>NZ_JBTZRO010000001.1:0-4285933 GCF_054888995.1 Arthrobacter sp. MMS24-T111 | reverse complement strand
GACAGGTAAAACCGGGACTCCCGCTCACCCCTTGCGGGTAGCCCCGCAACAACTGAGCGGGCGTCTGGGTTGAAGCTGCAGGATGTGAGCGGGCGTTTGGGTTGAGGCTGGCGGCGCCACCGGCGGAGTGGGAGAATTTGGTCATCCTTTGAATAGGGGGGCCATCATGGCCGGCCTGGGAGTTCTCCAACCTGGCCGCCGCTCCCGGGCATCCGTGCCCAGGCTCCTGGCGGTTGTACTCGTGTTCGCGATCGGCGTGCTGTTCGCTCCACCCGCACGGGCGGTCGACTACGGACACGACATTTCCTGGCCGCAGTGTCCGGGTGGTCTTCCGATGCCGCCCGAAGATACTGGGTTCGTCGTCGTCGGCCTGACCCGCGGACTCGCCTTTACCGAAAACCCCTGCCTGGCCGGCCAGTTCCAGTGGGTGCTCGACCACGGGGTCAGGGCCCAGGCCTACGCCATGGCGACGTTTCCCACCGGGGCGCAGTATGAGGCTTACGGAGACGACGGCCCCTATCCCACCAGCACCCGTCCGGACCGGCTGCGGAACGTTGGGTATGCGGAGGGCCTCGCCGCCTTGGCATCCCTTGGCAAGGTGGGATGGCGGCCTGAAAGAATTTGGGTCGACGTCGAGCCCCGCCCGCAACAGCCCTGGCCCAGCTCGTCGCCAGCTGAGCGGCAGGAGAACCGCTACGTCATCGCAGGACTCCTGGCAGCACTGGCAGACGCCGGATACCCGCACGGGGTCTACTCCTACGCGAGCGCCTGGGAAGCCATTACCGGGTCGTGGCAGCTCGCCGACGTGCCCGTCTGGTCACCGGCAGGCCGACTCGACTACGCCAGCGAAGCGTCCGACCTCTGCGTGAACCCGAGCTTCTCCGGCGGCACCGTCCACATCGCGCAGTGGACCGACGGCACTTACGACTACGACATGACGTGCAGTGGCGTCTACCAGGCCCACGTCGCGACGATTGGCTGGCAGCCGAGCGTCGCCGACGGTGCCGTCGCGGGCACCACCGGCCGGTCGCTGCCGCTGGAGTCGTTGCGCCTGTCGGTAGCGGGGGACCGCCTCCCGGGTGACATTCTTTGGCGGGGGCATGTACAAGACGTTGGCTGGCAGCCGTGGACCACGTCGGCGTCCCCCATTGGAACCACGGGCCTGGGCCTGCGACTGGAGGCATTTGAGCTGCGATTGACCGGGGATCTGGCCTCGAAGTACAGCATCAGGTATCGCGCCCACGTGCAGAACATCGGCTGGCAGCCCTACAGGGTGGACGGGGCGACGGCCGGCACTGTCGGGCAAGGTCTGCGGGTGGAGGCGGTGACGATCGAGCTGGTTCCCAAGGTGGCGCCGGAATTCACGGCCGTATACTCAGCCCACGTTCAGGACATCGGCTGGATGGCGAACGTTTCCGATGGCACCGTCGCCGGGACCACGGGCCAGGCACTTCGCGTCGAGGCGCTGCGCCTCAACGTTGCCAGCATGTCTTATGGCGGGGACATCCTGTGGCGGGGGCACGTGCAGGACGTGGGCTGGCAGCCCTGGACCTCCTCGGCCAATCCGATCGGCACCGTGGGGCGGGGGCTGCGTTTGGAAGCCTTCGAAATCAGGCTGACCGGCGAGCTGGCGAACCACTACAGCATCTATTACCGCGCCCACGTGCAGGATCTGGGTTGGCAGTCCTGGACGGCCGGTGGGGGAACGGCGGGAACGACGGGCGTCGGCAAACGGATTGAGGCCGTGCAGATTCTCCTTGCCCCCAAGGCCTGAGGCTGATCACGGCGGTGCTGACCATACAGGATTGTTGAACAATCCTGATTTATAGGGCATTCTTGGAGTACCACCAATCCGAGACGGAGATCACATGCCCAGCATCGACCTGAACAGCGACGTCGGCGAATCGTTTGGAAACTGGTCCTTCGGCGATGACGCCGCCATTTTCGAAAGTGTTTCCAGCGCCAACGTGGCCTGCGGCTTCCACGCAGGGGATCCCGTGGGCATCATGGCCACCTGCCTGGCTGCCGCGAAAGCCGGCGTAACCGTGGGCGCCCACCCCGGCTACCGGGACCTGGCCGGCTTCGGCCGCAGGTTCGTGGACATGACCCCGGCGGAACTGACCGCTGACGTGGTCTACCAGATCGGCGCCGTCCAGGCCGTAGCCCTCGCCGCCGGAACCGCAGTCCGCTACGTCAAACCCCACGGTGCGCTCTATAACACCATCGTTGACCACCCCCGGCAGGCCGGCGCGGTGGTGGCCGCCATCCTTGCCGTGGACCCCACCCTTCCCCTCATGGTCCTGCCGAACTCCGAGATCCAGCGCCAGGCCGACGCCGCCGGGCTGCGCACGGTCGCGGAGGCCTTCGCCGACCGTGCCTACAACCCTGACGGCACCCTGGTCTCCCGGCGCGAACCCGGAGCCGTGCTGCACGAGGTGAAGGACGTCGTCGAGCACGTCCTGCGCCTGGCCACCGATGGCGTGGTCCGCGCCGTGGACGGTTCACTGGTCCCGGTCAAAGCGGAAAGCATCTGCCTGCACGGCGACACCGCCGGCGCTGTGGCAATGGCCGCCGCCGTCCGCGCCGCCCTGGCCGATGCCGGCATCACCATCCAAAGCTTCGCGTAGCCATGGCTGCCACACAACAGCGCCCGGCCACGGCGCCGGTCCTTACCGCGATCAGGCCTGCAGGAGACCGGGCAATCCTGGTTGAGCTCTCCTCCCTGGACGCGGTGCTCAGCCTCCAGGCACAACTTATGGCGCACCCCAGGCCGGGCCAGATCGACGTCATTGCCGCCGCCGGGACAGTGCTGATCACCGCTGATTCGCCGCATGCCCTGCAGGAGCTGGCCGCGCACGTTCGCGGCCTGGACCTTGACGCGCCCGCGGAGGCCGACAGCACACTGGTCACCATTGAGGTGGTGTACGACGGCGACGACCTGGACGAGGCCGCGGCGCTCACCGGCCTCGGCCGCGAAGGCGTCGTGGCAGCCCACACAGGCCAGCTATGGACGGCAGCCTTCGCCGGATTCGCTCCGGGCTTCGCCTACCTCACCGGCGAGAATTCCACCCTTGACGTGCCGCGCCGGCGCTCCCCGCGAACCGCGGTACCCGCCGGGGCGGTGGCCCTGGGTGGACAATACTCGGCGATCTATCCCCGGCAGTCACCGGGCGGCTGGCAGCTGATCGGACGGACCGACGCCGCACTCTGGGACCTTGAACGGGAGAACCCGGCGCTCATCCGCCCGGGCGATACCGTCCGTTTCACCGCCGTCCGGGCTCAAGCCACCGTTCGGCGGCACACCGAAACTGCTGCCAGCGCGGAGGCTCACGAGGAACATGCCTCGGCGGGCCTGGCCGTGCGAAAGCCTGGCCTCCAGGCCACTATCCAGGACCTCGGCCGGCCGGGCTACGCAGCCCTGGGTGTCAGCGAGCTCCGGTGCCATGGACCGGGGTGCCCTGCGCCGCGCCAACCGCTTGGTGGGCAACCCGGAGGACGCCGCGGGAATCGAAACCCTCTTCGGCGGCCTGGAACTCGAAGCCCTGACCGACCAGGTCCTCGCCGTCACCGGCGCCAGCGCGCCATTGGAGGTGACGTCGTCGAACGATGCCCAAACGACGACGGCGGTGCGGCATCCGGCGTGCGACGCCCCGTTCGCGCTGCTGGCAGGGGAGCGGCTCACAGTGGGTGCGCCCACGGCAGGGCTGCGCTGCTACCTGGCCGTCCGTGGCGGGGTCGCGGGCCCGGCCGCACTGGGCAGCCGATCCACCGACACCATGTCGGGGATCGGTCCCGAACCGCTCACCGCAGGGACCATCCTGCCCGTGCATGCCGCCAAACCGGGCAGCATTGTGGGCAACCCCGAAATCTCACCCCTCCCGGACCAAGGCCACGCCACAATGCTCCGCGTGGTTCCTGGACCGCGGCAGGACTGGTTCAACGATGAAACCCTGCAAAGCTTCCTGTCCCAGGAGTGGACCGTGACACCGAAGTCCAACCGGATCGGCCTGCGCCTGGACGGACATGGACTGACACGGAGCAAGGAGGGTGAACTGGCGAGTGAAGGCACTGTCCGCGGCGCCGTGCAGGTGCCCCCGGAAGGCCAGCCGGTCCTTTTCCTCTCCGATCATCCGGTGACCGGCGGGTACCCGGTGATTGCCGTCGTCGTCCACGCTGACCTGGACAAAGCCGCCCAACTTCCGCCGGGTGCCACGGTGCGGTTCACCGCAGCATCCCCGGCAGACCAGCCCGAAACACCGAAGGAAAGCTTCCATGCGTAAAGTCCTCATTGCCAATCGCGGCGAGATTGCCGTCCGGATCGCCCGGGCCTGCGACGACGCGGGCCTGGAGAGCGTTGCCGTCTACGCCGATCCGGATGCCGATGCGCTGCACGTTTCCGCCGCCACCGAGGCGTACTCGCTGGCCGGTTCCCGGCCGCAGGAAACCTACCTGGACATTGAAAAGATCCTGGCGATCGCCGCCACAAGCGGTGCCGACGCCGTCCACCCCGGATACGGCTTCCTGTCCGAGAACGCCGGGTTCGCCCAAGCCGTGATCGACGCCGGCCTGACCTGGATCGGGCCCTCGCCGGACACCATCCGGCTGCTCGGCGACAAGGTCAGCGCCCGCGAGGTTGCCGTCCGCGCCGGTGCCCCGCTTGCACCGGGAAGCGACGGCCCGGTGGCCAACGCCACAGAAGTCCGTGCGTTCGCGGAACAGGTTGGCCTTCCGGTAGCCATCAAGGCGGCCTTCGGCGGCGGCGGACGCGGCCTGAAAGTGGTCCGGAACCTTGCCGACATCGAGGAAAGCTTCGACTCTGCGGTACGCGAATCCCTTGCAGCCTTCGGCCGCAGCGAATGCTACGTGGAGAAATTCCTGGACCGCCCCCGGCACGTGGAGGCGCAGGTCATCGCGGACACACACGGCAACGTGGTGGTGGTCGGCACCCGCGACTGCTCGCTGCAGCGCCGGCACCAGAAGCTCGTCGAGGAGGCCCCGGCGCCATTCCTTACGCCGGACCAGCGGGCCGCCATCCATGCCTCGGCCAAGGCCATCTGCCGGGAAGCCGGATATGTGGGCGCCGGCACCGTGGAGTACCTGCTGGATGGCTCCGGTTTCCTGAGCTTCCTGGAAGTCAATACCCGGCTCCAGGTGGAGCATCCCATCACGGAGGAAACCTCCGGCGTGGACCTGGTGGCTGCCCAACTGTCCATCGCGGCGGGGGAGGTGCTGCCCATTCTTGACGACCCCGAGCCGCACGGCCACGCGTTTGAGTTCCGGATCAACGCCGAGGACCCGGGCCGCGGATTCCTGCCGTCCCCGGGCACCGTGGATTCCTTCGAGGTGCCCACCGGGCCGGGAATCCGGCTGGATACCGGTGTGCGGGCCGGGTCAACAGTGCCGGGACAATTCGATTCGCTGCTCGCCAAACTGGTGGTGACCGGCGCGGACCGGCAACAGGCCCTCCGCCGCGCCCGCCGCGCCCTGCGCGAGTTCCGTGTTGGCGGGCTGGCCACCGTCCTGCCGTTCCACCGCGCCGTGGTGGAGGCTCCAGACTTCACCGGCACCGATTCCCTGGGCGTTTACACCACCTGGATCGAGAGTGAATTCGCCGCCGAGCTGGAAGCGGACCCCGCGTTCAGCCCCGCCGCACCCGAGGAACCGCGCCGCACCATCGGCATCGAAGTGGACGGCAAGCGGATGGAGCTCGGACTTCCTGCCGTGCTGCTGGATTCGCTGCTCAACGGCGGCGGCCGCGGCCGTCCCGCCGCGGCGGAGGGGAGCGCGGCTGCTCCGGCCGGGAAGAACGACGGCGACCTGCTGGCCACCATGGCCGGCACCGTGGTCAAGTGGCTGGCTGAGCCCGGAACACTCGTCGAGGAAGGCGAGGCGGTGCTGGTGCTGGAAGCCATGAAGATGGAAACGGCCGTGGCCGCCCACCGTGCCGGTACGGTCGGGAGCTGTACGCGGTGCCCGGAGACGCCGTCGGGCCCGGACAGGCGCTCACCACCATCGGTTAGGCGGCCGGCGGTTCACCTGGCGACGGCATGCGCGCGAACACCCGGCAGACCGCGAGGCTGAACCAGAGCTGGAGGTCGTGGAACCGGTCCCGGAGCAGATGGCCGGTGAAGAGCCCCGAGGGTTCCTGGTGAGCGGACAGCCAGTCGCGCGCCCTGTCGGTCTTTTCCGATTGGAGGTTGGGACTGATGACACTGATTGCGTCGAGGGCGGACACGAGGTCCGTCATCCAAAAGGGAAAGCTGAACTCGGTCCAGTCGGAGACGCGGCCCTTGTCCGGGTAGGCATCCGGCTCGAAGAAGCGGCCCGCAAGCAGCGCCGCAGCGTGTTGTGCGGAGGCACCGGCGCGGTGCCCAGGATGGGCCGCGTACGCCCTGAGGACTACCCCGGTGATCAGGTGTGAGAAGGGCCGGGCCGGGTCGCCGGTGATGGTCCGCTGGTCGTCGAGCGCGTCGAGGTTTCTTCCCCGGGTGCGGAACGGAAGGGCCCAGCCGCCGTCGTCCTGCCGCGACGCCTCAAGCCAACTGAAGGCACGTTCCACCCGGGGGTCTCCGCTGTAGCCCGCCTTGCTGAGGAGCCCGATGAGGGCCGCCGTGTAGTTGGGAGACACTTGGTTGCCGTAAATCCCCCGAAGATCACCTTCGGCGGACTGGCGTGAGAGGACATAGTCGGCCGCTGCCGCGAGGGCGGGATGCCGGTGCGTGAGCCCGAACATCTCCACCAGGAACCCCAGTTGCCGATAAGTTTCGAGCAGGTCGTAATCCGTCCGCGCCCGGGGCCTCCTTCCCGGGTAGGTCCACGACCCGTCCGCCGCCTGGTGCCGCAGGATCCGGCGCGGGATCGGAAGGTCCCAGAGTGCCACTTCAAACGTTCCCGCAGGGCCGCCGGCAGGGCCTGACGGTGGCGGGGGCAGTTCCTTGGCAGCCCAGAAGCGTACGGCCGGGTGCCCGCTCGATAGCAGCGGACTGATCGGGTCGATGCGCAGGCCATCAAGCCACGTCATGGTCACCATGATGGCGGAATACGTCAGGCGCGGACAGGGTAGCCGAGCCCTGCCGATATCGTGGTGCCATGACGTTTGACGAGGTGCTGGCCGATCTCCAAGCCCAGGCCAGGACCACCAAGCACGCCGAAACCGGGCTGTGGGTGGCCGCGCAGCTGCGCAGCCGCATTGAGGCCGGCCAACTCAAACCCGGCTCCAAGCTCGCAGAGGAAGCCCTCCGCGAGGCCCTCGGCGTGTCCCGGAACACCCTCCGGGAGGCGTTCGCAGCCCTGCACTCGGAACACATCGTCACCCGCATTCCCAACCGCGGCGTGTTCGTCGCGCACCCCACCGCGGAGGATATCCGCGAGATCTACCGTGTCCGGCGCTTCCTGGAGCCCTCGGCGGTGCTGTGGTCCGGCACGGTCTCCACGGAGCCCCTTGCAGCGATCGTCAAGGCGGCCAGGGCTGCCGCCGTTGACGGCGACATCCCGGGCATGGCCGGGGCCAACCAGGACTTCCACCGTGCCATCGTGGACCGCGCCGGCAGCGAACGCCTGAACAGCCTTATGGACCAGGTGCTTGCCGAGATGCGGCTGGTATTCCACTCCATGGCCGCCAATCCCGCCTTCCACGAACCCTACGTGGAGGACAACGCGAAGATCGTCGAGCTCCTGGAGGCCGGGGAACTGGCCGCGGCAGCGGACTTCCTGGCCGACTATCTGGAGCGCGCCGAAGCGCAACTGCTCGCCGCCGTCGGCCGCTGACCCGATCCCCTTCCGCAAAAGGGGTTGCGGGATTGTTGAACAAAACGCTATGCTGTGGATCACACCGTTGTCCTGCAGCACACACAATCCTGCAGCCCTAACGTGACCGGGGCTCCCGCCCCTCGGCGCCGCCCCACCGACTAAACCTGGGCACGGACGCGCCGGCCCCCACTTTCGCAGACCCGTCACGGGTCCCCTGGGAAGGGATAATCATGCTTGTACTCATCGGGGTGCTGCTGGTGATCGTTGGCTTCGCCATCCGCCTGAACCCCCTGATTGTCGTCACCGTCGCGGGCATCGTCACCGCGCTCCTGGGCGGCATGAACCCCGCGCAGATCCTCGAGTCGTTCGGCACCGGCTTCGCCAGCAGCCGCTCCGTCACCATCTTCGTGGCGGTCCTGCCGGTGGTGGGCATTATCGAGTTCTTCGGGCTGCAGGAGCAGGCCAAAACCCTCATCGGCCGGCTCGCCAAACTGACCGCGGGGCGCGTCCTGATCGGCTACCTGGCCGTCCGCCAGATCACCGCCGCCGTGGGCCTGACCAGCATCGGCGGCCACGCACAGACCGTCCGCCCGCTGGTGTTCCCCATGGCGGAGGGTGCAGCGCTGCGCCGCTACGGCCACGTGCCGGAAAAGATCAGCGAGAAGATCAAGGGGCACGCCGCCGGCGCCGACAACGTTGGTGTGTTTTTCGGCGAGGACGTGTTCGTGGCGGTCGGCTCCATCCTGCTGATCACCACGTTCGTGGACACCACCTACCACCTGCACCTGGAACCGCTCCAGCTGGCGCTCTGGGCCATCCCCACCGCCATCGCCGCCTTCCTCATCCACGGCTTCAGGCTGCTGCGCCTGGACAAGCAACTGGACAAGGAATACCGCGAGTTTGAGCTCACCGCCCAGAAGGAAACCGCAGGAGAAGCCAAATGATCAACGTTGAAGCCGTTTACTGGCTGGTCGGCATTCTGTTCGTCGCATGGGCGTCGCTGATCGCCGCCGACACCAACCACCCCCGCCGCTGGGGCAGCTCGGCCTTCTGGGGCCTGCTGGGCCTGTGCTTCTTCTACAGCACCTGGGTCCAGGCCGGAACCGCGCCCGCCTGGATCCTGGGCGTCGCCGTCCTGGTGCTGGTGGTACTGGCATCCACCGGCCTGCTGGGCCACGGCAAGCACCGCACCTCCACCGGGCCCGAGCGCGAGGCCTACGCCAAACGCTTCGGCAACAAGCTCTTTATCCCCGCCCTGACGCTGCCCCTGGTCACCGTGATCTTGGTGCTCGCTGCTCCTGTGCTGGTGATCGGCGGCACCCCGCTGCTGGATCCCAAGAACACCACGCTGGTGGCGCTGGCCATCGGCGCCGTAGCCGCCGTCGTCGTCGCCCTTGTCATCCTTAGGCCCAAGAACCCTGCCACGCCCCTCTTCGAAAGCCGCCGGATCCTCGAATCCATCGGCTGGGCTGCGCTGCTGCCGCAGATGCTCACCACGCTGGGCATCCT
This sequence comes from Arthrobacter sp. MMS24-T111, assembly GCF_054888995.1. Classification (NCBI taxonomy): domain Bacteria; kingdom Bacillati; phylum Actinomycetota; class Actinomycetes; order Micrococcales; family Micrococcaceae; genus Arthrobacter; species Arthrobacter sp. MMS24-T111. Next base: position 4,276,675 of record NZ_JBTZRO010000001.1, on the reverse strand, counting down.
CTTCACCAAGGCCGGGGTCGGTACCGCTGTGGGAACCCTGGCGTCCGGGCTGCTGCCCAAGGGCTCACTGATCGCGGGCGTGCTGGTGTACTGCATCGGCATGTTCCTCTTCACCGTGCTGATGGGCAACGGCTTCGCGGCCTTCCCGATCATGACCGCCGCCATCGGCTGGCCCGTCCTGGTGCAGACCTTCCACGGTGACCCCGCCATCATCTTCGCGATCGGCATGCTCGCCGGCTTCTGCGGCACCCTCTGCACGCCCATGGCAGCCAACTTCAACCTGGTGCCGTCCGCGCTGCTGGAGATGAAGAACAAGTACGGCGTCATCACGGCCCAGGTGGGCACGGCCATCCCGCTGCTGGCAGTCAACATCGTGCTGATGTACTTCCTGGCCTTCCACTAAACCTTCGCTCATCCCGGCTTTCAAAGGAGCATGATGGACAACGACCTCCGCGTACAGGCGGCCCCGGACTACGCCGCCGTGGTGTTGGGCAACCTGTCGGAGCCCTACCCGCACTCGGCGCACCACACCCAGGCGTCCGCCGACGACCGTCCCACGCCGGAGCAGATCCACCCCGCGTTCTACACCTCCTTCGACTGGCACTCCTGCGTCCACATGCACTGGCTGGGGGCCAGCCTGCTGGGGGCCGCCGCCGGGTCGCCTTTGTCCGGGGCTGCTCAGGAGGGGGCGTCCGACGGCGGGACAGCGGCCTGGGTGGACAGCCCGACTGCCGCGTCGCTGCGGGAAGCCCTGGGCGCCAACCTGACCCCGGCCAAGCTGGCGGTGGAACGCGACTACCTGCTGGCCAACCCGTCCTGGGAACGTCCGTATGGCTGGGCGTGGCTCATGCGGCTTGCGGCCACCTGTTCCGCGTCCTCCGATGCACAGATCCGCGAATGGGGCTCCGCCCTGGAGCCGCTGGTGGATGCGGTGGCGGAGCTCAGCGTCGCGTGGATGGCCAAGGCGCAATACCCCGTCCGGCACGGGCTGCACACCAACGCGGCCTTCGGGGTGGGCTACATGCTGGACGCTTTCCGATCCTTGGGCCGCGAGGACGCCGCGAAGGCGTGCGAGGAGGCGGCCCGCGGCTGGTTCGCGAACGACCGTGGCTGGCCGGGGGACTGGGAGCTCAGTGGCCAGGACTTCCTCTCGGCCGGCCTCAGCGAGGCGGACCTGATGCGCCGTGTCCTTTCCGCCGACGAGTTCGCAGACTGGTTCGGAGCGTTCCTCCCGGGACTCTCCACGGCGTCGCGGATCCTGCAGCCGGTGGGCGTGACGGATGAGACCGACGGCTACCTGGTGCACCTGCACGGACTGAACCTGACCCGGGCCGGCCAGGTGGCCCGCACCATCGCCACCCTCCGCGAATCCTCCAAGCCCGAAGCAACCGCTGCGGCGGCCGTCCTCAGCGAGGCACTCGATCCGCTGTTGAAGGCCGGGCTCTCCGGGCTGGAGAGCGGCGACTTCATGTCCACGCACTGGCTGGCGAGCTTCGCTTGGGACGCACTGGGATCCGTGGCGGCGCTGGACTGAGGTTCCGGGCGGGGCAGCGGCCGGCTGTCCGGGGCCGGACAGCTGCCAGGCTCCACTGGCCTGCTGCCCGGCTCCACTGGCCGGGTCCCAGAGCGGCCTAGCCGCGAATGTAGCCAACAATGTCGACAATGACGTGCGATCGACCGGCGGAGGTATTCCTGATGGCGATCTTGCCGTCCGGCCCGATGGGAACCACGGAGAAGCTGGCCCGGGTCTGAGTCGCCTCGAAGTTGACGTTCGATGTTCCCGGGAGGGGGCCTCCGCTTGGATAAGCCCTCAAGTGCCCAACGGATGTTGGGTCCGTAACAGTCAGGTTGATCAGCGCCGCCTTGGCTCCAGCCGGAACGCCGTTAGCGCCGCTTACGGTCACAGCGGCGTCTGCGTTGGCGTCCAAGGGGGAAGCTGTCGTCCGGGTGTCCAGGAGCCGCTTGGGCGCCAAGGACTCGAAAGCGCCCGGAGTTGAACCCGCGCCCTTCCGGAAATATCCCACCACGTCGACAACGATGCCCACCGGCCCCGGCGATGTATTCGCGATACTGATCTTGCCGTCAGCGCCCACCGGAACGATTGCAAGATTCGGGGTGTCGCCGGTGGTCCAGTCATAGTTGACGTTGGACGTTGCCGGGCGGCTGGTGCCGCTCGCGTAAGCGGTCAAATGTCCGTGGCTGGTGTGGATGTTGTCGCGGTAGATGTTGGCCGCCGTAATGTTCACGACAACGGCGCCGACCTCTGCCGGTAGAGGAGCCAGGCCAATCATTTGAATGTCAAAAACTTCGCCGCTGCGGGTCCCAAGCGTTCCACGGCTGTCTGCGGCGCGGAAAGGCGTTACTGCCTGGTATGCTCCGCTGTCCGTGGGAATTCCGCTTGTGAAGTAGCCGGATATATCCACGATCAGGTGGAGGGTTCCGTCGTAGCCGGCGTTCTCCAAATTGATCCGACCATCATGCACAGGCACGACTATGGAATTGGCGACCGTTTGGCGCTCCCGGAAGTTGACCGTAGACGTGCTGGTACTTTGCTGGCCGAACGGGAAAGCATTGACGAATCCATAAGAGGTCGGATCAGTGACGGTCACGTTCAGTGCCACGGCGCTTGCATCAGCCGGCACGCCGGCAAGTCCACTGACTTGGACCACCTGCATTGATCTCACCGGGACAGGGTCAGACAGTTCCCGGGTGTCCAAAAGCCGCGTCGGTTGCAGGGGAACGAATTTGCCGGCCGCCGGAGAGGCTTGGCGCCCGGCTGTGTCATACGAGAGCGTTCCAGCGTCCACTTTTTGTCCGTTCCGGATTTGGAGCACTTGCGCTTCTTGTCTGTCGCGCACGTTGCCGGAGTAGATCTTTCCAAGCGGGATTAGGTAGTGCGCGTAAGGGTCCACGTTGGTTTCCACGATGTAGTCCCCGTCCGCGAGGCCGCCAATCACAAACGCTCCCGACGGGTCGGCTGTTGCCCTCCTTTCGTCCAGCGAACCGTCCGTGGATATCGCCATGACACCGTGGTACCCCAGCGGGCTCCCTGGTGCGCTCTGTACGCGCCCAGTAATGGATCCGCCACCTGTCATGGCGGCATTTACACCTGCAGTGGTCCCTCCAAGCGCGATGGCGACATCGGCACCCTTTGCATATCCTTCATTTTCTGGAACTCCGGGATAGTACTGCGTCAGCAGCGACGGGCCGTACTGGCCGGGCGAACTAAATCGGACCTTATATTGTCCTGGAGCTGCAGTTCCGATGCGGTAGTTGCCGGCGGAATCTGTGGTGGTTGACCTGACAAAGCGACCCAGGGAATCGTGAAGAGAGACATACACCGGCGAAGTGGTCCCCGTGACCGTTCCTGTCATCGCACCTGCGGGTGCCAGACGAAGATCCAGCCCTAATTTTGCCTCGCCCTGGGCAAAGTTCACCCTCTCGGCTGAGGGGAACTGTCCAGCGTTTGGATACCACATAGTTGCGAAAGCGCTGTTGTTGGCAGGACACCCATAAGAAATCCTGGCGGGTCCGGCAGGAACTTGTGGCAGGCTGTATGCCCCGTCTTCGCCAAAGGTCGTCGAACTGACAACGTTGCCGGCGTCAGAATAGATGCGCACAAAGCCGGATTCGGGGCTGCCCCGTCCGGGAAAATGATCCGGCCACTGAGGCTGGCGGGAGCTGTCAGGCCAAAATTGATCCCCGTGGTGCTGGTGCTTGGCTTGAGTTGGATCGGATTCGCGGCCTTCTTGTCTGCGCCACTGCCGTACCAGGATTCCAGCAGGCCGCTTGAGCCGGGTGTGACCCTCACGGTAAAAGTGTCGGCGCCAAGGCCTGTGATCCTGTAACTGCCGTCGGACGCCACCGGCACGGCCCGTTCGAAGGCTGTTCGGGCGACACCAGCGGGCGGAGTAAATGAACTGCTGGCCACTACGGCCAGTTGGTGTAGATCGGTCCCGGGTGGTGCGGAAACAGAACCGGAAATAGTCGAACCCGGGGCCATCGTTACCTTCAATCCCCGAAGGCTGCGGTTGCTCAGAGTAATCGTGGTCGCATCTGCTTGTCTGGCCACATCTCCGTACCACGTGTTGGCCAACCCCGTGTCTCCTCCCGAAACCAGCAGATTGCCGAAGTCCATCCCGCTGTATGGCACCCGAAAATGACCATCGGCTGATACGGGTTCGGCAGTCCTGAGCATGTCGCTTTGCACGTCGGTAAGCTGCACTTTCAGATGATCGAGGTGCGTACCCGGCGGCCCCGTAATGATGCCCTCGACATATTTCACCGGGTTCCAGTCATCGGCCGTGGCCTTCACGCTCCCACTGGCCAGGAGCGATACAAGTGCAACAGTAATCCCAGCCACCACACGTAGCGAAGCAGTGCGAAGCACGCTGCCGCCTTTCAATCAGGCGGCCTCAGCCGCGCCCCCAAAGCTGTTCAGCACAGCCTGCCTAGTTTATGGCGAAAAATCGCGGAAAACATCAACTCGATGGAGATTCGGTTTTCGAACAATACAGTTGACGAAACTCCCGCAGTCACACTCCGTCCGAAGCCTGCGGACCATGCATGTTGTGCCATGGCGCGTTAGTCTTGCTGCACCACGCCGTCGTGCGTGACCTGGGAGCAGCGGGCAGGGTTGTAATGAGCTGACTGTCCGCCCGTGAGCCCGGAGGAAACCGATGCGCCAGCACGTCAGCACATGCCTGCCAGACCCTGCAGCGGCAGGGGACACCGCCACCATCAAGCCCCGCCGGAAGCGGACCAGGCACCCTCGGCTTGCGGTGGGGGACCGGGTCAGTTTTGCCGAAGGAACCATGGCCGGCACGGGAGTCGTGGACGCCGTGACGTCAGATTATTCGATCATCTGGGTGTGGGCGGATGAAGGCCAGGGTCGGCGGATGTTCCTGCAGGGATACGGAAGCATCGTCGCGGCAGCGCAGCAGGAACCCGGGCTGGACGCCGGCGCCGCAGGCAACGGCTAAGCTCGGCGTTCCAGCCGGCTTAAATGTCACACCCTCCCGGCATCATTGGGATATGGCAAACAGTGTGGTGGCGAGGGCACTTGCGGACATACAGTCCGCCATCGCCATGCTGACTGCCGAGGTGGAAGACTCCGGCTCACTTGCCGCTTCTGACGATGTCGATCCACTCCAGGGGCTGGCCGAGGGGTGCCTGGATGTCATGGCCTGCGCCGCCAAGGCGGAAGCCCAACTGGCGGCTTTGAAGGTTCGGGCCGTGGCTGCCTTCGCTGATGCGGAGCGTTCTGCGGCCCCGCCGGACGCTCCGGTCCAGGCACAGGAGATGGCCGTGGCAGCGGAAGTTGGGTGTGCATTGGCAATAAGTCATCGCGCCGCTGGTGCTTTGCTGGCCGAATCCTATGCGCTGGCCAGATCGCTGCCTTTGACCCTTGCGGCCCTGGGCTCCGGACATATTTCGTGGCAGCATGCCCGGACCATGGTGGAGCAAACCGCCAGCCTGGAGCCCGCTGCCGCTGGTGCCCTGGAAGCGCACTTCCTGGATCCGGACGCGCTTAACCGGGCCCGGGGTTGCCCGATTGGCGAGATGCCTGCCTACCGTTTCAAAGCCAAGGCCCGTATCTGGCGTGAACGCCATCACCCGGAGAGCCTGGAAGCCCGCCATGCCAAGAGCGCCGCGGACCGGCGGGTTGGCTATGCGCCGGAATGCGATGGGATGGCATGGATCTCTGCCTATCTTCCAGCCGCCACGGCTTCGGCGATCTGGAACCGAACCACAGCTGTTGCCCGTGGTCTCCAAGGCACGCACGAGGCCAGATCCCTCTCGCAGCTGCGCGCCGACGTGCTCTCCGCTGCGCTGCTTACCGGAGGCGGCAGTGCGGACCTTCAAGAGGGATACCGCGGGCAGGTTCCGCGGACGCGGGCGCAGGTGCTGGTCGCCGTGCCCGTTTTTTCCTTGCTTGGTGCCACGGACGAACCGGCCATGCTGGACGGGTACGGGCCGATACCGCCATCGATTGCACGCCGCCTTGTCGCCGAAGGCGCGGAGTCGTTCCACCGCGTGCTTGTTGACCCTCGTGACGGGGCGCCCCTGGAGATCGGCCGCAGCAGCTACCGGCTGACCTCAGCCATGCGCCAGTGGCTGCGGATGCGCGATGGAAGATGCCCCTTTCCCGGCTGCAGCAGCCACTCCCTTGATAACGAGGCCGATCACATCTTGGCTTGGCATCAGGGCGGCCGCACCGGGATCAGCAACCTTGGACAACCGTGTCCGAAGCACCACAGGCTCCGACACATCACCGCGTGGAAACCGACACCGGCGTCCCCAACCGAACCTCCGGGTTGGATCTCGCCAACAGGCAGGAGATACAGGAGCGAACACCAGGACTGGGAACCACCGCGATGGCCGCATGCCCTGGGGGTGGAACTCAAGCGGGGCACTGGTCAGAGAAGGACCCCACAAGCGGAAAGAACAACAGGGTGCCGTATGGTCGATGGTCATTCCGGGGCTCCCTAAACCGGTTGCTTCCCTAAGCTCCCCGACGCCTTTGGTGGGACAATAAGTGCAGGGCCCCCTGTCACGGCGCCAGCCAGGTGCCGGCACGGCCCGCGCAAAGACCAGGAGGGGATCCTGATGGACCCCACCACCGTGACTGTCGTTGTCCTCGCTATCCTGCTTCTCGTTGCTGCGAGGATGTCCATCCGGATCGTCCGCCAATACGAGAAGGGCGTACTGTTCCGGCTTGGCAGGGTGGTCGGCGTAAGAGACCCCGGCCTGCGGCTGATCATCCCGGTCATCGACCGGCTGCCGCTGGTAAGCCTCAGGATCGTGACCATGCCCATCCAGTCCCAGGGCATCATCACCCAGGACAACGTCAGCGTGGACGTGTCAGCGGTGGCCTACTACCGGGTGGTGGACGCCGTGAAATCCGTCATCGCCATCGAGAACGTGGCCGCGGCCATCGACCAGATCGCCCAGACTACGTTGCGGAAGGTGGTTGGCCGCCACACCCTGGACCAGACCTTGTCCGAGACCGAACGGATCAACGGCGACATCCGCGAAATCCTCGACGTGCTCACCGTCGAATGGGGCGTGGAAGTCACATTGGTGGAGCTCAAAGACATCCAGCTGCCCGAAAGCATGAAGCGTGCCATGGCCCGCCAGGCCGAAGCCGAACGCGAGAAGAGGGCGAAGATCATTGCCGCCGAAGGCGAGGCCATCGCCGCTTCAGCGCTCGGCGATGCCTCCGACACCATGATGGCCCACCCACTCGCGTTGCAGCTCCGCAACCTGCAGTCCCTGGTGGAAATCGCCGTCGACAAGAACTCCACGGTGGTGTTCCCCGCACCGCTGATGAGCACCATCGGTGAACTCTCCGCCTTCCTGGCCCGCGAGAACCAGGCAGCGTCCGCCGCCGGCCCGTCCCCTGTGAAAGCAGCCTGACCGCTAACTGACCAGCGTGCGACCAACCCGCCGGCCTAGCCCGCGCCAGTCCCCACTTCGGTTCCGCACCACCGCGGCCGCTAAAGTCGTGCCATGACCACTGCTGCTCTACGCCCTGTCTACTTCCTCTCGGACAGTACGGGCATCACCGCGGAAACGTTGGGCAATACGTTGCTGACCCAGTTCCCGGTGGCCGACTTTGACCGTGTCACCATTCCCTTCATCACCACGGCCGAGCAGGCACGGGCGGTGGTGCGCACCATCGACGGCCTTGCCGCCACCGGGCCTCAGCCCCTGGTCTTCTCCACCGCGGTCAGCAGCGAAATCCGGCAGATCCTGGCCGGCTGCAAGGGCGTGATCGTGGACCTGATCGGCACGCATGTAGGCGTGCTGGAACAGGCACTCGGCGCGCCTGCCAGCGGCGAACCCGGCAGGGCGCACGGCCTGGGCAACGCTGCGCGCTACCAGTCCCGGATGGCGGCCGTGGAGTACGCGATGGAGCACGACGACGGCCAGAGCCTGCGTGCCCTGGAGAAGGCACAGGTGATCCTGGTGGCCCCGTCCCGGTGCGGCAAGACACCCACCACCATGTATCTGGCACTCCAGCACGGGATCTTCGCCGCCAACTTTCCGCTCGTCGACGAGGACTTCCAGCGGGACGGCCTGCCGAAGCCGCTGCAGCCCTTCGTATCCAAGTGTTTCGGCCTGTCGTCCAACCCGCTGCGCCTGAGCCAGATCCGCACCGAACGGCGGCCCAGCTCGCCGTACGCATCCTTGCGTCAGTGCGGTTTTGAGTTGCGCAGCGCCGAGCAGCTGTACGTATCCCACCGGATCCCGTACCTGAACTCGGCCACCGTGTCCGTGGAGGAGATGGCGGCCACCATCCTGCAGCGGATGAATCTCAAGCATTAGCAACCATTCACAAACGTGGCGTGGCGCACATCATGTGGAAAGTGCGCGGCAGACCTGCCACTGTTGACAAGGTTTTTCTTCCGGCCGGCACTACCGTGGCGGCCAGCAATGCCTAAGCCACCTCTGCAAAGGAGCAGCAAACATGACCACAGACGTTCTTTGGTTCTCCGAACTCGGACTTAAGGACCTGGACAAGGTGGGCGGCAAGAACGCCTCCCTGGGCGAAATGGTGCAGAACCTGACGTCCGCCGGCGTCCAGGTCCCGGATGGATTCGCCACTACGGCGGACGCATACCGCCGGTTCCTGTCCGATTCCGGCCTGGACCAGAAGATCGCCGACCGGCTCGTTGGCCTGGACACCGATGACGTGACGGCGCTGGCGGCTGCCGGCCAGGAGATCCGGTCCCTGGTCCGCGACACGCCGTTCCTGGCGGATTTCGAGGCACAGGTCCGCGAGGCGTACCAGCAACTGGTGCACAAGCACGCCGGCTCGCAGGACCTTTCCTGGGCGGTGCGCTCCAGCGCCACGGCAGAAGACCTTCCCGATGCCTCATTCGCCGGGCAGCAGGAGACCTTCCTGAACGTCCGCGGCATCGAGAACATCCTGCAGGCCATCAAGGACGTCTTTGCCTCGCTCTACAACGACCGCGCCATCGCCTACCGCGTGCACCACAAGTTCGAGCACGCCGAGGTGGCACTCTCGGCGGGCATCCAGCGCATGGTGCGTTCCGACGTCGGCGCCTCCGGGGTCATGTTCACCATGGACACCGAGTCCGGCTTCCAGGACGCCGTGTTCGTCACCTCCTCCTACGGGCTGGGGGAAGCTGTGGTGCAGGGCGCCGTGAACCCTGACGAGTTCTACGTGTACAAGCCCGCCCTGGAGGCCGGCCGGCCGGCCATCCTCAAGCGGGGCCTGGGCGAGAAGGCCCTCCAGATGACCTACACCACCAACAGCGAGATCGGCCGCACCATCGACTTCGTGCCGGTGGAGCAGTCCCAGCGCTCGCGCTTCAGCCTCACGGACGACGACGTCGAGCAGCTTGCGCGCCATGCCGTCGCCATTGAGAAGCATTACGGCCGCCCGATGGACATTGAGTGGGGCAAGGACGGCATCGACGGTGGCCTGTACATCCTGCAGGCCCGCCCGGAAACCGTGCAGTCCCGCCGGGCCCCGGGCAGCATGAGCCGGTTCCGCCTGAACGCGACCGGCCCGGTGCTGGTGGAAGGCCGCGCCATCGGCCAGCGGATCGGCGCCGGAAAGGTCCGGATCCTCACCGCGATCGACCAGATGGCCTCGTTCCAGACCGGCGATGTCCTGGTGGCGGACATGACCGACCCCGACTGGGAACCGATCATGAAGCGTGCCTCCGCGATCGTCACCAACCGCGGCGGGCGCACCTGCCACGCGGCCATCATCGCCCGCGAGCTGGGAATTCCCGCCGTCGTGGGCACCGGCAACGCCACTGACGCGCTGGCCGACCGCCAGGAGGTGACCGTGTCCTGCGCCGACGGCGAGACCGGCACCATTTACCAGGGCCTGCTGGACTTCAGCGTCGAGGAGACCGGGGTCACCCAGCTGCCCGAGGCGCCGGTAAAGGTCATGATGAACGTGGGCACGCCGGAACAGGCGTTCACTTTTGCGCAGCTGCCCAACCACGGCGTGGGCCTGGCGCGGCTGGAGTTCATCATCAACCGGCAGATCGGCATCCACCCCAAGGCTCTCCTGAACCTGGACAGCCAGCCGGCGGAAGTGGCCGCCGAGATCCGCGGGCGGATTGCCGCATACGACAGCCCCCGCGACTACTACATCAAGCGCCTGGCCGAGGGCGTGGCCACCATCGCCGCCGCCTTTGCGCCTGAACCGGTGATCGTCCGCATGTCCGACTTCAAGTCCAACGAGTACGCCAACCTCATTGGCGGCCCGGCGTACGAACCGCACGAGGAAAACCCGATGATCGGGTTCCGCGGCGCGTCCCGCTACTTGGAACCTTCCTTCCGGGACTGCTTCGACCTCGAATGCGAGGCCCTGTCCTTCGTCCGCAACGAGATGGGCCTGACCAACGTCAAGCTGATGATCCCGTTCGTGCGCACCTTGGACGAGGCGCGCGGCGTCATCGACCTGCTCGCCGAGAACGGCCTGCGCCGCGGCGAAACCGGCCTCGAGGTCATCATGATGTGCGAACTGCCCTCCAACGCGCTGCTCGCCGACGACTTCCTGGAGTACTTCGACGGCTTCTCCATCGGATCGAACGACATGACCCAGCTGACCCTGGGCCTGGACCGTGACTCGGCCATCGTGGCCAACAGCTTCGACGAGCGGGACGCGGCAGTGAAAAAGCTGCTCAGCATGGCCATCAAGGCCTGCCGGGCGCACGGCAAGTATGTGGGCATCTGCGGCCAAGGCCCCAGCGACCACCCGGACTTCGCTGAATGGCTGGTGAAGGAAGGCGTCAATTCCGTCTCCCTGAACCCGGACACGGTGGTGGACACCTGGCTGCGGCTCGCGGGCGCGGCAGAAGACTCGTCCGCCGGCGCAGTGGCTGCCGCCTCCGGCGCAGCCTGACCAGACCGCCGAAAGGTCCAAGGGCGGTTCCGCCGCGGTGTCAGCGCCGTGACGGGACCGCCCTTCCTGCAACCTGTCTAGACTTGGGTTCAGGAGCTTGACCCAAGAGTGAAGGACGGACCGCTGTGGCCACCCGTTATGTTGCGATCGCGGACGACTTGCAGGCCCGCATTGCCGCCGGCCAGTGGGAAGTGGGCGCATTCCTTCCGTCCGAACCCGAGCTGGCCTCGACGTATGGCGTCTCCCGGGAAACCCTGCGCGGCGCGTTGCGCCAGCTTGAAGAGGCTGGGCTGATCGCCAGGCGCCGGGGGCAGGGGACGCGGGTGGTCAGGCTGCAGCCGGTCCAGGAATTCCACACCAAACTGACCTCCATCGAAGAGCTGGCCCAGTATGGCCGGACCGCGGTACGGCACATCCTGGGCATGGAAACCGTTCCGGTCCGCGACGGCCTGGCGGAGGACCTTTGCGTCCCGGAGGGAGAGTCCCAGCTTCGCATCACGTCCACCAGGCAGGATCCCGCCGACGACGGCCGGCCCATGTCCTGGGCGGAAGTATATGTCTCGCCGCGACACGCCAAGCTCCTCAACGAAGAGTTGGGCACCAGCGACCGGCTGGTGGCCGACCTCATTGCGGAACGGACCGGGCGCCGGGTGAACCGGGTCCTGCAGCGCATCAAGGCCACCGCCCTGGGGGACGAAGCAGCCGGGGTCCTCGGCGAACTGCCGGGATCAGTGGCGCTGCAGCTTACGCGGCGCTACCTGGACGACGACGGCCAGGTCCTGGCCGTCGCGGTCAGCACCCATCCCGGCTCCCGCTTCGTCTACGAATCAGTCCTCGAGCGCGGCTGACAGGGCTCAGCAGGACCACGCCGGGCAGGCTGCCCGGCCCACCGGCAGGCCTTGACAAAACCCCATGACGTCCCCCACATTTGTCTAGACAGATAATGTGTCTAGACAAGTGAGGCGTCAATGAAGTCGCAAGAACAGCTCCTGGCCGCGGCCGGGCCACGACCCAGGAAGGCTTGGTACAGGGGACTGGGCGCGCAGGTCATCATCGCGATGGTCCTTGGCATCGCCGTCGGCTTTGCCTTCCCCGGGTTCTCCTCCCAACTCAAGATCGTCGGCGACCTCTTCCTCGCCCTGATCAAAACCGGCATTGCGCCGCTGGTCTTCCTGACCGTCGTGCTGGGTATCCTCTCCGCCGGCAACCTCAAGCAGGCCAGCCGCATCGGGTTCTCCGCCCTCATCTACTTCGAGGTCATCTCGACGGTGGCACTGGGCCTGGGCCTCCTGGCGGCCAACCTGCTGCACGTCGGTGAAGGCGCAGGCTCCTTGGCAGCAAACGGCGGAAAGCCGCCGGCCAACAACGGCGACCACACCTTCGCCGGCTTCCTCACCAGCATCTTTCCGGACAACTTCTTCGGCGCTTTCACTTCGGGACAACTGCTTCAGGTAGTCATCCTCGCCGTCATTTTCGGCGCCGGACTGCTGACGCTGAAGCCGGCGGTCCTGGGCAGGATCCAAGGCGGCCTGGACACTGTCTCGGAGGCTTTCTTCGGCTTCATCAACGTGATCATGAAGCTGGCACCCATTGGTGCCTTTGGCGCCATCGCCTACTCCGTGGGTACCAACGGCAGCGCCATGCTCCTGGCCCTGGCCCAACTGGTGCTCGAGTACTGGGCCGTCGTCGCCCTCTTCATCACCGTGGTGCTGGGCCTGGTCTGCCTGGCTGCCGGGTTCAACGTCTTCCGGATCCTGCGCTACGTCAAGGTCGAGATGTCGCTGGTGCTCGGTACTGCTTCCTCCGAATCCGCCCTGCCCGGACTGCTGAAGAAACTCACGGCCATGGGATGTTCCAAACAGAGCGTGGGACTGGTGGTTCCCACCGGCTATGCCTTCAACCTGGACGGCACGTCCCTTTACATGTCCATCTGCACCCTGTTCCTTGCCAACGCCTTCGGCGTGCACATTGGCCTGGGCGAACAGTTGGGCCTGATGGCCATCATGCTGCTGACCTCCAAGGGCGCGGCCACGGTTTCCGGCGGAACCTACGTGGTGTTCGCCTCCACTGTCGCCGCCACCGGCTACCTGCCGCTTGAAGGCGTGGCCATCCTCTTCGGCGTCTACCGCTTCATGTCCATCGCCACCGCCTTCTGCAACACCTTCGGCAACGTCGTGGCCACCATCGTCGTCTCGAAATGGACCAAGGAGATGGATGTCCCCAAGGTCCGCCGAGCCCTGGCCGACCCCACAGGCTTCCTGGCCGAGCTGGACCGCCAGGACGCCCAGGAAGCCGCCGCCGCAAATCCCGGCCCTGCGGATTCCGGCTCAGAAGGTTCCCACCCCAGCGCCGGCACATCCGCAGTGTCCGCTCCCGCCCACGACGGCGCCGTTTTTTCCACCCCCACGAAGTAAAGAGGTACCCATGAGCTCCACCGTTTACGACTCCCTGCTCTTCCGCGACATGTTCGGCACCGCCCGCATGCGCTCGGTCTTCAGCGACGACGCCTACGTCAGCCGGATTATCGATACCGAGACTGCCCTCGCCCGCGCGCAGGCGAAAATCGGACTGATCCCCGCGGACGCCGCCATGCGCATCACTGAAACGGCGAACTTCGCAGCCCTGGACCAAGAACGGCTGCGGCGGGAGACCGAAATTGTGGGCTACCCCATCCTGCCCATCGTGCAGCAGCTCTCCGAACAGTGCGGGGACGACGGCGGCTACATCCACTGGGGAGCCACCACCCAGGACATCATGGACACTGCCACCATGCTCCAGTGCAAGGAAGGCCTCGCCATCCTCGGCGAGCAGCTCGACGGCGTCCGGGCGGCACTGGCGCGGCTGGCCGAAACCCACGTGAACACCCTCGCGGCCGGCCGCACCCACCTGCAGCACGCACTGCCCGTGACCTTTGGCTACCGCTGCGCCGTCTGGCTCTCCTCCCTGGACCGGCAGGCCGACCGGCTGGAACAGGCGGCCGCCCGGGACCTTATGGTCCAGTTCGGCGGGGCCGCCGGCACTCTCGCCTCGCTCGGCGAAGGGCCCGAAGGCCTGGAAACCCGGGCCGGACTGGCAGCGGAACTCGGGCTCACTGACCCGGACATCACGTGGCACGTCGCCCGGGACGGCCTCGCCGAGCTGGTGAGCCTGCTGGCGAACATCGGTGGCTCGCTGGGCAAGATCGCACTGGACGTCATGCTGATGTGCTCATCCGAATACGGCGAAACCGCCGAGCCGTTCGTGATGGGCCGCGGCGCAAGTTCCACCATGCCGCAGAAACGCAATCCAATCTCCTGCGAACTGATGCTCGCTGCGGCCAAGATGCTCAGGGACAAGTCCTCCACCATGTTCGACGCCATGGTCCAGGATTTCGAGCGGGCCACCGGGCCGTGGCACCTGGAATGGGCCACCATCCCGGAAGCCTTCCTGTTACTCTCCAGCTCCCTCGGACAAGCCGAATTCATGCTCTCCGGGCTCGAAGTGGACGTGGACAGGATGCGGGAAAACACTGCCATCACCGGTGGGCTCATTGTGGCCGAAGCCGTGATGATGGCCGTGGCGCCGGTCTTGGGACGCCAGGAAGCGCACCACGTCATTTACGCGGCATGCAAGACCGCCATCGAAAACCGGACCACCCTGGAATCGGAGCTCCTCAAGCACCCGGACCTGGTCCAGGAGCTTGGCCCGGAGAGGATTGCCGAGCTCTGCGACCCCGCCGGCTACCTGGGCAGTGCCGGGGCCATGACCAAACAGGTGATCTCGGCCAGGGCGCGCTGACCCTTCACGCCGCCCCTGCTTCGGCCAGCACCTGCTCGCGCAGGATGTCCGCGTGGCCGCAGTGCTGGGCCAGTTCCCGCAGCATGTGCAGGTACACCCAGCGCAGCGGAAGCGGGCCCCGCCGGTTGCCGGTGACCACGTCGTCCAGTCCCAGCCCGGCCGCGGCCGCCCGGGAGGCGGCGCACGCCTCCCGGTGGGCTGACCGGACCGAGGCGACCGTGTCGGCGTCGTCAAGCATGAACGATTCGTCCGGGGTGGCCGGGATACCGATCTCACTGCGCGGGCGGCCCGTGACGGCTTCGTCGAACCAGACCTTCTCCACGAAGGTGGCGTGCTTCACCAGGCCCAGCAGCGTGGTGCGGGACGGAACCAGCCGGCGCCGGGCCTGCTCCTCGGTCAAGCCGTCCAGGCAGTCGTCGAGCGCAGCCCGGTGCTCGTCAAGGAAGAATTCGAACTGGGCACGCAGCGGCTCGGAAATCACGTCGTCCATGGAACGGGGGAGGATGGCCATACGCCGACCCTAGCAAGCCGGCAAGAAGGTGCGGCTACAACGCCCGGGCCAGGGAACGCCCCACCGTCCTGCCGGTGAACATGCAGCCACCCAGGAAGGTGCCCTCGAGGGCGTTGTAGCCGTGGGCGCCACCGCCGCCGAACCCGGCGGCCTCCCCGGCGGCGTAGAGGCCGGGAATGGGGATGCCATCCAGCCCGAGCGCCTGTCCGGACAAATTTGTCTGGATGCCGCCGAGCGTTTTCCGGGTGACGACGTGGAGCCGCACCGCGATCAGCGGCCCCGCTTTCGGGTCCAGGATCCGGTGGGGCTTCACTGTCCGGAAGAGCCGGTCACCCAGGTAGCGGCGGCTGTTGCGGATGCCCGCCACCTGGGCGTCCTTGGTATAGGCATTACGGATCTCGGCGTCGCGTTCCCCGATCTGCCGCCGCAGCAGCGCACCATCGAGCAGCGGCTCAGCGGTGAGCCCATTCATGCCGTGGACCAGGTCCGGGAGGTTGTCCGCCACCACAAAGTCCGCGCCGTGCTCCTTGAACGCCTCGATGGGACCGGAGGCACCGCGGCCCAGCCGCGTCTTCAGCAGCAGCTTGAGGTCCCGGTTGGTGATGTCCGGGTTCTGTTCGGAGCCGGAAAGGGCGAACTCCTTTTCGATGATCCGCTGGTTGAGGATGAACCAGGAATGGTCGTACTGCTGGATGTCCGGGGTGGTCCGCAGCAGGCGGAGGGTACCCAGCGTGTCGTAACCGGGCAGGCCGGGGGAGGGCAGCCGCCGGCCCAGCGCATCGAACCACAGCGAGGAGGGGCCGGGCAGGATCCGGATGGCGTGGTCCGGCCAGATGGGATTCCAGTTCTGGATCCCCTCGGTGTAATGCCACATCCGGTCCCGGTTCACCAGCCGAACCCCGGACGCGTCGGCAATGTCCAGCATCCGCCCGTCCACGTGCTGCGGCACCCCGGTGACCATCCTGCGCGGCGGTGTCCCCAGCCGGTCCGGCCACCAGCGCCGCACCTGCTCATGGTTGCCGCCGATCCCGCCGGAGGCTATCACCACAGCCTGCGCCCGCAACTCAAAGTCCCCTACGACGTAACGGTTGGAGGGCGCCCCACGCGGCGACGCATCAGGTGCCAGCACGGCGCCGCGCACCCCGGTGACCGCACCGTCGTCGTACGTTAAACCGTCCACCCGGTGCCGGAAGAAGAACGTGACGCTGCCTGCCGCGGCCGCATCCCGCGCCTTGTCCGCGAATGGTTCGGACACCCCGGTGCCGGTGCCCCACGGGACGTGGAAGCGGGGGACCGAGTTGCCGTGGCCGCCGGCCCTGCCGTCGCCGCGCTCGGCCCAGCCCACCAGTGGCGTGAACCGGACTCCCTGCTCCTGGAGCCAGGTGCGCTTGTCGCCGGCGGCGAACTCCACGTAGGCGCGGCCCCACTGCGCGGCCCATTCGTCCTCCGGGTGCGGTCCGGAAAGCCTGTCCCATTGCGCCGAGCCCTGCCAGTCCTGCCACGCCAGCTCGAAGGAATCCTTCACGCCCAGCCGGCGCTGCATGGGGGTGTCCACCAGAAAAAGACCGCCCAGCGACCAGAACGCCTGGCCGCCCAGGTTGGCCTGGTTCTCCTGGTCCAGGATGGCCACGCGCTTCCCCGCACGGACCAGCTCGTTGCAGGCCACCAGCCCGGCCAACCCGCCGCCGATGATGATGACGTCCGCATCCATGCGTGCCTGCCTGGTTTCGAAAGTTGTTGTGACTGCTTGCCAAGCTATCGCACGAAGCGGCCCATGCCCGGGTCTTTCGTGCCCGGCGCGCAGCAGCCGCCTGCCGCCTTCGTGTCACACTGGCCCGGTTTTCAAGGGGAAACGGCCGCGGGAGCGCGGATTCCCGGCGTTTCGCGGCGAAAACCGGGCTAGTCTGCGTGCCTGATGCGAGGCGGGGGCGTCCGGAAGCAGGCGTCCGCGTCAGGCGATGCCGTCCCCAGTTCTGCCAGCCCGGGCGGGTTGGCGCCGGGGCGGGAAC
Organism: Arthrobacter sp. MMS24-T111; assembly: GCF_054888995.1. Taxonomy (NCBI): domain Bacteria; kingdom Bacillati; phylum Actinomycetota; class Actinomycetes; order Micrococcales; family Micrococcaceae; genus Arthrobacter; species Arthrobacter sp. MMS24-T111. The sequence continues at coordinate 4,259,484 of NZ_JBTZRO010000001.1, read as the reverse complement.
AGGTGATGGCCGCGGCCCTGTTCGCGTAGCCGGCCAGGAGGCGCAGGTCAGCAGCATTGAGGGCGGCCAGCCGCGGCCGGGCCGCGGCGCCCAGAAGGTCCATCTGCGACAGGCCGGCGATCAGGGCGGCCATGAAGGAGTCACCCGCCCCGACGGTGTCCGCCACCTCGATTCTTTCACCCGGCAACTCCACGCGGCCCTGCCTATTCAGGAGCACCGGTCCCTCAACACCGCGGGTCAGGGCCACCATCGCCGGGCCGAGCTCCAGCCAGGCGGCCAGCGACTCGTCCGGCGTCCGGCCCGGATAAAGCCAACGCAGGTCCTCGTCGCTTGCCTTGACGACGTCGCTCGCGGCGACGAATTCCTCAGCCTGCCTGCGAGCCGCGGCAACATCGGGACTGATGCCGGGCCTGCAGTTGGGGTCGTAACTGACGGTGGCACCGTGCCGGGCCGCCCCCACCAGCGCATACGTGGCGTGGTTGCCCGGTGAAAGCGTGGTGGCAATGGAACCGGTGTGGACGTGCGCGGAGGTTTCCACGGCGGCCAGGGCGGGAAGCGATGCGCCATTGATGTCCCAGGTGATGTCGAAGGCGTAGGTTGCTGCACCGTCCGGCCCCAGCGTTGCCGTTGCCGTGGAGGTGGGCGCAGCGCCGCCCAGCACCGGCCTGACGCCGTTGGACTGCAGGTGCTGATCGATGATCCGCCCGTACGCGTCGTCGCCGTAATGGGTCACCAGGCTTGTGGAAAGGCCCAGCCGCGCAGTTCCCACCGAGACGTTCAGCGGGCTGCCTCCGGGGTGGGCTTTCCAGCCGCCGGTTCCCCGGCGCGGGTCAGTGATGATGTCCACGAGGGACTCGCCGATCACGGTGACCACGGGACCGCCGTTCCCGGCATCCGGCATGTTGTGGGCTGTTGGCATGGCTGCTTCCTTGCAGGTGATGGGGCGGGATGTGGTGCTGTGCTCAGCGGCCCGGATAGACCACGGCCTTGAGTTGGCCGGGCTGCTTTCCCGCCTTCAGCGCCGCTTCGGATTCGGCGAGGGGGAATTTTCCGGTAACCAGGATGTCCAGATCCACTCTTCCGTCGGCGATCAGCTGGATGGCCAGGGGCCAGGTGTTGGTGTAGCGGAAGACCCCGGAGAGCCAGATTTCGCGGTTCTGGATGTAGGAGACAGGCAGCTCCACATCGTCTGCGCCGAGCCCCACCAGGATCACCCGGCCGGCCGGCGCCACGGCCTTGATTCCGTAACGGACCGCCTGCGGTGCGCCGGAGGCATCGATGAAGGCGTCGACGTCGAGCCCCTCCACACTGTCCGTCTTTGCGTACACGGCGTGGGTGGCCCCGTGTTCCAGGGCAAAGGCGAGCCGGTCCTCGGCGATGTCGCTGATGTAAATCTCGGCGGCGCCGAACGCCCGTGCCGCCTGGGCGGCGATGATGCCGATGGGGCCGGCGCCGGCGATCAGCACCCGGCTGCCGGGCCGGATTTCCGCGCGCTCGCAGGCCCACAGGCCCACGGACAGCGGTTCAATCAAGGCGGCCGCCTCGTCGCTGACGCTGTCCGGAATGTCGTAGGCGAAGTCGGACTGGATGGTGACGTGTTCGGCGAACGCGCCGTCCACGGGCGGGGTGGCGTAGAACTTGATGTCCGGGCACAGGTTGTAGCGGCCGGCCTTGCACTGCTTGCAGGTGCGGCAGGGCCGCTGGGGTTCGACGGCGACGCGGCTGCCAACGCGGGCCGGATCGACGGCGCTTCCGACGGCGGTGATCCGGCCGGAGAGCTCGTGGCCCAGGATCAGCGGGTGGTCCACGACGTAGGGGCCGATCCGGCCGTGCTCGTAGTAGTGGACGTCACTGCCGCAGACGCCGACGGCGGCGACCTGCACCAGGACCTGGTCCGGGTCGAGCTGGGGGAGGGGGAGTGATTCCATGGCCATGTCGCCCTGGCTCTTCAGGACGGCGGCGCGCATGGTGGCCGGCAGGCCGGCGGCGGGGGCGGGGGACTGGGCGGTGGTGGTCATAGCGGGGTCCTTTGCTGAAATCGAGGGTAATTGGCGGGTGGGCCGGTTACTTCACTGCGCCAAGGGAGAGGCCCTGGACGAGTTTGTCCTGCGCTGCGAAGCCGGCGAACAGCACCGGCAGGGAGATGACGACGGCGGCCGCGCAGACTTTGGCGAGGAAGAGGCCCTGGCCGGAGACGAAGCCGGTGAGGAAGACGGGCGCCGTGCCTGCCACCACGCCGGTGAGGACGCGTGCCAGGAGCAGTTCGTTCCAGCTGAAGATGAAGCAGATCAGCGCGGTGGCGGCGATCCCGGGCATGGCCACCGGGGCGATGACCTTGCGGAGGATGAGCAGGAGGTTGGCGCCGTCGATCTGGGCCGCCTCCAGCATCTCCTCCGGAACTTCGGCGAGGAAGGACCGCATCATCCACACCGCGATGGGCAGGTTCATGGAGGTGTACATCAGGATCAGGAACCAGATGTTGTCCAGGGCACCAACGGTGCGGGCGAACAGGTAGAGCGGCAGGATCGCCGCCACCACGGGCATCATCTTGGTGGACAGGAAGAAGAACATCACATCTGTCCACTTCTTCACGGGCCGGATGGAGAGTGCGTATGCCGCCGGGATGGCCAGGACCAGTACCAGGGCCGTGGACAGGATGGAGGCGGTGGCGGAGTTGATCAGGGACGGCCAGGGGCTGACGCCGGAGGTTTCGCCGAAGAATTCCCGGTACGCGTCCAGGGTCAGGTTCGCGGCCACCGACGGCGGGTTGGTGGCTGCGTCAGTCTCCGAGTGGAAGGAAGTCAGGATCATCCACACCACCGGGGACGCGAACAGCAGTGCCAGCAGCCAGGCCGCGAGCCCGGCCGCGGTGTTGTTGCGGGTGGGGTCCATCCGGGACTTGCCGCGGCGGGCCCTCATGCTGCCCGGGCCGGCGTGGGTGGTGCTTTGGGGCGCGGCGGGAGTGAGGGTGCTCATCGTGCTGCCTCCTTCTTGAAGAGCGAAAAGACGGTGCGGAGTGCGAACGTGGCCACGATGATGGTGCCGATGACCACCACGACGCCGGCCGCGGAGGCCAAGCCGTATTCGTTGGCGTAATAGAAGGTCTGGTAAATGGCGTAGGGGAGGTTGGCGGTGCCCAGGCCGCCGGCGGTGAGGGTGAAGACGGAGTCGAAGTTCTGCACGATGTAGATGGCACCCAAAAGACCGCCGAGTTCCAGGTACTGGCGCAGGTGGGGGAGGGTCAGGTGCCGGAAGATCGCCCAGGGGGTGGCGCCGTCCATCTGGGCGGCTTCCACGGTGTCCATGGGCCGGGACTGCAGGCCGGCGAGCAGGATGAGCATCATGAACGGCGTCCACTGCCACACCAATGAGACGACGACGGCGGCCAAGGGCGCCTGCGACAACAGGTCCAGTTGGGGCGGGGTGCTGCTGCCGAAGAGGGACCAGATCCAGGTGAGGATCCCGTTGACCAGCCCGTAGGCGGGGTTCAGGAGGGCATGCTTCCAGATCAGGGCCGCGGCCACGGGGACCACCAGGAACGGCGCGATCAGCAAGGTGCGGGCCAGTCCGCGGCCGAGGAACTTCTTGTCCAGCAGCAGCGCCAGGCCCAGTCCGATGAGCAGGCTGGCCAGGACCACGGAGACGGTGAGGACGATGGTGGTGACGATGGCTTGGCGGAGGTCGGGGTCGGTGAGTACCGTGACGTAGTTTTCCAGGCCGGCGAAGGCTGTCTTGGTGGGGCTCAGGCTGTTCCAGTTCAGGAACGAGATGAACAGGGTCACCACGAACGGGAGCTGGGTGACGACGATAAGGAAGACCAAGGCGGGCAGCAGCGGTGCGCGGCGTGCCCAGGCCAGGGCACGTTCACGAGACGAGGCGCTGCGTGCGGGTTTGGCTGCGGTGTGTCCCGGTCGGGAGATACGCGCCGTTGCGGTAGTCATGGGATTCTCCTGCGGTTCGGTTAGGGCTGCTTGTACTTGTTGCCGATTTTCCGGGCGGCTTCCTGGCCCTTCGCCAGGGCATCGGCCACGGTGCCTTGGCCGGCGATGGCCGAGCTGACGCCTTGCGAGACGTTGGTGCCCAGCGCAGCAAACTCGGGTATGCCCACGAATTGGATGCCGACGGCGGGACGCGGCTGGGTGCCGGGGTTCTTCGGGTCGGCGTTCTCGATGGCGAACCGTTCCGCGGTGAAGAACGGGGCAGCCTTCTGGAACTCGGCATTTTCGTATGTGGAGACGCGTTTGCCGGAGGGGACCTTGGCCCAGCCGAGCTTGGATGCCACCAGCTGCTCGTACTCCTTGGAGCTGGCCCAGGCAATGAACTTCCCGGCCGCATCCTGCTTCTTGGATGCCGCCTGCATGGCCCAGGACCACGTCCAAAGCCAGCCGGAGGACTTGGTCTCCTTCACCGGGGCCTGGGCGTAGCCGATCTTGCCCTTGACAGGGGAAGAATCGGCTTCGAGGGCGCCGGCGGCGGAGGTTGCGTCGTACCACATGGCCACCTTGCTTTGGCTCATGTTGTTCAGGCACTCGGTGAAGCCGGCCTGCGCGGCACCTGCTTCACCGTGCTGGCGGACCAGGTTGGTGTAGAATTCGGTTGCGGCCGTAAATTCGGGGCTGTTGACCTGGGCGTTCCAGTCCTTGTCGAACCAGGTGCCGCCGAATGTGTTCACCACGGTGGTCAACGGCGCGAAAACCTGGCCCCAGCCGGGCTGGCCGCGCAGGCAGATGCCCTTCATGCCGGGGCTGGCGCCGTCCACCTTCGCCGCGATGTCCGCCACCTGGTCCCAGGTGGGTTTGTCCGGCATGGTAAGGCCCTTGGCCGCCAGGATGTCCTTGCGGTACATCAGGAAAGAGGACTCGCCGTAGAACGGTTCGCCGTAGAGCTTGCCGTCGGTACCGGTCAAGGATGCCGTGTACGCGGGCAGGATGTCGGCCTGGTCGAAACCCGGGTCCTTGGCCACGCTGTCCAGGGGTGCCAGCCAGCCGTTGGCGGAATAGAACGGGATCTCGTAGTTGGACAGCGAGGCGACGTCGTACTGGCCGGCCTGGCTGGAGAACTCCTGGCTGATCTTCGCCCGGACATCATTTTCCGGCAGGATCGTAAAGTTCACGTTGATGCCGGTTTCCTTGGTGAAGTTGTCTGCGGTGAGCTTCTGCAGGTCCTCCATCTGGGGGTTGTTCACCATCAGTACGTTGATGCTGTTCGGGTTGCCGGCGGAATTGCCTCCGCCGGCACCCGCACATGCCGTGGCGCTCAAAGCGATGCAGAGTGCCCCGGCGGAGAGGACGGCAGCGCGCGTTTTCGGGCGCATTAAGGACTCCTTTGTTCTTCAGGAAGATGCAGGCCCGGTGCCCGCCGACTGCTGCGTCGGGGTGCCCGGTTGGAGCGCGGCCAGCCACCGGAATCCCGGTGCGCCGTGCTGGTGTTCCTCAAGGTTAGGGGTGCGGCACAGGTCACAACTAGCGCCCTGGTTGCGCATTTCTGATACTTATTTTCCGAACCGCAAGGGCCCTTCGCCCGCTACTCTGGGACAAGGCAGCCAGGGGGCTGTCCAGAATTCATAACCACCCGATGCACGGAGACCACCATGGCCACAGTGGACAATGCCGAGGAAGCCACAGCCCGGCTGGCCGAGCGGCTGCTGGGCATGCGGGCCAACCGGGAGGTGATCCCGCCGGATCCCAACCATTCGGTCCGCTGGCACCAGCACAGCTACCCCAGCCCGGTGGCACGGTGGAACTACCATCCGGAATACGAGATCCACCTCATTCGGAAAGGCACCGGAAAGTTCATCGTCGGGGACCACATCGGCACCTTCGAGGCCGGCCATGTGTCGATCGTGGGTTCGGGCCTGCCGCACGACTGGGTCAGCGACCTGGAACCTGGCGAGGTACTGGAGAACCGGGACGCCGTCATCCAGTTCGACGGAAAGTGGGTGGAGCAGGCATCCAACCTCGTCCCCGAACTCGCGGAGGTCCGTCCGCTCCTGGAACAGTCGGCGCGGGGTATCGAATTCCTGGGCCACACCGCAGTGTCAGCAGCGGCGGCCATCGAAACCATGGGCCAAACCACCGGCCTGGAGCGGCTGCAACACCTGTTTGAACTTTTCGCTGTCCTTGCCGGCGCGCCGGAAGGCGACCGCCGCTATCTGGCCGAAGCCTGGTTCAGGCCGCAGTTGGACGGCCAGGCTGCCGCCGTCGTCGATCTGGTCCTGGAGTACGTGTTCAGCAACCATGCCGGCAGCGTGCGGATGTCCGAGGCCGCCGCGCTGGTGGGCATGCCGGAGCCCACCTTTTCGAAGTACTTCAAGCGGGCCACGGGGCAGAACTTCAGCGACCTGGTCCGCAAGTTGCGCCTGGCGCACGCCCGGCGCCTGCTGGAGCGCAGCGACAAGCCTGTGTCTGAGATCTGCTACGAGGTGGGCTTCTCCAACCTGTCGAACTTCAACCGGCACTTCCTCAACGACGCGGGTGAGACGCCGCGGAACTACCGGCAGCGCCTGCAGGGGTGAGGGGCGGGCGGTCGCCGCGGGTTAGGCTGGAGCCACCCGCACCAGGAACCCGGAGAACACGTACGCCATGGCTGATGACGGAGCACCTGCCGCACCTTTCGACCGTGCCGTCCTGATCTTCAATCCCGGCCGGCCTGGAATGGGCCAGCGGATCGAGGCGTTGCAGCGGGACCTGGCCACCGACCTGCCGGGGCTGCCCGTTTACCTGTTGCCAACGGAATTTGCCGGCCACGCCCGTGAACTTGCCCGGGGCGAGGCGCGCCGGGGTGTGCCGCTCATCCTTTCCGTCAGCGGGGACGGCGGGTACAACGAGGTGGTCAACGGCGTGATGGACGTGCCCGGCAGCAAGGCCGTCTGCGCCGTCATTCCCGCCGGAAATGCCAACGACCACTACCGAAGCCTGCCGGTGCGAACCTTCGCGGAAGCGGCGTCGGCCGGTGTGGGCCGGCGCGTCGACCTGCTGCGGATCACGCTCCGGACCGCAATGGGAGAACGGGTCCTGTACGCGCATTCCTACGTGGGGTTCGGGCTGACCTCGTTGATGGCCATAGGCATTGAACAGGGCGGGAAGGGTAAGGTCCTGGAGCTCGTCTCCGTGGCCCGCACGCTCTCGAGGTTGAAGCCCTTCGAGCTTGTCCGGGATGACGGGGCCACCGCCCGGTTCGACAGCCTGATCCTGGCCAACGTTTCGCGCATGGCCAAGTACGGTACCGTCAGCGAGTCGCACTACCCGGACGATGGGCGGTTCGAGGTGGTGACGCTGCCCCACGCCGGCCTGACGAAGATGGCCCTGATGACGCTCCGCGCAGTCACCCTGGGGCTGGGGCATCAACCGAGCGTCAGCCGCTATGCCTTCTCCACCCGCGATACCGTTCCCTGCCAGATCGACGGTGAAGTGGTCTACGTCGAGGCCGGAACCCAGGTCCTGGTGGAAAGCGCCAAGGGAGCCCTGGCCACCCTCTGAAATCCCAAGCCGGAGTGGCGCGCCGGCCGGGGTACCGCCGCGGAGCGGCAGTACCCCCGGAACGGCCTACGGCTGCACGGAGTCGAAGAACGTGTGATCAGGATTTGACCCGGCCTCATGGGATTTCATCCGGATGAAGTCCACGTCCTCCTCGGACAGCGTGGTCTCACCGTGGGGATCTCCGTTGGCGCCCTCGCCTGCGGCTGCACTGATGTGGGCGGAAATTGTCCGCGGCAAAATCATGCAGCCGGGGTTCGCCAGCAGCCATTGGGTGACCGCAGCGGGAAGCAGGTTCCACTGGTCGCGAATACTGATGTCAGTCATGGGGTTTGCCTTTCGTAAAAGTGTCAAGGACGCCCCCAGGCCCGGGATGCGCCGGTGCCGGCCGCGGTTTTCGCAGCCGGCACACGAGGAGGAAAGGCTTAATCGAAGTGGATGTCTGCGGCCGCCTTGCGCAGCGACTCAAGGCGCTCTTCCTCCGCCAGGCCCAGCGCTTCGAGCTCGTCGTTCCGGTGGGTCCGTTCCTGGGCAGCCTGGGCTGAAATGTCGCGCAGGATCACGCCTACAAGATGGGCCAGGCCCGCTTTGAGGTCCACCAGGTTGGTGTTGGTGATCAGGAGGCGGCGGTCTGAGACCTGGAGTTCCACATCGCTGTACCCGGCGTCGGCCAGGCGCTGTTTCGTAGCTTCCCCGTGCAGCAGCTCGACTTCCCGGGGCTCGGGCCGGCGCGAAAAGACAGCCGGCACGGTGTACCGCGTGGGGCCCTGGGCCGTGCCCAGGTCATGCGGCAACGCGGATGCGAGGATTCCGCCGAGCGATAACGCCGAGTCGGCGCGTACAACAGAGTCTTGGATGGTGGTCATGGTGTCTACCAGCGTTCTGAAGGGTGCACTGCCGGAGCCCGGGACGCGGGACGGAGTGGCTGGGGCAGGGGATCCGGGTCCGGATCGGCTGCGGTGGAGGTGAACGGATGCCGTTCCGGCCGGTGTTGTGGTGTGGCCCCTCGTCGTACCGATTCCCTGCTGCGCCGGGGTCGAGGTTACTCGGTACGGCGCACGCCGGCGGCCTTGGAAGGCAACCGGGAATCGGGCTCATTTTCGGGGCAACGGATGTCCTGCCACGATGTCCCGAGATACTTTGAGTCTACGCTCATCAGCGCCTCTTCCGGGCCGGGATGCGGAACCGGCCCGCCGAAGGTCGGGCGCCTGCCGGAACGGTAGGCGGAATCGATCACGGACGCGAGTTCATCCAGCACGGTGTGGTTTCCGGGGAGCACCACGTGGGCCAGGAATTCCGATTCAAGGCTGGCGATTCCCGCAGTTACGGCTCCGAGTTTGGCGTCGATGGCCAAGGCCAGGGCGTGCCATGATTTACGGTTGGCGCGTTCGAGGATTTTCGCGTTGGCCTCGTGGACCCTGCTGTCAGCGATGTCCCCGCGAATGGCCAGGGCGCCATCGGACTGCAGCAATGGCATGACAATCCGGAATTGCCGTCCGGTGCCCCGGAACGCCACTGCGCTCCGGTCTCCTCGCTGGGTGAACAGGATGTCCGTTGCCCCGTAGTCCGTGAGCGCCTGCCTGATGTGCTTCCGGGAAGCCTCGCTGCTGAAGGAGTCGCCGCGGGTGTAAGGGCTTGTCATCTCCTAACTATGCGCCTCGCCGCCACCCTTTCCTAACGTCGCCATAACGCATCGGCCGCGGAACAGCAATGGACCCGGCAAACCCTGCACTGCAGTCCGTTTGCCGGGTCCATTCGAAGGGAGGCATGCAGCCCCGGTCAGGCTCAGACCCCCGCGTTGTACACGTCCAGGCCGAACCGGTTGAGCCCGGGCGTCCCGGCGTACCCCAGGTACGGCAGCGCGAAGGTGTCCTCGATGCTGGCGAGCAGGCTGTAGTGGTTGTACGGCGTGGTGGACCAGGTTCCGCCCTTGGTGAAGGGGGAGAGGACCAGCGCGCCGACGCGTCCGCCGCCCATGCCCGTGATGCCTGGCAGGGCCGCATTCGGGCCCGGGCCTTCGCCGCAGCAGGCACTGGCGTCCGACTGGGGCCCGTCGGATTCGTCGAAGGTAATCACCAGGACGCCGTCTTGCTTGAACGCCGGAGAGTTGGTGATGACCGGAACCCATTGCTTGAGCCAGGCGTCAGCGCTGGCCAGGCCGCCGGGCTGCCCGTCCACGCAGGGGGAATCGTGTCCGTCGTGGCAAAGGTTGGGCGTGATCATGGACAGGTTGGGCGTGGTGGCAGCCGAGGCGAGGTCCGTCTGCAAGGCGGAGAGGTCGACGTCGTTCGTGGCGCAGTCCGGTGAGCCGGTGATCCCGGCGAAGTAGACGAACGGGTTGTGGCGGGCAGCGTACTGGTCGCCCACCTTGGCTTTCTGGGTGTCATCGACGGCACCCAGGGCCGGGTGCCGGCAGGGGGTGCCCATGTCCTCCATGTACCCCTTCCAGGATTTCCCGGCGTCTTTGAGCTGCCCGGCCACCGTGGGAACGCTGGCCGGGAACACGCAGCCGTCGCCGACTGCCTGGCCGGGGCTGGCGGTGCCGCTGCCGAAGAACGGGGTGTAGGTCTGGCAGTCGGCCTGCATCTGCGGGTTGGGTCCCTGGCCGGAAATCTGCGCCACATAGTTAGGCTGGGAGTTGTGCGCCGTGCCGAAGTACTGGTTCAGCAGGACGCCTTGGCTGCGCAGGGTCTGGGAAAGATAAGGAGCGGCCGACGCCGGGCCCCAGGTTTCGTCGTAGCCCTTGTTTTCGAGGTTGATGACAAAGACGTGGTTGGCGCCGGGCAGGTAGCCGGAGGCCGGCGCGGTGGCGGGAGCGGGGGCGGCGGCGGCCGGCTGGGACGGCGTTGCCGCCCCGCCGATTATGGCGGCGGCGAACACGGCGATGGCCGCTGCGGCGGCACGGAGTTTCATTGTCACGGGAGTTTCCATCCGTCGGCGAGTGCTTTCTGTTTGAGTCCTGACCATTCCTCTTCCGGCGGCGGACCCACCGGGGAGCAGGCGGGGCCGGCCACGAATGGCGGAACGAGGTATTTCGGGGCGGCCAGGTTGGCCGGGGTGCCGAAGTCCAGGACCTCTGCAATATTGCGGGCGGCCTGGTCACGCTGTGTGAGGGGCGCCAGGTTCCAACGCCATTCGATCGCTTTCAGGACCGAGGTGTGGTCGTAGACATCGTGGGCGACGTACCGGCGCCGTGCCCTTGGCGAGACCACCAGGGACGGCACCCGGAAGCCCCGCAGGGCGGTGTCCGGGCTGGTATCCGGGGCGGTGGCCGGGGGCACATGGTCGTAGAAGCCGCCCCATTCGTCGTAGTTGACCACCAGCAGGGTGTTGGCCCAGCCCGGCCCTGACGTCACGGCGTTGTAGACCTCGGCCAGGAACGTTTCTCCGGAGCGGATATCGGCGTGCGGGTGGTCATCCCCGGAGGTCCCGGAGCCTTCGTCGGTGAACCGCGGATCCACGAAGGACACCGCCGGCAGGGCCCCGGCGGAGCAGTCGGCGAGGAACTCCGCATAGGGGTGGGAAATGCCCTGGTGCTTGGCTCCCCAGAGTGCGGTGAACGGGATGTCGCCGTAGTAGTACTTACCGGACACGCCTGCGCTGGCCAGCCGGTCCCAAATCGTGGGAAGGGTACTGGTGGCGGTGGAGTTGTGGATCCGGTCGGTGGCGGCGGCGTGCTGGTAGAACCGGTTGGGGTAGGTCTCGGCCATCGTCGCGGCGAAGTAGCGGTCGCAGACAGTCCAGTCGGGGCCGGCCTGGCGCCAGAAGTCCAGGTCTTCGGCACCGTAGTAGCCCACGGCGAACTCGTCGTTTTCGCCGGCCCGGAGCCAACCGTCGTTCTTGCCGTTGTTGTACTGGATCCGGCCGCCCTCGTAGGAGTGGTCAGGATCCGGGTGGCCGCAGCCCTGGAAGTCGGTCAGGTGGTAGGTGGAGTGCGGGATGCCGTAGCGGTCCCGGAAGGTCAGTCCGGACTGTGTGCCGTCGGACCCGGGCAGCCAACCGAGGAAGTGATCGAAGGAGCGGTTTTCCATCATCACCACGACGATGTGCTCGATGCCGGAGTCACCGGGAGCCGGGAGGGCCGGCGGGGCCGCGGCGGCTGCCCGCAGCGTGCTGCCGGCGGCCAGGGTGGTGGCAGCCGCGGTGCCCGCAGCGAAGAAGCGGCGTCTGGAAAGATTCACGTCAGATTCCTTGTCCGTCATGGAGGACGGCGAAGCGGGCACGCCCCCCACGATGGGCCGATCGCCGGACCGTAAGTTACTGGTCGGTATATTTCGCGTTCACCAGTAGATCACGGCGACGTTACGGCCCGGGCCCAAAACGGGGTCCGTTCATGCAGAGTTCACCGGACGTTCGGCGGCTTGTGGCGCGTCCCGTAGCGCCGCTCGGCGTAAATTCACTACCGGTCGGCGCGCCAACAGTACGTTTGCTGATGATCTGGATGATGATTGCCGGAGGCAACGGGCCGGGCCCTTCGCCTCTGGACACCGACGTCTTCCACCGAGCAAGGGAATCATCATGGGCTTCCTGGACCGTGACCGAACCATCGCCCCGCCGGGCTTCAACCGCTGGCTTGTTCCGCCGGCTGCGCTCGCCGTCCATCTCTGTATTGGCCAGGCTTATGCCACCAGCGTGTACAAGACGGCGCTGGTCAAGCATTTCGGCGCCAGCTTGACCGAGATCGGGGTGATCTTCTCCATCGCCATCGTGATGCTGGGCCTCTCCGCCGCGGTCATGGGTACGTGGGTGGACCGGAACGGTCCGCGGAAGGCGATGTTCACCTCGGCCATGTTCTGGGTGGGCGGCTTCCTGGTGGGCTCCGTGGGCATCTTCACGCACCAGCTGTGGCTGGTCTACCTGGGCTACGGGGTGGTGGGCGGCATCGGGCTTGGCATTGGCTACATTTCGCCGGTGTCCACGCTCATCAAGTGGTTCCCGGACCGCCCCGGCCTGGCCACCGGCATGGCGATCATGGGCTTCGGCGGCGGCGCGCTGATCGCGAGCCCCGTGTCCCAGGCCCTGCTCAAGGCCTACGATCCCAACTCCGGCGCGCAGGGCTGGGTGGCCAGCGGCGATGCCGTGGGGAAGCTCTTCCTGACGCTCGCCGTCGTCTATCTCGCCTACATGCTGTTCGGCGCCTTTACCATCAAGGTTCCCGCTGACGGCTGGCGGCCGGCCGGGTTCGACCCCGCCAACGTCAAGGCCGCCAAGCTGGTCACCACGGAGAACGTCTCCGCGAAGAACGCCATCAAGACCCGGCAGTTCTGGCTGGTATGGGTGGCATTGTTCTGCAACGTCACCGCCGGCATCGGCATCCTGGAGCAGGCGGCCCCCATGATCCAGGACTTCTTCCGGCAGTCCGACGGCAAGTCCCTGGTGAGCGCCGGCGTCGCGGCCGGCTTCGTGGGGCTGCTGTCCATCGGCAACATGGCGGGCCGGTTCGCCTGGTCTGCCACCTCGGATATCACGGGCCGCAAGCGGATCTACATGGTGTACCTGGGCGTCGGTGCGGTCCTATACACCGTGCTGGCGCTGGCCGGTGCCACGGCCACGTTCCTCTATGTGGTGCTGGCGTTCCTGATCATTTCGTTCTACGGCGGCGGTTTTGCCACCGCCCCGGCGTACCTGCGGGACCTGTTCGGGACGTTCCAGGTGGGCGCCATCCACGGCCGGCTGCTGACGGCCTGGTCAGCGGCCGGTGTGGCCGGTCCGCTGATCGTCAACGGCATCCTGGACGCGCAGGGGAAACCGGGCCAGCTGACCGGCGCGTCCTACCAGCCGGCGCTGCTGACCATGGTGGCCCTGCTGGTGGTGGGCTTCGTGGCCAACCTGCTGGTCACCCCCGTCAACGCCCGATTCCACGAACCCCGCTCCGCGCGGCACGAACCAGCCATGGAGGCCTGAGATGACTACAGCACACACCCACAACGTGCAGGAACCGGTACGGAGGTCCACCGGCAGGCTGGTCCTGGGCTGGATCCTGGTGGGCATCCCGCTGGCGTACGGGGTGTTCCAGACGCTGACCCAGGTGGCGGCGCTCTTCGGCTAGCCCCGGGCCCGGTCACGCGTCACGCAGGGCAGGCGTTAGCAGCAACGGACGACGGCGGGTCCCGGCTTTCCGGGGTTCCGTCGCCGTTCCCGGCCGTAAAGCGTGCCGTGCGTGACGCGGGGGCGCCGCGCGGATTCAGGCCACGACGGGCTTCCTGAGCCGGCGGCGCAGCAAGGTTGCGGTGGCCAACGTGACGAGGCTGCAGGCCGCGGCTCCCCACAGAATGTCCGTGACGGCCACCAGGGCGGGGAAATCCTTCAGCACGGACCACCCGGTCAGCGCCCACGTGGCGTAGGTGAAGAACCCGAACAAGGCTGCTCCCGAGACGCGCTGGCGCACCGTGGCGTCGGGGCTGTTGGGGCGCACGCCGTAATGCACCATCCCGGCCACGAAGATGACGTAGAACAGGACCGCGGCAGCCAGGTTGGCCTTGGGGGCCAGCAGGTGGCCGATCTGGCTTTGATACTGCGGATTGGCCACCAGCAGGATCCACGCCACGTCCAGAACGGCGAAGATCACGGCGCTGACAACGTAGGCGGTCAGCCAGTTCTTGGTGCGGGGGCTCATGCTGGGCTCCTGGGATCGGGGACGGCTGCATCAGTGGTTCGTTTCCGGTGGCCTGCGCGGACGGGTCCCGCCTCGGATTTCAGGGGGCCGGGCCCATACACCGCAGGTCCTGCTCCGAAGACTAAGTGGACGGCGCCACGGCGTTGTTAGATGTAGGTGTGCCCAAAAGTGCACATGGGGGAGCCTGCCGCTGGACCGGCAGGCCGCGAAAGGACCGGGTTGCATGAATAAAGACAGCCGTAAGGCGCTCATCAGTACAGTGATCGCCGTGGTGGTGGCCGTGCTCATTGCCCTCGCCGGCAGCCAGGGCGGCTCCCGGGTGGGCGGCCTGCCCGTGTTTGCGCTGGGGGTCGCGGCCGCGTTCGTGATCCAGTGGCTGGTGTTCATCCCCAGCTTCAAGGCCCAGACCGAGAAGTTCTACGACCTCACCGGCGCCCTGACCTACATCTCCATCACCGTGTTCCTGGTGCTGGCGTCCCCGGGCATCGATGCCCGCGGCATGGTGCTCGCGGCCATGGTGGTGCTGTGGGCCGCACGGCTGGGCAGCTTCCTGTTCCTCCGCATCAGCAAGCACGGAAAGGATGACCGGTTCGACGAGCTCAAGCCGGACTTTTTCCGCTTCCTGAACACCTGGACCATCCAGGGCCTGTGGGTGGTCCTCACCGCGGCGCTGGCATGGGTGGCCATCACCTCGGACAAGAAGGTGGGCTTGGATGGGTTCTTCTGGGTGGGCCTGCTGGTGTGGGCCGCCGGCATCACCGTGGAGACCCTGGCGGATATCGAGAAGAACCGGTTCAAGGCAGATCCCGCCAACAAGGGCCGCTTCATCAACACCGGCTTGTGGTCCAAGTCCCGCCACCCTAACTACTTCGGCGAGATCACCTTGTGGGTGGGTGTGGCCATCATTGCGCTGCCGGTGCTGCAGGGCTGGCAGTGGGCGGCACTGATCTCCCCGGTGTTCGTGGCCCTGCTGCTCATCAAGGGCAGTGGCGTCCCGCCGCTGGAGAAGAAAGCGGACAAAAAGTGGGGCGGCCAGCCGGACTACGAGGCGTACAAGAAGAACACCCCTGTGCTGGTGCCAAAACTTAAGTAGCGTCCCGGAAGGACGTACGACGACGGCACCGAGCCCGGGTGCCGACGTGCAGGGGTCGGGGCGCAGACCATGCGCCCCGACCCCTTGTTGTCTGCGGTCACCGCCACTGCCCAGGGGAGTTGCCGTCCGGACGGCGGTCCCGGAGCCGGCCGAAGTGTGGCCGGCGGTACGCGTCCAGGCCGCGTGATGTTCAGCCCGTGTACACGGGGACGTCACCGTGCCCTGACAGTGTTCCGGCGGGGGACATCAAAGGCCTACGCATTTAGGAGCGTCCTCATGGCAGGCATGGACCGTCGTCGTTTTCTTCAACTCTCGGCCGCCGGCGCGGCCACAACAGCCTTGTCCCAAATGATGGGGCAAAGCATCGCCCGGGCGGCGGAGATCCCCGCCAACAGGGCCACCGGTTCCATCAAGGACGTGGAGCACGTGGTGATCTTCATGCAGGAGAACCGGGCATTCGACCACTACTTCGGCACCCTGAAGGGCGTGCGCGGGTTCGCGGACCCGCACCCGGCGCTCCTGCCTTCAGGAAAGGACAGCTTCCACCAGGCGAATGCCACCCGGGAGGTGACGCCGTTCCACCCGGACGCGCCGAACCTTGGCATGCAGTTCATGGAGGACCTGGACCACTCCTGGAAACTCACGCACGAGGCCTTCAACAACGGTAAGTACGACAAATGGTTGCCACAGAAGACGGATGCGACCATGGCGTTCTACGGCCGCCAGGATATTCCGTTCCACTTCTCGCTCGCCGACGCGTTCACGGTCTGCGACCAGTACCACTGCTCGGTCCTCGGCCCCACCGACCCGAACCGCTACTTCATGTTCGCCGGCGGAGACGACCCCGACCGGAAGGGCGGCGGCCCGGACCTCTGGAACGGTGAGAAGGGCTACTGGTGGAGCACCTACCCGGAGGAACTGGAGAAGGCCGGGGTGAGCTGGAAGGTTTACCAGGACATCGGTGAAGGCCTTGATCCGGCGCACTATGAGGGCTGGACTGACGACGCCTACATCGGCAACTACGGCGACAACTCGCTCCTGTACTTCAAGCAGTACCAGGACGCGAAGCCCGGAAGCCCGCTGTACGACAAAGCCCGGACCGGCACCAATGCCAAAGCCGGCGATGACCTTTTCAGCATCCTCCGCAAGGACGTAGCGTCGGGCACGCTGCCGCAGGTCTCCTACATCGTGGCGCCCGAAGCGTACTCCGAGCACTCGAACTGGCCGCCGAACTTCGGCGCCTGGTACGCCGCCAACATCCTGGACATCCTCACCTCCAGCCCCGATGTGTGGAGCAAGACGGCTGTCCTGTTCATGTACGACGAGAACGACGGCTTCTTCGACCACATTGTCCCGCCGCACCCGAACACCCCGCAGATTCCCGGCGCCTCCACGGTCTCCACGGCCGGTGAATGGTACGACGGCTCCCCTACGTACTACGGCGACAAGGACGTCCCCGGCCACTTCGGCCTGGGCGTGCGCGTGCCCATGATTGTGGCCTCCCCGTGGAGCATGGGCGGCTGGGCCTGTTCCGAGACGTTCGACCACACCTCGATCGTCCGGTTCCTTGAAGCCCGTTTCGGCGTGGCCTCACCGAATATCACGCCGTGGCGCCGCGCCGTCAGCGGGGACCTCACCAGTGCGTTCGACTTCTCCAAGACGGGTGGAGCCGCGCCGGCGCTGCCGGACACGTCCGCCTACAAGCCGGCCGACCACAAACGGCACCCGAGCTACGTGCCGGTGCCTCCGGCGTCGAACTCGATGCCCAGCCAGGAAAAAGGCACCCGCCCGTCCCGCCCCCTTGGCTACGCCCTGGACGTCGAGACGACCGTCCAAGGCGGAAAGCTCGCGGCCCGGTGGGCCAACCGAGGAACCCTGGGCGCGCACGTCCAGGTCCGCTCCAACCTGCTCCCGGCCGGACCGTACTCCTACACCATTGGGGCAGGAGCGTCGCTGGATGCCTCGTGGGCACTCGGGGCAGAGTACGACGTGCAGATGCACGGCCCGGCCGGCTGGTACCGGCGCCTGGCAGGTACGACGACGGCCGCGGACATCCGCGTGGGCGTCACCGGAGACGGCAAGTCCCAGCACGCGCAGTTCCGGATCGACAACCCTGGCACCGCGGCCGTCACCCTGACCCTTACGGACGCCTACGGGGCCGGTTCACAGACCCTGACGCTCAACCCGGGACAGGGCAAGACCGTGGTCATCCCCACCCAGGGCGGCTGGTACGACCTCACCGTCACATCCGCCGGCGACCCCAAGCTCGTCCGCGTCCTGGCCGGCCGCATCGAAAACGGCGGCCCGCTCACCAGCGATCCCCAGCTGGGCCGCTGAGGGACACCAGCATCGGGGGAGATCTCCCCATGCCGGTTGCGGTGGGCGGGGGAGGGTGCCGCCTAAGCTGTGGTCATGGAAATAACACCCTCAGGTTCCGCGTCCCCGATGAAGTCCTTGCTCTACTGGCGCAAGAGCATGATCAACGGAGCCAAGACAGTGCCTGTCATCGTGGCCATGGACAGCGCGGGCACGTTCAGCATGCACGACGCTGCCGGGGTGCCGGTATTTTCCGTGCCGGCACCCAGGGCGGCGGTCCGGTTCACGAGCATGGGGACGATGGTGGTCACGGCGAACGGCCGGAACTACGACATCCTGGGCGTGGGCGCGTCCTTGTCGCCCAGCCCGTCCCCCTGGCAGCTCGCCGAGATGGCGGCCGGCGCGGATGGCCGCACGGACCCTACCGGCTTGAGCCGCGCAGGTTCCGCCGGAGCCGCCATGAGCGGCGCGGGCGGCCTGGGTGCCGTGGCCGGCGCGGCCGGTGGCGCTGCCATGATGTTCGCCTACTACCAGGGCCTGGACGCCATCAAAGCGTGGCAGGAAGCGCTCCCCAACGCCGGTGCCACGGTGCAGAAGAGTTCGATGAAGGCCGGACTCTACATCTCGCTGGGGGTCGTGGCCGCCGTGGTCATCGGCCTTGTGGTGGCGCTGAGCCTTCGGTAGCGGCCGCCGTCGCGAAACTCCGCCGGATTGGGTATCCCGGCATATTGACTGGCCCTTGGGGGAGGAATACCGTCTGCCTTGACGGGGCCTTCCGCGTCCGGTTGCGCTCCAACGGACTCGGACGCCGGTCCCATCACATCCAGGTCTCCCATGGACTTCGTCCTGCACCGGATACGCCCGGGCATTGGCTCCCGCAGCGACCACAGGACGGGATATAGGGAAGGAAATGACCATGCCGAAGTATCTGTTTGAGGCAACGTATGTGGGCCAGGGGATCAAAGGGCTCATGCAGGAGGGCGGCACCAAGCGGCGGGACGCCCTGACCGAGGCCCTGAAATCCGTCGGAGGAACACTGGAAAGCTTCTACTACGCCTTCGGCTATTACGACGTCCTAGGTGTTTTTGACGTGCCGGACGACGCCAGCGCCGCAGCATTGTCGCTGCTGATCAACTCCACCGGCAACGTCAACGTCCGCCTTAAGCCGCTCCTCAGCGTGGAGGACCTGGACGAGGCGGTCAAGAAGACGCCGTCCTACCGGGCGCCGGGGCAGTAGCCTGCTTGCCCGGCGCCCGCCGCAGTTGCCGCCCTGCGCTGAAGCCGTGGGGCCCGTACTGCGTGGGGGCAGGGGCCGCCACCTATGAGGTTGGCTGGGCCCTAGGTAATGGGCTTGCGTTGAACTAGGTACCAATTACTCGTGACTGCCGTTTGGCCTCAAACTAATCTCAAAAGACGGTGCGGCCAAGCAGAGGTCGACGCACTGCAAGTGGTGCTGGGGACCATGGGGTTCGACTCCTGGGAGCAACATTGTCAGAGCTCGGAATGTCCAACAAGGGTTTACCCGGCAGCGAAGGCCGCCCGTCCAGTCGCGGCCGGTTCAAGGAGTTAAGGCCCGGGGCGCTGCTGACAGCAGTCCTGCTCGCGGCGGAAGGCGGCCTGGTGATGCTGCCAGTCGCCGCGACGGCAGCCGGGCCCAGCCTGCTTCCGGCCGCAAACTGTTCGGTCCGGCTGCTCCCCGGCTTGGGTGGCCAGGGCAGCAACGCGGTAGCGGGGAGCAGCAACGGCTTGGTGGTCGGCGTCGCCGACACCGCCGCGGGCGAATCTGCGCCGGTGCTTTGGCGGGATGGCCAACCCACTCCGCTGGCGATCCCGCTTGAATCGGTGGCCCCGTCCTCTGTCAACCGGGACGGCGTGGTTGTCGGCACCGGGTATGACAGCGCACACCAGGTACTGGTGGGCTGGTGGTGGCAGAACGGGCAGTACCATCCGCTCCCGGTCAACCCCGGTGACATAGCACTCCCGTCCATGGTTTCGGACAGTGGCATCGTTGCTGGCGCGTTGATCGGTGACGAGGAGCATTCCGACGGGCCGGGTGCTGACGATGACGAGCGCCCCGCTGCCTGGTCCACCGTCGCCGCTGCGCCCCACGAGCTCACGCTCCCGGCCGGAGCCCGCGGCGGCCATGCTTTTGCGGTCGGCGCGGACGGCACGGTAGGCGGGGTGGCCCTCGGCGATGACGCTACGCCGGTGCTGTGGGCCCCGAACGGCGCCCCGCGGGCGTTGCCCACACTCACGGGGCGGGGTGGCGTGGTGCTCGGGATTGACTCCACCGGTCAGGCGTTCGGCCAGAGTGCCGTGCCGGAGGGAACCCATGCGGTCGCCTGGGGTGCCCTCGGTCTCATCTCGGACGTAGGCGCAGCGGCGGCCGGTCCTTCCTCCAGCGCGGCCGCGGGCAGTGCGGGGACCGCGGTGGGAGCGGGTAGTTCGCCGTCCGTCCGGGCTTCGCGGCCCCAGGCGATGATCTGGATTGGCAAGAGCGCACGGGTCTTGCCGCCGGGCTCTGATGGGCAGTTTGCGGGAGTGTCGGGGTCTGCGACCTCGATCTCAGGGCAGGGCGCCACCACCTCGGTCATAGGGTACTCCGCCGCAGCCAACGGGCTGCGTCGCGCAACCGAATGGAGCTGCAAGTGAACAGCCACCTTCATGTGCGGCGCCCACTGCGCCGATTGCTGGCAGTCTTGCTCGGCGCTGCCCTTGTTCTTGCGAATGTCTATTTCCTGGCTTCATCGAGGGACTCCCAAGCCACAGCCGCAACATCGGTGAGCTTAGGTTTCGCCGGTGACACTGGTGGCAACACCGTGACCGGAAAGGTGATTGATGCAGCACGCAATTCAGGGACCGCGGCAATGTTCAATCTCGGTGACCTGTCCTATTCGCAGATCACGCCGGAGTCTGCCTGGTGCTCGTTCGTCAAGCAGCATGCCGGGACGATGCCCTATGAATTCATCACCGGAAACCACGAGGACGACGGGCCCGATGGTGTGTGGTCCAACTTCGCTTCGTGCCTGCCGGACCAGCTGGGCTCGGTAGGAAATTACGCCCAGCAGTTCTACACGGACTACCCGGCCAGCAGCCCCTTGGTCCGCTTGATCATGGTGTCCCCGAAGCTGACGTACAGCGGCAGTAGCCTCGACTGGTCTTATAAGTCGGGCACCCAGGGCTACAAGTTCGTGACCTCGGCGATCGATTCGGCCCGCGCCGCGGGGATCCCGTTCATTGTCGTGGGCATGCACATGTACTGCCTCTCGATGGTGAACTACCCCTGCGCCGCCAGCCCTGACCTGATGAACATGCTGGTGTCCAAGAAGGTGGATCTGTACCTGCAGGCCCACGACCACGCGTATGCCCGCAGCTACCCGCTGGCGCTCAACAGCAACTGCCCCAGCATCCCGGTAACCAGTTTCGACCCCGACTGTGTGGCCGACACCAACCCCACCGGGCAGTTCGCCGCCGGTACCGGAACCATCCTGGCCACCGTGGGTTCGGGCGGCAGGTCCATCAACAGCGAGAGCAACACGACTACGGCGCCGTACTTCCAGAGCTTCATGGGCAGCAACAACAACCCGACGTACGGCTTCCTCAAGGTGTCCGTGACCAGCACGACGCTGACCGGCTCCTTCGTACGAGCCTCAGGAGGGACGTACACCGACAGCTTCTCAGTCACCCGGCCGGCACCGTCGCCAAGCCCGACGCCAACCCCGACAGTGACGGCTACCCCAACCTCGACGGCGACCGCTACACCGACGGCGACGGCGACCGCTACACCGACGGCGACGGCTACCGCGACCGCCACGGCTACCGCGACTGCAACCGCCACCGCCACGGCGACCTCGACAGCCACGCCAACGCCGACGACGACGACAACTTCGCCGGCGCCGACAGCCGTCTCGGTCCGGTCTGCGACGACCGGATCCGGTGAGCTGACCGTTGCCGGTTCGTACTCGACATCCCTGCCCGCAGGCTGGCAACCCGGGGACACCGTGTTCCTGTTCTCGCAGGTCACCGTGTCCGGGTCCGCCAACACAACGGCTCCGACAGGATGGACGCGCGCGGTCGGCGACTTCACGAGTGCCGGTTCCGCCTCGGCCCATCAAGCGGTCTGGTACCGGGTGATGCAGTCCGGCGACACCGCGCCGAGCGTCCCGGAGCCGGCTTCCCGGTATGCCTGGTCCACTGTTGCCGTGCAAGGAGCAAACCAGACCACACCGCTGGATGTCACGCCCACCACTGACACCAACAGTGGGGTGGCTTACCCGGATGTTCGGGCTCCGTCGATCACGCCGGTCACACCGGGTGCGCTGCTTCTGACCGCGCACGGCGTCAGGAACGGCACCAACTCGGCCACCACCACGTTCACACCACCGTCAGGGACCACTGAGCTGGGGGAGGCAACGTCGAACATCGCTTCGAAATCGAACGCGGCCATCGAGGTCAACTCCCTCGCACTGACCGACACGACCGCCACGGGTACCAAGACCGCCACCGCGGCCTCGAGCTCCGGTGCGGTGATCAATCAGTGCGGCGCGGCCATCGTGGTGCGGCCGGGGCCGTGAGCGGCCAGTGACAACGGCTCCTAAGCCTACGTAGTGCTCTTCGGAGGGCTGACGACGGCGGCACCCGGGCTGGGTGCCGCCGTCGCCGCTTCGTGCCCGTGCTTGGGGACAGTGGTCCGTCCGAACAGTGCGACGCCGAGCGTGAGCAGCGCTGTCAGCAGGACCCCGAGGCCCAAGTGGAGATGCACGCAGCCCGCGCCGACCGCCGCGCCGGCCATGATCAGGCCGACGGCGGCAAGGCGGCGGCCCCAGAAGGGGTGCGTGCGGGCGCCGAGGTGTGAATCGGCTGCCAGGCCGGTGATGGTGGACGTGACCACCACGGTGGGGACGTCCTTGACGTTGAGGTGCCGGGCGGTGGCGGCCTGCACGCCCATGGCAACGGCCAGGGTGGCGGTGATGGCTACGGTGGCGGTTTCGCTGCTCCGGGGGTTTGCGCCGCTGAGCAGCAGGATGGCCACTATGGCCATGACGGTGCTGACCCCCGCCAGCAGGACGGTGGTGCGGTGGTTCCAACCGGACTTGGTGGGCCGCAGCGCCCGCCCCGCAATGAGGGCGCCGGTCATGAACCCGGCCAGTGCCCCGATGGGGCCCAGGATCGGGAGGTTGTCCGCGCCCAGTAGCGCCATGCCCAAGATCACCACGTTGCCGGTCATGTTCGCCGTGAACACGCGGTCCAGGCCCAGGTAGCCGACGGCGTCGAGCACCCCGGTGGAGAACGTCAGGACCAGCATGAGCACCAGGTGCAGCTTGGCCGGATTGGCGGGGGAGGTGCTGGCGGGCATGCGGGTGCCTTTCGTGGTCCGGGTCCGGAGGCGATGGCCGCGTGGTGGGGGCGGCTATTCCAGTATGCGCCGGACCGTCGCCGCCCGCGGAACCCGGGTGCCGCCGTCCGGCGTTGCAGAGGGGTGGCAGACTTGAGGCTGATCCCACGACCGAAAGCAGCTCCCCTTGATTACCTTGCACCAGGACGCCGAAGGCTTTATCCGGATGAGCCGGCACTACCCGAGCAGCGTCCGCATCCGGATTGCTTTCGCCGATGGCAGCACCGGTGAATTCTCCGGCCGGACCCTCAACAACGCCTACGATGCTGCGCTCGCGGAATTCCGGGCCAAGAACGGGCTCGACGCGCGGGGGTTCAACCGGGCCCCTGCCGGCCGGACCAACTCCGGCAACGCCGTGGACTTCGTTCCGGTGCACCCGGGCATGGGTGAGTAGCTCAGGCCAGCTGCAGCCCGTCCGCAACCACGGTTCCGCGGTGGATCACGGTGCGGCCGGGGAGCTTGTCCATCACGGCGGCGGTGACGGTGTCGCCCTCCAGCAGCACCAGCTCAGCGGGGTCGCCCACTGCCAGGCCGGGCCGGTCCGCCGCGGAACCAAGCCGTTGTGCCGCGGGGTCGATGACGCTGGCGCCGCCGATGGTGGCCACGGCCGCGCAGTGCTCGATCAGCCCATCCGCCCGGAACCTGTTGGTGAACGCCAGCTGCCAGGTCCGGTCCAGCATGTCAGCGTTGCCGTACGGGGACCAGTAGTCGCGCTGGCCATCCTCGCCCAGGCCCACCCGGATGCCGGCGGCGGTGAGCCGTTCCAGCGGCAGCGGGGACGCGGGCGCAACCGTTGCCACGGAGACGTCCAGCTCGGCCATGTCCGCGAGGAGTTCGTCGAGTTGGGCGTCCGGCAGTTCCCCGAGGCAGAAGGCATGCGAGATGGTCACCAGCCCCTGCATGCCCAGCGCCTTGGTGCGTTCCAGGATCAGCTGGGTGCTGAACAGGCCCAGCTGGCCCGGCTCGTGCAGGTGGATGTCCACGGGCTTGCCGTACTTTTCGGCCAGGCCAAAGACGATATCCAGGTGCCGGACCGGGTCGCGGTCCAGCGCGCAGGGGTCGATCCCGCCCACCACGTCGGCGCCGAGCTTCAACGCCTCCTCCAGTACCTCGACGCTTCCGGGCTCCCGCAGCAGTCCGGCCTGCGGAAACGCGATCACCGCAACGTCCGCCCGGCTCCGGTGCGTTTCCCGGGCGGCGAGGACCGCCTCAAACCGTTCCAGCCCGGCGTCGGCGTCCACCTGCGCGTAGCTGCGCACCCGGGTGGTGCCGCGCCCGATCATCGTGCCCAGGGTGTGCGTGGCCCGCTCGGTGATGGACGACTCGGCGTCTCGCCAGTTGTTCCGGTCGTTGAGCATCATGTTCCACACCCCGGGCGTTCCGGTGTGCGGGCGGAACGGCAGCCCCAGCCGGGTGGAATCGAGGTGGACGTGGACGTCGGAAAAGGACGGCAGCAGGATCCGGCCGCGCCCGTCCACGGTGGCGGCGGGCCTGGAGCCCGGGTCCCCTGAAGCAGCCCCTTTCACGGCAACAGGCACGACGGCGCTGATCACCCCGCCGTCGAGCGTCACGTCGGCGGCGTCCCCGCCCCAGGGGCGGACGTTGCGGAGAACGAGGGTCATGGGCGCGGTCCTGTCATGGGATGTCGGCAGCGGGGTTGGACTTCAGTTTAGGGCCGGCGGCGGAAAGCACGGCGACGGACCGCACCTGGTGCCAGGGGCCGCCTGGTGCCGTGCCCCGGCCGGCGGCGCGGCTACTCCGCCGTGCCGAACACCTCCTTGGCGACGGCGATGGCGGTCATCGCTTTGGGCCAGCCGGCGTAGAACGCCAAGTGGATGATGGTTTCCTTGAGCTCGGCTTCGGTCAGCCCGTTGGCCCGCGCCCGGGCCAGGTGTCCGCGGAGCTGGTCGCTGCTGCCGCTGGTGACCAGGCTGGCCACGGTGATGAGGCTGCGGTCCCGGCCGGAGAGTTCCTCCCGCTCCCAGATATCGCCGAAGAGCACGCCGTCGGTGAGCTCGACGAGTTTCGGGGCAAAGTCTCCGATGAGTTGCTGCGCCCTGGTTTGTGTTGATGGGGCCTGGGGTGAATTGCTCATTGCTGGTCCTTTCGGGTGATGGGTGGGGCAGTGTCACGGTTGGGCTGCCGATCCGGCCGGGAGGAGCCCGGTGCGCCGGAGCCAGGACGCCACGGCGGCTCCTGCGTCGCGGACTGCCTCGCCCTTCACGGCCAATCCGTCTCCCACGGCAGCCCCGGAACAGGAGGCCCGGTAATCGCGGGCGGTGGTGCCAAGGCCGCTCATGGCGCGGGTGGTGACGGGATAGACCGTGATGCCGGTGAAGTCGTAGCTTTCCGCGAAGGTGGCCATGATCATGGGCGCCCTGACGTTCCAGATGCCGCTGGCCAGGATCACGCTGCTGTAGCGGTCGATGCCGGGCAGCGGGTTGGCGATGGCGGGCCGGGCGTCCTGGTCCTGTTCGCGGACATTGCGCGCCACGGTCGCGTCGTAGCTGTCCGGGTAGGGTTCTACCGCCTCGATCCGGTGCACGTCGCAAGGAACGAGAGCACTGATCATGCCGGCGAGCACTTCGGTATTTCCGACGGTGAGGGTTGCCCGGCCGTCGTAGTGGTAGTTCTCGCCAGCCCGCGAGAAGTAGGCCAGCAGGATACGGCCGGCATCGCCGGCGGAGGGGCTCAGTTGTTGCGTGGGCACTTGGTCGTTTCCTTTTGGCAGGCAGCCGGTTGTTCCCGCCGCCAGCAGTGCACCCGTCACGCCGGCGGCCGCCCCGCGAAGGGCAGACCGCCGGCTGACGCGCCACGGATTGGCAGCCAAGGGGGACCGCTTAGCTGTACCGGCGGCCGCCCAGCCAGCTGACCATCGCGGGGTCGCGGTGGTCGAAGAAGAGGCTGGCGCCAGTGTCCAGGGCTGCGATGCGGGTCATCTGGTCGTCGGTCAGGGTGAAGCCGAAAACGTCAAGGTTCTGGGCCATTCGTTCGGGCCGGACGGATTTGGGGATGACGACGACGCCCCGCTGGGTGAGCCAGCGCAGCACCACCTGGGCCACGGACTTGCCGTGTTCCCCGGCGATGGCGGCCAGGACCGGATCGGTGAACAGGTTGTTCTTGCCCTCGGCGAACGGGCCCCAGGACTCGATCTGGACGCCGCGTTCGCGCATCAGCTCCTGGTCCGCCGCCCGCTGGTGGAAGGGGTGCGTCTCGATCTGGTTCACGGCGGGGGCGATCTCGTTGTGGTCGATCAGGTCAACAAGCCGGTCCGGGTGGAAGTTCGAGACGCCGATGGCGCGGGCCAGGCCCTCTTTGTTCAGGTCCTGCATGGCGCGCCATTCGCTGTAGTAGTCACCGAGCGGCTGGTGGATCAGGTAAAGGTCCAGGTAGTCCAGGCCCAGCCGGTTCAGGGAGTTCTGGAAGGAGCGCTTGCTGTCCTCGTAGACGCTGCCGGCGGGTGCATGCTGGATCCAGAGCTTGGTGGTGATGAAAAGGTCGCCGCGGTTGATGCCGCTGGCCTTGATGGCAGCGCCCACGGCCTGCTCGTTGCCGTAGGACGCGGCGGTGTCCAGGTGCCGGTATCCGGCGGCCAGGGCAGCTTCTACCGCGGCCTGGGTGTCCTCTTCCGGGATCTGGAAGACGCCGAAGCCGAGGATGGGCATTTCGACGCCGTTGTTCAAGGTGACGTTCTGCATGGGATGTTCCTTAGCGTTGTTCATTGGGGGTGGAAGGTGAGGTAGGTGCCGCGGTGCGGTGGGCGGCCTGGTATTCGTGCTCGGTGACGGCGTCGAGCCACCTGGCGGTCTGCCCGTCGTCGTCGTGCTCCACCATGGCCAGGTGGCACATGGGGCTGTCCCTGGTGGCGCCGTGCCAGTGTTCCTCCCCGGGCGGGGTGTAGACGGTGTCGCCGGCCCGCAGGAGGATGGCTTCGCCGTCGCGGTTCGCCACCAGTCCGGTGCCCTCCGTGCAGTACAGGGTCTGGCCCACCGGGTGCGAGTGCCAGTGGGTGCGGGCTCCGGGCGCGAAGCGGACCAAGGCGGTCCGCAGACGGGACGGCGCCCCGGCGGCGTGGAGTGCGGTGAGGTGGACGTCTCCGGCGAATCTTTCGGACGGGCCTTTGGCGGTGGTGCCGGGAAGGGCGAGGTGCATTCATGATCCTTGGTGTCGCGTCAGGGGGTCTGGTTCAAGACAACCAGCCCTTTGGTGCGCATGGGAGTGTCTGTTGTGAGGTGTACTGGCAGTTCCTGTCAGGTGCTCCCGGGGAGCCGTAGCGTAGGGGCATGGACAATTCGAAGGACGTCCGCGAGTTCCTGATGAGCCGGCGGGCACGCATCACACCCGGCCAGGCGGGGCTGCCCACCTACGGCGGAACCCGGCGGGTGGCAGGGCTCAAACGTGAGGAAGTGGCCATGCTCACCGGGGTCAGCACGGAGTACTACGCCAGGCTGGAACGTGGGAACCTGCGGGGCGTTTCCGAGTCGGTCCTGGACTCCCTGGCCCGAGCCCTGCAGCTTGACGAGGCGGAGCGGGCCCACCTGTACGATCTCGCCAAGGCCGCCGCGCCGGGTCCTTCCGCCAATGTCCGCCGGGCAAAGACCGAACTGCGGCCCAGTGTGCACCGATTGCTGGCCGGGATGACCGGCACCCCCGCCTACATCCGGAACGCCCGGATGGACGTGCTGGCAGCAAACAATCTCTGCTTCGCCCTGTATACGGATATCCTCAGCCCGGCCACCCTGCCGCTGAACCTTGCCCGTTTCATGTTCCTGGACCCGCGGTCCCGCGAGTTCTTCGTGGACTGGGAAACCCTCGCCGACGACCTCGCCGCCGCGATGCGCGCGGAATCCGGCCGCAGCCCGCGGGACCGTGCCCTGAACAACCTGATCGGTGACCTCGCCGCCGGCAGCACCGAGTTTTCCACCAGGTGGGCTCGCCATAATGTCCGCTTCCACCGCACGGCCCGCAAAACCTTGCACAACCGCCTGGTGGGAGACGTAGAACTGATGGGTGACGCCCTGGAGCTTCCCCGGCGAGGGGCTGACCCTGATTGCCTACACCGCCGAGCCTGGCAGCGAAGCCGAAGAGAAGCTCGGTTTCCTTGCCAGCTGGAGCAACGCCCAGGGCACCACGGCTGAGTCTGCACCGGCCATGCCGCCCACAGCATGAGCCACGGCTGTGAGGGCGGCCGCGGCCGGTAGGATCGGAGGACTGCCGCGGGGGTCGGCAGGATTGTGGGGGAACACCGTGAATCATCAGCCGCTTCGCCGTGCCGCAGGCGCGTTCTCCTCTGCCGGGATGGCACTGCTGGCCGGCGCCGCGCTGGTCCTGGCCTCCGCCGTCGTGCCCCCGCCTGCCGCCGCCGCCGACGCCAAGTCGCTTGACGCCGTCGGCCAGCCCCTGGGCATCGCCACCGGACCGGACGGCACCCTGTACGTCAGCGACGACGCCTATGCCGGGGTTGTCAACGCCTACGCGCCGGGGGAGACCGCCCCGTCCCGCACCATCAAGACCGGTCGTGGCCCTACCTCGCTGGCGGTGACCGCCGATGGGACCCTGTACGTGTCCCAAAGCGAGGGCGCCCAGTCCCAAATCGGCGTCGTTGCCCCGGGCGCCGGCGAGGTTTCCCTGGTGATGAAGGTGTCCTCCGGGACCCACTGGCTGACCGTGGGCCCGGAGGGATCGCTGTATGTGGTGAATCCGGACGAGCACTCGGTGTCAGTCGTCAAGCCGGGCGACGCGTGGGTCCAGCGGACCATCCAGGCCGGCCCGCATCCGGTGAGGCTGGCGGTGGCCAATGACGGGACGGCCTATGCCGTTAACGAAGCCGCAGGCACCGTGACCGTGATTCCGGCCGGTGCGCCGTGGCCGTCGCACACCCTCGACGTGCAAGCCGGGGCCCACCCGCACGGGATTGCCGTCGCGCCGGACGGGACCATCTACGTTGCCAACATCATGACCGCCGATGTGGCGGTGATCGAACCGGGCGGAACCACGGTGTCGCGGCGGATCCCCGTAGGCCAGGCGCCGCAGGAGGTCCTGGCCGCCGCGGACGGGACCGTGTACGTGACCAACAGCATGGACGATACTGTGTCCGTCATCCCGGCCGGTGCTGCCGCCGCGCATACGGTCGCCGCCGGCGATGATCCGGGCCGCATGGCCCAGCGGGCTGACGGGTCCGTGGTGGTGGTCAACAGGCGGAGCAGATCGCTGACAGTGATCGACGCCGGACCGGCCGGCGCCGTTGCGGCCCCCGCCACGGGTGGGGACGAGCCAGCGGAAGCAGCGGCCGACGGCGGCGCGTCAGACGGTGCGGTTGTTGCCAAGGCTTCCTTCGACGTGCCCGTTGCGGCAGTTGCCGCTGTGGCGGGTGCTGGGCTCCTCGCCAGTGCTGCGTTCGTTGTGGCGGTGCTCCGGCGGCGCAGGAGAATCAGCGGGGCCGACGCCGCCGAGGCCTGGGCGCTGGACTAAGCCCGGCTCTCAGTCCCGGGGTGCCGGGCTGACCGTGCCAGGTTGATGATTGCCCTGCGCGTAGTACGAACGCAGGCCATGCTTCACACCCAGCCGGACGATCCAATACAAAACAGCTGCAACAAGTGCCGCAGGTACCAGCAAAACAGCGGCATTCAACAGCATCCACGCAATATCCACAGTGTCCCCCAATGTGAGTTTTCAACCAAGCCTCTCATAGAGCCTGGCACATGGGTGGAACCTACTGCGGGCACTGCCTTGACGCGAGGGCGGCGAGATCGTGGATCAGGCGCCGCACCTCATGCTCCCGGTTCCTTGCCCGGGAAGGCTGGCCTTGGATGGGTGTGAGTTTGCTGCGTGGGGGAGCGGGGACAGGCCGCAGATGGGTTGCCGGCGATGCCGGCAGTTGTTCCTTGGACACAGCTGGTTGGGCTGTGCCTGCGTGCTCTGCCGCATCCGATGCGTTGCAGCTTGTGCCTGAAGATTCATCCGTGAATTTCAAGAGGGACCCCCTTGGGCGAGCTTGTCTGAACACCATAGGGACCTGTGCTGCGGCGGGGAAGGGGATTTATCCATGACGGGGATTAATTGCGCGAATCTTGAGATCGCGCTGTACCCGCGGCCCGTCCTTACGTAGCCCGAACCTTGGACTCCGTGCGGTCACCGCCGGCCGCTGGCGGTGTGCCCGGCCCGGGCCGGGCAAGGCGCCGGAGCAGGGACACGGCGTCGTCCACGGGCACCGGCTCGAAGAATTTGGCGTCGGCGAGTTCGACGGCGGCGATGGCCCGGGGAGCCAGCTCGGCTCCGGCGCTGGTGACGCGCAGCCGTTTGGCCCGGGTGTCCGCCGGGTCGACTTCCCGTTCGATGAGTCCCTTGCCCTCCAGGGCGCGCAGGACCTGTGAGGCCATCTTGACGTCGGTGCCGGCCTGCCGGGCCAGGGCCAGCTGGTTGGGGTGCTCGCCCTGGTTGTTGAGCCACCAGGCGCAGGCGAGCAGCACGAACTGCACGTGGGTGAGATCGAGCGGGGCGAGTGCCGCGGCGATCTCCCGCTGCCAGCGCAGCGTGGCGTGCCAGAGCAGGAATCCGGGGCTTTCGCCGGGGTTGAGCGGCATCAGCCGCCTGCCATCTTGGCCAGTGCGGCCATGGTTTCCGGCCAGTCGGCGGTGATGCCCGGCCCGATCTGCGGGCCGGCCTCGTCGGCGCCGTCGCCCGTGATCTCCATCCGGTACACCACCCGGATCCGGTCCCCGCCGGCTGGATCGATGCGGTGGGTGGTGCGCAGGAGCAGGCCGCCGAAGCGGGCCTCGTCCACGAACCGTTCGTTTTCGACCGCCTCGGCGATGGCCAGCGGGATCGGATCGTCCCCCGGAGGCGTCATCAGGATCTGGGTGCCTTCAGCGAAGGGGCCGTTGATCTCGATCTTCTCGATCTCCCCGTTCCAGGCGCCCCAGTTCTCGACGTCGGACCAGAGCCGCCAGATGGCTTCTGGAGTTGCGTTGGTGTCGATGCCGTGCTCGTATTCCCACATGGTGGCCTCCTGAAGAGATGATCTATATAAAGATTATCTATGCACAGACTATTTCTTGTCCAGAGGGGAAACCCGCAGGTTTACCTGTACCCTGACACAGTAGGTTCAAGGGCTTCGGCGCCCCATCGACCAAGCCCGAGTTTGTTGCCGGCGGACGGTCTGGACTCCTGGCAGCGTCCCCTTCGACGTCGTCGAACCCCCACTGCAATCGGCCCGAATCCGATCGCACCCAACATCTTGGAATGGAACTTCATCCCTACTGGCACCCCAGCTCCGGCGGAAGTCCCGCCCTTTGACCCCATCCCTTTGAACGCAGCGGCGGCCGCCGGGCATGTGACCTGGAAGGACGCCGGCACCGGGATGGCAGCGCGGTGGCGGTCGGCCAACGGCAGGCCTGCGCCCGGGCGGGTGGAGGTGGTGGACGACGCCCTCACGGCCGACGATGCGTACCGCATGGCATCACAGGGGATCGCGATGCTCTGGCACGGAGACTTCCACAACGCGCGGCAGATCCTCAACGCCCTGGACCGCCGGATAGGCGCCGGAAAGAAGGCCGCAGGAACCCCGGCTGAGAGGTTCTACCGGCACCGGCAAGCCGCCTCGCACCGGGCACGCATCCTGGGCCTGCTGCTGATTCCCCTTGATCCGGGTACGGTGGTGCCGCTGCGCCGCGCACCGGACATCGGTGAAGCCGCCGCGGCAGCATACGGAGTTATTGCAGAGTCTTCCGTGGTGTCCCTGCACGAGCTTGTCGGGGCCATCGGCGCCCACGAGTGGCGGCGGACCGGCGTCTACGTCGATGCCCTGCAGGACCGTATCCACCCGCATTACGGTACGTTCTTTCCCACCCGCAGCGAGTATGTGGATCTCGTGGCAGCGGCCGCGCTGCCCGCGGACACGCTCGCGTTCGACGTCGGAACGGGCACCGGAGTGCTCGCCGCCGTCCTCGCCCGCCGTGATGTCCGCCGCGTGGTGGCGACGGACAATGAACCGCGTGCCATTGCCTGCGCCGCGGAGAACTTCCGCAACCTCGGAGTCGAGGACCGCGCCGAGGCGGTGCTGACCGACATGTTCCCGCCCGGACGGGCACCGCTGATCGTCTGCAACCCACCCTGGATTCCGGCCACGCCGCATTCCAGCCTGGACAGCGCCGTCTACGACCCCGGGAGCAGGATGCTGTTCCGCTTCCTGGCAGAACTCCCCGGCCACCTGGAGCCGGGCGGTGAGGGCTGGCTTGTCCTGTCCGACCTCGCCGAGCACCTGGGCCTGCGCTCGCGGGCGGACCTGCTGGCCGCCATCGCAGCGGCCGGGCTGACGGTGGCGGAACGGCTGGACACCAAGCCAACGCATCCCAAAGCTTCGGACCGCGACGATCCCTTGTTCGCGGCGCGCTCGGCCGAAGTCACGTCACTGTGGCGGCTGGTCAGCCAATAGTCACAAGGGATGTGTCCCGGGCCAGCGCGGACTGGTCCAATTGGGCTCTCCTATTCGGTCAGCCCATTCCTGATCGCGAACAACGTGGCGCCCACCCGGTTGGTGGCGCCGATCTTGGTGTAGATGTGCTCCACGTGGTTGCGGACGGTTTTCCGGGAAAGGAAGAGGCTCTCTGCGATCTGGGCCGGCGTCAGGCCGCGGCACAGCATGCCGAGGATCTCCACTTCCCGCGGCGTGAGCCCAGCTGCGGCGGCATGCGAACGGCGGGGCTGCTGGCCGGCCGCCACGAGCACCGCCTCCACCGCTCCGGCGGCGAGCCTCCCGGCCGAAACTTCCTGCCGGAGCCGGTCAGCCGCAGCGGCTGATGTGAGTGCGGGCCGGTGCGGGCGTGGCTCCACGGAGGCATGGTAGGAGTCCGCAGCCGCCAGAATCCGCTGCTTGATCCCCAGCTCGCTTCCGCCAATCCCGCGCGGATAACCGGACCCGTCCAGCCGCTCGTGGTGTGAGCCGGTCAGGGCCGCCTCGCCCTTCAGCCCGGGCACGCGGCTGAGGATCCGTTCGCCCAGATACGGGTGCATGCGGATGCGTTCCTGCTCCAGCGCGGAGAGGGGCTCTTTCTTGTCCCACACCTGGTTGGACACCCCCAACCGGCCCAGGTCGTGCACCCATCCCGCGCGGCGGAGCTCCCTGACGTCTTCCGCCGGCAGCCCGTGCTCCTCACCGGCGGCGGCCGCAAGCGCCGCCACCGCGCGGGAGTGTCCGGCCGTGTAGGGGGACTTGAGGTCTGCGAAGTCGCCGATGGCGCGCAGCACCGTATCAAGCTGGCCGCCGGACAGGGGAGCGTCGGTGGGAGCGAGGTCAAGGGCCGCCTGCCAGCAGTCGACGTCGAGAAGTCCTTCGGTGAGTGCCTGGGCCTGGTCGATGAACAGCTCGGCCAATGCGGGATCAAACTGGCTACCGCGGCGTGCCCGCACCATTGCCGCCGCGCCGGCCACGCCTTCAGTCCGGAGGAACACTTCGGCGGTATCAGCCAGGTGCATGATCCGCATCTCCAGCGGGATGTCCGGCCCAGCCACTCCCTCCGGCAGCCCCTTCCCGTCCCACCGCTCAAAGGTGTGGGTGAGCAGTCCTGCCACGCCGTCGTCGAGCCCTACACTGCTGGCCAGCACCCCGGCGGAGACGCAGTGCGAGGCAATCATGGTGCGCACTGCCCCGCTGCCGGTGGCCGCGAAACGCGTCCAGCGGGCGAGGCGGGGGAGCGGCGGGAGGCCGGCGCCGGCGTGGCTGAACATGCCGGCGTACATGGGCAGGCCGTGCTGGTCGCGGCGGTAGTAGTCGGCGCGGAAGGCGATATCGTCCGTGAACAGCGCGGCGAGTTCAAAGGAATCCGCGTGGCAGCCGATCCAGGCCAGCTGGTTGGCGTAGTAGATTCTGCCCTGGCCCGCCGCGTCCACGCCTGCGGCCCCGGCGATCCGCAGCGCCAGCAGGGACGCGCGCAGCATGTGCTCCATCGGCTGCCCCAGCCCCAGGTCGATGGCGAGCGACAGCGCGGCCAGGACTTCGCTGCGGCGGGGCGCAGCCGGTGACTGCATCACACCTGCCATTCTAGGAAGCCGCCGGCCTCGGCAGTAGGGACCGCGCGCCGTCGGCCGTTATGCCGCCTGGCTTCTCCCGGTCCGTCCCTGGACAGCGCCTGGTCCGGCGGATTGTGCGGTGGACGGGAACCGGACGCCCACCTGCGCTCCGAACAGTCCACGCTGTGGAAGCCAGAAGTCCGCCAGGTGGTCCTGGACCTTGAGCGGGCCGGGCCGTCCGGCGCCCTCACCCAGGACGGTTGCCCTGGAATCGGTGACGAGCCACAGCTGCCGGGGCTGGGCCTGGAACGTCTGGCCGTTGGGTACCCAGCCGGACATTTTCATCCGGCCGGCGCCGAGCAGTGGCCCGGCGAACGCCCCCATGGCCTTGAGGACGGGGTCGCTGCGCCACAACCTTTCGGGCATCCGCACGGCCATGGCGGTCAGCATCTTCGTGGCCGCGGAGGTGCCCAGCTGCAGGTCCCAGTCGAGGACTCCCGGGATCGTGATCACGGCGCTGGACGGGCCGCTCCAGGTGATGTCGACGTCGGTTTCCACCGTGCGGTGGAACGCCAGCCCGAAGTAGCGGGCGCAGCTGAATTGCGGCGGGACGTTGGCGTAGAGGGTCCATTCGCCGCCGGGGGTGCGGTGCCAGACGGAGCGGTAGCCGGGGCCGACGGAGCTCACCGGAAAATCCCGGAATGCCAGGTAGTGGCCGCTGCTGAAGGGCAGCCCGAAGACGGCGCTGCCGGCGAAGTGCTCGGCGGGATCCTCGGGGAGTTCGGCAAGTGTCGGAATTGCCTGTGCTGATGACTGCGGCTGGTGGATGGTCATGGCCGCCTCCTTGTCTCTATGCCTTGAGATTAGGAGCGGGCCGCGGCAGGGGCATGGGGCAAGTGCCCCATTTAGGGTTGGCTTTTACGCGGCACCGATGGCGTCGAGCCACTCCTGGAAGGTTTGGCGTCCGACGGCGGAGCCCGGCGCCGGGATCAGCGCGCCAGAGCGCATGGCCGCGCCCATGGGGCCGGGGACGCGGAGCGGAATGATCCGCTTCTTCTGCTGCGTTTTGGCCAGATAGGCCGAGACCAGGTCCTTCAGCTGTTCGGTCCGCGGGCCGCCCAGGTCCGGGAGCCGTCCCTTCGGGCCGGCCTCGGCCGCGTCCACCAGGGCCGCTGCCACCTCCTTCGCCGCCACCGGCTGGGTGACCATGGTGGGCACGAGGGCCAGCGGGCCCACGGAGGCCGCCTTGATGGACATCGGCACGAACTCGTGAAACTGGGTGGACCGGAGGATGGTCCACGGAACGCCGCCGTGCCTGACCTCGTCCTCCTGCACCAGCTTCCCGGCGTACAGTCCCGAATTGGCCTTATCGATGCCCACAATGGACAGCACCACGTGGTGCGTTACGCCGGCCTTCTTCCCGGCAGCCAGCAGGTTCTGGGTGGCGTTGGTGAAGAAATCCACCGCCGTCTTGGTGGACAGGACCTGGATGCCGGAGACGTCGATGACGGTGTCGACGCCCTGGAGTGCCTGGTCGAGACCACGCCCGGTGATGAGGTCTACCCCTTCCGCGCGGCTGAGGCTGGCCACGTGGTGCCCGCGCTCCCTGGCGACGGCCACCACGTGGCGGCCTACTGTCCCGGTTCCCCCTGCAACGGCAATCCTCATGGAAAGAAGCCTAAGCCTGAACTACCCCATAGAGTCAGGCACTTTGGCACGCGGAGCCGCCGTGTAATTTACGACGGCGGCCGGCAGGCGTGCGGACTAAGTGTTCAATGCGCCGATGGCTCTGGAAGCAGCCTGGATACTTTCCCAGCCGCGGCGAGCAGCCGCTGCAGTGACGGAATCCGGCGGCGCGCCCTTGTTTTCGAGAAGGGCCACGATGGTTGCGTTGACCACGTCCTCCCGCAGCTCAGCGAGCCACGGGCCCCGAATGTTCGGCATGGCCGGCACGCGGGCCCGGCACGTCAGGAAGTGTCCGGCGACAACGGCGAAGGCAAAGCAGGCGATGCCGGCAAGCAGGAGCTTCAGGATGTCGTCCGGTCTGGTTGCCACGATGTATGCAGGAGGCGCGATCAATGCGGCCATCAGCCCCAACCGCAGTGCCAGGACTTCCCGGCTGCGGCCGGCCGCCCTTCGCCGCGCCCAGACAGCGGCCAGCTGCTTATCCCGGACAGCCTGGGCTTTGATACGCCATTGCCGCTGGGAACCGAGGTGAAGCCGCACGAGGGCGCGGGCGGCAGCGAGCTCTTCAGGGTTCTCGCGTCGAAGCGCTTCCACAGCCGGGTCTGGTTCATCCGCCCAGGCGCTCCTCAGCCGGCGGTCAATGGCTGCTGCCATCACGTCCAGGCTAAGGTTCGCGGCGCCCTCTGCCACCTCGGCCGGAGCAGAGCCCGGCGGCGCCGCCTGCACTGCGCTCGCCGAAGCTGTGCGGTGCCCATAGCGTGGCGAGCCGTCGGCGAGTTGGTATTCATTGCTCATGTTTCCCCCAAGAGGGCCCCGCCGAGGCAGTAGCCCTAAGATCTGTTCCAGTCCCTCGAAGAAAGTCTTCGCCGCATGGACTGCTGAAAATATTGTCCGGGAGGCGGCGGGCGTAAAGCGCAATTCTTGGCAAATCCTTCGACGCTTTTGAGCCGACGTTGAGGAATCCAAGGAAGTCTTGAGGTCGCTCTGGTCGAATCAGCCGGACATGTTGTCCGGATACCGAGGGAACCCTGGGGTAGTCTTAAACTTGCAAAGGAACGTCGAGGTAGTTTCCTACCCCGACGTTCTTTTCATGAATTCGATATGCTACTTGGTGCTGGAATTTCCGGAGCAAGAAGCCATCGCACCCGTGCCGGAGCCGCTGTTCTTGGAGACACTCGCGCCGTCTACCAGGATTTCGCAGGTAACAGAAGTGGTAGCGCTGAAGTCGCCTGTGACGCTGAGGGTGCTGAAGCTGATCCCCTTCGCGGTCAGGTCTTTCTTCCAGTTGGCGGCAATGTCCTCGTTTGAGGAACCATTACCGTTCCAGTAGGTGACCTTCGCAGGGCCTGTGGTGGTCACGACGTACTCAACCTTGTGTTCTTTGTTCAGCGCATCGTTGACCCCGTTCGCAGCTGCAGCGACCAGCGACGTCACGATGATGGCAACTATGATGGCGACCGCGCCCAAGATAAGGCCGGCGATGGAAGTGCCCTTTTTAGTGAATTTCCGGGTCAGGCCAATAGCCCCGAAGATTATGGCCAGTGGGCCAAGAATGAATGCGACAGTTCCCAGAATCGGAATGATTGCGAAGACGATGCCGACAATGCCGAGGACCAGGGCCGTGGTCCCGAATCCGTTACCTTTCAGCGGCTGGTTGGTGCTCGGCGTGGAAGAACCTTGGGCAAGGGGAGGGGAATAGGGTTCACTCATGACTGTCCTTTGTGTGATGCGGTCTAGATAATGCCGCGGTCAACCAATTCAGGTGGAGTGACAAGTTAGGCTCGTTCCCCCCAAGCAACGGCGATCTCAGTGTATGCAACTTTTGGACGAATGGCGTGCTCTTTCCCTACCCAACTGAATTATTTCGATTCGGACATTGAAGTTGCAGGCTGGAGCAGGTGAATTTGATTGGATCCTGCGGAAAACCTGCGCCAAAACTTTAGTTAGGCCAGCCCCGATGGGGCTATGATCTGCGAACGGGTTGAGATGGAGCTCATTCTGTTTTTCAGGGGGAAATTTGAAAGTCTATAACTCGCCGAACAACTGGCCTCGACCGCCACTAGGCTGGCAGCCACACGAGGGCTGGCACCCGGATCCTGCGTGGGGACCTGCTCCTCCGGGACACAATTTCTGGATTGAAGTTCCTGAGACGGCTTTTGCTCCGGAGCCGCAGGGTAAGACGCTTACGACAACAGCATTCGTGCTGGCGGCTGTGGCAATCGTCTTGTGTTGGATTCCGATTCTCAACATCCTGGGATTTCTCTTGGGACTCAGTGCGGTGGTTATGGCCATCATTGCTTTGACTACCACGCGACGTACTGGGTTCCCGGTGCAGGGTATGACTATAGCCGCCCTGGCTATCGGAGGAGTCTCGCTAATCGGCGTTATTACATTTCAGATGGCTTACTCCTCATCTTCGAACGAACGACACAACGCAGGCGCTTCATCAGCGGTTACGCAGTCGGCCGTGCCGTCGGCTACTTCGGCGCAGCCGCCAACGAGCAGCCCCGAAGCAGTTGTGGCTGTGGAGGGGTCTGCTGAAAAGCCTCACTCCCTTGGTACCGCTGCCATTGTGGGAAGCGATTATCAAGTTCAAGTTCTTAGTGTCAAGCTCAACGCGACTGACGAGGTAGTCGCCAACAACATGTTTAACAAGTCTCCAAAGGGAAGGTACGTCCTCGTCGATCTTGCCGTGACCTACGCAGGGGCTAAAGAGGGGAATCCTTGGATTGACTTGTCACCAACGTTTGTAGGCACAGATGCCAGGCAATATGACGCCAGTTCGTGCGGGGCTTCTCTGGACAATGGAGCCATGCAGGTCCCGACCCTTGAAAAGGGCGGTCGGGCAGACTATCAGGTCTGCATGGACGTGCCCATCGGGGCGATTGACGGTGGCAAGATCTTCATCCAAAAAAGCTTTTCCACGAATAGCAACTCCAGGATCTACTGGGGACTGAGTTAGTGCTGAAATGGGGGACCAATGACCGAGAACATCCCGTCGATACCGCCCGCGCCGAGGTCTGTGCCGAATTACCCGTCGCACGCGCCTTCTGGATCCGCCCCGGGCCATGAAGCGGCCTACGGAACGTCGCAGCCCTACGACCTGTCGCCGCCCACCTTCGGCCAGCAACCCCAATTTCAGCATCCTCAGTACGGCGAAACGCCTCTGCAATTTGCGCCGCAGTGGTACACGCCGGCGCCAGAACCCAAATCTTCGGGCTTACGGGTTGCAGCGGGCATCGTTGGCATAGTGCTCGGCGCCCTCCTGTTGTTCCCGGCTTTGGCGGGATTCGCGCACAATGTGATCGCTGGCTTCCTCTTGCTAGTGGCGGCACTGGGGAACGTCACCACCGGAATTGTTCTGTTAGCCAGTCAGCGCAGTCGCAACCGCGGTGCGCCAATCACCTCCCTAAGCTTCGCCGGATTCGCCCTCTTAACGGCCCTTCTGGCGGTCCCGTTTCTCGGCGGGGCTGTGCTCGTCTTCGCGGTTCTTCTGGCGATCCCGGTCGTAATCCTCATGGGCATTGGGCTCGCACGGGAGAAGAGTGCCGCTTAGTCCGTCTGGGTACCTGAGCCAAGCAGTCCTGACTTTTGTCGTCGCGGCAAGGGTACTCGCATTGCTATCCGGGCACCGCTGCCTTCGCCGCGCGGGTCGCGTTCATCCACTCGGTCAGCCATGGGGCCCGGACGCTTGAGGTGATCCGGCAGTCCGCAACAAAAGTTCCGCGAGCGCCGGCGTCGATCCAGTGCTGCAAAGCGGACAGGTCATCCAGCGAGCGGATCACCGCCGACTCAGCCCCCAAAGCCCGCGCGACGCCACTGAAGTCCACCTCGGGGATCAGCATGGGCTTCTCGGTCAGGCCCTGCGAGCCGTACTGGTGGATCTCGGCCCCGTAGGCGGCGTCGTTGTAGATCACCACGATCGCGCTGCGGGCCGTACCGATGAGCGACTCGAGGTCGGACAGGCCCATCAGGAATCCGCCGTCGCCGGAGGCCAGCACCAGGGTGCGGCCGTCCTCCAGCGCGCGGCCGGCCCCGACGGCGCTGGCCAGGCCCAGCCCGATGGTCTGGTAGGCGGTCCCCACCATTACCAGGTCCTGCGGCCGCGGGATGTTCCAGTACATGGGCGCCCAGCCGATGAAGTGGCCGCCGTCCTGGACCACCGTGCGGCGCTCCGGCAGCACGGCGTCGAGGGCGGTGGCGAGGGCGCGCGGGTCCAGCCGGCCGTCCACAGTTTCGGCCGAACCGGGGTGGTGCCCCGGCCCCGCAGCCAGTCGCCGGGAAGCTTCCGCCCGCCAATCAGCCACAGCAGCCTCGCGGTCCAACAGAGACAACAGCCGCGAAGCAGCGGCCTTCGCGTCCGCGCTGACGAACAGGTCAACCCGCGGGTTGGTCGGCTGCAGGGCGGTGTCGATCTGGATGACGGTGCTGTCCGGGCCCAGCAGGTGCCCGAAGCGCATGGTGAATGGGCTCAGGCTGGCCCCGGCCACCAGGACCACGTCGGCCTCGCCCATAAGTCCGGCCGCGGTGTCGGTGCCGAAACCGCCGGCGACGCCCAGGTACCCCTCGCCATTGAGGAGGTTGAGCGCCAGGGCGGTTCCGGCGGTCAGTGCGCCGAGCCGGTCGGCGAGTTCGCGGAGCTCCTGCCCGGCGCCGGCGAGGTGCGCACCCCGGCCGGCCAGGATCAGCGGCCGCCTGGCACCGGCGAGCAGGCGGACAACCTGCCCAAGTCCGCCGTCGACGTCGTCCGCCACCTTGGGTGCCGTTGGCTCCGAAAGGTCCTCGTCCGCAGCCTCGAGTGCGGCGAGGTCGTAGGGGATGGCGAGCACGACGGCGGTGCGCCGGGTGAGTGCGTACTCCACGGCCTGTCGGGTGATGGCGCCCGCGGCGTCGCGGGTGACGGTGAAGGTGGCCGCGCCGAGGCCGGCGGCGATGGCCGCCTGGTCCACGTCCCAGGGCCGGGCGCCGGTGGTGGGGGCGTCGCCGGTGACCAGCACCACCGGGATCTGCGCCTGGACCGCCTCCGCGAGGGCGGTGAGCGCGTTGGTATAGCCGGGCCCGTAGGTGGTCGTGCTCACTGCCAGCCGCCCGGAGGTGCGGTAGTAGGCGTCTGCCGCGGCGATGGCGGCGCCCTCGTGCCGGACCGGCGTGAAGCGCAGGCCCTGCTGCTCCGCGGCGTCCAGGAAGTACACATTGCCGTTGCCCATGACGCCGAAGACGTCGCTGACGTAGCTGCTGAGAACCTGCGCCACGCGGCCGGAGACGGTAAGAGAAGTCATGCAGGCATCGTGTGGCCTGCATCTCATGTTTGCAATACCGCAGGATTCAGCTGGGACTTTTGGCAGTAAGGGGGTGAGAAGGTGACAAAACGCCCAGCTAAGCCAACAACTGAGGTGCGGAGCCACTCTTTAGTTGGAGTGTTTCAGTAGGGCCGGCTCACCCGTCGACGCCTAAGTTTGAGCGCCAGATCGCTGAGGGACCATCCGGTAGCGCCACATAGGTATGGCTGCTGCTCGTGAGATCAGCAGCCATACCTATGGAATTAGCGAGGCCGAGCAAATTGGTGCGGTCCTACCCTGCGTAGACCGTCACGGTCATATGCTGCGGGGTCAGTTCTTTTTGAGGTTTACCGTCAGGGTAGTTCCCAGTGCACTGACCTTGTAGCTGATGCTGCCGCCTTCGTACTTGAATTCCTTGGTCGCGTCACTGGATGCGAGGAGTGCCGACTTGGTGGCATCGACATCCCGTTGCGACGTCCAGGTGTAGGGCTCACTGGCGCTGGTGGGGCCGGCGAACGTGCCAACCCAGTAGATCGAGGTCGTATTGCCACCGTCGGAAACCCACTCGATAGTCATCTTGTCGGCGGTGATGCTTGCCTGCTGGTACGACTTCTCGCTGTTCGGGTTGCTCTGCTTCCAAGCGCCAGTCAGGTCTGGGACCTTCGGAGCCTCCTGCGTCGTCTTGGAGTCGGAAGCAGCGCCCGCGGTGCTTCCTGCGCCGCCGCAAGCCGTCAAGGCAAGAACGGCAACGAGAGCAAGTGATGAAATGGACTTTTTCAAGGATTCCCCCAAATGGAAATAGGTAATTGAAGCATCAAGAATCATATGCCGGGGGACCGCCGGTGGTCGCACGCAGAACCACGAGTCGCGCGCCCAACAATAGAGACATTCTGTTGCGGCAAAGTTGCAAACATTCCAAGCGCCTCTATGTGGGTCCTTCGGATCGCTATGTCACCGCGCCTAGTCAGCCGGAAGCGATTCCTGCTCCGACAGCCGGCTGATCAGCCCGTCATACCGCGGCGGCATGAGTTCCAGGATGGAGATGGCGGTGCTGGTCCGCTCGATCCCGTCGATTTCCAG
Organism: Arthrobacter sp. MMS24-T111; assembly: GCF_054888995.1. Taxonomy (NCBI): domain Bacteria; kingdom Bacillati; phylum Actinomycetota; class Actinomycetes; order Micrococcales; family Micrococcaceae; genus Arthrobacter; species Arthrobacter sp. MMS24-T111. The sequence goes on along the minus strand of NZ_JBTZRO010000001.1, from coordinate 4,217,537 downwards.
GATCTCGTTGGTGATGCGGTAGAGGTCGGCCGTGCCGCGGGCCACCACCTTGGCCATGAGGTCAGCGTCCCCGGTGGTGGCGTGCACCTCGATGACTTCCGGGATGGCGGCGAGCCCGTTCTCCACCGAGCCTGTCCGGGTCTGGCTGATGGAGAGGGAGAGGAAGGCCATGAGTTCGTAGCCGAGTGCGGCGGGGTCCAGCCTGCGGCTGAAGGAGCGGAGCGCACCGCTGCGCTCCAGCCGCGCCAGCCGGGCGTGGACGGTGTTGCGGGCGACGCCGAGCGTCCGGGAGAGTGCCAGGGCGCTGGCTTCGGGGTCCTTGTCCAGGGCAAGGATGATCCGGCCGTCGAGCGAATCGAGTGTGCGAGAGTTCACGATGGTCATATTTTCACCAGAGGTACTAGAAGTTGAGCAGAAGTCCCAAGCACCGGAGCCTACCTTGCATTGTGGTCCGGGTCACTTCCATGATCGGACTTCATGACCAGTGATCAGCTTGTGGCCGCCCCCGAAACTGCGTTGCCCACCCTGCGTGGCGCAGTGACCGGGCTTCCGTCCTACGTCCCGGGCCGGCGTGGCGCGGGCGCGGACATCGCCGCCCTTGCCAGCAACGAAAGCCACTACGAGCCCCTGCCCGCAGCCACCGCTGCCGTGGCCGAGGCGGCCGGCAGGATGAACCGCTACCCGGACATGGCCGCCGTCGAACTCCGCGAACGGCTCGCCCGGCACCTGGGCGTGACCGCAGAGGAGGTGGCGGTGGGGCCCGGCAGCGTGGGTGTCCTGCAGCAGATCATCACCGGACTGTGCGACGCAGGGGACGAGGTGGTGTTCGCGTGGCGCTCCTTCGAGGCCTACCCCATCCTGGTGGAGCTGGCCGGCGCCCGGCCGGTCCGCGTCCCGCTGAACGACGCTGAGGGCCACGACCTCGACGCCATGGCCGCCGCCGTCACCGACCGCACCAAGGTGATCCTGCTCTGCACACCCAACAACCCCACCGGCGTGCCGATCAGCCACGACCGCCTCGAAGCCTTCCTGCAGACCGTCCGCTCCGACGTCCTGGTGGTGATCGACGAGGCCTACGTGGAGTACGCCGACGCCGGCAGCGGCCCCGATTCCCTGACGCTCTACCGCCAGTTTCCGAACGTGTGCATCCTGCGCACCTTCTCCAAGGCCTACGGGCTCGCCGGCCTGCGCGTCGGGTACGCAATTACGACGGCGGCAATCGCCGAAGGTCTGCGCCGCACCGCCCTTCCTTTCGGCGTGAGCGCGCTGGCCCAGAAGGCGGCCGTCGCGTCGCTGGACGCGGGGAGGAGATGGAAGGGCGGGTTTCGATGGTGAAGCTGGAGCGTGCCCGGATGGCCGCTGAGCTGGCAGCCCAGGGCTGGAAGCTGCAACCGAGCCAGGGCAATTTCCTGTGGATCCGTACCGATGCTGACCTGTTGGCGAGGCTGGTGGACGCGTTCGATGGCGCGGGCATCCTGGTCCGGGCCTACCAGGGGGACGGCGTGCGGATCACCGTTGCCGATCCCGCCTCCAACAACCGCGTGCTCCGTCTCCTCGAAACCCACGCGGCACTGGCAATTCTCTGATCCTTTCCCATTCCGTTCCACCGACAAGTAAGAGGAACCCCCATGGAACAACAGACAACGACGTCTGCGCGCCCTCTCGGCGCAGCCCTCAAACCACGCCAGCTCACCATGATGGGCCTGGGCAGCGCCATCGGTGCGGGCCTGTTCATCGGCTCCGGGGCCGGCATTCAGGCTGCCGGCCCGGCGGTGCTGATCTCCTACCTCGTCGCAGGCACGCTCATCATCCTGGTGATGTGGGCCCTTGGCGAGATGGCCGCCGCCAACCCGGACAGCGGCGCCTTCTCCGTCTACACCGCCAAGGCGTACGGGTCGGTGGCCGGGGCCACGGTCGGATGGCTGTGGTGGATCCAGTTGGTGGTGGTCATCGCGGCCGAAGCGCTCGGTGCGGCGGGCCTGCTGGCCACGATCTTTCCTGCCCTGCCGGTGTGGCTGATGGCCTTGATGTTCATTGTGGTGCTTACCGCCGTGAACCTGACCAGCGTGAAGAACTTTGGCGAGTTCGAGTTCTGGTTCGCCCTGCTCAAGGTGGCGGCGATCGTCGGGTTCCTCCTGGTGGGCTTTGCGCTGCTGTTCGGCTTGGTACCGGGCGTGCAGTCGCCGGGCCTGGGCAACTTCATGGGGGAGGGCTTCGCGCCGAGCGGTTTCGGCGGGATTGCAACGGCCCTGTTCGTGGTGGCATTCGCGTTCGGCGGCACCGAGATTGTCTCGGTGGCGGCAGCCGAAACCGCAGAGCCGGCCCGCAGCGTGAGGAAGGCTGTGCGGACCGTGCTGTGGCGCATCCTGGTGTTCTACATCGGTGCCATCTTCGTGATCGCCGCGGTGGTTCCCGTGGGTTCGGTTGGACTGAAGAGCCCGTTCGCCGCCGTGCTGGACGCGGCCGGTATGCCCGGCGCTGCCACTGCCATCACCCTGGTGGCCGTCGCGGCGCTGCTCTCGGCTCTCAACGCCAACCTTTACGGTGCTTCGCGGATGGCTTTCTCCCTGGCCGAGCGCGGTGAAGCACCTCGCGTGCTTGCTGCGGTGTCGAAGGCACGTGTTCCGGTTGTGGCAGTCCTGGCCAGTGTCGCCTTCGGTATTGTCACGGTGGTGCTGGAGCTGGCCTTCCCCGAGAAGGTCCTTCCGGTCCTGCTGAACATCGTGGGCTCGACCTGCCTGCTGGTGTGGACCTCCGCGCTCCTGGCCCAGCTCGCGCTCCGCCTCCGTGCCGACCGAGAGAGAACCGAGCTTCCCCTCCGGATGCCCGGATTCCCGTGGCTGACTGTTGTTGGGCTGGTCATCCTCGCGGCGATCTTCACGGTGGGCTTCATCGGCGAGGACTCCCGTCCCCAACTGCTCAGCACCTTCGGGCTCGTGGCGGTTCTTGCTGCTGGGTGCTGGCTGAACCACCGGTCGGGGAGGTCTCTGGCCGTCGTTGAAGCAACTGACCAAGCCAAGCGTCGAGTGCTCATCGACTGAGATAGCCGCTGGGTCGGATATGCAATTGGATGATTGGTCCGCGTACTCGCCAATAAGCGATTCAACTTGCCTCAGTGCCGGCACTGAGCGGAGCTTATGCAACTGCAATGTCCGTTTCTTGAGGCGATGCCTTCGATCTTCGCCACCATATCGAGGCGTCCGTCGCTAAAAGCTCGAAGAGCTGAACGAGATTCTCAAGATTAGCCCAACTTCGGAAGCGACCTATGGGGACTGCCTTACTATCGCAGGTATGAGCGGCGGGTTCACTAAACTGGGTTACAAAATCGAGCTTCTTGATGGACAAGCCGTCCTGCCCCAGGGTGGTGATTTATGGCATTTCTGCGAATGGAATGATGCAGCCGATAAAATCCGGCTATACAAAGAACATGCCGTTGGACACCGACTCAATGCCCATGAAAGTCATCCGGTCGAGCTTGCACTTGTGCATCGCCCAGACAATGAATACAACAAGTACGCAATATCTATTTCAGCACCAACGCATTACGGCGGTGATCGAGAGCAGCGATTCTTTGGCTACTTCTATGACTATCAACTAAAGAGCATAGGCATGACGCGCCTTGCTGATCTTGCAGAGACGACAAATGGTGCAATCCGGTGCACCGGCATCGCTACCCAACAGGGATTGGTTATCGACCTTGCGAAACCCAAAGCGTTGGCGCACGCGATTGACGTGTTCCTCGGTTATGAAGCCACAAAGACACATACAAATCCTAGTTCTGTTACTGAAAAAGCCTATGACTCTCTAATCGCGTTCGACGCGGAACAATTTGAAATTGATGGGCTTCACTTGGAAACATTCTTTGGTCGAGATGGCCGCAGAGTGATACTCAGGGATAAATCCACGCGAAGACTGGTCGGATATCTTGACAAACGCTTTCTCGTTCTCGAGGACGAACGCGAACGAGAGAATGTTTTGAAGTTGCTTTCGAGATTGGACGTTCCAGTTCGCCGGCCAATATCCGAAGGCCGGGTTGATCTGAAAGCCGATTGGCCCCTGAGTCGGGCTCCGAACCTTCAAATGGATATCACAGCCGAGGTGTATCAGTTTCCTCCTGTGGTCCCGATAGCTCGATACAACCCGAAAACGAGGAAGTTGTGGGTGGAAGACAGTCGGCTGGTCGGCCCGTCGTTGTGCTATGCAGCGCGAGTCGGTCTGGAAGTGGTCGAAGTTGGCGTCCCAAGGAAACCATGGAGACTCGATGATGAAGTACCCTTCGACGTTCTTAGGAATTACGGGCGGAGGAATGAAGTTCGTCGTAAGCAAGAAAAAAAAGTCGAGCACACGATTCGTTCTATTTATGATAAGGCTTGTGAGGCAACCCTGCAGCGTCTGATAACTAAAGACATGCTCCATGCTAAATCCTTCCAAATTATGCATGGTTTGCTTCTTGAATCAAAACATGAAGCAATATTCAATGAATCATTTGTGAAGACTCGGAGCAATCTGTTCGGTGCTCTCATCCTAACGCACAAACTTGATAAATGCCGGCTTTGTGGACGGATGGCGGCAAAATTTAAAGCCTCGATTTGCGTGGAGGAGCTGGCATACTGTCACAAGTGTCTCGAGTTCGCAAGTACTGGACTGTTTGAGAATCGTCCCCGCGCCGTTGAAGCGCTGAAGCTGATCGCCGAACTCGAATTTAATGATGAGCCGATGCTGGAAGGGCAGCTTGAAAGTCTGCATTTAAATCCCGAGATTTCGGTGACGGCTGAATTTATAGATAGGCTTTTACTATTGCGATTCCTAGTCAAACGACAAAAGTTCCCCTGGACCTTACTCTTGGAAGCGGCCGGTTTCGCCAAGGATGGATTGCGCCTTAGCCGAGGTACTCTTATGCGCGCGCGTGATGGTCATTTGTGTTTCTCGATGCGGGAAAAGGCCATTTGTGACTTTTTGCATCAGTTCGGTGTGGAACATGAACGGGAGCCTTTATATCCCTTGGATGAACTACTCAATCCATTGCAGCGACGCAGGGGTGATTGGCGGCTTGCTGATGGAACTTTCGTTGAGTTTTGGGGACTGCCAAATGATCCTACCTATGCTGTGAAGATGCGCGAGAAGCGTGAGCTGGCCCGAAAGCATGGGCTTCCTTTGATCGAAATAACGGATCCGGATCTCCCCAGACTGCCGCTCGTTTTTGCGCCATGGCTGCGGGTAGCGACGCCTGGGGCTACCTCCTGGGTTTGGTCGCCGATGGTAGAGCCGGTCAAAGAAAATACCAAGCAGAAAAGCAGTGATGGGCACGGACGAAACGCGACCAATGCAGCTGCACGACGGGACCGGATTGATCGGTGCCGACGCGCACTCGAGCTGCAGTTGAATGGCTCCAGTAGGAGAGACATATCGACGGTGCTCGGTGTTAGTCAGGACGGAGTCAAACTATTGCTCCGTGACGCCAAATTCTTTGAAAACCCAGCCTCAAATGAACGTCGACTACAGCGGGCTCTCGCGGCCGATTCTGCGCAGAAGCGTGGGCTGACCAAGGCTCAGTACAAAGAGGAGAGCGGCTTCGACGACCCTCAAGTGAATCAGTCATGGAAGGATGCAGACGCTCTGAATCTGTCGGAGATTCTCGGGCGAGGGCAGACGAAGCGAGAAGAATGATCGCGTACCTTTGTACGGTCTTGAAGCGAGCAGTTGTCTACCGACAGCGATACTGGAAACTAATCAAGTCTGGGGCTTGCGTTTCGCCCAACTGGCACTTAATGGATCGTTTATATGAGAAGCCCTTATTGCCGCCGCCAGCACGGCTGGTCTTGTGTAAACGACGTTTGGTGTTCTTAGATCTAGGAAATAGCCTGGCGCCATGGACAAGTTCGTCGGAGGACAAAGTAGTGCGGCGCTGCCTGAACGACTTTATGAACTTTTGAAAAAGTGAGGGGCTCAGGCTCGATTGGACGCGTACGAGGTTTAGACAACGACGTCTAACCGCGCCCTCGGCGCGGCTCTGAAACCCCGGCAGCTCACGATGATGGGGCTGGGCAGTGCCATCGGCGCGGGCCTGTTCATCGGCTCCGGCGCGGGCATCCAGGCCGCCGGCCCGGCGGTGCTGATCTCCTACCTCGTGGCCGGCACGCTCATCATCCTGGTGATGTGGGCTCTGGGCGAGATGGCGGCCGCCAACCCGGACAGCGGCGCGTTCTCCGTCTACACCGCCAAGGCCTATGGCCCGGTCGCTGGCGCCATGGTGGGCTTGCTCTGGTGGATCCAGCTCGTGGTGGTCATCGCCGCCGAAGCCCTCGGCGCGGCAGGCCTGCTGGCCACCATCTTCCCGGCCCTGCCGGTGTGGCTGATGGCCCTGGTGTTCATCGTGGTACTCACGGCCGTGAATCTCACCAGCGTGAAGAACTTCGCCGAGTTCGAGTTCTGGTTCGCCCTGCTCAAGGTGGCGGCAATCGTGGGGTTCCTCCTGGTGGGCTTCGCGCTGCTCTTGGGCTTGGTGCCGGGTGTTCAGTCGCCGGGGCTCGTCAACCTCATGGGGGAGGGCTTCGCGCCCCGCGGGTTCGGCGGAATTGCGACGGCGCTGTTCGTGGTGGCGTTTGCATTCGGCGGCACCGAGATCGTGTCGGTTGCGGCAGCTGAGACCGCGGAGCCGGCCCGGACCGTGAAGAAGGCCGTCCGGACCGTGCTGTGGCGCATCCTGGTGTTCTACATCGGCGCGATCTTCGTAATTGCGGCCGTGGTACCGTGGGGTCTGAAGGCCTGAAGAGCCCGTTCGCCGCCGTCCTGGACGCCGCCGGCATGCACGGTGTGGTTGGCCTCGTCATCCTCGCGGCGATCTTCACGGTGGGCTTCATCGGCCAGGACTCCCGGCCGTAACTCCTGAGTACGTTGGGCTTGTGGTGCTTGTTGCGGTGGGGTGCTGGGTGAAAGACGGCAACCGGGACGTTTCCCGGCCAGGTGTCGAGTCCTCCGAAAGCAACAAGCAGACGGCGCTCCTCAACTGAGTCAGGCGCATTGGGCCCTTCCGAGTTGTTTGCATGTAAGGTACACGGCACGGGCTTGCGCGCAGACGGATTGATCGCAACAACCTGGCGAAAAGCCAGTCCCCGTCGCCCTTGTGGTCCCGGGCGTTAACGACACCGAGGACCTGCTTGGTGTTCATAACCATGATCGTTGTCATCCACGGCTCGAACCGTGTCCACGCCTTCGTAGCGGGATTCTGGAAGCAGCGCACCGACTGGAACCGGTGCTCGTCAACGCCGAGCCTCTGGGCGGTGAGCTTGAAGACTTCTGGCAGCCGCAGCAGACACGCCTCGTTCACTGCGGCCCGTACTATCCACCAGGACAGGCGCGTCGTCAGTTCATAGCAGTATTGGTTCGAAGCATGCGGTGATGAAAAGCGTGTGGGAAGCACTCAAAGACGCGGGTCAAGCATGCCGAAGGCCCGGATCGTCCCCGGACAAGATAAGTTTGGTGAAGTTTACAGATCACAAAGCAGAACGAGGTAAGAACATGGCTGGGGCATACACGATGGTGCCGTACCTGGTGACTATGAGGACGAAATACGCGCAGGGTGACCACGACAAGCCCCTTAGCAATGTCGATGGCTCAGGTACGACAATGTTCAGCTTTCTTGCCGGCATTCTTATTTCTTCTTATGAAGCGAACCGTACGTTTCGTATGGGTCCGGTCGCGCGCGGCCGAACATATAACATCACCACCCTTTCCACCTCAGATAATGCCATTTACTTGGAAATTCAGATCGGGACCCGCGGAGTTCGGAGTGTTCTCACTGATGAAGACTCCGGCGAAACCTTTACCAGGACGACTAAGATTCCTGAGCATGTGACGCTTCGCAATTGGATTGTATTCCCTGAAGGAGGTCGGCACGCCGTGCTTTTTGCAGAACATCTGCACGGAATCGGCGTTGCGGGATTTCTGGGCAAGCTCATTGTCGATTCAATGAGGGTGCTAATGGATGGGCTCACTACAACAGTTCGTCCCCTTACGACTCTCGAAGGGCTCAAATCTGGACACTACACGGGCATTACCTTTAAGGCTCCTCGGAAGCGAGATTCACAGGGCCACTTCCTGGATGACGGCGTTAGAGTAACTGTTACCGCTAAGTACCCGGGCGCTAGATCCCTGAAGGATCTTCAATCAGAAAACGGCAATATTGAAACCGCAAAAGTATTTGGCGTACTCGAGAGCCAACTAGGGCATCCCGCGGGGAGTTCTGTTGATATGGGCTGGAACGCGGCGCTAGCAATCCAATTGCCCAGTGGCCACCAGCGAAGTTTCCAAGTTGGGAAAGGGGCTCCGGGTCTCGTTTACTCGGTCGAAGCGGCCGCTCACCAGATGTCACAGCCTGGTGCTACAACTGAAACCGATGGCGCGGTGGGAACGAATAACGACGTTGACTACCCTACATACGATGACTTCGTGACCTGTTGCGCCGTCGCTCTTGCAGAACTCGAGGGACAGTATTCGATTACGGCTTCAACCAAGGACCTGCTTCAGGCGCCGGTTGGTTGTTGGCCTGAAGAAGACTTCCCCAGAAGGAAGGTGACCTGGAATGACCCTCTTGCACCCCAGCAGGATACTTAGAGATCAATTCACTAGGCCGAGGGACGGGAAGTCTGGCCGGCGGGCTCCCTCCTGGCTGCAGGGACTGTGGATCCTACTAGCAACGGGTGTCGGCTTCAGTCTATGGCTTGGCGACGTAGCTACTGTTGCAGTTGGTGCCCTTTTGACTGCAACTTCTATAATGACGGGCCTGACCTTCACCATGGCTATGCGTTTTTGGGAGCGCCGAGTGGATGCCCGGAGCGATCCAGACATTATGTTCGACTTGCAAAGGGTAAATCTTCTAGACGCAATGAGTACGCATCTTCTTTGGACAGTAGTAGCTGGTATCCTGAGCACTGCTTGGCTCGCAGGAGCTGCTCTTGTCTCTGGTAGTAGCGTCGCTCCCTGGGCGTCCGGAATAGCAGGTGGACTTTTTGCATACCAGCTAATGCTCGTACTGCATGGCCTAGTAAAGCTGTACAGCGCAGCAACAGAACTTACGTGATTGCTGTCAATTAGCGCGCTCGGTGACGAGTTGAAGCCTCCCGGAATTTCACAAAAAGTACCGAACTTTCGCTGGTGTCCTGCTGGAAAGGTCAGTCTGTCCCTACTGCCTCTACGATTGTCCTTGCTGCCTGGTGTAGACCTACGACAGGGTTGAGGTTGCCGGAAACGCGAGCCGGCAATTCAATTCTGAAATTAACTGAACGTGCATCGATATGCCTGAAGGGCATTAGGTCGATTGAATGCAAAACCTCAATGTTACTATCGGTCATGTCATAGCAGCGGACAAACCGCGTGACAAAGGGGCGGGTGTAGGAAGCGTCTTGTGACATGCTCCTGTGATTGTAACCAAGTTCCGCTCCGGAGCCGTATTCGCGAATGTGTGCTTCGAGGGTATTAATTAACTCAGCCTTCCCCGCAAGTTGGGGGCGGAGTCGACACGAGTGATGATGGAGTCCACCAGCATAGGAATGGAGTAGGCACCGTCGGCGTCCGCCACCCAATCGAGCCCGATGCTAATGAGAAACAGTCCAGCTTCCGGTCCATTATTTTCATCACCGTCTTGGCGCTCAATTTGATGAATTCCTTGAAGCGTGTGAGAGGAAGTAGAGCGCGTTGTTGTCTTCACCTCTATACCAATTCCTCCCCAAGAGAAGTCTCTCAGAGATTCCCGCCAACCGTCCCAGGCTCCGAGTAGCATCGCGAGTTGGGCGTCGTCCACTTGCCGGGTTAGAGCTTCGAAGATCAATAGTTCGCCGGCCAGCCCAAGCAGCGCTTGGTCTGAGAGTCGTAGACGCTTGATCGAGAGTGCGATGATGGGTTCTACCTCGGCGAAGGCTAATGCCAAATTCTCGTCGGCGCCGCGTCTGATCAGTTCGACGCAAATGAAGGCTGCGACCTGGTCGTAGTGGCCAACGCTGGGCAATACAAGCCTGTTTGCCTCGAAGGATGCTAGACCCCGCGCACGATGCCACGTCTGATAATCCAACGCTTCCCGTACGGGTCGAGATGACGGAGCAAGTTCCGGCCCTGATAGGAATATTTCAAGTTTGCCATCGTTTGTCCTGGATAAGCCCACGACGCCCCTTGGCGTAGCCCATGCGATTTCTCGTTCAGTAGAGGACTCAGGTGATTCCAGGGTGGCGATCCGGTGTAAAAGTGCCTCGTAGCTTGTCATTGATACTTCGTCCGTCAGGCCAACGCCAGGGCCGGCTGCGGCAACACCGCTGCTGTGAACTGTTCAGGACCTCCAACAGGGATGCAGACACCCACCGCAACTGTGGGGTGCGGCTGCCCCGGCGGCTGATTGACATAGAAAAGGATCAAGCCATCGGAGCCCACAGGGCGCCACGGTGGTTCATTGGACGGCTGGTTAGGGACGGGCTCGCTTCGGAAGTAGTAGTCCAAGTACTCGTCTCCACGAAAACCCGTTTCGCCAGCTCCGGGATCCCGCGAGCCCCATGTGGCAACGATTTCTCCATCGACAACCCTACGATTAACAGCCCGAATTTGGAACGGCAGAGTGGCAAGGGGACCGGAAGACACCGCACTTTCGCTGCCATATCGTATGCCCACCCAAAACCGTGGCTGTTGCTGGTTCTTCAGTGGCAAATTGACCATCGACCATTGTCGTAACGGACCATCGGTGGGAAAAAGACCCCGAACGTGCCGAGAGAGACATGCCGACCAGAGACGGAAATACGCAGCAAGGGCGTATGGGCAATCACGTCTAACTTCCGAGGACGCAGCGCCTGCCTCTGGTACTCGAGGCCTGTATAGGTCGCGGCTATTTCCATAGCTTCCTTCGGCCTGTACGCGAGTTTGTACTTGAGCCCATATTTTGCCCTGCCAGTTGTCTGCACCGGGACGGTAGCCGTCAAATTCAAGACTGTCGAGGAGTTCAGCTGCAGATTCCAACGATAGGGGTTGGTTTAGCATTCTTCCCCGAACTCGCTGAGAAGCCCGAACATTTGACGAAGCATTGCTACTGAACAGCTCGGCCAAGAGTCTGACGTTTGGGTCTTCCCGGTGACCTTCATTGATCAGTCGAATGAACGGTTTGGGCCCCGGGCACAGCGGCTGATTACCCAGGTTTGCTATCTTTCCCGTTGCCAGGAATCGGCGGCCTTGCAAGACTAAGGGATCTGGGGCACCTCCACCTTCAGCCATAGCATTTGTTATTACTTCTCGCAGCGCCTCATCCACGTCGTGATATGCAGAGAAAAAGTCGAGCTGAGCTTGAGACGCAAAAAGGCGACATAACTCGAGGTAAGAGCCTCGATAACCAAACCAACGTTGCATCTGCATCTGGCTGTCCGAAAGCGCTTGATTAGAGGTTCGCAGAAAAAGAGTGGTGGTAAGCCCCTCCAGTGTTAGGCCGCGCGCCATAACGTTACCAGAAACGAAAATGGTGGATAAATCGCGCGGTGCATGCCACTTCCCGTTTTCATCTTCCCACGGCTCATACTCGGGTCGGTCGTCAGCGGCGGGATCGCTATTAACTACAGCTACCCTAGTCCCCGGGATGACTTCGCTCTTCAGAACCTGTTTGATTGTTACCCAATCCGGAATGACGGCGGGAGTTGGAGTGTTGAATACACTTTGGATTGCATTAGCGGAGGCTTGGTACCGGTCCGCCCACACCCGCCATTTCTCTTCTTCCGCATCCACATTGGCAGCAAAAGTGCTGGGAAGGTATCCCGCGCTCGACTCTAGAAGTGTTTTTGCCGCGCTCAAATCTCTCACCCCGGCCCAGCGTAAAATGCTTGCCGCGGCACTGAAATGATCATCAACGAGCGCTGAAGGATGCACAAGCATCGAGTGCGGTGGCGGTACGGAATCTAGGACGTCATTACGGGTGTCAAATTCGAGTTGTGAAGCCGACCACGGGCCCAATGGCTCGCTGGCGCGAAGACTGCGGATGGCGCCCGCTACCAAGAAGGCCCTTATGGCTTCGGCTTGGTCCTCTGCATGATTGTTGCCCGTGGCAATGCACAGCCCCGCTGCACCGCCACGACGATAATAAGCTTCGCCGCCGGTGTAGTAGCTTTCCATTCCTCGCGGTTCGAAGTAGGTGGACGACCTAGGTTCTATCTCACCTCTATCAAATGGTGTGCGCAGGGAAACTACAAATTCGCGCGGGGCAAGAGGATTATGCTCCTCCTGCAAAAAATTTGCTTGTGGAGTGGCTGTATAGCCGACATATGTAGCATAAAGGTTTGGGGGAGTACTTTCCACCAAAGGCGGAGCCCAAAGATCTGCAATTGCTCGTGGAATCTGCTTCAAATTTCCGTAAATAGGATCCTCCGATGCTTCAACTCGTGCATCAAGAATCGATCCATCATCCGCTTCATCGTCAAGCACTAGAATGTGAGCTGACCTGTCCAATCCGTTCACCGCCGGAAATACCGCTTCACGAAGACTGCGTCCCAGAGCACGGAGGTGATCAGTCTGCTTCATCGCCACGATCACGATGGGTCGCTTGTTCTGAAGTGCGCGCCGGATTTGGGCCGGTTGAATTCGGTAAAGGGACGCCAGGGGTAGGGACCCGGTTGATAGATACTCGCTCCCCGCAGGTGGAAGGAGTAGGCGTCGGCGTTCTTTCTCGATGGAGTCGGGCCCATCGTCAAGTTGAGAGCGTAACCTGCCGTATGTTTGGCGCCAAAGTGAAAGACGGGTACCCGCAAGGACTATCACCACATCGATGCCGTGATCCAACGCTAGCGCAGCGACTCCAAGCATTGATGCTGTCTTACCCGACTGTACAGACCCCATAACCAGCCCACGCCGGACTCTGTTTGTTGGCCACTTCTCGGAACCGGGTTCGTCTGCACCAAAGATTCCATTGTTCACAATGTACTGGCAGTCGGCCGTGAGTACCCTTTGTGCCGTGCTGGTAAGGGGAGTCAGCCTGGCAGCATACCGAGACCACCACGTATCCTCCGTCGAAGGAGGAGCCATGTACACCCGTTCGGTATCACCCAATACCTCACCGGTTTGATCAGTTGTCGCCATCGTCAATGACCGCCCATAGTGAGTCAACGCCAGAGGATCCAAAGCGTGCGCTAATGGCAGCTGACGCACTGGCTTCTTCCACCTGCAGCAGACGTACGATGTCCCGAGATACCTTTGCGATAAATTCCCATTGGGTTCTCGTCTGCGTTTTCGTGGGTCGCTTCCACAGCTTGCTCGCCTCGTAAATTTCTGACCCGTGTTCGTATACTCGTCGTTCGATGCCTTCCGGGTCGGCCGCATTAGCAATGGCGATCCCGAGCAAACTACCGACGAGCTGGAGTTCTTGCCACTTGGCGCCGCTGCCACCGTCACGGAACTTGGAAGACCAGAGTTCAGTATTGGCGGCATGAATCTCTACAGACTCTGCAAGCCAATGGAATAAGTCACCAATGACATCTGGGTTCCTCAGGGGATCCTGACGATTATTCTGAATCCGTTGGAGCAACGTGTCGATATGCTTTGCTGTTGAGGGTAAGGTCTCACTTCGACTTTCGCCGAGGAGCGAGGCGACGATCCACGACAGGACCTTGGTGCATCTGTACCGAGAAGCTCCAAATCCGTATCCGCGAAGGGTTTCCTGAAGCGGCTGGATGTTGGACCAATTGCTTTCAAGGGATGGGGCAATCTTAGTTATGTCTGCCCGGGGATCGGAGTCACCGGCAGACACCAAAATCGCACGAGTGAACTCCAGTTCGTGGAAAATGGCATTGCGGATCTCTTCAGCATTTAGGTGCGTTCCCTGCTTGTTATATAGGTTAAAAACCTCATGTATCTGACGCTGATTTGCCCGGCTATACAGGATGATAGGAATGCGGTAGTCGCTGTGTCCCTCAAAAACGCGACGGACCGGGACATCATTGTCAGCAATTCGTATGACTTCATCCTTTATCTGGGTGTAGTACTTACCCCTCAACGGCATCAGCCATTGACCAGCAAGCCCGCGTTCGTCCGTGCGGAGCTTAAACGGAAAGTAGTACTCCTCCTCAAGTGCCGTTGTAAGCGGCTCATGAAAAAGAGCTTTCCAGGCCGCTTTGAACTTGGGGTAGTTGGTGTTGAAAAGCTCGCGTAGATTATTTTCCGGGAATTGGTCATGTGCGCGCTCAACACGTTCAATCGCTAGCGGGTGTTTTCCTACGAAACGAAGAATTGAAGTTAGCCGTTGCTTTCCGTCGACGACTTCGTACTGTTGGTCCTGAGCGTCGGAAGGCATGAGAAGAATTACTGAGGGCAGCGGTATGCCGCGCAATATCGATTCTACAAGCATTTGGCGCGCGCCGGTGCGCCAAACGTCGCCACGCTGGTAAGAAGGGGCCAGGTTCAGTTCTTGCTCTTTGGCTAACCCGATAAACTCTTCAATTTTCCAGGTATCAGCCTTGGCAGAAACTGGTTCTACCGGTGCTTCCTCCCTTAGGTCACTTTCGTCTTCCCAAGCTGCCACCCAAACTCGTGTCGCAGAATTTCGGGTTCCATCTTCGGACTCAAATTCATCGAGAAACACTTGCTGCAGTCGGGCAGCTGCTTCCGCCCGCACGCGAAGCCGGTCCAGCGCCTCAGTAGTAAGTCGCGGAATACCACCAGAGGAATCAAGAGCTTCTGACGTGTCGGTGAAGCCCAGTGATCGGGCTAGGGCGCGAAGGAAGTTTGCGGTGTTATCGCCGGGTAAATAATCCTCGAAGTGGAACCATCCTTGGACCTCAGCAAGCCTTGTCATCCAGAGTCCGTCGTTAAAACTGACGTCGTTTGAATCGAAGGGGGCAGCAGTTTGATCGAAGTCTGAAGGAGTGTCGACTGCGGTCGACAATGCGGCAAGAATCTCGGCTACATCACCCTCAAGTTGTGTCGCAAGTTCATCAGTAACCCCATCCTCGAGTTCATTAGCTACAGTCATTGCTCGCCCTCCTCTTCCCTCTGTTTATTAAGCTGCCGTGCATACTTCGCTCTCGGGCTGCAAGTCCGATGCAATGCCCTTTAGGAGCGGAGCGGCGATCGCGGCCACCACCCGGGCATTGACGGCGTTGCCCAAGGCCTTATAAGCGATAATCTCGTTTTCAGGTAACTGGATGCCAGCGAGACTTTGTAATTCTGCGCATTCCGTCGGCGTCATGTAGCGACGTTCTCCCGCGATATCTGCTCCCAATATTGGTACTTGGGTATTGGTCATGGCAATAAGGCTGGGCGCCGTTGACGTCCGCTTCACACGAATGCCAGACGCGCGCACCTGAAGAACATACTGATCAATTTTGCGTACACCGCCCTGTGCGTTCCATTCAAATTTCTGGAAACTGGACGGAAGTTGCCACGGCTGCCACTCTTCAAGCCAGGGGTCAATCCAGGACCGATTGGCACTGTAGAATGCTCGGTTCTGCCGAATGAACCCTCGTTTCCACTCGGGGAATTCGTAATCGTTATCACGTCGGGCATGGCTTGGCAGCCGTGCATATTGCTCGTCCTTAGACATGCTAGCTAATGGTCTGCCAAAACTACCCAAAAAGTTGGATAACCCTTTACTGCCGTTTTCGGCCCACAGTGCGGAGGGAGTTGCCTCTTCGTAAGGGTAACTTGCCCGAAACTCCATTGACCATATTGGGAAGTACGGGAGCTTGACACCTTCAGGGGATCGACGGAGAAAGTCATCCCACATGTCAATGGCGCGCAAAGTTTGTTCGGGGATTGAACGAGCTTGGCGGCCGGGCTTGTGCAGTACAGATGTGATATCTGTCTTTTCCTTGTGTTCTTCTGGCCACGCAAAATCATCGAGCCCCTCGAGTGATCCTACGAAATAGGCGCGCTCGCGAACCTGTGGAATTCCGAATTGGTGAGGAGAAAACCGATGGATTGCTACCGTGTATCCTATTTCCTCCAACTTCGCCACAATAGTTTCTTTTGTCTTGCCCCCGCGATGACGAAGGATGTTGGGCACATTCTCAAGTATGAAACGACGCGGTCGTTTTTCGTTCAGGATGTCAAAGACTTTAAAGAACAGTTCGCCTTGGAGCGTGTGCTCGAAACCGAGTTGTTCGCCAGCTTTTGAGAATGGTTGGCAGGGAAATCCAGCGGTGAGAATATCGTGGTCAGGAATCGCCTGGGCGATTACTTCGGGTGTCGTGAGCGTGTTAACGTCAGTCCAGGGGCTCAGCCCGAAGTTAGACCTATAGAGTTTATTTAGCGTGGGTTCCCATTCTGCGGCAAATACTGCTTCTCCGCCAAGATCGCGAAGCGCCACATGGAAGCCTCCGAGCCCTGCAAAGAGATCAATAAAGCGAAAGCTGGTTGCAGCCTCGGTCACTTCCCCCCTATTCAACTGGTTCGTCGTCCACTATATCCGTGAGCTAAGACAACGGCGTTGATGAGTGGCCAGCGACACGCTGACTGGCTCCAAGCATCAGTTCGACGAACTATGCTGCGGCATACCCCACCCCTCAGGTCATGGATGGCCGTTCTCATGCGAGCGGAACGAACCAGGAAATGGTCTCGGGCCGACCCGGCGTGAAGGGGCTTCCGGACCGCGGGGTACGTGCCTCCGACCTTTCCTCGCCCTTGGACCCAATGTCGAGCCGTCGTTCGCCCTTCCCGGCCACGTTGTCGTCGCTGTGTTTGGTAGATGCCTGCAAACCTTGACGACCCAACCAGTGCCACGAAGGTATCCGCAGACCGCTGCGACAACTTCATATTCTGCAAGGAGCAGATCTGGATTTCTACCAGGTTTCTGAGCAGAACGTTCACGCCTCTCAACAATATTCGCAGAGCGCGTTCACTGGACCGAGTCCCCGGGCGTCAGCATTCTCTAGGGGCTGACCGATCCATAGGGCATTCATGTGGGCTGCTCGGGCGGCCCAACTTCGGTTGTTCGGCGGAGTTTGTTGGGCTACTGGCAGACGCGGCCCAGCGGGCGATCATGCGCTTTCGCCCCAGCACATCCCCGGTGGGCCGTAGGTGCGGGCCAGCCTGTCCGCGCGAGTTGCGGCGGATGGTGGAGGAGCGTCTCCGCTATAAAGCGGGAATTGGCGATGTTCTTGCCGGTGATGTCGAAGGCGGTGCCGTGGTCCATGGAGGTGCGGATCACGGGCAGGCCCACGGTGATGTTCACGCTGGACTCGATGCCCAGCACCCTCACCGGGCCGTGGCCCTGGTCGTGGTACATGGCCACCACAAGGTCGTAGTCGCCGCGGCCGGCCAGGAAGAACAGCGTGTCCGCCGGCAGCGGGCCCACGGCGTTGATGCCGTCAGCCTGGGCGGCCTTCACACCGGGCTCCATCTTCTCCGCTTCCTCGCCCAGGGGGTTGAGTGACTTTGGCCGAGGAAGGCTGTGGGTCTGTAGGGCCGCCGTGGCGACTCGAAGCACGGCATTCTCGCGACGTTGCCTGCAAGGAGTTGTCTTCGGGCGCAGTGAATTCTGTAGAAGCGGCTTGCCATGCTGAGTTGTTTGCACAGAATGGGAAATCGCCCTTCACCGACCTCGTACAGTCGCAAAAGGTGTAGGCATATAAATGGTTGGTTAGCATCGCGAAACGGGGCGTCCGCTCAGTTAGATGCCGCCCAGGGGCTTTTCTAGGCCTCAAAACTCCAGCCGGAATACCCACAGCAGCACATCCTCGCCCGGCACGTACCAGTCACGGTTCGGTGCGCGGCGGAAGCCCAGTGACCTGTAAAGGGCGTGGGCGCGTTCCATAAACGTGGCGCTGGTGATGCTGATCGCCTGGATACCGGGCAACTGCCGGGCATGCTCCACGATCTCCCGCACCACGGCCCGGCCTACGCCGCCGCCCTGGTGCGCCGGGTCCACCGCGAGCATCCTGAACTCCAACTCTCCGTCCTGCGCAATTTCGATGTACTGCTCAGCAGCGAAGGTCAGTGTTACCGCGGCCACCACCTTGCCGGCGGTCTCCGCCACCCATACCTGCGCGTGCTCGGCGCGGTGCTCCACGTTCTCCAGCATGCTCATGTAGGGATGGTCGGCGGCGAAGTGCCCGGCCCGGAGGTAGGCGTCGCGAGTGATCCGCCGGACCTCCGGGAAGTCCACCGGCACCGCCCGCCGGAAGGTGACAGTCAACGGCAGAGTGACAGTCACGAGGAAGCACCAGCAGCAGCGGTCCGCTCCACGTAGTGGCCCAGCTGTGCCAAGTCCGGTTGCGAGGACGGGTCGCCTACGGCATTGGCGCCCACGGCGTTCGCCACGGCCAGCGCCCGCCCGTAGTCCATCCCGCTCTGCAGTGCCAGGACCAGGGCGGCGCAGAACGCGTCGCCCGCGCCCACGGTGTTCGCCACCGCCACAGCAGCCGACGGCGCATCGGCCACCTTCCGGCCGCGCTCGAACATTGCCGAGCCGTCCCTGCCATACGTCACCGCCAACAGCTTCGCCTCCGCAAGGGCAGGGATCAGGGCATACTCGCTCTCATTGACGATCACCAGGTCGCAGCGCTCCAGCAGTTCCGCCGGCAGGTCCATGGCCGGCGCCGCGTTCAGCACGAAGAAGCCCGGCGCCTTCCGGGCTGCCTCCAGCACCACATCCAGTCCGACCTCCAGCTGGCACAGCACCGTCTCCTCCGGACCGAACACCACTCCGTCCAGCGACAGATGCGAGTTGGCGCCCGGGCACACGACGATCTGGTTCTCGCCGTCGCGGTCCACCACGATCAGCGCCGTCCCGGTCGGCTGAGGCAGCTGAGCAACATCAGAGGTGTCCACGCCGGCAGCAGCAAGCGCCTCCAGCATCCGCTGCCCGGACGCGTCCTCGCCGACGGCGCCGACCATCCGGGCACTGCCGCCCAGCCGTGCCGCGGCCGCGGCCTGGTTGGCGCCCTTGCCGCCGGGCTGCTCGGACAGGACGGCGCCGCCGATGGTTTCGCCCGCCGTCGGAAGCCGCTCGGCGGCGGCGATCAGGTCCAGGTTGATGCTGCCGACCACGGTGACGGCAGGACGTGTTGTGTTCATGGGAGTCAAATACGATCCCTTCTGCTCGAACAAAGGAGTGATTTGAACACCCCCACCCCTGCCGAAGCCGCGCCTCCCGCGGAAGGAGGCACCGCCGTCGTACTTTCCCAAGACGACGCGGCCAGGCTCTCCGGCCGCCGCGCCGCCCTGCTGATCTCCACCCTGCTGCTGGGCGTGCTGTCCTTCCAGCTGAACGCCAGCATGGCACCCCCGCGCTGCCCCGCAGATCGCCGCGGACTTCGGAGAAAGCGCGGACAGCGCCGCCCCCGTCCAGTCCATGTTCTTCCTGGCCGGCGCCATCGCCGGGCCCGTGATCGGCCGGTGGAGCGACTTCATCGGCCGCCGCGCCGCGCTGCTACTGGTCCTGGGCGTCATGGGCGCCGACACCATCCTCTGCATCGCCGCGCCCACCCTGCCATTGCTGGTCACCGGGCGTTTCCTGCAGTCTCCAGCGCCGTGTTCGCGCTCGCCTACATCGTGCTCAGCGAGAACCTGCAGGCCAAGGTCTTCGGCACGTCCGTGGGCATCATCGCCGCCATCAACGGGGGAGTCGGCGGCGTGGACGGGTACGTGGGCGGGCTCATGGCCGAGACCCTCGGCTTCCTGTCCATCTTCGTCGTTGTCCTGGTCCTCACCGCCATCGCCGCCGTCTGCATCCTCCGGCTGGTGCCCGCCGGACGGCCTGTGGGGGTGCGGGGTGCCATGGACTGGTGGGGCTTCACCTCGAGCGTCTGGCGGGCGCCGGCGAGAACCTTATCGAAGGGGCGGATGCGTTGGATGCCGATGCGGGGAAGTGTGTCCGAGATGAAGCGTTCGACGCCGCGGTGCGCCCTGATGAGGCCGTCCCCCTCGAGGAGCATAAGGGCTTCGGGGACCATGGTGCGGCTGACCTTTATGTCGGCGCCGAGTTCGGTTTCCCTGGGGATCATGGAGCCGGGAGTAACGAGGTCGTTGCGGACGGCCTTGCAATCCGCGAGTACACCGCCACGCGCAGCGGTGAGCCGGGCCGGGCGGCCACCGGCTCCTTCCATCAGCAGCTTCTACTGACCCCAGGTCCGTCAGTTCAACTAGCGGAGGATGCGCGAAACGCGAGGTACCGGGCATCGGCGCGTCCCACAAGCTGGCCGAGGGCTTCCACCGCGCGGGGATCTCGGGAGCCCATATCCGTGGACAACCATCGGACGAGGAGGTTGGCACTCCCACTGGCCCGCACCGCCGACCCCACGGCCACGTCCAGCTGGTCCCGCAGCAACTGCACGGCCAAGGCCCCGGATCGCGAAAGCAGGGGAGCGGTGTACGCCTCCAGAGCCTCGGCCACCCGGCCGTCGCGCAGCAGCCGCAGTACCCTCCCCGAATCCGAACACCCGGACAAGCCCGCAGCCAGCCGGTACGGATTCGACTCCACAGCGTCGCCCAGCATCGCGCGGACGCGGAACATCTCCGTGCGGATGGCCTGAGGCGTGCCCGCGTCGCCGTGAAGCTCGTACGCCAGTTCCTCGGCGCTCCACCCTTGCGACCGGGAATCCAGCAGCGCCAGGATCTCCGCCCGGCGCAGCGTTAGCGGTACCCGGCTCCCGTCGGCAAGCACCGCGGCAGGCCGGTCACCCAGCAGCTCCAGCGACGAAACAGCAACCTCAGCCCGGCGGACACCCTGCCGGGACGCACGAACGGAAGACGACGCACCCAAGGAGGCGCCGCCGTCGGAAGTTCCCAGCAGCGACTCCGCCACCCGGACCGCGCACCGCACCATCCGCAACGTGTCCGCGCTGATGGTGTCCAGCGGTCCGGAAACATCGAGCACGCCCACCAACCCGCCCGTCAAAGGGTCCGTGATCGGCGCAGCCGTGCAGGCCCACTCGTGGTGGGTGCGGACCAGGTGCTCGGCGGAGAACAGCTGCACCGGACCGCCGGTGACCAGCGCCTCGCTGATGGCGTTGGTGCCGATCCCCGCCTCGGACCAGTCCGCCCCTTCGGAAAACTCCAGCCGGTCCGCCCTCCGCAGCGCCTCCCGGCTGCCCACCCGCCACAGGATCTCGCCGCCGGCGTCGGTGAGCACCAGCAGGTGCCGGCCGGAACTGGAATCGTCGGCCAGCAGGTCCTGCAGCGCAGGCATCACCTGCTGCAGCCGGTGCTCCCGCCGCAGCTGGTGCACCTCCGACGGATCGTGTAGGTGCCGCGGGCTGTGCTGGTCCGGACTGATGCCCAGCGCCATGGACCGCCGCCACGACTCCGCCAGCGGCACCGGGATCTCCGGCCGCGGGACACCCGAAATGACCAGCTCGTGTGCGCGGCGGAGGGCACGCGCGTACTTCGCCGGGTCCGAAAACCTCAGGCCGTAGTCCACCGTCTCCTCCTCACCGCCGGCATCGTTGCCGGCAGTGCCCGTGTAACGCGCTTGTTACCCCCGCCACGTTCCAATAGTGATGCAGCTCACGCCCGCCCCAGCATACCGCAGTGACCCGGGCGGACGGGGCCGCCCGGACCACCTGAGGGACCGCACACAAAGGAGTGGAGATGACCGAAACACCCACCGCCGCCACGCAGGCTTGGCTGGCCAGCCTGGACGGCGCGCTGCAGCGCCGCGACGTGGACGCCGCGCTGGACCTCTTTGAGGATGAAAGCTACTGGCGCGACTTCGTGGCATTCACCTGGAACCTGAAAACACTGGAAGGCAAGGCGGACATCCGCCGCATGCTCGAGGCGACGCTGGACCACGTCCAGCCCGCCAACTGGGCGCTCGCCGAGGACGCCACGGGCAGCGCCGATCCAGATGGAACCGTGGAAGCCTGGATCACGTTCGAGACCGGCGCCGCCCGTGGCTACGGCCATCTCCGGCTGCGGAACGGCAAATGCTGGACGCTGCTCACCACCATGCAGGAGTTGAAGGGCTTCGAGGAGAAGAAGGGCGCTCGCCGCGAACAGGGCGTGGCGCACGAAATCGTCCGCGGCCGCCGCTCTTGGAAGGAACTCAAGGAGGAGCAGGCGGCGCGGCTCGGCTACGAGGAGCAGCCCTACTGCGTGATCATCGGCGGCGGGCAGGGCGGCATCGGCCTCGCAGCGCGGCTCAAGCGGTTGGGCGTGCCCACCCTCGTGATCGAGAAGAACCAGAACCCGGGCGACTCCTGGCGCAACCGCTACAAGTCCCTGCACCTGCACGACCCCGTCTGGTACGACCACCTGCCGTACCTGAAGTTCCCGGACGACTGGCCCGTCTTCGCCGCCAAGGACAAGATCGGCGACTGGCTGGAGCACTACACCCGCATCATGGAGCTGAACTACTGGTCCGGCACCGAGTGCGTGGGCGCGGAGTACGACGACGGCACGCAGGAATGGGCGGTCAGCGTCCTCCGCAACGGGTCGCCTGTGACGTTGCGGCCCAAGCAGCTCGTCTTCGCCCTGGGCGTCTCCGGCTACCCGAACATCCCCGCGTTCGACGGCGCGCAGTCCTTCCTGGGCGAGCAGCGGCACTCCTCCCAGCACCCCGGCGGCGGGGACTGGACCGGAAAGAAGGCCGTGGTGATCGGCTCCAACAACTCCGCGCACGATATCTGCGCCGACCTCTGGGAGCACGGCGCCGACGTCACCATGGTCCAGCGCTCCTCCACCCACATCGCCCGCAGCGAATCGCTGATGGACCTGGCGCTGGGGGACCTGTACTCGGAAAAGGCGCTGGCCAACGGCGTCACCACCGAGAAGGCCGACCTGCTGTTCGCGTCCCTGCCGTACCGGATCCTGCCCGAGGCACAGGTGCCCGTGTACCAGGAGATGGCCAAACGGGACGCGGAGTTCTACTCCCAGCTGGAGGCCGCCGGGTTCGACCTGGACTTCGGCGTGGACGGGTCCGGCCTGTTCCTGAAGTACCTGCGGCGCGGCTCCGGCTACTACATCGACGTCGGCGCCTCCCAGCTGATCATCGATGGGCGGGTGAAGCTGAAGTCCGGGCAGGTTTCCAAGATCACCGGCAACGCCGTGGTGATGGCGGACGGGACCGAGCTGGAGGCGGACCTGATTGTCTACGCCACCGGGTACGGGTCCATGAACGGCTGGCTGGCGGACCTGGTCTCGCCTCAGATCGCCGACCGCGTGGGCAAATGCTGGGGATACGGCTCAGACACGCCAAAAGACCCTGGCCCATGGGAGGGGGAGTTGCGCAATATGTGGAAACCAACCAACGTCCCCAACCTCTGGATCCACGGCGGCAACCTGCACCAGAGCCGGCACTACTCCTCCTACCTGGCCCTGCAGCTCAAAGCCCGGATGGAGCGCCTGGAGACGCCGGTGTACGAAGTGCAGCCCAGCCACCACACCCGCTAAAGGAAGAACCCATCATGAAGGCAGCACGATTCCACGCCCGCAAGGACATCCGCATCGAGGACATCCCGGAACCGGAACTCCGGGCGGGGACGGTGAAGATCGACGTCGCGTGGTGCGGCATCTGCGGCACCGACCTGCACGAATACCTGGAAGGGCCCATCTTCTGCCCGGCACCCGGGCACCCGCACCCGCTGTCCCACGAGGAATCCCCGGTGACCCTGGGGCACGAATTCTCCGGGACTGTCTCCGAGGTGGGGGAAGGGGTGACGGGCCTGGCGAAGGGGGACAACGTCGTCGTCGAACCCTATTTTGTGGACGGGAGCTGCGACATGTGCCAGGCGGGCAGCTACCACCTGTGCCGGCAGATGGGCTTCATCGGGTTGTCCGGCGGCGGGGGAGGGCTGAGCGAGAAGATCGTGGTGGACCAGCGGTGGGTGCACCCCATCGGGGACATCCCGCTCGATGAGGCGGCGCTGATCGAGCCGCTGTCCGTGGCGCACCACGCGGTGGCGCGCAGCGGCGTGAAGGCCGGCGACACGGCGCTCGTGGGCGGCTCCGGGCCCATCGGGCTGCTCACCGCCGCGGTCCTGAAGGGCATGGGGGTGACCACGATCATCAGCGAGCTCACCCAGGCGCGCAAGGAGAAGGCCACTTCAAGCGGTGTGGCGGACCACGTCCTGGACCCGAGCAAGGAGGACGTCCCGGCGCGGGTGCGGGAGCTCACCGGCGGCACCGGGGCCGACGTCGCGTTCGAATGCGCCGGCGTGAACGCGGTGCTGGACACCATGCTCGACGCCGTCCGGCCCGGCGCCGTGGTGGTTAACGTGTCCATCTGGGGCGCGCCCGCCACCATCGACATGCAGAAGATTGTGCTCAAGGAGATCGACCTGCGCGGCACCATCGCCTACGTCCGCGACCACCCCGCGGTCATCAAGATGGTGCAGGAGGGCAAGGTGGACCTCAAGCCGTTCATCACCGGCCGGATCGCGCTGGAGAACCTGGTGGAGCAGGGCTTCGACACCCTGATCAACCACAAGGACACGGCGGTGAAGGTGCTGGTGCACCCGTAGGTTCTGGCGGGTAGACGCCCGGCACGCGAGGACGGACGACGGCGGAAGGGGAGTTTCGTCGTCGTCCGTCCCTTCCTTCGCGCTGAGGCGCCGTTGTAGGGTCGGGGCGTGATCGTCCCCGATATCTCCCAGGACGCCGTGGCGGTGGCGGATCACTACGACGAGCTCGATCCCGTCTACCGCCGGGTATGGGGCGAGCATGTCCACCACGGACTGTGGACGACGGGCCGCGAGACACCTGCCGAGGCCGTCGAGGCGCTGGTGGACTCTGTCGGCGACCGGCTGGGCCTGAAACCCGGCCAGGCGTGCGTGGACATCGGCTGCGGCTACGGCTCCACCGCGCGGCGGCTTGCGGTGATGCGCGGGGTTAGTGTCACCGGCTTCACGCTGTCGGCTGAGCAGGCCCACTATGCCGCCGCGCACCCCGTGGCCGGCGTGGACATCCAGGTCCGCGACTGGCTCGACAACGGGCTGGCCGACGCCTCCGCCGACGCCGCGTGGGCCATCGAGTCGAGCGAGCACATGGTGGACAAGCCCAGGTTCTTCGCCGAGGCGCACCGCGTGCTGGCACCAGGCGGACAGTTCGTCATCTGCGCGTGGCTCGCCGAGACCGATGCGAGCGGTTGGAAGGTCCGCCACCTTCTGGAGCCGATCTGCCGCGAGGGGCGCCTGCCCTCGATGGGCACGCGCGAAGAATATGAGGCAATGGCAACGGCTGCCGGCTTTGAGATCACCGGCTATGAGGATGTCAGCCGCCGCGTCGCCCGCACCTGGCCGATCTGCGCTCGCCGGCTGGTGAAGGCCCTGCTCGTGGATCCCGAGATGCGCCGGCTGGCCCTTCGCGCCCGCAACCGCGTCTTCGTCCTGAGCATCCCGCGCCTTATCCTGGCCTACCGTACCGGTGCCATGCGCTACGGGATCTTCACGCTCGCCAAGGCCGGGGCGGACAGTACGCAAACCGGGCCGAGCGGCTCAGCCGAAGCCGACTGACCGGAAGATCGCGCTCCGGCCCTGGGTTCAGGGCAGCGGCTGACGCTCGCCCACGCGGACTGAGGCCGACGCCGGAAGGTAGTCACGCCGTCGTCGTTCCATCCGGCGCTGCTGGCCCGGAGACGGGATCCTCGCCCGCTTGGCGCGGTTGCACCTGGCGCACGCGGCAACAAAGTTCTGGAGACTGGTGGAGCCGCCCTTGGACCACGGGTAGAAGTGGTCGCCATGCTCGGCGGGGCGCCCACAGCGACGCCCGAAGCCCGCTTCCAGTTCGCACAGGCCGCCAGCGCGGGCCATCCCTTCGCGGCGCTGCTGGCGGGTGAAACGGCGTACCGGATCCCGGCGTCGGACATCCCGGCTCGTCATGACGGCCGCAACGATAGCCAGGACCGCTGCGGCTGCCCCCGGAAGCACTGCTGCGGAGCCAACCCGGCCCAGAATGCCCTGAAATGCGTCAGCGACGACGGCCACCCCCGCCCCGCCAACCGGCGCCGCCTTCGCCATCAAGCCCGTCAGCACCGAGAAGGCGAGCCACAGCAGAACCGCCGAATACGCCAGGCGTAGCCCCTGACGCGTCCAATAAATCCGGCCCATTTCCGGCATAAATTCCCCCAAGTGTGGTCGCCCGGAATCCCTTGGTCCCGGGTGTCCAGGAAAGCGTATAAGCAGGGTGCACTCCGGTGCCTCAGGGTTGGCTCAGTTTTTGCCGAGCTTCCGCGCCGGGTTCTCTTCCTCCCCGGGATCAGTTGCTGGTGCGAAGCCGGCCGGAGAAGTGCCCGTCTGCAAGGATGGAGCCATGAACCAGAGCAGCCCCCGCCAACACCAGGATTCCGTCACGGTCAACGCATCAGCCGAGACCCTCTACAGCCTGGTCTCCGACGTCACCCGCACCGGTGAGTGGAGCCCCGTCTGCAAAGCGTGCTGGTGGGACGACGAGACCAGCGCCGGCCAGGTGGGCGCCTGGTTTACCGGGCGGAACGAGCTCCCGCACCGGACCTGGGAGACCCGCTCGCAGGTGGTGGCCGCCGACCGCGGACGCGAGTTCGCCTGGGTGGTGGGCGGCAAATACGTCCGCTGGGGCTTCACCCTCACCCCGGCAGGCACGGGAACCGTCCTCACCGAGTCCTGGGAATTCCTGCCCGAAGGGATCGCCATGTTCGGAGAAAAGTACGGCGCAGACGCCGACGCGCAGATCGCCGACCGCACCCAGCAGGCGCTGGACGGCATCCCGAAAACACTCGAGGCAATCAAACGGATCGCCGAGTCCATCGCCGCACACGACGACGTAAGGTCCCCGCTGTGACCCGCGAACAGCACCAAACCGCCGCGCCGGCACTGGAGAGCACGGACCTTCCGGCATTCGAGGCCGCCTACCAGGCCGCCCGGAAGAGCCTGGCCGAGGGCGGGATCCCCATCGGGGCTGCGATCGCCCGGGACGGCGAGGTCTTCGCCAGCGGGCACAACGAACGGGTCCAGAACGCCGATCCGATCGCGCACGGCGAGATGTCAGCGCTCCGCGCCGCCGGCCGGCAGAAGAGCTACCGGGACACCACGCTCTACACCACGCTGGCCCCGTGTGCCATGTGCGCGGGGACCATCATCCAGTTCAAGATCCCCCGTGTGGTAGTGGGGGAGGCGCGCACGTTCGACGGCGAACTGGACCTCCTGCGCGCACGCGGGGTTGAGGTGGTGGTCCTGGATGATCAGCGTTGCGTGGACATGATGCGCTCGTTCCAGTCCGACAAGCCGGAGCTGTGGGCCGAGGACATCGCCGAGTAGGTTCAGGTCAGTGTGGCCAAACAGTCACGTCTAGGGATGGACCGGTGAAGCGGCTTCGTTGCCCAATACCGTGGTCCACGGGCTGGCGGTCCACGACGTCACGACGCCGTTGATGACGTAGGGGTCCGCTTCCGCAAACGCTTTGGCGGCCTCGAGCGGGTTCTCGCCGGTGAAAATCAGCAATCCCTTGAAGGGGCCTTCGCCCGCTGCTCCGCCCAGCAGAAGCTCGCCGCGTTCCACTGCTTCCCACCCCGCCCGGAGGTGGTCGGCGCGGTACTGTTCGCGGCTCTCAAGGTAGTCGTCGGCGTAGGTGTATTCGAGCACGGCATGCATGCGGGTCTCCATTCCGGTCAGGGGTGTGGCGAGGTGTAGAAGTAGCCTACGCGGGGTTTCGACACGCTCAACCACCGGAAACCGCAGCCACCGGCCGCCCAGGCAGTCCACCTCGATGCCATCGCATTCGGCCAGCTCCAGCAGCGTGTCGTTCAGCAAAGCCAGATCGCGGCGGAACGTGGACGCCGTCACCATGGACTTCGCCGAGAGCTCCTCCGCGGACGCGAGGCCAGTGGTCACGGCAAGGTGGTAGATCTCCTCGGGCCGCGCGTTTGCGCTGAGCATTCCCGGTCTCCGACACCCTCATCAACCACAAGGACACGGCGGTGAAGGTGCTGGTGCACCCGTAGCTGCTGGCGAGCGGACACCCGGCAACGAGGGACGGACGACGGCGGGACGCAAGTGCCGCCGTCGTCCTTCCTGCCCTGCCTGCTCGCGGCTGCCCGGTGTTGCCGGAAACATATCAAGGGGCCTTTCCCCCTATCCACCCGGCCCGTGTGCGCGGAAGATTACCCCATGAAAAAGCTTGTGCTGGCGAGCTTCGCCACCCTTCTCCTGGTTATTGGCAGCCTGCTGGGCGCGGTAGTCCCAGGCAACGCCGCGCCCGGCCCGGCCATCACGGAAGGGCAGATCCTGGTCAAGTTCCGCGATAAGGCCGGAGCCGCAGGCGCCCTCAGATCGCACGGGCTGACCGATGGCCCCGACGTCGGCAGCACCGGCGCGCACCTGATTACCGTGCCGGCAGGGAAGGAGCTGCAGCCGTCGAGGCCCTGTCACGGAACCCGGTGGTGGAGTACGCCGAACCGGACTACGTGGTCACTCCGGCCTCGGACGACACCTACTTTCCCCGCCAGTACGCCCTGCAGAACACAGGACAATCGTTCACGAATACCGACGGTACGGTGACGGTTCCCGCGGGGATCCCTGACGCCGACGTGGACGCCGTGGAAGCCTGGACCGTCACCACCGGCACGGGAATCAAGGTGGCTGTCCTCGATTCCGGCGTCGCCCTGGACAACCCCGACATCACCCCCAAGGTGGTGGCACGGGTCAACTACACAACGTCCAGAAGCAACGACGACAACTACGGGCACGGAACCCACGTCGCCGGGATCGTCGCGGCCACCGCCAACAACGGCATTGGCGTGGCCGGCGTGTGCCCGGGATGCAGCATCCTGGCCGGCAAGATCCTCAGCGACACCGGAGCAGGGTCCAGCTCAGGCCTTGCGAACGGCATCAACTGGGCCGTCAAGAATGGCGCCCAGGTCATCAACATGAGCCTGGCGGTGGGTGCGTCAGCCACCCTGCAAACCGCGGTGAACAACGCCTGGAACGCCGGCGTGGTGCTGGTTGCCGCAGCCGGCAACGGCGGGAACACCAGCATGAATTACCCGGGAGCCTACCCGAACGTCATTGCCGTAGGGGCAACGGACAACAACGACAAGAAGGCGTCGTTCTCCACCTATGGCGCCTGGGTGGATGTTGCCGCGCCGGGGGTCAGCGTCTACTCCACCTTCCCCAACCACAAGTTCGTCCTCGCCAGGGAGTACAACCGTTCCCAGGGGTATGACATCGGCAGCGGAACCTCGATGGCCTCACCGATTGTTGCCGCAGTCGCCGCGCTCGCCCGCAGCACCAACCCCGGCGGCACCGCCTCAGACATCCGCGCCAAGGTGGAATCAACCACCGACCCCGTAGGCGTCATCGGGACTGATTGGGCCCACGGGAGGGTGAACGCCTGCAGGGTGGTCGGGGCAATTGGTTGTTGACCTCACCCGGCGGCCGGGTTTGAGATCACCGGCCATGAGGATGTCAGCCGCCGGGTCGCCCGCACCTGGCCGGCCTGCGCTCGCCGGCTGGCACTTCGCGCCCGCAACCGCGTCGTCGTCCTCAGCATCCCGCGCCTGATCCTGGCCTACTGCACCGGTGCCATGCGCTACGGGATCTTCACGCTCAGCAAGCCCGACGGCGGAAGGTAGCCACGCCGTCGTCGTTCCATCCTGGGCGGCTGGCCCGGAGACGGGAACCTTGCGCGCTTGGTGGGGTTGCACCTGGCGCATGCCGTAACGAGGTTCTGAAGACTTGCGGAGCCCACGTCCCAGCTCCAGCTCCTGACCCGGGCAGCACCCAGAACGGCGGCTTAAGCAGGTACATAATCAGCAAGCTGCTGAATAGCAGGAGTACCTGCCGGTCAGAGTCGAGTACCTGCTACTGGTGACGGGTTTTGGACCGGATTATAGGCTCTGCTGACCGGCCGCGGCTGATGGCTGACTGGCGCTGGGGGGTTTGAGCCCGGAGCGTGACCGGATGAGAGCTGGTGCCATGCCCTGCCTCAAGGGGTGTGGCGTTGCATGATCCGATCAGTCCGGGAGAGATGACGATGAAGCGTTCTGTTAGATGGTTGGCCCAGTTACTGGCCTTGGCTGCTGTACTGGCCGGGAGTGTCCTTGCTACTTCGGGCCTTGCGGTGGCTGACACCGCATACGGGCATCCGAGTATCAGCTATTCAACCGTGGCAAATCCTCCGACATCTGACAAACCCCAGAGCAAGCTCTGGTGGAATGACGGTTCGTGGTGGGCGGATATGTGGAAGTCCGGCAGCGGATGGCATATCTACCGGCTGGACCGTGGCACTGAGACGTGGGTGGACACCGGCCTGCTGAATGACAGCCGTCCCAGTACCCTGTCGGACACGCTGTGGGACGGCACTCATCTGTACATCGCCTCCCACGTTGTCACGCTGTCCACCGAAGTGGCGCCCCAGCCGTCCTTGTCCGGGCAGCCCGCATACCTTTACCGGTACAGTTACGCCGCGGGAAAATACACACTGGACAGTGGATTCCCGTCAGTCATCACCAACAACAGCAGCGAGTCGATGACGATCGATGAGGACAGCACAGGCGCCATCTGGGCCACCTGGACACAGGTGAGCGGCGATTCGACCTCCGGGTACACCAACACCGTCTACGTGAACAACACCAACGCGAGCGGAACCAGTTGGTCCAAGCCTTTCGTCCTCCCGGTTTCCAATCCGCACCCGGCACCGGATGACATCTCAGCTGTCGTGGCCTACGGGGCCAAGAAAATCGGGGTGATGTGGAGCGACCAGCTCACCGGAACCGTGTGGTGGGCAACGCGTACCGACGGAACCGCTCCGGCATCGTCATCGTCCTGGAACGTCCAACCGGCCATCAAGGGCAACGGGCAGGCCGACGACCACCTCAACCTTAAAGCGCTTCAGGCCGATTCCTCG
Organism: Arthrobacter sp. MMS24-T111; assembly: GCF_054888995.1. Lineage (NCBI taxonomy): Bacteria > Bacillati > Actinomycetota > Actinomycetes > Micrococcales > Micrococcaceae > Arthrobacter > Arthrobacter sp. MMS24-T111. The sequence goes on along the minus strand of NZ_JBTZRO010000001.1, from coordinate 4,186,775 downwards.
GGCCGGGTTTTCGCGGCGGTCAAGACCAGCTTGGACACCGTCTCATCAGACCCCACGCTTCCACAACTCATGTTGCTCGTCTTCAAGCCAGGCACGGGCGCCTTTACCAAGTCGACGATTTCCACCACCGGCGACTGCGCGACGCGCCCGCAGATCGTGCTGGACCCCGAAAACAACCTCGTGCACGCGTTCCAGACAGCGCCGGCCACCTCGGCCACCGGCTGCGCCTACGAGGGAGCAGCAGGCAGCATTTACGAAAAAACCGCCTCCATGGACAACCCGGTGTTCGCGTCCGGCCGCGGTACCCCCGTCATCCAGGACCCGGCTTCGCCCAACATGAATAACGTCACCAGCAGCAAGCAGCCCGTGACCAGCGCATCAGGCCTGGTTGTGCTGGCCAGCGACCATATCGCCAAACGCTACTGGTTCGCCGACAGGGCGCTGGGTGTTGCTCCTGTGCCCACCGTTCCGGGAGCATTCGTTCCGGTGGCCCCGACCCGGCTCCTGGATACCCGTAACACCGCCCCGGTGGGCGCGTTTTCCTCGGTGTCCTTCCAGGCCGCGGGGACTGCAGGGGTCCCGGCGAAGGTCTCGGCCATCGTCTTCAACCTCACCGTGGACCGGCCCCAGGCCAATGGCCACATCATCGCGTACGCCTCCGGCACCACGGTCCCGGTGACGTCCAACGTGAACTTCGTCGCCGGGCAGACCATCCCGAACTCGGTCACGGTCCCGGTGGGGACCAACGGGAGGATCACCCTTCAGAACAACTCACCGGGCACTGCCGACCTCATCGCCGACATCTCCGGCTACTACATCGCCGGAAGCCCGACCGTTCCGGGAGCGTTCGTTCCGGTGGCCCCGACCCGGCTCCTGGATACCCGTAACACCGCCCCGGCGGGCGCGTTCTCCCCGGTGTCCTTCCAGGCCGCGGGGACTGCAGGGGTCCCGGCGAATGTCTCGGCCATCGTCTTCAACCTCACCGTGACCCGGCCCCAGGCCGCCGGCCACATCATCGCGTACGCCTCCGGCACCACGGTCCCGGTGACGTCCAACGTGAACTTCGTCGCTGGAGAGACCATCCCGAACTCGGTCACGGTCCCGGTGGGGACCAACGGGAGGATCACCCTTCAGAACAACTCACCGGGCACTGCCGACCTTATCGCCGACATCTCCGGCTACTATATCGCCGGAAGCCCGACCGTTCCGGGAGCGTTCGTGCCGGTGGCCCCGACCCGGCTCCTGGATACCCGTAACACCGCCCCGGCGGGCGCGTTCTCCCCGGTGTCCTTCCAGGCCGCGGGGACTGCAGGGGTCCCGGCGAATGTCTCGGCCATCGTCTTCAACCTCACCGTGACCCGGCCCCAGGCCGCCGGCCACATCATCGCGTACGCCTCCGGCACCACGGTCCCGGTGACGTCCAACGTGAACTTCGTCGCTGGAGAGACCATCCCGAACTCGGTCACGGTCCCGGTGGGCACCAACGGGCGGATCACCCTTCAGAACAACTCACCGGGCACTGCCGACCTCATCGCCGACATCTCCGGCTACTTCATCGCCGGAACCGCGCAGTAGGGACTGATCGTCCGGTGGACACGGACCCCGCCTTGGGCGGGGTCCGTGTCTGCTGTGCGGAGCGTGAAAACCCATAGGCGGGGAACAGCCCGTGCAAGAATGACGCCATGGCCCACGAGCAGCATGAATTCGCCGCGCCGGCACCGGACAGCAACGATCTTCAGGCATTCGAGGCCGCCTACCAAGCCGCGAGGAGGAGCCTGGCCGACGGCGGGATCCCCATCGGGGCCGCGATCGCCCGGAACGGCGAGGTCTTCGCCAGCGGGCACAACGAACGGGTCCAGAACGCCGATCCGATCGCGCACGGCGAGATGTCCGCCCTCCGTGCCGCGGGCCGGCAGAAGAGTTACCGGGACACCACGCTCTACACCACCCTGGCACCCTGTGCCATGTGCGCGGGAACCATTATCCAGTTCAAGATCCCCCGCGTGGTAGTGGGGGAAGCACAGACGTTCGACGGCGAATTGGAGCTTCTGCGGTCACGCGGGGTTGAGGTGCTGGTCCTGGATGACCAGCGCTGCGTGGACATGATGCGCTCCTTCCAGGCAGACAAGCCCGACCTTTGGGCGGAGGACATCGCCGAATAAGCGATGGGCGGCCATCTCGGCGAGCCGTTCCGCCCGTCTTGCCCTTAACGGCCCGTCCGGCCCTTGACAGCCCGTCCGGCCCTTAGGACCATCAGAGGTACCGATCGGCCGGGCCGTTCTTCGCAAGCCGGCCATCGGCCAGGCTCCTTGAAGGGGGTATCGGATGCAGGCAGCGCTCCCTCGCCGCAGACCCTTCCGGCGTGTGGCCGCAATTGCCGGCATCCTCCTTGCAGCCTCCACCGCCGGGTGCGCCCAAGAGCCGGCACCGGCGGCATCCGGACCCCGCACTGGTGAGATCCGGATCGCTGCCGTGGGGGACATGAACGGCGTCAGGACAGGCGCTGCCGATACACCCTCCGGCCGGAACGGTGCCGCGATTGCCGAGCTGGTGGAGAACAACGAGATTGATGCGTTTCTGGGGCTGGGGGACTTCCAATACGACTCCGCGCACTGCGATGACTACGTGAAGTACTGGACGCGCTTGTGGGGCGGCACCAAGTCCAAGCTGTACTGGGTGTCCAGCCCCAACCACGACTGGAAGCCCGGCCGCAACGAAGACCTGGACAACTTCATGAACGGACAGTGCCCTGGAGCTCCTGAGAAAGCCGCGATCAATAAGGAACGCGGATTCATCGCCAACGGCCAACCGTACTCGAAGGATTTTGGGAACTGGCATTTCGTATTCCTGTCCTCCGCGCCCTGGACATACGACACGGAGCAGGCCTGGGCGCTGACCGGGTGGCTGGACAAGGACCTCACGGCTGCCCAGGCCGAGGGTAAGCACCTGGCTGTCGTCTACCATGAGCCCTACTTCACGTCGAACACGGAGGCACATGGTCGATCCGCCGATCACAAACCGTGGATTGACGTGATGTGGAAACACAGGGTCCGCCTGACCCTGTCCGGGTCGCAGCACAACTACGAACGGTCCTGCCCGGTGAACAACGCCGACCAGTGCGTGCCGGACGGGATGATCGCGTTCCAGGTTTCCACGGGAGGTATCGGGCTGCGCCCGTTTACCAGCAGTCCGTCCTACATCGAGAAGCGGTTCAGCGACACCCACGGGTTCCTGCGGCTGACCCTCCGCGGCGACGGGTCTTTTGACTGGAACTTCGTTCCAACCTCGGGTTCGAGCACGGACTCCGGTACGCGTGCCGCACCGTAAAACCCCGATCCCCGCCGCCCCGTTCACGGCAGCCGTTGCCGCCGTCCTGCTGGCCCTCTCAGTGGCGGGCTGTACCAGCCCGCCAAAACCCCCACCATCCCCGGTACCGGACGTCCGCCTTGCAGCAGTGGGGGATATGAACCCCGCCGGTGACGTGGACCCCGGCAGCCCGTCCGGCCGGAACGGTGCGGCGATCGCCAAACTGGTGGAAACCAACGAGGTTGACGGGTTCCTGGGGCTGGGGGACTTTCAATACGACACCGGCAACTGCGATGGCTATGTGAAGTACTGGAAGTCGTTGTGGGGAGGCACCCTGCCCAAGTTGTACTGGGTGTCCGCCCCCAACCACGACTGGGAACCTGGCCGCAACGAAGACCTGGACAACTTCATGAACGGCCAATGCCCCGGGGCGCCCGAGAAGTCCGCGATCAACCAGGAGCGCGGGTTCATTGCAAACGGGGACCCGTACTCGAAGGACTTTGGCAACTGGCACGTCGTTTTCCTGTCGTCCGCACTGTGGCGGTACGACAAGGGAGCGGCCGCGGACGCAACAACGTGGCTGGACAAGGACCTCGGCGCGGCCAAGGACGCCGGCAAGCACCTCGCCGTCGTGTACCACGAGCCCTACTACACCTCCGACACGGCGGAGCACGGGCGGGCCGCGGACCAGAAGCCGTGGATCGATGTGATGTGGAAGTACCGGGTCCGGCTGACCTTGTCCGGGTCCCAGCACAACTACGAGCGGTCCTGCCCGGTGAACAATGCGGACAGGTGCGTTGATGACGGGATGACGGCATTCCAGGTATCCACCGGCGGCATCGAATTGCGGCCGTTCACCAGCAAGCCGAAGTACATTGCCAAACGGTTCAGCGACACCCACGGGTTCCTGCGGCTGACATTGCACGGCGACGGGTCCTTCGACTGGACCTTCGTTCCGACCACCGGGCAGAGCACGGACTCGGGTTCGCGCTCCGCGCCCTGACCGCTGCCCGGCAGGCGCAACACTATGGACGGATCGTCCTGTAGATCCCCGTGTGGTCCAGGTCGCCGTCGCCTGCCGCGTCCATCTTTTCGAAGACGCCCCGCAGGCAGCCTGCCAACGGGAGTTTCACGCCCGAAGCCCCGGCCGTCTCGGCGATGAAGTTGAGGTCTTTCAGCTGGTTCTTTGCCGAGCCGCCGCCGTCGAAATCCTGGTCGATGAAGCGCTGTCCCTTTTGGGCCAGTACCTCCGAGTTGGCCAGGCCGCCCGCAAGGACGGACTGCACGTCCGCCAGGTCCAGGCCTGACGCCGCAGCCAGGGCCATGGCCTCGGCCAGCGCTGTCACGGTGGCGGCAACCACGATCTGGTTGCAGGCCTTGACGGTTGATCCGGCTCCGGTTTCCCCGAACCACGCCACTTTGGTGCCGTACAACCCAAACAGCGGGACGCAGCGTTCGAAGGCCTCCCGGGGACCGCCGGCCATGATGCTGAGCCGGCCCTCCGCCGCACCGATGGTTCCGCCGCTCAGCGGCGCGTCAACCACCGTCACGCCCCAGTTCGTCCGGCACTTCTCACCGAACGCCGCTACGGCCACGGGCGAGACCGTCCCGTGGATCACGAGGATGGGCTGCTCGGTGCCGGCGCGCTGCCACCCCGCCAGCAGCCCGTCGTCGCCCGCCAGCAGGGCCTCGACCTGCGGCAGGTCCGGCAGAACCGTCAGGACAATGTCCCGGGCGGCTCCGGCGGGGGAGGCCGCGATGTTGCCACCGGCAATGGCTCGGGCCTTGTCCGGTGTCCTGTTCCACAGTGCCAGCGGGACCCCGCCGGCCAGGATGTTCCGTGCGATGGGCGCCCCCATCGGTCCGGTGCCCAGGAGGGCCACGGACCCGTGGATGGCGGGCGGCTGCTGTTGCTCAACGGTCAATGTGGTCATGTTCTCTAGAAGGGGATGAGGCCGGCGAGGGCGGGGAGGAAGGTGCTGAACCACGGCACGGCCGCGAGGACGAGCAGGCCGATGAACACCGCGATGAGGTAGGGCCAGAAGTGCTTGAGGCTCTTCTCGACGGTTTCGTGTCCGGTGGCGCAGGCTACATAGAAGCCGACGCCGGCCGGTGGCGCGAAGGAGCCGATGCCCATCGAGATGATCAGCACCATGGCGTACTGCACGGGGTTGACGCCGAAGCTGGTGGCGATGGGCAGCAGCAGGGGAGCGAAGATCAGGACGGCCGGCAGGCCCTCGAGCAGCTGGCCCATGATGATGAGCAGCACCACCGTGAAGAGCATGAAGAGGACCGGCGAATCACCCAGGCTGGACATCAGGTCGTGGATCTGCTGGGAGACGCCGGCAAGGGCGAGCGTCTGCGCCAGGGGCGAGGCGGCGGCGATGATGAACAGCACCATGCCCGCCGTCGTGGTGGTTTCCCGCAACGTGTCACCCAGCAGACGCTTGCTGCCGCGGCGGTAGGCGGCGGCCAGGATGAAGGCGTACGCGACGGCGACGGAGGACACCTCGGTGGGGGTCGCGAAGCCGCTCAGGATCCCGGCCACCATGCCCACCGGAAGCAGCAGCGTGGGAATCGCGAAGAAGGTGGCCGAGCCGCGGGTCCGCCACGTTGCCTTCGTGCTGGCCACGCCGCCCTGTTTACGGGCACGGACGAACACAAGCGCCATCACCACAAGGGCCAGGAAAGCCGCCGGCAGGAATCCGGCCAGGAAGAGGGTGGTGGTGGAGATGGTGGTGATGGATCCAAGGACGAGCAGGACGATGCTCGGCGGGATGGTTTCGCCCATGATGGCGGAGGCCGACAGGACCGCCACCACCTCGCCGCGGGGGTATTTGCGCTCTTCGAGCATGTTCCGCATGGTGGTGCCGACGGCGGCAACGTCGGCCACCTTGGAACCCGAGATGCCGGAGAAAATGTACATCGTCACGACCACCACCTGAAGCAGGCCGCCACGCAGGTGCCCGATGAGGGCGTCAACGAGTTTGGCCAGGGGGAGCGTCAGCCCGGCGGAGTTCATCACTGTCCCGGCGAGGATGAAGAACGGGATGGCGAGAAGCACGAAGCCCTTGGCGCCGGAGGCCATGCCGATGGGGATGGCGCTGACGTCCGAGATGCCGCCGAGGTAGAGGTAGATCCCGGAGGCCAGGGCCAGGACGAAGGCGATGGGAAGGCCCAGGAAGAGCAGGATGAACAGCACCGCAAGGACGACGCCGAGGAGAAGATTGGGAGACACGTAGTAGAAGAGCGGCTGGCTGAGGACCACCAAGGCAATGAGTACCGCGGTGATGCCGGCCGCCACGAACACGGGACGCAGCTCCTGCCGCTTCAGCTTGACCAGGGCGAACCAGGCGATGAGGACCATCCCCGCCGAGAAGGGAAGGGACACCCAGAACACGGGCAGCTGGAGGATGGGGGTTTTCTCTTCGATCTGCTGGACCAGGGTGGGGACGTAGAGGGCAAACGATCCCGCGCTCATGACGAAGACCAGGCAGTCGACCAGCGCCGCAAGGTATGGCTTCCAGGTGGCCGGCAGCCGCATGATGAGCGCCTGGACTGACATGTGCGCACCCTTGGGATAGGCGATCGCGCCGCCGATGAAGGCGATGGTCAGGAGCGCGATCTCCGACACTTCCTGGGTCCAGAGCACGGAATCGCCCGTGACCAGCCGGACCATGATGTTCAGCAGGATGACCAGGAGCTCGGCGATGATCGCCGCGCCAACGGTGCCTTCGAGGACCTTGTCGAACCACACGGCACCGCTCCAGCGCGGCGGGACGTGACCGTGGTGCAGGATCTCCTCCGCATCAGAGGGGAGGACCTCCTCGAGTTCCGCGGGAGGGAGGGTGCGTTTCATGTTCTTCCAGACTGTCGACGTTGAGAGCGGATGCGGCGCATGGGTGCCGGGGCAGTACGCCCCGGCACCTGCTTGCGGTTAGTTGGAGGCGGTGAAGGCAATCGCCTGGTCGAAGAAGTCCTTGCCGATCAGCTCGGAGAACTTCGGGTACAGGCCCTTGGACGCGGTCTTGAATTCCTCGATGGCGGAGGCGCTGAGCTCGTTGGCCTGCATGCCCTTGGCCTTCAGGTCGTCCAGCTGCTTCTTGGACTGCTCTGCGTCGTAGCCGGTCTTGAACGTGGCCGTCTCAGCCGAGGCATCGGTGAGGGCCTTCTTTTGGTCGTCCGAGAGCGTGCCCCACTTCTTCGATGACAGGGCCAGGACCCACGCGTCATTGATGTGGTTGGTCAGGGACACGTACTTCTGCACCTCGGAGAACTTGTTGGTCCAGGGCACCTCGATCGGGTTTTCCTGCCCGTTGATGGTCCCGGTCTGCAGGCCGGTGAAGACCTCGGAGAACGCCATGGTGGTGGGACTCGCACCGAGGGATCCAAAGTAGTCAGTCCACAGCGGGTTGCCGGGGACACGGATCTTCATGCCCTTCAGATCGGACGGCTGCTGGATGGGGCGCACCGAGTTGGTGATCACCCGGCCCGTCCTGGTCATGAAACTGAGCGCCACCGTGTCCTTCTGGGCCAGCTTGTCCTTCAAGACCTGGCCCGGCTTGCCGTTTAGGAAGGCCGCCTCCTGGGTGGTGTCCTTGAACAGGTACGGGATGCTGATGCCGTTCATTTCCGGCACCACGGAGGCGTATACCGACGTTGACAGGATCAGGGCGTCCAGGGAACCACCCTGCAGGCGGGTCACGGCCGCGTTCTGGTCGCCGCTGAAGCTTGTTCCGTTGGGAACCACGGTGACCTGGACGGACCCGTTGGAGGTCTTCTTGACCTGGTCTGCAAAGTGCTGGGCCGAAACGCCAACGGACGAGTCGATGGGATCGGGGATGGAGAGCTGGATCTTCGCTGGGGCTGCGCCGCCGGTCCCGCCGGCCGTGCCGGAGGCGCAACCGGCCAGGAGGGACGCGGCGAGGGTGCAGGCCAGCGCTCCGGTGAGGGCGCGGAATTTCGAATTCATGTGAAGCCTTTCTTCGTTGGAAGGAGTCAGTGCAAAACGGGCCGGTCAGGCGGTGAGTGCAGATTCGGTGACAAGCGCTTCGGTTTCCCGGCGCAGTTCCAGGGCCTGGGCCAGGGAGTCGTCCATGATGACGTCGTCCCAGCCCACGATTGCGCCCTTGGCGATGTCATTGCGCAGTTCCACGTGGTGGGCGAGTGCTACGGGCAGTGCCCCGGTTTCCACCGAGTGCCTGGCGGACACGAGCTTGCCCCAGACGGTGTAGCCGCCTTCGCCGTCGAGGAACTCGCCGGCCCTGAGGTCCTTCTTGGCCGTTGCCACCACGTCGCCGAAGAATCCCACCGGCGAGCCGGTGGCAATGCCGCGGAGGGCGGCGTTGGCGATGGAGACGTTGAGTTCCAGGCCGACGTAGTGGTACGGCCGGTACAGGGCCGCGTACTGGCCGGTGGGGTCCGGGTGCCAGGGGTATTCGGTGAAGCAACCGGAAACATATCCGTTCGTTGCCTTCACCACCACGAAGACGCCCTCTTGGGTGTTGTGGCTGATCCAGCTGCCGTCGCGGTTGACGCTGGACATGACGTCGACGCTGCCTTCGTGGGCGAGGGAACCGCCCACATCGCTTGGCCGGCAGACCGTGGCGATCTGCTCGACGTCGCCAGGGGTGAAACTCAGCCCGTTATCTGACGGGACCAGCCCGGCACCGTTGGCGACGGCGGCCATCTCGATGGACGCCTTGGTGCCGTCCCGGAACGAGGTGTGCATGTACGGGTTCAGCTGGCCGGAGTCGGTGAGTTCCTTCGAGAATTCCCAGTTTTCCCATACGTTGTCCGGGTTCATCTCGTGGTAGTGCTCAAGGTACTTGGCGCCCTTGCCGGCGCAGACAACGTCGAAGCCGCTGGTCCTCGCCCAGTCAACGAGTTCCATGATCAGGGCCGGCTGGTCACCGTAGGCCATGGAGTACACCACGCCGGCGGCCTCCGCACGGCGGGCCAGTGCCGGCCCGGCCAGGGCGTCGGCTTCAACGGTCACCATGATGATGTGCTTCTTCGTCTCGATGGCCCGCAACGCATGCTTCACCCCCACGATCGGGTTGCCGGTGGCTTCAACGATGACGTCGATGTCGACGTCGAACAGCTCGTCCGCGTTCGCAATGATCGCTGTGCTTCGGTCGCGGAGGGCGGTGGCGATGTCCGGTGCGATCTGGTTCCTGGGCCAGCCGACCAGTTCGAAGGCTCCTTCGGCGCGCTTGACGTTGATGTCGGCGATGGCCACCACATGGATCCCGGGGATGTTGTTCGCCTGGGCGAGGTACATGGTGCCGTACCTGCCGGCACCGATGAGTCCCACTCGGATGGGACGGCCCTGCTGCTCGCGGTCGCTGAGGAGCTTGTGAAGGTTCATGGGGGATCTTTCTGATTGGCTTTTCCGCGTCCGGGAAGCACCTCCACCGCACGGGTGGGGCAACTTCTTTGTCGCGGGATGTGAATTCGAGGGCCGGAGTGGAACCGGTTCCACTTTTGTACCAGCGGGTGCTAGGCTGTGTCAACGGTCACAACGAAAACGCGATTTTGGGCGCCTTTCATGACGGCGAACTTTCGATGCCGGCGATCGGGTAGAACCTTCAATGAGGAGGAGAAGTGAAGAAGGCTCCAACAATCCGCGACGTCGCGTCCGCCGCGGGAGTGTCGGTTTCCGTGGTGTCCCGGGTCCTGAACCCGGAGTCGGGCCCGGTGGCACCGGCCAAGCGGGACATGGTGCTCAGGGTCATCGAGGATCTCGGTTACCGGCCGCGTGCCGCCGCCCGTGAACTGAGCGTGGGCCATGCCCCCACCGTGGGGCTGGTGGTGGCCGACCTGGCCAACCCTTTCTTCGCCCAGCTGGCGGACAGGATTGTCTGGGAGGCGCGCAGCCATGGAGTCCAGGTGGTGGTCATGACCACGCAGGAAGATCCGCACCTTGAAGCGGACTCCCTGGACACGCTCCTTGACCGGTCCGTGGGCGGCGTGATTGCCACGCCCACCGGAGCGAACGTTGAAAAGTGGGCGCGCCTGCAGTCCCTGGGCGTCAATGTCGTCTTCGTCGACCGCACCATTCCGGAGCTGGCGGACGTTGACGTTGTGAGCATCGAAAACGTGGACTCGGCCCGTCGTGCCACCGAATACATGCTCAGCCTGGGGCACACCCGGATCGGGTTGATTACCGGGCCTGTCAGCACGTCCACGGGACGGTCCAGGATCCAGGGGTACCAGGCCGCCCACGACAGCTGCTCCGTCACGGTGGACCCGCAGCTGATCCGGGATGTGCCGTTCCGCGGTGACGGAGGGGGCGACGCTGTGGGGTCCCTGCTGGCGCTGCCGGACCGTCCCACCGGGATCATCGTGGCCAACACCGCCCAGGTCCAGAGTGCCGTCCGGCGCTTGGTCCAGACGGGCACCCGCATCCCCAACGACCTTTCGGTCATCGTCTTTGACGACAGTCCCTGGACCGAGCTGACCAGCCCGCCGCTCAGCATCATCCGGCAGCCCATCGGCATGCTCGCGCTTCATTCCCTGGAACTGGTGCTGGGGCGGATGCAGGGCAAGTTGCCCGACGGTCAGCGGACCATCGAGGTCAAAGCGGACTTTGTTCCGCGCAACAGCTGCTCACCAGTCGTGCTCACCCCAACCAGATAAGGAATACCCACCATGACCGTCATCGTCACCGCCGTCTTCACGCCCAAGGACGGAGCCTTCGACGCCGTTGCCTCAGCCCTTGCCCCTGCCATCGCCGAGGTGCACAAGGAGCCGGGCTGCCAGCTCTACGCCATCCATGAGGCCCCCAACGGCCAGATCGTCATGATCGAAAGATGGGACTCGGCCGAACTGCTGGACGCACACGGCGCGGGAGAAGCCGTCGCGCGGCTGAACGCTTCACTTGAGGGCCTCCTGCAGGAGCCGGTGGACGTCACCAGGCTGACCCCGATGCCCGCCGGAACGGAGCACCAAGGAGAGCTCTGACCGTCATCGGTGGTAGGGCCTCTTCGAAACCGCGAGCCCTCGAATCGCCGGAAGGATGCCGGGACGCCGGAAAGGGACGGCGAGCCGGCACCTTTCCGGCGGTCTCAGCCCTGGAACTGGTGGCGCCAGGCCGACCACGTGCGGCAATGGAGGTCTACAGTGGAGCCATGGCTCTCAGCCGCAATCCGCTCGAAGACCTGCGTGAAACCATCGGCCACCTCGCCGATCAACTCAAGCTGCCCGGTTCGGAACGCGTCGACGACCTCGTCGGCGACCTCATGGGTGCCAGGCCCGGGCCCGCGCGGCCGCTCTCCGAGCTGCAGGCCGAGCTCGACGCGCTGGTGGGACTGGAAACCGTCAAGGAACAGGTGCGGGCCCTGGTCGCACTGCTCCAGGTCCAGGCACGGCGTAAGGCGCACGGCCTGCCGGAAGTAGCCACTTCACAGCACCTGGTGTTCCTCGGAAACCCCGGCACGGGCAAGACCACCGTGGCCAGGCTCCTGGCCGAGATGTACCGGGCGGTGGGCCTGCTGCAGAAGGGCCACCTGGTCGAGGTGGACCGTTCGGGCCTGGTGGGGCAATACGTCGGCCAGACCGCGATCAAGACGGACCGGGTGATCCGGCGTGCGCTGGACGGCGTCCTGTTCATCGACGAGGCCTATGCGCTGGCCCCGGAGGACGGCCGGATGGACTTCGGCCCGGAAGCCATCGAGGTCCTGCTCAAACGCATGGAGGACCACCGCCACCGCCTGGTGGTGATCGTGGCCGGGTACCCGCGGCTGATGGAGGCCTTCCTGCTCTCCAACCCAGGGCTGCGCTCCCGGTTCGCCCGCGAGATCACGTTCCCGGACTATTCCGTGGACGCGCTCCTGGCCATCTTCAGCCAGATGCTGGCCCAGCACGAGTACATCCTGGAACCGGATGCGGACCAGATGCTGCGCCGCATCTTCACCGGGCTCCACGCCGGTGAAGACTCCGGCAACGCACGGTTCGCCCGCACGCTGTTCGAGCAGGCGCTCAACCGGCAGGCGCTGCGGCTCTCCCTGGACGAGGAACAGAGCCTCGACGCGCTCGACCGGGAGGCCGTCATGACGCTCACCGCTGACGACCTCGTCCAGGCCGCGATGGCCTTGGGCGAGGAGCCGGAGCCGGAACCCGAACCGGCGCCGCCACCCGAGCAGCCACGCTGGAAGCGCTGGCTGCTGGCCTGACTCTGTCTACGCCGGTCCTGATTCCGCCAGCCCTTATTCCGCCAGCCCTCGAAATCGCCGGAGCGGCGCGAACCCGCCGGAGCGGTGCGACCTCGCCGGAACGTTCCGGCGACCCGGACACCGCTCCGGCGAGCTCGGCGCCAGCGGCAAAACTGCACATTTGTGCAGGCACCTCTGGGAGCCCGTCCACGCCGCGCGAGAACCAAAAATAGCTACTCACCAGTAACAATACCTGTGCCGCGGGTCACATCCGGCCTGCGCGGCCGCGCTGCGGGGACGGGATTTTGGCCGCACATCCGTGCAGTTCCGCTGTGCAGGAACAGCATCGCTGCAAGCATGGAAAACCTCAGCCGGTCCTCATGGGTCCCCCAAAACCATGAGGCCCGGCGCCCCGCAGACAGACGAACAAAGAGGTTTCCATGTCATTCCTAACCCGGGCCCTGTCCGTTGCAGCAGCCGCTGTCCTTGCCTCCTCCCTGGTGGCAGTCCCTGCCCAGGCCGTCGATGTTTCCCCGCCGGGCGCCAACGACTGGACCTGCAAGCCATCTGCAGAGCATCCGTATCCGGTCATCCTTGTTCCCGGCACGTTCGAGAGCATGGAGAAGAACTGGTCCACCATGTCGCCCTACCTCAAGAGCCAGGGCTACTGCGTCTTCGCCCTCAACTACGGCGCCACCAACGGTGTGTACGCCACAGCTCCGGTCAAGGATTCCGCCAAGGAACTCGCACCGTTCGTTGACGCCGTCCGCTCCGCCACGGGCGCCAAGCAGGTGGACCTGGTGGGCCACAGCCAGGGCGGCATGATGCCCCGTTACTACATGGGGTTCCTCGGCGGCGCCAAGTACGTCCACCAGCTCGTCGGCATCGCCCCGTCCAACCACGGCACCAAAGGCGTGATCCTCCCGCCGCCGGACCTGGTTCCCACTCCCGACTACACGGCCGCCGGCTGCGCTGCCTGCGCCGACCAGCAGGCAGGCTCGCCGTTCATGCAGGAACTCAACTCCATCGGCGATACCGTGGCCGGTCCTGCCTACACGGTCATCTCCACCACGCACGACGAGGTGGTCATCCCGTACAACAGCCAGTACCTCAGCGGTTCGGCGCGGCAGGTCACCAACATCACCATCCAGGACAAGTGCCCCGCGGACGTCATCGAACACGACCAAACGCCCAATGATCCCGTGGTCCACCAGCTCGTGGGCAACGCCCTGGGCCAGCCGTCCGGCCCCGCAGACCCGGCGTTCCAGCCCGTTTGCCTCTAACCCCTGAAGCAACGCCTGACCCTTGAAGCAATTGACGACGGCGGGCGGCCGGCACCCGCGCCGCCCGCCCGCCGTCGTGCCCGGCCAAGAGGCCTAAAGCGTTGGGGGAATGGCCCGTCGTCCCGGAAAGAGCGCGGCGTACTGTTTCCGGTACATCCGCCGCCCCACCAGCTTGTAGGCAAGCCGGACGGGTGCGGGGATTTCCTTGAACAGTTCAACCTGGTCTTCCGGCGGATTCGTCGCAAGCACCATGCCGAGGTAGCCCACCAGGAATTTCTTGTCGAGTTCCTGGATCCCATGCTGCCCCACCGCGGCAGCCTCCTTCTCCGTCATCACCCTGTCCGCAACCGGCATCATCTCCGTGACCTCGCGGCGCAGATGTACATTGAGGACGCCGGACAGGTCTTCATAGCGGGCCGCGAGTTCCGCGCCGGACTCCTCATCCGCCGTCCGCATCCAGCGCAGCCGGACCGGCTCAATGGCCTGCAGCCTCTGCGTGACCTGCCGGTGCTGCTCTAGCATCTGCCCCACATGCAATGCGCATGCCGGTGCCCGCTCCTTCAGCTGCGGGTACATCAGGAGGTCTTCGCCTTCGTGGTGGATATGCAGTACCTTGTCGAAGTTGCCCAGCACTTCGCCCACGTAGGCTGCCCGGGCAGTGTCGCCGGCGGCAGCGGAGCGCACCAGTCCCGGTGCCTCGCCGTAGGCCCAGAGGAAGAAGCGGTGGATGCGGCGCATGGCGGCCGTCCCGGTACAAAGCACCGGTCCGGGCGGCAGCGGAGCTGCGGTCTCGCCGGGCTGCATGGTGAAGAAGTCGGTCATGTGCGTGGCCCTTTCCAGTCTCGCGAGACTAAGGACCTCTCCCCGCGAGAATCGTAGCCCCGCGCCCCGGCGCACACAATGAGCATCGCAACAGGCTTCCGGACGGCGACGGCGTAATTTGGGACCCGTCAGGCCCGCGCCTGCAGCCCCGGAACGCCGTCGCGGATTTCGAAGGAGGCCTTCGTGGACACCGGTGCCCCGGGCGTGGTCACGTGGTCCAGCACCCGGAAGTCCGCGGTGATCGCGTCCCTGGTGATGCGGGTGGCCACGTAGCCGCGGTTGTCGTTGTAGAACTTCAGGTGCGGGTTCCAGGCCATGGTGGCATCCGTCGTGGAGCCGGTGCCGTCGCCGGTGGAGGTGATTGAGGTGCACACGAGTTCCGAGCCCACCACGGGGGAGGCGGGGTCCTTGTAGTCCACCTTGACGTCGTTGGCCCAGTTGCGGTGCACGTCGCCGGTGAGGACGACGGCGTTGCGGACGTTCGCGTCCACCCACCCCTGGGTGATGCGGCGGCGGGAGGCCGCGTACCCGTCCCAGCCGTCCATGGAAACGTCGTCGATGTCCGGTGCCTTGTTCCGGTCGCGCTCCGCGAAGAAGACCTGCTGGCCCAGGATGTCCCAGCGCTGGGTGGAACTGCGGAACCCGTCCAGCAACCACTTCTCCTGCTCGGCGCCGGTGATGGTCCGGTCCTCGGCAAGCCGCCCGGCCACATTCTTCTGCCAGCCGTCGCCTGCCAGCTGGTCGTCCCGGTACTGCCTGGTGTCCATCATGTGGAAGTTGGCGAGCTGGCCCCACTGGACCCGGCGGTAGATCTTCATATCCGGTCCGGCCGGCAGCGAGGACGGGCGCAGCGGCATGTTCTCGTAGTACGCCTGGAACGCGGCGGCCCGGCGCTGGCGGAAATGCTCCACGCTGTCATTGAGTTGGCCGGCGTCCTTGTTCTCCGGAACGTCGTCCGCCCAGTTGTTGTCCACCTCGTGGTCATCCCAGACCACCAGCCACGGCGCGGCGGCATGCGCAGCCTGGAGATCGCCATCGGCCTTGTACTGTGCGTGCCGCTGGCGGTAGCTTGCCAGCGACACCGTCTCCGGGCCCTCGTGGTCGCGCGGGTTGCCGCCGCCGATCACGTAGCTGTCCTTTTTGTACTCGTACAGGTAGTCGCCCAGGTGCAGCACCAGGTCCGGGTGGTCCTCCGCCAGGCGCCGGTACGCGGTGAAGTAGCCGTGTTCGTACTGCGCGCAGCTGGCGAACGCCATGGCCAGTGCGGCCGGCGTCTCGTGCAGGGCCGGGCTGGTGAGGGTCCGTCCCACCGGGCTGACGTGCTTGCCGGTGCGGAACCGGTAGAAGTATTCGCGGCCCGGCTTCAGGCCCCGCAGCTCCACATGCACCGAGTGTGCGGTCTCGATCCTGGCCTGCTCCACGCCGCGGGCCACCACGCTGCGCATGCCTGCGTCCTCGGCAACCTCCCATTGCACGGCCACCGGCCGGGACGGCATGCCGCCCAGCCCGTCCTCCGCTACCGGGTTGACGGCCAGCCGGGTCCACAGGACGAAGCCGTCCGGCCAGGGCTCGCCCGACGCGATGCCGAGCATGAAGGGGTCGGTGCGGAGTCCGGCGTCGTCCGCGGTGGAAACGGCGACGGCGGCACCCGGCAATGCGGCGACCAGGCCGGCCCCGAGGCCGGCGGAGATAAGGGATCGGCGGGAAATGTTGTCCATGGCTCCCACCGTATTTCCAGCCCTTGTACAGGATTTTAGGAGCATATGAATGGCTGGTTAACGGCATGACAAGAAATGACAGCTAGTTCGGGCGGATCTCGGAAGGAGCCGCCGGACTTTAGTCCCTGTTCTGGAGTAACCCCCGGGAGTACCGTCAACAGTGGATCCTGCGACTGCGGGAACCGCGTTAGTAGGGGGCATCATGGCCAAGGCCGGGCTTTCGGTTCTCAGTGTTTTGGGGCTTAGCGCCACGATCATGCTGACAGGGTGCTTTGGCCCGCCGGCCCCGTCCCCCAGCACCAGTTCCGCGGCACCAAGTACGACGACGGCCCCCACCTCGAGTGCCACGGCAAGCCCTTCCGCCGCGCCAACCTCCACGGCCCCCACCACAACGCCGGCCACGACGGCACCCGCGCCGGGCACTACCGCTGCCGCGCCGCCGTCGTCCGCCCCTGCCAGCCCGACGGCTACGCAGGAACCCGGCCCAACCGGCCTCCCGGAGCAGGTGGGCCCGCTGACCATCTACTACGTGGCCGTGGGCGACAACGGCGTGTCCGGTCCCAAGATCGGCTGCGGGGACAGCCTGGTGGCCACCACCACCGGCCCCGTCCGCTTCACCGACCAGGTGGGTCCCAGCGTCGGGACCCTGCTCGCGAACAGGAGCCGTGACGTGGGGATGTCCGGGCTGATCAACGTGCTGTACCAGTCGAGCCTTACCTATGTTGCCGGTGAGCTCGACGGGAGCACCATCACCATCTGGCTGACCGGGCAGTTCATGCTGGGCGGCGTGTGCGACATCCCGCGGGCGAAGGCCCAACTGGAGTACACCGCCATGGCCGCCTCCGGTGCCACCAGCGCGCAGGTGTTCGTCAACGGCCGCCCCATCGATGAGGTCCTCAGCCTCAAGTAGCGCTGTCGGGCCCACTGCTTGAAGGCAAGGGAGCAGGTGCAGCGCCACTGTCGGTCCGGCGTCGTACTCTTGGATCCATCCACTCCTTAAGTGTGCGAACGGACCTACATGCCAGAGCTGAATGTGCAGGAACGGACATCCCTCCTGCTGCCCATTACCGAGGCAGCCGGCCTGACTGCGGACCAGGCGCTCGCACGGCTCGGGTCCGGTCCGGGCGGGCTCACCGGCGAAGAAGCTGAACGGCGCCAGGCGGAGATCGGGCCCAACGCCGTCCGCACCCACCGGGCCAACGGCTGGGCCGTGCTGGGCCGCCAGTTCGCCAGCCCCATCCTGATCCTCCTGCTCATCACCGCCGGGCTGTCCCTTTTCCTGGGGGACGCCACCAACTCGATCGTCATCGGCGTGATCCTCCTGGTCAGCGTGGGCCTCGGATTCACCAACGAGTTCCGGGCCGAGCGCGCGTCCGAGGCCCTGCACGACCGCGTTACCCACCGTGCCGTGGTGCTCCGCGACGGAGCCACCACGGAAGTGGACGTCACCGCACTGGTGCCAGGCGACGTCGTCCACCTCTCCCTGGGCGCCATCATCCCGGCGGACATCCGCCTCCTGGCCACCGGCAACCTCCTCTGCGACGAAAGCATCCTGACAGGGGAGTCCCTGCCCGCCGCCAAGAACCCCGCCGCCGTGCAGGCCGGCGCGGCACTGGCGGACCTCTCCTCCTGCGCGTTCATGGGCACCGTCATCCAGTCCGGCAACTGCACCGGCGTGGTGGTGGCCACCGGCGGCCGGGCCGAATTCGGCCGGATCGCCCTGGGCCTGGGCGAACGGCAGCCGCAAACCGAATTCCAGCTGGGCCTCAAACGGTTCTCCTTCCTGCTGCTCCAGGTGGCCATCGGGCTCACCACGCTCATCTTCATCGCCAACCTGCTGCTGCAGCGCCCTCTGATCGAATCGCTGTTGTTCTCCCTGGCCATCGCGGTGGGCATCACGCCGCAGCTGCTCCCCGCCGTCGTCAGCACCTCCCTGGCCACCGGCACCCGCCAGCTCGCGAAGCGGAAGGTCCTGGTCAAGCGGCTGGTGTGCATCGAGGACCTGGGGGACATGGACATCCTGGTCACGGACAAGACCGGCACCCTCACGGAAGGGAAAATCAGCTTCGCGGCCGCCCTCCCGGCCACGGCGGAGCTGCCCGGCGACGCCCTGCTCACCCTGGGCCTGCTGGCCACCGAGGCGGACTACACCGAGGCGAAGCTCACCTCCGCCGGGCAAAACCCGCTGGACGCCGCCCTGTGGGACAGCCCCGGCGCCTCCGGGTTCGATCCCGGCCGTTACGAGCGGCTGGACATGATCGGCTTCGACCACCAGCGCCGCCGCACCACCGTGCTGGTGCGGGACGCCGGCGGGCCGCCGCAACTGGTCACCAAGGGCGCCCCCGAGGACGTCCTCGCCCTGTGCGGTCCGGTCGCGCCGGCCGTGCAGGCCCTGCTGGATGAACAGTTCGACGCCGGATCCAGGGTCGTCGCCGTCGCCACCCGCCAGGCCGACGGGCAGGGCACGCTGACCGCGGCCGATGAACGCGGCCTCACCCTGGCAGGCTTCCTGGTGTTCCTGGACCGGCCCAAGGCCAACGCCCGGCAATCGTTGGACCGGCTGGAGGAACTGGGCATCTCGGTTAAGATCGCCACGGGTGACAACGCCAAGGTGGCCGAGAAGGTCTGCGCCGACCTGGACGTCATCTCGGGCGGCACCCTCACCGGGGCGGACATCGACGCCCTGTCCGACGCCGACCTTGCCGCCTCCGCCCGCACGGCCACCATCTTCGCCCGGGTATCGCCCGAGCAAAAAGCCCGCATCATCGCCTTGCTGCGCCAAAGCGGCGGGTCCGTCGGGTTCATGGGCGACGGCGTCAACGATGCCCTCGCCCTGCACAAGGCGGACATCGGCATCTCCGTGGACAGTGCCACGGACGTCGCCAAGGACGCGGCCGACGTCGTCCTCCTGGACAAGGACCTCGGCGTCCTGGCCGAAGGGGTGATGGAGGGCCGGCGGATCTTCGCGAACACCATCAAATATGTCCTGATGGGCACCTCCAGCAACTTCGGCAACATGTTCAGCGCCGCCGTCGCGTCCGTGGTGCTGAGCTTCCTGCCCATGCTCCCCGGGCAGATCCTGCTCAACAACCTGCTGTATGACAGCGGCCAGCTGGCCATCCCGGGCGACCGCGTGGACAAGGAACAGCTCCGCGCCCCCTCGCACTGGAACATCGCCTTCATCCGCCGGTTCATGTTCCTCTTCGGGCCCATCAGTTCGCTGTTCGACTTCGCCACGTTTGCCCTGATGCTGTTCGTGTTCGATGCCGTACCGGGGGAGTTCCGGGCCGGCTGGTTCATCGAGTCCATCGCCACCCAGACCCTGATCATCTTCGCCATCCGCACCCGGCGCGTGCCGTTCGTGCGGAGCCGGCCATCCGCCGGGTTGATCACGGCGTCCCTGGGCGTGGTGGCGTTGGGCATCCTCCTGCCACTGTCTCCGCTGCAGGGGGTGCTCGGGTTCGACCCCCTGCCCGTCCCATTCTTCCTTGCGCTGCTGGGCATGATCGTCCTGTACCTGGTGCTGGTGGAGATCGCCAAGGCATGGTTCTTCGCCCGCGCCGCCCAGCAGGTGCCAACTGTCCCGGTCCGGCGCCGGGCGGACACCCACCACATCGCCCGCCGCGCCTTCCGCTTCAGCATCCCCGTCAAGGTCCCCCGGATCACGGCCGGCCCGGCAGGAATCCGGCCTCCCGGCGGGCGCCGGCACCGGGTCCAACCAATTTCCCCTGGCCAGGGTCCGGTGCGGCGGTCCGGGGGTTAGCATGGCATGGAGAGGGTCTTGGACTGTCTTACCCGGATTCAGGGCGATGAAGCCCGCCGTGGATCATGCTGGTCAACCGACCGAGGTGTCTTATCGTGTGGCGTGAACCTATCAGGCGGCGGACCCGCGAACTCCTCCGCGAGTTCGTGGACCGGGCAGACGAGCTGGTGCGGACACAGGAGCATGTGGAGGGCCTCCTCGGTGCGGTGGTGTCCCTCGCGGAAGACCTCAGCCTCGAAGCGGTCCTTGACCGGGTGGTGCAATCCGCCTGCGAACTCGTCGGCGCGCGCTACGGAGCGCTGGGCGTCATCGGCGACGACCAGCAGCTCAGCCACTTCATCACCGTCGGCATTGACGACGACGGCATCCGCGTCATTGGTGACCTCCCCACCGGCCACGGCGTTCTTGGGCAGCTGATCCGCGAACCCAAGCCCTTGCGGCTCCATGACCTGGGCGAGCATCCGATGGCTGTCGGCTTCCCGGCCAACCACCCGCCCATGAAGACCTTCCTTGGCGTTCCGGTGCGCGTCCGGGACACCGTCTTCGGAAACCTCTACCTGACCGAGAAAATCGACGGCCAGGACTTCACCGCAGAGGACGAGGACCTGGCCGTTGCCCTCGCCTCAGCCGCGGGCGTGGCGATCCAGAACGCGCGCCTGTACGAGGACAGCAGCAGCCGCCAGCGCTGGCTGGAGGCAGGGATGGAAGTCAGCGACCGGCTGAAGGCCAACCCGCGGTCCGATACGGAGAACTTGGAAATGATCGCCGAGGCGGCAATACACGCCTCGGCCTCGGCTTTGTCCCTGGTTGCGTCAGTTGCCGATGACGGGACCCTGCGGTGCCGGACCTCCATGGGCGTCCAGTCGGTACCAGCCGGGCAGGAACTGCCCGCATCACCCGTGGTTGCCCAAGTGCTTGCGTCGAGGCAGTCCAAGACCCTGACCGATCCCCGCCAGGTGTTTGAGCCGGCGTCGGGGGAAAAACTTGGTCCGGTCCTGGTGGCCGCCCTGGGCAGCGACACGGACGGCGAGCGCGACAGCGTGCTGATCCTGGCCCGTTCAGCCGGCGGAGCACGTTATACGGACCTGGACGTTGAACAGAGCGCGGTGTTCGCCTCACGGATAGGGCTGACGCTTGAACTCCTCAAAGCGAACCAGCTGCGGGAAGAACACGCACTGTTCATCGACCGGGAACGGATTGCGGCGGACCTGCACGACCTGGTCATCCAGCGGCTGTTCGCTGCCGGACTCAGCATCCAAAGCCTGCGGCGCTACACCTCTGACCCGGATGCCCATGAACGCCGCATTGCGGGCATCACCGCCGAGCTGGACGACTGCATCCACCAGCTCCGTGACACCATCTATTCGCTTCAGGCCCGGCAGCCTGACCGGGAGCTCCTGAGCGGCCGCGTCCTCCGCGCCGTCCTGGAGGCTGCCAATGCCGCCGGCTTCCTGCCGAGGGTCCAGCTTTCCGGACCCGTTGACCTGGTGGGCGACGACATCGCCGAGCAGCTGCTTCCGGTGCTGACCGAAAGCGTCAGCAACGCGGTGCGGCATTCAGGATCGGAGGATATCCATGTGGTGCTGGCCGCCCTGGACAGCGAGGTTGTCCTGACCGTGCGCGACCATGGGCGGGGCTTCGAGAATCCCGGACGGGTCAGCGGGCTGGAGAACATGAAAATCCGTGCAGCCCGCCTGGGCGGCAGTTGCGTTATCGACAGCACTCCCGGCGAGGGTACGAGGGTGACCTGGACGGTCCCCACCACGGTCTGAGGGGCGCCGGTGTGACGGTCGCCGTTTGCGGGCCGTCAGGACACCACGTCCCAGGCCCGGGGGATGGGAACCGGGACCAGCGGGTTCCGGCGCCGGAAACCCAGTTTCTGCAGGACAGAGGACACACTGGCAATGACGGCGTCCTCTGTTAGCCGCATTTCCTGCCCGATCTGCCGGTTCGTCAGCCCCCGCGCCATGAAGGCGAGCACCTTCCGTTCCATATCGGTGAGGCTCTTCAACCACAAGGCAGACGACGCGGCGTAGAGGCTTTCGGCAACCCGGTCCCTGATTTCAGGGGTGAACAAGGGGTCCCCGGCGGCGGCGCTGCGGATACGGTTCAGCAGTTCCCTATGGTCCCTTACCTGTTTGAGGAGGTACCCGGACGCGCCTGCCAGGACGGCTGCCCGTGCCGCATGCTGTTCGTCCCAGCTGGTCAGGATCAGGGATTTCACCGCCGGGGCCGTGGCGCGGAGGTCCCGGCAGACCTCTATCCCGGTACCGTCCGGCAGCCTGTCGTCCAAGACGGCCAGGTCCGGGCTAAGGCTGGGGATGAGGCGGCGTGCCTCTGCAGCCGAACCGCTCTCACCGGCCACAGCGAAGCCGTCATTTTCGAGCAGGTCCCGAAGGCTCCTCCGCACCGGTTCGTGGTCGTTGAGGATGAAGATCCGCGCGGACGCGGGGGGCCGGAACACATCCCGGGGTGCTGCGGGTGTTTCCATCTGAATGCTCTCGTCGGCTCGTGGCCCTTCCCGGCCGCCGGTTTGACTCAGCCGCCCCTGGTGGAAGGAACCTCAAACAATCATCCCGCAGCACCTTCCCAGGCTGGCAGGGTCCAAAGTCCGTAGCCAGTTGCTGCACGGATCAACAAGGCGGGAGGCGGGGGCTTTGTGCCCTGTTGGGCGCCGAGGATCCCGCCCTAGCCTGAATTAGGCAGAGCGGTTCCCGGCCGCCTGCCGTACCCGGGAGGCGTACCGTGAAATCGACAAACGCGAGCATCATCGCAGGCATAGTCCTGATCGCGCTGGGTGGGCTGTTGCTGCTGGACCGGCTCGGCGTCACGGACAGCGGGGCCTTTGTGGCACCACTGATATTCGCGGCGGTGGGGGTCCTGTTCGCCGCCCTGTTCGTGCGGCGCCGGGAAAACTGGTGGGCCGCCATCCCCGGCTCGGTTTTCCTTGGCCTGGCGGCCGTCATCGTCGCGACCCAACTGACGGACGGTGCCTGGGGCGCGGCGTTCCTGTTCCTCTTCATGGGCGCTGGATTCGCGGCCGTCTACCTGCGGGAGCGGGCCAACTGGTGGGCGCTCACTCCGTCCGGGGTCATGTTCACCCTGGCAGCAATTGTGGCCCTGCCGCAGGCAATGCAGGGCACCCCCACCGCCGCCGTGCTGTTCCTGGGCCTGGCGGCCACGTTTGGGGTGCTGTCCCTGGTTCCGGTCCATGAAGGCGGCCCTGCCGGCAATCAGGCGGAGCGGATGAAGTGGCCGCTGGTCCCGGCCGGCATCCTCGCCGCCATGGGCGCAATCTTCATCCTTCAGTCCGCGGCGGTGCTCATCCCGTTGGACTTCGCGTTCCCGGCGGTCATGATCCTGGCAGGGCTCGCCTTGATGGTCTACGCCTACCTCGCCCACCGCGACGGACGGCAGAAGGCGCACAGGCCCGGGCCTTCGGCAGGGTAAGGCTCAACCGGCATTTTCGGCCCGGCCCCAGTGGGCGCGGAGCAGCCCGGCTACCCGCCCAGGCTCCGCGCGGTGCGGCGGGTCGAAGTGATGGCGCCCCGGAAACACTTCCAGCCGGTAATCGCGGAAGACCCGGGACAGCCTCTCCGCGTTGTCGCCCTGCTCGTCCGGGCTGCTCATGCCGCCCAGCACGAACAGCACCGGTTTCGCGAAGGCGGCCAGGCTGCCGCGGTCCAGGTCGTAGGTGCCGAACTCGTGCAGGAAGGCGCTGATTCCGGCCGGCCGCTTGGCCATCCACGGCGGTGGCGGGCCCGGCGGCGGAGGCGGCAGGACGGCGTCGGGCTTCACTTGGAGCTTCATGAAGGCCGGCAGGAACTCGTCCTGCGGCAGGCCGCTGAGTTCGCCATAGCGTTTCCACAACTCGGTGTGCGCCGGGCTCCAATCCCAGTTGCCTGCCCAAGCCGGCTCCAGCAGGGCCAGGCTGCGGACCCGGCCGGGATGGGAGGCAGTGAGCGCCAGGGCCGCCGCGCCGCCGCCGGAATAGCCCACCAGGTGGAAGGTGTCCCAGCCACGGGAGTCGGCCTCGCGCAGCACCCCGTCCGCTTCGGTGTCCAGGGTCCAACCCGGCGGCGGGGCGTCGCCGGCATACAGTTCGAGGTCCTTGGCGATCGCGTCCGCGTCCGGGCCGAGGGCTTCCAGCAGGCCGTCATAGGCCGGGCCGGCGGGGAGGACGCTTCCGGGAAGCAGGATCACGCGGAACGGTTTCACAACTTGACCTCCGTTGGGTGCCGGTCAGCCCCGCGCTGCCAGGTGTTCAGTCACGTACTCGGCGTCCGGGCCCACGCCCACCAAGGTGGCCGAAATATGCCGGGTGAGCCAGGGAAGCCCGACGGCGTAAAGCCCCGGGTGCTCCGTCACGCCTTTGCTGTGGCGGGGGTAGTTCCACTCGTCCAGGAGCGGAAGGTCCAGCATGCTGAAGTCCAGCCCATACCCGGTGGACCAGATGATGGAGGTGACTCCTTCCTCCCGGAGGTCCAGCCGGGAACCGGGCCCGTCGGGCTGCCAGCTGTCCGGTTCCGCCGGCTCGGCCTCGGGGGCGTCGATCCCCGCGGCGTCGATGTAGGCGTCAAAGAGCTTCTTGAACCGCTGGCTGAACCCCGCCTCCGCGGCGGCCAGGCGCTGGGCGAGGTCGTCGGTGAAGACGGGGACGCCGTCGTCGACCCTCTCGAACCGGCCGTGCAGCCGGACCCCGCGCCGGCCCAGTCCGCGCAGCCGGACGCTGTGTCCGCCCCCGGTGCCGGACAGCAACGGGTTGCACAGGAACCGCCCGGAGGGGGAGGGCAACTGGTCCACCAGCAGCGCGTTGATGCCGTAGTCGGGGCCATGGACGTTCACCTCCCGGATCCAGTGGAAGATGTCCTGGCCGCGGTAACGGCGCGGCGCCTCCGGGCAGGACGACACCGACAGGTGCACGGTCCGGCCGGCGTCGAGCAGGTCCTCCGTGATCTGCCCGCCGGACTGCCCCGTCCCCACCACCAGGACCGCCCCGGGCGGCAGTTGGTCCGGGTTGCGGTAGTCATGGCTGTGCAGCTGCAGGACCTCCGGGGAGATGCCGACGGCGGCGGCAGGGATCCGTGGGCGCTGGAACGCGCCGCTGGCGAGCACCACATTCCGGGCTGTCCAGGTGCCTTGGCCCGTGAGGACGGTGAAGCCCTCTTCCGTCGGGGTGATCCGGGTAACCCTGGTGTCCAGTTCCACCGGAGCCTGGATGTCCCTGGCGTAGCCGCGGAAGAACCCGATGGTGGCTTCCTTGGTCAGGAACCCGTCCGGGTCCGGCCCTGCATAGGGGGAGCCCGGCAGATCGACGGAGAAGTTCGGCGTGTTCAGGTAGAAGGAGTCCCACCGGTCCTGCCAGGCGCCGCCGAGGGCGGGCCGCTGCTCCAGGATTCTGTGTTCTACGCCGCGCTGCGCCAGCCAGTAGCTGGTGGCCAGGCCAGCCTGGCCCGCGCCCACCACCAGGGTGTTGGTGTCCTGCCGGGGAACTGCGGAGGCGGACACGGCTACCGCGCCGCTGTCCCGCGGCCGCCGGTCCGGGGCGCCCGGGTTTTGGGTTCCTTTGGCGGCAGGGTGGCCACGTAGTCCAGGGCTTTCCCGGCCCAGGCACGCGCCCGGGTGTCGTCGCCGTCGCCCTCTTCGTTCCAGACGTCAGGCAGCCCGGTGTAGCCGCCCATGGGCCGCTCCGCGGGCCCGAAGGGCACTGTCCGCTCGGAGGACTCCAACAGTTCTTTGTCCTCGCGGGAGAGCTTCAGCCCGATGGTGGAACCGAACAAGCCCGCGAACATGTTGCCGTTGACGAACGCGCCGAGGTTGCCGAACATCGGCTTCACCACCACGCCCGGATGGTCCGGCACAAGGCGCCGGAAGCGTTCCTTTTCTTCCTCCGTCGCTTTGGGCATTTCCATGGCGTGACCTCCCGGTGGCAGCGTGGTTGTCAGCTGATATGGATGCAGGATATGCCTGTTTGGAACAGTGGGCGAGGGGCGGCTGTCCTCCGTTCCGGCCGGCCCAACGCTCCGGGACATTCCGGCAACAGTCCGGTGCCGGATGACGGCGCACGGCGGTGGCCCCTGCTTAATTAGGCGTGGGCCGAATCTCCTGTAGTGTTGAACCTGTTGTTGTGTTTATGCAGTTGGTAGTTCAGGCAGTACGCGCGGTCGAAAGTCCGTGTTCTTCTGAAGTAGCGGTTTTTGAACACCCCACACCGGAGGGCCCGAAAGTCGGGATTTTCCCTCCACCTTCACGAAGGACAAAAATAATGGCTACTGGTACCGTCAAATGGTTTAACGCTGAAAAGGGCTTCGGCTTCATCTCCCCGGACGACTCCTCGCAGGATGTTTTCGCGCACTACTCCGCGATCAACTCCAACGGCTTCCGCTCCCTCGAAGAGAACCAGAAGGTTTCCTTCGACACCGAGCAGGGCCCCAAGGGTCCCCAGGCCACCAACATCCAGGCTCTCTAATTTCTTAGGGTTCCGGGACCGTTAGGTTTCCAAGCAGGGCTTGCCGTCACCGGCAGGCCCTGCTTTTGTTAACCCGGCTGTGCGAAATCTATGTGCCTGCGCAGATCGCCCGGCCGCGTCCGCTGTTCGCGGGGCCGCAGTGGGTTATCCGAGTTCGGTGAGGACCGCTGCAATCCTGCGGGAGCGCGTTTCCTCGGTGCGTGCGCCGGTTACCGCGAGCACATGGCGCCGCTGGTTGCTGTAGGAGAGGGACTGGAAACGTTCGGCCGCGGCAACATTCGCAGCGAGGGCGGCGGCCAGGTCCTCAGGAACATCCACCGAGCGCGGCTTGTCGTCCGGGATGAGCTCCACCGTGACCTCATCGCCGGCCTTGATGCCGGCGAGCTTCCGGATCTCCGAGCTCACCGGGACCTTGGGTTCGCCCTTCATGGTGGCCACCGTACTCGGGTATTCAACACCGTTGATCGTGACCTGGACGGGGAAACGCTTGCCTCCGCCGAGGGCGGCGACCACGTCGTCGGGGACGCGGATTCCGGTGGCGGTGGCGCCGTCGAGCTGGAGGATGGTTGTGAACTTCAAGGCTGGCTCCTGTCAGGCTTGCGGGCAGGGAATGCTGCGGGGAACAAGTTCAGCATGGACCACGCCGCCGCGGCCATCAATATCCAGGACTTCAAGACTTCTGTCAGTGCGCCCACGGCCGGGTCCGGGACGCCCAAGCTCTCGGCTGATTCCCGGCAACCGTGCGGCAGCGATGGGAGTCCCTGCTGGAACCCCCATCCGCCGAAGGTTTCCCTTCTCGACAAAGTTCGGTTGAAGGAGCAATCTAAAAGGTGCGGGCCTCTGCCGCGTGGCAAGCCATGGCGGCGGCGCGTGGACAACCAATATTCAACCTCTGCGACACCAGTTGGGGTGGTGCATGTCCGGCGTATTGTCGCGCCGGAACCGGAGCCCGTGCTCCCCAGCCCGGGCGTCCGGCACCCTATTACTCCAGAATCAGTGGCCCGTTTGGCCCGTGGGTTGAGTTGAACCGGCCACCGCTGCATCGGCCTTGAGCCGAATACCGTTCAAGAGAGCGTTGCCATGAAGCAAAACCGGGGAAACACAACAAGATTCAACAAACTCGCATTTATTGTCGCCTTCGCTGTTGCGCTGCTGGCCTCACTGGCCGCGGCCGGTCCGGCATCGGCCGACGGTGGAGGGCATCGGACCTGGCAGGTCCAAGTGGGCTCCGAGTCCCGCGACCAGGAAATCCAGGGGATGTCCTTCCTCCCTTCGGAGATCTTCATCAACGAGCACGACACCATCAACTGGGCGGCAAACGCCGCCGAGATCCACACAGTAACGTTCTTGGCCGCAGGCCAGGTGCTGCAGGATTTCAATCCGTTCAACCCCGACGATCTGCTGAAGCGCGGAGGGGACAGCTACGACGGGCACTCGTACTACAATTCCGGCCTTCTTTCGAACGTGGAAGTGCCGGGATTCCCTGCCACGACAAGCTACAGCCTGACCTTCCCGCGCGAGGGCGACTTCACCTACTACTGCCTTGTCCACGGCCGGATGATGAAGGGGACGGTCCACGTCCGCGAGCAGGGCACGGATTACCCATACAGCCAGGCTGACTACAACAAGGCATCCCTGGCGCAGGCGCGGGCCATCCTTCGCGACGGACGCCAGCTTGACGCCTCGCTGGCCCAACAAGCCAGCAACCACCGGGTCATGGCAGGCGGTGACGACGGCGTTGCAATGGTCATGCGCTTCGTCCGGCCCAGCGTAACGGTGCATGTCGGCGATACCGTCGTGTTTGCCAACACCGGAATGGGCGCACCCCACACGGTCACCTTCGGCACGGAACCGGCGAATATCTTCGCTCCGTCCGGAACGCCGTCGAACTTCACCGGTGGCGACCTCAACTCCGGCATCATTCTGCCGGGCGGTGAGTTCTCGGTGACCTTCAACGCAGCGGGAACGTTCAAGTACATCTGCGCACTCCATGACTTCATGGGCATGATGGGCCAGGTGAGGGTAGTCGACTGACACCAACTGCGGCGATGGTCCGGCCGAAGCGGAGGCTCCGGCCGGACCATCGGCGTCTTGGCTGTCAGTGCAGTCCCATCGCCTACCGTGTGACCACAGTGAAGACCGCGTCGGTCCGGTTGAGGGTGTTTGCGTCGTTGGCCCGTATGGACAGCGATGCGAAGGATGAACCGATGGCAGCCAGTCCTGCGTAGTCACCTACGAAGAACCCACGGGACGAGGGCGCCGTCATCATGTCGGATGGGCCGTGCACGTGTGTCTCGCCGCCGAGGGCAAGGGATCCCACGGGGGACGAAGTGAACCAGTAGTCCGTTGGCAGCGTACTCGTGTTCCCGGCGGTGAGGCTCCGGAAGTCGTAGTATGCCACCCCGACGTTCCCGCCGGCGACGCGAACGCTGGGGGTGAAGGCCGGGACGCCATGGGGAGTGTTGGCCCGCTGCGGTGCGCTCCAGGTCACGCCGCCGTCAGTCGACGTCGAAATCGCGACTTCGTCGTAGTGGCCGCCATTGAACCGCGAATCCTGCCACACGACGTATAGTTGCCCGGTGGCGGGATCGACGGCAGGTTCCGGGATGATATCGCCAGTCCGGACGGCCGCGCCCGTATTGGGATCGGTCACCCCAACAGAGTTCAACTTCGCGATAACCTGCGGGGCCGTCCAGGTGCTGCCACCGTCAGTCGACTTGGTGTAGGCCACATTCAGCCCGTGCAGCTTGTCAATACCGTTTTGGCCGGTGCCCAGGATGAGGTCGAAGAAGTTGTACAGTGTCCCGTCCGGGCCGATCACGATCTGGTTGCCGATGGTCTGCTGTTTGTTTCCGGTGGGAACGATGGCTGTCGGGGCGCTCCAGGTGACGCCCGCGTCTGTGGTCTTGGAGAAGAGCGTGGGTCCCGTGTACGCGGCAGCATGGGCCGCTGACCGCGGATTGTCGGTCGGTGATACAAGGCGATCCCACACTGCGTAGGCCGTTCCTGGAATCACGGGGTCGGCCGTGACCGACTCCTTGTCATTGAAGAACTGGGCCGACCCGAGGTCTTCAACCAAGGATTTCGGCGGGCTCCATGTTGCTCCGCCGTCGCGGGAGGTCGAGGCGAGAACGGCATTGTCGTAACCGACCCCTCGGAAGGAGATGGATACCGAATATGCTGTGCCGTCGGGTCCGATTGAGACCCAGGGGTCGGACGCGCGGTCGTAGCGGGAGGGCCCGCCGGCGGCGCACGCCGAGAACGGCTGTGCTGCCTCACTCCAGGTCTTGCCCCCGTTCGTGGAGTATCCGGCCACGAGGCCGCGAGATCCGCCGTCGGACCAGCGGTCCTGCTGCCACACGCCGATGATGTTGTTGGAACGTTGCGGATTGACGGCGACCCACGGCTCGACCTCGGCGTTCGTGTAGTTCACGGCGCCGGGCGCAGAGCCTTCCGTGCAAGTTGCGAATGGACTGGTTCCGCTCGGAACCGTCAGGGGTGTGAGAGTCGCGGCGGCGGCTCCGCTCATGTTAAGCATGAGCGCTGCCGGCAGCATGGTGAGCAATGCGGCTCCGCGCGCGTATTTGTGGATCACTGGAGTTCTCCTACCTGGGAAGGGTCTGGTGCGGCGACGGCCGAAGGGGCCGTGGAGGGCCGATGAGTTCCTAAGGGCTAACTTTCGGAGTCATCGAACGCCCGGCATGACGGCACAAAATCGGCGCTGCCGTGAAGGCCGTTGAGCCGGGACTGGATGCGGCCGCTGTTCGTGGAAGGGAGCCACAAGGTCCGTCGGGCCCTGGTTCCGTGCCCGCAGCGGATCGGTGTGCGGAAGGCCGTGGATTCGGCGACGCCGCTTGTCCATGCAGTAAAGAGGACCATACGCTTGTCCACCACGCAAGGGCCTGGGTTTGGCAAATGTGGGTAGCCGATGTGGGTCAAAATCCATGCGCTGCTGGGAACACCTGGCGCCCCGCCGTCGTTGTTTCCCTTGGTGTGCCCTCCCGGTGCGCCGCCCGCCGACCGAAGGACACCCCTTGACTCCTCGCACCATCGTGATCACCGGCGCCAGCGACGGCATCGGCGCGGCAGCCGCCAGGACGCTGGCCAAGGCAGGGGAGCGGGTGGTCGTCGTCGGCCGGTCTGCGGAGAAGACCCGCGCCCTGGCCGCAGAAATCGGCGCAGACCACCACGTCGCCGACTTCGCCGACCTGGCCCAGGTCCGTGCCCTCGCCGACACCCTGCGCTCCACCTACCCGCACATCGACGTCCTGGCCAACAACGCCGGCGGCATGATGGGAAAGCGCACGCTCACCGTGGACGGCAACGAGCTGACATTCCAGGTCAACCACCTGGCGCCGTTCCTGCTCACCACCTCCCTGATGGACACGCTGGCCGCCAGCCAAGCGAAGATCATCAACACCGCCAGCGCCGCCAACTTCTCCGGCAAAGTGGACCTGTTCGACCTCAACGCCGAGCACGGATACCGCACCTTCCGCGCCTACGGCACCGGCAAGCTCGCCAACATCCTTTTCACGTCCGACTCCACCGCCGCTTCCACGACCGGGGGATCACGACGGCGGCCTTCCACCCGGGCGTGGTCCGCACCAACTTCGCGGCGGGTTCCAACAGCCCGTTCCGGCACTTGTACAAGAGCGTGGCCAACCGCTTCATGCTCAGCCCGGACCAAGGTGCCGACACCATGCTGTGGCTCATCAACGGGACGGCCGGCACCGACTGGATTTCCGGCGCCTATTACGCCAAGCGGGCCTTGGCCAAAGCCAACCGCCAGGCGTACGACGCCGACCTGGCCCGCGGGCTGTGGGAGAAGAGCGAAGAGCTGGTCAAAGCCGCCGCCTGATCCATGCCACGGGCACGGGGGCCGGAGATCTGCGAGGAAGCTCCCAAATAACCCCTCCGGTTCAGGCGTGGTTGTCCGGACCGTCGGCGCCCGTTCACCCGCTGTCGCGAGGCTCTCTTGGTGAGTTCACCATGCAAAGCCCACGAGGGCGAAAGTAGTTCCCTGTCCCCTTCCCGCCGCGGATTCCTGGCAGCAGCGTTGGCCGGCGCCGCCGTATCGCTGGCCCCCATGTCATTCGCCGCCGCGGATGCGGGCACCAGCAAGACCCAGACCATCACCGGCCACCTGGATCCGGGTGCCGCCGACTTTGTGTACCTCCCGGTGCAGGTCCCGGCCGGGGTCAACAAGATCAGCGTCTCCTACAGTTACAGCAAGCCCACGGTCACCCCCGGGCTGCTGTCCAACGCCTGCGACATCGGCGTCTTTGACGAAAAGGGCACCGACCTTGCCGGCAAGGGGTTCCGTGGCTGGTCGGGCGGATTCCGGACGGAGTTCTTCATCAGCGCGGCCGAAGCGACCCCCGGCTACCTTCCGGGGCCGGTCGGCAAAGGCACCTGGAACATCGCCTTGGGCCCCTACCAGGTGGCAGAGCAGGGAATGGACTACACCGTCAACGTCACGCTCGAATACGGTGCGGACGGAGCGGCTTTCCGTCCGCAGTACCCGCCAAAGCAGGTCACCGGCCGGGGCGCGGCCTGGTACCGGGGTGACGCGCACCTGCACACCATCTACTCGGACGGCAAGCGCACCCCCGCCGAGGTTGCGGCCGGCGCACGCGCAGCGAAGCTCGATTTCATGATCAGCACCGACCACAACACCCCGGCTTCCCATGGCGTCTGGGGCCCCTTGGCCGGTGACGACCTGCTCATCCTTACCGGTGAGGAAGTCACCACCCGCAACGGACACTACCTGGCCCTGGGGATCGAACCCGGAGACTGGATCGACTGGCGCTACCGGGCCCGGGACAAGGGCTTCGAACAGGAGGCACAGCATATCCATGCCTCCGGCGGCCTGGTGGTGCCGGCGCACCCCTACTGCCCGTACGTCGCCTGCCGCTGGAAGTTTGGCTATGACGACGCGGATGCCGTCGAAGTGTGGACGGGTCCGTGGACCGCCGATGACGAGTACGCCATCAACACGTGGGATTCCATGCTGGCCCACTCCGTCCGCACCGGCGGCCGCTGGGTCCCGGCCATGGGCAACAGCGACGCGCACAGCGAACCCCAGGTCATCGGCCTTCCGCACAATGTGGTCAACGCCGCAGCGCTCTCCCATGACGCTGTCCTGGAGGGCATCCGCCACGGGCGCAGCTGGATCGCCGAGTCCGCCGCCATCTCCCTGGACTTCACCGTGTCCGCCGGCGGGCGGAAGGCAGGGGTCGGGGAGCGGCTGGACGTTAAGGCCGACTCGCCGGTGACGGTCAGCATCGATGTCACCGGCGTCCCCAATGGCGTTATCCGGATCATCACCGACGAAGGACAGACCCAGCAGGTCACCCTGCCGGCTTCGGGCCAAGGAACCCATACCTGGGTCACCACCGCGCAGCTCTCCGCCTACGTCAGGGCCGAAGTGCGCCACCCCATGGCAGACGGCAGTGCCAGCAACGGCACCAACATGGGCACGACGCTGCTGCTTGGCCCGATGGCCGCGCTGACCAACCCGATCTTCCTCGGCGGAAAATAGGCATTACCCGCAAACACCTGGGGCCGGGCCGCGAAATTCGCAGCCCGGCCCCAGGTGTTTGCCTTGAGGACGGTCAGTGGCCGGAGTTGTCCGCTCCGCCGCCCTGGACGTTGCCATTGTGGCTGATGGAGGTGACGGCGCCGGACTGTTCGTCCAGCAGCACCTTGTCGTTGCGCTCGTGGTGGAAGTTGAACATCGCGTCCACGGATCCTGCCGTCGCGTCGGCCGAGGAGTCACCGATCTGGCCGGTGTGCCAGTTGTCCTCGATGAACCGCAGGATGGAGGCCTGGTCCGTCTCGGTGTGGTCCACGAAGTTCTTCTTCGCATAAGGGGAGATGACCACCAGCGGCTGGCGGGGTCCGGGGCCGCACCGGTCGGCGTAGCCCCCTGCCACCGGGACGCCGTTCGCTGCGGCATTCAAGCACCATGCGGCGTCGTCGGATCTGGTGGAAGCGTTCTTCGGCTGGGCGGCGACGTGGTCGTACCAGCCGTCCGAGTCGTCATACGCGAGCACGACGGCGGTGTTGTCCCAGTTCTTGGACTGCTGGATCTGGTTGACGGTCTTGGTGATGAAGTTCTGCTCGTCCACCGGATCCGAGTACGCCGCGTGGCCGTCCTGGAACTCGGAGGCCTTCAGGAAGGACACGGCAGGCATGTTGTCGCTGTCCACCACCTTGCTGAAGTCGGCGAGGTCGTACTGGTGGTTGGCCTGGCCGTTGTGCCCGATTTCCGCGTCCGAAGCGGGCGGAAGGTGGTGCGGGTTGGCGGTGGAGGCGTAGTACTGGAACGGCTGGTGGTGCGGGGAGTAGTCCACCACGGAGGCGCCGGCGGCGTTGGTGTGGGCGGCCATGCAGGATGCGGGAGCGCTGCCGGTGGCCGCGGTGGTGGGGGCGAAGCCGCCCTGGAACCAGCCCCAGGATGTTCCCTGGGCGTTGAGCAGGTCGCCGATGTTCCGGCCGGTCATGCCCGCCAGGTTGTTGGCCTTGGCATGGCTGCTGTTGGAGCAGTCGTCGTAGACAGGGTCGGGGTCGTTGATCACGGTGCCCACGCCGTTGGCGTCCGGCTGGCGGACGGCGCTGCTCCCGGCGGCCGGCGTGGCCACGGGCGCCCCGGCGGCGTTGTATTCCTTGACGCCGTGGGTTTGGCCCGAGATCAGGTTGAGCGCGCCCGGAGTCGAGGGGCCGAAGACGGTGCTGAAGTGGTTGTCGCTCATCGCGTAGTTCTGGGCGTAGTTCCACATTCCGGTGACGGTGTTCCCGTCGTAGTAGTCCATGGTCAGGCCGGGGCGTCCGTACTGGTTGGTCCCGCACGCGTCACGGCTGGTGAACTGGACGAACTTGTCCATCGCCCCGCCGTTGTAGGCGTTCTGTTCGGCTTTGTAGCCGTGGTCCTGGTCGCACGTAACGGCCTGCATCGGGGACAGCCGCGAGGGCTGGACCGAATTGGGGTTCTTCGGTGCCAGCAGTCCTGCATTGGCCAGGGTGTTGATGTCCTTGGGCGTGTCCGTGGACGCGGTGAATTTAGCCGCCGGGGCACCGGAGCCCTGCTGGGTTTCGCCGGGGGTGTTGGCCGCGTTGGGGTAGGTGGCGAAGTAGTGGTCGAACGAAACGTTCTCCTGGAAGAGCACCACGACGTGCTTGATCGGCGTCGCCGTGTCGTTGTGGGTGCCGGCGCTCGCCGGGGCGGCGCCGAAGCCGACCAGCCCGGCCGTCAGGGCGGTGGCCGCCAAGGCGGCCGCACCGGTGGCGGCGGTGACGCTCTTCCTGGTGAATCTGGGTGCCGTATAAGGCATGGGGTTATCCAATCATTCCTGGTGGGTGCACCGCCGCGGCCTGCGGCGGTTGCGGGAGAGTGCTACTTTGCGGGGGTGGCGTCGGCTTCGTAGGTGAGGATTTCGGTGCCGTTGCCCTCATCGCCGTTGTCGGGGGCCACCGTCATGGTCAGGTGCCCGCCGTTGGCGGTC
Organism: Arthrobacter sp. MMS24-T111; assembly: GCF_054888995.1. Lineage (NCBI taxonomy): Bacteria > Bacillati > Actinomycetota > Actinomycetes > Micrococcales > Micrococcaceae > Arthrobacter > Arthrobacter sp. MMS24-T111. The sequence goes on along the minus strand of NZ_JBTZRO010000001.1, from coordinate 4,151,755 downwards.
ATTTTGAACGGGTTGCGGGTGGCCACGTGCCCTGCGGTGGACCACTTCTGGAACGGGACCTCACGGGTCACCTCATGGGACTTCAGGTCGATCATCGCCATGCCGCCAAGTTCGTAGGTGGCTGCGGTCCCGCCGGCCGGCGGGGTTTGCGGGAGGTTGGTGACTCCTGCGCAGAGCATTTTGGCGTTGGGGATGTACTGGCAGTCCTGGTAATCGATGAAGTAGTTCGGGTTTTGCCACGTGGACAATTCCTTGCCCTGCAGGTCCCACTCCGCGAACCGCCGGGAGCCCCAGGTGTTCCCGACCAGGTGGCCCGTCTGTTTGTCCAGTACGATGCCGCCGAAGTGGTCCTTGACCTCGAACTGCTTGTGGACGTCCAGGGTCTCCGCATCAACCTTGTAGATGATGGCGCTGCTGTCCGGCCGGTATTGGGCTACCGGCACCCAGACGTTGGTGCCATCGAAATCGATGCCGCCCGGATGGTACATGTCGCCTTCGCCCAGGGTGATGTCCTTTTGCAGGTTGCCTGCCTTGTCCATGACGAACAGGTGGCCGATGCCCTTGCCCGGTGTGCGGTCGTAGCCGTCCTGCGGGGCGGGGTACTTGACCGTGGGTTCGAGGATCTGGACGGCGGAGAGGAAGATGTGGTCCTGGCTGTAGGCGATTCCCTCGGTGTGGTACGTGGGGAACTTCAGTTTCAGTTTGGACGTTTGCTGCCAGGCTGTGGTCCGGCTGACGGAGTCGAAGGCGTCCGCCAGGTCGGTGTTTGTTTCGTGGTGGGTCCCGGAAGCGGGGCTGCCGCCGTTGTTCCGGGTGTCCGCTTGTGCGGCCGCCGTACCGGCGGCCGCGCAGGCTGCAACGAGCAGGGACGCGGCCACGGTGAGGGCACGTCGCGTGGGAGTGGAGCTCATGGGGCCTCTTAAGGTTGGGGTCTCAACAGGAGCTCTCAAGTTACTAATGGGTAATGAACCAGGCATGGCGCCCCGGTGAACTGCCGTTGTCGCCGGACTGTCCGGTTGACGCGTTTCCGTCAGGAGGCCACGGAAGCCCTTTGCGGTCCTGCCGGGCCAGCGCCTCGCCGATGACGCGTGCGCCGTCCGGATACGCGCCCGGGTTGGGGCCCGAAAAGTTCAGCCTGATGAAGGCCCCGGCGGGCTCCGCCGGGAACCACTCCGTGCCGGCAGCGATGATGACGCCGGCATCTTCGCAGTCGCGCGCCAGCCGCGGGAGGTCCGTGCCATCGGGCAGGCGCACCCACAGGTTCAATCCGCCGCGGGGCAGGTTGTCGATGTGGGCCCGCGGGACGTGTTCGCCGAGGCTGGTGGCCAGCAGGTCCCGGCGCGACTGGAGCTGCTGGCGGAGGCTGCGCAGGTGTGTCTGCCAGCCGGGCTGCGTGACCACATCCAGGGCTGCGGCCTGAAGGAGCCCGCTGACGTACATGGATTCCGCCGCACGCTGGCCGAGGATGCGTTCCCGCGCCGGACCCCGGGCAATGACTGCCGCGATGCGGATGGCAGTGGAGACGCTCTTGGTCAGCGACCGGATGTACACCACGTGGCCGGAATCATCCCGGGTGGCCAGTGGCACGGGATCGGAAGTGATGCCGAAGTCGTGCGCCCAGTCGTCCTCCACCAGGAACGCGCCGTGCCGGCGGGCCACGTCCAGGATGTCGCCGCCGCGTCCCGCCGCCCACTGCGTGCCGGTGGGGTTGGCATAGTTGGGCTGCACGTAGAAGGCACGGGCCCCGGTCTCGGCGAAGGCGCGGTCCACGTCCGCGGGGTCGGGTCCGTCCGGCCCGGTGGGGACCGGCACCAGGCGCACCCCGGTCTGTGTGGCGGCCAGGATGGCGCCCCAGTACGACGGCGATTCGATGAGCATCGGCTGACCGGCGCCCACGAGGGCGCGGAAGATGGAGCTGAGGCCGCTCTGGCTTCCCGGCAGCACGATGACGTCATTGGGCGTAGGCGGGGTGACCCCTACCGGTGTGGCCTGCCCCAGTTCGCGGGCGAACCATTGCTGCAGCTCCGGCATGCCGGCGGCGGGCGGGCGCGACAACGCGGCATCTCCGCGGGCAGCGCGGGCCAGGGCTGCCCGCACCAGCCGTTCGGGGAGCAGTTCCCGGTCCGGGTATCCCGAATGCAGCCAGATGGCATCGCCGGGCACGTTGCGCATGGTGCTCGACGACGACGGCAGCGGCGAGGACGGGGACCGCAGTGCTGCGGTCTGCCAGGCGTAGTCGGACGGCCGGGCTGTCCTGACCGCACGGACGAAGGTCCCGACGCCGGGCCGGCTTTCAATCAGTTCCTGGGCGGCAAGGGCCTGCAGGGCTTTCTGCACCGTCACGGGGCTTGCCTGGTGTTCGGCCACCAACTCCCGGGTGGACGGCAGCCGCGCGCCGGGAGCCGCACTGCTGATCCACTGACGGAGTGCCGCAGTGATGCGCGAACTGCTATCGTTGGTCATGAAAGATTATAGTAGCGCTACTGTCCTTGAGCGCCCAGCGATACCGCTGGGAATGTCGGCCGGAGTGTGGTGGGGACTCCTTGGCGTGGCGGCGTTTTCCTTCACCGTGCCCTTCACCCGTGTGGCCGTTGCCGGGATCCCGCCACTGTTCATCGGCTCAGGCCGTGCCGTCGTCGCCGCACTCCTCGCCGCCGCAGCGCTTGCCTTGACCCGGCAGCGGCTGCCCCGGCGCAGCACCTGGCTGCGCCTTGCCCTCGTGGCCGGGGGCGTCGTCGCGGGCTTCCCGCTACTGACGTCCTATGCTCTCACCGCGGTTCCCGCCGGGCACGGTGCCGTCGTCATCGCCCTCCTGCCGGCGGCGACGGCGACGGCAGCCGTGCTCCGCACCGGCGAGCGGCCGGCCGCCGCCTTCTGGGTGGTCATGGCGCTTGGCTCGCTGGCGGCGATCGCCTTCGCCTTCCTGCAGTCCGGGGGAGTGGGGCACCTGCAGTGGGCAGACCTGCTGCTGCTGGGTGCGGTGGCCTGCGCCGCCGTCGGATACGCCGAAGGGGGACTGCTGGCCCGCGAACTCGGGTCGTGGCAAACCATCGCCTGGGCACTGGTCCTCGCCGCCCCGGCCATGCTGGTCCTGGCCGTTGCCTCCGTCCTCAGCCAGCCGCCGTCGGCCACTCCCGTCCAGTGGGCGGCCTTCGGCTACCTGGCAGTGGTCAGCATGTTCCTGGGTTTCGTCGCCTGGTACCGCGGGCTGGCCATCGGGCCCATGGCGCAGGTCAGCCAGATCCAGCTGCTGCAACCGGTCCTCAGCATTGGTTGGGCGGCGCTGCTGCTGGGGGAGGCACTCACCTGGACCACCATCCTGGGCGCCCTTGCCGTCATCCTCTGCGCCGCCGCGGCCGTCCGCGTCCGCCTTAACCGTCCCGACCGCTAACCGAAAAGGAGCACCCATGTACATTCCCGCGCACTTCGCCGCCGCGGCCGAAACGGTCCACAGTTTGCTGGCAAAGCCCGGCGCCGCCAACCTCATCACCATGACGGACCAGGGCCTGCTGGCAACGCTGCTGCCCTTTGCCTACAACCCCGGCGTGGGGGCGCACGGTTCCCTGCAGGCGCACATGGCGCGGAACAACCCGCAGTGGGCCACCCTGCCCACTGGCGAAGCGCTGGCCATCATCCAGGGCCCCGACGACTACATCTCGCCGTCATGGTACGCCGCCAAGGCCGAGCACGGGCGCGTGGTGCCCACCTGGAACTACACCACGCTGCATGTCTACGGCGAATTAGTGATCCATGACGACGCCGGCTGGCTGGCACGGCACGTCCGGCACCTGACCGGCCTGCACGAGGACGGCCGGGAGCGCCCTTGGGCCGTGGACGACGCCCCGGAGAAGTTCATCGCCGGGCAGCTGCGGGCGGTTGTCGGCGTGGAATTGCTGGTCAGCCGGATCCAGGCGAAGGAAAAGATGAGCCAAAACCGGTCCGACGCCGATGCCGCCGGGGTAGCGGCAGGCCTTCGGGCCGAGGGGCGCGAAGCCGGCGCGGCCGCCGTCGAACGCGCGCGCCGAAACTGACGCTTAAGGGCCCTAAGCGGCACGTTCCAGCAGCACCATCACCTCGTAATGCGTGGTCTGCGGGAACATGTCCAAAACCCGCGCCCGCCGCGCCGTGAAGGACGGAAGGTTCGCCAGGTCGCGGGCCAGCGACTGTGCATTGCAGCTGGAGTACACCACGTGCTGCACGTCCGAGGCTTCCAGCCAGCCGCACAGTTCCGTGCCGATGCCGCGGCGGGGCGGGTTCACAATCACCAGGTCCGGCGACTCCTCAGCAGCCAAGGCGAAGGCGGTGGCGTCGCCGGCCTGGAACTCCATTCCCTCCAGGCCTGCCTCCCCGCTGCTGAGCCGGGCGGACACGATTGCCTCGCTGCTGGTTTCAATGCCGGTGACGGTGCGGGCCGGGGCGGCGCAATGCAGGGCGAAACCGCCTACCCCGCAGTAAAGGTCCCAGACGGATGCGGGCGCGAGCTGGTTAACCCACTCGCGGCCCTGCCGGTACAACGCCGCGGCCATCTCGCTGTTGGTCTGGAAGAAGCTCTGCGGGCGCAGGTGCAGGGTGACGTCGTTGACCCGCATGGCCAGGGTTTCCTGGCCGGTCAACAGGATCTCCCGGTCACCTTCCAGGACGGCCTTGTGCTCCGGATGCAGGTTGACCGACACCACTTTCACCTGGGGCAGCGCCGCCAGCAGTTCCGGCAGGTGTTTGCGGATCCGCGGCACCACCTGTTCGGAGCGCAGGACCAGGCGGAGCATGACCTCGCCGTCGGGGGATTCGGTGATAATCACGTGCTTGAGTTCGCCGGTGCGGCGCGGCACATCGTAGGGCGTCAGCCGGATCCGGCGGATGATGTTCGCCAGGGCCGGGAAGCAGGCCAGCAGGCCGGGGGAGCAGACGCCGCACCGGCGCAGGTCCACGCCGTGGCCGTCTGCGTCGAGGATTCCGATGGTGGGGTTCTGTGCCGTTCCGCCGATCACCATCTTGGCCTTGTTGCGGAAGCCGGACTCCCGGCTGGCCACCGGCGGCAGCCATTCAAGTCCGGCGTGACCGGCGAGGAGGCCCTGGCAGTGGCGTTGCTTGCCGGCCAGCTGCTCGCCGTAGGGCATGCCCATGTGGGTGCAGGAACGGCAGGCGCCGGCATCGAAATAGGAGCAGTCCATGACCGGACAAGTTTACCCGCTGCCTTTCGCAGCCTCGAAGTGCACGGACGACGGCGGCACTTGGCTCAGTGCCGCCGTCGTATTTTTACTGGCGGGGAAGCGGTATGCGCCGTGCCTTCGGGCCGGTACTTCCGGCCGGGCCCATGACCGCAGCGAGCACTACGGCCGGGGAGGCGGCCACGAGGCTGGCTCCTTCCTCTTCTCCCGAGCAGCCGTAACCCCAGCTTGCGAACACCGCGGGAATGCCGTGGATTGTGGCTCCGGCAACGTCGTAGCTGCGGTCACCCACCATGAGCGGGGCGGCGAGGTCCACCTTTGCAGCCTCCAGCCTGCCGAGCGCTTCGGCGATAACATCCGCCTTGCTCCACCTCGCGTCCAGGTCCGACGCACCACAAATGGTGGTGAAGTAATGGTCCAGCCCAAAACGGCGGGCCATCCGGACTGCCTGGTCTTCGGCCTTGGACGTCGCCACCGCCATCGGTATGCCGGCAAAGCGCAGTTGTTCCAGCATTTCCCGGACGCCCGGATACGGAACCGACTGGTTCGCGCCGGCGTCCGCATAGGCTTGCCGGTAATGGGTGAGGGCCCGCCGGGCGAGGACTTCATCGTGTCCCAGTATCTCCCTGAAGGATTCAAGCATGGGCGGCCCTACCAGGCGGAGCAGCCCTGCAGGCGCTGGAACCGGCGCCCCCACGGCAGCCAAGGCAAGGGCGGCGCTGGCCGTGACACCCGGTGCCGAATCGAGGAGCGTCCCGTCCATGTCGAACAGCACGCAACCGTAGGCTGCCGTGGGGCGTTGGAGGCTCTGGTGCCGAAGTATCATCTCTTAGTGCTTTCATTCTGGAGCCGGGCCGACTCGTGTCTGCTGTTGGGAGTTCATACGGTGAAGGGTGGACATGGATCGGGCTAGTCTTGATCGGATCGATCAGAGCATCCTGGCGGAACTGACGCGCAACGCCCGCATCAGTCATGCGGAGCTGGCAGCGAAGGTGATGCTCTCCCGCAACGCTGTCCGGCAACGGATCGACCGAATGGAACGGCAGGGCTATATCCAGGGCTATACCGTAGTGGCCGGCGCTCCGGGACAGGGCACAGTTTCGGCCTTCCTGATGGTCTACCGGAAGGACAGGGTTCGCGGGGCCGACGTCATTGCGGTGCTGCAGTCGATCCCGGAAGTGGTTCTGTGCGATGTGGTCAGTGGCGACTTCGACCTCCTGGTGCGCGTAGAAGCGCGTTCGCTTGAACGGATCCAGGAGATCTGGGAGCAGATTGCGGCCACGCCCGGTGTAACGGACACGGTAACGGCAATGACCCTGTCCAACTATGTCCGGCGCGGCGCAGGAGTGCTGCCGGACTAGCCAACGGAACCGGGCATCCGGGTGCCACCTCCGGCCATGGCAGCATCCACCACGGACTTGGCCGATGCAAGGTCCATCAGTTCCTTCCCGGCCACGATGTCCACCACGGCTTCCCCGCTCCGGAGTGCCTCCTTTGCCACCGCCGCAGCGGCCGCGTATCCGATGCTTGGTACCAAGGCTGTGGCGATGCCGGCAGATGCTTCGGTGCGTGTCCGAAGCAACTGGGTGTTGGCTTCAATTCCATCGATGCAGAGGGTGCGCAGGCTCGCAGCGCCCGCTCCCAGCCAGCCAATGGACTGCAGCAGGACATGGGCCATCACGGGTTCGAAGGCGTTGAGTTGCAACTGCCCGTTATCCGCAGCCATTGTCACCGTGGTGTCCGCTCCGGCCACGGCAAAGGCGATCTGGTTGACGGCCTCCGGAATGACCGGATTCACCTTGCCGGGCATGATGGAAGAACCGGCCTGGCGCGCCGGCAGGGATAATTCGCCGAGTCCGTTTTGCGGCCCGCTCGCCAGCAACCGCAGATCGCTGCAGATCTTTGAGAGTCGTATCGCAGCGCGTTTCAATATTCCGGACAAGTGCATGAAGGCGCCGACGTCCCAGGTGGCCTGGAACAGATCGCCGGCGGCACGGACCGGAAGGCCCGAGATTTCCGCGAGGGCGGCCAACGCCCGCTGCTGGAATCCGTCTTCGGCTGTGATGCCGGTCCCCACAGCCGTCCCGCCGAGGTTGCATTCGAGCATCAGGTCAACGGATTCCAGGATCCGGGCGCAGTCCTCCCGGACAGTGGTGCCGAAGGCGCGGAACTCCTGCCCCAGTGTCATGGGGACGGCGTCCTGCAGTTGGGTGCGCCCAATCTTCACCACGCCGCTGAACTGGGTTCCCTTGGCCAGGGCCGCGGCCGCAAGCTGTTCCAATTCCCCTGCCAGTTCCAGCGCACCGGCGGCCAGCGCCAGCCGGAGGGCCGTGGGATAGGTGTCATTGGTTGACTGGCACTTGTTGACGTGGTCAATCGGATGCAGGTGCCCGTAGTCGCCGCGGCCATGGCCCAACTTCTCCAGCGCCAGGTTGGCGATGACCTCGTTTGCATTCATATTGGTGCTGGTGCCGGCCCCACCCTGGATGACGTCCACGCAGAACTGCCCGTGATGCTGTCCGGCCAGGATCTCCTGGCAGGCTTGCCGGATTGCACGGACCTTGTCCTGTGAGAGCACGCCGAGTTCTCCGTTGGCGCGGGCAGCGGCGCTCTTGACCATCGCCAGAGCCCGAACAAGGTGCGGATGGGTGGATACGGGGATGCCTGTGATGGCGAAGTTTTGCAGGGCCCGAGCGGTGTGGGCTCCCCAATAGGCGGCCGCCGGGACGGCGACGGGCCCTAGTGTGTCCGTCTCGATGCGATATTCCATGGTTTCTTTCGCGGGGAAGGATCTTGTGGTTTTTGGGAACGGCAGGTCCGCTCCGTCATGGGCGCTTGATGCAGACAACCTTGGGCTGGGTCATCTCCTCGTAGGCGAAACGCACGCCTTCGCGGCCCATGCTGCCGTACTTGGATCCCCCGAACGGCATGCCGTCGAAGCGGTAGTCCGACGAGTCGTTGACCATGACGCCGCCCGCCTCGAGGCGGGACGCCGCCTGCAGCGCTGTTTCCAGCGACCGCGTGAAGATTCCGGCATGGAGGCTGAAGTCCACGGCGTTGGCCATCTCCAGCGCTTCGTCAAAGGTTGAAAACGGCTGGAGCATGGCCACCGGCCCGAAAACCTCCTCCATCCAGAGCCGGCTGGCCGGGCTGACTTTCTCCAGGACCGTGGGCTGGAAGACGTTGCCAGCCCTGGTGTTTCCCGCGAGGACGGCAGCCCCGGCGGCGACGGACGTTTCTATCTTTGCCGTGAGCTGGTCCACGGCTGCGCCGGTGATCATCGGCCCCATGTCGGTTGCTTCGTCGTCCGGGTCCCCGGTTACGAGTTGCGCCGTCGCGCGCAGGAAGTCGCGGCGGAATTCCTGGTAGCGGGATTCGGCTACAAGGATGCGCTGCACACCCACGCAGTTCTGGCCCGCCGCCCAAAAAGCTCCCGAGACACAGGCCTGCACGGCAGCGTCGATGTCGGCGTCATCCATGATGATCACCGGGGCATTCCCACCAAGATCCATGGAGAGCTTCTTCAGGCCTGCGGTCCTGGCGATGGCTTCCCCGGTGGAAAACCCGCCCGTGAAGGACACCATGCGGATCCCGCGGTTTGCCACGATCGCCTCCGCAACGCCCCTGTCCCCGTGGACCACACTAAGCACCCCCGGCGGCAGGCCGGCTTCGGAAAGGACCTCCGCCAGCAGTTCCGCGCACAAAGGCGTCAGGGCGGATGGCTTGAGGATGACGGCGTTTCCTCCTGCGATGGCGGGGCCTACTTTGTGCACCACCAGGTTCAGGGGGTCGTTGTAGGGCGTTATGGCCGCGATGATCCCCAGGGGTTCGCGGGAGAACCAACCCGTGCGGTCCTCCGAGCCCTCGTAGGAATCGAAAGGAATTATCTCGCCGGCGTTGCGGCGGGCCTCAGCCGCGGAGAGGCGCAGGGTGTTGACTGCGCGCAACACCTCCTTGCGTGCCTGGCGGATCGTCTTTCCGCTCTCCGCCGTGATGATCCGGGCAAATTGCGTGCGCCGTTCCTCGATCTTCGAGGCGGCGCTGTCCAGGATTCTTCCCCGGGCATGGCGCGACATCGCCCGCGCCTGCCGCGCACCGGCCCGGGCCGACGCGACAATCGCGTCCACGGATTCCGGTTGGGCCATGGCGACTGTCCCCACCACCCGGCCATCGTAGGGGCTCACAACGTCGCGGAAGACGCCTGATTCAGCCGCAAGGGGTGCAATCATCGATTCACGCATCTGCAGCCACCTGGTTCCGCGCACCGTGCATGGCGATGATGTCCGACAGGAGGGCGAACGCAGTCTCAACCCGTCCGGCTCCTGGCCCTGAAACGGTAACTGGACCGAGGAGGTTTGTATTGAACGAGACGGCGTTATTCGCGCCGGACACTCCCGCGAGGCCGTGGTCCAGGGGGAGGGCCGCGGGGGCAACCGAGGCGCTGACGGTTCCGTCCTGGTTCCTCCGCGCCGAACCCACGAGTTTCCAGCGGCGGCCCTCGTTCCTTGCGCTGCTGAGGTCCTCCGGGGTCAGGGACGAGATACCTTGGCGCTCAACGTCCGCCAGCCGAAGGTCCGCGCCGAGCAGTTCGTTCGCCAGGATCAGGACTTTGAGCTGGACGTCATAGCCGTCGATGTCGGCCGTGGGATCCGCCTCGGCATACCCACGCTCTTGGGCTTCCCGGACAGCCTCCTCGAACCCGAGGCCTTCTTCCATCCGGCCCAGGACATAGTTGCTCGTGCCGTTGAGGATGCCCTCGAACCCGTTGAGGGTCAGCCCGGGAAACAGTTTTTTGGCGAAGCGGATGACGGGGGTCCCGCTCATCACGGCGCCTTCGAATTCGAAATGCAACCCGTTCCGCTGTGCAAGTCCGGTGAGTTCGGCACCGTGCAGGGCAACAGGGCCCTTGTTGGTGGTGCAGACACTCTTCCCCGCTTCGAGGGCCCACCGCACATGCGAAGCGGCCGGTTCCCCGGTTGCGGGGTTGGTGAAGGTCGCCTCGCAAACGATGTCAGCGGAACACGTCCTGATGACACGCTCGTTGTCCGGGTCGGCGGATCCTCCGTGCGCTGCGAAGGTCTCGTCCGCCGGGTTTATCCGCAGGGCCATGTCCATGTCGATTCCGCCGTCCCGGACCAGGGAACCGAGCCGAAGGTCCGTGATGGCCACAACCCGCAGGCCAAAGCCCAATTCACGGCTGAGGTCATCGCCCCGGGTTGCGATCAGTTCGGCGAGCGTTCGGTTGACGCCGCCGAAGCCGATCAGTGCAATGTCGTAGGTGGTCATGGTGCTCCTTTGATGTGGTGGTTTGGTGTTCCCATCGTGGCCCCGGCCACCGTCCGTCGGGATATGCCCAAACGCACTATCGGGCGGCCACATCGACCATTTGAGAACCACATCGACATACGGCGTCATGACCACGTGCGTGCAACATTCGCATTTTCATATGATTTTGATGACTAAAACTTCCTTTTCGTGTTACTTTCGTCACTGTCGACGCGCTACCAGCTCCTTTTGGACAGGCCATCGAACCGCGGCCGTCCTTCCTTCCCACCGTTCCCCACTGGAGGCATCTCTTGGAATCTTCGACCCCCCTAACCCTCAAGCCGGAGCCTGGTGCACCACCGGCCACAGAGTCGGGCCTGCGCCGCTCCATGGGACCCCGGCACCTGGTCATGATCGCCATGGGCGGCGTGATCGGTTCAGGCCTGTTCCTCAGCTCGGGATACACCATTTCCCAGGCCGGCCCCCTGGGCGCCGTGCTCGCCTACCTGGTGGGCGCCTTCGTGGTCTATTTGGTCATGGCCTGCCTGGGTGAGCTCGCCATTGCGTACCCGGTGTCCGGTGCTTTCCATATCTATGCCGCACGGTCCATCGGTCCCGCCACCGGATTCGCCACGGCCTGGCTCTACTGGCTGTGCTGGGCCGTTGCCATCGGATCCGAGTTCACCGCCTCGGGCTTGCTGATGCAGCGGTGGTTCCCCGGCGTTGACGTGTGGGTTTGGTGCCTCGTGTTCGCCGCCACGCTGTTCGGACTCAACGCGGTGTCGTCCAAGTTCTTCGGAGAGTCGGAATTCTGGTTCGCCATCATCAAGGTAGGGGCCATCATTGCGCTCATCGTCCTTGGCGGGGCAGCCCTTCTGGGCTTCCATCCGCTGAGCGAATCCGGCACCCATCCTTTCCTGTTCGAGAATTTCAACACCGACGGCGGGCTGTTTCCCAATGGGTTCACCGGCGTCCTCGTGACCGCGCTCGCCGTCTTTTACGCCTTTTCCGGCTCCGAGCTGATTGGTGTGGCCGCGGGCGAGACGAAGGACCCCGCCACGAGCATCCCCAAGGCGATGCGCAGCACGGTTATCCGACTCCTGGTGTTCTTCGTGGGTGCCATCGCCGTTATTGCGGCCACCATTCCGTACCAGGAAGTTGGGCTGGATGAGAGCCCCTTCGTTACAGTGTTCACGGCTACCGGCGTCCCGTTCGCCGCAGACCTGATGAACTTCGTCATCATTACGGCGCTGTTGTCTGCCGGCAACAGCGGCTTGTTCTCATGCGCCAGGATGCTCTATTCCCTCGCCGATGAAGGCCACGCACCGCAGGCGCTGAAGAGGTTGACGGGGCGCGGCATACCCATGATCGCACTCTCGGTGAGCATGCTCGGCGGCCTGGCCTCACTCATCAGCAGCGTGGTCGCCCCGGAGTCCGTCTACCTGGCGCTCGTCTCGGTTGCGGGCTTCGCCGTGGTGGGAGTGTGGATGTCCATCACAGCCTCGCATTTCTTCCATCGACGGTCTTTCGTCCGGAACGGCGGTGACGTTTCCACGTTGCCATACCGTGCCCCGCTCTTTCCGGTGGTGCCGGTCCTGGCGTTTTCCCTCTGCGTCCTTTCCCTCGTCGGCATCGCTTTGGACCCGGCCCAAGTCGCGGCCCTGTACTTTGGCGTCCCTTTTGTTGCCGCCTGCTACGGCTATTTCCACTTCAGGTATGGACGGAAGTCCCGGGCGGTCAGGGCGGACTAGCACAAAAGGCCGCATTGGGGCCTGATGAGGACGGCTGAACCACATCTGCACCGGGCCCCGCCTGTTGGGCGGGGCCCGGTGTTGCTTTGGGGCCGTGAAAGCCACTCCCGTGTGAGGATAGGGTGGTTGCCGGTCGGAAGGAGCAGTAAGCGTGGATAACTCCCCGGAGGCGTCTTCCCTGGCGCAGGGGCTGCGGATCGTGCGCCTGGTGGTTGACCGGGAAAAAACCGGCAAGCAGCTATTAGGCGTCTCGCAACTGGCCGCCGAACTGGATATGGACCAGAGCCGCGTCTCCCGCCTGACGCAGGAGCTCTGCGATCTTGGCCTGCTTGAGCGGCGCGAGCGGGGCCCGTTCCGGGTGGGAAGCGCCTTCTTCAGCCTTGCCGCCACGCTCAACACCGGTTGGGTAAGGGACGCCGGAGCGGAACTCGAGACCCTGGTGGCCTCCACGGGGCTGCGTGCCCGGGTATCCGTCCGTGACGGTTACCGGGCCATCCTGCTGCTGGCCTCCAGCAACGATTCGCAGGCCGGCAGCTTCGTCCAGCCTGGCATGGTCACCCCCGTCTGGTGCACGGGAGCGGGGCGGGCCCTGCTGTGGGACCATAGGCGGCGAGGTTTTGAGGCGTTGCTTGCCGACGTGAACTTCGTAGGGGTCGGAGGCCCCGGACGTCCGCATTCCAGCGCGGAGGCCTGGGAGTTGATGGCCAGGGACAGGCCCCGGGGTTACGTCGTAGCGGCCGAAGAGTTCGAGCATGGCATCACTGAAGTGGCCGTACCCATCCGCGGTCCGGAGGGCGGCATCCTGGCGTCACTCAGTGTGCTGGGTGGCCGTGCCGATGTTGACGGCCGGGCCGGGGAAGTGGCGGATATCCTCGCCGGGGCCGCGGGCAGGCTCGGATCCGGCCGTGTCCCTGTCCGCCAGTAATGCCGTCCGCAGGGCCTAGGGATGGTGGTTCGCCGAATGCCCTCCGAGCATGGCTTCAAGCCATTCACCTTCGCTTCGGAGCGCCTTTGCATGTTCGGCTTGCTTGGGTTCGATGCGGCTTTTCAGCCCAACCACCTGCAGCGCGGCCACGACTCCACCACTGAAATCCCTCACGGGCACCGCCAGGGAGTAGAGCCCCGGTTCAGCTTCCTCGTCGACGACTGAATAACCGCGCAGGCGTGCCGCCCTCAGGCGCTCCAGGAATTCCTCAACGTTGCCCGGAGTGTTGGGGCCGTGCTGTTGGAAAGTTACCCCCGCGAAGATCGTACGGACTGCGTCATCGGAGGTTTCCCAAAAAAGCGCCTGACCGGCGTCACTGCAGTAGGCAGGGTAGGGCCGGCCCAGCCAGGACCCCACCATTCTGCTGCTGGCGGGGATGCTTTCCCCCACAGTCACAGTGCTGTTGCCGCTGAGGACCCCCAGGAAACACCCCTCGTCGGTCTGGCCCGCAAGGTGCTCCAACGCCGCTGCCCCGTCCGAATGCAGCCGACGGCGGGTCAGCAGATGGGCATCCGTCAAGACACCCCAGTCCAAGGCAAAAGTGCGCTGGGGCGTCCGCTGCAGGAAACCCTCCTGCTCCGCTGTCCGCAGGCTCCTGGAGACCTGGCTGCGGTCTTTGCCGAGGTCCGCGGCGATCTCGGCCACCGTGCCGCCGGGGAGGCCGTGCGCGTGGCGCTCCCCGGCGGCCAGGACTGCCATGATTCCCCGCCCCATGCTTGTAGTCCTCAACATGGTCCGAGTCTAGATGACCCTTGGCGGAGGTCAGGAGATGGCAAAGACGCGGGCGGGAAAGCCGCTGCCTTCACGTGGCTTTGCCCAGCTGGCCACCACCACGGCCCCGGACTCCGGGAGCCCGGTCAGGTCCGCCAGCAGCTCTATTTGCCAGCGGTCCTGGGCGAGGATATAGGTTTCCAAGCTGAAGTCTCCCCTGGATGTTGCCGCCCCGGGGTCCGTATCCGTCTGCTCATGCCCCACAGCCGAGACCGAACGTTCCTCGATAAGGAAGGAAAGCACCTCCCGGGACCAGCCGGGGGTATGGCTCACGCCTTCGGCATCCCTGTTGGCCATGGCGTCGCTGTCCGGCCACCGCCGGCTCCATCCGGTCCTCAGGGCGACAAAAGATCCTGCAGGTACCGTTCCGTTCCGGTCCTCCCACGCCCGCAGATCCTCCAGGGCAGGAGTTGCATCAGGATCTTCCTCAACGCGCCGGCTGATGTCCAGCACAACAAGGGGCAGGATCATGTCCTGGACCGGAATCCGGTCCAGGGTGCGGCCGCCGCGGATGAAGTGGGACGGAGGGTCCACATGCGTTCCCCATTGCCCAACGATCGAATACCGGTGGGCCGTAAATCCGTCGCCCTTTTCAAGATCGAAAAGCGCCTCCCGGCTTTCGTCCGGAAAAGCGGCGAAACGGGGCTGGCCCGGGTGGAAGGCGTGGGTGAGGTCCGTAAACGTCCTGCCTGCCAGCGCGGACTGCAGTGCCGGCCAGGCGGCGGTGGTGGTGAGGGTCATGACGCCGCCTTTGAAGGAGTATTGCGGTGCAGGCCGCCGGCAACGCTGAGCGGACCGCTCACCTCGATGACGGGCAGTTCCCACGGGTGGATGGCCACCAGTTCCTGCATGGCGCGCTCCAGGACGGCATCGTCCAAGGCGGAATCAAAATAGGTGGTGAAGACGAACGTGGGCGAAAGCGTCTGCTCGCCAACCTGGCCGAGGGTGGGAGTCGCCCCCTCGCCGCAGGAGAATCCCTCGAACCCGATTCCAGATTCGAAGACGTGCTTGTAGTTCCCGAAATCACCAAGGTCGGGAAACTGTTCAACGGCCTTCAGGAGCTCTGCCAGCCCTGCATCCTGCTGGACCGCGTCAGCGTTTCCGGCTGCAATGCGGCTGAAGGTTTCTGCGCTGATGGGCCAATGGACCCGCAGCTTACGGACGCTGTTCAGGTGCACACTCACGAAATTCTCCTCTTGGGGTGGTCATCAATGCAGTCATGGTGACACACAGTGATATTCATTACAAGCATGGGAAATTGTCTATAATGAGTAAAACTGCACAAACCGACCGGAGTTGCGATGCCCCACCGTCTTTCCCTTGCCACCGAACTTGAGGGCGGCGCGCGCTTGGTCTCCGATGGCGCCCTTGCCACCGAACTTGAAGCGCGCGGCTGCGACTTGAACGATCCGCTGTGGTCCGCCAAGGTCCTCCTGGAGCAGCCCGAACTCATCAGGGACGTGCACCGGGACTATTTCGCCGCCGGGGCCAACATCGCCACCACCGCCAGCTACCAGGCCACGCCGCAAGGGTTTGCTGCCCGGGGGATCGGCCGGGAGGAAGCCCTGGACCTTGTTGGCTTGTCGGTCCGGCTCGCGGATGAGGCCCGGCGGGAGCATATGGTGACCCACCCTGACTCCGGTCCGCTGCTCATCGCGGGATCGGTCGGTCCGTACGGCGCCTACCTCGCAGATGGGTCTGAGTACCGCGGCGATTACGTCCTCAGCCCCGCGGAATTCCGTGCTTTCCACGGGCCCCGCATCAGTGCCCTGGTTCAGTCCGGCGTCGACCTCCTGGCCTGTGAAACGCTGCCCTCCTTCGCCGAGGCGGAGGCCTTGCTGGCGCTCACTGCGGAAGCCGGCGTCGAGTCCTGGTTTTCCTTTACGCTGCGCGACGACGCCAGCATCAGCGACGGCACACCCCTGGCGGACGTGGCCAGGCTCCTCGATAGGCGCCCCCATGTTGCCGCCGTCGGGGTCAATTGCGTACCCCTGCACCTGGTGGCTCCGGCACTGGCAGCCTTGCGGCAATACACGCGCAAGCCCCTGCTGGCTTATCCGAATTCCGGCGAAACCTACCACGCGGACTCCAAGACGTGGGGTGCGCCCGGAACCGGCGGGGCGCAAGACGGGGCGCCACAGGACCTCGCCGCAGGAGTCCCTGCCTGGCGTGAACAGGGTGCCCGGATCGTTGGGGGTTGTTGCCGGACCGCTCCGGGTGACATCGCCGCCGTCGCCGCCTTGTAGTCGACTTCCTCGCACGGTCCACCGGCCGGCGCCCGGTCGGGAACACCACACCCTCCCCGCATGTTAAGAACTGTGGAGAGATCAATCATGGACAGCAGAACGTACCAAGCACTCGTTGTACCGGCCAACAACGCCGAGCCCATCCGCATGGAGCTGGTGGGAGCGGACCTGCCGGCCCTGGAGTCCCTGGTGGAAGGGCCGCTTGAATCCGTGATCCGCGGCGACTGGCACGTGTACCTGAACGCCGAAAGCGTGGCTATGCTGCTGCCGGTGAATTTCCGCGCCGGCCAGCTCATGCACGAATGCGGTTTGGACCTGGACGGGATCCGCGGCACCGCCGTCTTCCTCGGCCGCGGCGAACACGGAAGCGAAGCGGACGTCCCGGAGCACCTGCCCCGGCTCGCGGAGGAGCTGTTCGGGGCGCCGCTGGCGGCCTGACCTAGCGGGCGCGGACGCCATACGTGCTGAGCACGTTCCCCTTGCTGGTCCGGGACTGCTCCTGCAGCTCCAGGCGGGTCAGCGGGTCGCCGTCCTCAAACAGGCGGCGGCCGGTGCCCGCGATGACCGGATGGGTCATCAATTGAAGCGAATCCAGCAGCCCCGCAAACAACAGCTGGCGCACCACGGAGATGCTGCCGCACACGGCGATCTCACCGCCTTCCCGCTCCTTCAGGGCCGCCACGAATTCCTCCAGCGGCGCATCCATCAGCCGGGAGTTCTCCCACTCAAGCGGCCCTGCCATTGTCCGCGACGCCACGTACTTCTCCACGGGGTTGATGAAGGCGGCAAAGTCCTGGTCGGCGGAGGCGTTGGGCCAGTAGCCCGCCCACTCCTGGTAGCTGACACGGCCCAGCACCACGGTGTCCACGGTGTTCATCATCCGGGTCAGCCCGCGGCCAAGTTCCTCATCGAAGCTGTCGAACTGGAACTTGAACGGTTCCGACACCACCCCGTCGACTGAGTGGAACAGGCCGGCAGAGACTTTGCGCATGGGTCCTCCATTGATCGAGCGGTCAGCCCTACGCTATGTGCCCGGAGGCGCCGGGCGGAAGGGTTCTACAGGGCTTATTCGGCCCCGGAATCCGTACGACGCCGGGCGCCCGGGTTAGTTTGGTCACTCGCCGTAGCGTCTTGCGCAGTTTCGCGCGGGCCGGGCCCCATACTTGTCTTGAACGGCCTTCGCCGTCCCCGGGCCAGGCAGGAGGAAGTGCATGGAAACCCTGAAGAAAATCGTGACCAACCAGTATTTCCCTGCCGGATCCGTGCTGGCGGCCGTGCTGCTCTTCTGGGTGGTGGGGTTGTTCGGCGGACTGTCGCTGCTGAACAACAACCAGCCGCCGCTGACCACGCTGACCTGGCTGCTGTTCGTCTACTCCGCTGCGGTCCTCAGCCCCGTCGCCGGACTGGTTGCCGGCATCGACCTGGTCCGCCGCTGGCGCCGCAACCGCGCCGCCGCTCCGGAAGCCCGCCCGGAATTCGAGGCGGAGACCTTCAGCGGTGAGGCACTGTCGGACTCCACTACTGCGCCCTCAGCCATGCCTGCAGGCCCCGCGGAAGCAGATGCCGTGAAGCCTTCTCCCGCTGCCGCGCAAGCGTCACGCCCGCCACTGCCCGCAAAGAAGCCGCGGCAATCCGGCCGGGAAGCAGCCTAGGCCTTCCCGCCCTTAACGTCCTTTCAAAGCATTGAGCGCCTCTTCGGCGTGCTGCAGGGCCGGTATCAGCCTGTCGCCCGGCTCGGGCAGTGAGAACAGGTAGCCCTGAAGGGAGTCACACTCCAAGGCGGTCAGATAGTCCGCCTGCGCGGCCGTCTCGATCCCCTCCGCGGTGACGGTCAGGCCCAGGCTGTGGGCCATGTTGATCATGGAGCTGAGGATCGGCAGCCGCTCGTTTCCGGTCCGCACCATTGAGACAAAGGTTTTGTCGATCTTGACGGTGTCCACGGGCAGGTCCTGCAGCCGGCCAAGCGAGGAATACCCGGTGCCGAAGTCGTCCAGCGCCACCCGGGCGCCGGTGTTGCGCAAGATCCCAAGCTGGTCGATCAGGTCGCCATCAGCGTCGAAGAAGACGCTTTCGGTGACCTCCAGGACAAGTTGGTAGGGGGCCACCCCGCTGGCTTCCGCGAGCTTGAGGACTGTCTCGGCGAAGTCCGGCTCCTGCAGTTGGACGCCGGAGACGTTCACGGCGAGTGACCGGGAAGGATCCTCGCTCAGCCAGCGTGCCAGCTGCACCATGCCGCTGGCCATCACCTCGGCCCCGATCTCGTTGATCAGGCCGGTGCGCTCGGCGAGCGGAATAAAGATCGACGGCGGCACCCGTTCACCGCCGCGGTCCCACCGGGCCAGCGCCTCCAGCTGGACCACCTGCCCCATGCGGTGCGAAACGATCGGCTGGAAATCGACCGTGATCTCGCCGCGCGGAACCGCCAACTGCAGGCCGCTCTCCATGTGCGTCCGCTGTACCAGCGCCTGCATCATGTCCGGGTGGAAGCGCAGGAACCGGTTCTTGCCCGCGGCCTTGGCCGCGTACATGGCGATGTCCGCGTGCCTGAGCAGTTCGGAGGGACCCACGCTGTCCTGCCCCAGGGAGGCAAGCCCCAGGCTCAGGCTCGGACGCAGCACGGTGCCGCCGATGGTCACCGGCACGTGCAGGCACCGCACAATGCACGCCGCGATCTCGTCAGGGTCGGGACAGGCTGTCAGGAGCACCACGAATTCGTCGCCGCCAAGGCGTGCCACCACATCCGCCGTGGGTGTACAGCCGCGAAGCCGGCGCGCCACCTCCACCAGCATGTCGTCGCCGGCCTGATGGCCAAGGATGTCATTGACCTCCTTGAAGTCGTCCAGGTCAAGGAGCAGGACGTCCACCGTCTTCAGCCGTGGCTCCGTGAGCGAGTTGGCCAAGGCCTCGTTGAACACGGCCCGGTTGGCGAGCCCGGTCAGGGGGTCTTGGAAAGCCATGGCCCGAAGCTTTTCGGCCTGCTCCGCGAGGTCCTTCAAAGCTTGGTGGGCTTGCTCCTGTGCCTTCCGCCGGGGCGTCGCGTCCCGGAAACTCCACACCCGGCCCACGATCTTCTCACCGACCCGTTGCGGTCGTGAGTACCGTTCAAAGGTGCGCCCGTCGAGCAGCTCCACAACGTCGTGGCTTTCCGCAGACGGGTCCTCCTGGACTTCATTCAGCCGCGCCGTGAAGGAAACAGGGTCGGCCACCTGGGCCATCACCACCCGGAGTGCCGGCTCCTCGCTGTCCGCTTCCAGCAGGGCGGGCGGAATGCCCCACATGGTGAGGAACTGCTCGTTGAATCCGGCCACACTGCCATCGATGCCCATCACCAGGATTCCGTCCGCCGTCGATTCCAAGGTGGCCGTGAGCAGTGACATGGCCTCGCGAAGGTTGTCGTTGGCGGCTTGGCGGTGTGCTGTGCCCCGGGCGGAGAGGAGCAGGTGTGCTCCGGCGGGGCCGGTGCCCCCGGCGGGGATGAGGGCAGGATCGGACAGCGGCCCCGCCGGAAAGACGGCCGCGGCAACCTCAAGGGGAAACTCGGATCCATCACTGCGGAGGCCCGCGATCTCACGCGGCGGCTGCGGTTGGTCAGGGTGGGCCAGGAGCTGCCGGAACAGGTTCTCCACCTCACCGCGGAATCCTTCGGCGATCAGGGGCCGGTGGTCCAGGCCGGCAAACGCTTCCTGGGGCAACCCGAAGAGCCGGGCCGCAGCAGCGTTGGCGCAAAGAATCATGCCGTCGGTATCCAGTGCCAGCAGGGCATCCGGACTGGCATTCATGACCGCGCCAAAAATTTGTAATGCCACATCATTGCCACGGCCCGAAATACCGGTCATAACACCACCCCTTGGCCATCATAAAGGGCAGATCCGCAAATTGGGCGGCTCACTGGCAAAGCTGTTGGGCGGCTTTCCGGTTCGCCGGTGCGTTCTTCGGGAACGTGAAAAGACGCCGGTCTCCTTTAGGGAGTCCGGCGCCTTTTTACGGATGGGACAGGTGGTGGGGCGCTATACCCTGCGGCCGCTGCGGTTGGTGATTGCGCCGTAGACGAGCAGCACGATGATCGAGCCGAGGATTGCCAGCAGCCATGTCCGAAGGTCGAAGAATTCGGCCAGTCCGCCGCCGAAAATCAGCGATCCGATCCAGCCGCCCAGGATGGCACCCACAACTCCGAGAACCATGGTTACCACCCAGCCGCCGCCTTGGCGGCCCGGAAGGATGGCTTTGGCAATAGCGCCGGCGATCAGGCCCAAAATGAGAAATCCGAGAATGCCCATGTTGTCACTCCTTGTCAGTAAGTTGTGCCGGGCCCCCATTTCCGGTTCCCTTATTCAATCAGCAGGCTTATTTGTTGTGCAAGGCTTCGAATATCACAGGATGGGTGTCACTTTAGGCGGGACAGGCCAATGTAGTCCGCCCCGGTGAAGCAGCTGCCGGGGATAGGATTTGGATGTCCCGCAACTGACCAAGGAGTCCAGGCATGCCAAGCCAGACCGCCAGGCCGCGTGCCGTGTTCCTCGACATCGACGGTACGTATGCGGACCACGGCCTGGCCCCTGATGCCCACGTGGACGCGGTCCGGACCGCCCGCGGGCTGGGCCACCTGGTCTTCGTCTGCACCGGGCGGCCGCTGTCGATGGTGCCCGGCCACATCCTGGACGCCGGCTTCGACGGGACCATCACGGGGGCCGGTGCCAGGGTGGAAGTCAACGGTGAGGTCCTTCGGGACCAGCGCTTTGAGCCGGACCTGGCGGCGCTCATCGTGGAAACCCTCGATGCCCACGGGGCCGCCTACATCCTGGAAGCACCCGAGGCCCTGCACGGCCGCACCGGCGTGGACCAGCGGCTGAGGGAAGTCCTGGGCCCCATCTTCGCCGGCCGCCCCCGGCACGATGGCGTCCTCAGCACCGACGTTGACCCGCTGGAGGACATCCTGGGGCCGATGCAGTACAGCGACGACCTCCGCAGCACCTCCTATGCCAAGGTCTCGGTCTTCGATTCGACAGTCCCGCTGAAGCGGCTGATGGAAATGCTCGGTTCCGGCGTCGGGCTGATCCCCAGTTCCCTCTCGGCGCTGGGGGACCGTGCGGGGGAGATCTTCATGGCGGGCACGCACAAGGCGGTGGGCATCCAGGTGGTGGAGGCCCGGCTTGGCCTCCACCGGGCGGACATCGTGGCCATCGGTGACAGTGCCAACGATATTGAAATGCTCGAATACGCCGGCGTTGGCATTGCCGTTGAAGGCGGCCATCCGGCCGTCCTCGCCGTGGCCGACAAGACCACCGCCGGACCGGCTGGGGCAGGTGTTGCATTGGCGTTCGCCGATCTGGGGCTCCTGGGCTGAACCTCAGCTCACCGCAGCCGGGGCCGTGACCGCGCCGGCGGACGTTCCAAGCCCGCACACAGTCCAGCCGTCCGCCTGCCATGCCGCGGCGTCCAACACGTTCCGCGCGTCCAGGACTGCCCGGCGTCGGACCAGGCTGCCGGTGGCGGCAGGGGAAAGCTGCCGGTACTCGTCCCATTCGGTCAGCAGGAGCACCAGCTCGGCGTCTTGGAGTGCCCGCTGGGTGGACACCTCGAACCGGAGCCGGGGGTAGCGGCGCCAGGCGTGGTTCACCGCCTTGGGGTCCGTCACGGTGACGTGCGCGCCGGCGGCGGCCAGCCGGTCCGCCACGTCCAGGGCGGGGGAGTCGCGGATGTCGTCCGTGTCCGGCTTGAAGGAGGCTCCAAGCACGGTGATGGAACGGCCTGCCAGCGAGCCTCCGCACATAGCCGCTGCCAGGTCCACCGTGCGCGCCCGTTGGCCCAGGTTCACCGAGTCGACCAGGCCCATCCAGTCCTCCAGCGCGGAGGCGCCCAGCGCGGTGGCCTGGGTCCGGAAACTCCGGATGTCCTTGGGCAGGCAGCCTCCGCCGAAGCCCAGGCCCGCGTGCAGGTAGCGGCTGCCGATCCTCGGATCCAGCCCCATCGCTTCGCCCAGTTCGCTGACATCGGCTCCGGCGGCGTCGCACAATTCGGCGACGGCATTGATGAAGCTGACCTTGGTGGCAAGGTATGCGTTCGCGGCCGACTTGATGAGTTCCGCCGTGGCAAAGTTGCAGACCAGCCGGGGGATCCCGGCGCGGAGCAGCGGTTCGTAGACGGCGTCCAGTGCCGCCGTCACGCCCAGCGGCGCGCCGGTAGCGTGGTTGAAGGCCGCGGCCCGGCCCCCTTCCACGCCGTACACCAGCCGGTCCGGCACCAGGGAGTCCTTGACGGCGGTTCCCTGCCGCAGGAACTCGGGGTTCCAACCCAGCAGCACGTCGGGCCGCGGCGCCAGCACACCGCGGAGCATGTCCACGGTGCCCACGGGCACGGTCGATTTGCCCACGACGACGGCGCCCGCGGCCAGGTGGGGCAACAAGGCTTCCGAAGCGGTGACGAGGAAGGTGAGGTCGGCGGCGTCGGACGTCTTCTCCTGCGGGGTCCCCACACACAGGAAGTGCACCTGTGCCGCCTTGGCCCCGGCGGGGTCCGTGGAGAAGCGCAGCCGGCCGGTGGCGAGGCCGTCCTGGAGGAGCTCATCGAGGCCGGGCTCGTGGAACGGTGCCACGCCGCCGTTCAGTTGCGCCACCTTGCGGGGATCGACGTCGATGCCCACCACGGTATGGCCCATGGACGCCAGTGTTGCGGCATGGACGGCTCCGAGGTAACCGCAGCCGATCACGGAGATTTTCACAGGTTTGCTCCCTTGCTGTTGACCGGCGCCGTTGCCACCGGGACGTCCGCGATGACGTCGGCATAGTGCTGCACCAGTTCGGTGCAGAGGGCGGGCCAGGTTCGGTCCTGTACAGAGGCGTGTGCCGCGGCGGCGAACGCGCGGCGCTTGGCGTCGTCGCCGATCAGGTCTTGCACCCGGGCACGCATGGCGGAGAGGTCGCCCGGCTCGTACAGCCAGCCCGTCCGCGAGTTCTCCACTAAATCCAGGGGGCCGCCCCGGCCCGTAGCCACCACCGGCACGCCCGATGCCATGGCTTCCTGGATGGTTTGGCAGAAGGTTTCGAACTCGCCCGGATGGACGAACAAGTCGAACGACGCCACGGCGCGTGCCAACTCATCCCCGCCCAGGAATCCGGTGAAGGATGCACCGGGGAGCGCGGCTTCCAGTGCGGCCCGCTGCGGCCCGTCGCCCACCACCACCAGCTTCGCGTTGGGTATCCCGGCCAGCGCGGCGAGGTCTTCCACCTGCTTTTCCACCGCGAGCCGGCCGACGTAGCCGATGATCCGCTCGCCGCCGGGGGCAACCGAAGCCCGCCACCCGTCGTCGCGCTTTCCCGGCGAGAAGCGCGCGGTATCCACCCCGCGCCGCCACATCCGGACCCGGGGAATCCCCCGCCCGCGCAAGTGGTTCAGCGCGAACGTGGACGGCACCAGGGTGCGGGTAGCCAGCAGGTGGATGTTCTCGACCCGGTTCCAGGCCCAGTTCTCCAGGAACGGCACCCCGTACCGGGCGGCGTAACTGGGAACCTCGGTCTGGTAGATGGCCACCGACGGGATGCCGAGCTGATGGGCAGCCTGGGCAGCCCGCCAGCCCAGCACGAACGGCGAGGCAAGGTGCACCACGTCAGGGGCGTACTCGGCAAGGATTCGCTTGACCCGGTACACGCCCCCCAGTGCCACCCGCACGTTCGTGTAACCCGCCAGCGGGACCGCGGGAAGCCGGTGGACAGCAGCGCCCTTGACCCGTCCCGGCGCCTGCCCGTCATGGGCGGACGGCGCAATGACCAGGACGTCATCGCCCCGGTCCTGGAGGTGGTCCAGGACCCGCAGGATGGAATGCGTGACGCCATTCATCAGCGGCAAGAATGTTTCGGCAACGATTGCGATCCTCACCCTTCAACCGTGGGTGGCCGCCTTGAAATGGCGGGGGAGAGGGCATGACCCGCAGGAAAAGGTTGGGTGAACAGCTGCCCCAGCAGCGAGAAAACTACTAAGTAAGCTTGGCATTTGATGCTAAGCATGCTTACGTTAAACGGGTAGCCAGCGCCAGCCTCAAGCAGCCGGGGCAGGGCCCGGACACCGGGGCTAACCGGTGCCCGGGCTCCGGGCTGGCAAACCCGGTACAAAGACACAACCAAGGAGACGTCATGCTCAACAGGGAAAACCTCGAAAGCCTGCTTGCCAAGGGCGGCAACGTCGTGGGTACCGATGGGGCGAAAATTGGTTCGATCGGCCAGTTGTACGCTGACGACGACACGGGCGAGCCCACCTGGGTCACCATCAAGACCGGCCTCTTCGGCACGTCCGAGACCTTCGTCCCCGTCGAAGGGGCCCGCAGCGAGGGAGAAAACCTGGTGGTTCCGTTCACCAAGGAGCACGTGAAGGACGCTCCCCGGGTGGACGCTGACGGCCACCTCACCCCTGAAGAAGAGGACCGGCTGTACACGTACTACGACCGCGGCGCACGGACATATACGGAAGCCAGGAGCGATATGGAATCCGACGCCGGCGACGTGGACCTGCAGGGCGATGCGGACCTGAACGCGGGCACCCCCACCGCCGGAATCAGCTCCGAACGGGACACCGCACCCCGGCTTCGGAGGTACGGCCACTGAGCTGGCCCTTCGGCAGTGAACGGCGCCGGGAACCTTGGGGGTTCCCGGCGCCGCACCGTTAAGCGCTGGTGCAACCACGCTGTATGCCGTGGGTGCACCAGCCAGTAGGACGAATATCTTCAGAACTTACGGTTCATCTCTCATTCGCGGCTCCTGTTTCCCGGTTTACGGATCCGGGTCCTTGGCGCGGCAACGCGGCGCCGAAACACATCGCACTGCGTCCGGGTGGGCGGGTGCTGGTTTAGATACCAATTTTACGGCCCGGCCCTGGAAAAAGCGCCGGACGTACCTCCATTTTGATTGTTCACCCAGTGCCGCCGCGGAGCCTGTCGCTCGCGGGCAGGAGGCACCCGGCGTGACACCATGGAACACGATGAAACTGCGTGCTGATCAGACCGGAAACCGTGGCCTCCCCATGCCGTTGTGGCTGCAGGGCGCCCTTGAAACAGCACAGGCGGCCATCATTTCCGCGCTGGTGGTGATAGCCCCCATTGTCGCCGTCTGGGCCACCGCGGGTTTCCAGAACGGGCAGTTCGAGGTCTTGGCCCGCTTGGCCGGCCAGTCCTGGCTCCTGGTCCACGGCGTGCCACTGGAACTCACGGGAGCGGGGCCGGCGCCGGCAGCACACGCCGGCTCGGATATCCTGAACCTGATTCCCCTTGGCCTGACCCTGATCCCCTTCCTGCTGGCCTGGCGCGCCGGCCGCCGCCTGGCCCGGGCCTCCTACACCGACCAGCTGTGGCAGGCCCTGCTGGGCTCATGGGTGGTTTACGCCGCCTTCGGTGCAGCCACCGGATTCGTGTGCCGCAGCACCGACGTCGTCATCAATCTCTGGTACGCCATGCTGGTGCCGCTCATTCCCTACGGGCTCGGCATGGTAATCGGCGCCCGCAGGGAAGCTGGCTCCTGGAGCCGGCTCATCGGCGTGGACGCAGTGGACTGGATTTCACGCAGCAGCCAGCACTCCCGCTGGGCCGGTTCATACTTCGCCTCTGCCGCGAAGGCCGGCTTCGTGGCGGTAGTGTCGGCGCTTACCCTGGCCGCCGTGCTGCTGGCAGTGGACCTGCTCATCCACTGGAACCTCGTGGTCTCCGTCTATGAAGCGCTCCACGCCGGTCCCGTAGGAGGGGCCGCCCTGACCATCGCACAGCTCGGCTTCCTGCCGAACCTGGTGGTGTTCGCCCTCGCCTGGACCTCAGGTGCCGGTTTCGCCATGGGCGTGGGTTCCCAAGCCGGGCCGCTGGGCACCGCGGTGGGGCCCATGCCATCCGTTCCCGTCCTGGCGGCCATCCCGTCCGGCCCCATGGACTACGCTTTCGTGGCATTGATCGTACCGGTGCTGGCGGGCGTCGTGGCCGGGTGGTGGTTCCTTCGGGAGGGGGAGAACCACTTCGACGAATGGCTCGCCATCAAAGTCCGCGCACGCTGGTTCACCGCCACCGTCTCCACCGTGGTGCTCGGGGCCCTCGCCGGACTGGCCGCAGGGGTTTTGACGATGTGCCTTGCCTGGGTGGCGAGGGGATCCGCGGGGGTCGGCCGACTCACGGATATCGGGCCCGACCCGCTCTGGACCGGCCTGTGGGTGGCGGCCGAGGTGGGCATCGGCGTCGTCATTGGCTACGCGGCCGGGCCGTGGCTGGAACGTGAGGAAAGCGTCGCCGCGGAACGCGACGCCGAGCGCGTCAGCTAGGCGCCTCGCCGGCGCGCTAACCCACCTTGGTGGGCAGCAGATCCTGGAACTGCGTCACGCACGCATTAGCCGCCCGGTCCGTAAGTGCCCGCCCCACGCACCCCTGGTAGTCGCGCACCTGGTTGAAGAAGACCATGGCGGTCAACAGCAGCGGCACCATGACCACGGCCATCACCAGGCCCGAGATGGTGCCAACCAGAACCAGTTTGGATTCCCTCAACCGGATGGCCCTGACCAGGAGGAAGATCCCCAGGGCCATGCCGGCCGCCGTGAGGACGGTTGACAGCCACAGGTAGTTGACGTCCAACTGGTAGACGAACAACGCGCCGAGGACCGAAACCAGGAACATCCGGAACAGGGCAAAGGTCTTGGTGCGGGAGGCCTTTGCTGCCTCGCTGAGCGGGGGTTTGGCCTGTTGCTGGACGCCCCGGCCCGGTTGGCTGTTCATGTTTTCCAGCGTACGCGAGCGTGCACCTAAGCTGGACCAATGCGTATCGTCGTCCTCGTCTCCGGCACCGGGTCCAATCTCCAAGCAGTCATCGACGCCGTCAAGGCGGGCGAACTCGACGTGGAAATCGCCGCGGTGGGGGCCGACAGGGAGGGGACCTTCGGCGTCGAACGTTCCGCCGCGGCAGGCATCCCCACGTTCGTGGTGGATTTCAAGTCCTACCGGGACCGCGCCGACTGGAACGCCGCGCTGACCGACGCCGTGGCCGCCTTCAAGCCGGACGTGGTGGTGTCCTCCGGCTTCATGCGGATCGTCAGCCCTGAGTTCATTGATGCATTCAAGGGCAGGTACCTGAACACCCACCCCGCCCTGCTTCCGGCCTTCCCCGGGGCCCACGGCGTGCGGGATGCCATGGCCTACGGCGTGAAGGTGACCGGCTGCACGGTGCACTGGGCCGACGCCGGCGTTGACACCGGGCCAATCATTGCCCAGGAGGCCGTGACCATCGAGGACTCGGACACCGAGGAGACCTTGCACGAGCGCATCAAGGTGGTGGAGCGCCGGCTGCTGGTGTCCACCCTGGCCGCCCTCGCCGCAGACCCTTCTTTCGCGTAGCGGTTCGCCTTACTGGAGGCGGCGCTGCCGGGTTTCCGGGGAGAAGAAAGCCATCCACAGCACCGATACCAGCACCAGGGCACCCGCCAGCGCAAAGGACGTGGCGAGGCCCAGTTCCGGCCAAAAGTAGTTGGCAAAGATCAGCGGCCCAAAGCCGGCACCCAGGCGGGAGAACGTTGATGCCCAGCCAAAGCCGCTGCCCCGCAGTTCCGTGGGGTAGAGCTCGGAGACGTACGCGTACAGCACCGGGATGGCCACCTGCACCACGAACCCGAAGACCAGCAGCCAGAACACCGCAGCCGTGGGAATGTCCACCACGAACGCCACGATCACCAGGGTCAGGGCGGACAGCGGTCCGGTGATGGCCAGGATCCACTTGCGCCCCACACGTTCGACGAGCAGCGCTGCCACCACCACGCCAAGGAAGCCGACGGCGGCCATGGACGCCGTGGTGACGAACGCCTTGTACTCGGCGAATCCGGCGCCGATCAGGATCCTGGGCATCCAGGTCAGGGACAGGTAGTAGACCAGCAGGATGCTGAAGAACAGGGCCCAGGCCGCCGTGGTGATCTTCCAGTTGAACTGCCAGACGGAGCGCAGCTGGGTCCAGGCGCTGCCGGCCGAAAGCCGCGGCGCATCCTTGGCATCGGGCAGGCTGTAGGCCCGTGCTTGGGCGCCTGTGGCCAGCACCAATCCGTCAATAATCCTGGCCGCTTCTTCCCGCCTGCCCTTTCGGATCAGGAACAAGGGGGACTCGGGAACGCTCCGCCGGACCCAGAACACCAACAGGGCCGGGAGCACCATCACCAGCATGGTCAGGCGCCAGTCACCGTTCAGGGCCACCAGGCCGGCCGAGACGAACCCGGCAAGGGCGGCGCCAATGGGCCACCAGCCGTCCATGGCCGTCAGGACCCTGCCGCGCTGCTTCCGCGGCGTGAACTCACCCACCAAGGCGTAGTCCACCGGAATGCAGCCGCCCAGTCCGAAGCCTGCCAGGAACCTGAAGATGCAGAACCACATGAAGTCGGGCGAGAACGCGCCCAGTACGGTGAAGATGGAGAACAGGAGCAGCGTGGCCGTGAACGCCTTCTTTCGGCCCACGGTGTCTGCGATGGTTCCCCATGCGAAGGCCCCGAGGGCCATGCCGACCAGGTTGGCCGTACCCACCCAGGCGGCCTCGCCTGGTGTCAGGGCCCAGTGCGTGGACAGCAGCGGGATGAGGATGCCGTTCAGCGTCACATCCCAGGCGTCGAACATGAAGCCGAGGCCCCCGATCAGGAAGATCCTGCCCTGGACTTTCCATCGCCAGGGCAGTTCCTGGACCACCTGTTCGCCGCTGGGCACAGTGGTGTAAGTATTCATCGCCGCCTCCTGCTGAAGACTCTATCCGGGCCCGCGGACGTTCACACTCCGGAGCACACAGGGGGTAACCGTTGCCTTCGCGATAAACTGGCCGTATCCCCACCAACCGCGGCCCTGTTCCGCGAGATAAGACGGAGACATTTGTGAGCTTCACGCAGCATGAGCGCGTATCCATTGACCGTGTACCCATCCGCCGGGCCCTCATCTCGGTTTACGACAAGACCGGTCTGGAGGAACTCGCCACGGGCCTGCACGCGGCCGGGGTGAAGCTCGTCTCCACCGGTTCCACGGCCAAGAAGATCGCCGCCGCCGGCATCCCCGTCCAGGAGGTGGAGGAAGTCACCGGCTCCCCGGAAATGCTGGACGGCCGCGTCAAGACACTGCACCCCCGCGTGCATGGCGGCATCCTGGCCGACCGCCGCGTCCCCGCCCACATGGAAACCCTCTCCAGCATGGACATCGAGGCCTTCGACCTGGTGGTGGTGAACCTCTACCCGTTCGTGGAGACGGTGAAGTCCGGCGCCGCGCAGGACGACGTCGTTGAGCAGATCGATATCGGCGGACCCGCCATGGTGCGCTCTGCGGCGAAGAACCACGCCGCCGTCACCATTGTGGTGGACCCCAACTTCTACGGTCAGGTGGTTGAGGCCGCCGCGGCCGGCGGCTTTGACCTCAAGACCCGCCGCCGCCTCGCCGCCAAGGCGTTCGCCCACACCGCCGCGTATGACAACGCCGTGGCCACCTGGACGGCCGGCCAGTTCCTGGATGAAGACGGCGACGGCGTCGTCGACTGGCCCGCCTACGCCGGTCTCTCCCTGGAACGCTCCGAGGTTCTGCGCTACGGCGAGAACCCGCACCAGCAGGCGGCACTCTACGTGGACAAGGCTGCGCCGGTGGGCATTGCCCAGGCGGACCAGCTGCACGGCAAGGCCATGAGCTACAACAACTTCGTGGACGCTGACGCCGCCCTGCGCGCCGCCTACGACTTCAGCGAACCCGCCGTCGCCATCATTAAGCACGCCAACCCCTGCGGCGTTGCCGTCGGCTCAGCGGACGCCGCCGACCCCATCGCCGACGCACACGCCAAGGCCCACGCCTGCGACCCCGTCTCCGCATTCGGCGGCGTCATCGCGGCCAACCGCACCGTCACCGCCGGCATGGCCAACACCGTCAAGGACATCTTCACCGAGGTCGTCATCGCCCCCGGCTTTGAACCCGAAGCCGTGGAGATCCTGTCCAAAAAGAAGAACATCCGCCTGCTTGCCCTGCCCGAAGGCTACGGCCGGTATCCGACGGAGTTCCGCCAGGTATCCGGTGGCATGCTGGTCCAGGTCAGCGACAAGGTGGACGCCGACGGCGACAACCCCGCCAACTGGACCCTCGCCGCCGGTGAGGCCGCGGACGAGAAGACCCTCGCGGACCTCGCCTTCGCCTGGACCGCCTGCCGCGCGGCGAAGTCGAACGCCATCCTGATTGCCGACAACGGCGCGGCCGTGGGCATCGGCATGGGCCAGGTGAACCGGCTTGATTCGTGCCGCCTGGCCGTGGAGCGGGCCAACACCCTGGGCGTGGAGGTTGCGTCCGACGTCGACGGCGCCGGCGGCGCCTCGAATGCGGACGCGAGCGGCGCACCTGAGCGGGCCCGCGGTGCTGTGGCGGCTTCGGACGCGTTCTTCCCGTTCGCCGACGGCCTGCAGATCCTGATCGACGCGGGTGTCCGCGCCGTGGTCCAGCCCGGTGGCTCGGTCCGCGACGAGGAAGTCATCGCGGCAGCCAACGCGGCCGGCATCACCATGTACTTCACCGGAGCCCGGCACTTCTTCCACTGACCGGCTGCACCGATTGCTTCCCACGGGTACGGAGCAATCGATGGCGGATTGAACCAACGACGGCGCCCGTCCCCTGAGAAGGGGACGGGCGCCGTCGTCTTTTGTGCGGTTAGTCCTGGTCCGCCGGGCCGGGTGCCGGAAGCTTCAGCTCCCGGGGCCGGGCTTCTGCCATCCGTTCCTCCGTCCAGTAGTCGAGGACTTCCTCGCTGGACTGGTCAAGGTCGACGTGGCTGACGGGGTCCTGGTCCGGTGCGGGTTCTTTAGGATTTCGCGGCATTGGTGTACGTCGCCTGGATAACCGAGCCCCAGTACGGGCCGTACATGACGGCGGAGCGGTTGTAGCCGTAGCTGTTGATCGAGTTTTGCAGCCCGTCGGACCCGCTGCCGATGAACCACGGACCGCCCGAGGACCCACCGGTCATGTCGCAGGGAATGCCCTGGGTGCCGAACTGCGGGTTGTTGGGATCGTTTGTCGCTGTGCCGGTGCAGCTCCACAGGGACGTGCCGTCGAACGGTGAGGCCTGCGGGTAGCCGTAGGCCGTGTAGGTCAGGCCGCGGGCCTGGTTGAAGGCAGTACCCGAGCCGCCCACGACGTCCGTCAGCTTCTGGCCGTTCAAGGGGTTCATGACGGCGAAGCCGGTGTCATAGGTCATGTCCCCGTTGGACACCCACTGGGTGGGGGCGTACAGGCCCTTGGCGGTCCACTTGCCGTAGGGGGCTGCGCCGTTGTCGTAGGCGGGCACGAAGACGAAGTTGGTGGCGTAGGCGCCACTTTCGTTAACGCAGTGTCCGGCCGTTGCCACCGTGCTGCCGTTCGCGGAGGAGACGGCGTTGCCCGAGCACACGTAGTTGGTCGTGCCCATGGTGAAGAAGACCTTGCCGATGTGGGCGACGGGGTTTTCACTCTTGGCGATGGTGGGCTTTCCCTTGGTTCCCTTGGTGGTGGCGGGCTTGCCTTTCTCCACCACGGCGAGGTTGGAGCGGTTGCCGCGCTCAAGCGCCTTGCTTGCCAGCGTGTCACCTGGAAGGGCGCTTTGCATCCGTTCGGGCGTCCAGTAGTCAGCTGCTCCGCCGGCGTCGACAGTGATGCTGGCAACCGATGGATTCGACTTACTGTCGGACGGTGCGGGAGTGGCGGAAGCCCCGCCGGCTGACGTAAGTGCCAGTACGGCGGCTGCGGAGAAGGTCAGGAGGCCGGATGCCAGGGACCTGGTACGTGTCATTGTTGTCCTGTCTGAACGGGGTTGGGCCCGGGATCGGGAGTGACTTAGCGAACTTATCGCCGCGTGCGGAGTTTGTACACACTCGTGACCAATCATCCGGCGGCACGAGCCGGGCCGGCGCCCGGCACCGCCCCAGCTGCGGCGATGGCGGCGATGCACCCGGAAGCGTGCCGTCGTCGGGCGTTCTCTATCGCTGTAATGCTGCTCTCACCGGGGTAATCCGGGAGGCCCGTTAAGGTTCAAACCGGCGTCCTCGGGTAAGTTGTACTTGGTGAAATAGACAAAGATTTCACAACCAAGCCGACCTTCAGGGAGACGCCCGCGCATGTCCAAGATTATCTACACCCACACCGACGAAGCGCCGATGCTGGCTACCTATTCGTTCCTGCCCATCATCGAGGCCTTCGCTTCGACTGCAGGTGTGGAGGTGGAGACCCGCGACATCTCGCTCGCCGGCCGCATCATTGCCGTGTTCGGTGACTACCTCACCCCGGAGCAGCAGATCGGTGACGCCCTTGCTGAACTTGGTGAGCTGGCGAAGACGCCGGAAGCCAACATCATCAAGCTGCCCAACATCAGCGCCTCCATCCCGCAGCTGAAGGCGGCCATCGCCGAGCTGCAGGGCCAGGGCTACGCACTGCCGGATTACCCGGACAACCCCACCTCGGATGAAGAGACCGCCATCCGCTCCCGCTACGACAAGATCAAGGGCTCCGCCGTGAACCCGGTCCTGCGCGAAGGCAACTCGGACCGCCGCGCTCCGCTGTCCGTCAAGAACTACGCCCGCCAGAACCCGCACTCCATGGGCGCCTGGACCGCGGACTCCAAGACCAACGTGGCCACCATGGGCCAGGACGACTTCCGCTCCAACGAGAAGTCCGTGGTCATCGAGGCCGACGGCACCATCGCCATCCAGCTGGTCCGCGAGGACGGTTCGGTCAAGGTCCTGAAGAAGGCGTTCCCCGTCCTGGCCGGTGAAGTCATCGACGGAACCGTGATGCGCGCCGCCGCCCTGGACGAGTTCCTCAAGGCCCAGGTTGCCCGCGCCAAGGAAGAGGGCGTGCTGTTCTCAGCCCACCTGAAGGCCACCATGATGAAGGTCTCGGACCCCATCATCTTCGGCCACGTGGTGAAGGCCTACTTCTCCGAGCTGTTCGAGACCTACGGCAAGCAGCTTTCCGCCGCCGGCATCAGCCCCAACAACGGCCTCGCAGCCATCCTGAGCAGCCTTGAGGACCTGCCGGCGGACGTCCGCGACGGCGTCCAGAACCTGATCAAGAAGGGCCTGGAAGACGGACCCGCGCTGGCCATGGTGGACTCCGACAAGGGCATCACCAGCCTGAACGTGCCCTCCGACATCATTGTGGACGCCTCCATGCCAGCCATGATCCGCAGCTCCGGCCACATGTGGGGCCCGGACGGCAAGGAAGCCGACACCCTCGCCGTCCTGCCGGACAGCTCCTACGCCGGCATCTACCAGGTGGTCATCGACGACTGCCGCGCCAACGGCGCCTACGATCCCACCACCATGGGCACCGTCCCGAACGTGGGCCTCATGGCGCAGGCCGCTGAGGAATACGGCAGCCACGACAAGACGTTCGAAATCCAGGAAGCCGGCAAGGTACAGATCGTTGACGGCAGCGGCAACGTCCTGATCGAACACGACGTGGTCCCCGGTGACATCTGGCGCGCCTGCCAGACCAAGGACGCCCCCATCCGCGACTGGGTCAAGCTGGCTGTCACCCGCGCCCGAGCCTCGCAGACCCCCGCCGTGTTCTGGCTGGACGAGGAGCGTGCCCACGACGCGAACCTCATCGCCAAGGTCAACGAATACCTGAAGGACCACGACACCGAGGGCCTGGACATCCAGATCATGTCCCCGGTCAAGGCCATCGCCTTCACCTTGGAGCGGATCCGCAAGGGCGAGGACACCATCTCCGTCACCGGCAACGTGCTCCGCGACTACCTCACGGACCTGTTCCCCATCCTGGAACTGGGCACCAGCGCCAAGATGCTCTCCGTTGTTCCGCTGATGAACGGTGGCGGCCTCTTCGAGACCGGTGCCGGCGGTTCCGCCCCCAAGCACGTCCAGCAGCTGCTCAAGGAAAACCACCTTCGCTGGGACAGCCTGGGCGAGTTCCTGGCCCTGGCCGTCAGCTTCGAGCACCTGGCCACCACCACCGGCAATGCCCGCGCCCAGGTCCTCGCAGACACCCTGGACCGAGCCACCGGCACGTTCCTGCTCGAGAACAAGTCCCCCAGCCGCCGCGCCGGTGAGTTGGACAACCGCGGCAGCCACTACTTCCTGGCCCGTTACTGGGCTGAGGAGCTGGCCAAGCAGACGTCCGACGCCGACCTTGCCGCCGCGTTCAGCTCGGTCGCCAACGAGCTTTCTTCCAACGAGGAAACGATCGTCGGCGAGCTGGCTGAAGTCCAGGGTTCGCCAGTCGATATCGGAGGATACTACCGCCCGGAGGACGCCAAGGCCTCCGCCGTGATGCGTCCGTCCGCCACCCTCAACAAGGTCATCGCCAGCCTGGCCTAGCCCGCCGCGGCTTCGGCAGCAATAGGAGGGGCGGTGCTCCGGATGATTCCGGGGCACCGCCCCTTTGCATGTCAGCGGACGGGCGCAGGCTAGTTTTTGCCCTTGCCCTTGTCGCCGCCGCTGTTCTTTGCGCCGCCGCTGCCGGCATTACCTTGGGCCGGGGCAGGTTGAGGCGCGGGCGCATCCGCCGTGGGGGATGGGCTCTGCGCCGCTTGCTGTGCCGCTGTCCGTGCGTCCTCGGCGGCCTTGGCGGCAGCCTGCTGGGCGGCAACGGCATCGTTGAGGTCTGCCCTGACGGCGCTGGCGACTGTGGTGATGCTGCGGCTCCGCTCCTCAGAAACCTGGCCCTTCGCCGCTGCCGCCGAGAGGTCGGATTCAAGCCCGTCCAGCGCTTTCAGGGCCGAGGCAGGATCGTCCTGCGAGGCAGCCTGGGTAACCTCGAGTACCCGCGCCTGGAACTGTGTGGCGGCCTCCCGCTGCAGGCCGGAACCGGGCGGGGCACACGCGGCCAGGAAACCGGAGACGAGCAGCGCCGCGGTGCCGGCCACGGCCAACCGCGCCGTGGTGGTCTGGCGCAACGTCACGGGGCCACGCTCTTTTGGAGTTCCTTCAGATGGTCACCCAGGGTGCCGGTGACCGTGGGATAGGGGACGACGTCGGCGGGCCGGGCGGACACGCTGATCATCACCGCTGCCACAGCAGCGGCAATCACCACTAGGCCGAGGACCACGGACAACAGGATCCGTTTGTCCCGGAGGAACCGGCGTACGGATGAGGTGCTTTTCTTTGCCGGGCGTGGTGCGCTCACCGGGGCAGCCGCTTCGCGCAGCTCATCCACCGATTCTTCGGCAGTGATGGACGGCGGGTGGAAGGGCATGGCCGGCAGCACCCGGGTGGTCTCCGCAGCCAGTTCACCGGGGGTGGAGGCGGGCGAGACCATGGCCTGGCGCAGCGAGGTCTCTATGTCGGCGGCCGTTGGCCGTTCAAGCGGTTCGATGGACGTCATGGAGCGGATGAGCTCAGCCCATTCGGAGGGGACGTCGTCGGGGATTTCAGGGGCGCGGTGCAGCCGCGCCACAGCGGATTCCACGGCACTGCCGGGGTACTCAACGGTGCCCTTAATGCACTCGAGCAGCACCAGCCCCAGCGAATAAATATCGGTTGCGGGGGACAGGGGCTTGCCGAGTGCCTGCTCGGGGCTGAGGTAGGCGGCGGTGCCCACCATGGTCCCGGTGGCAGTGAGCCTGGTGGAATCCACGATCCTGGCGATGCCGAAGTCCGTGAGCTTGGGGCGCAGCGGCTCGCCGGGACGGATCTGGACCAGCAGGATGTTGCCGGGCTTGATGTCGCGGTGGATGATGCCCAGGCCGTGCACGTAGGCGAGGGCGTCGGCGATGCCTGCACCGATGACTGACAATTCTTCCAGCGGCACCCGGCTGTGCCGGATGCGGCCGCGGAGGTCTTGTCCCTCGACGAGCTCCATGGTCAGGAAGGGCCGGGGTTCGTCCGGAATCCTGTCATCAATGCCGGCGTCGAAGAGCGTGACCAGGCCAGGGTGGTTGAGCGTGGCAAGAAGCTGGATTTCGGCTTCCTGGCGCTTGAGCTCGTCCGCATCCGGGGCCTGCGGAGCGAAGAGCTTCAAGGCGACGTCGCGGCCGAGGTTTTCGTCGCGGGCGCAGTACACCGATGACATACCGCCGCGGCCGATTACTTCGCTCAAACGGTAACGTCCGCCGACCACTTCATTCTTGATGGAGCTAGGCGATTCCGCCACCATGACCGTTCCTCCCGGTGCGCTGCGGCACTGTCGTACCCCAAATTATACGAGGGGCGCGGTTAAACCACAGATTTGGCGGTGCGCATGCCAACGGTCCGGCGGCTGGTTGAAGCATTTCCGCCGGACCATTGGCTACAAGGACATGTGTGCTGATGACATGTTTTGTGTGTGCTCAGGTTGTTCCGGGTGAATGACCTCCTCTCACCGGCCCGCGCGGGGCAGCCCTTTCAGGCGGCCGCGCGCGGGCGCTGCCTGGTTGAAAGAAGAGAGCCCTAGGAGACTTTGCGTTTCCGGAGCACCAGAAGTCCTGCCACCAGGAGCAGCAGTGCCAGGGGCACCAAGGAGCCGTCCCAGCCGGTCTTGGCGAGGCTGGTGTTCGCGGTTCCGGTATTGGCGAGGGCGGAACGGCCCTGCGCGGAGTTGCTGAGCGGGACGGTGACAGGTGCGATGGCTCCGCTGACGGCCCTGGAGCCTGCGGATGCCGCGGGGACGCCGCCGGTGCCCTGGTTGCTGGCTCCTGGATCAAGGATGCCGGCGTCATTGGCGGTGCCGTCGCCGCCCGCTGAGGTGCCGGTCCCGGGATCAACAGTTCCGGCGTCTCCTGCCGTGCCATCACCCGGGTTGCTGGTTCCCGGGCCACTACTTCCCGGCGTGCCGGGGGCGGTGGCCGTGCCGAGGTTTACGGCTGCGCCGAGGTCGGCGGTTGTGCCGTCCGTGGTCCTGGTGCCGTTGGTGCCGAGGCCGAGGGTGACGTCGGCTGTGGTTGCCAGGTCGGTGGCGCTGGTTGTGGATGCGGGGGCGGTGGCCGTGCCGAGGTTTAGGGCTGCGCCGAGGTCGGCGGTTGTGCCGTCCGTGGTCCTGGTGCCGTTGGTGCCGAGGCCGAGGGTGAAGTCGGCTGTGGTTGCCAGGTCGGTGGTGCCGGTTGCGGGGGCGGTGGCGGTGCCGAGGTTTACGGCTGCGCCGAGGTCGGCGGTTGTGCCGTCCGTGGTCCCGGTGCCGTTGGTGCCGAGGCCGAGGGTGACGTCGGCTGTGGTTGCCAGGTCGGCGGTTGTGCCGTCCGTGGTCCTGGTGCCGTTGGTGCCGAGGCCGAGGGTGACGTCGGCTGTGGTTGCCAGGTCGGCGGTTGTGCCGTCCGTGGTCCTGGTGCCGTTGGTGCCGAGGCCGAGGGTGACGTCGGCTGTGGTTGCCAGGTCGGTGGTGCCGGTTGCGGGGGCGGTGGCGGTGCCGAGGTTTACGGCTGCGCCGAGGTCGGCGGTTGTGCCTGCGGTGGTCCCGGTCCCGGGACCGGTCCCGTCGGTGGTGGTTCCGAGGTTGACATCCACTGCGGCGGCGACGCCCGTTGCGCCGGCCGGCGTTGGGTCACCCAGCAGGCCCAACGACGTCGACTGAGCGGGCGCCGCCGCCGAGATCAGGGCGGAGGCGGAAAGATCCGTCCCGCTGGTTGTGTCCGCCGCGTTGGCGGCAGCGCAGCCAAAGGCCAGAAGGCCGCTGGCGAAGAGGGTGCTAAGCAGCCCCCTGCGAAGGGTGCAGTTCATGATGGTGACTCCTGAATAGTTGATGTTGTTCGGGCGCTGATCAGCTGCCCGTAAAGCCACGTGCTGCCCGTTAGAGGGCAGGCGGCCTCAACTAGTCAGGGGAGGAACCGGGGTCGAATGACACCGGTGCAGGGGCGTGCTCGAAGGTCTCACCGGCGGGAACAGTGCCGGGACGTTCAAAGCCAAAGCAGGCAGGGCTCAGCCATGCTGCGGCACTGGCTGGACCGCCGGATGATGCACCGCTGCCCGTGCCGGATGCCGGTCCGGCAGGAACCTGGGCACGCAGCGGTGCCGGATCGACGGGAAGGGGCTGTCCTGAGGCGGGCCCAGCAGGGACAGACATGCCAGCTTGCGGGGCAGGCGTGTTCGCCAAGGCGGCGCTGCGTACCGTCGCAAAGCCAGCGCTGCTGCTGCCGGACGGCGCCGTGGGCAACGCCTCTGCTCCCTGATCCGCTTCCGGGAGCATTCCCGGTACATCCGGAAGCGCTTCCAAGGCCTCGGGCCCAGCTGCGGGAACAGGAGCAACCACGGAAGGAAGATCTGCCAGCACGACGTCGACGGTCGGAGTGGGAAGCGGAAGCGGTGTTGCGGTGGCACCGGTCAGGAGATCAGCAACCGGTTCGAGTGCGGGTTCAAGTGCCGGGACGGCCTCGGCTGCTGGGGCTGCAATAACCTCCGTCACCCCGGTCGCTAGCTGGTCGGCCATGCCACCAATTGGAGTGGAGACAGCGGAAACGCTTCCCGTCGGAACCAGCTGGTCCACAACGGGAACCGTGGAAATGATGGTGTCCCCAGCCTCGGATACCGGTGCTGCCACCGTCTGCACCAGTCCGGGTGCTGCAGCAGGTCCGTCCGGAGAGGCCACCGGGGATGCCGGATTCGCAAGATCGTGGGTCATTGCTGAAACCGCGCCGGTCACGTTGCCGAGCAGGGGCGGGGTGCCAGGACCGGAGTCGGCCGACGCTGTGGCTGACGACAGCGTCAGCCACATGACTGCGGCCGCTCCGGCGAGAAGCGCAGGGCGCAGGGCACCCCATGGCGAACTCCTTCGAGCCATGCGTACCACCCCCCAGTGACCGGCGCAATTGATGCTGCCTACAGGGTAGGACCGGGCATTCCGGGAAGTCTAGGGGTAGTCGCAAACAATCTGGGAACCCCGCCCACACCCTAGCGGTTGTCGTTCGGGTAGGTGACGCCCAGCTGCGCGCGAACGCCGTCGAACAGCCGCATCGTGTTCAGTGAATCCTCCAGTGGCATCACCGGGCTCTCCGTAAGCCCCTGTTGGACGCACCTCATCACTTCGCGCAATTCGTAGGTGTAGCCCTTTCCGACGACGTCGAACGTTTCCGTCCGGCGGTTCTCCCACCCATTGGCGATGACGAGTTCACGCGGACTGTTGATTGATCCGACGCTCTGCAGGAAACCCAGGCTTCCGGCAACGGTGGCGGTACGGGGCCCATGCGCCAGCAGCGATGAGGTGAGCTGGACCTGGGCAGCGTGGCTGTAGCCGAGGGTCAGTGCGTTTTGGGCGTCCACGCCGTCGTCGTTCACGAATCCGGTGGCGCTCACGGTCTGCGGAAAGCCGAGGGTTCCGAGAGCCCAGAGAAGCGGATAAACGGACAGATCCAGCAGCGCACCGCCGCCGTCTTCGCGCGCCCAGAGCCGGGCAGTGGGGGAGTAAGGTGCAGGAAAGCCGAGGTCGGCGCTGATCCAGTGGATGTCGCCCAGTTCACCCGATGCAGCAATGTCGAAAGCCCGCTGCATGGACGGCAGGAACCGGCTCCAGACGGCTTCCATCAAGAAGAGCTTGTGTTTGCGGGCAACGTCGATGAGTTCGGCGGCTTCCCGGGCGTTGATGGTGAAGGCTTTTTCGCACAGCACGTGCTTGCCGGCGTTGAGGGCGGCGAGGACAATCTCGTGGTGCTGCGCATGCGGCGTTGCGACGTAGACGACGTCCACGGCGTCGTCGGCGAGGAGCCGCTGGTAGCCGGGGACGCCGTCGTCGTCCCCGTAGGCTTTCTCAAAGTCGTAGGCGACGGCGAACGCGTCGGCAGAGTCCTGGGCCCGGGAACTGACGGCGTACAGCCGGGCGTCCTGGAGCAACGCAAGATCCTGTGAGACGGCGCGGGCAATGCTGCCCGTTGCGATGATTCCCCAGCGCAGGGGCGTTCCGGTGGCGGAGCGGGGGTCCTGGTCAGGCTGGCCGGTCAGCCATGGCGTGGCGATGGGAGCAGTCATAGTTGCCATCCTGTCACAGCGCTGCGGGGTGGGGGAGTGCGGCGCCATGCGGGACGACCGGAACAGGACAACGGGCTCAAGGCGGGGCGCGGTGCCCCGCCTTGAGCCCCGGGCGCCTCAGGCAGAAGCGGCGACGGCGGCCCGGCCGCGGACGGGTTCCTCCGTCAGCTTGCCCTGCTGGAGCCGGAACCGGCGGTCGGTCTTGTTGGCCAGGGCGCGGTCGTGCGTCACCACCAGGATGGTGGTGTTGTGGTCCAGGCTCAGCGAACTGAGGAGCTCTATGATGTGGTCGCCGGTTTGTTCGTCCAGGTTCCCGGTGGGCTCGTCGGCCAGGATCAGCTTGGGTTCGTTGGCGAGTGCCCGGGCAATGGCCACACGCTGCTGCTCGCCACCGGAGAGCCTGTTGATGCGCCGCTCATGCTTGGAAGGGTCCAGCTGGACCTGCTCCAGCAACTCCTTTGCCCGCTGCAGCCGGGCTGCCTTGCGCATGCCGGCGAACTCCATGGGCAGCATGACGTTGTCCACGGCCGACAAGTTGGGGATCAGGTTGAACTGCTGGAAGACGAAACCGATATCGCGCCGGCGGTATTCGGTCAGCTTGGCGTCGGGCATCCCGGCGAGGCTGACCCCGTTGACCAGCACGTCACCGCTGGTGGGCTTGTCAAGCGCGCCCAGGAGGGACAACAGGGTGCTCTTGCCGCTGCCGCTCTTGCCAACGATCGAGGCGAGGGTTCCTTGCTCCAGGACGAAGCTGACATCGTTGACCGGCTTGATGGTGCGGTCACCGGAGTTGAAAGTACGGACCAGGTTCTTGACTTCAATCATGGCTATTCTCCTCGCAGGACTTCGATGGGACGGATACGCGCCGTGAGCAGCGCGGGAACCAGGGCGCCGACGATGGCGACACCGAACACGGCCGCAACACCGCCGGCGATGACTCCCGGCGATGCGCTGGCGGTCACGGAGTTCAACAGCTGGGAGGCGCCACCCAAAGGACCGCCTTGGCCGCCCGGGAAGCCGCCGCCCCCGCCCGGGAATCCGCGGCCGGTGGTTGTGGCCGCAGCCGTGGTGGTGTTGCTGCTGATGAGGGCAGCGGCAATGCCGCCGCTGGCGAATGATGCGATGCCGGCTCCCACCGCGCTGCCCAGTGCGGCGAGGACCAGAGCTTCCAGCACGAACTGCAGTCCGATGGTGCGGTTGGGTGCACCGATGGCCTTCAGCACACCGATCTCGCGGCGGCGCTCGCGGACCAGCATCACCATGATGAGCAGGATGATCAGGCCTGCCGTGCCAAGGGCGGCGATG
Organism: Arthrobacter sp. MMS24-T111; assembly: GCF_054888995.1. Taxonomy (NCBI): domain Bacteria; kingdom Bacillati; phylum Actinomycetota; class Actinomycetes; order Micrococcales; family Micrococcaceae; genus Arthrobacter; species Arthrobacter sp. MMS24-T111. The sequence goes on along the minus strand of NZ_JBTZRO010000001.1, from coordinate 4,110,408 downwards.
AATGCGATCAAGGAAATGTTCTTGACGCTGTCCAGGGAGCTGACCGCCGTCTGCAGGTTCTGGCCTTGGGTGACGTCAGCCTTGTCGGTGCCTAGCGCTGATTGCAGAGCTGTCTTGGTGGAGGCCACATTGTCCATCGAGTTGACCGTGACAATCATGCTGGACAGCTCATTGGGCGTCCCGGCCAAGGTCTGGGCAGTAGGCAGTGTCACGTACACAGCGTTGTTGCCGAATGCGGTGCCTGCATCGAACAATCCGGCCACCGTGTAGGCCTGGTCATTGATGGTGAAGGTGGAACCGATCGTGAGGTTGTTCTTCTCAGCCAGCGTGGTGCCGAGCAGCGCGCTGGTCGACGCGGCTGAGTAGTTTCCTAGCCCGGAGCCCTGCGTGATGTTCAAGGCTTTGCCCGTGGTGTCCACCTCTGCGCCGATCCCCGTGGCAGTGATGGGCAGGGACCTGACGGCTTGGGTGCCCCCGGTGGAACTGGTGGACCCGGTGGTTCCGTTGGCCTGCTGGTTGCGGTTGCCCAGCGTTCCGGCGTCAACCGCTGCGGTCAGGCTCGTGGTCAAGGAGGTTGCGGACTGGCCGCCCGGGCCGCCCTGCCCGCCTCCGGGACCGGCCTGGCCCGTCTGGCCTGCGGCTGCCTGCGCTGCAGCTTCAGCAGCATTGCGGAGTCGGAGTGATGAGGTCCCGACGACGGCAGTGACGTTGGGTACGGCGGCCGCGGCGGCTGCCTGGTCGGCGGTGAGGGGCTCCCCGCCGCCTTCAAAGCCTTGGCCGCCGGCGGGGTTGACAGTCAGGACGGTGCCCACGGAGGCGTTCAGCTCCTGGACTTTGGCTCCGACCGCCTGGTTGGCCACCAGCATGGCCAAGGCCAGTCCAATGGCGACGGCAAGCACCGCGACAACAGCTGCGGTGCGGACCTTGTTTCTGAAGGCATTGCCTACGCTTCGGGCAAGGACGCTCACGTTACTCCTATGACTCAGGTGCCGGCGCGGAGGGCCGGCTTCGCCTCAACACTCGCCGGGCATGCTGTGCAGGAATCCGGCCGCGCCTGTGTTTGTGCTGTGAAGGCTGTTACTGCTGAGCAGGGACGCAGGAAAGCCCGGCCCCATGAAGGGACCGGGCTTTCCTGTAGCCGGTTTTACGCCGGCTGTTGCACGGGTGCTACTTGGTGATCGGGCCGAGTACGGGGTCGTCCGTGTAGGCCGTCTTCACGTTGGCGGAGGTCACGATGACCGGCTCCAGCAGGTAGGCGGGTACAACCTTGTTGCCGTTGTTGTAGGACTTGTCGTCGTTGACCTCAGGCTTCTTGCCGGCCTGCAGGTCCTTGACCATGGTGATTGCGTGCTCAACGAGCTTGCGGGTGTCCTTGTTGATGGTGGAGTACTGCTCGCCGGCGAGGATGGACTTGACCGACTCAACCTCGGAGTCCTGGCCGGTGACCACCGGGATCGGCTTGCCTGCGGCCTTGACGGAGGTCAGGATCGCGCGGGCCAGGGTGTCGTTGGGGGACAGGACGCCGTCAACGTTGGCGCTGCTGTAGCTGCCGCTGAGCAGGGTGTCCATGCGGCGCTGGGCGTTCTCAGCCTTCCAGCCCTGGGTTACGGCCTGCTCGAAGCTGGCCTGACCGGAGACAACCTTGAGGGTGCCGTCGTCGATCTTGGGCTTCAGGATGCTCATGGCGCCGTCGAAGAACACCTTGGCGTTGGCATCGTCCGGTGAACCCGCGAACAGTTCGATGTTGTAGGGGCCGGACGGCTTCTTGGCCTTGAGGCCGTCCAGCAGGGCCTGGCCCTGGAGAACGCCGACCTTGAAGTTGTCATACGCCACGTAGTAGTCCACGTTGGCGGTGTTCAGCAGGAGGCGGTCGTAGGCGATGATGGTGGCGCCTGCGTCCTTTGCCTGCTTGAGCTGGGTACCCAGCTGGGAGCCGTCGATGGCACCCACGATGATGACCTTGGCACCCTTGGTGACCATGGCGCTGATCTGGTTCTGCTGCTCGGAAACGCCGCCGTTGGCGAACTGGACGTCAGCCTTGAACCCTGCGCCGTTCAGGCCGTCGTTGAACAGCTTCTCGGCCAGGACCCAGTTCTCACTGGTCTTCTGCGGAAGCGCGACGCCGATGGAGGAGTTCTGGTCGAATCCTGCGGCACCGCTGCTGGAACCACCGGAGGGTTCCGAGCGTCCACAGCCCGTCAGCGCCAGTGCTGCGATGGCAGCAACCGCTGCGGCCTTCCCTGCTTTACCAAACATTCGCATTGTTGGTTCTCTTTCTTTGTGTGATGGAACAGTATTCAGGCTGCAAACTTCAGGCTTCCCTGGCGATCGCTTCCTTGGTGGAGGTTGTTTCGTCAGGCTGGATGGGGCCGCTGGGGCCGGCGGTGTTGCGGTTCATGTTCCGGGTCAACATGCCGAGGATGGACCGCTTGCCCTGCGACTTGTTGTAGACGTCGAAGGCGACGGCGATCAGGAGGACCAGGCCCTTGATGATCTGGGTGAGGTCGGCGCCGACGCCCAGGAGCTGCAGGCCGTTGTTGAGCACGGCCATGACCAGGCCACCGATGATGGAGCCGACCACGGTGCCCACGCCGCCTGTCACTGCCGCGCCGCCGATGAAGACAGCGGCGATGGCGTCCAGTTCCCAGCCGACGCCGTCAAAGGGGCCGGACGCGGTGGAGCGGCCCACGAAGATCATGCCGGCCAGTCCGGCCAGGATGGACATGTTCATCATGACCAGGAAGTTGACCTTCTTGGACTGGACGCCGGACAGTTCGGCTGCGTGGCGGTTGCCACCGACAGCGTAGACGTGGCGGCCAACGACGGTGCGCGAGGAGATGAAGCCGTAGATCAGGACCAGGACGGCCAGGATCAGGCCGGGGATGGGGAAGGACGTGCCGGGCCGGCCCGTGGCGAACAGGTACGTGGCGTAAAGGATGGCGGCGCAGATCAGCACCAGCTTCACCACGGTCACCCACATTTCGGGGACGCCGGCGCCCAGCGCCTTGGCCCGTGCCCGGGCGCGGAGTTCGCCTACGACGACGAAGACCGCAACGGCGATGCCCATCAGGAGTGTCAGGTTGTTGAACCCGGTGTCCGGTCCTACCTCAGGAAGGTAGCCGGAGCCGAGGTACTGGAAGTCTTCCGGGACGGGAATGGTGTTGGACTTGCCTACGAACTGGTTGAAGCCGCGGAACAGGAGCATGCCGGCCAGGGTGACGATGAAGGCCGGAATGCCCACATACGCGGTCCACAGGCCTTGCCAGGCTCCGATCAGGGCTCCGAGCAGCAGGCCCAGGAGCACACCCGCATACCAGGGGATTCCCCAGTCGCGGATGGCCAGGGCGACGCTGACCCCGACAAACGCCGCGACCGAACCCACGGAGAGATCGATGTGGCCGGCGATAATCACCAGGACCATGCCGATCGCCAGGATCAGGATGTAGGAGTTGCCGTTGAAGAGGTTGATGACGTTGCCGGGAGTGAGGGTGCGGCCGTCGGTGAAGATCTGGAAGAAAATGATCAGCGCAACCAGCGCGAAGATCATGCCGAATTGGCGGGTGTTGCCGCCAAACAGCTTTTTGAGGGCGTTCATGGTGTCAGTCCTTGTGTCCGGAAGGTTCTGGGGATTGCCAGAAGGTCAGGCGGCTTTTCGGGTAGCGGAGGTCATCAGTTTCATCAGGCTTTCCTGGCTGGCCTCGTCTTTGGTCAGGACACCGGTGATGGCGCCTTCGAAGATGGTGTAGATGCGGTCGGACAGGCCCAGGAAGTCGGGTAGCTCCGAGGAGATAACGATGACGCCCTTGCCCTGGTTGGCGAGCTGCTGGATGATGCCGTAGATCTCATACTTGGCGCCGACGTCGATGCCGCGCGTCGGCTCGTCGAGGATCAGCAGGTCGGGGTCCGTGAACATCCACTTGGCGAGGACCACCTTCTGCTGGTTGCCGCCGGAGAGCTTGGCGACGCCTTCTTCGACGGAGGGCGTCTTGGTCCGCAGCGACTTGCGGTACTGCTCCGCAACCGTGAATTCCTGGTTGGCGTCCACCACGAAGTTGTGGCTGATCTTGCGCAGGTTGGCCGCAACGGTGGTTGTCTTGATGTCATCCAGGAGGTTCAGGCCCAGCGATTTGCGGTCCTCGGTGACGTAGCCCAGTCCGGCGTCGATCGCCTGCCGGACGTTTTTGAGGACCACTTCCTTGCCATCCTTGTAGATGTGGCCGTCGATGAAGCGGCCGTAGGACCGGCCGAAGACCGAGCGGGCCAGTTCCGTGCGCCCGGCACCCATGAGTCCGGCGAAGCCGACGATTTCGCCTCGGCGGACGAAGAAGTTCGAGCCCTTGCAGACCAGGCGGTCCTGGATGGCCGGGTGGCCAACAGTCCAGTCCTTGACCTCGAAGAACACCTCGCCGATCTTGGGTGTGTGGTCCGGGAATCGGGATTCCAGTGTCCGGCCCACCATGCCTTTGATGATCCGGTCCTCGTCCACGCCGTCCTTCTTGACGTCCAGCGTCTCGATTGACTTGCCGTCGCGGATGATGGTGATCGAATCGGCCACCTGCTCGATCTCGTTGAGCTTGTGCGAAATGATGATCGAGGTGATGCCCTTTGCCTTCAGGCCCAGCATCAAATCCAGCAGATGCTGGGAGTCGGATTCATTAAGGGCTGCAGTGGGCTCGTCCAGGATCAGGATCTTCACGGACTTGTTCAACGCCTTGGCGATTTCCACCAGTTGCTGCTTGCCGACGCCGATTTCCTTGATGGGGGTGTCCGGGTCATCCCGGAGGCCCACCCGCGCCAGCAGGTCCAGGGACCGCAGCCGGGCCTCGGCCCAGTCGATGACGCCCCGCTTGGTGGGTTCGTTGCCCAGGAAGATGTTCTCCATGATGGACAGCTCGGGGATCAGCGCCAGTTCCTGGTGGATGATGACGATTCCGGCGTGCTCGCTGGCCCTGATGTCCTTGAACTGCTGGACCTGGCCCTGGTACACGATGTCGCCGTCGTAGCTGCCGTAGGGGTAGACGCCCGAGAGAACCTTCATGAGGGTGGACTTGCCGGCGCCGTTTTCGCCGCAGATGGCGTGGATTTCGCCGGCCCTGACCCGGAGGCTCACGTTCGACAAGGCTTTAACGCCGGGGAATTCCTTGGTGATGGACCGCATCTCAAGGATGATCGGATCCGTATGCGTGGTCTGGGACGTCATGAGCCCTAACCCTCCAATGCAATGACTTCTTTGTCCGGCCGGCAAAGCGCAGGGCCGTCTGAACCAAAAGTAAACTGGATCACAGCTGTTGTCGTCAAGTCTTAACGCAATTGCCGGATAACGAAATGGTCTACGAGCGTCGGATACCTGCGTGCTGGAACACCAAAGCGGCCGCCCCCAGGGCCTCGGCGCGGTCGCCCAGCGAGGACATGGCCAAGGTGGTTGTTTCGCCGATCACCGGCACGGCATGCCGTATCAGCCCCCTGCGGATAGGGTCCAGCAGGATGTCGCCCAGGCCTGCCAGCGGCCCGCCCACCACGATGACTTCGGGGTTGATCAGGTTGGCCACGTTGCCCAAGGCACGCCCTACTGCCAGGCCTGCGTCGTCCACGACGCGCAGGGTTGCCGAGTCCCGGTTCAAGGCTTTCCTGACGATGTCGGCGGGCGTCAACGGCCGGTCCTCGCCGCGGCTCAGGAGCTCGATCATGGTGGTGGTGGACGCGATGGTTTCCAGGCATCCGCGGTTCCCGCACCGGCACACCAGCCCTTGCTCGTGGATGGTGGCATGGCCGATTTCGCCGGTGATTCCCACATTGCCGTAGTACGGTGCGCCGTTGAGGATCAGGCCGGCACCGATGCCGGATCCGATCTTCAGGAACAGCAGGTTGCTGACCCCCGAATGCTGCCCCCAGGTGACTTCTGACCACGCGCCCAGATTCGCGTCGTTGTCCACAAACACGGGGATTCTCAAGGTTTCCTCAAGATGCTGGAGGATGTTGATGCCCACCCATTCGGGAAGGATTGCCCCTTGCGCGACGGTACCGGTCCGCCGGTCGATCGGGCCAGGAATTCCGACGCCGGCGCCCACCATGTAGCTCCGTTCCACGCCGCTTTCCCGGAGCAGTTTCTCCAGCAGCTCCACCGCCGCCTGGATGCCGTCGTCCGCCTGGTGGCCCAGCGGAAGCATCACGGACTCTTCGGCAATGACGTGGTAGCTGAGGGAGGCCAGGACCACCCGCAGGTGCCGGCGGCCAAAATCGATGCCAACCGCAACGGCACCGTTGCTGTTGAGCCGTACGTTCAATGCCCGGCGGCCGGAACTGGTAATCGGTTCGGTGGAGGCCAGGCCGGAGTCGAGCATGATCTTGACGATGTTCGAGACGGTGGCAGTGGAGAGCCCTGTCTGCCGGGCGAGCTCCGCCTGCGTGGATGGACCCCCCATAAGGGCCTCAATGATCCGCTGCTGGTTCAGCTGCCGCAGGGCTGACTGCGAGCCGGGATTCTTGGGCTTGCTCCTCGTTGAGCGCGTGGTTGCGGACATGCTAAGAAGATTGCCCTATCGTTCCTCTTGTAGTCAAGAAGTTAACGCATAACGACGGGCGGGTGTCCAGTGAACGCGCCCGATCGCTGCCGCGAGCCGCCCGTGGGCATTCCGTCCCGCAGCGGGGATGGACGGGTCCAAACGACCCGTCGCCTTCCACGCGGCGCTGGCTAGGCTGGAGGAGTGAACAGTCCGGCCCGTCCAGTCACCACGGGCAGGCATACAGAAGGTGGTAATGATGCTGCTGTCCGTCCTGCAGGCAAACGCCGCGGTCCTGGACGTTGAGGCGAATCTCCGGACCATTGATGAGGCTGCCAGCCGGGCCGCCCGCGCCGGCGCCGGCCTGCTGCTGACGCCGGAGCTGTTCCCGGTGGGCTACGCCCCGCTGCGGCTGCGCAGCGAACTGGACCCGGCAGCCCTTCCCGCACTCCGCGAAAGCCTCGCCGGGATTGCCCGCCGCCACGGGATTGGCCTCGTCTACAGCCTCCCGGCCGAAGCTGCCGAAGCCGCCGAAGCTGCCGAGGCCGCCGGTGCCGCCGACGAAGGGGGCGACGGCTCCGGGGACATGGACCGTGCGGGCGGCGCCGGCTGGCACATTTCCGCGTCCCTGGTGGACGCCTCCGGCGCGGAACTTCTTAGGTACGCCAAGGTGCATCTCTTCGGCGACGAGGAACGCACGGCGTTCGTCCCGGCCGGGGAGCCGCCCGCCGTCGTCGACTTCCTCGGCATCCGCACCTCACTGCTGATCTGCTACGACATCGAATTCCCCGAAGCCGCGAGGGCCGCAGCCGCGCGCGGCGCGGAACTGCTGCTGGTGCCCACCGCCTTGTCCGCGGGCTACGGGGCGGTGCCCCAGGTCCTTGTCCGCGCCCGCGCGCTGGAAAGCCAGCTCAACGTGGCCTACGCCAACCACTGTGGCGCCGAGGATTCCTACACGTTCGGCGGGGGAAGCGTGGTGGCGGGGCCGGATGGCGGCCTGCTGGCCGCGGCGGGCAACGCTCCGGAACTGCTGTTCGCCACGGTGGGCACGGAGGCCGTCCGCGCCGCCAGGGACGACGTGCCGTACCTGAGGGAGCGCCGGCCGGAGCTGTACCGCGAGTGGGAGGCCCGGCTTGCGCCAGGCCCGGCCCGGCCCGCGGGTCACCTGGCCTAGCTGCTGCCCGCCGTCGGGCCCGTCAACGTGTCCGCGTACTGCAGTGCAATCCACAGCTCTGCCCGCACCTGCACCTGGTTCAAGTCCATCCCGAGGAGGTCTCCAAGGACCCCTACCTGGCGCCGCACGCTGTTCCGGTGAAGTCCCAGCAGCTTGGCGGAGCCGTCCCAGCTGCCGTTCTCGGTCAGCCAGCCGCGCAGCACCGCCAGCAGCGGATCGCGCCGGTCCGCTTCCAGGGACAGCACCGGATGTAGGAGCCGTTCCGCCAGCATGGTCCCTGCTTCGCGGCCCAGCAGCCCGGCCACCGACCATTGAACCTCGTCGGCGCGCACGCTTTGCCCGCTCCTCTGCACGCGGCTCCGCAGGGAACTCGCATCCTGGTACGCGGCGGCAAGGCCGGTGAGTTCCGTGGGTTCGCCAACCACCAGGCGCCAACCGAGCTTTTCGACCTCGGCGAGCAGGGAGTCGTCCACCTTCAACCGGGTCACTGCAGCGAATCCGTAATCGGTGATTTCCACCAGCTTGGTATCAAACAGGCGCCGCCACTGCAGGAGCTCCGCACCGGGCTGTCCCCGGCGGGCCACTCCGGTGCGTCCATCTTGATGCCCTGCACCACCCGCATGGCCGCGGACCGGGTGGAGGACAGGCTCTGCGCCATCAGGTCCCTGAGTGCGTTCAGGTGCCTGGCGCTCCCGCTGGTGAGGCTTTCGGGGTGCAGCAGGACAGCCGTAGCCAGCTGGCTGGGTGCCAGCGAACCGCTGGTTCGCTGCCGGACCAACAGTTCGAGGAGTCCGACGGCGGACTGGACCACGTTGTTCTGCGCCGGCGTCAACGGTGCGTCTGAACCCAGGACCAGTGCCCCCAGGTTCGCGTCCTTGGTGCTGCGCAGCGGATGGCCAACCACCAAGGCCGAGCCGGGCAGGTCAAACCCGTCCATCTCCACCCGGGGGCCGCTGCCGGAGAACAAGCGTTTGAGCATGGGTTCCAGCAGGGAAAGTTCGACGGCGGGGCTGCCGCCGCCACTGGTGCCGCGGGCCCGGACCCGGCCGTCCGCTCCCACCATCACTGCCCAGACGGGCACGCGCTGCACCAGTGCCGCCAGCAGTTCGTGTTCCGGCCTGGGTGAGAGGACTGCGCGCATCAGCTGCCGGTTGGTTTCCGCCAGTTGCCGGAAGACCCGCGCAGTGTCGGACTCCAGAAGCTGGGAGAATTGAAGGCCGATTGCCGCGAAGGGCAGGGATTCCGGTACTTCGAACAAGGTGAGGTTGTGGTGCCGGCACGCGTCGATGACCACGTCCGGGACGGCGTCGAAGTAGGGCCTGATTCCGAATCCCAGGGCCGCTACCTTGGCGTCCACCAACCGCCGGACATACGCGTCCACGCGGGCGGGCGCCCCGCCGTTGCCCAGGAAGGGAAGGCCCGCGGTCAGCAGGAACTCGCCCTCGGGCAGGTAGGGCGTTGGATCCTCCAGTTCGCTGGGCTCCACCCAGCGCAGCAGCCGTTCGCCGCTGCCGCCGTCGTGGAGCGTCTTCAACAGCGGCGGCAGTTGGTCGAGGAACTGCTGGAGCGTGACGAAGCTCAGCCGCCCGGCGGCTGCGGGCTCAGTGGGCATGGCGGACCGGGACGGCGGAGCGGCCCGCCCGGACTGCGGTTGGCCCGTGGTGGCGGTGTGCAGATAGTCTCATGGTTGGCAACTATAGGTCATATTGCACCGCCCTGAGAGTTGGCTCACATGCCAACCTTGGGGAGGGGAAACCGAAAACTACTCTGAAGGGACGTCAACGGTGACTGTGCCTGTGACCACCGAAAAACCCATTGCGCCGGGTGCCACCCGGCCCCGGCTGGCAGACCAGCTCCTGCGCCGCAAACCAATCGGCCAGATGGTCAGCGAAGCCGGAAGCGGCGAGGGCGGCACTGCGCTGGTCCGCAGCTTCGGCGTCCTCCACCTCACCATGATCAGTGTTGGCGCCACACTCGGGACCGGGATCCTGGTGATCCTTGGCGAGTCGGTGCCGCTGGCCGGGCCGGCCATCTGGATCTCGTTCGTCATTGCCGGCCTGGCCGCGCTCCTCTCCGCGGTGTCGTATGCCGAAATGGCCGGCCTGGTTCCGGTAGCGGGCTCCAGCTACTCCTACTCCTACGCCACCATGGGCGAGGGCATGGCGTGGATCTGCGGGTGGTGCCTTGTCCTTGAGTACGCCGTTTCCGTGGCCGCAGTAGCCGTAGGTGCCGGCCAGTACGTCAATGAAGCGCTGGCCGCGTTTGGGCAGGTCCTGCCGGATGCGATGTCCCAGCCTCCCGGCGACGGCGGACTGGTGAACATCCCGGCGATGGCCATCGTGGTCCTGGCCATGGTCCTGCTGGTCCGCGGTGCCCGGGAAAGCGCCTGGATCAACACAGCCGTGGTGATCATCAAGATCGGCATCCTGCTCTTCTTCTGCGCCGTTGCCTTTACCGCCTTCAATGCGGGCAACTTCGAACCGCTCCTGCCCATGGGCGCCGCCGGTGTTTCCGCAGCTGCCTCGCGGGTGTTCTTCTCCTACATCGGCTTCGACGCAGCCTCCACAGCCGGCGAAGAGGCCCGGAACCCCAAGCGCGACCTTCCCCGGGCCATCCTGCTTTCCATGGTGATCGTCACCAGCGTCTATGTCCTCGTGGCGGTTGCCGCCATCGGCGCCCGGCCCTGGGGCTGGTTCGACGGTACCGAGGCCGCCCTCGTCCAGATCCTGGAGGAGACCACCCACCAGCCATGGATTGCGCTGGTCTTCTCGATCGGCGCCGTCCTGGCCATCGCCAGCATCGTCCTCACCGTGCTGTACGGCCAGACGCGCATCCTGCTCTCGATGTCCCGGGACGGCCTGGTGCCAAGGGTCTTCGGTCGCGTCTCCGCCCGGACCGGCACCCCTGCCGCCGGAACGCTCATCGTGGGAACCGCCGTCGCCCTGACCGCAGGACTCGTGCCGCTCGGCGCGCTGGCGGACGCCACCAGCATCGGAACGCTGTTCGCCTTCGCGCTGGTCAACGTCGCCGTCATCTACCTGCGGCGCAACCGCCCGGACCTGGAGCGCAGCTTCCGGGTGCCCCTGTACCCGGTCACGCCCGTGCTGGGAACGCTCATGTGCGCCTACCTCATGGCGAACCTCGGCGCCGATACCTGGGTGGTCTTCGGCGCCTGGATGCTCGTGGGGATTGCCATTTACTTCGGCTACGGACGCCGAAACTCGAAGGTAGCGGCCCTGAGCGAGCTCGACTACCGTGAACTGACCGCCAAGGCCCCGCGCCAGGAACCTGTGAAAGCAGAACACTCATGACCACCGCCACCGAACTGCCGGCCTTTGATCCCTCCAGCACCTCCACCCGGCCGGACACAGCAACCGGGCAGGGCCCCGACGGCCGGGCGCCCATCACCATGCTGAACCCCGATTTCCCCTTCAGCTACGACCACTACCTGGCCCACCCGGACGGCATGGGCTCCGTCCCGCCGGAGCTCTACGGCACCGAAGTGGCCGTCATCGGAGCCGGGCTCTCCGGCCTGGTGACTGCCTATGAGCTGATGAAACTCGGCCTGCGCCCGGTGGTCTACGAGGCAGACCAGATCGGCGGCCGGCTCCGCACCGCCGCCTTCCCCGGCTTCCCGGCGTGGTGGCGGACCTCGGCGGCATGCGGTTCCCGGTCTCGGGCAAGGCCTTCTACCACTACGTTGACCTGCTGGGCCTGGAGACCAGTGAGTTCCCCAACCCACTGGCCGAGGCCACCTCCAGCACCGTGATCGAGCTGGCAGGCAAGAAGCACTATGCGGAAAAGCCGGGCGACCTTCCACCCTTCTTCCGCGAGGTCGCCGACGCCTGGAAGGCGGCCGTCAACGACGGCGCCAAGTTCACCGAAATGCAGGACGCCATCCGCTCCCGCGACACGGCCCGGATCAAGGAACTGTGGAACGAACTGCTCCCGCTGATGGATGAGCAGACCTTCTACGGATTCATTGCCGCGAGCGATTCGTTCAAGCAGGCAGGGTTCGCCCACCGGGAGGCTTTCGGCCAGGTGGGGTTCGGCACGGGCGGCTGGGATACTGACTTCCCCAACTCCATCCTGGAAATCCTCCGCGTGGTCTACACCGACGCGGACGACCAGCACCGGTTCATCCGCGGAGGAGCGCAACGGTTACCCGAGGCACTCTGGCAGCACGCGCCGTCGGACCTGGTCCACTGGCCCGCCGGCACCTCCCTTGCTTCGCTCCACTCCGGCTCGCCCCGCGGCGCTGTGGGGAAGATCAGCCGCGATCCGGACGGAAACCTGCGGATCCGTGAACGCTGGGGCCGCGAGGCCAGCTACCCGGCCGTAGTGAGCACCTGCCAGTCGTGGCTGCTGTCCACCCGCATCCACACCGAGGAAGCATTGTTCCCGGCTGAGCTGTGGACCGCCATGGAGCGCTCGCACTACATGCAGTCGTCCAAGACGTTCGTCATGGTGGACCGGCCGTTCTGGAAGGACACCGACCCGGACACCGGCCACGAAGTCCTGTCCATGACCCTGACGGACCGGCTGAACCGCGCCACGTACCTGCTGGACAACGGCCCGGACCAGCCCGCCGTGATCCTGTTGTCCTACACCTGGAACGACGACGCCCTGAAATGGCTTGCCCTGGACGCGGACGAACGTGTGGAGCTGATGCTCCACTCACTGGAACAGATCTACCCCGGCGTGGACATCGCCGGGCACATCGTGGGGCAGCCCATTACCGTGTCCTGGGAAGCGGACCCCAACTTCATGGGCGCCTTCAAAGCCAACCTGCCCGGGCACTACCGCTACCAGCAGCGGCTGTTCACGCATTTCAAGCAGGACGCGCTGCCCGAATCCCAGCGCGGCATCTTCCTGGCCGGCGACGACGTCTCTTTCACGGCCGGCTGGGCCGAAGGCGCCGTCACCACCGGCCTGAACGCCGTATGGGGCGTGGTCAACCACCTGGGGGGGTCATCCGCGCCGGGCAACCCCGGCCCGGGTGACCTGCTGGACGAACTGGGCCCAATAAGCCTGGACTAGCGCCCGGCTCGGCGCGTCGAAACCTACTGGTGGAGCTCGCGGTGTTGTGCTGCGAGCTCCACGTACCGGGCAGCATTGGCGCGCACGCCGTCGAACTCTTCCTCCGTGAGTTCGCGGCGCACCTTGGCGGGCACCCCGGCAACCAGGGACCGCGGCGGAACCACGGTTCCTTCCAGGACGACGGCGCCGGCCGCCACCAGCGAGCCGGCACCGATCACGGCGCCGTTGAGGACGGTCGCGCCCATCCCGATGAGGCAGTCGTCCTCCACCGTGCAGCCATGCACGACGGCGGCGTGCCCCACGCTGACCCGGTCGCCCACCGTGCAGGGGAAGCCGGGGTCGGCGTGCAGCACCACGTTGTCCTGCAGGTTGCTGCCGGTACCCACGGTGATGGCCGCGGTGTCGGCCCGCACCGAGACGCCGTAGAACGCGCTTGAGTCTGCGGCCAGTGTTGCCTTGCCGATAATCGACGCTGACGGGGCCACGAACGCTGAATCATGGACAGCCGGGGAATTGCCGGCGAAAGGGTATAGAGGAGCCATGGCTTCACCCTAAGCCACCCCTCCCGGCGGCGGCATCGGTGTCCATTGCGACTGGTTTGTTGCGGCTGCCGCCGCAGGGGGAGGGGGCTTAGTTGAAGACCACCGTCCGGTTGCCGTCCAGCAGCACCCGGTGCTCGGCATGCCACTGGACGGCCTGGACCAGGGTGCGCCCCTCCACGTCCCGGCCCATCTGGACGAACTGCTCCGCCGTGCGGGCGTGGTCAACGCGGATGACTTCCTGCTCGATGATCGGGCCCTCGTCCAAGGCGGCGGTGACATAGTGTGCCGTGGCACCGATGAGCTTCACGCCGCGTGCGTGGGCCTGATGATACGGCTTGGCTCCCTTGAAGGACGGCAGGAACGAGTGGTGGATGTTGATTGCCTGGCCGGTCAGCTCGTTGCAGAGGTCGTCCGAGAGGATCTGCATGTAGCGGGCCAGGACGGTCAGCTCGACGCCGTGTTCGGCAATAATGCCGCGCAGCTTGTCCTCTGCCTGCACCTTGGTGTCCTTGGTGACCGGGATGTAGTGGAACGGGATGCCATAGAACTCAGCGAGCCCGGCCAGATCCTGGTGGTTGGACACGATGGCGGGGATCTCGATGGGCAGGGTCCCGGAACGCTGCTGGAAGAGAAGGTCGTTGAGGCAGTGCGCGGCGGTGCTGGCAAGTACCAGGGTGCGCACCTTGTCGCCTACAGTGTTCAGGCTCCACTGCATGGAGAAGGCCTCCGCCACCGGTTCAAGGGCCGCACGCAGTTCTGACTTGGGTGCGGCTGTGGTGACCTCCACGCGCATGAAGAAGTTGCCCGTTGTGGGGCTGCCGTACTGCTGTGAGTCCGTGATGTTGCAGCCTGCCACCAACAGGGCTCCGGCCACGGCGTGGACGATTCCGGGACGGTCCGGGCAGGACAGGGTTACGACGTACGCTTGGTTCAGCAGCTGTTCATTCACGCGTAACAGCCTACCCGCGCCGCGGGCGCCGGTTTTGGTAGGCTGGAAGGGTCGCAACTGGCGTTGGGTGGCTAACCACCAGGGAGCGGCAATCACGAAGACCACGGATCGTACGCCTGGGCCGAGGGTCATGTTTTGCCGGAATTGGGGCTGCCACGCGCCAGCGCAGCAACAGTATGCCGTGCTTCCACGCCCTGTCATCAACGCGGTGGGAAAGCGCGCCAGCCGGTAGCCTGACCTAAGCAGTGCCCGTATCCCTAGCCAGGAGTTCTTCGTGACTACTACAGCCACCTCTACCACAGCAGTCAGCAACCAGCCGCTGGCTGAGCTCGACCCCGAAATCGCCGCAGTCCTGGACCAGGAGCTTGGCCGCCAGCGCGGCACCCTGGAAATGATTGCCTCCGAGAACTTCGCGCCCCGCGCCGTGATGGAAGCCCAGGGCTCCGTCCTCACCAACAAGTACGCCGAGGGCTACCCTGGCCGCCGCTACTATGGCGGCTGCGAATACGTCGACGTTGCAGAGCAGCTGGCCATCGACCGGGTCAAGGCCTTGTTCGGTGCGGAGTACGCCAACGTCCAGCCGCACTCCGGTGCCCAGGCCAACGCCGCTGCCCTCTCCGCCATGATCACCCCGGGCGACAAGATCCTGGGCCTGTCCCTGGCACACGGCGGCCACCTGACCCACGGCATGAAGCTGAACTTCTCCGGCAAGCTGTACCAGGTTGCCGCCTACCAGGTCGAGGAAGACAACTTCCGCATCGACATGGACAAGCTGCGTGAGCAGGCCATCGCCGAAAAGCCGCAGGTCATCATCGCCGGCTGGTCCGCCTACCCCCGCCACCTGGACTTCGCAGCGTTCCGCTCCATCGCCGATGAAGTGGGTGCGCTGCTCTGGACCGACATGGCACACTTCGCGGGCCTGGTTGCCGCCGGACTGCACCCCAGCCCGGTGCCGCACTCCGACGTCGTCACCTCCACCGTGCACAAGACCCTCGCCGGTCCCCGCTCCGGTGTGATCCTGGCGAAGGAACAGTGGGCCAAGAAGCTGAACTCCAACGTCTTCCCGGGCCAGCAGGGCGGCCCGCTCATGCACGTCATCGCCGCCAAGGCCGTTGCCTTCAAGATCGCCGGCACCCAGGAATTCAAGGAGCGCCAGGAGCGCGTCCTCGAAGGTGCCAGGATTATCGCCGACCGGCTGAACCAGGCCGATGTCGCCGAGGCAGGCGTCTCCGTCCTCACCGGCGGCACCGACGTCCACCTGGTACTGGTTGACCTGCGCAACTCCCAGCTGGACGGCCAGCAGGCAGAAGACCTCCTGCACTCCGTGGGCATCACCGTCAACCGCAACGCCGTGCCCTTCGACCCCCGCCCGCCGATGGTCACCTCCGGCCTGCGCATCGGTACCCCGGCCCTGGCCACCCGCGGCTTCGGCGCTGCCGAGTTCACCGAGGTCGCCGAGATCATCGCCACCGCCCTCAAGGCAGGCAACAGCGCCGACGTCGAGGCCCTGCAGTCCCGCGTTGACAAGCTGGCAGCCGATTTCCCGCTCTACCCGCAGCACGAGCAGTGGTGACCAATGACTGAAACCACCACCGCGCAGATCCTTGACGGCAAGGCCACCGCCGCTGCCATCAAAGCCGAGCTGACTGACCGCGTGGCCGCACTCAAGGCCAAGGGCGTCATTCCGGGGATCGCCACCGTACTGGTCGGGGCGGATCCGGCCTCGCAGCTGTATGTGTCCATGAAGCACAAGCAATCTGCGCAGATCGGGATGAACTCCATCCAGCGCGAACTTCCCGCGGACGCCACCCAGGAGCAGGTGGAGAGCCTCATTGACGAACTCAATGCGGACCCGGCCTGCCACGGCTACATTGTGCAGCTGCCGCTGCCCAAACACCTGGATACCGACGCGATCCTGGAACGCATTGATCCCGCCAAGGACGCCGACGGGCTGCACCCCACCAACCTCGGCCGGCTGGTGCTGAACGTCAACCACAAGATCACCACGCCGCTGCCGTGCACGCCCCGCGGCGTCATCGAGCTCCTTGAGCGCAACGGGTACAGCCTGGCGGGCAAGCATGTTGTGGTGGTGGGCCGCGGCGTCACGATCGGCCGGTCCATCGGCCTGCTGCTGACCCGCCGGGACGTCAACGCCACGGTGACCCTGACCCACACCGGCACCACGAACCTCTCGGAACTGCTCCGGCAGGCGGACGTGATCGTGGGTGCTGCCGGCGTCAAGCACATCGTCAAGGCGGCGGACGTCAAGCCGGGCGCGGCGTTGCTGGACGTCGGGGTCACCCGCGAGACCGATCCGGAAACAGGCAAAAGCCGCGTGTACGGCGACATCGATCCCGCCGCTGCCGAGGTGGCCGGCTGGATCTCGCCGAACCCCGGCGGCGTCGGACCCATGACTGTGGCGCTGCTGATGACCAACGTGGTTGAGGCGGCAGAACGCGCAGCCGGCATCGCGCAGTAGTCCCGCCACCGGGCGCACGACGGCGGCACGGCACCTTTCGCAGGGAAGGCGCCGTGCCGCCGTCGGCCGTTAACGAAACTGCCGGCGTCCTGCCACTTGCGCGCCGCCGGAGCCTGTTCCGGGGGGAGTGCCCCTGTTCGCCGGGGGTGGAAGAGGGCCGGAGCACAGCCGGCCATTTGAGACAATGGCTGCATGCGAACTTTGGGCAGCTCACCGTCATCCTCCAAACCCGCCAGGGGCGGCTTTTCGATGTTCCGCATCAGCGGGCCGGGCCTGATGGTCCTGGTAACGGCGTTCATCGTGGCCGTCCTCTTCGCCGCAAACCAGAACGACGTCGTGGGTTGGGTGGTTGCCATCATCGCCGGCTTCTGGCTGGCCTTGGCTGCGTTCGTGGTGTTCAGCATTCAACGGGCCGCCAGGAAGGCGGGGGCAAAGCTCACCGAGGCGCAGAGCGCCTTCAACACTGCCACCGGCCGCGCTCCCGCGCCCGCTTCCGCCGACCACGGCGGAACCCGTGTGATCTACGAACGCTCCGAAGCTGACGAAGTACGTGACCTCAAGCTTGACCACTCCTTCAAGATCGTCCAGGTGCAGGTCCGCGTGGTGGAAGAGGAGCGCGCCAAGGGTGCGGCCGCCAATCAGGACACCATCAACCGCGCCCTGGAGACCATCGAGATCACAGCCACCAATGCCCGGGACATGATCAAGTCCTCCGGCGGCAGCGGAGAGCCGGTCGCGGGAACCATCATCGACTAGAGTGGAGCGGGTGAGCTCGGCATTGAACAAGGACCACCTTCGCATCGCATCCGTCAACGTAAACGGCCTCCGGGCTGCCTACAAAAACGGCATGGCGGCGTGGCTTGAGCCGCGGGACGTGGACATCCTCTGCCTGCAGGAGGTACGCGCCCCCGACGCGATCGTCCGGCAGCTGCTCGGGGATGACTGGCATATCCTGCACGCCGAAGCGGAAGCGAAAGGCCGTGCCGGCGTCGCCATCGCGTCCCGGCAGGAACCCCTGGCCACCAGGAACGGGATCGGCGACGACTACTTTGCCACGGCCGGGCGCTGGGTGGAGGCCGACTTCCGGTACCCGGACGCCGCCGGGAACCCCGTTCAACTCACCGTAGCCAGCGCCTACGTGCACTCGGGCGAGGTGGGGACGCCAAAGCAGGACGACAAATTCCGTTTCCTGGACGCCATGGTCACCCGGCTGCCGGAGCTGGCCAAGCACAGCGACCATGCGCTGGTGGTGGGAGACCTGAACGTCGCCCACACACCGTTCGACATCCGGAACGCCAAGGGCAACGTGAAGAAGGCCGGGTTCCTGCCGGCGGAACGCGAATACTTTGACCGCTTCCTGGGCGGGGAAATCGGCTGGCACGACGTCCACCGGAACCTGTCCGGCGAGATGGACGGGCCCTACACCTGGTGGTCCCAGCGCGGAAAAGCCTTCGACAACGACACCGGCTGGCGCATCGACTACCACCTGGCCACGCCCGGGCTGGCGGCCGGCGCCCTGTCCGCCGTCGTCGACCGCGCCGCCTCCTGGGACACCCGCTTCTCCGACCACGCCCCGCTGGTAGTGGACTACCAGCTCTAAGCCCGAAAGTTCTTCGATGACCAGCCAGACTTCCCAGACAGCCAAGAAGCGCATCCTCTCCGGCGCCAAGCCGACCGCCGATTCCCTCCACCTGGGCAACTACATCGGAGCCGTGCGCAACTGGGTGGATATGCAGGCAGAGTACGACGCCGTATTCTTCGTCCCGGACCTGCACGCCATTACGGTGGACTTTGAGCCCGGGGAACTTGCCAAGCGGACCCGCATCGTCGCGGCCCAGTACATCGCCGCCGGGATCGACCCGGACAAGAGCATCTTCTTTGTCCAGTCCCATGTGCCGGAGCACGCACAGCTTGCCTGGGCGCTGAACTGCATCACGGGCTTCGGCGAGGCGTCGCGGATGACCCAGTTCAAGGACAAGACCCAGAAATCCGGAGCAGATTCCGCCACGTTGGGCCTGTTCGCGTACCCCACGCTGATGGCGGCCGACATCCTGCTCTACCAGAGCGACCTTGTCCCCGTTGGCGAGGACCAGCGCCAGCACCTTGAGCTGACCCGCAACCTGGCCCAGCGTTTCAACACCCGGTTTGGCCAGACCTTCACGGTGCCCGAGGCAACGATCGTCAAGGAAAGCGCCAAGATCTACGATCTCCAGAACCCCAGCGCCAAGATGTCCAAGACGGGTGAGTCGCCCAACGGTGCCATCCAGCTGCTGGAAGATCCCAAGATCGCAGCCAAGCGCATCAAGTCCGCGGTCACCGACGCCGGAACGGAGATCCGTTTTGACGCCGAGGAAAAGCCTGGGGTGTCCAATCTGTTGACCATCTATTCCGCCCTCACCGGCAAATCGGTCGCCGAGCTGGAAGCCGAGTACCAAGGAAAGATGTACGGCCACCTCAAGGTGGACCTCGCCGAGGTGGTGGTGGATTTCGTCACCCCGATCCGCAACCGCACGAACGAGCTCATGGCCGATCCCGCCGAGCTCGACCGGTTGCTGGCCCTGGGCGCCGACCGGGCCCGGGAGATCGCTTCGGTCACCCTCGCACGGGTCTACGAGCGCATGGGCTTCCTGCCGTCCCTCAGCCTCGCTGGAGTCCGCTAGCGCCATGTCTTCGAAAAACGCTACCGCCAGGGGAGGCGCGTGCCCTGCCGGCGAGGCGGAGCGGACCCGGCGTAACCGTTACGAGGACCGGTCCGGGCAGGATGCCGTGGCGGAAGGCGGCGCGGCCGGGACCGAAGACGTCAGCGTGGGCGTCATCCTGGGTTTCCCGGACGAGATTGCCGCGGAGCTGCAGCGCTGGCGTGCGTCGTTCGGGGACCCGATGGCCGGAGTGATACCGGCGCACATCACCCTGATCACCACCACGCCCACCCAGGATTGGGAGGCAACCCGTCGGCACGTCCGCGAGGTTGCCCGGTGCCAAAGGCCCTTCACGGTCACAATCGCCGGGACGGGAACGTTCCGCCCCGTCTCGCCTGTTGTCTTCATCAAAGTGGAGGAAGGGTTCGAGCACTGCGTGGATTTGCACCGCAGGCTGCAGCAGGGTCCCCTGCACCGCGAGCTGCCGTTCGCCTACCATCCCCACGTCACCATTGCCCACGACGTCGCCCCGGAAAGCCTGGACGAGGCCGAAACGGCACTGAAGAACTATAAGGCAACCTTCCCCGTGGTTAGCATGGGACTCTATGAGCATGATGCCGACGGCATCTGGCAGCTAAGGGAAGAGCTGGATTTTGGGACCGAAACTAACAACGACGCCGGCACCCCCTTCACGGACGCTGCCGCGAACACCGCAACGGACGCCGTCTGACCAGCAGCCCCTGCCTACCGAAATCGCCCGGCTGAAGCTGGACGTCATCCAGAAGCGCAGCGACTGGCATAAGGCGCGACGCTCCGGCGGCAAGGTTCGTGCCCTGCTGGCGTGGGTACAGTTGTTCACTGCCCGGCTGAACGTCGTGCGGCCCATGCGGGCATTCAGGCATTACGGACTCCACTATGGGCCGTTGATGAGCGCGGGCATCGGCTTCAACATGTTCTTCTCCATCACGGGCCTGCTGGCCACCGGCTTTTCCGTGGCCGGCCTGGTACTCCGCGGTCAGCCGGCCCTCCTGGACACCATCATCAGCAGCGTGGCCAGGAGCGCCCCGGGCCTGTTGAAGATCAACGGCGGCGATGGCCTGGTGGACCCCAAGGACTTACTGGATCCCAGCGGACTGGGCTGGACGGCCGTAATCAGCGCCGTGGTCACCGTGGTTACTTCGCTCGGCTGGATCAACGGCCTCCGGGACGGCCTCCGCGGGGTAGTTGAGTTGCCTCCGCTGGTGGTCAATCCCATCCTGCTCAAGCTGCGCGACGCCGGGACCCTGCTTCTGCTGGGCGTGGCGCTCGTCATCAGTGCGGGCGCATCGCTGGTGTTCGGCACCGCCGCCGGTTGGGTTGCCGATTTCCTGCATCTCAGCGACGCCCTGGCCGGCCCGCTGACCACGTCCGTCAAGATTGTGGTGCCACTGGTCCTGAACTGGGTCACCGCGCTGATCATGTTCCGGTTGGCTGCCGGGTTGAAGCTTTCCCGCCAGGCCCTGCTTGAGGGAACGATCCTTGCCGCCGTGGGCACCACAGTGCTGCAGATCTTCAGCACGGAACTGTTGGGCGGTGCCAGCCGGAACCCCATCCTGGCACCGTTTGCCATCATCATCGGCCTGCTTATCTGGTTCAACCTGGTCAGCCAGGTTTATCTCGTGTCCGCAGGGTGGTCAGCGGTGCGCGAGGCGGACCTCGCGTCCGGCGGCAAGCCCCGCAAAACGATCCTTGGTGCCCGCCGGGCGACACCCCAGACCTGACCCCGGCGAAGGGGTCCTAGGGGAAGGGCAGCAGCCCTTCCCACCGCACTGTCCAGCCCGGCGGGAAACCGGGGGAGCGACGGTCAGGGCCGGCGTCCCATCCGGCGGCCATCAATGCTGTGGCGGCCAGGAGGCCGCCGTTGCCAGGCAGGTACAGCGGCAGGGAATCGGTTTGGCGGTTGTGCCCGTTGGGCAGGACCGTATTCTTGCCCGCATCCTGCAAAAGGACGTCCACAGCGGCCTCCGGATCACCCAGGCGGGCAGCGGCCATGGCCATGACCGGGTAATCCCAACCCCAGGTACTTTCCCAATCCCAGCCAGCCAGGACATCGGCCAGTGTGGCCCGCATGATGTTTTCGTCAATGAGGTCCGTCCGCGGCAGGACCCCCAATGCGCACAGCATCGACGGGTGGTCAGTCCTGATGGTGAAAGGCTCCACGTCTATCGCTGCGTAGACGCCGTCCATGATGCGCGGCGGAACGAGTCCTCCTGCAACGTCCTGCCACGCCGCCACAGGTTCCAGGCCCAGCCGTTCCCGCCATAAAGCGGCGGTCCGGAGGCCCCACTGCCAGTACGCCAGCTCAAAGGTGGGATTCGTGACGGAGGCCCTGAGCGCGCCGTAGCTCTCCTGGGCCGGAACAAGGGGCGGCCCCAATTCGAATCCGCGCGCTGTGGGGTGCGCAAAACTGGCCATGAACGAGGCCGACTCGAACACGATCTCCGCGAACTCCGCCAGGACCTCCTTGCACGGATTGGCGCGATAGACGAGTTCTGCGAGATAGATGGGGTGCGGCTGCTGCCAGAGAAGGAAGGTGCCGATCGGGCTGGGGCTCTCCCGCCCGTCCGGGCCCACCTGCTTGGGCCAGCGGACGCCGTCGAACCCTTGGGCCCTCGCCGTCTGCCGCGACGTCTCGAGGACCGTGGTGTACCACCGCAGGGACGGCAGCAGGAGGTCTGCACGGCCCCAGAGGGCGAAATGTGCAGCGTGCCACCAGTGCATCTCAAGATGGAACCGTCCGCGCCACGAATTGCAGACGAGCCCGGTTTCCTGGGGCGGGAGGGAGCCGGCGCAGTTGACCGCTGTCAGGTACTGGGAGAGGACAATGCGGCGCTCAAGCTCCTTGGCACGGGCGTCCGCGGTGGCATCCAGTTCCACGGCGGCCCCCGTGCTCCAAAATCCCTCCCAATGGTCCGCGGAGGCAGCGGCAATGCTGTTGCCGGGGCTGTTGCTGCCAGGGAAGGGCCCGACGGCGGCACCGGCTTTTGCGTCTCCGCGCGGCAGTTGCACCGGCGGAAAGGCGTCGTCCACGGTTCGCGGGATGCAGTCGCCATCGCCGGCGGACACAAAGGCCAACGCGACGTCCAGCACTCCGGGGCCGCCGGGCAAGGTGCTGATCCGGATCCGGTGCCTGCCCGTTTGTTCCACGACGAGTCCGGCGCCGCTGACCAGCATCCGGTACCGGGCGTCGTCCAGTTCACGGTGAACGGTCCACGTTGTCGAGCCAGGATGGACCTCAGACGCGACAGGCTCCCCGAGGGTGGTGGTATGGGCCTCCGGCCGGTTCCAATCGGCGGCGTTGTGCCAGGCCTCGGATCCGTATGGGAAATCAACGCAGAGCACCAGCCCTTCGTGGAGGACGGGTGATTCCACGTGGAGGCCCAGTTCATCGCGACGCGGATGGCAGGCGGTAAGGACGTTGACCGGCCGGCCACCAAGGGTGAAGCCGCTGTGGACGGTGCCTGTCCACAGGTCGAGGGTCTGCCCGGTGCCTGCCAGGTCTGTTCGGCTGATGGCCTGTTCGGTTGGGCCTGGTGCCAGCATGAAGCCGATGCGAGCCAGGTCCAGCCGGTGCGGGTTGGCCCGCAGCCACGTTTCGGCGGCCGAGGTGCCGGTCTCGCGGTCGTTGACGATGTCACCCACCATGTCCACGTAGGGCACAGGCCCGCGAGGCGAATCGTAGGAAACGGTGGAGCCGGCCAGTCCGTAGGGCTCTTCGGCGGGACGGGAATGCCAGCCCCACTGGGACAGCGTACCGAGGAGTGTCCCGGGCGCGAGGGCGTCGTCGCGGGCACCCACCGGATATTCGGCCGGGAAGGTCTGCACGCCGGTCAGGTCCATCGTGAAGGCAAACTCGCCGTTCCCCACCGACACCGGGCTTCGCGGGTCCAGAGTTCGCTGGCTGACGTTGTGCCTGCTGACCAGCGCCTTCCTGTCGATGGGCACGGTGCTGCCCGGCGCGGCATTGGGCCTAACCGGACGGTCGGTGGCGCCTTGGCTGTGCACGCTGAACGGCCTCCTGGGGAGTGGGGGTGAGGACACGGTTACGGAAAGCCGACCGGCCGGGGAGCTTAGGGTGCGGGATGGGGGAGCAGAAAGCGTTTTCCCACTTCCTATCCTCGGGGCGTGAAGGGGCCACTGTCAACGGTCCGCCCGCAACCCGCGGGGCACACAACTATCGGAGTTGCAGGGAAAGCTCACGTTGCACTTGTGCCCGACAATCGGTCCTTGACGTCGGAAGCAGGCTTTTGATACGTTTCACGAAATCGCTTTCCCATCTCGGAAGAAGCTTGCCCAATGACGCGAAAAGTTGTCCGAACCCTTCGTAAATCAACTGCCATCCTGACGGCCGTGGCACTCCTTGGCCTCACCGCCGCATGCTCCAGCACCCCATCCACCAAGCCTGAGGACGGTCCTGTTGAAATCCGGTTCTCCTGGTGGGGCAACGCAGGCCGCGCCGACCTGACCAACAAGGCCATCGCCGAATTCGAGAAGGCCAACCCGAACATCAAAGTCAAGCCGGAGTACGGCGACATCGGCGGATACTTCGACAAGCTTGCCACCCAGGTGGCCGCCAATGATGCTCCCGACGTCATCACCATGGGTGGCGCCTATCCGGCGGAGTACGCCAACCGGGGTGCCCTGCTGGATTTGGCTACAGTCAAGGGCCCGCTGGATCTGTCCAAGATGGACCAGGGCGCACTGGAAAACGGCCAGGTCAAGGGCAAGCAATACGGGGTTTCCACCGGCGCCAATGCCCTGGCGATCGTCGCCAATCCGGCGGTGTTCTCGGCGGCGGGAGTTCCGCTGCCGGACGATACTTCCTGGAGCTGGGACGACTTCGCGAAGATCGCGGCGGATGTCACGGCCCATAGTCCCAAGGGGACCTACGGAACCGCTACGGTACTCACCCACGACTCCCTGGACGCCTTCGCCCGCCAGCGGGGTGAATCGCTGTACACCCAGGACGGCCAGTTGGGGCTCGGCAAGGAAACGGTCCAGGACTACTTCGACTACTCACTGAAGTTGAGCGAAACCGGGGCGGCGCCAAGCGCCTCCGAGACCGTCGAGAAGCTCAACGTCAGCACCGAGCAAACCCTTATGGGCATGGGCAAAGCGGCCATGATGCTGACCTGGAGCAACTCGTTGTCGGCCCTCAGCAAGGCATCCGGCGCCGACCTCAAGCTGCTCAAGCTCCCGGGTGAAAAACCCACGCCCGGAATCTGGCTCCAGTCCTCGCAGTTCTACACCATCTCGGCCCGCAGCAAGCACGCGGACGCTGCGGCAAAGCTCGTCAGCTTCCTGGTCAACGACCAGTCGGCGGCCAGGATCATCCAGAGCGACAGGGGCGTTCCCAGCAACGCCGACATGCGCAACTCCATCAAGGGCATGCTCACGCCGCAGGGAAAGGTGGAGGCCGACTACATCAGCCAAATCGGCAAGATGGACTTCGCCCCCACGTACATCGGACCCACAGGCTCAACGGCCGTCTCCGAAATCACGGCCCGGATCAACACCGATGTCCTGTTCAAGAGGCTGGCGCCGGACAAGGCGGCAGACGAGTGGATCAGCGAGAGTAAGGCTGCCATCGGCAAATAGCCCGGGTGCCCGGGCGCGCTCCCTGGAACGGGGTGTGTTTCAGGCGTCGAGGTACTGGTCGGCCCACGCCGCGATGATCCGGGCGGCGCGGGCGGCCTGGCCCTTTCCGGTCAGCAGGTGGTCGCTTCCCTCGAGGGAGACGAAATTGCGCGGGTGCCGGGCGGTCTGGAAGATCGTGCTGGCGTTCTCGATCCCCACCGTGTTGTCGGTGGGGGAGTGCAGCACCATCAGCGGTTTGTGCAGCTGCCGGATGCAGTCGGTCAGGTCGGCGTTCTCCAGGTCCTCCACGAAGTGCCGGCGGATCTCCACCCGCTTCCCGCCCAGGTCCACCTCGGCACTCCCGTCGCTGAGGATCTTGTCCAGGGCGGCGTCAAAAACGTGTGCCACATGCTTGGGGGAGAAGGGCGCGCCCACCGTCGCCACGGCGTCGAGCTCGGGGATCTCCCGTGCGGCCGCCAGCACGGCGGCACCACCAAAGGAATGGCCCACCAACAGGGAGATTTCCTTCCCCTCCGCACGCATGAAATCCGCGGCTTTCACCGTGTCGGCCACTTTGTGGCTGAACGAGCCGGCAGACCATTCGCCTGCCGAGCCGCCCAGGCCTAGGTTGTCGAACCGCAGCATGCCAATGCCGCTGTCCGCCAGGGCCTTGCACATCCGGGACGCGGATGGGCTGTCCTTGCCGAGCGTGAACCCGTGCGAAAACACTCCCCAGCCCTTGACCGCGCCTTCCGGGACGTCGATGATTCCGGACAGCGTCTCACCGGTTGAGCCTGCGAAGGATACTTTTTCGGAGCGGGACATGCTGTTCCCTTTCGCTTGGTAGGAATGGCTGTGGGCCCATGCCCGCAGGGTTCCCGGGCCGAGCGTGCACGGTCAGGGGGCGGGTGGGGAGAAACAACGACGGCGCCCCCACCAGATCTGGTGAGTGACGCCGTCGGCCGTTCTTGCTGTTGTTGGACCTGCTAGATCTTGCGGGCGAGGATGGCCTGCTTGACCTCTGCGATGGCCTGGGTCACCTGGATGCCGCGGGGGCACGCCTCTGAGCAGTTGAAGGTGGTGCGGCACCGCCACACGCCTTCCTTGTCGTTCAGGATCTCCAGGCGCATGTCGCCGGCGTCATCACGGGAATCGAAGATGAAACGGTGGGCGTTGACGATCGCGGCGGGGCCGAAGTACTGCCCGTCCGTCCAGAACACCGGGCAGGAGGACGTGCACGCCGCACAAAGGATGCACTTGGTGGTGTCGTCGAAGCGCTCCCGGTCCTCGGCGGACTGCAGGCGCTCCCGGGTGGGCTCGTGGCCCTTGTTGATCAGGAACGGCATGACTTCGCGGTAGGACTGGAAGAACGGCTCCATGTCCACGATCAGGTCCTTCTCCACCGGCAGGCCCTTGATGGGCTCCACCGTGATGGGCTTGGAGGTGTCCAGGTCCTTCAGGAGGGTCTTGCACGCGAGGCGGTTGCGGCCGTTAATGCGCATGGCGTCGGAACCGCACACGCCGTGGGCGCAGGAGCGGCGGAAGGAGAGGGTTCCGTCCGTCTCCCACTTCACCTTGTGCAGGGCGTCCAGTACACGGTCCGTGCCGTACATGGTGAGGTGGAAGTCGTCCCAGGTGGCTTCCTCGGAAACCTCCGGGTTGTACCGGCGGACCCGCAGGTGGACATCGAACGTGGGGATTTCCCCGCCCCCGCCAACGCCGGCAGGCAGTTCAACCTTTGAGGCTGGCTCAGCGATTTCAGCGGTCATCTTAGTACTTCCTCACCATCGGCTCGTAGCGGGTAAAGACAACCGGCTTGGTGGCGAGGCGGATGCCGGCGATTGATTCCGCCGATCCGTCGGCCGGCGCATGGTCATCCTTGTACGCCATGGAGTGCTTCATGAATTTCTCGTCGTCACGCTCGGGGAAGTCCTCGCGGAAGTGGCCGCCGCGGGATTCCTCACGGTGCAGGGCGGCCACGGTCATCACCTTGGCCAGTTCCAGCAGGAAGCCGAGCTCAACGGCTTCCAGCAGGTCCAGGTTGAAGCGCTTGCCCTTGTCCTGGACGTTGATGCGCTTGTACCGCTCCTCGAAGGAGGCGATGTCGCGCAGCACCTGGTTCAGGGTATCGGCGGTACGGAACACCTGCATGTTGGCGTCCATGGTGTCCTGCAGTTCCTTGCGGATCTGGGCAACCTTTTCGTCACCGGTACCGTTGCGGGCAATGTCCAGAAGCTCGGTGGTGTAGGCCAGCGGGTTCTCCGGCAGCTCCACGAAATCGGCCGTCTTCGCGTACTCGGCGGCGGCCACGCCGGCCCGCTTGCCGAACACGTTGATGTCCAGCAGGGAGTTGGTGCCCAGACGGTTGGAGCCGTGGACGGACACGCATGCCACTTCACCGGCGGCGTAGAGGCCCGGCACTACGGTGTCGTTGTCCTGCAGCACCTCGGTTTGAATGTTCGTCGGGATGCCGCCCATGGCGTAGTGCGCCGTGGGGAACACCGGTACGGGCTCGGTGTACGGTTCCACGCCCAGGTAGGTACGGGCGAACTCGGTGATGTCCGGGAGCTTCGCGTCGATGTGCGCCGGTTCCAGGTGGGTCAGGTCCAGGAGGACGTAGTCCTTGTTCGGACCGCAACCGCGGCCTTCACGGACCTCGTTGGCCATGGAGCGGGCCACGATGTCGCGGGGCGCCAGGTCCTTGATGGTGGGAGCGTAGCGCTCCATGAAGCGCTCACCCTCGGAGTTGCGCAGGATGGCACCTTCACCACGGGCTGCTTCGGAGAGCAGGATGCCCAGGCCGGCGAGGCCGGTGGGGTGGAACTGGAAGAATTCCATGTCCTCCAGCGGGATGCCGCGGCGGAAGGCGATGCCCATGCCGTCGCCCGTAAGGGTGTGTGCGTTCGAGGTGGTCTTGAAGACCTTGCCGGCGCCGCCGGAGGCGAACACCACGGACTTGGCCTGGAAGACGTGCAGTTCACCGGAGGCGAGGTCGTAGGACACGACGCCGGCCACGCGCTTCTGCTTGTAGGGCGTGCCGTCCTCGCGGACAGCATCCTCTTCGACCGTCAGCAGGTCCAGGACGTAGTACTCGTTGTAGAACTCAACGTTGTGCTTGACGCAGTTTTGGTACAGGGTCTGCAGGATCATGTGGCCGGTGCGGTCTGCGGCGTAGCAGGCACGGCGCACGGGAGCCTTGCCGTGGTCACGGGTGTGGCCGCCGAAGCGGCGCTGGTCGATGCGTCCCTCGGGCGTGCGGTTGAACGGCAGGCCCATCTTCTCGAGGTCCAGCACGGCGTCGATGGCTTCCTTCGCCATGACCTCTGCAGCGTCCTGGTCAACCAGGTAGTCGCCGCCCTTGACGGTGTCGAACGTGTGCCATTCCCAGTTGTCTTCCTCGACATTGGCAAGGGCTGCACACATGCCACCCTGTGCCGCACCCGTGTGCGAGCGGGTGGGGTAGAGCTTGGTCAGTACTGCTGTGCGCGCGCGCTGACCGGACTCGATCGCGGCGCGCATGCCAGCGCCACCGGCACCGACGATGACGACGTCGTACTTATGGACCTGCATACCAGACGCTCTTTCTCTCAAAATTCGCTATCAAACAACGGGGCGGCTTCGCCTGCTCCGCAAAACAAGGCCCGCGGGTAAGCCCGCGGGCCCGGGGTTGTGCCTGAACTAGGCAGGGCAGAATCCGCCCGGAAGGGCCACGCCGTCCACCACGGGGCAGGGGTTGAAGGTGAAGATCACCAGGGTGCCCAGGAGGATGATGACCACGGCGGCCGCATAGAGGACGGTCTTCAACCAGCGCCGCGTCCCCGTCTTTTCGGCGTAGTCGTTAATGATGGTCCGCACGCCATTGGTGCCGTGCAGCATTGCCAGCCACAGCATGGCCAGATCCCAGAACTGCCAGAACGGGTCCGCCCACTTGCCGGCGACGAAGCCGAAGTCGATGGCGTGGATGCCCTCGCCGACCATGAGGTTCACGAACAGGTGCCCGAAGATGAGGACCACCAGCACCACGCCGGAGAGGCGCATGAACAGCCAGGCGATCATCTCGAAGTTGCCGCGCGAACCGCCGCTGCGGCGGTACTGGGGAGCTACCCGGCCGCTGCGGGGGCTCTCGATGGTTGCAGTCATGGCTTAGTGACCTCCGAGGGCGAGGGACAGGTGGCGGATGGAGAACGCAAGCATGGTCACGATCCAGAGAGCCAGGACTGCCCACAGCATCTGCCGCTGGTACTTGGCGCCCTTCTTCCAGAAGTCGACCGCAATGATCCGCAAGCCGTTGAAGGCGTGGAACACGATCGCGGCGACAAGGCCGGTCTCGCCCAGCGCCATCAGCGGGTTCTTGTAGGCGCCGATCACCGCGGTGTAGGCCTCCGGCGACACACGCACCAAGGAGGTGTCCAGGACGTGGACCAACAAGAAGAAAAAGATCACTACACCGGTAATGCGGTGTCCTACCCAGGACCACATGCCTTCACGGCCGCGGTACAAGGTGCCAGCTGGTTTTGTCGGCACTGATAAACCTCCCTGCAACACAGCGGCGCTGGCATGAGATCCATGCGGGGGAACGCCTGCTGCGAGAGCACTCGTAGCTCAGGCCTAAATCTAGGCTTCGCTTACAGCTTATTCAATTTAGGAGTTTCTTGGAGGCCAGCACTGGAGCGGTTTTTCGGCGAGAATGAGACGAACACCACACGGAAGCGGTGTTTTGGGCACTGGGATGACGGAGCGCGCCGGACGGCGGCCCGTGGCGGGCCGCCGTCGCCGGTCTCGGGCCGTCAGCTAAAGTAGCGGTGATGAGTACAGACAAAGTGACAAGCCCGGCCTCACCCCTTGACCGCTTCATTGCGGTGATTCCGGCAGGCGGAGTGGGGACCCGCCTCTGGCCCCTGTCACGAGCAGCAGCTCCCAAGTTCCTTCACGATCTCACAGGATCGGGCAGCACCTTGCTGCGCGCCACCTACGACCGGCTCCACCCGCTCGCGGGCAGCCGGGTGCTGGTGGTCACCGGAAAAGCGCACCGCGACGCCGTGTGCCGCCAGCTTCCCGAGGTCCAGGACGCGGACCTTGTCCTGGAATCGGAGCCCAAGGACTCCGCGGCGGCGATCGGCCTTGCCGCGGCCATCCTGCACGAGCGGGACCCGGACACCATCATGGGGTCCTTCGCCGCGGACCAGGTGATCAGCCCGGACCACCTCTTCCAGGACGCCGTCCGGGAGGCAATCCATACCGCCGCGGCCGGCAAGATCGTGACCATCGGCATCAAGCCCACGCACCCGTCCACCGGGTTCGGTTACATCCGCTCCGGCAAGGCATTGAACATCGACGGAGCCCCGAGCGCCCACGATGTGGTGGAATTCGTCGAAAAGCCCGACGAAGTAGTAGCCCAGCAGTACGTCGACAGCGGTGACTACGTGTGGAACGCCGGCATGTTCGTAGCCCCCGTGGCACTGATGCTCAAGCACCTCGAGGCCAACCAGCCCGAGCTGTTCAAGGGCCTGCAGGAAATCGCGCAGGCCTGGGATACCCCCGAACGCGACGAAGTCACCGCCCGGATCTGGCCCACCCTGCCCAAAATCGCCATTGACTACGCAGTGGCCGAGCCCGCCGCCGAAGCCGGGGACGTCGCCGTCGTGCCCGGCACCTTCCGCTGGGACGACGTTGGCGACTTCGCCTCCGTCGGGCGGCTCAACAGCGCCAAGGAAGTGGACGATGTCACCGTCCTGGGCGAAGGCGCGCGGGTTTTCACGGAGAACTCAAGCGGTGTGGTGGTCACGGACACCAAGCGCGTCATCGCCCTGATCGGCATCCAGGATGTGGTCATCGTGGACACGCCGGACGCCCTGCTGGTCACCACCATGGCCAACTCCCAGCGGGTCAAGGCAGCGGTCGACGCACTCAAGGCCAGCGGGGACACGGACGTCCTCTGATCGCCCAACCTGCCGGCGCGTCACGGCGCCGGCAGGTTCACGTTGTAACGGGGCGTCAGTGAATAGCCCTTATCGGGGCCGTGATCGCTAGAGTAAAACAGTGCGCAATTACACTACTGAAGCCGAGCCCACCGCCTTGGTGGCGCCGTGGCTTGAACCGCTCCTGCCGGAACTGATCGAATTCCGGCGGGACCTCCATGCGCACCCGGAGCTTTCCTTCAAAGAGTTCCGCACCACCGACAAGCTTGCGGAGCGGCTCGAGGCCGCCGGGCTGAGCCCCCGCCGGCTCGAAGGCACCGGCCTGACCGTGGACGTGGGCGAAGGCCCCATCGCCACCGCGCTGCGCGGCGATATCGACGCCCTCCCCATCATCGAGGAAACCGGCCTGGCATTCGCGTCCAAGAACCATGGCGTCACCCACGCCTGCGGCCACGACGTGCACACCACCACCATGCTGGGCATTGCCCTGGTGTTGCAGCGCATGCACCAGGAATCGCCCCTGGGCGCGACGGTGCGGATCATCTTCCAGCCCGCCGAGGAGACCATGCCCGGCGGG
The DNA here is from genome assembly GCF_054888995.1 of Arthrobacter sp. MMS24-T111. Taxonomy (NCBI): domain Bacteria; kingdom Bacillati; phylum Actinomycetota; class Actinomycetes; order Micrococcales; family Micrococcaceae; genus Arthrobacter; species Arthrobacter sp. MMS24-T111. The sequence continues at coordinate 4,078,974 of NZ_JBTZRO010000001.1, read as the reverse complement.
GCGCATGCGTGCATTGAGCAGGGCGTGCTGGAGGGAGTTCCCAGGATCCTCGCGCTGCACTGTGACCCCCGCATCGAGGTGGGCAAGGTCGGGACCCGGATTGGCGCCATCACGTCGGCCTCGGACACCATCCGGATTGAACTGTCCGGCCGCGGCGGCCACACGTCCCGACCGCATCTCACCGAGGACCTCGTCTTCGCGCTTGCCCAGATAGCCGTCAACGTTCCGGCCGTCCTGTCCCGCCGGGTGGATGTCCGCAGCGGGGTGTCCGTGGTGTGGGGCCAGATCACCGCCGGGTCGGCGCCCAACGCCATTCCCGGCTCGGGCTACATGGCCGGAACCATGCGCTGCCTGGACCGTGACGCCTGGCACGCCGCCGGGGAACTCCTCGACGAGGTGGTCCACCAAGTGGCCGCGCCGTATGGGGTGGACGTCCACCTGGAACACACCAGGGGGGTGCCGCCCGTGGTGAACTCTGAACACGAAACGGCGATTATCGAGGCGGCGGCGCGCGCAGAGATCGGCGAAAGCGCTGTGGTGCTGACCCCGCAATCCATGGGTGGCGAGGACTTTGCCTGGTTCCTCGCGGAGCTTCCCGGTGCCATGATGCGGCTGGGTACCAAGACGCCAGGCGGGGAGGACTACGACCTCCACCGCGGCGATTACATCCTGGACGAGCGGTCGCTGGGCCTGGGGATCCGCGTGCTCACGGCGGCAGCGTTGAGGACCATCAGGGACATCGAACAGCCGCCCGCGCTGTAGCCGCCAGCCGCGCCGCCCGTGCCCGGAGTCCTTGCTCCAGCGGCTTATTTGCGCCGGGCCCGGTAACGCCGGTGGATCACGACGACGGTCAACGGGTTGCTCTTTTTGCTCCAGTTAAGTTGTGCACAATTTAATTGTGGGCTATTGTTTTGTCATGACCGAAGCTCCCCGCCTGGACCGCCAAGTGTGTTTTGCCTTGTATTCGGCTTCCCGGGCCGCCACCGCCGTGTACCGGCCCGTGCTGGACGAGCTGGGCCTCACTTACCCGCAGTACTTGGTGATGCTGGTGCTGTGGGAGGACGAGCCCCGCGGGGTCAAGGAACTTGGCGGGGAAGCTCGGGCTGGACTCGGGGACCCTGTCGCCCCTTCTCAAGCGGCTGGAAGCACTGGGTCTCGTGGAACGCCGGCGGTCCGGCGAGGACGAACGGCGCGTTGCCATTCACCTCACGACTGCAGGCCGGCACCTTAGCGTTCCGGCCCGGGCCATCCCGCAGCGGCTGGCTGACGCCGCGGGGCTCTCGCACGGAGAGCTCGAACAACTGCGCGCCACCCTGGGCAAGCTCACGGCCGCACTGCACCAGTCGCTCTAAGCGGCGCCACACTGCACCATCCCACCTACAGGACGGACATTTTTCGTGAAGACTCTCTACACCGCCGAGGCGCTTGCCTTCGGCGAAGGCCGTGACGGCACCGCACGCAGCAACGACGGCAAACTGGCCGTGGACCTGGCCAGCCCCGTGGAGCTGGGCGGCAGCGGCCGCGGCACCAACCCTGAACAGCTTTTCGCCGCCGGGTACGCGGCCTGCTTCCACTCCGCACTGCGACTGGTGGGCCGCAAGGCAGGCGCCGACCTCACCGATTCGGCCGTTGCGGCGAAAGTCCACCTGGGACAACTGGACGGCGGAACGGGTTTCGGGCTTGCCGCCGAACTGGAAATCGCCCTCCCGGCGCTGGACCTGTCCACCGCCGAGGAACTGGTGGCCAAGGCGCATGAAGTGTGCCCCTACTCGAACGCCACCCGGGGCAACATCAACGTCGACATCAAGATTTTGGAGTACGCAGCATGAACACCGCACTTGCCACCAGCACCCGTGAAATCCGCCTGGCTTCGCGCCCTGTGGGCCGTCCTGCCAGCGATAACTTCGAGCTCGCCGAGTCCCCGCTGCCCGCCCTCGAGGACGGCCAGATCCTGGTCCGGAACCTCTTCATGTCGGTCGACCCCTACATGCGGGGCCGGATGAATGACGTGAAGTCCTACTCCGCGCCGTTTGCCGTGGGCAAGGCGCTCGACGGCGGCGCGGTAGGCGAGGTGGTCGCGTCCCGTTCGTCGGCACACAAGGAGGGCGACGTCGTCGTGCATTCCCTCGGCTGGCGGGAGTACGCCGTGGTTGACGGCGCTGCAGCCACCCCGGCCCGAACTGACCTGGCCCCGGCTTCCGCCTTCCTTGGTGCCCTGGGCATGACCGGGCTGACCGCCTACTCCGGCCTCTTGAAGGTCGCCGAATTCAAGCCGGGGGACGCTGTGTTCGTCTCCGGTGCCGCCGGCGCGGTGGGCTCCCTGGTGGGCCAGATCGCCAAGGCCATGGGCGCCTCCCGCGTGATCGGCTCCGCCGGTTCGCCGGCCAAGGTGGCCCGGCTCCTGGAGCTCGGTTTCGACGCAGCCTTCGACTACCACGATGGTCCTGTGCTGGACCAGCTGCAGAACGCCGCGGGTCCCGCCGGCATCGACGTCTACTTCGACAACGTCGGCGGCGAACACCTCGAGGCCGCCCTGGCAGTCCTCAACGTCGGCGGCCGGGTGGCAATGTGCGGTGCCATTGCGCAGTACAACTCCACCGAACCGACCCCGGCGCCCCACAACCTGATGCAGGCCATCGGCAAGCAACTGACGCTCCGCGGCTTCCTGGTAGGCGGTCAGCGGCAGCACGCGGCGGAGTTCGCAGAGAAGATGTCCGGCTGGCTGGCTGACGGCACCGTGCGCTACGACGAGACGATCGTGGACGGACTGGAGAACGCGCCGCAGGCATTCATGGATCTCCTGGACGGTGCGAACACCGGAAAGATGCTCGTCCGGCTCTAGCCGGCGGTCACAACTAAAGAACCATCAGCAGCAGGGGCGCCTCCTTTGGGGGCGCCCCTACTGCTTGGTAACAACTTGTAAACAATCTCCGGGGTCAGCTTCCGGCGTGCTATGGGGACGTGGCGCAGGCCACTAAAGTAAGTGGCATCAGTGCGCTCCGGCGCAGTGCTGCGTGCCTTCAGTGAAAACAGAATTTCAGCGCCGAAACGGACACTCATTGAATTCCAGCCCGTAGTGCCACTCGCATCATCCCTGGAGGAAAATTGAAGAAATCACTGCGTGCCGGCTTCAAGCGCGGTTCAATGGCCGGTGTGGCCACTCTCGGTGCGTCCGCCTTGCTGCTGACCGGCTGCGGGGCCGCCCCGTCCGCGTCCGGCCCTTCGGGTTCAGCCACCGCCTCGGACTACACTGCCTGCATGGTGTCCGACTCCGGTGGATTCGACGACAAGTCGTTCAACCAGTCCGGCTACGAGGGATTGCAGGCCGCGGTCAAGGACCTCGGCATCCAGGAAAAGCACGTCCAGTCCAAAGCTGACACCGACTACGACCCCAACCTCCGTTCCATGGTCCAGCAGGGCTGCAAGCTCACCGTGACCGTTGGATTCCTGCTCGGCGATGCCACAAAGTCGATCGCCACGGCCAACCCGAACAGCCACTTCGCGATCATCGACTACAACGACCCCACGTTCCCCAAGAACGTCAAGCCGATCGTCTATGACACGGCCCAGGCCGCGTTCCTGGCCGGCTACCTGGCAGCAGGCACGTCCAAGACCGGCAAGGTCGCAACCTTCGGCGGCATCAACATCCCCACGGTCACCATCTTCATGGACGGTTTTGCCGACGGCGTGAAGTACTACAACGAGAAGAAGGGCAAGAGCGTCCAGCTCATCGGCTGGGACAAGGACAAGCAGGACGGCACCTTCGTCGGCGACTTCAAGCAGGTGGACAAGGGCAAGGTCCTCACCCAGGGCTTCCTTGACCAGGGCGCAGACATCGTCCTTCCCGTGGCCGGACCCGTAGGCAGCGGCGCCGGCAGCGCGATCCTCGACGCCAAGTCCAAGGGCAAGGATGCCAAGCTCATCTGGGTTGACTCCGATGGCTACCTGACGGCCCCCGACTACAAGTCCGTGATCCTTTCTTCTGTCCAGAAGACCATGGCCACCGCTGTGGAGACGGTCATCAAGGACGACAAGGACGGCAAATTCGACGCCTCGCCGTACATCGGAACCCTTGCAAACGGAGGTGTTGCCCTGGCTCCGTTCCACGACCTCGATTCCGCCGTGCCGGCGGACCTGAAGAGCGAACTGGACCAGCTCAAGAAGGACATCATCTCCGGCACCGTCAAGGTCGAGTCGAAGTCCAGCCCCACCAAGTAAGCACTGAACAGCGGGGCGCGCTGCCCTTCCGCCGTTACCCCGGCCGGAGGGCAGCGCGTTCTGTTTTGCTGGCAACACACGCTTACCAGCGCTATGCAGGCCGCACTTTTCCCGCCTGCCCGCCCTGCCCAGGAACCACCCAAAACACTAGGCTGGGACTACCCGCTGCCTCGCCGCCGACAGCGCGCCGGAGCAGATCCATACACACACAGATTGGTTGGGGTTTTGAAACTCGAACTGAAGGGGATCACGAAGCGATTCGGGTCCCTGGTAGCCAATGACCACATCGATTTGGTCGTCGAACCGGGGCAGGTGCACTGCCTCCTGGGAGAGAACGGCGCAGGGAAATCCACCCTGATGAACGTGCTCTACGGCCTGTACGATCCGACCGAAGGTGAAATCCTGGTCGATGGCAAGCCCGTCGTCTTCAAAGACCCCGGCGAGGCCATGGCGGCCGGCATCGGAATGGTCCACCAGCACTTCATGCTCATCCCGGTCTTCAGCGTGGCCGAGAATGTGGCGCTGGGTAATGAGACCACCAAGGCCGCCGGCCTGCTCAACCTGGAGGCTACGCGCGAGAAGATCCGCCGCATCTCGGACCAGTATGGATTCGACGTCGACCCCGACGCCATGGTGGAGGACCTGCCCGTTGGCGTCCAGCAGCGGGTAGAGATTATCAAGGCACTGGTTCGCGATGCCGAGGTGCTCATCCTCGATGAACCCACCGCCGTATTGACGCCGCAGGAGACCGACGAACTCCTGGACATCATCCGGCAGCTGAAGCGCGACGGTAAGTCGATCGTCTTCATCTCCCACAAACTGCGTGAGGTCAAAGCCATCTCGGACACCATCACGGTCATCCGCCGCGGCAAGGTCGTGGGGCAGGCGGATCCCACAGCTTCCCCCACCGAACTGGCGTCCGCCATGGTGGGCCGCGCCGTGAGCCTGACGCTTGACAAGGCACCGGCGAAGACCGGTGAGGTGACCTTCAAGGTCCGGAACCTGACCGTCACGGACCACAATGGCCAGCACGTGGTCGATGACCTGTCATTCGACATCGCCAAGGGCGAAGTCCTTGCCATTGCGGGAGTGCAGGGCAACGGCCAGACGGAGCTGACCGAGGCGATCCTCGGCGTGCAGCCGCACGTGGCCGGGTCCATCACGCTCGACGGCGAGGAATTGTTGGGCAAGAGCGTCAAGCATGTGCTCCGTGCGGGCGTGGGCTTCGTCCCCGAGGACCGCACCCTTGACGGCCTGGTGGGCACGTTCACCATCTCCGAGAACATGATCCTGGACCTCTACGACAAGGCTCCCTTCGCACGCGGCGTGGGGATGAAGCCGGGCGTCATCGCGGAGAACGCCGCCAGGAAGGTCGAGGAATTCGATGTCCGCACCCCTTCCGTGTCCGCCGCCGTGGGCACCCTCTCCGGTGGCAACCAGCAGAAGGTCGTCCTGGCCCGTGAGCTCTCCCGCCCGCTGCGCCTGTTTATCGCTTCGCAGCCCACGCGTGGGCTTGACGTCGGCTCGATCGAATTCGTCCACAAGCGCGTCATCGCCGAACGCGACCACGGAACGCCCGTCATGATCGTGTCCACGGAACTTGACGAAGTACTGCAGCTGGCAGACCGGATCGCGGTGCTCTATCGCGGCCGGCTGGTGGGAATCGTACCCGCCGGCACGTCCCGCGACGTCCTGGGCCTGATGATGGCCGGTGTCCCGGCCGCGGAAGCCGAAGCCAACGCCTCCGCCCAAGCTTCCGGCGCAACGGCCGCACCGGCGGTATCAGAGCCTGCCGGCCACGAAGGAGAAACCCATGTCTGAGAAGACAACCCCGGACCCGCAGGCCACAAGCCATAACAGCGCCCCCGGGCCGGCCCCGACCCAGATGCCAGGCGGCACCTCCTCGGAGGCCGTCGCCTCCGACGTCGCGCTGGACACTGCCGGCGGCCAGATGCCACCGTCCGCCGTTCCGGCGGCCACCCAGCTGCGCGGCCGGGACCACCGGGACGGGGACGGATCCGTCCTGCACCAGATCTTCACCGGCAACGCCATGGTCTCCTTCCTCTCCGTGCTGCTGGCCATCGTGCTCGGCGGCATCCTGATGGCGGTGACCAACCCCAAGGTCGCCGTCACGGCCGGTTACTTCTTCGCCCAGCCCGGAGACCTCCTGACCGAGGTCATCCGTCCCTATACCGCACTGGTGCAGGGGTCAATCTTCAACTGGGCCGGCGCCGACCTGGCCGCCCAGCTGTACCCGATCACCGAGACCCTCACGGTCGCAACTCCGCTGGTCTGTGCCGGGCTCGGCGTCGCGCTGGCGTTCCGCGCCGGCCTGTTCAACATCGGGGCGCAGGGGCAGATCATCTTCGGCGCGCTTTTCGGCGCCTACGTCGGCTTCGCCTGGCACCTGCCCATCGGCCTGCACCTGCTGGTCGTCATCCTCGCCGGCCTGGTTGGCGGCGCGGTCTGGGGCGGTGTCGTGGGCCTGCTGAAGGCACGGACCGGCGCCCACGAGGTGATCGTGACCATCATGCTCAACTACATCGCCAACTTCCTGCTGCTCTTCCTGCTCACCACCCCCGCTTTCCAGCGCAAGGGTTCCACCAACCCGATCTCCCCGTTCCTTGACTCCACCGCGTTGTTCCCCGAACTGCTCGGACCCCAATTCCGCCTGCACGCCGGTTTCCTGGTCGCCATAGCGGCCACCGCCTTCGTCTGGTGGCTGCTGAACCGCTCCACGATCGGTTTTGAGTTCCGCGCCGTCGGGGCCAACCCGAGCGCTGCCCGTACCGCCGGAATCAACGTTGCCCGCAGCACCATCCTGGTGATGGCGATCGCGGGTGCGCTGGCCGGCCTGGCCGGCGTGGCGCAGGTGTCCGGCACGGAAAAATACCTCTCCGGCGGTGTCGCCGCCTCCATCGGTTTTGACGCCATCACCGTCGCACTGCTGGGACGCTCCACGCCGTGGGGAACCTTCTTTGCGGGCCTGCTGTTCGGCGCCTTCCGCGCCGGCGGCGTGGCCATGCAGGCACAGACCCAAACCCCCATCGATATTGTGCTCGTCATCCAGTCCCTGATCGTGCTGTTCATCGCAGCACCGCCGCTGGTCCGTGCGATATTCGGACTCAACCCCCGTAAGAAGAAGACCACCACAAGTGGGACCGCAGGTTCGCATACCGGCGGCGTCAAGAGCGGAGCGGCAGCATGAGCGCCACCACACAATCTCCCGCGAGCAAACAACCTGGAACCGGGAAAACCACCGGAGCCAACCGTGCCGCAGGCCGGGCAGGGACAACGGAACTGGTGAGCTGGAAGGCCGGCGTCGGCCTGGGCCTGCTCGCCATCCTGGGCACCGTGCTGTTTGGATTCCTCGCCAACACAAAATCCGCCGGGTTCCGGATCGCCGAAGCCCGCGACCCAAACGCCTCGTCCACCGCAGCCTGGATCACCCTTGTCGTGGCGCTGGCTGCCGCCGGTTACCTCGGCTACCGCTGGATCAGCCAGCGCCGCGAGGGCGGGGGAGTGGACCGCTGGATTCCCGCCACCACCATCGCTGCCGTCGTCGTCCTGGGCCTCGCCGCCCTCGGCGTTGCCCAGGTGGAGAAGATCACCGTGCCCTCGATGGTCTTCGGCTGGATTTGCGCCCTCTTGCTGCTCGGCCTGGCCGGGTACGCCCTCCTGCTGACCCTGCAGCGGCGGCGCACCCCCGGATGGCTGGGCGGTCTCTTCGCCGTCGTCTTCCTGGTCGGGTTCATGATCTGGATCGTCGCCGGCGGCCGTGACCCCGAACCGTCCATTTCCCTGGGCGGCCTGATGGCAGGAGCGGTGACACTGGCCGTACCACTGGTGTTCGGCTCGCTGTCCGGAGTGCTGTGCGAACGGGCCGGCGTGGTCAACATCGCCATCGAAGGACAGCTCCTGCTCGGTGCGTTCTCCGCCGCCGTCGTAGCCACCGTGACAGGCAATGTCTACGTGGGACTCATTTCGGCGGCCGTCGCCGGTGCACTCGTGTCCCTGGTCCTGGCCGTGGTGAGCATCAAGTACCTCGTCAACCAGATCATCGTCGGCGTGGTCCTCAACGTCCTGATCAGCGGCCTCACCAGCTTCCTGTTCTCCACCCTGCTCACGGCGGACCCGGAACACCTCAACAAGCCCGGCCGGCTCCAGGCAGTGGATATCCCGTTCCTTGCCGACATCCCGATCATCGGACCCATCCTGTTCCGCCAGTCCCTGGTGGGCTACCTCATGTACGTGGCCGTGATCGTGGTCTACGTCGGGCTGTTCCACACCAAATGGGGCCTGCGGGTGCGCGCTGTCGGCGAACACCCCCAAGCGGCGGACACCGTGGGCATCAATGTCAACCGCACCCGGTTCATCAACGTCCTGATGGGCGGGGCGATCGCCGGCATCGGCGGCTCCTTCTTCACCCTGGTGTCCGTGGACGCGTTCAGCAAGGACATGTCCGGCGGCCGCGGCTACATCGCCCTTGCCGCCATGATCTTCGGGCGCTGGAATCCCATCGGGGCCTTCCTGGCCGCACTGCTCTTCGGGTTCGCCGACAACCTGCAGAGCATCATCACCATCATTGGCTCGCCCGTGCCCAGCCAGTTCATGGCGATGCTGCCGTACGCCCTGACCGTCATCGCCGTCGCCGGCCTCGTGGGGCGGTCCCGGCCGCCCGCCGCCGACGGCATCCCGTACGTCAAGGGGTGACCAAGTGACAGAAACCGGAGCCCCCGGCACCCAAGGAAATCCCGGCGTCGATTGGGCCGCCCTTGAGGCTGCCGCCGTAGCCGCCATGGCAAATGCCTACGCGCCGTATTCGAACTTCGCGGTGGGGGCGGCCGCGCTCACCACGGACGGCCGGATCGTCAGCGGCTGCAACGTCGAAAACGCCAGCTACGGCCTCACCCTCTGCGCCGAATGCGCCCTCGTAGGCAACCTGCACATGACCGGCGGCGGCCAATTGCGCGCGTTCTACTGCGTCGACGCCGGCGGCACGGTCCTGATGCCGTGCGGCCGCTGCCGGCAGCTGCTGTACGAATTCCGCGCCCCGGACATGGAAGTCATGACCACCCAAGGCATCAGGACGATGGACCAGGTGCTGCCCGACGCATTTGGCCCCCAACATCTGGAGGAGACCCGGTGACCCAAACCACCAGCAACGCCGAGGCATTCGATGCCGTGGACATCATCCGCATCAAGCGGGACAAAGGCAAGCTGAGCCCCGAACAGATCGACTGGACCATCGACGCCTACACGCGCGGCGCCATTGCCGACGAGCAAATGGCGGCCTTGAACATGGCCATCCTGCTCAATGGCATGGACCGGGCGGAAATTGCCCGCTGGACCGCCGCCATGATCGCGTCCGGGGAGCGAATGGACTTCTCCAGCCTGCGGCGCCCCGACGGCGGCCTGAAGTACACCACGGACAAGCACTCCACCGGTGGGGTAGGGGACAAGATCACCCTGCCGCTCGCCCCGCTCGTGGCAGTGTTCGGCGTCGCCGTCCCGCAGCTCTCCGGCCGCGGCCTGGGCCACACGGGCGGCACCCTGGACAAGCTCGAGTCGATTCCCGGGTGGCGCGCAAACCTGACCAACGGTGAGATCCTGGCCCAACTCCAGGATGTCGGGGCAGTGATCTGCGCCGCCGGTGCAGGCCTGGCCCCGGCGGACAAGAAGCTTTACGCGCTGCGTGACGTAACCGGCACCGTGGAAGCCATCCCGCTCATCGCCTCGTCCATCATGAGCAAGAAGATCGCCGAGGGCACGGGCTCGCTGGTCCTGGACGTCAAAGTGGGCAGCGGAGCGTTCATGAAAGACCAGTCCCGGGCCCGGGAACTGGCCGAGACCATGGTGGCCCTGGGCAAGGACGCCGGCGTCAACACGGTGGCGCTGCTGACCAACATGGACACGCCACTGGGCCTCACGGCCGGCAACGCCATCGAAGTCGAGGAGTCCGTGGAGGTCCTCGCCGGCGGCGGCCCGGAAGACGTGGTGGAGTTGACCGTCAGGCTCGCCGAAGAGATGCTCGCCGCTGCAGGAGTGCACGACGCCGACCCCGCCGCCGCGCTCAATGACGGCCGCGCCATGGACGTGTGGAACCGGATGATCTCCGCCCAGGGAGGCGATCCGCACGCAGCCCTGCCGGTGGCCACTGAATCCGACGTGGTCTACGCCCCCGCGGACGGGGTGCTGGTGGAACTCGACGCCCTGGCCGTCGGTGTGGCCGCCTGGCGGCTGGGGGCAGGCCGTGCCCGCAAGGAGGATGCCGTCCAGGCCGGAGCCGGGGTGCGGATGCACGCCAAACCTGGCGCCACCGTCCGGGCCGGGGAACCCCTGATGACCCTGCTCACGGACACACCGGACCGGTTTGCCCGCGCCCGGGAAGCTCTCGAACACGCGGTGGTCATCGCTCCGGATGGTTCGCGGCCTGCCCAACAGCTGATCATCGACCGCATAGCATAGGGACCAATGCAGGCCATCAACGACTTCATCCTCGCCGCAGCCGGACAGCCATGGGTGCTGGTCCTGGTGCTGGCGTGCTGCGTCATTGACGGCTTCTTCCCGCCCGTGCCCAGCGAATCCGTGGTGGTGGGCCTCGCCGCCGTGGCCGCCACCGCGGATGTACCCAACCCCCTGCTTCTGGCCGGAGTGGCTGCCGCCGGAGCCTTCGCGGGCGACAACATTGCCTACCTCCTGGGCCGGCGGGTGGGCACCACCCGCTGGGCCTGGATGCGCGGACCGCGGATGCAGGCCGCCTTCCGCTGGGCGGGCCGGGAACTGCGTAAGCGGCCGGCGTCGCTGATCCTGGTGGCCCGGTTCGTTCCGATCGGCCGCGTGGCGGTCAACCTGACTGCCGGCGTCACCCACTATCCGCACCTGCGGTTCGTTGGCCTTACCGTCCTCTCCGCGAGCCTGTGGGCCGGATACTCCGTGACGATCGGGCTGTTCTTCGGCCAATGGTTCGAGGACAACCATGTCCTGGGTGCCGCGATCGCCATTGTTTGTGCCGTAGCCCTGGGCATCCTGGTGGACCTGGTGATCAACAAATTCCGGGGTAAACCCAATGTGGTGGAACGGATCCGGGAACCCGGGACCTGAGCCCCGCGTTTAACCGGATAATTCCGCGCGCCGGGGCGTAGCGGACTGCGTCCCGGCCATGGGACACTTAGGAACGATTTCCGCTTTGGCTGCGGCGCTTCGGCCGTGCCATTTTTTTACAGGAGCAACACCGCGTGGAGTTTATTAATGAGGCCGTGCTCCATGCAGCGGGCCAGTGGTGGATCTACCCCGTGCTGCTGGTGTTCTTCTTCGTGGACGGCTTCGCCATGGTGGTCCCCAGTGAGACCCTCATTGTGGCTTTGGCGGCCTTCTCGCGGCACAGCGGCGAACCCAATCTCTGGATCCTTGGCCTGACGGCCCTGATCGGCGCGATCTGCGGCGACAACATGGCCTATATGCTCGGCCGAAAGATCGGACTGGACCGGTGGGCGTGGATGCGCCGGCCCAAGGTCCGGAAAGTTTTCGCCTGGGCCCGCTACGAGCTCGAGAAGCGCGGAGCGGTACTCATTTTCACCGCCCGGTACATCCCCTGGGGCCGGGTGGCCGTTAACTACGTGGCCGGCAGCACCGGATTCTCACACCGCAGGTTCTTCGTCTTCGACGCCTTTGCCTGCGTCACGTGGGTGGGCTACTCGCTGGGCATTGGCGTGCTGGCCAGCTCCTTCCCGTGGCTGCACCACAACCCGCTCCTGAGCGCCGGCATCGCCGTCGTCTTCGCGATAGTCCTGGGCGTCGTGATCGACCACGCCCTGCGCTGGTGGCACAAACGGCTGGGACGCCATGATGCGCCCGAGGCTGACGCCGACGTGGACGGGTGGGCCGAAAACGCCCCGGGCCAGGAAGGACGGCCCGGCACCCGGCCCCTCACGGTGCCATCGGCGGATGCGGGTCCCGCAGCCAAGTAGCGGCTGGCTTTGAACCCCGCCCCACCCTAAGGTGGGAACGTGACTGAGCCCATTCTTGACGCTGCCCCTGCCATTGATTTCGACCTGAAGAGCCTGCCCAAGGTTTCCCTTCACGACCACTTGGACGGGGGACTCCGTCCGGCCACGATCATCGAATTGGCCGAAGCCGTAGGGCACACCCTCCCCTCGACGGAGCCGGTTGCCCTGGGCGAGTGGTTCCGCGAATCCGCCGACTCCGGCTCCTTGGTCCGCTACCTGGAAACCTTCGACCACACCGTGGCCGTGATGCAGACCTACGACGGCCTGTTCCGCGTGGCCAAGGAGTTCGTCGAAGACCTGGCGGATGACGGCGTTGTCTACGGCGAGGTCCGTTGGGCACCCGAGCAGCACCTGCAGAAGGGGCTCAGCCTGGATGAAGCCGTGGAAGCGGTCCAGGACGGCCTGGAAGCCGGCGTCGAGGCCGTGTCCGAGTCCGGCCGGGAGATCCAGGTGGGCCAGCTGATCACCGCCATGCGCCACGCAGACCGCGGCCAGGAAATTGCCGAACTCGCCGTGCGCCACCGCAACCAGGGTGCTGTGGGCTTTGACATCGCAGGCGCGGAGGACGGCTTCCTGCCCAGCCGTTTCAAGGACGCCTTCACGTACCTGGCCCAGCACAACTTCCCCGCCACGGTGCACGCCGGCGAGGCCGCGGGGCTGGAGAGCATCCAGTCCGCACTGGTGGACGGCCGGGCCCTCCGCCTGGGACACGGCGTCCGGATCGCCGAGGACATCATGGTGGAATTCGACGAGGACGACGAGGCCGGCGACACCGTCGGCCTGGTCACCCTCGGCGACCTCTCCAGCTGGGTCCGTGACCGCGGCATCGCCCTGGAAATCTGCCCGTCCTCCAACCTCCAGACCGGAGCCATCGCCGAATTCGGCGAGGGTATCGAGAGCCACCCGCTGGACATGCTGTACCAGCTGGGCTTCAACGTGACCATCAACACCGACAACCGCCTGATGAGCGGCGTCACGCTGACGGACGAGTTCAACCTGCTGGTGGAGACGTTCGACTACGACCTTGACGACCTGCTGGAACTGACCCTGAACGCCGCCGAGGCATCCTTCCTGCCCTTGGAGGAAAAGGAAGCGCTGGTGGAATACATCAACGACGCCTACGCCAATCTTGGCTGACCAGGTTCCTCCTCCCGGCAGCTCCGCCACCGCGGAGCTTGCTGGAAAAGATGGCCCAGCTGCGCGAGCACTGCCCCTGGATGGCTGCCCTGACGCACGCCTCGCTGGTGGAATACCTCCTCGAGGAGGCCTACGAGGTGGCTGAGACCATCGAGGAGGGCCACCCCGACGCCGAACTCCAGGGCGAGCTCGGTGACGTCCTGCTCCAGGTGGTGCTGCACGCCCGTCTGGCAGAGGAACGCGGGGCGTTCACGTTCGACGACGTGGCGCGCGGCCTGGCTGCCAAGATGGTCCGCCGGAACCCGCACGTCTTCCGGCCCGACGGATCCCTGCAGGACACCTTCCCTGCCACGGTGGCGGAAATTGAGCAGACGTGGGACGCGGTCAAACGGGCAGAGCGCCCGGAGCGGCGCCATGCCTTCGAAGGAGTCCCCGCTGCCCTCCCGGCACTGGCCAAGGCGCAAAAATCGCTCGACCGTGCAGCCCGGGCAGGACTCGGGCTGCCCGCAGGGGTTCCCGTCCCCGAAAGCGAGGAGGAACTGGGAACCCTGCTGCTCGCCGTCGTGCGGTCCGCCCGGGACCGCGGCATGGACGCCGAGCGTGCCCTCCGTACCGCCGTACGCCGCTACCACGGCGACCAAGCAGCATCATGACGTCCGGGCCTTGACCGGTTTGAGTAACCCGGAGCACTCTCGACTACGCTAGTCCCTGACGAGTACGTCGAGTTTTCTGCCTGATTCCCCCCGTTAATCGCCCATAAGGAGCAAATTCATGGCGCTTATCGATGCCATCCACGCCCGCGAGATCCTTGATTCCCGCGGCAACCCCACTGTTGAAGTTGAGGTCCTGCTGTCCGACGGCCAGATCGGCCGCGCCGCAGTTCCCTCCGGTGCTTCCACCGGTGAGCACGAAGCCGTTGAACTGCGCGACGGCGACAAGGGCCGCTACCTCGGCAAGGGCGTGCAGAAGGCCGTCGACGCCGTGATCGACCAGATCGCCCCCGCCCTGACCGGCTTCGACGCTACCGACCAGCGCAGCATCGACCAGGCCATGCTGGACCTGGACGGCACCCCCAACAAGGGCAAGCTCGGCGCGAACGCCATCCTGGGCGTCTCCCTGGCCGTCGCCAACGCTGCCGCAGCATCCGCCGACCTGCCCCTCTACAAGTACCTGGGCGGCCCGAACGCCCACGTCCTGCCTGTGCCGCTGATGAACATCCTCAACGGTGGGTCCCACGCCGACTCCGATGTCGACATCCAGGAATTCATGATCGCCCCCATCGGCGCCGAAACCTTCTCCGAGGGCCTGCGCTGGGGCGTAGAGGTGTACCACAACCTCAAGTCCGTCCTGAAGGAACAGGGCCTGTCCACCGGCCTGGGTGACGAGGGCGGCTTCGCCCCGAACCTCCCGTCCAACCGCGCGGCACTGGACCTGATCCAGGAAGCCATCAAGAACGCCGGCTACACCCCGGGCAAGGACATCGCCCTGGCCCTGGACGTCGCCTCCTCCGAGTTCTTCAAGGATGGTGCCTACCAGTTCGAAGGCAAGGCCCTGTCCGCCAGCGAGATGAGCGCCTACTACGCCGAACTCGTTGCAGACTACCCGCTGGTGTCCATCGAGGACCCGCTGGACGAGAACGACTGGGAAGGCTGGAAGACCCTCACCGACGCCATCGGCGACAAGGTCCAGCTGGTGGGCGATGACCTCTTCGTCACCAACCCGTCCATCCTGCAGCGCGGCATCGACACCAAGACGGCCAACTCCCTGCTGGTCAAGGTCAACCAGATCGGTTCCCTGACCGAGACCCTGGATGCCGTCAGCCTGGCCCAGCGCGCAGGCTACACCACCATCACCTCGCACCGTTCCGGTGAAACCGAGGACACGACGATCGCCGACATCGCGGTGGCCACCAACGCAGGCCAGATCAAGACCGGTGCACCTGCCCGCTCCGAGCGCGTTGCCAAGTACAACCAGCTGCTGCGCATCGAAGAGGAACTCGACGACGCCGCACGCTACGCCGGCCGCAGCGCGTTCCCGCGTTTCAAGGGCTAGTAACCGGCTAAACGCACCGGCGGTGGCTATGGTTGGAAGACCATAGCCACCGCTGTTGTTTTCCGCAGCTTTGGTCTCAGCAGTGTTTGTCCAGCACAGATAGTGGCGGCCCAGGGAGGCTGCGTTTCAGGAGTGTCATGGCTACCCGCCGCCCCAAAGTTCCCAAGGTCGCCCCCGCACGTCCGGCAAAGGATACGGCCGACGACGGTACCTCCGGCGGGGCCGAGGTCATCCGGGCGGATTTCCGCCCGGCGAAGGACGCCGGCACAGCAGGCGCGTCACCGGGGCACGGCTACGGGAGCCGCGGAACTGCAGCCCGGCCCGCCGGAAAACCGGGGGACGCAACCACGACGAAGACGTCCGCCGGACGCAAGGGCAGCAAGCTCCGTTGACGGCAAGGACGGCCGGGGCGGCGATGACGATCAGCACCCTGTCCCCGCCAAGGCGTTCTCCGGCCGCATGCTGGCCCTGGCCGTGGTGATGGTGGCCATCACCATCATGCTGGCGCCCACGGTGAAGATCTTCTTCGACAAAAAGGCCGAAATCGACGCGCTGAACGCCGATATCGCCGCACGCCAGGCCCAGGGTGATGCCCTCCGGCAGCAGGTTTCGCGGTGGCAGGACCCCAACTACGTCAAGCAGCAGGCCCGCGACCGCATTAACATGGTTATGCCGGGCGAAACCGGCTACTGGGTTTTTGGCAGCGATGAACCGGCTGGAGAAAGCAGTAGCCCCGCCGGCGCAACAGCACAAGACCCCGCCGATCTGCCGTGGGTGGATTCCCTGTGGGAGTCCATCAGGCGTGCGGCCACAGACTGAACCGCACAGGAAGGACGGCCCGCGACAATGGAACACAGCACGGAAGCCGCCCGGGACGAATCCCGCCAACCGACAGCACACGACCTTGACGTACTGAGCAGGCAGCTGGGGCGTCCTGTCCGCGATGTCGTGGAAATTCCGGCGCGGTGCGTCTGTGGCAACCCGCTGGTCGCCGCGACCGCACCCCGGCTCAGCAACGGGACCCCGTTCCCCACCACGTTCTACCTGACCCACCCGGTGATCACCTCCGCAGTGTCCCGGCTGGAAGCCTCAGGCGTCATGAATGAGATGAATGACCAGCTCGCCGGGGACCCCGCGCTCGCGGCGGCCTACCGTTCGGCCCATGACGAATACCTGGCCGCCCGGAATGCGATCGGCGAGCGTTCCGGCATCGGCCCGGTGCCGGAAATCGACGGCGTCTCGGCCGGGGGTATGCCCGTACGCGTCAAGTGCCTGCACGTCCTGGTGGGCCACTCCCTGGCGTCCGGTCCCGGCGTCAACCCGCTCGGCGACCAGGCCCTTGGAATGATCAGCGAGTGGTGGACGGCGGACAAGTGCTACTGCGACGGCGCCTGGGACACCACCGGGGAAGCCCCGTCCAGGGACCTCAGCCGCCACGGCCCCCAGGGCCTGCCGGGCATCGTCGGCCGCCCTGCGCCCGTCCGCAAGCCTTCCCGCGACGCCGGGGTGGCGGAATGACGCGCGTGGCCGCCATCGACTGCGGCACCAACTCCATCCGGCTCCTGATCGCGGATATCGACCGCAGCAGCGGCAGCGCGGCCCTGACCGACGTCGTCCGGGAAATGCGCGTGGTCCGGTTGGGCCAGGGGGTGGACGCCACGGGCGAGCTGGCTCCGGAAGCGCTGGAACGCACCTTTGCCGCCGCCGCCGACTATGCCCGCCTCATCCGTGAGCACGGGGCGGAACGCACCCGGTTCGTCGCGACCTCGGCAAGCCGCGACGCGCGCAACCGTGACGTCTTCGTGGACGGCATCCGGGAGCTGCTGGGAGTCGAACCTGAGGTCATCTCCGGTGACGAGGAAGCGGCCCTGTCCTTCGCCGGCGCCAGCAGTGTGCTGCCCATCCTCGACGGCCGCGAAGTCCTGGTGGTGGACCTCGGCGGCGGAAGTACCGAATTTGTCCTCGGCACCGCCTTCGGGGTTACGGCCGCCAAGTCCGTGGACATCGGCTGCGTTCGCCTCACTGAGCGGCACCTGCGTGACGATCCGCCCACCGCCGAACAGGTGGCGGCCGCCGAAGCCGACGTCGACGCCGCCTTGGCCCGTGCCGGACGCGACGTTCCGCTGGAACGCGCCGCCGCCGTCGTCGGTGTGGCCGGGTCCGTCACCACCATCACCGCGCACGCCCTCCGCCTGCCCGAATATTCGCCGCAGGCCATCCACGGCGCTGAGCTGCCCCTTGGGGAAGTGCGCGCCGCTGCCACCGACCTGCTCACCATGACGCGGACCCAGCGCGCCGGACTGCCGTACATGCACCCGGGCCGGGTGGATGTGATTGGCGCCGGGGGACTGGTATGGCGCCGCATCCTGGAACGGATGGGCACGCTGACCGGCGGCAGGATCACGTCCGCCACCGCGAGCGAGCACGACATCCTTGACGGCATCGCCCTGAGCATCGGCTAGTCCCATGCAGTCCACCCCAGCTCCGACCCCGCTTCCGCGCCGGGCCGCCGCCCTTGTCGCTGTCCTGCTCGCAGCATGTTTCCTGTGCGCCGGCCTCTTTACCGCCCCCGCGGCCAAGGCCGACGATTGGCGCGACAAAGAATATTGGCTGGCAGATTCCGGCATCACCAAGGCCTGGGAGGTCTCCAAGGGCGCCGGAGTCAAGGTAGCCGTCATCGACAGCGGCATTGACGCCCAGCATCCGGACCTCAAGGGTGCGGTCACCGGCGGATATGACGCGTCCGGCTCGGGCCAGCCGGACGGCCAGAAAAGCGTTGGTTCCAAGCCCGAACATGGCACCTTGGTGGCCACCATGCTGGCAGGCCGCGGGCACCAGCCGGCCAATGCCTCACCCACCCCCAGCCCCGGGCCTGCGGGCACGCCGCCGGACGGGATCATGGGCGTGGCACCGGAAGCGCAGCTCCTTTCCGTCTCCACCTGGCTGGGTTCACCGAACCCGTCCGGCAAGAGCGACCAGGACCAGATTCCCGAGGCCGTCCGCTGGGCCGTGGACAACGGTGCCAAGGTCATCAACATTTCGCTCGGCAGCACGACACCCCAGTGGCCCCAAAGCTGGGACGCGGCGTTCCTGTATGCCGAACAAAAGGATGTGGTCATCGTGGCCGCGGCCGGCAACCGGGTGGGTGGCAACACCCAGGTGGGCGCTCCTGCAACCATTCCCGGTGTCCTCACCGTCGCCGGCCTGGACCGCAAGAACACCGCCAGCGTGGATGCTTCGTCGCAGGGGATCAGCATCGGTGTGGCCGCGCCGGCGGAGAACCTGGTGGGCGGGCTCCCCGGCGGGAGCTACGCGGAGTGGGCCGGAACGTCGGGGTCCACGCCGATCGTTGCCGGGGTGGCCGCCCTGATCCGGTCCAAATGGCCGGACATGAGTGCGGAGCAGGTCATTAACAGGATCGTCTCGACGGCTAGGGATGCCGGTGCGCCCGGCAAGGACCCGCTGTACGGCTACGGCATCCTCAACGCGGAGGCCGCGCTCAAGGCCGACGTCCCGGAAGTGTCGGTGAACCCGCTGGGCACCATTGCCGAATGGATCCGTGTCCACCGGCGCGGCAACGCAGCACCGGCAACCCCGCTTCCCTCCGCCACCCCGGCGCCCAGCGCGGCGCCGACCCTGCCGGAGGCAACCGTCCCGGCCGCCAAGGCCCCCTCGCAGCGCGACAGTGCCATCGGCGCCGCCGTCGTGGTTGGTTTCGCCGCCCTGTTCGTGGCCATCGTCGCGGCAGCCGCCTTCCAGCTCAGGCGGGCATCCCGCAACCCGGCCCTGGCCGGGGAGGACCCGGACACAGGAGTGGTGGAACGGGTGAATCTGCCCCGTGAATCCCACGTTACGGACCAGCGACCAAGTTAGTGAAGATTTTCACAAACTGCGCTATCCTTAAACTATGGCAACCACCCCACAGCTCCAGGACCGTCCCAGGGTACTCGTCGTCGGCGGCGGGTACGTCGGCCTGTACGTAGCACTGAAACTGCAGAAGAAGATCGCGAATGCCGGTGGCATCGTCACCGTCGTTGATCCCCTGCCCTACATGACTTACCAGCCCTTCCTTCCCGAAGTAGCCGGCGGCAACATCGAAGCCCGCCACGCGGTGGTGTCCCACCGCCAGCACCTCAAGCAGACGGAACTGATCCAGGGCCGCGTCACCTCGATCGACCACGTCAACCGGACGGCTGTGGTGGCTCCCTCCGACGGCGGCGAGAACTTTGAGGTTCCCTACTTCGATGTCGTCCTCGCAGCCGGCGCCATCACCCGCACGTTCCCCATCAAGGGCCTGGCGGATAAGGGCATCGGCCTGAAGACCATCGAGGAAGCCGTTGCCCTGCGCAACAAGCTGCTGGAGCGCATCGAAGTTGCCTCCACCATGACGGACCCCGCTGCACGCGCCAAGGCCCTCACCTTCGTGGTGGTCGGCGGCGGCTTCGCCGGCATCGAATGCATCACCGAAATGGAAGACCTCGCCCGCGCCGCCGTGCGCAACAACCCGCGCGTCAAGCAGGAGGAAATCCGCTTCGTCCTCGTTGAAGCCATGGGCCGCATTATGCCCGAGGTCACCGCCAAGCAGGCCGACTGGGTAGTGGAGCACCTCCGCAGCCGCGGCATCGAGGTCCTGCTGAACACGTCGCTGGACAGCGCCGAGGGCAGCCTGAAGCTCATCAACCTGCCGGACAAGACCCCCGCGCAGGAATTCGAGGCCGACACCCTGGTGTGGACTGCAGGCGTGCAGGCCAACCCCATGGTCCGTTCCACCGACTTCCCGCTCGAGCCGCGCGGCCGCGTCCGCGTCCTGCCGGACCTGCGCATCGCGGGCGACGAAGGCATCGTGGAGAACGCCTGGGCAGCCGGTGATATCGCGGCTGTTCCGGACCTCACAGGCAAGGGCCTTCCGGACGGCACCTGCGTCCCGAACGCCCAGCACGCCCTCCGCCAGGCCAAGCGCCTCGCGAAGAACCTTTGGGCCTCGCGCTGGGAGAAGCCGCTGGGGGACTACAAGCACAAGAACCTCGGTGCTGTGGCCGGCTTCGGCGAATGGAAGGGTGTTGCCAACATCAACCTCCTGGGCCGGATCGGCCTCAAGGGTGGTCTTGCCTGGCTGGCACACCGCGGCTACCACGGCATGGCCATGCCCACCGTTGAGCGCAAGTTCCGCGTCATCCTGAACTGGATCATCAGCTTCTTTGCCGGCCGCGACACGACGCAGCTGCTGGACCTGGACAACCCGCGCGGCGCCTTCGTCGCGGCGGCCACCCCGGCGCCCAAGCCTGCGGCCGCACCCGCAGCCGTTCCTGCGTCCGGTTCCGGTTCATCCGCCACGCCCGCTCCCAAGGAAACGGTGGCTGCCAACGCAAAGTAGCGCGTCCACGCCGCTTCAGCACGCCGACGGCGGCCGTCCCTTTTCCGGGACGGCCGCCGTCGGCGTTTCCCGGCAATGCGTCGCCGGCAGGTACCATTGACCCGGCGCCCCAGTAGCCCAATTGGCAGAGGCAGCGGACTTAAAATCCGCGTGTTGTGGGTTCGAGTCCCACCTGGGGTACAACTGCCACGCGCGGGGAAGTGACGCCCCACCATCGAAAGCCGCCTGCATTGCAGGCGGCTTTTGCCATTAATTCCACATAGGCAACGACTGTTATAAGGCTGTGACCTCAGTCACTTAGATTCACTGCCCTCCATGCACTAGCTTGAACCTAAATCAGGAATACCTGGTCCCATTTTCGGGCGCCGCAGCGCCCCATTGATCCGCACGCGCATCGCATGGCCCTGTTTCGGAAGGCAGACAAATGTACCGAAAGAAAGTCCTCACCTCGTTGGCAGCAGCAGCCACATTCAGCATGCTGCTGTCGGCCTGCGCCAACCAGGCGGGCCCCGGCACCACCGAAAGCTCCGGCTCCTCCAGCAAAGTGAACATCCCCGCCATTTCGAAGGTTGATGTTCCTTCCGGCGCGGTCAAGCCGGCCGGCGACGGCAAGGCAACCTGCCCGGCCACCACCACGCTGGCCTATGCCGGCGCGCAGACCGGCCCGAACGCCCAGCTGGGCGTCAACATCTTCAACGGCATCCAGCTCGCCATCGACCAGCACAACAAGGCCAACCCCGGCTGCCAGGTCCAGTTCAAGAAGTTCGATACCGAAGGTGACCCCAACAAGGCGACCGGCCCGGTGACCCAGTTGGTGAGCGAGTCCGACATCCTTGGCGTCATCGGCCTGCCGTTCTCCGGTGAGTCCAAGGCAACCGGCAACATTTTCGAGCAAAAGGGCCTGGTCCACATCACCCCGTCGGCCACCAACCCCACGCTGACCGGAAACGGCTGGACCACCTTCTTCCGCGGCCTCGGCAACGACGCCGTCCAGGGCCCGGCCGCCGCTAAGTTCCTCACCGGCAAGCTCGGGGCCAAGAAGGTCTACCTGGTCCAGGATGACTCCGACTACGGCATCGGCCTGGGAACCTCCACCTCCGCAGGCCTGGGCAGCGCCCTGGCCGGCACGGAGAAGGTCACCACGGGGCAGAAGGACTTCTCCGCAGTCATCTCCAAGATCATGAACGCCAAGGCCGACGCCGTCTTCTACGCAGGCTACTACGCCGAAGGCGCACCGTTCGATCAGCAGCTGGTCGGAAAGGGATTCACCGGAACGTTCGTGGCACCCGACGGTGTCAAGGATGACCAGTTCATCAAGCAGGCAGGCGACGCCTCGAACAACGCCTACTTCACCTGCCCCTGCCTCCCGGGTGAACTGATCCCGGACTTCGCGTCCGCTTACAAGGACGTCTCCAAGGGCGCCGAGCCCGGCACGTACTCCATTGAAGGCTACGATGCCGCAACGGTGCTCCTGTCCGGCATCGACGCGGGCAAGCAAAGCCGCGCAGACCTGCTGTCGTGGGTGAAGTCCTACGACAAGGACGGCTTCAGCAAGCACTACAAGTGGGATGCCAAGGGCGAGCTCCAGGCTCCGACCGTCTACGGCTACAAGGTGGAAAACGGGAAGATCGTTCCGATCGGCCCCATCGGGGAGTAGCAAACCCGGCGGGAATCGGCTGTGGGGGCCAGCACTTCGGGCCCCCACAGCCTTTTCTTCGCTTGGCAACAAACCCAGGACCAAGCTACGTCACTAGACACAAGTCCCACGGCCGGGCCAAAAAGGCCCCGTGCAACTGGATCAGGATGTTCCCATGCTTCCCTCTCTCGTACCACTGCTCCCCACTGAAAATGACTGGATCACTTTCGATATACCGTCGCTGGCCCAGAATTTCTGGAGTGCCACCTTTGACGGCCTGACGTTCGGCGCCATCTACGCGCTGGTCGCCCTTGGCTACACCCTCGTGTACGGCGTCTTGAACCTGATTAACTTCGCCCACTCTGAAGTGTTCATTGTTGGCTGCTACGCCGTCTTCTTCACCCTGAGCAGCCTTGGCTTCGGCCCTTCCGTTCCCCGCCTCGACATCTGGGCCATCATCCTAAACCTGCTGCTGGCCTTGGTCCTTGCCATGCTGGCCTCAGCTGCCACGGCCTTCCTGCTTGAGCGGATTGCCTATAAACCGCTCCGGCAACGCAACGCCCCGCGCCTGGTCTTCCTGATCACCGCCATCGGCGCTTCCTTCACCATCCAGTACCTCATCTACCTGTGGCGCGGTCCCAGTCCCGAACTTGCGCTGACAATGTTCCGGCCTACCCCCATCTTTGATGTCTTCGGCACCATCGTCGATTCCCAGCAGCTGGTGATTATCATCGCGGCCGTCATCATGATGGTCGGCATCGACCGTTTCATCAGCAAGTCCCGCACCGGCCGCGGCATCAGGGCCGTCGCCCAGGACCCGGACACCGCGACGTTGATGGGCGTCAACAAAGAGCGCATCATTATTACCACCTTCATCATCGGGGGCCTGCTCGCAGGAGCCGCCGCATTGTTCTACGTCATGAAAATCCCCTCCGGTGTCCAGTACAGCGGCGGATTCGTCCTCGGCATCAAGGCTTTCGCCGCAGCGGTGCTCGGCGGCATCGGCAACGTCCGCGGTGCCCTGCTGGGTGGACTGCTGCTTGGCTTGATCGGCAACTACGGCCAGATCCTGCTCGGCAACTCGCAGTGGACCGACGTCGTGGCCTTCGTGGTGCTGGTACTCGTGCTGCTGCTGCGGCCCGAAGGCATCCTGGGAACGTCCCTTGGAAGGAGCAAAGCATGAGCATGACGGATGGACCCACGCCGCTGCAGACGGCGGCCGCCGCGCAGGCGGCTGAGGACCGGGAAGCCTCGTCCAAGGTTGCCGGCAGGAGCGATCTGCGCCAGCGCGGGAAACGCAAATCCGGGTACTTCTCCGACCGGTGGCACGCCCTGTCCCGCCAGCAGCAGTGGGCATTCCTGGTCATTGTCGTTGTCCTGGCCTACCTGCTCCCGCTGCTCAACCCGCCCATCATCACCACCGAACCGGGCAACAATTTTGCCCTGGCGTGCTTCGACATGGCACGGTTTGCCCTCATCGCGGTAGGCCTCAACGTGGTGGTGGGATACGCAGGCCTGCTGGACCTTGGGTATGTCGCCTTCTTCGCTGTTGGCTCCTACTGCGCGGCGATGCTGACCAGCCCCGACTCACCGTTCCTGCACATCCCGTACCTGTGGACCATTCCGGTGGCCATGGCCGTGACAATGTTCTTCGGCGTGGTGCTGGGTGTCCCCACGCTCCGGCTTCGGGGCGACTACCTGGCCATCGTGACGCTTGGATTTGGTGAGATCGTCCGCATCCTGGCCACGATCATTCCGGCCATGAAGGGCCAGGTCGGTTTCCAGAACGTCGGCCATCCGCCCGGCACCGAAGCTGACGGTACGCCCATCTTCTCCAACTCGAACGGTGTGCCCTGGTACTGGCTGACCCTGACAATCATCATCATCGTCACCCTCCTGGTGGGCAACCTGGAGCGCAGCCGGGTTGGCCGTGCCTGGATCGCCATCCGCGAGGATGAAGACGCAGCCGAAATCATGGGCGTTCCCACCTTCAAGTACAAGGTGTGGGCCTTCGCCATCGGCGCCGCGATCGGCGGCCTTTCCGGCGCTCTCTTTGCCGGGCAGGTGGGGTTCGTCAACAACCAGAAGTTCGACGTCACCACCTCAATCCTGTTCCTGGCTGCCGTCGTGCTCGGCGGGGCCGGCAACAAGGTCGGCGCCATCCTGGGCGGGGCCTTGGTCAGCTACATCCCCTTGAGGTTCACGGCCATCGCCGAATACAAATACCTGATCTTCGGGATCGCCCTGGTACTGATCATGATCTTCCGCTCGCAGGGGCTGCTCCCGGCACGGCAGCGCCTGCTCGCCTATGGCCGGACGGCTTTCAACAAGGTCACGGCCCGGGACACGGAAACCAAAGACACGGACAATCCAACAGCCGGCCCCGGGACCCGCACGGCCGGAGAAAGGGGCGCGGAGGCATGAGTTCCCAGGAACGGCAGGCAGGCTCCGGCGGCGTCGACGAGCAGCCGGACAAGGGCAGCCCGGCAGCTGTAGCACCGGAAATAGACATCGAAGCCCTGGCCGAGGCAGGGGTGGACCAGGAACTTGCCGAAAAAGTGGCGCCGGACCGCGATATCGCGGTTGCCGTGGGCGACAACATCGTGGAGGTCCAGAACCTGACCATCAAGTTCGGCGGCCTCGTGGCGTTGGACAACATCAGCTTCAACATCAAGCGCGGCGAGATCCTGGGACTTATCGGTCCCAACGGCGCCGGCAAGACGACGTGCTTCAACGCCATGACCGGGGTCTACAAGCCCACCAGCGGGAAAGTCGTGTTGGAGGGCCAGGTCCTGAACGGCATCAAGCAGCACAAGATCACGCGCCTGGGCCTGTCCCGCACTTTCCAGAACATCCGGCTCTTCGGCGAGATGACGGCGTTGGAAAACGTGGTGGTGGGCCTGGACGCGCGGCACCGGACCAGCGTGGGCGGGGCCCTGCTGCGCCTGCCCACCCACATCAAGGAGGAAAAGTCCGCCATCGAGCGCGGCATGGCACTGCTGGACTTCGTGGGCATCAGCAGCCACGCCCACGTACTGTCCCGCCAGCTGCCCTACGGCTTCCAGCGCCGGCTGGAGATCGCCCGGGCACTGGCCACCGATCCGAAGGTGCTCTGCCTCGACGAGCCGGCCGCCGGCTTCAACCCGGCCGAGAAAGAGGAACTGATGGCGCTCATCCGCACCATCAGGGACGAGGGCTACACCGTATTGCTGATCGAGCACGATATGAAGCTCGTGATGGGTGTGACCGACCGGATCGTGGTGCTGGAGTTCGGCAAGAAGATCGCGGACGGACTGCCGCGCGAGATCCGCGAAGACCCGAGGGTCATTGCCGCCTACCTAGGAGAGCCTGAAGATGACGTTGCTTGAACTTGAGGACGTTTCCGTCCATTACGGCCGCATCCAGGCGCTGCGGAACATCTCCTTCACCGTGGAGGAAGGCGAAGTGGTGGCGCTGATCGGCGCCAACGGTGCCGGCAAGACCACCACCATGCGCACCATCTCCGGCCTGTTGAACTGCTCCGAGGGAAAGATCACCTTCGCGGGCCAGGACATCACCAAGATGAAGGCGCACATCCGGGTGGTGCACGGGATTTCGCAGGCGCCCGAGGGCCGCGGGATCTTCCCGGGCATGACGGTGATGGAAAACCTCGACATGGGCACCTTTGGGCGCAAGGACAGAAGCGGTGTATCCAAGGACCTGGACCGCGTCTTTGACCTGTTCCCGCGGCTGAAGGAACGCGAGAAGCAGTTCGGCGGAACCATGTCCGGCGGTGAGCAGCAGATGCTCGCCATCGGACGGGCCCTGATGTCCAACCCGAAGCTGCTCCTGCTGGATGAACCGTCCATGGGCCTCGCGCCGCAGTTCATCCGGCAGATCTTCAAGATCATCAAGGAGATCAACAACCAGGGAACCACTGTGCTGATGGTGGAGCAAAACGCCAACCAGGCCCTGGCGGGAGCGCACCGGGCCTTCGTCCTGGAGACCGGCGAGATCACGCACAGCGGCACCGGCAAGGAACTGCTGGAAGATCCCTCCATCAAAGAGGCCTACCTGGGCGTGGGATAGCCGCCCGGCGGGGCCCGGTTGTCCGGGTGGCAACGGTCACGGTTCGGTTGCAACCGGGCCCCGCGGGAACTTTCACCACAGCCGCCACGTGGGACTTGGTAGCGTAACCAACAGCTCATCACCCACACCCACATGGAGGAATTCCGCAATGGCACTTGGCGGCAACCCGATCTTCAACGGAAAGAGTTTCCGTGGCGCCACCCAGGCACAGCCTGTCCCGCAGGCACCCTACGGTGCTCCTTACGGCCAGGCACCCTACGGTCAGCAGCCGTACGGCCAGCCGTCGTATGGCCAGCAGGGGTGGAGCACCCAACCCCAGGGCATGACGGACGAACAACTCCAGCAGATGTACAACCAGCCGTCTGCAGGCCCCGCCGACACCGGCAGGATGACATTCGACGACGTCATCATGAAGACCGCCGCCTGCCTCGGTGCAGTGGTGGTGGGCGCAGCAGTCACCCTGGTGGTGGCGCAGGGCCTGGCTTCCCTGCTGATGATCGTCGGTGCCTTGGGCGGCTTCGTGCTGGCCATGGTCAACACCTTCAAGAAGCAGCCCTCACCCGCGCTGATCCTGGCCTACGCCGCCCTGGAGGGCCTGTTCCTCGGCGGCCTGACCCGCATCCTGGACGGCATGTTCCCCGGCGTCGGCCTGCAGGCCGTTATCGGCACCCTCTCCGTCTTCGCCGTGACCCTGGTGCTGTTCAAGAGCGGCAAAGTCCGCGCTACGCCCCGTGCGATGCGCTTCTTCATGATCGCCCTGATCGGCTATGCCGTCTTCGCGCTGATCAACATGGTGATGATGTGGACCGGAGCCGTGCAGTCTCCGTTCGGCCTCCGCACTTCCTTTGAGATCTTCGGCATCCCGTTGGGTGTCTTCATCGGCCTGCTGGCCATCGGCCTGGCAGCCTTCTCGCTGGTCATGGACTTCACCAGCATCGAGGCCGGAGTCCGCAGCGGTGCTCCGCAGCGCTTCTCCTGGACCGCCGCCTTCGGCCTGACTGTCACGCTCGTCTGGCTGTACGTGGAGATCATCCGCCTGCTGGCCATCCTGCGCGGCGACGATTAGGCACCGGCGGCTACTGCCGCCGTCGTCAGCAACGGCCGTGGGCCCCACCAAACGGTGGGGCCCACGGCCTTTTTACGTGCCGCAGCCCGTCAGGGTCGCGCGACCGCGCGCCTAGGCAATACGCATGGCTCCAGCGGCCGGGGAGACAGTGAAGATGTCCGGTGCCTTGAAGCCGGCGTCGGAGAAGGCCTTGGCGACGGCGGTCCGAACCTGCTGCTCCGCATCCACCGGGGTCAGGGCGATCGCGGCCCCGCCGAACCCGCCTCCGGTCATGCGGGCGCCGAGGGCCCCGTTCGCCCGGGACGTGTCCACGGCCAGGTCCAGCTCCGGGCACGAAATTTCAAAATCATCGCGCATGGAGGCGTGGCTGGCATCCAGCAGGGGGCCAATGGCCGCCGGGCCGGCACCGTCCAGGAGTTCGACGGTCTGGAGTACCCTGTCGTTTTCGGTCACCACGTGCCGCACCCGCCTGAACGTCACCTCATCGAGCAGCCCGGCGGCCTCTTCAAGGTCACCCACCTGGACGTC
Source organism: Arthrobacter sp. MMS24-T111 (assembly GCF_054888995.1). NCBI lineage: Bacteria > Bacillati > Actinomycetota > Actinomycetes > Micrococcales > Micrococcaceae > Arthrobacter > Arthrobacter sp. MMS24-T111. The sequence continues at coordinate 4,050,886 of NZ_JBTZRO010000001.1, read as the reverse complement.
CCGCAGCGCCTTGACCCCGAGGACTTCCGCCCCGAGCTCGCAGGACGCGCGCCGGGAGGCGTAGCCGCCGTCGGCATGGGAATGGGACACCTTGGTGTCGATAACCAGCAGCACCAGGCCGGCGGGTTCTGTCTCGAACGGAACCAGGGCGGCTTTCTGGTCCCGGCAGTCGAGGAACACCGCATGGCCCTTGGCGCCGCGCAGCGACGCGGACTGGTCCATGATCCCCGTGGGCGCGCCCACGAAGTCGTTCTCCGCACGCTGCGTTGCCAGCACCATCTCCTCGGCCCCAAGCCCGGCGCCGGTGAGGTCGTTGAGTGCGGAGATCACGGCGCATTCGATGGCGTGCGACGACGACAGGCCGGCGCCCAGCGGCACGGTGGAGTCCAGGAGCAGGTCCAGGCCGGGGACGTCGATGCCCCGCTCCCTGAGGGCCCACATGACCCCCAGGGGGTACTTGGTCCAGCCCTTGGCCGTTCCGGGGTGCAGGGAGTCCAGTGACGTCGTCACGATGCCCTGGTCACCGTAGGTGGACAGCAGCCGCACGGTCCGGTCCGGGCGGACCGCGACGGCCACCCGGGCGGTACGGTCGATGGCGAACGGAAGGACGAACCCTTCGTTGTAGTCGGTGTGCTCGCCGATGAGGTTGACCCGTCCCGGCGCCTGCCACACGCCGTCGGCTGTGCCACCGAAAGCCTCGGCGAAGCGGGCGGCGAGATCATCGGCGGAGACCGGGGCTGTCCCGGCCTGGTCCTGGCTGCTCACGCGGAAGCTCCTTCTGGTGCGGCCGCCATGGCGGACGGCTTTGTCGACGACGGGACAGAGACACTGCGCAGGCGCTCCGCCACGCTTTCCGGCGTGGTGTCGTTGATGAACGCGCCCATCGCTGCTTCCGAGCCGGCGAGGTATTTCAGCTTATCCGCTGCCCTGCGCGGGGAGGTCAGCTGCAGGTGGAGGTAGCCGGCCGGGCGGAGGACATCATCCAGGGGAGCCTGGTGCCATGCGGAGATGTAGGGCGTGGGCGTGGGATAGAGGGCATCCACCCGCTTGAGCAGGTCGAGGTACACCTGCGCCAGCTCGTCCTTCTCCTCCCCATCCAGGGCAGCGAGGTCGGGCACGTGCCGATGCGGGACCAAGTGGATCTCCAGGGGCCACCGGGCGGCGAAGGGTACATAGGCGCTGAAATGCGTCCCCTCCACCACCATCCGGCTGCCGTCTTCCCGTTCCGCACGCAGCAGGGAGCCGGTCAGGGTTTCGTTCCCGTCCTTGGCGTCGTAGTACTTCCGGGCGGCGGCGCCCAGGACGCCGGCGCGGGGTGTGACGTAGGGGTAGGCATAGATCTGTCCGTGCGGGTGATGCAGCGTTACGCCGATATCGGCGCCCCGGTTCTCAAAGGGGAACACCTGCTTGATGCCGGCCATGGCGCTGAGCGCAGCGGTGCGCTGTGCCCACGCCTCGATCACCGTGCGGGACCGTTCCCGGGTCAGTCCGCTGAACGAACCGGTGTGTTCCGGGGTGAAGGAGACCACCTCGCACCGGCCGTAGGCGGGACCTTTCGTTCCCCATCCCGGATCCGCCGGAACAGGCCCCAGCGCAGGGCCGAGGGACGGGAAGCGGTTTTCGAATACCACCACGTCATAGTCGGAAGCCGGAATCTCTGACGCGTTGGAGTCCGTGGTGGGGCAGATGGGGCATTGGTCCGCCGGGGGCAGGTGTGTCCGGGTCTGCCGGTGTGCAGCCACGGCCACCCATTCCCCGGTCAGTGCGTCGAAGCGGCTTCGCCCGGTTCGCCCCTGGGCGGCAGCCCGCGATGGTCCGTGGTGAGTTCCGCGGTCCGGGGCGTGGTGGTGCCCGCATCGTCGAAGTACATCAGTTCCCGACCGTCGGAGAGCGTGGTGGTGGTCATCCCTGTCATGGCAAAAGTTTCTCATAAACGCTCAATAAAGAATAGTTAACAACAAAAAGTAACAGTGACGCTCATGCGGGTGCGGCGCCGCCCGTTATACGGTAGGCCCATGACTGCCTCTTCCCAACCTGAAAACCAGGGTGCCGCGTCCCTCCCGTCCTGCGCCACCGGCCGCCAATACGAACTGCGCCGCGGCGATGCCGCGGCCGTGGTCACCGAGCTGGCGGCAGGCCTGCGCTCGTACCGCCGTGGCGGTGTCCTGCTCACGGAAACCTACGGCGATGACCAGATCGCTCCCGGTGCCACCGGTATCACGCTGGCGCCCTGGGCCAACCGGGTGGAGGACGGGACCTGGCTCCTGGACGGGAAGAAGCAACAGCTGGACATCACGGAAGTGTCCCGCAACAACGCCAGCCACGGACTCCTCCGGAACACCGGCTACTCGCTCGTGGGGATGTCGGAGCACTCGGTGGAACTTGAAGCCACCATCTTTCCGCAGCACGGGTACCCCTTCCTGGCCCGGCACCGGGTGCGGTACCAGCTCACCGAAGACTTGGGACTCCACGTCAGGCAGACGCTCATCAACGATGCCACGGCGCCGGCCCCGTTCGTCCTGGGCGCACACCCCTACCTGCGGGTCGGCGACACCCCGGTTGAGGAGCTGGTGCTGACAGTCGCTGCCGAAACCCGGCTGGTGGCCGATGAGCGCCTGATCCCGCGCAGCACGGCGCCGGTAGACGGAGATACCGACTTCCGTTCCGGCAGTGCCATTGCCAATCTCGCAGTGGATGTTGCCTTGACCGGCCTGCGCTACGAAGGGGGCAGGGCGCGGCACACCCTGGCCGCCGCCGACGGCGCCGCGGTGTCGCTCTGGCAGGACGAAGCCTGCCGCTACGTCCACGTTTTCGTCAGCACCGAGTACCCGGGACGGACCCGCGCCGTAGCCGTGGAACCGATGACCGGTCCAGCGAACGCTTTCAACTCCGGAGACGGCCTTCGCTGGCTGGCGCCGGGCGAATCCTTCAGCATCGAATGGGGGATCGACTATGTCCCGGCCCATGCCGGGGCGTTGGTTTCCCATTAGCGCAAGGCTGCGGAAGGATTGGGTTATGACGCCACATGAGGACGCCGTGACCCAGGCAACCCGACCTTCTGCCCCCGCCGCCCCGCTGAGGGTGCTGACGGATCGTGAGCTCGACAAGGACATTCCCTACGGCGTCCGCATCGCGGCATCCTGGTCCTGGCGGCTGGGCCTGATCCTGCTGATGGCAGGAACCCTCGTGTGGCTGCTGAGCAAGATCACGCTCCTGATCATTCCGATCATGGTGGCCGCGCTCCTTGCAGGACTCCTGAGCCCTGTTACCCATTGGCTGAAACGCCGTCGCCTGCCCGCCGGCCTCGCCGTCGCCGTGACGGTCCTGGGCTTCATCGGGGTCATCGCGGGTGCGCTGGCCCTGGTGGGCCGCCAGCTTGCGGTCGGGTTTGGAGAGCTCTGGTCACAGGCCCTCGAGGGAATACGGCAGGTCCAGGACTGGCTGTCCACGGGCCCCCTGCACCTCACGGACGCCCAGGTGGAGCAGTACGTCAAGGACGCCAGCGACGCGCTGCAGAACAACAGCAGCAGCATCCTCAGCGGTGCGCTCTCCTTCGGCAGCACCGCCGGACACTTCGCCGCCGGGATGCTCCTGTCGCTGTTTATCCTCATCTTCTTCCTGCTGGAAGGCGACCGGATCTGGGCTTTCCTGGTCAGGCTGCTGCCCCGAAAGGCCCGGGCTGCAACCTTCGGGGCTGGCCGCAAGGGCTGGGCGTCAATGGTCAGCTATGCGCGCATCCAGATGTTTGTGGCTGCCGTCGACGCGATCGGAATCGGCGTCGGTGCGGCCATCATTGGTGTCCCGCTGGCCCTTCCGCTCGGCGTGCTGGTCTTCCTCGGCTCCTTCATCCCGGTGGTGGGCGCCCTGGTGACGGGCGCCGTCGCCATCCTGCTCGCACTGGTGGCCAACGGCTGGGTCAATGCCCTGGTGATGCTGGCCATCGTCCTGCTGGTCCAGCAACTCGAGGGCCACATCCTGCAGCCCCTGGTCATGGGCAAGGCAGTCTCGCTCCACCCGGTGGCGGTAATCCTCAGTGTGGCGGCGGGCTCGTACCTCGCCGGAATCCCCGGGGCGCTGTTCTCGGTACCCATCCTGGCCGTAGCAAACTCGGCCGTTCGCTACATTGCCGCAAGAACGTGGGAACATGAACAGGTGCCGGTCATCGCCGGAAAGCCCATCACAGCCGGAGCGGGCGGGGACAACACCATCGAGGACGTTGAACCGCAGGCTGCAACCGATGCCGGGCTCGAGGCGGCCGGCGCAACAGCCGAACACCGCGATGCCCGCACCGCCTCCCGAGAGGGCACCGGAGCCGAATCCAGAGGAGAGTAGTCCGTGAAGATCCTTGAAACCCTTCCCGTCACACTGGACGATGTCCTTGAGGCGCAGAAGCTGCTTGACGGGATTATTGCGCGCACCCCCGTGGAATCGTCCCGCGCGCTGGGCGGCATGGTGGGCGGTGACGTCTACTTCAAATGCGAGAACCTGCAGCGGGCCGGGTCGTTCAAGGTGCGCGGTGCCTACGTCCGCATGGCGCGGCTCTCCGCGGACGAAAAGAAGCGCGGGGTGGTGGCCGCGTCCGCCGGTAACCACGCCCAGGGTGTGGCCGTCGCCGCCAAGAGCCTTGGCATCAAAGCCCGTATCTACATGCCCCTGGGAGTGGCGCTCCCCAAGCTCGCGGCAACCCGCAGCCATGGCGCCGAAGTGATCCTGCATGGCCATAACGTCGACGAAGCGCTCGCCGAAGCACAGCGCTACAGCAACGAGACCGGAATGGTCTTTGTCCACCCGTTCGACAACGTGGACGTTGTGGCAGGGCAGGGGACTGTTGGCCTGGAAATCCTGGAGCAGGTGCCCAACGTTGACACCGTACTCATGGGCGTAGGTGGCGGAGGGCTCCTTGCGGGGGTCGCCGTTGCCATCAAGGCCCGGGCAAGGGAACTCGGCCGCGAGATCCGCATCATCGGGGTCCAGGCGGAGAATGCCGCCGCCTACCCGCCCTCGCTGGCAGCCGATGCCCTGGTGCCCCTGAAGAAGGTTTCCACCATGGCTGACGGCATCGCCGTGGGCCGCCCGGGGCAGTTGCCCTTCAGCATCATCCGCGAACTGGTCGATGACGTGGTCACCGTCAGCGAGGACTCCCTGGCCCGCGCCCTGATCTTCCTGCTGGAACGGGCCAAAATGGTGGTGGAGCCCGCCGGTGCGGTGGGCGTCGCGGCCCTGATGGACGGCAAGATCGAGAACCCGGGAACCACGGTGGCGGTCCTCTCCGGCGGCAACATCGACCCCATGCTGATGCTTAAGGTCATCCAGCGCGGCCTCTCCGCCGCGGGCCGCTACATGACCGTCCGAATGATGTTGGACGACCGTCCCGGCTCCCTGGCCACCATTGCGCGCATCATCGCCGAAAACGATGCGAACGTCACCGGCCTGGACCACACCCGCGTGGGTGGTTCCATCAGCATGGGCGACGTATCCATCACGGTGAACCTTGAAACCAAGGGCCACCAGCACGGCGAGCAGGTCCTCAGCGCACTCCGCGCTGAAGGTTTCCAGCCGATCGTCGTCCACTAGGACAGCGCATGGCCGGACCTGCTGGTAACGCACGCTTCCCCGGGCGCCAAACCCTGGCGTCGCGCGCGAAGGGCGGCCTGGCGGTGCTGGGCGGCTTCCTTGCCCTGTTGTTCGCCCTGGAGGTGGCCAACTCGCTGATGATGGGCGCGCTGGTCAGGACGTTCGGGCTGCGGCCCAGGAGCGTCGACGGGCTGCTGGACATCTTCACCTTCCCGCTGCTGCACGCCAACCTGAACCACCTGCTCTCCAACAGTTTTCCCCTGGTTATCTTCGGGTTCCTGGTGTTCCTGTCCGGGCTGCGCGTCTTCCTGACTGCGCTGGCCTTCAGCTGGCTGGGCAGCGGCCTGACCGTGTGGCTCATTGGCGACGGCGTTACCGTGGGGGCATCCGGCCTGGTCTTCGGGCTGTTCTCGTTCCTCCTGGTGCGCGGGTTCTTCAACCGGAGCTGGCGGCAGATCCTGCTCGCCGTGGTCCTGTTCATGGGATACGGGAGCATCCTGCTGGGCGCACTGCCATTCGTTGCCGGCTACGTGAGCTGGCAAGCCCACCTGGGCGGTGCTGCCGGCGGCGTCGTGGCGGCGCTCCTCCTTCGGCCCCGCATCCCAGCAGCCGTGGAGCCCTGAGCGAGGTAACGGTTCGCCGACCCGGGCGGCACTTAAACACTGCGGCGGCCGTCTCCCTTGAGGGGACGGCCGCCGCAGTGTACCGGCGTCAACCAGGCGGGCGAAGGCTAGGCTGCGTAGGGCTTGGCGGAGAGGATCTCCACCTTGATGTCCTTGCCGTTCGGAGCGACGTAGCTGAGGGTGTCCCCCTCCTTGTGGCCCACGATGGCGGCACCAAGCGGCGACTTTTCACTGAAGACATCCAGATCGGAGTCGCCGGCGATTTCACGGGAGCCCAGCAGGAACGTCTCTTCGTCTCCCGCGATCTTGGCTACCACGATCATGCCCGGTTCCACGATGCCGTCATCGGCAGGGGCTTCACCCACGTGGGCATCCCGAAGCAGCACCGTCAGCTGGCGGATGCGGGCTTCAATCTTGCCCTGCTCCTCCTTGGCTGCGTGGTAGCCGCCGTTTTCCTTGAGGTCGCCCTCTTGCCGCGCTGCTTCAATCTTCTGGACGATCTCCGCCCGGCCTGCGCCGGAAAGGTGGTCCAGCTCTGCCTTCAGGCGGTCAAAAGCTTCCTGGGTGAGCCAGGCTGCAGAAGCGCTGTTGGTGGTAGACACGGACTTCTCCTCTGGTGGTCCTACATGCAAAAGACCCCGCCATGGTGGCCACTTGTGGAGCAGCAACCAGCTCAGCGGGGTAAAGGTATCTGTCCAGTGTAGTCAATCACTTGGAGATAACCCAACCTGGACGAGTCCCGGGTCACATCCCTTATTGCGCCTGGCTGGGAATCCAGCAGCTGTCCACCAGGCCCGACACGGACTCGGACTCGGTCAGCAGGCTGACGCGCTGGGCGACTGTCCTGCCGCCGTCGGCCGTTCCATCCGCCGCAGACGGCGGGATATCAACCACCTTCCAGCCCACGACGGCGAACTTGGAATCCAGTGCCTTGACGGCACACTTCACGGCGTTCCCGGGTTCGCGGGTGACCTGGAAGTCGACCTCGGCGACGGTGGAATCGGTGGTGCTGTAGCCGATGTCCTTGTACGTCACCCCGGACAGCGAATTCGACGTCGAAACCCAGGCGAGGAACCCGATTCCGGCCGCCAGGGCGATTCCGATGGCGGTGCGGGTGGCCTTGGGAGTGAACCGGCGCTTTTTAGCACCATACCGATTGGCTAGGCTAGTGTCTGCGGGCGCGGGTTGGGCCGGCTGGTCCGGGGAAGTCACCAGACCAGTTTAGTGCCCTTTCCGCCGGCTCTCCGCGGCGGCCATGGCCGCCGGTGAGGCACTGCGCCCGCGACAACATCCTTCGGCTGCCACAAGCCGCGAAACAAGAATAAGGAGCCGTCCTTTCCATGACAGCGTCCAGCAACTCCCAGGTGCCGCTCCGGCTGCTCGCAGTCCATGCCCACCCGGACGACGAATCCAGCAAGGGCGCTGCGACCATGGCCATGTACGCAGCCACGGGCGTGGACGTCATGGTGGCAACCTGCACGGACGGGTCGCGCGGCGACATCCAGAACCCGGCAGTCGAAGGCGAACCACACCCGAAGCGGGACATGGCCGGTGCCCGCAGGCTGGAAATGGCCAACGCAGCCTCCATCCTGGGCATCAAGCAGGCGTGGCTTGGATTCGTGGACTCGGGACTTCCGGAAGGCGATCCCCTTCCGCCGCTTCCGGCTGGTTCGTTCGCCACGTTGCCCCTGGAACGGGCTGCGGCGCCGCTGGTTCGGCTGGTCCGTTCGTTCAAGCCGCACGTCATCCTCAGCTACGACGAAAACGGCGGCTACCCCCACCCTGACCACATCATGGCCCACCGTGTGGCGGTGGAAGCTTTCGAAGCAGCCGGCGATCCGGGACGCTACCCGGACGCGGGGGAGGCGTGGGAGCCGAGCAAGCTGTACTATGACCGTGCCTTCAGCCCCGAACGGTTCCGGGCGCTGCACTTTGCGCTGGAAGAAGCAGGCCTCCAGTCCCCGTACGCCGAGCGTTTGGCCGCGTGGCTCGAATCCGACGCCGAGGGCCACACCCCGCCGCCCGCGGCCCACCCCACCACCACGCAGATCGACTGCGGCGACTACTTCGAAGTTCGTGACGATGCCCTGCGCGCCCACCGGACGCAGGTGGACCCGCTGGGGTTCTTCTTCGCCGTCTCACCCGACATGCAGCGCCGGACCTGGCCCTGGGAGGACTACTCCCTGATCCATTCGAGGGTGCCGTCCGAGCTTCCCGGAGAAGGACCTGTTCGCCGGGCTAAGATAGTCAGAGCAGGCTATTTCTATCCAGCGTAGAAGTCGGGTGCGGCCCAGGCCCGTGCTGTCCGCCTCCTGCTGCATCCGTTCCACTAAAAGGTATCAATCGTGCATTCACTGCTCCTCCGCCTCGCCACCACGCCGACCCCGTTGCCCACGCCGACGCTTCGGGACGGGATCTCCGAGGACCAGGTGACCCCCGGCCTGCTGGGGTTCGTCATGACGGCTTTCTTCGTGGTGGCCACGGCCTTGCTGATCGTCGATATGGTGCGCCGGATCCGCCGGGTGCGCTACCGCGCCCAGGTGGAGGAAGAACGCATGGCGGCCGCAACCGCGGCAGACGTGGAGGCGGCTGACGCGCAGGACGGGCTCGACGACGGTCCGCGCCCGGCAGCGCCGGAGTCCAACGGAAACGGGCTCCAGCGGCCGGGGGAGTAAACCGGCGTCAGGCGAGGACGGCCAGGGCGATGGCAACGAAGTGCGCTGCGAAAGCCAGCACCGTCAGTGCATGGAACAGTTCGTGGAAGCCGAAGTGGTGGTAGCTGAAGTTTGGCTTCTTCAGGGCGTAGAAGACGGCGCCGGTGATGTAGAGAACTCCGCCCACGCAGATCAGGACCGCTGAAGCCGGGCTCGCCTGGAAGAACTGCGGCAGGTAGAACAGGGCGCCACAGCCCAGCGCGATGTAGATGGGCACGTACAGCCAGCGGGGCGCATCGGTCCACAACAACCGGAACAGCACGCCAAGGATGGCCCCGGACCAGATGACCCACAGGAGGATCACCGCCTGCGGGCGTTCCAGGAGCGTCCATGCCAGCGGCGTGTAGGTGCCGGCGATGACGAGCATGATGTTGGTGTGGTCCAGCCGCTTGAGGACCAGCTTGACCCGTGGGGACCAATTGCCGCGATGGTAGACGGCGCTGACACCGAACAGCAGCACGCCGGTGGCCGCAAAGACGGCAGAGGTGACCCGCCGGTCCGCGGTAGGGGCCAGGAGAACCAGAACGATGCCCGCGGCAAGCGCCAGCGGGGCGGTGACGGTGTGGATCCAACCCCGCCATTTCGGTTTGATCATCAGCAGTTCCGCCAGGCGGACGGCAGCATCATCCACTGCGTTGGGCCCGGGCCCGTCGCCGGGGTTGCTGCCCTCCGGCCCGGGCGGCCGGGAACTGTGCGGAGCCTCGCTGTTCATTGGTCCAGAATAACTTACGCATCGGTAAGTTACTCGTTGGTAACTTAGCGTCGGATCTGCCTCCCGGACCCCGGCGCGTCCCGGAGCGCTGCTGGCGGTAGCCTAGGATGTGGATGTACGTACGGCAGGAAAGTCAGGTGAGTGGACGCGTGGAGTTGCCCGGGTTCCTCTATGGCTACTACGAACGCCGGCTGCTGAAGGATCTCCCGCGCGACCGGATTCCCCGCCACATTGGCGTCATGGTGGACGGCAACCGGCGCTGGGCCAAGCAGTTCAACGCCCCCACCAGCCAGGGCCACCAGGCGGGCGCGGACAAGATCCATGAGTTCCTCGGCTGGTGCCAGGAACTCGGCGTCAAGGTGGTCACGCTGTACATGCTGTCCACTGACAACATGAACCGGTCCAGCGAGGAATTGGACCTCCTGATGGGCATCATCGCCAACACGCTGGACCGGCTCGATGACGACGCCAATATTTCCGTCCACGCGATGGGTGCCCCTGAACTGCTTCCGGACTACTTGGCCGAGCGGCTCAACAAGCTGACTGCGCGGACTCCGGTGCGGGAAAAGATCCACGTCAACGTCGCCGTCGGGTACGGGGAAGGCGGGAAATCGTCGACGCCGTCCGCGAACTCCTGCACGACGCCGTCGCCAAGGGCATGGACATTTCCAAGCTCGCCGACGACCTGTGCGTCGATGACATCTCGCGCTTCCTCTACACCCGCGGCCAGCCTGACCCGGACCTGGTGATCAGGACATCGGGGGAGCAGCGGCTCTCCGGCTTCCTCATGTGGCAGAGCGCCTATAGCGAGTTCTATTTCTGCGAGGCCCTGTGGCCTGCCTTCCGCAAGGTCGATTTCCTCCGCGCCCTGCGGGACTACGCCGGCCGGCAGCGGCGCTTCGGCGCCTGACACCCGCGGTTCAGTACGAGTTAATCGACGCGCAACGGGAATCGCCGCGTAATGGTTGCGGAAACTTGCCCGGGTGGATTTACGTTATATCCATCAGCAGGCAAAACCGCCGGCTGATCGGGGAGGCCAATACATGGAGCGAAACATCGCACCGGTTGTATGGGAGGCCGGACCCGGCCTCGTGGCCGAGCCGCCTCACCAATAACAATTCCGGGCGGGTGCCCGGGGCTGGAGTCGATGTGGCTACTTCTGAACAACTGCCCGAGGTCCTGGCTGGACAGGGCGGAAAAGCTACCTCTCGCGCCGAGCGCGTCACTTTTGAAACCGGCGCAGCAACTGATGCTGCGGCCGGTTTCGCTGTCTCCGGAAGGGAAGCCGACATCCACACGTTCGTCATCGACACGTCCGTCCTGCTCTCGGACCCCCGGGCACTCCTGCGGTTCGCCGAGCATGAAGTCGTGGTGCCAATCGTTGTCATCACCGAACTCGAGGCAAAACGGCACGACCCCGAACTCGGCTACTTCGCCCGGAAGGCGCTGCGGCTCCTGGACGATCTTCGGGTCAAGCACGGCGGACTGAACCAGGCCATTCCCATTGGTGATGACGGCGGCACCCTGGTGGTGGAGCTCAACCACATTTCGGCGGAGGTCCTGCCGCTCGGCTTCCGCAGCGGTGACAACGACAGCCGGATCCTTGCCGTCGCCAAGAACCTGGCCAACGAGGGCCGCAACGTCACGGTCGTGTCCAAGGACCTCCCCATGCGGGTCAAAGCGTCCGCCATGGGCCTCACCGCCGACGAATACCGCAATGAGCTCGTCAAGGACTCAGGCTGGACCGGAGTCGCCGAAATCGAAGCCGACGAACAGGAAATCTCCACCCTGTACGGGCACGAGCCTGTGTTCATTCCCGCCGCGGCGGAACTGCCGGTCAACACCGGCCTGGTCCTGCTGTCCAACCGCGGCTCGGCCCTGGGCCGGGTGGGCGCGGACAAGCAGGTGCGCCTGGTCAAGGGCGACCGCGATGTCTTCGGCCTCCACGGCCGGTCCGCCGAGCAGCGGCTCGCCATCGACATGCTCATGGATCCGGGCGTCGGCATCGTATCCATTGGCGGACGCGCCGGCACCGGAAAATCGGCGCTCGCCCTTTGTGCGGGCCTCGAAGCCGTGCTCGAACGCCGCGAACACCGGAAGGTGATTGTGTTCCGGCCGCTGTACGCCGTGGGCGGCCAGGAACTTGGCTACCTGCCAGGTTCGGAATCCGAAAAAATGAACCCGTGGGCCCAGGCAGTCTTCGACACGCTTGGGGCCCTGGTCAGCCAGGAAGTGGTGGAGGAAGTCATGGACCGCGGCATGCTCGAGGTCATGCCGCTCACGCACATCCGCGGCCGCTCCCTGCATGACGCCTTCGTGATCGTGGACGAGGCGCAGTCGCTGGAGAAGAACGTGCTGCTGACGGTCATGAGCCGGATGGGACAGAACTCCAAGATCGTCCTCACCCACGACGTCGCCCAGCGGGACAACCTCCGCGTCGGGCGCCACGACGGAATCGCCGCCGTCGTCGAAACCCTGAAAGGACACCCGCTCTTCGGCCACGTCACCCTCACCCGCTCCGAAAGGTCCCCAATCGCCGCCCTGGTGACAGAGCTGCTCGAAGGGTAGGTCGCTTAGTGAGAGGCCGTGGGCGGGTTCGCCGGGCCACGGCCCTTCTCCGTCGCTTAGACACGACGCATAGGGGCGCCTGCGGTCGTTCGGCGAGCTGCGCACATGTCCGGTTCGAGTCCTTCGCGTAGGAGCGCATCGCCGACCAGAGCGTTGCGCAGGTCGCCCAGCGACCGTAGCGGCGCGCCGGGAGGTGTCTAAGCGACGGCGAAGGGCTCGAAGCGGACGAACCCGGCCACTAAATCATGCCTAGGAACTTCGCCGCTGCTTCGTGGCCCTCCACCTTCAGCTTCCATTCGGGGCGGTTGAAGGTTTCGGGGGTGAGGCGGACGTGCTGGAGCGTTTCGACTTTGGTGCCCCAGGCTTTGCGGGTGATCCCGTTCAGTTCGTAGCCAAGGGAGCGCGAGACGCCCAGGGAGGGGTCGTTCCAGGCCGCGGCCTCGGATTCGGCCACCTCTGCCCCGAGCCAGTCAAAGGCCCACAGCACGACGGCGGCACGCATCTCCGTGCCCAGTCCGCGCCCTTGGACGGACTGCTGAAGCCAGGAGCCGGTGCGGACGGTCTTGAGGTGTGCGAAGTCCTTGGCGCCAATGTCCTGGCAGCCGACGAATCGTCCCTCGTGCCAGATGCCCAGCAGCAACGTCCAGTTTTCGGGGGCGCATTCGGCTCTGCACCGCCAGTACCAGCGGGCCATGTTCGGGCCCAGTTCGGCTTCCGGAAGTTCCGTCCAGGGCATACTGAACGGGTTGCGGCCGGCCTCGTGGATGCCGCTGCGGGCCGCTGCCACGGCGGCGGGCACGTCCTGATCGGTGATGGGCCGGAGCTTCAGCCGGGGCGTGGCCAGCCGAAGGTCGAACAGGGGCCAGATGGAGCTCAGGGAAGTCATCCGCGAAGCCTAGCTGATCATCACCGGCGGTACCTGTCACGCTCAGGCGGGGAGGTCCCAGGTGATATGCCGCCGGACGTCCGTGAGGTTCATGGACTGGGCCAGGAACAGGTCATCGAGCATGTATTCGTCCACGGCAATGATCCGGATCCAGTGCCCATAATCCCCGGTCTCCGGTTCCAGTGACCGGCTGGCGACGCAGACCCCGGTGCCCACGTCCACGTGGAGGCGCGTGCGTCCGGGAAGGCACAACGGTGCAGCAGCATCCCCCGGGTGGTAAGCGGCGTTCGGGACCACCAGCGCTTTCAGGGCGGCCCTGCCTTCGTGCTCGACATGCTGGACCTCCTTGATATCAAGCGCGTTGCTGCCCGGAAATTCGATGGGAACCGGAGCATTGCCGGCGAGCTCAACGGGGTCCAGGGCGGCCGAGAAGCGACCGTTGCCGAAACCCGGTTCGCCGTACGCTGCCTCAGGCCTGCGGCGGACCTGTCCGGCGTCGTCGTAGACGGGAGTGACCAGATGGGGCGGCAGGAGCCAGGACTTGCGGGTGGCGCTGACGTAGAAGTCGCCCCGGGAATCGTTGATTCCGGTGGTGCTGTGCAGCACCAGGCCATCCGGACTTTCCAGCCGGAGCGCCCCGGGCCGCCGCAGCCATGCCCGGACGAACGGCGCCCCGGGCCCGGGAGCCGCATCGAATGGCTGGTCCCAGTACTCGAACCTCAGGGACTGCCACTTCCAGGGGGATGACCGGCACAGGTTCCGGAATGCGGCAGCCGGGTCCGCGGGCGTGCCGGGAGGGTCCGGAACCGTCCGGCGCCGGGACTCCCAGGTCGACATATCCACAGTTTACGCGGCGGCGCTACGGCAGGTACCGACGGATCCAGTAGCATCCGAGGGGTGATCGTACGACTGGGCGACCTGTGGCAGTACACCCCCGTGGCCTTCTGGCTGGTGCTGGCCGCCTGCCTCTACTTTGTGGTGATGGCTGTGCGGCTCACCGTTATCGATGTCCGGCACCATCTCCTGCCCAACAGAATCGTTTTCCCCTCCTATGCCGTGGCGGGATTCCTTCTCCTGGCCGCAACGGCGGTGGCGGCCTGGAGCGGGGCGGTGACTGCGGCGGGGGATCCGAACGGCGCCCCCATCATGGCCGTCGTCAGGATGCTGGCAGGGGCCGCGATCCTGTGGCTCTTCTACTTCGTCCTTCGCCTCGCCTATCCGCCCGGGATGGGGTTCGGCGATGTGAAGCTGGCGGGCGTGCTGGGCATGTACCTTGGCTACCTCAGTTGGGGACATCTCTTCGCCGGTACCTTCCTGGCGTTCCTGCTCGGCGGCCTGTGGTCGCTGGCGCTCCTGGCGTCCCGCAGGGGAACTCTGAAGTCCGCCATACCGTTTGGCCCGTTCATGTTGGCAGGGGCCGCGGCCGCCATGCTGCTGCCGGCATAGGCGTGCGGCCCTGGGACGTCTTTGGCCTTGGGTAGGCTGGCAGTATGCCTGCACCTGAATACGTCCTGAAACTGCGCAAGAAGATCGGCAACGACCCCCTCTGGGTTCCCGGCGTCCGGGGCGTGGTGGTCGATGACGGGGGCAGGATCCTGCTGGCCCAGCGTGCGGACAACCGGCAGTGGGCCCTGATCAGCGGGATGCTGGACCCGGGGGAGCAGCCTGCCCGGGGCCTTGTCCGGGAGATCTTCGAGGAAACGGCCGTGGTGGCGGAAGCCGAGCGCGTGGTATCCGTGGGGGCGGTGGGTCCGGTGACCTACCCGAACGGCGACGTCTGCGAATTCCTCGACGTCGTGTTCCTGTGCCGGTATGTGTCCGGCGAAGCCAGGGTGAACGATGACGAATCCCTGGCGGTTGGCTGGTTCGGACTGGACGAGCTTCCCGAGCTCATGCCGGGCCACCTGACCAGTATCCGCCAGGCGCTGACGCCGGCAGGAGCCGTCTACTTCGAGCCGTAGGGCTGCTCGGGGCCTGCCCGTTCCCGGCCGGGCCCGGTGCCAGGTTGGCGGTACGGAACAGGGACGCCGCAACCCCCAAGATTGCGGCGTCCCTGTTGGTCTCAGCCGGCCCTGGGTGCCCAGGCCCGGCACCCGGCCAGCCACGGCTGCGCCAGGCGTCCGACGACGGTCAGCGGCCCGGGGAGACCAGCTCGCCGTCGTCGTCCTTGGCATGCTCGTCTGCAGCGCGGGCCGCAAAGCTGGCGGGCAGCCCGGCAGCGAGCCGTTCTGCTTCCTCCCCGCCGACTGCCTCGCCGCGTGCCACCATACCGGCGGTATCCGACAACGGGATCTGCTTGAGCGTCAGGGCCAGCAGCAGTGCCACGGCAATGAACGGCAGCAGATACCAGAACACGGGGGCCAGCGAATCGGCGTAGGCGTTCACGATGGCGTCGCGCAACTGTGAGGGAAGCTGGCTCAACGCCTGCGGGTCCAGCGTCCGGGTGGACTGCCCGGCCTGCTCGGCGGAGGCTCCCGCCCCCGTGAAGGCAGCGGTCAAGGCCTCGGAGAGGCGCGTGGTGAAGATCGACCCGAAGACGGCGACGCCCATGGCGGCGCCAACTTCGCGGAAGTAGTTGTTGGTGCTGGTGGCGGTGCCGATCTGGTCCGCGGGGACGGAGTTCTGGACCACCAGGACCACTACCTGCATGATCAGGCCCAGCCCGGCGCCGAACACGAACAGCTGAAGGCAGATGACCCAGATGGGGGTGCTCGCGGCAAGGGTGGTCATCCACAGCATGGCGGCCATGGTGAAGGCGGCACCCAGGATGGGGAACATCTTGTATTTGCCGGTCTTGGAGATCCTGATGCCCGAGTAGATGGACGTGCCCATGAGGCCGGCCATCATGGGCAGCATCAGCAGCCCGGATTCTGCGGCCGGCGTGCCCGAGGACATCTGCAGGAACGTGGGGACGAAGGCGATGGCGGAGAACATGCCAAGGCCAAGGGTGAAGCCGATGGCTGTGGCGTTGATGAAGATCCGGTTCCGGAACAGGCTCAACGGGATGATCGGATCCTCGGCTCGCCGTTCCACCAGCACGAACGCGGCCGCGGAGACCAGCAGGCCGGCTCCAAACGCCCAGGTGAGGGGTGAATCCCAGCCTTCGTCCTTCTTCCCGCCGAAGTCGGTGAAGAAGATCAGGCAGGTGGTGGCCGCGGAGAGCAGGACCACGCCCAGGATGTCGATCCGTTTCTCGGCCTTCTTGTTGGGCAGCGTCAGGGCGAACCAGGCGATGGCGAACGCGGCAACGCCCACCGGAATGTTGATGTAGAAGGCCCACTCCCAGGTGAGGTGGTCAACGAAGAAGCCGCCCAGCAGCGGGCCGGCCACGGCCGAGAGGCCGAAGATGGCGCCCAGCGGGCCCATGTACTTGCCGCGCTCCTTGGCGGGCACGATGTCGGCGATGATGGCCTGGGACAGGATCATCAGGCCGCCGCCGCCCAGGCCCTGGATGGCGCGGAAGATGACGAAGCCCCAGAAATCCGTGGCCAGTGCGCAGCCCACGGAGGCGAGGGTGAAGAGGGCGATGGCCACCAAAAACAGGTTGCGGCGCCCCAGGATGTCCCCGAATTTGCCATAGATGGGCATGACGATGGTGGTGGCCAGCAGGTAGGCCGTGGTGATCCAGGCCTGGTGTTCCACGCCGCCCAGCTTGCCCACGATGGTGGGCATGGCGGTGGAAACGATGGTTTGGTCCAGGCTGGACAACAGCATTCCGGCGATCAGCGCGGAAAAGATGATCCAGATGCGTTTTTGCGTCAGCAGGAGTGGCCCTGCCGGCGCCTTGGTGGTGGCGGTACTCATGATTGTCCTTCTGCGGCGGTGGTGTCCGGAATGTCGAATGGCTGGGAGAAGAGCAGGCTGGCAGAGGAGATGTTCTCCAGGAGCAGGTCCCGGTACGGGCGTGTGTTGCCGTCGGAGAAATAGGCCATGCTGCTCTTGCGGGCGATGGTGCTCAGCAGGACGACGGCCATCTGCACCACCGGGTGGTCCGGTGCCACGCCTTCGCGCCGTGCCACGTCTTTGGCGAACTGGGCTTCCCGCTGCTCGGTGACGCCGATGATGCGGAGGATGAGCTGCGGTTCCTTGCGGACCACGCCTATCAGTTGCCGGGTGTCTTCCTCGGACGCCGTCATGTCCTCGGCCAGCCGCAAGGAAAGCCGGACCAGGTCCCGGAAGAGGGTGGGGGAGATGGTGCCGGCCGGTGAACCCGAACCGCCGGCCACGAAGTCGTCGATGACCGCGGACGGGACGTCATCGTCCGCGTGGCCGATGATGGCGTCTTCCTTGGTGGGGAAGTAGTTGAAAAAGGTCCGGCGGGAGATACCCGCAGCCTCGCAGACTTCCTCCACGGTGTAACCGTTGAGCCCGTGCTCGGCGGTCATGCTGCGGGCAGCGGCTGTGATGGCGCGCCGGGTGGCAGCCCGTTTGCGTTCACGGAGGCCGGGGTCCGAAGTTGCACTGTTATCCACAAAGTAAAGTTTTGCACTAAGACAATACAAGTGCAAGTTTTTCGCGAAGCCGGCAGGGGACTTAAACGACGACGGCGGCCGGTACCTTTCCTGCGAAAGGTGCCGGCCGCCGTCGGACGCTGTGGCGTGTTAGGCCTTGTGCGCCGGAGCCGTCATGGTGGTGACGTCCAGGGCCTTGTCCAGGTCGACTTCGGACACCTTCCCGTCACCGTCGCCGACGAAGCCAAGCTGCTCGGTGGCCTGGCGGATGGTCAGGCCCTCCTTGACGGCGGTCTTGGCGATCTTGGCGGCGTTCTCGTAGCCGATGTACTTGTTCAGCGGGGTGACGATCGAGGGGGAGGCCTCGGCCAGGAAGCGGGCGCGCTCCACGTTGGCGGTGATGCCGTCGATCATCTTGTCCGCCATGACCCGGCTGGTGTTGGCCAGCAGCCGGATGGACTCGAGCAGGTTGGCGGCCATGACCGGGATGCCCACGTTGAGCTCGAACGCGCCGTTGGTGCCGGACCAGGCGATGGCGGTGTCGTTGCCGATGACCTGGGCGGCCACCATGATGGAAGCCTCACAGATGACCGGGTTGACCTTGCCCGGCATGATGGAGGAGCCCGGCTGCAGGTCCGGGATGGCGATTTCGCCGAGGCCGGTGTTGGGGCCGGAGCCCATCCAGCGGAGGTCGTTGTTGATCTTCATGAAGGAGATGGCGATGTTGCGCAGCTGGCTGGACGCTTCGATCAGGCCGTCGCGGTTTGCCTGTGCTTCGAAGTGGTCGCGTGCTTCGGTCAGCGGCAGGCCGGTGTCCGTGGCGAGCAGTTCGATGACGCGCTCGGGGAACCCGGCGGGGGTGTTGATGCCGGTTCCCACGGCGGTGCCGCCCAGCGGAACTTCGGCGACGCGGGGGAGCGAGGCGTTGATGCGCTCGATGCCGTAGCGGACCTGCGCGGCGTAGCCGCCGAACTCCTGGCCCAGCGTTACCGGGGTGGCGTCCATGAGGTGGGTGCGGCCGGACTTGACCACATCCTTGAACTCGACGGCCTTGCGCTCCAGCGACTCGGCCAGGTAGCCCAGCGCGGGGATCAGGTCGTTGATCAGGGCGGAGGTGGCGGCGACGTGGACGGACGTGGGGAACACGTCGTTGGAGGACTGCGAAGCGTTGACATGGTCGTTCGGGTGGACCACTTTGTCACTGCCTGCAGCCTTCAGGGCACGCGTGGCCAGCTCTGCCAGGACCTCGTTGGTGTTCATGTTCGAGGAGGTGCCGGAGCCGGTCTGGAAAACGTCGATGGGGAAGTCGCCGTCGTACTTGCCGGCGGCCACCTCATCGGCAGCGTCTGCAATCGCCTTGGCCAGCTCGCCGTCGAGCACGCCCAGTTCTGCGTTGGCCTGGGCGGCAGCCTTCTTGACCCGGGCCAGCGCCTCAATGTGGGTGCGTTCCAGGGTCTTGCCGGAAATGGGGAAGTTCTCCACTGCCCGCTGCGTCTGCGCGCGGTACAGTGCGTTCACGGGGACGCGGACTTCGCCCATCGTGTCATGTTCAATGCGGAACTCTTCAGTGGAAGTCATGGGGCTAGCTTATGGCGATCAGGTGCCCCATCGAAAACCGTAAGGGGGCCGCACGGAGGTCCCGTGCAGCCCCCTTGACGGTGTGGCTACAGCTCGCCGATTCCGTAAACCAAGTCAGCGCGGCCTTCCGCCAAGCGGTAGGAAAGGCCAACGACGGCAGTGCGGCCGGCCTCGATTGCGTCGGAAATCACACGGGAGCTGTCCGCCAGGCGCTGCGAGGTCTGCTTGACGTGTTCCACCACCATGTCGTTGACCTCGTGCTGGTCGTTGCGCAGCGAGGTCAGGACAGAGGGCGTGATGCGCTCGACGAGGTCGCGGATGAAGCCTGCCGGCATCTCGCCGGTCTCCACGGCGTCCTTGGTGGCTGTCACGGCGCCGCAGCTGTCGTGGCCGAGGATGACAATCAGGGGCACGTTCAGCACTCCCACGCTGTACTCCAGGGAGCCCAGGACGGCGTCGTCGATCACTTGGCCGGCGGTGCGGACCACGAAGACGTCGCCCAGGCCGACGTCGAAGATGATCTCCGCCGCAAGCCGGGAGTCGGAGCAGCCGAAGATCACCGCGAACGGATTCTGCGTCTCCACCAGCGATGAGCGGCGGGACGCGTTCTGGTTCGGATGGGAGGACTCGCCGTTTACGAAACGTTCGTTGCCTTCGCGCAGGCGGCGCCAGGCCAGTGCAGGGGTCAGGTTAGTCGTCACGGCCCCAACCTTACGGCGTGGGGGCCGCCGAGGGTGAAACTGTGACGGCCGGGTTGCTGTCCAGGGAGGTCACGACGGCGGCCGCCAGTGTGGTGAATTCGTCCAGTTGGGCGGCGCCGGAGAGGATGACGGTGCTGCCCCGGTAGTTCAGGATCATCGACTTTTCGCCCTTGCCGGTGTCACGCAGTTCCCAGTCCTGGCCGCCGGCGTTCCGGGTACCCGTAACGGGGGCGTTCTTGGTCTGTTGGAGGAGCCAGGTGGGGTTGGCACTCTTGGTCTGCACGAGGGCGATGAACGAGGTCTTGGGCGTCAGGTAGCCAACTTCCCACGTGGGCACCCCGCTGCCCGTCCCCGCCTCCCACCGCGCGTAGTTGGCGCGGAAGGCGTTGCCGGTATCCGGCGCGACGGGTGTGAATCCGGCCACATCGGCAGCGTTCCGGGCCACCGACGCCACGTCGATGTCCGGCCGGTAGCCGTCACTCTTCGGCTGCGGGTTCATCAGGACCACAGGCAGGAACGCGGCAATGCTGAGTACCAGGGCAATGATCATGCCGATCACCGAGGCGTTGGCCCGTTTGGCGGCCGCCGCCGGAATGACGGGCTTTACGGGGGTTTCCGCACCGGTCCTTGCGGCCTCGGGCCGGCCCCCGGGCTGTGCCTGGCCGGAATTGGGGCTGGTGGCTTCCTGCATGTCATTCACTTCTCTATAGTCGCCCATCCCGGAGCCGTAGTTCCATTCGGGGGTCAGCAGGCCGCGGCGGCGGATGTCCGGGCACATTGCGCCGCCGCGTCATGGGCCGCCCGCCGCGCGGCGCCGCGACTATGATCGGTACCAGAGGAATCACCGCTCTGCTGCACCGGCAAGCGGGTTCAATGATCGCCACTCGAAGAAGAGGTTCACGTGTCACCAGCGTCCATGACCCAGAAGTACTCCACGATTTCACCGTCCCTTGCGGTGGGCCACGACGAGCCGGACCGCAACCTTGCCCTTGAACTCGTCCGCGTCACCGAAGCCGCGGCCATTGCCGGCGGCCACTGGGTCGGCTTCGGCGACAAGAACACCGCCGACGGTGCGGCCGTCGATGCCATGCGCTCCTTCCTGCAGACGGTCCACTTCAACGGCGTCGTGGTCATCGGCGAAGGCGAAAAAGACGAAGCCCCGATGCTGTTCAACGGCGAACGCGTCGGCGACGGCACCGGCCCCGAGGTTGACGTGGCCGTGGACCCCATTGATGGAACACGGCTGACCGCCCTGGGCATCAACAATGCGCTGGCCGTCCTGGCCGTCGCCGAGCGGGGCTCCATGTTCGACCCCTCCGCCGTGTTCTACATGGAAAAGCTCGTCACCGGTCCTGAAGCGGCGGACATGGTGGACCTGCGCCTGCCGGTCAAGCAGAACCTGCACCTGATCGCCAAGGCCAAGGGCGTGAAGGTGAACCAGCTCAACGTCATGATCCTGGACCGGGACCGGCACCGCCCGCTGGTGGAGGAAATCCGCGAAGCCGGCGCGCGCACCAAGTTCATCATGGACGGCGATGTCGCCGGGGCCATCGCGGCGGCCCGCTCCGGCACCGGCGTGGACGCCCTGATGGGCATCGGCGGTACCCCTGAGGGCATCGTGGCCGCCTGCGCCATCAAGTCCCTCGGCGGCGTCATCCAGGGCCGCCTCTGGCCCACCAGCGACGAAGAGAAGCAGAAGGCCATCGACGCCGGCCACGACCTGGACCGCGTGCTTTCCACCAACGACCTCGTCTCCAGCGACAACTGCTACTTCGCCGCGACGGGCATCACCGACGGCGACCTGCTCAAGGGCGTCCGCTACTCCAAGGACAAGGTCCTGACCCAGTCCATCGTGATGCGTTCAAAGTCGGGAACCATTCGCTTCGTGGACGGCGAGCACCAGGCCAGCAAGTGGGAGGGCTACGCCCGCAAGAGCTGATCCGCGTCCGGAAACGGATACCAGGGCCCCGGGGCGCCGTGCGCGCTACCGGGGCTTTGGCGTTAACGCCTTGGTATAGGGTTTAAGCCATGATTCCTGCCGTTGTGCCCTGTATTGACCGCGCCCTCTGGGACGAATTTGTCGACCGGTTCCAGGGCCACCCGCAGCAGCTGTGGGGCTGGGGAGAGACCAAGGCGATGCACGGCTGGTCGGTGGACCGGGTCCTCGTCAAGGCCGGCGACGAAACCATTGGCTGCGCCCAGCTGCTGGTCAGGAAGCTGCCCGCACCGTTCCGCGCCCTGGTCTATATCCCGCGCGGTCCGATGTGCACCGTGGAGAATGCGCAGGAGGTACTCAACCGGCTGGCCGAGCACGCTGCCCTCCGCCACCGGGGCGTTGCCCTGAGCATCGAACCGGACTGGGACCGCGGCTCTGCCTTCGCCGGTGCCGTCGCCGCTGCCGGCTTCCGGGAATCAGCCAACACCGTCCTGATCCCCAGGACCCTGATCCTGGACCTCACCCGGTCAGACGACGAACTGATGGCGGAGATGTCCAAGTCGACGCGGGCCAACATCCGCAAGGCGATGCGCAGCGACGTGGAATTCCGCAAGGTCAAGAACGACGCCGAGCTTGAGCAGGTGCTTGCCATCTACCACGACACGGCCCAGCGTGCCGGCTTCGGCATCCACGAGGACCAGTACTACCGCGACATCTTCCGGAACCTGGGGGACGCCTCGCCCATCATCGCAGCGTTCGACGGCGAACAGATGCTTGCGTTCACCTGGCTTTCCCGCAGCGGCACCACCGCGTTCGAACTCTACGGCGGCGTGTCCGCCGAGGGCCAGAAGCAGCGCGTGAACTACGGGGTCAAGTGGGCGGCATTGCAGTCGATGCGGGAAGACGGCTGCAGCCGGTATGACTTCAACGGCCTCCTCAACGACGGCATCTCCGACTTCAAGAAGCAGTTCGCCAAGCACGAGGACATGCTCCTGGGCACCTGGGAGAAGCCGTTGTCGCCGTTCTACCCCGCGTACTCCACAGCCATGCCGCTGGCCCGCAAAGGCCTCCAGGCGGCCCGCCGGCTGGTCAAGGGCGCGGCGGGCCGGGCGCAGGCGCTGATTAAGCGGCGCTAGAGTCCTGTAGTCACGGCGAAGGCCAGGGCGGGCTCATTGCTGCCTGCCGCGCGGTGGACGTTGACGGGGGCCTCGGCAGCAGCCACGAACGCGCTGGAACCGCGGGACAGTTCCAGGTCGCCCTTGGGTGAGTCCAGGTAGACGGCACCGGCCACCACTATGACCACGGCGGCGCCGGACTGGGCCAACGGGACGGGGCCGGAGTCCGGGCCCAGCTCGATGCGCTGAAGCTGGAACTCCCCGAACGGCGGCCGGTACACTTCCTGGTCCATCATGGTCTTCCCGGCATGAAGCATCGGAACGGCCACCGGGTGGAAGTCGATGGTCTTCAGGAGCTCCGGCACGTCGATGTGCTTGGGGGTCAGGCCGCCGCGCAGGACGTTGTCCGAGGACGCCATGACCTCCACGCCGAGGCCATGCAGGTACGCGTGGACGTTTCCTGCCGGCAGGTAGACGGCCTCGCCGGGCTGCAGGGAGATCCTGTTCAACAGCAGCGAGATGAGGACTCCGGGATCGCCGGGGTACTTCTCATTGAGGCTGATGACGGTTCCGAGCTCGGCCTCGTACGGCGCCAGGGAAGCTCCTGAAAGCAATGCTGCCACCACGAGGGCCGTAGCCTCGGCCACGGCCTGCCCGCCGGTGATGAGCCGTTCGAAGGCATCGTGGAGGCCAGCGCCTTCATCTGCCGCGGAGAGGTCGGACAAGAGGTCCCGCACCAGGGCAGGGCACTCGTCCGGCGACGGGAAGGCCCCGGCAACGTGGTCCAGGATCTTCCGGGTCTCAGCCGCCGGGCGGAACCCGCACAACGCTTCGAACGGCGTGAGGGCGAAGATCATTTCCGGCTTGTGGTTGTCGTCCTTGTAGTTCCGGTTGGCGGCATGGGGGTCGAGCCCTGCATCCTTTTCCCGCGCGAACCCGGCCCTTGCCTGCTCCAGGCTGGGATGGACCTGGAGGGACAGCGGCTGGGCTGCTGCCAGGATCTTGGCCAGGAAGGGCAGCCGCGAACCGAAGGCCGCCACTGATTCCGCGCCCAGGAAATGCTCAGGGTCGGAGGCGATCAGGTCGTCGAGGGGGCGTCGTCCGCCGTCCTCGGAAATGTGGGCCACCGACGGCGAATCAGGGTGCGCGCCGATCCACAGTTCGGCCTCGGGCCGCCCGGATTCGGGGCGGCCGAGCAGCGAGGCGATCGCCGTCGTCGAGCCCCATGCGTAGTCCCGAAGGACGTTCTCGATCTCGTACAAGGATGTTCCGTTTCCCTAGGTGTGATGGGACGGCTACAGTGCGGCGCACTGGCCGTTGGTGGCCACGAGGTTGCGGATGGCCTGCTCGTTGCCCTGGCGCTTGAAATCGTCCAGCATCTGCTCCGTGATCGGCTCGCCGTCGGGGGTGGTGGTCACCGGGGTGAAGTCCGACGGCGCCGTGGACTCATGCGGCAGTCCTCCGGTCATGGCTTGGGAAAGCCCGGCCGGCCCAGCCGCCTGGACGTGCCCGGCACCGGCTGCCGGTGAGTTGATCGTGTCGTCGGACGCCCCTGTTGCCTGGGCTCCTGACGCGGACGCCAGCAGCTGGTCCACACGGTCGTGGATCTGGTCGAAATCGGGGTTGGTGGAGAATGCGGGGTCGAAGTCCGGCGGCCCGATAGTCAGCCGCTTGACCTCCTTGCCCTTGGCCTTGATGGCCAGGTCCACAAAACTGCCCAGCTGGGTGGAGGAGATGTTGGACTCCACCACCTTGGTCCCGGCGTTGGCAATGTCCTCGAATTTGGACAGCAGGGTGGCCGGGTCCAGCTGCTTGAGCATGGCCTGCTGTACGCATTGCTGGCGGGCGATGCGGGCGTAATCATCCACGAACTCGCGTGACCGCCCGAACCAGAGGGCGTGGTAGCCGTCCAGGGTGTTGTCGCCGGCCGGTATCCAGCCCAAGGGCATGCCGTGGATGCCGTTGGCTTCGTCGATGGTTTCACCGCTGATGGGCACCCAGCCGCCGGCCTTGATCCTGATGCCGCCCATGGCATCGATCAACTTGGAAAAGCCGTCCATGTCCACCAGGACGTAGGCCTGGATGTCCATGCCAAGCGTTCCGGATACGGCCTCCAGGGTGGCCTGTGCCCCCGGGTCCGCCACGCCCGGGTAGAGATTGGCGTGCTCGTTGGTGACCTCGGTGTTGATGGCGTTGATCAGGCATTCGTCACCGCAGTCGTAGCCGTCGGGGTAGAGGGCGCGCATGGGCGAGTTCGCGCTGAACTGGGCATTTTGGAAGTTCCGCGGGATGGAAATGATGGCGGTCTGGCCGGTCTTGGCGTCAACGCTCAGCACGGAGAGGCTGTCGGGTCGGCGACCGGTGCGGTCGTCGCCGGCGTCGCCGCCCATCATCAGGAAGTTGTATCTGCCGTCCACTGGCTTGATGGCGGGCCCGGACGAGAAGATGCTGCCGATCGCATTACGGCCCACGTTCAGAAGGTAGGCGGCGTACCCCAGGGACCCGCTGCCAAGGACCAAAGCCAATACCAGGGCGATCCCGACGGCGGGGCGGGCCGGCGGTGCCAGCAGGACCGGCCGGATGATTCGCAGGGTGTTGACGAACAGGAGGGCCCAGCCAACAGCCAGGGCCGTCAGCAGGATCACGAGGACCAGTGACGTGACGGGGTTGGTGAACACGTTGATCACCAGCGTCCGGTCCAGCAGCAAGAGGATCGCTGCCAGGACCAGGAGTGCCCAGATGCAGAGCGTGACGCGCAACGCGATCCTGCCCAGCTTCCGGTCGCCGGCCACGAGCTGGGCGCTCCCCGGTACCAGCAGCGTCAGGAGGACCAACACGAAGGCCCGTTTGGTGCGGACTGCCGGGGAAGCGCCGGCCGGGTAACGGACCGGATCAGTCAAGATCGCTCCGGTGCCCGGCTGCTGCGGGCTGCTGGCCATGCCCGCCGCCCTAACGGCTGCCCCGAAAGGAGTTGGACACATCAGGGAAGACTTCGCTGACTTTCTGCCGGAGATTGGCGCCCTTGCGCGAGGCGACGGCGTTGAGGTCGGCGGCGAAATCCAAGAAGCTCGGCGCGCAGTGACGCGGCGAGTTCGTCGGTACCGGCGGCAAGCATCCGCACGGCCAGGAGGCCCGCATTGCGTGCACCGCCGATTGACACCGTTGCCACCGGCACACCTGCAGGCATCTGGACGATGGACAGCAGGGAGTCCATGCCGTCAAGGGTCTTCAACGGGACGGGGACACCAATGACTGGCAGGGGAGTGACGCTGGCCAGCATGCCCGGCAGGTGTGCAGCGCCGCCGGCCCCGGCGATGATGACGCGCAGCCCCCGCTCGTGCGCCGTCTGGCCGTAGCGGATCATCTCGGTCGGCATCCGGTGCGCTGAGACGACGTCGGCTTCGAACGGGATGCCGAATTCGGCGAGGGCCTCGGCCGCTGCCTCCATGACGGGCCAGTCCGAGTCTGAGCCCATGACCAGGCCCACCAGGGGGCTGGCCCCGGTAGCGGTGGCTGGGATGGCTTCGGCGCTCATGCGTTCTCCTCGTAGATAGGGGAAGGTTCCTCGGCGCCGGCGCGTCCATCACGGATGATGGCCGCAACCGCCGTGGCCCGGCGCCTGACCGAGTCAACGTCCGCCGTCGAACTTCCCACCAGGTTGACATGGCCGATCTTACGTCCGGGCCGCACGGATTTGCCGTAGCAGTGGACCTTGGCGGCCGGCTCGCTGGCGAGGGCCATCGGGTAGGCGGAAAAGAGGTCCTGGTTCTCCCCGCCCAGGAAATTCTTCATCACGGTGACGGGGGCCAATGCGTCGGTGGCACCCAGTGGAAGGTTGAGGACGGCGCGCAGATGCTGTTCGAACTGGCTGGTAATGGAGCCATCCTGGGTCCAGTGGCCGGTGTTGTGTGGCCGCATGGCCAGTTCGTTGACCAGGAAGCCGGCGCCCGCGCCCGGCGTCTCGAAAAGTTCAACAGCGAGGACGCCGGTGACGTTGAGCTCCGCTGCGATACGCAATGCGGCGTCCTCGGCGGCTGCGGCCACCTCCAGCGGGATGTCCAGCGCGGGTGCGATCACCTCGTCACAGACACCATCCACCTGGATGGTGTGGACCACCGGCCAGGCCCGGGCTTCGCCATCCGGGGTCCGCGCCACCAGGGCGGACAGTTCGCGGGTGAACTCCACCTTCGCTTCGGCCAGCAAGGGGCTCATGGCGCTAAACCACTCGTCGGCGTCGGCAGCTTCCTCTGCGGAGGCAATAATCCGGACGCCCTTGCCGTCGTAGCCTCCGCGCGGCATCTTCAGCACCACGGGCCAGCCCGTTTCCTCGCCGAAGCTGACCAGGTCTGCGACATTGGCCACTGACGCCCAGGTGGGATTGGGCAGCTCCAACCGGTCGATGGCTGCGCGCATGACCAGCTTGTCCTGTGCATGGACCAGGGCGTCGGGTCCGGGCTGGACATTGACCCCCGCTTCCTGGAGGGCCCGAAGGTGCGCCGTAGGAACGTGCTCGTGGTCAAACGTCATCACGTCGAGGCCCCGGGAAAAGTCCAGGAGGGTCTGCAGGTCCTTGTAATCGCCTACCGGCGTGGCCGGTACGGCAGAGACCGCGGAAACGTCCTCGCCTTCGGCGAGGACACGGAGTTCGAAGCCGAGTGCTGTAGCGGCAGGGGCCATCATTCGCGCAAGCTGGCCGCCGCCAACTACACCTATTACTGGAAAAGTCACGTATGCCAGCCTACCGAAGACGCACCGTATCCCGCTTTTACGGCCCGGCGGGAGCGTGACATTTTCTGCTGCAGGCCGGCAGCGGGGGCCGTCCGGGGCCAGTCCAAAGCTTTGGGGGCTAAAATAGGTCCTTGGCCGAGTGGCCCACAGTTCGGACGGCCATGGAGGGTTATGTTTAGCGCACTTGCAGATCGTATCCGGGGGCTTGCCTCGCTCTTCTGGCGGGAGGTGGCCAAATTCGGGGCCGTGGGCGGTGTGGCATTCGTTATCGACAACGGGCTGACGTACTACCTGATGCACGGCCCGATGTCGGACAGCGAAGCCAAGGCGCGCTTCGTGGGCGCCACCGTGGCCACGGTCTTCTCGTGGGTCGCAAACCGTTTTTGGACTTTCCGGCACCGGCGCCAGGCCAATGTGCTTCGCGAGTTCGTCATGTTCGTCATCATCAACGGCATCGGGATCGGGATCTCCACCGGATTCACCGCGCTGGCCAAGTACGGGATGGGTATCGACGACAAGAACCTGCTCTTCCTGGCAGGTGTCGCGGGCATCCTCGTCGCCACTGTTGTCCGGTTCTTCGCGTACCGCTTCCTGGTGTTCAACCAGGAAGCTGGACCAGGAGCCGGAGTTCTCGCACGACCACGAACTCATCGAAGCGCACCCGCACCGTGAGTCCGCCCGTGCCGAACGTCCCGCTTCCGCCCCTGTCGACGGTGGCCCGAAGGCCTAGGACCGGCGCCTGCTAGCTGCCGTGGATGCGTTCGTCGGCCAGCAGTTTGTCCGTGAGTTCAACATGCGGGTGGGTCAGGACCACGGAACCGCCGTGCTGCCAGGCGCC
This sequence comes from Arthrobacter sp. MMS24-T111, assembly GCF_054888995.1. Classification (NCBI taxonomy): domain Bacteria; kingdom Bacillati; phylum Actinomycetota; class Actinomycetes; order Micrococcales; family Micrococcaceae; genus Arthrobacter; species Arthrobacter sp. MMS24-T111. The sequence continues at coordinate 4,022,462 of NZ_JBTZRO010000001.1, read as the reverse complement.
CAGTGCGTTGGACAGCGCCGACTCGAGGCCGTTGCCCGCTGGAATGTGGATGCGGACGCCTTCCCCATGTGATGCGCCAAAATCCGTGAGCAGGTCTTTGTGCTCCACCGGACGCCCGGCGCCCGTCAGGAGCGCGCGGGCTGAGGGATCCGGATCCCCATGCGGCATGAACACGTCCCCGTGGGACCGTACCTCTGCCGCGTAGTCGATGAAGCCACCCGGAAGTTCCCCTGGCCAGCGCATGGCGAGGGCGGGCAACGCGACGGCGATCACGGCGCCGTGCCCTTTTGTCGCCTCGCCAGGGGCGGCTGTCACCAGGAAGTCTGCCGGGCCGCCGTCGAGCACTGCTTCCAGGCCAAGCTGCCAGCCGGCCAGCGCCCAGACCAGGGCCTTCCAGTGCGCCGGAAGCGCAAGTCCGAGGCGCATGCCCGGCTCTGCGTCGAGCTCGTCCTGGAGCAGGTTGCTGGTCTTGGCCACCCAGTTGTCCAGGACGCGGCCCGACAATTCAACCCGTTCCGAATCCGGCCCGTACCACGTCAGGCGCGGTGCCGTGGAGTTGCCGGAGCGGAGGCTGCCCATCAGGGTGATGGCGGGGATCGATGTCATGGCTTAATCGTGCCATCCTGGAATCCCCGGGGCACCAGCAGCTGGATAACGCCGCCGCATCCACTGGAAAAGTGATGTTTATCACGTGACCTGCTAAGGGTGCTTGCTATTTTGGCTCAAAGCGGGTATTTTCCCCGTCGTGGCGCTGTTTTTGCACCCCTTGCGTCCCAAATATGCAGCTTCCCGCCCGCGCCACGCCGAGGCCCGGAAAAAAACCCGGGCGTGGCGTGCGCAAAGTTCTCAGGTTTCACTGTCTATTATCCCGGCTACGGCTTGACTCGCCCTAGTTACACACGTGTAATTAGGTATCTAAAGCAATTGCGTAAATACCGGCACACAACCGAGTGTCCACGTATCAAGGCAGTGGCTGCAACGTCAGGAGGGTCGCCGTGGGGCAAGCAGAGCGTATCCAGGAAGATGCCGTCGTAGCCGGCCAGGCAACGGCAAAGTACCGTGCGCGGGGGGTGCCAAGCGATTGGTACGTTGACCCTGCCGATCCTGATGCTGCGGAACGGTACAAAAGGAATACCGGCAGCGTCCTCGAGGACCAGGCCACTGCGTTCCTCGCGGCGCATGAGGCCTTGCTGGACGGCGCGGAGCCGGAGGACGATCTGGACCCGCCCATGGAGCTGGCCGCCCCCGGCGGAGCGCAGCCGGTATGGATCGGGCTGCCACTCCAACAGGACTTCGATGACGAAGGTGAACTGGGCTGGCAGACTGACGCTTTGTGCGCCCAGACTGACCCGGAGGCGTTCTTCCCGGAAAAGGGCGGTTCCACCCGCGACGCCAAGAAGGTGTGCGGCGCGTGCAACGTACGGTCGCAATGCCTGGAGTACGCGCTGGCCAATGACGAACGGTTCGGCATCTGGGGAGGCCTTTCCGAGCGTGAGCGCCGGCGGCTTAGGAAGCGAGCGATCTAATTCTTCAGGATGTCCATGTCACTGCCGTTGTGGTCGCCCACAACGGCAGTGTCTATCTGCCCAGAACCCTGTCAGCCTTGGCTGGCCAGACCCGGCCTGTCGACCGTGCCATCGGCGTTGATGCCGGTTCCGCCGACGACTCGTACAGCCTGCTGCGGGAATCCCTGGGCGACGCCAGCGTCCTGGCCTGCCCGCGGACCAAGGGCGGCATGGGGGCGGCCATCTCCGCAGGACTCGCCGGTCTGGTTCCTAAAGCCGGGTCGGGCAGCGGCGACGGGACGGAATGGATCTGGCTGCTACACGACGACGCCGCCCCGGCGCCTGATGCACTCGCTGAACTCCTCGGCGCCGTGGAGCGTGCGCCCTCCGTGACTGTGGCCGGGTGCAAACAGCTCGACTGGCACTCGCCGCGGCGGCTCATCGACGTCGGACTTTCCACCAGCCGCTGGGCTGAGCGGCTCACCTTGATCGACGCCGATGAGCTGGACCAAGGCCAGTACGACGGCCGTACCGACACTTTCGCCGTCAATTCCGCGGGCATGCTGGTCCGCCGGGACGTTTGGGACCAACTGGGCGGTTTTGACCCCGCTCTGCCTGGCAGCGGCGACGACGTTGACTTCTGCTGGCGGAACCGGCTGGCAGGCCACCGCGTCGTGGTGGTCCCCGCAGCCCGTATGTTCCATGTGGCGCACCGGCCCCACGCGTTGGGAAACCCCGCAGCTGCCCGCAAGGCGCAGGTGCACCTGCGGCTCAAGCACAGCCCGCTCTGGATGGTGCCTGTCCACGGCCTCGGGGCGTTGCTGGGCAGTCTCTTCAAACTCGTCCTGAGCATTGTGGTCAAGGATCCCGGCCACGGCATTTCACAGCGTGGCCACCTGTGCGGCCCTGGGCCGTCCACGGGCGGTGGCAAAAGCCCGAAGGGCGGCCAAACGGACCCGGCGGATCCGACGCTCGGTGATCCGGAAGCTGCAAACACCACGCCGCGAAGTGTGGAGCCACCGCCGGTCCCTGATGGAGGCGCTGGGATCGGACGGATCCGGCGCTGACCACCTGGTGCAGGATCCGCTCGCGCACCAGCCCACCGGTGACGCCGCTGATGACTTTGCCGCCCTCGCCACCGCCAGGAGGGGATGGGTGGGCAACGGCGCCCTCGCTGCCGTCATCATTGCGTCAATCGCCTCGCTCCTGGCCCTCACCGGCTTGTTCCGGGCCAATGCCGTCACTGGCGGTGGCCTGATCCCGGTTTCGGCCGGCCTGGGCGACATCTGGCACAACGCCTCCGGCTGGTGGATCAGCCTGGGAGCCGGACTCCCCGGCCACGGCGACCCCTTTGACTATGTGCTGTGGATTATCGGTGTCCTGGGTGGCGGCGATGCCAACCCGGCCATGGCCTGGCTCCTCCTCCTGGGCGCCCCGCTCTCCGGCCTTACCGCCTGGTTTGCGGCAGGCGGCCTGACTGGCCGGCGCCGGCTCCGGCTCGCAGCGGCCATCTTCTGGGCGGCTGCCCCGGCCCTGCAGGTAGCCCTCAACCAAGGCCGCGCCGGCGCGCTCGTAGCGCACATCATGATTCCGCTGGTGGTCCTGGGCCTGCTGCGGGCCACGGGTTCAGCCGTAGGCCACGGCAGCTTCAGCCTGGAAGCCCCGGTTGATGCACGTCCGGCCGACCAGGCGCCCGCCAAACCGGGAGTCAATGGCATGCCGTCCTGGACTGCATCGGCTGCAGCCGGCCTGGCGCTGGCCGTCACCACGGCCTCGGCCCCTTCCCTGCTTGTCCCGGCCGTTCTGCTCATTGTCCTCTGCGGGGTCCTGCTGGGCCGGCGGGGGCGGACCGTGTGGTGGGCCCTGCTGCCCACTGCAGCCCTGTTCGTACCGTTCGCCCTTTCCACCATGGACCGGCCGCGCGCACTCCTGGCCGACCCCGGACTTCCGCTTGGCTTCGACGCCGCGCCTCTGTGGCAGCAAGTTATGGGACAGCCCCTGGCGTTCGACCCCGCCGGCGGGTTGCAGGGACTGGGTCTGTTCTCCGGCGGACCGGTGCCCTGGGCCCTGCTGCTGGCACTCCTGGTCGCTGTTCCGGTTGTGGCCCTGGCCATCGTTGGCCTCTTCGTCGCGGGACGCCCGGTCCGGGCCGTGCGCTGGTTCTGGATTGCGGCTCTGGTATCGCTGGCCAGCGGATGGCTGACCAGCCACGTTGCCACGGGCATCAACGCCGACTCCCTGGTGACCCCCTTCCCGGGACCCGCGGTCTCGGCTGCCACTTTCGCCCTGCTGTCCGCCGCAATTCTGGGCGCCGGCCAGGTCATGTCGGCCGTGGACCGCCGGTCCGCTGCCGGGTCCAAGGCCACTGCGGCGCGCGCCGGGCTGGCAGTGGGCCTGGTAGTCCTGCTCGCCGGACCGTTGGCCGGGATGGCCGCGTGGTCCGCGCAGAACCTCCTGCGTCCGGCCACGGCCCCCGCCTCTGCGCCGGCAGCACCGGCGGATACGCCTGCGCCATCCGGCTCCGCGACGGGCGGAGCACTGGGTGCCGCCCGGCTGGTGGAAGCCGCGAACGCACGGTCCCTGCCTGCTACGGCAATCGACCGTGGTACCGGGCCCGAACAGACCCGCACCCTGCTCATCAGCACCAGTGACGACGGAACCTATAAGGCTTCCCTGATGCGGGGGTCCGGAACCACCCTGGACAGCCTCTCGGCCATTGCCTCCGCCCGCACCATCATCGGTGCCCCGGGCGCGGAAGAGGTCCGTGACGACGACGACGTCACAGCCTCTGTCCGCCGCGTCGTCGCCACCCTGGTTGCCGGGCAGGGAGTGGATCCCCGTGCGGACCTCGAACAACTTGGCGTCGGGTTCGTGGTGCTGCGGGCCGCAGACACGGCAGCCCAACTGACGGCCAGCCGCATGGATGCCGTACCTGGCCTGGTGGCGGTGGGGCAGACGGACGTCGGCTGGCTCTGGCGCATCAGCCCGTCGAACCAGGCGGTGCTGCAGGCTGCGGACGTCGCCCACCGCGTCCGCATCGTGGATCCGCGCGGCGCCACCATAACCTCCGTCCCCTCCGGGAGGGACGGCGTTGACGCTGCCGTCCCTCCCGGTCCGGAGGGCCGTCTGGTGGTGCTTGCCGAGCGGGCGGACCCCGGCTGGAGCGCCTGGCTCGACGGCCGCAAGCTGACGTCCACCACATCCGGCTGGGCCCAGGCCTTCACCCTCCCGGCCTCGGCCGGCCAGCTTACGGTCCGCTACGACAACCCATGGGCTTTCTGGGCCGCTGCCGGCCAAATCACGGTGATCGGCCTGACCGTAATCCTCGCTGTCCCGATGCCGACGCAACGGCCGCGGACCGGCCTCTCACGCGACGAGGGCTCCCTGCGTAAGGAACACCAAAATGCATGAGCACATCCCGCCGGCGGCCGCCGAGGCTCCTGCCCCGGTCCACGCACGGGCCACAGTCCAAGGCGAAACCGGCGGTGACGCCAAACGGTCCGGCCGCGGTTCCACCCGGGTGCCTCGCGGCAGGGGCCGGGCAGCGGCCGTGGCCGGAGCAGCCGCAGGGGTGCTCATCCTCGCCAGCGGTGGAGCCGTAGTCGCTGCCGGGTCGCTGGTGCAGGGGCAGGCGTCGAGCCGTGTCCTGCCGGTGGTGCGGGCGGCCGTTCCGGCAGGAGCCAGTGTTGGCGTGTGCCCGGGTCCCGCGAGGCTGCTGGAGGGTACGGGCACCGGTACCGACGCCCAGTTCCGGCCGGAGTCGGCCACGGCCGCGACCAAGGTCACCGCGGCCGTGCTGGGCGCCGGCGGCGTGTTGCCTGCGAGCCGCCTGACCCGCCTGGACGGGACGGCCGTCGTTGAGATCGCCAAGGACAGCGGGAAGTCTCCGGCGGCCGGCGCACCACAGGAGCTCCCCGCCGGAATTGTGGCGGACCGGGCCACGGACCAGGTCAACGTCCTCAGCGCCAATGCCGTGGCCAACCAGAACGCGTCCGCGGCCGGTGCCATGAAATACACCGCCACCGACGGCGACTTGCAGGGGAGTGCGGCAGCCACCTGCGGACAACCTTCCAACGACCAGTGGCTGGCAGGTGCCAGCACCACAGTGGGCCGCACTTCCGTCCTGGCACTGACCAACGCCTCCAGCACCCCTGCCACGGTAAGCCTGGAACTGTACGGTGGCGCAGGGCAGATCCAGGCGCCGGGCAGCCGTGGCCTGCTGGTGGCCCCGGGCACTACCCGCAGCGTCGTCCTTGCCGGTCTGGCGCCCAACGTTCCCCAGCTCAGCGTGCGCGTCCGCAGTGCCGGCGGACCCGTGGCTGCCTCGATCCAGCAGAGCGTCCTGCGCGGCCTGACCCCGGGCGGCGTGGACTTCATTGCGCCGGGGACTGCGCCGGCCATCCGCCAGGTAGTGCCCGGAGTGGATATCCAGGATCCGGCCGGGCTTGCCGCGCTGACGTCCCGCAACGGCTACGGGGATGCCGCCCCTGCGCTCCAGCTGACGGTTCCAGGCGCTTCGGACGCCGTGGTGGAGATCAAACTGTATGGTCGGGACGGCCAAACTGCGCTCCCTGCCGGCGGCGTGGTCACCGCCAAGGCCGGCTCCGTCACGGAAGTGTCCCTGGCCGGGGTACCGGCGGGCCAGTACACCATTGCCGCCTCATCGGACGTTTCCTTCGTGGCGGCCGCCCGAATGAGCCGCGGCCTCCAGGCCGGCCAACCCTCGGACGTGGCGTGGGCCGGATCCGCCGTGCGGCTGGGCAGCCAGCATGTTGTTCCCGTCCCCAAGGGCGGCCTGCGCCAGCTGGTATTCGGTGCCCTGGACACGCGGGCCACCATTACCTACGCGCCAATCACCGCCGACGGCAAGGTCCGGGCGGCCGCCACTGCGGACATCGCCGGCGGAACCACCGCCACCATCACCGTTCCGAACCAGGCTGAGGGTGCCGACGTCGTCGGGTATGTGGTGTCGGCGTCGGGGGATGCCGCCTACGGTTCCGTGCTCTTAGGCCAGGACGGGCGCAACGACATCTCCACCCTGGCCCTCCTGCCGGCTGCCGCCGGACAGGAAACCGTCCCGGTTACCCTGGGCTACTAGGATTTCTGACAGCCGGGACGCCCGGTCAATATCCAAGGAGGAGCCGCCGCGCGGCTGCCCGGCGCCGGGGTCAGTAACGGCGGCGGTACACCGGGTCCAGGGTCTCCGGGGCCACGCCGAGCATCTCCGCGGTGTGCTCCACCACGACGTCATGGACCAGGTCCTGGAGCTCCTCCACGCTTGAGCAGGCGTTCTCAACAACACGGCGGTACACCGTAATCATGGGCCCCTCGCCATGAGCGGCGGGCGTGTAGGCCCCCATGGGCGCAGTGGTGCCGTTGGCGGCCAACTCTTCGAGGTCCGGCGGGATTTCGTCGACGCCGAACCGGACGCCGTCAAGGGTCTTGCCCCAAATGTCATGGAGCCGCTGCGCCGAGTCCAGGACCAGATCGTCGAAGCGGTCGCCGCGGGTCCGGTAGCCGGGGTGGGTGGGAAGCATTACTTCGCCGCGCAGGCCGCGTCCGTGGCGGTTCCGGCGCCGCCGCAGGAAGCTCCTGCCGGTGGTTTCCACGCCCGGCGCAGCCGAGGCGTCCGGGTCAGCCAACCGGACCGAAAAACCTGATTCATGGTTCGATGACTGCATATACCGACTCTAAACCCGGGGGCGGATTTACGCGATATATTCCCGTGGCGGCCCGTGCGCGTCGGTGACTGCAGCCAATGCACGGCTTTCGAGGGATATAAGGGTAGTCTGTGATGTCGTGGGAGCTATCCGTCAATGTTCAAGGTCCGCCTGCCGCCAGTCGGCGGTAGCGACCCTGACGTACGTCTACGCGGACTCCACCGCAGTCCTCGGTCCGCTGGCCACCTACGCCGAGCCGCACTGCTACGACCTCTGTGAACAGCATGCAGGCTCGTTGACGGTTCCGCGCGGTTGGGAAGTTTTGCGGCTGGCCATGCCGACCACCCCGCAACAGCCCGGCCCGGACGACCTCCTGGCCCTCGCAAACGCCGTCCGTGATGCCGCGGCGCGCCCGGCGGAGCCACAGCCGCCCACCCAGCGCGGGCACCATTCTGCCCTCGAAGCGCCGGCCGGAACCGAAGGGACCCGGCGGGGGCACCTGCGCGTCCTTCGAGAACCTTCCTGACCGGCATCTGGCGGTAGGCTGGTTGCTGCACATCTTTTCCGCTACCGGCGCGAGCGCGCCCGCCAGGGAGCAAGAACACATGCCAAAGATCAGTCCCGAGCTGTTGTCCGTCCTGCGCTGCCCCGTGACCGGCTCGCCCCTGGTCCAGGAAGGCGAAGAACTGGTGGCCACCACGGCAGATGAAGCCGGCGTCAAGAACCGGTACGCCATCGAAGACGGAATTCCGTTGCTCCTTCCGCCGGAACTGCTGGCGGCAGCGGCAACAGCGGGCTCGGACCAGCACGATCCTGCCGCGGCAGGGCAATAATCCACCTGCACCAGCCCGCAACGAGAAACAGCAGGACGGGGACCAGGACCCCGCCTCAAGCAAAGGACCCTTCATGACTTTTGAGTACAAAGTTGCCGACATCTCCCTGGCGGAAGCCGGGCGGCACCAAATCCGACTGGCGGAGCACGAAATGCCCGGCCTGATGTCCCTGCGCGAAGAATTCGGGCCGACGCAGCCGCTCAAGGGCGCCCGGATCGCAGGCTCCCTGCACATGACGGTGCAGACCGCGGTGCTGATCGAAACCCTCACCGCGCTGGGCGCGGAGGTCCGCTGGGCCTCCTGCAACATCTTCTCCACCCAGGACGAGGCCGCAGCGGCAGTCGTCGTGGGCAAGGGCACCGTCGAGGACCCGCAGGGCGTGCCCGTTTTCGCCTGGAAGGGCGAGACCCTCGAAGAATACTGGTGGACGGCCGAACAGATCCTTACCTGGCCCGGTGCCGAGTCCAACCCCGAACTGGGTCCCAACATGATCCTGGATGACGGCGGCGACGCCACCATGCTGGTCCACAAGGGAGTCGAGTTCGAGGCCGCGGGCAACGTCCCCTCCGCAGACCCCGAAGATTCCGAGGAGTACGGCATCTTCCTCGAGGTGCTCCGCCGCTCCCTCGCCGCGGACCCGCAGAAGTGGACCCGCACCGCGGCCACCATCAAGGGCGTCAGCGAAGAGACCACCACCGGCGTCCACCGTCTGTACCAGCTCGCGGACCAGGGCAAGCTGCTTTTCCCGGCCATCAACGTCAATGACTCCGTCACCAAGAGCAAGTTCGATAACAAGTACGGCATCCGCCACTCCCTGCCCGACGGCATCAACCGTGCCACCGACGTGCTCATGGGCGGCAAGGTCGCCGTTGTCTGCGGGTACGGCGACGTCGGCAAGGGCGCCGCGGAGGCCCTCCGCGGCCAGGGCTCACGGGTGATCGTCACCGAGATCGATCCCATCTGCGCGCTGCAGGCAGCCATGGACGGCTACCAAGTGGCCAAGCTGGAATCAGTCCTGGCGCAGGGTGACATCTTCATCACCACCACGGGCAACAAGGATGTCATCATGGCCGAGCACATGGCGGGCATGAAGAACAAGGCCATCGTGGGCAACATCGGCCACTTCGACAACGAAATCGACATTGCCGGCCTTGCCCGCGTTCCCGGCGTGAAGAAGGTTGAGATCAAGCCGCAGGTCCATGAGTGGGTCTTCGACGCCGGCAGCGACGCCGAGCGCTCCATCATCGTGCTGTCCGAGGGCCGGCTCCTCAACCTGGGCAACGCCACGGGCCACCCGTCGTTCGTGATGAGCAACTCGTTCGCGAACCAGACCATCGCGCAGATCGAGCTGTGGACCAAGAAGGACCAGGACGAGTACGACAACAAGGTGTACGTCCTGCCCAAGGTCCTGGACGAAAAGGTCGCCCGCCTTCACCTGGATGCCCTGGGCGTGGAGCTTACGGAGCTGACCAAGGACCAGGCTGAATACCTGGACATCGACGCGGCAGGCCCCTACAAGCCTGAGCACTATCGTTACTGACACGTGAGGGCCCGGGCGCAGCAACGCGCCCGGGCCGTTATTTTCTGCACGTAGGATCGACACTATGGAGCCTGAGGAAAAGCCCCGCCGCCGGGGGAGCGTAAAGAAGATTCTCGCTGTAGCAGCCGTGTGTGTCCTGGCTGCCGTGGGTGGGGTTTTCGCCGCCGTCGCACCGGGCCTTGCCGGGGGTCCGCTCGAATCCGAAGCTGCCTCCGCACTGCGGACGTCCCCCGGAATCGCTTCCCCCGTGGTGCCCCCGGTGACACTGGATGCATCGCCGGCCAACGGCGCCAAGCAGGTCAACCCCGCGGCCCCGGTTTCCCTGAAAGTGGCCAACGGGACCATCCAGCGCGTCACCCTTACCAGTACCGCCGGGAAGATCGTCGAAGGCAGCATCGACCCCAACGGGACGGCATGGTCCGCCACCGGCCCCTTGGAGTTCAACACGGACTACAGCTACACGTACGTGGTCAAGGACTCGGCCGGACGCGAAACCAGCACCACCCAGGCCTTCAACACAGTGTCCAGCTCGCATGAAGCGGATGCCGCCATCTATCCGCTCAACGGCATGAAGGTGGGCGTGGGGCAGCCCTTGCAGATCATCTTCAGCGAGCCGGTAGTCAATCGCGCCGCCGTCGAAAAGGCCATCAAGGTCACCACGACGGCAGGCCAAAGTGGTGCGTTCCACTGGTACAGCGACACCATGGTCCGGTACCGGCCGGAAAACTTCTGGGCAGCCAATTCCACCATCACCATGGACATGCAGCTCTTTGGTGTCGACCTGGGCAACGGCCAGATCGCGAATTTCAACAAGAAGGTCAACGTCTCGATCGGAGACAAGAAGGTGGCGGTCGCGGATGCCACCGCGCACACGTTCACGCTCAGCGTCAACGACCAGCCGGTCAAGACCCTGCCTGTCAGCATGGGGGACAAGCGGTTCCCCTCGGCCAAGGGGTACGCGGTGCTGATGGAGAAGAACAGGTTTGACCATTTCCGGGCCGCCACCATCGGACTGAAACCCGGTGACCCCGCCTACTACGGTGAAGCCGACGTCGAATACACCATCCGCCTCACCCTGAGCGGCGCCTACATCCACCAGGCACTCGAATCCGCCTACCCCTACATCGGGAACACCAACGTCTCCCACGGCTGCATCGGATTCCTGCCCGACGGCGCAGCCTGGGTGTTCGACAACATGGGAACCGGAGACGTGGTCCAGATCATCAACACCGAGGGCGACTACGCGGCCAACACTGACGGCTACGGGGACTGGAACATCCCGTGGAACGAGTACGCCAACTGAGTCAGCCGTTGAACGGCAGCCGCTGGAGCCGTTGACCCACCGCCGAATTCCGGCGGCGCGATTCAGAAAGCCTGGTGAACTCCCGGTTCCGGCGCTCGGCGACGACGGCGGCCAGGAAGTGGTCAGGGCCGGTCCCCGGGGGCGGCGCGGGGGATACGTGCGCCGATAGTTCAGAGGCGATCGCCACCGCCATCTGCGCCCTGGACTGCGGCGCCATCCGGCCGGCCTGGCGAATGAACTGCGCTGCCCTGCGGGCCGTGGCGTCCGGAATCCGGCCGATGTCCGCGGCCGCTGCCCAGGGCTGCAGGTGGGGCGGCACGAACACGCGGATTGCCTCGTCGGCAGGCACCCGGCTGCGGACCGCGTAGGTGCCGGCCAACATATCGCCCAGGCGGCGGGATTTGTCGTTGAAGAGCGCCACGGCACATGCCAGGCCGCCGAAGGTCAGGTAGATTTCGAGGAATCCCGTCAGTCCCCGGATCAGCGCGTGCCGGAACCTGATACTGCCGCCGTCCTCGCGGACAACCCGGAGGCCGGTGGCCAACTTGCCCAGTGATCTGCCCCTGCTCAGGGTCTCAACCCCCACCGGAACAACGACGAGGCAGAACACCGCGGCGGCCAGGGCCAGCGCACGCGCGGCGGCCTCATCCAAGCCCCGGCCGGCGGCGGCCAGGCCAAACATGAATCCCACCAGCAGGACCACGTGGAAGACGACGTCGATGGCCAGGCCCAGAGCGCGGGCGGCGAAGGTGGCCGGCCGAAGTTCGAGGACGACTGCCTCGCCGGTGATGATCGGACTCACTGCGTCCCTGCCCTTCGCAGCTGGGGATGCGGACGACCGCACGTTATGGACGGTCAAAGTCTAATGCCGGGCGCTAGGCTGTAGCCGTGGATATGGACGCCTTCTCCGCAGTGAATGCGGACAAGTGGTCGCGGCTGAAGGAGCTCGCTGCCAAACGCAGGCTCACGGGTGCCGAGGCCGATGAACTGCTGGCCCTCTACCAATCCGTGTCCGGACACCTGTCACTGGTCCGTTCCATTGCGCCGGAGAGTGCATTGTCCGCCTCCCTCTCCGCCGCGCTCGCCCTGGCCCGGACCCGCTTCACCGGTGCCCGGTCCAACGCGATGGCGGACCTGGCACGGTTCTTTGTGGCGGCCCTGCCGGCCGCGCTGTACCGCCTGAGGTGGCTCACGGTATCCTGCGGGGCAGTATTCGTCCTTGTCGCCGCCACCTACGCGGCATGGATCGGAACGTCCCCGGATGCCCTCCGTGCGGTGGCATCCGAATCCGCCGCTGCGCAGTATGTCGATCAGGACTTCATCAACTATTACTCGGAAAATCCGGCAGCATCCTTCGCCGGTGCCGTGTGGACCAACAACGCCTGGATCTGCGCACAGGCGGTGGCCCTCGGAATTACCGGCGTCTGGGTGCCGATGATCCTGTTCAACAACGCCCAGGGCGTGGGGATTGCGGCCGGGATCTTCGCGTCGGCCGGCAAATCCGATGTCTTCTTCAGTTACATCCTGCCGCACGGCCTGATGGAGCTCACCGCCGTCTTCGTGGCCGCGGCCGCCGGCCTGCGCATCTTTTGGGCACTGGTCTCACCGGGTCCGCGGACCAGGAGCCGCGCCGTGGCCGAAGAGGGCAGGTCGCTGGTAACGGTGGCCCTGGGGTTGGTCCTGGTGCTGTTCGTCTCCGGCCTCGTGGAAGGTTTTGTGACGCCTAGCCCGCTGCCGGCCTGGGCCAGGATTGGCATCGGCGCGGCGGTTCTGGCTGCGTACTGGGTCTATGTCCTGGTGTGGGGCCGCCGGGCCTTTTTGGCAGGGGAACGCGGTGACCTTCGCAGCGAAGACGCCGGTTACACGGAAATCGCTGCCTGAATCGTTGTAATCCACCCGGGGTGGTTCCTCGCCCAGCAGAAGTTTCGGACGGTAGGCTCGAGGGCAGAATGAAGCGCGCCGGCAGACTTGGACCGGTGCGGAACCTGACGGAAGTGACGCTGCTGTGAACGACGAAACACCGGCCCGCGCCAAAAGCGAAGCGCCGCAGCCGGAGCCGATCCTGGACACCTCCGGGGATTCCGACGAGCCCGCGTTTTCCTGGCTGACACCTGCCGGCGGCAAGAAATCCGGCCGGGAAGAAGCTGCACAGGAAACCAAACCACCGCAGGCGGACAGCAGGGCGGGCCGCCGGGCGGCGGAATCCGCCGTGAGCTCCTCGGCCACGGGATCTGCGGCCGACGGGTCCTCGAATGCGGCCGCCGGGACCTCCGTCGATGAGCCGCGCGGCACCGCCGGCCAGGTCTTCAAGGAACCGCTTCCCACCTCCGCCCTGCACGTCCGGCCGCCCGAGGCAGAGGTGGAGCGCCGCAACGCCCAGCGCGAAAGCGCCGCGAACGCCAAACCGGTTGCCCCCCGCGTCATGCAGGTCCTGCTGGCCATCATCTACCCCTTCATCCTCCTCATCCTGGCCGTCCGGGCCGTGACCAGCCCGCTCTTCCTGTGGGTGGAATACAACCGTCCCGGTTTCCCCGGCGACGGATACGGCTTCAGCACTGACGACAGGATGACCTACGGCTCCTACGCCGTTGACTACCTGAGCAACTGGGCCGGCCCGCGGTACCTGGGAGACCTGGTGCAGCGCGGCGGCGAAAAGCTCTTCAAGGACGGCGAAGTCAGCCACATGGCTGATGTGAAGGTGGTCATCCTTTCCACCTTCGGCGCCGGCACCGCGCTGCTCATCCTGGCCCTGATCGCCCTCGTGTACCTTCGCAGGCGCAGCACCGGCGGAATCCGGCGCGCCCTCTTCGCCGGTTCGCTCATTACCCTCGTGCTGATCCTGGGCTTGGGCACGCTGGCGGCCTTGGGCTGGCAGCAGTTCTTCACCGAATTCCACCGGATCTTCTTTGCCGACGGGTCCTGGACCTTCAGCCTGGACGACACCCTGATCCGGCTGTTCCCGAGCCAGTTCTGGATCGACGCCGGCATCGGCATCGGCGGCATGGTGCTCCTGGCATCCATCATCACGCTGGTGCTGACGTGGCCCACGCGTCGCCGTCGCGGTATTGTCCGGGAAGACACAGACGCCGCCGCGGAGCCTGCGCCGGCGGATCAGCCGTAGATCTTGGCGATTTCCGCCTGGTATTCCTGAACCACGGTGGCCCGCTTCAGTTTCAGTGACGGCGTGAGATGCCCGGACTCCACGCTGAATTCGGTGTTGAGCAGCGTAAAGGTGCGCACTGACTCGGCTTTGGACACCAGCTGGTTGGCCAGGTCCACCGCTTCCTGGAGGGCGGCGAGGATCTGGGGATCGCTGATGGCCTCGCTGAGGGGGAGCGGCGGAAGGCCACGCTCCTCCCGCCAGTTGGCCACGCCTTCCGGGTCAAGGGTAAGCAAAGCGGACACGAACGGCTTCCCATCTCCCACCAGCACCGCATGTCCCACCAGCTGGTGGGTCCGGATCTTCTCTTCCAGCGGTCCAGGCGCCACGTTCTTGCCGCCGGCGGTGACCAGCAGATCCTTTTTCCGGCCGGTGACGGTGAGGAAACCGTCCCTGTCCAGCACCCCAAGGTCTCCGGTCCGGAAGAAACCATCCACGAACGCTTCGGCGTTCGCGGCCGGGTTTGCGTGATAGCCACGGAACACGCCAATTCCCTTGACCAGGATCTCTCCGTCTTCGGCCACCCGGATGGTGGTACCCGGAATGGGGATCCCCACTGTTCCCACCTTGGTGCGGGTCGGCGTATTGGCCGTGCACGGGGCCGTGGTTTCGGTCAGCCCGTAGCCTTCCAGGACGGGAATGCCCACGCCCCGGAAAAAGTGCGCGTCCTCCAAAGCAAGCGGACTGGCCCCGGACACCGTGTATCCCACCTCGCCGCCCAGCGCCTGCCGCAGCCGGGGATAGACCAGCCGGTCGAACAGTCCGTGCCGCACGCGGTTGAGCAGGCCAGGGCCTGGTCCCTCGCCCCGGCTCTGCCGGTCTTGCTCCCTTGAGTATTCGATCGCTGCGTTCGAGGCCGCCTCGAAAAGCCGGCCCTTGCCCGCCACCGCTGCCTTATGTGCCGCCGTTGCCCGAACCTTCTCGAAGATCCGCGGCACCACCAAAAGGAACGTTGGCCGGAACGAACCCAGGTCCTCCAGCAGCTGTGCCGCGCCCGGGGTGTGCCCCAGGGTGGCCCCCGCGGTGAGGCACACCACCTGCACGGCCCGGGCCAGCACATGGGCCAACGGAAGGAACATCAGTGTGCGGGGCTGGCCCTTCTGCAGGATTTCCGGCAGGAAAGCAACGATGTTCTTGGCCACCAGCGCGAAGTTCCCGTGCGTGATCTCGCATCCCTTGGGCTTGCCGGTGGTGCCCGACGTGTAGACCAGGGACGCGAGGTCGGCCAGGCCGGCGTGGCTGCGCTGCCGTTCCAGCTCGGCGTCGCTGACTCCGGCGCCGGCCGCGGCAAGGCTGGCAAGGTCCGGGGCCTCGCCGTCGTAATCCATCCGCACCACGTTGACCAGGCGGTCCCTGAGCGCGTCCGAATCTGCCAGGACGGCCGCCACCAGCTGTACCGTCGCATGGTCGCCGGCGAACACGCGGCGGACTCCCGCGTCCTGGATGATCCACTCCACCTGGCTGGCGGATGACGTTTCGTAGATCGGCACCGTAACGCCGCCGGCGAACCAGATGGCGAAGTCCACCAGGGTCCACTCGAAGGAGGTGCGGGACATCACCGCCACCGTGTCGCCGGGTTCAAGGCCGCCGGCGATGAGCCCCTTGGCCAGGGCGCTGACGTCCTGGAGGAACTTCTGCGCGGAAACATCCACCCAACCGTTTGGGCCCTTGCGCCGGTACAGCGCGTGGGCGGGGTTGGCGGCATGCTGCTCCAGCAGCAGGTCAGTCACGTTGCTGTTGGCATCAAGCTCTACCAGCAGTTCCGTGCTCGCTTCTCTCACAGCAGGTCTCCGTTTCCGCTGCCACGCCGCGGCGGCGGCTCTAACAGGTCTCTATTGCCATCCTGCCCTAGATCCAGGACGGCATCCACATCCGGACTTTCCAGTCGACATAGGGGATGACCTCGGCGGTCCAAATCGGGTAGAAGAATGCCGACAGCAGGACTGCGGCGGCCAGGTACAGTGCCACCAGGTACAGGCCGGAGCGCCGCCGCCAGGGCGGGTCCGTGGCGCGGCCCAGCACCAAACCCAGGCAATACGCCAGGGCAAGGATCAGGAACGGCTCAAAGGACACCGCGTAGAAATAGAACATGGTGCGCTCGGGGTACATGAACCACGGCAGGTAGCCGGCCGCCACGCCCGCCAGCACTGCGCCCGCGCGCCAGTCCCGGCGGCCTGCCCACCAGAACAGCAGGACCACCAGCGAGATGGCCGCCGCCCACCAGATCAGGGGGTTTCCCACGGACAGGATGGCGGTGGTGCACTTTTCCACGTTGCAGCCCGGGGTGCCCTGCGGCGGGGATTCGTAGAAGAACGACGTCGGCCGTCCCATCACCAGCCAGCTCCAGGGACTCGCCTGGTACGGGTGCTCGGAGCTCAGGCCCTGATGGAATTTGTAGGCTTCCAGGTGGTAGTGGATGAGGGACCTGACGGAGTCCGGCAGCCAGCCCCATTCGGTGGAAGGGTTGCTCTCGGCCCAATGGCGGAAGTAGGCGTTGTCCGAGAGGAACCAGCCGGTCCATGTGGCCGAATAGACGATGCCGGCCACGGGCACCAACCCGCCGAAGGCCGGAAGGCCGTCCCGGATGACACCGCCACTGATCCAGCCCCGAATACCCGCGACCCGACGCGCGTTAAGGTCCCACAGCACCGTGAGGATGCCGAATCCGGCGAGGAAGAAGAGGCCGGACCACTTGGTGCCCACGGCCAGGCCAAGGCAGATACCGGCGGCGATCCGCCACCAGCGGACGCCAAGCCATGGCCCGGCCAGCAGCGCCCCGCCCGGCGGCTGCCCGCCGTGCGCGGCGGCAATCCGCGCCAGCCGTGCCGCCAGCCGGCGGCGGCCGTCGTCCCGGTCCATGAGCAGGGCGCCGAATGCTGCAAGGATCCAGAACGCCAGGAAGACGTCCAGCAGCGACGTGCGGGACATGACGAGGTGGTGGCCGTCGACGGCGAGGAGCAGCCCCGCCGCGCCCGCCAGCGGAAGGGAACGGAACAGTTTCAGGGCGATCAGCGAAACGAGCAGTACCGTGAGGGTCCCCGTGAGCGCGGCGGCGAAGCGCCAGCCGAACGGATTCTCCGGCCCGAAGAGCCACATCCCTGCCGCGATCATCCACTTGCCCACTGGCGGGTGGACCACATATTCGGGTGTATTCAGCAGGACGTCCGGATTGCCGGTGTTGAACGAGTCGTTGGCTTTGTCCGGCCAGCTGCGCTCGTAGCCGCTGATCAGGTAGGAGTACGCGTCCTTGACGTAGTAGGTCTCGTCGAAGACCAGCTTGTGCGGTACCTCGAGCCGCACAAACCGGAGGACCCCGCCGATAAGCGCCGTCAGGACCGGAACCAGGATGAACCACAGTCGCAGGGATATCGGGTGGTCCCGCCAGGATGTGTGTGCGCCCAGAAGCCGTGCCGTCAGGGCCTGGACGGTGAACGCCTCCTCCGGCCGGCTGACCCATCGATGGGTGTGTTCTCCGCGCCCGGCAGCCGTTGCAGCGGCTCCGGCCGGGGAAGGCGGCGGGGTGGGTTCACCGGCGCCGGCCGGCCGCGTCGAGGTCTGCGTCACGAGCCCCATGCTACCTTTTGCGGCTGGAAGACCCGGCGGCAGTAGGCTTGACGGGTGGACCCGAACCCCAGCCCCCTTCCTGATCCAGTGCCGTTGACGACGGGACGGATCGTCCTGGCCGCCACCCCGATCGGGAATACCGGTGATGCCTCTGCCCGGCTCGTGGAACTGCTGGGTACCGCCGACATCGTGGCGGCAGAGGACACCCGGCGCTTGCACCGCCTGGTCCAGAGCCTGGGCGTGGAAGTGTCCGGCCGGGTTATCAGCTACCACGAACACAATGAGGCGACCAGGACGGCAGAGCTCCTTGACCAGGTGCGGGCCGGCAGCACGCTGGTCATGGTGACCGACGCAGGCATGCCGGCCGTCTCGGACCCCGGCTTCCGGCTGGTGGAGGGCGCCATCGCGGCCGGGCTTCCGGTCACCGCCGTCCCCGGTCCGTCCGCGGTCCTTACGGCACTGGCGTTATCCGGCCTGCCTACGGACAGGTTCTGCTTTGAAGGGTTCCTCCCGCGTAAGGCCGGAGAGCGGGCATCGCGCCTGGCCGACCTCGCCGCGGAACGCCGCACCATGGTGTTCTTCGAAGCCCCGCACCGCCTCGAAGCGATGCTCCGGGCGCTGCGCGAGCGGTTCGGCCCGGACCGGCCCATCGCCGTGTGCCGGGAACTGACCAAGACGTACGAGGAAGTGATCCGCGGAACCACCGGTGATTTGCTCCAGTGGGCCGAAGACAACGAGGTCCGCGGCGAGATCGCTGTTGTCCTCGGCGGGGCTCCGGAACAGGCCGCGGGCAAGCCGGAGGACCATGTGGCCGCCGTCGACGAGCTGGTGGCCCAGGGTATCCGGTTGAAGGAAGCGGTTGCGGCCGTGGCCGAGGACGTCCGGGTCAGCAAGCGGGAGCTCTACTCGGCCGTTCTCGCAGCCCGGTAGCGGCCTCTCCCGGAACGCCTTCGAATCTGTGCAGATGCACAGCGTAGGGCTAATGTGGCAGTGCGCAACGGCGTAGACCGGGGGAGGGGCCCGCAGTAGTCTGGCTGTTAATCAGCCCAATGATCCCGGTCACTCCGGCCGCGGCGCAGGGCTGCCAGAAACCCTACTGACGAGGGAGTCATCGTGACTGTCACTGCACAGCCGGCCGTTACCGCCGAGCGCGAAACCCGGCTTTTGGCCTCCGTTCCCACCGGGCTGCTTATCAACGGTGAGTGGCGCGACGCCGCCTCAGGCAAGACGTTCGACGTCGAGGATCCCGCCACCGGCAAGGTACTGCTGAGCATTGCCGACGCCGGCGCGGACGATGCCGCCGCGGCCCTGGACGCTGCCGCTGCTGCCCAGGAATCCTGGGCCAAGGTGCCCCCGCGTGAGCGCGGTGAAATCCTCCGCCGCGCGTTCGAGCTGGTCACCGAACGGGCCGAGGACTTTGCGCTGCTGATGACCCTGGAAATGGGCAAGCCGCTGGCAGAAGCCCGCGGCGAAGTTACCTACGGAGCCGAGTTCCTGCGGTGGTTCTCCGAGGAAGCCGTCCGGGCCTTCGGCCGGTACTCGGTCTCCCCGGACGGCAAGTCCCGGCTGCTGGTGACCAAGAAGCCGGTGGGCCCCTGCCTGCTGATCACGCCGTGGAACTTCCCGCTGGCCATGGCCACGCGCAAGATCGCCCCGGCGGTTGCCGCAGGCTGCACCATGGTGCTGAAGTCCGCCAACCTGACGCCGCTGACGTCCCAGCTGTTCGCCGCCGTCATGCAGGAGGCCGGCCTGCCCGCCGGGGTCCTGAACCTCATCCCCACCTCCACTGCCGGAGAGACCACCGGGGCCCTGATCAAGGACTCCCGGCTGCGCAAGCTCTCCTTCACCGGTTCCACCGAGGTGGGCCGCCGCCTGCTCTCCGATGCCTCCGGAACCGTGCTGCGCACCTCCATGGAACTGGGTGGCAACGCCCCGTTCCTGGTTTTCGAGGACGCCGACATGGACGCCGCCGTCACCGGTGCGATGCTGGCCAAGCTGCGCAACATGGGTGAGGCCTGCACCGCAGCCAACCGGTTCATCGTGCACGAATCCGTGGCCGCCGAATTCGCGGAGAAGTTCGCGGCCAAGATGAAGGACATGACCACCGCCCGCGGCACCGAACCCGAGTCCAAGGTGGGCCCGCTGATCGATGCCAAGAGCCGGGACAAGGTCCACGAACTGGTCTCCGACGCCGTCGCCTCCGGCGCGAAGGCGGTCCTGGGCGGCGCACCGGTGGAGGGCCCGGGCTACTTCTACCAGCCCACCATCCTGTCCGGCGTCTCCGAAGGCACCCGCATCCTCTCGGAGGAGATCTTCGGGCCCGTCGCCCCGATCATCACCTTCTCCACCGAGGACGAAGCCGTGCGGCTGGCCAACAACACCGAATACGGACTGGTGGCGTACGTCTTCACCAAGGACCTCAACCGCGGCCTCCGGATGGGTGAGCGGCTCGAGACCGGCATGCTCGGCCTGAACGCCGGCGTGATCTCCAACGCCGCCGCGCCGTTCGGCGGCGTCAAGCAGTCCGGCCTGGGACGCGAAGGCGGACTCGAAGGCATCGAGGAATACCTCTACACCCAGTACATCGGCATCGCCGACCCCTACGCGGGATAGCTTCGGCGGTTCCAATTCCGCACGTGCCGGCCGGGATCCTTCCCGGCCGGCACTTTTGCGTTCAGCCCCTGCCCGTCCCGCGCCCGCCGTCGTCCGCCGCAGCTTCCGGACGCCCCGCCACCGGGGCTCCGGACGTTGCGGCGGGACGGCTCTTTCGGAAATGGGCAGCCGTCTGGGCGGCTTTCCGGATGCCGCTGCCGGCTGCCCGGAACGGCAGGCCCAGCAGCAGGCCCAAGCGGCGGATGACGGACGGCGGAAGCCACTCCGCCCGCAGGCGGCGCGGCAGGGTGGCGTTCTGCCGGAGCGAGGCCGCGAGTGCGGTGACCCCGGCCCGCATGTCCTGGCCGGCAGGCTGACCCGGCCGGCTGGTTGCCGGGGAGCTGTTGTCCGGCCGGCCATACCTATGCTGCTCGAAGGCGGACGTCAGAAGCGCCACGGCCTGGTGCGCTTCCTGGTCCAGGCCGCCGGGTTCACCGAGCAGCGCTTGCCGGAACCTGGCGGAATACGCCCTTGGAGTCTCGCTGGGTGCGGCTCGAACGCCGTAATCGATGCCAAGGTCCGTCAGTTCGTTCCACGCCAACGGGACGGCCTGGTTCGGGGACCTCGGGTTCAACCGGCGCGTCCTGGTCCCGGAACGGACCAGGTGCGGTGCGGCCGCCAGGAGCAAGGCGCCCAGCACCGATGCCGTGCCAAGGAGCCACGGCATCACACCGGCCGAATCGCCGTCGCCGCCGCCCGTCCCGCCGGGGACCGGCAAGGCCGACGCGCTTGGGGAGGCGGAGGGCGCCGGGGCAGCGTCAGGGACGAGGCCGTCATTGTTGCCCAGGGTATCCGGGACGGCGGGCACCGGCGCGTCGGTGGCGTAGTCCGGGACCACGCCCCGCGACGGCGTAGGTTCGAACGGCACCCAGCCCAGGCCCTGGAAGTACAGCTCGGGCCACGCGTGGGCGTCACGGGCGTCCGCTTCGTATTCCGGGAGCGCACCCTGCCCGGCCACGGTTATGGTCGCCCCGGTCAACCGGCCCGGGGCATATCCCACGGCAATCCTGCTGGGGATTCCTTCCAGCCGCGCCATCACGGCCATGGCGGAGGCGTAGTGGATGCAGTATCCGCTCTTTTGCTGCAGGAAATCCGCCAGGACAGAGAGCCCGTTCCCGTCATAGCCGCCCTGGACCGGGGACTGGAGGGAATAGGTGAACTCGGACGAGCGCAGGTATCTCTGGAGGGCCATCGCTTTCTGGTACGGCGTCCCTGCAGTGCCGGCCACCGTCTTGGCGGTGGCCTTGACGATGTCCGGGACATTTCCCGGAATCCGGCTGAAATCGTCAGGGATTCCCCGGACGGGGCCGGACGCCTGGGCGAGGAGCGCGGCCGAAAGCTTTGGCTCGGTCGACGTCACGACGTACTCCTGGCGCCGGGTGGTGGTGTCGGTGCCCTTGATGCTGAGCGTGGCGGGGTCCCAGGTCCACTCGCCGCCGAGGCCCCGGATGGTTTCGGGCGCATATGGGACCGGCAGGTAGGGGCTGGTGAAGGAACCGGTGTCGACGGCGGTGACCAGGCGCACCTGCTCGTCCGCGAGGACTGCGTAACCGGGATCGATCCGCCCGTCCAGCGGGACCCGGGACGCGGTGCGGTCATCCGGACCCCACGAGTCGCCGTCGAAATTGTCCACGGTGACAGAACGCAGGTAGAGCGGCGTGGGGGAATTCGTGGCATAGGTGATCCGACCGCTCCCGTCCGGTGCGCGCAGGCTGCTGCCCAGCGTGATCATCGGGTTCAGAACGGTGGCGCCGCCCCACGGGTTGAGCCTGGACCCCTGCGGGAACGTGCCTTGGTCGAAACCGGGAATCGCCAGGGGCAGCAGCAGGGTGGCCACCATGGCCGCGGCTCCGGTCAGGGCTGCCCGCCTTGCCAGGCCGGGGCTGCGGGGCGCGCCGGACTGGAGCTGTCCGTCCGGGGCAAACCGCTGGCTGCAGGCCAGGATCAGCAGGTACCCGGCCGCCGTGGCAGCGAAGCTCCACACGCCCACGCTCTGGGGCTTGATCATGGCGGGAACCACCAGCAGCGCCAGCAGGCCAACCCCTGAGGCGGCGGGCATGCGGAGGGGCACGGCCAGGGCGTCGACCAGGATGACGGCGAGGCCCAGCACCGCACAGACCACCATCACGATTCCGGCGTTGGGAGCCACCGGCGCTGTCTCCGACAGGACGGTTTCGCTGGCCCGCCGCATCAACCGGTCAAGGTCGGGGAGCGTGGCGCCGGTCGGAATAACCCACAGGAAACTTGAGCCGCGGAAGAACGTCAGCGTGAGGACGGCAGCCAGTGAGATGAATCCGCCTGCCGTGACCAGGAGGGGCTGGGCTCGGACCGAACGCAGGGCCGCCAGGGCCACGCTGACCGTCAGCACGGTGGTCAGGACGGGCCAGAACCAGTTCCAGCCCCGAAGGACGCCGTTTAGAGACAAGGCCGCTCCGCAGACAGCCACCGAAATCGCCAACGCCATGGCCCACGGATAAGCGCCGGCCTGCGGACGCCGGGCCGGCGGTTCGGGCTGGTTGCGGGCTTCATTCCCGATGCCTGAAGGCCGGGCTGGTGCCATTGTCATGTGGCTACTCCTGCTC
Source organism: Arthrobacter sp. MMS24-T111 (assembly GCF_054888995.1). NCBI lineage: Bacteria > Bacillati > Actinomycetota > Actinomycetes > Micrococcales > Micrococcaceae > Arthrobacter > Arthrobacter sp. MMS24-T111. Next base: position 3,999,663 of record NZ_JBTZRO010000001.1, on the reverse strand, counting down.
CACGGCGGACCTCGGACGCAGGGGCCACGGGCACGGCAGGGTCTTCGTCGAACTGTCCCCAGGCCGCCGCCAGAGCGGTACGCGGCGTCACGGCGGCAGCGCGCCAGCCGTTCTGCTGCAGCACGTCCAACACGCCGTGGAAGTCAGCCGGCTTGTCCACGGCCAGGAGGGCGAATGCGTTGGTTCCGTAGGCTGCGGCCGGCGCCAACGCCGTCGCCTCCTCGGCACTGATCCTTCCCAGCACGGCGATCAACGGTCCGCGCATCCTGTGTGCGCCCAGTTTGTCCATCAGGTGGTCGTCAAAGGCCGGTGGCTCCTGGTCCGCGCCCGGGGGCTGCCCTCCGCCGGCGGCCCGGCGCCGGCTGCTCCGGCCCTGGGCGTCCCGGGCCGCAGTGTCCCGCCGAGTGTGGGATGGCCCGGACAGATGGACCGCGGCGAGGCTCTCGGCTATGGACTGCAGCCCGGAGGTGCCACTGAACTCGTCGGCCCCAGGTTCCGGGGACGACGGTGAATGCAGGAAAGCCGGGTTGCCGCCGGCATCGAGGATCCGGAGGCTGTAGTTGCGTTCAGCCAAGTGGGCGCTGACGGACATGGCGGCGACGACCGACCATTCAAATGTCTCGCTGGTGGCCAGTCCGTGCCCGTGTCGCCCCGGCAGCCCTGGCATCGTCATCCCGGAGGGGCCGCCGAAGGCAGCGGAACGGTGATCCAGGATGATGGTGGCTTCCGGCGTGGTGACGGATTCCTCCTGGCGGACCATGAGCTCGCCGTGCCTCGCCGTGGCGGCCCAGTGGACCCGGCGCATGGGATCCCCGTGCCGGTATTCGCGGGTCATGACGTCGTCGTCGCTCGGATTTGCGCGGGTGCGCGTGGCGGTGACGCCGTCGTTGCCCCGCGCTCCGTCCAGCGCCGTGGCAGGCAGCACGACGGCGGCCGGCGTCACGGTGAGGATGTCGCCGTCGTCGATGGCCTGGCGGTGCAGCGACAGTCCGAACGGGTCGGTGAACTCCGCCGTGACCGGCCCGATCCGGAACAAGCCGCGGTAGCCGGACGTCAAGTGGTATTCGTAGCGGCTGGTGCCGCCAGTTGCGGAACGGGAAGGAAACCGGAAAGCCGGCGCCTGGCCGAAGTGCGGGGGCAGGCGCTCCTCCATGATCACCTGGCCGGTTCCCGGGCCCGTCCTGCCCACCGCCAATTGGACGATGGTTGGCGCGGATGTTTCCACGGGTGAGGGATTGAACTCGCGGTACACCCGGAATTTCGGTTTCACCAGCCGGATTCCTGCCAGGGACACCAGCGGCAGCACCAACAGCAGCAGCGCCAGCGTTAACAGGTCCCGGCGCCCCATGACCTGCGCGGCGGCCAGTGCGAACGCCCCGGCGGCAAGCATGCCCCAGCCACGCCTGGTGAACAGGTGCCGGGGAAGCTTGTCCAGGAACGCCATGGTCCGCCCCTAGCGGTTCCTGCCGCCGGCCGCCGCCGCGGGCCGCGTCGCCTGGCCCGGGGGCGCCTGCGGAACGGGCAGGCGCGAGAGGATTCCCTGCAGGACGCTGTGCGGGTTTTCGCCAGCGCCGGCAGCCTTGCGCTCGACGATGATCCGGTGCGCCAGCACGGCCTCGGCGACGCCTGCGACATCGTCCGGCAGGACAAAATCCCTTCCGTCCAACGCAGCCGTGGCTTTGGCCGCACGCAGCAGCTGGAGCATGGAACGGGGGCTCGCCCCCAAGCGGAGCAGCGGACTTTCCCGGGTGGCGCGGCCCAGTGACACCGTGTATTCCTTCACGGCTTCGGACACGAAGACCTGCTGGACGGTGGTGGTCATCGCCGCCACGTCAGATGCCGTCACCACCGGGCTGACGGCGGCCAGCGGCGATACCGCCTGGTGGGTCTCAAGCATTTCGATCTCGGCTTCCTTGTCCGGATAGCCCATGGAGATCCTGGCCATGAAGCGGTCCCGCTGGGCCTCGGGCAGGGGGTACGTCCCTTCCATCTCGATGGGATTCTGGGTGGCCACCACCATGAAGGGTTCATCGAGCCTGTACGTGTTGCCGTCCACCGTCACCTGGTGCTCCTCCATGCATTCCAGCAGGGCGGACTGGGTCTTGGCGGAGGCGCGGTTGATTTCATCGCCGATCACGATGTTCGCGAACACGGCGCCGGGCCGGAATTCAAAGAGCCGGGAGGCCTGGTTGTAAATGGACACCCCGGTGACGTCCGAGGGCAGCAGGTCGGGGGTGAACTGGATGCGGTTGACGGTGCAGTCGATGGTCCGGGCGAGCGTCTTGGCGAGGAGGGTTTTTCCGACGCCGGGCACGTCCTCCAGCAGCAGGTGGCCCTGTGCGAGCAGGACAGTCAGCGCCAGCTTGGCGGCATCCGATTTGCCGTCGATCACCGTGTTGACGGTGGTAAGGATGCGTTGGGCCGCTTCATGGAACGACTCCGGGTCCATGGCGGCGGCCCGGTGCCCGTTCAGCCGGCTGACGGCATCCGCGACGCCGGCCAGGTTAAGGTTCGGTGCGCTCCCATTGTTGGCAGTGCGTCGGTGGGGTTCCATCGGCAACCTTTCAGCCCGGGTTTCACCTGGACGGGACAGCAAGCCTGCCTTCGCCCGTCGGTGGGCGTGCGCGTGTGTTCGTTCCAGACTACTAACACAACTGCCGTGCCTGACAGAGAGTTCCGGCAAATATGCCACCGCTTTCGGCGGATAGGCTGGGTGGATGTGCAATCCGCTGACTCCCGCCGCCTATCGGGCACCTGACACAGGCCCCTTGGACCCGGAAGCTCCGCCCCGCAAGCAGTATCCGCCCGCGCCTGAACCGTTGCCTGTACCCGTGATGGACAACCACACCCACCTGGACTTTCCTGATGGAACGGCGCCGGTGGGAATCAAGGCCGCGCTTGATGCCGCAGCGGCCGTGGGGGTCCAGGGAGCGGTCCAGGTGGGCTGCGACCTGGCGTCGTCGCGGTTCACGGTGGAAGCCGTGGACCGGGACCACCGTCTCCTGGGCGCCGTGGCCCTCCATCCCAATGATGCTCCGCACTACGCCGCCAGGGGCGAACTTGAGGCGGCCCTGGCCGAGATCGAACGCCTCGCGGCGCACCCGCGGATCCGCGCGATCGGAGAGACAGGGCTGGACTTCTACCGCACGGAAGGCGAAGGACTGCGCCACCAGGAGCATTCGTTCCGGCGCCACATCGACATTGCCAAGCGCCTGGACCTCACCCTCCAGATCCACGACCGGGACGCCCACGACGATGTGGTGCGGGTGCTGCGGGAGGAAGGTGCCCCGGAGAGGGTGGTGTTCCACTGCTTCTCCGGCGACGAGGAGCTTGCCAGGACCTGCAACGAACAGGGCTGGTGGATGTCCTTCGCCGGGACTCTGACTTTCAAGAACGCCGCGAATCTTCGTGCCGCGCTCGCCGTCGCTGACCGCCAACTCATCATGGTGGAAACGGATGCGCCGTTCTTGACGCCGCATCCGCACCGTGGGCGGCCAAATGCCAGCTACATGGTCCCGTACACGGTCCGGGCCATGGCAGAATTGACAGGCTCCGACCTCGCCGGGCTGTGTAACTCCATCAGTGAAAATACCGTGCGGGCATACGGATCCTGGAGCTGAAATCGCACCCCGTCCCGTGATCTTGGACAATACCTGGTATGCAAAAATGTTGGTCGCTTTATAACGCTACGGTTACAGTGGACAACTATTAGCCGGGGTCGGGGAAGGCCAACGGGTAATTTCGCTCCAATCGCAGCCGCTCCGGGCACATCAGTTCCCGGCCACGCCGCTGCGCGGAGTGTGGCGGTGCATCGATGCCCGGACGGTCTATTTGAGGTTGCTCCGGGCATTCCCTTGCGCGATTCCCCGTGCCCGGATGGACCTAGAGTTACGGGCAATCGTGATCAAGTTCTTCACAACGGACGGCAAGTTCAGCTATATCAAGGTTGGCGCCCAACTTCTGGTGCTCTGCGGCCTCGTCGCAGGCCTCGTGGCTTTCGTGGGCAATAACAAAACAATCACGCTCAACGTGGACGGCAAAGCCTCGTCCGTGCAGTCCTTTGGTGGAACAGTGGCGCAGGTAGTCAAGAGTGCCAACCTCGACCTGAAGCCCGGCGACCGCGTATCGCCGTCCTTGGATTCATCCGTGCAAAACGGCACCGTCATCAACGTGAACCAGGCCAAAGAGGTCAAGGTCAGCCTTGACGGGGCCGAAAAGACCGTCAACACCACCGCCCAGGACGTGGAAGGCCTCGTCAGCGAGCTCGGCGTCGCCAGCGCCTCGGCCGTATCGGTGCCCAAGGATGCCACCCTCGCACTGGCCGGTTCCTATGTCTCCATCTCCACCCCCAAAACCGTCAGCATCGTGGCCGATGGCAAGGTGAACACCGCCACCACCACCGCCGCGACCGTGGGCAAGGTCCTTGAGGATTCCGGTGTCACCCTCGGCGCCAACGACCGCTCCTCCCAGCCGGCCAATGCCAACGTGGTTAACAACATGGTCATCAAGGTCTCCCGGGTGGACACCAGCAAGACCGCCGTTACCAGCGAAGACGTGCCCTTCGAGACCGTCACCGCCGAAAGCGCCGACATGCTCAAGGGTGACAAGCAGGTGACCCAGGCCGGGTCGGCCGGAAAGATTGAGCGCACCTTCAAGCTGGTGCTCGTTGACGGCCGGGAAGCGTCCCGCACCCTCGTGTCCGAGAACGTCGCGGTGCAGCCGGTTACCGAAAAGGTCACCGTGGGCACCAAGGCCAAGCCCGCCGTCGAGGCGGCGCCCGCGGCCGCAGCCGCCAACACCGGTGCAGCAGCGCCTGCCATGATGAACGAAGCCATGTGGGACAAGATCGCCCAGTGTGAGTCCAGCGGAAACTGGAGCATCAACAGCGGCAACGGCTACTACGGCGGCCTCCAGTTCGACATCCGCACCTGGATCGGAGCCGGCGGCGGCGCGTATGCCCCGAACGCCAGCCTGGCCACCAAGGCGCAGCAGATCGACATCGCCAACCGCGTCTACGCCCAGCGCGGGCTCTCACCGTGGGGTTGCGGCTGGGCAGCCAGCAGCTGATTCAGCGGACGAGCACGACGCCTGCAGCGTGGCCGGGCCCGGATATCCGGGCCCGGCCACTGCCGTTAAGCCGACAGGGCGGAGCTGCCACGCGGGATAGGATACCTAGGTGACTGAACCCATCCCTGCCGTGCCCGCACCATTGTTCGGCGCCTCCGACATCCGCCGGCTGGCAGAGGAAATCGGGATCAGGCCGACCAAAACCCTGGGCCAGAACTTCGTTATCGACGGCAACACCATCCGGCGGATCGTCACCGCTGCCGGAGTGGGGCCCGATGAAACCGTCCTCGAGGTCGGCCCGGGCCTTGGCTCCCTGACCCTGGGCCTGCTCGACGCGGCGGCGGCCGTTGTCGCCGTCGAAATCGACCCCGTCCTGGCTGCGAAGCTTCCCGAAACCGTCAAGGAATGGCGCCCGGCCGCCGCCAACGCGTTCCACCTGGTACACGCCGACGCCATGAAGGTCACCGAACTGCCGGTCGAACCCACCGCGCTGGTGGCCAACCTGCCCTACAACGTGGCGGTTCCGGTGGTACTGCACCTGCTGCAGCACTTCCCAAGCCTGCGGCACGGACTCGTGATGGTGCAGGACGAAGTAGCGGACCGGCTGGCCGCGGGCCCGGGGTCCAAAACTTACGGCGTGCCGTCCGTCAAAGCCGCGTGGTACAGCCAGATGCGCAAGGCAGGCGTCATCGGCATGAACGTTTTCTGGCCCGCCCCCAAAATCCACTCCGGCCTGGTGGCCTTCACCCGCCGCGAGCCGCCGGCCACCACTGCCACCCGTGAGCAAGTGTTTGCCGTGGTGGACGCCGCGTTCGCGCAACGCCGCAAGACGCTGCGGGCCGCCCTCGCCGGCTGGGCAGGCGGAGCCCCGGAAGCGGAGCGCTGCCTCGTTGCTGCCGGCGTGGACCCCACTGCCCGTGGCGAGGTCATCGACATCCAGGCTTTCGCCAGGATCGCCGAAGCCAAGGAATCACGGCCGTGAACGCTCCGGCAGGCCGCTTCGCGGCCAGGACGGTCCGGGTCAAAGCACCCGGCAAGGTCAACGTATCCCTGGCGGTGGGCCCGCTCCGCCCGGACGGCTACCACTCCGTCGCCAGTGTCTACCTCGCGGTATCGCTCTACGAGGAAGTTGCCGCCACCAGCACAGCAACGCCGGGAATCACGCTCAGCCTCAGCGCGGAAAGCACCCTGGACCTCGACGCCGTCGACATTCCCCTGGACAGCAACAACCTGGCCTACAAGGCAGCCGCCATCATGGCTGACGTGTCCGAGCACGCCACCGGCGTGCACCTGGAGATCACCAAACGCGTCCCGGTCGCCGGCGGCATGGGCGGCGGGTCAGCCGACGCTGCTGCCACGCTCCTGGCCTGCGACGCCCTTTGGAACAGCGGATTGTCGCGCGAAGAGTTGGCCCACCTTGCCGCGGAACTGGGCGCGGACGTGCCCTTTTCGCTGCTCGGCGGCACCGCCGTGGGCCTTGGCTTGGGCGACAAACTTTCCCCGGCCCTGGCCAAGGCACAAACCCACTGGGTACTGGTGGCGGCAGACTACGGCCTGTCCACCCCGGAGGTGTACCGCACCCTGGACCGGCTGCGGGACGCCGAAGGCATCACCGCGGACGAGCCAACCGGCGTCGACCCGCACATTTTGGCGGCCCTGCGCAGCGGCGACGCCGAATCCCTGGGCCGTGTCCTGGTCAACGACCTGCAGCGTGCTTCCATCTCCTTGGCCCCTGCATTGCGCGATACGCTGGGTATCGGCGAATCCCACGGCGCGATCGCCGGGATCGTTTCCGGTTCCGGCCCCACCGTGGCCTTGCTCGCCGACGATCCCGTGGCGGCCGAAGCACTGGCCGAGGACCTGCGGCACCAGGGCCTGGCGGCCCTTCATGTGCACGGCCCCGTCCCCGGCGCGCGCATCATCTCCGACACGCATCTCTAGACCCCTTTTAGTTCGGCAGCAGAAAGCAGTTCCTTTTGGCACACCTTCTTGGCGGCGAGAACCTCACAGTCTCCTACGCGACCCGCACCGTCCTGGACGGCATCACCCTGGGCCTTGAGGAAGGCGACCGGATCGGCATGGTGGGCCGGAACGGCGACGGCAAGTCCACCCTGATGCGCCTGCTGGCCCTGCGTTCCACGCCCGACTCCGGCCGCGTCACCAAGCGCGGCGACGTCAACGTGGGGTACCTGGACCAAAGCGACGTGCTCGACGGCGACCTGACCGTCGGCGCCGCGATCGTGGGCGACCAAGCGGATTACGAGTGGGCGCGCAACCCCCAAATCCGGGAGATCATGGGCGGGCTGGTGTCCGACGTCGACTGGCATGCCAACGTGCACGCCCTTTCCGGCGGCCAGAAGCGGCGGGTGGCCCTGGCAAAGCTCCTCATCGAGGACCACGACGTCATCATGCTCGACGAACCCACCAACCACCTCGACGTCGAAGGAGTTGCCTGGCTTGCCCGGCACCTGAAGACCCGCTGGCGGGCCAACCAGGGCGCCTTCCTGGTGGTCACCCACGACCGCTGGTTCCTCGACGAAGTCTGCAACAAGACCTGGGAAGTGCACGACGGCATCGTGGACCCCTTCGAAGGTGGATACGCGGCGTACGTCCTGGCCCGTGCCGAGCGTGACCGGATGGCCTCCGTGGTCGAAGGCAAGCGCCAGCAGCTGGTCAAGAAGGAACTGGCCTGGCTTCGCCGCGGCGCCCCGGCCCGGACCTCGAAGCCCAAGTTCCGGATCGAGGCCGCAAACGCCCTGATCGCCGATGTCCCCGAGCCCCGCGACTCCATGGCGTTGAACAAAATGGCCACCGCCCGCCAGGGCAAGGACGTCCTGGACCTGGAAAACATCTCCCTGAACTTCCGGGGCGGCGACGACGACCGCAAGCTTTTCGACAACATCACCCTCCGGCTGGCCCCGGGAGAGCGGCTTGGGTTGGTGGGTGTCAACGGCGCCGGCAAGACCACCCTGCTGAAGCTGCTCAACGGGGAGATCACGCCCGACGCCGGGAAGCTGAAGCGGGGGAAAACCGTGGTCACCGCGGTTCTCACGCAGGAGGTCGAGGAGCTCGACGACGTCGCCGACCTGCGCGTCATCGAGGTGATCGAGCGGGAAAAGCGTTCCTTCAACGTGGGCGGCAAGGAATTCACCGCCGGCCAGCTGGTGGAGCAGCTCGGGTTCACCAACCAGAAGCAGTGGACCCCGGTCAAGGACCTCTCCGGCGGCGAACGGCGGCGGCTGCAGTTGCTGAGGCTGCTGGTGGGGGAGCCCAACGTCCTGATGCTCGACGAGCCCACCAACGACCTTGATACCGACACCCTTGCCGCCGTGGAGGATGTCCTGGACGGCTGGCCCGGCACCCTGGTGGTGGTCAGCCACGACCGCTACCTGCTCGAACGCGTCACCGACCACCAGATGGCCCTCCTGGGCGACGGCAAGCTCCGCGGCCTGCCCGGCGGCGTGGACCAGTACCTTGAGCTGCGCGAGGCCGCCCTCGCCGGCTCCACGGTGTCCGGCGGCGGCAACCCCGTCACCAGTGCGGGCCAGGGCACCGCGGCCCCAGCCACCGGGACAGGCCCCTCCGAGGCGGATAAGCGGGAGGCCCGCAAGGCCCTCAACCGGATCGAGCGGCAAATCAAGAAGCTGGATCAAGAGGAAAAGAAGCTTCACGACCTGATGCTGAAGACCACCGAGGCCGGCGATTTCGACAAGCTCGCCGACCAGAACAAGCAGCTCAAGAACCTCACGGACGAAAAAGACGCCCTGGAAATGGAATGGCTGGAGTCCTCAGAACTCCTGGGGGACTGACAAAGGCGACGCGGGCAAGAGCGGAGCTGGGGGCCTTCGTGTAGTCGCGCATCGCGGCGCATCGTGGCGTGGAGGTCGCCCAGCGACCGGAACGTCACCTATGCGGCGTGTCTAAGCGACGGCGGAGGGCCCCTGCGCCGCGTAAGTGACCACGGCGAAGGCGGCCTGGGCTTACGCCTCAGACTGCAGTTCCGGGTCCTTCTTCAGGCCGGTGAGGCCGTTCCAGGCCAGGTTGACCAGGTGCGCGGCGACTGTTTGCTTGTCGGGCTGGCGGCTGTCCTGCCACCACTGGCCGGTCATGGCCACCATGCCAACCAGCATCTGGGCGTACATGGCGCCGTCCTCGCCGCTGAAGCCGCGCCGGGAGAATTCGTCGGAGAGGATGTGTTCCACGCGGGCGGTGACCTGGGAGAGCAGGGTGGAGAAGGCGCCCTCGGGCTGGGACGGGGGAGCGTCGCGCATGAGGATCCGGAAGCCCTCCGTGCGCTCCTCGATGTAGGTCAGCAGGGCCAGGGCGGCGCGTTCGACGAGGACCCGGGGTTTGGCTTCCTCGGTGAGGGCGGTATTGATGGCGTCCAGCAGGATATGGAACTCGCACTCCACCACCTGCGTGTACAACCCTTCCTTGGATCCGAAGTGTTCGTAGATGACCGGCTTGGACACGCCCGCGCTGGCGGCGATCTCCTCAATGGTGGTCCCGTCGAGCCCGCGGACGGCAAAAAGGGCCCGGCCGACGTCGATCAACTGGCTACGCCGCTGCAGGCCGGTCATCCGCATCCGCGGCAGGTTGTTGCTCACAATCCCATCATGCCCCACCGCCCACAGGCCCGATTCCGCCCGGCCGGCAGGGGAGAACCGGCCGGTGTCGCGCGGTGCCCCGAACCCATGGCAAAATAGGGACTTGTGCCCGGGCCTTTGAGTCCTCCGGCACGGTCCGCTCTGGTGTAACGGCAGCACCCCGGCCTTTGGAGCCGTGGAGTATAGGTTCGAATCCTATGGGCGGAACTGCTGTGCGAGGAGCGTTCAGTAGGATGGCACCCGGTGCCGGGCGGACATGGCCGTCGGACACCCCAATGCGCCAGCACAACCTAGCAAGGAGAGCCCGTACGTGATCCCCGAGAATGCCGGCCCGGCCGCTGTCATCGTTCTGGCAGCAGGCGCCGGCACCCGGATGAAGTCGCGTACACCCAAGATCCTCCACGAAATCGGCGGCCTCTCCCTGGTGGGCCACGCCCTCCGTGCGGCCCGCAGCATCAACCCGCAGCGGCTCGCCATCGTGGTGCGGCACGAACGTGACCTGGTTGCCGGGCATGTTTCGGCACTGGATCCCGACGCCGTCATCGTGGACCAGGACGACGTGCCGGGCACCGGCCGCGCCGTGGAAGCCGCCCTCGAGGCACTCCACGCGGAACAAGGCCTGGCGGGCACCGTTGTGGTCACCTACGGCGATGTTCCGCTGCTCTCCGGGGAACTCCTGGACGAACTCGTGGCCACCCACGAGCGTGACGGCAACGCGGTCACCGTCCTCACCGCCGTCCTCGACGACGCCACCGGTTACGGCCGCATCCTCCGGGGCGAGGACGGCTCCGTCACGGGCATCCGCGAACACAAGGATTCTTCCGAGGCCGAGCGGCTGATCCGCGAGGTCAACTCCGGTATCTATGCCTTCGACGCCGCCGTGCTCCGGGACGCCCTCGGCCAGGTCACCACCGACAACGCCCAGGGCGAGAAATACCTCACCGACGTCCTGTCCCTGGCGCGCGCAGCCGGCGGCCGGGTTGCCGCCGTCGTCACCGCCGACCGCTGGCAGGTGGAAGGCGCGAACGACCGCGTCCAGCTGGCCGCCCTCGGCGCCGAACTGAACCGCCGCACCGTTGAGGCGTGGATGCGCGCAGGCGTCACGGTAGTAGACCCGGCCACCACATGGATCGACGCATCGGTCACCCTGGACGAGGACGTGCGGCTGCTGCCCAACACCCAGCTGCACGGCGCCACCACCGTGGCCCGGGACGCCGTCGTCGGCCCCGACACCACGCTGACCGACGTCACCGTCGGCGAGGGCGCAACGGTGGTCCGCACCCACGGTTCCGGCTCGGTGATCGGGCCGCGCGCCGCCGTCGGCCCCTTCACCTACCTGCGGCCGGGCACCGTGCTTGGTGAAACGGGCAAGATCGGTGCGTTCTACGAAACCAAGAACGTCACCATCGGCCGCGGCTCCAAGCTGTCGCACCTGGGCTACGCAGGCGACGCCGAAATCGGCGAAGACACCAACATCGGCTGTGGAAACATCACGGCGAACTACGACGGCGAGAAGAAGCACCGCACGGTAATCGGCTCGGGCGTGCGTACCGGCTCCAACACGGTCTTTGTTGCCCCGGTCACCGTGGGGGACGGTGCCTACAGCGGCGCCGGCGCAGTGATCCGCAAGGACGTCCCTGCAGGCGCGCTCGCACTGAGCGTCGCCGCGCAGCGCAACGCCGAGGGCTGGGTCCCCGCGAACCGTCCGGGAACCCGCTCCGCCGAACTGGCCCAGGCGGCCACCCAGAACTCCTCCAGTACCCAGGCATCTACAGAAGAGGGCAAGTAACAATGAGCGAAATTACGGCGCACGGCGAAAAGAAGCTGGTGCTCGCCACCGGGCGGGCCCATCCGGAGCTGGCCCGGGAAATCGCCAAGGAACTCGGCACTGACCTCCTGCCCGTCGATGCCTACGACTTCGCGAACGGCGAGATCTACGTCCGCGCGGGTGAAAGCGTCCGCGGCACCGATGCCTTCGTGATCCAGGCCCACCCGGCACCGCTGAACAACCACCTGATGGAACAGCTGATCATGATCGATTCGCTGAAGCGGGCTTCCGCCAAGCGCATCACCGTGGTTTCGCCGTTCTACCCCTATGCGCGGCAGGACAAGAAGGGCCGCGGCCGCGAGCCCATCTCCGCCCGGCTGGTGGCAGACCTCTACAAGACTGCCGGCGCGGACCGCATCATGAGCGTTGACCTGCATACCTCCCAGATCCAGGGCTTCTTCGACGGTCCGGTGGACCACCTGATGGCCATCCCGCTGCTGGCCGACTACATCCGCACCCGGGTGGACGCCGAAAACATCACGGTTGTCTCCCCGGACACCGGCCGCGTCCGCGTCGCCGAACAGTGGGCCGAACGCCTGGGCGGCGCGCCCCTCGCCTTCGTGCACAAGAGCCGGGACCTCACAGTCCCCAACCAGGCTGTCTCCAAGACGGTGGTGGGCCAGATCGAGGGCCGCACCTGCGTGCTGATCGATGACATGATCGACACCGGCGGCACCATTTCCGGTGCCGTGACCGTGCTGAAGAACGCCGGGGCCAAAGACGTCATCATCGCGGCCACGCACGCCGTCTTCTCCGAGCCGGCCGCCCGCCGCCTCTCCGAGTCCGGTGCCCGCGAAGTGGTGGTCACCAACACCCTGCCGCTGACCGCATCCCAGCGGTTCCCGCAGCTGACGGTGCTGTCCATCGCGCCGTTGATCGCCCGCGCCATCCGCGAAGTGTTCGACGACGGTTCCGTCACCAGCCTCTTCGACGGCAAGGCGTAGCGACTGGTTGAGCCTGTCGAAACCCGGGGTTGCGGTTTCGGCAGGCAACCACCGCCGCATCATCGTTTTCAATATTCGGGTCCGGCGCTGGTAGGCTTGATCCCGATACCTTGGCGAGGGAGAGCAAAGTCTCCGTTATCGACTGGGTCTGCTTGTCCCTTGCTGAGAGGGACTGCCTTCTTGAAGGGCCGCTTACCGGCCGCCCGGCGTTGAAGGTCACACCAGACCTCCGCCCTTGCTGAACACCGTTTCATCTTCAAGGAGATTTCCATGTCTGAGCAGAAGCTCGCAGCAGAACTGCGCACCGAATTCGGCAAGGGCTACGCCCGCCGCGCACGGATGGCCAACCTGATCCCGGCCGTCATTTACGGCCACGGCGCAGAGCCCATCCATGTCACCCTCCCGGCCAAGGCCACCACGCTGGCCGTCCGCACCGCCAATGCCCTGCTGTCCCTGGACATCAACGGCGAAGGCCACCTGGCCCTGGTCAAGGACATCCAGCGTGATCCCGTAAAGCAGATCATCGAGCACATCGACCTCCTGACCGTCCGCAAGGGCGAGAAGGTCACTGTCGACGTTCCCGTGCATGTCGAGGGCGAATCCGCTCCCGGCACCGTCCACAACCTGGAACTGACGGTCGTGTCCCTCGAAGCCGAGGCCACCCACCTGCCCGAGTCCGTCGTCGTGAGCATCGAAGGCCGCGGCGCCGGCGAGCACATCCACGGCTCCGACCTGGTCCTGCCCAAGGGCACCGTCCTGCTGACCGACGCCGAGGCACTGGTCGTCAACATCTCCGAGGCCGTTGAAATCGCCGAGGAAGAGGAAACCGAAGGTGCGTCCGAGGGCGCAGCCGAGGAAGCTTCCGAGGCAGCCGAAGAGGCAGCCGCAGAGTAAGCACTCCGCACCGCCTGACAGTGGCCGGACCCCGCACGGGGCCGGCCACCGTCGTGTCCGCACAGCGCCGTTCCCGCCCCAACCGCCCCCATAGGATTGATCCATGACTGATACCTGGCTGATCGTCGGCCTCGGCAACCCCGGGGCGCAGTACCAAGGCAACAGGCACAACATTGGCCAGATGGTCCTCGATGAACTCGCCTCCCGGATGGGCGCAGGCTTCAAGGCCCACAAAGCCCGGGCCCAGGTCGTGGAGGGCCGCCTGGGGATCGGGGGCCCGCGGGTAATCCTGGCCAAACCGATGACGTACATGAACGTCTCCGGCGGCCCCGTGTCTGCCCTCGCCAACTTCTACGGGATCGCCGTAGACCACGTGGTGGCCGTCCACGATGAGATCGACATCCCCTTCAACACGGTGAAACTCAAGCTCGGCGGCGGCGAAGGCGGCCACAACGGCCTGCGCGACATTTCCAAAGCACTCGACACCAAGGACTACCTGCGCGTCCGGGTGGGGGTGGGCCGGCCGCCCGGCCGGATGGACACGGCAGACTACGTCCTGCGCGACTTCGGCACCGCGGAACGGAAGGAACTGCCCTTCCTGCTCGACGACGCAGCGGACGCCGTTGAGTCCTTGCTCCGGGAAGGACTCACTGCCACGCAGCAGAAATTCCACCCCGCCAAGTCCGGATCACTCCAAGCAGAATCGTAAAAGTTCCCTTGTGCCCTGTTTCCTTGTCAGTGGCAAGGGGTACTCTTCTTCCTATGCGGGGGAGCAATGGGGCTACATCCCGCTATTGCAGGATGTAGGGGACAAGTTCATGTCAATCGAGCCACTCAGCTGGGGACGTGGGTCAACACCTCAGGGTGATGGGCTGGCCACGGGGTCCTCCGCAGTGACGGAGGGCCGGCAATGGTCCGTGCCGGCACGAAGTGCCAATCTTGACGCCGTCCGCACAGCGTTGACCAGCGAACACTCTCTCGGTGCCGTGATCACGGGCGCCCGCGGAGTGGGGAAATCCTCCTTGGCCAGGGCGGCAGTGGCAGACCTGGGCCCGGATATCTGGTCGCTGCAGCTCCGGAGCGCACCCTCCGGCTCCAACACCCCGTATGGCTGCCTCTCCTTCCTCCTGGCCCGGTTGCCGCAGGCCTACATGGGTTCACCCACTGCCATCCTGCGCGGGATCACCTCCCTGATCCGCAGCGATGCGGCGGGCAGGCCCTGCATCATCACGCTGGACACCTCCGGCACTGTCGACGACATGAGTGCCGGCGTGCTGTTGAACGTGTTGCTGACCGGCACGGCAAGGATCATCGCCGTCGCTCCCAAAGCCAGTGACCTGCCGGCGGATTTCCACTGGCTCCTGACGGACCGCAAGCTCACCGAAGTCAGGCTCAGCAACCTCAACGAATTGCAGACCCGGCAGGTCCTGCTGTCCCTGCTGGGGCACCGCGTCGCATCGTCCCTGGTCACCACCTACCACCAGATGGTGGGCGGCAACCCCCTGCTGCTCAAAGCCCTGGTTACCGAGCAACAGCTTTCCGGGAACCTCGTGCTGTCCGAATCCGTCTGGACGCTCCGGGACAAGGTGGTGCTCGACGGCGCCGCGAGCCTGGATGACATCGTCAGGTCGCGCTGGACAAGGGAAACACCGGAGACCCGCGAAGTCATTGAAATGTTGTCCTGCGCCCGCCGGGTGGAACTGTCCCGGCTGACTGCCATCTATGGCGCCGACGTCGTGGCGGACATGGAGGACGCCGGGCTGCTCGAGATCGACGACTCCGAGTACCGCTGGGTGTCGCTGCGGGAGAAGTACATTGGCGACGTCGTCAGGACCTGGCTGAGCATTTCCCGGCGGCGGGAGCTCCGCTCCGTGCTGCTGGGCGGCGAGGAGCCCGACCCCGCGGCCATGACCGTCGATGAACTGATGTCGTTCGCCGCGTGGACCCATGAATGCGAGGCGGAACTCAGCCCGGCACTGGCGCTTGCGGCCGCCCAGGCCGCCGTCCAGCTCTTCGACCCCCGGTTCGCGTTGACCTATGCGGAGATGATCCAGCGGACGGATGCCTTGTGGGCATCCGCGCAGCGGCAAAAGGCCGCCGCGTACCTGCAGCTGGACATGGCGGTCCAGGCCCTGGCCGCCCTTGAGGACATTACCCAACCTGAACTTGAGGCCCTCGACCTCGAAGAGTACGCCCAGGTGGTGGCCGCCAAGGCGCGGGTCATGCTCTGCCTTCCGGAACGGTCCGGCTCGGTCGGGAGCTCTTCGCCTCGGCCCGCGAACGCCTGGCCACTGCGGGAGACCACCAGGACTGGCCTGCTCCTGCCGCGGTGGCGGCCAACCGCATTTCGCTGAGCGAATTCGAGTACCAGGCGCACGCGGGAAGGTACGCCGCCATGATTCCCGACCTTGAGCGGGCCGTTGACCCAGCCGCCAACCCTGACACCGGCTACCGGCTCCAGTGCGCCATCATCCTGATGAGCGCCCTGGCCATGACGGGCCGGGAGATGGATGCCCTGGGCCTCGTGCGCCAGATCGGTGGCCAACTCAGCGATGCCTCGCACATTGTGGGCCTGCGGGAACGGTACACGCGGGAGGCCTACTTCGTTCTTTTGATGGCCGGCCAGTGGCGGCGCTGCATTGACCTCATGGCCCCGTTCAGCGCCGGCCAGCCCTTCCGGCTTCCTTACCGCAGCGCGGCCACGGAAATCGCTGCCGGAATAGCTTTCGCGTTTTCCGGCCGGGGCGAAGCTGCCCTGGAACCCCTGATTTCTGCCGCAGCGCAGCTGGAGCTGCAACCGGTCCAGGGTGCGCTGCGCACCGCGTACGCGGCCACGGCCCTGGCCTACGCCCAGACCGGAAACGCCGCGCTGTCACGCAAGTACCTGACGAAAGTCCAGCGGATGCCCGGCAGGTCAGGGTTTGCCGTGGAGAGCATCATCGAGTTCTGCACACTCGTGGCCGGACGGTGGCTGGGCGACTCCGACGCCGTCACCAGCCTCAAGCAGGGGGCCCGCGCGAACGCAGAAGCGGGCCGGTATGCCATGGCCGGGATCTACCTGCTGGCGGCAACGGTGAACGGCAGCGATGCCGACTTCCGCTTCCTGGAGGAGATCGCGGGCCACCGGCAAGGCCCGCTGGCCGAAGTATCCCGGCTGATCGCCGTGGGAAGCCGGACAAAGGACGCCAAGGCGCTGCTCGCCGGCGGCGAACTCGCGGCCACCCTGGAACTCGACGCCGTCGAAGCCCGCTGCATGGCACTGGCGGTGGACTTTGCGCGCCAGGACGGGGATGCCCTGTCGGCCCGGACCGCGCAGGCACGGCTGGACATCCTGGCCGCCACGGTAGCCAACCTCCCCATCGTGCCCAGCAGCGGCAGCCCGCTGTTGACCAGCCGTGAGCGGCAGATTGCACGAATGGCCGGCAGGGGTGCCTCAAACCGTGACATCGCCCTGGAAATGGGTGTCTCAGTCCGCACCGTCGAAGGCCACCTGTACCAGGTGTTCACCAAGCTGGGCGTAACTTCAAGGGGTGATCTGACTGGACTCGTCTAATGGCCACAAACCCACATCTGCCCATCGGCTCCTGACCGGACGGCGGGAGCCCGTGGACCGGATCTGCAACCTGGTGCGCAATGGCACCAGCCATGCGGTCTTCGTCATGGCAGGCCCGGGGATTGGAAAATCGGCGGTGACCGACGCCGTCACCGAACGGCTCGCCGGGCACCTGAACGTGGTGCGCATCCATGCCAGTTCCGCGCTCTCCGGGGTGCCCTTCGGGGTCCTGACCCCCTATACCGGGGAACTCACGGCTGAGGAGTCGGTCTCGCCGGTGGCCGTGTTGCGGTCAATGTGGTCCTACTTTGAAAAGCTGAAAGCCGGTAACGGCTCGGCAGTCCTGCTCGCGGTGGACGACGCACATCACCTGGACGAGGCCTCGGCAGGGGTACTGGCTGAGCTGATTTCGGCGGGCTGGGCAACCGTGCTGGCGGCCGCGCGGCCCCGGCCCGGCCTTCCGCAGCCGCTGGAGCAGCTCTGGTACGACGGCCTTGCCGAGCGCGTCGATCTTCGGCCCCTGAACCGCGAGCAGATAGAGGAAGTCCTGGCCCACGTCCTGGACGGGACCGTTCCGGCTGCCACGGTGGACGCCATGTGGAGCGCTTCGAGCGGAAATCCACGGATCCTTGACGCCTTGCTGCATGACTCCGCGGAAGCCGGGGTACTGGCCAAACGCAACGGCATCTGGATCCTGCTCGGGGACCTTCCTGCCGACGGGCCCCGGCTGGCAGCGGTGGTTGCCAAGGACCACCTGTGCCGCGGACCCGAGGAACAGGAAGCCCTGAAGCTTATTGCCCTGGCCGGCCCGGTGGGACGCAAGGTCATCGAAGACATCAGTGGGGCAGCGGTGGTCCGGTCCCTGCTGGACCAGCAGATGATCGTGGAGACCCCCGGCGTTCCCGCGGAACTTTACCTCTGGAACGCGCTCTTCGCCGGCGCCATCAGGAACACGGTATCGGTCTCCCGGAGCCTCCAGCTCTTGGAGAAGGTCAAGGCACACCAGGACCCCGGATTGCTGCAGGGGGAAGGCCGGCTCCGTTCGGTGGAATGGGCGCTGGAGTGTGGCCTCCGGGTCGGCGACGACGAGTTGCTGGCCGCCGCCAAAGTGGCGTTGCTCGCGTACCGCAACAACAGCGCGCGGTCCATCGCGGCCAAGATCCGCAACCCCGCCTTGATCCCCTTGGCCCAGGCGGTCCAGGCCCGGGCCCTGTATAACGAGGGCTCCTACCAGGAAGCAGCGGCCCTCCTGGACGAGTGCTGGCTCCCGCTGGCCGGGGACCCGCAAGGGCCGGCAGCCCTGGTGCTCCGGGTTTCGGCACACCAGGCCAATGGCCGGCTGCTGGCAGATGTAGCGGAGGACGTGGAGCGGGCCATCGCCCAATTCGGCCAGGATGGCAGCTGGCAGGCGGAGCTTCTGCAAGTGCTGCAGCTTGGGGCCGAGGTCAACGTCCAGGCACTTGGCGAGGAAGTCGACAGGATCAGGAAACGCGGCGCAGCGGGCTCCGGGGAGAGCCGCTGCGTGCCCTGGCTGAGGCGCTCCTGGCCCATGCCCTGGCCGCTGCAGGGCGTCCCGTCCAGGGCTTGGATGCTGCCATGATGGCGGCGTCGGAGCTTCCTCCGCTCGAAGGCAGCCTGTTCTTCTTCCCTGAGTTCGTGCTGGGACGGCTGGTCTCCAACTACCTGGCCATGGGCGAATGGGAATCGGCCGAGCGGGAACTGAACGGCTACGCGGCAGGCCACGGCGCGGGTGCGGCCATTTTCGACGGGAGCCTGAACGTACTCCGCGGCTACTCCCTGCTTCGCCAGGGCCGGATGGAGCGGGCCTACCAGGTCCTGCTGCCCGCCGTGGAAGCCCTGAGGCTCAACGATCCGTTGCAGCTGTACCGGTTCGGTACAGCGCTGGGCTATTACGTGGCGGCCCGTCTCGGGGATGCTGAACAGGCAAGACGGCTGGAACAGGATCACAAGGACGCCTTCGCCGGCGGCCCCGCACATGACCTCCTGGCCGAGGCGTACGTGGCAGCGGGGGCAGAGTACACCGCCCGTGACGGCAAGGGGCTGGCTGCGTTGCAGACGCTCATGACGACGCCGGAGGCAGCCGCAAGGGCCGGCAACCTCCTCGAAGTCCTGGCCATGTGCTGGGACCTCGGGGACCCCTCGGTGATCCCCATGGTCCAGACGGTTGCCCGCGGCGTGGAAGGCCGCTGGGCGGAGGCGCTGCTGACCCTGGCCACGGCGTGGGAAAACGCCGACGGTGACACCCTGATGGCAACGGCTGCCTCGCTGGAGGAAGCAGCCTTTGTCAACCTGGCCCGGGAGGCTTATGCCCGTGCCAGCACGGTGCTGGAACAGGCAGGCGAACGCCGCCGGTCCCGGCAGGCGGTGGCCCAACGGGAAAAGTGCGACCACGAACTCGGCGAGCGCTTCCGCGAGGGGCGCTTCATCGCCGCCGCACCCGCGGTCCACCTCACCCGCCGGGAGCAGGACATCGTCGAACTTGCCGTCCAGGGACTGACCGACCGGGAGATCGCCCAGCGCCTGATGGTGTCGGTGCGCACGGTGGAAGGGCACCTGTACCGTACTTACGTCAAGCTTGGCGTCCGCAGCCGCGATGAGCTGGAGACGGCCCTGCCCAAGTAGTCCCGGCTGCCCTTCCCCGGTACCTGCCCGCGACGGCCGCCGTCGGCCGCCCCCTCGCCGTTGGTGCCCTGCGGCGCCGTTTCCACGCGCCGTACGTCACCGTGCCGCGGGTGCCCTGTGACCGCCGTTCCGCTCGCGGCGGAACCACACCCCGGCCGCAGCATGCGCCTGTGCATGGCCACCTGGCCGCGGCCGGTAGTGCACCCCCGAGGATTCGAGTACACCCTACTCGTGTACGGGAGGGCGCTACCGGATTTACTTAAGGAGGCAAAGCAAAGCGGCAGGCTGGAAGCCGCGGAGCAGCCGATCAGGACATTGAGGCCCCTCATATTTCCGGTCCCCACGGACCGGGCACAGACGGGGCCGGCGACGTCAGAGTCTTCTGAGACCGAGACTCTCCCCCAGCCGTCGCCGGCCCTCTGCTCCCTCGGCCGAAGCCCGGGGCAGCGGTGGCGGCAGCCCCTCCGGGCGGCCGCCACAGCCGTGTTGTGGGACAATTGGGTGTCAAACATTGGCAGCCCAAGGAGTTCGTTTTGGCCGTAGTATCAACGCCAGCCACGCTGGAACGTGCCCTGCCGGCCATGGACAACGCGGAAGTGCTGCGCATCCGCAACGACTTCCCCGTGCTGAACCAGCTGGTCAACGGCCAGCCGCTGGTCTACCTCGACTCCGGCGCCACCTCGCAGAACCCGGTCAGCGTCATCGAAGCCGAACAGGAGTTCTACGAACAGCGCAATGCTGCCGTGCACCGCGGCGCACACCATCTTGCGGTGGAAGCCACCGAAGTCTTCGAAGATGCCCGGCAAACCATCGCCGACTTCATCGGGGCCGGCTATGAAGAGACCATCTGGACCTCGAACGCCACCGAGGGGCTGAACCTCATCAGCTACGCCCTGTCCAACGCCGCCCTTTGGGCTGCCCAAGGCCGCGGCGATCGCGGCCTGCGGGAACTGGCGCTGGGGCCCGGCGACGAGATCGTGGTGACTGAGATGGAGCACCACGCCAACCTTATTCCGTGGCAGGAGCTGGCTTTCCGTACCGGGGCGACGCTCCGCCATATTCCCATCGATGACGACGGCAGCCTGCGCATGGACGCTGCGGCCTCAGTCATCGGACCCCGGACAAAGGTCCTGGCCTTCACCCATGCCTCCAACGTGCTGGGCATCATCAACCCGGTGCAGGAATTGACGTCCTTGGGCCGCGCCGCCGGCGCCCTCGTGGTCCTGGACGCATGCCAGTCCGCCCCGCACCTGCCCTTGGACGTCAAGGAGCTGGACGTGGACTTCGCGGTCCTCTCGGGCCACAAAATGCTCGCCCCCACGGGCATCGGCGTGCTGTACGGACGGCAGGAACTCCTGGACATCCTGCCGCCGTTCCTGACCGGCGGATCCATGATCACCACCGTCACCATGGAGCGGGCAGAGTACCTGCCGGCACCACAACGCTTCGAAGCCGGTACCCAGCGCATCTCCCAGGCCGTGGCATTGGCCGCCGCGGCCAACTACCTCACCGAAACCGGGCTGGATCGGATCCACGCCTGGGAATCCGAACTCGGCCAGCGCATGGTGGTGGGCCTTGAAGCCATTCCCGGCGTCAGGGTCCTTGGCCCGGCCGCAGGCAGGGAGCGGATCGGCCTTGCCGCGTTCGACGTCGAAGGCGTCCACGCCCACGACGTCGGGCAATTCCTGGACTCCCGCGGGATCGCCGTGCGCGTCGGGCACCACTGCGCCCAGCCGCTGCACCGGCGGCTGGGACTGACCGCCACCACCCGCGCCAGCGCCTACCTGTACAACACCACCGACGACGTGGACCGCTTCCTTGAAGCCGTGGCCGGCGTCAGGGCCTACTTCCGCGCCTAGCGGAGAACACGAAGGGTGACACCATGAGCCTCGACCAGTTGTACCAGCAGATCATCCTGGACCATTCCAAGGCCCGCCACGGCAGCGGGCTGGCCGCCACCGATGCCCCGGCCGGCGCGGCAACAGGCCAGTCCCACCAGCTCAACCCGGTATGCGGAGACGAAGTCACCCTGCGGCTGGCGGTGCAGGACGGCAAGGTGGTCCAGGTGGCGTGGGACGGAGCCGGTTGCTCCATTTCCATGGCCTCGGCGTCGGTTCTCTCCGAACTCGCCGACGGCATGACCGTTGCCGAACTGCACCAGGTGATCGAGAGCTTCCGCGAGGTGCTCCGCTCACGCGGCAAGGTCCAGGCCGATCCCGAACTGCTGGGGGACGCCGCTGCCTTCGAGGGGGTTGCCCGCTACGCGGCCCGGGTCAAGTGCGCCATGATCTCCTGGGTGGCGGCGGAGGACGCGCTCAACCAGGCGGCATAACCGCAGGGATGAGACCAGCCCGGGCCTTCCTCGTTCCGGAGGAAGGCCCGGGCTGTGTCATGCCGGAGCCGTGCTGCCGCGCGGAAGGGTCAGCCCAGCAGTCCCAGGACGCCGATGACTGCGGTGGCGAGTCCCAGCACCATGGAGATGCTGACCAGCACCACGTGCACGGTCAGGAATTTGGTGGCCTTGCCGGCAGTGTCGCGGGCACGGGGATCGTTCATGACCCGGCGCAGGAACTGCGGCCAGACCACCAGCGACCAGACGCCGGCGACAATCAGGACCAGCGCAGCGAAAACGGGCAGCTCCATGTACTAGTGGCTTTCCAGCCAGGCCTGCGCCTGCGTGGCTTGCAGGTTCAAGGCCTTGGCCACCATGGGCTCGGCGGCATCGGCGATCTTGCCGCCCAGGAACGGAACGGAGGACTTCACGGCGCCCTCAAGCTCCACCCGGGTTCCACCGGCGTCGGCCACCAGCCGCTGCACGGCCGTGACATCCACCGGGGCGCCGGCGATCTTCAGCGAGATGTTGCTCTGGCGGGAGCCATCAGCGGCGGGGGCGTCCCAGTTTTCCACCTGGGTCACTTTGAGGTGCTCACCGACAAACTTGCGGGCAATCTCGGGCAGCCGGGTGGTGGGCAACGTCCGCACCGACGTGGCGCTGAACGCCCCGGCGGTGTCGCCGTCGACCTTGAAGGACTCCAGTTCGCCGCCCACCAGCCGGCTGACGTGGCGCTGGAAATCCTCGTTCACCAGCACAGCGGCAACGCTGTCAACGGAGTGCGGAAGGGTGGTGGTTGCGCTCAGCGCCATGGGTCCTCCTGGGACGTCGGGAAAGGATTTACGCCTCCAACATCCTACGGGGTCACCTCTGCGCGCTCCGCATCGGCCAGTTTTTGGGCTGCCGCGGTGATGTTCCGGGCCATGGCCGGGAAGATCAGGCTGTGGAAGGGAAGTACGGCCAGCCAGTAGAGCCGTCCGCTCAAACCCTTCGGGAAGAAAATGGCCCGCTGCCGGTACCGGCTGCCTCCGCCGTCCGGCTCCACGGAGAGCTCCAGCCAGGCACGGCCGGGCGCGCGCATTTCTGCCCGCAGCCGGAGCAGCCTGCCGCGGTCGATCCGCTCCACCCGCCACCAGTCCACCACCTCGCCGGCGGCCAGGGAGTGCGGGTGCCGGCGGCCCCGCAGCAGCCCGGCGCCGCCGGTCAATTTATCCAGCCAGCCCCGCACCTGCCAGGCCAAGGGCAGCGAGTACCAGCCGTTGCGGCCGCCGATCCCCTCGATGATGGTCCAGACGTGCGCCGGGTCCACGTCTCCGTGGAACGTCCGTTCGTCGATGTAGACCTTGTGCCCGGCCCACTCGGGGTCGCTGGGCAGCGGGTCTGAATCCGCGCCGGCGTTCGCCCACGTGGTCTCCACCTGGCCGTCCCGTTCCTTGCCCAGCGCCAAGGCCACCGCGGTGCGGTAGGGCGTGAGGCCGCCGTCGGGCTGCGGAATGAACTGGTCGATGTCGTGCTCGTTGGACACGGCGTCATGTTGCAACGACTGGACCAGGGGGACCGCCATGGACCATGGGATGGGGGTTGTCAGGGCCACCCACATGCCGGCCAGCTTGGGCGCCGGCACAGGCAGCGCCAACACCACCCGGTAAGGCAGGCCGGCCACGGCTGAGTACTCCTGCATCATCTTGGCGTAGGTCAGCACCTGCCGGCAGCCGATGTCGAAGGTCCGGTTGATGGGACCCTCCAGCGACGCCGCAGCCACCAGGTAATAGAGCACATCGCGGACGGCGATGGCTTCGATCCGGTTGCGCACCCAGCTTGGTGCGGGCATGAGGGGCAGGGTCTCGGACAGGTGCCGGATCATTTCGAAGGAAGCGGAGCCGGAACCGATCACCACGCCCGCCTGGTACACGATCGAATCCACCGGGCTGTCCAGGAAGACCTTGCCCACGGCCTCGCGTGAGCGCATGTGGGTGGACAGCTCCACCCCCTTCGGGTGCAGGCCGCCCAGGTAGACAATCCGGTGGACGCCCGCCGCCGTGGCAGCATCCGCCGCCGTCCGGGCCATCGCTTTTTCCTTCGCCTCGAAACCGGCCCCTGCCGCCATGGAGTGCACCAGGTAGTAGAAGACGTCGACGCCGGCAAGGGCTGCGCGGAGGGCGTCGCCGTCGTCAAGGCTGCTTTCCACCACGTCCACCTCGGTGCGCCAGGGCACACCGGCGATCTTGTCGGGGGAGCGGACCAGGACCTTGACCGTATGGCCCGCTTCCAGCAGCCGTGGCACGAGCCGGCCGCCGATGTACCCGGTGGCACCGGTGACAAGGACGGTCTTTGATGTAGGCCGGGCAGTCATTTCGCTCATACTGGCTCCTGTTCGTCCCTTGTGGTTCGGAGCGGCGGCTTGTCCGGACGGCTGCTCCGACGCCGAATGCGATGGCACTGCCAGCCTAGGCCCGCAATCGCGGGACTGCCATGTCGGTCCCGCGCGGTAGGCTGGAAGTTCCCCGGGATTCGCAGCGAATTTCGGGTTTTCGCGTTGCCTGCGATTTTGATGAACAGCACAGGAGCTACTGCCATGAGTCTTTCCGGCCAGTCCGCCGCCGGCACGTCCAGCACCGGCAAAACCCGCGCCGGCTCCTCCGGCGCCGTCCCTACGCTGGATGGCCTGCGCCGTGCCCTGGAACCGGACCGGACATTCGGCCGGGTCCGGGCCGAGGCTGCACGGGGCTTCGAAGTTCGTGGACAGGACTACCAGATCAGCGCCCCCGCCGGCCTGCGGCCCGTGCTGCTGGCGGAGATGGCAGATGGCCTGGCGGCAGCGGCGGGCAGCGGTGAACCGGGCGTTGTGCTGGCCGTGACCGCCACCGGCAGGGAAGCCGAGGACCTCTCCGCGGCCCTGCGCGCGTACCTGCCGGCGGACACCGTGGCCGAGTTCCCCAGCTGGGAAACCCTTCCGCACGAGCGGCTCTCGCCGCGCTCGGATACCGTGGGCCGCCGGCTCTCGGTCCTTCGCCGCCTGGCCCATCCGGAAAGTTCGACGACGGCCCGGCTGCGCGTCGTCGTCGCGCCCGTCCGCGCCGTGGTCCAGCCGGTGGTGGCCGGCCTGGGAGACCTGGTGCCGGTCACGTTGAAAGTGGGCCAGGAGGTCCCGTTTTCCGATGTTGTGAAGCGCCTCGCGGACGCTGCCTACGCCCGCGTGGACATGGTGACGCACCGCGGCGAATTCGCCGTCCGAGGTGGCATCATCGACGTCTTCCCGCCCACCGAGGACCACCCCATCCGGGTGGAGTTCTTCGGGGACGAAGTGGACCAGATGCGCTGGTTCGCCGTGGCCGACCAGCGCTCGCTGTCCGCCCCGGGCATCCACCACCCCACGGAACTGCATGCGCCGCCATGCCGCGAAATCCTCATCACGCCGTCCGTGATGTCCCGCGCCGCCACGCTGAAGGCCCAGCTGCCGGCCGCGGCGGACATGCTCGAAAAGATCGCCGGCGGCATCGCCGTGGAAGGCATGGAATCCCTGGCCCCGGTGCTGGTGGACGCGATGGTGCCGTTCGTGGACCAGCTGCCCGCCGATTCCATCGCGGTGGTCATCGAACCCGAGAAGGTGCGCACCCGCGCCCACGACCTCGCCGCCACCAACGAGGAGTTCCTCGAGGCGGCCTGGTCCACGGCCTCGGACGGCGGGACGGCGCCCCTGGACCTCAGCTCCCAGGCCAGCGCGGCGCTGCACTCGGCGAGCTTCCGGTCGCTTGCAGAAACCCGCGCGTCCGCGTCGGGGCACGGGGTCTCCTGGTGGTCCATCACCTCCCTGGCCCAGGACGCGGAGTTGCTCCCCGAGATCGACGTATTGAACCTGCATGCCCGCGAACCCCGCGGCTACCAGGGCGATGTGGCGGAAATGATGGAGTTCGTCGGCTCGCATGTCCGCGACCAGTGGCGCATCGTGGTGGCTACCGAAGGTCCCGGCCCGGCCCAGCGCCTGGCCGAGCTCTTCCATGACGCGGACATTCCGTGCGCCCGGGTGGACAGCCTGGACCACGAACCCCAGGCGGGCATCATCGAAGTGACCACCGCCGCCGTCGGCCGCGGTTTTGTCCTTGACGGGCTCAAACTGGGCCTGCTGACGGAGGCCGACCTCCTGGGCCGGACTTCTGCCGGGTCCACCAAGGACATGCGGCGGATGCCCTCCAAACGGCGCAATGCGGTTGACCCGCTGCAGCTGGTGGCCGGGGACCATGTGGTGCACGAACAGCATGGCATCGGCCGGTTCGTGGAACTGATCCAGCGGAAGGTGGCCGGCGGCGGCGACGGGGTGCGGGAGTACCTGGTCCTGGAGTACGCGCCGGCCAAGCGCGGGGCGCCCGGCGACCGCTTGTTCGTCCCCACGGACCAGCTGGACCAGGTGACCCGCTACGTGGGCGGTGACGCTCCGGTGCTAAGCAAGATGGGCGGCGCCGACTGGGCCAGCACCAAGTCCAAGGCCCGGAAGGCCGTCAAGGAGATCGCCGGTGAACTGATCCGGCTCTACTCGGCCCGGATGGCCTCCCGCGGCCACGCGTTCGCCCCGGATACGCCCTGGCAGCGGGAACTGGAGGAGGCCTTCCCGTACGTGGAGACTCCCGACCAGCTCACCACCATCAACGAGGTCAAGGCGGACATGGAACGGGAAATCCCCATGGACCGCCTGGTCTCCGGCGACGTCGGCTACGGCAAGACCGAGATTGCGGTGCGGGCGGCGTTCAAGGCTGTCCAGGACGGCAAGCAGGTGGCCGTGCTGGTGCCTACCACCCTGCTCGCGCAGCAGCACTATGAGACGTTCACCGAACGGTTCTCCGGCTTCCCGCTGCGGGTCAAGCCGCTGTCCCGCTTCCAGGCCGCCAAGGAGGCCAAGGAGACGGCCGAGGGCGTGAAGAACGGCACGGTGGACGTGGTGATCGGCACGCACCGGCTGCTCTCCAAGGATTTCGAGTTCAAGGACCTTGGCCTGGTGATCGTGGACGAGGAGCAGCGGTTCGGCGTCGAGCACAAGGAAGCGCTGAAGAAGATGCGCACCAACGTGGATGTCCTGGCCATGAGCGCCACCCCGATTCCGCGCACCCTGGAGATGTCCCTGACCGGCATCCGGGAAACGTCCACCCTGGCCACCCCGCCGGAGGAACGGCACCCGGTGCTGACCTATGTGGGCCCGTACACGGACAAGCAGACCTCCGCCGCGATCCGCCGCGAACTGATGCGCGAAGGACAGGTGTTCTTCGTCCACAACCGGGTGTCCACGATCGAACGCACCGCCGCGAAGATCCGTGAACTGGTGCCGGAGGCGCGCGTGGAGGTGGCGCACGGCAAGATGTCCGAGAGCCGGCTGGAGCAGATCATCGTGGACTTCTGGGAGAAGCGGTTCGATGTCCTGGTCTGCACCACCATCATCGAGACCGGGCTGGACATCTCCAACGCCAACACCCTGATCGTCGATGGCGCGGACAAGTACGGCCTGTCCCAGCTGCATCAGCTCCGCGGCCGGGTGGGCCGTGGCCGGGAACGTGCCTACGCCTACTTCCTCTACCCCTCGGAGAAGCCGCTGGGCGAGGTGGCCCTGGAACGGCTCAAGGCCGTGGCCGCGCACAACGAACTGGGCGCCGGCATGCAACTGGCCATGAAGGACCTGGAGATCCGTGGTGCCGGCAACCTGCTGGGCGGTGAACAGTCCGGGCACATCCAGGGGGTGGGCTTCGACCTGTACATCCGCCTGGTGGGCGAGGCCGTAGCGGACTTCCGCGGCGAAGCCGAAGAGAAGGCTGCGGAGATGAAGATCGAACTGCCGGTCAACGCGCACCTGCCGCACGACTACGTCCCCGGCGAGCGGCTGCGCCTGGAGGCCTACCGGAAGCTCGCCTCCGCAGTCACCAATGAGGCCATCGACGAGGTCATGGCGGAGCTCGTGGACCGTTACGGCGAACTGCCGCTGCCGGCGCAGAACCTTGTGGCCGTGGCCAGGTTCCGTGTGGGTGCACGCGAGGCCGGGCTGACCGACGTCGCGCTGCAGGGCAACTTCATCAAGTTTTCCCCGGCCACCCTGCCGGAATCCAAGGTGATGCGACTGAACCGCATGTACCCGGGCGCCCAATCCAAGCCCGCCCTGGACGCCGTCCTCATCCCCAAACCGAAAACCGCACGGATCGGCGGCCGGGACCTGCAGGACGCCGAGATCCTCGACTGGGCCAACGGCGTGATCCGGAACATCTTCTCCGATGCTCCCCTGACCGTCGGTTAGGGGATGATGGAGGACACCACGCCGCGTCGGGAGCCGCGGCGTGGGTTGCTGTTGCGTCCACGGGACCGTACACACTGGGCTGGTATCCGCTGGATCCCACCGGCATCCTCATCGGCGGGATGGCGACGGCGGGCACGGCCCTGGTGTGCGACTGGGACCACCGCTCCAGCACGGTGGCGCACTCGCTCCCGCCGCTGTCCAATGTGATCGCGCGTGGCATCGAGAACGCCAGCGGCGGCCACCGGCAGGGCACGCATTCCATCGTGGGCGCCGCCCTGTTCGTGTTCCTGGCCGGCCTGGCATCTCAGGTCCATATGGACACCCCCTGGGGCCGCCTGTCCGTCGGCGCCGGGCTGCTGTGCATGTTCCTGATCAACATCGCGGCCAAGGCGCTGAAACTCTTTCCCAAGAGTGGATTCATCTCGAACTGGATTTTCGCCCTGGCGATGGCCGGCCTGGTCACGTTCTTCGCGCCGGACCAATGGACCTGGCTGCCCACCTCGATGCTGATTGGAGTGGTGGTCCATATTGTCGGCGACCTGGTCACCACCGGGGGAGTGCCGCTGCTGTGGCCGCTGGTCATCAGGCCACCCCGGCTGCTGCGCCGGCTGCCCCTGCTGCGGAACGTCTGGCGCCCCAACGGCGCCCTCTCGGTGCCCCTGCTGGGACGGGCGGGATCCAAGCGGGAGTGGCTGGTGCTGATCCCGGTCAGCGCCTACGCCATGGTGGGCATGTCCATGGCCGGCTGCGCCATCGCCAGGGACCACTGGGGCCCGGTGGCCGCCGCCGCGGGGGCTTGGATCAGGCTGTGGTTCTAGCAGCAGGAAGGCCTCGGGCAGCAGACAGCAAAGGACCCCGGACGGCGTGTCCGGGGTCCTTTGCTGTCTGCGTGGGGATCAGTGCTCGCCTGCGGAGTCAGACCGTCCGAGGATGGTCTGCGGGATCCAGAACGCCAGGGCGAACAGGACCAGGCACACCGCCATCGGCCAGGGGTTGTCCAGGCTGAGGAAGGACAGGGAGTAGATGGCGCCCAGGAACAGGGCGAAGCTGACCACGAAAAGGACAGCGCTGGTGGCCGTGTTGTTCTCGTTCTGCGGGGTGCGGACCATGTCCTGGTTCGACGTCGTGTCCCGGCTGGACGCGTTGATCTTGCTGGACATGTGTTCCTCCTCGGCCCCGCGGGGCTTGGTCTGTGGCGGCCGTCCGGTCCCGGTCAGTAAGCGGCTGAACCCTGTTCACCCTTGACGATGGCAATCCCGGAGCTGGCGCCGATTCGTGTTGCACCTGCAGCAATCATAGCCTGAGCGTCGGCCAGGGACCGTACACCGCCGGAGGCCTTGACCCCCACGTTCGGGCCCACGGCCTTGCGCATCAGCGCCACGTCTTCAACGGTGGCGCCGCCACCGTTGAAGCCTGTGGACGTCTTGACGAAGTCCGCGCCGGCCTCCACTGCCGCCTGGCAGGCCAGGACCTTTTGTTCGTCGGTCAGGAGCGCGGTTTCGATGATGACCTTCAGGATGGCGCCACCGGCGTGCACGGTCTCGGCCACGGCGGCGATGTCATCGGCCAGGGCGCCCTTGTCGCCTGCCCGGGCAGCGGCGATGTTGATCACCATATCCACCTCGTCAGCGCCGTCCAGTACCGCGCCGCGGGCCTCGAAGGACTTCACGTCCGTGGGGGTCGCCCCCAGCGGGAAGCCGACCACGGAGCAGGTGAGGACTCCTGAGCCCTTCAGCGCGGTGGTGACGGTCTTGACCCAGACAGGGTTGACGCAGACCGACTTGAACCCGTACTCGGCGGCCTCGGCGCAGACTTTCAGCACCTCGGCTTCCGAGGCTTCGGGCTTGAGCAGCGTGTGGTCGATGTAGGAGGCGATGTTCCCGTCACCGGCCGGTGTGGGGGTGCCTGCGTGAACGGTGGCTTCATTGCTCATGGATGGTCCTCTCGAGGGGCTTCGTCGGCCCGGCGCGTCGGTGACTCGTTGCTGAAACCATCTTGTCACAGCGCGCCGGGGCCGCACCGGCAGCCCGGTGGCGGACGCCGCGGGACAACCCCGGCCGGGCCGGTCAGGCGGCCACCTGCAGTGCCGGCACGGCGGCGGTGGACGGAACTGCGGTGGCAACGGCGGTCAGCAACTGGGTGGCGCAGGCCCCCGCCGCGGACGCCGCCGCCACCAGCAGGCCCAGCCGAACGCCGTCGAACGCCGCAGCATCACCGATGGCCCAAATGCCGGGGACCGACGTGCGGAAGTCGCGGCTGATCACGATGCCGCCGCCGGCGGCCGTCCGCACCCCGGCCGTGGCGGCGAGGCTGTCACGGGAGACCCGTTCCTCGGCCAGGACCACCAGGTCTCCGGTCATGCTGCTGCCGTCCTCGAAGACGACGGCGGAGGAGGCCAGGCCGGAAGCGGATCCGCCCGGAACAACGGAAGGAACGACGGCGGCGGGCCTGGCCGTTGTGCGGATGGGCCGCACGCCTTTGGCCCGGAGGACGGCTTCGGCTTGTCCGGCGGCCGCGCCCGTGCCGACGAGGATGCCGACGGGCCTGCGTCCCAGTTCACGGGTGACTTCCTGGACGCCTTCGGCGATGCGCGGGGCGTCGTCGATGGTGGAGTAGCTCAGGCACTGGGCGGCGCCGTCCACGGGGCTGGCAGCGGGGGCGGAGCCGGTGGCGATGACCAGCTGGTCGTAGGCGAACTCCATGCCGTCGGCGGTGGCCACGGTGCGGTTGGCGGCGTCGATGTGGCTTGCGGGCTGGCCGAAGCGCACGGAAACCTGGGGCAGCATGGCCAGTTCCAGCAGTTCGGCGGGAGTGTCGTCCCGGTTGCTCAGTACGGTAATGCTTCCGGTGAAACGGGCGCGGTCCAGCTGCGCAACCAGGGCTTGGGCGGCCGGTCCGGCCCCGGCGATGACGATGCGGGTTGCCTCGGAGGTGGACGGGGAGGGTGCCGGAGCGGACATGTGCTGGCCCTTTCGCTGGTGGCCGTTAACCGGCCGGAACTTCGTGATGCACCCCAGCGTAGGGGCCTGCTTTTTCGGTTGTGTTACCCGTCCATTGCTGTTTCGGAGGGTGTTGTTCGCCAGTATTTACCGGCCGGTAACAGAACCCGTGACGCACCTCTCATCCGGGAGCCCGCGGACACATTCGGCCGCCCCCGGACTTCAAACGCGGATCCGGTAGCCCCGCTTCACCACGGTTTCGATGAGCTTGCCGTCCGGCAGCGACGACCGCAGCCGGCTCACGGTCATGTCCAGCGCGTGGACGGAACCACGGAGCTCCAGCAGGTCCGAAAGGGACTCGCGGGACAGGACCGCGCCCCCGGCACCGAGCAGCGCCCGCAGGAGCAGCAGCGGCGCGGGGGCCAGTTCCACCTGCCGGCCATCGATGCGAAGGCTGCGGCCCCGGAGCTCGATGTTTCCGGAGCGGGTGTCGAGCCGCCGGACGTGGTTCAATGCCAGGTGCTCGCACACCAGGCGGATGAGGGCTCCCATCCGGAACCGTTCCGGGATCAGCGGGGTCACCCCGGCGTCCAGCAGGGGCTGCGCCGTGACGGGACCCACCACCGCGGTAGTGACATTCAGTTTCAGGCTCTCCACCAGCTGCTTGTACAGGCCCATCTCGTGGGCCGTGCTCCACATCGCGTCCACAGCGGGGGCACTGGTGAACGTGAGGACATCCAGGTTTCCGTTGCAGGCGGCCTCGATCAGCCGCGGCAGCTTGTCCTCCCCGTCGGGCTTGACCCAGCGGTAGGGCGTCACGGTCAGGACCGTGGCGCCGGACATCCGCAGCCGTTCGATCTGGCGGACGTCGGTGTAGCCGTGCAGCTGCATGGCCACGGTCTTGCCCCGGACGCCTTCGGTGAGCAGCATGTCCACCAGCGTGGCAGTGGTTTCGTCGCTGCTGATCCCGACGTCGGCGAGGCCGGCCGCACGCACGGCACCGCGGGCCTTGGGGCCCCGGACGAACATCCGGCAGCCTCCCAGCGTTTCCAGCAGCTCGTCGCCGAGGCCGAAGGAGTCTGCCGCTTCGCACCAGCGGCGCATGCCGTAGGCCGTGGTGGCGATGCACAGGTCCGGCTTTGCAGCGATGATGGCCCGGGTGTCTTCGATCAGGCGCATGTCCTCCTGGACAGGGGCGATCTTCAAGGCGGGAGCATGCAGCACCTCGGCGCCGCGCCGTTCCAGCGCCTCGATGAGGTCCCGGGACCGCCGGTCGGAGGTGACGCCGATACGGAACCCCTCCAGCGGCGATTCCGCGGCATCTGTGGCTTCTTCAACCTGCGTGGGTTCGGCCGGTGCAAGTGCATTCATGGGGGTCAATCCTTTCATGATCCCAGCAGCGAGGCCGCCAGCCTGTCCAGGTCGGCGGCGGCTCCGGCGTGCTGCCGGTTGGCTTCGGCCACCCGGACCACCTCGCCGATCACCAATACTGCGGGATTGCTGCAGCCGGCAGCGGCGGAGGTGATGGTACCCAGGTTTGCGATGGTGGTGCGCTGGCCCGGCCGGTAGCCGCGTTCCACCACGGCCATGGGCATGTCCGGGCGCATTCCGGCGCGGCGCAAGCCCGCTGCCAGCTGGTGCAGGGTGCCAATGCCCATGAGCACCACGATGGTCCCGCCCAGGCCGGCCAGGTGGTGGTGCTCCTTCTCAGTCAGCGGCGCGTGTCCGGAGACCACGGTGAACATGTGGCTGACCTCGCGGTGGGTGACCGGGATGCCTGCCGCGGCCGGGACCGAGATGGCGCTGGTAACGCCGGAGATGACGTGCACTTTGACACCGGCGGCCACGCACGCGGCAACTTCCTCCCGCCCCGGCCGAAGACGTAGGGGTCCCCGCCCTTGAGGCGCACCACGTTGTTGCCGGCCAGGGCGCTTTCGACCATCAGTTTTTCGATGTCCGACTGGCTGACTTTGTGGTGGCCCGGTTTCTTTCCGACGTCCACCAGCTCCGCGGAGGTCAGCAGCGGCAGCTCCTGGTACGGGGCCAGCCGGTCGTAGAAGACGACGTCGGCGTCCCGGAGCGCCTTGACGGCAGCCACGGTGAGCAGGTCGCCCGTGCCGGGGCCGCCGCCCACCAGGGTGACGTGGCCGGCCGGGCCGGCGGCGGGCTCGGCAGCGACC
The DNA here is from genome assembly GCF_054888995.1 of Arthrobacter sp. MMS24-T111. Classification (NCBI taxonomy): domain Bacteria; kingdom Bacillati; phylum Actinomycetota; class Actinomycetes; order Micrococcales; family Micrococcaceae; genus Arthrobacter; species Arthrobacter sp. MMS24-T111. The sequence continues at coordinate 3,966,405 of NZ_JBTZRO010000001.1, read as the reverse complement.
GGGATGCCGGCGTTCCGGTAGCGGTCAAGGAAAGCGCCCCAGCCGTTCTGTCCGTCCTCGACGGCGGCGACCAGGAACAGCCGCTCCGGCACGTGGACGAGCCGCGCCTCTGCGGGGCTTCCAACGCGGTGGACGACGGCGCCCGCGGCTTCGTACCGCCGCACCGCCTGCCGCGCGGCATCCGGGGCGCCGGCCACCAGGACGTTCCGGCCGGTGAGGTCGATACTGAGCTGCATGGCTATGCCTCGTTTCCAGGGGTTTCCGTGGTGGCGGAGCGGACCGGGATGGAAGCGCCGATCAGGACCTTGCCTTTTTCCTCCGGGGTGGCGGGGCGCATCTGGCCGCGCTCGTCCGGGACGAAGGTGATGGAGTCGTCCTTCTGGTCGGGAGCGTTGACGAAGGAGCGGAACCGGCGGAGGCGTTCGGGGTCCTTGAGGGTGTCTGCCCATTCATCCACGTACGTGTCCACGTGCTTGGCCATGGCGGCTTCGAGTTCGTTGGCGATGCCTAGGGTGTCCTTGACCACCACGTCCTCGACGTGCTTGATGCCGCCGTCGAGCTCTTCCTGCCAGCGGGCCGTGCGTTGCAGGCGGTCCGCCGTGCGGATGTAGTACATGAAGTAGCGGTCGATGTACTTGATCAGGGTTTCGTCGTCCAGGTCCTTGGCCAGCAGCTGGGCGTGGGCCGGGGTGGCTCCGCCGTTGCCGCCGACGTACAGGTTCCAGCCGTCGGCGGTGGCGATCACGCCCACGTCCTTGCCGCGTGCTTCGGCACACTCACGGGCGCAGCCGGAGACGCCCATCTTCAGCTTGTGCGGGCTGCGCAGGCCGCGGTAGCGCAGCTCCAGCTGGATGGCCATGGCCACCGAGTCCTGGACACCGAACCGGCACCAGGTGGACCCGACGCACGACTTCACCGTGCGCAGGCTCTTGCCGTACGCCTGGCCGGACTCGAAGCCGGCGTCCACCAGTTCCTTCCAGATCTCCGGCAGCTGCTCCAGCCGGGCACCGAACATGTCGATCCGCTGGCCGCCGGTGATCTTGGTGTACAGGCCGTACTTTTCGGCGACGGCGGCGATCACGCCGAGCTTCCTGGGGGTGATCTCCCCGCCGGCGATGCGGGGGACCACCGAGTAGGTGCCATCCTTTTGCATGTTGGCCAGGGCGCGGTCGTTGGTGTCCTGCAGGGTGCCGCGGCCGGCGTCCAGCACGTAGGCGCTGTTCTGGCTGGCAAGGATGTTGGCGATGGTGGGCTTGCAGATGTCGCAGCCGGCCCCGGTGCCGTACTTGGCCATGATCTCCTCGAAGGAGGTCAGTCCCAGGACGCGGATGGCGTCGAAAAGTTCCTGGCGGGACAGTTCGATGTGCTCGCACAGGGCCTTGGAGACCTCGACGCCGGACTTGGTGAGTTCGGTTTCCAGCAGCTTCTTCAGCATGGGCACGCAGGAGCCGCACTGGGTGCCGGCACGGGTGCAGCCCTTCAGTTCGCCCAGTTCCTGGACCGGGGCGTTGCCGTCGCAGGCGCCGCAGCCGTTGATGGCGTCGCGGATGGTACCTGCCGTGACGTTGTTGCAGGAGCACAGGGTGGCGTCGTCCGGGAGCTCGGTTTCGGGAGCTTCGCCGCCGCCGGCCGCGGTCAGGAACGCGCCGGGCTCTGCGGGGAGTTCACGGCCCAGGAGAGGCCGCAGGCTCATGTAGGGAGAGGCATCGCCGACGAAGATGCCGCCCAGGAGGGTCTTGGCGTCGTCCGTGGTGACGATCTTCTGGTAGACGCCGCGGGCGGGGTCCGCGTAGACGATTTCGAGGGCGTGCTCGGTGCGGGCAAAAGCGTCACCGAAGCTGGCCACGTCCACGCCGGAGAGTTTCAGCTTGGTGGCGGTGTCGAAGCCGGGGAACGTGGCGTCGCCGCCGTGCAGCCGGTCGGCGACGATCTCGGCCATGGTGTTGGCGGGCGCCACCAGGCCAAGGCACATGCCCCCGAAGTTGGCTACCTCGCCAATGGCCCAGATGCCGGGGACTTCGGTGGCGCAGTAGTCGTTGATGACCACGCCGCCGCGCGGGCCCAGGCTGAAAAGCTGCTCTTCGCCGTCGGCGGCGCGGAAGAGTTCGTCACGGGGCTTGACGCCGACCGCGACGATGACCAGGTCGGCCGGGATGATCCTGTTGTCGGCCATCAGCACTCCGGTGACCTGGCCGTCGTCGTCCGTCAAAATCTCCGAAGGGAAGACACCGCCGTGGACCTCGAAGCCCTTGGCCTCGATCAGGCGGCCCAAGGCCTGTCCCGCGCCCTCGTCCAGCTGCGTATTCATCAGCCAGGGGGCGCCGTTGATGACCACCGGGGTGGCGCCGAGCTGTTCCGTGCCGGCTGCGGATTCCAGTCCCAGGAGGCCGCCGCCAATGGTGACCGCGTTGATCTTGCGGCCGAGTTTCGCGGTGAGGTCGGCGACGGCCTTGTTGATGGCCCACACGTCCTCCAGCGTCCGGTAGACGTGGGCGTGCCCGGCGCCCGGGATGGGCAGGCGGACGGCGTCCGAGCCCGTGGCCACCACCAGTTCGTCATATTCGTAGGTGTTGCCGGCGGCCGTCTCCACGGTCTTGGCTTCAGCGTTGACCTTCACGACGCGCTCGCCGGTCTTCAGGGTCAAGGAGCCGTGCTCCCACATGGCGGCCGTTCCCAGCGTCAGGTCCACGCCGGTGTCCGTGAGGGCCTTCGACAGGGCCACGCGGTCGTAGGGGAGGTGGGCTTCCTCGGTGAGGACCGTGACATCCCAGCCGTCGAGGCCGCGGGCATGCATTGCGTCCGCGAAACGGTGGGCCGCAGGGCCGCCGCCGGCGACGACGATGCGGCGCGGAGTCTCGGTGCTTGAAGTCTGTTCGGTCACTGTGGGCCTTTCGCATGGGCCGCAGACGGTGCTCTGCAGCTTGTGCCTCCAGCCTAGGGAGGGGCAGTTTCGCCTCAGTTTCCCTTTTGTTTCGTCAACTTAACTTCTGCATCACGAGCGCATTTCCGGCCGCGTGAGGTCTCTTTTACCCGCCGGACACATTCACCGCACCCCTTTGAAACACCCGGAACCTAGCCTTGGACACGGCATCACAAGCAGCCGCTTGCAGGGATGACAGGCACAGGAGAGGAGCCGGACATGACGGCAACACTGGAACTTGGGGCGCTCGCCGCCGAATCAGACACCGCCGGGTCCGGGACCGGCTGGCACCGCGTCTGCGCGGTGGAGGACCTCGAGCCCGCCTGGGGCGAGGCAGCGCTGCTTGCCGGCCGCCAGGTGGCGCTGTTCCGCACCGGTCCACGCGAAGTCTTCGCCGTGGCGCATGAGGATCCGGCCACCGGAGCCCACGTCATGGCCCGCGGCATCCTGGGTTCCAAGGGCACGCGCCCCACGATCGCCTCGCCGTTGCATAAAGAGGTCTACGACCTCGAGACCGGTGAATGCTTCACCACTCCGGGCCTGCGCCTGGCCGCCTTCAACACCCGGATCACCGACGGGTTCGTCGAGGTGGAACTCTAGGACTTCCCGCACACAGGAAGGGGGCGCCAGGCGGCGCCCCTTTCCGCGGTTAAAGTCCCAGTGCCTCGCTGACGTCGTGCAGGACCTCGTCCAGGGAGGCACGCGCGGCCTGGCGCGCCTCCGGGAGTTCGGCGGCGGATCCCACGTGGTGGATCACTTCGAGGTAGCACTTGAGTTTGGGCTCCGTGCCGCTGGGCCGGATGATCACGCGGGTCAGGTCCCTGGTGATGTACAGCAGGCCCTCCGTAGGCGGCAGCTGGCCGCTTCCCTCTGCCAGGTCGGTGAAGACTTCCACCGCGGACTGACCGAACGATTCCGGCGGCGAAACCCGCAAACGGTTCATCATGGCGTCGAGGAGGCCCAGGTCCGCGACCCGGATGCTCAGCTGGTCGCTGGCGTGCAGGCCGTGCTGGAGGTACAGCTCATCGAGGGTGTCGAAGACCGTTTTGCCGGCGGCCTTGGCGGCGGCAGCGAGTTCGGCGATCAGCACGGCGGCGGAGATGCCGTCCTTGTCCTTCACCAGGTCCGGCGCGACGCAGTAGCCCAACGCTTCCTCGTACCCGTAGGTGAGGCCGGGGACCCGGGAGATCCATTTGAACCCGGTCAGGGTTACTTCGTGGGCGAAGCCTGCGGCCGCGGCGACCCGCGCCAGCAGGCGGGAGGACACGATCGAGTTGGCAAAGACACCTTGGTGGTCCGCTTCGGTGCCGGCGTCTGCGAGCCTGGCGGCGATGTGGGCCCCCAGGAGGGCGCCGACTTCGTCTCCGCGGAGCATCCGCCAGGCACCGGTGTCCGGGTCCTTGGCGGCGACGGCGGCCCTGTCGGCGTCGGGATCGTTTGCTATGACGAGGTCGGCGTCGAGCCGTTCGGCCGCTTCGAGGGCGAGGTCCAGTGCCCCGGGTTCTTCCGGGTTGGGGAAGCTGACGGTGGGGAATTCGGGGTCCGGTTCGGCCTGTTCGGCCACCATGGTGACATCCGTGAAACCTGCCGCGTTCAGGACCTCCAGTGCTGTCGCGCCACCCACGCCGTGCAGCGGGGTCAGGACGATCCGCAGGTCGCGGGCGGGGAAGCGGTCCGGCATGGCCAGCGCAGCGATCGCCCGCTGGTAGTCGGCGGCCAGCGAGCCGTCCAGCACGGTCCACCCGCCGGCCGCCAGTTCGATGGAGTCGACGGGGCCCACGGAGCTGATCCGCGCGGCGATCCGGGCGTCATACGGCGCCACGATCTGGGCACCGTTGCCGTCGGCGGACACTGCGTGCCGGCCGAGGTAGACCTTGTATCCGTTGTCCTGCGGCGGGTTGTGGCTGGCGGTGACCATGACGCCGCCGTCGCATTCCAGGGCGCGGACGGCGTAGGCCAGCAGGGGAGTGGGGAGGGCTGCCGGGAGCAGGAAGGTCTCGATGCCGGCAGCGGTGAAGATGGCCGCCGTTTCGGCCGCGAAGACATCCGAGTTGTGCCGGGCGTCATAGCCGACGACGGCGCGCGGCCGGGTGCCGGACGCAGCTTCGGCCACGGCATCCACCAGGAAAGCGGCCAGTCCGGCTGCGGCGCGGCGGACCACCACCCGGTTCATCCGGTTCGGCCCGGGCCCGAGGGCGGCGCGCAGCCCCGCCGTGCCGAACTGCAGCGTGCCGCGGAAGCTGTCTTCGAGTTCCTGCCGGGCCGCGGGGTCTCCCTCTTCAACGAGTCCCACAAGCCCAAGCAGCGATGCTTGTGTTGCGGGATCCGGATCCAGGGCGGCCCATTCCCGGGCCTCGGCAAGCAGGCGAAGTTCGGCATCGGAAGACGTCATGGGCCTAACGCTATCGTCATTGCAGGTCCGTTGCCCGCACCCCGGCGGTCAGGGGCGTTCAGAGCCGGGCGATGATGTCAGCCAGCAACCGGGAGATGCGCGGGCCCGCGGCCTGCCCGGATTCGATGACTTCCTGGTGGCTGAGCGGCTGGGGGCTGATGCCAGCTGCCAGGTTGGTGACCAGGGAGATGCCGAACACTTCCATTCCGGCGTGGCGGCCGGCGATGGCCTCCAGTGCCGTCGACATGCCGATCAGGTCCGCCCCGATCCGCTTGGCGTACTGCACTTCAGCCGGGGTTTCGTAGTGCGGGCCGGGGAACTGGGCGTAGATGCCCTCGTCCAGGGTGGGATCCACCTCGCGGGCCAGCCCACGGATGCGCGGTGAGTACAGGTCCGTCAGGTCCACGAACGTGGCGCCCTCCAGCGGGGACGCAGCGGTGAGGTTGATGTGGTCGCTGATCAGTACGGGGGTGCCGGGTGTCCAGGCCTCGTTGAGTCCGCCGCAGCCGTTGGTGAGGACCAGGGTCTTGCAGCCGGCCGCCGCAGCGGCCCGGATCCCGTGCACCACTGCCCGGACGCCCCTGCCTTCGTAGTAGTGGGTCCGCGCACCCAGGACCAAGGCGCGTTTTCCGTCCTTGGCCAGTACGGACCGGATGGTTCCCACATGGCCTTCCACGGCGGGGGCATGGAAACCGGGGACCTCCTCCGCGGAGAGTGTGGCGGTGGTCTCGCCGATCAGGTCGGCGGCCTCGCCCCAACCGGAACCGAGGACCAGGGCGACGTCGTGGCGGTCCACCCCGGTCTCTTCGGCGATGTAGTCAGCGGCGGCCCGGGCGGCGGCAAACGGGTCAGTGTTCAGGAAATCTGTTGTACTCACCAGTACAAGTTATCCTGCCGCCACTGTTGCCCTCATCACGGCCGGCCCGGAAAGCGCCCTGTTTTCTTGGTGCTCCGGCCGGAGATGGGCGAGAATGGATGACTGTGACTACGCATCCAGATTTCAGTTCCCCCGAATCGCGATCCTGGGAGGCGGTCCCGGCGGATACGAGGCGGCCATGGTCGCCGCCTCGCTTGGGGCGACGGTCACCATCATCGAACGTGCCGGGCTCGGCGGCTCCGCGGTGCTGACCGACGTCGTCCCCTCCAAGACCCTCATCGCCACGGCAGACCTCATGGCCCGGGTGGCCGAGGCGGGCGAGCTGGGCGTGAAGTTCGACGTCGACGGCGGGGATTTCGTGCCGGTGATGCACGCTGACCTCAAGCACATCAATGACCGCCTCCTCAACCTGGCCCGCACCCAGTCCCACGACATCCGTGACGGCCTGGAGAAGGTGGGCGTGCGGATCATCGCCGGGTCCGGCCGCCTCCTGGACAACCACACCATCGAGGTCCTGACCGCTGACGGCACCGAGACGGTGGAAGCCGACACCATCCTGCTGGCTGTCGGCGCGCACCCCCGCGAACTGGAAACGGCCCGCCCGGACGGTGAGCGGATCCTTAACTGGACCCAGATCTACGACCTTGACGAACTTCCCGAGGAACTGATCGTCGTCGGTTCCGGCGTGACGGGCGCCGAATTCGCGTCCGCCTACAACGGCTTGGGATCCAAGGTCACCTTGGTCTCCAGTCGCGACCGGGTGCTGCCGGGCTCCGACGTCGACGCCGCGGTGGTACTGGAGGAAGTCTTCGAGCGCCGTGGGGTCCGGGTCCTGTCCCGCTCCCGCGCCCAGTCCGTGGAACGCACGGACGACGGCGTGCTGGTGACCCTCGCCGACGGCTCCACCGTGACCGGCAGCCACTGCCTGCTCTGCCTGGGCTCCATCCCCAACACGGCCGGACTGGGCCTTGAAGAAGCCGGCGTGGCCGTCAGCGACAGCGGCCACATCAAGGTTGACGGCGTTTCCCGCACCACGGCCCCGAACATCTATGCCGCCGGCGACTGCACCGGCGTCCTGCCGCTGGCCTCCGTGGCCGCCATGCAGGGCCGCATCGCTGTGGCGCACTTCATGGGCGACGGCGTGACCCCGCTCAAGCTCCACCAGGTGGCGTCGAACATCTTCACGTCCCCGGAAATCGCCAACGTGGGAGTGTCCGAGGCGGAGATCGAGTCCGGCAAATACCAGGCGGACATCATCAAGCTTTCGCTGCGCAGCAACGCCCGCGCCAAGATGCGCAACGCCAAGGACGGCTTCGTGAAGATCTTTGCCCGGAAGGGCTCCGGAACCGTCATCGGCGGCGTGGTGGTGGGGCCCAACGCGTCCGAGCTGATCTTCCCGATCGCCATCGCGGTCAAGCAGAAGCTGCACGTGGACGACCTCGCCAGCACCTTCACCGTGTACCCGTCGCTGACCGGCTCCATCTCCGAGGCCGCCCGCCGCCTGCACGTCCACATGTAGGGCAAGGCCGGGGCCCCGTGTGGCCTTGCGGGGTTAGGGGAGGGCCGGGAGAAGTGCTTCTCGATAAGCCCCTTGATGTCCTCGTGGCAGCCGCCGCAGCCGGTGCCTGCCCGGGTGGCCTTGGACACGTCCGCCACCGTTGAGCAGCCGCCCTCCACAGCGCCCTGGATCGCCGCTCCGCTGACACCGGCGCACCGGCAGACGGTGCCCGCGGGGTCGGCGGCGCCAGGGACCAGGTCCGGCCCGTCCAGGCGCAGGAGCAGGGAACGGTCGGCGGGCAGTTCGGCGCCGCGTTCAAAAAGGCCCACCAGTTCGGCCGCGGTCCGCGGCATTCCCACTGACACCAAGCCCTCCAGGACGCCGCCGCGGGTGGTCATCTTGACGTAGCGGCCGTGCTCCGGATCGGCCCACTGGGCGATTTGCAGGCGCGGCCTGCCGTTGACGGCACCTGCGGTGAGCGCTTCTTCGTCCCAGGGGTCGGCGCCGTTGTTCCCGGCCACCGCCATGTTCAGGCCGCGGGCCTTCAACACCACGACGGCGGGTTGTTCCGGCGGCAGGGCCGGCAGCAGGTCCGCCTCCGCCGCCGCCCCTTGGGCCAGCAGGGCGAGGTAGCCGCCCAACCATTCGGCCTGGCGCCAGCCGGGGCCTACCAGCCCGGACGGGCCCACGGCGTTCCTGCATGCGGCGCACCCCGGATCCGGGCAGCGAACCTCAGCGCAGTCGCCGATGGCGAAGATGTGCGGTTCGTGATGCGCCCGCAGCCGGTGGTCCACCAGGATCCCGGTGCCGGTGGACAGTCCGCAGCCTTCGGCCAGCTCGGTCCGGGGACGGACCCCGCACGAGATGACCAGGAGGTCGCCGTCGATCGCGGACCCGTCGTCGAGCAGCAACGCCGAGAAGCCGCCGTCGGGCGCGTTGTGCTCAACGCCGGTGGAGCGGGCGTTGCCTGCCACCCTCACGCCGCACCGGCGCAGCCCGGCGGCCAGGACGGCGCCGCCGCCGCGGTCGATGTTGCGGCCCAGGGGGTGCGGCCCGTTGTGGACCACGGTGACCGTAGCCCCTTCTTCCGCGGCCGCCAGCGCCGTCTCCAGGCCGAGGACGCCGCCGCCCAGGACCACCACCCGTTTGCCGCCGTCCACCGCCTGCCGGAGCACGTCCGCGTCGCGGAGGTCGCGCAAGGCCGTGACCCCGCCGGGAAGCACGGGGGAGGCCGGATCGGGGTTGATGCCGGTGAGGTTGGGGATGACGGGCCGGGATCCGGTGGCAAACACCAGCCTGTCGTAGTGCACGGCGGTTCCGTCGGAAAGCAGGACCTGCTGCCGCGCCCGGTCCACCCGTTTGACCCGCACGCCCAGGCGGACGTCCACTCCCTGGGCTGCCAGGTCGGCGGCGTCGGCGAGGGCCAGGGCGCCGGCGGTGGTGCGGCCGACGCCGAGGTCCGCCACCAGGACGCGGTTGTAGGCCGCCTCGGACTCCTCACCCACCACTGTGAGCCGGGCGTGCCCGTCACGGACGGCGGGCAGGAGCTCGTCCACCAGCCTGGCGGCCACGGGGCCGAATCCCACGATCACAATCTGCTCGCTCATGAGGCCTCCGTCGTTTGCAGCATACGGGCGGAACCGGGGGCGGCCACGGGCCGGACCCACACGGTGTTGAACTTGAATTCAGGCATCCCGGAGATGGGGTCGGTGGCGGCTTCGGTCAGCCGGTTGGCGCTTTCTGATCCCGGGAAGTGGAACGGCAGGAAGACCGTTTCGGGCCGGATCGCGGTGCTGAGTTCCGCCCGGCAGACCACCTCGCCGCGGCCGTTGGCCACGGAGAGCAGCGAGCCGGCAGTGATGCCGAGTGCCTCGGCGGCCGCGGGGTGGATCTGGGCTTTCGCGTCCGGCTGGGCGGCGAGAAGTTCGTCGACCCGCCGGGTCTGCGCGCCGGACTGGTAGTGCTCCAGGAGGCGTCCGGTGATGAGGGTCATTTCCTTGGCGCCGGCCGCAGCGTTTGCGCCGGCGTCCGCAGCGGAAGGACGACGGCGGCGGGGAACCACCGGGACCATGACCGCCTTGCCGTCGGGGTGCGCGAAACCGTCCCGGAAGAGCCGCGGCGTGCCGGTGCTGCCGGCGGGGTAGGGCCAGTAGGCGGCTTCACCCCGGTCCAGCATGGCGTAGTCGATGCCCGAGTAGTCGGCCAGGCCGCCCGCGGAGGCAAGCCGCAGTTCCTCGAAGACCGTCTCGGGGTCCTCGCTGTAGGTGGAGGGGGCGTCCAACCGCTCAGCCAGCCGGGCCATGATCCACAGTTCGCTGCGGGCACCGGCGGGCGGTGAGATGGCGCAGCGCCGGCGCAGGACGCGCCCTTCCAGGTTGGTCAGGGTGCCTTCCTCCTCGGCCCACTGGAGGACCGGAAGGATGAGGTCGGCCTCGGCAGCGGTTTCCGACATGAAGAAGTCGCACACCACCAGGAAGTCCAGGCTGCGCAGGCCCCTGATGACGGCGTTGGCGTCGGGGGCGGCCACGGCGATGTTGGAGGCGTGTACGAAAAGGCACCGGACGCCGTCGGGCTGTCCCAGCGACTTCAGCAACTGGACGGCGGGCAGGCCTGGCCCGGGGATCAACGCTTCGGGGACGCCCCAGACAGCGGCGACGTGGGCCCGGGCGGCGGGGTCGGTGATCTTGCGGTAGCCGGGGAGCTGGTCCGCCTTCTGGCCGTGCTCGCGGCCGCCCTGGCCGTTGCCCTGCCCGGTGAGGGTTCCGTAGCCGCTCCGGGCCGAGCCCGGCAGGCCGAGCAGGAGGCTGAGGTTGATGGCGGCGGTGGCGGTATCGGTGCCGTCCACGTGCTGCTCCACGCCGCGGCCGGTCAGGATGTAGCTGCCGCCTGCCTGTGCTCCGGCGGCCAGCCTGCGGGCGGTTTCCCGGATCAGGTCCGCGGGCACGCCGGTGAGGGATTGCACGCGCTCCGGCCAGAAGGCGTTGACGCTGCGGGCTACGGCGTCGTAGCCCGTGGTGCGCTCCTGCAGGTAGCCGGTGTCCACCAGGCCTTCGTGGATGACCACGTGCGCCAGTCCCAGCAGCAGGGCCAGGTCGGTGCCCGGCAGCGGCTGGAGGTGGATGCCGCCGCCGTCGGCGGTGAAGGCTGCCGTGGCGGAGCGGCGCGGATCCACCACGATCAGTCCGCCGGCATTGCGGGCACCCTGCAGGTGTTGGACGAACGGCGGCATGGTCTCGGCGACGTTCGAACCCAGCATTAGGATGGTGCCGGCGGAATCCAGGGCCTCGAGCGGGAAGGGCAGGCCGCGGTCCACGCCGAAGGCGCGCATGCCGGCGGCCGCTGCCGAGGACATGCAGAACCTGCCGTTGTAGTCGATCCGGGAGGTCCCCAGGGCCAGCCGGGCGAACTTGCCCAGCTGGTAGGCCTTCTCGTTGGTGAGTCCGCCGCCACCGAAAACACCTACGGAGTCGGCCCCGTGGCGGGCGCGGGCATCCCGGACTGCCGAGGCGGCCAGGTCCAGGGCCTGGTCCCAGCCGATGGGCCGGTGGACGCCGTCGGGACCCTTCAGGAGCGGCTCGGTGATCCGGCCGGCGTGGTTCAGGAGCGTGGGGGAGGTCCATCCCTTGCGGCAGAGGCCGCCGCGGTTGGTGGGGAAGTCCCGGCCGGCAACTTCCAGTGCGGGCGCGGGGTTCATGCCAGGCACGGGGCCTGGCCCCGGCTGTGCAGCCGGGGCCAGGTCCGCGGGGGACGTGAGCGTCATGGCGCACTGCAGGGCGCAGTATGGGCAGTGCGTGTCGGCGCTTTTGGTCATGTTAGACGTGCCCCATCGCGTTCCGGCCGGCGTTGCGGATGTAGCAGGTCCAGCAGACCACCAGCATGAGGACATACGCGCCGACGAATCCGTAGAAGGCCGGAGTGTAGGAGCCGCTGGCGGTGCTGGAGGCATTCAGCACCTGGGGGATTACGAAGCCGCCGTAGGCTCCGATCGCGGAGATCAGGCCGAGGGCCGAGGATGCCAGGCGCTGGGTGGCCACGGGGTTGGCACCGTTGCGGGCGGCCCGGCTGGACGTGGCGAAGATGACCGGGATCATCCTGTAGGTGGCGCCGTTGCCGAAGCCGCTGGCGGTGAACAGCATCAGGAAAAGGACCAGGAAGAGCAGGAAGTTCTTCAGCGGGAGGGTCCAGATCATGGTCAGCGTGATCACAGCCATGGAGGCGAAGGCGGCAACGGTCATCCGGGCGCCGCCCATCCGGTCCGCCATGCGTCCGCCGTACGGGCGGGCCAGCGAACCCACCAGGGGGCCGAGGAAGGCCAGGGACAGGGCCACGGTCCCCACTCCGATGGAGGAGAACGCGGGGAAGTAGTCCTTGATGAGCTTGGGGAACACGCCGGCGAAGCCGATGAAGGAGCCGAAGGTGCCGATGTACAGCAGGGCCATGATCCACAGGTGCGGTTCCTTCAGCGCCGCGACCGAGCCGGCCACGTCGCCCTTGGCGCTGGTGAGGTTGTTCATGTACTTGAAGGCGCCGAATGCTGCCAGCAGGATGAACGGGACCCACATCCAGCCGGCCATAGGCAGGTTGACGGTGCCGGCAGCGAGGAGGGTGATGACGATCGGGACGGCAAGCTGTGCGACGGCGGCGCCCAGGTTTCCGCCGGCGGCGTTCAGGCCCAGCGCCCAGCCCTTTTCCCTCGCCGGGTAGAAGAACGTGATGTTGGCCATGGAGCTGGCGAAGTTGCCGCCGCCGAAGCCGGCGAGGGCGGCCACCAGGAGCATGACGCCGAACGGCGTGTCCGGGTTGGAGACACACAGGGCCAGTCCGGTGGAGGGGATCAGGAGCAACAGTGCGGAGACGATGGTCCAGTTCCGTCCGCCGAAGCGGGGGACCATGAACGTGTAGGGAATGCGGAGGGTGGCGCCCACGAGGCTGGGCATCGAGATGAGCCAGAAGATCTCCGAGGTGGAGAAGGTGAAGCCGGCGGCGGGAAGCTGGACCACCACGATGGACCACAGCTGCCACACGACGAAGCCGAGGAACTCGGCGAAGATGGACCAGTTCAGGTTGCGGCGGGCGATGGCGCGGCCGGCGGTTTCCCACTGCTCCTTGTTCTCGGCATCCCAGTTGGCGATCCAGCGGCCGGGGCGGAATTCAAGGGCAGGGGCGTCTGTGGTGCGGGTACGGCCGGGCTGTGCGCTGGCGGATGCGGCAACGGCTGCCGGTCCAGTGGCCTCTTCGAGGTCAAGGGTATTTCCGGCGCCGGCATCAACGGTGCGGTCAACAGTCACGGGTTACCTCCTTCAGGGGATGTTGTTCCTCCAAGGTAGGGACGGCTCGTTTCGCGGACGGACGATGTTTGTTAACGCGCTGTGACTTTTGCCTATCCGGGCCTGCACGGCGGCGTGAGGCCCGGCGCCGAGGCCCGCATGGTGAGACGCGCAACACAGGTCCACATGGTGGACGATTCGTCCATTGACTGGACGCGGCGAAGTAAGATCGAACTCTAACTATTCGAGCCGGGAGGCGGACCTGCCTGTGCCCGGCCGGTCTCACGAAAGCGCTTACCTATGTCATCCCCCGATACCACCACGGTGCCTGGTTCGCACCAGCCGGTGAACTCCCGCGGCCGCGTCATCGTGGCGAGCCTGATCGGCACCACCGTGGAGTTCTACGACTTCTACGTCTACGCCACCGCCGCCGTGCTCGTCTTCCCGAAGCTCTTCTTCCCGGGCCAGAACGAGACCACCCAGCTGCTGAGCTCCTTCGCCGTCTTTGGCGTGGCGTTCGTCGCCCGTCCGCTTGGCTCCATCGTGTTCGGCCACTTCGGTGACAAGTTTGGCCGCAAGGGAACCCTTGTGGCGTCGTTGCTCACCATGGGCATCGCGACCTTCCTGATCGGCTGCCTCCCCACCGCCCTGGTACCCGGCTGGGAGTTCTGGGCACCGGCGCTGCTCGTCATCATGCGTTTTGCCCAAGGCCTGGCCCTGGGCGGCGAATGGAGCGGCGCGGCCCTGCTGGCCACGGAGAACGCCCCCGCCAACAAGCGCGCCATCTACGGCACCTTCCCGCAACTGGGCGCCCCCATCGGCTTCATCATCGCCAACGTCATCTTCCTGGTGGCCAGCTACACCCTTTCGCCGGAAGCCTTCGCGGCCTGGGGCTGGCGCGTGCCGTTCCTGCTCAGCGCCGTCATGGTCATCCTGGGCCTGTACGTCCGGCTCAAGCTGATCGAAACCCCGGCCTTCACCAAGGTGGTGCAATCCAACGAGGTGGCGAAACTTCCGCTGGGCCGCGTCTTCAAGACCAGCTGGCGCCAGCTGATCCTGGGCACCTTCATCATGCTGGCCACCTACGTGCTCTTCTACCTGATGACCACGTTCACCCTCACCTACGGCACCAAGCCCACGCTGGCCGGTGCGCAGGCGGCCGCCGAAAAGGCCGGAAAGCCCATGACGGAGGCGGCCGCTGCCGCGTTCGTCCCCGGCCTGGGGTACTCCCGCAACGACTTCCTCTGGATGCTGATCGCCGGCGTCGTCTTCTTCGGCATCTTCACCCTGGTCTCCGGTCCGCTGGCCGAGAAGTATGGCCGCCGCAAGATGCTGATGGCCGTCACCGCCGGCATCTTCGTGTTCGGCCTGCTGTTCGTCCCGCTGTTCAGCGGCGGCTTCGTGGGCACCATGGGCCTGCTGATCCTCGGTTTCTCCCTGATGGGCCTGACCTTCGGGCCCATGGGGGCGCTGCTGCCGGAACTGTTCCCCACGAATGTCCGCTACACCGGCTCTGCCATCAGCTACAACTTCTCCAGCATCCTGGGTGCAGCCGTGGCGCCGTTCATCGCCGTCGCGCTGTGGGAAGCGGCCAAGGGCAGCCCCGTCCTGGTCGGCGTGTACCTGACGTCCATGGCCGTGCTGACCCTGATCGCGCTGTTCCTCACCCGCGAAACCCGCGACCTTGACTACGAGAACAACGTGGCCTGATTCTCCAACGCCACAATGCCCGGCGAGGCCATCCGGCCCGCCGGGCATTTTCATGCTCAGCGGGCGTAGCGTGCCACGAAATTCTTCAGGACGGTCATGGGCTCGGTCACAGTGGACCGGCGTGCCGCCGCCATCAGTTCCCCGGCGGATTCCGGCGGGAAGTACCCGGCGTGCCGGTAGATATCGATCCGGGTCACCAGCCCCTCCGCGTCCAGTTCGGGGTGGAACTGCGTGGCGTAGAGGTTTGCCTTGATGCGGAACATGTGGACCGGGCAGGTGGCGGAGCGCGCCAGCAGGACGGCGTGCGCTGGCAGCGACCTGACGGCCTCCTTGTGGCCGGTGAAGCCCGTAAACGTCCGGGGCAGCCCCTGCAGGAGGGGATCCTGCAGCCCCGCCTCCGTCAGTTCGATCTCCACCGCTCCCAGCGGTTCCCCGTAGGTCCGGTCGATCACCGCGCCCTGGTGCGTGCCCAGGGTGCCCACGCCGTAGCAGGCGCCCAGGAACGGAAAGTCGAGCGCCACGAGCTGGTCCAGCAGGCCCGAAAGTTCCCGTTCCACCCGGTGCTGTACTGCGCTCTTGTCCCCGGGCGGGTCGCTGGAGGTGAACGGGCTGCCGCCGACGATCACCCCGGAGTACCGCGAAAGGTCCAGTTCGGGCAGCGGTGCGGCCTCCAGCCTGACCCGGTGAAGTTCGCGCTCTTCCAGTCCGCCGTACCTCAGGTAGGCCGCGTATTCGTCGTCGGCGGCGGCATCCTCGGCGCGGGATGCGAGAAGCAGGAAAGGCAGCATCTGCTAAGTCTGCCTGCTGTTGCCGAGCCCTGCCAGCACCCCGGCCGTCCCGACGGCGAACCGGGTGCGGGGGGCGGGTCAGGCGGCGGGCTGCGTCAGGGAGCGCCGGGACTGGGGCCGGGCGGCGGGGTCCGCGTGCCGGTGCACCAGCTTCCAGTAGCCTTCCTCGCGGCGGAAGATGCTGGTGACGCGCAGGGCGAATTCCTCCGTGGCGGCCGCGGCGTCCAGCCGCGCCCGGAAGTGCTCGGTTTCCACCAGGTAGGCGGTGTCGCGGGCCGTGTAGGAGGTGACGGTGTCGAAGCCCAGCATCTCGCCGTCGCGGAACTGCCGGGCCGCCTGGTCAAGACGGGCCTCCACTTGTGCCCAGCCGCGGGCGATGCCGCCGAACGGGTTGGCCAGGGTCACATCGTCCTGCCGGGAGTACAGGTCCTTGATCGGGGCCGGGTTGCCCCGGGTGATTTCGGGAACCGCCTGGTGGTAGCGGTCCACTTCTTCCTGGAAGCTTGGTGCGAGCATGTCCGGCGCAGCGCTTTCTAGTCTTCGATCGTGGCGATGATGGCGCCGGCGGACACCGTTTCGCCCGCCGTTGCCGTCAGGCCCGTGATGGTGCCGGAACGGTGCGCCGTCAGCGGCTGCTCCATCTTCATGGCCTCCAGGACCACCACCAGGTCGCCCTCGGACACCACGTCACCGTGCGAAACGGCGACCTTCACGATGGTTCCCTGCATGGGGGAAGTGAGGGCATTGCCCGTGGCTGCGGCGGGACCTGCCGAACGTGAGCGCTTCTTGGACTTGCCGGGCTTGCCGGCGGCTGCGGCGGTGCCGGGGGTGCCCAGGGATGCGGGGAGCACCACTTCCAGGCGTTTGCCGCCCACCTCGACGACGACGCGCTGGCGTTCGCCGGCGTCGGCTTCTTCTTCCGTGGTGCCGCTGGGTGTCCAGGCGGGGATGTCGTTGACGAATGCGGTCTCGATCCAGCGGGTGTGGACCTTGAACGGGCCTTCCGCGGGGGCGAAGTCGGGGTTGCTGACCACGGCGAGATCGAACGGGATGACGGTGGGGATGCCCTCGACCACCATTTCCTCCAGGGCACGGCGGGAGCGCTGCAGTGCCTGGGTGCGGGTGGCGCCGGTAACGATCAGCTTCGAGAGCATTGAGTCGAAGTTGCCGCTGATGACATCGCCCTGCTCCACGCCGGAGTCGATCCGCACGCCGGGCCCGGTGGGGTTCTTCAAGACACTGATGGTGCCGGGGGAGGGCAGGAAGTTCCGGCCCGGGTCCTCGCCGGTGATGCGGAATTCAAAGGAGTGGCCGCGCACCTCGGGGTCGCCGTAGCCAAGTTCCTCGCCGCGGGCCAGCCGGAACTGCTCGCGGACCAGGTCGATTCCGGTGACTTCCTCGGAGACGCAGTGCTCCACCTGAAGCCGGGTGTTGACCTCAAGGAAGGAAATGGTGCCGTCCTGGCCCACCAGGAACTCGCAGGTCCCCGCGCCCAGGTAACCGGCTTCCTTCAGGATGGCCTTGGAGGATTCATAGAGCCGCTGGTTCTGCTCTTCGGTGAGGAACGGGGCCGGGGCCTCCTCCACAAGCTTCTGGTTGCGGCGTTGCAGGGAGCAGTCGCGGGTGGAGACCACCACGACGTTGCCGTGTGCGTCGGCGAGGCATTGCGTTTCCACGTGCCGGGGAGCGTCCAGGAAGCGCTCGATGAAGCACTCGCCGCGGCCGAAGGCGGCCGTGGCTTCACGGACGGCGGACTCGAAGAGCTCGGGGATTTCCTCGCGGGTGCGGGCCACCTTGATGCCGCGTCCACCACCGCCGAAGGCCGCCTTGATGGCCACGGGCAGGCCGAACTTGTCCACGAATTCCAGGATTTCCTCGGCGGATTCCACGGGGTCTGCGGTGCCGGGGACCTGCGGGGCGCCGACCTTCTCGGCGATGTGGCGGGCCTGGACCTTGTCGCCCAGGGCAGAGATGGCCTCGGGGGAGGGGCCGATCCAGGTGATGCCGGCGGCGATGACCTTGGCGGCGAAATCGGCGTTCTCCGCCAGGAACCCATAGCCGGGGTGGATGGCGTCGGCGCCGGACTGGCGCGCGGCGTCAATGATCTTGTCCATCACCAGGTACGACTCGGCGGCCGTGGTGCCACCCAGGGCATAGGCCTCGTCGGCGAGTTTGACGTGCAGGGCGTCACGGTCGGGGTCGGCGTAGACGGCCACCGAGGCGATGCCTTCGTCCCGGGCCGCACGGATGATGCGGACGGCGATTTCCCCGCGGTTGGCGATCAGCACCTTGGTGAGGGTCGTCGACTGCGTGGGACCTGCGGACTGCTCCAAATTTGCTGACAAGGCGTCTCCTTCTTTCCTTCAGGGAGCCTAGCGCGGTTTTGAGGGTTCCGCCGATATTACTTGCGGAATCCGCGTGTAAACCAGCCTTCCTTTGTAGGGAAGCTACAAGGTGTCCCGAAAATGGAGGACTTACCGCGCGGGCCAGAGATCCGTGATGCGTACATTGGCGGCGGCCAGGAGGCCCCGGAGGGTGGAGACGGACAGGCCGACGACGGCGTGCGGGTCGCCGTCGACCTTCCGGATGAAGGCCCCGCCCAGGCCGTCGATGGTGAACGAACCGGCGCAGTGCAGCGGCTCGCCGGTGGCGATGTAGGCGTCGATTTCCGCCGGCTGCATGTCCATGAAGGTGACTTCGGCGGAGGCGACCGCCCCGAGCGTGGCGCCCGAGCCGCGGCCGCCGGGGCCGTCGTCGTCCGTGTCCCTGCAATCCACCAGCCAGTGTCCCGTGTGCAGCACCCCCGCGCTGCCGCTCATCCGCAGCATCCGGTCCCGGGCGACGTCGGGCGTGTAGGGCTTGCCGTGCGCCTCGCCGTCGAACTCGAAGACGGAGTCGCAGCCCAGCACCAGGGCGCCCTCCGCTTCCGGCAGGGACGCCACGGCCTCGGCCTTGGCCCTGGCGAGCAGCAGTGCGGTGTCATGCGGGTCGGTGACGCCGTACCGTTCCTGGACGGCTTCCTCGTCGACGTCGGACACCAGGACCGTGTGCCGGATGCCGGCCTCGGCCAGGAGCTTGGTGCGGGCGGGGACTGGGACGCGAGAATCAGGTGCTGCACGGTTCCAGCCTAGTGGACCAGTTCGCCCGGGGTGGGAGCGGCCTGGCCGCGGTTGAGCTTGGCCCCTTCGACGTCCACGTCCGGCAGGATCCGGTCCAGCCAGCGGGGCAGCCACCAGGACTTGGCGCCCAGCAGGTACATCACGGCCGGGACAATGGTCATCCGGACCACGAAGGCGTCGAACAGGACACCGAAGGCCATGGCAAAGCCCAGCGGCCGGACCATGGTGAGGTGGCTGAAGATGAAGCCGGAGAACACGCTGACCATGATGATCGCGGCGGCCGTCACCACGGCGGCTGCGTGCCGGAAGCCCACCCGGACAGCTTCCTTGGCCTCGGAGCCGTGCATGTACGCCTCACGCATCCCGGAGGCGATGAACACTTGGTAGTCCATGGCCAGGCCGAACAACACGCCGATCAGGATGATGGGCAGGAAGCTGAGCACGGCTCCCGGGTTGGCGACGTCGAACACGCCACCCAGCCAGCCCCACTGGTACACCGCCACCACCGCGCCGAAGGCCGCGGACAGGGACAGCAGGAAGCCGCCGGTGGCCAGCAGCGGGACAACGATGGAGCGGAAGACCAGCAACAGCAGGACCAGGGAAAGCCCGACGACGATCGCCAGGTAGGGCGGCAGGGCGGCACCGAGCTTGGTGGAGACATCCACGTTGCCGGCCGTCTGCCCGGTCAGGCCCATGGCCACGCCGTAGTCCGACTGGATTTCGCCGTTGAGTCCGCGCAGTTCGGCGACCACCTTGACGGTGCTGGCGCTGGCGGGGCCTTCCTTGGGAATGACCTGGAACACGGCGGTCCGGCGGTCATCGCTGAGGGCCACCGGAACGGCGGCCACCACGTTGTCCACGGCGCGGAGCTTGTCCGCGATGTCGTACTGCAGCTTTTGTGCCTGGGCCGCGTCGAGGTTCGCCGGGAACTCGCCCACCGCCACGATCGGACCTGTCACGCCCTCGCCGAAGCTGCGCGCCGTCAGGTCGTAGGCCTGGTAGGCCTCCGAGTCGACGGGCTCGGAGCCGCCGTCCGGCAGGGCCAGCTGCAGTTGGGTTGCCGGCAGCGCCAGGGTGCCGAGTACCAGGACGCCGGCCACCAGTGCCACCCACGGGTGCCGGGTGACGAGTCCGCCCCAGCCGCGGGTGCTGCGCTGGCGGTCGGTGGCGAGGTCCGCGGCTTCATGGCCCGGCTCGGCGTTGTGCGCCTCGGCCTTGGCCCAGGCCCGCCGGGAGATGATGCGGCGGCCGATCAGGGACAGCATGGCGGGGGTCAGCGTGATGGCCACGAGCACGGCCACGGCTACGGTCCCTGCTGCGGCAAGGCCCATGACGGTGAGGAACGGCAGCCCGGGGACCACCAGGGCGGCCAGGGCGATGATCACGGTGAGGCCGGCGAAGACCACCGCGTTGCCCGAGGTGCCGTTGGCCCGGGCCACCGATTCCTCGGCGTCCATCCCGGCGAGGAGCTGGGTCCGGTGCCGGTTGACGATGAACAGCGAGTAGTCGATGCCGACGGCGAGGCCGAGCATGAGGGCCAGCATGGGGGAGATGGAGCTCATGTCGAACAGGCCGGAGAGTGCGAAGGTGATGCCGACGCCAACTCCGACGCCGATGATGGCCATCAGCAGCGGGAGGCCGGCGGCGATCAGGGTACCCAGCATGAGGATCAGGACCAGCGCGGCGACGGCGATGCCCACGATCTCCGCCGTGCCGAACAGGGCCGAGATGTCCTCCGTAATCTCCTTGCTGGCCAGTGCCGTGACGCCGGCTGAGGACGTTTCATGGGCGATGTCCTGGACCTGTTTCCGGACCGCCGGGGAGAGCCCGTTGATGGAGGTGTTGAACTGGACCTGGGCGACGGCGGCCTGGTTGTCCTCCGAGACAAAGCGGATGGCGGAGGCCGCCTGGGCCTGGCGTTTGCCGAGCTCCAGCTTGGCCCTGCTGGCCTCCAGGTCCCGGGTTCCGGCGTCGAGCTTGGCCTGGCCTGCTGCCAGTGCCGCCTTCTGCTGGCCCAGTTGCGCGTCGATCACCGCAGCCGGTGCCCCTGCGGCCGTGAGCTGCTGCTCAGCCGCGGCCAGCTGGGCCTTGCCTGCCTCCAGCTGTGCCCGTGAGGAGTCCAGCTGGGCCTGGCCGGCGGCCAATTGCTGTTCACCGTCGGTGATCGCCTTGGCTGCCTGGTCCACCTGGGCCTGGGTGGCGAACGGGTCAACCGTGCCGCGGACCTCGGGCAGGGCCTGGAGCTTCTTCAGCGCGTCCGTGACGGCTGCGCGGCCCTGGTCCGTGAACCCGCCGGGCGGGGCTTCGAACACGATCGTGGCGCTGCCGCCTGAAGCCGACGGCAGGTCCTGCTTGAGCTTGTCAGCGATCCGCTGGGTCTCTGTGCCCGGGATCTGGAAGTTGTTGGACAAGGTGCCGTGGAACGCTGCGGCCGAGCCGCCAACGGCCACCAGCACGGCAAGCCACAAGGAGATGACAAGCCAGCGCCGGCGGTAGGAGAACTTGCCCAGGCGGTAGAGGAGGAGTGCCATGCGGAAACCGATCTGATCAGGAGGTGCGGACAGCGGAAGATGAAGCAGGGGGAGCGAAGCCTGTGCCCAGGAGGGCGATCGAGTCAATCAACAGTTGGCGCAGCTCGGCCAGGGAACCTGCCGTGAGGTCCGGCCCGCGCCGGCTGAACCAGACCTCCATGGCAGCCTTGCCGCAGGAGATGATGGAGCCGGCCAAGGCGTGGACATAGAGTTCGTCCTGCCCGCCCGGGGTGCCGGTGAGGCGCTCGCGGGCGACGGCGAAGACCTGCGCCCGGCAGTGGTCCCATGCCTCCAGTTCGGAGTGGGCCATCAGCGGGCTTTGCTGGGTCAAGGTAAACAGTTCCGCCAACGGGGCGACGGCCTCGGGATCGGCCAGGGCCACCAAGGCCGCCTGGGCCGATTCCAGCATCGGTTCGTCGGCCGGGCGGAGCCGCAACTGCTGGATGGCGGTGTCCAGGAAGCCGTGGACGATGGACGCCAGCGCGGCGTCGGTGCTGCTGAAGTAGTTGAAGAAGGTGCGGCGCGAGATCCCGGCGGCGTCGGCGATGTCCTCCACCGTGAAGTTGCCCGGCCCTTTGGCGCGCAGCAGTTCCAGGGCGGCGTCCGTGATGGCCTGCCGGGTGGCTGCCTTGTTCAGCTCCCGCCTCGAAGGGGGTGCCTGCTGGGCGTCGGGGGAGGTGGTTGGCACAGGATTACACTACGTGCAACTTTGCACTATATGCAAGTATTTTGCGCGTGGATTCACAGGAGAACGAAAGGTTCCCAACAGCCTTTCCTGAAGCTCGCCGTGGATGCTTGGTATGTCTCAGTGAGAGAGGCATGAACCTACAGCCATCGCAGGACGGCGAATCAGGAGACGAAAGATGTCACGTACCAAGAAGATGACCCTGGGCTTGTCAGCGGCTGCGCTGGTCCTCGGCGCCGGTATCGGAGTGGCCGGCATGGCCTCCGCAACCACCACGATGCCCGCGCCTACGCCCAGCGCGAGCTCAAGCGCTCCGACCGACGGAGGCAACGGCGCCGCCCCCGATGGCATGGGCCGGCACGGTGGCCGCGGCGGACACGGCGAGGACCAGGCTGCTGCGCTGGCCACGAAACTCGGCGTGGACCAAACCAAGGTCCAGGACGCGCTAAAGGCCTTCCGTGATGCCAACAAGCCCTCCGCCCCGGCTGAGGGACAGAAGCCGGACCCGGCCGCCAGGGAAGCGGCGCTGGCCAAGTCGCTGGCCGCCGCACTGGGCATCGACGAAGCGAAGGTGACGGCGGCCCTCCAGGAGATCCGCAGCGATGAGCAGTCTGAGCACGCTGCTGAGCTCAAGACCCGCCTGGACAAGGCTGTGACGGACGGGAAGCTGACGCAGGCTGAAGCCGATGCCGTGACCAAGGCGGTCCAGAACGGCGTGATCGGTGGCGGCGGGCGCTGACTGATTCCTCCGGCCGGGCGGGGGTGGAGTTCCCCTGGGCGGTTGAAGCCCCAAGCAATACGAAGTCATTAGCAGCATGAAGTCCTTAACGGCATGAAGTCCCCCGGGAAGTTTTCCCGGGGGACTTCATGCAGCTGTGCGGCTGCCGTTACGCCTTCGCGTCCTGCAGTTCGCGCGGTGCCGTGTCGGCACTGGTGCCGTCGGTGGGCTCACCGGCAGCGGTTTCGTTGTCATCCACGAACGGGGTGCCGTTGCGCGGTGCGTTGTACAGCGATTCATCGAGGATGCCCTGGCGCTTGGCCACGATGGTGGGAACCAGTGCCTGGCCGGCCACGTTCACGGCGGTCCGGCCCATGTCCAGGATGGGGTCGATGGCGAGCAGGAGTCCGACGCCGGCCAGCGGGAGTCCCAGCGTGGAGAGCGTTAGCGTCAGCATCACCACGGCGCCGGTGGTGCCGGCGGTCGCTGCGGAACCCAGCACGGAGACCAGGGCGATCAGCACGTACTGGCTGAAGTCCAGGTGGATGCCGAAGAACTGGGCGACGAAGATGGCGGACACAGCCGGGTAGATGGCCGCGCAGCCGTCCATCTTGGTGGTGGCGCCCAGCGGCACTGCGAAGGAAGCGTAGGCCCGGGGACGCCCAGGCTGCGTTCGGTGACGCGCTGGGTCAGCGGCAGGGTGCCCACCGAGGAGCGGGACACGAAGGCCAGCTGAACGGCCGGCCATACACCGGAGAAGTACTGCTTGATGGACAGGCCGTGGCTGCGCACCAGGATGGGGTACACCACGAACAGGACCAGGGCCAGGCCCACGTAGATCGCGACGGCGAACTTGCCGAGGGAGCCGATGGTGTCCCAGCCGTAGACAGCGACGGCGTTGCCGATCAGGCCGATGGTGCCGAGCGGGGCGATGCGGATGATCCACCACAGCACCTTCTGGATGACGGCAAGGGCCGAGGCGTTCAGGTTCAGGAAGGGTTCGGCGGCCTTACCCACCTTGAGGGCGGCGACACCGACGGCGATGGCGATCACCAGGATCTGGAGCACGTTGAAGCTGACCGAAGTGGTCACTGCGCCGGAGTCGCCGACGGTGGAGCTGGCGCCGAGTCCCAGGAAGTTTTTCGGGAAGAGGCCCACGAGGAACGCCCACCAGTCACCGGATTTGCCGGTGTACTTGGCTTCCTCGGTGATGCCGGTGTTGGCGCCGGGCTGCAGCAGCACGCCCAGGCCGATGCCGATCAGCACGGCGATCAGGGACGTGATGGCGAACCACAGGAGCGTGTTCCATGCCAGCCTTGCCGCGTTGGATACCTGGCGCAGGTTGGAGATGGAGCTGACGACGGCGGTGAAGATCAGCGGGACCACGGCGGTCTGCAGCAGCGAGACGTAGCTCGAGCCGATGGTCTGCAGCGTGGCGCCGAGGGCGTTCGGGTTGGTCTTGGTGCTGCCGGTGTACTTGGCGAGCAGGCCGAGGCCAAGGCCCACGATGAGGGCCGCAATGATCTGGAAGCCGAAGGAGGAAGCCCACTTGGGCAACTGGAATCCGGTCTTCCCCGCGGAGGATGGGGTGCTTGTCTGAGTGGTCACCAGAACAAGCTAGACCGGTACCGCATACCACGTCGAAAGAATATTGAGAAATATTACGCGGCAACAATCGTGCTATGCGCTGGAAATACTTGGAAACACAAGGCGAGCGGCGGCATTTGTTACTTATTCCCGCGGTGGGTGTGCTTAATGTCTCGCGCGGAGGCAGCAAGGGCCCATCCGGCAGCGCGCTCCCCACCGGCCCCTAACCTCGCAAGCTCGGCCAGGGAACCCTGCCGGCGTGGGCCCAGCCGCGAGGAACGAGCAGCGCGCAGAGGATGGGCCCCTTGGGGCCGCGCACGTCAGGGTCAAGACAAGAGCGCCCGGCGGAGGGTGTCCAGTCCTACGGAGCCGATGTTGAGGGCCTTGGTGTGGAACTCCTTGAGGTCGAACCCTGGGCGGGCTTCGAGCTCGGCGCGGATTTGTTCCCAGAGCCGCTGGCCCACCTTGTAGGAGGGTGCCTGGCCGGGCCAGCCAAGGTAGCGGGTGAACTCGAAGTTGAGCTGGCCTTCGCTGATGGGGAGGTTTTCCTTGAGGAAGCCGTAGCCCGTCTCTGCTGTCCAGGTGCCGGATCCCCAGCGCCCGGGCATGTCCAGTTCGAGGTGGACGCCGATGTCGAAGACCACGCGGGCGGCCCGCATGCGCTGCATGTCCAGCATTCCCAGGTGGTCGCCGGGATCCGTGAGGTAGCCCAGCTCCTGCATCAGCTTCTCGGCGTAGAGGGCCCAGCCTTCGCCGTGCCCGGAGGTCCAGCAGACGTTGCGCCGCCAGTTGTTGAGCAGTTCGCGGCGGTAGGTGGCAGTGGCCACCTGGAGGTGGTGGCCGGGGACGCCTTCGTGGTAAACGGTGGTGGTCTCGGCCCAGGTGGTGAAGGTGTCCTCGCCGGCCGGGACGGACCACCACATGCGGCCGGGACGGCTGAAGTCATCTGACGGGCCGGTGTAGTAGATGCCGCCCTCGTCCGTGGGGGCGATCCGGCATTCGAGGGTCTTCATGACGTCGGGGATGTCGAAGTGGACGTCGGCGAGCCCGGCCATGGCCTTGTCCGAGAGGTCCTGCATCCAGGCCTGCAGGGCATCGGTCCCCTTGAGCTGCCGGGCGGGATCGTTGTCGAGGATGTCCTTGGCCTCCGCGATGGTGGCGCCGGGCTTGATGCTGTCGGCGACGCGTTCCTGTTCGGCGATGAGGCGGTCCAGCTCCTGGACGCCCCAGGCGTAGGTTTCTTCCAGGTCCACTTCGGCGCCGAGGAAGGAACGTGAGGCAAGTGCGTACCGTGCCCTGCCCACGGCGTCCTTTTCAGGTGCTGCCGGGAGCAGTTCGGTGCGCAGGAATTCTGCCAGTCCTACGTAGGCGCTCCGGGCCGCGCCGGTTCCGGCGTCGAGCTTTTCCTGGAGCGGCGCGGGCAGCGGGCCGTCGGGGGTGGCTGCACCGGCGGCCAGCTTGGCGAAGAATCCGTCGTCGGCGGCGTACTTGGTGACCTGTTCAATGACGATCCGGACCTGCCTCGCGGCGGCCACTTTGCCGGCGTCCCGGGCGACGCGGAGGGACTCGATGTAGCCGCTGATGGCCGCCGGCACGTTGCCGGCCCGGCCCGCGATGTGCTCCCAGTCCTGCGCGGTGTCGGTGGGCATGAGGTCGAAGATGGCCCGAATGTCCTGGGCGGGCGAGGCGATGTTGTTGAGCTCGGCATACTCCCAACCGGAGGCATGGATCAGCAGTTGCAGCCCGAGCCGCTCCCGCATGGCGTCCAGGGTGACGGCGTCGACGTCGTCTTCCGGCTCCAGGCCCTCCAGTGCGGCCAGCGCGTCTCGCGCGGCCTCGGCGAAACCTGCGATGCCGGCAGGCGAGAAGTCTTGGTATTCCGTCTCGTGGCCCGGCAGGCCAAGAGTCGTGGCGAAGGTCGGGTTGAGCCTGATGAGGGTGTCCGTGTAGTCGTCGGCGACGGCGTCGATGCGGGTATGCGGGCGCGCGGCGGGTGCAGTGTCTGTAGTCACATTCCGAGACTACCCGGCCGGGCGGACAGGGCGGCCCCATGCCGGTAGGGATGGACCCGCGTCAGGTGAAGCGGTACCTGGGAGGCGGTGGGGAGGGTCAGCCGTGGCTGCGCTTCCAGGCGCCCGGGCCGGGTGACGGGGCGAGCCGCAACTGCTGCCGGCGCACCCAGTGCCGCACGCTGGGTGCGGCAGGCTTGTCCGGCGCCGGGCCCCCAAGGGACAGGACGACGGCGGCCAGCGCGGCGAGTTCCTCGGCGTTCGGTTGCCCTTTGACGACAGAGAACAGCGGCGCGGACGGTGTTTCGGCAGGCTCAACCACCGGCTTCTGACCCGGCGTCACAGGGGGATGTTCCCATGCTTCTTTGCCGGGAGGCTGGCGCGTTTGTCGCGCAGTGCCCGCAGGCCCTTGATGATCTGGACCCGGGTATCGGAGGGGGCGATCACGGCGTCCACGTAGCCCAGCTCTGCCGCCTGGTAGGGGTTGAGGAGTTCTTCCTCGTACTGGCGGATGACCTCGGCGCGGCGCGCCTCGACGTCCCCGCCGTTTTCCGCGACGGCGGCAAGGTCGCGGCGGTAGAGGATGTTGACGGCACCCTGGGCGCCCATGACGCCGATCTGCGCGGTGGGCCATGCAAGGTTCAGGTCGGCGCCGAGCTTCTTGGAGCCCATCACGATGTAGGCGCCGCCGTAGGCCTTGCGCGTAATCACCGTGAGCTTGGGGACGGTCGCCTCGGCGTAGGCGTAGAGGAGCTTGGCGCCGCGGCGGATGATCCCCTGGAACTCCTGGTCCTTGCCCGGAAGGAAGCCGGGAACGTCCACCAGGGTGATGATGGGAATGTTGAAGGCGTCGCAGTGGCGCACGAACCGGGCGGCTTTCTCGGAGGCGGCGATGTCCAGGGTGCCGGCGAACTGCAGCGGCTGGTTGGCCACGATGCCCACCGTGTGGCCCTCGACGCGGCCGTAGCCGATCATCACGTTGGGGGCGTACAGGGCCTGCATCTCCAGGAAGTGCCCGTCGTCCACGATCTGTTCGACGACGGCCCGCATGTCGTAGGGCTGGTTGGCGGAATCCGGAACCAGCGCATCCAGGGCGAGGTCGTCGTCGTCGACCTCCAATTCCTGCTGGTGTCCCAGCACGGGTGCCTCGGACAGGTTGTTGGAGGGCAGGAAGTCCAGCAGTTCGCGCACGAACTCGATGGCGTCGGTTTCGTCGGAGGCCAGGTAGGTGGACGTTCCGGTGGTGGCGTTGTGCTGCCGGGCACCGCCCAGCGTTTCCATGTCCACGTCCTCGCCGGTGACGGTCTTGATGACGTCCGGTCCGGTGATGAACATGTGGGACGTCTTGTCCACCATCACCACGTAGTCGGTGAGGGCGGGGGAGTAGGCGGCACCGCCGGCTGAGGGGCCCATGATGAGCGAGATCTGCGGCACGACGCCTGAGGCGTGCACGTTGTTGCGGAAGATGTCCGCGAACATGGCAAGGGATGCCACGCCTTCCTGGATGCGTGCGCCGCCGCCGTCCAGGATCCCCACCACGGGGCAGCCGTTGCGGAGGGCGAATTCCTGGACCTTGACGATCTTTTCGCCGTTGACCTGGCTCAGCGAGCCGCCGTAGACGCTGAAGTCCTGGCTGTAGACGGCCACCAGCCGGCCGTCCACGGTGCCGTAGCCGGAGACCAGGCCGTCGCCCAGCGGCTTCTTCTTTTCCATGCCGAACGCCGTGGAACGGTGCACGGCGAGGGCGTCGAATTCAACAAAGGAGTCTTCGTCCAGCAGCAGCTCGATGCGCTCGCGGGCCGTGTTCTTGCCCCGGGCATGCTGCTTTTCGATGGCCTCGGGGCCGGAGGGCTGTGCGGCACGCGCCTGGCGGTCGCGGAAATCTGCGATCTTTCCCGCTGTCGTTGTCAGATCGTGGCTCATCAAGTGTCTCCGGCTCTGTAGCAAGTCAGTTTTGTTGGCTGGCGGTCCGCGTTCGCGGGAGCTTTAAGTAGCATCCACACAAAAGAAGAACCCTGGTGGCAAGTCTAATGACGGTTTGTGCGCCCGCAGCTGTAGGGAACCTACAATTTTCTGCCGTTCCAGCACCCTCTCCGCTATGTTACCCGCCAGTAACTTAGTTGGGCTACAGTGTTCCCATGACTTCAAGCGACGAGGCTTTGCAGGCACCCCGGAGCCCCTACCGGGCAGCCGGTTCCCTGGCAGGACGCACCATCCTCATCTCCGGCGGAAGCCGCGGAATCGGCCTGGCCATCGCCAAGAGGGCGGCCCGGGACGGCGCCAATATCGTGCTCCTGGCCAAGACCGGCACGCCCCACCCCAAACTGGCGGGAACGGTCTTTACCGCCGCCGAAGAACTGGTGGAGGCCGGCGGCCAGGCGCTGCCCCTGGTGGGCGACGTCCGCCGGGACGAGGACGTGGCCGGAGCCGTGGCCGCAGCGATGGAGCGCTTCGGCGGCATCGACGTCGTCATCAACAACGCCTCGGCCATCGACCTGTCCACCACGGACGCCGTCGACATGAAAAAGTACGACCTCATGCAGGACATCAACGTCCGCGGTACCTTCCTGCTGTCCAAGCTGGCGCTTCCCGCGCTCCGGGCCTCGGCGCACGGACACATCCTGACGCTGTCCCCGCCGCTGAACCTCCACCCCTCATGGGCGGGGAAGCACCTCGCCTACACCATGGCCAAGTATGGGATGAGCCTGACCACGCTGGGCCTGGCCGAGGAATTGAAGGCCGACGGCGTCCGGGTGAACTCGCTCTGGCCGTGCACCCTGATCGACACGGCCGCCATCCGCAATATGCCCCACGGCTCGACGATGGTGCTGGCCGCGCGGGGCCCGCAGATCATGGCCGATGCCGCCCACGCCATCCTGACCGGAAGCCACCTTGCCGCCGGAGACGCGGAATCGGGCAACTTCTACACGGACGAGCAGGTCCTGGCGGGCGCCGGCGCCGCTGATTTCCGGCCCTACAGCCTCGGTGCGGCCGAGGACCAACTGGTTCCGGACATCTTCCTCTAGGCTGGTGGTTCCGCCCGGACCGCCGCCCCGTTGCGGCCGGTGAGGCGTGGTCCCGGGAGGAATCTGCGCTGATGGGTGGTCTCCAGCTTCGCTCGGTAGGATTCATGTATGGATGACACGCACGTACCGGGCACCCCCCTGAACCGAGTGGACCTGGCCGACCAGCGTTTCCTCTCCGCCACAGGCATTCCCCGGATCGACGTCGTGGATTCGACGGGTTCCACCAACGCGGACCTCCTTCGTGCCGTCACGGTGGACCCGGCGGCCTGGCCGGACCTCTCAGTCCTGACCGCCGAATACCAGACAGCCGCCAGGGGCCGGCTGGACAGGCGCTGGGAAGCACCGCCGATGAGCTCGGTGTCCGTCTCCGTGGTGCTGCGTCCCGTCAATGCGGAAGGCCGGCCCCTCCCTACCCAGAGCTACTCCTGGTTGTCCCTCATCGCCGCCCTCGCACTGCGCGAGACCCTGCTGGATACCGCCGGCATCCCGGCCGAGCTCAAATGGCCCAACGACGTCCTGGTGCGCGGCCGGAAGATCGCCGGCATCCTGGCCCAGCTTGGTCCGATGGCTGACGGCAAGGTGCCCGCGGTGGTCCTGGGCACCGGCCTGAACGTCACCCTCCGCGAACGCGAACTCCCGGTCCCCACCGCAACATCGGTGGCACTTGAAGGCGCCCGGACCACCGACCGCACCGTCCTGCTCAAGAGCTACCTCACCCACTTCGCCACCTTGTACCGCAGTTTCTGCAACGCCGACGGCGACCCCACGGCCGGGATGGCCGGCGGCCCTTCCCTGCACAAGCGGATAGAGGCGGTGATGGTCACGCTGGGCAAGCAGGTTCGTGCACAGCTGCCCGGCGACCACGAGATCATTGGACACGCTTCCCGGCTGGATGACTACGGCTCCCTGCTGGTGGTGGACCGCGATGGGCGGGAGCATGTGGTGACGGCCGGCGACGTGGTGCACCTGAGGCCGTGGACAGCACCGAAAGACTCCGGCCAAGGCGGTTATGCGTAAGAGCCTCCTTCCCGGGGAACAAGTCATCGTCACCACCCGCCCGCAGCCCAGGAAGCTCGCCGGTGCCGCCGCAGCCTTCGTGCTCGCCCCCGCGCTGGCAGCCTTTGCCAGCGCCTGGATCATCCGCGGCGGCGCTGCCCGGGTGGCGCCGGTCCTGAACCGGCAATGGACATCATGGCTCGTGGCCGGCTGCGTCCTTGCTGTCGCCGCCGTGTGGCTGGGCTACTGCCTGCCGCGGCTCCTCCGCTGGCAGGGAACCCGGTACACCCTGACCAGCCAGCGGATGGTGGCCCGGTACGGCATGCTGAACAGGCGTGACCAACAAGTGAACCTGGTATCCGTGCGTAACCTGACCGTCCATGAATCGCTCCTTCAGCGGTTGGTGCGCTCCGGGAATATATCCTTGGAAACCGGGTACCAGGGCGTGGTGACCTTTCCGGACGTGCCCGAGGTTGCCCGGTTCCGCGACTTTATCCTCGACGCCATCGGGGAACTGCCGGACCAGGCCGATGCCCTGCCGGATGCGACGTTTTATCCCGCCGGTGCTTTTCCGGAGGACATGAGAGAAGGTGGACGGGATGACCGATGAGGACCAGCAGGAACGCGTCAACAGCATCGATCCCGGCATCGGCGCCATCGACACCGCCGCCGACACCGCTGCCGCCGTCGACGCGGCCGCGCCCGGCACCTCCGCACCCGGCACCTCCGCGCCCGACACCGGCGCAGACAGGCACCCGCCCACCGGTGCCATGTCCGCCGAGCGCCTCGCCATGAAGGCCCTGGAAGCACGGCTCCTTGGCGGGGAGCGCAAGCTCCGTCGTCGTGAAGTGGCCGCCGGCGCCGGTCTTTCCCTCCTCTCCGCCCGCAAACTTTGGCGCGCCCTTGGCTTCCCGAACTTTGGCGACGAAGACGTTGCCTTCACCGAACGCGACCAGGCGGCTCTGTCCACCGTGGTGGACCTGGTCCGCGCCGGCAAACTCACCGAGGAAGCGGCGATTTCAGTCACCCGGGCAATCGGCCAAATGACGGATCGCATGGTCGTGTGGCAGATCGAGGCCCTGGTGGAGGACATGGTCCACGAGCAGGGCGTCACGGACGCCGTGGCCCGCAAGCGCCTGGTCAACGAACTTCCCGCCCTCGTGGATGCGCTTGAGGAAGTGCTGGTGTACTCCTGGCGCCGCCAGCTCAACGCAGGCGTCCAGCGGCTCGCGGTCCGCGCCGAGGCCGGCCTCCAGGCCAGCGAGGAAGGCCGGGAAGGCGACGAGGACGATGCGCCGCTGCCGTTGGCACGCGCGGTTGGCTTCGCCGACCTGGTGTCCTACACCAGCCTGTCCCGGCGGATGAACGAAAAAACCCTGGCCCGCCTGGTTCAGCGGTTCGAAAACAAATGCGCTGAAATCATCTCGGTGGGCGGCGGCCGGCTGGTCAAGACCGTGGGCGACGAAGTCCTGTACATTGCCGAAACACCCGCAGCCGGTGCCGAGATCTCCCTGGCGCTCGCCGAAGCCTTCACCGCAGACGAAATCCTCCCGGAAGCCCGGGTGGCCATGGTGTGGGGAAGGATCCTGTCCCGCCTCGGTGACATCTACGGCCCCACCGTCAACCTGGCGGCCCGCCTCACCACGCTCGCAGACCCGGGAACCGTGCTGGTGGACTCGATGACCGCCTCCGCACTGGAGC
This sequence comes from Arthrobacter sp. MMS24-T111, assembly GCF_054888995.1. Classification (NCBI taxonomy): domain Bacteria; kingdom Bacillati; phylum Actinomycetota; class Actinomycetes; order Micrococcales; family Micrococcaceae; genus Arthrobacter; species Arthrobacter sp. MMS24-T111. Next base: position 3,934,581 of record NZ_JBTZRO010000001.1, on the reverse strand, counting down.
ACGACGAGCGGTTCGTCATGATTCCCCAGGATCCGGAAAATGTCCGCGGTTTCGGCGAAATTAAACCGGTCCGCCTCACCCGCGGGCGCGGCCAGGGCCTGGTCCTGGACTAAGGGCACCATCCGGCCACGGGTGCCGAGGGCGGCCCGAAAACAATTTGTCCACTTGTTGGCGGATGGCGGTATGGTTGTGGTGCCCGGGGTCCAGTGCCACCGGCTGCCGGCAGGGGCAGAGAGCTATCGGGGGATAAGACTGCATGAACCGACGCGACCAAACGCGCGCTGAAAACCCTGGTTTTGCCATGCCCTCGACACGCCGGCTGCTGCGCTCGCGGTGGTCCGCCGGGGCTGCGTTTGGTGTGGTGGTGGCTGTGGTGGTGACGGGTGCGGTGTTGTATCCGGGGTTTAAGACCACTGAGGTTGAGTTGAATGATGGTGGCGTGTGGGTGGTGTCGAAGTCCAAGAATGCTGTTGGGCGGTTGAATTATCCTTCGCGGGTGCTTGATGGTGCGGTGACGCCGGCGTCGACGACGTTTGATGTGTTGCAGCATGCGGGTGAGGTGTTTGTTGATGATGCGACTGGTTCGACGTTGAACCAGGTGTCGCCGGCGAATATGCGCCTGGGTGGGGATAAGCGGTTGCAGGGTTCTGCTGCGGTGAGTTTTGGGGCGCAGACGATTTCGGTGACGGATCCGGCGTCGGGCAAGGTGTGGGCGGTGTCTCCGTCGACGGTGAATGGTTTTGATGAGGAAGCGTCGGAGCCTGTCATGGTGGGTTCTGAGGGGATTGTTTCCGCGGTGGGGTCTGATGACCGGATTTATTCGGCGGATCCGAAGTCCGGGGTGGTGTCCGTGACGGGGGTGGATGCCAATGGTGCGGTGACGTCCTCGGAGTCCAGTACCTGGGAGGGGTTGAAGGGTTCCGGGGATCTGCAGATGACGGTGGTGGGGGACAAGCCGGTGGTGTTGGATGCCGCGGCGGGCAACCTGTTTTTGCCCGGCGGTAAGCGGCTGGTGCTGGAGAATGCGCGGGATGCGAAGTTGCAGCAGGCGGGGCCGGGCAGTGATTTTGTTGCCGTTGCGACGCGGAAGGCGTTGTTGAAGCAGCCCCTGGACGGGGCGGCGGCGAAGACGGTCTCGTTCGATGGTGAGGGCGTGCCTGCGGCTCCGGTGCAGTTGGGTGGGTGTGTGCATGCGGCGTGGTCGGGTGCGAACAAGTACATCCGGGACTGCACCAATGATGCGGATGACAAGAATGTTGCGGTGCCGAAGGCGAGTGCGTCGCCGTCGTATGTGTTCCGGGTGAACCGGGACCTGGTGGTCCTGAATGATGTGAATTCGGGCAATGTGTGGCTGGTGAACCAGAACATGCAGCTGGTCAACAACTGGGACGACGTCATCCCGCCGCAACAGACCTCGGACGACGCCGACAAGGACTCGGCCGATGAGGTGCAGCAGACCGTCCTGCCGGACCGCACCAAACCCAACAACGCCCCCGTGGCCAAACCGGACACCTTTGGCGTGCGCGCCGGCAAGACCACCGTCCTTCCCGTGCTGGACAACGACTCGGACCCCGACGGCGACGTCCTCACCGTTCGCACGCCCGACCCCCTGAAGTCAGGCCTGCTCGCGCCGATCTACGGCGCCACCGGGTTCCAGGTCAGCGTCGGCGCCGACAAAACGGGCTCTGAGGCGTTCAAATACACGGTGGACGACGGCCGCGGCCTTTCCGGTTCCGCCGATGTCACGTTGAACGTCGTCCCGCCGGGGGAGAACTCGGCACCGCGGCAAAAGCCCAACCGCAACACCACCCTGGTGGTGCAGGCAGGCAAGGTCGTCAGCCAAAACATCCTCACCGATTGGATCGACCCCGACGGCGACGACCTCTTCGTGGTCGGTGCCAGCGGCAGCGACCCCCGCGACCAAGTCCGGGTCCGGCCTGACGGCCTGCTCAGCTTTCAGGATTCCGGTGCTGAACCGGGACGCAAAACTGTCACCGTCACCGTCTCGGATGGCCGGGCCACCACCGAGGGAAAGGTCACCGTCGACGTCCGCGCGCCCGGGGCGCTGCCGCCGATCGCCAACGCGGACCACGTGGTCGCCGTCGCAGGGGTGGATACGGTGATCGCGCCGCTGAAGAACGACTCAGACCCGCAAGGCGGGGCGCTGCGCCTGGCCCAGGCCAGCCCGGACGGTAATTCCACCGCCACCATGGGCGCCGACCAGCAAACCTTCACGTTCAATTCCACCGCCGAGGGCGCGCACTACGTCACCTACCTGGCCACCAACGGACCGGCCAGCGCCCAGCAACTGGTGCGTGTCGACGTCGTGCCCGGGAACGGCGACGGCGCCCCCGTCGCCGTGCGCGACACCGCACTGCTGCCCAGTGGCGGCAACGTGCTGGTGGACGTGCTCGGCAATGACTCCGACCCCTCCGGCGGCGTGCTGGTGGTCCAGTCCGTGACGGCCGCGGACGGCCTGCCCATCAGCGTCTCCGTGCTGGACCATTCCGTTGTCCGGATCACCGACATCCGCGCCCAGGGCCAGCTCACCGTCAAATACACCATCTCCAACGGCAAAGCCTCGGCCACCGGCGAGATCGCCGTGCTGGTGGTCCCCGCACCGGCGAAACTCCAGGCCCCCCAGGCCAAGCCGGATGAGGCCACCGTTCGTGCCGGCGACGTCGTCACCATCCCCGTGCTGGCCAACGACACCGACCCCAACGGCGGCGCCCTCACCCTTGACCCGCAGCTGGCCCAGCAGCCGGACCCGGCGGACGGGCGCATCTTCACGGCAGGCGGAACTGTGCGGTTCATCGCCGGCGACGTACCCAAAACCGTCTACGCGATCTACAAGGTCACCAACGAATCAGGCCAGTCCGACTCCCAGCAGGTCACGATCCGGATCCGGGCCCGCGACGACCAACTCAATACCCGGCCAGAACCAAGAAACCTCACCGCCCGGGTGGTGGCGGGCATGACCGTCCGCATCCCGGTACCCCTCGATGGCGTGGACAGCGACGGCGACTCAGTCCAGCTGACCGGGGTGGACAAGGCTCCCGCCATGGGCACGGCCGTGGTCAAGGACGGCTACCTCGAATTCACCGCAGCGGGCAATGCAGCCGGCACTGACACCTTCACCTACCGGGTCCGCGACCGGATCGGGGCCGAGAACACCGGAACTGTGATCGTCGGCATCGCACCCGCGGAAGCCACCAACCAGAAGCCCATCGCAGTCGACGACGCCATTGAAGTCCGGCCCGGACGCAAGATCGCCGTTGAAGCCCTCGCCAACGATTCAGATCCGGACGGTGACCCGATCACCCTGGTGTCCAACGGCTTCGAGGCCCGCCCGGACCTCGCCGTGGAGGCAGCCGAAGGCGGCAAGGTGCTGCTCACGGCCCCGAACGCTGCCGGCAATGACAGCGTCAGCTACAAGATCCAGGACGACAAGAAAGCCCAGTCCGGTGCAGTGATCCGGGTTAAGGCCAGCCCTGATGCCGCACTGAAGGCCCCGGTTGCCAAAGACGATGTGGTCACCCCCGCAGAGACGCTGGGCAAGTCCGCCGTGGACGTGCCGGTCCTCAAGAACGACTCAGACCCCGACGGCGTGGCCTCCGAACTGAAGATCGGCCTGCCGGACGGGAACCCCAACGCCCGCGTCACCGGCGACGGCACCGTGCGCGTCACGCTTGGGCCGGCCGACCAACTGGTTCCCTACACTGTCACCGATGTTGACGGCCAAAGCGCGACGGCGGTCATCTGGGTGCCCGGGCAGGGGGAGCAACACCCCACGCTGGCCAAGACCGAGACCGTGGAAGTCATGTCCGGGAAGGACATTACCCTCAACCTGGCGGACTACGTCCGGGTGCGGGAAGGCCGCACGCCCCGGATCACCCAGGTGGACAAGGTCCGCATCCTGGGCGGGGAACCGGACAACGTGGTGGCCGGAAACGGCAATGCCCTGCGCTATGCCGCCCTCAAGGACTACGTGGGTCCAGGCTCCATCACCTTCGAGGTGACGGACGGCACAGGGCCGGACGACCCCGCCGGCCTCAAGTCAACGCTGAGCATCATCACCAAAGTCATCCCGGACCCCAACGCCAACCATCCGCCCACCTTCAGCGGAGCCACCCTCGACGTTCCCGCCGGCGAGTCGGCCACCCTGGACCTGAGCAACCTGGCCAAGGACGTTGACGCCGGCGACCAGGACAAGCTCGCCTTCGCTCTCGACGGCGCGCTCCCGGAGGGCTTCAACGCAACAGTGGACAAGGCAACCCTTAAGGTCACCCCCGATTCAGCCCGGGCCGCCGGCTGGAAAGGCAGCATCCCGCTCAAAGTCACCGACGGCCGCTCAGATCCGGTCCGCGCCACCATCACCGCCACCGTGGTGGCCTCCAACCGACCGCTTCCCACAGCCAACGAGGACGTGGTGGACAAAGCGAACGCCGGCACGTCCGAGACCGTCAACGTCCTCGCCAACGACTACAACCCCTTCCCGGAGACGCCCCTCAGGATCACCTCCGCCACCGTGGAGACCGGATCGGCCGCAGGGCAGCCCGCCGTGGCGGGGGACTCGATCACCGTCACACCGGCCAGCGGGTTCAAAGGCGTGATGGTGGTGCGCTACACCATCATGGACAAGACCGGAGACGTATCCCGGCAGACCGACGGACGGGTCCGGATCACCGTCCGTGACCGGCCCGACGCGCCCTCCGCGCCCACGGCCACGGATGTCCGGAGCCGGACGGCCGTGCTCAAGTGGACACCGCCGTCGGATAACGGCGCGGCCATCACCAAATACACCGTGCACTCCACCAGCGGCTTCAGCCAGGAGTGTGCCACCCCCACCTGCACGCTGACCGGCCTGACCAACGACGTCAAGTACGTCTTCACCGTCACCGCCACGAACGAGGTCAGGGAATCCGACCCGTCGCCGGCCTCCAATGAGATCCGGCCGGACGAAAAGCCGTCGCCGCCGGACGCGCCTGCCGTCAAGGCCGGCGACAAGACCATGGAAATCACGTGGCCGGCAGCCAAAACCGAGGGTTCGGCCGTCAAGAACTACAACCTTGAGATCTCACCGCCGCCCGCGAATGGGGCGGCGGTCAAGAACGGCGTGACCGGGCTGAACTACACCTGGCCCGGGCTGACCAACGGCGTCCGGTACAAGGTGCGCGCCCAGGCAGTCAACGAACTGGGCCCCTCAGACTGGAGCCCGTACTCCGCCGAGGACAATCCTGCCAGTGTCCCCGCCGCACCCGCCGCTCCGACGTCGTCCGTGGCATCTTCCGTGGGAACCTCCAACCAGCTCAAGGTGGACTGGAACGAGCCAAACACCAACGGTGACGCCATCAGGAACTACTACGTCACCATGAGCGGCGGCGGCGGGGCAGCCCAAACCCAGATGGTGGCCGGCACCGTCCGGACAGCCAACTTCACCGCCAACAACTCCGAAGCGGCCTACACCTTCACTGTGCAGGCCGAGAACAAGGCCGGGAAGGGCGCGGTCAGTGCGGCGTCCGCCCCGCGCCGCGCCACCGGCAAGCTCGCGCAAGTCTCCGGCGTGAGCGCCACGGAAGCCAACACCGGCGGAGCCGGGCGCTCCGTCACCATCGACTTCCGCGAACTTACCGCCGCCGAACGCAACGGCTCAACGTACGCCGAAGTCAGCTACACCTACCGGGCCAGCACGGGACAGTCCGGTCCGATCAGGCCAGGGCAAACCGTCGGAGGATTCGCCAACGGCAGTTCCACGGCCATCACCGTCATCGCCAACTCTTCGGTGGCCCCCAGTTCCGACGCCAGCACGCCGGCCACCGCCAACCCGTACGGTTCTCCTGGCACGCCGTCGGCCGCCGGGCAGGACGGCGGGGAGAACCAGAAGAACCTCACCTTGAGCTGGGCATCCCCGGCGGCGGGCAGCCACGACATCGCCTACACCCAGATCAGGATCGACGGCGGGGGCTGGGAACGGGTGGCTGCCTCCGGCAACCGCACCATCAACACCGCCGGATTCAACGAGCGGCATTCGATCGACGTACAAACGGTCAATTCGCGCGGCACCGGTGGCCCGGTCGCGTCTGCCTCCGCGCAGTCGGGTGCCGCGAAAACCCGTTGGACCACGCGGCTTGGTCCCGGCATGGACCGCAGCTGCACCGACCTGCCCGGCGCCACGTCATATGACCCGTCGAGGAATACCTGCGATGGCCAAGGCGGCTACGACCGGCCCTGGATGTCGCACCTGGACACGTTCGATGTCATGTGCTGGAAGCCGCACGGCACCACATACAGCGGAGACGGACAGTGGTACTACATCATGCGCGGCTCGCCCAATGCCACCCGCTGGATCCAGTCGCTGCACACCACCCTGGGCTCTCCCGCGCAAAGCGGTGTACCGCTGTGCACCTTCCCGACAGGGGCAACGCCATAGCCGCCGCGGCGCCGGGCAAGTGCCCCGGAATGAGCGGTACACGGGATAGAGGTCCCCATCGCGGGGTCTTGCGGGGCTTCGGTAGGCTTGGCCCGGGGAAAGAAAGCCTACTGCCTGTCCCGCGAACAGGACCGTATCTGGCAACACAATCTGAGGGAAAAGTAACGCTGTGACAACTCTGCTGGGGAAGCTTGGGCTGAAGAAGCGACACAAGAAGGCCGCCGCCGGGGCTGCGTTTGGTGTGGTGGTGGCTGTGGTGGTGACGGGTGCGGTGTTGTATCCGGGGTTTAAGACCACTGAGGTTGAGTTGAATGATGGTGGCGTGTGGGTGGTGTCGAAGTCCAAGAATGCTGTTGGGCGGTTGAATTATCCTTCGCGGGTGCTTGATGGTGCGGTGACGCCGGCGTCGACGACGTTTGATGTGTTGCAGCATGCGGGTGAGGTGTTTGTTGATGATGCGACTGGTTCGACGTTGAACCAGGTGTCGCCGGCGAATATGCGCCTGGGTGGGGATAAGCGGTTGCCGGGTTCTGCTGCGGTGAGTTTTGGGGCGCAGACGATTTCGGTGACGGATCCGGCGTCGGGCAAGGTGTGGGCGGTGTCTCCGTCGACGGTGAATGGTTTTGATGAGGAAGCGTCGGAGCCTGTCATGGTGGGTTCTGAGGGGATTGTTTCCGCGGTGGGGTCTGATGACCGGATTTATTCGGCGGATCCGAAGTCCGGGGTGGTGTCCGTGACGGGGGTGGATGCCAATGGTGCGGTGACGTCCTCGGAGTCCAGTACCTGGGAGGGGTTGAAGGGTTCCGGGGATCTGCAGATGACGGTGGTGGGGGACAAGCCGGTGGTGTTGGATGCCGCGGCGGGCAACCTGTTTTTGCCCGGCGGTAAGCGGCTGGTGCTGGAGAATGCGCGGGATGCGAAGTTGCAGCAGGCGGGGCCGGGCAGTGATTTTGTTGCCGTTGCGACGCGGAAGGCGTTGTTGAAGCAGCCCCTGGACGGGGCGGCGGCGAAGACGGTCTCGTTCGATGGTGAGGGCGTGCCTGCGGCTCCGGTGCAGTTGGGTGGGTGTGTGCATGCGGCGTGGTCGGGTGCGAACAAGTACATCCGGGACTGCACCAATGATGCGGATGACAAGAATGTTGCGGTGCCGAAGGCGAGTGCGTCGCCGTCGTATGTGTTCCGGGTGAACCGGGACCTGGTGGTCCTGAATGATGTGAATTCGGGCAATGTGTGGCTGGTGAACCAGAACATGCAGCTGGTCAACAACTGGGACGACGTCGTCCCGCCCAAGAACCAGTCCGATGACCAGGACCAGGAATCGGCGGACAACAACACCATCAACGTCCTGCCTGACCGCACCAAACCCAACCGGCCACCGGAAACCAAGCCCGACGCCATCGGCGTCCGGCCTGGCCGCACTACGATCCTCAGCGTCCTGGACAACGACTCGGACCCCGACGGCGACGTCCTGACCGCTGCCGTGGCGCCGGAAGCCGCACCCAAATCGGGCACCCTCGAAAGCATCTACGGCGGCACTGCCTTCCAGATCACCGTTCCGGCGGATGCCAAACCAGGCACTGAGACCTTTAACTACAGCGCCTCCGACGGCCGCGGGCTCTCCGCCACCGGGCAGGTCACGCTCAGCGTCGTGGGGCCTGACGAAAACAAGCCGCCCAAGTTCAAGCGCGGCGAGGACACCACCATGCTGGTGGAGCAGGGCAAGACGGTCAGCCAGAACATCCTGACGGACTGGATCGACCCCGACGGCGATGATCTGGTCCTCCTCGACGCGAAGGCCGACAACGACCAGGACCAGGTCAAGGTCCGGCGCGACGGCCTGCTCACCTTCCAGGATTCCGGTGCGACCGCCGGCAAGAAGAACGTCCAGGTCACCATCTGGGACGGCCGCGCCACGGTCACCGGCAAGGTGGTGGTCAACGTCCAGCCCCCCGGCGCCCTGGCGCCGGTGGTCAACGCGGACCATGTCACCGCCGTCGTGGGCCAGGACCTGGTCATCTCGCCGTTGAAGAACGACGTCGACCCGAACGGCGGTGCCCTCCGGCTGGCCCAGGTGGAAGCCAACGGACCGGCCGAACTCGGGCCCGTCACGGACGGGGGCACCTTCACGTTCCGCAGCAGCACCCCCGGGCCGGTGTACCTGACGTACATTGCCAGCAACGGGCCGCAGAGCAGCCAGGGGCTGATCCGTGTCGACGTCGAATCCGGCAACGACGGCGGCGATCCCGTCGCGGTCCACGACGTGGCACTGATGCCCACCGGCGGCAGTGTCCTGCTGGACCCCCTGGCCAATGACTCCGACCCCTCCGGCGGCGTCCTGGTGCTGCAGTCCGTCAAAATCCCGGACAACGCCCCGGTATCGGTCAGCGTGATCAACCACAGCGTCCTGCGGATCACCGACATCCTGGGCACCAAGGACCCCCTGCTGTTCGAATACACCATGTCCAACGGCAAGAAATCCGCCACGGGCAGTGTCTCGGTCGTGCCCGTGCCGGCGCCGGCCGTGCTCGAAGCACCCCAGCCCAAACCGGACGAGGTGAACGTCCGGGTCAACGACGTCGTCACCATTCCCGTCCTTGACAACGACACCCACCCGCAGGGGCAGGAACTGACCGTGGACCCCATCCTGCCGCAGGCCGTGGACCCGGCTGACGGCAAGAGCTTCGTCTCCGAGAACACCGTCCGCTTTATCGCCGGCAGCCAGCCCAAGACGGTGCGCGCCATCTACAACGCCGTCGATCCGCAGGGCCAGAAGAGTGCCGCCGCGGTGACCATCCACATCCTTCCCCTGGAAGGTGCGGAGAACTCCCGGCCCCAGCCGCGGAACCTTACCGCCCGGGTGGTGGCTGCCGGGACGGTCCGGATCCCGGTTCCCCTCGACGGCATCGACCCCGACGGCGACTCCGTCCAGCTCACGGGCATCGACAGCACCCCCGCCATGGGCACCGCGACGGTAGGCAGCAACTTCATCGACTTCACGGCGGCCGGCGACGGCGCCGGTACGGACACGTTCCGCTACAAGGTGGTTGACCGCCAGGGTGCCGTGAACACAGGAACCGTAACGGTGGGCATCGCCCCGCGCGGAGAGGTGAACCAGAAACCCACGCCCGTGGACGACGAAGTCCGGGTCCGTCCCGGCCGCCAGATCGCCGTCGACGCCACCGCGAACGACACCGACCCCGACGGCGACCGCATCCGCATCCTCACCGACGGCATCGAAGCCGATCCCGCACTCCAGGCGACAGTCAGCAGGAACAGCGGCCGCATCATCCTCCTGGCCCCGAACGAGGCAGGAACCGTCAACGTGCGCTACACCATCGCCGATGACCGGGACGCCACCGCCCAGGCCACCATCCGCCTGGTGGTCGACAACAACGTGCCCCTGAAGGCGCCGATCGCCCGTGACGACAGGGTGACCTCAGCCCAGGCAATGGGCAAGACCGCCGTCGACGTCCCGGTCCTGAAGAATGACGAGGACCCGGACGGCGTGGGCGAGAACCTCAAGATCAGCACGGAGGCCACCACCGCCAGGCCCGGCGGCAACGGCAATGTCCTGGTAGACCTGACCAAGGATCCCCAGCTCATCCCGTACACCGTGGAAGACGTGGACGGACTGCAGTCCACCGCGGTCATCTGGGTACCGGGCCTCGGCCAGCAGGTTCCCACCCTGGCCAAGGACGACGTCATCGAGGTGGTAGCGGGCCAGTCCGTCGACGTAAACCTCAACGAATGGGTGAAGGTCCGCGAGGGCAGGTCGCCCCGGCTTACCCAGGCGGACCGGATCAAGCTCATCGGCGCCGACGGCGGCAACCCCGTCATTGGCGACGGCACCGGCCTGAAATACACCGCGGGAACAGACTACGTGGGCCCCGGGTCCCTGACGTTCGAGGTGACGGACGGAACCGGACCGGACGATCCCGCCGGCCTGAAGTCCACCCTCAGCATCCGCACCAAGGTGCTTCCGGACCCCAACAAGAACAACCCGCCCGAGCTGCTTGGCTCGGACGTGGACGTTCCCAAGGGCGACACTGCCAGCACGGACCTGGGCAAGCTGACTTCCGATCCGGACCAGGGCGACCTCGAAAAGATGAAGTATGAACTGGTGGGCGGAGCGCCCGGCGGCTTCAACGTAAGCATCGACGGCAAGACCCTGAAGGCTTCGGCGGCGGACTCCACCGCCACCGGGACCAGGGCCGCCGTCCAGGTCAAGGCCAGGGATCCGCGCGGGCTTGAGGCAACGGCCACGTACCAGCTTTCGGTGACCGCCTCCAACCGGCCCAAGCCGGTGGCCAACGACGATGTCGAGGCAAACGCCGCCGCAGGCAAGCCCGTCACCATCAACGTGCTCGCCAACGACGCCAACCCGTTCCCGGAGACCCCGCTGAAGATCATTGCTGCCAACACCGAAACGGGCAGCGGCAACGTAGGCGTCAACGGCGACTCGGTGACCGTCACTCCGGCCCCCGGTTTTACCGGGACCATGGTGGTGGCCTACACCGTGGAGGACAAGACCGGTGACGCGTCCCGGCATGCCACGGCGCGCATCCGCTTGACCGTCAAGGACAAGCCCGCGGCCCCCACCACGGCGCAGGCACAGAGCGTGGGTGACCGCACGGCGCTGCTGAACTGGACCGCCCCGGCGGACAGGGGCTCACCCATCACCAAGTACACGGTGTATGGCGAGGGCGGGTTCCGCCAGGATTGCCCGGCCAACACCTGCACCCTTAATGGCCTGACCAACAACACCACCTACCACTTCCAGGTGACGGCCACGAATGAGTTCGGTGAGTCCGACCGCTCGCCGGCCTCGGCCGACGTCCGGCCGGACGTGAAGCCCGATACTCCCATGGCGCCTTCGCTGGCCTTCGGCGACAAACAGCTGACCGTCAACTGGACGCAGCCGGCCAGCAAGGGGTCACCGGTGAAGTCTTACGACCTGGAAATCTCGCCGGCTCCGGCCGGGCAGAACGCCCAAATCCAGAACCTGACATCGGTCAGCTACGTCTGGAAGGGGCTGCAGAACGGCGTTTCCTACAAGGTCCGGGTCCTGGCACGCAACGACGCCAAGGAACCGTCCGAATGGAGCCCGTACTCGGCCGCCGAGGTGCCCGCGGGTGTTCCCGCGACGCCCACCGCGCCGAATGTGTCCCAGGCTACCCCGTTGGGCTCGCAGAGCCAGCTGCGGGTGGTCTGGTCCGCACCCAACAACAACGGCGACCCTGTCTCGTCCTACACCCTGACCACGCTGCGCGGCGGGGCTCCCGTGGCCAGCCAGCAGGTTTCGGGCACCTCGCAGAACGTCACCGTTGACAACTCCGAAACGAACTACACCTTCACGGTCTCGGCAACCAACAAGGCAGGGACCGGCGGTACCAGTCCGCAGTCCGCGGCTATCCGGGCGGCCGGCAAGCCGAGCCCGGTGAGCAGCGGCTCCGTCGCGGAGACCGGCACCAGCGGGCAGCTCAAGGTGACCTTCACGCCGCTGAGCGAGGCCCAGCGGAACGGCTCCACCGCCAGCGAGATCACCTACTCGTACAACGCCGACGGCAAGAGCGGCCCGATCGCCGCAGGCGGCGGCACCATCGGCGGCATGACCAACGGCCGGGACATCACGGTGACCATCGTGGCGACGTCCACGAAGAACACTATGTCCAGCGACGCGAAGGCCGTCGGCACGGGCAACCCGTATGGGCCGCCGAATGCGCCGGTGCTGAGCGGACAAAGTTCCAACACGCAGCAGGTCCACTGGACCTGGACTACTCCGGCCAACAATGGTCGTGCTATCGACCGCTATGAGGTCAGCTATGAAGGAGGGGGCTGGACGAGCGTCGGCATGGCCACCCGGTATGACCGTGATACGGGTGCCTGGAGCTCCACGAAGAACCTCAAGGTGCGGGCCTGTACCGTCGTGTGCGGTCCCGCAGATTCGGCCAACGCGACGAGCGGCAAAGACCCAACCCCGCCGCCGCCCACGGACTGGAACGTCACGGCCAGCCCGGTGCGCAGCTGCACGGAGCCTCGCCAAGGGACGGACAGCTACGTTGCTGGCAACCCGTCCCAGTGCACGGGCGCGGGCAAATGGCTCGACGCCGGTGCCCCGTCAACGGCCGACCGCTACCAGGTCTGGTACAAGACCTCGAACAACCCCAGCGGCATCTGGTACCACCTGAACTCCGGGATGGCCAACGGCAACTGGCTCCGCTGTGACACGTCCAACGTGGGCTGCAACCCACCGGCAGGTATGCCTAACCGCTAGGAACCGCATCCATCGTGTGGGCCTGGGACTCCCGGGCCCGCACGACAACTTTCGACCCATCAAAAGGAAGCACAATTCATGACCATGACCATGGAGCAGGCCGAGTGGTTTGCCGGGACGTTCGAAAAGCTGGTTGCCAACGTGGGGCAGGCGGTGCTGGGCAAGGAGCACGTCATCCGGCTGACCTTCACGGCGATGCTGGCGGAGGGCCACGTCCTGTTCGAGGACGCGCCCGGCACGGGCAAAACCTCACTGGCCCGGGCCCTCGCGGCCACCGTGCAGGGGTCCAACAACCGCATCCAGTTCACCCCTGACCTGCTTCCGTCCGACGTCACCGGCGTGACCATTTATGACCAGAAGACGCAGAAGTTCGAGTTCCACAAGGGCCCGATCTTCAACAACATCGTGCTCGCTGACGAAATCAACCGCGCCTCGCCCAAGACCCAGTCGGCGCTCCTGGAAGTCATGGAAGAGTCCCGGGTCACCGTGGACGGCGTCACCTACTCCGCCGGCCGGCCGTTCATGGTCATGGCAACCCAGAACCCGATCGAACAGGCCGGTACCTACCGCCTGCCCGAAGCCCAGCTGGACCGGTTCCTGATCAAGACCTCCATCGGGTACCCGGACCACGCCTCCACGGTCCGTCTGCTGGGCGGCAACAACCTGAAGGACCGCTCCAAGGAACTGTCCGCCGTCATCACCACCCAGGCTGTCGCGGACATGGCAGACCTCGCCGCCACCGCGCACGTGGATACCGCGGTGCTGGAGTACATTTCGCGGCTGTGCGAGGAGACCCGCAGCGCTCCCGAGACCCGGCTGGGCGTGTCCGTTCGCGGTGCCCTGGCCATGGTCCGGGCCGCCAAGGTCTGGGCTGCCTCGCAGGGACGGAACTTCGTCCTGCCGGATGACATCAAGGAACTGGCGCCCGTGGTGTGGACGCACCGGTTCGTGATGGACCCCGAGGCCGAATTCTCCGGCGCCACCGCCGAGGCCGTCCTGGCCAGGATCCTGGCCGACGTCGCCGCCCCGCAGCAGCGCACCAACGCCTGACCGGTCCGGCGCGCAACCAACGGCTGCACGCCGGCCCCTTTTCCTTTCCAACGCAACAACGAAGGCACACCCACATGTCCGACGGCACGTCCAGCGGCACCCCGTTGACCCGGCTCGGGGAGCGGATCCAGCTCCTTTTCCACCGGAACGGCCGCCCCACCCGCCTGCACCCCGCTGCGGTGTGGTCTGAAGCCAGCAACACGGCCCTCCTTGCCCTGACCCCGGCCTGGCGGACCATCCGCACCACCTGGCTGAAGTACGTTTGGCCGGTGCTGTCCGTGGTCAGCATCCTGGGCTGGTCCGTCCTCGCCGCTGCCGTCCTGCTGTGGACCACCGGCCAGGCGTTCGGCTGGCAGGAAGCCACGGCAGCCGCCATCGCCGCCTTCGCCATGTTCGTGATCGCGGTCGCCTTCATCCTGGGCCGGTCCTCCTACGGCGTGGTCCTGGACCTTGCCCGGACCCGCGTGGCGGTGGGGGACAGCGCCGTCGGAAGCATCGCCGTCTCCAATACCTCCGCCCGGCCGTTGCTGCCTGCGGCCCTGGAACTTCCGGTGGGCAGCACCACCGCCGTATTCCACCTGCCCCGGATGAAGCCGGGCCAGGTCCACGAGGACCTCTTCACCATCCCCACCGCCCGGCGCGCCGTCATCGTGGTGGGACCGGTCCGCTCCGTCCGGGCCGACCCGCTGCACCTCCTGCGCCGGCAGGTCCTCTGGACCGAGCCGGAAGACCTGTTCGTGCATCCGCGGACCGTAGCCCTGGCCGGCTCGGCGGCGGGCTTCATCCGCGACCTAGAGGGCATGCCAACCACGGACCTGTCCAGCGCCGACGTCTCCTTCCACGCCCTGCGCGACTACGTGCCCGGGGACGACCGCAGGCACATCCACTGGAAGACCACCGCCCGGACCAACAAGCTGATGGTGCGCCAGTTCGAGGAAACCCGCCGCGCCCACCTGGCCATCTCGCTGTCCATCAACACGGAGGAATACGCCTCCGAGAACGAATTCGAGCTGGCCATCTCGGTGGCAGGGTCCATCGGCCGGCAGGCCATCCGCGAACAGCGGGAACTGGACGTCCTCACCCAGAAAGGCCCGCTGCGCTGCGAAACCGGCCGCAACCTGCTGGATGACATGACCCGGATCGTCGGCGCCCCGATGCGCCGCACCGCCGTCGACCTTGCCCGGACCCTGGCGGACACCGTCCCCAACGCGTCCGTGGTGTTCTTCGTGGTGGGAAGCAACGTGACCGCCACCCAACTCCGTTCCGCAGCCGCCTCCGTCCCGCCCGGAGTCCGCAGCCTGGCCGTCCGGGTGGAAGCCGGCGCAGCGCCCACCCGGGCCAACATCGCAGACCTGACCGTCCTGACCCTCGGCGACCTGGCCGACCTTGCCATCGTGCTGAGAAAGGCCGCCGCATGAGCACCGCACCGGGCCAGATCCCGCAAACCCGTACACGCCGCAAAGCCCCCAGCCCGGAGTCCGCCTTCGCCCACGGCCGGCCGTGGCACTTCCTGCTCGACGCCGGCGCCCTGGTTGTCCTCTTGGGGCTGGGCCTGCTCGGCTTCGGTTTGAGCTTTGGCGGCGATCCCTACTACCTGCTGTCCGGATTCGGCGGCATCATCCTTGGCCTGGGCATTGGCGCCGCCAACGCGCACCTGCGCCTGGGCCTCCTGATCACCACGGCCCTGGCGCTGGCAGCGTACCTGGTCTTCGGGACTTGGCTGGCGGTGCCGGACTCGGCCATCGCCGGTTTCGTCCCCTCCCTGGATTCCCTGCGGACCCTGCTCCTGGGCGTCGTGTTCGCCTGGAAGGACATGCTCACCGTCGGGGTGCCGGTGGGAACTGCCGGCGGCGTACTCATCGTGCCCTTCCTCAGCTCGCTTATCACCGCACTCGTGGCCGCGCTCCTGACGTGGCGCGCGCGGAGCCCCTACCTGCCACTGCTGCCGGTCCTGGTCCTGTTCGTCGCCGGCATTGCCTTCAGCACCAACGCGGCGTTCCTGACCCTGGAGCGCGGCATTGGCCTGACAGTCCTCGGCATAGCCTGGGCCACGTTCCGCCGTGACATCCTGAGGCGGGACAGCACCCGAAGGGTTGCCGTCAACACCCCGCAGGCTGACAGCGGCACGGCCCGGCGTGCCCAAATCCGACGGCTGGGAATGGCAGCGGGCGTGATTGCCCTCAGCGTGGGCGTCACCGCCGTGGCCGCGCCCCTGGTCAACGCCGGCGAGGACCGGAAAGTCCTCCGGAACGTGGTGGTCCCGCCGTTCGACCCCAAGGACTACGTCACGCCGCTGGCGAGTTTCCGGACCTACGTCAAGGACAAGAAGGACGACACCCTGTTCGTGGTCAAGGGGCTGCCGCGGGACGGCCGGGTACGGCTGGGTGCCTTGGACGCCTTCAACGGGACCAACTACAACATGGACCCCAACGGCTCCGGCAACTTCAGCAAGGTGGGCGATGCCAAGTCCATCAACACCCTTGCCGATTCGGCCGGGGCAGTGCCCACCAAGGATTACTCGATCAACATCAACATTGAGGACTACCAGGGCTTCTTCGTCCCCGGCGGGCGGAAGACCACCGGCATCAGTTTTGACCAGTCCGGTTCCGCTGCGGCCGCAGGCCTCTACTTCAACCCCGGGACGGACACCGCCGTCACCACCAACGGCCTCACCCGCGGTGATTCGTACAGCGTCCAGGTGTCGGAGCCCGTCAAGCTTGAGCACGGCCAGCTGACCCAGTACGACTTCGCGAAAGTCTCCCTCCCGGATCCGCTGGAAGTGCCGCCCGTGGTCGGCTCCCAGGCCAACGACCTCTCCGCGGACGCCCCCACGGCAATCGACCGGGTCCGCCAGATCGAGGCCCATTTCCAGAAGACGGGTGCCTTCAGCAACGGCCTGGTCAGCGAAGGACAGCTGCCCAGCGTTTCCGGCCACGGTTCGGCCCGGATCCGGAGCCTGCTCACCGCCAAGCAGATGCTGGGCGACGACGAGCAGTACGCCGTGGCCATGTCCCTGATGCTCCGGCATCTGGGCATCCCGTCCCGGGTGGTGATGGGCTTCTATCCGGAGCCCACCAGCCCGGAAAACGGTGCCGGCGAAGTGAAGATCACCGGAAAGGACGTCCACGCCTGGGTGGAGGTTGCGTTCGAGCGCGTCGGCTGGGTCAGCTTCGACCCCACCCCGCCCAAGGACAACATCCCCATTCCGCCGGACCCGGAAAGCAAGTCAAAGCCCAAGCCGCAGGTGCTGCAGCCGCCGCCCCCGCCGCAGGAGCCCGCGGACCTGCCACCGGACTCGTCGCCGGACGCGCTGGACGCCGACCAGAAGAAGAACAATCCGTGGTTGTTCTGGGGCGCCCTGCTGGGTGCCCTGGGCGTCGTCGCCATCCCCGTGGTGATCCTTGCGCTGCCGTTGTTGCTGATCGCCCTGCTGAAGACACGACGCCGGAAACAGCGCTTCCGCGACGGCCATCCGGCCCAGCGCGTCGGCGGAGGCTGGAGCGAAGTGGTGAGCCTGGCCACGGACATGGGTGCCGCCGTCGACGCCCGGTCGACACGCCGGGAAAGCGCCGCTGTGCTGGCCGAGGCGTTCCCTGCCAGCCAGGGAACCACAACACTCCTGGCCCGCCGGGCCGATGCCTCCATCTTCGGCGCCGGCCAGCCCACGGAAGAGGAAGTCAAGGAGTACTGGACCATCGTGGACGGCTCGCTCAAGGAGATGACTGCCACCGTGGGGTTCTGGCGCCGGCAACAGGCACGTTTCTCACCCCGTTCGCTGCTGAGCGACGCCCGAACCGCGATGAACTCGGGCGGCGGGCTGTCCCTTCGCCGCTTCCGGGCTGGGCTGCCTGCGCTGGCGGCCCTGTCCGCCGGCCGTCGCCGCCCTGGCACCGGAGGTACAGACACTCCCGGCACGCCGGCAGGTGATCAACAAAGCCCCGGGGCGACTGCAAACGAACCGCAGGGCCCCGGCAGGCCGGGAACCAACGAGCAAGGACCAAGCCAGCCGGAGACCAACCAGCCGGGAACCAACGAGCAAGGACCAAGCCAGCAGTGACCTCGGACGTCGACCGTTGCCCGCGGTGCCAGCAAACGGTTCGCGCGGGAGCCACCTTTTGCGCGGCCTGCGGTGCGCCGCTGCCCAACCGGGCGGCGCGCCGCAACCGTGCCCAGGGCCCCGGCCCGCACGATGACCAGGCCGGCGCCCGGGACGGGCACGCCGCGCACGCGCCGGGGATTCCCGGTACTATCCCGGTAGTAGAAAGGCCTCCGGCAGCACAGCCGGCGGGCATCGCATATCCGGGTACCGCTCGTGCGGGCACCGATCCGGGCAGTGCCGGCGGTTCCACCAGGGTGGGGGCCGCTCCAGGGGGAGGAACGGGAATGGCAGTAAACCTCGAGCTTGTTCCGGCTGCGGCGGGCAAGCGGTTGGGCGCTGCCGTCATCGACTGGCTGCCCGGCGTGGCGGTGCTGGTGGTGACGTTCGCCATCGGCTTCGCCGGGATCACCCGTACACGAAGCGGCGGCTTCATTGTCTATGACACCTCGTCCCTGGTGCTGTTCGGCGGCATCGGCCTCGGGCTGACCCTTGCCTACCTGTTTGTGGTGCTGGGCCTCGAAGCCCGTACCGGCAAGACTCCCGGCAACCTGCTGATGGGCATCCGCAGCGCGGACCAGGACGGCTACGCGCCCGGGGCCGGAGGTGTCTTCCTTCGGGGCGTTATCACTGGCGCGGGCGTCCTGCTGTCCCTGTTGGCTGCCGTCCTGGTGGTGGTGTTCAAGTGGTTTGACGCCGCCCTGTTCATCCTCGGCCCCCTGCTCCTGCTGGGTGCCGTGTGGGCGGTGCTGGTGGTGGTTTCCAGCCAGTGGGACAAAAACGGCGGCGTGCGGGCCTGGAACGACACCGCCGCCAAGACCCTCATGTTCGATGTCAAGGCGGGCCGGGACCCCATCACCACGGGGGGCATCCAAGGCCCCTACAGCTTCGCGCCGCTGGACCTTCCGCCCGTCCAGCAGGTCCTGTCCCCGGTGGCCGGGGCCGCGACGGCCCACGCCACGGCAGCCCGGCAGTCAACGCCGCAGGCCGCCCCGCAGCCGCTGGCGGCCCAGCCGCCGGCCGCCCAGGCTCCGCTGCCGCAATTCGCCCCGCCGCAGGTGGCTGCTGCACCGCAGGCTGCTGCACCCCAGGCGGCGGCACACCAGGCTCCTGCACCGGCCGCTGCGGCTCCATCGCAGACCATGCCCTACACCAGCCCTGCCTCCTTCGCGCCGCCATCCGTGCAGGACGCCCCGTACCCCGCCACCCCGTATCCCGCAACGACCCAGAACCCTCAGCCCGTCCCGCCGAACGCCGCCCAGCCGGCCGCCGGCAGCCAAAGGTTCGCCCCGGGGGTCCAGGCGTCCACGGCAGGTCACCGGGTGCCCGGGCCGCACGTTGACGACGACGTCGAACGCACCCAGGTGCGTTCGGATGCCGGCGGGCCCGCCCCCGTGGCGGTCCTGCGGATCCGCTTGGACGACGACCGCGACTTCCAGCTGGACCGCAGCGTCCTGGTGGGCCGCAACCCGGTAGGCCAGCCCGGGGAACAGCATGCCCAGCTGCTGGCCGTGGACGATCCCGGACGCTCCATCTCGAAGACCCACCTGCATCTGCTCACCGATGGTGCGGGGATCTGGGTTACGGACCGGCAGTCCACCAACGGCAGCGCCGTGACCACCCCTGACGGCCTCCGCACCCCCTTGGCGCCGGGCGTCCCAACGTTTGTTACCCCCGGCTCCAGCGTGCATTTTGGAGACCGCACCTTTTACCTAGGACAGGCATGAACCAGCACCCCGCCAGTGTTTCCTCCACCATCCAGCCGGGGCCGGGCCTTAGCCTCACCTACGGCTACGGGACGGACAGGGGACTCCGCAGGGAGCTGAACGAGGATTCCTACATTGCGGCGGATCCCGTCTTCGCGGTGGCGGACGGCATGGGCGGCCACGAGGCCGGCGAGATCGCCAGCGGCCTGTGCGTAAGGGCCCTGGCCGGGATTCCGCAGCTCGCCACCGGTGAGCGGAGCATTACGGCCGCGGTCCTGCAGCAGTACCTGGTGCGGGCGGACAACTCGATCCGTGAAGCCGCCGGGGCACGCGCCGGCACCACCCTCACGGGCGCGGTGGTGGTGGAACAAATGGGCATGCCTTACTGGCTGGTGCTGAACATCGGCGACTCCCGCACCTACCGGCTCAGCCATGGCCGGTTCGAGCAGATCAGCGTGGACCACTCGGAGGTCCAGGAACTCGTTGATGCGGGCGAGATCACCGCCCAGGAAGCCACCGTGCATCCCCGCCGGCACGTGGTTACCCGGGCCCTGGGCACGGGGGACGAGACGGAGGCTGACTACTGGCTCCTCCCGGTCGAGGAAGGAGACCGGGTCCTGGTCTGCTCGGACGGGCTGACCGGTGAACTCGCGGACGAGGACATCCTCCGCATCCTCAGCACAGTGGCCCAACCGCAGGACGCCGTGGATGCCCTGATCCAGGCCGCCCTGCGCAGCGGCGGCAGGGACAACGTCACGGCCATCGTGGTGGACGCCAGGAACGTGGCGAGCGACGACGGCGCCGGCACCACCGCGCCACGCTACAGCCCGGCGGACCGGGACGAGGAGACGCTGCCGCGTCCGCTGGCCAACGGCGCGGCGACGCAGCCCTTGCCTGAGCAGCCGGAGGCCGGCAGGGACGTCGAGGGGGAGGCCGGCAATGACGGCCGCTAGCTACATTCCGGGCAGCTGGCTTGGTGTCGTCCGGTCCGGCACCGCCGTCCTCCTGGGTCCCGAGTCACCGGCCGAACTCGCCGGTGCCCTCTGGGAACTCCTGGCGGCCCGCCCGGAACCGCATGAGGTCCTCGCTGCCGTGACCAGCAGCTCTGGCGGGTCACTGGCCCGGATACCCTCCTTCGGCATCCTGGACTTCAATGGCTCGCTGAGGGTCTTCCTGCGCGGTAACCTCGACCTTCGCGTGGAGCAGCCCGGCGGAGCCGTGGACCTGGACGGCCGTGACGTCACCACCTGGAATGAACGCCGGTTTGTCGTCCCCGGGATGTGCCGCCTGGACATCGCTGACGCCGGCGGTGGCCAGCCCGAGCTGCCGCTCGGCGAGGGGGTGGTGTTGCTGCAGGCGCTAACGTTCGGCGTCCCGTCCGGGCCCGCCGCCGTTGCAGCCCCAGCCGCCCAGGAAGGGGCCGCAGCCACGGAAAGCCCGGCTGCAGCCACGGAAGACGCGGTTGCAGGAGAAAGTCCTGGCGAGGCACAGGGCCCGGACGACGCCGACAACCCGGTTGTCGTCGAAAGCCTGGTTGCGGTCGGCAACCCGGTTGTCGTCGAAACTCCCGTTGTCGTCGAGAGTGTGGTTGCGCTGGATTCCGCAGGGACGGCCGGGGACCCGGGTGCAGAAGCCAGCTCAACAGGTACCGACTTTGCCGGGCTGGACGAGCTCCCCGGTACCCTCGTTCCCGAGCACGGGGCATCCGCCGAGACGGTGCTGGCAGTGCTTGAGGAAGACCAGGAGGGGCTCCCCGAGGACACCGGAGACGCCCCGGAAACCGAGGGGGAAGCCGCCGACCCCGATGCCACGATTGCCCCCGGCGCCATCATCCCCACTGACCCGGCGGACGCGTCCGGCAGGGGGACGACGTTGGGCCGGCGGAGGAGGCGCCGCCGGCCGGTGACACCGGACTGGCTGACGCCGCTCCCGCGGTGGAAATGACCACCTCCTACGACCACCTGTGGGACCGCACCGTGATGCGGAATATCGAGGACGCGGCAGTCCGTGAGGACCCCGACGCCGACTCCGGCCTCGTGGCTGTCAGCCAGCAGCCCGCGCTGCCGGCGGCCGAACAGCCCGCCGCCGTGGGCGCGGGCGGCGACGCATCCACGGCCGGACAGCAGACCGGTTCCCACGCCGGGCCGGGCGCCGGGGCAGACGCTTCCGCAGGCAGCGACCCAGCCCGGGGCGCCAGGCAGGCCCCCAACCCCACCCCGGATCCCGGGCCGGAAGCGCAGGCTCCCGCCCCGCCGCCAGCCGGCGGCCTCATCGATTCCGTACCGTGGCGCACGCGCGGAGAGGCGACCGCTCCGTCGTCGGCCCCGTCCGGCCCACCCCTGGGTACACCGCCCACCTTCACTCCACTGGCAGGCCCTGAAGCGTCAGCGAACCCTGGTCCCGCGCAGGCCTTCACCGCAAGCCAGGCCCCTGCCGCCGGCTTCGATCCCGACCATGACGGCGAGACGGTCATGAAGAGCAGCCTCCCCGGCATGGCTCCGCATCCGGCGGCTCCGGCCGCCGGCCAGGACCCCGCCAATGGACCAGTGGTGCTGGCCCGGGTCTGCGCGCACGGTCACGCCAACCCGCCTACCCGCGCCCTGTGCAGTGCCTGCGGGGGCAGCCTGCTGCCGGATGCCGTCCAGGTGGCCCGCCCCAGGCTGGGACGGGTGCGCCTGTCCACCGGCGACGTGCTGGACCTCGACCAGTCGATGGTCATCGGGCGGCAACCGTCGGTATCCCGCGTCCAGGGCGGTGTGATGCCGCGCCTGGTGCAGGTGGCGAGCCCGGGCGGTGACATTTCCCGGTCCCACGTCGAGGTCCGGCTCGAAGGCTGGCACGTCATGCTCTGCGACCTGAAAGCCACCAACGGCACCGTCCTGGTGCGTGAGGGCCAGCCGCCGCGCCGCCTGGCCCAGAACGAGATGGCCATCCTGCTCGACGGCGACATCGCGGAGCTGGGCGAGAACATCTCACTGCGTTTTGAGGAGATTCCTTGAGTTCCAAACGGCCAGTAGCGCCGCCGCCCCGGATCCAGGGGTTCACGTACATCAGCCTGCTCGGCTCGGGCGGGTTCTCCGACGTCTACCTGTACGAACAGGACAGGCCGCGCCGCAAGGTGGCGGTCAAGGTACTGCTCTCCGATTTGAAGACCGAGGGCGCCCGCCGGCGTTTCGAGTCCGAAGCCAACCTGATGGCCCAGCTGTCCTCGCACCCTTACATCGTCACCATTTTCGAAGCGGAAGTGACCGACGACGGACATTCCTACCTGGCCATGGAGTACTGCTCCCGGCCCAGCCTGGATGTGCGCTACCGGCGGCAGCGCTTCAGCGTGGACGAGGTCCTGGCCGTCGGCATCCAGGTGGCGTCCGCCGTCGAAACCGCGCACCGTGCCGGCATCGCCCACCGCGACATCAAGCCGGCCAACATCCTGGTGACGGACTACAACCGCCCGGCCCTGACCGACTTCGGCATTTCCGGAACCCTGGCAGGCGACACTGACGACGACTCGGGGATGTCCATCCCGTGGTCCCCGCCCGAGCAGTTCCGGGACGGAAGCGTTGACGGCGTCATGGTGGACGTATGGGCCCTCGGCGCCACCTTGTACACCCTGCTGGCCGGCCGCTCGCCCTTCGTCATGCCCGGGGCGGACAACTCCCAACGCGAACTGATCAACAGGATCAGCAACATGGCCCTGCCACGGCTGGGCCGGGCGGACGTGCCGGAGTCACTGGAACTGGCCCTGTCCACCGCCATGGCCAAGTCCGCACAGTCCCGCTACAGTTCCGCGCACGCGTTCGCCCTGGCACTGCAGCGCATCCAGGCCGAACTGAACCTCTCCGTCACACCCTTCGAAGTGCTGGAAGAGCCGCAGCAGGAGGAAAGCCACCCGGACGACGGAACCGAGGAAACCCGGGTCCGCAGCATTGCCGCCATCGATCCCGAACGGACCGGCAGCGCACCGACGTTCCCCGCGCGCACCCGGCCCAGCCAGGCCGGCGGCACGGACGCAACCAGTCCCAGGGGAGGTGCGGCCCCGCCGTCGCACTTCACTCCCGCCGCGCCAGGCCAATGGCAGGCCGCCCCGTCCGTACCCAACTTTCCTGCCGGGCCGGCCGCACCGGAGGCAGCCGACGGCGCCGGGGCGGGAGAGTGGGCACAGTCCACCGTGCTCCGGGGCAGCGCCGCGGCACCACACTATGGCGCACCCGTCACCGGCCCGGCAGGCAGCAGGGAAGATCCGGCGTACGCCGCGGACGCTACGGTCCAGCGGGCGGTAAAAACCGCGGAGCCCCAGCAGGCGCCCGAGGCCGACCACGGCAAACGCAACCTCTGGCTCGCCCTCGCCGGCGGAACCCTGCTGGCACTTGCGGCGGTGGTGGGCGTCGTGGTGGCGAACTCGGCCACCGGCACCCCCAAGGCCGTGGAAACCCAACAGGTCAGCAAACCTCCCGCGGACGCCCTGGACAACGGCACCGTCCCCGACGTCGAAGGGCTCAAGGGCGCCATAGGGGCCGACGGGGAAGCCACCTTCACCTGGACCAACCCGCAGCCCAAGGACGGGGACACCTACAAGTGGAAGGTGTACACCATCGGCGGCAACAGTGCGGAATTCACGTCCGTCGCGAAACCACCCGTGAAGATCCGGCCCAATCCCGGCGGACAGACCTGCATCCAGGTGATGATCGTGCGCACCGACGGCGCCTTTTCACCCATGGAGGAGGGCTCCATCGCCTGCGCCGGCCAATGAGCGGCCTGCACGCACCAGCGGGGCGGACGCTCCGCACCACCAGCACTGACGGTTACCGCAACACTTCTGCCTTGAGGAGGCACAGATCATGGGGGATCTAGCAATAGATTTCTGTGGCGAATGGTACGAGCCATCCGACGAGGACATCTTCAACATCGGCCGCGAAGGCGACCTCGAAGTGGACGACAACCCGTACCTGCACCGGCAGTTCCTGCAGGTTGCCCGGTACGACGGCATCTGGTGGCTCAGCAACGTCGGCAGCATGCTCTCCGCCACCGTGGCCGACGCTTCCGGTGGCATGCAGGCGTGGCTTTCCCCGGCGCCCGGATCCCGCTGGTGTTCAGCCACACCAACATTATTTTTACGGCCGGTCCAACCACCTACGAGTTCGCCGTGCACCTGAAGACGCCGTCCTTCCGGCAGGAAGCCCGTGAGGACAGCAGCGGCGGCGACACGACGATCGGACCGGTGGTCTTCACGGATGCCCAGAAGGCCCTGATCGTGGCGCTCGCCGAGCCGGTCCTCCGGCGCGAAGGCACCGGCTTCAGCACCATTCCGTCCTCGGCCGCGGCCGCCAAGACGCTGGGTTGGGCGCTGACCCGCTTCAACCGGAAACTGGATAACGTCTGCGACAAGCTGGACCGGGTGGGCGTCGTCGGGCTGCGCGGAGGCGGCGGCAAATTGGCCACCAACCGCCGTGCCCGGCTGGTGGAGCACGCCGTCACCACCCACCTGGTAACACCCGATGACCTGTACCTGCTGGAGAAGATGAGGGGCGTGGACGAAGGATGAGGATCCGCCTGACACTCCGCCGCGAGCCGGCCGACGCCAAGGACCTGGCCGTCACGGTGGACGGCCTGGCCACCGTGGCCGACATCGCCACCGTGTTGTGGGCTGCTGATCCGGACCGCAAGGGAACGCCCCCTCCGGAGAACCTCTCGCTGCGCATCGATGAAGCGTTCGTCGGCGCCGGCATCAGCGGAAATGTCCTGGCCCGCCAGGACAACCTGCTCGAGTCGGGCCTGCGCCCCGGCTCGGTGGTATCGCTGGCCCAGGTCAGCGAACAATTCCATGAGCCCGGCGCCGGCCGCGGACCGGCTGCGGCCACCTTGCGTGTCCTGTCCGGGCCCGACGTCGGCCGCGAATTTTCGCTGCCTACCGGTACCAGCTACATCGGCCGGGACCGGGACGTCGACATCCGCCTCACGGACCCGCTCACCTCCAAGCGGCATGCCCGGATCACCGTGGCGGAGGGCATCGAGATCGTGGACGCGAACTCCGCCAACGGCCTGCTGATGGATGGTCTTCCCGTCACGCGCGCAACCTTGAACTCCTCCGACACGGTGACACTGGGGGACACCACGATCACCGTGGTTCCGCTGGGCCATAACCATGCGGCAGCGCCGACGTCGCCCCTGGTGGACTTCAACAGATCCCCGCGGGTGGTGCCCCGCTTCGAGGTGCCCAAACGCGTGGTGCCCTCCGGCCCCAAACGCCCCGAAGACCACCCGTTTCCGTACATCATGCTGGTGGCCCCGCTGATGATGGGCGCCGTGATCTTCGCGGTCACGCAAAACGTGCTGTCCATGATTTTCATGCTGATGATGCCGTTGTTCATCGTGGGCCATTACGTGGACCAGAAGATGCGGACCAGGAAGCAGCAGAAGGAACAGCTCAAGCAGTTCCGGGCATCCATGGCGGCGTTCCGGCAGGACCTGACGGAACTGCAGCAGGTGGAACGTGCTGTCCGGCTGCAGGAAGCGCCGTCGGTCAGTGACACGGTGGACGCCATCTACAAGCTGGGCCCGCTGCTGTGGACCCACCGTCCGGAGCACTCCTCGTTCCTGGGCCTCCGGTTCGGGCTGGGCACGGCGCCGTCCCGCATCCCGCTGGAGGAACCCTCCAGCAATGACACCGAAGTCCAGTACAGCCGCGAAATCCAAGACTGCATCAAGCAGTTCAGCGAGATCGAAGGCGTTCCCGTGGTATCCCAGCTGCGGACCTCCGGTGCCTTGGGCATCGCCGGTGCCCGCGGCCTGGTGGACGATGTGGCCCGCGGAATGGTGCTGCAACTGGTGGGCCTGCACTCACCGGCCGAGGTTGTCCTCACCGCCATCACCTCCGCCCAGTCGCGCGGGCGCTGGGATTGGCTGCAGTGGCTGCCGCATGTCGGCTCGGGCCACAGCCCGCTGGGCGGGGACCACCTTGCGGCCGGCTCTGCCGGCGGATCCTCCCTGCTGGCCCGGCTTGAGGACCTGGTGGATGCCCGCGAAGCCGCAGCCAAGCGGTCAGGCCCGGAACTGCGCCCGGGCGTCGACCCCGCCAAGCACGACCTC
Source organism: Arthrobacter sp. MMS24-T111 (assembly GCF_054888995.1). Taxonomy (NCBI): domain Bacteria; kingdom Bacillati; phylum Actinomycetota; class Actinomycetes; order Micrococcales; family Micrococcaceae; genus Arthrobacter; species Arthrobacter sp. MMS24-T111. The sequence continues at coordinate 3,907,939 of NZ_JBTZRO010000001.1, read as the reverse complement.
GAAGAACCTGTCCTGCCCGCCGTACTGGTGGTCGTGGAGGATGATGCGCCGGTCGACCGCGGCCGGCTGACCCGGCTGGCTGAGCGGGGACCCGATTCGGGCGTCCACGTCCTGTGGGTGGCCACGGACATCCAGGCGCTGCCGGCAGCATGCCGGGATTTCATGGTGGTGGACGGCGACCACGGCACCACCACCGGACAGGTGCGCCTGGGCCGGCACACCTACCCGGTCAGCTGCGAGAGCGTGGACGCGGAGCTGGCGGCCCAGCTCGCGCGGATGCTGGCTCCCGTGGTGGACGTGGGCAAGCCGGTCAACGACGACTCCGACCTGCCGCGGGCCGTTTCCTACGCCACCTTGATCGGCAAGGACTTCCTGGACAACCCGCAGGCTGTGGCCGAGCGCTGGACCGAAAACAACTCCGTGCACGCCACCGCCGTGGCGAACCGCAAGGACAACGGCACCCTCCGCGCCCTCGTGGGTTCCAAAGGCATCGAACCGCTCTACCTCGACCTGAAGAATGAGGGCCCGCACGCCTTGGTGGGCGGCACCACCGGTGCAGGAAAATCCGAGTTCCTCCAGTCCTGGGTCATGGGCATGGCCGCTGCCTACAGCCCGGACCGGGTGAGCTTCCTCTTCGTCGACTACAAGGGCGGCGCCGCGTTCGCGGACTGCATCAACCTGCCGCACACGGTGGGACTGGTCACCGACCTTTCCCGCACCTGGTGCGCCGGGCCCTGACGTCCCTGCGCGCCGAACTGCACTACCGGGAACAGCTGCTGAACCGGAAGAAAGCCAAGGACCTGCTGGCACTGCAGCGGGAAGCCGACCCGGACGCACCGCCCTACCTGATCATCATCGTGGACGAGTTCGCCGCGCTGGCCAACGAGGTTCCCGAGTTCGTTGACGGCGTGGTGGACGTGGCCGCCCGTGGACGGTCCCTGGGCCTGCACCTTATCCTGGCCACCCAGCGGCCGGCCGGTGTCATCAAGGACAACCTCCGCGCCAACACCAACCTTCGCGTGGCACTGCGCATGGCCGACGAGGAGGACGCCACGGACATCCTCGGCGTCCCGGACGCCGCCTATTTCGATCCCGCCATCCCCGGCCGCGGCGCAGCCAAAACCGGCCCGGGCAGGATCCAGGGGTTCCAGACCGGTTACGCCGGCGGCTGGACCACGGACAAGCCGCAGCGGCCGCAGATCGACATCGTGGAGATGGCCTTCGGTTCCGGTCCCAGCTGGGAGGCGCCCGCGCCCGAAAAGCCTGTGGCGCAGGAGCCCGCCGGCCCCAACGACATTGCACGGATGACGTCCACGATCGTGCACGCGGCGGATTCGCTGGACATCAGGCCGCCGCGCAAGCCGTGGCTGGATGAACTGGCAAAGACCTACGACTTCTCCAAACTGCCCAACCCCCGCACGGACGAACAGCTGCTGCTGGGCGTTGCCGACGATCCCGTGCACCAGGACCAGCCCACAGTGTTCTACGAACCGGACAGGGACGGCAACATGGCCATCTACGGCACTGGCGGCTCCGGCAAGTCGGCCGCGCTGCGGGGCATCGCGATTGCCGCCGCAGTGACTCCGCGCGGCGGACCGGTCCACGTCTACGGCATCGATTGCGGCTCCGCGGGATTGCGGATGCTCGAGGAGCTTCCGCACGTCGGCGAAATCATCAACGGCGACGACGTCGAACGCGTGGGGCGGCTGCTGCGGCTCCTGCGCGACATCGCCGAGCTGCGGTCAGCGCAGTTCGCCGAGGTACGGGCGTCCACCATCGTTGAATACCGGAAGCTCGCGAACCGGCCGGACGAGAAGCGGATCTTCGTGCTGGTTGACGGCATGTCGGCGTTCCGTGAGGCGTACGAGCACAGCAAGCTCTCCGGACTGTGGGACATCTTCCTCCAGCTGGCAACCGACGGCCGCACCCTGGGCATCCACCTGGTGGTGACGGGCGACCGGCCAAACGCCGTGCCGGCCTCCCTGCTGGCCTCGATCCAGCGCAGGCTGGTCCTGCGCCTCTCTTCCGAGGACGACTACATTTCCTTGGATGTGCCCAGGGACGTCCTCACCGCCACCTCGCCCCGGGACGCGGGCTCCTCGACGGGCTCGAAGTCCAGCTGGCAGTCCTGGGCGGCAACTCGAACCTGGCCCTGCAGGCCCGCGAAGTCCACAAGCTCAGCGAAGCCATGCAGCGCCAGGGCCTGGATACCGCTCCGGGAATCGAACGGCTCCCGGACCAGGTGGACCTGGACGTCCTGCCCGCCGGCAGCCCTGACCTGCCCGTCATCGGCGTGGACGACGAATCGCTGCAGCCGGCCGAGGTCATGGCCCGCGGCCCGCTGCTCCTGGCGGGCCCGCCAGGTTCCGGGCGCACCGTTGCGCTGGTCACCCTGGCCTACGCATTGCGCCGGTCCAACCCCGCCACCGAGCTGATCTACCTCGGCTCCCGCCGCTCCGCCGTCGCCTCCCTGCCCATCTGGAACCGTTCCGTGGTGGGTCCGGACGACCTCGCCGAGGTGGTGGAGGACCTGGTGGAGCACTCCACCGGCAATCCCGGTTCGGTGGCCATCTTCATCGAAGGCCTCACCGAGTTCACGGACACCATCGCGGAATCGGGCATTGCCCAGCTGGTCACGGCGTCCCTCAAGGCAGACCAGTGGGTGATCGGCGAGTCCGAGTCCTCCACCTGGTCCTCGGCCTGGCAGCTTGCCCAGCCCTTCAAATCCGGCCGGCGGGGACTGCTGCTCAACCCGGGGGACATCGAAGGCGACAGCCTGCTCAACACCTCCCTGGGCCGGGTCAGCCCGGACTTCATTCCCGGCCGGGGCTACGTGGTGGGACGCGGCAAGGCACGGAAGATCCAGGTGGCATTGCCACCTGAAAACCGGGACTGAGCCGCCCGGGGATGGGCGGGGCCGCCGCAGCCGTTGATTTGCGGCCCCGCAGGGCGCTGTAGAAGACTACCGGGGACACCAGAAAGCCGCGGTGGGGGGACTGCGCGCAGCGAAAGGTAGCAATGGCCCCGTCCGCACCGGTTCTCCGCACTGTTTCGACGACGGCAACAGCAGCTGTCATGGCCCTGGCCTTTGGCATCTTCCCGACCGGCCCGGCGGCCGCCGCCACCCCGCAGCCTTCACCCACCCAGGCGTCGGGGACCCAAACGACGCCGGACTGCGGGCTGCTCTGCCTGCCCGTGCTTGCCAGCAGCCCGGACACCGGTCAAACCGGCCGGCCGCGCAAATCCAAGGACCCCGTGCCGCCGCCCGCCCAGCCCGCGCCTCCCCCCGCCGAAGCTCCGGTGCAGCCGCCACAGCCCGCCGGGCCGCCGGCGGCCACCGCACCCCAGGCCGACGCTTCGGTGCCGCCTGCAGACGCGGAAGCAGCAAACGACGGTGCGGCAACCGCCGTCCAGTCGGCTGACGCCGCGTACCGCCCGCCCACCGGTCCGTCCAGCGGGAAGGATTGGAACAGCCCGGTCACCCGGTCCGCCGCGCCAACCCAGCTGGCTGCCGTTTCCCCCGCCCGGGGCGAAGGCCCCGGGGGCCCGGCGCTCCTGCCCATCGCCCTGGGAACGGTGCTGTTGGCCGTAGCGGCCGGCGCGTTCGCCTGGTGGAACCGCAACCGGCTCCGGTCGCACTGACGCCGCCTCCGCGCCGCCCTGTCCCGTGCCGCGCCGCCCTGCCAAGGAAAACGTCGGAGGGGTAGGGCAAGATAGGTCTGTGAGTACAGGACCAGGACCCGCAGAACAGACCGCCGCCCGGACCGCGGCCCCGCACGAGCCCGAGGCCATCCCCACCGAAGCCCTCCGCGAGGAATACGAAAACCTCGCGGACCTGGTGCGGAAGTACCGGTTCGCCTACTACCAGGAGGATGCACCCCTGGTGTCGGACGCCGAGTTCGACACCCTCTTCCGCCGACTGGAAGAGATCGAGGCCCTGCATCCTGAACTGGTGGCCAATGACTCGCCAACCCAGGAAGTCGGCGGCGAGGTTTCCGCCGCGTTCGCCCCGGTTGAGCATCTGCAGCGGATGTACAGCCTGGAGGATGTCTTCTCGCTGGAGGAACTCGAAGCCTGGCTCAACCGGGCGGAGGCAAGCATCGGGAAGATCGGCGATGGCGGCACCAAAGCCGCGTGGCTGACCGAACTCAAGATCGATGGCCTCGCCGTCAACCTCCTGTACCGGGACGGAAAACTGGTGCGCGCGGCCACCCGCGGCGACGGTACCACCGGCGAGGACATCACCCACAACCTGCTCACCATCAAGGAAATCCCGCAGGAACTGCACGGCAGCGGCTTTCCCGCCGAGATGGAAATACGCGGCGAGGTTTTTATTCCCTCCAAGGCGTTCGCCGAATTCAACGACGCCCTGCTCGAGGCCGGCAAGGCCCCGCTGGCGAACCCCCGCAACGCGGCGGCGGGTTCTTTGCGGCAGAAGGACCCTGCCGAAACCGCCAAGCGGCCCTTGAAAATGTTCGTGCACGGCATCGGCGCCCGTGAAGGGCTTGAAGCCCGCAGCCAGTCGGAAACCTACCAGCAGCTCAAAGAATGGGGGCTGCCCGTCAGCCCGTACTTCGAGGTGCTGGCGGCCCGCGAGGACGTCCTGGGTTTCATCCAGAGGTACGGGGACCAGCGCCACAAATTGCTCCACGAAATCGACGGCATCGTGATCAAGGTGGACGATTTCGCCACCCAGCGCGCCTTGGGCAACACCACCCGTGTTCCCCGTTGGGCGGTGGCCTACAAATACCCGCCCGAAGAAGTGCACACCAAGCTGCTGGACATCCAGGTCAACGTGGGCCGCACCGGCCGTGTAACCCCCTTCGGTGTCATGGAGCCGGTCAAGGTGGCAGGATCCACCGTGGAAATGGCCACCCTGCACAACCAGGACGTGGTGAAAGCCAAGGGCGTCAAGATCGGCGACATCGTGATCCTGCGGAAGGCAGGGGACGTCATCCCAGAGATCGTTGGCCCGGTCCTGGCCCTCCGCGACCAGCAGGATCCGCCGGTCCGGGACTTCGTGATGCCCGCCGACTGCCCCTCCTGCGGTACCCCGCTGGCCCCCGCCAAAGAGGGCGATGTGGACGTCCGCTGCCCCAACTCCAAGTCCTGCCCGTCCCAGCTCCGCGAGCGGGTATTCCACGTGGCCGGCAGGGGGGCGTTCGACATTGAGGCCCTGGGCTGGGAAGCGGCCATCGCGCTGACCCAGCCGGCTGAACCTGAAGTGCCTCCGCTGACGTCCGAAGCATGGCTGTTCGACCTCACGCCCGAGGACCTGGCCGAGGTACGGATCCGCCGGGAGAAGAAGTCCAAGGGCGTCCCCACCGGGGAGTTCGAGCTGGTGCCGTACTTCTACAGCAAGGGCACCGCGAAGTCGCCATCCAAGCCAACCGCCAACACCCAGAAACTGTTCAAGGAACTGGAAAAGGCCAAGACGCAGCCCTTGTGGCGGGTTTTGGTGGCGCTGTCCATCCGGCACGTGGGCCCGCGGGCGTCACGCGCCCTGGCGCAGGCCTTCGGCACCATGGACCGCATCCGGGCAGCCAGCGAGGAGGAGCTCGCTCACGTTGACGGCGTAGGACCTACCATCGCAGCCGCACTCAAAGAGTGGTTCGCCGAAGATTGGCACGTGGAGATAGTGGACCGTTGGGCGGCGGCAGGCGTCCGCATGGAGGACGAACGGGACGAGTCCACGCCGCGGACCCTGGAAGGACTCACGGTGGTGGTGACCGGCTCGCTGCCCAACTTCAGCCGGGACGAAGCCAAGGAAGCCATCCTGCTGCGCGGCGGCAAGGCCGCGGGCTCCGTTTCCAAGAACACCAGCTACGTGGTGGCGGGAGAAAGCGCCGGGACCAAGCTGGACAAGGCCGAACAGCTGGGGATCCGGGTGCTGGACGAGGACGGGTTCCGGCAGCTGCTCGACGGCGGGCCGGCAGCCCTGGGCGACGCCGCACCCGGCGGCACTCCATCGGACGCCGACGCCGCGGACCAAGACAGTGCCGGCGACGCCGCACCCGACGACACCACCGTGGAGGAAAGCGCATGACGTCCGCTTCTGAACTGTTGGATGTGGCCCGGCAGGCCGCTGCGGCCGGTGCGCAGGTACTGTCCGGCCGGGACGGCAATGCCCTGGATCCCAGCAACAAAGGTGCGGCCGGGGACTGGGTCACTGCCTTCGACGTCGCCGCCGAGGACGCCGTGCGCGCCGTGATCGCCGCCGCCCGCCCCGGCGACTTTGTCACCGGGGAGGAACAAGGAACGACCCGCCCCGCTGAACCCACCGGGTACCGCTGGTCCATCGACCCGCTGGACGGAACCACCAACTTCATCCGCAACATCGTCTACTACGCCACCTCCGTGGCGGTGGCCGATGCCGACGGCGTCTGGCAGGCCGGCGTCGTCAACGCCCCAGCCTTGGGGCGGGTGTACTACGCCGCCCGCGGCCAAGGCGCGTGGCTGGAGGAGCGGGGAGCGCTCACCCGGCTGGAAGGGCCGGTTTCGGGCCGCACCGGGCAGATCCTGGCCACCGGGTTCAGCTACGAGCCTGCCGTCCGCTCCGAGCAGGCGGCAGCGTTCGCCACGCTGATGGACGGCTTCGCCGACGTGCGGCGGCTCGGCTCCGCTGCCCTGGACCTGTGCATGGTGGCGGACGGAACCCACGACGCCTACGGCGAACGCGGCCTGAACGAGCATGATTTCTCGGCCGGTGCCCTGATCGCCGAGGAAGCAGGCTGCTGGGTGCGCCGGCCGCGGCTGACCAGTCCGCTCGACGGCGGTCCCTCCGACGACGAGCGCCTGGACGCCTGGACCTGCGCGGCCGGGTTGGAACTGTCAGGGAAGTTTCCGCTCTAGGTGTACCGAGCCGGGCGTGCCGCCCCCGGCTGCCCCGGCCGGCCGGCCTCGGCGCGGCGGTAACTGGTCCCGGTACTGATAGTTCGATCACGGAAAGCCCGGTTTGGGCCCGCGGCGGCCCCACCCGCCACTACCATTGACGGGTGCAGCCGCAGCCAACCATCCGTCCCGCCGTCGAAGCCGACTTCAGCGACGTCGCCCGCATCACCGCCGACTCCTACCTCGCCGCAGGGTATTTCGACGACGCCGCCCACCCGTACATGATCAAGGTCATGGACGTTGCGGCGCGCGCGGAGCAGGCCACCATCTGGGTGGCTGAACGGGAGGGGGCGGTCATTGGCTCGGTCACCCTGGCACTCGCCGGTGAACCGTACGCTGACATTGCCCTGCCGGACGAACTGGAATTCCGGATGCTGGTGGTGGACCCTGCCGTCCAGCGCAGCGGCGCCGGACGCGCCATGGTGGAAGCCATCATCAGCCATGCCCGAACCCTGCCGGGTATCCGTGCGGTGGCACTGACCACGGGGAAAGACTGGGAAAGCGCGCATGGCCTGTACCGCAGGACCGGCTTCCACCGGGTGCCCGAACGGGACTGGTTCGTTCCCGGAACCGACACAAAACTGCTGGTTTACCGGCGCGACCTGTAGCGGCCCTACAGTGGTGGCGACCCATTCCAGCTTTGAAAGGCCCACCCATGCGTAAAACCTTCGGCACCGGCTCCGTCTGGGAACAGACGCTCGGCTATTCCCGCGCCGTCCAGGTGGACAACACCCTCTACATCTCCGCCACCGCGGCCAGCGGCGACGACGGGATCGTGGGAGACGACTTCTACACGCAGACCCAGTACATCCTGCAGAAACTCGGCAAGGTCCTGGCCGACGCCGGCTTCGCCTACGAAGATGTGGTGCAGTCCAAGCTGTACCTGACCGACATCAGCAAATGGGAAGAGGCCGGCCGGGCGCACGGCGAAGTATTCGGCGAGATCCGCCCCACCCTCTCCCTGGTCCATGTGCTGCCGTTCCTGGACCCGAACATGCTCGTCGAGATCGAACTGGTCGCCCAGAAAGCTGCCTGACGCTCTCCCTGCCCTACCTTGCCGGCAGGCCGTAGCGGTGTTCCGGCCTGCCCGTGGTGCCGTAGCGCAGCTGGATGTCCACCGCGCCGTCGTCGGCCAGCGACGACAGGTAGCGCTGCGCCGTGGCGCGGGAGACGCCTACCCGGGCGGCCACCTCGGCGGCGGAATACTGTTCGCCCGGAGCCAGTGATTCCAGCACCGCGGCTTCGGTTGCCGAGCGGGGTTTCGACGACGACGTGACATCCCCCGGGATCAGCGACCGTTTTGCGCGTTCCACGGCCTCCTGGTCCAGGGCCCCGGCCTGGCCCAGGAGGCGCCGGTACCTGGCATAGGAGCGAAGCTGCTGGGACAGCGACTCAGCGGTGAAGGGCTTGAGCAGGTACCCCAAGGCGCCCCGGCGGAATGCCACCCGGACGGAGGCGGCATCGGAGGCGGCGCTGAGGATGATCGTGTCCACATCCAGCTGTTGCAGCAGGTCGAGGCCGGACGCATCGGGGAGGTAGACATCCAGCAGCACCAGGTCCGGGCGCAGGCTGTGGATCGCCTGCAGTGCCAGCGAGGCCGTGCCAACGGGGGCCAGGGCCAGGAACCCGGCCACCGAGTCCACGTAGGCTGCGTGCAGCTTGGCCACATGGAAGTCGTCGTCTACGATCAGGACCCGAAAATCATCAGCCATTGTTGTCCTTTCCGGCTGCCCCGGGGGTCTTCGCGGCAGGGTTTCCCGCCGTCGTGTGCGGGAGGACCGCCATGAAGACGGCGCCCGGGCCGCCGGCGGTGCCACGATCCAATACTTTGACGTCGCCGCCGCGGCGGCGTGCCAGCTGCCGGGCCAGGGCCAGGCCGAAGCCCTGCCCGCCACCGGCGCGGACCGGGCCCGCGGCGGTGGTGAATCCTTCGGCGAAGACGCCTTCCGGATCCGTTCCGTCCGCCAGCCCGTCGCCCGAGTCCGCCACCACGATGTGCAGCGTCCCGCCGTCGTCGCCCGGCTCATCCAGGACCTCAAGCTCAACCCAGCGGTCTGTCGAGGATCCTGCCACGGCGGCGTTGACGGCGTTGTCGATCAGGTTCCCCAGCACCGTGGTCACGTCCTGGGCCTCCGTGACCTGTCCGCGGACCAGGGTTTCGGGTCCGATGCGGAGGGCGACGCCGCGTTCGTCGGCTTCCACGCCCTTGGCCCCCACAAACGCCTGCAGGTAGGGGTCCTGGAGCAGTTCGGCCTGGTCCACGGGGAACTTCAGCGGACCGGTGGCGGCCAGCCCGGCCAGGTAGTCACGCGCCTCCTGGTGCTGCCCGATGCCCAGGAAACCGGCCAGCGTGTGCAGTTGGTTGGCGAACTCGTGCCGCTGGGCGCGCAGTGCCGTTGACATGGTGCCCACGGCGTCCAGCTGCCGGGTGAGCTCCTGCAGCTCGGTGCGGTCGCGGAGCATGATCACCCAGCCCAGGTCCTCCCGGCGGTGCAGCGCCTTGCGGGCGTTCACCACCAGGACCCGGCCGGCCGCCACGAGTTCCAGGGCGTCCGGTCCGGCGGCATTCCCTTCCGGCCCGGCGGCAGCCAACCGCGGAGCGGCAGCAACGGGGGCGGTGCTGGTGAGGGACTTCAGCTGCGCAGGAACGGGGGCGTCCTCCCACCGCGTCCCGGACAGGTCGGGCAAATCGAGCAGGCGCTGCGCCGCGGCGTTGAACACGCTGACCCGGCCGTCGGCACGGACGCCGATGACGCCGTCGTCCACGCCCTGCAGCACCGCCACCTGGTCGTGGACCAGGGTGCTGATCTCTTCCGGTTCCAAGCCCAGGGTGAGCCGCTGGAGGCGGCGGCGCAGCAGGAAGGATCCGAGGACCCCGGCCAGCAGGGCGCCGGCGGCGGTCAGGGCCACCGGGCCGATGTCGCGGCTCACGCTCTGGGCCACGGTTTCCATGGAGTAGCCCACGCTCACCTCACCCACCACCGTCGCGGTGCCGGGGGCGTACACCGGAACCTTTGCTCCGGCGGAAGGGCCCAGGGTTCCCGTGTTCCGGGTGGTGATTTCCTGCCCGGACAGCGCCTCGGACGGGTCCGTGCTCACCTTCTCGCCGAGCCGCTGCGGATCCGGGTGGGCCAGCCGGATCCCGGTTTCGTCGGTGATCACCACGAACAGCGCCCCGGTCCTGGTCCGTGCGGCCTCTGCGGAGGCCTGCAGCGGACCCGCGATGAGCGCGGCCGGCGGGGGAGTGCCTGGCTGTTCGCTGATGGCCAGCACGTCTGCCCTGACCTCCGGATCGGATGCGACTGTCCGGGCCAGCGTCAGGGCCTGGTTCTCCGCGTCGCTGCCCACCCGGTCGTACGTCAGCCAGGCATGCACCGTGGCGCTCAGGAGGACCACCAGGAGAACGACGGCCACCTGCAGCAAGAGTGTCTGGGTGGAAAAGCGCAGCGGCTTCCGGGGCGCGGGACGCTGCATTCATCCTCCTTGACGGGTGTGGCCTGGCGGGTATGGCTCAACCGTATCGGCTGCCGCCACGCGCCGACACAGCGTGAGCACAATGAGCAAAATGCTCGCAATAAGCAGTATGCCAATCAATTGAGCCAAAGGCACCGCCGTGACGGACGCCACCCTACAGTCTGTAGCACGCGTCACACCGCTGTGCCGCTGTTCACAAGAAGGAGCCGGCTGTGCTGGTAATACTTGGATTCGCCATGATCGCGGTTTTCATGGTGCTGATCATGACGAAGAAGTTGACGCCAGTGCTGGCGTTGATCATTGTCCCCACCGTTTTTGGCCTCTTTGCCGGCGCCGGCCTGGGCATCGGCGACATGGTCATGGACTCCATGAAGTCCATGACCTCCACCGCGGCCCTGCTGATGTTCGCCATCATCTACTTCGGCCTGATGATCGACGTCGGACTCTTTGACCCGCTGGTGAAGTTCATCCTACGCAAGCTGGGCAACGACCCCGCCAAGGTGGTCCTGGGCACCGCCATACTCGCGGCCGCCGTGTCGCTGGACGGTGACGGGTCCACCACCTTCATCCTCACCACCGCCGCCATGCTGCCGGTCTACCTGCGCCTGAAGATGAGCCCCGTGGTCCTCACCTGCGTGGCCGGCCTGGCCAACGGCACCATGAATATCCTGCCGTGGGGTGGTCCCACCGCCCGCGCCGCCACCGCCCTGAAGATCGATGTCAACGACGTCTTCGTCCCCATGATCCCGTCCCTGGTGGCCGGCCTGGTCGTGGTATTCGCCTTCGCCTGGCTCCTGGGACTTCAGGAACGCAACCGCCTCCGTGCTGTTGCTCCGGAAATCTGGGGAACGCCGTCTTCGGCGGAGCCCTTCACGGCGGACGGGTTCGACGGCGGCACCACCGCCGGCGGTTCGCGCACCGGCGGCACGGCGCCCCGTACCGGACGCAAGGGCGGCAACCCCGGCGGAGCAGCCCCCGCCGTCGGCGGCTCCCCGGCAGGATCCTCCGTGGCCGTGCTGGAGCGCACCGACGCCCTCCTTGAGGACAGCGGTGCCGGGCTCACCGATACCGCCCTGGATCCGAACCGCAGCACCCTGCGTCCCAAGCTGTTCTGGTTCAACCTGGCCCTGACCGTCGCCGTCATGGTGGTCCTCGTGGCCAACGTCATCCCGCTGCCGTTCGTGTTCATGGTGGGCGCGGCCATCGCCCTGCTGGTCAACTTCCCCAAGGTCAAGGACCAGGGCGCCCAGCTCATTGCGCACGCACCCTCCATCGTCGCCGTGGTCAGCATGGTCATGGCCGCCGCCGTCCTCACCGGCGTCCTCAAGGGCACCGGCATGGTCGAAGCGATGTCCGCCTGGCTGGTCCAGATCATCCCGTCATCCATGGGCCCGTTCATGGCCGTCATCACCGGTGTGCTGAGCATCCCCATGACGTTCTTCATGAGCAACGACGCCTTCTACTTCGGCGTCCTTCCCGTCCTCAGCGAGACGGCCGCGCACTATGGTGTCGGCGCCGCGGACATGGCCCGGGCCTCCATCACCGGCCAGCCGTTCCACCTGCAGAGCCCCCTGGTTCCGGCCATCCTGCTGCTGGTCTCGCTGGCCAAGGTGGACCTGGGCGACCACCACAAGAAAGTCCTGTGGCGTACCGCCGTCATCTCCCTTGTCATGCTTGGCGTCGGGATGCTGACCGGAGCCATCGGAATCGGTTAGTCTGTAGCTGCCTGTGCTCCTGTCCCCGAGGCAGGGCCTGGCACGAAGGTGCCCGTCTGACGCCCGCTGGGGGATGTCAGACGGGCATCGGCGTTTCCCCACTAGACTGGATCGGAAAACAATTCGAACTTTGCAGGGGAGATCCATGGCTGCGATCAACCGTGACGACGTCGCGCATCTCGCGCGGCTCGCTCACATCGAGATGAGTGCCGAAGAGCTGGACAGGATGGCCGGCGAACTTGCCGTCATCGTCGATTCGGTCAAGTCCGTCAGCGAGGCCGCAGGGGATGACGTCCCGGCGACCTCCCACCCCATCCCGCTGACCAACGTCTTCCGCGACGACGTCGTGGGACACACGTTCACGGCTGAACAGGCACTCTCCGGCGCCCCGGATTCCGATGACAACCGTTTCAAGGTCCCGGCCATCCTGGATGAGGCATAACCATGACTGAACAGAACTCCACCGGCGTCAGCGCCGAAACCCTGATCCGCCTTTCCGCCGCGCAGCTCGCTGAGAAGCTGGCTGCCGGCGAGGTCACCGCCGTCCAGGCCACCCAGGCGTACCTTGACCGCATCGCCGCCGTCGACGGGCAGGTCAACGCCTTCCTCCACGTCAACGCCGAGGAAGCCCTTGCTGTCGCCGCGGAGGTGGACGCCATCCGCGCAGCCGGCGGTGCGGAGGCCGAAGCCCTGCACGTCCTCGCCGGCGTGCCCATCGCCGTCAAGGACCTCATCGTCACCATCGGCCAGCCCACCACTGCCGGTTCCAAGATCCTCGAAGGCTGGCACAGCCCGTACGACGCCACCGTCGTCGAGCGCCTGCGCGCGGCCAAGATGCCGATCCTTGGCAAGACCAACCTGGACGAGTTCGCCATGGGCTCCTCCACCGAGCACTCCGCCTACGGACCCACCCGCAACCCCTGGGACCTGGACCGGATCCCGGGCGGCTCCGGCGGCGGTTCAGCTGCGGCCGTGGCTGCCTTCGAGGCCCCGCTGGCGCTCGGCACGGACACCGGGGGATCCATCCGCCAGCCCGGCGCCGTCACCGGCACCGTTGGCGTGAAGCCCACTTACGGCAGTGTCTCCCGCTACGGCGCCATCGCCATGGCGTCCTCCCTGGACCAAATCGGCCCCGTGACCCGCACCGTCCTGGACTCCGCCCTGCTGCACCAGGTCATCGGCGGCCATGACCCACGCGACTCCACCTCCCTGCCGGAACCGCTTGCTGACCTTGTTGCCGCAGCGAAGACCGGCAACGTCGAGGGCCTGCGGATCGGCATCATCAAGGAACTGCACGGCGAGGGCTACCAGGCCGGCGTCGAAAACCGCTTCAACGATGCCCTGGAGCTGCTCAAGGAAGCCGGCGCGGAGATCGTGGAGGTCTCCTGCCCGAACTTCCAGTACGCCCTGGGCGCCTACTACCTGATCATGCCGTCCGAGGCCTCCTCCAACCTGGCCAAGTTCGACGGCGTCCGGTACGGCCTGCGGGTCCTCCCGGAAGACGGTCCCATGACCATTGAACGCGTCATGGGCGCCACCCGCGCCGCCGGCTTCGGCGACGAGGTCAAGCGCCGCATCATCCTGGGCACCTACGCCCTTTCAGCCGGCTACTATGACGCGTACTACGGGTCCGCCCAGAAGGTGCGCACGCTGGTCCAGCGGGACTTCGAGGCCGCCTTTGAGCAGGCCGACGTCCTGATCTCGCCCACCGCCCCCACCACGGCCTTCCCGCTCGGCGAAAAACTGGACGACCCCCTGGCCATGTACCTCAACGACGTCGCCACCATCCCGGCGAACCTCGCCGGCGTCCCCGGGCTGTCCCTGCCCGGCGGACTGGCGGACGAGGACGGCCTGCCCGTGGGCATCCAGCTGCTGGCCCCCGCCCGCGAGGATGCCCGCCTCTACCGGGTGGGTGCTGTCCTGGAGTCCTTGCTGGAAGCAAAATGGGGCGGCCCGCTGCTGGCCCAGGCTCCCGCGCTGGGCGCTGAATCCCTCGAAACCCAGGAGGCAAAATAATGAGCACCGACGAAATCCTGAGCTTCGAAGAGGCCATGGAGAAGTACGACCCCGTCCTCGGCTTCGAGGTCCACGTCGAACTGAACACCAAGACCAAGATGTTCTCCTCCGCGCCCAACGTCTTCGGCGACGAGCCGAACACCAACGTCAACGAGGTGGACCTGGGGATGCCCGGTGTCCTGCCGGTGGTCAACAAGACGGCGGTGGAGTCCTCCATCAAGATCGGCTTGGCGCTGAACTGCAAGATCGCCGAATCCTGCCGGTTTGCCCGGAAGAACTACTTCTACCCGGATACCCCCAAGAACTTCCAGACCTCGCAGTATGACGAGCCCATCGCGTACGACGGCTACCTGGATATTGAACTCGAAGACGGCACCGTGTTCCGGGTGGAAATCGAGCGCGCGCACATGGAAGAGGACGCCGGAAAGCTGACGCACATGGGCGGAGCCACCGGCCGCATCCAGGGTGCCGACTTCTCCCTGGTGGACTACAACCGTGCAGGCGTACCGCTGGTGGAAATTGTCACCAAGCCCATCGAGGGCGCGGGCTCCCGCGCACCGGAGCTCGCCAAGGCGTACGTGGCCGCCATCCGCGAAATCGTCAAGAACCTCGGCGTTTCCGACGCAAAGATGGAACGCGGCAACGTCCGCTGCGACGCCAACGTCTCGCTGCGCCCGCACGGCCGCGAACGCTTCGGCATCCGCTCCGAAACGAAGAACGTGAACTCGCTGCGCGCCGTCGAACACGCCGTGCGCTACGAGATCCAGCGCCACGCCGCCGTCCTGGACTCCGGAAACCCGGTGGTGCAGGAAACCCGCCACTGGCACGAGGACACCCGCACCACCACCTCGGGCCGGCCCAAGTCCGACGCCGACGATTACCGCTACTTCCCGGAACCTGACCTGGTGCCGGTGGTCGCTTCGCGCGAATGGGTGGAGGAACTGCGTGCCACGCTCCCCGAGCCGCCCGCCGAGCGCCGGAAGCGGCTCAAGGCCGACTGGGGCTACTCCGACCTCGAATTCCGCGACGTTGTGAACGCCGGCGTCCTGGACGAAATCGAGGAAACCATCGCCGCCGGGGCGTCCGCCTCCGTGGCCCGCAAATGGTGGATGGGCGAGATCGTCGGCCGTGCCAAGGCTGCCGATGTCGACCCCGGCCAGCTGGGCGTCGAGGCTGCCACCGTGGTGGAGCTCAGCCGCATGGTGGAGGCCGGCAAGATCAACAACAAGATGGCCTCCCAGGTGCTGGACGGCGTGCTCTCCGGCGAAGGCACCCCGGAAGAGATCGTCGAAGCGCGCGGCCTCGCCGTTGTGTCCGACGACGGACCCCTCCTGGAAGCTATCGATGCCGCACTGGCCGCGCAGCCCGGCGTCGCGGACAAGATCCGCGCCGGCAAGGTGCAGGCCGTGGGAGCGATCGTGGGCGGGGTCATGAAGGCCACCCGCGGGCAGGCCGACGCAGGACGCGTCAAGGAGTTGATCCTGGAAAAGCTGGGCGTCACCGCTTAGCACTCCGATACCCAACCGGGTCGCAGCAGATGTCGTTTTGAGCATCCATAACGACATTAACTGCGGCCCGGTTGGGCTTTAAGTACTCAGGTGCCGCCGGCCGCAAAGTACCCGTGGCCGCAGGGGCGTGGCGCATTTAGACTGGAGCCCACAGGGCACAGAAGGGCACAGGGCGGTGATGCCCTGGCAGTGCTGCGGAAGGAACAACCATGGTCCGGGACCCATTGAGGATGCGCAAGGCAATGCTGGCCGGGGCGGTGGCCTTGGCCCTTTCCGGAACCGGGGCGGCCCTGGCCTGGTCGGCAACCGGGACGCCAACGCCGGCCGCCTCCCAGGCCGCGCCGAACCCCTCCCAGACTCCACCGGGCCAGCAGAAGGCGCCCGGGCAGCAAAAAGCGCCGGGCCAGCAGAAGGCGCCCGGGCAGCAGAAGCCTGGGCATGCCCAACCGCTCCACGGTGAGGCCGTGGTCAAGCAGCCCGACGGGACCTTCCAGACGGTCCTCGAACAGCGCGGAACCGTGGAGTCCGTTAGCGACTCCGCCATCACCGTCAAGAGCGAGGACGGCTTCATCCAGTCCTACGCCGTCAACGGGGACACCAGGATCACCAAGCTTCCGGCGGCAGACAATGGTGCGGGCCGCAAGCCGGCCGCCGGATCGACGGCCGACATCGCCACCGGCGACACCGTGCGCGTGGCCGGCGTGAAGGACGGGGACAAAGCCACCGCCAAGCGGATCGTTGACGGTGCCGGTGACGGCCCGGGCCTGGGGTTGGGACGTGGGCATGGCATGGGCAAGAAGATGGGTGCGGGCGACCAGCAGGATGGTGAAGGGGCGTAGCTGCGCCGGTCCGGCCACGCCTGCCTCGGGTCGATGGCTGCTGCCTACCCCTGCTGCACCAGTCCTGCCATGATGTCCTCGAGGGCCTCACAGACCAGCACTACTGCACGCCGCTTGAGGTTTTCCGGCCTGGCGAGCAGGTCGATCCGGCGGCGGGTGCTGATGCCTTCCAGCGGGCGCAGGACAATGTCCGGATTCAGGACCGGCCCGGCGGTGTACCTGGGCAGCAGCCCCACCACCCCGCCTGCGGCCACCAGGGCAGCCACCGTGGAGTAGTCGTTGATGCGGTGGACGATGTTCGGTTCCCGGCTGGAGACGGCCGCGACGGCGGAGAGCACGTCGGCGGGGGAGTAGCCGGGGTGGCTGGTCACCCAGGCTTCGGCGCCGACGTCGTGCACCGTGACGGTGTCCTGCCGGGCCAGCGGGTGCCCGGCGGGAAGGGCTACGTCCAGCGGCTCGTGGGCCAGCGGGATCACGGCAACTCGTTCGGTGGGCCAGCGGGGGCTGTGGTCCATGCGGTGCGCCAGCACGAGGTCGTACCGGGCGGTGAGGGCCGGAAAGTCCTGCTGGGCGACGTCCTCGTCGGAGAGTTCGATCCGCGGATGTCCCGGCTGGTCCAGCATCCGTGCCAGCGGGCCAAACAGGGCCTGCCCGGCGCTGTGGAACCCACTGACGGTGACCCGGCCGGCGGGCGAACCGTGGTAAGTGCCAAGAGCCCCACGGGCATCGGCCATGGCGCTGAGGACGGCGGCGCCGGCGTCGGCGAGGACCTGGCCGGCTTCGGTCAGGACCAGGTTCCGGCCCTCCTTGCGCGTCAACGGCACGTCAACCGTCCGTTGCAGGTGCGCCAGTTGTTGGGAGACCGCCGACGGGGTGACCATAAGGGTGTCGGCCACCGCCTTCACGCTGCCCAGCGCCCCGAGTTCGCGGAGGATTTCCAGCTGATGTATTTCCACTCCGCCAGTGTATCCATTAGGAAAATCTAAATCGTCGATTGAGAAGATTCCTGTTGTGCTAATGCTTTCACGGGGCTTCAATGAGGAGGACACTAACCCCGCTGATGTGAATGCCAAGAAGTAAGGACGCCAATGAAGGCCCTGTACAAGGCCGGCCCGCACGCCGGTTTCGAACTCGTCGACCGGCCGGAACCCACGGCGGGTCCGGCCGACGTCAAGATCCGCGTGATGACCACCGGGATCTGCGGAACCGACCTCCATATCCAGTCCTGGGACGCCTGGGCGCAAGGCATGATCGCGGCTCCGCTCATCGCCGGCCACGAATTCTACGGAGAAGTGGTGGAGGTGGGCGAGGACGTCCGCGAGGTCAAGGTGGGAGACCGTGTTTCCGGCGAAGGCCACGTGGTCTGCGGTATCTGCCGCAACTGCCGTGCCGGGCGCCGGCAGATGTGCATCCACACGGTCAGCGTGGGAGTCCAGCGCGACGGCGCCTTCGCCGAATACGTGGTCATCCCGGAGACCAACATCTGGGTCCACCACGACCCCTCGGTCACCCCCGAGCTTGGCGCCATCTTCGACCCGTTCGGCAACGCCGTCCACACAGCGCTCAGCTTCCCCTGGTGGGCGAAGACGTCCTCATCACCGGCGCAGGTCCCATCGGCCTGATGGCCATTGCTGTTGCCCGCCACGCCGGCGCGCGCAAGATCGCCATCACGGATGTGTCGGTGCCGCGGCTGGAGCTGGCCAAGCAGCTGGGCGCCGACCTTGCCATCGATGTCTCCACGACCCGCGTCCGCGATGCCCAGCGGGAGCTGGGCATGCGGGAGGGGTTCGACGTCGGAATGGAAATGTCCGGCCACCCCACCGCCCTGCCTGAGATGATCGACAACATGAACCACGGCGGCCGGATCGCCATGCTGGGCCTGCCCAGCCAGGACATCACCATCGACTGGGGCAAGGTGGTCACCCACATGCTCACGCTCAAGGGCATCTACGGCCGGGAGATGTACGAAACCTGGTATGCCATGAGCGCCATGCTTTCCTCCAACCCGGTACTGCACGCCGGAATCTCCGCCGTGGTCACGGACACGCTGCCCGCCACGGACTGGGAGAAGGGCTTCGATATTGCCCGCAGCGGCGTGGGCGGAAAAGTTGTCCTCGACTGGACCCGACTCTAAGGAACCCCCATGTACACCTCCATCAAGGACCAGCTCCGCGGCGAGCTGGACGAGATCCGCACCGCGGGACTCTACAAGACCGAACGCAGCATCAGTTCACCGCAGTCAAGCCACATCACCGCGGGCCGGATCGGCGGTCAAGGCAGTGACGTGCTGAACTTCTGTGCCAACAACTACCTGGGACTGGCCGACCATCCGGACATCATCAGCGCCGCAAAAACCGCCATGGATGAGCGCGGCTTCGGCATGGCCAGCGTACGGTTCATCTGCGGAACCCAGGACCTGCACCTCAGCCTCGAGGCCAGGGTCTCCGCCTTCCTGGGAACCGAGGACACCATCCTCTTCTCCAGCTGCTTCGACGCCAACGGCGGCGTTTTCGAGTCCCTCCTCGGCCCGGACGACGCCGTCATTTCAGACGCCCTCAACCACGCCTCCATCATCGACGGCATCCGCCTGTGCAAGGCCCGCCGCTACCGGTACGCCAACCAGGACATGGCCGAGCTCGAGGCCCGCCTCCAGGAGGCCCAGGACGCGCGGCGGAAGCTGATCGTCACCGACGGCGTGTTCTCCATGGACGGTTTCCTCGCCCCGCTCGAGGCCATCTGCGACCTCGCCGAAAAATACGGCGCCATGGTCATGGTGGACGATTCCCACGCGGTGGGCTTCATGGGGGCAAGCGGCGCGGGCACCCCGGAGCATGCAGGGGTTTCGGACCGGGTGGACATCTACACCGGAACCTTCGGCAAGGCACTTGGCGGGGCGTCCGGCGGCTACGTGTCCGGCCGCGGCGAGATCGTGGCCATGCTGCGGCAAAAGGCGCGCCCGTACCTGTTCTCCAACTCACTGGCGCCCGCCATCGTGGCCGCGACGCTCAAAGCGCTTGACCTTGTGGAGAACTCCGCGGAAGCTCCGGCGCCGGTTGTTCGAGAACGCCGCGCAGTTCCGCCGCCGCATGACCGGGGAGGGCTTCGACCTGCTCCCGGGCGAGCACGCCATCGTGCCCGTCATGTTTGGGGACGCCGTCATGGCAGCCAAGGTGGCGGACCGGATGCTGCAGCACGGCGTCTTCGTCACCGCCTTCAGCTTCCCCGTGGTACCGCGCGGTGCCGCCCGGATCCGGGTGCAGTTGTCCGCCGCGCATACAGCGGACGACGTCGAAGCATGCGTTCGTGCCTTCGTCGCCAGCCGTGCCGAGGCGGCAGTTTAGACGGCAGCGCCGGCTGGCCTGAACCCACGCCCGGCATAAACCCCGACCTGGCGTGAACCCCCGCTTGGCGTGAACTCTGCGAGGATGGACCAATGGCAGCTCATTACGATGTCCTGATCGTAGGCGGCGGCATCGCCGGCCTGTCCCTGGCGTCCGCGCTGGCGGGGCGTTGCAGCGTTGCGCTGGTGGAGGCGGAGCAGGAACTGGCGTACCACACGTCCTCCCGCTCCGCCCGCCAGCTCATCCCCAGTTACGGGCCTCCCGCAGTGCAGGAACTCACCGTCCGGACCCTCGAACTGCTGGCTGCCCGCGACAGGGAACTGCCGGAACCGGTCCTGACGCCACGCAGTTTCATGCTGATCGGCTCGGAGCTGGATGTGGCATCCGAAGCGAGCGGACATATGCAGCCGATCACGGTGGACCGTGCCCTCGAGCTGTGTCCGGCGCTCCTGCCGGATACGTTTGCCGCCGCAGGGCTGGACAGTGGGTCCTTCGGCTGCAACGCCCCTGTCCTGCTGGCGGATCACCGTGAGAGGGCGGTCGCCGCCGGGGCGGACATCATCACGGGCGCCCGCGTCCACTCGGCCCAGCGGCAAGGCTCGGGGTGGCAGGTGGGCGCCGGCAGCGAAGGCTTTGAGGCCGGGGTCCTGGTCAACGCGGCCGGTGCCTGGGCCGACGAACTCGCCGTGATCAGCGGCGTCGAGAAGCTCGGACTCCAGCCGTACCGGCGCACTGCGGCGATTGCCGCCGTCGAACGCTCCCTGCCTGAACACAGCCCCATGGTGGCCGCCGCGGACAATTCCTTCTATTTCCGGCCGGACGGCCCGGATGTGCTGATTTCCCCGTCCGAAACGGTGCCCAGCGGCCCCGAGGATGCGCGTCCGCGGCCAGGCGACGTGGAACGCTTGGTGGCCATGCTGAACTCCGCCACCGGCCTCGGGATCACCCACATCCGGCGTGCGTGGACGGGCCTGCGCACCGAAGCGGCCGACGGGGTGCCGGTGGCGGGGTTCGACGCCGAAGCGCCGGGGTTCTACTGGCTCGCAGGGCAGGGCGGCTACGGATTCCAGACCTCCGCAGCCATGGCCGAGTTTGCAGCCACCCAGATCCTTGCCGGGCAATCCGGCGGCGGCGGCGCAGGCGGGGCGGGTCCGGCATCCCGGACAGTGGAGGCACTGGCTGCCACACGCTGGTCCATTCGACGCTGAAGAATGGTCCCATGAGCACCCTGATCACCAATATCGCCGAGCTGATGACGCAGGACCTTGAGCACCGGGTCCTGCGGGACGCCGCCGTGGTGGTGGATGGGGAACGGATCTCGTGGATCGGCGCGGCGGCCGATGCACCTGCCGCGGACGACGCCGTCGATGCCGGCGGGCGGGCCATGCTGCCGGGATGGGTGGACTCCCACAGCCACTTGCTGTTTGCCGGGGACCGCACCGCCGAGTTCGAAGCCAGGATGGCCGGTGAGGCCTACGCTGCCGGCGGCATCGCCGTCACCATGAAGGCCACCCGGGCCACATCCGATTTTGACCTCACGCGCCTGGCCATGGGCCGGGTGGCTGAGGCCGTTTCGCAGGGGACCACCTACCTGGAGACGAAGACCGGGTACGGCCTGGACATTGAGAATGAGGCCAGGAGCGCCCGGATCGCATCCACAGTGGCAGACCAGGTGACTTACCTTGGTGCCCATCTGGTTCCCGCCGGCCAGGACGCCGAGGCCTACACCGACCTGGTCTGTGGGCCCATGCTGGCCGCCGCCAGGCCCTATGTCCAGTGGGCGGACGTATTCTGCGAGGAAGGCGCCTTCACTGCCGAGCAGTCGCGCCGCGTGCTCCTGGCCTGCCGCGACGCCGGACTCGGCCTGCGCGTGCACGGCAACCAGTTGGGCGAAGGGCCGGGAGTGCAACTAGCCGTCGAGGTAGGTGCCGCCAGTGTTGACCATGTGAACTACCTATCCGGGCAAGACGTCAAAGCCCTGGCGGCCTCGTGGTCTGCGTGGGACCCCGCCACCGGCACCGGGGAGCGGGGTACGGTGGCCACCTGCTTGCCTGCGTGCGACCTGTCCACCCGCCAGCCGCTGGCCCCCGCGCGGGCACTCCTTGACGCCGGCGTGCAGGTGGCGTTGGCCTCCAACTGCAACCCAGGCACGTCCTACACCAGTTCCATGGCATTCTGCGTGACCACCGCCGTTCTGCAGATGCACCTGAGCGTTCACGAGGCGGTCCGTGCTGCGACGTATGGCGGTGCGTTGGCGCTGCACCGGGAGGCGGGGCGTGACGCGGACGGCGAACGGGCCGTAGGTTCGATCGCCGTCGGCCACCGGGCCGACCTTCACCTGCTCAACGCACCCTCCGCCACCCATCTCGCTTACCGCCCGGGCATGCCCCTGACGTACGCTGTGTGGCGGGCCGGAGTGCGGGCGCGGTGAGAGTTGCCGGATTCGTGATTGTTATTGATTGTTTGCCCGTGCTTATAATCAGGAAACGTCATCCGGTAGGGTGGCTGGTGTACTGAAAGGCCCCCTGCATGACGCGCACTGACCGGTTGACGGCCATTCTTGACCTTCTGGCCAAGACCGGCCAGGTGGAAGTTGACGAGATCGTCAGCAGCCTGAATGTTTCTCCGGCCACTGCGCGCCGTGACCTGGACAGCCTTGCCAAGCGGCGGTTGCTAACCCGGACCCGCGGCGGCGCCACCACCGGCGCCTTGGCCTACGACCTGCCCGGACGCTACAACCGTGACGACCACGCAGAGGCCAAGGAACAAATCGCGCAGTGTGCGTCGGCCCTGATCCGGCCTGGAGCAGTCATTGGGCTGTGCGGGGGCACCACCAGCACAGCCCTGGCGCAGATCCTGGCGACGCGGGAAGACCTGAACGCCCCGTCCAACCAGCCAACCCTCACCGTGGTTACCAACGCCATCAACATCGCCGGCCAGCTCGCGGTGCGGCCCAACATCAAAGTCATGGTCACCGGGGGCATCCTGAACCCCCGCTCCTACGAGCTGGTTGGGCCCTATACGGACATCATCATGCAAAAAGTGGTGCTGGACATCGCATTCATCGGAGTCAACGGTATCGACCCCGAGGTGGGGCCAACCAACACCGGAGAAGGGGAGGCATCGGTCAATGCGTTGCTCGCCAGCCGCGCCCGGGTCTCGTACGTTCTGGCCGATTCCTCCAAGGTGGGCGTCCGGGCCTTCGCCACCATGGACGGTTACGACTTCACCCGGCTCATCACTGATTCGGGCATTTCTGCGCACGACAAGGCGGCCTTCGAAGCCCGGGGTACGGAAGTCATTATCGCGCCTGCCTAATGCCCGGCAGCTGGTGCCAGCGTGGTCCGGGCGGCCTCTGGTGTGCTGCCTGGCTCCTTGGTGTTGCCCCGGCTTATGGTTCCCTACGGCCGCTCCATCAGCCCGGATCCAGAAACTGAGGGCAAGATGGGAACATGCTGGTTCCCTCCCGCCGTCGCCTGCGGCTCGAAGTCTGGATCGTCCTGGGCCTGTCACTCGGCCAGTCGGCTGTGTACTCCGTGGTGCAGCTGCTCGATAAGATGACCCGTGCGCCGCTGGCGGAGGGCACTTCCACGCTGAACCGGTCGCAGAGTACGCGGGAGTACTTCGACCTGACCTACCAGTTGCTGGACATCATCTTTGCGCTGGTTCCCGTGCTGCTGGTCCTCTACTTCCTCACGGACCAGCGTCAGGCCGCCCCGGGCGACGCCGGTTCATCAGGTTCGGCGTTCCGGAAGCTTGGGTTCAACTTTGCCCGGCCCGGAAGGGACCTGCTGCAGGGCCTGGGGCTGGCGGCCCTGATCGGGATCCCGTCGCTGGGGCTGTACGCCGCCGGCCGTGCGTTGGGAATCACGACGGCGATCATTCCCAGCGCGCTCGACGCCTACTGGTGGACGGTCCCGGTCCTCATCCTGTCCGCAATCAGGCACGCGGTCCTGGAAGAAGTCATTGTGGTGGGCTACCTCTTGGACCGCTTAGGCAAGTTCGGTTGGAGCACGCCTCTCGCTATCGCCGTCAGTTCCCTGCTCCGCGGCAGCTATCACCTCTACCAGGGTTTTGGGCCATTTATCGGCAACGCGATCATGGGGGTGGTCTTCGCCTGGCTCTACACCCGAACCCGCCGCGTCATGCCGCTGGTCATCGCCCACGCGCTGCTGGACATCGTGGCGTTCGTCGGCTTCAGTCTCTTTGGCAAGGCCGTCGGGTTGGGGTAGGAGTGGGGCGCTAGCCTCGGCGGCTCAACCCGTACATGTGCTGTCACATCAGCGACAACAGCAAGGGCCACTCTCCTTGCGGGTCCGGTGGCAACACGAACGGTTTCGCGTAAAAGTCGTCCCAGAGGGCATCAGTAGTGCAAAGGTCGTCCGGATCCAGCAGGTTGTTTCCGTCAGGCTCCTCCGTTTCCGGACCCTCCATTTCCGGTTCCGGCCACGCTGGATCTTCGGCAAGCGGCAGGGTTCCTGGTGGCCAGTGGGTTGGTTGGGGGTCGTGTTGTTCGGGTGTGTAGTGTCTGCCGGTGGGTGAGGTCCAGCCGGGTGGTTCATTCTTAGTGGCCGGGTCGGGGGTCCAGGTGGTGTGGTGTTTGAGGCGGTGGTGTTTGGGGCAGAGCTGGGCCAGGTTGCCTACGTCTGTTTTGCCGCTGTGGTGCCAGGGGGTGAGGTGGTCGGTGTCGTTGTCGGGGGTGTGGTTGGTGCAGCCGGGGAAGGTGCATTTGCCGTCCCGCAGCCGGATCCATTTCTTGATGGTCTCGGGGAGCCGGTAGCGGGTGCGTCCGATTTCCAGGGGCGCGCCGTCGCGGGGGTCGACCAGGACCCGGTAGAACGATTCCGCCCCGCCGGCGACGAGCCTCCGTGCCATGGATGCCGGGATCGGCCCGAATCCGTCCAGCACCGCGGGCTCATCGGTGAGGCCGAGCAGTGAGAATACCGGGACCGTGACCAGGACGTCCGCCCGGGGTGTGGGGATCTTGCCAAGCCCGCCGGCGGTTCCCGCATCGGTGAAGCTGCCCGGGCCGGTGGCGCGGCAGGTGTCAGGCTGGGGCGGAGGTTCGGTGCCACCGGTGGGGCTGGTTCCGGCCTCGAGGGACAGGCTGGTGCGGCCGTTGGGGGTGGCGGTGGGCTGCAGCCCGGCGCCGAGGAGCAGGGACGCGGCGACGTCAGCGCGGAGCTGGGTCAGGGTCCGCTCATCCGTGGGGTTTTGGAGGCCGCGGGCGGTGGCGGTGCTGCGGTTCCAGATCGCGCACGCGGTATCCCCGGGAAGGTAGAGCGAGAGCCAGGCCATCCCGTCCCGGTCCGGAGCGTAGTCCATCCGCCGGTCCGCCACCCCCTTGGCGTGGCGCTTCTCCAAGGACTCGGGGTGGTGGCGTTCCCGCCAGGCCCGGACCTTCGCCCGGAACCGGGACGGGACAAGCTCACCGGGCGCGGCGCCCCGGGCCGGGTGGGGCGCGTCAGGGTCGAAGAAATGCGCCACCAACGCGGCCGCCCCTGCAGGGGTGAGGCCTTCGGTTTCGTCGGCCACGATCCGGGCGTGCTGCCAGGACATGTCACCCGCAGCCAAGGCTTCAACCACCGGTGGCAGTGAACAAACCCGGCGGGACTGCTCCACCAACGCCCCGGCCGCCCCCGAACCGATGGTGAGGATCCCGGCGATCTCCTCCACCGCGGACATCTCCGCGAACGTGCGCTCCTCCACCGGGGCGTCCGGCGGAAGCAGAGCATGCTGGATGTCAACGCACTCGGCCACATCGCGCGCCTTCACCGCCGCCAGCTGAGCTTCCAACCTGGCCACAAGCTCCAGCCGTTCCAGACACAGCCCATACTGCCGCTGCAACACATCCACGGAAACGCCGGCATGAAGGTCAGAAGTCAAGGAAGCGTCCTCCAGAACCAGCCCGCTGAGCGCAGCAACAGAGGCAGAAACACCCTCCATCACCGCCGCCAGATCCGCACCGATTCCCATAAAGAAATCATCCAACCAGGGTCCGACATTTATGGAGGAGGCTTGTGGTTCAGCGCCCTTCCGAATAATTCAGCGATCCTCCCCGGGAACGCTTAAAGGAATTCGGCCGCCATCGGGTGGTGACGCCGTTGTCACCACCCGATGGCGGCCGAAGCTCTTTGGGCGCAGGTACCTACGGCCCCTCTCCGGAAACAAGCCGGAGAGCGGGAGGGGTAATCAGATCGTGACGGCCCCGTTGGCGGTTTCAAAAGTGACCGACAGAATGCCGGGAGTGCCGTGCGGGGCTACCCATTCGACCGCAACGTCCTCAAGCGGCTTCTCCACCGGCTCGCCCAGCCACTCGGTCACCCGCGACGCGGAGCCGGCAATGGTCAGGCAGCTCATTTTGAGGTTGCTCTCGTAGGCGTTGGAGGGGTGCAGGGACGGGTCGCCTTCCCATTTGAGCATGTAGGGGACCTGGGGGTCTGCAATTAGGCCCAGGATGCCGATCTGCTTCCACACGAGTTCGCGGCCGTCCGGGAACTTGCGGTTGCCGTTCACGGCAGCGCGGCCCAGGCGTTCCTCGAACGGGGCGAGGTCGTCCACCTCGACGCACCAGCCCATCCAGCCGCCGCCCGCAGCGGAACGGGCCCGCACTGCCTGTCCGAACGGTGCCTTGTCCGAAGCAGGGTGGTCCAGGACCTCCACAACTTCGAGGTATTTGTGCCCGGCGAGGGGGATGATCATATTCCGGGTGCCGAAACGGGGGTGGACCCCGCCCTTCACTGCCTCAACGCCGAGGGCAGTTGAAATCCGTTCGGTAGTGGCCGCGAGGCCATCGTGTTCACAGGCGTAAGAGACGTGATCCATGCGCATGGCAACATCTTGGCACTTTGTGATCGGGCTCTCAGCTAAGGGTACCCTTACTTGGATTTCCGCCCCCGGGCGTGGTGAGGGAAGTCCCCGCAGGGGCCGCGTTCAGCCTGCGATGTAGTAGCCGAAGGTGTCGGCGATGAGTTGGACGGTGCCGGCGGAGTTGTTGGTCAGGGCGATGGTTCCGTCGGCGGCGACGGGGGTGATGACCAGGTTGGGGGTGGTTTGGTCGGGGTTGAAGTTGAGGTTGGAGGTTCCGGGGGTGGGGGTGCCGCCGGCGTGGACGGTGATGTTGCCGAAGCTGGTGGGGGAGGTGGCGGTGACGTTGACGGCGACGGCGGAGACTCCGGTGGTGGGGATGCCGCCGCGGCCGGTGACGGGGACGCGGATGGTGTCTCCGGGTGCTACGGGGCCGCTGATGCCGCCGGTGCCGTAGCGGGTGTCCAGTTGCCGGAAGGGCGCCTGCGAGGAGAAGGTGCCAGGGTCTACCGGGGCTCCTGCGATGTAGTAGCCGAAGGTGTCGGCGATGAGTTGGACGGTGCCGGCGGAGTTGTTGGTCAGTGCGATGGTTCCGTCGGCGGCGACGGGGGTGATGACCAGGTTGGGGGTGGTTTGGTCGGGGTTGAAGTTGAGGTTGGAGGTTCCGGGGGTGGGGGTGCCGCCGGCGTGGACGGTGATGTTGCCGAAGCTGGTGGGGGAGGTGGCGGTGACGTTGACGGCGACGGCGGAGACTCCGGTGGTGGGGATGCCGCCGCGGCCGGTGACGGGGACGCGGATGGTGTCTCCGGGTGCTACGGGGCCGCTGATGCCGCCGGTGCCGTAGCGGGTGTCCAGTTGCCGGAAGGGCGCCTGCGAGGAGAAGGTGCCAGGGTCTACCGGGGCTCCTGCGATGTAGTAGCCGAAGGTGTCGGCGATGAGTTGGACGGTGCCGGCGGAGTTGTTGGTCAGGGCGATGGTTCCGTCGGCGGCGATGGGGGTGATGACCAGGTTGGGGGTGGTTTGGTCGGGGTTGAAGTTGAGGTTGGAGGTTCCGGGGGTGGGGGTGCCGCCGGCGTGGACGGTGATGTTGCCGAAGCTGGTGGGGGAGGTGGCGGTGACGTTGACGGCGACGGCGGAGACTCCGGTGGTGGGGATGCCGCCGCGGCCGGTGACGGGGACGCGGATGGTGTCTCCGGGTGCTACGGGGCCGCTGATGCCGCCGGTGCCGTAGCGGGTGTCCAGTTGCCTGAACGGCGCCTGCGACGAGAACGCCCCGGGCAGGCTTGGGCTGGCAGGCACGTGCAGCAGTTTGTTTGGCGTTCCGGCGCCGGCACCGGCGATGGTTCCCGGAACAGCCGCCGAGAGGACGGTGTCCGTGACCTGCGCAGGGGTGAAGAGCGGGTGCTGGGAGAGGATGAGGGCTGCCACGCCGGCAACGTGCGGTGAAGCCATGGAGGTCCCGCTCAGCGATGCCGTGGCCGTCGACGACGTGTTCCAGGTGGAGGTAATGCCCACCCCCGGGGCGTAAAGGTCCACGCACTGGCCGTAGTTGGAAAACGATGCCTGGTGGTCCGAGGAGTCGCTTGCGGCTACCGTCAGTGCGGACGGGACCCGGGCGGGGGAGGACGTGCAGGCATCCGTGGCCGAGTTTCCGGCCGCGACGACGACGGAAATACCGTCGTTGACGACGTTCTGGACCGCAGTGTCAAGGAGGGTGCTGCCCGGTCCGCCAAGGCTCATGTTCACCACGGCCGGAGTTCCTGCGGCATGGTCCCCGGCAATCCAGTCGAGTCCGGCGATGATGTCCGAATAGTAGCCGGACCCGTCGCAGGCCAAGGTCCGCACAGGCACGATCGTGGCGGATTTGGCCACGCCGTAGACGGTTCCGGCGATGATCCCCGAAACATGGGTGCCGTGTCCGTTGCAGTCACTTGTTCCGCCGCCGTCGGACAGTGCCGTCCATCCCGCGGCAACCCGTCCGCCGAAATCGACATTGGAGGCGAGGACTCCGGTGTCAACCACATAGGCACGGACACCGAGGCCGGAAGCGTTATACGTGTAGGCGCCGGACAGTGGCAACGCCTGCTGGTCCAGCCGGTCAAGACCCCAGGGGGCGGGTTTTTCCGTGGCGGAAATCGTCGATACCGCGTCGGGTTCCACGGCGGTTGCCTTGCCGGACCGCAGCAGTGCGGCGGCTTGCGCCGCCGTGGCTTTGATCGCTGCTCCGTGCAGGGCCTTGCTGAACGTGTGGTCGACGGCGACCCCTTGGGAACGAAGGTCGCGCGCCGCCGTTGGGACGTCGGTTCCCGCCGGGAACTGGACCAGGTAGCGGCCGTTCGGGCTGTCGGGAGCGGCCGCGGGCGCGGCGGGCGCGGTGGGTGCCGCTGCCGGCGCCGAGGCTTGCGCCGGTGCTCCGCTTGAGCAGAGGGCGACGACGGACAACAGTGCGGCGCCAACGGCCAGGCGCAAAGACTGGGGCAACGGAATCGGATTCCTTTTGTGCTTAGTAGGGGGTGCCTCTATGGTTTTCGTCAAGCGGCTGAGGGTTGCCGGGGTTCGTAGAAGGTGCTGTCCCTGAGCATGGCGTAGAGGGTGTCGCAGCGGCGGCGGGCGAGGGCGATGAGAGCCTGATTGTGGCGTTTGCCTTCTGCTCGTTTCCGGTCGTAGTAGGCCCTCGACAGCGGATCCTTCAAGGCCGCGAAGGCGGAGAGGAACAGGGCTCTTTTGAGAATCTTGTTTCCCTTCCGGGATGGGTGGTCACCGCGGATGGAAGACCCTGATCGCCAGGTCACCGGGGCCAGGCCTGCGTAGGAAGCCAGGTGCCCTGCGGAGGCGAAGTCCTTCCCGACGATCTCGGTGAGGATCCGTGCTGCGGTCCTGACGCCGACCGCCGGGAGCGACGTCAGGACCGGGTGAAGAGGGTGGGCCTCCACGAGGGCTTCAACCTGGGCGAAAACGGTGTCCCGCGATTCGCGGATATCGGCGAGCATCCGCGCCAGTTGGGGCAGCACGATGGTCGCAGCGTTCGTTCCGACCACTGTCACCGTTTGCTGGTCCAGGGCCTCGATGATCTCGCCGGCAAGACGTTCACCCATCCTGGGTGCGAGCTTCTTGAGCCGGTTCCCGATCCTGCGCCGGCCGGCATGGCGGAGGGCTTCGGGGGTCGGCCAGGTCCGCAGCAGATCCAACACGGCAGGGTGGTCCAGGCGCGGGCCGAGGACACGCTCCAGTGCCGGATGGATCTGGGTCAGGAGGCCTCGGATCCGGTTCGATGTCGCGGTGGCCTGTTTGGCCAGGTCGTCGTCGAAGCCGCAGAGCATGGTCAGTTCGGCGAGTTGTTCGTCGGCGATCTGGATGGATCGCAGTGTGTGGGGCATGGTCCGGGCCGCTGCGGCGATGATGAACGCGTCCCTTGCGTCGGTTTTCGCTTCGCCGGGGTGCAGGTCCGCGATCCGGCGCATCGCCAGCCCGGGAAGGTATCCGACGGTGACACCGGCGGCCTGGGCGACCGCGACCGGCAACGCACCGATCGTCGCGGGCTGGTCAACCACGAGCAGGATCCTGCCGTGGTTGTCCAGCGACGCCAGTATTTCGCGCAGCCTGAGCTCGTCGTTGGGTAAAGCCTTGTCGAAGAGCTTCTTCCCGGCCCGGTCCACGGCAACGGCGTGGTGCTCGCCCTTGCCGACGTCCAAGCCGATGAAGACATCAATGCTTTCGTGGTTTCCGATCACCTGTACCTCCCAGTCGCAGCAGCTGATACCTGTGCTGGGCTGTCCTCGGTGTCAGAGCCCGGCATCCACGTTACGCACGACGATCCCAAACTGTCCTGCCTCTATTAGCGGTCTCTCCGGCACCTACCGGACCCCGGTGACAACACCCCCCGGATCATTGACGACTGGGGGCGGCAATCATGCCGGGGCCGGCAGGCCAGCACACCCTCATCCTGCAACAGGAACGGGCTACGAAAAAGGTAACGGGGCGACCGGATAACGACGTCCGGCTTCCAAGGTATCCGGGGCGGCACGGCTGGCAGCCAAACCTCGGGCGATCCTTCGCATTATTTGTGGAACCTTGGAAAACCTCCGCATGGGACTGCTCCCGCGCCCGGATCCGTCCCCCGCCCGTCAGCTGCCACCCTCGCGGGCCGCGCGGCGCGCACGCCGCGGCAAGACCATGTTCGTCACAATGCTGTCCCGGCCGGAGCGATCTTCCTACACTGGGCGCAGGTCATGAGTGCCAGCGCCAAGCCCCGGCTCGCTGGCCGGCAACCCTCCATCCGCGGTGGGGTGCCCCGGGTGAGGACCAGGCTGTCCGGCAATTGCCGGAAGCAAGCGCGGCCCGTGGTGCTCCCAGCATGCCGGGCCCATGTCATAGGAGACTGAGATGTCCAACGGATGGTCCTTCGAAACCCGCCAGATCCATGCCGGCCAGGAGCCTGACAGCGCCACCGGAGCCCGGGCCCTGCCCATCTACCAGACCACGTCCTTCGTGTTCCCGAGCGCCGAGAGCGCAGCCAACCGTTTTGCCCTGGCTGAACTGGCGCCGATCTACACCCGCATCGGCAACCCCACCCAGGACGCGGTGGAGCAGCGGATCGCCAGCCTCGAAGGTGGCCTGGCGGCTTTGCTGCTGAGCTCGGGGCAGGCTGCGGAGACCTTCGCCGTCCTGAATATCGCCGAGGCCGGGGACCACATCGTGGCCAGCCCCAGCCTGTACGGCGGAACGTACAACCTGTTCGCCCACACCTTGAAGAAGTTCGGCATCGCGGTCACCTTCGTGGAAGATCCGGACAACCTGGAACAGTGGCGCAACGCGGTGCGGCCCAACACCAAACTGTTCTTTGGCGAGGTGGTCTCCAACCCGCGCCAGGACGTCCTGGACATCGAAGGCATCTCCCAGGTTGCCCACGACGCCGGCGTTCCCCTGATCGTGGACAACACCCTGTCCACGCCCTACCTGATCCGGCCGCTGGAGTGGGGTGCGGACATCGTGATCCACTCCGCCACCAAATACCTGGGCGGCCATGGCTCGGCCATTGCCGGCGTCATCGTCGACTCCGGCAAGTTCGATTTCGGCAAGGACCCCGGCCGGTTCCCCGGTTTCAACACCCCGGATCCCACCTACAACGGGCTGGTCTACGCCCGGGATCTTGGCGAGGGCGGCGCACTGGGCGCCAACCTTTCCTACATCCTCAAAGCCCGTGTCCAGTTGTTGCGCGACCTCGGCTCGGCGGTTTCGCCCTTCAACGCCTTCCTGATTTCGCAGGGCCTGGAAACGCTGAGCCTGCGGGTGGAACGGCACGTTTCCAACGCCACGGAGGTGGCGCGCTGGCTGGAGGGAAGGGCCGACGTCGAATCGGTCGCCTACGCGGGGCTGCCGTCCAGCCCCTGGTACGAACGGGGCCGCAAGTACGGGCCCAAGGGGACCGGCGCCGTCGTCGCCTTCAACCTGGCAGGGGGTGCGGAGGCGGGCAAGCGCTTCGTCGACGCCCTGGAACTGCACTCCCACGTGGCCAACATCGGTGACGTCCGCTCGCTTGTCATCCACCCGGCGTCGACCACCCACAGCCAGCTCTCGCCCGAGCAGCAGGTGGTGGCCGGGGTCAATCCGGGGCTGGTCCGCTTGTCGGTGGGCCTGGAGCACATCGACGACATCCTGGCCGACCTGGAGGCCGGTTTCCGCGCGGCCAAGGGCGGCGCCGACGCCTGACCGCCGGCACGCTGGAGCGCTGCCGGCCGGCAGCGCCGGAAAGTCACAACCAGTCACACTCTTGGCCTGGACCGGGGGGTGTTTCGTACACTCGAACCAGGTCATGAGTGCCAGTGACAGCCCCGGCTTGCTGGCCGGCAACCCTCCTTCCGCGGTGGGGTGCCCCGGGTGAAGACCTGGCCTGCCGGTCAAATGACGGCAGGCAAGCGCGTAGAAGAGGTCTTGCCATGACGGTTACCGTCGCCCGTACCACCATTCCCGAACACGGAGTTGTCCGCTACGCCTCCATTGGAGGACTCGAGCTCGAAGGCGGCGGCTACCTGCCGGATGTGACCTTGGCGTACGAGACCTGGGGCACGCTGAACGCGGACGGCAGCAACGCCATCC
Organism: Arthrobacter sp. MMS24-T111; assembly: GCF_054888995.1. Lineage (NCBI taxonomy): Bacteria > Bacillati > Actinomycetota > Actinomycetes > Micrococcales > Micrococcaceae > Arthrobacter > Arthrobacter sp. MMS24-T111. The sequence goes on along the minus strand of NZ_JBTZRO010000001.1, from coordinate 3,875,252 downwards.
TGATCGAGCATGCCCTGACGGGCAGCACCCACGTGACCCGGGGCGACACCGACGAAGAGGGCTGGTGGGAACAGCTGGCCGGTCCCGGGGCTCCCGTTGATACGGACCGGTTCTTCGTGGTGTCCATCAACATCGTGGGCGGTTGTTACGGATCCACGGGCCCGTCCTCGGCCGCTCCCAACGGAGCACCCTGGGGCTCCCGCTTCCCCTTGGTCACCCTGCGGGACAGCACGGTGGCCGAGGCCCGGCTGGCGGACCAGCTGGGCATCGGGAGCTGGTACGCCGTCCTTGGCGGCTCCATGGGCGGTGCCCGCGCCCTGGAATGGGCGGTGACCTACCCCGACCGGGTGCAGCGCTGCGCCGTCATCTCGGTCGGCGCTGCCAGCACGGCTGAACAGATCGCCTTCGCCCAGGCCCAGACACTGGCCATCCGCCAGGATCCGAACTTCAACGGCGGCGACTACTACGGCGGCCCGTGTCCGGAAGACGGACTGGCACTTGCACGGCGGATTGCCCACATCACCTACCGGTCCGCCGCGGAACTGGAAGGACGCTTCGGCCGGGAACCCCAGGCCCCCGAGTCGCCGCTGCACGGCGGACTGCTGGCAAACCGCGGACGGTACCAGGTGGAAAGCTACCTGGACCACCAGGGCAGGAAGCTCGTCCGCCGGTTCGACGCCAACAGCTACATCGCCCTCACCGAGGCATTGATGAGCCACGATATCTGCCGTGGCCGCGGGCCGCTGGCCGAGACCCTGGCATCCGCCACCGCCCGGTTCTTCGTTGCCGCCGTGGACTCCGACCGGCTCTACTTCCCGTCCCAGTCCCGCGAATTGGCCCAGGCCCTGCCCGGTGATGTTGACGTGCACATAATCACGGCACCGATAGGCCATGACGGCTTCCTGACCGAGATCGGACAGCTGGGGCACCAGCTCCGGACGACGTTCCTGGTCTAACCGCGCCCGCCGTATCCCGGCCGCGGGCCGCTGACCCACAGCGGCGCTTCCGGTGCACGCTGCCGTGGACGCCGCGGCGCCGCAGTGCATCAGGCCCGGAGCAGAAGTACGGCATGATCGTGTCATGAAAGCCGCCGTCCTGTATTCGACCGTTCCCACCGCCGGACAGGCATCGGGAAACCCCACCTACGCTGACGCGAAGCCATTGGTCGTTCAGGAGCTGGACCAAGCACAGCCGCGTGCCGGTGAGCTTGGGATCGACATCACCTATTCGAGCCTGTGCCATTCGGACCTGTCCGTGGTGGACGGCTCCAGGGTCCGGCCGCTTCCGATGGCATTGGGCCACGAAGCGGTGGGACGGGTGGTGTCCGTGGGCGACGGGGTGGCCGATGTGTCCGTGGGAGACCACGTGGTCCTCGTTTTCGTGCCCAGTTGCGGCCACTGCCGTGCCTGCCGGGCCGGGAGGCCCGCGCTTTGCCACCGCGCAGCGGAGGTCAACGGCTCCGGTGACCTGCTGCACGGGCCGGCCTTGCTGCGCACGCCGGCGGGGGAGCGCATCAACCACCATTTGGGCGTCTCGGCGTTCGCGGATTACGCCGTGGTGGCGCGGGAATCGGCAGTGGTGATTGACGACGACGTCCCGGACACCGTCGCGGCGATGTTTGGTTGCGCTGTGCTCACCGGAATGGGAGCCGTGCTCAACACGGCGTCCGTCCGTCCGGGTCAGTCCGTGGCAGTCTTCGGCCTCGGCGCAGTAGGCTTGTCGGCCGTCATGGCGGCCCGCCTCGCCGGGGCCGCCGCAGTGATTGCCATCGACCCCAATCCGGGCAAGCACCCCTTGGCCCTGGACGCCGGTGCCACGGCGGTGGGAACGCCTGCGGATGCGCCCCGCCTTGTTGCCGAGGCTGCCGGTGACGGGGTGGATGTTGCCGTCGAAGCAGTCGGCTCGGCCGGCGTGATCGCAACTTGCCTTGATCTGGTGACGCGGGGTGGCGCGGTGGTCTCGGTGGGATTGCCCCATCCGTCAGCTGAACTGGCCGTTCCCGCACTGCAGTTCGCAGGAGCCGGCAAACGGCTCCTCGGCTCCTACATGGGTGACGCGGTTCCCCGCCGAGACATCCCGGCGTACCTTGGCTACTGGCGGGAAGGCAGGCTTCCGGTGGAACTGCTGCACACCGATACCCGGCCGCTGGCCGAGATCAATGAAGGCCTGGATGCGCTGGCGTCCGGGCAAGTGGTCAGGCGGCTCTTCCTGGCTTGAGGCGTTGCTCCGGGCTTGAGGCGTGGCCGCCGCAGGCAGTCAGCCGTTCATGATGTCGCCGCGGCGTTTCATGTAGTCCTCCATGGACATTTCGCCGTTGCTGTACTGCTGGTCAAGTTCTGCGAGCTTCCGGGCCCGGAATCCCTGGGGCGCTCCCGGCGGGGGAACCGCCGGGCCGGCCGGCGTGTGGCCGGTACCCTGCTGCTGGCCGGGGAACTGCTGGCCCATACCCTGCTGCTGACCCGGGAACTGCTGGAACGGCGGTTCCTGCGGAGCGCCGTACCGGGGGTCCGGCAGGGGCGGCTGCCCGTACTGGTAGGGCTGTGGCTGTGATTCACCGGCCGGCCGGGGCTGGCGGAAGCCGCCGGAGTAGTAGTCCTGCTGGGTGTAGCCGTCGCGGGGCTGGTTGCTCTGCGGCCCCGCGGACCCGGGAAACTGGCCCGGATACTGGCCGGACCCGGGGAACCCTCCCGGCCCGTACTGCCCCGGAAACTGGCCGGGGTACTGGCCCGGCAAGCCTTGGTCCCGGCCCCGCCGTGCCATGGACCGCCGGTACATCCGCATGGCCGTGGGGACAACGAAGGACAGGATGATGATCCACAAAAACAAGCTGCTCACGGTGCCGCGCCTCTCAAAGGTTGTCCTTCCAGCGTAACCCCGGGTGGTCCTAGCGGCGGCTGGGTTCCGAGGTTCCCAGCGGACCCTCGCCGGATCCGAGCGGAACGCCCGGGCCGAAGACGGGACCCGGCGTCGGCCGTTTCGCCGTGATGCCGTCACCTGAGGACTGGTGCCGGAGCCGGCGCAGCACCCAGGGCACGAAGTATTCGCGCGCCCATACCAGGTCCCCGGTCCTTGCCTCGCGCCACGTCCGGGGCGGCAGCGCCTTGGGCTGGAGGGGTTCCAGCGAATGTTCAACGTTAAGCGAGTCCAGCACCATGGCCGCGATTGTGTGGTGCCCCAACGGGGAGAAGTGCAGCCTGTCCTGGTCCCACATCTGCGGGTCGCTCAGCTGCCGGAGGGACCACATGTCGGCGATGACGGCGTCGTGCCGGGCCGCGACAGTCCGCAGGTTCTCGTTGTAGATGGCCACCTTGCTCCGGATCCTGCCCAGGACGGAGGAGCCTGTGTCCGGACCGTTGAACAGGACCACGGTGGCGCCGCCCATGGACAGGATCTGGACTACGGAATCGAGCTTTTCGGCCAGTGCGTCGGGGTCGCCGCCCGGGCGGATGAGGTCGTTGCCGCCTGCTGACAAGGTGACCAGGTCCGGCTTCAGTTCCAAAGCCGGAGCCAGCTGCTGGTCCACGATCTGCTGCAGGAGCCGGCCCCTGACGGCGAGGTTGGCGTAGGCGAAGTCCGGCTTGGTGCGGCCCAGTTCTTCGGCCACCCGGTCGGCCCAGCCGCGGTGGCCTCCGGGGCTTGCGGGCTCAGGGTCGCCGATGCCCTCGGTAAAGGAATCGCCCATCGCCACGTACCGGCTCCAGGGGTGGGAACCGGGGTGCACGGACGGGGTCTGGATGGCACTTGCGTCAGTCACTGTCCTATCCTGCCTTCCGCTTCAATGGCTACGCCAACGTAGGTTGTTACTTTCGGGTAACTGTAAGAATGGAAACCATGACTGACGCCGAAGTATTTCCCGCTCCCGTTGTCCTGTGGTCCCACCCCGAAGACCAGCGTGCCGGCAAGCCGCTGCTGGTGCTGCTCCACGGTTACGGGGCCAACGAACAGGACCTGTTCAGCCTTGCCGGGATGCTTCCGGGGGACTTCGCGGTGGCGTCCGTCCGGGCGCCGATCGCCATGGGCCCGGGCTTCACCTGGTTCCCGCTGACGGCGTCCATCGACTACTCCCTGGACCGGGTCAAGGCGGCGTCGGCCTACGTCCTGGAATGGATCGACACCATCAAACAGGCCCATCCTTCCGTCTCGCTGCTGGGCTTCTCCATGGGCATGGCCATGGCCACCACCCTCCTCCGGCAGCGTCCCACGGACTTCGCAGCCGTCGTCGGACTCTCCGGCTTCGTGGTGGACGCCGCCGGTGACCCCACTTTCAAGGACGCCGAACTGGACGGAACCATCCCCATGTTCTGGGGCCGGGACCAGCAAGACCCGGTGATCACCCAGGACAAGATCGAGTTCACCATGGGTTGGGTGCGCAAGCACGTCAAGCTCACCAAGGTGCTCTACACAGGCATGTGGCACGGGATCAACCAGCAGGAGATCGGCCATGTGGGGGAATTCCTCACCCACGAGGTGCTCAACAAATAGGCGTACGACGACGGCGCCGCGGCCTTGGCGGTCAGCCCGCCTCCGGCGCGACCACCTTCACGGTGTGCCCGTTCACGGTGACGGTGTCGCCGTGGTGCAGTTGGCGGCCGCGGCGGTCGTCGATTTCGCCGTTGACTTTCACCAGCCCGTTCTTGATGAGCTCCGTTGCCTCCACGCCGTCCTCCACGAGGTTGGCAAGCTTCAACAGCTGGCCCAGCCGGATCATGCTGTCGCGGATGGGGACGTCGTCAATGGGGTTGCTCATACAGCAATAATGCCTGAACTAAGGTGGATCCAATGACCTCCCCTCCACGCCTGCCCGTCCTCGCAGGCCTGCCCTTGGCGGTGGGTGCCGGCCTGGCCATCCCCGTCCAAGGCCGCATCAACGGGGCGCTCGGCGCCCGCCTCAACGACGGAATCGCCGCAGCCGTGGTCAGTTTCAGCACCGGCCTGCTGGTGATGATCCTGATCTCGCTGGTCTTGCCGCGGGGCCGGGCCGGGCTGGCGGCCATCCTCCCGGCCGTCCGTACCAGGGTTTTTCCCCGCATCTACGTGCTGGCCGGCGCCATCGGCGCGCTGTTCGTCTTCGCCCAGTCCTTTACCGTGGGCCTCCTCGGGGTGGCCCTCTTCACCGTCGCCACCGTCACGGGACAGACAGTGAGCGGGCTGCTGGTGGACCGGCTGGGGATCGGCCCGGCCGGGAAGAAGTCCGTCACGGGAATCCGGATCATCGGTTGCGTCCTCACCATTGCCGCGGTCGCCTGGGCAGTGTCGCCGCGGTTCAGCGGGGGAGGCGCCGGCACCGACGCCGGCCCGGGTGCGTTGCTCGTTCCGCTGCTCCTTCCGGTGGCGGCAGGCTTCCTTATGAGCTTCCAGCAGGCCATGAACGGCACCGCCACCGTCCACTACGGCACCCCCATCGCCGCCACCCTGGTCAACTTCGTGGCCGGCACCATCGTGCTGTGGGCGGCGTTCGCCGTGAAGCTCGCGGTAGCCGGGGCGGGCAATCCGTTGCCCGCCGACTGGTGGTACTACCTGGGCGGTCCCATGGGCTGCGTGTTCATCGGCCTGGGCGCCCTGCTGGTCCGCAGCCTCGGCGTGCTGGTCACCGGGCTTGGCATGATCGCGGGCCAACTCCTGGGGTCCCTGGCACTGGACCTGGTGCTGCCCGCGCCTGGCACCATCGTCGCCCCCGCCACGGTCCTGGGCACCCTGCTCACCCTCTGCGCCATCATCCTGGCAACCTTGCCCTGGCCCCGGGGCGCGCTCCGGGGGCGCCGGCCGGTAGGCTAGTACACGCAGCTTTCGACGCATCTTTCCCCATCCGCCCACCCGGTGCCCGGTGTGCCCTGCACGCCGCAGCCGGGGTTTGCACACCGCGGACCGCACCCAGCGGCCCTGTAGAAATTGGAGTTACCCCATGGCAGCAAAATCCGTCCTCGACCAGGTCATTTCCCTCTCCAAGCGGAGGGGCTTCGTGTTCCAGGCCGGTGAGATCTACGGAGGTTCGCGTTCTGCCTGGGACTACGGCCCGTTGGGCGCTGAGCTGAAGGAAAACATCAAACGCCAGTGGTGGCAGTCCATGGTCCGCGGCCGCGAGGACGTGGTGGGACTTGACTCTTCCGTCATCCTGCCCCGCCAGGTGTGGGAGGCCTCCGGCCACGTCGAGGTCTTTTCCGACCCCCTGGTGGAATGCCTCTCCTGCCACAAGCGGTACCGCGCCGACCACCTCGAGGAAGAGTACGAGGAAAAGAAGGGCCGCCCGGCGGAAAACGGCCTCAAGGACATTGCCTGCGCCAACTGCGGCACCCGCGGCGAATGGACCGAGCCGCAGGAGTTCTCCGGCCTGCTCAAGACCTACCTGGGACCGGTCGCCAGCGAGGAAGGCCTGCACTACCTGCGCCCCGAAACCGCGCAAGGCATCTTCGTGAACTTCAACAATGTCCTCACCACGTCCCGGAAGAAGCCGCCGTTCGGCATCGGCCAGATCGGCAAGTCCTTCCGCAACGAGATCACGCCGGGCAACTTCATCTTCCGCACGCGCGAGTTCGAGCAGATGGAAATGGAGTTCTTCGTCGAGCCCGGCACGGATGAAGAGTGGCACAAGTACTGGATGAACGAGCGCATGGCCTGGTACACCGGCCTGGGCATCCGCGACGAGAACCTGCGCTTCTTCGAGCACCCCAAGGAGAAGCTGAGCCACTACTCCAAGGGCACCACGGACATCGAGTACCGCTTTGGTTTCCAGGGCTCTGAGTGGGGCGAACTGGAAGGCATCGCCAACCGGACCGATTTTGACCTCTCCACCCACGCGAAGGCCTCCGGCACGGACCTGAGCTACTTCAACCAGGCCACCAACGAGCGCTACACCCCCTACGTTATCGAGCCCGCGGCCGGCCTGACCCGTTCCTTCATGGCGTTCCTGGTGGACGCCTACACCGAGGACGAGGCCCCCAACGCCAAGGGCGGCGTGGACGTGCGCACGGTGCTGAAGCTTGACCCGCGCCTGGCCCCCGTCAAGGCCGCCGTGCTTCCGTTGAGCCGCAACGAGGACCTGTCACCGAAGGCCAAGGCACTCGGCGCCCAGCTGCGCAAGAACTGGAACATCGACTTTGACGACGCCGGTGCAATCGGCCGCCGGTACCGCCGCCAGGATGAGATCGGCACCCCGTTCTGCATCACCGTGGACTTCGATACCCTCGAGGACCAGGCCGTCACCATCCGCGAGCGGGACACCATGAGCCAGGAACGGGTTTCCCTGGACAAGGTGGAGGGTTACCTGGCCGCACGGCTGATCGGCGCCTGAGCGTGGCCATCGAATACCGCCCATGGCGCGACGGGGACGACCTTGCGCTGCTGGAAATCTGGGGTGACCCGGACACCGGCGAGGCCCGCCAGTTCCGCGGTGCCCTGGCACTGTCCTCCAACGGCCGGGACGGCACGCCGTGGCGCCGCTGCATCGTGGCCGAGGACGTCATTGACGGCGTCGGCATCCCGGTAGCCGCCGGCGTCGTCTACGAAGCGTCCCTGCACCCGGAACGCCTCTGGACCTACATCGAGGTGGCCCGGGACCACCGCCGCGCCGGCATCGGCGCCAGCCTGCTGACCATGCTGCGCCGCGAAGCCGAAAACGCGCCGTCGGGTTTCACCAGGCTGCGCGCCAAGGTGGAGCCCGGTACCGTCGGGGCCGCCTTCGCCGAAGCGTTCGGGCTGGAACCCATCCAGCGTTCGCGCCTGGTGGTCGTGGAGCCGGGCGCCCTCCGGCTGCCCGTCTTCCCGGCCAAGGACGGGGACGGTGCGGCCGGCGGCGAGAACGCAGGCTCTGACGTTGTCATGGACCTGGCCACCGGTTCGGTGGAGCTCACCGACGTGGTGGGACGCTACTACACCGCCATCCATGACTGGGATTCACCCGGGGTCCTCTCCGTGGGACAGGTGCAGAAGCTGTTCCTGGACGAGCTCACCGGAGCGCACGGCGCCATCGTGCTGCGGGCCGAACCGGAATCGGCTTTCGGGGCCGGCGTGGCGCCGAGCAAGAAGGGCCGCATCCGGGCCTTCGCCGTCAGCTACGCGGCCCCCGCCGATCCCGACGCCGCCCCGGGGACCGAGTCCGCAGGACAGGACACGCCGACGGACGTTTTCGTGGGACATGAGCCGGCACTGTCCCCCGCGGACGCCGCCGAGGCCGTGCGCGACATGCTCGCCCTCATCGCGTACCAGCACCCGGTGATGCTGGAACTGGACGACTCCATGACCGCGCTGCGCGCCGCCGTCGAACCCCTCCTGGAGTCCGGCAAGGCCCGCCTCGCCGCGGCGGAAACCCTGGTGGTCTCCGACTGACCGGGGCCGGCCGGCCCACCCGGCAGCCAAGGCAGCGCCAGGTTTTGCCGTGACCTTCACGGCAAGACCTGGCGCTTACTTCGTTTGGCGGGAACCACGACGCCGGCCCGCGGCAGCGTCTGCAGCGTCCAGGCGCTGCCGCTCGGCGTCCGAAGGAGCGCCGCCGCCCAGGTGCGCCGGCATCCACCACGCCCCGGGCTCCGGCTGCAGCGGAAAGGCTGCAGTGCACCGGTCGATCCCGGCCTGGAGCGTGCCGCGCAGCCCCTCCGTGGCTTCCTCCACGTCAACGTCTCGCGTAAAGACGATCGGCGCTCCCACTTCAAGCCGCACCGGCGCCCGCCAGCTGCGCCGGAGGGAAAATCCGTGGCCGCGGGTCATCACCCGGTGGGCACCCCAGACCGAAACCGGAATGACCGGGACCCCGGCTTCCGCAGCCATCCGCACGGCACCGGTCCTGCATTCGCGGACGGTGAAGCTGCGGCTCACCCCGGCCTCCGGGAAGACCGCGAGGTACTCGCCGGCCCGCAGCTTGGCCACCGCGGCATCGTAGGCGTCTGAACGGTCCGCATAGCCCACCACCACGTGGCCGCTGGCGCTGATGGCGGGGCCGGCCAACCAGTGGTCCGCGGCGCCTTGATGGACGAGGAACCGCAGCTGGGCACGGGTATGCCGCCACAGGAGCAGCTCGACCACCGCGAAGTCCACGTAGCCGAAGTGCGTGATGGCGAAGACCGCTCCTTTTCCGGGGGACGCCCGGCGGGAAGGGCCGGTGGCCGGTTCCTTCGCGGGCAGGTTTTCCACGCCGGTCGCCTGAATGTCCAGCCGGAGGGCCCAGCGCAGGAACTGCCCGGTACGGACGATGACCCGGTAGAAGGTGTCGTTGGGCGGTGGACGCCAAGGCATCGGGACCGCCCCTAGAGGGTGACGTGCACGGACGATTCCGGCAGCAGCTGCGTAAAAGACCGCGGCGGCCGGACAGGGGCGCCCGTGCTCTCCGCGAAGGACTTAATGACAAACCCGGAGGCCAGCGTCTGCCACACCCGGATCTTGCGGAGCATGAAGTGCCCCACACCCTGCAGGGACACATACTGCATGCTTGCCGCTTCCGCGGTGGCGCGGCGGGCGAACGCCAGCGACTGCCTGGGGCTGGTCATGTGGTCCGTGGTTCCGTGCACGATCAGCACCTTCCGTCCGGCCACCCGGGCGGACGGGGTCTCCGGGCTCAGCCACGGCGCAAGGGCAACCACGGCTTCAACCTGCGGGTGGTCGGCGGCGCAGACGGCCGTCAGGCCGCCCATCGAATGGCCCAGCAGGAAGATCGGTACGCCGGGGTGCTGTTCCTCGATCTGCCGGAGCGCCCACCGTGCGTCCTGCAGCGGGGTCATGTCCGGGCCGTTCCAGCCGCGGACGCTGTTGCGCAGGGACCAGACCGCCAGCCCGTGTTTCCTGCCCATGCGGTGCAGGTCGCGGGCGAAAGGGACCATCCTGGCCGGGCTCAGGTGCCGTGCCTCCACGGGTGCGCGGCTGTGCGCCCTCCCGCCGTGCAGGACCAGGACCACTCCCTTGGTGGCACCGGATGCCTCAAGGACGCTCAGAACGGGACGGTGCTGGGGGGCCGCAGGAGCGTGCCCGCCCTGCTCCCGGCCACTTTTTCCCGTCCCGCGGGTATCGGTTCCATGTGTCCCACCGTTGTCCATGCCTGGTTCCTCCCCATCCGATGGTCCATTTATAAACCCTATGGCGCCGCACGTAGAGTACAAGCCATGAGGTTGTACTGCTGATGGGCGCCGGTCACTCCCACACTTCCGAGAGCCATTCGGAGCCGACACCCCAAGCGATGGCTGCCCGCAGCAAGGCGAACCGCATCCTGGCCGCGGTCCTCATCCCGCTGGCGCTGCTGACGCTGGCCGGGATGGCCGCGCTGTGGCCCTCCGGCAGCAAGGAAGGAATCACGCTCGCCAACCCGTATTCCACGGCTCCCGGCGTGACGTTCGATACAGGAACCATCCAAAGCGTGGTGGCTGAGAGCTGCATGCAGGGAACCGGCCAGCAACCCGGCCAGCAGGGGACCGGCCAGCAGGGGACGGGCCAGCAATCCGGCCAGGATACCGCCGGGCAGCCTCCCCGCCAGGGCTCGGACTGTACGTTCGCGTTCACCGAGCCGGACAAGGGCGGGAGCCCGGTCAAGGTGGTCATCAACCCGGATGTGGCTTCTTCGCACGGGGTCAAGCCCGGGGACCAGATCCGGTACCTGAACCTCTCGAAGGTCCAAGGAGCCACCGGGTCACAGGGATCGCCGGCCTACGTCTTCGTGGACTTCGTCCGCACCCTGCCCATTGTCCTGCTCGCCGTGCTCTATGCCGCGGTGGTTATCGCCGTCGCCCGGTGGCGCGGGCTCCGCGCGCTGGTCGGACTCGTGGGCGCCTACTTCGTCCTGGCCAACTTCCTGCTCCCGGGCCTGGTGGAGGGCAAACCGCCGCTGCTCCTGACCCTGGTGGGCTCCACCGTGATCATGATCGGGGTGCTCTACTTTGCCCACGGATTCTCGGCTCGGACGTCCACGGCGTTGTTGGGCACCATCTTCGGGCTCGGCATCACGTCGCTGTTGGCCGCCTGGGCCACGGACGCCGCCAACCTCGCCGGCGTCGGCAGCCATGACGCCGCCACCCTGGTGAACACCTCGGCGAACATCTCCATCTCCGGCGTGATCCTGTGCGGGCTCATCATTTCGGGACTCGGCGTCCTGAACGACGTCACCATCACCCAGTCCTCGGCCGTGTGGGAGCTCTACGAACTGGCACCGGGCAGCAGCGCCCGGAAACTGTTCACCTCCGCCATGCGGATCGGCCGCGACCACATCGCCTCCACCGTGTACACCATCGCCTTCGCGTATGCGGGGGCTGCGCTGCCCATCCTGATCATCGTCATGCTCTACGACCGGCCCCTGATGGACACCCTCACCAGTTCGGAACTGTCCGAGGAGGTCATCCGCACGCTGGTGGGCTCCATCGGCCTGGTCCTGGCCATCCCGGTCACCACCCTGATCGCCGTGCTCGTGGTCAAGGCCACCGGCATCAGGGCAGCTGAGGGCCGTGCCGGGGGCGGGGCGCACGACGACGGCCACGTCCACGCCGGCGACGTGTCGGACACCGGGGCGCTCGCCGCAGCCGCGCTGGGGGAGCGCAGCCGGCGGGCCGGCGTCGAACCAGCTGGGGAAACCGCCACCCGCCGGGGCCGGAGGGCGGACCGCGGCTGACCGGACGCGCCCCAACCTGCCTGCGGCGCGGGGCGGAAAGCCCCGCCGGAGAGGCCTCGTGCCACGGCGGGAACCTCCGATTTGCCCGGCTTTGCAACAATGGACAGGTGACTGTTGCAGCAACCCCTCCCGCCCCCAAGCTGGAACTCCCGCCCCTGAAGCTGGGACCCATCACCGTGGACACCCCGGTGATCCTGGCCCCCATGGCCGGCATCACCAACTCCGCCTTCCGCAGGCTCTGCCGTGAATACGGCGGCGGCATGTACGTGGCGGAGATGGTCACCTCCCGCGCCCTGGTGGAACGGACCCCGGAATCACTCCGCATCATTTCGCATGACGACGACGAGAAAGTCCGTTCCGTCCAGCTGTACGGCGTGGACCCGGGCACCGTCGGTGCCGCCGTGCGGATGCTCGTGGAGGAAGACCGGGCGGACCACATAGACCTCAACTTCGGCTGCCCGGTCCCCAAGGTGACCCGGCGCGGCGGCGGCTCCGCCCTGCCTTGGAAGATCGACCTCTTCACCTCGATCGTCCAGACCGCCGTCAAGGAAGCCTCCAAGGGCAACATCCCGCTGACCATCAAGATGCGCAAGGGCATTGACGATGACCACCTGACGTACCTCGATGCCGGCCGCATCGCCCGCGACTCAGGGGTTGCCGCCGTCGCTCTGCACGGACGCACGGCCGCCCAGTTCTACTCCGGCAAGGCGGACTGGTCCGCCATCGCCCGCCTCCGCGAGGCCCTGCCGGACATCCCGGTGCTGGGCAACGGCGATATCTGGTCAGCAGAGGACGCCGTCAGGATGGTCCGCGAAACCGGCGTGGACGGCGTGGTGGTGGGCCGCGGCTGCCAGGGGCGCCCATGGCTGTTCGGCGACCTTCAGGCGGCATTCGAAGGCAGCGACGTCCGGCACCGGCCCAACCTGCGCCAGGTGGCCGAGGGTGTCTACCGGCACGCCGAACTGATGGTGGAGACCTTCGGTGACGAGGGCAAGGCGCTGCGTGAAATCCGGAAGCATATCGCCTGGTACTTCAAGGGCTACGTGGTGGGCGGCGAACTGCGCACCCGGCTGGCCCTGGTCACCAGCCTGGAGGTGTTGCGGGACACCCTCGCGGAGCTGGACTTGGACTCGCCCTACCCCGGGGTGGACGCAGAGGGCCCGCGCGGACGTGCCGGCTCCCCGAAACGCCCTGCCCTGCCCAAGGACTGGCTCGACTCCCGCGCCTTGAACGATGACCAGTCCCGGGACATCGCTGCTGCCGAGCTGGACGTTTCCGGTGGCTGAAGCTTCCCTGAGCACCCCGGTCGCCGGCACTCCGGCACCCGGCACGCCTACCGCGGCCCTCGCGTTGCCCGGCTACGGGCTGCACGATTCAGCCCGCTGGGTGGAGGAACCGCCCAAGAACACGTACCGCTCCGATTTCGAGCGGGACCGCGCCCGGGTCCTGCACTCCTCGGCCCTGCGCCGGCTGGGCGCCAAAACCCAGGTGGTTGCCCCGGACACGGACGACTTCGTCCGCACCCGGCTCACGCACAGCCTGGAAGTGGCGCAGGTGGGCCGTGAACTGGGCCGGGCCCTGGGCTGCGACCCCGATGTGGTGGACACGGCCTGCCTGAGCCACGACCTCGGCCATCCGCCGTTCGGCCACAACGGCGAATCGGCGCTGAACGAGGTGGCGCACGCGATCGGCGGGTTCGAGGGCAACGCCCAGACGCTCCGCCTGCTCACCCGGCTCGAACCCAAGGTGCTCACGGCTGACGGTCATCCGGCCGGGCTGAACCTCACCCGCGCAAGCCTCGACGCCGCGTCGAAATACCCGTGGTCTGCCCTGGAGGCCCCGGTGATCCACGGCCAGCGGACCAGCAAGTTCGGCGCCTACGAGGACGATCTCCCCATCTTCAACTGGATCCGCGAGGGTGCCCCGGAGCGCCGGTCCTGCCTGGAAGCCCAGGTGATGGACCTTGCGGACGATATTTCCTACTCGGTGCACGACGTGGAGGACGCGATCGTTGCCGGCCACTTCCAGTTGCGCTGGCTGGACAACCCGGACCACCGTGCCCGCGTTGTGGGGTACGCGAAGCAGTGGTACCTGCCGCACAACGATCCCGCGGCGATCGACGCCGCCCTGGCCCGGCTCGAGGCCACGGACGTGTGGGTGCGCGAGGCGGACGGCAGCCGCAAGTCGATGGCCGCCCTGAAGAACATGACCAGCCAGCTGATCGGCAGGTTCTGCCAGAGCGCCCTGGAAACCACCCGCGCCGTCTACGGACCCGAAAACCTCACCCGGTACAGCGCCGAACTCATGGTTCCGGATGAGACGGTGATGGAGATCGCGGTCATGAAGGGCCTCGCCACCACGTTCGTGATGACCACCGAACACCGGCAGCCCATCTACGAGCGCCAGCGCGAAGTGCTCCACGCCCTGGTCACTGCCCTGAACGCCACGGGGGACAGGCACCTGGAACCGATGTTTGCCGCCGACTGGCGGGACGCTGCCGACGACGGAGCACGGCTTCGGGTGGTCATCGACCAGGTGGCGTCGCTGACGGACGGTTCGGCGCTGGCCATGTACGAGCGCCTGGTGGGGAGCCTGCCTTCGCTCTGGTAGCCCCGCGAGGCCACGGCGGATCCTGCCAACACCCGACCGATCAACAGCTTGCTCAAAGAGTTTCCACAGGAACGAGGGGCAAGATAGGGAAAAGGCAGGCCGTTAAAGCACGGGAGCAGGTCATGAGTACTCGCAGCAGGGGCAAGCGCCTCGCCACCGGGATTACCGTGGCGGTGGGCGTGGGCAGCGTCGCAGTTGCCGGCGTCAGCGCGGCCGCCGTGTACGCCGCCACACCCTCCGTCATCGCCAGGACCACTCCCGCCACGGACAACAGCACCCAAGGCACCACGCCCAAATCGGACGGTTCCACCGGTTCCGGCAATGACAGTTACGGAAGCCGGCAGAACGGCACGCGCCGCTCCAAGAGCTACGGCAGCACCACACCGGTCCAACCCGGCAACGGCGGCACGGTCCACGGCAGGTCCTCGGGATCCTGAGATGAACGGTCCTGACACGAACGGTGCCCGCACGGGCGGTTCCGGCCCGGCCGGCAGTGCGGTGGCGGAACGCCGTATGGCGGCGCAATCAACCTGGACAGTCTGGGAGCTTGAGGCCTCCGTCACCGTTACCGACGCCGGCGCCCTGGCTGGCGCGGAACGGATCGTCCGCGACGTGGTGGCCGCCGTCGACGCCGCCTGCAGCCGTTTCCGCAGTGACTCGGAACTTCTGGTCCTCCAACCGCGGATGGCGCAGGGAGTCACCGTCAGCCCGATGTTCCGGCTGCTCCTGCAACGGGCCCTGGACGCGGCGGCGATGACCGGCGGCGACGTCGACCCCACCCTCGGGGCGGACCTGGCCGCACTGGGCCACGGCCCGGACCAACATAGTACGACCGGGCTCCGCAGCGTGCCGGTGCCGGCACTGGCGAACGGAGCGGCGCGAACTCCTGCGCCGGCGTCGGCCGCATCCCCTGACATGCCCGCGACGCGCGCGCCCGGATGGACCAGGCTCGGCCTCGACTCCACCACCCTGACCCTGCCCGCCGAACTCCGGCTTGACCTCGGTGCCACGGCCAAGGCGGTCGCAGCGGACCTCGCTGCCGCCGAAGTGCACCAGCGGCTTGGCTGCGGGGTCCTCGTAGGGCTCGGCGGAGACCTGGCCAGCGCAGGGCAGGGACCCCACGTGGATGGCCAACCCGGCCAGTGGCAAATCCTGGTCCAGGACCTGCCTGACGACCCCGCCCAGCACATTTCCCTTGCGCCCGGATATGCCCTCGCCACGTCCAGCACGCAAAAGCGCCGCTGGACGCACCGGGGAACCGACGTCCACCACATCCTGGACCCTCGCTTCGGGCTCCCGGCCGAGCCCGTCTGGCGGTCCGTGACGGTGGCCGCACCCACGTGCTTGGAAGCCAACGCCTGCAGCACGGCTGCCATTGTCCGCGGCCACGCCGCCGTGGACTGGTTCCGAGCCGAAGGTACCGTGGCCCGGCTCGTGGACCGCCGCGGCCGGATTGTCACCACCGGCGGCTGGCCCGGCGACAGCCAAGGCCCCCGCGGCGCAGGATCCAAACCTGCAGAACCACCCCGCCAGGCTGCCGGCCTCGGCGCAGCGGGGGGTGGCCGCCATGGATGAGGCCATGTGGGCTTTCGGCCGGGTGAGCGGCTTCATCTCCCTTGCCTTGTTCACAGCGTCCGTGCTGCTGGGAATCCTCAACAGGTCCGGCCGTCCCCTGATGGTGCTGCCACGGTTTTCCATCAGCCTCCTGCACCGGAACATCGCCCTGCTCGCCACCGTCTTCCTGGGGCTCCACGTGGGCTCCCTGCTGCTGGACTCCTTCGCCAAGCTGAACCCGGTGGACATCGTGGTGCCCTTCCTGGGTTCCTTCCAACCGTTCTGGCAGGGTTTGGGGACGGTGGCCCTTGACCTGGTCCTGGCCGTGGTTGTCACCGGGTTGCTGCGGCACCGGATCGGACAACGGACCTTCAAGGCGGTCCACTGGCTGACCTACGGCGTCTGGCCGGTGGCCATGGCGCACGCCCTCGGAAACGGTTCCGACGTCTCAAGCGGCTGGTTCCTGCTGCTTGCCGCGGCGTCCGCCGTCGCCGTGGCCGCGGCGTTGCTGTGGCGGCTGTCCCCGACATTTCTTGAAACCTCCGCTGCCAGGCAAGGAAACCTCCCGTGAGCCACGCCAGAGATTCCTCCCAGACGGCGCCCCCGGACGCGGCACGGCAGGAACCGCGCCTCCTCGCGGCCGGCCCGGATGCCGGCTGGGACCAGCACCTGGACACCTTCGGCTCCCTGGACGCGGCCGCCGCAGCACCGGGGTTGCTTGACGCACTCGCGGCGTCAGGGCTGACCGGCCGGGGCGGGGCGGCATTCGAAACCTGGCGCAAGGCGACCGCGACGGCGGAGTCCGGCCGGAAGGGCCTGTTTGCGGCCCGGCCGGTGGTGATCGCCAACGGCGCCGAGGGCGAACCACTCAGCTTCAAAGACCGGACCCTCCTTAGCCACGCACCGCACTTGGTCATCGACGGCCTGCTCACCCTGGCGGCTGCCCTGGGCAGCGCCAGCACGTACGTGTACGCGCCGGCGGCAGGCCTTCCCCGTATCCGGGAGGCCCTCGCCGGGCGTCCCGGCACCAAACGGGTCAGGGTGGTGGAGGCACCGGAAACGTTCATCTCGGGCGAGTCCAGCGCGGTGGTCAACATGATTGCCACCGGAAATGCGGTGCCCGTTGACCAACGCCGGCGCCTGAGCGAATCAGGACTGAACGGCCGCCCCACGCTGGTGGTCAACGTCGAAACCCTGGCACAGGTTGCCCTGATCGCCCGCTACGGGGCGCAGTGGTTCCGCGAAGCGGGGACTGCGACGGATCCGGGAACCCGGCTCGTGTCCGTCTCCGGGCCCGCCCCGGTCCGCGACGTGGTGCTGGAAGTGCCGGGTGGGGTGGAACTGTCCGCCGTCCTCAAGGAAGCGGGGATGGACCCGGCGCCGTTGTCCGCCGTCCTGGTGGGCGGCTACCACGGCCGCTGGGTGCGGCCCGCTGCCCATGTGCTCTCGCCGGTGGGGCCGGTGGCCGGGACGGTGCGGCCCGGAGCAGGCGTGATCCATGCGCTTGGTCCGCACGCCTGCGGTATCGGGGCGACCGCCAGGATCCTCACCTACCTCGCCAATGAATCGGCCAGGCAATGCGGACCCTGCATGTTCGGCCTGCCGGCCATGGCGGCCGTCCTCAACCGGATCGCAGGCGGGGAACGCAACCCCCGACTCGCCTCCGAACTGGACCGCCTGGGACGGCTGGTGTCCGGCCGCGGCGCCTGCCGGCATCCTGAGGGGACCACCGGACTGGTCAGCAGCGCCCTCGAGGTGTTCGCCGCGGACGTCCGTGCGCACCTCGCCGGATACTGTGCTGCCCTGGGGGGAGTGGCGGCATGACGGCCATCCTGCACATCGACTGGACCAGCTGCGACGGCCGCGGCCTGTGCACGGAACTGCTTCCCGGCGTACTGGACCGTGATGACTGGGGATACCCCGTGGCGCGTGGGAAGTCGGGCCGCGAACGGACGGACATTCCGCTGCGGGACGCGGACCGGGAAGCCGCCCAGGAGGCTGTGTTCCTCTGTCCCAAACTGGCCCTGAGCCTCCAGGAACGCATGGCGCCGGTACGTGAAAGCCGTAAGCCGGGACGGTGACACTAAGATTGCTGTGTGGCTGGGCTGATTAAACGTGAAGATATCGACGAAGTACGCCAGCGCACGGACATCAAGGAAGTGGTTGACGGCTACGTCACGCTCAAAGGCGCCGGACTGGGAACCTGGAAGGGCCTGTGCCCCTTCCACGACGAGCGCTCGCCGTCCTTCACCGTCCGCCCCCAGGTAGGCCGCTACCACTGCTTTGGCTGTGGCGAGGACGGTGACGTCATCGCCTTCGTCCAAAAGCAGGACCACAGTTCCTTCCACGAGGCGGTGGAAAAACTCGCCGCCCGGATCGGCTACGAGCTGCGCTACGAGGATGGCGGAAGCGGGCCCAACCGGGAGGAAGTGGGCCGGCGGCAGCGCCTGCTGGATGCCCACAAAATTGCCGACGAGTTCTTCCGCGCCCAATTGCTCACGCCTGGTGCCGCCGAGGCCCGGAGCTTCCTGCACGGACGCGGCTTCGACCGGGCAGCGGCCGAGCACTTCGGCTGCGGGTACGCCCCCCAAGGCTGGGATGCGTTGCTGAAGCACCTCCGGGGCCGCGGCTTCACCGACGCCGAGCTGAAGCTCACCGGCATGTTCTCGGAGGGCAACCGCGGCATCTACGACCGCTTCCGCGGCCGCCTCATCTGGCCCATCAAGGACATCGCCGGCGACACCATCGGCTTCGGCGCCCGCAAGCTCTACGAGGACGACCAAGGCCCCAAGTACCTCAACACCCCCGAAACCACGCTCTACAAGAAGTCCCAGGTCCTCTACGGAATCGACCTCGCCAAGCGCAGCATCGCCAAGGACCGCCAGCTGGTGGTGGTGGAGGGCTACACGGACGTGATGGCCTGCCACCTGGCAGGAATTACGACGGCGGTGGCCACCTGTGGAACGGCGTTCGGCACCGAGCACATCAAGATAGCCCGCCGGCTCTTGTCCGACGACGGCACCGGGGGAGAAGTGGTGTTCACGTTCGACGGGGACGCCGCGGGGCAGAAAGCGGCCCTGCGGGCCTTCGAGGAAGACCAGCGCTTCACGGCCCAGACCTACGTGGCGGTGGAACCCACGGGCGCAGACCCCTGCGACCTCCGCCTGAGCAGGGGCGACGAAGCAGTGCACGCCCTCATCCAGTCCCGCCGGCCGCTGTTTGAATTCGCCATCCGCACCACGTTGAAGCAGTTCAACCTGGACACCGTGGAGGGCCGGGTACAGGGCCTGAAAGCCTCAGTGCCCGTGGTGGCCGCCATCCGTGACGCCTCCACCCGGACGGGCTACTGCCAGGCGCTGACCGGCTGGCTCGGGATGCCGGACCCCAACGAAGTCCTCCGCCTCGTCACGGCCGCCGTGAAACGGGGGGACACCGGACGTCCGGCCGCCTCCGGTCACCCGCAGGGCGGCAACCCCGCCCAGCCGGGTGCCGCCCAACCCGGCGGCCCCGGCGTGGCTGCCGGGCCGTCGTCGGGCGCGGTCCCTTCCTTCCACCGGCCGGACCCGCGTGACCCGGTGGCGTCGATGGAACGCCAGGCCCTGGAGGTGGCACTCCAGCAGCCGTCCCTGCTGGCCGGCGCCGTCTGGGACCGCTTCGCTGACGCCCGGTTCGCCACGCCCGCCTTCCAGGCCGTCCACGACGCCATGCGCGCCACCGGTCCGGGGCAGGCGGCCGGTGATCCGGTGCGCTGGGTGGAACACGTGATGCACGAAGTTCCCGAACCCCTCCGGCCGCTGGTCTCGGAGCTGGCGGTGGTGCCGCTGCCCGCGCACACGGAGGAAGCGGTGCTGAAGTATTGCCGCGACATCCTGTCCCGCCTGTTCGAGCTGCAGATCACCCGGGTCAAGGCGGACAAGATGGGGCAGCTGCAGCGGCTCGATCCGGCGGCGGATCCGGAAACTTACCAGCGGCTCAACCGTGAACTGATGATGCTGGAAATGGAACGCCGGGCCCTGCGCGCCGAGGCGTAGCCGGCCACGCACGCCGGGTGGGCGGGCCGGACAGCGTCCCGATTTCGTTTCCGCCGCAGGTGTTTGCTAGGCTAATACCCGCTTCATTCCTCCTTAGCTCAATTGGCAGAGCATTCGACTGTTAATCGAAGGGTTGCTGGTTCAAGTCCAGCAGGAGGAGCGCACAGTCCCCGTTCCGGCCTCCGGAACGGGGACTTTTCTTTGCCCGCGGGCTGTTGGGGCCCGGAAAACCGCCGATTTCCCTTGGGCCGGAATCCTTTGCTAATGTCATACCTGCTTCATTCCTCCTTAGCTCAATTGGCAGAGCATTCGACTGTTAATCGAAGGGTTGCTGGTTCAAGTCCAGCAGGAGGAGCGCAACGGAAAATCCCTGTTCCGCCAGCTGGCGGAACAGGGATTTTTTGTCTCCGCAGGCCAAACCTTGGGATCCGCCCGGAAAATCAGACGAAGTCCATTTCCACCTGCAGGAATCTTTCGGCCTCCGCGATGGCTGCGTTGAAGGCCTCGTTTTCCGTGGGCGACCTGCGGGGTTCGCGCGGGTTCCATTCGTGCGGGGCCGAGTGGATGCGGACAAAGCCGGCATCCGGCGGGGCGTAGAAAATACCGAACCGCTGGACCGGCCACTCCGGCGAGGTTTCCGGAGCCACCAGCAGGGCTGCATTGAAGGCGGGATTGAACCACTGGGCGATGGGCCGGCGGCGGTCCTCGGTGAACAGCCCCGCTGCGTACAGCGCCGCTGACTGCTGCCCGGCCTGGGCACACAGGCGCTCCCACCACAGTGGCAGGATCCGGGCGTCGCACCGTTGCCATGTGGCCGGAAGTGGCGGTTGGTTCTGCCAGTTGGGCACGGGAATATTTTATCGCGGGAAGGCCCGGGAAGGCAGGTGGCGCGTCCGTGGCCGGGCCCGGCAGTCAGCGGCGTTTCCGGGACCCGGGGTTGATCCGGTAGAGCAGTGCTGCGCCGGCAAGTGTGCCCAGGATGATGCCCCAGGCCGGGTTGCCCACGGCCCGGCCGGCAAAATAGCCGACGACGGCGCCGAGCACGGCTCCCAGGAAGAGTCCCCGTCCGTTGCGGTGCGGTTTCCTGCTCATCTGCGGCCTTCCTGGCGGACGTCCAGTGGATCGACGCTTAGTGGATTGAGGGTACCGTGCGCGGGCGGACAACCAGCCACAAGGCCCCGATGGCAAGCAGGATGCACGAGGCCTGCACCGAACCCATGGGTGCCGCGCTGGTAATGCCCAGCCAGCCCACCACGGGGGAAATCAGCCCGGCCATGAGGAACGTAGCCGCACCAAGGAGCGATGCCGCCGTCCCCGCCTGGGCTGCGTGGCCGGCCAGTGCCAGCACCTGGACGCAGGGGAACATGAAGCCGGTCCCCAGAATGTAGAACCACAGCGGAACCATCACTCCCCACAGACCCAGGCCCATGCGGTCGAACACGACGATCAGCACGGCCATCAGGAACATCCAGGCCGTGGCGCACGCGAGGATCCACTGCGGCGGGACAATCCGGATCAGGCGCGCACTGGTTTGGACGCCGGCAACGATGCCCAGGGAGTTGATGCCAAAAAGCAACCCGTACTGCTGGGCAGAGAAGCCGAACACGTCCTGGAACAGGAAGGGCGAGGCCGACAGGTAGGTGAACAGACCGCCAAAGTTGAATCCGGCCACCATCAGCAGCCCCACGAAGATCCGGTCGCTGAAGAGCGCCTTGTACCGCTGCCGGGCAGTCATGCCGCTCTTGCCACGCTTCTCCGGCGGAAGCGTCTCGCGCACCAGCAGCAGGGCGGCCACGATGACAAGGGTTCCGTAGGAGGCAAGGAACACGAATATTCCGGGCCAGGGCATGACCAGCAGCAGCTGTGAGCCGATCACCGGTGCCAGGATGGGGGCCAGTCCGTTGACCAACGCCATCCGCGAAAACATCCGCACCATGGCATACCCGGAAAACAGGTCGCGCACCATGGCCATGGCCACCACACCGCCGCCGGCAGCGCCGACACCCATCAGGACACGGAAGATCCCCAAGGTGGCGATGTCCGCGGACAGGGCCGCACCCATGGACGCTGCGATGTGCAGGGCGGTAGCAAGGATCAAGGGTGTCCGGCGGCCAAACTTGTCGCTGAACGGCCCCACCACCAGCTGCCCGAACGCAAAACCCACGGTGGTGCCGGCCAGCGTCAACTGAACCTGCGCCTCCGTCACGCCGAGGCTTGCCTCCAGCGCCGGAAAAGCGGGCAGGTAAAGATCGATCGTGAACGGCCCCAAGGCCGTCAGGGCGCCCAGGAGGAGGATGTACAGAAGCTTCCGGCGGCGGGTCAGCAGGTCGCCTGGATTGGGGGCATTGGTCACGATCACCAATCCTAGGCCCGGCGGGGGACGTTTTTTCAGCGTTGTAGGCCGCGCCGCCCGGCAAGCCCCGGAGTTCGCCCTGAACCTGAATGATAGTTTGGGTGGCGTGGACTGTGCGGCTGCACATTTCCGCAGGACAACGCAGGCAGTATCGACCCAGACGACCAGTAAGGCGGAACCGATGAGCGGACGTCACAGCGGGCGCACCAGTCCCGGATTGCGCATCACCGCGCTGCCGGGAACGGCACGACTCCTTTTCCGGTTGGCCCCACGCCAGCTCAACGACGAGATCGCCTTCGCCAAGATCGAGCTCAAGCGCAAGGGCATCCAGGTTGGGGTGGCCGCAGCGTTCTTCGCCATCGCCCTGGTCTTCGTGGCGTTCCTGGTAGTTGGCCTGATCGTGGCCGCCATCATGGGGCTGGCCACCATCATGCCTGCCTGGCTGGCAGCGCTCCTGGTGTCCGCCGCCTTCCTGGTCATCGCCCTGGTCGGCGGCCTTGTGGGCCTTGCCAGGTTCAAGAAAGCCATGCCGCTGGTGCCGGAAGAAACCATCCGCGGCATTAAGTACGATCTCGGCGTCGCCCGCGAAGGGTCCGCCTTCAATCCGGCGGTCCTGGATCCGGACAGCCCGGAGGCAAAGGCCGCGAAGGCTGCCAAGGCCGAAGCCGCCGCCAAAGCCAAGGCCGAAAAGGAAGCCAAGGCCGCCCAGCACGACCAAGAGTTCCCGCACGCTTCCGAGCCCGAGCTGGTTCGCCGGCTCAGCCAGCGCCGCCACCACCTCGCCGAGGTCCGGGACGAACTCGGCACGGAGCTGGACGTCAAGACGCAGGCCCGCTACCTGCTGGCCGCCGCCCAGGTCAAAGCCCGTGAGGCCCAGCTGCTCGCCGCCCGCGGCGCAGACGCGGCAACGCAGCGGTTTGCCGCCGTCGCCGACTCCGCGGACCTGGGCCGCCGCTGGAAGCCGCTGGCCGCCCTCGCAGCGGCCGGTACGGTGCTGGTGGTCCTGCTCCGGCGGCTCCTGCGCGCCAACCAGGCCTGAACAGGCCCGTAACGCACAACCGAAAGACCGCGCCGCGGCGCAACAGCAAGGAGAGGGGGACCGGTGAGGTTCATTGGCGCAGGCGCCCGCCCCGGCCGGCCCCAGGTGGACCACGACCGCGTGTTCACCATCCCCAACCTGCTCACCGTGGTGCGGTTCATGGGCGTTCCGCTCTTCATTTGGCTTGTCCTGGCCCAGCGGGAGTACGGTGCCGGCGTGGCCGTCCTGGCTGTCATGGCCGGAACGGACTGGATCGACGGCTACATTGCCCGCCGTTTCGACCAGGCCTCCAAACTCGGCCGTGTCCTCGACCCCATTGCTGACCGGCTGGCCCTGCTTGCCGTGGCCGTCACCCTGGTGATCGCCGGCGTCGTGCACTGGCTCTACCTCGCCGCGCTGGTGATCCCCGACGCCATTCTGCTGGTCCTCACGCTCTCCCTCTTCCACGGCCATCCTGACCTCCCCGTCAGCGTTGTGGGCAAGGTCCGGACCGGCCTGCTCCTGCTGGGGACGCCGCTGCTGCTCCTGTCCCGCCTGGACACCGGCGCCGCGGGCCAACTCCTCGCCGCCGCCTGGGTGGTCCTGGTCCTGGGCCTGGTGGGCCACTGGATTGCCGCCTACAACTACTTCTGGGCCATGCTGCGCAAGGGCCGCGAAATGGAACAACACAACGGCGGTAACACCTGATGGTGTGGTTCGCCGTCGCGCTGGCGGTCCTGGGTGCCTTCTGCCTGGCGCTCGGTGCCCAGCGGCAGGGGAGTGCGGTCAAAGCCGATACCGGCGGGCTCGCGTTGAGCTCCAACGGTTTCCTCCGGCTGCTGCGCAACCCGCGCTGGATGTTCGGACTCCTACTGTTGTGCCTGGGCATGGGCATGAATGCCGTGGCCCTCGTATCAGCCCCGCTGACCGTGGTGCAGCCGATTGGTGCCATTGCCCTGGTGATCACGACGGTGGTCAACGCCCGGGACCAGGACCTCACCATCAACCGCGCCACGGCGGTCTCCATCGCCGCATGCGTCACGGGATCGGCGCTCTTCGTCCTTCTCGCCGTGAACGTGACGCAGGAAAGCCACCACGTCAGCCTTGCAGACGAGCTGACCATCGTGCTGCTCCTCGCCCTCGCGGTGGGCCTGTTCGGCACGCTGGCGGTGACGTTCAAGCACCGCATGAACGCGTTCGTCTACATCCTTGGCGCCGGTATCCTGTTCGGCTTCGTGGCGGTCCTGACCCGGATCATCGGCAAACACCTCCTGGACCCCAACGGGCTGTTCCTGCTGAACGTGCAGTGGTACTCGGTGGTGGCCATCATCGCTGCCGGCGGCCTGGGCTCCTGGTTTGTCCAGAGCGCTTACTCCACCGGCCCTCCGGACCTGGTGATCGCCGGACTCACGGTCATCGACCCCATGGTGGGCATCGCCATCGGCATCATCATCCTGGGTGAACTGCGCCCCGACGTCCACGCCGTCATGGCCATCGCGATGGGAACGGCGGCGTGCCTTGCTATCGTTGGGGTTATCGCCCTTTCCCGGCACCACCCGGAGGTCACCAAGCGCAAGAAAGACGCGCGCAAGGCCGCCGGCAAACCGAACCAATAGCCCATCACCGCACATATCAAGCAACCCCACGAGGCCGTGCGCCACCTGCGCCGGCGGCCAACCGTGCTGTCAGTTCCACGCTGCCCGCACCGTGACCATCAGGAGTACTCCACATGACCACGCCAGCCGACCAGCGCCCCCTGACAATCCTGATCGCGGCGGACACCTACCCGCCGGACGTCAACGGCGCCGCCCAGTTCGGATACCGGCTGGCCAAGGGCATGACTGCCCGGGGCCACAACGTCCACGTCCTGGCGTCCCGCGACAGCAAGGGAAAGAGCTTCACCGAATTCCGTGCGGAAGCAACCGTGCACCGGCTCCGCTCGCACCGTGCGTTCACCCACGAGACCTTCCGCATCTGCTTTCCGTGGGAAATCAAGAAGGAAATCAGCCTGCTCTTCGACCGGGTCAAGCCGGACGTGGTGCACATCCAAAGCCACTACATGATCGGCGAGCACGTCCTCTATGAGGCCGTGAAACGCGGCATCCGGGTGGTGGCCACCAACCACTTTATGCCGGAAAACCTCAACCCCTTCCTGCCGTTCCCGCAGTGGTTCAAGGACATCATCGGCCGGGTTTCCTGGAAGGACATGGGCAAGGTCATGGGCCAGGCCGACGTCGTCACCACGCCCACGCCGCTGGCCGCCAGGGCCATGCATGAGCACGCCTTCCTGCGCAAAGTCCTGCCGCTGTCCAACGGCATCGACTCCGCCGCCTATGAGCTGAAGCCCGGCGAGCAGATTGAGCCGCATGCGCACCCCACGGTGCTCTTCGCCGGCCGCCTGGCCGAGGAAAAGCACGTCGACGTGCTCATCGAAGCTGTCGGCAAGACTCCGCCGGAACTGAATGTGCACTTGGAGATCGTGGGCGGCGGCGAAGTACGGCCCGCGCTCGAGGACCTGGTCCTGCGGCTGGGACTTGGCGGCCGGGTGAAGTTCCTGGGGCTTGCGAGTGACGAGGAACTGCGCAGGGCCTACATCGCGGCCGACCTCTTCTGCATGCCCGGAACTGCTGAATTGCAGTCGCTGGTGACCCTCGAGGCGATGTCCGCCTCCACCCCCGTGGTCCTTGCCGACGCCATGGCCCTGCCGCACCTGGTGCGCGACGGCGAAAACGGCTACCTCTTTACGCCCAACGACAGTGACGATCTCGCCAAGAAGATCACCCAGGTCCTGGAACTGCCCGAGGAGGAACGGCGCGCCATGGGCAGGGCCAGCCGGGAGATGGTGGAGCCCCACAGTATCCAGCGGACCCTGCAGACCTTCGAGGACCTGTACCGCGGTGCCACCTACGAGGACAAAGTGGTCTGAACCCTTTCCCGGGTTTGCTAGAGTGTTTCTGCCCTGCCGGAGCGCGGCCTTCCAGGCGCGCCCGCCGGGGTGGTTGGGGGCTATAGCTCAGCTGGTTAGAGCGCGGGACTCATAATCCTAAGGTCCTCGGTTCAAGTCCGAGTAGCCCTACCGCCACAAGTAGACCGCGGCCGACAATCCTTGTCGGCCGCGGTCTACTTGGTTAAAGCCCGGGAGTTCTTGGTTAACGGGCCACCCTCGGGTAAGTTACTGATCAGTAACATCCCGGCCGCCACCGCGGCCCGGTCAGCGCTGATCACCAAAGAAGGTACCCATGCCCACCTCTGCAGCCGATCCCCGTGAGCTTCCCTACGCCGACGGCGACTTCTTCGCTTTCGAGCAACTTCTCTCGGACAAGGAGCGCGACCGGCTGGCCGAAGTCAGGGACTTCCTGGCGCGAGAGGTCCGGCCGATTGCCGTGGATTGCTGGAACCGCGGCGAGTTTCCGATGGACCTGGTGCCCAAGCTCGCCGCCGTGGACTTGGTCAGCCCCGTCCGGCGGCAGGGCTACTCCAACCTTTTCGCAGGAATGCTGCACGCCGAGGCCACCCGGGCCGACGCCTCCATCGCCACCTTCCTGGGAGTGCACGACGGGCTGTTCACCGGATCCATCGAACTGCTGGCGTCCCCGGAACAGCAGGCCGAGTGGCTGCCGGACATTTATGCACTGAAGAAGATCGGCGCCTTCGGTCTGACCGAACCGCTGGGCGGCAGCGACGTTGCCGGCGGAACCCGGACCACAGCGCGCAAAGACGGTGACCGGTGGATACTGAACGGGGCCAAGCGGTGGATCGGCAACGCCACCTTTTCGGACTGGGTGGTGGTGTACGCCCGCGACGAGGCGGACAACCAGGTCAAGGGCTTCATGGTGGACACCTCGCTGCCCGGCTTCAGCGCCACTAAGATCGAAAACAAGATTTCCCTGCGCACCGTCCAGAACGCCGACATCGTCCTGGAGAACGTGGCGGTCCCCGGAGACTTCAAGCTCGCGAACGCCAACAGTTTCCGCGACGTCAACAAAGTCCTGAAGGTCACCCGCCTGGCCGTTGCCTGGCAGGCCGTGGGACTCCAGTTGGCAGCGTTCGACGTTGCCCGGAGCTACGCAGTGGAACGTCTGCAGTTCGGCCGGCCCCTGGCTTCCTTCCAGCTCGTCCAGGACCAGTTGGTGCGGATCCTCGGCAACGCGGTCAGCTCCATGGGCATGATGGTCCGGTTGTCGCAATTGGAGGACGACGGTGTGGCAAAGGACGAGCAGTCCGCCCTGGCCAAGGCCTTCGCCACTGCGCGTATGCGGGAGAGCGTGGCGCTGGGCCGGGGCATCCTCGGCGGCAACGGCATCGTGACCGACTTCGAGATGGCCAAGATCTTCGCCGACGCAGAGGCCATTTATTCCTACGAGGGGACCGCCGAGATCAACACCCTGGTCACGGGCCGGGCCATCACGGGCATCTCGGCCATCGTCTGATCCGCCGCCCGGCTGCGTTCCGGTCAGGGTGCACCGGCCAGTGGGAGCAGGATGGACGGGCGAAGGTCCAGGACGAACTGGAGCGGATTGACATACTGCTCCCCGTCCCTGACGCCCCAGTGCAGGCACGCCGCCAAGGGGCAGTGGCCGGGGACCACTGTGCCGACCACCTCGCCTGCCGCCACCGGCGTCCCAACGGCCAGCGGGCTGTCCACGGGTTCGAAACTGCTCCGCAGGCCATCGCCGTGGTCGATGGTGATCACGGGCCGGTCCACCACGACTCCGACGAAACTCACCGTCCCCGCCGCAGGGGACACCACGTCGGCGCCGGGCGAGGCGCCGCCAAGGTCGACGCCGCGGTGACCGCTGAGCCAGGGGAGCGGCGGGGGAGAGAAATAGCTCAGCACCGGCGGCTTCGGGGCAAGGGGCCAGCGCCAGGCTGCCGTGGCACCAGGTCCGGCAGCCGCCGTCGTGCCCCCGGCCCGCTGGAGTGGTGCCGCGCCGGACCCGGCGAAGCTGCCGGCCTCAACCGGGCCGCCTGCCGTCGCGGAGGCGCCGGCTTCAGCCGGACCGACTGCCGAAACAGGACCGACTGCCGACGGCGGCCCTGCCGATGCCATGGATGCCGGCAGCATCAGCACTGCTGCCAGGAGGATTGATCGTTTCATGGCACCAGCGTGCCCGGGGCGTTCCGCAGGCCGGGAGGGGGCAGTCCGGCTATGTGGATAAGCCGGCCAGGGCCCTGCCGGGACGGTCCGGCGCGCAGGGGTCCCTGTAGTACACTTGATGGAGCAGTTTGCTGCGCCCTCAACGCATCCCGTCCCAGTGGTTCACCCTCGTGGTGCCTTCCCCTGTCCGGATTGCGTCGGCACATCTCATTCAGGAGTGTGGGGGAACAGCGGCTGACTACGCGCATCCGGGCCTCCGGGACCCAACGCCACGGCGTTGGCCTTGGAGGACCGGTCTTCCTGCGGTCAGGGCTTTGGTCCTGATGGGACGGCCGGAGGATGCCAGGAGCAAGGCCCGTCCGGGCCACGCTGATCAACCGTCAACTATTGGCAGGGTAAGAAGCCTTCGGGGTTTCTCATGAATGACCTGCCGGAAAATAAGGAGCGTCGGAATGCCCGTCGTAACCATGCGCCAGCTGCTTGACAGCGGCGTCCACTTTGGACACCAGACCCGCCGTTGGAACCCGAAGATGAAGCGCTTCATCTTCACCGAGCGCAACGGCATCTACATCATCGACCTGCAGCAGTCGCTGTCCTACATCGACCGCGCCTACGAGTTCGTCAAGGCCACTGTTGCCCACGGCGGCACCGTGCTGTTCGTCGGTACCAAGAAGCAGGCCCAGGAAGCAATCGCAGAGCAGGCAACCCGCGTGGGCCAGCCCTACGTGAACCAGCGGTGGCTCGGCGGTATGCTGACCAACTTCCAGACGGTCGCCAAGCGTATCCAGCGCATGAAGGAACTCGAAGAGATCGACTTCGACGACGTCGCCGGTTCCGCTTACACCAAGAAGGAGCTCCTGCTCCTCAAGCGTGAACTGACCAAGCTCGAGTCCAACCTCGGCGGTATCCGCAACCTGACCAAGGCTCCGTCCGTGCTCTGGGTTGTCGACACCAAGAAGGAACACCTCGCCGTTGACGAGGCCAAGAAGCTGAACATCCCGGTTGTTGCCATCCTGGACACCAACTGCGATCCCGACGAAGTCGACTTCCCGATCCCGGGCAACGACGACGCCATCCGCTCCGTGAACCTCCTGACCCGCGTTGTCGCCGACGCCGTCGCCGAGGGCCTCATCGCCCGCAACAACCGCGGCACCGGCACCACCGAAGCTCCGGAAGAGCCCCTGGCCGAGTGGGAGCGCGAGCTCCTCGAAGGCAACAAGGCAGAAGCTGCTGCTGCTCCGGCCGAGAACGCTGAAGCTCCGGCCGCCGAGGCTCCCGCCGCTGAAGCTCCCGCCGAAGACGCCAAGTAACACACGTCAATCCGGATTCTCCGCGCTGTCCGCAGCCGGAGCTGCTGACAGGATGGCAGCCCACGCCCGTGGGCTGCCGTCCTGTCGGTCCGTACACCACCAAACATTTCTAGACAGAGGGGTTCACATGGCGAACTACACTGCCGCTGACATCAAGGCCCTGCGCGAGCGCACCGGCGCCGGCATGATGGACGTCAAGAAGGCTCTTGACGAAGCCAACGGTGACGCCGAGAAGGCCATCGAGATCATCCGCATCAAGGGCCTGAAGGGCGCTACCAAGCGTGAAGGCCGCTCCACCGCCGAAGGCCTGGTGGCCGCAAAGGTCAGCAACGGCGTCGGCGTCATGATCGAGGTCAACTGCGAGACCGACTTCGTTGCCAAGGCTGACAAGTTCATCCAGCTGGCCGACAAGGTCCTGGCCGTCGCCGTCGAGTCCGGCGCTGCCGACCTCGAAACCCTGCTCGCCACCGATGTCGACGGCAAGCCGCTGTCCGAGGTCGTCGTCGAAGAGGGTGCCATCCTGGGTGAGAAGGTTGTGGTTCGCCGCATCTCCCGCATCGAGGGTGCAACGGTCGACGCTTACCTGCACAAGACCTCCAAGGACCTCCCGGCCCAGGTCGGCGTGCTGTTCGCCGTTGACGGTGAAGGCGAAGCCGCAGCCACCGCTGCCCACGACGTCGCCGTCCACATCGCCGCGATGGCTCCGAACTACCTCACCCGTGAGGACGTTCCCGCCGATCTCGTCGAGTCCGAGCGCCGCATCGCCGAGGAAACCGCCAAGGCGGAAGGCAAGCCTGAGGCAGCCCTCACCAAGATCGTTGAAGGCCGCGTGACGGGCTTCTACAAGGGCGAGGTCCTGGTTGACCAGGCATTCGCCAAGGACGCCAAGAAGTCCGTGGCACAGATCCTCGAAGAGGCCGGTGTCAAGGGAACTGCGTTTACGCGTTTCCGCGTCGGCTCCTAGTCGAAACTGCAAGGGGTGGCCACTTCGGTGGCCGCCCCTTTTGCATGCGCCCAATCCGCTGGAAACGCAGCGGCAAGCGCGGCCGGTTCCGAGCACGGGACCCGGCAGGATACCCTTTTTTCAGAATCACCAACGGGAAGGCATCATGGAAGCCGTCAACACTGACATGCATTCAGAGAAGAGCAAGCGGCGGGTCCTCCTGAAGCTCTCCGGCGAGGTCTTCGGCGGCGGGAAACTGGGTGTCGACCCCGAGACCGTCCGAGACGTCGCCAAGCAGATCGCAGCGGCCGTCCCCCAGGTTGAGGTGGCCATCGTGGTAGGCGGCGGCAACTTCTTCCGCGGCGCAGAGTTGTCCCAGAGCGGCATGGACCGCTCCCGCGCCGACTACATGGGCATGCTGGGAACCGTCATGAACTGCCTCGCCCTCCAGGACTTCCTGGAGCAGGCCGGAGTGGAAACCCGCGTCCAGAGCGCCATCACCATGGGCCAGGTGGCCGAGGCCTACATTCCGCGCCGCGCCATCCGCCACATGGAAAAGGGCCGCGTGGTCATTTTCGGCGCCGGCGCCGGCCTGCCCTACTTCTCCACCGACACGGTGGCCGCCCAGCGGGCCCTGGAAGTCCACGCCGACGTCGTCCTGATGGCCAAGAGCGGAGTGGACGCCGTCTACACGGCCGACCCCAAGAAAGACCCCAGCGCCGAACGCCTCGAAACCCTCAGCTACGACGATGCACTGCGCCGCGACATCCGGGTCATGGACCAGACAGCCATGACCATGTGCAAGGACAACGACCTCTCGATGGTCGTCTTCGGCATGGAGGGTGAAGGCAACGTCACCCGCGCCATCCTCGGCGAGAAGCTGGGCACGCTGGTCACCGCCTAGCTCCGGCTAGGATGATTTCAGGACAGTTCCGTCCCCGCCTGCGACGGCGGGGACGGAGACAGCAACAAAGAACCACGTGAGTGCAACCGGCGCGATCGGACTGCACCAGAACCGTCAGGAGAGACCGTGATCGAAGAAACCTTGCTCGAAGCCGAAGAAAAGATGGACAAGGCGGTAGAGGTAGCCAAGGAAGACTTCGCTTCCGTCCGCACCGGCCGCGCCAACCCCGGCCTGTACAACAAGGTCCTGGTGGAGTACTACGGATCGCCCACGCCGCTGCAGCAGCTCGCCTCGTTCGCCATCCCGGACGCCCGCACCATCCTGATCACCCCGTTCGACAAGACCGCCCTCCGGGACATCGAACGCGCCCTGAGCGACTCCGAGGTTGGCGCCAATCCGTCCAACGACGGCAACGTCATCCGGATCACCATTCCTGAGCTGACCAAGGAACGCCGCAAGGAATACGTGAAGATCGTCAAGACCAAGGGCGAGGACGCGAAGATCTCCATCCGCAACATCCGCCGCAAGGCGAAGGAAACGCTGGACCGCCTGGTCAAGGACGGCGAAGCCGGCGAGGACGAAGGCAGCCGGGCCGAGAAGGAACTGGACAGCCTCACCAAGGCCCACGTGGACGGCATCGACGAACTGCTCAAGCGCAAGGAAGCAGAGCTGCTCGAAGTCTGATGGGCCAGGCAGATCAGGCCCCCGCTTCACGGGCCCGCACACGGGGGAAGCAGCCCAGGAGCAACCCGACACCGAAGGCCGGGCGGAACCTGCCCGCCGCCGTCGTGGTTGGCCTGGCCATGCTGCTGGGCGTGCTGGGCGGCCTGCTGTTCCTCCCGCTGGCGTTCGTAGCGATCGTCACCGCTTTCGCAGTCTTCGGCGTCTGGGAAATCTACCGTGCGCTGGAGGCCAACGGAACCAGGATGCCCATCGTGCCGGTCATGACCGGTACGGTGGCCCTGCCGTTCGCCGCCTACTTCGGCGGCATTGAGAGCCAGCTCTTCGCCCTCCTGCTCAGCGCCGTGGCCGTCCTGCTGTGGCGGTCGATCGAAAGCGCCGCAGGATCGGCCAACAGCATCTTCGCCGGCGTCTTCACGCTGGGCTGGGTTCCGTTCTTCATCAGCTTCGCGGCACTGCCGCTGCACGCGGCCGGAACCATCCCGCTGGGGCTGTGGCCAGGCGGCCTGGCGCCCATCGGTGCCTGGGAGATTGCGGTAATGCTCCTGCTGGTGGTCTCGAACGACACCTTTGGCTACCTGGTGGGAGCGTCCATCGGGAAGCACCCCATGGCGCCCAAGATCAGCCCCAAGAAGTCCTGGGAGGGCTTCGCCGGATCGGCAGTCGGCGCCATGCTGATCGGCGTCCTGGCCGCCATCTTCATACTGGACAAGCCGTGGTGGGTGGGCGTGGTCCTCGCGGTGGGAACCGTGGCCGCCTCCACCGCCGGAGACCTGGCCGAGTCCATGGTCAAGCGTGAACTTGGCGTCAAGGACATGAGCAGCATCCTGCCCGGGCACGGCGGCGTGATGGACCGGCTGGACTCCATCGTCTTCGCCTCGCCCGTGGCCTTCATCCTGTACGGACTCGTGGCCGGCGCCTGAGGGATGCCCCGGGCGCGGGGCAGTGAAGAAGAAAGCGGCCCCAGGCGGGGCGCCCGTGACACACACCGGGGCCGGGGGGTTGCACCTTCCCCGGCACCTTAAACTGGTGCGGAAGCACTACGGCTGAAGAGCATTGAAGGAATCAAAGTGGCATTGGACATTCATCGGCAGATCCCTGCGTCCTTTGAGCGCGTGCAGCGCAGTGAGTACGGCTACAACGCCAAGCAGGTGGACCAGTTCCTGCAGCGGGCCCGGGTCTCCTTGGAAACGCCCGAGGCGGCGAGCGAGCCCGTCAACAGCTCCGACGTCAGGGCCGTGTCCTTCGACCCCGTCAAGGGAGGCTACTCCGCCTCTGTGGTGGACGCCGCGCTGGACCGGCTTGAAGACGCGTTCGCCCGCCGGGAGCGGGATGAGCTGATTGCCGCCCGTGGCGAGGAGGCCTGGCTGCGCGAAATCGGAAGCCTCTCGGGTATCCTCCGCGGACGGCTGCACCGGCCGGACGGCGAGCGCTTCCGCCGGCCCACCAAGAAGAAGGCCCGCAGCTACAACACGGCCGACGTCGACCGGTTGTGCCGCGAACTCGTCGCCTACCTGGAGCAGGACAAGCCGCTGAGCGTGGACAGCGTCCGGCGTGCGGTATTCCGCCCGGCCGTGGGCCGCGACGGCTACGAAGAGTCCCAGGTGGACGCCTTCCTGGACCGGGTGGTCGAACTCATGGCGGCCATCGACTAGCGAAGGCCTCCGGGAGGCCGCTAACCCCCGGCCGGAGGGGTGGGGGAGAGCGGGCTGAACCGCCGCCACACCTCCCGGTAGCTGCGGTAGCCGCGCACGGCGGACACTGCCAGGAACCCGGCACCGCACACGGCTCCCGCCACCGTCGCGGCCGCGGTGCCCCCACCCGCCAGCGAGACCAGCAGCCCGGCAAAGATGGCAATCAAGGCAGCGTTCGCCGTCGTCATGAAAATCATGCTGCTTCCGGCCACGTGGCTGAACGTGCCTCGGTGGCCGAAGAAATAGTACGTCTGGACGGAGCCTGCCTCGTCGTCGTGGTAGGACGCCATCAGGTAGGGGGCCACGCCCGGGTCGAGGTCAACATACGCGGCCCGCAGGCGGTTCATGGC
This sequence comes from Arthrobacter sp. MMS24-T111, assembly GCF_054888995.1. Classification (NCBI taxonomy): domain Bacteria; kingdom Bacillati; phylum Actinomycetota; class Actinomycetes; order Micrococcales; family Micrococcaceae; genus Arthrobacter; species Arthrobacter sp. MMS24-T111. Next base: position 3,841,128 of record NZ_JBTZRO010000001.1, on the reverse strand, counting down.
CGTGACGTACATCAGGTCCTCGTGGGCCACGTTCATGACCCGGAGCTGGGTCAGCAGGCCAATAGCGGTGTCGATGAACAGCACCACGACGGCCAAGAGCACGAAGGGTTCCGAGAATCCCGTCGCCTGGCCCACCAGGGCAACACTGACAACGCTCGCGGAAGTGAACGTCAGGAACATGCTGATCCGCGTCAGGACCTCGCTTTGGGCGGTGCTCCGGGATGCCAGCAGGCCCCAGTGTTCCGTGGCGAGCAGCTGCGCCCTTACGGAGGCAGGGACTGCGCCTTGCCGGCGGGACGGCCCGCCGTCCTCGATGGACATGGCGTTATTGTCCACCCGATCACCGTTCAGTTGCCAGCGGCCTTTCCGGGGTGTGCAGGCGCGTCATGGTCCGCGGCATGGTTGCGGGAATACGGTGGGCCGTGGCACGGGAGACCAGGACCATGACGGCAAAGGCCGTGGGCACGCTCCAGGCGGCAGGCTGGGCAAGCCAGGCCGGCGTCTGCCCGGAACCGGCCAGCGCCAGTGATCCGGCGATCATCGCCCCGCCGCAAAGCACGCCGCCCGTCACCATGCCGGCGACCGCGCCTGCGTCCGTCAGGCCGCGCCACCAGATGCCCAGCAGGAGGACCGGGCACACCGTCGAGGCAGTAAACGCGAACACCAGTCCCACGCTTCCGGCCAGGGCCAGGGAGTCGGTCATGAAGGCGAAGGACAGCGGCACGACGGCGGATATGACGGCGGCGAGCCGGAACCCGCGGACGCTTCCGCCCAGGACGTCCTGGCTGATGACGCCGGCCAGGGAGACCACCAGGCCCGAGGTGGTGGAGAGGAACGCGGCGAAGGCCCCGGCCACCACCAGGGCGGAGAGCAGGCTGCCCGCCGTGCCGCCCAGGAATTCACCGGGGAGCCGCAGGACCATGGCGTCCGGCTGGCCGGAACGTGCCAGGTCCGGGGCGAACATCCGCGCCACCAGGCCGTACGCGGTGGGAAACAGGTAGAACACGGACAGCAGCCCCAGGACGATCAGCGTGGTGCGCCTAGCGGTGTGCCCGTCCGGGTTGGTGTAGAAACGCACCAGGACGTGCGGGAGCCCCAGCGTCCCGAAGAGCAATGCCACCAGGAGGGAAACATTCTGGTAGGGGCCCGCCGGGGCCGCTCCGGTGGGGTTGACGGCGGCCGGTGCCAGCGGTTGCGTGCCGTGGCCGGCCAGCACGAACACGATGAACAGGATGGGCACGGCCAGCGCCGTCAGCTTGAGCCAGTACTGGAATGCCTGCACGAACGTGATGGACCGCATCCCGCCCGCTGCCACGGTCAGGCACACCACCACCACGGCGGCCACCGAGCCGACCCAGGACGGCAGGCCCGTGGTGATGCGGATGGTCAGGGCCGCGCCATGGAGTTGCGGCACGATATACAGCCAGCCGACCATCACCACCACCAGGCTGGTCACCTTCCGGACGGTCCGTGACGCCAGCCTGGATTCCGTGAAGTCCGGGATGGTGTACGCCCCGGACCGGCGCAGCGGCGCGGCGACGAAAAGCAGCAGCATCAGGTAGCCCGCCGTGTACCCCACGGGGAACCACAGGGCGTCGGTCCCGGACAGCAGGATCAGCCCGGCCACGCCAAGGAAGCTGGCGGCGGACAGGTATTCGCCGCCGATCGCGGACGCGTTCCACCATGGCCGCACCGTCCGCGATGCAACGTAGAAGTCTCCCGTGGTGCGCGAGATGCGGAGCCCGTAGAACCCGATGATTGCCGTGGCGAGGGACACCACCGCGACCGCTGTGATGGCGACCCCGGCGTTCACTGCGGCACCGCCGGGCCGCCGCGTGCCGCCGGGTTCATTGTTCGCCGGCCAGGTCGCGGTAGCGCGCCTCATTGCGGGCCGCGCTCCTGACATACAGCCACGCGCTCAAGCCGATGACCGGGTAGATGCCGAGGCCCAGCAGGAGCCAGTCGAACGGGATGCCGGCGATCCTGGTGTCGGCAAGGCCGGGAACCGCGACCAGCACCAGCGGGAACGCGGCCAGGATGAGCAGGAAGCCGCCGGCGACAACCAGCGCCAGCCGCAGCTGAGAGCGGATCAGGGAACGCACGAATACCTGGCCAACCTCGGAGTCCTGGGCGGCTTCGCGTGATTCCAGCGGGCGTGGTCCGCCGCGCCCGGGGCCGCCGGGGGAGGCGTGCGGGGCGGTAACCCGGACCCTGGTCATGCGTGCGGCCTGATCCGGGTGGCTTCCAGCTTCTCCCGCACGGTGGGCAGGTGGCGCCGGCTGATGGGCAGCCCGGCCCCGGCCACGGTCACGCGGGGCCCGTCGGTTGCCAGCTTCATGGAGGACACATGCTTCAGCGCCACCAGGTAGGAGCGGTGCGTCCGGATGAATCCGGCATCCGCCCACTGCTGTTCCAGGTCGGCCAGGGGCACCCGGATCAGGTAGCTGGCGTCGGCGGTGTGAAGGCGGGCATAGTCGCCCTGCGCCTGGACATACGTGACGTCGTCCCGCCGGATCATCCTGGTGGTACCGCCCTGGTCCACCGTGATCATCTCCGGCGCGCTGCCGCCGTCGCGCAGTTCACTGATCCGCCCCACGGAGCGGGCCAGGCGTTCGGTGCGGACGGGCTTGAGCAGGTAGTCGACGGCGGCCAGTTCGAACGCTGCCAGGGCGTGGTCCTCGTCGGCGGTGACGAATACAACTGCCGGGGGATTGCTGCTCCGGGCAATGAAGCCGGCGATGTCCAGGCCGGACACGGCGGGCATGTGAATGTCCAGGAACACGGCGTCGATGCCGCCGCCGGCCAAAGCTGCAAGGGCTTCCGCGCCGGACGTTGCCCGCAGCACCTTGCCGATGCGCTCATCCCTGCCCAGCAGGAAAGCCAGTTCCTCAACGGCGGGCAGCTCATCATCAACGACGAGGACGTTAATCATGCTCCTAGGGTACTTCCAGCGGCGGGAGCCGCCTCACGCGTCATGGCCGGGCTGGGACTTGGGTACCCGCATGGTGATCAGGGTTCCCTCGCCCGGCGCTGTTTCCACCACCAGCCCGTGGTCGTTGCCGTACACCTGCCGGAGCCGGGCGTCGACGTTCCGCAGCCCCACGTGGTCCCCGTCGGTGTGGCCGGCCAGCACGGACCGGAGCTGTTCCGGATCCATCCCCACGCCGTCGTCCTCGATGGTGACTTCGGCGAAGGCACCGGCGTCCTCGGCGGTGATGCTGATGTGGCCGGGCCCCGCTTTGGCCTCAAGCCCGTGCCGGACGGCATTCTCCACCAGCGGCTGCAGGCTCAGGAAGGGGATGACCGTGCTGAGGACCTCGGGGGCCACGCGCAGGCTGACCTGGACGCGTTCGCCAAACCGGGCCCGTTCCAGCAGCAGGTAGCGGTCAATGCACCGGAGTTCCTCGGCGAGGGTGGTGAAGTCGCCGTGCCGCCGGAAGGAGTACCGGGTGAAGTCGGCAAACTCCACCACCAGCTCCCTGGCCCGCTCGGGATCCGTGTTGATGAACGAGGCGATGGCGTTCAGCGAGTTGTAGATGAAGTGCGGGCTGATCTGCGCTCGCAGCGCCCGCACTTCCGCCTCCATCAGCAGAGTGCGTGACGCGTCCAGCTCTGCGAGTTCCACCTGGACCGCCACCCAGTCGGCCACTTCCCCCGTGGCACGGACGAGGCCGGCGCCGGCGGTGGGGGCGAACGCCGCCACCGCGCCTACGACGCGGATGCCTGCCCGCATCGGGGCGATGACCGCGGCCAGGGGCCCGCCGGTTCCCTCCGCGCCTGCCGGAAGCACGGCGGCCCGGCCTGATTCCATGGCGCCGGCGGCGAGCTGCATCAGCCGCGGCCGGATCTCCTCGGCGCCCCCATCCCAGGCCAGGACGCCGGACGTGTCGGTAATGGCCAACGCGTCGCAGCCGAGCAGGGAGCGAAGCTGGCGGGCGGCCTTCGCGGCCCCTGACGGGTTCAGCCCGCGGCGCAGGTGCTGGCCTGCCTGGGAGGCGGCGTGCAGCGTGTGGTAGGTGGCGCGCTCGGCGTCGGTGCCCAGCTCCCTGAAGGAACGGAGCACCTTCAGGCCCACACCGACGACGACGGCAATGGCCATGGCGATCACCGCCACTGCCGCGGCGGTCAGGAGGGGGGAGTCCGGCATGGTGCCCAGCGTAGCGGCGGGTGCCGTTTGCCGCAGCATCGCAGCCGTTGAGCGACCCCGCGCCGCGTAGTTCTGGAATACCGCGCCGGACAGGCCGCAGAGTGATTGCAGTCACATCTGCGGTTTCCCTGGCAGTGTTCCCGGGCAGTTTCCTGCCGCGGGCCCTGCCGCCCGGTGTGTACCCGCATGACTCAATGAGGAGGAACGATGGGTAACGAGGCCCATACTCCGGACGCAGCGGCGTCCGTGGACTTCGAGCAAGTCCAGTCGACCGGGCAGTTCCAGGAACTGCGCAGGCGTCACCGCAGCTTTGTCTTCCCCATGGCAGTGGCCTTCCTGCTGTGGTACTTCGCCTACGTCCTGTTGGCCGATTACGCGGTGGACTTCATGTCCACCAAGGTTTGGGGCAACATCAACGTCGGCCTGATCCTGGGGCTGCTCCAGTTCGTCTCGACCTTCGCCATCACCGGCTGGTACGTGCACTACTCCAACCGGAAACTGGACCCGATCGCCACCGAAATCAGGAACGAGATCGAGGGGCACGAATTCGACAAGGACGGACATCGAGTGGGCGGAGCCAGCAAATGATCGCAATCCCAGCGGCGGTGGACGTTGCCGCCCTCAAGGACACCACCCTCTTGAACATGGGCATCTTCGGCCTGTTCGTGGCCGTGACCATGGTGATCGTGTTCCGTGCCAGCCGGAACAACAAGACCGCCGCCGACTACTACGCCGCGGGCCGGTCCTTCACCGGCTCGCAGAACGGCACCGCCATCGCCGGGGACTACCTGTCGGCGGCATCCTTCCTGGGCATCACCGGCGCCATCGCCATCAACGGCTATGACGGCTTCATGTACTCCATCGGCTTCCTCGTGGCGTGGCTCGTGGCGCTGCTCCTGGTGGCCGAACTGCTGCGCAACACCGGTAAATTCACCATGGCGGACGTCCTGTCCTTCCGGCTGAAGCAGCGCCCGGTCCGGATTGCGGCGGCCATCTCCACCCTTGCCGTCTGCTTCTTCTACCTGCTGGCCCAGATGGCCGGTGCGGGAAGCCTGATCTCCCTCCTGCTGGGCATCAGTGACTGGGGCGGACAGGCGCTGGTGATCATCGTCGTCGGCGCCCTCATGATCATGTACGTCCTGATCGGCGGCATGAAGGGCACCACGTGGGTGCAGATCATCAAGGCCATGCTGCTGATCGCCGGCGCCGCCGTCATGACGCTGTGGGTCCTGGCCATCTACGGCTTCAACCTCTCCGCCCTCCTGGGCGGCGCCGTGGAGACCGCCAACAACCCGGCCGTCCTGAACCCCGGCCTGCAGTACGGCAAGACGGAAACCTCCAAGCTGGACTTCATGTCCCTGGGCCTGGCCCTGGTCTTGGGCACGGCAGCCCTGCCCCACGTGCTGATGCGCTTCTACACCGTGCCCACGGCCAAGGAGGCCCGGAAATCCGTGGTGTGGTCCATCTGGCTGATCGGCCTGTTCTACCTCTTCACCCTGGTGCTGGGCTACGGCGCAGCCGCCCTGGTGGGCGCTGACACCATCAAGAGCGCCCCCGGCGGCGTCAACGCGGCCGCCCCGCTGCTGGCCTTCCACCTGGGCGGCCCGCTGCTGCTCGGCTTCATCTCCGCAGTTGCGTTCGCCACCATCCTGGCCGTGGTGGCCGGGCTGACCATCACCGCCGCGGCTTCCTTCGCGCACGACATCTACGCCAACGTCATCGCCAAGGGCAACGCCGACGCCGCCACGGAAGTCCGGGTGGCCCGGCGCACCGTGGTGGTGATCGGCATCCTGGCCATCCTGGGCGGCATCTTCGCCAACGGCCAGAACGTGGCCTTCCTGGTGGCGCTGGCCTTCGCCGTGGCCGCGTCCGCCAACCTGCCCACCATCATCTACTCGCTGTTCTGGCGGAAATTCACCACCCAGGGCGCGGTGTGGAGCATGTACGGCGGCCTGGCGTCGGCGATCCTGCTCATCGTTTTCTCCCCGGTGGTTTCCGGTGCCAAGACCTCGATGATTCCGGGCGCCAACTTCGCCCTCTTCCCGCTCAGCAACCCGGGCATCGTGTCCATCCCGCTGGCATTCCTGCTGGGCTGGCTGGGCACCACGCTGGACAAGCGGCGCGAGGACCCGGCCAAGCAGGCCGAAATGGAAGTGCGCTCGCTGACGGGCATCGGGGCTGAAAAGGCGGTGGACCACTAACTGACGCCGGGCAGCCCGGAACACGGAAGAGCCTCCATGCCGCTGGTGCGGTGTGGAGGCTCTTTTGTTGTGCAGCGGTGCAGCCGTGGGCGGCTTTCGCCGTGGCGTTTCATCGTTGATGGTGGCCGGCCGGTGCCAGGTTTCCGTGTTCTCCGTGCGGGACGGCGTACTGGCCCGCCGTCGACGCAGCGAGTCCCGGCGTCGCTATTCCCGCCACCAGCACGGCGCCGGCGAAGGCTGCGGCGAGCAGCCGTCCAGGCCGGACCGATCCCGCCGCACCATTGCCTGCCCGCGGCCCGCCTTCCCGGCGTGCTTCCGCCCGCCTGAGCCAGCCCAGGGACGCAATGATCATCAGCGTGAGCAGCAGGGCGGAGAGCTGCGTGAGGTTTAGGGCGGACGTCCGCGGAACGGCGAAGGCGATCGCCGCAACATGGACCGCGGCGGCGCCTGCCAAGGAATACCGCACCCGCCGGCTGCCCGCCGGAGGCTCCTTGGCCAGGAACACGATGGCTCCCGCCAGCAGGGCGGTGCCCCACAGCGCGGCTGCCGCACCGGCGGCAAGCCCAAGAGGTTGCGCGGGCCCGGCTGCCGCGGCGAAGAAGCTGGACGCGATGGCCAGGTTGACCGATCCCGCGCCGAAGCCGGCGAACCCGGCAACAAGCCGGACGGCCGGGACGGCTGGGGACGCCGCCCAGGCAGGGGCGGCAGCAGCAGCCCCCGGAGCCGCCCGGCCGGAAGCGGCCATGCCGGATGCCGCCATGGCTATGCCCGAGCAGCGGCCGGGGACTTGTCCAGGGACAGGCCCACGCCCAGGAGCAGGACGGCGCTGGCGAGGTGCAGGACGTTGTCGGCACCGTTCAGGGCGATGATGTTCAGCGGCGAGTCCAGCAGGAACAAGCCCACGATGCCCACCAGGAGGTAAACGGCGCCCACGGTGGCGTTGAGGGTGCGTGCGGTATCCGTCCCGCGGAGTCCGGCGAACAGCAGGGCCGCGCCAATGGCCAGGTGGATGACGTTGTGGAGCGGGTTGACCTCGAAGATGATCAGGTTCGCGCCTTCGGTGGCGACGAATCCGACGCCGGACGTGACGGCAAAGCCGAGGAGGCCCACCAGCAGGTAGACGGCTCCGAAGACGGTGGCGACGAGACGGTTGGGTGAGTTGCGCATGGGTTGAATCCTTCCTGGGGCGGGGAAAGTTCCCCGAACGCCGGGCCCGGACGGACCCTCGGAAGCAGTTCGCACCACTGAAGGAGAAGGATGGGTGAAAAGATCAGTACCCTTTGTGCTGTGCGGCCGACTGGGGCCGGGCCGGCCTGCCCGCAATCACGCGGCGGAGCGGTCAGGCGGCGGGCCGGAGCTTGATGTTGGTCATCTTGAGGTCGTTGGTGCCCTCGAAGCGGTAGGCGAGATCGACCTTCTTGCCATTACAGCTGATCTGGCCCGCCACGTCGGCTGATTTCAGGCCGTTTTCGGTGGCCACCTTGAGGTCGGTGTAGGCGGGCTTGCACGAGTCATCCAGCTCCAGGCTTTTCACCCCGGAGATGAACGCCTCCTTGGAAAGCTGCTGCTGGAGCGCGGGGTCAAGGTAGTTGTCGTATGCGGTGGTCACCTCGCCCGCGATCACCTTCTTGGTGAAGTCGTCGGCGAGGCCCCTGGCCTGGTTGGTGGCACTGTTCACCACGTTCACCAGGATCACGACGCCGAGGATCACCAACAGCAGCACCCCGCCGATGCCGCCGAGCACGATCCACAATTTCCGCCGGCTGCGCACCCGCGGACGTTCCCCGGGCAGGCCGAACGGGGCCGGCTGCGCAGGCATCGGGGGCAGTTGCTGCGGCGACGGGTCCGCGTTTCCGTGCCGGTACGAATCCTGGGGACTGCTCAAGGGGGAGCCTTTCGGGGACGGGTGCGGTGGCACCGGCGGATTGCCCGGGCCCATCCCGGCCCGGCGCGTAACTGGAACCAGCCTATAACCCCGGCCTCCGGCGTCGTGCCTCCCGCGGTGCAGCTACCCTCCCTCCGAGCCCCGTTCCAGGAGGGGCTGTACCCGGAAGGGGATCAGCTCACCCATGGCCAGCGCCGTGTCCGCCCGCTCCACGCCGTCGCAGGCCAGGATCTTGCCGTTGATCCGGAACAGGTCCTCGGCGTCCTTGGCCACCACGCGCAGCAGCAGGTCTGCCGACCCGGTGAGCCCGTATCCCTCCAGGATCTCGGGGATCGCCGCGATCTCCTCCGCCAGCCGCCCGAGTTTCTGCTGCTGGACGTGCACGGAGATGAAGGCCATCAGCGGGTACCCCAGCGCCACAGGATTGATGCGCCGTTCGAAGGACAGGAAGACGTGCTTCTTTTCCAGCTGTGCCATCCGCGCCTGGACGGTGTTCCGGGACAGGCCGAGCTTCTGCGCCAGTGCCACCACGGTCCGGCGCGGGTCCTGCGACAGCGCCGACAGCAGGCGGGTGTCAGTGCCATCCAAAGCTTGCATAATGCGCAACGCTAGCACGGTGGCAGCACGGCGGACAGGGCATTTTGCTCAGAAACAGCCGTGGTGGTTGTACCCCCTGAGCATTGTGAGTAGGGTCACAGTATCTGGGGCAATGGCGCCCGGAAGGCCGGTGGCGGCTGGAGCCAAAAGCCCGAAAACCACAGGTCAACGACGTACGAAGGTTGCGGCAATCGTGTCTACAGACGAAACGGGCCATGGCGGTGCAATCACCCCCGACAACGCAGGGGAATCCACCGCGTCCGGGCAGGAACTCCTCCAGTTGATCACCCCGGCAGGCGAGCGGATCAGCCATCCGGAGTTCGATTTTTGGGTCAAGGACATCACCGACGAGCAGTTATGTTCGCTCTTCGAGGACATGACGGTCATCCGGCGGATCGATGTTGAAGCCACCGCCCTGCAAAGGCAGGGAGAGCTGGCGCTCTGGCCGCCGCTGCTGGGGCAGGAGGCGGCCCAGATCGGTTCGGGACGGGCCATGCGGGTGGACGACTTTGTCTTCTCCAGCTACCGCGAGAACGGCGTGGCCTACTGCCGGGGCGTGGACCTGACGGACCTGCTCCGGGTCTGGCGCGGCAACGCCTCCGGCGGCTGGGACCCCTACAGCATCAACATGGCCACCCCGCAGATCATCATTGGCGCCCAAACCCTCCATGCCACCGGATACGCCATGGGTATCCAGAATGACGGCGCCGATGCCGTGGCGGTTACCTACTTCGGCGACGGCGCCACCAGCGAAGGCGACGTCAACGAGGCCATGGTGTTCGCCGCCAGCTTCCAGGCCCCCGTGGTGTTCTTCTGTACCAACAACCACTGGGCCATCTCCGAGCCCGTCCGGCTCCAGTCGCACATCCACCTCGCGGAGCGGGCCACAGGCTTCGGCATCCCCAGCCTGCGGGTGGACGGCAATGACGTCCTGGCTGTCATGGCCGGCACCCGGCTTGCGCTGGACCGGGCGCGGCGCGGCGGCGGCCCCACGTTCATCGAAGCCGTCACGTACCGGATGGGACCGCACACCACCGCCGATGATCCCACCCGCTACCGGGACGCCAACGAACTGGAGGACTGGGCTGCGAAGGACCCCATCTCCCGGCTGGCATCGCTCCTGGACCGGAAGGGCCTCCTGACCCCGGAGCTGCAGGAGCAGGTCCGGAACAAGGCCGATTCCGTTGCTGCGGAAATGCGCCGCGGTTGCACCACCATGCCGGACCCCCAGCCCATGGACGTGTTCAAGCACGTCTACAGCACCCCCAACTCCTGGCTTGAACGCCAGCAGGACCACTACGCCCGCTACCTTGCTTCATTCGGCGACCCCGCAGGAGCAGTTTCAGAGGAAGGTGCACGCTGATGACCCAGTTGACCTTTGCCCGCGCCATCAACGCCGGCCTGCGGAAGTCGCTGGAAGACGACTCCAAGGTGGTCCTCCTCGGCGAGGACATCGGCGCCCTCGGCGGCGTCTTCCGGGTAACTGACGGCCTGCAAAAAGACTTCGGCACGCACCGGGTGGTGGACACGCCGCTGGCTGAATCCGCCATCGTGGGGACCGCCGTCGGGCTGGCCTACCGCGGCTACCGCCCGGTGCTGGAGATCCAGTTCGACGGATTCATCTATCCGGCGTTCGACCAGATCGTCAGCCAGGTGGCGAAGCTGCATTACCGCACCCGCGGCGCCGTGAAGATGCCCATCACCATCAGGGTCCCTTTCGGCGGCGGGATCGGCTCGCCCGAGCACCACTCAGAGTCCCCGGAAGCGTACTTCACGCACACCTCCGGGCTGCGCGTGGTGGCGGTTTCCAACCCCCAGGACGCCTACACCATGATCCAGCAGGCCATTTCCTGCGACGATCCCGTCCTGTATTTCGAACCCAAGCGCCGCTACCACGACAAAGGCGAGGTGGATGAGTCGGCCGCCCTTTCTGCCGCCCTGCCCATGGACAAGGCCCGTGTGCTGACCGAAGGTACCGATGCCACCCTGGTGGCCTACGGACCCTTGGTCAAGACCGCTCTGGATGCCGCCACGGCTGCAGCCGACGAGGGTATCTCCCTCGAAGTCATCGACCTGCGCTCGCTGGCCCCGGTGGACTACGACGCCGTGGTGGCCTCCGTGCGGAAGACCGGGCACCTGGTGGTCACGCACGAAGCCGGACAATCCGGCGGCCTCGGCGCGGAGGTGGCCGCCAGCATCACTGAACGGTGTTTCTACTACCTCGAGGCTGCTCCGGTCCGGGTCACCGGGTTCGACATTCCGTACCCGTACTCCAAGTTGGAAATGCACCACCTGCCGGGCCTGGACCGCATCCTCGACGGTGTGGACCGTGCCCTGGGCCGCCCGAATTCCCTGAGCGGGCTGGAAGGATGAGCGCCACCATGATCAAGGAATTCCGTCTCCCGGACCTGGGTGAGGGGCTCACCGAGTCAGAAATCCTCAGCTGGAAAGTGGATGTTGGGGACACCGTCAGCCTGAACCAGGTCATTGCCGAGGTGGAGACAGCCAAAGCCGTGGTGGAGCTTCCCTCTCCGTTTGCCGGGGTGATCAAGAGCTCCACGAGCAGCCCGGTTCCGTCGTTGAGGTGGGCAAGCCCATCGTCTCGTTCGAGGTGCCGGACGACGCCGGAACGGCACCTTCGGACCCGGCCGGCAAGTTGGCGGCGGGGCCGGGGGAGCGCGGTGCGGAAACGCAGAAACGTGAACCGAACCTGGTGGGCTACGGCGCCGTCGTCGAAGGTTCCGGCCGGCCGGCCCGCCGGCCCCGGAACTTCGCCGCCCCGGTGGTTGGGGCGGTCGAAACCACGCCGGTCAAAATCGAGCCGCTCAAAACTGAGCCGGTCAAAACCGCGCCGGTCCAAACCAGGCCTGCGGTGGTTGAGCCTGCCGACACCAAGCCTGTTGACACCGCGGCCCCCGAGCGGCCCCGGTCCACCCCACCCGTGCGCAAGCTGGCCAGGGACCTGGGGGTGGACCTGGCACGGGTTCGCGGCACCGGGCCTGGCGGGTTGATCACCCGGGAAGACGTCCAGGGTTTTGCCGGACACGGCGAAGAACCTGTTGTGCCCACGTCGGAGCCTGTGGCCCACTCCGGCAGCCCGTTGGGGGAGCGGGAAACCCGGACTCCCATCAAGGGTGTCCGCAAATACACCGCGGCCGCCATGGTGCAGAGCGCCTTCACCGCACCGCACGCCACCGAATTCCTCACCGTGGATGTCACGCCCAGCCTTGAACTGCTGGCCAGGCTCAAGAACAGCAGGGACTTCGCCGGCCTCAAGCTCACCCCGCTGACGCTCGCGGCCAAGGCAGTCCTCGTGGCCCTCCGCCGGAATCCGGCGCTGAACTCGCACTGGGATGAGGAACACCAGGAAATCGTCACTTACAACTACGTCAACCTCGGCATTGCCGCGGCCACGCCCCGGGGACTTACCGTTCCCAACATCAAAGATGCGGACACCATGCAGCTTCCGCAGCTCGCCCAGGCGTTGACGGCGCTCGCGGAAACGGCCCGTGCCGGCAAGTCCACTCCTGCCGAGCTGTCCGGCGGCACCATTTCCATCACCAACATCGGCGTTTTCGGCATCGATGCCGGTACTCCCATCCTCAACCCGGGCGAGGCCGCCATCCTGGGGCTGGGCGCCGTCCGGACCATGCCCTGGGAGTACCGGGGCGAGGTGGCCCTGCGCCAGGTGATCACCTTGAGCCTCTCGTTCGACCACCGGCTGGTGGACGGCGAACAAGGCTCCCGGTTCCTTGCCGATGTCGGCGCCATCCTGGCCGAGCCGGGAATGGTACTCACCATGGTCTAGCGGGAGGGCCGGGCGTCCCCTGCACTGTCCACCAGCAGCGCTGCCAGTGCCATCCGCTCAAGCAGGGGGCGGGCCACCCCGGCCGCGATCCGCCGTCCATGGCTGCGGACGGAGTGCGGCGTGGAGTTGATGAGGCCGAACGTCGCGTGCGCCCGCATGCGGAGTTCGGCAGCGTCCGTGCCGGGGTGGACTCCGGCAAGGACATCCACCCATAGCTCCACGTAGCTGCGCTGCAGGGAGCGCACCGCGGACTGGTCCTGTTCGGAGAGGTTGCTGAGGTCCCGGTCCTGGACGCGGATCACGTCGGGCTTGCCGAGCGCAAAGTCCACCTGGAACTCCACCAGCCGGCGCAGGGCGGCTTCCGGGCCGGCGCTGTCTTCCACCACCTGGCGTCCGCCGTCCAGGAGTTCCTGGCTCACGGTCACCAAGAGGTCGGCGAGGACTGCCTGCTTGCCCGGGAAATGGCGGTACACTGCGGGGCCGCTCACCCCTGCTGCCGCACCAAGGTCTTCGAGCGAAACCCGGTTGAACCCGTTGAGAGCGAACAATGAAGCCGCCGCCGTGAGCAGGGCCTGCCGACGGTTCTCCTTCGCCTTGCCGCGCTGCGTGGTGGGAGCCGGATGCGGCGTGGTTCCTGGCTGCGCGGCATTGCTGGGTTGTGTTCCCGTGCTTGGCACTTTTCCTCCTCGGGCCGACGCAGATTCTACCAAGACCGCCATGTGTTGGACATCACAGTTAATCGAGACTAACCTGAATTTCAGTTATTAGTCACTAACCGAGTTGGCCTGGGGCCGGCCCGGTCCAGACAGGAACGGATCGTCAATGGAGACCCTTGCCAGCCGGCTCGACCCCGCAAGCGAGTCCTTCCGCGCCAACCGGGAAGCGCAACTGGCCCTCGCCGGCGACCTCCGGAAGAGGCTGGCGGACGCGGCCCTCGGCGGACCGGAGAAATCGCGGGAGAGGCACGTGGCACGGGGGAAGCTGCTGCCGCGGGACCGGATTGACCAGTTGCTGGATGACGGCAGCCCGTTCCTGGAGATCGCGCCGCTGGCTGCCAACGGGATGTACGGCGACGACGCCCCGGGCGCCGGGGTCATCGCCGGGATCGGACTGGTGCACGGGCGGCAGGTGCTGGTGATCTCCAACGATGCCACCGTCAAAGGCGGTACCTACTACCCGATGACGGTGAAGAAGCACCTGCGTGCCCAGGAGATAGCTCTCGAAAACGGGCTGCCCTGCATCTACCTCGTGGATTCGGGCGGGGCGTTCCTTCCCAAACAGGATGAGGTCTTTCCGGACAAGGACCACTTCGGCCGCATCTTCTACAACCAGGCCAGGCTCTCCGCCGCGAAGATACCGCAGATCGCCGCCGTCATGGGGTCATGCACCGCCGGCGGTGCCTACGTCCCCGCCATGAGCGACGAGACAGTCATCGTCCGGAACCAAGGCACGATCTTCCTGGGCGGGCCGCCCCTGGTGAAGGCCGCCATCGGCGAGATCGTGACTGCGGAGGAACTCGGCGGTGGAGACGTGCACGCACGCATCTCCGGGGTGACAGACCACCTGGCGGAAAATGACGAGCACGCCCTGCAGATCATCCGGGACATTGTTGCCACCCTCCCGCCGCCCGCCGCGGCGGCCTGGCAGGTGGAACCCGCCGTCGAACCTGCCGTGGACCCGGACGGAATCTACGGTGCCGTGCCCACGGACGTCAACGCCCCCTACGACGTCCACGAAGTCATCGCCCGGCTGGTGGACGGCAGCAGGTTCCACGAGTTCAAGAGGGAATACGGCACCACCCTTGTCACGGGATTCGCCCGGATCTGCGGACACCCCGTGGGTATCGTGGCCAACAACGGGGTGCTCTTCAGTGAATCGTCGCTCAAAGGCGCCCATTTCATCGAACTCTGCGACCAGCGCGGCATCCCGCTGCTGTTCCTCCAGAACATCTCCGGCTTCATGGTGGGGAAGGACGCCGAGCAGGGCGGCATCGCCAAGAACGGCGCCAAGATGGTGACGGCCGTGGCCACTGCCCGCGTTCCCAAACTGACGGTGGTGATCGGCGGCTCCTTTGGCGCCGGCAACTATTCGATGTGCGGCCGGGCCTATTCGCCGCGGTTCCTCTGGATGTGGCCCGCCGCCCGGATCTCCGTCATGGGCGGCAACCAGGCCGCCAGCGTCCTGGCCACCGTGAAGCGCGACCAGTACGAGGCGGCCGGCGAAGAATGGCCGGAAAGCGACGAAGAGGCGTTCAAAGCACCCATCCGCCGCCAATACGAGGACCAGGGCAGCCCCTACTACTCCACAGCCAGGCTCTGGGACGATGCCGTGATCGACCCCGCAGACACCCGCACCGTCCTGGGACTGGCGCTCGACGTCGTCTCCCGCACCCCCTTGCCGGAGACCTCCTTCGGCCTCTTCCGGATGTGAGCCCGCAATGACCATGCAAACCCGAACAGATCCAGCCCCTGGCGGCACGTCCACCCCACGCCTGTTCGGCACGGTCCTGGTGGCAAACCGCGGTGAAATCGCCTGCCGGGTCATCCGGACCCTGCGCCGCCTGGGCATCCGGTCGGTGGCCGTCTACAGCGATGCCGACGCCGGCGCCCGCCACGTCCGCGAAGCTGACGCGGCCGTGCGCATCGGCCCGGCAGCCGCCGTCGAAAGCTACCTGAGCGCGGACGCGATCATTGAGGCGTGCCGGCAATCGGGCGCCGAGGCCGTCCATCCGGGGTACGGCTTCCTGAGTGAGAACGTGGACTTCGCCCGGGCCTTGGAGAAGGCCGGCATCACCTTCATCGGACCCGGAGTGGAGGCCCTGAACGTCATGGGGGACAAGATCCGGGCCAAGAACCACGTGGCCGGATACGCCGTGCCGGTGGTTCCCGGCATCGCCAAGCCCGGCATGACCGACAGTGAACTGGTGGAGGCAGCCGGCGGGGTCGGCTTTCCGCTCCTGATCAAGCCCTCCGCCGGCGGCGGCGGCAAGGGGATGCACGCCGTTGAAAAACCGGAGGACCTGCCCGCCGCCCTGGCAACGGCCCGGCGCGTGGCCGCCGCCGCGTTCGGCGACGACACACTGTTCCTGGAACGCCTCGTGACCACCCCACGGCACATCGAAGTGCAGGTGCTGGCGGACAGCCACGGCAACGTCATCCACCTGGGCGAGCGGGAATGCTCGCTGCAGCGGCGTCACCAGAAAGTCATCGAGGAAGCGCCGTCGCCGCTGCTGGAGGACCTTCCGGACGGGGCGGCCATCCGCGCACGGATCGGCGAGGCGGCCTGCAATGCAGCCCGCAGCGTGAACTACCGGGGCGCCGGAACCGTGGAATTCCTGGTGTCAGATGACGCGCCGGACGAGTTCTTCTTCATGGAGATGAACACCCGCCTGCAGGTTGAGCACCCGGTCACCGAAATGGTCACCGGCATCGACCTGGTGGAATGGCAGGTGCGGATCGCAGCAGGTGCGGAACTGACGCTCCGGCAGGCCGACGTCGGGCTTTCCGGCCACGCTGTGGAGGCGAGAGTCTACGCAGAGGTGCCGGAGAAGAACTTCCTCCCCTCCACCGGGACCGTGCTGGTGCTGGATGAACTGCCTGGGCCGAAGCAGCGGCCCAGCGCTCCTGCCCCGGTCGAAGCGGAACCTGCCGGCGCTCGGGTCAGAGTGGATTCCTCACTCGTGGAAGGGTTGGAGCTCTCGGCCCACTACGACCCCATGATTTCCAAGGTGATCGCCTGGGGTGAGGACCGCACCGCCGCCCTGAATGCCCTGGACGGTGCCCTGGCCGGCTACACGGCCTTGGGTATCGACACCAACGTGGAATACCTGAGGCTCCTGCTCAGCGACCCCGACGTCCAGGCCGGCCGCCTGGACACGGGCCTGATCCAACGGAAGCTGCCCGGCATGGAATTCCGGACCGCCGGGGATGCGGAACTCGTGGCCGCCGCCCTGTACGCGCTCTCCCTGGAGGACCAAAACTACCCTGCTCCGGGGAGCGGCCCGTGGCGGGCACGCAACGGCTGGCGGGTGGGAACGCCGGCGCCGCGCCGGATCAGCCTGGGAACGGCCGACGACGGCGTGGCCACGGTGGCGGTCACCGGTACCCCCAACGGGGGAGGCACCGCCGTGGTCGCGGTCAACGACGGCCCCCCGATGCCGGCGTCCCTCCAGTGGTCCAGCCGGCAAAGCATCGAACTTGACCTTGACGGCCAACGCCACGCCTACCGGCTGGCGCCCGACTATCCAGGGCCCGCCGCTCCGGCATGGGACAACCCCGTGCCCGCCGGGCCCTCCCGGATTTTCCTGGGGAGTGATGGCTGGTCCTGCCGGCTTGAGGTCCTGACCCGGGAGGCACGGCTGGACCGAATGCTGGCCGCCATTCAACGCGAAGAAGGCTCAGCGGATCCCGAGGTGCGCTCGCCAATGCCGGGAACCGTGGTGGCCGTCCCGGTCACCGACGGCGACGCGGTCCAGGCCGGGGAGGTCCTGGTGTCCGTGGAGGCCATGAAGATGGAGCACCACCTCGTTGCCCCGCTGGCCGGCACCGTGCACCTTAGCGCCCGCACCGGCGACCTCGTGAAGGCCGACCAGGTCCTGGCCACCGTGCACCCCCACCCTGCAGACGCGGAACCAGCGCCCGCAGATACAGATACAGACACAGCCACCAGCCAAGGCGAAGGAGCCTGACCATGACCGGATTCGAACTCAGCGAGGAATACCAGGACCTCAGCGACACCGTCCGCGACTTCGCGGACAACGTGGTGGCCCCGGTGTCCGCCAAACACGATGCGGAACACAGCTTCCCGTATGACGTGGTGAAACAGATGGCCGAAATGGGCCTGTTCGGGCTGCCCTTCCCGGAGGAATTCGGCGGCATGGGCGGCGACTACTTCGCGCTCGCCCTGGCCTTGGAACAGCTCGGCCGCGTGGACCAGTCGGTGGCCATCACGCTGGAGGCCGGCGTTTCCCTGGGGGCCATGCCGGTGTACCGCTTCGGTACCGACGCCCAGAAGCAGGAATGGCTTCCGCTCCTGGCATCAGGCCAGGCGCTCGCAGGCTTCGGGCTCACCGAACCCGAGGCAGGTTCGGATGCGGGCGGCACCAAGACCACCGCGCGCCGCGACGACGGCAGCTGGGTGATCAACGGCAACAAGGAGTTCATCACCAACTCGGGAACGGACATCACCCGGCTGGTCACCGTCACCGCCGTCACCGGCCGGAAGGAAGCCGCCGACGGCAGCCTGCGGAAGGAGATCTCGACCATCCTCGTGCCCACGGATACACCGGGCTTCAAAGCGGAGAAGCCGTACAACAAGGTGGGCTGGAATGCATCCGACACCCACCCGTTGACCCTCAAGGATGTCCGCGTACCGGAGGAAAACCTCCTTGGGGAAGAAGGGCGCGGGTATGCGAATTTCCTGTCCATCCTGGACGAAGGCAGGATCGCCATTGCTGCCCTGGCCACCGGCGCCGCCCAGGGCTGCGTGGACCTGTCGGTCAAATACGCCAGGGAACGCAGGGCGTTCGGCCAGGAAATCGGCAAGTACCAGGCCATCTCCTTCAAGATCGCACGGATGGAAGCGCGGGCCCACACGGCCCGCCTGGCCTACTACGATGCGGCCGCCAGGATGCTGGCCGGCAAGCCGTTCAAGACCCAGGCGGCCATCGCTAAGATGGTCGCAGGCGAGGCGGCCATGGACAACGCGCGGGATGCCACCCAGGTATTCGGCGGCTATGGCTTCATCAACGAGTTCACCGTGGCGCGCCACTACCGCGACTCCAAGATCCTTGAAGTGGGGGAGGGCACCACGGAAGTCCAGCTGATGCTGATCGCCCGTGAACTGGGACTGTAAGCACCTGCGCCAGCAGTACGGATCGCAGCCGGCCTGAAAGGATCATTGATGATTGACAAGGTTGTAGCCAGCGCCGACGCCGCCGTGGCAGACATCCCGGACGGGGCGTCCCTGGCGGTTGGCGGGTTCGGGCTGTGTGGAATTCCGGTGGCCCTGATCGACGCCCTGCACCGCGCCGGCACCTCCGGCCTGGAAACGGTCAGCAACAACTGCGGCGTGGATGACTGGGGCTTGGGCATCCTGCTCCGCGACGGCCGCATCCGCCGCACCATCAGCTCCTATGTGGGGGAAAACAAGGAGTTCGCCCGCCAGTACCTTGCCGGTGAACTCGAGGTGGTGTTGACGCCGCAGGGCACCCTGGCCGAGAAGCTGCGCGCCGGCGGCGCCGGCATTCCCGCGTTCTACACCAAGGCGGGGGTTGGGACCCAGGTGTCCGACGGCGGCCTGCCGCAGAAGTACGACGCCGACGGCGGCATCGCGATCGCCTCCGCGGCCAAGGAAGTGCGTTCCTTTGCGGGAGTGGACTATGTCCTCGAAGAATCCCTCACTCCCGACTACGGGCTGGTGCACGCCTGGAAGGGTGACCGGCACGGCAACCTGGTCTTCCACGCCACGGCCATGAACTTCAATCCGCTCTGCGCCATGGCCGGACGCATCACCATCGCCGAGGTGGAGGAACTCGTCGAACCCGGCGAACTGGACCCCGAACACATCCACACCCCCGGGATCTTCGTCCAGCGGGTGGTCCTGGCGGCCGGCGGGGAAAAGCGCATCGAAAAGCGGACGGTGGCCTTGGCGGCCCCGGCCGCGGCGGGCGGGAGCCCCGCCGGCAGCGACCAGCAGGCAGGAGCATGACCATGGATCCCAACAGCCCCGAGGCGCCACGCCCGGAAGCGGTCCGCCCGGAATACCGGCGTGGCGGCGGGCACCAGCCCGGGCCCGGCGGAGCCGTCGCCGCAGCAGGCAGCAAAGGCTGGACGCGGAACGAACTGGCCGCCAGGGTTGCCCGGGAACTCCGCAACGGCCAGTACGTCAACTTGGGCATCGGCATGCCCACCCTGATTCCCAACTACATTCCGGCCGGGGTGGAAGTGGTGCTGCACTCGGAGAACGGGATCCTGGGCGTTGGCCCCTACCCGGCGGAGGATGCGGTGGATCCGGACCTGATCAATGCCGGCAAGGAGACCGTGACGGTAAACCGGGGTGCGGCGTTCTTCGACTCGGCAACGTCGTTTGGCATGATCCGCGGCGGCCACGTGGACCTCGCCGTCTTGGGCGCTATGGAAGTGGCCGCCAACGGAGACCTCGCCAACTGGATGGTCCCGGGAAAGATGGTCAAGGGAATGGGCGGCGCCATGGACCTGGTGTTTGGCGCCAAGCGCGTGATCGTGATGATGGAGCACGTGGACCGGAACGGCAATCCCAAGATCGTCCGGGAGTGCTCGCTCCCGCTGACCGGCAAAGGCTGCGTGGACCGGATCATCACCGACCTCGCCGTGATCGACGTCGTCCGGGACGGCGGCCCATCCCGGCTGGTGCTGCGCGAGCTGGCCCCCAACGTTTCCGTCGAAGACGTGGTGGCCGCCACCGGTGCGGAATTGTACGAAGAAGACCAGGAACTCACCGTATGACCGGCACCAACCCCACTGATGGAGTTCCGGCCGGCCCAACGGCCGGAGGGGGCGGCAGGCGCGTCATCGAGCAGCGCGGGCTCTACTTCGACGAGCTGGAGGAGGGCGTGCTGTATGCCCACCGGCCCGGACGCACCGTGACGGAAACGGACAACGTCCTCTTCACCACCCTCACCATGAACACGCAGGCGCTGCACCTGGACGCGGCCTGGAGCGCGGGGCAGCCCTTTGGCCAGCGGCTGATGAACTCGATGTTCACGCTCGCCACCATGGTGGGGCAGTCCGTCACCCAGTTGACCCAGGGGACCATCATCGCCCAGCTCGGGCTGACCGATGTCTCCTTCCCGCACCCGCTCTACCACGGGGACACGCTCTACACCGAGACCGTGATCACCGGCAAGCGGCTTTCGGCCTCCCGGCCGGGCCAGGGCATCGTCACCATGGAGCACACCGGGCGCAACCAGGACGGAGCCGTGGTGGCACGGGCCACGAGAAGCTGCCTGATGTGGACCCGGGGCGCCCACCAGGACCAGCCCGGCGCACAGGGGAGAATGCCCGTATGACTTTTGTGATGGGCCCTGCCCTGCTCTTTTGCCCCGCCGACCGCCCCGAGCGCTACCTGAAAGCCGCAGCGCGGGCGGACGCCGTGATCCTGGACCTCGAGGACGCCGTGGCGCCACCGGACAAGCAGCGGGCGCGCGGCGCAATCCTGGCCCAGGCGGGCGCTGCCGGAGACGACCCCGAACTCGACCCCAGCCGGACCATCGTCCGGGTCAACCCGGTCGGCACGGATGACTTCGCGAAGGACCTGCACTGCCTGGCGCATACGCCGTACCGCACCGTCATGCTCGCCAAGGCGGAATCGGCTGAACAGCTCACGGCGCTGGAAGGCTACCAGGTCATTGCGCTGTGCGAAACGGCCCTGGGCGTGCTGAACGCCCCCGCCATTGCGGCCGCCCCCAACGTGGTGGCCCTGATGTGGGGAGCAGAGGACCTCGTGGCCACGTTGGGGGGCACCTCCAGCAGGAAGGACGACGGCGGCTACCGGGCGGTGGCCCTGCACGCCCGCTCCTCGGTGCTGCTGGCCGCCAGGGCCTTGGGCAAGGAAGCCATCGACGCCGTGTACACCAACATCCCCGACCTCGACGGGCTGGCGGACGAAACCGCCGACGCCGTAGCCTCCGGGTTCGGCTCCAAAGCGTGCATCCATCCCGGCCAGGCCGCCGTGGTCCGCAAAGCCTACGCTCCCTCCGAGGAGGAGGTGGCCGCGGCGCGTGAACTGCTGGACGCTGCCGCCGCGGCCGGGAACGGGGTCTTCCAACACCACGGAAAGATGATCGACGGGCCAATCCTGAAGCACGCCCAAGGCATCCTGCGCCGTGCAGGCAGGGACGCCTAGCTGCCCTTCCGTCCCGTCGGCCGGCGCAGGGACGTGGGCGGAATGGGCTCGTACAGCAGCGTCCGCACCCAGCGGTTCCCGGTCTCCCGGAACTCCTTCCGGGTGGCGAAGCGGTAATGGAAACTGCGCACGCGCACCAGGCGCGGCGCGGCGCCGTCGAACGGGTCATACCGGAGCAGCCGCAACACCCGCCGGTCCGCCACGAGCAGCTTGCCCAGGAAGGCGTAGAACCATTCCTCGTGCACGCTCCGCAGCGGCAGGAACCACATCAGCCAGTCCAGCCGCAGATGGTACGGAGCCCACTGCCGGGGCATGCGCCGGACATCGCCCGGCTTGCCCTTGAAGCCGTACTCGCGCCAGTCCGAGCTGTCATCGGGATCATCGTCCAGCGTGCCCTCCACCACGATCTCGATCCGCTGCTTGGTCACCGTGCCGAAAGCGCCATAGGCATTGACGAGCTGCCACCGGTTGAAGCTGGCATTCATCAGCTGCCGGCGGGAGAAGAGGTTCCGCAATGGCCAGTAGCTCAGGACCAGCAGCAGGAGGGACGCCGCCAGCGTTATGGCCAGCCACCAAGGGGGAGTGGCCGGTGCTGCGCCGGCGTGCCAGTCCGCCGGGACAGCCGGGATCACGGCGTGGGCCACGGGATCGCTGACCGCGGCAAACGCCAGGATGATCGCCATCCAGTTCAGCCACGCAAAGTTGCCGCTCGCCACCAGCCACAGCTGGGTGGCCACGACGACGGCCGCCGCCACGCCCGCCACCGGCTGCGGCGCGAACAGCAGGAACGGCACCACCAGCTGGGCGATGTGGTTGCCCACCACTTCGATCCGATGCAAGGGCTTGGGCAGCAGGTGCGCCTGACGGCTGAGGGGCCCCGGCATGGGCTGGGTCTCATGGTGGTAGTACAACGCCGTCAGGTCCCGCCACTCCCGGCCGCCGCGGATCTTGATCATGCCTGCCCCGAACTCCAGCCGGAACACCAGCCACACCACCAGGATCAGGATGATCCGCGGCGGTTCCGTCTGGTCAGATCCCAGGAAGGCCACGGTGAAACCGGCCTCCAGCAGCAGCATCTCCCAGCCAAACCCGTAGAAGGTCTGCCCCACGTTCACGATGGACATGTACAAGAGCCACAAGGCAAGGAACGCCAGCAACGGAACCCAGGGCGGTCCGGCCTGGGGAAGCCCGGCGACAAGGAGCGCCGAGACCGCCAGGCCCACGGCGCAGACACCGCGCAGCAGCCGGTCCGAGTACCGCCAACGGAACAGCGTGGGCCGGGACAACCGGGAAAACGCGGCCAGGAAGTCCGGCACCGGAAGGAGGCCGCGCTCTCCGAGCAAAGCCGGGAACTGGTTCAGCGTGGACAGGAACGCAACGAAATACAACGCTGCGACGCCCCGTTGCAGCACCTGCCGGGCAAATTCATACTCCGGCGCATCGAACCAGGTGAGCCAGTCCACAATTCCACGTTACGCCCGGCCGCCCGGCGGTCAAGGCGCAGCAGGCCCGGCCGCGTGCGGGATACTTAACGGATGCAGCCACGCAGAATCGTCCTCCTCGGATCCACCGGTTCCATCGGCACCCAGGCGATCGACGTCGTCGACGGCGCCCCGCACCTGTTCGAGGTGGTGGCACTGAGCGCCGGTGGCGGCAACCTTGAACTGCTGGCCCGCCAGGCGGTCCACACCGGCGCCGCCGTGGTGGGCATCGCCGCCGGTGACCCCGGCCGGCTGGAGTCCCTTATCCGGGAAGCAGCCGCCGCCGCGGGCCGTCCCGGGTACCGCCCGGAGATCGTGGCCGGACCTGAAGCCTCGGCCCGGATCGCAGCGGTGGAAGCGGACGTGGTGCTCAACGGCATCACCGGTTCCATTGGCCTGGCGCCCACCCTTGCGGCACTCCGCTCCGGGGCCACCCTGGCCCTGGCCAACAAGGAATCGCTGATCGTTGGCGGCAGCCTGGTCAAGGCCGCGGCCAAGGAAGGCCAGATTGTTCCCGTTGACTCGGAACACTCGGCGATCGCCCAGTGCCTGCGCTCAGGGACGGCAGCCGAGGTGGACCGGCTCATCCTGACCGCCTCCGGGGGGCCTTTCCGGGGCAAGAGCCGGGAGCAGCTGCATTCCGTCACGCCCCGCGAGGCGCTGGCGCACCCCACCTGGGACATGGGGGTCATGGTCACCACCAATTCGGCCACCCTGGTCAACAAGGGACTGGAAGTGATCGAAGCCCACCTGCTGTTCGATATCCCGCTCGACCGGATCGACGTGGTGGTGCACCCGCAGTCCGTCGTCCATTCGATGGTCCAGTTCGTTGACGGCTCCACCATTGCCCAGGCCTCCCCGCCGGACATGCGGCTTCCGATTGCCCTTGGCCTGGGCTGGCCGGCCCGGGTACCCATGGCCGCGCCCGCCTGCGACTGGACCCAGGCCGCCACCTGGACCTTTGAACCCCTGGACGCTGCGGCCTTCCCGGCCGTTGACCTTGCCAAGGACGCCGCCAAGCAGGGCAGCACCTTCCCTGCCGTTTTCAATGCGGCCAATGAAGAGGCCGTTACGGCGTTCCACGCGGGCCGGATCCGGTTCACCGACATCGTCGATACCGTGGACGGGGTGCTCAGCGAACATTCAGGGTCCTCCGGGCTGACAGTGGAGTCGGTGCTGGATGCTGAAAGCTGGGCACGCGCCCGCGCCCACGAACGTTTAGCAGTCAGCAGTCTCTAGGAAGCAGCAGCACCTCCATGACCCCTGTCCTACTTTTCATCCTCGGCGTCGTCTTCGTGGCCGTCGGTATTGCCGTGTCCATCGCCCTCCATGAGGTGGGGCACCTGGTGCCGGCCAAACTCTTCAAGGTGCGCGTCACCAAGTACATGATCGGCTTCGGGCCCACCCTCTGGTCGCGCCGCAAGGGTGAAACCGAGTACGGCGTAAAAGCCGTTCCGCTGGGCGGCTACGTCTCGATGATCGGCATGTACCCACCCAACAAGGAGGACGGCTCGGTCCGGCCCTCCAGTACCGGGATGTTCCAGACGCTGGCTACGGAAGCCCGGTCAGTAGCCCACGAAGAGGTAGGACCAGGCGACCACGACCGCGTCTTCTACCGGCTGCCGGTCTGGAAAAAAGTGATCGTGATGCTGGGCGGGCCGGCCATGAACCTGATCCTCGGGGTACTGCTGACGGCCGTCCTCCTGATGGGATTTGGCATTGCCACCGCCACCACCACCATCTCCGACGTCTCCAAATGCCAGGTGGCCGCAGGGCAAACCGTCGATCCCGACTCCGCCGACTGCCAGCTGACCCCCGCGGCAGCGGCGGGGCTCAAACCCAATGACACCATCACCGCGTTCGACGGCAAGGCCGTCACCAGCTGGGACCAGCTGACGGAGTGGATCCGCGCCTCTGCCGGAAAGGAAGTGGCCATCACCGTTCAGCGGGACGGCGCTGCCGTGTCAACCACGGTGACACCGGTCCTGTCTTCCCGGCCCGTGATGGGCGCCGACGGGCGGCAGGCAACCGATGCTGCCGGCAACCTCCAGTACCAGGACGTCGGTTTCCTTGGCATCGGCGCGCAAACGGCGCTGGTGTCCCAGCCGGCGTCGTCCATCCTGCCCATGGCCGGAGAGAACATCCGCCAGGTGGCCGGCGTGGTGTTCAACCTGCCCGCCCGTGTGGTGGGCGTAGCCAAGGCCGCTTTCAGCGAGGAACCCAGGGACCCCAACGGCCCCATCAGCGTGGTGGGCGTGGGCCGGGTGGCCGGCGAGGTTGCCGCCATGGAAGCTGTCCCGCTGCAGTCCCGGCTCGCCACCCTCGTGGGCCTGCTGGCCGGCCTGAACTTCGCACTGGCGGTATTCAACCTCATCCCGTTGCTGCCGCTTGACGGCGGCCATGTGGCCGGAGCCCTGTACGAGGGCGCGCGCCGTGCCGTAGCCAGGCTGCGCGGCCGGCCGGACCCGGGAGCGTTCGACATCGCGAAACTGCTGCCAGTGACCTACGTCGTGGCGGCCTTGTTGATGGGCATGAGCGCCCTGTTGATCTACGCGGACATCGTCAAGCCCGTCAATCTGTTCTGATATCAGCCGATTTAGGCTGACTTTGCTAAATCAGTCAGATTTGATTGATTATTATCAATCACCCGCCTATGGTTGACCTATGTTCGTGATGACCATCGACCAGCGTGGCAGCACCGGTGACTTGGACCGGGTTCCGGGTTTCATTGAACAGATCGCGCGCCTCGAACCTGCGGGGGGCGGCAGGCCGGTTTTCGAGCGGTCGGTCGGCGACGAAGTCCAAGGGGTGGTGCGGGACGCTGATGCCGTCGTGGACATCGCCTTGCACGCCCTGCGCGAAGGGCACTGGTACGTCGGCATCGGTGTCGGAACCGTGACGCTGCCGGCTGGTGCCAGCCCGCGGGAAGGCACCGGAACCGCGTTCGTGGCTGCCCGCAAGGCCGTTGAGCGTGCCAAGGCTGCCGCTTCCCAGGTGCCGGTGTCAGTGGTGGCAGGCATCATGGCGGGGGAGCCAGGCGGGAGCGCCCCGACCGGGGAAGGGGAACGGACATGCGCCAAGGCCGAAGCTGTGCTCAGGCTGCTGGGCCGCCTGGTCCAGGAGCGCACGGAAGCCCAGTGGCGGGTGGTTGACGCGCTGCGGCACCTGGACGCCGGCACGCCCGGAGCCGGCCGGACCGGTCCGGTCCGGCATGGCAGCCAAAAGCAGGTGGCCCGGGAACTCGGAATATCGGAGCAGTCCGTGAGCCGTACCGTGCTTCGCTCCGGTTGGCAGGAAGAATGGGCAGCACGGCCGGCCGCATCGCTGCTGCTTGATCTTGCCCGGGCACAGGTGGTCCCGGCCGTGGAGGAAACCGAAGCCGGCGATGGAGGAGTCAAGTGACCGCAGTGTGGGTGGCCGTGGCCTTGGCGGTGGCAGGCTTCGTGGGATGGCCGGTGACGGCCGTGGTGTTCAAGCTTGCCAGGACCATCGACGACAAAGCCGATGCCGCCACGACCGCAACGGATGCCGGCTCCGCCGCCCAGGACCCGTCTGCCGACGTCACGGTGGACGGCGAGCTGACGGCGCAACCCGGGCCGCCGGCGTCGAACGGAACGGACGCCGCAGCGTCGGCTCCCGGCCAGCGCATCCTGCGCGGCGGCGCCATCATCGGCGTGCTGGAGCGGCTCGGTGTCTGCCTTGCCATCCTGGCCGGCCAGCCGGTCGCGATCGCCTACATCGTCGCCATCAAGGGCCTCGGCAGGTTCGCTGAACTCAAGGAGACCCCCGTGGCCGCGGAGCGCTTCATCATCGGAACCCTTACCTCCATGCTCTGGGCGGCAGGAACCGCAGCCGCCGCCAAAGTCCTTTTCCTGCAGTAAACGTCTACTTCGCCCCTGAACCTGGACAGCCTGGATGGGTGCGAAGGCAGGCATGGCGATAGGGTAGCCGTATGACAGTTTTTGCCGTTGAGTACGTTTACGCCGCCAACTCCACCGAAACCCGCAACGAGGTCCGGCCCGCGCACCGCGAATGGACAGGCGGCCTGGCGCAGGACGGCGTCATCGTGGCCAGCGGACCCTACGGCGACGGAGCCGGTGCCCTCCTGATCTTCACGGCAACAGACGAAGCTGCCCTGAACTCGATCCTCAAGCAGGACCCGTTTGCCGCGGCCGGCGTCATCGCCGGAACCCGCATCACAGAATGGTCACCGGTCACCGGCATGCTTGCCGGGCTCGCCGCGTAACCGCATCCCTACCCTTTCAACCCAAGGAGTCCACGTGACCTCGGTCAGCCTGGGAATGCCGTCAGCACCGCCGCCTGTCCTGGCGCCCCGCCGCAAGACGCGCCAGATCAAAGTCGGCTCGGTAGGCGTGGGATCTGATTTCCCCATCAGCGTGCAGTCCATGACCACCACGCCCACCACGGACATCAACGCCACCCTCCAGCAGATTGCTGAGCTGACGGCGTCCGGCTGCGACATCGTGCGTGTTGCGTGCCCGTCCGCAGACGATGCCGAGGCGCTGCCCATCATCGCCCGCAAGTCCCAGATCCCGGTGATCGCGGACATCCACTTCCAGCCCAAGTACGTCTTCGCCGCCATCGAGGCCGGCTGCGCGGCAGTGCGCGTGAACCCCGGGAACATCCGGAAGTTCGACGACCAGGTCAAGGAGATCGCGGCCGCCGCGAAGGACCACGGCACCTCGATCCGGATCGGTGTCAACGCCGGCTCCCTGGAACCGGGCATCCTCAAGAAATACGGCAAGGCCACCCCCGAAGCGCTCGTCGAGTCCGCTGTCTGGGAAGCGTCCCTCTTCGAGGAGCACGGCTTCCACGACTTCAAGATTTCCGTCAAGCACAACGACCCCGTGATCATGGTGGCCGCCTACGAAATGCTCGCCGAAAAAGGCGACTGGCCGCTGCACCTCGGCGTTACCGAAGCCGGCCCTGCCTTCCAGGGCACCATCAAATCCGCCACCGCGTTCGGAGCCCTGCTGTCCCGGGGGATCGGTGACACCATCCGGGTGTCCCTGTCCGCCCCGCCGGTGGAGGAAATCAAGGTGGGCAACCAGATCCTCCAGTCCCTCAACCTTCGTCCCCGCAAGCTGGAGATTGTCTCCTGCCCCTCCTGCGGACGCGCCCAGGTGGACGTCTACACTTTGGCCGAGCAGGTCACCGCCGGGCTGGAAGGGATGGAGATCCCGCTGCGCGTCGCCGTCATGGGCTGCGTGGTGAACGGTCCGGGCGAGGCCCGCGAAGCCGACCTCGGCGTTGCATCCGGAAACGGCAAGGGCCAGATCTTTGTGAAGGGCGAGGTCATCAAGACTGTCCCCGAAAGCCAGATTGTTGAGACACTGATCGAAGAGGCCATGCGTATCGCGGAAGAGATGGGGGAGGCCGATGGCGAAGATGCTGTCAAGGGTAGCCCCGTGGTTAGCGTCTCGTAGGGACGATCCCGACCCTGCGGGCATTTCCGTCCGAACGCTTGACGGCCAAGACACCGCGGCGCTGACCAGTTTGGCGCAGCTGGATCCCGTCACCAATGTGTTCATCCTGGCGCATTTGCGCGCCACGGGCACCGCGGCTCCCACCGCCGGAGGCGCCGGTGTTCTCGGCGTGTTCGACAACGGCGTCCTTGCCGGTGCCTGCTGGGCCGGGGCAAACCTCGTGCCGGTCCAGCTGGACCCCGCGCTTGCGCCGCTCGTGGCCGGGGCCGCGAACACCTCCGGACGCAGGTATGCGTCCGCCTTTGGGCCTGCGGAGGCAGTGCTGGCCCTTCATGCGGAACTCGCCCAACTGGGCCACCGTGCCCACGAAGTGCGGGCGGACCAGCCGCTCATGGTCATCGCGGAGAAGCCCCGGGTCCAGCCCCACCCGGGTTTGGCCCAGGGCAACCTGGCCGACTTTGACCGCATCCTTCCCGCCTGCGCCGCCATGTTTGAGGAAGAAGTGGGATACTCGCCATACTTGGGCGGCCGGGAGTTCTACAGCCGCCGGGTGGAAGGACTCATCAGGCAGGGCCACTCCCTGGTCCACTTGAACGAGGCACATGAGGTGGTTTTCAAGGCCGAACTGGGGGCCGTCACCGCGGACGTCACCCAGGTCCAGGGTGTATGGATGAATCCCCGCTACCGCGGCCAGGGCCTGAGCTCCGGCTACATGTCCGCCGTGGTGGAAAAAGCGCAGAAGATCGCGCCCGTGACCAGCCTGTACGTCAACGGCTTCAACACCAAGGCCCGGTCCACCTACGAACGTGTCGGCTTCCGGCAGGTGGGTACGTTCGCTACAGTTCTTTTCTAGCGGCGTCCGCCGGAGGAGAACTGAAAATTGGGGGAAAAATGAAGAAGACCGTGCTGGGAACATTCGGGGCTTCTGCCCTCCTGGCCATGGCGGTATCCGGGTGCGGGGGACCGGCAGCCCCGCAGGCCGCAGATTCCTCGACCGCAACGCCGGCGGCGTCACAGACCAAAGCCGCCCCAACCCCCACGGCAACGCCCACGCCTACTGCCAAGGCCTATACGTCCGAGCAGCTTGCTGCCATCGTGGGGCAGGTCAGGGACTCGGCGGACCGCAGGCTGACCGTCCTGCCCGCCGTTGATATCACCAAGACGCTGGACCAAACCAAGACCATGCTCGCGTCGATCGACGTCAAGCCCGCGGAGTGCAAGGAACTCGCAGCTGCCAGCGCCGTGCCGAACGTGGATGGCGCCACCATGGCCATCGGCATGAGTACCGACGCCGGCACCGGCGCGGCGACCGCGCTATCGCTGATCGCCGGCCTGGACCAGAGCCTGCTGGGCAAGGTGGCCAGCTCCGCGGACCAGCTGGCCAAGTGCTCCTCCATGACCATGACGGCCTCGGGCATGGAGGTCTCGGTCACCGTGAAGGCCCTGCAGGGCGTAGGCTCTGTTCCCGGCGTCTTCGCATATCGTACGGACGCCACCTTGCCGGACGGCCGCACGCAGTCCACGGTCACGGCGCAGGCTGTGCAGCAGGGCGTGGTGCTCACCTCCGTCGCTTCCGGGGGCGCGAGCGAGGCCGACGCCGTCCAGCGGGCCGGTGCGCTCCTGGACTCGGCTGCCGCCCTGGTCAAATAGGCCCAGTGAGGTAGCGCTGCACCGTGGGTGCCACCAGCCGCACCACATCCTCCGCGGATGCTGACGCGAGCGGTTCCAGCCGCACCACGTAGCGGACCATCATCAAACCCACGATCTGGGTTGCCACGAGGCTTCCGCGCAGCGCCACCTCCTGCGGCGGCCCGGGAACCGAAGCCGTGATCCTGGTGATCACCCGGCGTGCCACCGCCTCCCGAAGCAGCGACGTCCTGGCCGTGGACCCGATGGTTCCGCGCAGGAAGGCCAGGAGGCCGGCCTGGGCGGGGCTTTCCCAGAGCCGGAGGACCGTGCGGACCATCAACTCGGCCCGCTGGTCTGGGTCCGATTCCGCCATGCCCGCAAGGACCTGCTCCGGCTCGGCAGGCAGTTCCACGCTGAGGGCAAAGAGTTCGTCCTTGCCGTTGAAGAAATGGTGGATCATGGCCGGGTCCACGCCCGCGGCACGCGCCACCTGGCGCAGGCTGGTCCCGTCAAAGCCGTGCTCGGCGAAAAGCCTCCGGGCGGCGTCGAGGATGTGGTCGCGGGACGCGGTCGTACCCCCGCGGCGTCCGCGGCGCGCGGCGGAACCCGCCGGGCGGCCAGCGGAATTCGCCGGGCGGCCAGCTGGATTCCCTGCCGGATCCGCTGGTCCGGGAAGGTCACGCTGTTCGCCTGCGAAGCGTCAACGCGGCAAGCACCAGCACGCCGAGCGAGATCCCGGCCATGGCCGCTGCGTCCTGCCACAACCGGCTGGTGGCCTCAGCATGGGCGGCGACCTCTTGGAGGGCGTCCACGGAGTACGTCAGGGGGAGCACGTTGGAGATGGCTTCCAGTACGTCATTCATCCGGTCCCGGGCAACGAACAGGCCACACAGCAGGATTTGCGGCACCACCACCACCGGCATGAACTGGACGGCCTGGAATTCGGTCCTGGCAAAGGCCGAACAGAACAGGCCGAGCGCGACGCCCAGGACGGCGTTGATCACCGCGATCAGCACCACGTAGCCCGGGGCGCCGGCGATGTCCAGGCCAAAAATCCAGTAGGCCACCGCTGTGGCCACGAGTGACTGGAGCGCGGCCATCAGGGAGAAAGCCACGCCGTACCCGAACAACAGGTCCGCCTTGTGCACCGGCGTGGTGAGCAGCCGCTCCAAGGTCCCGGACGTGCGTTCCCGCAGCATGGTGATGGACGTGACCAGGAACATCACCACGAACGGAAAGATGGCCAGCATCATCAGGCCAACCCGGTCGAACGTCCGGGGAACACCCGGCGGCAGCACCTCATTCTCATAGAGGAAGTAGACCGCCGTGAGCAGCAGCGCCGGCACCACCAGGATCAGGGCGATGCTGCGGTGGTCGTGGCGGAGCTGGCTGAGCACCCGGCGGGTGGTGGCGAACATCATCAGGATGTCCATCAGTGCACCGTCCCCTCCGGGCGGGAGGATGCCACGGCTTCCGGTTCATCGCCTGTCCCGTCGTGGTCCGCGTTCCGGATGATGGCCAGGAAGGCCTGTTCCAGGTTGCTGCTGTGCCCGCGCCTGCTGAGCTCGTCCGGAGTGAGCTGCGCGAGGAGCCGGCCCTCCCGCAACAGCAGCAGCGTGTCGCAGCGGCTGGCCTCCTCCATGACGTGGCTGGAGACCAGGAGGGTGGTCCCGGCCCGCGCCATGGCCCGAAACCGTTCCCACAGGTCGGCCCGGAGGACGGGGTCCAGGCCGACGGTGGGCTCGTCCAGCACCAAAAGGCGGGGGTGGGCCACCAGTGCGCAGGCCAGGGAGACGCGGTTGACCTGGCCGCCGGAGAGGTCGGCGGTCTTGCGGCGTGCCAGGGCTTCGAGGCCGACGGCGGCAATCGCCTCGGCCACGTCGGCTTTCCCCTTCCGGTGCATGGCGCCGAAATAGCGGACGTTCGCTTCGACGGTCAGGTCCGGGTAGACGCTGGGGGACTGGGTGACGTAGCCAACCTGCCGCCGCAGGGTGGCGCTGCCGGCCGGCAGGCCCAGCACCTCGACCGTGCCGCCGGCTATGCGCTGCGCGCCCACGATGGTGCGCATCAGCGTGGTCTTGCCGCTTCCGGAGGGTCCCAGCAGGCCGGTGATGCGTCCGGCGGGAATGCTGAAGTCCACACCGGCCAGCACGGGGCGCCGTCCCAGTTTCACGGTCAGTGCCGACGCTATGACGGCCGCGGTGTCCTGCCTGCGGGCTGCCGCCAGGGGTGCTTCAGGGTGGGACATGCCGCCTCCGTCGCTGCCGCAGGGCCTCCCCCGACGGACCCGCCGCGGGAATTCATCACCTGGTGAATTAAATGTAGGACGGGGCGGACAAGGGGGCAAGGGAATCCTGCGGCGCAAAAACACTTGTCAAACGTGTTCACCATCACATAGGTTCAATCTAGCTGCGCTGGAAGTGGGGTGGGCGGTCTCACCAGTCCTCACCAGTACTTAGGCGATAACGGCGTTGGGCCACGCCCGGATGCGATGACCAGCCTCACTGGGGGGCCAGGGGCTTTGTATTTTCCGGGCGTGGCCCTACTGTTTCCCGGCATGGCGGGCTTCCCGGCCCCGTGGGCTGCCCGGCCAGTCAGTGCCGCAGGGTGTGTGCCGGTAGATTAGTACCCAGACGAATTGTCCGGCCCTGCTGACCCAGCACTTCCCCAGAAACGGATACCACCCGTGGTCCTACGACTGTCCCAGCTTTTCCTGCGCACGCTGCGCGAAGACCCCGTCGATGCCGAGGTTGCCAGCCACAAACTGTTGGTCCGCGCCGGCTACATCCGCCGTGCGGCTCCCGGAATCTACACGTGGCTTCCGCTGGGACTGAGCGTCCTGCGCAAGGTCGAGGAGATCATCCGCCAGGAAATGGCCGCCATCGGCGCCCAGGAAGTGCACTTCCCGGCACTCCTCCCGCGCGAGCCGTACGAGGCCACCAACCGGTGGACCGAATACGGTGAGGGCCTGTTCCGGCTCCAGGACCGCAAAGGCGCCGACTACCTGCTGGCTCCCACGCATGAGGAAATGTTCACGCTCCTGGTCAAGGACCTGTATTCCTCCTACAAGGACCTTCCGCTGAGCCTGTACCAGATCCAGAACAAGTACCGTGATGAAGCACGCCCGCGTGCGGGCCTCTTGCGCGGCCGTGAGTTCATCATGAAGGACTCCTACTCCTTCGATGTCGACGACGCCGGCCTGGATGCCAGTTACGCAGCCCACCGGGGCGCCTACCTGAAGATCTTCGAGCGCCTGGGCCTCGAGGTAGTTCCGGTGGCAGCCACCGCCGGTGCCATGGGCGGGTCCAGGAGCGAGGAATTCCTGTTCCCCACGGAAATCGGCGAGGACACGTTCGTCCGCTCCGCCGGCGGCTATGCAGCCAACGTCGAGGCCGTCACCACCGTGGTTCCTGACGAGATCGACTTCAGCAAGGCCCCGGCCGCGGAAGTCCTGGACACCCCGGATACGCCCACCATCGACACCCTCGTAGCGGCTGCGAACCAGATTGCCCCACGGGCAGAAGCCGACGGCGGCGCGTGGGCTGCCGCTGACACGCTCAAGAACGTGGTCCTCGCCGTGACGCTGCCCACGGGTGAGCGGCAGCTGGTGGTCATCGGTGTTCCCGGCGACCGCGCCGTGGACCTCAAGCGCGTCGAAGCCAACATCGGCGCGTTCCTGCCGATCGCGGGCGAGATCGGCCTCGAGCAGGCCGGCGAAGAAGACCTCAAGAAGCAGCCCCTGATCGTCAAGGGCTACCTGGGCCCCGGCCTGTCGCTTGACCAGCCGCTGCTGGGCGCGGAGAGCGCCACCAAGCTGCTGTACCTGGTGGACCCGCGCGTGGTCAACGGAACGGCATGGATCACCGGTGCAAACGAGGCAGGCAAGCACGTCTTCGGCCTGGTGGCGGGCCGCGACTTCAGCTGGGACGGCGTGATTGAGTGCACCGAAGTCCGCGCAGGGGACCCCTCACCTGACGGTTCGGGCCCCCTGGAGACCGCCCGCGGCATCGAGATGGGCCACATCTTCCAGCTCGGCCGCAAGTATGCCGAAGCCCTTGACCTCAAGGTCCTGGACCAGAACGGCAAGCAGGTGGTGGTCACCATGGGCTCCTATGGCGTCGGCGTCACCCGTGCCGTTGCCGCACTGGCCGAAGCCAACCACGATGACCGCGGCCTGGTCTGGCCCCGCACCGTGGCTCCGGCCGATGTCCATGTCGTGGCCGTGGGGCGTGGGGAGGAAATCTTCCAGGCAGCGGAAAAGCTGTCCGCAGAACTCGAAGAGGCCGGTCTCTCCGTCATCTACGACGACCGCCCCAAGGTCTCGCCCGGCGTGAAGTTTGGCGACGCCGAGCTCGTGGGCGTGCCCACCATCCTGGCCGTAGGCCGCGGACTGGTGGACGGCGTGGTGGAGATCAAGGACCGCCGCAGCGGCGACGCCGAGAACGTTGCCGTGGATAAGGCCGTCGACTACGTGGTCAACGCCGTCCGCAACCGGTGATCTCCGGCTTCGAGTCGATCCAGCTCACCACCATCATCCTGATCGTGGTGGCTGGGTTCGCAGCCGGCTGGGTTGACGCGGTAGTGGGCGGGGGAGGCCTCATCCAGCTTCCCGCGCTGCTGCTGGTTCCCGGCATCGCGCCCGTGCAGGCGCTGGCCACCAACAAGATGGGCTCCATCTTCGGAACCGCCACCAGTGCCGCGACGTACTACCGGCGGGTGGGGCCGGACCTTCGGACCGCCGTCCCCATGGCAGCCATAGCCCTGGCGGGCAGTTTCGGCGGCGCCAGCCTGGCCGCTTCCCTGCCCGCCGGGGTGTTCAAACCGATCATCGTGGTGGCGCTGGTCGCCGTCGCGCTCTTCACCGCTCTGAAGCCCAATGTGGGCGAGCTGACGGCGCTGCGGCACGACGGCCACAAGCACTACGTCGTCGCCTGCCTCATCGGTGCCGTGATCGGCTTCTATGACGGACTCATCGGCCCCGGGACGGGGTCTTTCCTGGTGATCGCACTGGTGTCTGCCATGGGCTACGCGTTCCTGGAGGCCAGCGCCAAAGCCAAGATCGTGAACATGGCCACCAACGCCGGCGCGCTGCTGTTCTTCCTGCCGCACGGGTCCATCCTGTGGGGCATCGGCCTGCTGCTTGGGGCGGCCAACATGGCCGGCGGCTACCTTGGCGCCCGTACCGCGGTGAACCAGGGCAGCAAGTTCGTCCGGGTGGTCTTCCTGGTGGTTGTGGCCGCGCTGATCGTCAAGCTCGGCTACGACGTCTGGCAGGACAACTTCGCCTGACCGGTGCGCAAAACTGCTCCTCGTGGCGGAACCCGCCCGGGCGTAGCATGCAGGTATGGCACCCGGGGATGACGAGTATGCACCGGCACTTGCGGCCGCGGCGAGGCATACCCAGGCCTGGCTGGCCAGCCTTCCCAGCCGGCCGGTGGGGCCCAGCCTGCACGCCTCCGAGCTTGCCGGAGCGTTTGGCGGCCCGCTCCCGGACGCCGGCATGCCGGCCGCAGGGGTCATCGACCTGCTTGCCGCCGCGGCCGAACCAGGACTCATGGCCATGCCTGCCGGCCGGTTCTTCGGCTGGGTGATCGGCGGCACCCTTCCCGCTGCCCTTGCCTCGGACTGGCTGGTCAGCGCCTGGGACCAAAATGCCGGCCTGCGCTATGCCACACCGGCCACGGCTGCCATCGAGGAAGCCGCCGGTAGCTGGCTGCTGGACCTGTTGGGGTTGCCGGGCGCCGCGGACGTCGGGTTCGTCACCGGCGCCACCATGGCGAATTTCACTGGCATGGCTGCCGCCCGGTGGCGGCTGCTGACCGACGCAGGCTGGGACCTTGACCGCGACGGCCTGTCCGGCGCGCCACGGATCCGCTGCTTCGTGGGCAAGGAGCGGCACGACACCGTGGACCTTGGCCTGCGATACCTGGGGCTGGGACAGCCGATGGCGGTGGACGTCGACGGGCAGGGGCGCCTGGTCCCTGCCGCGCTGGATGCCGCCCTCGCGTCCGGCACGGGACCCGCCCTGGTATGCCTTCAGGCCGGAAACCTGCACTCCGGCGCCTTTGACCCCTTTACGGACGCCATCGCCGTCGCGCGCAAGCACGGGGCGTGGGTACACATCGACGGTGCGTTCGGTTTGTGGGCGGCGGCCGCACCGGAACTGCGGCACCTCACCGCAGGCTTCGAGGAAGCAGACTCGTGGGGCACCGATGCCCACAAGACCCTGAACGTGCCCTACGACTGCGGCATTGCGATCGTCCGGGACGCCGCGGCGCTCCGGTCCGCCATGGGCCTGCACGCCAGTTACCTCGTGCACGATGCCGAAGGCCCGGGGGACCCGTTCGAGAAGGTCCCGGAGCTGTCGCGGCGCGCCCGCGGAGTGCCGGTCTGGGCAGCCCTGAAAAGCCTGGGCCGCGAGGGGGTCGCAGCCCAGGTGGCCGGTCTCGCGGCTGCCGCCGCCGCGATCGCCGACGGCCTCGCAGCGCTGGACGGCGTGGAGGTCCTCAATGACGTCGGCTACACCCAGGTATGCATCGCGTTCGGCGACGACGAGACAACCCGTGCGGTGACGGCCCGCATCATCGAGGACGGGAAAGTATGGATGTCCGGTTCGCGCTGGCAGGACCGCGACATCCTCCGGGTCTCCGTGAGCAACTGGCATACCGGCGGTGAGGACGTCGCCACCGCCGTGGAGGCCGTCCGCTCAGCCCTGGCCGCCGTGCGGACTTCGTGACCATTCCCGGGGCGGGACGTACCGGCCGGCTGCCGGCTCCTATCCGCCCTGGCCCGGCTCCGGCAGGGAATGGGGATGCGGCAAGCCCTCCAGGGTGCCCCCGGCCAGCGTGCTGGCAACCCACAGCGACCGGGCCAGGTCGCCGTGGTGCCCGTGCGCGGCGTACCACAGCGCGTTGTCCACCTCCCTGGCGATGCCCCATTGCCGGGCCGCGTCCGGGTCGAGGCCGGCGGCCGTGCTGAAGTCGTGGCACCGCCGGAGCAGGCCGCGGCCGGCGTCCTTTGCCGGCAAGTCCGCGAGGCGGTTCCACAACAGGGGCGCGACGGCGAATTCCGGCTCGCCGATCATTGGCTGCGGGTCGATGGCCGAGTAACCGTCCCGCCGGTGTGGTCCATCCGGTGCCGCAGTGCCGGGACGGGCGAGGACATTCAGGAAATGCAGATCCGTGTGGACCAGTAGGTCCCGGGCAGACCCCCGGCCCACCGCGCCCCGGGTCTGGCACACCTCCAGGGCTGCTTCCAGCAGCCAGCGGGGAAAAGGCTGTCCAAGCTGCTCCCAGTCCGCGGGAAAGTCGTCGCTCCACTGCTCCGCCCGCGCTGCGATGTGGCCGAACTCCAGCCACTGCGGGCGTTCGTCCGGGACCAGCCCCAACTGCCGGACCAGGGCGCCCCAGATCGGGACGGCGTCGTCCACCGGCAGGACAGCCAGCGGCCGGCCGGCGTCAAGGCGTTCCAGGAGCATGGCGCATGATCCGGTGTCCGAGGCCAGCAGGGCCACTGCCCCCTGCCCGTTCCAAAGCGCCAGCGCATGGCGTTCCACCGTGGCCTCGTCGTGGGGAAAGGCGATCTTGAGGGCCGCGGGGGAGCCGTCGTCCCGCCGGACCGGGACCACCATGCCGCCATGCCCGCTCCATGGGAGGCCGCCGGGTGCCAGGTCGACCTCAAGGCCCCACTGCACCAGGCGATCCTCCACCAACCCGGGCAAGGCGCCGATCCAGGCCCGGCCGGCGCTGGTGCGCGTGTACCGGGACTCCAGGTCCGGAGGGATGGAGACTGCCTGCGTCCTGGTCACCGGGTCAGACAACGCCCGAGGCGCCGAGCAGGTTGCCGATGAGGAACGTCGCCGCCAATGCCAGCGCCCCGCCCACCACCACCCGGACGGCTGCCTTGGTTCTTGAACCGCCGCCAATCCAGGCCCCCAGGGCTCCCGTCAACGCCAGGGCC
This sequence comes from Arthrobacter sp. MMS24-T111, assembly GCF_054888995.1. NCBI lineage: Bacteria > Bacillati > Actinomycetota > Actinomycetes > Micrococcales > Micrococcaceae > Arthrobacter > Arthrobacter sp. MMS24-T111. Next base: position 3,803,091 of record NZ_JBTZRO010000001.1, on the reverse strand, counting down.
ACCAAAACCGACACGAAGGTCAACGGGATCCGGCTTCCGGCGGCGGAAGGAGGATCGCCAGCATGGGCAGGATGGCGCCGATCGTAAAGGCAAGCGCCGAGGCGAACGCCGCGTGCCAGGGACTGACGATATCTGTTTCGTCAATGTTCAGTTCCGCGGACAAGTGTGCAGCCAGCACATCATGGGCCGTGAGTTCCCGGGCCACCTTGGCAGCAGTTTCAGGTGTCAGGCCCTTGGCCTGGTAGATGGCGGTCAACTCGGCCAGTTCCTCGTCCGGTTCTTCCGCCAGTTCCCGGCGTTCCTTCTCGATGAGGGCCCGCTGGCTGTCGCTTTGGCTGCTCACGGAAACGTACTCACCCAAGGCCATTGACACCGCACCGCCCACTACGCCGGCGACGCCCGCCGTGAGGATGGGGCCGGATGCGGCGGTGGCACCTGCCACGCCCACCACGATCGCCGCCACGGAGACGATGCCGTCGTTGGCCCCCAGGACACCGGCGCGCAGCCAGTTCAGCCGGTGCGCTATATCGTCGCCGTGGGGTTCGGTCCCACGGTGGCGGGTCAGCCCCGGGGTGTCCGGGGTGGTGCCCCGGGCGTCAGCCGGTTCGTCCGTGTTCATGCCTTCAGCAAACCACCCCGGACGCTCCGGTGCCACCCCTCCGGCACGGTCCCCTCCAAGCGGGCGCATTGGCAGTCAACGGGGCGCAGTTCGCGGTCAGGATGGTGTGGGGGAGTTCGTGGTGGATTCGCCGACACGAAGCGCGGGCAGTTGACCCACGTCCAGGATGAGGCCTGGAACCGGACCCGGGTCTGCGCCCCACCGCGCGGCCCGGACCGCCGTCGACTCCAACGCCCCCAGTGCCCAGGCGCGGTCCTGGCCCTGGGTCAATGCCACAGCATCGCCGTAGGCCGCCAGGGTTGATGCTTCGATCCGGCCCAGCCCCGCCGCAGGTGCGGCCAGGAAGCCGCCATCGAGGATATAGCCCGGCTGCTGCGGCACGGGCACTCCGCAGGCGAGCCGGAGGCGTGCGTCCGCGGACGCGGCAAGGTTTTTGTGCCGGCCCAGGAATTCCGACGCCGGGCCCGCCTCCGCCGGCGCGAGGCGGGGGAGCGCCGCCTGGTAGGCATAGATGGCCTGCTGCTCGGCGACGGTTACGGCTGCCAAAGCCTGGCGCGCGCCGGCAGGAGCGCCGGGACCGGTGGACTCCGGCGCGGCCGCCGTGGCCGGTGGTGCCACGCACGGTGACGCGCTGGAGGCAGCCCCGGATACGTCCCCGTCCGGCCCAGCTGCCATGCCCTGCGGCGCCGGCAGCCCGGCCGCTGCAGCGAGCCTGCCGGCGGCCAGCAGCTGGGCGGTGCCGGTCCCGGCCAGGAGGCGGGCCGACCCGCCGTCGGCCTCTCCTGCGTCCCTGATGCGGACGCGGCCGCTCGCGGCGAGTGCCTGGACCATCTCTGCCGCCCCCTTGGCAGGGATGGCAGGGGCCGGTGACGGGGACGCCGACCCCTGCGCGCCGGCTTCGGGGGAAGGGGACTGGAGCGCCCTGGCCTGGATGGTCAGCAACGTCACAACAGCGTCAACCGTAGCGGAATCCACGGCACCGCTGGCCGCCAGGCCCTGTCCCGCAGCCCGCAGTTCCAGGGCGTCCGTGAGCGCCGCCGCCATGGCCCGCTCCGAAAAGGAAGGAACCGCCGGCGCGGGCTTTTCCGCGGGAACCAGGGCGAAACCGAGGCTCAGGACAACCAGCGCCGCCAAGGCGAGGGCGGCAACACGGAACGGACGCAGGCGCGGGTGGCTGTCGGGGCGGCGGTCATTCACAACAGACCATGGTGTCACGCTGCGGGGGACCCCGGTGCACCACTGGACCGGTAAAATAGCTACGCTAGTAAACACACATCATCTATAGGGAGGGCGGCCGGCATCGTGAGCAATGCAGAAGCCACGGCTTCACCAGACCACACCGGTACGGGAAGCGGATCCGCACCGGCCCACAACCCCGAAGCCGCCCGGCTCCGGGCTCTTTTGGAGCCCGCCGTCCAGGCCAACCGGCTCTACCTTGAGGACGTGGCCATCAACATCGCCGGCTCGCACCGGGTGGTCAACGTCGTGGTGGACCTGCCCCAGGAGGAAACGGGCGGTGTCAGCCTGGACGTCATTGCCGACATCTCGAAGGTGCTCTCCGACGTCCTGGACAGCGACCCCAGTGCCGACACGCGCCCGTACGACCTCGAGGTGTCCTCACCCGGCGTCGGGCGCCCCCTGACCGAACCACGCCACTGGCACCGTGCCCGTGGCCGGATGGTCAAGGTCAACGTGGTCCAGGGTGAGAACGTCACCGGGCGCATCCAGTCGGTGGGCGACGACGGCGTGACCCTGGTCCCGGAGGTCGCCGTCAAGAAGGGCATGAAGCCCCGGCAGGGCGAACCCGTAAAGCTTCCTTTCGACAGGATCCGCAACGGAAAAGTCGAGATCGAATTCAGCCACCTCTCCGAAGATGGTCTGGAACCTGAACACAATGGACCTTCCGAGGAGGCCTGATGGATATTGACATGAGCGCACTGAGGCTTTTGGAGCGTGAGCGTGAAATCCCGCTGGACCTCCTGATCCCCACCATCGAGCAGGCGCTCCTGGTGGCCTACCACAAGTCGCCCGGCGCCTTCGAAAAAGCGCGCGCCGAGCTGGACCGCAAGAGCGGCCACGTGACCATCTGGGCTGTCGAAATCGACGACGACGGGGCTCCGATCGGCGAATTCGAGCACACCCCCGAGGGGTTCGGCCGGATCGCTGCCAGCACCGCACGCCAGATCATCCTGCAGCGGCTCCGCGACGTCGAGGATGACAACGTCCTGGGCGAATTCAAGGGCCGCGAGGGCGAACTGGTGTCCGGCACCATCCAGCAGGGCAACAACCCGCACATGATCCAGGTCAACCTCGGATCGCTGGAGGCGCTGCTGCCGCCGCCGGAGCAGGTCCCCGGGGAAAAATACATTCACGGCAACCGCCTGCGCGCCCTGGTGATCGACGTCCACCGCGGCACCAAGGGTCCGTCGGTCACGCTGTCCCGCTCGCACCCGGGCCTGGTCCGGAAGCTCTTCGAACTCGAAGTGCCCGAAATCGCCGACCACTCGGTGGAAATCGTTGCGCTGGCCCGCGAGGCCGGACACCGCACCAAGATTGCCGTGAAGGCGAACACTCCCGGGATCAACGCCAAGGGTGCGTGCATCGGGGAAATGGGGTCGCGGGTCCGGGCCGTCATGACTGAACTCAACGACGAAAAGATCGACATCGTCGATTTCAGCGAGAACCCGGCGACCTTCATCGCCAGCGCCCTCTCGCCGTCGCGCGTGAATTCCGTCACCATCACCGACGAAGCCACCCGGTCCGCCCGGGTGGTGGTCCCCGACTACCAGCTGTCCCTGGCCATCGGCAAGGAAGGCCAGAACGCCCGCCTGGCGGCAAAGCTGACGGGCTGGCGGATCGACATCGTCTCCGACGCCGCGGCCCCCCGCGACAAATAACGTCCAGGGCAGGGTGGCCGCCGGACTCCGGCAGCCACCCGGTTTCGGGCAGAATGGCCCAAAGGGGCTAGAATAGATAAGACCGCGCCTAACGGCCGGCAGTCGTGTGCCCTGTGCATGCCAGTTTTCCGGGACTCCGGAGGCGGGCATTCCAGGGCCAGCAGAATGAACGTCAGGACGATGACCGTGGCAGAAGTGCTTTCCACCGGGAGTCAGCCCGAACGTACCTGCATCGGATGCCGGAAGAAAGGCCTGCGGTCGCAGTTGCTCCGGCTCGTCGCCGAAGGCAGCGGGTCAACCGCTGTCCTGGTGGATGAACGACGCCGGATGGCTGGCCGGGGTGCTTGGCTGCACCCCAACGAATCGTGCCTGGCTCTGGCGATCAAGCGGCGAGCATTCGGACGTGCCCTTCCCGGCGCGACCGGGACCGCCGCAGTTGAACGCCGGATCACGTCAGGCCCGGCCGTTGACGTCGCCACGGCGGCTGCAACACCAACCGTCCAACCTGAAAGCGGGTCAGAAATCTGATGGAAACCCGATGAGTTCCCAGCGATGAGTGCGTAACGATGACAACTTTGTTGCGCTCTGCAATGGGCCCTTCCGCAGTATCAGCGGCTGGGGTCCGCAGTAAGAAGTAGACGGTTCGTGCCTGGCTCGGTGCGGACCGAGACAGGAGAAATGTGGCCAAGGTCCGCGTACATGAGCTCGCCAAAGAGCTCGGTATAACTTCCAAAGATGCAGTGACAAAACTGCAGGAACTGGGCGAATTCGTTCGCTCCGCCTCATCCACCATTGAGGCCCCCGTTGTGCGGAAACTGCGCAACGCATTCCCGGACGCCGCTGCCAAGTCGGCAGCCCCTGCCGCGACGCCCGCAGCCGCCCCCAAGGCGCCCGCACCCGCAGCAGGATCACGTCCTTCAGCACCCGCGCCCGGCCCGGCTGCGCCCAAGGCCCCGGCCCCCGCGGCAGAAGCACCGGCCGCGCCTGCCCAGGCTGCCCCGGCAGCTCCCGCAGCTGAAACCCCGGCGCCTGCCGCCCCCGCGGCTCCGTCCACGGGCGCCAAGCCCGGCGCCCGCCCTGCCCCGAAGGCAGAGACCCCGGCTCCCTCCACCCGTCCAGGTGGTTCCACGCCGGGTGCTTCCGGGCCCCGGCCCGGCGGTCCCCGCCCGGGCAACAACCCCTTCGCCACCTCACAGGGCATGCCCCGTGGCCGCGGCGGAGACGGTGAACGCGCTCCGCGTCCGGGCAACAACCCGTTCGCCACCTCCCAGGGCATGCCCCGTCCGGGCGGCGGCCGCGATGGCGACCGTCCCGGCGGACCCCGTCCCGCCGCCGGTGCCGGCGGACCCCGTCCCGGTGGGCCGCGCCCCGCAGCCGGTGCCGGTGGGCCCCGTCCCGCAGCCGGCGCCGGCGGACCCCGTCCCGGCGCCCCGCGTCCCGGCGGTCCCCGCCCCACTCCCGGCATGATGCCCAACCGCACCGAGCGTCCCGCACCCGCAGGTGCCGGCCGTCCCGGCGGCGGCCGCGGGCCCGGACGCCCAGGCGGCGCTCCCGGTACCGGTGGCCCCGGTGGCGGCGGCGGTGCTCCCGCCGGTGGTGGGTTCGGCAAGGGCGGCCGCGGCCGCGGTGGCACCCAGGGTGCCTTCGGCAAGGGCGGCGCAGGCCGTGGCAAGCAGCGCAAGTCCAAGCGCGCCAAGCGCCAGGAACTTGAGCAGATGAGTGCCCCGTCGCTGGGTGGCGTGAGCGTACCCCGCGGCGACGGCAACACTGTGATCCGGCTCCGCCGCGGCTCGTCCATCACGGACTTCGCCGACAAGATCGAGGCGAACCCCGCTGCACTGGTGACCGTGCTGTTCCACCTTGGTGAAATGGCTACCGCCACCCAGTCCCTGGACGAAGACACCTTCGCCCTCCTCGGCGAGGAACTGGGCTACAAGCTCCAGGTCGTCTCCCCGGAAGACGAAGAACGCGAGCTGCTCTCCAGCTTCGACATCGACTTTGACGCCGAGCTCGAAGCCGAAGGCGATGAGGAACTTGAGGCACGTCCTCCGGTAGTCACCGTCATGGGCCACGTCGACCACGGTAAGACCCGACTGCTCGATGCCATCCGCAAGTCCGACGTCATGGCGGGCGAACACGGCGGCATCACCCAGCACATCGGTGCCTACCAGGTCACGCACAACCACGAAGGCGACGACCGGAAGATCACCTTCATCGATACCCCGGGCCACGAGGCGTTCACCGCCATGCGTGCCCGAGGTGCCAAGGTCACCGACATCGCCATCCTGGTGGTCGCAGCGGACGACGGCGTCATGCCCCAGACCGTTGAGGCGCTCAACCACGCCCAGGCGGCCAACGTGCCGATTGTCGTGGCAGTGAACAAGATCGACAAGGAAGGCGCCAACCCGGAAAAGGTCCGCGGCCAGCTGACCGAGTACGGACTGGTTCCCGAGGAATACGGTGGCGACACCATGTTCGTGGAAGTTTCTGCCCGCCAGAACCTCCACATCGACGAGCTGCTCGAGGCCGTCCTGCTCACCGCGGACGCTGCCCTGGACATGCGCGCCAACCCGAACAAGGACGCCCGCGGTATCGCGATCGAAGCCAACCTGGACAAGGGCCGCGGTGCGGTTGCCACCGTCCTGGTGCAGTCCGGCACCCTGCGCGTCGGCGACACCATCGTGGCAGGCACGGCCCACGGCCGCGTCCGTGCGATGTTCGACGACGACGGCAGCGCCCTGACCGAGGCAGGTCCGTCCCGCCCCGTGCAGGTGCTGGGTCTGTCCAACGTCCCGCGCGCCGGTGACACCTTCTTCGTGACCGCTGACGAGCGCACCGCCCGCCAGATCGCCGAGAAGCGTGAAGCCGCCGACCGCAACGCCGCCCTGGCCAAGCGCCGCAAGCGGATCAGCCTGGAAGACTTCGACCAGGCCGTCGCCGAAGGCAAGATCGACACCCTCAACCTCATCCTTAAGGGTGACGTGTCCGGTGCCGTGGAAGCCCTCGAAGACGCGCTGCTCAAGATCGACGTCGGCGAAGGCGTGCAGCTGCGCGTCATCCACCGCGGTGTGGGTGCCATCACCCAGAACGACGTCAACCTGGCAACGGTCGACTCCGCCGTCATCATCGGCTTCAACGTCAAGCCCGCCGAGCGGGTTGCCGAACTGGCAGACCGCGAAGGCGTGGACATGCGCTTCTACTCCGTCATCTACGCAGCAATCGATGACATCGAAGCAGCCCTCAAGGGCATGCTCAAGCCGGAGTACGAAGAAGTCCAGCTGGGCACCGCCGAGGTCCGCGAAGTATTCCGCTCCTCCAAGTTCGGAAACATCGCCGGCTCGATCGTCCGCTCGGGCATCATCCGCCGCAACGCCAAGGCACGCGTCACCCGCGACGGCAAGATCATTGGTGACAACCTCACGGTCGAGTCGCTCAAGCGGTTCAAGGACGACGCCACCGAGGTCCGCACGGACTTCGAATGTGGTATCGGTCTTGGCTCGTACAACGACATCACCGAGGGCGACATCATCGAGACCTTCGAGATGCGCGAGAAGCCGCGCGTCTAGGCTGTCTGTTTCGGGGCCGTCGGGATCTCCCGGCGGCCCCCGCTTTCCGCCGTAAAGGGGGCCCCGCCCCTACGACGGGTGGCCGACGATCTGCGATCGTCAGCCACCCGTCTCCGGCAGGCCCGATGCCACTCCCGGGCCCCCTTCACGGCTCCAAAGCGCCGCCGGAAGATCCCGACGGCGTCGTCCCTGGCTTACCATGGCGCGCACCACCCGGGGCGACGTAATCGCCCAAGTAGCGGCGTCGCCCTCGTACGTCCCTTATTTTTTTCTTCTTATAGGAGTTATTCATGGCTGATCCGGCACGTGCTGCCAAGTTGGCGCAGCGGATTAAGGTTGTTGTTGCTGAAGCTCTGGGCCGGAAGGCCAAGGATCCCCGGCTTGAGGGCATCACTGTTACCGACGCCCGGGTGACCAATGATCTGCAGCATGCCACTGTCTACTACACGGTGTTCGGCGACGAGACTGTCCAGGTCGACGCCGCCAAGGGGCTTGAAAAGGCCAAGGGCGTGCTGCGGCAGGAAGTCGGCCGGAACATCACCGTCCGGTTGACCCCCACCTTGGAGTTCGTGGCAGACCAGATCCCGGTCAACGCTTCGAACCTTGAGGAACTGCTTCGGGAAGCCCGCAAGCGTGACGCCGAAGTGGCCGCGCTGGCTGCCAATGCGCAGCATGCCGGCGACGCCGACCCGTACAAGGCTGATGTGTCCGACGACGTCGACATCGACGAAGACGCCTTCGACGAAGAGGATACCGACCTCAGCAGCGACGGCGACGTCGACGAGGACAGCAACAAGTAGGACGTGAGCAGGGCCCGGGAGCTGATCCCGGGCCCTGCGGCTTTAACCCATCAGTGCTGCATCCCTAGTGCAGGTCAGCCTTGATGACCTTCCCGGACGGCGGCTGAGAGGGATCCCCGAGCGCGTCAGCCGTGGCGTAGAGCGTGTTGCCGCTGATGTCGACGTCCGCGGGCATGTTCACAGCCAGGAACTGGGAACGGCTGCCCTCACACGTGAATTTCAGGATTTCGCCGCCGAACAGCGACGCCACATACACATCACCGTTGCCGGCGACCGCCAGGCCCGTGGGGCTGAGGATGTGGTCCGCCCAGAGGTCGGTGTCACCGTTCCACGGGTTGATCTTGAAGATCGCACCGCGGGCGCCAAGCTCCGGTCCTTCCGGTCCGCCCGGCAGGGACGTCACATACAGCATCCCGTCCGGGCCGATCGCCACATCGGTAGGCACGGGCTCAAAGGCGTACTTGTGCCCCACCACGCAGTCCGGAACCGTCATGGTGTTCCCCTTCATGTCCACCGGGATCTTCAAACCCGCCGGAATGGTGGCCGGCCGTGGCGGCAGGACAGCGACCGTATCGATGTCACCGTTCTCCAGGTTCACCTTGAGCACGGCGTTCATGCCGGCGTCGGCCACATAGGCGGTGTCATCCTTGACCGCCAAGGCATAAGGGTGGGAGTCCACCGTGCCTTTGTACTTGGCCGGCGGGAACGCGGGCCAACCGGCCAGGCACTGATCGCTGACGTCACGGCCAAACCCGTAGTGCTGGTCTCCGTCCGGGTTGTGCCGGCGTTCGTAGTCGGCAAAGTTGGCGATCGTGTCCACCTCGCCCTTGGCGTCGATCGACTTGAGGTATCCGTGCAGCGCGGCGGGGTCTCCCTGGCCGGCGCCTGAACTTTCAAGGTAATACGTGGTGCTGCCGTGGGTATCGGAGCCGGCAACCTCCCAGCCCGGGGGCGTCTCCGTCGCCAGGTCCTTCGTGGAGTTGTCCTTGCCGATGCGGGTGAGTTTCCCGGCAAAGTCCTGGGACACCAGGACCGATTTTCCGGCCGCTGCCGCGACGTGCAGGGGAGAGACGAGTCCATCTGCAAGGACGTCGTAGTCGTGTGTGCGGGTGGATGCGGAGGCGGGGCCAGCGGACGCCATGGCGGCGGCGGTGGCCGCGATACAGGCTAAGAGTGCGAGTCTTTTCTTCATTGGGTTCTCCGGGTGCGGGGCCCTTGACGGGCTGGATAGGAAGCCTCCGAAGAGGCAAAATGTTCCCCCGCGCGCAAGCGTAGGCTCCTACCAGCGGGTAGTCGTTGGGGGAATCCCCCCTGCGTTGCCCCCTTTCTATCCCCCAACAGCGCCCACGTGGCTAGGATCGTGCTATGACCTCGGACGAGCACGGCATCCCCTCCACGTACCTCGAGCAGGCAGTGGAGCTGGCAACGCGGAACGTTGGCCTGGGCGGGGGACCGTTCGCTGCCGTGGTGGTGACCCCCGACGGGAAAGCCCACGCCGGTGTCAACCGCGTCACACGGGACAACGATCCCACCGCCCATGCGGAGGTCGTGGCCATCAGGGCAGCAGCGGCGGCAACGGCAAACTTCGACCTCACCGGATCGGTGCTCTACGCAAGCTGCGAGCCGTGCCCCATGTGCCTGGCCTCAGCCTTATGGGCCAGGATCGGCCATGTGTACTTTGCCGCAGACCGGCACGGGGCGGCGGCCGCGGGCTTCGATGACGCCCTCTTCTACGACTACTTCAACGGCACCCGGCCGGACCTGATGCCGGTCACCCGGGGTGACATCCCGACGTCGGACCTCCCCTTCCAGGCGTGGGGCGCCTTCGCCGGCAGGACGGACTATTAGCCATGGAAACTGCACTTATCGCCTGCCCGGCCTGCGGAAAGACCAACCGGGTGCCGGTCCGGGCAGCCGGGCATCCACGCTGCGGCAACTGCAAGGCGGACCTCCCGTGGATTGTCTCTGCAGGCGACGCGGACTTTGCCGCCGTCGCCGAGCAATCGGCGGTGCCGGTCCTGGTGGACTTCTGGGCCGCATGGTGCGGGCCGTGCCGGATGGTCAGCCCGGTCCTGGACAAGCTGGCGGGGGAGCGGCCGGGAAAGATCAAGCTGGTGAAGGTGGACGTGGACACGTCTCCCGGCTTGTCGCGGCGTTTCGATGTCCAAGCCATTCCGACGCTGATGGTGATCGTGGACGGCAAGGTAGTGGCCCGCCAAGCCGGCGCCGCACCGGCGGAGGTGCTGCGTTCCTGGCTGGACCGGGCACTCGCCGGCGCCCAAACCTGACGCCGGCCGCCGGGTCTTGCGGGCGCCGCTACCGGGACGCGGCGGGCAGCCGCGACACGCCCTCGACGAGTTCCTGCTTCCGGCCGCACAACGCGATCCGCACCCAGCCCTCGCCAATGGAGCCGAATGCGGTTCCCGGCGCCAGCGCCACACCGGCGTCCGCCAGGAAGCGCCGCACCCACGCCCGCACGTCGCCACCGGTCGCGTGGGACAGATCGGCCCACAGGTAGAACGCACCCTGCGCCGGGAGGAAACGGATCCCCTTGGCAGCCAGGACCGCCGAGGCCGCGTCCCGGTTTTCCCGGTAATGCTGATGGGCGTGCCGGACGTAGTCCTGCGGCCCGGTCAGGGCGGCGAGCGCCGCGTACTGCGGGGCGGACGCTACACAGGACACGATCGACTCCATGACGTTGTCCATTTTCTGCTTGAGGCCCGGCGGGCAGATGAGCGCGCCAATCCTCAGTCCGGTGAGGCCGTACGTCTTCGACAGCGTCAGGGAGGTGAACACGCGGGCCCCTTCCGGGGTGCCGGCGTCGAACCGTGCCGGGCTCACGTGGGGCACGTCGTAGGTGAACGCCTCGTAGCACTCGTCGGAGATGACCCAGAGGTCGTGTCGGCGGGCCAGGTCCATCAGGTCGCGGACCAGGTCCTCGCCCAGCACGGCCCCCAGCGGGTTCGACGGGGAGTTGAGCACCAGCACCCGGGTGCGGCCGGTGATGAGGGCTTCGACGTCGGCCACCCGGGGTTGGAAGTTGTGGTCCGGGTGCAGCGGGTACTGCACGGGCACGGCATTGAGCAGCCGGCTGGTCATGGCAAAGGTGGGATAGCCCGGGTTGGGGATCAGGATCTCGTCGCCCGGGGAGAGCAGCAGGCTCATGGCGAAGTGCAGGCCCTGCTGCGCGCCGGACACCACGTAGACCTGGTCGGCCCCGACATCGACGCCCTGGTCCTGGCGGAACCTGGCCGCGAACGCCTCGCGCAGGGCCGGGATGCCCGCGTTCGGCGTGTAGTTGGTTTCATCGCGGTCCAGGCAGGCGATGCCGGCGTCCAGGACATGGCGGGGGAGCGGGAAGCCGGGCTCGCCGATGCTCAGCACCAGCGCGTCCGGGGTGCGCCAGGCGGCCTCGGTGATCTCGCGGATCTGGTTGACGGGCACGTCGCGGACGTGGGCGGCAAGCTCGGGCATGCCAGCCATCCTAGCCGTCCACGTCCGCCCTCCGCATGGCGTGCGGGCGCCCCAACCTGCGCCGATATACTGGGAGGCGTGCTTTCTGGACTGGTGATAGTGGACAAGCCGCAGGGATGGACCAGCCATGACGTGGTTGGCCGGATGCGGCGCCTCGCAGGTACCCGGAAAGTGGGGCACGCGGGAACCCTGGACCCCATGGCCACCGGCGTCCTGGTTCTCGGTATCAATAAGGCCACCCGGCTGCTGACCTATATCGTGGGCACCGCCAAGACCTACACGGCCACCATCCGGCTGGGCCAGTCCACCGTGACGGACGACGCCGAAGGGGAGGTCACCGCCACGGCCGGCACGTCCGGGGTGGGCGAGCAGGCAATTTACGACGGCGTCGCAGCCCTCACCGGCAGGATCGAGCAGGTGCCCAGCAGCGTCAGCGCCATCAAGGTCAACGGCGAACGCGCCTATGCACGGGTGCGCTCCGGCGAGGACGTCAAGCTGGCCGCCCGCCCCGTCACCATCCACCGGTTCGAGGTCCATGCCGTCAGGCGGGATCCGGACGCGGACGTTATCGACCTCGATGTCACGGTTGAATGCTCCTCCGGCACCTACATCCGTGCCCTCGCCCGGGACCTCGGCAACGCCCTCGGCACCGGCGGGCACCTTACCGCCCTCCGGAGGACCCAAGTGGGCCCCTACTCGCTGGACCAGGCGCGGACCCTCGAAGAGCTCGCCGAAGAACTCACCATCCTGGAAATGTCGCAGGCCGCCCGGGCCCTGATGCCCAACCGTGAGCTGACCGCGGAGGAAACCACGGAAATCTCCTTCGGCCGGCGGATCGCTGCCGGGGCCGCCCCCGGCACCGCGGGCACCGCCACGGCGGAACACCCGGCCGCAGCCTTCGCCCCGGACGGCACCTTGGTGGCCCTCCTCGCCGACGCGGGCAGCTACGCCAAACCGGTGCTGGTCTTTGCCCCCGGCACCGGCCCGGCGGCGACCACCGCGGCGGAGGCATAGGCGTGGATGCATATTTTTGGATCATCCTGGTGGTCGGCCTGGTGTCCACGGTGCTCTGCCTCGGTGCCGGAATCCTGAAGAAAGCGCCCAACGACGTCACCATCCTCTCCGTTGCCGCGGTTGAACTGGCCCTGGTGGTCTACCTGGTGGGTTCCATCGTGCGGGTCATTGCCGGCGAACACATCGCAGGCGAAGCCTGGGAATTCTGGGGCTACATGGCCACCGCCATGCTCCTGCCCCCGGCAGCGGCGTACTGGTCCATCCTGGAACGGACCCGGTGGAGCAACTTTGTCCTGGCCGCCGTCGGCGTCACCGCACTGGTGATGGCGGCGCGGATGAACCAGATCTGGTACTGAAGTGGAAGAGGCAGAACAAATGAGAGACCAGCAGGGCCGCCCGGCCGCCGACGCACCCGCCCGCAACACCCGCAATACCGGACCCGGCAGGTTGCTGATCGCGGTCTACGGGGTTTTCGCGATCTCCGCCACGGCCCGCGCCGGGTACCAGATCCTCACCAAATTCTCCGAGGCTCCGCTGGCCTACCTGCTCTCGGCCTTCGCCGCCCTGGTGTACGTGGTGGCCACCGTCTCCCTGGCCAAGGCAGGCAGCACCTGGTTCAAGGTGTCCGTGGCGGCCGTCCTGGTGGAACTGGCGGGTGTCCTGGTGGTGGGGACCCTGAGCGTCCTGGACTCCGTGCAGTTCCCGCATGAGACGGTCTGGTCGCTGTTCGGCCGGGGCTACGGCTTCATCCCGCTGCTGCTGCCCATCCTCGGGCTGGCGTGGCTGTACCGCCGCCGCCCGTCCCGGGCCAAAGAGACGCAGTGAATCCGGGTAACCTTGAAGAGTTCCGCGGCCGGCCTGGCCCCGGAGCACAGATTTTGCAGGCAGCTTAAGGCGAGGGTGATGGTCTACATCTGGAACGATCCGTCCGATGTCCCGGCGGACTTCGGCCCATCCGTTGTCACGTTCGGCAACTTCGATGGCGTTCACCGCGGCCACCAGCAGGTGCTGTCCCAGCTGATCCGCTCGGCCCGTCTCGCGCACGCCAAGGCCGTGGCCGTCACCTTCGATCCCCACCCCGCGCTGATCCATCGCCCCGAGGCTGCACCGGAACTGATCATGGGCCTGGAGGACAAACTGGATGCCCTGGGCGAGCTCGGCCTGGACGCCGTCCTCGTGGTCAAGTACTCCCTGGACCTCGCCAGCCTGACGGCCGAGGAATTCGTGGAGCAGTACCTGGTGGACTGCCTGCACGCGAGCCACGTTGTCATCGGCCACGATGCCCGCTTCGGCCGCGGCAACTCCGGTGACCTGGACACCATGAAGGCGCTGGGCAAAAAGTTCGGCTTCGATGTCCAGGTGATCAGCGAATTCGGCTCAGAGGGCTACCCGCTGCACGGCGACGAAGCCACCGACCGGCGCTGCTCGTCCACCTGGGTGCGCGAGGCGCTGCAGGAGGGCGACGTCGCCACCGCTGCCGCGGTGCTGGGCAGGGCCCACCGGATGCGCGGCGAAGTGGTCCACGGTGCCGCCCGCGGCAGGGCGCTCGGTTTCCCCACCGCAAACCTCGCCTCCAATGCCTCGGGACTGATCCCGGCCGACGGCATCTACGCAGGCTGGCTGGTGGACCAGGCCGGAACGCGCTGGCCGGCGGCGATTTCGGTGGGCTCCAATCCCACGTTCGACGGCGTCAGCCGGCAAGTCGAGGCACACGTCATCGACCGGCCCAAGGAAGCCGTGGAGGACTTCGATCTGTACGGCCAGACAGTGATCGTGGAATTCGTCGAACGGTTGCGGGGCATGGTGGCCTATCGTGGCCCTGAGGCCCTGGTGGAACAGATGCGGCTGGATGTGGCGCAGGCCCATCAACTCCTCGCCGCCCGCTGACAGCACTGCCGGGGCCCTATCAACGAAAGGCAGTGCGTGTCCGTCGAAAAGAACACCCGCAAGCTCGATGAAGGGATTGTCCGCGACTTCAGCTCGCGGATGAGCTACGCCTCCTACCTGCAGTTGCCCACGCTGCTTAGTGCCCAAAAGCCGGTCAGCGAGCCGGAACACCACGACGAGATGCTGTTCATCATCCAGCACCAGACCACCGAGTTGTGGCTGAAGCTGGTCCTGCACGAGCTGCGCAGCGCCGCCGCCTGGCTGCGGGCCGACGACCTCGGCTCGGCGCTGAAGGGCATTGCCCGGGTCAAGCACATCCAGAAGACCCTCACCGAACAATGGTCCGTACTGGCCACCCTGACCCCCACCGAGTATTCGCAGTTCCGCGGCTTCCTGGGGAATTCCTCGGGCTTCCAGTCCGCCCAATACCGGGCGGTCGAATTCGTGCTGGGAAACAAAAACCGCAAGATGCTGCCGGTCTTCGAATCCGATCCCGAGGCCCACGCCATGCTGGCGGAACTGCTTGCGGCCCCCAGCATCTACGACGAGTTCCTCGCCTATCTGTCCCGGCACGGATTCGACGTGCCCGCTTCCGTCCTGGACCGGGACGTGACGCGCGCCCATGAGTTCACCCCGGACCTGGTCCCACTCTTCAAGCACATCTACGAAAACGCGGCAGAGAACTGGGCCGCTTACGAGGCGTGCGAGGAACTGGTGGACCTGGAGGACAACTTCCAGCTCTGGCGGTTCAGGCACCTGCGCACCGTTCAGCGGACCATCGGCATGAAGACAGGCACGGGTGGTTCCAGCGGGGTCACCTTCCTGCAGAAGGCGCTGGAGCTGACATTTTTTCCGGAACTATTTGCCGTCAGGACGGAGATCGGACAATGAGCATCCACCAAGACGGCCCCACCGGCGTGACCACTGAGGCGCTCCACCGCCGGGCGGCGGAGCTGGACCGCCAAGACCCGCTGGCAACGTACCGGGACCATTTCATCGGAACGGACACCCCGGTGTCCTACCTTGACGGCAACTCCCTGGGCCGGCCCCTGAAACGGACCGCCGACGACGTCGCCGCCTTCGTCCGGAACGAATGGGGCGGCCGGCTCATCCGCGGCTGGGACGAACAGTGGCTCGCCATGCCGCAGGCCATCGGAGACCAGCTGGGCCGCGCCGTCCTGGGCGCGGCCCCGGGACAAACGATCATTGCCGATTCCACCACCGTGGTGCTCTACAAGCTGCTCCGCGCCGCGCTGGCCGCCGTGCCGGACCCGGACCGCAACGAGCTTGTGCTCGATACCGGGAACTTTCCCACGGACCGCTACCTGGTGGAGGGCATTGCCCTGGAAGAGGGGCTGACCCTCCGGTGGATCGATCCCGATCCGGCAGCCGGGGTGACCCTTGACCAGGTGCGCCAGGCCACCGGGCCGCGGACCGCCGTCGTGCTCCTCAGCCAGATCGCCTACCGTTCAGGGCACCTGGCTGACCTGCCCGGAATCACCGCGGCAGTGCACGACGCCGGCGCCTTGGTGGTGTGGGATCTTTGCCACTCCGCGGGGTTGGTAGAGATCGGCCTGGACGGCGCGGACGTGGACTTCGCCGCCGGCTGCACCTACAAGTACCTCAACGGCGGCCCGGGCTCACCCGCCTTCGCGTACGTCAACGCCCGCCACCTTCCGGCGCTCAACCAGCCCATCTGGGGTTGGATGGGCCGCAAGGACGCTTTTGAGATGGCCGCCGGCTATGAACCGGCGGCAGGTATCCGCGGCTTCCTCAGCGGCACCCCCGCCATCTTCGGCATGATCGCCATGCAAGGCACCCTGGACCTCATCGAGGAAGCCTCGATGGCTGCCATCCGGACGAAGTCAGTGGCACTGACCGCCTTCGCCATCGATGTCTTCGACGCCTGGCTCGCCCCGCTGGGTGCCGAACTGGCTTCGCCCAGGGACGCGGGGAGCGGGGCGGCCACATCACCGTGGACCACCCGGACTTCAGCAAAGCCACCGTGGAAGCGCTCTGGGACGGCGACGTCATCCCGGACTTCCGCTCACCGCACGGGATCCGGGTGGGGTTGTCGCCGCTGAGCACCAGCTTCGCCGAGGTCCTCGACGGCATGGCCGCCATCCGGGACCGGCTGCAGGGCTGACGCCCGGCGCCGGAGCGGGCCGCGTGTCCGCCCGGACTGTTTCGACAAGGTTAGGCCCGGCCCGGTAAACTGGACGATGGATCCGGCTGCAGTCCGTGGCGGCTGGGTCCTGTCGTTGCGGCTTTCCCGGGTTTCCGGGACAGGACGTGCATGGCAGACCCGGCAGTGAACTTCTGACCTGGGCCCTCACGGCACATTCCCAAGGAGTTATTGTGGCACTTGACGCCGCTGTAAAGCAGTCCATCATCAAGGAATACGCAACCGCCGAAGGCGACACCGGTTCACCCGAGGTCCAGGTTGCCGTCCTGACCCAGCGGATCAAGGATCTGACTGAGCACATGAAGGAGCACAAGCACGACTACCACACCCAGCGCGGTCTGCTGGCCATGGTTGGTCGTCGCAAGCGTATGCTGAGCTACCTCAAGAAGACTGACATCGCCCGCTACCGTACGCTCATCGAGCGTCTCGGCCTGCGCCGCTAGTCTGGCTTTGGGGCGGCCCTTTCCCTCCGGAACGGGCCGCCTTCTTCAAATGAAAAACTAAACAGGAGGATCAACCGCATCACGCATTCGCGGTCCTCGGTAGTGATCCCCGGGAACGGCTTCGTTGACTGAAGCCGGCGGCCCGTGGGTCTCGATCGATGACCGGGTGCAAGGGCCAGTAGACAGATGCTGGGCTGGGTTGATGCGGCTGGACTTCCGTGAAACAGAAACGGAGGTGACTCTCTTGGAGGGTCCCGAAATCCAGTTCTCAGAGGCTGTCATTGACAATGGCCGCTTCGGCAAGCGTGTAATCCGCTTTGAAACCGGCCGCCTCGCCAAGCAGGCCGCCGGCGCAGCCATGGTGTACATCGACGACGACACCGCGCTGCTGTCCGCCACCACCGCCGGCAAGCACCCGCGTGAAGGCTTCGACTTCTTCCCGCTGACGGTCGACGTCGAAGAGCGCATGTACGCTGCCGGCCGCATCCCGGGCTCGTTCTTCCGCCGCGAAGGCCGCCCCTCCACCGAAGCCATCCTGGCCTGCCGGCTGATGGACCGCCCGCTGCGCCCCGCTTTCATCAAGGGCCTGCGCAACGAGGTCCAGATCGTGGTGACCGTCCTGGCCATCAACCCCGACGAGCTGTACGACGTCGTGGCCATCAACGCCTCCTCGATGTCCACCCAGCTGTCCGGCCTGCCGTTCTCCGGCCCGATCGGCGGCGTCCGCGTTGCCCTCGTCGCCGACGAGCACGGTTCGCAGTGGGTTGCATTCCCCAAGCACTCCCAGCTGGAGAACTCGGTCTTCAACATGGTGGTTGCCGGCCGCGTTGCCGGTGACGACGTCGCCATCATGATGGTTGAAGCCGAAGCCACCGACAACTCCTGGAACCTCATCAAGGAACAGGGCGCCACCGCCCCCACCGAAGAGGTTGTGGCCGAAGGCCTCGAGGCCGCCAAGCCGTTCATCAAGGCACTCTGCGACGCCCAGGCCGATCTCGCCGCGCGCGCCGCAAAGCCCACGGTCGAATTCCCGGTCTTCCTGGACTACGAGGATGACGCTTACGCCGCCGTCGAATCCGCTGCCGCCGACAAGCTGGCAGCTGTCTTCCAGATCGCCGACAAGCAGGAACGCGACAACGCTTCCGACGCGCTCAAGGACGAAGTCCTGGCGGGCCTGGCCGGCCAGTTCGAAGGCCGCGAAAAGGAGCTTTCCGCTGCTTTCCGCTCGGTCACCAAGCACGTTGTGCGCCAGCGCATCCTCAAGGACCAGATCCGCATCGACGGCCGTGGCCTGACGGACATCCGCCAGCTCACCGCAGAGGTCGAGGTCCTGCCCCGCGTTCACGGTTCGGCCATCTTCGAGCGCGGCGAGACCCAGATCATGGGTGTCACCACGCTGAACATGCTCAAGATGGAACAGCAGATCGACTCGCTGTCTCCCGTCACCCGCAAGCGCTACATGCACAACTACAACTTCCCGCCGTACTCCACCGGTGAAACCGGCCGCGTGGGCTCGCCCAAGCGTCGCGAAATCGGCCACGGCGCCCTGGCCGAGCGCGCCCTGGTGCCCGTCCTGCCGTCGCGCGAGGAGTTCCCCTACGCCATCCGCCAGGTATCCGAGGCCCTCGGTTCCAACGGCTCGACGTCGATGGGTTCCGTCTGCGCATCCACCCTGTCCCTGCTGAACGCCGGTGTGCCCCTGAAGGCCGCCGTCGCCGGTATCGCCATGGGCCTGGTGTCCGACCAGGTTGACGGCCAGACCCGCTACGCGGCACTGACCGACATCCTCGGCGCCGAAGACGCCTTTGGCGACATGGACTTCAAGGTTGCCGGTACGGCCGAGTTCGTCACCGCCATCCAGCTGGACACCAAGCTCGACGGTATCCCCGCCTCGGTGCTGGCTGCAGCGCTGAAGCAGGCCCGCGAAGCCCGCCTGCACATCCTCGAGGTCATCAACTCGGCCATCGACACCCCGGACGAGCTCTCCGAGTTCGCACCGCGCGTCATCGCCGTCAAGATCCCCGTGGACAAGATCGGCGAGGTCATCGGCCCCAAGGGCAAGATGATCAACCAGATCCAGGAAGACACCGGCGCCGACATCTCCATCGAGGACGACGGCACGGTCTACATTGGCGCCACCAACGGTCCGTCTGCAGACGCAGCACGCTCCGCCATCAACGCCATCGCCAACCCGCAGGTCCCGGAAATCGGCGAACGCTACCTGGGTACGGTCGTCAAGACCACCACCTTCGGTGCCTTCGTGTCGCTGACCCCGGGCAAGGACGGCCTCCTGCACATCTCCGAACTCCGCAAGCTGGCCAACGGCAAGCGCGTGGACAACGTCGAGGACGTCGTCTCCGTGGGCCAGAAGGTCCAGGTTGAGATCACCAAGATCGATGACCGCGGCAAGCTCTCGCTCGCCCCGGTGGTCGCCGAGGAAGAGGCTCCGGCCGACACCGAGCGCGTCCACGCCACGGAGCCGGCTGAAGGCGCTGACGTCTAACAGCCCTCGCTTGGCACCAGCATGAATCGGCGGGACCGGTGGATGATCCACCGGTCCCGCCGCTGTTACGATGGCAGCCAGATCCGGCTGCCCGTCCTGAAAGGCTTCAATGACTGTTGTACCCCTGCCGCTTGAGCAGAACCACGCCGGCGACACCCTGGTCCATGGCTCCGACGGCGGGTCCGAAGTCCGCCGTTCCGTGCTGCCCGGGGGAGTGCGGGTACTGACGGAAGCGATGCCGGGCCAACGGTCGGCCACGATCGGCTTTTGGGTGGGCGTCGGATCCCGTGACGAGGCGCCCGGCCAGCACGGTTCCACGCACTTCCTTGAGCACCTCCTGTTCAAAGGCACCCGCCGGCGCACCGCCCTGGAGATCGCCTCGGCGTTTGACGAGGTGGGCGGAGAATCGAATGCCGCCACCGCGAAGGAAAGCACGTGCTACTTCGCCCGTGTCCTGGATTCGGACCTGCCCATGGCCATCGATGTCATTGCGGACATGATCACCGGCGCCGTCCTGGACCCGGATGAGATGGAGCAGGAACGTGACGTCATCCTTGAGGAAATCGCCATGGACAGCGACGACCCCACCGACGTTGCGCACGAACACTTTGTGGCCGCCGTCCTGGGCAGCCACCCCCTGGGACGGCCGATCGGCGGGACCCCCGCAGCGATCAAAGCCGTGGCCCGCGACTCCGTGTGGGACCACTACCGCAAGTACTACAAGCCGCAGGAACTGGTCATCACCGCCGCGGGCGGCCTGGACCACGACGTTGTCTGCGGACTCGTGGTGGACGCCCTCGAATCCGCAGGATGGTCGCTTGAGCCGGATGCGGCCCCGGTCAGCCGGCGCCCCACCGAACGCGCCCAGATCACCGGAACGGCGGGACTGCACGTGGTCAAGCGCGCAGTGGAACAGGCCAACATCATCATGGGGTGCCCCACCATCGTTGCCACGGATGAGCGCCGCTACGTCATGAGCGTCCTGAACGCCGTCCTGGGCGGCGGCATGTCCTCCCGGCTTTTCCAGGAAATCCGCGAGAAGCGCGGATTGGTGTACTCCACCTACTCCTTCGCCTCGTCCTACGCCGACGCCGGCTACTTCGGGATGTACGCCGGCTGCACTCCGTCAAAGGTCCGCCAGGTGCTGGACCTGCTGGGCGTGGAGTTGGACAAGCTCGCGGAGCACGGTATTTCAGGCGATGAATTGCGCAAGGCCGTGGGACAACTCGGCGGCGGGATCGTCCTGGCACTCGAAGACACCGGGTCCCGGATGTCCCGGTTGGGCCGGGCCGAACTGGTCTCCGGCGAATACCAGGACATCGACGAAACCCTGCGCCAGATCAAAGCCGTCACTGCGGAGCAGGTCCAGGAACTCGCCGCTGAACTCGCCGCCGCGCCGCGCACGGTCACCGTGGTGGGCCCGTTCGACGAAGACGAGACGTTCGGGTTGTAGCAACCTGGCGCCGCGGAGACGCTGGCGGCCCGGCCCTCCAGAGTCCATCCTAAGTGGGGAGCGATCTTCGTTTGGGAAGGCGGAACGGTGAACGGGGCGGGAGTGCGGCACGGACCTCATGCGTTATCGGGCCTGCTGGGTCACTGGCAGGGCTATACGCGCGTGGCTGCTGGCCCTTGGGGGCCGGAACACCGAGTGAACGCCGAGGTGACCTACACTGGGGTCGCCGGGGGTCTTGGTGTGGTGCAGAGCTACCGGCACGTTGAACCCGACGGCAGCCATTTCGAAGGCCACGGCATCTTCACGATCGATCCGGTCCACAACGATGTGCTGTGGTACTACGTGGACAGCGCCGGCGTTCCGCTCGGCAGCGCCACCCGCTGCACTTGGCGCGACGGTGTCCTCCGCGTTGAACGCCGCACTGCGGGAAGCTGGACGCGCCACTCCATCGAGGTGGCGGACGATGTCCTGACGCACGTCACCGAACTACGTTCTGCCGGGCAGGACGACGCCGGCGACACCCCGGAGGCTGGAACCGACGGCAATGAATCGCCGTACAGGCCATTCATGCGCTCGGAGTTCCACCGCGCGTGAGGAATGGGCTAGGATGCCGCTTCGATGATGCGCGTTTTCGGCGCACCGGCGAGGGCAGGGGCGTTGGCGGGCGAACGCCATACCTGTGTTCGAAGGTTCGTGAGCAGCTGCTCTGCCTGGGCCAGGTCCGCGAAGTCGAGTTCCACAACGATGTATTGCGGTTCGCCCACGGGCCGGCCTATCCGGTGCGCGAGAACCCCTGACGCGGACCGGCCCACCGGATCACGGTCGAATGCCGCCTTCCACGTGCTGAAATCGGTGATGCTGTGTTCGATCTGCAGGGTGAACATCCCAGTCTCCTTACTCGTCCCGCCAGGTTGGAGGACGCTCCACGCTGCTAAAGCTAGACTGTCCGGGCTGCGGCGGGTATCCCAGAATTCTGGGTGGCACCGCCTCCGGGTTGCCCGGGATGGCCGGAGCATACTTGGAACATGACCAAGGGCTGGGCTGGAAACCGGAGCCAGGAGCGCATCCGACTCCTGGCAGGCTCGGACCTGAATCACCAAGCTCTCCGGACAGCGATTCTGGCAGAAGTGGCCACCATGGTGCCTTTCGATGCATTCGTTTGGCCGTTGTGTGATCCCGTCACGACGGTGGGGATGGCGCCGAGGGCCAGGATTCCCTGCCCCCAGGAATTGCCCACACTTATCCGCCTCAAGTACCTCTCCGGGGCCGGCCGCTGGACCGAGCTGATGCATTCGCCGGAGCCGGCGGAGACCCTCCTGAAGGCAACGCAAGGAGAGCCCTTCCGCAGCCCGGTGTGGAGTGGCGTGTTGCAACGCTATGGGGTCCGGGATGTCCTGTCCGCCGTCTTTGCGGACAAGTATGGGTGTTGGGCCTGGCTCGATTTGTGGCGAACCGGCGATTCGGTCCCCTTCACGGACGAAGAAACTGCGTACCTGGGCGAGCTCTCAGCGGCAGTGACCGCGGGCCTGCGGAGGTCCGTAGCCAGGCAATTTTGGATTCGACCGCACCCGGAACCTGGCCCGGACCACGCATCCGGGACAGGAGCCGGGCAGCCCGGATTGCCGGAGCAGGCTGTCCTCACCCTGGACGACGATCTGGCGATAGCTGGCCGAACGGCGTCCGTGGACGACTGGCTCCAGCTGCTTCAGCCTGGTCCGGTCCCTCACGATCATGTGCCGGCTGAGGTGTTGAACGTTGCGGCCCAGCTGGCGGCAAGGGAAGCGCTGGTGGACACCCACCCCGCGGAATGCAGGGTCTACGTCGGGGCGGGCCGCTGGGCCTCCCTGCGGGCCAACCGCATGGAGTCGGGGGTGTCCGGACCTACTCCACCGGTGGCCGTGACGATTCAGGCCAGCACGCCTGCCGCGAGGCTTGACGTGTTTGCCCGGGCGTTTGGCCTGACACCCCGGCAGGGGGAACTGCTCTGGCTCACTGCAGCAGGGGCCGATACGGCAGCCATGGCGGACGCCCAGGGAGTGACGCCGTACACGATCCAGGACCAATTCAAGCAACTCTTCCAGACATGCGGAGTCCGCAGCCGGGTGTCCCTGCTGGCCATGGCCCTGGGCACGGGAGCCAGGGTCTAGCGGTGGGCTGTTGGCTTCCGGAGCCATCGCCTGAGACACATTCGTTTACCGGAAGTCCTTACGACAAGACAACGTCCCATCGGCTCGCCGGGTCTTGCGGCAGGAGGAACGGCATAGTGTAGAAGTCGTCCCACACAGGATCTGTTGGAGGGAGTTGATCCGGCTCAAGCAAGTTCCCGCCAGGCGGCTCCTCGGCTGGCACGTCCAGCCACTTCGGCATGTCAGCCAATAGGCACCCTTGCGGCAGCCCAAACGGCAGATCGCTCCTCAATTCAGGCGATGGTGGTTCCAGTAGCCCCGCCTCGTCCGCTTTCCGGGGTGTGTCCAACCCTGCCGGTAAGTTCAAGGCTGCGGGTGGGTCTGGCGCTGCCGGCGGGTTCAAGACTGCCGCTGGGTTCAAAACTGCCAGTGTGGATTGCCCGGACACGGTGCTGTTCCTCCGCAGGACCAATTGTGGCCGGTGGGTTGGTTGGGGGTCGTGTTGTTCGGGTGGGTAGTGTCTGCCGGTGGGTGAGGTCCAGCCGGGTGGTTCATTCTTAGTGGCCGGGTCGGGGGTCCAGGTGGTGTGGTGTTTGAGGCGGTGGTGTTTGGGGCAGAGCTGGGCCAGGTTGCCTACGTCTGTTTTGCCGCTGTGGTGCCAGGGGGTGAGGTGGTCGGTGTCGTTGTCGGGGGTGTGGTTGGTGCAGCCGGGGAAGGTGCATTTGCCGTCCCGCAGCCGGATCCATTTCTTGATGGTCTCGGGGAGCCGGTAGCGGGTGCGTCCGATTTCCAGGGGCGCGCCGTCGCGGGGGTCGACCAGGACCCGGTAGAACGATTCCGCCCCGCCGGCGACGAGCCTCCGTGCCATGGATGCCGGGATCGGCCCGAATCCGTCCAGCACCGCGGGCTCATCGGTGAGGCCGAGCAGTGAGAATACCGGGACCGTGACCAGGACGTCCGCCCGGGGTGTGGGGATCTTGCCAAGCCCGCCGGCGGTTCCCGCATCGGTGAAGCTGCCCGGGCCGGTGGCGCGGCAGGTGTCAGGCTGGGGCGGAGGTTCGGTGCCACCGGTGGGGCTGGTTCCGGCCTCGAGGGACAGGCTGGTGCGGCCGTTGGGGGTGGCGGTGGGCTGCAGCCCGGCGCCGAGGAGCAGGGACGCGGCGACGTCAGCGCGGAGCTGGGTCAGGGTCCGCTCATCCGTGGGGTTTTGGAGGCCGCGGGCGATGGCGGTGCTGCGGTTCCAGATCGCGCACGCGGTATCCCCGGGAAGGTAGAGCGAGAGCCAGGCCATCCCGTCCCGGTCCGGAGCGTAGTCCATCCGCCGGTCCGCCACCCCCTTGGCGTGGCGCTTCTCCAAGGACTCGGGGTGGTGGCGTTCCCGCCAGGCCCGGACCTTCGCCCGGAACCGGGACGGGACAAGCTCACCGGGCGCGGCGCCCCGGGCCGGGTGGGGCGCGTCAGGGTCGAAGAAATGCGCCACCAACGCGGCCGCCCCTGCAGGGGTGAGGCCTTCGGTTTCGTCGGCCACGATCCGGGCGTGCTGCCAGGACATGTCACCCGCAGCCAAGGCTTCAACCACCGGTGGCAGTGAACAAACCCGGCGGGACTGCTCCACCAACGCCCCGGCCGCCCCCGAACCGATGGTGAGGATCCCGGCGATCTCCTCCACCGCGGACATCTCCGCGAACGTGCGCTCCTCCACCGGGGCGTCCGGCGGAAGCAGAGCATGCTGGATGTCAACGCACTCGGCCACATCGCGCGCCTTCACCGCCGCCAGCTGAGCTTCCAACCTGGCCACAAGCTCCAGCCGTTCCAGACACAGCCCATACTGCCGCTGCAACACATCCACGGAAACGCCGGCATGAAGGTCAGAAGTCAAGGAAGCGTCCTCCAGAACCAGCCCGCTGAGCGCAGCAACAGAGGCGGAAACACCCTCTATCACCACTGCCAGATCCGCACCGATTCCCATGAAAACATCATCCAACGGGGGTCTGACATTCAAAGCGGACGCAGCTTTGGCAAGACTGGCCAGCCGCTGCCCAGACGCCCGGACATGCTTGGATTACCTACCCGCCGGCGAACGGGGGAAGCACGTCAACCACGTCGTCGGCCCCAAGAACCGTTGACTGGTCCCGGACGGCCACCTCGTTGAGCAGGAAGCTGCTCCGGGACAGGAGCCGAGCGAGCGGAGGAGTGCCTGCCGGCGGCTCGGCGCGGGGCACCCCCAGCACAGCCTCCAAGAGATGGGCGACCGTGGCACCGTCGGGCAAGTCGAACTTTTCTTCCTCACGCCCGGCGGCGGCGCGTGCGGCAGCGAAGTAACGTACAAGCATTCCGGTCAGCCCCCGATGGCGCTCATGCTGCGGTCCGGCTGGACGAAGTCCGGAGCGTCCAATCCCACGTGGTCCATGCCGTGGGCCTTTGGCTTGAGCCACATGGCATCCTGCCACCGCTGCGCCAGCTCGTCATCAGTTGCGCCCGAGCGCAGCAGGCCCAGCAGGTCGAATTCCTCGCGGGAGAACAGGCAGCTCATGATCTTGCCCTCGGCGGTAATCCGGGTGCGCCGGCAGTCCGCGCAGAACGGCTCGGTGACGGAGGCGATGATCCCCACTGTTCCCAGCACCGGACCGTCAGCCTCCAACGAACCTGCCGCCCGTCGTCGGACGTCAAAGCGCTCGGCGGGGGCACCGTCACGGGCCCGGGCATCGGGGCTGAGCACATAGTCCTTGGAAAGCAGGTCGCGGATCTCGGCGGCGGTGATCATGTTGCGGCGGGTCCAGCCATGGTCGGCGTCCAGTGGCATTTGTTCGATGAACCGCAGTTCATATCCCCGCTCCAGGGCCCAGGCGAGCAGTTGCGGCGACTCGGCGTCGTTGATGCCGCGCATGAGGACAGCGTTCAGTTTCACCGGACCCAGGCCGGCCGCCCAGGCAGCGTCCACACCCGCCAGGACCTGGTCCAGGAACGGCCGCCTGGTCAGTTTGGCGAACGTTTCCTCGTGCAGCGAATCCAGTGAGACATTGATCCGGGTCAGCCCCGCCGCTTTGAGCGGGGCCGCCTTCCTGGCCAGGCCAACACCGTTGGTGGTCATCGAGATGGGCAGGTCCGGATGGTTGTTCCGCAGCGCGGAGATGATCTCCACGAGGTCGTGCCGGACCAGCGGCTCACCGCCCGTCAGCCGCAGTTCCCGCACCCCCAGCTGCTCCACGCCGACGCGGACAATCCGGACGATCTCCTCAGCAGACATGACGGCCTGCTTCGCGAGCCACTCCAAGCCCTCCGCCGGCATGCAGTAGGTGCACCGGAGGTTGCACTTGTCCGTCAGCGACAGCCGCATATCCGTGGCGCGGCGGCCGTAGCGGTCCACCAGCCCGTCCGGTGCATCCGCGGGACGGCGTGCGGGAACGCCGGGCAGCTCCGATGCTGCTTCCTCCCGCGGCTGCGGCATGCCTAGCTGGACAGTCATGGATTCAGGCTACGCCACCTTGAGCCGCCCATCACACCCGTAACAGCACGGGTGCCGGTCACAGTTGCGGGCCAGTGCCGTCGGGCGGTGGCAAACCTATGCTGGAGGTGTGAACAATTCCCGGGTTTCGGAGGCGGCGGACGACGACGGCGGGCGCCTTGGGGAGCAGCCGGACCGTCCCGCCCCGCACAAGGCTGCCCTACGCGCCACGGGCAGGTGGGCCGCCGCCGCGGGTCTGGCCGCCGTTGCCGGCGGCGTGGCGTTGGGGGAGTTGCTCGCAGGATTTGCCAGTCCTTCCCTGTCGCCGCTGACGGCCGTTGGCGGTGCGGTCATCGACGCCGTCCCGCCGGGCGTCAAGGACTGGGCGGTCTCCGTCTTCGGAACGGCGGACAAGGCTGCCCTCCTGGCGGGCATGGCGCTGGTCATCGGCGTCCTGGCCTCGCTGGCGGGGGTGCTGGAGTTCCGCCGCGGCTACCGGGGTGCGGCCGTGGTGGGCATCTTCGGGGCCGTCGGAGCCGTGGCTGTCCTCACCCGCGCCCAAATGACGCCGATCGCCGTGGCGCTCCCGCTCGTGACCGCGGTGGTGGCCGTGGTGCTGCTGCGATTCCTGATCGGAAAGCTTCGCGAATGGAATGCGGGCACCCCTGAACCGGGCGGACCGGGAAGTTCCCGGCGGAGCTTCCTCCAGGCCCTGGCCGGCACGGCGGCCGTGTCCGCGGCGGCAGGCGTCCTGGCCGGTGCGTGGCGTGGGGCAACCAATGCCGTCAGCGACGTCAGGGCTCGGATCACCCTGCCAGTTCCGGCGTCACCGGCGCCGCCGGTTCCGGCCGGCGCCGACCTCGACGTTGCCGGAGTGACGCCGTTGGTGACGCCCAACCGGGAGTTCTACCGGATCGACACCGCGCTGTCCGTTCCGGCAGTCAACCCGGACAATTGGGCCCTTAGGGTCACAGGAATGGTGGACCGGGAGATCCAGCTGTCCTACGCGGAACTCCTGGCAAAGCCGCTCACGGAGCGCCACATCACCATCGCCTGCGTGTCCAACGGCGTGGGCGGCGACCTGATCGGGAACGCCCGCTGGCTGGGCTGGCCGGTCCGCGAATTGCTGGCCCAGGCGGGCCCCCACCCCGGAGCGGACATGGTGCTGTCCAGGAGCACGGACGGCTGGACGGCAGGGACGCCCCTGGAGGTCCTCACCGACACCAGGGACGCCCTGCTCGCCGTCGGAATGAACGGGGAACCCCTGCCTCTCGAGCACGGCTTTCCCGTCCGGATGATCGTCCCGGGACTCTACGGCTACGTATCCGCCACCAAATGGGTCACCGAACTCAAAGTCACCACGTTCGCGCAAGACGCCGGGTATTGGACCCCCCGGGGCTGGTCCGAGCGCGGCCCGGTCAAGACGTCCTCCCGGATCGACGTGCCCCGCAGCGGGCGTCCGGTCAGCGCAGGGTCCGTGGTCTTCGCGGGCGTGGCCTGGGCCCAACACACCGGGATCGGGAGGGTTGAGCTGAGGATCAACCGTGGGCCGTGGCGGGAGGCCGAACTCGCTGCGGGCCTGTCAGCGGACACCTGGTACCAGTGGAAACTGGCAGTGGACCTCACCCCGGGGCAGTACGAGGTCCAGGTCCGCGCCACGGACCTCACGGGCAAACCCCAGGAGGAAACGGAGCGGCCGCCCGAACCTGACGGTGCCACAGGATTCCACACGGTTAGAGTGGACGTGAAATCCTGAAGTCCGCGACCGAAGGCGTACCCATGACCAGCCCCACCCCGCACGGCCACCCGCCGGAAAGCCGTGCCCGGCACCCGCATGAACATGCCCGCTCGGTTGCCGACCACGCCGCCGCCGTCGCAGCACTCCTGCAGCCGCTCCGGGCGGCGGGACGCACCGAAACGCTCCCACTCAGCAGGGCCCTGGGCCGTGGGCTGGCGGCCGATGTGGCAGCGCCCGTCAGCCTGCCGCCATTCGCCAATTCGCAGATGGACGGTTACGCCGTCCACTCCGGCGACATCCCCGACGGCGGCGCAGACCTTGAGACCATGCCCCCGGTAGCCGCCGGATCAAGGCCGTCCGCGCTCGAACCCGGGACGGCGGCGCCCATCATGACAGGTGCCGTGATCCCGGCCGGTGCGGACGCCGTCGTACCCATTGAACGGGCCGTGCCGGACCACTTCCTGGAACCCGGCCGGGGCGGCACCGTCAGGCTGCCCGCCACCGGACCCGGCACGTACGTACGGTCCGCCGGGAGCGACATCGCGGCGGGGAGCTGGCCCTGGCCGCCGGGACCTGCCTGGGGCCGGCCCAGCTGGGGCTGCTCGCCGCGTTGGGCCTGGCCGAGGTGCCGGTCTACCGGGCTCCCACCGTCCTGCTGGTCACCACCGGGGACGAAGTGGTGGAACCCGGCCGGCCCCTCCCGCCCGGGAAGATCTACGATTCCAACGGAACCCTCCTCGAAGCCGCCATGACGCAGGCCGGCCTCACCGTCCGGCAGGCCGGTATCTCCACCGACAATCCCGATGAACTGCGCGGCCTGCTGCGTTCCGAGGGCCAAGGCGCCGATCTCATCGTCACCACCGGCGGGGTCAGCAAGGGCGCTTACGAAGTGGTGCGGCAGGCGATGGTGGATCAGCCCGTCGATTTCCTGCACGTGGCCATGCAGCCCGGCGGCCCCCAAGGCCTGGGAACGTTCGACGGCCTCCCTTTCCTCGGGTTCCCCGGTAACCCCGTCAGCTGCCTGGTGTCCTTCGAAATGTTCCTCCGCCCCGCGCTGTCCGGGCTCCTGGGCGCACCGGCGGCCAGGCTGCCGCTGCGGGCACGCCTGGCCCACCCGCTCACGTCCCCCGGCCACAAGCACCAGGTCCGGCGGGGCAGCCTGCAGCCCGGCGGCACCGTCAGGCTTGAGGGTGGTGAGAGTTCCCACCTGATGCATGCGCTCGCGGGCTCGAACGTCTTGGTCCACGTCCCCGCCGGCGTCACGGAACTCGGCGCCGGCGATGAGGTGGAAGTATGGATGCTGTGAACGCAGAACAGACCCCCGCCCTGACGCACCTGCGCCGGGACGGCAGTGCCCAGATGGTGGACGTGTCAGCCAAAGCCGAGACCACCCGGGAAGCCACGGCCACCGCTACCGTCCGGACCACCACGGAGGTCATGGAACTCCTGGGGGCCGGCGGCCTGCCCAAGGGCGACGCGCTGGCCGTGGCCCGGGTGGCCGGCATCATGGCCGCGAAGAAGACGCCTGACCTCATTCCGCTCTGCCACCCGTTGCCCCTGGCCAAAGTCACCGTCGATTTTGACCTCGGCCCCGATACCGTCACCATCAGGTCCACCGTGAAGACCCGCGGCGTCACCGGCGTGGAAATGGAGGCCCTGACTGCTGCGTCCGTTGCGGCCCTGAGCGTTTACGACATGATCAAGGCCGTGGACAAGCACGCCGTGCTGACGGATATCAAGGTGCTGGCCAAGAGCGGCGGCAAGAGCGGAGACTGGGCACTGTGACCGACACCAACCCCCTCGGCGCCCCCGAGCCGCACCGGCACGGCGACGTCCAGGGACGGAAAGCCGGCGTGGTGATCGCCTCCACCCGCGCCGCAGCCGGAATCTACGACGACGAGACCGGCCCGGTGATCAGCGATTGGCTGGCCGAGCACGGCTTCGATGTCTTTCCGCCGATGGTGGTCCCGGACGGTGAGCCCGTGGGCGCCGCCATCAGGGCGCTCCTGACCCAGCGTCCCGCCGTCGTGATTACCAGCGGCGGGACCGGCCTGAGCCCGGACGACCGGACTCCGGACGTGACGCTGCCCCTGCTGGACCGGGAGATTCCGGGCATCATGGAGGCCATCAGGCGGGCCGGCGCCGCCAAGACCCCGCTGGCCGCCCTGAGCAGGGGCCATGCTGGCGCAGCCGGAGCTACTTTTATAGTGAACCTGCCCGGTTCACCCAAGGGCGTCATGGACGGGCTCACCGTCCTGGACCCGGTGATCGGGCATCTCTGCGACCAGCTGGAAGGCGGACATGGGCACTGACGCGGCATTCGAGGTGGTCCGGGCAGTCCTCAGCGCGGACCCCATCTCCGTCGACCAGGCGATCGCCGCGGTGGAAAGCGACACCGCGGGCGCCGTGGTCAGCTTCAGCGGCGTAGTTCGCAACCACGACGCCGGCAAGGCAGTCGAGCGGCTCAGCTACAGTGCGCACCCCACGGCACACCAGGTGATGGCCGACGTCGTGGCCCGCCTGGTGGCCGAGCAGGACGCTGCGCCGGGCGCAGGCGGCGACGCCGTCCGGCAACCCGTCCGGATTTGGGCAGCGCACCGGATCGGGATGCTGGAAATCGGCGATCCCGCCCTGGTGTGCGCGGTCTCCGCGGCGCACCGCGGCCAGGCCTTCGCCGTCTGCTCGGAACTGGTGGACCGGATCAAGGAGCAGGTTCCCATTTGGAAGGAACAGTTCTTTTCCGACGGCACCGTCGAATGGGTCGGCGCGGACGGCTGATGCCTGCTGCGTCCGGGAACCGGCTGGCCCGGGCCGGCGTGGTTGTCCGCTCCGGTGCGAGGTAACGCACAGTGACCGGTTCCTGCGGCAACCGGTCCCGCCGGTAGGCTGGATGGCATGACCGAACAACACTCCGCCCCCAAGCTGGTAGCCGTCCTGGGCGCCAACGGACGCATGGGCGCCGAGGCCGTAAAAGCCATTGACGCCGCGCCCGACATGAAGCTCGTCGCAGCCCTGGGGCGGGGTGACTCGCTGGATCAGCTGACGTCCTCCGGTGCGCAGTACGTGGTGGACCTCACCGTTCCCGAGAGCACCGAAGCGAACGTCCGGTTCGCCGTCGAACGCGGCATGCACGCCGTGGTGGGCACCACGGGCTGGGACGCGGACAAGCTCTCTGCGCTGGAATCCGTCCTGGCCGGGCACCCGGAAACCGGAGTGCTCATCGCACCGAACTTCGCCCTCGGGTCCGTCCTTGCCTCGGCTTTCGCGGCCAAGGCCGCCCAATACTTCGAGTCCGTGGAAATCATCGAGCTGCACCACCCGGACAAGGTGGACGCCCCGTCCGGCACCGCCGTCCGGACTGCCCAGCTCATCGCCGCCGGGCGCAGTGCAGCGCAGGTGCCGCCCAGCCCTGATGCCACCACCAGCGAACGTGCCGGTGCCCGCGGCTGCGACGTGGATGGCGTCCGGGTCCACAGCGTCCGGCTCCGCGGGCTTGTGGCGCACCAGGAAGTCCTGCTGGGAGGCCCCGGCGAGCAGCTGACCATCCGCCACGACTCCTTCGACCGTGCATCCTTCATGCCCGGTGTTCTCCTGGGCGTGCGGCAGGTAGCCTCGCACCCCGGCCTGACCGTGGGACTGGACGGTTACCTGGACCTGGGGCTCTGAAAGTGAACGGGCTTGTAGCCGGCTTCCGGAAGAACCGCACCAAGATCTGGGTGGGAGCAGTGACGCTGCTGCTGGTCTTTTACCTGGTGGTGTCCTTCCAGCGCTCACTCCTGCTCCTGGCGGACAGCAACCTCACGGCGAAAGCCATTGGCGCGGCTTACCTGGTGCTGCCCGTCGTCGGTGCCTGGGCGCTGATCCGGGAGCTGATGTTCGGTGCCCGCACCGAGCAGATGGCCAAGGTCCTGGAAGCCGAAGGCGGGTTGCCGGTGGATGAGTTGCCGCGCACGCCCGGCGGCCGGATTGTCCGGGCGGCGGCAGATGCCGAGTTCGAAAAGTACCGTATCGAAGCCGAATCGGCTCCGGACGACTGGCGTTCGTGGTTCCGGTTGAGCTGCGCTTACGACGCCGCCGGGGACCGGAAGCGGGCCAGGGCCTCCATGCGCGACGCCGTCCGGCTGTTCACCGCGGCGTCCTAGCAGCGGCCGTTCCCGTGGCCGGTCCAACGGCCGGCGCCTGCCGGTGATTTCCTGCGATGGGCATTTCTGCCCATCGCAGCCGCATTCCGCCCGGGGTATGTTCGTCTGGCAATAATTTCCGGCTTGGGGGCGGAGATGGGGTGGGCGGGTTCTCCGCCGCGGACGTCCTTCGAAACCCCGTTTGCCTGCACCGAACCCGCACGAAGGACGATCCATGAGCCAGCCGCCTTACCCCCAGTCCCGGTACCCCCAGCCGACCGGCAGCGGACCGTCCGTGCCCCCGGTTCCGCCGGCACCCTCCCCGTTTGGCGGGCCCTACGCAACGAGCCCCCGGTGGGAATACCCGCCGGAGGCGAACCCGCTGGTTCCCTACGGTGACGGGCCGCGCAAGTCCTTCGTGGCCACCTGGCTCCTGTCCCTGCTCCTGGGCACCTTCGGGGCGGACCGGTTCTACCTCGGCAAGACCGGTTCCGCCGTGGCCAAGCTGCTGACGGCGGGCGGCCTGGGCATCTGGGCCATCGTGGACCTGGTCATGACCTTGACCGGGAACACCAGGGACATCCACGGCCGCCCGCTGGAGGGGTATCCGGAGACCAGGAAAAAGGCCTGGATCATCACCGCGGTCGTCTGGCTTGCGGGCGCCATTACGGGAACGGTGCTGGCCATTGCCTCCATCGCCGTAGTGTCCGCTGCCGTTGAGGGTTTCAACGTCCCGGCCCAGGCGCCCCTCCCGTCCTCCCAAGCCGCTACGGCGCCGTCACCGGGCACGTCCACGGAAGCGAACGCCTCGGTGGTGACCATGTCCGAGGGCAACACGGTGAGGGTTAGCGTGCTCGATTCCTTCTACACCGCCGAGATTCCCGGCATGTCCTACCTGGAACCGAAGAACGGCGGATTCCTGGCTGTGCAGGTGTCCTGGGAGACGGTAACGGGTAGCAGTTTTGCCACTCCGGCAAACTTCAGCGTCTTTGACGCGGACGGCAAGGAGGGTGCGCTGATCTACCTGGGCCAGGAAGTCGGCGGCCTGCAGACCGAGCAGGTGGGCGCCGGAGACGCGCGCCAGGGCGTTATCGCTTTTGACGTCAAGAAGGGACCCGTCACGGTGGTGGTCACCAATGACGACGGCGACCAGGCGTCCAGTTTTACCTTGACCCCGCCGTAGCAGGCCATGGCAGCAAACCGCGGCCGAGTTGGCCCGCGGCGTGGCCCAGCCATTCCAGCGGGCCGCGCCAAGACAACCTCGCAAACAGCACGCCAACGGTGATGGCAACGGCGGCGTGTGCGAAGTACATGCCGTCCTCGGTCCAGCCGGCCGGCAGGGGCTTCAGGTAGAAGTTCGACAACACCCAGACGTGGACCGTGTACAGGGTCAGGGTCATGGCCCCTGCGCCGCGCAGGGGCAGCAGCAGGTCCAGGTCAATCCACTCGGCGAGCCGCCCCAGCAGGAGGCATGCGCCGATGACGGCTGCCGCCACCGCCGAAGTATGAAGCAGGTCAAGGGGGGTCCCGGAGTGCGGTGCAGCAGAGGCCAGCCACCACCAGGAGCCGTCCTGCGGCAGCCCCGCCAGGTTTACCTGCAAGACGCTGTCCAACGGGTAGCCGGGGGCATTGACCACCTTCTCCAGGGCGGCCAGGCCACCCCAATCCTCGATCGCGGCCACCCCGATGGCCTTGGCGGTAACGGCCACCACCGATCCGCCCACCAGCAGGAGGGCAGGGACCAGGGCCTTGCCAAGGACCAGGCGGCCGATGGCCAGGCCCACCAGCAGGTACGCAAGCCACTGCACCGCGGGGTAGTAGCCGGTCAGGAAGAGGTCGCCCAGCAGCTGGCCGGGGGTGCCGAGGTCCTCCCACCGCGGGTTGTGGCCCAGCTTCAGTGGCGGCTCCGCGGCAAGGAGCCAGGGGCGCAGCAAGTAGGCCAGCACCGGCGACCCAAGGATCCAGCCCGCGGCCCAGGCGCACAGGGCCTTGGCGCCCAGGCCCAGGAAGGGCAGTACGCACAGGAACAACACGGCGTAATGGACCAGGATAACGGCCACGTTCACTTCCAGGCCGCCCAGGGTAAGTCCGACGGCGGCAATCACCACGGCACGCAGCGCGACACCGCGGCGGGCCTTCGCGAGATCGGGACCGGCCAGCGGCTGGTGCTTTCCGGTGGACAGGGCAAGTCCCACCCCGGCCAGCACGGCGAAGAGGGCCGCGGCCCGTCCGGAGAAGGTGAGGCCGATCCAGGTCGGGGTGAGGTTGGCGTTCGACTCGAACGTTGGCAGCAGGTGCGTGGCCATCATGCCCAGAAGGGCGAGGCCCCGCGCTGCATCGATGCCGCGAAGACGGCCCGGCTGGTTCCGCCCGGGGGCCTTTCGCGACCGGGTGGCCGGGGTGCGGGACGTCATGACCCGATCGTCTCACATGCCCGTGCGGCGCGGCTTGCCGGCGATGTAAAGGGTGCCCGGCGGCGCCCTGCCGTGCCGGAGGGGCCGCCGCAAACCCTTGTATTCGAATATATGTTCGAATACCATGGCGGAATGGACACGCCATCATCCGGAACCCCCGCCCGGCGGGAAAGCCTGCAGCCGGCACCTACCCACTCAGTCAACCTGCCGCTGAGGGCAATGAGCCCGGGCGTGGTGGACTACCTGTTCCGGCAGTTGGTGTCCGGGCGGCCGTCAGAGGACGTCCAGTGGGAGCGGGAGGGCATCACCCTCGCCGCCCAGCCGGAGGGGGCCGAGCTCGCCCGGCGGCTGTCCGAGACGGATATCGACGCGCTGACGCCCACCGAGCTGTTCCATTACGTGCGGGCGGCGCAGCGGCTCGCTGCCTGGGCGGAGGACCTGCGGCAGGCCGCCGTCGGCCGCTATTGCCACGCCGGAACCGACGCGCCGGGGCCCGGCAACCGGGCTGTTTGACGCTCGTCACGCCCGTGGCATTGTCCTAACCAGCCGGGGACAGGGTAACGTTTTTTCCATGGCTGATTCTTCCGCGCACATCCCTGCCCTCGGTACCCTCCTGACCGCCATGGTCACGCCGTTTACCAAGGACGGCGCAGTGGATTACGACCAGGCGGCTGCGCTGGCCAGCAAGCTCGTCGACGACGGCTGCGACGGGCTGGTGGTCACCGGCACCACCGGTGAGACCTCCACCCTGACGGACGAAGAAAACCTCGGCATGTTCCGCGCGGTGAAGGACGCCGTCGGTGGCCGCGCCGCGATCATTGCCGGTACCGGCACCAACGACACCGCGCACTCGGTCCACCTGTCCAAGCAGGCCGCTGCCCTTGGCGTCGACGGACTGCTCCTGGTCACCCCTTACTACAACAAACCGAGCCAGGCCGGTGTCCGCGCCCACTTTGAAACCATCGCCTCCGCGGTGGACGTTCCGGTCATGCTCTACGACATTCCGGGCCGGTCCTCCATCGCGATCGAACCCGACACCATGATCCGGCTGGCCCAGCACCCCAACATTGTGGCCGTCAAGGACGCCAAGGCGGACCTCGTTGCGGCCACCCGCGTCATGGCGGAAACCGACCTCCTCTTCTACTCCGGCGACGACGGACTGACCCTTCCGTGGATGGCGCTGGGCGCCGTGGGGCTGGTGGGCGTCACCACCCACGTGGCCACCCGCCGCTTCCGCGAACTCATCGACGCCGTCAACGCCAACGACCTCGGCACCGCCCGGAAGATCAACGTCGAACTCCAGCCGGTGGTCCGGGCAACCATGACCCGCGTCCAGGGGGCCGTGGCGGCCAAGCAGATTCTTAAATGGCAGGGAGTCCTGCCCAACTCGATTGTCCGTTTGCCCCTCGTGGAGCCGGACGAAACCGAGATCGAAACCATCCGCGGGGATTTGGCGGAAGCGGGGCTGGTCTTCTCCTGAGGCTAAGACCGGCACCCTTCCGCCTGGAAAGTAGTGCATTATGACCCAAACTGCCCTTACCGGCCTTGTCACCCCTCCGCGCCTGCCCCAGGGCACGCTGCGGATCGTTCCGCTGGGCGGGCTGGGGGAGATCGGCCGGAACATGGCCGTCTTCGAAATCGACGGCAAGCTGCTGATCGTGGACTGCGGTGTCCTCTTCCCTGAGGAAACCCAGCCCGGCGTCGACCTGATCCTGCCTGACTTCTCGTACATCGAAGACCGGCTGGATGACGTTGTGGCTGTCATCCTCACGCACGGCCACGAGGACCATATCGGCGCCGTGCCGTACCTGCTGCGCCTGCGCAACGACATCCCGCTGGTGGGATCGCAACTGACCCTCGCCCTCATCGAGGCCAAGCTGCAGGAACACCGCATCCGGCCCTACACACTCACCGTGGAGGAGGGCCAGGTGGAGAAGTTCGGCCCCTTCGAATGCGAATTCGTGGCCGTCAACCACTCCATCCCGGACGCCCTGGCCGTCTTCATCCGCACCGCGGGCGGAACGGTCCTGCACACCGGCGACTTCAAGATGGACCAGCTGCCGCTGGACGGCCGGATCACCGACCTCCGGCACTTCGCCAAGCTGGGCGAGGAGGGCGTGGACCTTTTCATGTCCGACTCCACCAACGCTGACGTGCCTGGATTCACCACGGCTGAGAAGGAAATCGGCCCCACCCTGGAGCGCCTCTTCGGCCAGGCCACCAAGCGCATCATCGTGGCGTCCTTCTCGTCCCACGTCCACCGCGTGCAGCAAGTCCTCGACGCCGCCGCCAAGCACAACCGCAAGGTGGCCTTCGTGGGCCGCTCCATGGTCCGCAACATGGCCATCGCGGAAAAGCTTGGCTACCTGGATGTTCCCGCCGGATTGATCGTGGACATCAAGAACATCGACAATCTGCCGGACAACCGCGTGGTGCTGATGTCCACCGGCTCCCAGGGTGAACCGATGGCCGCCCTGTCCAGGATGGCCAACGGCGACCACCGCGTGGTGGTGGGCGACGGCGACACCGTGATCCTGGCCTCCAGCCTCATCCCGGGCAACGAGAACGCCGTCTTCCGGATCATCAACGGCCTCCTGAAGCTCGGCGCCGATGTCATCCACAAGGGAAACGCCAAGGTCCACGTCTCCGGCCACGCCGCCGCGGGCGAGCTGCTGTACTGCTACAACATCCTTGAGCCCTTGAACGCCATGCCCGTCCACGGCGAAACCCGGCACCTCATCGCCAACGGCAAGATCGCCATCGAGTCCGGCGTGCCCGAGGCGAGCGTCATCCTTGCCGACAACGGCACAGTCATCGACCTCCGCGACCACCAGGCAGACATCGTCGGCCAGGTGGAAGTGGGCTTTGTCTACGTTGACGGGTCCAGCGTGGGTGAAATCACCGACGCCGACCTCAAGGACCGCCGCATCCTGGGTGACGAAGGATTCATTTCGATCATCACGGTCATCCACCGCGCCACCGGCAAGGTGGTGTCCGGTCCGGAAATCCACGCCCGCGGCGTCGCCGAGGACGATTCCGTCTTCGACGACATCATCCCCAAGATCAACGCGGCGCTGGAGGAAGCAGTCCAGAACCACGCCGACCACACCAGCCACCAGCTCCAGCAGGTGGTGCGCCGCGTTGTCGGCACCTGGGTCAACCGCAAGCTGCGCCGCAAGCCCATGATCATCCCGGTGGTCCTCGAGGCCTGAGCCCCCCGCGCGGCCCGGCTGCGCGACTGACCTGCGCGGACAGCCTCGCTGCACCACCGAAAGGCCCGGTTCCCTGTGGACCGGGCCTTTTCGCGCCTCCGGCAATGCGCATCCTCAAGCGCATCGGCAAGCCCCGGCGGGCGGCCCGGCAGCCCCGATATCCCCGGAATCACAGCATGCTTCCGGTACCGTGGCTACTATGGCCACACGTACTACTTCCGCGCCCAAAGGTACCGGCAGGGGCAGCTCCGGCAGCAAAGCCGGAAGCTCCACAGGCCGCGGAACCGGCTCCACTGCCGGCAAGACAGGGCGCGGCGGCTCAACCAGCACTGCACGCACCCGCCAGCTTCCCGCCGTCGAACACCACCAGCCTTGGCTCCTGCGCGTCGTGGGCGGGGCATGGCTCGGAATCGGGCACCTGGTGGGCGGGGGAGTACGCCGGATCGGCTACGACGTCAGCGACCTCTCCGCGGACGAACGCCGCGACGGTGCCGCGCTGTTCAACCTGGCCCTGGGTGTGTTCATTGCCACGTTCGCCTGGTGGGGCCTGACGGGCTGGTTCCCGGACGCCGTCTACGCCGTGGTCAACGGAACCTTCGGCTGGCTCTCCCTGCTGCTCCCGCTCATGCTCTTTGTCTGCGCGTTCCGCCTATTCAGGCGCCCCTCGGACGGCCGGGGCAACAATCGGGTGGGCATCGGCTTCCTCATCATGACTTTCGCGGGGTGCGGCCTGGCCCACATCCTCGGCGGCCAGCCCACGGTTGCCGATGGCTTCGACGGCCTCCGCAAAGCCGGCGGCATGCTCGGCTTCCTGGCAGCCAGTCCCTTGGCCGCCATCCATCCCGCCGTGCCGGTGGCACTCTACGGGCTGCTGGCCTTCGTTTCCCTGCTGATCATCACGGCCACCCCGTTCACGGCCATCCCGCGCCGCCTTCGCGGAGCCTACGAGCACCTCATGGGCATCGACCTGATGGACCAGGACCCCGGCCACGTGCACGACCGCAGCTACCTCGAACGCCCCGCAGCCGCTGAGCCCAAAAAGAAGAAGCGCAGGTTGTTCGGCAAGGACCAGGAGCCCGATGCCGGCCTGGAAGGCTACGTGGGCGACGAAGCTTTCGAACACGCGGTCATCGACGACGACGAGCCGGAGCCCGCGCGGCCCGCACCGGGCGTCCGGCGCCCCACCCAGGCGGAGATCGCCGTCGAAAAAATCAAGGCCGCGCAGGGCCTGGGCGCCGGTTCGGCGCCTGCCGCGGAGAACGCCACCGAGGCCATCCCGCTGGTTATTCCCGGCGCCGCGGCTCCCGGGAAGCCGGCCGCCGCACCCACGGTGCCCTCGAATCCGGTAGCGCCCGCTCCGCCACCGGTACCCATCCCGCAGCGGACCGAGCAGCTCTCCCTCGCCGGGGACGTCACCTACACGCTGCCGGCTTCGGACTTCCTGACCCCGGGATCCATCCCCAAGGAGCGCACGGAGGCCAACGACGCCGTCGTCGCCGCCCTGACCGACACCCTGACCCAGTTCAACGTGGACGCCACCGTGACCGGCTTCAGCCGCGGCCCCACCGTCACCCGGTACGAGATCGAACTCTCGCCGGGCACCAAGGTGGAACGAGTCACCGCGCTGTCCAAGAACATCTCTTACGCGGTCGCCAGCTCGGACGTCCGGATCCTCAGCCCCATCCCGGGCAAGTCCGCGATCGGCATCGAGATCCCCAACACGGACCGCGAGACGGTCTCCCTGGGCGACGTGCTCCGCAGCCAGAACGCCCGCCGCACGGACCACCCGATGGTGATGGGCGTCGGCAAGGACGTCGAGGGCGGCTACGTGGTGGCCAACCTCGCCAAGATGCCGCACCTCCTGGTCGCCGGTGCCACCGGTGCCGGTAAGTCCTCGTTCGTGAACTCGATGATCACCTCCATCCTGATGCGCGCCACCCCGGACGAGGTGCGCATGGTCATGGTGGACCCCAAACGCGTGGAACTGACCGCCTACGAGGGCGTCCCGCACCTGATCACGCCGATCATCACCAACCCCAAGAAGGCCGCCGAGGCACTGCAGTGGGTGGTCCGCGAAATGGACGCCCGCTACGACGACCTCGCCAACTACGGCTTCAAGCACATCGACGACTTCAACAAGGCCGTCCGTGCCGGCAAGGTCCACCCGCCGGTGGACTCCAAGCGCGTCATCCGGCCGTACCCGTACCTGCTGGTGATCGTGGACGAACTCGCCGACCTGATGATGGTCGCCCCGCGCGACGTCGAAGACTCCATCGTCCGCATCACCCAGCTCGCCCGTGCCGCCGGCATCCACCTGGTGCTGGCCACCCAGCGGCCCTCCGTGGACGTGGTGACCGGCCTCATCAAGGCCAACGTGCCGTCCCGCATGGCCTTCGCCACGTCCTCCGTCACCGACTCC
This sequence comes from Arthrobacter sp. MMS24-T111, assembly GCF_054888995.1. Taxonomy (NCBI): domain Bacteria; kingdom Bacillati; phylum Actinomycetota; class Actinomycetes; order Micrococcales; family Micrococcaceae; genus Arthrobacter; species Arthrobacter sp. MMS24-T111. The sequence continues at coordinate 3,762,775 of NZ_JBTZRO010000001.1, read as the reverse complement.
CGCGTGGTCCTGGACCAGCCAGGCGCCGAAAAACTCATCGGCCAAGGCGACGCGCTCTTCCTGCCGATGGGTGCTTCCAAGGCGATGCGCGTCCAGGGCGCCTGGGTCACCGAATCCGAGATCCACAAGGTGGTGGAGCACGTCAAGGGACAGCTCCAGGCCGTCTACCGGGACGACGTCGCCCCCGAGGCGGAAAAGAAACAGATCGACGACGACATCGGCGATGACCTCGAGGTGCTGCTGCAGGCCACGGAACTCGTGGTCACCACGCAGTTCGGCTCCACCTCCATGCTGCAGCGCAAGCTCCGGGTGGGGTTCGCCAAGGCCGGCCGGCTCATGGACCTGCTCGAGTCCAGGGGAGTGGTGGGACCTTCCGAGGGCTCCAAGGCCCGCGACGTGCTGGTCAAGCCGGACGACCTCGCCGCGGTCCTGGCCGCGATGAAGGGCCAGGACGCACCGGCCGCCCCGGATTCGCAGACAGCCGCGCTCAGTGACAATGCCAACGCCAACATCGCACAGGGCGGCTACGCAGAGGACCTGGTGGCCGCCGACCTGGACAAAAGGAAGCAGAACGTCGAGTACTACGACGGCTCCGATTCCGCTCCCGGCGGATACGGCGATGACGACGACGGCTCCGAGGACGCCTGGTCGCTGACCGGACGGTAGGGCCGCGCCGGCGTTGCGGCAGCCCCGGGAAGGTAGCCTAGGTACGTGACTAGCACCGATGCCACCGCCGCCGGCCCGCGCCGTGCCGGGGTCTGGAACCTTCCCAACGTCCTGACCATGATCCGCATCGCGCTGGTCCCGTTCTTCGTGTGGTTCCTTGTGGCGGATGCCCCCGGCCTGCGCAGTGAGGACGGGCCGTGGCGCTGGGCCGCGGTGGCGGCGTTCGCCGTCGCCATCTACACGGACAAGCTCGACGGCGATATCGCCAGGAGCCGGAACCTCGTCACGGACTTCGGCAAGATTGCCGACCCCATCGCGGACAAACTGCTCATCGGATCGGCACTGGTCATGCTTTCCCTGCTGGGTGAACTGCCGTGGTGGGCAACGCTCGTGATCCTGGTCCGGGAATGGGGAATCACGGCCCTTCGCTTCTTCGTCATCCGCTACGGAGTCATTCCCGCTTCCCGCGGCGGAAAGCTCAAGACCGTCGTGCAGACCGCAGCGATCTTCCTGTATTTGCTCCCTTTGGGCGCCTTTGCGCCGTGGCTGGTGTGGGTTGCTTTCGCCGTCATGATGGCGGCGCTGGCCATCACCGTGTGGACCGGCGTCGAATATGTCATCGAAGCCCTGCGCCTGCGCGCGAAGGGGCGGCAGGCAGGAACGGCGAAAGGACAGGAACCTTGAGCAACCTCCACCATCTCGCCGGACAGGTCGTGCGGCAGGCACTTGACGTGGGACTGACCGTCGCCACCGCAGAGTCCCTGACCGCCGGCATGGTCTCCGCCGTCCTCGCCGATACCCCCGGCGCCTCTGGCATGCTTCAGGGCGGCGTCGTGGCGTACCAAAACTCCGTCAAGGAAGGCGTACTCCACGTCCCCGCCGGGCTCCTGGCCCGCGTCGGCTCCGTCGACCCGGACGTCGCCCGCGCCATGGCGGCAGGAGCCCGAGACGTCCTGGGCGCCCACCTCGGGGTTTCCACCACCGGCGTGGCCGGTCCGGAGGCGCACGACGGCAAACCTGTCGGGCGGGTCTACGTGGGGATCGCCACTGCCGCCGGCAGCACGGCATTTGAATATTCCTTTACGGGCAGCCGGCCTGACATCCGCGCCGAAGCGTGTGCGGCGGCCCTTGAAAGGCTCCTTGAGGCGATCTCAGCCTGACGCTTGCCCGCCCAAGTTACCGCACGTAAAGTTGCCGGGAACAAAAGCCGGTACCGATTAGTTATTACATTGTGTCGCTTCCGGAGAGCGGAGGCGCCTAGGATGAAACGACCAGACGGTCCGCCTTTTGGCGGACCTGACCAATGAGGGAGCAAGGCGATACAGATGGTAAAGCAGCCCGTATCCGTAAACGGCGTTGTCCGCTGGAAGGATGTGGGCCTCGCCGAACAGGCTAAGAGCGAACAGAAGGAGCGCAAGATGGTGGTACTTCGTCACGAAATCGGTGATGTGCTGCGCGATGTCCGCCAGCGTCAGGGGCGCACGCTCCGTGAAGTTTCGCACAGCGCCCGCGTTTCCCTGGGATACCTCAGTGAGGTGGAGCGTGGCCAGAAGGAAGCCTCGTCAGAGCTCCTGTCCTCGATTTGCTCCGCCCTGGACGTGCCGTTGTCCAGCATGCTTCGGGAGGTCAGCGACCGGGTGGCAGTAGCCGAGGGCGTTGCAGTTCCGGACACCGTACCGCAGGAATTCTCCCAGCGTTACGGCCGTGACCTGGAACGCGACCTCAACGCAGAACTGAACGACGAACTCTCCACAGGCCTTCTCTCCGGCGCCCGTTAGGGGCAGCCCCCACCCGTTGGGTGGGCCGTGGAACAAGGAAGCCCCCGGCATGGCCGGGGGCTTTTCTTGCGTGAAGGCGGCTAGCTCTCCCGTGCCGGAGACGCGCCCGGTGCTTCCTTCGGGAATCCGTCGGGCTCGTAGGTGGAGTTCAGCTTGGCCATGTAGCGGGCCAGTTCCTGGAGGTCCTCCACCGGCCATTCCCGCAGCCGTTCCTGGAAGACCTGGCGCCGGGCGTCCTGGACCTGGTGCATTTTTTCCTCCCCCTTGGGGGTCAACCGGATGGACTGCGCCCGGCGGTCCAACGGATCAGCCTCCTTGGAAACCAGCCCCAGGCCTTCAAGGAACGCGATTTGCCGGCTGACGGAGGGCTTGCCCACCCCGATGTTCATCGCCAGTTCGGTCAGCCGGATAGGCCCCTCCCGGCGGATCACAGTCAACAGCCCGTACGCCGCAGGCTCCATGTCCGGGTGCACTTCCCGGGACAGCTGGTTCGAAATGGCCCGGGCCCGCCGCCAAAAAAGACTGATCTGGTGCTCGACGTTCTGCAGGGCCGTATCGGCGGCAGCATCGACTGCTACATCAGCCGGCGTGCCATCGGGGGAGTTGCTCATGGCAACAATTCTAGGGTCCACGCTCATGAGAGGATTTACCGATGCGAATCAGCGACTACTGGCGGCTCATGGATGACGAGTTCGGCGCGGGCTACTCCCGCGTGCTGAGCAGTACCCTGGTCCTGGCCGGGGTCGGCGGGCGCACCGCGGACCAGGCACTGGCCGCCGGGGTGGAACCGCGCAAGGTCTGGCTTGCCGTCTGCGACCTCCAGGACGTGCCGGCGGACCGCCGGCTCGGCCGGGACATAGCCCCTCGCCGCGACTGACGCCCGCGGGGCACGACCCATCCGCCGGTCGGCCCGGGGCCTCCTGCCGACCGGTCCGGGAACCCTTGCCGGACACGCCGCGCGACCTTCCTCTTCGAATACCTGTTCGGATAACGCTATGCTTTTTCTATTGGGTTTATCCACATAGCCGATGTCCTGAGGCCGGAATGTCAGTGGGTCCCCTTAGCGTCAGAGATGACCAACAAGACGGCCGCACAGGCCACCATCGAGAAAGCATTAGAGGTGTCAACCATGGCGGCAGCCCCGGATCGTGCAAAAGCGCTGGAAGCAGCACTTGCCCAGATTGACAAGCAGTTCGGCAAGGGCTCGGTGATGCGCCTGGGCGACGAAGTCCGTGCCCCCATCGAAGTCATCCCCACCGGGTCCATCGCCCTGGACGTCGCCCTCGGCATTGGCGGGCTGCCACGCGGCCGCGTGGTGGAGATCTATGGGCCGGAATCGTCAGGTAAGACCACCGTGGCACTGCACGCCGTGGCCAACGCCCAGCGGCTGGGTGGCATCGCTGCCTTCATCGACGCCGAGCACGCCCTGGATCCGGACTATGCCGCGAAGCTCGGCGTGGATACCGACGCCCTGCTGGTCTCACAGCCGGACACCGGTGAGCAGGCCCTGGAAATCATGGACATGCTGGTGGGCTCCGGTTCCCTGGACATCGTCGTCATCGACTCCGTCGCCGCCCTGGTTCCGCGCGCTGAAATCGAAGGCGACATGGGCGACAGCCACGTCGGCCTCCAAGCACGGCTCATGAGCCAGGCATTGCGTAAAATTACCGGCCGCCTGAGCCAGACCAAGACCACCGCCATCTTCATCAACCAGCTCCGTGAAAAGATCGGTGTGTTCTTCGGTTCCCCCGAAACCACCACCGGTGGCAAGGCGCTGAAGTTCTACGCGTCGGTCCGCATCGACGTCCGGCGCATCCAGACCCTGAAGGAAGGCGCTGATTCGGTCGGCAACCGGACCAAGGCCAAGATCGTGAAGAACAAGATGGCCCCGCCCTTCAAGGTGGCCGAGTTCGACATCATCTACGGCCAGGGCATCTCCCGCGAAGGCGGCATCATCGACATGGGTGTCGAGCACGGCATCATCAAGAAGTCCGGCTCCTGGTTCACGTACGATGGCGACCAGTTGGGCCAGGGCATGGAGAACTCGCGCCGGTTCCTTCGCGACAACCCCGAGCTTGCCGCTGAACTGGAGCGCCTCATCAAGGAGAAACTCGGTGTGGGCGTGAAGCCGGCGGAGGACGAGTCCAAGGACACGCCCAAGCTGAAAGCCGTCGACGGGTTCTAGCCCTTGACGTGGTCTCCCGAGGCGCATTCGCCTGACGCCAGGTCACCCAAATCCGGTACCCGGCGGCGCCGCTCCGCCAACCCCGTCCGTGGGGCCACGGAGCGGTCCGCCGTGCCCGGAGACCCTCTGTCAGAGGACGCTGAACCGGATCCTGCCGGGGTGGCCAAGGCCATCGTTTACCGGCAGCTGACGGCCTCGCCGAAGAGCAGGCTGCAGCTTGCCCGGAAACTGGCCGAACGGAACATTCCGGAACACGTGGCAGAGGAAGTCCTGGACAAATTCCAGGAAGTCCGCCTGATCGATGACGCCGAATTTGCCGACATGTGGGTCAGGAGTCGATCCCAGTCCCTCAAGCTCGCCAGGGGTGCCCTCCGGCGCGAGCTGTCGGAGAAGGGCATCGACGCCGAAACCGCCGCCGCGGCCCTGGAACAAGTGACGGACGCCGATGAGGAAGCTGCCGCCAGGACCCTGGTTGAACGCAAGCTGCGTCCCGGAACAAACTTGTCGGACCCGGCCGAACGGGATAAAGCAGTGCGCCGTCTGGCGTCCATGCTGGCGCGAAAGGGCTACCAGCCCGCGCAGGCGTTCAGGATCGTCAATGACGTACTCGGTTCAGTCCGGGATCCCGACGGTGACCCGCTCCCGAGCCGGTACCCTTAACGGGTGAGTTTGACCATTCCTTCCCCCATTCCGGCACCACCCCTTCCGTCGAACCCGGAACGGGTCCGCAGCCCGGAGCCCGGCAGCGTACCTACCAGGTGCGGACGTTCGGGTGCCAGATGAACGTCCACGACTCCGAGCGGATGGCGGGACTACTTGAAGACGCCGGATACGTTCCCGCGGAAGGCGAGCAAGCCGACGTCGTGGTGTTCAACACCTGTGCCGTGCGCGAGAACGCTGACAACAAGCTCTACGGAAACCTCGGTATCCTGGCGCCCGTCAAGGCGGCAAACCCCGGGATGCAGATCGCGGTGGGCGGATGCCTGGCCCAGAAGGACCGGGAAATCATTCTCAAGAAGGCGCCCTGGGTTGACGCCGTTTTCGGAACCCACAATGTTGGTGCGCTCCCGGCCCTGCTCGAGCGGGCCCGGCACAACGACGAAGCGCAGCTGGAAATCCTTGAGTCCTTGGACGTGTTCCCGTCCACGCTGCCCACCAAGCGCGACTCCGTGTACTCCGGCTGGGTGTCCATCTCGGTTGGCTGCAACAACACCTGCACGTTCTGCATCGTGCCTGCCTTGCGGGGCAAGGAAAAGGACCGGCGCCCGGGCGAGATCCTCGCTGAAATCCAGGCCCTCGTGGACGACGGCGCCATCGAAGTCACGCTGCTTGGCCAGAACGTCAACTCCTACGGGGTGGAGTTCGGCGACCGCCAGGCCTTCTCCAAGCTCCTCCGTGCCTGCGGCGACATCGAAGGGCTGGAACGGGTCCGTTTCACCAGCCCCCACCCCGCGGCATTTACCGATGACGTCATCGAGGCCATGGCGGAAACACCCAATGTCATGCCCCAGCTCCACATGCCGCTGCAGTCCGGCTCGGACAGCATCCTGAAGGCCATGAAGCGGTCCTACCGGTCCACAAAGTTCCTCGGCATCCTGGACAAGGTCCGGGACAGGATCCCTGACGCCGCCATCTCCACCGACATCATCGTCGGCTTCCCCGGCGAGACAGAAGAGGACTTCCAGGCCACGCTCGACGTCGTCGAGAAGTCGCGGTTTGCCACCGCCTTCACCTTCCAGTATTCCAAGCGGCCAGGGACCCCTGCCGCGGACCTGCCGGACCAACTGCCCAAGGCCGTGGTCCAGGAAAGGTTCGAACGGCTCACCGCGCTGCAGGACAGGATCGCCGCGGAGGAAAACCGGAAGCAGCTCGGCCGCCGGCTGGAGGTCATGGTCACCGCGCAGTCGGGCCGCAAGTCCGAGGAGACGCACCGGCTCTCCGGCCGGTCCAGGGACCAGAGGCTGGTACATTTCTCCGTCCCTGAAGGCGCGCCGGCCCCCAGGCCGGGCGACCTCGTGACCGTCACCATCACTGATGCCGCTGCCTTCCACCTGGTGGCCGACCCCACGCCCGATGACTACAGCCTGCGCAGGTCGCGCGCCGGTGACGCCTGGGACCGGTCGCAGGCGGATTCCTGCGGAGCGCCGGTGCCGGGGAGCGGAGCTGGACAAAAGGGTGTCTCGCTGGGCATGCCTTCGCTGCCGCTGCGCACCCGCTGACCGGTGGTCGCCCCGCCCGTTATCGCCGTCGTCGGTCCCACTGGCTCCGGCAAATCGGATCTTGCCGTCAACCTTGCCCTGGAACTGGACGGCGAGGTCATCAATGCCGACGCCATGCAGTTTTACCGGGGCATGGACATCGGCACCGCAAAGATCTCCGTGGCCGAGCGCAAGGGCGTGCCACACCACCTCCTGGACATCATGGACGTCACGCAGGAGGCGAGCGTCTCCACGTTCCAGGAGCAGGCCCGCAACGTGATAGCGGCTGTCCATGCCCGCGGCAAGAGGGCCATCCTCGCCGGCGGCTCGGGGCTCTACGTACGGGCCGCCCTGGACGTACTGGAGTTCCCCGGCACGGACGCATCGTTGCGCGCCCGGCTTGAGGCCGAACACGCGGAACGCGGGACGGCAGAACTGCTGGTAAGGCTCCGCGCCGTGGATCCCGTGTCGGCGGAGCGGCTCTCTGATGCCCGGCGGATCATCCGCGCCCTGGAAGTCCACGAACTCACTGGACGGCCTTTCAGCTCCTTCATGCCGCGCCGGGAGTACCACCAGCCGGCTGTCCAGGTGGGACTGGACGTAGACCGTGATGTCCTGCGGGAGCGCCTGGCAGCCAGGGTCCACCGGATGGTGGACGCCGGGCTGCTGGCAGAAGTGGGGACGCTTGACGCCCAAGGCCTGCGGACCGGGAAGACAGCCTCCCGGGCCCTCGGCTATGCACAGTTCCTGCGGGTCCTCGACGGCGCCTCAACCGTGGCGGACGCTGCGGAGGAAACCATTGTGGCTACCCGCCAATTTGCCCGCCGCCAGCTCACATGGTTCCGCGCCGACCCCCGCATCACGTGGCTGGACTGGCAGGATCCGGAACTTGCCGGCAAGGCTGCGCTGCTCTGCAGGTAACCGCGGTTTCAGCGGCAGCGGCATCCGCCGCTACGCTTGGGACCATGAATGATACCCCCGCCGAAACGTCCGGATCCGCCCTTCGTGCCATGGGCGGCCTCCGCTTTTCCAAGGGGCACGGCACGGGCAATGACTTCGTCCTGGTGGCCGATCCCGAGGGCACCCGCAGCTTCGACGTGCACCAGGCAGCGGCCTTGTGCGACCGGCACCAGGGAATCGGCGCCGACGGGCTGATCAGGGCCGTGCCCTCCCGCTTCCTGCCGGAGGGCAGGGAACTGCTGCTGGACACCCCCGGCGCGGAATGGTTCATGGATTACCGGAACGCGGACGGTTCGCTGTCGGAAATGTGCGGAAACGGGGTCCGGGTGTTCGTCCACTTCCTGCGCACCGAGGGGCTGATCGACCTGCCCGACGGCGGTTCACTTGCCATCGGGACGCGCGGCGGAGTCAAGACGGTGGTCCGTACCGGGAACGACTACGCGGTTGACATGGGCCCTTGGGAGTTCATCTTCCCCGGCGAAGCCAGTGCCAAAGCCATGGATTCCCTCGTCGCTGCCGACGGGCTGGAGGTTCCCCGGCCGGCCTTGTCCGTGAGCATGGGCAACCCGCACACCGTGGTGGCCCTTGCCGAGCTAACCGAGCTGGCCGGGACCCGGCTTTTCACCGCGCCGAAAGTCGACCCTGTCCCGGCAAACGGGACCAACGTGGAGTTCGTCGTTCCGGCTGAGCCCCTCGTGCACGACGGCGTCGGCTCGGTGACCATGCGCGTGCATGAGCGCGGTGTGGGGGAGACGCAATCCTGCGGCACGGGGGCCTGCGCGGCCGCCGTCGCCATCCGGCACTGGGCGGGTGCCGAGGCTCCCGACGTCTGGCGCGTCCATGTTCCCGGAGGGGTTGTAGGCGTCAAGTTCTTCGCCGGACCCGGCGGGCACGAGCACGTGGAACTCAGCGGTCCGGCGGTTATTGTGGCGAGCGGGACGCTTTCCTGACCTTCAGAATCCGGAAGGACTTGGCGGTGGATTCGCGCGTCACGGTGAAGGAGCTGTCCAGTTCGGCGGCCAGCCAGCGCTGCAGCGAGTCCGAGCCCAGGTTCTTCTGGACCACCAGCCACGCCGTGCCGCCGTCAGCCAGGCGGGGGAGCCACAGCTTCAGCAGGGCATGCAGTTCTTCCTTGCCGATCCTGATGGGCGGATTGGACCAAATGGTGTCGAAACGCACATCGGGGTCCACGGCCTCAGGCGTGCTGGCAACCACGTTGGACAGGCCCAGCGCGTCGGCGTTCTCGTTGGTCAGGGTGATGCACCGTTCATTGACGTCCACCGCGTAGACCCTTGACTGGGGCGCCAGCAGTGCCATGGTGAGGGCCACCGGTCCCCAGCCGCAACCAATGTCCAACAGGTTGCCGTGGGGATGCGGGGCAGGCACCTCCGCCAGGAGTACTGCGGTGCCCTTGTCGATGCCGTCCGGGCTGAAAATGCCCGAGGAGGTCTGGAGCCTGCGCGTTTCGCCGGCCAGTTCCACGGTGAGGGGCTTGCGGGTAAAGGGCCCGGCGGGGGACGTGCTGAAATAGTGAGCGGACTCCATAACTGGCCAGAGTAGTTCCCCCTGCAGCGTAATGGGAAACTGTGCCTGCACCCCTCTGTTAGGCTGGTGGGCATGTTCTTGATCTTCGAGTAGGCGCTACGGGCCCCGCCCGTGTGCGCCGCTGCCCTGCAGAGGCAGCCCGTCCCACAGCGACGCAGGTTTGCATGCCTTCCGCTTGTGCACCGGACCGGACCAGTCCGTCCAGGCCCGGCCGCCGGACAATACTCGAACGTCAGCCTTGCGCCGCGCTTCCCGCCATTCTCCGGCCTCGCCCGTCCAGCCGCCCCATACTACGCGGCACCCCGGCCCCGGCACCGCAGCCGGCGGCCCCACCATCAGGAGGACTGCATGACCGCAGGCCGTCAGCCCAGCGCGAATACTTCCCACCTTCCAACCAATCGGCACTATTCTGGAAATGCCGAATCTTCAAAGGAGACCATGACCAGCCAGCCAAATACCGGGTCCGATCCAGCCGCCCAGGACATGAGTCCCGAGGAAATCCAGGCTGTCATCGACCGGATCCTCGCCAAGGACGTACCGGCCCGGAATGTCAGCACGCCCGCCGGCGGCAGCGGCACCGGGAAAGCGGTGCTCGGCAAGGCCCAGGCCATCTCCCGCCTCGACGAAGAACATTCAACGTACGACGGCGACCAGCAGGACCTCGAGGAACGCCGCGCCTTGCGCCGCAGGGCAGGGTTGTCCACCGAACTGGAAGACGTCACCGAGGTCGAATACCGCCAGCTCCGCCTGGAACGGGTGGTCCTGGCAGGGCTCTGGGCCGACGGAACTCTGGCCGACGCCGAAAACTCGCTCCGGGAGCTTGCCGCCCTCGCAGAGACGGCCGGCTCCGAGGTCCTCGACGGGCTGGTACAGCGGAGGGCCAAGCCGGATCCCGGAACGTTCCTGGGCTCGGGCAAGGCGCTCGAATTGAAGGACATCGTCATGTCCACCGGTGCGGACACCGTGGTGGTGGATGCCGAGCTCGCACCCTCGCAGCGTCGTGGCCTCGAAGACATCGTCAAGGTCAAGGTCATCGACCGTACGGCCCTGATCCTGGACATCTTCGCCCAGCACGCCAAGAGCCGCGAGGGCAAGGCCCAAGTGGAGCTGGCACAGCTGGAATACCTGCTTCCCCGACTCCGCGGCTGGGGCGAATCGATGTCCCGCCAGGCAGGTGGCCAAGTGGGTGGCGCCGCCGCCGGCATGGGCTCGCGCGGCCCCGGTGAAACCAAGATCGAACTGGACCGGCGCCGGATCCGTACGCGCATGGCCAAGCTTCGGCGCGAGATCGCCGCGATGAAGCCGGCGCGGGAAACCAAGCGGGCCAACCGTCGTCGTAACGAGGTACCGTCGGTGGCCATCGCCGGGTACACCAACGCGGGAAAATCCTCCCTGCTCAACCGGCTCACCGACGCCGGCGTCCTGGTGGAGAACGCCTTGTTCGCCACCCTGGATCCCACCGTCCGCAAGGCCGAAACCGCTGACGGCCTGGGGTACACCCTGGCCGACACCGTAGGGTTCGTCCGCTCGCTTCCCACCCAGCTGGTGGAGGCCTTCCGCTCCACCCTCGAAGAGGTGGCCGATTCGGACCTGATCCTGCACGTGGTGGATGCCTCGCACCCCGATCCCGAGGGCCAGATTGCCGCGGTCCGGAAGGTCTTCAGCGAAGTTGACGCCCGCAAGGTGCCCGAGATCATCGTGTTGAACAAGGCCGATGCCGCCGATCCCTTCGTGATTGAGCGCCTGAAGCAGCGCGAACCACGCCATGTGGTGGTCTCTGCCCGGACGGGTGAGGGTATTGCCGAGCTGTTGAAGGCCATCAGTGACGCCATCCCGAGGCCCAGCGTGAAGCTCGAACTGCTCATTCCGTACGACCGGGGCGACCTGCTCAGCAAGCTGCACGAATCCGACGCCGAAATCATCAACCTCGACCACGTTGAGGAAGGTACCAGGGCCGTGGTGATGGTCCGCGAGGGCCTCGCATCCGAGCTGGAACCATACGCCCTCAATGACTGACCTCGCGGCCGGCGAAGCTGTGCAGGCGGCCGGCGAGCAGTTCGTCATTGAACTGCTCGACCGCGCCGTCGCCGGCATGGGTGGACAGAGCCGCAACGGACAACACGAAATGGCCCGCCAGGTGGCCCGGGCCATCAGTTCGGGCAACCATCTCCTGGTCCAAGCAGGCACCGGGACCGGCAAGTCGCTGGCCTACCTGATACCGCTCATTGCCCACGCACTGGAAAGCAATAAGCCCGCCCTGGTGTCGACGGCCACGCTGGCCCTGCAAACCCAGATCGTGGGCAGGGACCTGCCCCGCCTGCTGAAGAACATCACCCCCGCCTTGGAGCGCCCCGTCAAAGTGGCCCTGGTCAAGGGGCGATCCAACTATGTCTGCCGACACAAGCTCGAGGGCGGGTTTCCTTCCGAAGAGCCTTCGGAGGGCCAGCTGTTCTCCTTGGGCGAGGACACCAGCGTGCCGCACTTCGCCGCCTCAGTGGGCGGCCCCGCCTCCCAGCTGGGCAAGGAAGTGGTGCGGCTGCGGGAGTGGGCCGAGAAGACCGCCACCGGCGACCGTGACGAGCTCCTACCTGGCGTGACCGACCGGGCCTGGCGGCAGGTATCCGTGACCTCCATGGAATGCCTGGGCGCGCAAAAATGTCCCATGGCCGCTGAATGCTTCAGTGAACTGGCGCGTCAGGACGCGGCCGAGGCAGACGTCGTGGTGACCAACCATGCCATGCTTGCCGTCAGTGCCTTTGAGGGGCTCGCGGTGCTGCCCGAATATGACGTCGTGGTGGTGGATGAGGCGCATGAACTGCAGGACCGTGTCACCGGGGCCGTATCCGGGCAGTTGTCCGTGGCCATGGTGCACGCCGCCGCAGCAGGTGCCCGCAAGCACACGGCCATCACCGTTGACGCCCTGAACGCGGCGGCGGCCAACCTTGAGCTGGCTCTCGCCGGGGCGCCGAACGGCCTGCTGCCCAATGGCCTGAACGACGAACAGCTGGACTGCGTGGACCAGCTGCGTGAGGCCTGCCGCGCGGCGCTGTCCGATTCCAAGGGGGACAGCAACACCACGGCCGACGGCGGACGGCAACTCGCCCGGTCCCGCCTCATGCTGATCCTGGAATTGTGCGAACGGCTGCTGGCTGCCCGGGAGAACCGCGAGGTGGTCTGGTTCTCGCGCGCGAGCACCTTCGACCCCGGCCAGGGCTACTCCCAGCCTGACGAGCATGCACCGGTCCTGGTCAACATCGCGCCGCTGTCCGTTGCCGGGCGGCTGAGGGAAGGACTCTTCGCCGGTCACACTGTTGTGCTGACCTCTGCCACCCTGGCCATCGGGTCCGCCTTCGAACCGGCAGCGGGCGGACTGGGACTGATAGGCGACGGACTTCCCAGCTGGACCGGCGTGGACGTCGGCTCACCCTTCGACTACCCCAAACAGGGCATCCTCTACGTGGCGGGACACCTGCCCAAACCCGGCCGGGGTGTTTCGCCGGAAGCACTGGAGGAGCTCGAGGCGCTCATCAAAGCATCCGGTGGCGGTGCCCTCTGCCTCTTTTCCTCGCGTCGCGCTGCGGAAGAGGCCGCCGACGCCCTGCGGCCCAAGGTCGATATGACCGTGCTCTGCCAGGGCGAGTCAACCATGACCGCCCTGGTCAAGCAGTTCGCCGACGAACCGGACACCTGCCTCTTCGGGACCATGTCCCTGTGGCAGGGGGTGGACGTTCCGGGCGGGTCCTGCCGGCTCGTGGTGATCGACCGGATTCCCTTCCCCAGACCGGACGACCCCCTCATGACAGCCCGGTCGCGGGCCGTGGCCCAAGCCGGTGGCAACGGTTTCATGTCGGTGTCGGCCACCCACGCGGCCATCCGGCTGGCGCAGGGCGCCGGGCGGCTGATCCGGTCAACCGGCGACAAGGGCGTCGTGGCGGTACTGGATTCGCGGCTGGCAACCGAACGTTATGCGGGCTTCCTGCGGGCCGCGCTGCCGCCTTTCTGGTCCACGACGGACCGCAGCAAGGCGCTGGCCGCGCTCACCAGGCTCGGCGCGGAGGCCTCCGGATAGAGGCCTGCCGCGGCCGGAGGTGACAGGCGGTGTCAGAGCGACCGCAGCACCGAGACCACTTTGCCCATGATGGTCGCGTGGTCGCCCAGGATGGGTTCGTACTGCGTGTTTTGCGGGAGCAGCCAGGTGTGGCCGTCCCGCTGGCGGAAAGTCTTGACGGTTGCTTCGTCATCGAGCAGGGCAGCGACGATGTCACCGTTGACGGCGTCCGCCTGGCGGCGCACCACAACCCAGTCTCCGTCGCAGATAGCGGCGTCCACCATGGAGTCTCCGGCCACCTTGAGCATGAACAGCTCACCCTGGCCGACAAGTTGGCGGGGGAGCGGCATGACATCTTCAACGAGCTGCTCGGCGAGGATGGGACCGCCGGCGGCAATCCGGCCAACCAGCGGAACCATGGCGGTGTCCAGCGCGGTGGGCAGCTCCGTTACGGTGGCGCCCGGCGTCTGCGGTGCTGACGCGGCAAGCGGCTTCCCGGCGCCGCCGTCGAGCGTGAGGGGCATGAGCACCTCCATGGCCCGCGGCCGCTTCGGGTCGCGCCGGAGGTAGCCCAGCTTTTCCAGCTGGGACAGCTGATGGGTCACGCTGGACAAGCTCGCCAGGCCCACCGTGTCGCCGATCTCGCGCATCGAGGGCGGGTAGCCGTTGTCATTGACGGACCGCTGGATGGTCTCGAGGATCTTTTTTTGCCGTGGGGTAAGCCCCTTCGGAGTCCTCTTTGGTTGCGGGGCCGTCCTGCCCCCGGCGGCTGCTGCTGCCATGTTCGCCAATGCCTTTCGCTTGCCGCCGGATCTTCCGCCCCACGCCGTTGGCCGGCGCTGCGTGAAGGGTCGCCGCTGTCATTGTCAGACCCTGCTGTTCAACTTCAGTGGTGGTTGTTCTTGGTTTCCAAGCTAGGCCAGCCACATTGCTTTTTCAAACATTTGTTCTAGCGAGTCTCGACATTGTTCGTTGATAGGTGCTAAAACTTAGTAAGCAAAGTTCGAATATGTGTTCTAATCACTGCGTGACCTGTTCGAAGACCTGGCCGGAAGAGATTGGTATTCCGGCAGGGCAGGCAGGACGGCAGCGGCGGACACCCGGGCAGCACGGCAGGTCCAGGAGGGCTCAGTTCATGTCAGCTTTAACTCTTTCCCGCATTTCCCGTCCGGAATTCTTGGCCGGGGAGCGCCACATGTCAGGCAACCGGCGGATCAGTGCCGGAACTGCGCCATCCCCGGCGCCGCTTCGGTTGACCCGGCGGGGCCGGATCGTCCTGGTGGGAGTGCCGCTGATTCTCGTCGCGGTCCTGCTGCTCTCACTGGCGGGACTCTTCCACTCCCCGGCCAAGGCCTCCGACTCCGCCGCGGACCTCGCCGTGACACCTACGGTGACAGTCACCGTCCAGCCCGGCCAGTCCCTCTGGTCCATCGCCGGTGCCGTAGCTCCGAACCGGGATGCGCGCGACGTCGTGGCGGACATCGTCCAGCTCAACAACCTGTCCGCCGGCGCCGTCCTGCCCGGGCAGCAACTCTTCGTCCCCAGCCACTGACCTGCCCTTGAGCGGTCGCCCCGGAGCGGCGGCCGTGGGCGCCGCGGCCTGGAACCTGCCGGTGCCCGTCCCACCCGGAGTCTGCCGTCAGCTCCTTGCCCCGGCAGTTTCCGGGGCAGGCGGAAAGTGTCATATTTTCTGGTAATTGCCACGGCAACTAAACTGTTCAGGTGAACGACCAGCTAGAACGCCTGAACCGGCTACCCCTCCGCAGCAACCTTCGCGGGCTGACTCCCTACGGGGCGCCCCAACTGGACGTCCCCATTCTCCTGAACGTCAACGAGAACACCCATGGCGTCCCGGCGGACGTGCGGGCAGCCATCAGCGCCGCCGTGACGGAGGCCGCCGCCGGCCTGAACCGCTACCCGGACCGGGAGTTCACCGAGCTCCGCAAGGCCCTGGCCGAATACCTTGGCCACGGGCTCGACGAAACCAACCTGTGGGCCGCCAACGGCTCCAATGAGGTCCTGCAGCAAATCCTCCAGGCTTTCGGCGGCCCGAACCGCACTGCCCTGGGCTTTCCGCCTACGTACTCCATGTACCCGCTGCTGGCGAGCGGCACCGACACGGAATACATCACCGGTGTCCGGGCCGAGGGCTATGACCTCAGCGCAGAGTCCGCTGCCCGCCAGGTCAGGGAGCTGCAGCCGAACATCGTGTTCCTCTGCTCGCCGAACAATCCCACCGGCACCGGCCTGGGACTGGACGTCGTCGAGGCTGTCTACGAGGCCGGTGTTCCAAGCCAGACCATCGTCATCGTGGACGAGGCGTACCACGAGTTCGCCCACGACGGCACCCCGAGCGCACTGACCCTGCTGCCCGGCAGGGAGCGGCTGATCGTCTCCCGCACCATGAGCAAGGCTTTCGCCCTTGCCGGGGCCCGCCTTGGCTACATGGCCGCGGCACCGGAGGTCACCGATGCCCTGCGCCTGGTGCGCCTGCCCTACCACCTGTCCGCCATCACGCAGGCAACCGCCCTGGCGGCCCTCCAGCACCGGGAAGCGCTGATGGCCGACGTGCAGGACATCAAGCAGCAGCGCGACCGGATTGTGGCTGAGCTGACGAGGATGGGCCTGAAGCCTGCGGCGTCCGACTCCAACTACGTGTTCTTCGGTGGCCTGGAGAACCCGCACCAGGTCTGGCAGGAACTGCTGGACGCGGGCGTGCTGATCCGCGACGTGGGAATTCCGGGCCACCTGCGGGTCACGGCAGGTACTGAGCCGGAAACCACAGCCTTCCTCACATCCCTGGAACGCATCCTTGCCGGCCACGCCGCGCTTCCCGCCTAGACTTGATACTGCGGCGCTGGGCGCCCTGAACCACTCCTTCTCCCACTAAGGATCCTTCACCATGAGTTCAACCGGTTCGAACACTGCTGCGGCCCGGACCGCCCGAATGGAGCGCGCCACCAGCGAGTCCTCCGTCCTCGTGGAGATCAACCTCGACGGAACGGGTGTGTCCAACATCGACACCTCGGTTCCGTTCTACGACCACATGCTGACCGCGCTGTGCAAACACTCGCTGATCGACATGACCGTCAAAGCCACCGGAGACACCCACATCGACGTGCACCACACCGTGGAAGACGTCGCCATTACGTTCGGCGAGGTCCTGCGGACCGCCTTGGGAAACAAAGCCGGGATCCGCAGGTTCGGCGAGGCCACCGTGCCCTTGGATGAGGCCCTGGCCAACGCGGTGGTGGACGTGTCCGGCCGTCCCTACCTGGTCCACGGCGGCGAGCCCGCTGGCCAGGAGTACCACCTGATCGGGGGCCACTTCACCGGCTCCCTGACCCGCCACGTCTTTGAGGCCATCACGCTGCACGCCGGCATTTGCCTGCACATGAACGTCCTGGCCGGCCGGGACCCGCACCACATCGTGGAGGCGCAGTTCAAAGCCTTCGCCCGCGCCCTGCGCGCCGCCGTCGAACCGGACCCCCGCGTCGAGGGCATTCCGTCCACCAAGGGTGCGCTGTGAGCGGGCAGGTGCTCAAGGACGGCGCGATCATCGATCCCACCGCCTCGCAGAAGCTCCCGTCGCCCGAGGGCAAGCCGACGGTGACGGTGCTCGACTACGGATCCGGGAACGTCCGCTCCGCTGTGCGCGCCCTGGAACGCGCCGGTGCGGAAGTGATCCTCAGCGCCAAACCGGAAGATGTGCTTAACGCCGACGGCTTGGTGGTGCCCGGCGTCGGCGCATTCGAAACCGTGATGCGCGAACTCAAGGCCGTGGACGGCATCCGGCTCATCGGCAGGCGCGTCGCAGGAGGACGCCCGGTGCTGGGCATCTGCGTGGGTTTGCAGGTTCTCTTCGAGGCCGGCGTGGAACACGGCACCGAAGCCGAGGGCATCGGTGAATGGCCTGGCAAGGTGGAGGCGCTGCGCGCCGAGGTTGTCCCGCACATGGGCTGGAACACCGTCAAGGTGCCCGAAGGGTCCAAGCTGTTCGCCGGCGTCGAAAACGAACGATTCTACTTCGTGCACTCCTATGGCGTGCAGGAATGGAACTTTGAGGTGATCCAGCCGCGGATGGCGCCACCACTGGTCACCTGGTCCGAGCACGGCGGCCCCTTCATCGCCGCCGTGGAGAACGGGCCGCTCTGCGCAACGCAGTTCCACCCCGAAAAGTCAGGCGACGCCGGCGCCCGACTCCTGCGCAACTGGGTGGAAGGCCTCCGCAAGCCCGCCACCGACGACGCCGGCCAAGGCACCTCCCCGGCCGAAGCCGGCAGCGGCGCCTAGATGTGGTCCGTACTCCTGATGGGCCTCGCCGGCATCCTGATTGGCGGCGGCATCTCGTTCCGTCAACAGCACAAGCCGCTTTGGACCCAAGTGTCGTTCTATGTCCTGGCCGCCATGTCGCTGCTGGCCGCCTACCTGCTCACGCTGACCGCCAGCTGACCCCGCGGGGCGCCGGCGACCATGCCGGCGTCGTCGCCCCAGCCCCTGTCCCGAAGAACCAACACTGAGGATGAGTATGACCACCGCACATGACCTGCCGGTCCTTGAACTGCTGCCTGCCGTCGATGTCGTCAACGGGCAGGCCGTCCGGCTGGTCCAGGGGGAAGCCGGCAGCGAAACCAGCTACGGCACGCCCTTGGACGCGGCACTGAACTGGCAGCAGCAGGGCGCCGAATGGGTGCACCTGGTGGACCTGGATGCGGCGTTCGGGCGCGGCTCCAACGCGGACCTGCTCCGCGACGTGGTGGGCCGCCTGGACATCAAGGTGGAGCTTTCGGGCGGCCTCCGCGACGACGAGACCCTCGAAGCTGCCCTGGACCTGGGCGTCGCCCGGGTCAACCTGGGCACCGCAGCCCTGGAGAATCCGGAGTGGACCGCGCGGGCCATCGAACGCTTCGGCGACAAAATCGCCGTCGGACTGGACGTCCGGGGCACCACCCTGGCGGGCCGGGGCTGGACCAAGGAAGGCGGGGATCTCTGGGACGTGCTGGGCCGCCTCGAGGAGGCCGGATGCTCCCGCTATGTGGTGACCGACGTGACCAAGGACGGCACCCTGCAGGGACCCAACGTTGAACTCCTCCGCCAGATGGTGGAAAAGACCGGCAAGCCCGTGGTCGCCTCCGGCGGCATCTCCAGCCTTGATGACCTCAAGGTCCTCCGCTCGCTGGTGCCGCTGGGAGTGGAAGGCGCCATCGTGGGAAAGGCCCTTTACAGCGGGGCCTTCACGCTGCCCGAAGCCCTCGACGTCGCCGGCCGGCGCTAGGCGCCCGGAAGGTCCAGCCAATGCCCAACGCCGAGGAACCGGGACATCCCCCAGCCCGCCAACTTCCAGGACATATCGCCGCAGCCCTTGCCGGGGCCGGCGGGCCGGCGGACTCTGCGGGCAGGCCATGGGCCGGGCGCAGCCTCGCCGGTGAAGACGGCAAGATCCACAACTTCGAGGACGACGACGGCACGGCCGACGCCGGCTACCTCGCCGCTGTTGCGGCGCTCCGGCAGGGGAGCGGCAGCGAAGCCGGGGTGGTGGCGGCGCTGGCAACAGCCCGGGTGTTTATCCCCATCGTGGCGCAGCTTGCTGAGGAAGCGGAAACGGATCACGGCCTGCACGCCGACAAGCAGGCAGACATGGCCCTGGTCACGCTGAAGGCCGCCGACGGCCGGACCGTGCTCCCGGCATTCACCTCTGCGGCCGCGCTCTCCGCCTGGCACCCCGAGGCCCGGCCGGTTGCCGTGTACGCGGCCCGCGCCGCGCTCTCTGCCGTCGCTGAGGGCGCCGAACTCCTGGTCCTGGACCCGGGGGCCGACTTTACCTTCGTGGTCCGCCGCCCGGCCGTCTGGGCCTTGGCCAAGCAGCACCGCTGGGTCCCGTCCTACGAGGACGCTGAGCTTGCGGGCGAACTTGGCCGTGCCGCTTCCGGTTTTCCCGCGGTCCGCGGCATCGAACTCCTGCCTGGCAGGGGAGTGTCCGCCACTGCTGCCGACGGCGCCGTGGTTCCCGGCGGCGGCGCCGGACCCGAACTCCAGGTGGTGCTCTACCTCGAGGACGGGCTGGACGCCGCCGGTGTCCAGCAACTGGTGGCCGGCCTGCAGGCGGAGTGGTCCCGGAATGTATTGTTTGGGGAGCGCGTCGATTCCCTGGACATCAAGCTCAGGCGCGCTCCCGACTAGCTGCCGGCCGGATGGGTGACCCCCGCCCGCGCCGGGGCAGACCCTGAAGGATCGCTTCGTGAATTTCGCTCTCTACCGGGAGTTGCTCGCCGTCCGGCCCATCCGGCGGCTGCTGCTGGTGGGCATGGTTGCCCGGATCCCGCACTCGGCCGCCGGAGTCCTGCTCACCCTGCATATCGTCCTGACCCTGGGCCAGGGCTACGCGGCGGCCGGCGCCGCCGCTGCGGTGATGACCATTGGCATTGCCCTTGGCGCCCCGTGGCGTGGCCGGCGCGTTGACACCGTGGGCCTGCGGACAGCGCTGATCCCGTCGGTAATCTCGGAAACCATCATCTGGTCGGTGGTGCCCCATGTTTCCTACCAGTGGCTCCTGCCACTCGTCTTCGTCGGGGGCTTGCTCACTTTGCCCATCTTCAGCGTCGTCCGGCAGTCCTTGGGCGTCCTGGCCCAAGGCGACCAGCGCCGTACGGCCTTTGCCCTGGACGCCATCACCACCGAAATGGTGTTCATGATCGGCCCGGCGGCCGGCGCCGTGGTGGCCACCAGCGGGTTTACCACCGCAGGCTTGACCGTCGTGGGCATAGCGACGTCGCTGGCCGGACTGTTCCTCATGTGGTTCAACCCGCCCACCCGCAGTGCGGACCCGGGAGTGGGACGCGAAGTTGACGAGCAGCACGCGGCGGAGGCCGCCGTTGTCTCCACCGCCCCGGCCCATGTCCAGGAAGCCGCTGCGGAACTGGCGCCCGCGGGTGCGGCTGCCCCGCAGGAGGGTGCGAGGGGAAGGCCGGGGCGCGGCTTCTCCTGGTTCACAGCCACGGTTGCCGCTCTTTTCGCGGTTGCCGCCGGCGCCGGCATGGTCCTGAGCGGCACCGACGTTGGCATTGTTGCTGCCTTGGAAATCGGCGGACACCAGAGTGAAATCGGCATTGTCTTCGTCTTCTGGTGCGCCGCCTCAGTGGTGGGCGGCATCGTCTACGGTGCCATGCACAGGCCCGTCCCGCCCGTCATCCTGCTGTTGGGCATGGCGGCCCTGACACTGCCCATGGCACTCGCCCACGACACCTGGACGCTCGCTTTCGTCTCCGTCCTGCCCGGTTTGCTGTGCGCCCCGGTCCTCTCGGCGGCCTCCGAGAAGGTGGCGGACCTTGTCCCGGAGGGGCGGCGCGGAGAGGCGATGGGCTGGTACGGCGCGGCCCTGACCGCCGGGGTTGCGCTCGGTTCGCCGCTCGCCGGCATCTTCATCGACCGGATGGGCCCATCCGGCGGCTTCGTCTCGGTCGGGGGCGCCGGTGTGCTGCTGTGCCTGGTGGGGCTGGCCCTGCAGCTGCGCCGGCGCAGGGCCGCGGCCTGAGGCCGCCTCCAACGGTTGCTCCCCACCCGCGTGGACGGGCCGCGGGTCATGTTCCCGGCAAAACGACGACGGCGGGACGACCTCGGATGGTCGTCCCGCCGTCGGGCGCTGCGTGGGGGAGTCCGGCGCTAGTTCACGGCCCCGGTGTACTTTTCGCCCGGTCCCTTGCCCGGAGCATCGGGAATCAGGGACTCCTCACGGAAGGCGAGCTGGAGGGAGCGGAGGCCATCGCGCAACGGTCCGGCGTGCTGGGAGCCGATTTCCGGGGCGGCCGCGGTGACCAGGCCGGCAAGGGCGGTGATCAGTTTCCGGGCCTCGTCCAGGTCCTTGAGTTCGGCTGCGTTGTCTTCAGCGGCGAGGCCCAGCTTTACGGCGGCGGCACTCATGAGGTGCACGGCCGCCGTGGTGATGACCTCGATGGCGGGGACCTCCGAGATGTCGCGGATCTGCTGTGAAACGTCCGCGCCTGCGTCAGCGGGCTCGAAAACGTATGAATTACTGTCTGAGGTGCTCATACTGGTAAGCTTGACACAGACCGACTGGATGTCGTTATTTCAGAGATCGTTCCAAACGATGGGGTTCCCAGCAGCGCTTCGCGGCGTTGACGGGAATTTTTTCTGTAGAATGGCATCCAGTTTGCAAGCGGAGTTCTCTCCCACCCGCGTCAGCCGCTGTTTCCCAGGTTCCTTGCGAACCGCCGGGAAACGAAAGGTTGCCGGGTATCTGGTTGGGCATGGAACCGGTAACCACCGGACCTGTGCGCGTGCTTCCCGTTTTTCGGGCGGCTTCGCCAACCTATTTGAGGCCTTCGATTGCTCCGGCAATTGGGGG
This sequence comes from Arthrobacter sp. MMS24-T111, assembly GCF_054888995.1. Classification (NCBI taxonomy): domain Bacteria; kingdom Bacillati; phylum Actinomycetota; class Actinomycetes; order Micrococcales; family Micrococcaceae; genus Arthrobacter; species Arthrobacter sp. MMS24-T111. The sequence goes on along the minus strand of NZ_JBTZRO010000001.1, from coordinate 3,741,033 downwards.
CCTTCTCTATTTGCCGGACACAACAACAAACACAGGAGCTTTAACATTAGCGAGCCAAGAATCAATGAGCGTATCCGCGTCCCCGAGGTGCGGCTGGTCGGACCTGCAGGTGAACAGGTAGGAATCGTCCGTATTGAGGATGCCCTGCGCCTGGCTGCCGAGTCCGACCTTGATCTCGTTGAAGTTGCACCTCAGGCGAAGCCTCCGGTGTGCAAGCTGATGGACTTCGGCAAGTACAAGTACGAAGCCGCGGTCAAGGCACGTGAGGCCCGGAAGAACCAGACGAACACCGTTCTGAAGGAAATCCGCTTCCGCCTCAAGATCGACACCCACGACTACGAGACCAAGCGGGGCCACGCCCTCCGCTTCCTCGGCGCCGGGGACAAGGTCAAGGCCATGATCCAGTTCCGCGGCCGTGAGCAGCAGCGACCGGAAATGGGCATCCGCCTGCTCCAGCGCTTCGCGGACGACGTCGCCGAAGTTGGCGTGGTGGAGTCCAGCCCCCGCATCGATGGCCGGAACATGGTCATGGTTGTCGGTCCGCTGAAGAACAAAGCCGAGGCCAAGGCTGAAGCCCGTCGCGCCACCCAGCGCGCCGAGGCGAAGGCACAGAACGAAGCCAAGGCCTCAGGCCGTGTTGACACGTCCGGCACCGATCAGGCGCCCATGACCCAGTCACTGGCCGACCTCCTGCCGGAGGGGTTCACAGTTTCCACCGAACCGGACACGGCTCCGGAGGAAACTGCCGCCGTCGAGGCGCCTGTTGCACCGGCTCCCGAGCAGGAAGCCGCCAAGGAGGAAGCTCCCAAGGCAGCCCCGGCTCCCCGGCAGGAAGCACCAAAGGCTGCCGCGCCAAAGGCTGCTGCGCCCAAGCAGGAGGCTCCGAAGCAGGAGGCTCCGAAGGCTGCCGCTGCAGCACCGAAGCCCGCGACTGCCGCCAAGCCGGCCGCCACGGCGCCGAAGCCCGCTGCCGTGCCTGCCCCGCCGAAGCCGGTGGCCAGGCCTGCTGCACCGAAGCCTGCTGCCCGCCCTGCCCCCAAGGCAGTGCCCAAGCCGGCCGGTAAGAAGACCAACTAGTTCACAGCTGCCGGAGGTTCCGCCCTCCGGCAGTCAGCAACCAGCATGCTGCCCGCAGGGGCGGCTGCGCGATAGAACTGCCGGCCCCAGGGCCCGCAGAAACGTAAGGAGATCGGTTCCCATGCCGAAGATGAAGACCCACAGTGGTGCTAAGAAGCGCTTCAAGCTGACCGGCAGCGGCAAGCTGCGCCGCCAGCAGGCCAACCGCCGCCACTACCTGGAGCACAAGTCCAGCCGCCTGACCCGCCGCCTCGCCGGCGACAAGATCGTCTTCAAGGGCGATGCCAAGGTCATCCGGAAGATGCTCGGCATCTAGTTTCCAAGTTTATTGATGGGCCGCCCCCTGGCGGTTCGTCTTCTGCCAAACAGCCTTCTCAGGCCGCCGGATTTCCGGCAACAGATGCTTGGGATCAGATTTTCGAAGGAGTACGCACGTGGCACGTGTGAAGAGGGCGGTAAACGCCCACAAGAAGCGCCGGGTTGTCCTTGAGCGGGCAAAGGGTTACCGCGGACAGCGTTCGCGCCTGTACCGCAAGGCCAAAGAGCAGCTGCTGCACTCGTTTGTGTACAGCTACGGTGACCGCAAGAAGAAGAAGGGCGACTTCCGCCGCCTGTGGATCCAGCGCATCAACGCTGCGTCCCGCGCCAACGGCCTCACCTACAACCGACTGATCCAGGGCCTGAAGGCCGCTGAGGTCGAGGTTGACCGCCGCATGCTTGCCGAGCTCGCCGTCTCGGACGCCAACGCATTCGCCGCACTGGTCCAGGTGGCCAAGGACTCCCTGCCGGCTGACACCTCCGCCAAGAAGGTCGCCGCAGCCTAGAGGCCGCACAAGGCTCCCCTCGGAGGGGCCGGTTCAGGAACTGGTGGCAGCAGCTACTACAGTTTCCTGTATGAACGACACCGGGCGCCCGCAAGATTTTCCACTGTCCAACCCCCGAGCCGATCGGGTCAGGGACGTGGCAAAGCTTGCAGGGCGCCCGGCCCGTTAAAGCGTGGCCAGTTCCTTGCGGAGGGGCCGCAGGCAGTGCGCGAGGCACTGAAGCTCCACCAGCAGCGCCTTGCGGCCGGAGCCCCGGGCATCGTCACGGACGTCTACGCGAGCGAAAGCTGCCTGGACCGGTTTCCCGAGTTCGAGGAGCTTGCCGAGGGGACCACGGCACGGCTGGCCACCGATGAAGTCCTCGCGGCCATGGCCGACACGGTCAATCCCCAGGGAATCGTGGCCGTCTGCCGCTTCGTGGACGTCTCCCTGGCGGACGTGCTCGACGCCGGACCGCGCCTGGTTGCCGTGCTCTGCCAGGTCCGGGATCCCGGTAACGCCGGAACGGTACTGCGGGCCGCCGATTCCGCCGGCGCCGACGCCGTGGTGTTCACCGCGTCCAGCGTCGATATCTACAATCCCAAAGCAGTCCGCTCCACCGCCGGTTCCCTGTTCCACCTGCCCGTTGTCCTGGCTGCCGACCCGGCAGAGCTCGCGGCTGCGTGCAAGGCCCGCGGCATCGGCATCCTCGCCGCCGACGGCTACGGACAGCTGGACCTGGACGTTCTCCAGGACGAGAGCGCCCGCCGCAGGCTCACCGGACAAGGCCCGGAATCCGCATACGACCTGGCCGGGCCAACTGCCTGGTTCTTCGGCAACGAGGCTCAGGGGTTGTCAGAGGATGAACTGGCCCTGGCCGACCACCGGGTGGCCGTCCCGGTCTACGGGGCGGCGGAGAGCCTGAACCTCGGCACCGCAGCCACCGTCTGCCTCTACGCCAGCGCCAGGTCCCAACGCCGGGACGGGGCAGTTGCGGAACAGGTTCCCGCCGGCTAGGGAGCAGGGGCGGGGCCGCCGCCGACGAAGGAATGGCCGGGGAAGAAGCGGCCGGGCACAAAGAAAGGCCCCGGAGATCCGGGGCCCGGTGGTTATGTGGTTACGGATTGGTCAGGGCGCGCGGGTGGCTTTTCCGCGTCCGGTGACGAATCCGTAGATGCCGGCGACAATGAGGCCACCGACGATAGCGAGAATCCACGTGCCGAGGTCGAAGAATCCCATGTCGCCCTTGGCGAAGAGGAGGCTGCCGATCCAGCCGCCAACGATGGCACCAACAACGCCGAGGATGAGGCTGGTGACCCAGCCGCCGCCGACCCGTCCGGGCATAACGGCCTTAACGATGGCCCCGACAATCAGGCCCAAAATAATCCAAGCAAGAAAACCCATGTCTCCTCCTTATTGTGACCGGGAATAATAGTCCCGATGAGCCTCAAGCTAACATAAGGACCCCGCAAAGTCAGTAGCCGGGCCTGCGCCGTTGCGGCATCGTTAGGGGCGTCCCGGTACGGTATTGACGGGGTGGGGCCACGGCGGGATCCTGCACTATCAATCAGCGAAGAACCGGCGAAGAGGTGGGCCCCGTGGCTGCACATGGTGGTACCAAGGCGATAGTGGCGGCTCTTGCGGCGAACCTGGCCATCGCCGTCATGAAGTTCCTGGCGTACCTCCTGACGCAGTCCTCGTCGATGCTCGCGGAGGCCATCCACAGCGTGGCCGATTCCGGCAACCAGCTGCTGCTGCTCCTTGGCGGCAAGAAGTCGCAGCGGGCCGCCAGCCCGGAGCACCCCTTTGGCTACGGCCGGGAGCGCTACATCTACTCCTTCATCGTCTCCATCGTCCTGTTCAGCGTCGGTGGCCTCTTTGCCCTCTACGAGGCCTGGCAGAAATTCCAGCACCCGCACGGCATCGAAGGCGGCTTCTGGTGGGTTCCGCTGGCCGTCCTGGTGGGTGCCGTCATCGCCGAGTCTTATTCCTTTCGGACTGCCATCAAGGAGTCGAACCACACCCGCGGCGGCCAGTCCTGGGTCACGTTCGTGCGGAGCGCCAAACAGCCCGAACTGCCGGTGATCCTGCTCGAGGACTTCGGCGCCCTCCTGGGCCTGCTGTTCGCCCTGGCCGGAGTCGGCCTGACCCTGCTGACCGGCAACGGGGCCTGGGATGCTGCCGGCACAGGCATGATCGGCCTGCTGCTGGTATCCATCGCCGTCGTGCTCGCCCTGGAAACGAAGTCGCTGCTGCTGGGTGAATCGGCCACGAAGGCGGACGTGGAGCGGATCCGGGCTGCCATCGAATCGGACGGCGGCCGCATCATCCACCTCAGGACCATGCACCTGGGCCCGGAAGAACTGCTGGTGGCGGCCAAGATTGCCGTCAGCCGCGCCGCCACCGGCGAAGAGATCGCCTTGGCCATCGATGAGTGCGAGGCGAGGATCCGGGCAGCAGTGCCCATAGCCCGCGTGATCTACCTTGAGCCGGACCTGCACCGTCCGGCCTCTGCGGGCGGGCACGAACCGGCCGCAACGCCTCCCGGACCCTGAAAGCAGCGGGCGGGATCAGGCTGCGAGCGGGCGCTTGCGTTCCAGCACGCCACTGAGGAGCGCGACGCCGAACCCGAGGACGGCGAGTACGGCGCCCACCAGCGCCGGGGCCACGAAGCCCCAGCCGAGGGCGATGACGAGGCCGCCGAGGAAGGCTCCCAAGGCATTGGCGACGTTGAGCGCGGCGTGGTTGAGCGAGGACGCCAGGGACGGCGCATCCGGTGAAGCATCCAGGAGCCGGGTTTGCAGGGCGGGGATCAGCATGGAACCGGCGGCCCCCACCACGAACACCATGACCAGGGCGCTCCATGCCCAGTGTGCGGCCACGGCGTAAAGGACCAGGGCAACTGCTATGGCGGGCAGGACGCGGTAGAGGGTGCCCATCACCGACTTGTCGGCCAGCCTGCCGCCAATGAGGTTCCCGGCCACCATGCCCAGCCCGTAGAGGGCCACCACCACCGGGATCAGGGTGGAGGGGATCCCGGCCACGTTGGTCATGGTGTGCGCGATGTAGGTGTAGGTGGCGAAGAAGCCGCCGAACCCGACGATTCCCACCAGGAGCGCCAGCCATACCTGGAGCCGTTTCAGCGCACCGAGTTCGCGCCGGATGCTCGCGTCCGGGTGGGTCTTCTGGAACGGCACGAAGATCCAGACGAGGACCAGTGCCAGCAGCCCGATGCACCCCACCAGGATGAACAGCAGCCGCCAGCCGAAGGCCTGGCCCAGCCACGTGGCAAAGGGTACTCCGACGACGTTGGAGATGCTGAGGCCGGCCATCACCATGGAGATGGCCCAGCCGCGCCGCGTCGGCGGGACCAGGGAGGCGGCTATCACGGCGGCTACGCCAAAGAACGCCCCGTGCGGCAGGCCCGCGGCGAACCTTGAGACGAGCATGGACCCGTAGTCAGGCGCTATGAACGAACTGAGGTTGGCAACAGTGAAGAAAAACAGGAGCCCCAGCGCCAGGTATTTGCGGGGTAGCTTGGCCCCGACGACGGCAAGCAGCGGGGCGCCGACCACCACGCCCAGGGCGTAGGCGGAGATCAGGTAGCCGGCCTGGGGCGTGGTGATCGCCAGGCCTTGCTCCACCTCCTTCAGCAGCCCCATCATGGTGAACTCGGTAACACCGATGCCGACTCCGCCCATGGCCAGCGCAAAGATGGCCATCCCAAGGTTCGGGGTTCTGGCGGGGGCTGCCGTGGACTGGGAAAGAACGCTGCTCATGTGCCTGCTTCTCAAAGATGGGTGGAAAAGGCCGGATGCCACGGCAGTGGGGCAGGAACGTCCGGACAGAGTCGCAAACCCCCGATGGGCAGGACGTATTCCCTGAAGCCGGAATGCTGTTCCGGGACATTCCATTGTGGACCATAGAATGGCCCGGTGACTGGACTGATTCAGGTTGTGGGCGGAGCCATCGTGGACCAGCTGGCGGAACCGGCGGCCCTGCTGGTCGCCAGGCGGAGTGCCCCGGAGCATCTGGCCGGGCTGTGGGAGTTCCCGGGCGGCAAGGTTGAGCCCGGCGAGGAGCCCGAGGCCGCGCTGGCGCGGGAGCTGTCCGAGGAACTCGGAATCGGTGTCCGGCTGGGACCCGAACTGCCGGCGGATTCTCCCGGTGGCTGGCCGCTGAACGAGCGGGCCAGCATGCGGGTCTGGTTCGCGGAGGTCAGCGACGGCGAGCCGCGGCCCCTTGAAGACCATGACCAACTGCAGTGGGTGGACCTCCGGGACCGGGACGCGGTCCTGCGCCTGCCATGGATTCCTGCGGATTTTCCGATCGTCCGGGCTTTGCTGGACTCGGTGGCGTCCCCGCTGGACGGGGCGCACTGACACAGGACCGCCTCAGGGCCTGCTAGAAGAGCGCATCCTGCTGCGAGGGCCGGGCGGGAATCTTCGCGGCGCTCTCTATGGCGGGGGCGGGAATACTGCCGGCAGGGTACTGCGCTTCCTCGGCACGGGGATCGTCCAGGTCCCGGTGGCTGAATCCGGAGGAATGCGAGAAACCGTGGCGTGCCTTGAAGTAACGGACCTTGGCGGCCAGCCAGGTGCGGTATTCCTTGGAGGCGTAGGACCCGGTCCCGTACAGCCGCCGGTAGCGCCCCGCCAGTTCCGGGTGGTGGGCTGCGATCCACTTCATGAACCACTCCCTGGTCCCGGGCTTCAGGTACAGGGCACCGGCAGTGACTCCCGTGGCGCCCGCGGCCGCCAGGGACCCGAAGAGAGCATCCAGGGCTTCGTCACTGTCGGAAAGCCACGGCAGGATGGGCATGGCCATCACGCCACACGGGAGCCCGGCTTCGCGCAGCCTTGACACCAGCCTCAGCCGTGCCCTGGGCCCGGGTGTGCCGGGCTCAATGGCTTCCGAAAGGGCCTCATCGGTCATGGCCAGCGAGATTCCCAGCCCTACCGGCACCTGCGTGGCGGCACTCTTCAACAAGGGGATGTCCCGTGCCAGCAGCGTGCCCTTGGTGAGGATGGACAGGGGAGTGCCGGAGTCCGCCAGGGCGGAGATGATGCCCGGCATGAGGCGGTACCGCCCCTCCGCCCGCTGGTAGGGGTCGGTGTTGGTGCCCAGAGCCACCTGCTGGCGCGTCCAGGACGCCTTGTTCACTTCCTTGCGCAGGACTTCCGCTGCGTTGACCTTGACCACCACCTGGTTGTCGAAGTCCATGCCGGCGTCGAAATCCAGGTACGTGTGGGACTTCCTGGCAAAGCAGTACACGCAGGCGTGACTGCACCCCCGGTAGGGGTTCACCGTCCACTCGAAAGGCATCTTCGACCCCGCCGGGACCTTGTTGAGCACCGATTTTGCGGTGACCTCGTGGAACGTGATGCCGGCGAACTCGGGAGTGGTGACGGACCGGACCAGGCCGGCCAGCGGCAGCAAAGCCGGAGCAGCCCCACTGGCAGTTTCGGGGGCCGGAACCAGTGCCTGTGCTTCCCATCTCATGGCCTCTATTCGAAAACATGTTCGAATCGAAGTCAAGGGCGGCGCGCTCCTTCATGGCTTCCCCCGGCCAACGCCGGCTAGTGCAGCAGCTCCCATATGACCGTCACGCCGGCCTCCACCCGGTTCCGGCCGGCCTCAATGGGCAGCCCCTCAACGGCGGAGGCCCGTTGCAGGCCGGCAACCGGTACCGGGCCGGGAGCCGCCCTAAGGTCCGTCACGGACAAGACCCGGCCCAGTGTGGCCGAGGCGAGCGACGCGAACTGGGCGGCTGCGCGGAGCGCGTCCTGCCAGGCAGCCTCCCTGGCCTGTGCACGGACAGCGGAGTCATCGGAGAGGACCAGCTGCAGGCTCTCCAGCCGGACGTCGTCACCGCCCGACTCAACGGCGGCGGAGATGGCCGCCGGTGCGTTGTCCACGTCCCGCAGCCTGACAGCAAGGGTGCCGCCCGCAACGTAGCCCACGAGTTTCTGCCCTTCGCCGTCCCGCCACGCGAGGTCTGCCCGCACCGACAGGCCGCCCGTCCGCAGGTCGGCAGAGGCAACACCTTGCCGGCGGAGGGCCGCGGCCACGGCGGCAAGGCCCTGGCCCGCTGCCGCACACGCGCCTGCCACCGACGGTGCGCGGCACTCCACCGCCACGGAAACCGTCACCAGGTCAGGGACCGCCTCCGCCCACCCGCTCCCGGTGACGGTAACCGTGCCGGCATCCATGAGGGCCCGCTCCGGGGCGTTCACAGGACCGCGCTCCCCGCCGGAAGAGGGTAGCCGCCGGCGGCCAGGCCGGCCCTGCGTTCGAAAATATTCGCTGTTCCCGGATTTCCGCTCCGCAAGACGGACCAGCCGGCCGCGGCCAGGTACAAGGGAATGAACGGCAGGCCGAGGCACCAAGCGTACTGGCTGCAGTGCCGCTCCTCATGGCCCAGCAACGCAGGCCGGGACAACAGGTCGGCGGCCGGACCGCGGTACAGCACCACGTTGCCCACCGTGAAGGCACGGGCGGCAGGAAGCCGCCAACGGTACCCGGCGGCCAGGACCATGCCCCGCGGGCCTCGGCTCATCCGCGTACCCGCGGCGAGGGCGACGGCGAGGCCCGCGACAGTGCTCCCGTTAAGGAGGTTCGCTGCCCGCCTGAGCCGCTGGGCCGTCGTCGGGACATCCCGGGTACCCGCGCGCTGCCGCAAAGTCATGAGGCCATGGTAGCCGGAGGGTTCAACTAGACTGGAGGGCAGTGGCCGCCGGTCCTGCCGGCGAGCCCTGACCTGGTCATTGAATGAACTGACGTTCAGCGCATTCATCCATGACCTGCCAGCGACGGACGCGCCGAGCGGGAAACCGCGTACGGCTGCCCCGCCCGCCGGCAGCCACGACTCGTAGCTAAGAACAGTAGATGACTGAAACTTTGCCGGGCGCCGCCATTCCGAACCCCACGGATGAGGCCGCCATCAACGCCGCTGTAGACCAGGCCATCACCGCCATCGACGGTGCGGCCACCCTTGACGAGCTGAAGGCGGTGCGGCTTGCCCACAGCGGCGAGAAATCCCCGCTGAGCCTTGCCAACCGTGAGATCGGCCGGTTGCCCAAGGACCAGAAGGCGCTCGCCGGAAAACTGATGGGCGCCTCCCGCGGCCGGGTCAACAAGGCGCTCGCCGACCGCACGGCCGTCCTGGAAGCCGAGAACGACGCCCGCATCCTGGTTGAGGAAACCGTGGACGTCACCGCCGCGCCGCGCCGTCGCCGTGCCGGTGCCCGCCACCCGCTCTCCACCCTCCAGGACCGCGTGGCGGACATCTTCGTGGGCATGGGCTGGGAAATCGCCGAAGGCCCCGAGGTCGAATCGGAGTGGTTCAACTTCGATGCCCTGAACTTCAAGCCGGACCACCCGGCCCGCGAAATGCAGGACACCTTCTTCGTTGAGCCGCCCGAAGCCCACCTGCTGATGCGCACGCACACGTCGCCGGTACAGGTCCGCTCCATGCTGGAGCGCGAAGTACCCATCTACGTGCTGTGCCCCGGCAAGGTGTTCCGCACCGACGAACTCGATGCCACCCACACCCCGGTGTTCCACCAGTTCGAGGGACTCGCCATAGACAAGGGCCTGTCCATGGCCGACCTGCTGGGCACCCTGGAGCACTTCACCCGGCAGATGTTCGGCGACGAAGCAAAGGTCCGGTTGCGGCCCAACTACTTCCCGTTCACCGAGCCCTCAGCTGAGCTCGACATCTTCCACCCCGGCGCCAAGGGCGGCCCGCGCTGGATCGAGTGGGGCGGCTGCGGCATGGTCAACCCCAACGTCCTGCGGGCCGCGGGCATCGACCCGGACGTCTATTCGGGTTTTGCCTTCGGCATGGGCATCGAGCGTGCCCTGATGTTCCGCAACGAGGTAGGAGACATGCGGGAAATGATCGAAGGCGATGTACGGTTCAGCGAGCAATTCGGGATGGAGATCTAAGCGTGCGTATCCCACTTTCCTGGCTGCGTGAATTCGCGGCCGTACCGGCCGATGCAACGGCCGAAGACGTCATGGCCGAACTGGTCAAGGTCGGTTTCGAAGAGGAAGCGGTCCACCGCCCCACCGACGCCCTGCGCGGGCCCGTGGTGGTGGGCCAGGTCCTGAGCCTGGTCAAGGAACCGCAGACCAACGGCAAGACCATCAACTGGTGCCAGGTCCGCGTCGTGCCCGAAGGGCAGGAGCAGACCCTGACAGGAGACGGCATCGACCCCTCCGGCGTGCAGGGCATCATCTGCGGCGCCCACAACTTCGTGGAAGGCGACAAAGTGGTGGTCACCCTGCCCGGCGCCGTGCTGCCCGGCGACTTCCACATCTCCGCCCGCAAGACCTACGGCCACCTCTCCGCCGGCATGATCGCCTCCGTCCGCGAACTGGGCATCGGCGATGACCACGACGGCATCCTGGTGCTCTCCCGCATCGGGCTGGACCCGGAAATCGGCACCGACGCCATGGAGCTCCTGGGCCTCTACGACCAGGCTGCGGAAATCAACGTCACCCCGGACCGCGGCTACGCCTTCTCCATCCGCGGCGTGGCCCGCGAGTACGCGCACGCCACCGGCACCGCCTTCACGGACCCCGCCACGAAGGTCAGCGCTCCGGCAGGCCTGTCCGGCGGCTACGGCGTCAAGCTCAACGACGACGCCCCCATTTACGGCACGCCCGGCTGCGACCGCTTCGTGGCCCGCACGGTGCGCGGCGTGGATGCCACCCGGCCCACCCCGCAGTGGATGGTATCCCGGCTGCGGCTGGCCGGCATCCGCTCCATCTCGCTGCCGGTGGACATTTCCAACTACGTCATGCTTGAGCTGGGCCAGCCCACGCACTGCTACGACCTGGACAAGCTGTCCGGCGACATCGTGGTGCGGCGCGCGTCCGCAGGGGAGAAGATCACCACCCTGGACGGCAAGGAGCGCACCCTTGATGGGGAGGACCTCCTGATCACCGACGACTCCGGCGCCATCGGCATCGCGGGCGTCATGGGCGGCGCGGCCACCGAGGTGAGTGATTCGACGTCGAACATCCTGGTTGAGGCGGCACACTTCGACGACGTGTCCATCGGACGTTCCCGGCGCCGGCACAAGCTGCCGTCCGAGGCGTCCAAGCGCTTCGAACGCGGCGTTGACTGGCAGGTTGCGGGCATCGCCGCGCAGCGCGTGGTGGACCTCCTGGTGGAACTGGCCGGGGGATCCGCTGATGAGGCGGGGACCGACGTCGGCACCGCCCCCGAAACCGTCACCATCGAGCTGCCGGCCGGCTTCGCCGCGGCCCGCATCGGGATCGACTTCACCGAAGCGCAGATTGTCACCTCGCTGGAGGACCTGGGTGCCGTCGTCGTAAAGCACGACGCCGGCTGGACCGTGACGCCGCCCAGCTGGCGCAGCGACCTGGAAACCAAGGAAGACCTCACAGAGGAAATCGCCCGGCTGGTGGGCTACGACAAGATCCCTGCCACGTTGCCCGTGGCCCCTCCCGGCCGCGGCCTCACCCGGGTCCAGCAGCAGCGCCGGCGCCTGATCCAGGCCCTGGCGGACGCCGGACTCACCGAGGTCCTGTCCTACCCGTTCGTGTCCAAGGCGGCCAACGACACCTTCGGCACGGCCGACGAAGCCACCCCCCGGAGCGCCGTCAAGCTCGCCAACCCGATCAGCGAGGAGCAGGGCTACCTGCGGACCTCGATCCTTCCGGGCCTGATCGAGGTGGCCAAGCGGAACCATTCCCGCGGCTTCCGCGACCTCGCCCTGTTCGAGTCCGGCCTGGTCTTCCTTCCCGGCGACGCCATGGGTACCGCCGCCATCCCGCCACTGGGCGCCAAGCCCGCCGACGAGGTGCTCGACGCACTTTACGACGGCGTCCCGGACCAGCCCTTCCACGTCGCCGCGGTCCTTACCGGCCATGACTCCCCGGCTGCGGCCGCCCACACCCCGCGGGTCTGGGACTGGGCGGATGCACTGGACGTTGCCCGCCTTGCCGGGGACGTCCTCGGCGTCGACCTGGTGGTCAGCCAGGGCAGCCACCAGGCATTCCACCCGGGCCGCACCGCCAGGCTCGCACTGCGGAGCGGGGAAGTAGTGGGTTACGCCGGTGAGCTGCACCCCAAACTGCTGGCTGCCTCGGACATGCCGGCCCGTTCGGTGGCGCTGGAACTCAATGCCGATGCCCTCTTCGAAGCCGCACCGGACGTGATCGTGGCCCGCCACATCTCGACCTTCCCCGTTGCAACCCAGGACGTGGCGCTCGTGGTCCCGGCCGACGTCCCGGCCGACGAGGTCCTCGCCGCCCTCCGTGAAGGTGCCGGCGAGCTGCTGGAGGACGTCGCCCTGTTCGACGTCTACTCCGGCAAGGGCATTGAGGACGGCAAAAAGTCGCTGGCCTTCGGGCTCCGGTTCCGGGCCGCCGACCGCACCTTGACCGCGGACGAAGCCTCGGCCGCGCGCGAAAGCGCCGTGGCCCTGGCAGCGGAACGCTTCGGAGCCGTGCAGCGCTAGGTCCTGTTCGCAGTCTCCGGAAGGGCGGGTCATGACGCAATGTGAAATGCGTGCAGTCCCGCCCTTCCTGGTGCCCGGCGAAGCCGCCGCGGTGCGCAGCGACGCCGAACGCCTCCTGGACGGCGTGGAGCTGGCGCGGGCCAAGGCCATGGCGCCCGCCGCCGGGACGGCGTTCCTGGCCGGTCGTTTGGCCCAGCGGGACTTCGCCGCCAGCCTGCTGTCAGTGTCCGCCGCCGACCTCGCCACGGCCTACGGCTGCCCGCACTGCGGCACGGGCCCGGACCTGGGCCACGGCAGGCCGGGGTACACCTATCGGGGTTCCCCCGTGCCCCTGGCCCTCAGCCTGTCCCGGGCCGGCGGCTGGACCCTGCTCGCGGCCGTGCCGGATGCCGCACCGGGAACCCGCCTCGGGACAGACATCGAGGATCCTGCCCGCACCGGTTTCGACGGGTTCGACGGACTGGCACTGGCACCTGCCGAACGGCTTGCGCTCCGGGGCGTCACGGCGGACCTCCTCCCTGCAGCCAGGGCAAGGTTGTGGGCCCGCAAAGAGGCCTGGCTAAAGATGACCGGCGAGGGACTCAGCAGGATGCCGTCCTCCCTTGACGTATTGGAACGTCCCGGACTGATCGACCTTGGCCCCGCGGAAACCGGGCTTCCCGCCCACCTGGCCGCCGCCGTCGCGCTTTCCGTGCCCGCTCAGGACGCCGCCAATGGCGGCAGCGGCTCCTCGTAGAGCCACGGGTGCAGCAGGGCTTCGGCATCCACGGCTGTTGCCCGGCTGACGGCCATGATGAAGTCCTGCGTGGTGACCGAGCCGTGCCGGTGGCTGGCGGTCCAGTCCTGCAGGACGGCAAAGAAGGCGAGGTCGCCTACGGCCATCCTGACGGCATGGACAGCCAGCGCGCCCCGCTTATAGACGCGGTCATCGAACATCCGCCCGGGTCCGGGGTCGCCCACCAGGATGTCCTGCTCCTCGGCGGCCAGCCGGCGCCAGGCAGCCCCGGCCCGGTCCGCCACGGCCATGACGCCGGCTTCTTCGGACCAGATCCATTCGGCGTAGCAGGCAAAGCCCTCGTGCAGCCAGATGTCCTGCCAGCTGGCCGCCGTCAGGGCATTGCCAAACCATTGATGGGAGAGTTCGTGGGCGATCAGGCGCTGGGACTCCCAGTCCAGGCCCAGATGGTTGGGGCCAAGGATGGACATGGCCTGCGCCTCAAGCGGGATTTCCAGTTCGTCCTCGGTGACCACCACGACGTACCCGGGAAACGGGTAGGGGCCAAAGCAGCTGCTGAACGTGCGCATCATGGCCGGCTGGAGCGCCAGGCCGGCCCGTGCCCGGTCCGCCAGGGCGTGTGAGACGGCCACGGTCTGCGGAACAGGGGTGCCGTGCCGTCCGCTGTCCAGTTCCAGCAGCGCGTACCTGCCAATCTGCACGGTGGCCAGGTAGGCGGGCATGGGATCGGCCTGTTCGTAGACCCAGGTTTCCCGGCTGGAACGGGCGGTGTGCGATTGCAGGACGCCGTTGCATACGACGCGGTAGTTCGCATCGGTGGTCACGGTGAACCGGTAGCTGGCTTTGTCCCCGAGGTGGTCGTTGCACGGGAACCAGGAGGGCGCCCCGTTGGGCTGCCCGGCCACCAGGACGCCGTCCGTGAGCTCCTCCCAGCCCACCTCACCCCAGAGGCCCCGCCGTGGCCGCGGGTTCCCTTCGTAGCGCACCTCCAGCGTGAACGGCTGCCGGGCCTCGAAAGTGTTCTGCGCCGAAACCACGAGTTGTCCTGCCCGCTGGCTGAACCGAAGGGGCTTGCGGCCGTCCAGCAGCACTTTGGTGGCGCGCAGCCCGGCAAGGTCCAGCACAATGGCCGACGCCGGGACGCACGTGACGCCGTGCAGCACCGCCCTGCCGCTGAGCCGGTTGCTGGCCACCCGGTAGTCCAGGTCCAGTTCGTAGCGCTCCACCCGGAAGGCGTTGGTCCCGGCGCCGGGCAGGTAAGGATCCGGGGCGGCGCCGCCGGCCTCGTGGACACTGCCGCGGGCGGCTGATGCTGAAGAACTCATGGGGACCTTCGGTTGGCAGACGGCGATCCGGGGCCGCTCCAGGGACTGACGGGGTTGCCCATCCAGTACGTCGCGGCGGGAACTGCTTCGCCGCGCATCACCAGGGACGCCGGCCCCACTGTTCCGCCGGCGCCGACGCTGGCCTGGGGAAGGATGACCCCGTGCGGGCCCATGGTGGCCCCGTCCTTGAGCGTAACAGCGTCGATGCTCATCACCCGGTCGTGGAACAGGTGCGTCTGCACCACGCAGCCCCGATTCACCGTGGAGTTCCGGCCGAGCGTCACCAGGTCGGCTTCGGGCAGCCAGTAGCTTTCACACCATGTGCCGCTGCCGATCTTCGCGCCGAGCGCACGCAGCCACCAGACCAGGGCCGGCGTGCCGGAAGCAGCCCGCGCGAACCACGGCGCGGACACCATCTCGATAAAGCTGTCAACTACTTCGTTGCGCCAGATGAACGAGCTTCCAGAGCGGGTGCTCACCGGGGCGGATCCGGCCCACCAGGATCCACTTGGCGACGACGGACGCGGCTGCGGCGACAAAGCCCGCCAGGAGCATGACCACGCCCGTGAGCACAGCTGCGGCGGCATAGCCCAGCGTGGCAGCGATCCAGTCGAAGGCCAGCATGGTTCCGGCAGCGATGGCCACTGTGAGCATGACCGGCAAAAACCGGCCCAGCCCACAGGGTACGTGCCACCTTCAGCCGCGCCGGGGGCTGGAAGGTGCGGGAACCGTCTGAGGCGATAGCGGTCCGCCGCAGCCGGACCGGCGGGCTTCCCAGCCAGGAGGTGCCCGCCTTGGCCTTCGCCGGCGTCGCGGACAGGACGGCCACCAGCGAGTTCTTGGGCACGTTGCGGCCGGCGGCGGTCATGCCGGAATTGCCGAGGAACGACCGCTTGCCGATCTTCGCCGGTGCCACCCGCAGCCAGCCGCCGTCGAGCTCGTAGGAGGCCACCATGGTGTCATCGGCCAGGAAGGCACCTTCACCCACGGTGGTCATTTTTGGTATCAGCAGCACGGTGGAGGCCTCGACGTTCTTCCCGACCTTGGCGCCCAGCAGGCGAAGCCACACCGGCGTGAACAGGCTGGCATAGATCGGGAACAGCAGGTCCCTGGCCAGGTCCAGCACCCGCTCGGTGGCCCAAATCTGCCATCCCACCCGGCTGCGGATCCGGTAGTAGCCTTCCGCGATCCCGATGGACAGCAGGCGCGTGGCAGCCAGCACCAGGACGGCGTTCGTTGCGAACCACACCAGCGACGCCGGGGCAAGGGCCGGCACCAGCCGGGGGAGGGCCTCCGTCAGTGACGTACTGCCCTGGATGAAGGCGAACGCGACCCACAGCGCGGCAGCGGCGGACACGTAAGGGATGACGGAAAGGCAAGCCGACGCCAGCGCGAAGCCGGCGAACCAGGCCCGTGCGGCGAACCTGCCCTGGGCTGCGGCATCCGGCACGCTGTGCTTGGCCTTGCCCTGCCGGCGCGCCGGAGACCCGGCCGCCAGCTGGCCTGCCTTCACCTTTCCCAGCACCGCGGAACCGGCTTCCACCTGCGCCCCGGCCCCGATCGAGGCGCCGGGCATCAGCGTGCTGCGTGCGCCCACGCTGGCGCCGCGGCCAATACGGATGGCCCCAATGTGGACGTCGTCGCCGTCGATCCACCAGCCCGAGAGGTCCACTTCCGGTTCCACGTTGGCTCCGCTGCCCAGCGTCAGCATCCCGGTAACAGGCGGCAGCGAATGCAGCTGGACGTCCCGGCCGATCTTTGCGCCCAGCGCCCGCGCGTAATACGGGACCCATGGCGCACTGGCGAGGCTGATGGCACCGGCGAGGTCCTGGATCTGTTCGGCGAGCCACAACCGCAGGTGGACGCGCCCGGAGCGTGGATAGATGCCTGGTTCCACTCCGCGCAGCAGGAACCGGGCCGCCCCGACAGCCAACAGCATCCGCCCCGCCGGGCTGACGAACACCAGCCAGGACACCGCCACCCACCACCACGAGACCGTGGGAGCGGCAGCGAACCCGGCAAGCCCGGCCAACAGGTTGTTCAGGGCCATGAGGTAGGTCAGCCACCGCATGCCCACCAGGATGTGCAACGGCACACCCATCAGGGTCTGGAAAACCTGGGACTTCCGGGCTGTGGGCCGTACGGACCGCTCCGGTGCCGGGGCCGCCGTCGGGCCGCCGGGACGGGACTGGCGCGCCACTTCCACCAGCGCACCGATCCGCGGCGTCGCGTAGATATCGGCCACGGTGATGGTGGGGTAGCGGACCCGCAGGGCCGAGACCAGCTGGGCGGCTGAGAGTGAGCCGCCGCCGTAGGCGAAGAAATCGGCATCCAGCGAGCTGACCGGGCTGCCCAGCACGTTGCTCCACTGCTCCACGATCCAGGCGGCGTCATCCGGGATGTTCAGGGGGGCGGCGTTTGCCTCCGCGGCGCCAGCCCCGGCCAGCGGCCACGGGAGTTCGTGCCGGTTCACCTTGCCGCTGGTCTTGGTCGGCAGGGAGTCCACCACGGTGAGCATGGGAACCAGGGCTGCAGGCAGGCTTGCCGTCAGCTGCTCCCGGGCAACCGAAAGGTCAAGGACCACCCCGGCCGCCGGCGCCAGGTAGCCCACCAGGACGTGGTTTCCGGCGGCCGTGGTTTGGACTGCCGCGGCGCCGCCGGCCACCCCGGGAAGTGACTGGAGCGCGGCGTCGATCTCGCCCAGCTCAATCCTGCGGCCGCCGAGCTTAACCTGTTCGTCAGCCCGGCCTTGGAAGACCAGGCCGGCCTGTTCGAAGCGCACCAGGTCACCCGACCGGTAGGCCCGGTCCCACCCCAGGGTGGGCATGGGCGCGTACTTCTCCGCGTCCTTGGCAGGATCGAGGTAGCGGGCCAGGCCAACCCCGCCGATGATGAGTTCGCCTACTTCGCCTTCGGCTACCGGTACCGCGTTCCCGTCCACGACGGCCATGTCCCAGCCGTCCAGCGGCAACCCGATCCGCACGGGGCCAGGTGCACCCAGGGGCGCCGCGCAGGCCACCACGGTTGCTTCCGTTGGACCGTACGTGTTCCAGACTTCGCGGCCTTCAACGGCCAGGCGGCCGGCGAGTTCGGGCGGGCAGGCCTCGCCGCCGAAAATGAGGAGCCGGACGTTCTCAAGCGATTCCGGGGGCCAGAGCGCAGCGAGGGTGGGCACGGTGGAAACGGCGGTGATGCCGTGGTTGATCAGCCAGGGGCCAAGGTCCATGCCGGTCCGGACCAGGGCGCGCGGTGCGGGCACAAGGCAGGAGCCGTGCCGCCAGGCGAGCCACATCTCCTCACACGAAGCGTCGAAGGCGACCGACAGCCCGGCCAGGACCCGGTCCTGCGGGCCCAGGGGTTCGTCCTGGAGGAAGATCCTCGCCTCCGCATCCACAAAGGCGGCGGCGGACCGGTGCCGGACCGCCACGCCCTTGGGTGTTCCGGTGGAGCCGGAGGTAAAGATGATCCAGGCGTCGTCGCCAGGTTCCGGGGGCCGTGCGCCCTTGAACGGGCCTTTGCGCCCCTGCCCGGCCGGCCCCGGCCCGATCGAGCCGCCCGGCCCGAGAACGGCTGCCACGTTGGCCTCGCCGAACACCAGCCGCGCGCGTTCCTCGGGATCGTCGGCGTCCACGGGGACATACGCGGCTCCCACCAGGAGTACGGCGAGGATTGAAACGTAGAGTTCGCTGGTGCCGGACGGGATCCGGATGCCAATCCTGTCTCCGGCGCCGAACCCGGCCTGGTGCAGCCGGCGGCCGGTGGCACGGACAGCATCCAGCAGCTGTGCGTAGCTCAGTGAGGTGCGGCCGTCGTCCAAGGCCGAAGCGTCCGGAAAACGGGCCGCGGTGTCCTGCAGGACGTCGATCAGCGTCCGGGCCGGGGCGCAGCCGCGGCTCCCGGCAGCTGGGGCCCGTACAGGGCGACGTTCCTGTCGGGCCCGCCTGCCGGTGGCGCGGCTGCAGAGGCCGCAGGATCCTGTCGGACGGTGCTGGCCGGCGCTGCACCGGGATGGTCATCCCCGAAGGGGACCTGCTGCTGGGTCACCCGTGCATTTTCCCGGGAGAAGATGAACAAAAGGTGTCCGGCGCGCCCGGACGCGCCGTTTGAGGCGGTCCGGGGGTTTGCCCGGTGTTCACGTTGCCCGCGGTTACGGAACCAGGAGCACTTTGCCGGTGGTCTTCCTGCCCTCAAGGTCGCGGTGCGCCAGGGCTGCCTGGGATAACGGGTAGCGGGCCCCTACCCGCACCTTCAGGCTTCCATCGGCCGCCGCAGCGAACACCTCGTCGGAACGCCAACGCCGCTCCGCGGCATCCTGGAGGTAGTGGCCCATCGTGGGGCGGGTCAGGAATAAGGAGCCGCCGGCATTCAGGCGCTGCGGGTCGACCGGCGGGACGGGGCCCGATGCGGCACCGAACAACACCAGCATCCCCCTGATGCGCAAGGCTGAAAGGGAACCGTCGAAGGTGTCCTTGCCCACGCCGTCGTACACCACGTCCACGCCGGTACTGCCCGTGATCTCCCGGACCCGCTCCGCGAATCCTTCGTAGCGCAGCACGTGGTCCGCTCCGGCGCCGCGCGCCAAGTCTTCCTTTTCGTCGGTGGACACCGTGGTGAACACCTCAGCGCCCCGTGCCTTAAGCATCTGGATCAGCAGCAGTCCCACGCCTCCGGCGCCGGCATGGAGCAGGACCCTGTGGCCACTTTCGACCTTGAACGTGGAGTTCATCAGGTAGTGGGCAGTCATGCCCTGCAGGGGCAGCGCCGCGGCGGTAAAGACGTCCAGGCCGCTTGGTACCGGCAGCGCGGCGTCTTCGTCCACCAGCGCGAAGTCCGCGTAGCAGTTGATGCCCTCAGCCGTGGCAATCCGGTCGCCTACGGCAAATCCGGTCACCCCGTCTCCCACCGCCTCCACCGTGCCGGCGGCCTCGGTGCCGGGGGTGAAGGGGTACTGCACCTTGTAGGTGCCGCTGCGCTTGTAGGTATCGATGAAGTTCACGCCGGCCGCGCCCACCTTGAACAGCAGCTGCCCCGGGCCGGGCGTGGGGGGCTCAACCCCGGTATATTCAAGGACTTCCGGTCCGCCTGCCTGCCGTGCGAGGATTGCGTGCGTCATGGCGCTCCTTTCCCGGGTTCCGGTACCTCCGGCCCGGCTGCCGAAGTCCATCCTAGGGACACCTTGTGCCGGACGGACACGTATGCGGAACAACCGTCCCCCGGATTGCCCATGCATAAATATCGGCCCCAATGCATAATTATTGTTGTATAGTCGAGTCATGACTATTTCTGTTGCGGTTTCGGGAGCCAGCGGATACGCCGGTGGAGAGGTCCTCCGCCTCCTGGCCGGGCACCCCGGTGTGACCATCGGCGCGATTACGGCGCACAGCAACGCGGGCTCGCGGTTGGGCGAACTGCAGCCGCACCTGCACGGACTGGCAAGCCGGATCCTGGAGGACACCACGGTGGAGAACCTCTCCGGCCACGACGTCGTCTTCCTTGCCCTCCCGCATGGCGCCTCCGCAGAAATCGCCGCCCAGCTGCCGGAAGGAACGGTCGTCATCGATGCCGGAGCCGACCACCGGCTCGAGGACCCCGCGGCCTGGGAAAAGTTCTACGGTTCCGCCCACGCCGGCACCTGGCCCTACGGACTTCCGGAGTTGCCCGGCCAGCGCGAGGCCCTCAAGGGTGCCAGGCGCATCGCCGTCCCCGGCTGCTATCCCACCTCGGCCCTGCTGGCGCTCACTCCCGGGTTCGCAGCCCACCTGCTGGAACCCGACGACGTCGTCATCGTTTCCGCCTCCGGTACCTCCGGCGCGGGCAAGGCAGCCAAGGTCAACCTCATCGGCTCCGAAGTCATGGGATCCATGAGCCCCTACGGAGTGGGCGGCGGACACCGGCACACACCGGAAATCGAGCAGGGCCTGTCCAACGCGGCGGGGGAGCAGGTCACGGTGTCCTTCACCCCCACGCTGGCTCCGATGAGCCGCGGCATCCTCACCACCGCCACGGCCAAGGTCAAGGCCGGCACCACCGCGGCGCAGCTGCGCCAGGCATGGACGGACGCGTACGACGACGAGCCGTTCGTCCATGTCCTGCCGGAAGGCCAGTGGCCTGCCACCAAGTCCGTCCAGGGCTCCAACCACGCCGCCATGCAGCTCGCCTTCGACCCCCACACCGGGCGCGTGATCGTGACCTGCGTGATCGACAACCTCACCAAGGGCACGGCCGGCGGCGCCGTCCAGTCCATGAACATCGCACTCGGCCTGCCGGAAACCGACGGCCTCAACCTGCAGGGAGTAGCCCCGTGACCATCACCGCACCCCAGGGATTCCGGGCAGCCGGCGTCACCGCCGGACTCAAGGCTTCCGGCAACCCGGACCTCGCCCTCGTGGTCAACGACGGCCCGGCCAAGGCCGCGGCCGCCGTGTTCACCAGCAACCGCGTGGCAGCGGCCCCGGTCCACTGGTCCCGCCAGGTGGTCTCCGACGGCCGCGTCGACGCCGTGATCCTCAATTCCGGCGGAGCCAACGCCTGCACGGGCCCCACAGGCTTCCAGAACACCCACAGCACCGCGGAGAAAGTGGCGGAGGTCCTGGGGATCTCGGCCACCGACGTCTTTGTCTGCTCCACCGGCCTGATCGGTGAACAACTGCCCATGGACAAGATCCTGCCGGGCGTCGGAGCGGCGGCGGCAGCATTGAGCTCCGACGGCGGTCCGGCGGCAGGCACCGCGATCATGACCACCGACAGCGTGCCCAAGTCGGCGCTGTTCATCGGAACCGACGCCGACGGCCAGGAATTCAGCATCGGCGGCATTGCCAAGGGTGCCGGCATGCTGGCCCCCGGCCTGGCCACCATGCTGGTGGTGCTCACCACCGACGCCGCCGTAGATTCGGACATGCTTGACGTCGTGCTCCGCGACGCCACCCGGGTCACCTTCGACCGCGCCGACTCGGATGGCTGCATGTCCACCAACGACACCGTGGTCCTGCTCGCCTCCGGTGCGTCCGGGGCCGTTCCTTCCGCGGCGGACTTCGGTGCCGGCCTCACCCAGGTCTGTGCCGAACTGGCCCGCAAGCTGATCGCCGACGCCGAGGGCGCCAGCCACGACATCGCCATCCGCACCTTCAATGCCGCCAGTGAGGCGGACGCCGAAACGGTCAGCCGTTCCGTGGCCCGCTCCAACCTGTTCAAGGCCGCCATCTTTGGCAAGGACCCGAACTGGGGCCGCGTGCTTTCCGCCGTGGGCACCACGGACGCTGCGTTCGAACCGGACAAGCTCAACGTGGCCATGAACGGGATCCAGATCTGCCGCAACGGCAGCATCGGCGACGACCGGAACCTGGTGGACCTGGAACCGCGCGAGGTCCTGGTGGAGATCGACCTGCAGGCAGGCGACGCCGAAGCCACCATCTGGACCAACGACCTCACCCACGACTACGTCCACGAGAACAGCGCCTACTCCAGCTAGGCAGCTCCTGCTCCCGGCAGGAACCGCTGCGGAAAGTGACAGCATGAACACCCAGACGCGTGAAACCACCAGCATGTCCGCTGCCCAGGACAAGGCCGCCACCCTGATCGAGGCGCTGCCCTGGATCCAGCGGTTCGCAGGGACCACCATGGTGATCAAGTACGGCGGCAACGCCATGGTCAACGACGAACTCCGCCGGGCCTTCGCCGAGGACATCGTCTTCCTGCACCACGTGGGTATCCACCCGGTGGTGGTGCACGGCGGCGGCCCCCAGATCAACTCCATGCTGGGGCGGCTGGGCATCGAATCCGAGTTCAAAGGCGGCCTGCGCGTCACCACCCCGGAAGCCATGGACGTGGTCCGCATGGTCCTCACCGGCCAGGTGGGGCGCGAACTGGTGGGCCTGATCAACTCCCACGGGCCCTACGCCGTCGGCATGTCCGGCGAAGACGGCGGGCTGCTGCGCGCCGTCCGCACCGGCACCGTGGTGGACGGCGAAGACATCGACCTCGGGCTCGTGGGCGAGGTGGTCGGCGTCGACCCCGCGGGCATCGTGGACATCCTGGCCGCCGGCCGCATCCCGGTGATCTCCACCGTCGCCCCGGAGATTGTCGACGGCGGGGAGAACGTGGCAGGTGCCGGGCGTTTCCAGCCCACCGGCCAGGTCCTGAACGTCAACGCGGACACCGCGGCTGCCGCCGTCGCCTCGGCACTGGGCGCCTCCAAGCTGGTCATCCTGACCGACGTCGAAGGCCTGTATGCCAACTGGCCGGACAAGTCCTCCCTGATTTCATCGCTGACGGCCTCCGAGCTGCGGAAGATGCTGCCCCGGCTCGAATCGGGCATGATCCCCAAGATGGCCGCGTGCCTGAAGGCCATCGACGAGGGCGTGGAGCGCGCGCACATCGTGGACGGGCGCCTGCCCCACTCCATGCTTCTTGAAACATTTACGACGGCGGGCATCGGCACCCAGGTGGTCCCGGACGAGGAGAACAACGCATGAGTAAGCACACCGCAGAGGTTGAGCTTGTCGAAACCCCGGTGGCCGAACTGGTGCAAACCAGGGGCCACGCGGGCTCCGAGTGGCTCTCCCGCTACTCCACCTCGCTGATGAACGTCTTCGGCACGCCCCAGCGCGTCCTGGTCCGCGGCGCCGGCTGCCTGGTGTGGGACGCCGACGGCAAGGAATACCTGGACCTGCTCGGCGGTATCGCCGTCAACGCCCTCGGCCACGCCCACCCCTTCGTGACCTCAGTCATCGCCAGCCAGCTGGCAACCCTGGGCCATGTCTCGAACTTCTTCACCAGCCCCACGCAGGTGGCCTTGGCGGAGAAACTTTTGGAGCTCACCCACGCCCCTGCCGGGTCCAAGGTGTTCTTCAGCAACTCCGGCACGGAAGCGAACGAGGCAGCGTTCAAGCTTGCCCGCCGCAACACCGGCGCCGGCGACACCAAGCGGAGCAAAATCATCGCCCTCGAAGGCGCTTTCCACGGCCGGACCATGGGTGCCCTGGCGCTGACCGCCAAGGAAGCCTACCGGGCACCGTTCGAACCGCTGCCCGGTGGCGTGGTGCACATTCCGTTCGGCGACATCGCTGCGCTGCAGGCAGCAGTGGATGACACCGTTGCCGCCGTCTTCCTGGAGCCCATCCAGGGCGAGGCCGGCGTCCGGCCGCTGCCCCCGGGCTACCTGCAGGCTGCCCGTGAGGCCACCACCAAGGCGGGAGCACTCCTGATCCTCGACGAGGTCCAGACCGGCATCGGGCGGACCGGCAAGTGGCTGGCCAGCGAAGACGCCGGGATCGTCCCCGACGCCGTCACCCTGGCCAAGGGCCTCGGCGGCGGATTCCCCATCGGCGCCCTGATCACCATGGGTGAGAAGACGTCGTCGTTGCTGTCCGCCGGCCAGCACGGCACCACGTTCGGCGGCAACCCGGTGGCCACGGCGGCCGCCCTGGCCACCCTCCACGCGCTCGAAAGCCAGGACGTCCTGGCCAACGCCACCGCGGTGGGTGCGCACCTGCGCTCCGCACTGGCCGCGGTCCCCGGCGTCACCGAGGTCCGGGGTGAAGGGCTGCTGGTCGGCTTCGACCTCGACGCCGACGTCGCCCCCGCCGTCGTGCAGGCCGCCCTCGACGCAGGCTTCATCGTCAACAGCCCCGGCCCGCGCACCATCCGCCTCGCACCCCCGCTGATCCTCACCACAGCCCAGGCGGACACCTTCCTCGCCGCTTTCCCGGCAATCCTCCAGACAGCTAAGGACGCCCAGTGACCACCGCAACCCGGCACTTCCTCAAGGACACCGACCTCAGCCCCGCCGAGCAGGCAGAGGTCCTGGAACTCGCAGCCCGGATGAAGGCCGCTCCGTACAGCGTCCAGCCGTTCGCCGCTGAGCGCAGCGGACGCAAGACCGTGGCCGTCATCTTCGACAAGACCTCCACCCGGACTCGCGTCTCGTTCGCCACGGGCATCGCCGACATGGGTGGCAATGCCCTGATCATCAATCCCGGCGAGGCGCAGATCGGGCACAAGGAATCCGTGGAGGACACCGCCAAGGTCCTCGAACGGATGGTGTCCACCATCGTGTGGCGCACCGGCGCGCACTCCGGGCTGGTGGCCATGGCTGCCAACTCCAAAGTCCCGGTCATCAATGCCCTGTGCGATGACTACCACCCTTGCCAGCTCCTGGCCGACCTCCTCGCCGTCAAGGAGCACAAGGGCGAACTGAAGGGGCTCACCATGAGCTACCTCGGCGACGCCGCCAACAACATGGCCAACTCCTACCTGCTGGCCGGCGTCACGGCCGGGATGCACGTCCGCATTGCCGGGCCGGAAGGCTACCTGCCGGCCGCGGACATCGTGGCGGCCGCGAAGGAACGGGCGGCCGAAACCGGCGGTTCCGTGCTGGTCACCACCGATGCGAAGGAAGCCCTGCAGGGAGCGGACGTGGTGGCCACCGACACGTGGGTTTCCATGGGGCAGGAAGCCGAGAAGGAAGCACGGCTCCAGCTGTTCCGGGACTACTCCGTCGATTCGGACGCCCTGGCACTCGCCGCGGAAGACGCCGTCGTGCTCCACTGCCTGCCTGCCTATCGCGGTTACGAAATCTCAGCGGACATCATCGACGGACCCCAGTCCATCGTCTGGGACGAGGCGGAAAACCGCCTGCACGCCCAGAAGGCCCTGATGGCCTGGCTGATGCACCGGTCCGGCCTGGCCGTCGTTGACGGCCTTTCCCCCGTTGAAGGTGCCGGGGAGAGCACGTTCCAGTGACCGCCCAGCCGTCCTCCCCGGGCAGCAGCCCGGCCACCAAGACCGCCCGGCAGGCACGCATCACCGCCATCCTTACCGGGCAGTCCGTTCGTTCGCAGGCTGAGCTTGCGGCGCTGCTGGCGGACGACGGCGTGCAGGTCACCCAGGCAACCCTGTCCCGGGACCTGGTGGAACTGGGTGCGGTCCGCGTCCGTGGCAAGGAAGGCGTCCTGGTGTACGCCGTCCCCGGCGAAGGCGGTGAACGGGCCGCGAAGAGCGGCGTCACGCAGGAAATCCTGGACGCGCGGCTGGCCCGGCTGTGCAGCGAACTGCTGGTCACGGCGGAAGCCTCCGCCAACATCGCCGTCCTGCGGACCCCGCCCGGTGCCGCGAACTTCCTGGCCCTGGCCATCGACCACTCGGTGATGCCATCCATCCTGGGCACCATCGCAGGGGACGACACCGTCCTGCTGGTGTCACGCGATCCGCTGGGCGGCCCGGACCTCGCAGCCCGCTTCCTGCAACTGGCCGAGGAAGCCGGGCAATAAGCTTGACGTCAGAACATCAACCAACCCCAACAAGGAGCATTTAAAGTGACTGAACGCATTGTGCTGGCCTACTCCGGCGGCCTGGACACGTCAGTAGCCATCGGCTGGATCGGTGAAGCCACCGGTGCCGAGGTCATCGCCGTGGCCGTCGACGTCGGACAGGGCGGGGAATCGCTGGAAACCATCCGCCAGCGTGCCCTCGGTTGCGGCGCCGTCGAGGCCTACGTCGCCGACGCCTCGGACGAGTTCGCCAACGAATACTGCGTGCCGACGCTGAAGGCCAACGCCCTCTACCAGGGCCACTACCCGCTGGTGTCCGCCATTTCCCGCCCGGTCATCGTCAAGCACCTTGTGAAGGCCGCCCGCGAATTCGGTGCCACCACCGTGGCCCACGGCTGCACCGGCAAGGGCAACGACCAGGTCCGCTTCGAAGTGGGCATCCAGACCCTCGGCCCGGACCTGAAGTGCATCGCCCCGGTCCGCGACCTCGCCCTGACCCGCGACAAGGCCATCGCCTTCGCCGAGGAAAAGGGACTGCCCATCGAGACCACCAAGAAGAACCCGTACTCGATCGACCAGAACGTCTGGGGCCGCGCCGTGGAAACCGGCTACCTCGAGGATATCTGGAACGCCCCCACCAAGGACATCTACGACTACACCGCCACCCCGGAGTTCCCGCCGGCCCCGGATGAAGTCACCATCTCCTTCGAAGCAGGCGTGCCCGTCGCTATCGACGGCGTCAAGGTCACCCCGCTGCAGGCCATCAAGGAACTGAACCGCCGCGCCGGTGCCCAGGGCGTGGGCCGCATCGACGTCGTCGAGGACCGCCTGGTGGGCATCAAGTCCCGCGAAATCTACGAGGCCCCGGGTGCCATGGCGCTGATCACCGCGCACAAGCACCTGGAGGACATCACCATCGAGCGCGAGCAGGCCCGCTTCAAGGCCACCGTTGGCCAGCGCTGGGCCGAACTTGTCTACGACGGCCAGTGGTTCTCCCCGCTCAAGCGCTCCCTGGACGCCTTCATCGAGGACACCCAGAAGTACGTCTCCGGCGACATCCGCATGACCCTCCACGGTGGCCAGGCCATCGTCAACGGCCGCCGCTCCGACACCTCGCTGTACGACTTCTCGCTGGCCACCTACGACACCGGTGACACGTTCGACCAGTCCCAGGCCAAGGGCTTCATCGAGCTGTGGGGCATGTCCGCCAAGGTTGCCTCCGGCCGCGACATCCGCGTCGCAGGAAAGTAGCCCGGATGGCTGAGCAGAATTCCAAGCAGGGCCCACGAGCGCAGGGGTCCCCGGCCGAGCGCAGCGAGGTTGGGGTGCGCTCGGGGACGAACACCGGCGCGCTGTGGGGCGGCCGGTTCGCCGGCGGCCCCGCGGACGCCCTCGCGGCGCTGAGCAAGTCCACGCACTTCGACTGGCGCCTGGCGCGCTATGACATTGCCGGCTCGAAGGCGCACGCCCGTGTGCTGCACAAGGCAGGCCTGCTGGATGACGCCGAGCTGGAAGGCATGCTGGACGCCCTGGACAGGCTGGATGCAGATGTCGCCTCCGGCGCGTACGTGGCCGCCGAGTCCGACGAGGACGTGCACGGTTCGCTGGAACGCGGCCTGATTGAGCGGGCCGGCACACAGCTGGGCGGCAAGCTCCGCGCCGGCCGGTCGCGTAACGACCAGGTGGCCACTTTGGGCCGGATGTTCCTGCGCGACCATGCAAGGATCATCGCCCGGGGCGTCCTGGCCACGGTGGATGCCCTGGTGGAGCAAGCCAAGGCGCACCACGGTGTTGCCATGCCGGGCCGCACCCACCTGCAGCACGCCCAGCCGGTCCTGCTCAGCCACCACCTGCTGGCCCACGCCTGGGCACTGCTGCGCGACGTGCAGCGGCTCCAGGACTGGGACAAGCGGGCCGGGGTCTCTCCCTACGGCTCCGGTGCGCTGGCCGGCTCCTCGCTGGGGCTGGACCCCGAAGCGGTGGCGGCGGACCTCGGGTTCTACTCCGCCACGCACAACTCCATCGACGGCACCGCGTCCCGCGATGTCTTCGCCGAGTTCGCCTGGGTTTGCTCGATGATCGGCGTGGACCTGTCCCGGATCTCCGAGGAAGTCATCTTCTGGGCCACCAAGGAGTTCTCCTTCGTTACGCTGCATGATTCGTACTCCACGGGGTCCTCGATCATGCCGCAGAAGAAGAACCCGGACGTGGCAGAGCTTGCCCGCGGCAAGGCAGGACGCCTGATCGGCAACCTGACCGGGCTGCTGGCTACGCTCAAGGGCCTGCCGCTCGCGTACAACCGCGACCTGCAGGAGGACAAGGAACCGGTATTCGACGCCGCCGACACCCTGGAGCTGCTGCTCCCGGCCGTCTCCGGCATGATCGCCACCCTCACGTTCAACACTGAACGGATGGAATCCTTGGCGCCCCAGGGCTTTGCGCTGGCCACGGACATCGCCGAATGGCTGGTCCGCCAGGGCGTGCCGTTCCGGGAGGCGCACGAGCTCTCCGGTGCCGCGGTCAAGCAGGCCGAGTCCCGCGGCGTTGAGCTGTGGGACCTGACGGATGAGGAGTA
This sequence comes from Arthrobacter sp. MMS24-T111, assembly GCF_054888995.1. NCBI lineage: Bacteria > Bacillati > Actinomycetota > Actinomycetes > Micrococcales > Micrococcaceae > Arthrobacter > Arthrobacter sp. MMS24-T111. Next base: position 3,712,754 of record NZ_JBTZRO010000001.1, on the reverse strand, counting down.
CGCCGCCATATCGGAGCACCTCACCCCGGAGGTCCGCACGGTGCTCTCCACTGAGGGATCGCTGAACAGCCGCAACTCCCAGGGCGGTACGGCACCGGCCGCCGTCGAACGCCAGCTTGTCGCCCTGGAAGGCGAACTCGCGGACGTCCGGGCGTACGCCGGCTGAAACGCCCGCTCACTTCCTGCCGGTTTTGAGGCAACGCCCGCTCACTTTCTTTACGGAAGTGAGCGGGCGTTGGGGTTTAAGGGCAGGAAGTGAGCGGGCGTTGGGGGTGTGGGGGGTGCCTCTATGGTTTTCGTCAAGCGGCTGAGGGTTGCCGGGGTTCGTAGAAGGTGCTGTCCCTGAGCATGGCGTAGAGGGTGTCGCAGCGGCGGCGGGCGAGGGCGATGAGAGCCTGATTGTGGCGTTTGCCTTCTGCTCGTTTCCGGTCGTAGTAGGCCCTCGACAGCGGATCCTTCAAGGCCGCGAAGGCGGAGAGGAACAGGGCTCTTTTGAGAATCTTGTTTCCCTTCCGGGATGGGTGGTCACCGCGGATGGAAGACCCTGATCGCCAGGTCACCGGGGCCAGGCCTGCGTAGGAAGCCAGGTGCCCTGCGGAGGCGAAGTCCTTCCCGACGATCTCGGTGAGGATCCGTGCTGCGGTCCTGACGCCGACCGCCGGGAGCGACGTCAGGACCGGGTGAAGAGGGTGGGCCTCCACGAGGGCTTCAACCTGGGCGAAAACGGTGTCCCGCGATTCGCGGATATCGGCGAGCATCCGCGCCAGTTGGGGCAGCACGATGGTCGCAGCGTTCGTTCCGACCACTGTCACCGTTTGCTGGTCCAGGGCCTCGATGATCTCGCCGGCAAGACGTTCACCCATCCTGGGTGCGAGCTTCTTGAGCCGGTTCCCGATCCTGCGCCGGCCGGCATGGCGGAGGGCTTCGGGGGTCGGCCAGGTCCGCAGCAGATCCAACACGGCAGGGTGGTCCAGGCGCGGGCCGAGGACACGCTCCAGTGCCGGATGGATCTGGGTCAGGAGGCCTCGGATCCGGTTCGATGTCGCGGTGGCCTGTTTGGCCAGGTCGTCGTCGAAGCCGCAGAGCATGGTCAGTTCGGCGAGTTGTTCGTCGGCGATCTGGATGGATCGCAGTGTGTGGGGCATGGTCCGGGCCGCTGCGGCGATGATGAACGCGTCCCTTGCGTCGGTTTTCGCTTCGCCGGGGTGCAGGTCCGCGATCCGGCGCATCGCCAGCCCGGGAAGGTATCCGACGGTGACACCGGCGGCCTGGGCGACCGCGACCGGCAACGCACCGATCGTCGCGGGCTGGTCAACCACGAGCAGGATCCTGCCGTGGTTGTCCAGCGACGCCAGTATTTCGCGCAGCCTGAGCTCGTCGTTGGGTAAAGCCTTGTCGAAGAGCTTCTTCCCGGCCCGGTCCACGGCAACGGCGTGGTGCTCGCCCTTGCCGACGTCCAAGCCGATGAAGACATCAATGCTTTCGTGGTTTCCGATCACCTGTACCTCCCAGTCGCAGCAGCTGATACCTGTGCTGGGCTGTCCTCGGTGTCAGAGCCCGGCATCCACGTTACGCACGACGATCCCAAACTGTCCTGCCTCTATTAGCGGTCTCTCCGGCACCTACCGGACCCCGGTGACAACACCCCCCGGATCATTGACGACTGGGGGCGGCAATCATGCCGGGGCCGGCAGGCCAGCACACCCTCATCCTGCAACAGGAACGGGCTACGAAAAAGGTAACGGGGTGGTTGGGCTTGCCGCAACCCGCTTGTGGCTAGGCTGGGTCCATGAGCGAAACGTTCCGGAAGTTCCTTCGCACGCTGCCTGATTTCCCGGCCGACCTGCCCGCATTCGATCCAGGCAGTGCCCCACAGGATCCGGCGTTGCTCTTCAAACAATGGCTGGACGAGGCCTTGGATGCGGGGGAGCAGCAGCCGCACGCGTTCAGCCTCGCCACGGTGGATGCCGCGTCCGGCGGTGGCCCGCAGCCGTCTTCCCGGATGCTGATCCTGAAGAACATTGACGACGACGGCTGGCACTTCGCCACGTCCCGCACCTCCCGCAAGGGCAGGGAACTCACGGCGGAGCCCAGGGCCGCGATGAACTTTTACTGGCCACGCCTCGGCCGGCAGGTCCGGCTCGCCGGGACGGTGACCGGGCTCTCCGCCGAAGCCTCCAGCCTCGACTGGCACGAACGGCCCCGCGCAGACGGCACCGACAACCCGAATTGGCAGCTCTACGCACTCCAGCCTCGCGAGATTGAGTTCTGGCAGGCAGCCGCCGACGGGCGGCACGTCCGGCACCGCGTTGGCCCGGACGGAACGCCGCTGGAATAGCCGCCGGCGCGCCGGGCGCTCCGCTAGGCTGGCCGCATGACCTCACCTTCCCCTGCGGCGCTCCAGGCCGAACTGCACAAGGCGGCCGACGCGCTTGCCGCCGCCCGGGACCGCCTTCCCGACGGCGGCGAAAAGGCGCCGTCAAAGCTTCCCGGCTGGAGCCGCGGCCACCTGCTGGCCCACATCGCCGGCATCTGCGACGCCCTCGCACGGCAGGTGGAGCACGGCCGCCGCGGCGAAAAGGTGGCGCTCTACGACGGCGGCGTGGAGGGACGCAACCGTGCCATCGATCTGGCGGCGGGGCACAGCCTCGGCCAGCATCGCGCCGACGTCACTGCCGCCCTCAACCGGGCGCTGGCCGCCTTTGATGCTCTGACCGGTCCTGAGTGGCAGACGCCCATCACCTTCCGCGACGGAGTCATCTACGACGCCGGGCTGGCGCTGTGGCGCGAACTAGTCATCCACACCTCGGACCTGGACGCCGGCACGGGCCCCGAAACCTGGAACGGGGCTTTCTGCTCGCACCTCTTCGACTTCCTGGCCGCCCGGGTTCCCACGGGAACCCGGCTGGTCCTGCAGCCCGTGGCCCTGCCGCCGCTGGGCCTCGGCGCCAGCGGCAGCACCGTCGTCGTCAGCGGCATGGTCACTGACATCGCCGCATGGCTCGCAGGCAGGCAGCCATCGCTGGACAGCCTGCGGGCCACCGCCGCCGGCGACGGCACGGACCTCCCGGAGCTGCTGCCCTGGCCATCGGCGATGCCGGACCCCAAGTAGCCCTACGCGGCCTCGCGGGCCAGCAGGCTCTCCTTGATACGCAGGCCCCAGCGGAACCCGCCCAAAGAGCCGTCAGTCCGGATCACCCGGTGGCATGGGACAAAAAGCGCCGCCGCGTTGAAGGCGCACGCACTGGCCGCCGCCCGCACCGCCTTGGGGTTCCCTGCCAGGGCCGCGTACTCGCTGTACGTCACCGGGAAACCCGGTTTGACCTCCCGCAGCACATCCCAGGCGTGCGCGCGGAACGGCCCGGACCGCTGCAGGACCGGGACTGCCATGGCGGGCGCCGGGTCGCCGTCGTAGAAGGCCTCGACGGCGGACGAGATACCCGCCAGGCCGGCCACCTCCTCCACGTCCCCGGGGCGCAGCGCGGGGTGGACCTGCCCGATCAACTCCGGCAGGCCGGCCGTCCATCCCGAGGCCAGGACCATGCCGTCCCTGGCGAGGATGGTAAACGGACCGTCCGGGGTGGACAGTTGCAGCAGTTGGTCTTTCATGGCATCCCTTTCGCGGGGGTGGAGGATGGAATGGCGGGCCGTGCCGCGGCGCGCCACAAGTGCATGGTGGCGTAGGAACGCCAAGGGCTGGTTTCCCTGAAGTCCGGTGTGAGGGTGTGGCCTCCGGTGTCGAGGGCGCGGATGCCGTTCCGGACGGCGGCGTCGTTGGCGAGGAAGATGTCCGGGGCGCCCAGGACGCGCATTGCCACGTATCCCACCGTCCATGGTCCCACCCCCGGCAGGGGAAGCAGGGCCGCGGTGAGGCCTGGCACATCGTCGCCGTACCCGAACTCGAGCCGCCCGCCGGCCATCGCATCCGCCGCGTTGAGCAGCGATTCGATCCTTCGCCGGGGACCGCGCAGCAAATGCCCCGCTGCGGCGACCTGGGCCGGCGTCGGAAACAGGCGTTCCAGGCCGCCGCCGGGGGCACTGGCGGGGCTGCCGGCGGCGGCGAGTTGCGTGAGTGCGGTCCGGGCGGCCGCCACCGTGATCTGCTGCCCCACCATGGCGCGCACCAACAGTTCCTGCGGGTCCAGCGCCCCGGGCAGCCTCATCCCGGGGGCAGCGTAAACGGAGTCCGCCAGCCGGGGGTCCGCAGCAAGGGTGCCGTCAATCGCTTCCGGGTCCGCGTCCAGGTCGAACAGCCGCCTCACGCGGCTCAGCAGCGCCGGAAGGTCCCGCAGGTCCACCGCGCCGACGGTGAGGGTCAGCGGCCGCCCCCGCGCGGCGTCGTCGTACTCCACCCGGAACCGGGCGTCGCCGTGCGGGAGGCGAAGGGTCCGGGCATAGGAGGTGGGCGTGCCCTCCTCGATTCCCGGAATGGCACGCACGGCCAGGAACGAGAAAATACCGGTATCAAAGGGCGCCCGGTAGGGCAGGCTCAGCGTCAAGACGGTGGCGCCCCCGGCGGCTGCCGGATGCCGGGTGGTCCGCCGCAGTGCCGTGGGGGTCAGGTCGAAGACTTCGGCAATGGTGTCGTTGAACTGCCGGATGCTGCTGAAACCGGCAGCGAAGGCCACATCCGCAAACTTCATGGACGTGGACACCAATAGGGTGCGCGCCGTCTGTGCCCTCGCCGCCCGGGCCAACGACAAAGGTCCGGCACCCAGTTCCTGGCCGAGGATGCGGTTGAGTTGCCGGGCGGAGTAGCCCAGCCGGGCAGCAAGACCAGCCACGCCGTCCCGGTTGATGACGCCGTCGTTGATCAGGCGCATCGCCCGGCCGGCAACGTCCTGGCGCACATTCCAGGCGGGTGTCCCCGGGACAGCCTCCGGCAGGCAGCGCTTGCAGGCCCGGTACCCTGCCTCGTGCGCGGCCGCGGACGTCTCGTAGAACGTCACATTCGAGGCCTTTGGCGTCCGGGCCGGGCACGAGGGCCGGCAGTAGATCCCGGTGGTGCGGACGGCTGTGAAGAACTGGCCGTCGAACCGGGGGTCGCGGGCATCGATTGCCCGGTAGCGCTGCCAGAAGTCCATTCCTCCATCCTGCCAGCCCCGCACCACTGCTACTAGCGGAAATCGGACATGGCCGTGGTTGGCGCCGGATGCCCGTTGCTTCCCGTGGGAACCGCTACTTTCTGGGTACAGTCGAGCAATGGATGAGAGCCCTTCAACCACCGGCCCGCTCCGGGATTTCCTGTCCGGGGACGCCCGTGAACTCGCGCCGCTGCTGCTTGGCGCCGTGCTGACCCGCGAGTCCCGGGACGGCACCGTGTCCGTGCGGCTGACCGAGGTGGAGGCCTACCTTGGGCCGGAGGACTCCCTGCATCCAGATCCCGGCTCGCACACCTACCGTGGCCCGACGCCCCGCAACGCGCCGATGTTCGGTCCCGCCGGGCACCTCTACGTCTACTTCACCTACGGCATGCATCACTGCACCAACATCGTGTGCGGACCCGACGGGGTGGCTTCCGCCCTGCTGCTGCGGGCCGGGGAAATCGTCGGCGGGCTGGACCTGGCGCAACGCCGGCGTCCGAGGTCGAAAACCCCCGCCGACCTTGCCAGCGGCCCGGCCCGCCTGGCCAAGGCGCTGGGCATGACGACGGCGGACAGCGGCCGGGATGCGCTGGCACCGCCGTTCGGGCTGGAGCTTCCCTCCGGTCCGGCCGGTCCCGTCAGCTCCGGTCCGCGCGTGGGCGTGGCCGGGGCCGGGGGATCGGACCGCTACGCCTGGCGGTTTTGGCTCACCGGCGACCCCACGGTTTCCAAATACAAGGCAGCCAAACCGCGGACCCGGAGGCCGGCAGTCGGTGGGCCGCCCGGGACCGGCACGTTTCGCCTGCGTTAATCGAAATGGTTGTAGAATGGACGGTCTGTCTTTCGCGATAGGGGAACGTTGATGCTCGACGCCGAATTGGCCCACGAACGGGACTATGTTGCCGGCCTGTATGCCCGGCTGGAGGAGCTCCGTGAGGAAAAGCGCCGCCAACTGGCGCAGGTCCGCCGTGCCGGAGCCGTGGGCACCATGCAAAACGTCTCCGAACGTGATGCTTTCGCCGCACTGTATGAGGACCGCCTGGCCCAGCTGGACGCCGTGGATGACCGGCTGGTTTTCGGCCGGCTGGACCTGGATTCCGGCGAGGCCCAGTACATCGGGCGCATCGGACTGACCACCGAGGACCTGCAGCGGTTGATGGTGGACTGGCGGGCACCCGAAGCCGGCCATTTCTACCAGGCCACCGCCTTCGACCGGCAGGGTGTGCGGCGCCGCCGGCACCTGATCCTGCAGGGCCGCGACGTTAAAGCCATCGAGGACGACGTCCTGGACGCAGGCATGCTGACGGACGCCGAATCGCTCCAGGGCGAAGGGGCACTGCTCGCTGCCCTGAACTCCAAGCGGACCGGCCGCATGTCGGATATCGTCAGCACCATCCAGTCCGAGCAGGACCGCATCATCCGGTCCTCGATCTCCGGTGCCGTGGTGGTCCAGGGCGGCCCAGGCACGGGCAAGACCGCCGTGGCGCTGCACCGCGCCGCGTACCTGCTCTACACCCATCGTGACCGGCTCAAAAGCGCCGGCGTCCTGCTGGTGGGGCCGTCGTCGTCGTTCATGAAATACATCGAACGGGTGCTGCCCTCACTCGGCGAGACCGGGGTTGTCATGGCCAGCGTTGGCCGCCTGATGCCCGGCATCCACGCCGTACCGGAAACCAACGCTGACGTGGCGGCCATCAAGGGGCGCCTGGACATGGCTGCCATCGTGGCCAACGCCGTGTCCAACCGGATGCGCGTCCCCGCCCGGAACCGGATCCTCGAGGTGGACGGCCGCAAGCTGACCTTGACGCCCCGGCAGGTCCGCCGTGCCCGGGAACGTGCACGCGCCACCGGGAAGCCATACAACGAGGCACGCGTGACGTTCGTCAAGATCCTGCTGCGCGAGCTGACCGAGCAGATGACCGAACTCGTTGAGGCCGGGAGCATCGGGAACAACGCGGACCGGTCGTACCTCGCCGAGGATGTGCGAACTGCCCGTGACGTGCGGATCGCGCTGAACCTGTGCTGGATGCCCATGACACCGGAGAAGCTGATCTCGGACCTCTTCAGCAAGCCGGAAATCCTGGAATTCTGCACCCCCAACATGACGCCGGAGGAGCGTGCGTTGCTGCTGCGGCCGGCCGACGCTCCGTGGACCGAGCCGGACGTGCCGCTGCTGGATGAGGCCGCCGAGCTGCTGGGCGAGCTGGACCCGGCCGCCGGGCGGGGGCTGGCCCAGCAGGAGCACGACCGGGCCCGGGACCTTGCCAACGCAAAACAGACCCTGGTCAACATGCAGGCCGCCGGCGTGGACCCGCTGATGTCCGCTGAGGAGCTTGCTGAACAGAACCAGGAACAGGGCGCCCGGCAGACCGCCGCCGAGCGTGCCACGAGTGACCGGACCTGGGCATTCGGGCACATCGTGGTGGACGAGGCGCAGGAACTCTCGCCCATGCAGTGGCGGCTGCTGGTCCGGCGCTGCCCGCTGAAGTCCTTCACCATCGTGGGGGACATCGCCCAGACCAGTTCCGTGGCCGGTGCCAACTCCTGGCAGGGCGCACTCGCCCCGATGTTCGGTGACCGGTGGCAGCTCGAAGAGCTGACGGTCAATTACCGTACGCCGTCCCAGATCGCCGAGGCCGCGGTCAGGATGGCCAACGCCGCCGGCCTTGTGGTGTCCGCACCCAAGGCCGTGCGTGAAGGACGCTGGTCACCCATCATCGATGAGGTTGCTGCCGGCGGCGTGGTGGACCGGCTCCTCGAGGTCCTCCCGGAGGAGTTGGGAGCGCTCGACGGCGGCCTGCTCGCCGTCATCGCCGACGGTGACCTCCTGCCCCAGGCAACTTCAGCCCTGCGTGCGGCCTATGGCCGGCGGATCGGTACGGGCGCGGGAAGCTACGAACAGGACATCGTAGTGATCAGCCCGCGTGAGGCGAAGGGACTGGAGTTCGACGGTGTGGTGGTGCTGGAACCTTCCGTCATGCTCAACCACGAGCACGGCAAGGTGGGGATCTCTACGTCGCCATGACCCGAGCCACGCAGCGGCTTCGGTTGATTGCCGCAGAACCGGTACCGGCCGGAATAGCCGGCTGACCGGGGTCTCGGCGTTACTGCTAACTTAGGAAGCGTGCCAGAACTGAACAATCTCGAACCGCAGCGCAACGACCCCACTTTCGCCAACATTTGGCAGGAACTGAAGTGGCGTGGGCTGGTCCATGTCTCCACCGACGAAGCTGAGCTGGAGAAGCTCCTCGCCAATGGGCCGGTCACTTACTATTGCGGCTTCGACCCCACCGCACCGAGCCTGCACCTGGGCAACCTGGTCCAGCTGCTGGTCATGCGGCGGCTCCAGCTGGCCGGGCATAAACCGCTGGGGCTGGTTGGCGGCTCCACCGGCATGATCGGCGATCCCCGTCCGACGGCGGAGCGCACCTTGAACACCAAGGACACTGTTGCGGAGTGGGTCGGCTACCTTCAGGCCCAAGTCAGCCGCTTCCTCAGCTTCGATGGGGACAATGCTGCACGGATCGTGAACAACCTGGACTGGACGGCGCCGCTGAGCGCCATCGACTTCCTGCGTGAAGTGGGCAAGCACTTCCGGGTGGGCACCATGCTGCGCAAGGACGCTGTGGCCTCCCGGCTGAACTCCGATGAAGGCATCAGCTACACCGAATTCAGCTACCAGATCCTGCAGGGCATGGACTACCTCCAGCTCTACCGCGACTACGGCTGCGTACTGCAGACCGGCGGCTCCGACCAGTGGGGCAACCTCACCAGCGGTACGGAGCTGATCCGCAAGGTGGAGGGCAAGAGCGTACACGCCCTCGGTACCCCCTTGATCACCAACTCCGATGGAACCAAGTTCGGCAAGAGCGAGGGCAACGCCATTTGGCTCGACGCCGGCATGTGCAGCCCGTATGCGTTCTACCAGTTCTGGCTCAACACGTCCGATGCCGACGTCCTGGACCGGCTCAAGGTCTTCACCTTCCTGACCCGGGCCGAGATCGAAGAGATCGCAGTTTCGGTGGCGGAGCGTCCCTTTGCCAGGGAAGGCCAGCGGAAGTTGGCTTTCGAGGTCACCTCACTGGTGCATGGCGTCGACGCCACCGAGAAGGTCATTGCCGCCTCGGCGGCGCTCTTTGGCAACGGCGACCTGGCCGCTCTGGACAAGGCAACCCTGCAGGCGGCAACCTCCGAACTTCCCACCACCACGGTGCAGGTTGACGGGATGGGAATTGTCGACCTCCTGGTGGCGTCCGGACTTTCCGAAAGCAAATCGGCTGCCCGGAGAACCGTGGGGGAGGGCGGCGCCTACGTCAACAACGAGAAAGTCTCGGATCCTGAGGCCGTGATTTCCGAGTCTGAACTCCTGCATGGCCAGTATTTGCTCCTGCGCAGGGGCAAGAAGAACCTGGCCACGGTTGAGGTGCTGGTTCCCTAGCACCTTCGGATGCTTGATGCACGCCTCTCGGCGGCCGATTTGCAAGGCCGCCGGGGGGCGTGTATTGTTTTTTGAGTCGCCGCCGCTGAGTGGTGACAAACCCCCAACTGATGAGAAGCAATTCTTGCCGCGCACCGCGTGGAACTGGAGAAATTGCTTCTTATTCTGCTGGGCGGATTCATTTCAACGAGTGAATTCCGGGAAAATAACCGGATTTGCGAAAGTGAATATGAATGAAATATGATGGAAACATCGCAGCGAAGAAATACGGAATACGAATTCAATTAGTGAATTTCATCCGGGAATATTCGAATGTGTCTGTTGTTTGAGAACTCAATAGTGTGCCAAGTTTGTTGATACCAATTGTTTTTTGATTGGTTGTTTTGGCTGTGCTGCCACCCCGTGGTGGCATGGTTTTTACAGCTGGTTTCAAATTTTGTGCAGCCGGGTGTGGTGTTATTTCCACCTGCTTGGTTGTGTCTGTTTTTCTTCAACGGAGAGTTTGATCCTGGCTCAGGATGAACGCTGGCGGCGTGCTTAACACATGCAAGTCGAACGATGATCCCTAGCTTGCTGGGGGGATTAGTGGCGAACGGGTGAGTAACACGTGAGTAACCTGCCCTTGACTCTGGGATAAGCCTGGGAAACTGGGTCTAATACCGGATATGACCTTCCATCGCATGGTGGTTGGTGGAAAGCTTTTGTGGTTTTGGATGGACTCGCGGCCTATCAGCTTGTTGGTGGGGTAATGGCCTACCAAGGCGACGACGGGTAGCCGGCCTGAGAGGGTGACCGGCCACACTGGGACTGAGACACGGCCCAGACTCCTACGGGAGGCAGCAGTGGGGAATATTGCACAATGGGCGGAAGCCTGATGCAGCGACGCCGCGTGAGGGATGACGGCCTTCGGGTTGTAAACCTCTTTCAGTAGGGAAGAAGCGAAAGTGACGGTACCTGCAGAAGAAGCGCCGGCTAACTACGTGCCAGCAGCCGCGGTAATACGTAGGGCGCAAGCGTTATCCGGAATTATTGGGCGTAAAGAGCTCGTAGGCGGTTTGTCGCGTCTGCCGTGAAAGTCCGGGGCTCAACTCCGGATCTGCGGTGGGTACGGGCAGACTAGAGTGATGTAGGGGAGACTGGAATTCCTGGTGTAGCGGTGAAATGCGCAGATATCAGGAGGAACACCGATGGCGAAGGCAGGTCTCTGGGCATTAACTGACGCTGAGGAGCGAAAGCATGGGGAGCGAACAGGATTAGATACCCTGGTAGTCCATGCCGTAAACGTTGGGCACTAGGTGTGGGGGACATTCCACGTTTTCCGCGCCGTAGCTAACGCATTAAGTGCCCCGCCTGGGGAGTACGGCCGCAAGGCTAAAACTCAAAGGAATTGACGGGGGCCCGCACAAGCGGCGGAGCATGCGGATTAATTCGATGCAACGCGAAGAACCTTACCAAGGCTTGACATGAACCGGATCGCCGCAGAAATGTGGTTTCCCCTTTGGGGCTGGTTTACAGGTGGTGCATGGTTGTCGTCAGCTCGTGTCGTGAGATGTTGGGTTAAGTCCCGCAACGAGCGCAACCCTCGTTCTATGTTGCCAGCACGTGATGGTGGGGACTCATAGGAGACTGCCGGGGTCAACTCGGAGGAAGGTGGGGACGACGTCAAATCATCATGCCCCTTATGTCTTGGGCTTCACGCATGCTACAATGGCCGGTACAAAGGGTTGCGATACTGTGAGGTGGAGCTAATCCCAAAAAGCCGGTCTCAGTTCGGATTGGGGTCTGCAACTCGACCCCATGAAGTCGGAGTCGCTAGTAATCGCAGATCAGCAACGCTGCGGTGAATACGTTCCCGGGCCTTGTACACACCGCCCGTCAAGTCACGAAAGTTGGTAACACCCGAAGCCGGTGGCCTAACCCCTTGTGGGAGGGAGCTGTCGAAGGTGGGACTGGCGATTGGGACTAAGTCGTAACAAGGTAGCCGTACCGGAAGGTGCGGCTGGATCACCTCCTTTCTAAGGAGCACCTACAGCAGTTGCTGTCCCGTGTATGCGGGGTGGTGGTGTTGTCAGGAGTAAAGGCCCGTTTCACGGACGAGTGTTTCGTGGCGGGTGCTCAAGGGTGGAATATCAGCAAATAGCGGTCGTGGTGTTTTTTGCTTGTCTTAGTACGAGCCAGTGATGGTTCTGGAACGGTGGGTGGGTGATGGCGCGGTTTAGTGTTTGGCACACTGTTGGGTCCTGAGGCAACAGGGCCATGGTCTGTTGGTTGTCCCTTTCGGGGGAGGGCTGGCGGGGTTGTGGGTTTGTGTGTTTCTGGTTTCCTGGCTGCATCGATCATGCATGGGTGCGTCTGCTGTTGTGGGCGTGGTGTGTGGGGTGTGTGGTTTGGGGTTGTTGTTTGAGAACTACATAGTGGACGCGAGCATCTTGTATAAGAAGCAATTTCCAAGAATATGAACCTGGATCTGGCTGCGCTGTTGATGCCCTTCGTGGGTGTTGGGGTGTGGTTGGTTTCTGTGGTTCTCTCGAGAAATTTTTTTGATCTTTGTGGTCAAGTTTTTAAGAGCACACGGTGGATGCCTTGGCATTAGGAGCCGAAGAAGGACGTAGGAATCTGCGATAAGCCTGGGGGAGTCGATAACCGGACTGTGATCCCAGGGTGTCCGAATGGGGAAACCCCGCTGAGCGCGCGAGTGACTTGGTGACCCGTACCTGAACACATAGGGTGCGTGGGGGAACGCGGGGAAGTGAAACATCTCAGTACCCGCAGGAAGAGAAAACAATAGTGATTCCGTTAGTAGTGGCGAGCGAACGCGGATCAGGCTAAACCGTTCCATGTGTGATAGCCGGCGGGCGTTGCATGGTCGGGGTTGTGGGACTTTCCATACCAGTTCTGCCGGGCTGGTGGGGTGTGATGTGCGCGCATAGGTGAACGGTTTTGAAAGGCCGGCCAGAGAGGGTGTTAGTCCCGTAACCGTAATGTGTTTGTGCCGCCTGTGAGAGTATCCCAAGTAGTACGGGGCCCGAGAAATCCCGTGCGAATCTGTCAGGACCACCTGATAAGCCTAAATACTCCCTAATGACCGATAGCGGACCAGTACCGTGAGGGAAAGGTGAAAAGTACCCGGGAGGGGAGTGAAACAGTACCTGAAACCGTGTGCTTACAATCCGTCGGAGCAGCCTTGTAGTTGTGACGGCGTGCCTTTTGAAGAATGAGCCTGCGAGTTAGTGTTACGTCGCGAGGTTAACCCGTGTGGGGCAGCCGTAGCGAAAGCGAGTCTGAATAGGGCGTTGCAGTGGCGTGATCTAGACCCGAAGCGAAGTGATCTACCCATGGCCAGGTTGAAGCGACGGTAAGACGTCGTGGAGGACCGAACCCACTTCAGTTGAAAATGGAGGGGATGAGCTGTGGGTAGGGGTGAAAGGCCAATCAAACTTCGTGATAGCTGGTTCTCCCCGAAATGCATTTAGGTGCAGCGTTGCGTGTTTCTTGCTGGAGGTAGAGCTACTGGATGGCTAATGGGCCCTACAAGGTTACTGACGTCAGCCAAACTCCGAATGCCGGTAAGTGAGAGCGCAGCAGTGAGACTGTGGGGGATAAGCTTCATAGTCGAGAGGGAAACAGCCCAGACCACCAACTAAGGCCCCTAAGCGTGTGCTAAGTGGGAAAGGATGTGGAGTTGCCCAGACAACCAGGAGGTTGGCTTAGAAGCAGCCACCCTTAAAGAGTGCGTAATAGCTCACTGGTCAAGTGATTCCGCGCCGACAATGTAGCGGGGCTCAAGTACACCGCCGAAGTTGTGGCATTCAAGCATTGGCTAAGCCTTCGTGGTTCAGGTGTTTGGATGGGTAGGGGAGCGTCGTGTGGGCGGTGAAGTCGCGGTGTAAACCAGCGGTGGAGCCTACACGAGTGAGAATGCAGGCATGAGTAGCGAAAGACGGGTGAGAAACCCGTCCGCCGAATGATCAAGGGTTCCAGGGTCAAGCTAATCTGCCCTGGGTAAGTCGGGACCTAAGGCGAGGCCGACAGGCGTAGTCGATGGACAACGGGTTGATATTCCCGTACCGGCGAAAAACCGTCCATGTTGAACAGGGGATACTAACCGCCCGAGACCTGCCTGACACCCCTTGTGGGTGAAGGGTTTTGGTGGAGCGCGGGACCTGATCCTGGGAGGCAAGCGTATTAACAGGTGTGACGCAGGAAGGTAGCCGAGCCGGGCGATGGTTGTCCCGGTCTAAGGATGTAGGGCGAGTGGTAGGCAAATCCGCCACTCATGGTGCCTGAGATCTGATGGGACCCCCGTTTGGGGGGATTTGGTGATCCTATGCTGCCGAGAAAAGCATCGACGCGAGGTTTTAGCCGCCCGTACCCCAAACCGACACAGGTGATCAGGTAGAGAATACTAAGGCGATCGAGAGAATTATGGTTAAGGAACTCGGCAAAATGCCCCCGTAACTTCGGGAGAAGGGGGGCCCCAACCTTGATACACCTTCGCGGTGTGGAGGGGATCGGGGCCGCAGAGACCAGGGGGAAGCGACTGTTTACTAAAAACACAGGTCCGTGCGAAGTCGCAAGACGATGTATACGGACTGACTCCTGCCCGGTGCTGGAAGGTTAAGAGGACCGGTTAGCCTCACGGCGAAGCTGAGAATTTAAGCCCCAGTAAACGGCGGTGGTAACTATAACCATCCTAAGGTAGCGAAATTCCTTGTCGGGTAAGTTCCGACCTGCACGAATGGAGTAACGACTTCCCCGCTGTCTCAACCATAAACTCGGCGAAATTGCAGTACGAGTAAAGATGCTCGTTACGCGCAGCAGGACGGAAAGACCCCGAGACCTTTACTATAGTTTGGTATTGGTGTTCGGAGTGGCTTGTGTAGGATAGGTGGGAGACGTTGAAGCCCGGACGCCAGTTCGGGTGGAGTCATCGTTGAAATACCACTCTGGTCACTTTGGACATCTAACTTCGGCCCGTAATCCGGGTCAGGGACAGTGCCTGATGGGTAGTTTAACTGGGGCGGTTGCCTCCTAAAAAGTAACGGAGGCGCCCAAAGGTTCCCTCAGCCTGGTTGGCAATCAGGTGTCGAGTGTAAGTGCACAAGGGAGCTTGACTGTGAGAGAGACATCTCGAGCAGGGACGAAAGTCGGGACTAGTGATCCGGCGGTACATTGTGGAATGGCCGTCGCTCAACGGATAAAAGGTACCTCGGGGATAACAGGCTGATCTTGCCCAAGAGTCCATATCGACGGCATGGTTTGGCACCTCGATGTCGGCTCGTCGCATCCTGGGGCTGGAGTAGGTCCCAAGGGTTGGGCTGTTCGCCCATTAAAGCGGTACGCGAGCTGGGTTTAGAACGTCGTGAGACAGTTCGGTCCCTATCCGCTGCGCGCGCAGGAAATTTGAGAAGGGCTGTCCTTAGTACGAGAGGACCGGGACGGACGAACCTCTGGTGTGTCAGTTGTACTGCCAAGTGCACCGCTGATTAGCTACGTTCGGATGGGATAACCGCTGAAAGCATCTAAGCGGGAAGCTCGCTTCAAGATGAGATTTCCATACACATTTATGTGTGAGAGGCCCCCAGCCAGACCACTGGGTTGATAGGCCGGATGTGGAAGCGAGGACTAACGACTCGTGAAGCTGACCGGTACTAATAGGCCAACAACTTACACCACACAGATACATACAAATTCTGCTTGCGTCCACTATGTGGTTCCCAACCAACAACCCCCAACACCCGGGGTTTGATACGGCACGGAACCAACAACTGAATACAGCAACACCACAACCACCCCAACAAAAAGGGATGGTAGATGTTGTAACCACAAACTTCCCACCAACCCCCACAGGGTTGGGACGGGTAACAAGGTTACGGCGGTCATAGCGTGGGGGAAACGCCCGGTCCCATTCCGAACCCGGAAGCTAAGACCCACAGCGCCGATGGTACTGCACCCGGGAGGGTGTGGGAGAGTAGGACACCGCCGGACACACACCACTGGTCGAGGCCCCAACCAACATGGTTGGGGCCTCCCACACTTAACACCACCACAACCCCCGCTCACATCTTGCCGGTCCTCAGGCAACCCCCGCTCACACCCGACACGCCAACCACCAACCCCCGCTCACATCTTGCGCGTCCTCAGGCAACCCCCGCTCACACCCGACACGCCACCCACCAACCCCCGCTCACCCCTCGCGGGTAGCCCCGCAACAACTGAGCGGGCGTTGGGGGAGAAGCCGCAGGATGTGAGCGGGCGTGGGGGCCGGCCCAGGCGAATGGGTAGAGCGGGATTGTCCCCGGACCCAGTTGTGAAGATTGCCACGATTCGGCCGCCAGGGGTCCCGCTGTCCCGCGGGAATTTGCGTCTCCACTAGAATTGAAGAAGATACACGGACTTCGAAGCGCTTGATTTCGGGTTGCGTAGGAAACGAAACGAGCGGCTGCAGTTGCGCCAGTGGTCGGCTCATAACAGGAGGAATCCAAATGGCCGAGCACAACGGTGGCAACCGCGGCAATGATCGGGGGGCCTTCCGGGGCAACAACAATTCCGGCGGGGACCCTCGCGGGTTCCGCTCCAGGTCGGATCGTGACCCCCGTGGCGGATCAGCAGGCGGTGGTGACCGTGATCGTAAGCCGTTTGGTGATCGTCCGCGCCGTGACGGTGAGGGTGACCGCCGTGGATTCAGTGGCGGCGGTGACCGTGACCGGAAACCGTTCGGTGAGCGCCCGCGTCGGGATGGTGAGGGTGACCGCCGTGGATTCAGTGGCGGCGGTGACCGTGATCGGAAACCCTTTGGTGACCGTGATCGGAAACCCGTTGGCGACCGTGATCGGAAACCCTTTGGTGACCGTGACCGGAAACCGTTTGGTGATCGTCCGCGTCGGGATGGTGAGGGTGACCGCCGCGGGTTTAGCGGCGGTGGCGACCGTGATCGGAAACCCTTTGGTGATCGTGATCGTAAGCCGTTTGGTGATCGTCCGCGTCGGGATGGTGAGGGTGACCGCCGCGGGTTTAGCGGCGGTGGTGACCGTGACCGGAAACCCTTTGGTGACCGTGACCGTAAGCCGTTTGGTGACCGTTCCCGTCGCGATGGCGAGGGTGACCGCCGCGGATTCAGTGGCGGCGAGAACCGCAAGCCGTTCGGGGACCGCCAGGACCGCGCGCCCCGCAGTTTCGATCGTGGAGATTCCCGTGCAGACTCCGGGCGGGGCGGCTCAGGTCCCCGCGGCTACGGCCGTGACCGCCAGGAGGAGCGGCCCGTCCGTGTGCCGAACGCAGCCGATCTCCGCAGCGCCAACCGGCCGGACCGCGAACGTTCGCCCGAAATCGATGAGGACGTCACGGGCAAGGAACTGGACCGCGCCACCCACCACCAGATCAAGACCCTCGAGCCCAAGAGCGCTGAGTGGGTGGCCCGCCACCTGGTGATGGCCGGCCGGTTGATCGATGACGAACCTGAGCTGGCGTTCCAGCATGCCCTCGCCGCGAGCCGGCGTGGTGGACGGCTTGCGGCCGTCCGTGAAGCGGTGGGCCTGACCGCCTACGCAGCCGGGCATTACGGCGAGGCGCTCCGCGAATTCCGCACGTTCCGCCGGATCAGCGGCTCCAACGTACACCTCCCTGTCATGGCCGACTGCGAACGCGGCCTGGGACGTCCGGACAGGGCGCTGGACGTTGCCCGCTCCGAGGAAGCCCAGGACCTTGACGCACCCGGCAAAGTGGAACTGGCTATCGTCGCCGCCGGCGCCCGCACCGACCTCGGCCAGCTGGATGCCGCTGTAGCCGAGCTCGAGATCCAGCAGCTGGACATCAACCGCGCATTTTCCTACAGCCCGCGGCTGTTCCGCGCCTACGCTGACGCCCTCGCCGCTGTTGGCCGCCAAGCAGAGTCGGAGAAGTGGAGCCGGCAGGCCGTCGTTGCCGAAAACGCCCTCGGCCAGGGCGTCGATGAAGAACCCGAAATCATCGACCTTGGCTGGGACGAAGAGGAAGAAGCCCGGGAAGAAGCCGAACGCCGTAAGCTGCTGGACCGTGCGTCCGCGTCCCCGGACGCAGGGGGCTCCGAAACCGAGGGCTCCGCAACCGCTTCAACGGAGAGCGCCCAGGCCGGGCGCGCCACCGAGGCCAAGACGGTCCAGGACAGCAATCTCGACGACCAAGACGCCGACTACTTCGTCTCCGACTACTTCGTCTCCGACGACGCCGAATCCGACCCGGACTCGGTGGAAGAGGACGAGCTTGTTACCGACGCCTCGGAAGAAGGCCACGAAGACGGGGCAGACGACACCCCGCACACCGGCGAACGCCGGGAGGACTGACACCGGATGAGTGACGTTTCCCTGGTTTCCCGCTTTGACGCGCTCCTCGCAGACCTGGACGGCGTGGTCTACGCCGGCCCGCACGCCATTCCGGGCGCTGTCGACGCGCTGAAGCAGCTCTCCGGGCTGGGTATCGGGCTGGGCTACGTAACGAACAACGCCTCGCGCTCACCGGCGGAGGTGGCCGAGCACCTTCGCGAGCTCGGTGCCCCGGCGGAGGACAACCAGGTGGTCAGCTCGTCCCAAGCGGCGGCGGACCTGCTGGCATTGCTTCTCCCAGCCGGCTCACGGGTCCTGATCACCGGCAGTTCCGCACTGGCCCGGGAAATAGAGCTGGCAGGCTTGGTACCCGTTGGCAGCCAGGACGAGGAACCGGTGGCCGTGGTGCAAGGCTTCAGCCCGTCCATCGGTTGGAAGGACCTGGCGGAAGCCGCCTATGTGGTGTCCGCCGGTGCCCTGTGGGTTGCAACAAACACCGACATGTCCATTCCGCAGGCCCGCGGCATCGCACCCGGGAACGGGACGCTGGTGGCCGCCGTCGCGGCGGCGACCGGACAGAAACCCAAAGTCGCCGGCAAACCCGAGGCACCGCTGTTCCACTCCGCCGCCAAGCGCCTCGGGGCCGAGCGGCCCTTGGTCGTGGGCGATCGGCTGGACACGGACATCCTGGGCGGCAACAACGCAGGGTTTGCCACGGTCACCGTCCTGACCGGCGTCGACACCCGGGAAAGCATCCTCGCGGCGCGGTCCGCGGAACGGCCCGACTACATCATCGAAAACCTCGCCGGGCTGCACCGTCCGTACCCGGATGTGACGCACGACGACGGCACTTACGTCTGCGGCCAGGCGACGGCACGCGTGGCCAACGGTGCGGTGGGCATCATTGGCAGCAAGGAAGACATTGATTCCTGGCGGGCAGCATGTGCCGCCTGGTGGGCTGCGACCCCGGACTCATCCGCCCCGCAGGCGCCCAAGCTGGTGTGGATGGATCACTAGGATGGTTCCATGACTGAGCTGACCGAACCGGACAACGTGCCAGCCCAGCCTGCTCCTGAGTGGCCGCAGGCCGACGGACAGGACATCCCCGATCCACGCGTGGCGCAGGCCGTCGACCGGCTCCAGGAGATACCCCGGCTGCCAACTGCCGGTCACGAAGACCTGTACAACCGTCTTCACGACGAAATGCTGGCCGCGCTCAACACCGACCCCACGGATGGCGCACCTGCCGCCAATGCTCCCGCAGGAGGCACCGCCTGATGCCCGTCCGCCTCGACCAGGCACTGGTGGCCCGCGGCCTGGCACGGTCGCGCACGCACGCGGCGTCGCTCATCGCGGAGGGCAAGGTCAGTTCCGGCGGCCAGGTCCTTGCCAAAGCATCCCTCCAGATCGATGACGGGCGGGACATCGCCGTCGAGCAAGACGACCAGGACGTTTACGCCAGCCGAGCCGGTCACAAGCTGGCCGGCGCCCTCGACGCCTTTCCGGCGATCACCGTCCAGGGCAAAAGGTGCCTTGACGCCGGCGCCTCCACCGGCGGCTTCACGGACGTCCTGCTCCGCCGCGGGGCCGCGCACGTGGTGGCGGTCGACGTCGGGCACGGCCAGTTGGTGCCGCACCTCCGCAACGACTCGCGAGTGGCCGTCCACGAGGGAATGAATGCCCGGTACATGGCGCCGGAGGACATCGGCGGGACCTGCGCCCTGACGGTGGCCGACCTCTCCTTCATTTCGCTCACCCTGGTGGTGCGGCCGCTGGCGGCCTGCACCGACCCCGGCGGCGACCTGGTGCTCATGGTGAAGCCGCAATTCGAAATCGGCAAGGACCGCTTGGGCAGGACGGGCGTGGTCACGTCGGAGCGCGAACGCAGGCTGGCCGTGGAGAAAGTCGCCATGGCGGCTCTCGACGCCGGGCTGGACCTGTGCGGGCTGGCGGTCAGCCCGCTTCCGGGACAGGATGGCAACGTCGAATACTTCCTGTGGATAAAACGCAGGAACACCCAAGACTTGCCTAAGATCGAAGAGCGAGAGGCAGCAGCCGCTGCGTTGCTCGGACAAATCTGGCCGAACCACTAGAGAGCGGAACCTGATGAGCAGGCGTGTATTGGTCCTTGCCCACACCGGCCGCGAGGAATCACTGAAGGCTGCCTGGGAAGCCTGCGCCCTGCTGCACGCGTCGGGCATCGTCCCAGTGATGCAGGAGTCCGAGCTGGGGGACATGGAGCGGTTTTTTGGCCACTTGGCCCAGCCGGTGGAGGTGCTCCACGACCATGTCCAGCTGTCCGACGTCGAACTCGTTATGGTCCTTGGCGGCGACGGAACCATCCTGCGCGCAGCCGAACTGGTACGCGAGGAGGACGTGCCCCTGCTGGGCGTCAACCTTGGGCACGTGGGCTTCCTGGCCGAAAGCGAGCGGGCGGACCTGGCCCAGACCGTCGAATGGATCGCCAGCCGTGAATACACGGTCGAAGAGCGGATGACCATTGACGTCCAGGTATGGGTCAGGGGACAGAAGATTTGGCACACCTGGGCTTTGAACGAAGCCGCCATCGAGAAGGCCAACCGCGAACGGATGCTCGAAGTGGTCACCGAAGTGGATGAGCGCCCGCTCACGTCCTTCGGCTCCGACGGCATCGTACTGGCCACCCCCACCGGTTCCACGGCCTACGCGTTCTCTGCCGGAGGACCTGTGGTCTGGCCGGAGGTGGAAGCCCTGGTGATCGTGCCCATCAGTGCGCACGCGCTGTTTGCCAAGCCACTGGTTGTCTCGCCCCGGTCCAGGCTGGCCGTCGAGGTGCTCGGCCGGACCGACGCGCAGGGTGTGCTGTGGTGTGACGGCCGGCGCTCCGTGGACCTGCCGCCCGGTGCCCGCGTCGAGGTCACCAAGTCCGCCAACCCGGTGCGGCTGGCCCGCACCCACCAGACCCCCTTCTCCGCCCGCCTGGTCCGCAAGTTCGAATTGCCCATCCACGGCTGGCGCGGCCCCGTGCCCAAAGCCGACGCAGTGCACACCGGCCCCATCCCGCTGGTACGCACGCCACGGCCCATGCCGCCGCTGCAGGTCCCGGAGCCGGACGGCGCCGGCGGCGACCCCGATCCGTCGACTGCAAAGTGAATCCATGATTGAAGAACTGAGAATCCGCGATCTGGGCGTCATCACCGACGCAACGCTGCCGCTCGGCCCGGGCCTGAGCGTGGTGACCGGTGAAACCGGTGCCGGCAAGACCATGGTGGTCACCGCCGTCGGCCTCCTGCTGGGTGCCCGGTCGGATGCCGGGGCCGTCCGCAGCGGCGCGAAGAGCGCAACGGCCGAGGCCGTCCTGAAGCTTGAAGCCGGGCACCCGGCCATCGCCCGGGCCCTTGATGCCGGCGCGGAAGCAGAAGAGTTCGACGGCGGCGCCGAGCTGATCCTGGCCCGTCGCCTGGGCGCGGACGGACGCAGCCGGGCGTTCCTGGGCGGCCGGGCCGCTCCGGTGGGTGTACTGGCCGAGATCGGCGAGTCGCTGGTGGTGGTGCACGGCCAGTCGGACCAGATCCGGCTCAAGAGCGCCACGGCCCAGCGGGAGGCGCTGGACAAGTTCGCCGGCGATGCCCTGTCCGGGCCCTTGGCCGCCTACCAGGAGCTCTACGGCCGGTGGAAAGCCAGCCAGGCAGAGCTTGACAGCCTGCGCAGCGCCGCCCGCGACCGGCTCCGGGAAGCGGAGTCGCTGGAGGCGGCCCTCGCAGAGATCGACGGCGTGGACCCGCAGCCTGGCGAGGACGAGCAGCTGAAGGCCGAAGCCGTAAAGCTTGCCAACGTCGAGGAACTTCGGATCGCCGCCAGCACCGCCCACCAGGCCCTCATCGCCGAGGACTTTGGCGAAGCCGCCGATGCGACCACGCTTGTGGATGCTGCCAAGCGCACCCTGGAGCATGTGGCAGAGCACGATGCCGAGCTCGGTTCCGCCGCCGCACGCCTGGCCGAAGTCGGTTTCCTGCTCAACGACATCGCCACGGAACTTGCCAGCTACCAGGCAGGACTGGACTCGGAGGGGCCGGAACGGCTTGCCGAAATCGAGGACCGCAGGGCCGCCTTGGCCAAGCTGGTCCGCAAGTACGCGCCCACCATTGACGAGGTGCTGGTGTGGGCTGAAACCGCGCGGGTCCGTTACGACGAACTGCAGGACGACTCCTCCCGGATCGAGGCGCTGGATGCCGAGGTGGTCCGGGCCGAAGCGGAGCTCCAGAAGCAGTCGGCCTCCATCAGCAAGATCCGGTCCAAGGCCGCCAAGGACCTCTCGGCCCGTGTCAGCGCCGAATTGACGGCGCTGGCCATGGCAGACGCCACCCTGGTGATCAACCTGGAATCAGCCGGACAACTGGGCCCGCACGGCGCGGACGACATCAGTTTCCTGCTCCAGCCCCATTCCGGCGCCCCGGCCCGGCCGCTGGGCAAGGGTGCATCCGGCGGTGAATTGTCCCGCGTCATGCTGGCCATCGAGGTGGTGCTTGCCGCCGTGGATCCGGTCCCCACGTTCGTCTTCGACGAGGTGGACGCCGGAGTCGGCGGACGGGCCGCCGTCGAGATCGGCCGGCGGCTGGCGATGCTGGCCCGCCACGTGCAGGTGCTGGTGGTCACCCACCTTCCCCAGGTGGCCGCCTTCGCGGACCAGCACATCACTGTGACCAAAACCTCGGTCAGGGGAGCGGACGGCAAAACCGCCACAGGCTTCACATCCAGTGATGTCCGCCTCCTCGACGGTCCCGAACGTGTCCGTGAACTGGCCCGCATGCTGGCAGGCCAGGAGGACTCCGAATCCGCGCAGGCACACGCCCGCGAACTGCTGGACGACGCCAAGCTCCTGCCCCAGCGGGCCTGACGGGACAACGACGGGATGGCTGAATTGATGATAGGCTCGAATTCCGTGGTGCAGCGATCAAATTCCCGTGTAAATTCCCGGTTCCCGGGCTCCTCCAAGACGACGAAGCACATTTTCGTCACCGGCGGTGTGGCGTCCTCGCTCGGTAAGGGACTGACGGCTTCAAGCCTTGGTCACCTGCTCCGGGCCCGCGGCCTGTCCGTGACGATGCAGAAGCTCGATCCCTACCTGAACGTGGATCCGGGCACAATGAACCCCTTCCAGCACGGTGAGGTCTTCGTGACCGACGACGGCGCCGAGACCGACCTCGACATCGGGCACTACGAGCGCTTCCTCGACGAGAACCTTGAAGGTTCCGCGAACGTGACCACAGGCCAGGTGTACTCCACGGTGATCGCGAAGGAACGCCGCGGCGAATACCTCGGCGACACCGTCCAGGTCATTCCGCACATCACGGATGAGATCAAGCGCCGCATGCGCCTGCCCGCCGAGGGAAAGAACGCCCCCGACGTCATCATCACCGAAATCGGCGGCACCGTTGGCGACATCGAGTCCCAGCCGTTCCTCGAATCCGCCCGCCAGGTCCGCCAGGACATCGGCCGCGGAAATGTATTCTTCCTGCACGTCTCGCTGGTGCCCTACATCGGGCCGTCCCAGGAACTGAAGACCAAGCCCACTCAGCACTCCGTGGCCGCGCTGCGCTCCATCGGCATCCAGCCTGAGGCGATCGTGATCCGTTCGGACCGCGAAGTTCCCGAAGCCATGCGGGAAAAAATCGGCCGGATGTGCGACGTCGACATCGACGCCGTGGTCAACGCCGCCGACGCCCCGAGCATCTACGACATCCCCAAGACCCTGCACTCCCAGGGACTGGACTCCTACATCGTCCGCGCCCTCGACCTGCCGTTCAAGGACGTCGACTGGACCAGCTGGGACAAACTGCTCGACGCCGTCCACAACCCCAAGCACCACGTCGAGATCGCCCTGGTGGGTAAGTACATCGACCTGCCCGACGCCTACCTTTCGGTGACCGAAGCACTGCGCGCCGGCGGCTTCGCCAACGAAGCCAAGGTGAAGATCCGCTGGGTCCCGTCGGACGAGTGCGAGACGCGCGAAGGCGCCATTAAGGCGCTCGACGGCGTCGACGCCATCTGCGTGCCGGGCGGCTTCGGCATCCGCGGACTTGAAGGGAAGCTCGGCGCCCTGAAGTTCGCCCGCGAAACCAAGCTTCCCGTCCTGGGCTTGTGCCTGGGCCTGCAGTGCATGGTCATCGAGTACGCCCGCAACGTGGTGGGCCTGGAGGGTGCCTCTTCCAGCGAGTTCGAACCGGACTCCAAGTACCCCGTCATCGCCACGATGGAGGAACAGCTCGAGTTCGTCGAAGGCGGCGGTGACCTCGGCGGAACCATGCGCCTGGGCCTCTACGAAGCCAAACTTGACGAAGGCTCCGTCATTGCCGGGACGTACGGCGCCACCACCGTCAGCGAACGCCACCGGCACCGGTACGAGGTCAACAACAAGTACCGCCAGCAGATTGCCGACAAGGGCCTGGTCTTCTCAGGTACCTCGCCGGACGGCAAGCTGGTGGAGTTCGTCGAACTGCCCGCCGACGTGCACCCGTACTACGTGGCCACGCAGGCACACCCCGAGCTGAGCTCGCGGCCTACCCGCCCGCACCCGCTGTTCGCAGGCCTGGTCAAGGCGGCCCTCGACCACCAGAGCGCCGGATCCCGGGCGGTTGCCGACACGGCTGCGCCCGTGGCCGGGAAGGCCGCGGCATCCGGTACGGTTACCGCTAAGTAGTCAATAGAGCAGAAGAAGGACGGCGCGATGCCTGGTACACCTGAAACCACCCCTGCAACGCAGGTTTCGGATGCACCAAGCCCGCGCCGTCTTTTGTCTACCGAGAAGGTGTACCAGGGCCGGATCTGGGACGTCGTCAGCGACACTTTCCAGCTTTCCGAGTCCGGGGATGCGCTGACCCGCGACTACATCGACCACCCAGGGGCAGTGGCTGTCCTGCCTATGGATGCCGAGGGCCGCATCCTGCTCCTGAAGCAGTACCGGCACCCGGTAGGGATGGATTTGTGGGAGGTGCCGGCCGGCCTGCTCGACGTCGAAGGCGAAGACTTCGTGGTGGGCGCCGCCCGCGAACTTGCCGAGGAAGCCGACCTCGCCGCCGGAACCTGGCACGTCCTTGCCGACGTCTTCAATTCGCCCGGCTCATCCAGCGAAGCAATCCGCATCTACCTGGCCCGCGACCTCACCGAAATCCCGGAGCACGAACGCCACGAGCGGACCGACGAGGAAGCGGAGATCGAGTTCCACTGGGTCAGCCTGGACGATGCCGTGGCTTCCGTCCTGGCCGGACGCCTGCACAACCCGTCCGCCGTCGTCGGGATCCTTGCCGCCGCAGCCGCCCGTGCCGGCAACTTCCAGGAACTCCGCCCCGCCGACGCCCCCTGGCCCGCACACCCCAGCCAGCGCTGATGGGTCCCGGTCCTTCGGCTGAACCGGTGCCTTCCGTCGGAACGGCACCGTACACCGCTGCGGCCGCTGCGGACGCGGAACCGGCCGCGGTACCGGCCGCAGGACGTTCCGGGGCCATCGACCGGGCCATTACCGACTACCTGCAACACGTGGGCGTGGAGCGGGGACTGGCCGCCAACACGCTGGCAGCCTACCGCCGCGACCTCGGCCGGTACGCCCGGTACCTCGCAGCTGCCGGCTGCAGCCGCCCGGAGGACATCACCCGGCACCACGTCACCGGTTACGTCCGCGCCCTTTCCGACGGTTCCGACGGCGGCTCCGCCCTGGGAGTGCGGTCAGCGGCCAGGACAGTGGTGGCGGTAAGGGGACTGCATAAGTTCTGGGCCCTCGAAGGGTACACGCCGGCTGATCCCGCCAGTGAGGTCCATCCGCCGATGGCCGGCAAACGGCTGCCCAAAGCCATCAGTGTGGACGAGGTGACCCGCATACTCGAGGCCGCGGGCACTGACACTGCCACCGGGTTGAGGGACCGGGCCCTGCTCGAGTTCCTCTATTCCACCGGAGCGCGGATCAGCGAGGCCGTGGGCCTGGACGTCGATGACATCACCCTCGCAGAACCCGGGGCGGGTCCCGCCATCGTCCGGCTGTTCGGCAAGGGCTCGAAGGAACGGCTGGTCCCGCTAGGGTCTTACGGAGCACGCGCCCTCGATGCCTACCTGGTCCGCGGCCGCCCGCTGCTCGCCGCCAAGGGCAAAGGCACACCGGCCCTGTTCCTCAATGCCCGCGGCGGACGGATCAGCAGGCAGAGCGCCTGGACCATCCTCAAGGCTGCCGCGGAGAAAGCCAACATCACCAGGGACGTCTCACCCCACACGCTGCGCCACTCGTTCGCCACCCACCTGCTCGAAGGCGGCGCCGATGTCCGGGTGGTGCAGGAACTGCTGGGCCACGCCTCCGTAACCACCACCCAGGTCTACACTCTGGTCACGGCCGATACGCTGCGGGAGATCTATGCCGCCGCCCATCCGCGGGCTCTGGGCTAGCCAGTCCCGGAGCCTGCCGGAGACAGGAAGAGATCGTCTATTCGGCCAGGTTCAGGGTTACTTCCGCTGCGCCGAGGGACAGGGCCAGGAAGGAAGTGCCCAGTCCGGCCACGACTGTATCCCGCAGATGTGATGCAGCCCGGTATCCGCGGAGGTGCCGGTTAAGCTGGAGCCATGACCGCAGCCGCCGTGACTCTTTGCTTCCTGCTCCGTGACGGGGCCGACGGGACTGAGGTCCTTCTGGGGCTGAAGCAGACAGGTTTCGGCAAGGGCAAGATCGTGGGCATCGGCGGCCATGTCGAACCGGGGGAGACCGACCAGCAGGCCGCGGTGCGGGAAGTCCTGGAAGAAACCGGAGTGGTGCTGCAGGCGGAAGACTTGGCCGACGCCGGATCGGTCCACTTCGTCTTTCCGGCTCGGCCGGAATGGAACATGCAGACCAGGCTCTTCACCGCCCGCCTGTGGCACGGCGAGCCGGCCCCCAGCGACGAAATCCTGCCCGAATGGTTCCCGGTGGATACCCTGCCGGTCGAGCGGATGTGGCAGGACGCGGACCACTGGCTCCCCGTGGTGCTCGAAGGCGGGACCGTGAGGGTCGTGGTCACCATGGACGCCGACAACGAATCCGTCGCCTCGTCCGAAAGCCTATTGGGCTGACCTGCCGGGCAACCTTCGCCTGGACAGCCACGGTGTTTCCGGACAGCCATGGCGTTTAACGCCCGACGGCGGCCCGGGCACTTCGGTGCCCGGGCCGCCGTCGTCCACCACGCGCTAGGGGAGGTGCCGTTCCTCCACGCCGTTGTACTCGCTCAACGGCCTGATCAGCGAGTTTGAGTCCAACTGCTCCATGATGTGCGCGGTCCAGCCGGTGATCCGGCTTGCCACGAACAGGGGAGTGAAGGTGGGGGTGTCGAAGCCCATGAGGTGGTAGGTGGGCCCGGCGGGGTAGTCGAGGTTCGGCTTGATGGCCTTGGCCTCGTCCATCGCGGTTTCCAGGCCGTTGTACAGCCCCAGCAGCTCCGGGCGGCCGTAGTGGGCGATCATCTTGTCCAGGGCGGCCTTCATGGTGGGAACCCGGGAGTCGCCGTGCTTGTAGACGCGGTGGCCGAAGCCCATGACCTTCTTCTTCTGCGCCAGGGCATCTTCCATCCATGCTTTGGCCCGGGCGGCGGCTTCTTCGAGGGATTCCTCCTGCCGGATGCCGATCTCATCGAAGGTGTGCATGACGGCTTCGTTGGCGCCGCCGTGCAGCGGACCCTTGAGGGCCCCGATGGCTCCGGTCACTGCGGAGTGCAGGTCCGAGAGCGTCGAGGTGATCACACGGGCGGTGAAGGTGGAGGCGTTGAAGGAGTGCTCAGCGTAGAGGATCATCGAGACGTTGAAGGCCTCCACCACTTCCGGGACCTGTTCTTCGCCGAAGGCCATCCAGAGGAAGTTTGCCGAGTAGCCCAGGTCATCGCGCGGTTCAACCACGTCCTGGCCGTGCCGGCGGCGCTGGTCGTAGGCCACCACCGCGGGCATGGCGGCGAACAGGTCGATGGCCTTGGCCATGTTGGCGTCCCGGGACGAATCTTCGGCCAGGGGGTGCCGTGCGCCCATCACCGAGGCTGCGGTGCGGCACACGTCCATCGGATGGGCCGTGGTGGGCAACGCGTCGATGACTGTCTTGACCACCGGATCCAGGGCCCGGCCGGCCCGTTCCCGCGCGGAAAACTCGGCGAGCTGCTCTTTGGCAGGGAGCTCCCCGTTCCACAGCAGGTAGGCGACTTCCTCGAAGCTGCACTTGGCAGCCAGTTCCTGGACAGGGTAGCCGCGGTAGAGCAGCGAGTTGGTGTCCGGGTTGACCTTCGACACCGCGGTGTAATCCACCACGACGCCGGCGAGGCCTTTTTTGATCTCATTTTCAGCCATGCTGAAACTCCTTTGTTCCTAACGCCTGTTGACCGGCCGGGGCCGGCAGTCCGGTGGGGTGTCAGATTCCGGGGATCTGGAAATTGAAGACCCCGGTGTCAAAGCGGTTGTAGGCCTCGTAGTCGACGAGGTCATAGAGACGCGCGCGGGTCAGCATGCTCGAAACCTGGGCCTCCTGGGTGCCGTCGGATTTGATCGATTCCAGAGTACGCTCAGCAGCGCCCATGGCACTACGGAGCAGTGTTACCGGGTAGATCACCATGTTGACGCCGACGCCGGCCAGTTGGTCCACCGTGAAGAGGTCGCTTTTGCCGAATTCGGTCATGTTGGCCAGGATCGGGACGTCCACGGCATCGCGGATGGCCTGGAATTCGCTGAGGTCCTTCATGGCTTCCGGGAAGATTGCGTCCGCTCCGGCGTCTACGAGGGCCTTGGCGCGCTGCTGTGCTGCCTCGAGTCCGTCGGTGGCCCTGATATCGGTGCGCGCCATGATGAGGAAGTTCGGGTCGCGCCGGGCGTCGGCTGCGGCGCGGATCCGCTTGGTGGCGGTCTCGAGGTCCACCACGTTCTTGCCGTCGAGGTGGCCGCAGCGCTTGGGGTTGAACTGATCCTCGATGTGGAGGCCGGCCAGGCCCGCGTTTTCGAGTTCCTGTACGGTGCGTGCCACGTTCATGGGTTCGCCGAAGCCGGTGTCGGCGTCGACGATGGAGGGCAGGTCCGTCATCCGGGCGATCTGCCCGGCCCGGGTGGCCACCTCGGTGAGGGTGGTCAGGCCGATGTCCGGCAGGCCGAGGTCGTTGGCGAGGACTGCGCCGGAGATGTACACCCCGGCGAAGCCCTTTTCCTCGATCAGCCGTGCGGAGAGCGGGTTGAAGGCTCCGGGGAACTGCTGGATGGTCCCGGAGGCCAGCAGTTCCCGGCACCGGATCCGCTTCTGCTCCGGGGTGGTCTTCGAATACAGCATCAGAAAAGTCCCTTCGGCGCTGCCGCCAGGTCGATGACGCCGGGGGCGGCCTTGATGTTCAGCTGGTCCAGCTCGCCTGCGGCGAGTTCGGGGAGGCGTTCGACGGCGGCGAGGAACCTTTCGATCTCGGCCTCCTCCACGAGCCCGGCGGCCAGGGTGCGGAACTTGTTGACGTACTGTTCCCGGGCGAACGGGCGTGCCCCGAGCGGGTGGGCGTCGGCGACGGCGATCTGGTCGGTGACGACGGTGCCGTCCTTGAGCGTGATTTCCACGGAGCCGCCGAACGCCTTCTCGGCGATGTCCAGGGAGTGGTAGCGGCGGGTCCATTCCGGATCCTCCACCGTGGTGACCTTGTGCCACAGTTCCACGGTGTCCGGGCGGCCGGCGCGTTCCGGGGCGTAGGAGTCGACGTGGTGCCAGGCGCCGTCTTGAAGGGCCACGGTGAAAATGTACGGGATGGAGTGGTCCAGCGTTTCCCTGGACGCGGTGGGGCTGTACTTCTGGGGGTCGTTCGCGCCGGAGCCGATCACGTAATGCGTGTGGTGGCTGGTCTTGATCAGCACGGACTCGACGTTGGCCGGGTCGGTGACCTCGGGGTGTTCGCCGTGGAGCTTGCGGGCCAGGTCGATCCAGGCCTGGGCCTGGTACTCGGCGGAGTGCTCCTTGGTGTAGGTGTCCAGGATGGCGCGCTTGGCTTCGCCGTCCTCGGGCAGCGGGACGGTGTAGTTGGCATCCGGGCCATCCAGCATCCACGCGATCACGCCGTCTTCGCCTTCGTAGATCGGCACGGGGGAGGTCTGGCCGCGCATGGCACGGTCCGCGGACTCCACGGCCATTTTGCCGGCAAAGGCAGGGGCGTGGGCCTTCCAGGTGGAGATCTCGCCCTTGCGTGACTGCCGGGTGGCGGTGGTGGTGTGCAGCGCCTGGCCCACGGACTGGAAGATGGTCTCCACATCGAGGCCCAGCAGCGTGCCGATGCCGGCCGCGGCGGAGGGGCCGAGGTGGGCCACATGGTCGATCTTGTGCTTGTGCAGGCAGATGGCCTTGACCAGGTTGACCTGGATCTCGTAGCCGGTGGCGATGCCGCGCACCAGGTCCTGGCCGCTGGAGCCGACGTGCTGGGCAACGGCGAGGATCGGGGGGATGTTGTCGCCCGGGTGGGAGTAGTCCGCGGCCAGGAACGTGTCGTGGTAGTCCAGTTCCCGGACGGCCACCCCGTTGGCCCAGGCCGCCCATTCCGGAGCGACGCGCTCCTCGATACCGAAGACCTTCGAGCCCTTGCCGCCGGTGGTGGGGCCGTGGGTGAGAGCCTGGGCGCGGGCAGCGACGATGGGGGCCCGGTTCAGGGACGCGATGGCCACGGAGGCGTTGTCGATGATCCGGTTGATCACCATGTCGGTGACGTCATCCGTCACCGCCACAGGATCCGCGGCCACCTTGGCGATCTTGTAGGCAAGCTGGTCCTCGCGGGCCAGGTTCTCTTCGCTCTTGTAGACGCGGACGTGGTGTTCCTTAACCATGGTGCTCCTTGTGGTGGGATGCGTGGGTTGCTTTGACGTGGGTGAGGCTGCGGTGCAGGTGCACAATCGTGGCTGCTTCGGCGAGCCTGGGGTTGCCCGCCGCGATTGCCTCGGCGATCGCCGCGTGCTCGGCCGCCGCGGCCGTCAGGCGCGCGGCGTCATCGGCGGCCAACCGGCGGATGCGGACCAGGTGCACGCGAAGGCTTCGCATGGCCTGGGCCAGGTAGGAGTTGGAGATGGCGGCATCAATGGCGGTATCCAGGCGTCCCACCAGCTCGTAGTACTCGTGGCGCGTGGGATCGTTGCCGTTGATCATCTCCGGGGCGCGGACCAGCTCGCCGCGCAACTGTTCGAAGGTGGCGGCATCGCCACGGCTGGCGGCCAGCGCAGCGGCCTTGCCTTCAAGGGTTTCGCGCAGTTCGAACAGTTCGTCGATGTCCTCAAGGGAGATATCGGTGACCACGACGCCGCGGCCGCCCGGCGTCGTCAGGCCTTCCGCGGTGAGCCGGCCGAGGGCCTCGCGCAGGGGAGTGCGGGAGACGCCGAGCCGTTCGGACTGCTCCACCTCGGCAAGGACCGTCCCGGGGGCAAGACGCCATTCGACAATGTCGTCCCGGAGGGCGGCGTAGGCCTTCTCGCTGGCGCGCACGGAGGTCTCCTTCCTCGGTAGATGATCCTCAGTGTATACACAGACTGCTGTGGAACCATGTAAATTCACCAATGGCCAGCTTTGGGCCGCGCTTGTGTATACACAAGGCTTGTGCTGAGCCTCCGGAGGAACTAGCATGACCTGCATCACAATGTCGTGGACGGGATGACTTCATGGGCACCAGCAGCTATCGGGAATGTTATGGGCGCAGCGTGCAGCAGCCGGAGGACTTCTGGCTCGACGCCGCCCGGGCCGTCGACTGGAGCGTCCAGCCCACATGCGCCCTGGATTCGAGCCGCGCCCCGCTCTACGGCTGGTTCCCCGACGGGGAGCTGAATACCTGCGTCAACGCGCTGGACCGGCATGTGGCCGCGGGCCGCGGAGACCAGACGGCACTGATCTACGACTCCGCCATGCTGGGCATCCAGCAGCGCTTCAGCTATGTAGAACTCACCGATCTTGTGGCCCGTTTCGCCGGAGTGCTCCGGCGTAACGGCGTGGGCAAGGGCGACCGGGTGGTGATCTACCTGCCCATGATTCCTGAGGCCGCCATCGCCATGCTGGCCACTGCCCGCCTGGGCGCAATCCATTCGGTGGTCTTCGGCGGCTTCGCCCCCAAGGAACTTGCCGCCCGGATCCGCGACGCCGCCCCCGCCGCCGTCGTCACCGCCTCGGGCGGGCTCGAGCCCTCCCGCCGGATCGAATACCTGCCGGCCGTCGCCGAGGCGCTGGAGCTCGCCGGAACGCCGGCGACCCCGGTGCTGGTCAAGGGCCGGGACGGCTTCAAGGACTCCGCGGCGGACCACGCCGGCTGGCTGGACTGGGACAGCGAAATGGCATCCGCGGATCCCGCCGCACCGGTGGACGTCATGGCCACGGATCCGCTCTACATCCTCTACACCTCCGGAACCACCGGCACCCCCAAAGGCGTGGTGCGGGACAACGGGGGCCACGCCGTCGCCCTGCGATGGACCTTGGAAAACATCTACGACGTCGGCCCGGGCGACGTCATGTGGACCGCCTCGGACGTGGGCTGGGTGGTGGGCCACTCCTACATCATCTACGGTCCGCTGCTGGCCGGCGCCACCACCGTGATCTACGAGGGCAAACCGGTGGGAACCCCGGACGCCGGCGCGTTCTGGCGGGTGATCCTGGACCACAAGGTCAACGTGCTCTTCACCGCCCCGACCGCGCTGCGTGCCATCCGGAAGGCGGACCCGGAGGCAGTGTTGCTGAAGAACTTCGACATCTCCAGCCTGCGGACCCTCTTCGCCGCGGGGGAACGGCTGGACACGGACACCTTCCACTGGGCCTCCCGCATCCTCGGCGTGCCGGTGGTGGACCACTGGTGGCAGACGGAAACCGGCTGGGCCATCTGCGCCAATCCGCGCGGACTGGATACGCTGCCGATCAAGGCGGGTTCGCCCAGTGTTCCGATGCCCGGCTTCAGGCTGCGGATCCTCGACGCCGCCGGCGAGGAGGTGGAGGCCGGCACCGAAGGCAACATCGTCCTCGATCTGCCGCTTCCCCCGGCACCCTTGCCACCCTGTGGCGGAACGACGAACGGTACATCTCCTCCTACCTGCAGGCCTTCGAGGGGAGCTACGCCACCGGAGACTCCGGCTATCGGGACGGGGACGGCTACCTCTTCGTGATGGGCCGCACCGACGACATCATCAACGTTGCCGGGCACCGGCTCTCCACCGGTGCCATGGAGCAGGTGATCGGCCAGCACCCGGCCGTTGCCGAATGCGCGGTGATCGGCGTCGCGGACTCCCTGAAGGGCCAGCGCCCCAGCGGCTATGTGGTGCTCAAATCCGGGGTGGACATACCCCCGGAACTCCTCGAGAAAGACCTGATCGCCCTGGTGCGGCGGGACATTGGCGCGGTGGCGGATTTCAAGCACGTCACGGTGGTGGAGGCCCTGCCCAAGACCCGATCCGGAAAGATCCTCCGCAAGACCATGCGGCAGATAGCCGACGGAGAGGAGTACACCGTGCCGTCAACCATCGAAGACCCCCGGGTCATTGACCAACTGGCCGGAGTACTGCGGCCGGGGCGCGCAGGAGGAGACTGAGCCGCAGGGATGTCCGCCCTGCACCTCAGCGGGCGGTCCACCGGTATTCGTTCTCCGGCCTGCCGGGGGTGCCGTAACGGGCCGTGCGGGAAACCGTGCCGGCATCGGCAAGGTATTCCAGGTACCTCCGTGCCGTTACGCGGGACATGCCCAGGGCATCCATGACCTCGGTGGCAGATACTGCGTCGGGCTGTTGGCGGAGGAACTCCTGGACCGAACCGAGGGTGGAGGTGGAGAGCCCCTTGGGCAACGGCAGTTCCGAGGGAGCCCGCAAGCTGGCGAAGGCCTGGTCCACGTCACTCTGCGAGGCGCCCCCTCTGCCGGCCCCGGCACCGGACCCGGCCAACTGCTGCCTGAACTGGCGGTAGCTTTCGAGCTTGTCGGAGAACGTGGCGAACGTGAACGGCTTGATCAGGTACTGGACCACGCCGATGGCGACGGCACTGCGGACGATGGCCAGTTCGCGGACGGCGGTAATGGCGATGATGTCGGCGAGGATTCCGGCCGAACGCATGCGCCGGGCAATGTCCAGGCCGTGCAGGTCCGGCAGGTTCATGTCCAGCAGGACCAGTTCCACGGGCTCTCCGGCTGCCACGAACTCGTTCAGCAGCCGCAGGGCCGACTGGCCGTCGGGGGCGGTCCCGGCAAGCTCGAATCCGGGCAGCCGCCCCACGTAGGCGGCGTGGGCTGCGGAGGCGATCGCTTCATCCTCAACGACGAGGACCCGGATGTTGCTCACTGGGTGTGCTCCTTCTCCGGGGGCACCGCCGCGGGCAGGAATACTTCGAACTTGGCGCCGTTCCGTCCATTGATGGCCAGCGTACCGCCCAAACGCCCCACAGCCTGGCGGACCAGCGCCAGTCCGACCCCGCGGCCTCCGGGGCCGGCCGGCTTCGTGCTGAAGCCATGCCGGAAGATCAGTTCGGCATCGGCCGGGTCGATGGGGGTACCGGAATCATTGACCGCGATGTCCAGTCCTTCCTCGTCAGCTTCCAGGGTCAGCTGGACCCGCCGCGGAGCGGGAGCATCGGCTGCCGCGTCAATGGCGTTGTCCAGCAGGTTGCCCATGATCGTCACCAGGTCCTGGACGGCCACACCAGGCGTCGAGCCTGAACCCAGGGTGGACACGTCCAGCTGCACCCCGCGTTCGTGGGCCTCGGCCACTTTTCCCATGACCAAGGCGCCCACCACCGGTTCGTCGATGGAGCTCACCATGTCATCGGTCAGCTGCTGGCTCAACGCCAGGTCCTTCGTGGCAAAGTCCAAGGCCTCCCCGGTCCGGCCCAGCTCAAGGAGCGAGACCATCGTGTGCAGCCGGTTGGCGTGTTCGTGGGTCTGCGCCCGCAACGCATCGGACAGGGTCCGCATGGTCTGCAGCTCGTTGCCCAGTGCTTCGATCTCCGTCCTGTCCCGGAGTGTCGCAACTGTTCCGTACACCGGTACCCTGCCGCGCGCACCGGGGGACTCCGGGCCCCGGGCGGGGCCTTGGTTGACCACCAGCACGCGGGAACCTGTCAGGACCATCTCGTCCTTGGTGGTGCGCCCGGACTCGAAGAGGCTGCGAAGCTCACTGTCCAGCGGGAGATCGGCCAACGACGGCGGCTTGGTGGGATCGTTGTTTCCGGTCTCGGTGAGGCCCAGCAGCTCGGCGGCCTGGTCGTTGTACATCACCACCCGCTTCCTGGCATCGATCAGGATCAGCCCTTCGCGGACCGAGTGGAGTACGGACTCGTAGTAGGCGAACAGCTGGGCCAATTGTTCGGGGCCCCAGCCGCGGGTCACGCGGCGGAGGTACCTGCCCAGCAGCCAGGAGGCCAGGGACCCGCCCACCAGCAGGGCAATGCCCAGGGCCAGCAGCACGGGGAGCCGGGCAGCGAACGCAACGTCGACGTTGCGGACCGTAACACCCACAGCCACCAGCGCCTTGATTGTTCCCGCTGAATCCTTGACCGGAACGATGGTCCGGACGGAAGGGCCCAGGGTACCCGCCGTGACTTCCGTAAAGGTGCGCCCCTGCAGGGCGGCATCGATGGAACCGATGTAGGGCCGGCCCAGTTCCTCATCCCGGGGATGCGTCCAGCGGGTCCGGTCGGGAGCCATGATGGTGATGAAGTCCACCCGTGCCGCGGCGGTGACATCTTTGGCGTACGGCTGCAGGAGGACGGAGGGATCCGGCGTGGCTGCTGCCTGGAGCACCAAAGGATTGGCGGCGATGGAGGCAGCCACGCCCTCCATCCGGCGGCCGGCTTCGTCATAGGTCCGGTCCCGTGCGTCGAGGTAGGCGGCAGTTCCCACGATGGCGATGAAGCACACGACGATCAGCAGGTTCGCCACGAAGAGCCGGCGGGCGATACTCCAACGGTGGATCATGCGTACCTCCATCTGACCCTGCGGGTGCCGCGACCAATATGAACGCAACG
The DNA here is from genome assembly GCF_054888995.1 of Arthrobacter sp. MMS24-T111. Lineage (NCBI taxonomy): Bacteria > Bacillati > Actinomycetota > Actinomycetes > Micrococcales > Micrococcaceae > Arthrobacter > Arthrobacter sp. MMS24-T111. The sequence continues at coordinate 3,676,982 of NZ_JBTZRO010000001.1, read as the reverse complement.
GTGAGCTGAATCACGGGGTGCCCAATGATGGATATCACATTGCAAGGACGTATCGAGCCCAGAGCCTGTGCCGCAGCGTCTATCAGAATATCCACAAGGAGACACATCATGGCTTCTCAACGAGGAGAGTCGCTCGGAACCGCGACGCCGCGGCGCAAGGGACTGGACAAGTCCCACTACCTGTACATCGCCGTCATCGCGGCAGTTATCCTGGGCGCACTGGTGGGCCTGCTGTTCCCGGAGGTCGCCAAGAACCTCAAGCCGCTGGGCGACGGTTTCATCAAGCTCATCAAGATGATGATCGCGCCGGTCATCTTCTGCACCATCGTCCTGGGCATCGGATCCATCGCCAAGGCGGCCACCGTGGGCAAGGTGGGCGGCCTGGCGCTTGGCTACTTCGTCATCATGTCCACCTTCGCCTTGGCCATCGGCCTGGTGGTGGGCAACCTGATCCACCCCGGTGAGGGCCTGAAGCTCAGCCCCTATGACCCCAACAAGAAGGCAGCCACGGACAGCACCGTCGACTTCCTGCTGGGCATCATCCCCAGCGACATCCCCGTGCTGCCCACCCTGTTGGCGGCAATCCTGGTGGGCTTCGCACTGCAAAAGATGGGCCCCCAGGGTGCTCCGATCCTCAAGGCCATCGGCCACGGCCAGGCCCTGGTGTTCCGCGTCCTCATCATGATCATGTGGCTCGCCCCGGTTGGCGCCTTCGGTGCCATCGCCGCCGTCGTCGGCGCTACCGGCGTCCAGGCCATCGTGAGCATGTTCACCCTGATGGTGGCGTTCTACATCACCTGTGCGCTGTTCATTGTCGTGATCCTCGGCGGGCTCCTCCAGGTGGTCGCCGGCGTCAACATCTTCAAGCTCATGAAGTACCTGGCCCGCGAATACCTCCTCATCTTCTCCACGTCCTCCTCCGAGGCTGCGCTCCCGCGACTGATCGCGAAGATGGAACACCTGGGCGTCTCGAAGCCCGTCGTCGGCGTCACCGTTCCCACCGGATACTCCTTCAACCTGGACGGAACGGCCATCTACCTGACCATGGCGTCCCTCTTCGTTGCCAACGCCATGGGGACCCCGCTGGACCTCGGCGCCCAGATCTCCCTGCTGATCTTCATGATCATTGCGTCCAAGGGCGCCGCCGGTGTGACCGGCGCCGGCCTGGCCACCCTCGCCGCAGGCCTGCAGGCACACCGTCCCGAGCTGCTCGGCGGCGTGGGAATGATCGTCGGCATCGACCGCTTCATGTCCGAAGCCCGTGCACTGACCAACTTCACCGGCAACGCCGTCGCCACCGTCCTGATCGGCACCTGGGTCAAGGAGATCGACGGCGGCCAGGTCACCCGCGTCCTCTCCGGCGAGGCCCCGTTCGATGAGCAGACCATGATCGCCGGGCACGGCGAAATGGCACCCAAGGAAGAAGGCGCCCTCGAGGTCGCCAAGGCCTGACCGGCACCTGCGGCAACGCCCGAAACCGCCCCTGCAGCCCCCGCTGCAGGGGCGGTTTTGTTCTGTCCAGCCTTCAACCTTCGACCTCAACTAGAGGGTCAAGGCTCAACATTCGCGGAAAGTCAAGTTCCGTCGAATGCCGTGTCGGGCGCTGTAACCTAAGGATCAGAACGAACGGCGCTGGCGAGCCAGCGGCAGGAAATCACCGTCATCGAAAGTGTGGACAGATACGTGAGCAGCGAACAGGGTTCAGCAACTCTGGAGGGCACGGAATTCGACCTGGAAAACGCGGTGATGGGCCCCACCGGGCGCCCATACCGGGAGTTCCCGGAACCCGCGCCGCTGTCCTCCCACGGCCCGGCCCGCGTCATTGCCATGGTCAACCAGAAGGGCGGCGTCGGGAAGACGACCTCCACCATCAACCTCGCCGCAGCGCTCGCGGAATACGGCCGCCGCGTCCTGCTGGTGGACTTCGACCCCCAAGGCGCGCTCTCGGCAGGCCTGGGCGTCAATCCGCACGAGCTTGACCTGACCGTCTACAACGTCCTGATGGACCGCAAGGTGGACATCCGCGACGCCATCCACCAGACCGGCGTCGAGAATGTCGACCTGCTGCCGGCCAACATCGACCTCTCCGCCGCGGAAGTCCAACTGGTCAACGAAGTGGCACGCGAGCAGGTCCTGGACCGTGCGCTCAAGAAAGTCGAAGACGATTACGACGTCGTCCTCATCGACTGCCAGCCGTCCCTCGGCCTCCTGACTGTCAACGCCCTCACGGCAGCGCACGGTGTCATCATTCCGCTGATCTGCGAGTTCTTTGCGCTCCGCGCGGTGGCTCTGCTGGTAGAAACCATCGACAAAGTCCAGGACCGGCTGAACCCGCGCCTGCAGGTGGACGGCGTGCTGGCCACCATGTACGACGCCCGCACCCTGCACAGCCGGGAGGTCATCACCCGCCTGGTGGAGGCCTTCGGCGACAAGGTCTTCGAGACCGTCATCAAGCGCTCCATCAAGTTCGCCGATGCCACCGTCGCCGCCGAACCCATCACCAGCTATGCGGGGAACCACGTGGGGGCTGACGCCTACCGCCGGCTGGCCAAGGAACTGATCGCCCGCGGCGGCGCACCGTAACCAACGCCGTGGCCGAATCAAAGCCCGGCTTCGAGGTGCGGCTGGCCAACTTCACCGGCCCTTTCGACCTCCTCCTGGGCCTCATTGCCAAGCACCAGCTGGATATCACCGAGGTGGCCATCGCCACGGTGACGGATGAGTTCATCAAATACATCCGGAAACTCCAGGAACTCGGCGAAGAATGGGCGCTGGATGAGGCAAGCGAATTCCTGGTGATCGCCGCGACGCTGCTCGACCTGAAGGCGGCACGGCTCCTCCCCGCCGGCGAAGTCGAGGACGACGAAGACATCGCCCTCCTCGAAGCGAGGGACCTGCTCTTCGCCCGGCTGCTCCAGTACAAGGCGTTCAAGCACGTGGCCGGAATCCTGGGCGAGACCCTGCACCGGGAGGGCCGGCGCTTCCCGCGGCAGGTGGCCCTGGAGGAGCAGTTCGCGGCGATGCTTCCCGAACTCGTCTGGAAGCACACGCCTGAACAATTCGCCGCCCTGGCCGGGGCCGCACTGCGGCCCAAAGCCCCGGCGGAACCGCCGCAGGTGGCTCTTGGCCACCTCCACGGGGGCAACGTCAGCGTCAAGGAGCAGGCCGAGATGCTGGGCCTGCGCCTGCAACGGCAGTCCCCGCTGACCTTCCGCTCCCTGATCGCCGACGCCGAGTCATCCCTGGTGGTGGTCGCCCGGTTCCTGGCGCTGTTGGAGCTGTTCCGGGACAAGGCCGTCTCGTTCGACCAGCTGTCCCCGCTGGCAGAGCTGGCAATCCACTGGACGGCCGATGGCCGGGACTGGTCGGCGGAGCATCTCAGCGAAGAATACGAGGAGCAACTGTGAACCTGGAACCGCAACAACCGGAGCCGGGGGAGGACTTTGGCGATGACCACGACGCCGAAGGGCTTCCCGGGGGCGCCAAGGCCGCCCTTGAGGCCGTCCTGATGGTCCTGGACGAGCCGGCCACGGAGGATGAGCTCGCCGCGGGGATCGGCCTCACGCCCGCCACGGTGCGCTCCCTGCTGGAAGAACTTCAACGCGAGTATGACGGCTATACTGTTAACGCCCCGGATATGGAGAATGCCAGCCACGCTGGTTTTGGCTCCAGGCCCCGGGGTTTTGAATTGCGGAACATCGCCGGTGGCTGGCGGATCTACTCCCGCGCCGAATTTGCCGACATCGTGGGCAAGTACGTGCTCGACGGGCAGACCACCAGGCTCACCCAGGCGGCATTGGAAACACTGGCTGTCATCGCGTACCGCCAACCCGTTTCACGGGCCAGGGTGTCTGCAATTCGCGGAGTCAATGTTGATTCTGTCGTACGGACACTCGCCCAGCGCGGGCTGATCGAGGATGCGGGAACCGATCCCGAGTCCGGCGCAATCCTTTACCGGACCACCTCCTATTTCCTTGAACGGATGGGAATCGGTTCAGTGGGGGAGTTGCCCCACCTGTCGCCGCACCTACCGGGGCTCGACGGGATCGCAGAGTTCTACGACGCCGACATGATGTAGGCAGGGCACGCCCTGTCCGCGTCAATTCACTTACCAGGGCAGACGAAGTCTGCACGGCTGGCTAGGGTTGTCCTTGGACATCTCTGCGGGCCAAAACATCGAAGGACGGGTCATGACACAGGCGGGACGCCAGGGTTCACCACGTAACGGATCAGGACGCGGCGGGAGCGACCGCAACGCGTCACAGCGCGGGAATTCACCCCAGCGCGGCAACCAGGGCGGAGGCTCACGGGGCGGCGCGGCAAAGCGTGCGTCCGCGTTCGGCGGCGACCGCCCGCAGCGGGCACCTAAGCCGCGCGAGGAGCGCTTCATCGACCCCGACCTTGCCGGGGACCAGCAAGGACGCGCAGCAGGAGGCTCCAAGCCGGCCGCGCCGTCGTCGCGCAAGCCCGCAGCCCGCAAGCCGGGGTCCAAAAAGGCCCCCGGAACTCCCGGCGCACCCAAGCCCAAATCGCGGACGGGCGCGCCCGGCGCCGCCGCCTCCCGCGCCTTCGGCAGCGAACGCTTCGGCCAGAACCTCGGCCCGGTCCGCAAACCGGCCCGCAGGAAGGGCCCCCGCGGCAACGTTCCCCAGTCCGAACTCCACGATGCCGACGGCGTCCGCCTCCAGAAGGTGATGGCGTCGGCTGGAGTGGCGTCCCGGCGTGTCTGCGAAGAGATGATCGCGGAGGGCCGGGTGGAAGTGGACGGCCAGGTGGTCACCGAGCTCGGTGTCCGCGTCGATCCCAAGACCGCCGTCATCCACGTCGACGGCCTGCGGATCCAGCTCGACGAAAACCTGGTCTACATGGTGTTCAACAAGCCCAAGGGCGTGGTGTCCACCATGGAGGACCCGGAGGGCCGACCCTGCATCAGCGACTTCCTGAAGAACAACAAGAACACCGGCGAACGCCTCTTCCACGTGGGCCGGCTGGACGTCGCCACCGAGGGGCTGCTGCTGCTGACCAACGACGGCGAGCTCGCCAACCGGCTGACCCACCCCTCCTACGAGGTACCCAAGACCTACCTGGTCCAGGTGCGCGGGCCGTTCCCGCAGGGTGTTGGTGCCCAGCTGAAGGCCGGCGTCGAGCTTGAGGACGGCTTTGCCAGCGTCGATTCCTTCCGGCTGGTGGACTCCACGCCCGGCCACGTGCTGATCGAGGTTGTACTCCACTCCGGCAAGAACCGGATCGTCCGCCGCCTCTTCGACGCCGTCGGGTTCCCGGTGCAGCGGCTTGTCCGCGTCAAGGTGGGCCCCATTGGGCTCGGAGACCAGCGACAGGGCAGCATCCGCAACCTGGGCAAGCAGGAAGTCGGCCACCTGCTGGCATCCGTAGGGCTCTGATCCATGTCCGCGTTCAAAAGCCACGGCCGCGGCCACCTGGACGGGCCTGTGGTGGTCATTGGCGCCGGACTGCTGGGTGCCAGCATCGGGCTGGGCCTGCGGGGGCGCGGCGTAGCGGTGTTCCTGTCCGACCCCTCACCCACCAACCAGGCAGTGGCGGTGGATATCGGGGCGGGCCGCCCGCTGTCCGAGCTCGGCAGCGGAAAAGCCCAACTCGTGGTGGTTGCCGCCCCGCCGGACGTTACGGCCGACGTCGTCTGCCAGGCACTCTCCGACTACCCTGACGGCGTGGTCGTGGACATTGCCAGCGTCAAGGCGGACATCCTTGCCCGGCTTCGGAGCCTGGATGCCGACCTTTCACGGTATGTGGGCACGCACCCCATGGCCGGCAGGGAAAAGTCCGGTCCGGTAGCCGCCCGCGGCGAGCTGTTCACTTCCATGCCGTGGGTGCTCTGCCCGTCGGAGGAAACCTCGGACCACGCCTTGCAGGTGGCCCGCTCGCTTGCCTCGGACCTCGGCGCCGTCGTCTCGCAGTTCACGGCGGAGGAACACGATGAAGCCGTCGCCCTGGTGTCGCACCTGCCCCAGGTCATGTCTTCGCTGCTGGCCAGCCGGCTGCAGGGCACGCCGCTGCATGCCCTGTCCTTGGCGGGCAACGGCCTGCGCGACGTCACCAGGATCGCCGCCAGCGATCCCACCCTGTGGGTTCAGATCCTGGGTGGCAACGCGGCCAAGGTCGTGGAGATCCTTTACGGCGTCCGCGAGGACCTGAACCGGCTCATCGGAACCTTGGAGCAGCCCACTGCACCGGGCGCCCGCCTGGACCTGGCCCAGCTCATCAGTGAGGGCAACGCCGGGCAGGCGCGGATTCCCGGCAAGCACGGCGGCCCGCCGCAGGCATATTCCTGGCTGACGGTGCTGGTGGATGACAAACCGGGCCAGATCGCGCAGCTGCTCACCGAGATCGGTGAAATCGGCGTGAATGTCGAAGATCTTCGGCTGGATCATTCATCCGGACAAAACGTCGGCATGGTGGAATTGTCAGTGTTGCCGAACAAGCACGACCACCTGATCGAAGCCCTCAACGACCGCGGATGGCGGGTACTCCAGTAATGACACAGGAACTTCTCGAAACCATGCGCGCGCTGCGTATCGGCCGGCCCCTGGTGGTCGCCATCGACGGGCCGTCCGGCTCCGGTAAATCCAGCGTGAGCAAGGAGGTCGCCCGCCGGCTCCGGCTTGCCTACCTGGACACCGGTGCCATGTACCGTGCCCTGACCTGGTACTGCGTGAGCGAGGGCATCGACCTGGCGGACACCCCTGCCGTGGAGCAGGCGTCCCGCGACTTTGTGCTGGAATTGAGCACCAGCCCGCAGGAGGAATACGTGCGGGTCGGCGGCGTGGACGTCACTGACGCCATCCGTGAGCCCGCAATCTCCTCGGCCGTCAGCGCCGTCGCCACCACGCTCGGCGCCCGGACCGAACTGATCCGCCGGCAGCGGGACCTGATTGAAAAGCACCACCGCCGCATGGTGGTGGAAGGCCGGGACATCACCACCGTCGTCGCGCCCGGCGCCGAAGTGCGCATGCTCCTCACGGCCAGCGAGGAAGCCCGCCTGCGCCGGCGCGGCATCCAACTGGGCGGCACCCAGAACGCCGAACAACTTGCCGCCCAGGTCACGCACCGGGACGCCAAGGACTCAACAGTGGTCAACTTCACGCAGGCAGCGGACGGCGTGGTCACCCTGGACTCCTCGGACTTGGACTTCGAGCAGACCGTGGACGCCGCGCTCGTGATCGTCACCAAGGTGCTCAACCGTGACTGACGCCGGAGCCGGCCTGCCGTCCGGTTTGACCACGGTATGGAGCAGGCCCGTGGGCTGGGTGCTGGACCATGTGGTCTACCGGACCTCCGTGACCGGCAGGAGCAACGTCCCCACCGGCGGTCCCGTCATCTTTGCGGCCAACCACATCAGCTTCCTGGACGGGCCGGTGATGTTCGGCGCGGCCCCCCGGCCCATGCACATCCTGGTGAAGCAGGAGATGTTCAAAGGCTTCCTGGGCCGGGTCCTCACCGCCTCCGGACAACTTCCCGTGGACCGGCGCGGGGACCGGGGCGCGCTGCAGCGCTGCAAGGCCGTGCTCGACGCCGGACGCTGCGTTGGGATTCTCCCCGAAGGAACGCGGGGGAGCGGGGCAGCAGCAGACATCAACGGCGGCGTGGCGTGGCTGGCCCTGAACACCGGCGCGCCGGTGGTTCCGGTGGCCATCCTCGGTACCCGCCAGGGAGCCGAACACCTCGATTCCGTTCCGCGGCCCGGGCGGCGCTTCCACGTCAGCTTCGGGACAGCCCTTACCCTGGCCCGCCGGGCCGGCGAAAGCGGGCGTGCTTCAATGGACAGGGCGGCGCAGGAAATCCGTGCGGCCCTGGCCGGGCATGTCCAGGACACCATCACCACCAGCGGGCAGCCCTTGCCTTTCGCTGGTCACCAAGACCTGACAGCAGTAGCCGGGGACGCCGGCAGATGACCACTAAGGACAGTGCAATGAGCGACACCACCCAGACTTCCGGGCATTCCGGTGCCGGCGACGACGAATACGTACCCACCGGCAACGACCAGGTCGCCGAACGCCTGGCGGCAATAGACGACGACGAAGCGGAGCTGCGTGCCGCCTCCCTCCGGGCCGGCCTTGAGGACTACGACCTCGACGAGGACGACGCCGCCCTGCTCAGCGGAGACTACGGCGACGAAGACCTTGAGGGTCCCCTAAAGCTTGATCCGGTCCTGGCCATTATCGGCCGCCCGAACGTGGGCAAGTCCACGCTGGTGAACCGGATCCTGGGCCGGCGCGAGGCCGTGGTGGAGGACACCCCCGGCGTCACCCGGGACCGCGTCATGTACTCGGCGAACTGGAACGGCCGCAACTTCACTTTGGTGGACACCGGCGGATGGGAACATGACGCCCGCGGCATCCACGCCCGCGTGGCCGAGCAGGCCGAGATGGCCGTGGAACTTGCCGACGCCGTCCTCTTCGTGGTGGACTCCGCCGTCGGCGCCACCGCCACGGACGAAGGCGTCATGAAGATGCTCCGCCGCAGCAAGAAGCCGGTCATCATGGTGGCCAACAAGGTGGACGACTTCGCCCAGGAAGCGGACAGCGCCGCACTGTGGGGCCTCGGCTTCGGCGAACCGTACCCGGTATCAGCCCTCCACGGCCGCGGCGTGGCCGACCTCCTGGACCACGTCATGGACGTCCTCCCCGAGTTCTCCACCGTCGAGGGCGTGGAACGGTCCGGCGGTCCCCGCCGGATCGCCCTGATCGGCCGTCCCAACGTGGGCAAGTCCTCGCTGCTGAACAAGCTCGCCGGATCCGAACGCGTGGTGGTGGACAACACCGCCGGCACCACCCGTGACCCCGTGGACGAATTCATCGAACTCGGCGGCCGCACGTGGCGCTTCGTGGACACCGCCGGTATCCGCCGCCGCCAGCACATGGCCCAGGGCGCGGACTACTATGCCTCCCTGCGGACGCAGGCCGCGCTCGAAAAGGCGGAGGTCGCCGTCGTCCTCCTCGCGGTGGACGAGGTCCTCAGTGAACAGGACGTCCGTATCCTGCAGCTGGCCATCGAGTCCGGACGCGCCCTGGTGCTGGCCTTCAACAAGTGGGACCTGCTCGACGACGAACGCCGCCGCTACCTGGAACGGGAAATCGAGCAGGACCTTGCCCACGTCGAGTGGGCTCCGCGGGTCAACATCTCCGCCAAGACCGGCTGGCACAAAGACCGCCTGGTTCCGGCCCTGGACCTGGCCCTGGAGAACTGGGACCGGCGCATCCCCACCGGGCGCCTCAATGCCTTCCTTGGCGAACTCGTGGCCGCGCACCCGCACCCGGTCCGCGGCGGCAAGCAGCCACGCATCCTTTTCGGCACCCAGGCCTCCAGCCGGCCGCCGAAGTTCGTCTTGTTCACCACCGGCTTCCTGGACCCCGGTTACCGCCGGTTCATCACCCGCCGGCTGCGCGAAACCTTCGGCTTCGAAGGCACCCCCATCGAGGTCAGCATGCGCGTGCGTGAGAAGCGCGGCCGGAAGCGTTAATTGCGACACACCTTGGGGCTGATCACCGGAAAGTGTCACAGGCACCCCTCCGGATCGTGTAAGCTCTTCTAGGTGGTTCGGCCGGACTGCTGATGGAAATCCCCGGAGCAATCCTTGGATGCGGATCAGCGGAGAACGGCGGAACCAGCGGGCTGTAGCGCAGCTTGGTAGCGCACTTGACTGGGGGTCAAGGGGTCGCAGGTTCAAATCCTGTCAGCCCGACCAAAAAGCGGAAAGCGCCGGAGATCATCTCCGGCGCTTTCCGCTTTTTTGGCGTTCCCGGCCGATCTCGCCCGGCCGGGTGCCTGGTTCCGGGACTGCCTATTTCAAGAACCTCGACGTCCTCCGGTCCGCCAGGATCTTGCCCTTCGTCTGGCAGGTGGGGCAGTACTGCAGCGCCGTGTCCGCGAAGGACACTTCACGGACGGTGTCGCCGCAAACGGGGCAGGGCTGGCCGGCGCGGGCGTGCACCCGCATGTGGCTTCGCTTGACGTCCTTGAGGTCTTTGGGCGGCTTGCCGCGGGCTTCCACCAGCGCCTGGCCCAGCACGCTGTGGATGGCGTCATAAAGCACCTGGACCGTCTCCCGGTCCAGGGACCTGGCGATGGCGAACGGGGAGATCCGCGCGGCGTGCAGGATTTCGTCGCTGTAGGCATTGCCGATGCCTGCAATGACGCTTTGGCTGCGCAGGAGCCCTTTGATCTGCTGCGAACTGCCATGCAGGATCTCCGCCAGCATGCCGGCGTCGAACGCCTCCGTGAACGGATCGGGACCCAGCGCCGCAATGCCCGGCACATCCTGCGGATCGCGCACCGCGTAGACCGCCAGGCTCTTCTTGGTGCCCGCTTCGGTCAGGTCCAGGCCCCGCGGGCCGTCCGGGCCGTTGAAGGTGCACCGGACGGCGATCAGCCCCTTGCCCATCCGCAGCTGGCTGTCCGCGGGGGAGTCGGTGAAGCGAACCCACCCCGCGCGCGCCAGGTGGAACACCAGCGACACGCCCGCGGTGTCGATGATGATGAATTTTCCAAAGCGCCGGACCCCGGAAACCAGCTGTCCCTCAAGGGCGCTGAAGGGCGGGTCGGCGGTTTTGAGGACGGCGAAGGACACGATCTGCAACCTTGAGATCGTGCACCCGCGCAGCTGCTCGTCCAGGAACGTGGCCAGGCCGGCCACTTCGGGCAGTTCCGGCATGGCTTACCTGCCCCGCCGCAGGGATGCTGCACCAGTGCTTGCACTCATGGGTCCCATCTTGTCAGAAACCCCGGTGCCCGCCCCGGCAGTTATGCCTATACTTTCAGCGGCGGCCCGATTTCCGGGCCCCTCGTGACCTTGGCGCGCACCCCGATGAAAGGCCCCCCATGAGCAACATTCCCGAAGACCTGTCCTACACCGCCGAACATGAGTGGGTTACGGCCCCCAATGCCGACGGCGTGGTCCGCGTGGGAATCACCGACTTCGCCCAGGACGCCCTTGGCGACGTCGTCTACGCCCAGATGCCCGAAGTCGGCACGAAGATTACGGCAAACGAAGTGGTGGGCGAGGTCGAGTCCACCAAGAGCGTGAGCGACATCTACGCCCCCGTTTCCGGTGAAGTCGTGGCGCGCAACGACTCCCTGGACAGCGATTCTGCCCTGATCAACACCGATCCCTACGGTGATGGCTGGCTTATCGAGGTCAAACTGGCCGAACCTGACGCCGTCGAGTCGCTGCTCAGTGCATCGGAGTACGAACAACAGGTAGGCTAAAGCTAACCGGTTAATCCGGTCCGGCTCCGCTTTGCAGGCAGGACGTCTTCGCACGTCAGTGGCCGGATCGGGAGCCGGTGCCGGACCTGCCGGGCAGGGTCGGTGAGCAATCGTCGGTTGCGGGCCAAGGCCCTGCACATCTAAGAGGAGGAATCCATGGCTGGCCACAGACACAACCCTGCCGATGGGGATTACGGCACGGGTGCGGCTAAGGCGTCGGAGACCACCTCGATCCATCTCACGCCGGTCACCGATGAACCCACCATCGCCCCGAAGCTTTCCTCGGACGAGCGCAATTCCGTGGAGGCCCTGCCGGCCGGTTCCGCGCTGCTGGTGGCGCACAGCGGCCCGAACGCCGGTGCGCGGTTCCTCCTGGATTCGGACGTGACCACCGCCGGCCGCCATCCGGATGCGGATATCTTCCTGGACGATGTCACGGTTTCGCGCCGGCACGTCGAATTCCGCCGCACCGCGCGCAGCTTCGAAGTCGTGGACAAGAACAGCCTCAATGGCACCTACGTCAACCATGACCGGGTGGACAGCGTGGAGCTCAAGTCCGGCAGTGAAGTCCAGATCGGCAAGTTCCGCCTCACCTTCTACCTGAGCCCTGCCACGGCTGCAGGCCGCAGCTGACCCGGGGACCACTGCCTGTGGCAATGGCACAACCGGAACGCCGGGGCCCCCAGGTCCTGAATATCGGCGAGGTCCTCGCCCAGCTCAGTGCTGACTTCCCGGGCATGACGGCGTCGAAGATCCGTTTCCTTGAGGAAAAGGGCCTGATTAATCCGCGCCGCACACCTGCCGGCTACCGGCAGTATTCGGACGGCGACGTCGAACGCCTGCGGTTCGTGCTCGCCCTGCAGCGCGACCAGTACCTGCCCCTGAAGGTCATCAAGGACTACCTTGACGCGATCGACAGGGAGAGCGGCCGGAAAACCTGCCGCCCGGCGTCGTGGTGTCCCCGCGTATCGTTTCGGACGAACTTGCCGCCGAGTTGCAGAACCGGGGACGGAAACTGAGCGAGGAGCAGCTTCGGACCGAATCCGGAGCCAGCGTCCCCTTGCTGCAGTCCCTGCTGAGCTTCGGCCTCATCAGCCACAGCAACGGACAGTTCGATGAGCATGCCCTCCAGGTCGCCCGCGCATGCGTGCAGCTTGAAAGCCATGGGCTCGAGCCGCGCCACCTTCGCCCCTTCCAGGCCGCGGCCGAGAGGGAATTTGGCCTCGTGGAACGTGCCGTCGCGCCGCTGGCCTCGCGCAAGGACTCGGCATCGCAGGCACGAGCGGCCGAGGCCGCCCGCGAGATCAGCGATCTTTGCCTCACCCTGCACCGGGCCCTGGTGCAAGACCACATCTCACGCATGGACATCTGATGATTGAAGTAGAGATCGTAGGCGTTCGCATCGAATTGCCGTCCAACCAGCCGCTGGTCCTGCTCAAGGAGATGCACGGCGAACGCCACGTGCCCATCTGGATCGGCACCCCTGAGGCCAGTGCCATTGCGCTGGCACAGCAGGGTGTTGTCCCGCCCCGGCCCATGACGCACGACCTCCTGGTGGACGTGGTGGAGTCGCTGGGCCACTCCGTGGTCAGCGTCAACATCGTGGCTGTGGAGGACAACATTTTTTACGGCCAGTTGCAGTTCGAGAACGGCACGACGGTCAGCTCCCGCGCCTCCGACGCCCTGGCCATCGCGCTGCGGGCCAAGTGCCGGATCTGGTGTGCCGATTCGGTCATGGACGAGGCCGGAGTGCGCATCACGGAGCACGATGAGGGGGAGGACACCGAGCCGGGCCCCACGGTGGACGAAGAGCGCGAAATGCGCCGGTTCCGCGAGTTCCTCGACGACGTGGAGCCCGAGGATTTCGACGGCTAAGGTCACGTTAAGGTTAAAGTTGAGGCTGAAAGTTTCGACACGCCTCTTCCAACCCCACAACGTCTTTGACCTCGGGACCTGCCAGGCCTAACGTCGAAGTATCAAGTTCCCTTGCTTACGGCAGCCGCGCAAGTCACACTGGAAAGTGCGCCCCGCGACAATTACACGCATGGTCTTCATGCCGAAGCTGCCTTAGAGAGTTCCTGGGAGCGTACGACAAGGAGGATCCAGGTGAGTCCCAAAGGCGAAGCAGGCGGGCTGAAACAGCCCACGGCTGGTGTTGCTGTGCCCGTGAGCGGTGCCCAGGGCCTCCTGTTCACCGAGGACCTTCCGGTACTGGATGAGGACGCGGGCTACCGCGGACCCACTGCCTGCAAGGCGGCGGGCATCACTTACCGGCAGCTCGACTACTGGGCGAGGACCGGTCTGGTTGAACCAGCCGTCCGCGGTGCCGCAGGCTCCGGCTCACAGCGGCTGTACGGCTTCCGCGACATCCTTGTCCTCAAGGTGGTAAAGCGCCTCCTGGACACCGGGGTTTCCCTGCAGCAGATCCGCACCGCCGTCGAACACCTGCGGGAACGCGGAGTTGAGGACCTGGCCCAGATCACGCTCATGAGCGACGGCGCCAGCGTCTATGAATGCACCTCAGCTGACGAGGTCATCGACCTGGTCCAGGGCGGACAGGGCGTCTTCGGCATCGCCGTCGGCCGCGTCTGGCGGGAAGTGGAGGGCAGCCTCGCGTCGCTGCCCAGCGAACATGCCGCGGAGCAGTCCTTTCCCGACGACGAACTGAGCAAGCGCCGTGCGGCGCGGAAGATCAGCTGACACAGTTTCCAAGAAGTAAGGGCCACCCTCCGGACGGAGGGTGGCCCTTACTCTTTGGAACGGGTCCTAGCGGGTACGGCTGCGCAGGCCGGCGCCTGTGGCCATGAGGTTGGCCAGGAGGTCGTCAAACAATGCTGCCGCGGACTTGGCCGAGTCGCCGGGCCAGTGATGCACGGGGTGGGCGGCACCCTGGATCTGCTGCCAGTTGGCCTGTTCCGGGATCCTCGGGCTCAACAGGAGTTCGCCGAACATGGATTCCATCTCCGCCAGCCGGTAGGTGTGCTCGGAGGAGCCCGTGCGGACCCGGTTGGCCACGATTCCGGCAGGGGACAGGTTGGGGGCGAACTCCTGGCGGAACAGCTGGATGGCACGCATGGTCCGTTCGGTGCCTGCCACCGAGAAGAGGCCGGGCTCGGCAACCAGCGCCACCTTGTCACTGGCGGCCCACGCCATGCGGGTCAGCCCGTTGAGGGACGGCGGGCAGTCGATGAGGACCAGCTGGTAGTCCGCGGCGCCGGCGAGTACGGCCGACAGCCTGCGGAGGTCGCGGCGGCCAAGGTCCGGCCGGTCGTAGATGCCCGTGTAGGCGGAGCCGACGGCGACGTCCAGGACGGCGGGGCCGGGACCATTGGCGGGGACGCGGTCAGCCCAGTTGCTTTGCACTACGTTCTCGGCCAGGTTTGCCCGGCGGGGGCTCTTCAGCATCCTGCCGATGTCCAGGTGGTCTCCGGGCTGGACTCCCAGGGCCGTGGTGGCGTCGGCATGCGGATCGAGGTCCACCACCAGCGTGCGAATTCCGGCGGCAAGCGCCGCAGACGCCAATCCTGTGGTGACGGAAGTCTTGCCGACTCCACCCTTAAGGCTGCTGATGCTGACTACTTGCACTTGAGAGACCAAAACCTAACGCCGGATGCCGTGTTGGGGGTAATGTTTGCCTCGGCAGAGCCGAAGCCGGACGGTCCTGCCGCCCTACTCATCATATGTTGATGCGTCGGCGAATCCTGTTTTATCGGGCGTCGGCATGGCATCGACTGTGCTGCCGGGGCGGTTTCCGCCAGCCAGGCTGAAAGCGTTCGGGACGTGACGGGGAAATCTGTGATGGTGGCCACAAAGATTTGTGTTTGTCCTTGTAGGTCCTAGACACTGTGACCACTCATCGATCCACCCCGCAATGATGCAGGAGAAGTATGTTTTCCAAAGTTCTGGTGGCCAACCGCGGTGAAATCGCGATCAGGGCCTTCCGCGCCGGCTATGAGCTGGGCGCCAAGACCGTTGCCGTTTTTCCGCAGGAGGACCGAAACTCGATCCACCGCCAGAAAGCGGACGAGGCCTACCTGATCGGCGAGGAAGGACACCCGGTCCGGGCCTACCTGGACGTGGCCGAGGTGGTCCGGGTTGCCAAGGAGTCCGGCGCGGACGCCATCTACCCGGGGTACGGCTTCCTCTCCGAGAACCCTGAGCTAGCCCGCGCGGCGAAGGCCGCGGGCATCACCTTCGTGGGTCCGCCTGCGGAAGTGCTGGAGCTTGCCGGCAACAAGGTCGCGGCCCTCAAGGCTGCCCGCGAGGCCGGCGTCCCGGTGCTGAAGTCCAGCGAGCCCTCCAAGGACCTGGACGAGCTGCTGGCGGCCGCCGATGAGATCGGATTCCCCATCTTCGCCAAGGCTGTAGCCGGCGGCGGCGGCCGCGGCATGCGCCGGGTGGACACCCGGGAAGCCCTGCCTGAGGCCCTGAAGTCCGCCATGCGCGAGGCAGACGCGGCGTTCGGTGACCCCACCATGTTCCTGGAGCAGGCCGTCCTGCGCCCCCGCCACATCGAAGTGCAGATCCTCGCCGACGCAGAGGGCAACGTCATGCACCTCTTCGAGCGCGACTGCTCCATCCAGCGGCGGCACCAGAAGGTCATCGAGATCGCCCCCGCCCCCAACCTCGATGAGGGAATCCGGCAGGCCCTCTACCGGGACGCCGTGAAGTTCGCCAAGGCCCTGAACTACGTCAACGCCGGCACGGTCGAATTCCTGGTGGACACCGAGGGTGAGCGCGCCGGCCAGCACGTCTTCATCGAAATGAACCCCCGCATCCAGGTGGAGCACACCGTCACCGAGGAAGTCACGGACGTGGACCTGGTGCAGGCCCAGATGCGGATCGCCTCCGGCGAGACCCTGGCCGACCTTGGACTGTCCCAGGACACCGTCAAGCTCCGCGGCGCCGCCTTGCAAAGCCGCATCACCACCGAGGATCCCGCCAACGGTTTCCGGCCCGACGTCGGAAAGATCACCGGGTACCGCTCGGCCGGCGGCGCCGGCGTGCGGCTCGACGGCGGTACGGTGTACTCCGGCGCCGAGATCAGCCCCCACTTCGACTCCATGCTGGTCAAGCTCACCTGCCGCGGCCGGGACTACCCGTCAGCGGTGGCCCGTGCCCGCCGTGCCCTGGCCGAGTTCCGCATCCGCGGTGTCTCCACGAACATCCCCTTCCTCCAGGCCGTCCTGGACGACCCCGATTTCATCGCGGGCGATGTCGCCACCAACTTCATCGACCAGCGCCCTGAGCTGCTCAAGGCCCGTGTCTCGGCCGACCGTGGCACCAAGCTCCTGACGTGGCTGGCCGAGGTCACCGTCAACAAGCCCAACGGCGAGCTGACCGTGCACTCCAACCCGGCCGACAAGCTGCCCGACGTCAAGGGCAAGGAGGCGGCTGCGGGTTCACGCCAGAGGCTCCTCGAGCTGGGCCCGGAGGGCTTCGCCAAGGCACTGCGCGAGCAGACGGCCGTAGCGGTCACGGACACCACGTTCCGCGACGCACACCAGTCCCTGCTGGCCACCCGCGTCCGCACCCGCGACCTCGTTGCCGCCGGGCCTGCCGTCACGGCGTTGCTCCCGCAGCTGCTGTCCGTTGAGGCGTGGGGCGGAGCAACCTACGATGTTGCCCTGCGCTTCCTCGGCGAGGACCCCTGGGACCGGCTCGCCGCGCTCCGCAAGGCGATGCCGAACGTGTGCATCCAGATGCTCCTGCGCGGCCGCAACACGGTTGGTTACACGCCGTACCCTGAAGAGGTGACCGAGGCCTTCGTCAACGAGGCCGCCGCCACCGGCATCGACATCTTCCGTATCTTTGACGCCTTGAACGACGTCAACCAGATGGCCCCGGCCATCCGCGCGGTCCGCGCCACCGGCACCGCCGTCGCCGAAGTGGCGCTCTGCTACACCGGCGACATGCTGGACCCGGAAGAGAAGCTCTACACCCTGGACTACTACCTGGCACTGGCGCAGAAGATCGTGGACGCCGGCGCCCACATCCTGGCGATCAAGGACATGGCGGGCCTGCTCCGCCCTGCGGCGGCGGCAAAGCTCGTGGCCGCCCTGCGGGACCGGTTCGACCTGCCCGTCCACCTGCACACGCACGATACTGCGGGCGGCCAGCTGGCCACCCTGCTCGCCGCCGTCGACGCCGGTGTGGACGCCGTGGACGTCGCAGCGGCATCGCTGGCCGGCACCACCAGCCAGCCCTCGGCGTCGGCCCTGGTCGCGGCCCTGGCGCACACGCCGCGCGACACCGGCATCAGCCTGGACGCCGTCAGCTCGCTGGAACCGTACTGGGAAGCGGTCCGCCGCGTCTACGCGCCGTTCGAGTCCGGCCTGCCGGGCCCCACCGGCCGCGTATACAAGCACGAAATCCCGGGCGGCCAGTTGTCCAACCTCCGCCAGCAGGCCATGGCATTGGGCCTGGGCGAGCGGTTCGAAGCGATCGAGGACATGTACACCGCCGCGGACCGGATCCTGGGCCACCTGGTGAAGGTGACGCCGTCCTCGAAGGTGGTGGGTGACCTCGCGCTCCACCTGGTGGGCCTCAACGCCGATCCCGCGGATTTCGAAGCGAACCCGCAGAATTACGACATCCCCGACTCCGTCATCGGTTTCCTGTCCGGCGAGCTCGGTGATCCTCCGGGAGGCTGGCCCGAGCCCTTCCGTACCAAGGCCTTGCAGGGCAGGAGCGTGAAGGTCCGCGATGCCGAGCTCAGTGCCGAGGACAGCGCGGCCCTGAAGTCCGATTCGAAGACCCGCCAGCACACGCTGAACCGGTTGCTTTTCGACGGACCCACCAAGGACTACCTCAAGAGCGTGGACACGTACGGCAACATCTCCGTGCTTGACACCCGCGACTACCTCTACGGCCTCCAGCGCGGCACTGAGCACGAAATCCAGCTGGAACGCGGCGTCCGCCTCATCGCCTCCCTGGAAGCCGTCTCGGAACCGGACGAGAAGGGCATGCGCACCGTCATGTGCACCCTCAACGGCCAGTCCCGGCCGGTCGTGGTGCGGGACCGTTCCGTGGTCAGCAACGTCAAGGCGGCCGAGAAAGCCGACCCCGGCCAGCCCGGCCAGGTGGCCGCACCCTTCGCCGGCGCCGTCACTGTCACCGTCAAGCCCGGCGACATGGTCAAGGCCGGCGACACCGTGGCAACGATCGAAGCGATGAAGATGGAAGCCTCCATCACAACGCCGGTAGCGGGCAAGGTGGCCAGGCTCGCCATCTCCGCCGTCGAGCAGGTCCAAGGCGGGGATCTGCTGCTGGTGATCGAGGAGTAGACGGGCCACAGCCAGGCAAACGAAGGGGGCCTCCCGGCAACGGGAGGCCCCCTTGATGTGCTGACGCCTTGCTACGAACGCGGCGCGGAGTACATTTCCTCGATGACCGTTTCGAAGTCCTTCATCACCTGGGCCCGCTTCACCTTCATGGAGGGGGTCAGGTGCCCGGAGGCCTCGGTGAAGTCCGCCGGAACGATCCGGAAGGACTTGATGGCCTCGGCCTGGGACACCGACGTGTTTGCGGCGGTGATCAGGTCCTGGACGGCCGCCTTCACCACCGGATTGCCCGCGGCCTGCTCGAGCGTGGTGTCCGATGGAAGGCCGTGGCGCTGGAGCCAGCCCGGCAGTGCTTCCTGGTCCAGGGTGACCAAGGCGCCGATGAAGGGCCTGTTGTCGCCCACCACCAGGACCTGGGAGACCAGGGCGTCAGCGCGGATCTGGTCCTCCAGGAGGGCCGGGATCACATTCTTGCCGCCGGCCGTAACGATGATCTCCTTCTTACGCCCGGTGATCCATACGAAGCCTTCCTCGTCCAGCCGGCCGATGTCACCGGTGTGGAACCAGCCGTCCGTGAATGCCTCGGCGGTGAGGTCTTCCCGACGGTAGTAGCCCCGCATGACGCAGACGCCCTTGGCCAGGATCTCGCCGTCATCGGCGATCTTGACCGCGTTGCCCGGCAGCGGCTTGCCCACCGATCCGATCTTGATCCGAGAAGGCGTGTTGACCGTGATGGGAGCGGTGGTCTCGGTAAGTCCGTATCCCTCCAGCACCTGCAGCCCGATTCCTTGGAAGAAGTGACCCAGCCGCTCACCCAGGGGGCCGCCGCCGGACACGGCGTGCGCGACGTGTCCGCCCATCGCCGCCCGCAACTTGCCGTACACCAGTTTGTCGAACAGGGCGTGGCGCAGCTTCAGGCCCAGCCCCACCCGTCCGTCCTGGTGTGCCTTGGAAAATGCGATGGCGGTTTCGGCTGCCCGGTGGAAGATGGCACCCTTGCCGCCGTCCTCCGCTTTGGTCAGGGCGGAGTTGTAGACCTTCTCGAAGACCCTCGGGACCGCCAGGATGAAGGTGGGTTCGTAGCTCTGCAGGTCGCCCAGGAGGTTCTTGATGTCGGGGGTGTGGGCCACGGTGGCGCCTGCGGCCATCGCAAGCACGGAAATGAAGCGGGCGAACACGTGGGCCATCGGCAGGAACATGATGGTCTTGGCGTTCTCGTGGACGATGTCGCCGATGATGGCCAGGGCGTTGTCCGAGAGCTCCACGAAGTTCCCGTGCGTCAGCTCGCAGCCCTTCGGCCGTCCCGTGGTTCCGGAGGTGTAGATGATGGTGGCGACGTCGCCAAGGTTCGCTGCGCTGCGCCGCCCTTCGAGTTCTTCATCGCTGACGTCCCGGCCGGCATCGCGGAGCGCGTCGAGTCCCTGGCCCTCAAGCTGCCAGACGTGCTGCACGTCGGTGAGCCCCTCGGCCGTAACGGCCTGGCGGATGACGTTCTCGTGGTGCGCGGATTCGCCGAAAGCGGCCACAGCGCCCGAATCGCCGAGGTTCCAGGCGACCTGGGACGGGGAGGACGTTTCGTAGATGGGGACCGACACCGCACCGGCGAACCAGATGGAGAAGTCGACGAGTGCCCACTCGTAGCGGGTACGGGACATGATGCCCACGCGGTCGCCTGCAGCGACGCCGCTGGCGATCAGGCCCTTGGCCAAGGCCCTGACATCGGCCAGGAACTCTGTGGCGGCAACGTTCTCCCACGCGCCCGCGGCATCCAGGCGCGAAAACAGTGCCGGATTGCTGGCCTTGCCTGCCTGCCGCAACACCAGGTCGGTGATGTTGGATTCGGGTGGGACAACAACCAGGGGCGGAACACTGAATTCGCGCACTATAGCTCCTTTGATATCTGAAGTCCCGCGCAGGGGGTGTGCCTAAAGACTAATACCCCGGGCGGGACCGTGCACTACACAAACCTACTGGCGAGTAACTTAGCCGTCAATGAGCGCCGCGTCCGGCGGTGTATGTCAAGACAATTCCGGTGCCCGCCTAGAATGGTGGACTATGTACGGAGCGTTGCCCGGCGATCAGGCCGGCCCCCTTGGAAGACCGGCTCCCTGGCGGCGCCGTCCCGCTATCCAGCGCCCCGGACGGTTGCACAGCGGTGGAGTCCGCGGGCACCTCCGCCTTGGCCGCAAGGGATTGGCCATCGGGATCGATATCGGGGGGACCAAGGTCGCCGCGGGCGTTGTGGACGCCGAAGGCAGGATTCTCAGCGAAGCGCGCCGGTCCACGCCGGGCACCGACCCGCGGGCGGTGGAGCAGGTCATCGTGGAACTCGTCGAGGAACTGGGCCGGGGCCACCGCATCTGGTCGGTGGGAATCGGCGCCGCAGGATGGATGGACCTGGCCGGCGGAACCGTCCTCTTCAGCCCGCACCTGGCCTGGCGCAACGAGCCTCTCCGCGAGAACCTGCAGCGGCTCCTTCGCCGCCCCGTGCTGCTGACCAACGACGCCGATGCTGCGGCCTGGGCCGAATGGCGCTTCGGTGCCGGCCAAGGGGAGGACCGCCTGGTGTGCATCACCCTTGGTACTGGAATCGGCGGCGCCATGGTGATGGACGGCAGGGTGGAACGCGGCCGCTTCGGAGTTGCTGGCGAGTTTGGCCACCAGATCATCATGCCCGGCGGCCACCGGTGCGAATGCGGCAACCGCGGATGCTGGGAACAGTACGCGTCGGGCAATGCCCTGGGCCGGGAGGCGCGTCTCCTCGCCCGGGCAAATTCGCCCGTAGCCCAGGACCTGCTTGCGGCCGTGGGCGGACGTCCGGAAGCCATCACGGGTGCAATCGTCACGGAACTGGCCTTGGCAGGCGACCGTGCCTCGCGCGAGCTGATCGAGGAAGTGGGCGAATGGCTTGGCCTGGGACTGGCCAACCTGGCCGCAGCCCTCGATCCAGGCATGTTCGTCATCGGCGGAGGCTTGTGCTCTGCGGGTGACCTGCTGGTGCAGCCGGCCCGCAAGGCGTTCTCCCGGAACCTCACGGGCCGTGGCTTCCGGCCGGAAGCAGCCATCGAACTGGCGGCCCTGGGTCCCAACGCCGGCCTGATCGGTGCGGCGGACCTCTCCCGCGTCAGCAGCCGCGTCCGCAGCTGACCTGGCGGCCAGCCCCGCTAGACCCTCGCGCCGTCGTCGTCGCCGTTCTTTTCCTGGGGCAGCTTCATGATCAGGTACACGGTCGCGAGCACGAAGACGGCAACAATGCCAACGATCGCCAGCAGGGGTGCCGACCGCCAGAACATTGCCGACAACAGCAGCGCCACCGGTCCGCCCACGGCTCCCAGCCACGCCAGCATGGTCAGCGGATCGGTGCCGGCCAGGCTGGGCGGTTCCTCCGGCACGAACTCACCGCCGTCGTCGTCCACCTCATAGTCCCGGGGTCCCTCGGACGGGCCGGCTGGCTCTGTTCCCGTCCCGCCGGCGGCTGCCGCCTCGCGCTCCGCCGCCGACAGCTCGGCAGGCGGCATACCGGCCAGCCCCAGGGGATCGAAGTCCTGGAACGACGGCGGCTGGCCGGTTTCCGGCGTGCCGGTCGCCTTCCCCGACGGTGGCAGCTGGCCGCCCGCCGGGGTATCTGGGCGCGTTGCCACGGTGTCCGATTCGAGCCGTGCCACCAGGTCCAGCCAGACGGCGTCGTCCTGGCTGGCTCCCGGGTCCGGCTGGCCCGCATCATGCCTGTTCATGGCGGCCCTCCTGCCCTGCCGCGGCGGGACTGGCCGGGGGCGCAGCGTTCAGGACCCGCCGAATGAAGTCCACCGAGCCCTCGAAGATGAGCTCGGCGTCGTTGTCCAGGGTGGCGACGTGGTAACTGTTTTCCAGCCGGACCACGTCCAGGGGCGCGTTCGCCAGCCCACGCCGGAGGACGGCCATGCTGGCATCGGACACCACATGGTCCACGGTTGACCGGTACACCTGGACCGGGGCGGTGATCCGGGGAGGAGCCGGACGGTGTCCTTGAACATCTTGTTGAGTTCGTGGGCGGCGGCCACCGGGGTGCGTGCGTAAGCGCCCTCATCCACGCCGGCTTTAAGGATGTCGTTGCCGATGGACGGGGTGCTCTTCAGGACCAGCTTCAGGATGCCCGCCAGCGGCGCGCGGGGGTCGTCGACCACCAGGCCGGGGTTCACCAGGACCACTCCCGCCACCGGCCTGGTTGCGGCAATCCGCAGGGCCAGGGCTCCGCCCATGCTCAGGCCGGCAGCGAAAACCCGGTCGCACTGGGCGTCCAGTTCGAGGAACGCCTCATCGAGGGCGCCGTGCCATTGCTGCCAGCGGGTCCGCGAGAGGTCCTGCCACGTCGTGCCGTGGCCCGGAAGCAGCGGCATCCGGACGGCGAAACCGGCCGCGGCGAATGCCGTGGCCCAGGCCCGCAAACCATGCGGGCTTCCCGTGAAGCCGTGGGACAGGACGATTCCGGTGCGGGGACCCTCGCCGCTGAAGGCGCTGGAGAAGGGGCTGTGGTCGGGGCCGGAGGTCATGGCGTCTCCAAGGTACTGGTGCGGCGGGCGTGGGCGGCGACGAATGCTTCCGATTTCTCGAAGATCGCGGGCGCGTCCACGTCCAGAGTAGCCACATGTCCGCTGCTGGCAAGCTCCACCGCCTCGGCGAGGTTTCCCCGCAGCCCCTTCTCCAGGAGGGCCAGGGATGTTGGCGGGACCACGGCGTCCGTCCGCGACTTGAAGACCTGGACCGGGGCGTCCACTTTCGGCAGCCCGCGGATTGCGGCGCCAAAGAGCTTCTTGAGCTCATGCACGGCCGCCAGCGGAGTCCGCGAATAGTCGCCGTCGTCCGTTGCTGCCGCCGTAGGCTGGTCCTCCTGGATGGGGATCGTGGTCCGCTGGAAGTACTTGAGGACACCGATCACCCGCACCCGGCGGTCGTAGAAGCTCAGGCCCGGGTTGACGATGGTCACGCCCGCAACGTGGTGGCGGGAGGCCGCGAGCAGGGCGATGGCACCGCCCATGGACAGGCCGGCCGTAAACGTCATATCCGTCCGCGCGGAAAGGTCAAGGAAGGCTTCCTCGTAACTGCGGTACCAGTCCTGCCACCCCGTCCGGGCGAGCTGGCGCCAGTCGGTTCCGTGCCCCGGCAGCAGGGGAACGGACACGGCGTATCCCTGGTCCGCCAGGTGCATTGCCCACGGCAGCACGCTCAACGGGCTGCCGGTGAACCCGTGGGAGATGGCGATGCCAATCCGCGCATTGGGGCCGTGGCCTGGATAGCTGAAAGCGGCCGTTCGGGGCGGGGTGCTGCTTTCAGTCATGACTCCATCGTGTCACTGTTCCTGCCAAATCTCACTAGAGTAGGGTTGCATTGAATCGCTGGCCAGGCCCGACGCCGGGGCTGGGAGCCGCCTTCCGGAGAGGTTCGCCACGTGTTCTATTGGGTCATGAAAAGGATCTTCCTCGGTCCGGTGATCAAGCTGCTTTTCCGGCCGTGGGTCAAGGGCCTGGACAACATCCCGGCGCAGGGGGCTGCAATTATCGCCTCCAACCACCTGTCATTCTCGGATTCCATCTTCATGCCGCTCATGGTCCGCCGCCCGGTGGTGTTCCTGGCCAAATCGGAGTATTTCACGGGAACCGGGATCAAGGGCAGGTTGACGGCGGCGTTCTTCCGCCTGACCAACCAGCTGCCCATGGACCGGTCCGGTGGCGCGGCCTCGGCGGCGTCCCTGAACGCCGG
Organism: Arthrobacter sp. MMS24-T111; assembly: GCF_054888995.1. Classification (NCBI taxonomy): domain Bacteria; kingdom Bacillati; phylum Actinomycetota; class Actinomycetes; order Micrococcales; family Micrococcaceae; genus Arthrobacter; species Arthrobacter sp. MMS24-T111. The sequence goes on along the minus strand of NZ_JBTZRO010000001.1, from coordinate 3,652,719 downwards.
GATGGACGTGCTCACCTCAGGGGGGCTGCTGGGCATCTACCCCGAGGGCACGCGCAGCCCGGACGCCCGGTTGTACCGCGGGAAAGTGGGCGTGGCCCGGCTGGCGCTGCAGGCGGGCGTTCCCGTCATTCCCGTGGCCATGATCGGCACCGACAAAGTCCAGCCCATCGGCAAGCGGCTGCCCAACATCCGCAGGATCGGCATGATCTTCGGCGAGCCGCTGGACTTCAGCCAATATCGCGAGCAGGCGGAAGACCGCACCGTGCAGCGGCTTGTCACGGACGAGATCATGACCAACCTGATGCGGCTGTCCGGCCAGGAGTACGTGGACGAGTACGCCGCCGTGGTTAAGCTCCGGCTTGCCGGCAAGCCCGTGGAACCCCGGGCGGCAGCCCAGCCACTGGCGGCGCCGGTTGCGGCCGAAGGCGAATTCGTCCACGGCAGCGGCACAAAGGCACCGGCGGAAGGCACTCCGGCCGCGGAGGGCGACGCCGGGACATCCGCCGCCATCTAGTGGCACGGGGGTTTCCAGTGCCGTTGTGACGCCGGGGCCGGGCTGAGTGACGACGCTGTGCCCGCCGGTCCCGCCCGGACGCTAGTCTTAGATGGTGACTGAGCTATCCGCAAAACCTGCCTTTTCGCTGTCAAGTACCGCCCAGAGCGGGGCGGCCAACTATCCCGGACTCGACAACTGGCGGGACCTTCCCATTTCGCAGCAGCCCAGCTGGCAGGACCGCGGCGTCTTCGAAGCCTCGGTGAAGGAACTTTCCGTCCTTCCCCCGCTGGTGTTCGCCGGTGAAGTGGACGTGCTGCGCGAGCGGCTCGCCGCTGCGGCCCAGGGCAAGGCCTTCCTGCTGCAGGGCGGCGACTGCGCCGAAACGTTCGAGGCCGCCACGGCGGACAAGATCAGTGCCCGCGTCAAGACCATTCTGCAGATGGCAGTGGTACTCACGTACGGGGCGGCCATGCCGGTCATCAAGATGGGCCGGATGGCGGGCCAGTTCGCCAAGCCCCGTTCCTCAAACGACGAAACCCGCGACGGCGTCACGCTGCCCGCCTACCGCGGCGACATTGTCAACGGCTACGATTTCACGCCCGAGTCCCGCGGCCATGACGCCGCCAGGATGCTCCGCGCCTACCACACCTCGGCGTCCACCCTGAACCTCATCCGGGCCTTCACCCAGGGTGGATTCGCGGACCTCCGCTCGGTGCACCAGTGGAACAAGGGGTTCACCGAAAACCCGGCCCACGCGCGCTACGAGTCACTGGCCCGGGACATCGACCGCGCCATTAAGTTCATGGATTCCTGCGGCGCCGACTTCGAAGCCCTCAAGCGGGTGGAGTTCTTCGCCAGCCACGAGGCACTGCTTCTGGACTACGAGCGCGCCCTGACGCGCATCGACTCCCGCACCGGTTTCCCTTACGACACCTCGGCCCATTTCCTGTGGATCGGGGAGCGTACCCGGGAGCTGGACCACGCACATGTGGACTTCCTTTCGCGGGTGCGCAACCCCATCGGGGTCAAGCTCGGCCCGTCCACCACTGGTGACGACGCCCTGCGCCTGATCGACAAGCTGGACCCTGACCGCGAGCCTGGCCGCCTGACCTTCATTACCCGCATGGGTGCCGGCAACATCCGCGAGAAGCTGCCTGCCGTCGTCGAGAAGGTCACAGCGTCCGGTGCCCAGGTGCTGTGGGTCACCGACCCCATGCACGGCAACACCGTTACGTCGCCCAACGGCTACAAGACGCGCAATTTCGACGACGTCATCGACGAAGTGCGCGGCTTCTTTGAAGTGCACCACGGGTTGGGTACGGTACCCGGTGGCCTCCACGTGGAGATGACCGGCGACGATGTGGCCGAGTGCCTCGGCGGCGCGGACCCGATCGACCAGGATGCCTTCCTGGACCGCTACGAATCAGTGTGCGATCCCCGCCTGAACCATATGCAATCGCTGGAAATGGCGTTCCTCGTCGCTGGGGCCCTCGCCAAGAACTAGTTGGTTGGGGGCCGGCACTGCCGGCCCCACCCTCCTACACCACGGTGATGGTGATGACGGAACCTTCCGGGGCCTTCCGGTTCACCGGTTCCTGGTCCCGGACGGTGCCGAAGAAGCCGCCGAGGATGTTGTTGACACGGACTTGGAAGCCCAGCGCTTCCAGGGCCTTCCGCGCTTCTGCAGCCTGCTTGCCGATGAAGCTGGGGACATCCACCATCTTTGGCCCCTTGGAAAGGGTTAGGGTGACCGTCCCGCCGCGGGTCAGTGTCCCGGTGGCCGGGGACTGGCCGACCACGGCGCCCTCGGGAACGGATTTGTCGAATACCGCATCGGGTGATGTGTCGGCAGTCAGTCCCGCGGCCTTGATCGCGGCGACGGCATCGTCCTTGGCTTTGCCAACGACACTGGGAACGGGGATCGGCTGCGGTCCCTTGGACACCACCATCTCCACGGGCGTGCCGTGCCGGGCGGGAGTGCCGGCTGCTGGATTTTGTGAGAGCACCGTGCCGGCCGCGGCCTGGTCGTCGTATTGTTCTGTGACCGCTCCCAGCGCCATTTGGGCTGCATTGAGGGAGTTCTTCGCGTCCGTCAGGGTTCCGCCTGTGAGTTTGGGCAGGGGGAAAAGTTGCGGTCCCTTCGAGACCAGCAGGGAGACCGGCTGGAATTTCCGGATCTCCGTTCCGGCGGACGGATCGCTGCCCACCACCAGCCCGGTGGGCACCTGGTCATCGAAGACATCGCTGGTGGTGGAATGGAAACCCACCCCGTTGAGCAGCTGCTGGGCCTGCGCCACCGTCTTATTGGCGACGGCCGGCACCGCGGCCGCAGCGCCTGGCCCCATGCCGAAAAACCATCCGGCGCCCGTGGCCAGGAGGGCAGCCACAATGAGGACGACGATCCACAGGATGCCACGCCGGCGGGGGTTGCCGTCCCGGAGCGTCCGCGCCGGAGTGGCGGCTGCCCGCGCGCGGACCTTTTCGTCCTCCCTGTCCGACCGGCGCTGCGCGCGCTTGCTGAGCCGTGGCGGCGGGGGAGTCCAGGCGTCGTCGGCGTCGTCGGGAAGTGCGAGGCCCGGCCGCCGGGAGTGGAACATCAGGGCTTCCGTAGCAGCCCCTCCGGCCGTGCTGTCCTGCTGCAGCGGTTGCCGTCCGGGGGGATAGCCGGGGGCAGCCGGCCGGGCGGGGGGCATAAGGGTTGTTGGATTGCTGGCGCGGGCCAGGACCTCGGTCTGGTGCTGGGCCGCTGCGGCTGCAGCGGCGGGCGGCTGCAGGTCGAGCTCGGCATCCGTGAGGTTGGTCCGGATGTGGCGCAGTTCCTGGAGGAGCGCGTTGCCGTCGACCGGCCGGTTTTCGGGATCATTGGCGGTGCACCACTGCACCAGCTCATCGACTTCCGCTGCGAGGCCGGGAACCAAGGCCGACGGCGGCCCGACCGTTCCGTTGACATGCTGGTAGGCGACCTGGATGGGGACGTCACCGTCGAACGGCTGCCGCCCCGTCAGCAATTCGTACAACATGATGCCCACGGAATAGACATCGCTGCGCTCGTCCGCCGGTTGGCCCAGGACCAGTTCGGGGGAGATATAGGCGACGGTGCCGATCAGCGCACCGGTGCTGGTGGAACTGGTGACCGCGCGGGCCAGGCCGAAATCGCCAATCTTTATCCTGCCGTCATCGGCGATCAGGACATTCTCCGGCTTGACGTCCCGGTGGATGAAGCCCGCTGCGTGCGCGGCTCCCAGCCCCTCCACCACGGGGTCGATCAGGGCCAGTGCCAGCCGCGGCGAGAGTGCGCCCCGTTCCTTGAGGACGTCCCGAAGCGTGTGGCCCTTGATGTACTCCATGACGAGGTAGGCGGTGGTGCCGTCGTTGCCCTGGTCCAGTACACCCACCACGTGCGGGTGCGAGAGGCGCGCGGCGGCCTTCGCTTCGCGGCCGAGCCTGCCAAGGAAGCTTTCGTCGGCAGCGAGGTGCGGGTGGAGCACCTTGAGCGCCACTTCGCGGTCCAGCCTCTCGTCGACGGCCAGGTAGACGGTGGACATTCCGCCGCGGGCGAGCCTGGAGGCCACTGCGTAGCGGTTGTCCACCAGTGTCCCTGCAAGGGGGTCTGTCACGTGTTCCTGCACCTTACGATCCTAATCCCGCGGCGAAAAGCATCCGAAACGGCAGCGGGTCCGAACCGGTAACGGTTCGGACCCGCGGTGTTTCATCCGGAGCCGGTGATGCCCGGGGGCTCAGCGGTAGTTTCTCTGGTTTGCCTTGATGGCTGCCACATAGGCCTTGGTGTCGTCGTACATCCCGTACTTGCTGACCGAGTACTGGCCTTGGTAGTACCCGGCGATGGCCGTGTCCTGGTCTTTGCTGGTTGCCAGCAACTGGCGGAGGATGGCGATGCCTGCCGTCGCGTTGTCGTAGGGGTCGAGCAGGTTCAGCTTGCGCCCGACCAAGTCGGATGCCCACTGCCCCGAGCTGGGAATGACCTGCATGGTGCCGATCGCATTCGCCGGTGACACGGCCCGCTGGTTGAAGCCTGACTCCTGGTACGCAAAGGCGAGGGCAAGGGAAGTATCCACGCCCATCCGGCGTGCGGTATCCGCCACGATGTTCTTCATTTCATCCCTCGAAGGGACAGGGGACGCGTTGAGGAGGGCTTTATTCTCGTTGGCCGAACTCACGACCGCAGCCGGGTAGCTGAAGCCGAGGAACGTGCTGGGAACCAGGGGAGCGGCGGCAGGCTGAGGGGCTGCGGGGGCGGGCTGCGGGCTTGCCTGTCCGGCGCCGCCGGGGATGACCAGTTTGCTGCCGGGGTAGATGACGGTGGTCATGCCCAACTGGTTCGCGGAGAGCAGGTCCGACAACTTGACCCCGTGCCGGGACGCAATGGCTGAAAGGGTGTCACCGGCCTTGATCGTGTAGGAACCCGAGGCCGGGGCGGACGTGACAGCCAAGGCGGGTGCGGGAGCAGCCGGGGCGGGAGCCGCCGGTGCCGGCGCAGCGGCCGCGGGAGCGGCGTCTCCGGCGCTGACCTTGATCTTCTGGCCGGGGTAGATGATGGAGCGCATCGACAGGTTGTTCCAGGCAAAGACGTCGGAGAGGCCAACATTGTGCCGCGCGGCAATGGCACCCAGGGTGTCTCCAGGCTTCACCGTGTAGGTGGCGCCGCCCGGGGCGGCCGGCGCTGCCGGGGCCTGCGCTGCGGGAGCCGGCGAAGGGGCTGCCGGTGCTGCCGAGCCGGACAGTTTGATCTTCTGGCCGGGGTAGATGATGGTGTTCGGCTGGAGGTTGTTGAGCTTGAGGATTTCCCCTGTGTCCAGTCCGAAGCGGCCGGCGATCGCGCTCACGGTGTCCCCCCGGACGATGGTGTAATCCGCGGGGGCCGCCGGCTGTGCGGGCTGCAGGGTTGCCGGAATGGTTGTGGAGACGGAAGAGGCGGGGATGACCGCGCCTGAAACCTGGGCAGCTGCCTGGGCCTTCATTGCCGCTGCAAGGCTGCTGGGAATGGTGCGTACGGGCTGCGCTGCCGCTGCGGGTTGGGCAAGGGCCAAGGATGACAGGACAACCGCTGGCAGTGCCGCGGTGGTGGCGGCAATCATCGGCAGGCTCGGCTTGGGGGGCTGCTTGGGCGAGCGGGACATCGACATGGAAAGAATCCTCTTCTCAACTGCGGGCGCGGACGCGGGCGGGGATGCCGCTGTCAATCTTGATACTACTGTGACTTTAAGTTATTCGTGTTACAACTGTGATCAAAGTGAATCTCTCACGAATTTGCGATTAGCACAAGAAGCCGGAGAATGCCCGGAATGCCCACTTTCATGGAGTGTCCCGGGGCGGACGGGCAAATGAATTGCTCGGACTAGGCGACAAGGTGCGCGGCGTGGCAACCTTGGTCCGTGAGTAATGTAGAAAACCTGGTGGGCGAGTGGTTGCCGCTGCCCGACGTCGCACGTTTGTTGGATGTTTCCGTCACGAAGGTCCATGGCCTGATTGACGATCATGCCTTGGCCGCGGTGCGGGTTGGGGAGCGGAAGATCCGTTCAGTTCCCGCAGAATTCATCCAGGATGGCCAGGTAGTGGACAGCCTGAAAGGCACCATTGTGGTGCTCTCCGATGCGGGTTATTCGGATGAAGACCTCATTGTGTGGCTGTTTACCGCCGACGAATCATTGCGCGGCCGCCCGATTGATGCATTGCGGGAAGGCCGCAAAACGGAAATCAGGCGCAGGGCCCAAACTCTCGCCTGGTAATTCCCGCTTTAGGAGGCTCGGCTGACCGTTGCTTCAGCCAGCCTCCGCAGGGCGGTTTTGGGCAGGTCCTCCAACTCGAGCTCGTCGAGGGCATCAAATGCCGCGGCGCCGAATTCCCCGATCAGGACTTCAGTAGCCTGCAGTGCACCGGAATCCTCGATGATCCGCCTGATTTCGAGGATGTCCGCCTCGGAAAGGCCTGGGCTGCCGAGGCTGGCGTCGATAAAGGCCGACTCAGCGGGGGATGCCTGGTCCAGGGCCAGCGCCACCAGGACCGTGCGCTTGCCTTCCCTCAAATCGTCCCCTGCGGGCTTGCCAGTGGTCAGCGGATCGCCGAATACCCCCAGGACGTCGTCGCGGAGCTGGAATGCTTCGCCGAGCGGCAGGGCGAAAGCCGAGTAGCCGCGGAGAAGCTCGTTGGACGCTCCAGCCAAGGCCCCGCCCAGCGCCAGCGGATGTTCGGTGGAGTACTTGGCGCTCTTGAACCGGATGATGGACTGGGCCCTGCCAACCGCTCCGGCACGGTCCCGGACCGGCCCCGCCACTTCCTCCAGGATGTCCAAGTACTGTCCGGCCATTACCTCGGCGCGCATGAGGTTGAAGATCAGCCGTGCCCTGCTGCCGGAGGCAGCACGCTCGCCGATGTCAGTGAACGCTTCCTCGCTGAAGGACAGGCAAAGGTCGCCGGCAAGGATGGCTGCTGCCTGGCCGAAGCGTTCGCTGTCCAGGGCCCAGCCCTGCGCGGTATGCAGCTGGCTGAAACGCCGATGCACACTGGGACCGCCACGCCGGGTGTCTGAACGGTCGATGATGTCATCGTGGATCAGGGCAGCGGCCTGGAACAGTTCAAGGGCGGCACCTGCCGTCACAACCTGCCTGGCTCCGGCCTCCCCGCCGGCGCCGCGCCAGCCCCAGTAGCACATGAGCGCCCGGAGGCGCTTGCCGCCGGTGACCAGGTTCGAGATGGAGCCCATGATGGGCTCGATGTCCGGCGAGATTCCGGACATGATGGACTGTCGCTGGGTCAGGAAGCCGGTCAGTTCGCCGGCAACTCCCGCCACGAAGTCTGCCTGTTCATTCCTCAGCTGCTCCGCGGCCGTCACTTGGCCGACTCAGCTGCGACGTTCGCGCCGATCGTGAACGTGGAGACGCCGGAAGCTTCCACCACCGAGAGGTTCACGGTCTCATTGTCGCCGCGGACGAAGTCCTTGGAGGCAACCCCGCCCACCGTATCGCCCGGAACCGCCTTGAAGCCCTGGCCTTCGAGGGCCTTGGTGTAGAAGTCGATGACGGCGGCGGTGGGAGCCGATACCGTGCCCACCAGCGCGGCCGTAGCCGGGGTGGATGCCTTGTCAAAGCTGCTGGACACCACCGTGGCCCCGGTCATCAGGGGCAGAAGCTGCTGGGGGAACCCTTCGACGACGGCGCCGACCGTTGCCGACGTGTTGGGGGATGCCGATGGGCTGGGCGAGGCCGTGAGGGTGGACTGCGTGGCGGCAATGGAAGCGGTCTGGGAGGACTCTGCCTGGCCTGACGGGGCTTGGCTGCACGCGGCAAGGGCGAGCACCCCGACGGCGGCAAGCGCGGCCAGGCCAGCTGGCTTGAAGTTTCCGATAGCCGTCACAGGGACTTTCCTCCTGGTGTTGTGGGCGGAATCAGCCTCCAGTTTAGCCAGCCTCCGGAGGGGGTGGCGCAAACCGATAGGATTGCAGCCGTGGTGCCCGCAGGTATGAACCAGCCAGCCGCCGCGCCCCTTCAGGGCCGCCGGCGTTCCTGCATCATGCATGTGGACATGGATGCCTTCTTTGTCTCTGTCGAACTCCGTACCCGCCCTGAACTCCGCGGCAAGCCCGTGATTGTCGGGTTTCCGGGGGAGCGGTCGGTGGTCTTGTCGGGTTCCTATGAAGCCCGGGCTTTTGGCGTTAAGTCTGCGATGCCCATGGTCGTGGCGATGCGGATGTGCCCGCAGGCCGTGGTGATTGAACCCCGGCACAAGCTCTACTACGAGGTCTCCGGGCAACTGATGGCGATCTTCGAATCCATCACCGGGCTCGTGGAACCGTTGAGTGTTGACGAAGCCTTCCTTGACGTCACCGGTGCACTGCGCCGGCTGGGGCCGCCCAGGGGGATCGGGGAGCTGATCCGGCGCAGGGTGGCTGCGGAACTGGGGATCACCGCCTCGGTGGGAATTGCGGAAACGAAGTTCGTGGCCAAGATCGCCTCCACCCGGTGCAAGCCCGACGGGCTCCTGATGATTGGGCCTGACGAAACCGTTCCGTACCTCCACAGCCTCCCGGTGGGCGCGCTGTGGGGCGTCGGTGCCAAGACGGGTGAGGCACTGGCGAACATGGGCATCAGGACGGTGGCCGACGTCGCAGCAACCCCGGTCTCCTCGTTAAGAAGGTACTCGGCGCCACCGGGGAACACGTGCACCAGCTCGCCTGGGGCATTGACCCCCGTCCCGTGACCCCGGTGCGGCTGGAAAAGAGCATCGGGGCGGAAGAGACGTTCGCCGTGGATACGGCCGACGATGCGCTCCTGAGGCGCGAACTGCTCCGGCTGTCCCACCGGACGGCGACCCGGCTGCGCAGCTCGGGCATGGTGGCGCGGACCGTAGCCCTGAAGCTCCGGTTTGCAGACTTCTCCACCATCACCCGCAGCAGGACGGTCCACACGCCCGTCGACAGCGCCCAGCTGATCTACGCCGTAGCACTCCAGTTGTTGGAGTCCCTCGGAACCAGGGCTATGACAGTGCGGCTTGTGGGGGTCAGGGCTGAACAGCTCGAGGAAGCGGCACGGACCTCGCTGCAGCTGAGCATTGACCGCAGGGATGAGAACTGGCGGGCCGCCGAGCAGGCGCTGGACGAGGTAACGCGCAGGTTCGGCAGCAAGTCCGTCCTGCCCGCACGCCTGATGGAGCCGGACATCCCGTCGGGGGATGAAACGGATGGACCGGCCTGACCGCCGAAGTCATTGCCGTCTTTCAGATCAGGCCGCAACAATCTATCCTTAGATATACATAGTTTTCGAGTGAATGGACTTACTGCCGGACCCTCTTGGACATGCTCCCGCCCCCGCGACTGCATGTAAGGTTCCCGTCTTGGCCGCCGCCGGCCTGACGGGAACTTTCCAGCTACAGCAGACGTTCTAGGGGTCAGAAGTAGTGGCTGGGATCAGCCCGGACGTTGGCCTACAAAAGGAGGTCGTGATGCCGCTGTCGGAGCACGAACAGAAGCTGCTTGAGCAGCTTGAGAAGCAGCTTCACGAGGACGATCCGAAGTTCGCGAACTCGATGGGTTCGGACCCCGGGCGTTCATGGTCCACGAGGCACGTGGTCATCGGGGTCCTGTGCGCGCTTGCCGGCGTCTTCCTGTTACTGGTTGGCGTCACCCTCCAGAACATTTTCGTCGGTGTCCTGGGCTTTGTGGTCATGGGCGGCGGAGTATATTTTGCCACCATGCGCAGTTCCCGGGGCCGCCCTGGTTCCAAGGGCAGAACCGGCAAGGCCGGCAAGCCCCGGAGTTCGTTCATGAGCAGCCTCGAGGAACGCTGGGACGAGCGCCGCAGGGGAGAGTCCTGAGCTGCCTCCCGGCTTAGCCGCCCCGCCCCTCCATTTCGCTCCCCTGACGTCAGGGGAAACGCACGTAAAGGCCCGCTTCGGCGGGCCTTTCCTTGTTAACCGGCGATGAGCCGCTTTAGGGTCACGACTGGGCCGAATTCGGGTAAAAGTCCTCCACTTTCCACCACCAGGGCATTTTCCGCGTCTTTTCGGGGGTCGCATCCCATAAACGGCGTGCTCGAATGGCCGTTTTGCGTTGACTGTGGTGGAAAGTGGAGTAATGTGGAGGGCATAAGAGGGTGGTTGCAACACAGGGGATGTGCAGTTCCTGACGGCGGACAGGCGGTGGGCCAGTGTTTCTGGGCACTCACTCGCCACGTCTGGATGAAAAGGGACGGATCATTCTCCCCGCAAAGTTCCGGGAGGAGCTTGCCAGCGGGCTGGTGCTCACAAGGGGCCAGGAACGTTGCATCTACGTCTTCAGTGAGAAGGAATTTGCACGGGTCCACGAGCAGATGCGGGAGGCGCCAATCTCCTCCAAGCAAGCTCGTGACTACATCCGCGTATTTCTCTCTGGAGCCTCGGACGAGGTACCTGACAAGCAGGGGCGCGTGACCATTCCACCGGCGCTCCGGGAGTATGCAGGACTCGGAAGGGAACTTGCCGTGATCGGCGCCGGTACCCGCGCCGAGATCTGGGACGCCCAGGCTTGGAATGAATACCTTGCGGAGAAGGAAACCGCCTTCTCCGAAACTGACGATCCCATTCCTGGCATTCTCTGAATCCGGAACGGGCAGCAGGTGGCTTCTTGGATGAGATCTCCAGCCGGCCCATCGGCTGCCAACCTGGCTCAACTTCCCCTGAGCCAGGCGGGCAGGACGGTAGGCGCGGATGGGGATCTGGTCCCAGAAGCAGCAGGTGACAACGACGGCGGGAAAGGACCAGGCATGACAGATGAACCGAAGCCCACGTCCGAACGCCATGTGCCGGTCCTGCGGGACCGGTGCATCAATTTGTTGGCACCGGGATTTGAAGCGGCGAGGCGGCGGGGCCAGACTCCAATAGCCGTTGACGCGACCCTGGGCATGGGCGGGCACTCAGAGGCAATGCTCCAGCGGTTTCCCGACCTCCACCTCATCGGGATCGACCGCGACGAAGAAGCGCTTGCCCTCGCTGGGGAGCGGCTGGCGCCTTTCGCGGCACGGACCGATCTCGTCCACGCCGTCTATGACGAAATCCCGGACGTGCTGGCGGACCTCGGCGTAGCCGAAGTGCACGGGATCCTCATGGACCTGGGCGTCTCCTCCCTGCAGCTGGATGAGCGTGAGCGCGGCTTCGCCTACTCCTTCGACGCACCCCTGGACATGCGGATGGACACCAGCCGGGGCCAAACGGCGGCGGATGTGGTCAACACGTACAGCGAAGCGGACCTGGTCAGGATCATCCGCAAATGGGGCGAGGAAAAGTTTGCGGGACGCATCGCCAACCGGATTGTCGCGGCCCGCGCCGTCAAGGAGTTCACCACCACCGGCGAGCTCGTGGAACAAATCCGCTCGGTTGTCCCTGCCTCGGCCGCCAAGTCGGGCGGACATCCCGCCAAGCGGACGTTCCAGGCGTTGCGGATCGAGGTCAACGAGGAACTTGACGTCCTGGAACGGGCCGTACCTGCCGCCGTCGACTCCCTGGCAATGGGCGGGCGCATCGTGGTCATGTCCTACCACTCGCTGGAAGACAAGATCGTCAAAGGCGTGTTTCAGGCGCGGTCCAAGTCATCGGCTCCCCTCGGCTTCCCGGTGGAGCTGGAGGAGCACAAGCCCGAGCTGAAAACCCTCACCAAGGGCACCGAGGTGCCCACCGCCGTCGAAATCGCCGAAAACCCGCGCGCTGCCTCCGCCAGGCTTCGTGCCGCAGAACGAATCAGAGCCAGGAGAGCTGCATGAGCACCGCCGCCGTCAAGAACTTTCCCGTCGTTTCCGGCAGCTCGGCGCCCGCCAGCAGGCCGGCGGGCCGCCCTGACGAAGGTCGAAAGGGACGCACCCCGCTCTCTGTGGTCCGCACGGCACCGCGCAAGCGCCGGGCCCCCTTCGTCGTGATGTGCTTCGCCATGCTGGCCGTCGCGCTGGTGGCAGTGCTTGTCCTCAACATCTCGGTCTCCACGGCCCAGTACCAGCTCGTTGAGCTGCGGGCCAAGCAGAGCTCCTTGACCAAGGCAAACCAGGACCTCACCCAGCAGGTGCAGAACTTCGAGGCACCCCAGAACCTGGCCGCCAAGGCAACGGAACTGGGAATGGTGGCCTCCACGGTCAAAGGCCAGATCGACTTGTCCACATTGTCCGTGACCGGAAAGGCGACGCCTGCGGTCAAGGGCGCACCGGCAGGGGCAGTCATCCCGTCGCCGGCTGTGGCGGGCCAGCTCATCGTGCCCCCGGCAGCCAAGGACGCAACCGCCGGCAAGGCGACGCCGCCGGACGCCGGCAGGACGTCCTCGGCCCCGGCAGCGGAGGCGGCCCAGGCGGCAGCACAGGCACAAGCCGCCGCGCAGGCCGCAGCAGCGGCCGCGGCCGCAGCTCCGGCGCCTGAACTGCACGGCGGCTCCATCCCGGCTCCGCAGCAGAAGGTCCCCGGACAGTAAGTCGCCAGGCAGGACAATCAGCAGGTCGAACAGCAAGGAATATCACGGTGGCGCAAACGACCGGCAAGGCAGGAAAAGGCAAGGCACCCAACGCCACGAAGCGCTTGCGCCTGGGGTTGGGCATCATGCTCACCCTCCTGCTGGTAGTGGGCGGGAAGTTGTTCCTGGTCCAGGGTCTCGACGTCGGCGGCATGGCGGAAGCAGCCCTGAACAGCCGGATGACCTCGGCGATCCTGCCGGCCGAACGCGGCAGCATCCTGGACTCCCGCGGCACCGTGCTCGCCAACAGCGTTATCCGCTACAACATCGTGGTGGACCAGCGCGTCAACACCAAGACCGACTCCTACAAGCGCTATGAACCGCAGGCCGACGGCCACGACAAACTGGTGGACGTCAGCCGCGACCAGGCAATCTCGGAACTCGCTGCGGCCCTCGGAATGGACACCGCCGCCGTCCGGGATGCCGTGACCGGCCAGCAGCCCTATTACATCGTGGCCAAGGACGTGAAACCCGACGTCGAGGACCGCATCTCCAAGCTCCAGGTCCCGGGCATTGTTGCCGAGGGCGTGAGTAAACGCGTCTACCCCAACGGCGCGGTTGCCGGCGGCGTAGTGGGATTCCTGCAGGACGGCACCACCGGCCAGGCCGGCATCGAGCAGACACAGGATGACAAGCTGAAGGGCACGGACGGCAAGCGGCTGTTCGAGATCGGCGCAGATGGACTGCGCATCCCCGTGGGCCTGGACCAGCTGACCCCGCCCCAGAACGGCAAGGACGTCAAGCTGACCCTCAACTCCGACCTCCAGTACTTCGCCCAGCAGGCCATCCAGAGCCAAACGGACAAGCTCAGCGCCGAATGGGGCGTCATCATCGTAATGGATGCCAAGACCGGCAACCTCCTCGCCTTGGCGGACACCAACGCCCCCGATCCCAACAACCCGGGGCTGGTGGCCGCGAAGGACCGCGGCACACGCTCAGTGACCGCGGCCTACGAGCCCGGATCGGTGGAAAAGATGATGACCGCGGCGGCGGTCATCGATGAAGGGCTGGCAAGCCCGCTGGACAAGTTCACCATTCCGCCTACGTACACCGTGGACGGCCAGACCTTCAGTGACGCCTTTACCCACGGGACCGAGGAACGGACCCTGGCGGGCATCATTGGGTATTCCATGAACACCGGAACCGTCATGGCCGGCCAGCGGCTCAGCAAGGAACAGCGCTACGACTGGCTGAAGAAATTCGGCATCGGCGAAGCGCCTGACATCGGACTGCCCGCGACGGCAGCGGGCATCCTTTCGCCGGCTGACCAGTGGGACGGACGCCAGCAGTACACCGTCCTGTTTGGACAGGGCGTTTCCCAGTCCACGCTCCAGACCGTCCGCGCCTACCAGAGCATCGCCAACAACGGTGTCATGCTGCAACCGCGGCTGATCGATTCGTACATTTCTCCCGACGGCACGGAAGAGAAAGTCCCGGCCCAACCCTCACGCCAGGTGGTCTCGGGCGGCACCGCGCAGCAGGTCAAGGACATCCTTGAAAGCGCCGTCACGGAAGGCGAGATCAAGGATGCCGGCATCGACGGCTACCGGGTGGGCGCCAAGACCGGCACGTCGGAATCGCCCTGTGACGACGGCAAATCAGGCTACTGCGGCTACACGGCCTCCATCGTTGGAATGGCGCCGATGGATGATCCGCGGTTTATTGTGGAGGTGGTGCTCCAGCGGCCGAAGGGCAGCATCTACGGCATCACCAACGGGCCGGTCTTCCGGTCCGTCATGAGCCAGACGCTGCGGACCTACAACGTCCAGCCTTCAACCGGGGAGCCAGCCAGGTTGCCCCAGTACGCGAAGTAGCCGCTGCGCCACGCTGGAAACACCAGCAGCATCCAGCGCATAACAGTGCCCGGCGCGAGCCATGGCGGGCACGCACTAGCACCATCGGAGATCCCCTTGTCAGAGTTCACCACACCCGGCGGCTACGCTGCCCGGGATGAAAGCCCGGCCCGCTTCCGGCCGGCTGCCGTAGCGGCCGTCCCGCTGGCCGCCGTCGGCAATGCCCTGGGAGTAGCAGTTCCCGCTCCGGCCGCCGAGGTCCAGGTCACCGGCATCTCCATCAACTCCCGCACCGTGGAGCCCGGCGACCTGTATGTGGCGCTCCCCGGAGCAAGCCGGCACGGCGCGGACTTCGCCACGGATGCCATCGAAGCCGGTGCGGCCGCAGTGCTGACAGACGACGCCGGCGCCCGGCTCCTTGCCCTCGCCGCGGACACTCCCGTCCCGGTGCTGGTCGTGGACAGCCCGCGGAACGAGGTGGGGCCCCTCTCCGCCCTGATCTACCGGAGCCAGTCCGCGGTTGGCCGTCCACTCCAGCTCTTCGGGGTTACCGGAACCAACGGGAAAACCACCACCACCTACTTCATCACCTCGCTCCTGCGGGCCCTGGGGCGGCACACGGGCCTGATCGGCACCATCGAAATCCAGGCCGGGGAGAGCCCATTCCCAGCCTCCTCACCACTCCTGAATCGCCCGAGGTCCACGGATTGCTGGCGCTCATGCACGAACGCGGGCTGGACGCCGCAGCCATGGAAGTGTCCTCCCACGCCATCTCCTACCAGCGGGTGGACGGACTGCTCTTCGACGTGGCCGGATTCACCAACCTCACCCAGGACCACTTGGACCTGCACCGCACCATGGACAGCTACTTCGCCACGAAGGCGGAGCTGTTCACCCCCGCACGCGCCCGGAAGGCCGTGGTGACGGTCGACGACGAGTGGGGCCGCCGGCTGGCCGGCAACGCCCAGGTGCCGGTCACCACGCTCAGCACCGGCGGCAATACGCCCGCCGACTGGCGCGTGACATCGACTTCGCCGCGCGGGCTCGGAAGCGACTTCACCCTTACGGGGCCGGCAGGTGCCGTCCTGGACCTCCACACCGGGCTGCCGGGCAGCTTCAACGTTGCCAATGCGGCCCTTGCCGCACTGATGGTCCTTGCCTCCGGCGTGGACGCCGCAGACCTCCAAGCCGCACTTGACAGGGCCGACCCCTTTACCGTCGAAGTCCCGGGCCGCATGCAGCTGGTCTCGGACCGGCCCGCCGCCGTCGTCGACTTTGCCCACAACACCGACGCACTGGCGCGGGCACTGGAAGCGGTCCGCTCACCTGAGCCCGGCTCACGGCTGATCGTGGTGTTCGGCGCCACGGGGCAGCGGGACCAAGGCAAGCGTCCGGCCATGGGCGCCATCGCCGCGAGGCTCGCTGACACTGTGATCGTTACCGATGACGACCCGCACGACGAAGATGCCGCGGCCATCCGCGCGGACGTGCTGGCCGGGGCCCGGGCGGCCGTGCAGAATGAATCGCTCGAATCAGAGCTGCTGGAAGTCTTCCCGCGGGCGGAGGCCATCCGCCGCGCCGCAGAACTCGCACGCCCGCAGGACACCGTTCTCGTCGCAGGCCGCGGCCACGAGGTCTGGCAGGAGGTAAAAGGCGTCAACCTCGCCCTGGACGACCGGGTGGAACTGCGCAGCGCCTTGACAGCCAGGGGATTCAACGTTCTCCATGACGACCGGATAGAGTCCTAGACCGAGATGATTGCATTTACTGCGGCGGAAATCGCCGAAATCACCAACGGGCGCCTGGACGCCGATCCCGGAATTACGCCCCTTTCGGTGGTGACGGATTCACGCGAAGCCACGCAGGGTTCGCTCTACGTCGCGAAGCCGGGCGAACAGGCCGACGGCCACGACTTCGTGGACGCCGCCTTTGCCGCCGGCGCCACTCTGGCCCTCGTTGAACGCCCGGTCGCTGCGCCGGACGGCAGTGGCTACCCGACGGTCCTGGTTGCCGACGCCGTCCTCGCCATGGGCGCCCTCGCCGCCGAAGCTGTCCGGCGGATCCGCGCCGCACGCTCGGCAGCAGGTGACCAGCTGACGGTGGTTGGCATCACCGGTTCAGCGGGTAAGACCACCACCAAGGACCTCCTGGCTGGAATACTCTCCACCCAGGGGCCAACCGTGGCGCCACAGGGTTCCTACAACGGAGAGGTTGGCGTCCCGCTGACGGTTTTCCGGGCCGGGACCGACACCCGCTACCTGGTCATTGAAATGGGTGCCACGGGGATTGGCCACATCCGCTACCTGGCGGAGATGGTCAAGCCCGACATCGGAGTTGTGCTCGCCGTCGGAACCGCCCACGCAGGCGAATTCGGGGGAGTGGAGAACATCGCCCTGGCCAAGGGCGAGATGGTGGAAGGACTCACCAGCGCGGGCACCGCGATCATCAACCTCGACGACGAACGCGTGGCTGCGATGCGCAGCCGGACCTCCGCGACGGTCCTCGGGTTTTCCGCGGAAGGCCGTCCGGAGGCCGTAGTACAGGCGCTGAATGCCGACACGAACGCTGAGGGCTGCCCGGAATTCGACCTCCAGTTGCCGGACGGCGAAGCGCCACGGCACGTCCGCAGCCGGCTTATCGGCGCCCACCACGTGGGTAACCTGGTGGCGGCAGCCTCAGCTGCGTGGGCCGCAGGGGTGCCGGGCGACCGCATCGCTGATTCACTGAGCCAGCAGGCCGCCGCGAGCCGCTGGCGGATGGAACGTACTGAACGCCCGGACGGCATCACCATCATCAACGACGCCTACAACGCCAACCCGGAATCAATGCGTGCCGCCTTGCGCACCCTGGCCGACCTTGGCCGGGGCCGCCGGACCTGGGCGGTGCTGGGGGCCATGCTGGAACTCGGCGAAGACTCCATCCGCGAGCACACCGCTGTGGGCACCCAGGTGGTGCGGCTCAACATCTCCAGGCTGCTGGTGGTTGGCCGCGAAGCCCGTGCACTCTACGTTTCCGCCGTCCAGGAAGGATCCTGGGGCGACGAATGCCTCTTCGCCGAGACCACCGAAGAGGCCTACCAGATCCTTGACGCAGAACTGCAGCCAGGGGACCTGGTGCTGTTCAAGTCGTCCAACAGCGTTGGGCTCCGCCATTTGGGCGATCGGATAGCATTACCCCCATCCCCGACACCTGCCGACGAAAGGAGCACTCTGCTGTGATTGCTCTCCTGATCGGTGCGGGCCTTGCCCTGCTGTGCGCCCTCGTCGGCACCCCCTTGTTCATCCGGCTGCTGGTCCGCCGCGGCTATGGCCAGTTCATCCGGGACGACGGCCCCACCTCGCACCACACCAAACGCGGCACGCCCACCATGGGCGGCACCGTCGTGGTTGCCGCTGTGCTGCTCAGCTACGGGCTCACCCACCTCATCATGCTGATGATGAACCCGGACTCGCCCGGTCCGTCCGCTTCTGCCCTGATCCTGCTGTTCCTGATGGTGGGCATGGGCCTGGTCGGATTCCTGGACGACTTCATCAAGATCTCCCGGCAGCGGAGCCTTGGGTTGAACGCCAAGGCCAAGCTGATCCTCCAGGCGGCCGTAGGCATCATCTTCGCCATCTTGGCGCTGAACTTTCCCAACGACGCAGGGCTCACTCCGGCGTCTACCAAGATCTCCCTGGTCAGGGACCTCCCATGGTTGGATCTCGCCTTCGGCGGGACCGTCCTTGGGGCGATCCTGTTCGTCATTTGGTCCAACCTGATCGTCACGGCGGCCACCAACGGGGTCAACCTCACCGACGGCCTGGACGGCCTGGCCGCCGGCGCCTCCATTATGGTGTTCGGTGCATATACGCTCATGGGCATATGGCAGAGCAACCAGGCGTGTGGCTCTCCACGCGAAGCCGGTAGTGGCTGCTACCTGGTCCGGGATCCGCTTGACCTCGCCCTCCTTGCCGCCATCCTGAGTGCAGCCCTGGTGGGATTCCTCTGGTGGAACACCTCGCCGGCCAAGATCTTCATGGGCGACACCGGCTCGCTGGCCATCGGTGGAGCGGTGGCCGGATTCGCCATCCTGTCCAGGACGGAACTGCTCCTGGGCATCGTTGGCGGCCTCTTCGTGCTGATCACCCTGTCCGTCATCATCCAGGTGGGCTACTTCAAAGCCACGGGCGGAAAGCGCGTCTTCAAGATGGCACCGCTCCAGCACCACTTCGAGCTGAAGGGGTGGGCCGAGGTCACCGTTGTGGTCCGGTTCTGGATCCTGGGCGGCCTCTTCGTCGCCGTGGGCCTGGGCATCTTCTACGCTGAATGGGTTGTATTGCTGTGACCGTTTCCCCCGCTTGGCCAACCTCGTCTCCTGGGACTCCGACTGGGCCGGCCTGCGTGTTGCAGTCACCGGCATCGGCGTCTCCGGGTTCGCCGCGGCAGACACCCTGATCGAACTCGGCGCACGCGTGGTGGTGGTGGACGCCGCCACCAGCGACACGGCACGGGCCCACGCCGACACCCTGAAGATCGTGGGTGCGGCCGACGTCCTGCTCGGCGCGGAAGCCGTCAACCATGTTCCGCTGATCGACGGCGAACTCCCCGAACTCATTGTCACCTCACCAGGCTGGCGCCCGGACCAGGCCCTTCTCGCGGCGGCGGCCCGTGCCCACATCCCCGTTTGGGGGGACGTCGAACTCGCCTGGCGGGTCCGGATCAGGGAAGGCCGCAAGACTGCCGACTGGCTGGCCATCACGGGAACAAACGGAAAGACCACCACGGTCGGCCTGACGGAATCGATGCTCCGGGCCGCCGGGCTCAAGGCCATCGCCGTCGGCAATGTCGGGACGCCCATCCTCGATGCCCTCCGCGATCCGGTTGACTACGACGTTTTCGCCGTCGAGCTCTCCAGCTTCCAGCTGCACTGGGCCGAATCGCTCTCGCCGGTGGCAAGCGTGTGCCTCAACGTAGCCGAGGACCACGTGGACTGGCACGGCTCCTATGACTCGTACCTGGCGGACAAGGCCAAGGTTTACGAGCACACCCAGAAGGCCTGCATCTACAACGCCGAGCAGATTGAAACCGAGCGCATGGTGGAAAACGCGGACGTCGTTGAGGGCTGCCGTGCAGTGGGCTTCACCACGGTCACGCCCGCCATCAGCATGCTCGGCGTGGTGGAAGGGCTGCTCGTGGACCGGGCGTTCATTGAAGAACGCCGCGACAGTGCAGCGGAACTCGCCTCCATGGCTGACCTCGGTCCGCTGGCACCGCGCCACATGGTGGCCAACGCCCTCGCCGCCGCCGGGCTGGTGCGCGCCTACGGGGTTGAAGCCAAGGCCGTCCGCCAAGGCATCCTTGACTATGTCCCCGGCGACCACCGCATCCAGCCGGTGGCTCGCATGAACGGCGTCCTCTGGGTCAACGACTCGAAAGCCACCAACCCGCACGCCGCGTCGGCATCCCTCTCCGCCTTCACCAAGGTGGTCTGGATAGCCGGTGGACTCTCGAAGGGCGTCAGCTACGACGACCTTGTCAGGCAGCACGCCGACCGGCTCAAAGCGGTGGTCCTGATCGGAACCGACACGGGCCCACTGCGTGAGGCCCTGCGGCGACACGCGCCGGATGTCCCGGTCATCGAGCCGGGGGCGGGCGACACTGAAGACGTGGAGACTGCTTCGGCGCCCGGTGCCACACCGGCCGGTTGCCCGGCCAACGGAGAACTGGTGATGACCCGGGCCGTTGCGTCAGCAGCCCGGTTCGCTGAATCAGGCGACACCGTGCTGATGGCTCCGGCAGCGGCCTCCATGGATCAGTTCTCTTCCTACGCTCACCGTGGTGGTACATTCATCGACGCTGTCCGCGAGCTGGTGGAAGGGCAGGCCCAGACCGGCGAGGAGTAACGATGGTCAGCACGCCCACCCGGCCACCGGGCAGCAAGCCGCGCACCGGTTCCGCAGCCAAGGAGGCGCGGCGGCCCGCTTCAGCCCGGATGAGGCTGCAGGCACTGCACAGGAAATTCTGGTCCGCCCTGGAGGGCACCGGAACCTCCAGGAACGGTTCCACCTACTACCTAATCCTCGGCGCCACCCTTGCGCTGACCGCCATCGGCATCATGATGGTCCTCTCCGCTTCCAGCGTCGAGTCGATCGCAGCCGGCAAATCCCCCTATGGGGACGCCATGAAGCAGGGCGTTTTCGCGGCGATCGGGATCTTCACCATGTTCGTACTCTCGCGCGTCAATGTCGTGTGGCTCAAGCGGCTGGCCTGGCCCGCCGTCGGCGCCGCCGTGCTGCTGTTGGGGCTGGTCCAGGTCGTGGGCTCGGAAATCAACGGCAACCGTAACTGGATCGACGTCGGCGGCATCACCTTCCAGCCCTCGGAAGCGGCCAAGCTGGCGCTTGCCCTCTGGATGGCCACGGTCCTGGCCAGGAAGGGCAGGCTGCTCAGCCGCTGGCAGCACGTGCTGGTTCCGGCGGTGCCCATGGCCACGGTCGTCATCGTCCTGATCCTGGTGGGCAACGACCTCGGCACGGCCATGATCATCATGATGATCGTGGCCGCGGCCCTCTTCTTTGCAGGCGTACCGCTCTATCTGTTCGGGATCGCGGGCATCATCGCCGCCGCCGGCACTGCCTTCATGGCCATCACCAGTTCCAACCGCATGTGCCGGATCACCTCCTGGTGGACCGGGCAGTCCTGCGCCGACGGCATCGACGCCAACTACCAGGCAACCAACGGCCTCTACGGCCTCGCCTCCGGAGGCTGGCTCGGGGTGGGGCTGGGCCAGAGCCGGCAAAGCACGGCCTGGATCCCCGAAGCCCACAACGACTTCATCTTCGCCATCATCGGCGAGGAACTCGGACTGGTGGGGACCGTCGTCGTACTGGTCCTGTTCGCCATCCTGGGCGCCGCGATCTACCGCGTGGTGGTGGCACAGGAAGACATGTTCCACCGCGTCCTGGCCGGCACCATCATGGTCTGGCTGCTGGGGCAGGCCACCGTCAACATGTCCGTGGTCACCGGGCTGATGCCCGTCATCGGCGTGCCGCTGCCGTTCATCTCCTACGGCGGCTCGGCCCTGCTGATGTCACTGTGCGCCATCGGCGTGGTTCTATCCCTCGCCCGGGAACAAATGGCCCCTGCCATCCGGCCCAAACGGATGCTCAAGCTCAAGGCCCGGAAAGACCGCGACAAGAGCCAACCCAAGAATTCCAGAAAGCGTGCCTAACCTCAGATGACACCTGCCACACCCTCTATCGTCCTGGCCGGCGGCGGAACAGCCGGCCACATCAGCCCGCTGCTCGCCATCGCCGCGGCACTCCGGAGCGAAGCGCCGAGGGCGGACATCCTCGCCGTAGGAACGCCATCCGGGATGGAAACCCGCCTGGTGCCCGCTGCCGGCGTCCAGCTGGCTACGATCGACCGCGTGCCCTTCCCGCGGAAACCGTCAGCGGACCTGTTCCGCCTGCCCGGCAGGCTGGCCGGCGCTGTCCGCCAGGCCGGCGCCATCCTGGACCGGGCCCACGCCGATGTTCTGGTGGGAGTGGGAGGATACGTCTGCACCCCCATGTACCTGGCCGCACGAAAGCGCCGCATTCCCGTGGTGATCCACGAGGCCAACGCGCGCCCGGGGCTGGCCAACCGGGTCGGGGCATTCCTCAACGGCAGGGTGGCCGTGGCATTCGAAGGCACCCCGCTGCGGAACGCCGTCCACGTGGGAATGCCCATGCGGAAGGAAATCTCCGGGCTGGACCGCAAAGCTGCCAGGACTGCGGCCAGGGAAGCCCTGGGGCTCGATCCCCAGCAGCCAACGTTGATCGTGACGGGCGGTTCCTCCGGGGCGCAAAGCATCAACCGGACCATCGCCGCGGCGGTGGGCCGGCTTGCCGACGCCGGCATCCAGACGCTGCACGTCACCGGCCGCGGCAAGACCGTGCTGGACGGGGCCGGCCAACCCCTCACCGCAGGGGGGTACCGTCAGGTGGAGTACATTGACGGCATGGAGCTCGCCTACGCCGCGGCGGACCTCCTGCTGGCACGCTCGGGCGCCGCCACCGTCTGCGAGGTCGCCGCCGTGGGCGTTCCCGCCGTCCTGGTGCCGCTGCCCATCGGCAACGGGGAACAGGCCCTCAACGCCGCCGGCCTGGTGGCCGCAGGCGGCGCCGTGCTGGTGGCCGACCGTGATTTCACGCCCGACTGGGTGGAACGCGAACTGATCCCCCTGATCTCCGACAGGGCCCGGCTCGCGGCCATGGAAGCCAAGTCCTACCGGCTCGGTATCCGAAACGCCGACCAGCGGATGGCTGGTCTTGTCCTGGAAGCGGTATCCGCATGAACAGCCACACCAACGCAGGCACGGACATCCTCGGCAAGGTGCACTTCATCGGCATCGGGGGAGTGGGCATGTCCGCCGTGGCACGGATTATGGTGGCACGCGGCGTCCCGGTCAGCGGATCCGATGCCAAGGACCTGCCCGTCATGGCGGACCTCGCGGCGGCCGGTGCCCGCATCGCGGTCGGATACGACGCGGAGAACCTGGGGGACGCGGAGACGGTGGTGGCCGGGTCGGCCATCAGGGACGATAATCCGGAACTGGCTGCCGCGAGGCAAGCAGGGCTGCCAGTCCTGCACCGCTCCGAGGCCCTCGCCGCCACCATGGGGGATGACGCCGTGGTGACAGTGGCGGGAACGCATGGAAAATCCACCACGACCTCCATGATCACCGTATTGCTGCGGGCCGCCGGGCTGGACCCCTCCTTCGCCGTGGGGGCCAACATTCCGGCGCTTGGCGTTAACGCCGCCCACGGGACATCAGGCATCTTCGTTGCGGAAGCCGACGAATCCGATGGCTCCTTCCTCAACTACCGGCCACGGATCGCCATCGTCACCAACGTCGAGCCCGACCACCTCGACTATTACGGCACAGCCGAAGCCGTCTACGAGTCCTTCGACCGGTTCACCGCCCTGCTGCCCGCTGACGGGCTCCTCGTTGCCTGTGCTGACGACGCCGGGGCGCTGGCCCTCGCCGAAAGGACCAAGGCCCGCGGCGCCACGCGGGTGGTCCTGTACGGCACGAACGAAGCCGCGGACGTTCGGTTGCTCGACGACGGCCCGGGCCGCGTCGCCGTGGCAAACCCCGCCGGGCAGTTTCCGCTGGCCCTTCAGGTTCCCGGCCGGCACAACGCGCTCAACGCTGCGGCGGCGTTTGCCGTGGCCCTGGAGCTGGGGGTGGAGCCGGCGGCCGCCGCTGCCGGCCTTGCCAGCTTCTCGGGAGCGTCCCGCCGCTTCGAACTGAAGGGCACAGCCAGGGGAGTGCGGGTCTTCGACGACTATGCCCACCATCCCACGGAAGTCCGCGCGGCCCTTGCCGCGGCCCGCTCCGTCGCCGGAGACCACAAGGTGCACGTCCTGTTCCAGCCGCACCTGTTCTCCCGGACCCGGGAGTTCGCCGCCGAATTCGCCGATGCCCTGAACCGGGCTGACACCGCCCTGGTCCTGGACATCTACCCTGCCAGGGAGGACCCCATTCCGGGCGTCACCAGCCAGCTCATCGCCGACCACCTCACCGGGGGAGGTCGGCTGGTGGCCGCCGATGACGCCGTCGCCACCCTGGCTGCAGCCGCGGGCGATGGCGACGTCGTCCTGACCGTCGGGGCCGGCGATGTCACGGCCTACGGCCCCCGGATCGTGGAGGCGCTCCATGCCTAGCTCGCGCCGCCCCACCTACGCGCCTCCGAAGCGGAACAATCGTGCCGACACCGCGGCGGGCACCGCTTCCCGGAAGGACCCGGCGAACGGGGCGCCCCCTGCCACCGGTGGCGACGTCATCACCGCCTCCCGCGGGATCCAGGACCACGCCCCGGAAAAAGCGGCCACAGTGCAGGAACCCGCCGGTGCCACGGTCCTGGCGTTCCCGGAGCCCAAAGCCAAGCGGCGCCGGAAGAGATTCCTCATTGCCCTCGGAACGGTGTTGGTGCTGGTGGCGGGCATCCTGGCCGGTGCCATCTATTCACCCGTCCTCGCCCTGCAATCGATCTCGGTCAGCGGCACCCGGCTCCTGACGCCCGCCCAGGTCCAGGCCGCCTTGGAGCCGCTCCGCGGCAAGCCGCTGCCACAGATCAGTGACGACGACGTACGCGGCCTCCTCGGGCCCCTGGTCCAGGTCAAGTCCGTCTCGGTCGAGGCACGGCCACCTTCCACGCTTGCCATTGCCGTGCATGAGCGGGTTCCGGTAGCCCTGGTCAAGCAGGGGGAGCAGTACCAGCTGGTAGACGTCGACGGCGTCCAGCTGGGTACCACGGCCGACCCGGCATCGGCCTCGCTGCCGGTGATTGACGGCGGCGCCGGAGCGATCGGCCAGGATCTGTTCCGTGCCACGGCGGCAGTCTTGGGTGCATTGCCCGCGGACGTGCTGGCCAGGCTTTCCAACGCCTCAGCCCAGTCCGTGGACGCCGTGGAGCTGAAGCTTGTGGACGGCCAGACGATCGTGTGGGGCAACGCGTCGGAGAAGGAACTCAAGGCCAAGGTGCTGGCCGCGCTCCTGAAGGTTCCGGCGGATCCGAAGAACCCCGTCAGGGTCTACGATGTCAGTGTGCCCAGGCACCCAGTGACGCGCTGAGCGCTTTCTTTCCCCGTATTAATCCGACACGCGGACCCGGTCATTGAATGTCGGAACCAGAGGAAATACCGTCACAGACATGAGTTACTTGACATAACTATAACCTTCAAGTCGAAGGTTAAGGTTGCAGGCTTCAAGCTCACCATCAGTTTTCGCAATACAGACACGAACAAGGGACACGTAACGTGGCAGCTCCGCAGAATTACTTGGCCGTCATCAAAGTCGTCGGCATCGGCGGCGGTGGCGTGAACGCAGTCAACCGCATGATCGAGGTCGGCCTCAGGGGTGTTGAGTTCATCGCCATCAACACCGACGCCCAGGCCCTGCTGATGAGCGACGCCGACGTCAAGCTCGACGTCGGGCGCGAGCTGACCCGCGGCCTGGGTGCCGGCGCCAACCCGGAGGTAGGCAAGCAGGCTGCCGAGGACCACGCGGACGAGATCGAAGAAGTCCTCCGCGGCGCCGACATGGTCTTCGTGACCGCCGGCGAAGGCGGCGGAACGGGCACCGGCGGCGCTCCCGTCGTCGCGCGGATCGCACGCTCCCTGGGGGCCCTGACCATTGGCGTGGTCACCCGCCCGTTCACCTTCGAGGGCCGGCGCCGCGCCGGCTCCGCCGAGGCCGGCATCGACGCCTTGCGTGATGAAGTGGACACTCTGATCGTGATCCCCAACGACCGGCTGCTCTCCATCAGCGACCGCAACGTCTCGGTGCTGGACGCCTTCCGCTCCGCCGACCAGGTCCTGTTGTCCGGTGTCCAGGGCATCACCGACCTCATCACCACCCCCGGCCTGATCAACCTCGACTTCGCGGACGTCAAGTCCGTGATGCAGGGTGCCGGCTCCGCGCTCATGGGCATCGGATCTGCCCGCGGCGAGGACCGCGCTGTCAAGGCTGCCGAGCTGGCCATTGCCTCCCCGTTGCTGGAAGCCTCCATCGACGGCGCCCACGGCGTGCTGCTCTCCATCCAGGGCGGCTCCGACCTGGGCCTGTTCGAGATCAACGAAGCCGCACGGCTGGTCCAGGAAGTGGCCCACCCCGAGGCCAACATCATCTTCGGTGCCGTCATCGACGACGCCCTGGGCGACGAAGCACGCGTCACCGTCATCGCCGCCGGCTTCGACGACGTCAAGGCCACCTCACCGTCCATGGACCAGTCGCAGCCGCAGACCGCCCCCCAGCGGCCCGCTGCCCCCGCTGCGGCCCCTGCCTCGGCCCACTCCCAGGGCGGAAACCACCAGGGCAACGGAAGCCACCAGCAGAACGTCCAGCCCATCCACGCCGGCGTCGGTGCGGCGGGCCTGAGCAACTGGGGCCAGCAGCGTCCGTCTGCCGTCCCGGCCGACTCCGGCTTCGACGTCGACCTCCCTTCCGTCGTGGAGCCGGACCTGACCGGAAACCACCCGGATGACCTGGATGTCCCCGACTTCCTGAAGTAGGCACCGGCTTGTTCCATTGGCGCGCCGACATCCTGCCCGGGGTGTCGGCCGCATTCACCGATGCGGGCGCGGGAAACCTGGCCCTGCACGTGGGAGACGACCCCGCCCGGGTCATGGAGCGCCGGAGCCGCCTGGAGGAATCCATCGGTGCCGCTCCGCGGTCACTGCGCTTCATGAACCAGGTCCACGGCACCTCCGTCGCTTTAATGGACGCGAACTCTCCCGTTCCCGAAGCCGATGCCATGGTGTCCCAGGGCATTCCCCTGGCCGTCATGGTGGCGGACTGCATCCCGGTCCTGCTCGCGGGGGAGTCGTCCAACGGGCCTGTCCTCGCCGCCGTCCACGCCGGCCGTCCCGGCACCGCCAACGGGGTGCTCCCCGCGGCCGTGGAGGCCATGGAATCCCTGGGGGCGTCCCGTATCCGTGCCTGGCTGGGGCCCTCCATCTGCGGTGCCTGCTACGAAGTACCTGCCGCCCTGCGCGAGGAGGTAGCCGGCAAGGTGCCCGCGACGTGGAGTACCACGTCCTGGGGGACCCCCGGGCTGGACCTCCCGGCCGGAGCCCGGAGCCAGCTCGGGGCCGCCGGCGTGGAAGTGGCCTACTCCGGTCCCTGCACCCTCGAGACCGACAGGCTGTTCTCCTACCGCCGCGACCGGAACACCGGACGTTTCGCCGGGCTGGTGTGGTGCCATGACTGAGTATCCGCAGGGCGCCGGGGCCCCGGCGTCCGATCCCCGCGCAGCGGAACTCGCCATCAGGCTGGCCGCGGTACGCCACCGGATCGCAGCGGCCGCTGAGGCGAGCGGCCGCTGCGGCCGGCCGCCGTCGCTCATCGTGGTCACCAAGTTCCACCCGGCCGCGGACATCCGTCGGCTCGCGGCTCTCGGGGTCACCGATGTGGGCGAGAACAGGGACCAGGAGGCGGCCGCAAAAGCCGCCGAACTGGCCGGCCTGGCCCTCAACTGGCATTTCGTGGGCCAGCTGCAGAGCAAGAAGGCCAAGTCGGTGGTCCGGTATGCCGCCGCCGTCCATTCAGTGGACCGCCTCCAGCTCGTGGACGCCCTCGCCAAGGCAGTGCGGAACGAGATGGATTCCGGCGGGCGGGACCCTTTGGAGTGCTTCATCCAGGTCAGCCTGGAGGACGACGGCGGCACGCACCGCGGCGGGGCGGCCCCGGCGGATGTGCCACTCCTGGCGGAGCGGATCGCCGCGTCAGCCGGCCTCCACCTTGCCGGCGTCATGGCCGTTGCGCCGCTGGGGGCGCCGCCGGAGCCGGCCTTCGAGAAGCTTGCCGCGGTCTCGGCCCGGCTGGTGGCCGACCATCCGGGGGCTGCTGCCATCTCGGCCGGCATGAGCCAGGACCTGGAGGCCGCCATCAAGTTCGGGGCGACACACCTGCGGATCGGTTCCGATATTCTCGGTTCGCGTCCCGCGGTGGGGTAGCGTCGGTCCTGTTGGAAGTGATGGGCGGGGGACTCCAGTGCTGTCAAGTCATTGGGCGGCCCGCTTACGGGACACGATTAGGAGTCGACCATGGCCGGCGCTCTGCGCAAGACAATGATCTATCTTGGGCTCGCCGACGGCGATGAGCATTACGAGTCCGAGCAACAGACCACACGTAAGGATGAGGACGAACCCATGGAAGTCGACCGCGAGGAACGCCGTGCTCCGGCACCGGTCCGCGAAGTCAGCCGTGAGGCGTCCTACACCCCTGAAGAGGAATACCGCGCCCCAGTGACCCCGATTAAGCGTGCGGCCTCGAGCCGTGAAGAGAACACCGGACTTCGGCAGATCACCACCATCCATCCCCGCTCCTACAACGATGCCAAGCTCATCGGTGAGAGCTTCCGGGACGGTATCCCGGTGATCATG
The DNA here is from genome assembly GCF_054888995.1 of Arthrobacter sp. MMS24-T111. Classification (NCBI taxonomy): domain Bacteria; kingdom Bacillati; phylum Actinomycetota; class Actinomycetes; order Micrococcales; family Micrococcaceae; genus Arthrobacter; species Arthrobacter sp. MMS24-T111. Next base: position 3,624,542 of record NZ_JBTZRO010000001.1, on the reverse strand, counting down.
AACGTCACGGACATGGGCGAGGCAGACGCAAAGCGCCTGGTGGACTTCTCGGCCGGACTCGTCTTCGGCCTCCGCGGCAGCATCGAACGGGTTACCAACAAGGTGTTCCTGCTCTCACCGTCCTACGTCGAAGTGATCGGTGACGACAAGAAAGTCAGCGACACACAGGCCAGTTTCTTCAACCAGAGCTGACGGCCAAGGCCGACCACAGATGCCAGGCAGGGACACCTGTCTGGCATCTGTGCTGAAATAGACAAGACAACTGCAGCACACCGCGGCATCCGAACGGGATGGTCCGCACGAAATATGGAGATATGAAATAAGTCATGGGAATTGTTTTCGGACTTCTCTATCTCGTGTTGCTGCTGTTCTTCGTGGCCCTCATCATCCGCCTGGTCTACGACTGGGTGCAGATGTTCGCAAGGGAATGGCGGCCACGCGGCGCGGCCCTCGTGGTGGCGCACGCTGTGTATTCCATCACTGATCCGCCGCTCAAGGGGCTGCGGCGGATGATCCCGCCCCTTCGGCTCGGCGGCATCTCCCTGGACCTGGGCTTCCTGATCCTGTTCATCGGCGTCAGCATTGCGATGAGCATCACAAGGAACCTGGCCTGATCCACCAACAAAGACTTGGCAATGCAGGATGATCCTCCCGGGAACAGCTACTGTAAAGCGAAGAACCTCCCGTTTGACACCGCGGTGTTGAATTAGAGTAAGCAGACCAAATTTAGGTACCGTAGTTTTGACGGCCGGAAGGCCTACTGACTAACCAGACCAGTGAGGTGACCAGATGGCTTTGACGCCAGAAGACGTTGTCAACAAGCGCTTTCAGCCCACCAAGTTCCGCGAGGGCTATGACCAGGACGAGGTTGACGACTTCCTGGACGAAATCGTCGTCGAACTCCGCCGCCTGAACCAGGAAAACGACGAGCTCCGCAAGAAGCTCGCCGACGCCGGCTCCAGCGTCCCGGCAAGCACCACCGCCGCACCTGTGGTGGAGAAGGTCCCCGCCCCGGTCAAGTCCGACAAGGATGAGGCCCGCGAGAAGGCTGAAGCCGACGCGAAGGCCGCAGAAGCCAGCAAGAAGAAGGACGTCGAGCCGGCCGCTCCGGTTGCAGCCGCCCCCGCAGCGCCCGCTGCCTCCACTCCTTCCGCCGAGTCCGCTGCCGGCCTGCTGGCCATGGCGCAGCAGATGCACGACCGCCACGTCGCCGAAGGCCAGGCGCAGAAGGACAAGATCATCGCCGAGGCGCAGATCGAAGCGAGCAGCCTCGTCAACGATGCACAGGAAAAGTCCCGCAAGATCCTGGGCGCGCTGGAGCAGCAGCGCTCGGTCCTCGAGCGCAAGGTGGAGCAGCTTCGCGGCTTTGAACGCGACTACCGTTCACGCCTGAAGGCCTACATCGAAGGCCAGCTCCGCGATCTGGACGCACGTGGTTCCGTTGCGACGCCGGAAGTCAGCGAAGCGAACTAACCCTGGCAACACGTATTCTGAAAGCCGGTGGCTGAGGATTCCTCGGCCACCGGCTTTTGGCATTGACACCTAAGTTTTTCGAAGTGAAAGCACCATGACTGACGAACTTGCAGCCGACGCCGCACGGCCGGCCCCCTCCTCTCCGCGCCCCCGACGGGCTGTGCTGCTGTCCCTCTTTGGCGGGTTCGCGGTCTTTGCCTACGTCCTGGACCAGCTCACCAAACTCTGGGTGACATCCACCATGGTGGAAGGCGAAAGGATCCCGGTCCTGCCGCCCCTGCTGCACTGGTACTTCATCCGGAACTCGGGTGCCGCGTTTTCGATTGGGGAGAACGTCACCTGGGTGTTCTCGATCATCATGGCCGGCGTCGCCGTGGCCATTCTCTTCCAGGTCCGGAAGCTGGGCTCGGCCTGGTGGTCGCTGGCTCTCGGGCTGCTGCTGGGCGGCGCCCTGGGCAACCTGACCGACCGGCTCTTCCGCGAACCATCCTTCGGCATGGGCCATGTGGTGGACTTCATTCAGCTTCCCAACTTTGCGATCTTCAATATCGCGGACTCAGCCGTAGTATCTGCCGTCGCCATCATCTGCATCCTGACCATTCGCGGAATCGCCCTGGACGGAACGCGCCTCGGCACTGCGCACAAGGACAAGCCCGGCCATGAGTGAGCGAATCGTCGTGGCCGAGGAATTCGGCGGGACCCGGGCCGACGCCGGACTGGCCGGCCTCCTCGGCGTGTCCCGGTCCGTGGCTGCATCCCTGCTGGCCGAGGGCCATGTGCTCACCCGGGGGAAGGCGCTGGGGAAATCGGCAAAACTTGTGGCGGGGGATGTCCTTGACGTCACCGTCCCGGAGCGGCGGGACCCGCTGGAAGTCGTGGAGGAAGTTGTGGAAGGCCTGAAGATCCTGCTGGATGACGAGGACTTTGTCGTCGTCGACAAACCTGTGGGTGTCGCGGCGCACCCCTCGCCCGGCTGGGTTGGCCCCACCGTGGTGGGCGGACTGGCCGGCGCAGGCTACCGCATCTCCACCTCCGGCGCACCGGAGCGGGCGGGGATCGTGCACCGGCTCGACGTCGGCACCTCCGGGGTCATGGTGGTGGCAAAGTCCGAGCGGGCCTACACAGCCCTCAAACGGGCCTTCAAGGAGCGCACCGTGGACAAGGTGTACCACGCGGTGGTCCAGGGCCTTCCGGACCCGCTGACGGGCACCATCGACGCCCCCATCGGACGGCATCCCGGCCACGACTGGCGCTTTGCCGTCATCGAGGACGGCCGCCCCTCGGTAACCCATTACGAAGTCCTGGAGGCCTTCGGGAAGGCCAGCCTGGTGGAAGTGCACCTGGAGACGGGCCGGACGCACCAGATCCGGGTCCACTTCTCAGCCCTCCGCCATCCCTGCGCCGGTGACCTGACCTATGGCGCCGACCCGCGCCTTGCGGCCACCCTGGGGCTCACCCGGCAGTGGCTCCACGCCCGCCAGCTGGGATTCGACCACCCGGTGACAGGGGAACGCGTCACCGTCACCAGCGACTACCCGCAGGACCTGGCCTACGCCCTGGAAGTGCTGGAATCGGGACAGGCCTGACACGGGCGGCCTGGCCGGGCCGCCAACCGCCAGCGCTTAGAATGGTGCGGTGAGTTCCAGCAAAGATTCGTTTGTCCACCTGCACACCCACACCGAATATTCCATGCTGGATGGAGCTGCCCGCCTGGGCGAGCTGTTCGATGAAACCGAGCGCCTGGGCATGCCCGCCCTTGCCACCACCGACCACGGCTACTTGTTCGGGGCGTTCGATTTCTGGCGCAAGGCCACGGACAAGGGCATCAAACCGATCATCGGCGTCGAAGCCTACGTAACGCCCGGCACGGCCCGCACGGACAAGGAACGCGTCCGCTGGGGCGACGAATCCCAGCGCAAGGACGACGTCTCCGGTGGTGGTTCGTACACCCACATGACGCTCTTGAGCTACAACAACGTGGGTATGCGGAACCTCTTCCGGGCCTCCTCCATCGCCTCCCTCGACTCCGTGTTCGGCAAGTGGCCGCGGCTGGACCGCGAGCTGCTCAACACCTACTCCGAAGGGCTGATCGCCACCACCGGATGCCCCTCCGGCGAAGTGCAGACCCGGCTCCGGCTCGGCCAGTACCGGGAAGCGCTGGAAGCCGCCGCCGAATTCCGGGACATCTTCGGCGCGGAAAACTACTTCTGCGAGCTGATGGACCACGGACTGGACATTGAGCGGCGGGTCACCGGCGACCTCCTGCGGCTCGCGAAGGACCTCAACCTGCCGCTGGTGGCCACCAACGACCTCCACTACACCCACGAGCACGATGCCAAGGCCCACGAGGCCCTGCTGGCCATCCAGTCGGGCTCCACGCTGCTCGAACCCACGTACGACAACGGCGGTTCGCGGTTCGCCTTCTCCGGCAGCGGCTACTACCTCAAATCCCCGCAGGAGATGCGTGAGCTTTTCCGCGATCACCCGGAAGCCTGCGACAACACCCTGCTGATCGCTGAGCGCTGCGAGGTGTCCTTCAACACGGACGCCAACTTCATGCCCCGGTTCCCCTGCCCGCCCGGCGAGGACGAAACCTCCTGGCTGGTAAAGGAAGTGGACAAGGGCCTGCAGTACCGCTACCCGGGAGGCATCCCGGACGAGGTCCGCAAGCAGGCGGACTACGAGCTCGGCGTCATCACGTCCATGGGGTTCCCGGGCTACTTCCTGGTGGTTGCCGACTTCATCAACTGGGCCAAGAACAACGGCATCCGCGTTGGCCCCGGCCGTGGCTCGGGTGCAGGTTCCATGGTGGCGTACGCCATGCGCATCACCGACCTCGACCCCCTGCGCCACGGCCTGATCTTCGAGCGCTTCCTGAACCCGGACCGCGTGTCCATGCCCGACTTCGACGTCGACTTCGATGACCGGCGCCGTTCCGAAGTCATCGACTACGTGACCCGCAAGTACGGTGACGAACGCGTCGCCATGATCGTCACCTACGGCACCATCAAGACCAAGCAGGCCCTCAAGGACTCCTCCCGCGTCCTGGGCTACCCGTTCAGCATGGGTGAACAGCTGACCAAGGCCCTGCCTCCGGCCGTGATGGCCAAGGACATTCCGCTCGCGGACATCCAGAACCCCGACGCCAAGCGCTACAGCGAGGCCGGCGATTTCCGGCAGCTGATCGCCACCGACCCGGAAGCCGCCAAGGTCTTCGAAACGGCCCTGGGCATCGAAGGACTGAAGCGCCAGTGGGGCGTGCACGCGGCCGGCGTCATCATGTCCTCGGACCCCATCATCGATGTCATCCCCATCATGCGCCGCTTCCAGGACGGCCAGGTGATCACCCAGTTCGACTACCCGACGTCCGAGGGCCTTGGCCTGATCAAGATGGACTTCCTGGGCCTGCGGAACCTGACGATCATTTCCGATGCCCTCGAGAACATCAAAATGAACCGTGGCATCGAACTCGACCTGGAAAACCTGGAGCTCGACGACGCCCCGTCCTACGAACTCCTGGCCCGCGGCGACACCCTGGGCGTGTTCCAGCTCGACGGCGGCCCCATGCGCTCCCTGCTCAAGCTCATGAAGCCTGACAACTTCGAAGACATCTCCGCCGTCCTGGCGTTGTACAGGCCGGGCCCCATGGGCGCCAATGCCCACACCGACTACGCGCTGCGCAAGAACGGGATCCAGGAAGTCATTCCCATCCACCCTGAGCTGGAGGAACCGCTCAAGGAGATCCTCGGCGGCACGTACGGCCTGATCGTGTACCAGGAGCAGGTGATGGCCGTGGCGCAGAAGCTGGCCGGCTACTCGCTGGGCCAGGCAGATATCCTCCGGCGGGCCATGGGCAAGAAAAAGAAGTCGGAACTGGACAAGCAGTTCGCCGGCTTCTCCCAGGGCATGCAGGACAACGGCTACTCCATGGAGGCCGTCAAGACCCTGTGGGACATCCTGCTGCCCTTCTCCGACTACGCCTTCAACAAGGCACACTCCGCCGCGTACGGGGTGATCTCCTACTGGACGGCCTACCTGAAGGCGCACTACGCGCCCGAGTACATGGCTGCACTGCTGACCTCCGTGGGTGACGACAAGGACAAGTCGGCAATCTACCTGAACGAATGCCGCCGCATGGGCATCACGGTGCTTCCGCCGGATGTCAACGAGTCCGCCCTGAACTTCACCCCGGTGGGCAACGACATCCGCTTCGGCATGGGCGCCATCCGCAACGTGGGTGCGAACGCCGTCGAGGCCATGGTCACCGCACGCGAGAGTGAAGGTGCCTTCACGTCCTTCAAGGACTACCTGATGAAGGTACCGGCGGTGGTCTGCAACAAGCGGACCATCGAATCCCTGATCAAGTCCGGTGCCTTCGACTCCCTGGGCCACCACCGGCGCGCGCTGGCCATGATCCACGAAGAGGCCATCGATTCCGTCATCACCTTGAAGCGGAACGAGGCGATCGGCCAGTTCGACCTCTTCGCCGGCTTTGAGGAAGCCGAATCGGAAGCGTCGCTCAGTATCGAAATCCCGGACCTGCCCGAGTGGGAGAAGAAGGACAAGCTGTCCTTCGAACGGGACATGCTGGGCCTGTACGTCTCGGACCACCCGCTGCAGGGCCTCGAGGGGCTGTTGAGCCAGCACGCGGAGATGAGCATCACGAGCATCATCGGCGAGGACGGGCCGCAGGACGGCGCCATCATCACCATCGCCGGCATGATCACCTCGTTGAGCCGCCGCATCGCCAAAGCCAGCGGCAATGCCTACGCCCGGGCCGAGATCGAGGACCTGGGCGGTTCCATCGAAGTGATGTTCTTCGGCCAGGTCTACGGGCCCATCGCCTCCGTGCTCGCCGAGGACCTGATCGTGGTGGTCAAGGGCCGCCTGCAAAAGCGCGACGACGGCGCAATCACCCTGAACTGCATGGAGCTGTCCGTTCCGGACCTGAGCGAAGGCCTGCACGGGCCGCTGGTCATCACCATGCCCACCTACAAGGCAACCGAGGCCGTGGTGACGGAGTTGGGGGACGTGCTGCGCACGCACCGGGGCAACTCGGAGGTGCGGCTGCACCTCCAGGGCGACACCCGCACGGAAATCATGGGCCTGCCCGTCCACCTGCGGGTGAACCCCAGCCCGTCCCTGTTCGGCGACCTGAAAGTGCTGCTGGGCCCGGCCTGCCTGGACGCCTGACACAGGGGAGCACGACGCCGGAAGCCGGCTTCCGGCGTCGTCCGCGCCTTTGGCTTCGGGTCGCTTCAGCGCGGGCCCGGGGCGGTGGGGTCCGCTAGATTTCGTAGTCCAGCGGGACAGGCTGCCCGTAGGCGCCTCCGTGGTACAGCAGCGGCGCACTGTCGCCGCCCACCTGGCCGTCCACCACCTGGACCACCACCACGGCGTTGTTTTCGAACGACAGCCGCATCTGCACCTCGCCGATGAGCCAGCCGGCCACATCCTTCAGGATGGGCACCCCGTGCGGACCGATTTCCCAGTGGTTCCCCTCGAACCGGTTGCCGGGCCGGGCGAACCGGGCTGCCAGTTCCTGGTTTTCCAGGCCCAGCATGTGGACGCCCAGGAACTGGGTGTTGGCAACGGCAGGCCAGGACCTGGAACTGCGGGCCATGTTGAACGTGAAGCGCGGCGGTTTGGCGGACAGGGAGGCCACCGATGTCGCGGTGAACCCGTAGGGCTCGTCCTGGTAGTTCACGGTAATGATGGCGACGCCCGCGGCATGCCGCCGGAACATCTCCCTGAACGTCTGCTCAAAGGGCTCGCTGTTGTCGGTCACCGGAACTCCTGCACTAAGTGGCATATCTCTTTCCCCAAGCGTATTGGCCCCCGGGCCAGGCGGGAAAACACAGAGCCTTGGAACCGCTGGCGGGCTCCGCAGGAACCTTTGTTAAGGTGTCTGTCATGACGAACTTTGGCCGCCCCGCGCGGCGGCTGCCTTGGTCCCTGCTGCTGGTCCCGGCCGCGGCAGGAGTCCCGGCCGGACTCCTCTGGTGGCTGCTTGCCCCGGGCGGCCTGAACCTGATCACCCGGAACGCCTCCCTGGCATCGGGAACGGCACCGCTGGTGTGGCTGCCACGCGACCTGACGCTCGCCGGAATCATGGTCCTGGCCGGCTGCCTGCTGGCCGTGTTCCTGGCCGACGGCAAGCGTCCGGACCCCCAGGCGGCGCTGCTGGCAGGCCTGGTCGGTGCGGTGGCCGGCAGCCTGGCGGCTTGGGGAACCGGCCTCCTTGCAGCCCGGCTCTGGGGCCCGGCGGTGGACGCCTCGGCCAATGCCAGCATCGCCTTTTCACTCCGGGCGTTGCCGGTGCTGCTGCTGTGGCCGGCTGCCACGGCGGTCTCGGTTTTTGTTTTGGAGTTGGTGGGGATGGCAGGCCGGAAGCCCGCCGGCAGCGGCGGCGGACCGGCGGGCAGGAACAGCGCCGTAAAATAGTCCGGTGACCACTTCCCCGCAGCCTCCTGCCCCCGCGACAACCGCCGTCGACTTCCGCACCATCGACCTTCGCGGCCGCACCCTGACCCTCGCGGCCCTCCGCGCCGCCGTTCCGCGCGCCAAGGGCCAGACCGTGGCGGACGCCGAGGAAAAGGTCCTGGACATTATCGCCACCGTCCGGCAGCGCGGTTTCGCGGCGTTGTCGGACCTTGCGTCAAGGTTCGACGGCGTGGAGCAGCGCCATCCGCTGGTTCCCCGGGAGGCGATCGCGGCAGCCCTGGACGGTCTTGACCCGGAGGTGCGGGCAGCACTGGAGGAATCCATCAGCCGGGCACGGAAATTCGCCGACCGCCAACGGCCCCGCAACGTTGATGTCGAACTGGGCGACGGCGCCGTCGTCAGCCAGAACTGGGTACCCGTAGCGCGCGTGGGACTGTACGTTCCGGGCGGCCTGGCAGTGTACCCGTCATCGGTGATCATGAACGTGGTGCCGGCACTGGCGGCAGGTGTGGAATCCATTGCCCTTGCTTCGCCGCCCCAGAAGGAATTCGGTGGCCTGCCGCACCCCACCATCCTCGCTGCAGCGGCGCTGTTGGGTATCACCGAGGTCTACGGCATCGGCGGCGCACAGGCCATCGCCGCGTTTGCCTATGGGGTGGACGCCGGCGACGCCGGCCCCGCACTGGAACCGGTGGACGTGGTGACCGGGCCAGGCAACATCTTCGTCGCCACCGCAAAGCGCCTGGTCAAGGGAGTGGTGGGCATCGATTCGGAGGCCGGAACCACGGAGATCGCCATCCTTGCCGACGACTCCGCCCAGCCCGCGCTGGTGGCCGCCGACCTGCTCAGCCAGGCCGAGCACGACCCCAAGGCAGCATCGGTGCTGGTCACCGATTCGGAGCCGTTGGCCATGGCGGTACGGGACGAGCTTGAGCGGCAGGCCGCCGCAACCAAGCACTCCGCCCGCGTCCGGGAGGCCTTGTCCGGGCCCCAGTCCGGCGTCGTCCTGGTTGACAACCTGGCCCAGGGAATTGCCGCGTGCGATGCTTACGCTGCCGAGCACCTGGAGATCATGACGCGGGACGCCGCCGCCGTGGCAGCGCGGATCCGGAATGCCGGTGCGATCTTTGTGGGCGACTACAGCCCCGTCAGCCTGGGGGACTACTGCGCAGGCTCGAACCACGTGCTGCCTACCAGCGGGACCGCTGCGTTCTCGTCCGGGCTGAACGTCACCACGTTCCTGCGCGCCATCCAGGTGGTCAATTACAGCCGGGAGGCCCTGGCGGAGGTCAGCGGCCACATTGTGAGCCTGTCCCGTGCCGAGGACCTGCCGGCCCACGGGGACGCCGTCAGCGCGCGGTTTCCTGCACGGGACTAGCCACTACATGTAGGCCGGCGGGCACAACATGTAGTAATTACAGGCTTGTTATTACCCGGGCCTCAGCCGTAAACTGGGACCCTAACAACAGTGTCCAGCGGCACTGCCGGTTTCGTTGCCGTTCAACGCCGGAAGGGAAGGGGAAACGCCATGTACTGTCCGTTCTGCCGCAACCCCGATTCCCGCGTCGTTGACAGCCGGATGGCTGATGACGGCTCGGCTATCCGACGCCGTCGCCAGTGCCCCGAATGCGGGCGCCGGTTCACCACCGTCGAAACCACCAGCCTGTCCGTCATCAAGCGCTCCGGCGTGGGCGAGCCGTTCAGCCGCAGCAAGGTGATCAATGGCGTGCGCAAAGCATGCCAGGGCCGCCCGGTCAGCGAAGACGACCTCGCCATGCTGGCCCAGGAGGTGGAAGAACAGATCCGTTCCTCCGGCGCCGCCGAAATTGACGCGCACGAGGTCGGACTGGTCATCCTCGGACCACTCCAGAAGCTGGACGAGGTAGCGTACCTGCGGTTTGCCAGCGTGTACCAGGCATTCGAGTCCTTGGAGGACTTCGAATCGGCTATTGCACTGCTCCGCCACGAAGCCGTGGAAGGCGCCAAGGGCGCCTCCGGCCCGAAGGCTCCGAGAAGAGCCCACTCTAAGCTCCGGTGGCGGCAGCGGAGGGGAAGCCGCGGCCGCCACCGGCACCACCTTTACTTGGTGAGCTTGTGCTGCAATGCGATTTCCAGGGCCGCGCCAACGATCCCGGCCTCATTCCGCAGGACGGCCGGAACAATCGGCGTCCTCAACTTGAGGTTGGGAAGGTACTCGTCCGCGCGCTTGGAGATTCCGCCGCCGACGATGAACAGCTCCGGGGAGAACAGGAACTCGACATGCGAGAAGTACCGCTGCAGCAGCACGCTGTACTCGTCCCATGAAAGCCCGTCCCGTTCGCGGGCCACGGCGGAGGCCTTCGATTCGGCATCGAAGCCGTCGATCTCCAAGTGCCCCAGTTCCGCGTTCGGCACCAGCTTCCCGTCGAAAATGAAGGCGGAGCCGATGCCCGTGCCCAGGGTGATGACCAGGACGGTGCCGGCGACCCCTTCGCCGGCACCGTACCGGGCTTCCGCCAGGCCGGCGGCATCGGCGTCGTTGATGACCTCCACGGGGCGGCCCAGCCGCTCGGTGAGGAGGGCATCAATGTCCGCATCCAGCCAGCTCTTGTCCACGTTGGCGGCGGAGTGGACCACGCCGTGCTGGATGATGCCGGGGAAGGTCACGCCCACGGGGGAGCCGGCCTCCGGCGCCTCGGGGCGCGCGGAGAGCTCGGCGACCACCAGGGCCACTGCTTCGGCAACGGCCTCGGGGGTGGCGGGCTGCGGGGTGGGCACGCGGAATCGCTCACCCAGGAGCTTGCCCTTCTTCAGGTCGACAATGCCGCCCTTGATGCCCGTACCGCCGATGTCGATACCGATCAGTGGTGCGTTCTTGTGCGACTTCTCGTCCTTCTTGGCCAATGGGATTCCGTTCTAGGCTGGGGCGGGCAGGGAAGGGGCGGCCTGGGGCAGCCCCACGACAGGTTGGGGCCTGCACGGGCAGCGGATGCCGTGTGCGGGCAGGGGACAGACTACGGCAGGGTGAGGATTTCCGCACCGGTCTCGGTAACCAGCAGGGTGTGCTCGAACTGGGCGGTGCGCTTGTGGTCGCGGGTCACCACGGTCCAGTCGTCGCTCCACATGTCCCACTCCACGGTGCCGAGGGTGAGCATCGGTTCGATCGTGAACACCATCCCCGCTTCGATCACGGTGTTGTAGGCGGGGGCGGCATCGTAGTGCGGGATGATCAGTCCGGTGTGGAAAGCCTCGCCGACACCGTGGCCGGTGAAGTCCCGCACCACACCGTAGCCAAAACGCTTGGCGTAGGACTGGATGGCGCGGCCGATCACGTTGATTTCCCGCCCCGGTGCCACCGCCTTGATGGCCCTGTTGAGCGACTCCTTGGTGCGCTCGACCAGGAGCCGTGATTCCTCGTCCACGTCACCCACCAGGAACGTGTAGTTCGTGTCGCCGTGGACCCCGTTGATGAAGGCCGTGATGTCGATGTTCAGGATGTCGCCGTCCTGGACCACGGTGCTGTCCGGGATGCCGTGGCAGATGACCTCGTTCAGCGACGAGCACAGGGACTTCGGGAATCCGCGGTAGCCCAGCGTGGAGGGGTACGCCTGGTGGTCCAGCAGGAATTCGTGGCCCACCCTGTCCAGCTCATCGGTGGTGACGCCGGGCTGGATGTGCTTGCCGACCTCCACGATGGCCTGGGCCGCGATCCGCCCGGCGACGCGGATCTTTTCGATCGTTTCGGCGGACTTGACCTCCGAACCCGTGAATTTGGCGGGGGCAGGCTTGCCGACGTACTCCGGACGGGGGATGGACGCCGGGACGGAACGCTGCGGGCCCACGGTACCCGGGGTGAGGGTGCCGGTGGGTGCAGTAGAGGCAAGGGAAGGCATAGATTGATCATATAAGGCACCGCAGAACGCCTAACAACCGACAAGCGGCGGAGGGCACACGTAAGTGGTTGTGTTACGTGGATCACCCCGCGGCTTTCCTGTCGCCGGAACGAGGAGCAACGATGACTGAGTACTGGTTCAACGTCAACACCCACGAAGTGGAAGAAGACCGGCTCTCCGACTGGAGCCAGCTCATTGGGCCCTACAAGACCCGGGAAGAAGCCGAACACGCCATCGAGAAGGTCAAGGCGCGCAACGAGGCCTGGGAAAAGGGCGACGACGACTGACCGGTTGGGTGGCCAGGCCGGCCGGGTGCCGGCCCGCCTGTTCCGTCGGCGCCTTTAGAAAGAGTGTTCCGGGCCGGGGAACTGGCCGGAGCGGACGTCGTCGCCGTAGGCGGTGGCGGCGTCGAGCAACGTGGTGCGCAGGTCCGCATACTGTTTGACGAACTTGGCCATCCGGCCGCCCCGCAGGCCGGCCATGTCCTGCCAGACAAGTACCTGGCCCGTGGTCGCGTTCCCGGCGCCAATGCCGATGGTGGGAACGTCCACGGCAGCGTCCACCGCGGCCGCGGTGTCGGCCGGGACCATTTCCATGAGCACGCAGAAGGCGCCTGCGTCGGCCAGGGCGCGGGCATCATCGATCAGCCGCCGGGCGTCCTCGCCCCGGCCCTGCACCCGGTATCCGCCCAGTGCGTGTTCGCTCTGCGGCGTGAAGCCGATGTGGGCCATCACCGGGATGCCCGCCTGAACCATTGCGCGCACCGTTGGGGCGTAATAAGCGCTGCCCTCGATCTTCACCGCATGCGCCAGGCCTTCCTTCAGGAAGCGGACGCCGGTGGCGACGGCCTGTTCCGCGCTGACCTCGTAGCTGCCGAAAGGCAGGTCCGCGACCACCATGGCGCGCTTGGCGGTCCTGGCCACGGCCCGGCACAGCGGCAGCAGTTCGTCCACGGTGACCGGAAGGCTGGTTTCGTTGCCGTAGACGTTGTTCGAGGCCGAATCACCGACCAACAGCACCTCAATGCCGGCGGCGTCAAAGATCTCCGCCGTGTATTGCTCGTAGGCGGTGAGCATGGCAAACCTGGTGCCGTCCCGCTTGGCCTGCTGCAGGTGGTGGATCCGGACCTTGGCTGGTTTCCGGCCGGCGGCCGGAGCCTCGTGCTGGCCGGGTCCGCTGCCGTACGGGGCGGGTACTTCGGCGGACGCGCTGGAGTCGGAGCTGTTGCTGGTGGCCATGGGATGAGCGTAGTGCGGGACCTGCCGTGCTTTCTACCGCAGCCCGTTCCGGGCAAAGGTGATTAGCGTCATAGCGGCCGTCCCGGGACGCCGTCGATATCTCGCACGAAAGCCGCCAGGGCGCTTCCCGGACCGCTCCGGAGGTTAATGCTGTGTTACGCACGGCTCAGGCTCAAGCATCGGCGCCGAATGATTAGTACAGTGTTGATGAACTGCTGCCGGCTTTCCCCTTTGCGCGGGCCCCGGAGCATGAACGTTGACCGGAGAAGAGGCCATCATGGACCGCCAGCAAGAATTTGTCCTGCGCACGATCGAAGAGCGCGACGTACGTTTCGTGCGCCTGTGGTTCACCGACGTCGTGGGATCGCTGAAGTCCGTAGCCCTGGCGCCGGCCGAGGTCGAGGGCGCCTTTGAAGAAGGCCTTGGCTTCGACGGCTCCGCCATCGAAGGGCTGGCCCGGGTCTTCGAATCCGACATGCTGGCCCAGCCCGATCCGTCCACGTTCCAGATCCTGCCTTGGCGTGGCGAGACGGAACAGACCTCACGCATGTTCTGCGACATCCTCACCCCCGACGGCGAACCCTCCGCAGCGGACCCCCGCAACGTCCTGAAGCGCACGCTGGCCAAGGCCGCGGACATGGGCTTTACCTGCTACACCCACCCGGAAATCGAGTTCTACCTCCTGAAGTCCCAGGAACCGGGCCCGAACGGTGCACCGGTGCCGGTTGACGAGGGCGGCTACTTCGACCACGTCCCGGGTGGCGTGGCGCAGGATTTCCGCCGCACCGCGGTAACCATGCTGGAATCGGTGGGCATTTCCGTGGAGTTCAGCCACCACGAGGCCGGACCCGGACAGAACGAGATTGACCTCCGCTACGCCGACGCGCTCCAAACGGCGGACAACATCATGACCTTCCGCACCGTGATCAAGGAAGTGGCGCTGCAGCAGGGCACGTACGCCACCTTCATGCCCAAGCCGTTCACCGACCACCCGGGCTCCGGCATGCACACGCACTTCTCCTTGTTCGAAGGCGACACCAACGCGTTCTTCGAAGCCGGCGCCGAGTTCCAGCTGTCCAAGACGGCCCGGCAGTTTATTGCCGGCATCCTCAAGCACGCCCCGGAGTTCACCGCCGTCACCAACCAGTTCGTCAACTCCTACAAGCGCCTTTGGGGCGGGGGCGAGGCACCGAGCTACCTGAGCTGGGGTCACAACAACCGGTCCGCGCTGGTCCGCGTGCCGCTGTACAAGCCGGGCAAGGGCCAGTCCGCACGGATCGAATACCGTGGAATCGACTCAGCGGCCAACCCTTACCTGGCCTACGCCGTCCTGCTCGGTGCGGGCCTGAAAGGCATCGAGGAAGGCTACGACCTGCCTGCGGCCGCAGAAGACGACGTCTGGTCGCTGAGCTCGGCAGAACGGCGCGCCATGGGCCACGATCCGCTCCCGGCGAGCCTGCACGATGCCATCCGTTCCATGGAAGATTCCGAGCTGATGCCGCAGATCCTCGGCGAACAGGTCTACGAGCACTTCCTGCGCAACAAGCGAGCGGAATGGCAGGACTACCGCCTGCAGGTGACGCCCTACGAGCTGCAGCGCAACCTCGGCATCCTCTAGGTGCCCGGCGTGAGCCTGGCACGCCGCCTCATCGCGGCCGGATTCAGCGACCTGGAGAAGGGCGAACGGTTCCTGGCCGCGCGCGAACTCGAGGGGCTGGACCAGGACAGGCTCTTCGCCGGACTGCAGCTTGCGGCCAGCCCGGATACTGCACTGCAGTCCTTGGTCCGGCTGATCGAAAAGCACCCGCAGCTCCGGGACCTGGCAGCCGCCGAACCGGAGGCCAGCGAACCGCTGTACCGCGTCCTGGGGGCCTCCGAGGCGCTGGGGGAGTTCCTCATCCGGCACCCCGAACACCTGGACGCATTCTGGGTCCGCGCCAGTCCCGAACCGCTGCCCGCCGATCCTGACAGGCTGCGGGCCACACTCCTGCAGTCAGTGGGCGCAGACCCGCGCGCCGCCCGTCCCGTCGCCGCCGTGACCGGCGTCGACGCCTATGCCGCCCTGCGCACGGCGTACCGGCGCGGTCTGGTGGACCTGGCCGTCAAGGACCTCTGCGCCGCCGATCCGCTGGACTTTCTGCCGTCGGTGGGCCGTGAACTGGCGGACCTCGCCGCCGCCGCCATCGAAGCCGCCCTCGCGGTGTCCCGCGCCGAGGCGGCCGGCCAGTTCGGTGCCGCCGACGTCGCGGACGTGGGCCTGGCCGTCATCGGGATGGGCAAATGCGGAGCCCGCGAGCTTAACTACATCTCCGACGTCGACGTCATCTACGTGGTGGACGCCGGAAGCCTGGACGACGCGCACGCCAACACCATCGGCACCGCACTGGCCAGCGGCATTTCGCGGGCCATCTCGTCCGTGGCCCGGGAGCCCGGGCTGTGGGAGGTGGACGCGAACCTCCGTCCGGAAGGGAAATCCGGTCCGCTGGTGCGCACCCTTGCCTCGCACGAAACGTACTACGCCCGGTGGGCTGAAAGCTGGGAATTCCAGGCGCTGCTGAAAGCACGGGCCATGGCCGGCGACGCCGCGTTGGGCCGGCGGTACGAGGAAGCCGTGGCACCGCTGATCTGGAATTCGGCGGGGCGCGAAGGCTTCGTTGAATCCGTCCAGGCCATGCGGCGCAGGGTGACCGAACACATCCCGCCCGCGGAGGAACAGCGGCAGATCAAGCTGGGCCGTGGCGGCCTGCGTGACGTCGAATTCACCGTCCAGCTGCTTCAGCTGGTGCACGGCAAGGCTGATGAGTCATTACGACGACGGGACACCACCTCGGCGATCGCCGCATTGTCCGCCGGAGGGTACATCGGCCGGTCTGACGCTGCCGCGTTCGACAACGCCTACCGGTACCTGCGCCTGCTGGAACACCGGATCCAGCTGTTCCAGCTGCGCCGTACCCACCTCATGCCCGTGGCGGAACCGGCCCTGCGCTCCCTGGCCAAGGCAGTCCTGGGACCGTTCTCCAACGAGCGCCCCGGACCCGATGCACTGTTGTCCGCGTGGCAGCGGACCAAACGTTCGGTCCGGGAACTGCACGAACGCATTTTCTACCGGCCGCTGCTGAACACCGCAGCCAAGCTCAGCACCGAAGACGCAAAACTGACGCCGGAAGCCGCCCAGGGGCGCCTTGCCGCCCTCGGCTACCGGGACCCGCAAGGGGCGATGCGCCACATCGAGGCGCTGACGGCCGGAGTCAGCCGCCGCGCGGCGCTCCAGCGGCAGCTGCTGCCCATCCTGCTGGACTGGCTCGCTGAGGGGGTCGACCCCGACGCCGGCCTCCTCGCGTTCCGGCGCGTCAGCGAGGCGCTGGGTACCACGCACTGGTACCTGGGCATGCTCCGGGACTCCAACGCCGCCGCCGAGCGGCTGTGCCACATGCTGTCCAATTCCCGGCTGATCGCCGACCTGCTGGAGGTCTCGCCGGAGTCCGTGGCATGGCTCGGGCAAGACAAGGACCTGGTGCCGGTGGGCTTTGAAGCCCAGTGGCATGAAATCACCGCCAAAATGTCCCGGCACGCGGACCCGGAGAGCGCCATGCGCCTGATCCGCCTGATCCGGCGCCGGGAGATCTTGCGCATTGCCATCGCCGACTCGGCGGGCCTCCTTGACCAGGACCGGGTGGGCAGGGCACTGGCGGACACGGACCGTGCCGCCGTCCTGGGCGCACTCAGGGTGGCCGAGGGGATCGTTTCCGCCGGCGGCCCGCTGAAGACCACCGTCCTGGTGGTCGCCATGGGCCGCCAGGGCGGCAGGGAGATCGGTTACGGCTCCGATGCCGACGTCATGTACGTGCACCGGGCACTCCCGGGCTTCACGGAGGCCGAGGCACAGGAGCAGGCCACCCGCCTCGTGGCAAAGGTCTCCAGCCTGCTCACCCAGCCGCTGAAACCGGCCATCATGGCCGAACGCGTGCTCCAGATGGATGCCGACCTTCGGCCCGAGGGCAAGAACGGTGCCATGGTGCGCTCCCTGGACTCCTTCGCCGAGTACTACCGCAGGTGGTCCCTTGTTTGGGAGGCGCAAGCACTGCTGCGGGCACGTCCGATGGCCGGCGACGATGCCCTCGCCGCTGATTTCCTGGACCTGATCGATCCCATCCGGTATCCGGCATCGGTATCCGACCAGGACGTGCGGGAGATCCGGAGGATCAAGGCCAGGGTGGAATCGGAGCGGCTGCCGCGCGGCGCCGACCCCGCACGGCACCTGAAGCTGGGGCGCGGCGGCCTGAGCGACGTCGAGTGGCTGGTGCAGCTGCTGCAGCTCCAGCACGCCGGGAAGCATCCGGAGCTGCGAACCACCTCTACCCTGGAAGCCCTGTCCGCAGCGGCCGGCCTGGGGCTGCTGGATGACGCCGACGCGGTGCTCCTGGCCGACGCCTGGAGGCTGGCAAGCCGGATCCGGTCCGCCAACGTTATCTGGAGCGGCAAGGCGTCGGACCTCCTGCCATCCTCCCGGCGGGACCTGGAAGCCGTAGCGCGCTGGTGCGGCTACGAGCCGGGCCGCGCCGCAGCGCTCGAGGAGGACTACCTGAGGGTGAGCCGGCGGGCCCGGGCGGTCTTTGAACGCGTCTTCTATGGGCAGTGAGGATCCGGGCTGGGTCTGGCTCATCCCGCTGCGCGACCTCGACCCGGACGCCCGCGCCATCCAGCTCGGTGCTGTTGCCGGCCTGGGGCTGCAGCCAGGCCAAGAGCGCTTCGTCGGCGACCCCCTGCGCATGGCACTGGCAGGGCTGGAAGAAGACAGCCGGCGCCCGTACGTGGTGGAGGCCTCCGGGTCCGCCGTCGGGGTGCTGACGCTCCAGCTGGGCGCCGCCAGGCTGGCCGGTTGGCCCGACGACGATTCAGCCTGGCTGCTCCGCGGTTTCCTTATTGACCGCAGGTATCAGGGCAAGGGGCTGGGGACGCTCGCTGCCGTGGCCGCCGTGGATGCGGCCCGGCGGCTGACCGCCCGGCACCAAGGCGGTGAGGCCGGCGTCGTGCTGTCCGTCAATGAGGCAAACCTGGCGGGCCTGTCCGCCTACCGGCGTGCCGGTTTCGTCGATGCCGGGCAGTACCTGGGTGGATCCGCGGGGCCGCAACGGACCATGTTCCACAGTTTCGGCTGCGTGGCGCGGCCGTAACGCGCCGGACCGGCATTGCGCTCAGCAAGCGTTTGCCCGATCATGTGGATTGGCGGTGTTCTTCAACCTTGTTGGGGGAAGGCTGTACTGAGTCTTCGTCTCGGGGGGCATTCGTCAGGGGGTCCGGCTCCCGGTCTCAGCACGTCTGGAGCCGGGCCCCCACCTTCTGCCCACCGTTCCCGCGGGCTTCCGACCCCGGGGACGGAAAAGGCGGCCACCGGATAATTCCGGTAGCCGCCTTTTCGTTAGGTCAGCAGGCCTGGCAGGCAGGCTGCCGGCTAGACGCCGTAGTAGAGCTCGAACTCGTAGGGGTTCGGGCGCAGCGACAGCGGGCGGATCTCGTTCTCGTACTTGTACTCGATCCAGGTGTCGATCAGGTCCTGGGTGAACACGCCGCCGGCCTGCAGGAACTCGTTGTCCTCACGCAGGGCCTCCAGGGCTTCCTCCAGCGTGCCCGGAGCCTTCGGGATGTCCTTGGCTTCCTCGGCCGGGAGCTCGTAGAGGTCCTTGTCGATGGGAGCCGGCGGCTCAATGCGGTTGCGGATGCCGTCGATGCCGGCCATCAGCTGGGCTGCGAAGGCCAGGTACGGGTTGGAAGAGGGGTCCGGAGCGCGGAATTCAATGCGCTTGGCCTTGGGGTTGGAGCCCGTGATCGGGATACGGATACCGGCGGAGCGGTTGCCCTGCGAGTAGACCATGTTGACCGGTGCTTCGAAGCCCTTGACCAGGCGGCGGTAGGAGTTCACCGTGGGGTTGGTGAAGGCCAGGACGGCGGAGGCGTGCTTGAGCAGGCCGCCGATGTACCAGCGGGCGGTGTCGGACAGGCCGGCGTAGCCCTTCTCGTCGTAGAACAGCGGCTCGCCGCCGTTCCACAGCGACTGGTGGCAGTGCATGCCCGAGCCGTTGTCGCCGAAGACCGGCTTGGGCATGAAGGTGACGGACTTGCCCCAGGCGTCTGCGGTGTTCTTGATGACGTACTTGAACTTCTGCAGGTCATCGGCCGCGTGGGTCAGGGTGGTGAACTTGTAGTTGATCTCGGCCTGTCCGGCGGAGCCGACTTCGTGGTGGCTGCGCTCGACCTCGAGGCCGGCTTCGTCCAGGGCAACGCACATGGCATCGCGCAGGTCTGCCTGCTTGTCGGTGGGGGAGACCGGGAAGTAACCGCCCTTGACCGGGGTCTTGTAGCCCAGGTTGCCGCCCTCTTCCTCGCGGCCGGTGTTCCAGTGGGCTTCCTCGGAGTCGATCTTGTAGAAGCTGCCCTGCGGGGAGGACTGGTACTGGACGTTGTCGAACACGAAGAACTCGGCTTCGGGAGCGAAGAACGCGGTGTCGGCGATGCCGGTGGAGGCCAGGTAGGCCTCTGCCTTCTCGGCCACGCCGCGGGGGTCACGGTGGTACGGGTCGCCGGTGCGCGGGTTCACGATCGAGAAGTTCAGCGCGAGGGTCTTCTCCATGCGGAAGGTGTCCAGGAACGCGGTGGTCACGTCCGGGATCAGCTGCATGTCAGATTCGGCGATGCCCTGGAAGCCGCGGATCGAGGAACCGTCGAAGAGCTGGCCGTTGACGAAGAAATCGGCGTCAACACTCTTGGCGGGGACGTTGAAGTGCTGCTGGACGCCCGGAAGATCGGTGAAGCGGATATCGACGAACTTTACATCTTCGTCCTTGATGAACTTGAGGACTTCGTCCGCAGTCTTGAACATCTATGCTCCTAACGCATATGTAAATATCTGGCATGCAAGCCATGTGGTCCAGCGCAATCCAAAGGCAGGGAGAACGCAAGGTTTTCCCTGCTGGTACACCTGCCGTGGGGATTTGCTTGAAACTTCTCACAGCCTATGGATCAGGCATTTCCCGTCCGTGTCCGCATTGTTTCGGGCAGGTTACAGAATGCCCTGCTATGGAAACGCTATCGCCCGTCCACAGTGTGGTCCAACCCCATCCACACTGTGGGCGCCCCTGCCGGCCGCAGGGCCGGTAGGCTTGGACGGTGGTAGATCGCAAAGACATTGGCTCCTGGCTCAGCGGACCGGACACCTCCGGCGTCTCCAAATATCCGGGGGAGCGGCTGGGCCTGCCGGAGTCCGGTCCCGGCTCCATCGCGCGGGCAGGGCGGAGGATCATCGCGATCATGATCGACTGGGGCATTGCGCTGCTGATCAGCAACTTCGCCTTCGTTGGCGACTCCTGGGCGACGCTGGGGGTCTTTGCCATCGAGCAGATCCTGCTGGTGGGAACCCTCGGTTACAGCATCGGCCACCGGGTCATGGGCATTGCCGTGGTGAAGCCAGGCGGCGGGGCCCCGGGACCGCTCGCGGCCCTGGTGAGGACGGTGCTGCTCTGCCTGGTCATCCCCGCCGTCATATTCGACCCCGACCAGCGCGGCCTTCATGACAAGGCCATGAATACGCTGCTGATCCGCCGGTAGCCGCTGCGCTTGTCAGGTGCGGCTGGACGTGAGGGTGCCCGGCGTATTCTCCGGCATGGGCGCACCAAGGTAGCCGCGGCGTCCGGCCCAGCGCTCGAACAGGATGGTCGCGAACGGGAAGATCGCAGAGAAACCTGCCAGCGCCGCCACCCTGAAAGGCCACCGCTGCACGCGCCATAGCGCCAGCGCTGCCAAGCCGTAGCCGATGAACAGCGCGCCATGGACCGGGCCGGCCACCTGGACGCCAAGTTCGGTGGTTCCGGCGATCCATTTGAAGTACATCCCGGCCAGCAGTGCTGCCCAGCTGCAGGCTTCGGCGATTGCGAGGATCCGGAAAGCCCGGATCACGGTGGTCCTCAGCGGCATGGTGGTGTTCCTGTCGTTGGTAGGTTGCGCGGTCCGTCATTGGTTGGCCGCCGTTTCGGCGGCACGAAAAACGCCCCGGCAGCCGGCTGTGCCGGTACCGGGGCGTTCGGCCAGTTAGCGTCCGCGGTTGGGACGGGCCTTGTACGGGTCGATGCCCTTGGGGATCGGCAGCCGGGTGCCCATGGATGCGATGCGCTTGGACACGGTGCTGACCTCCAGCTTGGTCAGTTCGTTCTTCATCTTGCCCATCTTCTTGGCCACCTGGCTGAGCGGGACCTGGCCTTCGCCGTGCCCGGTCTGGATCGTGTGGACCGGAACGTTGGGCAGGATCCGTGCGAGGCGCTTGCGCTCGGCATCCAACAGGGGCTTCACGCGGTGGGTGGGGCCTTCACTGACAAGGACGACGCCGGGACGGCCTACCGCACGGAACACGGCATCCTGCGTGCGGGGGTTGACAGCCACAGGCTGTTCCTCGGTGATCCAGCCACGCCGCAGCGTGCCCAACGCGGCACCGGAGGCACCGGGCTGGTTTTCGATTTGTGCGAACGCTGCGCGTTCGGCGCGGCGGGAGAGAATGAAGGTGGCCGCCAGCAGGCCCAGCGGAATACCGATAATCAGGCCGGTGATCCAGTTATCCAGCCAGAAGCCCACCAGGAAGCTCACGGCCACAACGCCCAGGAACACCAGGAGCATCAGCCACGGAACCATGGGGTCGTGGCGGCGGGTCATGGTGAAGACCTCGCCGATCTGCTTGAGCCTGCTGGGCTTCTTGGCCTTCGCTTCCTTCGGCTTGCGCGTGAACAGGCCGCGCTTCACCGCGCTTGGGCCCGCCGGGGTGGAGTTGCTGGAGTCAGGGGATTTAGCCATAGTGCCTCAATTCTACGTGACATAAACGCCAGGGCCGGACGCCGGAATCTTCCGGAGTCCTGCTCTGTGGCCAGTCAGTGCGGGGGCACGTCAGGAATGTGCTCCCAGGAGGGTGCTGGCTTCTTGGCGGGTGGTGCCGGAGTCCTGGATGCTGTCGGCGATGTGGGCGAGTTCGGCGGGGATGTCGCGGCCTTTTTTGCGCATGGCGGTGGCCCAGAGGCGGCCGGCGCGGTAGGAGGAGCGGACCAGGGGGCCGGACATGACGCCGAGGAAGCCGATTTCCTGGGCTTCGTGCTGGAGGTCGACGAATTCCTGGGGTTTGACCCAGCGGTCCACGGGGAGGTGGCGTTCGGAGGGGCGGAGGTATTGGGTGATGGTGATCAGGTCGCAGCCGGCTTCGTGGAGGTCGCGGAGGGCTTCGGAGATTTCCTCGCGGGTTTCGCCCATGCCCAGGATGAGGTTGGATTTGGTGACCATGCCCAGGTTGCGGCCCTGGGTGATGACGTCCAGGGAGCGGTCGTAGCGGAACGCGGGCCGGATGCGTTTGAAGATCCGGGGCACGGTTTCGACGTTGTGGGCGAAGACTTCGGGGGCGGAGTCGCAGATCGCTTTGATGTGGTCGGGGTTGCCGGAGAAGTCGGGGATGAGCAGTTCAACGCCGGTGCCGGGGTTCAGTTCGTGGATCTTGCGGACGGTTTCGGCGTAGAGCCAGACGCCTTCGTCTTCGAGGTCGTCGCGGGCGACGCCGGTGACGGTGGCGTAGCGCAGTTGCATGGACTGGACGGAGCGGGCCACTTTGGTGGGTTCGAACATGTCCACGGGGGAGGGTTTGCCGGTGTCGATCTGGCAGAAGTCGCAGCGGCGGGTGCATTCGGACCCGCCGATCAGGAAGGTCGCTTCCTTGTCTTCCCAGCATTCGAAGATGTTCGGGCAGCCGGCTTCTTCACAGACGGTGTGGAGGCCTTCTTTTTTGACCAGGTTCTTCAGCCCGACGAACTCCGGGCCCATCTGGACCTTGGCCTTGATCCATTCCGGCTTCCGCTCCACCGGAACGGCAGCATTGCGCTGCTCGATCCGCAGCATCTTCCGGCCTTCAGGTGCCAATGTCACAGTAGAGCTCCTTCAGGGCTCGAAACCAATGCTTCTTCGTGCTTGTGGAATTCCTCCACGAACCGGTCCACAATATGGGCCGGACGGATGTCCTGTCCTGTTTCCAAGGACATGGTGGTCACGCCTGCATCGGTGATGCCGCAGGCAATGATCTGGCCGTAGGGGGCGAGGTCGTTGCTGCAGTTGATGGCGATGCCGTGCATGGTGACGCCATTCAAGACCCGGATGCCGATGGCGGCGATCTTGCGGTCGGGACCGTTGGCGTCCGCCTTGATCCACACGCCCGCGCGACCCTTGATGCGTTCCGCCTTAATGCCGTAGTCCGCCATGACCGTGATCATGATGTCTTCGAGGCGTTCCACGTAGTCGCGGATGCCGGCACGGTTCTTCAGCTTCAAGATGGGGTAGGCCACCAGTTGCCCGGGGCCGTGCCAGGTGAGTTTGCCGCCGCGGTCCACCGCGACGACCGGGGTGCCGTCAAACGGCCGTTCGTGATCCTCGGTGAGCTTGCCGGCCGTATAAACGGCTGCGTGCTCCAGGAGCAGGACTGTGCTGGGGGCAACTCCGGCGACAACCTTGTCATGGAGCTCGCGCTGGGCTTCCCAGCCTTCCATGTAGTCAACGAAGTCGGGGGCAAGACCCAGCTGTGAAAACTCAAGAGTCATGGAATCCAGCTTAGACCCCGAAGCCGTCCCGGCCCGGTTTAGTGTCCAAGCTCACCGGCGGCACCCAATGTGACTGCAGCGGCCAATGCCTGTGGATAACTTCTGCAGCCCGCGCCGGATTCCGATAGACATGGAGCATGGATGGTGCACAGGCTCCCGAGGTCCCGGGTTACGACGTCGGCCGGCTGCTTGGCCGTGGCGGCAGCGCGGATGTCTGGCTGGCCACGGAACAGCACACGGGCAGGGACTTTGCGCTGAAGTGCTTCCGTGCCCCGGACGGCAGCGCCCGGGACGAGGCCATGCCGGAGGAGGAAGTGCGGAGGGAAATCCGCATCCTCAGTGTCTTGGACCACCCGCACCTCATCAGGGCCCGCGATGCCGTGCGCGTCGCCGGGCCCGCGCCGGGGACGGCCCTGACCATGGACTTCGCCGCTGGCGGTTCGCTGGCGCAGTTGGTGGCATCCCGGGGCAGGCTCAGCGTGGGAGAAAGCGTCACCGTCCTGACTCCCGTTGCGCAGGCCCTGGGATACCTGCACGCCCAAGGCTTCACGCACTCGGACGTGGCGCCTGGGAACATCCTGTTCACCGGGCAGGGGAAACCGATGCTGTCCGACGTCGGTGTGGCCCGGATGCTCGGCGATCCTGGCCGGGCAGTGACGGCTGGAACCGGCGGCTTCGTTGACCCGTCGCCTGTTGATGCCGCAGGCGCGGGGCTTCAGCCAGGGCGCGATGTGTTCTCGCTGGCTGCGATTGGCTGGTTTTGCCTGACCGGTGAAGCGCCCGGCCGCACGCTCGACCGGCCGCCGCTGTCCTTGCTGGTTCCCGGTGTCCCGAAGGAGCTTGCCGCAGCCCTCGAACAAGGGTTGAACGAGGACCGCCGGCTGCGGCCTACTGCCATGGCGCTGGGTACTGCCGTCTTCCGCAGTGCGGAGGCACTGCCTCTCGACCTCTCGGGTGCCGTCCATCCCGCGGTCCTTCCGGAGCTGCTCACCCGCCGCAGTATCCCCGCCGAAGCGAAGGGTTCCGCGCTGGGCACGAGACTCCGGAGACTGCGGCGGCGGCTCTCGACCTTGCGATGGCCGGGCCCGGCAGCGCGGGCCCGGATCCGCCCCTTTCCTTCGCCCCAGGCCGAAGCAACGTCACATGGGAAGCATGCGGCCGGCCCTGCAGGGGTCCGGGCACTGCATATTCCGCGGCTGCCGGCCCGGCTCGCCTTGCCGGCAGTGGGCGTGGCGGCGGCTGGGATGTGGTGGCTGGCCGCTTCCGCCGGTGCAGGACCGTGGCTCGGCGACTCCGCTCCGGGCATGCCGTCCGCTGCCGGCGTTCCGCAAGGACCGGCCGCGCCAGGCCATGACGCCGGGCGTAGCCCCGTCGATGTGCTGGCCGAGGCCCGGCAGCAAGCTGCGGCTACCGATCCTGCGGTGGCTGTTCGGGGGCTGGCCGCGCTGCGGGATCATGCCTTCAATACCGGAAGCGTGGATCTGCTGTCCGCCGTCAACGCGCCCGGTTCGCCCGCCGCGGCCGCGGACCAGGACATTGCCGGGCCATTGGGTGCTTCCCGCCAGCGCCTCGACGGTTTCGCCACGATGGTCTCGGAGGTCACGCCCGAATCCGGGTCGACGCAGGACCATGCCGTCGTGCGCTTGACCTCCGCCTCCTCGGGTTACCAGGCCGTGGGCCCGGAGAACGAGGTGCTGGCGACAGGGCCGGCCAGCCCGGCGCAGCGGCTCAGGCTGGTCCTGGTGTCCGTGGACGGCCGGTGGAAGATCAGCAACATCCTTCCGGGCGGCTGATGACGCGCCCGCGGGCAGGGCTGCCGCACCAGTGCCCCTGGTCAGCCGGCGTTGTCCTTCCCGACCACCCAGCGGGCTGCGGCGTCAAGGTTCCCGTGCTGCCACTGGAAGCCGGCAGCCGACAAAACTGCAGGCTCCATCCGCTGGCTGAACAACAGAAGCTCTTCAGCGAGCCCGGGCATCACGGTCCGCAGCACGGGCGCCGGAACCCGCAGCACGGCAGGCCGGTGCAGGGCGCGCGCCAGCGCCGCAACGATCGCATTGACGTCCGCCTGCCCGGGGGCCGCGACATTTACCGGCCCCGCCACCTGGGATTCGAGGAGGAACAGGAAGGCGGCCGAGACATCCGGAAGCGTCACCCACGGCCAGAACTGGCGGCCGTTTCCGAACGGGCCGCCCACGCCCAGCCGCAACAGGGGGAGCAGCTTGCCCAGTGCTCCGCCGGAACGGCTGAACACCACCCCGGTGCGGGGCGTCACGACGCGAACACCCTCGGGCGCCAGGTTGGCTTCGCGTTCCCACTCGATGCAGATCTGTGCCAACGTGCCTGAACCGGCAGGTGCGTCCTCGCGCAGGACCGTGTTGCCGGCGTCGCCGTAATAGCCTGACGCTGATTGGCTGATGAAGGTGGCAGGCGGGGTTTCAAGCTGCGCCATGGCCTGCACCAGGGTCCTGGTGGGCGCCAGCCGCGAACTGAACAGTTCCTCGACCCTGCGCCGCGTCCAGGGCTTGTCGCCGATGCCGGCGCCGGCCAGGTTGACGACGGCGTCGGCGCCGGCAAGGGCGCCGGGGTCCAGGACGCCGGCCGCCGGATCCCACCTGATCTCTGATGCGCCCGCAGGTTGTCGGCGGACCAGTGTCACCACCGAGTGGCCGGCGTCGCGGAAGGCTGCGGACATGGAGGTGCCGATGAGCCCGGAGGCGCCGGCCATGACGATGTGCATGGTCCATCTCACCACGCCAGCGCGGCTCCGGCACCTCCCGCGGGGGCAGGTGGTGGTTGACTATGATCGAACGATGACTTCCTCGAGCTACTTCCGTTTCCCGCATCTGCACGGCGACCTGGTCACTTTCGTGGCCGAGGACGACGTCTGGATCGCGCCCCTGGACGGCGGCCGGGCCTGGCGCGTCTCGTCCCTCCAATTACCCGCCCGCAACCCGCGGTTCACCCCGGACGGCAAGCGGCTGGTGTGGACGGTGGTGCAGGGCACGGCGCCGGAGGTTGTCTCGGCACAGGTCGACGGCGGCGGATACCGGCAGCTCACCTACTTCGGGCACAGCAGCACCAGGGTCAAGGGGTTCACCGCCGGCGGTTCCGTGGTGGTCACCAGCGCATTCCGGCAGGCCGAAAGCCGGCACACGTACGCTTACAGTGTCCCGTTGGACGGCGGGTGGGCGCAGGAACTGCCGTACGGCCCGGTTGAATCGGTTGCGTTCGGCCCCGAGGTGGGCGACGAACGTCCGGTGGTGCTGGGGACCGTGCTGTCCCGCGAACCGGCATGGTGGAAGCGGTACCGCGGCGGTACCGCCGGAAAGCTGTGGATCGACAACGACGGCAACGGCGAATTCGAACGGCTGCTGCCCGACCTGGACGGCAATCTCGCCGACCCCCTGTGGGTGGGTGGCCGGATCGCCTTCCTCTCCGACCATGAGGGCTACGGCAACCTCTACTCGGTGCTGCCCAACGGACAGGACCTGCGCCGGCACACCGACCACCAGGACTTCTACGTCCGGCACGCCGCCACCGACGGCAAACGGGTCATCTTCGAATCCGCCGGTGAACTTTGGGTCTTGAGTGACCTCGAATCGGAGGCGGTCAAGCTGGAGATCTCCCTGGGCTCTGCCTCGCAGACCAGGCGTCCGGCCCTCCTCGACCCGGCAAAACACCTCGGCGCCGTGGCACCCGATACCACCGGAGCCGCCAGCGCCGTCGAATCGCACGGAACCATCCACTGGGTGCGCCACAAGGACGGGCCCTCCCGCATCATCGAGGCAACCCCGGGTGTCCGCGGGCGCCTGCCCCGGCCCCTGGGCGACGGCCGCATCGCCTACATCGCCGACCACGACGGCGTCGAGGCGCTGCACATCAAGGACATCGCCGCACCTGTCCCGCACAGTGCCCAGCAGGCGACGGCACCGGGCCAGGAACCTACGGCGGACCACTCCGCCGACGCCGGACAAACGGGCACGGAGGGCCCCGAAACGCCCAACCTGCCGCAACCGGTCCCGGCCTCCGGCGCCGCAGTCCTTGCGGGCGGAAACCAACATGTTCCCGCCGACGACGACCAGCAGGCAGACGTCGCCCCGCAGGACTCGACGGCCGCCACGGAAAACAGGGAGGACACGGCGCCCACCGGCATCACCGTCCCCACGCCGTCGCGGGCCAGTTCGCTCGAAGCCAGCCCGGACGGCCGGTGGATAGCACTGGGCACCTCGTTCGGCGACGTCCACGTGGCCGACACCCGAACCGGTAACCTCACGCGCGTTGCCAGCATCGGCGAAGGCAGCATCTCCGAGCTGGCCTGGTCCGCCGACTCGCGCTGGCTGGCGTGGTCGGAACCGGTCACGTCCTTCGGCTCACGCAGCCGCCTGCGCCTGGCCACCGTGGACCGCCTCGATGCCGATCCCGTGGAGGTCACTGACGGCCGTTTCCGCGACGCCTCGCCGTCGTTCACCCCTGACGGCAAGTTCCTGGCGTTCCTGTCCAACCGCAGCTTCGATCCGGTCTACGACGGGCACTCGTTCGACCTTTCCTTCCCCAGCCCCATCAAGCCCTACCTGGTGGCACTCGCGGCTGACACGCCGTCGCCCTTTGGCCCGTCGGTGGATCCCGCCGGCGAGGAGACCGCACCCGAAACCGTAAAGAACGGCGCGGACGCAAGTGAAGGGCAGCAGGACAGCACGGCAGCTGTCCACGTCGACCCGGAAGGCCTGGCGCACCGCGTCATCGGGGTTCCCGTACCCCAGGGCAACTACAGCTCACTGAAGGCCGTGGACGGCGGACTCCTGTGGCTCGACTCCGTCCTGGCCGGCGTGACCGGCGACGGCAAGGCCAGCCAGGAGGACAAGGACGCCCGCCCCAGCCTGGTCCGCTACGACGTCGCCCGCCGCAAGCAAGCCACGCTGGTGGACGCCGTTGACAGCTACCGCCTGTCCGGGGACCGCAGCAAGGTGGTCCTGGTCTCGGACAAGCAGGTCACTGCCGTTCCATCCGATGCCAAGGCGGATGAGGAATCCGGCAAAGCCGTCAAAGTGGACCTGGGCAGGATCAGGGTCCTGCTGGACCCGCTTAGCGTCTGGGGACAGGCGTTCGATGAAGCCTGGCGCCTGCAGCGCGACTTCTTCTGGACCGAAGACATGGCCGGCCAGGACTGGGAATCCATCCGCGCCCGGTACCGTCCGCTGGTGGACCGCCTCGGCTCGCACGATGACCTGGTTGACCTGCTGTGGGAGCTGCACGGCGAACTCGGCACATCCCACGCCTACGTGCGCCCGGCCGCAGTGACCGAGCGGGGCAGCCGCGGGCAGGGCCGCCTCGGCGCCGACCTCACCCACACACCGCAGGGCTGGGAGATCACCCGCATCCTGGCCGGTGAGTCCTCCGATCCGCTCGCCACGTCGCCGCTGACCCGGCCGGGTGTCAGCGCCAAGGCAGGGGACATCCTCCTTGCCATCGATGGTGTCCCCTTGTCACAGGCCGTCACCCCGGCCATGCAGCTGGTGGGTGCGGCCGGCCGCGCAGTGGAGCTGACCCTGCTCAACGGCCCGGGACACGGCGGCGCTGCAGGCATCCAGCGGCGGGTCGCCGTCGTGCCTGTCAAGGACGAGGAACGGCTGCGGTACCAGGAATGGGTCGCCGGCAACCGGCGCACCGTGCGCGAGGCCTCGGACGGAACATTCGGCTACCTCCACATTCCGGACATGATGGCCAACGGCTGGGCCCAGCTGCACCGGGACCTGGACACCGAAACCGCGCTGGACGGACTCATTGTCGATGTGCGCCGGAACCGGGGCGGACACACATCCCAGCTGGTCGCTGAGCTGATCGGCCGCAAGGTCACCGGCTGGAGCATGCCGCGCGGGGAGAAGCCCCGGACGTATCCGCACCACGCTCCGCGCGGGCCGGTGATCATCCTCGCCGACGAATTCGCGGGCTCGGACGGTGACATCATCACCCAGGTCTCCAAACTGCGGGGGATCGGGCCGGTGATCGGGACGCGGACCTGGGGTGGCGTGGTGGGCATCGACAACCGCTTCTCCCTGGCCGACGGCACGGGAGTCACCCAGCCCCGGTACGCCACCTGGTTCGGCGGCGGTGTTGGCTGGAGCGTTGAAAACTACGGCGTGGACCCGGACATCGAAGTGACTTACCCGCCGCACGCCTACGCCGCCGGCCGCGATCCCCAGCTTGAGTACGGCATCGGCGCGCTCAAGGAGATGATCCAGGAACTGCCCACCGACCGTCCGCCGGCCCGCTCCGGATACCGCCGCCTGAAGCCTGCGCCGCTGCCCGCCCGCCGGCAGGCCGGCCAGGCGGGGACGTCTGCCTAGGTTTTTCCGGGTAAACCAAAAGGCCCTGCTCCGCCGGACATCCGGCGGGACAGGGCCTTTTTGGTGCTCTATGCCTGCAAGGCTTAGGCCTGAAGCGTGGCATCCAGGGTGATCTCGATCCCGGCGAGGGCCTGGGAGACCGGGCAGCCCTTCTTCGCGGCCTCGGCGATCCGCTGGAAGTCCTCCTCCGAAATGCCGGGGATGCGGGCATTCAAGGTCAGGTGGCTGCCCGTGATGCCGGTCCCCGGCTGGAAGCCGACCTCGGACTTGGTGTTGACTTCCTCAGGCGTGAAGCCGGCCTGGCTCAGTTCGTGGCTGAACGCCATGGAGAAGCATGCCGAGTGGGCGGCGGCGATCAGCTCTTCCGGGCTGGTCTTTCCGCCGGCGGCCTCGGTGCGCGCCTTCCAGGTGACATCGAAGGTGCCCAGGCCGGAGCTGTCCAGGGTGGTGTTGCCCGAACCCTCCGTCAGGCTTCCGGTCCATACAGTGTGCGCGTTGCGTGTTGTCGCCATGTCTCTCCTCAACGTCGGTTCGAATCCGGGCCGGGCACCCGCGGCCGGGCCCGCCGTTTCCCATCCTAGGGACCGCGTCCTTCCGGTGCACGGGTTGTCCGCTCTCAGAGGATTATGACCGGACGGATGCGTAGGGCCGGCTGGTGCGGGGCTACTGCCAGATGGTGGCGATGGCCACGTTGGCCAGTGCCAGGCCGCCCACGCCGTGGGCCAGGCCGGTAGAGACGGGCTGCCCATTCTTGACCTTGCGTGTTCCGATGACGGCCAGGACTGCCACGACGATGGCAATGACGAATTTGATGCCCAGCTTGGCGTAGTTGGGATCCTTGTCCGGGAGGAACGGCAGGATGCCCATCATGGCAATGCCGGTAAGGAGCTGCAGGAACGCGCCGTCGCGCTGGCGGGGGTGGACGGTGGGGGTCCGCATCGTGGCAATCCAGTAGCCCACGATCATGGCGGCTCCCACGACGTGCAGGAAGACCAGGATGTTGAAGAGAATAGTCATGGCACCAGCTTAGCCAGTCAGTTCTACGGCCCGTAGCAAAGCCACGCCACGGCAGCTCCGGGAACGGGTGCGTTGGTTAAAACCGCGACGGCGCCGCCGGCACGGATGGTTTCCCACCCGCGCCGGCACCGCCGTCGTTGGATTTGCCGTGGAGGCTAGAGCCCCAGGTCGGCTTCGAAAGCGCCCTCTTCCAGGCGTGCCTTCAAGGTCTGGAGGAAGCGGCCGGCGTCGGCACCGTCCACCAAGCGGTGGTCGTACGTCAGGGACAGGTACATCATGGACCGGATGGCGATCGAGTCGTCACCATTCTCGTCAGCAACCACGACGGGCCGCTTGACGATGGCGCCGGTGCCCAGGATGCCCACCTGCGGCTGGTTGATAATCGGGGTGTCGAACAGGGCACCAACGGAACCGATGTTGGTGATGCTGAACGTGCCGCCGGACAGTTCGTCCGGGCCGATCTTGCCGTCGCGGGTCCGGGACGCGACGTCGGCAATCTTGCCGGCGAGGCCGGCAAGGTTCAGGTTGCCGGCGTCGGCGATGACCGGAACCAGCAGGCCCTTGTCGGTGTCGACGGCGATCGCCAGGTGCTCGGCGTTGTGGTACGTGATTTCCTGCTTGTCTTCGTCGTACGCAGCGTTGAGCTTCGGGTGTTGCTTGAGGGCCTCGGCCACAGCCTTGGCGATGAAGGGCAGGAACGTCAGCTTGGTGCCGTTCTGGGCCTGGAAGGAGTTCTTGGCCTTGAGGCGGAGTTTGGCAACCTTGGTCATGTCCACCTCGTGGACCTGCGTCAGCTGCGTGGAGACCTCAAGGGATTCGCGCATGCGGCGGGCGATGACCTGGCGGATACGCGGAGCCTTCTGGGTGGTGCCGCGCAGGGAGGAAGCAGCAGCACCGGAAGCGGCCGGAGCGGACGCGCCAGATGCTGCAGCCGGAGCTGCTGCGGGAGCGGCTTTTGCCTCTGCCGCGGCGAGGACGTCTTGCTTGCGGATGCGACCGCCGACGCCGGTGCCGGACAGCGAGGAGACGTCAACGCCGTGCTGGTTGGCGAGCTTGCGGACCAGGGGAGTGACGTAGCCGGACTCGGAACCGCCGGCCGGGGCTGCCTCCTGGGCTGCGGGTGCAGCGGGTGCTGCAGCCGGGGCGGGAGCCGCAGCCGGTGCAGGAGCTTCCTGCTTGGGGGCTTCCTGCTTCGGCGCCTCCTGCTTCGGCGCCTCCTGCTTGGGGGCCTCGGGAGCGGGTGCGGCAGCCGGAGCGGGTGCGGCAGCCGGAGCCGGGGCCGCAGCAGCGGGAGCGCCGGAGCCAATAACGGCGAGCACGGAGCCGACCTCGGCGGTTTCGTCCTCGTTGACCCGGATTTCCTGCAGGGTGCCTGCCACCGGAGACGGAATTTCGGTATCCACCTTGTCAGTGGACACCTCGAGCAGCGGCTCGTCCACCTCAACGGAGTCGCCTACGGCCTTCAGCCAGCGGGTGACGGTGCCTTCGGTGACGCTTTCGCCGAGCGCGGGCAGGGTGACGTCGTGGCTTTCGCCGCCGGCCGCCACTGCCTGCTGGGCAGGAGCTTCCTGGGCCGGTGCTTCCTGTGCGGGAGCTGCCTCAGCCGGTGCGGCTGCTTCCTGGGCCGGTGCTTCCTGCGCAGGGGCTTCTTCGGCGGGTGCGGAACCGCCGCCGGAGCCGTCGCCGATGCGCACCAAGGGTGCGCCTACCTCGGCGGTCTCATCTTCAGCGACCAGGATTTCTTCAATCACGCCAGCTACGGGAGAGGGGATTTCAGTGTCTACTTTGTCGGTGGAGACTTCGAGCAGCGGCTCGTCCACCTCTACCCGGTCACCTACCTGCTTGAGCCAGCGGGTGACGGTTCCTTCGGTGACACTCTCACCGAGGGCGGGCAAGTTAACGGATTCAGACATGTCGTCCCCGTTCTCCTTATTGATCTTTAGTGCGAATGATTGCTGCCATGGTGGAAGCCTAGTGCACCCGGCCTGCGCGGCCGGGTGCACCAGGCCTGGTAATACTGTGGAAAATCAGCCGTGCAGCGGCTTGCCGGCCAGCGCCAGGTGGGCTTCGCCGAGGGCCTCGTTCTGGGTGGGGTGGGCGTGCACCAGCTGGGCGACGTCCTCCGGGTAGGCTTCCCAGTTCACGATCAGCTGGGCCTCGCCCACCTGCTCGCCCATGCGGGCTCCGATCATGTGGACGCCAACCACGGGGCCGTCCTTCTGGCGGACCAGCTTGACCAGTCCGGAGGTGCCCAGGATGGAGCTTCTGCCGTTGCCGGCCAGGTTGTATTCCTGGGTCTGGACCTGGTCGTCGCCGAACTTTTCCTTGGCAGCCTTCTCGGTGTAGCCAACCGTGGCGATTTCGGGTTCGGAGTAGGTGACCTTGGGGATGTTGATGTCCTCGACGACCACCGGCTTCAGGCCGGCGATTTCCTCGGCAACGAAGATGCCCTGCTGGTAACCACGGTGCGCCAGCTGCACGCCGGGAACGATGTCGCCCACCGCATAGATGTTTCCGACGCCGGTGTGCAGGCGCTCGTTGGTGATGACGAAGCCGCGGTCAATGGTGATCCCCGCGTCCTCGTAGCCCAGGTTGGCGGTGACGGGGCCGCGGCCAACGGCAACCAGCAGCAGGTCGGCTTCGAAGGTCTTGCCGTCCACGAGGGTGACCTTGACGCCGTCGTCATTCTGCTCGACGCCCTGGAAGAACACGCCGGTGGAGAACTTGATGCCGCGCTTCTTGAAGGCACGCTCAAAGTTCTTCACGATCGTGGCGTCCTCGTTGGGAACGAGGGAGGGGAGGCCTTCGACGATGGTGACGTCCACTCCGAACGACTTCCAGACCGAGGCGAACTCGACGCCGATGACGCCGCCGCCGAGGATGATGGCGCTCTTGGGGATGTAATCCATGGTGAGGGCCTGGTCCGACGTGATGACCTTGCCGCCGATTTCCAGGCCGGGCAGGGTACGGGAGTAGGAGCCGGTTGCCAGGACGATGTTCTTGCCCTTGTAGGCGGTGCCGTTCACGACAACGGTGTCGGTGCCCTGCAGCTTGCCTTCACCCTCGATGACGGTGATGCCCTTGGACTTGATGAGTCCCTGCAGGCCCTTGTACTTGCCGGCGATGATGCCGTCCTTGTAGGCGTTGACAGCGTTGATGTCGATGCTGTCGAGGGTGACGTTCACGCCGTACTTGGCGGAGTCACGGGCGTGGTCGGCCAGCTCTGCAGAGTGCAGCAGGGCCTTGGTGGGGATGCAGCCGTTGTGGAGGCAGGTGCCGCCCAGCTTGCCCTTCTCCACGAGGCCGACGGTAAGGCCCAGCTGTACCGCCCGCAGCGCCGCGGCGTACCCGCCGCTGCCGCCACCGAGTACCAGGATGTCGAATTCTTGCGCAGTTGCCTGATCGGCCACTAAAACGCTCCCTCGCGTGAACGATGACGCGATCAGCGCGCATCATCTGGTCTTGGAACTTGCACTGCCGTGATTATGTCAGCAGGGCAACTCTCTTGCATTTGTGACTACCGTGGTTCACCTTAGCGAACCACCTATCCATGCTCCACCTTGGCGGCGCGTTTGTGGAGCGCTTGTGGCCAGTGTCACGCGGCTTTGTGGCGGAGGGATCACCCCCGCCGCAAAGCCGCGCGGCACGGCCCGTCAACCCTTGATCAGGCCGCGGCGAGGATGTCCTCGACGTACGCGACCAGGGTCCGGACGGTGCAGCCGGTGCCCTGCTTGTGCGTGTAGCCGTACGGGCTGCCGTTGTTGAATGACGGCCCGGCAATGTCGATGTGCGCCCAGGGGATCTGCGTGCCCGCCT
Organism: Arthrobacter sp. MMS24-T111; assembly: GCF_054888995.1. Taxonomy (NCBI): domain Bacteria; kingdom Bacillati; phylum Actinomycetota; class Actinomycetes; order Micrococcales; family Micrococcaceae; genus Arthrobacter; species Arthrobacter sp. MMS24-T111. The sequence goes on along the minus strand of NZ_JBTZRO010000001.1, from coordinate 3,589,728 downwards.
TGTCCTTACCCACGAACTCGCGCAGGAAAACGGCAGCGGTCATCATGCCGCCGTGCCGCTCTCCGATGTTGGCAAGGTCCGCCACCTGGGAGTCCAGGCTGGGGCGCAGTTCTTCCGGCAGGGGCATCGGCCAGACCAGCTCGCCGGCGCGGTCCGCGGCAACCTTGAGCGCGCCGGTGACGCTGTCCGAGCCCATGATGCCCGCGGTGCGGTTCCCCAGTGCGATGAGCTGCGCGCCGGTGAGGGTGGCGACGTCAATGATGGCGTCCGGGTATTCGCCGCTCGCTGCGACGATGCCGTCCGCCATGACCAGCCGGCCTTCGGCATCCGTATTAGCACTTCCACGGTCTTGCCGCCGTACATGGTCAGGACATCGGCGGGGCGGGAGGCGGCGCCGCCGGGCATGTTTTCGGCGATGCACAGCCAGGCCGTGGCCTTGACGGGCAGGCCCAGCCCGGCGATGGCCAGGACAGTGTTAAGGACGACGGCGGCGCCCGCCATGTCACTCTTCATGTCGCCCATGTTCAGGGCCGGCTTGAGGGAAATTCCGCCGGTGTCGAACGTGATGCCTTTTCCGACGAGGGCGATCTTCGATGTGGCCTTGGCGGGGGAATATTCGACCTTCACCAGGCGCGGCTGCCGCGAGGAGCCCTTGCCAACGCCCATGATGCCGCCGAAGCCTTCCTTCTCCAGGCGCTTCTCGTCCCAAACGGTCACCTTCACCGGAAGGCCCTTGGCGAGATCCTTGGCGGCCTCCGCGAAGGATTCCGGGTACAGGTGGCTGGGCGGGGTATTGACAAGGGACCGGGTCGCATTCACGGCCTTGGCCACCAGGCCTGCGCGCTTCAGCGCGGAGTCCACGCCGGCGGTGCGGGCCAGTTCGGTGAAGATCACGGCGTTCCGGACCGGTTCCTTCAGCCCGTCCGTCGAGGACCGGAACTCGGTGAAGGAGTAGGCTCCCAGTGCCGCGCCCTCGGCGACGGCAGCGACGTCCTGCACGGTCGCCGTCGGAAACGCCAGGGTGACTGTTGCCAGGCCCGCAAGCTGGCGGACCGCCGAGCCTGCGGCGCGGCGAAGCGACTCGCCTGCCAGCGGTTCGGTGGCGGCGACCTTGCCAACCCCGGCCAGGGCCAGGATTCCGGCTCCGGTCTCGGGCAGGCCCGGCAGGCGTACCAGCTGGTCTGCGGCACCGGTAATGCCGAGCGCCTTGAGGGATTCCGTGAGGGCTTCCGCAGACTTTGCCGTCAACGGGTTGTCCAGGAGGACGGGCCCGTCGGTTCCCTGCCCCACCCCGATGACCACTGCCTCGCTGGCGCTCTTCTTCAAGTCGCGCGAGACGGTACTAAGGTTGATTTCAGTATTCTTGACCACAGGGATGAGTCCTCAATTCTCGAAATGTTCGGGCAGGAATGCATGTTGGGCGCTCTGCCATGGTGGCCCGGCTCCGGCCGTCGTGGACCGCTCCGGGTGCGTGCCAGCCCGCCTGGCAGGCCAATTCCGATCGTAGCCCTTCCGCGCCACGGCGGGAGAATTTCCTGAGATGTGCGCCACACGGGGTGCCGGAATGCCCGGCCCGTCCGCCGCGTTATGCAAGATGTCCACCCGAACCCCTGAAAGGAACACGCCGTGCTTGAACGGATTTCCGGCTCCCTGCTGGACCCCGACGCGCTCTACGCCAGCAACATCGAGCTGTTCCACAGCCCCGATCTGCGGGGGCTGAACCTGGTCATGGGTTTCACCGGTTTCGCCGACGCCGGCCACGTGGTGAAGCAGATCAACGCCGAACTGCTGGACACCCTTGATGCCCAGCCGGTGGCGGTCTTCGACGCCGACCAGCTGATCGACTACCGGTCCCGCCGCCCGCACCTGAGCTTCGTGGAAGACCACATCCAGGACTACCAGGAACCGCGGCTGGCCCTTTACCGCCTCGTCGACGGCCTCGGAAAACCGTTCCTCCTCCTGGCTGGATTCGAACCCGACCTGCAGTGGGAGCGGTTCGCCCGCGCCGTGGTCAACATTGTGGAGAAACTCGATGTCAACCTGGTCACGTGGATCCACTCGATCCCCATGCCGGTCCCGCACACCCGTCCCGTGGGCGTCACCGTGCACGGAAACCGGCCTGAGCTCATTGAAGGCATTTCGGTGTGGAAGCCAACCGTGGAAGTTCCAGCCGCCGTCGGCCACATCCTGGAATTGCGCCTCGTCGAAGCCGGACGCAACGTCGCCGGCTACGTCATCCACGTGCCGCACTACCTCGCGGAGGCCGAGTACCCCACGGCCGCCGTTGCCGGCCTTGAATACCTGGGTGCTGCGACGTCACTCATGCTGCCCACCGACCGGCTGCGTGAGTCGGGTCGTGACGTCAGCCGCCAGATCGCCGAACAGATCGAGGCGTCCGAGGAAGTCCAGCAGGTGGTTGCCCGCCTCGAGACGCGCTACGACGAGAAGGCCGACGGCATGGTGCGGCGCTCGCTCCTGGCCAACGAAAATGACGAGCTTCCCGACGCCGACGACCTCGGCGCCGCCGTGGAGGCGTACCTGGCCAGGGAGAATCCGAAGCCGTAGCGGCGCGTCACGGCTTCCGGGGAGCCTGCCCGGGCCGGGCATAATGAACGGGTGACTGCTCCCCGCGCCTGGCTGATTTGGACCGTTGGAATTTTTGGGTACCTGGTGGCCGTGGCGCAACGCACCTCCTTCGGGGTGGTGGGCCTTGAGGCCACCGAGCGCTTCCATGCCACGGCCTCTGCCATATCCTTTTTCACGGTCCTGCAACTGCTGGTCTACGCCGGGCTGCAGATCCCGGTCGGATTGCTGGTGGACAGGTTCGGCTCCCGGGCAATGATCGCCGGCGGCGCGGTGCTGATGGGGTTGGGCCAGTTGCAGCTGGCCTTTGCCGAGAGCATCCCGGGCGGTGTCCTTGGGCGTGTGCTGGTGGGCGCCGGCGATGCCATGACCTTCATCTCGGTGATCCGGCTCATCCCGCTGTGGTTTGCCCCGGTACGCGTCCCCCTGGTCACCCAGCTGACCGGCATGTCCGGCCAGTTGGGGCAGTTGTTCAGTGTCCTTCCGTTCGCGCTCGTCCTGCACCTTTCGGGCTGGACTCCCGCCTTCCTGATGCTGGCCGGGATGTCAGCCCTCGCCGTCGTGCTGGTCCTCCTGCTGCTGCAGGACGTTCCGCCGGGCACCGAACGCCCGGATGCCCGGCAGGGGCTGAAAGCCACCGGCGTCTCGCTGGCACGCGCCTGGCGCCAGCCCGGAACCAGGCTGGGAATGTGGAGCCACTTCACCATCCAGTTCAGCGGCACCGTGTTCGCCATGACCTGGGGCTACCCGTTCCTGATCTCCGGCCAGGGCCTGGACGCCGGTACTGTTGCCGCCCTGATGGCGCTGTATGTTGCCGCTGCCATGGCCGTGGGTCCCTTCATTGGCCGTTTCGTGTCCCGCCACCCGCTTCGCCGCTCCACCATGGTCCTGCTTATTGCCGGGTTTACGGCTGCCGCCTGGGCTGCGGTGCTGTTGTTGCCCGGCCGCTCTCCGCTGTGGCTGCTGGCCATGCTGGTGGTTGTCCTCGCCATCGGCGGCCCGGGGTCGATGATCGGTTTTGACTTCGCACGGACTTTCAACCCCGCGCACCGGATCGGGACGGCCACCGGCATCGTCAACGTTGGCGGGTTCATTGCCGCCCTGGTGTCCATTTTCCTGATCGGCCTGGTGTTGGACCTGCTGTATGCCACCGGATTCTCGCAGGGCGTCCTGTATGGCCTGGGCCCGTTCCGGCTGGCCCTGAGCGTCCAGTTCCTGCTGCTCGCGATTGGTTCGGCAGCGATTGTTGCCTCCCGGCGTAAGGTGCGCCGGCAGATGGCGGCGCAGGGAATCGTCGTGCCGCCTCTGCGCAGTGCCTTGGCGCGGCAGCGCCGGGAGAGCCTGGCGCGCCGCCGGCAGCCTGCGCCCACCGACGACTAAGGGTGCGGGTGCGGGCCACTGGTCCTCCACCGATCAGGTTTCCCACATAGCTGAACTGCCCGGTGCGCGCTGCGCGGCCGGGGGCGAATGCTGGAGCCATGACAGCTCCGGAACGAATGACAGTGCACGGCCCCGAAGACATCCTCGGCTTCATCCCCCATTCGCTGGGATACTGGCCGGCGTCGAGCCTCGTGGCCATGACCCTGCGCGGCACCACGCTGGGAGCCACGCTGCGGCTTGACCTTCCAGGCCTGGAAACACAGGTGGACCCGTCGCGGTTCGCCCGCGCCGTCCGTCGCTACCTGCAGTCGGACGTCGAGGCCGACGGTTCACTGCTGGCGGTTTTCACCACCGACGCCGGGGCGGCGCCGCCTACCGCCTACGACCAACTGGTCCGCGAGGTGCAGGCTGTCCTGGAACAGGCGGGCATGCCTGTTCGTGACGCCTGGTTCGTGGGCGACGAGTATTGGCGGGACGCACTGTGCCGGGACACCTCGTGCTGCCCACTGCCCGGCCGCCCGGTCCAGCAGATCAGGGACAGCATGCTCAATGCCGAGATGGTGTACAGGGGCAGCAGCATTGGGACAGCGCCGGGATCCGGCACTGCGCCCGTGCCGGCGCTTCCGGGCCCCTATGTGGCCTCCGTCCTGGCCCGGGAGGACGGCTGGATGGAAGAACTTGCCGGGCGGACAAGGAGCAGGGCCCAGTTCAGCTCCGTGCTCGACTTCTGGGAGAGGCTCCTGGGCCAGCCGGCCGGGGCGCCGTGGCGGCCGGACGCCGAGCGCGATGCGTACCTTCGCGCCACGCTCGTCGTGCCGACCTGGCGCGACGCCGTCCTGGTGATGGCAGCAGCGGGCAGGAACGCCGCGGAGGAAGGGGCTGAGCTTTTCGGGGTCCTGCATGATGCGGGTGATTCGGAGGTCGCCGGCGATTCCGCCGTGTCCGCGCCGCCGGCCCCGCCGGCCCCATGCCGGGACACATCGCCGCGGTTGCGGAAACCGGGGGTCGGGGCTGCAACAGCGCCTGCGCGGTTGGACCGGAACCGCCGGCCACACTTGCCCAACGCTGCCGGATCTCCAGTTGCCGGCTACGGCGAGATCCTGATGGGAGTGGCGCCTGAGGTACCCTGCTGGGCGGCCCTGGACATGCTCGACCGGGTCCTTGAACACCTGGCAGCGCCGGGCGGACCTGCCGGGGCCGCGGCCCTGGCCGGCAGGGGATGGATCGCCTGGTGCCGCGGCCGCGGATCATACGCGGCCGCCTACCTGGGCGAGGCGCTCCGGCTTGAGCCCGGGTACCGGCTGGCGGAATTGTTGCTGGACATTGTCGCCCGCGGTGCGCTCTGCGGCTGGGCGGCGCGGAAGGACGCCGCCTGGCAGAAATTCGGGCCGGATCCCCTGGGGCCGGACGGCGGAGGTGTGGTCTGACGCCCGCCCCGGTGGCCCCGGGCCACTCCCTTCAAGGGGCGCCGGAAGCGCTGGGGCGGTAACGGATGGCGGCGCGGGAGGCCGGATTCGGCCAAATCATGAGACAATGGATGCCGAGACCCGGTTGGGTCCGTGTATCGAGTGCTCGTAACCGCGCCCGCAAGGGAACATTACAGCCGCTCCGGGAGTTGTCTTAAGTGACTCTGCCGGCCGTGGTGGCGCTTGGTTTCCACCACGGACTTGACAGGGTCATAGTGGTGTTGCCCGTATGGTGATTCCACAGACCACCGCTAGAAAGGTTTTCTGTGACCCCGTCTTCCACGAAGAAGGATTCCGCCGCCCAGGACGTCTTGTCCCCTGAGGAGAAGCAGGCCGCGACCAACGCCAAGCGGGCAGCTACGCGGGCAGCCAACAAGGCTTCGTCCGGTGAGGCTGCAGCGGACGGCAAGCGCGAGCCGAAGAAGCGCGGGCCCAAGCCGGGCGCCAAGGCTGCAGCAGAGGCTGCCGGCAAGTCCGCCGCCGGTGACGTTGACCCGGACGACGTCGAGGAGGTCGAGGAGGACATCGACGACATCGTCCTCGAAGGCCCCGACGCGGTCGAGGATGCCGACGCCGATCCCGTCAAGGGTGCCGCCGGCAGCGGCAAGGGCTTTGTCTACTCCGACGCCGACGACGACGACGCCCCGGTCCAGCAGGTCATGTCCGCCGGCGCCACCGCCGACCCCGTCAAGGACTACCTGAAGCAGATCGGCAAGGTGGCACTGCTCAACGCCGAGCAGGAAGTCGACCTGGCGCTCCGGATCGAAGCCGGACTGTTCGCCGAAGAAAAGATCGCGGCCGACGGGGACACCATGGACCCCAAGTACAAGCGCGAACTCGAATTCATCATCCACGACGGCAAGCGCGCGAAGAACCACCTCCTGGAGGCCAACCTCCGCCTCGTGGTTTCCCTGGCCAAGCGCTACACGGGCCGCGGCATGCTCTTCCTGGACCTCATCCAGGAAGGCAACCTGGGCCTGATTCGTGCGGTGGAGAAGTTCGACTACACCAAGGGCTTCAAGTTCTCCACGTACGCCACCTGGTGGATCCGGCAGGCGATCACCCGCGCCATGGCTGACCAGGCCCGTACCATCCGTATCCCGGTGCACATGGTTGAGGTCATCAACAAGCTGGCCCGCGTGCAGCGCCAGATGCTGCAGGACCTCGGCCGCGAACCCACGCCCGAGGAACTGGCACTGGAACTGGACATGACGCCGGAAAAGGTTGTCGAGGTCCAGAAATACGGCCGCGAACCGATCTCGCTGCACACCCCCCTGGGCGAGGATGGCGATTCCGAGTTCGGCGACCTGATCGAGGACTCCGAGGCGGTGGTCCCGGCCGACGCCGTGAGCTTTACCCTGCTGCAGGAACAGCTGCACTCGGTGCTGGATACCCTCTCCGAGCGCGAAGCAGGCGTGGTTGCCATGCGGTTCGGCCTCACCGACGGACAGCCGAAGACTTTAGACGAAATCGGCAAGGTCTACGGCGTCACCCGCGAGCGGATCCGGCAGATCGAATCGAAGACGATGTCCAAGCTCCGCCACCCGTCGCGGTCGCAGGTGCTGCGCGACTACCTGGACTAGATCTCCTGCGCAACACGCCGGGCCGCCCCGAACCCACCCTGCGGTGGGCCCGGGGCGGCCCGGCTTAACCCCCCGCGAGGTTCCCCTAAAGGACGGTTAAACGCCGGTGGGACCCATCCATTCGGACAGGTCCCACCGGGTTCGTTGTTACCGATGCCTCATCTAGTCGATCTCGACGGCAGCCTTCTCGTGAAGCTTTCCCGTCTCGTCGTGCCAGTCGGAGCTCAACGGCTTAAGCGTTGCCTCCACTGCACGGGCGTGGTGGCCGCAGAACAGCAGCTCACCGCCGGAGGACTCGAGTACAACCCGGACATATGCCTGAGCTCCGCAACGGTCGCACCGGTCCAGTGCGTTGAGCGTGCGGTCTGCCACTGCTGTTGTCATGTCGGCCTCCTTAGTAGATCAGTACATCTATATAACCAGCATTCGTATCCAATCCATCGCAAGGATGGGGCAAGTTCGCTGTGCGCGTATCCGCAAGGTTGGGTCAAGAATGTCCCACCGACATTCGGGACCCAACCCGTGGCGTGCTGCACAGCGGCCCGCGGGTGTGGCAGCAGGCTCCTGTCGCTGCCGCCGACTACCCTAGAGGGAGCGGTTCCCAGTACCGCCCCCACGTCCCTGAAGGAGTTCATCACCAGTGGCACCAAGCTCTGAGTACACCGCCCGGCACCTTTCCGTCTTGGAAGGGCTCGAAGCTGTCCGCAAGCGCCCGGGCATGTACATCGGCTCAACCGACTCGCGCGGCCTCATGCACTGCCTCTGGGAGATCATCGACAACTCGGTGGACGAGGCCCTGGCCGGCTTCGGCCACGACATCCGCATCATCCTGCACGCGGACAACTCTGTCGAAATCCACGACGACGGCCGCGGCATTCCCATCGACAAGGAGCCCAAGACGGGCCTCACCGGCGTCGAGGTGGTTTTCACCAAGCTGCACGCAGGCGGTAAGTTCGGCGGTGGCTCCTACACCGCGTCCGGCGGCCTCCACGGCGTGGGCGCGTCGGTGGTCAACGCCCTCTCCTCACGCCTGGACGTTGAGGTGGACCGCGGCGGCAAGACCTACCGGATGTCGTTCCGCCGCGGCGAACCCGGCCGGTTCAAGGACACCGGGTCCAAGCCGGATCCGGCAGCGCCGTTCACGCCGTTCGTCAACGACTCTGTCCTGGACTTCACGGGCAAGGCCAAGCGCGGAGTCACAGGGACCCGGATCCGCTACTGGGCGGACCGGCAGATCTTCACCCCGGACGCGAAGTTCTCCTACGAGGACCTCGCAGCCCGTGCCCGGCAGACCTCATTCCTGGTGCCCGGGCTCAAGCTCACCGTGCGCGACGAACGCAAGCTCCCGGGAACCCCCGGTGAGGCAGGCCCGCACGAAGAGGTCTTCCACCACGACGGCGGCATCTCGGAATTCGTCGAGTTCCTGGCTGCTGATCCCGCCGTCACCGATGTGTGGCGGCTGCACGGTTCCGGCAAGTTCAAGGAGACCGTTCCTGTCCTTGACGAACGGGGCCACAGCCAGCTGGCGGAGGTCGAGCGTGACTGCGAAGTGGACGTGGCCCTGCGCTGGGGCATCGGTTACGACAGTACGGTCCGCAGCTTCGTGAACATCATTGCCACACCGAAGGGCGGCACCCACCAGTCCGGCTTCGAGCAAGCCCTGGTCAAAACGTTCCGCAAAGCCGTGGAAACCAATGCCCGCAAGCTCAAGGCCGGCAACGACAAGATCGACAAGGACGACATCTTCGCCGGCCTGACCGCAGTCCTGACCGTCCGGCTCGCCGAGCCGCAGTTCGAGGGGCAGACCAAGGAGATCCTGGGTACCAGCGCCGTCCGCGCCATCGTGGCGCGGGTGGTGGAGCGGGAGATCACCGCCAAGCTCACCTCCAGCAACCGGAACGACAAGGCACAGTCGGCCCTGCTGCTGGAAAAGATCGTCAACGAGATGAAGTCCCGGATCTCGGCCCGCGTGCACAAGGAGACGCAGCGGCGCAAGAACGCCCTGGAAACGTCCTCGATGCCTACCAAGCTCGCTGACTGCCGCACGGACGACGTCGAACGCTCTGAACTCTTCATCGTGGAAGGCGACTCCGCCCTCGGCACCGCCAAACTGGCCCGCTCGTCCGATTTCCAGGCCCTGTTGCCCATCCGCGGCAAGATCCTGAACGTGCAGAAGGCATCGGTGGGGGACATGCTCTCCAACGCCGAATGCGCAGCCCTCATCCAGGTGGTGGGCGCCGGTTCCGGCCGCAGCTTCGACATCAGCGCCGCCCGGTACGGCAAAGTCATCCTCATGACGGACGCCGACGTGGACGGTGCCCACATCCGGACCCTGCTGCTGACCCTCTTCTTCCGCTACATGCGGCCCATGATCCTCGAAGGCAGGGTCTTTGCCGCGGTTCCACCGCTGCACCGGGTGGAGGTCATCAACGCCGGCCAGAAGGCCAACGAGATGATCTACACCTACTCCGAAGCCGAGCTCCACGTGCTGCTGGCGCGCCTGGCCAAGGAGGGGAAACGGTACAAGGAACCGATCCAGCGGTACAAGGGCTTGGGGGAGATGGATGCCGAGCAACTGGCCGAGACCACCATGGACCCACGCCACCGGACCCTTCGGAAGGTGGGCATCGAGAACGCCCAGCAGGCGGAGGAGATCTTCGACCTCCTGATGGGTTCGGATGTGTCCCCGCGCAAGGACTTCATCATCGCCGGGGCGTCCAGCCTGGACCGGGAGCGCATCGACGCCTGAGCGTGACGGCCGGGCTCCGGCAGGTCAACCGCGGCGACGGTGGCAGGTCAGCCGAGCAGCCCTGGTACCACGAGCAAAGCGGTAGGGAGCGCGAGCAGCAGGATGCAGCCGGCCAGGACGGCGCTGCGGGCCGCGGCCGGCAGCTGGGGTTGCGGTGTCAGCAGGCGGCTGACCCTGGACGCTGCGGTCCGGACCGCGTCCGAGCCCGGTCCCACGGAGGCCGCCTCCAGCCCGGACAGCGCCAGGCTGGGTGAGGACGGCCGGATGTCACCGGCAACGGGATTCGCCGCGGAGCCGCTGGCGACGATGGCGATGGCCTTGATCAGGGTCGCCTTGCTTTCGGTCCGCAGGGCGACGTCGTCGGCCAGCATCTCAATGAGTGAGTTGACCGACTCCTGGGCAAGGCGGGTGGTGGGCAGCCAGGGCAGCGCCTGCCGCCAGGCAGCAAACGCCCAGAGCAGGAGGTGGTGCCGTTGGCTCAGGTGGGCGTTCTCATGGATGAGGACAGCGCGGAGTTCGGCAGGCTCGAGAGCGGCCATCAGGCCGTCCGACAAGACGGTTACAGAGCGGGCTCCGCCCGGCAGGCAGTAGGCCACCGGGGAGTCATGGCTGATGACCAGCGTTCCGGTGTCCTGCCCGGACGGTGAGGCCAGCAGGGCCAGGAGCTCACGGTGCCGCCGCCGCTGCCGCTGGATCTTGTAGTAGGTGAGCAGCAGGGTGAAGACCAGGTGTGCGGTCAGCAGGGCCGCGGCGGACAGGGCGAAGATGTGCCAGAACCCCAGTGCCGTGGTGGGAGCGCTGAAAAGCACCATGCCGGCGAGGGCCCGTAGGCCGGCCACGAGGTTGTCGCCAATCGGCTCCAGGCCATAGACCAGCATGGCGCCGATCATGGACAGGCCACCGGCGAGGGCGATCGCCTGCCAAAGAAGCATCGCGGTGAACGGCGACCTGGCCGGCCATTGTGCCCTCGAGAGGAGGATCGGCACGGGCCACGCAAGGACTATCGCAAGGACCGCCAGCAGGTACGAGGCCCAGAACATGGTCTGCTAAAGGTGGCCAAGCAGTTTGCGCAGCGTAGCGGCTTCACCTTCGGAAACCGATCCAATGAAGCGGGCAAGGACAGCCTCGCGGTCGGGTGCTGACCCGAGGACCTCATGCATGAGTTCGGCCGTGTGGTCGGCGCGGCTGGAAACTGCCTGGTAGCGGTGCGGGCGGGTGCCGCGTTCGCGTTCCACCAGCCCTTTTTCTCCAGCCGGGAGAGTACGGTAAGTACGGTCGTGACAGCCAGTTCCTTGCCTTCGTGGCCCGCCCCGCCCTGTGCCGCCGACGAGCGCGCCAGCTGGTCCCTCAGGGTGTTGGCCGTAGCCGCTTCCTGGCCCGCCCAGAGCAGGTCCATGACCGCCCGTTCCAGTTCACCAAGACTAGCCATTTCACTTTTCCTTTATTTCCCCGCACCGTGCGCTTCTTGCGGCGCCGATGACGTCACGCGGTTGTTCAACTACAGAACTAAATTTACCCCGAAACCCCGCTTCTTTCTACATATGGTAGAACATCTGGCGCGGCGGGCCGTGACGCGCCATCCTAGGGGAGGGGTGGATGGTTTTTTGCAGCCACCGACAGTGTTCTACACTGTGTAGAAGTTAGAGTTCTACGAAGCGTAGAAAACTGCACTGCTAACAGTAGGGACTGCCATGGACGCCTTGGAAATCGCACGCTGGCAATTCGGCATCACCACCGTCTACCACTTCATGATGGTGCCGCTGACGATCGGCCTGGGCCTGGTGGTAGCGGTGATCCAGACCGCCTGGTACCGCACCGGCAAGCCGGAATACCTGCGGATGACCAAGTTCTGGGGGAAGTTATTCCTCATCAACTTCATCATGGGCGTCGCCACCGGCATCGTGCAGGAGTTCCAGTTCGGCATGGCCTGGAGTGAATACAGCCGGTTCGTGGGCGATGTCTTCGGCGCCCCGCTGGCACTCGAGGCCCTCCTCGCCTTCTTCGTGGAGTCCACCTTCCTGGGCCTCTGGATCTTCGGCTGGAAACAGCTCAAGCCCGCCATCCACCTCGCTTGCCTCTGGGTTGCCGTCATCGGCTCAGCCCTTTCTGCCTACTTCATCATCGTGGCCAACAGCTGGATGCAGCACCCCGTGGGCGTGGAAATGGTGAACGGCCGGCCCGTGATGACCGACGCCTGGGCCGTGTTTACCAACAACACTGCCCTGGTGGCCGTCCCGCACACCCTGTTCGGTGCCCTCGCCGTAGCCGGCGGTTTCCTCCTGGGCATCGCCTGGTACCACCTGTGGCGGAGGCGGCACGACGGCGTTGACACCGTGGGTGTCGACGGCCGGGCCATCCCCGGTGAGGACGCCCGCATCCCTGGCCGGGACCGCACCGACTACAATGTCTGGATCCGGTCCCTGCGCATCGGCGCCGTGGTGGCCATGATCTCGTTCGCAGGCACGGCGGTCACCGGTGACCTCCAGGGCAAGCTCATGTTCCAGCAGCAGCCCATGAAGATGGCCGCCGCCGAAGCCGCCTGCCATGACGGCACCGGCTTCTCCGTCCTGAGCGTCGGCAACGTGGGATCGAAGAACTGCGACGACGTCGTGGCCGTGATCGAGGTCCCCGGCATCCTCTCCTTCCTGGCCAAGGGTGACTTCACCACCGAGGTGAAGGGCGTCAACAGCCTGCTGCCCGAGTACAAGGAGAAATACGGAACCAACCTGCCGGACAACCCGATCTACGGCGACCGCGCCGGCCAGGAGATCCAGTACGTACCTGTCATGGAAGTCACGTACTGGGGCTTCCGGATGATGATCGGCTTTGGCGGCCTCGCGGCCCTGGCCGCGCTGGTGGCGCTCTGGATCACCCGCAAGGGGACGGTACCGGAATCCCGCTGGCTGATGCGCCTTGCAGTGTTCGGCATCCTGGCACCCTTCGGCGCCAACGCGGCCGGCTGGATCTTCACCGAGATGGGCCGCCAGCCGTTCGTCGTGGCCCCCAACCCGGACCCCAGCGGCATCGACCAGGTGTTCATGTTCACCGCCGCCGCCGTTTCCCCGGGGGTCTCCGCGGGCGAGCTGATCGCTTCCCTGGTGGCACTGACCGCCGTCTACGCCGTCCTGCTGGTGGTGGAAGTGAAACTGCTGGTGAAGTACATCCGCGGCGGCGTGGTCTCCGCGATGCCCGAACTTGCCCACGCACCGGCCGATGAGAATGAGGACCGGACCTCGGGCGACGGAGGCACCGGAGAAGCCAGGGCCGCCGACGACGTCCTGGCCTTCGCCTACTAGCCGCACCGGACCCAACAGGTTCCAACGAGCAGAGGAAACGAACAATGGAACTGCTTCCCACCATCTGGTTCATCGCCATCGCGGTGCTGTGGACCGGCTACCTCTTCCTGGAGGGCTTCGACCTTGGCGTCGGGATGCTGATGAAGATCTTCGCCCGCAACGACACCGAGCGCCGGGTGCTCCTGAACACCGTCGGACCCGTATGGGACGGCAACGAGGTGTGGCTCCTGACCGCCGGCGGCGCAACGTTCGCGGCCTTCCCGCTCTGGTACGCCTCCCTGTTCTCCGCGCTCTACCTGCCGCTCCTGGTGGTCCTGCTGGCCCTGATCTTCCGTGCCGTGGCCTTCGAATACCGCGGCAAGGTGAATACCGACAGCTGGCGGAACCGCTGGGACTGGGCCATTGCCCTGGGTTCCTTCTTCGCGGCCTTCGGGGTTGGAGCCGCCCTTGCCCTGACCACCACCGGCCTGCCGCTGAACGCCAACGGCGACCGGGAAGGTGGCCCCATGGCATGGTTCAGCGGCTACGCCCTGCTGGGCGGTGCGGCCGTGGTGGGATTCTCCCTGCTGCACGCCCTGGCCTTCCTGGCCCTGAAGACCGACGGCGACGTACGGCACCGTGCGCGGCGGTGGTTCGTGCGGCTCCTGCCGGTCCTGCTCCTGCCGATCGCCGCATGGGCCCTTGCCATCCAGTTCATGGACGGCAAGCCCTGGACCTGGGCCGCCGTCGTCCTCGCCGTAGGTGCTGCCGTAACCGCCTGGTTGCTGGCCCGGAAGGGCTCCGAGGGGCGGGCGTTCCTCGCATTGGGCGCCTTCCTGGTGCTGGGGACCACTGCCATCTTCGGGGCGGTGTTTCCGGTGGTGCTGCCTTCCACGCTGGACAGTGCCTTTGACCTGACCATCTCCAACGCCTCTTCCTCGGATTACACCCTGGGCCTGATGAGCATCGTCGCAGCCTTTGGCCTTCCCCTGGTGATCGCGTACCAGGCCTGGACCTACTGGGTGTTCCGCCGCCGCGTCAGCGCCGCCCACATCCCGGAAGCCCACAGCTTCCTGCCGGCCGTGGCCGCCAAGGCGTTCACCATCAAGGGCTGACGTGCGGCCAACGTTCCCCGCGGGCCCGTCCACCCGGTCAGCGATCTACTGGCTGGGGGTCCTGGCAGCGCTCAAGGCACTCTCGCTGGTCCTCATCGGCCAGGCGGTGGCGTCCGTCCTGGCCGGTCTGGTCGCCGGGAACCCCGCGTGGGGAAACCAGATCACCGCCGGACTTGCCGGCGTGGTGCTGAGGTCCCTGACCGTCTGGGGACAGGCCGTCGCGGCCCGCCGCGCCGCCCTGGGGGTCAAGGAAGAGCTGCGCGCCGGGCTGCTGGAACATGCCCTCCGCACCGGCGTCCGCGGAGCCGGACCCGGCGACGGCGGCCTGGCGGTGCTGGCCACCCGCGGACTGGACGCACTGGACAACTACTACACCCAGTTCCTGCCCGCCCTGGTTAACTGCGCGGCCATCCCGCTGCTCCTGGGGGCGCGCATCCTCTTCGCGGACTGGGTGAGCGCCGTGGTCATCGTCCTCACGGTCCCGCTGATCCCGGTCTTCATGGTGCTCATAGGCCGCTACACCGAGGACAGCGTGCGCCAGGCCCAAGCCTCGCTGGCGCGGTTGTCAGCGCACATGCTCGAACTCGCCAAGGGCCTGCCGGTCCTGGTTGGCCTGGGCCGTGCCACCGCGCAGCGCAAAGCCCTGGAAGAGATTTCCGAGGAATACCGCTCCCGCACGATGGGTACACTCCGCACCGCATTCCTCTCCGCCCTGGCCCTGGAACTCATCGCCACCATCTCGGTGGCGGTGGTGGCGGTCTTCATCGGCGTCCGCCTGGTCCACGGGGACATGCCGCTGGAGGCAGGCCTGCTGGCGCTGCTCCTGGCACCGGACTGCTACCTCCCGCTGCGGGAGTTGGGCACCGCCCATCACGCCAGTGACGATGGCCGCGTGGCCCTGGCGGAAGCGGCAGCCGTGACCGGCGCTCCGGAGGCGGCACCGCTGCCCGCCGCCAAAGCCGGCCGGCCGGGCGCCCCCCTCGAAGTGACCGGCCTGACGGTGCGCTATGCCGGGCGGTCCGGAACCGCCGTCGGCCCCCTCACCTTCACCGCACCGCTGGACAGGATCACCGCCCTTGACGGCCCCAGCGGTGCGGGCAAGAGCACCATCCTAGGCGTCCTGGCCGGGACGGTCGGTGCGGGCAACGGCACCAGTATTTCGGGCTCGATCAGGGGACTGGACCGCGCTGCCATTGCCTGGGTTCCGCAACACCCCGTCATGGTGGCCGCAACCGTCCTGGACGAGGTGCTGCTGTACCTGACACGGGACCCGGGCCACGGCCCGGACAAGTTCGCCGCCGAAGAGGCCGCCCGGAGCTGCCTGGAGCGGGCCGGCGCCGGCCACCTGGCAGCCAGGCACCAGGCGGAGCTGAGCCCGGGGAACTGCGCCGGGTGGCCCTGGCCCGGGGACTGGCCAGGATTGAGGCCGGGGCGTCCATCATGCTGCTCGATGAACCCACCGCGCACCTGGACGACGTGTCCGCCGCCGTCGTCGAAGACGCCATCCGCCGACTCCGCGGCCAGGTCACCGTGATCCTGGTGGCCCACAACCACCGCACCCGGCTCCTTGCGGACCAGCTGGTTCCGGTGGCAGGTTCCGGGCAAGCCGTGGAACCGCAGGAGCTCCCGCAAGCCCCGGTCCTCGCCGCTTACGCCGGCACGGGCAATCCGACGTCCGACGACCCCGCACCCCTTGATGCCGCGTCGAGCGCACCCGGCACTGACGCCAGCGTCCCCAACCGTACTGCCCGGTCCACCTCCGGCGCGGCCGGACTCCTCGTGGCGCTCCTGGCGCCGGTGCGCGGAAAATTCGCGGCCTCAGCCGTGGTGGGCACCCTGGCGGCCATCTTCGCCGTCGCCCTGTCCGGTCTCTCAGGGTGGCTCATCATCCGGGCCAGCGAACAGCCGCCCATCCTCTACCTGCTGACCGCCATCGTGGGCGTCCGGTTCTTTGGCATCGGCCGCGCTGTGCTCCGCTACTGGGAACGGTTACTGCTCCACGATGCGGTCTTCGCCGCCCTCACCCGCCTGCGCGGCAGGCTTTGGGAATCCCTGAGCCGCAGGGCCCTGTCGCTGCGCCGGCTCCTGCAGGGCGGCAACGTGCTGGGAACGGTGATTGACGACGTCGACACCGTCCGCGACCTCCTGCCCCGCGTGGTCCTCCCGCCCGTCACAGCGGTCGCAGTGTCCGCGCTGGCCTTGGCGGCCACGGGAATCCTGGTACCAGCCGCGCTTCCTGCGGCCATGGGTGCTGCTGCCATTGGCCTGTTGCTCGCGCCGGCGGCCGCCCTGTGGGCGGACCGGCGGTCGGCCACTGCCGAGCAGTCACTTCGTTCCGGCGTGCTGCGGCGGACGGCGGCCGCGCTTGACGCCCGGGTCGACCTGCACGCGAACGGCCTGGCAGCGCACGTGCTCGAGTCACTCCGGGCCGAGGACCGGGATGCGACGGACGCCTCGCGGCGCTCCGCCTGGGCGGACGGGCTGGGACACGCCGTTGCCACCATCGGATGCGGAGCCGCGGCCCTGGCCGCTGCCTGGCTGGCCGGCCCCGACGTACTGGCTGCCCGGGTTGCCCCGGCCACGGCAGCCGTGGTGGTGCTGCTTCTGCTCGCCCTCGTGGAACCCTACGCAGCCATGACGACGGCGGTGCGCCAGTTCCCCGCCCTGCGTGAGGTCCTGCAGCGGGTGGGGGAGTCCGGGGCCCTGGACGGCGGTCCGTCCGGCAGCGGCTCGGGCGTGGCCGCTCCGGACGGGGATACCTCCGGGCTGCACGCCCTCCCGGCCTGCGACGGCGGCGCCCCTGGCATAGCGCTGACGGAGCTTGCCGCAGCGTGGCCGGATGGACCCCCGGTCGTCACGGGGCTCGATGCCGTGGCTGAGCCGGGCCGCTGGCTGGTAGTCACCGGGCCTTCCGGATCGGGGAAATCAACCCTGCTCTCGATCCTGCTCGGCTTCCTGGCGCCGGCGGCGGGCCGGGCCCAGGTGTCCGGCCGAGCGGCCTGGTGCCCGCAGGAGGCCCATCTCTTCGATTCCACCGTCCGGGGCAACCTGCTGCTGGGACGTGCCGCCGGGACTGGTGGGCCGCCGGTTGCCGACGATGACCTGGACGCGGTGCTGGCCGCCGTCGGACTTCACGGGCTGGTGGACAGGCTGCCTGCCGGCCTGGATACCAGGATCGGCCCCGGCGGCGCCTTCCTCAGCGGCGGCGAACGGCAGCGCCTGGCCGTGGCGCGGACTCTGCTGACCGGCGCGGACGTAATCCTGCTCGATGAACCCACCGCCCACCTGGACGCGGAAGCTGCCGCAGCCATGCTGGCGGACCTTCGCAGGGGGCTGCGGGACCGTACCGTGGTCCTGGTAACCCACAACGGGGCAGACATTGCCGCGGAGGACGCCCGGCTGGAACTTCCGGCCGTGTCGGGCGTGCCCGGAGACCGCGTGGCGGCGTCGCGCTGAGAATGCTGCCCGTACCAGAGCAGGGCTCAGCTGCCCTCGCGGCTAGCCGTCGACGTCGTGGAGGTGGTGGACGACGTCGTGCAGGAAGTATTGAGCGAGGGTCAGGACAGTGAATTCTGATCCGTTGCTGCGCAGGCCCTTCCGCGCCCAGTCTTCTTCGCGGACACCGGCGAAGGAATCCGCGGCCTGGTGTCCTTCGGCGGCCAGCTCGGCGCTCACCTCGGACGGTTCGGCATTGGCGTAGTCCTTCTCTTCCGCGGTCAGGTCCTGGTCCCAGTTGTCGAAGCGGGCGCCGTCCTCGGCCAGCATCAGGTTGAGCCGGTGGTCGAAAAGACTGAAGACGTCCCGCACATGGCAGGCATATTCCAGCGGGGACCACGTGTGGTCATCGGGGCGCTCGGCGGCATCCGGCCGGCGCAGGACGGCCCGCCACCGGGGCAGCATGCTTTCGATGATGCCGGGAACGGTCGCCGGTGTCGCGGTGGACGCGTCAAAGGAACATTCCGGGCAGGTGCGGGACAAGACCCAGGTCCAGTCCTTTTCATCAGGAACGATAGGCATGAGAGCAGTCTAGGGGGTCCGGGCCGAAAGACTCTGGGACGCCAGTAGGCGCCTGCCTAGCCTTGCAGCATGAGTGCGGATGGCCGCTCGGATGCGGGTGCCCCTATGGACGCGGACAGCATGGTGCGGCTGTCCGGCCTGACCAAGCGGTTCGGCCGGAACACAGCGCTCGACGACGTGACCCTCACCATCGTGCCGGGCGAGGTCTTCGGGTACCTGGGACCCAACGGGGCGGGCAAGACCACCACCATCCGGCTCCTGATGGGCATGCTGCGGCCCACGTCCGGCACGGCGACGGTGCTGGGGTTGGATGCCTGGCGGCAGGCCCGGGACGTCCACCGCCTGGTGGGCTATGTTCCGGGAGAGCCGGCGCTCTATGAACGCCTCACCGGCCACCAGCATGTGGCCTACTGCGCCCACCTGCGGCACCGGGACGATGCCCCGCGTGCCGCCGAAGTGGCGGACCGGCTCGACCTCGACCTGACCCGCCAGGCCCGCACCCTCTCGCGGGGAAACCGGCAGAAGCTTGCCGTTGTCCTGGCGGTGATGTCCAGGCCGCGCCTGCTGGTCCTGGACGAGCCCACCAGCGGGATCGATCCGCTGGTGCAGCAGGTGTTCCACTCCATCCTGCGCGAGCACACTGCCGGCGGCGGGTCCGCCCTCTTCTCCTCGCACGTCCTGGGCGAGGTGGAACGCGTCGCGGACCGGATCGGCGTGGTCCGGGCGGGAAAGCTTGTAGCGGTGGAACGGCTGCAGGACCTCGCTGCGCGGTCCCTGCACCGGGTGCGGGCCCGGTTCACCGGAGCGGTGTCCGCGGAAGACTTTGCCGGCGTGCCGGGCGTACGGGACCTGGCGGTGGAGGGCCGCTCGCTCAGCTGCAACGCCCCGCAGTCCGCCCTGGATGCGCTCCTGAAGCTGGTGAGCGCCCGGGACGTCGAGGACTTTGAGTGTTCCGAGGCTCCGCTGGAGGAAACATTCCTGACCTACTACGGCTCGGACCAGGGCGGCGCCAATGCCCTGGACGCGGCGGGGACAGGGGCACGCCATGCTGGCTAATGTCCTGGTGAAAACGCTCCGCGACCAAAGCAGGACGCTGCTGGCCTGGGCCGTCTCCCTGGCCCTGATCGTTGCCATGTACGCGGCCGTGTGGCCAACGGTCCAGTCCCAGCCATCCATCAGCAGCATCATCGACCAAATGCCGGAGGCGTTCCGGTCACTCTTCGCCACCTCCACCGCGGACATGTCCACCCCCACGGGCTACATCCAAGTGGAGCTGATGTCCTTCATGGGACCCATCGCCGTCTTGATCTACGCCGTCAGCGCCGGCGCGGGCGCCATCGGCGGTGAAGAGGACCGGCACACCATGGACCTGCTGCTCTCCAACCCGGTGGGCCGCGGGAGGGTGGTAGTGGACAAGTTCGCGGCCATGGCCCTGGGCACCTTCCTGCTGGCCGCGGTCATGGGCGTCTCGCTGGTGCTGGAGGGCAGCCTGGTGGATATGGTCCTGCCGGCCGATAAAGTGGCCGCCGCCATGCTGCACCTGGCTTTGCTGGGTGTTGTCTTCGGCAGCCTGGCCCTGGCGCTGTCGGCGGGCACCGGACGGACCGGGCTCAGCCGCGGCATACCCGCCGTCCTGGCGGTGGTCGCCTACATCGTCAACGCGCTCGCCCCGCTGGTGGATGCCTTCGACCGGATCCACCAGGTGTCACCGTTCTTCCAGTACATCGGCCACGATCCGCTGCGGCAGGGCACCGCCTGGGACAGCGTCCTTGTGTCGGCAGCCACGATCGCTATGCTCGTGGCGCTCGCCGTCGCCGGTTTCCGCCGCCGCGACGTGGCCGGGTAACCCCCGGTTAAACCCCGGGTGGGTCCCCGGCACCGTCTGCTAGTTTTCGGCCGCCGTTTCCGGCTCCCACGCCATGGCAGGTCCCACGACCTCCACAGCCTGGGACAGGGGGACACCCGAGCCGTCGCGCCGGCCATGCTCCTGCGGCAGGGACCGCGCCACGCCGGCGGCGGAGGACGCCTTGGCCGGCCCGTGTCCTGCCCAGCCCAGCAGGAGCGTGTCCTCGCCCTTCAGGAACCGGTGTGCCCGGACGCCCGCGGTGGCGCGTCCCTTGGCAGGGTATTCATCGAAGGCGGTGACCTTGGCGGTCCCGGGCGCAGTGCCGGGAAGGGCGCCGTTGGTCCCCGCGATCGTGACCACGACGGCGGCGGCATCGTTCGGCTGGACCACGCCGAAGAAGATCACCTGGTCACCGGCGGCCAGTTTGATGCCGGCCATGCCACCTGCGGTGCGTCCTTGGGGTCGGACGACGGCGGCGGGGAACTTCAGCAGCTGTGCCTGCCTGGTCAGGAAGACCAGCTCGGTGTCATCCGTACCGGCGGGAGCCACTCCCACCACGAAATCCTTGTCCTTGAGGGTGATGACCTCCCAGTCTTCGCGGTTCAGGGGGTAGTCCGGCTGCACACGCTTCACCACGCCCTGGGCGGTGCCGATGGCCAGGACCTCATCCAACCGAACGAAGGCCACCAGGGATTCACCCTTGACCAGGGTGAGGAATTCCTTGGCCGGCACGCCGCCGGCCAGGTTGGGCAGCCCGGATACCGGCGGCAGGACGGGCATGTCCATGACCTGCAGCCGGAGCATGCGGCCCAGCGAGGTGACGGCCGCGATCTCGCCGCGGGCCGACGTCTTGACCACTGATGCGTACACGTCGTGCTTGTTCCGGGGCCCTGCTTCGGCGAGGGGTTCCTGGTTGCTGGTCCGCGCCACTTGCCCGGATGCGGTGAGGATCGCCCAGCAGGGGTCGTCGGCGATTTCCAGCGCCAGCGGGGCTGCCTTGCCCTTCCCCGGGGCCGCTGCGAGCTCGGCGGCGACGGTGGGGGAGACGGCCTCGGACTCCAGCAGCACGGTCCGGCGCGGGGTGCCGTGTTCCTCGGCGATCGCGCCGAGTTCGTCGGAGACCACCGTGCGGAGCAGTTCTTCGGAGTCCAGGATGGCCTGCAGTTCCGCGATCTCGCGGCGGAGTTCGTCCTGCTCTTTTTCCAGCTCGATCCGGGAGTACTTGGTCAGCTGGCGCAGGCGCAGTTCCAGGATGTAGTTGGCCTGGACCTCGGTGAGGTCGTAGATGGACATCAGCCGTTCGCGGGCGGCGGCGGCCTCGTCCGAGGACCTGATGATCTGGATGACCTCGTCAATGTCCACAATGGCGATGAGCAGGCCCTCCACCAGGTGCAGGCGGTCCTTCTTCTTGCCCAGGCGGAAGACGGTGCGGCGGCGCACCACGTTGATGCGGTGGTTGACGTAGACCGAGAGGAGGTCCACCAGGCCCAGGGTTTGCGGCTGGCCGTCCACCAGTGTGACGTTGTTGATGCCGAAGGAGTCCTCCATCGGCGTGTAGCGGTACAGCTGCTGCAGGACCGCGTTGGGGTTGAAGCCGTTCTTGAGTTCGATGACCAGCCGCAGTCCGTGCTTGCGGTCCGTGAGGTCCACGATGTCGCTGATACCGGTCAGCTTCTTGGCGTTGACCGCGTCCTTGATCTTCTCGATGACCTTTTCCGGGCCCACCATGTACGGCAGTTCGGTGACCACCAGGCCGGTGCGGCGTGCGGTGAGCTGTTCGATTTCCACCTTGGCCCGGGTCTTGAAGGAGCCGCGGCCGGTGGCGTATGCGTCCCGGATGCCGTCCAGGCCCACGATCCGGCCGCCGCTGGGCAGGTCAGGGCCCGGCACGAACCGCATCAGGTCCTCCAGCGTGGCGTCCGGGTGGGCGATCAAGTGCCGGGCGGCCGCGATCACTTCCACCAGGTTGTGTGGGGCCATGTTCGTTGCCATGCCGACGGCGATGCCGGTGGCGCCGTTCACCAACAGGTTGGGGAAGGCTGCAGGCAGGACGTCCGGCTGCGTCAGCTGGTTGTCGTAGTTCGGGACGAAGTCCACCACGTCTTCGTCGAGGTGGTTGGTGAGCGTGAGGGCCGCCGCCGCCATCCGTGCCTCGGTGTACCGCGGCGCGGCCGGGCCGTCGTCGAGCGAGCCGAAGTTGCCGTGCCCGTCAATCAGCGGCAGCCGCAGGGAGAAGTCTTGGGCCATGCGCACCATGGCGTCATAGATGGCCGCGTCCCCGTGCGGGTGCAGCTTTCCCATTACCTCGCCCACCACGCGGGCACTCTTGACGTGGCCGCGGTCCGGGCGCAGGCCCATGTCGCTCATCATGTACAGGATGCGGCGCTGTACCGGCTTGAGCCCGTCGCGGGCGTCCGGGAGTGCCCTTGAGTAGATCACCGAGTACGCGTACTCCAGGAAGGAGCCCTGCATTTCGGACGTGACATCGATATCGACGATGTTCTCCGTGTAGGTGTCTTCCACGATGGGTTTTGAACTTTGGCGGCGGGCCATGGGGTTTGGTGGATCCTTCTGGGGGTGCTTGCAGCTTTTCGGGCATGCTGCGGGAGTTCTTGGCTAGGCTAAGCCTATGGTGGATCAGCCCGGGGACGGCGAATATCCGGAACATTGGGAGGCCGATGTCGTCCTGCGTGACGGCGGAACGGCGCACCTGCGGCCCATCCACCCGTCGGATGCCGACGCTGTCCAGGCCTTCCATACCGGGCAGTCGCAGAATTCAATCTACATGCGCTTCTTCGCGTTCAAGGCCAGGCTGTCCGCCAAGGAACTCAAGCGCTTCACCGAAGTGGACTACAAGGACCGGGTGGCGTTCGTCATCACGATCCACGGCGAGATTATCGGCATCGGCCGCTACGACCGGCTCACCGACCCCACCGAAGCAGAGGTGGCCTTCAACATAGCCGACGCCCACCAGGGCAGGGGCATCGGCTCCATCCTGCTGGAGCACCTGGCCGCCGCCGCGCACGAAAACGGCATCCGCAAGTTCACCGCCGAGGTGCTGCCGGAGAACCGCAAGATGCTGATGGTGTTCTCCGACGCCGGCTACGACGTCAAGCGGCATTTCGACGACGGCGTCGTCAGCCTGGAGTTCAACGTGGAGCCCACCGAGAAATCGCGCGCCGTCATGGAATCCCGCGAGCACCGCGCGGAGGCGAGGAGCGTCCGTGACCTGCTGGCGCCGTCGTCCGTTGCCGTAATCGGAGCCAGCCGCAAATGGGGCACCGTGGGGTATCAGCTGCTGGAACACATCATCGAGGGCGGCTTCCACGGGTCCGTATACGCCATCAACCCCGAGGCGTTGGAACTGGCCGGGATGATCCCCTACGGCAAGCTGTCCGAGGTCCCCGAACGCGTCCAGCTGGCCATTATCGCCGTGCCCTATGAGGAAGTGGCCGGCGTCATGGAAGACTGCGCAGCTGCCGGGGTCAAGGGCGTGGTGATCGCCACGGCAGGCTTCGCGGACGACGGCGAACGCGGCCTCCTGCGCCAGCGCGCCTTGGTGCGCCAGGCCAGGGCCAACGGGATGCGCGTGATCGGCCCGGCGTCGCTGGGCATCGCCAACACGCACCCGGACGTGTCGCTGAATGCGTCGATGGCGCCCACCATGCCGTTGCGTGGCGGGCTGGGCCTGTTCAGCCAGTCAGCGGCGATCGGCGTCTCGCTGTACGCCGCGTCGAGCCGGCGCCGGCTGGGGCTCTCCAGCCTGCTCTCGGCCGGCAACCGGGCAGACGTTTCGGGCAACGACATGATGCAATACTGGGAGGACGACGCCGATACCACCGCCGTGGGCCTGTACCTGGAGTCCATTGGCAACCCGCGCAAGTTCTCCAGGATCGCCAGGCGCCTGGCCCGCACCAAACCGGTGATCGTCGCCAAGTCGGACACCATGGGATTGCGCCTGCCGCCCGGACACGCCGTCCGGACCACGCAGGCACCGGCCGGCGCCCTGGACGCCATGCTGCGCCAGTCGGGCGTGATCCGCGTGGAAACCGTGGAAGAGCTCGTGGACGTTGCCCAGGTGGTGTCCGCCCAGGCGCTTCCGGCCGGGCCCGACGTCGCCGTCTTCAGCAATTCCCAGGCCCTCGGCAACGTGGTGGCGGACAGTGCGGTGGCGCACGGGCTGGGCGTCGCCCAGGTGGTCTCCGGCCTCGACCTGGATACGGGCCAGTCGGTGGCTCTGCCCGCGCTTCGGAAGGCACTCCTTGAGGCGCTGGCCTCGGATACCGTGCACGCCGCCGTCGCGGCCCTGCTGCCTGCCCGGGGCTTGACCGTCGACGCCGTGGCCGGAGTCCTCGCGGAGTGTGCGGCCGCGGCGGGGAAACCCGTGGTGGCTGCGTTTAGCGGCATCCTGGACCCGGCCATCAACGTGGAAGGCCTGGTTGGCGCCGACGGGTGCACGGTTCCCTGCTTCTCCAACCCCGGGGCCGCCGTCGCTGCGCTTGCCGCCGTGGTGCGGTATGCGGAATGGGCAGCCCGCGACCAAGGGCACTTTGTGGAACCGGCAGGGTGCGATCCCCGCAAGGCCGAGGCCGAACTCGACGGGCTGCTCCGGGACGTCACCGGTGAACAGCTCATGCAATTGGAACCGGCGGCAGCGGCTTCCCTCCTGGGCCACTACGGCATCAGCGTCCTGCCGTCGGCTGCCTTCAACACGCCGGACGAGGCCGTGCAGGCAGCGGAAGCCCTCGGCTGGCCCGTGGTGCTGAAGACCACGGACCCGGCCCTCCGGCACCGGCTGGACCTGGGCGGGGTACGCCTTGGCATCGAGGACGCCGAATCGCTGCGCCAGAACGTGGTGCAGATGCGGCGGGCGCTCGCCGCCTACGGAGACCCGGCCCTTGAGGTCCAGTCCATGGCATCGGTGGGGCAGGCCTGCACCTTCCGGGCCATCGAAGACCCCTTGCTTGGCCCGGTGATCTCGTTCGGCCTAGCCGGTGACGCCGTCAACCTGCTCGACGACTGGGCCCACCGGGTTCCGCCGCTGTCCGCCGCCGACGTCCACGACTTCATCCGTGCGCCCAGGGCATCCCGGAAACTGTTCGGATACCAGGGGCTCCCTGCTGTTGACGTGCCGGCCCTTGAGGACTTGGCCGCCAGGCTGGCCTGGATGAAGGACAACCATCCGGAGATCGCGCTCGTGGAATTCAACCCCGTCCTGTGCGGCACGTCCGGGGCCACGATCCTCGCCGCTGACGTGCGGATTGGCAACGCGGCGCAGCGGACGGACAGTGCCCGCAGGGCGATGCTGGGCTGAGGCGGTTAGCAAGTGACCGGCCGATCTGTGAAAATGGGGGCATGAGCTTCCAGCCTCCCGCGTCGGCGCCCGAAACGCCCGGCAATGAAAACCAGGCACTCCGCCAGCACAGCTCACACCACCACGGACTCCAGGGCCAGAGCCTCGAAGACGCGCTGCAGAAGGCCGGCTTCTACCCGCGCCTGGTCTCCGACGTCGTTGACGACGCGCTGGACGGCCGGGACTGCGTGGCGCATCTGGTGCACCTGGAAACCCATTTTGACCGGGCGGAGGTGCGGCGCCACATCACTGTGCTGGTGCTCACCGCGGACATGCTGGTCATCACCCACGTGGACGATCAGCAACTGGACGAGGCAGGGGAGCAGATCGTCGCGCAGATCTCCACCGAATCCGTTCCCGTGGCCCAGATCCGCTCCGTGGTCCTGAGCTACATGTACGCCCAGCCGCAAAACTACAAGCCCTCGGATCCCGTCCGCGAATTGACCCTGTCCATTGCGTGGTCCGGCGGCCAGCGCCTGGACATGGGTCCCGCCAGCTGCGGCGACCCGCAGTGCGAAGCGGACCACGGTTACACCGGCACCATTGCGCAGGAGGACATCGTGCTCCGCATCAGCGCCGAGGCCGACGGGCTGCAGGCCGTGCAGGACGCCAAGCTTTTTGCCCGGGCCCTCCGCGCCGTCAACACCGGTTCGGCAGCGCCCGTGCCCCACGTGCAGTCCATGGCTCCCCGTCCGCGGTCCGGGGTGTTCGGAAACCGGCTCAGCCGCGGGCACCAGCAGCGTTAGAGATGCCCGAAGCCAGCCACCAAGCCGAACAAACTCCCGCTTCCGGATACACGCCCGACCTTCCGCCCGCCCCTGCCTACGGGCACCGTTCCGTCGCGGAAGTCCTCACCAGTGCCGCGGCGAGCCTGGGGGTGGAAGGTTTCGACAACACCTTGGGCCTGCCCGCCGCCAGCCGCGTCTGTGTGGTCCTCGCCGATGGCCTGGGCAGGAACCTCCTGAAGCAGAAGGCCGCCCACACCCCGTTCCTGCGTTCTGTAGTGCAGGCGGGCCAAGGCGACGTCCCTGTTTGGCTGGACTCGGCATTTCCTTCCACCACGGCCGCAGCGTTGGCCAGCTTCGGGACCGGGTTGTCCGCCGGCCAGCACGGCATGGTGGGCTACGACGTCCTGGACCCTGGGCAGGACAAGGTGGTCAACCTCCTGGGGAACTGGGACCCCGGCGTCGACCCGGCCACGTGGCAGCCGTTCCCCACCGTCTTTGAACGGGTGGCCGGGCAGGCGGACGTCAGCACCGTCAGCCTCGCCCAGTTCAATGGTTCGCCCATGACCAGGGCCGCTCTGCGCGGCGGCAGGTTCATCTCCGGAACCACCGCCCACGCCCGCACCGGGGCTGCCGCCGACGCCATGGCGGGCGCCGGTCCATCCCTGATGTACTTCTACGTCAACGAGCTGGATAAAGCCGGCCACCGCTACGGCTGCCGGTCGGAACAGTGGGAACACCAGCTGGAGGAGCTCGACGCCACCGTGAAGCGGCTCAATTCCTCGCTGCCCGCCGGGACCACGATCCTGCTCACCGCAGACCACGGAATGCTCGACATTTCCGAATCCCAGCGGATCGACTTCTCTGCCGACTCTGCGCTGGTTGACGGCGTCCGCCATACGGCCGGCGAACCCCGGATGGTCCACCTGTACCTCGAAGACACGCACCGGGACGGCACTGCCGGCCGGGAACGGCTGGTGGCTGCCTGGAAAGCAAGGTTCGGCGACCGGGTATGGGCCTTCACCCGGGAAGAAGCAATCGCAGGCGGACTCTTTGGTGACGTCCGGCCTGCCGTGGAAGGCAGGATCGGTGACGTCATGATCGCGGCGCGGGACGCCGTCGCCCTCTACGACGGCCGGCGCATGCGGCCCAGCGCCATGGAAGTGGTGGGCCAGCACGGCTCCCTGACCAAAGCCGAGCGTGAGGTCCCGCTGCTCTGTTTTGCAGCCGACGGAAGGAGCCGACGGCGTGGCTGAACTCATCTTCTTCTCCGGCACCATGGACTGCGGAAAATCCACGCTCGCCCTGCAGATGGACTACAACCACCGGGCGCGCGGCCGCGGCGGCGTCCGGTTCAGCCGCAACGACCGTGCCGGCGAATCCCGCATCTCCAGCCGGCTGGGCCTGGAGACGGACGCCGTGGAGGTGCTGGACACCACGGACTTCTGGGAGGAAGTCATGGTCCGCCGCACCCAGGGCAGGCGGGTGGACTACCTGATCTGCGACGAAGCCCAGTTTTACACCCCGGAGCAGGTGGAGCAACTGGCCAAGGTGGTGGACGAGATCGACGTCGACGTTTTCGCCTTCGGCATCACCGCCGACTTCCGCACCCGTTTGTTCCCCGGGTCCCAACGCCTCATCGAGCTGGCGGACCGGGTGCAGGTGCTCCAGGTGGAGGCGCTGTGCTGGTGTGGCCGCCGGGCTACGCACAACGCCAGGACGGTCGACGGTGTCATGGTCACCGAGGGTGCGCAGGTGGTGGTCGGCGACGTGGACATGGTGGCCGACGCCGCCACCACGCAGGCTGCCGAACACGTCCCCGTGGTGGGATACGAGACGCTGTGCCGCCGGCATTTCATGCGCAGGGTGACGGCGCACGGCGCCAAACTGATGGCTCAGCAGGACGAATTGCTGCCGTTCGAAGTGGACGCCTGCCTCTGGCGCGGGTCAGGCGGACCAGGGGAGCCCCGCGGGACGTAAGTGTCCGCGCGGACAGCGAAGCCTGACACCGTGGGGCTAGGAGCTGTCAATCAGTCCCGTTGCCGTGCTGGTGCACCAGGCCGGCAGGGCCCTCGATTCCCGCGGGTGGCAGGGCGGCCGCCGGGGCACGCCTGCGACTGCGCAGCCTGAGTTCGCTGACCAGCGCCCCCACCACGATGCAGCCGGCGCCTACGAGCGCTGCCGGTGGCAGCCGCTCACCCGCTGCCCGCCCGATCACCGCAGCCCACACGGGCTCGGCTGCGTAGATGATGGTGGCCTTGGTCGGGGATACCGATTTCTGCGCCCAGTTCATCGTGAGCTGGATGACGCAGCTTGCGGCCCCGAGGGCAACAGCCGCTCCCACGCCAACCCATGAGAAGGCCGGCACCGTCTCCCCGGCCAGCGGCATGGCCAGGAAGCCCAGCGCCCCCGCAATCAGCAACTGCAGGACGGTTACCCGGCCGAGGTCTACCTTGCCTGCAAACCAGCCGATAAGGATGATCTCCGCGGCGATCGGCAGGGTGCTCACCAGCGTCGCGATTTCCCCGGGGCCGAAGGCCAACCCGGTGCTGCCGGGGCCGGCGAGCAGCACGAGGCCGGCGAAAGCCAAACCGGCACCGACCCAGGTGAGGAACCGCGGCGGCGTCCTGAACACGATCCACTGCAGGACCGGAACCAGCGGCACGTAGAGGGCGGTGATGAACGCTGACGTGCTGCTGCCGATCGTTTGAAGTCCGACAGTCTGGAGTCCGTAGCCGAGGAAGATCATGACGCCGATGGCTGAGCCGGCCACGATGTCCCGCGGCCTGATGCCGCGCAGGACGCGTGCAAAGATGACCGCACTGATGATGCCGGCTGTCAGGAACCGCATGCCCACAAAGAACCAGGGTCCGTTGTACTGCACGGCGATGTGGACGGCGAGGAACGTGCCACCCCAAACCGCAGTGATTAGGACGAGGGCGATTTCTTGCCGAGAAAACAGAGCCCGGGAACCAATGTGCAACATAATGCTCGACTTTATGGTGCAGAATAGTGCACATGCAACCTGAGGAAACACCCGGGGTCCTGAAGCACGTCAGTGAGAACGTGCGCCGGTTTCGGACGGCGGCCGGGCTAAGCCAGGTCGCCTTGGCTGATCGCGCCGGCGTCAGCCGCCGTACGGTGGTCAAACTCGAAGCGGGCGAGGCCAACATCAGCCTGACCGGCCTGGACCACCTTGCCGATGCTCTGGGCGTCACATTCGTCGATCTCGTGGCCGCCCCTGCAGCACCACGTGCTGACATCCGCGAAGTTGCGTGGCGCGGAGAGCGGGAAGGCAGCCTGGCGGTGTTGCTGGCTTCCGTGCCCGCCACCAGGGAAGCGCAATTGTGGGCCTGGACCCTGGAACCAGGCGAGCGATACGACGCGGAGCCTGATCCGGTGGGGTGGTCCGAGATGCTCCTGGTCTCTGAGGGAGCAATCCGCATAGATCTGGAAAGCGGTGCCACCGAGCTCCGTCCTGGCGAGCACCTTGCCTTTCCCAGTTCGCAGGTCTACGCCTGCGCGAACATCGGTCACACCCGGGCACGCTTTGTGCGCGTTGTCGTTAGCTAATTCTCCTGCCCTGTTCCCGCCGGGTTTTGCCGCACTCCCGGGCTGCCGGTGCCTGTCCGGCCCGATCTGACCAGCACTGAATGTCGTACCCCCTTGCCATGATGGGTTTATGGGGAAAGTGGCGGTGGTGGAGGCGTTGGCGGATATTCGTGCTGCCCTTGCCGTGCTGGTTGCCGAGGTGGACGGGTGTGGCGCGGAGCCGTTCTGTGCTGCTGATCCGTTGGCTGGGTTGGTGGATGGTTGCCTTGATGTTCTGGCCGGGGCCAGGGAGGTGGAGGCGAGGGTCGCGGGTTTGAAGGCGCGGGCTGCGGTGGCGTTTGCGGATGCTGCCGGTGTTGTGGCGGGGCGGGGGGTGCCGGTGGTGGCGCAGGAGATGGCGGTCGCTGCGGAGGTGGGGTGTGTGTTGGCGCTGGGTCCGCGGGCGGCGTCGTCGTTCCTGGCCACGGCGCACGCTGTTGTTGCCTCGTTGCCGTTGACGCTGGCGGGGTTGCAGGCGGGGACCCTGTCGTGGGGCCACGCTGTGGTGATGGCGGACGAGGCCGCGGCCTTGGATGCGGCAGGTGCTGTGGAGTTAGAGGCGCACTTCCTGGACCCGGACGCCCCGGACACGGCGCGGGGGTGTCCGGTGGGGGAGTTGCCGGCGCACCGGTTCCGGGCGAAGGCCCGGTCGTGGCGGGAGCGTCATCATGCGGAGTCGATCGAGACGCGGCATACCAGGTCCGTGGCGGACCGGCGAGTGGACTACCGGCCGGACCGGGACGGGATGGCGTGGCTGTCCGCGTACCTGCCCGCAGACCAGGCAGCGGCGGCCTGGAACCGGCTCAACGCCATCTCGCGTGGCCTGCAGGGACCCGAGGAGACCCGCACCCTCGCCCAGCTCCGGGCCGATGTGTTTGCCACGTCCCTTCTGACCGCGGGGCTGAGCACGGGACAGGCGGTCGGGAGGGTAGACGTGGGGCCAGACGAAGGTTGCACCAGCCCCGAAAACTTCGCGAGGCCCGCCGACGTCCCGCCTGATGCGGTCCGGGCGCAGGTGTTGGTGACCGTGCCGGTGTTTTCGTTGTTGGGGTTGACGGATGAGGCGGCGGTGCTGGATGGGTATGGGCCGATCCCGGCCTCGATGGCGCGGCGGTTGGTCGCTGCGGGGGCGGGTTCGTTTTACCGGGTGCTCGTGGATCCGCGGGACGGGGCGCCGTTGGAGATTGGCCGGAAGAGTTACCGGGTGGGCAAGGCGATGCGGAACTGGCTCAGGCTCCGGGACGGTAAGTGCCCGTTCCCCGGCTGCAGCAACTCATCCCTGGACACGGAGGCCGATCACATCCTCGCCTGGGCTAATGGTGGGACTACCGGGATCAGCAACTTGGGACAGCCCTGCCCGAAACATCACCGGCTCCGGCATACCACCGGTTGGAAGCCCACCCCGGCGAGTAAGACCGATCCACCGGGATGGACCTCACCGGCCGGCCGCCACTACCACAGCGAACACCAGGACTGGGAACCCACAAAGTGGCCACCACCGGACCACCGTCTGAAAGAGCGGGGGAGCCACGCCGGCGAACCGCCTGCCAGCCACCCCGACTTCGCCTACTTAGGGCTGTCGCCAGGAGAAGAAAGCCTGGCACGGATCCTGCACGCTCCCGCCTGACACAAACGCGCCCGACACAAACCCGGCTAACACAAACGCGCCTGACTCAAACGGGCCGGACTCAAACGCGTCTGACACAAATCCGCCTGACTCAAACGGGCCGGACTCAAACGCGCGTGACACCAGCCCGTGTGAAAGGCAAAGCTCGCGGCTGACCAGTGCGCCGCCGTCGAACGGGACTTTCGGGTACTCACGGAACGACCCCCGCCGCGCCGTTGGCATAGCTGCCAGCCCGACACCCTTCCTGCCCTGCACCCTGACGCCTGGCGACCTGCAGGCGCCTGCTAGCTCCTGCGCTGGTAGCGGATGTGGGTTGCCAACGGCGAGTGAAGCACCTCGACGGGTTCGAAGTCGAAAGACTCGATGCCGTCGAAGATACGTTCGCCCGAACCAAGAAGCACCGGGGCGATGTCGAGCGTCAATTCGTCCACGACACCGGCAGCCAGTGCTTGCCGGACGGTCGAAGCTCCACCTGCGATGTCGACGCCCTTGTCTCCGGCGGCTTGGGACGCGGCAGCATAGGCGGCGTCGAATCCGTCGGTGACGAAGTGGAACGTGGTCCCGCCCTCCATCTGGATCGGGTCATGTTCATAGTGGGTCAGGACGAACACTGGTGCGTGATAGGGCGGTTCAGGACCCCACCAGCCGTTCCATTCCCCGCTCCACTCACCACGGACGGGACCGAACATGTTCCGGCCCATCACATAGGCGCCGCGGGGCCGCATGAGCCAATTGGCGGCAACCTGATTGGTTTCAGTGGCCCGGGGGTCGCCGATATGCCAGCCGTGCAGTTCAAGTCCCCGCTTACCCAGCGGGTTTTCGAGGCTCTGGTCCGGTCCGGCGACGAAGCCGTCCAGCGAAATGGACATATGGCAGGTTGTGTCCGGCACCGAGAACCTCCTGGTAAATTCGCTTTACACGCGGCCGCGTGGTGGGGATCGTAGCACGTGCCCAAGTCCATCATGGGCCCCTGGAGGGAATCCCTAGTCGCTTCGGGTTCCGAAAACAATCTCATCCCAGGAAGGCACGCTGGATCGCTTAGGCTTCGCCGGCCGTTCCGGCGCCTCGGTCTCCGGAAGTTGGCCGGTGGTGGGGGAAGTGTCGTCCTGCTTCGTCAAACTGCGGCGTGGGTTCCCGCCAAGCAACTCATCCAGCCCGGCGCCACCTGTTCCTTGGCTGCCGCCCGAAGGTTTCTGTGGGGACGCGGCAATGGTGATTTCCCTTGTGTTCGTGCTGACGCCGTCGTGAAGCCGCAAAGCATCGTCCTGGATGTCGCGGTGCGGCGGGATAAGGCTGAGCCTGGACAGCATGGACGGCCTGGCATCCCTGCGGCGGATGAACGAATCACCCTGGGCCGCCGGTCCGTCCCGCTGGTCGTCCTGCGGCTCCGGTTCGTTTGACTCGGGTTCAGGAACCACCTCGGACGGGCGGGGATGGGCCGCCGGTACCCCATGGGTCAGCAGCAGTGCCAGGGCGTCATCAGAATCTTCGTCGACGCCTATCCGCTGGCCACGCCGCGACCGGAGCATATCAAGGAGGCCGTCGGACTCCTTGCCGGCCTCCTGGGCGGGGGCGCCCTGGCTGCCGGAAGCCGCCTTGGACGAATCCGCGTCGGTTTCAAAGTCGAAGGGCCGGTCCGATACAGCAGTGAGGCGGCGGGCCGGAACAGGTCCGTCCAGCGGCTCAAGCTCGCTCAATTGCTGTGCCCACCGGTTGGTGTTCTGCAGCGACTTGCGTGCCGGACTGAATGTCCACAGGGCCGGGGGCTCCTCGCCAATACCGGAAGTCCCGCCCTGTTTGGCCTCGAAGCTCGCGGATACCGTCCAGGTGCCGTCCTGGCGCCGCCACGAATCCCATTCCACCGTGGCCGGATCAATGCCGTGCGCGGACAGCCGGTGGGACACCATGTCGTCCAGGGTAGCCGGGTTGTCGCCGAAGGCGGACCGGTAGATGTCGTGGCCGGGGGAGGGCGCCGCCACTTCGACTTTCCGCGCCTGCTGCGCAACGTACTCGCGCTCGGCAAGGACCGGCCCTTCGTAACGCTCCACCTTTGCCAGCGGCATGCCGGACAACTCCGCAACGTCTGCAGCGGTGGCACCGGCGCGGATCCGGGCCTGGATATCCCTCGGGGACATCGGAACGGCAGACCGCTCCGCCCGCGGTTTGGCCGCGGACCGGCTGGCCGTCCTGAGGGCCTCATCGATTGGCAGCTGGAACATCTCGCCGCCGGCCCCGCTCAACAGGAGATGCGTCCCGTCGTCGTGCACGCCTACAAGCCGTAGATCCTGCATACAAATCCTCCACCCTGGCATTACTATCAATCGAAACTCTGCCACCCGGTGGCGCCGAATTGGCTCAAGGGGCAGGGCGCGCCGTGATTTTCCGCCTGATTCCGGCCCGAATGGGCGGGCCCGCCCTGCGCCGAGGAGGAGTAACCGCAGGCGGGAAGGCTGCGACGGATATTTGTACGCTCAGCCCCGGGTGAGGGCAGCGGCCAGCTTGTCAGGATGCCGGGTGGAGGCGAGCCAGTACGGGGTGCGGTCGGCCGGGTCGGTGATCTCGATCTTCACGACGGGGTCGATCCAGCCCCTGATGCAGAGGTAGGCGAGCCCGTTGAGCCTCGTGCCCCGCTCCGCTGTGGCCTCCCCGGAGGTGAACGGCTCAACGCTGCCGACGAATTTGCGTTCGATGCTGGCCCGTCCGACCGTCAGTGCGTCCCGGGTAACGGTGATGGTTGGAGTGGACAGGACCAGGAGCACGCTGATGATGGCCAGGAGCACCACCGCCGCGGTATACCCGGCCGCCATGCTGATGGGGGCGAAGACCAGGATGCCGGCCGCGGAGACGCCCACGGCAATGACCCAGATCCAGGCGTTGGGCCAGAGCTTCTCCTGGTATGTGACAGGTGTCCCGGCCGAGGGTGTGCTGGGAACGGACGCTGGCGTGCTTGATTCGGGCATATGCCAAGCTTTCCACCTTTGGTCCGCTATTTCATCTTGGGTGCTGCGGCTCCGGATCCGGCCATCTGGGACTGTTGCGGGGGCGCGGGTTAGAGTGAGTGACTGTGACTGAACATCCCACCGCAGTAGACCTCGACCCGGACGCGGCATCCCCAGCCTCGCCCACCATGCAGGTCCAGTTGAAGATGCTGGATCCGGACCTGGAAGCTCCCTCCTACGCGCACCCGGGCGACGCCGGAGCGGACCTTCGCGCGCGCGAAGACGTGGTCCTGATGCCGGGGGAGCGCAAACTGGTCCCCACGGGTGTGGCCATTGCCCTGCCCTACGGGTTCGTTGCGCTGATCCACCCGCGCTCCGGACTGGCCACCAAGCACGGGCTGACAATCGTGAACGCACCTGGCACCGTGGATGCGGGCTACCGCGGAGAGATATCGGTTACCCTGCTGAACACCGACTCCTCGCAGCCGATTGAGCTGCGCCGCGGCGATAGAATTGCACAGATGGTTATCCAGCGGGTGGAACACGCGCACTTCATTCCTGTCAGCGAATTGAGCGGCTCCGTGCGCGGCACGGGAGGCTTCGGCTCCACCGGCGGGTTCAACGTTCCCGGAGCCTGACACCTCCACCCACAACCGCTGCCACGCCAGCGCGCACGACGGCAGGACATGGTCCCGGCCGGCAGATTTTGAGAACTGGCACATTTTAGGAACGAAGGAGTCACCCATGGTCTTTGGGCTCGGCAGGAAAGCCAAGAAGGACGAGCCGGCGCAGCCGGACGAAGAGCTGACGGCAGCGGAACCCGGAGAAGGCTCAGCCGCCGCTTCCACGCGCAGCCAGGACGGCCCCTTCGATGAGTCCGAAGTAGGCAGCCGGGACGGCTTCGTGGACCTCGGTGCCCTCCTGATCACGCCCAGCGAGGGACTCCAGCTCCGCCTCGAGGTTGAGGAGGCAACGCAGCGGGTGGTGGCAGTCACGCTTGACCTGAACGGATCCAGCCTCCAACTGCAGGCCTTCGCCGCCCCCAAGACAGAAACGCTGTGGGACGAGATCCGCGAACAGATCGGCCAGTCGGTCGGTGCCCAGGGCGGCCAGGTCGAAGAGGTGGAAGGCGCGTTTGGCACGGAACTGGTTGCCAAACTCCCTGCCGGGCTTCCGGACGGCAGCCAGGGCTACCGGGTGGCCCGATTCATCGGCGTCGATGGTCCGCGCTGGTTCCTGCGCGGCGTCCTGGGCGGACCCGCAGCCTTGGAGCGCCCCGCCGCAGAACCGCTGGAGACCCTTTTCCGCAAGGTGGTGGTGGTCCGCGGCGACAGCCCCATGCCGCCGCGGGACCTCCTGCAGCTGCGGCTGCCCAAGGACGCCTCCGCTACTCCTCCGCCCGCCGGTCCCACTTTGGAGGAACCAGAACGTGGTCCCGAAATTACCCAAATCGGCTGAGGCCGCACAGGGCGGACCCGCCCACGCGTCCGGTGGGTTGACCCCTTTGGACCAACTCCCGGACAAAGGACGCGTGCTGTGCCAGGGGCACATCGAATCCGTGACCTTCGTACCCGCTGACCGGACGGCAGAGTTCAGCGCCATTGTCTCCGAGACCGGAACCGGGCGGCCGGGCGCCGGCCCCGGCCGAAACAAGCCCGCACGGCTTCGCATCGTGTGGCTGGGCCGACGACGGGTGCCGGGCATCGAAGCGGGCGCCGAGATCCGGGTCGAGGGAATGCTTGCCCGTGGCAAGGACATGCCCACCATCTTCAATCCCCGTTACGAGATCATGTCCCGCCAGGAGCACGAATGACCGAGCAGCAGCCCGAACAGTCCTCCGAAAGCGCCGGCCCGGGCCGGCGTCAGGGTACGGGCCCGTCACCGGCAGCCGCGCCATCGCCGGCAGCTGCCCAGTCGCCTGTGGCCGGCCTGGCCGCCGAGTACGCGGCCAAGGCGGGGCTCCACCGCACCCACGACGGCCGGGTGGACGTCCTGCGAAGCGCCGGGGGAGTCCAGGGCATCGCGGAAAGCATTGTTCCCGGGTTGGTTTTCCTCGTGGCGTTCACCGTGACACGGGAGCTCACACTCTCCCTGGTCGCTGCCTTGGCATCGGCAGCTGCGTTCACCATCGCCAGGCTGGCACAACGGCGCCCCCTGACCCAGGCCCTGGCGGGCGTGGTGGGCGTCGGCATTTCGGCATGGCTGGCCAACACCACCGGGAAGGCGGAGGATTTCTACCTGCCCGGCTTCTTCACCAACGCCGCCTACATCCTGGCGATGGTGGTTTCAATCATCGTTAAGTGGCCTGTGGCCGGGCTTCTCTTCGGTTTCATCCGCAACGAGGGAGTGGAATGGCGCAAAGACCCGGACCGGGTCAAGGCCTACAGGCTGGGAACCTGGATCATCGTTGCGGTTTTGGCGCTCCGGCTCGTCGTTCAGGTGCCCCTCTACCTGATGGGCGCTGACGGCCTGGCCGCCCTCGCCACCACTCGCCTGATCATGGGCGCGCCCCTGTACATCCTTGGAGTGTGGGTGGCATGGCTCGTCACCCGCCCGGCTCCGGCCGAAACCGAGGACCAGGCAAGCGCCGGCCACGGCGCCTGATGCCTCAAGCCGAGTAACGGCTCAAGGCGCCGGGCGCACCTAGCCGTCGAAGCCGTCGTCGTCCGGCACCGGACCGTACTCGCTTGCGGCCTGCTGGACGCCGACGGCGTGCTGCGGCGGGGTGCCGGCGTCGATGCTGCCGGGAGCCGAGGACAGAAGCTCACGCAACCTGTCCTCGGCGGCGATCGTGGTGACGAAGAACAGTTCGTCACCGCCGTCAATCACATCGTCCCGGCTCGGGGTGATGGGGGCCTGGTCGCGGAGGATTGCCACCAGGGTGGCGTCCTCCGGCCAGTGAATGTCCCCAACGGTCATGCCGATGACGTGCGAGTCGTGCGGCACGGTGAACTCCACCAGCGATGCAACGCCGGTCTGGAGCGTCAGGAGCCGGACGAGGTCGCCGATCTCCACCGCTTCCTCCACGAGGGCGGTCATCAGCTGCGGGGTGTTGACCGCGACGTCCACGCCCCAGGAGTCGTTGAACATCCAGTCGTTCTTAGGGTTGTTGACCCGGCCCACGGTGCGGCCCACGCCGAACTCCGTCTTCGCCAGCAGCGACACCACCAGGTTGACCTTGTCATCACCCGTAGCGGAAACCACAACGTCGGCATCCTCCACCTTGGCGCCCTGGAGCGTCGAGAGCTCACATGCATCACCCACCAGCCAGTGGGCACCGCGCAGGCCGCTGCGCCCGATCACCTCCGGCTTGAGGTCGATCAGGAGGATCTCATGCTTGTGAGCCAGCAATTCCCGGGCAATGGATGATCCGACGCTGCCGGCGCCGACGATGACTACTTTCACTGGTACTCCTTGGCGGGGGCTTTGGCGAGGATCTGGGCGATCAGGGCGCTGCGGTCCACCTGCAGCATGGCGTGCACGGTATCGCCGTCCTGGTAAGCGGTGCCCGCGTCCGGCAGCAGGCCTTCGCCGAAACGGGTGAGATAGGCCACACGGACACCGGCTGCCTTCTCGATGCTGCTGATCCGATGCCCGATCCAGCCACCGTCCAGGTCCAGTTCCGCCAGGACCAGCCGTCCGGATGGTTCGCGGAAATCGCCGGCGAGGTGCTGCTCGGGCAGGATGCGCCGCAGTACCTGGTCCGCGCTCCAGCGGACGGCTGCCACGGTGGGAATGCCCAGGCGCTGGTAGATTTCGGCACGTCCGGGGTCGTAGATCCTGGCGACCACGTGCGGGACATGGAAGGTCTCGCGGGCCACGCGGGTGGCCAGGATGTTCGAATTGTCGCCGCTGGACACCGCCGCGAAGGCGTAGGCTTCACCGACGCCGGCCTGCTTAAGGGTGTCCCGGTCGAACCCAACACCCGTGACCTTCCGGCCTGTGAACCCCTGGCGGAGCCGGCGGAACGCTCGGTCGTCCTGGTCGATGATGGCCACGGAATGGCCGGCATCCTCCAGCGTGTGCGCCAGCGTTGCCCCCACCCGGCCACATCCCATGATCACGAAATGCGCCACCGTATCTCCTCTGTATGTACGTCACGATCGTGCAGCTAGAACTCTACCGGCACGTCCGCGGTTCGGCCCGGCCCGGCTCCGTCATGACATCGTCCGCGATTCAGACTAGCTTTGTGGGGTGTTGACAATACTGAACGCCGTCAAACGCGTGCTGGTGGGCAGGCCCTTCCGGAATGACCGCCTTGCCCATACCCTGCTGCCGAAAAAGATCGCACTGCCGATCTTCGCGTCGGACGCGTTGTCGTCTGTAGCCTATGCCCCGGATGAGATCCTGCTGACCCTCGCCTTGGCCGGCGTCAGTGCGGTGGCGATTTCACCGCTGGTGGGCCTGGCCGTGATGGTGGTCCTGCTGACCGTCGTGGCCTCTTACCGGCAGAACGTCCACGCGTACCCCTCCGGCGGCGGCGACTACGAAATCGCCAACGTGAACATGGGAAAGTACGCCGGCCTGACCGTGGCCTCGGCGCTCCTGGTGGACTACGTCCTGACGGTTGCCGTGTCCATGTCCTCGGCCGCGGCCTACCTCACCACGGCTGTCCCGTCCCTGCACGGCCAGCAGGCGGTCATTGCCACCATCGGCGTCGTCATCCTTGCGCTGGTGAACCTGCGCGGCATCAAGGAAGCGGGCAGCGTCTTCGCGGTCCCCACCTACATCTTCATGGCCTCCATCCTGGGCATGACGGCGGTGGGCATCTTCCAGGCGGCCACCGGGCAGCTGGGCCAGGCACCGTCTGCAGCCTTCACCATCGTCCCGGCCGAGGGCTTCGACCAGGGCCTGGTGGGGCTGGCCGGTGCATTCCTGCTCCTGCGGGCTTTCTCCTCCGGCGCCGCGGCACTGACCGGTGTTGAAGCGATCAGCAACGGCGTTCCCAACTTCCGGCACCCCAAGAGCAAGAACGCGGCAACCACCCTCCTGCTGCTGGGCATCATCGGTGCCGCAATGCTCGCAGGCATCATCTACCTGGCGAACGCCACGAAGGTCCACATCGTGCTGGACCCGGCCAAGGAGTTCCTGCTCGACGGCAAACCGCTGCCCGAGGGATACATCCAGAACCCCGCCATCAGCCAGATCGCGCAGACCATCTTCGGCCCCGGTTCCATCCCGTTCTACATCGTGGTGGCAGCCACCGGCGTCATCCTGGTGTTCGCCTCCAACACCGCCTTCAACGGCTTCCCCGTGCTGGGCTCCATCCTGGCGCAGGACGGCTACTTGCCCCGGCAGCTGCGCACCCGCGGCGACAGGCTCGCCTTCAGCAACGGCGTGCTGGCCCTTGCCGCCGGCGCCCTGGTGCTGATCATCTCCTTCGACGCCGACGTCACCAAGCTGATCCAGCTCTACATCGTGGGCGTCTTCATCTCCTTCACCCTCAGCCAGCTCGGCATGATCAGGCACTGGGGCCGGGAACTCAAACTCGCCAAGGACAAGGCCGTCCGGCGCCGGATGCTGAAATCCCGGACCATCAACACCATCGGGTTCGGCATGACCGGCCTGGTGCTGGTCATTGTCCTCATCACCAAGTTCCAGCAAGGCGCCTGGATCGCGCTGCTGGCCATGTTCATCCTCTTCCTGATCATGTGGAGCATCCGGGCGCACTACGACAATGTGGCCAAGGAACTTGCCGTGGACGAGGACTCCTCGCCGCGCGCCCTGCCCACCCGGGTCCATGCCGTGCTGCTGGTCTCGCACGTCCGCAAGCCCGTCCTGCGTGCCCTGGCCTACGCCCGCGCGTCCAGGCCCTCGCGGCTGGACGCCATCACGGTGGACATCGATCCGGAAGAAACCGCCCACACCATCACCGACTGGGAGAAGCTCGAAATCCCGGTCCCGCTGACGGTCCTCGCCAGCCCGTACCGCGAGACGGTCACGCCCATCATGGACTACGTCAAGCAAATGCGCCTTGACTCCCCGCGGGACCTCATCGTGGTCTACATTCCGGAATACGTCGTGGGCAAATGGTGGGAACAGCTGGTGCACAACCAGACCGCGCTGCGGATCAAGACCCGGCTGCACTTCGAACCCGGCGTCATGGTGGCCAGCGTTCCCTGGCAGCTCAAATCATCCGAAGAAGCCAAGAA
Organism: Arthrobacter sp. MMS24-T111; assembly: GCF_054888995.1. Lineage (NCBI taxonomy): Bacteria > Bacillati > Actinomycetota > Actinomycetes > Micrococcales > Micrococcaceae > Arthrobacter > Arthrobacter sp. MMS24-T111. The sequence goes on along the minus strand of NZ_JBTZRO010000001.1, from coordinate 3,549,327 downwards.
CCTGCAGGACGTCCAGTGACCGTCAGAACCCCGCCCACGGCAGTACCGGCATCCGAGGGGGCCGGCCATGCCGGCGAAGAGGCCGTGCTCGACGTCGGGCCCGTAGCCCACGGCGGGCACTGCGTGGCCCGCCACGAAGGCCGGGTGGTCTTTGTCCGGCACGCCATCCCCGGCGAGAAGGTCCGTGCCCGGCTGACCGATGCCGGCGACGACGCCAAGTTCTGGCGGGCGGACGCCGTGGAGATCCTCGAAGCGTCCCCCGACCGGGTGGAGCACTTCTGGCACCTCGCCGATTCAGCCCGGGCCTGGGGCCACGGCCATCCGCCGGTGGGCGGCGCCGAATTCGGGCACATCACCCTTGCCCGGCAGCGGCAGCTCAAGGCCGACGTCCTTGCCGAGCAGCTCACCCGGCTCGCCGGCGTCGACCCTGCACCGTCCGTGTGGACCGGCAGCGTGGAAGCCGTGGGGGAGGCGCACGACGACGGCTCCGGCCTCGGGTGGCGGACGCGGGCGAGCTTTTCGGTCACCCCCGGCGGCAAGCTGGGGATGCACGCGCACCGTTCCGGGCACATCGTTCCGGTGCGGGATATGCCGCTGGCCACGGAAGCGGTCAACGCACTTCGCCTCTGGGAGCTGGACCTGCAGGGCATCGAGCGCGTTGAGGTGGCGGCTCCGGCGAACGGCTCCCGCCCACTGGTGCTCCTGGCTCCGGCGCCGGGAACCAAGGACAAGAGGCTGCGGGCCATTGCCGCCGGACTGCCGCCGGAGGTGTCCGTGGCGGCGTTCGATCCGGTCAGCGGCGACGCTGCGCAGGTCCGGGGCCGGACGTGGGTGCAGGAAACGGCGGCCGGCCACGACTACCGCGTGTCTGGCGCGGGCTTCTGGCAGATCCACCGCGACGCGCCCGGGACACTTGTGGGCGCCGTCACGGAATTCCTGCGAGGCGGCGGCTTCCTGCACCCCGGGGCTGTGGTTGCGGATCTGTACGCCGGCGCCGGACTGTTCACTGCGGTGCTGGCCGATGCCGTGGGGGAGACCGGGTCCGTCCTCTCGGTTGAAGGTGCGCCCGGATCCAGCCGCGATGCCCGCAAGAACCTCCATTCCGCACCGCAGGTGGAGGTGGTCCAGGGCCGCGTGGAGCGTGTGCTCCGCCAGAAGCCTCGGAATTTCGACGCCCTCGTCCTCGACCCGCCCCGTGCGGGAGCCGGGAAAGCCGTCGTCGGGCAACTCATTGCCTCGCAGCCCCGTGCCATTGCCTATGTGTCCTGTGATCCGGCGTCGTTTGCCCGTGACCTCGGTTACTTTCGACGCTCGGGCTGGGAACTCGCCGGGCTCCGTGCCTTCGACTTGTACCCCCACACCCACCACCTGGAGACCGTGGCGCTGCTGGCTCCTGGTCCGTGATGCCACCGGCGTTTTGGACTACGATGGCCGTAGTAGTCCCACGTCGCGCCCGAATTCTCGGCCGGCCGTGTGCAATTTTCGGGCCCTCGAACTACTTAGGGCATCCTAACTAGCAGGCGGTCAACCGCGCGACAAAGATGAAACTGTTGCGAGAGGAGTCCTGCGATGAGCACTGTGGACAGCTTCGGTTCAAAAGGCAAACTTAATGTAGCCGGAACCGATTACGAAATTTTCCGGTTGAACTCCGTTGAAGGTGCAGAAAACCTTCCGTTCAGCCTCAAGGTATTGCTTGAAAACCTGTTGAGGACCGAGGACGGCGCGAACATCACGGCCGACCACGTCCGCGCACTGGCCGGTTGGGATCCGAACGCCGAGCCCGACACTGAAATCCAGTTCACGCCGGCGCGCGTGATCATGCAGGACTTCACTGGCGTGCCCTGCGTTGTGGACCTCGCCACCATGCGTGAAGCCGTCAAGGAACTCGGCGGCGACCCCAAGCGGGTCAACCCCCTAGCACCGGCGGAAATGGTCATCGACCACTCCGTGCAGATCGACGCCTTCGGCAACTCCGGCGCACTGGAGCGCAACATGGAGATCGAGTACCAGCGCAACGGCGAGCGGTACCAGTTCCTCCGGTGGGGCCAGACCGCGTTCGACGACTTCAAGGTCGTCCCGCCGGGAACCGGCATCGTGCACCAGGTCAACATCGAATACCTGGCCCGCACCGTCATGACCCGCGAGGTTGACGGTGTTCTGCGCGCCTACCCCGACACCTGCGTCGGCACCGACTCGCACACCACTATGGTCAACGGCCTGGGCGTGCTCGGCTGGGGCGTCGGCGGCATCGAGGCCGAGGCGGCCATGCTCGGCCAGCCCGTCTCCATGCTGATCCCGCGCGTCGTCGGCTTCAAGCTGACCGGGTCCATCCCGGCCGGTGCCACCGCCACCGACGTCGTCCTCACCATCACCGAGCAGCTGCGCCAGCACGGCGTGGTGGGCAAGTTCGTCGAGTTCTACGGCGAGGGCGTCGCGGCCGTGCCGCTGGCCAACCGCGCCACCATCGGCAACATGAGCCCCGAATTCGGTTCCACCGCCGCCATGTTCCCGATCGACGACGTCACCCTCGACTACCTGCGCCTCACCGGCCGGTCCGACGAGAACGTCGCCCTGGTCGAGGCCTACGCGAAGGAACAGGGCCTCTGGCACGACCCCTCTCGCGAAATCAAGTTCTCCGAGTACCTCGAGCTGGACCTGTCGACCGTCGTTCCGTCGATCTCCGGCCCGAAGCGCCCGCAGGACCGCATCATCCTCACCGAATCCAAGGCGCAGTTCCGCGAGGACCTCCGCAACTACGTCAAGGTGGACCTCGCCGACGGCAGCCTGGACGAAGCGATCGACGAGAGCTTCCCGGCATCCGACTCGCCGTCCTTCACCGCCTCTGCGACCCACCTCACCGAGCAGGCCCCGCACGGCCACGGCCCCAAGTCCAACGGACGTCCGTCCAAGAAGGTGGCTGTCACCACCGCCGACGGCCGCGAGTTCGAACTGGACCACGGAGCTGTGTCGATCGCCTCGATCACCTCCTGCACCAACACGTCCAACCCGTCCGTGATGCTGGCCGCCGCACTGCTGGCCCGCAACGCCGTGGAAAAGGGCCTGGCCGCGAAGCCTTGGGTCAAGACCTCCGTCGCTCCCGGCTCCAAGGTGGTCACCGACTACTACAACAAGTCGGGCCTGACCCCGTACCTGGAGAAGCTCGGCTTCTACATCGTGGGCTACGGCTGCGCCACCTGCATCGGCAACTCCGGGCCGCTTGACGCCGAGATCTCCGAGGCCATCCAGGCCAACGACCTCTCCGTCACCGCAGTCCTCTCGGGCAACCGCAACTTCGAAGGCCGGATCAACCCGGACGTCAAGATGAACTACCTGGCCTCCCCGCCGCTGGTCATCGCGTACGCCCTGGCCGGAACCATGGACTTCGACTTCGAAAACGATGCCCTGGGCCAGGACGAGGCCGGCAACGACGTCTTCCTGAAGGACATCTGGCCGAACCCGGTCGAGGTCCAGCAGGTCATCGACTCCTCGATCGACAAGGGCATGTTCGCCCGCGGCTACGAGGGCGTCTTCGAAGGCGACGACCGCTGGAAGGCCCTGGACACCCCCGCCGGCGACACCTTCGCCTGGGACGAGAAGTCCACCTACGTCCGGAAGCCCCCGTACTTCGAGGGCATGCAGGCCCAGCCGGAACCGGTCAAGGACATCACCGGTGCGCGCGTGCTGCTGAAGCTTGGCGACTCCGTCACCACCGACCACATATCCCCGGCCGGTTCCTTCAAGTCCGACACCCCGGCCGGCCAGTACCTCCTGGCCAACGGCGTGGAGCGCAAGGACTTCAACTCCTACGGTTCCCGCCGTGGCAACCACGAGGTCATGATCCGCGGCACCTTCGCCAACATCCGGATCAAGAACCAGCTGCTCGACGGCGTCGAGGGTGGCTTCACCCGCGACTTCACCCAGGCAGACGGCCCCCAGGCCTACGTCTACGACGCCGCGCAGAACTACCAGGCAGCCGGCACCCCGCTGGTTGTCCTGGCAGGCAAGGAGTACGGCTCCGGTTCGTCCCGCGACTGGGCCGCCAAGGGCACGGCGCTGCTGGGCGTCAAGGCCGTCATCGCCGAAAGCTACGAGCGCATCCACCGCTCCAACCTGATCGGCATGGGCGTCCTTCCGCTGCAGTACCCGGCCGGCCAGAACGCCGCCAGCCTGGGCCTGACCGGCACGGAAACCTTCGCGGTTGAGGGCGTCACCGCCCTGAACGAAGGCACCACGCCGAAGACCCTGAAGGTCACCGCGACGGCCGAAGACGGCACCACCACGAGCTTCGATGCGGTCCTGCGCATCGATACCCCGGGTGAAGCCGACTACTACCGCAATGGCGGCATCCTGCAGTACGTGCTGCGGCAGATCTCCGCGAACTAGCGGAACAGCTGCGCAGCCAGCATCCTCCCCGAAGCCCCGGCCGGTCACCGACCAGCCGGGGCTTCGGCTTTGCAACCAAGCCAAGGCGTTAGAGTTAAACGGCACGTCTACCACCCGAAGGAGGGGTCATTGGGAATCTTGGACACCATCCGGAATCCGCAGGACCTGAACGAGTTGACCGAGGAACAGCTGGAGCAGCTGGCTTCGGAGATCAGGGAGTTCCTGATCACGAACGTCTCACAGACGGGCGGACACCTCGGACCCAACCTTGGCGTCGTGGAACTGACGCTCGCCGTCCACCGCACCTTCGATTCCCCCCGCGACAGCATCGTCTTTGACACGGGCCACCAGTCCTACGTCCATAAGCTCCTGACCGGACGCCAGGACTTCAGTACCCTCCGGCAGGAAGGCGGCCTTTCCGGCTACCCCTCACGCGCGGAGTCCGAACACGACATCGTGGAAAGCTCGCACGCGTCTTCCTCCCTGTCCTGGGCGGACGGCATCTCCCGGGCCCGCCAGCTCACCGGCGAAGGCGACCGGCATGTGGTGGCCATCGTGGGCGACGGCGCCCTGACCGGTGGCATGGCCTGGGAAGCCATCAACAACATCGCGGCAGACAAGAAGCGCCGCGTTGTCATCGTGGTCAACGACAACGGCCGTTCCTACGCCCCCACCGTGGGCGGGTTTGCCGACTACCTCGCGTCCCTGCGCCCCACCATCGACTCCTTCCGCGCCGCACCCGCCTATGAAGGCGCGCTGGACTGGTGGAAGAAGAAGCTCCAGAACGGCGGCCCCGCAGGACAGTTCACCTACAAGAGCCTGCACGCCATGAAAAAAGGCATCAAGGACTGGTGGGCGCCGCAGGGCATGTTCGAGGACCTCGGCATGAAGTACATCGGACCCGTGGACGGCCACAACCTCCAGGCCATGGAGCATGCGCTCTCCACCGCCAGGAACTACGGCGGCCCGGTGATTGTCCACGCCATGACCGAAAAGGGCCATGGCTACGCGCCGGCCCGTGCCCATGAAGCGGACCAGTTCCATGCGGTGGGCATCATCGATCCCGAAACCGGCGAACCAACCGGTACCGGCGGGGCGCAGTCCTGGACGTCCGTCTTCGCGGACGAGATCGCCGCCATCGCCGACGAACGCGAGGACATCGTCGGCATCACCGGCGCCATGCTGATCCCGGTGGGCCTGCACAAGTTCGCGGCAAAGCACCCGAAGCGCGTCGTCGACGTCGGCATCGCCGAGCAGCACGCCCTCACCGCTGCCGCCGGCATGGCGTTCGGCGGGCTCCACCCCGTCGTCGCCGTCTACGCCACCTTCCTGAACCGGGCCTTCGACCAGTTGCTGATGGACGTTGCCCTCCACAAGGCCGGCGTCACCATCGTGCTGGACCGCGCCGGCGTGACCGGTCCGGACGGCGCCAGCCACCACGGCATGTGGGACATGGCCATGGTCCAGATCGTTCCGGGCCTCCACCTCGCCGCACCACGCGACGCCACCCGCCTCCGGGAAGAACTGCGGGAAGCGGTGGCCATCAGCGACGCACCCAGCGTGGTCCGCTTCTCCAAGGGATCCGTGGGCCCCGAAGTGGACGCCCTGGAACGGCTCAGCGACGGCGTGGACATCCTGGCCCGCCGACCCTCCGGATCCACCGAGAACGACGTCCTGATCGTCAGCGTGGGCGCCATGTCCGAGCTCGCCCTCGATGTCGCCAACCGCCTCGGCGCACAGGGCATCAGCAGCACAGTGGTGGATCCGCGCTGGGTGCTCCCGGTCCGCCGGTCCATTATCGCGCTGGCCTCGCACCACCGCTTGGTGATCTGCATCGAGGACGGCGTCCGGGCCGGCGGCGTCGGCTCCCGCATCCGGCAGGAAATGCGCGCAGCAGGGGTGGACACCGCCCTGAACGAGGTTGGCCTGCCCGTCGAGTTCCTCGACCACGGCACGCGTGCCCAGGTCATGGAGCGCGTGGGGCTCACCGCCCAGCAAATAACGCACGACGTCGTCGCGCAGGTTTTGGGCACCAAGGTCCCGTTCGCGCGTCCCCTGCCCGGGCAGCAGCACCCCACCACTGGCAGCCTCCCGATCCTGTGAGGGACGAAGACGCGCTGAAATACCCGGGTGCCGTGGGGGAGTCGGGTCCGGTTCTGCACACCACCACCACCCGCGTGCCCGGCAACCTGCAGCCCGGGCAGCTGGTGGTCTCCCGCAACCGGAAATGGAACGGCAAGGCACACTGGGTGGTCCCCGGGCGGTACCTTGGCGAAGACCGGCACGGCTGGTGGATCTTCCAGGGCACCAACGAGTTCTGTTCGCGCCCCGGCGCCGCGTTCTACACGCGCTCGGACGCCGTGCTCCTGGTGCCGCGCCAGGGCGACTGGGTGGCCACGTTCTACGATTCCGCCCACCCCGCCGGCGTGCGGCTCTACATCGACCTCGCCGTGGGCCACGAATGGACGGACATCCGGCCCGCCGTCACGGAGTTCCATGTGATCGACATGGACCTTGACGTGATCCGCACCGAAACACGCGGCGTCTTCATCGACGACCAGGACGAATTCGCCGAGCACAGCGTGTCCATGCGCTACCCCCAACGGCTGATCGAGGACATCCAAGCGGCCGCGGATGAGCTTTTCCATGCCGTGAAGGCGCAGCAGGCGCCTTTCGACGGTACCGACGTTGAATGGTTTACAAAGGGACGCATATGAGCGGCATAGTCAGGGTCTACAAGCGCGACGACGAGGGCACCCTCCACTTCCGGGAAGCCTGGTTCGATGAGGAGTACTCCCAGTTCGTCATGAATTTCGGCGTCGTGGGGCACCAGAGCAAGACGGAGGAGACCGATGTCTCCGACGCCGAGGGTGCCGAGAGCCTGCTGGACGCCTTCGCAGCCCAATGCCAGGAGGACGGCTACGCCGAAATCCCCAATGAGGAGCAGTCCTGGGTGGTGGCCCAGTTCGCCCTCAAGACCAAGGAGGGCACGGAGCGGGACCGCTACCTGGAGCAGAAAGCCAAGGATGCCCTCATCAGCCATCTTGCCTGGCGGGGACTCGGAACGGTGGAACGGTCCGAGTTCACGGATTACAAACTCAACATCTTCTGCCTCTGCCCGGAGGTGAACAAGGCCGTGAATGCCATCAAGGTGTGCGCCCGCGGCGAGGACCTTGACTTCACAAAGCTCAGCATTGGTGCCGCCCCCTACATCGAACCCGAGCAGTTCAAGCTCAAGCACTCAGCCAAACCCGCCAACAGCTTCAGCCTCTAGGAGTCGTCCGTGACCAGTTACCGCCGCGTTGGAAAATCAGGCCTCACCGTCTCCACGGTAGGCCTCGGATGCAACAACCTGGGCCGCGCCAACACCGCCACCGAGTCGCAGGAAGGCACGGACACCGTCGTCTCCGCAGCACTGGAGGCCGGGATCACGCTGTTCGACGTCGCGGACAACTACGGCCGGGAACCGGGACTGAGCGAGACCATGCTGGGGAAGGCGCTGGGAAACCGGCGGGACCAGGCCGTGGTGGCCACCAAGTTCGGGATGGACACCCAGGGCGCGAACGGCCCCGACTTCGGTGACCGGGGCTCCCGCCGCTACATCATCCAGTCCGTCGAAGCATCACTGCGGCGGCTCGGCACCGACTGGATCGACCTCTACCAGTTCCATACTCCGGACCCGCTGACGCCCATCGACGAGACCCTCGCTGCGCTGGACGACCTCGTCCGCAGCGGGAAGGTACGGTACATCGGCCACTCCAACCGGGCCGGCTGGCAGATCGCCCAGGCCGAGTACGTGGCCCGCGAACTCGGCGGCGCGCGCTTCGTTTCCACCCAGAACCATTACAACCTCCTGGACCGCCGTGCAGAGCAGGAAGTCACCCCCGCCGCCGAAGCCCTTGGCCTCGGCGTCCTGCCCTACTTCCCGCTGGCCAACGGCCTGCTTACGGGCAAGTACGCGCCCGGCCACGCGCCCGACGGTTCCCGCCTCAGCCACACACGCACCAACATGGTGGCGGACGCCGACTGGGACCAGCTGGGCCGGTTCAGCCTCTTCGCCAAGGAACGCGGGCTGACCGAGGTGGAGGTGGCCTTCTCCTGGCTGGCTGCACAGCCGTCCGTGGCCAGCGTGATCGCGGGCGCAACAAAACCGGAGCAGGTCCGCCAGAACGCGTCGGCCGCCGACTGGCAGCCCTCGGCCGAAGACCTCGCAGAGCTGGATGCGATCTTCCCCACCGTTCCCAAGGTTGCCCTTTTCTAGGACACCGGAAACCCCAGAGCACCATACAGCGACTGTGACCTCATATCTGCTCGACGTCGATACCGGCATCGACGACGCCCTGGCCTTGGCCTACCTCGCCGCGCTGCCGGAGACGGAATTCGTATCCGTCACCGCAACGCCTGGAAACGTGGACGCCGACCAGGTGGCCCGGAATACCCTGGCACTGCTGGAGCTGTGCGGCAGGCCGGGCGTCGAGGTGGCCATCGGGGCGCGTGGGCCGCTGTCCATCCCGCTCACCACCACACCCGAAACCCATGGGCCGCAGGGGATCGGCTACGCGGTGCTGCCCGAGCCCGCGGGACAGGTCTCGGCGCGGAACGCCGTCGACCTGTGGATCGAACACGCCCGCGCCAGGCCGGGTGAGCTCACCGCCCTGATCACGGCGCCGCTGACCAACTTCGCCTTGGCGCTCCGCCGGGAGCCCGGCCTGCCGGACCTCCTGGCCGGTGTGGTGATCATGGGCGGGAGCTTCTACCACCAGGGGAACACCACCCCGACGGCCGAGTGGAACACGCACGTTGACCCGCACGCTGCCAAGGAGGTGTTCGCGGCGTACCGCGGAAAGCCGCTGGCGAAGCTGCCCATCGTCTGTTCGCTGGACACCACCGAGCGGATGGAGCTGCGCCCGGAACACGTCCGGAAGCTCTCCGAGGCTGCCGGTGCAGCCGTGCCGGAACTGGTCCTGCCGGACCAGCCTGAGGGCCTGCGCAGCACGTCCGGCAACACCCTCATCCGCCATCTGTCCGACGCACTGCGGTTCTACTTCGAGTTCCACCGGCTGTACGACCAGGGCTATGTGGCACACGTCCATGATTTCTTCGCCGCCGGAGTTGCCGCGGGCACGCTCGAGTACGACGTCCGCCCGGCCACTGTGGACGTCGAAACCAGCTCGCCCCTGCTGATGGGAACCACGGTGGCCGATTTCCGCGGGCTCTGGGGCGCTCCGCCGAACGCCAGGATTGTTTCCGGCAACAACCCGGAGCAGGCCTTCCGCGAACTGGTGTCCGCCGTCGGCGGCCTGGCCCGGCGGGTGGGAAGGCCGCCAGCCTAATGGCCGTCCAGGGCGCGCCGGATTGCCGGACCACTGCCGGCTTCCGGCCCCGAAATGCCCGGTAGAATGGGCCACGGACCGGCCCGGCGCAGTTGCCGCCGGCTGCTGCCGAGGTGACATAGGCAGCCCCACCCCAGCCCGGTTCTGCCGGGCCACTGCCCGCACCCGAAGGAACATTTCCCATGTCATCGCCCTCCCTGACGCTTCCGTCCCAGGAACGCCCGGCGGCCCGCCGTCGCCGGCTGCTGGAGATCCTCGGCGCCCTGGCCATCGCCGCAACCTACGTCTACCTGGTCCTGAACCAGCCCGCCGACATCACCGGAGGCCCGGGCAGTGCCTCGGCCCTGATCGCACTCTCCGGCTTCCTGGCCGGGGCGGCCCTGCTCATCGTGGCCGTCCTGCCCACGCTTCCCGCATCCACCTTGGTGCTGATCCCGGTGGCGCTGGTCCTGAACATCGTGCTGGGCCAGTTCGTCGGCAGCACCCTGGTGCCGTTCTACCTCGACGCGATCGGTACCGTGCTGATCGCCGTCCTGGCCGGTCCCGCCGCGGGCGCTGCCACCGGCGCCCTCAGCAGCATCGTCTGGTCCTTCTTCAACCCCACCGTGCTGCCGTTCGCGGCAGGCGCCGCCCTCATCGGCTGCCTGGCCGGGCTCGCCGCCCGCTACGGCCTCTTCCGCCGTTTCTACCTCGCCCCGGTGGCCGGCTTCGTCACCGGCATCATCGCCGGTGTGGTGTCTGCCCCGGTGGCCGCGTTTGTCTTCGGCGGAACCTCGGGCGTGGCCACCGGCGCGATCGTCAGCGCCTTCCGTGCCATGGGTGACACCCTCCTGGCGGCCATCACCAAGCAGGCACTGATCTCCGACCCCATGGACAAGGCGATCGTGTTCACCATCGTGGCCATCCTCGTCTACGCCTTGCCGCGCCGGGCCCGGCAGCAGTTCCCGTTCCTGCGCCGCCACCGTGTCCTGGCAGGCAAGGCCACGGCCGTGACCAGCGAGGCGCCGGCACAGGGCACTATCCGGGACAACTGACCGCACCGCTGTGACCGCATCCCCTGAACGCAGTGCCGCCGGGCCGGCCAGGCCGGTGCGCCTGAATCCGCTGACCTTGCTGGCTGCTGCCGGGAGTACGGCGGTTATCACGACGGCGGCCGGCAGCTGGCCGCTGTCGCTCACCGTGATTGCCGCCTCCCTGGGTCTCTCGGCGGCAGGCGGCACCGCCCGCCGCGTGCTGGCCGCCGCCGCGGCAATACTGGTTCCCCTGGGCCTGTCGCTGTTGATGCTGCACGGGCTGTTCTTCCCCGAGGGAACCACCGTCCTGGCCGCATGGGGACCTGCCCGGGTCACGGCCGAGGGCCTCGGGTTCGCCTGCCAGCGGATCCTGCAGCTGGGCGCCGTGATCCTGGCCTTGCTGGTCTTCTCGTTCAATGTCAGCCTCCCGGACCTCGTGGCGGCCTTGTCCGCCCGCGGCGTGCAGGGCCGGTTTGCGTTCGTCCTGGCCTCCACCCTGACCCTGCTGCCGGCCATCAGCGCCCGGGCGCGGCGGATCCGCCAGGCCCAGGAGTCGCGGGGGTTGGTAGTGACGCGGAGCCTCGTGTCCAGGCTTGCCGCGTTCCGGCTCCAGGCGGTCCCCCTGGTCCTGTCCCTGGTGGAGGATGCCGGCACCCGGTCCGCGGCCCTGGAAGCCCGGGGACTCAGCAACACCGGACCCCGCACCAGCTACCGGGACGTGCCCGACTCGCGGCTGCAGCGCACGGCACGGGCCGTCCTGGTGCTGGCGGCCGCGGCAGCGCTGGTGCTGCGGCTGGTACAGGCAGGTGCCAGTGCCTGAGCCCCTGAGGGACGCCGAAAGCGCCATCCACGGCAACCACCCGGTCCTGGCAGCCGGCATCCGGTCCTTTACGTTCCACGACGACGAAACAGCGGCCCTGCATGACGTCACGGTTTCCTTCGCGGCAGGCTCCTTCACGGCGATCCTGGGCGCCTCCGGCAGCGGCAAGTCCACCTTGGGCCGCCTGCTGGCTGCGTGGCTGCCGCCGGGCGGCGACGGAGCGCTGGCCGGCTTCCTGGAGCTGTCCGGTTCCCGGCTCGAGTTCGACGGCGGCCCCGACGAGCCCCGGATCGATCCGGCCCAGTGGGGCCGGCACGTGGGGTTCGTTCCACAGGACGCTGCCACGGTCCTGTCCACCGTTCGGTCCACCGTGGCCGAGGAACTCGCGTTCGGCCTGGAGAACTCCGGGATGGAACGTACAGCCATGCAGGCCGCGGTGGGGCGCACCGCAGCGTTGTTGGGCCTGCACGATCAATTGGACCAGGATCCCGCCGGGCTTTCGGGCGGCCAGCTCCGCCGGCTGGCAATCGGCTGTGCCATCATTACCGGGCCGCCGGTGCTGGTCATGGACGAGCCGTTCGCCTCCCTTGACGCGGCCGGCGCCGACGGGCTCGCCGCCGTGGTGCGGGACCTCCTGGACCGGGGGACCGCCGTCGTCATCCTTAGCCAAGCCATCGATCCGTTGCTCCTGGAGGCCGGGACGTGGGTGGTGCTGTCCGGCGGGACCGTCACCGCCAGCGGTCCGCCCGCCGCCATGGAGGCCGGCTCCGGGGCGGTGCCTCCCGCCATCCGCCGCCCCGCCGCCGTGACGACCCCGGTGTCCGGGCCCCGTCCCGTGACGCCGCAGACGGGGGCCCCCGCGTTGGAGTTGCGGGGTGTCGACTTCGCCTACCCGGCCGTGCCGGGGGGCGGCAGGTGGCGGCGGAAAGCCGCGCTAGCGGGGCTGCCGGGTGGCGTTGCACCCGTGCTGCGGGGGATCGAAGCTCGCCGTCCATCCTGGGGAGATCGTCGCCGTGACCGGCCCCAACGGGGCGGGAAAATCCACCCTCCTGCGACATTTCAACGGACTGCTCCGTCCCACTGCGGGGTCCGTGCACGTGCGGGGCGCCGACATCTCCGGCACACCCGTGGGGCGGACGGCGGCTTCGGTGGGCCTGCTGTTCCAGCAGCCCCGCGACCAACTGTTCGAACGGTCCGCCCTGCGGGAGGTCGGTTTTGGCCTTGACCACCTGGTCGGTGCGGCCCAGGCTGCCCACCGTGCTGCGGCGGCGCTGGAGTCAGTCGGGCTGGCAGGCGCTGCCAACGAACACCCCGCCGAACTGCCGGCGTCTGCCCGGCGCCTCCTGGCGCTGGCCACCGTCCTGGCGCGCAAGCCGGCCGTCCTGGCATTGGACGAACCCACCGTGGCGCTGGACGGCGACGGGCTGGCCCTGCTGGACGCAGCCGTCCGCCGGGCAGCCGCGGAAGGCGCCGCCGTCGTGCTGGTCACCCATGACCTGGGCTACGCGCGTTCGGCGGCCCACCGCTTCCTGGCGCTCGACAGCGGCCGCCTGGTTCCTGCCTGACCATCCCCGCCCGCAGCGCCTGGTGGGGCGGGAAGGGTCAGGTTGGACCCGGAGTGCCTAGGCGGGGCGGGACGCCACGCCGGGGGCCAAGAAGCGCCGTCCGTTCACCCGCTCCGACGCTCCCACCCGGTCCAAGTAGGGCGTGATGCCGCCGAGGAACAGGGGCCAGCCGGCGCCCAGGATCATGCACAGGTCCACGTCCTCAGGTCCTGCCACGACGCCCTCGTCCAACATCAGGCCAATCTCCTCGGCCAGTGCATCCTGGACGCGCCGCAGCACCTGCTCCCCGGTGGAGGGGCTGGAGCCGAAGGACAGCAGTTCAAGGGTGGAGGCGGGGATAGCCCGGGTACCGTCAGGGGCGGTTTCCCAGAGCGCCTTCACGTTGTTGTCGATGAGCGCCGCCAGGTTGGATGAGACCGGGAAGCGGTCGCCAAATGCTGCGTGCAGTGACTCCTGGACGTGCTGCGCCACGGGGAGGCCCACCATGGCCAGGAGCGTGAAGGGGGTCATGGGGAGTCCCATGGGCCGCAACGCGGTGTCGGCCACCTCGGCCGGGGTTCCCTCATCGAATACCGCGGTGACCTCTCCCATCAACCGCAGGAGGATGCGGTTGACCACGAATGCGGCTGCATCCTTGACCAGGACGGCGCTCTTCTTCAAGGCCTTCGCCAGTTCAAAAGCAGTGGCCAGCACGGCGTCGTCAGTCCGCGGGGCGCGGACAACCTCCAGCAGCGGCATCACGGCCACGGGGTTGAAGAAGTGGAACCCCACCAGGCGTTCCGGGTGCTCCAGGTCCTCGGCCATCGCCGTAACGGACAGCGAGGACGTGTTGGTGGCCAGGATGCATTCCGGCGAGACAATCGCCTCAACCTCCTTGAACACCTGCTTCTTGACGCTGAGTTCTTCGAAGACCGCCTCGATCACGAAGTCCGCATCCGCAAAGGCGTCCTTGGATACCGAGCCGGTCACCAGCGCCTTGGTGCGGTTGGCGGCGTCCTGGCTGAGGCGTTTCTTGCCCAGCAGCTTGTCCACTTCGGCATGGACGTAAGCCACGCCCTTGTCAACGCGGGCCTGGTCGATATCCGTCAGCACAACGGGCACCTTAAGCTGGCGCGCGAAGAGCAGCGCCAGCTGGCCGGCCATGAGTCCGGCGCCCACCACGCCCACCTTGGTGACGGGGCGGGCCAGTTTGCGGTCGGGCGCCCCGGCGGGCCGCTTGGCGCGCTTCTGCACCAGGTCCAGGAACGCGTACACGGTGCAGCGGAACTCATCGGTCTGCATCAACTCGGCCAGCGTCTCGCACTCAACGGCGGCGGATTCCGCCGCCGTCATGGTGCGGTTGGCCTCGAGGAGGTCAAGGACCTTGCCCGGCGCCGGCGACGCGCCCGACGTCTTGGCCTCCACGAACTTGCGGCCGGCCGCAACTGCGGCCTGCCAGCGGGCTTCCACCCCGGTGGCGGAAGGGTCGACGGCGTTGGCGCGTTCCGGAACGACGTCGCCGGAGATGACTTCCGCGGCCCATGCCAGCGACTGTTCCAGGAAATCCGCGGGTTCGAAGAGGGCGTCGGCGATGCCCAGCGCGAACGCCTGCGGGCCGGACAGGGTCCGGTTGTTGCTGAGCGGGTTTTCGATCATGACCTTGACGGCGTTCTCCGGGCCCACCAGGCGGGGGAGGATGTAGACGCCGCCCCACCCGGGAACGAGCCCAAGGAATGCCTCCGGCAGGGCCAGGGCCCCGGCACCGGTGGACACGGTGCGGTACGTGGACTGCAGGGCGATTTCCAGGCCACCGCCCAGCGCTGCCCCGTTGATGAAGGCAAAGCTGGGGACGCCAAGGTTTGCCAGGGTGGCGTAGACGTCGTGGCCCAACTGTGCCATCCACAGGCCGTGCTCACGCTTTTCCAGCGATTTCACCGCGGAGAGGTCCGCACCGGCCACCAGGTAGTGTGGTTTTCCGGTGACGCCGACGCCCACGATCTCGCCGCGAACAGCACGTTCGCGCAGGCCCTCCAGGGCCGTACCGAGTTCCACCAGCGTGTTGGGGCCCAGGGTGGTGGGTTTGGTGTGGTCGAGATCGTTATCGAGGGTGATGAGGGCGAATGTGCCAGGTCCCGGCTTGCCGTCCGTGCCCGGAAGGACGATGTCCTGCACGTAGGAGTGGGTGACAGTTTCGTTGGGGAAAAGATCCGCCAACTTGCGGTAATCTGCGGCGCTCATGCGGTGGCTCCTTCGGAAACGGTGGTGGCGGCGGTCTGCCCCAGGGGGCTCCGCTGTAGTCGGGGTGGTGCGGGTTCTCCCAAATCACTGTGCCACCCATTCCCAGTCCCACGCACATGGTGGTGATGCCGTAGCGCACCGAGGGGTCCTCCTCGAACTGCCGGGCCAGCTGGATCATCAGCCGGACTCCTGATGATGCCAGCGGATGGCCCACGGCGATCGCCCCGCCGTAGCGGTTGACCCGGGGGTCGTCGTCGGCAATGCCGTAGTGGTCCAGGAAGCTTAGGACCTGCACGGCGAAAGCTTCATTGATCTCGAACAGGCCGATGTCGTCGATGGTCAGGCCGGCGTTCTTGAGGGCCTTCTCGGTGGCCGGTACCGGTCCGATGCCCATGACCTCGGGTTCCACGCCGGCGTACGCGTAGCTGACCAGCCGCATCTTCACGGGCAGCCCCAGTTCGGCGGCGGCCTCGGAGGACGCCAGGACAGCGGCGGTGGCGCCGTCGTTCAGCCCGGCGGCGTTTCCGGCGGTGACCCTGCCGTGCGCGCGGAAGGGCGTGCGAAGGGATTCGAGGTCCGCCATCGTGGTGCCGGGGCGGGGTGGTTCATCCTTGCTGTGGACGGTCCAGCCCTGGCCCGGCTTCCGGGCGGCCACCGGAACCAGGTCCGGCTGGATCCTGCCTTCCTGGTAGGCGGCGGCAAGCTTGTCCTGAGAGGCCACCGCGTAGGCATCGGTACGCTGCTTGGTGATCGCCGGGAACCGGTCGTGCAGGTTTTCGGCGGTGTTGCCCATGTTCAGGGCCGCCGGGTCCACCAGGCGCTCGGACATGAACCGCGGGTTGGGGTCTGCGCCGGAGCCCATGGGATGGTGGCCCATGTGCTCCACTCCGCCGGCGATCACCACGTCGTAGGCGCCAAAACCGATGCTGCCTGCCGTGGTGGTCACGGCGGTCATGGCGCCGGCGCACATCCGGTCGATGGCAAAGCCCGGGACCGTGCGCGGAAGTCCCGCCAGCAGCGCGGCGGTCCGGCCGAGGGTGAGCCCCTGGTCCCCGGTCTGGGTGGTGGCGGCGACAGCTACTTCATCGATCCGCTCCGCCGGAAGGGACGGATTGCGGCGCAGCAGGCCGCGGATGCATTTGACGATCAGGTCATCGGCCCGGGTCCCGGCGTAGATTCCTTTCTCGCCGGCCCTGCCGAAGGGTGTGCGGATGCCGTCCACAAAGACGACGTCGCGGACAGTGCGCGGGGATGCGCCGCTTCCGTGCTGGCTCACGTGTAACTCCTCATCGAGACGTAGCGCCGGATGCATGCCGGAGGACGGCAGCAGCATGGCGTCGGTTCCACCGATGTTACTCGTGAGTAACTTAGGCCGCAAGGGCCGGAGGCCTTGGTTACTGGTCGTCCGCGGCGGCAGCGGATTTGGGCTCCCTGGGCGGCAGCGGCTGCGGGTTCAGGAAAGCCGCCGCGATCAGCGGTGCCGCCAGTTCCACTTGCCACCGGCGGGCACCGAGCGTCCGCAGTTCGGCGGAAATGGTTTCCTCCGTGACCTCGGCAGGCGGGCGCCAGGCCACGCGCCGCAGGAAGTCCGGCGTCAGCAGGTTCTCCAGGGGCAACTTCAGTTCCTCGGCCTTCTCCTGGAGCAGCGGCCGCGCGGTGGCCAGCCGGGCGGCGGCCTCCGGATCCCGGTCTGCCCAGACCCGCGGCGGTGGTGGGGCGTTGGTGGCCAGGTGCAGGGGAGGCAGGTCCTCGAGGTCCCGCGCGGCGGCAATGCACCGGAGCCAGCGCGGTGCCTCGCGCTGCGCCGCCCGGCCGTGGAAGCCCTTGGTTCCCAGCAACTGGGGCACCGTGGCGGGCATGGCCTTGGCCGCTGCCACCAGGGCGGAGTCCGGAATGAGACGGCCAGGCGCGACGTCGCGCTTTTGTGCGAGGGAGTCGCGTTCAAGCCAGAGCTCCCGGACCGCGGCAAGCTGCCGGCGGTCCCGGATCTGGTGCAGGCCTGAGGTCTTCCGCCAAGGATCCACCCGCGGGGGAGCGATCCCGGCAGCAAGAATGGCGGCGAACTCCTGCTCCGCGTACTCCAGCTTCCCGTCAGCCTGCAGCAGTTCAATGAGTTCCTCGCGCAGCTCCGTGAGGACCTCGACGTCGAGGGCGGCATAACGCAGCCAGGGTTCGGGAAGCGGGCGGGTGGACCAGTCGGCCGCGGAGTGCTCCTTGGCCAGCCCGAACCCCAGCAGCTGCTCGATGACGGCGGCAAGGCCCACCCGGGGCAGCCCGGCCAGGCGTGCGGCGAGCTCGGTGTCGAAGAGCTTGTCCGGCCACATGCCAAGTTCCGAAAGGCAGGGCAGGTCCTGGCTGGCGGCATGCAGGATCCACTCCACACCGCGCAGGGCGTCATTGATGATGCCCAGGTTCCCGAAGGGTTCGGGATCAATCAGCCAGGTCCCGGCGCCTTCGCGACGGATCTGGACCAGGAACGCCCGCTGGCCGTAGCGGAATCCGGAAGCGCGCTCGGCGTCCACCCCCGCCGGTCCGGTGCCGGCGGCGATGGCGGCGGCGCAGCGTTCCAGCCCGGACTGCGTTTCGATGACCAGGGGAACGCCGTCGCGGGGCGAGTCAAGGTCGATGATTTCGGGGATGGGGCTGTCGAAGCCCTCCACGGTGATATGGGGTGCGGCAGCAGCAGCCGGGACGCCGGCTGTGGTGTTTTCCGGAATGTTTGGGGTCATGGTTTCCCCAGTTTACCGGGCAGGTCCGTCAAAGCCCGGTCAGTTTCGGCGCCGGTGCGGGAGGGCGGTGACGCCGTCGGGGAGCGGCGGCAGCCCGGCGAAGGTGCACACCATGTCCGACCACGCCTCCAGGTGGGCCTGGACGTCGGAGGAATCCGGTGTCCAGGAGGCCCGGAGTTCGATGTCGATGGAGCCCGGGCGGCCGGCCAGGGTGCCGAAACTTTCGGAGAGGACACGCGTGGCGGTGCCGCCGGCCGCCCGGTAGGCCGCGTTGTGGTTTTCGAGCGCCTCCACCAGCCAGGTCCAGGCCACGGTCCCCAGCATCTGGTCGTTGCCCATGTCCGGTTCGAGTTCAGCGCGGATATAGGTGACGATGCGGAACTCGCCGTCCCAGACGGCCGAGCCGTCGGGGTCGTGGAGCAGGATGAAACGCCCCGTGGCGAGTTCCGTTTCGTCCTCGTCCCCCGAGGCCGGGGCCGGGGCCGAGGCGAAGGCCATGGCTGCCGGGCCGTGCACCGGAGTTGCGGGGGCGCCGGCGCCGGGCGCCATGACTTCGGCGCCCAGAGCCACGGCGAAGGGTGCCAGGCGGGCGGGTGCCGGGATCTCGGCGAGGCGCAGTTCACTGCGGCACTGTGCCTTCCTGAGGGTTCCCAAGGCATGGACGAAAGCCGGGGGAACCTGGTCAAGTGCGTTCACCTTGGCAGATTACGGGGCAAGACGCGGCACCGCGGGAAGGCTCGCCGTCGCGGGCCGGTCACCCGGTCACCCGGTCCGGCCGTCCCGGTAGTCCCGGAGTTCGTGCCGGATCGCGGCGGCAAAGGCATCAACGTCCTCCTCCGTGGTGTCGAAGGAGCACATCCACCGGACTTCGCCGGCTGCCTCGTCCCAGTCGTAGAAACGGAAGGAGCCGCGGAGCCGGTCGGCCACGCCGGGGGAAGGACGGCAAATACGCCGTTCGACTCCGTCTCCTGGGTGGGCCGGACGCCGTCGATGGTGTCGACGGCGGCGCGGAGCCGGGTGGCCATGGCGTTGGCGTGCGAGGCCGAACGCAGCCACAGGTCGCCTTCGAGCAAGGCGATGAACTGGGCGGACAGGAATCGCATCTTCGAGGCAAGCTGCATGTCCATTTTGCGCAGGTACACCAGGCCGTGGGCCGCCTCCGGGTTCAGGGCCACCACCACCTCCCCGTAGAGCAGCCCGTTCTTGGTGCCGCCGAAGGAGAGGATGTCGACGCCCGCATCGCTGGTGAAGGCCCGCAGCGGGACGCCCAGGTGGGCGGCCGCATTGGCCAGCCGCGCCCCGTCCATGTGCAGTTTCATGCCCTTCGCGTGGGCATGGTCGGCAATGGCCCGCACTTCCTCCGGGGTGTAGCAGGTGCCCAGTTCCGTGGTCTGGGTGATCGAGACTGCCAGTGGCTGGGCGCGGTGCTCGTCACCCCAGCCCCAGGCCTCCCGGTCGATGAGTTCCGGCGTCAGCTTGCCGTCGGGGGTGGGGACGTGGAGCAGCTTCAGGCCCCCGACGCGTTCGGGTGCGCCGTTCTCGTCCATGTTGATGTGGGCCGTGGAGGCGCATACCACGGCGCCCCAGCGGGGGAGCAGCGACTGCAGCGACACCACATTGGCGCCGGTGCCGTTGAAGACCGGGAAGCATTCGATGCCCGGGCCAAAGTGGTCAACCATCAGTTCGTGCAGCCGCGCGGTGTAGTCGTCTTCGCCGTAGGAGACCTGGTGCCCCTCGTTGGCGGCGGCCAGGGCTGCCAGGATCTCGGGGTGGACCCCTGAGTAGTTGTCGGAGGCGAACCCGCGCACGCCGGGGTCGTGCAGCCGCTGCGGGGCACGTGTTTCTGCTGTTGTCGTCATTGGATTGCTCACGCTTTCAGTGTAGGGACAGTCGCGGCGCTCAGTCCGCCAGCCGGAGCCGGGCACCGTTCAGTTCGGCGGCGGGCGTGCCAAGCAGCCGGACGACGGCGGCCGCGAGGTCGGCCACGTCCGTCGCCCCGGGGAAGGACCGCTCCGGATGCTTGCGGCGCAGTCCGTCGTCCACCAGGGCTTTCACGGCCAGAACGACAGCGGCCGCCTGTCCGCCGCCGTCCGTCGAAGCCTTTCGGAAGCCGTCCGCCATGGCCATGGTCCAGGCTTCAGCGGCGGCCTTGGCGGCCACGTAGCTGGCCAGTGCCGCGGTTGGCTTCTCGAGTGAGGTGGAGGACACCATCGCGAAGCGGCCGTGGGCGGAGCCGGCCATGTCCTCGAAGAAGACGCGGGAGACGTTGCGCAGGGTGGTGATGGCGCCGCGTTCCAGGAACTCCCAGTCGTCGTCGGACTGGTCGGCGATGCCCGTGGCGCCCCGCCAGCCGCCCACCAGGTGGATCACCGCGTCGACCGTCCCCAGGGAGCGGCCGATGTCGTCACGCAGCCGGCGGACCTCGGCCAGCGCGGCGAGGTCGCACGTGAAGGGTGTGACGCCGTCGCCCGCCTCCTCTGCGGCCGCCTTGATGCGGGCTGCATCCGAACCCACCGTGGCCACCCGGTGCCCCGCGGCGGCCAGGGCCCGGGCAGCGGCAATTCCGGACGCACCGCTGCCGCCGGCCACCAGTACGGTCAATGCCGTGCCGTCCGGCAACTGGCTCACAGTGCTGACCGGCCGGTGATTCCGGCGGTCGATTCGATGAACGGGCGCATCTTCTTCTCCAATGCTTCGTAGAACATGGACAGCGGGAATTCGTCGTCCAGCACCTGGTCCGTCAGTCCGCGCGGGGTTCCAAGCAACGGCAGGGCGTCAGGTCCCTTGGCCCAGACAGAGGCCGGGTTGGGGGTGACGGTAGCCGACACCAGCTGGTAAGCGGCCAGCCAGTGTGCTGTCTTGGGCCGGTCGATCGAGCGCCAGTAGAGTTCGTCGATGCTCTCGCCCAGGGCGATCACGGCGTCTGCCACCTCGTCCCAGTCGATGGTCAGGCGGGTGTCCGTCCAGTGCAGCACATGCTGCTGGTGGAGCCAGGCGAAGAGGAGCTGGCCGCCCAGGCCGTCATAGTTCCGGACCCGGCTGCCGGTGATGGCGAAGCGGAAGATGCGGTCGAAGATGATGGCGTACTGCACCAGCTTCGCGTGGCGCCGGGCTTGCGGGTCGGCGTCGTCGTCCTTCTCGATCCGGACCGATTCGCGGAAGGCGGTGAGGTCGCAGCGGAGTTCTTCGAGGGAGTACAGGAAGTAGGGCATCCGCTGCTTGATCATGAACGGGTCGAAGGGCAGGTCGCCGCGCATGTGCGTCCGGTCGTGGATGAGGTCCCACATGACGAAGGTGGCTTCGGTGAGGTCCTGGTCGGCCAGCAGTTCGGCGGCGCCTGGCGGCAGTTCCAGCGAGGTGATGTCCGCAGCGGCCTTGAGGACGCGGCGGAACCTCGCTGCTTCGCGGTCTGCGAAGATGGCGCCCCAGGTGAAGGTGGGAGTTTGGCTGACGGCCACGGTCTCGGGAAAGAGCACGGCGGAGTTGGTGTCGTAGCCCGGGGTGAAGTCCAGGAAACGGATGGGGACGAACAGCTTGTTCGAGTAATCCCCGGCCTCCAGGCCGACAATGAATTCGGGCCAGATGACCTCGATGAGCACGGCTTCCACCAGCCGGTGGCTGCTCCCGTTCTGGGTATACATGGGGAAGACCACCAGGTGCTGGAGGCCGTCCTGGCGCTGCTGCTGGGGCTCGAATGCCAGCAGTGAGGCCAGGAAGTCAGGCACTGCGAATCCGCCGGCTGCCCACGCGGAGAAGTCCTGGCGAAGGGCGTCCAGGTAGGCCGCGTCGTGGGGGAACGCGGGAGCGAGCGCCTGGATGGCGTCGATGATGGCGGACACGTGCCGGGAGGCCTCGGGGTGGTTTCCGGCCTCGGGAACCGAGCCGTCCTGGGCCTGGAAGGCCTGCAGGGCGGTTGCGGCGCCCTTGAGCCGGAGCCAGTCTTCGTTCCGGGCGGAAATTCCCGCCACGGCGGTGGTCAGGGCCTCTGTCATCGTCGGCTGCCTTTCTGGTTGCTTGCTACTCTGGCGAGCGTAACAAGCAACCAGAATGACTTATGCCCGGCAGCACTAAGCGTAAGAAACTGTTGGTCTTCGGGTGCTTCCTCGACCCTCGAGGCCTGCATGGAACTGGTTGATTGGCACCAGCGTGAGGGGACCGCGCCCTACGTCCCGGACGGGGCGCCGTCCGGGCTTTCCTTCTCCACGAGCCGCAGGGACACGGAATTGATGCAGTACCGCTGGTCCGTGGGAGTGCCGTAGCCTTCCCCCTCGAATACGTGGCCAAGGTGGGAGTCGCACGCGGCGCAGCGGACCTCCACGCGGTCCATGCCCAAAGTCCGGTCGTGGATGTACCGCACGGTGCCCTCGGCCAGGGGGGCCCAGAACGAAGGCCAGCCGCAATGGGAATCGAACTTCTCATTGCTGGTGAACAGTTCAGTCCCGCAGGCGCGGCACTGGTAGACCCCGGCCGTATGCGTGTCCCAGTATTCGCCGGTGTAGGGGCGTTCCGTGCCGGCCTGGCGGAGGACCCGGTACTCCTCCGGTGTCAGTTCTTCCCGCCATTGGGCCTCGCTTTTCTGCACGGGCGATTCCGTCGCAGCGCTTGCCGTGCTGTCAGCTTGCCCGCCGGCGTCCACCATGCCCGTTGCCTTATGACCGAAAATGCTGTTTCCAAAGATGCTCATGGCATTACCAACGCTCAGGAGTCGCCGATAAATCCCGAACCCGCGTACAGGTGGAGGACGGGAACGCCGAGCTGGTCCTGAGCCTTGTTGGCCCAGTCGGTATGGAACGTATCCGCCACGGCGTGCGGCCGCGTGATCACCACCGCCTGCGAGGCTCCGGTTTCCTTAACCTTGGCGACGAGGCTGTCCACCGCCTTGCCGGCCACCACCTGGCCGGTGACCCCTGAGCCCAGCCCCGCCAGTGCTGCGAGGGAGGCTGCGAGTGTCTCATCCGCATGGGCCCGCTCGGCGGCGTCATCCGGAGTGCCGCCCGCAAGCTCCCGGAACGCCTTCGCCACGTCCAGCATGGAAAGGTTTTCCAGGAAATCCACCAGCAGGTGACGCTCGGTGTTGGCCGGCACCAGGACCACCAGGCTGCTGTCGGACCCGTCCACGAGCTGTTCGATGTTCAGGCGGTCGTCCGCGCCCAGGGGTTCTTCTGTCAGGATGATGATTGGATCACTCATGGCCATAGCCTAGTCGGGCCCGCGCACGGCCGCACCGCGCCCCGCGGACACCGGCGGATTGCCGCAGGGCATGCCGCGGCCGGCAGGGAATGCGGGTATCTGACTCAACGCCGGTAAGAATAGAGCCATGGCACCTTTCCGGCGAGCGCGCCCTGCAATGACTGCACCCACCCGGGACTCCGGCGGGATGTCGCCGGGAGCGAAATGGGCAGTGGGCGGGGCTATTGCCGGCGGATCACTGGCCGGGCTCCTGGGAGCCGGTTCCTCCGCCCTGGCCGTTTACTTCGCGCGCAGGGTGATCACTCCGGCGCGGCAGCGCACTGCGGACAAGGAAGTCCTGGCCGTCATCCGTGACGGCCATAAACAACAGGTGATCCTGGCAGCCAACGACGACACCACCGTTGACGGTGTGTACGGCTTCTTCTTCGACGGCGGCAAAGGCCACGCCCGGATCGGCCGGATCGTGTCCTACTCGCCCGCGGAGCGGACTGTCCTGCGCGAGGTGGAAGCCGTCTACAGCGGGGACCTCTCATCGGCCCGCTGGGGATGGTGGAGCGGCGCCACCTATCCCGACCCGGCCGCGGCCGGAATTCCGTTCGAGGATGTGCCCATCCCCGTGGAGCGCGGCGAGGCGCCCGCCTGGCTGGTGCGGGCCAAAGGGGCCGCGCGGACGTGGGCCGTCATGGTCCACGGCCGTGGCGCAACCCGGCAGGAAGCCCTGCGCGCGGTGGGCCCGGCCCTGGAACTGGGCCTGACCAGCCTGCTCGTGTCCTACCGGAACGACGGCCTTGCGCCCTCGGCCGATGACGGGCGCTACGGCCTGGGTTCAACGGAATGGCAGGACATCGAAGCCGCCATCGAGTACGCCTTGGCCAACGGCGCAGAGGAAGTGGTCCTGTTCGGCTGGTCCATGGGAGGGGCCATCTGCCTGCAGACTGCCGACTTGTCCCGCCACCGGCACCTGATCCGGGCCATGGTGCTCGATGCGCCCGTCATCGACTGGGTGACGGTGCTGGCCCACCACGCCCAGCTGAACCGGATCCCCTCGCTGGTGGGGCGGTACGGGCAACTGATGCTGGGGCATCCGCTGGGACGCCGGCTCACCGGCCTCTCGGCTCCCGTTGACCTGAAAATCATGGACTGGGTGTCCCGGGCCGTCGAGCTTGCGGACCCCCACGCTGGTCATCCACAGCGTGGATGACGAGTACGTGCCCTATGGACCTTCGGCCATGCTGGCCGAGCGCAATCCCGAAATGGTGACGTTTGAGACGTTCAACCACGCGCGGCACACCAAGGAATGGAACGTTGATCCGGAGCGCTGGGAGCGCCTGGTCAAAGCGTGGCTCCGGCAACAGCTCGCCCCCCGGCTCAATCCGGGATCGGTTGGCCGGGCTGCCCCGGCCGGAGCCTGAGATGGGCGCGCCGGACGGCGTCTCCGCCTTGACCGCCCGGGGCCGGGAGCTGGCAGGCGGACTCCAAGGGCTGGTGTCCGCGGCACCGGGCCGCCCGCGGCACGCCACGAATGCACCGTTCGACGGCTCGCCGGTAGGGGACGTCCCGGTATGCAGCACCGCCGACGTCGAAACGGCGGTCGGCACTGCCCGCGAGGCACAGCGCGGCTGGGCGGCCAGGCCGGTAGCCGAACGCCGGGCAGTCATCAGGCGGTTCCGGGAGCTCCTGCTGGACCGGGAGCAGGACGTCCTGGACCTGGTCCAGGCCGAAAGCGGAAAATCGCGGTTGAGCGCCTTCGAAGAGTTTGCGGACGTCGTGATGACGGCGCACTATTACGCACGCACTGCGGAAAGGTACCTCCGGCCGCGCCGCCGGAAGGGCGCACTGCCGGTCCTGACCCGCACCACCGAATACCTGTTGCCCAAGGGCGTGGTGGGCATCATCAGCCCGTGGAACTATCCGTTGACGCTCGCGGTCTCGGACGCCATTCCTGCATTGTTGGCCGGAAACAGCGTTGTCCTGAAACCGGATTCGCAGACCCCGTTCACGGCCCTCCTGATGCTCAGGCTGCTCCGGGATGCCGGACTCCCAACAGCCCTGTTCCAGGTGGTGACGGGGCCCGGTACGGAGATCGGCTCCGCGCTGATCGGGCAGGTGGATTTCCTGATGTTTACCGGATCGTCGGAGACCGGCAAGACTGTCGCGCGGCAGTGCAGCGCCCGGCTCATTGGCTTCTCCGCCGAACTTGGCGGCAAAAATCCCATGCTCGTGCTGGCAGATGCAGACGTTGGCCGGGCCGCCGCGGGTGCGGTGCACGCCTGCTTCTCAAACTCCGGCCAGCTGTGCGTCAGCATTGAACGGATCTATGTGAACGCGGCAGTCCACGACCTCTTCGTGGCCGCCTTTACCGCCAGGGTGAAGGGCATCCGCCTGGGGGCGGGCCCCGACTGGGACATCGGCATGGGCTCGCTTATCAGCCAGGCACAGGTCGATCGGGTGGACCGCCACGTCCAGGACGCGCTCGCCAAGGGCGCTGAACTTATCGCCGGCGGCCGCCCGCGGCCTGACCTGGGGCCGCTTTTCTACGAACCCACCGTCCTGGCAGGTGTGACCGATGACATGCTCATGGCCCGCGAAGAAACGTTCGGTCCGGTAGTTGCCATCTACCGGGCGGCCGACGACGACGAAGCAGTCGCCCTGGCCAACGACTCCGACTTCGGCCTGAACGCCAGTGTCTGGTCCGCCAGCCACGGCGAAGAGGTTGGCCGCCGGCTGATGACGGGCACAGTCAACGTCAACGAAGGCTATGCCGCCACCTGGGCCTCGCACGACGCACCGATCGGCGGCATGAAGGATTCCGGGGCAGGGCGCCGCCACGGCCGGGAAGGCATGCTGAAGTACACCGAGCAGCAGACCATTGCGGTGCAGCGGCTGCTGCGGGTGGCTCCGGCCGCGGGGATGTCGAACAAGGCATACGCCCGCATCATGAAACGGGCCATCACCCTGATGGGCCGACTCCCCAGAGGCCGCTAGGACATTGTCCGTGGCGCCGAAATCCCAGGAGGACTGACATAGCCAAAGGAACCCGGCTTTCCGGTGCAACGCTGCTGGTCACGGGAGGCGGGCGCGGGCTCGGCCGGCGCCTGGCGCTCGGTGCCGCCGGACGCGGGAGCCGAGTGGTGATCTGGGACATTGACGCCGAACGAGGTGCAGCAGTCAGGGACGAAATCCGCGCCGCCGGCGGCTCCGCCGAAGCACAGGCCGTGGATGTCACCGACAACCAGGCCGTCAAGGCTGCCGCAGAGCTGGCAGGGCCCGTGGACATTGTGGTCAACAACGTCGGCGTGGTCAGCGGCAGGAGGCTCCTGGAGGCCGCGGACCAGGACATCGAACGGACCATGCAGGTCAACGTCCTGTCCCTGTACTGGGTCACGCGCGCGTTCCTTGGCGGCATGGTAAGCCGGCGCCGTGGAACCGTGGTGACCGTCGCCAGCGCCGCGGCCCTGGTGGGAGTTGCCCGGCAGACGGACTACTCTGCCAGCAAGTTCGCCGCGTTCGGCTTCGACGAGTCCCTCCGCGCTGAGCTCCGGGCCGCGCACACGCCGGTGAACACCCTGGTGGTCTGCCCCTATTACATTGACACCGGGATGTTCGACGGCGTCCGCACCCGGTGGCCGCTGATCCTGCCCATCCTCAAGGAAGAGCAGGTTGCAAGCCGCGTCCTGGACGCCATCGAGGCCGGCCGCCGCAAGCTGTTCCTGCCGCCGGCGGTCAACCTGCTGCCCGTGCTGCGGATCCTTCCGGTCGGTGCCTTCGACCGAATCATGGACGTGTTGGGGGTCAACCGGACCATGGACCACTTCACCGGCCGTTCCGGGCAGCGCCCGCCCGGCTAAGGCGCGGGATGTCCGGAAGTGACGGAGCTGATGGGAGCTGCCACGGCGTTCGTGAGCCGGATCAGGTCCGCGGGCGCCAGTTCGATGTCCAGTCCGCGCCTGCCGCCGGAGACCAGCAGGGTCGCCAGTGCCAGAGCGCTCGAATCCAGGACAACGGGGGAGGACAGACGCTGGCCGAGGGGCGAAATGCCGCCCAGGACATAGCCGGTGCGCCGCTGGGCGGCAGCGGGATCAGCCATGGATGCTTTCTTTGCCCCGAGCGCCGAGGCCATTGCCTTGAGGTCGAGGGTTCCGCTGACCGGCACGATGCCCACGGCAAGCCTCCCCTCCACGTCCACCATCAGGGTCTTGAAAACCTTGGACGGATCGATTCCCAGGGCGGCGGCTGCCTCTGCGCCGTAGCTGCCTGCGCCTGGGTCATGGTTGTACGGGTGCAGCACAAAGGGAACCCCGGCCGCGGTCAGTGCCGCGGTGGCCGGGGTTCCCTGGAAAGCATTCTTTCGCGCCATCGGGCGCGGTCAGCCGTGGACGCGTGAGGCGGCGGCCACCTTGCGCTTGATCCGGCCCAGCATGGCCGTCATGCCCCGCATGCGGAGCGGGGTGATGGCCCGGGTGAGGCCCAGCAGTTCCGGCATGTCATCGGGGACGGACAGGATTTCCCCGGCGGACAAGCCATCCAGGCCCTCGTGCAGCACACCGGCAAACCCCCGCGTGGTGGGAGCCTCTGCCGGGGCCTTGAAGTAGAGGTGCACCACGCCGGCCGGGCCGTCGTCGTTCTTCTCGGTCTCGATGGTGAGGAACAGCGGCGACTGGCACTCCACCACCTGCTCAAGGAGTTCAGGGTGGTCCTTGAGGCGGTCGGGCAGTTCAGGCAACCCCTCCGAGAACTCGAGCAGCAGCTGGAGCCGCTCGGGTTCGGACAGGGCCTGGAAATCGTCCACGATCGCTGCGAGGGCGGTGGGCAAAGCTTGAGTAGTCATCGTTCCAAGTCTACGCGGGCACGCCGGCCGTCAGGCCCCGACGCCGACCGGAACGGAACCGCGCTCGGCGCCCTTGACGATCGGCACGCGGACGGCGTTGCCCCATTCCGTCCAGGAACCGTCGTAGTTGCGCACGGTCTCGAAGCCCAGGAGGTACTTCAGGGCGAACCAGGTGTGGCTGGAACGCTCGCCGATCCGGCAGTACGCCACCACGTCGTCGCCCTCCGTCAGCCCGGCCTCGCCGAGGTAGATGGCTTCGAGTTCTTCGCGGCTGCGGAAGGTCCCGTCCTCGGCGGCCGCACGGGCCCACGGGATGGATGCGGCAGTGGGGATGTGGCCGCCGCGCAGGGCGCCCTCCTCCGGGTAGGCCGGCATGTGCGTGCGCTGGCCGGTGTATTCCTCGGGGGAGCGGACATCGATCAGCGGCTTGCCCAGGTGGGCCAGGACATCGTCCTTGAACGCGCGGATCGGTGCATCCTCGCGCTCCACCACCGGGTAGCTGCCAGGCGCGGGGAGGGCTTGTCCCTGGTCAGTTCGCGGCCCTCGGCAACCCACTTGTCCCGGCCGCCGTCGAGCAGCCGGACGTCCTGGTGGCCGAACAGCGTGAACACCCACAGGGCGTACGCGGCCCACCAGTTGGACTTGTCGCCGTAGATCACCACGGTGCTGTCCCGGGAAATACCCTTCGACGCCGCGAGTTCGGCGAAAGCTGCGCCATTGACGTAGTCGCGGGCGACGTCGTCGTTCAGGTCCGTGTGCCAGTCGATCTTGACGGCACCGGGGATATGACCGGTTTCGTACAGCAGCACGTCCTCGTCGGATTCGACCACGATGAGCTCGCCGTTGGCTACCGCGCCGCCTTCGATGGCGGCGGCCAGCCACTCCGTGGAAACGAGCCGCTCGGGGTGGGCATAGGCTGCGAACTTCTCATTCTGTTCAACCGGGTAGGGCATGGCGTTGGCCTTTCACTAAGGGCACGGAAAACCGTGGGACCGGCATTGGAACCTGTTCCCACCCTAGCCAGCGCCCCCGGCGTTGTCCGTATTCCGTTAACAGGACGAAATGTTGGCTTGGTCACGCGGCCGTGGCGGACATAACGCCCACCCCGGGTGCGGTCCCGGTTGCCGGTATCCTTTCTGGGGACCAACCACGAGCAGAACGGACCACCTTGGTACAGATCGAACAGCTTGCCGCCCGCACGCCGGCAGTTTCGGTGGACGAGCTCCTCAAGGGCTTCTACCCATCGCCGCGGTTCGGGGAGGTTTCCTTTTCGAGCTACCGCCCCGACCCAAAGCAGCCAAGCCAGGCCGCAGCAGTGCGCGCCCTTGAGGAATTCGCCGGCGGCGTGGGAGCAGGCAATGGGGGAGGGCTGTTCAAGAAGCTCTTCGGCAAGAAGGACGAATCCAGGGCAGGCATCTACCTCGACGGTGGATTCGGCGTGGGCAAGACCCACCTGCTCGCATCGCTCTGGCACGCCGCGCCCGGTCCCAAGGCCTTTGGCACGTTCGTGGAGTACACCAACCTGGTGGGCGCCCTGTCCTTCCGCAAGACCGTGGAAGCACTAAGCAGCTACAAGCTGGTCTGCATCGACGAATTCGAACTCGACGATCCGGGCGACACCGTCCTGATGTCCCGGCTCATGCGGGAACTGGCCGACGCCGGAGTCAAGCTCGCGGCCACATCCAACACCCTCCCCGGCTCCCTGGGCGACGGCCGTTTCGCGGCGGTGGACTTCCAGCGCGAGATCCAGGTGCTTGCGGACCAGTTCGAAGTCATCCGCATCGACGGCGAGGACTTCCGGCACCGCGGCCTTCCCGCTGCCCCGGCCCCGCTGAAGAACAGCGAACTGAACACGCACATGAAAGCGGAGTTCGACGGCAAGACAGTGGCGCAGGATGAGTTCGCCACCCTGATCCACCACCTGGCAGGCGTGCACCCCAGCCGCTACCGGCAACTGATCGACGGCATCGACGGCGTAGTGTGGCGGAACGTGGAAACCATCAGCGAGCAGGCCGTGGCGCTGCGGTTCGTCGTCCTGGCGGACCGGCTCTACGACAAGGACGTTCCCATCCTGGCCAGCGGTGTCCCGTTCGACAAGCTGTTCACGGAGGAAATGATGACCGGCGGATACATGAAGAAGTACTTCCGTGCCGTTTCCCGCCTCACCGCGCTGGCCCGTGAAGGCCAGAACCACGAACCCTCCTAACTTCCGGTCCCCTCCGGGGCGGTCCGCCGCCGTGGAACCAGCACCGCCCGCACCGCAAGGCCGGCAAGAAGCGCCCAGAATGCGGATCCGATTCCGGCGAAGGCCAGGCCGGACGCCGCCATCAGGAAGGTGACCGCGGGAGCAATCCTGTCTTCCGGGTCCGCCAACGCTGCCGACACCGCCGAGGCAAGGGTCCCCAGCAGGGCGAGCCCGGCCACGGCTTCCAGCATCCCCGCCGGCGCCGCACCCACCACGGCCACCAGGGCAGCGGAAAACGCTGCCAACAGCAGGTACGCGGGGCCGGAAACGAAACCGGCGATCCAGCGCCTGCTCCGGTCCGCGCCCGCTTCCTCGCCTGCGGCAAGGGCGGCGCTGAGCGCTGCAAGGTTGATGGCGTGGCCGCCGAACGGTGCCCCCAGGACGGTCCCCGCACCCGTCACCAGCATGGCCGGCCGCCACGGGGTTTCGTATCCGAACGACCGAAGGACTGCCACCCCGGGGACGTTCTGCGATGCCATGGTCACCACGAACAACGGGATCGCGATGCCCACCAAAGCCTGCAGGGTGAAGGCGGGTGTGGTCCACACCAGGGTGGGCATGAGGGTCGCCGCGCCGAGGGCAGTCCCGCCGGCCGCGACGTGGATCCCGATCACCAGCACGGCGACCAGCAGGGCGGCCGGCACGGCCCACCGGGGAGCGAACTTCATCATCACCAGCCAGCACAGGACCACGGGGGCAACAAACAATGGAACCGTGCCCAACGCTTTGAAGGGCGCCAGGCACAACTGAAGCAGGACACCTGCCAGCATCGCCTGCGCAAGCGTGGGCGGAATGGCTGCCATCAGCCGGCCGAGCGAGGGCACCAGTCCGATCAGTGCCAGCAGTACCCCCGCTACGAGGAAGGCCCCGACGGCGGCCGGCCAGCCGCCGTCGGGCGTTCCCGAAGCTGCCAGCAAAGCGGCGCCCGGCGTTGACCATGCCAGCGTCACTGGAACCCGGGAGCGCCAGGCAAGCAGCAGCACACCAAGCCCGACGGCGAGCGTGACCGCCAGCAGACCGGAGGCAGCCTGGGCAGGATCGGCACCCACCGCCCTCAGGCCGGCGAGGACTACAGCAAATGACGAAGTGAAGCCCACCAGCGCCGTGACGATTCCGGCGGCCACCGGCCGGGAATCCAGCCGGGACCGCCCACCGGGGGCTGTTTTGGGAGATGCTGCGGACTTTGGCATACCGGCAGGTTACCGGCGTGGCGCGGCCAACCAGGAATTCGGTGCTCCACGGGTTGCCCGCAGCGGGGGCCCGCCTTTAAACGACAAAGGTGCAGGTGCCGCCTCCCGGCGGGACCTGCACCTCCTTGACGTGCCGGGGCAAGGGCCCCTGGCCAAATCCTCTACGGCGTCCTGTCAGCCGGCGGAACCGGGGTTTCAGGAGCAACCGGGGGAACCGGCCCGGCGGCAGGTGCCTGGCCGGGAGTTCCGTTCTTGTCAACGAGCTTGGAAGCGCCATCCTGGATTTTGTCGACGTGGCCCGCGTACTTGCCGCCGGTCTTGGTGTCGACGAAATCGCCGGCCTTGGTGATGCCGTCCTTGATGGCCTGCTCGTTGCCTTGGATCAGACCCTGAGCCTTGCCCTTTAGATCGTCAAGTAAACCCACGAGCACCTCCCTTCGATCGCGGAGCCAGGTCGCTCCTCGCGCAATCGATCCTAGCCGCGGCGGGAAGGCATGCCAAGGAAATCGCGTTCGCCCGCAGCGTAGGCCGGGATAACAAAAAAGCAGCTCCGGAGAGCTGCTGTGTCAGTGTGGGCGATACTGGGTTCGAACCAGTGACCTCTTCCGTGTCAGGGAAGCGCGCTACCGCTGCGCCAATCGCCCGGAACCGGAAGACCGGTATGGGATAAAAGAGAGCGGACGACGAGATTCGAACTCGCGACATCCACCTTGGCAAGGTGGTGCTCTACCAGCTGAGCTACGTCCGCATTTTGCAGCTTGTCCCGGATATTCCGGTGGTACTGCCGGCAAGTTTCCTTGCCGAGTGGGCGATACTGGGATCGAACCAGTGACCTCTTCCGTGTCAGGGAAGCGCGCTACCGCTGCGCCAATCGCCCATTGCCTCCGGAAACCCGGAAACCATGGTTTTCACCGAGGTGGGTACGGGATTCGAACCCGTGTATACGGCTTTGCAGGCCGCTGCCTCGCCTCTCGGCCAACCCACCGTGTTAGCGTCAATTCCGAAGAATATTTGCTGTGACAGTGTCCTGCGAGCGGACGACGAGATTCGAACTCGCGACATCCACCTTGGCAAGGTGGTGCTCTACCAGCTGAGCTACGTCCGCATTTTGGAGGCTTGATTCCCTGCCGTTTCCGGCATTTCCTCGCGTTCCAACGAGTAAAAACAATATAGGAGGTTCCGGGATTCTCCAAATTGCCCCCGGCCTGCAATGGTCATGCGGCTCCACTTCGGCGTCATGACGCGGATTTTGAGACTTACAAGCGTGTAATTCGAGTGGGGTCGGGAGGTGGCGGGAACGGCCGCGGGGGCTCACCCTTGTGCCTCCACCATGGTGCGTTTGCCGCGCGTTGCTTCAGCGGGGCCCGCCGTCCACTACACCCGGGCCTCTCTTTAGGGTGAGGGGACGCAGCGCCCGGCCCGGCACCCCGTGCATGGCCGCCGCCTCCGGGAGCCGATTTTTGAAATGGCCGGAAGGTCGGCTAGCATTCAAATGCATCGGGGCGATTGGCGCAGTGGTAGCGCGCTTCGTTCACACCGAAGAGGTCACTGGTTCGAACCCAGTATCGCCCACCGCAGAGGTCCGTTTCCGCTCATACGCAGCGGAGACGGACCTTTTTTGTGTTCGGATCCAGCGTCCGGAGATTTTGTCGGCCCCCTGTGAAAGAGTCTTTTGTATGACTGATCCGCTTCTTGCCCACGCCACTGAATACGGCCGGATGTACGCACGGTCCACGTCTGAACAGTTTTCCGTGCCGTCCATCACCACCGTCATCAGCCAGCAGCCGCACGGCCTGGACGGCTGGTTCGGATACATGGGTGCCAGCAGCCTGGCCAACGACCCCCTGCTCGCGGACTGCCTGGGGAGCCCGGCGAAAATCAAGCAGGCCGTCAACCGGGCGGCGAAGGCTGCCGAAACCTACCGGGACGACGCCGCCAGGCGGGGGGACCGGGTCCACAACTACTGCGAGCAGGTGGCACTCCGCGCGCTGGGCCGCCCGCACACCATGAAGGAAGCCCGCGAGGCGCTGGCCGCGAACGGGGAAGAAGCCTTCGCAGTCCGCTTTGACGAGTGGTGGAAGCTCTTCCGGGTGGAGCCCATCGCCCCTGAGATCACCGTCTGGAACAACACGGTGGGCTACGCAGGCACCCTTGACCTTGTGGCCCGGATCAACGGACGCGTCTGCCTGATCGATTACAAGACCAAGGGCACCACCCGCGACGGACTGGTCAAACCGCTCGATGACAAGGTGGTGATGCAGCTGGTCGCCGGAATGAAGGCGGAGGAAAGCCTGGTGGACGCGGAGGCCGGAACCTGGGAGCCCTGGAAATACGGTGACAACCCGGTCCTGCTGGCTGTCGCCATCGGTGAAACCGAGGTACGACCGGTCCGCGCCAATCCCGAGGTCCTCAAGCATCACTGGTGGAAGTTCTGCGCCTTGCGCCGGGTGTGGGAACTGTCCGCGGACACGCTCAGCGCCGGCACGGCGCTGCTGCCCATCGCACCCCCGCCGCTGGCACAGGCCGCCCGCACCGCCTAGGACGGAGCCGCACCGCGGGGGACTGCACCTAAACTGGACAGGTTCCCTTTGCCGCCAACCGTGAGGAATAACTGCGCATGGCTATCCTGAATATCCGCATCATCGGCGATCCCGTGCTCCGCACCGTGGCCGATCCCGTGACGGAATTCGGACCCGAGCTTGCCAAACTCGTCGCCGACATGACCGAGACCATGGAGGATGTGGAAGGCGCCGGCCTGGCCGCGCCGCAGGTCGGCGTCAGCAAGCGTGTCTTCACCTACCGCATCGACGGCGTGGAGGGCCACATCATCAACCCGGTGTTGGAGAACAGCGAGGACTACCAGCCGGACCATGTAGAGGGTTGCCTGTCCATCCCTGGCCTCGGCTTCCCGGTACGCCGCTTCCGCACCACCCGCGTCACCGGCGTCGACATGCACGGCAATCCCGTGACAGTCGACGGCGAGGGGCTGCTGGCGCGGTGCTTCCAGCATGAAAACGACCACCTGGACGGCATCCTCTACACCGACCGTCTTGAGGGCGACGACCGGAAGGCAGCGCTGCGTTCCATCCGCAATGCCAATTACGACGCCGTCGCCGAACGCACCACGGCCAAGCGCGCCAAGAGCGTCGGGTCCAGCTTCGGAGGCACAAGTCTTGGTGCCCCCGGCAGCTTTGGCAACGCCGAATGAGGGTCCTCTTTGCCGGTACTCCGGCAGTCGCCGTTCCCTCGCTCGACGCCCTGGTCAACGCCGGCTTTGAGGTCGTCGCAGTCCTGACCCGCCCGGATGCGCCGCTGGGACGCAAGCGCGTGCTGACGCCCTCCCCGGTTGCCCGGCGGGCAGCTGAGCTGGGCATCGAGATCATCCACGCGGCCAAGGTGGACGCCGGCACCACCGCACGCATCTCGGCTGCCGCTCCGGACGTGGCAGCCATCGTTGCCTACGGCGGCCTGGTCCCGCCGGCCGCGTTGGCCGTGCCCCGCCACGGTTGGGTCAACCTGCACTTCTCCCTGCTGCCGGCGTGGCGTGGCGCGGCGCCGGTGCAGCGGGCCGTGATGGCCGGAGACGACCTCACCGGTGCCGTCACCTTCCGGCTTGAAGAGGGGCTCGATACCGGTCCCGTCTTCGGGACGCTGACCGAGCCGGTGGGCGGCAACGACACCGCAGGCCACCTGCTCGAGCGGCTTTCGCACAGCGGAGCAGTCCTGCTCGCCCAGACACTGTCCGCCATCGACGCCGGAAAAGCGGTGCCGCAGCCACAAAAGGGCGAAGTCACCCTCGCACCGAAGCTGACCTTGGACGACGGCCGCCTCACCTGGGCCCACCCGGCCCTTGCCATCAGCAGGCAGGCGCGCGGCGTCACCCCCGAGCCAGGAGCCTGGACCATGCTGGACGGGCAGCGGATCAAGCTTGAGCCCGTCCGGCTCCGGCCGGATGTTGCCGGCCTTGCGCCGGGGTCGGTCTCCGTCCAAGGAAAAAGCGTCATGGTGGGCACGGGGTCGCACGCGGTGGAACTCACCCGGATCCAGCCCGCCGGCAAGAAAATGATGGCTGCCGCCGACTGGGCGCGCGGGATGGCTTCAATGGAAGGCGTGGTGTTCGAATGAGCGGTTCCGGAGAAAACCCGGGCGGCCAGGGCAGGTCCGGAGGGCGGGGGAACGCCGGGCGGAACGGCCAAGGCGGCAGCGGCGGTTCCGGCGGCCGCGGTCGAGGCAACGGCGGTCCCGGCGATGCCAGCCGGCGGAACGCCAAGGGACGTGAACGCAACCGCGGGGCGCAACGGAGCTTCACCGAGCAGGCGCCGTCGCAGCGGACTCGGCGCGCCGACCCGGCCCGGCTGGTGGCCTTCGAGGTTTTGCGCGCCGTCGCACAAGAAGATGCCTACGCCAACCTGGTGCTGCCCGCACGGATCCGGCACCACCACCTGGACAAACGGGACGCCGGCTTCGCCACCGAGTTGAGCTACGGTGCCCTGCGCAGCCAGGGCACCTACGACGCCATCCTGGCCCGGTGCGTGGACAGGCCGCTCGACCAGCTTGATCCGGCCGTCCTCGACGCCCTCCGGATCGGCGTCCACCAGCTGCTGGCCATGAGGGTCCCGGCCCATGCGGCATTGGACCAAACAGTCGGACTGGCCCGCGCCGTGATCGGTGCAGGCCCCTCGGCACTGATCAATGCAGTCCTGCGCAAGGTCACGGCCCGCACCCTCGATGAATGGCTGGACCTTCTCGTGGCGGGCGAAACCGACGAAACGAAGATCGCGTCGCTGCGGTACGCCCACCCGGAGTGGATTGTCCGGGCCATGCGGCAATCGCTGGTGGCGCACGGCCGCCCCGCCACCGAGATCAACGCGCTGCTCGAAGCTGACAATGCGGCTCCCGTGGTCAACCTGGTGGCGCTGCCCGGGCTCGGGAGCCTGGAGGAAGCCCTGGAAACCGGTGCCACGCCCGGTGAACTGGTGGAGGGATCCGCGCTGTCCAGCGGCGGGGACCTGGGCCGCCTGGCCACTGTCCGAGCCGGGACCACCCGCGTGCAGGACGTCGGTTCCCAATTGGTGGCCAGGGCGCTTGCCGCCGTCGACCTCGGCCCGGCGGCGGCGGCTTCCCCGGAGGCGTGGCTTGATCTTTGTGCGGGGCCAGGCGGGAAAGCGGCATTGCTGGGGGCCCTGGCCCACCAGCGTGGTGCCACTCTCCTGGCGAACGAACCGGCACCGCACCGGGCAAAGCTCGTGGGCCAGGCCTTGGCCGCCGTCCCGCACGACAGCTGGCAGGTCCGGACCGGAGACGGCCGCGATGTCGGAACAGAGCAGCCCGGCGGTTTCGACCGCGTCCTCGTGGACGTCCCGTGCACGGGCCTGGGGGCGCTGCGCCGCCGTCCGGAGTCCCGGTGGCGGCGCTCACCCAAGGACATCGCGGACCTCGGCCCGCTGCAGCGTGAGCTGCTGGCATCCGCGCTGGCAGCGGTCCGTCCAGGGGGAGTCGTGGCCTACGTGACATGCTCGCCCCA
The DNA here is from genome assembly GCF_054888995.1 of Arthrobacter sp. MMS24-T111. Taxonomy (NCBI): domain Bacteria; kingdom Bacillati; phylum Actinomycetota; class Actinomycetes; order Micrococcales; family Micrococcaceae; genus Arthrobacter; species Arthrobacter sp. MMS24-T111. The sequence continues at coordinate 3,512,290 of NZ_JBTZRO010000001.1, read as the reverse complement.
TCCGGCCGAAACCACGGCCGTCGTGGCTGACGCCCTCCGAAAACGCGACGACCTTGAGCTCCTTGACGCCGGCGCCGCCCTGGACGGGGTCAGCCTCACCGGCAACCTCAACGCCGGACATGAGTTGACCGCCCAGCTTTGGCCCCATGTCCACCACACCGACGCCATGTTCCTGGCCCTCATCAAAAAGAATTACTGACCGGGACTGTTCCGGCCACGGCAGGAACAGTCCCGCAACGCCCCCACACCTTCAGCGAAAGGCACTTCCGTGGCGCAATGCTGCATCAACCCGAGCATCCTCTCCGCCGACTTCGTCAACCTTGAGGCCGAACTCCAGCGGATCAGCAACGCCGACGCCGTGCATGTGGACGTGATGGACAACCACTTCGTCCCCAACCTCACCCTTGGGTTGCCGGTCGTGCAGCGGATCCAGGCAGTCAGCCCCGTTCCGCTGGATGCGCACCTGATGATTGCCGATGCCGACCGCTGGGCGCCCGGGTTCGCCGACGCCGGGCTCGCGTCCGTCACCTTCCACGCCGAGGCCTCTATCGCCCCCATCAAGCTCGCACGGGAACTGCGCAGCAGGGGCGCCAAGGCCGGGATGGCCCTGCGGCCGGCCACGGCGGTTGAACCGTACCTGGACATGCTGCCGGAACTGGACATGTTGCTGATCATGACCGTGGAGCCGGGCTTCGGCGGCCAGGCTTTCCTGGATATCACGCTGCCCAAAATCCGCAGGGCCCGGGAAGCGGTGGACGGTTCGGGACTGGGAGTGGCCATCCAGGTGGACGGCGGCATTTCCGAGGACACCATCGCCCGCGCCGCCGAAGCCGGTGCCAACGTCTTTGTGGCCGGCTCCGCGGTCTACGGTGCGGAGGATCCTGCCGCCGCCATCGAGCTGCTCCGTGCAAAGGGCAGCCGGACGTTACGTGCGGCGACGGAATAACCGGCAGCCCCTGCCGGTTGTGGCACAATAACAACACACATACGTGCTCCGGGGTCGGTGTAAGTCCGAACCGGCGGTGACAGTCCGCGACCCGCGAGCCGGTGCCCTTCCACAAGGACCCGGCAGACGGTTGAACCGGTGGAATTCCGGTACCGACAGTTAAAGTCTGGATGAGAGAAGCACGTACAGCTGTATCTGCGGGCCTTTGGGCTCCGCAGCGTTCTGCTGTCGTATATCCCCGGAGCCATCGCGGTTCGAGAGGGAAGGAACGACACGAATGAACCCCCAGCGATGGCTCTTAGACGCCACAAGTCCTGCTGCTTCCACGGCAGGCACCAACTCCCCGACGGCCGCCGCATGAGCGGTGCAGTTGAACTGAAACCGGCCGCCGGAGTAGTCACTGCCTTCAGCACGGATGAAATCCGGGCCATGGAAGACGCCTTCGAGGCAGCCCTGCGGGGTCCGCGCGGCGCCAACCCCTTGGTGGGTGCCGTCGTCATCGGCCCCGACGGCCGCCACCTGGTCACCGGTCACCACCGCGGTGCCGGCACCGCCCACGCCGAAGCCGACGCAATAGCCCAAGCTGCCGCCGTCGGCCTGGACCTCTCCGGCTGCACCATGGTGGTCACGCTCGAACCGTGCAACCATGTGGGCCGAACCGGGCCGTGCACGGAAGCGATCATCGCCGCGGGGATCACCGACGTGGTCTACGCCATCGACGACCCGCACGATCCTGCCGCCGGGGGAGCAGCCACCCTCCGCGCCGCCGGTGTGAGTGTCCGCAGCGGCCTCGGCGCCGAGGAAGCGCTGGATTTGAACCGGCAGTGGTTTGAGGCGGTCGCGGCCAAACGGCCCTTCGTCACGCTGCACATCGCACAAACCCTGGACGCCAGGATCGCCGCCGACGACGGCACCAGCCAGTGGATCTCCAGCCCGGAGTCGCTGGCGGACAACCACGGGATCCGCGGACGCATTGATGCCATCCTGGTTGGCACGCAGACCGTGCTGGTGGACAACCCGCGCCTGACCGCCCGCGACCCCTCGGGCGGGCTGGCCGCCAAACAGCCCGTACGGGCCGTCATGGGGCTCCGGGACATTCCCGACGACGCCGCAATCCGCGGCGATGACGGCCTGGCCACCCACCTGCCCACCCGCGACCCCGCCGAAGCCCTGTCCATGCTGTACGACGCGGGCTCCCGCCACATCATGGTGGAGGGAGGATCACGGATCCTCAGCTCATTCCTTTCGGCCGGGCTCGTGGATGAGCTGATCATGTACCTCGCCCCCACTTTGCTGGGATCCGGCACCCCGGCCCTGGACGGCCTGGGCATCACCACCCTTGCCGACGCCCAGCAATGGGAATGGGATGAGTCCGACGGCGGCGCCGTGCGGACGCTCGGCCGGGACTTGAGACTTCACCTAAGACCGCAACGCAGAGTTGCACTGGACCACCAACCAACCCGCGGTACCGCGGAGCAAGCCCAGGGAGGCCGCTGATGTTCACCGGAATTATTGCCGAGCAGGGGCAGGTGCTGTCCGTGGAGCGCGACGGCGACACCAGCGCCACCGTCCGGCTCCGCGCACCCCGGTCCACGGAGGGTCTGGCCCTTGGCGGCTCGATCGCCGTCAACGGGGTCTGCCTCACGGCCACCGCCATTGACGGCAAGGAGTTCAACGTCGACGTCATGGGCGAGACCCTGGTCCGGAGCACCATCGGCGAGCTCACGGCCGGCGACTCCGTCAACCTTGAACGCTGCGTCCCCGCCGGCGGCCGCCTGGACGGGCATGTGGTGCAAGGCCACGTGGACGGCGTAGGTGTCCTGCTGGAACGGGAAGCCCAAGGCAACTGGGAGCGGCTGCGCTTCGGCGTTCCCGCCAACCTGGCCCGCTACATTGCAGAAAAAGGCTCCATCGCCATCGACGGCGTCTCCCTCACTGTCACTGCCGTCAGCCCCGCGGCCGAGCAGGAACCCTGGTTTGAGGTAGGCCTCATTCCCACCACGCTGGCTGAGACCGGCCTGGGCACCAAGCACACCGGCAGCCGGGTGAACCTGGAAGTCGACGTGCTGGCCAAGTACACCGAACGGCTGCTGGCCTTCCGCGAACCGGCCTCCGCAAACGATGCCGGCGAGGCTGCCACCGCTGGGGGTGCACGGTGAACGCCGCGGTACACCTGGACACGCCCGTCGCCGGAAACCCGGCCACCGGCCAGCCGGTTGCCCAGGCGCCGGGCAACGGCCTGGACCCGATCGAGGACGCCGTGCGAGCCATGGCCGCCGGCCGGCCGGTGCTGGTGGTCGACAATGAGGACCGCGAGAACGAAGGCGACATCATCTTCGCGGCCCAGCACGCCACACCGGCGCTGATGGGCTGGACCATCCGCTACAGCTCGGGCGTAATCTGCGTGCCGCTGACTGGTGCCCGGGCCGACGCCCTGGACTGCCCCCGATGACGGCCGTCAACCAGGACGCGAAGGGCACCGCCTACACGGTCTCCTGCGACGCGGCCACCGGCGTGAGCACGGGAATTTCCGCGACGGACCGTGCCCTGACAGCCCGCATCCTGGCGGACCCGCACGCGGTTCCGGCCTCCTTGACCCGGCCGGGGCATATTTTTCCGCTTCGGGCGGTTGAGGGTGGTGTGCGGGAACGCCAGGGCCACACCGAGGCCGCTGTGGACCTGTGCCGCCTTGCCGGCCTGGAGCCGGTCGGGGTGATCGCGGAAGTAGTGTACGACGACGGTGAAATGATGCGCCTGGACGGCCTCAGGACTTTTGCGGCGGACCATGGGTGCCCGCTGATCTCGATCGAGGGCCTGGTGGCGTATCTTGAAGCCGGGGCCGGGGGAACCCAGCGCGAGGAGGTCCGGGTCACGCCGGGCGAAGAGAAGGAGAAGCCATGACGGCAGCGGCAGCCAGAGACGACAGCCACCAGGACGGCCACAGGGACCACCACTCGGTACCCGGTTCCGGGACCTACCCCGTCAGCGGAGGTCCCATTGTGCAACTGCCCACCGCCTTCGGCGATTTCGTGGCCCAGGCCTGGACCGACGTCCTCACCGGTGTGGAGCACCTGGCCGTGAGCTCACCCAACGCCCCCACGGACGGCAAAGCACCCCTGGTGCGGCTGCACTCCGAGTGCCTCACCGGTGACGTCTTTGGTTCCTACCGGTGCGACTGCGGCGAGCAGCTCGCCTTCGCGCTGGAACTGATCCGTGACAACGGCGGCACCCTGCTCTACCTGCGCGGGCAGGAAGGCCGGGGCATCGGCCTCGCCAACAAGATCAAGGCCTACGCGCTGCAGGAAGCGGGCTTCGACACCGTGGAAGCCAACGAGCAGTTGGGCCTGCCGGTTGACGCGCGGTGCTACAAGGCCGCAGCCCAGATCCTCGCCGAAATGGGCCTGCACGAGGTCCGGCTGCTGAGCAACAACCCGGACAAGCAGAACAGGCTGGCCCAGGCCGGCGTCAAGGTGGTGGAAATGGTCCCCACCGAGGTCCCCTCCCGCGAACAGAACATCCGGTACCTGCGCACCAAGAAGGACCGGATGGAGCACCGGCTCCTGCTGGACACCAGCGTCGCACCGGTGCCTGTACCGGCCCCCGAATCCCCTTACGACCACGAACAAGACTGAACGGAACACCACACACCCATGAGCGGACACGGCGCCCCCGACATCGACCTCAGCACCCTCAACCCGGCCGAGACTTCGCAGCTGAAGCTCGCCATCGTGGCGGCCAGCTGGCACACGCAGATCATGGACGGCCTCCTGGACGGCGCGCTGCGGGCCGCGAAGGACGCAGGCATCAGCGAACCCACCGTCCTGCGTGTTCCCGGCAGCTTCGAGCTGCCGGTGGCGGCCGCACGCCTGGCCCCGCATTTCGACGCCGTAGTGGCCCTCGGCGTCGTGATCCGCGGTGGAACGCCGCACTTTGACTACGTCTGCCAGGCCGCGACGTCGGGCCTCACCGATGTCAGTGTTTCCACCGGTGTGCCAGTGGGCTTCGGCGTGCTCACCTGCGACAACGAACAGCAGGGCCTGGACCGCGCCGGACTTCCCGGCTCCAAGGAAGACAAGGGGCATGAGGCAGTGACCGCTGCCCTGGCCACGGCCGTGGTCCTGAAGCAGTACGCCTAACACCGATGTCCAGGTGGCGGGCGCGGTGTGTATTCGCTCACATCGCGCCCGTCATGCAACGGCCCGGGAAGCGCCCGTGCGGCCGCAGCAAGTAGGCTGGAGGGCGTGAAGAATTTCGAGACGCTGTTCGCTGAGCTCAGCGAGAAGGCAGCCACCCGTCCGGAAGGCTCCCGCACCGTCGCAGAATTGGAGTCCGGTGTTCACGGCATCGGCAAGAAAGTCGTTGAGGAAGCAGCCGAAGTATGGATGGCTGCCGAATATGAATCCGATGAAGCCGCGGCAGAGGAAATTTCCCAGCTTTTGTACCACCTGCAGGTTCTGATGCTCGCCAAAGGCCTGACCCTGGAAGACGTCTACAAGCATCTGTAGCCACTGGTCCGGCGCCTGCCGCCGGCCCCGCTGTGGCCTTCATTTGCCTGAAAATCCAGACCTTCCAGCCCAGAAAGAATTCCCCATGCTGCGAGTAGCCGTCCCCAATAAGGGCTCCCTGTCAGAAGCCGCCTCCGCCATGCTGTCCGAAGCCGGATACCGCCAACGCCGCGACACCCGCGAACTGGTCATGGTGGACCCGGACAACGACATCGAGTTCTTCTTCCTCCGCCCCCGTGACATCGCGGTCTACGTCGGCCGGGGAACGCTCGACGTCGGCATCACCGGCCGCGACCTCCTGCTGGACGCCGAGGTGGAAGCCGAGGAGTTGCTCCCGCTTGGATTCGCCGCCTCCACCTTCCGCTTTGCCGGTCCGGTGGGCGACTTCAGCTCTGCCGCAGAGCTCGAAGGCAAGCGACTGGCCACCAGCTACGACGGACTCCTGCGCAACTACCTCGCCGAACGGGGCATCAACGCCAAGGTGGTCAGGCTCGACGGCGCCGTTGAGTCCTCCGTCCGGCTTGGCGTCGCGGATGCCATCGCCGACGTCGTGGAGACCGGGAACACCCTCAAGGCCGCCGGCATGGAAATTTTCGGCGAGCCCATCCTGAAGTCCGAGGCCGTCCTGATCCGGCGCACCGGCAATGGCGGCGCGGCGAACGGCACCGCCAAGGAAATCGAGGTGCTCATCCGGCGCCTCCAAGGTGTCCTGGTGGCCCGCCAGTACGTGCTGATGGACTATGACATCCGCAAGGAACTCGTGGAGAAGGCCGCGGGCCTGACCCCCGGCCTGGAATCGCCCACGGTCTCGCCGCTCCGGGACTCGGAGTGGGTCGCCGTCCGGTCCATGGTTCCCAAGAAGGAAACCAACCGGATCATGGACGAACTGTACGACCTCGGCGCCCGCGCCATCCTGGTCAGCAGCATCCACGCCTGCCGCATCTGATCACCGGCGACCCTCAGCAGCACTGAATATCCAGGAGTTCCCATGGCAGTAGCAGTACGCGTCATTCCCTGCCTCGACGTCGACGCCGGACGCGTCGTCAAGGGCGTCAACTTCGAGGGCCTCCGCGACGCCGGGGACCCCGTGGAACTGGCCCACCGGTACGACACGGCCGGCGCCGACGAACTGACCTTCCTCGATGTCACGGCCTCCTCCGGAAACCGCGAGACCACCTTCGACGTGGTCCGCCGCACCGCCGAGGAAGTGTTCATCCCGCTCACCGTCGGCGGCGGCGTCCGGGGCGTCGCCGAGGTGGACAAACTCCTCCGGTACGGCGCCGACAAGGCCTCCATCAACACCGCTGCCGTGGCGCGGCCGGACGTCATCGACGAAATCACCCGCCATTTCGGATCCCAGGTGCTCGTTCTGTCCGTCGACGCCCGCCGCACCCGCCCGGGGTCCCGGCCCACGCCGTCGGGATTCGAAGTGACCACCCACGGCGGCCGCACCGGTACCGGGATTGACGCCATTGCGTGGGCGAAGGAAGCCGCCGACCGCGGCGTGGGGGAGATCCTCCTCAACTCCATCGACGCCGACGGCACCAAGGACGGCTTCGACCTCGAACTCATCAGGCTGGTCCGGGCCGCCGTCAGGGTGCCGATCATCGCCTCCGGCGGCGCGGGGGAGCCCGCGCACTTCCCGCCGGCGGTTGCTGCCGGCGCGGATGCCGTGCTGGCGGCGTCAATTTTCCACTGGGGCCCGGATGACATGATGTCCCAGGTCAAGGACGCCATCCGCGCGGCAGGCTTCGAAGTCCGCTAACCGCCTGACTCGCATTTGTTGTCGTTATGAACGCCCATAACGGCAACAAATGCGACCCAGTTGGGTCAGAGGCCTACTTCGGCTGACTGCAGGAGGGCGACGGCGTCCGGCTGGCCTTCGAAAGTAACCAGGGCGTGGCGCGTGCGGCCGTGCGCGTGCATCAGCAGTTCGCCCGGCTCACCCACGATGGCCACGGAGACCGGAGCCCGCTTGGCGACGTGGCGGGGACCGGACGGACGGACCAGCACGATGCCGAGGTCCACGCCGCGGTACAGGATGGCGGCACGCTTGACCAGTTCGTCCCAGAGCGCATCCGAGTACGCCTCGTCCAAGGCCCGTGGCGCCCACCGGTCCACCGCCCGGCGGACATCCTCGGTGTGCACGAAATACTCGATCAGGTTGGCGCTTTCGTCCAGGGCTTTGATACTCATCGGCGAAAGGGCCGGCGGCCCGGCACGGAAGGTGTTGACGAGCCGGGCGTAGTCCTCGGTGGTGGTCAGCTTGGCCGCAAGCTTGGCAGTGGCCTGGTCGGAGGCCTTGGCCAGTCGCTTGATGATCAAACCGAGCCCGACGGCGGCCTTGCGCTCCCGCAGGTAGAGGTGCGCGGCAAGGTCCCTGGTGCGCCAGCCCTTGCACAGCGTGGGCGCATCAGGGCCGGCCGCAAGCAGGGTCTCGGCCAGGACTTCTCGGGACGGTTCGACGAAATGCATCACTTGTGAAACTAGCACGAGAGCCGCGAAGTTGGGCAGCATCGCACCGCCCGGTGGCGTGCCGTTGTTCACATCGGGAGGGCGGCCGCCAAAGGCACTAGACTTGACCCGATGTCTGAGCAGCCAACCCCCGCCCCAACCGCCGGATCCAACGGATCCCAGGTACCGTCGTCGTCCGCTGAATCCGCCCCGGCAACACCCGGCTCCGGACCGCTTCCCGAGGACGTGGCAGCCGCGCTCAAGCGCGACGCCGCCGGCCTGGTGGCAGCTGTGGTCCAGCAGTTCGACACGAACGAAGTCCTGATGCTCGGTTGGATGGATGACGAGGCACTGCACCGGACCATGACCACCGGACGCGTCACGTTCTACTCGCGGTCACGCCAGGAGTACTGGCGCAAGGGCGACACTTCCGGGCACGTCCAATGGGTCAAGTCGGTTGCCCTGGACTGCGACGGCGACGCACTGCTGGTGCGCGTCGACCAGGTCGGTGCCGCCTGCCACACGGGCACCCGCACCTGCTTTGACGGCAGGGACCTCACCGTCGTCACAGGCCACGCAAGCTAGGCCGGACCGGCTGCCGGGCCACGGCGTCCCAGCCGGCCGCGGCCAACCCAGCAAGCACACTCAAGGAGTCCGGCACGGCCGGCCCTTTAGAAGAACAGGCGGACAAGCATAGCCATGCAGGACCTTGGAACCATCAGCCCAAGCCTTGAGGAATTCCGGGAACTCGCCGGCCACAGCCGGGTCATCCCCGTCAGGCTCAAGGTGCTGGCCGACGCCGAAACACCCATCGGCCTGTACCGCAAGCTGGCGCAGGGCCAGCCCGGAACGTTCCTGATGGAATCCGCGGCCGTTGGCGGCGCCTGGTCCCGCTACTCCTTCATCGGTGCCCGGTCCCGCGCCACCTTGACCACCAAGGACGGACAGGCCCATTGGCTGGGCGAGCCGCCCGCTGGCGTCCCGGTCAGCGGCAGCCCCGTCGACGCCGTCCGAGACACCATCGACGCGCTGCGCACCGACCGCTTCGAGGGGCTCCCGCCGTTCACCTCGGGCCTGGTGGGGTTCCTGGGCTGGGAAACTGTCCGGCACTGGGAGCGGCTGGTCAGCCCGCCCGAGGACGACTTGCAACTGCCGGAGATGGCCCTGAACCTGGTCACCGACATGGCCGTGCACGACAACGTTGACGGCACGGTCCTGCTCATTGCCAACGCCATCAACTTCGACAACAGTTCCGAGCGCGTGGACGAGGCCTGGCATGACGCTGTAGCGCGGGTAAAGGAACTCCTGGCCAAGATCAGTGCCCCCGTGCCGCAGCCGGTCTCCGTGCTGGAACCGGCGGCACTGGATTTTGCGTCCAGCGTCCAGGAACGCTGGGATGAGGCCGAGTACCTGGCCGCCTTGGACCGCGGCAAGGAAGCCATCGTGGACGGCGAGGTCTTCCAAGTGGTGATTTCGCGACGGTTCGAGATGGAGTGCCAGGCGTCCGCCTTGGACGTCTACCGGGTCCTGCGCAACACCAATCCCAGCCCCTACATGTACATTTTCAGCCTGGCCGACGCCGAGGGCCGCGAGTACTCCATCGTCGGGTCCTCGCCCGAAGCCCTGGTCACTGTCACCGGCGAGGAAGTCATCACCCACCCGATCGCCGGATCCCGTCCCCGCGGGAAGACGGTGGAAGCGGACAAGGCCCTGGCCGAAGAACTGCTCGCCGACCAAAAGGAACGTGCCGAACACCTGATGCTGGTGGACCTCTCCCGCAACGACCTCTCCAAGGTCTGCGTGGCCGGCACTGTGGACGTCACCCAGTTCATGGAGGTGGAGCGTTTCAGCCACATCATGCACCTGGTGTCCACCGTGGTGGGCAGGCTGGCACCGCAGGCCAAGGCCTACGACGTCCTGAAGGCGACGTTCCCGGCCGGCACCCTGTCCGGCGCGCCCAAGCCCCGGGCGCTGCGCCTGCTGGACGAACTCGAACCGCACCGCCGCGGCATCTACGGCGGGGTGGTGGGCTACCTCGATTTCGCCGGCGACATGGACATGGCCATCGCCATCAGGTCCGCGCTGATCCGCGAAGGCCGGGCATACGTCCAGGCCGGCGGCGGCATCGTGGCCGACTCCGTGAACCCCACGGAGGCCCTCGAAACCGTCAACAAGGCCGCCGCCCCGCTGCGCGCGGTCCACACTGCCGGGTCCCTGCACAACATCTCCGCAGAATCCCTTCCCGGCCGGACGGAGTCCTGATGGCTGACTCCGGAGTGGCTGCCGGCAGCGCGGGAACAGCGGACAATGCGGGCAACGCCGGCAAACCGGGCAAAGCCTCGAAAGGCCGGACCACGCCGGTGTGGGCGCGCAAGTCCACGCTGGTCCTGCTGATCACCCTCCTGGCCCTGGCTGCGTTCGGCACCACCACCCAGACGTGGATGACCGCCACCTTGGACCCCAACCAGGCGGGCGCCGCGCAAAGCGTCCTGCCCGTGCAGGGGAGCAAGGCAGCCACCACCGTCACAGCCCTGGCCCTGGTGGCACTGGCGGGCGGCCTTGCCGCCTCCATCGCCGGCAGGATCGCCCGGTGGGTCATCACCGCCATCATCGTCCTTGCCTCGGCCGGCATCGTGACTGCCGCCGCCACCGTCCTCGCGGACCCGCTGGCAGCGGCGCAGGGAACGATTGCCACCGCTACCGGCGTCTCCGGCAGCCAGGCGCACGTTGAACTCACCGCTTTCCCGGCAGTGGCCGTCGTCGCCGGCTGCCTGCTGGCCCTGGGCGCCCTGCTGATCATTCCCGCATCCCGGCACTGGAAGGCGCGCACCAAATATGACGCGCCCGTCACAGCCGGGCAGGCGGCCCCGGCCGGACCCGTGGACGAGATCGACAGCTGGGACCGGCTGTCGCGCGGCGACGACCCCACCTGAGTGGCGCCGCCGGCGGCGCCGGCGGCGGGGACGCCTGACGGTACGCGGGCGGCAACCAAAAAATGGCAGAATGTAAGCAGTATCCATCCTGAGGAGATTTCCATGAGCAAAGCACCTGCGTCCGCTTCCACTTCCGGCACCCGCACGGTGGCCCCCGGCGTCATTGACCACAGCCAGGAACTTGGCCACGGCAACAGCCCGGCCGCCTGGACCTGCGTCATCGTCATGCTCGTCGGCGCACTCATCGCAGCCATCGCGTTCGTCATCGCCAGCACCCCGATCTTCATCGGCGGAGCCGTGGTCATGGTGATCGGCCTGATCCTCGGTTATGTCATGCGCAAGGCAGGCTACGGCGTCGAAGGCAGCAAGCTGAAGAACTCCGGCCACTGATGGCAACTGTTCTCGACGACATCAACGCCGGTGTCCGGGAGGACATGGAGGCCAGGAAGCGTCTCGTTTCGCTGGCTGAGCTGAAGGACCGGGCCCAGGCAGCCGCGCCGGCGCGCGACGCCTGGGCGGCCCTCGGCGGCACCTCCGCAACCCGGGAACAGCTGAAAGTCATCGCGGAAATCAAGCGCCGCAGCCCCTCCAAGGGCGACCTCGCCAGCATCGGGGATCCGGCGTCGCTGGCCAGGCAGTACGCCGACGGCGGTGCGTCCGTCATCAGTGTCCTCACCGAACAGCGCCGCTTCAACGGCTCCCTCGCCGACCTGGACGCCGTGCGCGCCGCCGTCGAGGTCCCGCTGCTCCGCAAGGACTTCACGCTTGACGAATACCAGGTCTGGGAGGCGCGTGCCCACGGCGCCGACCTCATCCTGCTGATCGTTGCCGCGCTCTCCGACGCCCAGCTCACCGAGTTCAGCGCCCTCAGCGCCGAACTGGGCATGAACGTGCTCGTGGAGACCCACACCGAAGAGGAAATCGAGCGCGCCGTAGCGGCGAACGCCCGGATCATCGGTGTCAACGTGCGCAATTTGAAGACGCTCGACGTCGACCGTTCAGTCTTTGCCTCCTTGGCGGGCCTGATCCCCGGCGAAGCAGTGGTGGTCGCCGAATCGGGCGTCCGCGACGCCGACGACGTCACGCATTACGCCGCAAACGGCGCCAACGCCATACTGGTGGGCGAGGCCCTGGTGAGCCATGCGACTCCCCGGGAACGGATCGCCGAATTCACTGCCGCGGGTGCCGCCGCGATCGCCGCGCGCCGCTGACGGCACCCCGGCGCACCCCGCATTGCGGTGCCGGCCCGTGCCGGCCCCGCAGTGCCTGCAACCACCGCTCCGGCCCAGGCCGGAACAGCACACTTTTGACCGATCAACTTGGAACAGGACGGGACTGATGGCCGACGCACCCTCAGGGAACGCTGAGAACAACACCGCGGAAGCATTCCTGCAGGGCGGATCCCTCCGCCACGCGCCAGGGCCGTACTTCGGCGGCTACGGTGGCAGGTGGATGCCCGAGTCCCTGATCGCCGCCCTGGACGAACTTGAGGAAACCTTCAACAAGGCCAAGGATGACCCCGAATTCCGGGCCCAGATTGCCGACCTGAACAAGAACTACTCCGGCCGGCCGTCGCTGCTGACCGAAGCGAAGCGGTTCTCCCAGCATGCCGGGGGAGTGCGGGTATTCCTCAAGCGCGAGGACCTCAACCACACGGGTTCGCACAAGATCAACAACGTCCTGGGCCAGGCGCTGCTTGCCAAGCGGATGGGCAAGACCCGGATCATCGCCGAAACCGGCGCCGGCCAGCACGGCGTGGCCAGCGCCACCGCGGCTGCCCTGCTTGGGCTGGAGTGCGTGGTGTACATGGGCGCCGAGGACTGCCGCCGGCAGGCGCTGAACGTTGCCCGGATGGAGCTCCTGGGTGCCAAGGTCATCCCGGTCACCAGCGGATCACAGACCCTCAAGGACGCCATCAACGACGCCCTCCGGGACTGGGTGGCCAATGTCGCCAACACCCACTACCTGCTCGGGACAGCGGCCGGCGCCCACCCGTTCCCTGCCATGGTCCGCTACTTCCACGAGGTCATCGGGGAGGAAGCCCGCGCCCAGATCCTGGAGCAGGAGGGCCGGCTCCCCGACGCCGTGTGCGCCTGCATCGGCGGCGGCTCCAACGCCATCGGCATCTTCCACGGCTTCCTGGATGACCCGTCGGTGAAGATCTACGGCTTCGAGGCCGGCGGCGACGGCGTGGAGACCGGCCGGCACGCGGCCACCATTTCGCTGGGCAAGCCCGGCGTCCTGCACGGTGCCCGCTCCTACCTGATGCAGGACGACGACGGGCAGACCATCGAGTCGCACTCCATCTCCGCCGGCCTGGACTACCCCGGGGTCGGCCCGGAACACTCCTACCTCTCGGACATCGGACGGGTCAGCTACGAACCCATCACCGATACCGAAGCCATGGAGGCCTTCCGCCTTTTGTGCCGCACCGAAGGCATCATTCCTGCCATCGAGTCCGCGCACGCGCTGGCCGGTGCCATCAAGGTGGGCCAGCGGCTCGCCGCCGAAGACCCTGCCAACGCGGCGGAGAAGATCATCATCGTGAACCTCTCCGGCCGGGGCGACAAGGACGTGGCCACCGCCGCCGAGTGGTTTGACCTGCTTGACAAGGATTCCGCCGAATCGGAAATCGGCAAAGAGGGGGAGCAGCTGTGAACAGCGCAGAGATGACCAGCAAGTCGGCAGCCGCCATTGACCGGGCCCGCGCCCAGGGCCGCTCGGCACTGATCGGGTACCTCCCCGCCGGTTACCCCAGCGTCGAGGACACCATCGCCGCCGGCATCGCCCTGGCGGAGAACGGTGCGGACCTGATCGAGGTCGGCATCCCCTATTCCGACCCCGTCATGGACGGCCAGGTCATCCAGGCTGCCACCACCGAGGCGCTGGCCAACGGCTTCCACGTCAAGCAGGTCTTCGACGTGGTCGCCGGTATCACCAGCAAGACCGACGCCGCTGTCCTGGTCATGACCTACTGGAACCCCGTGGTCCGCATGGGCGTCGACGAATTCTCCCGCCGCCTTGCCGAGGCCGGGGGAGCCGGGCTCATTACGCCGGACCTGATCCCCGACGAGGCTGACGAGTGGATGGCTGCGTCGGACAAGTACGGCCTTGACCGGGTGTTCCTGGTTGCCCCGTCGTCCACCGCAGAGCGCATGCAGCGCACCGTGGATGCAAGCCGCGGGTTCGTCTACGCCGTTTCCATCATGGGCGTCACCGGTGCCCGCACGTCCGTCAGCACTGCCGCCAAGGACGTGGTTGCCGCCGCGCACGACGCCGGAGCGGAGCGCGTCTGCGTAGGCCTCGGAGTATCCACCGCGGACCAGGTCCGCGAGATCGCCGCCTACGCCGAAGGCGTCATTGTGGGCACCGCCCTGGTTGCGGCCCTCCGCGACGGGGGAGTGGACGCCGTCGCGGCCCTCACCAAGGACCTCAGTACCGGCCTGGCGCCGGAAGCGGGCCACACCACGGACGGGGCATAACCCATGCAGGCACTGATCCAGGCAGCCGCCCTGGCACCCGCACTGGTGCCGGGCAGCATCCCCAGCCCCAGCTGGTCCGGGTTCGACATCCCCCTGCCGTGGGGCAGCCTGCGGATCCACGCCTACGCGCTGTGCATCCTGGCCGGCATCGTGGTTGGCCTGTGGCTGACCTCCGTCCGCTGGGCCAAGCGCGGGGCCCCCGAAGGCAGCGTCTGGGACATCGTCATCTGGGCCATTCCCTTCGGCATCATTGGCGGGCGCCTCTACCACGTGGTGTCGTCCCCCGATGCCTACTTCGGCCCCGGCTTCGATGGCACCGGCGACCTCTCGCTGATTCCGCAGATCCAGCGCGGCGGCCTCGGAATCTGGGGCGCCGTCGTCCTGGGAGCCGTCGGTGCCTGGATCGGTTGCCGCCGCAGCGGCGTAAAGCTCAGCGCCTTCGTCGACGCCGCCGCACCCGGCCTGCTCCTGGCCCAGGCCCTGGGACGCTGGGGCAACTACTTCAACCAGGAACTGTTCGGCGGCCCCACCACGCTGCCGTGGGGGCTGCAGATCGACGCCAACAACCCGAACTTCCCGGCCGGCCTGCCGGCGGATACCCTGTTCCACCCGACCTTCCTCTACGAATCGCTCTGGAATGTGGCAGGGGTACTCATCCTGCTCGCCCTGGACCGGCGCTTCCACTTCCGCCGGAGCAGGCTCTTCTGGCTCTACGCCATGTACTACACCCTGGGCCGTGTCTGGATCGAACTGCTGCGCATCGACGACGCCGAACAGATCAACATCCTCGGCATCACCACCAGGCTCAACGTGTGGACCAGCATCTTCGTGTTCCTGGCCGCCCTGCTTGCTTTCCTCCTGCTGGGACTCAAGGGCCGGCCGGAGCCGGACACCGTTTACCTGCCCGGCCGTGAACCGGCCGAAGCAGCCGCCGCCGAAGCAGCCCTGCCCGGGGCAGCCGCCGAGGACGCGCAGGAAGTCCGTGATCCGGACACTGTTGTCTCAGATAGTGATTCGCGTGGTAATCTCCCTGATAACCAAAGCGGTTCCCGGCATGCTTCCGATTCCACGGAAGAACCCGCGGCGGCTCCGGCAGGCTCCAAGCCTGGCACGGATGCCACGGCTTCCGGAACATCCGGCAGCACAGCCACAGGACCCGCATCGGAGGCCGGCGCCGGTAAATAGGAAGCCGGCCAGGCAGGGCAGCAGAGCCACCGCTCGAAGGGCCCGAAACCACAATGTCGTGGCATGGGGCCACTCCTGGCAGCAAAGAGATGCTGACGGATGAAGCCCCGGGCAGGTGCCTGCGTAACCGTTAGTTCAGCAGGCTGCGCTGACCTACAATTTCCAGTAATCAACACTTTGTTGTGCCCTTGCAACGGCGCCGACGAGTGGGGCCAACGGTGTCCCTTCCATACGCACGATCAGGAGGAAGGACGTCTCCCATGACCCAAACTCTTAACACTCCCAGCTGGTCCGAACCGGACCAGCCTGAGACTGCACTGTCGCCGTTCAAGCGCTTCGCCGCCATGCCGGAAGCTGCCGGGCTCTACAACCCGGAGCAGGAAAAGGACGCGTGCGGCCTCGCCATCATCGCGACCCTGCGCGGCGAGCCCGGATATGACATCGTCGATGCCGCCCTGACGGCCCTGCGCAACCTTGAACACCGCGGTGCCGTGGGTGCCGACGAGGGCACGGGCGACGGCGCGGGCCTGCTCATGCAGATCCCCGACGAGTTCTTCCGGGCGGTGACCGAGTTCGAGTTGCCTGCCCCCGGCCAGTACGTGGCGGGCACGGCATTCCTGCCTGCCGAGCAGCGTGAGGCCAACGCAGCCAAGGCCGGCATCGAGGGCCTCGCCGCCGACGAAGGCCTGAAGGTCCTCGGCTGGCGTGAGGTACCTGTTGTCGCCGACCTCGTGGGCGCCATGGCCCGCGCCTGCATGCCCTACTTCTCCCAGCCCTTCCTGGCCTCGGCCAATGGTGAGGAACTGGACCGCAACGAACTGGACTCCCGCGCCTGGCGGATCCGCAAGCGCGCCCAGAACAAGTTCGGCGTCTACTTCCCCTCGCTGTCCTCCCGGACCATCGTCTACAAGGGCATGCTGACCACCGCGCAGCTGGAGCCGTTCTACCCGGACCTCTCGGACAAGCGGTTCAAGACCAAGCTGGCAATCGTCCACTCACGCTTCTCCACCAACACCTTTCCGTCCTGGCCCCTGGCGCAGCCGTTCCGGACCATCGCCCACAACGGTGAGATCAACACCGTCAAGGGCAACCGGAACTGGATGCGTGCCCGCCAGTCACAGTTGGCCAACCCTCTGCTGGGCGACTCTCCCGAAGAGCTGTACCCCATCTGCACCCCGGGTGCATCGGACTCGGCGTCCTTCGACGAGGTCGCCGAGCTGCTCTGGCTCTCCGGCCGCCCCATCACGCACTCGATCATGATGATGATCCCCGAGGCGTGGGAAAACCACGCCACCATGGATCCGGCACGGCGCGCGTTCTACGAGTACCACTCACTGCTGATGGAACCGTGGGACGGCCCTGCCGCCGTCTCCTTCACCGACGGTAACCTGGTGGGTGCCACCCTTGACCGCAACGGCCTGCGCCCCGGCCGGTTCTGGATCACCGAAGACGGCCTGATCGTCTTCGCCTCCGAGGTGGGCGTGATCGACGTCGAGCCCTCCAAGGTGGTCAAGAAGGGCCGCGTCTCCCCGGGCAAGATGTTCCTGGTGGACACCGAGGCCGGCCGCATCATCGACGACGAAGAGGTCAAGGCCGAAGTCGCCGCGGCCAACCCGTGGGCCGAGTGGGTCAAGGACAACCTGATCGACCTCAACGACCTGCCAGAGCGCGAGCACGTGGTGCACACGGCCGCGTCCGTGAACATCCGCCAGCGCACCTTCGGGTACACCACCGAGGAACTGAAGATCCTGCTCGGCCCGATGGCCCGCACCGGCGCCGAACCCCTCGGCGCCATGGGCTCCGACACCCCCGTTGCGGTCCTGTCCAAGCGCCCCCGCCTGCTCTTCGACTACTTCGTGCAGTCCTTCGCGCAGGTGACCAACCCGCCGCTGGACGCCATCCGCGAGGAACTGGTCACCTCCCTGACGTGCGCCATCGGCCCCAACGGCAACCTGCTGGACACCAAGCAGGTGCGCCAGCCGCAGGTCCAGCTGCCGTTCCCGGTGATCAACAACGACCAGCTCGCCAAGATCGCCAACATCGAGGACGCCGACGGCAACCGCGTGGCCATGAAGGTCCGCGGCCTGTACCGCCCGGAGGGTGGCGAGAACGCACTGCGCGCCCGGCTGACCGAGATCTGCGAGCAGGTTTCCGGCGCCATCAACCGCGGAGTCCAGTACATCGTGCTCTCCGACCGTGACTCGAACGCCCAGTGGGCCCCGATCCCGTCCCTGCTGCTGGTCAGCGCCGTGCACCACCACCTGCTGCGCAGCGCCAACCGCACCAAGACCGCCCTGGTGGTGGAGGCCGGCGACGTCCGCGAGACGCACCACGTGGCCGTCCTGATCGGCTACGGCGCGTCCGCCGTCAACCCCTACCTGGCCATGGAATCCGTGGAACAGCTCATTGCCGCAGGCGATGTCACCGGGGTTACCCCGCAGGACGGCGTTTACAACCTGATCAAGGGCCTCGGCAAGGGCGTCCTGAAGATCATGTCCAAGATGGGCATCTCCACTGTTGCGTCCTACACCGGCGCCCAGACGTTCGAGGCACTGGGCCTGGGCCAGGAACTGGTGGACGAATTCTTCGCCGGCACGCACTCCCAGCTCGGCGGCGTTGGCCTGGACGTTATCGCTGCCGAAGTTTCCGCACGCCACCAGATGGCATACCCGGAAGGCGGCATCGAACAGCCGCACCGGCCCCTGCTGGGCGGTGGCGAGTACCAGTGGCGCCGCGACGGCGAACCGCACCTGTTCAACCCGGAGACCGTCTTCCGGCTGCAGCACGCCACGCGTGAGCGCCGGTACGACATCTTCAAGGCCTACACCAAGGGCGTTGACGACCAGTCCACCAACCTGATGACCCTGCGCGGGCTGCTCAAGTTCAAGAACGAGCGCCCCTCCGTTCCGCTCGAAGAAGTGGAACCGGTCTCCAGCATCGTCAAGCGGTTCTCCACCGGAGCCATGAGCTACGGCTCCATCTCCCAGGAAGCCCACGAGACGCTGGCTATCGCCATGAACCAGCTGGGCGGCAAGTCCAACACCGGTGAAGGCGGCGAGGACGTGGACCGCCTGCTGGACCCCAAGCGCCGCTCCGCGGTCAAGCAGATCGCCTCCGGCCGTTTCGGCGTCACCAGCCTCTACCTGACCAACGCCGACGACATCCAGATCAAGATGGCCCAGGGCGCCAAGCCCGGCGAAGGCGGCCAGTTGATGGCGCAGAAGGTCTACCCGTGGGTGGCCCGGACCCGCCACTCGACTCCCGGCGTCGGACTCATTTCCCCGCCCCCGCACCACGACATCTACTCGATCGAGGACCTGGCGCAGCTGATCTACGATGCCAAGCGCGCCAACCCGTCCGCACGGGTGCACGTGAAGCTCGTGTCCGAAGTGGGGATCGGCACCGTGGCCTCCGGCGTGACCAAGGCCAAGGCCGACGTCGTCCTGGTTTCCGGGCACGACGGCGGAACCGGCGCCTCGCCGCTGAACTCGCTCAAGCACGCCGGTGTCCCCTGGGAACTTGGCCTGGCCGAGACCCAGCAGACGCTGATGCTCAACGGCCTGCGCGACCGCGTGGTGGTCCAGGTCGACGGCCAGCTCAAGACCGGCCGTGACGTCGTCATTGCCGCCCTGCTGGGCGGCGAGGAATTCGGCTTCGCCACCGCCCCGCTCGTGGTGGAAGGCTGCATCATGATGCGCGTCTGCCACCTGGACACCTGCCCGGTGGGCGTTGCCACCCAGAACCCTGAGCTTCGTGCCCGCTTCAGCGGCAAGCCGGAGTTCGTGGTCAACTTCTTCGAGTTCCTGGCTGAGGAAGTCCGTGAAATCCTTGCCGAGCTTGGCTTCCGGAGCCTCGAAGAGGCCATCGGCCACGCCGAGGTCCTGGATGCCCGCGACGCGGTCAACCACTGGAAGGCCGACGGCCTGGACCTGGACCCGATCCTGCACGGGCTGGAGTTCGACGACGACGCGCCGCTGCGGAACATGACCGGCCAGAACCACGAGCTGGACAAGCACTTCGACCAGCGGTTGATCACCATGGCCACCGAGGCGCTGACGGACCGCAGCCCCGTGAAGATCAACGTGGACGTCATCAATACCGACCGTTCCGTGGGCACCATGCTGGGCCACGTCGTCACCAAGACCTACGGCACCGATGTGCTGGCCACGGACACGATCGACATCACGCTGAACGGCACTGCCGGCCAGTCGCTCGGCGCCTTCCTGCCGGCGGGCATCACCCTGCGGCTGTTCGGCGACTCGAACGACTACGTGGGCAAGGGGCTGTCCGGTGGCCGGATCATCGTCCGGCCGGACCGTACCAACGTCTTCAAGGCGGAGACCAACGTCATCGCCGGCAACGTCATCGGCTACGGCGCCACCAGCGGCGAGATGTTCCTGCGCGGCCAGGTGGGCGAACGCTTCCTGGTCCGCAACTCCGGTGCCACGGCCGTCGTCGAAGGCATCGGGGACCACGGCTGCGAGTACATGACCGGCGGCCAGACGCTGATCCTGGGACGCACCGGGCGCAACTTCGGCGCCGGCATGTCCGGCGGCACAGCCTACGTGCTGGACCTGCGGACCACCCGCGTCAACAAGCAGGCCCTCGAGTCCGGCGAGCTGCAGCTGCGCGAGCTCGACGCCGAGGACCGCGACATTGTCCATGGACTGCTGGTGAAGCACATCGAAGAAACCGAATCCCAGCTGGCGGCGCGGCTCCTCGAAAACTTTGACGACACCGCTGCCCGCATTACCAAGGTGCTGCCGCGCGACTACGCGGCCGTGCTGCAAACCCGTCTTGACGCCATCGAAGAGGGCCTTGACCCCGACGGCGAAGAAGTATGGTCTCGAATCCTGGAGGTGACCGGTGGCTGATCCACGCGGATTTCTGAAAGTACGCCAGCGTGAAACCCAGCCGCGCCGTCCCGTTCCCGTGCGCATCATGGACTGGAAAGAAGTCTACGAAGCGCAGGAGAAAGGCGTCCTGAAGGCGCAGGCCGGCCGCTGCATGGACTGCGGCGTTCCGTTCTGCCACCAGGGCTGCCCCCTGGGGAACCTCATTCCCGAGTGGAACGACCTCATGTGGCGGGACAAGGGCGAGGAAGCGATTGAGCGGCTGCACGCCACCAACAACTTCCCCGAGTTCACCGGCCGGCTGTGCCCCGCCCCCTGCGAAGCCTCCTGCGTGCTGGGGATCAACCAGCCCGCCGTCACCATCAAGCAGGTCGAAGTTTCCATCATCGACGAGGCGTTCGAGAACGGCTGGGTCAACCCGCTGCCGCCGACGCGCCTGACCGGCAAGACCGTCGCTGTGGTGGGTTCCGGGCCGGCGGGCCTGGCCGTCGCCCAGCAGCTGACCCGCGTGGGCCACACCGTGGCTGTCTACGAACGGGACGACAAGATCGGCGGCCTGCTGCGCTACGGCATCCCCGACTTCAAGATGGAAAAAGAGCAGGTGGACCGCCGCGTCGAGCAGATGAAGGCCGAAGGCACCCGCTTCCGGACCGGAGTGGCCGTGGGGACCGACGTGACGTGGGAGCAGCTGCGCAGGCGCTACGACGCCGTCGTGGTGTGCACCGGCGCCACCGTCCCGCGGGACCTGCCCATCCCGGGCCGGGACCTGGAAGGCGTGCACTTCGCCATGGACTACCTGGTACCCGCGAACCGCGTGGTGGCCGGGGAAGCCATCGAAAACCAGATCCACGCCAACGGCAAGCACGTGGTGATCCTCGGCGGCGGTGACACCGGGGCCGACTGCCTCGGCACCGCCCACCGGCACGGCGCAGCGTCCGTCACTACGCTGGCGATCGGCAAGCAGCCGCCGGCCGAACGTGCCAGCCACCAGCCGTGGCCCACGTTCCCCAACCTCTTCGAAGTGGCCAGCGCCCACGAGGAAGGCGGCGAACGCACGTACCTCGCGTCCACCGTGGAATTCGTTGGCGAGAACGGCAAGCTCACCGGCGTCAAGGTGGCCGAAACCGAATTCGTCGACGGCAAGCGACTCCCCAAGGCGGGCACCGAACGGGTCATCCCCGCAGACCTGGTGTTCCTGTCCCTGGGGTTCACCGGAGCCGAACCGGCCGGCATCACCGAACAGGTGCACGCGGACTTCGACGGCCGCGGCAACGTGGCCCGCGACGGCTACTACATGACCAACACCGACGGTGTCTTCGTTGCCGGTGACGCCGGCCGCGGGCAGTCCCTGATCGTGTGGGCCATCGCCGAGGGCCGCGCCGCCGCAGCAGCCGTGGACAAGTACCTGATGGGAAGCACCATCCTTCCCGCTCCCGTCGCGCCGACGGACCGCGCCATCGCCGTCCTCTAGGGGTGCATCGAGGGTTCACCTCGCCGACAACTTAACCAATGCAAGAGACCAATAGGGTAGGTATATGAGACGCGCAAAAATTGTGGCTACGTTTGGCCCGGCAATTGCCAGCTACGAGAACACCCTGGCTGTGCTGGAGGCCGGCGTTGACGTCGCCCGCATGAACATGAGCCACGGCGATTACACCGTGCACGACAACACCTACGAAAACGTCCGCAAGGCGGCAGCGGACCTGGGCAAGGCCGTGGCCATCATGGCCGACCTGCAGGGCCCCAAGATCCGCCTGGGCCGTTTCGTGGACGGCCCGCACGCACTCGCGGTAGGTGACATCTTCACCATCACCACCGAGGACGTCCCCGGCACCCAGGAGATCTGCTCCACCACCCTGAAGAGCCTCACCGAGGACGTCAAGGTGGGGGACGCTCTGCTGATCGACGACGGCAAGGTGGCCCTGCGCGCCATTGAGGTCGACGAGGTCAAGGTGGTTGCAGAGGTGACCGTCGGCGGCATGGTGTCCAACAACAAGGGAATCAACCTGCCCGGCGTGGCAGTCAACGTTCCCGCATTGAGCGAAAAGGATGAGGACGACCTCCGCTGGGCGATGCGCCGCGGCGTGGACCTGGTGGCCCTGTCCTTCGTCCGGGATGCGTCCGACATCACCCGCGTGCACGAGATCATGGATGAGGAAGGCCGCCGCGTGCCGGTCATCGCCAAGATCGAGAAGCCGCAGGCTGTCGAGCAGCTGCCGGAGATCATCGACGCGTTCGACGCGATCATGGTGGCCCGTGGCGACCTCGGCGTGGAGCTTCCCCTGGAGGAAGTGCCGATCGTGCAGAAGCGCGCCATCGAGCTCGCCCGGCGCTGGGCGAAGCCGGTCATCGTGGCCACCCAGGTGCTCGAGTCCATGATCGACAACCCGCGCCCGACCCGTGCCGAGGCCTCCGACTGCGCCAACGCCGTCCTCGACGGTGCCGACGCCGTCATGCTGTCCGGTGAGACCAGCGTGGGCAAGTACCCGATCGAAACGGTCAAGACCATGGCCCGGATCATCGAATCCACCGAGGTCCACGGCCTGGAGCGCGTCCCCCCGCTGGGGACCAAGCCCAAGACCCGTGGCGGCGCCATCACCCGTGCCGCCGTCGAAATCGCCGACCAGCTGGACGCCAAGTACATCTGTGCGTTCACCCAGTCCGGCGATTCCGCCCGGCGCCTGTCCCGCCTGCGGCCCATTAAGCCGGTCTTCGCGTTCACCCCGGTGGAGCAGGTCTGGAACCAGATGGCGCTCACCTGGGGCATCCAGCCGGTACTGGTGCAGATGGTGGACCACACGGACGCCATGACCGCGCAGGTGGACCGCAGCCTCGAGGAAATGGGCCTGGTGCAGGACGGTGACCTGGTGGTCATTGCTGCCGGGTCCCCTCCCGGAAAGGCCGGTTCCACCAACTCGCTGAAGGTGCACAAGGTAGGCGACCTGGCCGACTCCACCCGCGCCGGTGAAGTCAGCAGCAACAAGGAAAAGCTCGGCCCCTGGCCGGAAAAGAAGAAGAAGGCCTAGGCCTAGTCTTCGGACAAAGCAAAGGACCCCTGCCGGTTGGCAGGGGTCCTTTGCTTTGGTGCTGTGCGTTAGGGGACTTTACGCGTGGGGGCCGGGCCGTCGTCGTAATTCTCTGGGCCTTGCCGGAGCGCTAGTTGACCTGGTTGATGATGGTTTCGGCGACCTCACGCATGCTGAGGCGGCGGTCCATGGAGGTCTTCTGGATCCAGCGGAAGGCCTCCGGCTCCGTCAGGCCCATTTTCGTGGTCAGCAGGCTCTTGGCGCGTTCCACGAGCTTTCGAGTGGCGAACTGTTCCTGGAGGTCGGAAACCTCGCTCTCGAGGGCCTTGATTTCCTCGTGGCGGGAGAGGGCGATCTCCAGGGCCGGGATGAGGTCTGCGGGCGTGAACGGCTTCACCACATAGGCCATGGCGCCGGCGTCCCGGGCACGCTCCACCAGTTCCTTCTGGCTGAAGGCGGTCAGCAGCACCACAGGGGCGATGCGTGCCTTGACGATCTTCTCGGCCGCAGAAATGCCGTCCATGACGGGCATCTTGACGTCCATGAGGACCAGGTCCGGCTTCAGTTCCTCGGCGAGCTGGACGGCCTTCTCGCCGTTGTCCGCCTCGCCCACAACGTCATAGCCTTCGCCGCGCAGGATCTCGATGATGTCGAGGCGGATGAGTGTTTCATCCTCTGCCACAATGACGCGGCGCGCCGGCTGGGACGTGGGCTTGGACTCCGTCTGTTCAGTCACGGGATCTCCTTGAAAAGGTACGGCGGGACATCACTATCTTAGGTGCCACCGCGGCTGTACTTGGCTTGCAGGGTTTGTTTGCGGCGACGACGGCGCGATTCTGGAATTCAGCCTATCTGCATGTAGAGTAATTCCGCGTACGTGAAGCGATCGCGTTGCTCACAGTCAGCTGTGGGCGTAGCGTTTCGCTCCATGTATTCCGCGCCCGAGTGGCGGAATTGGCAGACGCGCCGCACTCAAAATGCGGTATCGAAAGGTGTGTGGGTTCGAGTCCCACCTCGGGCACGACGTATTCCCTCGTCAGAGGCGATTTTGCTTTGACGTGTTGACAAAGCTTGCGGTCGCGTCGTCTGACGGGTTGGGTCGCGGGCTGTCGCCTGGCCGCCGCGATGGCCTATTCAGGTGTGTGGGTGGCGGGCTCGGGACGCTGGCTGGTGGTCCTTCCGCCTGCTGAAGTGGGTTATATGGTTCCTCGTTCGGGTGCTGTCTGGTTGGGCGTGGTTGTCCAACACTCATTCATGGCTCAGGGGAGCGGGGACGACATGACTTCGGCGATCTCGCTATAGGGCGTCCCTGGGAGTCGGTCTTAGGGCGTGCGTGCGAGAGTCGTGCCCCGAGGTTTGTCCTGCCAAATTGGGTGTTGACAGTGTCCACACCTATGTCTGCTTTGTAAGTGTGGCCTTATGGTGCCGGCCGACGAATATCTAGGAAGCGCGGGGCACCTAACGTCCGTGCGTCAGCTCTGCCCCGGCATCTTCGTCAGAAAGAACTATCGACACCGGCTAAACATAGAACGCCGCACTTATCGGCAAATTCCACAGGGTATGCGTCAGGTGGTTTCTGCCCTGACGGTGTTTGTGATGCTGCCGACCCCTTCGATTGTCACGGTGACGGAGTCGCCGTCTTTGAGGAACAGTTGGGGGTCACGGCGGTATCCGACTCCGGCTGGTGTGCCGGTGAGGATGACGTCCCCTGGTTCCAGGGTGGTGAATTCGGAGATGGTGGCGATGAGTGTGGGGATGCTGAAGATCAGGTGGGAGAGATCCGATTTTTGGACGACTTCCCCGTTCAGGGTGGTGCTGATGCCGACCTTGCTGATGTCGGATTCTGCGGGTGTGACGATGTGCGGGCCGAGCGGGGTGGTGTTGTCCCAGATCTTGCCCTGCAGCCATTGGTGGGACTTGTTTTGGAAGTCGCGCATGGTGATGTCGTTGGAGACGCAGTAGCCAAGGATGTGGTCCATTGCGTTCTGTTCGACGATGCGGCGGCCTGTCTTGCCGATGATGACGGCGAGTTCGCCCTCGAAGTCGACCTGAGTGGACTCCGGGGGAAGGATGATGTCGTCGGCAGGTCCTATGAGGGTGGTTGTGTACTTGGGGAAGAGGACGGGAAAGGTGGCCGTGCTGGTGTCGTCGGCATGGTCTTTGTAGTTCAGGCCCACGCAGAGGATCTTGCCGGCGTTTGGTGACGCCGCGCGCAGGGTGACTTCGGATAGAGGAACCCGTAATTCCCTCAGGCGGGCGGCACTGGCAAGGAGATCGGCGGATGTTTCCGGTCCGATGTCTGTGAGCCCGGCCAGCGGGATGAGGTATTCGCCGTGAACTTCGCCAAGGTAGTTGTGACCCCTGTATCGGTAGTTTGCGTAGGCCATTCGTTCTCTCTTCAGATCTTGGTTGCTGATACGGCAGTGGGCGGACGTGCGAAGGGCGTTGTTGTGCGCCTTGGCCGCCCACGCGGGCGGCGGCGCGGGCGTTAATGTGCGGGCTGGACCCCGAAGGCTACGGCGAGCTTCATGATCTTCTCGGCGCGGCCCAGTCGGGGCAGGTCGGAGCCGTCACGGATCACGCGGCCGTTGGCCTCGAAGTCGTTCATGAAGTCGGTGGCCCACGCGACGTCGGACGGGGTGGGGCTGATGACCTCGTTGATCACCGGGGTCTGGTCAATGGCCAGGCACAGCTTGCCGGTCATGCCCATCATCACGGTGATGCCGGTCTGCTCGCGCAGGATGGGGTGGTTGGTGCCGACGGTGGGGCCGTCAATGGGGCCCGGCAAGTTGCCCACCCGGCTGGCGACGACCAGCTTGGCGCGCGGGTAGGCCATCGCTTCCGGGGTGGCGGCCATGCCGGTATCGCGGCGGAAGTCACCGGACCCGAACGCCAGCCGGAACGCACCCTGCGCCTTGGCAATGTTGTTGGCTTCCTCTATGCCGACCGCGGATTCCACCAACGGGATCACGGGGGTCTTGCCGTCCATGCGGTGGAAGCTCTCGGTCACCTGGTCAGCCGATTCGGTCTTGGCGAGCATGACACCGAGCAGGCCCGGGGTGCCGCGCAGGCCCGCGAGGTCATCGGCCCAGAACGGGCTGGTGGCGTCATTGATCCGGACCCAGGCCTGGCCGCCGGCGGTCAGCCAGTCGATCACGTTGCCGCGGGCCTGGTCCTTCTGCGACGGGTCCACCGCATCCTCAATATCCAGGATGATCGAATCGGCCCGGGACACTGCCGACTGGTCGAACAGCTCAGGCTTCATGGCATTGACCAACAGCCAGGAACGGGCGATCTCTGCGGGAATATTGCGTTCCGGGATGAAGCCCGGGAGCACACTGCTGAGCACTGGGGTGGAGTAGGAGGTGTCTTCGGTGCTTCGGGGCATGTAGGTGCGCTGCGTCATGGGTCTCCGTACTGGGTCAGTTATGTGATGGTGCTGTTGATGTCATCCGGTAGCAGATCCCGTCTTCGGCTTCTTCCGGGTGGGGCCCACACCTCGATCCCGTGCGCAGCTTCGTACATGGTGCGCGGTTGGGCCGCGTCGCCTGCGATCCAGAGCGCTGTGGAGTCTGCCATAGCGTCATCCACGGTTCCGGTGCGGATGAGTTGGCCGTGCTGGCGGATCTGGACGGTCGCTCCGATGAGCCGTCGCCAGTGGAGGTGCTGGCGGAGCATGATCCGCTCTTCGAAGGCGGGTGTGCGCCCGTTGCTGGGGCCGGTCGAGGGGGTCATGATGCGGTCAGGGCTGCGGCCACTGCTTTACCCAGTTCCTTGGTGGTGGCTTTTCCGCCCATGTCGGGTGTGAGGGCTTCGGGTCCGCGGGCAAGGACGGTTTCCATGGCGGTGGTGATGGCGGCCGCGGCTTCGGGTTCTCCCAGGTGGTCCAGCATCATTGCGGCGCACCAGATTTGGCCGATGGGGTTGGCGATGCCCTTGCCGGCGATGTCCGGCGCGGAGCCGTGGACGGGTTCGAAGAGGCTGGGGAATTTGCGTTCGGGGTTGATGTTTCCGCTGGGGGCGATGCCGATGGTCCCTGTGCAGGCCGGTCCGAGGTCGGAGAGGATGTCGCCGAAGAGGTTGCTGGCGACCACGACGTCGAACCAGTCAGGGTGCATGACGAAGTTAGCGGCCAGGATGTCGATGTGGTACTTGTCCACCTTCAGATCGGAGAAGCCTTTGGCCATTTCCTGCACACGTTCGTCCCAGTAGGGCATGGTGATGGCGATGCCGTTGCTTTTGGTGGCGGAGGTGAGGTGCTTCTTTGGCCGGCTTTGGGCGAGGTCGAAGGCGTATTTGAGGATGCGGTCCACGCCGGTGCGGGTCATGACGGTTTCCTGGACTACGGTTTCGCGGTCGGTGCCTTCGAAGATCTTTCCGCCGATGCTGGAGTATTCGCCTTCGGTGTTTTCCCGAACGACGTAAAAGTCGACGTCGCCCGGGGCGCGGCCGGCCAGGGGGCTGGGCACGCCGCGCAGGAGTTTGACCGGGCGGAGGCTGACGTACTGGTCGAAGTGGCGACGGAATTGCAGGAGGCTGCCCCACAAGGAGATGTGGTCGGGGACGACGTCGGGCCAGCCGACGGCGCCGAAGAAGATGGAATCGAACTGGTTTAGTTCCTCAAACCACCCGTCGGGGAGCATCTTGCCGTGCCGGGTGTAGTAGTCGGCGGAGGCATAGTCGAAGTGTTCGTATTGGAGGTTGAGGTCGAAGGCTGAGGCTGCGGCGTTCAGGACGCGCAGCCCTTCCGGTACGACCTCGGTGCCGATTCCGTCGCCTGGAATGACTGCGATGCGGTGGGATGTCGACATTCAAGGATCCTTCTTACTATTTGCTCGATGGGGGTTAGTGGTTGACCTGGTGTGCCGGTTGGCGGTGTTCGAGGACGTCGATGACGGCGTGTGCGGCTGCGAGTCCGGCCCGGGCACGGGCTTCAACGGTTTGTCCGGCGAGGTGGGAGGTGATGAGCACGTTGTCCAGGCCCCGGAGGGAACTGTCGTCGGGGAGGGGCTCGCTTTCGAGAACGTCCAAGGCAGCTGCGGCGATGGTGCCGTCGGACAGTGCTTTGGCCAGTGCGTCTTCATCTACGAGTGAGCCCCGCGCGGTGTTGATGAGCACGGCCGTGGGTTTCATTGCTTGCAGCCGGGATGCACTGATGAGCTGTCCGGTGGCGCGGCCTCCGCGGGTGTGCAGGGAGAGGTAGTCGGATTCCTGAATGACCGTGTCGAGGTCGGTAAACCGGGCCGCAGAGTTCCGGGGGTCTGGGTGGGCGGTGCTGACGAGGATATTCATGCCGAGGGCAGCGCCCAGCGTCGCGGTGGCGCGTCCGCTGGGGCCGTAGCCGATGATGCCGAGGGTGGAGCCGCGCAGTTCGTGGCCGGCTTCACGCGGCCAGCCGCCCTCGCGAACGGCGGTGGTGACCTCCAGGAGGCGGCGTGCGGTCATGATAATCAGCCCGATGGTCAGTTCGGCGACGGAGTGGTGGTTTGTTCCGGGGGCGTTGCAGACCTTGATTCCGCCGGCGGAAGCGGCCTGGATGTCGATGGAGTCGAAGCCGACGCCACTGCGGGCGATGACTTTGAGGGAGGACGCATCAGCGAGCATGTCGGCGGTAACGGGTTCACTGGCGAGGATGGCTCCGGAGATGCCGTCGAACAGTGAGCGACGTTCCTCAAGGGACCGTGAGCCTCTGGACGGTGCGTAGACGGGTTCCAAGCCACGGTCGCGCAGGAGGTGATCGACGGCATCTCCGGCGTGCAGGTAGTCGGTAGTGATGAGTATGCGCCGGGCCATGGTGTGGTGTTCCTCGTCGGTATAGCGGTGGGCTGGTGCTGGGTGAAGTGCACACGGGTCAGGGCCGCCCCGGGAGAGAGGCGGCCCTGACAGGGTTTAGTGGGCGTCGACCGTCTCGGTCTCGACGTGGTCGGCCGTCCTTGCCGGGAGTTCGTTCTTCTTTCGACCCGATGCGTGTATCACGTTGCGGGCCTGTGCCAGGTCGAAGTCTTTCTCCCATTTGCCGACGACGACTGTTGCCAGCACGTTGCCGATGACGTTGATGAAGACGCGGCCTTCGTTCAGGAGGCGGTCAACGCCGACGATGAGGGCGAGGGCGGCGGTGGGGATCGCACTGACGGCTCCCAGGGAGCCGGCGAGCACAATGAAGGCACCGCCGGCGACGCCGGCTGTTCCCTTGCTGGAGATCATCATGATGCCGACCATGGCCAGCTGCTGTTCCCAGGAGAGGTGGATCCCGACGGCTTGGGCCAGGAAGACGGACGCCATGGTCAGGTAGATCGCGGATCCGTCGAGATTGAAAGAGAACGCGGACGGGATGACGATGCCGACGGTCGGCTTGCCGACGCCCATGTTTTCGAGCTTCTTCATCACCTGCGGGAGCACGGCCTCGCTGGAGCATGTTGCCAGGGCGATCAGGAGCTCGTCTTTGAAGTAGCGCATGACGGTGAAGATGTTCAGGCCGCAGGTCCGGGCGATGATGCCCAAGACGACGAGGACGTACACGATGCACGTGGCGGTGAAGAGCAGGATCAGGAAGCCGAGCTGCTGAAGGCTGGTGGCCCCGTACTTGGCCACCGTAGCGGCGAGGGCGCCGAAGGTTCCGATGGGTGCCAGGCGCATGAGCCAGCCAACGATCCGAAACACGACGGTGGACAGGGCGCGGATGCCGCCGGTGAGCAGGACACCGGATTCGCCCGAGAGGTTCAGTGCTGCGCCGAAGACAATGGAGACCAGGAGGGCGGCCGGGATGGCGCTGCTGGTGAGGGCGCCGAAGAATGACGTGGGGATCAGGCTGTTGACGAACTCGATGCCGTCAAAGCTCTTGCCGGCGCCGGGGATCTTGTCGGCGTTCAGTTTGGAGACGTCGATGTTCATGCCCTCGCCGGGGTGGAAGATGTTGGCGACAAGCAGGCCGATGAGCATCGAGATAAGGGAGAGGACGATGAAGTAACCGAGGGCCTTGATGCCGATTCGTCCTGCTTTCCGGAGGCTGTCCATGGACGCAACGCCGAGGGTGACGACGCAGAAGACGACCGGGATGATGATCATCTTGACCAGGGCGATGAACCAGTCGCTGAGCGGGGTCAGCTGCGAGCCGACCTGCGGGATGAACATGCCTACGAGGATGCCGAGGACTCCTCCGAGGAGTACCTGGAACCAGAGTTCACGGATCAGACGCCCGAACCGGGACGACTGCTTGGGCGGGTGCGGGGAATGCTGGTGGTCCTGCACAGTGTGGGAAGACATCTTGGGTGCTCCTTTGCACGTCAGACAGAGAAGTTAGGGGTGGTTGCCTGGTCCCGGGCAGTTCTGCTGCCCGGGACCAGGCAGGTGTGGGTGGTTTACTCGTGCAGGCCGCGCAGGACCTTGTAGAACTCGGCCTTGCCTTCCAGGCCAATGCCGGGCAGGTCGCCGGGGGCTACGCGGCTGTTGACGACGACTGCGTCGTCGGTGAATCCACCGGTGGGCTGGAATTCGCCGGGGTAGGACTCGTTGCCGCCGAGCTTGAGGGCTGCGGCGATGTGCAGTGAGAACTGGTGTCCGCCGTGCGGGATGCAGCGGCGGGAGGACCAACCGTGCTGGGCCAGCATGTCCTGGATCCGGCGGTATTCGGTGAGGCCGTAGCTCAACGCCGGGTCGACCTGGATGAAGTCACGGTCCGGGCGCATGCCGCCGTAGCGGACCAGGTTCCGTGCGTCCTGGAGGGAGAACAGGTTCTCACCGGTCGCGATGGGGTTCCTGTAGTGCTCGGAGAGGGTGGCGTTCAGGGCGTAGTCCAGCGGGTCGCCGACTTCTTCGTACCAAAACAGTCCGTACTTATCGATGGCTTTTCCGTATTCCAGGGCGGTATCCAGGTCGAACTTACCGTTGACGTCCACCATCAGGCGGGACGCGTCGCCGTCCAGGACTTCGATGACGGCTTCGATGCGGCGAAGGTCCTCGGCCAGGTCGGCGCCGCCGATCTTCATCTTGACGATGTTGTAGCCCTGGGCCAGGAAGCCGCGCATTTCGTTCTGCAAGTCTTCAAGGGTCTTGCCGGGGGCGTAGTAGCCGCCGGCGGCGTAGACGAAGACGTCCTTGTCCGGATTGCCGTCACCGTAGTGGTCCGAGATCCACCGGTACAAGGGGACACCGGCGATCTTTGCGGCTAGGTCGTGCAGCGCCATGTCGGCCACGCCGACGGCGACCGACCGTTCGCCGTGGCCACCGGGCTTTTCGTTGGACATCATGATGTCCCACGCCTTCTCAGGTGACAGTTCGCCCTTCTCATCCATGAGGTCCTTGGCAGGAGCATCCAGCAGGCGCGGCAAGATGCGGTCCTGCAGGATGCCCGTAGCGTTGTAGCGGCCGTTGGAGTTAAAGCCGTAGCCGACCAGCGGCTTGCCGTCAACGAACACATCGGAGACGAGCGCGATGATTGTGCAGTCCATCTTGGTGAAGTCAATGAACGCGTTCCGGATGGAGGAACTGATGGGGATGGTGCCTACGTGGGCGGAAACGATTTTCATCTTTGAATCTCTCTTGGTCGGATCTTATTTCTTATAAGATGGATGCTCGCGCCATGGCACTGCCGCGTATCCGGCAGGTGGGGTATGCAAATATCTTATAAGACGTTGATTCGAGGCTAGCGGGCCGTGACCCGGAGCACAAGCCCGGCGACGAGATTTCTTATAAGATGTTGATTGGAGGGCTACACTTAGCGGGACGGGGGCAACGCTCCCACAGATTTGGAGCGGCAGATGAGTACCAACGTCTTTTCGAGCAAAGGCAGCCTGGCGTACAGCGAATTGCGTCAGATGATCCTCTCCGGCGCCTTAGCCCCC
Organism: Arthrobacter sp. MMS24-T111; assembly: GCF_054888995.1. Classification (NCBI taxonomy): domain Bacteria; kingdom Bacillati; phylum Actinomycetota; class Actinomycetes; order Micrococcales; family Micrococcaceae; genus Arthrobacter; species Arthrobacter sp. MMS24-T111. The sequence continues at coordinate 3,480,066 of NZ_JBTZRO010000001.1, read as the reverse complement.
GGCTCGCGCATCTCTCAATACGAGTTGGCCGAAAACATGCAGATGAGCATCACCCCCCTGCGTGAAGCCATCCGCCGGCTCTCGAGTGAGGGCCTGATCACGATGGACACCCACCGCGACTCCAAGGTGGCTGACATGAGCGCCGCCGAAGCCCGCGAACTGCTGGAAGTACGCCTCTCCCTGGAGCCGTCCGCAACGGAACTGGCCGCCTACCGCCGGACCGACGCTGACATTGCCATCATCCGGTCGGCCGCCGAAAAACTACTCCCCGTCACGCGCGTGTGGGGCGAAGACGCCATCATCGCTCATCGCGACTTCCACCGCGCCGTCTACACGGCTTCTCACAACGCAACCCTGATCAAGCTCCTGGATGACCTCTGGGACAAGTCCGACCGCTACCGGCGCATCGGCCTGGAGCTGCCTTCCGGTGACGAGCCCCGCACCATCGACCTGAACCAGCACCACCAAATCCTTGAACTCGTCACCGCGGGAGACGGTCCCGGCGCGGCAGAACTCGCTCGCACCCACATCGCAAACAGCCTCACAGCATCGGTGACAGGTGCGTTGGAGGAGCGGGAGAACGAATCCCCGTCCGACCTTGAGAGAACCGCCTAAAACCGCGCCGGCTTTTTGGGTCCAGCTCCCCATTCGCAGCGTCATCTGCGCGACATTTAGTGTCGTGAAAATGCCGCCATATAGCGCCGCGAGTCACAATGTTGGACGCGCGAGGGCAACGGCGATTCTTGTAACTATGTCTCATAACTTCGTAGCCCAAATCTGGTACTCATCCTTAGTTATGAGACAGGTGAGCGGGCGTCGGTTTGAGGGTGTTGGAACGAGGTCGGAAGGAAACACACTTTTGGTTTCGGCAGCGTAGCGCCTGGAAAACAACAGAGCCTTCCAAGACACCTCGATCCTGCTCGGGTGGGTCTGGTCTAATTAGCGGCGCGCGCCCGGGCAAGGGCGGGTACCGTTTTGGTACCATGAAGGCATGGCTATGAATCTCCGTGTCCCTGAAGACCTCGATCGACGGCTGGAGAAGTTGGCTGCCGAGGAGCACACGTCCAAGTCCGCGCTTTTGTTGCAGGGCGCAGAGTTGGTTCTGCAGCGCCACGCGCGCCGGCGTGAAATCAGCGCAGGGCTTGATTTTGTGATGAGTCATGACGCTGAGTTGCTGAAGCGCCTTGAGGACGCGTGACGGCGTACCTGGGCATTGAGGATGCAGTTCAGGTAGTTGATCGGTATGGCTTCCATATCCGTGATGTGGGGTTGTTGGCCTCGGCATTGGCCAGGCCGGCTACGACTGTCATGGGCGTGGAGGCGTATCCGGAACTTGCGGTGAAGGCGGCAGCCTTGTTGGAGTCGGTCGCCCGGTTCCATCCACTCATTGATGGGAACAGACGGACGGCGTGGACGCTCATGGTGCTGCTGCTGTGGATCAATGGTTACCGGCATGGCTTCACCACGGATGAGGGCTTCGACCTCGTGGTCGGAGTCGCCGCGGGCACTGTCGACCTGGTGGACTCTGCCGCCGAGATTTCCAGGCATCTGGTGCCCCGGTAGTCCTCCGGCGCCCCCGAAGGGAGTGTGGACATTGTCCACACTTTTCGTCTCGTACTGAGCCAAACAGCCTTCGGTTTGGCCAGGATTCCGCATGTTTTCGCGGGTTCCCAGGGTTTTCAAGGGACGTCAGACAGTTCGAGTCCCACCTCGGGCACGACGTATTCCCTCGTCAGGGGCGATTTTGCTTTGACGTGTGTACAAAGCCTGCGGTCGCGTCGTCTGACGGGTTAGGTCGCGGGGCTTTGGCCTGGCTGCCGCGGAGCCTATTCAGGTGCGTGGGTGGCGGGTTCAAGTCCCTGGCTGGTGGGCCTTCCGCCTACTGTGGCTGGGTTACGGTTCCTCGTTCCGGTTGTGTCGGGTTGGTCGGGGGTGGCCAACACCAGTTCATGGTCCTGGCTTGCGGGCACAACATGACTTCGTCGAGTTGGGGGCGCATGTTCTTGGAGGGCTCCACGAAGACGCCCGGGAGTCGTATGAGCTCGGTTTGTCCTGCCAAAGGGGGTGTGGACACTGTCCACATTTATGTCTTTTTATTTGATGGTCGTGAGTACTTGATTCTGATATCTGCTGGGCCACAAACCTTTCGGTAACGCTGCAGGAAAGATTCTTGGACCACAGCCTGACTGCAATTGGGGTGGTCTGCGGTGATGAATGGCAGTGCTCCAGGCCACCTAAAGGTCGTCTTGGGATGTCACGAGGCGGGTGTAAGAAGCAGTCAGGCCAGCTTGCGTCTGCTGCTCGCTAGTGCCGTATCCCTAGGGATACGGCACACAGCAGCGTGTAGCGTTCAGTTCATGCCAATCCATTAAAGTGAAAGAGGGGCACAGCTTCGTGAGTATTTGAACGATGCCCGTGAAGCAATCTTGTGGAAATGTGAGGGCTTGAGTGATGCCCAGGCGCGTACTCCCCTGACTCCGACAGGCACCCATGTCATGGGCCTACTGCTCCACCTGGCCGTCACCGAAGCCCAATACTTCATCTCATGTGTTGGACGGGAAATTGAGAACCGCGTTATCAGGGGCGTTATCGAAGCCGACGACGCTCAGGCAGACTTCCACCCGCCGCCGAACATTACGCTGGTCGATGCAGTTGAGATTTATCGGGAAACAACCGTCGCGGCCGACGCAATACTCGACGAATTGAAGCTGGATTCACCTGCCGTGGTGCCGTGGTGGGTAAAGCATCGGCATTGCGGACGCGACGCAAGTCATTTGGCGGCTGGCCCATAACGACAAAAAGCAATCACAGAACGCCGCCACCTATCGGGAAACTTCACATCCTTTTTCTTCGTCGTCCCAATTTTCCGGGGCAGGACGCTGCGCCCAGTCAGGCGAGCGATCGAGCCCGGAATTCGCGATTCAAGCTGTTCTTGAAACCCTTCGTTTTCAAGAATCAATTACGCGGATTCTTAACTTCGAAATATTTGGCTTGGCCGCCTTTTGACTCCAGATGCGAGCGTAGACGATGCTTCATCAATGGGATGGATGGATGGGGCACTCAACGGAATGGTGTCGCGGCTATTGATGGCCGGCTACGCGGACTTTGAGGCACTGTGCTTGGCGCAAGCTGCGTACCTCAAAGAACACAAGCGGGTATCCGGCGTTCCGCCGACCGTTCTACAACGAAGCCAGGTAACGGCAGCGGTGAATAACGCACTTCAAATACTCGGGCGCTATGCAATGGGGGTAGAAGCTCACCGTCAGCGAATCCTTTTATGGGAAAGGGTTTTTGGTGCTGGATCTTGGCACGAGCCCATCGCCAATGACCTGATCGATAGCTCCATCGCTGACCAACCGAAGCAGCCGGTCGGTGCGTTAGACGAACCAACGGAAGTCTTCATTCAAGATGAAGTGAGCATTGAGAGTGAGGAGCACAACGACAACGATTCTGACTACGACGAAAGTCTAGAAATCATGCGTGGTGCGCTCCGCTACTTCGACGGAAGCGACCCAAATTTTTCAGGAGACCAACACATTGCTGCTGCTACTCTCTTCGACGGGCGAGGCGAGGACCAGCAGATTTGGCATGGGTTTCTCCTAACAAGCAAAGGCAAGATCGGCTTCTTTGAAGACGCGGACGCGCTGGCAGAGAACGTAGAAGATGGCAGTCCAGTTGTCCGTGATCTTGGAGACCTTCGGACTTGCTCCATCTACATGCCGAATCAAGCCGTAACGAGGAAGGATTTTAGTCAACTCCGTTTCCTTGGAGAATCCAAGGACTTCCAGTTCATTATGGGCTTCGGCCCGGAACATGATCTGATGCGGATCACCCTCCACTACGCAGCCTTTCCCGCACATCTTCGGCCGGAAATAGGAGAAGCGGCGCAGGGTTTCCTCTACGTTCTGCAGAAGGCACTAGCACTGCGCGCGGCGATCGACGGGTCTTTCACCTCAGGCGGGCGCTACTCAAGATATTTTGCCGGCGCGGTCCGATACTTCGGCGCTCCAACAGATTTTGATGAGGATCAGATCATGGTTCCGGCCACCCTCAATGAAATCCAAGGCGACGAAGGAAGAATTGGCCAGGATTCCTTATCAGCTTCGCCGGCTTTGCCCTACTCGCGGGGCTTATGGCCATCCCGTTCACCGGCGGAGCGATCCTCTTCTTCACGGTTCTCCTGGCGGTCCCGCTCCTCGTCGTCATGGGCATGGGCCTCTCCCGGGAGATGAAAGCCGAGCCCGCGCCGACGTATCCGGGCATCTGACAACGCGGAAGGCCCCGGTCCGCGTAAAAAAAGACCGGGCCTTTCTGTTGCCCCAGAAGGCTTCAGTGAGCTTCTCTGCCTCGAGCCGCTTGATGTGCCGCTCCTCGAGCTCAATGTCTTCCATGAGGTCCTCCCGGTGGCCCATGAATCCACCGTGTCGGTAGAGATGCTGCATGTACGACAGACGGCCTCGCGCCGCCTCAAAGCCCAGTTCGAAGGGTCCTCCCCGCTTGTCACAGCGTGCGTTCGGCTCTCCGTACTCTCGCTGCTCCTGCTCGGTCCGGATAGGCCCGACTGTGCCCTCGACCTCCACGACGCCCACAGCAACAGGTGGCTTCTGTCGAGGTCGGCCCTCGATCCGGGGGCGGATCATCGCCTCCGTGAAGTCGATCTCGTCCCGAAGCGGTCGACGCCACCGCATTACTGAACACAGCCCTCGGGGACAGCTTCACCGCCGACGTGCTGCGGACCATGCGGTCCGAGGAATCCATCCTGGTCCGCGCCGAGTCCGACGGACGCCTGCTCGGGGCAGCCACCGCGCACGTCCTGGATGATGCTGCCAAGGCCAGGCTCGCTGCCAGGTTCCGCACCACGGACTACCCGGAGACAGGCTTTGCGGACCTGCGGGTCGGTGAGCTGAAAGCCTCCGCCGTTGCACCTCATGCCCGCCGGCGTGGCATCGGCACCGCCCTGGTCGAAGCACGGATGGACTTTCTCCGGGACGCGGGCTGCAGCATCGTCAGCGTCGCGTCCTGGATCAACCCGGATCCGAAGAGCTCATCACTGGGGCTCCTGGCCCGGTACGGGTTCGAACCGATCGTGCGGATCCGCGGCTACTGGTCCAAGGGCTCCTTCACCGAGTACCCGTGCCCGGACTGCGGCCTGGTCTGCCTCTGCTCGGCGATGATCATGATCAAGGATCTGCGACAGGAGCAGGGCTGAGGCCAGGGGACGTAACTGGCCCGGCTGGTGATGAACACCTCGGACTCCGGCACCCACCCGCTCCACGCATCACCGGCGGGAACCAATCCGAGCCGGCGCAGCAGCTCTGCGAAGGTGTCGGTCGCGCTTTCGGCGGAGACGGCCCACGCACGGTCATGCCGCTGGGCGAGGATGTCCACGAAATAGCCCTCAATGGTGCCCTGGACGATGGTGGCGTGGACGTCGGTGACCTCGGTTCGGGGAACGTGGAGCTTCCCATCTCATGGACTCGCCATAGAAGGCGTCGGGTGCCCGGTGAACCCAGTCAGGCCCTGGCGCCTCTTCAGCGCTCATCACCAGGGTCATGATCTCCGCTTCGTGGTTGACCAGCTCGTACGATCGCCCGGACCAGGTGCCGTAGACGCCCGTCAGCTCCAGGCCAGTCAAATCCCACATCCGTTGTCCTCAAACCAGGATGGGGTGCATCGGATTCCCGATTGGCTCCAGGAAGAACGGGACCATCACCCCACGTACGTGGTCCTGCTATCTGAATCCTAGGGCCTACCAGACGCGACGTGCATACAAGCCCCTGCGCATCTCACAGGTTGGCCACTATTCGCCCGTTTTCCTTAGGTCCTGTAAGGGCCATCATTGATGGTGCCGGATTCGCGGATCGGAGAAGACCATGCTGCAAATCCTGATGTGCAAACTGAATATTCGGCACGACTGGCATGTCGAGCACGCCCACGACGGCCGTCTATACAGGCGCTGCCGGCGGTGCGGCAAAGACGACGATGAACGCACCGTCGGTGGAGGCAATTTCAGCCATTGGGCAGGAGGATAGAGCCGGCCACGGTTCGGGCGCGGGCCACGTGTCCGGCACCACTGGCCCGGACAGCCCAGGCATGCTTATAGTGCTCTCTTGCCCATTTTCAGGAGGAGACCGCCATGGCCGCTGAGGACTACTTCGTGCACCGGCACCGGGACACCGTCATCCCGGATGACCACCTCAAGGTGTGGAAGCCCATCCACACCTCGGATGCCTGCATCCAGATCGATCAGGCCAACGGCGTCAGCGCCTCGGTGGAGTACCGGGCCGAGCATGCGCCAGCCTTGGCCCGGGCGATCCTTGAAGCGGTCGGCCTGGACCCGCAGACCGTCTTCCGCGGCGAGCTTCCGGAGCTGCCAACTCCGTACGCTTCCCGCCCCTAGAGTCGCCGCCCGTTGGCGAGCCAGATGCCCTCCCTGCCGCCACCCGGGGGATGATCCTCGTTCAGCTGATTCTTTCATTGAACGGGAGTGCAGAGCCGATCAAGGGTCTCATTGAGCGTCGACTCAATTTGGCCATTGAGGAGATCACGCTTGTCCGCAGTGGACGGATCCTCAAATCCGGAGGGCATTGGTGGCACTGTAACTGTCATGGCTGCCTGGTATCGCCCGTCTGCGCTGCTCACGGCTACCGTCTGGTAGTCATCGAACGAGCCCAGGCCCTCGTGTCTCGACTCTTTCGAGCATCCGTCCGCGTGCTCCCAGACGCCCAGCCCGTACGGGCCAAAGCCGGGGCTGGTTTTCATCTCCTTCAGCGAGGTCGGAGAGACCGCCCGCCCCTGGAAGATGCCAGCCATGAGGAGGTTCAGGTCTTCCATGGTCGATACCGCGCCACCAGCCGGGTTGCCGACAGTGAAGGTGTTGTCTGTGGTGTCGATGCGTTCTCCGCGGAGGGTCACGTAACCGTGCAGTAGCCCGTTCTCGTGAGGGTCGAGATGGTCAAGACTGGTGTGCTTCAGGCCGAGGGGGTCAAAGACCTCCTCCTGCATGACCTGGACGAAGGGCTTGTGCCGCAGTGTCTGGACGAGGAGGCCAAGGGCAAGGTAATTGGTGTTCGAATACTTGAAGGTCCCGACACTGGCCGGGGTCCAGGGGAGGGTGCCTGCCAGCTCCAGGCCTCGCTCCATGGTGAGTGTCTGTGACAGCACGGGGCGGAAGTCGACATCCTTGGGCAGGGCATCGTTGACCTCGGGGATCCCCGATGTGTGGCTGAGCAGTTGCCTCACGGTGACGGGGCCCGGGGGTTTGAGCGCGGATGTGAACCCAGGAATGATGTCGTTGACGGGATCGTCGAGTCCGATGAGGTGGTCGTCCACGAGTTTCAGCACGGTCACGGCTGTCATCGTTTTGGTGACGCTGGCGACCTCGGCCCGATCCGTGGGCTGAGCCGGGGTCCTGGACTCGAGGTCACGCACGCCGTAGGCCTTGGACCACTCGCCCTCGGGCCAGCGGACTTGTACGACGGTGGCTACGGCGCCCTCATTCATGAACAACTGGATCTGATTTTCCAGGGAAGCGAAGGGACTGGGGGAGCTTGACGAGGGCTTTGGCTCATCCGGGGAATAAGTGCAGCCGGACAGAACGAGGAGCAAGCCGAGGGCCGCCGGCATCCAATCATGATTCTTCGTGCGCATTTTCCGCATCCAGTCGGGACGAGGTTAGAGGTCAGGGCCGTCTGCGGCACCAGGCCCGGCCAGACCCCGATGGCACCGTCGCCCAGCCCCTCAATTTTATGACTGGCACTCGTGGTGGGGAAGTCGTTGCCTCCAACCTGCCAGCTCAGATTGTCCTTTGCTGATCCTTGCTCCTAAGAAGCGCCAGCATTTTTTGGTTTCACTCTGACTGCGCGAGGGCCATCATTGGATTGCCGGAGTGGCTGCTGCAGCGATTGGAGAAGGCCGTGCTACCGAAGCCCCTGCCGGGTCCAGTCGACCACGAGTTGTTGGCCGCGCCTTCGCTGGCCGGATAGCGCTCGGCCGGAGGCGTAGATTGTCCTCAAATTGGGCCGGTGCTTGCTGGACAAACACCGGGACGAGGTATCACTGGGTGAATTGACGACGGAGATGGCTGGCGGCAGGGAGTTGGACGAGCTTTCCCACGAACTGCGGACGCCGGCAGAATAGATCCATGCGGGTGACTGGCGGTGGTGCCGCCACGAAGAACACGACGTGCGGGCCACCGGCCTGACGGCTGAACCTTCCGCCAGCCGCGGATGTACTCAGAACATCAACCTTGAGGCCAGTGTTCGCGGATGGCTTGAGCTAAGCCGTGATGCCGTCCTGCTGCAGCCGTGCCGACAGTTCGTCGGCGGTAGGCGGCACTGCGCCTTTTCGGCTGACCGTGATTGCGGCTGCGGCGGCAGCCGTTCGGCCGAGTGTTGCCTGGGCCTGGGGCGCCAGCCCGTGTGTTCCGCGCGCGAGTAGCCCGTATATCAGGGCGGCCATGTATGAGTCTCCTGCTCCGACGGTGTCGACGACCTGCGTGGGGAACGCCGGTACGTGCACACTGCCGTGAGGAGTCATCAGGAGTGATCCGTCTGCACCCAGTGTGGTGACGAGCAGCCCGGGTCCGAGGCGAAGGATTTTCTCGCCAACCTCCTCCACCGTCAATTTTGGGTAGAGCCAGGCGGCGTCCTCGTTGCTGAGTTTGATGACGTTTGCAAATGCCGTCAGATCCTCGAACGTCGACCGTGCCTCCCATACGGAGCCCAGCAGAGCCGGCCTGATGTTTGGGTCGTAAGTGATAAGACACCGACGATGAGCCTGTGCAACGAGTTCCCTCACCACCAGGGCTCCGGGCGCCAGGAACGAAGCGAGGGATCCCGTGTGCAGGATTTGCGGCAGGATGGGCGCAGCGATCCGTAAGGGGGCCCAGCTGATATCGAACTGGTAGGACGCGGACCCATCGGCGGACAAAGTGGCGGTTGCGGTGGCCGTTGGGCTGTCGCGGTGTGCACCTGGCAGGAGTTCGACGCCGGCGCTGTTCAGGTGGGCGGCGATCGCGCGCCCCCGGGGATCTCGGCCAATCGACGTGTGGAAGCTGGTTTGGATCCCCAGGCGACCCAGCCCGTAGGCCACGTTTGCCGGTGAACCGCCGGGGTGTTCGGAGACTCCTTCCGGAGAGTTGACGACGTCTATCAGGGCCTCGCCGACCACAAGGACGTCAGGGCCGTGCGGTTGTTTGGAGCATGTGTTCATGTTTCAGGCGAGCGGCGTCAGCTGCAGGGAAGCGGCGGCTGTTCCGCCGGTCGAGTAGAGCGCCAGCGAGGTCGCGGAGGGGTCAGGGAAGATCAGTTCGGTCAGCGTCACGAGCCCGTCCTGCGCAAAGATCTCAACGGAGCAGTGGTCGATGAAGATCTGCAGGGAGTAGGTCCCATCGGGGCCCGGCTGGATTGGTGCGGTGCTGACGGAGGGGAAGGCGTCGTGGAATCCAGTGTCGCCGGAGTTGGTGCGGTCCACAAGGAGTTCGCCGGATACCGGACGGATGCCAATCCTGGTAGCGGCACCATCCTCGCCGCCCCTGACCGCAACGCCGTATTCTTCCGCTGTTCCCGGAGTGAAGGTGACCTGTATCTGCTGGACGGCCGTGCCGCCGTAGACCGCAACCGTCCCGTCCAGTTGCAGCTGCTGAGCGGAAGCGGGAACCGAATTGGTGGTGTATTCGGCGGCGGGTTGCTGGACCAGCCGCGGCTGTCCGTTGACGGAGGTGAGGGTGACGTCGCGGACGAGGCTCATGGGGCTGCGCCAGGGCGAGGTGGGGATGTGGTTGGCGTACTGCCAGTTGTTCATCCAGCCGATCATCAGCCGGCGGCCGTCCGGGACGTTGCTGAAGGAGACTGCTGCGTAGTAGTCCCGACCCCAGTCCAGCCACTGGTAGTCGGCTACGCGGCCCTCGTCCTGCATGCCCTCGGTGACCGTGGTTTCGGAGCGGAACGTGACGCCGTCGAACTGTCCTACGAAGTATTGCCCGGCGGACCCGCCGTTGGGGCCGCCGGGGTTCATGTTCACGGTCAGGACCCATCGGGTGTTCCCGGCGTCGCCGTCCAGGGGAAGTTCGAAGAGATCCGGGCATTCCCAGATGCCTCCCGTGCCGTTCGCGGGCCCGAAGGTGCTCAGGTACTCCCAGGTCTTCAGGTTGTCGGAACGGTAGAGGAGGACAGCGTAGTCGTGGGCTTCGACGGCGGCCATCACCCAGTAGCTGCCTGCGGGGCCTTCATAGCGGAAGACCTTGGGGTCGCGGAACGCGGGGGAGTCACGCGTGAGTACGGGGTTGCCGGCGTATTTGGTCCATGAGTAGCCGCCGTCTGTACTCCAGGCGAGGGACTGTGCCTGGATGCCGGGGTGGGCTGAGGCCGGCTTGTAGGCGCTGGTGTAAATGGCTACCAGCGGGGCGGCGCCGTCGTTGCCGAGCACGGAGGTGTTCCCGTGGTCCACCACGATGCTGCCGGAGAAGATCTCCTCAGTGTCATCGCATGGGATGGCCACCGGTTGCTCTTCCCAGTTCACCAGGTCTGTGGATGTTGCGTGTCCCCAGGACATGTTGCTGTGGACGTTCCCGAACGGGTTGTTCTGGTAGTAGAGGTGGTAGGTGCCTTCGTGGAAGACCAGGCCGTTGGGGTCGTTGAGCCAGGTGTCCCTGGCCGTGTAGTGCATGGCCGGGCGGAAGGTCTCAAGGGTGGACGTGACAGTGTTCATGGGTCTCTTTCGTGATGCCGCCGGCCGGGGCGGCGCAGGCTGGGTGCCGGGCGCGGAGTCCGCGCCCGGCACCGGGAGGGAAAGCCGGGGGCTTAGGAGTTGCTCTTGTACCGGTCGTAGGCCTGCTGGTAGACCTCGACCATCTTGTCCACTCCGATGTTCTTCAGCTGTGAGACGTAGCCGTCCCATTCGTTCTCAATGCCGCCGGAGACGATCCATTTGGCCGTTGACTGCTTGACGATGGTGGCGGCGTCGGACTCGATAGTGCTGATCTGCTGGATTTCCTCATTGGACAGCGGGACCGCCGGGTAGCCGTCGTTGGCGGCGAAGGGCTTGTAGTTCTCCTGGACCGTCTTCTGACGCTCGGCGGCGCGGGGTTCGGGCGCTACGACGTTTTTGAAGTTTTCAGCGGTGTTGGCTTTGGGACCGCCCGGGGCGACCTTTTGCCGACGTTCGCCTTCGCTGGTGCCCGCCGGTGCGGGGATCTGGGTGAGCAGCCCGGTGGCGGGGTCCTTTTGCAGGGTTTCGCCGATGGGTCCCCAGTTGGCCTGGGCAGACTGGATGGGGTCGTAGAGGTGGTCCGCCCAGCGGATGGTGGCGGCGGGGTACTTGTCCGCCCGCGTCACGGCGAAGGCGCCGCGCGCGATCTCCTGGTTATTGGACTGGCTGGCCCGGCGCTTGCCGTCCACTCCTTCCAGGACCGGCAGCAGCTTGTAGTCGGAGGCGCGGTCGGCGCCTACCATTTCCTTGATCTCCCACCAGGCGAATGACCCGAGGTTTTCCGTTCCGGCTTTGCCCTTGGCCAGGTAGGCCTTGTCGTCCTGGGAGAAGGATTCCGGATCGATCAGTCCTTCCTGGTACCACTGGTGCAGGGTCTGGAGCGCTTGCTTGTATCCGTCCTGGGTGGCGGTGTAAATGACCTTGCCGTCCTGGACGATCCTGTGGTCCATGTTGTCCGGAACACCGCCGAGTGCGGCGATCAGGTCCACGATGTCCCCACACCATGAGCCAGGCATGAAGCTCAGCGGGATCGTCTTGCCGGTCCCGGATGCTTCGCGGTTCTTGAAGGCAAGCAGGGCGTCGTGGAGTTCGTTGACGGTTTTGGGCATCGGGATGCCCAGCTTGTCCAGCCAGGCGGTGTTGATGGCCATTTCGTTGGGGAACTGGACCAAGCCGAGCTCCTCAATGGAGGGGAGGGAGTAGATGTGCCCGTCGGAGGAGGTGATGGCTGCCTTGATGTCGGGCCGGTCCGTGAGCAGCTTTGAGAGGTTGGGAGCGTTCTTCTCGATCAGTCCTTCCAGCGGGATGAGGGTTCCGCTGGCTGAGTACGTGGCGATTTCAGCGTCGGTCAGGCCGCTGTTGAAGAAGGCGTCGGGCAGGTCGCCGCTGGCAAGGATGAGGTTCTTCTTTTCCTTGAACACGGTTTCGGGAAGGTTCTGCCACTCGATGTGGACGTTGGTGTCCCTTTCCCATTGCTGCACCAGGGACATGGTGTTGTAGTCAGGGGCCAGTGCGGTTTTAGTTCCGGAGAACTTGAGGGTCAGGGTGTCCTTGACGATCGGAAGTCCTGACTGTTGGAAGCCGAAGTCCGCGGACGAATCCTTGATCTCCGTGGTGCCCTTGGAGTTTCCTGAGCAGGCGGTGAACAGCATCGTTCCTGCCATCAGGGCGCCGGCGACGGCGAGTTTGCGGCTGGTTGCCATGGGTTTTCCTTTGCTTGGGTGGAGGGGAGCAGCACGACGGCGGTGCGGGGCAACGGCGTCGGGCATTGGTTTTGAGGGGTGTCAGCTCTTGACGGCGCCGATCATGGTGCCCTTGGTGAAGTGCTTTTGCATGAACGGCAGGGCGATCATCAGCGGGAGGCTGGAGACCACGATCATGGCGTATTTGGTCAGTTCGGCGATCCGCTGGGCGGCGGCGTAGGACTGGATGTCCCCGCCGGTGGTGCCGGTGGAGGAGACGTCCGATTGGATCAGGATGTTGCGCAGGACCAGTTGCAGCGGGTACTTGGTGTCATCGTTGAGGAAGATCAGGGCGTCGAAAAACGAGTTCCAGTGGGCCACCACATGGACCATGATCATCAGCATGATGAGCGGCTTGGACAGCGGCAGGACCATCCTGAAGAAGAAGGTGAAGTCGTTGGCGCCGTCCATCTGGGCGGCTTCGCGGAGTTCGCCGGGAATGGTGTGTTCGAAAAACGAGCGGGCGATGATGAGGTTCCATACGCCCACCGCACCCGGCAGGACAACGGCCCACACTGTGTCGAGCATGCCCAGGTCGCGGACCACCAGGTACTTCGTGATGAGGCCGCCGTCGAAGAACATGGTGACCACAAAGAGCAGCATCAGGATCTTCCGGCCCGGCATGTCTTTCCGGGACAGGGCGTAGGCGCCGCACAGGATGGTGCTCACGCTGATGGCAGTCCCCAGCACGGTGTACACAAGGGTGTTGCCGAGGCCGTTCCAGATCCGGCTGTCGGCGAGTATGCGCTGGTAGCCTTCCAGCGTCACCCCGGAGGGGACCAGCCACACTTTGCCTTCATAGACGGCATTCGGGTCGCTGACGGAGGCGATGACGATGAAGTACAGCGGGTAGACCACCGCGATGATGGACAGGGTCAGGATGGTGATGGCCGTGATGTTGAAGGCTTTGTCGGCCCACTTTTCGCGGAAAGGGACGGGCCGCCCGGGGCCTGGATCGTGCGTTCCAGGCCTGATTCGCTGGGCAGCGGCCGGAGTGGCCACGGGTTCGGTATGGAGGGTCATAGCGGCATCACCAGAGGGTTGCTTGGTTGGCCCGGCGTGCTACCCAGTTGAAGGTCAGCAGCAACACGAGGTTGAGGACGGAATTGAACAGGCCAATGGCGGCCGAATAGCTGAACTGTGCCTGCTGCAGGCCCGCATGGTAGACGTACGTCTGGATGATTTCCGACGCCGGCAGGTTCAGGTTGGTCTGCATCAGCAGGGCCTTTTCGAAACCGACGTTGAGCAGGTTCCCGACGGCCAGGATGAACAGGACAGTGACCACGGGCATGATGCCCGGAAGGTCGATGTGGCGGATGCGCTGAAGTTTGGAGGCGCCGTCCACCTTGGCTGCGTCGTGCAGCGCAGGGTCGATGCCGGAGAGAGCAGCCAGGTAAACGATCATGGAGAAACCGGCGTTTTGCCAGACATCCGAGATCACATAGATCGGCCGGAACCACTCGGCCGAACCCATGAAGAAGATCGGCTCGCCGCCGGCCAGTTGGAGGGCGTTGTTGACCAGGCCCGACCGCGGCGACAGCAGCACGAACATCATTCCCACCACCACCACCGTGGAGATGAAAGCCGGCGAGTACAGCACCGTCTGCGTGAACTTCTTGAACCGTTCGCTCTGCAGCTGGTTGACCAGCAGGGCCAGGACAATCGGGATGGGGAAGGCCACTACAAGCCCGAGCACCGCAATCCAAAGCGTGTTCCCCACAACCTGGCCGAACTGGTATGAGTTCACGAACCTGATGAAGTGCTGGAGCCCCACCCACGGACTTCCCGTGAAGCCGTCAACCGGGTTGTAGTTGCGGAAGGCGATCTGCACTCCGTACATCGGCCAGTACTTGAAGACCGCGATATATATGAGGGCCGGGGTTAGTAATACGTATAACTGCCAGGACCTGGCGACTTTCTTCAGCCGCAGTGGCAGGGGAGTGCGGCGCGTTGGTCCAGCGGGTGGAGCCGGCGGCGCTGCCGGTGTGGATCGAGCCAGGATGCGGCTCATGGCTTCTCCTTGGGATGAGTCACTGAGTTTCTTTCGATCAGGGGGCAGGTGATGAATTCCACCTGGCCGTCGGGTTCGGCGCCTTGCAGGATGAGGTCCACGGCGCGGCGTCCCATCTCCACGAACGGCAGCTCAAGGGTGGTGAGGCCGGGCCGCAGGTGCGGGGCCAGGGTTTCCTGGTTGTCGAAGCCGATGATGGATAGGTCACGCGGAATCGAAAGGTGCAGTTCCTGGGCGGCCTGATAGGCGCCCCAGGCGGTACGGTCGTTGGCACAGAAGATGGCGGTGGGCGGCTCCGCAGCCGTAAGCAGCTCGATGGCGTGGGTGAAGCCATCCTCTTCGTTGCCCCTGCCGAAGCGCACCAGCTCCGGCTGAACGCCATGCCCCGCTTCGCTCATGGCCTGTGTGTAGCCCCGAAAGCGTCCGACGGCGGCGGGGAGTTCGCTTTCCAGGGTTTCGATGTTGATCATAGCCACCCGGGTATGGCCGGCGTCCAGGAGATGCCGGGTAGCCGTAAGGCCGCCCAATTCCTCGTCGGGAGCCACGCTGTGCAGGCGGAGCTTTCGGTCCTGGGAGTTCAGCACCACGGAAGGGACGTCCATCAGCGCCTCGGGAACGTCCAAGCGGCGGTGGTACATGCCCGCATACACCACGCCAGCCACCTTGTAGCTGAGCATGGAGTCCAGCGACGCTGCCTCGAGGGCCTTGTTTCCGCCGGTGTTCATAGTGAGCAGGAGCAGGCCGTCTTCCCATGCCCGTTCCTGCGCGCCCTCGATGATCTTCCCGGCAAAGGGAGCGGTGGCCACGGCATCCCCGAGGAATCCTATGATTCCAGAGACACCGTCACGCAAGGTTTTGGCATGGGCGTTGGTGCGGTACCCGAGCTTCTGGACGGCATCCTGCACCCGTTTCCGGGTGTCGTCCGAAAAACGCGATCCGGTGGCCGAATTCAGGACCAGGGAGACGGTTGCCTGCGAGACACCCGCTTCCGCCGCGACGTCGTGCATGGTGGGTCCTGAATGGGGGCGGGGTCGTGCCATGGGCACCTCCTTGGGCCGTTGGTTATTCGTATCAGTTATTCGTATAACTAGATTGCTGTAAACTGTAACCTGCGCCATATTGAGCCGTCAAGGGATGGGACTGCGGAATTCGGCAACTCATTCTTCTTGATGCTGGAGCTCGCCGTTGCTGGTGCCCTGCAGCACTTAGTGATCAACCGGTGCTGTCCGCGCGAGGTTCGCGAGTGATTGCTGTTGGTGCTTCCGGCCGGCGGCTTCGAAGCCCACGACCGAAACAGCCGGCGCGGCGGTGACGATCAGCAATGTCACTCCAATCGGCACACCTGCCGCGGATACCGTGGCGGCCAGAGCAAGGATGGCCGTGGTGGCGACGGACAGCCATGCGTGCAGTCCGTCGAATTCCTGCAGTATGTAGGTGTTGCCGGCCATCACGGCCAGGCAAAAGAGGCGACCGGGATGATCACGGTGAGTGTGGAGGCGAAGGCTCCAATCCCCGCGGCTCCCTCGATGGCGTAGGCGGCCACATGGAGGCCTGCGCCAATCGCAACGATGCTTGCATACAGGGCAAAATGCAGGTAGATGAAGGGTTGAAACTTACGGCGGAAACGCGAGAGGACCCAGCCATAGGGGGGTCACAAAGTACATCCACCACAGGCCGAAAGTCAGGCCGACTCCGGCGGTCACCACCGTGACGGCGTCGAAGCTCCATCCGGCGATTCCGACCAAGGCATTGACCGAGGCGATAGTTCCAAAGACACCTTCGCCAAGAGCAATGATTGCCAGCAGGCCAAAACGCTCTGCGATGTGGTGCGCATTCCACCCCACTTCGCCGCTGCGCTGTTCGACGAGGCGGGTTCCGGTAATTTCCAGCAGGAAAAGGATTATGGCCGCCAGGACAAACAAGGGGAGCGTCGGCCTGGTGATGGCAATCCCCAGCCATCCGGTCATTGAGGTGCCCACGAGGAGCGTGTGCTGGAGGGCTGAGCGCCGCTGCCCGCGGTCCTGGCGAGCTAGTCGGGTCCACTGCAGGAGCGTCGCGGCCCGCATGACGAGGTACCCGGCGATGATGACCCGGGGATCGATGGAATCGCCGCTTTCCAGAGTCCGAAAGAAGTCGGGCAGGCCCAATGCCAGGATCATCACACCGATCATCTGGATCATCGTGGCGAGGCGGTAGGCCCAGTCATCCACACCGAAAGCCGAGCCGAACCAGATGAAGCTTACCCAGACCGACGCGATGCCCGTAATGGCGTAGATGAACCCGCCCACGCCCAACGCTGCATGACCGGAGACTATGGCGTGGGTCAATTGGTCCGCCGCCTGTCCGAACGCTACGACGAATGCCAGGTCAAACAACAGCTCCAGGGGCCGTCGCGGTCCGGCGACTGGCTGGGTCACGGCGGCGCATGCTTACGAGGCTGCGCCGCCCTGGCCCCGTGTCTCCGGATTTCCACGGTGCTGCATCCCTCCCGTCATCCTGCCTGTCTATGTGTTTGGCGAGCCAAGGGAGGCAACGCAGACCCAGCCTGCACCCAGAAGCCTAACTGGATCGCATACGGCAAGGTCCATCGACAGCAGTTGTTGCCCCGGCAGGCCTCCGCCCACGAGTTTGGGTGCGGACTCGACACGAAACGCACACAAGAGCCGCGGCCACGACGGCACTGCGAATCCCGCCGGTGGCCCCAGTATCAGCTTGGCCGCCAGCAAACTGTCCCCTTCGGGGCCTAAGAAGCCATTCGCCCTGAACGCTAAAGCATTCATCCTTATCACTGGACGATCACCAAGCGGGAAGTGGTCTCCAGCTAAGGCCCGCCTCGGCGCGAGAATCCATCGGCGTTAGCGGGAAAATGCCGACTTTTAGCCCGCAGATTGCTTAAAGTCCCGTAATGGTGATTCCGTCAGTCTCAGCAGGGCGTCACAGGCCAAAAGTAAGAGTGTGGACATTGTCCACACTCTCGGCTCTGGATCGGGTATTACTGTCTTCGGATCGCTCCGAATTCTGCATGTTTTCGCGGGTTCCCAGTGTTTGCAAGGGCTGGAAGACGGTTCGAGTCGCACCTCGGGCACAGTGTTTCCGCAGTTCAGAGGCCTTTCGACTTCTTGCTGTTGACAAAGCTTGACTTTGATAAAGTCGCATGAGTCTTATATTGGCATATCCGGCTGAACGTGGAACATCGCCGCGAACGGGGTCATCAACGCCCCGGCTGTCCTGAGTGAAGCGGAGGCGCTGAGAGATCTATCCAGCTCCCTCGGGCCCCAGTTGCCCTGGCAAGGACCTGCAGCCAGTGGGAGACGGTGTCAGCCCTAAGACTGGACCCCCGACGCGATCTGGCTCCGTATTTGACCGCCGTCTGGACAGCGGCAACGACCTGCCCACAGCACTCCATGCTCCGGCGCTCATCCGGAAGAGACTTGGGAGGTAACGCTGGTGGAGCGGTCATTCCCGGACCTCAGTGTTGCGCGCGTATCCGGTTCGTGCCCACCCCGGTCCGTGCGGGCCTGTCGGGCCGAGCAGGACCTTGGTTCCACAGTTTCGTCAGTTTGGAAAAGCTCCGCCCATGCCTGTGTTTTTCGGCCGTGGTTGTGCCGCGGGGCTGTTGGTCATTTTGGCGTAGGTGGCGGTGTTCATGGTGCCTGTGCAGGCGGGATATTCGCTGCAGCCGTAGAAGGTGCCGTATTTGCCGGAGCGTTGGGTCATGAATCCGTTGCCGCATGTGGGGCAGATGACCGTTTGTATTGGTTGTCCGGTTTGGTTTTGCAGTGTGAGGCCGTGATCCTTTATCAGTTCTTTGATGAAGGGGGATTCGTGGCCCTCGACGGTGAGGAGCAACACTGATCGTCTGGCCCGTGTGAGGGCGACGTAGAAGAGGCGCCGTTCCTCGGCCAGGGGATAAGTGTCGCCGTCGGGCATCGCGAGTTCGAGTACGGGGTCATCGATGATGGTGCTGGGGAACCCATATCTGCCTTTGGTCATTCCAAGGATCACGATGTAGTCAGCTTCGAGGCCTTTTGCGCCGTGGACGGTGTTGATCTGTATGTTCAGGTGATCCCAACTGTTTCCGTAGCCGGCGGGGATGCTGTTGAGCAGGTGACGGTATCGGGCGAGGATACGGACGCGAACTTTGCCTTTGGCCCCGGCCGGCACGGCACCGGCGCGCACCTCGCGGTTCAGTTGTTCCAAATAGGTGTTCACGGCGCCGGCGAATCTATCCGCGCTGTTGGCGAACCGGTTGGTGTTGCTGACGGCGATGATTCTGACCGGAGTTCCGATTTCCGGGGTCAGGGATTTGACCTTTTTAGGGAGTTGTTGGGGATTTTTTTTGAATGAAGGCGCTGGAGATGTCACTGATGCTTTGCGGGGACCGGAAGGTTCTCTCCAGGCGCAGGGTCTGACCGGGGCCGAACCAGCGGTGAAAGTCCGTCATCACGGACAGGTCCGCGCCGGCGAACCTGTTGATGCTTTGCCAGTCATCGCCGACCGCGAACAGGTACCTGTCGGACTGATTGACCAGGGCCCGCACCAGCCGTGCCCGGGCGTGGCTGGCGTCTTGCATTTCATCGACCATGACCAGTGCGTATCCGCTGTCCCACCGGCCGGCTTCGATATGGTCGGCGGCGTGGTTGAGCATGTCCTCGAAATCGATGTAGTTCTCCGCCGTGAGTTCCTGCTGCCATTTTTTTCGGATTGACGCGAACAGGGTCAGGAAGATCGAATGCCGGAACCGGTTCCGGAGTCCGGGCCGGGATTTCAGACTGTCCCGGAGGGCTGCGTCGTCGAGCCGGTTGCTCTTCGCGTGGATCAGGAAGGTCCGGAACGTCCGTACGAGTTCCGCGTTCTCGATTACCTGGCGCCCGGGGATGTGACGGTCGGGGTTGGGGTCGAGGGTGAGGCCGCGGTTGGTGAGTTCCCTTTCCAGGTAGCTGAACGCAGTTCCGTCCCATGTTCCTGCCGTGGTGGTCTCCAGCAGGGTGGTCCCGTACTGCTGGTGGGTTGCGCGTTTCCAAGTGACCCCGTCGAGGTACCCTTCGAATCCGGTGCGGGGCGCCTGGCCGTGTGCATCCAAGGCGAAGTGCTCGTGGTAGGTGTCAATGTCGGGGTAGTAGAAGTCTGGGCAGTATTGCCGGTGTTCAGCGTCGGTGGTGTCGTGCTCGTACCGTGCTTCATAGCGGTACTGGACCCCGTTGTAGAACAGCCAGTCAGCAATCATCCGTTCGCCGTGGCTTTTGACGGTTTCGCCCTGCAGGGTCCGAAGCGCCGGGGCGTTCGTTGCGGTCTCCCAGAGGTTTGGATCGTCCTGTTCCTGCCCGAATTCGGGCAGGTCACTGCCGAGAACGATGCGGAAAAGGTCCCACAATGTTCGGAACCCGGGCTCGGTATCCCTGAGGCCGTCAACCAGGCGCATCAAGTGATCGTGGTCCTGTCCATTCTCCAGCCACGGGGCCAGGGCAGGTTTACGGCCGGTGGCCTTCCCGATGACTTCCAGTCCGAATGCGTGGAAGGTGCGGGTGGCGACCTTCTCCCCGTCGAGCTCCAGGGGCTGCAGTCGGTCCTTGATCCGTTGTTTGAGTTCTTCGGCGGCGTCTTTGTTGAAGGCCAGCAGCAGGATTTTCTCCGCCGGTACGAGGTTTCGGTGCAGGGCGTAGGCGGTTTTGGCGACCATGGTGGAGGTCTTCCCGGAACCGGCGGAGGCGATGACCTGCACGCGGTTGTCGAAACAAATGACGGCGCGGGCCTGCTCCCGGGTCAAGGGTGAACGCTCAACCCGGTCAAACAAGTCAGCACAGGATTCCAGCTCGGAACTCAGGTGATCTGCGTTTAACCCTGCAATGTATTGTTCGAGGTTACTGCTCCATAACCGGATTGCTTTCTGGGCAGTGTTGTCGAGAGCGGCAATGTGGCCGGCCAAGTGGGGTTGGCGCAGAAGCTCCCCGAGCCTATCTCCGGGTTTCGTTTCTTCCCACCGCAGGCGAAAGTCCCGGCTAAGCCATCGCCGTCCCGCCGCGGAGGCAAGGGCTGCATCGAAGAACCCTGCCGCCCAGGCCTTCACCTCAGCGACACCCAGCAGCAGTTCGATGGCGTCTCCGAGTTCACGGGCCGATCGGGAGGGAATGCCGCGCAGCACGACGCTTCGCCCCTCGCAAGGCACTACGAGCCTGGACCACAACACGCCTGGCAGCACTATCGGCGATGTCTGTGCCTCCGTGGCGACAGCAAACGACGCTCCGTCGTGGCGGACAGTCAGACAGTCATCACCAAGGGTGAGCTGCCAACTGCCAGAACCGGTCACGAGCTTCCCGAACCCCGACGGTCCCCACGTCGTCAACATCCGCCCCGCCCTCCCGGTAGTGTCGTTGCTGGTCCAGCTGAGAAGAGATGAACCGGGTTAAGAAGCTTGCTGCTGCTGGGCCAACAACTATTAAAAGCGTCCGCCACCAAGTATGGCAGCGCTATGGCACCTACCTGTCCGGGCAGTAAGTGGGATGTCGGTGGCGGACGCCGTCGACAAGGACGTCACGAGGATTTGAACCGCGAAGCTACCGACCCACGGACACCGGCGACGTCGACGTCGCCGCCGGTGTCTTCTGTAAGCAGTTTCGCCAGCCTTTTCGGCCAGAGAATGTGAATGCCACGCGTCGTGAAAGCACCCCCGATCAGGGGCCAGTCAGCATCAACGAAACACAGCACCCCTGTGACCGGCACATCCCCGACGAACTCGCGTATATGTCCGACCTGTTTGAGTACTCCATCGATCAGATTCGTGCAGTCCCGCCGGCCTACGAGGAGCATCTCGACGCGTGGTCGGAGGATTCCGCCCTCGATCTTCAGCTCGGGTCGCCCCTTGTACCGCTTGGCGTCGATCACCCAAATTCCACCACGAGTGATCGCGATGTGGTCGATGTTCGCCTTCGAGCCAGGGATACGGCGATCGTGGAGAACTGCGATGTCATCGGTGACCAGGGCATCCAGCCGGGCGCCCAGGCGTTCCTCACCGACCGCGCCTCGATCCCACGCTCTGGTGCTTTGCCGCTCGTCAGCGAGGGCCACTGCGATGCCACCGAAACGGCCCCACTTCTCACGGAGCCTTGCCTCATCCTTGGCCTTGCGGCGCTCATATTCACGTCGTGCGGACGACCCAGCTACTCCGGACACAGCGGATGACTGACCACGAGGTGGTTCGAGACCGCGCGGCATGGCGTCTGTAGCCTCGGTGGCACATTCCAAGCATCGGACGGTCTTGGTCTCCCTCTCATAGATCGCTTCTGTTCCAGCCGGAACAGGAGCGTGGCACGACCTGCATACCCCCGCGTACCGAAGCTTCATCTGCTTCATGAGGCTGCGCGGTGGATCATTGCGCTGGACCGAGCCAGCATGGTGACGACGGCCGTCGGACCGCAAATACGCTTTGCCACGCCGACGGACTGCTAACGGACCGCCCAGTCGTGGCCGCAGCTTTGGCAAATAGCTCTCTTCTGTGTCTTGAACTTTGTCTTTTCAGTGCCCTTTGATTTTTTCCAAACCAGGTTTGACATTCCAAGAGTTGAAAGTGCCGTCAAGCCTCGGGCCGCATTATTCGCATTTCCGCCAAGGCCGGTTCCGTGCTTTCGAGTGCCTCCCCCGACTGCAGCATTTCGACAGTGACATTGTCGCTGGTGCACTTGACACACTTCATTTGTGGGGCTCCCTCGGGATTAGGTTGATTTTCGCCGGAACAAGTCCCATTGGCGATGGATAAAGATGCTTTGCGACAAAAGTTACTTTAGTAGAGCCCGCGAGCGATCCGATGAAGAACCGATGAGTATTTCCGCAGATTTATCCAAGGTTTTGGTCAAGACCCATGTCGGTAAATGTCTGGCGGGTCTACGTCGGGGCATCACTGGTGGGGGTCGATCATTCGGCAAGCAGTATCTGGCTGGTCGCCACCCAGCCGAGCCCGGTGCGGAACACCAGACCGGTTACCGCCGAGGGGTGCATGGCCCGAGGCTAGGACCGCGCCGTCTTCACAGCCGGAATTCGCACCAGAGAGGGTAATGGTCGGAGATCCGCCGCGGAATCGCCCAACAATCAGAACCGCGGGTGGATTTCTTGCGCGGATTCAGGTGGCCTGGAGAAGGGTGGCACCACACTAGCTGCTCGCCGCAAGCATTCAGCGGGTTCTCGTGAGCCGGACCTTCCAGAGTTCGCGCGATTCCACCGGAATCTGGCTCCAAGCAGTGTCCGTCGCCAGCGGCACAGGAAAGATGTTCAATGGGGTGGCAATGATACTTCCGTGGCACTAAGAAAGTGCGCCCTTCCCCTTAAACCGCCACTCCTTGAAGACATCCTTGACCTTTCGCCAAATCAGCTTTGGCCTGGCCCTCGGCCTTCAGGCACTCATCGCCCGTGACGCTGCCGGCAGCCTCCTGCCCTTGCCGCCGGCTTTCTCGCAGCGTTGTCAATCTTGTCGCCCGGTCCCGTGGTGCCTTCGGCCCGACATTATCAAGGTCGACCGCACGTTTATTGATGAGGTAGTGCAGGGTCCGGACCCGGATGAGCCGGCCGTGGTGAGCCTGGCACGGGAGGTGGGTGCACTCCTGGTGGCCGAAGGCATTGAAACCGAGACTGAGCTGACCGCGGTAATCGCCGCGGGCGTGACTGCGGGCCAGGGGTTCCTCATGGGGAGGCCGTCGGTGCATCCGCTGGATTGGTCGCCCTGGGTGATCCAACCGACCGCGGTTTCGACGGTTGAGCCATAGCCCCTGCGCACCATGGCGCCATGAGTCGTCGGGCGACAGCGAGATTGGTGCGGGGCGCCGTGGACCCTGGGTAGGCGTAATGGCGGTATTGCCAGGCCAGCGGACCCGGGGCAACATATACTTCAGCAACTAAGGCAGCGGGCATGCAGGCATGACCGATGACGGGCCGGGGGGCGAAGATGCCGGAGGAGCGCCAGGATCACCTGCTGACGCAGTCGCTGCTGCTCGATGAAATCGGCCAGTCTGTCATCGGGATGGACGGCAGCTGGCGAGTTACGTACTGGAACCTTGCCTCCGAGCGCTTATACGGCTTTGCAGCCTCCGAGGTCCTGGGACTGACGCCTCTCGAGCTGGGAATCATCGGTAATTTCAGGACCCTCGCGCCCGGGCCCACGGGAGAGGAGATCGCCGAGCGGATCGCCAGGGGCAAAGACTGGTCGGGCGAGTTTTGGGTGCGGGACCGGGCCGGCAGGGAATTCCCGGTCCATGGGACGATCAGCCCGATCAGGGGCCGGCACACGGTACCGGTAGATATTGTGGCCATTTCAAAAGACATCACCGACCGGAAACACCAGGAAGCGATCCTGCGCCGGCTCTCGGCGATGGTGGAGTCCTCCGGCGATGCGATCATCAGCGCTGACATGGACGGGAAAATCAGCAGTTGGAACGCTGGCGCCGTCAGGATGCTTGGCTGGAGTGCAGGGGAAGCCGTTGGCCAAAACCCCGCCCTCTTCACAATCCGGGCACCCGAGGACGTGGCAGGGCGGATCGCCGAACGGATCCGAAGCGGCGCCTTCGTCCCCGGCTTGGAAGCGCGGTGGCGACGCAAGGACGGGTCCTTCATTGATGTTGAACTGACAGTGTCACCGGTGTACGGGCAGGATGGGACACTGGCCGGAGCGTCCGGAATCGCCAGGGACATTACCGAGATCAAGCGGCTGCGCACCGAGGCTGATGCGGAACGGCGTAGGTTATTGGCGGCACAAGAGATGGCACACGTGGGAAGCCTGGAATACTCGGCCGATCTGGGGACCATATGGCACTCCCAGGAGCTTGGCCGGATTGTGGGCCTGGGGCCGGGGGAGCCGTTGTCGTGGGAACGGATGATGGAGCAGACCCACCCGGAGGACCGTGACCTGATGCACCGGGTATGGCAAGCGTTGCGGGCAGGGGCAGGTTTCGCGGATGTTGAATACCGGCTCCTGCGGCCTGATGGCAGGCAGCGGTGGCTGCACTCGAGGATCCGCAGCGTCAATGGTCCCGACGGGACACCACTCCAATTCCTTGACACGGTGCTGGACATTACCGAGCGGAAAAACGCGGAGCAGATCCTGGAATGGCAGGCCCGGCATGACGCCCTGACAGGATTACCCAACAGGTACTGGATCACCGAAGTGCTGCAGGGCTTCCTTGACCGGGGTTGCCACCCAGCCGTCATGTTTGTCGACATTGACCGGTTCAAGCTGGTCAACGACGGTATTGGCCACAGCGGTGGAGACAGTATCCTGATGCTCGTCGGTGAGCGCCTTAAGAAGGCGGTGCGCGCCGGCGACACGGTGGCCCGCTTCGGGGGCGATGAATTCATCATCGTTTGCGAGAACATGGGCATGCGCGCCGCTCAGGTGCTAGCAGGCCGGATCCGGGAATGCATCCGGGCCCCGTTCGAGGTCGACGAGCGGCGGATCTTCCTGAACGTCAGCGTGGGCATCGCTCTTGCCGGGCCCGATGACACGGCCCAGTCCATGTTGGGCGGAGCGGATACCGCCATGTACCGGGCGAAATCTGCCGGTGGAGACGCCTCGGCGATCTATCACTCTCGTATGACTCGACGGGCCAGCGGACGCTTGAACCTGGAATCCGACCTGCGATTGGCCTTGGATCGGGGGAACTGCGGCTGGACTACCAACCAATCATCGACCTGGATTCGGGCGCGCCTCTGGGTTTCGAGGCACTTCTGCGGTGGGATCACCCG
Source organism: Arthrobacter sp. MMS24-T111 (assembly GCF_054888995.1). Taxonomy (NCBI): domain Bacteria; kingdom Bacillati; phylum Actinomycetota; class Actinomycetes; order Micrococcales; family Micrococcaceae; genus Arthrobacter; species Arthrobacter sp. MMS24-T111. The sequence continues at coordinate 3,454,878 of NZ_JBTZRO010000001.1, read as the reverse complement.
GACCACGGTCTCATATCCCCGGAAGCGTTCATCCCTATCGCCGAGGAGACTGGCCTCATCATTCCGATCGGCACCTGGGCCCTGCACGAAGCACTGCGCCAAGGGCAGGTCTGGCGAAATCAGACAAGCGGCGCAGCGAACCTCACGATGGCCGTTAATATCTCCGGGCGCCAGCTGGTGGCCAAGAACTTCCCGGAGATCGTCGAAGCCGCGATCCGGGAGACCGGCATCGACCCTGGAGCAGTTCACCTGGAAATCACCGAAACGGTGCTCATGGATGAACCGGACCTGCCCAGGGAAACCCTGCAACGCCTCGCACGCCTGGGAGTTTGTCTCTCCATCGATGACTTCGGCACAGGCTACTCGTCCCTTAGCTACCTGAAGTGGTTGACCGCGAAAACGTTGAAGATCGACCGCACGTTCATCGAGGAACTTGGAGAAGACCCCCGGGCCGGAACAGTCATCGAACTGGTCCTTGGCATGGCGAAAAGCCTCAGACTTGACGTCATCGCCGAAGGCGTCGAAACGCCCACCCAACTCGATGAACTGAGGCGCCTGGGCGTAAACCGGGCCCAGGGTTTCTTGTGGAGCAGACCCATCCTCACCCAACAGGTCCCTGCCTGGCTGGACGCCCGGTTCCGGGAACCGCTCCGAGAGCTGCAGTGAGGACATTAAGGTCCAGACCCTCGTCCAGAAGACTTTACGACGCCCCGTGATGTCTTGGTGCGTCATAGATCGGCCGGCGGCTCCACCGATGAAGCGGGATACCGCGACGCAGCCGCAGAATTCGAGTGGGCACGAGATCTGTACGCTCCGCGGGACGGACCCGGCTGGCTGAGGCATCGCACAGGGCCGCAGTTCGCGCCCGACAGCTGAATGGCGACAGTGAAGCACTGACGATTACCGGGGCCATCAATTAAGGCTGCTCATAGCCTCGGGGCGCGCCTTCCGGTTCTGGGTGTTGCGGTTGTTGGGTGATGAGTTCTTCGATTGCGGTCGCTCCGGCGGCTGCCCCGCCTGCGGCGCGGTAGCCTGCGGCTACGCGGAGGGCACCGTCGGACATGCCTGCGGCGCGGCGGACGGCGTCGCGCAGTCGTTCGGGGGTGAGCTTTGCCTTGGGCAGGCGCACCCCGGCGTGCGCGTGTTTCACCCGGGCGGCGACCTCGAGCTGGTCCCGTCCGAATGGTACGACGACGCAGGGGATCCCGGCGCTGAGCGCCTTTTGGGTGGCGCCCATCCCGCCGTGGGTCACGGCCACGGCTGAGCGTGCGAGGACCGGCCCGTGTGGGACGAACCGCTCGACTCGCACGTTGGCTGGGAGGGGCCCGAGGTCTGCGAAACGGGCGGGCATTGTGATGACAACCCGGTAGGGCTCGCCGGCCAGCCCTTTGACGGCGGCCCGGGCCAGGGCTTCATCGGCTTGGTACTCGGAGGATGTCGTGACGAGAACGAACGGGTCACCCGGCTCCTGGAGCCATGCCGGTAGCTGGGCCGGGGGTTCCCAGGGGAGCGCGCCGATGAGGCGGATGTCGGGCGCCCAGTCAGGGTGCGGGTACTCGAAGGGTTCTGAGGTCGCCACCAGGGTCAGGGGTGCGGACCGGAAGGACCCGTCGGCGCTCGTGACCGCTGGGACGCCGTTGGCGGTGAGGATCGCGTTGATGCCCGGGAGGAACCGCTTTTCGAGCTGGCCCATGAAGAGGGGCCGCAGCAGGCTGTCGCGTAGCCGTCCGAGGGGTCCGGCGAGGGGCCGGAGTCCGGGGCCGAAGGGAGGCGCGCCCCGTGAGGTGACCGGCGGGGTGTATGGGCAGAATGCGGCCCATGGGCCTCCCCATGCTTGGGCGGTCGCACGGGCTCCCCACGAGTTGAAGTCGACGATCACGGCGTCAGGGGACGTTGTGGCGATCGCTGTGGCGAGGTCCCCGGCGTCGATCGCCGCTCGTCGGACGAACACATCGACAGAGGCAGAGAGTGCCTCGAGTGTGTTCTTGGCGCCGAAGTCCCGGTGCTCGATGGCGCTGATCCGTTCATCGATGGGCTTCGCTGCGAGGCCGAGACCACGCAGGAGGCCGACCTGGTCGGGGAGGGTGCGCACTTCGAGCTGGTGGCCTCGCCGGGTGAGCTCGAGGAATAGCGGGGTCATGGGGAAGAGGTGGCCGATGGCGGGGGAGGTGTAGGCGAGGATGCGGGACATCATGTCCTCCGGGTGAGGGGTTCGAGGAGCTCGAGGATTGCTTGGATGTACGCCTCGCAGCCCAGTCCGGCGTCGTGCCGGAGGAGCTTCCAGACGTAGACGTCGCACACCGCGACGAACTGGGCCAGGCGGCGGTCGCGCTCGTCGTCGTTGAGCCCGTCAAGGAATGGCCCGAACACCTGTGCGCACCAGGACCGGTGGTACGCGCGGCCGGCGGCCGTGACGTTCGCCATGAACGGCGAGGACGCCTCCTCTGCGAGCAGCCGCAGGGCGAGGCGCCCGTCGCGTTCGTAGTGGGCGGCGAGGTTGGCGACGGCGCCCGCAAGGTCGCCGGGCACGGCTGCATCCCGTTCAGTGGCGACTCGGGCCGCTTGGCGCTCGGCTGTTGCGGAGAAGAGCTTGTCCTTGTCACCGAAGCGCCGAAGTACTGTCTGGACAGTAACGCCGGCGCGGGCCGCGACAGCCTCGAGCGTGATGCCCGCAATGGGGGTGCCCGCCACGAACTCACCTGCCGCCGCGTCAAGGATTCGCTCTGCGGTGGCCGCCGCTGACTGCGCCCGTTTCGTCATCACATAGCTCCGGCCGGAAGCCTCCGATTTCATGTCAATCATACTAAACCCAATATGGCGGGAGGAACAGACTGCTGCCTGGCATATCCGTCATCCACTCGCACTGTGTGCCCCATGGCCAGCGGGTCGTCGGCCAGCAGGCGGCGTGACGAAGCCGTGTCCGCGGAGGTCCTGCTTCGACCGCGCCCGCCTCCGGTGGCCGCCGCTGAGAGCACTGGGACTGCTTCCACTCCACCGGCTTCCGATTTTCTGGCGGTCCGGGGTTTGTGTCAGCTGATCCTGTATGTCAGGATCCGTGTTCCGCCGGGGTCGTCTCCGTCGTCGGGAGCCGCGTGAATCTGTAGTCCGTGTTCATCGGCGGTAACGGTGACCGGGTTGCGTGTAATGACGTGCCCGGCGGCGCTGAACATGCTGATGGGGAAGTCCCTCAGGATTTTCTGCCGTTGGGGCTCAACGAGGGCCAGTCCTCCGAGTTCGAAAGCTGGGCCGTCACCTTGGGGAAGCACGGAGATTCCGCTGCACAGCAACAGTCCCGGGCTCAGAAGCTGGGCGTCCTGATAGTCAACGAAGTGGCCCGGGTTCTCCCAGTTGGCCGCTACGCGGCCTTCCGTGTTCCAGGTGTAGATACGCCGGGAACCCCAGCTTCCGCCATACACGAGGTCCAGTTCTGGGTCGCGGAGGATCCAGCCGATGTGGTCGTCTACGCGGAAGCGTTCGCGGACCTCGAGGCTGTAGGGATCGATCGTGTAGACGATGCTCGGCCCTCCGGCCCGGTATTCGGCGACGGACAGCCACACGTGTTCGCCGTCGAAGTCGATGCCTCCGGGGTGATACATGCTGTCCTCGCCCACGTGGACGTCGCGGATCAAGCCACCTTTTGAGTCGAGGACGAAGACGTGTCCGCTCCCTCGGCCGGGGCTGCGTAGGGTTGGGTCCGCTGCAGGCAAGGGCGCATCGAGGATCTCCACAGATGACAGGAATGTCAGTCCTGTGGCGAAGGCCATGCCTTGGGGGTGGTGCGTCGGGAAGTCGAGGCGGACCTCCCCGATCAGTTCCAGGCGGCTTCTCCGGTCAAGGGTGAGCAGGGGGTCGAGCAGCGGCGTGGTAGGGGAGTTCTTAGTTGCCGGCGGCGCCATGTGCCTCCGTCCATAGTTCATAAAGCTCGGAGGAGTATTCCGGTCGTGCCGCCAGGACGCCGCCCCGCTCGGGGAACGTGTCCGTTTCGCCGGTGGAATTCAGGACGACGCCTCCGGCCTCTTCAACAATCAGAGTGGCTGCCAGGTGGTCGACCGGGCTAAAACTCCCTATGATCGCGCCGGCGCCCCGCCCTGCTGCGACGCCCACCACGGTCATGGTGGCTGATCCCATGATCCGCATGATGCTGTGCCGCTCGCCGAGGAGGGCGAGCAGTTCCAGCATTCCGGGCGACGGCAGGTGTCCAGCGAGTTCGGTTGCCACGACGGTTCCGGCCAGGGGCGCCGCCGTCGAAAGGCCGGAAGGGCCGAGCGATAGTGGCTGTCCGTCCAGGCGGGCGCCCCAACCGGCTACGGCTTCAAAGATCTCGCCGCGCCACGGGTCGGCGACAACGGCGACCGCGGGCTTGCGGTCCACAGCCAAGGCAAGCGAGAACGCCGTCCAGGGAAAGTGGTTCACATAGTTGGTGGTCCCGTCGACGGGGTCAAGGTACCAACACGGGGCCCCGGGCACGGCGACGCCACCCATTTCCTCGCCAACCACCGTGTGGCCGGGGAGCCTGGTGGCAATCACTTAACGGACATGTCGCTCCACGGCGACATCCACTTCCGTGACCAGATCACCGGGGTTGGCCTTGGTTGAGACCTGGCCGCGGTCAGCTTCACGCATATACCCCACGGCCCATCCGGCAAGTTCCAGGGCGACTTTTCGCGCCTCGAGGATCTCCTCCCCGGCCAGCGCCCTGGGCGCCTGCGCCGAAGCCCATGTTTTGGGATCGTCGGCGATCACATTTTGCAACAGCTCCAGCTGGTTGCTGGTGATCGAATCCACGCCAAGTCCCAACGCCCACCGCATGGACTCCGCGTCATCGACCGTCCAGCAGGAAACCTTCGCCCCGGCCAAGTGAATCTTGTCCACCATCTCCTTGTTGAGAAGCACGTATTCGGAGTTGACGAACTCGGGATTGAGTTCCGCCAGCAGGTCTTCGGGCGGGGCAACCCTTCTGTTCCACGGCAGCCAGATCCGGGCATCCTGGTCCACGGCGCGGATGATCCGCATCCCCTCGAGGTTGCCGCACCAGGCCACTTCCACGCCGCTTTCGCGCACGACGGCGGCGGCCTCCGCAGGGCATGGCTCGTCCATGTCGATGAGCAGTACAGAGGGGCTGCCGCGGAAAAGTTCCAAGGCTTCGGACAGCAGCGGGATCCGCTCCTCCCCGGTGCCCAGTCGGCCGACCCGGTCATAGTCGGCGTCGGAAACGTCACAGTCCAAGCCCCATATCCGCTGCAGGGACGCGTCGTGGAGCAGAACGACCTTGCCGTCTTTCGTGAGTCGTACGTCCACTTCCACCAGGTCAGCGCCGGCATCGATGGCTGAAGTGATCGCGGGCAGAGTGTTCTCCAGGTACTTGCTGGAGTCGCCCCGGTGGGCTGTTGCGCGGGTCCTTTCGGTGGCGACACGGCTCAACATGCTGTCCCTCCGTCGGTGACCAGGCGTCCGTCCCGGAAGGTCATGGCCTTGCGTACGGCAGCGTACTTTTGCTGTCCAGGCCGCACCGGTTCACCGCTGACAAAACTGCGGAGCTGGGCGTCCGCCCGTCGCACATAGACCTCTTGGAAATGTCCGCGCGGGACAACCCTCTCAACGGTCGACGGGAGCGCGCCGGCGAAGGGCGCGTCTGCAAGGATGACGTCCTCGGGACGGATCCCTAGAACGTCGGGACCCGCGGTGATGAGCCCGTCGACGAACGAGCCCTCCAGCCGGTTCATGCTGCCGATGAAGGTGGCTACAAACTCGGTTTCCGGGCGGGCATAGAGGGCCTCCGGGGTACTGTATTGCTCTATCCGGCCCGCATTCATCACGGCGATGCGGTCGGACATGGACATCGCTTCTTCCTGGTCATGGGTGACGATGACCGTGGTGATGCCCAGTTCCTGCTGGATCTTGCGGATGTCTTCACGGACTTTGACACGAAGTTTCGCGTCCAGGTTGCTCAAGGGTTCGTCGAGGAGCAAAAGCTTCGGCTCCTGGACGAGTGCCCGAGCCAAAGCCACGCGTTGCTGCTCGCCGCCGGAGATGCGGGCGGGCTTGGAATCCTTGTGATGCAAAAGGCTGACCAACTCCAGGACGGCTTCCACCCTGTCCTTGATCTCAGTCTTCGACATCTTGCGAAGCTTCAGTGGGAAGCCGACGTTCTTGGCCACGGTCATGTGTGGCCACAGCGCGTAGTTCTGGAACACCATGGCGCTGGGGCGGTTCTCCGCGCCAAGGTGCGAGACCTCCTGGCCTTCCACTTCGATGGAGCCGGAGTCCGGCTCCAGGAACCCGGCGATCATGCGCAGCGTCGTCGTCTTTCCGCAGCCGGAGGGCCCCAGCAGGGACACCAGTTCGCCCTCCTTGACCGACAGATCGAGGTCGTCGATGATGGTGCGGCCGCCGAGGGTCTTGTGGAGGCCGCGGATAGCGAGCCCACCGCCAGGCGCTGGAGTTCCCGGCTTTGTTGTATTGGCGGGTGGTTCAGTCAATGGTTCATGAATTGTCATGGGTTCTCTGTCTGACGTTGAGCGCAAGGCGCTACTTGATCTGGAAGCCTTCGGCGAGCTGGCCGCCGAGGATGTGCTTGTGCGCCGCGAGCATGAGGGCAACGGAGGGGATAGCCAGCAGGATCGAGAAGACGGCAGCCACCTGGGTGGGGTAGTTCAGCACCAGGCTGTACATCTGGGTGGGCATGGTCATGAAGGCCGGCGCGCCCACCAAGTACGTTCCTTGTGCTTCGTCGAAGGACGCCAGGAATGACATCACTGCCGCAACGATAATCCCGGGCAGCGCCATCGGGAGCGTCACTGAGGCGAACACGCGCAATTTGGAGGCTCCGGCGTCGCGGGCTGCTTCCTCCAGGTTTCGCGGCACGGCAGCGAAGGCTGCGGCGGGGATCCACGTCATGAAGACCACCGTGCCCAAAACGTGCACAACGAGTATTCCCAAAATGGTGTTCATCAGGTTCAACGCGTAGAAAAGGGCCGCCAGGGTAACGAACAAGCCCATCTTCGGGAAGGCGTTCGTCGCGAACAGGCTGATCAGGAAGAAGCGGCGTCCGGGAAAATCAAAGCGGGCAAAGGCGTAGGCCGCGGGAAGGCAGATGATCGAAGACACGAGGACCGTCAGCGGGGCGAAGAACAAGGAATTCTGCACCGCGATGCCGAGCGCGCCATCATTGACGACAACCTGCCACCAGCGCAATGTCCAGTCATCGGGAAGGAGATTTGGGAAGGTCCAGTTACCGGCGAAGGCGCGGACACCGAGCCAGAGCAAGGGTCCCAAGATGAAAACCACCATGAGCACCACGAACAGGCCCACCAGCGCACTGCGGACAATCGCGTCGAGCGTTAGGGGTCGGCGGGTGCGAGAACCAACCCGGGATCCGGTAGGGAGAGCCATCAGACCTTCCCCTGTTCCTTGGCGGAACGGAAGTTTGCCCACACGTAGAGCGCCGCGATTCCGGAGGCGATAAGGAAAACCGTGAAGGCCATGACGGCTGACTGCTGCGGTTCATTAAAGGACGAGAAGTAGTTGGACATGTCGACCCCAAGCATGTTCGGCGAATTTGGCCCGGTGAAGTAAGGGACCGTGAACGACCCAACGATGCCAATGGCCGTAAACGTCGTTGCGATGATGATCGGCACGACAGCCATGGGAATGATCACTGAGACGACCGTTCGCAGGGTGCCGGCTCCGGCGTCGCGGGCTGCTTCGACCATGGCGCCAGGCACCTGTTGCAGCCCTGAGGAGATCATGAGCACCGCGAAAGGGAGTGACGTCCAGACCGAGCCGACGATGACGGCGACCATGGTGAAGGCCCACACAGGGAAGTCAAGGCCCATGAGCGCGAAGACGCTCCGCAGGAAGCCCGTCCCGGAATAGAAGGTCAGGATGGCCCATGACGCAATCACCACCGGGATGAAGAGCGGCACAATCGCCAGTCCGGAGAGCAGCCGGGCGATTCGGCCGCCCTTGAGCTTGAGGTAGAGGCCAATCCCGAGCGCCAGGAAGAGGACCGTTGCCGTGCTGACCAGCGTCACGATGACGGTGACCATGAGGTCTCCGAGGAAACGCTTGTTGGTGAACATCTCCTGGTAGGCGGCCAGCGTTCCCCACCAGGCGTCTGCCTCGTGGACATTTTGGCCGATGGTGGCGATAGTGTGGTTCAAGCCGCCGGTCAGGCCGATGCTGAAGCCGAAGGCTAGCACGATCGGGAAACCGACAAAGAGCGCGATCAGCAGGATTGGCGGGAGGGCCATGAAGAAGCCTGCGGCGCGCTGGCCGAGACGCTTCGGGCGCCCTGCGCGGGCCGGCGGAACCGTCGGTTCCAGTTCCGCCGGCCTGTGGAGCGTGGTTGTCACTGGCCTGGAACCTTCTGGTCCCAGAGGTTGTTCAGGTCTTTGCCCATCTGGTCAAAGTAGCCCTTACGCAGGTTGTTGGTGTCTGCGTCCTTGAACTTTTCCTTCACATCGGCGGGCAGTTTGTCCAGGCTAATGGCCGGGAAACCGGACATTTCCTTGATGATCATGGTCTGTGCGTCCGGGGTCAGGACGAAGTTGGCCAGCTTCAGCGCCGCTTCCTGGCGGGGGGAAGACTTGGGAATGCCGAGATAGGCGGCACCGCCCGTGAAGGATGGGTCGCTGATCTGGGTGGCCTTCACCGAGGAGGGAATTTGGCCGTTGGTCAAGCCGGTAATGAACTGGTCAGACCAGACCGGGGTCATGGAGATCTGTCCACTGGCAAGCAGGTCCAGGGTCTGCTTGTTGCCGTTGGGGTAGACGCCGCTCTGGAAAACGGACGAGTTCAGGTCTTTCAACGTCGAGAAGCCCTGGTCCCAGTAAGTCTCCAGGTCCTTCTCATAACCAACGGTCATCTTGGCGCGGGCATCGGCTGGTACGAACTTGTCCAGAACCGTGGCAACGAATGCTCCGCCGGACCCACCGGATTTGGGCGAGTTGTAGGTGAATTTGCCCGGGTTTGCCTTGATCCAGGCGAGCAGATCGTCAAGGGTCTTCGGCGGGGTGGAGACTGTCTTGGTGTCATAAGCAAGAAGCACTGCGGATCCGCGGTACGGGATGCCACCCGTGCCGCCGGCCTTGATGACGTCCTGCGGAACATCGTTCAGGGCCGTGATCGTCTGGGAACTCACGGGGGTCAGAAGGTTGGCTCCGGAGGCCTTGGGAACGAAGCCGCCGTCCACCAGGTCAAAATCGGCTTCTTTGTTCTGCTCCGTGGCGCTGGTCAGTTTGGCCAGGGTTTGGGAATCGTGCTCACCATGCAGATCAAGGGTGACTTTCACATCGTAGCCGGGGTTGGCCTTTTCGAAAGCGGGAACAAGGCTCTTCTCCCACAGATTCTGTACGTTCGTGTCACCACTGATGAACACAGTGATCGTCTTGTCAGGGGAAGCGCTGGCGCCATCGTTTCGGGCCGGAGCGGTACTGCTCTGCGCGCAGCCGGTCACAGCGGTAGCTGCGACAACGGCGACGGCCGCTGCTGCTAGGAAGCGGTTGGTCATGGGTAATCCTTCATCTTGTCTCGAAAATCGCCCAAAGGCACAGACAACCCTGCAGCGGCAACGTGGCCGGACATGGCACGGCACATGACGGTGCGGTAAACCAAAAGCGTCAGTAACTAAAGATGTCAGGACATTCGAACAATAACCAATGCTTCGAGGATGCTGAGGGCAAGGGAAATTTCCGTCACAGTCCGCTCTGTCGAGGCAGCCCGGCCACCCGTGACGCAGCGGGCTTGAGCGGCCTGGACGCTCTGGTTGGTGCCGTCGGTCAGGTGGGCATGGCGGGGGTTCCATGGTCAAGGAAACACCGTCGACGACATGACTAAACGGGGGCATGTCCCTGCACTCCAACAGGGACGGAGTTGACCGTCCATAGCATCCGGACGCCTCCAGCTCGGATTGTTTGCCACCCTGGCGGAGTACGAGTGGGAGCTCATCAATGAGCGGGTGCGCTTTGGGGTGATTGGTGCCCAGGCCAGGGCAGTGCAGCTAGGGAAGCGCCCGGTTGATCCGGGCAACGTGAAGATGAATGGGTCGCTGCCAGTAATCTGCTCGTCAGCCGGAAGGCTGCACAGCAGGCCGCGGACGCCGTCGACCGGTCACGGGCCACAATGTACCGTTACCTCAAGGAGCACGGCATCGAGGAACTGCTGGCGTGTGCGACAACCAGACCCGGGTGCCGGCACCGGACCACGACACCGGTCCAGTTCGGCCCTCCGGCCGCCGCCACATCGCCCTTGGCGCGCACCAGGTCTCCTGCGTCGATTACCAGGTCGCACCGCTGGCCGAGCAGCTCCTCTGGTGTCCATCCGAGGAGGTTCTCACTCGGCGAGCTGGAAAACGTAAAACGGCCCTGATCGTCCACGGCCCACACCCATTCCTGACTTGTCGTCAGGACGGTGTCCATCAACTGGGCGGTGGCCCTTGCGTTGCGCCGCTCGGCCCGGTGCCCGGAACGGAAACGAACGGTCAGGACAAACGCCATTGCGATAGGGGCCAGAACGATCAGGCCAGCCAGCAGCCGGTCCCTTGGCTCATTCAGGACGCCCTCCGGATCAAGGATCACAATGGCGGCCGCCGCCACGGCGAACACCACCTGAACAACGAGGACAACTCCCAAAACGTCGCGTACCCTTGGCGACCCCGACTTATCGGACATCTCCGCACCCCCCGGCTTGGTGGCCAGAGCCTGCTACGATGCCCGCGCCCTTCGAAAGGTTCAGCGCCCGCCTGCGTGTCTCAAGGCGAAACCATTGCTCCGGTACGGGCCGATTTCGGCTGCCGCGCTGATCGCGGTGGGCTGGTTGCGTGCGCTCGGGCTTGATTGCCCAGTGACGGCGTCATCGGATCCCCGTGGCCTTCCAGCGATCGCAGGCAACCGTAACCATCGACGGGAACTTGCCGGCGCTGCCGCGGCCCCCGCCGTCGGAGGTGTTCCGGGCCCCTGTTGCTGTGCAGGGGGCTACCCGATGTCGTTGACGGCGAATGTCGGTGGACGCCAGGTGAAAGCGTCCTGGGCGTACGTCGACGGGATGCCTGGCTTGGATGCGCACTTGGTTTCGTGGCTGCTCGGCGTCCTGGATACCACCGCGGCCCCTGGTGGATGCCGATACCGCCCGGCGATGGCAGTAGCTACGTCACCGCCCCGGGTCCCGGCCCTCACATTTTCGGCAGCGCCGGTGGAAACGTCCGCCAAGAAACCATCTTCGAGACACCTGCGGGTAACCCTGCGCCGGGACCATAGGTGTTGGGGGTGCCCTTCGGATGTTGAAAGGACGAACCATGATCGATGAGCCCGGTGTTATCGACTCGTGCCAGGACCTGGTGCCAGGGGACGCGGTTGAGGCGTTCTACAACAGCAGCCTCGTGCACCGCGGCCCGGTCACCGACACGGCCCCGGAACTGGGATTGTTCTGGATTTTGGACACCCTCACCGGAGGCCGGCGGCTCCTGGAGATGTCCAAACTCGAAATCGTCCGCCTGCCGGCGCGGTACCAGGATGCCTCAACACAATGGCCCGGCCCACATCGCAGGACATGATGAGTCGCGGTCTATGTTGGGCCCTGTCCCTTTGCTCTGGACGCGTGGAAAGCGTCGGTGAAGAGCCGGGCGCATTCGGAGAGATACTGCTCAAGCGGGACGAAGATCGTTCGTGAGGGTCCGCCCCTGCTGTTACTGGCGATGAAGAGTCCGGACGACTCCTCATCCAGCAGGAACCGTGGTGGAGGAAAAGGCTCCGTGGGGGATTCCTCGCTCCAGCTGCCCTGGACATCCTGCACCTTTCCCAGCCAGGCGTAAGGGACGAGTGCGTTGGACAGTGGTGTCCCCTCGTCCTGACCGGCAGAGGCAAGCTCGCTTTTCCGGTTGATACTGAAATAGACCGCGCCCCGCGGATGATAGGCGACCCTGTCCCCATGCCGGATGAACCGCGCGTCAGCGACCGGAAACTCGGCGTCCTGGAACGCGGAAAGCACCCCTGCCCGCTGATAAGCGTCCAAGGTCTATTCCCCGAGGCGGCGAAGGAACGGTGCCAGCTCTTCCAGCCGGCGCTGCACCTCAGCAATGTCACGCTCGTGCATGCGGCCGATGTTACGCCGCCCACCCGCACCACGGCGACCGCCAATCCCGTCGGCGCAGAGGCTCCCTGGGCCTGCGACCGGAGTCCGCCGTTCCGGCAAGGCAGTAGCAGCGCCAGGTTGGGTGGGTGCCGAAATGGGCAACTCTTTCCTGCGCCGCTGGGCCAAATAGTTCATACCAAAGAGTCATGACCCCCGTCCATAGCGGATGGCCCTACGGAGCCCTTCAGCCGGACGGGGGACCTTTGTCGTTCTTCGGATGGGTTACGGGTACACGAAGAAAGTAACCTGCCGGGGATTACAGCACGTTTAGTTTGCGTAATAGCCGGCGCCGGGTAACCTCTTCCTTAGGCCTGCCTAAGTAAGGCTTACCTGAGCGAAAGAACCTCCATGACTGCCAATTACCTGATCGGCCTGCGCGAAGGACTCGAAGCCACGTTGGTGGTGGTCCTCCTCATGGCCTACCTGGCCAAGACGGGCCGCCGCTATTTGATCCCCAGGCTGTGGACGGGCGTTGCGGCGGCCGTGGTCGTCTCCGGCGGCTTCGGCGCCCTCCTGACTTTCGGCCCCAAGGGCCTCACGTTTGAGGCCCAGGAGGCGATCGGCGGCGGCCTGTCGATCCTCGCCGTCGGACTGGTCACCTGGATGGTCTTCTGGATGTCCCGCACCGCGCGGACACTCGGCACCGACCTGAAGATGCGTGTGGACCGTTCCGCAGGCGGAGCCGGTTGGGGCCTGGCCGTGGTGGCCGCCATCGCCGTGGGACGGGAAGGCCTGGAAACTGCCCTCTTCCTGTGGGCGGCGGCCAAGGCCACCGGTGAGACCACCCAGCCGCTGCTGGGCGCCCTGCTTGGCCTGGCAACCGCGGCCGGCCTGGGCTACCTGCTGCACCGCGGCGTCCTGAAGGTCAATCTCTCCCGTTTTTTCACCTGGACCGGCGCCGCCTTGATCGTTATCGCCGGCGGCGTGCTGTCCTACGGCATCCATGATCTCCAGGAGGCCCGGCTCCTTCCGGGCCTGCACTCCCTGGCGTTCGATATCAGCGCCGCGGTACCGCCGTCGTCCTGGTACGGCACCCTGCTCAAGGGCACCCTGAACTTCTCCCCGGCCACCACCTGGCTGGAAGCTGCGGCCTGGCTTGTGTACGTACTGCCCGTGCTGTTCCTCTACCTGCGCACGCACTTCACCTCAGTGCCGCCAGGCGGGGCCTCTGCCCGAAACAACCCCGCCGCCAAAGCCGCGGCCGCTGCCTGACCCCCAAAAACCTCCGCCCCCCGCACCCAAGGACAACCCAATGCCCGGCTTCACCCTGCCCAAAACACCCCGGTACGTCTTCCGAAACAAGCCCGCCGCCCTTGCTGCCGCCGCCATGGCCGTCCCGCTGCTTCTCACCGGCTGCACGGACAACACCAAGGCATCGGACACCTCCGGCGGTGCCATCGAGGTTGTCAGCTCAAACACCGAGTGCAAGGTCTCAGCCAGCAGCGTGCCCAGCGGAAACCTCAGCTTCTCCGTGAAGAACGATGGCACTGAGGTTACCGAGTTCTACCTGCTGGCAGCGGACGGGCTGCGCATCCTGGGCGAGGTGGAGAACATCGGCCCCGGCCTGACCCGCAACCTGGTGGTCACCGCCACGGCAGGCACCTACACAACGGCCTGCAAGCCGGGCATGGAAGGCGACGGGATCCGGGGCGCCCTGAAAGTCACCCAGTCCGGAGCCGGGCCCACGGCCGACGCGGACTTCCAGCACCTCCTGGACACCGCCACCGGGCAGTACGCCTCCTACGTCAAGGACCAGAGCGAGCAGCTGCTCACCGGCACCCGGCAGTTCGCCGCCGCCTTCGCGGCCGGCAACGCGGCGGAGGCGCGCTCCCTGTACGCCGCAACGCGCCAGCACTGGGAACGGATCGAGCCCGTGGCCGAGTCCTTTGGGGACCTGGACCCGCACCTGGATGCCCGGGAAGCCGATCTCGAACCGGGACAGGAGTGGACCGGCTGGCATCGTGCCGAGAAGGACCTGTTCCCGCCGGCGGACTACACGGCGCTGACGGCAGCGGAACGGTCCGCCATCGCAGAACGGATGGTCGCCGACACCAAAGACCTGGTGGAGCGCACCCGCACCCTGGAGATTCCCTCCGACATGCTGGGCAACGGCGCCAAGGAACTGCTGGACGAGGTTGCCACCGGAAAGGTGACCGGGGAAGAGGAGATCTGGTCGCATACGGATCTTTGGGACTTCCAGGCAAACGTCGACGGCGCCCGCATCGCCTTTGAAAGCCTGAAGCCCGCACTGCTTCAGAAGGACGCTTCCCTGGCCGGCTCGTTGGATGAGAAGTTCGCCGCGCTACAGGCGGAGCTGGCCACGCATGCCGAGGGCACCGGCTTCGCTTCCTATGACAAGCTGGCGCCGGAGCAGGTGCAGCGGCTGGCTTCCCTGGTGGACGCACTCGGCGAGCCGCTGTCCCGGTTGACAGCGGCGGTAGTCCTATGACCGGCTGCCCCTTTGACGGCCGGCCGCCGGAGCGCTCCGCGCCGGATGAACCTGCCGGCTCTCCTGGGTCGCCGCAGGATGCGGGGGACAGGGAAGATCCGACGGCGGGACCACGCCTGAGCAGGCGCGGCCTGTTTGGCATCGCCGGACTGGGCGGCGCGGCGGCGGGGATTGCCGCAGGTTTCCTGGGGCACGATGCCGTGGCCGCCACTGCCGCGCCGCCGGCCGCCGACAACCCGCTGGTCCCTTTCCACGGCGACCACCAGGCCGGCATCACCACCCCCGCCCAGGACCGCCTGCACATGGCCGCGTTCGACGTCACCACGACGAAGCGTGAGGAACTGGTCCAGCTGCTCAAGGACTGGACACGGGCCGCGGAAGCACTGACCGAGGGCCGCCCGGCGGGCGCAACCGGCGCCGTGGACGGACCCTATGGCGCCCCTCCGGAGGACACCGGCGAGGCGCTGGACCTCAACGCGGGAAAGCTGACCCTGACCTTCGGCTTCGGCGCCAGCCTGTTCGAAAAGGACGGCGCGGCCCGGTTCGGACTGGAAGGGCGCCGGCCCGAGGCCCTGGCCGACCTGCCGCACTTCCCCGGCGATGACCTGGACCCCGCCCGCAGTGGTGGCGACCTGGTGGTGCAGGCCTGCGCGGACGACCCCCAGGTGGCAGTGCACGCTATCCGGAACCTCGCCCGCATCGGCTTCGGCAAGGTGCGGGTGAGGTGGTCCCAGCTGGGCTTCGGCCGGACCTCGTCCACGTCCCGCGCACAGCAAACCCCGCGGAACCTCTTCGGCTTCAAGGACGGCACCAACAACCTGAAGGTCGAGGACCAACAATTGCTGGACCAGCATGTGTGGGCAGCAGCCGCCCGGCCCCAGGATGCGTGGATGGCAGGCGGGAGCTACCTGGTTGCCCGCCGGATCCGGATGCACATTGAGATCTGGGACCGCACGTCCTTGGGCGAACAGGAAAGCCTGATTGGCCGGACCAAGGAAACTGGCGCACCCCTGTCTGGTGGCGAGGAGTTCACCGCGCCCGATTTCGCCCGGCAGGGCAAGCGTGGCAAACCCTTGATTCCCCTCAATTCGCACATGCGGATGGCACATCCCAGCCAGAACAGCGGAGTGCGGATGCTGCGTCGGGGATATAACTACACCGACGGTTCCGACGGCGTGGGGCACTTGGACGCCGGGCTGTTCTTCATCGCGTTCGTCACTGATCCACGGACGCACTACGTTCCAATGCAAATGGCGATGGCCAAGGGCGACACCCTGGCGGTGGAATACCTGAAGCACACAGGCTCCGGGCTGTTCGCGGTGCCGGGCGGGGTGAAGCCCGGGAGCTTCATCGGTGAAGGCCTCTTCGTTTAGCAGGCCCGCTCTCGACCACAGGCCGCCAGCCGCTGGCGTGCACACCTTGCTTGCCGCCGCCCAGCGGAACGAGTGGGCAATTCGTCAGGTGAGGGCATTGACCAGGCCACGTCGGGGCCGGGCGGATGGACGCCGCTGCCTCGATCGACTGCGTCGTTCCCGAGGGAATTACGTCAACCAATTGGGTCTTTTTGTTCATATGCCTGCGGGCTTACCCTATCCAGAAACCTGCCGCGCCGGCACTGAGGAATGAAAGGGTGAACGATGACGACTCATGTTGCAGACTGCAGCGTAACCAGCTGCTCCTTCAACGACCACACCAATTGCAATGCCGCTGCGATTACAGTCAGCGGTGCCGAGAACCATGCCCACTGTGCCACCTTCATTGACACCGGAATGCATGGTGGCCTGCCCAAGGTGCTGGCTGACGTGGGCGCTTGCCAGCGCAATGAGTGCGTCCACAATGACCACCTCATGTGCCAGGCTGCGGAGGTCCATGTTGGTCCCGGCGCTGACAATGCTGACTGTCTCACTTACAGTCATCGATGAGTCGGAGGTTTTCGGCTGCGAGGGCCACGGCGCTGGCTGTGAGCCTGAATGCGTGGGCACGGCACCACCCAGTCAGAAGGGGGCCTGCGCTCGGCTTCGCTGAGCGGACGGGGCTGAGGAACAGTTTCGGGTTCAGAAACCCCAGCACATAGGCCGTAGTAGGGGCGCCCGCAGCGGACCTGGCGGCGGCCCGGAGCAGAGAGGCCCTGGTTGCGGGTCGGTTCGAGCGCACCGATAACCATTGGAGCGTAGAGCTGGGCGAGTGGGACGTACTCCTGGCCGGGCTGCCTGCGCGCCCGCAGGGGCAGCGTGGAGCCACCCCGCCGGCACCGGGTCGCTACAATCAGGGTGTCACGTTGCGTTGTGGCGCTCCGTCGCAGCCCCGCATGGAAAAGATCCTGGGCCTGCCGACGCGTATTGAACTACTCGGGCAGTTTTCCTTGGGACCTAGATATGGGTCCCGGCTCAACGTAGAGCCGGGACCCATTAGGGACGTCCTAGTCCTGTTCAGGCTTCGCTAGTGACGGCTGTCGGTCGCCGACCGGCGGTCGGAGGTCCGATCAGCCGTCCTCGTGGTTGGTCGATCTGGCTGGGATGCCCGGGACGTCGTCGGGTCCGTAGATCTTCTGATCCCCGGGGTAGGGGGTTGCCCAGTTGTGGGCCTGGTACCAGGTCCAGCGGTTGAACAGGTTGGGGTCCGCGTAGTCTTCCTTCGCGCCGTTGCCTGTCAGGTGCTGCTTCTCGGACCATTCGTCCCACTTTTCGGCGGTGTCCGTCATCGGGGCCGGGACGGTGGCGGCTTTGGCTGCGGCGTCGTTTACCGCGGCGGCCGCGGGTCCGGTCTGGCCCAGGGTGTCGGGCCCGCAGGCGGGTGCGGTCTTGACGCTTTCCGTGAGCGGAACCTGGTTCGGGACCGCAGAGTACGGCGTCAGGTCT
Organism: Arthrobacter sp. MMS24-T111; assembly: GCF_054888995.1. Lineage (NCBI taxonomy): Bacteria > Bacillati > Actinomycetota > Actinomycetes > Micrococcales > Micrococcaceae > Arthrobacter > Arthrobacter sp. MMS24-T111. The sequence goes on along the minus strand of NZ_JBTZRO010000001.1, from coordinate 3,437,442 downwards.
GCCTTGTTGGTGAAAGCATCGAACATCGGGGTGGCGGCGGCGACCTTCTGGTTCAGCGGCTGGGCGCCGAGGATCTGCTCGATGGTCCGGACCATATTGATCTGTGAGTAGAAGGTGCTGACGGTCTTGCCGTGGGTCGCGTAGGGGCTGATGACCTGGACCGGGGCGCGGTGGCCGTCGACGTGGTCGGTGCCGTTTTGGCTGTCGTCCTCGGCGATGAAGATGGCGGAGTCCTTCCAGTACTGCGAGTGCGAGATCTCGTCCACGATCTTGCCCACGGCCAGGTCGTTGTCGGCGACCTGGGCTTCGGGGTCGGCTGTCCCGCCGGTGTGGTCGCTGGAGAGCCAGGTCATCTGGAAGTTCTTGGGGCCGTTCTTCTCGAAGTCCTGCTTCCAAGTTGCATAGCGGTAGATGTCCGGCACCGAAGTGTCGAAGGGTGCCGCGTTCGGGTCCGTGATCTCGTTCAAGGACGGGATCGCCGAGCTGGCGTGCATCTGCAGTGCGGGGGTGAAGAGCTGGGCGGGGTCGCCGCCGGCCATGGTGCTGGATGCCGCACAGTAGTACTGCTGCCAGGTCGCGCCTGCGGGCTTGCCTTCCTCGGAGTCGAACTCGCCGTAGTTCCTGGCGGTTTTGCCTGCGTCCTTGATGGCGGTCCAGAGGAAGCCGGAGCGCTGGTGGCCCAGGACGTCGTCTTCGGTGTCGTAGGAGCGTTTGTACTCACCGGCGCTGGTCTCGGTGTAGGCCGGGTCGTCGCCCTGCATCATCCAGTTGTGGCCCTCGGCCGAGTTGGTGCCGATGTCGTAGGTGTTGTCGTAGAGTCCGAACTGGCCGGCGAGGGCGTGTTGGTTGGGGGTGACCTTCGCCCCGAACTGTGCCAGGGAGGCATCGCCGTTGCCCTGCTTCATGTCGCCGTACACCTGGTCGTAGGTGCGGTTTTCCTTGACGATCAGGAAGACATGTTTGATCGTGGACGGCTCGCCGATCCGCTTCGGCACGGCGACTGCCGGGATCTTGGCGGCCTCGGCGGCCGTCGCTTCCTTGACCGAGCTTGCCGTCCCAACCGTTTTGCTCAAAGACCGTTTCGGTGTTCTTCTGGATTTCTTCATCGCTGGGCAGGGTGAATTTGGTGAGGGATGCCGTGGTGGAGTGTGTGCCGTGTCCGGTGGCAGCCGTGGTGTTCGGGCCTTCGTTGATGGTAACCTCGGGGCCGCGCGCGTCGATGCCACGGATGTTGGTGACCACGATCTGGCCGTTGACCACGGTGACGTTGCCCGGGTAGTAGTCCGTGGGCAGGAGGCCGATGTAGCTGGCCGGGTCCTTCGGATCTTCCTTGTTGACCTTGTAGACCGCGATGGCGTTGGCCCGGCCGAGCGAGATGAGCATGTGGTCGCCCTGCATGGTGATCGCAGTGGGCTCGTAGCCGACCTGGGAGGAAGCCCAAGGCTGGGTGGCGATGGTCTGGAGGATCTTGTTGCCGTTCGTGTCCACGACGGAGACGGTGTCACTGTTGGTGTTCGCCACGTACAGCGTGGCGCCATCCAGGAACATCGCCGTCGGATGCAGCTGCACGTCGATCGAGGCAACCGGCGCGGCCGCGTTGGCCGTGTCGATGACGCTGAGCGTACCGGTCGTGGAGGTGCCGAGGTTGGTGTCTGCCGGGACGTCTGTGCCGTAGGAGTTCATGGTCGGCTCCCCAGGGAGGGCCGGGCGGCCTCCTTCGTTGGAGACGTAGAGCCGGGTGCCAACGAATTTCAGCTGGCGAGGGGCGATACCCGTACCGAAGGTCTGCTTGATCGTGCCGGCGACGGGGTCGATCGCGACGACGGTGTTTTGGCCGTTCACGGCGGCGTAGAGCGTCCCGCCGTCGGGAGAGAACGCCATGCCGGCGGTCAGGGCCTGCTTGTCACCGGCGTTGGGGATGTTAATCTTCGTCCCGGCGCCGAGCGAGCCGTCCGGGTTGAAAGGGTAGCGGACAATCCCGGTCGCGACTGGTTCGTAGAGGAATTTGCCGTCGGGGGAAAAGACCGGCCCGTCCTGCCCCACGGAACCGTCCGTGATGTGCTGGTAGGCCATGTTCGCGTACCCGGCGGTGGCCGCCGCGGCGGCAAAGGCCGTGGCAGCTTGGGTGCCGGCGGCGGCCACGGGCTTATAGGTCGTGAGGTCGAAGACCTGCAGGTCGACGGACCGGTCAGCGCTGGTCCCGACGAGGTAGCGGCCATCCGGGCTGACGGTCGAGCCCATGATCTTTCCGAAGGGCGTCATCAGGCGGTCACCGATGGGCTTGATCTCCTGGTTCGAGGAGATCTGCTCGCCCTTATCATCCTCGGAGCCGACCTGCTGCTGGCCGAAGGGGATGGTCGAGGCAACTGCGATACCGGCCCCGCCCAGAACGGCGAGGGTGCAGCTGGCCGCAACGATGGCGAGCGGCTTACGGCCACGTACGAAGGCCGACAGCTTTCGCAGGCTGGAGGCGCTCGGTTCTTGCTCAGTGGTGGATGTACTGGCGGACTCTGTGGGTCTTTTCACGCAAGCGAACCTACGGGCCGCGGATTAAATCCAGGTGACGGTAACTGTTATTCCAGGCAACCATCAGGCGCCTTAGATAATGGATCGACTCGGCAGTCTCGAGCCTTCGTGACATACGAGTACTCGTCGCTGCGGCAGGGTGCGTCGTGGAGCAGCAGCGTCAAGGTGCGGGTGCGGTTGCCACCCTGTTCCTGCCCGCCGCCTTTGCGGCGTAGAGGGCCGCGTCGGCCTCACGCAGAACGTAGTCCGGTTCGGCGTGATAGTCGGCGAATGCTGCAATGCCTGCGCTGAGTGTCAGGTGGCCGGTGGGGTCTCCGGAATGGGTGATGTTCAGTGTCTGGACCGCTTGCAGGGCCCTTTGCAGCATTTCCTTGGCTCCTTGTGGCGTTTGTCTTGGCAGGACGAGCAGGAATTCCTCGCCGCCGTACCGGTACACGCCGTCGCTGGCGCGCGCGACCGTGGCGAGGGCGGCACCAACGGCCTGCAGGGCGAGGTCGCCTGCCTGGTGCCCGTAGATGTCGTTGTAGCGTTTGAAGTTGTCCACGTCGCACATGGCGAGGCAATATTCCTCGCCGTACCGGAGGCTGCGTGCGTGCAGTTGTTGGAGGTCTTCGGTGAAGCTTAAGGCGGTTGCTCAGGCCGGTCAGGGGATCGGTGCGGGCTTGGTGGGAGAGCATTGTCCGATAGTGTGCCAGGTCGGCGTGGAGTGTGGTCACGCGCTGTGCCACGAGCAGCCGGGTATGCAGGACGAAGGGGTCCAGCGGCTTGGTGACGTAGTCGTCGGCGCCGGCCTCGAGGCCGGCGAGGACGTCGTCCCGGGATCCTTGCGAGGTCAGGAGCATGATGTAGGTGTACAGGTCGGTGGTCCGTGCCCGGATGGCGCGGCACAGCGCCAGTCCGTCCAGGCCGGGCATCATCCAGTCCGTGACCACCACGTCCGGCTGGTGTTCCAAAAACAGGGCCCACGCCTCATCGCCGTCACTTGCGGTGAGGCAGCTATGGCCGGAGCGTTCGACGGCGGCCTTGGCCACCAGCAGCGAGCCCGGGTCGTCATCTGCCACAAGGACCATCATGGGGTGACGTCCAGGGCACGATCGAGTTCGATATCCACCTGCTCAAGCTCCGTTTCCAACCTGCGGACCAGCTCCGCAGCGTCGTCGTACTGCCCGGCCGATCCCAGAGTTTCCAGGTCGCCGCACAGGGCCGCAGCTGCCGTGGCTCCGATGTTGGCCGCGGCACCCCGGAGGGCGTGTGCGGCCCTGGTAACTGCGGGACCGTCGTGGTCGTTGATTGCTCTGTCCAGCGCGGCAAGCCGGTGCGGGACATCTTTCCGGAACGCTTCTGCCGCGGCGGGCAGCAGCCCCAGCCCGTCCACCGGTCCGAGGTCTCGAAGGATGGCCAGACGGCCCTGGTCGAGCCCCGCCCGAGGGGACGCTTGGTCACTGGCTGTCCGGCGGCCGGTGACGGCCAGGGGTTCCCCGGGCACGAACCGTGTTGGCTGATCGGGGACCCACCGGGCCAGGACTGTTTCGAGGTCCGTGGCGTCAACGGGTTTGGAGAGGTAGTCGTCCATGCCGGCGGCGAGGCAGCGTTCCCGGTCCCCGTCGAGGGCCCCGGCGGTCATGGCGATGATGGGCAGCCGGCTGCTCGCGTTCTCGCGGCTCCGGATGATCCTGGTGGCCTCGAACCCGTCCATGACCGGCATATGGCAGTCCATCAGGACGGCGTCGTACCGCGTACTTTCGGTGCGGGCCACGGCTTCAACGCCGTTGGCGGCGACGTCCGCGGCGTAGCCCAACATCGTCACTGTTGCGCGGGCTACGAGCTGGTTGACTTCGTTGTCCTCGACGATCAGGAGTCGGCCGCGGATGTGCCCTGGGCTCGCGGGCCTGGTGGCTGGCTGCTCACGCAAGGCCGCACTTGTCAGGGCCGTGAGCCTCTCGGCCGGGGTGCGTTGTTCGCTGGTGGACATCAGGCGGATTAGGCGGTTGTAGAACTCGGAACTGCGGACAGGTTTCATCAGCCATTCCCGGACGCCGGCTTCGGCAATTGTTGCGCCGCTGATCTGCATGGTGGAGGTGAGCATGATCAGTTCCATGGTTGCCAGGGCGGGGTCGGCCTTGATGGAGCGGGCCAGGTCCAGGCCGTTGGTTTCGGGCATGCAGAGATCCAGTACCGCAAGATCGAAGGGTTCTCCCCGTTCTGCCGCTTCGCGGGCCCTGGCCAGGGCGGTCCGGGCGTCGGGCGCGGCGTCAGGTTGCAGCCGCCAGCCGCGTAATTGCGATTCCAGTACCAGTCGGTTGGTGGCGTTGTCGTCGACCACCAGTACCCGCAGCCCGGTGAGAATTTCGGCGGTCGGCAGGGGATCGGTCGACGGCGGTGCCACCGGCAGGGGAATACGGAACCAGAAGGTGCTCCCTTGACCGGGGTGCTTCTCATCCCGATCTCACCGTTCATCGCGTCCGTGAGGCGGCTGCAGATTGCCAGACCCAGTCCGGTGCCGCCGTAGCGGCGGGTTGTTGAGGCGTCGGCTTGGGAGAATGATTCGAATAACCGGGCATGGTGTGCGGGTTCGATGCCGATTCCCGTGTCCCGGACTTCGAAGTAGACCATGGCGGCGGACCCGGGCCGGGTATCGCGTGTTTCGGCCTTTATTCGAATGGCCACCTCGCCGGCAGCGGTGAACTTCACAGCATTGGAGGCCAGGTTCAGCAGGACCTGGCGGATCCGACCTGAATCCCCGATCAGTCTGCCGGGCAGGTCAGGCTCGCAATAGGCGATGAGCTCCAACCCTTTGGTTTGTGCCGGCTCTGCCAGCAGCCCCGCGACTTCCTCGACCAGAACCCGGGGATCGAATGGACGCAAGTCCAGATCCACTTTGCCGGCCTCCAGCTTGGAAAAGTCCAGGATGTCATTGATCAAGGCCAACAGGGCGTCACCTGCGCCTTTGACCCCTTGCGCATACTGCTTCTGTGTGTCATCCAGCGGGGTTTCGAGCAAGAGTGCGGTCAATCCCACCACACCGTTCATCGGCGTGCGGATTTCATGGCTCATGGTGGCAAGGAATTCGGATTTGAGCCTGCTGGCTTCCAACGCGGCCGCCCTGGCGGCCTTCAGTTCGTCCTCGGCGGCCCGGCGGAGCGTGACGTCCCGGGCGATGACGGCGATACCGCGAAGGTTCCCGTCTTTATGGATCGGTGAGACGGTCAGGGACACCGGGATGACCGTCCCATCCTTCCTCACATGTTCGGTCTCGAAGTTCACCGCGGCGCCGCTCTCCCTCAGCCGTTCGAATATGTCCTCGGTCCGGTCCACGCTGCCGGGCGCCACGAGGATACGCCCGTCGCGGCCGAGGGCCTCCTCGGCAACGTACCCGTACTGCAGCTGAGCCCCTGGATTCCAACTGGTAATGACGCCCTCCGGGGTAGTGCTGAAGATGGCGTCCGTGGAGGAATTCACGATCGCGCCCAGGCCCTCCAGCTCCGCGGTCCGGACGGCCACTTCCTTTTCGAGGCCGGTGGTCAGGGTGAGGTTCTGAACAACGATCAGCACCTGACGGACCAGGATGAGGACGACCGTTATCCTGGCCACCACCAGCAGGAAGGTATTCATTTCCTGGACGTGCGGGCCGGCCACGACAACCAGCGCGGCCAGGATCGGCGCATAGGGGAGCAATTCCAGGGCCAGGGCGAACGCCTTGCGCTCAGGCTGCGGGTTTTCCGCGTACGGCAGCAATGGTGCAAGCGCGATCAGGAGGAAGGCGCCAATCCACCCCAGGGCAAGGGGCGATCCCGTGACGCCCGTGACGCCGTCGAACGTGAGCCTGACGTAGGTGCTGTCCGTGATTGTCAGGGCGAGCAACCCGCCGCCGAAGCACAACCAGGGAAGCCGTTCGCCCGGTTGCCGGCGCATGGCCAAGACCAAGACCAAGGACGTGATGACCACATCCACGACGGGGTACCCGACGCTGACCAGCACGGTCAGGACGTCGCCTTCAGAGCTCAGGGCCGGCCCGAGCGCCGTGTACCAGCTGATCGCCAAGACCGAGCCGGCAATCACCGAGGCATCGAGTGCCGACCTGACCCAACCCACCTGGGCGGTGTCAGCCGGCCGCTTGAAGCTGAACAACGCTGCGGCGGCAGGGATCGAATACGCAAGGAAGAGTACGTCGGCAACCGAGGGAAACGGATATGTGTTGTTGTTGGTGAGCCCGAAGTAAGTCCAGAGCGCCTGCCCCGCAGCCCAGGTAAACGCTGCCACAGCCAGGAGGGACCACGCCCGTGCATTCTCACCACGCCGGCCTGCCCTGCTGCAACTGATGCCAGCCAACACAGCGGCCGCGAGGATGAGGAAATCGCCGGTCACCCTGGCGGCCGCGGTTCCGTTATTCCAAACGAAATACAATGCCAGCGCAGCCAGCAGTACGACAGCACATCCCGCGAGCCAAGCGAGCCTGGTTCTGCTTCGGCCTACCGGTCGAGGAAGTTCGAGGCGACCGTTCTGAGACACGTTGAGCCCTCCCAATTGGGCGCCTCGCACCCGCAAGAACTCGAGACCCGGGCCGCCCGAACACCCGGACGGAGACGCACACCCAAAATATATCCCTCCGACCTCAACTCCGAGGGCACCATGCCCGTGGCGCGAAGGTAGGGCGGTCTTCTCTTCGGGCAGCGGGTGGCCGCCGCGACGGCCCTGCCAGCCTATGCCTGGGCCGTCCACCACCCTGGGTTATTGGCCGAGCAGGGAGACGGCGTGGGCGATGACCAACGCCAGCAGCACGAAGCCGCCGAAGGCTTCCAACCCCATCAGTCCTTTGGCCCGGGCTGAAAGCGGCATTGTATCCGTGGGGCTGAATGCCATGGAGTTGGACAGCGAAAAGTACAGATAGTCAATGAACGCAGCCGTCCAGCCGGTAGTGACCGAAGATCTGGCCGCAACTTCCTTGACAGCGTCGTGGTCTTCGTCTTGCGGGAAGCGGAAGTCTGCTCTGGGCAGGTGGGGGGCGCGGGGTGTGCCGGCGGGAGACGGGTCCGCCGCGGTCCAGTTCCCAATAGACCAAGGCGAAAGCGATCACGTTCGTTACCCATACCTGAAGTGCGGCGAGCAAAAGGGTGGGTCCGTTGCTGTTGGTTGTCGTCAGGGCAATGACCAGCTGAACCAAGGCAGCCTCGTTGGCCACGACCAGGAGGAGTGCCTGGCCAATGGAAAGAATTCTGGACCAGCGGGTTTCGCGGGTCAGCCGGCGAGGATTCAGGACCACCAGCGGAATCAGCAGACCAAATCCGACCACCACGACGACATAGCGGACGCCCGGCAAGAAAGTCGTCGGCAGCGTCCCGTATAAGCCCAGCGCAGCGAGGAGGCCAATCACGGCCGGCCAGCGATGCTCGGCTCGGCCCTGCATTTCGACTGAGATCATGATCAGGAGTCTAGGCTCGGTTGCCCCGCCAGGGCCGGTCAGGGCATTGAATGTGCGCCGCGTCGGCTTAGCATCAGCACCGCGTCGGGCCATGAACCACCTGTGCTTCAGCCCTCTGCATACGAGTTCCCCGACACAGCGCGGAGGGGCATATCGCGCAGAAAGTCCACGGGTGTGAACCCCCACGAACCTCACGAGGTTGGAGTCGCTCGCTGCGGACTCCACGCTGTCAGCTCGTCCAATTTTTGGCTGACAGCCAGATTCCAGTGGCAGAAGTCGTCACAGGCCCGGCCAGACGCCTTGTACCGTCCACCCTCCACCCTTGGTATAGGCGGCGACAACCGGTCCCAGCCCAACAAGGGAGTGCGGGTAAGTAGTCTGCCGCAACACCGCATGGCTGCACTCCAGACCCCGCAAAGCCTCCACAGCCTTGGCCATGGCGTCCCTGGAGTTCGTGCCCGCAACCGTGAACCAGCCAGCTCCGTGGTCGGTTCCGTACTCAAGAAGGAACGGCATAGACGAAAGCGTTCCGCACCAAAACAGGTTCAGACAGGGCCGATGGTCCCTCTGGGTCGACCGCACGGATACGCTTCCACCAGAGTGGCGAACTGGGGCAGCAGTCCGGCACCTGAAGTAAGCCATCCTGACCCTGGACTTAGTCAACGTTCTCCTGAGAAGCTGGCCGACGTGGCCTGCCTCGGCAGGACGCCGCGAAACCGCCAGTATTGGTGGAATTGCGTGGTCGGTGACGTGCATTCGGTTGTTGGAAGGATAACTATGGCCCACGCAGAAAATCAGATCACCATCGACCGCTCACCTGAGGCGGTGTATGCGTTCCTCGCGGATGGATTGAACAACCCGAAATGGCGCTCGGGTGTTCAGGCCATCAGCCTGCGAAGCGGCGCTGGCGGCAGCGTCGGGGCCATCTACCAGCAGACGCTTACCGGTCCCGGAGGCCGTCCGGTGGCTGGAGACTACGAAATTACGGAAGCCCGGCCTGGGGAATACCTGGCGTTCCATGTCGTAGCCGGCCCGGCGCGTCCCGTCGGGGAATACAGACTGACCCAGGACGCCAGGGGGACCCTCGTGAGATTCACTCTCGATGTGCAGCCCAAGGGCCTCATGAAACTGGCCGGACCCTTGATACAACGCACCATGGGCGCCGAGGTCAGCCAGCTCGCATCGCTCAAAGCCTGCCTTGAATCATCTTGACCGATGCGAAACGGCTGTGCGCCCATGGCTGCCCTGCGCACGCTGACCGTGTTTGTGGCGTCGATGCCTTCCGGACGCGGATCCTTGCCTTTTCTGCGTGCCTAACTTGTCTGACTTCACCCGCGACGGTGGTGGGGAGATAAGGGACCAACGACCCATTGACTGGTGCCTTGGCAGGTCTAGCATGAACCGCGTCAGGACATTTTCAAGGAGGAGATGTGTGATGTCACGCGCTGAAGTTGAGGAGCTTGACGACCGCGGGATGGCGGCCTGGGACCAGCATGACACGGCCGGCTTCGCCGGCCTGCTGGCCGATAATTTTACCTTTTCGGATGTGATGGCCGCGGAGCCCTTCCACACGCGGGATCAGGTCCAGTCCTACATGGACGCGTGGTTCTCGGCCTTCCCGGATATGCACGTGAAGACCACGAGCAGGGTGGTCAGCGATGACGACGTGGCGGCGGAAGTGGAGTTCACCGGAACGAATACCGGTCCGTTGCGGATGGGAGACCAGGAAATTCCCGCGACGGGCAAGTCCGTGGTCGGGACAGGAACCTATTTTGCTTCCATCAGGGACGGCAAGATCGTCTCCTTCCGGGCTCATCCTGACGTCGCGTCGATGATGGGGCAACTGGGCCTGATGCCCGGAATGTAGCGTCAGCCGAAGGTGGCTTGTGGCTGCCAGGGAATAGAATTGCGTACGGCTGGGCCCCGCACCGCGTGGACTCTCCGGCCATAGTTTCCGGGCGTAGAACCTTGGGCTGACAGGGAGTGTCGTAATGCCGCCCAGGGAGGTCGCAGTGGATGAACAACTCCGCTGGATGGATGCAACGGAGCAAGCCGATTTAGTCCGCTCCGGCCAGGTCAGCGCCGGTGAACTGCTTGCGGAAGCGAGGGAACGCATCCGGGTAATGAACCCTGCCCTGAACGCCGTGATCCTCGAGCTGGACCCGGCGCACGACGGTTTGCCCGCCCTGGCCGGAAACACACCTCCTGACAACGGAGATCACTATCCGTTTCCAGGGGTGCCGTTCCTGGTCAAGGATCTCGCCCTGGAAATCGCGGGGACACCGTTTTCGGAAGGTTCGCGTTGGCTTGCGGGGAACGTCTCACGCACGGACCAGGAGCTCGCGCGGCGGTTCCAACGGGCCGGGCTGGCCATCGTCGGGAAGACCAACACCTGTGAGTTCGGACTAAGTCCGCACTGCGAACCAATCCTCCATGGCCCAACGCGCAACCCATGGGACATCGCTCTTTCCACCAGCGGATCAAGCGGCGGGTCGGCGGCCGCCGTTGCGGCCGGCCTCGTCCCGATGGCCCACGGAAACGACCTGGGCGGTTCACTGCGCTATCCAGCAGCGTGGTGCGGACTCTTCGGCCTCAAACCAACCCGCGGCCGGGTTCCGCTCGGACCGGAATATGGCGACATCGCGGGCGGCCTCGCGGCCGAGTTTGCGCTGACCCGCACAGTCCGCGACGCGGCTGCATTGTTGGACGCCGTAGCCGGACCGGCTCCCGGTGACCCATACTGCGCTCCGCCGCAGCAGCGCCCCTACACGGCCGAGATAATGACCGCGCCGGGACGCCTGAGAATCGCGGCCACGGCTTCACCCAACAGGGGCCAGTCAGTCCATCCTGACTACCAGCGGACCTTTGACGCGACGGTGAACTTATTGGTCAGCCTGGGCCACCACGTCGAAGAAGCGCATCCTGAACCGCTGGATCGTGCCGGACACCGAGCTCTCCGCGCCGTATACGCTGCCGCGGCCAGCTGGATCGAAGGGTACTGGACGAACCGGCAAGGGCGCGGGCCCGAACCGGGCGAAATCGAACCCTACACCGAGGTCCTGTTCGAACGCGGCCGCAAGGTCAGTGCCGCGGACTACCTCCAGGGCGTGGAGGAACTGCAGCGCTTTAGCCGGCGGATCGCCGGATTCTTCGATAATTTCGACCTCTGGCTGACGCCGACGGTCGGCTGGCCGCCGTTGCCGCTGGGCGCACTGACGGCGACGGTCGAGGACCCGCTCCGCGGCGAGCGGGAAGCTGGCCGGTTCCTGATGTTTGATGGCGAGTACGCCAACATTACCGGTAACCCGGCCGTGTCGATACCGTCGGGCACCGATTCCGCTGGGCTCCCCGTCGGAATGTCTTTCCTGGCCGCCTTCGGTGCCGAGGCAACCCTTTTCCGGCTTGCCGCGCAGCTGGAACGGGCCAATCCCTGGGCCGCGCGGCGACCAACAACCACGATGCTGTAAATCCGATCCACAGCTATCGAACAAAACAGCGACCCAGCGAGAAACAAGCGAGGCAGAAAAATGTATCTAGGAATGTACATATTCAGGGGGAACCCGGCTGAGCTACTTGCCGGGCACGACCGCATGCTCGCCCTCCTTCCGGAAGGCCAACTGGACCTACACCTCTGCGTGGAAACGAAAGACGGCATCGCTGTCCTCGACACCTGCCCAAACAAGGAAGTCTTTGACCGCTTCAGCAGCGGTCGATCATTCCATGAACTCGTGGCCGCCGCCGGGCTGCCACCGGCGGAAATCCAGCACCTGGGTATCGTTAAGAGCTTCGTCCTGCCATCAGGTCAGAAGGAGGCAGCCAGCGGCACCGACCAACCATAAAAGCACATAAACACACTTTTCCGAGTGGATTGCGCTGTTGCAGGTGCTCATGTGGCCTACGCGCGAACCTAGCTGAATTCCGGCTCTTTGCCAAACATCCAAAGGATGACGTCCATAAGCCGCAACTCCGATATCGCCTGTTCGATTCCGGAGGGCTTATGGATCTCGGCGAGGCGTTCGGGCAGGCCGGTTCCGTCGGTCAAGAGCGCGTGCCAGTCTACCCACTGGGTGTCTGAGCTGCGTTGTCCCGTGACTCTTCCGATGGTGATGTCCCAGACGGGGATGAGGTCGGATCGTTTGCGTGCCATGATTCTGCTGGCCGCGGCGGCTCCGATATCCAACCCGGCTTCCGCATCGCGACGAAGTTCGTCCCGCAAAATCATCGCCGGTCCACTTCCCGTCAGTAGATCGATGGCCTGTTCGCGGGTGAGGCTGCTTAGCGGGACGTGGGTGGGGATCCGTCGCAAGATATCTGTCACGCGAGCTGCTCTGGTGGGTTCTTGCAACGCAATCCATGCTTTCAGAGGGATGGGCGCGCCGAGCATGTTAACAGCGATGGCATCACTGTCCGTGAGGACATCGCGTGTTTCCATGTCGCCCCTGCCGGCCCACCCGTCGAAGTAGCTTCCCGTGCCCGTGCGTCCGTGCTTGTCGGTCCCCGCATAGTAGCGGTGCACCAGTTTCGCTGCCGCGTCGAGGTTCCGTTCGGTGAGGATGGCGGGTACTTCCATTGTCCCTCCCTGTGGCTAATCTGTTTCTTGCCCCAATTGTGCTTGCACCTGGACCAAACACCAGGCCAAGGTGACGAATTGACTGCTTTGTGTCGAGTTTTCCGTGTTAGGAAAAACACGACAATTCTGCAGCTTGGATCAAGGTTCGTACTCCCTCCGCGTCTGCTCGGTGCGATGGGCCAGCTTATTCGCTGGCGGAATGCGGAACACGACTACGGGCCTGGCGAGTCGAGGAGGGTTGCCCCGCCGCCGGTTTCACAAACGTGCAAATCTCTCGGTACTGAGCCGTCGCAGGCGGAGTTCGTTGGTTTCCAGGAGGCTGGACGTCATTCCCAGCTGTGCTTGTATTGGTGGGCCTACAAAGCCCGGCCGCCGGCATGGGAAACAATGGGATTGTAAAGCTGGGTTGTTTGTTTCGGGCAGCTCACGGTCGTGTGGGGGCGAGCAAAGCGCGGAGCGCCTCCAGTGCGACGGTCAGTTCTAGGCCGGGATCCAGGGTGACTTCCCCTTTGGCGACCCACGGCGCCGACCGGACGTAGTCCTCGAGCTCGAAGGAAAGTCGGAGAAGTCCGTCGTGCTAAGCGCACAGCCGGAAATCGCCTTCCACGGAGTCAAACTTCTTTTCACCGTCCCAGCCATGCCTGTTGAGTGCCAGCTCCTCGAAAAACGACAGCAGCCCCGCCCACTTGCTCTGATCATAAACGCTTTTGTTGGCTCGCAGGCCTTTTAATTCCACTGTCACTCTCAGGTATTCTGTCGTCCCGTCGAATTTGCGAGGAGCCCTATCGATGAGAAATAACAGCGTTCCCTGACGCCCCATTCTCGCCTCATTCATGAACACTATTCTCCATCAATCATTGCAACTGAGAACCCTCATCAAAAGCCCACTTGAAGGCGGATCAACGCAGCCCGGGAGGGGGGGCGAAGCGCTGGGCTATGGTGTCCGACGGTGCGAAGTTGAGGCTTCCGGCCCTCCCCGGCCCGTTATGGGGCGGCAGGACGCGCGGAGGCGGTGGCGCCCCGGGTAACCTGCTCCTGCAAGACCACATCAGACCGCGGGCGGCAATGCGCACCAGGGACCCGGATGCGGTTGGTGAACTGTATTTTATTTGGTGACCCTATGGTCACCTGCAAGGTACGATTCCCCGATGCGGGGTGGACAAGGTACTGGTGTCATCGTTCGTGGTGGCAAGGGCGCAGTCGCGTTGCGTCCGGACGGAATTATTCATTTGATGTGGAACCCGAGGGTTCGCATCGAAGTTCAAGACGCACGGGCGGCTATGACGGCGGTCAATACTGTCGCCTGCGGCGCGGAGTACCCCATGCTCGTCGACATGGCGACCACGGAGCACGTTGCCCGAGAAGCGCGCGCCGTGTTCTCCATTCCATGTGCCGCAAACAGGATTGCACTCCTTGGCGCGAGCCCCGTGGACCGTGTGATTGCCAATTTCTTCCTCAACGTCCACATTCCGCCTTGCCCGACCCGGTTCTTCACCTCACGGGATGACGCTCTGACGTGGCTGGCCAGAGATACAGACGGGCCCTCCTAGGGGCCCGGCTGGCAACCGTTGAAAGTAATTCACCTCAGGCCTGTCGTTGGAAGGAGGCCGGACTCCGGGAGGTACATGTCTGAGATCTAATGGACGTCGTCGCGGGCCGCGGTCGCAAGGGTGGCTCTCGGGGGAGCATTCCTACCTGCTGATGGCTGGTTCTTGGTTGTTGCAAGTCGCAGGTGTGCGGCATGTTGTTGGACGGGACTTTATTGGAAGGGGTTGATGGTCAGGCCGGTGGTCAGGGCTGCCAGCCCGAGTTCGAACTGTTCCTGGCCGGCGACCTCTGGAAGTTCGTCGAGGAGGCCGGCGAGAAGGGGAAGGTCGGTTGGAGGCAGGCTGGCAACTTCCCGCCGCCAGCTCGCGGCGTAGGTCGCTGGCGGCTGCCGGTGGGTGCGTGGTACTTCCCATGCCACGAATCCTGTGGCGTAGGTCAGGACCGCGTAGACGGCGTGGACGCTCCGCGAGGGCTGCATTCCGGCGTTGGCCAAGGGCCCGAGGAGGGCTTCGAGTCCGTGCAGGATGCCGGGTCCGATGACCGGGCGGGAGAGGAAGATTAGCGGGAGGCTCGGGTGCTCGAGCAGGTTCAGGCGAAGTGCCCGTCCCCAGGCAAGTAGGATTTCCGCGGCGTCAGCGGGTAGAGGGTGAGGGAGCCGGAGGTCGCGGAGGCCGCGTTGGGCGATGGCTGCGAGCAGCTCATCCTTGCTGACGACGTAGCCGTAGATGGTCATCACCCCGCATTTGAGGCGCTGGGCCAGCATCGGCATGGTGAGGGCCTCGGGGCCTTCTTCGTCGGCTAGCGCCAACGCTGCTTCGACTACCTGCTCCCGGGTCAAAGAACCGCGCGGTCTCCGTTTCCGGGGGGTCTTGACAGATTCCTGCATGGATGTAGCGTACATCTTACGGTAAGACATACGCTCCATGGAGGTGTAAGGATGTCCCCGGATCAGTTTGGGAGCCTCGCGGTCAACGTTGGAATCTACGTGGCTTTGATCGCTTTCGTCCTGTACCGCCAGATGCGTGCCCAACCTCTCAGGGTTCGAAGGCTGGTGCTGTTCCCGGCGGGCCTTGGCCTCATTGGGCTCCAGCAACTGGCGCGCCAACCTCTCGCCATGGACGTGGGAGGCGCAGCCGTTTTTGTGGCCGGTATTGTGATCGGCTTGGCTGCCGGTCTCTGGCGGGGGACAACGTTCCGGGTCTGGGCCGATGCCGGCTACGTGATGGTCAAGGGGACAGCGATGACGCTTGTAGCGTGGGCTGTTCTGATGGGGATGCGGTTGCCGTTCGCACTCTTCGACCCGAGCTCACACCATCCCCAGGGCTTGGTAGTCGGCGAACTGCTCTTGGCCCTGGCCATATCATTTGCCGGGCAGAACGCGGTGGTTTGGGCGCGCGCCAAACGGATCCACGTTGACCGGCCGCCGTCTTTCATCCCATCGGGGAGCAGTAGGCCATGAACTCAAAGCACCAGAGCCCGGCAAACCTGGCATTTAACCGGCAACGGGCGAAAACGAAAACCTCTCTAACAGCTCCAGACCCTCTTGGCACGCAGGGAGCGCCGCTCACCCCGATGCCGGCGGCTCGCTTCGGAGCCGCCTGCATCGTGGCCGGATTCCTGCCCGTGGCAGCCGGGTACGTTCCCGGTGATGCCGCTCGCCTCGCCTGCGGCCTGGTCGTCCCGGCGGTGTTGCTTGCCGTCGCCCTACTGGCGCGGCGCAGTGCCGCCATGCACGCTTACTGGGAAATCCCCCTGGCTTTGTTCGGTATGTCCCTTTTCATCGTGGCCGATCGCTACGTGCCCGGATTCCTTTCAGGCCGGATCCTGCGCAGCCCTCCGGCCGCCGGGAACCCCTTGGCTTCGACGGTTTCGGGCACGGTGATCATCGAGCTCGATGAGCTGCTGCTCACCGTCCTCGCCGTGCTGGTGGTGGTCTGGATCTCAAGGAGTTCGCTGGCCTTAATTTATCTGCGCAGAGGTCGATTCGGGAGGGCGTACGTGATCGGAATCGTCGCGCTCCTTGCGTTCTACGCACTGACTTTCGGCGCCTTGTCGCACTCACGCTTCATGCCCCCTCAAGGCGCCCTCGACGTCGCCCGTTACCTCAGCCTGACGCCCCCGCTTCTGACAACGGCGGCCGCCAATGGATTCCTGGAGGAGCTGATGTTCCGGGGGCTGCTGCTGTCCAAGCTCAACATCGCCTTCGGCCCCTACGGGGCGACCGGTATCCAGGCTGCGATCTTTGCCTCCTGGCACGTCGGCGTGACTTACACGGCCTCCGCACTCATCTTTATTGGGCTGTTCGCATTCCCGCTCGGTCTCATCGGCGGCTACCTCACTCGCAGCTCCGGCAGCATCATCCCCGCACCGCTCTTCCACGCGGGCGCGGAAATACCGATCTACCTGGGATTCCTGTCATACGTCTCCTAGGCTCCCGGAGGCTCTTCATTTGGGGCGTAAGACGCCACGGTGTAATTGCCAAGGATCGCTGACCGTTAGACGGAGCGTCCGTCGCTAAACCCCGCTTCGGGCTGGTCTCCCGTCTTTGTCTGGAAGACAAGATTGGGCAATTCAAGGACTTCGAGGGCGAGCCATCCATCGTCCGCAGATGTGGGCATCCGGTCACGCCCATGTTGTGGTGTGCTCGTTGCGGTTCTGACCAGGGTCGTCGGCAGTCGTCGTTCAGGACGCCACGGCCTGAAGGGATACGGGTGTATACCGCTCTGTTCCAAGCCCAGCGTTTAACCTTTGGCGGTCAGTGTGTGAACCACGTTGCCCGTTCGCCATAGGGTGTTGTCATGACTGAGCGATATTTTTTCTCTGCCGACTCGGACAGGGTTGATCGTGCCCGCGTGCACCTGTGGCTTAGCGAGCAGTCCTACTGGGCGCGAGGTCGGTTTCGTGAAATGCAAGATGCCGCTATTGATGCCTCCCGGAACTATGGAGTGTACGACATCGAGGGTGGAGAGCAAGTAGCGTACGGTCGCGTCGTGACTGATGGAGTTACTTTTGGTTGGCTATGCGACGTGTTCGTTGCGACCGAAGCCCGCGGTCAGGGCATCGGCAAGATGCTCGCCGCAGGTGTAATGGCGGATCTGGAACCCTTGGGCCTGAGGCGGATTTTGCTTTCAACGGCGGATGCTCACGGGCTTTATGCCCAGCATGGCTTCACGGAACTTGCCGAGCCATCAAGAATGATGGCTCGTGTCCGTTCACCTATCACTTACGGGCGGCCCGGCCGCTCTTAGTTCGATCGCGATGTGGCTTGAAACCTCTCGGCCGCGAATCCCCCAAGGGCCGTGAACCGGCCCCTGTTGAAGTCGGGTTGGGTTAGCGGATCTGGTGGTCTGGGTTTTGGTGATCGTAGAGCTCGCGGGATGCGCCGATGGCGTCTTTGTGCTCCGCAGACCAATCCGCGAGTTGTTTGACAAGCATGGTGAGGCTGTTTCCGCGTTCAGTGAGTTCGTAGGTGACCTGGGCCGGCACGGTGGGGTAGACCGTGCGGGAAACCAGCCCGTCGCGTTCAAGACGCCTCACCGTGAGGGTCAGCATGCGCTGCGAAATTCCATCGATAGCCCGCTGGAGCTCTCGAAAACGTCTTACGCCGGAGGCCAGCTCCACGATGACCAGCACCGACCACTTGTCATTGCGATGATCAGCACAGTGAACAGCTGCCGGACGCTTGTCCTGACAGATGCAGGCAGCTCGGGCAACCCCTGGAACCGGGCCGTCGACCTGACGGTCACCGGCGCCGGCCGGGAAAGGACCGGGGATTGTTCACCCATCCACGGCCTCTTCATCGTCGTGACCGGGCACTGACAGTCGAGGCCTGACAGGCTGGAGCCCGTCCTGGCTAACGCTTTCCTACTCAGCACGCAACGTTGTCGAATTACCCAAGGACATCCTCCTGGACACCGTCACCTTCGGCGGGATTGAGACCTTTGACCTGCTCGCGGGCCAGAGTCGGCAAACGAACGTCACGCCGCGCCTAAGTATCGCTGTTGAGCTGACGGAGGGCGGCTTGGATGTCTTTCTGCATGGGCAGGCCGCCGACACCGCTGCCGCGGCTATAGAGCCGGCAGGTCAGGGCAGGAGGCGCATTGGAGGGAAACAGGTCACGGCCATCGGCGATGAAGGATGGCGAGCCGTGGAAACCCAGCGCCTGGGCCTGTTCCTCACGAAAAAGTTCGACTACCCGGACTTCTCCATCAATCCCTTCATCCGCCAGCGAGGCACGAAGCAGCGCAAGGGCCGGCGCACTATGTGGGCAATCCGCGATGATCCGTAGTTCAAACTCCATCACGTAATTTTCCTCCTTTTCTTCCCAGGAGCGAACCCGGCCGATCGGCGGCGGCGCGGTGGCTGATGCCGATCCTGCCGGTTTTGGCCTAATGGTCGGTTCCGTCCCATCCCGAGTACGGGTCCTCCTCTTCTTGGGTGTTGATCACACCAGAACGACCGGCTTCGGCCGCCCTGGTCATCGAGTTGGCAAGTAACTCTGCCTGCCCGCGCGGCGATGTGTGGCGCCGTAAAGGATCACAGCCGCGACGGCCCGGCCGACCTCAGCGAGGCCAAGGCAGAGCATCGTCGTACCCGATGTGCTGGCCTGACCGCCGAAAAATTCCTGATCGCCGTGTAACGCCGACATCAACCCCTCGCGGTGCCCTCGGAATCCTCGTGCGCCCCGCAACTGAGGGGCCATCGAATTTCATTCTTAGCAAACGGTGGTTTAGACGGGAGTTAGTTGGCGAGCGGACGCCGTGGGCTCCCGGCCTACTTTCGGTTTGCGGAGCATGCGCCGGCGATATGCATGGACCGTGATGTTGCATAGGCTCCGGTAGGCGATGCCTGCGGCGAGGGAGGCCGCTACGGCAAGGGTTGAACTGATGGGGTTCACGAGGGGGTAGATGAGCCAGTGGACGAGATAGATGTGCATGGAGGCGCTGGCCAGGAGGGCGGCTGGTTTGCTGAGGATGCGGGGCACGGGCAGGGTAGGCAGCCAGGTCAGGAGCAGGATCCCGGCGATCATGGTGAGTTCCCGGTTTTGATCGTCGAAGAACCCTGGGATGGTGAGGACCGCGAGCGTTGAGACGAGGATGCGTTGCGGGAGGTGGTGCGACCGCGCGAGTGCCCAGCCCAGTGTGAAAAGCCAAAGGGCGGGGAGGGTATGGGGGATGTCCGGGTTGATGACCTCGTAGCGGGTGAGAAGTCCCGTGCCGAAGAGTGCCAGCGGGTAAAGAAACGGGAACCGGCGTTCGGCCCGGTTGAGCCAGGGGATTGTGAGCAGAGCCGACATCGCTACGAGGATGTAGACGATGACCTCGATGAACCAGAAATGCCATTGTGTGGTGACCTGCTCGGGTCCGATCAGGGCGTTGAGCAGCAATACGTTGGCTACGGTGTACCGGTCCGTGAGGAGGTATGCAACGCCGATGAAGAGCATGCTTGGCACCGCGATGCGGGCCACTGCGGTGAGTTGGCGGCGTAGCCTGGGGAGTCCGTGACCGTTGAGCTGGAATCGGGCGAAGTTGAACCCTGACGCGGCGATCAGGACGTGCGCCATGCCTTGCCATTCGAAGAGGCCGATATGGGTGCTGATGATCAGGATGATGCCTATGGCCCGGAGAACGATGCTGGTATCCATGGCTGAGGTAACGGGTCTACGCTTCTGCCGGGAGGGGCGGGCGCCCTGTCCCGGGTTATTGGGTACAGGATTTTTGGCTTCCAGGTCGGAGACGGTCCTAAGGTGCCAGCCGGGGGAAGGTTGCCGAGGAGCCGTTCCAACCGGACCGACACCGCTACAAATGACAGGGAGTCGCCGCCGAGTGATACGAAGCTGTCCCCGCCCTTGATTTCTGTGAGCTCAAGCCCCTCTTGGAAGATGCGGCGGATGGTCTCGGTTTCTGCGCCGGGCGGGGCGCCCGGCGCGCGCTGTCCTTCGGGTTGTGCGGTGGTGGGATCGGTGTCGATGCCGTTGCGCCCGGCAAGGGCGGTGATGGCGCTGTAGTCGACTTTCCCGTTGCCCAGGCGCGGCAGTTCGTGGACTGGGCGGAGGTCGACGGCGGCTCGAGGCAGTCCGATGCCTTGGGCCAGAACTTTGGTCAGGAGCTGCATGTCGTGGGTGCCCTCGGCAAGAACGGTCAGGACATCATCGGTGCCTGCGGCTGCCGCTGTGACGCCGAGGCCGGTCAGGAGGCTTTCCACCTGGCCAAGGTCTACCCGGAGGCCGACGATTTTGAGGAACCTGCTGCGCCTCCCGACCACTTCGTAGAGTCCCTTGTCGTTTCTGCGCGCCAGATCACCGGTCCGCAGCTCGGTAACGGTACGGCCCTGGGCCAGATCGTGGGGTGCCTGCGCGTACCCAAGCATGACGTTCGGTCCGCTGTAGATCAGTTCCCCGTCTGCCAAGCCATCGACGGGGTCGATGCGGAAGGTGCCGCCGGGAACAGGTATGCCAATCGCTCCGGGGTTGTCGGCGGCGAGGTGCGGAGGAAGGTATCCCATCCGTGCCGTCGCTTCGGTCTGGCCATACATGATGAAGAGATCCCAGCACTTCTGCTTGCCGATCTCGGCGTAGGCACGGACTTTTTCGGGCGCAAGCCGGCCGCCGGCTTGGGTAATGTAGCGGAGG
This sequence comes from Arthrobacter sp. MMS24-T111, assembly GCF_054888995.1. Classification (NCBI taxonomy): domain Bacteria; kingdom Bacillati; phylum Actinomycetota; class Actinomycetes; order Micrococcales; family Micrococcaceae; genus Arthrobacter; species Arthrobacter sp. MMS24-T111. Next base: position 3,416,748 of record NZ_JBTZRO010000001.1, on the reverse strand, counting down.
CTGGGCAGCTCCATTTCCGCGAAACCTACACGTTCGAGCAGTTCGAACGTATAGGGAACCGCGGCGAACGAAGTGGCCTGCGCATTCCGGAACAGGTCCCAGAAGCATGGGTCCACCACCGACAGGCCGGTCAGTACCAGGGTGCCGCCGCGGAGCAGATGGCTGTTGATGACCGAAAGTCCGTAACAGTACGACATCGGAAGCGTGGTGGCGGCGCGGTCGTCCGAGGTGAGGCCTAAATATGTGGCGATGGACTCGGCGTTGGCTTGCAGGTTGCCGTGGGAGAGCCTGACCAGCTTTGGTGAACCTGTGGAACCAGATGTGCTTAGCAGCAGGGCAAGGTCTGGATGAAGTTCGTGTCTGCTTTTCGGCCGTCGTTCGTCGAGGCTGAACCGGCCGTTGGCCGAGCGCAGCACAACGTCAGGATCATAGGCTTCGATCATGGAATCCAGCGCCGCTGGCTTGTCTTCGGGAAGAAGGATCAACGGATTTCCGGACGCAAGAGCGGCGAGATAGGCGACCAAAGATTCGACATCGTTCGATGCGGCCAGTGCAATGAGGCGACGCTCCGTGCCGAGAGCCTTGGCCAGGTCCGCGGTGCGCTCGGCCAGGCCCTGATAGGTCAAGGTGAGCCCGTCGGCGATGATGGCAGGCCTGGTTCCGTAGCTCGAAAGATCGGCAGCGAAAGGTACCCGCGCGAATTCAAGCTGCGTGGTCATCCGAGAAATTTTATTAGCTAAGGCTAGCCTAAGTAAAACCACTGCTTGGACAAACTCATACCCCACGGGCGCGGCGACGCCCCTCCGTACGGGATTGACAGAAAGCAGTGCTTGGCTTGGGCCGGAGCTAGTTGTGCAGGGCCACTGAGGGCGAGACCTTCACCAGTGCCCTGATGTGGTCCGGCACAGGCGCGGAGCAGCGCGCCTTCTCCACTAGCTGCAATCCTCGGAGAGCCTGCGGAATACTCGCCAAAAGCTTGGATTCGTCACGGGCCCAGGGTGTACCCCGCCGGAGGGTTGGCCCCGCAAATGTCTTTGTCGGAGGCCATAATTGCTGCGACGGGCTCTAGGGTTACCCTTACTGCTTTTGCCTAAACAGGAAGGGTAACGCGTCAAGCGTATATCGCTGCTGGTTTTCAGGTTCGGTTTTGAACGCGGAGATTTCTCAGCGTCGCGAGTGGCGAGGTGGCCGAAGGACGTGCTGTGAATCGTGCTCTCCTGAGAACAAGCCAGGGTCCCGCGCGTAATCGACATTTGCTCTCCTCAGGAGGCCTTGACGTCAGTTCGGGGTGTTGGGCAGCTGACGTCAGCTGGCGGGGATTAGAGGTGTGATTTTCAGCGGTGCATGGCGGCTTTTCGCGCGTATCTGCGATTGGTGTACCCACAAAACGATCCTTCACAGGATGCCGCGGCCGCCGGTGCAGCTGTCGTGTACGACTTGAGATTCGACGCCCAGAAATTGCGGGGGCACAGGTCATGGGGAGGGGCATGCCGCTCATCTTGGAGTGGCATGCCCCTGGGCTTTATGCAGGTGCTCGATTAGGGGGCTGGGGCTTGCTCAGTTGTTGTTGGGCGCAGGAAGAGGGCGACGGCCAGTGCTGTTGCCAGGCAGAGCGCGGCGTTGACCCAGACGGCCAGGGTTACTCCGGTGAGGACTGCCGGGGCGTCTGCTGATCCGATGGCCAGGAGCTGGGAGGTGAAGATGGCGCTCATGATTGGGATGCCCATGGTGATGCCGATTTGTTGGCTCATGGTTGCAAGGCCGGTGGCGAGGCCTGCTTCTTCTTCGGGCAGGCCTGTGGTGGCGGTGACCATGAACCCTACGATGACGACCAGGTTCGCGACGCCCCCGACGAACGTCGCGATCAGCAACAGGATGATCGCTGCGGGGTCGTTGCTGAGTAGAACGAGTGACGCTGTAGCGATGGCCTGGACGATGAACCCGTACACAATGGCGCGTTTGTTGCCAATCTTGCCGATGACCTTTGGTCCCAGGATTCCGCCGAGGACGGTGCCCAAACCCAGGACAGCGAAGGTGAGCCCCGCACCGAGCGGGGTGTAGCCGAGGACCCGCTGCAGGTACAGGGTGAGCAGGAAGACCAACGAGGTTTCGGTAACGAACGCCAGGATCCCGGCCACGTTGCCCCACGCTACGGTGGAGCGTTTCAGGATTGCCAGCGGCACAAGTGGAGCGGTTGCGCGTCGCTCGACGGCGACGAAAGCGACCAGCAGAATGACGGCTGCGGCGAAGGCTCCCACGGTGATGGGATCGGTCCAGGAGGCTTCGGCCGCGTGGGTGAGTCCGAAGACGAGGGCGAGCAGGCCCAGGGTGACCGTGATGGCTCCGGGAACATCCAGCCGGGTCTTTTCTGTGGGGCGGCTTTCGGCTAGAACGATTGGAGCGAGGACCAGCACGGCGGCCGCGACGGGGACGTTGATCAGGAACGCCCACCGCCAGCTGATCAGATCGGTGAGCAGCCCGCCAAGGATGGCCCCGGTGGTGAACCCTGCGGCCATGAGGGCTCCGTTCAGGCCCAGCGCTTTTTCCCGGACCTTTCCTTCCGGGAAGGATGAGAGCAGCAGTGACAGAGCTGCCGGTACGACGATGGCGGTGGCTACACCTTGGGCGACGCGGGCGATGATCAACAGGAGCGGTTCGGTGGCGATGCCGCCGAGGAGGGAGCCGGCGCCGAGCAGGGCCATGCCGATGATGAACATTCGTCGTCGGCCGGCCAGGTCAGCGACCCGGCCGAAGAGCAGTGTCAGCCCGGCCGCGCAGAGGGCGAAGGACGTGGCGATCCACTGCAGGTGTTCGAGGTTGAATTCGACGTCCGCACCAATGGTGGGCAGGGCGACGTTCAGGATGGAGAAGTCCACGGCCAGGGTGAAGCTGGCGGTGAGCAGGACGATCAGGCTGACCCGTTGCCTGCCGCTCATGCCCGGTTCGGGCCGGGCCTGGGCCGCTGTTTGGGGGCGGTCCATGTCATTCGATGTCGTCACGGGTATTCCTTCAAGGGTGATGAGGTCTGAAAAGAGAAGTTGTCGGATTCAGCTTGCGTGGATCGGGGAACGTCAGCCACACCACGTTGTGGGTAGCACTGGCAGGGACAGGACAACCACGTGACCGTCCGGGCAGACTGGGGGGATGAGCAATGGAAGTGAGCTGGGGGAATTCCTGCGAGTCCGGCGTGCAGCGCTGCAGCCCGAGGACGTCGGGCTCCGGAATTATGGTGTCCGCCGGGTCCCCGGGCTGCGCCGTGAAGAGCTGGCGATGCTTGCCGGGGTCAGCAACACCTACTACACCCGCCTCGAGCAGGGTCTAGGCACCAATGCTTCCGAGGCGGTGATAGAGGCGATCGCCCGGGCACTGAACCTGAACAGGGACGAAAGACTGCACCTGTTCAACCTGGCCAGGCCGGTCACCAAGCGCAAGCGCCGCGCTGCTTCACGGCCTGATCGTGCCCGTACAGGGACGGTGCGGCTGATCGACTCCATGGCGAGCACGCCCGCCGTCGTCCTGGGCCGGCGAAGTGAGGTGCTGGCTTGGAACAGTCTTGGGCACAGGCTGGTCGCCGGGCACCTGGCCTTTGATAGCCCTACCGACCCGGTGGAGCGGCCCAACATGACGAAGATGTTGTTCATGGATGAGCACACCCGGGCCCTTTACGTGAACTGGGCGGAAGAAGCCGCCCGGGCAGTGTCCTCACTCCGGCTGCTTGCAGGAGCCGCGTCCAACGACCAGGAGCTGACAGCCCTGGTTGGGGAACTGACAATGAAAAGCCCGGAATTCGCGAAGCTCTGGGCCAAGCACCCCGTGCAGAACTGCATGGCCGGAAAGAAAATGATGCATCACCCTGAGGTCGGCACCCTGGAGCTGAACTTCGAGGTCCTGGCCCAACCCGACGACTCCGGGCACCGGATCCTGATGTACACCGCGGACGCAGGCAGCCCCGCAGCCGCCGCCCTCCTCTTACTAGCCACCACACCTGACCCAGCGACACCGACCATTAAAACACGGCATCTTTTCCCGTAAACCGATCGGCTAACGCGGTAGCCGCGGATTTTTCGAGCGACCGGGCTGCGGGGCCCTGCAAGTACATCTTTTTGAACTAGAGTTCGCTGCATGATCGTTTGGCTGAACGGCGCCCATGGAGCGGGAAAGACGACTACGAGTGCGCTAGTGGCGGGCATGCTGCCTAGGTCCCGCGTCCTCGATGCCGAAAAGGTCGGCGAGGTGCTCATGGACATTAGGCCGGGACTTCCTGGAACCGACAACTTCCAGCACTGGGCCCTTGGCGGACCCTCGTTGTTGAAACCGCGCGGCGCGTGCTTGAGTTCACCGGAGGCACACTCGTAATGCCAATGACTGTTCTAGTCGAGAGCTACTGGCAGGAAATCAGCGACGGTCTTTCAGAGCACGGCATACCTATCCGGCATTTCGTGCTCCATGCCGATCAAGCCACGCTGCGTGACCGCATACAGAACGACACAGTTCTCGGCCCCTCGACGTTCCGTTTTTCGTATTTGGAACCATACGCCGTCGCAGCCCGCTCCTGGTTGCACAACCAAGCCGAAGTCATCGACACCACCGACCTCACGCCGGACCAGGCTGCGCAACAGGTCGCGGACTCTGTGCTTCGTCGCTGAGATTGCTGAACGCCGAGCCCGGGGTCCGCCGGGGAATCCTTGACGGACTCGCTGCCAGACGGAGTCCAATGCGCTTGCTGAGAGGAACGGGTCTATGGGATCGGTATTCGTGAGTCGAGCAGTCGGAACGGCCACCCTGGCCGATGCGCCGAGCGCGGCTGAAGGCAACTCGCCGTCATTGATCCGGACGCAATTCGAAAGCTGAGGCCGACGCAGGCTTCGGATCGGTTCAACCATGAACTCGAACAGTTTAAGCTCAAATGCCTCGCGGCACCTGCCGGGCAGCGGTGCAAATTGAATCATCGTTGCGAGGCAATCCGGGTGCGCGTCCAGTGGCTCCATGCCGAAACAGCCACCTGACCGATACCGACGGCCTATGGATCTTCGACCCACCGTCGATTGCGGCAAGACCTGGTCCTGGCACTAGATTCTGTGCCCGGGCCCAGCCTTCCTTCCGCCGGAACGCTCCCTCAGTAGGCTGCGGCCAAGGCCGGTGCCAGCCCGGTCAGAGAAGACACCGTGAATTCGGGAGCCGCAAAATAGGCCGGGTAGCTGTCTCCGGTTCTGTTCAGCCACGCGGTTCGGAGCCCGGCCCGGGAGGCGCCGTGGATGTCCCAGGGATGCACGGCCACGAGCAGCATACTGCCTGGATCGGAGCCGGTACTGGCGGCTGCGTAGTCGTAGGAGCTGCGCACCGGCTTCCACGCGGACGCGTTTTCGACCGACAGGACCGCCTCAAATTCATCCCTGATCCCGGCATGACTAAACACTTCCTCGGCGATCTGGGCTGAGCCGTTGCTGAGCGTCACGAGCCGGAACCCTGCGCCCTTGAGAGCTCTGATCCCCGCTGGGACGTCCGGATGCACATCCAGGTCTTTCATACCGCCCATGACGTGCTCGACAACTTCGTCGAGGGGCCGGTCGAGTCTCACATCGCTAAGCAGTCGCCGGAGAACGTCGGCGCCGATGGTGGAAAACGAGCCGTTGTCTCCACTGACGGCCAGCGCGAACCCGTCCCGCAGCAAGGTCGCGAACCAGGGCTTCGCCATGTCGGCGGGTGCCCCGACCTCGCGGAAGCGATCACTCATAGGGGACATGTCGGACAACGTTTCGTTCACGTCAAAGACTATGACGGAGATGGCGGACGTCATGGTTTCTCCTTGCATCTGCGGTGAATCAGCGGTCCTGCTCTGCAGGGCACTATTCTTCCGGCACCGCGTGGAAGTTCCAGCCATCGAACCGGGTGTCCACAGCTAGGAGCGAACCGTCACCGGATGTGGATCTCGGCAGCAGCGTGCCCTCACGCGGCTCCTGTACAGATAATTCCTGGAAAGGGCGTCCTTCGCGTTGGCTACCGCGTCAGTCACGCTGCGGCCGCCCACCGTGAATCGGCTGGCGCCCTGTTCCGCCACGCATTCAGACAGCAAGGTACAACAAAGATCGGCAAGCGCACGCCAACTGTGGGACGTGCCTATACGCACGCCTGCGAACTTCTGGCCCGGACCGGCCGGGGCGTGGGCTTAGGTGGTGGTGGCCATTGTTGGGGTGTCGTGGTCGGCGGCTGGGATTGTCAGGGTTGCGGTCGTGCCCTTTCCGGGATTGCTGGAGAGGGTGATGTGGCCGCGGTGGTTTTCGACGATGGATTTGGTGATTGCCAGTCCCAGACCGGCGCCGGGAATGGTCGAGGAATGTGCGTTCGCGGCGCGGAAGAAGCGGATGAAGGCCTGGTCGATTTCTTCCTCGTTCATGCCGACACCGGTGTCGGTTACTTCGCAGCGGAGCTCGTGCCCTGTGGCATCGACAGTGACGGTGACCCTGCCACCGCGGGGCGTGTATTTGATGGCGTTGGAGATCAGGTTGTCGATGGCCTGGCGGAGCCGTTCGGGGTCGAAGTAGCCCGTGGCGGTTCCATGGGCGAGTAGGTCCAGGGTGACGTCGTCGGACTTCGCTTTAGGCTCGGCGGCCTCGACGCTTTGACGGACAACTTCGACCAGGTCCGCGTGACGGGGCTCTATGGTCAGGGCTCCGGCAGCAACGGTGAGAAGGTCTCCGACCAGGTGCAGGAGCCGCTGGGCGTTCCGTTTTGCGACGGTCAGGTACATCTCGATGTCGGGGTCAAGATCCTTTTCGTCCAGGGCCAGGTCCATGTAGCCCAGGATCGAGGTCAGTGGGGTCCTCAGTTCGTGGGAGACGCTGGCGACGAACTGGTCTTTGGCCGAGAGCGCGTCGACCAGCGCTGTGACGTCGGTGAACGCCATGACCGCTCCCCGGTGTTCGCCACGGGAGTCACGGATCAGCCGGCACGTTGCGGAGTAGGCCCGCTGGCTGGTTCCGTTGTCTGCCCAGATCAGTTCGTCGGTGAAGGACTCTCCTCGTGCCGCCCGGAACCCGGGGCGTCGCTCCGGCGGAAGCGGTTGCTTCCGGTCGGGACCATAGACGAGGAAGCCCGGTGGTTCATCGGATAGCTGCCTGCCGGTGACGGTGCCGCCGAAATGGCTGCTGAATTGGTGATTGGCAAGTACCGCCTGCCCGTTGGCGTCGACGGCGCACACTCCTACACTCACGGTGTCCATGACGCTGCTCAGCAGCCGCTCACGGTCCTCGCTGGCGACCAGGAGGTCCCTGACCTTGCAGCCCTGGGCTTCCAGCCGTTGCCGCTGCAGCGTGAGGGCGTTGGCGATCGCGTAGGACGTCAGTGCGATCGCTCCGAGGATGACTGGCAGCAGGACGATCCGGATGAAGTCCGGGCCGTCGAAGCCCGTGCCCAGGATGACCGGGGGCAGCACGGCGCTGAGGATGGTGGCGACGACGGCGTAAAGGACGCCGCTGCGGCGCCGGTCCGCTGCCAGCCATACGACGGGAAAGACCAGGAGGAAACCCAAAACGGTGAGGTACTGGTCGGCGGCCTCGCGGGAGATCCCAACGACTATGCAGTCCAGGAAAGGGATGACGAGCACGGCCCGTTCGGGCAATCGACCCCACGGCACCAGGGCGCATGCAGCGAGTAAGAGCACGTGTGCTCCCAGGCTGCGGATGAATGGGCCGGCCACGTCGAGTTGGGGGTGCAGGACCATCGTCAGGAGCACAACCATCAACATGGTCACAGAAAGCGGCAGCTGGAACAGCACCGCCCGGCCCCTGGGCCCCAACGTCCGGTAGTACGCATTTAACGGCTCAAAAAGCATGGTCTCCCCTTGTCCCTGCTCCGAACGCCTTTCACCAAGAACCTACCCCAGAAACCCGCAACCACCACCGCAAAGGTTCCTTGAAACGACATATGGCTGGTGGAGCACGAGACAGCAGACGGTTAGCCGGTGAGTCGGACATTGGCTGCGGCCCGGAGGTGAAGTATCGGGTTGGGCATGGCGGCCCTTGGGACGGGTGAAGACTCGGGCGATCACCACGTAATCCGGTAGGTAATCCACCGGGCCCGGCTACTGGTGACGGGGCGTGTGCCATACCGCATACGTCGACCCCGGGCGGCGTGTTCGCGGCTTGCGGGGCGTCCACCAGCGGACGCCGCTTTGTGTTGATCCGTGTCATATAGTTGCGACTGGCTCGGCGTCTCTTCGTCGACGAAGGAGTCACGTGCCCTGACGGTTTGGGGGATCGGGTGTACCTGGATTGCATCGTACAACATGTGCGATGCCGTGGATCGAGAGTTTGTTCCGGTGCGGGGCCGGGAGAGTTGGCCTGGCGGCGGATCGGTCCGACGTCCGTCGGTTCCGATGGACCCGCCCGCCGCCGGCCAACTCTCCCGTATTGATGGCCTCACCACCCCAGCGGTGTGGCCTCGATCCCGAGGTTAGCGCCTGTGTCTCAATGGAGGCGCAGGCCAACCGCGGGATTTGCTCAAGAAACAGTGAACCGGTGGGCTGCCACCAACCGGACTGATCCTGCCCGTGGGGGTTGTCCTGTGGCGTCGTCAGAGAATCGTTGGGTAGCGGGGTCCGCAAATTGGGTAGCTATGTGAGCCATTGGGGTATCGCGTTCACTGAGCGCACTGGTGGTCGCCGAGTAGATTTAGTCCTGTCGCGGTCCGACTACCGCGACGGACCCAAAGCGTGGGGCTGAATGTGGGCCATTTTTTTACGCCGCCCGCTTTTAGGGCTGGCCAACATATATAGACGTTTCGACAGGAGGCAGCCATGTCTGCACGCCGCGCCTCAGCGGTTGCCGCGCTCTTCCCGGCGCTCTTCCTCACGGCAGGGGCTGCGACAGCCTCTTCCGATACCGACGATAATTCTCTGACCACGTACGTCGACTGCCCGCTCGAACGGATCGGGACCCAGCTCGTGCGGTGCGACAACCTCACAGGTGCGGGGGTGCAGGCACCGGCCTCGATTCCCGAACAGAACTAGCCCCGGTACTGCGCTGGCGCGTTCGGAGGCGTGACCGGCGCGATGAGGTCTCCTTCACCTGGCGCGCGAAAGCATCGAGAAACTTGAAAAACGCGCGCTGAATTGATGAAAATTTGGGCGGCGCGATCTGGGAAACGGGGGCAACGATGCCTCTTTTCCCATTTGGCGGCGACGATGCGGCCGCAGGATCCCGAGGAAGAAAGGCCAGGCCAGAGCCCTTCCGGGGCGGTGAGAGGGTCTCTCCGCCCCTCTCACCGGCAGCCATAAAACGGCATTGGATCGGCCCTGCGTCTTCCTCCGGCAATTGGCCCGAAAAGTCTTGGGCCGGAAACTGCTGCTCCTTGACCGCGTCAACCCGGGGGATCACGCTGGTTGCCTGTTCGTGGTGAGCTCTTGATCGGAAGGCCGACGATGTCCTTGACTAGTTGTGCACCCCACGTCTCGCGTCTCCGATTGCTGTTGGCCGCATCGGCAGCCGCCGTGCTGATGCTCGTTGGTGCTCAAGCGCAGGCAGCCACGACCGCTGGTCCCGGTAACGACGTGTCTTGGCCGCAGTGCGGCCAAACGCTGCCCAAGTCCCAGACTTTCGCCATCGTAGGTGTCAACAATGGTCTGGCGAACAACACCAACCCGTGCTTGGCCGCCGAGCTGTCATGGGCGCGCACTTCGAAGGGCGGGACGGGCCAGCCCTTGGTCGCCTTGTGTGTAAACACCGCCAACCCGGGGGCGGCCGGATCTTGGTGGCCCAGCAGCAACACCTACGGCGGGACGACCGTGCCGAACCCGTACGGGCAGTGCACCAGCGGATCGGTCGGGGCAGCATGCTCCTACATGTACGGGTACGCCAAGGCTTATGACGATGCGAACATCCGTGGGGTTAGCAACCCGGCTTCGTACACCTGGTGGCTGGATGTAGAAACAGGGAACAGCTGGTCGACGGATAGGGTGGCGAACAGGGCTGATCTGGAGGGCATGTCGGCCTACTTCGCGAGCATCGGCGCCGGAGTCGGCCTGTACTCCACGAGCGCCCAGTGGACGCAGATCGTTGGCACCGTGCCTGCCACGAGCAACCTGTTCACCCTGCGCAACTGGCTTCCTGGTGCCAGCTCGTCGGCCGCGGCCAAACGCAGGTGCTCCGACGCCCCCCTCACCGGCGGAGGAAAAGTCGCCCTCACCCAATACACCTCGGGCAGCTTCGACTACGACATTTCCTGCATTTGAAGACAGGCTGGTGGTCAGTCGGCAACCAGCATTCCCCCGCGGGATCCACCCTGGCCTAACGCGGGCGGGGCGATTGTTAGTGTGGCCTGGTGACAACCCTTTCATTTCGTTGGACTACCGTGTCAGCGCTGGTCGAAAAGTGAGCCATTTCGCGGGCTTGGCGTCTAGTGGTCGTTGCAACACCTGAGCTTTTAGGAGTTGCAATTGGCAGAGATGAAGAGAGCAAGAAAGTCCCGGGGCGCACCTCCAAATAACGCCGCTCGGGCTCACTATGATCAGCTGATGAAACAGGGAATGGGCAATTCTGAGGCCTGCCGGATTGTGGGAATCAGCCGTAGCTCGGGGACGCGATGGCGGCATGGCCACTCGGTTGTTCTGAAGTCCGGAGACATCAAGAAGGTTGCGCCCATCTCGCATCAGAGGCCGGCGGTTATCTCCGCCCGGTTTCTCTCGGAATTGGAACGGATCACGATCGCGGACCTCCTCCATGCAGGGCGGAGCGTTCGCGCTATCGCAACAGAGCTCGGGCGCAGTCCATCGACAGTGAGCCGGGAAATCCGCCGGAACATTCACGAGCCCTCCGGTAACTACCGTCCTCGCACGGCCCAGCGCAGTGCCGAGCGTCGACGGAGCCGCCAGCGGACGGGGAAGATCGCGTCTAACCCAGTGCTGCAGCAGTTCGTGCGGGAACACCTGAAACAGCGTTGGAGTCCCCGTCAGATCAGCAACCGCTTGCGCGCCGTTTTCCCTGGACAACCGGAAATGCACGTTGTCCCGGAGACCGTCTATCAAGCCCTGTACGGGCGCGGAAGCCTCGATTTGGCCGTGGATGCAGCAGTAGCCCTGCGCACCGGACGGACCGGTCGCCGGCCGCGTCGTCGGAAGGAACACCGAACCAGGCGCTTCCCGGACATGGTCATGATTCGAGACCGGCCGGCAGATGCGATCGGCAGATTAGTACCCGGGCATTGGGAAGGGGACTTAATTATTGGAAAGGGAGGCCGCTCTGCCATCGGCACGCTGGTCGAACGGACCACGCGCTTCATCGTCCTCGTGCACCTGGCCGGTAACCGTGGAGCTGAGAATCTGCGCGATCGACTGGCCGAAGCGATGGGACCGCTACCGGCCCATCTACGCCGATCTCTGACCTGGGATCAGGGCACTGAGATGGCCTGCCACCAGGATTTCACACGGCAAACACTCATCCCTGTCTACTTCTGCGACCCAGCCAGCCCCTGGCAACGCGGATCCAACGAGAACACCAACGGCCTGCTCCGCCAGTACTTTCCGAAGGGAACAGATCTCAGCGTCCACACCCGCGAACACCTGGCCATGGTCGCCGCCGAACTCAATCAGCGACCACGTGAAATCCTCGGATGGCAAAGCCCTTTGGAACACCTCACTAGACTGGTCTCACCGTCGACAGAACCATAAATCGTTGCAACGACCGCTGAACTCCGCCGCCGTCACAATGGCTCAGTTTTCGACCGTCACCGACATACCGAACTCTCCGCGCGTGACTACGCCGATATGGCCGTTCTATTCGATAGTGAATATGAGGACGACTGGGGGCCCTGGAATCCGAAGCGAGGCTACGGTTACGCGCGAGGTGAGCTGCATTGCTTCGCACGTGTCGGTGGAAAACTCGTTGGATACGCTGCCTCAGCACGCCGCTTTGTAGGTGTAGGCAATGATGAGGTTCTCGTCGCAGGCCTGGGTGGTGTCCTGACAGCGGCCGAGGCTCGTGGCCAAGGGGTCGGGCGCGAGGTTCTTTTTGGGCTGCAAGAAGCTATGCGTGGGTTGGCTCCTGCCGATTTCGGTCTGCTCGGATGCCGTGAAGAGGTCGTGCCCTTCTATCAGTCGTGCCGCTTCACGCTTATTGAATGTCGCATTCGAGATGTTTCGCCACGCGATGCCATGAGCGTGATTGAGAGTGCCGGTCCGACCTTGATCTGCGGGGGGACCAAGCCGGTCGAGGCTTGGCCCGACGGAATTGTTGATCTGCGAGGCTTGCCTTGGTAAGCCGTGTGCCAACGACATTGCCGGGCAGTCAGAGTCCTAGTTGATGGTGTTCAAAGGGGCGGTGAGATACTCCGGCAACTGCTGACGCGACACGCCCCGGGGGCTCACTCGGAACCCGCACCCAGCGAATTGTCAGACGCGCTCCAGGATCATCACCTCGCTGGACGGCCCCCGTGGCGCTCACGAGAGTGCGCGGCCGTCGGGCGGATTGGGTGAGGTGACCGCAGCATTGGTCTTCCCCGGTGCGGCGGCGCTTACGACCACTTCTCGAGGTGACGATTCAGATCGGGCGTCAGGATTTGGAGCTGGGTCGACCAGGAATATGGCTAAGAATCGACCTGGAGAAGCCACCGTCGACACAGATGTCTTGGCTGGTGACATAACCGGATAGCGGACTCACAAGGAATTCGATCACGTTGGCGATGTCCATGGGATCGCCAATTCGCCCCAGCGGGATGATATTTTCCCTTGCCTTTTTGATTTGCGGATCAGCGTACATTTTTTCGGTCATCCGCGTGTGAGTCATGCCGGGGGATACCACATTTACTCGGATCCCGTCCGGTGCCCATTCCAACGCGAATGTTTGGGCCAGCATCGTCAATGCAGCCTTGCTCGGGCTGTAGGCCCCGGATCCGGCATGGGGTAGCTGGCCAGACATGGAAGAGGTAAAGCAAGCGGCGCCCTGGCTCTGCTTCAGGTGCGGGTAGCTTGCTTTGGCCAGGAGCCACGGGCCGCGGAGGTTTACGGAGAACATGTTGTCCCAATCCTCAAGGGATACGTCGCAGAGCGCTGCAGGGTTGGCGATTCCGGCGTTTGCTACCAACGCGTCCAGGCCGCCGAATTCAGCTACAGCAGCCTCTACGAGTTGACGTGGCACGTCAGCGTCGCTGAGATCGCCCCCCAGTGCGATGGCGGTACCACCCATGGACTGGATTGAACGAACGACTTCCTCTTGGCTGCTGTTCGATTCGTGTCCAGCCACGGCAATCATCGGCTGCACACCCCGAGCAAGGGCCGCCTCTGCGATTCTCACGCACGTAGCCGCACCTATGCCGCTGCTTCCGCCACTTACCAAAGCTCTCATTGCATACATTCCTTCTACTTGAGGGTTCACATGAATTCGTTTGACTGAAAGAGGGATCTCGGCCTGTACAGCCGGCTGACTTTCCCATAGAAGTGGCAGTGGAATGTCACTATGGATAGACAACATTGACTGGCTGGCCGCAACTTTGGCCTTGGGCTAGGACCCCAGATCCCAGCCTTGATTTTTGAGATCCTGCACGGCCTTATTGAATTCCTGCACGGGGTTTTCTTCGCGAATGATCTCAAGGACGACGTTATTGACGCCGCAGGTTTCTCTTACGGCTTTGCCCAACCCCTTCCAGTCGATCACTCCGGTGCCGATTGGATCGTGACCCCAGGTCTCGGTGCCGGTATCGGAAATGTGCACGAGTCCGATCGATGAATGGTGCGAGAGCAAGCTGTCGACGGGGTCTTCTCCGATGTAGGCGGCGTTGGCGACGTCGTACACAATCTTCACTGCATCGTCGTTGATATTGCTGACAACGCCTGCCAGGTCCTGGATGGTAGGCGTGAAGCAATAGGGCGTATTTTCGAAGAGCAGTCGTGTGCCAGCCTGTCTGGCCAGCGGAATGAGGTTCTCCATACTCTCGTACATCCACCCGTAGGTGTTTTCGAGTGAAGGTGAGATCATGGGGCGTCTTGTGCCGGGGGATATCACGACGTCGGGGACATTCCAGGCCGCAGCGAGGTCAATCACCGATTTGATGTGCTCGATGCTTTTGCGTCGCATGTTGGCGCCCGGGCTGGCCAAGTTGATGTCATAGCCACCGGCGTTCAGTGACCTTACCGTTGCGCCGTAGTCATCAAGTCTCGCGCGAGTGGCCGAACGCTCCAGGGCGGTAATTTCATCCGGCCAGCAATGGGGGAGCTGATCGGAACTTCAAAAGTTCTGTAGCCGTTGTCGGTCAATTCGGCGATGGCATCAATTGCCGTAGCTGACCATAGGTAGGAGAACGTGTTGATGATCATGTGGTTCACGTAAAGGAATCCTCTCTGTTTTTCGCCTGTGGACAACGCGCCGTGAATGTCGAACCCTGCAAAGGGCTCTAAAGCGCGAGCCGGGCGGCTCGACGAGGCTCGGGCGGAAACGCCCCATGTCGCCTGGTCGAGCCGCCATTGCGGCGTGGTACCGGCCTGCTTACCTGGAACGCTTAGCCTCGTGCGTGGCATGAGAAGGAGCCACCAGCAGGTGCTCGCCTTCAAGTACCTCAGCGTCAGCCAGCGCCACGGTGGCACGGCCGGTACGGCTGCCGGTCTCCGGAAGGGTGAAGTAGACGACGAGGCACAGGGCGACGACGACAATCATGTACACCGCGACCAGCATGGGCTGTCCGGCGCCAACGAACGCAGCGGCGATCAGTGGCGCTGTTCCGCCAAAGACGGCGATGACGATCTGGTGTGCAAACCCAATTCCGGATACACGCACTGAAGCCGGAAACAGCTCGGCCTGAATGGTCGGGTAGACAGCCTGCCAGATACCGAGAACCACCCATCCCGAGGCCGATACCAGAACGTAGACACCGAACCCCGGCTGGTTCAGCAGGAGCAGGAGAGGGTAGAAGAGAACGATCATGCCGATGGCACCGACGATCGGGAAGATCTTGCGCCGGCCGAGCCGATCGGACAGCGCGCCGCAGATCGGCACAATAACAACGAGCAAGGCCAGCCCAATGACGTTCCCGGTCAGCGTGGAAGCCAGGTCCCTGCCGGTAGTCAGCTTGGCGTAGGTGGGAAGGAAAGTGGCCCAGGTGTAATAGGCTACGGCCGGAGCAGACAGTGCTGCCGCTTGCAACAGCGCCTTGGGATGTTCCCGAAGCAGGTCCATCAGACGGGCCGCTGCGGACTTCTGATCGACGAGGGCAGTTGCCTCAAACTCGGGAGTCTCTTCAGCCCGGGACCGCAAGATCAGGCCAACGACGCCGAGGATACCGCCCGCAATGAACGGGATGCGCCAACCCCAGGCGGCCAGGTCCGCTGGGGCAAAAGCTGACGTCACCATTGCCGCGGCGCCGGTCGCTGCGAGAGTCGCAAGGCCGCTCGCCGTGTTGGAAAATGAACCGAACAGGCCCCTCCGGTTCGCCGGGGCGTGTTCGACCATGAAGGCAATAGCGCTCTGCGCCTCACTGCCGGCCGAGATGCCCTGGAGGACGCGTGCCACCAGGAAAAGAATCGGTGCGGCATAGCCGATGGTCGCAAATGAGGGTGTGAGGCCGATGATCAGCGCGCCGACCGCCATTCCGGAGATGGACAGAGTCAGGATGCGACGGCGACCGAAACGGTCCGCCAGCGGAGAAACGATGACTCCACTGAGCGGTCGCACAACAAACCCCACGGCATAGGTGAGCAATGCTGCGACCAGCGAGGCGAACGGGGAATCGCCGGGGAATATCTGGGACGAAAACACCGCCGCAAGCAGCCCGTAGATGTACCAGTCGTACCACTCCACGAAGTGGCCAATCGTTCCCGCCACCATATTCACATTGCGGCGAGGACGCTTGGACACTTCGGGAAACTCCGAAGGGTCCGGCCTGCCAACGGCTTCTTTTGAGGTCTTCATTGAACTCTCCATATTTTCACATTTGCTGCGGAGGGGTAATGGGATAAGTGGCGCATGATGCTCGCCCGGCCCTTGCCTTACTGCGGCTCTCCAGCTCGCGACCCGATCATGAGATCGGTTGCTGAGATCGGTTGCAATAACCTTACGAGTGATGAAAGTCGCTTGTCAACGTCTTGCGGAAGGGGTCGTCCGGAAGCTGGGCCCGCCGTCGGCATCCGGCAGGCGGCCACGCTGCCTGTGCTATGGAGGCAGGCCTCCCGCCTCAGCCG
This sequence comes from Arthrobacter sp. MMS24-T111, assembly GCF_054888995.1. Classification (NCBI taxonomy): domain Bacteria; kingdom Bacillati; phylum Actinomycetota; class Actinomycetes; order Micrococcales; family Micrococcaceae; genus Arthrobacter; species Arthrobacter sp. MMS24-T111. The sequence goes on along the minus strand of NZ_JBTZRO010000001.1, from coordinate 3,400,589 downwards.
GACAAGAAGTAGGGCAGCAGGCCTGAGGAGGGCCGCTCAGAGGGTCCGTGAAGGCAAGCGGTGCGGTCAGGTCTGAAAGTCACGCATCTGCCGGGAGCGGTGTTTCGTTGTTGAAGTCCAGGTACTCCACCCCGGACCACGCGCATTCGAGGCTTCCGTAGATGGACCAGTACTCGTCCCAGTGCGAGAGTTTCCATTGGTCTCGTTCCAGGCCGCGGCGGGTAAGCCGTTCCCGCAGAAGATTCTGGGGAACCCTGACCCGCACGACTGTGGTCTGCGAAGGTGGCCAGTGAAATTTCTCTGCCGCGCCGGTCAGGAAGTCGGGTACCTGGAAGTAGGCGCCGAAAGGGGCGTCGATCACTACCGACCGGCCGAGGCGCAGGTTCGCTCCAGCCACGTCCATAAGTGTGTCGTATTCGAGGGGGAGCAGGTGGTCGCGATAGTAGTCGTTGGATTCCCGGTCGGTGGGGTCGTGTCCGGTCACTTTCAGGGCGAACTCGACAAACCGTCCGCATATCCTGTCCTTGTCCAGGTAAGTGGCATCGTTGTCTTTTGCCGTTTTTTGGGCCACTGTCGTTTTTCCTGAGCCGGCCGGGCCAATGACGATGAAGACGCTGGGGACGGTCATCGGCGGGCCTCTGCCACCGCTGACAGGAATTCCTTGGCGGTTTTGGTGACGCGGGTGAAGTCGCCGTCCGGCTGCCATGCTTTTGTCACATAGCTGCCGACGCCGACACCTGCGACGCCAGCGGCAAACCATTCGCCTACGTTCTCAAGGGTCACGCCGCCTGCCGGCATGATCGGCAGGTGCGCGAGCGGTGCGAGGACGGATTTGACGTAGGGGATGCCTCCGGCTTCGGTGGGGAAGAGCTTGAGGATGTCAGCGCCGGCTTCGGCGGAGTTGACGAGTTCGGTCGGCGTGTAAGCCCCGCTGACGGTTGGTATCTGGTACCGGTTCGCGGTACGGATCATCGCGGGGTTCAGTTGAGGGCTGACCAGGAACTCGGCGCCGGCGCGGATGCATTCGTAGGCTGAGTGCTCGTCCAGTACCGTACCGGCGCCGATCGCTACTCCATTGGGTCCGTGCTTGGCGGCGAGCCGGCGGATGACATCCACGGCTCCGGGGATCGAGAGGGTGATTTCAAGGGCTCGGAAGCCTCCGATGATGGCGGCTTCTGCCACGCGTTCTGCTACCTCAGCGTTCTGGAGGCGGACGATCAGGACGGCGCCGGATTCGTCGATGGTCTGCAGGGTCCGAAGTTTCTTGTACATGTTTGCCTTTTCTGCGCCCCGACGAGTTGATGTAATTGCCCGGGCAAGTTGAAGTGTCGTTGACAAACTTTCCCACCATCCATACTGTTATTGCAACCGATCTCAGCAACCGATCTCATACAAGGGGGTATTGCGGTTGACTCACGTACGCACAATCATTCTGGGCGCTTCCCACTGGCACGTTCCGCTCTGCGCGCCGGCCATTGCCGAGGAACACGAGGTCATCGGAGTCGGTGACGACGACGTATCCCGCATGCAGGTGCAGGACCTGGCGAAAGGATGGGGGGCGCCGCTTGAGGCCGACTGGCGGAAGCTCGTTGATCTCCCTGGCGTCGGACTCGCATATGTCTTCGGCCCGCATGACGGGATGGCCGAAAAGTGTCTTGCCCTGATCAAGCGTGGTATTCCGTTCGTTGTTGAGAAGCCGTTGGGCACGTCCCTTGACGAGCTTTCCGCAGTGCGTAAAGCCGCCGAGGCAGCTGGCGTGCCTGCCACTGTCCCGTTGGTCCAGCGCGGTGGACCTACAGAGCAATGGCTTGCCAAGGCAGGCAGGCCGACTTACCAGCGAACATCGTTCATTGCCGGCCCGCCAGCCCGGTATCGCGACAATGCCAATCCCTGGATGCTCGATCCGGCTAAGGCTGGCGGGGGTTGCCTGGCCAATCTGGGCCCACATTTTGTCGATCTGTTCCTTAGGGGCACGGGTGAGACCATAGCGCGTGTGGACTCCCGGCTCTCATCGGCTCTTCACCACCAGGGCGTTGAGGATCATGCAAGTCTCATCCTCACGACACCGGAAGGACGCGAAGCCGTTGTGGAGGTTGGCTACGCCTTCCCTGGCTCCCCGCTAAGCGCTACTGCAGCTTTACCTCCGTCGGTGAGGCGGGATTCGCCTCCGTTGATTCGGACGGCACAGCGACGTTCACTGCACTGGACGGCACCACGGAGGTCGACAAGATCAATGTGGACAGCGACCCGCTTTACGATCCGTTCGTGCGGAGCGTCGCCCGGACGCTGGATGATGGATTCCGGGGCCTGACGACCCTGGCCCAGCTCGAAAACGTCATGCGCCCCATTTGGCGGGCCTATGACAACCAGCGCGGAGGAAAAGAACATGTCTGACTTGAGTATCGACGTCGTGGCAAAAGCTGCTGGTGTCCATAGGTCTACGGTCTCCCGGGCGTTCTCACGCCCTGAAGCGGTGAAGAGTGAGACACGCGAGCACATCCTTCGAGTCGCCGAGGGACTCGGCTACACGATGAGTCCACTCGCCCAGGCGCTTCGCCGGAAAACCAGCACGTTCATCCCGCTGATCGTCCCCGACATCACCAACCCGTTTTTCGCCGAACTTGCCAAGACGATGACACAGGCGGCGGACGAGCGCGGCTACCAGCTGCTGCTCTGCGTCACCAACGGGGACCCGGCCAAAACCGATGGCTACTTCACCGCCATGCAGGCCATGTACGCCCCCTTCGGAATTGTTGCCCCGTCCACGAAAGTCGACACCGAGGCCATGAAACGCTTCGACTTCGGACGCAAGGTCGTGGTGATCGACCGGGTTGAAGGGGACGACGCCGTCCCCACGGTCACCGTCGACAGTCGCCGCGGAATCATGCTGGCCTTGGATCACCTTCATTCATTGGGCCACAGGTCGATCGGTTATGTCTCCGGTATCGCCGGAACGCACACCGCCCAAGACCGGATGGACGCTTATTTGGAGCTGTCCGCCGAGAGCGGGAGCGCACCTGTCGTGCTGGACAGCGGGTCGGATCTGGATGCGGGCACGCGCGGGGCAGAACATTACCTCGAGATGGACAATCCTCCAACGGCAATCATCGCGGCCAATGACATGGTGGCGTTCGCGGTCATCTCGGCGCTCGGCCAACGTGGCGTACGGGTACCGGAGGACGTGTCGGTCATCGGCTTCGACGGCCTCGCTCTCGGTGCCCGGTTCAACCCTCCACTGACGACGGTCCGACAGCCGATCGCCGACATGGGACACCTTGCCATTGAACTGGCTGAGAAGCAGAACCTTGACGGCTCCGTGGACCACATCGTCCTCGAACCTGAGCTCCTGGTGCGTGGCTCCACCACGGGACCACGCAAATGACCCGGGGACAGGACTCAACGCTCCGGCGCCTGCCAGGGCTCCGCCACACGGACCACGTCGGCCTGACGGTTCCGAACCTTGAGGACGGCATCCGGTTTTTCGTCGACGTTCTCGGAGCCGAGGAGCTCTACCGTTCCGAACGCGGGCCCGACGAAGAATTCATGCCCACAAACTTCGAGGTCCCGGCAGATGCGAAGCTCACGCTCGCCATGCTGCGCCTGCCGCCGAATCTCAACATCGAGCTTTTCGAATGGAGCAGCGCTGAGCGGCGCGATACCCCGCCGCGGCACTGCGACGCCGGCGGGCACCACCTGTGCTTCGTCGTGGACGACGTTGATGAAGCAATCGCGGTGCTGCAGGAAACCCCGGGCGTACGCGTGCTCGGAGAGCGCAAGGAAGTCGCGGGCGACAGCCCCCGCGTGGCCGGCAACCGCTGGACCTACTTCATCACCCCCTGGGGACTGCTGATGGAAATCGTGGATCGATCCCGCGTCGCAGCCCCGCCCCGGCTGGTCGGCCCTGCGGACTGGACGGCAGCCCACAACACTTCTGAAAGGACAAAGAATAATGCGGCTAGCGGGTCACACACTCGGCACCCCGGACCACACGGTTCCCCAAGCACTTAAACTCTTTCGAGCCGCCGGGCTCGACGCCGCCGAAGTCATCTACCAGGATGACTACAGCTCCGGATTGCCGTTAGGCGACCGGCGCGCCGCCATGGAGGCGCTGCAGGCAGCCAATGGCGAAGGCCTGCCCATCGTCGGTCTCACACCATACACAACCGCCATCAACTCACTGGACGATGCGGAATGGCGTCAAGCAATCAATGAATTCCGCGGCGCGATTGAGACCGCGCACCTGCTCGGCGCTGACCGGGTCCGCGTCTATGCCGGTTCCTGGCACCCCGGGGACAACGACCACGCGACACATTGGGGGAAACTGCGCCAGGCATTGGAAACGCTCGCACCTGAAGCGGACCAGGCAGGGGTCCGCCTTTGCGTGGAAAACCACTTTGGCACCATGACCCAGACCGCCGCGGACACCGCCGCACTGGTCCGCGAAATCGCCCACCCGGCCGTCCGCGTTCTCTATGACCAGGCAAACCTGACATTCACGCACGATGAATCGTTCGAACAGGCCTTTGCTGTTCAAGGGGACCTGATCGGCCACGTGCACGTGAAGGACCTCATCTTCACGAACCCCAACGCGGCTTTCCGCGCCACGGAAACAGCCCGGGTCAACGCCTCCGAGCGGTCCGTCCGGTCCCGGGTCGTGGGAAGCGGCGTCGTTCCGTGGCCCCAAATCCTGGCCGCGTTGCTGCAGCATGGCTACGACGACGTACTGAGCATCGAGCTTGAATACCGTTGGCACCCGCAGGACCTGCCTGCACCCGAGGACGGGTTCAGGGAATCCGCCGCCGTTCTGCGCGCAATGCTTTCTGACCTGGCCGAAGTGAGGAACTCCTAATGAACACCAACCGTCTCCGCGTCGGAGTTGTCGGCGCAGGCAACATCGCCACCATCGCCCAGTTGCCCACCCTCGTGCAACGTGCCGACGTCGAATTGGCCGCCCTGGTGTCCCGGCGTGAGGACCCCAGCCACCTGGTCCGGCGCTGGGGCTTCAACGCAGCCTACAAAACGGTGGAGGACATGCTGGATTCGCAGGAGCTGGATGCAGTCTTCGTGCTGACGCCACGCTCCGAACACGCCCATGCCGTCCAGCTATGCCTCAGCCAGGACGTTGACGTGTTCTGCGAAAAACCGTTGGCTCCGGCAACAGATGAAGCAGAACGCCTGGCAGATCTGGCCGACGAGCGGGGACGAGTGCTGATGGTCGACTTCAACCGCCGCTACGCCCCCGTCTACACTGCCGGTCGTGAAGTTTTTGGTAACAAAGGTGCCACCTTCTGCGTCGCCCAGAAAAACAGGCCTGGATCGGAATACCGTGCGACATTCGAGAATGCCATCCACATGGTCGATCTGCTCCGCTGGTACTGCGGCGGCGAACCGGAGCACGTGGCCGCCCACGCCGCCGGTGACGACCCCTGGGAAGAAGACGGCGTCGCAGCGATGATCCGGTTCAGCACCGGCAACACCGGGGTCCTGATGGCAGCCCGCACAGCGGGAGCGTGGAACGAAAAGCTTGACGCCTACGGTGGCGGCAACACCGTTGAAGTCAGGGCACCTGAAACAGTCTCAACCACCGTCAAGGGAGTCACCACGTCACGCGAACTCAGCGCCGAGGCGTATGGCTGGGCCACCGCGACAGACACTCTCGGATTTTCCGCTGCCGTCCACCACTTCCTGGACCGGGTCGCCGACAGGCAACAGCCACTGACCTCTGGCCGTGAAGCCGTCCACACCCAGCGCCTGCTCGACCAGATCCTCGCCGCATCCGGGCTGCCGACAGAGGAACAAGCCGGTCGGGAATGGGCCAGCCACGCAGTGAACGGAAACTGAACAACTAAGCTCGCCCAATTCCTCGGTTTAGGTCTTGCAGCCATAGGTCAAGAAACCGCGGCCTCCACAAGCCGCCGAGCATAAGGAGGCACAAAATAGCTCCAAACCGCCTCCACCCGAGCAACCCGAAAGTCGGGGGAGCGGGACGACAACCGCTGCGCGGACGGCTCACCCCGCTCATTGGCATCCTGCTGGTCGCGTTCAGCGCCAGACAGGCGGTTTCGGCGGTATCGCCACTCCTTGGTCCAATAGGCGGGGACCTATCCCTCGACGCCGTGACGACCGGCATCCTTGGAATGCTGCCGACCGCCGGCTTCGCAGCGATGGGCTTCCTGGCTGTTCCCCTGATCCGACGTACCCAGCCCGAACACCTGCTGCTGGTGTCAATCCTGCTGACAACACTCGGCCAGGTCGGACGCGCCCTGGGGTGGACTACCCTCGCCTTTTTGGTGTTCACCTGTGTCGCAATGCTGGGGATCGGCGTGGTAAATGTGGTGATTCCGCCGCTGCTGATGAAGTATTTCCCCGATAAAATCGGGGTCCTCCCTGCCCTCCACGTAACTCTCCTCGCCGTCAGCACTGCCGTGGCCGCCCAAGCGGCCATACCCTTGGCGGGTATGTATGGCTGGCGGTTCTCCATCGGCATCTGGGCGGTCATCAGCGCCGCCGCGGCCGTACCCTGGCTGATGGTCCTTGCGGTCAGGCGTCCGGCTGCCCGCGTCGAGAAGCCGCCCACCAGCGAAGTGCCGCCGCCCCGCACCAGCGTCATCAAGCCCTGGAGATCATCTCTTGGCTGGGGAACGGCACTGATCTTCGCGGGTTGCTCGAGCAACACGTTTGCGGCGCTGGCGTGGCTTCCGACTGTTCTTGTAGACAGAGGGATGAGTCCGGGAACGGCCGGATTCATGTTGGCGCTCTATTCCATCCTCGGCCTGCCCGTCGGCCTTATTGTGCCTTTTGCCGTGGTGAGGATGCCTCGCCCGCTTCCTGTCGCAATCCTGTTCGTCGTCACGTTCGCGGTCGGCTATGGAGGCATCATCTTTGCTCCGGTAACTTCTGCCGGGGTGTGGGTAGCCATCGCCGGGCTTGGTCAGGGCGCATACTCCTTCGCGTTTACCATGATCAATAAGCGAGCACGAACACAGACCGGGTCGGGGGTACTGTCCGGGTTCGCCCAGGGGATCGGCTACACCCTGGCAAGCCTTGGCCCATTCCTTTTTGGCCTCCTGCATCAGCCCGGAGACCACTGGCTGCCGTCGTTCGGCATGCTCGGAGCCTGGCTGCTCGTGCTTACCACGGGAGCCCTGATGATCAACAGACCGCGCGTGATTGAAGATGCACTAAGGACTTCGGGGCCCCAAACGCCGCATCTCAATACCGAGATACCTCTCGTCCACGACCGGAACCAGAAGGCTCCGAAAACCTGAGCTGAATAATCCTTGACAGACCCTGCTCCCGACCCTATGTTTATTGCAACCGATCTCAGCAACCGATCTCAGTCGCGCTGGTGAAAATGCAACCGATCTCAAAGGAGAGATGAATTGATCAAAGCTGCAAGTACTTTGACCGCCATTGCCGTCGCCGGGGCGCTGCTCACCGGCTGCTCAGGCAGTTCAGGCGACTCCGGCAACAACAACGACGACGGTCCCGTCACGTTGACGTACTGGGACTTCATGGACCCCAGCCAGAACAACCCACGGGCTGCGGCGCTGAAGCAAAACCTCGAGAACTTCCACAAGGAAAATCCCGACATCACAGTCCATCTCGACGGTTTCCTTCGGTGACATGATCAGCAGGCTCCCGCAGGCAGCAGCAGCGGGACAGACACCGGACGTCGTGAAGATGTTCGCCCCGGTTGTTCCCCAAATTGCTGCCGCGCAGGTCTATCAGCCGCTTCCTGAGGAGGCCAAGCAGATCACTGACTGGTTGCGCCCGGTGGACAAGCTGGCGGACAAGGATGGAAAGCAAGTAGCCGTCCCGTACGACTACCGTACGTGCACGCTCTATTACAACGACAAGATCCTCAAGCAGGTCGGCGCTGCCGTACCCACCACCTGGGACCAGGTCGCCGAGGTTGCTGGGAAAGCGGCGAAGGCCGGATTTACCGGGTTCGGGACGGGGTTCTCCGGGGTCGACAACTCAGCGATCATCTCGACCTTCTTCGATTGCTTCATGAGCGAGGTGGGGCAGGAGATCTCCAACCAGGACGGCAAGGCCAGCTTTAACACTGAAAAGGGTAAAGAATTCGCCGACTTCCTCGTGAAGCTCAAAAAAGCCGGCGGCATGCCACCGAGCGTTGTGGGGGACCAGTACTCAACGGTTGCGGACGGCCTCCAAAACGGCACTGTTGCCATGTCCGCCCTCGGAACGGAACGCCTCCTGACCCTGCAAAAGGCCAACCCGGACATCAAGTCGGCCACCCTGCCCAAAACCTCAAACGGCTCGGACACGGGATCGACGTTTGGCTGGACCCTTGGCATCGGCGCCGGAAGCAAGCATGCCAAGGCGGCTTGGAAGTTCATCCAATACATGACCGGCCCGAAAGCCGGGGCGCTCATGGCAACCGGGGGAGACGTACCCACCCGCTCGTCGACGTTCCAGGAGCCGTACTTCACCACTCCCGAGGCCAAGACCGTGCTGGACGTCAGTAACTTCGTCAAAGATCACAGCGAGCCACACACCTACCCGGACAACTGGATCGCGATTGCCGGTGGACTTGCCAACGCCGGACAGCAGCTGTACCTGAACAACTCGTCCGCCGACGATTTCATGAAAGCTGCCCAGGACGCAGCCAACAAATGAGCCCCCGACCGGACAGGACTAACCAGGTAAACCTGCCCCCAGGAAAGCGAATCCCATGTCAGTGACACAAGAACAACGCGCAGCGCGGAGCACCAAGCCCCGTCTCCGGCCGGCACGGAAGGACCGCGCAGTCTGGCTCTACGTCATCCCGGTCGTTGCTGTCTTCCTTTTCGTCTTCGTTGGGCCCCTCCTCTTCACAGCCTGGACGGCCTTCCACGACACCACGTACTACCAAATCAAGGACTTCTCGGGACTAAAGTCGTTCACCAAGCTTTTCACCGACAAGGACCTTCCCAAACAGATCGGCACCACCCTTGCCTTCTCGCTCGGGGCCCTCGCGATTGCCTTGCCACTCGGCTTTGCCTCAGCGGTGGTCCTGAATAAAATCATTCGCTTCAAGCGGACGGTGCGGAGTCTGTTCCTGCTTCCATGGCTGATGTCACAAGCCACCGTCGGCACCCTCTGGCTGTGGTTCCTCAACCCCACCTACGGCCCGGGGACAGCCATCACAAAAGCCCTTGGTTTCGGGCCCGCCGATGCGTTCTCCACACCGGGTTCTGCGCTGCTGGCACTAACACTCATCACCGCGTGGTGGTCCTATCCCCAGGCAATGGTCCTCTTCCTCGGGGCGCTTCAGACCGTACCAACCGAACTGTATGAGAGCCTGCGCGTTGACGGAGGGAACGTGTGGCAGGGATTCGTGAACATCACACTTCCCTTCCTTCGCAACACCATCGTTTCCGTCGTCGTCGTCCTCCTGATGCTGTATGTACAGATGGTAACCATCATCCTGGTCACCACCCGCGGCGGGCCCCTGGGCGGAACGGAAACGCTCTCCATGCGGGTGTTCAACAAGACGTTCCAGGACTTCGACCTCTCCGGTGCCTCCGCGGCAGCAATTTTGCTCTTCGCCATCAACATCGCCTTGACACTGGTAGCGATCCGCTTCCGACGGAAGGAAACCCTGTGACTGCCACCATTCCCGCACGCCGCCGACCCGGGCATATACTCCGCCGGCTACCCATCTGGGCAGTCGTCGCAGTCACGGCGGCCCTGGTGCTGCCTCCCGTCCTGTGGATCTTATCGACGTCCCTGAAAACCGATGCGAACACGGTCGCTTTCCCGCCCGTGTGGATACCGAACCCGTTCTCGTTCGACAGCTACGGCGGACTCTTCACCTCCACCAACGTCCGCTTCTTCCTGAACTCGCTGATCTACGCCATCGGTTCGATCATCCTCGCCCTGGCCGTCTGCGTTCCCGCAGCCTACGTCGCGACCCGATACCGGGGCCATCGCATGGAAAGCCTCATGACCGCAATCCTTGTGCTGTCCATGGTCCCCGGCGTCGTCGTCTTCATTGCGCTCTACTCCATGTTCGTGAAGACCGCGCTCATCAATACCTACCCTCTGCTGATCGTGGTCTACACCGGCATCATTTGCGGACAGACGATCCTGTTCCTGCGCAACTTCATCGAAAACATCCCAGTTGAGATTGAGGAAGCAGCAGCAATCGATGGATGCAGCCGACGCCAAATCCTTCTGCGCATCGTGCTGCCACTGATCCGCCCAGGCATCGCCGCCGTCGCGATCTTCATCTTCGTCTTCGTCTGGAACGACTTCCTCGTCGGGACCGTCCTGGCAACAACCGAAGACATGAAGACCGTGCAAAACGGCATCGTCCGCTACATCTCCACCGGCTACGGCAACTTCTGGGCCGCCTTCGGCGCCTTCGTCATCGTCGCATTCATACCTGTCCTGGCCATCTTCGCCGCCTTCCAACGCTGGTTCATCGCCGGCCTGACCTCCGGTGGTGTCAAGTCATGACCTCAGCAACACCAGCTCCGCGCGTCGCAGTCGTCGGGGCGGCCGGCTGGGCCGGCTCCCGACACGCACGAGCATTCGCCGCAGCAGGGGCCCACGTCACGGCTCTTGTAGAAAAGGACGACCGCGCCTACCCCCTCGCCCAGGAACTGGGCGCCGTGCTGGTAGCCAGCACCGAAGCGCTCCGCCCCGAGCACGCAGACCTCGTGGTCGTTGCCCTCCCGACAACCATTCAACCCGCCATCTGCGCTGACCTGCTGAACCGCGGCTTCCATGTGCTGACTGAAAAACCGGTCGCCGCAGACGCAGAAGGCGCGGCCGTCCTTGCCGCCGCGTCCGGTGTCAACGAGCGCCTGATGGTCGGATACACCCTCCACCAGCACCCGGCAGCAGCCCTCCTCTCTCGATGGGTGAGGAACAACGACGTGGTCGCCGTATCCGTACGCTCCGTAGCCCACAAACAGAACGTCGATTCCTGGCGAGCTGACCCAAAGGAGGGCGGCGTCGCCGTTGTAAACGGCATCCACGCCATCGAGTTGGTGTCATCCTGGTTCGACGGTGACCCAAAAGTCCTTGCCACAAGCTCCAGCAGCAGCCTATACGGCTCGCCGGTACCGGAGTACGTAGTCACCGCCCTCGAATTTCCCGCGGGAGCCGTGTTCCAGCTGCAGACCTACTGGTCTCCCTGGCAGGAGCCGCAAGGGCTCAACCAAGGGGACTGGAGTCTCACCATCGATGTACTCGCACGCAACGGCCGGATGCTGTGGTCCAACGACACCGTCCACGTCTGGAACCGGGACGGGAGCCACGACACAACGTCGTTCGCCCCCACCGACCTCTTCCTTCGCCAGGCAGAGGCGGCGCTCAAATTCCGCACCGGCGAAGGCCCCGCCGTTACGTTCAGCCAGGCTCTCCGGGCCACCGCAATCGCCGACGCGGTCCTGGCTGCAGATGCTTCGGACGCGGAGGACGTTGTCGCCCGATAGCATCACCAAACCTGAACAACGCGCGAGCGGCCCAACTGCACTACACCTAAGGAATTGAACATGAAGCGAGCAACTCACGCTTTCACCGCCGGGGACCCGCGGTGCACCTACGCCCATGGCAAGGAGAACAAATGAGCCTCAAAGACCAGGTGGTTCTTGTAACCGGATCCAGCGGCGGGATAGGCGATGCCGCCGTCAACACCCTCACAGCAGAAGGCGCCATCGTCGTAGGCGCTGACCGTTCCCCTAAAGAGGGCCAGAACCTCAAGGCGTTTTACCCCCTCGACATCACCTCCGACCAGCAATGCGCGGCTGCTATCCAAGACATCACAGCCAAATACGGCCGCATCGATGTCCTGATCCACGCAGCCGGGGTGCTCGGCCCCACCCCCGGCATCATGGAGACAACCACCGAGGAATTTGACTCCATCCTGAGGATCAACGCCACCGCCACCTTCACGATGGTGCGGGAGACCGCCAAGTCAATGCTCGAGACCGGCACTGCCGGTGCCATCGTGGTCCTATCGTCAGTTGCGGCCAAGGAATCACGGCTCAACTATCTGCCCTACAACGCGAGCAAGCTCGCTGTACTTCACATCATGTGGTCATTCGCTGAACTGCTCGGGCCCAACGGCATCTCCGTCAACGCCATCGCACCAGGCCCAGTAAATACACCCATGTGGGCACAATTCGCCAAGGATTCCGGACCGGATGCAGCCGCCAACCGCGCGAAGCGGGCAGCGCAACTTCCGATGCGGAGGTTCGCCGAACCCGACGAAGTCGCCCGCGCCATCCTTTTCCTCGCCGATCCCGACAACCGCTACATCACAGGAGTTTCCCTCGATGTGGCAGGCGGAGCACACCTGGGAATCGGAACCTAAGACTACCCTGCGGGGCTTCATACGTGCCGTCGCCCGATGCTCCCGGGCCTGGCTTACCCACCAACATCAACGCCTCAGGGCTGCCCTCATCGCGCGCACAGTATTCAACAATCGGAGACGAGTAGGGAGCCCTGACCCACCAAGGAGACACCTAAATGCGACACCATCACACCGCCCTGCACGTTACGGACATGGAACGCAGCGCGCGATTCTACGAGGACGGCCTCGGACTAACCCGCTTGGATGCATGAACCTCGGGACCATACATCGGCGAACTTTACGGCCGTCCCAACGTAAAGGTCAGAGCCATGCTTCTCACCACCAATGACGGAACCTTCCGGCTCGAACTTGCCCATGCCGAGCCTCTCCTGCCCGCAGTCGACCCATCAGATGCACAGCCAGGCACGGCACACCTTGCCTTCACAGACATTGACGTACGGCAGGTTTACGCCAAGATGACGGCCCTTGGTTACACGGCCGTATCCGAACCAGTTGCCCCGACCTCAGGCCCCATTGCCGGCGGGTGGCTCGTCTACCTCCTCGACCCAGACGGAAATCGGGTGGAGCTCATTCAAGCACCAGACTGGCAAAGTGCTGACCAGACATAAAATCCTCCTGCTGCAATCGGATTCCTGGCCTGGCACCATATTGTGGCATCAGGGGTCCGATGCTGCTCGCTAAAGTCCCCCGGTCTGTAGAAGGACCTGAGAACCCAAAACGAACATGGGGCCCGACTCCTCCACGGCCCCTGCCCGACGGCGGGAGACTCAGTCCGCGGCCGCGACCCCAAGGTCCGCGGCGTGGCTGCTGATGGCGCGGGCCAGGTCGATGTCGCGGCTGGTGATCCCGCCGACATCGTGGCTCGAGAGCGTGACGCCGACCTCGGGGTAGGTGAGCGTGAGGTCGGGGTGGTGGTTGGCCTCCTCGGCGGAGGCGCCGATGCGGTTCACGAGCTCCAGGCCGGTGGAGAACTTCCGGGTCCTGAATGTGGCGGCGAGGGCCCCACCGGTCACGCGCCAGCCGGTAAGCCCGGCCTCGGCGATCTCGGCGGCGGACAGCTTCCATTGGGGATCAGTCATGGTGCCATCATGGCTCCGGAGGGGCGCCGTGGACTACCCCTGCAGGCACCACGCCTCCCAGTGTGATGGCCGGCTGGCAACTTCGGTAAAGCTCCGCACCGTGTAGGGATGACGCTGTCACGCCCTGGCAGGTGAGGGATTGGCCCGGCGGCGGTGATCAACCGCATGAATTCGCCCCAGGAAACGACGGACCGAGTTCGGGGAATTGCCCCCCAAAGGAGTGTGTGGACAATGTCCACACTTTTCGTAGCAGAGTGCCTCGTACCACCCACGAACTGCTCCGGATTCTGGATGTTTTCGCCGGTTCCCAATGTTTGCAAGGGTTTGAATATAGTTCGAGTCCCACCTCGGGCACAGCAAGTCCCCTCGTCGGAGGGGCTTTCTGCTTAACCTGTTCAGATACTTTGAGTGTCGTCGCTCTGGCCCGCCGTGCCCTCCCGAGATGATGCACCCCACTGCGTGGACCACCGCTATTTGCTGGCGCCGGCGGTGAGGCCTTCTCGCAGGGTTCGTTGGCCGAAGATGAACACGACCAGTGCCGGCAGCATGGACAGGATCACGCCGGCGAGGACCACCGAGATGCTCCCGGTGCCGAGGTTGCCCTGGAGCGTGACCAGGCCGAGGGGAAGGGTGAAATTCTGTTCGCTGATGGTGAGGATCAGTGGCCGGAAGAACTCGTTCCAATGGAAGTTGAAGGCGAGGATCCCGACGATCGCCATGCCGGGGACCGCCAGGGGGACGTAGACCGAACGGAAGATCCGCCACGGCCCGGCACCGTCCAGGGCTGCTGCTTCGGCGAAGTCGTTCGGCAGGCCAAGGAAGTACTGGCGCATCAGGAAGGTGCCGAATGCTGTGGGAATGGCCGGCAGGATCAGGGCCAGCAGGGTGTCGGACAGGCCCATTCCACGGATCAGCATGAACACCGGGACGATGGTGACCTGCACCGGGACCATCATGGTGGCCAGCACCAGCGAGAAGATGGCGTTCTTACCGCGGAAGTCCAGGCGGGCGAAGGCGTAGCCGGCCAGGGTGGCCGACGCCATCTGGCCAAGTGCGATCAGGCCGGTCACCAGGGCGCTGTTCAGGACCAGGAGGCCGACGTTGATCTGCTTGAACACTTCCTGGTAGGCCGTGAAGTCAGGGTTGATGGGCAGGAAGGAGGGCGGCAGGTTGAACGATTCCGACGGCGTGCGCAGCGAGGTGGACAAGGTCCACAGGACAGGGCCGAGGGTCAGCGCCGCTGCCACGGCCAAGGCTGCGTATCTGCCGACAGTGCCGGCTGATGGCAAGCGGCGGGGCGTACGGGTGGCGGGCGGTTCGGCGGTGGAACCGGAAGGCAAGCCGGTCCCGGTGTGCAGGGTCTGGCTGGACATGGCGGACCTCACTGGTAGAAGACGAAGCGGCGGCTAAGGCGGAACTGCAGGGCGGTGACGGCAAGGATCAGCACGGTGAGTACCAGGCCGATGGCGGAGGCTTTGCCGAACTCCAGTTGCTGGAAGGCGGATTCGAAGATGACCATGACGGCGGTCCGGGTGGAGTCGCCGGGGCCGCCGTTGGTCAGGACATAGGGCTGGTCGAAGACCTGCAGGGCGCTGATGATGGCCATGACGGACGCCACGAGCACAGTCGGGCTGATCAGCGGAAGGGTCACGTTGCTGAACTGTTTCCAGCCCGTGGCACCATCCAGGTTCGCTGCTTCATGCAGTTCTTTCGGGATATTGGTCAGGGCGCCGAGAAAGAGCAGGAATGAGAACCCGAAGTTCTGCCACACGTAGACCAGGACGACGACGGCGGCGGACGCCGCAGGGCTTGTCAGCCACGGCACAGCGGGGATCCCGACGAGCGACAGGAGCCAATTCACCACGCCGAATTGTTCGTTGAACATGCACCGCATGAAGATGGACACCGACGCGGCGGACAGGACCAGGGGAAAGAAGAAGGTGGAACGGAGGAATACCCTCAGCCAGGAGGGCATCCTGGCCTGAAGCATGGAGGCCAGGCCAAGGGCGATGCCGAGTTGAAGGACTACCGCCACAATCACAAACCCGATGGTGTTCAGGAAGGACACGCGGACGGTGGGGTCCTGTGCCAGTGAGGCGAAATTGGCGAACCCGACGAACTGCGGTGCCGAAACGATGTCCCAGCGGAAGAACGCGAGGACCAGCGAAGCAATGATCGGCAGGAAGGTGAAAAGGGCCATCCCGATCACCGTAGGAGCAAGGAAAATCCTTGCAAGCCACCGCTCGACAAACGACCGGCGCACGGCCGGTGGCTTCACTGGTGGCCGCGGGACGGTGGACGTGGTGGTCATGAATTCCTCCTCAGGGCCAGTTCGAGGTCACGTTGAAGGTTGCCCATCGCGGCCCGTACATCGGCGGAGCTCGCCGCTGACCGCGGTGGAGACGTTCTTCATCAGGGCAGTTTCGACGGCCGCCTGCTGCGGCGGGGCGGGGATCGGACCGGAGGTGGGGAACCTGTCCAGGGTGTCGTAGAAGACTTTCCAGTGCCGCGGCCCGGTGGCGGCGTAGAAGGACTCGTTGACCATCGAACGGCGTGTGGGGGTGGTGTTCGGTTTGGGAATGGCCAGCTGCATCGCTTGGCGGCTGGAGCAGAACTTCACCCATTCCCAGGCCGCGTCCTTGTCTTTCGCGGTGCGCATGATCGCGTAGCCGGCAGCACCGAACTGGTGCCGCTGGGTCCGCCAGCGCGGGAAGAACTGCACGTCGAACTGATCGGCGGTCATCCCGGCCTCGTGCAGGCCCTGCGCCCAATAGCCACCGGCCGGCGTCGTGCCGATGCGGTTGTTGCCGAACAGGCCCACCAGGGCGTTGCCGCCACCTGATTCGGGACGTACGCCGAGTCCTTCGGCTACGAGCTCGCGCAGGTAGTCGAAGGTTTCAATGACGCGCCCGTCCTCGGCGTTGGGGGCCAGCCACTGGTACCCGCCACCACGGGTGCCGCGGGCAGGGTCGGTGGGGTAGAAGCGGTCCCAGAGCCAGTCCCCGCCGGGCGCCTTCGTTTCGGACAGGAAGCTGGTGTCATTGGCGTAAAGCCACGGGACCACCCCGCCGAAAAGCCGGTTGGTCCAGTAGTACGGGGTGAAATCGGAGGGGCGGGCTTTACGCAGGGCCCGTAGGGTGGAGCTGAAGTCGTCCTTGGTCCAGTCGTCCCTCGGCCGGTCAAGGCCGGCCTGCGCGAAGGTGGTGGTATTCAGGTACATGTTCGCCGCGTTCCAGTCCAGGGGAAGCTGGTACAGGCTTCCCTGGTACATGAAGGCTTCCAGCAGGCTCGGATGAACGTCATTAAAGTAGTCGCTCATCGCCGCGGCGTCCCGGCGGACATATCCATCCAGAGGCTCGGCCAGCTTGTCGGCGAACAACTGGGCGCCTTCGGTGGCGACATAGACCACATCCGGTGGCGTTCCCGCGGCCACCATGGTCAGGATCTTGGAAAAGAAGTCCTTCCAGTCCGCACCCTGAATCGCCTGCAGCCGCACTGGGATGTCGGGATGGGCGGTGGTGAAAGCCTGGATCAGGCCCTGGCGTCCCGCCGCATCCGCTGCCGTTCCCAGAATGGCGATGTTCAGGGCCTTGCTGCCGCGGCCCGGAATGTCGGCGCCGGTAAGTCGGGGCCAGGCCCCCACAGTGGCCCCCGCCACGGCGAGCCCGCCCAGGCCCAGCATGGAACGCCGGGTGAGTTGCGCAAACCTGCTGCTGGACCGCAGCGAATGCGCAGGGGCTTGGTGCTCCGGTGTCTTCTCAGACGTCATTGTTGGCTCCTCCTAACAGGGTAGACGGCGTCCTTTACGTTTGTTGCCCGCGGGGTCGTTTTGTTTATGCCTGGTCGCATGCGAAAGCCCGTGGTGCGGAGGCGTGTGCTTCGACAGCAGCTGTCAGTTCGTCAAGGGTGGGTGGGTTGGCCCCGGCGCGCTGCACGGTGATGGCCGCTGCTGCGGCTGCCGTGCGTCCCAGTTGCTCCATGACGGCGGGGGCAAAGCCCCCGGCGCCGCGGGTGAGCAGGCCCAGGATCAGTGCGGCCATGTAGGAGTCGCCGGCGCCGATGGTGTCCGCCACCGTCGCTTTGACGGCGGGAATGGTGATGCTCGCGGACGGCGAGGTGAATTGGGAGCCGGCAGCACCTTTGGTTATCACCGCCAGCTTGGCGCCCAGGCGGAGGATGTGCTCAGCGGTTTCTTCCAGTGTTTTCGCGGGGTAGAGCCACTGGGCGTCCTCGTCGCTGAGTTTAACGACGTCGGTCAGTGCGCCGATTGCTTCGAAGGTTGCCTTCGCTTCGGCGTGGCTGCCAAGCAGCGATGGCCTGATGTTCGGGTCGTAGGTGATGGTGCAATGCTTGTGGGCTTGTTCGAGCAGGCTTTTGACGGCACCGGCCCCGGGGTTGAGGAAGGTGGCGATGGAACCGGTGTGCAGGACTTGGGGGAAACAGGCAGGCGTTGCTCGTGGCAGCTGCCAGCGGATGTCGAAGTCGTATGCGGCGGATCCGTCGGGTCCGAGGGTTGCGGTCGCTGTTGCGGTGCGGGTGAGGGATTTTGATCCAGGCAGAAGTGTTACCCCTGCCCGGTGGAGGTGGTTCTCGATAGTTCTTCCCCGCTCATCGGGTGCAATGGCCGTGAGCAAGCCCGTGGTGACCCCCAGGAGACCGAGGCCATAGGCGACATTGGCGGGCGATCCGCCAGGATGCTCAACCTGGCTGTCCGGGGCGGTGACCACATCGATCAGCGCTTCGCCGACAACGACGGCGTCAAATGGCTGCTGGGCGTCTGGGCAGGCTGCTTTGAGGTAATCCATATTTTTCTCTCGGGCAGTGTTGATTGGGGAGCGGCTAAGTCGTCGCGTTGATCTCGTTGATCGTGAGGTCACTGAAGGTGGCCGTTCCATCGTTGGCGTAGAGCCGGATGTTGTTGTCACCTTCCAGGGGAAACACCCGGTGTGAGTGCACCACCCGTCCGTCTCCGACGAACATTTCGACGCTGGTCCGGTCCACCAGGAGACGGAGTGTAAGGCGCCCTGCCGAGGGATCGATGGGTGTCTGGCTTTCCCCGCCGGTGGGGTTGATGGTGGGCCGCCGGTTGACGTAAGCGAAGGGGCCGCGGAGGAATGCACCGGCGGCGACGTGCCGGCCCCCACCGGCTGCACGGCAGACCTCAAGGCCGATGTTGGACGGAGGGGCCGCCGGGTCCCATACAAGTTCACAGGTCAGGTCATAGGCCAGTGAACTGATATCGAGGTCATGGGTTCCCGTGACCTCGACGTCCCCGAGGCGGTGGGTGCGTTCGATGTGGTTGGCCAGGCCGGTGGTGGGGGTCGAGAGGAGGCTGTAGCTTCCGCCTGCCTTCTTGAGCCGGATGTCGCGCACGATCATGTCATCACCGTTGTACGCGTCGGTCGCCAGGGTGGGGGTGTTGTGGGGGTAGTCCCAGAAGTTCGCCCAGCCAAGCGCCCTGCGCAGGGTGGCATCCTCCGCGCCGGAGGCGTCGTGGTGGGGGTAAGTCACTGCTCCGTAGAAGTCATAGCCGTAGTCCAGCCACTCCGGCTCGGCATGGTCTGGAGCAAACGTGATTCCGTTGAAGGCTCCTGTCCAATAGGCGTATGTTGCCGGCAGTCCTCGGCCTTTGCCGTTGGCGCTGGTGCCCAGGATCCAGTGCGAAGTACCGTCGTCGGCGGTCATGCGGAAAAGGTCCGGGCACTCCAGCAACCCAAGGTCCGTCCGGACGAACTCGCCGACCCGCCGCCAGGAACGCAGGTTGGCAGATGTGTAGAAGCCGAGCTTCTGCCCTTCGGCGTTGACCATGAACCACTGCCTGCGGTCTTCGTCCCAGATGACTTTCGGGTCGCGGAAGTCCTGCACGCCTGGGTTTGGAAGTACCGGCGCCGTCCCACCAGGTTTGAACGAACGCCCACGGTCAGTTGAGTACCAGAGGTATTGCGCCTGGCGGCCTTGGGGTGCCTGGGTCACGAGGGCTATGACGGCGTTTTCACCGTAGCCGGCAGTGTTTCGTTCGTCGATGACAAGGCAGCCTGACCAGCAGTCGCCGTTGCCGTTGCTGAACTTGGGGATGGCCACGCCACGGTCGCGGAAGGAGACGTGGTCGGTGGTGGTGGCACGGCGCCACGATGTGCCGCCGCCGCCCTGGAGGTAATCGGCGTTGTAGAGGTAGTAGTAGTGGTATTCGCCGTCGATGTAGATGGGCCGCTGGGGGTCGTTCTTCCAGTTGTCGGGGACGCTGAAGTGATAGGTCGGGCGCATACGGGTTGGTCCTTTGTAGGGCGGCTTGGCCGGTGCGTTGTCTGGGGCGTTCAGGCGTGCCGCTGCCGCTGACTGGGCGAATGGTGTTGCTAGTGCGAGCGATCCGGTGAGGGCAGCGGCCCCGCTTCCGGTCAGGAGGGCACGCCGGGATACGGCGGGTGAATCTTCCATCAGTTACCTTTCGGCGGGCAGCGACGGTGCTGCCAGGGCGTGAATGTTGATGTTTGGACGTGGAAACGGGAACGTCAGTCTCCAGGCTCCGGTTCTGTCGCCAATGCATGGCCGCCGGCGCCGGCGCGCGGGCGGTAGAGGTGGCAGCGGACCCAGTGGCGGTTCAGGGGGTCGCCCACCTGGTGCCGGACGGGTTCCTTGGATGAGCAGCGCTGCCCCGGGTCGTTCTCAAAGGCGCAGCCGGCGGAAGCCATGACGGCTTGCCGGAGCTGGGCGCGGTGGATGGGGTCGTAGGATCCGGCCCGCGCCGGGTCGGGGACGGCTGAGACGAGCAATTGGGTGTAGGGGTGGGCCGGGTTGGCCAGCAGGTCCAGTGATTCACCTTCTTCCACGATTTCGCCGGCGAACATGACGGCCGTCCGGTCCGCCAGGTACCGGGCGGAGGCGAGGTCGTGGGTGATGTAGAGCATGGAAATGCCCTGCTCATCGCGCAGTTTCCGCATCAGGTTCAGCACGCCGATGCGGACCGAAACGTCCAGCATGGAAGTCGGTTCGTCGGCGAGGATGACGTTTGGCTCCACGGCCAGGGCCCGCGCGATCGCGACCCGTTGACGTTGCCCGCCGGAGAGCTCATGGGGGTAGGAGTCGAGCATGTCGGCCTGAAGCCCGACGGTGGTCATGAGCTCTTCGAGACGGCGCCTGGTCTGCTCTTCGGAACCGCGTTGGCGGGTGCCGCCTTTGCCGTGGATGGTGAGGGACCGGCGGAGGAAGTGCTCGATTCGGTGGGCGGGATTCAGTGAGCCAAAGGGGTCCTGGAAGACCATTTGCAGCTGGGACCGGAACTCCCGTGAGGCCTGGAAACGGTCACGTTTGAGTACGTCGACCCCGTCGACCAGGATGGCCCCTTCGCTCGGTTTCTCGAGCCGGGCGACACAGCGGGCCAGGGTGCTCTTGCCTGAACCGGATTCGCCGACCAGTGCCACGATCTCTCCGCGACCGATGGTCAGGTCGACACCGTGGAGCGCCCGGACCGCCTGGCTGGAGAACAGGCCGCCGATGTGGAAGGACTTACCAAGTCCGCGCACCTCCAGGGCAGGAGTCAGGGACGAACATCCGGCCGTGCCGGGGAGTGGACGGCGTGGCTCATTGTGCTGCTCCTTCAAGGACGGCGGCTTCGGCGTCGGCATCAAACGGTGCCACGAAGTGGCCGGGCGCAATTTCGGCGAGGTCCGGGATGTTCCGGAACTTCACGCCGTCGGGCAGGCCCTTAGCGGGATCCGCGGGCCGGTGAGCGGCGGGAACGCGCCCATGAGGGCTTGGGTGTAGGGGTGTCCTGGGGCGGTGTAGATGTCGTGGGCTTTGGCCGTTTCCACGATCCGGCCGCCGTACATGACGGCCATCCGGTGGGAGAGTTCCACCATCAAGGACATGTCGTGCGTGATGAAGAGGACGGAGAAGCCCAGTTCGCGCTGCAGATCCTTGATCTGGGCCATGATCTCCTGTTGCACCACCACGTCCAGTGCGGTGGTGGGCTCGTCAAGGATCAGCAGTGACGGCTTCAGGGCGACAGCCATGGCGATGACGGCGCGTTGCCGCATGCCGCCGGAGAGTTGATGCGGGTACGACTTGAGGCGGGCGGGGTCCATGCGGACCAGTTCCAGCAGCTGCGCCGCGCGTCGAAGGGATTCTTTGCGCGGGTAGCCGGCGTGGGTGGTGAAGATGTCAGCCATCTGTTCCCCGATGGTGAGCACGGGGTTCAGCGAGTTCATGGCGGACTGGAACACCATGGCGACGTCCTGCCAGCGGAAACGGCGCAGCTCGTCCTGGTTCATGGCGAGGACGTCCTTGCCGCCGAAGGAGATGCTGCCGGCGGCGATCTTCGCCGGGTCCTTGAGCAGCCGCATGATGGAGTTGGCGATGGTTGATTTTCCGCAACCGGATTCGCCGGCCAGCCCGAAGACCTCACCGGCGCCGATGCTGAAGGAGACGTCGTTCACGGCCGTGGTCGAGCGGGAGTCGCCGACGTATTTGACGGTGAGGTTCTTGACGTCGAGGACCGGTTCATGGGAGCCGAAGGAGGTTTGGGAGACGGTCACTGTGCGGCGCCCCTTTCGGTGGTGGCGGGTTTGCGGATCTTCCTCAGCCGGGGGTTGGTTACTTCGTCGACGGCGTAGTTGATGAGGGCCAGGGCGAATGCGACCAGGGCGATGCAGAGGCCGGAGGGGATGAAGACCCACCAGCTTCCGGTGAGCAGGGCGCCTTCGTTTCCGGCCCAGAAGAGGTTGTTGCCCCAGGAGACAGTGCTGACGTCACCCAGTCCAAGGAATTCGAGGCCGGCCTGGGCCCCGATGCCGTAGATGACGCAGGCGAGCAGTGTTCCCATCACGATCGATGCCATGTTCGGCAGGATTTCGCGGAACATGATGCGGCCGGCGCGCTCACCGGAGACGACGGCGGCAGCGACGAAGTCCTTGGATCGGATGGACAGGGCCTGTGCCCGGAGTACGCGCGCTGATCCGGCCCATCCCGTGACGGTGAGGACCAGGATGACCGTGCCCAGCCCCGGGGGCAGGAAGGCGGCCAGGATGACGAGCAGCGGCAGGCCGGGAAGGAGGAGGAAGACGTTGGTCAGCAGCGACAGTGCTTCGTCGATGAATTTGCCGAAATAGGCTGATGCCAGGCCAACGAGGATTCCGATGAAGGTGGATGCGAACCCGACGGTAAGCCCTACGAGCAGGGAGCTTCGGGCGCCGTGGATGGTCAGGGCGAGCACGTCCTGGCCCTTGGCGGTGGTTCCGAGCCAGTGTTCGCTGTCTGGTTCCAGTGAGGCCATCCCGGTGATCCGGGAGGGGTCGTCCGGGAACAGTACCGGCGCGGCCAGGGAGAGGACGATGAAGACGAGCATGATGGCCATGCCGGTCATGGCCTTCTTGTTGGTGATGAGTCCGTGGATGAATCCACGGTTGGTTTTGCGGGCAGCTTTTGCTTCAGTTGGCTGCTGGAGGATAACGCTGGTCATGGTCGGTCCCTTGGTTACTGGGTACGCACTGCTCAGTTGCTGCGCACGCGGGGGTCGAGGCGGACGTAGAGGATGTCCACCAGGAAGTTCGCCAGCAGCACGGCGGCGGTGATGGTCAGGAACAGGCCCTGCATAAGCGGGTAGTCGAGGCCTTGGACGGCGTTGAGGAGCTGGTATCCGACGCCGGGGTAGGCGAAGACCACCTCGGTCAGAAGGGCGCCGCCGACGACGAAGCCCAGGCCCATGCCGAAGCTGGTCACCGAGGGCAGCATCGCGTTCCGGGCTGCGTAGCGGAGCATGATCCGTCCGGGGCGAAGGCCCTTGGCTTCGGCCATGGTGATGTAGTCCTCGGAGTTCGTGGCAATCATGGTGTTCCGCATGCCCAACATCCAGCCACCGATGGAGACCAGCACGATGGTCAGCGCCGGTAGCACGAGGTGGGCGCCGACGTCACCGATGAACTCGGCAGTGAACGCCGGCTCCAGGCCGTCGGTGAACGCGTGGCGGATGGGGAACCAGCCGAGCACGACGCCGAACAGGTACAGAGCGCCCATTGCCAGCCAGAAGTAGGGGAACGATCCGATAAAGACCAGCACGGGAGGCAGGGCAGAGTCGAGGGCGCTGCCGCGGCGCCAGGCTGCCAGGATGCCCAGCAGGTTGCCCACGACGGCGGCAATCACCAGCGCGGTTCCGCCAAGCAGGAGGGTCCAGCCGATTTGGGATGAGATGACTTCGGTGACGGGGGTGGGGAAGCGTGTAATCGATACCCCCATCTGTCCGGTGAGGATGTTCTGGAGGTAGCCGGCGTACTGCTCCCAGATGGGCCGGTCGTCCACGCCAAGCAGCTTGCGCAGGGCTTCGAGCTGTTCGGGCTGCATTCTGTCCTGGGTGCGGGCAAACATGCGTGATACGGGGTCCCCGGGCATGAAGCGGGGGAGCAGGAAATTCAGGGTAATGGATGCCCAGAAGGCGATCAGGTAGAAACCCAGTCGGCGCAGGATGAAGCGCACGGTTTCCCTCCAATTCGGGAGTGGTCAAGATTGTGGGTACGCCCGACGGCCGGCTGATGGCATGTGCCAGGCCGTCGGGCGTGTGGTGCCTTGAGGGCCAGATGGGCCTCAGGGGCGGGGGACTACTTGCGCGGTTCCAGGCTGGTCAGCACCAGAACCGTGGTGGGTGCGCGAACCGAGAGGGTGGCGTAGGGGTTGTCCTGCGTGGGCCAGCCGGTGAAGCGGGTGTCATTGTATGCACCCCATTCCGGGCCGGAAAACAGCGGCACCACTGGTGCGGCGTCGTTGTATTCTTCCTGCAGCTTGTTGGCAATATCCTTTTGCCTGGACTGGTCAGTCGCTGCAGCGAAGTCGCTCAGCAGGGCATCAGCTTTGGGGTCGCCGAAACGGTGGTAGTTATCAGAGGCCTTGGTGCCCACCGGCTTCACCGATGCGGAGCCCATGGTGGTGTTGAAGTACTTGTACGGGCTGGGATCGTTGGCACTCCAGACGATGCCGGAGTCGAAATCACCCTTTTCGTACCCTGCCACCACGGCAGCCCAGTCCGGAGAGTCCACCTTCGCGGTTACGCCGACCTCCGCCAGGTTCTGGGAGATCACGTTGGCCACGGAGAGCCAGTCGGACGAGGTAGCACCCACGGAAATCTTGAACTCGAACGGTTTG
Organism: Arthrobacter sp. MMS24-T111; assembly: GCF_054888995.1. NCBI lineage: Bacteria > Bacillati > Actinomycetota > Actinomycetes > Micrococcales > Micrococcaceae > Arthrobacter > Arthrobacter sp. MMS24-T111. The sequence continues at coordinate 3,376,052 of NZ_JBTZRO010000001.1, read as the reverse complement.
CCGTCTTTGAGCGTGCGCTTGCCGTCGGGGCCCTTGGGGTAGCCCGCCTTGTCCAGCAGGTCGTTTGCCTGCTGGACGTCGTGCTTGGTCCACGTGCAGTTGTCCTTGACCTGGGTGTTCTTCCAGGTCTCGTAGTTGCCGGAGAGGCCGGTGCAGTCGGCCGGCTGCGCGTAGCCGCTCATGCCGATCTTTGTGACCTGGTCCCGGTCCACGGCCATGCTCAGCGCCTTGCGGACATCAACATCGTTGAAGGGCGCCTTGGTGGTGTTGAGCTGCCAGTTGATCATGGCACCGGTCGGAGGGAACCAGTAGTGCCGGTGGTCCTTGTCCTTCGAGACGAAGGTCTTTTCGATATTCGGGATGTACTGGGGCGCCCAGTCCACGTCGCCGTTGGCGGCGGCGAGGTTGGCGCCGTCGTTCCCGGCGAACGCGAGCATCTTGATGCCGGCAATCTTCTGCTTGTCCGGCTGCCAGTAGTTGGGGTTCTTCTTCAGCACGAAGGACTGGGCCTGGAAGTTGTCCACCTCGGTGTACGGTCCGGTGCCCACAGGTTTGGCGTTGGCGTCCTTTTCCGGATCGGCCAGCGCGGACCAGATGTGCTTGGGCAGGATGCTGAGCTGGCCGACGTCGTACAGGGCGGGGGACCAGGGCTTGTTGAAGTTGAAGGTGACCTTGTTGCCTTGTGCAGTCACGCCGTCGAGATACTCGTAGCCGCCTTTTAGCTTCTTCTGGAGCTCGAACGTGTACGCGACGTCGTCGGCAACGAACGGCTGGCCGTCGGACCACTTCACACCATCACGCAGGGTGAACGTGATGGACTTGCCGTCGTCCGCGGCCTTCCAGTCGGTGGCCAGCCACGGCACCGTATTGCCCTTGGCCGGGTTGAAGACCAGGAGGGACTCGTAGATGGACTGCTGGACCATGGGGTTGACGGTCGGCGCGAACGGGTTGAAGTTCTGCACGAAGGTGCCCATGTCTTCGCGGGGAATGGTGAGGAACGCGCTGGCGTTGGCCGCGGCATCGGTGCCGCCGGACTTGTTGCCGGTGGCGGCGCAGCCGGTCAGCAGCATCGCGCCTACCGCCAGTCCGGCCGCGGCAATGCGGGCGGACTTGAGGAACCTGGTTTGTGTCATGATGGGGTTATCTCTTCCTGTCTTCATCAGCAAGGTGAAGGGTGGGTTGGGGTTTTGCTCTTCGACGTTGATTTCGCGGTCAGACCGAAGAGCGTTCTAACAGCGGACAGTCGACCAACTGCTGATTGGCAGTGATCGGCTGTCCGGCTGTAAGGGCGGCGAGCGTCTGGACTCCCAGAGCGCCCATCTTTTCGAACGGCAACGCAACAGTGGTCAGCTTGGGCCTGAGGTAGGCCGCGATGAGTTCCTGGTTGTCGAAGCCGATCACGGCGATGTCACCGGGTATGGCCAGGCCACGTTCCTTGATGGCGTCGTAAGCTCCCATGGCCATACGGTCATTGAGGCAAAACAGGGCGGTGGGCCGGTCCTTGGCCGGGTACCGGTCAAGGATCTGACAGGCTGCGTCGTAGCCTCCGTCTGCCGTCGCATACCCGGCCGCCACGAGCTCCGGATCAAGCTCCAGGCCGGCGTCGGCCAAGGCCTCCCGGACTCCCTGCAAACGCCCAACAGCTGCCGGGATGCGGGGGTCCAGGTTGATCACACCGATCTTGGTGTGGCCGGCCTTGAGGAGGCGTTCGACGGCGACCCGTCCGCCCGCGCGTTCGTCAGGGACGATTGAGGGCAGCTTTCCGTCCAGGTCGAAACAGTTGACGAGCACCGTGGGCACTTCGTGCGCGCTGGGGGGCACATGGACGCCACGGTGGTGGGTTGCGGCGTACAGCAGGCCTTCCACCCGCTGCTCCAGCAGCTTTTCCACAGCAGCATCCTCCATCCCCTGGTTGGGGCCGGCCGCATCACCCTGGTCCGACGGGGCGATCAGGAGGAACCGGCCGTCACTCCAGGCCTGGTCCTGGGCACCTTTGATGATGTCCACGGCGAATGGGGCCGTGACGATCTCGGTGACGATCCCGTACCAATCGCTGCGCTGGGATGCCAGCGCCCTCGCCCCGGCATTTGGACGGTAGCCCAAAGCTTGAACCGCCTCAGCGATGCGGACCCGGGTCTCCTCCGAGATGCTGGCGTCTTCACGGTTGTTCAGCACGAATGAAACAGCTGTCCGGGATACTCCGGCATGCTTGGCTACGTCATTCATGGTGACGCCACGCTGCCGGGCAGTGCCGGGTTTGTCGGGGGAGGTGGTCTTCGCCATTGAATGCTCCAGAGGTCTTCGTTGAGCTGGGGTTGCCCGTGCTAATACGGAGGCAATGGGGTGAATCTAAGCCTAGTAACTCGCGTTACTTTCAGGCTGTGATCTAAGTTACCCGCGTTACTAGATGGTGTCAATACATTTCTTCAGCTGCTGCTGTTAGGGGCGGTCCTTGAAGGACTCGACCTTCCCGGGTCTCTTTCGATGACGGGGCCGAGGATGTCATCGATCCTCAGGAGCATTTCCTGGTCGAGTTTCACTCCTGCGGCACGGACGTTGTCCACGAGCTGATCGGGCCGGGATGCCCCCACGATGGCTGCCGAGACGTTGGGGTTTTGGAGTACCCATGCAACCGCGAAAGCCGCCATGGACAGTCCCGTCTCTTCGGCCAGGGGCTTCAATTTCTGGACGCGGATGAGGATGTCCTCGTTGAGAAAGCGGTGGTCATTCTTCAGCTTGCCGTTGTCGCCTCGGAAGCGGGAGCCTTCCGGGGCCGCCGCGCCGGGGGTGTATTTGCCGGTGAGGACTCCCTGGGCGAGCGGAGACCAGCAGATCTGGCCAATGCCCAGTTCCTCGCTCAGGGGAACGATTTCCGGTTCGATGACGCGCCACAGCATGGAATACTGCGGCTGGTTGGAGATGAGCTGGACCCCAAGGTCCCTGGCAAGGGCAACGCCGGAGCGGATTTCGTCCGCCGTCCACTCCGACACCCCGATATAGTGTGCCTTCCCCGCCCGGACAATATCGGCAAAAGCCTGCATGGTCTCTTCCAGCGGAGTCTCGTAGTCATACCTGTGCGCCTGGTAGAGATCCACGTAGTCAGTCTGGAGCCGGCGCAGCGAGGAGTTAATGGACTCCATGACGTGCTTGCGGGACAGGCCGCGGTCGTTCCGGCCATCCCCGGTAGGGAAGTAGGCCTTGGTAAGGATCTCCACGCTTTCACGGCGTGTTCCCTTGAGCGCGACACCCAAAGCTTCCTCCGCCCGGGTTCCGGCATAGGCATCGGCAGTGTCAAAGGTGGTGATGCCCAACTCCAGTGCCTGTTTGACGCATTCCGTCGCGGCGGCCTGGTCGATCTGCTCGCCGTGGGTGACCCAGTTTCCGTAGGCGATTTCGCTGATGTACAGGCCGGAGGCTCCCAATTTGCGGTATTCCATTAGGCATCAGCCTTTTCGAAGTTGGTGAGTTGGAGCACTGCGTCGGCTGTGCCGCCGGTGGAGTAGAGAGTGAGGGAAGTTTGGGCTTGATCCGGGAAGATCAGTTCGGTCACCGAGACGAGCCCATCGTTGCCGAAGACCTCCACTGAGCAATGGTCGACGAAGATCTGCAGGCGGTAGTTGCCATCCTTGGCTGCGGCAATGGGGGCGCGGCTGGTGGAGGCGAAGGCTTCATGGAAGTCGGTGTCGCCGGAGTGGGTGCGGTCCACGATCAGGTCCCCGCTGCCGGCGTGGATCCCGATTCGTGTCCCGACCGTCCCGTCCGCTGACCCTCTGACCACAAGCCCGAACTCCTCGGCGTCACCAGGGGAGAAGGTGATGTCAATAAGCTGTACCGCAGTGCCGCCCTCAACGGTTGCGGGGCCGTTCAGGGCCAGCCGCTGCTCGGGACCGGGTGTCGAAGTTGCCCTCGCCTCCGGTACGGGGCGCTGCAGGAGCCGGGGTTGCCCGTTCACGGAAACGAGGGACACGTCCCGGACCAGGCTCATGGGGCTGCGCCAGGGCGAGGTGGGGATGTGGTTGGCATACTGCCAGTTGTTCATCCAGCCGATCATCAGCCGCCGGCCGCCCGGGACGTTGCTGAACGAGACCGCGGCGTAGTAGTCCCGGCCCCAGTCCAGCCACTGGTAGTCGGGTACGCGCTCAGGGTCCTGCATCCCCGCGGTGAGGGTTGTCTCGGAACTGAACGTGACGCCGTCGAACTCTCCCACGAAGTACTGCCCGGCGGACCCGCCGTTGGGGCCGCCGGGGTTCATGTTCACCGTCAGGACCCATTTCATGGCTGAGGAGTCACCGTCCAGGGGCAGCTCGAAAAGGTCCGGGCATTCCCAGATGCCTCCCGTGCCATTGGCGGGGCCGAAGGTGCTGAGATATTCCCAGCTCTTGAGGTCTTGTGAGCGGTAGAGCAGGACGGTGAAATCATGGGCCTCCACCGCCACCATGACCCAATAGCTGCCCGAAGGGCCGTCGTAGCGGAATACCTTGGGGTCCCGGAATTCCGGCGAGTTCCGGGTCAGGACCGGGTTGCCGGCGTACTTCGTCCAGGAGTATCCGCCGTCCGTGCTCCACGCGAGGGACTGCGCCTGCGTGCCCTCGTGGAGGGAGCCCGGCTTGTACGCGCTGGTGTAGATGGCCACCAGGGGAGCCTTACCGTCCGCGCCGAATCCGCTGGTGTTTTCGGCGTCAACCACAATGCTGCCGGAGTAGATTTCCTCGTCGTCATCACAGGGAATCGCTACCGGTTGCTCCGTCCAGCTGACCAGGTCAGCAGAAGTCGCATGGCCCCAGGACATATTGGCGTGGACGTTTCCGAAGGGGTTGTTCTGGTAGTACAGGTGGTAGGTGCCCTCGTGGAAGACAAGCCCGTTCGGATCGTTGAGCCACGTGTCTTTGGCGGCAAAGTGCATGGCCGGCCTGTAGGTCTCAACGGTGGTGGTAATGCTGTTCATTGTTCTCTTTTCATGGCCGTGACTGCGGTCCGCGGACCTGTGGAGCGGGCGTGTGTTGGCGTAAAGGGAGCACCGCGAAATCGAACTGGCTGCAATTGCAGGAGTCGGGGTGCTCTCAGGTTCATCGCGTGGGGAGAGCGCCTGGCTCGACCTGAAGAAAGAATCTGGTTTGTGTCATGATGAGCTGTCTCTTCCTTTCTTCATCAGCAAGGTGAAGGGTGGGTTGGGTTTTGCTCTTCGATGTTGATTTCGCGGTCAGACCGAAGAGCGTTTTAGTACCGGACAGTCGATTACTGCCGGATGGCAGTGGTCGGCTGTCCTGCTGCATAGGTTGATGAACTTCCTAAGTGTTTGTTCCTAAAAACCCACGTCTACGAGGCTCCTTGGCGCCCCGTGTGCAGCAATAGCTGCCTGGCGAAGCAATGTCTGAGAAGTTCCGTGCCCGGCTTTGGGAGGCGGTGTCCGCCATTGGATGCTCCAGAAGTCTTCTCTCTAACTGGACCTTGGCCGCTAGTGGTCTGGTCTTACTATTAGTAACTCGCGTTACCTTGGTGCGTGATCTAAGTTACCCGCGTTAGCTGTTTGGTGTCAAAGGGTTTTTCCACATGTACGCCGTCGCCCACTGCATGGGGGGCGTTGCCGGGAATGGCAGATTTCCCAATCCCGGCACCGTATTCGTGAGATACGTGCCAGCCTGTCGTTGACTGGAACGGGGTCGCGTACAGCCCTGGACGGGCGTCCCGGCGGCTCGTCGCTATAGCCGGTAGCCCTGAGAACCTCGATGGGCCTCATGTTCCGGCACGCCTGGCAGTGGCAGCATCGGCGCGGGTAGCCCAAGAGAGATGGACTTAGGCTACTTTTGGTCGGTACCCCGGCTGGTCGGTCGCAGCGCGCCGTCAAATGAGTCTTCGAGAAAATGGACTCTGACACGATGTCAGCGCGGAGAATCAGAGGCATGACCGATATCTCAAAGCTCATGCCCATCGGCCACTTCTCCTCGCTCAGCAGGATCAGTGTCAGGATGTTGCATTACGACGCGAACGGAGTCCTCGCTCCGGCTGTTGTCGATCGAGCCACCGGCTACCGCTGGTATGCCCACGACCATCTCCGCGAGGCAAGCGAAATCCGGCGGCTCAGGGACGTGGGCTTTGGTGTGTCTGCCATAGGGGCGCTCCTTGCTGCCCGGGGGACCCCCGCTTACGCACAAGCCCTGTCCGCTCAGCGAGCGGCCCTTGCCGAGGAATCGTCAGCCGCCCTGCGACGGCTCGTAATCATTGAATGAATGCTGGACCAACAACGTCAGGAGGACGCCATGTCTACCATCTCGGCCCAACTCACCACGTTGCCCGAGCAAACCCTCATCACCCTTCGCGGGAGGGTGCCCGACTACACTGCCGAGGGCGAACTATGGGCCCGGTTCACGCCTGAGATCTCAGCCCAAGGGATTCGCGTCACGGGGGCTGGCGGGTGCATCGAACACGACGGTGAATACCGCGAGCATGACGTCGACGAGTCGGTCTTCCTTGAGGTAGCGCCCGATACCGAGGCCGCGGAGCCACTGAGCGTGCTGCACTTTCCCGCACGTCGCGTGGTGGCCGCTACAGTCACCGGGCCGTACACGGATGCGATTCCCCGGGCACATGAAGCGATCGCAGCGTTCATGGCCGAGAACGATTGGCGGCCGGCCAGGGAAGATGACGACCTCGCGACGCACCACTTCAACATTTATCGCAACGATCCGAGCCAAACGCCCGAAGCCGAGCTCGTGACCTCAGTGTTCATGCCTGTCGTGGAGGCATAGTCATATGCGTTCTCTGAAGGCAGCCAGGTGATTTGGGTGAGCGATCCAGTCGAACCCTGAAGGAAGCAGCGGCGAAGAGGAACCCGTGGCACGAGTCATCTTGCGGCATTCTCTTCGGCGAGTCGGGCTTGGGCGCCAGGGGAGTTTAGTTCTGTGCTTTGTCGTGGGTGAATTCGAGCCGCTGTACCTTGCCCATGATGAGGTAGCCGAGCAGAGCGACGGCTCCGTGGGCGCCGACGAACCAGAGGGCGACGTCGAAGTACCCGGTGGCCGCGATGACGAATCCGATGACGATGGGGGTCACGATGCCGGCGATGTTGCCGAAGGCGTTCATGATGGCGGCGGAGACGCTGTTGGCTTCCTTGGGGGCCATGTCGGTGGCGAATGCCCAGCCCAGTGCCGCAACCCCCTTACCGAAGAATGCGAGAGTCATGAGCGTCACGATGAGGGGAGTGCTGTCGGTGAATGGGCAGAGCATGATCAGCATGGCCAGTGCCATGCCGGCAACCGACGGAATTTTCCGTGCCGCCGTGAGGGGGACTCCCCTGCGTAGGAGGAGGTCGGAGATGAATCCACCCAGTATGCCGCCAGCGAAGCCTGCGAGGGCGGGGATGGCCGCGATGAAACCGGCCTGCATGATGTTCAGGTGCCTGCTGCTGACCAGGTAGATCGGGAACCAGGTGATGAAGAAATAGGTAAGGGCGTTGACGGCGTATTGTGCCACGTAGAGACCCCAAAACATGCGGCTGGTAAAGAGCTGCTTGAACTGGGACCGGGTGATTGTCGCCTTCCGCTGGGAGAGGGTTGCCGATTCGTCGAGGTCGACCAGGCCTCCTCCTGCCCGGATGGATTCGATTTCTGTGGCGGAGACGCGTTTGTGCCTTGAGGGGACGTTCATCCAGCGAAACCAGACGACGGCCATGGCCAGGCCAAGGGCGCCCAGGACGTAGAACCCGATGCGCCAGCCGAAGCTGAAGGTCATCCAACCGATGATGGGGGCGAACATCGCTGTGGCGAGGTACTGGGCGGAGTTGAATACTGCCGTGGCTTGACCGCGCTCGCTGGTGGGGAACCACATGGTGGTAATACGTGCGTTAGCAGGAAAGGCAGGGGCCTCCACAAGCCCGAGGAACAGGCGTAGGGCGAACAGGATGCCCACCGATACCAGAACCGGTGTGGAGATCAGGCCGACGAAGCCCACCACGAGAGTGGCCGCGGACCAGAGCGCGAGGCTGAGCCCGTAGGTCTTTTTGGCTCCGAACCGGTCCAGCAGGTATCCGCCCGGAAGCTGCCCGACGACGTAGGCCCAGCTGAAGGCTGAGAAAACAAACCCGAGCTGGACTGATGTCATCCCGAGTTCTTTGGTCATGTCTGTTCCCGCGATGGACATGCTGCTGCGGTCTGCGTAATTCACTACCGTGACGAAGAAGATCAGCCCCAGCACAAGGAACCGTGTATGGGACTTGGTGCGTGCAGGACGTGCTGGTCCGGCTTCCTGGGTGGTGGATTGGATGATGGGATTGGACATCGACGTTCCTTATCGTGAAAAAAGCGCGGGGGTCGGGTTCACTGCGGCGTCTGTGGGCCGGGTCGGGACATCCGAACACTCGTGGGTTTAGTTCTCGGTGCTGCGCTGTGTGGCGCAGGGGGAAGCCGGAGCGTTGTGTGCTTCGGCCGTGTCGCCGTAGGCGCGAACGGCGGCAAGCGTGGGTTCTGTGGGCGCCGGCAACCGTGCGCGCCCGGAGCGGCAGTTACGCGCCGAAGGTCACGCTTTCGGTTGTCCAGGCGCGGGCTTGGTCGCTGAGGGTGATGCCGAGGCCGGGGCGGTCCGGGACGATCATCCGGCCGTCTTTGGTTTCGAGGCGTTCGTTGAACAGCGGGTCCAGCCAGTCGAAGTGCTCTACCCAGGGTTCGCGGGGGTAGGTGGCGGCGAGGTGGAGGTGGATTTCCATGGCGAAGTGCGGGGCTAGGCCCAGGCCGCGTTCGTCGGCGAGGGCGGCGAGTCGGAGGAATTGGGTGATGCCGCCGACGCGTGGGGCATCGGGTTGGATGATGTCGCAGCCGTTGGCGTTGATCAGGGCTTTGTGTTCGGCGACGGAGGCGAGCATTTCGCCGGTGGCGATGGGGGTGTCCAGGACGTGGGCGAGGTGGGCGTGGCCTTCGAAGTCGTAGGCGTCCAGCGGTTCTTCGATCCAGGCCAGGTTGAAGTCTTCGAGGCGGCGGCCCATGCGCAGGGCTGCGGCGCGGTCCCACTGTTGGTTGGCGTCGACCATCAGTGGGACGTCGGGGCCGATGTGGTCCCGGATGCCGGCGACCCGGCGGAGGTCTTCCGTGCTGTCCGGCAGGCCTACTTTGATTTTGATGCCGCCGATTCCTTCCTCGATAGACCGGCTGGCCCGGTCCTTGACTTCTTCGAGGGTGGCGTTGAGGAAGCCGCCGGAGGTGTTGTAGGTCCGTACCGAGTCGCGGTACGAGCCCAGGAGCTTGGCCAGTGGCAGGCCCGCGCGTTTTGCCTTCAGGTCGTACAGGGCGATGTCGACGGCGGCCAGGGCCTGGGTGGCGACGCCGGAGCGGCCCACGGAGGCCCCGGCCCACAGGAGTTTGGTGTAGATCCTGGCGATGTCGTTGGGGTCCTCGCCGATCAGGCCCTCGGCGACCTCTTTGGCGTGGGCGTACTGTGCCGGTCCGCCGGCCCGTTTGGAGTAGCTGAAGCCGATGCCCGAATGCCCGAGTTCGGTGGTGATCTCGGCGAACAGGAAGACCACCTCGGTCATGGGCTTCTGCCGGCCGGTAAATACCTTGGCGTCACTGATGGGAACAGTGAGGGGCAGGCGTGCGGTGGACAGCTTGACGTGCCGGATCAGATCGACGGTACTCATTCATTCTCCTAGGGAAAGGGGCGACGTTACCCCGCTCACATATAATACAAGTAGATAACTTGTATTACAAGAGGTAGCTTGATGCCGCCGTCGCAGGATCTTCCCTTAGCGTCGCGCTTTCCCGTGCATGGAATTCACCTGTTTTCGCTAAGGAGCACGCTTCAGGTCATCAGGCTGACGGCCCACAAAGCCTGCGACGAGCCCCTCCCGGCCTGGCGAACAAGCCTGCCGCCCCTACTTCCAGTAGGTGGAGATGCAGGCGAGGGGATCGCCCGACTTCGTTTCCGCCGTACCGTTGTAGCCGGTCAAGAGCGCCGTTTTCCGTTCGTCTGCCGAGCCGTGCGGGGCTGTTCCGCCGGGGAGTGTGTCGCCAATGGCCTCCAGGCCAGCAATGGCTTCTTCGTAGTCACCTGGTTCCAGCAGCCCTTCGTAATAGGCGGTAGCCATCCAATTGCCTGCGAAGCAGTCGGCTATGAGTTCAATGTTTTTTCCTTGAGGTGCCGCCGATATTGGCGCTTCCGGATGTAACTTGTTGTAACCCAGTCGGATCGCATTCTGAACGTGATGGCCGAACTCGTGGGCCACAAGTATGGCGGCAGCAAAATCACCCGTGGCCTTGCTGTTGCGTTCGAAGACGTCCCCTGTCCACATCTTCTGGAAGGTCGTGACGGGGAGAATAATTGTCCCGTCATGTTGGCTGTCGCTGTCCTTGGGGCAGTAATAAGAGTTCGGATGATCACTGGAGAGGGGTGCAGTGAAGCATTTACTCGTGGTTGTCGTATTTGGCTCGACGAGGATGAAGTAAACGGACGGTTGCGGCAGGCCAACCGAAGGGAACCACTTCGCCCATTGGTTTCCTACATCTTCCATAACGAAATTCAGGTACTGCTCCACGGTGTACGAGTAGTCGCTCCCTGGAATGATCTGGCTTTGCGGAGGCGCAGCACCGAGCGGTGCATCTCCCAATGAGTCGCTCTCAATGCAATGGCCCGGGTTAAGCCTGTCGGTGCTTGAGCAACTGGCAGTTGCGGTGGCGGTTGGCAGTTGAGCAGTCGCGGTGACGGTTTGCCTTTGCGCTGTGGGTGTGACGGCAGGGGTGGGAGTTTCAAATTGCGGGGTGTCCGTATTGGTCGCTGGTGTCGTTGCAGAATCCGCTGTGCGAGCCGCAGAAGTTGCTGGGGCAGCGGGTGGCCCTTGGGTGGCAGGTATATCAGGCTGCGAACTGCAGCCGGATATGACCAGGGTGAGAAATGTGGCCATCGAGAGAAACTTTGCGATTTTGCGGGGGAGCGAATTCATTGTTGCCTCCTGGCAATTCTTACGAGCTGAATTCAGTGGGGAGCCCCTGCACTCCCTGCGCCGGTTGGGAAAACCCGGATATTAGGGCCATAAAAGGCCGCGTTTTGGTCTGCCAATTCTAAGGATCACTTAGCGCGTAAATCTATTGTTCTGCCTCCCTAATCTGTTTTGGGGGAGTTGACTGGAGATCTCCGTACAATTTCCGGCATCCCTGGTGCAGGCTTCTACAGTCGCCGATGCCTCGGAAACTGCTTCGCATGCGAGCTTATCGGCGGGTTCCAAGTGTCGATACCGTTGCTCGGCTGCTACGCGAATCGGCTGCGGCGTTCGACACGCGGGCAGCGTTCTGACGGGAGCCAAACACGCCCAAGAGCGGGACGCGCGCCACCCCTGAAGTACGTCCGTGATCCGCAATCGCCCGGGCCTGGAGCCCGCGGTGGCGGAGACGCCAGGCTGATCACGACGGCCGCAGCTCTCATGCAGCTCAATCTGGTTTTGGCCTACCGGGTTGTGTTGGTTCGAGGCGTCCAGGGAGTGTGCTCATGCGTCATCCACACGGTTTGCGGATTCAGAGAGCGGACCAGGTGTTGGCCCTCCGTCTTGGGGTTGTCGAGTTCGTCGAACCAGACTGCGGTATCGCCTGCGATGATGGTCGGTCCGGCGTCGCTGTCGATGACGACGACCTGTGATCCCCGGGTATGCCCGGGGGCTGGAAGAAGCCGCAGGCCGGGTAGCAGTTCGAATTCCCCATCTACAGGGATGTAGTGAATCCCTGGCGCATCCACCCATTCAGGAATGGTGTAGTCATTCTGGTTGCGGGCGTCGTCGAGTTCCTGTCGCTGGACGTAGATCGGCGTGCCCGCGAAGAGGTGGTTGCCTCCGCAGTGGTCGAAGTGCAGGTGCGTGTTGACGATCATGTCCACACTCCGGATGTCGAAGCCCTGGTCCTTGAGCGGATACAGGCGGGGGTCCATATCGGCGACCGCCGGGTGAAGGTCAGTCATGCCCGTGTCCACCAGCACGCGTCCTTCGGGATGGTCTATGACGTGCACATAGACGGGCATTGGCGTGGGCTGGCCTTCCGGCAACAACTCGGCCACGCGAACGGGGGTAACGGGAATGGCAGCAGAATCCACTTTTTAGACCTCGTTGTTCAGGTAGCTGTCCCTCTCTCGGAGCAACAGCCTATCGGCAATGGACCCCGCACGGTCTAGGACATTCCAGCTTCCGAGCTCGGAGAAACGCCCACGAGGGCACCACCATGAAGGACATGCTGCGGGTCCTGATCGCAAACTACGTTCACTTTTGCACGGGGTAGGTCGGGTTGTCCTAGGACCGGGAGGGCCACGCGTGAAAGGGGTCTGCGGTCTAGGTTTGGTGTTGATTGGACCGGTTGACATGGGCAATGGTCCCCTGCGGCCTGCCGTGAGCCTGGCAGTGGGCGGGGCAAACAATTCTGAGGAGGATATCGATGAAGATTGCGGTGACTGGTGGAAGCGGGAAGCTGGGCCGGCACGTGGTGCGGCGCCTCACGAGTGAGGGGCACTGGGTGCTGAACCTGGACCGGGCTGGTGAGCGAAGCCCCGGTCTGGTCGTGGTGGACCTTCGGGACTATGGCCAAGTGGTCGACGCGTTCCTGGGCGTGGATCGCAGGCACTCAGGCTTTGATGCAGTCGTCCACCTGGGCGCGGTCCCCGCCCCGGGCCTCATGCCGGATGCGGCGACGTTTGAGAACAACATGCTCTCCACCTACAACGTGTTTCAGGCGGCCCGCCGGGCCGGGATAAAGAAGGTGGTGTACGCCTCCAGTGAGACGGTGCTGGGAACACCGTTCGACGTCGACCCGCCCTATCTCCCGGTCGATGAGGAGTACCCGGCCCGGCCGGAAACCACGTACGCTCTCGTCAAACGCCTGGAGGAGCAGATGGCCATCGAGCTGACGCGCTGGGACCCGGAACTGAGCATCGTTGGGCTGCGGTTTTCGAACGTCATGGATCCGGAGGACTACGAAGCGTTTCCGTCCTTCGACGCCGACGCCATGCTGCGCAAGTGGAACCTTTGGGGTTACATCGATGGCCGCGACGGGGCGCAAGCCGTGCTCCGGGCACTGGAGAACGGCAAGCCGGGGTTCGAGGCCTTCATCATCGCCAACGCGGACACCGTCATGACCCGCTCCAGCGCCAGCCTGGCGGCCGAGGTGTACCCCAACGTCAGAGTGACCAAGGTCTTGGCCGAACACGAGACCTTGCTCTCCATCGACAAGGCACGGCGCCTGCTGGGCTACGACCCCCAATTCACCTGGCGCACCAGCCCACCGTCGAACGGACTTGGGTAACGGGACGGTCGGATCCTTGGATGGGTGGGGTTGGATTACGGCTTGCGGCCCGGGAGTACGAGGAGGGCGTCCCCGACGGGGCGTTCGCCGGTGGCGTCCGAGGGGGAGTTCACCATCTGGCCGCCCTGGACCATGGTGGTGGATCCGCCGCCGTCGAGGTTCATCGCATTGACCATCCCGAGGGACTTGGCTACGTGGGCTTCTTCGTTCAGGCTCAGGCCAAGGCTGGTTGTTTGGCGGCCGTCGGCGGTGACCAGGAGGGTACGTCCCTGGGCGTCCACTCCGGCGAAGGTGCGTGGGTTGCGCTTGTGGACCCAGCCGTAGAAGAAGCTGTTGCTGTCGTTTGTCCGGACCATGCCGTCGCGCTTGGCCGTTACGTCCAGCCGCCCGTCCTGGACCAGGGTCGGGCCGCCGTTGACGACGTCTGTCGAAGGGGTTGTTTTCAGCGCCTTGCCGCTCTCGGTGAGCAAATCGGCGTCGACCTTCAGCTTCTTGCCCGTGACGGCCACGGCGGCGAGCTTGTCGACGTCGGCGCCGATCGCCTGCACCGTCTGCCCGCCGGCGGGCACAGCGGCCCCGCGCGTGTGGTTGACGGCGGTGACCGTCCCTTGGGCGTCCAGGACGACTTCGAGTCCAGGGCCGGCCGGGGTGGTGGGGCCGAACTCGGGGGTGAAGGCGACGATCTCGTCCGCGTCTGTGCAGGTGAAGTCGTGCAAGGGCAGGTTGGTCGGGGTGTCGTCGGTGCCGCCGCAGTTGCGAATGAGCCCGGGGACCCGGTCGATGCCGTCGAGGGTGAGTCCGGTCGAGTCAGGGCCGGTAACCTTGCCGTGCCAGTGCAACCGCTGGATGGAGGTGCCGTTCTTATCCAGGATGAGGGAGGGTCGGTCGCCGACGGGTTCGCTGAGGACCTTGCCATCGTGGACTGCGGCACCGGCGGGGTCCCCGGGGGCGCCCGCTGCGGGGTCCATGGTGAAGAACCCGCCGTTCACGGCGGCCAGTGCCCCTGCTGCTGCGGAGAGCTGGCTGGTGGTTTCGCGGTCTTCCAGGTTGGGGCCGAAGGAGGAGGTGAGGTCGCCGTGGAATTCCTTCGGATCAATCGTGAGCACCTGGAGATTCCAGGGTCCGCGGTCGTTTTCGCTGGTGCCGGCGTCGCCGTCCCAGCCGGTGTAGATGACGGAGGATTTGTAGCCCGCGGCTTTGATCTGGTCCGCGGTGGCGGTGCCGTCGGCCTTGGTCTGGAAGTGGCCCGCACGGACCCGGTAGCCGAGGTCGCCGCCGGCGTCGGCGAGCTGGGGTGACTGGACGTGCTCGACTCGTGCGGTGACTCCGGCTGCGTTGAGTTTGTCGGCAACCTTCTGAGCCTGTGCCTGTGTGGACAGGGCGGAGGCCGGGGCGTCGGGGTCGGTCGAGGTGGACGGGACCGCGACTTCGGCGGTCCAGTAGAAATCCTGGTTAGGGGCGCCGCGCGTGATCGTGGTCCGGGTCAGGCCCGGGGCCAGCGTGGTCACGTTCCTCGTCTCGGGCAGGTCCTGCGCGCCAAGGTCCAGGTGTGAGGTCCGTGCCGGTGCTGCCGCCTGCTTATCGGGCGCCGATGGCGCCGCGGTGGAGGCGCTCGCGGGGGTGAGGACGGCGAAGGGGAGGGACACGGCCAGCGCGATGGTAACCGCACGGCGGCGACGATGATTGGGGGTGATCATGGTTATCGACACTAAAGCGCCATGAAGTCAGGGCCCGCTCCCACACGCCGGGTTTATTCATGCCTTCGACCAGTGTTCATCAGCCGTTCGGGGGACCGTGTCCAGATGTTCCGTCCCGATACCGTAACCCCGTTCGTAGACGTGAACCTCACTGAGTAGCGAGCCCAGGTTCGGAGCCCAAAGGTCCGATGAAATAACGTCATCGGCGCCGGCGTTTCTTCTCCGCGACTATCCGCTGCCGTTCTTCGACCAGAAACCGCCGTCCGTCACCGGGCGTAACTACCCAACCGAGGAAATTGCCGCCCTGGGCCGCAAAATTGATGAAGCGGACGGGTTCGTCATCATGACCGGGGAATATAACCACGGCTACCCCGCAGTGTTGAAGAACGCCATCGATCACACCTTCATCGAATGGCAGCGCAAACCTGTTGGCTTCGTCGGCTGGGGCGGGGTAGGGGGCTCGCGGGCGATCGAACAACTCCGACTCGTGGCAATGGAACTTGACATGGCAGCCATCCGCCAGGCCGTGCACATCCTGCCTGACGTCATACGCCCAGCACTGAAATCCAAAAACCCTGCTGACTTCAGCGTCTTCGAGCCTATCGAACCCCGGCTCAAAGCCCTCGCCGAAGGGCTCAAGTGGTGGGCCGAAACCCTCGCCAAAGGCCGCGCCATCGACTACAAATGACGGGTATGCTCAGGGCGCCGTCTCATAACCGATGAGCCAGTGGAGCCCGTGGCGGTCGATGACCTGGCCGTCCGCCGCGCCCCATGGCTTCGGGCCAAGGGGATCGATCACGCGGCCGCTCAGAGCGAGCTCGTCGAACCACTGGTGAAGAACAGCAGGTTCGGCCGTTCCCAGCAGCGAGAGCATCAGCCCCTCAGATTGGACAGTCTTCTCGCCTGTGGCCGCGTCCGCCCCGGCCACGGCGACCGGGCCAGAGAGGACGCCGTGGGCTATGGCATCCGGTGGTCCGTCATCCCGGCTGAACTCCCGGTAAGTGAACAAGGAGAGTTCGCCGCCGAAAACGTCCGCGTAGAAAGCAAGTGCTTCACGCGCCGTGCCGGGGAACATGACATAGATTTGCGGCGCCGTCATGGCCCACAGCGTACACGGCGTTCTTTGCTCAGCGGATGGAGAGCACGGTGTCAGAACGGATGTTGCCGGGGGACTGCAGGTCCGACGCGTGTGGCAGGCACCACGGAGGCGGTTACACGCCGCGGCGGTCGTTCAAAGCTAGCGTGGAACGACCCCCAGCGATCCAGAGGACCATGAAAACCGCCCTTCAGACTTCCAAAGTCCTAACCGCCGCAACCGTCTTGCTGCTGGGTGGGTCATTGGCCGGATGCGACGCCACAGCCCACGCCTTTGACGACGTCCGGGGTGGCCCAGGCATCGCCTCGGGAGCAACGGTGGATCCTGAAGCTTCCGTTGACGCCGCGAAAGCTCTCGACCTACTGGAAACCATCCAAGTCAAGGGTCGGGCCCCCAAGACCGGCTATACCCGCGATGAGTTCGGTCCAGCCTGGGCGGATATTGACCACAACGGTTGTGACACCCGGAATGACATTCTCGCGCGGGACCTCGTCGACAAGACTTTCAAGCCGAACACGAACAACTGTGTAGTCGCCAGTGGCACTTTGGCCGACAAATACACCGCCACAACAATCAACTTCGTCCGCGGCCAGGACACGAGCTCCAAGGTCCAGATCGACCATATCGTTCCACTCAGTGATGCATGGCAAAAGGGTGCGCAGGAACTGAGTAATGAGCTGCGCGAGGAGCTCGCCAACGACCCGCTCAATCTCATGGCGGCGGACGGACCGACCAACGCCGCCAAGGGGGATAGTGACGCGGCGACGTGGCTGCCGCCGAACAAAGCCTTCCGATGCGAGTATGTCGCCCGCCAAACGTCTGTGAAGGCCAAATACAGTCTCTGGGTCACGCAGGCCGAGCATGATTCCATTGCCCGTACCCTTGAGGGCTGCAAATAGAGCCCGTGTGCAGCTCCCTGCCCAGGGTGCGGGACGATCAGGCAGGCGGTGGCTGTGAACGGCCCGGTGTCAGCGGGGGTTTTCGAGCGAAATGGTCTCCTGGTGTTCAGGAACGCGGACGTTCCAGCCAAGTTGACGCTTGATTCGGGCACGGAGGGCGTCGGCGGCGTCCGGTTCCCCGTGCGTGACGTAGGTCATGTCTGGCGCCTGTGGGGCGGTCTGCATCCATTGGAGCAGTTCATTGGAGTCGGCGTGCGCGGAGAGGCCTTCCATCTGGATGACTTCGGCTTCGATGTGGACATCCTGTCCGTAGATGCGGAGGTGTTTCCCACCTGCGGCGAGTGCTGCGCCGCGTGTGCCTCCCGCCTGGTATCCGCTAAGGATGATGGCATTGCGCTTGTCTGGGCCGTAGGCCGCGAGGTGGTGCAGGATCCGGCCGCCCGTGAGCATGCCGCTGGCGGAGATGATGATCATGGGTCCGCCGCGGAGGTTGAGCAATTTGGATTCGTCCGCGCTGCGGATGGGCTTCGCGACCTTGTACATGGCTTCGAAGTCGTGCTGTTCCAGCCTGTGTTCCTCGCGGTGGCGCTGATAAATCCCGGAGGCGTCGATGGCCATCGGGCTGTTGAGGTATATGGGGATGGCGGGAATTGCATGGCGGGCCACCAGGCGCGAAAGGTACAGCAGGACTGTCTCGGCCCGGCCGACGGCGAATGCAGCGATCATGATGACTCCATGTCGTTTGGCCACGCGGCTGATGATTTCGCCGAGTTCAGCTTCCGGGTCTCCTTGTGGATGTGCCCGGTTGCCGTACGTGGATTCCGTGACAAGGACGTTAGTGGGCTCAAGGTCCCGGGGCGGGTACATCAGGGGATCGTTCCTGCGTCCCAGATCGCCGGTGAAATGCATGGTGTGGCCTGCGAGTCTGAGGTGTACCTGTGCTGCCCCGAGGATATGGCCGGCGGGAAGGAATGTTGCCTCGATTCCCCCTGGCAGTACGAAAGGGGAGTCGAAGTTCCGGGTTTGAAAACTGTCCAGCGACCGGACGGCGTCGTCAGCGGTATATAAGGGCATGGGCGGATGGTGCGTTGACGATTCGGTGCGGTCCGCATACCGGGCTTCCTCCTCCTGGAGATAACCGCTGTCCGGGAGCAGGAGGGAACACAGTTCCGCGGTGCCGGGTGTCGAGTAAACAGGACCGCGAAAGCCATCGCGTACCAAGGCGGGGATGTACCCGCTGTGATCCAAATGGGCGTGGGTGAGGATCACTGCATCAACGTTCGCGGGGCTGATCTGCGACGGAGCACGGTTTCGGTCCCGGAGGAGTTTGTAGCCCTGGAAAAGTCCGCAGTCAACAAGGATCCGGTGATTTTGCGAACGAATCAGGTACCGGGAACCTGTCACCGTATCTGTCGCGCCAAGGAACTGCAGCGCAGGGGGCTGCTGTCCGCTCATATTTGCTCCTCTCCCGCCCGGCGGGGTGAGTCACCATGCGCTCGATTCGCTGGCCGTTAGGGGCCACGCAAGGCCCGCCGTCCTTTCAGTAGATACCTGACCTGGTGGCACCGACAGGGCCTAACGCCCTGCCGCCGGGGAGGGGAACCTGGGTTTCTACCTGCACTCCGGGTCCCTATCCCAAAATTGCGTCCATTTCCTGGCCCGCGATGTCCACGATGCGTTGCATGGCCGCATGTGCTGCCGCGGGTTCGCTGGCGACAACGGCCCGTGCGACTTCGAGGTGCAGGCGCAGCGGCTCGGGTTCGGGCCGGTCGGGCATCAGCCCGTGTTGGGTTCGCCCGGTCAGGACCTCTCCGATCGCCGATTCGAGGTTGAGCAGCATCTCGTTGCCGGACGCTTTGAGGATCAACGCGTGGAATTGGATGTCCAGGGGTAGAAAGGCTTCGAGGTCGCCGGCTTCGGCAGTGACTTCAAGTCCTGCCGCAAGTTCAAGCAGCAGGCGGCCGTCCTCCGCCGCTATCCGCGTGGCAGCCAGTTTCGCGGCCAGCGGTTCGACGGCGGAGCGGAGCTCAGTCAGTGATCGAAGCTGGGCTGCCCTGCCTGAACCGTTCAAGCGCCACCTGACCACGAGTGGATCGAAGACGTTCCACTCGGCTTGGGGGCGGATGGATACGCCCACGCTGCGCCGGGAGGTCACCATTCCCAGTGTTTCCAGGACGCGCAGGCCTTCGCGGAGCACAGATCGCGTGACGTCGTACTGCTGCTCCATGTCTTCGGAGCGGAGTACCAGGCCGGTGGCCAGCTTGCCGGACGTAATGTCGCTCCCGAGCCGCTCGACGATCGCAGAATGCCTGCTGATGTGCCGGGCGGTCCCTGGTTGATCAGTCATCGCAGCGTCCCCCTTGAGCCGGAGGCACGTCAATTTGTTGGCAGCGCCGCCGGGTTCCATAAATCGTATTTAGTGTGTACGGTGATCCACAGCATATTTGGCGGTCCGGTCAAAAACAAACAGATCCCGGTTCCGCCCCAACCCAAGGAAACCCATGACACCCCTCCTCCTTCCTGCGGCAGCGCAGCCCTGGAACGGCCACGACACCCAACTCGTGGTGGTCGCCGCGATCGGCATTGCCCTTATCGTGCTGCTGATCGTCAAATTCAAACTTCATCCCTTCCTGTCACTGGTACTTGGCTCGGCCTTTGTCGGGCTGGCGTCCGGCGTCGGCTTGGACAAGGTCATCAGCAACTTCGAAGATGGCGTGGGCAACACCCTGAAGGAAGTGGGCCTGCTGATTGCCCTCGGCGCGATGTTGGGCAAACTCCTTGCCGATTCCGGCGGAGCGAACCGCGTGGTGGACACCCTGCTTGGCAAGGTCTCTCCGAAGCTCCTCCCGTGGGCCATGGCCCTGGTGGCGGTGATCATCGGTCTGCCGATGTTCTTCGAGATCGGCCTGGTCCTCCTGCTGCCGGTCATCGTGCTGGTCGCCCAGCGTTCCGGCGGAAAGCTGATGCGCGTCGCCATTCCAGCCCTTGCCGGCCTTTCCGTGCTCCACGGACTGGTCCCGCCGCACCCCGGCCCCCTGGTTGCCATTTCCAGCCTGAACGCCCCGCTCGGCATCACCCTGGCCCTCGGCCTCCTGATCGCCATTCCCACCGTTATTATCTGCGGGCCGCTTTTCGCGATCTACGCCGCGCGCTGGGTTCCCGTCGACGCACCGAAGCTGGCCGGCGGTATCGACACCGAACACACGCAGGCCGACCCGGACGCCAAACGCCAGCCGTCCTTCCTCGTCACCCTGCTGACTATCGTCTTCCCCGTCGTGCTCATGCTCCTCAAGGCGATCGTTGACATCATCTCCCCGGATGCGAAGAACCCGAGCGCAGCACGCGTGTTCTTCGACTTCATCGGTGAGCCGCTTGTCGCCATGACCCTCGCAGTGCTCCTGGCCCTGGTGACCTTCGGCTATGCCGTCGGCTTCTCGGGCAACAAGATCGGCGGCAAGATCGGTGCCTCCGTAGGACCGATCGCGGCGGTTATCCTCATCGTCGGCGCCGGCGGCGGTTTCAAGCAGACACTGATCGGGGCCGGCGTCGGAGACGCCGTCGCGAAATGGGCCACCGGGGCGAATATCTCGGTGCTGGTCCTTGGGTTCCTCATCGCCGTTGCCATGCGGCTGGCCACGGGTTCGGCCACCGTCGCAACCGTCACGGCCGCCGGCATCGTCGCTCCATTGGCCACGTCCCTTTCGCCGGTGCACGCAGGCCTGCTGGCACTAGCGGTGGGCGCAGGATCGCTATTCCTCTCCCACGTCAACGACGCCGGATTCTGGCTGGTGAAGGAGCTCTTCGGTTTGACCGTGGGCCAGACCTTCAAGACCTGGTCCGTGATGGAGACGCTGATCTCGCTCGTCGGCTTCGGCCTGGTGATGCTTCTTTCCGTGGTGATTCCATGACGCAGGACTCAGTGCCCGCACCAGGGCACGACCAACAGCCCGTCCTTGTCATCATGGGTGTGTCAGGTTCCGGCAAGTCCACGGTGGCAGGCATCCTCGCCGGCCAGCTTGGCTGGGACCTTGAGGAAGGCGACGATCTCCATTCACCTGAGAACATCGAAAAAATGGCGTCCGGCATCCCGCTGACCGATGAAGACCGTTGGCCGTGGCTGGACACGATCGCCTCATGGATCATCGAACACACCATGGCCGGGATACCAGGCATCATTACCTGCTCAGCGCTGAAGAAGATCTACCGTGACCGGCTCCGCGAAAAGAACGTCGTCTTTGTGCATCTTTCGGGCTCCAAGGAACAGATCGCCCGGCGCCTGACGAGCCGCATGGACCACTACATGCCGGCCACATTGCTGGATTCACAGATCGCCACCCTGGAACCTCCGGGACCCGAGGAAAATACCGTCGTCATCGACGTCGGCCGGACTCCCGCAGAGGAAGCAGCCGAAATCGTCCGCCGTTTGGGTCTTTCCCCTGCTGCAGGCTCCTCGGCCCTCGGCCACCCCCGGCCAGGCACTTCATCCGCCGGCACGTCCGCTGCCGGCAGCGACGGCTGACGCCTCCTCAGAAGTGACCACAAAATGCAGCGCGCCAATGGCGCGCTGCATTTTGCTTTACCCGGAACCGAATAGGCCCTGCAGGCGCCGGTCCGGTCGCAACGACGGGGGGACCGCACTTAAAGCCCCCCGGCGTCGGCCCAGGGTGGCTTCCCGGCCAGCACCGCATGCTGCGCCGTCGGCCTCAAGAGACCGCCCTAATGCTGGCGCCGCGGTGAGATTCAGGCCCCGCCCGTCGGCTGGACCCGCCGCAGGATCTCGTCCACCACGTCACGGAGCGGCACGGTGGCGTCGATCGTGATGCCGCCAGCCGGGATGTCCTCCCGGGTCCTGTGCAGGTGCTCAATCAGGGCCCGTTCCGCCGGCCGCCCGCCCCATTCGTCATCGGGCCGCCCGTCAAGCCGACGCTGCAGCGTCTCCAGGTCCACCTCCAAGACGAAGACGCCGTCAAACAGGTGGATGAACTTTTCGAGGTTTCTTGAGCCGCCGCAGAAGAAGGTCAGCGCTTCACTGCGGTCCGAGGCGATGGCTTCGACCTCGCCCACCCGCCAGAGGTGGTGCTGATGCGCAGCGACGCCGGTGATGCCCGCCTGTGGTTCTCCGGTTTCCGGATCACCCTGGTAGGCCAGCTCCCGGTCGCCGTTGATGGCCTGGAAACCGCGCCGCCGCAACTCGTCGCAGACCGCGGTTTTTCCAGTCCCTGAACCACCTTCCACCAGGTAATTCCTTCTGCCCATGCCTGATGGTACCCAGCAGTCAACCGGCTGCGGCCGGAAATGGTTTGATTGGTCAGTGCTCCGTTTCAAACGCTACCTGGTTCTCTGCCTCTTCCTGGTGGGCGCCATCACGGCGTTCTCGTTCTGGGCCATCGGGCAGCCGGCTGCGGACGCACGCGGGGTCTTTTCGCCGCCGCCCCGGGCGGCCGTAAAGATGGATGCGTTGTCCGCCGGCATGACGACGGCGGTGAATGTGACCAGGACCCCGGACGGCGGGTGGCTCGCGCAGGCGGCCGCGCAGACCGGGATCCCCGCTCCCGCGTTGCGCACATATGTTGCCGCGGCTGCGGCTGCCAACGGGTCCAATCCTGGCTGCGGGATTGGCTGGAACACGGTGGCGGCGGTGGGCTTCGTCGAATCGGCGCACGGAAGCTACGGCGGAGGGAGCCTGGACAGTGAAGGTCAAGCAACGGGCCCCATCGTGGGCCCAAGCCTCAACGGCGCCGGCTTCGCCGCCATCCCTGACACGGACGGCGGTGCCCTGGATGGTGACGCCCGCTGGGACCACGCCGTTGGACCGATGCAGTTCATCCCTTCCACCTGGAAGATGGCGGGCCTGGACGGAAACGGCGACGGCGTGGCGGATCCGTTCAACCTGGACGACGCAGCCCTCACCGCCGCGACGTACCTGTGCGCCCACGGCCGCGACCTGACCACCGCGCAGGGGTGGACAGATGCCATCTACTCGTACAACCAGTCAGATGCCTACATCCGGCAAGTCCGCGCGCAGGCCACCGCCTATGCCGCGAAGACGGGGACCGCCCAGTAGCACGGCGGGCACGGGCCGCGCTGTAGCACCCTGCCGGGGCGATCCGCCACACCCGCACGGCGGGTAGTCTGGGCGCGTGGACTTCTCTTGCGAACTCGCCAACGGCATCGTGCTCCGTCCCGTCCACCTGTCCGATGCCGGGCCGCTGGCCGCCGCGTTCCAGGCCAACCGCGCCTACCTCGCACCGTGGGAACCGGTCAGGCCCGAGGAGTTTTACACGGTCCAGGGCCAGCATGACGTCCTCACCCGCCGGCTGAAGGACCTCGACGACGGCACCGCACTCCCCATGGTCCTCGTGGCGGACAACTCAGTGGTCGGCCTGCTGAACCTGAGCTCGATCGTCCGCGGCGCCTTCCAAAACGCCCATGTGGGTTACTGGACCGCGCAGGACGCCCAGGGGGAGGGCTCATGACGTCCGCGCTGGCCGCGGCGATGATCATTGCCAAGGCCCAACTCGGCCTGCACCGCCTCGAGGCCGCCACGCTCGTCCACAACACGGCATCGCAACGGGTGCTGGAAAAGAATGGCTTCGAGGCGTACGGCACCGCCCGGGCCTACCTGCGGATCGCGGGCCAGTGGCAGGACCACCGCATGTACCAGCGCATCCTTTAACGACGCCGGCACTCGGCAAAGGGACGCGCCGTACCCGGCTGCGTGGAGGCCTGGCCCCCTGACCTTTACAGGGGGCCACGCACGCCTCAGGACGTTGCGGCGCCCTCGGCCGGATGCGCCGCGGGTGGCGCAGCGTCCTCGTGCGGCACGGCTTCCGGTCCCGGCGTGGCGGCCGCCGCGGTGGGCTTGATGTTCTGGTTCACGTGGAAGAAGTTGTCGGGATCGTACTTCGCCTTGAGGTGGGCCAGCCGCGCATAGTTCGACCCGAGGGTATCCTCGATCCGGGACTGGTCGTCGGCGTCCTGGAAGTTGAGGTAGCCGCCGGGCTCGGAGAACTCGTGCAGCGCGGACCAGTATTTCCGCACCCAGGCAATGTTCCGCTCGTTCTCTGCCGGGTCGGGCCACTGCGCGGCGATGACCGGTGCAAAGTCAACGTCGCGGTACGCGAAAGCGGTGGCCTCGGGCGCCACCCGCTGGACCGCCCCGTCGATCGGATAGAAGTGGTTGGCTGAATGGACGCTGGGAATACCCGGTGCGTACTCGACGGCGGTCCGCAACGCCTCGTCGCTGAGGGTGCGCAGGAAATCAGCCTTCCAGTAGCCCTGAAGGCCCGGCACGCCGCTGAGTCCGTCGAACATGATGTTCAGCGCAGGGTACGGCATGGGTGCGAAGAAGCTGCCCAGCACCGTTCCCGCGTCAAGCATCGGCTGCCAGTGTGCCGGTCCCGCGTCCAGATCGCCCGTCCACATGCCGGCAATCACGGCCACCGGCTTCCCGTGCCATTCTTCCGGAAGGAACGGAACCGGCGGTCCCTGGTGGAATCCAAGGAAGGCCCCCATCTCGTCGGGCTCGGCGGCAATCCACTCCCGGTAGGCTGCGCCCACCGCAGCCCCGGCCGAGGCGTCGAAGAACATGATCCCCACATGCACCATGTCCACCGGGTGCAGCCGGAATTCCATCGACGTCACCACGCCGAAGTTGCCGCTTCCGCCCCGCAGCGCCCAAAAGAGGTCCACATTTTCCGCTTCGCTGGCCGTGACGAAGGTGCCGTCGGCAAGGACCACGTCCGCTGAAGCAAGGTTGTCGCAGCTCAGCCCATACTTCCGGGAGAGGTAGCCGATGCCCCCGCCGAGCGTGAGGCCGGCAACCCCGGTTGAACCGATAATCCCGCCGGTACTGGCCAGCCCGAACGCATGCGTGGCGTGGTTGTAGTCCGCCCACGTGGCGCCGGGCTCCACCCGGGCCAGCCGTGCTGCGGGGTCTACGCGCACGCCGCGGCGCGCCGAGAAATCAAGGACGAGCCCGCCGTCGACCGTCCCGAAACCCGGGGCGCTGTGTCCGCCGCCGCGCACGGCGACCTCGATCCCGAGGCCCCTGGCGAATCGGACGGCCGCCAGGACGTCCGCCACCTGCGAGACCCGCAGGACTGCTGCCGGACGGCGGCTGATCATGCCGTTGTAGACGAGCCGCGCAGCCTCATACTCGGCGTCGTCCTCTTCGATGACCTGCCCGCGGACCTGTTCGCGGAGCACGTCGAAACGTTCGCTACCCATCACAACTCCAGATATTTCGTGTCCAAGACCAGGGGCAGCCGGCTCCATACAGGGCCCAGCGGGGGCCAGCATGATGATTCTTTCGGTATACGCCTGGCCCCCGGCGGGGTCAAGGGAGGACGGGGAGCCATCGGACCGGTCCTGGCCGTAGGGGACGTTGGACCCTGTCCTGCCCGCCAACGCCCCCTTTACTGTGAAACCGCACACGTCACCGCAGCAACGCGCAAGGGGATCCAATGACCCGGATATCAGTCGTCACAGGTGCCGCTTCCGGCATCGGCAAGGCAACCAAGGAGCTGCTGGAGCAGCGGGGCGGCCGCGTCATTGGCGTGGACATCCACGGCACCGACGTGACCGCCGACCTTTCAACCCCCGCAGGGCGGACAGCACTGGTGCAGGGAGTCAGGGACCTGGCGGGGCAGGTGGACGCCGTGTATGCGGTGGCTGGCCTGGCCACCCCCACGGCGGCTACCGTGGCGGTGAATTTCTTCGGCACCGTCGCCACCCTCGATGGCCTGCGCCCGCTCTTGGCCGGTTCCCCTGCCCCGCGGGCCGTGCTGGTCTCCTCCATGGCCGCCCTGATGCCCAGCGACCCCGACCTCGTTTCCCTCCTTACGGCAGGGGACGAAGCGGCGTCGCTGGCCCGCGCCGAGGTACTGGCCCGGGAACCGGAAACCACAGGGGGACTGATCTACGCCTCCACCAAGCTGGCACTCTCCCGCTGGGTCCGGCGGCAGGCGGCCACCCCGGAGTGGGCCGGCGCAGGCATCCCGCTCAACGCGGTCGCCCCAGGCATCATTGCCACCCCCATGACGGCGGGCCTGATTGAAACAGCCGAAGGCCGGGAAGCCCTGCTTGCGATGGTGCCGATGCCGTTGAACGGCATCGCCGAACCGATCGCCGTGGCGCGCCTGCTGGCCTGGCTTGGCGGCGAGGAAAATACCCATCTGTGCGGTCAGGTGGTCTACATCGACGGCGGCAGCGACGCCGTCCTGCGCGGCGACTCCGTCTGGTGACCCCGCAGCCACCCGGGCCGCCCGGCTTCCCGGCCTGATCCACGGCCTCGGCGCGGGACAGGCGCCGCGTCCGGCCGTGCGGCTATCGTGGTGCCTATGCGAAGGTGCGCCGATGGCTGATGGACTGACGACGGGCGCCTTGGAGTGCCTATATACGGGAACCGTCTGGGCTGAAGGGCCCGTTTGGGTGCCCTCGACGCAGACTGTGCGCTGGAGCGACATTCCCAACAACCGCATCCTGGAATTCGACCCCGCCACCGGCGATGTCCGCGACTACGCCCGGAACGTCGAATTCACCAATGGGCGCACGCTCGACCACGACGGCAGCGTGGTGCAGTGCAGCCACGGCCGCCGCCGGGTGGAACGGGACAGGGACGGCACCGTGGCCGGCCTGGTCGATTCCTTCCGGGGCCGCCGGCTGAACTCGCCCAACGACGTGGTCATTGCCCGCGACGCGTCCATCTGGTTCACCGACCCGCCCTACGGCATCCTCCCCGGCACCAGGGAAGGGCACGAGGGCGAGCAGGAATACGGAGGCTGCTATGTGTTTCGGCTCGACCCGGCGTCCGGAAACCTTGACGCAGTGATCACCGGCCTCGTGCACCCCAACGGGCTGGCGTTCTCCCCGGATGAGGCCGTCCTTTACGTGGCGGACACCGCCGGATCCAGCCACGGGGTGCCGCTGAGGATCGTGGCCTACGACGTTCGCGACGCCGCCTGCGGGCCCGGCCGCGTCGTGGTGGAACTCCCCGACGGGCAGGCTGCCGACGGCCTCCGGGTCGATGTCGAGGGCAGGATCTGGACCTCCGCAGGCCCCGCCGTCAGGATCTACTCACCGTCTTTCGAGCTGCTGGCTTCCATCGACGTCCCGGAGACCGTTTCCAACCTGTGCTTCGGCGGCCCGGACGGCCGGGACCTCTATCTCACCGCGACCACCAGCCTGTACCGGATCCGCACGAGCACCCGCGATGCGGCCAGCCGGAACATTCCATCAACCCACCCCTGAACGTGAGGACCTCCATGCAGTACAGAACCCTGGGCCACAGCGGCACCGTCGTGACCAACTACGCGCTCGGAACCATGACGTTCGGCGCGGAAGCCACCGAGGAAGATTCGCACGCCATCCTGGACAGCTACTTCGCCGCGGGCGGAAACTTCATCGACACCGCCGACGTCTACAGTTCGGGCACGTCGGAGGAGATCATTGGCCGCTGGCTGGCCCAGCGTCCCGCGCTGCGGGACACGGCGGTCATCGCCACCAAGGGACGCTTCCCCATGGGAACGGCACCGAACGACGTCGGAACCTCGCGGCGGCGCCTGACGCGCGCCCTGGACGATTCCCTCCGCAGGCTGGGGGTGGACCAGATCGACCTCTACCAGCTGCACGCGTGGGACCCCATCACGCCGCTGGAAGAGACCCTCCGCTTCCTCGACGACGCCGTGAGCCGCGGCAAGATCGCCTACTACGGTTTCTCCAACTTCCTCGGCTGGCAGCTGACCAAGGCCGTCCACACGGCGCGCAACCAGGGCTGGAGCGAGCCCGTGAGCCTGCAGCCGCAGTACAGCCTGCTGGTCCGGGACATCGAGTTCGAGATTGTCCCCGCGGCCCTCGACGCCGGGATTGGCCTGCTGCCGTGGTCCCCGTTGGGCGGCGGCTGGTTGTCCGGCAAGTACAAGCGGGACCAGCGTCCGGCCGGCGCAACCCGTCTCGGTGAGAACCCCGAACGCGGCATGGAGGCATGGAAGGCACGCAACGACAACCCCCGGACCTGGGCGGTCATTGACGCCGTCGAAAACATCGTTGCCGGCCACGGGGTAAGCCCCGCCCAGGTGGCCTTGGCCTGGTTGGCGGACCGGCCGGCCGTGACCTCGGTGATCCTGGGAGCCCGTACCACCGAACAGCTCGCCGACAACATGGCTGCTGCCGACCTGCGGCTCAGCAGCGAAGAAGTCAGCCTGCTGACTGAGGCCAGCCGGCCGCAAACGGGTGTGTACCCGTACGGGCCGATGGCACAAGAGCAGCGCAGCCGCAAAATGGAGGGCGGCCGCTAGGAACGGCGGCGGTGCGTGGGCCTTTACGTCGGGTGCTTCAGCACATCGGGCAGTTGGTCCACGTACACCGTCTGCGGCGGGTCGTAGTAGATCACCAGCACTTCCTCGCCCACCGCGAAGCCGCTTGACTTGTCGTACGGGTAGGCGTGGAACGCCATGATGCCGCCCAGGTACGGCAGCATGACCTCGCCGATGGTGCCCGGCCCGATGCGGCCCGTCACCCGCCCAATCTTTCCCGTCAGGCTCCGGTCCACCTCTTTGTGCATCGGCTGTCCCTACGCGCCCGGAGCCTTGGGCGCACGCTTGTCCTCGCCGCCCTTCCGGAGCGCGGACGAGAGGGCCGGCAGATAGTCACCCACCTGTGCCAGGATCCCGCCCAGCATCTTGTTGACCCCCTCGCCGCCGTTCAGGACCGTCATCTGGCCCACGTGGGAGAAGGGCTCGGCCGCTGCGGCGACGATCGCGGGCATGTTTTCGGCGAGCTGCTGCGAGATGACGGCGTCCTGGTTGGTTCCCAAAGCCTCGGCCCGGGCCTTGATGCCGTCTGCCTCAGCCAGGGCCTTGGCCTTGATTGCCGAGGCTGCCGCGTCACCCTTGGCCTTGGTGGCCGCGGCCTCGGCCTCACCGGTGACTTTGGTGGCTCCGGCGGCAGCAGCTGCGGCGTTGGCGTTGGCCTGCGCCTGAAGTTCCGTTCGGCGGGCATTGGCCGTGGCCTCAAGCTCGGTGCGCCGGGCCAGGGCCTCTGCGGCGGAGATGTCGGCGGCCTTTTGGCCTTCCGCGTCGGTGCGCTTGGCATACGCTTTGGCATCGGCAGGCTTCCGGATGGTGGTCTGCAGTTTCTGCTCTTCCCGGTCCGCCTCCAGCTTGGCAACTTCGGTTTCCTGGACCACCACCTGCTGCCGGGCCGTGGCCTCCGCCAGCGGGCCGGCTTGCGCAGCGTTGGCCTTGGCGCGTTCGGCGTTCGCCTGGGCCACTGACTGCCTGATCGCCGAGACGCTCTGCGCGTCGGCAATCAGCGCGGCAGCCTCCGCTTCCTTCTCGGCAGCCTCGCGGTTACGGGTGGCCTCGGCAATGCGGGCCTCCATCTTCACCTGCGCGATGTGCGGCTTGGCGATGTTCTGGATGTAGCCGGTGGGGTCCTGCAGGTCCTTGATCTGCAGCGAATCCACCACCAGGCCCAGTTTCTCCATCTCCACGCCGCTGGCGCTGCGGACCTGCGAACCCAGCTTGTCGCGTTCGCGGATGATTTCCTCCATGGTCATGCTGCCAATAATGGAGCGCAGGTGTCCTTCAAAAACGTTATAGACCTGGCTTTCCATTTTTGGTTGCTGGCCCAGGAAACGTCGGGCCGCATTGGCAATAAAAGGCGGGGCATCGCCGATTTTGTAAATGACAACCCCTTCCACGATCACTTGGATGCCTTGGGAGGTAACGCAGGAAACTTTGAGCTCGGTTTCATTCAGCGTGAGCGAGAGGGTCCGCACGGTCTGGAGTCCGGGCAGCACCAGGGCGCCCTTGCCGGTGACAATCTTGAAGTCCATTCCGGCCCGGGTTTCGAGGGTTCCGCGGGTCAGCCCGGAAATGATCAGGGCTTCGTTGGGTTCGGCAACCTTCCACATCAGTTTTGTTGCTGTCCAAATGAATCCGATGGCGACAAGCACCGCCAGAATGGTGGCAATAAGCGGGAAGAATGCGGTGAAATCCGGCATGTCCAGGTCCTTTCGATGCCGCGGAACAGGCATCACGGTAAATCCCCAACAAATGCAGCCGTCCGGTATCCCGTCGTCGAAATTCACGTCATCGTCGGCGCGCCCGGCCAGCTGTTGTAGACAGTCTGATTGGGCCCCGCCCAAGAGTCCAGAGCTGGGCTGATATTTGCCTGCGGCAACAGAACAGGAGCGGCCGACGGCGGAGGGGGCACCCGCCCAAGGGCCAGGATTGCCACGGGGCCCCGTAAGCCGCGGACCTCTTGCCGCCGGGATTTCTTTGTTCTATAACAAATGGCATAAAGAGGTGCAGCATGATTCTGACGCTTGATCTCACCAGCGACGTACCGCTCTACGTGCAGCTGCGGGACCGGATCACGGAAGGTATCGCCGAGGGCGCCCTGGTTGAGGGCAGCCCGCTACCTGCCACACGCGCCTTGGCGGCCGATTTCGGCATCAACTTCCATACGGTCAATAAGGCCTACGCCCTGCTGCGGCAGCAGGGCCTGATCAGGCTCAACCGCAAGACCGGGGCAGTGGTGGCGGCTGCGGCGGCTGCGGACCCGGTGTTCCATGCGGAATGGACGGCCCGGGCCCGAACCCTGCTGGCTGAGGCCATTGCCAGGGGAGTCCCGGCCGACGACGTCATGGCCGCCTGCCAGTCCATGCTCGCCTCCTTCCACACCCCGCAGACCAAGGATTCGCCATGACCGTCGGGATCATCCTGAGTTCAGTTCTTTTGGCGTTGGTGCTCCTGCTGGCGCTGGTACTGCCCTCCATTACCAGCCCCACAGTGCCGTTTGGAGTGCGGGTGCCGGACGGCCACGTTGATGATCCGGTGGTGGTGGCGCAGTCCAGGCACTACCGGTGGAGGGTGCTGCTCAGCGGTGTCGTCACCGCCGTGGCCGGGGTGGGCATGTTCGCCGTCACGGGCGCAACGTTCCTGCTGCCCGTTTCTGTGCTGCTGCTCCTGGGCGCTTGGTACGGCTGCTTCTTTCTCGCCAACCAGGAAATCCGTGCCGCCAAGGCCGCCGGAAACTGGTACGGCGGCCTTCGGCAGGGCGTCGCCGTCGACACCGGTCTCCGGTCGGACCCGCCCAGGTTCCCCTGGCTGTGGCTGGCATTCCCGGCCATAGTGACGGTGGCGACCGCGGTGACCGGGATCATCCGGTATCCGGCGATGCCCGGTCAGTTGGCCGTGCACTACGGTGCCGGCGGCCAGGCCGACCGGCTGGCGCCGAAGTCAATCGGAACCGCCTTTTCCCTGGTTATTGTCCAGGTGATCGTCACCGCGCTGCTGTCCGCCATCGCAGCCGGCATCCTCCGCGGCCGGGCCGACCTCGACCCCGCACACCCGGATGCCTCGGCGCGCTGGCACCGCGAGTACGCCTCGCTCGGGGCACGGACCTTGCTCGGCCTGGCCGGCACGATCACGCTGGGGATGATGGGGGCGTCCCTGCTGATGTGGACCGGGACCCGGACTCCGTGGGCTGCGCTGGCCGTGGTGGTCCCGGTGCTGGCCGGCGTCGGACTTTGCATGGTGGTCCTCGCGCGGCACAACCGCGAACCCCGCGGGACTCCTCGGGAAACCGGCTTGACCCACCGGGACGACGACAGGTTCTGGCGCGGCGGACTGCTGTACATCAACCGTGAGGACCACGCGCTCATGGTGCCCCGCCGGTTCGGCCTGGGCTGGACCCTCAATTTCGGCAACCCCAGGGCCGGGATGCTGCTTGCCGGGGTACTCGCCCTGATCAGCCTGGTGGTGATCCTGCGCTTTGGCGGGTGAACGGACACCGGCGCCGACCCGCAGGGCCGGGCAGCGTCACCGTCCGGCGGCGGCAGTGAAGGCGTCCACGGCCGGCCACAGCACCTCCGGGTGCCTGATATCGCTGTGGGCGCCGGCAAACGGGTTCTGGTCCTGGGAAATCACCGCATTGGCGTCAAGGCAGTAGAACCCGCCCGCGCTGAATCCGTAGGACTCACCAGGCCGGCGCAGGGGGACCGTTGTTGCGCCGGCCTGCTGGTAGCCGTCGTGGCCCATGCCCTCCCAGCGGTACATGAAGTCGTGGACGTCCTCGTTGTCCTGGCGCTGGAGGAAGCTTGCTGTCGGGTACCAGGTCCCCACCGCGCGGTCGGCTTTGCTGAAGGTGGCGATGAACGGCCCGTCCACCCGGCCGGCACAGGATGCCAGGAGGCCCGACCGTGCGGGGTCGGTGGGGAGCGGGGACGCGAAACTGAAGTGTGAGAAGGCTCCTTGGATGAGGTAGAGCAGCTTGACGGGGCTGGCAGGGCCGGCAGCGGACGCCGGCAGCCCGGCGAGCGCGTTGGCCACCAGCCGGGCCCCAAAGCTGTGCCCCATCAGGTAGATGCGCGGTTGGCCGCCGGGTCCCGCGAGGGAACCGAGGTACGGGCCCAATCCCTGGCTGCCGATGACGCCGGCACGGTTCTTCATTTCGTAATAGCTGAACGCGCGCAGCACCTCACGCGCCCCTTTCCACAGCATGCCGAACGGGTTCCCGATGTCCTGCGCACTCGGCTGCGACGGGGCGGCGAGTGCGGCGGCGTGGGTCAGGAGGGGCGCTGTGGTGGCTGACAACGCTGCCTGCAGGTTCGAGTCCTCGGATTCAGGCGGCGGCACGGGGGAGCTGACCAGGCCACGCGCAAGGTGATGGAAGCGTTCGAGTTCCTGCGGCTCTTCCGGTTTCCGGTCCAGCAGGTCTCCGATCACGCCGAGGTCCTGCTCGTTGCGGGGGAACGACGGGGCCAGGTGCGCCGCCAGTGCCGCCCCCGTGGACGCGGCTGCCGGCGCGGCGGTTGCCTGGTCCTCGGGAAAGAGCAGGGAGGGCCAGATGATTCCGACGGCGGCGCAGCCGTCCGCCTGCTGCCCCAGCTGGTCGGACAGATTGCCGAACATCCACTGGTAGAGGCTGCGCGCTGACTGGACATCGCTGTTCCAGCCGTGGGAGAGGACAAAGATGTCACGGATGCCGCCGTCCGCAACGGCGGCGGCCAGGGAAGCACCGTCCGAGGGGCTTCCAGGGTCGGCGCTGCCATCGGCGGCGAATGCCAGCTCGTAGTAGTCGAGGTTCCCGATGCGACCGGTCATGGCTGCTCCTGCTTGGTGGGTGGTTAGATCGAGTTCAGGACCCGCATCAGGTCCACCAGGCCGCTGCCTTGGAAGAACGGGTGCCGGCCCAGCGAGCTTGCATTCTGCATGAACAGGTCTTTGACCACCTCAGGCTTGCCGATGAATTCCGGCCGTGCTGAGAGGAAAGCGGCGATGGCTCCTGAAACGTGCGGCGCAGCCATTGAGGTTCCGCTGTCCTCCACATAGCAGGGCATGGGAGCGGGCGCGTCCTTGAAGCCCGGGACCTGGCTGCGGTTCTTTCCGGCAGCTGCTGACGTGATGCGCTCGCCGGGGGCTACAAGGTCCGGCTTCAGGCGCCCGTCAAGGGTGGGTCCCTTGGATGAGGTATAGGACACCCCGAAGACGTGCGGCTGGTCGCGGTGCGTTGAACCGACCGTGATGGCCTTGGCCGCATTTCCCGGGTCGGTGATGGTGGAGAGCCGGCCGTAGAAGTCGCCGTTGTCGTCCCGGGCGTCTCCACCGTTGCCTGCGCTGACCACCACCACGACGCCGGAGCCCACCAGCAGGTCGATCTCCCGGCACAGGGGGCTTTGGCCGGCGGCGAAGTCACCGGGATACCAATCGCAGCCGAGCGAAAGGTTGACGCCGTGGATCACCATGTTGCGGCCGTAGGAGTTGACCGCCCTGACGTAGTTCAGTGCGGCGATGACGGCGCTGGACAGCGTGTGCTCCTGGTTGTTGAGGACCTTCAGGCTCACCAGCAGGGCCTCGGAGGCCAGGCCGGCCAGCGACCGGCCGGGGTCCAGGTCCCGCGGTATCCATTCCGGCAGCCCGTCCGGCGTGGACCGGCTCATCATGATGAGGGCTGCCGGGGGAGCGGAGCCGGCGATGATCCCTGCCACGTGTGTCCCGTGTCCGACGTCGTCCACCAGGGCAGGTGCCGGGTCCTGCGGGACCAGGTCCTTGGCTGAGCGGACGTCTCCTGCGTCTTTGGGAGCCGAACCGTCGGCATCCGGGCCGGTGACCAAAACCGTGAAGTCGCGGTGGAGATCAGCCACTCGCGGGTCATGCAGGTTGTCCGCTTTGCCCGCCTGGACGGGAAGGAAATGCGGGTGCGTGCCGTCGATGCCCGAGTCGATGACGGCCCATACGCATCCGCGGCCCGAGGCCCCGAACGTGCGCAGGGCGGCATCAGCCTGGACCGTGGCGGCCGACCTGTCGATGTGCGGGCGCACGATGTAATCGGGCCACACACGGTAGATGGTGCGCTCCGCAACGCCGTGTACCGCATCCGCGGCCAGGAGGTCTGTGAGCTCGTCGGGCCGGAGCCGGCACTGGAGGTACAGGGTTGAGACCTGCAGCGGCGGGGAAGGCGGATCCGCAACCGATGAAAAAGTGAGGTTGAAGAGCGTGGCGAACTTGGCCCCCGCGGATGTGGCCAATGTCCCGTGCCCCACCTGCAGTTCCACCAGGACGGCCTGGCGCTGGTTACCGTCGGTGTGGACCAGAAGGTCGTGTCCGCGCTGCTCTGAATTGTTGCGGGGCCTCAGCAGTGAGCTCACCAAACGCGTCATGCCATTCTCCGGTCTCACTGAAGTGCTGCCACCAATTATGGGCAGCGGCCCCGGCATGTCAATAAGGCGCGGGCCGCCCTACCATGAGGTGTGGGCTCGAAAAACCGCATCGTGAGGCGGGCGGCGCTCGCGGTGGCCCTCTCCGTCTCCGGCTGCACCTACACGGACGACCCCCTTCCGCCCGGTACCTTTCCGCCTGCTTTGGAGCCTATGATCCAGCAGATCCAGCTGTTCCTGGACCAAGGCGCCGTCTCGGCCGTTGTCCAGGTCCGCTGGCCTGGCGGCGAATGGTCGCAGGCGTTTGGCGTGCGCGACCTCGACTCCCTGAAGCCGGCGCAGCCCACGGACAGGGTGGAGGTTGCCGGCGTTACCCAGGCCATGACCGCCGTTGCGGTACTTCGGCTCGTGGATGACCACCTCATCGGCCTTGACGAGCCGGTCCTCGACGCCGTCCCGGAACTCGCGGGCGTGCTGCGGCCGCCCGGACCGCTGACTGTGCGCCAACTGCTGAGCCACACGTCCGGGATGCCGGACGCCGCCGCGGCGCTGCCCCGCGACGTCGACTTCCGCCCGGCCCTGTCGCGGGCCCTGGACCTCAGGCAGCAGGTGCAGGCGGCCGGGACGCTCCCGTGGCCGGCCTCCGACGTCGGCCTGTTCAAATACTCCACCACCGACTATGTGGCCCTGGGCCTCGTGGTGGAGGCCTTGCGCCATAAGCCATTCGAGCAGGTCATGCTGGAGCAGGTGTTCTCCCCATTGGGACTGAAGGACAGCACCCTGGACCGGCCGGACCCGCGGGCACCGA
Organism: Arthrobacter sp. MMS24-T111; assembly: GCF_054888995.1. Classification (NCBI taxonomy): domain Bacteria; kingdom Bacillati; phylum Actinomycetota; class Actinomycetes; order Micrococcales; family Micrococcaceae; genus Arthrobacter; species Arthrobacter sp. MMS24-T111. The sequence goes on along the minus strand of NZ_JBTZRO010000001.1, from coordinate 3,340,628 downwards.
ACGTCCTCCACGGCTACGCCACCCTTCACGGCGAGCGCATCGACACCACTGGCGACGCGTCCGTCGCCGGCTCCCCGGCATCCGGGGTGGTGTCAACGGTGGCGGACCTGAACCTTTTCATGGCCGCCCTCCTCCAAGGCCGTGCCGTTTCTTCGTCCTCGCTGAAGGAGATGAAAACCAGCCCCGGCTTTGGCCGCTTCGGGCTGGGACTGTGGCGCTTCGCGGACCAGTGTTCACCCGCCATGAGGCAGGAAGGCAAGGGCTCGTTCCGGGACTTCCAGACCGTTGCCGTGAGCAGCGACGACGGGCGGTACCAAGCCGCAATGACGGTCACGGCGCCGCCCCTGCCCGGTGAGGTTGAAGACCCCGCCAGCACCGGCCGCCGGGACCTCCTCAACGGCCAGATCGAGTCCACCCTCAACGAGGCCCTGGACAGGCTCTGCCAGCCTGCACACTGAGGACAAACGCGCCGGTCAGCCGCGCATCAGGCCACACCGGAGGCCTGTCGGGATGTTCCCCGCGGATCTACACTGAAGCATCCCGCGACACGCTGCGGCCGGGGAAAACTGGCGTGGGAACAGAGGATCAAGTACATAGCTGGAAGGGCGGACCATGGGCAACGCGTCGCAGGGAGCTAACCGGGCAGTTTCGGAAGCGGCATCGGCCAGCCGCAGCCCGGCGTTACGCATTCTGGCCCGTGCCGGTTTCGTGTTCATCGGCCTGGTCCACGTGCTGATCGGCGTGATCGCCCTGCAGCTGGACCGGGGCCAGGGCGGGGAAGCGGACCAGTCCGGGGCGATTGGATCCCTTGCCTCAAAACCCGGCGGCGGAATCCTCCTGTGGGCAGGGGCGGTTGCCTGCGCGGCCCTCGCTCTGTGGATGGTCGGCGAAGCCGTGTTCGGTGCGCGTTCCGAAAGTGATTCGAAGAAAAAGCTGAAAGAGGCAGGATCCGCTGCGGGAAAGGTCGTGGTGTTCGGTTTCCTGGCCTTCACGTTCGCCGTGTTCGCGACGGGCGGTTCCAAGAGTTCCAGCCAGTCGGCCAGTGACTTCACGGCTCAGCTCATGGCTGCGCCCGCTGGAGTGGTGCTGCTGGTCGTTGTCGGCTTGGCGATCGTTGCCGCCGGCGTTTACTACGCGTACCGGGGCTTCACCCGAAAGTTCATGGAAGACCTGCAGGATCCCGGAAACGCCCGCACCGCTGTCGAGTGGCTCGGCACCGTGGGCTACATCGCCAAGGGAGTGGTCCTCACCGTCGTTGGTGTCCTGATCATCGTGGCGGCTGCGACCGCCGATCCGTCCAAGTCTTCGGGACTGGATGGCGGCCTGAAGGCACTGGGTTCACAGCCCTACGGCGTGTTCCTGCTCGCGGCCATCGCCGCCGGCCTCATCTGCTACGGCGTGTACTCCATGGCGCGGGCCCGGTACGGCAAGTTCTAGGGAGCGGTCTTGTCAGCCGATGGGCCACCAGTCCGGAAGCAGTTGCCCCAGGTCCGCCAGGAATTCCTCCGCCGGCCGGGGCTGATCCTCCAGGAGGCGTGACTCCAGTGCCCCCACCACGCCGTAGGCAATGAACCGCGCCACCATGGGCGGCGGGACGTCGCGGCCGCCCGGTGCCGGAACGGCGATGGCCCGGCGTTCGATCAGCAGGCGGACCGAACCCTCGAAATGGGCGCCGAGCATGCCGTGCAACCCCGCCGTTCCCGGCTCGGTGGCCAGGCCGTGGCGGTAGATCCGGCGGTGGGCATCCACGTGCCGGATCACGCCGGCGGTTACGGCGGCGACGGCGGGGCCGATGTCGCCGCCGGACACAGCGAGGTGCTCGTCCCGCAGGGCATCCAGTTCGGCGGAGAGGACCTGGCGCAGCAAGGCGGCGGGGGATGCCGCGTGCTGGTAGAACGTCGACCTGTTGACGCCCGCGGCAGCGGCGACCTGCGCGGCCCCCAGCGTCCCGGCGTCGTGCTCCGCTGCCAGCTCCAGGATGGCGGCGGCCAGCCTGGCACGGCTCCTGGCCGCGCGAGGATCGCGGGCAGCCGGTACCACCGCGCCCCCTTCCGGTCCTTTTGTCATGCCGGTCACACTCCCTGGTGATCTTGGCCGCCGGCGGTGGATAAACCGCAGCGGCGGGCGTAGCGTTCTAACTATCCAACACTTGTTGGATAAGTCGATTGGGCCACTGTACCTTCGGCCCACGGTTGAAAGGAAGCACCATGTCCCGCTTTGACGGACGAGTCGGCATCATCACGGGGGCCGCCAGCGGCATCGGCCGGGCCACGGCCGAGAGGTTTGCCGCCGAAGGCGGAGCCGTGATCGTCGCGGACATCCAGGACGGAGCCGCCGCGGAGGTCGCCGCCGGGATCCAGCAGGCCGGCGGCCGCGCGCGCGCCTTCCACCTCGACGTCACCAGCGAGTCGGGCTGGGCCGGGGTTGTCGCCCACGCCCTCAACGAATTCGGCCGGCTTGACGTCCTGGTGAACAACGCCGGGATTGGCGACAACGAAGCGATCGAAGCAACCAGCGTGGAAACCTACAACAAGGTGGTAGCCGTCACGCAGACCAGCGTCTTCCTCGGCGAGAAGGCGGCCGCGTCGGCCCTGAAGGATTCCGGCAACGGCGCCGTGGTGAACGTGTCCTCCATGTTCGGCATCGTGGGTGGATTCGGGACGTCCCCGGCCTATGCGGCCGCCAAGGGTGCGGTCCGGACACTGACCAAGAACACTGCCCTCGGCTGGGCCACGGAAGGTGTCCGCGTCAACTCCGTCCACCCCGGCTTTATCGACACGCCCATCCTGGGCGACACCGACCGCAAACTCCTCACCGAAACCACTCCCATGGCACGGCTGGGCCGCCCCGAGGATGTGGCGGCGGTCATCCTGTTCGCCGCCAGCGACGACGCCGCGTTCATGACCGGCTCCGAACTCGTGGTCGACGGCGGCTACACCGCCCGCTGAACCAGAAACCCACCACAATACAACAGAAAGAAGAGGGCAGCAGCATGCGCGCCATAGTATTCAACGAATGGAAGCAGTTTCCCGAGCTTCAGGAAGTAGCCCGGCCCGTTCCGGGGCCCGGCGAGGTCCTGCTCAAGGTGGCCGGCGCCGGTGCCTGCCACTCGGATGTGAGCATCTTCGAGGATTTCACGGCCGAAGTGCCCGGAAACATGTCAAAAGGCTTCATCCTCGGCCACGAAAACTCCGGGTGGGTTGAAGAGGTCGGGCCCGGCGTCGACGGCATCAACCTCGGCGACGCCTACCTGGTGTACGGGCCCATCGGCTGCGGGCACTGCAAGGCATGCTCCCGCGGCCAGGACACCTACTGCGAGAATGCGGCGACCAACCCCTACTTGGGCATCGGGCTGGGACGCGACGGCGGAATGGCCGAATACGTCACCGTCCCGGTCCGCAACCTCATCCCTCTCGGTGCCGCGGATCCGATCGCCGCGGCACCACTGGCCGACGCCGCACTGACGCCGTACCACGCCATCAAGACTGCCCTTCCGCACCTGAACGGCGGAGGCCGCTTTGCGCTGGTGGTGGGACTCGGCGGGCTGGGGCAGATCGCAGTCCAGATCCTCACGGCACTCACGGGCGCCACCATCATTGCCACCGACATGAAGCCGGAGGCCATGGCCAAAGCTGAAGCGGCTGGGGCCGTCACTGTGCCCGGCGGCCCGGACCAGGTAGCCAGAATCCGTGAGCTTACCGGCGGCCGCGGCGTGGACGCGGCCTTCGACTTCGTGGGCGTCACCCCCACGATCGCCACCGCCACCGGGTCCATGGCCCAGGGCGGGCGGCTGACCGTGGTGGGCATCGCCGGCGGAGTCCACGAATGGACGTTCTTCAACACGCCCTACGAATCCACCATCACGAACACCTACTGGGGCACCATCGAGGAGCTCCACGAGGTGGTGGACATGTACCGGGCGGGCCAGATCGTGCCGGAGATCGAGACCTTTTCCCTTGACGACGGCCTGGACGCCTACCGTCGGCTGGCGGAGGGGAAACTGAGCGCCCGTGCGGTGGTTGTTCCGCACCAAGGATGACCACCCGGGGCCGGTCCCGGGCAGCCGGCAAGGCCCGCCGGACGGGACCGGCCGCCCGGCGGCAACCGTTGCAGAAGGTGTGAATTGCCTGTGGAGTTGCTGTGCGATCTGTCGCATTGGCCCCGCCGGCACTACAGTATCCTCACTGAATGCCTACGATGGGACACGGACAAACGACAATTAGGTGGCGGCCGGCGACATAGCCGCCGCCAGATTCCAGGCAGGAGGCGGCACCCATGCAACACAACGTGCCGCTGCGCGGGCACCCGGCCAGGCTCGTTGCTGCCGGCACATTCGGCGTCCTGCTGGCCGTTACGTCAGGCAGCGCGGCGCAAACCCAGCCACCGGCCACGGGGGAGGCCCCGGTCCGGGTGGTAGTGGTGGGGGACTCCCTTAGCACCGGCCACGGCACCTCGCCGCAGGAAGCCTGGCCGGCCCTGATGCGCAACGACCCCGTAGGCGCCGGCCTGGAAGTGGTCAACGCAGCAGAAGACGGCAGCGGATACGTCAGCCCCGGCGATTTTGACGGAACGTTTGGCACCCAGGTTGAAGACCTGGTCAACTCAAATACCGGCATTGTGGTGTTCTTCGGCTCGGAAAACGACCTCGGCTACGCGTCCGATGAAGTTGGCGACGCCGCGCTGGCTGCGATGGACCGGGCCGAGACGCTCGCCCCGGAAGCCAAAATCATTGTGGTGGGACCGCCGTCGTACTCTTCGGACCCGGACCCCGGGCTCCTGGAGATCAGCAGCCAGCTCAAAGCCGCCACGGCCCGGGCCGGTGGTGAATTCGTGGACCCCATCGCCGAGGGCTGGATCAGCGGCGACTTCAACGACTTGATCGGCCCCGACGGCGACCACCCCACCGTGGCCGGCCAGCACTACCTCCTGGAACACATCGGCGCCTACCTTGAGCAGGCGGCGCCGGCTGCCGCGGCGGCCGTGCAAGGACGCCCCGAACCCCAGTGATATGCCGCTCCTGCCGGCGGGCGCCTTGCCGGCCCAGGAATCTGGAGGAATCTATCGATTACCTTCAGGGTGGGGATTACGGTAGAGGGGTGACTGACCGCCCCGAAATCTACACCGTTGGTGAACTCCGAGCAGCGGGCCATGTCCTCAAGGACCTGAGGCACGAAATCCGCGACAATCTCCTCGCCGCCCTGGCATCAGGACGTGACCCGTGGCCTGGCCTCTACGGGTTCAGCCGGACCGTCCTGCCCCAGCTCGAACGTGCCCTGATCGCCGGCCACGACCTGGTCCTGCTGGGAGAACGCGGACAGGGCAAAACGCGCCTGCTCCGCACCTTGGCCGGGCTGCTGGACGAATGGTCTCCGGTGATTGAGGACTCGGAACTGAACGAACATCCCTACCAGCCGATCACCGAACAGTCCATGGCCCGCGTCCGCGCCGAGGGGGACCGGTTGAGGATCGGCTGGCGGCACCGGTCCGAACGGTACGTCGAGAAGCTCGCGACGCCGGACACGTCCGTGGCGGACCTCGTCGGCGACGTTGATCCCATGCGCGTGGCCGAGGGCCGAAGGCTCGGGGATCCGGAAACCATCCACTACGGGCTTATTCCGCGCTCCAACCGCGGCATTATCGCCATCAACGAGCTTCCCGGACCTGGCCGAACGCATCCAGGTGTCCATGCTGAACGTGATGGAGGAACGTGACATCCAGATCCGCGGGTACGTACTGCGGCTGCCCCTGGACGTGCTTGTTGTGGCCTCCGCCAACCCCGAGGACTACACCAACCGCGGCCGGATCATCACCCCGCTGAAGGACCGCTTCGGTGCCGAGATCCGGACCCACTACCCGATCGAACTCGAGGACGAGGTCTCCGTCATCCGGCAGGAGGGCCGGCTGGTGGCTGACGTCCCGCCCTTCATCCTGGAGATCCTTGCCCGTTACACCCGGGCGCTGCGCGAGTCCCCGGCCATCAACCAGACCTCCGGAGTTTCGGCCAGGTTCGCGATCGCCGGTGCCGAAACCGTGGCCGCGGCGGCGCTCCGCCGGGCCCGGCTCCGAGGGGAGGACCACGCCGTGGCCCGGATCATCGACCTCGAACCGGCCGTGGAAGTCCTGACCGGCAAGATCGAGTTCGAATCGGGTGAGGAAGGCCGCGAACAGGGCATCCTCGACCACCTCCTCCGCACCGCCACCGCAGAGGCCGTCAGGGCCCACTTCCAAGGCCTCGACATGGGACCGCTTGTATCGGCCCTGGACGGCCACCGGACCGTCACCACCGGTGAGCAAGTCACGGCACAGGAGTTCCTCGGCAACCTCCCGTCCCTGAATGGCTCCGGCCTCTACGACGAAATCGGCCGCCGCCTGGGTGCGACGAACGACGGACAGCGGGCTGCCGCCGTCGAACTGGCCTTGGAAGGGCTCTACCTGGGCCGGCGGATCTCCAAGGAGTCCGGCGACGAGGAAACCATCTACGGCTAAGCACGGGAGGCAGCATGGCCATCCACAAACGGTCCGCCAGGTACGGCCGGTACACCGGCGGCCCGGACCCGCTGGCTCCGCCGGTGGACCTGGCGGAAGTCCTCGACGCCGTCGCCGAGGACGTGATGGCAGGCTATTCGCCGCGGCATGCCCTGCAGGAGTTCCTGCGGCGCGGTGGACGGAACCGCGAAGGCCTGGACGACCTTGCCCGCCGCGTGCAGGAGCGGCGGCGGGACCTGCTCAGCAGGCACCGGCTGGACGGCACGCTGGAGGAAGTCAAAAGGCTCCTGGATACCGCCGTGCTGGAGGAACGCAAGCAGTTGGCCCGGGACGCCATGATGGACAACACCGAACGCGATTTCCGGGAGATGCAGCTGCAGAACCTGCCGGCCTCGACCGCCGCAGCGGTCAACGAGCTCGCCTCCTACGACTGGCAATCCGGAACCGCCAAGGAAGCCTACGACCGGATCAAGGACCTGCTGGGCCGGGAGGTCCTGGAACAGCGGTTCGTCGGGATGAAACAGGCGCTGGAGAACGCCACCGATGAGGACCGCGAGGCCGTCAATGCCATGCTCCGGGACCTCAACGGGCTGCTGGCAAAGCACCGCCGCGGCGAAGACACCGAGGCCGATTTCCAGGAGTTCATGGCCAAGCACGGCCAGTTCTTCCCCGAGGACCCGCAATCAGTGGAAGAACTCGTGGATGCCCTGGCGCAACGTGCCGCCGCCGCCCAGCGGCTCCTGCAGTCCATGTCCGCCGAACAGCGCGCCGAACTGATGCAATTGTCCGCCCAGGCATTCGGCTCGCCGGAACTGATGGCCCAGCTCAGCGAGCTCGACGCCTCCTTGCAGGCACTGCGTCCAGGGGAGGACTGGAGCGGCTCGGAACGGTTCGAGGGGCAGGAAGGACTCGGCCTGGGCGACGGAACCGGCGTCCTGCAGGACATCGCGGAACTGGACGAGCTCTCCGAGCAGCTGTCCCAGTCCTACAACGGATCCCGGCTTGATGACCTTGACCTCGACGCGCTGGCCCGGCAACTTGGTGAGGGTGCGGCCGTCAGCGCCCGCACGCTTGCCGAAATCGAGCGGGCTATGCAGGAGGGCGGCTACCTGCGCCGCGGCGCCGACGGCGACCTCCGGCTCTCGCCGCAGGCCATGCGCCGGCTCGGCAGGTCGCTGCTGCGCGACACCGCCAAACAGCTGTCCGGGCGGCAGGGAAACAGGGATACCCGGACGGCAGGGGCCGCCGGTGAACAGTCCGGCTCCAGCCGCCAGTGGGAGTTCGGCGACGCCGAGCCCTGGGACGTGACGCGCACCTTGACCAACGCCATCCGCCGCACCATGGCCGACGGCGGCGATCCGGCCCGCGGACTGCGCCTCGCCGTCGGGGACATCGAGGTAACCGAAACCGAGGCCCGGACCCAGGCCGCCGTCGCGTTGCTGGTGGACGTCTCCTTTTCCATGGCCGCGGAGGGGCGGTGGGTCCCGATGAAGCGCACGGCGCTGGCCCTGCACCACTTGGTGTCCACCCGGTTCCGCGGTGACCGGCTGCAGCTGGTGACCTTCGGCCGCTACGCCCAGTCCATGGACATCGCGGAACTGACGGCCCTGCCGGCCCTGCGGGAACAGGGCACCAACCTCCACCACGGGCTGCTGCTGGCCGGCCGCTTCTTCCGCCGCCACCCCTCAATGCAGCCGGTGCTCCTGGTGGTGACGGACGGGGAACCGACCGCCCACCTGTTGCCGGACGGAGACTCCTGGTTCAACTGGCCGCCGGACGCGGAAACCATCCGGGCCACCGTTGCAGAGCTGGACCGGTTGGGAAGGGCGGGGACGCAGACCACGTTCTTCCGGCTTGGGAACGATCCCGGGCTGGAGCGCTTCATCCAGCGCCTGGCACGCCGGGTGGACGGCCGCGTGGTGGCTCCTGACGTCGGTGACCTGGGCGCGGCCGTGGTGGGGGAATACCTCCGGGCGCACGTACGCAGCGCCTACGCCGACGGCGACTGGTTCTGACCGGGCCGGGCGCTCCGCAGCGTCCCGGCCCGGGATGCGGCTTCCGTCCGTCCGGCTCAGGCTGCTGCTTCGATGCCGGCCGCTTCCCTCCTGGCGGCTTCGGCAGCCTTGAGGCGCTCCCGCTGGGGGACCACCACATACTTGGGGTCGCGCGTCGACGCTTTTCCGGCCTCGAAGACACCGAACCGCAGCAAGGCCGACCCCGCAGCCACGGCGAGGCCACCCACGACGCTGACAGTGCGCGACCCGTGACCGCCTACGGCCAGCCCCACGGCGCCGCCGATGCTGAAGGCCTTGGACAGGCGCATCAACGTACCGCTCCGGCCCTCCCGCAGTGTCTCCGTGCTCAGGTGGCCGCTGCGTTCCATCCGCAGGCTCGCCACCGTTTCCAGCAGCGCACCCCCCACTGCCATGCGCCGCGCAGGACCGGCCTCCGGGACGGGCGCCAGGGCGGCCGCGATGCCGCCGCCTGCAGCTGCGGCCGAACCGGCAAACACGAACGGCAGGATTTCGTGGGCGTCATGCCAGGTGGGAACCGCGGTGTCAGCCAGCAGCACCGCCGTGTACGTGGCCACCGCGGAACCGCTGACAGCTGCGCCGAGGCCGCAGGCCCGCCCGGCCGCCGGGAACAGTCCCGTGATGTTGGCGGCCGCACTCGCACCGGCGAGCGGGCCGTACACGGAAAGGATCCACGAACCCATGCTCATGGGCGAGGTGGGTTTGGCCACCCGCAACATGTTGAGGAACCGTTCCGGCCGGCCCAGGTCGTGCACCAGCGCCGCTGCGGACACCGAGATCGCGGTCAGCGCCGTGAGCTTGGCCCCGCGTTCCAGTGCGGGCCGCCCGGTGTACTGCGCGCCGGCCGCCAGCATGGAGGAGGCCGCAGCCACGCCGCCGGCAAAAATGTACCCCGCGATGTCCGCCGCCTCCCATGTGGGTTCCTTGAGGATGGGCCGGCCATAGTATGAGGTGAATTCCTCACGCTCGCGGCGGCGGCTCACTTCCGGGCTCCCCAGAAGACGACGGCGGCCCCCGCCAGGAGCCCGGCCGCAGCACCCGCGGCCCGCCGCCACATGGCAGGCAGGTCCCGGGTGGTCACCACCGGGTCCGGCGGCAGCCCGTAGGTTTCGGGTTCATCCAGCAGCAGGAAGAGGGCCCCGTCACCGCCCACCCCGCCGTCGGGGTCCCTGCCGTACAGCCTGGCCTCGTCCACACCCCGCTCGTGGAGCTCCGCGACCCGGGCGTCGGCCCGTTCCCGGAGCTCATCAAGCTCGCCGTACTGGATGGACTGGGTGGGGCACGCCTTGGCGCAGGCCGGCTCTTCGCCGACACCCAGGCGGTCGTAGCACATGGTGCACTTGAAGACGCGGCCGTCGTCGGGCCGCTGGTCGATCACGCCGTACGGGCACGCCGAAACGCAGTACCCACAGCCGTTGCAAATGTCCTGCTGGACCACCACCGTGCCATGCTCGGTACGAAACAACGCACCGGTGGGGCACACATCCAGGCAGGCGGCGTTGGTGCAATGCTTGCAGACGTCCGAGGACATCAGCCACTTGATGCCCTCGGTCCCGCCAGCCGCCGGAGCCGGAACCTTCTTCTCGATGAAGGCCACGTGCCGCCAGGTGTCCGCGCTGAGCCGGGAAGTGTTGTCAAAGGACTCACCGGTGAGCTGCAACGGCCTTTCCGCCGGCAGCGAGTTCCACTCCTTGCAGGCCACCTCACAGGCCTTGCAGCCGATACAGAGGCTGGTGTCCGTGAAGAAGCCCTTGCGTGCTTCACCGGGTGCTCCGATGGCGGGCATTCCCAACTGGGTGACGCTCATGCCTTGATTCCTTCCTGGCCGGTGTGCTCATCGATGCCTGCCCGCTGACGGTATTCCGCTACCACGGACGGCAAGGCCGGTCCTTGCGGCCTCCGCCCGGGACGGATGTCAACCGTCAATGCCTTGACTTCCTGGATGTGGACGTTCGGGTCCATGGCGATGGATGAGAGCTCGTTCATCGCATCGCCGCGGCTGAGCCCGTTGGGGCCCCAGTGGTAAGGCATCCCGATCTGGTGCACGGTCCGCCCCTGCACGGTGAGCGGTTTCATCCGGCCGGTCACCAGGACCCTGGCCTCGATGGCTCCGCGGGCCGAGACCAAGGTGGCCCAGCCGTTGTTGGTCAATCCGCGCTCGGCCGCCAGTTCCGGCGACACTTCGCAGAACGACTCGGGCTGCAGCTCGGCAAGGTAGGGCAGCCAACGGGTCATGGCCCCGGCGGTGAAATGCTCCGTCAGCCGGTAGGTGGTCAGCACGAACGGATACACCTCCGCCCCCGGTTCTCGGCCACTGGGTTGGTACCGGTTGCCGTCATGTTTGAGGAGCTTCCGGACCGGGTTCCGGTTCTGCCCGTAGAGGGCATTGTCGAAGGGGGATTCCTGCGGCTCATAGTGTGTGGGGAGCGGCCCGTCGGTCAGGCCTGCGGGGGTGAAGAGCCAGCCCTTTCCGTCGGACTGCATGATGAACGGGTCGATGCCGGAAAGGGCGTCGGTGCCCGTGGCGTCCTCGCTTGGACGGTAGGAGGGTGGTTTGGTGGGCTCGCAGTCGGGGACGTCGTCGCCGGTCCATCTCCCGGCGTCCGCGTCCCACCAAATGAGCTTCTTCCGCTCGCTCCACGGCCGTCCCTCCGGATCGGCGGAGGCCCGGTTGTACAGTTCCCTCCGGTTGGCCGGCCAGGCCCAGCCCCACTCGCGGCTCGAAATACTCTGCTCGGTGTGGGGTTTCCGCCGGGCCGCCTGGTTGATGCCGTCGGCGCGGCAGCCACAGTAGATCCAGCACCCGCATGAGGTGGAGCCGTCGTCCTTGAGCTGGGTGTAGGCGGAGAGCGGGCTGCCGTCGGCGCCGCGGCCGTTGATCTCGGCGAAAACAGCGTCCGCGTCCGGTTCATCCTGGGTGCCGACGGTGGGGTAGTCCCACGTCAGGTCCAGGATGGGACGGTCGACGTCGTCGCTCGAGTCCGCGAGCAGTTTCCGGATGCGGTTGCCCAGGTGCCAGATGAACCAGAGGTCGCTGCGGCGCTCGGCGTCAGGCTCCACGGCCTGCTCGCGCCACTGGACCAGGCGGTTGGTGTTGGTGAAGCTGCCGGCCTTTTCCGTGTGGGCTGCGGCCGGGAAGAAGAAGACTTCAGTACCGATATCCTCCGTGCGCATTTGCCCGGTGGCGATTTCCGGTCCGTCCTTCCACCAGGTGGCGCTTTCGATCAGGGAGAAATCGCGGACCACGAGCCAGTCGAGGTTGGCCATCCCGGCGCGCTGCAGATGGGTGTTGGCGGATCCGACGGCGGGGTTCTCGCCCATGAGGAAATAGCCCTTGCAGATTCCTTCCAACTGCGCCATGACGGTGTCGTAGGTGCTGTGGCTGCCGGTGATCCGGGGAAGGTAGTCGAAGCAGTAGTCGTTGCTTGCCGTGGCCGCGTCCCCCCACCAGGCCTTGAGCAGGCTCACGGTGTAGGCGGACATGTTGGCCCAGAAGCCCTGTTTGGCGGAGTCTGCCTCGACGTATCCGGCCAGGTCCAGGTGCTGCTTGGCGTGCGGCATGGGCAGGTAGCCGGGCAGCAGGTCGAAGAGGGTGGGGATGTCGCTGGAGCCCTGGATGCTGGCGTGCCCGCGGAGGGCCATGATCCCGCCGCCGGGGCGGCCGATGTTGCCCAGCAGGAGCTGCAGGACCGACGCGGCCCGGATGTACTGGGTCCCCGTGGTGTGCTGCGTCCAGCCCACGGCGTAGGCGAAGGCCGTGGTCCTGTCCCGGCCCGAGTTGCTGGTGAGCGCCTCTGCCACCTCCTCGAACAAGGCCTGCGGCACCCCGCACACCTCTTCCACCAGCTCCGGGGTGTAGCGCGAGTAGTGCCGGCGCAGGACCTGGAACACGCAGCGGGGATCCTGCAAGCTCTCGTCGCGGTGCCACTTCCCGGTCACGCCGGGCCCGCCGGAACCATGGGACTGGGCGTGCGAGGATTCACCCAGCCTGCTGCCTTCCTGCTCGTCCGCGTCCCGTTCACCGGAGGACGCAGCCGCGAAGCCGCCCTCGTACTGCCAGCTTTCGGTTTCATAGGAGGAATCGTCCGGGTTGAATCCGGAGAAGAGGCCGTCAAGGTCTTCGGTGTCGCGAAAATCCTTGCTGAGGATGGTAGCGGCGTTGGTGTAGTTGACGACGTATTCGTGGAAGTACGCATCGTGGCCAATGACCCAGTTGATCAGGCCGCCCAGGAAGGCGATGTCCGTCCCGGCGCGGATTGGAACAAACGTATCGGCCATGGCGCTGGTGCGGGAGAACCGGGGATCCACGTGGATGATTTTGGCCCCGCGTTCCTTGGCTTCCATGACCCATTGGAATCCGACGGGGTGGGCTTCGGCGAAGTTCGATCCCTGGATCAGGATGCAGTCGGCGCGTTGGAGGTCCTGGAGATAGGTGGTGGAACCGCCACGTCCGAAGCTCGTGCCCAGCCCGGCCACCGTGGAGCTGTGGCAGACCCGGGCCTGGTTCTCCACCTGGACGATCCCCAGGGAGGTGAACAGCTTCTTGATGAGGTAGTTTTCTTCGTTGTCCAGGGTGGCGCCGCCCAAGCTGGCGATACCCATGCTGCGGCGGGTGCGGAGGCCCCCGGATTCCCATTCCCAGGTCTTCCGGCGGGTGTCCACCACGCGTTGGGCCACCATGTCCATGGCTGTTTCAAGGTCGAGCCGCTCCCAGTCGGTTCCGTGGGGCCGCCGGTACAAGACGTACTTTTCGCGGGAGTCCCCGGTGGTCAGCTGCAGCGAGGCAGAGCCTTTGGGACACAACCGGCCCCGGCTGATGGGGGAGTCCGGATTGCCCTCGATCTGGATGACGTTCCCGTCCTTGACGTAGACCCGCTGGGCGCATCCGACCGCACAGTAGGGGCACACCGAAGGGACCACGTGGTCTGCGGTGGCGATCCGGGGCGTGAGCTTCTCGGTGGCGGGTGATTTCACGGCATGATGCCTGCCCGTGGGGTCGTTCTCGAGCAGCTGGCGCAGCACTGGCCATTGCAGCGGATTCACCATGGGGCACCCCTTTGGTCGTCGAATCGACATGCTTGTGGCACGGGTCACATGCACGTGAGGAAAATGCTAACAGGGGCTTAGCATTTCTGCACCGGCTTGGGGAAGCGAAATCGCGCCCGCAGATGAGCGTAGGCACGCGCCGGCGTCGGTGCGATACTGCGTTCATGAAGATACCCGCCTGGTGGCCGCTGGTACGTGATGAAACACGGACGTGGCTCATTGAGCACAACGGTGAACCCTTGCCGCCGCTTGTCATCACGGACATCATGGCCGTCACCGGCGGCTCGACCGATCCTGAATGGTGGGCTGGCGAATCAGCTGACGGTCCCCAACTTACTGATGGGGCCGTGGATTGGATCGAGGCTGTCGCCAACGGCGAAGAGCCCACGACAGGCTGAACCTAGAGGGTGGGCAGCAGCAGCGCGGGTTCGGGCCGGTGAACGCCTCGTGGCCGGTAGCCGAGTGCTTCGGAGTGGCCCAGAAGATCGGCGAGGTACCAGATGATACTGAGCCACATTTCGGTCCCCTGCAGGCCGGGCGTATTGTCCCTGCTGTTTTCGGGCGACGCGCTGAAAGCCATTCCGGCGCCGGACTGCCACCGGGAGAGGGCCTGGTCGAGTTGCGCGGCGGCCCAGTCCCGGGCGTCCTGGCCGCGGTGCGTGGTTTGCTTGCGGGCCAGCCAGAGGGGATGGACGACGTCGAGCACGTTGCAGGCGTTTTGCCGGCCGGTGCTGAAATACCTCGGATCGGCGGCGTGTCCCAGGACGGTATCCACCAGCCTTTCGGGGTGCGGGACCGGAAGGCCGAACTGGGCGAAGGTTCCGCGTGTCAGGCGGTAGTACCCATTGACCACCTTGAGCCGGGTTTCGTCCTGCGGGGTGCCCCACGTACCGGACGATCGGTTGACGTGTGTCAGGAGCCAGCCGAACAGTGCGTCAAGGGATACGTGTTGTCCTGCCGGTTCCCTGGCCAGGTTCCAGTACTCGGCGGTTCCCCAGGCGTCCACCCAGGCTCCGGATTCCCAGGCTTCCGTCTGCCAGGGGAGCTGGGTCAGCCGGGCCGCCAGATCGTCCGGGCCGGTATCCGCGACCACATGGACGGGGTGCTTGAACTTCCTGCCCAGCAGGCCGAGCGCATACCCGGCAGCGAGGACGTAGTAGGTTTCCGGGCCGGATCCGAAGCGGAGGCCGGCGGAGTGGGTGAGGCCGTCCGGACCGTATTCGGGAACCAGTCCGGTCACAGGGTCCTGGAGTGACTCGAGGCGTCCGGCGTGTTCCTCGCGGCTGAGTTGGCCCGGGACGCCGTGCAGGAGGAGATCCGCGATTTCGATGGCGTCACAGTGTGCCCTGACGGTGGCCGGGCTCCCGGGGTGGTCCACGTAGCGGCCCCGCGGGCCGCCGCCGCTGCCTCCCGCCGCCGGGTCCCAGGACCGGGCCAGGATGGCCGGCGCGTCATCCCGCGCGGCGTCAGCGAACCGCGCCAGCCTCCCCCGGATGCCGTCCCCGGCACCCCTGGACGCCGGCCGGGCCCTGCGGTCACGGATCATCCGGGCTGGATTGCCGCCCACGACGGCCCACTCCGGGACGTCCTTGGTGACCACGGCGCCGGCTGCCAGGACCGCGTGGGAACCCACCGTGACGCCGTCGAGCACCACCACGTTGGAGCCAATCCAGACGTCGTCGCCCAGGACGATGCCCTTACTGGTGAGCGGTTGCCTGAACACGGGCTCGGATGGGTCCATCGAGTGATTGAAGCCGAGGATGGAGGTGTGGGCGCCGATGCGGACGCCATCGCCCATGCTGACCGATCCGCGCACCACGGTGAAGGCGTTGACGGTGCAGTTGTTCCCGATGTCCAGGGTTCCGGTGAGGTAGGCGTGGGCTGCCACCAGGGATTCGCTGCCCATCGCGAGGGTGTCCGGGTCCACCATGGCCAGGGCCGAGATGTAGGACTTCTCCCCAATGGTTACGCCCCCGCGGCCGGTGAGCAGGTGCTGGCGTTCGAGCTGGGCGTCCCGTTGTGCCTCTGATGCCGTTGCCCAGAAGGTCCAGGGGGAGTAGTCGAAGTTCAGGTCAGGGCTGGCGATCATGATGTCTCCATGGGAAGGATGGGGCCGGAATGGTGCGGCGGAGCGGCGTCGGCTCCGGACCGGGCGGGCCAGTGCCGCCGGAACCACCGCACGGTGGATCCGAGTGCCTCGTCCAGTGGCGGTGCTTCGGGGTGCCACGCCTTCTCCCACTCCAGGCAGACGGGACCAGCGTAGCCGGCGTCCCGGAGCAGTCCGGCAAAGGCGTCGACCGGGAGGGTGCCCGTGCCGACGAGGGCCGGAGTCCTGCTGGCGGGCAACCGGGCGTCCTTGACCTGGACGCTGCCCGCTCCGCCGGTGAGCCAGGGGTGCAGGGCCTGCCATGTTTCGTCGAGGGTCTCGCCCACCCGCCACGGATGCATGAGGTCCCAGACGGCGCCCGCAGGCCCATCGACCATGTCCAAGATCGCGGCAATGTCGCTGCCGCGGGGGTGTGAATCGTGCGTTTCAAGCGCCGGGTACGTTCCCAGATCCCGGGCCAGGCGTGCGACGGCGGTGAGCCGGCCGGCTGCAAGAGCGTTGGCTTCCTCCCTGGCTTGGATAGTGTCGGGAACCCGGTCGTATCCGCAGGGGTGGACGGGGGCTCCCGGGAACACCCGGACAGTCGGTGCGCCGAGATCATGGGCCAGGATCAGCGCCGCTTCGAGCGCTCCCACCACCAGTTCATCGGCAACCGGTTCCGCGACCCTGATGTAGCTGGCCACCCCGGTGACGGCCAGGCCGGCACCTTCGATTCTGGACCGGAGTTCGGAGCGTTCGCGCCGGGTCATGGCCGGGCCGGCGATTTCGCCGATGCCAAGCCGCAGCTCCACTCCCCGGGCGCCGTGCCCCGTCAGCCAGGACAGGACCGTGTCCAGGCTTTCGCCGGGCGCCCCCAGGGTTGACACCGTCAGTGTTGGCTGGAGCTCCTGTGGGTGGTGCATTGGTCTTCCTGGCTGGTCGCAACGCTAATAACGTTTCAACCCTGGCGCACCGGGCCCGCCGGGGTCAACGGCCGTCGGCCATTCGATCACACTCGGTCACCGGGTCCCGGGTGGTCCGGGCGCCCGGCATCAATGCAGGACCACCACGTCTGTCGCATAGTCCTGGGACGAGGTCATGCTGCCGCGGAACCAGCAGACAGCGTGGGTGGAGGGATCCCCGGGCGGCACCATAGGCCGGAGGTTGTCCACTGCGGAGCCTTCTGTGACCGCTTCCCAGCCAAAGGTGGCACCGCCGTCCCGCGTCCTGCCCCGGTAGATCTCGTAGTGGCCGGTGGCCTGCCCGGTCCGCGGGTCGATGGGAGTGGAGATGTACACCTGGTTGAGGTCATGCGGGTCCACCGCGCCCAGGCCCGTATAGTCCTGCTCGTGCGGCAGCAGGGCCGGGCCGGCGGCCGCCAGCGGGTGCAGGTTCCACTGCCTCCCGTCGAACCGGGCGTACAGCAGCCGGTGATCATCGACGTCGAGCGGCTGCTCCTGCTGCAGCGGGCCGTTGACGTCGTTGGCGCGGCAGCTGATGATGGCGGCCAGGTCCTGCCCCTGGCGGCGCAGGTCCACGGTCCAGCCGTGGGTAAGGATGTCGCCGTCAATGTCCGTTCCCGCCGCGAACACTGTGGTCAGTGCAGCCTGGTTGATCCCCGGCGAGCCGATCAGCGGCTTGCTGACCACCTGGCCCCGGGCGTCGTGCAGGGCGTCGTCGCGGATGTAGCCGTGGTAGATGCTGTTGTTGAAGTCCCGCGGGTGGTGGTCGGTGGTGATGAGGTCAATGCGGTCCGTCCCGTTTCCGCAGTATCGGGTGTAGCCGTTGACGTAGCCGATCTTGGGGCGGGTGAAGAGTTTTCCGCCGAATCGCCATGTGGTGCCGTCATCTCCTGACACCAGAAGGCTGGGGTCGTCGTTGATGGCACGGACAAAGTTGTACACCCGGGACTCGGCAGCGAGCCGGTGCAGGTTCGAGTAGGTCGCGCCGCGGCCGCCGGCCAGCTCCGTCCAGTCGAAGTGTTCCTCCGGGCCCCATTCGGAGGCGTCATGTGGCCGGGTGGAGATCCGCCAGCGGGAGTAGTTGTCCGTTTTGTGTTTGGCATACATCGCCAGGTAGCGGCCATCGGGCCTGATCAGGAGCGCCGGGGCGTTGTGGTCGTCCGGCTCCAGCCTTGTGTGGACAACGTGGACCTGGCTGTCACCGGTAGCAAGGTCAAGTACGGCAACCTCGATGTTTCCGCCCCGCCTGTCGCCCCCGGCGCCCCCGGGGGCTGCCACGGAGCCCACCAGCAGCGTGTTGTTGGCCGGGTCCACCAGGGCGCGCTCGTCCTGGAACCAGCACCATGCGCCGTTGTCATTGATGGTGGTCTGCATGCCGGGCATCGGAATCCTGCTCTCGTTGTGGGGTGGGTTCCACCCGTGGGTGCGCCGCCTGGCGTCGGCCACGGAGCCGTCATGGGCTGCGTGGTTGGACCATATGGAAGTATCGGCGCGCCCGGATGCGGTGGTCAAGGGTGTGGCCAAAACCGGTCGGATTCGAACGTTCAGGCAGCCCCGACTTATCCGGACACAATGCTTGAAGCTTGAACTAATGCGGGATACCCTTACTTTAATCTTCAACCATTTATGATGATCGCCGAGGCCCGCAATGACAGCAATTGCCCATTCCGCACCGCATTCGTCCGCCCTGCCCGCGGCCACCGTCCGCAGCCAGGTCAGCGTCCCGCTCCGGTTCGTCGACGGCTACGCCACCACCGCCGTCGTCATGACGTTCCATGGCTTGGTGGACGGCCGCGAACACCTGCTGCTGGCCCTGGGTAACTGGGAGCAGGCCCTCCTCGGCGGCGCAACGGCGCCCCTGGTCCGGCTGCACAGCGAATGCATGACAGGGGACGTCTTTGGCAGCGAGCGCTGCGACTGCGGACCGCAGCTCCGGGAAGCCGTGGAACGCATTGCTGCCTCCGGAGGCTTCCTGCTCTACCTCCGCCAGGAAGGCCGCGGCATTGGCCTTTACCCCAAACCAGATGCCTACGCCCTGCAGGACCAGGGCCTTGACACCTATGACGCCAACCTTGCCCTCGGCCACGGCGAGGATGAACGCGACTATACGGCGGCAGCCCAGATGCTCAATGCCCTGGGCGCCACGTCGGTGAGGCTGTTGAGCAACAATCCCGACAAAGCTTCGCAGCTGGCCGCACTCGGCATCGCCGCCGCCGAAAAGATCCCCACCGGTGTCCACCTCTCCGAGGCCAACTCCCGCTACCTCGCCGCCAAGCGGGACCGGACCGGACATACGCTGGAGCTCGGCCAGGCCGCCGTCGTCCGCGCCGCCCCGGAAGGCTCGGGCCGCGCCCCCGGTCACGCGGACATGCTGGGCCGCGTGGAAGCCCTGATCCCCGCCCTGCGCGCCAGGGCGGAGGAGGCCGAGCAGCTGCGCCGGCTCCCGGAGGGGACGATGCGGGACCTGGGGGCCGCCGGCATCTTCCGTCTCCTGGCGCCCGCGGGTGTCGGCGGGTATGGCCTGGGCGCACAGACGTACGGGGAAGCCATCAGGGGCCTCGCACGGGGTTGCGCCTCCACGGCCTGGACCGCCGGGCACCTGGCGGAGCACGCCTGGATGCTGGCACGCTGGCCCCGGAAGGTGCAGGACGACGTTTTTTCCGGCGGCGTGATGCCGCTCGCCGCCGCAACCAGTGCCCCGGTTGGTTCGGCGCGGAAGGTACCGGGCGGATATGCGGTTTCGGGCCACTGGAGCTTCGCTTCGGGCATCATGCACTCGCAATGGGTCCTGTTGGCGGTGCAGCACGACGGCATCCGGTTGCAGGCGCTGGTTCCGCTCACCGACCTGGAACTGGTGGACGCGTGGCATACGGACGGGCTCAGGGGAACCGGCAGCAACGACCTCCGCGCGGACTCGCTCTTCGTTCCGGCGGACCGGGTCATGGACTGGGCCGTGCTCAGCGGCCCCGACAATCCCGGCGCAGAGCTCCACTCCGAACCACTGATCTCTGCGCCGATGTCAACCTTGCTCAACCTGGTGGCCCCGGCGGCGGCACTTGGCTCCGCAGAGTATGCCCTGGAGCTGTTCCGGGACCAGCTGCTGCGCCGGAAGGAAAAGAACGGCACCATCACCCGGCAGGCAGACTATGTCCCGGCGCAAACCCGCTACGCCAAGGCGTCCGGGCTGGTGGCCACCGCCCAACTGCACTGGCAGGCGGCACTGTCCCTGCTGCCGGGGGACGGGTCGGCGCCCAGTGGGCCTGCCGCGCGGGAGCGGGCCTCGTTCCGGCTGTCGCTGGCCCTAAGCGCGGAAGCCGCCCAGAAGGCGGTCCGGCTAGCCGTCGCCGGATCGGGCGCCAGTGCCCACCGCCTGTCCCATCCGCTGCAGCGGATCCAGCGCGACGTCGGCGTGCTCCTGAGCCACCCCACCCTGGGCCTCGACCCCATCCTGGAGCAGGCGGGCCGCGGCCTGCTGGGCATGGAATTCACCATGCCGTCCTTCTAGGCAGCGCGGCGTCGGTTGCCCGGTGCAGCCGCAGGCGGGAAATCCGTGTCAGGATCAGGTATGCCCCAGCGCCTGATGCTGCTTGACACTGCTTCCCTGTACTTTCGTGCCTTCTACGGCCTTCCGGACAGCATCCGGCGGCCGGACGGTACGCCGGTAAACGCTGTCCGCGGCCTGCTGGACATGATCGCGCGGCTCACCACCGACTACCAGGCCACCCACCTGGTGGCGTGCTGGGACAACGACTGGCGGCCCCAGTGGCGGGTGGACCTGATCCCCACGTACAAGGCACACCGCGTGGCGAGGGCGGTACCGGGCGGAACCGACATCGAGGTGGTCCCCGAGGGCCTCGAGACCCAATTGCCCATGATCCGCCGGACCCTTGAGCTCGCCGGCATTGCCATCGTGGGGGCCGCAGACCATGAGGCCGACGACGTCGTGGGCACCTACGCCAGCCACGCCGCCTTCCCGGTGGACGTGGTCACGGGAGATCGGGACTTGTTCCAGGTATGCGACGACGAACGCGGCGTCCGGGTGATCTACACCGCGCGCGGCATGAAGAACCTCCAGGTGGTCACGGAGGAAACCGTAGTGGCCAAATACAAGGTCCTGCCGCAGCAGTACGCCGATTACGCCACCCTCCGCGGGGACGCCTCCGACGGACTGCCTGGCGTTGCCGGGATCGGTGAGAAGACGGCGTCGTCCCTGCTCCTGAAGTACGGCACCCTGGAAGGATTGCTGGCAGCAGCGGCGGAGCCCGGCGGCGGGGTATCCGGCCCGGTCCGGGCCAGGCTGGAAGCCGCCGCCGAATACCTGGAAGCCGCCCCCGCCGTCGTGCGCCTGGTCCGCGACCTGGAGCTGCCCACCCTCGACGAGGCGGGTGCGCGGCTGCTGCCCGTGACCGGCGGCCGGCGGGCCGAGCTTGAGCAGGCGGCCGCCGACTGGAACCTCGGCGGCTCGGTCCGCCGTCTGCTGGCCGCACTGGACCAGCGCGCCTGACCGACATCGCCGGCAGTGGCCGCCTGATCCGGGATGACTGTTTGTTGCGTAAAACCAGGTCACGCTGGACGGCCAGGAGCGAGGCTTCGATGACGCAGGGTGTCCGGCCGTGACATTTCGTTGCGGTACGCGTCGGCTCATTTCATGCGGTTTGAACGCGCAATCCGCTGATGGTTTGGTGAGGTAACGATCCAAACGAGAGGCCACATTATGACCGCCACATCAGATCTTGCTCCCCGCCGGCTTCGGGACATTTTTGGAACTTTTGCCAGCGGATTGACAGTAATCACGAGCTCCACGCCGCAGGGGCCCGCAGGCTTCACCTGCCAGTCGTTCGCGTCGCTGTCCCTGGAACCGGCGCTCGTCACGTTCAGCCCGGCGCGTACGTCCACCACCTGGCCCGTGCTCCGCAGTGCGGGCACCTTCGCCATCAACATCCTCCCGGCTGAACACCAGCACCTCGCGGGGCAGTTCGCCCGCTCGGGAGCTGACAAATTCGCCGGCGTCAGCCACACGTCGTCACCCCTGGGCAATCCCGTCCTGGATGACGCCCTGGCTTGGCTCGACTGCGAACTGCACGCGGAATACGACGGCGGCGACCACACCATCGTGGTGGCGGCGGTACGGCACCTGGATGCCCGGGTGGACGCTGAGCCGCTGTTGTTCTTCAAGGGACGCTACGCGGGGATCTCGCCGGCCGAGCGCCTGCTCGAAGCTGCCGGCTGACCGGCACCGGTATTTCGGCCAGCCCACCGTCCCGCCCTTTACCCTCCGGGCTCTTGAATCAGTCCCGCCAAGTAGTAAGCTTGCTGAGCAATACCAGTAAGCGTGCTGACTAAATGGGATGGAGCAGGAGCCATGGGCGTTATCTCAGGAACGGCCCTGTCAATGATGTTGACCGTCGGCGGCGTGGCGATGGCAGCCGAAGGGGGTCCGGGAGCCGGGCAACGTTACGTTGCAGGACACGTGCTCCTCGGGATGGGGATCGGTCTATTCCTCACCACCTGGATCCGCACCGCTGTCCGCCATATCTTGGCGCGGTCGACTTTCGGTTCGCGGAGGACGCCGGCAGCCCAGGAGCCCGCGGACCCCGCCACCGTTACCGTGCTGCCCCTGCGCGCACCCTCCGTCGTCCCGCTCCGTGGCCGGCATGCGGCCTGAAGCCGGACGCGACACGGACAATGACCGTGTAACAGCGCCCGGCACCCGTGGCAGCCTGCGGCGCCGCGGAACGCGTGCCCTGATCCTCGTGTGCATTGCCGTCGCAGCCTCACTGGTTGCCGGCGCCGCTGCCGTTGGCCCCGGGCGCACCGACCAGGGCCTGCTGCGGGGCTTCCAGGTTCGGGTGCTGGGCATCAGCCAGGCGGCGGCCGAAAACAGGATGGACGGCGCCTTGTCAGCGCTTGCGGCACTGGAGAAGGACCTGGGCGAGGCGGCAGCGGACGGGCGGCTTTCACCCGAGCGGTACAACGGGATCGAAAGCGCACTGGCCTCGGTCCGGGCAGACATCGCAG
Source organism: Arthrobacter sp. MMS24-T111 (assembly GCF_054888995.1). Taxonomy (NCBI): domain Bacteria; kingdom Bacillati; phylum Actinomycetota; class Actinomycetes; order Micrococcales; family Micrococcaceae; genus Arthrobacter; species Arthrobacter sp. MMS24-T111. The sequence goes on along the minus strand of NZ_JBTZRO010000001.1, from coordinate 3,317,997 downwards.
CGCACGTGGCGGCAGTTGCGCCCGCCGAGGCACCACAGGCTGATCCGGCCGACGGCGGCCTCTCCGGGGCGCCGGGTGACACTGGAAGCGCTCCGGCTGAACCGGCCGTGGCCGCCGTGGCGCCGGAACCGGTGCCCGCCGCCGATCCACCGGGCGCGGGGCGTTCGAACACGGCGAAGGAAGCCAAGGGCAAGGCCAAAGGCCCAGGCAAGCCCTGACCGGGGGCCACGGAACCTGTCCCGGTCAAGGGAGAATAGATGGATGATTCCTCCTGGCGGCCACCCCGACGACGGCTTTGACCTCCGTGCCATCGGCGCCGGGCTTGCCTTCGGGGCCTCAATTCCCCGGCTGCGGCAGGCACTGGAAACCGGCCCCGATGCTGCCGCAGTGGTGCAGGCCCCGCCGGGAACCGGAAAGACCACCCTCGTGCCGCCCCTGCTGGCCAACCTCGCAGGCCGGTCGGGCCGCGTCGTCGTCACCCAGCCGCGGCGCGTCGCGGCACGCGCAGCAGCCCGGCGGCTCTCGGAGCTGGACGGCAGCCCGGCTGCCGGGCGGGTGGGGTACACGGTCCGCGGTGAACGCCGGGCAGGCCCGGACACCCGGATTGAGTTCGTTACCCCCGGCATCCTCCTGCGCCGCCTTCTGGCGGACCCGGGCCTGGACGGGACGGCCGCCGTCGTTTTGGACGAGGTGCATGAACGCGGCCTCGAAACTGACCTCCTCGTCGGGATGCTCGCCGAGGTCCGCGAGCTTCGCGGGGACCTTGCCGTCGTCGCCATGTCAGCCACCCTCGACGCACCCCGGTTCGCTGCGCTGCTGGGCACATCCGGCCGCCCGGTCCCCGTGGTGGACTGCCCGGCGGTGCATTACCCGCTCGAGGTGCAGTGGCTGCCGGCACAAGCGCCGCGCCTTGACGCCGGGGGAGTGACGCGCGCCTTCCTTGACGAATTGGCCGCCACGGCTGCGGAGGCCCACGCTGCGGCAGACAAGCTCCGTGGACGCCCTGGTCTTCGTTCCGGGAGCCCGGGAGGTCTCGCACGTGGCCGCGGCCCTGCGCGGCAGGCTGGGCAGCAGCGTGGATGTCCTGGAACTGCACGGGCAAATTGGTGCGGCCGAACAGGACCGGGCGGTGTCCGGACGGCACCCCGGGGACGGCCCACGGATTGTCGTCTCCACGGACCTTGCCGAATCGTCACTGACCGTGCCCGGAGTGCGGTTGGTCATCGATTCCGGCCTGGCCCGGGAGCCCAGGCGCGATGCGGGCCGCGGAATGAGCGGGCTTGTCACCGTTTCCTGTTCCCGGGCATCCGCTGAGCAACGAGCAGGACGCGCCGCCCGGCAGGGCCCGGGCACCGTGGTCCGCTGTTACAGCCAGCAGGCCTACGGTGCCGCGCCGGCGCACGTCACACCGGAGATCAACGTGGCGGACCTGACCAGCGCGGCGTTGACCCTGGCCTGCTGGGGATCGCCCGGCGGGGAGGGCCTGCCCCTGCTGGACGCGCCGCCCCGCCAAGCCATGGGTGAGGCCGTCGAGGTCCTGCGGGAGCTCGGCGCCATTACCGACGACGGCCACGTAACGGCCGAGGGCCGGCGCCTCGCGGCCATACCCGCCGACCCCCGGCTCGCCCGGGCGTTGCTTGAAGGTGCCGCGTCCGCCGGGACCCGGCTGGCCGCCGGGGTGGTGGCTGCACTCTCCGGGGACCACCGCGCGCCCGGAGCCGACCTGCCCCGGCTCCTGTCCCAGCTGCGGGCAGATCCGGGGCCTGCCGGCCGGCGCTGGGCGGATGAAACCAAGCGCCTTGCGTCCCTGGCCCGCCGGCGGCTGGACCGCCATGCCACGGTTCCCCCGTCGTTGCCCGGCCCGGGCGAAGCTGTGGGTGCCGTCGTCGCCCTCGCCTATCCCGACCGCGTGGCACGCCGCGTCCCCGGTAGCGAGGGGTCGGGGCAGTACTTGTTCACGTCGGGCACCCGGGCGGGGCTCCCCGGAGGCAGTACCCTCTCAGACCACGAATGGCTGGCCGTGGCCGACGTTTCACGGGCCGGCGGGCGGGATGCGGCCGGAACCGGTGCCGTCATCCGCGCCGCAGCACCCTTGTCTGCCACCACGGCCGAAACTGCGGCCGCGCACCTGCTGGCGGAAACCGTGGACACGCGTTTCAGCGGAGGGCGGCTGACGGCCCGCAAGACCAGGCGGCTGGGGGCGGTCGTGCTTGCCTCGACACCGGTGCGTCCCACGGCCGCCCAGGCCAGGGCCGCCGTGGCAGACGCTTTCCAGTCGGGCGGGCTGGCAGCGCTTTCCTGGCCGACGGCGGCGGCCTCCTTCCGGAGCCGGCTCGCCTTCCTGCGCCGCCAGGTAGGGGAGCCGTGGCCCGATGTCTCGGATACTGCCCTCCAGGGCCGGCTGGAAGAGTGGCTGGGAACCGGGTTGGAAGCCCTCGCAGCGGGGGCGCCGCTGGATTCCCTTGACCTGGCCGGGGCGCTGCGCGGGCTCCTTCCCTGGCCCGAGGCAGCCAGGCTTGACGAACTCGCTCCGGAATCGCTTGAAGTGCCCAGTGGTTCGCGGATCCGGATCGAATATCCGGAGCCGGGTGACGACGGCGCGGCGCCGGTGGTGGCAGTGAAACTCCAGGAATGCTTCGGGCTGGCTGAATCACCGAGGCTGGCCGGCGGCCGGGTGCCGGTGCTCTTCCACCTGCTGTCCCCGGCACGCCGCCCCCTGGCCGTCACGGACGACCTGACCTCTTTCTGGTCCGGCCCGTACGCCCAGGTGCGCACCGAAATGCGCGGCCGCTACCCCAAGCACCCCTGGCCGGAGGATCCCTGGTCAGCCCCGGCGACTGCACGCGCCAAGCCACGCACATAGGGCCGGTCAGGAGCGGCGCACAGCGGCCGCGGCCTACGTGGGCGCCGGTTGGCGTCCTAGGTGTGTGCGGCGATGAACTCCGCCACGGGAAGCGCCAGCGATGCACCCACCTGATCGGCGGGACGCTTGTTTCCCGCCACGGCAAAGGAGTGGTCACCGCCCTCCACCCACTGCAAGACCGCGTTGGAGCCGATCCGGGCCACGACGTCCGTCAAAATGTGGGGCGTGGCAAACGTGTCGCGCGTTCCCTGCAGGAACAGCATCGGCACCGTGATCCCGTACTGGTGCTCATCCCGGAGTTTCTCCGGCTTGCCGGGGGCATGCAGCGGGTAGCCGAGGTACACCAGGCCTTGGGCTTCCATGCCCTCGGCCACGGCCATTGATGCCATCCTGCCGCCGAACGACTTGCCCGCCGCCCAGACGGGGCCGCTGTCACCGTGGGCCTCCGCCTTGGCGCGGGCTGCGTCCATGGCGGCCCGCCAGGCGGCGATGGCAGCCGGAGGGCGGTCGGGGAACTTCCGCCCTGCCTCCCGGTACGGAAAATTGAAGCGCAGGGTGGCCAGTCCCAGGCCGTTCAGGGCGTCCGTGAAACCGCGCAGGAACGGATGGTCCATTCCGGCTCCTGCGCCGTGCGCCACCACCACTGTTGCGGTGGGCTGGTCCGGGCGCTTGTAAATGGCCGAAAACGTGGCGTCACCTGCAGCGATGACGAGCTGGTGGTCTTGGTGGTGCATGGGTCCATCATGCCTGAGGGCAGCCGCATATGCCGGTGTGTGCCGGCGGCCGGGTGTACGTTGTCCCCATGGCGAGCGAACAGACCACCATCACTGTCAAAGGTCCCAACGGCGAGCGCGACATGCGCATCTCCAGCCCCAGCCGCGTCCTCTGGCCGGACCTGGGCCTGACCAAGCTGGACCTCGCCAGGTATATCTGCGAGGTGGGGGAGGCATTCATTGCCGCCAACGGGGACCGGCCCGTGTCCCTCCAGCGGTACTCGGACAACATCGACGGCGAGATGTTCTTCTCCAAAAACCCGCCAAAAGGCACGCCGGACTTCGTCCGGTCCGTCAAGGTGGTGTACCCCAGCGCCAGGTCCCATCCCCAACTGGTCCTTGACGAACCGGCAGCTGCCGTCTGGGCCGTCCAGATGAACACCGTGGTCTTCCACCCCTGGCCGTCCCGGGCGGAAAACACCGACAACCCGGACCAGCTTCGCATCGACCTCGACCCGCAGCCCGGAACAGATTTCGGCGACGCCGTCCCCGCCGCCCTGGTCCTCAAGGACGTCCTTACAGAGGCGGGCCTCACAGGCTTCGTCAAGACCTCCGGAAACCGCGGCCTGCACGTTTACGCTCCCATCGAACCAACCCGCGAGTTCCTTGATGTCCGGCACGCCGTCATCGCCGCTGCCCGGGAGGTGGAGCGCCGGATCCCGGACAAGGTGACCACTGCCTGGTGGAAGGAAGAACGCGGCCGCCGGGTGTTCCTGGACTTCAACCAGGCCAACCGTGACCGCACCATCGCCGGCGCCTACAGCCCGAGGGCCCTCCCGCACGCCCCCGTGTCCTGTCCCATCACCTGGGCGGAACTGGAAAACGCGGATCCAAAGAGCTTCACCATCCTGACAGTTCCGGAACGCTTGAAGACGGTGGGAGACCCCTGGGCTAACTTCAACGCCGCGCCCGGCACCATCGACACGCTCCTGGAATGGTGGGACCGGGACTGCACGGACGGCCTCGGGGAGATGCCCTTCCCTCCGGACTACCCCAAGATGCCTGGCGAACCGCCCAGGGTGCAGCCCAGCCGGGCAAAAAAGCCGACCGACGCCAGCAACGACTGACCCGGCCCGCCACAACAGGGCACGTTGGCACGGACGCACCGGCCGTCGTCGGAAATTACGACGGCGGCGCAGCCAAAGTGCACTGGGACCGCAGGTGCGTCGAGGCTATTCGAAACGGGACGGGTCGCCCATGCCGCGCCGGACAACCTCAGCCACCCCGCTGGAGAAATCGACCACTGTGGTGGGTTCAGCACCGCAGTCTCCGGCGTCGATCACCGCGTCCACCTGGTGGTCCAGCCGCTCCTTGATTTCCCAACCCACGGTCAGCGGTTCGTCCTCATCCGGCAGCAGGAGCGTGCTCGAGAGCAACGGCTCACCGAGCTCGGCGAGCAATGCCTGGACCACCCGGTTGTCCGGAATGCGCACCCCCACTGTTTTCTTCTTCGGGTGGAGCAGGCGCTTCGGAACCTCCTTTGTGGCAGGAAGGATGAACGTGTAACTGCCCGGAGTGACGGCCTTGATGCTGCGGAAGACATCGTTTCCGATGTTCACGAACTGTCCCAGCTGGGCGAAGTCCCGGCACACGAGGGTGAAATGGTGTTTGTCATCCAGATGGCGGATGCTTCGGATCCGGTCCAGAGCATCCTTGTTGCCCATCTGGGCTCCCAAGGCATAGCAGGAGTCCGTGGGGTAGGCGATCAGGCCGCCGTCGCGAATGATTTTGACTGCCTGCGCAATGGCGCGCGGCTGCGGGTCGTGCGGGTGAACATCAAAGAATCTGGCCATCACCCGAGCCTACGTTCCCGGGGCCGCACGGCACCATCACCCGGATACGATGGCGCTGCCTTTTTGGCCGCGCAAACACGGGATGAACAGGGGAGACATCCCCTACCGGGCCGGCGCGGGATCGGGCAGGATGGTGTGTGCACCGTTCCGGCCATGTGAAGGAGAACCCGCAATGCCCACCATCCTCAACCCCTACCTGAGCTTCCGGGACAACGCCCGTGAGGCAATGAACTTCTACCAGTCCGTCTTTGGCGGCGAACTGACACTGAGCACATTCGCCGACTTCCAGGCCAGCGACGATCCTGCCGAAGCCGAGAAGATCATGCACGGCATGCTCACCACCACGCAGGGGCTGGTCCTCATGGGCGCCGATACCCCCAACAGCATGGAATACCACCCGGGTTCATCGATCTCGGTTTCCCTCAGCGGCGACGACGAAGCTGAGCTCCGGGGCTACTACGAAAAGCTCAGCGGTGAGGGCGGCGCGGTCACCGTCCCCATGGAAAAAGCACCGTGGGGCGACGTCTTCGGCATGTGCGTCGACCGCTTCGGCACGTCCTGGCTGGTCAACGTCAACGGCGCGCAAGCCACGCAGGCTCCCTGACCGCAACGCCCGGGCCAAGGTGGCGGGGAACGGCTGGCCACTGCAGTTCCCCGCCGCGGCCCGGGCGAATCCACCCCGCCCGCTCCTTGAGGCGGACCCTTCGTCCTGCGAGGATGGAGGGGTGAGTTCCCTCATGGAATTTCTTTCCGATAAATGGTGGCTGGTCTTCCCGCTGATGGCGTTCGCCGGCCGCTGGGCCGGCGGCTGGCGGCGTGCCGCAGAACGGCGCCACCGGCGCCGGGTTGAACTGTACAACCTGAAGAACCAGGCACGTGAAGCGGAGAGGGCCTCCCTGGCAGAGGTGCAGGCCCTGATGGCTGCCCATGACGCCACCAACAAACGTTGGCTCGACTACGAACTCGATGTTGGCAAGCTCATCGACTTTCCGCTCATGACTGACGTCCGTGAGCCTCTCACGGTCGCCTTCCTGCGGGCCAAACGGGAAGCAGACGGCAAGCGGCCGGTATCTGCCGCGGACCTGACTTCAGTGACCGGACTCGAGTCGTACCGGCAGGCCGTCAACAACTTTGCGGTGGCCCTCGACGTCGCGGAACGGGAAGCAAAGCGGATCAGGGACAGCAGGTTCAGCGGTCCCGAGCGCGAACGGCTGGCTACAGCACGGAAACTCCTGATGATCGCGGAAAACCAGGCCGCCACGCCCGCCGAACGCCAGGCCGCCTACAAACGGGCCCGCCGCGAACTGGACGGCCTGATTGTCCTGCCCGATATAACCGTCGCCGCGATCGAGGAAAAAATCGCTCCAGAACTGGATGCGCCGCCCCGTACCGCGCAGTTCCACCAGGGCTGAAGCCGCGGCAGGGCACCGCCCCGGTCCCGGCCGCGATGGCCTGGAAACGGGGCGGACCGGCGCCGGCGGCCACCCGCTGGCGGTACCGGCCACTGTTTTGTCCTCCTGCCGGGGACGCGTACGATCGATAAGGTTTCCCGCCGGTTCCGGCCCCCACCGCAAGTCATTCCACGCAAACAGCTGGTGAACTATGCTGTGCAAGGCAGCCTGGTAGGGGAAACTGCTGAACGTCGACTCTGCAGATTGGGCAACAGGTGGATATCACCTTCATGGTGGCGCTGGTCATAGCACTGGCACTATTTTTCGACTTCACGAACGGCTTCCACGACACCGCGAACGCCATGGCCACACCCATCGCGACGGGCGCCATCAAGCCACGGACAGCGGTGGCCCTGGCGGCCGTCCTGAACCTGGTGGGCGCTTTCCTGTCCACTGAAGTGGCCAAGACGGTGTCGGGTGGAATCATCCGCGAAGGATCCGGTGGCGTGCAGATTACCCCGGAGATCATCTTCGCCGGCCTGATGGGCGCGGTCCTCTGGAATATGGTCACGTGGCTCAAGGGCCTTCCCTCCAGCTCATCGCACGCACTCTTCGGCGGCCTGATCGGCGCCGCTGTGGTTGGTGCAGGATTCAGTTCCGTCAACTTCGAGAGCCTGCTCCAGAAGGTCATCCTCCCGGCTGTCTTCGCCCCGGTCATCGCCGGCCTCGCAGCCTATGTCTGCACCCGGCTTGCCTATGCGCTCACCGCCCGCCATGATCCCGAGACCGGCAGCAAGCTCACCCAGAAGCGCGGCGGTTTCCGGACGGGCCAGATCTTCACGTCCAGCCTGGTGGCCCTTGCCCACGGCACCAATGATGCCCAGAAGACCATGGGCATCATCACCCTGGTGCTGATCGCCGCGGGCAGCCAGGCCCCTGGTTCGGGCCCGCAGCTCTGGGTGATCACGGCTTGCGCACTGGCCATTGCGATCGGTACCTACGCCGGCGGCTGGCGCATTATCCGCACCATGGGCTCCGGCCTGACGGAGGTCAAGCCCGCGCAGGGCTTCGCCGCCGAGACCAGCACCGCCGCCGCGATCCTTGCCTCCTCCCACCTTGGTTTCGCCCTGTCCACCACCCAGGTGGCGTCCGGATCGGTCATCGGCTCCGGAATGGGACGCCGCGGAACCACCGTCCGCTGGAACATGGTGGGCAAGATCGCCCTCGGCTGGCTCTTCACCCTGCCGGCAGCGGGAATTGTCGGCGCCCTGACCGCACTGCTGGTCACGACCGGCCCGGTTGGCGTGCTGATCGCCGCCGTGGCAGGCAGCGCCGCGGTGCTGTTCATGTTCTTCTACTCGCGCAAGTCCTCTGTAGGCCACCAAAACGCGGTCGAGGTCGAGGAAGCCGGCCAGGCGGTCCGCTTCGCCAAGAAAAAGGCCCTGGCACGTGCCCGGGCCAAAGAGAAGGAACAGGCCAAGGCTGACGCTGACGCTGCTGCCAACACCCCGAAGGAGAATCAGCGATGAAGTGGTTGGAACTCCTGACCGTCGCAGGCACCACGCTCATTTCCGCCGCACTGGTGGTTACGCTTTACTCGCTCGGCGTCAGGTTTACGGCAATCGCCGCCGACGCCCAGCAACCGTCCCCGGGGATCAAGCGTTCGGTGGCCTACCTGTGCTTCGCCCTGTGTGGCGTGGCCGTGCTCTTCGGGCTGTACCTGATCATCCCGTACTTCACCAAGTAGCGGGTCCTTCCGGCCGGGCCCGATCATGGGCAGCGCCGCCGGGGCTGGCTAGGCTGGGCCCATGCCGCGCATCCAGTACTTCGTAGCCGCGTCCCTGGACGGATTCATCGCCACCCCCACGGACGACCTCGGCTGGCTCCTGCAGTTCGACGGCTTCGAGGGCGGGGCGGAAAGCTACGACGCTTTCATGGCCGGGGTGGGGTGCATCGTCATGGGCGGGGAGACGTACGCCTGGCTGCAGGAGCACGACGCCAGCACCTGGCCGTACGCGGGCACTCCGGCGTATGTTTTCACGCACCACGAGTACCCGGTCCCCGACGGCGCCGATGTCACGTTCGTCCGCGGCGACGTGGCCGAATTCATCGCTGACTTCCGGGATGCAGCGCAAGGGCGGAACATCTGGGTGGTGGGCGGCGGGAACCTGGCCGCCCAGTTTGCGGACGCCGGGCTGCTGGATGAGATCATCCTCTCCCTGATTCCGGTAGTGCTGGGGGAGGGAAAGCGGCTGCTGCCACTCAAGGGGCCGACGGCGCCACTTGAACTGGCCGCCTCCCGCACCTTGGGCAGTGGGATCGTTGAGTTGCGCTACCTGCTGGCCGCGGGAACAACACGGCCTGGCGCTGCCTGATTCAGCCGGCGTTGTCCCGGAGCATGTTGGTGATCCGGGCAGATGACAGCCGCCGCCCCCGGGCGTCGGTCATGACCACCTCGTGGGTGGTCAGTGTGCGGCCCAGATGGATCGCGGTGCACGTACCCGTAACCAGCCCCTGGGCAATCGAACGGTGATGCGTGGCGTTGACCTCGATGCCGACAGCGTGCCGGCCCGGGCCCGCATGCATCCCGGCGGCGAACGAACCAAGGGTTTCCGCCAGCACCACGTGGGCGCCGCCGTGGAGGATTCCCGCGACCTGCGTGTTGCCCTCCACCGGCATGGTGGCGACTGTCCGTTCCGGGCTCATCTCCAGGAAATGGATCCCCATTTTGACCACCAGGGCGCCGACGCCGAACGCGCCCAGCCAGTCGTGCATGTGGTCGGGGATTCCGGCCGCTGCCAGCTCTTCGGCGAAGGGGCCCGGCGTGAAATTGTCTGTCATGGCAACTAGGCTGGCACCTGTGAGTGAAACAACCAAACCGGCCCCTTTCCCGTCCCAGGTCCTGGAGGAAGAGCCCTCGGCGCAGCCTGCTTCCACCCCCCAGGACCCGGGAGCCAGTGACGCTTCCCCTGCTGCCGGCGGGTCGGTTTCCGCCACCGTTGCCCCCGTCGTCCCCATCACCGGCCAGCCGCGCCTCCTGGTGCTTGACGGGCACTCCATGGCTTTCCGGGCTTTCTTCGCTCTTCCGGCGGACAAGTTCTCCACCGCCAACGGCCAGCACACCAACGCCATCCACGGGTTTACGTCCATGCTCATCAACCTGATCAAGGAACAGCAGCCCACGCACATCGCCGTCGCTTTCGACGTCTCGGACGAATCCACGCATCGCAAGGCCGAGTACAGCGAGTACAAGGGCGGCCGCAACGAGACACCCCGCGAGATGAGCGGGCAGATCGACCTTATCGGGCAGGTGATGGAGGCCTGGGGGATCAAGACCATCAAGATGCCCGGTTACGAGGCCGACGACATCCTCGCAACGCTTGCCGCCATGGGGGAAAAGGCCGGCTTCGAGGTCCTCCTCGTTTCCGGCGACCGGGACGCCTTCCAGCTGATCACGGACAACGTCTTTGTCCTTTACCCCAAGAAGGGCGTCAGCGACATCCCCCGGATGGACGCCGCAGCCATCGAAGCCAAGTACTTCGTGAGCCCGTCCCGCTACTCCGACCTCGCGGCCCTGGTGGGCGAGACGGCGGATAACCTGCCCGGCGTGCCCGGTGTCGGGCCCAAGACGGCGGCCAAGTGGATCAACCTCTACGGCGGCCTCGAAGGGGTACTGGAACACATCGACTCCATCGGCGGCAAGGTAGGTGACGCCCTGCGCGGGAACGTGGACGCCGTCAAGCGCAACCGCAGGCTGAACCAGCTCCACACCGACCTCGACCTGCCGGTCACGCTCGATGACCTCTACCAGCCGCGGCCGGACCAGGCCGTCCTCGAGGACCTCTTCGACCAGCTCGAATTCAAGGCCATCCGCGGCCGCCTCTTCGCCCTCTACGGCGACGCCGACACCCCGGCAGCGGAACGGGACAGCATCGACACGCCGGAGTACAGTGCTCCCGCGGGAGCCTCTGAGCTTGCCGCCTTCCTGGCTGCGGGAGACGGCCAGCGCTCCGCCCTCGCCGTCGACCTCGTGCCCGGACGGATCGGCGAGGATGCCGCGGCGCTGGCGATCGTCCGTGGCGACGCCGCCGTCTACGTCGACCTCACCGGCCAGGACGCGGGGACAGAGAACGTCCTCGCAGGGTGGCTCCGGGACCCGGAGGCGCCCAAGGTGATGCACGGCTTCAAAGCCGCGCTGAAGGCACTCTCTGCCCGCGGCCTGGAGCTGGAAGGCGTGGTGGACGACACCTCCATTTCCGGCTACCTGATCGAGCCGGACCGGCGCACCTACGAACTCGCCGAACTGGCCCAGCACCACCTCAATGTGGGAATCCCCGCGGCCACGGCCAAGGCCGGGCAACTGGAACTGTCGTTCGATGGCGAGGACACCGCCGCCGCCGACGCCTTGGTCCAGGCCGGCGCCGTCGTGCTCGCCCTCAGCCGCTTCTTTGAGGATGAACTCAAGGAGCGCAAGGCCGAGGACCTGCTGTCCACCCTTGAGCTGCCGGTGGGCCGCGTCCTCGCGGACATGGAACTCGCCGGCATCGCGATCGACATGGACAAAATGGACGAACAGCTCGCCGATTTGGCGCGGGTGATCGACCAGGCGCAGGAACAGGCGTTTGCCGCCATCGGGCACGAGGTCAACCTGGGCTCGCCCAAGCAGCTCCAGACAGTACTGTTCGACGAGCTGCAACTGCCCAAAACCAAGAAGATCAAGTCCGGCTACACCACGGACGCCGCATCGCTGAAGAACCTCTTGGAGAAGACCGGCCACGAGTTCCTGGTCCAGCTCATGGCCCACCGCGAGGCCGCCAAGCTGCGCCAAATGCTCGAGTCGCTGAAGAAGTCGGTGGCCGAGGACGGCCGCATCCACACCACCTACGCCCAGAACGTCGCGGCCACCGGCCGCATCTCCTCGAACAACCCCAACCTGCAGAACATCCCCATCCGCAGCGAGGAAGGCCGCCGCGTCCGCGGCATCTTCGTGGTCAGCGAAGGCTACGAATGCCTGCTCTCCGCCGACTACTCCCAGATCGAAATGCGCATCATGGCGCACCTGTCCGGCGACCAAGGGCTGATCCAGGCCTACAAGGACGGTGAGGACCTGCACCGGTTCGTCGGCTCGAACATCTTCCACGTGCCAACGGACCAGGTCACCAGCGCCATGCGGTCCAAGGTAAAGGCCATGTCTTACGGACTGGCCTACGGCCTGACCTCCTTCGGCCTGTCCAAGCAGCTGGAGATATCGGTCGACGAAGCCCGCACCCTCATGAAGGACTACTTCGACCGCTTCGGCGCCGTCCGGGACTACCTGCGGGGCGTGGTGGACCAGGCCCGGGTGGATGGTTATACAGCCACTATCGAAGGCCGTCGCCGCTACCTCCCGGATCTCACCAGCACGGACCGCCAGCTGCGCGAAAATGCCGAGCGCATTGCCCTGAACAGCCCCATCCAGGGCTCCGCCGCGGATATCATCAAGCGCGCCATGCTCGGTGTGCATGACGAGCTCAAGGCGCAGGGGTTGAAGTCCAGGATGCTGCTCCAGGTCCACGACGAACTTGTCCTCGAAGTGGCCGCCGGTGAACGCGCAGCCGTCGAGAAACTCGTCACCGAGCAGATGGCCGCCGCCGCCGACCTCAGCGTGCCCCTGGAAGTGCAGATCGGCGTCGGCCCCAGCTGGTACGACGCCGGCCACTAGGCTTCCTGCCGGCCCAGCAGACGGCCGGCGTGTTTGTGCTGGTCAAGCGCCGGATTCATTGGCTAGGCTCGGGTAAATGGGTGATCTGAGCGGAAACTATGAAATCCGGCGCTTTCCCGCCGTGTCCAAAGGCAACGAAGGGTACGCGGAGGCCGAAACCTGGGCCAAGGCCGTCGGGTTCGGTTTCCACGACTCCACCCGCACCCCCGAGCACCGGGAGCGGTCCCTTGCCACCTATGAGGTCGACGGCCGGATCTTCACCGGGGTTTACCAGACCGGTCCCGTGGCCCCCTCGTCGCTGCCTGCCGAGGTGCCCGTTGCCACCTTCGGGACCTTCCGCAAAACCCTGAACATTGGCTTCGGCCGCATGCTGGAAACGCAGATGGTTACGGCCGTGACCGTCCGTACATCGCACCGCCGGCGCGGCCTCCTGCGCCGCATGATGACCGAAGACCTCCAGGCCGCCAAGGATGACGGCATCGCCATGGCAGCGCTGACGGCCTCGGAGGGCAGTATCTACGGCAGGTTCGGCTACGGCGTGGCAAGCCTTGAGCGCACCGTGAAAGTGGACACGACGGCCCGGTTTGCCCTGCGGCACACGGCCACGGGCGCCGTGGAAGTGGCGGACCCCAAGACCCTGTTGGACGTGGCCCCCGCCGTGTTCGAACGCGTCCACCGGCACACGCCAGGGTCCCTCGGCCGGCAGGAATGGTACCGGCACCTGGCCTCCGGGTCGCTGGGACGCGACGGCAAGGAAGATCCCGCCATCAAGGTGGCGCTGCACTACGGCCCGGACGCAACCATCGACGGCTATGTCTCCTACAAGTTCCTTGGCTGGGACACCACCCCCTACACGGTGGAAGTGGTGGACCTTGTCGCCGCCACCGACCATGCCTACCTCGAACTGTGGCAGTACCTGGCGGCCATCGACCTCGTGGAGCGGGTCACCTGGAACGAGGCGCCGGTGGATGATCCCCTTGCCTGGGCCCTGGCTGACCCGCGCTGCATCGACGCCTCGGACAGCCGCGACATGCTCTGGCTGAGGATCCTCGACGTTCCACAAGCCCTCGCTGCGCGCCACTACCCGGCCGATGGCCGGCTGGTCCTCAAAGTCGATGATCCGCTCGGCCTCACGCCGGGGATTTTTGCGCTGACCGTGGAGGGCGGCCAGGCCGGCGTCGAACGCCTGCCCGAAGGCACCGCCGCCGACCTCGAACTGGGCGTCTCCGCGCTGTCCTCGATCTTCCTCGGTGCTGTGTGCCCGGTGACCCTGAAAGCTGCCGGCGCCATCGGCGAGCCACGGCCGGGCGCCGCCCTCGAGGCCCGGCAGATGTTTGCGGTGGAACGGGCGACGCACTGCCTGACCCACTTCTGAGTCCCCGTCCCCGCTCCCGGCCGCTTTGACCCGCGTTGCCGGCACCGACTAGAATAAACGGGCGTGTACCACGTGCACGTCCTTGCGGTCCCAGGCCGCATTGAAAGTAATCCACAAAATCAGGATGACCCGGAGGATCCGTCGGATTCACCGTGAATCGCGCCTGCGTTCCATAACGCGGGCGCGCCGGTTTGCCTGACCGACTAACTATCCACAACGGAGCCCCTACTACATGACCATCACCTCCACCGAGAAGCCCGGTACCCCCGTAGTCGCAATTAACGACATCGGTACCGCTGAGGACTTCCTCGCAGCAGTCGACGCCACCATCAAGTACTTCAACGACGGAGACCTCGTCGAAGGTACCGTCGTCAAGGTCGACCGCGATGAAGTCCTGCTCGACATCGGTTACAAGACCGAAGGTGTCATCCCCTCCCGCGAGCTGTCCATCAAGCACGACGTTGATCCCGGAGACGTCGTCTCCGTTGGCGATCAGGTCGAAGCCCTGGTGCTCACCAAGGAAGACAAAGAAGGCCGCCTGATCCTCTCCAAGAAGCGCGCTCAGTACGAGCGTGCCTGGGGCGACATCGAGAAGGTCAAGGAAGAAGACGGTGTCGTCACCGGTACCGTCATCGAGGTCGTCAAGGGTGGTCTTATCCTCGACATCGGCCTGCGCGGCTTCCTGCCCGCATCCCTGGTCGAAATGCGCCGCGTGCGCGACCTGGCTCCGTACATCGGTCAGCAGATCGAAGCCAAGATCATCGAGCTGGACAAGAACCGCAACAACGTTGTGCTGTCCCGCCGTGCATGGCTCGAGCAGACCCAGTCCGAGGTCCGCTCCACCTTCCTCAACAAGCTGGAAAAGGGCCAGGTCCGTCCCGGCGTCGTTTCCTCCATCGTCAACTTTGGTGCCTTCGTGGACCTGGGCGGCGTCGACGGCCTGGTTCACGTTTCCGAGCTGTCCTGGAAGCACATCGACCACCCGTCCGAGGTTGTCGAGGTTGGCCAGGAAGTCACCGTCGAGGTCCTCGAGGTGGACCTGGACCGCGAGCGTGTCTCCCTGTCGCTCAAGGCTACGCAGGAAGATCCGTGGCAGACCTTCGCCCGTACCCACGCCCTGGGCCAGGTTGTTCCGGGTAAGGTCACCAAGCTGGTTCCGTTCGGTGCGTTCGTCCGCGTCGAAGACGGCATCGAAGGCCTGGTCCACATCTCCGAGCTCGCCGTGCGCCACGTTGAGCTGGCCGAGCAGGTTGTCTCCGTTGGCGACGAACTGTTCGTCAAGGTCATCGACATCGACCTCGAGCGCCGCCGCATCTCGCTGTCCCTCAAGCAGGCCAATGAGGGCGTCGACGCCGACAGCACCGAATTCGATCCCGCCCTGTACGGTATGGCCGCAGAGTACGACGAAGAGGGCAACTACAAGTACCCCGAGGGCTTCGACCCCGAGTCCAACGAATGGCTCGAGGGCTACGAGAACCAGCGCGCCGCCTGGGAGCAGCAGTACGCTGACGCCCAGACCCGTTGGGAAGCACACAAGAAGCAGGTTGCCCAGCACGCTGCCGACGACGCTGCAGCTGCAACGTCCGGTGACAGCGATTCCGGCGCTACCAGCTACTCCTCCGAGCCTGCTGCCACCGACACCGGTGCCGGCACCTTGGCTTCGGACGAGGCACTTGCTGCTCTCCGCGAGAAGCTGACCGGCAACTAGTTGCCACCGGTGCCGGGTTCATCCCGGCACCAACGCGAACAGGCCCCCTGCCTCTGGCAGGGGGCCTGTTCTCGTTGCTGCGGGTCCCGGGCGCTGCTGCGGCGACAGCGCCTCGCGCCCTCACAGGTGGACGACTGCGTGGACCGTTCCGTCGTCGTCGGGCGTCAGCACGGCGCCTGCTGCCTCGAGGAGCCGCTGGGCTTTGAGGTTACCGGCCAAAGTGCGGGCAGTGACGCGTTGCAGGCCCGCCATGCGGGCTTCTTCAAGGACCAGCGCCAGGGCGGCGCTGGCGATCCCGCGGGAGCGAAAGCTGCGGCCCAACCAGATGCCGGTTTCGGCCGAAAGCACATCCGTGTGGGTTTCCCGTTTGAGCCGGACGGAACCGGCTACGTCACCGCCGCTGAACACGGCCCAGGACTTCTCCGCCGCGGGCCCGTCAAGGCCGGCGGCTGCGGCGTGGTGGTAGCTGAAGAACCAGGCGGTACGCTCAAGGTTCCAGCCGGGGCCGCCGAGCGGGGGAGCCACTTCGTCAGGGGAGGCATCACGTTTGGCCAGTTCGAGCAGCTGGTCCGCGACAGCCCGGTCCACATCCACGATGGTGACCTCAGGCAAGGCGTTCATCCACCCACTCCGTTCCTTCGGGTGTCAGGGCAGCGGACCCTGCGGTGAGCTGCTGGATCCGTTCCGTTGCTGCCGCAATGGCATCGGCATGGTCGGGTACGGCGATGCGCAGGACCGTGAGGCGGTCCTGGTAGGACGTTTCCGCCATTACCAGGCCGGCGGCGCGCAGGTCGTTTTCCAGCCGGCCGGCCCCGGCGTGCGGCACCGCCGTCCAGCAGATCCGCAGCCGGCTGCGCCGGATCAGGGGTGCCTGTTCCAGTGCCGCGGAGACAGATTCCGAGTAGGCGCGGACCAGGCCGCCCGCGCCCAGCAGCACTCCGCCGAAATAGCGCACGACGACGGCACTGACGTCGCTGAGGTCGGCCAGCCCGGGTGCCGTTTCCCTTTTCACCAGCGCTTCGAGCATGGGGATCCCTGCGGTGCCTGCGGGCTCGCCGTCGTCGCTGGAGCGCTGGATGCTGCGGTCCGGGCCGATGACGAATGCGGAGCAGTGGTGCCGGGCATCGTGGAACTCGCGGCGAAGCCCGGCAGCCAGTTCGCGGGCGTCCTCCTCCGTTCCGGCCCTGCGGAGGACGGTGATGAACCTGGACCGCTTGATCTCCAGCTCATGCCGGAGGTCCTGGCCGGCCGCCAACGTGGTGTAGGTCGTGGTCCTGCTGTCTTGCGCTTGCACCCACCCCAGTCTAGCGGCGGCGGGAACCGGCGCCGTCGGGGTCTCGGTGGAGACTCCATGACGCCACTGACGCCGCCTTCGCACGCGGTTCAGTAGGGTGGGAGGGTGTTGAAAATCGGCTTGACGGGCGGAATCGCCTCGGGAAAATCGGTGGTGGCGGCCCGGCTGAAGGAGCGCGGCGCGATCCTGGTGGATGCGGATGCACTGGCCCGGGAGGTCGTGGAGCCCGGGACCCAAGGCCTGGGACAGATTGCTGCCGAGTTCGGCGCGGACATGCTCGACGGCGACGGGCGGCTTGACCGCGCGCGCCTCGGCGAAGCGGTGTTCGGCCAGCCGGAGCGCCTTGCGGCACTGAACGCCATCGTCCACCCCCTGGTGCGTGCCCGCGCGGCCGAGCTGACGGCAGCTGCCCCGGATGACGCCGTCGTGGTCCAGGACATTCCCCTGCTGGTCGAGACCGGGCAGGGGAGCAGCTTCCACCTCGTCGTGGTGGTGGACGCTCCCGATGACGTCAGGCTGCAGCGAATGCAGGCGCTGCGGGGGATGACCCCGGAAGCGGCGCGATCACGGATGGCCGCCCAGGCCACCCGCGAGCAACGCCTGGCAGCCGCCGACGTCGTCTTGGACAACTCCGGCACCGTGCAGCAACTCCTGGACCAGGTGGACCGGCTCTGGGAACAGCGGTTGCAGCCTTACGCCCGCAACCTCGCCGCCGGGACCCGGGCACCGCGTACCGGCGGGCCGGTCCTTGCCCCGCACAGCCCCGACTGGTCCCGGCAGGCCGCGCTGATCGCGGCGCGGCTGAGGGCGGCCGCCCCTGACGCCATCCTGGCGGTGGACCACATCGGCTCCACGGCCGTCCCCGGCCTGGCTGCCAAGGACGTCATCGACCTGCAGGTGGCCGTGCCTGACCTGGACGCGGCAAGCGCAATCGCGCCGCTCCTGTCCGCTGCCGGATACCCGGCGGTGCGGGGGATCGAATTGGACACGCCGAAGCCCGGCACGCCGGATCCCGCGTCATGGCTCAAGCGATTCCACGCCAACGCGGACCCGGGCCGGGCGGTGAACGTGCATGTGCGGCCGGCCGGCTCGGCCGGCTGGCGTTATGCGCTGATGTTCCGGGACTGGCTGCGCAACGATCCTTCCGCCCTTGCGATCTACCAGGCGCACAAGGCGGACCTCGCCCAGCGCCTCTCCGGCTCCGCCGGAACCGGGCCCTACGCTGAGGCGAAGGAACCGTGGTTCACCGACGTTGCCTGGCCGCTGATGTCCGCCTGGGCCGAGGCAGCCGGGTGGGCGCCGCCGTCGTACGCGTCGTGAATGGCCGCCACGTCCCGGCGCTTGTTCGCCCGTAACGGATTGGACCCTTCACTGTCGGTGCCCGGCTGTAAATTAGATCCATGAGCCTTGCGCAGGAGATCAACCGTGTTGTAGCGCCATTTGAAGTCATCAGCGAATTCAAGCCCGCTGGTGACCAGCCGGCCGCCATCGCGGAGCTGACCGAACGCATCAACAACGGGGAGAAGGACGTTGTGCTGCTCGGTGCCACCGGCACCGGTAAAAGCGCCACCACGGCATGGCTCATTGAGCAGGTGCAGCGGCCAACCCTGGTGATGGTCCAGAACAAGACCCTTGCCGCCCAGCTCGCCAACGAATTCCGCGAACTGTTGCCCAACAACGCGGTGGAGTACTTCGTCTCCTACTACGACTACTACCAGCCCGAGGCCTACGTGGCGCAGACGGACACCTTCATCGAGAAGGATTCCTCCATTAACGAGGAAGTGGAACGGCTCCGGCACTCCGCCACCAACGCGCTGCTGACCCGCCGCGACGTGATCGTGGTGGCCACCGTTTCCTGCATCTACGGCCTGGGAACCCCGGAGGAATACATTTCCGGGATGGTCACCCTGCGCAAGGGCGCCGAGATGAACCGGGACGACCTCCTGCGCAAGTTTGTTTCCATGCAGTACGCGCGCAACGACGTCGACTTCCACCGCGGCACCTTCCGGGTCCGCGGGGACACCGTGGAAATCATCCCGATGTACGAGGAACTGGCCATCCGGATCGAGTTCTTCGGCGACGAAATCGAGAACATCCATACCCTCCACCCACTGACCGGTGAGGTCATCCGCGACGAGGAAGAGATGTACGTCTTCCCGGCATCGCACTATGTGGCCGGGCCCGAGCGGATGGCGCGGGCCATCAAGCGGATCGAGGATGAACTCGCGGACCGGCTGAAGGTGCTGGAAAGCCAAAACAAGCTCGTCGAAGCCCAGCGGCTTCGGATGCGGACCACGTACGACCTCGAAATGATGCAGCAGATGGGATTCTGCAACGGCATCGAGAACTACTCCGCGCACATCGACGGCCGCGGACCCGGGACCGCGCCGCACTGCCTCCTGGACTACTTCCCGGACGACTTCCTGCTGGTGGTGGATGAGTCCCACGTGACCATTCCGCAGATCGGCGCCATGTACGAGGGCGACATGTCCCGAAAGCGGAACCTCGTGGACTTCGGCTTCCGCCTGCCATCCGCCATGGACAACCGGCCGCTGAAATGGGACGAGTTCCTCCAGCGGGTGGGCCAGACCGTCTACCTTTCGGCCACACCGGGCAAGTACGAACTTGGCAAGGCGGACGGGTTCGTCCAGCAGATTATCCGTCCCACCGGGCTGGTGGATCCTGAAGTGGTGGTCAAGCCCACCAAGGGACAGATCGATGACCTCCTCGGTGAGATCAAGACCCGGGTGGAGAAGGACGAACGCGTCCTGGTGACCACGCTGACCAAACGCATGGCGGAGGACCTCACCGACTACCTGCTGGGTCACGGCGTGAAGGTGGAGTACCTGCACTCGGACGTCGACACCCTGCGCCGCGTAGAGCTCCTGCGCGAGCTGCGGATGGGATCCTTCGACGTCCTGGTGGGCATCAACCTCCTCCGGGAGGGCCTCGACCTGCCTGAGGTGTCCCTGGTCAGCATCCTGGACGCGGACAAGGAAGGCTTCCTGCGCTCGTCCACATCCCTGATCCAGACCATCGGGCGCGCAGCCCGCAACGTCTCGGGCCAGGTGCACATGTACGCGGACCGGATCACCGACTCCATGGCCCTCGCCATCGACGAAACCAACCGCCGCCGCGCCATCCAGGTGGCCTACAACAAAGACCATGGCGTCGATCCCCAGCCGCTGCGCAAGAAGATCGCCGACATCACGGACCAGTTGGCCAAGGAAGATGCCGACACCGAGGAACTGCTCAAGAACAACCGGCTCGCCAAGGGCGCCAAGCGCGCCACGTCCGGGGCCAAGGGCGCGGCCCAGGTCCGCGCGGATGGCTTGGCCGCGGCTCCGGCCGAGGACCTGGTGGGACTGATCGAGCAGCTCACCGAACAGATGCACGGGGCCGCCGCCGAACTGCAGTTCGAAGTGGCGGCGCGGATCCGGGACGAGGTCAGCGAACTGAAGAAGAGCTGCGCCAGATGCAGGCCGCCGGCCACGCCTAGCCGGGCTCCTGCCAGCCGGGGCTGCACACAGAACGGCGGGCACCTCCGTGGGGAGGTGCCCGCCGTCGTTAACCTTGCGGTGCCTGGGTGCTACTTCCTGGCGGAGTCGATCATTCCCTTTGCTTCGTCCATCAGGCCCTTGGCTGCGTCAGCAGGGGACTTCCGGTCGAACAGGACGTCCGTGCAGTACCGCTGGATCAGCGCCTGAACTCCGGAGGAGCCGGTTGGGGGCACCGGCGGGCCGCTTTGCAGGTCAGGCTTGATGTCTTTCAGGAACGCAGCCGCGGACTTGTCCGCCGGAGTCAGCAGCGGGTCGATGGCCGTCTGGACTTCTGAATTCGTGGGGAAGCCGCGCTCGGTCAGGATGGTCTTTGCCGAGTCCAGGTTGTTGAGCATGTAGTTGACCACCTCTGCAGCTTCCTTGGGATGCTTGCTGCGCGAAGACACGGACCAGAACATGGACGGTTTGTAGGACATTCCGTTGTCCTTCGCGCTGCCTGTGGAACTGGGTGCACGCAGGATCTTGACGTCGGTCTTCAGTGCCGACTGAAGCGCGTTGACCTGGTTGGTCCACCACCACGACATTGCAGTCTTGCCGGTGGCGAAGAGCGTCTGTTCCACCGGTGCGCTGATGTCCTCGGTGGCGATGTTGGCCGGCGGGGCAAGCTCCGGCGTTGCGCATGTCCAGCAGGTTCTGGAAGAAGGACGTGGCGGTGCTTTCCTTGAAGCCGAGGCCGCCGTCCGCCGAGTAGAGGGATTCGCCGTGCTGCATCGCCCACGTGTTCAGGTCGGAGTCCGTCAGCGAGTAGGAGCTGCCGTAGTTGGTTTGGCCCGCCTTGGCAGCGGCCTTTGCGATCTGGGCGGCGGTCTTGGTGTAGTCAGCCCAGGTCCAGGTCTTGTCGTCCGGGATGGGCACACCGTAGTCCTGGAACATCTTGGCGTTGATCATGACGGCCTTGGCGTTCTGCCCTGTGCTGAGGCCAAACTGCTTGCCGCTGACCTGGCCTGAGTTAAGGGCATCCTGGTCAATCTTGGAGGTGTCGATATTGCTTTGCTTGGACAAGTCCAGGAGGGCGCCCCGGCCGCCATACTCAGCGATGTAGGCCTGGTCCATCTGGATCACGTCGGGGGAATCATTGGCGGCCGTGGTGGTGGCCAGTTTGTCCCAGTAGCTGCTCCACACCCCGGGCTCGGCCTGGATCTTGATGTTGGGGTGGGAGGCCTGGAACGCGTCGATCACCTGTTGGGTTTCTTTGTTGCGGAGGTCGTTGCCCCACCACGTGAAGCGGACCGTGACGTTCCCGCCGCTGTCGCCGGATGAGGAGGGAGAACAGCCGGTGGCAAGCAAGGCAAGGGTGGCCGCAGCTGCGAGCGACTTGACCATCGTGCTGGTGCGAAGCGAAGTCTTCATTGACCGTGACTTTCTGGAGGGGTCTAACAGATGGGGCGAGAAACCGCTTTCTCACTGAATGTGATTATGACAGCAGCGCTTGCCGGGGGTCAATGGTTCCGGGAAACCGTTATCCAACGGCGCTGCTGGGGTAGAGTTGGAGGCACGTAGGGGAGTATCCCAAGCGCTACGATCGTCAACACGCAGGGCATGGTTGCCCCGCCGGGCGTAGCGGGCCGCCGCTTCAGCACCAAGTGCACTGGCAGGCCGGAGAGACTTACACCATTTTGTGTACCCTGCGAAAGGCCGTCCCTGTGCTCGACTTGCCCGTATGGTTCGAGGTTGGCTCATTTGTCATCCTTGGCCTGATCCTCCTGACCGACCTCCTCCTGGTGGTCCGCCGGCCCCATGAACCCTCCATGAAGGAAGCCGGCCTGTGGGTTGCCTTCTATGTCGCACTGGCCATGGCCTTCGCCGGAGCGATGTTCGCCTTTACCGGCCCCGAGTTCGGCAGCCAGTTCGTCGCAGGCTGGGTCACGGAATACAGCCTGAGCATCGACAACCTTTTCGTCTTCATCATCATCATGGCCAGGTTCTCCGTACCGCGGAAATACCAGCAGGAAGTGCTGATGGTGGGGATCATCATCGCGCTCATCCTGCGCGGCATCTTCATCCTGCTCGGCGCCATTGTCATTGAACAGTTCAGCTGGGTGTTCTACATCTTCGGCGCATTCCTGCTGTGGACGGCCTGGAAGCAGGCCCAGGACGAAGGCGAAGAGGAAGAAGACCGCGAGAACCCCCTGATCGCCAGGATCCGCAAAGTCATCCCCATGTCGGAGAAGTTCGACGGCGGCAAGCTGCGGACCACGGTGAACGGCAAGAAGGTGTTCACCCCCATGGTGATCGTCTTCATCACCATCGGCCTCACGGACCTCCTGTTCGCCGTGGACTCCATTCCGGCGATCTTCGGCCTCACCCAAAGCCCCTTCATTGTCTTCACCGCCAACCTGTTCGCCCTGATGGGGTTGCGTCAGCTGTACTTCCTCCTCGGCGGCCTGATGAACCGGCTGATCTACCTCAAGCACGCACTCTCCTTCATCCTGGCGTTCATCGGCGTCAAGCTCGTCCTGCACGCCATGCACGTCAACGAACTGCCCTTCATCAACGGCGGACGCCACATCGAGTGGGCACCCGAGATTCCGACCTTCGTGTCGTTGGCAGTCATCGTGGGCACCATCATCGTTGCCGTGGTGGCCAGCCTGCTGAGCTCCAAGGCCAAGGCGGCGGCGATCGATCCGCGGCTCGAGGAAGACGCCCGGAAGAGCCACAGCGACGTCGACTAGGCGCCCGCTGCACCTCTGCAACAGGTAATCCCGGCCCGGCCGGGATTACCTGTTAAGCCCCTGCATCAGGCGGCAGCGCAGGACTATGCTCGGATCATGGCCAGCACAGCAGCGGACCAGCGCGTGCGCCAGGTGCAGCGGCGCACCGTTGTGCTCCTGGGGACAGCCCAGGTCTTCGGCGGCATCGGCACCGGGGCAACCGTGTCGATCGGTTCCATCCTGGCCGTGGAATTGTCCGGTTCCAGCGCGTGGGCGGGGGCCGTGGCAACGGTCATGACGCTGGGGGCCGCGGCAGCCGCACTTCCGCTGGCGACGTTGGCCGACCACCGAGGGCGCAGGGCGGGCCAGGTGGCGGGTCTTTCAGCGGCCTTGGCAGGTGCGCTTCTTATGGTCCTGGCCGTCGTGTCCGGGCTCTTTATCCTCCTGGTCCTGGGTGCCGCAGGCATCGGCGTCGGCACTGCGGCCACCCTGCAGGCACGGTTCGCGGCCGTGGACCTTGCAGCCCCCGAACACCGGGGAGGGCGCTGTCGACGGTGGTCTGGGCCGTGACCGTCGGCGCCGTGACGGGGCCAAACCTCATCCAGCCCGGCACGGTGGTGGGCACGGCACTGGGCCTGCCGCCGGTTGCCGGACCATTCGTCATCGCCGCGGCGGGATTGCTGATTGCCTCCGTGCTGATGTTCGCCGGGCTTCGCCCCGACCCGCTGTTGCTGGCACGCCAGCTCGCGGCTGCGGGAGCCAACACCGCCCAAGACCATGACCCGGCACGCCCGGACGCTGTGGCGGCCGGGCGTGCCGGCGGTTCACTCATCCGCGGGCTCCATGCCATCAGGGACTCCCGGACGGCGGTCCTGGCGGTGACAGCCGTCGTCGCCGCCCACGCAGTGATGGTGGGCGTGATGTCCATGACGCCGCTGCATCTGCAGCACCTGGTGGAAGGGCCTGCGTTCCACCCAGGGCACGTCGCCGAGGGGGACGTGCTGGTGATCATTGGCTTCACCATCTCGCTGCACATCGCCGGGATGTTCGCCCTGTCGCCGGTCATGGGCTGGCTGACGGACAGGGCCGGCCGGATCGAGACCATCATTATCGGTTTCGCGGTGTTGGTCGCGGCGGTGGTGGTCGCAGGCTTTGGACAGTCTTCCACCCCTGCTGTAGCGGCAGGCCTCGTGCTGCTGGGCATTGGCTGGTCCGCTGCGACGATCTCCGGGTCCACGCTGCTGGCCGAAAGCGTAGGACGCGACGCCCGGGTGGCGGTGCAGGGCGTCTCGGACATGCTGATGGGTGCTGCCGGAGCGGCGGGCGGTGCGGTGTCGGGGCTCGTCCTGGGCGCCGCCGGCTACCTCGGCCTGAACCTCATCGGCGCGGCCATCGGAGCAGCCGTGCTGGCTGCAGCCATTCTCGCCCGCACTTCACGAAGCCAGTCAGCGGCCGCCTGAACGCGCCATCCCCAGCAGGCGGGCAAAGATCCGCTCACCGTCGTCGGCGATTCCGTCGTGATGGAAATCGGCGGTCTCCCATACCTGCAGCCCGCGGACCGCTGCCGCCGTCCGAAGGGAGAGGTCCCGGTCGACATAGATGTCGTCGGTGTACACGGCCGCGGCCACGGGAACGGTGTTGGCGGCCAGCGCCCGCGCGTCGTACAGCGGCTTCCAGTCCCGCTTGGCGGCCAGCAGTTCGGCCACGTCCCGGAGCGGCTGCAAGGCGGGATCCTGCTCGAAGTACCACGGGTACACCATCTCGCCGGTCAGGAGCAGCGGCTCGGCGTCGGGCTTGAACCAGGGGTTTTCACCCAGCATCCGCCACGCGGACCAGTTGGTCGCCTGCCCTTGGCCATAGATGGATTCGTGCATGAGCGCATACAGCGGGTTGGAGCGGCGGGAGACGACGGACTGCAGCTGTTCCAGGAAGGCATCGGACAGGCGGGGCCCGCCGGGAGCGGCGATGAAGGCATCTTCCAGGAGGTAGTGGAAGCTGTCCACCCGCGTGTTGCCGCCCAGGAATGCCCCGGCCATTTGGAACCGCTCCACGGAGAGGGGCGCGCCGTCGGGCATGATCTCGGTGGTGGACCGCAGGTGCCGGGCGATCCGTTCCACCGTCTCCCGGTCCTCGGGGTACCAGCCGAAGTATTCCTCGTTCCGGGCAGCGACGCGCTGGAACGTTGCACGGTAGACGTCGTCGGCGCTGCCATTGAGCGGCGCCAGGCCGCCGGTGATGAGTGCTTCGCGGACTCCTTCCGGCGCGAAGGAGAGGTAGGTCAGGGCGCAGAATCCGCCGTAGCTTTGGCCGTAGATGGTCCAGGGCGCTGATTCGAGGGCGGAACGGATCAGTTCAGCGTCCGCCACGATCGAATCGGCCCGGAAGTGCTCCAGGTAGGCGGCTTGGGCGGCCGCATCCCCTCGTGCCGGCAGCGTATGCCTGTCGATGGGGGTGGACAGCCCAGTGCCCCGCTGGTCCAGCATCAGGATACGGAAGTCTGCCGCCGCAGCCTTGCCCCAGCCGCCCAGGGAAGCCCACCTGTTGCCGCGGCCGCCCGGGCCGCCCTGAAGGAAGAGGAGCCAGGGCAGCGCGGCCGCTGCTTCCTCGCTGTGCGCGGCGGAGACGTACTCGCGGGCGAAAACGGTGATGGTTTCAGCCGCCGGGGCGGAGGGGTCATCTGGAGCGAAGTGGTCCAGGGGGACGGTGAACCAGTGTTCCACGGTCCGCATACCCCGGAAGGCGTGGCTGGCGCCAACGCGATGCCTGGCGGCCAGGGCCGCGCTGTGCCGCTCAGCCACGCGCGGCTGCGGGGACGGAGGTGCGGGACTGCGCCCGGCCGAACCGGTCCAGTGCCTGGCCGGTGAGCCGGAAGGTTGACCATCCGTCCATGGGGACGGCGCCGACGCGGCGGTAGAAGTTGATGGACGGCTCGTTCCAGTCCAGCACGCTCCATTCCACCCGCGCGTAGCCGTTCTCGACGGCAATCCCGGCCAGGTGCTGCAGCAGTGCCTTGCCGTGTCCTTCGCCCCGCGCTCCGGGGCTGACGTAGAGGTCCTCCAGGTAGATCCCGAGCACGCCCTCCCAGGTGGAGTAGTTCAGGAACCACAGGGCGAAGCCCTGCACTTCACCGGCCGTGTTCTCAGCCATGGCCGCGAACACGCTCGGGTTGCCGCAGAACAAGGCCCGCTCCAGCATTTCGGGAGTGTTCCGGACGGCGTCCGGTTCCTTCTCGTAATCGGCCAGTTCGTGGATCATCCGGAGAATGGCGGGAACGTCGTGCGGGGTGGCGGGGCGGATAACACTCATTGTTCGAGCTTACCGCCGGTCCCGCGTCAGAGCCGGTTCACGTCCGTCACCCTGACCACGGCGGTCCCGGTGTCGTCCGACCCGGCCAGGTCCACCTCGGCCGAGATCCCCCAGTCGTGGTTGCCTGCCGGGTCGTCGAAGATCTGGCGGACTTTCCACGTGCCGCGCTCCTCGGTGATGATCAGCAGGCCCGGCCCGCGGGCGTCCGGGCCCGTGCCGATGTCGTCGTGTTCGTCGAAGTAGTCGTCCAGCGCGTCTTCCCAGCGCTCGGCACCCCACCCGGATCCGGCGTCGAGTTCACCCAGCGCGGCTGCGTCCTCGTCGGCGAACAGTTCCACGCGGCGGAACATCTCGTTGCGCACCATTACCCGGAACGCGCGGATGTTGGAGGTCAACGACGGCGGGGGAGGCGGTGGCGCGTCGTGCGGGGTGGGCGCCGCACCGGAGGCCAGTTCCTCCCACTCGTCCAGGAGGCTGGAATCCACCTGCCGCACCAACTCGCCGAGCCAGGCGGTCAGGTCCTCAAGGTCTTCCCGCAGCATGTCCTGGGGCACGGTCTGGCGGAGTGCTTTGAAGGCATCGGCCAGGTAGCGCAGCACGATCCCTTCGGAACGGGCCAGGCCGTAGAACTGCACGAATTCACCGAAATTCATGGCGCGCTCATACATATCGCGGACCACCGACTTCGGTGCGAGCTCAAAGTCGCCCACCCACGGCGCCGCTTTCCGGTACACCTCGAAGGCCTCGCCCAGGATCTCCGCGAGCGGTTGCGGGTAGGTGACCTCGTCCAGCATGGCCATCCGCTGGTCGTAGTCGATGCCGTCCGCCTTCATGGCGGCCACCGCTTCGCCGCGGGCCTTCTTTTGCTGCGCGGAGAGGATCTGCCGCGGTTTCTCCAAGGTCGCCTCGATCACGGACACAGCGTCCAGGGCGTACGACGGCGACTCCGGGTCGAGGAGATCCAGCGCAGCGAGGGCGAACGGGGAGAGCGGCTGGTTCAGGGCGAAGTTCGGCTGCAGGTGGACGGTCAGCCTCACGGTGCGGCCGTCAGGTCCCTGTTCTTCGGGCGGGATGCGCTCCAGCACCTCGGCGGCCAGGAGTTCCCGGTAGATCCCCAGCGCCTTCTTCATCAGCCGCAGCTGCGACGACCGTGGCTCGTGGTTTTCGGTCAGCAGCCGCCTGGCCGCCGCAAATGGGTCACCCGGGCGCTCCATCAGGTGCATCAGCATGGCGTGCGTGACGGTGAAACTAGACGTCAGCGGGTCCGGCACGGATTCCACCAGCCGTTTGAACGTGGGCTCGCCCCACGAGACGAAGCCTTCAGGCGGCTTCTTCTTCACCACCTGGCGCAGCTTCTTCTGGTCATCGCCGAACTTGGCGGTGGCCTTGGCCATCGCCTTGGCGTTCTCGATGACGTGCTCGGGTGCCTGCACCACCACGGTCCCGGCGGTGTCGTAGCCTGCCCGCCCGGCGCGGCCGGCAATCTGGTGGAACTCGCGTGAGTTAAGCAGCCGGGTCCGGACGCCGTCGTACTTGCTGAGGGCGGTGAGGAGCACTGTCCGGATGGGGACGTTGATGCCGACGCCCAGCGTATCCGTACCGCAGATAACCTTCAGCAGCCCGGCTTGAGCCAGTTGCTCCACCAGCCGGCGGTACTTGGGCAGCATGCCGGCGTGGTGCACGCCGATTCCATGGCGCACCAGCCTGTTCAGTGTTTTCCCGAACCCGGCGGCGAACCGGAAGTTGGCAATCAGCTCGGCAATCTTGTCCTTTTCCTCCCGGGTGCACACGTTGATGCTCATCAGGTTCTGGGCGCGGTCGATCGCTTCGAGCTGGCTGAAGTGAACCACATAGACCGGCACCTGTTTGGTGGACAGCAACTCTTCCAGGGTCTCGTGGACCGGGCTCTGGTGGTAGTAATAGTGCAGCGGGATGGGCCGCTCCGCCGAGCTCACGGTGGTGGTGGGCCGGCCCGTCAAGGACGTCAGGCCTTCCTCGAAGCGGGTCACGTCCCCCAGCGTGGCGGACATCAGCAGGAACTGTGCTTGCGGCAGCTCCAGCAGCGGCACCTGCCAGGCCCAGCCGCGCTGCGGGTCCGAGTAGAAGTGGAACTCGTCCATGATCACGGCGCCCAGTTCTGCCGCGGAGCCCTCGCGCAGGGCGATGTTGGCGAGGATCTCGGCCGTGCAGCAAATGATGGGGGCGTCCTGGTTTACGCCGGAATCGCCGGTAATCATCCCCACGTTTTCCGCGCCGAAGATGTCGCAGAGGGCAAAGAACTTTTCCGATACGAGGGCCTTGATGGGCGCCGTGTAATAGCTGCGCCTGCCCTGGGCCATTGCCTGGAAGTGCGCTGCGATGGCCACCAGGGACTTGCCGGATCCGGTGGGCGTGGCCAGGATGACGTTCGCCCCGGTGGCCAGCTCCATGATCGCCTCATCCTGCGCCGGGTAGAGCGAGAGCCCCCGGCTTTCCGTCCACTCCACGAACCGGGTGTAGAGGGCGTCGGGGTCGACGGCGGAGGCCGGGTTGGGGACGGACAGATCGGTCAGCTGGTCAAGGAGTTTCATTGACTTCCACCTTAGTGCCACGTCGTGTCCGTGCTCCCGCCCGGGGCCGGGTTAGGCTCGGCCTGGCCGTGTGCGCAGCAGAACCTGGAGAACCTCATGCAATGGGACCCCGTCAAGTACGTCCAATTCGGCGATTACCGGAACCGGCCCTTCTTCGACCTCACCGCCCGGATCCTTGCCGGACACCCTGCCAAGGTGGTTGACCTGGGCTGCGGCCCGGGCAACCTGACGGCGACGCTCAGCGACCGCTGGCCCGGGGCCGAAGTGGTGGGCGTGGACTCCTCCGCGGAGATGCTGGCCAAGGCCGCGCGCCTCGCGCAGAAGCACCCGTCGTTGCGGTTCCAACAGGGCGACATCGCTGACTGGATGCCCTCGCCGGACACGGACGTCGTGGTCAGCAACGCCGCCCTGCAGTGGGTCCCCGGCCACCAGGACATGCTGCGGGGCTGGCTCGCGGCGCTCCGCCCTGGTGCATGGTTCGCCCTGCAGGTTCCCGGAAATTTCGACGCCCCCTCGCACGCGCTGATGCGGGAACTGGCGTCCTCAGCCCCGTGGGCGGACAAGCTTGGCGGGGTGTTGCGGGGCGGGGAGTCCGTGGGGGAGCCGGGCGACTACCTTGGGAGCATGCTCGACGCCGGGTACGCCGCGGACGCGTGGGAAACCAGCTACCAGCAGGTCCTTCCGGGGCCGGACCCGGTCCTTGAGTGGGTTCGGGGCGCCGGGCTGCGTCCCGTCCTGGCCGCGTTGGCGGCGGACGACGCCAAGCGCTTCGAAGCCGAATACGCCGCAGCACTGCGTGACGCCTATCCGCGGGGACCCCACGGCACCGTCTTTCCGTTCCGCAGGATCTTTGCCGTCGGGCGCAGGGACGGCTGAAACGGGCGCCGGCTATTGTTTGCTGCATTTGGTCACACGGCGTGACAGCGGCGGAAAGTGATCTGGCTTACAATGTGATCTGTGGTTTAGGGTCGAGTCGCCGGCCCGTTTCGACCGAGTGCATCTACGGGGGGTATTTTGCTGGTCGGTCTCATCAGGCGGCAACTCGCGGGACAGCAAGCCCAGGTATGGGCCATCGTGCTGCTCCAGTTGGTCCAGGCAGCGGCCAACCTGCTCCTGCCAACAGTGAACGCGGCGATCATTGACGACGGCATTGTGGCCGGGGATACGGCCGTCATAGCCAGGCTCGGCGCGGTGATGGCCGTCATTGCCGTGGTGCAGGCTGCTTCCGCCATCGGGGCCGGGTACCTGGGGGCCGTGGTGGCCATGCGGATCGGGCGCCGGCTGCGGGCGGAAGTCTTTGCCCGGATCCAGTCGTTGTCCTCACAGGATGTGGCACTGTTCGGCACCCAAAGCCTTACCACGCGTGCCACCAACGACACCCAGCAAATCCAGGCATTCGCAGTCCTGGTCTTCACCATGCTCTTTGCCGGACCTGCCATGGGAGTCGGGGGAATCGTCCTGGCCGTGCAGCAGGACGTGGCGCTGTCCGTGGTGGTGATCGTCGTCGTGCCGCTGCTCCTGCTGATCATGTACCTGATCGTGCGCCGCTTGATTCCGCTCTACCGGGAAGGCCAGGACCTGCTTGACCGCTCGGGCGGAATACTGCGCGAACAAATCATCGGCGTGGACGTCATCCGGGCCTTCGTCCGCCAGGATCACGAAGCAAGGCGGTTTGCCCGGGCCAACTCGGGCCTGACGGCAAACAACCTGCAGTCGGCCCTGCTGGTGGCGGGGATGCTGCCGATGATCATGCTGGTGGTCAACATCAGCTCGGTCGCCGTGGTCTGGTTCGGCGGGCACCGCATCCAGGACGGCCAGATGAACCTCGGCGCCCTCACCGCCTTCATCGCCTACATCATGCAGATCCTGCTGGCCATCATGATGGCCATGTATGTCCTCATGACGGCGCCGCGTGCGGCCGCCTGCGCCGAACGCATCCAGGCTGTCCTGGACACCGAGCCGTCGGTCCGCGACGCTGCGGCCCCCGTGCCCGGCGCCGGTAATGGACCAGCCAGGCCGGGCAGCCGGGGCACGGACGCGGGCAAACCGGCACCCGGGCCGGGCCTCCTCCAGTTCCATGGGGTTGGCTTCTGCTACCCGGGAGCTGAAGCGCCGGTGCTGGCGGACATCAGCTTCACCGCAGCACCGGGTACCACCTTGGCGGTCGTCGGCTCCACGGGAAGCGGAAAGTCGACTCTGCTGAACTTGATTCCGCGGTTCCTCGACCCCACGGAAGGCCACATCACCGTAGGCGGCCGCGACGTCCGGGACCTGCCTCTGGGGCATTTGCGCGGAGGCATGGGAATCGTGCCGCAGCACTCCCACCTCTTCACCGGGACCATTGCGGAGAACCTGCGGATGGGTGCGCCGGAGGCTACCGACGAGGAACTGTGGGCCGCCCTGGAGACGGCGCAGACCATGCGGTTCATGCGCGACCTCCCGTTGGGTCTTGCCACGCCGGTGGGGCAGGGCGGCGCAAGCCTGTCGGGAGGGCAGCGCCAAAGGTTGTGCATTGCCCGGGCGCTGCTGCGCCAGGCGCCCCTCTACCTTTTCGACGACAGCTTCTCCGCCCTCGACTACCGCACCGACACCAGGCTGAGGCTGGCACTCGACCAGGTTTTGGCGGCCGCAACAGTGGTCGTGGTTGCTGAACGCCTCTCCGCCGTTGAGGACGCGGACCTCATCCTGGTGCTCGACGACGGCCGGCTCGCCGCCCAGGGAACGCATGCGGAGCTGTTGCAGGACTCGGCCACGTACCGGGAAATCGCCGAGTCCCAGCTCGCGCTGGACGGCCCCCTGTGACGGCGGCCGTCGACTCAGTGGCTGCTGCCCACACCTTCCGGCCCACCGCGGCGAGGCTCCTTGGCCTTCTGCGCCCTTTCCGGCTGCAGGTCCTGGGCGCCGTTGGCGCCACGTGCGCCTTCGCCGGCCTCAACGTTGCCGCCCCCAAATATCTTGGTGACGCCACGGACCTGGTGGTGGACGGCGTCGCCCAAGGCAGCCTGGACCAGCGCCTCGGAACCCTGCTCGCGCTTGTAGCCGGCATGTACGTGCTAGCCTCATTGTTCAATTGGATCCAAGGGGCGCTGACGGCCCGCGCCGTCCAGGGCCTCATGTTCAGGCTCCGCGCCTCGGTGGAGGACAAGCTGCACCGCCTGCCGTCCACCTACTTCCGGGAGCGGTCCCGGGGTGACGTCCTCAGCCGCGCCACCAACGACATCGACAACATTGCCCAGGCCCTGAACCAGGTCCTGACGCAGCTGATCGTCTCCGTCCTCATGCTGTGCGGCTCGCTGGCCATGATGTTGTGGATCTCGCCGCTGCTCGCCGCCATCGCTGTTGCCACCGTCCCGGTCTCGACCTGGATCACCGTGCTGGTGGCGCGCCGCTCGCAGGAGCATTTCGCCAGCCAATGGAAGGAGACCGGCGAGCTCAACGCGCACGTGGAGGAATTCATCAGCGGCCATGAGGTGGTCAAGGCCTTTGGCTGGCAGGAACAGGCTGCGGAAGTGTTCGGCCGGAGCAACGCACGGCTGGCCCGGGCCGGCCGCAAGGCCCAGTTTTCCGCCGGCGTGGTCCAGCCGCTGATGGTCCTCATGTCCAACCTCAACTACATTGCGGTGGCGGTCGTGGGTGCCCTGCAGATCCTGTCCGGGTCCATGACCATTGGCGGGGTCCAGGCGTTCATCCAGTTCAGCCGGCTGTTCACCC
The DNA here is from genome assembly GCF_054888995.1 of Arthrobacter sp. MMS24-T111. Taxonomy (NCBI): domain Bacteria; kingdom Bacillati; phylum Actinomycetota; class Actinomycetes; order Micrococcales; family Micrococcaceae; genus Arthrobacter; species Arthrobacter sp. MMS24-T111. The sequence goes on along the minus strand of NZ_JBTZRO010000001.1, from coordinate 3,285,301 downwards.
AACCCGTGGGGCAGATTGGCGGCCTGCTCAGCGTCATGCAGTCCTGCGCGGCGTCGGCGGGAAGAGTCTTCGCGCTCCTGGACGCGGTGGAGGACCCCCGGGAACCGGCCGGCACGGCTCCGGCCGGGCCAGTTGCCGGCCGCATCGCCTTCGACAGTGTCACGTACCGCTACCCGGGTTCGGTCCCCGCCGTCCGCGACCTCACCTTCACGGTTGAACCGGGGCAGGCGGTGGCCATCGTGGGACACACCGGTGCCGGCAAGAGCACCGTGGTGAACCTGCTGATGCGTTTCCTCGAGCCTTCCTCGGGCCGGATCTCCATTGGCGGGCAGGACATCTCCTCCGTTCCCCGCGACCACCTGCGCTCCCGGTTCGGCGTGGTTCCGCAGGATGCCTGGCTGTTCGCCGGGACCATCCGGGACAATATCGCCTACGGCCTTCCGGAGGCTGCGGACCACGACATCGTCGCCGCCGCGGAGGCCACCCATGCCGACCGTTTCATCCGGTCCCTGCCCCACGGCTACGGCACCGTACTGGAAAACGGCGGCGAGCCCCTCAGCCAAGGACAGCGGCAACTCATCACCATTGCCAGGGCGCAGCTGGCCGGACGCTCGGTGCTGGTCCTGGATGAGGCCACCAGCTCGGTGGATTCCAGGACCGAGCTTCCTGATCCGCCAGGCGATGCAACGGCTCAGGAACGGCCGGACCAGTTTCATCATCGCCCACCGTTTGTCCACGGTCCGGAACGCTGATCTAATTCTGGTCATGGACCATGGACGCATCGTTGAGCAGGGAACGCACGAGAGCCTCCTGGCCGCCAACAGCTACTACGCCGCGCTCTACAACGCACAGTTCGCCGCCCGTGACGGCCGTGCCGGCGTCCTGGAGGGTGGCCTGTGAACGCCCCGGCGGACTTCCCCGGCACCTGGCGGCCGAATCCCGCCAGCACCGTGGCGCTGTTCGAGCAACTGCGGCTGCAGGTCATCCACCTCGCGGACAACGGCGCGCTTGCCCCAGGCACCAGGCTCCCGGCCGTGCGTGCCCTGGCGGAAAAGCTCGACGTCGCCCCGCACACCGTGGCCAGGGCGTACAAGGAGCTCGAAGCCGCCGGGATTGTAGCCACCCGCGGGCGGAACGGCACGGTGGTTTCGGCACGGGATGAGAGGCTCGGCGGCTTGGCCGCCGCCGCGGCAGCGTACGCTGACGTGGCCAAGGCGCAAGGAGCCAGCTTCGCGGAAGCAGTCAAGCTGCTCGCGGCCGCCTACGATGTTCCCTGAGGGCGGAACCGCGCATTTTCGAAGAAGTTTTCGATTAGCATTATGGGGTGCCTAAAGCCGTAGCTGAAGAAACCTCTGCCCCCGCCACTTCCTTCACCGCCGCCCCTGCTGCCGTCCCGCAGCGGCCGGACCTCTCCAGGCTCGTCGTGAAGGGCGCGCGGGAGCACAACCTGCGCAACGTGGACCTGGACCTTCCCCGCGACGCCATGATTGTCTTCACCGGCCTCTCCGGATCCGGAAAATCGTCCCTGGCGTTCGACACCATCTTTGCCGAAGGCCAGCGCCGTTACGTCGAATCGCTGTCCGCCTACGCGCGCCAGTTCCTGGGCCAGGTGGACAAACCCGACGTCGACTTCATCGAAGGGCTGTCTCCGGCGGTCTCCATCGACCAGAAGTCCACCAGCAAGAACCCGCGGTCCACCGTGGGCACCATCACCGAAATCTACGACTACATGCGCCTGTTGTGGGCACGTGTCGGCAGGCCGCACTGCCCCGTATGCGGTGAGCCGGTATCCAAGCAGACGCCGCAGCAGATTGTGGACCAGCTCCTGGAACTCGCAGACGGCACCCGCTTCCAGGTCCTGGCGCCGGTGGTGCGTGGCCGCAAGGGCGAGTTCGTTGACCTCTTCAAGGAGCTCAGCGCCAAGGGCTACTCCCGTGCGCGGGTGGACGGCAACCTGGTCCAGTTGAGCGATCCGCCCAAGCTGGGCAAGCAGTTCAAGCACACCATCGAGGTGGTGGTGGACCGCCTGGTGGTCAAGGAAGGCATCAGCCAGCGGCTCACCGACTCCATCGAGACGGCCCTGGGGCTTGCGGAAGGCCGCGTCCTGGCCGAGTTCGTGGACCTTGAGGCCGACGATCCCGGACGGATCCGGGCTTTCTCCGAAAACCTCGCGTGCCCCAACGAACACCCGCTGGCCATCGACGAGATCGAGCCCCGCTCGTTCTCCTTCAACAACCCCTTCGGTGCCTGCGCGGCCTGCAGCGGAATCGGTACCCGGCTGGAGGTGGACGAGGAACTGATCGTTCCCAACCCGGAACTCTCGCTGTCCGAAGGCGCCATCGCGCCATGGTCCCTGGGAACCGCCACCACCGAATACTGGAACCGGCTCCTGGAAGGCCTCGCCAAGGAAGTGGGCTTCTCCATGGCCACGCCGTGGGAGAAGCTCGGCAAGGATGTCCGCCAGACCATCCTGCACGGCAAGGACCACAAGGTGGTGGTGCAGTACCGGAACCGCTTCGGCCGCGAACGCAAGTACAGCACCGGCTTCGAGGGCGCCATCCAGTACGTCCACCGCAAGCATGGCGAGACCGATTCCGACTGGGCCCGCGACCGCTACGAAGAATACATGCGCCAGGTTCCCTGCCCTTCCTGCAACGGTGCCCGGCTCAACCCGGCCTCCCTCTCGGTCCTCATCAACGGCAAGTCCATCGCCGAGGTGGCGGCACTGCCCATGCGTGAATGTGCGGAGTTCCTGAACACCCTTGTCCTGACCGGACGTGAAGCACAGATCGCGCACCAGGTCCTCAAGGAGATCCAGGCGCGCCTTACCTTCCTGCTGGACGTGGGCCTCGAGTACCTCAACCTTGAGCGCCCGTCAGCCACCCTCTCCGGCGGCGAAGCGCAGCGCATCAGGCTTGCCACCCAGATCGGCTCCGGCCTGGTGGGCGTCCTGTATGTCCTGGACGAGCCCTCCATCGGCCTGCACCAGCGCGACAACCGCAGGCTCATCGAAACCCTCACCCGGCTCCGCGACATGGGCAACACCCTCATCGTCGTCGAGCATGATGAGGACACCATCCACGTGGCTGACTGGATCGTGGACATCGGACCAGGCGCCGGCGAACACGGCGGACAGGTGGTCCATTCCGGAACCTACAAAGAGTTGCTGGAAAACAAGGAGTCGCTGACCGGCGACTACCTGTCCGGGCGCAAGGCCATTGCCGTGCCCAAGAAGCGCCGGAAGTACGACAAAAAGCGCGAGATCAAGGTGGTGGGCGCCCGGGAAAACAATCTTGTGAACGTCGACGCCGCCTTCCCGCTGGGCCTCTTTACGGCCGTGACCGGCGTCAGCGGTTCCGGCAAGTCCACGCTCGTCAACGAAATCCTTTACAAGGTGCTCGCCAACAAGCTCAACGGCGCCAAGCAGGTGGCTGGCCGGCACAAGACCGTCCAGGGCCTCGAACACCTGGACAAGGTGGTCCACGTGGACCAGAGTCCCATCGGACGCACCCCGCGTTCCAACCCGGCGACGTACACGGGAGTATTCGACAACATCCGCAAGCTCTTCGCGGAGACCACCGAAGCCAAGGTTCGCGGCTACCTCCCGGGCCGGTTCTCCTTCAACGTCAAGGGCGGCCGCTGCGAGGCATGCTCCGGTGACGGCACGCTGAAGATCGAAATGAACTTCCTCCCCGACGTGTACGTCCCCTGCGAGGTCTGCCACGGGGCCCGCTACAACCGGGAAACGCTGGAAGTCCACTACAAAGGCAAGACCATCGCCGACGTCCTCAACATGCCCATCGAGGAGGGCGCCGAGTTCTTCGCGGCATTCTCGCCCATCGCCCGCCACCTGAACACCCTGGTGGACGTCGGGCTGGGCTACGTGCGGCTGGGCCAGCCCGCCACCACGCTGTCCGGCGGTGAAGCGCAGCGCGTCAAGCTCGCGGCCGAGCTGCAGAAGCGGTCCAACGGGCGCAGCATCTACGTCCTTGACGAGCCCACCACGGGGCTGCACTTCGAGGACATCCGCAAGCTCCTGATGGTCCTCCAAGGGCTCGTGGACAAGGGCAACACGGTGATCACCATCGAGCACAATCTTGACGTCATCAAGAGTGCGGACTGGCTCGTGGACCTCGGGCCCGACGGCGGTTCGGGTGGCGGCCAGATCGTCGCCGCGGGAACGCCGGAGCAGGTAGCCAAGTCCAGCACCAGCCACACGGGGAAGTTCCTGGCCGAAATACTGGGCTGACCAGCAGCGGAATCCGTCCGGAAATATTCCTGTACGGGAATGCGAGTTTCAGGCACTCGCGCTGTCGTGAGAAACTAACCCGGTGACTTCAACAACAGTGCCCGTGATCTTTGACCTGGACGGCACTCTTGTCGACCCGGCCGGTGGAATAACAGAAGGCATTGCATCGGCCCTCCGCGCGCTGGGGCTCCCGGTTCCCACCCAGGACCTGCTGGATGCGATGATCGGCCCCAAACTGAGCGACTCACTGCTCAATGTGGCGAAGGTGCCGGCGGACCGCCTCGAAGAGGTGGTCCGCCGGTACCGGGAACATTACGTGTCCACCGGAATCGCGCAGAGCCGGCTGTACCCGGGAATCCAGGGAATCCTCGAATCCTTCGCAGCGGCCGGACGGCCCGTGGCCGTGGCCACCCAGAAGCCGCAGCGCCTGGCCCGCACCGTGCTGGCCCACCACGGCATCGACGGCTTCTTCCATGGCATCCACGGGTCCGCCGACGACGAAGCCGCCGTGGACGGCGTTCCGCTCGGTAAGACCCAGATCATTGCCGCCGCCCTCCGGGATCTGGAGACCCAACATGCCATCATGGTGGGGGACCGGGCCCAGGATGTTTCGGGGGCGATCGCCAATGGCCTGGACTGCATTGGCGTGGCCTGGGGATTTGCGCCTGACGGCGAACTTGAAGAGGCCGGGTCCGTCGCCGTCGTCAGCACGGGCCAGGAACTGGTCACGGTCATCGACCGGCTGCAAGCCATCCATGCCGCGGCCATGAGCGGGGTGAGCAACGATGGAAATGTTTGATGCCGTCCGCTGGACCACGCGGAACCTGATCTCCGGCACCTGCCGGCCCACCGTCGTCGGCCTGGAAAATGTACCCTCCGACGGCCCCTTCATTGTGGCCCCCAACCACCTGTCATTCTTTGACAGCGTGATCGTGCAGGCGCTGATGCCACGGCCCGTCGCGTTCTTCGCCAAGGCCGAGTACTTCACCACCGGAGGCGTCAAGGGCAAGGTCATGAAGGCCTTCTTCGAATCCGTGGGCTCCATCCCGGTGGAGCGGGGCGAACAGGCGGCCAGCGTCCAGGCGCTCAAGACACTCCTGGACATCCTTGAGTCCGGCCGCGGCATCGGCATCTACCCCGAAGGCACCCGCTCCCGCGACGGCATCCTGTACCGCGGACGCACCGGCGTCGGCTGGCTCGCGCTGACCACCGGGGCTCCGGTCATTCCGGTGGGCCTCATCGGTACCGAGAAACTGCAGCGGGCAGGCGAGAAGGGTGTCAGGCCACAGCATTTCACGATGAAAGTGGGGGAGCCGCTGTACTTCGATAAGACCGGCCCGGACCATTCCCTGCCAGCGCGCCGTGAAGTCACGGACCGGATCATGGACGCGATTGCTGCCCTGAGCGGCCAGGAGCGTTCCACCAGCTACAACCAGAGCAAGTCCGCCGAGTAGCCGGGCTGGCACAGATGCCCGGCGCGCCTTAGTAGACTTGATAGGTGGCAAATCCAGCAAGTTACCGGCCCAAAACCGGTGAAATCCCCACCAACCCGGGCGTCTACCGGTTCCGTGACCCGCACGGCCGGGTCATTTACGTGGGAAAGGCGAAGAGCCTCCGGTCCCGCCTGAACTCATACTTTGCCAACCCGGCGGGCCTGTTGCCGAAGACCTACGCCATGGTCCACGCCGCCAGCAGCGTCGAGTGGACCGTGGTGGGCAGCGAACTGGAATCGCTGCAGCTCGAGTACACCTGGATCAAGGAATTCAAGCCCCGGTTCAACGTCGTGTTCCGGGACGACAAGACCTACCCCTACCTCGCCGTCACCATGGGCGAAAAATACCCCAGGGTGCAGGTCATGCGCGGGGACAAGCGGAAGGGAACCCGCTACTTCGGCCCCTATACCGCGGGCGCCATCCGCGAAACCATGGACACCCTGCTGCGCGTCTTCCCTGTGCGCAGCTGCAGTGCCGGCGTGTTCAAACGGGCCGAAGCCAGCGGCCGGCCGTGCCTGCTGGGCTACATCGACAAATGCTCCGCACCCTGCGTGGGCCGGATTTCGCCGGACGACCACAGGGCGCTGGCCGACGACTTCTGCGCTTTCATGGGCGGCGAAGCAAAACGGTTCATCAACAAGCTGGAAAAGCAGATGGCCGACGCCGTGGCGAAACTGGACTACGAGCACGCCGCGCGGCTGCGTGACGACATCGCAGCCCTGCGGAAAGTCTTCGAACGCAACGCCGTGGTGCTGTCCGAAGACACCGACGCCGACGTCTTCGCCCTGCACGAGGACGAGCTCGAAGCCGCCGTCCAGGTGTTCCACGTCCGGGGCGGCCGGATCCGCGGGCAGCGCGGCTGGGTGGTGGAAAAGGTGGAGGACTTCACCACCCCGGACCTCGTGGAGCACCTGCTCCAGCAGGTCTACGGCGAAGACGGCGAGACCCACGGCAGGCTGCCGCGCGAGGTCCTGGTCCCCGTCGCGCCCAGCAACGCGGAGGACCTCGCCACCTGGCTTGGCGGCATCCGCGGGGCCAAAGTGGACATCCGCGTCCCGCAGCGCGGGGACAAGGCGGCGCTGATGTCCACCGTGCGCGAAAATGCCGAGCACGCGCTCAAGCTCCACAAGACCCGGCGTGCCGGTGACATCACGGTCAGGTCCCAGGCGCTCCAGGAACTGCAGGAAGCCCTTGACCTGCCCGTGCCGCTGCTCCGGATCGAATGCTTCGACGTTTCCCACGTCCAGGGCACCAACGTGGTGGCCTCCATGGTGGTGGTGGAGGACGGCCTGCCCAAGAAGTCCGATTACCGCAAGTTCTCCATCACCGGCCCTGCCGCCTCCGACGACACCGCGGCCATGCATGACGTCCTGACCCGGCGTTTCCGCCATTACCTGCAGGACAAGTCCGCGCAGGTGGATGAGTCCCTCCTTGCCGGGGATGGCAAAGACCTTGTCGCCGGAGACGCAGTGCTGGACACCACCACGCCGGCGCCCAAAGCCAAGTTCGCCTACCCGCCGAACCTGGTGGTGGTGGACGGCGGCCAGCCGCAGGTGAACGCGGCAGCGCGCGCCCTGGCCGAGCTGGGCATCGATGACGTTTACGTGGTGGGCCTGGCCAAGCGGCTGGAAGAAGTATGGCTGCCGGACAGCGATTTTCCGGTGATCCTGCCCCGAACTTCCCAGGGCCTGTACCTGCTGCAGAGGATCCGTGACGAGGCCCACCGCTTCGCCATCACCTTCCACCGGCAAAAGCGCGGCAAGGCCATGACCGTCTCTGCGCTCGATGCCGTCCCGGGCCTGGGCGCGTCCAAGCGGAAGGCCCTCCTGGCGCACTTCGGCTCGGTCAAGGGCGTAAAGGCCGCCACCGTGGAAGAGCTCTCCGAAGCCAAGGGGATCGGACCTGCCCTGGCCGGCGCCATCGTGAACCACTTCGCCGCCGGCACTGCCGAGGCCGTGTCCGTCCCGGCGATCAACATGGCCACCGGCGAAATCATTGAAACTTAGCTAGGGTAAGTGACGGGGCGGCGCCATCGCGGCCGCCCCTGGCACAACAACGAAACGGGGCGGACTTCATGGCAGACACGACGGCGGGATCCGAGGACGGGCAGGACGGGCTGGAGACAGTCAAGCCGCTCGAAGCGGAGCTGCTGGTGGTCACCGGAATGTCCGGCGCCGGGCGGAGCACCGCCGCCGACGCGTTGGAGGACCACGGCTGGTATGTCGTGGAGAACCTGCCGCCGCAGATGCTTGGCACCCTGGCAGAACTCGTCTCGCACGCTCCCCAGTCCATTCCCCGGCTCGCGGTGGTCATCGACGTCCGCAGCAAGGGCCTTTTCGCCGACATCCGTGCCGCGCTGGGCGCACTCGCCGCCAGCGGGGTCACCTTCCGGGTGCTGTTCCTCGACGCCAGCGACAACGTCCTGGTCCGGCGCTTCGAACAGGGCCGCCGGCCCCACCCGCTCCAAGGCGGCGGACGGATCCTGGACGGCATCGCCGCGGAACGCGAGCTGCTGCAGGAACTGCGCGACAGCTCCGACGTCGTGCTCGACACCTCCAATTACAACGTCCACGGACTCGCCACGGCCATTACGGAGCTGTTCAGCGAAACCGGTCCCGTGGCCCTGCGTCTGAACGTCATGAGCTTCGGCTTCAAGTACGGCCTGCCGGTGGACGCAAACTACGTGGCCGACGTGCGGTTCATCCCCAACCCGCACTGGGTGCCCCAGCTGCGCCCGCTGACCGGCCTGGACAAGGACGTCAGCGACTACGTGCTTGAGGCAGAGGGGGTCAAGAACTTCGTGGACCGCTATGTCCTTGCGCTGGAGCCCGTGTTGGAGGGGTACCGGCGGGAAAACAAGCACTACGCCACCATCGCCGTTGGCTGCACCGGCGGCAAGCACCGCTCCGTCGCGGTCGCCGTCGAGCTTTCCAAGAAGCTCGCCCAGTACCCGCGCGTCACCGTGACCACCGCGCACCGGGATCTGGGCCGCGAATAATGGCCCTTTTCACCGGCGCCCTGCCCCTGGTGCCACCGGCCGGCGGAACGGCTCCCGGCCAGGACAAGGGCCCCAACGTTGTAGCACTGGGCGGCGGACACGGCCTCGCGGCCTCCCTGTCGGCCCTGCGCCTGCTCACCTCCGAGCTCACCGCAATTGTCACCGTGGCGGACGACGGCGGCTCGTCCGGGCGCCTGCGCGAGGAGTACGGCGTGCTCCCGCCCGGCGACCTCCGCATGGCCCTGTCCGCCCTGTGCGACGACACCGACTGGGGCCGCACCTGGCGCGACGTCATGCAGCACCGGTTCCGCGCCGGCAAAGGCCCGGGCGGTTCCCTCGATGAACACGCCATGGGCAACCTGCTGATCGTCACCCTGTGGGAACTGCTGGGCGACGCCGTCGCCGGACTTAAGTGGGCCGGTGCGCTGCTGGGCGCCCGTGGCCAGGTGCTGCCCATGTCCACCGTCCCGCTCACGATCGAAGGCGACGTCCGCGTCACCACCCCCGGCGGCGGAACGGGGCTGGAGACCATCCACGGGCAAGCGCGCTGCGCCGTCGCCGGGTCGCTCGAAGAAGTGCGGCTCCTGCCGAAATCGGCGCCGGCCTGCACGGAGGCCCTGACGGCGATCGAGCTGGCGGACTGGGTGGTCCTGGGCCCGGGGTCCTGGTACACCTCGGTCCTGCCGCACCTGCTGCTGCCCGAGATGCGCCAGGCACTGTGCAGCACGCCGGCCAAGCGCTGCCTGACCATGAACCTTGCCACCGATACCAAAGAAACGTCGGGCATGAGCGCCGCCGACCATCTCCACGTCCTCCGGCGCTACGCTCCGGAGTTCAGCGTGGACGTGGTCCTCGCCGATCCCGCTTCAGTACCCGACCGGCAGGAGTTCGAGAAGGCCGCCGCCATGATTGGAGCGGAGGTGGTCTTGGGTAAAGTAGGGGCGTCGGGACGCCGCCCAGTCCACGAGCCACTGCGGCTGGCCACGGCGTACCAGGACATTTTTGGGAACAGTTAGGAAGGTGCCATGGCACTGACAGCATCAGTCAAAGAAGAACTGTCCCGTCTGGACATCAAGAAGTCATCAGTGCGCAAGGCGGAAGTCTCCGCCATGCTCCGGTTCGCCGGGGGACTGCACATCATTTCCGGCCGGATCGTCATCGAAGCGGAAGTGGACCTGGCGTCCACGGCCCGCCGGCTCCGCGCCGCCATCGCCGAAGTCTACGGACACCAGAGCGAAATCATCGTGGTCTCGGCCGGTGGACTGCGCCGCGCCAGCCGCTACGTGGTCCGCGTGGTCCGCGACGGCGAAGCACTGGCCCGGCAGACCGGCCTGCTGGACGGCCGGGGCCGCCCGGTGCGGGGGCTGCCGTCCGCCGTCGTCAACGGCTCCGCGGCCGATGCCGAAGCCGTATGGCGCGGGGCGTTCCTGGCCCACGGCTCACTGACGGAACCGGGACGGTCGTCCTCGCTGGAGGTCACCTGCCCGGGGCCCGAATCGGCCCTCGCCCTGGTCGGGGCGGCCCGCCGCCTGGACATCCAAGCCAAGGCGCGTGAGGTCAGGGGAGTGGACCGCGTGGTCATCCGCGACGGCGACACCATCGCGGCGCTGCTGACCAGGATGGGCGCCCACGACGCGTTGATGGTCTGGGAAGAACGCCGCATGCGCAAGGAAGTCCGTGCCACGGCCAACCGGCTCGCCAACTTCGACGACGCCAACCTGCGCCGTTCCGCGCAGGCCGCGGTGGCCGCAGGCGCCCGGGTGGACCGGGCCCTGGAGATCCTCGGCGACGACGTTCCGGACCACCTGAAATACGCCGGGGAACTGCGGGTGGCGCACAAACAGGCGAGCCTGGACGAACTGGGCCGGCTGGCCGACCCCGTGATGACCAAGGACGCGATTGCCGGCCGGATCCGCCGGCTCCTGGCCATGGCGGACAAACGCGCCCTTGACCTGGGCATTCCCGGAACCGACGCCAATGTGACGCCGGAAATGCTGGACGAGTAAGCGCCCCATAGAATCAAAAAGATTCCGGGCGCCAGACGCCCGGATGCACAATCCGAGAGTCACCAACCGGACCGCGTGTCCACGATATTGGAGGATTTTGTGACTGAGTACGTATTGCCCGAACTCAAGTACGACTACGCCGCCCTTGAGCCGCACATCTCTGCGCGGATCATGGAGCTGCACCACAGCAAGCACCACGCAGCCTATGTCACCGGCGCCAACAACGCACTGGCCCAGCTTGCCGAAGCACGGGAAAAGGGCGACTTCGCCAACATCAACCGTCTCTCCAAGGACCTCGCGTTCCACACCGGCGGCCACATCAACCACTCGGTCTTCTGGAACAACCTGTCCCCGGACGGCGGCGACAAGCCCGAAGGCGAGCTGGCAGCTGCCATCGACGACGCGTTCGGTTCCTTCGATGCGTTCCGCGCCCAGTTCAGCGCCGCGGCACTGGGCCTGCAGGGCTCGGGCTGGGGCTTCCTGGCCTACGAACCCATCGGTGGAAACCTGGTCATCGAGCAGCTGTACGACCAGCAGGGGAACGTTGCCTTGGGCACCACGCCGCTGCTGATGCTGGACATGTGGGAGCACGCCTTCTACCTGGACTACGTCAACGTCAAGGCCGACTACGTCAAGGCATTCTGGAACATCGTCAACTGGGCCGACGTCGCCCAGCGCTTCGAAGCTGCACGCGCCAACGCCACGGGACTCATCACCCTCCCGTAGTGAGCTGCGTTATACATCGATGTAACAAACTTCACATTCTGGTTAAACCGGCCGGGATGTGGATGGTCCGCCCCGCACTTGCGGGGGCGGACCCAGTTAAACGTAAGATGGGTCACGGAAGGCGGTTAGCCTTCAGCAATGAGGCTGGTCGCCCTCCGTGTTAATCATCTCTGCCCAATGGCGTGCGGGATCTGTTAGTTGGCTTGAACGCCCGCTCAACTAGTAGTGCTTCTCAAAGCACCAAGGAGACTGTAAAAGTGACGACCCGTATTGGTATCAACGGCTTCGGCCGCATTGGCCGCAACTACTTCCGCGCAGCACTTGCACAAGGCGCGGACCTGGAGATCGTTGCCGTCAACGACCTCACCAGCCCCGAAGCCCTGGCCCACCTGTTCAAGTACGACTCCGTCGGCGGACGCCTGAAGGAGACCATCGAGGTCAAGGACGGCAACATCGTCGTCAACGGCAACGTCGTCAAGGTCCTGGCCGAACGCGATCCCGCCAAGCTTCCCTGGGGCGAACTGGGCGTGGACATCGTGATCGAATCCACCGGGTTCTTCACCAAGGCAGCAGACGCCCAGAAGCACATCGATGCAGGCGCCAAGAAGGTCCTGATCTCAGCTCCCGCCTCGGACGAAGACATCACCATTGTGATGGGCGTCAACGACAAGCTCTACGACAACGCCACGCACAACATCATCTCCAACGCCTCCTGCACCACCAACTGCCTCGGCCCGCTGGCCAAGGTGGTCAACGACGAATTCGGCATTGAGCGTGGACTCATGACCACCGTGCACGCCTACACCGCGGACCAGAACCTGCAGGACGGCCCGCACAAGGACCTGCGCCGTGCACGTGCTGCGGCCATCAACATGGTCCCCACCTCCACCGGCGCCGCCAAGGCAATCGGCCTTGTCCTCCCCGAGCTCAAGGGCAAGCTGGACGGTTACGCCATCCGCGTCCCCGTGCCCACCGGCTCCGCCACCGACCTCACCGTCACCGTCTCCCGCGAGACCACCGTGGAGGAAGTCAACGCCGCCCTCAAGCGCGCCTCGGAGTCCGAGGAACTGCAGGGTTTCCTGACCTACACGGACGAGCCCATCGTCTCCTCCGACATCGTTGGCGACCCCGCGTCCTCGATTTTCGACGCCGGCCTGACCAAGGTCATTGGCAACCAGGTCAAGGTTGTTTCCTGGTATGACAACGAATGGGGCTACTCCAACCGCCTCGTCGACCTCACGGAGCTTGTGGCATCCAAGCTGGGCTAGGGTTAGACACATGACATCTCACACCCTCAACGAACTGATCGCTGAAGGTGTCCGCGGGCGGTACATTCTGGTTCGAAGTGACCTGAATGTGCCGCTCGACGGCTCTACAGTCACTGACGACGGCCGCATCAAGGCCTCACTTCCAGTGCTGTCAAAGCTCACGGACGCCGGTGCCCGCGTGCTGGTAACAGCCCACCTCGGACGCCCCAAGGGCGCCCCGGAGGACAAGTATTCCCTTCGACCCGCTGTGGCCCGCCTCGCCGAGCTGGCGGACTTCAAGGTCACCCTGGCAGCGGACACCGTTGGTGAAGCCGCCAAGGAGGCTGCTGCCGCCCTGCAGGACGGCGAAGCGCTGGTCCTGGAGAATGTACGCTTCGATTCCCGCGAGACCAGCAAGGACGACGCCGAACGCGGCGCCTTCGCCGACGAGCTCGTGGCACTCACCGGCGACAATGGCGCCTACGTGGACGATGCCTTCGGCGCCGTCCACCGCAAGCACGCCAGCGTCTACGACGTCGCCACCCGGTTGCCGTCGTACCAGGGCGACCTGGTCCACACGGAGGTGGACGTCCTTCGGAAGCTGACCACCGACACCCAGCGTCCCTACGTTGTGGTGCTCGGCGGTTCCAAGGTCTCCGACAAGCTTGCGGTCATCGACAACCTGCTCGGCAAGGCCGACACCATCCTGGTGGGCGGCGGCATGCTGTTCACCTTCCTGGCAGCGGCCGGCCACAAGGTTGGCTCCAGCCTCCTTGAGGCAGACCAGATCCCCGTGGTCCAGGACTACCTCAAGCGGGCCGCTGATGCGGGCACCGAGTTCGTCGTTCCAACGGACGTCGTGGTGGCAGAGAAGTTTGCTGCCGACGCGGCGCACGAAACGGTGCCGGCTGAGGCCATCGAAAGCAGCAGCTTCGGTGCCAACGGCATCGGCCTGGATATCGGACCCGACACCGCAGCCGCGTTCGCGGAGCGCATCAAGGGAGCCCGCACAGTCTTCTGGAACGGCCCCATGGGCGTGTTCGAATTCGAGGCGTTCTCCGCTGGCACCCGCGCCATCGCGCAGGCGCTGACGGAAACCGACGCATTCACCGTTGTGGGCGGCGGCGACTCCGCGGCTGCAGTGCGTACGCTGGGATTCGCAGACGACCAGTTCGGCCATATTTCCACTGGTGGCGGTGCAAGCCTGGAATACCTCGAAGGCAAGGAGCTTCCCGGTCTCAGCGTTTTGGACCGGTAGCAGAACTGCCACAGCAGTATCGGACTGGACAGTCCTTCGGCCGGCAGGTTGCCCGCGGCAGCCTGCCGGCCGCACACATATCAAGACTTTTTTGGAGATCACGTGACTACGTCAACGAACGGCGCCTTCGACCGCAAGCCCTTCATCGCGGGCAACTGGAAAATGAACATGGACCACGTGCAGGGCATCACGCTCCTGCAGAAGCTGGCCTGGACCCTCTCCGATGCCAAGCACGACTACAGCCGTGTTGAGGTCGCCGTCTTCCCGCCGTTCACGGACCTCCGCGGCGTCCAGACGCTGGTCCAGGGCGATGACCTGCAGGTCGCCTACGGCGGCCAGGACCTTTCCCAGTTCGACTCCGGAGCCTACACCGGCGACATTTCCGGCCAGTTCCTCGCCAAGCTTGGCTGCACCTACGTCCTGGTGGGCCACAGCGAACGCCGTACCATCCACAACGAGTCCGACGACGTCCTGAACGCCAAGGTCAAGGCGGCCTTCAAGCATGGGGTCACTCCAGTCTTGTGCGTCGGGGAGGGCCTGGAAATCCGCCAGGCGGGAACCCATGTTGAGCACACGCTCCAGCAGCTCCGCGCCGGAGTTGCAGGCCTCACCGATGACCAGGCCGCCGAACTTGTGGTCGCCTACGAGCCCGTCTGGGCAATTGGCACCGGCGAGGTCGCAGGCCCCGAGGATGCGCAGGAGATGTGCGCCGCCATCCGCGCGGAGCTCGGAAGCCTCTTCGGTGCGGACGTCGCCGCCAAGACCCGTCTGCTGTACGGCGGTTCCGTCAAGGCCAACAACGCCGCCGCCATCCTGCAGGAGCGCGACGTGGACGGTGTCCTGGTGGGCGGCGCCAGCCTCGATCCTGCCGAGTTTGCTAATATTGTCAGGTTCGAGAGCCACCTGGTCACGGACTAGTCCGGAACCAGTACAAACTCCCGCCATCCCATCTTCCGAAAGGCCGTCGTGGACGTTCTTCATGTCATCCTGCAGATCCTCCTGGGCATCACCAGCCTCCTGCTGACGCTGCTGATCCTCCTGCACAAGGGTCGCGGCGGCGGGCTTTCCGACATGTTCGGCGGCGGCATGAGCTCGGGCCTGAGCTCCTCCGGGGTAGCCGAACGAAACCTCAACCGATTCACCATCGTCCTGGGCGTTACGTGGGGCGTGGTGATTATTGCCCTCGGCCTGATCATGCGGTTCAGCGGCGGTGGCGACTCCTAAGGGTCCCGCTGACTAGGGTCCTGAGGCCCTCCCGCTGCCCGGAGCGGGCATCTAAACTGTGGCTGTCGGTTTATCCGGCAGCCACAGTTGCTTTAAGCTGCCGAAACCGGCCGTCCGCTTCGAGGCAGGAGATGTCATGGTCCATCCAGCATCGGGCTTTCGGGGGACCCGCGCCGGGGTGACGGCAGGGTCCGGATCGAGCCTGCAGTCCACCGATTCTTCCGCCCAGCCCCTCCCGCGCATCCGGGTGTCCTACTGGTGTGCGAAGGGACACGAGACCCAGCCAGTCTTCCTCAAGCTCCCCGAGGAGCAGATTCCCGTGACCTGGGACTGCCGCCGCTGTGGTGCTCCGGCCTCCCGTGACGGGCAGGCGGCCGCCCTGGCTGATCCGTTCGACGACGGATACAAGAGCCACCTGGAATACGTTAAAGAGCGGCGCTCCGACCGGGACGCGGAAGACGTCCTGGCCGGAGCGCTGGAAAAGCTACGCGCCCGCGGCGTCCTTTCGGACGAGCTGCTGCGGGACACGTGAGGCGGCGTTCTCGTCGATCAGCCACAGGGTACGGGACGTGCCGCGCGGCCCGGCGGCAGGCACCTGGACAGGGTTGGCGCCGGCAAGGGCAAGTCCAACCGCCCCGGCTTTGTCCTCTCCGGCCACCACCATCCAGACCTCCGACGCCGTATTAATGGCTGGGAGCGTCAGTGAAATGCGCAGCGGCGGCGGCTTGGGCGAGTTGCGGACGCCCACCACTGTGAGGTTCTTTTCCCTGATGCCGGCTTGCTCAGGAAACAGGGATGCGATGTGGGCATCAGGGCCGACGCCCAGGAGCACTACGTCGAGGCGTGGCAGCGTTGACGGCTCCTCCGGGCGGTCATCGGACATGTCGGCTGCATGTTCGGCCGCTGCAGCGTCCCTGAGTTGCCGCGCATAGTCTTCGGCTGCCTCCTCGGCGGTGCCGAACTCGTCCGCGGAACCCGGGGAGTGGACCCGTTCCGGGTCCACCGGAATGTGCGAGAGCAGGGCATCGTACGCCTGCTTGGTGTTCCGGTCCGGGTCCGCAGTACCAACGAAGCGTTCGTCACCCCACCAGAAGTTGACCTTGGACCAGTCGACGGCGGGCGCCGCCGGGGAATCGGCAACTGCCTTCAGCGTACCGATCCCCACGGTCCCCCCGGTGAGCACCACTGTGGCTTCGCCGTACTTGTCCTGCACATCAACGAGCTTGGTGATCAGGCGGGCCGCGATGGCGGCCATGAGGACAGACGAATCAGGATGGATGCTTACTCTGGGGTCAACGCTCACTGGGTCGGACGCTCCTTAGATTGGTACGTGGCAGTCCAATAGTAATCACTTCGCCAAACACTTCGTCCGGGTCCAGACGGCGCAGCTCCTCGGCGAGGCAGTCGCGGAGGCTGCGTCGGGGGAGGGTGATCCGTTGGGCCGGCTGGCCGGGCTGGGTGAGTTCGGCGACCGAGAGTCCAGGGCGGAAGAGCTGCACGTCGCCGCCGGGCCGGCTGAGGCGGACGCGGCGGATCCCGGTGCCGGCCGGGTCCGCGACGATGGTCACGGGCGCGTCCAGGGTGAGCGTGAGCCATGCCGCGAGCAGGATGGTGGACGGTGAGTCCGAAGCGCCTTCGACCGCGACCGCGGTGACGGGGGAGGAATCGACTTCGTCCAGTGCCGCGGCCAGCTGGATCCGCCAGTTGGTCAGCCGGGTCCAGGCGAGATCGGTGTCACCGGCTTTGTAGGTGTGGTGGATCCGTTCCAGTGCTGCCTGCGGGTCCGGTTCGTTGGCAGAGTCCGTGATCCTGCGGTGCGCGAT
Organism: Arthrobacter sp. MMS24-T111; assembly: GCF_054888995.1. Classification (NCBI taxonomy): domain Bacteria; kingdom Bacillati; phylum Actinomycetota; class Actinomycetes; order Micrococcales; family Micrococcaceae; genus Arthrobacter; species Arthrobacter sp. MMS24-T111. The sequence continues at coordinate 3,268,277 of NZ_JBTZRO010000001.1, read as the reverse complement.
CGCGCCGATGGAGGTCTCGCACGCGTTTTCCGGTGCCCCATGCGGCCACCAGGCCACGATCGGGGCATCCGGGAGCAGCAGGGCGGCCACCAGGGATTCGGACTCGTGCGCGAGCTGGCCGTAGCCCCGGAGCACGATGACCTCGGACGCGCCGGCATCCCCGCCCACGCGGATCTGCGCGTCGAGCCGGTCCTCGGCGTCCTTTCCGGCGTCGGCCAGGACGATGATCCGGCAGGGGTGTTCCCGGCTGGCGTCATTCGCGGCCTCGATGGCCTCTTCCTCAAGCCCGGACTTGGTTACCACCACGAGGGTCAGGACCCGGCCCAGGGCGATCACCCCGCCCTGCTCGCGCAGGGACATGAGTTTCTTGGATACCTTCGAGGTGGTGGTATCGGGCAGGTTTACGATCATGGCCTTCTCCAGGTTCGTCCGTCGCGGGCCAGCAGCTCATCGGCGCTGGCCGGGCCCCAGGAGCCGGGGGCGTAGGGTTCGGGCTGTTCGGCCAGGGTGGCCCAGTACTCCTCGAACGGGTCAAGGATCTTCCAGGACAGTTCCACTTCCTGATGCCGCGGGAACAGCGGCGGCTCACCGAGCAGGACGTCCAGGATCAGCCGCTCGTACGCTTCGGGGCTCGATTCGGTGAACGAGTGCCCGTAGCCGAAGTCCATGGTCACATCGCGGACTTCCATCTGGGTGCCGGGGACCTTGGAGCCGAACCGAATGGTCACGCCCTCGTCCGGCTGGACCCGGATCACCACGGCGTTCTGGCCGAAGTCGTCCTCGCCATGGTCGCGGAAGAGCAGGTTCGGCGCGCGTTTGAAGACCACGGCGATTTCGGTGACGCGGCGGCCCAGGCGCTTGCCCGCACGCAGGTAGAACGGAACCCCGGACCAGCGGCGGGTGTGGATGTCCACCCGGATCGCCGCGTAGGTCTCCGTGGTGGAGTCCGCGGGGATGCCTTCCTCCTCCAGGTAGCCCTGGACCTGCTCGCCGCCCTGCCAGCCACCAGTGAACTGGCCGCGCGCGGAGTGCGTGGAGAGATCTTCCGGGAGTTTGACCGCGGCGAGGACCTTTTCCTTTTCCGCCCGCAGGTCATCGGCGTTGAAGGAGATCGGTTCTTCCATTGCCGTCAGTGCAAGCAACTGGAGCAGGTGGTTCTGGATGACGTCGCGGGCCGCACCCACGCCGTCGTAATACCCGGCGCGGCCACCGGTGCCGATGTCCTCGGCCATGGTGATCTGGACATGGTCCACGTAATTGGCGTTCCACAGCGGTTCGAACAGCTGGTTCGCGAAACGCAGTGCCAGGATGTTCTGGACCGTCTCCTTGCCCAAGTAGTGATCGATCCGGAATACGGCGTCCGGCGGGAAGACGGACTCGACAATGTCGTTAAGCTGCCGCGCCGATTCCAGGTCATGGCCGAACGGCTTCTCGATCACCACCCGCCGCCACTTGTCCCCGTCAGCCTGCGCCAGGCCGTGCTTGGAGAGCTGCCGGCACACCTGTTCAAACGCCTTGGGCGGGATCGACAGGTAGAACGCGTGGTTCCCGCGGGTGCCGCGGACGTCGTCGAGCTCCTTGATCGTCTCGCCGAGGCGCTCGAAGGCGGCGTCGTCGTCGAACTCGCCCTGGACAAACCGGATGCCCTCGGACAGCTGGTTCCAGACCGCCTCATCGAACGGTGTGCGCGCGTGCTCCTGCACGGAGGCCTTCACCTCGGCGGCGAAATCCTCCTTGTCCCACTCACGGCGGGCGAATCCCACCAGCGCAAAGCTGGGCGGCAACAGCCCGCGGTTGGCGAGGTCATACACCGCGGGCATGAGCTTCTTCCGGGCAAGGTCGCCCGTCACCCCGAAGAGGACAAGCGACGACGGACCGGCGATCCGGTTCAAACGGCGGTCACGCGGGTCGCGCAACGGATTACGCCCGCGGCCCGCGCCCTTCCTGCCGTATTCAGTTTCTGGCATGGTTGCTTCTGCGCCTTAGCTCTCGGTTGCGGATGCGCGGGTGGACAGCGCAGCGACAAGGTCCTGCAGCTGCGTCACACCGGCGGCACGGTCGGTGAGGTGGAGGCGCAGCACGGGCCGGCCGTGCTGGCCCAGGACCTGGGCGTCGCCTGCAGCCTGGGCGGCAATGAGCTCGCCGAAGCTGAACGGCCGGTCCGGGATCGCGAGGTCCTCGGCCGCAGCAGCGGTGACCTGCAGGAACACGCCGATCGCGGGGCCGCCCTTGTGGAACTGCCCGGTGGAGTGCAGGAAGCGCGGGCCCCAGCCGAAGGTCACCGGCCGGCCGGAAGCCGCAGCGAGCTCGTCACGGATTCCTTCGAGGCCGGCAAAGGCCAGGCGGTCGAAGTACGCCTGGACGCTCAGGTAGCTGTCGGCAGCGAGCGTCCCAAGGAGTGCTTTGACGGCTTCGGCGGCGGTGGTGGCGGCGCCGAGCCAGTCGCCGCCCCGGACCTCGATGGCACCGTCCACGAAAGCGGCAGGGGTCGGCTCCGGCTGGGCATCCAGCAGCCCCCGGGCAGCCACCTTGGCGGCTTCCACGTCAGGCTGGTCGAAGGGGTTGATGCCCAGCAGCCGGCCCGCAACGGCGGTGGCGAACTCCCACACCATCATCTGGGTGGCGAGGCCTCCGGCGATGGCCACCTGGTTGTCTCCGAGTTCGACGTCGGCATCCGCGGCTACCAGCCGCACCACCAGGACGTCGGGCGCGCCGGAGGTTACCTCGGGCGCGTTGGGTCCCGCGACGACCGGCAGGATGCCCGTCCCCAGCTTGCCCGTCGATTCAGCGATGAGCTGCTCGGCCCAGTCGGCGAAGCCAACGATGCCGGAGCCGTCCTCGGCGATCACGATCTTGTTCCGCAGCGGGCTGGTCCCGCCGAGGGCGGCGCCCAGGGCAAGGCCGATGTTTTCGGGGGCGTCGTCATTGAGGACCTCGGCGGCTTCCTCGGCCTCATCCAGGAAGGCCTGGATATCCACTCCGGCCAGGCCTGAGGGCACCAGGCCGAACGCCGTCAGCGCCGAGTAGCGTCCGCCGACGTTGGGATCGGCGTTGAACACCGCGCGGTACCCGGTTTCGCGGGACGACTTGTCCAGCGGCGAACCGGGATCGGTCACGATGATGATCCGGCTCTTGGCGTCCAGGCCGGCCTCGGTGAAGGCCTGCTCGAAGATGCGGCGCTGCGAGTCGGTTTCCAGGGTGGAACCGGACTTGGACGAGACCACGATTGCGGTCTCGGCCAGCCGGTCCTCGAGGGCAGTACGGACCTGGTCGGGGTCCGTACTGTCCAGCACCGTCAGCTCGACGCCGGCCGTGCCTGCGATGACCTCGGGGGCCAGCGAGGATCCGCCCATGCCGCAAAGCACGATCCGGGTGACGCCCTCGGCGCGCAGGGCGTCGCGGAGTTCCAGGATGTCCTTGACCAAGGGTTGTGAAACGGTGGCCGCCTCCACCCAGCCGAGGCGGATGGCCGACTCGGACTCGGCATCAGGACCCCACAGGGTGTGGTCCTTCGCGAAGATCCGGGTGGCGATCCGGTCATTCACCAAGGCGGGAAGGTGCTGGTCCAGGGCTTGCTGTGCAGCGCCGGTGGCGTCGAAGCTGAGTGTGCTCATTGTGTGTTAGGAGGCCTTCCGTGCAGAGGCGAGGGCACCTTCGACGTCGGCCAGCAGTTCCTTCCAGCTGGCCACGAACTTGTCCAGGCCTTCGGTTTCGAGCAGGGCGACGACATCGTTGTAGGAGATGCCGAGCTTTTCCAGGGCGTCGAGGGTGGCGTTCGCCTCGGCGTACGTGCCGGTGACGGTGTCACCGGTGACCACGCCGTGGTCGAAGGTAGCGTCCAGGGTCTTCTCCGGCATGGTGTTGACGACGCCGGGAGCGACGAGTTCGGTGACGTAGAGGGTGTCGGGGTAGGCCGGGTCCTTCACGCCGGTGGAGGCCCACAGGGGGCGCTGGGGGAGTGCCCCGGCCCCGGCGAGCAGTGCCCACCGCTCAGTGGAGAAGAGTTCCTCGTAGACCTGGTAGGCCAGGCGGGCGTTGGCAACGCCGGCCTTCCCCTTCAAAGCCTTGGCTTCGTCGGTGCCGATGTTGTCCAGGCGCTTGTCGATCTCGGTGTCCACCCGGGAGACGAAAAACGAGGCCACGGAGTGGATCTTGGCGAGGTCGTGGCCGTTCTCCTTGGCCTGCTCAAGGCCGGACTGGAAGGCGTTGATGACCGCGCGGTAGCGCTCCAGCGAGAAGATCAGCGTTACGTTGACGCTGATGCCCTCGGCCAGGGTGGCGGTGATGGCCTCGAGGCCCTCCAGGGTTGCCGGGATCTTGATGTGGACGTTGTCCTTGTTGACCCGCTGGTAGAGGTGCTTGGCCTCGGCGATGGTGCCTGCGGTGTCCCAGGCCAGGCGGGGGTCGACCTCGATGGACACGCGGCCGTCGACGCCCTTGGTGGCTGCCGCCACCGGGGCGAAGAGGTCGCAGGCGTCGGCGACGTCGGTGGTGGTGATCTCGAAGATCGTTTCCTCGACGCTGGCGCCGGCCGCGGCCTGGGCTGCGATGGTGGCGTCGTAGTCAGTGCCGGAGGTGATGGCTGCGTGGAAGATGGACGGGTTGGTGGTCACGCCAACCACGTTCTTTTCCTCGATGAGCTTGCGCAGGGTGCCGGTTTCCAGGCGCTTGCGGGAGAGGTCGTCGAGCCAGATGGAGACTCCGGCGTCGGAGAGCTGCTGGGTGGGAGTAGTCATTTCTGTATCTCCTAAAAGATGAGGTTTAGCCCTGGAGGCTGGAGAGGGAGTCCTTGGCGGCGGCGGCGACTGCTTCTGCCGTGATGCCGAACTCCTGGAAAAGGCGCTTGTAGTCGGCGGAAGCGCCGTAGTGCTCGAGGCTGATGGAACGGCCGGCGTCGCCGACGAATTCCCGCCAGCCCAGGGCCAGGCCGGCTTCCACCGAGACGCGAGCCTTGACGGCGGCCGGCAGGACGGATTCGCGGTAGGCGGCATCCTGCTTCTTGAACCACTCGACGCACGGCATGGAGACAACGCGGGCGGCGATGCCGTCGGCCTGCAGCGCTTCGCGGGCCTGGACGGCCAGCTGGACCTCGGAACCGGTGGCAATGAGGATCACGTCGGCAGGTACCGTGGCACCGTCTTTCGAAGCCTCGGCCAGGACGTAGCCGCCCTTCGCAACACCGGCGGTGGAACCGAAGGTGTCGCCCTCGGCGTCGCCCGTACCGCGTTCCCACGTCGGGATGTTCTGGCGGGTCAGGACAATGCCAGCCGGGTTGGCGTGGTTTTCCAGCATGGTCTTCCAGGCGGCGGCAACCTCGTTGGCGTCGCCGGGGCGGACCACGTCCAGTCCCACGATGGCGCGCAGTGAGGCCAGCTGTTCCACCGGCTGGTGGGTGGGGCCGTCCTCGCCCAAGCCGATGGAGTCGTGCGTCCAGACATACAGGGACGGCACACCCATCAGGGCGCCGAGGCGGATGGCGGGCCGCTGGTAGTCGCTGAAGATCAGGAAGGTGCCCGAGAATGCCCGGGTGTTTCCTGCCAGGCTGATGCCGTTGACGATCGACGCGGCAGCGTGCTCGCGGATGCCGAAGTGCAGCACCCGGCCGTACGGGTTGCCGGACCAGGCGTCGGTCTGCTTGGAGGCCGGCACGAAGGACGGCGAGCCCTCGATGGTGGTGTTGTTGGACTCTGCCAGGTCGGCGGAGCCGCCCCAGAGTTCGGGCAGGACCGGACCCAGCGCATTGAGGACCTTGCCGGAAGCCGCGCGGGTGGAAACGTCTTTGCCTGCGGGGAACACCGGCAGGGCGTCGTCGATGCCTTCGGGAAGTTCGCGGGCTTCGATGCGCTGCAGCAGAGCTGCCCCTTCCGGGTTGGCTGCCTGCCAGGCGTTAAACGACTCTTCCCATTCCTTGTGTTCGGCAGCGCCGCGTTCAACCACGGAGCGGGCGTGTTCGAGCACTTCCTGGTCCACATCGAAGGACTTGGCGGGGTCGAAGCCCAGAACTTCCTTGAGTGCGGCGACTTCCTCGGCGCCCAGGGCCGAGCCGTGGATCTTGCCGGTGTTCTGCTTCTTGGGTGCCGGGTAGCCGATGATGGTGCGCAGCGAGATGATGGACGGCTTGGAGGTTTCGGCCTTCGCGGCGAGCAGGGCCGAGTAGAGCTCCTGGACGTCTTCCTTGTATTCGCCCGTGCGGGTCCAGTCCACGCGCTGGGTGTGCCAGCCGTAGGCCTCATAGCGCTTCAGGACATCCTCGGTGAAGGCGATGTCCGTGTCGTCCTCAATGGAAATGTGGTTCTCGTCGTAGATCACTACCAGGTTGCCGAGCTCCTGGTGGCCGGCCAGCGAGGACGCCTCGGAGGTGACGCCTTCCTGGAGGTCGCCGTCGGAGGCGATAACCCAGATGGTGTGGTCGAACGGCGATTCACCCGCGGGAGCATCGGCGTCAAACAGGCCGCGCTGGCGGCGCTGGGAGTAGGCAAAGCCCACGGAGGACGCCAGGCCCTGGCCCAGCGGGCCGGTAGTGATTTCCACGCCGGCCGTGTGCTTGTACTCAGGGTGCCCCGGGGTGAGTGAACCCCAGGTGCGCAGCGCCTCCAGGTCCTTCAGTTCCAGGCCATAGCCGGAAAGGAACAGCTGGATGTAGAGCGTGAGGGAGGTGTGGCCGGGGGAAAGGATAAAGCGGTCGCGGCCCAGCCAGTGCGGATCACGCGGATCGTGGCGCATCAGCTTCTGGAAAAGAAGGTACGCGGCCGGGGCCAGGCTCATTGCCGTACCCGGGTGGCCGTTGCCCACCTTCTCTACGGCATCCGCTGCCAGCACGCGGATAGTATCCACGGCGCGCTGGTCCAGGCTGGTCCATGACAGTTCTTGCTCTTCCAAATGTGGCACGAAAACCGGGCCCCTCTCTGTGCTGGTGGCAGTGGTACACCGGATCCGGCTAAGGGCGCGCTCTGTGGCGCCGCTTTGGTGTGTACCAGCCGTTCACCATCGAAACGTTGATCTTTGCTTTCAGTCACGAACAGCGAATGGGAACGCGTTTTCCACCGCTTTCTTGCTGCGTGCTGATCTGGTGACAGCTTAGCTCTTATCCATAGTCCGGGCGGCCCGAATCTCACGTTTTGGACGCAATTTCCCCTTTTGTGAAAGGCTCCGGCGGAAGGCTGAGTTAATCTGCTCGAATGGGCCTGCGAGCGATCAACTGCGTATACGGCGGGCCCCGGGTGGGGGTGCCGGCACGGTATGATATTTGGAGGCCGACACCGGTGGGCACCAACGCCGCCGGAGTTTCCCGGCAGCTGCAGGCAGATGGCAATTTCCTTTCGTCGTGCCATGCCCGGGGCGGGGCCGCACGACCGGAGCTGCACAGCCAGCCTCAACTGCCACACAGAACGGGTGACTGCCACCGTGAGCACAACAGATACGCCGCTAAACGCATCCCGGGCCTCAGGCTCCGGGTTTGCCCGCAAGGCAAAGGCGTATCTCGCCCTCACCAAGCCCCGCGTGATCGAACTGCTCCTGGTGAGCACCCTGCCCACCATGATCTATGCCGAGCGGGGCTTCCCGTCCATCGGCCTGATCCTTGCCACCCTGGTGGGGGGCGCCTTCGCCGCCGGAAGTGCCGGGGCATTCAACTGCTACATCGACCGGGATATCGACAAGCTGATGCACCGCACCGAAAACCGGCCGCTGGTGACGGGCGAAGTCACGCCCCGCGAAGCGCTGGTCTTCTCATGGCTGCTGGGTGCGGCGGCGATCGTGATCCTCTGGTTTGGTGCCAACCCGCTGTCGGCCTGGCTCGGCCTGGGCGCCATCTTCTTCTACGTGGTGGTCTACACCATGATCCTGAAGCGCCGTACCGCACAGAACATTGTGTGGGGCGGCGCCGCAGGGTGCTTTCCGGTCCTGATTGCCTGGGCTGCGGTGACCAATTCGGTGGAGTGGCCGGCGGTCATTCTCTTCATGGTGATTTTCCTGTGGACACCGCCGCACTACTGGCCGCTGTCAATGCGCTACGGCGAGGACTACCGCAACGCCAATGTCCCGATGCTTGGCGCCATCGCCGGCGCCAAGGTGGTTTCCGTCCAGGTTGTCCTCTATGCCTGGGCCATGGTTGCCTGCTCGCTGCTGTTGATTCCCGCGGGCGGCGCCGGTTGGGTCTACACGGCCACGGCGGTCCTGGCGGGCGCCTGGTTCCTTTATGAGTCCCATGCCCTGTATGCCCGCGCGCAGCGGGAGGACATCTCCGACAAGCGGGCCATGAAGGTGTTCCATGGCTCCATCAGCTACCTGACCCTGCTCTTCATCGCCCTTGCCGTCGATCCCTTCATCGGCCGGGCGGTGGCAGGCGGCTAGCTGAACCGCCGTACCAAGCTTCCGGCGGCCCCCACCTCAAGGTGGGGGCCGCCGTCTTTGTTGTTGAGCTTTGTTGGGGCCGCAGGCGTGAAAGCAAATCGGCGCTTCGTTGCCTTGGCGAACGATATGACATCTTTGTCATATCTGTCACGTTAACTGTCATTGAACATGACCAGCTGCTTACGGTGGACTGGACCCTTCCCGCAAGCAAAGGAATCAGCCCATGGAAGCCCGCCCCACAGCCGTCCCCGCGCCCAGCCACAGCCCACCGGGCGGAAACAGTAACCCGCTTCGGAAAAAACCCGGAATCCCCGGGTTTGCCTCCCATCTCGGCGCCGACGTCCCCGCGTCCCTGGTGGTGTTCCTCGTCGCGCTCCCGCTCTCGCTTGGCATCGCGGCGGCGTCCGGCGCCCCGATCATGGCGGGATTGATCGCAGCCGCCATCGGCGGCATCGTGGCCGGCAGCCTTGGCGGCTCACCGCTCCAGGTGAGTGGCCCCGCCGCCGGGCTGACCGTGGTCGTGGCCGGCCTGGTCCAGGAATTCGGCTGGCAGGTGACGTGCGCCATCACGGTAGCCGCCGGCGTCGTGCAGCTGCTGCTGGGCATCAGCCGCGTCGGCCGGGCAGCCCTGGCCGTTTCCCCCGTGGTGGTCAAAGCCATGCTCGCCGGCATCGGCGTCACCATCATCCTGCAGCAGCTGCACGTCCTTCTGGGATCGCAGCCTGCGGGCTCCGCGCTTGAAAACCTCGCAGGACTGCCTGCCGCCATCACCAACCTGGAACTGCATGCCGCCCTGCTGGGCCTGGCGGTCATCGTGATCCTGCTGTGCTGGCGGTTCCTTCCCGCCATTGTCCGCCGGGTGCCAGGCCCGCTGGCGGCAGTTGCCGCCGGCACCGCGCTGGCGGTCGCCTTTGCCCCGGGGGTGGAACGGATCTCCCTCGACGGGTCGATAATCGACGCGATCGCGCTGCCGCAGCTTCCCGACGGAAACTGGCGGGCCTTCGCCTTCGCAGTCCTGACCATGGCCCTGATCGCGAGCATCGAATCCCTCCTTTCCGCGGTTGCAGTGGACAAAATGCACACCGGCCCGCGCACCAACCTCAACAAGGAACTCGTCGGCCAAGGCGCCGCAAACATCGTCTCCGGATCACTGGGCGGCCTGCCCGTCACGGGTGTGATCGTCCGCAGCGCCACCAACGTGGAGGCCGGCGCGGCCACACGGACGTCCGCCGTGCTGCATGGCGTCTGGGTCCTTGCCTTCTCGGCGCTCTTCGCCGGACTGATCCAGCTGATCCCGCTGGCGGTCCTCGCCGGCCTGTTGGTGGTCATCGGCGCCCGCCTGATCAAGGTGGCCGATATCCGCACCAGCCTGCGGACCGGTGACCTCTTGATCTACGCCGTGACCCTTGGCTGCGTCGTCTTCCTGAACCTGCTGGAGGGCGTCATGATCGGGCTCGCCCTGGCCGCCGCGTGCGTGCTGTGGCGGGTCCTTCGCGCCCCGATCCAGGCCCACACGCCCGCCGCTCCGTCGTCGCCTTGGCGGGTGACCGTTGCCGGATCCTGCAGCTTCTTCGCCCTGCCGCGGCTGACCGGGACGCTGCAGTCAATCCCCGCCGCCGCGGACGTCGTCGTCGAGCTGAATGCGGACTATGTGGACCATTCGTTCCGCGAAGCCCTGCTGGCCTGGCAGGTCCAGCACCAGGCCACAGGCGGCACCGTGAATCTCGAAGAGCACGGCAACACCCTGTTCCGGGAAGCGGCAAACTGTTCACCCCGGCGCGGGGAAGCCAGCGAATTGCCGCTGCCGCCGCGGAGGGAATCCCTGCTGCAGGGCATCAACAAGTATCACCGCCGGTTCGCGGACCAGGTGCGTCCGCTGGTACACGACCTGGCCGAGGCGCAGAATCCGGACAGCCTGTTCGTGGCCTGCGTCGACTCCCGCGTCAACCCCAACCTGATTACCAGCAGTGGTCCTGGCGATCTGCTCACCCTGCGGAACATCGGCAACGTGGCGTGCAACCACGGCCAGGACGCCTCGATCGATTCCGCCCTGTCCTTCGCCGTCAATGGCCTGGGCGTGAAGTCGCTGGTGATCTGCGGGCATTCAAACTGTGGCGCCATGAAGGCGTTGATCGCCGAGGCGGACGGCGCGGACCACGCTTCCCTGGGCCCGGCGTTCGGGCGTTGGCTGGGGCACGCCCGGCAAAGCCATGCCGAACTGCTGGCTGGCCACCCGGTGGGGAGGCAGGCCGCGGCCGCCGGGTACAGCACGGTGGACCAGTTGGCGATGGTCAATGTGGCCGTGCAGCTGGGCAAGCTCCACAACCATCCGCACGCGGGGCCGGCCCTGGCCGGCGGGCAGGTCCAGGCAACGGGCCTGTTCTACGACATTGCCACGGCGCGGGTCCTCGAAGTGACGCCGGACGGCATAGCGGACCTCGACCCGGCGCTGGGGTCCAGGCTGCAGGACGGCGCATTGGCGTCCGGCTAGTCCGGGCACCTGGGCCAAGGCCAGCGAATAAAGCAAAGGCGCCCCGGTCCGCAGACGGACCGGGGCGCCTTCTTCGTGGCGCTGCCTGAACTACTTGGCCGTGCCTGAGCGGGCGATATCCCAGGCGTTCGTCGATGCAGCCATCAGCAGCGCGGCACCGAGCATGTGGGCCGCCACCAGCAACGCGGGAATGCCGTTGTAGTACTGCGTGAACCCGATGACAGCCTGCAGGACTGTCACTCCGAGGAGGGCCAGCACGGCGGTCCGGAACGGGCCAGTGATCCGCCGCCGCACCACCAGGACGAGGGCCACCACCGTGCCGGCAGTCACCAGGTAGGCGGGTACGGCGTGGATGTGCGACACAAGGTCCCAGTCGAGGTTGTTGCGGGGCGCATCCGCGTCGCCGGCGTGCGGCCCGGCTCCGGTCACCACCACGCCGAGCATGACGGCCGCGGCAGAGAAGAGGGCGACGGCGGCCGTCACCGGGCGCAGGACCGCGGGCAGCACGGCCGGCCGGGCCGCCAGGAAACGGCCGGTCCGGCCGAAAGCGCGGTTCACCAGCAGGGTGGAGAACACCACCAGGGCCATGGACACCAGGAAGTGCAGGCCCACCACCCACGGGTTGAGGTTGGTCAGCACGGTGATGCCGCCGATCACGGCCTGCGCCGGGATGCTTGCCAGCAGGCCAAGGGCCAGCAGGAAGAGGTCCTTGCGTTCCTTCCGCAGGTTCCACAGGTAAACCAGCAACAGCACGGCAACCGCGGCCAGGACAAACGTCAGTAGCCTGTTCCCGAATTCGATGAAACCGTGGATGCCCATTTCCGGGGTGTTCACCAGCGAATCGGAAGTGCAGCGCGGCCACGTGGGGCAGCCAAGTCCGGACGCCGTCAGCCGGACGGCACCGCCGGTGACCACCAGGAGTGTCTGGCCGATCAGCGACGCGACAGCGAGGCGGCGGACGCGGACGTCCACGGTGCGGGGCAGCCGGGACGCCAGGCGGCTGGCGAGCTGGGGGAGGCGGGAAGCCGTGGTCACGATTTTCTCAATTCCACTTGAACCAACGGATGGCTGCGGCCCCGGCGATGACGGTCCAGAGCAGCAGGATGAGGGCGGCGCCGCCATTGACGGCCCCGCCCAGGAAAGCGGCGCGCATGGATTCGCCGAGCGCGCCGGAGGGCAGGAAGTGGATGACGGCCTGGGCTGCGGCAGGCAGCCGTTCGGCGGGGATGACGATGCCGCCCATGGCGCCCAGAAGGATCCACAGCAGGTTGGTGATGGCCAGGGTCGCTTCCGGCCGCACCGTTCCGGCCACCAGCAGCCCTAATGACGTGAAGGCTGCGGCGCCAAGCGCCAGCAACCCCAGGCCGGGAAGCCAGCCGGCCGCCGTCGGCTGCCAGCCCAGGGCCAGCGCCACCACGCCCACCACGACCACCTGCAGGCAGAGGACGGCGAGGACGGAAAGGACCTTGCCGGCGATCAGGCCGCCGCGGCCGAGCGGCGTGGTGGAAAGGAACCGCAGGACGCCGTACCGGCGGTCGAACCCGGTGGCGATGCCCTGGCCGGTGAAGGCGGTGGACATCGCACAGAGGGCAAGGATGCCGGGGACCGCCACGTTCACGCGGCTGGAGCCCATGCCGTCCAAGAACGGGGTCACCGTCAGGCCAACAAGGGCAAGGAGCGGAAGCACCACTGCAAGGATCAGCTGCTCACCGTTCCGGAGCATCGTCAGCGCCTCGTATTTGCCCTGCAGCAGCACACGGCGAAGCAGGGGAGCGGGCTGCTGGTGCTCCTGCAGTGCTGCGGCGCTCATCGGATGTCCTTTCCCGAAATATCCAAAAAGACGTCTTCAAGGCTACGCGCCTGAAGGCTCATCGAGGCCGGCATGATGCCTTTCGCTTCCCACCACTGCGCCAGGGCGGCCAGATGGCGCGGTGTCAGGGTGCCGGTCACCGTGTAGCTCCCGGCGCGTGCTTCGGAGACGTCGACGCCGGCGGGCAGCACGGCGGCCACGTCCAGGCCGGCCGGCGCCTCGAAGACCAGGGTCCGGACGTGTTCGGTGCCCGGGTCCGCCTCCGGGCTGCGCTGCAGCAGTTCCTGGACCGTTCCCTCTGCCACGTTGCGGCCGCCGTCGATGATGTAGACGTAATCGGCAAGGCGCTGGGCATCGTCCATCAGGTGGGTCGTGAGGATGATGCCCATGCCGCCGTCGCGGAGTTCGGCAATCAGGTCGAACACCAGCTGGCGGGACTGGGGATCCAGCCCGGCGCTTGGCTCGTCGAGGAACAGTACTTCGGGGCGGCCAACCAGGGCGGCGGCCAGGGCAAGGCGCTGCTTTTGGCCGCCGGAAAGCCTGCGGACGCCGGTCCGGCTGAAGGTATCGATGCCCAGCCTGTCCACCAGGTCTTCCAGGGGCCAGGGGTTGGCGTAGAGGCCGGCGATGTGCCGCAGCAGCGGCAGGGGCCTTGCCGACGGCGGGAGCCCGCCATCCTGGAGCATGACGCCGACGCGGGCGCGAAGGGCGGCCCCGGCCGCCGCCGGGTCCTGGCCGAGCAGCGAGATGCTGCCGCCGCTGCGTTTCTGCAGGCCTTGGGCGCATTCGAGGGTGGTTGTCTTGCCGGCACCGTTGGCGCCCAGCAACGCGGTCACTTCCCCCCGCTCGGCGATGAGTGAAACGCCGCTCACCACCCGGAGCATCTTTCCGTCCAGGTTGGACAGGGGGCCTACGTCCTTGATGAGCCCGTTAATGGACAGGACAGGGGACTTGGGGGATCGCACCACAGTATTCTACGGGATGTAGTATTCAGTGCAGTCCTTGCTGCGGCTCCCGCCTCCGGCGCCGGGCGGCACTCCCGGGTGCCACGGGAAGCGTGCGGTCACATTCCGGCAGGAGCCAAGGTCAGCCTGCCCTTACTGGAGTCGTGGACTAAATTACGACATGATTGTGTTGTGTATTCCATGACCAATGCTGCAGCTGTGCCCTTGGCTGGGCCGGCTCCCGTGGCTGATGCCGACGAGCGTACCCGTGACCGGGTGCTCGCTGCCGTCCTGGAGCACGGACCCGTCAGCGCGGCCGAACTCGGAGACATGCTGGGATTCACCCCGGCGGCTGTCCGCCGGCACCTGGACCACCTCTCCCGCGCGGGCGTCATCGAAGTCAAACGGGTGGCCAAGCCCGGTGCGGGTGCAGGCCGTCCCGCCAGACGCTACGTCCTGAGTTCACAGGGCCAATCGAGCCTGGGCAATGACTACCTGGACATTGCCGCCCTGGCCCTCCAGCAGCTGCAGAAGGTCGCCGGCCCGGACGCGGTGCGCGCCTTCGCGGAAGAACGCTTCGCGGACATGGAGCGGCGCTACGCACCCGAAATCGAGGAAGCAGGCCCCGACATCCGGGACCGCGCCACGGCACTTTCGGCCGCACTGAGCCGGGACAATTTCGTGGCTTCCGCCGCAGCCATCGAAGCGAAGGCGCCGCTGCCCGCCGCGCTGTCCAGCGTGCAGCTCTGCCAGGGGCACTGCCCCATCCAGCAGCTCGCCGCCCGCTTCCCCGTCTTCTGCGACGTCGAAACCGAAGTGTTCTCAAGACTGGTGGGAGTGGACGTCCGCCGCCTCTCCACCCTGGCCCGCGGCGGCCACGTCTGCACCACCCACATTCCTACAGGCAGGCTGCCTGCCAAACCGGCCCCCGTGCCGGCCGCAGCCCCCGCCGGCCTGGACGAAGTAATCAACCATCAGCAAGAAAGGCCGTGATGACGGACCAACTATCAGAGAAAGCAGTAGCCGAAAACACTGTGATCTCGGAGATTCTGGAAAAGAATCCCGAGCTCCACGGCATCGGCAACTACGAGTACGGCTGGGCTGACAAGAACGATGTCGGCGCCAATGCGCGCCGTGGGCTCAACGAAGAGGTTGTCCGGGACATTTCGGCGAAGAAGAGCGAGCCGGAGTGGATGCTTGACCTGCGCCTTAAGGGCCTGAAGTACTTCGACCGCAAGCCCATGCCCACTTGGGGCGCGGACCTGTCCGGCATCGACTTCGACAACATCAAGTACTTCGTTCGGTCCACCGAGAAGCAGGCTGCCACCTGGGATGACCTGCCCGAGGACATCAAGAACACGTACGACAAGCTGGGCATCCCCGAGGCCGAAAAGCAGCGCCTTGTTTCCGGTGTCGCCGCCCAGTACGAGTCCGAGGTCGTCTACCACCAGCTGCGTGAGGACCTCGAACGGCAGGGTGTTATCTTCCTGGACACCGATACTGCCCTGAAAGAGCACCCGGAGATCTTCCAGGAGTACTTCGGCACGGTTATCCCGGTGGGCGACAACAAGTTCGCCTCGCTGAACACCGCCGTCTGGTCCGGCGGCTCCTTCGTGTACGTGCCCAAGGGCGTCCACGTCGAGATCCCGCTGCAGGCCTACTTCCGCATCAACACGGAAAACATGGGCCAGTTCGAGCGAACGCTGATCATTGCCGACGAGGACTCCTACGTCCACTACATCGAAGGCTGCACCGCCCCGATCTACACCTCGGACTCGCTGCACTCCGCCGTGGTGGAAATCATCGTCAAGAAGGGCGCCCGCGTCCGCTACACCACCATCCAGAACTGGTCGAACAACGTCTACAACCTGGTGACCAAGCGCGCCATCTGCGAAGCCGGCGCCACCATGGAATGGATCGATGGCAACATCGGCTCCAAGGTCACCATGAAGTACCCGGCCGTCTACCTGGTGGGCGAGCACGCCAAGGGCGAAACCCTGTCCATCGCGTTTGCGGGCGAAGGCCAGCACCAGGACACCGGTTCGAAGATGGTCCACATCGCGCCGAACACCAAGAGCTCCATCATCTCCAAGTCCGTTGCCCGTGGCGGCGGCCGCGCCGCCTACCGCGGCCTGGTACAGGTCCGGGAAGGCGCCAAGCACTCGGCCAACACCGTGCGCTGCGACGCGCTCCTGGTGGACACCATCTCCCGGTCTGACACCTACCCGTACATCGACATCCGCGAGGACGATGTCCAGTTGGGACACGAGGCAACTGTCTCCCGCGTCAGCGAGGAGCAGCTGTTCTACCTCATGTCCCGCGGCATGCCCGAGGACGAGGCCATGGCCATGATCGTGCGCGGCTTCATTGAGCCGATCGCCCGTGAACTGCCCATGGAATACGCCCTTGAGCTGAACCGCCTCATCGAACTCCAGATGGAAGGATCCGTCGGTTAATGACTGCCGAAGCTACTACTGAAAAGGCGCGCATCGGCGCACCGTCGATCGCCGGTTTCACCGAGGAGGGCGAACACCTCGTTGCCTCCAAGGTGGACCGCCACCACAGCCATGGTGTACAGGTCATGGCCTCCCGCGCCGAGCGCCTCACCAGCCACAAGGTGGCCGATTTCGCGCTGCCCAACGGCCGCGAAGAGGAATGGCGCTTCACCCCGGTGCGCGAACTGGCGAACCTGCTTTCCGACACGGCCGCGGAAGCCGGCGCCCTGGGCGTCTCCGTCGAAGCGCCCGAGGCTGTCCGCCAGGGAACCTTGCGCGCCGGTGAGGCCCCCCGCGGTGCCACCCTGGTCCCGGCCGACCGGGCCGCCGTCGTCGGCTCCGCCAACTCGGAAGAGGCCCAGCTCATCTCGATCCCGGCCAACACCGAGCTGGACGCCCCCGTCCGGCTCGTCCTGACCGGCAACGGGGCGGGACTGCGCACGAACTCCCACCATGTGATCGAAGCCGGGGTGAACAGCCGTGCGGTGGTGATCATCGAACATGACGGCTCGGCCGACCACAACGGCAACGTGGAGATCCTGGTCCGCGAAGGCGCCCACCTCACTGTCGTTTCACTGCAGCTGTGGGGCGACGACGCCAAGCACCTGGCCCAGCACGACGCCGAGGTCGCCAAGGATGCGGTCTACAAGCACATCGCCGTCTCCCTCGGCGGGAAGATCGTGCGAATGAACTCCAACGTCCGCTTCGCCGGTGAAGGCGCCGAGGCCGAACTCCTGGGCCTCTACTTCGCCGACGCCGGCCAGCACCTCGAGCACCGCTCCTTCGTGGACCACAACGTGGCCAACTGCAAGTCCAACGTCCTGTACAAGGGCGCGTTGCAGGGCAAGGGCGCACACACGGTCTGGGTTGGCGACGTCCTCATCCAGAAACAGGCCGAAGGCACCGACTCCTACGAGAAGAACCAGAACCTGGTCCTGACCGAGGGCTGCCGCGCGGACTCCGTTCCGAACCTCGAGATCGAAACCGGCCTGATCGAAGGCGCCGGCCACGCAAGTGCCACCGGCCGCTTCGACGACGAGCACCTGTTCTACCTGATGGCGCGCGGCATCCCCGAGGATGTTGCCCGCCGGCTGGTGGTGCGCGGCTTCCTGAACGAGATCATCCAGCAGATCAAGGTTCCGGCCCTCGAAGAGCGCCTGACCGAGGCTGTGGAACGCGAACTCACCGCAATCGACTACTAGGACGGACGGGCACGAACGCATGAACGGGACTCCCAAGGGCGAGCTGGTGTGCAGCGCCAATGACATCAAGGTCAAGCAGGCGCTGCGCATCCTGGTGGACGGCTATCCTGTGGCCGTCGTCCGGGACTCGATGGGCGACATCCACGCCATCGGCGACACCTGCTCGCACGCGGACATCTCACTGTCCGAGGGCGACGTGGAAGGCTGCGCCATCGAGTGCTGGGGGCACGGCTCCCAGTTCGACCTGCGCAGCGGCCAGCCCCTCCAGCTCCCTGCCTACGATCCCGTGCCCGTCTTCGCCGTCGAACTTGATGGCGACGACGTCTACGTGGACGTCACCAACGTTTTGAACGGCGCGGCAGTAAACAACTACTGAGCGCCCGCAGCACTGGACTTACGAACGAAGAAGAAAGAAGAGCATGTCAACTCTTGAGATCAAGGACCTGCACGTCAGCATTGACACGGAGCAGGGCACCAAGGAGATCCTGAAGGGCGTCAGCCTGACCATCAGGACCGGCGAAACGCACGCCATCATGGGCCCCAACGGCTCCGGCAAGTCCACCCTGGCATCCACCATCGCCGGCCACCCCCGCTACACCGTGACCAGCGGCACCATCACCCTGGACGGCGAAGACGTCCTGGCCATGAGCGTCGACGAGCGCGCCCGCGCCGGCGTCTTCCTGGCCATGCAGTACCCGGTGGAGGTTCCCGGTGTCACGATGACCAACTTCCTCCGCACCGCCAAGACCGCCATTGACGGCCAGGCGCCGGCCCTGCGCACCTGGACCAAGGACGTCAAGGCCGCGATGGAGAAGCTGCGCATCGACGCCGACTTCGCCCAGCGCAACGTCAACGAAGGCTTCTCCGGCGGCGAGAAGAAGCGCGTGGAGATCCTGCAGCTGGAGCTCTTCAAGCCCAAGTTCGCAGTCCTCGACGAGACTGACTCCGGCCTGGACGTCGATGCTCTCAAGATCGTCTCGGA
Organism: Arthrobacter sp. MMS24-T111; assembly: GCF_054888995.1. Classification (NCBI taxonomy): domain Bacteria; kingdom Bacillati; phylum Actinomycetota; class Actinomycetes; order Micrococcales; family Micrococcaceae; genus Arthrobacter; species Arthrobacter sp. MMS24-T111. The sequence continues at coordinate 3,250,001 of NZ_JBTZRO010000001.1, read as the reverse complement.
GGGCGTCAACCGCGCCCACGCCGAAGGCAACATGGGCACCCTGCTGATCACCCACTACACGCGCATCCTGCGCTACATCAAGCCTGACTTCGTCCACGTGTTCGTGGACGGCCAGGTCGTCGAGGAAGGCGGCCCCGAACTGGCCGACCGCCTCGAGGAAGAGGGCTACGACCGTTACGCCACGGGCGCCGGTGCAGCCACCATCGCGGCTGCTGCCGCAGCACAGGCCTAGTAAGGACTTGTCATGACCGAAATCAAGCCGGGCCGAACGGCCCTGGAGGACGTCGAAGAGGCGCTCAAGGACGTCATCGACCCTGAGCTTGGCGTCAACGTGGTGGACCTGGGTCTGCTGTACGGCCTCAAGTACTCCGACGACGACGGCGCCCTGCTGATCGACATGACGCTGACCACTGCTGCCTGCCCGCTCACCGATGTACTCGATGAGCAGGTGGGACAGGCCCTGGACGGCGTTGTGGACGACTGGCGCCTGAACTGGGTATGGATGCCGCCTTGGGGTCCCGAGCGGATCACCGACGACGGCAAGGACCAGATGCGGGCCCTTGGCTTCAACATCTAAATAAGTACCACGACGGCGGGCCACTTTCCCTTGGGAAGGTGGCCCGCCGTCGTCCCTGCCGGCCCCAACCTCGCTTCGCTCGGCCAGGGAACCCTCCCCGCTACCTCCCCAACCTCGCGAGCTCGATTGGGGCCCCTCAGTAGCGTGGGCCCAGGCGTGGGCCCAGGCGTGGGCCCAGTTAAAGGGTGGCGGCGCTGAACGTGTCGCACTGCTTGATGTCCCCGGACTGGTATCCGCGGGCAAACCAGCGCTGGCGTTCCTCGCTGGACCCGTGCGTCCAGCCCTCGGGGGAGACCCGCCCGGTGGCGGCCTTCTGGATCCGGTCATCACCCACGGACGCGGCCGCCGAGAGGGCATCGTTGACATCCTGCTGGGTGAGCGGTTCCAGGTAAGGCTGGCCGGTGGCCGGGTCCGGTGTGCTGGAGGCGTACTTGGCCCACAGGCCTGCGTAGCAGTCAGCCTGCAGCTCGGTACGGACGGAACCGGACTCCGGTCCTTGCGGATCCTGCTGGGCACGCCCCAGGTCACCCAACAGGTTCTGGATGTGGTGGCCAAACTCGTGGGCCACCACGTATTCCTGCGCCAGCGGACCGCCGGAGGAGCCAAACCGGTCCACGAGTTCCTGGAAGAATCCGGGATCGAAGTACGCGGTGGTGTCGGTGGGGCAGTAGAACGGACCCACCTCCGAGGTCGCGGCGCCGCAGGCGGTATTGGTGCCGCCACTGAAGATCACCGCTTCGGGCCGGGGATACTGCACGTTGTACTTCTTCAGGTAGCCGGGCCAAAAGGCGTTGAGGCTGTTGACGGTTCCGGTGATCCGGCAGTCGAGGCGGGCGTCCGCGTCCGCGCCGGTTTTACAGGCAGGCACGGTGCCCTGGGATTGTTCGGCGGTCCCGCCGTCGGTCAACCCGCCGAGGAGGTTGGGGTTGATGCCCAGCAGCAGCGCAATGAGCAGCACTAATCCGCCGCCAATCCCGCCCCCAACCTTGACCCCGGTGCCCATGCCCCGCCGGTCCTGGACCTGGGACGGATCCAGCTGCGCGTTGTCGTTGAAACTCATAACGTCACAATACCCGCGGCCCGGAGGCTCAATCCGTGCCTGCCGGTAAAGTTGGTCCGTGCCTTTCCTGAACAAGATCCAGCACTGGGCGGAGCAGCGGCCGCACCACACCGCCGTCGTGGTCGCCGGGCGCCGGCTGGACTGGGCGGAGCTGCGGGACGCTGCCGCAGCGCTGGTGGCGGAGACAAAGTCGGTGACCACCCTCTGCGAGGCCAATTCCGTGAATTTCGCGGTGAGGTTCGCGGCGGCGGTCGCGGGCAACCGGCAGTGCGCGGTCCTCGATCCTTCCTGGCCCGCTGCCCTGCAGGATGACATTGTCCGCCGGGTTGAGGCGTGCGCGGTTCCGGCCCAGGTGGAGCCGGACGACGCCCTGGCCGACGGGCCGCCGGACACCGGATTCCTCATTGGCCTGACCTCGGGAACTACTTCAGTCCCCAAGGCTTTTACCCGGTCCAGGCAGTCCTGGCAGCAGTCCTTTGACGCGTCCATCGAGTTCTTCGGCTTGCGCCAGGATGATGTGACCCTCGCTCCCGGCCCGCTGGCGGCCAGCCTGAACCTGTATGCCCTGGCCGAATGCCTTTATGCCGGCTCCGAGTTCCAGACGTTGGAGTCGTTCGACGTCGGCGACGTCCACGCGGCCATTACGCACGACCGGGTTACCCGGCTGGTGCTGGTGCCCACCATGCTGCGGATGCTCAGTGAACGCGGCATGACCGGATGCGTTGACGCATCGGGGATCCGGACCATCATCTGTGCCGGTTCCAAACTCGATGCCAGGACCCTTGAAGCCGCCCGGCGCTGGGCGCCCAACGCCACGATTTACGAGTACTACGGCGCGTCCGAGCTCAGTTTCGTCTCCGGACTCGGACTGGCAGCCGGGCAGGCCGGAACTCCGGGCGGGACCGGCATTGGCCGGCCTTTTCCAGGCGTCGAGGTCAGCATCAGGGATGATGCCGGCACCGTTGTGGCGGAAGGCAGTTACGGCAATATCTGCGTGCGCAGCGGCATGGTCAGCAACGGCTACTTGTGGGGAGACGACGGCGAGGCCCTGCGCTCGTTCGGGAGCTGGTTCACGGTGGGGGACCAGGGCTATCTGGCGGACGGGGAGCTGCACATCCTGGGCCGGCGTGCGGACATGATCCTCACCGCCGGGCGGAACGTCTACCCGCACGAGGTTGAACTGGCGTTGGCCGCTGTTCCAGGGGTGGCCGCAGCGGTGGCTGCCGGCATGCCGGACGACCTGCGCGGCCAGCGCGTGGTGGCCGGGGTGGTCCCGTCCCAGGGCGGAATCACCGCCACCCAGCTGCGGACCGGGTTGGAGGAGATCCTGGCCAGGGACAAACGGCCGCTGCAGTACTACCTCCTGCCCGAACTCCCCACCACGGACCGGGGCAAGGTCAGCCGAAACCTGCTGCTGGAATGGATCAACGCCAGGGACCCGCGGGTGCGCAGCCTTGGTGGCTGAGGATCTCCCGGCGGAACGGCAACCGGTCATCATCGCCGCCCTCCGGACACCGGTCTGCCGGATCAACGGGCCTTTGCGGGCCCTGCGCGCCCATGAACTCCTGGCACCGGTCTTGCGGGAGCTGGTCGTCCAGGCCGCCCTGGAGCCCTCCTCCGTTGACGACGTGGTGATCGGCAACGCCGTGGGGGGCGGCGGAAACGTGGCCCGACTTGCCCTGCTGGAAGCCGGGCTGCCGGTCACCGTTCCGGGGCTCACCGTGGACCGGCAGTGCGGTTCGGGCCTGGACGCCATTGTCCTCGCCGCTCGGCTGGTGGCCGGCGGCGGCAACCAGGTGTACCTTGCCGGCGGAGTGGAAAGCACCAGCACGGCGCCGTTGCGTGCGCACCGGAACGACGACGGCGGTCCGGAGTTCTACCATCGCGCCCAGTTTGTGCCGCACAGCTTCGGCGATCCGGACATGGGCGTGGCCGCCGAGACGGTGGCGCAGGAATACGGTGTCGGCCGCGACCGGCAGGATGCCTTTGCGCTGGCCAGCCACCGGAAAGCCCTTGCAGCAGGGCGCGACGGGACCTTTGAGGGCGAAATCGTGGCACTGTCCACCCCGGGAGGCGCCGTCGCCACCGATGACGGACCGCGGGCGGGCCTCACCCCGGCAATCATGGCGCGGTTCCCTGCCACCTTCGTCGCCGGGGGCACCGTCACCGCCGGGAACTCCTGCTTCGACGCGGACGCAGCGTCCGCCGTCGTGATGACCTCGCTGCAGCGTGCACGCGAACTGGGCGCCCGTGACGCGCTGCTGGTGCGCGGTACCCACACCGCCGGGGTTGCTCCGGGGGTTCTGGGGATCGGTGCCGCGAGCGCGGCCCGGCATGTGCTGGCCGGGGCCGGTGTCGCGGCCGGGGACCTGGACCTCGTGGAATTCAACGAAGCGTTCGCCTCGCAAACGCTCGCATGCCTCGATGAGCTGGGGATCGACCCGGCGGGGGTGAACCTGGATGGCGGTGCTTTGGCCCTGGGGCACGCCTACGGGGCCTCGGGGGCGGTCCTGGTGACCCGGCTGTTCGCGCAGGCACGGAAGACGGACGTCGACGGCACCCTGGCGATGGCGATGATCAGCATGGCGGGCGGCATGGGAACGGCCGCGCTCCTGGAGTACCGGCGCCTGGGCTGCTGAGCCGGGTTTTAGCGTGCCCCGTCAGTCCTCGGCCTCGCCCAGGCCGCGGGCGGCGAGCGCTTCCCCCGTTTGCCGTGCGTAGGCCACGGAGGTGATGAACACCGGCAGGACCAGGGCCCGCGGATTGCGTTCCAGGCCCCTGGCCCGCGCGGAGTCCCGCACGTCAGCGAATGTTCCCGCGATGTACGGGATGCTGCGGAGCATGATGCCGATGGTCAGGGCGAAACGCTCAGGGTCGGCGCCGAACCTTTCGAAGGGCCGTGCCAGCCGGACGACGCCGTCGAGCAGCCGCTGCACAGGAGTGGTGGCGGTGAGCAGGGACGCAGCAACGACGCACACCAGGATGTTCAGGACAATCCGTGCGCCGGTGGGTGCACCCAGCTGCCACCCTTGGAAGAGCCCCACTACCAGGAGCACGGGGACCAGTGGCCGGACAGCACCCCATAGCCTCTTCCCCCCGGCGCCTGCCAACAGGAAGAGTCCACACAGAACTGCCAGGACCGCAGCAGAGGCGGCCCAGTCCACGATGACGAAGGATGCCAGGCCGCAGCCAACCACGAGCAAGAACTTCAGCGCCAGCGGTGACCGGTGGAGGTACGAGGTCCCCGGCACATAATTGGCCAGGAGGAATCCGTGGCCCCTCATGGCGTGTCCGTCGCGGTGTTGATCCTGTCCAGCCCGTCCAGGCACCAGGAGCGGTAAGCCGCCACAGCGTCGGCCGGGGCGCCATCGAAGGCCACACGCCCCTGTTCGATGACCAGCACCCGGTCCATTTCCAGGGCCAGGTCCAGGTCGTGGGTGGACATGATGATCTGCTGGTCCAGGCCCGCAAGGGTCCTCCGGAGCAGCTCGCGGTTGCGCAGGTCCAGCAGCGTTGACGGTTCGTCCAGGACCAGGACCTTGGGGTCGACGGCGAGGACGGCGGCGAGGGCCATCAGCTGCCGTTCGCCGCCGGAGAGTTCGTAGATGCTTTGGTCTGCCAGCGGCAGGAGGCCGAGCCGCGCCAGGGCAGCCTCGGCCCGGCTGCGCCGCTCGGCTCCGTTCTTCACCGAGCGGCGCAGCGACAGCTCCACGTCTTCCCGCCCGGTGGGCATGACCAGTTGGGAGAGCGGGTCGGTGAAGACAAAACCGACGTTCCGCCTGACTTTGCGCACGGCACGTGCTGTGTCGTCGCCGTCGACCGCCACCGTGCCCGTGGTGGGCTGGACCAGCCCGTTGACCAGCCGCAGCAGCGTGGACTTGCCGGAGCCGTTGGCGCCAATGACGCCCACGCGTGGTTCGTCCAGCCGGAGGTTAACGTCATCAAGGAGGACCTTGGGTTGCGGGGATTCCTCTTGTTCGACCGAAACGGTTACCTGGTCGAAAGTCACGGTGGGCATGGCTTGCAGTCCTACGCCGTTGCAGGGGTGGCGGCCTGCCGCCGCACCCGGCGGACCAGGACATCGGGGAAGGCGCGGTGCAGCGCGACGGCGATGGCCGCCGCAAGGATGTTCTTGATGACGTCGCCGGGGTAGAAGACAAGGTCGCCCAGGAAGGCCTGTTCCAGGGTTGCCTTGGAGTTCAGGGCGATGCCCAGGATGCCCAGGGTGTGGACCACCACAACGCTGGTGGCCGTGGCGGCGAGGAAGAACCAGAGGGCGCGGGCCTTGCTGGTGCGTTTGATGATGATGGCGGCCAGCCAGCCCACCACGCCGGCGGCGATGGGAAAAGCGATGATGTAGCCGGCTGAGGGACCGGCAAGGATGCCCAGGCCGCTGCGGCCCTGGCTGAAGATGGGCAGGCCGGCGAGCCCCAGGAGGGTGTAGAGCCCGACGGCGGCAAGTCCGCGGGCCGGCCCCAGGACCAGGCCCGTAAGCATCACGGCCAGCGTCTGGAAGGTAATGGGGACGCCGAAACCGTTCAGGGCAAGCCCCGGCACGAGTGCTGCGCCGGCGACGAGGGCGGCGAAGACGGCAATCAGCCCCAGGTCGGTGCCGTTCCAGCGGCGGCGCCCTGTCGGTTGGCTGTTCGGTGTGGTGGTGCGGGTGTTGCTCATGGCGGTCCTGTCGGGGTTGTACAAGCGGAATCTAATGTACCGCCGACGTTACCGGGGTGGAACGGTGCCCATTTTGTAGGGGGTCTACTAAGCCGGATGCGGGCTGCGTTGGGCTGGGCACAATTGTCCCCTCAAGAAGCCTTCTCCGGTCCACTTGGGCCTTCAGGGTTTTGCGGTGGCTATTTTCGACCGTACCCGGACGAGGGGTGCGTTGGGATCCTGCGGTTGGGGTATGGCCTCCAGCGCGAACTGGTCAATGACGCCGGGCCGGAAGATGAGGCACTCGGTTGAGCCGCCGAACTGGAAGTACCCCAGTTCATCGCCTTTATCCACGTGGTGCCCCGGCACGATGTCCTTGCCGATGACGCAGGAGGACACTTCGATCATGCCCACGGGGACGAAGGCCATCAGGCCGATGGCTGGGTCGTCGGCCTCGATCAGGATGATGGCCCGTGCCGCCACGTGGGCAAGGTAGGACTGCGAGAATCTCGAGTCGACAGCATCTGCGCCTTCCGACTCCGCTTCAGAGAAGTAGGTGCCGTCCTTCAAATAAGACCGTACGATCGTCCCGGCAACCGGCGCATGCCAACGGTGGTAGTTCAGGGCGCTAAGGAACGCCTGGTAGACCGTTCCGCCGACGAACTGATCTACCGCTTCGTCCCGGGCAAGCAGGTCATCGAGAGAGTAAGGCTGGTTCTTCACCCAGAACCGCCCTTGGCGTTGAACGTCGGAGCTGATCTTGTACGGGGTGGATTCGCAGGCGCTGACGATGACCTTGCTGTCGTCCGGGGCCGCAACGGGTCTCGACGTTGAGGTGAGGCGGCGGGAAAAGAAGTCGTTCCACGACGTGAAGCCCCAGTGGTCTGCGAGGGGATCATGTTCGTAGTCCTGTATGCCAACGGCGCGCTGGGCCTTCTCTGACATCCACCCGGAGGGTGAGTCGTTCAGCACGTACAGCGAGTCCGGACTGGTGAGGAACACACACCAAGCATCAAGGACCTTCCGGAACATGGCGACGATCCTGGGGTCGCGGTGCGCGGCAAAGCCGGCCTCGGTTCCCATGGTCCAATCCAGGATTGCCGTCAGTGGGGTGGTGACCATGCCGCCCTCGCTGAACTCGGGGGCCATTGTCAGGACCTCGTTGATGAGCCTCAGCATCTGGTCGACGCTTGTGAGGTGCCGTTTGCGGTACGGCTTGGATTTCGGAACCTGTTCAATCATTTCGGTCATATAGAGGCGGACCACCGGATCGCTGGCGATCAGTTCCTGGAATTCGACGATCACCGGGTGGAGGGGCACGTCTTCCCCGCGCGCTTCTACTCGTTCCCGGTGGCCGGCAATCCAGTCCTCGAGTTCGTCCTGTCCGGGCAGCCAGCCCCCAGGACGCCGAATACCTTCAGATGCAGTTTCAGGGGTCATATCGCAGAGCCTACTCCCGTAGGTTGTGAAAATTGCGAGCCCCGTCCCTTCGAGCAGGTGTCCGTAAGCTGATCGCTTACCGGACGCCATGGCTCCCCGAGAATTGAGGTCGGGCTGCGAGTCCAGGGGTCAGCTAAGCTGGGCGAGTAAGCGACCCTCGACGCGTTCCATGACCCCAAGGAACGTAGTCTCGTCGCCGTAGGCGCGGGTAAGGATGAGTCCGCCCTGGATCACGGCAACGGCATCGAGCGCGTTCTCACGAGCGTCCCCGGGAGTGAGCCCGCCGCTCTGAAGGAGCGCGGCCAATGCGTCCACCCAGTCCGCAAAGTATGTCTTGACCTCGCCGGCGAACGTCGCCTTCTCCTCACCGAGCGTCATGGCGGCGAACAGGCAGACATTCTCGCGGGAGATGAAGTAGTTAGCGACCGCCTTTGTCATCGCGGAGACCGCTTCAGCGGCGTCAGCCGCGGAACGAAGGGGCGCGAAAACCTCATCCTCGAACCAGTCCTTCACCTGGTCAAGTACCGCCCTGGCCATGTCCGTCTTGCCATCAGGGAAGAAATGGTACAAGCTGCCGCGACCGATCCCGGCCTCCTGCTGGATGACAGACAGGGAGCTGCCCTCAAACCCCCGCCGGCGGAAAACACCGGCGAGGGCGCGAACGGCGTCCGGGCGTTCAAGAAGGGTGCGTGGCATTAGAGTCCGAGTTCGCTAAGGCCAGGGTGATCTGCCGGCCGGGGGCCTGCGGTATCCCAGAAGAACTTACGCTCTGACTCGTCAATGGCGAGGTCGTTAATGCTCGCGTGACGGTGCGTCATAAGTCCTTCCTTGTCGAAGTGCCAGTTCTCGTTGCCGTAAGCGCGGAACCACTGGCCCGTGGAGTCATGGTACTCGTAGGCGAAGCGGACTGCGATGACGTCGTCGGTGTAGGCCCACAGCTCTTTGATGAGCCGGTAGTCGAGCTCGCGCTCCCATTTGTCGGAGAGGAACTCGATGATGGCGGCGCGACCCTGAACGAACGTCGAGCGATTGCGCCACCAGCTGTCCTTGCTGTACGCGAGGGAAATGCGCTCGGGGTCCCTGCTGTTCCAGCCATCCTCGGCGGCACGGACCTTCTGCACGGCGGACTCTTCTGTGTAGGGAGGGAAGGGGGGACGAGACATGATGGGCTCCTTCATGACTTTAGTTGTACCGTTTAGTACAAGTTGTACTAGACGGTACAGAATGTGGGCAATCGCCGTCAACTCACAACAGCAGCGCCTCGAGCTTCCGGAAGCCGGCCGAACAGGTCAGGGAGGCCTCGCAGCCCGTTGCGCACCGCCTCGTGCGACAGCGCGAGGTCAGGACCGGTGCCAGCCTCGACGCCGGCGAGGCACCGGAGGATGTTCCATCTCGTGTGCCCCAGCCAACCGCCGATCAGGTAAACAAACCAGCTCGGACCTGGCGCCGGCAGCGCGCCGCCGCCGGCAACATAGCCGTCGAGAACCGAGCGGAAAATGGCGGGCTTGATGTCGTCGAAGCCGGGTCCCTTAGCGAGGCCCAGCGCGGTCGAGCCGAGCTCACCGGACAGATCGAGCATCCCCGAGAGCTCCCAATCGAGCACCACCGGCCGGCCCTCCCGTGCGAGGAGGTTCCATGGTTGGATGTCCCGGTGGGTCAGTACGACGGGGCCCGGCCGTTCGCAGGTGTCGACGAAACGGGCGATCGCGAGGAACGTCCCGGCGCGAGAAGCGAGCTCGTCGGCCCACGGTTGTCCGGTGGCCGACGCCCGTGCTGCGAGCTCGGACCAGTCCCGCGATGCCGGGTCCTCGACCGGCACCCGTGAAAAGGCGACGTCGAGTGCGTGGATGCGCGCCAGGATCCCGCCGACCTCAAACGCGAACGCCGCCGACACCGGCGCTTCGGGCACCTTCTCGCCGTCGACCCACCGGTGGACGAGCGTGGAGTGGCCGGCCGAGATCGGCTCCGGCATGGGAATGCCGGCAGCGAAGGCTGCCAGCTCAAACCTGAACACATCCTCGACCCGATAGGGCTGCCGTCGGTCAGCGAGGTTCAACTCCTTCACCGCGAACGATCCCCGGTCGGTGTCGAGTCGGTACATCCGGTTGGCATAGCCGCCGTGGACGCGGATCATCGGCCCGATCGGGGCGCCGAGATGCGAAAGGTTCACCCACTCATTCTAGGAACTGGCAGTTCCTCCCGGTCCGGCGGCCCGCGAACAACAGCCGGCCGGACACCGGTGGAACCCGCAGCAGGCCACCGGCAAAATCAGACCTTAGCCGGAGCCGCCGGCTTGGTACCCTGTGCCGTATGCCCATCAAACTTGAAAACGTCGGCATCGCCGTCGGCGATCTGGAAGCAACAATCGCGTTCTTCACCGACCTCGGCCTAACCGTCCTGGGCCGGGACACGGTCAGCGGCGACTGGGCAGACACGGCTGTGGGCCTGGACGGCAACCACGCCAAAATAGCCCTCCTCCAAACGCCGGACGGCAACGGCCGCCTCGAACTGTTCGAATACATCCACCCCGATGCAATTCCCACCGAGCCCACCCTGCCCAACGAGATCGGCATGCATCGTGTGGCCTTCTCCGTCGACAGCATTGATGATGCCCTGGCCATTGCGGCCAGGCACGGCTGCCACCCGCTGCGCGGCGTCGCAACGTATGGCGACGTCTACAAACTCTCCTACGTGCGTGGCCCCAGCGGCATCATTGTGATGTTCGCCGAGGCACTCCAGAAGGGCTGAGGACGCGGGGCGGCCTGCAATATACTCCGAACATGCCCATCACGCACCCTGCCCCAAATCCCCACTGCTCCGATAACCCGCTGCGCGGAGGCCGGCTGTGAGCGGCGGCCTCGTCGCCCTGCTCGATGACGTGGCAGCGCTGGCCCGGATCGCGGCGGCCTCTGTGGACGATGTCGCGGCCGGCGCCGCAAAGGCAGGGGCCAAGGCCGCGGGAGTGGTCATCGACGACGCCGCCGTCACCCCGCAGTACGTCTCCGGTGCGGATCCCGCCCGCGAACTGCCAATGATCAAGAAGATTTTCTGGGGCTCCATTCGCAACAAGCTCCTGATCATCCTCCCGGCCCTCCTGCTCGTCAGCGCGTTCGTTCCCGGGATCATCCCGTTCATCCTCATGCTTGGCGGTACCTACCTCTGCTATGAGGGAGCGGAGAAGGTCTGGCACAAGTTCCGCGGCGGCCATCACGACGCCGGGGAAGCTCCGGCCGTGGAGCGCGGGCACGATGCCGAGGCAAAAGTGGTCAAGGGCGCCATCACCACCGACTTCATCCTGTCCTGCGAAATCATGGTCATCTCCATGAATGAGGTGGCAACGGAATCCATTTGGGTCCGGGCGTTCATTCTGGTGCTGGTGGCGTTTGCCATCACAGTGCTGGTTTACGGTGCGGTGGCCCTCATCGTCAAAATGGACGATATCGGGCTGCACCTGATGGCCAAGGACTCGGCACGTTCCAAGCGCATCGGTGAACTGCTCGTCAGGGGAATGCCGGGGGTCCTGGCGGCCATCACCTTCGTCGGCACGATTGCCATGCTGTGGGTCGGCGGACACATCATGCTGCAGGGGGCCCACGATCTCGGCTGGCACGCCCCCTACGACCTTGTCCACGCCCTGGAGCACCCGGTGGCATCCGTTCCCGCCGTCGGTGGCCTCCTCGCGTGGCTCGTGAACACTTTGTGCTCGGCGGTGCTGGGACTTGCCTGGGGCCTGGTGGTCCTGGCCGTCGTGGGCCCGCTGATGAAAGTGCTGCCGTTTGGCAAGGCGAAAGAAGCCAAGGACGGTCATGACACGGCCGGCAGCCGGCTGCCGGAGAATCACCAGGGCTGACGCCTCCGCGCGGCAAACGACGGCCTCCGCTAGAACGCGTAGCGGATCCGGCAGTAGGGCGCTATGTCGGCCATGAGCGTCGAGAGCTGCCGCACGTAACCTGTCTTTGCCCGCGCGCGGTACCTGACGTTGCTGAAGCCGTTCAATGAGACTTTGGCTTCCTGCAGGCCGGGACGCCACAGCACTTCCTCTGCCTGCGGGTGCCAGCCCAGGTTGACGTTGTGCAGCTGCTCATTGTGGGTGAGGAAGATGACCTCCGCCGCCAGCTGGGCTTTGGCTTCGGGGGTCAGGGTTGCGTTGAGTTGGCGCAGCAGTTGTTCCCAGTCGGCAAGCCAGGTATCCGTGATGATGACCGGGGAAAATTCACGTGTACTTCGTAACCGGCTGCAACAAAGTCGTTGATGGCGGCCATCCTTTCGGCCACCGGCGATGTGCGGACGTCGATGGACTTCGCCAGGTCCGCGGGCATCAATGAAAAGCGGATCCTGGTATGGCCGCCATGGTCCCATGCGAGCATCGCGGGGTTGACGAATTTCGTGGCGAAGGACAGCTTGGCGTTAGGCAGTTCGCGGAACAACGCGACCAGTTCTTCCACGTTGTCGCTGATCAGGGCATCCACCGAGCAGTCGCTGTTTTCACCGATGTCGTAAACCCAGAGCTCCTGGTCGCACTGGTTGGGCTCCAGTTTTATCCCCTGGCGGGTGGCGTGCCGTTCGATGGCTCCGGCGATCTGCCCGATGTTCGCGAACACGGTGACCGGGTTGCTGTAGCCCTTGTGGCGGGGAACGTAGCAGTAGGCGCACGCCATGGCGCACCCGTTGGCGGTAGACGGAGCGATGAAGTCCGCCGAACGCCCGTTGGGCTTGACGGCCAGCGACTTCTTCACGCCGAGGACCAGCGCCTCCGTCTTGATCCGCGACCAGCGCGGGACGTTCGTTTCGTCACCGTGCACGTCCGGAATGTTCCAGTGGTTCTCCACCAGCACGACGTCGGCATCCGGCCAGCGCGCCACGATCTCCTGGCCACGGGGCAGCTCCAAAGCTTCAGGCTGCGCGTAGATGCGCCGGACCTGGAGGAGACGGTCAAATTCCATGCACCCCATTGTCCATTGGAGCGGGAAGCCGGCATCCGCACGCCACAGCCGGTGCCCCCGCCGAAAGTCCAGGAGCCCTGACGTTGAAATTGCGGCGGCCCGCTGGACGGTAGACTGGACTGTGCCGTTCTCCGGCCGTTTACCGCCCCGCCCAACCACAGACGCTCCGGGCCGCGGCTTATCCCTGTTTGTGAAAGGCCTTACCTGCTGTGATTACTGTCCAGGATCTTGAACTGCGTGCCGGCGCCCGGCTCCTCATGGACCAGGTGAGCTTCCGCATCGACAAAGGGGACAAGATCGGCCTGGTGGGCCGGAACGGGGCCGGCAAGACCACGTTGACCCGCGTCCTTGCGGGGGAGGGTCTTCCGGCTGCCGGCAAGGTCACCCGGAGCGGCGAAATCGGCTACCTTCCCCAGGATCCGCGGACCCCTGACATGGAACAGCTGGCCCGGGACCGGATCCTCTCTGCGCGTGGCCTCGATATCGTCGTCGGCAAACTCCGCAAGGCGCACGATGAGATGGCCAGCGAGGACGCCGATATCCAGCGGAAGGCCATGAACCGCTACGACCGGCTGGAATCGGAGTTCCTGGCCGCGGGCGGCTACGCGGCCGAGGCTGAAGCGGCGTCGATCTGTTCCAACCTGGCCCTCCCTGACCGCTTGCTGAACCAGCCGCTGAAGACGCTCTCAGGCGGACAGCGGCGCCGCGTGGAGCTGGCCCGCATCCTGTACTCCGACGCCGAGACGATGCTCCTGGACGAGCCCACCAACCACCTCGACGCCGACTCCATCGCCTGGCTGCGTGACTTCCTGAAGAACCACCAAGGCGGCCTGATCGTCATCAGCCACGACACGGACCTGCTGGAAGCCACCGTCAACAAGGTGTTCCTGCTGGACGCCAACCGCGCCCAGATCGACTTCTACAACATGGACTGGAAGCGCTACCTGCAGCAGCGCGAAACGGATGAGCGCGCCCGCAAGCGTGAACGCGCCAACGCCGAAAAGAAGGCCCAGGTCCTCATGGACCAGGCCAACAAGATGCGGGCCAAGGCCACCAAGGCCGTCGCCGCGCAGAACATGGCAAAGCGTGCCGAACGGCTGCTCAGCGGCTTGGAAGCGGTTCGCGAGCAGGACCGCGTGGCAGCGTTGCGTTTCCCCGATCCGTCGCCCTGCGGCAAGACCCCCCTCACCGCGGACGGGCTCAGCAAATCCTACGGTTCGCTGGAAATCTTCACCGACGTGGACCTGGCGATCGACCGCGGCTCCAAGGTGGTCATCCTGGGTCTTAACGGCGCCGGCAAGACCACCCTGCTGCGCATGCTCGCCGGCGTGGATGCGCCGGACACCGGCGAGGTCATCCCGGGCCACGGGCTCAAGGTGGGCTACTACGCCCAGGAACACGAAACCCTGGACCACGACCGCACCGTGCTTGAGAACATGCGTTCCTCCGCGCCGGACATGAAGGACGCGGAGGTCCGCGGCATCCTGGGCTCGTTCCTGTTCTCGGGAGACGACGTCGACAAGCCCGCCGGCGTTCTCTCCGGCGGTGAGAAGACCCGCCTGGCCCTGGCCACCATCGTGGCTTCCAGCGCCAACGTCCTGCTCCTCGATGAGCCCACCAACAACCTGGACCCCGCCAGCCGCGCCGAAATCCTGGGCGCCCTGCGGAACTACACCGGCGCCGTCGTCCTGGTCAGCCACGACGAGGGCGCGGTGGAGGCCCTCAACCCCGAACGCGTCGTCATGCTTCCTGACGGTGTGGAGGACCTCTGGAACGAGGATTACCTGGACCTGATCACCCTGGCCTAGCGGACGGTCAGCTCCCGGGCCGCGGTCATGCGGAGCAGCTGCTGGTAGGTGATGCTGAACATGGAGTTATGGTCGCCTGCTCCGGCCCAGAGCACTTCGTGTTCCCGCAGGCTGGTATCCAGGAGGGTCCGGATGGGCGCGGGGTGGCCCACCGGTGCCACGCCGCCCACCTGCTGGCCCGTGTGCTCCAGGACAAAGTCGGGGGAGGCCCGGCGGATCCTGCCGTGGCCCAGCTGCCCGGACACCAGCTTCGTGTCCACCCGCGCCGCGCCGCTGGCGAGGATCAGCAGCGGCCGGCCGTCCAGCTCAAAGACCAGGCTGTTGGTAACGGCCGCAACGTCGCATCCCAGTGCTTCCGCCGCTGCCAGGGCGGTGGGGACGCCGGCAGCAAAAGTCCGCACCGTATCCGGTAACCCTGCTTCGAGCAGTGCCGAGCGCACCAAGGCGACCGGGCCGGCGTCGTACCCGCTCATTCCTAGAACCCCTGCGCGTCCAGGAGGGCGTCTTCTTCTTCCTCGGCCGTCGCCTTGGAGCGCTTGCGCGCTGGTGCCGGCCGACGGCGGGCGGCCGGGACGGCGGAGTGGACGGCCCCGTCGGCGGGCGCCTCCTCATCCTCGGCGTCTATCGCGGCGTTGCGCGCCTGCTGCCGCGCGGCATAGCCGAAGCCGACGAACATGAGCACGCCGAACGCGAACCACTGCAGGGAGTAGGACAGGTGCGTCCCCTCGTCAGTTGACGGTTTGGGGAAGGCCACAGGCATATCGGCAACGGCCGGGGTTTCCGAGGCCAGCTGGCCGTACGCCCCCGTGAACACCGGATAGCCCAGCTGGGCCGCATAGGTTTGCAGGTCGATGGACGCCAGCTGTCCGGTGGGGGCTCCCCGCTGCAGTTCGGGTTCGCCGTGCTTCAAGCGCACGACGGCGGTCACCTCACCGGCCGGGGCGCGGGCACCGAATCCGGGCTTCCGGGATTCTTGTTTCCGATGGGCAGCCAACCCCGGTCGATCACGACGGTTTCGCCGCTGTCCAGCCGGAACGGGACAACAACCTCGTAGCCCGGTTGGCCGTTGAGGGGCCGGTTCCTCACCACGCGCTGGCCGGCAGCATCGTAGGTTCCCTTGAGCTCAACCTGGGTCCATTCCTTGGCCGGGTCCAGCTGCGCGAACTGGTCCTTCGCCTGGGAGAACGGGATGGGCGTTGCCGAATAGTTGTTGACGACCCGGTTGATTTCGGCCAGGGTTTCAGCGCGGCGGTCCATTTGCCAGCGGCCCAGGAAGACGCACGCCGTGGCAAAGATGGCGGCCAGCAGGAGGTAGCCCAGCCACTTGCTGGAGAAGAGGAAGCGGTACATTCAGATGTCCTGCTCCAGGGGGCCAAGGTCTGCCTGCAGGGGAAGGGTTTCCCTCCAGAGTCCCCGCGTTTGGAGGTAGTCCTCAAGCCATTCCCGGTGCTCGGCGCAGGCCAGCCAGGTCTTCCGCCGCTCGGGAGCGTGGATCTTGGGGTTGTTCCAGAGGAGTTGCCAGGACGCTTCGGACCTGCAGGCCTTCCGCGAGCAGAGCGCCGCCGCCTCCGATGCCATGTCCGATCCTGCTGCGAAATCGAAAAGGCTCATGGCGCCTGCCGCTCCTCTCCCAGTTCCTCGTCGTCTGTTACCAGTTCGCCCTGGAGCACCGCGCTCCCTGCTTCTTCGTCCCCGGCCGGGGGAACCGGGCTCTCGAGCTCCGCCAGGGGCGCGGAATCGATCAGCAGGTCGCTGTGCCCTTCGGCTTTGTCATTGCCGTTGGCTATGACCACCGCCACCCAGGGCAGGAACACCGCGCCGGCCACCGCAATGATCTTGAACCAGCCGTCCACCACGAAAATCATGACCAGGCAGACCATGCGGATGCCCATTGCCAAGGCGTACTTGATCATCCGCTGACGCATATCCTCCGAGTGCGCTCCAGCAGCTTCGGTAATGCTGTGTACCTCGGTATCGCCGGAGAACCGGCCCGGTTCTCCGGGCGCGGAATGTCCCGCATGGTTTTCAAGGGTCACGGTGAATAATCACGCTCCAAAGGCTTCCCTCAATTCTCGCACCATCGGCAGTGCTGCCCAAACCCGTTCCGGGCCTGCCGCTAAGATCGGAGGCAGCCCAAACCACTCACTGCAACCGCGGCCCAGCCTGCCGCAGAAAACCGGAGCCCTCTATGACTGAAGCAGTTTCCGCAGCCCGCAGCGTCCTGATCACCGGCGGAAACCGCGGTATCGGGTTGGCAATCGCACAGGCATTCCTGGCCAACGGCGACAAAGTGGCCGTCACCTACCGCAGTGAATCGCAGCTGCCGGAGGGAATTCTCGGCGTCAAGGCCGACGTGACCGACGAGGCTTCCGTGGACGCAGCCTTCAAGGAAGTGGAAGCCGCCCACGGCCCCGTCGAAGTCCTGGTGGCCAACGCCGGCATCACCAAGGACACCCTGCTGCTGCGCATGAGCGAGGACGACTTCACCTCCGTCATCGACACCAACCTCACCGGCGCGTTCCGCGTCATCAAGCGCGCGTCCAAAGGGATGATCCGGCTCCGCAAGGGCCGCGTCGTCCTGATCTCCTCGGTGTCCGGCCTCTACGGCGCTCCCGGCCAGATCAACTACTCCGCGTCCAAGGCCGGACTGGTGGGCATCGCCCGGTCCCTCACCCGCGAACTTGGTTCACGCGGCATCACCGCCAACGTGGTGGCCCCCGGTTTCATCAATACCGACATGACCGCCGAACTCCCCGAAGCAACCCAGAAGGACTACCTGGCCAGCATTCCGGCGGGCCGCTTTGCCGAAGCGTCAGAGGTTGCCAACGTGGTCCGCTGGATCGCCAGCGACGAAGCCGCCTACATCTCCGGGGCCGTCATCCCGGTGGATGGCGGCCTGGGCATGGGGCACTGACCGGTCCTGCCCACGGCCATGCAGCGAACTAGGCCGGCGGCGCTTATTTGTCGAGGTCGGACAAAGGCATTGGGAACAGCCGCTGGCATGATGGACTGCAGGCCACAACGATTTGGATGTTTCGAACAAAGGAAGCTCGTATGGGACTGCTGGACAACAAGACGGCCATCGTCACCGGATCATCGCGGGGCATCGGCGCCGACGTAGCCAAGATCCTCGCCTCGGAAGGGGCCGCCGTCGTCGTCAACTACCGCCAGAAGGCGCCCCGCGCCAACAAAGTGGTGCAGGGAATCGAGGCTGACGGCGGCCGGGCGGTAGCCGTCGGTGCCGACCTCACCACGCAGGAAGGCGTGCAGGCGCTGGCCAGCGCGGCAATGGAAAACTTCGGGTCCCTGGACATCCTGGTCCTGAACGCTTCGGGCGGCATGGAAACGGGGATGGGGGAGGACTACGCGCTCAAACTAAACCGCGACGCGCAGGTCAACATGCTCAACGCCGCCGTGCCCCTCATGCGGGAAGGCTCCCGCGTGGTGTTTGTCACCAGCCACCAGGCCCACTTCATCAACACCGTTCCCACCATGAAAGCCTACGAGCCCGTTGCCCGCAGCAAGCGCGCCGGTGAGGACGCCCTCCGGGAACTGATCCCCAACCTCGCGGAGAAGGGCATCTCCCTCGTGGTGGTCTCCGGGGACATGATCGAAGGCACCGTCACCGCCACGCTCCTGGACCGCTCCACGCCAGGTGCCATCGAGGCACGCCGCGCCGAAGCCGGGAAGCTGTACTCCGTGGAGGAATTCGCCCAGGTTGTGGCCGGTATGGCAACGGCCGACGTCGAGTCCGGCCACACCGAGTATGCCGGCGGCGCAGACTACTTCGGCAAGGGCGTCCAGTAGCCGCCCGCTGTTGTACCCCTTAAACCCCTGATGGGCTCCGCCAAGCGGAGCCCATCAGTTGTTTGCAGGGACTCAGACCCCAGCGATGTAGCGGACGGCGTCCAGGTAAGGCATGTTCACTGCGGCATCCGCTACCGCCCTGACGGCCGGCTTGGCGTTGAACGCCACCCCGATGCCGGCGGCGCCGAGCATGTCCAGGTCGTTGGCGCCATCGCCTACGGCAACGGTGTGTTCCAGGGCAATGCCCTCCGCCGCGGCCCACTCGCGCAGGTACTTCTCCTTCGCGGCCCGGTCCACCACCGCGCCGAGCACCTTGCCGGTCAGCGCACCGTCCACGATTTCCAGTTCGTTGGCCTGCCAGTGGTCCAGGCCAAGGTCCGCGGCGATCGGTGCGAGGATCTGGTTGAAGCCACCGGAGACCACAGCCACCACGTGGCCTGAGGCCTTGAACGCGGCAACGAGTTCGGCGGCGCCTTCGCTGAGTTTCACTTCGTGGCGGACGGAATTGACGACGTCGGCCGGCAGCCCCGCGAGGACAGCCACCCGGGCGTGGAGGGACTGCGCGAAATCCAGTTCGCCGCGCATGGCGGCCTCGGTCACGGCGGCAACTTCCTCCCGCTTGCCGGCGTACGCGGCCAGGAGTTCGATGACCTCCTGCTGGATCAGGGTGGAATCGACGTCCATGATGAGCAGCTTCCGTGCGGCGGCGCGCAGCCCGGCCGGCACCAGGGCGGTGTCAAAACCCCCGATCGCGGCCTCCGCCACGGCCCGCCGCAGGGACGCGAGCCCGGCCGCCGTGTCGTCTGGAAAGGCCAGTTCGGCCAGGGACACCTGGTAGCGGTCATCGCCCAGGCCGGTCTCGGACAGCACCTCGGCGCCCTGTGCAGCAAGGACGGAACGCAGCTGCTCCAGCCCGTTGGGGGTCAAATTTTGGCCATAGCTGACCGCAGTCACGTTCGAAGTCATGCCTGCAATCTTATCGAGCGGCAACAAGGTCCCCTGCATTCGTTGCGCACCCGCCTCCGGGGGGTTCCCTGGGACCTTCACGCCGGTTATCAGTCATCATCTTTTTTGTCCTAGTGTCTATTCCTATGAGTGATGTTCTGGAACTGGACTCCGTCAGCGTTGTCCGAGGTAAAAAGACCCTGCTGGACAAGGTCGACTGGCAGGTCAACGAAGGCGAGCGGTGGGTCATCCTTGGCCCGAACGGCGCCGGCAAAACCACCCTCCTCCAGATTGCGGCAGCCCGGCTCCACCCCAGCAGCGGCACCGCAGGCATCCTTGACGAAGTCCTTGGCCGGGTGGACGTCTTCGAGCTCCGGCCACGCATTGGCCTGTCATCGGCAGCCCTGGCCACCCAGATCCCCGAGCATGAGAACGTCCTCAACGTCGTGGTCACCGCGGCGTACGGCGTCACCGGACGCTGGCGGGAAGGGTACGAGCGCGACGACGAACGGCGCGCCTTCCGGCTCTTGAACGACTGGGGCATGGGACCGCTGCTCAACCGGACCTTCGCCACCTTGTCCGAGGGGGAGCGGAAGCGTGTCCAGATCGCCCGCGCCCTGATGACCGATCCCGAGCTCGCTGCTGCTGGATGAGCCGGGCGCCGGCCTGGACCTTGGGGGACGTGAAGAACTGGTGCACAAGCTTGGCGAGCTCGCCCGCGACGAAGCCGCTCCGGCCATGGTCCTGGTCACGCACCACCTCGAAGAAGTGCCTCCCGGCTTCACGCACGCCATGCTGCTCCGGGACGGAGGCGTGGTGGCCGCCGGCCCCATCACCGAGGTCCTCACCGAAGAACACCTGAGCACCACTTTCGGCCTTCCCTTGGACGTGTCCGAAAACGCGGGCCGTTACACCGCCACCGCGCGCCGTTAAGCCACGCCTGCCGAACCGTTGTGGAATTTTTCAGCAGCATCATTGTGTTCATCGCCGGCCTGTGGGCCGGGACCATCAATGCAGTAGTTGGCTCCGGGACCCTGGTCACTTTCCCGGTCCTCATCGCCCTGGGGGTGGCTCCGGTCGTGGCTTCCATGAGCAACGCCATGGGACTCGTGGCCGGTACCGCGGCCGGTGCGTTCGGCTACCGCCGGGAGCTCGCAGGACGGGGCCGCCAGGTGCTCCGGCTCCTGCCGGCGTCGGTCCTCGGCGGGATCACCGGGGCCTGGCTGCTGCTGCACCTGCCCGAACAGGTCTTCCATTACGTCGCACCCGTGCTCCTGGTACTGGCGCTGCTGATGGTGGTGTTCCAGCCCAGGCTCCAGGACTGGGTCCGCAACCGCGAGGCCAATCCGGAGCACGCCGTACGGGACAAACGCCACGGGATCCTCCTGGTGGTGCTTGTGTACCTGGCCGGCGTGTACGGCGGCTATTTCGTCGCAGCACAAGGAATCCTGCTGGTGGGAATCCTCGGCGTATTCCTCACCGGGACCATCCAGAACGCCAACGCCATGAAGAACATCCTGGTCCTCGGCGTGAACATGGTGGCCGCCATCTCCTACCTGGTCTTCGCTTTTGACCGGATCAACTGGCTGGTGGTGCTGCTGATTGCCGTCAGTTCCACCATCGGCGGCCTGATGGGATCGAAGGTGGGCCGGAAGCTCTCGCCGCGCGTCCTCCGGGCGGTCATCTTCAGCCTGGGCATCGTGGCCCTGGGCGTCATGATCGCCAACCTGCTGAAATAATCACCCGGTGACCTTCCACTACCTCGAATCCGCCGATGACCCGCGCGTAAGCGACTACACCACGCTGACCGATGTCCACCTGCGCAAGCTCCGCGAGCCTGCCGAGGGGATGTATATCGCCGAATCGTCGCGGGTGCTCCGCCGCGCCCTGGCGGCAGGCCATGCGCCGCGCTCATTCTTCCTGGCAGAGAAGTGGATGGCGGACCTCGACGACGTCTTCCAGGCCTACCCCGACGTTCCCGCCTACATTGGCTCGGCCGCGTTGTTGGAGGAAATCACCGGTTTCCATCTCCACCGCGGCGCGATGGCGGCGATGCAGCGCCCGGCCCCGGTGCCCCTGCCGGAGCTCCTCGCCGGTGCACGCCGCGTGGCCATGCTGGAGGACATCGTGGACCACACCAACGTCAGTGGTCGCAAAATCCAAGAGCCTGACCGAGCTCGTATGCCGGGACGATCAAGGATCGCGGTCCTGGAGAACCTTACCGACCATACAAACGTTGGGGCGATTTTCCGCAGCGCCGCAGCCATTGGCGTCGACGCTGTCCTGGTCTCTCCGCAGTGCGCCGACCCGCTCTACCGACGCTCCATCCGGGTGTCGATGGGGACTGTGTTCCAAGTGCCCTGGACCAGAATCGAGTCGTGGCCTGGTGACCTTGAGGTACTCAAGGATGCAGGCTACTTCGTCGCCGGCATGTCGCTCGGCGAAGGTGCCATCACACTCGATGAGCTGGTCGCCCAGGACCACCCGAACCTGGCCCTGGTCTTCGGCACGGAGGGAGAGGGGCTGAGGCCTGAGACTGATCGGGTGCTCGACGCGCGCGTGACGATTCCGATGATGAACGGCGTCGACTCCCTCAACGTGGCCGCCTCGTCGGCGGTCGCCTTCTACGCGACCAAGTAGGGGCTGAGCGTGACGCCCCCGCCCGACCGCGGCGTCGGGAGCATGAAGAGCCGGCATTGATGCGCCGGGGGATGTACCGCATCAATGCCAGCGGCGACTCCCGAGGAACGTCACAGCGGCGGTGATGGTGATGCCGAGGCCGATCGGGACGCTGAAATGGATTTGCAGCAGGAGTACTCCGCTGGCGGCCCCGGCGAACATGGCGAGGACAGCGCCCAGCCGTCGGTTGAGCAACCGGGGCCGTTGCTTGCCCACAAGTGACTCTCCGGCGAGGGAAGTCATGGTGGAAGTAATGACCACTGTGGTCATGTCTCGTACGCCCAAATGCCGCGCAATCAGGGCCTGGGAGCCCATGTGCATGGCGATAACGGCGGCCACAATGACACCAATGGACTGCCGGCCGACGTCTTCCACGATGAGAGAGATGGCGGCGGTTCCCGTCAACGCGATACAACCCGCTGTGAGAAGGAGCGTCACCCGGCGGTTCCAGCCTTTCGGGCTTGACTGGAGCGTAGATCCGGCAACCGCCGCGCCAAGGAGAAAGGCACCAAGTGCTACCAGTGGGCCCAAAGTTGGCAGGTTCGCCGCCCCGGCTAACGCCATCGCAAGAATCACCACGTTGCCGGTCATATTTCCGGTGAAGACGTGATCAAGTCCAAGGTAGCCGACCGCGTCAACCACACCTGTAACGAGCGTTAGGGCCATCATGAGCATCAGTCGGAACTTTTCCGGAGACGACGCATTTTCTTGTGGGGTAGAGGCGGTTTTGGTACCTGAGCTGGCTACAGCTGATGTCATGGTCTAAGGGATCTTTCATCGTGAGGGGAGGTCTCTATGACCGCCCCTCGGACATGCTTGTTGGTGGTTTTAGATGGGATTTGCGCCGGTGGCCGGGGCGCCATCGTAGCGTCGACGTGCAATCACGGAATGGCCGGCAAGGTCGTCCCGGCCGTTGCCGTTCCGGATCGTGAACGTTATCTCGCCCAACTGGGCAACGGTGTCATCGTCTATCAGGCTTCAAGCTTGGGATGCTCGCCCAGACGGTGCCACGAACGGTTGTAGTAGACCAGGGCGTCGCCGGGTTCGCCCGCTTGGACGTCACGCAGCACGCGGGACTCCAGGGCGTGAACGGCGATGATGGTGGATGTCCCCACCTCCATGCGATCGATGACGGCGCAGCGCACCCAGGCGCGGACATCCTCATACACCGCTTCGCCGGTTGCAAGCGGCGACCAGCGGTGCGTCTGGTCAAAGCGGTCGGCGCCGGGGGTCGCTCCAAACTTCGCCAAGTCGACGTCGAGCGCGTCCAGCAGGTGCACGACGACGGTTTCGGCGCGGGAAAGTACTTCGGACGCAGAGGACAGTGCCGAGACCGAGAAGATCATCAACGGAGGTTCCGCACTCACTGACACGACCGAAGATACCGTCAGTGCCACCGGTCCTTCGCCGGCATCGGCCGTGATGACGGCGACACCTCCCGGATGGCCACGGAACAGTGCTTTGAAATCCTCGGCGGAGAGGGAGGACGGGAAGCTTTGCTTCGGAGCCTCGAGCCATGTGTCCGTGGGGTAAGCATGGAACATCCTTATGACACCTTGGGGGCGGAGCGGGCGAGTTCCTCGCGAATGATGTTTGTCCCTGCGCTGAGGGCACTCAGCTTGGCCAGTGCGACGTCCGGGGGAACGGTGCCATGCCACAGTTGGAGCTGGGGATGAGCTTGTCCGCATCGACGAACTGGAGGGCCATGCGGAGGGTGTTGGCGACCTCCTCCGGGGTCTCGATGGTCTCGCTTGCGACGTCGATTGCCCCGAGCATGACTTTTTTGCCGCGGAGGAGCTCGATGAGGTCCATGGGCACGTGAGAGTTCTGGGATTCCAGCGAGATGATGTCGATGCTGGAGTTCTGCAGCAGCGGGAACGTTTCCTCGTACTGCCGCCACTGTGAGCCGAGCGTCGCCTTCCAGTCGTTGTTCGCCTTAATCCCGTAGCCGTAGCAGATATGCACGGCGGTCTCAGCGCCCAGTCCTTCTGCGGCTCTCTCAAGCGCAGCCACTCCCCAATCCTTGACCTCATCGAGGAAGACATTGAACGCCGGCTCGTCGAACTGGATGATGTCAACGCCGGCCGCTTCGAGTTCTTTCGCCTCCTGGTTCAGGATCGTGGCGAACTCCCAGGCCAGCTTCTCGCGGCTCTTGTAGTGGTCATCGTAGAGCGTATCCACCATCGTCATTGGACCGGGAAGAGTCCATTTGATCGGCCGGTCAGTGGTCGCGCGGAGGAACTTTGCGTCGTCGACGAATACGGGCCGCTCGCGGCGCACCGGTCCGACGACGGTCGGTACGCTTGCATCGTAGCGGTCGCGGATGCGCACGGTCTTGCGTTGTTCAAAGTCGACCCCGCTGAGATTCTCGATGAAGGTCGTGACGAAGTGCTGGCGGGTTTGCTCGCCGTCGCTGACGATGTCGATGCCGCGCAGGCTCTGCTCGTGGATGGCGATGCGCAGGGCATCCTGTTTGCCCTCGAGCAGCGCATCTCCCTCCAGCTTCCACGGTGACCAAAGAGTCTCCGGCTGTGCGAGCCACGATGGTTTCGGCAGGCTACCGACGACGGTGGTGGGCAAAAGTGTGTTCATGATTGACGATTCTCCGTGGGTCAGTTGACGAGTGCGGGGTAGTTGGCGGTCCACTGGTCCAACAGATCCTTGTGGGGCTTGATGAAGTGCTCCTCCGTGTACTTCGCCTGCGTGATCGCGAGCTGACCGCGCTCGACGCGGTCGTAAGCGATCTGGGTCCGCGAGTAATCCTGCTCGCCCAGGCTCGGCTGGTAGACGTGGGCGGCGGCGGAGTTCGCGTTGTAGACCTCCGGGCGGTAGATCTTCTGGAACGTCTCCATGGTGCTGATGGTGCCGATGAGCTGCAGGTTGGAGTAGTCGTTGAGCAGGTCGCCGCGGAAATAGAAGGCGAGCGGCGCAACGCTGCCGCGTGGCATGAAGTAGCGCACCTGCAGCCCCATCTTTGCGAAGTACGCATCCGTCAGCGAGAACTCGTCCTGCTGGAACTCGACGCCCAGGACCGGGTGGCGGTTCTCCGTTCGCCGGTACGTCTTGCTTGTGGAGACGCTGATGCACACCACTGGCGGCTGCGGGAAGCGCTCCCGGTATACCGGGGAATCGAGGAAGTGCTGGAACAGCTTGCCGTGAAGATCGCCGAAGTCCCCGGGCACCGTGGGCTTGCCTGAGTCCCCGACTGCCGCTGGCAGTACGACGCTGAAGTCGAAGTCTCGGACGTAGGAGGAGAAGTTGTTGCCGACGATCCCTTGATGGCGGACCCCGTTCAGCAGGTCGACGATCTGGATATCGAGAACCTCGAACAGCGGGAACTGCTGATCCGTGCCGTCCGCGGTGAACTGTATCTGCACGGAAACGATCTCAAGCTCGAGCGCGTAGCGGTCCCGGTCCGGGTTGTCCCAGTCTGCGAGATCGTTGAAACGGCGCCGAATCATGGTCAAGGCGTTGCGGAGGTTCTCCTGGCGGTGTTCGCCCCGCGCCAGGTTGGCGAAGTTCGTCGTGATCCGGGATCCTTCCGACGGGGAGTAGTCCTCGTCGAAGCGGGTCGTGGTAACGCTGAAGGTGAAGTCGTCTGCCATGTGCTGCCAATCCGTTGATGGGCCGGAGACGGCCTTTCCGAAGGGGATGCATCCATGCTGCAACCTTCCGAGGGATATCAAGTAACTAGTGGTTGTTATGCATTCATATAGAATTTGCCTATGCCCCAGATAACGAGCGGATTGACCCTGCAGCAGCTGCGCTACTTCATAGAAGTTGCAGCTGAGGGGTCGATCTCCGCGGCTGCCGATCTTCTCTACGTAGCGCAGCCGACGATGTCCGCCGCGATGAAGGACCTTGAGGCCAGGGTGGGCCGTGCGCTCCTGGTTCGCTCCGCCCGCGGGGTCACCCTCACCGCCGACGGGGTAGAGTTCCTCGGCTACGCGAGGCAGGTCGTCGAGCAATTCGCTCTCCTCGAGCAGCGCTACCTTGGTAGGCCACCGCGGCGACGCCTGCTTGGGGTGTCAACGCAGCACTACTCGTTCGCGGTGGACGCCTTCGTCCGGATGGTCAAGGCCACTGAGGTGGCCGAATACGAGTTCTCGCTGCGTGAGTCCCGCACTTGGGACATCATCGAGGACGTCCGGACGCTCCGCAGCGAGATAGGCATCCTCTACCGGAACGATTTCAACCGGAAGATCATCGACAAGCTGCTCCGCGAATCCGGGCTGGCGTTCTCTCCGCTGTTCCTCGCCGATCCGCACATCTTCATTTCACGGAACAACCCGCTCGCCTCAAAAGAGCGAGCGACTCTGGAAGACCTTGCCGGCTTGCCGCGGCTGACCTTCGATCAAGGTGCGAACAACTCCTTTTACTTCGCCGAGGAGATTCTCTCCACCTTGTCCAGTAAGCAGGAGATCCGGGTCTCTGACCGTGCGACGATCTTCAACCTCATGATCGGGCTCCACGGCTACACGATTTCGACGGGAATCATCAGTGGGCAGCTCGACCCGGAGATCGTCGCCATCCCGCTCGACGTTGACGAACGCATCGAAATCGGCTGGATTGGCCACGCCGCGATTCCGCTCACCGACCAAGCGCAGCGCTACCTCGGGGAACTGCGGGCCGTCGTCGCTGAATTCGGCGTGGCGCTACTCGGCTGACTGCAGTTGAGCGGGCGATTCTTTACCCTCGGGTGATTCGTGCCGGGCTCCGGCGATGTTCCACGCAGTGGAATGCCTGCAACACATTGCAACCACCACCAACGTCGGCGCGATTTTCCGCTCTACCGCCGGAGCGTCCGGGTCAGTATGGGCACCGTCTTCCAGGTGCCCTGGGCGCGCCTGCAAGACTGGCCGGGGACCCGCAGGTAATCAAGGACCACGGATTCACGGTCGCCGCGCTGGAGCTGACGCCGGACGCCGAGGCCGGCACCTTGGCCGCCGTCGACCTCGCTGTCAAAATCCCGATGCGCAACGGCGTGGATTCCCTCAATGTGGCCGCGGCGTCCGCCGTGGCGTTCTGGGAGTTGCGCGCACGGGGGTGACCTGCGTCTTCGCAGGGGCGCCGGTTCGTCAGCCCCCTCCGCTTGGTCTATGATGGATAGCTGGTTGTCCTGCTTTTTCAGCTTCGGCTGATCCGACAGATCCCAGCCATCCCATTCATACCTGGCAACTGGCAAAATCCAGTTGCGCGAACAAAGGTCCAATTATGAAGTCTGATACCCACCCGAAGTACGAAGCTGTTGTCTTCAACGACCTGGCCTCCGGCACCAAGTTCCTGACCCGCTCCACCGTGTCTTCCTCCAAGACCATCGAGTGGGAAGACGGCAACACCTACCCGGTCATCGACGTCGAAATCTCTTCCGAGTCCCACCCGTTCTACACGGGCAAGCAGCGCATCATGGACTCCGCAGGCCGCGTCGAGCGCTTCAACGCTCGCTTCAAGGGCTTCGGCGGCAAGAAGTAATTCCTTCGCCCAAGCTTGTTGCTGGACGCCCGCACCGGAAACGGTGCGGGCGTTCTGCGTTAACCGTGCACCCGTTTTCTGGGGCAGGATGGGAAGCATGAGCCAGCCCTTCCCTGCCACTGATCCTTCCGGCATCCGGCGACTGCACGGCGAATATAAGGTCCCGGGCGGCAAGCTCGTCGTGGTCGACCTTTCCGTCTTGGACGGCGCCCTGGCGGAGGTCTCCGTCAGCGGCGACTTCTTCCTCGAACCGGACGAAGCCCTGGAGGACATCAACCGGGCACTGACCGGACTGCCGGAGACGACGACGGCCGCGGACCTCGCTGCTGCCGTCACGGCTGCCCTTCCGGCCGGGGCCGTCCTGTTCGGCTTCTCCGCCGACGCCGTGGCCGTCACGGTCCGCCGCGCGCTTGCCAAGGCGACCTCCTGGACGGACCACCACTGGAACGTCATTGCGCCCTCGGTGCTCCCCACGGAAATCAACGTTGCCCTGGACGAGGTTCTCACCGAGGCCGTCGGCGCCGGGGAGCGGACCCCCACCCTGCGGTTCTGGGACTGGCAGGAGCCCTCCGTGGTGATCGGCAGCTTCCAGTCCGTCCAGAACGAGGTGGACCCCGACGGCGTGGCCAAGCACGGCATCAACGTGGTCCGGCGGATCAGCGGCGGCGGCGCGATGTTCATGGAGGCCGGCAACTGCATCACCTACTCGCTCTACCTGCCGCAGACCCTGGTGGACGGGCTGAGCTTCGCCGACTCCTACCCGTTCCTGGATGCCTGGGTCATGGCGGCACTGGAGAAGCTCGGTATCAACGCGTTCTACGTCCCCCTCAACGACATCGCCACGGATCAGGGAAAGATCGGCGGCGCCGCGCAGAAACGCCTGGCCAACGGGGGAATGCTGCACCACGTGACCATGAGCTATGACATCGACGCCGACAAGATGGTGGAGGTGCTGCGGATCGGCCAGGAGAAACTCTCTGACAAGGGCACCCGCAGCGCAAAGAAACGCGTCGATCCGCTCCGACGGCAAACGGGCCTTGCCCGGATGGCGATCATCGAAGCCATGATCGAGGTGTTCAGCGAGCGCTACGGGGCCGCCCCGTCACAGCTGGCCGGGCACGAACTGGCAGCCGCCGAGGAACGCGTGGCTGCGAAATTCGGCACCGAGGAGTGGCTCTACCGGGTTCCGTAGCCTGCCAGCGGTTATCCGCCGAACGATGACGGAACGCCGGCGGCCTGCGCCGTGAGAGCCCGCACCAGGTGGCTTCGCTGTTCGACGATGATCCGGCGCAGGGCCCGCGGTGCATCCTCGTTGGCCGCCAGCCATTCATCCGTCCGCCGGACCACTGCCTGCTGTTCAGGAGCCGTGCCTTGCGCCAGGTCCTGGGATGACGGGTAGAGCCCGCGCACGATCCGGCTGGCGATTTCGATGCTCCGCTCAGCCCAAACGGTCCGCAGGCAATCAAAGTACGGGCCGATGTACGGGTCCAGCAACTGCGCCGGTGCCGTGCTGAAACCGTTGATGGTGGCTGACAGCAGCTGGTTGGAAAGCTCGTTTTCCTTCACTGCGGCGTCCCAGGCCGCCGCCTTCACGCCGGCTTCGGGACGGGCCGCCATCGCCGTTGCATGGCCGGCACGGCCGGAAGCTGTGGTGTCCCGGGCAAGTTCGGCATCGAGCTCGGCAGCGGTGGCCTGTCCGTTGGCGGCCAGCGCGTGCCACAGCTGCCAGCGCAGTTCAGCGTCGACCGCCAGGCCGGGCACGGGAGCTGAGCCGTCCAGCAGGCCGCGGAGCCGCGGGAGCATGGCGGGATCGTGCCTGCTGAAGCCCGCCAAGGTCCGTGCCCAGGCCAGTTGCTGGTCCGAACCAGGCGTGGCCCGGTCCAGTTCGGCTGCCGCGGTGGCGAGGAAGGACGCGCGGACCGAGTCCCTGGCTGCCGGCGGGACGTAGTGTTCGGCGGCGGTGGCCGCGTTGTCGAGGATGTTCAACAGGACGCCGATTCCGGTCTCGGCGGGAGCGAACGCGGCTACGGCGTCCACGTAGAGCATGGCAGGGCTTTGCCCGTCGCGGGCGGAATTCCACAAGGCCGTCCAGCAGAGGGCTCGGGCCATGGGATCGCCGATCCGGTCCAGGGAGGCGCGGACAGTCGCCAGGGAGTCCGGGTCCAGCCGTACCTTGGCGTACGTCAGGTCGTCATCGTTGACCAGGATGAGGGCAGGCCGTGGCTGTCCGGCAAGCTGGGGGAGTTCCGTCCTGGCACCCGCCACGTCGGTTTCGATGCTCCCGGTCCGGACCAGGGCGCCCTCGCTGTCGAAATCGTAGGAGCCAACGCGTAGGCGGTGCGGCCGCAGCTCTTCGCGTCCGGTGACCGGGTCTACTGCTTCCTGGACGATGGCCACCCCTGCCGGCAGTCCGTCGTCGGAACCGCCGGTGCCCACCTGAAGGGACAAGGTGGAGATCCCGGAGGTCTGCAGCCACTGGCGGGCCCAGGCGGTCAAGTCCCGGCCGGAAGCGGCCTGCAGGGACTCGAGCAGATCGGCCAGCGTGGTGCTTCCAAAGGCGTGGTTGCGGAAATACTCCCGCGATCCGGCGATGAAGGCGTCAAAGCCGACGTAGGCCACCAGCTGCTTCAGCACCGAGGCGCCCTTGGCGTAGGTGATGCCGTCGAAGTTCTGCTTGGCGGCTTCGAGGTCGGGGATGTCCGCCACGATCGGGTGCGTGGTGGGGAGCTGGTCCTGCAGATAGGCCCAGGCCTTGCGCTTGTTGGCGAAGTTGACCCAGGCGGTGTCCCAGCCAGTGGCCTGGTCCACCCCGAGGGTGCCCATGTAGTCGGCGAACGACTCCTTGAGCCAGAGATCGTCCCACCATTGCATGGTCACCAGGTCGCCGAACCACATGTGCGCCATCTCGTGCAGCAGGGTGTTGGCCCGGGCCTGGTACTGCGCATCTGTGGCGCGGGACGTGAAGACATAGCTTTCCGTGAAGGTGACCAGGCCGGGATTTTCCATGGCGCCGAGGTTGTACTCGGGCACGAACGCCTGGTCGTACTTCCCCCACGGGTACGGGAAATCGAAAAGGCGGTTGAAGAAGTCCAGGCCTGCCTTGGTGAGCCCGAAGAGCGCTTCCGGGTCAAAGGATTCCGCCATGGACGCGCGGCAGTAGAGGGCAAGCGGCACGTCCAGCCGGGTGCCGTCGTCGAGCGTTGCCTCCCAGCGGTCCTCTGCCTTGAAGTAGGGGCCGGCCAGGACCGTGGTGATGTACGTGGACATGGGCAACGTGGTGGCAAAGTCCCACCGGGCGGTAGCGGGATCGCTGGTCAGCAGGGTGCGGTCCACCTCGGCTCCGTTGGATGCCACCTGCCAGTGGGCCGGCGCCGTCACATGGAACGTGTAGGCGGCCTTGAGGTCCGGCTGCTCGAAGTTGGCGAAGACCCGGCGGGCGTCGGCCGGCTCGTACTGGGTGTACAGGTAGCACTGGCCGTCAGCCGGATCCACGAAACGGTGCATGCCTTCGCCCGAGCGGCTGTACAACGCCGTGCCGGTAACGGTCACCTGGTTCTCGACCCGCAGGTTGTCCAGCCGGATCCGGGCGCCATCCACCACGTCTGCCACCGGCAGGCTCTTGCCGTTGAGGAACACGCTGTGCACTTCGCTGCCAATGAAATCAAGGAACGTGCTGGCGCCCGGCTCGGAGGCCGTGAAGTTGATGACGCTGCGGCTCGTGTACCCGGCGACGGCCGGGTCCGCCGCTTGCCGCACATCGAGCGAGATGTCGTAACTGGTGGTGCTGATCAGGACGGAACGGTCAGCGGCTTCGCGGCGCTGCAGATTCTCATGTGACACCCGGCTATCTAATCATGGTGCCGTTTGATTGACTCAGCCCGCGATCACGAAGGCGGCCGCGAGGCCCAGCACGGCAATCAGGAGCCAGGAGGCGAGGGCCGCGAGCAACGCCGGTCCGCCCGTATGCAGCAGGGTGCGGATCCGCACCGCGGAGCCCAGCCCGAACAAGGCCGCGCCCAGGAGGATGTCCTGCAGGGTGGCGCCGGCGTCGAGCCAGCCGGGAGCCAGCCAGCCCGTTGACCGCAGCGCCACCATGGCAACGAACCCCAGGACAAACAACGGCACCAGCGGCGGCCTTTTCGCGGTGGCATCGTCGGGCTCGGCCGGGGGCCGGGCACCGCGGCGGTGGTGCGCCCCGGCCAGCGCGGCAACCGGCGCCAGCAGCAGGACCCGGGTGAGCTTGACGACGACGGCGATCGCCAGTGCCGCGGTGCCGGCGGTTTGCGCCGTGGCCACTACCTGGCCGACGTCGTGCACCGAGGCACCCGTCCAGGCGCCGAAGACGGCCGCGGAAAGTCCCAGCGGATGGGAAAGCAGGGGAAGGACACCGATGGCCAGGGTCCCGCAAAGGGTCACCAGGGCAACCGGCAGGACCGTATCCGCATGCCGGATGCGGCGGACGGCGGCCATGGCGCCGATTGCCGAGGCGCCGCAGATGGAGAACCCGGTGGCCACCAGCAGCGCTGTCACCGGCGGCAGGCGGAACAGTCGGGAGATCGCGTAGGTCCCGCCGAAGCTGGCAGCCACGACACCCACGATCAGGACCAGCGCCGGCCAGCCCAGGCCCAGGACATCCATGACGCTCACCTTCAGGCCCAGGAGCACGATCCCGCCGCGCATCAGGTGCTTGCCGGCGAAGTCCAGCCCGGGCCTGGCACGGCCCGCCGTCCACGCTCCCGATCCCGGCAGGTTGGCGGCGAGGACGCCCAGGACAACGGCAACGGTCATGGCCGGCAGGGCCGGAACCAGTCCGTGCACGAGAAACGCGGCGGCAACGGCGGCTGCCGCGGTCAGGAAGCCTGCGATGAGCCGCACCAGCGGGCGCCGGGAACCGCCGTGGCCCGGCGCTGGGAGGCTTCTGCTTTCTGGCACTCACCTACTGTGCCCGAAGAGGCCCGTAAAGTACGAACCGGGCCATCGGTGCCAACACGCCAGAATGGATGGCAGTAATGAATTCGAAACAAAAAGATGGTTGGCTATTGGACATGTCAGACCTATTCCAGGATTACTCCGAGGCCGCGGGCCGCACCGGGGCCTACGACGAGATGTTCGCCCCCGGCCAGCAGGCCAGGGACTCGTACGGGCAGGTGGCGGACGCCCTCCGGAAGCTTTCGCTGGCGGACGTGAGTGCACGCGCGGACTCGATGGCCCGCACCTTCCTGGACCGCGGTGTCACGTTCGACTACGCGGGCGAGGAGCGGCCCTTTCCGCTGGACATCGTTCCCCGCGTCATCCCGGCCGCCGAGTGGAGCGTCCTGGAACGCGGCGTCGCCCAGCGCGTGCGCGCCCTCGAGGCGTTCCTGAACGACGTTTACGACAAGATGACGGTGGTCTCCGACGGCGTCATCCCGCGCCAGCTCGTGACCACCAGTGCACACTTCCACCGCCAGGTCCACGGCTTTGAACCGGCCGGCGGGGTCCGGGTCCACATTTCCGGCATCGACGTCGTCCGCGACGCCGCCGGCACGTTCCGCGTCCTGGAGGACAACGTCCGTGTTCCCTCCGGCGTGAGCTATGTGCTGGAGAACCGGCGCGCGATGGCCAAGGGCCTGCCCGAAGCCTTCGGCCAGCAGCTCATCAGGCCCGTCGAGGAGTATCCCCGCCGGCTGCTCTCGGCCCTGCGCAAGACTGCACCGGCGGGCGTCGACGATCCCACCGTCGTCGTCCTCACCCCCGGCGTGTTCAACAGCGCCTACTTCGAACACACGCTCCTGGCCGGGCTCATGGGCGTGGAACTCGTGGAAGGCCGGGACCTCATCTGCCGCGGCAACCGCGTGTACATGCGCACCACCGCGGGCGAACAGCGCGTGGATGTCATCTACAAGCGGATCGACGACGACTTCCTGGACCCGCTGCAGTTCCGCTCCGATTCCATGCTCGGCTGCCCCGGCCTGGTCAACGCCGCCCGCGCCGGCGGGGTCACCATCGCCAACGCCGTGGGCAATGGCGTGGCGGACGACAAACTGGTTTACAGTTACGTCCCTGACCTGATCCGCTACTACCTCAGCGAGGAACCCATCATCGCGAACGTGGACACCTTCCGCCTCGAGGAGAAGGAGGCCAGGGAGTACACCCTGGACAACCTTGCCGAGCTGGTGGTCAAACCGGTGGACGGGTCCGGCGGCAAGGGCCTGGTCATCGGCCCGGACGCTTCCAACGATGAACTGGACGCCCTCCGCCAGCGGATCATCGCGGATCCGCGCGGCTGGATCGCCCAGCCCGTGCTGCAGCTATCCACTGTTCCCACCCTCGGCGGGGACAAATTCGGCCCCCGGCACGTGGACCTGAGGCCCTTTGCCGTGAACGACGGCGAGAATGTCTGGGTGCTCCCCGGCGGGCTCACCCGGGTGGCGCTGAAGGAAGGGTCCCTGATTGTCAAT
Source organism: Arthrobacter sp. MMS24-T111 (assembly GCF_054888995.1). NCBI lineage: Bacteria > Bacillati > Actinomycetota > Actinomycetes > Micrococcales > Micrococcaceae > Arthrobacter > Arthrobacter sp. MMS24-T111. The sequence continues at coordinate 3,216,177 of NZ_JBTZRO010000001.1, read as the reverse complement.
TCAAGCCAGGGCGGCGGATCCAAGGACACCTGGGTCCTGGCAGATTCACCCCAGATGCCGGTGGAAACTGTTCCCCGCCAGTCGGTCACGGTCCGCGAACGGGTCTCCGTGTGGCCCGTGGAAAGCAACTGGCGGGACCGCCAGTCGGAGCAGCAGCAGTGAGCCGCGCCGCCGTCGGGCATTTTTCTTTCAACGTTCCGGACGCGCAGGAGGTAGCCGCGAATGCTTAGCCGAATTGCCGAGTCCTTGTTTTGGATCGGCCGCTATGTGGAGCGGGCCGACGGCACCGCCCGCATCCTCGACGTGCACCTGGAACGCCTGAACCACCTCCCTATGGAGGAACGACGCAGCGTTGCCCAGGAACTCCTGGCGGTGATGGGAGCCCGGCCGCAGAGCGAGGACTTTGGCCTGCCCGAGCTGCTGCACGCCCTGGCCTACGACAAGACAAGCGCCACGTCCATCGCCGGGTCCCTCGGGGCGGCCCGGGAGAACGCCCGCCGTGCCCGGGAAACCGTCTCGTCAGGTTTGTGGGAGAGCCTGAACACCACGTACTACGGGCTCAGCCAGCACCGCAAGGATGTGGTGGGCACCTACCGCTTCTGCAACTGGACCCTCGAGCGGACGGCCATGGTCAGCGGCCTGGCCGACACCACGGTCAGCCACGACGAAAGCTGGCTCTTCCTGGTCCTGGGCCGCTCCCTGGAACGCGCCGACATGACGGCCCGGATGCTGTCCACCCGCGATGTCCTCTCTGCGGGCATGTCCTGGGTCAACATGCTCCGCTGCGCCGGGGCCTACGAATCGTTCCTGCGGACCCGGCGGGCAGCGTTCGGCGACCAGCACGCGGCTGAGTTCCTGCTCCTGGACCGGTTGTTCCCGCGGTCGATTGTCTACGCGCTGCGCGACGCCGACGAGTGCCTTGCCAAGCTGGATCCGTCAGCGCAGCGGGTTGGCTTCATCAACGACGCCCGCCGCATCGTTGGCCAGGCCCGGACCTTCCTCGAGTTCCACCGGACGGATGACCTCATGTCCGAACTGCCCGAGCACATGGAGCGGGTGCAGAAGGCCGTGTCCCAGGCCTCGGATGCCATTTCCCGTAAGTACTTCAATCAGGCGGACGAACTTGCCTGGGTGGGAGAAGTGTCATGACCCGGTTGAGCATCGTCCACAGGACGGCCTACAAGTACAACAAGCGGGTGACGCTGTCCTACAACGAAGCCCGGATGACGCCGCTGACGGACTCCCAGCAGGTAGTGCTGGAATCCGTGGTCAAGGTGTCCCCGTCCCAGGCAGCCGTCAGCACCTACCGTGACTACTGGGGCACCCGGGTGACGGCCTTCGACATGCAGATGCCGCACGAGCACCTCGAGGTGGTCTCCAACATCACCGTCGAGGTGCACCGGGCGGAAAAGATCCCCACCGACGCGGACATCGTGGGCTGGGACGTCCTGGCGTCGCCGGAGACCCTGAACACGTTCAGCGACTGGCTGCCGCAGTCCCGGCTGAGCGGCCCCGGGGAGGAAGTCCTGGGCATCGTTCCCGGCGTGGTGGCCGGCAAGAACCCGCACGAGGCGGCCATGGCGGTCTTCGCCTGGATGCGGGGCGAAATGACGTACATGTCCGGCTCCACCGCCGTCACCACCAACGCGGAGGAGGCCTGGGGCCAGCGCCAGGGGGTCTGCCAGGACCTGGCCCACCTTGCCATCGGTGCGCTGCGGAGCTGCGGCATTCCAGCCCGGTATGTCTCCGGCTACCTGCACCCGCGGTCCAGCGCCGGGATCGGCGAGACAGTCGCCGGGCAGTCGCACGCGTGGCTGGAATGGTGGGACGGGGACTGGCGCAGCTGGGACCCCACCAACCACAAACCTGCCGGGGACTTCCACGTCACGGTGGCGCGGGGCCGCGACTACCGCGACGTGCCACCGCTGAAGGGCATCCTGTCCGGCGGTGGTGGGTCCGCCCTCAACGTGAGCGTCGAGATCACCCAGCTCGCCTGACCACGGCGCCCCCGGCCCCCGGCCCGCGCGGCCGGGGGAGGGGCCGGCGTCGTCCTATTCCGGGGCTGACCTGGCCGAATTGCTGATCTGGGTCCACCAGGTCATCGGATCGGTGACCTTGAAGCGGCGTCCGGTCATGGACTCCGGGGTGACGCGCACGAACGCATCCTTCCGTCCCGCCTGCCAAGGGAACAGATAGAGGCGGGAAGTGTCGAGGACCTCTTCGGTGCTTGTGACCAGTGCGGCGGTCCCCTTGATCACCACGCTCCACGCCAGCCCAGTGGCCGGGTCCACACCGTCTGCCTCCACGGCGACGGCGGCGTCCTCACCGGTGGCTGCGGAGAGCTTGGTGCCCTGGCCGGTGCGGAACACCAGGGTGCCGCCGTCCACTGTGTAGTTGACCGGGAAAATGTCCGGCCGCCCGTCCGCCAGTACGGCGAGCCTGCCCACGGAGACGGTCCGCAGCAATGCCCAGCAATCGTGGTGTTCCAGGTTGTCCACTTGGGTAGATGACTCGTTGCTCATGCCGTGAGCATACGCCCATCACCAGGGGCTGGGCTTGTAATCCTTGAGGAAGACACCGTACTGGTCCTCACCGTTTTCGCCCATGACGATCGGGTCATAGACGCGGGCGGCGCCGTCAACCAGGTCCAGGGGAGCGTGGAAGCCTTCCTCCATGAGCCGGACCTTGGTGAAGTGGGGACGTTCGTCGGTGATCCACCCGGTGTCCACGGCGGTCATCAGGATGCCGTCGGTGTCCAGCATCTCCTGGGCGCTGGTGCGCGTCATCATGTTCAGCGCTGCCTTGGCCATGTTGGTGTGCGGGTGTCCCGGCCCCTTGTACGCCCGCGAGAACTGGCCTTCCATGGCGGAGACGTTCACGATGTACTTTCGTCGCGCCGTGGACCGTTTCATGGCCCCGCGAAGGCGGCTGACCAGCAGGAACGGGGCCGTGACGTTGCAGAGCTGGACTTCGAGCATTTCCAGAGGATCCACTTCGTCCACCACCTGGGTCCAGCTGTTGATGGTGGCCAGGTCCGGGACCAGCCCGCCGGCGTCGATGGCCGTCCCGGACGCAATCCGTTCCAGTGACGCCGAGCCGGTGGACAGGGCCAACGACGTGATCGCATCGCCGGCCAGGACCGGGTGTTCGGTGACGCTGCCGGCCAGGGCCAGGGGGTGCTTGTCATGGGCGTGGCCGAAGGTCAGCAGCTCGGGACCACCGTTGGCGTGTTCCAGGGCCGGGGGCAACGGCTCGTCCTCGGCATCCACCAGCGGCTTGTAGGCGTTCCCTGACCGGCGGACGGTCTGTGCCGCGTTGTTGATGATGATGTCCAGCGGCCCGGCCTCGTCCAGCGAATCGGTCAATGCCATCACCTGGGCCGGATCCCGGAGGTCGATGCCGACGATCCGGAGCCGGTGCAGCCAGTCGGCACTGTCCTCCATGGCGGCGAACCGGCGTGCGGCGTCCTTGGGGAAGCGGGTGGTGATGGTGGTGTGGGCACCGTCCCGGAGCAGCCGGAGGGCGATGTACATCCCGATCTTGGCGCGGCCGCCGGTGAGCAGCGCACGCCGGCCGGTGAGGTCGGTGCGTGCGTCGCGTTTGCCGTGGCTGAAGGCCGCGCATTCGGGGCAGAGCTGGTGGTAGAAGGCATCCACCTGGGTGTAGTGCTGCTTGCAGATGTAGCACGGGCGTGACCGGATGAGGTGGCCGGCGATGGTCCCTGTGGCGGACGGAGCCAGTTTGTTGCCGCGGGTTTCGTCGTCGATCCGGTCCGGGGCAGCGGTGGCGGTCTGGGCGATGACTGCCCGGTCGGCTTCGGCAATGGAATCGCGCTTGGTGACCCTGCGGTGGCGCTTGACGGCCTTGAACATCTTGCCGGTGGCGCGGCGCACCGAAACGTAGTCGGGGTGCTCCTCGTCGTACGCGTGGATCGTATTCAGGACCTTGAGGCAGGCCTGGATTTCCTCAGGGGTCAGATCGGGGAGCTCATTAGCCAAATTTTACAGCGTACGGCGCGGGCCGGAGCACCGTCCAGGTGCTCCGGCCCACGCCGTACGTCCTTGCCGTCAGTATTCGGTCAGGACACCCTGGCGCCGTCCGGTGAGGCCTGCGCCGCGGCGGCCGCGTGCGTTCCGGCCACCTTGCCCACAGTCTCGCGGACCTCGGGGTACTGGTCCGCGGCAGCCTTGACGGCGTTGGGCATGAGCCCCAGGTGCCGGGCGGCAAGCTGCCGTTCGCCGTCGCCGGGTTCCGGTACTTGCTGGCCCTTGGCCAGGACGGTGATGCCGGACTCGGTGACCTTGAATCCACGCGACCGGTCCAGGTCCGGGTCCAGGCCGATGGCGGCTCCTGCCGGCACCTTGACGTTCTTGTCCAGGATGGCGCGGTTGATCACGGCGCCTGCTCCAACCTGCACCTTGTCCATCAGGACGGAGTCCGTGATCCTGGCGCTCGTGGCCACGTAGACGTCGTTGGAAAGGACGGAGCCTTCAACGATGCCGCCGGAGATGACCACGCCGCTGGCCACGATCGAGTCCAGGGCCGTCCCCACCGTGTTGTTGTCGCCCCGGACGAACTTCGCGGGCGGTGAGATGCTTTGCCGGGTGTAGATGGGCCACTCGGAGTTGTACAGGTTGAACACCGGCATCGGGGAGATGAGGTCCATGTGGGCGTCATAGAAGGAATCGATGGTGCCCACGTCGCGCCAGTAGGTGCGGTCGCGGTCGGTGGAGCCGGGAATGTCGTTGAGCGTGAAGTCGTAGACACCGGCTTCGCCGCGGTTGACGAAGTAGGGGATGATGTCGCCGCCCATGTCGTGCTTGGTGTCCAGCCGTTCGGCATCCACATGCAGGGCTGCCACCAGGGCGTCGGCGTCGAACACGTAGTTGCCCATGGAAGCCAGGAACTGGGACGGGTCTGCGGCCAGGCCCGGCGTGCTGGCCGGTTTCTCGACGAATGCGGCGATCTTCTGCGAATCGTTCTGGTCCACTTCGATGACGCCGAACTGATCGGCCATGTGCAGCGGCTGCCGGACGGCCGCGACCGTGGCCTTGGCACCGCTGTGGACGTGCTGGGCCACCATCTGGGCGAAGTCCATGCGGTAGACGTGGTCCGCGCCGACCACGACGACGATGTCGGGGTTGGCGTCATGGATGAGGTTCAGGGATTGGTAGATGGCGTTGGCGCTGCCAAGGAACCAGCTCTTGCCCACGCGCTGCTGGGCGGGAACGGAAGCGATGTAGTTGCCCAACTGGGTGGACATGCGCCAGGTTTCGGAGATGTGGCGGTCAAGGCTGTGCGACTTGTACTGGGTCAGGACGACGATCTGCAGGTAGCGGGAATTCACAAGGTTGGATAACGCGAAATCGATAAGGCGGTAGCTGCCGGCAAAGGGCACGGCGGGTTTGGCCCGGTCTGCCGTCAGTGGCATCAGCCTGTTTCCCTCGCCGCCTGCGAGGACAATGGCCAGGACTTTCTTATTTAACGGCATGGTGGTCGCTCCTGTACGCCTTCGTAACTCCCAAGACAGTCCGGTCCACCCGGACTCCTTCACACTAGAACAGTTATGCGTGAAGGACTACCTTGGGTCTTGTGCGTATAGACATTGTGACTAAAGAGTTTCCGCCGGAGATCTACGGTGGCGCCGGGGTGCACGTCGCCGAATTGAGCAGGGTGCTTAGTAAGCATGTTGACCTGCAGGTTCGTGCTTTCGGGGCGCCGCGCGACGCTGACTACCACGGGGCGACGGTGACGTCCTACCAGGTGCCGGAGGACCTCGGCGGGGCCAATGCCGCGGTCCAGACCCTGGGCGTGGACCTCCGCATCGTGCCGGATGTCCAAGGCGCCGACGTGGTCCACTCGCACACCTGGTACGCCAACATGGCGGGGCATCTGGCGTCGCTGCTCCACGGAATTCCGCATGTTCTCAGTGCCCACAGCCTCGAGCCGCTGCGTCCCTGGAAAGCCGAGCAGCTCGGCGGCGGCTACGCCCTCTCGTCCTGGGTGGAGAAGACGGCGTACGAAGCTGCGGCCGCCATCATCGCTGTTTCGGAAGGCATGCGGCAGGACATCCTGCGCAGCTATCCCAACGTGGACCCGGAGAAGGTCCGGGTGGTCCACAACGGCATCGACGTTGCGCTCTGGCAGCGTGACGGGAATGACGACGCCGTCCGCGCCCTGGGCATCGATCCGGCCAAACCGAGCGTCGTTTTTGTGGGAAGAAACACGCGGCAAAAGGGCGTCCCCTACCTCCTGCGGGCCGCTGCGAAGCTTCCGGCCGACGTTCAGCTGGTCCTGTGCCTGGGCGCGGCCGACACCCCCGAGCTGGCAGCGGAAACCGCCGCACTGATCGAGGACCTGCAAAAGCAGCGCACGGGCGTTGTCCTCATCGAGCGGATGCTGCCGCGCCATGAGCTGATCCAGGTGCTCAGCCACGCCACAGCGTTCGCGTGCCCCTCCATCTACGAACCCCTCGGAATCGTCAACCTCGAGGCGATGGCCTGCGGGGCAGCCGTGGTGGCCAGCGCCACCGGCGGCATCCCCGAAGTGGTGGAGCACGGCAGGACCGGGCTCCTGGTGGACCTGGAACAGGTAACGGACGGTACCGGAACGCCGCTGGATCCGGAGAAGTTCGTCAAGGAGTTCGCCGCAGCCCTCACCGAGGTGGTGTCAGATCCCGAACGTGCCCGCGCCATGGGGCAGGCCGGCCGGGAACGTGCCGAAAAGCACTTCTCCTGGGAATCCATCACCGAGACCACCCTTGAGGTCTACCGTTCGGTGCTGCCTGCCACCAGCTAAGCGTCCCTGCAGCAGAAACGACGACGGCGCCGCTCCCCGTGGAAGGGGAGTGGCGCCGTCGTCGTTATGTCACCCGAAGGGGGGTGTGCGTCTTAGCCCTTGCGCCCGGCCGCGGTCTTCGCGATCAGCACCTTCTCATCCACCGGAGCCTGGCCGCTGGCGCGCTCGCTCCGGAAGTGCGCACGGGCCTCGTCCTGGCGCACCTTTTCGGCACCCGTGGCGATGGCGGCGCGGACGTGGTCCTCTCCGTAGCCGAAAGCGTCCACCAGGTCCACGGCGTAGGGACGGATCTTCTCCAGCAGCCGGTTGATGTAGCCGCCCACGGTCCTGGCCCGCTGCATGGAGAGGCGGCCGTTCATGAGGTACCAGGACAGGTTCTTCTCGATCAGTGACAGGCCAAAGAGGTCCCGCAGCCAGGTCAGGACCGTCCGGGTGCCAGGGTCGGTCACCTGCTGGAGCGCCTCGGTGAAGGCCTCCCACTGGAGCAGCTCGGCGTGTGCCTGGGCGGCGTCGATGAGTTCGTTTTGGTGCCGGTTGAACAGTGCGGCGCCCTTGTCCTGCGGGAGCCGCTTGCTGCCCTTGAGCGCAGCACCGGCCTCGGCCACCATGGTCTGCACCCTGTCGGTCAGGAGCGCGCGCTGGCCTTCCTCGTCGCGGAGGGCGATCGCAGCCTTCTGGACCGATCCGGTGTCCGCCACGAACTGCGCCACCTGGCGCAGACCGGTGCGGTGGACCGCGGCGCCGGCCGCCTGGTTGACCACGTAGCGGGCCAGCACGCCGAAGTCCACGTTCCGGAACTCCTTGGCGTAGTCGGCGAGCAGGCGCTTGGCCACAAGCTGCAGCAGCACGGTGTTGTCGCCCTCGAACGTGGCATAGACGTCAAGGTCGGCCCGGAGCGAGGCGAACCGGTTCTCGATCAGGAATCCGGCACCGCCGCATGCCTCCCGGCACTCCTGCAGGGTGTCCAGCGCGTGCCAGGTGCTCAGCGGCTTAAGTGCCGCCGCAAGGGTTTCGAGGTCCTGGCGGTCCGCGTCGGTGTCGTGCGCGCCGGAGAAGACGTCGTCGAACTTCTTCAGCAGCTGTTCATGGGCAAAGCCGGCAGCGTAGGTGGTGGCGAGCCGGGTGAACAGCCTCCGCTGGTGCCGCTGGTAGTCCAGCAGGACTTCCTCGTCGGTGTGGGATGAAGCGTTGAACTGGCGGCGTTCGGTGGCGTACTGGATGGCCGCCTTCAACGCCAGCTTGGACGCTGCAACGGCAGCGCCGTCCAGGGACACACGGCCTTGGACCAGCGTTCCGAGCATCGTGAAGAAGCGGCGGCCGGGACTGGCAATGGGGGACGTGTAGGTGCCGTCGGCATCCACGTTGCCGTACCGGTTCAGGAGGTTGGTGCGCGGGACGCGGACGTTGGTGAAGTGCAGGCGGCCGTTGTCGATCCCGTTCAGGCCGCCCTTGATGCCATCATCCTCGCCGCCGATGCCCGGCAGGAACTCCTTGGTGTCCGGGTCCCGCAGGTCTACATAGAGTGCGTGGACGCCGTGGTTGACTCCCCGGGTGATGAGCTGGGCGAACACCACTGCTCCCAGTCCGTCCGTGGCAGCGTTGCCGATGTAGTCCTTCCACGCTGCACGGAACGGTGTGTGGATGATGAACTCTTCGGTATCCGGGTCATAGGTGGCCGTGGTGGCGATGCTGGCAACATCCGAGCCGTGGCCTGTCTCTGTCATGGCGAAGCAGCCGGGGATGGCCAGGCTCATGATGCCCGGCAGCCACTTGGCGTGGTGTTCAGCCGTGCCCAGGTGCATGACGGCCGATCCGAACAGCCCCCATTGGACCCCGGCCTTGATCTGCAGGGAAGGGTCCGCCACCACCAGTTCCTCGAACCCGGCGATGTTTCCGCCGTGGTCGTCGGAGCCGCCCAGTTCCGCCGGGAACGCGCGGTGGACGGCGTTGTTGTCCACGAGGTATTTCAGCTGGCCGAATACGCGCCCGCGGTGGTCCGTATGTGTCAGGCCCTCAACCTTGTGCAGTTCCGGACGCGCAGCCAGGTCCCGGGCCTGGAGCCGGACATCGGCCCACTTCCCCAGGCTTGCCGCCCCAGGGCCGCGACGTCGACGGCGGGTACAGGGGTCTGGGCTACGGGGTTGGCTGCCGGCGTTGCCGGGGAGCGGAGCCCATTTCGGGCGGTGCGGTCCACTACGTCAGTCATGTCACAGTCCTTCTTTGGCGGATAACTTGGTGGTCGGTGGGGCGGGGGTGAGTTCGGGTGCTATGCCAACGCAGAGCCACGCCGTGATGTGGCGGGCCATGGCTTCCTGGCTGGGCTTGGTGGGGGAATCAGGTGTACTGAGCCATTGCTCGCCGGCGTTCCGCACCAGGCCGATCGCGGCCCGGGGCCAGAACCCGATGACGGTTTCCCCCACATCACCCAGGTGGGAGCGCATGGGCGCAGCGATCATGTCGGCAATGGCATCGAAGAAGTGGCCCAGGGCGCCGGCCCCCGTCGCGGGAGAGGTGGGTCCCGTGGGCTCGGTGGGGGCGTAGCTGGTGACGAATGCATAGACGCTGGGGCTGGTGTCCGCCATCTGCAGGTAGGCCGAAACCATCGCGAGCAAGCCTTCCCGCGGCGTCACGGCACTCTGCGCGGCTTCCTTGATGCGGTTCTGCATCTGGCTCAGGACCACTTCTCCCACCGCTTGTTGCAGGCCGGCTTTGTCCCCGAAGTAGCGGTAGAACACGGACTTGGAGGTTCCTGCCGCGGTGGCGATTTCTTCCATGGACGCGTCGCTGCCAAGCGCGTGGACCGCCCTGCGGGCCTGCTTGATCAGCTCCCGGCGGCGTTCTTCCCGGTGGCTTTGCCAGCGCGCTGAACGGCCGTCTGAACTGGCGGCAGGCGGGAGCTCAACGGTAATCGCGTGGCCGGGATGGTGGAAGTTCACGATACCCAGCGTATCAGGTACGCTGGGTATCGGTAACCGCATGTGAGCAGAGGAGCCACCCATGTCCATCGACGGACAGTCCACGCCAGCACCTGACGAATCAGTTCGACCAGCAGTTTCCGCGCCGCGCAGGGCGGTGATAGTTGGGGGCAACAGAATTCCCTTTGCGCGCGCCGGCGGCGCCTACGCAAAGTCCTCCAACCAGGACATGCTGACCGCAGCCCTTGATGGCCTGATCGCACGGTTCGGCCTTCAGGACGAACGGATTGGACAGGTCGCCGCAGGAGCCGTCCTGAAGCACTCCAGGGATTTCAACCTTACCCGGGAGGCCGTCCTCGGGTCTGCGCTGTCCGCCGAAACCCCGGTGTACGACCTTCAGCAGGCATGCGCCACCGGGCTGGAGACCGTGGTGGGGCTGGCCAACAAGATCAAGCTGGGACAGATTGATTCCGCCATCGCCGGCGGCGTGGATTCAGCCTCCGATGCTCCCGTGGTGGTCAGCGAGGGACTCCGCGACATCATCCTTGACCTCAACCGCGCCAAGTCGCTTCCGCAGCGGCTCCAGATCCTGAGCCGCCTCCGGCCAAAGGATCTGGCGCCGCTGGCACCCGGTACCGCGGAACCGCGCACCGGCCTGTCCATGGGGGAGCACCAGGCACTGACCACTGCGCAGTGGCAGATTTCCCGCGAAGCGCAGGACGAACTGGCACTTAACAGTCACCGGAACCTCGCAGCCGCCTATGATTCAGGCTTTTTCGATGACCTGCTGACCCCCTACCGGGGGCTGACGCGGGACGCCAACCTCCGCGCTGATACCTCCATGGAAAAGCTGGCATCGTTGAAGCCGGTATTCGGCAGGAACCTCGGCGCCGGCGCCACCATGACGGCGGGCAACTCAACCCCGTTGACCGACGGCGCCTCGACCGTCCTTCTTGCCTCCGACGACTGGGCCGATGCCCGCGACCTGCCCAAGCTCGCCGCCGTGGTGGACGCCGAAGCGGCAGCAGTGGACTTTGTGCACGGCAAGGATGGCCTGCTGATGGCCCCGGTCTTCGCTGTGCCGCGGCTCCTGGCCAGGCAGAACCTGACACTGGCGGACTTCGATTTCTTCGAAATCCACGAGGCCTTCGCGGCCACGGTCCTCAGCACGCTGGCCGCATGGGAGGACGAGGAATTCTGCCGGACGCGGCTCGGGCTCGACGGCGCGTTCGGCAGCGTCGACCGTTCGCGCCTCAACGTCAACGGATCTTCACTGGCGGCTGGTCATCCCTTCGCCGCCACCGGCGGACGGATCGTGGGTTCGCTGGCCAAGATGCTGCACGCCAAGGCGGCCGCGGAGGGCCGGCCCGTCCGCGGCCTGGTGTCGGTGTGCGCGGCCGGCGGCCAGGGCGTCGTCGCGATCCTGGAATCGGTGTAGGGGGAAGTCATGACGGATACGTACACCCAGTTGGTCAACAGCGGCCCGGGCCGCAACATGGCCAGGAAGCTCGGACTCCCGCAGCCCGCAGTGCTCCGCCGCTACCAGCCAGGACAGCCACTGGTCGTTGGCCCGGTCGTCGTCGTCGGAAGCAGTCCTGGGGCGGACAGCCTCGCCACAGAACTGTTGTCGTGGGACCTCGATGTCCGCAGGCATGCAGTTCCGGCCGAAAAGCTGGGTGCCATCATCCTGGTCCTCGACGAGCTGGAGCATCCGGCGGACCTGGAACAGCCCGTACTCTCCGCAGCAGGTTCGTTGCGGGACCTGCGGACCAGCGGCCGGGTCATTACGGTGTCCCGGGCCGCAGCCGACGCTCCTTCCCCTGCGGCAGCGGCTGCCCGCCAGGGAGTCGATGGTTTCCTGCGTTCCCTGGCCAAAGCTGCGGGCCGGCGCCACGGCCAACGGTGTCCTCCTCTCGGACAGCACCACCACCATGAGCCCCAGCGCCCTGGGCGCCGTCAGGTTCTTTCTCTCCAGCCGGTCGGCATTCGTTGACGGGCAGTTCCTGACGGTCTCTTCACAGGACGGTGCGCTTCCCACCAATACGGACAGGCCGCTGGAGGGCAAGGTCGCTGTGGTGACAGGCGCAGCCAGGGGCATCGGCGCCGAGATTGCCCGGACGCTGCACCGAGACGGTGCCACGCTGATCCTGGTCGACATTCCGGCGGCCGGTGACCAGCTGGCGGCCGTGGCCAACGAGGTGAGGGGTACGGCGCTGCAGCTGGACATCAGCGGCGCAGACGCCGGGGCGCGGATCCTTGAGCATGCCGGGCAGCGGCATGGCCGCCTGGATATCGTGGTGCACAATGCCGGGATTACCCGGGACAAACTGCTGGCCAACATGGACCACGCCCGGTGGAACTCAGTCATCAACATCAACATCGCCGCCCAGCTTCGGATCAACGCGGCCCTCCTCGCCGCGGACCACTTCCGCTCGTCACCGCGGATCGTGTCAGTCGCCTCCACCAGTGGCGTGGCCGGCAACAGGGGCCAAACCAACTACGCCGCCTCAAAAGCCGGCGTGATGGGAATGGTGCGGGCCACCGCGCCGCTGCTCGCCGCCAACGGCGGCACCATCAACGCCGTCGCGCCCGGGTTCATTGAAACCGAGATGACCGCGCGGATCCCTTTTGCGGTCCGTGAAGTGGCGCGCAGGCTCAACTCGCTCCAGCAGGGAGGCCGTCCCACGGACGTGGCGGAGACCATCGCCTTCCTGGCCAGCGACGCCGCGGGTGGAATCAACGGGGAGGTGCTGCGGGTGTGCGGTCAGAACTTGGTGGGGGCATGACACTCCAGCAACCAGTGATCCTGGCGGAGATGCCCTCGCTGTCCAAGCTGTACGTCAACGCCGCCGCCCAGGCAGCACGTCGCAGGCTCCTGGGAACGCATGACTCCGCCGATCTCCCGGCCGAGAGCCACGAAGTCAGGGGCGTCACCGTGGATGTTGGAAACCTCACGGCCTACCAGCACCTGATTGGAGAGACCGCCAGCGATGTCCTGCCTGCCGGCTTCATCCATGCCCTGGCCTTTCCCCTCGCCATGAGCGTCATGAACCGTGACGACTTCCCGCTGCCGCTGCTTGGCATGATCCACCTGCGAAACAGCGTTGAGCAGAGAGCGCCCTTGGTCTTCACGGACGTGCTTGACATGACAGCCCGGGTGGAAAACCTCCGAGGCCACCGGGCAGGGACGCAGGTGGACGTCGTGGCTGAGGTGCGCCGCGCGGGCTCGCCGGACATTCACTGGAGCGGAGTCTCCACCTACCTGGCCAAGGGGTTGTTCCTTCCCGGCATCGACAAACCGACCTCCGCCGCCCCGAAACCGGACTTCACTGCTCCGGCACCGACGGCCCTGTGGCACTTGGGGGTGGATACCGGTCGGGCGTACGCCGCCGTGTCCGGTGACTTCAATCCAATCCACCTGAGCGTGCTCTCTGCCAAGGCGTTGGGGATGCGGCGGTCGATCGCCCACGGGATGTACCTCGCCTCGAGGGCGCTCGCCGACGTCGGTCCCGCCCGGGGCGACTCCTTCAGCTGGGACGTGGAGTTTGAAGCGCCGGTTTTCCTGCCTTGCCGCGTGGCTTTGGAGATCAGTACGGACCAGGCCTCGTCCGGTGCGTGGAAACATTCGCGCTATGTGGCATGGAACCCTCGCTCGGGGCGGCGCCACTTCCACGGCACTGTCTCAGCGCTTTAGGCGCTGAGACGCCGGCCGGCTCAGTCCTTCGGCTGAGCGGCGCGCAGGATGCGGTGCAGGCTCAGGAGGACCGATTCGGAGGCCGGTACGGTGCCCTCCTCGGCCTGCCTGGCGGTGGTGGCGGCCATGCAGGCTTCCACCGCCGCCTTGGCGGCGGCGTACCGGTCGTGGCGACCGTTGTATTCACCCTCGTCGTCGGAGGACAGCAGCTCCCCGGTCGCCGTGATGGCGTGGGCCAGCGGTTCGTTGTCTTCCGGGGGAATCTCATACGGCAGGTCGCTGTTCCAGATCACGTCGGATAGGACATCGGTCATGTCCTGGATATGGAATGTCACCTGCTCCAGGTTCTGCAACTCGCGGTAGTCCTGGTCGATGTCCCTTGGGTGCAGCTTTCGCCGCGGGTTGGCGCGCCGGCTGGCGTCAGCTTCCTTGACCAGGTGGCGCACCGACCTTGCCGCGTCGGACAGCTCTTCCGACCTGCGGGACCATTCCTCGTGTTCGGGCGGCCACTTCTCCGTCAGGGCCGCCCCCATGTCGGTCAGTTGCCTGCCAAGGGCGCGCCTGAGTTCCGCCAGGCTGGTGGCGGCCGCGTTCAGGTGCAGGGGTGGAAAGATCAGGAAGTTCACGGCGATGCCCACTGCCACTCCGGCGGCCATTTGCAGGAGGTAGCCGTAGGAAAAATCCTCGGCGTTCCTGCCGCCGACCAGCAGCACCAGGAGCGCAGCCGTCGGAATCCAGTCGCTGCCGGAGCCGATGCCGGGCAGCCCGCCCAACAGCACTCCGACGCCCATGAAGAGAGCCACCGTCAGCGGTGAGGGATCGGAAATGCTGACCAGGATGAACGCCAAACCGATCCCCACCGCCAAACCTGCGATGGCCTGGAGTCCGTTCCGCACCGAGCCCGCGACGTTGCGGTACATGGCAACGAGCGCGCCCAGCGGCGCGTAGTAGGTGTAGTGCGAAGCCGCCCCCGGCATCAGCGGAGCGATGGTGAAGGCCAGGCCCGCTGCGAGCGCAGCTTTCGCCGCCAGCTGCAGCCGTTGTGCTGCAAAGGCGGCGGAAATTCCTTCCACCGATTGTTTGAGAAGTTGGGTCCCCCGAGCCCACCGTGCATCCGGTCGTGCTTGAGTATTGCCCATCCGGCCACAGTAGGGCCGGCATCCCGTCAGGACAAGCCGGCCGCGGAACGCCGCACTTCGGACGCCAGCCGGTGGGCCCTGCCCGGGGTCCGCCCTTCCTCCTGGCGGCGGGGGATATAGCCGAAGCCAAGGGCGTAGGAGGGATCCGCAAAGCCAAGGGCGGCGTTCGCTCCCTCATGGCCGAATGCGCGGTGGCTGCCGAAGTTCCTGGACGGGTGCGGTTTCATGAAGACGACGGCGAACGCGTTGTCGAGCCCCGAGGACCGGTCAAGGCCCCACACCTGTTCCCGTGACATTGCTTCGATGGTTGTGGCCGCGAGGAAGGGACGGTCGCCATCGACGCCGGTGGTTGCGGCGGCGTAAAGGCGGGCCAGCCCCTCGGCGGATCCCACTCCTCCGGCCGCGGACATGCCTGCTGCGCGGACTGAGCGGATGTTCGGCAGCTCCATGATGGTGCTGACGGGTGCGTTGCCGTTGATGCCCTCGAGGCTGAGCGGGTCCACCCATCCCTGATCGGGGGTGTCCTGATAGAGGACGTCCCGGTACCGCGGTTCCAGTTCTTCCGGCAGGCCGAGGAAGAAGTCCACGCCGTGGGGCGCGCGGATCCTGGCTTCGTAGACAGCCTGCAATGGCTCGCCGGCGGTGCGGCGGCACAGTTCCTCCATCAGAATTCCAATGGTGAGTGCGTGGTATCCGAACTGCCGCCCCGGCTCCCAGAGGGGCGGTGACGCGGCGAGCCGCGCCGCAGCCTCGGGCGTGGTGAACTCGGCGAGCCCGAACCCGCCGTCGATACCCAATAGTCCGGCCTGATGGGACAGGGCTTCGCGGACCAGCAGCCTGTCCTTGCCGTGGGCGGCGAACTCCGGCCAGTAGTGGGCTACCGGACGGTCCAGATCGAGGAGGCCGTCCTGGACCAGCAGTGCGATTACCATCGCACCGACGCCCTTTGAACAGGAGTACGCCCCCGTCAGGGTGTCCGGCGCCATGTCAGGGCCTCCGGTCAGCCGGACCACCTGCCGGGATCCCTGGTAGGCCGCCAGTTGTGCGCTGTACCGGGGGTCCTCAGCGAGCAGGGTTTCGAACAAGGCCAGCACGTTCTCGTATCCGGGGGCGACGAAGCCAAGGGATGTCTGCATGCCTCCCAGCATAAGGGAAAGCGATTTCCTGCCCGGGTTTTCCGGACTAGCCCTTGGCTCCGTGTCCGGCAGCCACTTCTTCGCCCGGCCGTAGCGGACCCGGCGGAGTGCCGTCTCCGAAGGGCCGGCCGCCAAGCGCTTCGCGGCCATGCGGGGTCAGCCAGCTGGACAGGTCCGGCCCCTTGGGTACGATCCCGGTGGGGTTGATGTCCTCGTGGACGATGTAGTAATGCTGTTTGATCTGGACGAAGTCGGTGGTGTCACCGAAGCCCGGAGTCTGGAACAGGTCCCGGGCGTAGCCCCAGAGCGCGGGCATCTCACTGAGCTTTTGCCGGTTGCACTTGAAGTGGCCGTGGTAGACGGCGTCGAATCGGGCCAGTGTGGTGAAGAGCCTGACGTCCGCTTCGGTGATGGTATCGCCGACCAGGTAGCGCTGGCGTGAGAGCCGCTCTTCGAGCCAGTCCAGGGCCGTCCAAAGCCGGTCATACGCGGCGTCATAGGCCTCCTGCGAACCGGCGAAACCACAGCGGTAGACGCCGTTGTTGACTTCGGTGAAGACGCGCTTGTTGACCCGGTCGATCTCCCCGCGGAGGTGCTCCGGGTAGAGTTTCGGAGCGCCGGGCCGGTGGAAAGCAGTCCATTCGGTGGAAAAGTCGAGGGTAATCTGCGGGAAGTTGTTGGTCACGACCTTGCCGGTTGGAATATCCACGACGGCGGGGACGGTGATGCCCCGCGGATAGCCCGGGAAACGCTTGAAATAGGCCTCCTGGATGCGCTCAATTCCCAGGACGGGATCAACGCCGCCGGGATCGAGGTCGAAAGTCCAGGACCGGGCATCATGGGTAGGTCCGGGCTGGCCCAGTGAAATGGCGTCTTCAAGGCCCAGCAGCCTGCGGACTATGACAGTCCGGTTGGCCCACGGGCAAGCCCTGGCGGCAATGAGCCGGTACCGTCCCGCTTCCACCGGCCAGCCGGGTTCACCGTTGCTGCCGGGAGCGGCATCCCTGGTAATGCGGTCTTCGATGTAGTTGGTGTCACGGGTGAACTCTGCCCCGCCGGTCACATAGGCGCCTCGGGTGCTGTGGTCCGTCGCTGTGGGAGTGCTGTCGGTTTCCTGGCTCATGGCACTAGCGTATGCGTCCGGCTCAACAATCTACGCGCCGCCAAGAAGGATCCGGGAGACGGGCAGCCATGCCGCAAGCCATGAGCCAGCCACGAGGGCACTGAAGATGGTGATCCAGACGGCGGACGGCACGGAGGTCGCGCGGTACAGCAGATAGGCGTCGGAACTTTCCAGGCGGTCGCGACGCCGGAGGTGGACTTGGGTGAGTTTGGCCAGGTCCCGAACCGCGGCCACGAGCAAGGCAAGGCCGAAGATGACGGCGGCATGTCCGGCAACCGAGGCCGTTGCCAGGAACGTGAGGGCAGCGGCGCCTGCCATAGCGGTAATGGTGATGAGGAAACCGGCGAGGTTGCGGAGGAACAGCATAGACGCGGCCAGGACCACCACGCTTGCCGCCATGGCTGCGGCGCCCCATCCGGTGACTCCGCACCACACGAAAGCCGCACCAACGAGCGCCGGGACCGGATAGCCCCAGAAACACGACCAGGCAGCGGCAACACGGCTCCGGCTGTAGGTCGTCGTTGTTCCGGAGTGGTCCAGACGGAGCCGGATCCCGGACAGCCGCTGGCCGGAGGTGACGGCGGCAACCGCGTGGCCCAGTTCGTGCGTTGCGGTGGCGAGGAGTCCGAAGTAGCGCCAGGAACGGCGCGGGATCGACAGCGCCGTGGCTGCTGCGAGGGACAGCAGCATTTCTGCCCAGGTGATGTTGGGCACGGGTGCCTGGGAGAAGGCCGCCACGAAGGTGTTCCATATGCCGGCTGGGCTGTCCAACGGTGCCTCCTGGGTGCCGGGTCGTCGTGGTAAGTCTCTGACGGCACGTTACCCACCTTGCCTGGGGGAACGCTAAAGCCGGAAGGCACGCCTTGTGCGGCGTGCCTTCCGGTTGGTTTTCACGAGGGTCCAGGTATTTCGCCCGGAACTGTTTCTTCCTAGCCTTCGCACTCAGTGCAGTAGCTGTGGCCGTCTTTCTGGCGCGCAATCTGGGACCGATGCCGGACCAGGAAACAGGAGTAGCAGGTGAATTCGTCTTCTGCCTGCGGGATGACCTGGACTACGAGTTCCTCAGCGACGAATTCGCCGCCAGGGACGCCCGCGCCGTCCAGCCCGTCAGCTTCGTCCAACTCCTGCACAACACTGCGGGCGTCGGGAGCATTTGCTGACTGGAGCTGCTCAAGTGAGTTGTCCTGCGATTCCTTGACGTCGGAACGCAGTTCATCGTAATCGGTTGCCACTTTAGGTGCTTCTCTTTTCTTTGATTGGCTGTCGGGTATGAAACGTACAGCATCCGGCCCATATTCCCCAATAGGAAGCGCCGCGGCCGGTGTGGATTTAGGCGGCTTCGATGTGGATCTGCGCAGGGTCCGCCTGAGCCGCCGGGTCCTAAAATTGGGACTATGAGCACTGAGCTGGAGATCGTCTTGGTGTTGGGCACCGCCATCCTCTGGATGGCGATGACGCTGACCATCCTGTCCGCTATTGACCGTCCGGAACGCAAGGCGCGGCGGCAGGAACGGCGTGACATCCGGACGGAGAAACGTCGGATCGAGTACCGTCCGGCCGTGGCCGGTTCGCGTGTCCACCGCCACTCCCGACCCCGCAGGGTGCATCCGCACTGACAGCTTGCAGGGCCTGGGGGCACACGGTGAGCGGGCGGTCGGCGAGGCTGCTCGGCACGGCTCGGCGCCCGCCGTCGGACCACCTTTACCAGGATCCCGACGCTGGCCGCAAAGCTGCCTGAATAGTCAAGTCTTGACGAGGCTCGCCGGACCGCTGACACTTTGCCGATGGGAGTAAGCGAAGAATTGCGGGCCCTCGGCGAAGTGGTGGACCGGTTGGCAGCGAGGTTTCCGACGCTGTCCAGGGAGCAGATCGAAGACGTGGTGCAGCAGGAGCACAGCACACTTGATACCGGCAGGGTGCGCGCTTTCATACCGGTGCTCGTTGAGCATGCGGCGAGGGACCGGCTTTCGCAATAGTTGCCCTGATGGCGTCGCTGCCGCCGGTCCCCGCAGGTCAGCGCGCGACGTCGATCAGCACCTTTCCGATGATGCCCTGTTCAACGGCGTCGTGGGCAGCGGCGGTCTCTTCGAGGGGGAAGCGGGTCAGCGGCAGCCCGTAGTCTTCGCCGACGCGAAGCGCACCGGCTTCAAGGGCTTCGGAGACCGCAGCAACCGCATCCTGCTTCTGCTGGTCCGTCACCGTGTAGGTGAGGATGAATTGCAGCCGGACGTTCTTGGTCATGCCCGAGCGGATGGGCACGGTCAGTGACTCCCCGGGGTTTGCGGCATAGACGGAGATCGTCCCGTTTGGCTTGAGCACCTCCAGGCCTGCCTCGATGTTCGCCGGGGCGTTGACGTCCACAATGGTGTCCACACCGGCGGGGGACGCGTCGCGGACAGCACGCACCACGTCGTCGGTCCGGTAATTGATGATCGTGCCTGCTCCTGCCCGCCGGGCCAGTTCCGCTTTGTGGTCGCCGCTGACGGTGGTGATGACGGTTGCCCCGGCCCAACGAGCCAACTGGATGGCTGCATGCCCCACGGCCCCGGCGCCGCCGGTGACAAGGACGGTCCGTCCGGCCAGGGCGCCGGGTGAGAGCCGGGACGGTCCGCTTTCGCTCGAGGTGAGGGCCCGGTGGGCAGTCAAAGCAGGAATACCGAGTGAGGCGCCGGCGTCGAAGGACTCTCCATCCGGAAGAGCCACAACCTTTCCGGCCGGCACGGTCACGTACTCCTGTGCGGTGCCTTCATTGCCGCCCCACGCGACATCCCAGAGCCAGACACGGTCCCCGACGCCGAACCCGGCTACCCCGGCACCTACGGCATCGATCACCCCGGCTCCGTCCTGGTTGGGAACCTTGGGCTCGTCCAGTTTTTTGCTCCCGCCGCCGGAGCGTGACTTCCAGTCGGTAGGGTTCACCCCGGACACCAGCAACCGGACCCTGACCTCGTCCTGGCCGGGGTCCACCAGGGGCTTGTCGCGGAGCTTCAGGACCGACGACGGACCCGTCTCTTCGTACACGATGGCCTTCATGTCTTCTCCCTATCCGCGCTCGGCTGTAATTACCGCTCCAACTTACCGCGCCCGCACAGTGCCACTGCAGGGGGTTCGTGCCACGTGGCCGTCGTTGCGTGGCGCGGAACCCGGCCGCTTCCGGCGCCTAGAACCGGTCTGTGCCGCGGAGGGACCGAGGGCGCCCGTCCGGGTCCACGATGAGCCGGTACAGGGGATCGGCCCAGAGCCGGTGGAGGCGCGGCAGGGGCTCTATGGTGTGGCGCCGCACCTGTCCGGAAGGCCGAGGCGCGCGGCGCCCGTCCCGGTGCCAGTGCGCAAGGGCATCGGCAGTGCTGTTCCACAGGTCCAGACCGGCCGTCGGCTCAAAGAGCCGCGGGTCGTCGGGGTCCAGCCCCAGGTGCTCAGCCCAGAAGCTCGATCCGCAGCTCCCTGGCCAAAGGCCCGGGTCCGGCAGGTTCGTTGGCTTGGGCGGGGCTGTCGCTTCCGGGGTGGGACGTATCGATGACGGCGCACGTGAGCTCGCTGTCAGTGGTCCAGGACCGGCGGTTGAAATTGTCTGATCCGCAGGTAAACCAGGTGTCGTCGATAATGCAGATTTTCGCGTGGACATAGATTGGCGTGCCGTCGCTGTTCTCCAGGTCGAAAACGCACACCCGGTCCGGCGCGACCCGCCGGAGCATGGAGACGGCGCGCAGTTGGCCCAACCTCCTGGGCGGGCCGCCCAACCGGCCATCAGAATCCGGATATCGGGGAACGACGATAATCACCTGCAGCGAGGGATTGCGCTCCAACGCCGTCGCGATTCCGGCCGCGACATCCGTTGACCACAAATACTGGTCCTCGATGTAGATGAGGGAACGGGCCTGCGAGAACGCTTTCGCGTAGGCGCGGGCAATGCTGCGCTCGCCGTCGGGAGCGAACGGGAAGGGCGGATGCTTCCGGCCGTATGTCCTCAGCAGCTGCACAGCGTGGGGGCCCGCCGGCGGCGGGGAGGGGCAGCGGCGGGCAGCGGCCTGGGGTGACGGGGCATCCGGGCCAGGCGCTGCAGCAACATGCGGTATGGCGTGTGCCGGTCCAACGGGTGGGGATCGTTCCAGCGTTCAGCGAAGACCGCCAGGACATCAGCCACCACGGGCCCACGCAGCTCCAGCGCGGCGTCGTGCCAGGGGGGCCGCTGACCGTACTTGGGGTCCATCTTTACCGCCTGCGGGTCACCGCCATGGCGGGCGTCATCCCGGCGGCTGTGCGAGAGGTCGAGCCCGCCGACGAAAGCGACGTCTTTCGATGGGTCGTCGCGACGGCGGATGACCACCAGTTTCTGGTGATGGGAACCGAAGAGACGCACCCGCTGGTCCAAGAGCGCTTCGCCGCCGGCATCGTTGATTTGCCGGCTGAGCAGTTCGTTGGAGCGTCCGCTGATAGGGGCCGATACCCGCTCCCCATGGGACCGCCAAACGAGTCCACGTACTTCCACCCCTGCCCGGGACAGCTCCGCCAGCACCGTGCCAATCGTTGGGCCGTCAGCGGAAAGACGCTCATCGGCATCCCCCCGCCAGTCCGTGAACCACACCCGGTCACCGGCCTTGAGCGCAGACAATTCCCCGTGCAACCGGGAAAAGTAGGATGCCCCGTGGATCAAGGGCCGCACCAGGTTTCCCTCTGACCACGATGGTGATCCGTCGTTCCCCGCTTGAACGGCACTGGCCGGATTTCCGCGCTCGAACCTGCTCAAAAACCACTTGCGGGCGATGTTGTCCAATCGGCGCTCCTTGTCAGGGCCCCGGGCAGGCCGCTTCGATCCCAAACTAGCCCATGGACTTGGCCCGGCGCGGTATCTCCGGCAGTGCCCTTTCCCTGTTGTTCCGGGGAAAATTGGGAAAATTGTTACCCCTGTGCAGGTTTCTTTTGACCGCAGCGACAGTCAGCTCCGGCATGGTGGCGTCAACGTCGACTTACGGCAGCGCTCCGCAGCTGGGTCCTGGAGCAGTTGTCGGACTGATCCTGGGCATGATCTGGGGCCTGGCCACCATCGTCCCGTCGCCGGCACTGACGGTGCGCCGCCTGCATGACAGCAACAAGAGCGGCTGGCTGATCCTGCTGCGCCTCATCCCGTTCGCGGGAGCGATCATCCTACTGGTCTTCCCCTCTTTCATGTCTTGGGCCCTTCGCATTCCCGCGTGGCGGCCGAGGTGCCCGCCATATCGTCAGGGCTCAGCGACCGGCCGTTGTCCGCGCCAGGTGCCCTTGGAGGACATCGCGGACCGAGGTCCAGCGGTGCGGCCCGTAGCGATGGTTGTCGACATGGCGGAGTTCTGCCTGGCCGCTGAACATGCTGAAGAAATACTGCATGCCCTGCCACGCCGGAAAGGTTCCCTCCTTGTCCTTCGAGAAGCGGCGGCCGATCCTGCCCATCGCAGACAGGGTCCCGGTGGTACCCGCCCACTGCAGCGCAAAGGGCTCTCCCGTGAGTTCAGTCATGGTCCGGGCAACGGAACGGGCAGTGACACGGTCACCGGCCACTTCGACAACCCGGGGCGCGTTTTTGTCGAGGGCGACAAGCGCGACAACGCGTGCCACATCATCTTTGGTGGTGAAATCGAGGATCTGGTCGGCTGAGGACCAGTAGAGGACCCGGCGGCGCGAGAACAGGATCATGGGCGCCTGCCCGGTGAGCATGTCCGCAAACGCGCCGTTCAGCACGGACGTCACGCGGAGGGGAGCAGCGTCGAGTTCAGCGGCGAAATCACGGCGGAGCTCGAAGTTCCGGTTGCTGCCGGGAGTGACGCGACGGTAGTCAGCGGAGTAGTCCGAAGGTATGAACCGCGCCACACCTGCCTCGATGGCGGCCGTCAGGAGCGACCTTTGCGCGTCGATGATGACCGGACGCGCCCCGCTGACAGCCGAGATGACCGTGTCGACGCCGGACAGTGCGGAGACGAGGCCTGCGTGATCCGTGTAGGCGGCCTCACGGACCTCCACGCGATCCGCCCGGCCGAAGCCTTCCTGCGCCCTGCCGCTCCCGGGACGGGTAAGGACCCGGACGAGCGTGTCGTGGCGAAGCAGCTCACGAACAATGCGTTGGCCGAGGTCGCCGGTGGCTCCGGCGACGAGGACGGTATTGGTAGTCATGGGCTGCTCTTCCCGGTGGGATTGGTGGTGCGACGACGGGGAAGCAACCCGGGGACCGCCCAGGGTTGCCTGGATACAGAAAAACCCCGGAAAATCAATGATTTTCCGGGGTTTCCCAATGTGCGCGGAGGGGACTTGAACCCCCACCCCCTTTCGAGGACTAGCACCTCAAGCTAGCGCGTCTGCCATTCCGCCACCCGCGCAGATGGTATTTCGGGAAGCCGTCCCGCCTTTCAGCGTTTCGCGCCTCTCCGAAGCAGCGAGAAAAACTCTAACATGACTTTTCGGGAAGAACGAATCGGGCCGAATGGGTAGGCTGAGGACAGCGGTTCAGCTCGTGCCACCCAGTCATTCCCTACCAAGGAGATACCAATGCCTGACGTCCTGCCCGAGGATGAAGTTGTCCGGATTTGCCAGGAACTCATCCGGATCGACACGTCCAACTACGGTGACGGATCGGGGCCGGGCGAGCGGGCGGCTGCTGAGTACACAGCAGGGCTGATCGAAGAAGTGGGGTTGGACGCGGAGATCTTCGAATCCGCCCCCGGCCGTGCCAGTGTTGTGAGCCGGATGGCGGGGAGGACCCTTCGGCAAGCGCCCTGGTGGTCCACGGCCACCTGGACGTCGTTCCTGCCCTGCGTGACCAGTGGTCGGTGGACCCGTTCGGCGCAGAACTGAAGGACGGGCTCATCTGGGGACGCGGCGCCGTCGACATGAAGGACATGGATGCCATGATCCTGTCCGTCATGCGCAGCTTCGCCCGGGACGGCAGGAAGCCCAAGCGCGACATCATCTTCGCGTTCTTCGCCGATGAGGAAGCCGGCGGCGTCTACGGCGCCCGGTACGCCGTGGACAACCGCCCCGAACTCTTCGAGGGCGCCACCGAGGCAATCTCGGAGGTGGGTGGCTTCTCCGCCACCATCGGCGGCCAGCGCACCTACCTGCTGCAAACCGCCGAGAAGGGGATCTCCTGGCTTCGGCTGGTGGCACATGGCAGGGCCGGCCACGGCTCGCAGATCAACACGGACAACGCGATCACCCGACTGGCCGCCGCCGTCACGCGCATCGGCGAGTACAAATGGCCCATCGAACTCACCCCCACGACCCGCCAGTTCCTTGACGGAGTGACCGAACTCACCGGTGTGGAGTTCGACGCCGACAATCCGGACCTCCTGCTGGACCAGCTTGGCACCGTGGCACGCTTCGTCGGTGCCACCCTGCAGAACACCACCAACCCCACCCTCCTTAAAGGCGGGTACAAGCACAACGTCATCCCGGAGTCGGCCGAAGCCCTTGTTGACTGCCGCACACTGCCCGGCCAGGAACAGCAGGTCCTGGAGATCGTCCGCGAGCTCGCCGGCACCGGCGTTGATGTCAGCTACGTCCACAGCGATGTCTCCCTGGAGGTTCCCTTCGCCGGCAACCTGGTGGACTCCATGATCGATGCCCTCCACAGCGAGGACCCGGGCGCCAAAGTGCTGCCCTACACGCTCTCCGGTGGCACGGACAACAAGTCGCTCAGCCGGCTGGGCATCACCGGATACGGGTTCGCCCCGCTCATGCTTCCGGACGAGCTCGACTTCACCGGAATGTTCCACGGGGTGGACGAGCGGGTCCCGGCCGATTCCCTCAAATTCGGCGCACGGGTGTTGAACACCCTGCTGACCAACTACTAGGAACCGGCCGTGACTCCGGACCAGCTGCTGCCGGACGCTCTCCTGGAGCGCATCCGGGGACGCGCCGCCGGCTACGACCGGGACAACGCCTTCTTCCACGAGGACTTGCAGGAGTTGGCGGCGGCCGGGTACCTGAAGCTCTTCGTACCGGCGTCCGACGGTGGTCCGGGCCTTGGGCTCCGGGCGGCGGCGCAGTGCCAGCGCAGGCTGGCAACGGCTGCCCCCGCCACCGCGCTGGCAGTCAATATGCACTTGGTCTGGACCGGCGTCGCACATGTCCTGGCAGCCCGGGGCGACGACTCCTTGTCCTTCGTCCTGGAAGAAGCCGCGCAGGGCGAGGTGTTTGCGTTCGGCAACTCCGAAGCGGGCAACGACTCCGTCCTCTTCGACTCACGGACCACCGCGGTGCCGGACCCCGACGGCGGGTACACGTTCACGGGAACGAAAATCTTCACGAGCTTGTCGCCTGCCTGGACCCGCCTCGGGATCTTCGGCAAGGACCCTGCGGCCAGGGATGGAGCGGGAGAGCTTGTCCATGGATTCATCCGCCGCGATTCGCCGGGCTACCGGATCCTTGACGATTGGGACACGCTGGGCATGCGGGCCAGCCAGTCTGCCACCACGGTGCTGGAGGGTGCGGCTGTCCGGGCGGACCGGATCTTTCGGAAGCTGCCGGTGGGGCCCAACTCCGACCCCCTCATCTTTGCCATCTTCGCCTGCTTTGAGACGCTCCTCGCCGCCGTCTATACGGGGCTGGGGGAGCGTGCCCTGTCGGTGGGCGCGGAGACGGCGAAGCGGCGCACATCGTTCAAGAACGGCGGCCGCAGCTACGCCCAGGACCCCGATATCCGCTGGAAAGTCGCCGAAGCGGCCATGGCCATGGATGCGCTCTACCCCCAGCTGGACGCCGTGGCGGCGGACGTCGACGCGCTGGCTGATCACGGGTCCCAGTGGTTCCCCAAGCTGGTGGGGCTGAAGGTGAATGCGACCGAAACCGCCAGGCGGGTAGTGGACCTGGCCATCCGGGTCAGCGGCGGATCCAGCTACTTCAGGGGCTCCGAACTGGAGCGGCTGTACAGGGACGTGCTGGCCGGTATGTTCCACCCGTCGGACGATGAGTCAGCCCACAACACCGTTGCCAACGCCTGGCTCGGTCCCCTGGAGGAGTAACCAGGGCGCGGAGCGTCTGCTCCTGTTCGTTCCCCAAAGGCCGCTGGTTCCCCGAGCCCGCCCTACACGGTGCGCTGGACCTGCATGACCCGGCGGCGCAGCCAAAAACGGCGGCCGCCGCCCATGTAGAGCTTGCTGCGTTCCAATTCCCACTTGCCGTACTCAGAGTGTTCCACCAGGCGGCGCCGTGCCTCCGGCAGGGAATCCTCAGGGCTGAGCGTCAGTACGAGGTATTCGTACTGACGTAAATAGTCCCGCTCCCGCTGGACTGAGCTGGTGAGAAATTGCTCCTTCATTTGCTCTCCATTTTCGTCCTTTTCCGGCTAACGTGAAGTCATGAGCATCGATCCGCGTGTCGCGCTTTCGTCCCTGACCACCGCTTTGGAAGAACACCTTATAGCAGCATCGAACCGGCGCGGGGATGGTGACCCCTCCGTGGAGGCAGCTTTTTTTGCAGTTGCAGATGCATTCGAAGTTTATGAAGACGCCCTCTATGAGGCCTACAACGAAGTTACCCCGTTGCAGGTGTTCGACGATGAAGACGACGATGATGAAGCCGATGTGGACGACGACGAGGACCTGGAGATTGTCGAGGAATAGCGCAGCGGGGAAACGCTCTGGAGCCCACGGGATCCCGGTGGTGGGGCGCTAGCCGGACACGTCTTCCAGCGCCCGGGCAATTTGGGGCGGCAGCGGTGAGAGTTGGGCGTCGAGGATCTCCTTCAACTGCACGTTCGTGCGGGCACCGACAACAACTGTGGCGACGCCGTGCTGGGACAGCAGCCACGACAATGAGACATCCTGCGGTGAACGTCCCAGCCCGTTGGCTGCCATGCACACGGCGTCCACGATGCGGGACGGCTTTTCCTCCAGGTAGGGCTCAACGTAATCGGCCTCGCCCGCGGAGGCGCCGCGCGACCCGGCCGGAATGCTGCCCCGGTATTTGCCCGTGAGGACACCCCGGCCCAGGGGACCCCAGGCCATCAGGCCCAGCCCGGCGTCTTCGAGGGCCGGCATGAGTTCCGATTCCGCCGACCTGTTAAGGAACGAATACTCGGCCTGGGCGGCCACGAGCGGAACGCTGCTGATCGCCGCAGCCTTCGCCGCCTGCCAGCCCTTGAAATTGGAGATTCCGGCGTACCGGGCCCGCCCCGAACCGACAGCGAACTCCAGTGCTGCCAGCGTCTCCTCGAGGGGAACGTTTCCGTCCCACTCTTCAGCGAACCAGAGGTCCACGTAATCCGTGCCCAGCCTGGCCAGGCTGGCGTCCAGTCCGCTGAGCATCGCATTGCGTGAGGTATCCACGGCACGCCGGCCATCCGGCGTCGTCATTCCCGCTTTGGTGGAGATGGAAATCTCCGTGCGGGATACTACGTCGCCAAGCAGAGCGCCCAGGATCCCTTCGGAGCCCCCGCCAGCGTAGGAAGCGGACGTGTCCACATGCCGGCCGCCCGCGCTAAGGAAAGTCCGCAGCAACTCGGAGGCGTCCTGCTCATCGGTCTCCCGGCCCCAGGAACGGGTGCCCAGGGAGAGGGCTGAAACTCGCAATCCACTGTTGCCGACGTAACGCTGCTGCATAGCAGCAAGCTTACGGGCAGAACCACCGCCGCCATGCCGTAGGGTCTTAGCGTGAACTGGTTTGAAGCGGCCCTGCTGGGCCTAGTACAGGGACTGACCGAATTTCTACCGATTTCATCGAGCGCACACCTGCGGATTGTGGGCGAGTTCCTTCCCAACGCGCAGGATCCGGGTGCAGCTTTTACGGCCATCACCCAGCTGGGCACGGAAACGGCCGTGCTCATCTACTTCTGGCGTGACATTGTCCGCATCGTCAAAGCCTGGGCGGGCTCATTGGCCGGCAAAGTGCCGCGGCAGGATCCCGATGCCCGCATGGGCTGGCTGGTGATTCTGGGCAGCTTGCCGATCATCGTGCTGGGGCTGCTCTTCCAGGACCAGATCGAGTCGGTCCTCCGCAGCATGTGGATCGTTGCCACCATGCTGATTGTCTTTGGCCTCATCCTCGCGGTGGCGGACGCCATCGGCGCCCAAAAACGGGACCTGGCCCACTTGACCTACAAGCACGGCATCTTTTACGGCCTCGCCCAGGCCATGGCCCTGATCCCGGGGGTATCACGCTCCGGCGGCACCATTACCGCCGGGCTCCTGATGGGCTATACCCGTGAGGCCGCCGCCCGTTATTCCTTCCTGCTCGCCATCCCCGCCGTGTTCGGCAGTGGCCTGTACCAGCTCTACAAAGTGGTCACCAAGGAAGGCATTACGGGGCCGTTCGGGCTGCCTGAGACCGCCCTGGCCACTGTGATCGCCCTGGTGGTGGGGTACGTCATCATCGGCTGGTTCCTGAAGTTCGTCTCCACGCGCAGCTACAGGTTGTTCGTCTGGTACCGGATCTTCCTGGGCCTCGCCCTCTACCTCCTGCTCGGTTTCAACGTCATCAGCGCCTAGGACTAGGCTTTACCTGTGAAATCCTGGACTTCCCGCCCCGTACCTGCCCTGCCCGGAAACATGCCCGCCATCCGGCTGTTCGACACTGCGGCAGGCCGCGAAGTGGCCCTCGAACCGGATGCCAGGCCGTCCATGTACGTCTGCGGCATCACCCCCTACGACGCAACCCACATGGGTCACGCCGCCAGCTATGTCGCCTTCGACCTGCTGAACCGTTCGTGGCGCGACGCCGGCAGCGAGGTGTCCTATGTCCAGAACGTCACCGACGTGGACGACCCCCTGCTTGAGCGCGCCACGGCCACCGGGGTGGACTGGCGCGATTTGGCCGCCGAACAGGTGGAGCTCTTCCAGACCGACATGGAAGCCCTCAACGTCCTGGCGCCGGACCACTACGTGGGCGCTGTTGAGTCCATCGCGCTCATCGTGCCGGAAGTGGAGCGGCTGGTAAGCATGGGCCTGGCCTACACAGTGGATGGCAGTAACGGCGAACCCGACGGAGACGTCTATTACGACGTCGAGGCAGCCGGCAAACAGTCAACCGCCCCTGACGCGTGGGCACTTGGAGCCATTTCCCACCTGGGCGAAAGCGCCATGCTGGAGCTTTTCGCCGAACGCGGCGGCGACCCGGGACGCGCCGGAAAGCGGCAGGCCCTGGATCCGTTGCTGTGGCGGGTGGCACGGGACGGTGAACCAAGCTGGCCCGGGGAAGCCTGGGCGCAGGCCGGCCCGGCTGGCACATTGAATGCACCGTCATCGCGCAGAAGTACCTGCCCTCGCCCTTCACCGTGCAGGGCGGCGGCTCCGACCTGATCTTCCCGCACCACGAAATGGGCGCCGGCCACGCCTACTCGCTGGCTGGAGTCCCGCTGGCGAAGCACTACGCCCACGCCGGCATGGTTGGGTTGGACGGCGAGAAGATGAGCAAGTCCAAAGGCAACCTGGTGTTGGTTTCGAAGCTCCGTGCTGCCGGGGAAGACCCGGCGGCCATCCGGCTGGCGATCCTGTCCCACCATTACCGTTCTGACTGGTCGTGGACGGATGAAGGGTTCGCAGCGGCCAAGGCAGACCTTGCGGCGTGGCGGACTGCCCTGCAGCATGCCCCCGCAGGTTCGGGAACGGCGCTCCTGGCCGGAATACGTGAAGCCATGGCAGCGGACCTCAACGCGCCTGCAGCGGTTGCCGCTGTATCCCGATGGGCACGGAATGCCAATGATGCCGGCGCTGCTGCCAGCGCCGCCGACGCCGCCCTGGTAAAGGACGCGGTGGACGCACTCCTGGGCATCCAGCTGTAAAGAACTCCGCTTCGGGCGGAATAAAGAGGGCCTGGCCCGGATTCCTCCGGGCCAGGCCCTCTTCGCGTCCGGCCGGTTTCAGCCCCTGTCCTGGCCCCGCCGCTTCAAATACCGCTCGAATTCCCGGGCAATGGACTCGCCGCTCGCTTCGGGCAGGTCGGCGGTATCCTTGGCTTCCTCCAACTGGCGTACGTAGGCGGCGATCTCCGGGTCCTCCGTGGCCAACTCATCCACACCGCGCTCCCACGCCTCTGCCTCCTCGGCCAGCTCATGGGTATCCAGGGGAACCTGGAGGAGTTCCTCAATCCGGTGCAGGAGAGCGAGCTGGGCCTTGGGTGACGGCGCCTGGGCCACATAGTGCGGTACGGCAGCCCACAAGGACACGGTGGGAATGCCGGCCAGCAGGGACACCTCGGACAGCACGCCGACAATGCCCACTGGCCCTTCGTACTGGGAAGCTTCCAAGTCCATCCGCTCCCGGAGCGGGGCGTCGTCGGAGGACGTGCTCACCGGAATCGGGCGGCTGTGCGGGACATCCGCCAGGAGCGCTCCGACGAGGACCACGTAATCCACGTGCAGCGCTTCCGCATGAACCAGCAGCTCAGCGGTGTAGGCGCGCCATTTATAGGATGGCTCGGTGCCCTGCACAAAGATGACATCCACATTGGAATTTGGCGCGCTGGCCTTGTAGATCCGGGTGGAAGGCCACTTGATCTTCCGTTCGCCTGCCGCGTTCCGGCGGACGGTGGGGCGCGTGAACTGAAAGTCGTAGTACTCGTCAGCATCGATGGATGCCACTTTCTTGCCGCCCCACAATTTGTTCAGATAGCGCAACGAATCGCTGGCCGCTTCTCCGGCGTCGTTCCACCCTTCAAAGGCGGCAAGCATCACCGTTACGCGCTGTCCGTCTGCCACCGGCTGGAGGAACCGTTCCCGCTCGGGTCCGGCACCCTCTTCCGCCGTGGCTCCCTCGAAGCTATTCATTTCTTCACCCTACGTCCAAGGTGCTTGGTCGTGCATGGATTGAAGCGCCGCAAATCCCCGTAAACCCGTCCTTGTGGCACCCCTGCCGCGTCATATTCGCCAAGGGCGTAGCCCACAGCCTCCGCCCAGCCACGCCCCGTAGACTGGCTATATGTCAATACCTGCCGCCAGTTCACCGCTCAAGGCCGTCCTGTGGGATATGGACGGGACCATCGTGGATACCGAGCCGTACTGGATCGCCGCTGAGCGGGCACTGGTTGAGGCGCACGGAGGTACTTGGAGCCACCAGCAGGCCATGCAGCTGGTTGGACAGTCATTGACTTTTTCTGCCGGACTGTTGCAGCAGGCGGGTGTGGAGCTGGAAATCCGTGAGATCATCGACGCCCTGACCGCCCAAGTCATCAGCAGCGTCCAGCAGCAGGTGCCGTGGCGGCCCGGTGCCCGTGAGCTGTTGGAAGAACTCCACCAAGCCGGGGTGCGGTGCGCCCTGGTCACCATGTCCGAAGGCCCACTTGCCCGGGAGGTGGTGGCCAACCTTCCCAGGCCCTACTTCGAAGTGCTGGTCACCGGTGACACCGTCACCCAGGGCAAGCCGCATCCGGAGGCCTACCTGACGGCAGTGGAGTTGTTGCAGGAAGCCGACCCCGAGCTCGGCATCCACCATTGCGTCGCGCTGGAAGATTCCGTGCCGGGCGTGGCTGCAGCGGTTGCCTCCGGGGTCGCAACGGTGGCAGTGCCGCACATCGTTCCCCTGCCCGACCATGACAGCTACGAACTCTGGGACTCCCTGGCCGGCCGGTCACTGGGAGAGCTGGAAGCCCTGCTGGTGGGTGCGGGTTCCCATGGCCGCGCGGCACCCGCCCCGGGTGATCCCCGTGGCTGACCACAGCGCGAAGCCCGGCACTGGCCAGGATGCCCCCGCACGCCGCGAGGGGATCCCGCTGGGACGGATCGCCGGCGTCCCCGTGGTCCTTGCCTACTCATGGTTCGTCATCGCAGCCTTTACCGTAATCGTGTACGGACCGGTCCTGGCACGGAACAACCCCGTGCTGGGCGCCAGTGCCTACGTCGTCGCTTTCGCCTACGCCGTCCTGTTGCTGATCTCTGTGCTCGTGCATGAACTGGCCCACGCCCTCACCGCGAAGATCTACGGCTGGCCCACCCAGAAAATCGTCCTTAACCTCTGGGGCGGCCACACCCAGTTCGAGAGCTTCACAGCGTCCCCGGGACGCTCCGTAGTGGTGGCCCTTGCCGGACCGGCGGCCAACTTCATCCTCGCCGGGGGTGCATGGCTGGTGCTTGGCACCAACAGCCTCGGGAGTGTCGCCGAGATCCTGACAAACATCTTCATGTGGGCCAACTTCCTCATCGGTGTCTTCAACGTCCTTCCGGGCCTTCCGCTGGACGGAGGCCGCATGGTCGAGTCCATCGTCTGGAAAGCCACCGGCAGCCAGGCGAAGGGCACCGTGGCCGCCGGCTGGGGCGGACGGATCATCGTCCTCGCCATCGCCTACTGGTTCCTGGTACGCCCCTTACTCGCCGGTGACCGCCCCGACTTCAGTTTCCTGATGATCACCATCCTTGTGGGTGGCTTCCTGTGGATGGGCGCCTCGGCATCCATCCAACAAGGGACACTGCGCGGCAGGCTCCCACTGGTCAGTGCCGCGGCTTTGTCCATGCCCGCTGCCGGCCTGCCCGCCACCGCAACTGCCGGAGACGCCGTCCGCCTCTCCGAAGGCGGGGCAAGGGCAGTGGTGGTCTGCGGACCGGACGGACGGCCGCAAGGCGTGGTGGACCCGGAGGCACTCAACTCAGTCCCCGCCGCCGCGGCGGATTCGACGCCGATTGATGCCGTCTCCTTCCCGCTTGCGGGCGGCGCGTACGTTCCTGAGTGGTCCAAGGGGCAGAGCTGGTCCAGTTCCTGTCCCAGGTTGCGGGCCGCCACTACGCCGTGGTGGACCACAACGGACAGGTCACCGGGCTGTTGACGCAGGAAGCCGTCCTCGCAACCATCACAGGCAAGAGTCTGAGAAACGATAGCTACCCTCAGGGCCAGAACCGGTAGAGTTACCTGCCGGTCATGCATTGCCGCCGCCAACGCCAACTGGAGCCCCGAGGGGCCAAGGGAGCGGCACAACCAGGTTTACAGGAGCGAGGAAAAATCATGAGCAGCGAAACTGCCGTCAACGACGCCAAGGGCGCAGCACAATCCGGTGTTGCCGCCAGCGGCTCGCAGCCGGTGGGAGCCGCCCGTCGCCGCGGCCCTTTCCGCGAGGGCGAACGCGTCCAGCTGACTGACGAACGCGGCCGGATGAACACCATCACCCTGGAGCGTGGCGGCGCCTTTCACACGCACCGCGGCTTCCTGAACCACGACGAGATTATCGGCCAGGTGGATGGTTCCGTCGTGGTGAACAATGTGGGCCAGCAGTACCAGACACTGCGCCCGCTGCTTTCCGACTTCGTCCTCTCCATGCCGCGTGGCGCCGCCGTCGTCTACCCCAAGGACGCAGGCCAGATCGTCACCATGGCGGACATCTTCCCCGGCGCACGCGTGGTGGAAGCCGGCGTCGGCTCGGGTGCCTTGTCCATCTCCCTGCTGCGTGCGGTCGGCGACAACGGCTACCTCCACTCCTTCGAACGCCGCGAGGAATTCGCCGACATCGCCCGCGGCAACGTGGAAACCATCTTCGGCGGCCCGCACCCTGCGTGGCAGATTTCCCTCGGCGACTTCCAGGAGGAAGTGGTCAAGGCCGAGGCCCCCGGCTCCGTCGACAGGGTGGTCCTGGACATGCTGGCACCGTGGGAATGCCTCGACGCCGTGGCCACGGTCCTCGCACCCGGCGGCGTGTGGATCAACTACGTAGCCACCGTCACGCAGCTCTCCCGGACGGCCGAGGCCATCCGCGCCGACGGTCGCTTCACGGAACCCGATGCCTGGGAGTCAATGGTCCGCGGCTGGCACCTTGAAGGCTTGGCCGTTCGCCCCGACCACCGCATGGTGGCCCACACCGGTTTCCTCCTGGTCACCCGCCGGCTCGCCGACGGCGTCACCGGCATCTCCGTGAAGCGCCGCCCTTCGAAGACCGAATTCAACGAAGAAGACGTCAATGCCTGGACCCCCGGTGCCGTAGGGGAGCGGGCGGTGTCGGACAAGAAACTCCGCCGGGCCGCCCGGGACGCCATTGCCGGCACAAATGTCGTGGACACCCCCGAGGTTACGAACTAGTCCATATTTCGGGAGTCTCCATCCCTACCCGCCCTCTTGGGACTAATGTCTTAAGAGAAGCGCAGGAAGGGGCTGATACATCATGGAGACTCCAAACCAGGACTCCGGACGTACACCGGCAGAGCAGTCTGCCGCCAACGACCTCTCGGTTGCTGACCGCCAGGTCAACATACTTCGGGACAAGCTCAGGCACATCGACCGCCAGCTCGCAGCGGCAACCCAAAACAACACCAAGCTGGTCACCATGCTTGAGACCGCGAAAGCGGAAATCCTGCGGCTTAAGAACGCCTTGGACCAGGAAGGACAGCCGCCGTACAGCTTCGGCACCATCCTCCAAATCAACCCGAAACGGCAGCCCGCCCCCGGCAACAGCGGCCAGGCTGCCACCGAGGAATCGGTGGACATCTTCAACGCGGGCCGGAAGATGCGCGTGGGCATCAGCCCGCTGGTCAACATCAACCAGCTTGCGGTCGGCCAGGAAGTGCTGCTGAACGAGGCACTCCTGATCGTCGCGGGGCTGGGCTACGAGCGGGCAGGTGAGCTCGCCACCCTGAAGGAAATGCTCGGACGGGACCGCGCCCTTGTGGTTGGCCGCGCGGACGAAGAACGCGTTGTCCGGCTCTCCGGTGCGCTCCTGTCCGAAAAACTGCGGGTCGGCGATGCCCTCTCCGTCGATTCCCGGACCGGATACGCGCTGGAGAAGGTTCCCCGCTCAGAGGTGGAAAACCTTGTCCTCGAGGAAGTTCCGGACATCACGTACGAGGACATCGGCGGCCTTGGCCCCCAGATCGAGCAGATCCGGGACGCCGTGGAACTGCCGTTCCTGCACCCGGACCTCTACCGGGAGCACGGCCTCAAGGCTCCCAAGGGCATCCTGCTGTATGGCCCTCCCGGCTGCGGCAAGACCCTGATTGCCAAGGCCGTTGCCAACTCGCTCGCGGCCCGCGCCGCGGAGCGGTCCGGGAATGTCGACCTGAAGAGCTACTTCCTGAACATCAAGGGCCCGGAACTCCTCGACAAGTACGTTGGCGAGACCGAGCGGCACATCCGCCTGATCTTCGCCCGCGCCCGGGAGAAGGCCTCGGACGGCAGCCCCGTCGTGGTGTTCTTCGACGAAATGGACTCGCTGTTCCGCACCCGCGGCACCGGCATTTCGTCCGACGTCGAAACCACCATCGTGCCCCAGCTCCTCAGCGAGATCGACGGCGTCGAGCGCCTGGACAACGTGATCGTCATCGGCGCATCCAACCGCGAGGACATGATCGATCCCGCCATCCTGCGGCCCGGCCGGCTTGACGTGAAGGTCAAGATCCAGCGGCCCGATGCGGAGGCAGCGGCCGACATCTTCAACAAATACATCACTCCGGACCTGCCGTTCCACGAATCAGACCTGGCCGAACACAACGGTGATGTCCAGGCCACCGTCGACGCCATGGTCCAGCGCACCGTGGAGGCGATGTACTCCACCGACAAATCCAACGAGTTCCTGGAGGTCACCTACGCCAACGGTGACACGGAAATGCTGTACTTCAAGGACTTCAACTCCGGTGCCGTGGTGCAGAACGTGGTGGACAGGGCCAAGAAGTATGCCATCAAGGACCTGCTGACATCACACCAGAAAGGTCTCCGGATCGAGCACCTGCTGCGCGCGGTCGTGGACGAATTCCGCGAACACGAGGACATGCCCAACACCACCAACCCTGACGACTGGGCGCGCATCTCCGGGA
Source organism: Arthrobacter sp. MMS24-T111 (assembly GCF_054888995.1). Lineage (NCBI taxonomy): Bacteria > Bacillati > Actinomycetota > Actinomycetes > Micrococcales > Micrococcaceae > Arthrobacter > Arthrobacter sp. MMS24-T111. Next base: position 3,180,687 of record NZ_JBTZRO010000001.1, on the reverse strand, counting down.
AGAAGGGCGAACGGATCACCTATATCCGGACCATCGTCCAAGGCAAGGCCGGGCAGGAGCCCGGGAAGTCGATCGAAACCATGCCCACCACGGGACAGTATCTATGACGGGTGGATCAGGACCCGCCGTCGGGGGCGCCCTCCCTGCCGGCGGGGCCATGCGGGTCATGGGCGCGGAAACCGAGTACGGCATCCATGCTCCCTCCGCACCCTCGGCCAACGCCACCATGATGAGTGCCCGCGTGGTCCAGGCCTACGCCCAGGTCACCCGGCAGCGGGCCGCCGGGGGAGCGGAAACCCGGTGGGACTACACGGATGAAGAACCCCTGCATGATGCCCGGGGCTGGACGGTGGACCGCGGATCGGCGCACCCCAGCCAGCTGACCGACCAGCCGCCGGTGCTTGACGCCGAGTCCGTAGCGTTGGCTTACGGCCGCGAGGAACTTGAGCTGGACGGCCAGGACGAGTCGGGGTCCCTGCTGATGAACATGGTCCTTGGCAACGGGGCACGGCTGTACGTTGACCATGCCCACCCGGAGTACTCAAGCCCCGAGGTGACCAACCCGCGCGACGCCGTGGCCTGGGACGCAGCGGGCGACCTCGTCGCCCTGGCCGCGGTTCGGCGCCTGGCAGCCGACCCTGCCCTGCCCCAGGTCAATCTCTACAAGAACAACACCGACAACAAGTCCGTTTCCTATGGGTCGCATGAAAACTACCTCATGCCCCGATCCGTGCCATTTGGCGACATTGTCCGCGGACTGACACCCTTCTTCGTGAGCCGGCAGGTGGTGTGCGGAGCCGGACGCTTGGGTCTGGGCCAGGACAGTTCCACTCCCGGTTTCCAGGTCAGCCAGCGGGCCGACTTCTTTGAGGCGGAAGTCGGGCTGGAAACCACCATCCGCAGGCCCATCATCAACACCCGGGACGAGCCGCACGCCACCGCGGACAAGTATCGGCGCCTGCACGTAATCATTGGGGATGCCAACCTCAGCCAAGTCTCCAACTACCTCAAGTTCGGTACCACCGCACTGGTCCTCAGCCTGATCGAAGCCGGGCTGGCACCAAAAATCGAGGTCTACGAGCCTGTCACCGCACTGAAGACGGTCAGCCACGACACGTCGCTGACCGCCAAGCTGCGCCTCCTGGACGGCCGTCGGGTGACGGCGCTGGACCTTCAGTGGATGTACCACGAGGCCGCCGCAAAACTTGCGCAGGACACCGGTGTGGGCGACGCCCTGGACGGCGACGGCCACACCCACAACGTCCTGGAACGGTGGGCCACCGTCCTGACGCAGCTGGACAACGACCGGACGGCGGCCGCGGGGTCCGTGGAGTGGCTGGCGAAACTCTCCCTGCTGGACGGCTACCGCCAACGCGACGGACTGGAATGGAGTGATGCCCGGCTCGGCTTGGTGGATCTGCAGTGGTCTGACATCAGGCCTGAAAAGGGCCTGTACTACCGCATGCTCGCCAGGGGCCGGATGCAGCGTGTGGTGGACGACGCCGCCATCGCCGCCGCAGTGGCGGAGCCTCCGGAGGACACGCGGGCGTTCTTCCGCGGCAAGTGCATCAGCAGCTTCGGCAAGGACGTCGTGGGCGCCAGCTGGGATTCGGTGATCTTCGACGTACCGGGTTACGGACGGCTCCAACGCGTGCCCACCCGGGAGCCCTTGAGGGGAACCAAAGAGCTGACCGGAGCGTTGTTTGAGCGCTACCGGGAAGCAGGACCGTTCCTGGGAGAACTGCTGGGACACAACAGCACTCCGCCTGCGGCGTAAACCGCGCCGGAATGCCCGTCCCGTGGCAGGATGGGGATATCGGAGGATCCGCCGGATCCGCCGGAAGAACGAGGAGGGAAACCGATGGCAGGCCAGGAGCAACAGCAGCCGCAGTCACGTGACAGCCAGGTCGAAGACGACATTCCCGAGGCACCCCCGGCACCGCCCGAGGCGCAGGCATCGGCGTCGACCGAAGGCGTGGACGACCTCCTGGATGAAATCGACGGCGTGCTGGAATCGAACGCCGAAGAATTCGTCCGGGCCTTCGTCCAAAAGGGCGGCCAGTAACCCGGACTGATGGGTGGCGGAAGCCGCGGCCGGCCGGAATCTGTACCGACGTTGAGGTACCACGTTCAAGGAGTGATGAGTGCAGGAATCAACCGCCAACCAGGTAGCCGCCAACGCCACCTCGTCCTTTACCGAGCATCTGCAGCGGGACCGGCCGGAGCTATTGCCCTTTAGCCGGTCCTTCTCCGGCAGCGCGTCAGCGGCTGCCCCCGTGCAGGTTCCCCACGCCACCACGATCGTAGCGATGAGCTACACCGACGGTGTCCTGATGGCGGGCGACCGGCGGGCCACCATGGGCAATGTCATTGCCAGCCGGCACATTGAGAAGGTTTTCCCCGCCGACCGCTTCTCGGTCCTTGGCATCGCCGGAACCGCAGGCATTGCGATCGACCTGACCCGGCTCTTCCAGGTTGAACTTGAGCACTACGAAAAGATCGAGGGCACCCAGCTCAGCCTTGAGGGAAAGGCAAACCGGCTGGGCGCCATGATCAGGGGCAATCTGCCCATGGCATTGCAGGGCCTGGCAGTGGTACCGCTCTTCGCCGGCTTCGACACGGGCGCCAACGTGGGCAGGTTGTTCTCCTATGACGTCACCGGGGGCAGGTACGAGGAACACGAACACCACACGGTGGGCTCGGGTTCAGTCTTCGCCCGCGGGGCCTTGAAGAAGCTTTGGCGGCCCAACCTCACCGCCGCCGAGGCGCTGTCCGTGGCCGTGGAATCCCTATACGACGCGGCGGACGATGACTCCGCCACCGGCGGTCCGGATACCGTCCGGCAGTTGTGGCCGGTGGTCTATACCGTGGACAGGACGGGCGCCCGGCGGGTTCCGGACGCCGAACTATCGGCCGCGTCGCGGAACATCATCGAATCCCGCACCATCGCCGGACGGGAGGCCTGAGATGACGCAGCAGTTCTATGTCTCGCCTGAACAGCTGATGAAGGACCGCGCGGACTTCGCGCGGAAGGGCATCGCCCGCGGCCGCTCGGTGGTGGTGATCAGCTGCGCGGACGGCATCGCCTTGGTCGCCGAGAACCCTTCCCCGTCACTGCACAAGATCGGCGAGATTTACGACAAAATCGCTTTCGCAGCCGTAGGGAAATACAACGAATTTGAAAGCCTCCGCCAGGCAGGTGTCCGCTACGCCGACGTTCGCGGCTACTCCTATGACCGCGAGGACGTCACCGCCCGCGGGCTGGCCAGCGTGTACGCGCAAAGCCTCGGAGCAGTCTTCACCGCCGAGCAAAAGCCCTTCGAGGTGGAGCTTGCCGTCGCCGAGGTGGGCCCCACCCAGGCCGACGACCACCTGTACCGCCTGACCTTCGACGGCTCGATCGCAGACGAACACAGCTTCGTCGTCATGGGTGGGCAGGCCGAGAAAGTCTCCTCCGCCATCGACGCCGGCTGGCAGGCCTCCCTGGGGTTCGCCGACGCCGTCCGCCTGGCCCTGAAAGGGCTGACCCCCGCCCCGGACACGGACCAACCGCCCACCCCGCTGCCCGCAAGCGCCCTCGAGGTGGCGGTCCTGGACAGGCATTCCGAAAGCTCCCGCGGGACACGGCGCGCCTTCCGCAGGCTGAACGACGCGGACATTACGGCATTGCTGGCCTAGGAGGACCACATGGACAAGAGAATCTTCGGCATCGAAACCGAATTCGGGATCTCGTATTCAAGCCCGGATTCGAGGCCTCTTGCTCCTGAAGAGGTGGCGCGGTACCTCTTCCGTAAGGTGGTCAGCTGGGGCCGCTCATCCAATGTTTTCCTCACCAACGGCTCCCGGCTCTACCTCGATGTTGGATCCCACCCCGAGTACGCCACCGCCGAGTGCGATGACCTTGCCCAACTGATCGCCCACGACCGTGCGGGTGAGTTGATCCTCGACGACCTCGTGGACGAAGCCCAGGCGAGGCTTGCAGCAGAAGGCTTCAACGGCACCGTCTACCTGTTCAAGAACAACACGGACTCCGCCGGGAACTCCTACGGCAGCCACGAGAACTACCTCATCCCGCGGCGCGGCGAGTTTTCCCGCCTCGCCGAGATCCTGATTCCCTTCCTGGTGACCCGCCAGCTCATCGCAGGGGCCGGAAAGATCCTGAAGACGCCGCACGGGGCCACGTACGCGTTCTCCCAACGTGCCGACCACATCTGGGAGGGCGTCTCCTCGGCCACCACCCGGTCGCGTCCCATCATCAACACCCGGGACGAGCCGCACGCGGATGCCGAGTTCTACCGTCGGCTCCACGTCATCGTCGGGGACTCGAACATGTCAGAGGCCACAGCGCTCATGAAGGTGGGCACCGTGGACCTGGTCCTGCGGATGATCGAGGCAGGCGTGATCATGCGCGACATGCGGATGGAAAACCCCATCCGGAGCATCCGCGAAATTTCCCATGACCTCAGCGGAAGGGCACTCGTGCGGCTCGCCAACGGCCGCCAGCTCGCCGCCCTTGAGATCCAGCAGGAGTACCTCACCAAGGTCACCGCTTTCGTCCAGGAACATGGCGCGCACAACCCGCACGTTCCAGTCATCCTGGACCTGTGGGAACGGACCCTCCACGCGATCGAAACCGGCGATACCAGGAGCATCGATACCGAAATCGACTGGGCCATAAAGAAGAAGCTGATGGACAATTACCGCGAACGCCATGGCCTGGGCCTGGAGGCGCCCCGCATCGCCCAGCTCGATCTGACGTACCACGACATCTCCCGCAGCCGGGGCATCTACTATCTGCTGCAGTCCCGCGGTGCCGTGCGCCGCATCGTTGACGATACCGTCATCAAGGGAGCCGTGGACGCGCCGCCGCAAACCACGCGCGCCAAGCTGCGGGGCGACTTTGTCCGCCGGGCCCAGGAGTTGGGACGCGACTATACGGTGGACTGGGTGCACCTGAAGCTCAACGACCGTGCCCACCAGACCATTCTCTGCAAGGATCCGTTCCGCAGCGTGGATGAGCGCGTGGATGCCCTGCTGGACTCTATGGGCTGACGTCCAGCTTCAGGGTCTATTCTGGATAAGGTCCTTTTAACGGGACCTTCCACGGCATTGTCCGCTGCCATGCGGACTGCCGTATCCATCTTGCCCCGACGAAAGTTTCCTACGTGCGCCGACTACTAGCAATCCTCCTTCCCGGCCTGCTGCTGCTGACCGCCTGTGGAGGCACAGCTTCACAGCCTGAGCCCACCAGCCAGTCTGCCGGGGAGACTGCAAAGTTCGACTCCCTCAAACTCACGGACAACGGGGACAAGAAGGCCCCTGGTGTGGACTTCGACAAGCCCCTGTCCGTCACCGAACCGACCATCAAGGTCGTTTCCCAAGGCAGCGGCGACGCCGTCAAGGCAAACCAGGTAGCCAAAATTTCAATCCTGGCCCTGAACGGCACGGACGGATCCCAGCTGGAGGACACGTTCCCCAGCGAGCCCGAGAGCCTCGAGCTGACCGACGACCTCAAGACCAGCAGCCCGGTCATCTACAACGCGTTCGTTGGCGCGAAGGTCGGATCCAGCCTGGCCTTGGCCGTCCCCGGCCAGCAAAGTGCCCCGTCGGCAAGCCCCAGCCCGTCCGACGGCGCCAGCCCCAGCCCTAGCGCCGCAGCTGATCCCACCCAGTTGCTGATCATCAAGGTCATTTCCGCTGCCGACTCCACGCCCGTCCTGGACAAGCCCCAAGGCGAGACCGTGACGCCGCCTCCCGGCCTGCCCACCGTGACGGAAAAAGACGGCAAGCCGGAAATCAACGTTGCGGGTGCCCCCGCGCCCACATCCCTCGTATCGCAGGACCTGATCAAGGGCACGGGCGCCACCGTCAAGGAATCCGACACCCTGACCGTGAACTACGTTGGCGTCAACCTCGCCGACGGCACAAAGTTTGATTCCAGCTTCGACCGCGGCCAACCGGCAACCTTCCCGTTGACCGGTGTCATCAAGGGCTGGACCCAGGGCCTGGCCGGCAAGACCGTAGGCTCCCGTGTCCTGCTCGTCATCCCCAAGGACCTGGCTTACGGCGACGCCGGCCAGGGCCAGGCGAAGGGTGACCTTGTCTTCGTAGTGGACATCCTCGGGGTCAAGTAGCAACACTTACAAGGAGGCCGCATCCTTTCGCGGCACCCACCAGAACACTCACGCAGAGGAGCAAGCATGTCGTTTGGACAGCGGGAATTCGACCGCCAGAAGCCCGAGATCGATTTTCCGGAAGGCGACGTCCCCACGGAACTGGTCATCACCGACCTCATTGAGGGCGACGGCCGGGAAGCCCAGGCTGGCGACACCGTCTCCACCCACTACGTTGGCGTCGCCTGGTCCACGGGTGAAGAATTCGACGCCTCTTGGGGCCGCGGCGCACCGCTGGACTTCCGGGTCGGCGTCGGCCAGGTCATCCAAGGCTGGGACCAGGGCCTGCTGGGCATGAAGGTCGGCGGCCGCCGCCGCCTCGAAATCCCCTCAGAACTGGCATACGGTTCCCGTGGAGCCGGTGGAGCGATCAAGCCCAACGAGGCACTGATCTTCGTGGTGGACCTCGTCGGGGTCCGCTGACTTTCAGCACACCGCACCAACCACAGGCGCGGCAGCACAGGGATGTTTCCCGGTGCTGCCGCGCTTTCGGTTTTAGGCGGAGGAGTTTAGTAACGTAGCCAAGGTGTCCGTATCCCGCACTGAACGACTCCTCAACCTGCTGATCGCGCTCCTGAACACCCGCTATGGGCTGCGGCGCAGTGAACTCCGGGAAAAGGTCTACCATGATGCTTCCGGCAACGACGTGGCATTTGGACGGATGTTCGAGCGCGACAAGAACGACCTGCGGGCAATGGGCTTCGAGGTTGAGACCCTCACGGACACCGGCTGGAGCGAAGACGATCCCGCCACCACGCGCTATCGGATCGGCAAGGAATCCAACAGGCTCCCCGACGTCCAGCTGGGACCGGAGGAATGGACCGTCCTGCTGCTCGCCTCGCAGCTTTGGGAGCGGGCCGCCCTGGGCACGGCGGCACAGAGCGCACTGCGCAAAATCCAGGCCTCCGGGAGGCTGGCGGACGTTGAACTGCCCGCCGGTGTCCAACCCCGGATCAAGCCCGCCGGGCAGGCCTTCGATGACATCGTGGCCGCCATGCATGCCCGGCATCCCGTCAGCTTCACTTACTTGGCCGGCAGCACCGGCAAGGAGGAAGAACGGGTGGTGGAACCCTGGGGCCTTGGCAGCCGCTTTGGCCAGTGGTACCTGATGGGGCTGGACCGCACCCGCAACGCCCCCCGGCATTTCCGCCTGTCCCGATTCACCAGCGCCGTCACGGTAATGAGCAAAGACCAGTACGCCCCGCCTGCGGACTTCAGCATCCGCGCCGCCTTGGACCGGCTGCCTGAATTGCCGCAGCGCACCGCCGTCGTGGACGTCAGGAAGGGGCGCCTCCTCGCCCTGCGCAGCCGTGCCGGAGCCGCCGCAATGCAGGTGCCGGGCGGACGGCCCGCCGACGGCTTTGACCGGCTTGTGCTGGAGTACAGGGATCCGGAAGTGCTGGCCGAGGAACTCGCCTCCTACGGGCCGGACGCGCTGGCAGTGGACCCGGAAGACCTCGCCGCTGCCGTGCGCCGCCGCCTTAGGGCCGCCGCCGCCTTCAGCGCCGCACCTGTCCCCGCGTACACGTTCGTCGACGTCCCCGCCCGGGCCGCCCGCAAGGGAACCTCCGAGGACCAGCTCAAGCGCATGCTCCAACTGGTCCCCTTCCTGGTCCACAACCAGGGCCTGCACATCCAGGATGTCGCAAAACATTTTGGGATCACCCGCGAGGAGCTGGAGGCTGATCTCCAGATCCTCATCTGCTCCGGGCTGCCCGAGGGTTACCCGGATGACCTGCTTGATATCCAGTGGGAAGACGGCCACGTCTTCATTTCCCAGGATCTGGACCTGAAGCGGCCCGTCCGATTCACCGTGGAGGAAGCCTGCGCACTGCTGACCGGCCTCGAAACGCTCAACGGCTTGCCCGACCTGCCAGGCGGAGGGGCATTGGAATCGGTCACCCTCAAGCTGCTCGCCGCAGCCGGTGAGGAGGGCCTCCAGGCGGCCTCCATCGCCGGCCCACAGGTGGCACCTGCAGACGCCCAAACCCATGCCACCGTCCGGCAAGCTATTGAAACCCGCTCCCAACTCCGGCTGACCTACCTCTCGCCCCAGCGGGACGCGGTCACGGTCCGGGATGTCGATCCCCTACGGCTCTATTCACTGGACAACACCTGGTACTTCGAAGCCTGGTGCCACAGTGTGTCAGGGCTCCGGAACTTCCGCCTGGACCGGGTGCAGGAGGTACACCCCAACGGCGCACCTGCCGGCGGCCACGCCACGCCCCGCGGCGGGGTGCCCGCCAAACTCTTCACCCCCAACGACGACGACACCACAGTGGTCATCCAGCTCACCCGGCAGGGGAGGGGCCTGGCGGACGACTACTACGCGGAGCGCACCGCGGAATTGCCCGACGGCGGCCTGGTGGCCGAGATCAGGTTTGGCAACACCGCCTGGCTGCCCATGTTCGTGGCCCAGCACGGGGGCACGGCCAGGATCCTGGCGCCGGCGGAAGTTGCCGGTGCGGCGAGGGAATGGCTCGCGGCGTCGCTGGCAACCTACGGCGGATAGACTTCCAGCATGCCTTGGTGGTCCTGGATCCTGATTTGGATAGCGCTTGTTGCGGTGTCCCTGCTGTTCTATGTCCTGTTGGGCATCCGCCTCTACCGCCAGTTCATGGCCACGGTAAGGGACCTCAGCGATGCTGCCGTAAGGCTGGGAAGCCTGGGTCCGGCCGGGTTGCCGGAGGAACACTCCGCTCCATCAGGTGTCGCGCCGGGTTCGGCTGTTTTTGCCTCGCCCGCTGTCATGAGACATGATTACGAGGCATCCAAATCGGCCAGGCAGGAAGAACGCCGCCGCCGTCGAGTGCAGCGCAAAAAGGACCGGGGCCAGCCGCAGGCGCTCGGAGATCTCGACTTCACATAGAAGTAGGATGTATTTAGAGGAAAGGATTTCCCGTGGGAAGACTCTTTGATGGCCCCTGGCCAATCGTCATTATCATCGTCGTAGCTTTGCTTCTTTTCGCCGCCCCCAAGCTTCCGGCCATGGCCCGCAGCCTGGGCCAGTCAATGCGGATCATCAAATCCGAGGTCAAGGAAATGAAGAACGACGGCAAAGCCGAGCCCGCCGAGCCCTCCGGGCCGGTGGAAGGCACCATCGTGAACCACCCCAAGGCGAAGCCCGGTGAGCCGACAGACGGCACTGACGTTCCGCCGTCGACCCGCGCCTGACCTCCCGTGGCACTGTCGCGGGCCCGTAAAGCCAATCCAGAGGGACGGATGTCCCTCTGGGAGCACCTCAAGGAGCTGAAGAACCGGCTGATCAAGTCGGCCATTGGCGTTGTCGTCGGCGGCATCGGGGGCTGGATACTTTACGATCCGCTGTTGAAGGCCCTGGCCGAACCGGTCAACAGGATCTCCGATGAGACCGGTGGCCTGGCCGCCATCAACTTCGGGACCATCGCCTCACCCTTTGACTTCAAACTCCAGATGTCGCTCCTCATCGGGGCAGTGATTTCCAGCCCCATCTGGATCTACCAGCTGTGGGCGTTCATCACTCCCGGCCTGACATCCAAGGAACGCCGCTACACCCTCGGCTACATGGCCGCCGCCATCCCGCTGTTCCTTGCCGGCATCTGGGTGGGGTGGCTGGTGGTTCCCCAGGTGGTGCATGCGCTGACGCAATTCACCCCCGCAGGCTCCTCAAGTGTGATCGATGCACGCACCTACATCGAATTCGTCACGCGCATGGTGCTGATGCTGGGCCTCGCCTTCCTGGTTCCGGTGGTCCTGGTCGGCGTCAACATGGCCGGACTTGTGGCCGGCCGCACCATCCTCAAGGCGTGGCGAATTACGGTGTTCCTCGTTTTCGTCCTGGCAGCCATTGCCGCCCCGGGCGCGGATGCCATCTCGATGTTCATGCTCGCCGGGCCCCTGCTGGCATTATTCTTTGCCGCCATCGGGATCTGCATCATGAATGACAAGCGGCGGGAGCGCCGCCAGGCCAAACAGGTTGCCGAAACAGAAGCCACCGCAGACGTAGCCACCCCGAGCAGTGAACTCAAGAAGCTCTAGCCTGCCGCTAGGCTTGGGATATGTCTTCCAACACCGGGCCGTTCTCCACCGGGCCCACCGATTCAGAAGAGCTGTCTCCCGCTGAAAGGTACCGCGCCAGCGCCGAACGCAGGGCTGAGGCCGCCACGTACCTGGGACAGTTTTCCGGGACCCTTGAGTTCGAGCTTGACGACTTCCAGCGGCAGGCCTGCCGTTCACTGCAGGAAGGCAGGGGAGTCCTGGTGGCGGCCCCCACCGGCGCCGGCAAAACCATCGTTGGCGAGTTTGCCATCTACCTGGCCCTGCAACGGGGCCTGAAGGCGTTCTACACCACGCCCATCAAGGCGCTCAGCAACCAGAAATTCAGCGAACTCGCCGCCAAGTACGGCGCGGACAACGTGGGGCTCCTCACCGGCGACACCAGCATCAACGGCGACGCGCAGGTGGTGGTGATGACCACCGAGGTCCTCCGGAACATGCTGTATGCCGACTCGGCCACGCTGGGCGACCTCGGCTACGTGGTCATGGACGAAGTGCACTACCTGGCCGACCGGTTCCGCGGGGCGGTCTGGGAAGAAGTCATCATCCATCTGCCCAGCGAGGTCCAGGTGGCTTCGTTGAGCGCCACGGTCTCCAATGCCGAAGAATTTGGGGCATGGCTGGATACCGTCCGCGGCGACACAGACATTATTGTCTCGGAGCACCGGCCGGTCCCGTTGTGGCAGCACGTCATGGTGGGCCGCCGGATCATGGACCTCTTCGCCGGCGAAACCACTTTCGACGAGATCGCCCCGCCGGGTGGGGACGGGATCGATGAGGTGCCCCCGCAGGCCAAACCCCGCGAAGACGCCAAGGGCCGCGGCTTTGACGTCAACCCTGAACTGCTTGATGTGGCGCGCCGCGAAATCCAGCAGAGCTTCCGGAGCCGGCAGGGGCCGGGTAAACGTGGCCAGCGAGGCCGGCGCGGAGATGACCGTCCGGTCCGTGGCGGCGAACCCGCAGGGGTTCGCAGGGCCAGCCGTCCCCAGGTGATCGCCAGCCTCGACCGGATGGACCTCCTGCCGGCCATCACCTTCATCTTTTCCCGTGCCGGGTGTGAGGGGGCAGTCGCCCAGTGCGTCGCATCCGGCCTGTGGCTCACCACGGAAACCGAACAACGGATCATCGCGCAGCGTGTTGACGAAGCCGGGCAGGACATTCCCCCGGACGATCTCGATGTCCTGGGTTTTTGGACCTGGCGGGACGGACTGCTCAGGGGCTTCGCTGCCCATCACGCCGGAATGCTGCCCACCTTCAAGGAGGTGGTGGAAAAACTCTTCGCCGACGGACTGGTCAAGGCCGTCTTCGCCACGGAGACCCTGGCCCTGGGCGTGAACATGCCCGCGCGTTCGGTGGTGCTGGAGAAGCTGGACAAGTTCAACGGTGAGGCCCATGTGGACATCACCGCGGGTGAATACACCCAACTCACCGGCCGCGCCGGCCGGCGCGGCATCGACGTCGAAGGCCACGCGGTGGTGCTGTGGCAGCCCGGGGCTGATCCGACGGCGGTCGCCGGCCTCGCCTCCCGGCGCACCTACCCGCTGAACTCGAGTTTCCGGCCCACCTACAACATGAGCATCAACCTGCTTGCACAGTTTGGCCGGTCCCGGGCCCGCGAAATCCTCGAATCGTCGTTTGCCCAGTTCCAGGCCGACCGTTCCGTGGTGGGCCTGGCCAGGCAGGTCCGAAGCAGGGAAGAATCCCTCGCCGGCTACGCCAAATCCATGACCTGCCACCTGGGCGACTTCACCGAGTACGCCCGGCTGCGGAGGGAATTGTCGGATGCCGAGAACGCCACGTCCCGGACCAAGTCCCGGGTGCAGAAGTCGCTCAATGACGACTCGCTTGCCCGGCTGCTGCCCGGTGACGTGGTCAACGTTCCGGGTGGACGCGCGCCAGGACCCGCCGTCGTCCTTAGTTCCGACCACGGCAGCCGCGAACCGCGGCCGGCCGTCCTCACGCTGGACAACCAGCTCCGCCGGATCGGCACGGACGACCTCGAAGGTCCCATCGCGCCCGTAACCCGGATCCGGATCCCCAAGTCCTTCAACGCCAAAGTGCCCAAGTCACGCCGGGACCTCGCCTCCTCGGCGCGGAATGCGCTGCGGGAGAACCGCCCACCCGCTCCCGGCCAGAACCGCAACCACGACTTCGGCCGGGGCGCGGCGCTGCCCAACCAGGAAAAGCGCATTGCCGACCTCCGGCGTGCCCTCCGGGCGCACCCCTGCCACGGGTGCAGCGAACGCGAAGACCACGCGCGGTGGTCCGAGCGCTGGTGGAAGCTGCGGCGGGAAACGGACGGGCTGGTCCGGCAGATCCAGGGGCGCACCAACACCATCGCCAAAACCTTCGACCGGGTCTGCGACGTGTTGTCCGCCTACGGCTACCTGGAAGACACGGGAGACGGCCGGCTGCTCATCAGCCCCGATGGGCAGCGGCTGCGCCGGATCTACGGCGAGAAAGACCTGCTCATCTCCCAGTCCCTGCGGTTGGGCGCCTTCGACGACCTCGACGCCACGGAGGTGGCAGCACTGGCCAGCGTGCTGGTGTACCAGGCCAAGCGGGAGGACCGGGGACTGCGGCCACGGATGCCCAGCGTCTCCCTGGAGACCGCCGTGGACATTGTGGTCAGGGAGTGGTCCGCCCTGGAGGACGTGGAGGAGGAGAACAAGCTTCCGCTGACCGGCGAACCCGAACTCGGACTCGTCTGGCCGCTCTACAAATGGGCCCGGGGGCGGCATCTGCAGGATGTCCTGAGCGGGACAGACCTCGCGGCCGGCGACTTTGTCCGTTGGGTCAAGCAGGTAGTGGACCTGCTTGACCAGCTGGCCAAAATTCCCGGCCTGGATCCACGCCTGTCCCGGCTGTGCGTTGAAGCCATCAACCTGATCCGCCGCGGCGTGGTCGCCTACTCGTCTGTTCTCTGATCTTTCTGCCCCGCCGGCCGGCGCCGGCCTGTTCCCACCCCAGGAGTCCTGCCCACCATGCCCCATCCCGATGCCTCGTCCCGTCCCGCCCCGGTCCTGTACCGCAACGGATCCGTCTACACCGCTGCGGACCCGTTCGCCACAGCCATGCTGGTGGATGGCGACACCGTCGCCTGGGTTGGGTCTGAACAGGCGGCTGCCTCCATCGCCGACAGCTCGATGGAGGTCATCGACCTCCGTGGCGCCCTGGTGGCACCGGGCTTCGTGGACTCGCACATGCACCTGACGGAAACCGGCATCGCACTGGACTCTCTGCAGCTCGGCTCAGCTATGTCCGCCCGGGCGCTTCTGGACGCCGTCGCCGGCGCCAAGGGCGAAGGCCCGGTGCTGGGGCACGGCTGGGATGAGACCACATGGACGGACCCCACGCTGCCCACGGCGGACGAACTGGAACGGGCGGCCGGGGGCAGGCCGGTCTACCTGTCCAGGATTGACGTGCACTCGGCGCTCGTCTCACCGTCGCTTGCCCAGTCAGCGGACCTTCAGGGCCAAGACGGGTTCGACGGCGGGGCCAGGGTCATCCGGGCAGCCCACGCCGCGGCGCGGCTGGCAACACGGAAGCTGCCGCCCGGGGCACTGAAGCAGCACCAGACCCGCGCCCTGGCCGAAGCTGCCGCCAACGGGTACGTCGCCCTCGCCGAGATGGGGGCGCCCCACATCGGCGGCCTGGACGATCTCAGAAGCGCCGCCGCATGGAACGCGCAGGATGCATCGGCCCGGCCCGTTCCGGAAATCCTGCCGTACTGGGGCGAGGCGGTATCTTCCGAGGAGCAGGCCCGCGCCCTCGTTGCACAGTTCGGCGGTGTCATCCGCGGGCTCGCCGGGGACCTGAATATTGACGGATCGCTTGGCTCCCGGACTGCCGCCCTGCGCGCCGGGTACAGCGACTCGGACCACGAGCGCGGCGCGGTGTACCTGGACGTCGAGCAGGCCGCAGCCCATCTCGCCGCCTGTTCTCTGGCCGGTATCCAAGGCGGCTTCCACGTGATTGGTGACGCCGGGCTGGACGTTGCCCTGGAGGCGCTCGACCGTGCTGCCGAGGCGGTAGGCGCACAGCGGGTGCGTGCCGCCGGCCACCGCTTTGAGCATGTTGAAATGGTGGATGCCGCCGCAGTCGAAAAACTGGCTTCCTATTCGGTGACTGTGAGCGCCCAACCGGCGTTCGACGCAGCCTGGGGCGGACCCGGCGGGCTTTATGAGCGACGGCTGGGGGAGCGGAGCCGGTCCATGAATCCGTTCGCCTCGTTCTACGCGGCAGGGGTACCAGTCTGCTTTGGCAGCGACAGTCCGGTGACCCCGCTGCGTCCCTGGTCCAGTGTCCGAGCGTGCGTGGAGCACCACAACGAGGGCGAAAGAATTTCCGCACGTGCCGCGTTCCTGGGCCACACCCGGGCCGGCTGGAGGGCAGCCCGGCACTCCAACCCGATGGCCGGGCAACTCGTCCCCGGAGCCCCGGCAAGTTTCGCCGTGTGGGAGGTGGAAGAACTGATGGTCCAGGTGGCTGACGGTCGGGTCCAATCATGGAGCACGGATCCGCGTGCCAGGACCCCGCTGCTGCCGGCGCTGGACACGGGTTCGGATCCCTTGTGCCTCCAAACCGTGAAAGACGGAGCCGAACTGTTTGCCAGCCCGGCCTTGCGTTCCTAAGCCAGGTTTCTACCGCCCTATAATGGGTAGTTGCGCCCACCGCCGGCCAGCCCGGCACCAGGTGCTCCGACCACTTCCACCAGGAAAGGCCCTTCGTGCGCGTCCTTACGATCATTCCCACCTACAACGAACTGGAATCGCTGCCCAAGACGCTCCAGCGCCTGCGGACGGCTGTTCCGGCGTCGGACGTACTGGTGGTCGATGACAACAGCCCCGACGGTACCGGCACCCTGGCCGACGGCTTCGCCGCGGAGGATTCCCAGGTCCACGTCCTGCACCGCAAAGGCAAGGAAGGCCTTGGGGCGGCCTACATCGCCGGTTTCAAGTGGGGACTGGAAGCCGGCTACGACGTCCTCGTCGAAATGGACGCCGACGGCTCGCACCAGCCCGAACAGCTCCCGCAACTCCTTGAAGCCATCGAGCAGGGTGCCGACCTGGCCATGGGTTCCCGCTGGGTCCCCGGCGGCAGCGTGGTCAACTGGCCGCTCTACCGGCAGGCAATTTCCCGCGTGGGCAGCACCTACGCCCGGCTGATGCTCGGCCTCCGCATCAAGGACGTCACCGGCGGCTACCGCGCCTTCCGCCGAAGCACTTTGGAAAAGCTCAACTTGGACCAGGTGGACTCGGTTGGCTACGGCTTCCAGGTGGACCTCGCCTGGCGGGTCGCCAAGCTCGGCCTCCGGATCGAAGAACGCCCCATCACCTTCGTCGAACGCGAACTGGGCGCCTCGAAGATGAGCGGCAACATCGTGGTGGAAGCCATGATCAACGTCACCAAATGGGGACTCGCGGCTCGCTGGAACACGCTCGCCGGCAAGGCGAAAAAAACGAACTCGTAGCCCTTAGCAACGGCTAAGGAAAGGGGGCGTCCCCGCACTGGAAGTGCGGGGACGCCCCCTTTGTTTGCGTGGCCTAAGCGGAGCGGCGCTCTCCACGGCGTTCACGCAGAATGGTCAGGCGGTCCTCGAGGATCTGTTCCAGCTCAGGAAGGGAACGGCGTTCCAGCAGCATGTCCCAGTGGGTGCGAACTGCCTTGTCGTTGCTCGTATCCGGCTTCTCGCCGTCTACCAGGAGCGCTTCCTTGCCGGTCTTGGAGACCCACACCGGAGGAATTTCCGCCTCGGAGGAGAACGTGACGAAGACCTGCTCGCCATCCTCGCAACGGTACTCGACCCGCTGGCGCGGAGCCGGCTCAACTCCGGACTCGGTCTCCATGCTCTGCGCACCAAGGCGCATGCCCCGCAGGCTGCGATCGCTCATGATTTCTCCCTCTGGTCGGTTCGCGGATGAAAACTCCGCGACTGCCGGTGGTGACGATGCGCCGCCGGACTCTTGTGTGCACTGTGCTGCATCATTGGATTCAACGCATTGCGAAGCTGTGTTGTTCCAGCTGGTGGTATCCTGCCGGACAAATACACAATTATACGGGCTTTTTGCCGCCGGAACCAAAACAGGGAGGGGCCCGCGGCGCGGGTCCCTCCCTGTTTCAGGGTCTGGTTAGGGCTCGGTCCGCTGGGCCGGAACGTCGTCGAACAGTCCGTTCGCCGCCTGTTCAGGTGCGTTGCCTCCCAAGGCGCTTCCGATTCCCTTCAGGGCCTCACCGACTTCACTGGGGATGATCCACAGCTTGTTTGCCGAGCCTTCGGCCAGTTTCGGCAGCGTCTGGAGGTACTGGTAGGCGAGGAGCTTCTGGTCCGGGTTTCCCTTGTGGATGGCATCGAAGACCTTCTGGATGGCCTGCGACTCACCGTCTGCCCGGAGGATGGCGGCCTTGGCCTCGCCCTCGGCCTTGAGGATGGCGGCCTGCCGCTGGCCTTCAGCGGTAAGGATGGCGGACTGCTTGGTCCCTTCAGCGGTAAGGATGGCGGCGCGCCGGTCGCGTTCGGCCCGCATCTGCTTCTCCATCGAGTCCTGGATGGAGTGGGGCGGATCGATTGCCTTCAGCTCCACCCGGGACACACGGATGCCCCAGCGGCCCGTCGCCTCATCAAGAACGCCGCGAAGCTGACCGTTGATCTGGTCGCGCGAGGTCAGGGCCTCTTCGAGGTTGAGCCCGCCCACCACATTGCGCAGGGTTGTGGTGGTGAGCTGCTCCACCGCCTGGATGTAGTTGGCGATTTCATAGGTGGCGGCGCGGGGATCGGTGACCTGGAAGTAGACCACCGTGTCGATGGACACCACCAGGTTGTCTTCCGTGATCACCGGCTGCGGTGGAAAGGAAACCACCTGTTCACGCAGGTCCAGCAACGGCAGGAGCCGGTCCACAAAAGGAATCAGGATGGTCAGCCCCGGGTTGAGCGTCCTCTGGTATTTGCCCAGGCGTTCGACGACGCCGGCACGTGCCTGCGGGATGATCCGGACCGACCGGACCAAAACGATGATGACGAACACGATCAGGACCACCAACACAACGGCCAGTGCGGTTCCGCCTGCGTTTTCCATAAAACTCCTTATCCCCCAAATGTCAGGCTGTTTCAGGGCCGGTGGCCGCCGCGGGCGGTACCGAAACCACTGCTGTTGCGCCATCAATGGCCGAGACGACCACTTTTTGGCCTGCGGGAAGTACTCCCGCGGCGGAGCGTGCGCTCCAAATATCACCGCCGATTTTCACCAAACCGCCGTCCGAGGTCACGGCCTCCATGACGATTGCGGGTTCACCGATGAGGCGGTCAACGTTGGTCCGCTGCTCGGACGGGCCCTTCTTCAGATGCGAGAGCGCCACCGGCCGCACGAACGCGACCATGAGCAGGGATACGATGCAAAAGACCACCACCTGGAGCCAGGGTTCGGCGCCGGCGAAGTCGGCTGCCAGGGCGGCAAGAGCGCCGCCACCAAGCATGATGAAGAACAGGTCAAGGGTGATCATCTCGATCACGGCAAACGCCAGGAACGCCGTGAGCCACAGCGCCCACCAGTTTTCCCCAAGCCAATCGAACATCCTGTTTCCCCCTTCGTCACGGGGGAGCCGCGTCTGCGGACCCGCCTGCAACTGTCTTTTCATCCTAGTCCGGGGACCGGGCAAGCGCGCCGGACGCAGGCGCCGGCCCGGGGATAGTGGCCAAGTCGTTACGCGGCGCCGCGTTTCCTGGGCCGGAACACCATCAGCCTGAACCGTGCCCCCGCCGTCACGGGTTCGGGGCGGCTCTCCAGCCGTTCTGCGATGTGCCCGGGGTCCAGGTGGTGCCCCGCCGGTCCCATGAAGGCCAGGTCCGCCGCGGCCCCGCGGGTCAACGTGAGGGCTATGTCGACGTCGGAGGTGCTGTCCAGGTCGAAATGGCCGGCCATGCCCTCCGCCAGGCGGTCATCCTTCCCCTCTTCGATGCCGAGCATCCCGGTGACCGCGGCGAGTTCTCCGAGGTGGCCGGGCCGGGGGGTCACCACCACCAGCGCCCCGGCAGGGCGCAGTACCCGGGCGAATTCGGCCGGATTCCGCGGGGCAAACACCACCGTGACAGCGTCCACCGAGGCGGTGGACACCGGGAGGGGTTGCCAGATGTCGCAGACCATGTTGATGGCTTCCGGGTTGAGCCGCGCGGCGCGGCGCAGAGCAAACTTGGATATATCCAGGCCGATGGCCGCCACGTGCCGCCCGTCAGCTTCCGCGGCGTCCAGGATCTCGCGGAGGTAATGGCCGGTTCCGGTTCCGGAATCCAGCACGGCCGCGCCGGTGGCCGAGAGATGAGGGACGACGGCGGAGGCTACGGCGCGTGCCAGCGGCAGGTAATGGCCGTTCCCCAGGAAGTTGACGCGGGACTGCACCATGGCGGCGCTGTCCGCCTCAAACGATGTTCCTTTGCCAACCAACAGGTTGAAGTAGCCTTGCCGGGCCGCATCAAAGTGGTGCCCGGCAGCGCAAGCCAGCCGGGGTTGCGTCCCGGCGCCCGGTCCGAAGAGAACCAACGGATCCGAGCAGACGGGGCACAGGAGGGGGAAATCCGCGGATGGCATGGACACCAGTTTATGGTGGCCTGCCCGTCCTGCTGCCTCGTCACTTGGCAGGGGTGCACCCGCGGTCAGCCGAGGGATATTCCCGCGGGGCCGGCGTCGAACCCCAACCCGGTGCTGGCCCTGCCGATGCCGGGTTCCGCCCAGTGGGCCGCATACTCCGCGTTGCTGCTGAGGGAACGGAGCTGGGCACGGTCGATATAGAGGATGCCGTTGAGGTGGTCCGTCTCGTGCTGGACGATGCGGGCCTGCCAGCCGGAAAACACGCGCTGCGCCGCCGCGCCGCCGGGCGTCAGGTAGTCCAGCAGCACGGTGTCCGGCCGCGACACCACGGCCTGCAGCCCGTTGAGGGAAAGGCATCCCTCGTAGAACGCTGCCTGCCCGGACCCCTGGGGGTGTAGCGGGGGTTGAGGATCGCCAGGAATTCCAGCGGGCTCCGGTGCCGCAGCGCTGCGGAGTCGGGGTCGACGTCGTACAGGTCTTCCAGGACCGCGAGTTGCAACGGGATGCCAAGCTGGGGCGCGGCCAGGCCCACACCGGGGGCTTCGTGCATGACCTGGCGCATGACCTCGATGAGGCGGCCCAGCTGCTCCGCCGAAAGTTGGCCGTGGAACTCGGCGGCCTGCTGGCGCAGCGCCGGGTGGCCGGCCTGGACGATCGGCGGCAGGGAACCGGCAGACAGGATCCGTTCCACGGCCTCGCGGATGTCGTCGGGTCCGGCAGTGGCCGGGGGAATGCTCTGGGTCATGGGGAAAGCCTAATGGCGGACGGCCTGCGGAAACCTCGGCTAGGGTCGATTGCATGGTTGATGAGTTGGCGCAGGGGTCGCCGCTGGGGCGTGTCCTGGATTTTATCCGTGTCCTCGAAGCGGGCGGTGGCGCCGCTGAAATCCGCCCGTTCCTCTCCGAGGGATTTGTCCTCACGGAGGCGCCGCACCTGCTGGCACCGGAGGGAGCCACCCGGACGTTGGAGGGCGTGCTTTCCGGTGCTGACCAGAGCCGCCAGGTGGTGGAGGACCAGGAGTTCGTGGTCCGCCGGACTACCTGCGAGGGCGGCCGCGTGGCTGTGGAAGCCGATTGGTCGGCCACACTGCTGATGGATCTGCGGTACTGGGATCGCGGCGAAACCATCCGGGCCAGGACCTCCTCCGTCTTTGAGGTCAAGGACGGCCTTATTGTGAGCCAGGACAGCTACGACTGCTATTTCCGCTAGGGCCGCCCAGGCCCAGCACTTGGTCATTGCATGGTGAACCGCCTGGCTGCCCACCGGTTGACTGCCGGAATGGAGGCGGCAGTACCGAGTGCAGCCGTTCGGATTCGAAGCAGCGGAGCCGGCAGGGGCCGGCCGAGCGCCATATTGATTTCGGCTTGGCGGCGCGCACGGACCGCTGCCCTCCGCCGGGTCCTTTCGAACTCCCGGAACTGGCTGTGCTCCGGCCCGCAGCGAAGGGCCGCAGAAACCAGCGGGGCGAGTGCTTCGGCATCAAGCCAGCCCAGGTTCATGCCTTGGCCGCCAATGGGGCTGATCTCGTGTGCCGCGTCGCCCAGCAGGATTGCCCGTCCAGCCACAGTACGGCCGGCGATGGCCGAACTGACGCTGAACGCGCTCAGCATGGAAGTGGTGGCCGGGTCGGGTTCGATTCCGGTCCGCCGGCCTACCAGGCCGGCCAGGTCGGCGGCCGTTGCGGCGCCGGCCGGGCAGTTGAGCCGCACCACCCACCGGCGGATTCCGCCGGGGAGCGGGAACGATTCCACGATGCCCGGCTGCTCGAGGAAAAGGGCAGCTTTCTCGGCCAGGCCGCTGTCGTCGTCGAAATCTCCCATGAGGTAATGGTCCGGATACGTCCTGCGGGCGGCAGCCACGCCCAGGGCGGCCCGAAGCCGGGATCGGGCACCGTCCGCGGCCACCAGCAGCGCGGCCGTGGCCCGGGCCGGCCCCTGCGACTGATGATCAGAGGACTCGAACGCGACGGTGACCCTGGCGCCGTCGTCGATGAACCCCGTAACGTTCGCACCCCGGACCAGGGCGTCCGGGTCCAAAGCCTGGACGCGGTCCGCCAGGATTTGCTCCGTCCTGAACTGGGGCAGCGCAAGGACGAAGGGAAAGGTGGCTGACACGGTGCCGAAAGCCATGGTGCCGACTGTTCTTCCCCTGCTCAGGGCGACGCCTTCACGGATCCGGACACCCTCCCGAACCAGGGTTGGTACCACGCCGATCCGACTCAGTGCCTGCAGCGCCGGCGGGTGGATACCGATGGCCCGGGTGTGCTGGTTCCGTGACGTACGCTGTTCCAGCACCTTGACGGTGACGCCCTCCTGGAGCAGGAGCCCGGCAAGGAACAGCCCAACAGGGCCGCCGCCGGCGATGACAACATCGGCAGCCAGCTCAGCCATGTCGCCACGTCAGGACTTGATGGAATGCCGACGACCGTTCCACGAACCAGCCCGGGGGAGCGGCGGCGGACAATTCAGCGGGTTTATAGCTGCGCCGGATGGAGGTCAGGCCGTCCTCGCGGATGAAGGAGTGCCGGAACGGCAGCGCGGCAACGCTGAAGAGGGCGAAGGCTGCCGGGCTGCGGATGAGGTCGTTATGCAGCGATGTCCTTTCCGCGAGGATTTCCGAATCTGCCAGCAGGTGCCGGAGCTCTTCGGGAGACAGGTGGTGCAGGACATGGTTGGAAATGACGACGTCGAACCGGGCCCCCTCGCGGACGAGGTCGCTGCTGTGGGCCTCCCGGAAGTCCACACCGGAGGCAGCAGCACGCTGCCGGGCAAAGCGGGCTGCGCGGGGATCCGGGTCGATTCCCATGATGTGCATGTTTTTCCCGTCCCGGGCAGCCCAGCGGGAGAGCATGACAGCGAGGTCGCCGCCGCCGCATCCGACATCGAGGATGGTCAGCGGGCGTGGCTGCGGTGGAACGATGGGCCGAAGCTCCCTGGCGTAGAGTCCCCGCCAACCGGACAAGACCCTGTTAATGAGGCCGAACTGGCGGTAGGTGTTGTCCAGGAGCCGGGCATCACAGTCGGCGCGGTCCATCTGCTCCACCGCAGCGGCAGCGCGGCGACCCAGCAGGAACTCCATCGCCCGGGGCCCGTTCAGCCGACCGCCGCTGCCTCGGAGATGGCCGCATCCGACGTCTTTTCGTGTCTTGCGACGGCCTGACGGAGCTTGGTAAACAAGCCTGTTTCCACGGTGAGTCCCGGGCCAAAGGCCATGGAACAGATGCGTTCACCCCCGCCGGTTCCGTCCCGGAGGGGTTGTTCCAGGATGTGCTTGAGTACGAAAAGCACGGTGGCGCTGCTCATGTTGCCATAGTTGCGAAGGATTTCGCGGGCGGGCACCAGCTGCTCCTCCGTGAGGGCCAGCCGCGACTCGACCTTGTCCAGGATGCTGCGGCCGCCCGGATGGATGGCCCAGTGGGGGATTGAGGCGTAGGGGAGTGCCGCGAGTTCAGGCTCCGTTGCCAGGAGGGGCTCCAGGGCACCCACGATGTGTTCGTCGATGATGTGGGGCACGTAGTTGCCGAGCACCATTTCGAACCCGTTGTCGCCGATGTTCCAAGCCATCGAGTCTTCGCCGACAGGGGTGAGGACAGTTTCGAAGTGGTCCAGTGCGAGCAGTGCGGTGTCGCCGGCTCCGGACCGGGCCGTGACGACGGCGGCCGCGGCTCCGTCGGCGAACAGCGCTGAGCCCATGATGGCATCCGGATCGTTGGACGTGCGCACATGCAGGGAGCACAGTTCCGCGCAGACAACCAGGACGACGGCCTTGGGATCGGCTTCGCAGAACAACTTTGCGGCGCGCAACGCGGGAAATGCCGCGTAGCAGCCCATGAAGCCCAAATGGTAGCGCTGGACGGCCGGGTTCAGGCCAAGCTCCCGGACCACCTTGTAGTCCGGGCCCGGGTTGAAGAATCCCGTGCATGAGACGGTGATGAGATGAGTTATGTCAAGTAAATCAAGGTCCGGTACGGCATCCAGGGCAGCGCGGGCTGCCTCAATAAAGAGCTTCGTGGCTTCCCTGGCAAAGATATCGTTGCGGACCTTGGTGCTGGGATTTAACAGGAGTCCGGTTTCCTGGTCGTAGAACTGCGGGTTGTCCGTGCGGAAAGCATTCGTCATTTCCTGTACGGCGGTAAACCGTGTCTCGATGGCAGCACCGTCAAAGCAGGTGTTCACGAGCCGTGAGCCCAAACGCGACAATCCCGGCTGCGCAGCGAAGACATCGCGGGCTTCGGACTGGATCAGCTTGGTCGCCGGGACTGCAATTTCCAGGGAACACACATAGGCCGTCATTGGTTCATTCTTGACGGGCACCGCACCAAAGACAATGGGTCCCATGCCGATTGACCAGCCGATTCGCAGGATTGGGCTTTGGGCGTACCGCTCCGCTCGCGCATATTCCCAAAGCGCCGATAATCTACATTATGTCAAGTAACGTGTTGGTGAGACTGGGCTGGAGCGCCTGACAGCCCTCTCCCGGCTCGGGACTTTGGCGGCCGCTCAGTGGCGCCGGCGTATGGAGGCCCCGACCACGCCTCCGAGGGCGAGCCCGGCAGCGCAACCCCAGAAAGGGCTCTGAAACAGGGCCAGGCCCAGGCTGAATCCCATGGCGGCACCAACGAGGATGCAGATCCACAACGGTTTGTTCACTATCTCTCCGGATGCAGGCAGTGACGTCGATCCCTGCTGACATTACTGCATGCCTTCATGCCTGCTCCGAAGGAGCTGGAACTCCCCTCTGGAGCCTGCCTGGCACTCCGGTCCCCTGGTTTCGCCAACCAGGCCACGGGCCGGGTTCTCCCCTGGACGGCTAGACTTAAAGCCATGGATTCCCTCAAGACGAAGCCTGCACCGTCAGTTGTGGCGCGAACCGTCATCCTGGCCGCTGCGGCTGACCTCATCCTCATCCTGGCGTTTGCGGCCATTGGACGTGATGCGCACCACCGGGAAGAACCCGTCCTGGGTGTCTGGCTCACGGCGTGGCCGTTCCTCGCCGGCGCAGCGGCCGGCTGGATGGCCGCGCGGGCCTGGCGGAATCCACTGTCAGCAGTCCGGGCAGGGGTTCCTGTGTGGCTTGGCAGCCTGATTGGTGGCATGGTCCTGCGGGCGCTGACCGCACAGACCGTGGTCCTGCCCTTCATTATCGTGGCCACGTTGGCCCTGGCCGTCTTCCTGGTCGGCTACCGGCTGTTGCTCTCCGGCGTGGCACGGCTGCGCCGGAGGTAAAGCCTCTGCCCAACGCGGGAAATGCGCGGCTTCCAACGCATCTGGAAGATGCCCGCCTGTGTAATAGGCTGGCAGCAGAGAAACGCTGCCGGGCTCCGCCGCGGCGGAACTGATTAAAGGGGTTCAAACGTGGTCACCGCATTTGTTCTGATCAAGACTGACGCCGCACGCATTCCGGAGACGGCGGAGGAAATATCGGCCATTGAAGGCATCAGTGAGGTGTACTCCGTCACCGGGGAATGGGACCTGATCGCCGTCGCGAGGGTGCCCCGGCACGAGGACCTGGCAGATGTCATCGCTGACAAGCTCTCCAAGGTGCCCGCAGTGGTTCACACCACCACGCACATCGCCTTCCGTGCCTACTCACAGCACGACCTCGACGCCGCGTTCTCGCTTGGCTTCGAACAGTAAGCGGGCTTAGGCGCGGGACAGCGAAACCCAGCGGTCCAGCACCGCAGCGGCTTCGCCGGAATCAATTGAGTTCCCCGCCCGTACGAAAGCCGCCTGCATGCGGGCCAGGAACGGACCACTTGCGTCGAGATCGAAGGCAACGAGCCCGGCGGCCGCATTGACCAGGACCGCGTCCCGGGCCGGCCCTTGTTTGCCGGAGAGCACATCCCGGACAACACCGGCATTTGCGATGGCGTCTCCCCCGCGCAACTGCTCCACGGTGGCCAGGTTGATGCCCAGGTCTTCCGGGGAGAAACGAAGTTCACTGACGGCACCGTCGCGGATTTCCCACACGGTCGACGGACCGGTCGTCGTCAGTTCATCGAGGCCGTCGTTTCCCCGGAACACCAATCCCCTGCTCCCCCGCCGCGCCAGGACGCCGGCCACGAGGGGCGCCATCCGTGCGTTGGCAACGCCGACGGCCGACGCTTGGACGTTCGCGGGGTTTGTCAGCGGCCCCAGGAAGTTGAACGCGGTGGGAATCGCCAGCTCTCGCCGGGGAACGGCGGTGTGCCGGAATGATGGGTGGAAGACCTGGGCAAAGCAGAACGTGATGCCGGCTTCCTCCGCGTTGCGTGCCACCCGGTCGATAGGCAGGTCAAGGCGGACGCCCAGCGCCTCGAGCACGTCGGCCGATCCGGACGACGACGACGCTGCCCGGTTGCCGTGCTTAACCACCTTGGCGCCGGCACCCGCCGCTACCAGGGCGGCCATCGTCGAGATGTTGACAGTGTTAAGTTGGTCACCACCGGTGCCGACGATATCGAGCTTCTCCCCGGAAATTGCCACCGGATTGGCGTGGGCCAGCATGGCTTCCACCAGGCCGGAAAGCTCGTCCACCGTCTCCCCCTTGGCGCTGAGTGCCACGAGGAAACCGGCGATCTGGGTTGGCGTCGCTTCGCCGGACATGATCGTGTCCATGGCCCACGACGTGTTGTCGGCCGTAAGATCGGCGCCCTTGATCAGCGCCGAGATGAGCCGGGGCCAGGTGTTGCCGGACGCTGCAGATGCCTGTGAAGTCACCTGCTGATGCTATCGAGCGATGGTGCGCGCTGACCAATATGAACGTCGGCCGGAAGTTTTCGGGGCGAATTCGCGTCTTTGTAGAAAAAGTCCCCCGAAAAGGCGGTTTGCGTTGGGCAGCACGGACTTTTGCAGACATAATGTCTATGTGACATCTGCGACCCATGCCCCCAGTACCCCGGCGCACCCCACGCTGAACCGCCCCAATATGGTTTCTGTCGGAACCGTAGTGTGGCTGTCCAGCGAGTTGATGTTCTTCGCCGGTCTCTTTGCCATGTACTTCACGCTGCGCTCAACGAGCGGTCAGATGTGGGCGGAAGAGACAGCCAAGCTCAACTTCCCCTTTGCGCTCGTAAACACGATCGTCCTCGTGGCCAGTTCCTTCACTTGCCAGATGGGCGTGTTCGCCGCCGAGCGGCTGCAACCCCGCCGCGCCGGTGGAGCCCTGCAGTTCGCCCGCTGGGGAATGAACGAATGGTTCACCCTGACGTTCCTGATGGGCGCGTTCTTCGTTGCCGGCCAGACCACCGAGTACGCAATGCTGGTTTCCGAGCACGTCTCGCTCTCCTCCAACGCCTACGGCTCAGCCTTCTACATGACCACCGGCTTCCACGGCCTGCACGTCATCGGCGGCCTGATTGCCTTCCTGCTCATCATGGGCCGGTCCTTCGCCGCGAAGAAGTTCGGACATTTCGAAGCAACGTCCGCAATCGTCACCTCTTACTACTGGCACTTCGTTGACGTCGTGTGGATCGGCCTCTTCCTGGTCATCTACGTACTCAAGTAGCCAGCTTTGATTCTTTTTCTACAAGAGGCAGAATTTCAGGTAGCGGCTCCCGGAGCCGGCGCAGGATCGAATAAAGGAACCACCACGTGAAGGCACTCTCACAAAAGCGGCGTCACCCACTTGCAGCAATAGCGCTGCTCCTGATGGGGCTTCTCATCACTGGTGGGCTCTACGCCGTGGCCACCAGCATGAACGAGGCCAAGGCGAGCACCACCACGGCAAGCGCCAGCGACGTCGGAGAGGGCGGAAAGCTCTTCGCGGCGAACTGCGCCACCTGCCACGGCATGGGTGCCAGCGGTTCCAAAGATGGTCCCTCGCTGGTGGGCGTAGGCGCCGCAGCTGTTGACTTCCAGGTTGGCACCGGACGTATGCCGATGCAGATGAACGGACCCCAGGCGATGAAGAAGCCTGTCCAGTTCAACGAACAGCAGACCTCACAGCTTGCAGCCTACGTTGCTTCCCTGGGAGCCGGCCCGGCGATTCCTGCAGACGACCTGACAAACGGTGGCGGCGACGCTGCTGCTGGTGGAGAGCTGTTCCGCACCAACTGCGCCATGTGCCACAACGCCGCCGCCGCCGGCGGTGCGCTGACCCGCGGCAAGTTCGCACCTGCTCTCGCCGACGTAACCGGCAAGCACATCTACGAGGCCATGGTCACGGGCCCGCAGAACATGCCGGTGTTCAACGACGCCAACATCACCCCCGAAGGCAAGAAGGACATCATCACCTTCCTGAAGCAGATCGAGTCCACCGGATCCCCGGGCGGAGCCGACCTCGGATCCCTTGGCCCGGTAGCCGAAGGCCTGTTCGTGTGGGTTGCCGGTCTCGGCGTCATCATCGCCTTCACCATCTGGCTGACCTCCAGGACTTCCTGACGTCCCGCAGGACACACAAAACTTCTGCTGCCCTGTCAGCAGCTTGAAATTAGAAACTAACCCGGCAACTGCCGGGACGAGAGAAGGATGAGGCGAATTATGGGCAACCATAGTGACGGCAGTCCGAACCACTCGGGCACCGTAGCTACGGCTGGTCAGAATGAGGTGGAGAAGTTCCAGGATCCTGGGATTCCCCCGCATCGTTTGCGCCTGGCTGACACGGACCCGAGAGCCGCAAAGCGGGCAGAACGGCAGGTCGCCTTACTGTTTGGCATTTCTGTTGTTGGCACCCTGATCTTCCTGGTGGCGTACTTCGCCATCGATCTGGGTGATGACTCCAGCATTGCCACCATCCGGCTCCAGAACGCCCTGTTGGGCATTGGCACTGCCTTTGCCATGCTGGGTATCGGAACCGGAATCGTGCACTGGGCCAAGGCCCTGATGCCCGACCACGAAGTCTCCGAGGAGCGTCACGCGATCCGTTACGAAGAAGACCGCCAGGCTGCGGTCCGCATCGTCGACGACATCGTTGAAGAGACCGGCATCAAGCGCCGTCCGCTGATCCGCAACACCCTCCTGGGTGCGGTGGCCCTGGCTCCGCTTCCTGCAATCGCCATTTTCGGCGATCTCGGACCCCGCCCTGACGACAAGCTCGCACACACCATGTGGGCTCCCCAGGACGGCAAGCGCAAGCGCCTGACCCGTGACCCTGACGGAACCCCCATCAAGGCTTCGGATGTCACTATCGGCTCGGCGTTCCACGTCATCCCTGAGGGACTCAACGAACTCAGCGAAGGCAAACTCAACGAGAAGGCCAAGTCGGTTGTCCTCCTGATGCGCCTCGACCCGGCGTCGCTGAACCCCTCCAAGGGCCGCGAAGAGTGGGGCTACAACGGCATCGTTGCCTACTCAAAGATCTGCACCCACGTTGGCTGCCCCGTTGCTCTCTACGAGCAGCAGACGCACCACCTGCTGTGCCCGTGCCACCAGTCCACCTTCGACCTCACGCAAGAGTGCAAGGTGATCTTCGGCCCCGCCAGCCGTCCTCTCCCCCAGCTGCCGATCGCAGTTGATGACGAGGGCTACCTCGTCGCTACCAGCGACTTCCATGAACCCGTAGGACCAAGTTACTGGGAGCGTGATTCGCATGAGCGCAGCATCAACAGCTGAGCCGGCTTTCGTCGCCAAAACCAAGACAGGCCGGATCACCGACTTCGTCGACTCGCGTGTCGGCGGTTCCGGGATCCTCCGCGAGTTCGGCCGCAAGGTCTTCCCCGATCACTGGTCATTCATGTTCGGCGAAGTGGCGCTGTACTCGTTTGTCATCCTGCTGCTGTCCGGAACCTTCCTGACGTTCTTCTTCGACCCGTCCATGGCGGAGACCCACTACGACGGTTCCTACGTCCCCCTCAAGGGCGTGGAAATGTCGGTGGCGTACAGTTCGTCACTGAACATCTCGTTCGACGTCCGCGGTGGCCTCTTCATGCGCCAGGTCCACCACTGGGCAGCACTGCTGTTCGTGGCATCCGTGGCCGTGCACATGCTCCGCGTCTTCTTCACCGGCGCGTTCCGCCGCCCGCGTGAGATGAACTGGGTTGTGGGCTGCGTCCTCCTGATCCTGGCCATGGCGGCCGGCTTCACTGGCTACTCGCTTCCCGACGACCTGCTCTCCGGCAACGGTCTGCGCATCATCGACGGCGTGATCAAGTCGATTCCGGTCATCGGCACGTACATCTCGTTCTTCCTGTTCGGTGGGGAATTCCCGGGCACGGCCATCATCAGCCGCCTGTACATGCTGCACATCCTGCTGGTGCCTGCTCTCATCCTGCTGATGATCGTCATGCACCTCTTCATGGTTGTGGTCCACAAGCACACCCAGTACCCGGGCCCCGGCCGCAACGACAACAACGTTGTCGGCTACCCCCTCGGACCCGTGTACGCGGCCAAGGCCGGTGGATTCTTCTTCATCGTCTTCGGCGTGATCGCCCTGATGGCTGCGTTCTTCACCATCAACCCCATCTGGAACTACGGACCTTACGATCCCTCCCCGGTATCCGCAGGCACCCAGCCTGACTGGTACATCGGGTTCGTCGACGGCGCCCTCCGGCTCATGCCCGGAACGCTCGGCAACTGGCACGTCGAGCAGATCTTCTTTGGTCACGTGTTCACGTTCAACGTCCTCCTGCCTGCACTGGTACCGGCCGGCATCCTCTTCACCGTGATGTTCACCTACCCGTGGATTGAGCGCTGGGTCACCAAGGACGACCGTGAGCACCACGTCCTGGACCGTCCGAGGAACGCTCCGACCCGCACCGCCATCGGCATGGCCGGTTTCGTTTGGTACTGCGTTATGTGGGCGGCCGCAGGTTCCGACCTCATCGCAACCCACTTCGGTGTCTCCCTGAACGACGTCACCTACTGGTTGCGTGCACTGTTCTTCGTCGGCCCGATCATCGCGTTCCTTGTCACCAAGCGCGTTGCGCTTGCCCTGCAGCGCAAGGACCGTGAAATCGCCCTTCACGGCCGCGAGACCGGCCGGATCGTTCGGCTTCCGCACGGTGAGTTCATCGAGGTGCACGCGCCCCTGGATGAATACAAGCGCTACAAGCTGGTTGGCTTCGAATCACCCCAGGTCCAGGCGGCTGTTCCCAACGAGCACGGCGTGGTCACCCGCAAGGAAAAGCGGCGGGCACTGCTCTCCCGCTGGTTCTTCGAGGACCGCGTTGCTCCGGCAACTCCCGCAGAGCTGGAAGCTGCACACGGCCACGGCCACGAGGCTGTGGAAGCTGCAGAGGGCACGAAGACTCTGACGCACTAGGCAACTTCAGTTGTGCTGAAGGGCCCGATCCATACCGGATCGGGCCCTTCATTTGTCTTCCGGGCTTTGTACCCTGAAATGCGCCCGCGGCACTTCCCGTGCTGTTTCAGTGGGTGCGCGTCCTGCGGGCACCAGGCCGCTGCAGCGGAACCCACAGCTTGTACCGGTCCGCGCGGTAGTACGAGACGGAGTAGTCGACCATGGCGCGGGCCACGAACGCGTGCCGCTGGATCTTCAGCAGAGGAGCCCCCACTTCGACGTTCAGCAACCGCGCCGTGGAGGGGGATGCCGCCGTTGCCTCGATCATGTCCTCGCCCCACTCCATCACCAGGCCAAACTGCTCGCTGAGGACGTTGTACAACGACGTGGGAGGTTCATGGTCAAGCAGGCCCGGGACGCGGTGGGCAGGAATGAAGTTCTCGTCCACACTCATAGGCTCCCCGTCTGCCAGCAAGAGCCGGCGAAAGCGGACCACGGGTGTTCCCTCGTCGAGCTGGAGTTCGCGTGCCAGGAAGGCACTGGCTCCTATTTGCTCGAAACTGAGGACTTTTGCCGCCGGAACCATGCCGCGGCGCTGCATCTCTTCGCTATAGGACGTCAGCTTGACCTGCAGGTCGAGTTTCGGCCGCCGGACGAACGTTCCCAGCCCGACAACACGTTCGATGACCTCCTCCCCCACCAAGGCATCGATGGCTTGCCGGACGGTCATCCGCGCAAGTCCGAATCGTTCGGCAAGGTCACGCTCAGACGGAAGCGCTGAACCCGGAAGGCACGATTCGGCAATATAGGCCCTCAGGATCTCGCGGAGCTGCACATAGATCGCGGTGCCGCTGGTGCGGTCTATCTCGCCGGTGATGGCGGTGGCGCCAGCTGCCATGATCCCTCTTCCTGCCGATGGTTGTCCTCACTCATTTTAGGACGGTCTAGACCAGTGGGTGACCGCTGTCCGTTTTAGTGCCGTGGGTTGCCCGCCCGCTATATTTAGTCTGGAAAATTGACCGCCGACGGATGGGGCCGTCGTGACGAAGGAGTCCCCTTTGCCAACATTGAATGCCGTCGTGACAGCACCTGAGGGCCTGCACGCACGCTCTGCCGCCGTGTTCGTCCGCGCCGTTACTGACGCGGGGTTTCCCTTGACAATTCGGAAGGCCGGCGGCGGGCTTGTAGACGCACGTTCCCTGCTCCAGGTGATGGCAGCCGACTTCCGGCAGGGTTGCGAAGTGGAACTGGTGGTCAGCGACGACGCCTTAGGCGGCGATCAGGACGATTGGCGTGCCATGGAAGCACTCACGGTCATTGCCAGGCTCCTGGAGTCCCAGGGGGCTACCCAGGGCGTCTAGGGAACGCAAAAACGTCGGGCCCCACCTTTCGGTGGGGCCCGACGTCGTTATTGGTGCAGCTGCCTAGTGCGCGTGGTCACCGCGGCTGTATTCGTAGACCCAGCCTACGAGTGCCACAACGGCGATTCCGCCGGCGATGAAGACGATCCAGAAACCGACTGCCATGCCGAGGAAGCCGGTGGCGCAGGCAATCCCGAGGACCAGGGGCCACCAGCTCCAGGGGCTGAAGTGTCCCTGTTCGCCGGCACCCTCGTGGATCTCGGCATCGCTGCGGTCTTCAGGCCGCAGCCCGACCCGCTTGCCGGTAAATCCGAGGTAGGCGCCGATCATGCCTGCCAGGCCGCCGACGAGGAGAATGCCCAGGATGCCGACCCATTCGCTCCAGTTGGTCAGGAAGCCGTAGACCAGGGCGACGGGGACGAAGAAGAAGACTCCAGAGCCAAAGATCCAGGATTCAATTTTCACTGTGCGGTGTCCTTCTGGTCAGCGTTGCCGAGCACTGCGGCTGCGGGGGCAGGCGAATCGACGGTGTGTACCTGCCGGAGTTCCGGGTGGTGCAGGTCCAGTGCAGGACGCTCTGAACGGATCCGGGGCAGGGACGTGAAGTTGTGGCGCGGCGGCGGGCAGGACGTGGCCCATTCCAGCGACGCTCCGAAGCCCCAAGGGTCGTCCACCTGGACCTTTTCGGCATTCCGCCACGTGATGTAGACGTTCCAGAAGAACGGAATCAGGGAAGCGCCGAGCACGAAGGACGCCACCGTGGAGAACTGGTTCATCCAGGTGAAGTTGTCCTCCGGCAGGTAGTCGGCATAACGACGGGGCATGCCCATGACGCCGAGCCAGTGCTGGATCAGGAAGGTGCCATGGAAGCCCAGGAACAGCAACCAGAAGTGGATCTTGCCCAGGCGTTCGTTGAGCATCTTGCCGGTCCACTTGGGCCACCAGAAGTAGAACCCGGCGAACATGGCGAACACGACCGTGCCGAACACCACGTAGTGGAAGTGCGCAACCACGAAGTAGGAGTCCGATACGTGGAAGTCCAGCGGCGGGGAAGCCAGGATGATGCCGGTCAGGCCACCGAAGAGGAACGTGATGAGGAAGCCGATGCTCCACAGCATGGGCGTCTCAAAGGTCAGCGACCCGCGCCACATGGTCCCGATCCAGTTGAAGAACTTCACGCCGGTGGGCACCGCGATGAGCATGGTCATGAACGAGAAGAACGGGAGCAGGACTGCGCCGGTGACGTACATGTGGTGGGCCCAGACGGTCACCGACAGCGCAGCAATGGCGATGGTGGCGTAAACCAGGCCCTTGTATCCAAAGATCGGCTTGCGGCTGAAGACGGGGAAGATCTCAGAGACGATACCGAAGAACGGCAGCGCAATGATGTACACCTCGGGGTGTCCGAAGAACCAGAACAGGTGCTGCCAGAGGACCGCACCGCCGTTCGCGGGATCGAAGATGTGCGCACCGAACTTCCGGTCCGCGCCGAGGGCGAAGAGGGCTGCGGCCAGCGGCGGGAAGGCCATGAGCACCAGGATCGCCGTGATCAGGGTGTTCCAGGTGAAGATGGGCATCCGCCACATGGTCATGCCCGGGGCACGCATGCAGATGATGGTGGTGATGAAGTTGACCGCGCCGAGGATGGTGCCGAAGCCGGACAGCGCCAGGCCGAAGACCCACAGGTCACCGCCGATGCCAGGGGTAAACGTGGTGTCCGAGAGCGGCGCGTAGGCGAACCAGCCGAAGGAGGCAGCACCCTGGGGGGTGATGAAGCCCGACACCGCAATGGTGGAGCCGAAGAGGAAGAACCAGAACGCAAGGGCGTTCAGGCGCGGGAACGCGACGTCGGGGGCACCGATCTGCAGCGGCATGATCACGTTCGCGAACCCGGCAAAGAGCGGGGTGGCGAACATGAGGAGCATGACGGTGCCGTGCATGGTGAACAGCTGGTTGTACTGTTCCTTGGTCTGCAGGATCTGCATGCCGGGTTCGAAGAGCTCGGCGCGGATCAGCAGCGCCATCACGCCGCCGAGGCAGAAGAACACAAACGATGCGATCAGGTACATGTACCCGATGGTTTTGTGGTCTGTGGAGGTGATCCAGTTGACGACGATGCGTCCCTTAGATTTGGGTACCACGGGCGCCGACAGGGCTCCCGCAGGTGCGGATTGGGTGTACGTAGCCACGTCGCTCCCCTTACTTGGTTTCGTTCAGGTTCGGGTTGCGGTCGTACTCAGCACCAAGCAGGCCGGTGTTGCCTTCAGCCTTGAGCTGGTCCATGTGTGCCTGGAAGTCGGTTTCCGACACCACCTTGACGCGGAACAGCATTTCGGAGTGGTACTCGCCGCAGAGTTCGGCACACTTGCCGTCGTAGGTGCCCTCTTTAGTGGGCGTGAACCGGATGTAGTTGGTCTTGCCGGGGATCATGTCGCGCTTCTGCAGGAAGGCGGGAACCCAGAAGGAGTGGATGACATCGCGGGAATTGAGTTCAAGGTCAACGGACTTGTTGACCGGCAGGTACAGCGTGGGGAGCTGTTCCATGTCGATGTTGTTGCCGGTCAGGTGCGCCTGGACGCCGGCCTCGTGGAGGTCTTCCTGGATGACGTCGCCGGACTTGTAGTTGAAGTCCCACGCCCACTGCTTGCCGCGGACGTCAACGACGACGTCGGCAGGCTGCGAACGGTCATCGATCGCCTGCTGGTCACGGTCGGTGAAGTAGAAGAACACCAGGACCATGAAGATCGGGATGGTGAGGTAGAAGACCTCGAGGGGAAGGTTGAAGCTGGTCTGCCGCGGGAAGCCCACGGTTCCCTTGCGGCGGCGGTACGCCACCAGGCACCAGATGATCAGGCCCCAGGTAATGGTGCCCACCACGAGCGCAGCAATCCATGAGTTGACCCAGAGGTCCATGATGCGGTCGGTGTTGCTGGTGGTGCCACGTTCAGTGGGCATCCACCCTTTCTCTACCTCTGGCGAACATCCGGTCAAAACCAACGCGCCGGCAATAGCCAAGCTTGAGATCGTTGTGATCGTTTTGCGTCGGCTGCCGGTTCGGTTCTGCGAACTCACAGACGGCCCTTCCTACTTGTTGCTGTTGTCCGGGCTGCCATGGGCGCTCCGGGCACACTAAAAGTTTTACTACTCGGTGTAGAGCTTACCGCTCTGCCGGCGTTTCGCCCACATGTCAGCGCCGAGCCCCCGTGCCGTTTTGGACGGCGGGAAGCTCGGCGCGGACATCGGGCGAAATAACCGGGTTAGTGGAACGAATCACCGCAGGCGCAGGAGCCTCCGGCGTTCGGGTTGTCGATGGTGAAGCCCTGCTTCGAGATGGTGTCCTCGAAGTCGATGCTGGCTCCGCTGAGGTACGGAACGCTCATCTTGTCCACGACGACCTCGACGCCGTCGAAGTCGCGGACGGCGTCGCCGTCGAGGAGCCGCTCGTCGAAGTAGAGCTGGTAGATCAGCCCCGAGCAGCCGCCGGGCTGCACAGCCACGCGGAGCCGCAGGTCCGTGCGGCCTTCCTGCTCGAGGAGGCTGCGAACCTTGCCTGCAGCGACGTCGGTCAGGTCAACCTCGTGAACGGGCAGTTCTTCACTGGCCGCAGCGGTGGTCGCGGTGCTGTTTTCGTTGGTTGCGGTGCTCATTGGCCTACCTTCTTAGGACGGTCTGGCGGCGCCGCGTAACGGCGCCTGCCCCTACGGATACGGTATGGGCTATAGCTACATGCTACGCGCGGCAGTCCTGTAGCTCTAACTCCTGACGTAACCGTCAAAACCTGCCGGTTGTTCCCTGGGAGCGCCGCCTAGGCCAGGCCTTCGCTGTTGAGCCGGGCCAGCATCAAGGCTTCAGCCAGGACGGCGTTGCGGAAGTCCCCGATGTGCAGGGATTCATTGGCGCTGTGGGCGCGGGAATCAGGGTCCTCCACACCCGTGACCAGGATCTGCACGTCGGGGTAGACCTCCGTCAGGTCGGCGATGAACGGGATGGAACCGCCTATTCCGGTTTCGACGGCGGGAACTCCCCAGGCCTCGCCCAAGGCCCACATGGCCAGCGAAGCGGCCGCCGAAGAGGTGTCGGTGCGGAACGGATTCCCGGCCTCCCCCGGCGTGAAGACCACCTTCGCGCCGAAGGGGGCGTTCGCTTCCACGTGGCGGCGTACCGCTTCCATGGCGTCCGACGGCACCTGGCCCGGCGCCAGTCGGAGGCTGAACTTCGCCCGCGCCCGCGGAATCAGGGTGTTCGAGGCAACATCGACGGCGGGCGCGTCGAACCCGATGATCGACAACGCAGGTTTGGTCCACAGCCGTGAGGCGATGCTTCCGGTGCCGGCCAGGCGCACTCCGTCCAGGACCGACGCATCGGCGCGGTAATCGGCCTCGGGCATCTCGACGGACGCCGTGTCGGTGGCGACCAGCCCCTCGATCGCGACGTTCCCGTCGTCGTCGTGGAGGGTGGAGATCAGGCGGGACAGCAGGGTCGGTGCGTCGAGGACAGGGCCGCCGAACATGCCCGAATGCACGGCATGTTCGAGGACCTGGACTTCGATGACGCCGTCAACCAGTCCGCGGAGGCTGGTGGTCAGGGCAGGTATCCCAACTTTCCAGTTGCTGGAATCCGCGACCACGATGACGTCAGCGCGCAGCAGTTCGCGGTTGGCCTCCAGGAAGGAACGGAACGTTGGCGAACCGGCTTCCTCCTCGCCTTCGATGAAGAAGGTCACGCCGAGTCCGAGGGAGTCGGAAAAGACCTCGGAGACGGCGGCATACGCGGCAATGTGCGCCATGATGCCGGCTTTGTCGTCGGCGGCGCCGCGCCCGTACAGCCGGCCGTCCTTTTCGACGGCGGTGAACGGTGCGGTCTCCCACAGGGCTTCGTCGCCAACAGGCTGGACGTCGTGGTGGGCGTAGAGCAGGATGGTCGGCTTCCCTTCCGCCGCAGGGCGCCGGGCGACGACGGCGGGGCCGCCGGGGGCGCCGTCCTCCTTGTTGACGGTCAGGACCTGGACCTCGGGCAATCCTGCTTCACGGACGAGGGCGGCGACAGCGTCCGCGCTGCGTTCAAGCGGGGTACGGTCAAAACTGGGCCAGGCAATGCCTGGAATGGCCACCAGATCCTTGAGCCGGGCGAGGGTCTGGTCAAAGGACCGGTCTACCGCCGAACGGAGATCGTCCGTCCAGCCGGCAGCGCCCTGTCCCGATGTTTCTGAAGTGCTGTGCGGGGTCGCCGCAGGTGATGAAGTCATGGCCAAAACATTACCCCCGTCACATTCGGCCGCAGGCCGCCGGCAGCCGGGCGGACAGGCGGCGGGTGGGTTCCCGCAAGGTATTCTGGTCAGGTGTTCGGACGTAGAAAAGAAGCGCCCTCGGCGCAGGAAACAGTAGACCAGCAGGCAGCGGAAGCGGCGGCCCGGCAGAACAGCGTGGTGGGCAAGGGTGCCCCGACCCCCACCCGGAAGGCCCAGGAAGCTGCCCGCAAGCGTCCGCTGGTGCCGGAGGACCGCAAGGCGTCCAAGGCCGCCGAACGCCAGGCGGTCCAGGACCAGCGCTTGAAGATGCGCCGCGCGCTGGACACCGGAGACGAGAAGTTCCTCCCGCTGCGTGACAAGGGGCCGCAAAAGCGCTTTGCCCGCGACTATGTGGACGCGCGCTTCAATCTCGGCGAATACCTGATGTTCGGCGCGCTGCTCTTTGTCCTGGTGTCCTTGGTGGTTCCGGCCTCCAGCGACATGATGGTCTACGTGCTCGGCGCGTTCTGGGTAATGTTCCTGGCAGTCTTCGTTGACGTTTTCATCCTCTCCCGCAAGCTCCGGAAGACCCTGGCCCAGAAGTTTGGTGAGGTGGAACGCGGAACCGTCTGGTACGGCTCCATGCGCTCCCTGCAGTTCCGCAAGCTGCGCCTGCCCAAACCGCAGGTTGGCCGCGGGCAGTACCCGTCCTGACGCGCGGGACGACTTAAACGCAGGAACCCCGGTGGTCAGCCCACCGGGGTTCCTGCGTTTAACGCTGAGGGTCAGCGGCGGCGGCGCTTCGCCAGCTGCCTGTTGATCCGTGCGGCCCAGAACGGTCCTTCAAACAGGAACGCGGTGTATCCCTGCACCAGGGTGGCTCCTGCGTCAAGCCTGTCCTGAACGTCCTGGGCGGACTCCACGCCACCGACCGACACCAAGGCCAGCGCATCATCAGTGGCGTCTTTGAGCCGCTTCAACACCTCCAGTGAGCGCTGCTTCAGGGGGGCCCCGGACAGTCCGCCGGCTCCGCACTTTTCCAGGTCGCCGGCGGCCGAGGAGAGCCCCGTCCTGGCGATCGTCGTATTGGTGGCGATGATGCCGTCCAACTTCAGGTCCAGTGCCAGCCGGGCAACGTCGTCGATGTCTTCATCGCTCAGGTCCGGGGCGATCTTCACCAGCAGCGGGACGTGCCGCCCGGCGGCGCGGTCGGCTTCCTGCCCCACGGCAACCAGGAGCGGGCGGAGCGTTTCCACGTCCTGGAGCAGCCGCAACCCCGGAGTATTGGGGGAACTGACGTTCACCACCAGATAGTCGGCGGCGGGGGCCAGGCTGCGGGCGCTGACCAGGTAGTCGTCCACGGCGTCGGCCAGCTCCACCACCTTCGTCTTGCCGATATTCACACCGATGACGGGACGAACGTCCGGGTACCGGCGCTGAAGTGCTGCGCGCGCGGCCTTGAGCCGGGGCGCGACAGCTGCGGCGCCGTCGTTGTTGAATCCCATCCGGTTGATCACTGCCCTGTCCTGGACCAGCCGGAAAAGCCGGGGCTTCTCATTGCCGGGCTGCGCCTGGCCGGTGATGGTTCCCACCTCCACGTGGCCGAATCCAAGCTCGCTGAGGGCTTCGATGCCAAGCCCTTCTTTATCGAACCCCGCAGCAAGGCCGAATGGGGAGGCGAAAGTTACGCCAAAAGCCGTGGTCCGCAGCGACGGCGCGGGAGCCGTCAGCTTCTGCAGTACCCTTCCCGCGCCGGTGGCATGCGCGAGCCGGATCCCCTTGAATCCGATTTTGTGGGCGCGCTCGGCGTCCATCCATGAAAAGGCCAGCTTGAAGAAAGTGGGATAAACGCGCATGCCTCCAGTTTCCCGTCTGGTGGCGTCCCACACCAAAACGGAGAAGCTCCCCGGCAGGCGGCCGTGCCCGCCGCGCCGGATTAGCATGAGGGCATGCACTGGCAGCAGGACATCCTGGGTGGGGACTTCGAGTCCTGTTCCTTCGTGGCCACCGGTGCCGACGGCGTGGAGCGGACGGCAGCCTTGGTCCGGCTCCGGCCGGCCAAGGATGTGGGCGCTCCGGATGGCCCCCGCCGGTCAGTGCTGTTCCTTCACGGGTGGAGCGACTACTTCTTCAACGCAGACCTGGCCTATTTTTGGGCGCGGGCCGGGTACGACTTCTATGCGCTGGACATGCACAACCACGGGCGCAGCCTGCGGCCGGATTTCCCGGGCGGCTATGTTGGCGACCTGGCCGCCTATGACGCGGAAATACAGGAGGCGTTCCGGCTCATCGCCCTTGCCGGCGGGCCCGGGCCCGTGGCACTGATGGGACACTCCACCGGCGGTCTGGTGGCGGCGCTGTGGACGAGCCGCCACCCCGGGGCCGTGTCCCAACTGATCCTCAACAGTCCTTGGCTGGAGATGCACGGGAGCGCACTGGTGCGCCGCGCCGCGTCAGGCATGGTTGGGCCGGTGGCCCGCTTCCGGCCCCAGGCGGTGCTCCGGCTTCCACCGCGGGGCCACTACTGGCGCACCATCAGCAGTGCGGCCGACGGCGAGTGGCCGCTTGACGAGCGGTACCGCCCGCGCATGGCATTCCCTGTGCGTGCGGGCTGGTTGAGGGCCGTGCTCGCCGGCCACGCCCGGGTGGCACAGGGACTCGGGATCCAGGTGCCCATCCTGGTGCTGCTGTCCGCGGGAAGCGCCAACGGGCTCTTCTGGTCGGAAGACATGCGGCGGACCGATGCGGTCCTGGACGTGGCGATCATCGGCGCGCGTGCCCTGACCCTGGGCACCACAGTGACCGTGGAACGAATTGACGGCGCCCTGCACGACGTCTTCCTGTCCCCAGAGGCGGTCCGAACCGACGCCTACGCGCGGCTGGCGCGCTGGCTGCGGGCTTACGGCTGAGGCTGCTCCGTTTCCGAACCAGCCGTAGCGGCAGCATCGACAGCCCCGCCGTAGCGGCGGTCCCGGCGCGCATATTCTTCGACGGCGGCCCACAGGGTGCGCCGGTCCACGTCCGGCCAGAGCGTGTCCATGAAGACGAACTCGGCGTAGGCGGACTGCCAGAGCAGGAAATTGGACAGCCTTTGCTCGCCCGAACTGCGCAGGAAGAGATCCACGTCCGGCAGGTCCGGTTCATCAAGGTACTTCTGGATGGTCCGTTCCGTGATGGAACCCGGCTTGAGCCTTCCCGCGGCCACATCCGCGGCAATCGCCGACACTGCGTCTGTGATCTCGGCCCGGCCGCCGTAATTAACACACATGGTCAAATTACAGGTGCTGTTGGCTGCCGTGAACTCCTCGGCTTCCTCCAGTTCGCGGATCACGGACCCCCACAGCCGGGGCCGTCGGCCTGCCCAGCGGATCCGCACGCCCCACTCGTCCAACTGGTTCCGCTGCCTGCGCAGCACATCCTTGTTAAATCCCATCAGGAAGCGGACTTCTTCCGGAGACCTGCGCCAGTTTTCCGTAGAGAAGGCGTAGACGCTGACGTACTCGATACCGAGTTCGATGGCACCAGCCATGACGTCAAGAAGGGCCGGCTCCCCCGCCTTGTGCCCTTCGATCCGAGGAAGGCCCCGCTGGTTGGCCCAGCGGCCGTTGCCGTCCATCACGATGGCCACGTGCCGGGGAATGAATTCCGCCGGGATGGTGGGCGCCACCTCGCCTGAAGGATGCGGGTAGGGTGCCGCTGCCGGATGGGTCCGCCTGCGGGCTGCATTGTTCTTCTTACCCATGGCCACTGTCAGGTACGCTCCACGTGTTTGAGGGATTTCAGGACTCGTTCCAAATGCCATTGCAGGTAGGCCGCCACCAGGCCCGCCGCTTCCTTGCGGTGCTGGGCCAACGATGCGTCCGCCGTCGTCCAGTCCCCGGTCAGCAGGGCAGCGAGCAGGCTGACGGTCTCGGGCGCCGGGGCCGGGGACCCGGGGGGCCGGCACTGGGCACACACCATGCCGCCAAGGGGTGCCGAAAATGCCGAGTGCGGCCCCGGCGCGCCGCAGCGGGAACAATCAGTGAAGCTCGGCGCCCATCCGCCAGTGGACAACGCACGCAGGAGGTAGGAGTCCAGGATCAGGCCGGCAGCATGTTCATCCCGGCTCAACGCAGCCAGGGCACCCACGAGCAGGTTGTACTGCGCCGTCCCGGCTTCGCCGTCGACGTCCGTCAGCTTCTCCGCAGTCTCGGTCATGGCGGCGGCCACCGTGTACCGACCGTAGTCCGCTGCGATGCTGCCGCCGTAGGCACCCTTTGCCACCGCCTGGGTGACGATATCAAGGGTTCGTCCGGAAACCAGTTGCAGGTCAGCGACCATGAACGGTTCAAGCCGGGCACCGAACCGGCTGCTGGTGCGGCGTACGCCTTTGGCGACTGCCCGGACCTGGCCGTGGTGTTTCGTGAGGAGCGTGATAATCCGGTCTGCCTCGCCCAGCTTGTGGGTGCGGAGCACCACGGCGT
Organism: Arthrobacter sp. MMS24-T111; assembly: GCF_054888995.1. Taxonomy (NCBI): domain Bacteria; kingdom Bacillati; phylum Actinomycetota; class Actinomycetes; order Micrococcales; family Micrococcaceae; genus Arthrobacter; species Arthrobacter sp. MMS24-T111. Next base: position 3,139,689 of record NZ_JBTZRO010000001.1, on the reverse strand, counting down.
CGTCCCGGTACGCCCGGGAGGCAAAAGACTGTTGGACCACGCTCTATCTTCCCATCCTGCCCGGCCGTACGTCGCCAGGGCGCGGTTGTGCCGCCGGCGGAACCGGCGGCACAACCTCAGAGGTGTCAGGCCTGGGCGTCGCGGATGGCGCGGTTGACGGCCGAAATGACGGCCTTCAGCGATGACATGCTGGTGTTGGCATCGATGCCGACACCCCACAGGACCCGCTCCCCCACTGCGCACTCGACGTACGCGGCAGCCATGGCGTTGCCGCCTTCGGACAAGGCATGTTCGCTGTAGTCCAGCACCCGGACGTCCACGCCGTCGTCGTGCAGGATGCTCAGCAGGGCGGCGATCGGACCGTTGCCGGTGCCGGTGCGCCGGACCTGCGCGCCATCAATGGTGAGCGAGGCGTGGAGCGTCATGCCGCCGTCGTCATCTGTTTCCGTCTTGACGGCACCCAGCGAGTAGCGGCCCCACTGCCCCTCGGCCTGGCCGGAAGGCAGGTACTCGTCCTGGAAGATCTGCCAGAGCTGGGCGCCGCTGACCTCCCCGCCGACGGTGTCGGTACGGCGCTGGATGACGCCGGAGAACTCGATCTGGGCACGGCGCGGCAGGTCCAGGCTGTGCTCGTTCTTGAGCAGGTAGGCAACGCCGCCCTTGCCGGACTGGGAATTGACCCGGATCACGGCTTCGTAGCTGCGTCCCAGGTCCTTGGGATCCACCGGCAGGTACGGCACCTGCCAGGTGAAGTCGTCCACAGCCTTGCCAGCCGCAGCGGCATCCCGCTCCAGGGCTTCGAAACCCTTCTTGATGGCGTCCTGGTGGGAGCCGGAGAATGCGGTGAACACCAGGTCCCCGCCATAGGGCGAACGCTCAGGGACGGGCAGCTGGTTGCAGTACTCCACGGTCCGGCGGATGTCGTCAATATTGGAGAAATCGATCATGGGATCGATCCCCTGGACGAACAGGTTCAAGCCCAGCGTTACAAGGTCCACGTTGCCGGTGCGCTCGCCGTTGCCGAAGAGGCAGCCTTCGATGCGGTCGGCGCCGGCCATGTATCCCAGCTCCGCGGCGGCGACACCGGTGCCGCGGTCGTTGTGCGGGTGCAGGGACAGGATGATTCCCTCGCGCGGGTGCAGGTGGCGGCTCATCCACTCTATGGAGTCGGCGTAGACGTTGGGCGTTGCCATTTCCACCGTGGCGGGGAGGTTGATGATGACCTGGCGGTCAGCGGACGCCTCGAAAACATCGGCGACGGCGTTACAGACGCGGACGGCGTACTCGAGTTCCGTGCCGGTGAAAGACTCCGGCGAGTACTCGTAAGTCACGTGCGTGTCAGCGAGCGTTTCCTCGTACTTCTTGCAGAGCCGTGCACCCTGCAGGGCGATGTCCAGGATTCCGTCCTCGTCCTGGTTGAACACCACACGTCGCTGCAGGACCGACGTGGAGTTGTACAGGTGCACGATGGCCTGCTTGGCGCCCACCAGGGACTCGTAGGTCCGCTCGATCAGGTGCTCGCGGGCCTGGGTCAGGACCTGGATGGTGACATCGTCGGGGATGTGGTTTCCCTCGATGAGCTGGCGGACAAAGTCGAAGTCCGTCTGCGACGCGGACGGGAAACCGACCTCAATTTCTTTGTAGCCCATGCGGACCAGCAGGTCGAACATCTTCATCTTGCGTGCCGGGCTCATGGGATCGATCAGCGCCTGGTTGCCGTCGCGGAGGTCCACCGCGCACCAGCGCGGGGCCTTGGTGATGACCTTGTCCGGCCAGGTGCGGTCCGGCAGTTCGACCGTGATCTGGTCCTGGAACGGGGTGTACCGGTGGGCAGGCATTCCGGAGGGCTTTTGTGCGTTACGCATGATGTTCGTGGCCTTTTCTATCGATCTTCAGTGAAAGGGTGGCCGGGCAACACAAACTCCGCAGCGAGGGTGGGCCGTGCGCTAGATAGCGTCTGTGGCCTCGCCGCGGCAGCTAAGGAGAAGGAGCTCTGCACGCACACTTTGAGGGTAACACGGGTGCGTAAGATGAAAGGGCACTACCGTCCGTAAAGTCCAGCATGCAGACGCCTCCGTGTTCGCCCGGCAGCGGCGTCGCAGCAAAAAGGAGTTTCAGTGCCCATTTCGGGGATCGATCTGTCCACCATTGATCACACAGTCCGGCCGCAGGATGACCTGTACCAACATGTGAACGGCGCCTGGTTGAAAGCCACCGAGATTCCCGACGACCGGCCCCTGGAAGGTACGTTCACTGCCCTCCGCGACGGGTCCGAGATCGCAGTCCGGGACATCATCGAGGAAGCGGCAGACAAGGGCGCGGATGCCACGGGGATCGAGCGGAAGATCGGCGACCTCTACAACAGCTTCATGGACGAGGCAACAGTTGAGGGCAAGGGCATGGAACCCATCCGGGCCCGTCTGGCCGACGTCTTCTCCACCGCGTCGGTCGAAGAGCTCATGGCGCTGGCCGGCCGGCTCTTCCGCGCCGACGTCGGCGGCCTCTTCTACATCTACCCGGCACCGGACGCGGGAAACCCGGACCGGGTCCTGCTCTACACGGGCCAGGGCGGCCTGGGCCTGCCCGACGAGTCCTACTACCGCGAAGAGAAGTTCGCCCCCATTGTGTCGGCATACACCGGACACGTGGAGAAAATGTTCGAACTGGCCGGCGTGGCTGATCCGAACGGCGCGGCAGACCGTGTGGTCCAGCTGGAAACGAAACTCGCCGCCCACCACTGGGACAACGTCACCCTGCGGGATCCGCAAAAGACCTACAACCTGAAAACGGCAGATGAAGCAGGCGCTCTTCCCGCTCCTGGGTACCTGGTTTGAGGCAGCCGGGATTGAGCCGGCCAAGCGGGCCGAAATCGTGGTGAGCACACCTGACTTCTTTTCGGGGGCCACGGCGCTCCTGGACGAAGTGCCGCTCTCCACGTGGCAGGAATGGCTGGCGATGCGGGTCGTCAGCGCCGCCGCACCGTACTTGTCCTCGCCGTTCGTGGACGCCAACTTCGCCTTCTACGGCACCACGCTCAGCGGCACCCCGCGGAACAAGGACCGTTGGAAGCGGGGGGTCGCGGTGGTCGAATCCGGTCTCGGCGAGGCCGTGGGCCAGATCTATGTGGCACGGCATTTCCCCGAAACCCACAAGGCCCGGATGCAGACCCTGGTGGCGAACCTGACCGAGGCCTACCGCCGGAGCATCAACGATGTCGCTTGGATGGGTGAGGACACCAAGGCGGAGGCCCTCCGCAAGCTTTCGGCCTTCCGTGCCAAGATCGGCTTCCCGGATGAGTGGATCGACTACTCAGCCGTGGAGATCAAGCCCGATGACCTGCTGGGCAACGTGGAGCGCGCCCACAACGCCGATGTGGACCGGCACCTGGATGAGGTGGGCAAACCCGTGGACCGCAACAAGTGGCTGATGACGCCGCAAACGGTCAACGCCTACTACCACCCGATGATGAACGAGATTGTCTTCCCGGCAGCCATCCTGCAGCCGCCGTTCTTCACGGCCGACGCCGACGACGCCGTCAACTACGGCGGCATTGGTGCGGTGATCGGGCACGAGATTGGCCACGGTTTCGATGACCAGGGCTCCCAGTTCGACGGCGGCGGGGCGCTCCGCAACTGGTGGACGGACGAGGACCGCCAGGCATTCGAGGCCCTGACGGCCCGGCTCGTGGCACAGTATGACGCCCTGTCCCCCACGGCGGCACCCGGCCACCACGTCAACGGCAGGCTCACGTTGGGCGAGAACATCGGCGACCTTGCAGGGCTCACCATCGCCTACAAGGCTTACCTGATCAGCCTGGACGGAAAGGAACCCGACGTCCTGGACGGCTTCACCGGGCAGCAGCGCTTCTTCGCCTCCTGGGCCGCGGGCTGGCGCCAGGTCATCCGCCAGGAGGAAGCCGTCCGTCGCCTGGCCACGGACCCGCATTCCCCCAACGAATTCCGCACCAACGCGATCGCCAGGAACCTCGACGCGTTCCACGAGGCCTTCGACGTGACGGAGGCTGATGGCATGTGGATGCCCGCCGCTGAACGCGTCAGCATCTGGTAGCGGCAACGCGAAATTCCGGGCTAACAGAGCAGGCCCCGCCGGTACCGGCGGGGCCTGCTGTGTGTTGACCGGCACCTTGGCCTGCTCCGGGCAACGCGCTGCCTGTTACTGCCGCACGATCAGCGCAGGGTTAGCCTGCTGGCAGACCTTGTCGCCTGCGGTCTGGTTGACGATGTCAGACGGCAGCGCAGGCGCCCCGGAACCGAAGGCAGTGCCCGTGGTGAAGTCACTGCCCACATAGACCTGTACGCCCTGGATGGCCGGCAGCTGAATCACCTGTTCGGCGGGTATTCCCAGCAGGGCGGCGACGTCGGTGGCCACATCGGCGAAGTTGGGGCCGTAGTAAACGGCCGTCTTTGCCACCGGCTGTGCCTGGAACTGCGACGTTGCTGCGAAGCCGCCGTTCACCAGCGCCTGCACAAGTTCCTGCGCCCTGCCGGGCACGCCACTGCCATTGGCAACGGTGACGGGCTGGATCGCCTTGTTGTACGGGGGTACCGGCGCCGCTGTCTCCGTCGGCGAGGGCGATGGCGTGGCAGACTCGCCAGGCGCCGGTGCGGTGGTGGTGGGTGCTGTCGGGTCGGTCAGGTCGACGTTCTTCCGGAGGGCCGAGAAAAGCTGGGCTCCCGCAGGTTCGGCGATCACCAGGCGGTTGGGGTCGGTGGGTGCCGGCGTGGTGGGCACGGCCACGAACGCAACCTTGCCGATGTCGATGTTCTTCAACCGGTTGCCGATGGTGAGGAGGGCCGGAACGGAGGCAAGACCATTGTCCACTGTCAGGTTCTGGGTGACGACGTCGGCGATCTTGAGCATCTTGGCGGGGTCGGACAACGTCCCCTCGTCCTTGATCTTGCGGGTCAGCGAGGACAGGAACCCCTGCTGGGCCTTGATCCGGCCCAGGTCGCCGCCGTCGGCGAACGCGTGGCGGGTCCGGAGGTAGGAAAGAGCCATCTCGCCCTGGACGGACGATGTCCCGGCGGGCAGGCGAAGCCCCGAGTCGGGGTCGAAGACGGCGTCGCTGATGCATACCTCCACGCCACCGACGGCGTTGGAGAGCTCCTTGACCGCATTGAAGTCGGCCATCATGAAGTGGTCCACCTGCATGCCGGTGAGTTTGTTGACGGTATCCACGGCACACCCGATGCCGGCCTCACCCATGGCCTCATTGATCATCACGCCGCTGCGGGCAGGATAGACCTTGTTGGTCTTCTGGTCGGTGCACTGCGGGATGTCCACCAGGAGGTCGCGCGGGAAGCTGATGACGTTGACGCGCTTGTTGTCCTCGGAGATGTCCATCAGCATCATCACGTCCGACTTGCCGTAGCCGGTGGAATCGTCAGCGGACCCGTACTGGGAGTTCTTCCCGTCCCGGGTGTCCGAGCCGAGAATCAGGATCTGCATCCGGCCCGTGGCATCGTTGGCAGGCGATTCGGTGCTGCCACCGCCGGCGTTCAACGGCGCCTTCGAAATGTTGCCCTGCAGACGGAAGAACCAGAAGCCGGCGAAGGCGATCCCGCCGACCAGAACTGCGGCCACCACGACCGTGAGGATCTTCAGCCACAGGGGCATGGTGCGCAGCGGCCCCAGGTGGCGCGCCGCCCCTGCGGCACCGCCGTCCGCGTGCCGGGATACCGGTCCCGGTCCGGCTGAGAGGTCAGCCTCGTTGTCGCGTTCGTCGCGGCCTCGACCCACGTGGTGAACCTTCCTCTTAATACAAAATCCGGCCCGTTTAATGGTCCAGGTCTGGAGATGTGGCGGGACGCCTTGGCACCCTGTCGGTTGGTCAGAAACCCAGTTTGACCAGCTGCTTCGGGTCGCGCTGCCAGTCCTTGGCTACCTTGACGTGGAGGTCGAGGTAGATGCGGGTTCCGAGGAGCGCTTCGATGCCCTTGCGGGCATTGGTGCCCACTTCACGCAACCGGCTGCCGCCCTTGCCGATAATGATGGCCTTCTGCGAGGGCCGTTCCACGTAGAGGTTGACCCGGACGTCCAGCAGCGGGTTGTCATCGGGACGGTCTTCCCGGGGAACAATCTCTTCGACGACGACAGCCAGGGAGTGGGGAAGCTCATCCCGGACGCCTTCCAGCGCCGCCTCGCGGATGAGTTCGGCCACCATCACGGCCTCGGGCTCGTCCGTGAGCTCGCCGTCCGGGTACAGCGGAGGCGACGGCGGCATGTGGCTGATCAGAACGTCGGCCACGGTCTCCACCTGGAAACCGTCCGCGGCTGAGACGGGCACGATGTCCTTCCAGCCGTCCTCCCCCATCACCTCGCGACCCAGGGCCGCCACGGCGAGGAGCTGCTCGGTCAGAGCCTGCTTGTCCACCAGGTCAGCTTTGGTGACGATGGCGATGACCGGTTTGCGCCCGACGGCGGCAAGCTGCGTGGCGATGAACTTGTCACCGGGGCCGATCTTCTCGTTGGCGGGCAGGCAGAATCCGATGGCATCAACTTCGGACAGGGTGTCGGCGACGAGGTCGTTGAGGCGCTTGCCCAGCAGGGTGCGTGGCCGGTGCAGTCCAGGGGTGTCCACCAGGATCAGCTGGGCGTCTTCACGGTGGACGATGCCCCTGATGGTGTGCCGGGTGGTCTGCGGTTTGGCCGAGGTGATGGCCACCTTCTTGCCCACCAGCGCGTTGGTCAGGGTGGACTTGCCGGCGTTCGGCCTGCCGACGAGGATCGAAAACCCTGCGCGGAAGCCGCCGAAATCGTCCGGCGCCGCGTCCTTATTTTTCTTGCTCACGTGGAACTCCCTGCTGGGTTGATTCGGCCTCTTCCAGGAGGCCTTCAAAGTCAGTCTCTACTCTTGGTACGGGCGCCGCAATGATGTGGCTGACCCTGTTGCGTCTGCCTTCCAGCCGCTCAGCGCGAAGGGACACTCCCTGTACTTCCACGCTGCTGCCCACGATCGGGACCCGGCCAAGCGCCTTGGCCAGCAAGCCACCGACGGTGTCCACCTCGTCGTCGTCGAGCTCCAGGTCGAAAAGTTCGCCGAGATCGTCGATGCCCATCCTGGCGCTGACCCGGTAGGAGCCGTCACCCAGCGCCACAGCTTCGGCGCTCTCGGTGTCGTATTCGTCCACGATCTCGCCCACGATTTCCTCGATCAGGTCCTCCAGCGTGACCAGGCCTGCGGTACCGCCGTACTCGTCAATAACGATTGCCACGTGGGTGGATTCCTTCTGCAATTCGCGCAGGAGGTCACTGACGGGTTTGGACTCGGGCACGTAGCGCACTTCCCTGGCCAACGCCTCCACTACAGGTGGCTCCTCACCGGCTTCCAGCTGGTGGATGACCGCTGCGACGTCCTTGAGGTAGATGATCCCCAGGATGTGGTCGGTGTTTTCGCTGATCACCGGGATCCGTGAATATCCGGACCGGAGGAACAGTGACATCGCCTGGTGAAGGCTGGAACCGGCGTCGATGCTGACGATGTCGGTCCGCGGCACCATCACGGCCCTGACCAGGGTGTCGCCGAAGTCGAAGACCGATTGGATCATCTCCGCCTCGGTGTCCTCGATCATGTCCGATTCACTGGCCCGGTCCAACAACTCACGGAATTCCTGCTCACTGAAGAATGCGTCATCCCCGCCCGGGGCTCCTGGGGCCGCGGAACTGCCCAAGGCCACGAGCCAGCCGGGAATGGGGCCCAGCACACTGGTGAGGAAACGGACCATCGGGGCAGTGAACCGCACCACGGTGGTGGAGTGCAGCCTCCCGAGCTGTCGGGGTGAGACACCTACGATCACGAACCCGAGAACGGCCATGATTCCGGTGGCCACGAGGCCTGCCAGCCAGACGTTGTCCAGGAGGCTGGCCACCAGGACGGCCACTGCCACGGCCGAAGCCATCTCGAACCAGACACGCCAGAACCGGAGCGCCCGCGTATGCGCCACCGGCTCCGCGAGGATACGCCGCATGGCCGTGCCGCGGCTTTTGTGCAGTGCCGCTTCCGCGTCGTGCCTGGGAAGGAAACTGAAGGCGGCTTCGGCCGCTGTCAGCAGGGCCGCGACGGCAAGGAATACCAGTGCCACCGCGACGAGGAGCAGTTGCGTCACTGGGTCGTCTCGGCGGGTGCTTCTTTGCCGGTGAATCCGGTCAGGAGTTCGCGCTGCAGGCCGAACATCTCCGCCTTCTCCTCCGGTTCCGCATGGTCGTAGCCCAGCAGGTGGAGGATTCCGTGGGTGGTCAGGAGCAGCATTTCGTCCTGGAGCGAGTGGCCGGCGTTCTTGGCCTGGACCTTCGCCACCTGCGGGCAGATCGCGATATCGCCCAGCATGCCTTGGGGGGTGGGCCGCCCCGGGGTTCCGGGTGTGAGTTCGTCCATGGGGACCGAGAGCACATCCGTGGCGCCGGGTTCGTCCATCAGTTCAATATGCAGCTTTTCCATGGCCGGTTCGTCCACCAGGAGGATGGACAGCTCGGCTTGGGGATGGATGTAGAGCTGTTCAAAGATGTACCGCGACAATGCAACGAGTTCAGCTTCTTCGACGTGGACGCCGGACTCGTTGTTCACCTCGATGCTCACGCGTGTTCCCCCCGCTTTTCCCGGTTGACTGAGTGCTTGACGCGGTTCCGCTGGGCTTCGTCCCAGATGCTGTAGGCGTTGACGATGTCCCCCACCAACCGGTGACGGACGACGTCCGCGGCGTCAAGGACGGAGAAGTTCACGTCCTCGATGCCCTGCAGGATTTCCTCCACGATCCGCAGACCCGAGCGCGTACCAAACGGCAGGTCCACCTGGGTGACGTCTCCGGTGACCACCATCTTGGAGCCGAACCCGAGACGGGTCAGGAACATCTTCATCTGTTCCGGCGTGGTGTTCTGTGCCTCGTCAAGGATGATGAAGGCGTCGTTGAGTGTCCGGCCGCGCATGTAGGCCAGGGGTGCCACCTCGATGGTCCCGGCGGCCATCAACCGCGGGATGGACTCGGGGTCCATCATGTCGTGCAACGCATCGTAAAGCGGCCGGAGGTATGGATCGATCTTGTCGCTCAGCGTTCCGGGCAGGAACCCAAGGCGCTCCCCTGCCTCCACGGCAGGGCGGGTGAGGATGATGCGGCTGACCTCTTTTTGCTGCAGGGCCTGGACGGCTTTGGCCATGGCCAGGTAGGTCTTGCCGGTGCCCGCGGGGCCGATCCCGAAGATCACCGTGTTGGCGTCGATCGCGTCGACGTAGTTTTTCTGGTTCAGCGTTTTGGGCCGGATGGTCCTGCCGCGGCTGGAGAGGATGTCATGGGTCAGGACGTCCACGGGGTTCTGCAGTGACTGGGTGCGCAGGAGCGCCACCAACTGCTGCAGCACGGCCGGGGTGATCACCGTGCCGCGGGCCACGAGGCCACGGACCTCCTGGAGGAGCCGCATGATACGGGGGACGTCGCTGGCCGGTCCGCTGATGGAGAAGCTCGTTGCCGCGCACGTGGAAGTTGACATCCGGGAACTGGACTTCGATGAACCGCAACGCCTCATCGTGGCTGCCAAGTGATTGAACCATCTGGTCCGAGTTCTCAAACAGGACAACTTCGGTCCTCGTGCCCGGCAGTGAGTGGGGAAACTCCCCCGGGCTGCCGTCGCCTGTGTTGAGCCGGCGCTTACCATTTGCTGATTCAGTCATGGTGCTGGCCCGCAGGCCTGTGGTCCCCTCGAAGTTCTTCAATCCAATTTTCCGTGCCGGAAGGGGCGCCCGTTGCACGGTGCTCCTTGCCCAGCGATCCCTTCATCTTACGCCAGCAGCAGGCGGCTACGGGTACGGGCCGGCTGCTGAACGTCCTGCGGTGCGGCCGTTTGATATCAACTTCATATCGGCCTCATATCGTTCCCGTTGCAGTTGGGGCGTGACGGCCACAGAACCGCTGCTGGGCCTTACCGCTGTGTAATGCTGGAAATCCAGCAACTGCTGGGACTTCCAGGCCGCCAGGGGATCGGCCCGCCACGCCACGAAAGGACAAGGGCAGGACAGTGCCGGATACCTCTGTGCCCAAAAGGGCAGGCCGAACGAAGGGCCCCTTGCGCCCGGCGGTCCTGGCAGGCGTCCTGGTGCTTGTTCCCATACTGGCAGGCTGCACCGCAGAGGGCGGCCCATCGCCGACCGGCACGCTCGCCTCGGTCCCGGCGTCCGGCGGGACCATGCCGGATGCACCGTCCACCAGCGCTCCGCTGGAGACCACCCAATCCTCCAACAAGGCGCCCGTGTACTGGATCGGCCGCAGCGGCGGCAACATCTTCCTGTACCGCGAATTCCGCGACGTCCCGGAGCAGGACAACCCGGTGACGCGCGCGTTGCGGGCCATGATGTCGGAGAAGCCGCTCGATCCTGATTTCTTCACGCCATGGCAAAATCCGGACAAACTGGCGACCTCGATTTCAGGCAAAGACGTCATCACCGTGGACGTTTCGGCTGACGCGTTCAACAGCAACCTCGACGCCGACATGGCTGCCCGCGCCATCCAGCAACTGATTTATACGGCCACCGCGGCGGCCGCCAGTTCGGGGCTGATCGACACCAGCCAGCAGGTCCGGGTCCGGATCCTCGTGGACGGGCACACGGACTACGTCGCTTTCGGCAAGGTCCAGTTGGGCGCCCTGATGACTCGTGCCGCCGGCCTGGTGGCGCCGGTCTGGATCATCGATCCGCAGGAGAATACCGAAGTCCCGGCAGGCAGCGTGAAGATCACCGGGCGCAGCACGTCGCCGGGAGCCAAGCTCCACTGGCAAATCCTGCAGGTGGCGGACAACGGCGGCGGCAAGACGCCTTTCCTGACCGGCGAAACGACGGCGGCCGCGGAACAGGGCCAGGCAGGGGCGTTCACACTGGCCCTTAACCTGCCGGCCGGTGATTATGAACTCCACGTGGCGCAGGCCGGATCCGGTGGAGAGCCGGACCGGAACGAGGACACCCGGTCCTTTAAGGTGCGGTAGCCCAGCGTCCCAGGATGTCGCTGGCCAGCACGACGGCGGCCGGGCCCGCAGTGGAGGACCGCAGGACATGGTGCCCCAGCAGGGCCGTCACCGCGCCGTTGTCACAGAGCTTGGTCACCTCGCGGGGACTGATGCCGCCTTCGGGGCCAACAATCAGCAGAATCTCGCGGGGCCCGGTGCCCGCGCTCCCCCGCCATCCTTCAAGGACGGTTCGCAGGGGCCTGACGGCGTCTTCGTGCAGGATAACGGCCAGGTCCGCGGCCGCCACGGCGTTGCAGAGCCCGGACGTTTCGACGGCGTCCCGGACCTCCGGAATCCAGGCGCGGCGGGCCTGCTTGGCGGCAGCGGCAACGGCCGACTGCCACTTGGCGTGGGCCTTGGCGGCCCGGTCCCCCTTCCAGCGGACGATGGACCGTTCCGACTGCCAGGGTATGACGGCGTCGATGCCCAGTTCCGTGGCCGTCTCAATGGCCAGTTCGTCCCTGTCGCCCTTGGCCAGTGCTTGCGCCAGCACCAGCCGGACCTCGGGCCTGTGTTCGGCCACCACGGTCCCGCACTCCACTTCCAGTGCGGTGGACGATGCCGACGCCACCTTGCCGGTCATGCGGGCGCCGGCGCCGTCCACTATGTCCACGGCCTCCCCGGGCGACAAGCGCTTTACGGTGACTGCATGCCGGGCTTCGGGGCCCTCCAGGACAAAGACCTGGCCGGGCGCCAGGCCGTCCAGCGAGCCGGGGCTGGCGAAGAATACGGGGTTGCTCACCGCTACAGGTTACCGAGCCGGTCCCGGAGCTTGGCGAACATTCCGCCGCTGGCGGCGAGCTTACCCTCAGTAATCTGTTCCCCGCGGAGCTTGGCGAGCTGGCGCAGCAGGTCCTCTTGCGCGGCGTCGAGTTTGGCGGGAGTGTCCACCTGGAGGTGGACCTTCAGGTCTCCGCGCCCGTAGCCCCTCAGGTGGGTGACGCCCAGCCCGCGAAGGGTAATGACCTCGCCGGACTGCGTGCCGGGCTTGACGTCGATCTCCTGGCTGCCGTCGAAGGTTTCCAGGCTGACGTCCGTGCCGAGGGCAGCCGCTGTCATGGGGATGTGCAAGGTGGCGTGAAGGTCATCGCCTTCGCGGACATAGGTGGCGTCGTTGTTGACCCGGATCTCCACGTAGAGGTCGCCGGCGGGGCCACCGGCGGGGCCGGCTTCGCCCTGCCCGGAGAAGCTGGATGCGGGTTCCGGTGGCAACGCCGGCAGGGACCTTGATGGTCAGTGAGCGGCGGCTGCGGATGCGGCCCTGGCCGCTGCATTCGTTGCAGGGATCCTTGATGACCGTGCCGAAGCCTTCGCAGGTGCCGCAGGGGGCCGCCGTCATGACCTGGCCAAGGATGGAGCGGACTGCCCGCTGGACCTGGCCGCTGCCGCCGCAGATATCGCAGCGCTCGGGGTGCGTGCCGGGGCGGCAGCACGATCCGTCGCAGGTGGGGCAGACGACGGCGGTGTCCACTTCGAGCTTCTTGTTGACGCCAAAGACGGCGTCGCGGAGGTCGATCCGGACGCTGATGAGCGCGTCCTGGCCCCTGCGCACCCGGGAAGCCGGTCCGGACGTGCCGCCGGCACCGAAGAAGGTGTCGAAGATGTCCTGGAATGCGAATCCCTGGCCCGCGTACCCCGCGCCGCCGAAGCCGTTGTCTGTTCCGTTCTCGTTGCCGGTGGTGTCATAGATGCGGCGCTTCTGGGGGTCGGAGAGGACCTCGTAGGCGTGAGTGACTGCCTTGAAGCGTTCCGACGCGTCGTCCCCGGGGTTTACGTCGGGGTGAAGGGTACGGGCCAGTTTGCGGTAGGCCTTTTTGATCTCTTCGCCCGTAGCTTCGGGGAGACTCCAAGGACGTCATAGTGGCTGCTCAAAGTTCGTATCTCTTCCTTGTTGTACTGCGTGCAGTTGGGTCCGGTGTCCGGTCCTGATGCCGGACGTGGTCCGGTAACGAAGGATCAGGGCCCCAAAATCCTGGAAAGGTAGCGGGCCACGGCCCTGACGGTGGCCATGGTGGTGGGATAGTCCATCCGTGTGGGGCCGAGGATCCCTACCTTCGCGGCGCTGTCAGGGCCATAGCCTGTGGCCACCACGGACGCCTCTGCGAGGCCGTCGTAAGGGTTCTCGCGTCCGATACTGACGGCCACGCCGCGGTGGTCCTGCGCCATTTCGCTCAGCAGCCTCAGCATCACCACCTGCTCCTCGAGTGCTTCGAGCACCGGGCCGATGCTGAGTGGAAAGTCTACGTTGGACCGGGCCAGGTTGGCCGTTCCGGCCATGACCATCCGGTCTTCCCGGCTGCTCTGGGCCAGGACCTCCAGCCCAAGTGCCAGTGCGTGCGCGGCCTGGCGCTGAGGGTGCGGTGCGGCGGCGACGACGGCGGGCAAGGCCTGGGCGAGGCGGCTCAGCGACGTGCCGCCCAAGGCCCCGAGGAACCGGGTCCGCAACTCCGCCAGCGCCTCGTCGCCGAGGTCCTGGCCGACGTCGATCACACGCTGCTCAACTTTGCCGCTGTTGGCAATCAGCACCACCAGTACTTTGCGCGGCGCCAGCAGCACGAATTCAATGTGGCGGACCAGGGCCCTGCTCAAGTGCGGGTACTGGACCACTGCCACCTGGTTGGTCAGCTGGGACAGGAGGCGGACCGTGCGGTCCAGGACGTCGTCGAGGTCGTCCGCGCCTTCGAGGAGTGATTGGATGGCCCGCCGCTCTGCCGCCGACAAGGGCTTGACCGCCGAGATTTGGTCCACGAAAAGGCGGTAGCCCTTGTCCGTGGGTATCCGTCCTGCGCTGGTGTGCGGCGCGGTGATCAGGCCCTCGTCCTCCAGCGCCGCCATGTCATTGCGGATCGTGGCGCTGGAAACACCGAGATGATGACGCTCCACCAGAGCCTTTGAGCCGACGGGCTCGCGGGAGTGGACGTAATCCTCCACGATCGCCCGCAGCACTTCCAGTTTGCGTGGCTCGCTCACTCTCCACCTCCATCCACGGTCCGGGGCGCGTGCCCCGTCCGGTGCCGCCCAGGGGTTAGCACTCGACATGCCTCAGTGCTAACAGTCTATTATGCCTCGGCCCGTTGTTAGCATTGGTACCGCTCCGGGCGAAACTCCGGGGGTGAGGACCTAGCGCGAGGCGGATCGAATCCATGGACTACCAGAACTGGGGCCCCCGCGGGATTTCCGCCCCTAGCCGGACCGAACTGCCGGAAGTTCCCGTGGAGCGCGGCATGGTGCTCGAGGAAGTCCAGTCGGGCTGGGTTGGAGCTGTCACCCGGGTGGAGAAGTCGGGCGGAATGCACGTGGTGGCCCTCGAGGACCGGCGCGGAAAGTCGCGGTCTTTCCGGCTGGGGTTCGGGTTCCTCCTGGAGGGGCAGCCGATCCGCCTGATGCCGCCGGCGCCCGCCCGCGCGGCCGCCGGTCCCGCCGCAGGGCGGACGGCGTCCGGGTCGGTCCGGGTTGCCGGACAGCGGGCCCAGGTGGCAAAGGCCAGCCGGATCTGGGTGGAAGGCAAACACGACGCCGAACTGGTGGAGAAGGTGTGGGGAGACGACCTGCGGGTGGAAGGCATCGTCGTCGAGCCCCTGCACGGAATCGACGACCTCACGGCCGCCGTGGCGGACTTCAGGCCGGGACCTGGGCGCCGGCTTGGGGTCCTCGTGGACCACCTGGTGCCCGATTCCAAGGAGTCGCGCATCGCCGACGCCGTGATGGCCTCCCCTGGCGCCGCCGGAAATGTCCTGATCGTCGGCCACCCCTACGTGGACGTATGGCAGGCCATCCGCCCCGCCGTCCTGGGCATCCAGCAATGGCCGGCAATTCCCCGCGGGCAGGACTGGAAGACCGGCATCCTGAAGGCCTTTGGCTGGCCGCACTCCACCAAGGAAGATATTGGCCTGGGATGGCAAAAACTCATCGGCGCCGTCCGCACGTACGCCGACCTGGAACCATCGCTGCTGGGACGGGTTGAGGAAGTGATCGATTTCCTCACCGTGCCCTGAAAGCCGGTTCCGCCCCGCGACCCAGTATTCTGGATACTGCGACGCCTTGATTTTGGCAGCGTTGCACCGAGTCCTTAGTAGTCGTCAGCACCACTTGCACCCCCGAAGGAAAACAGACTGTGGCAGAAAACGCACGTGATCACAGGGATGGCCAAGGCCGTTCCGAGTACCATGGCGTCCCCGCCAACGCGCTGCCGCTCACGGCCAGCGAAGACCGCCAGTGGGCCACACTGGCCCACTTCGGCGGGATCCTGGGGTGCATTCCGTCCCTGCTGATCTACCTGATCTTCCGGGACCGCGGACCGTTCACAGCACAGGAGTCGAAGGAAGCGCTGAACTTCAGCCTGCCGCCCACCATCGCCGCGGTCCTGGCCAACATCCTGGTGTTCATTCCCTACGTAGGCAACATCTTCGCCGTCATCGCCACGCTGATCTGGGTTGCGCTGACCTGCTTCTCGGTGGCCGCAGGGATCCACGTCAACCGGGGCCAGCCGCACCGCTACCCGTACAACCTGCGCTGGATCAAATAGTCCCCAGCGTAATCCAGCCCTCGCAAGCTCAAGCCGGGGCCCTCGCCGCTGTCGGCCCACCCAGCGTAATCCAGCCTTCGCAAGCTCAAGCCGGGGCCCTCGCCGCTGTGGGCCCACCCAGCGTATTCCAGCCATCGCAAGCTCAAGCCGGGGCCGTGTTGCGGTTAGTCGGGCAGGATCCTGCGGACCACGGCGTCCGCCAGGAGCCGGCCCTTCAGGGTGAGGACCAGCCGTCCGTGGAACGCCGCGGCCGGTTCCACCAGTTCGTCCGCGATCAAGCCCGCCACCTCATGGCGGCCCAAAGTGCTGAGCGTCGAGACCTCGAGCCCTGACTGCAGCCGCGCCTCCAGCATCACCCGCTCCAGTCTCCTGGTGTCCGAATCGAGGGTTTCCCGGCCCGCAGCCGGCGACAGGCCCTGCGAGAGCCGGTTGGCGTAGGCCACAGGGTGCTTGACGTTCCACCACCGCACGCCGCCCACGTGTGAGTGGGCGCCGGGCCCTATCCCCCACCAGTCGTCGCCCCGCCAGTAGGCCAGGTTGTGCCGGCAGGCCTGCTCCGGGGTCCGGGCCCAGTTACTGACCTCGTACCAGCCCAGCCCGGCTTCGGTGAACAGCTGGTCGGCGAGCTCGTACTTGTCGGCGTGGTCGTCGTCGTCGATTCCCGGGACCTCGCCGCGCCGCATCTGTGCGGCGAGCTTGGTGCCCTCCTCGACGATCAGCGCATAGGCGCTGATGTGGTCGGGCTCGTACGACAAGGCCGTTTCAAGGGAATACCGCCAGTCGGCCAGGGATTCACCGGGCGTGCCGTAAATCAGGTCCAGGCTGACGGCAAGTCCCGCCTCCCGGGCCCACCGGACCACCTGCGGAACCCGGCTCGGGGTGTGGGTGCGGTCCAGGACCTTCAATACGTGCGGGACGGCGGATTGCATGCCGAACGACACCCGGGTGAAACCGGCTCCCTTGAGGATCGCGAGGGATTCGGGCGTGACCGAGTCGGGATTGGCCTCGGTGGTGACTTCCGCGCCCTCCTCCATTCCCCACTGGTCGATGGCGGAACGAAGGATCATGGCGAGGTCATCGGCCGGCAGGAGCGTAGGCGTGCCGCCGCCGAAGAAAACGGTGCTGAGCTTGCGTGCCGGGACGCCGGAACGCTGCAGTACCTCCGCGGCCAGCCCCACTTCCGAGACGGCCGTGCCCGCGTAAGCATCCTGGGAAGCGCCGCCGCCGAGTTCCGTTGCCGTATACGTGTTGAAGTCGCAGTACCCGCAGCGCACGGCACAGAAAGGGATGTGGACGTACAAGCCGAAGGCCCGGGCCGCCGCACCCTCTGCTGCCTGCGCAGGCAGCAGACCGTCCGACGGCGCCGGGTCGCCAAGGGGAAGAACGCTGGGCATCAGCGGGTCCCCCGGTGCGCGGTGGTCACTTCTTCTTGGCCTTGTCCTTTGAATCGTCCGTGGTGAGGGCCGCGATGAACGCTTCCTGCGGAACTTCCACCGTGCCCACCATCTTCATGCGCTTCTTGCCTTCTTTTTGCTTCTCCAGCAGCTTCCGCTTACGGGAGATGTCGCCGCCGTAGCACTTGGCCAGGACGTCCTTGCGGATGGCGCGGATGCTTTCACGGGCGATGATCCTGGAGCCGATGGCCGCCTGGATGGGCACCTCGAACTGCTGCCGCGGGATGAGTTCGCGCAGCTTGCCGGTCATCATCACGCCGTAGGCGTAGGCCTTGTCCTTGTGCGTGATGGCACTGAACGCGTCCACCTGTTCGCCCTGCAGCATGATGTCGACCTTGACCAGGTCGGCTGCCTGGTCGCCGTCGGCCTTCCAGTCCAAGGACCCGTAGCCGCGGGTCTTGGACTTCAGAATGTCAAAGAAGTCGAACACGATCTCGGCCAGCGGGAGGCGGTACCTGATCTCCACCCGGTCCTCGGACAGGTAGTCCATCCCGCCCAGGACGCCGCGGCGGGCCTGGCAGAGTTCCATGATGGCGCCGACGAATTCGTTGGGCGCCAGGATGGTGGCGGACACCATGGGTTCGCGCACCTCCGCGACCTTGCCTGTGGGGTACTCGCTGGGGTTGGTCACCTGGACCACCTTCTTGTCCTCCAGGGTGACCTCGTACTCAACGTTCGGTGCGGTGGAGATGAGTGCCAGGTTGTATTCGCGTTCCAGGCGTTCACGGGTGATCTCAAGGTGGAGCAGGCCCAGGAAACCGACACGGAAACCGAAGCCAAGGGCTGCGGAGGTTTCCGGCTCGTACACCAGGGCGGCGTCGTTGAGCATGAGTTTTTCGAGGGCGTCGCGGAGGACCGGATAGTCGGCGCCGTCAAGCGGATACAGGCCGGAGAACACCATGGGCTTGGCGTCCGCGTAGCCGGGCAGTGACGTGGCCGCCGGCTTCGCCAGGTTGGTGACAGTGTCGCCCACCTTGGACTGGCGCACGTCCTTAACGCCGGTGATGAGGTAACCCACTTCCCCGACGCCCAAGCCCTTTGACGGCGTGGGTTCCGGCGAGCTGACACCGATTTCCAGCAGCTCGTGCGATGCCCTCGTGGACATCATCTGGATGCGCTCACGGGGGTGCAGCATGCCGTCCACGACGCGGACGTAGGTGACCACGCCACGATAGGTGTCATAGACAGAGTCGAAGATCATGGCACGGGCGGGTGCATCCGGGTCGCCCGTCGGGGCGGGGAGGTCGCGGACAATCTTGTCCAGGAGTGCCTCGACACCGACGCCGGTCTTGCCGGACACGCGCAGGACGTCCTCCGGATCGCCGCCGATGAGGTTGGCCAGTTCGGCTGCGTATTTCTCCGGCTGCGCTGCCGGAAGGTCGATCTTGTTCAGCACCGGGATGATGGTGAGGTTGTTCTCCATGGCAAGGTACAGGTTTGCCAGTGTCTGCGCCTCGATACCCTGCGCTGCGTCCACCAGGAGGATCGCACCCTCACAGGCGGCCAGCGACCTGGAAACTTCGTAGGTGAAGTCGACGTGGCCGGGCGTGTCGATCATGTTCAGCGCGTAGCTGACGCCGTCCACTTCCCATGGCATCCGCACGGCCTGGGACTTGATGGTGATGCCGCGCTCACGCTCGATGTCCATGCGGTCCAGGTACTGGGCCTTCATGTCGCGCGCCTGGACAACCCCGGTGGACTGCAGCATCCGGTCAGCCAGCGTGGACTTGCCGTGGTCAATGTGCGCGATGATGCAAAAGTTCCGAATAATGGCCGGATCTGTCGCGGCGGGCACCGGTGCGGTGCGGGCCATGGGAGACACGCAGGGTCCTTACTGTTGGCATTGTTCGCAGCCAACCGGCAGGCAACCCCGAAGGTGCCGGGCGGTGTGGCCGCACATCTTGAACTCCCAGTGTCCCACGTCCCGGGCCGCGGCACCGCATCCTGCCGCGCCACGGCGGGGGCACTCCGCCGGCCGCCCATGGCGATAGGGTTTCAGCATGGCTATCGACCTCCGCTCCGTGGCTGACGCCGTCCGCCGCGGCCTGCGCATGCTGCGGCTGGGACGCCCCGCCGGGGGTGCGCCCACGTCCGTTTATCCGGGTGACTTCACCGGGCGGGCCGCCGTGCGGTACGCACCCAGTGCCGACGGCGATCCGGACCCCGGTGAGGTGGTGTGGACCTGGGTCCCATACGAGGAGGACCACAGCAGGGGTAAGGACCGGCCCGTGCTGCTGGTGGGACGGCACGGGCCATATCTCCTGGGCCTGATGATGACCAGCAGGGACAGGGTGGCGCCGGGTACGGCTTCCGACCTCTACGTGGACCTTGGCTCCGGCGCCTGGGACAAGCAGGGCAGGGCCAGCGAGGTCCGGCTGGACCGGGTCCTGCAGATCAGGCCGGACAGCGTTCGGCGGGAGGGCGCCGTCCTGGACAAGGCGCGTTTCGAGAAAGTCGCCTCCGGGCTGCGCCGGCGGCACGGTTGGACATAGGCGCCGGAAATGGCCAGCCCCGGCCCTGACCTGCTACTCTTTATAGCTGTGTGTCCGTGCAGGTCGACGGTCACTGATGGTTGGCCGCCATAGGTATCCCCACGCCGCTCAGTCAAGGCCAGCCGGAAAGCCCTCTAGACCATTTCCGCATTACAAAGAGAGTTCACACGTGGCGAATATCAAGTCCCAGAAGAAGCGCATCCTGACCAACGAGAAGGCACGCCTGCGCAACAACGCAGTCAAGTCTGAGCTGAAGACGGCCATCCGCGCCGTCAACACCGCCGTTGAGTCCGCTGACAAGGAAGCTGCTACTACTGCGCTCGTTTCTGCCAGCCGTAAGCTGGACAAGGCTGTCAGCAAGGGTGTTCTGCACAAGAACAACGCAGCGAACCGCAAGTCGGCGATCTCCAAGAAGGTCAACGCACTCTAAGGTTTCCAGTTCCCGCGAACTGATGGTGTGGCCGGTACCGCAAGGTGCCGGCCACATGCGTTTAAGCGGCGGCCTGCCAGGCAGCGGGCACAGTGGTACCCAGCCAACCCTGCACACCGGCAGCAGGATGCCCAGGCGCTACGCCGGCAGTCGCGTATGCCGGCGTTACCTGCCCTGGACCGACATGGCGATCACCGTCACGGCATGTTCGACGGCGTAGACCGGGTCCCGTGACAGGCCCTTCACTTGGGCATCAGCCTCTGCCGTGGCCTGGATGGAGCGCACCAGGCCTTCGGGCGTCCAGCGGCGGACGTCCCGCTGGGCCTGTTCCACCAGCCAGGGCTGCATTCCCAGTTCCGCCGCAATCTGCGCGGACGATCCTGATGCGCCGGCCACCCGCGCCACCGTCCGCAGCTTTGCGGCGAGGGCGGCAACCAGGGGTACCGGATCCGCGCCCGTGGCGAGGGCGTGGCGCAGGGTGGACAGCGCCAGCGGCGCGTTTCCCGCCATGGCGGCGTCCGCCACTTTGAAGGCGGTGGCTTCGATGCGCCCGCCATAGTAGCGGTCCACAGTCTCGGTCGTGACGGTAGTGGTGGCGTCAGCGATCAGCTGGCTGCAGGCGGCAGCGAGTTCGGACAGGTCTGCACCCACGGCGTTCACCAGGGCCTGGACGGCGTCCTGGTTGATCCGGCGTCCTGCCGCCTTGAATTCCGCGGCGACGAAAGAGATTTTGTCAGCGTCCTTCTTCAAGGGCTGGCAGTCAACGACGGGCCAGCCGCCCTTCTTGACGGCGTCGAGCAGCTTTTTACCGCGGGCGCCGCCGGCATGTCGAAGCACGACGACGGCATCCGGCTCGGGATGCTGGACATAGTCCAGCGCATCGGCGAGGAAGGCCTCGTTCATGGCCTCCACAGATTCGACTTCAATGAGTTTGCTCTCGCCGAACAGCGAGGGGCTGACCTGCATGGTCAGGGCCCCAGGCTCATAACCGGCGGCGTTGATGCGGCTGAGTTCGACGTCCGGCGCCGCCGTCCGGACTTGCGACCGGACCCTGTCCATGGCCCGGATGCCAAGGTATTCCTCCGGCCCGGTGACCAAGACGATCTGCGCCGGTGCCACATCCCGCCAGGAGGCAGCGTTCGACGCCGGAGAGCGGGTTTCACGCTTTTGCGCAGCGGCCATCGAAGGTCCCTTCCGGAGGTTTTAGTGCAGTATCCCAGCCTGCCATGTCCGAGCCCGGGCTCCAAGCTGCCGGTGCTGAGGCGGCGGGCGGAGACGACCAGCGGCCCTCCCCGGAACCCCGGACAGGCCGATGGTGTGACTGGCCTACACCGCTACGAACGGCTCGGCAGGTCGCGTTCTTCCCTTAATACCTGCTGTAGGTCAGCTTTACCTTGCCGTCCTCAATAGAGACGTTGGCACTCATGGAAACCGACGTTGTGTCTGTGGCAGGCTTCCACTCGGCTGTTCCGAAACCGTATGAGTTATCCCTCTCGTAGCTGACTGTCGCTTTCCCTGGAGTCTGTGTACGAATACGCCACGGGGTAGACCCATATGGGTCCTTGCTTATGGTGAACGTGGGTTTCGACGTGAGTGTCCAGTGGAAGTTCCGGGAGTAGCGCGAGGAACTGTAGTTGTCGAGCGGGCAATTGGCCGGCTGGGCCTCGGTGGACTTCACACACTCGGCAAGATAGGCGTCGATCTGTGCCATGGCTTCGGACTTCAGGACGTCAGAGGCGTCCACTTTGAGGCTGGCGGTCGCGGGTGCCTGGGCGCCCCCGATGGTGACCAGCGCCGTGGACTTCTGAGCGGCCAGAAATTTTTCCGAGGAGGGCAGTTCAACGGTGTATTCGCCCGGCAAAGCAGGGTAGCTGAGGCCGGATGAGCCCATAGAGCTGCCGGCTAGGTCGACGTCGAGCTCTTGACCGTTGATTAGGATCTTCTTCAGCGGCGTGTCCGACGTGATGCGGACGCTCTGAAGAGGTGTGGACTCCATCTTCCAGTGATCGTCCAGGAGTTCAGGATTCGACTTGCGAAGGCTGTACGTCTCCTGCTTCTTACGGCCGTCCTGGTGTACCTCAGCCACCACCGTAGCCGTGTCATCGGCGACCTTCGTGGACACAATGTCGAAGCCGTCGATGCGCTTGGCAGCCTTGGCGTAGACCTGATCGGACAGCAGGACCCGTTGGTCGTTGGCCACGCCGGGATCGGCCAGTGCCATCGCCTTGGAAGCCTCGCCGTTCTGAAGTGCCAGTAGGTAGCTGCCCACGGCCTTATCAGGACCGTTGTTGCCCTTGATGACGTTGAGTGCGATGACTCCCCCGACCACCAGTGCGACCACCAAACCGGCGGAGCCCAGCATGAGTCCAAGCTTGCGCTTCGTGCGGGCGGACATCGGCTCCCGGGGCGCCAGCGCAGGATGGGCTCCGGGGGCTGCATGGCCAACTGGGGCCCCGGCACCCGGTGCAGGGGCCGTGCCAGCCGGTGCAGCTGCTGCCGATTCGGATGGAGCAATCTTGTAGGCCAGGGCCAGGGGAACGTACCGGCTCAGCTGGGGCGCGAGATAGCGCGCTGATGCTTCTGTAGCGCCGCCCCAGAGCATCAGAAAGAACGGGGTAAACCATGCCAGCGTCATGCTGCCGGCACCGGACGCCAGTGACCCGGCGTCAAAGGTGCCGGTCACGCTGCTCAGCCACGTGACCAGCGCCCCGACAACGAGGAATGCAGCAGGGAGCGCTGCCCAGTCAGTGACCTTGTTGGTCACCACGGGCCCCCGGCGCAGGTACCAGAAGACCGAGGTCGCCACGATTGAGATCAGCGCCAGGAGAAGCAGCAACCATCCGGCCCAGCCAGGGATGCCGTACTGGTCCAAGGCGTGCCCGAAGCCGAAGCTGATGTCGGAAGCGGAGGAATTCGCCGATGAGGCCACTGAGGAGCCCAAGTTCCAGTTGCGGGTGAGAGGACCCAGGTGGCCCAGGCCGAACATGAAGAAGCCTGCCGTGGGTGCCCACAGCGGCGAGGAGAGGGTGGACTGCCACCCGGACTTGATGCCCAGGACAATCACAACCACCGGGATGGCGATGGCAAGAAAAACGACGTAATGCACCGCGACAGTCTCAAACGCCCGGCGGACCGCCGCACGGATACCGGCGCCTGTAATGGCGCGCGGGCGCACTGATGCCCGCCCTGCGAAAGTGGCGAGCGTTCCGATCACGAGCGCAAATACGAAGGACCCGGGGGTCACAGCGCCGATCGGGCTGATCTTCACGCTCGGCACCGGTATGGAAATGGCGAAGATCGCCCCGACGATATTGACCAGCAGAGCGAACACCAGGCCCGTTGTTACCGCCTCGATCCAAGTTCCGGCGGTTGTTTGGGCTGCGGCCCGCTTGGCGGCGAACCGGCCGCCGAAGTACAGCACTGCGATCGAGACGGCCGTCAGCAGCAAGGGAACCGCGAAGACGGAAGCGGATCCGTGCACGTTCCCCATGAACGGAATGGTTGCGTCGATGCTCGAACCGAGCGCGCCAAGCTGGCTCATGACGACCAGCTGCACGGCCAGCTGTCCTATCAGGGACCACGGTGACGGCATCGGGATTTCGCTGGGAAGCATGGAATTCGACGGTAATTCGGTATTGCCACCGTTGCTGGCGCTAATACCGATCAGTGCCAGAATTAGGAAAAGAAAGGCGGTGATGAGAATCACCACATACGAAATGGCGCCGACCAGGGCCCCGGGAATCAAAATTTTATAGTCGAAAGTCTTCAGGAGACTGGAGCCCGGGGCCGCGCCCGACCCGGAATGGCCGGCGTTTCCTGCATTGCCGACAGGCGGCCAGCCAGGTGCCTCAGTGGTCTGCCCGGATGACCCGGCCTGCGGATACTGCTGTTCAGTCACAAATTCCCCCAATTGTTCTTGTGCTTCTCAATCGTGCCACAGCCTGAATATTGTTGCGCGGTTAACCTCTGCGTCCTGTGGATTTCTTTGGCACCCACGCTTTCAGGCCATCGCCTGAATACTTGTTGAACTTTTTGCGAAGCCCAACTTATGAATTGCTTCCGTTGCATTTGCCGCCGCAGCCGGGGCCGCCGCGCCAGCGCTTCAAGCTCTGCACGTGGCGGAGGCGATGAATCCGGGCTTTCGAGCAGTTGGATCAACGCTTCGGCCAGCCTGTGCGCCTCCTGGATCCGACGGAGGAGGTGCCGTGGCCGGGTAGCCGCCCAGACCACGGCGAAGGTAAGGGCCGACAGCAGCACCATGGAAAGCAGGCCCGGCACTCCTTCCGGCCAGGGCATGGCTGCCCCCGGCAGGCCAGCCGTATACCGGGCCGTTGCGGCCACGCCTGAACTGAAGACCCCCGCTATGGCTATCAGTGCCGTGGCTGCCCAGGGCAGCACGGCCACCAGGGGCACGGCCGCGGTCCCCAGCAGGGTTACCGGCGCCACCAGGGGTGAAGCTGCGACGTTGGCCAGCAAGGCATAGGTGGCGAACTGAGGCTGCAGGAGGACGATGACGGGTCCGCAGAGCAGCTGGGCGGACAGCGGCACGGCGATGGACGCGGCAACCCACCGGGGTACCACTGCCGGCATCCAGGCCATGATGGGCCGGCCCAGGAGAATGATTCCCAGTGTGGCGAGGACCGATAGGAGGAACCCGAAACTGGTTCCGAGGGCGGGGTCGGCCAGCATCAGTCCCATGACGGCCAGGCAGAGGAAGCTCAGTCCCCGTCCCGATCGTCCGCCGGCCAGGGAGGCGATGCCGATCGCCCCCATCAGAGCCGCGCGCAGGACACTGGGATCCGGCCCCACCAGCACCACGAACAGTGCCAGGCCGCCCAAGGCCACGGCAGCCGCAGGAACCCTGGGCAGGCGGAACAGACGGCACACCAGCAGCAAGGCCCCGAGCACCAGGCTGCAGTTAGCCCCGCTGACCGCTGTCAGGTGGGTCATGCCCACCGCCTTCATGGCGTTGCCGAGTCCTTGGTCCAACGCGCTTGTATCGCCGGTGACCATTCCCGGCAGGAGGCCCCGGGCGTCCGGCTCCAGGAATGAGGCGGCCGAGACAAACCGTGTCCTCAATTCCTTGGCCCCGCCCTGCAGGGCTGGCCCCTCTGTGGCCGGGCGGGGAGCCGTGGCTGCCGCGAGGCTTCCGGCTTCAGTCCGTCCGGGATCGGCGGGACGGAGTTTTCCTGCGGCGCGCAGTGTCTGTCCCGGCACCACCGAACCCCACTCCCGGCCGCCCATGACCACCAGCGGGACCCGCGTGCGCAGGCGGACTCCGTTTGTTGACACCTCAAGGGTGGTGATGGGAACCGACCACCGTTCCCCCGCTCCCCCGTGTCCGCTCACCGGGCGGGGACTGCCGGTGACCTCTGCGACGGCAACAACGGAATCGCCAGCTGCGGCGGCCTCCGCAACGGGTCCGTCGAAGCGCTGCGTTGAACCAGCCGCGGAGTGTGCCGCGGCTGCGGCAGCCAGCATCAGGGAGGCGCCTGCCGCCGCCCTGAAACTCCGTCTCCGTGGTTCGGAACGTGCAGTGGAAGGGGCGTGGCCGACGGCACGCCCGCCACGGCCAAGGCCGGCGGCCCGGCTGATGACCACGGCCGCCGCGGCAGCAAGTCCGGCGCACAGCAAAGCCAGCAGCACCGGCGGCAACCAGATCCCGGCTACCGCGCCGCCCCAGACAAGGCACGCGGGGAGGACCAGCCGGAGATCAGTGCGGCGCCGGGAAACCACAGTGCCGGCTCCGGTGACCGCCGGCGCACCGGCTGCAGCCGCGGCACGCGTGCGCACGTACTCCGTACACCACCTCCAAAAGCGCTGCCGGGCAGCCCGCGGGTGCACGCCGGGAACAACGCTGGGTGAGGGGTCCCCGGTCCGCACCGGGGCCTGGCCGGCAATCCGCCCTGGCTGTTGTTCCGCCTCTCCCCTGACGGCAGATTCCACGAACCGGCTCCAGCGGCTTCGTGGCGGGTTGCCGCCCGGGGCAACCGCGCCGTGTTTCCCGGGGGCCGCGGGCAGGGTGCCGCCGTCCTGTGCTCCCATGTCAGACCGTCACCAAGGGCAGCAGGGACTCCAGCATCTTGGGCCCCACACCGTCCACGGCGTCCAGTTCCTCAACGCTCTTGAAGGGGCCGTGATCCTTGCGCCAGTCCACGATCCGCTGGGCGAGGACAGGGCCCACCTTCGGCAGGGTGTCCAGTTCAGCCACGCTGGCCGTGTTGAGGTTGATCTTCCCGCCGGCCTGTGTAGACCCGGGAGGCGTGGTGCCGGGCTCCTGGCTGTCCACAGTTCCGGTCCCGGAGGCCGCCGGCAGGGACTCTCCGGGGGTGGGGACGTAAATCTTCTGTCCGTCCTCCAGCACCAGGGCGAGGTTGAGCCGGTCCACGGCGGCGCCGGCTGCCGGACCGCCCGCAGCCGCGATGGCGTCATCGACGCGGCTGCCCTGCGGGAGGCGGACCACCCCGGGTGCGCCGACTGCTCCTGCTACATGCACCACTACCAGGCCGCCGGACGGAAATGCCCGGCCCGAGTCCTCCGGCGCCGGCCGGCCGTCCCCGGCAGCACCCGCTGCCGTGGCCTCCGACGTTCGGACGGCTTCGGTGCCGGTCCCGCCCAGCGGAAGGACATCAGGGGCCGCCGCTGCGGCCTGCCACCAGAACCAGGCTCCCGCAGCCAGCGCCGCGGCGGCCAACAGCACGGCCACGCGCAATCCGAACCGCCACCGAAGGCGCGGAGCGCTGACGTCCCGGGCCTTACTGCCGGCTTGCGAACTACCTGTTTGCGAATTGCCGGGATGCGCATTTCCGGACTGCGTGCCTCCGGATTCCATACCGGCGCCGCCCTGTTCTGCCGTGCCCCGGTACTCGAAATCTTCCTGGCCCGGCCCTTCCGCCAGGAGGCCCGGCCGTGCCGCACCCAGCGTGGACTGGAGCCGGTCCCTCGCATGCCGCGCCTGCTGACCTGCTGCTCCAGCATTCCGGCGTGACATGGCTCCAGCCTAGGAAGCCTGGCCACGTACTGGCATACAGCAAAGCTCCTATGTGGAAAGGCTGCCGCTGCCGGTTCCCCTGCCAACAATGACGGCAAGCACTCCGAGCCCGGCGTGGGCCGCAAGGACCGCGGGGAGGGAACTGATCTGGGCAGGAGGGCAGTCGGGCAAAGCCGCCGCCAGCCTGGCGGCCAGGCCGTCCGCTTCCGCCTGGTTTCCAAAGTGGTGGACGGCCAGGCGCACCGTTTCACCAGGGCGGGGTACCGCTTCGGCCGCAACGATTTCCTCCAGCCGGGCCACGGCGCGCGCGGCGGAACGTACCCGTTCCAGCGGAACGATCCGGCCGCCGTCGACCGCCAGGATGGGTTTGATGGCGAGCATGGTGCCCACCAGCGACGCTGCGGCGCCGATACGGCCGCCGCGGCGCAGCTGTTCCAGGCTGGGAACGTAGAAGTAGACCCTGGTCCGGGTTGCCTGTGCGTGGGCGGCCGCAGCGACGTCCTGGCAGCCTGCACCGGTTGCCGCTGCTGCCACTGCAGCCTGGACGGCCATGCCTTGGGCCATGCCTACAGTTTCCGTGTCCACCACCTCGACCGGGATTCCCACCCGTGCCGCAGCGAGCCTTGCCGCGTCCGCCGTACCGGAGAGTTCACCGGAGATGTGGACTGACACCACGGCCTCGAATCCGCGCTGTTGGGCTGCACGGTACGCCTGCTCGAACTGCCCGGGTGATGGCCGGGATGTTTTGACGGCGGTTCCCGAGGCGAGGGCCACGGCGATGGTTTCCAGGATGTCGTCTTCGCCTTCGCCGTAAATCTCCGCGCCCACCATGACGGGCATCGGCACCACAGTGAGGATTCCGTCGTGCGGGAGCCCTGCCAGATAGCCGGCCGGCAGTGCGGCGGCGGAGTCTGTGACGACGGCGGTGCGGACCGCGGCGCCGGACCCCGGACGCGCGGTCCCGGGACGGGCAGAGGGCCTGAGCGCCGAGAGCCGGGACCGTACCCATGGCCAGGCGGCGGCGTTACTGTCAGGCAAGGGGCCTCCTGGATACGGTGTCCGGTTCAGCCGGCACCGGCCGCCGGAAGATCTCCGACGGCCGGTGGATACTGCGGGTGCAGCGGTCAGGCCGGAACGATGTTGACCAGCTTAGGCGCACGGACAATAACAGTCCGGATGCCGCGGCCGTCGAGGGCACGCTGGACATTTTCGGAGGCCAGGGCAAGCTCACGCAACTGGTCCTCGGAAACGTCCGGGGACACCTCCAGCCGGTCGCGCACCTTACCCTGCACCTGGACAACGGCGGTGACCGTGTCCTGGACCAGGAGGGCTGGATCGTGTGCCGGCCAGCCTGCATTGGCCACCGATGCCGGGTGGCCCAGCAGGTTCCACATGTCCTCGGCCGTGTACGGTGCGAACAGGCTGAGGATTACGGCCACAGCCTCGGCGGCCTCGCGGACGGCCGGGTCCGCGGCGCCGGCCCCGGAATCAATGGTCTTGCGGGTGGCGTTGACCAGTTCCATCAGCTTGGCCACCACCACGTTGAACTTGTTGGCATCGAGCAGTTCGGCGGCGTCGGCGATGGTGCGGTGCGTTACCGAACGCAGGGCGCGGTCACCTGCTGCGGCGTCCACGCCGGGGTCGCTGGCAACATCCTGTGCGAGGCGCCAGGCGCGGGCCAGGAACTTGGCCGAACCCGACGGCGACACGTCTGCCCAGTCCACGTCGTCCTCGGGCGGGGAGGCGAACACCATGGTCAGGCGGACGGCGTCCACACCGTACTTGTCCAGCTGTTCACCGAGGTCCACGCCGTTGCCCAGGGATTTGCTCATGGCCTTGCCGCCGTTGAGCACCTGCCCCTGGTTGAGGAGGGCACTGAACGGCTCGTCGGCGTCGAGCATGCCCAGGTCGTGGATGACCTTGGTGAAGAACCGGGCGTACAGCAGGTGCAGGATGGCGTGCTCCACGCCTCCGACGTACTGGCCAACAGGCATCCAGTCGTTGATCTTCTGCGGGTCGAACGGGCCCTCGGTGAACTGAGGCGAGACGAAGCGCAGGAAGTACCAGGACGAGTCCACGAAGGTGTCCATGGTGTCCGTGTCACGCTTGGCCGGGCCGTGGCAGGACGGGCACTCGACATTGACCCACGCTTCGGCGGCCGCCAGCGGTGACGTGCCCTTCGGGGACAGGTCCTCGCCGCGGAGGTCGGACGGCAGCGTCACCGGCAGCTGCTCGTCCGGTACGGGCACTTCCCCGCAGGACGGGCAGTGGATGATGGGAATCGGCGTGCCCCAGAAGCGCTGGCGGCTCAGCAGCCAGTCGCGGAGCCGGAAATTGACGAACTTCTCGCCGGTGCCCTGCTCTTCGAGGATCTTGATCGCGGCCGGGATGGCCTCGGCCTTGGGCAGCCCGTCCAGGGCCCCGGAATTGATCAGGGTGCCCTCGCCGGCAGTCGCCGTGCCGGACACGGCCGGATCCTCCTCGCCGGTGTCCAGCACCGCCCGGACAGGCAGGTCAAAGGTCTTGGCGAAGTCCAGGTCGCGCTGGTCGTGTGCGGGCACGGCCATGATCGCGCCGGTGCCGTAGTCGGCCAGCACGTAGTCGGCGGCCCACACCGGGAGTTTCTCCCCGTTCAGCGGGTTGATGGCGTACCGTCCGGTGAAGACACCGGTTTTTTCCCGTTCCGTTGACTGCCGTTCGATTTCCGAGAGGGCCTTGACCTTCTCCCGGTAGTCGTCCAGGGCGGCGGCGTGTTCGTCCGTGACGAGTTCGACGGCGAGCGGCGCGTCAGCGGCCACCACGAAGAAGGTTGCCCCGTACAGGGTGTCCGGGCGGGTGGTGAAGACGGTGACGTCCTTGGCGGGCTTGCCGCCGTCGGCCTCTACCACGAAGGTGACGTGGGCGCCCTCGGACCGGCCGATCCAGTTCTTCTGCATGGCCAGCACGCGCTCGGGCCAGTGCCCGCGGAGCTCGTCCATGTCGTCCAGCAGCCGGTCGGCGTAATCGGTGATCTTGAAGTACCACTGGTTCAAGGACTTCTTGGTGACCGTGGTGCCGCAGCGCTCACAGGCACCGTTGACCACCTGTTCGTTGGCCAGCACGGTCTGGTCCTTCGGGCACCAGTTTACCGGCGAGTTTTTACGGTAGGCCAGGCCGCGCTCGTAGAAGCGCTTGAACAGCCACTGCGTCCAGCGGTAATACTCGGGGTCGGACGTGTGCAGGCGGCGCGACCAGTCGGCGGAGATCGCGTACCGCTTGAACGAGGCTGCCTGGGTGTCGATGTTGGCGTACGTCCACTCACTGGGGTGGGCGTTGCGCTTGATGGCGGCGTTTTCCGCGGGCAGGCCGAAGGAGTCCCACCCGATCGGATGCAGGACGTCATAGCCTTTTTGGCGGAGGTAGCGGGCCACGACATCGCCCATGGCAAACGCTTCGGCGTGTCCCATGTGCAGGTCGCCCGAGGGGTACGGGAACATGTCAAGCACGTAGCGGCGTTTCCTGGACCCGTCGTCCACCGGGGTGAAGACCTTGAGGTCCTCCCACACCTGGGGCCATTTGGCCTCCATGGCGGTGAAACTGTAGGTGCCCTCTTCAGGCTCTGCCGATACTGTTGTTGTTCCGGTCTCTGTCTCCGGCTGAACGCCCACTGCTGCCCTTTTCTGTTCTGTTACGGCATCGGTGCTGCCATAACGGCCTGATCCTCCTGCTGACGGCCCGCATGCCCCGGACACACAAAAGCCCCTCACCATTGGAGGGGCTGCCGCTCAGCTGTCACGTCTGGGACAGCCGGCGGCTAACTAAGCAGAAGGATCGCACGCATGGATCTACTTTAGCGCACAGGTTCGCCGCCTGCCGCAGCCCCGGAGCCAGGACTCGTTGCATTGCCCGGGCCAAGCGCGCATGATCATCCCAAAACGTTGGGAGGTGGTACGCGGTGGCTGATGCAACCACCACCGGCTCCGCCCAAGGGGCGCCGCTCTCGCTGTGGCTGGCAAGCGCCGGAACAACCCGTTTCCCTGACCTGCGCGGCACAGTTGAGGTGGACGTGGCAGTAATCGGGGGCGGGGTCGCCGGACTGACGGCAGCGCTGGCCCTCAAACGCTCGGGCCGCTCGGTAGCAGTTCTTGAAGCCGCCAGGATCGGCACAGGGGTCACCGGGCATACCACCGGCAAGGTGACGTCCCTTCACCGCTTGGCGTATACGGCATTGGAACACAGTCACGGCGCCTTCGCAGCAGGGGTCTACGGCACGGCAAACCAGGCTGCCGTGGAACACATCGCCCATCTGGTGGCGCCGGAGGACATCTCCTGCGGCTTCCGGAGGGTTGCCAACTTCACCTTCGCCGGGAGTAAGGACACCCTCCCACAGGTGCGCGCCGAAGCCGAACTGGCCGCCAGGCTTGGACTTCCCGCCTCATTCACGGCCGAGGTACCCCTGCCTTTTCCCGTGGCGGGCGCTGTCCGTTTTGACGGCCAGGCCCAAATCCACGCGGTGGAGTACCTTCAGGGGCTGGCCGCACGAGTGGACGGAGAGGGCAGCTTCGTTTTCGAGGGAACCCGGGCCGTTGCCCTGCAAGACGGCCCACAGGTGAAAGTCACCGCCAACTACGGCACCGTGCTGGCCGCTGACGCGATTGTGGCCACGAACGTCCCTTTCGGAGACCATGGCAGGTTGGAGGCACTGTGCCCGCCGCACCGCTCCTACATCGTTGCCGCGGTGATGGACGGTCCTCCCCTGGACGCTACGTTCATCAGCGCCGATGAACCCATGCGGTCGTTGCTCACTGTCCGGCTGAACGGCGTGACGTACCTGCTGGCCGGCGGCGAGGGCCACCCTGCCGCCGAACACGTGGATCCGGGGCAGCGGTACGCGAGCCTCACCGGCTATGCCCAAAGCCGCTTCGGAGCCGGGCCCGTTGCCTACCGCTGGTCCACCCAAGACGCCGTACCCCGGGACGGGTTGCCCTACGTCGGGCCGCTGACTCCGGACAGCCGGCATGCCTTCGTCATCACAGGCCTGCGCAAGTGGGGGCTGACCAACGGTACCGCCGCCGCGCTGATGCTCACGGACCTGCTCAATGGCACCCCCAACGATTGGGCTGCGCTGTTTGACAGCAACCGTGCACCGTTGCACCCCGGGACCAGGGCGGCAGGGGACGGCCAAGCAAAGGCCGGTGGAAGCCCGGACGGGCAGGAGGCCGGCCCGGACGACGTTGCACGGCAGGTGGCGGACCTTGGCCCCGGGGCCGGCAAGGTGATTGACACGGCCGGGACCAGCACGGCCTACTACCGCGGCCAGGCCGGTGAGCTTCACGCGGTGTCCGCAACCTGCACCCATCTGGGCTGCACCGTCGGCTTCAACCGGGAAGATTGCCCTTGCCACGGTTCCCGCTTCACCGTGGACGGCGCGGTCATCCAGGGACCGGCCACCGAGGACTTGCCGCTGCGCCCCACGCCCTGAAAGCGCTTCCCCTCGCCCACCCCTGGCTGGGGCCGGACATGGAAGGGCCGCCCCGCCGGATATCGGCAGGGCGGCCCAAAAAACCGAAGGACGCTACCGCACGTCCTCGTCGACCCAGTCCATGGACTTGGTCACGGCCTTCTTCCAGAGGCGCAGCTGGCGCTCCTGCTCCGCCTTGTCCATCTGCGGCTCCCACCGCTTGTCCTCTGACCAGTTCGCGGACAGCTCGCCCAGGTCCTTCCAGAAGCCGACGGCAAGGCCGGCCGCGTAGGCGGCGCCCAGCGCCGTGGTTTCCACGACCTTGGGCCGGATCACCGGAACGCCCAGGATGTCCGCCTGGAACTGCATGAGGGCATCGTTGGCGACCATGCCGCCGTCGACCTTCAGCTCGCTCAGCGGAACTCCGGAGTCCGCGTTGACGGCGTCCAGCACCTCGCGGGTCTGGAACGCGGTGGCTTCCAGGGCTGCCCGGGCGATGTGGTTCTTGTTGACGAAGCGGGTCAGGCCGACGATCGCACCACGGGCGTCCGAGCGCCAGTAGGGAGCGAAGAGGCCGGAAAACGCGGGGACGATGTACACGCCGCCGTTGTCCTTGACGGCCGCTGCCAGGGTCTCCACCTCCGGTGCGCTGCTGATCATGCCCAGGTTGTCCCGCAGCCACTGGATCAGGGAGCCCGTGACGGCGATGGATCCTTCAAGGGCGTAGTGCGGCTTGGCGTCGCCGAGCTTATAGCCAACGGTGGTCAGGAGCCCGTTCTTCGAGTGGACGATCTCCTCGCCGGTGTTGAAGATCAGGAAGCAGCCGGTGCCGTAGGTGTTCTTGGCTTCGCCGGTGTCGAAGGCTGCCTGTCCGAAGGTGGCCGCCTGCTGGTCGCCCAGGATACCTGCCACGGGTGTCTCGCGGAGCAGTTGGGATCCGTGGACCTCGCCGTAGACCTCAGAGGAGGACTTGATTTCCGGCATCATGCTGCGCGGCACACCGAAGATGCCCAGGATCTCGTCATCCCACTGGAGGGTCTCCAGGTCCATGAACAGCGTGCGCGATGCGTTGGTGACATCGGTGACGTGGACGCCGCCGTCAACGCCGCCGGTCAGGTTCCAGAGGACCCAGGCATCGGTGTTGCCGAACACCAGGTCGCCGGCCTCTGCCTTTTCGCGGGCGCCGTCGACGTTGTCCAGGATCCATTTGATCTTGGTCCCGGAGAAGTAGGTTGCCAGCGGCAGCCCGACTTTCTGCTTGAAGCGGTCCCCGCCGCCGTCCTTGGACAGTTCATCGACGATGTCCTGGGTCCGGGTGTCCTGCCACACGATGGCGTTGTAGACCGGCTTGCCGGTGGTCTTGTCCCACACCACGGCGGTTTCGCGCTGGTTGGTGATGCCGACGGCGGCGATATCGTGCCGCGTCAGGTTCGCCTTGGACAGCGCGGAGCCGATGACCTCACGGGTGTTGTTCCAGATTTCCGTGGCGTCGTGCTCCACCCAGCCGGCTTGCGGGAAGATCTGTTCGTGTTCCATCTGGCCGGAGGAGACAATGGCGCCGCTGTGGTCGAAGATGATGGCGCGGGTGCTGGTGGTGCCCTGGTCGATGGCGATTACGTACTGGTTCATGATGACGTCCTTGTCCGGTTTGTTGATTTGTCGTGTGGGTTCAGGATGCTGCGGTGACGATGATGGGGACAACGCGGGCCACGAGGCCACCGAGTGCGCCGCCGATCAACGGTCCGACGACGGGCACCCACGAGTAGGCCCAGTCGCTGGAGCCCTTGCCCTTGATGGGAAGAACTGCGTGGGCGATGCGGGGTCCGAGGTCGCGGGCGGGGTTGATGGCGTAGCCGGTGGGGCCGCCGAGGGACACGCCGATGCCTACGACCAGCAGGGCAACGGCGAGCGGACCGAGCCCGGAGGGGGTCCCGCCGAGGGTGAGGATGACCAGCACCAGCACGAAGGTGCCGATGACTTCGGTGATGACGTTCCAGGGCGTGGACCGGATGGCCGGTCCGGTGGAGAAAACGCCGAGCTTGCCGGCGGGCTCGGGTTCGTCGTCGAAGTGCTGCTTGTATGCCAGCCAGCAGACCACGGCGCCGAGGAACGCGCCCACCATTTCGCCGGCGAAGTAGGTCAGGGTGGACGCGATATCCACGGTGACTCCCGGGGCGTACTCGGCCTTGCCGTTGAGCAGCAGGCCGAGTGTGACGGCGGGGTTCAGGTGCGCGCCTGACTTGGCGGCAACGAAGACACCCGCGAAGACGGCGATTCCCCACCCCCATGTGACCATGAGGAACCCGCCGTTGTTGCCTTTTGTCCCCCGCAAAGCCACGTTGGCAACGACACCACAACCCAAGAGGGTCAGCATGCCGGTACCAAAGACTTCGGAGAGGAAGACTATTCCTAGAGACATCTTTGACTCCTTCTGTTTTTAGTTGTCGGCCCTCCGCGGGTGGAGGGCCGTCGGGCCGGGGTGACTCACGCCCCCGGCCCCGCCCGGCCTCAGGAGACCAGGCTGTGCGTTTCCACCCGGTGGAAACGCTGCAGCACGTCCTGGGCGTGCTTGATTTCTGCGGTGCGCGTTGCAGCGTCCCATTTGAGCGGTCCGGAGAGCACCTCGGCGACCTCGTTGAGCAGCTCACCGGTGACGAGTCCCCGGAAAGCCAGGGAGGTGCGCCGGATCAGGACATCCACCAGATGGCCCACCTGTTCGTGTGCCGCCATGAATTCCAGTTCCCGGACGCTGAGCTCACGGGTGGAACGCAGCGCCTGGTCAGGGGCGGCGTCGAGGTACCCGATCACTTCTTCGGCCCGGGTTCCGTAGCGGGTCAGCAGGCCCGCCGTGCGGTCCGCGTCCCGGCCGGCGGACATGTGTGCCTTGATCCACTGCTGGACGCCGTTCTCGTCAGCGGGGAACCCGGCGCCGCCGCCGATGGGCAGCTGCGCGGTGGAAACCTTGCGCTGCATGCCGAGTTCGGCGAGGACGTCGTTGGCGAGGTGCTCCGCGAGGGCGCGGAACGTTGTCCACTTGCCGCCCACCAGGCTCAGGACGACGGCGGAGTCCGCGTCGTGTCCGGAGGTGCGGCGTTCGATGCGGTAGTCGCGGGAGACGAAGCCGGGCTGGGTGGCGTCATGGCTTGGCAGTGGGCGGACGCCGGAGAACGTGTACACGATGTGCTCAGGTGTCACGTCGACCGAGGGGAATACGTGCCCGATCAGGTCGAAGAAGTACGCGATCTCCTCGTCGGTGCAGATGGCGTCCTCGGACATGTCGGCGTCGACGTCGGTGGTGCCCACCAGGACCCGGTCACCCATCGGGTAGATCAGGACGATCCGGCCGTCGGTGTGCTCAAAGAAGATTTCGCGGCCGCGGCACGCGGCAAGGAGGCCCGGGTGGTCAAGCACGATGTGCGAGCCCTTGGTGCCGCCCATGAAGGATGACGCGGCACCCATGGCGCCGTTGGTAAGGTCCACCCACGCGCCGGTGGTGTTCACGATGACGTCTGCCGTGAAATCGAATTCCTCGCCGGTGAGTTCGTCACGGAGCCGGACGGTGCTGCCCCGCCCGGTTCCGGGGTTGGGGGCCGGAGACATGGACTGCAGGGACAGGTAGTTGCTGGCACGCGCCGTGTTGCCCTGTGCGTTGTGGGCCTGCTCCGTCCCCGCGGGGCGGCCGGCCTTCTCACCGTCCTGCAGGACGTCGAGGGTGAGTCGCTCCGGGTTGTGCACGGAGGCATCGAAGTACGTGGCAGTGTATTTGACGTCCGGGCGGAGGGCAGGCAGTTCCTTGAGGGCGGCCTTGTGCGTCCGGAACTGGTGCCGCGGCACGGTCCCGCCGTCTCGGGAGAACGAGTCGTAAAGGCTCAGCCCGGCCTTGATAAGGAACGCACCGCGCTCCTTCGGCTTGCCCTGCTGCTTGTGGGTCAGGAAGCGTAAAGGCGCCGAGAGGATACCGGAGAACGTGCTGAAGATGGGAATGGTGGTCTGCAGCGGCTTGACGTAGTGCGGCGCGATCTTGAGCAGCCGGTTGCGTTCCACCACGGATTCACGCACCAGGCGGAACTCGCCGTTTTCGAGGTAGCGAATGCCGCCGTGGATCATGTGCGATGATGCGCCGCTGGCCCCCTGGCAGTAATCTCCGCGCTCCACGAGTGCGACGTCGACGCCCTGCAAAGCCAAGTCACGGAACGTGCCTACCCCATTGATGCCGCCGCCCACCACGAGCACTTTGGCGTGTGGCCTGCGCCGGAGGCTGTGTACCGATGAGCGTTCGGCTCCGGACCGGGGCACGCCGGCAGACAGTTGGACAGTTGGTTCCTTGGGTCCCAAAACAAACTCCCTTGGGGCTTTGAGTGATGCGGCTGCCACCGTAGCGTGCCGCCGTTCTGCTCTATTCTTTGGAGATATGGAAAATGGAGTCAAGCACTATGCACAAACGTGCAGATGGGAAATGAGATGACTCTCTCCAGGGACGCAGATGCCCTCCGAGCTGCACAAATGTACTATCTGCAGGACCTCACCATGGATGCGATCGCACGCGAACTGCGTACCTCCCGGTCCACCGTTTCACGCCTCCTGTCCGCCGCCAGGGAATCGGGGCTGGTGCAGATCCAGATCCGCAATCCGCTCGATACCGGCCCGGAGTTGGAAGGCATGATCCGGCGCAGGTACAACCTTGACGTGCACGTTGTACCGGTCCTGGGGACGCTCAACGAAGCCGAAACCCTGGACCGCGTGGCCATGCAGGCCGCACGCACCATCGGTCCCCTGGTGGACTCCAATGCCATCATCGGCGTTGCCTGGGGATCCACCCTCAGCGCGGTCAGCCGGCACCTCACCCGGAAGATCACCCACGACAGCGTTATCGTCCAGCTCAACGGCGCAGGAAACATGCACACCACGGGCATTACCTACGCCAGTGACATCATGCGAAGGTTTGGCAGCGCCTACGGCGCACGGGTGGAGCAGTTTCCCGTCCCGGCATTCTTCGACCACGCCGCCACCAAGACGGCCATGTGGAATGAACGCAGCGTGCAGCGCGTACTGGAACTCCAGGCCAAGATGAGCATTGCCATCTTCGGTGTCGGTTCGGTGCACGCCGACTACCCCAGCCACGTCTACGCGGGCGGATACCTCGACGAGGAGGACCTGAACGCGCTGGCCAACTCGGACGTGGTGGGCGACGTAGCCACCGTGTTCTTCCGGGCCGACGGTTCCTCCAACGGGATCGTCCTGAACGAACGCTCCACCGGGCCGGCACTTGCCCAGTTGCGCCAGGTGCGCCGGAGGATCTGCGTGGTCTCAGGTGTCTCCAAGATCAACGGCCTCCGCGGGGCCTTGGCCGCGAGGCTGGCCACGGACCTGATCCTGGACGAAGCCACCGCCCGCCGGCTGGTCGATTACGAGGGCCTGACAAGCTGAAGTGGGTAGAGTCGTTTCCATGAGAACCTCACCCCGGCTCAGCCTGAACAACGGCGTGCTGATCGACCAGCTTGGCTTTGGGCTGTATAAGGTGCCGGCGGCGGACGCAGAAGGCCTGGTGGCCACGGCGCTCGCGGCAGGCTACCGCCACTTCGACACCGCGGCCATGTACGGAAACGAGACCGGCGTCGCGCGTGGCATCAGTTCCCAGCTTGGCGACGGAACCGGAAGCGGCGGGTCCGGGGAGCTGTCCCCTTCCCTGACCCGGGAGGACGTTTTCATCACCACCAAGGTATGGAACGACCATCACGGCTACGACTCCACGCTGCGTGCTTTCGACGACTCCATGGTCAACCTGGGGCTGGACTACGTTGACATGTACCTGATCCATTGGCCATGCCCGCGGCGCGGGCTGTTCCCGGAAACGTACCGCGCACTGGAGACCCTCTACCGCGAAGGCCGCGTCCGCGCCATTGGCGTCAGCAACTTCCAGCCCGCCCACCTTGACCGGCTCCTGCAAAGCGCCGAAGTGGTTCCTGCCGTGAACCAGATCGAACTGCACCCCTGGCTGCAGCAGGAAGAACTGCGCAGCAAGCACGCTGACCTGGGTATCCGGACCGAAGCATGGAGCCCGCTGGGCCGCGGCCAGGTGCTTGCGGATCCGGTCATCGAAGCCTGCGCCGCCGAGCACGGAAGGACCCCGGCGCAGGTAATCCTGCGCTGGCACATGCAGCTGGGCAACGTCGCCATCCCCAAGGCAAGTTCGGAGGCCCGCATCCGGGAGAACCTGGACGTCTTCGGGTTCGAGCTTTCCGAACGGGACCTGGCCGCGATTACTGCGTTGGACCGCGGGCAGCGCACCGGTTCGCATCCGGACAACGTCAACTAGGCGCGGGCATGGATACCGTGAACCCGGGGACCTCCCCTGCGCCGGCATACGTGAGTGCCGCACTGGCAGCGCGGACTTCGGCCGGCACCGTAACCCTCGACGGCGGCAGCGTGGCGTTCTGGACCTACGAGCCGCTGGAGGAAACACCGGAAACCCGCACCATCCTGGTGATCCACGGTTTCCGGGGCGACCATCACGGGCTCCTGCGCGTCGCGGACCAACTGCCGGACATGCGCATCATCATGCCCGACCTGCCGGGCTTTGGCAGGTCCGACGCCTTCGGGCAGGACGAGCATTCGGTGGAACGCTACGGACAGTTCGTCAGCGACTTCATGGCGGCCCGCGGGCTGGGACCGGACACCGTCCTGCTGGGCCACTCTTTCGGTTCGATCGTGGCAGCGCACTTTGTGGCCGGCCACCCCGGCGCAGTCCGTCCCCTGATCCTCATCAACCCCATTGCTGCCCCGGCGCTGGAGGGGCCCAAAGGCGTGATGACGCGGCTGGCAGTCCTGTACTACCGGCTGGCGGCAAGGCTCCCCCGCAAACCGGGGCTGGCCCTGTTGCGCAACCGGCTGATTGTGCGCGTCATGAGCGAGACCATGGCCAAGACACGCGACAAGGAACTGCGGGCATTCATCCACGGCCAGCACCACGCGTACTTCAGTTCCTTCGCCGACCGCGACAGCCTGCTGGAGTCCTTCACGGCGTCGGTCAGCAACCACGTGGCCCAGGTGGCCGGCCGGCTGGAGCTCCCCGTGCTGCTGGTGGCCGGCGAAAGGGACGAAATAGCCACGCTTCCCAGCCAGCAGCGCCTCCTGGCACTGCTGCCGGACGGGGAGCTGAAGGTGATTCCCGGCGTCGGACACCTGATCCACTACGAAACGCCGGAGCCCGCCGCCCGCCACATCCGCAGCTTCCTGAAGGATCATCCCGCGTGAAGATAGTTATCGACGCCCGCTTTACCCGCACCGGCCACCATGACGGCATCAGCCGCTACGGGGCCAGCCTGATCGCCGCCACGGCGAAAATCGCAGACGTCTCCATGCTGGTCTCCGACGTCCGCCAGCTCGCCCTCCTGCCGGATGTTCCGTACACGCTGATCAACAGTCCGCTCTCACCGCTGGAGCTGTTCGTGGCCCGCAAGGTCAACGGCCTCGGCGCCGATGTGGTGGTGTGCCCCATGCAGACCATGGGCACCTGGGGCAGGAAGTACGGCCTGATCCTGACGCTGCACGACCTCATCTACTACGAGCACCCCGCTCCCCGGGATTCCTGCCGGCCCCGGTCAGGCTGCTCTGGCGCCTCTACCACAAGGCGTTCTGGCCCCAGCGGCTGCTGCTGAACCGGGCCGACACGGTGGCCACCATCAGCCGGACCACGGAGGCGCTCATCGCCAAGTACCGCCTCACCCGCCGGCCGGTGCGCATCATCGCCAACGCCCCCCAGCCGGCCCAGGTCCACCGCACCCCGGGTGATGGCGCGGACAAGACGCTCATCTACATGGGCTCGTTCATGCCCTACAAGAACGTGGAAACCATGGTGGCCGGCATGTCCGGGCTGCCCGGCTACACCCTGCACCTGCTGAGCCGGATCAGTCCACAACGGCGGGCGGAACTCGAAGGCCTGGTGCCGCCGGGCGCCGCCGTGATGTTCCACAACGGCGTCACCGACGAGGAATATGACGGGCTGCTGCGGCGGGCCACCGCACTGGTAAGCCTGTCCAGGGCCGAGGGCTACGGGCTCCCCTTGGTGGAAGCCATGGCCGTGGGGACGCCGGTGATCGCCAGCGACATCCCGATCTTCCGCGAGGTGGGCGCGGACGCAGCCCTGTACGTGGACCCGGGCTCCCCCGAACAGTTCGCGCACGCGGTGGCGCAGCTGCAGGATGACGGGCATTGGCAGGACATGTCCCGGCGTTCCGTGGCGCGGGCCGCCGAATTCAGCTGGGACGAATCGGCGAGGCAACTGGTGGATGCGGCACACGAAGTGGTGGCGAACAGGCGGCGCTGAGCGCGTCTCCAGTCCGGTGACGCAGGCGCGGCAACAAGCACCGTGCTGCCAACCCGTTACAGGACGTCCACGCCGTCCAGGCGCAACTGTACCGGCTCCACGGTCCGCTTGGCGGCCGCGGCCGCCCGGGTGGCCCGCAGGACACGGACGACGGCGGCCGCCTGGCCATACGGGAAGAACAGCAGGGTCCGGACGTCCTCGGCCGAGCGCCTCCCGGACGGCGGAGCGGTCAGCACCAGCGGCGCCGGGCCTGCGGTGCGCACCGTTATTCCGGCGCTGCCGAGCCCGGCCTCCACGGCGGCCGTGAAGTGTTCGACGGCGGGTCGCGGCCCGGTGACAGATGCGATCCGGACCGCCGGGGGCAACTGGAGTTCCATCCTCAGGGCCAGCTCCCGCTGGGCATAGCCGGCAGGATCCCAACGGAGCAGGGCGCCTGTGGCAGCGGTGTCCGTGGCCGTCACCACCACCAGTCCGCCGTCCGGGGCAGGGCGCACCAGTGCCGCGGCGTTCAGCCACCGCCTGACCGTGTCCTCGCCGGCGCGGAGGGTTTCCCGCCGCAGCAGGGAGTCGCCGTCCAGGAGCAGGGCCGCTGCATAGCCGCCGGCCGCGACCGGCTCCGCCCCCACCGTGGCCACCACCAGGGCCTTTGCCTCCCCCACCCTGGCCTTTACCTGGTCACCGGAGGAGGTAACGACGGTTTTGCCGGGAAAAGCCCTCCCCAGCTCCTCCGCAGTACGCAGGACCCCGGTGGCCCCTTTCCGGAGCCGCCGGCCGCCGCAGTGGGTGCAGCTCCAGTCCGGTGCCGGCGTCGAACACCAGCGGCACTGGGGAAGCGCCGACGTGCCTGCCAGCGCCAACGGCCCCTGGCAGGTTCCGCAGCGTGCCGGCTCGCGGCACGTTTCGCAGACCAGTGACGGCGCGTAGCCGGACCTGGCCACCTGCACCAGGACAGGTCCGCGCTCCAGGCCTTCCTTGGCGGCCTGCCAGGCCGCGTGCGGAAGCCGGGCGACCGTCGCGAGCGGGTCGCGGGCCTGCTCGAAGGTGTCGGCGGTGCTGACGACCCGCGGAACGGTGGCCCGCAGGGTGTTACGCGGGGTGCTCACGGGGATGGCCCACCCGGACTCCACCAGCCGCTGGACCTCCGTGCTGCGCGAGTGCCCGGCCAGGAGGCAGGCGGCGCCTTCCTGTTCCGCCCGCAGGAGCAGGACTTCCCGGGCGTGCGGGTAGGGTGCGCGTTGCTCGATGTGGAGGTCGTCCCCGTCGTCCCAGCAGGCGACCAGGCCGAGGTCCGGTACCGGTGCGAAGGCGGCAGACCGGGTGCCGATGGCCACTTTGGCGGTGCCGGCCAGCAGGCGAAGGTAGTTGCGGTACCGGGGCGTGGGGCCGTCGTCTGCGGTGAGCCGTGCCACGGCGTCATCCGGCAGCACATCCTTGAGTGCTGCCTCGAGGCGGTCAAGGTCGCGGTAGTCCGGCACCACCAGCAGGGCGCCGCGGCCCGACGTGTAGGCGGCGGCAGCGGCTTCGGCGAGGAGGTGCGGCCACCCGGCGTGTCCGTAGCCCTGGAGCGGGTTGACCACCGCGCGCGGCGCTCCACCGGCGGCCAGGTGCCGCAGGAAGGCCGCACCGGTGCGGTAGTCCGCCCAGGCTGAGGGGCCGGCGGCGGGAGTGGTTCCGGCTTCCGCTTTCGCGTAGGCGCCCGGGTAATCCTTCTCCAGCCTGGCGACGCGGGGTGGAACGGCGAGTCGGAGGACATCGCTGACAGTACCGGCGTACCGGGCGGCGACTGCGGTGGCCAGGTCCCGGACGGCGGGCGTGAGGACCGGAACCGGTGAAACGACCTTGGCCAGGGGCACCAGGGCATGTCCGGCGTCGGACTCCGCCACCCGTTCGAGGAGGAAGCCGTTGAGGTCCTGGCCGTTGAACTTGACCTTGACCCGCACCCCGGGCCGGGCCTCCCGGTCAAGGGAGGCCGGGACGGCGTAGTCGAAAGGCCGGTCCAGGTGCGGGAGGGAGGACTCCACGAGGACCCGCGCCACCGGCAGCTGTGCTGCCATGGCTCCGGCGGACGGAGTCCGAACCGGAAATCCCTGCAGCAACGATGGCTGGACGGAACTGTCAGCAACCATGGCGGTTACCTCCGTTCAGGTACCGGGTTGGACAAGGACAGCCAAGCACCGGGCACTGACATTGGTCTTCCGGACGCCTCACGGGGACTGTCAGGCGTTGAAGAATGCCTTCAGGTCATCAACCCGGTCCAGGCGTTCCCAGGTGAAGTCAGGATCGTCGCGGCCGAAGTGCCCGTGCGCGGCGGTCTTTGCGTAGATGGGCCGCTTCAGGTCAAGGGCGTCAATGATGGCGCGCGGGCGCAGGTCGAAGATCTCGGCGATGGCGGCGCTGATCCTGGCCGGGTCCACGGTCTCGGTGCCGAACGTCTCCACGTACGTTCCCACGGGCCGGGCCTGGCCAATCGCATACGCGATCTGGATCTCGGCGCGCTTGGCCAGTCCTGCGGCCACCACGTTCTTGGCCACCCAGCGCATGGCGTAGGCAGCAGAGCGGTCCACCTTGGACGGGTCCTTGCCGGAGAAGGCGCCACCGCCGTGGCGGGCCATGCCGCCGTAGGTGTCCACAATGATTTTGCGGCCGGTGAGTCCGGCGTCCCCAACCGGTCCGCCGATAACGAACTCACCGGCAGGGTTGAGGATGTTCGCGGTGCGCGAGAGGTCCAGGTTGGCGCCGGCAAGCACAGGTTCGATCACGATGGCGGCGAGGTCCGCGCGGAGCTGCTCGAGGCTTGCGCCGTCGGCGTGCTGGCTGGAGATCACTACTGTCTCCACGGAGACGGGGACGTCTTTGTCGTAGCCGACGGTCACCTGGGTCTTGCCGTCCGGGCGGAGGTAGGCCAGCTGGCCCGTCTTGCGGACCTCGGTGAGTCGTTCGGACAGCCGGTGGGCGAGCCAGATCGGCGTCGGCATGTAGGAAGGGGTCTCGTCGCTGGCGTAGCCGAACATCAGGCCCTGGTCCCCTGCGCCCTGGAGGTCGTAATCGTCCTCCTGGCGGCCCTCGCGCGCCTCGAGTGAGTTGAACACACCGCCGGCAATGTCGTTGGACTGCTGTCCGATGGAGACGGAGACGCCGCACCGGGCGCCGTCGAAGCCGTTGGCCGAGGAATCGTAGCCGATTCCCAGGATGGTCTCACGGACGATCTGCGGGATCTCGACGTAGGCGTCGGTGGTGACTTCGCCTGCCACGTGCACCAGGCCCGTGGTGGCCATGGTTTCCACGGCCACGCGCGACTCGGGGTCCGCTGCCAGCAGCGCGTCCAGGATGGCGTCGCTGATCTGGTCGCAGATCTTGTCCGGATGGCCCTCTGTGACCGACTCGGACGTGAAGAGCCGGAGCGCGGCGGGCGTGGCCCCGTGGGCCTGGGGAAGGTGCAGCGGTAAAGTCACTCAACTACCTTACTGGTTGGTGTTGGTTGCCAGGCGGGAGATGTCCCCGTGCTAAGCAAACGTGGCCTGAAACACTTCAGGCGCGGGGTGAAACGTGGTTCAGTTCAAAGCTGATGCGCCTGATGATGGCTTCCGAAACCTCGGTTTTGGTCCCGGACGCCTCCTGTGGTTCGGAGCCGGCCCGGGAGAGGATGACCACCGCGTTGGAGTCCTGTCCGAACACCTTGTCCATGCCC
The DNA here is from genome assembly GCF_054888995.1 of Arthrobacter sp. MMS24-T111. Classification (NCBI taxonomy): domain Bacteria; kingdom Bacillati; phylum Actinomycetota; class Actinomycetes; order Micrococcales; family Micrococcaceae; genus Arthrobacter; species Arthrobacter sp. MMS24-T111. The sequence goes on along the minus strand of NZ_JBTZRO010000001.1, from coordinate 3,095,336 downwards.
ACATGGTTGACCACCAGCAGGTCGCAGCCCTTGCGCTGCAGTTTGGCTTGCGCGTAGGCCAGGACGTCGCCCTGGCTGTCTCCTGTTTCGGCAGCGAAACCGATGACGAGCTGCCCGCTTCCGGCACGGGATGCGTTGCGTTGCTCCACCAGTTCCTGCAGGATGTCCGGGTTGCGGACCAGGGTGATGACGGGGTCGGCGGTGTCGTCACGCTTCTTGATTTTGGTGTCCGAGACCTCTGCGGGCCGGAAATCGGCCACGGCAGCGGACATGATGATGACGTCTGAATCGGCTGCTGCGGCGAGTGCGGCCTCACGGAGCTCCATGGCCGTCTCCACACGTTGCACGTCAACCCCTGCCGGCGCCGGGACCTCCATGTGGGCTGCCAGCAAGCGCACGGTGGCCCCCGCATTCCGCGCGGCAACGGCCAGCGCGACGCCCTGTTTGCCGGAGGACCGGTTGCCGAGGAACCTGACCGGGTCCAGGGGTTCCCGGGTTCCGCCGGCGCTGATGGTGACGGTGCGTCCTGCCAGCGGAAGCTGGTAATCGGACCGGCCCTGCACCAGCGCCATGGCGGCGTCGAAAATGGCCTGGGGTTCCGGGAGCCTACCCGGTCCCGAGTCTGCCCCTGTCAGCCTTCCGGAGGCGGGCTCAAGGACTGCAGCGCCACGCCCGCGGAGAGTCTCCACATTGGCGCGGGTGGCGGCATGTTGCCACATCTCCGTGTGCATGGCCGGGGCGAAGAGCACCGGGCCGTGCGCCATGAGCAGCGTGTTGGTCAGGAGGTCGCCGGCCTGGCCGGTGGCTGCCTTGGCCAGGAGGTCGGCCGTGGCGGGTGCGACGACCACAAGGTCGGCCTCGTGGCCCAGCCGTACGTGGTTGACCAGGTGCACGTCATCGAAAACGCTGTTGCTGACCGGGTTGCCGGACAGCGCCTCCCAGGTGGCGGTACCGACGAACCGGGTGGACGCCTCGGTGGGAATCACCGTGACGTCATGGCCGGCTTCAATAAAAAGCCGGAGGAGCGACGCCACCTTGTAGGCGGCAATCCCTCCCCCGACTCCGAGGACTATGCGCACGTGACCTCCGTCAACAGCAAGTCAGTTCGGCTGCAGGACTACTCTGCGGCTTCGATCGGCGTGGAAACCAGCTTGCCTTCGTTGATCTCGCGCAGGGCGATCGAGAGCGACTTCTCGTTCAGCTTGGTATCGACCAGGGGGCCGACGTACTCGAACAGGCCCTCGTGCAGCTGGGCGTAGTAGGCGTTGATCTGACGAGCACGCTTGGCACCGAAGATCACCAGGCCGTACTTGGAATCCGCTACCTTCAGCAGATCGTCGATCGGCGGGTTGATGATGCCTTCAAGGTTCGTAGACACGAATTTCTCCAAATTCCTAGCGGGCTGACGGTTCCGGCAGATGTGGATGCGGGGTCAGCCCCATGAGTGAAACAAGCTCGTCCGCTGCCCGGCGGACGTCATCATTGATGACGGTGTGGTCGAACTCCGGTTCAGCAGCAAGTTCCAGTTTAGCGGTTTCCAGCCGGCGCTGCTGTTCCTCGGGGGTTTCGGTCCCCCGGCCCACCAGCCGCCGGACCATCTCGTCCCACGTCGGCGGGGCCAGGAAGACGAACTGAGCGTCCGGGACCGCTGCCTTGACCTGGCGGGCGCCCTGCAGGTCGATCTCCAGCAGGACTGAGCGGCCCTCAGCGATCGCCCGGTTCACGGTGCTCTTCAACGTGCCGTAGGTGTTCTGGCCGTGGACCACTGCCCATTCCAGAAGTTCACCGTCGGCGATGAGCTGCTCGAACTCTTCCTTGGACTTGAAGAAGTAGTGGACGCCATCCTCTTCCCGGGCCGGGGGGCGCGGGTGGTGGCCGAGACGGAAAGCCAGACTTCGGGGTAGTTGTCCCGGATGTAGGTGGACACGGTGCCTTTGCCAACAGCCGTCGGACCTGCGAGGACTGTCAGTCCGGGTTTCTTGCTCACGTATTCCTTTTGCTGGAGGTGGGGAAGCGCGGGCGGCCGGCCTGCGCTAATGCTCGTCTATAAAATCTACCAGCGCCCGCCGCTGGTGGACGCCCAGCCCGCGGACCCGCCGGGATGCCGCAATGCCCAACTGCTGCATGATGGCCGCGGCCCGGACCTTCCCGATGCCGGGAAGGGCTTCGAGGAGTTCGGACACCTTCATCCGGGCCAGGGCGTCGTCCTCAATGGCTGAGCCAATGATGTCCGCCGCAGACCTGTGCCCGTTTCGAAGGCTTTCCTTGGCCGCCGCCCGGGTGGCCCTTGCCGCCGCCGCCTTGCCCAGGGCCTCGGCTCGTTCAGTCGCAGATAAAGGTCGCAGGACCATCACGGACACCCCCGGAGTCGGCGGATTTCATCCAAGGGCGGCCGCCCTTGGACCTGTCCTGAAAATACCCTTTGGTGCAGCCTGAAGCAATGCATCCGGGGAATTGGCGGCCTATTGTCCCCGCAGCCCGTCCAAGGTGCGCTGCGCAGCTTCCCGCAATCCGCCCGGCCGGGGCCCTGCGGAGAGGATGTCCCGGCTGGAGGTTCCCAGGACCAGCGGGTACGCGGCGCCGAACGTGGCCCGGAGATCGGCAGGGGTAGCTCCCTGGGCGCCGAGGCCTGGCGCCAGGATGGGGCCGCGGACTGCTGCGAGGTCCAGGTCGAGGTCCGTCAGGGCCGTGCCAACGGTGGCGCCCACCACCAGGCCTACGGACCCAAGGCTTCCTGCGTAGCGGGCGTTCTCCGTGGCTGCAGCGGTGGTGATCCGGCGGGCTACCGAATCGCTGCCGCCAACGTGCTGGACGGAGGCGCCTTCCGGGTTGGACGTCAGGGCAAGGACGAACACGCCCCGGCCTGTGTCCGCGGCAAGGTCCAGTGCCGGCCGCAAGGACTCGAACCCGAGGTAGGGGCTAAGGGTGACCGAGTCCGCCGCGAGCGGGGAGCCGTCACGGAGCCAGGCATCGGCGTAGGCAGCCATGGTGGAACCGATGTCCCCGCGCTTGGCATCGGCGATGCTGAGCACCGACTGCTCGCGGGCCCCGGCCAGGACCTCTTCCAGCACGGCAATGCCGGCTGATCCGTGCCGTTCGTACAGCGCCACCTGGGGCTTCACCGCGGCAGCGAGCGGAGCCACGGCCTCAAGGACCGTCAGCGAAAACCGCCTCAGCCCCGCGGCGTCGTCGTCCAGGCCCCAGCTTTCCAGCAGCGCCGGGTGCGGGTCGATGCCCACGCAAAGCGGACCGCGGGATGCCATAGCGGCGCCCAGCCGGGAGCCAAAGGACTCCCGGCCGGCGCCCGGTACCTGCTCAGGCATGCTGCAGGGCCGCCTTCTGCTGCGACTCGGCAAGGGCGGCTGCGTGCTCCTGCAAGCTGGTGACGGACCACTCGTAGGTGCGCATGGCTTCGATGGCCTGGACGGCGGCGTTGAACTCCGCCACCGTGGTGATGCACGGAATGCCGATGGACGTGGCCGCGGCGCGCAGTTCGTAGCCGTCGCTGCGGGCTTCGCCGCCGGACGGGGTGTTGAAGACCATGTCGATTTCTCCCGCGACGATGAGGTCGGCAATGGTGCCTTCCCCTTCAGCGCTGCTGCCCTCGGCCACCTTGCGTACCGGGGTGGCCTGGATGCCGTTGCGGCGCAGGACATCGGCGGTGCCGCCGGTGGAGACAATCTCGAAACCGAGGTCCGAAAGGCGCTTGACGCCCATGATCACCGAGCGCTTGTCCCGGTTGGCCACGGACACGAAGACCTTGCCTTCGGTGGGCAGCGCGTTGTTGGCGCCCGCCTGGCTCTTGGCGAACGCGGTGTCGAAGTGCTTGTCGATGCCCATGACTTCACCGGTGGAGCGCATCTCGGGACCGAGCAGGGAGTCCACCACCTTGCCCTCGAGCGTCCGGAACCGGCTGAACGGCAGCACGGCTTCCTTGACGGCGACGGGCGCGTCCAGCGGGAGGGTGGATCCGTCGCCGGTTTCGGGCAGCATCTTGTAGGCACTGCGCAGCTGGTTGATGGTCACGCCGGTGCCGATCAGCGCTGCGGCCTTGGCCATCTGGACGCCGGTGGCCTTGGACACGAACGGCACGGTCCGGGAGGCGCGCGGGTTGGCTTCCAGGACGTACAGGACGTCCGAGGCCAGCGCGAACTGGATGTTGATCAGGCCCCGGACGCCCACGCCCTCGGCGATGGCGCGGGTGGCCACGCGGACCCGTTCGATGACGTTGCTGCCCAGGGTGATGGGCGGCAGGACGCAGGCGGAGTCACCGGAGTGGATGCCGGCTTCCTCGATGTGTTCCATAATGCCGCCCAGGTACATGTCGGTGCCGTCGAAGAGGGCATCGACGTCGATCTCGACGGCGTCCTCCAGGAATCGGTCGATCAGAACCGGGTGGTCCGGGGTGATCTCGGTGGCGTTGGCGATGTAGCGGGAGAGGTTCGGCTCGTCGTAGACGATTTCCATGCCCCGGCCGCCCAGCACGTAGGACGGGCGGACCAGGACGGGGTAGCCAATCTCGTCGGCAATCTTCTTGGCGTCCTCGAAGGAGACGGCCGTACCGTTCTTCGGCGCCACCAGGCCGGCCTTGTCCAGCACGCGGGAGAAGGCGCCACGGTGCTCGGCGAGGTCGATGGCCTCCGGTGAGGTACCCAGGATGGGCACGCCGGCGTCGGCGAGCTGCTGCGCCAGCTTCAGCGGGGTCTGGCCGCCGAGCTGGACGAACACGCCCATGACGCCGCCCGTGCGCTCCTCGGCAGCGATGACCTCGAGGACGTCCTCGAGCGTCAGGGGCTCGAAGTACAGCCGGGTGGAGACGTCGTAGTCGGTGGAGACGGTTTCCGGGTTGCAGTTGACCATGACGGTCTCATAGCCGGCCTTGCGGAGCGCCATGGACGCGTGGACGCAGGAGTAGTCGAACTCGATCCCCTGGCCGATGCGGTTCGGGCCTGAGCCAAGGATCAGGATGGACGGCTTGGAGTGCAGCGCGACCTCGTCCTCCTCGTCATAGGCAGAGTAATGGTAGGGCGTGTAAGCGGCGAACTCGGCGGCGCAGGTGTCCACGGTCTTGTAGACGGGGCGGATGCCGAGGGCCTGGCGGACGCCCCGGACCACTGCCTCAGGGTTGTGCGTGAGGGCGCCGATCTGCTCGTCCGAGAACCCGTGGCGCTTGGCACGCTTGAGCATGTCCGCTGTAAGTGCACCGGCCTGGCGGATTTCGTGGGAGATCTCGTTGAGCAGCTGGAGCTGGTCAAGGAACCAGGGATCGATCTTGGTGGCCTCGAACAGCTGCTCCACGGTGGCGCCGCCCAGGAGGGCGCGCTGAACCTGGTGCAGGCGCTCGGTGGTGGGGCGTTTGGCCTTTTCGATAAGTTCGGCCACTTCCCATTCCGGGACGCTGCTGAAGTCCAGCTGCGAGCCCTTCTGTTCCAGGGAGCGCAGTGCCTTCTGCAGTGCTTCGGTGAAGTTGCGGCCCATGGCCATGGCCTCGCCCACCGACTTCATGGTGGTGGTGAGGGTGTTGTCCGCCGCCGGGAACTTCTCGAAGGCGAAGCGCGGGACCTTGACCACTACGTAGTCCAAGGTGGGCTCGAAGGACGCCGGGGTCTTCTGGGTGATGTCGTTGGGGATCTCATCCAGGGTGTAGCCGAGCGAGAGCTTGGTGGCGATCTTGGCAATCGCAAACCCGGTGGCCTTGGACGCCAGTGCTGACGAGCGGGATACGCGGGGGTTCATTTCAATGACCACTACCCGGCCGGTGGCGGGGTCGATGGCGAACTGGATGTTGCAGCCGCCGGTATCGACGCCCACCTCACGGATGACGGCGATGGCGACGTCGCGCAGTTTCTGGTACTCGCGGTCGGTGAGGGTCAGCGCCGGAGCCACGGTGATGGAGTCGCCGGTGTGCACGCCCACGGGGTCGAAGTTCTCGATGGAGCAGACGACAACCACGTTGTCGTTCTTGTCCCGCATCATTTCGAGCTCGTATTCCTTCCAGCCCAGGATGCTCTCCTCGAGCAGCACCTCGCTGGTGGGGCTGTACTGCAGGCCCTGGCCGACAATCCGGCGCAGGTCGTCCTCGTTGTAGGCGAGGCCGGAGCCCAGGCCGCCCATGGTGAAGGACGGGCGGACCACCATGGGGTACCCGAGGTCGACGGCGGCCGTGAGGGCCTCGTCCATGGTGTGGATGATGTGGCTGCGGGCGGACTCGGCGCCGCAACGCTCCACGACACCCTTGAACTTTTCGCGGTCCTCGCCGAGTTCGATCGCGGCGATGTTCGCGCCGATCAATTCCACGTTGTACTTCTCGAGCACGCCGTTCTTGTCCAGGGCGATCGCGGTGTTCAGCGCGGTCTGGCCGCCCAGGGTGGGCAGCACGGCGTCGGGCCGTTCCTTGGCGATGATTTTCTCCACCACCTCGGGGGTGATGGGTTCGACGTAGGTGGCGTCGGCGAACTCGGGGTCGGTCATGATGGTGGCCGGGTTGGAGTTCACGAGGATGACGCGCAGGCCCTCCTCTTTGAGGACGCGCAGGGCCTGCGTGCCGGAGTAGTCGAATTCCGCGGCCTGGCCGATGACGATCGGGCCGGAACCAATGACGAGGACGCTTTTGAGGTCTGTACGTTTTGGCATTACTTCTTGTCCTCGGTCTTGTTGTCGTTGGCAGTCTTGGTGTCAGCGTTCCTGGTGTCCGCCATCAGGTCGATGAAGCGGTCGAACAGGTAGGCGGCGTCGTGCGGGCCGGCGGCAGCTTCGGGGTGGTACTGCACGGAGAACGCCGGGATGTCCAGGCAGGCGAGGCCTTCCACGACGTCGTCGTTCAGGCTGATGTGGCTGACTTCCACCCGGCCGTACCGTGATTCCGGCGCCTGGGTGGCCCCGTCGAGCGGGGCGTCCACGGCGAAGCCATGGTTCTGGGAGGTGATTTCGACCTTCCCGGTGCGGCGGTCCATCACGGGCTGGTTGATGCCGCGGTGTCCGTAGCGGAGCTTGTAGGTGCCAAAGCCCAGGGCCCGGCCGAGGATCTGGTTGCCGAAGCAGATGCCGAAGTACGGCAGCTTTTCGTCCAGGACTGAGCGGAGCAGCTTGACCTGGGCGTCTGCGGTCGCTGGGTCGCCGGGGCCGTTGGACATGAAGAAGCCGTCCGGGTTGACTGCCTTGACGTCCTCGAGGGTGGCGGTAGCCGGGAGCACGTGGACGCGGACGCCCCGCTCGGCGAACCGGACCGGGGTCATGGCCTTGATGCCGAGGTCAATCGCCGCGATGGTGAAGCGGGGTTCCCCCTCCCAGCCGTGGTCCTTGGGCTCCACCACGTAGGCTTCGTCGACGCTGACTTCCTCGGCCAGGCGGGAACCTTCCATGGGCTCGCCGGCCAGGACGGCGTCGAGCAGTTCCTTGTCCGTGGCCTCTGCCGCCTCGCCGGAGAAGATGCCGGCGCGCATGGTCTTGTGTTCGCGCAGGTGCCGGGTGATGGCGCGGGTGTCCACGCCCTGGATGCCGACGATGCCCTGGGCCACCAGTTCCTCGTCAAGGGAGCGCTCGGAGCGCCAGTTGGAGGGCCGGCGGGCGGCGTCCCGGACAATGTAGCCGGCCACCCAGATCCGCCGGGACTCGGCGTCTTCGCTGTTCACACCGGTGTTGCCGATGTGGGGTGCGGTCTGCACCACGAGCTGGCGGGCGTAGGACGGGTCCGTAATGGTTTCCTGGTAGCCAGTCATGCCGGTGGCGAAGACGGCTTCGCCCAGGGCGGTGCCGGTGGCGCCGTAGCTGGTGCCTCGGAAAATGCGGCCGTCTTCGAGAACCAGCGCAGCGGGGGCTGACACAGGAGCGGAGGTGGTTGCTGTCAATGTATTCGCTTTCACTGTCTTACTTTCCACTGGTGGCACCAGCCGCTGGGGCTGACGAAATCAATTCCTGCAGGGCCTGGTAGAGCACGTCTTTGTCGGCAGCGCGGCGGGTCCGGAAGCCGGTGTCGAGTTCGTGCGCGCCGTGCGTCCATGCCAGCACGAGCAGGCCGTCTTTCTCGACGAACTTCCCGGCCATGCCGCTGTCCTGCCGGACACCGGTCAGGGAAGCAGCTGGAATGTAGAGCGCCGGCGCTCCGGCCCGTTCGTAGAGGACGCCGTGCGGGTAGACCGCGAGGGTTGCGTTGGTGCGGATCCCCAGGCCATGGACGGCGATCCGGTCAAGCCAGTCACCGGCGGTGGTGGTGGCAACGTACTGCCCTTCGGCGACGGCGGCGGGTTCACCGGGTGCCGCAGGCACCTCGGGCAGCTGTTCGACGTCGGCCTGGCGCCTGAGCCGATTCCGCCAGCCGATGCCCAGGAGGACAAAGACGACGGCGACGACCGCCAGCATGGCAAGTCCGGGGAGGATTTTGTCCATCAGGCGACGCCTGCCGTGGTGGCTGCGGCGTCGGGGTGGGGCGTGTTCAGTGCACCCTCGAGCACCGTGGGGTGTCCCTTGTAGAAGGTGGCCACCACCTTGCCCGGCAGTTCCCGGCCCTTGAACGGCGAGTTGCGGCCCATGGTGGCCATCGTGGACGGATCGACGGTCCAGCGGGCTGCCGGGTCCACCAGGATGAGGTTGGCGGGTTCGCCCGCTTCGATGGGCCGTCCCTGGTCGGTGAGGCGCCCGATCTTCGCCGCGGCCGTGGAGGTGACGCGGGCGAAGTCCGCCCACGTCATCAGCCCGGTTTCGATCATGGCGTGCTGCACGACTGAGAGGGCCGTTTCAAGCCCGGTCATTCCCATGGCGGCCTGCGCCCATTCGCATTCCTTGTGTTCGCTGGGATGCGGTGCATGGTCGGTACCCACAACGTCGATCGTGCCGTCTGCGAGCCCGGCACGCAATGCCTGGACGTCGGCATCGGTGCGCAGCGGCGGGTTGACCTTGAAGACGGGGTCGTAGCTGCGCACGAGGTCATCGGTCAGCAGCAGGTGGTGCGGGGTCACCTCGGCGGTGACGTCGATGCCCCGTTCCTTGGCCCAGCGGATGATTTCCACGGAGCCTGCCGTGGAGACGTGGCAGACGTGCAGCCGCGAGCCGACGTGCTGGGCCAGCAGGACGTCGCGGGCGATGATGCTTTCCTCGGCGACCGCAGGCCAGCCGGTCAGGCCGAGGACCGCCGAGACGTCGCCCTCGTTCATCTGTGCCCCTGCGGTAAGGCGGGGTTCCTGCGCGTGCTGGGCCACGACGCCGTCGAACGCCTTGACGTATTCCAGCGCCCGGCGCATCAGGACGGGATCGTGGACGCAGATGCCGTCGTCGGAGAACATCCGGACCCGGGCGCGGGAGTCGGCCATGGCGCCGAGTTCTGCCAGCTGCTCCCCCGCCAGTCCGACCGTGACGGCCCCGACCGGGCGTACGTCCACCCAGCCTGCAGCGCGGCCCAGGGTGTAGACCTGCTCGACGACGCCGGCGGTGTCGGCGACGGGGGTGCTGTTGGCCATGGCATGGACGGCCGTGTAGCCACCCAGGGCCGCTGCGCGGGTTCCGGTTTCGACGGTCTCGGCGTCCTCGCGGCCGGGTTCGCGCAGGTGGGTATGGACATCCACCATGCCGGGCAACGCCACGAAGCCGGCGGCGTCGATCACCGCGGCTCCGTCGGCATCCAGACCGTGGCCGATCTCGGCAATGATGCCGTCACGGATCAGCACGTCCGAGGCTTCGCCGCCCAGGATCGAGGCGCCCTTGATGAGGTAGGTTCCAGTGGTGGTCGTCATCAGATGCTCTCCTTGATGGGCGCGGCGGTGGTGTAGGCCGGGGCCCGGGTTGCGGCTGGTTCGCGGGAATCCCCGGAGAGCAGCAGGTACAGTGCGGCCATCCGGACGGACACGCCGTTGCGGACCTGTGCCAGGACGGTGGACCGGGATGAGTCGGCGGCGGCGGCGCTGATTTCCAGGCCGCGGTTCATGGGACCGGGGTGCATGATGATGGTGTCCGTCATGCCGAGGTCGTCCAGGGCGCGGAGCCGGTTGTCGTCGAAGCCCCAGCGGCGGGAGTATTCCCTGGTGCTGGGGAAGAACGACGCGTTCATGCGTTCGCCTTGGACGCGGAGCATCATGACGGCGTCCACGCCGTTTGCCAGGGTTTGGTCGAGATCGTAGCTGACGCTGCAGGGCCATTGTTCGACGCCGACCGGCAGCAGGGTGGGCGGTGCCACCAAGGTGACCTCCGCACCCAGGGTACGGAGCAGCCAGACGTTGGACCGTGCCACGCGTGAGTGCAGGACATCCCCGACGATCGCGACGCGCAGGCCCTTAAGGTCGGTTCCCTCCGACGCCGTTCCGGCCAGCCGCGCCCAGTGCCGGCGCATGGTGAAAGCGTCCAGGAGGGCCTGGGTGGGGTGTTCATGGGTGCCGTCACCGGCGTTGATGACACCGGCGTCGATCCAGTCCGTTGCGGCGAGCCGGTGCGGCGCGCCCGACGCCCAGTGGCGGATGACGACGGCGTCTGCCCCCATGGCGGACAGCGTCTGGGCGGTGTCCTTGAGGGATTCGCCCTTGGATACCGAGGACCCCTTTGCGGCGAAGTTGATCACATCGGCCGACAGCCGTTTGGCTGCGGCTTCAAAGGAGATGCGGGTCCGGGTGGAGTCCTCGAAGAAAAGGTTGACTACCGTGCGTCCGCGCAGCGCCGGGAGTTTCTTGACCTCCCGCTCGCCGACGGCAGACATTTCCTCGGCAGTGTCCAGGATGCGGATGGCATTCTCAAGGCTGAGGTCCTGGGTGGACAGGAGGTGTTTCATGCGCCGGCCTCAATCACGACTTCGTTGACCGGTGATCCGCCGTGGGGCGTGTCGGTCTCCTCGAGCCGGACCCGGACCTTTTCGGCGGAGGACGTGGGCAGGTTCTTGCCCACATGGTCAGCACGGATGGGAAGTTCGCGGTGGCCCCGGTCGATCAGGACGGCAAGCCGGACGATGCGGGGCCGGCCGAGGTCAACGAGGGCGTCCAGGGCGGCGCGGATGGTGCGTCCCGAGTACAGGACGTCGTCGATCAGCACCACTACCTTGTTGTCGATCCCCGTACGGGGCAGTTTGGTGGGGTACGGCGGCCGGGTCCCCTGGTGGGAAAGATCGTCACGGAACATGGTGACGTCAAGCTGGCCCACGATCGCGGCAGCGTCCACGGTGGCGTCGGCAGCGGCGATTTTTTCGGCCAGCCTGACAGCCAGCGGGTATCCGCGGCGGGGAATGCCCAGCAGGACCAAGTCGCGGGATCCCTTGTTGGCTTCGAGGATCTCATGGGCGATACGAGTGAGTGCCCGGTCAATATCCGCCTGGCTGAGGACAACCCTGGCTGGAACCGGTGCGCTGGTGACAGAAGTCAACGCTCGTCTCCCCTTTCCCCGCCTCACAGGACGGAATTAAAAAGGAACATTTGCGATTCAAAATTACCACATCGCCTCCCGTCCCCTGCCCCCGGGAAACGCGTTGCTGGTCACACCGGATGGCGCGGATTGGCGGTTCCTTGGCGCTCCGGCAGCCCCCGCCTAGGCTTTCCGGTATGCCGACGTATCCGCAGCAACCAACACCCGGGCTTCCCGAGGACCCCTACCGCGAAGCGCCCGGGCCGGTCCCCCGGCAGGCCAACCCCAGCTGGATGGGCCAGGTCCATCCAGGACATTACCGCCCGGCACCGGGGCACGGCGGCCAGCCCCTGGCCACCGTCGGCCCGTATGTCCCGGAGCCTGCGCTGCGGGTATCCCGGGCACGGACCGGGCTGGCGGGACTCTCCATCGCAGGCAGTGTGCTGGCGTTCCTGAGCCTGTTCCTGGTGGTCCCGTTCCTGCTGTCCAATACCGGCGCCGGCGGATTCCTGATCGGGTTCCTCGCGTCCCTGGTTCCCTTGTCCGTGGTCCTGGCGGCGGTCCACATTATCGACAGGTGGGAACCAGAGCCCAAGCGGCTGCTGTTATTCGCCTTCGTGTGGGGCGCCGCGGTATCCGTTGCCGTGACCCTGCTCATCCAGCCGTTTTTCGTCATCGCGTTCCAGTTCACGGACCAAGTGGACCTGCAAACGTATATGGCCACAGTCCAGGCGCCCGTGGTCGAGGAGTTCGCCAAGTCCTTGGGCCTGCTGATCATCCTGCTGGCAGCGCGACGGCAATTCGACGGGCCCGTGGACGGTGTCGTCTTTGCCTTTACCATCGCCGGCGGGTTCGCCTTCACCGAGAACATCCTCTATTTCGGCAGGGCCGTGGCCGAATCGGCTTCCCCTGCCAGCGACCTCGCCCAGATCTTCGTCCTCCGCGGCGTGATGTCGCCCTTCGCGCACGCGATCTTCACCGGAACCACAGGCCTGGTGATGGGGTTCGCCGCGCGGAAGTGGCATACCGGAGCATCGGTCGGAGCGTTCCTTGTGGGGCTGCTGCCGGCCATGTTCCTGCACAACAGGTGGAACAGCATGGGCAGGGGCTTCCTGCTGGACTACATCATGGTCCAGGTTCCGATCTTCCTGCTGGCGGTGGCAGGCATCATCTTCCTTCGGATTGCCGAGAAACGCCTGACCCGGCAAAGGCTGCTGGAGTATTCGGCCGCGGGCTGGTTCACGCCGGACGAGGTCCAGCTCCTGGCGACCCCTACCGGAAGGCGCACGGCGTTGTCGTGGGCCGCCGCCTCGGGCAGGAAACCGCAGATGAAGCAGTTCCTGAAGGCGGCCACACAGCTCGCGAATATCCGCCAGCGGATCCTGAGCGGGCGGGACGTGCCCCTTCACCAGGCCGAGGAGCGGCAACAGCTCCAGAGGATCCTGGAAGCTCGCGCAGCCATCGCCCGTTGAGGACGCAGAAGGGACCCGCCGGATGTCCGGCGGGTCCCTTCTGCGTCGAGCTGACGCCGCAAACCTGGCCTCTTGGCTAGGCGAGCAGCGAGGGCTTCAGCTGCTGCAACCGGCCGAGCAGGCCGTTGATGAACTGCGGAGACTCATCCGTGGAGAGCGTCTTGGCCAGTGCAACGGCTTCGCTGACCGCCACTCCGTCGGGGACGTCGTCGTTGTACAGGAGCTCCCAGGTACCAATGCGAAGGATGATGCGGTCCACTGACGGCATCCGTTCCAGGCTCCAGCCCTGCGAGTAGGTCTCCAGGAACTCATCGATGGCAGCCTGCTGGGACACTACGCCCTCAACGATTTCCAGGGTGTAGGGGTTGACCACCTGGTCGGTCTTTTCCCGGCGTGCGCGGAGCACGTCGAACGCCGAAACAGAGCGTTGCTCCGCCTCGAAAAGAACATCCAGTGCCCTGTTGCGGGCTTTACCGCGGGCGCTCACTACTCGGTGACCCGGCCCAGGTAGCTGCCGTCGCGGGTGTCCACCTTGACCTTGGTGTTGTTTTCGATGAACAGCGGCACCTGGATCTCGTAACCCGTTTCCAGGGTGGCAGGCTTGGTGCCGGCGGACGAGCGGTCGCCCTGCAGGCCCGGCTCGGTGTAGGTGATTTCGAGGACGACGCTCGGCGGCAGTTCGATGTAGAGAGGGTTGCCGTCGTGGATGGCGATGTTCACCATCTGGTTCTCAAGCATGAAATTGGTGGCGTCCCCCACCGTGGCACCGGAAACGGTGATCTGGTCGTAGTCGGAGGTGTCCATGAACACGAAGTCTGCGCCGTCCTGGTACAGGTACTGGTAGTCGCGGCGGTCCACGGTGGCCGTCTCAATCTTGAGGCCGGCGTTGAAGGTCTTGTCGACAACCTTGCCGGACATCACGTTGCGCATCTTGGTGCGGACGAACGCGCCGCCCTTGCCGGGCTTGACGTGCTGGAACTCGATGATGTTCCACAACTGGCCCTCAAGCTTCAGGACCGTTCCGTTCTTAATGTCGTTAGTGGTTGCCACTGGTTTCCTCTGGTTTCTTTATCCGGCCGTGTGGGCCAGGTGCTGTATGCCGGGCGGGCAAACCAAAGCGGCCCGCCTGCACGTGTTTGTCAAAAATCGCGTGGATGCAAAAATTCCACAACCATTCTACCCGGTAAATACCGGGCAGCTTGTCCGCTGTCGCCGCCTGCCGCCTCAGCAGGCCAATTCCAGGATGTCCCGCGCACGCTGGAGCGCCACGGTGGAGGAATAGATTTGGGCAGCATCCGCGGACTGCGCCACCCGCAGGTCCAGCGCCTTGGAGAACGACTCCACGGCGGCGGAGGTCTGGCCCGCTGCGTACTGGGCCTTGCCCAGGAACTGCAGTGCCCACGCTTCACGGGGCGTGCCGTGTACCTCTGCCAGGAGCTGCCGGAACAGTTCAATGGCGCGGTCCATCCGGTGGGTGACGCTCAGTACCTCGGCTTCGAAGACGCGCAGCCGGAACGATTCCGGGTCCTTGAAACGTGCTTCGGCCAGGAGTTCAGCCGCGTCGGAGGCATGACCCTCGACCAACAGGACGAATATGTGGTCCGCGGGGTCAGTGGAGGCTGACAGTGCTTCCCGGACGGCGTCCTCATTGACGACCTGGGCCATCAAGGTTTCCGGGTTGATGCGGATACCGGGAAATCCGGCCTGGGGCCAGTCGGCGGTGCCGTTCATGTCGCCCTGCATCAGGATGCAATTTCCTGGTACGCGGCGAACAGCAGCGAGGTGTCCGGCACATCAAGGATGCCCGGCTTGGCGATTCCGTCCAGCACCACGAAGCGCAGCAGGTCGCCGCGGGACTTCTTGTCGCGGCGCATCCCATCCAGCAGCCCCTGCCAGCGGTCCCTGCGGTAGGTGACCGGCAGCCCGAGGCCGTCCAGGATGCTCCGGTGCCGGTCGGCATCGGCATCGCTGAGCCTGCCCACGCTGCGGGCAAGTTCGGCCGCGAACATCATGCCCACGGACACCGCGGCGCCGTGCCGCCACGAGTAGCGTTCCACCAGCTCGATGGCGTGGCCCAGGGTGTGTCCGTAGTTCAGGATTTCCCGGAGCCCGGATTCTTTGAGGTCCTCGGAAACCACCTTCGCCTTGACGGCGATGGCGCGTTCAATCAGCTCGCGCAGTGCCTCGGAGCGGGGATCCACCACCGCGGCCGGGTCTTTCTCCACGAGATCGAGGATGGCGGGGTCGGCAATGAAGCCGCACTTGATGACCTCGGCGAGGCCGGAAATGATCTCGTTCTTCGGCAGCGTGTCCAGCGTGTCCAGGTCGGCCAGGACGGCCGCAGGCGGGTGGAACGCTCCCACGAGGTTCTTGCCTTCCGCGGTGTTGATGCCGGTTTTGCCGCCCACGGACGCGTCAACCATGCCCAGCAGGCTGGTGGGCATGTGGATGACCTTGACGCCGCGCAGCCAGGTCGCGGCGACGAAGCCGGCGAGGTCGGTGACTGCTCCCCCGCCCACGGCCACGATGGCGTCCGAACGGGTGAAGTCGTTCTGGCCCAGGACCTGCCAGCAGAATGCCGCGACCTGGATGTGTTTGCCTTCCTCGGCGTCCGGGATTTCCGCCGTAAGCGAGGTGAAGCCGGCCTCGGCCAGCTCGTCGCGGACGGTGTCGCCGGTGAGGCGCAGCGCGCGGGGGTGGATCACCAGGACGCGTCGGACGCGTTCACCCAGCAGCGCGGGAAGTTCACCAAGCAGGCCGCGCCCGACGACGACGCCGTAGTTGTTTCCGGCACCCTCGCCGGTGACGTTGATGACTGTTGATTGAGTGTTCACTTCTCAACTTCCTGTTTGGCAGCTGCGTGGTGCCGCAGTGCTGCTTCCAGCCGTGCGCCGAGCTCGGGTATGGAGCCGTGGCGGACGTCCAGGGTGATGTCGGCCAGCCTCTCGTAGACCGGCCTGCGGGTGGCGAACATTGCTGTCCAGCGGCCCATGGCGTCGCCGGCGAGGAGTGGCCGGCCCGAGTTCCGGGCAATCCTGTCCGCCACGGTATCAGCGTCGCATTCGAGGTAGACAACGGTGCAGCGGCCCATGAGCTGCTGCGTCCCTGAGTCGAGCACGGCCCCTCCCCCAGCGAAATCACCGTGGTGGTCCCTGCCGCTTCCTCAACGGCGCCGGCGACGGTCCGGGCTTCGATTTCGCGGAACGCGTGCTCTCCGCGGCCTGCGAAGATATCGGCGATGGAGCCGTGCCCGGCAACGATGACTGCGTCGGTGTCAATGAAACGGGCGCCCAATTGTTGCGCCAGTTGCTGGCCGATGGCCGATTTGCCGACGGCCATGGGGCCAATGAGCACGATCGGCCGGCCGCCTGCGGGGCCGGTACTGCTGTGATGGAGCACTACTGGCCGATCGAGTCCAGGGAAGCCGGGATGTTGTCCAGGTAACCCTTGATGTTGCGGGCGGTTTCCGGCACGGAGTCACCACCGAACTTCTCCATGACCGCTTCGGCCAGGACCAGTGCCACCATGGCCTCGGCCACGACGCCTGCGGCCGGGACGGCACAGACATCGGAGCGCTGGTGGTGGGCCTTGGCCGGTTCACCGGTGCTGACGTCGATGGTGCGCAGGGCGCGCGGCACGGTGGCGATCGGTTTCATGGCGGCACGGACCCGGAGGACGTCGCCAATGCTCATGCCGCCTTCGATACCGCCGGCTCGGTTGCTGGCACGGCTGATCCTGCCCTTGCCGTCACGGACAATTTCGTCGTGGGCGGCTGAACCGCGGCGTGCAGCGGTCAGGAAGCCGTCGCCCACTTCCACGCCTTTGATGGCCTGGATTCCCATGAGCGCCGCGGCCAGGCGGGCATCGAGCCGGCGGTCCCAGTGCACGTAGCTGCCCAGTCCCGGCGGAAGCCCGTAGGCGAGGACTTCGACCACGCCGCCCAGTGTTTCGCCTTCTTTGTGTGCGGCGTCCACCTCGGCAACCATGGCGTCGGAGGTTTCGCGGTCGTAGCAGCGCAGCGGATCCGTGTCCAGGGCGATGACATCGCCGGGCAGCGGCAGGGGCCGGCCTTCGGGCACGGTGACGCTGGCGATCGAGACTGTGTGGCTCACCAGTTCGATTCCGAGGTGCCGGAGGAAGCGGGCTGCCACGGTGCCGAGGGCAACCCGGGTCGCTGTTTCGCGGGCGCTGGCGCGTTCCAGGACCGGACGTGCCTCGTCGAACCCGTATTTCTGCATCCCGGTGAAGTCGGCGTGGCCCGGGCGGGGCCGCGTCAGCGGTGCGTTGCGGGCCTGGTCGGCGAGGAGTTCAGCATCCACGGGGTCGGCAGACATAATCTGCTCCCATTTGGGCCATTCGGTGTTGCCCACCTGGATGGCGACGGGACCGCCCTGGGTGCGGCCGTGCCGGACACCGCCGAGGATGGTGACCACGTCCTGCTCGAATTTCATCCGTGCGCCGCGGCCGTAGCCGAGCCGGCGGCGGGCCAGGGAGTCTGCGATGTCCCCGCTGGTGATTTCCACACCAGCAGGGACGCCCTCAATAATTCCCATCAAAGCCGGGCCATGGGATTCACCGGCAGTCAACCAACGCATAATTTCCATCCTGCCACGTAGGGCGGTCAGAACGCCCGTCGGGCAAGGCCGACTGCGTCACACATCACATCTATGACAGCTGCGTTAACGTCTTCCCCACGCCGGGTGAAAAGCCGCACCTGCTCCACCGCCTGGTACAGCAGCATCTCCAGGCCTGGCACCACGCGGCCGCCCCCGGACTGCCACACCGAGGCCACCAGGCTGGGCCACGGATCATAGGCCACATCCAGGAGGACACCCGGCGTCGTTGTCTTCAAGGCCGCGATTTCGGCGGCGAGGCCGTCGGCCGCGCGTGGCGGCAGGGTGGAGATGACGACGTCGGCTTCCGACGTCGGGCGCGCGGCGTCAGCGAGCGGTCGGACCTCCAGCGCTACCCCCAGGCTGCCGGCCGCGGCGCGGACGTCGGCAGCCCGCGAGGAATCACGGACGTACACCTGAACCGTAGAGGTGCCGAGTTCTTTCAGGGCCGCAACAGCCGACGCCGCCGTGCCGCCGCCGCCGAGTATTACGGCGGACGGCGCCGCAGCCGTCCCGGCGTGGCGCAAGGCGTTCACGATCCCCGGGACGTCGGTGTTGGACCCGACCGTCTTCACCGCGCCGCCGGATTCCTCGAAAGTGACCGTGTTGACGACCCCCAGGGTCTGCGCCACTCCACGGACTTCGTCCACTTCATCAAGCATGGCGGTCTTCAGCGGCATGGTCACGGAGAGCCCGCGCCAGCCGGGCTGGTTCCGGATCTGGCGCATAAAGGACGGCAGCAACTGCTCGGTGACGTCGATGGCCGTGTAGCTGATCGCCGCGCCCAGCCGCTCATACGCCGAAAGGTGCAGCGCGGGAGACTTTGAGTGGCTGATCGGGTGGCCAAGGACGGCAGCCCGCAGGCTCATGTGCAGCGGCCCGCGTTGGCCTTGCACCACGCGTTGTATTGCTCAACGTTGGCGTTGTGTTCGGCCAGCGTCTTCGCGAACTTCGTTTCGTTGGTGTCGAGGTTGACGGTGACCCAGTACAGGTAGTCATTGGATTTGGGCCGTGCGGCCGCGTCGATGGCAGTCTTGCCCGGCGAACCAATGGGACCTGGCGGGAGTCCGGGGTTGGCGTACGTGTTGTACGGGTTGGACTTGTCCTTGCGCTGGTCATCCGTGAAGTTCAGGCTCTTGGTGCCCAGGCCGTAGGTCACCGCCGAATCCACCTGGAGGAAACCGCCGGTCTGGTCGTTCGGCTTGAGCCGGTTATAAATCGCTCCGGCCACGTCGCCGTAATCGGCCTGGCCGCCCTCGGCCTGGACAATGCTGGCCACAATGACGGCCTGGTACTGCTTGGCGGGGTCGGTGATTCCCTGCGACACCAGCTCATCGGTGGTGGCTTTCACGAGGGACTGCAGGATGTCTTTGGCCGGGGTTCCGAGCGGGAAGCGGTATTCACCCGGGGCGAGGTAACCTTCCAGGTTCTTCGCGTTCGCCGGCAGGCCAAACTGGGCGGGCTGGTTGCTCAGCGCCTGCAACTGCTGTATGGAAACTCCAGAACCCTCGGAAATTGCCTGCAGCGACTCCCCGATCCGCAGGCCGGCGCTGAGGGCGAAGTAGATGACCTTGGACTTGTCTTTGCCGGCCAGGACATCAACGGCGTCGGCGTTCTTCATTTCGGTCTTGAAGACGTAGTCGCCCGGCGACAGCGTTGCCCCGGATGCATGGAACGCTTGCATGAAGGTGTCGGCATTGGCCACGACCCGCTGGTTCTCAAGGTCGACAGCCACCGACCGGGTGCCTTCGCCGCTTGCCACGGTCACGTGGACCTCGCCGGTCCCCGGTCCGGGGAAATCCGATGGCTTGCCGCTGCCGAGGAGGGGCTTGAGGAACTGGGCGCCCACAGCCACCGCCGTCACGAACACAGCGAGCGTCAGGAACAGGGCCAGCAACCTGCGCCGGCGCCGGACCTTCTTCGAGGGCCGGGACACTACCTGGGCTGCCGAGGACACGGGAAGCAGCTCGTGGGCGGCGTCCGGGTGGGCAGCGTCCGGATGGGCGTCGTCGTGGTATCCGGCGTCGTATGCATGGTGGTCGGGGATTTCCCCGTAGTGGTGCCCGTCGTCGGCGTCATGGTGGACGTCGGCGAAGGGGGCGTGGTCCGGGTGGTGGGCCACGTCGTCGTGGTGCTGTCCGTCCTCGTGCTGCAGGTCCTGGTGGTGCGCAACGTCCGCGTAGGCGTACACGTCCGCAGGGTGCTCTTCGTCCGGGACGTTCGCCAGGTCCTCCTGCTGGTGTACGTCGTCGCCAACCTGCACGTGGTCATGCGGCGGCGCCACGGTGTCGTGGTGGGTGCCGGCGGAAGCCTCGTTACTCCAAAGGCCGGCAGGGTGGGAGTGACCGGACGGCGGTCCGTCCTGGATGGATGGCGGCGCTTCGGGGGCAGCCGGCACGTCCTCGGCGTCGGGAAGCGGAGCAAAGGTTGGTTCTGCGGCCGCGGGAGCGGCTGCCGGCGGCGTGACGGGAGGCGGCGGGACCTCGCCCGTCTCATAGGCCTGCTCGGGGACGGCGTCGTGGCCGCCGGTATTGAGGCTCTTTTCGCGTGCGCGCAGTTCCTTGCGGGTCAACGGCCTCGCGGCCCCGGCGTCCTGCGGGCCGGAAGTGTCGTCAATGTTGGCAGGGCTCACTGTTGCCTTCCATTATCTGAAGATCGGGCCGTGTCTGCGGAGATGGCGCGGACTGGTTCGTCCACCCCACCGGCCCCCAGGTCCACGGTCGGGGATGGCGCTGTCACGCGTGAGCCGACATCCGCTCCCCTGGCTTTCTGCATGTCGATGGCGTGCTGAAGGATACCCGCCGCCGCGACCTGATCAACCACTTTACGGTGGTTCCTGCTGCTCATGCCAGCTTCGTGCAGGTTCCGGTGCGCCGTAACGCTGCTCAGCCGCTCGTCCACGAGGTTCACCGGGACCGCCAAACCGCGTCCGGAAAGCTCTTCAACCAGCAGCAGGGCGTAGTCCGTGGCCATCCTGGCGGACGCGTGTTCTTCGCCCTTCATGGTGCGGGGCAGGCCCACGAAAACCTGGACGGCTCCATGTTCTTCCGCCAGTTTGGCGATGACCCGAACGTCCGAGTTCTTCTTGGCGTTCCGGTCAAGGGTCTTGTAGGGCGTGGCCAGGATCCCGTCGCGGTCACACAGTGCCACGCCGACCCGGACGGTGCCCACGTCCACCCCCAGTTTGACGCCCTGGGGGTAGCCGCCGGCAGCTGCAGGATTGGTCATGGCAGGATTAGCGCGCCGAAATGGCGTCGACGACGGCGGCCAGCGCGGCGCCAACCTTTCCGGCGTCGGTCCCTCCACCCTGGGCCACATCGTCCTTGCCGCCACCGCCACCGCCGAGCACGCCGGCGGCGATACGGACCAGCGCACCGGCTTTGACGCCGGCTTCCCTGGCTGCCTCGTTGGTGGCCACCAGGATCAACGGACGGTCGTTGGCGACACCGGCGACGGCAACCGCGGAGGCCGCCGAGCCGAGCCGGTTGCGCAGGTCCAGGGCCAGGCCCCGAAGGTCGTCGGCTCCACTGACGGTGCCGGCGTCGTGGGCCAGCACCTTCACTCCCCCGGCGTCCTTGGCGGTGTCCACCAGCCGCGCGGCAGAGGCAGCCAGCTGTTCCTTGCGGAGCCGGTCCAGTTCCTTCTCGGTGGCTTTCAGTTTGGCCAGCGTGGCGGAAATCCTGTCGGCGAGCTGGCCGGACGGGACTTTCAGCAGGTCGGTCAGTTCGGTCACCAGGGCCCGCTCGGCGGCAAGGTGGCGGAAAGCCTCCATGCCCACGAAGGCTTCCACGCGCCGGTTGCCCGAACCGACGGACTGTTCGCCCAGGAGGGAAAGGCTGCCGATCAGCGAGGTGTTGGCAACGTGGGTGCCGCCGCAAAGCTCCCGCGACCACGCGCCGTCGATTTCCACCACGCGTACTTCGCTGCCGTAGTTCTCGCCGAAGAGGGCCATGGCACCCATGGCCTTAGCCTCGGCCAGGCCCATGATCTTCGTTTCCACCGCGTAGTTGTTGCGGATGGCGAGGTTGGACACCTCCTCGATTTCCGAACGCGTCGCCTTGCTCAGGCCTTCGCCCCACGCAAAGTCGAAGCGCAGGTAACCGGCCTTGTTGAAGGAGCCGCGCTGGGTGGCCTCCGGCCCGAGGATCTGGTGCAGGGCCGCGTGCACAATGTGCGTGCCCGTGTGGGCCTGCTCGGCGGCGTGCCGGCGTTCACGGTCGACGGCGGCGCGCACCAGCGAGTCTGCGCCGATCTCGCCTTCGCGGACAACCGCTTTGTGCACGCTCAGGCCCTTGATGGGGCGCTGGACGTCCAGGACCTCGACGACGAACCCGTCACCGGTGATGAGGCCGGTATCGGCGGCCTGGCCGCCGGCCTCGGCGTAGAACGGGGTTTCGGCGAGCACGAGTTCGATTTCGTCGCCGGTGGCAGCCTGCTGGACCTTGCGGCCTGCGCTCAGGAGGCCGCGGACACGCGACTCGCCCTCGAGTTCGGTGTAGCCGGTGAAGACCGTCTCGCCCTGGCCCAGGAGCTCCTGGAAGACGGTGACGTCGGCGTGGCCGCCCTTCTTGCCCTTGGCATCTGCCTGGGCGCGCTGGCGCTGTTCCTGCATCAGGCTGCGGAAGGCTGCCTCGTCAACCTTCAACCCTGCCTCTTCGGCCATCTCGAGCGTGAGGTCGATGGGGAAGCCGTAGGTGTCATGGAGGGTAAAGGCGTCCTCGCCGGACAGCGGCTTGTTGGCGGCCTTGGATTCCTTCACCGCGTCCTCCAGCCGCGCCGTGCCGGACGCAATGGTGCGCAGGAACGCCTTCTCCTCGGCGTAGGCGATGCGGCTGATCCGTGCGAAGTCGGTGTCCACGACGGGGTAGACGCCCTTCATGGCATCCCGCGACGCCGGCAGCAGCTCCGGCAGGCAGGCCTGTTCGACGCCCAGCAGGCGCATGGAGCGCACTGCACGCCGGATCAGGCGGCGCAGGACGTAGCCGCGGCCTTCGTTGGAGGGGGTGACTCCGTCGGAGATCAGCATGAGGGCCGAGCGGATGTGGTCGGCCACAACGCGCATCCGGACGTCGTCCGTGTGGTGGGGGTCCTCGGGAGTCTCGGCGGAGGTGTATTCCTTGCCGGAGAGTTCCGCGGCCTTGTCGATGACCGGACGGACCTGGTCGGTCTCGTACATGTTCTCGACGCCCTGCAGGATCATGGCGAGGCGTTCCATGCCCAGGCCCGTGTCGATGTTCTTCTTGGGCAGTTCGCCCACGATGTCGAAGTCCACCTTGGAGCGCACGTTCTCGATCTGGTACTGCATGAACACAAGGTTCCAGATCTCGATGTAGCGGGTCTCGTCAGCCAGCGGGCCGCCTTCGATGCCGTAGGCCGGTCCGCGGTCGTAGTAGATCTCCGAGCAGGGCCCGGCCGGACCCGGCTGGCCGGTGGACCAGTAGTTGTCCGACTTGCCCATCCGCTGGATGCGTTCAGCGGGGACGCCGGTGTTCTTGAGCCACAGTTCCTCGGCTTCGTCGTCCTCTTCGTAGACGGTCACCCACAGCCGCTCGGGCGGAAGGCCGTAGCCGCCGTCGTCAACGCTCGTAGTGAGCAGCTCCCAGGCGAACTTGATGGCGTCTTCCTTGAAGTAGTCGCCGAACGAGAAGTTGCCGCACATCTGGAAGAAGGTGCCGTGCCGGGCAGTCTTGCCCACTTCTTCGATGTCACCGGTGCGGATGCACTTCTGCACGCTGGTGGCACGGGAGTAGGGCGGTTCCTCGCGGGCGGTGAGGTAGGGGATGAACGGGACCATGCCGGCCACCGTGAACAGCAGCGAGGGGTCGCTGGAGACCAGCGATGCGGAGGGAACCGCCGTGTGGCCCTTGCTGACAAAAAAGTCCACCCAGCGCTTAGTGATCTCCTGCGACTTCATGAGCTGTTTTCTTACCCTTCGTGGTCCGCGGCTCCTGCCGGGCGCGGAAAGTTAATTCAGGTGGCGGGATCCGGGATCGGTTCCCGCCGGTTTTCGTTGGCTGCCGTTGCGTGCCCTGGGGCTCAGCGGCGCACCAGTTCCGCGGAGTCGACGCCCAGTGCGGCGCGGAGGTCGGTCTCACGCTCGCGCATCCCGGCCCGGACGGCATCGGCGAAGTCGTACACGCCGTCTGCCAGGCGCCCAACAGCACGGTTGAGGCCTTCGGGTCCGAGGTTGGCCTGTGCCTCGGTGACTTTACGGAACGCGATGACGCCGATGGCCACGCCAATTCCCATCCAAACAATTCGTTTCATGTTCGTTCTTTTCGAATCTAGCGGCTGCGGCGGCCGGCTGCGGGCTTCCTGCGGTTCGCGAAGGCGCTGCGCACGCCGTAGCTGAACGCGGCCACCTTGATCAGCGGCGAACCCACCGTGGCGGCGACCAGGGAGGACAGGGCGGAAATGTTGGCGGACGCATCCGAGACGTTGGACGAGATGCCGTCGACCTTCTTCAACTGCTGGTTGGTGGTCGAAACGGTGGCGGTGACCTCGTCCATCAGGGGCGTGGCGCCGTCACTGATGGATTTGATGGCGGTGCGCACCTCGTCGAAGACACTTCCCAGCTTCAGGATGGGTACCGCGAGCAGCAGCACCAGGAGCGCGAACACCCCAGCAGCGATCAGGCCGGCAATATCGCCACCAGACATAGACGTTCATCTCCTCGAAATTCCGTGGTCGGGTTCCATCCTGGCCGGGCCCGGAAGGCCCGATGCGCAGATGTCCCCCAAGTACCTTACATACAAAGAAGCCCGTGGCGCTTGCCACGGGCTTCTTTGGATACGCTGCTGGGATTTAGCGTGCGTAGAATTCGACGACGAGCTGCTCTTCGCAGGTCACCGGGATTTCCGAACGCTTGGGGCGGCGGACCAGGCGGGCCTGCAGGGCTTCCAGCTTGACGTCCAGGTAGGCCGGAACGGCAGGCAGGACGTCGCGGTGGGCGCCGGCGGCGGCAACCTGGAGCGGAACCATGGTCTCGCTGCGGCTGTGGACGTGGACCAACTGGCCCTCGCCGACGCGGAACGACGGACGGTCAACGCGGACGCCGTCAACCATGATGTGGCGGTGCACAACCAGCTGGCGGGCCTGGGCGATGGTGCGGGCGAAGCCGGCACGCAGGACCAGTGCGTCAAGGCGCATTTCGAGCAGTTCGATGAGGTTTTCACCGGTCAGGCCCTTGGTGCGGCGGGCTTCCTCGAAGGCACGGGTCATCTGTGCTTCGCGGATGCCGTACTGGGCGCGCAGGCGCTGCTTTTCACGCAGACGTACGGCGTAGTCGGAGTCCTGCTTCTTGCGGGCGCGGCCATGCTCACCGGGGCCGTACGGGCGGCGCTCCATGTACTTGGCGGCCTTGGGGGTCAGAGCAATGCCGAGGGACCGCGAGAGGCGGGCCTGACGGCGAGCACGAGTGTTGTTAGCCACTTGTGTCCTTCCAATATCTGCGGTGTGTCAGTGTTACTGGCCTCCACGATGGAGAGCATCGGCCAACCGCTGCCTTTTGCTACTGGGCACAGGGCATAACCTTCTCAACGGTAAATTGGGGAGATTGTGCGCCGGGCCTTGCCAGACAAACATACAGCCTACCACGGCAGCTACTTGCCCCTCACAATCTTCCGCAGCCGCTCCAGCCGTACCGCGATGTCCCGTTCGGCTCCATTGTTCGTTGGCTGGTAGTAGTCCCGCCCCACCAGGTCGTCCGGCGGATACTGCTGGCTGGCCACCCCGTGCGGAGCATCGTGGGCGTACTTGTAGCCCACACCGTGGCCCAACTGCTTGGAGCCCGGATAGTGTGCATCGCGCAGGTGGGCGGGGATTCCCACCCCGAAGCCGGCCCGCACATCGGCGATCGCCTTGTTGATGCCCATATAGGCGGCGTTGGACTTCGGTGCGGTGGCCAGGTGGACCACTGCCTCGGCCAGGATGATCCGCCCCTCCGGCATTCCGATCAGCTGCACAGCCTGTGCTGCGGCCACTGCCGTCTGGAGCGCGGTGGGATCCGCCATGCCCACATCCTCTGCCGCGGAAATGACGATCCGCCGGGCGACGAAGCGGGGGTCCTCCCCGCTTCCAGCATCCGCGCGAGGTAATGCAGTGCGGCGTCCACGTCGGAGCCCCGGATGGACTTGATGAAGGCGCTGGCCACGTCATAGTGCTGGTCGCCGGCCCGGTCGTACCGGACCGCGGCGGCATCCAGGGCACGCTCGGTGTGGCGCAACTCCACCATGACCGGCTCGGCGGCGCCGCTGCCCTCCGGAACGGAACCTTCGACGTCGTCCGCGTCACCGAAGGCGACTCCCGCCGCGGCCTCCAGCGCCGTCAACGCCCGGCGGGCGTCACCGCCGGAGAGCCGGACCAGGTGGTCGAGGGCCTCGTCGCTAAGCCTGACCTTGCCGCCGAGACCGCGGGGGTCTTCCACGGCCCGCACCAGCAGGCCCTCAATATCGGCGTCCGTGAGTGGCTTAAGAGTCAGGAGCAGGGACCGTGACAGCAGCGGGGAGACCACGGAAAAGGAAGGGTTCTCGGTGGTGGCAGCCACCAGGACCACCCAGCGGTTTTCGACCCCGGGCAGCAGCGCGTCCTGCTGGGCCTTGTTGAACCGGTGGATCTCGTCCAGGAAGAGCACAGTGGTGGTCTTGTAGAGGTCGCGGGCGGTCAGGGCGTCGTCCATGACGCGCCGGACGTCCTTGACCCCTGCCGTGATGGCGGACAGCTCAACGAATTTTCGTCCGGGCCCGCGGGCAATGACATGCGCAAGGGTGGTCTTGCCGGTGCCCGGGGGTCCCCACAGGATCAGCGAGCTGGGACCCGCAGGGCCCGCGGCGTCGGCCCCTGCCGCCAACTGCCGGAGCGGTGAGCCCTGGCCGAGCAGGTGTTGCTGGCCCACCACCTCATCCACGCTGCGCGGCCGCATGCGCACCGCCAGCGGGCTCCGCGGCGATCCCTGTCCGCGTGCACCCTGTCCTCGCGCGCCTTGTCCTCCGGTACCGGCGCCTGCCTCGGCGACGGCATCGTCGTCGTCGTTTTCTGGGCTGTGCCCGAAGAGATCATCCACATAGATAGGCTACTTCCAGTCCACTCCTGCATTTCCCCGCCCCGCAACAGCGAAGGAACGCCTATGCCCGCCACCGCTTCCGCCGGCGGCCCGCCATCCGTCCGGACGGCATTCGTGGCCGGCGCCCGGCTGGCCGGCTGGGTGGAACGCTTTGGCTCCTCCCATGGCGGCTTCCGGTTGCGGGATGACGACGACGGCCTCCGGCTTTTGGCCGCTGACGGCACTGAAGCGCTCCTGCAGGCGCCGTGGCCGGCTGACGGCCGTCCCGGACGCGGCAACGACCCGGTGGAACGGCTGGCCGCCCTGGCGTCCCAGCCGCGCCGCCTGGGACTGCTCCTGGTGCGGCGGGGCGGCTACGGCGTCGGGGTGGCAAGCGAAGGCATCCTGCTGGCGGCCAAGGCAGGCACCAGGTACGTTCAGTCGCGCACCGCGGCTGGCGGCCAGTCCCAGCAGCGGTTTGCCCGGCGCCGTTCCAACCAGGCGGACGCCTTGGTGGCCTCCGTGGCCGAACAAGCGGCTGGGGTATTCGGTGGTGAGCCGTTCGAGTACGTGGTGCCGGGCGGTGACCGGGCCCTGGCGGACCTGGTCCTGCAACAACCGCCGTTGCGGCCCTATGTCCCGCTGCCCCGGCTCGCATATCTCGACGTCACTGAGCCGCGGGCGGCGGTGCTGAAGAAGGCGGCGGCGGACGCCTGCTCCGTGCGGGTCACGGTAACCGACCCGTCCGGCTAACCATGGGCCGCCGGCTGGTCAGCAGCCCGTCAGCGACCGGCGGGGCCGCTCCTGGCGGTACACATAGCGTCCGGCTTCACTGAAGCCCGCCCGTGAATAGAGCTCCCGGGCACCATGGTTTTGCGCCGTCACCAGCAGCCAGAAATCCGTCACACCGCGGTCGACGCCGGCGTGCAGCAGCGCGTCGAGAATGGCTGCCGCAAACCCCTTGCGACGCGCGTCAGTGCGTGTGGCCATGCCGTACACGCCACCCAGCGTGCCGCCGGCAGGCATGGCAAGGCGTCCGACGGCGGCGGCGCGGCCGTCGCCGTCCCGCACAAGGGCGTACAGCGACGGGCAGCCTTCGAGGATTGTCCGTGCAGTACCCAGGGCATCACCGCCGCCGCGGCCGTCCACCTCCCACCAGACCCGCAGCCAGTCCTCGGACGGCATTGGTGCCAGTTCAACCGCCGCGCCGTTACGGCCGCCATCAGGGGTACCGCCCGCGGCCGCGCGGCGCGTCATGACCACGGTCTCGGACTGGCGGGTGAACCGCTCGGCGTCGAGCAGGTCGTGGAGCGCTGCCGTTGCGGGATTATCGAACAGCTGGAAGATCACGGGCAGCCGGCGCCGGCGGTACCAGGCCCTGGCATCGGCGAGCAAGGCGGCCAGGTCGCCGTCGGCCTGGCCGCCCTCCAGGGCACGCGGCCAGATGGAGTTGGCCCGCTGCGTGACGCCATCCGCCGCCCGGAGCACCCAGCTTCCGGCTTCATGCCGTTCGAGGGCCGGCCACGCTGCGTCCATGGCAGCTTCGAGGTCCAGTGCACTGGGTTTCACATCGTCCGGGGTCGCCACCGGCATTCCTTCCTTAACGGCCGAAGGTCCCCCGGTTGACCCGGGGAACCTTCGGCGACGGCGCCCTGGGGCTGCCGAGCTTCGTCTATTTCTTTTCTTCCGGCTTCTTGGCCTCCGGCTTGAAGTCCACGCCGGCCTCTTTGCGCTGCTGGGGCGTAATGGGCGCCGGAGCCTCGGTCAGGGGGTCATGGCCGCCGCCGGACTTCGGGAAGGCGATGACGTCGCGGATGGATTCCACGCCGGCGAGCAGCGAAACAACGCGGTCCCAGCCGAAGGCGATGCCGCCGTGCGGGGGTGCGCCGTACTTGAAGCCCTCCAGCAGGAACCCGAACTTGGTCTGCGCGTCTTCCTTGTCCAGGCCCATGAGCTCAAAGACCCGTTCCTGGACCTCACGCTGGTGGATACGGATGGAGCCGCCGCCGATTTCGTTGCCGTTGCACACGATGTCGTAAGCGTAGGACAGCGCCGATTCCGGGTCCCTGTCAAAGGTGTCCAGGAACTCGGGCTTCGGCGAGGTGAAGGCGTGGTGGACGGCGGTCCACTTGCCGGCACCGACGGCGACGTCACCGGAGGCGATGGCGGCGGCGGCCGGCTCGAACATCGGTGCGTCCACCACCCAGCAGAAGGCCCAGGCGGTGGGGTCGATCAGGCCGGTGCGGTGGCCGATTTCCACGCGCGCGGCGCCCAACAGGGCACGCGATGGCGTCTTCTCGCCGGCCGCGAAGAAGATGCAGTCACCGGGCTTGGCGCCCACGGCGTCGGCCAGGCCGGCCCGTTCGGCATCGGTGAGGTTCTTGGCAACGGGGCCCGCGAGTTCGCCGTCTTCCTTGTAGAGGACGTAGGCCAGGCCTTTGGCGCCGCGCTGCTTGGCCCATTCCTGCCACGCATCCAGGGCGCGGCGCGCCTGCGAGGCACCGCCGGGCATCACGACTGCGCCAACGTAGGGGGCCTTGAAGACGCCGAAGCTGGTGTCCTTGAAGAATTCGGTGAGCTCGGTCAGTTCCTGCCCGAAGCGAAGGTCAGGCTTGTCGGAACCGAAGCGCGCCATGGCGTCCGCATAGGTGATGCGCTCGATGGGGGTGGGGATGTCGGCACCAATGAGCTGCCACACGGCCTTGACGATGTTTTCGCCGAGCCGGATGATGTCGTCCTGGTCCACGAAACTGGCCTCGATGTCCAGCTGCGTGAATTCCGGCTGGCGGTCCGCGCGGAAGTCCTCGTCCCGGTAGCAGCGGGCGATCTGGTAGTACTTCTCAAACCCGCCCACCTGCAGCAGCTGCTTGAACAGCTGCGGGGACTGCGGGAGCGCGTACCAGGAACCCGGTGCCAGGCGGGCCGGAACCAGGAAGTCGCGGGCACCTTCCGGCGTGGAGCGGGTCAGCGTGGGCGTCTCGATCTCCACGAACCCCTCATCGTGGAGCAATTCGCGGGCCACCCGGTTGGCCTCGGAGCGGAGGCGCAGGTTCCGGCTGGGGCCTGGACGGCGGAGGTCGAGGTAGCGGTGCTTGAGGCGCGCTTCCTCGCCCACCTCGACGTGCTCGTCAATCTGGAAGGGCAGCGGGTCGGAGGTGTTGAGGATGGTGACGTCCTCGGCGATGACCTCGATCTCGCCCGTGGCCAGCGCCGGGTTCTCGTTGCCCTCGGGGCGACGGGAAACAGTGCCCTTGACCTGCAGGACGTACTCGTTGCGCAGGCCATGGAAGACCTCTTCCTCACGCACCACCACCTGCGAGACGCCGGAAGCATCGCGCAGGTCCACGAAGGCCACACCACCGTGGTCACGACGGCGGCCCACCCAGCCGGCCAGGGTTACGGTTTGTCCAATGTGCTCGGAACGAAGGGATCCGAGGTCATGTGTGCGCAGCACAGCACGCCTTTCTGCGGGAAAACAGTGGGAAGTTCAATATGATCGTTCCGGGAACGATCCCGTCCGAGTTTACCCGCTGGAAAGGTACTGCCGCCTCATGGCCCAACCCCAGCAGCTCCAACGCCGGCTCGGCGCCTTCGATGCCACCGCCATAGGCCTTGGCTCCATGCTGGGCGCCGGCGTGTTCGTGGTGTTTGCCCCCGCCGCAGCCCTGGCCGGCAACCTGTTGGTCTGGTCCGTGGTCCTCGCCGGTGTCGTGGCCTACTGCAACGCGGTTGCCTCCGCGGCGCTGGCCGCACGGTACCCCACCAGCGGCGGCACTTATGTTTACGGCCGGAAGCAACTGGGTGAGTGGCCCGGCTTTGTCGCCGGCTGGGGATTCGTCACGGGCAAGACCGCGTCCTGCGCGGCCATGGCCATGACCTTCGGCAATTACGTGGCACCGGGCTATGCCGTGCCGGTGGCCGTCGCTGCCGTGGTTGCCCTGACCGGCATCAACCTCTTGGGGATTACCCGCACCGCCCAGCTCACGCGGATCCTGTTGTGTGTGGTCGTGGCGACGCTGGTGTTCGTCGCCGTTGCCGCAGTCCTTGGACCGCATCCTGCGGCGGACGCGGCCGGTCCGGGTTCCGGTGGCCCGGCCGGGGTCCTTCCAGCGGCCGGGCTGATGTTTTTCGCCTTCGCCGGGTACGCGCGGATCGCCACGCTGGGCGAAGAAGTCAAAGATCCCTCCCGCACCATTCCACGGGCCATTCTGGCCGCGCTGGCCTCTGCCTTCACCATCTACCTGGTGCTGGCCCTACTCTTGCAGGCCCATCTGGGAGGCCGGCTCGCTGCTGCCGGGACTCCCCTCCTGGACGCGGTATTGGCATCGCAGCTGGCGGCGGGCGCACCACTGGTGCAGGTTGGTGCCGCCGCCGCATGCCTGGGCGCCCTGCTCGCGCTGATCACCGGGGTCGGGCGCACGACCCTGGCCATGGCGCGGGAAGGTGACCTTCCCCGCCCCCTGGCCAGGGTGGGCGGGGCGCACACCGTTCCGTTCGTCGCGGAACTGGCCGTGGCCGCCGTCGTGATCCTGCTCCTGCTGGCCACGGACGTAATGACCGTGGTGGGCTTCTCAAGCTTCGGGGTGCTGGTGTATTACGCAGTTGCCAACGCCTCCGCCTACACCCTTCCTACGCAACCGGGCTATGCGCCGCGCTGGCTGAACGCGGCGGGCTTCCTGGGCTGCGTGGTGCTGGCCTTCACGCTGCCGCCGGCTCCCCTGCTGACCATGGCAGCGGTCCTGGCCGCGGGTACGGCCGGCCGTTGGCTGGTGCTGCGCTTCCGGCAGCACCAGCATGGCCGGCAGCGCGGCCGCTAGGCCGGCGCGGTAGCTGTGGTGCTCACCTGGACGGTCAGGTCCTCCAGCGGCGGGGCCCAGGTCTCCGGGGCTGCCACCACCTGTTCACCGGTCCGGATGTCCTTGACCTGGTGCGTGCCGTCGTCGTCCGTGAACCATACGAACGGGATTCCGCGCCGGTCGGCGAACTTGATCTGCTTGCCGAATTTCTCGGCCTTCGCCGCGACCTCCGTGGGGATGCCCCTGCTGCGAAGCAGGGCAGCAACGTCCTGCGCTGCGCCCCAGCTGTCGTCGTGGCTCAGGGCCACCAGCACGGCCGTGGGCACGGAACGGGAGGCCTTGGCCAGGTCCTGGCTGAGGATCCGGGACACGAGGCGGGTGACGCCGATGGACAGGCCAACCCCCGGGAACTTCCGGTTGCCCTTGGACGCCAGTGCATCGTAGCGGCCGCCGGAGCAGATCGATCCCAGCTGTTCATGGCCAACCAGGACAGTCTCCACGACAGTGCCAGTGTAGTAGTCCAGGCCGCGGGCAATGCTCAGGTCCGCCAACACCTTGCCGGGGGCGCGCTGCACGGCGGCATCAATCACCTGCTCCAATTCATCCAGGCCCTCGTCCAGGAGCTCGTCGCTGACGCCCAGGGCGCGGACCTTCGCCACGAACGAGGTGTCTTCCGTGCGGATGGCCGCCAGCTCCAGCGCCTTGCCTGCCTGCTCGTCGGTGGCACCGAGCTCTGTCTTCAGCAATTCCGCCACCTTTGCGGGACCGATCTTTTCGAGCTTGTCGATGCTGCGCAGCACGCCCGCGGTGTCATCGAGCCCGATCCCCCGGTAGAAGCCTTCAGCCAGCTTGCGGTTGTTGATCCGAAGCCGGAAGTCCGGGATGGGAAGCGCGCTGAGCGCCTCAGCAATCACCAGGGCAATCTCCACGTCGTAGCGGAACGGCAACTCACCGTCGCCCACAACATCGATGTCCGCTTGGGTGAACTCCCGGGCCCGGCCTTCCTGGGGCCGCTCGCCGCGCCACACCTTCTGGATCTGGTACCGGCGGAACGGGAACGCCAGGTACCCGGCGTTTTCCACGACGTACCGGGCAAACGGAACCGTCAGGTCAAAATGCAGGGCAAGGGCGTGCGGATCGGCCTTGCCGCCCTTGACGGGGTTGTCGCTCTCGTCCTCCTGCAGCCTGCTGAGTCCGTACACTTCCTTGTCGATCTCTCCCTTGCGCAACAACTGGCCCACCGTTTCCACGGCGCGGGTTTCGATCGAGGCAAACCCGTGCAGTTCAAAGACCCGGCGCAGGGTATCGAGCACATGCAGCTCCACCAGCCGCTCCTCGGGAAGCCACTCGGGGAATCCGGACAGGGAGGCGGTGCGTGCCATGGGGAAAGTTCTCCTTACGGTGAAAGGTGCGCCGGGGGCTGCCCGCGCGCCGCTCCAAGGCGACGTTCGGCGGCAGCACAGCCAGCCATGCATAAACTATGTGCGGCAGCCAGTTTATGCGCCATCCGTGTGCATCTCTAATGCAGCGGACCGGCGCTGATGGCGGCCCCACCTGCGCCCGGCGGCCATCCGCCGGGCATCAGCAGCCCGACGACGAGGAGGACCCTTGGCGGCCAGTTCACGCAGTGCCCGCGAAACAAAACGGCGCATCCAGCAAATGGAGGCCAAGCGCGAGCTGCGGCGCCGCCAGGAGAAGCGGCGCAAACGCGACAACCTCGTGGCCGCCGGCGCGGGAGCCGCCGCCGTCGCGCTCGCCGTCGTGCTTCAACTCACCGCCTTCGCCGGAAATCCCACCGAGGACGAATACGCTGCCGCGCAGGCCGGGCTGACCGACCCGTCGGCGTCCGCAAGCGCCTCCGCCACCCCGTCCCCGCAAGTGTCCAACGGGGCGAACATTCCCGCAGCAGACACCGCCGCCGGCAAGACATTCTCCGGCGAACTGTCACTGAACGGCAGCCCCCTCGGCGTCGAAGTGGACGGCACCAAGGCGCCCCAAGCGGCCGCAGTGTTCAAGTCGCTCAGCGACCAAGGCTTCTTTAACGGCAAGACCTGCCACCGCTTGACCACAGCGGACCAGTTCGGTGTCCTGCAATGCGGCTCCGCCAACGGTGACGGCCAGGGTGACCCGAACTACTCCTGGGGCCCCTTGGAAAACACCCCTGCCGACAACAAATATCCCGCAGGGACCATCGCCGTTGCGCGGACCGGCAACAACGCCTACGGAAACGGCACCCAGTTCTTCATCGTCTACAAGGACACCGTGATCAATCCGGACTCTGCCGGCGGCTATACGGTGGTGGGAAAGGTGACGTCCGGCCTGGATGCGGTGTCCAGGATTGCCGCCGCAGGCATTACGCCCGGGGCCAGTGCCACAGACGGCGCGCCGATCCAACCAGTCACGATAGACTCGTTTTCTCTGAAGTAGGACGCCGGGCCCCAGTGGCCACGGTGCAGTACGTGAGTATTTCCCTCCAAGCGAAAGACTTTTAGCGGTGACAGACAGTCAGAAATCCGACGAAACAGCAACAGACCTGACCGTGGCGGCGGCCTCGGACACCAGCGAAGGCGCCGGCACCGAAGCAGCCAACCCCCCGGCAGCCGCAGCCCCGGAAGAGGCCGCTCCCGCGGAGGCACCGGAAACGGCCCCCGCACCGGCTCCGGGCCCCCGGCCATCCGCGCCGTCTCCTGCCGCGTTTGCGTCCCGCCCGAAGCCCGCCGCTGCCGCTCCTGCCGCCGCACCTGTTCCCGCCGCTCCCAGCACCTCCGTCGCCGAGGCTTCCAAGTGGGGCCGGGTGGAAGGGGACGGCCACGTCTACCTGACGATCGACGGCGGCGAACACCCGGTTGGGCAGTACCCCGGCGTCAGCGGTGAAGAAGCCCTGATCTACTTCGCCCGGAAGTATGACGACGTCCTGGCCCAGATCGTGCTCCTTGAACAGCGGGTAAGCTCCAAGGCTCCCAGCACTGACATGCAGAAGACCGTGACCCACCTGCACGAGCAGCTCGCCGAGCGGAACATGGTGGGCGACCTCCGCGCCGCCGAGGCCAGGCTGGAAAAGCTGGCCGGACAGATCACGGAACTCGAGAAAGCCGAAAAGGCCGAGCACGACGCCGTCCGCGCCGCCGAACTCGCGGCCAGGGAAGCCATCGTGGCTGAAGCGGAGGAGATTTCCGGCCAGGATCCTGCGCAGACGCAGTGGAAGACCTCCAGTGCGAGGATGAACGAGTTGTTCGAGAACTGGAAAACCGCCCAGAAGAGCGGTGTCCGGCTGGGCCGAAGCAACGAGGATGCGCTGTGGAAGCGGTTCAGGGCTGCACGTACCGTCTTCGACCGCCACCGCCGGGCTTATTTCTCGCAGCTGGACAGCAACAACTCGGCGGCGAAGGCCGCCAAGGAGAAGCTGATCGCCGAGGCTGAGGCGCTGTCCACCTCAACGGACTGGGGCTTCGCCGCCGGCGAGTACCGCCGGCTGATGGACCAGTGGAAGGCATCGCCGCGCGCCAGCCGGAAGGACGACGACGCATTGTGGGCCCGGTTCCGTGCCGCCCAGGACGTGTTCTTCACCTCCCGCCAGGCTGCCAACGACGAGATTGACCAGGAGTACACGGCCAACCTCGCCGTCAAGGAGGAGCTGCTGGCTGAGGCTAACGCGATTCTCCCGGTGAACGACCTTGCGGCCGCCAAGAAGGCACTGCAGTCCGTCCGGGACCGGTGGGAAGAAGCAGGCAAGGTCCCCCGCGCCGACATGGGCCGGATCGAGGCAGGCCTGCGGAAGGTGGAGGATGCCGTCCGCCACGCCGAGGAAGAGCAGTGGCAGCGGTCCAACCCCGAGCGCAAGGCCCGTACCAACAGTGCCCTGTCGCAGCTGGAGTCTGCCATTGCAGGGCTCCAGGAGGACCTCGCAAAGGCAGAGAAGAGCGGCGACCAGCGCAAGATCAAGGCCGCCCAGGAAGCCCTCGAAGCACGCCAGGCCTGGCTGGACCAGATCCAGCGCTCGGCCAGCGAGCTGTCCTGACCTTTTCTTGACTGACGCGGGCCCGGTCCGGTTATCCACATAACCCGGACCGGGCCTGTGCTCGTTAACGGCCATCCGGGCAGGATGGGGACATGGCCACAGCACCAGTTCCTTCGGTTTCCGGGCAACACAGCCCTGGCGCGGCGGGCACTCCGGCAGGCAGCCAACTCCCGGGCACGGACGCTGCCTCCGCGCCCCGTTTTCCGGAGTTGTACGCGCCGGGGGCTCCCTTTGCGGCCCCCGAACTGCAATCCCTAGCCGCCGACGGCCTGTTGGCCCGGTTCCACCAACACGGCTACACCTTGCCCGGGTTGCCGGCCTCGCCGAAGCTGCGGGCCCGGGCAGCCGCCGCCGTGGTTCCCACGGCGGTACGGCAACGCGTGGTGGCCGGCCGGATGACCGCAGCCTGGATCTTCGGTTGCGCGGCGGAACCTGACCGGCTGGCCCTGCTGGTGGATACGAAACGGAGGGTATCGAGCCTGCGGAACACGCGCGGCTGCACCCTTCACGAAGTGAAGCTCGGTCCGCTCGATGTCATCAGCCTGGGCGGCCTGATGGTCTCCACTCCGCTGCGGACGGCGCTGGATATTGCCCTGCACGTGGAAGCCGAACGCGCCCTGCCTGCCCTTACGGCGTTACTGGCGCGGCCGCAGCAGGACGTGGGACTCGGGCTGCTGGTGCGTGCCATCGAGGCCACACCCCGGGTTCCCCACAAGCGGGCAGCGCTGGAAAAACTGGCGCTGTTAGCTCCGGCGCTTGTTCCCGGTGGTGCGGTAGACGTCGAACACGCCATCGATCCGTCGGACCGCGCTCAGCACGTGGCTGAGGTACTTGGGGTCGCCCATTTCAAAAGCGAACTTTGAGATGGCCACCCGGTCGGTGGACGTGTGGACGCTGGCCGCCAGGATGTTGACGTGGTTCTCCGACAAGACGCGGGTGACGTCGGAGAGCAGCGATTTGCGGTCGAGCGCCTCTACCTGGATTTCCACCAGGAACACGCTTGACTGGGTGGGCGCCCAGTCAACGTCCACGATCCGGTCGGGCTGGTCCTTGAGGTCGGAGATGTTGGTGCAGTCGGTGCGGTGCACGGAAACGCCCGAACCCCTGGTCACGAACCCGAGGATGGGATCCGGCGGCACGGGGGTACAGCAACGGGCCAGCTTCACCCAGACGTCGCCCACGCCGCGGACCACAACGCCGGAATCGGAGAAGCGGGCCTTGGTGACCTGGGTGGGGATGCTGACTTCTTCGACGTCGTCATCGGCGCTTTCGTTGCCGCCCAGGCTCTCGATGAGCTTTTCCATGACGGACTGGGCCGAGGTGTGGCCGTCACCCACGCCCGCGTAGAGGCCGGAGATGTCGGTGTACTTGAATTCCTCGGCCACGGCAGCCAGGGCCTCGTGGGTCATCAGCCGCTGCAGCGGAAGGTTCTGCTTCCGCATGGCGCGGGTCAGCAGTTCCTTGCCGCGGTCGATCGCCTCTTCGCGGCGTTCCTTGCTGAACCACTGCCGGATCTTGTTGCGGGCCCGCGCGCTTTTGACGAAGTGCTGCCAGTCCTGGCTGGGGCCGGCGCCCTCGGCCTTCGAGGTGAAGATCTCCACCCAGTCGCCGTGGTTCAGTTCGCTGTTGAGCGGAACCAGCTTCCCGTTGACGCGGGCGCCGATGGTGCGGTGCCCAACTTCGGTGTGCACGGCGTAGGCGAAGTCAACGGGCGTCGATCCCGCCGGCAACGCCATGACCTCGCCCTTGGGGGTGAAGACGAACACTTCGCGGGCGTTGATTTCAAAGCGGAGCGAGTCCAGGAACTCTCCGGGATCGGATGTCTCCTGCTGCCAGTCCACCAGGGAGCGCAGCCAGCCCATGTCGCCGTCGCGCGGGCTTCCGGGGCCGACGGCGGTGCGGTTCGGCTGGTCTTTGTACTTCCAGTGTGCGGCCACGCCGTATTCGGCCCGGCGGTGCATTTCGTGCGTCCGGATCTGGATTTCCACCGGCTTGCCGCCGGGGCCGATCACGGTGGTGTGCAGGGACTGGTACATGTTGAATTTGGGCATCGCGATGTAATCCTTGAACCTGCCGGGCAACGGGTTCCAGCGCGAATGCATGGTGCCCAGGGCTGCATAGCAGTCCCGGACGGAGTCCACCAGGACACGGACACCCATGAGGTCATTGATGTCGTCGAAGTCCTTGTCGCGGACAATCATCTTTTGGTAGATCGAGTAATAGTGCTTGGGCCGGCCGGTGATGGTGGCCTTGATGCGGGCGGCACGCAGGTCCTCGGTGATCTGGTCGCGGATGACGCCAAGGCTCTTTTCCCGCTCGGGGGTCCGGTCCCCCACCATCCGGACAATCTCTTCGTACACCTTGGGATAGAGCGCCGCGAAGGACAGGTCCTCCAGCTCCCATTTGATGGTGTTCATGCCCAGGCGGTGCGCGAGCGGAGCGAAAATCTCCAGGGTCTCCCGCGCCTTTCGGGCTGACGACTCAGCGGACACGAACCGCCAGGTGCGCGCATTGTGCAGCCGGTCCGCCAGCTTGATCATCAGCACCCGAATGTCCTTGGCCATGGCGACGACCATCTTGCGGACCGTCTCGGACTGGGCGGCTTCGCCGAAACTGACCTTGTCCAGTTTGGTCACGCCGTCCACCAGCATGGCCACTTCGGGCCCGAAGTCCCGCTTCAGGTCCGCCAGGGTATACGGGGTGTCCTCCACGGTGTCATGCAGCAGGGCCGCTGCCAAGGTGGTGCCGCTGAGCCCGAGTTCGGCCAGGATGGTGGCGACGGCCACGGGGTGGGTGATGTAGGGGTCGCCGCTCTTGCGTTTTTGCCCGCGGTGGCTTCGCTCGGCGACGTCGAACGCGCGCTGGATGAGGTCGAAGTCCTCTTTGGGATTGTTGGCCCGGACGGTCCGCAGCAGTGGTTCGAGGATGGGCGAGTAAGTGGCCGTTCCCCGTCCCGTCAGGCGGGCAAGCCTGGACCTGGTACGCTCCCGGCGGCCGGGAAACGTGGCGCGCGAGCCTGAATTGTCCACGGGAACCAACGATCCGGAGCGCGCCGAAGATGCCATACCGGCCTGTACACCGGCAGGATTCTTATCATCCTCTGCCGTAGGCGCCGACGCCGATCGTTCTTCCAATGAAGCACCCCTCACCACCATTTAATTACCCCAGTCTATTCCCCAAGGCAGTGACTTTTATAACCGGCCCCGCATATGCGAAGACCGGGCAACGCAGGGTCTGCGTTGCCCGGTCCTGCAGGGAGTAGCGGGTGCCGTCGGCGGCGGGATCAGGCCTTGGCCGGCGAGGCCGGAACTGCCCGTTCCGCCGTGCCCGCCCGCCGTTGTTCGACGCGCCGCGCCTGCTTGACGAGGTCAGGTTCGCCCTGGCGGAGCCACGCGTACATCGGGGCAGCCACGAAGATGGTCGCGGCGGTGCCGATGAGGATGCCGACGAACAACGCCAGCGACAGGTCGCGGAGGGTTCCTGCACCCAAGAGCCCGGCCCCGATGAAGAGAATGGCCCCCACGGGGAGGATGGCCACCATCATGGTGTTGATGGAGCGGACCAGGGTTTGGTTGACGGCAAGGTTGACTTCCTCGCCGAAAGTCCGGCGGGTGGAGGCATCGATGCCGGAGGTGTTTTCCCGGATCTTGTCGAAGACCACGACGGTGTCATACAGCGAGTAGCTGAGTACCGTGAGGAAGCCGATGATGGCCGACGGCGTGACCTCAAAGTCACTCAGGGCGTAAACCCCGGCGGTGATGAACATCGTCACCGCCATACCGGCAAGAGCCGAGAGCGACATCTTCCAGGTGCGGAAGTACAGGGCCATCAGCAACGCCGCGAGGAGCACGAATACCACCAGGCCGATCAACGCCTGCTTGGTCACGTCAGCACCCCACGTGGGACCGACGAACGTGGACGTCACCTCGTTGTCGGTGACTCCATAGGCCGTGGTCAGGCCTTGCTTGATCTTGAGGGTTTCATCATCGGCCAGCTTGTCGGTCTGGATCCGCATGGTGTTGCCTGCGATGTTCGCCACCCGGGGAACACTGCCGGCCACAACATCGGTGACCGCGTGCTCACCCACGGTGGGGTCAGTCGTCTTCACATTGGAAACCGTGAACTCGGACCCGCCGCGGAACTCGATCCCAAGGTTGAAGCCGCCCTTGGCCACCGGGATGATGATGGACAAGGCCACTGCCACGGCAGCGATGAGGAACCAGATCTTCTTGGCGCCCACAAAGTCGTAGGAGCGCTTTCCGGTGTAGAGCTCGTTACCAAAACTGGCGAAGCCTGACATTACTTGTTCTCCTTCGCGGAGGTTTTCGACGAGCCGGCGAGCTGTTCCTGCTTCTCCGCCAAGCGCCGTTCGGCGATGGTCATGCGTCGTTCGGCCTCGGCAGCTGCACCGGCATTCTTGCCGCGCACCGCCACGGGCCGGTCCTCCGGGGTCCGGATGCGGCCGGCACCGCGGTACAGCGGCACCGCTCCCAGCCGCTCCGGGTCCAGGCCGGAGAACTTATGGCCCTCACCAAAGAACTTTGTGCGCGCCAGGAGCTGCAGCGTGGGGTGCGTGAACATGAACACCACTATGAGGTCGGCGATGGCCGTGAGGCCCAGCGTGAAAGCGAACCCCCGGACGTTGCCTACGGCCACGAAGTACAGGACAAGGGCCGCGAGGAGGTTGACCGCCTTGGAGGCCAGGACCGTGCGCTTGGCACGCTTCCAGCCGTTTTCGACGGCGGACACCAGGCCGCGGCCCTCGCGCAGTTCGTCACGGATGCGTTCGAAGTAGACGATGAACGAGTCCGCCGTCTGGCCGATGGCCACGATGATGCCCGCGACGCCCGCCAGGGACAGCCGGTAGTTCTCGGTCCAGCCAAGGATCGCGATGGCCAGGTAGGTCAGGGCTCCGGCCACCACCAGGGATGCGATGGTGACAAATCCGAGGGCCCGGTACTGGAACAGCGAGTAGACCACCACGAGGAGGAGGCCGATCAGGCCGGCCAAAAGGCCCATACGCAGCTGTTCACCACCGAGGGTGGCCGAAATCTGCTGATCACTCTGGATTTCGAAGCTGATGGGCAGGGCGCCAAACCTCAGCTGGTCGGACAACGCCTTGGCTGTCTGTTCGGTGAACCCGCCCGTGATCTGCGGGCGTCCGTCAGTGATGACGGCCAGCGACCGGGGAGCGGAAATGACGCGATCGTCCAGCACGATGGCGAACTGGGATTTCGGATCGGTGCCCGATTCGCCGCCCGCGGCTACGTAGAACTGGTTCAGTCGCTCGGTGACGTCCTTGAACTTGGCCGTGCCTTCGGCGTCGAACTGGATGTTCACGGCCCAGTCATTGGTGACCGCGCCCTGCGCGCCCTGCTGCAGCTGGAAGGACGAGGTAACGATGTTCGTGCCCTTGACCTCCACCGGCCCCAGGATGTACTTGATGGCGGGGGTTTTGGCGGTGGCAGGTTCGCACGTTACCAGCGGCTTGGTTGGATCGGACCGCTGCGGGTTCTCGGCCTGGGCGCTGTTGCAGTCCAGCGCTTCGAACTGCTTGTAGATTTCCGGCGTGATCCAGTTGGTGTCGCTGCTGTTGGCCGGCGCAGCGGTCGGCTTGGGCAGCTGGTCATCCGGTGTCTGTGACTCCGGCGGCACAGCTGCTCCGTCACCGTTGAGGATGACGGGGCGGAAGTTCATGTCGGCGGAGGCCTGGATCAGGTTCCGGGTTTCAGCCGACGGCGTGCCGGGAAGGCTGACCACCACGTTGCGGCCGGACTGGGTGCTGATTTCCGCTTCGGAGACGCCGGAGCCGTCCACGCGCTGGCGGATGATCGCCACGGCCTGGTTGAGTTGTTGTTCGTTGATGTCCGAACCACCCTCAACTTTCGGCGCCAGGATCATCTGGGTGCCGCCTTCGAGGTCCAGGGCCAGTTTGGGTGCCCAGCTGGCTTGTCCGGCAATGGTGCCGCCAGCTAGGACGGCGGCCAGCGCTGCCAGGAGTACACCAAGCCAGACCAGGACGCGAAGCCC
Organism: Arthrobacter sp. MMS24-T111; assembly: GCF_054888995.1. NCBI lineage: Bacteria > Bacillati > Actinomycetota > Actinomycetes > Micrococcales > Micrococcaceae > Arthrobacter > Arthrobacter sp. MMS24-T111. Next base: position 3,054,054 of record NZ_JBTZRO010000001.1, on the reverse strand, counting down.
TGGTTTCTTGCGGCCAGTTCGTGCCATTGTCGATCTTTCTCTTATTCGCGGAAGAACCGCCGGCGCGGGCTGCAGCCTGCGCCGGCGGCAATCCGCAGCGGTAGAGGGAGGAAAGGAGCCAGCGGGCCTAGCTGTCCTTCTTGCCCTCGTCGTTGAGGCGCTTCAGGGTTTCCTCGGGAGTCTCGGCGCCCGTCACTGGGCTGCCAGTCTCCGGGGTGGTGAGCGAGGAAGCATCGTCGGGGACGGCAGGCGAGGCGACGGCCGGCTCAGCTGCAGGCTCGACCACCTTGGTCACCGCTTGGCGGTGCACGGTGGCAAGGTTTCCGGGGGACAGTTCAAGGGTGACCTTGTTCTCTGCTTCGTCGATGTCCACGATCCGGCCGAAAAGGCCGAAGCTGGTCATGACCTCCACGCCCGGGGCAAACTTCGACTGGAGCTCTGCCTGCTGCTGCTGCGTCTTCTTGTTGCGGCGGAACATCATGAAGATGAAGACGCCGAGCATGACGAACAGGAGAATTGACATTGGATCCAAGGGGAATTCCGTTCTTTTGCGTGGGTATTGCCGGTTTTCCAGCGACGTCGGCCTCGCTTCAGCCGGGGCGGGATGTAGACGCAGGCAAAGCCTGACGGTTCCTTCCCCAAGCGACGGAGGCGTCAGGGCCACCGGCGAAACAAAGCGCCGAACGTGCCGGGCGTCATACCAGTCTAAAGGGAAAAGCTGAAGGGAGCCTGCTATTGGCCTTCCGGGGCCCATTCGCCGCCGCCGGCGGCTTCTTCCCCGGAATCGAAAAGGTCCAGCTGTTCCTGCGCGAAGATTCCCGATGGGATGGCGTAGCCCAGGTGCGTCCAGGCGGGCGCCATGGCGATCCGGCCGCGGGGGGTCCGCCCCAGCAGGCCCTCGCGGACCAGGAAGGGTTCCGCCACCGTCTCCACGGTTTCGGTTTCTTCACCGACGGCGATGGCGAGCGTGGACAGGCCTACGGGGCCGCCGCCGAACTTGGTGATCAGGGCCTCAAGGACGGCCCGGTCCAGCCGGTCCAGGCCCTTCTTGTCCACTTCGTACATGTCCAGGGCGGCTGAAGCTGCCCGTGAGTCGATCTGCTCGATGCCGTGCACCAGCGCCCAGTCCCGGACCCGGCGCAGGAGCCGGTTGGCAATGCGGGGGGTGCCGCGGGAACGGCCAGCGATTTCGGCGAAGCCAGCGGAGTTCACTTTCAGGTCCAGCAAGCCGGCGGAGCGCCGCAGGACCAGCTCAAGCTCGGGAACGGAGTAGAACTCGAGGTGGCCGGTAAAGCCGAACCGGTCCCGGAGCGGGCCCGGGAGCAGGCCGGCCCGGGTGGTGGCGCCCACCAGGGTGAACGGCGGGAGCTCCAACGGAATGGCGGTGGCGCCGGCGCCCTTGCCCACCACGATGTCCACGCGGAAGTCTTCCATGGCCATGTACAGCATTTCTTCTGCGGGCCGGGACATGCGGTGGATTTCGTCCAGGAACAGCACCTCGCCCTCCGAGAGGGAGGACAGGATGGCGGCGAGGTCGCCGGCATGCTGGATGGCGGGGCCGCTGCTGAGCCGCAAGGGTGCGTTCATCTCCGCGGCAACGATCATGGCCAGCGTGGTCTTGCCGAGGCCGGGAGGCCCGGAAAACAGCACGTGGTCCGCCGTCCGCCCGCGCATCCGGGAGGCCTGCAACACCAGGGACAGCTGCTTGCGGACGCGGTGCTGCCCAACGAAATCATCGAGGTTCTTGGGCCGCAGCGCCGCCTCGATGGCCCGTTCTTCCGGCTCCTCCCCCGCTGCAACCAGTGACGGTTCAGCCACGGCTGCCTACGCGGTTGCCTGCCCGGGCGCCGTCCTGGCCCAGCCAGCGGAGCGTGGTGCGCAGGATCTCCGGAACATTGCCGCGGAAGGAGACCTCGGGTTCGTCGGCCAAGGCCTTGTCGATGCTGCCCGACGCGTCTTTTTCGGACCAGCCAAGGCTGGTCATTGCGGCGATCACCTGCGGCTTCCAGGCGGCCTCGGCAGGGGTTGCGGCGCCGGCCGCGGGAGCGGTCCCGTGTGGAACGAGCTTGCCGGCCAGTTCCAGCACGATCCGGCCCGCCACCTTGGGACCGATCCCCGGAACCTTGGTGAACGTCTTGCTGTCCCCCGTGTGCGCGGCAACGCGGATCGCCTCCGGCTCATGGACCGCCAGCACGGCAAGGGCAAGCCTGGGGCCGACACCGCTGACACTGAGCAGGACGTCGAAAACCTCGCGTTCGTCGTCGGAGGCGAAGCCGAAAAGCGTCAGCGAATCCTCCCGGACGATCAGGGACGTGAAGGCTGCCCCTGTTCGCCCACCTGCAGCCGGCTGAGGGTCTGCGGCGTCGCGTTCACGCTCATGCCTGCGCCATTGAGGTCGATGACGGCCGTGGACAGGCCAACGTGCGCTACGGTTCCGCGGAGGAAACTGATCAAGGCCGGGCTCCCGTTGTATCGCCGGCCTCGCAGTGAGCACCCGGCTATCCGAACATATCTACGAATACCCTAGCAAGCGGCAAGGGCATTCAGCGTGCGCGGCGCGCCTTCGCCTCGGCCTCGGCCCACGCCCGCTGGGCCGGCGTCAAGGACGAACTGCCCGGCCCGGTGGTTGCCACGGCCGCACCGCTCCCGGCCCGCCACGCGTGGGTGATGGCCAGAGCCAGCGCGTCGGCGGCATCAGCCGGCCGCGGCGGCGCCTCGAGGCGGAGGATCTTGGTGACCAGCTTGGTTACGGCGTCCTTGTTGGACGAACCGCTCCCGGTGACCGCCGCCTTCACTTCCGACGGCGTATGCAACGCCACCGGGATGCCGCGGCGGGCGGCCGCCGCGATGACGACGCCGGACGCCTGCGCCACGCCCATCACGGTGCTGACGTTCAGTTGCGAAAAGACGCGTTCGACGGCGAGGACCTCGGGTTCGTACCGGTCCAGCCACTCGTCGATGGCGGTGGCAATAACCAGCAGCCGCCGGTCCAGCGATTCCTCGGGCGAGGTGCCCACCACACCGACGGCCACCATGGTGGCCCTGCGGTTCCGCTCGACGTCCACCACGCCGATCCCGCAACGGGTCAGGCCGGGGTCGACGCCCAGGACGCGGAGCGTCACCGCTGGTGCCGGGCCTTAGCTGGCAAGGTGGGACGTCACTCTGATTCCAGGGCAGCTTGGACTTCGTCGCTGAGATCGGCGTTGCTGTAGACGTTTTGGACGTCGTCGAGGTCTTCGAGGGCGTCTGCCAGCTTCAGGAACTTGCGGGCGCCGTCAACGTCGAGTTCCACCTGCATCGACGGGACGAACTCCACCTCGTCGGTATCGTATTCGATGCCGGCTTCCGCCAAGGCCTCGCGGATGGCCTGCAGGTCACCCGGTTCCGAGTGGATCTCGAAAGTCTCGCCGTTGTCCTTGACTTCCTCGGCGCCCGCATCCAGCACGGCCATCAGGACGTCGTCCTCGCTCAGGCTGTTCTTGGGCAGGTTGACCACGCCCTTGCGGGTGAAGAGATAGCTGACAGACCCGGGGTCGGCAATGGTGCCGCCGTTGCGGGAGATGGCCAGGCGGACCTCGGAGGCCGCGCGGTTCTTGTTGTCCGTGAGGCACTCGATCAGCAGGGCCGAGCCCTGGGGGCCACGGGCTTCGTACATGATCTCCGTGTAGTCCACCACTTCGCCGGTGAGGCCGGCGCCGCGCTTGATGGCGCGGTCGATGTTGTCGTTGGGGACCGAGGTCTTCTTGGCCTTGGTCACCGCAAGTTCCAGGCCCGGGTTGCCCGCGAGGTCCGGTCCGCCCATCCGGGCGGCTACTTCGATGTTCTTGATCAGCTTGGCGAACGACTTGGCGCGGCGGCTGTCAATGATCGCCTTTTTGTGCTTGGTCGTCGCCCATTTGGAGTGGCCTGACATGCTTTACGCTTCTCCTCTGATCATGCGGATAAAAAGTTCGTGTACGCGTTTTTCGCCAGTCACTTCCGGGTGGAAGGAGGTGGCCAGCAGCTGGCCGGAACGCACTGCCACAATTCTAGCCGCCCCGGGCAGCGGGACGGCGTGGGAGGCGTGCTCCGGGTCCGCCGGTTCAACCTGGGCGAGGACTTCCACTCCCGGGCCTACCCGCTCCACCCACGGGCCGCGGATGAACACGGCGTGCACCGGGGCCACCCCTGATTCGGTGGCGCTGAAGTCCAGCCCCTTGAAGTCCAGGTCGGTTTCGAAGGACTCCCGCTGGCGCCCGAACGCGTTGCGGCGGACGGTAATGTCCAGCCCACCGAATGTCTGCTGCGGGGCGCCTGCGAGGTCGGTTGCGGGATCCGCGATGTCCGAGGCAAGCAGGATCATGCCGGCGCACGAGCCGTAGACGGGGAGCCCTTCGGCGATGTACTTCCGGAGCGGATCGGCGAGCTCGAAGGCCCGGGCGAGCTTGTCGATGGTGGTCGATTCGCCGCCGGGGATGATGAGGCCGTCGAGGCCGTCCAGCTCCCGGGGACGCCGCACCGGCACGCCGCGGGCGCCGGTAGCCTCGGCCGCATGGAGATGCTCGCGGAAATCGCCTTGCAGTGCCAGGACACCGATCCGCAGGCCTGCTCCTACGCGCGCAGGAGCAGCTGAAGGGGGATTTGTCATCCCTCCAGCATACGGGCCACGCCCGTCGCCCACGGTCCGGCGGCACGGTCCCGGCAGCGGTTGCATGCCGTTGCTGGGATATATTCAAAACATGGTCTTCTTCAGTGTTCCGCTCGGCAAGCTGGTCCGCCGGTTGTCCCGGCTTCGGGGCGGCGGCTCGGCCCTGCCGGGCCTGGTGGTCGAGAAAATCGATCCCGGGTTCATGCGGCGGACGCTCAGCACCCTCCCCCACGGTGTGGCCGTCGTCAGCGGCACCAACGGCAAGACCACCACCACGAAAATGGTGGTTGAACTGCTCGAAAGCCAGGGACTGAAAGTTTTCACCAACCGCACCGGCAGCAACTTCACCCGCGGCGTTGCGGCGGCGCTCCTGGGCGAGGTGGACTGGCGTGGCAGGCTCGACGCCGACGTCGCGGTCCTGGAACTCGACGAAGCCCACGCGGTGCACTTCGTGAACAGCGTCCCGCCCCGCTACTGCCTGCTGCTGAATGTGCTGCGCGACCAGTTGGACCGCTTTGGCGAGATCGACAAAACCGCCCAGCTGCTCCAGCACATCGCCGCCAAAACCACCGGAACCGTGGTGCTGAACCGTGAGGACCCGCGGGTGGCACGCATCGCGGACACCCTCACGGGCCAGGAGGTCAAGTACTTCGGCCTCGACGAATCATTGCTGGGAACCTTTCCCAACGACGACGACATGCGCGCGGCCCCCGGCAGCCCCGCCCCGGCGGGCCGGCCGCAGAAGCCGCAGGCCGACGTCGTACTGCTGAAGGTGGGCGCGGACAGCGCCGAGTTTGCGTACGACGGCGGCACGGTCACCACGGCAATGAAGCTGCGGGGCGTGTACAACATCTTCAACGCCGCGGCGGCACTGACGCTGGCCCGCAGCATTTGCGGCGGCGGAGCCGCCTCCGCCAACCACGCCACCTTGCTGGAGGCGCTGTCCAAGGTGGCGCCCGCGTTTGGACGCGGAGAAAGCCTGACCGTTGAAGGCCTGCCGCTTGACCTTGTCCTGGTGAAGAACCCCAGCGGATTCCGGCTGGGGCTCAAGTCCTTCCCGGCCGGCGGGTACGCCACCATGATCGCGATCAATGACAACTACGCCGACGGCCGGGACATGTCCTGGCTGTGGGATGTGGAATTCGATTCGCTCCGGGCCGAAGGTGTTGACGAGCTGACCGGTTCCAGGGCCTATGACATGGCGCTGCGGCTGCAATATGACGACGTCCGCATCGGCGCCGTCCAGCCCGAGATCGCACCCGCGCTGGCGGCCTTCATCAGGGAAGGCCGCGGGAAGCCCAAGCGGATCTTCTGCACGTACACCGCCATGCTGGCCATCCGCCGTGAGCTGGCCAAAATCACCACCGTGGAGGTTGTCTCGTGAATCCGGCCGAAGACTCGACAACTGCCACGCCGTCCAAGGGCACGCTCCGCGTGGTGCAGCTCTACCCGCGGGACATGAACATCTATGGCGACTGGGGCAACGCCTTGGTCCTGCAACGCAGGATCGCCTGGCACGGCTATACGCCGGATGTCCTCGAATACAACGTGGGCGATCCCTTCCCCGACAATGTGGACATCATCGTCGGCGGCGGCGGGCAGGACAGCGGCCAGCTGATCATCCAGGACGACCTGCAGGCCCGGGCCGGCGAATTGCGGGAACTGGCCGAAGAAGGCGCACCCATGCTGGTCATCTGCGGCCTGTACCAACTTTTTGGCCGCTTCTTCAAGACCCGCACCGGTGCAGTGATCCCGGGCATCGGCATCCTGGACGTGGAAACCCACGGCACGGACGAGCGCCTGATCGGCAACGTCAAGGTGTCAAGCACGGAGTTCGGCGAAGTCCTTGGCTACGAAAACCACAGCGGACAAACCACCCTGGGCAGCGGGGTCAGGCCTTTGGGCACGGTTCCCAAGGGAACCGGGAACAACAGCACTGACGGCCACGAAGGTGCCCGGTACCGGAATATCGTGGCAAGCTACCTGCACGGTTCCCTGCTGCCCAAGAACCCGGCCATTGCCGACTTCCTGATCCGGACCGCGGCAGAACGAAAGTTCGGCAGCTTCTCCCCGGAACACCGGACGATGCCTACGCTGTCTTGGCGCGGGAGCACGCAGCCCGCAGGCCCCGCTAAAATCACTGCCGCACGCGGGCGCTGCCTTCTAGCGCCACTGGAAATACTCGCGGTGGATGTTGGCCCGGCGGACCCCGGCTGCCCGGAAGGCCTTCCGGAACTGGCGCAGCATGGTGTCCGGGCCGCCCATGAACACCGACAGCCTGCGTGGTTCGGTGCCCACGGCTTCCAGGACCGCCTCGGGGGTCAGGCGGCCGTCCGCCGCGGTGTCCACCACGTGGACCGTAAGCCGCGGATGGTTCCTGGCGACGGCGGCGATCTCCTCGGCAAACGGGGAGGGTCCCGCCGATGTAACGAAGAAATGGACGTTTTCGTGCAGTTCCGCGTCGAGTGACCGGAGCCAGCTGAGGAACGGTGTGATGCCCACGCCGCCGGCAATCCAGACCTGGTCGGCGGTGCCGCGGTGCCGGTCGAAACGTCCGTAGGGGCCCCCGACCACCGCCGGCATCCCCGGCTGGATGACGTCCGGAAGCCTGGTGGTGTGGTCCCCCAGAGCCTTCACCGTGATGCTGATGCCGCCCTCGCCCGCGGGCCCGGAAATGGAAAACGGATGCCGCTGCCAGCCTTCTGCCGTTTCCAGGTAGATCATGGCAAACTGCCCGGGTTTGAAACCCAAGGGGCGGCCGAGGGGACGGAGCGCCACCTCCACCAGGTCCGCAGAGACCGTCCGGACGCCCGATACCTGGTAATCGTGGTGCGGCAGGAAGTGGCGTGAAAGCAGCTCCCGATAGGCATAGAACGCCAGCCCCGTCCCCCCGATGGCCACATAGCTCCACCGCAACGCGGGGGCTGCCTCGAAAGCGCTGGCATCCAGCAGGCCGTGCAGGAATCCGGCAGCCACGAACAGTCCGGTCAGCCGGTGGAACCCGCGCCAGCGTTCATAGCCACCGAGCACGCGGCCTGCCAGTTCGAAGACCCGGGTTTGCAGCGAGGCGATGACGACGCGGCGGGCGGCCGCCGGAAGCATGGTCCGCCACCGCGGGAGGATGGCCCACACCACCAGCGCAATAAGGCCGCAGATGGCCACCACGGCCAACGTTTTGCCCAGGCTCGTGGCCTCGGGGCTGGCCGCAAATTCAATGTGCGGCAGCAACAGGACAGTTGCCGTGATTGCCGCCCTCCGGTGCCAGATGGCCGCGTGGTCAATTCCGCCAAAAATCGGTTCGACGTGCGGGAGCGTGCTGACCAGGACCAGGGCGATCGAGTACAGCAGGACCGACTCCCCACCGAAAAGCTGCCCCACGTACCCAAGGACAGGTTCCCCCGCCGGACGCACCGCATACCAGAACACGGCGTAGGCCACTGCCAGCACCAGCACCGCTCCAGGACCCATCCAGCGGAGGGGCATTCCCAGGATCGCGGCCCGTGGCCTCGTGGCAGGTTTGGTCATTAGCCGGATCCCTTCGTGGTGGCAACCTGCTGCGGATCCAGGCAAAGGACACGCAAAGTGCGGGCCGTTCGTGGCCCGCACTCGCAATTCTAGGGAGGGCAGCGCGCTGCAGCCGCCTTTTCGGATAATTGAGAAGCGTGGCCTGCTGTGAAAGGTTTACCCCATGACGAACCCGCTGCTGACCCCGAGTCCCTTGCCTTATGGCCTGCCGCCCTTTGAATTCCTCACCGCCGAGCACTACGGGGAGGCCGTCAGGGCAGGGTTGGCGGAACACGTGCGCGAGATCAAGGCCATCACAGACTCTGAAGAGGCCCCGACCTTCGAAAATACTGCACTTGCCACGGAGCGCTCGGGGCAACTGCTGAACCGGGCCGCCGCTGCCTTCTTCACGCTGGTTTCCGCCGACGCCTCGCCGCGGATCAGGGAAATGGAAACGGAACTGTCGCCGCTCCTGTCAGCCCACCAGGACGAGATATATCTCAATCGGGCCTTGTTCGACAGGTTTTCCGCGATCGACACCGACCGCCTCGACGCCGAATCAGGCCGGCTGGTGGAGGAATACCTCAAGGAGTTCCGCCAGTCCGGCATCCAGCTTGACGACGCCGGCCAGGAACGCCTCAAGGCGGTCAACGCCGAACTGTCCACCCTCGGAACCGAATTCGGGCAGCGGGTGAAGGAAGGGATGAAATCGGCCGCCCTGTTGCTCGATGATGCCAGCGACCTGGCGGGCCTGCCGGCGGACGACGTCGCCAGCGCCGCCGAGGCCGCCCGCACCGCTGGGCACGAGGGGAAGTTCCTGCTGACCCTGATCCAACCCAGCAACCAGCCGGCCCTGGCCGCACTGGAGAACCGGGAGGTGCGCCGCCGGCTGTTCGAAGCCTCGATCGGCCGAGGCAGCGCCGGGGGCAGCCTCGATGTGCTGGACCTCGTCAAGGACATGGTCCGGCTCCGCGCCGAAAAGGCCGCCCTGCTCGGCTTCGCCAACTTCGCCGAACTCAGCGTGGACCAGCAGACCGCCCCCGACTTCGAAGCTGTCCAGGCCATGATGAACCGGCTGGCACCGGCGGCGGTCCGGAACGCCGACGCCGAGGCCGAGGCCCTCGCCGAGGTCGCCGGGCACCCACTGGAGGCCTGGGACTGGGCCTACTACTCGGCCCAGGTGAAGCGCGAGCGGTACTCCGTGGACGAGCAGGCACTGCGGCCCTACTTCGAGCTGGACAGGGTGCTGACGGACGGTGTGTTCTTCGCGGCCAACGCCCTCTACGGCATCACGTTCCACGTGCGGACCGACCTGGCCGGCTACCACCCCGATGTCAGGGTCTGGGAGGTTAAGGACGCCGACGGCACGGGCCTGGGCCTCTTCCTGGGCGACTATTACACCCGCGAGTCGAAGCGGGGCGGGGCGTGGATGAACTCCCTGGTGGAGCAGTCGGACCTGCTGGGGACCCGTCCCGTGGTGATCAACAACCTGAACATCTCCAAGCCGGCGGCCGGCGAACCGACGCTCCTGACCCTGGACGAGCTGCGTACCACCTTCCACGAGTTCGGCCACGCCCTGCACGGCCTGTTCTCCGCCGTGACCTACCCGCGGTTCTCCGGAACCTCGGTGCCGCGGGACTTCGTCGAGTATCCCTCGCAGGTCAACGAGATGTGGATCATGTGGCCGGAGGTGCTGGCCAACTACGCCCGGCACAACGTCTCGGGCGAGCCGCTGCCGCAGGAAGCGGTGGACAAGCTCGACGCCGCCGCGCTCTGGGGCGAGGGCTTCGGCACCACCGAGTACCTGGGCGCCGCGCTGCTGGACCTCGCCTGGCATGTGCTCGACGGCGACGGGATCCCCGACGACGCGCTGGAATTCGAGGCGAAGGCCCTCGCCGCCGCCGGCGTCGCGCACAGCCTGATCCCGCCCCGCTACCGCACCGGGTACTTCCAGCACATCTTCGCCGGCGGCTGGTACGCAGCGGGCTACTACTCCTACATCTGGAGCGAGGTGCTCGACGCCGAGACCGTCGAGTGGTTTAAGGAGAACGGCGGCCTGTCCCGGGCCAACGGGGACTTCTTCCGCACCGAACTGCTCTCCCGCGGCAACAGCCGCGACCCGCTGGAGTCCTTCCGGGCCTTCCGCGGCCGGGACGCCCGGCTCGACCCGCTGCTCAAGCGCCGCGGCCTGGAATAACCTTCATAAACAAACGACGGCGGCGGGTCACCCACAAGGTGACCCGCCACCGTCGTTCAATGACGCGCGCTAGGCGACTGGCGGTGTGATCCGGCAGCGTGCGTAAAGGGGCCCCGCGCCCCGACCAGCGACGAAGCCGCCAAACGAGGCGCGGGGAATAGCGTGCAGAGGATCAGCGCCGCCAGGCGCCCAAAGAGGACGCGAGGAGGGAGTTACCAGCCTCGTTCGGCCAGGCGGTGCGGCTGGGGGATTTCGTCGACGTTGATGCCCACCATGGCTTCGCCCAGGCCGCGGGAGGCCTTGGCGATGACGTCGGGGTCGTCGAAGAAGGTGGTGGCCTTCACGACGGCGGCCGCGCGCTGGGCGGGGTTGCCGGACTTGAAGATGCCGGAGCCGACGAACACGCCGTCGGCGCCCAGCTGCATCATCATGGCGGCGTCAGCCGGGGTGGCAATGCCGCCGGCGGTGAAGAGGACCACGGGGAGCTTGCCGGCGGCGGCGACTTCCTTGACCAGTTCGTACGGGGCCTGCAGTTCCTTGGCCGCGACGTACAGTTCGTCCTCGGGCAGGGCGGCCAGTTTGGCGATCTCGGAACGGATCTTGCGCATGTGGCCGGTGGCGTTGGAGACGTCGCCGGTGCCGGCCTCACCCTTGGAGCGGATCATGGCCGCACCCTCGTTGATGCGGCGCAGCGCCTCACCGAGGTTGGTGGCACCACAGACGAAGGGAACCTTGAAGTTCCACTTGTCGATGTGGTTGACGTAGTCGGCCGGGGTCAGGACCTCGGACTCGTCGATGTAGTCGACACCGAGGGACTGCAGGACCTGGGCCTCGACGAAGTGGCCGATGCGGGCCTTGGCCATGACCGGGATGGACACGGCGTCAATGATCTGGTCGATCATGTCCGGATCGGACATGCGGGACACGCCGCCCTGGGCGCGGATATCGGCCGGAACACGCTCCAGCGCCATGACTGCCACGGCACCGGCGTCTTCGGCGATGCGGGCCTGCTCGACGTTGACGACGTCCATGATGACGCCGCCCTTGAGCATCTCGGCCATGCCGCGCTTCACGCGGCTGCTGCCCGTGACGCTGTTCGCGGAGGAACCGGCCTCGTTGCTTACATCAGGTGTAGACACAAAAACCCCTATGGGTAGACAGATGATCTTCGCCGGGCATGCGGCGGCAGCTGCCGGAGGTGCACGCACGGATTGCCGGGTCGCTTGACCGGGCACTTATAGACTCAGTCCCCGCCGCACGGCAGGCTTAATCATGTCTAATCTGCGGGCGTGGGCTCTGCCAACGCCTGCCGGCGCACGGAAGTGATGCGCTGGACTACCGTCACAAGGCTGGCCGCCGCCAAGAGGACCAGTGTTGCCAGGAGCACCACCGAGGGCAGGCCCAACCCCGTGAGGCCGGTGACCACCAGGACGGATACCAGGCGTTCAGCCCGCTCGGCGATCCCCACATTGGCGGTGAAACCCAGTGACTCGGCTTTGGCCCGAGCGTACGAGACAACCATGCCGAGGACAAGGCAGACCAAAGCTGCCGTGGCGATGACGGTATTGTTGCCGCCGGTGTAAAACCAGACGGCAACCCCGGCAAACAGCGCGCCATCGGCGACCCGGTCCAGGGTGGAGTCAAGGAAATTGCCCCAGCGGCTCTTCACGTCCTGCATCCGGGCCATGATGCCGTCCAGGACGTCGGAGAAGATGAAGGCCGTGATGAAGAGCGTTCCCCAGAAGAGCTGGCCCAGCGGGTAGAACACCAAAGCCCCCACGGCCACGCCCAGCGTTCCTGCGATGGTGACCGCGTCCGGGGACACGCCCATCCGAAGCAGCCACCGGGCCAGCGGGGTGAACAGCGCGGTGAAGAATCCGCGGGCGTGCCTATTCAGCATCCGACTCCCCGGGCCAGGCCTGAGCCACTTGTTGCCGGACCTCGTCCAGGGTCTGGGTGATGGCCTTGGTCTGGGCAATGATCGGGAAGAAATTGCCGTCGCCGCCCCAGCGCGGAACGATGTGCTGGTGCAGGTGCGCGGAAATGCCTGCTCCGCCGACAACGCCCTGGTTCATGCCGAGGTTGAAGCCGCCTGGATTGGATACCTTGCGCAGGACCCGCATGGCCGTCTGGGTGAGCTCGGCGAATTCGGCCGTTTCCTCAAGGGTCAGGTCCGTGTAGTCCGGGATGTGCCGGTAGGGGCACACCAGCAGGTGGCCGGGGTTGTAGGGAAACAGGTTCAGCACCACGTAGCAGGTCCTGCCCCGGTAGACGATCAGCGCTTCTTCGTCGGTGCGGCCGGGCCCGGTGCAGAACGGGCAGTCGTCTTCGTTCTTGAACTGGTGCTGGCCGCCCTTGATGTAGGCCATGCGGTGCGGAGTCCACAGGCGCTGGAAGGCGTCCGGGACACCGGCGAGGTCGAAGTCGTCGGTAACGCCGGCATCACCTGGATACCCTGCGCCTGTGTTCTCCTGCACTCTGCTGTTTCCGTTCGGCTAGCTGGTCCGGTTACGGACGGCTTCGGTAATCCGCTTGACCGCTTCGGCCACGGGCACGCCGTTGTCCTGGCTGCCGTCGCGGAAGCGGAAGGACACGGCTCCTGCTTCCGCGTCGTCGCCGCCGGCGATGAGCACGAACGGAATCTTGTCCTTGCTGGCCGTGCGGATCTTCTTGGGGAACCGGTCCGAGGAGGTGTCCACCTCGGCGCGGATTCCCGCCGCCTTGAGCTCGTCGACGACGTCAAACATGTACTCGTTGAAGGCCTCAGCCACGGGAATGCCCACCACCTGGACCGGGGCCAGCCAGGCGGGGAACGCGCCGGCGTAGTGCTCGGTCAGGACACCCATGAACCGCTCCACGGATCCAAACAGGGCACGGTGGATCATCACGGGGCGCTGGCGGGTTCCGTCCGCGGCCTGGAATTCGAGTTCGAACCGTTCGGGCAGGTTGAAGTCCAGCTGGATGGTGGACATCTGCCAGGTCCGGCCCAGCGCGTCCTTGGCCTGCACGGAGATCTTGGGTCCGTAGAACGCGGCTCCGCCCGGGTCCGGCACCAGTTCGAGACCTGATTCCTGCGCCACCTCGGCGAGGGTCCTGGTGGCTTCCTCCCAGGTGGCGTCGTCGCCCACGTACTTCTCCGGGTCCTTGGTGGACAGCTCCAGGTAGAAGTCGTTCAGTCCGTAGTCCTTGAGCAGGTCCAGGACGAAGGTCAGGGTCTTGGTGAGCTCTTCCTTCATCTGCTCGCGGGTGCAATAGATGTGGGCGTCGTCCTGTGTCATGCCGCGGACGCGGGTCAGGCCGTGCACCACGCCGGACTTCTCGTACCGGTACACCGAACCGAATTCGAACAGTCGAAGGGGCAGTTCGCGGTAGGACCGGCCGCGGGCGCGGAAGATGAGGTTGTGCATGGGGCAGTTCATCGGCTTCAGGTAGTAATCCTGGCCTGGCTTGCGCACGGTGCCGTCCTCATTGAGTTCGGCGTCCACGTGCATGGCCGGGAACATGCCGTCCTTGTACCAGTCCAGGTGCCCGGAGACCTCGTACAGGTGTCCCTTGGTGATGTGCGGGGTATAGACGAACTCGTAGCCGGCCTCGACGTGGCGCTGGCGGGAGTAATCCTCCATCTCCTTGCGGATGATGCCGCCCTTGGGGTGGAACACCGGCAGGCCGGAGCCAAGCTCGTCCGGGAAGGAGAACAGGTCAAGTTCGGAGCCAAGCTTGCGGTGGTCGCGGCGTTCGGCCTCGGCAATGCGCTCCTGGTAGGCCTTCAGCGCGTCCTTGGTAGGCCAGGCGGTTCCATAGATGCGCTGCAGCTGCTGGTTTTTCTGGTTGCCCAGCCAGTAGGCGGACGAGGACCGGGTCAGCGCGAAGGCGTTGGAGATGAGCTTGGTGTTGGGCAGGTGCGGGCCACGGCAGAGGTCGCACCAGACAGTTGTGCCTTCCTTGCGCTCCACGTTGTCGTAGATGGTGATGTCACCGGCGCCGACCTCGACGTTCACGCCCTCGCCGGCCTCGGCGGCGCCGTCCTTCTTGCCGAGCAGTTCGAGCTTGTAGGGCTCGTCCTTCATGGCTTCGCGGGCCTCGTCCTCACTGACCACGCGGCGGACGAATTTCTGGTTCTGGTTGACGATCTTGAGCATCATCTTTTCGAGGGTCTTGAGGTCCTCAGGGGTGAAAGGCTCGGCAACGTCGAAATCGAAGTAAAAACCGTCGGTGATGTAGGGGCCGATGCCAAGCTTGGCGTCGGGACGCAACTGCTGCACTGCCTGCGCCATCACGTGCGCAGTGGAGTGGCGAAGGACGTTCAGGCCGTCGGGCGAATCAATGGTGACGCCCTCCACCTCGGCGCCCTCGGGAAGTTCCTGGTCCAGGTCCTTCAGTTCGCCGTTGACGCGGGCTACAACAACGTCACGGCGCTCAAAGAAGAGTTCCGCACCGGTTGTCCCGGTAGTCACCTTGGTCTCTTCGCCATCGACGAGAAGGGTGATCTGCTGGGCATCTGACACGGGTGTCTCCTATTCAAAGTTCAGGCTTCATAGCTTGTGGCGTACGGGGACCACAGCCAGCCATCGTCAATGCTATCGGTTCCGGCTGGGGCCGACCAACGCGGCAGGTATCGCCCGGGGCGGGGTTCAGCCGCTGAAACCGGTAATGGCCAGTGCCCTGCTGATGCCGTCAAGGGGATGCGGACCATCCGAGAACGGATGCGGTGTTGATTCCGGGAACGGCAAAGTAGCTGTCCTGGACAGGTCCCAAGCCATGCTCGCGCTCAGGCTGATGCCCCGGGGGCCGGTCCTTCGGGTGGTGCCCCGGATCAACAGCAGACGGGTGCCAAAAAGGAGGGGTCCTGCGCTTTCCTGGGCTTCATGGAAGAAGACCGAGTCCACGCAGCCTGTGCCGTCGTCGATGCTGATGAACACCACCCGCCTGCCGCCGCGCATGGGAGGGGTTTGGGTTGCCACCCGCACACCGGCTACAAGGACCTCGGTGCCGTTGCGCAGGCTGAGGAGGGAGTCTGCAGTGGTGACACCGAGCCTGTCCAGCAAGGGCCGGTGGCTGTCCATCAGGTGGCCGCTGACATCGACGGCCATGAGATCGAGCTCGGCCCTGACATTCTCCACCAGGGTGGGTGCCGGCAGACCGGGTTTGATGTTCCGCAGTTCAACATCCCCCAGTGGCAGGGAAAGTTGCCCTTCCAGGACTTCAACGCCCTTCCGCGCCCCTTTGCCTGCTTGGAGTTGTTGGAGGTGCTGCACAAGATCGGCCCGGTTTGCGTGACCTCCCGCTTCCCGGTGCAGTGAATCGAAGGCACCCAGCTGCGCGAGGCGCCTGATGCTGGGCTTGCTGAGCCGCGAGCGTGCCCTGAGGTCCGCCAAAGAGTCGTACGGCTGTCCGGCGACAATCCGCTTCAATTCTGTCGCTGAGAGTCCGTAAATACCGTTCAGGCTCAATCGGATGCCCAATTTTCCTTGGTCCTTGCCTTCCTCCACCCATTCCACCCGGTACTCCGCCTGGCTGCGGTTGATGTCCAGCGGCAGGATGGGGATGCCAAGACGCCGGGCTTCGGCAACCAGCAGCCGCTTGGGATACATTCCCGGGTCATGCTCCCAGAGCCCGGCAAGGAACGCTTCCGGATGGTGGGCCTTGAGCCAGGCCGACTGGTAGGTGGGTACGGCAAAGGCGGCACCGTGGGCCTTGCAGAAACCAAAGCTGCCGAATGCCTTGAGGGTTCCCCAGACCTTGTCCACCACTTCGGGAGCGTATTTGCGGGCACGGGCTTCGCGGCGGAAGAATTCCTCCACCGCAGTCTCCAGCGCTTCGTTGCCAAGGGCGCGCCTGAATTCGTCCGCTCGGGCCAGCCCGCACTTTGTCATGACGTCGAAGGTTTTGAGGATCTGCTCATGGAAGACCGTCACACCATGGGTTTCCTGGAGCACGGGCTTGAGGTCCGGGTGTGGATACACCTCCGGGGCGAACCCATGGCGGTGTTCCAGGAAGGGGCGCACCATGTCCGATTTCATGGGTCCCGGCCGGAACAGGGAGATGTCGATAATGAGGTCGTTGAACTCCCGGGGTGCCAGCTTTCCAATCAGTTCCCGCTGGCCCGGCGATTCGATCTGGAAACACCCGAGGGTGTGGGTGCTGCGGATCAGCTCATACGTTGGTTCGTCATCGAGGGGGACGGCGTTGAGGTCGATCCGCCCGTCAGCGGCTATGTAGTCAGGTCCGCTGCCATCCGGACCAGCCGGGTGGCGGCCCGCAGCCACCACCTCGGCCTTGGACGGGTGCAGGCGGATCACTTCCCGGACCGCGAAGGCCATGGCGCTCTGCATCCTGACACCGAGGACATCAAGCTTGAGCATTCCCATGGGATCCATGTCGTGTTTATCGAACTGGCTCATGGGCAGGCCCAGGCCGCTGGGCTGGACCGGGGTGCGGTCCAGGAGCGTGGCATCTCCCAGGATGACCCCGCAGGGGTGCATCGAGATGTGGCGGGGCAGCCGGTCCAGCCGCTCGGTCAGGTCCACCAGCAGGTCCAGTTGCTGGTTTCCGTCGGCGTCCCGATGCTCCACCCGGCCGGCGAACTCCTTGAGTTCGGGTTTTTCCTGCAGCGCTTCGCGAAATTTCCTGGCTGAGAACCGCCACAACTGCTTGGCGATCTCCCCCACTTCGTCGTCGTCCATTCCCAGCGCCATCCCGGCGTCGCGCACGGCTCCACGGGCGCGGTACCCGTTTTGCATGCTCATCAGGGTGACGCGCTCGGAGCCGAAGCGTTCGAAAATTTGGCGGTAGACGTTATGGCGTTCAGCGCTTTCGACGTCGATGTCGATGTCCGGCAGGGTGGCGCGGTCGTTGGAGAGAAACCGTTCGAAGATGAGATCGTGCTGCAGGGGATTTACGTGGCTTACCTCGATCAGGTAATTGACCAGGCTGGACGCCCCGGACCCACGGGCTGCAGCCCTGACTCCCATGTCCTGGATCATCCGGGACACCTCCGCCACAGTCAGGAAGTAGGACGAGAATCCCAGGTTCCGGATGATCCCCAACTCATGCTCCAGCCGTGCCAGCATCGTTTTCTCGTCGGGACCGCCGATCCCCGGGAACCGCCTGCCAATTCCGGCATGGCACCGCTGGATGAGTTCCATATGCGGATCCCGGGTGATGCCAATGACCGATGCCTCCGGCACCACGGGCTGCTTCCATCCCATGTCCGAGGCGGGATCCATCCGGCAGAGGTCGGCGAGCGCCTCGGTTTGTGCCATCAATTGCTTGAGGTCGGCGGTCCCATACCCTGCTGCGGAAATGATTTCCTTGCCCAGGCCGAGCATCTGTTCCGCAGTTTTCAGCCACCCCTGGCCGGTGGGCTGGAGCAGCGGTTCCCCTGCCAGCTCCGGAAGGGACTTCAGCGTCCGGGCAGAGTCCAGGACGTCCGCGGTGGGCGCCCCGTCCGCAGCGCAATACCGCACCGCGTTGCTGAGGATGGCGGGGACGTGGTGTTCTTCGGCGAGCCGGAGCATGCGGACAGCATGGGCCGTGCTGAGGGGAAAGCCGGGCGCGCTGAGCTGGGAGACGATTTCTGCAACGACGGTTCCCGCGGGCATGGCATCCAGCCATTGTTTGAAAAGGGTTCGGGGGCGAAGGTAACGCCGTCCCCCCATGGCCCTGCCGACGTCGGAATCCGGTCCAATCAGGACGGTCAGCACTGGCTTGAGCGTTGCAGGGTCGAGGGTCCGGGAGGCCAATTCGGCACGGGTGACAGCCACCGGCACTGTTCCCCCGGCCTTCCCGGAGGTCCTGGCGTGGGCATCGGAAACCAGCCGGCATAGAGCACGGTACCCCGCGCCATTGTTGTGCCCGCGGGCGAGCACCACCACCCGCCCGGCTACCTGCGTGCGGTGGTCCCCTTCGTCGTCGAACACCGCAAGGTCCACCCCCACGATGGGGTCGATGCGCGCAGCCATGCAGGCTTTGAGGTGCTTGATGGTGCCGTACAGGCCGTCCCGGTCGGTGCAGGCCAGGGCAGTGGCGCCGTCGCTTGCGGCGGCCTGGACAAGTTCCTCCGGCCAGGAGACGCCGTAATGGGCGCTGAATGCTGTGGAAACGTGAAGGTGTGTGAAGCTCATGCTGTTCTGGGGCGAAGGGCGTCATGGATCCGCAGCAGCCGCCACCGGCCGCTGCCAACATGCCGGGTGAGGTCGAGGGTCAGGGGTTCTGAAGCATTGTTCGCGTCAGCGGGAAGCACCTGGATGCGCCAGATTTCGTGGTCCACCACGCCTGGGCCGCTTCCCAGGGGAGCCCTGGCGTCTTCAGCCCACCACTGTCGGCGTTCATACCACCGGACAGGTTCGGCGCAGATGAGGTAGTCCCGGCCTGCCCACGTTAACGATTCAGGCTGCCCGGAGGTGGAACATGCCACGTCAATGGACTCGCTGAACATGCCCATGCGCGCCTCCCGGACGGTACTCCCCAAATGCTTGATTCGAATATGTGTTCGAATAAATAAAGTCTACGCCGGGGAGCCGGCAAAACATAGGCGGGGGTGGACGGACCGTGCGGCAGGGAGCAGGATGATGGCATGAGTACCGATGACGCACTCCTGAAGCAGGCAAGCATCAAGACCCAGGACTCCACCCTGGTGGCCACGTTCAATATTGATGGCGCCATTCCGGGGTCCGGCGCCTACGTGGTGGGCTTGATGGGAGCCACGCCGGACTATTCAACGCAGCGGCGGCTGTGCATTGAATTCATGAACGGGGAGGCCATTGCCTGCTACGCGTTCAACCGGGACCAGGGAATCGAGGAAGACTACGACCTGTCCGGCGTATCCCACTCGGACAGCACCATCACCGGGAGCTTTCCCGCCACGGCCTTGAACGGGCTCGGGAAAGGTCACGTCCTGTCAGCCTTCAGCGAGGCGGACGGACGGGAGTTCCAGCATGGGGTTCCGGTGGAGGAAACCCTGTAGGGGTTTCCTTAGCTGTTTTCCTTATGAATCTTCAGTTCGAGTTCAATGAACGCGGAGATCATGGCCCGGTAGGTTGACTCGACGATGTCCGGGTCAATGTCTTTTTTCTCTGCCGCGGCCCGGACGTGCTCGATGATCCGCTCCACCCGGCCGGGAGCCCGCACCTCGGCGTCGTCGCCTTTGAGGGTGCCGGCGATCCGGATCAGCCGCTCGCGGCGGGCGATGAGGGTGACGATCTGGTCATCCACCTCATCGACTGCGACCCGGACAGCTGCGAGCTGTTCCTTGTCGGCCTGGGCATCCCGTTCGTTTCCTTGAATTGTCGCCATCTTCTGACAGTATCGAAGCATGGAGCCAAGAGTCGACTTTATCTCCCTCGGCGTCCGCAGCGTTGACCGGTCGCGGGCCTTCTACATCGACGGCCTTGGCTGGCCGGTCCACCGTGAGGTTGCCGGGGAGGTGCTGTTCGTCCAGGTGAACCACGGGCTGGTGCTCTCGCTGTGGGACGTCCGGCAGATGCAGGCGGAGGCAGGCGTCAGCCCGCCGGACGGGGTTCCCTGCATCACCCTCAGCCATAACGTGGGGAGCGCCGGGGACGTGGACCGGGTCATGGAAGAGGCTGCAGCGGCGGGGGCAGTCATCATCGCCGAACCCGTCACGCAACCCTGGGGCGGCTACACGGGGTACTTCGCGGATCCTGACGGGTTCCGCTGGGAAGTCGCGTACAACCCCACCTGGACCGTGGACGACGCCGGCACGGTCACCGTGTGACGGCGTCCGCACCCCTGGCAGGGACTGCTAGAACAGTGCCTCCACAGGGCGGATCAGGTCCGGTCCGTTGTTGCGGACGTTCCCCACGTCCTTGCCCACGGACTCCACGTGCCAGTCGGCGGCAGCTTCCTTGACCCCGGCCCGCACCAGGTCCACAAGGGCGGCTGCGTCGTCAGCCTGCGGGTCCAGCCAAGCCTGCGTGGTGGCCTTGTCCATGGGCAGGGGCACGCGGTCGTGCAGTTCCGTCAGCTTCCCGAAGATGGTGGATTCAGTCCCGGGCGGTGGGGTGTCCGCTGTGAGGATGGATGTGGACAGCAGCCAGCGCCCTGGTTCCCCTTCCGGAATGGACGGGTCCTTCCACCACTCGTACAAGCCGGCGAATACCAGCCCGTGGTCCTCACCGGGGTGCACATAATAGGGCTGCTTGGACTTCCCGGGCCCTTGCTTCCATTCGTAGTACCCGTCGGCGGGGACGGCGCAGCGGCGTGACTTCACGGCCTTCCTGAACGCAGGCTTTTCCAGCACCGATTCGCTGCGGGCGTTGATCATGCGCGACCCGATCCCGGGATCCTTGGCCCAGGAAGGGACCAGGCCCCAGCGGGCCACATGCAACTGCCGTACCTGCCGGGCCCCTGAAGCATCCTCCACCAGCCGCTCCAGGACGATGGGGACGGCGTCCGTTGGCGCTACGTTCCACGACGGCGGGATGCTGACCTCATCCTCCAACTCGGCGTCGAACTCGGCCAGCAGGTCCCCCACGGCGCGTGCCATTACGTAGCGTCCACACATGGGACCAGCATGCCACCGCCGCCACATACTGTCATGCAGCCGCCCCGCCGCCCCGGAAAGTCCGGGAATACCGGCGGCCACGCTACCGTTGACCGTAAGGAAACCTTTCAAGCGACGTTTAGGAGATCCGCGTGGACTTCACTCCCGAATCCGGCACCATCACCATGTTTTCCACTACTTGGTGCGGCTACTGTAACCGGCTGAAGAAGCAGCTGGACGCAAAGGGCATCGGCTACACGGAAATCAACATCGAAGAGGTGGACGGCACCGCCGAACTCGTGGAGAAGCTGAATGGCGGCAACCGCACCGTTCCCACCGTCCTGTTCCCGGACGGCTCCGCTGCCACCAACCCGTCGGCTGCTGAGGTCCAGAGCAGGCTCGCTGCCTAAGCGGCAGGAGACAGCCGGCTTCGCGCCGAAGAACTGATGCGGGTCACGCCCCCAGACTGCTGAAGGAAGCAGTTTCCAGGGTGGCGTGGCCCGCATACGTTTCCAGGAGGGCATGCTCCACGGCCGCCACATCCAGCCCGGGTACCAGGTCGTCGGCGGCGCCGGCCGTGGACGGGTCCCAGTCCAGGCCGAGGGCGGCATAGCTGTCCGTGAGCACCTTCCGGATCGGGCCTGAATCCTCCACCACAATCACCGAGCTGAACAGCCAGCCACCGGAAACCACCCGTTGGGCGGTGCCGACCAGCTTCACGCGGCGAGAGCTGTCGGCCGCATCGGTTCCGTGCACACTGAACTCGCCGGGGCAGTATTCGCCGGGAATTTCCCCTACCGCGGCCTGCACCCCGACGCTTCGCAGGGCCTGGGCGAAGAGTTCACCAAAGTAGCCGAACCGGGCTTTGGACCCGGCTACTGCGTCTGCGTCCGGTTCGATGTGGTCCACCACCAGGGTCCCTTGGTGGTAGGCGGCGGCCCGTCCCCCGGCCTTGCGGACCAAGGGCTCAAATCCGTTGGCCAGGCAGGCCCGTGCGGCCGCATCAAATCCGGGCAACCGGGTGTCCCGTTGCCCGAAGGCGACGGTGGGAGCGGGCCGGTACAGGCGCAGGGTGGGACCAAGGTTGCCTGACCTGGCCCTGGCCAGCAGCTCCAGCCCGAATTCGAGGTCTCGTCCCGCGCCGAGGGACACGTCCTGCCGCACCACAGTCAGCGGGCGGGCGTCGGTACCGGTGTGGTGCATTGTTGCTGAACTCCCTGGGGTCGATGGCCGCCGGCGGACAGGCCTCCCCTAGGTTACGCCCGACGACGGCACGGGCTTTAACGGCCCCGGCGCCCTGCCCACAGTGCGTGCATCAGGGGAACCGCAGAAACGGCCATCAGGACGTTGCCGAAAACCAGGTCGCCAGAGCGGACGATGGCGCCGGCCACCAGCAGCGCACCGAAGACCAGGGCCGAACCGGAGCGCCGCGCCGCCCTTTCGAGACGGGCAGCCTGCCGCTCCAGCCGCGGGACTGCGACCTCAAGCGATCCTTCCTCGAGCCGGCCGGCAAGGGCGTCCAGCCTGCCTGGCAGGCGGAAGGCGGTAGCGGCGGCACCGAGGGCCTGCCGGGCCACGTCCTGGACCACGTTGCCGCGTTCGTTCCGCAGCAACTGAGCGGCGTAGGGTTCCACGGAGTCCCAGAGGTTGAAGCGCTCATCCAGGGCGCTGCATACCCCTGACGTCAGGGACATGGCGCGGATGATCAAGAGGAAGTTCTCCGGCAGCTGGAACGGCAGCGAGCGGACCACGTCACCAAATTCCACCGCGAAGTCGCGGAACTCGCGGGGGTCCACCTCGCGCAGTTCGGCAAAGCCCATGCCGCCGAAACGGGCAAAAAGCTGGGTCATTGCCCGTTCCAGTCCTGCGCTGTCCGCCGACGGCATCAGCACGCCGACGTCGTTGATCGCCGCCACGAGTCCCTTGCCGTCGCGCGCGGCCGCGGCGATGAGGAGCTTCCGCAGGCCGCTGCGCGTGGAGGCCGTGACCTCCCCCATCATGCCGAAGTCGATGAACGTCAGTTTCCACCCGGGTTCCCCCGCCTGCGCAGGGACAGGCGTGACGAAGATGTTGCCCGGATGCGGATCTGCATGGAAGAACCCGTTAGTGAACAGCTGGTCGAACATTATGGACGCGAAAACGGGGGCCACCGAGGCGGGATCGATACCGGCGGCCCGGAGCGCTGCCGCATCGGTGATTTTGATGGCCGTGACGTCCTCGAGGGTGAGCACGCGGCGGGTTGTCCGTTCCCAGACGACTTCCGGCACTGCCACCCTGGCGTCGCCGGCAAAGTCTGCGGCGAAGCGTTCAGCGTTGACGGCCTCGTGCAGGTAGTCAATCTCCTGCAGGCTGATCTGGGCGAATTCCTCCACCAGCGCCGGCATGTCCGCACGGCGGGAGACGAGGCGGACATGGCTGAGCCAGCCGGCCACCTTCCGAAGGGCGGCGAGGTCGACGTCGACGATCGCCCCGATGCCCGGACGCTGAACCTTCATGACGACGGCGTCCAGGCCCGTATCTTCTGCGTCCGGCAGATTCAGGCGGGCGCGGTGGGCCTGGCCCAGGGAGGCGGCCGCAATCGCGGATTCATCCACGCTGGCGAAGACCCGGCGCACGGGGGCACCCAGTTCCTGCTCTGCCAGGGCGGCGATCCGCGGGAAAGCCACAGGCGGCACCTCGTCCTGAAGCCCTTCGAGTTCTTTGGTGATTTCAGGCGGAAGGACGTCGAGCCGGGAGGACAGGAACTGCCCTACCTTGATCATCAGGCCGCCGAGGTCGATGGCTAGGTCGTGGAACCGGCGTGCAAAGTTCTGCATCCGGCGGGACCGTGTCCGCGCGGAGATGCTGCCCAGCCCCACCCGGGGCAGCAGCAGTTCGAACCACCACGTGGTGGCAAGATGCCAGGCGGCGAACCGGAGGATCCGCCGGTACCGGCCGCGGTGTTCCCGAAGGGGCGACGCCGGGTCGGCCCGGTCCCGGACGGTCAGCGCCACCCGGGTCAGTCCTGCGCGAGGATGGCGTACAGCCGCCGGCGGGCCTCGTCGAGCACCGCCACTGCCTGCCGTACCTGGTGCGGTGAACCGGTCCGGCCCACCTGCGCCGCGGCCTGGGCCAGCTCAATCCCGGCCTTCGGAAGGGAGGCGCCGCCGTTTCCGGAAGTGGAGGCCGCGGGATCCCAGGGCGCGGACCCATGCAGGCCCGCCGCCTCTTCGCGGCCAGCATCGGTCAGCGAGTAGATTTTCCTGCCGTTGGATTCCTCGGCCCGTATGGACCCTTCGTCCGCCAGCAGCTGCAAGGTGGGATAGACGGACCCCGCGCTCGGCTTCCAGCTGCCGCCGCTGCGCTCCTCAATCTCGTGGATGACCTGGTAACCGTGCATGGGCTGCTCAGCGAGCAGCGCAAGAATCGCCGCCCGGACCTCGCCTTTTCCGGCCCGGGTTCCAGCCCGCTTCTCGAACCGGGAGCGGAACTCTTCGACCGCCTGCCACATTCCGTCCAGGTTGTTGCCGCCGAACCCGCCTGCAGGGTTAGAACCACGCATGATTCACTCCTTCGTCAATCGCGAACGATACACAACGATACTCAGCGATACATTCCGGCACCATAGCCGCGCTGCCGGTTTGCCAGTTTGCCAGGGCAGGGAGCGCTCAAGCGACGTCAGGTCCGGCGCAGGGTGAGGATTTGCTCGGCCCGGCCGAAAGGGCCCTGCCGGTCGTGCAGCACCGTGGACGTGAGGCCAATGCCGTCGGCACCAAAGGACACGGCGTTGTCCAGCCCCAGCCACTCCCCTTGCGGCCGTCGGTACATGTGGATCTGCAGGTCCAGGTTGGGGAAGGCATAGCTGTCCTTGCCCGGCGGGACCCTGGCGGCGATTCCGTTGGCCGTGTCCACCATTCCCATCAGCCGCGCCAGGTCGCCGCTGTCGGCCCGGTCGGTCAGCGGGTGTGCGGTGCGGAGCCACACTTTCCCGGCGCCGGGGCGGTGCCCCTCCGCCACCCGCATTTCCAGGGAACGGATGTAGCCTCCCGGCCAGACGGACGAGCCGTCATACGGCTTGCATTCGTCCGGGCCCGGAATGGCCGGGTCTTCGACCTCCGCTATGGGGCTGGTATCGCTGGTCAGCATGCGCCAGGCCGTGGCACGGATGGCGGTCCGGCCGCCGGCCACCAGTTCGGCCTGCACCAGTTCAATGGTCCTGCCGGGCCGCAGGGTGGTGGTGTCGATCCGGAAGTCGCCACCGGGGATCAGTCCCAGGATCTCGTAGCTGATCCGGGCCATCCGCATGTCGTCGCGCGGCTGGTGCCGTTCCAGAAGGTCAGCCATCAGGCCCGAGGCCGGCGCCATATGCTGCTCGTGGGCGTTCCAGGCACCCTGGGCATGGATGGTTGAACGGAATTGGCCCCCGCCCAGTTCCTGGTAGTAGAAGTTGCCCTCGGCGAGTTCAGGCAGGTCTGCAGTCAAAGCTGGCCCCTTAAGCAAAATTCAGTGAATTGCCACTAACCCTATCGCCAGTCAGTGCGCCGCAACGCGGAAGGCAACGAAATGTTGGCGGGTCCGACAGCCAAGCGGACTACACTCAGGAACTGGTCCTGTCAGCAACCCTCAAAAGAGGTGTTTCATGCGCGTCATCAGCTACAACCTCCGCAAGCATGCCGCAAGCGGCGAACTTCTCGCCCTGGCACGGAATCACGACGTCGATGCGCTGTGCCTCCAGGAGGTGGATTCCAGCGACCTCCCGGAGACCCTGGGCCCCCTCCACCTGGCGGATGCCACCAAGGGCAACAGGCTGGGCTTGGCCATCTACTACCGGACCAGCAGGTTCACGGCCTTGGACACGCAGTCCTTCGCATTGAAGAAATCCATGCACGACAGGGTTTTGGCACCGGCCCATGAGCGGCTGATCGGCACGCGGGTCATGGACAACGAGACCGAACACGAACTGGTGATCGGCTCGTTCCATGCGGCGCCCCTGACGGCGTCGAACTCTTTGCGGCGGAAGCAGATCCACGCGGCCCACGCGGAACTGCTGAGCATGGGCAGGGGCCTGATGACGCTGATGGTGGGCGACTTCAATTATCCGTTCTTCACCAAGAACCTGGACATGCATATGAAGAACTCCGGATATGCCCTCTCGTTGAGCAACCGGCGCACCTACACCCGGTACAAGGTGTTCAAGGGCCATTTCGACTTCGCCACCTCCCTGGGCCTGGATATCGCCAGCGTGGAAACCCTTCCGCGCGGCAATTCGGACCACCTGCCCATCCTGGTGACAGCCGAGTACGGCGAGGGCTACTAGGCCCGGCGGCAGCGCCGCCGTTTACCAGGATTCTCCGGCGTCCAGTTGTGCCCGCAGGTCCGGCCAGGCCGCCGCGAAACCGGGGTGGAGGTCCATGCCGTGGACTTCAGCCACCGGAACCCACAGCAGGGCAATGCTCTCCGGATCGCTGATGACCGGCTCAAAGGATTCCCGCACACGGACCACCACGGTGGTGTAGGACCAGTAGCCATGGTCCAGCACGGAGGTGAAGAGAACGTCGACCTTGCCGGGCGGAACTGACGCTTCTTCGTAGGCCTCCCGGAGGGCGCCGTCTACCGGCTCTTCGCCCTGGTGCAGTGCCCCGCCGGGCAGGCCCCAGGTTCCGCCGTTGTGGCTCCATACCGCGCGGTGCTGCAGCAGGACTCCCCTGGCGGGATCCCAGGCCAGGACCCCGGCCGCTCCGAACCTGCCCCAGAACCGGCCGCGGTCGCCCTCTACCCAGGCGTCGCCCGGATCGCGGGGGCCGGTCCGCGGCGGCGGAGTGGAGGACAGACTGGAGGGCGGGTAATGGTCCATTGCCCCAGTTTGACAGGTGAAGCAGCGGGACGTCAGGTGCCCTGCCCGTGGTCGACGGCGAAATCCCCGCCAGGGTACATGACTGTTTCGTGGCCGTCGTCGAACCGGACCAGGTACGGCGGGCCGCCGCCCGGGCCGCGGACCTCCAGGATCACCCCGTGCCGGTCCGCGGATCCCACATTCCTGCCACGCACGACGATACGGTCGCCTTGGGCTGCCTCCATGGCAATCACCTCCACGGCCCAAGGGTACGACCCGCAGGCGCACCGGAACAGGGCCGCATGGCAGGATTTCCCGGTATGCCACTGAACCTCGTCCTGCTCGCCGACACCCATGTGCCAAAACGCGCCAAAGACCTGCCGGAACAGGTATGGGCCGCCGTCGACAATGCCGACGTGGTTTTCCACGCCGGCGACTGGGTGGAGGCAGCCCTGCTGGACGAATTCGAACGCCGGAGCAAGCGGCTGCTGGCCGTCCACGGCAACAACGACGGCCCCGAACTGCGCCGGCGCCTGCCGGAAACGGCAACCGCCACCCTGGATGGAGTCCGCTTTGCCATGGTCCATGAGACCGGACCGGCGACAGGACGCGAGCTCCGGTGCGAAGCGCTGTACCCGGACGCCGATGTGCTGGTGTTCGGCCACAGCCACATCCCCTGGGACACAGTGTCACCAAGGGGGCTTCGGCTGCTGAACCCCGGCTCGCCCACGGACCGCCGGCGCCAACCGGCCTGCACCTACATGCAGGCGGTACTCAACGATGGCGCCCTTGCCGGGGTCAGGCTGGTGGAGGTCCCGCGGTAAGCCGCTTGGCACACCGGCCGGAATTGCCTAGGCTGGAACAGTAAGCAAGCTTAGTTTTTGTTGGTTGCCATTCCGCAATGACCGGCTGCTTCATGTCCGGGGCTCCGTAAGCGCCCGCGTCCCGCCCGAACAGGAGGACCACCATGACTGACCAGTACACCTTCCGCAATCCCGTGACCGCCTACGAACAGATCTCCCCGCCCAAGCAGCACCAGCCCGAACCGGGCCTTGACGCAGGGCTGGAGCCCAAAGCCGACCTGGGTGAGGAAACCTACCGCGGCACCGGCCGGCTGGAAGGCCGCCGGGCCATCGTGACCGGCGCGGACTCCGGAATCGGCGCCGCGACGGCCATCGCCTTTGCCAGGGAAGGCGCCGACGTCGTCCTTTCCTACCTGCCGCAGGAAGAGGAAGACGCCGCCCGCATCGCCGGGATCATTGAGGCCGCAGGCCGAAAGGCGGTCAAGGTGCCGGGCGACCTCAAGGACTCCGCGGCGTGCCGCGAACTGGTGGACACTGCGGTGGCGGTCCTGGGCGGGGTTGATCTCCTGGTCAACAACGCCGGAAAGCAGGTTGCCCAGGAGGACCTCCAGGACATCACCGACGAGCAGTTCGACCACACGCTCAAGACCAACGTCTACGCCATGTTCTGGGTCACGAAGGCCGCCGTGCCGCACATGCCGGCCGGCTCCACCATCATCAACACCACCTCCATCCAGGCGTACAATCCGTCCCCGACCCTGGTGGACTACGCCACCACCAAGGCCAGCATCAACAACTTCACCAAGGGCCTGGCGCAGCAGCTTGCGCCCAAGGGAATCCGGGTGAACGCCGTGGCGCCCGGACCCATCTGGACTCCGCTGCAGGTCAGCAGCGGCCAGCCCAAGGAGGCATTGCCGGAGTTCGGCCAGTCCACTCCCCTGGGCCGCGCCGGCCAGCCCGCTGAACTGGCCCCCGCCTACGTCTTCCTGGCCTCACCCGAGTCCAGCTATGTGGTGGGCGAGACACTGAACGTCAACGGCGGCAGCCCCACCCCGTAGCCTGCGGGCAGCCCAACACGGCCGGGCTCCCTGTTATTCGGTGGCGTCCTGGCCGGCCAGGAGCTCATCCGTGGCTGGATCCGGCTCGCCATCGAAAAATTGCGCCAGGACCGTCTTGAACACTGTTTCTCCGGGCGCGGCCCGGAGAAACAGTGTCATGGACGAACGGAGCTTCTGCGCATCGATTCCGCCAAGGATGTCCGACGCTGAACGGCCGGCATGCGTGGTGAGAGCCAGGGCGCACTCCAGAAGGCGCGGGCCCAGGACGGGGTGGTCCAGGTAGGCCCGGGCCTCCGCCAGGGACGAGATGGCGTAGGTGCGTGATGTGGCGCTCCGCCCCAGCCCGGCAACCTGGGGGAAAATGAACCACATCCAATGGCCGGTCTTATTGCCGAGCTGCAGTTCGCCGAGCGCGCTTCCGTAGGTGTCCCCGCCGTCTTGGGCGGCGACGAATCGCTCCAGGTCAAACGCTTCACTCATGGGGTCTCCTCTGCGGGTTGCGGGTCACTGCGCCAACTCTTTTTCCAGGAGGCCTGCTGCCGTTTGGAGCTGGGGTTCCGGGTCTTCGCGCCATCGCGCCAGGACAGCCGCGGCCCGCTGTCGGTCGCGGTGGTCCAAGCCGGCCAGCAAGGGCACCAGGACGTCGGAGACCAAGGGCGCGGCCAGGTCCACCGCCTGGGCCGAGCGAAGAAAGCCCTCCAACCGGGTCAGGTCCGAATGCCGCAGCAACTGCACCTTTGTTTGCAGCAGGACGATGGCGGCCAGGCGGCGTTCGAAGACCGGCCGCGAGCCGGGTTTCGGCTGGCCCCACAGGGCGGAGGCCAGCATGACCGTGGTGTCGTGGCCCATGTCCTTGAACTTCCGAAGGGCGTCCCGGACGGTGCCGCGGACTGCGCCGATCGAAGACCCGTAAGAGGCCAGGGCTCCGCCCAGCCGGCAGCCCACTTCGTCGGCCCGGTACCAGGCTCCCTCGTTCTGGAGGGTCCGGTCGATGAATTCAGCAGCAGCGGCGACGTCGGACACCCCGGTCACCGCGCCCGTCCCGCAGAGGCATGAAGGATGCAGAAGGGGGTCCAGGGCCGCGCCTCGAGCCTGCCGTCCGCGATGGGCTCGCCGCAGACCGCGCAGGTTCCATAGGTGCCGTTGGCCAGCCGGGCGAGGGCTGCCTCCACCTGGTCCAAGCCGGCTGAACTCTGCTTCAACAATGCCGATGCCTGCGACAGTTCGAAGGCGATCGTGGCGCCCTCGGGATCGTGTTCGTCGTCGACGTTGGAGTCCTGCCGGGCCGAGTTGGCCGCGTCGATATCGGCCCGCAGCGCCGGCAACAGTGCCAGCCGCCGGGCCCGTTCCTCTTCGAGCAGCACCCTGAACCGTTCGAAATCTGGCATGCCGAAAGCCTAGCGCGTCAGTCAGTACCAGTTCAGGGCGACAGAATGGCTCCAGGCGCCGCACGGGGACCCGTAGCGGTCGCGGATGTAGCCAAGCCCCCATTCGATCTGCGTCCGGTAGCTGGTCAGCCAGTCGCTTCCGGCGCTGGCGTACTTTCCCGGCGGCAGGGCCTGGGCTATGCCATAGGCCCCGGATGAGGCATTCGTGGCAGTGGTCAGCCATCCGGATTCCTTGGTCCACAGCTGGGACAGGCACTGGAACTGGTCCGGGCCCCAGCCGAAGGCGCTTAGGCGTCCGGAGGCATAGGCCTTGGCGCCGGCCGGATCATTGACGGCACCGCCGGGGATGGAGGGAACGACGACGGGCGGCGGGCTGGTCACGGCAGGCGGCGGCGGATTGCCGGGAACCGGGTCCTCCGGCGGGGCCGGTATTGCCGCGTTGCCGGCCGGAGCTGCGGGCGCGGGGTTGGGCTGCCGGGCTGCGGCTGCGGCGGCCTGCGCCGCGGCTTCGGCCTGCCGGCGGGCCTGCTCCGCCGCGGCGGCGCGCTTGGCCTCCTGGGCCGCTTCATAGGCAGCCAGCGCCACCTGGCCCTGCCGGTACTCTCCCTCGAGTGCCGCCGTCGTCCCCTTCAGCGAGGCCAGCTGGGCCGTCAGCTCCGTGCTGTGCTGCTGTTCGTCACTGACCTGCCGGGCGAGCGCGTCCTGGGCGGAGCGGGCCGCGTCCAGTTTGGCCTTTGCTTCCCCGGACAGGCGTTCCCGCTCAGTGCGGGCCACTTTTTCCTGGTCTGCCAGTGACGCGGCAACCTGTCCGGCGGCGGCAGCTTTCTCCACCAGGGCCGCAGTCTTGTCGCCCACCAACTGGACGAGGTTGAGCCCCTGGACGCTGTTGTTTTGGAGGGCATCCAGGGCCACGAAGAACCCGGTATTGGTTCCGCCCGTCTTGTACGACTGGACGGCAAGTGCTCCGATTTCCTTGCGGTGCCGGGCCAGTTCGTCATTGGCGCGGGCGGCCTGGGCGGACAATGAATCCAGCTTCACCGATGCCGCCTGCAGCTCGGCGTCGGCTGCGGCGTAGTCGGCCGCTGCCCGGACCGCAGTGTCACCGGCGGCTTCAGCCTGGGTCTGGAGTCCGTTCAGCAGCCCATTGATGGTGGTGATCTCTGCCGCTTTCGCCGCCTCGGAAGACTGTGCCTGCTGCACGTCAGCCCAGGACGGATATCCACCGGGAGGTGCAGGCTCGTCCGCAGAGGCAGGCAGCACCGTGGCCGCTGCCACTGCGATGGCGAGCAGTCCCCCCAACAGCGGGGACTTGGGCATGGTCACGAACAGGGGCATAGTCCCGAAGCATACCGGCGGCACGCCGGGGCGGAAAGGCGCCCGTGCCCGGTTTGTTACCCTTTCGCGCCGGCGGCGGACCGGCCGGAGTCCAGCATGGGTGGACAGGACACATCCAATCGCTGGTTGAATACGAGAGAGGAAGCTCGTATGTTACCGAAACGTGACAATTGTGGGGTTGGCGGGTTATGGTCTTCGGGTGTCCCTCCCCAAACGGGACACTCCCATCAGTTTGCCGAGCCCTGCCGCTGATACCGGGATTCAACCGCTTTCATGCTGGCAGGGACGGGGGAACCAAGTTTCCACGACCTTTGAGGTCTTGGGGTTAAGTCGGACAGCTCCTCCGCCCACCGCGGAGATGTGTTCGGCCGGGTATCTCCAACCCGAACCCGACAGCTCACCCCGCAGGCATGGGAGAGGCGATCAATCGTGTCAAAGAATCTCAGCACTGCCCGCCACCGCGCGACCCCGGCCCACTCCATTGCGCTCGAGGGACTTGCCGTGACGGCCAAATCACAGGCCCGTTCGTTGGGCCGTCCGGCGCTCGCCGTTGCCGCCGCGTCCGGCATTGCCTTCGGCGTCGGCGCCCCGGCCCACGCGGGCGTGACGGGCGCGGACACCACTGAACAGGCCAGCGTCCAGGCCGCCGCGTCTCCTGCAGCTGCTCCGGCAGCCGCGGCAGCAACCGTCCACACCGTCGTTTCCGGGGATACCCTCGGCGCAATTTCGGCCGCGTACGGAGTCAGCCTCAATGACGTCCTGGCTGCCAACGGCCTCGGATTGTGGTCCATCATCTACCCCGGTGACCAGATCCAGATCCCCGGCGCGGGCTACGTGGCAGCACCTGCCCCGGCGCCGGCGGCGGCCCCCGTCCAGGCGGCAGCCGCCACCGCACCGGCGAACACCGGCATGAACATGTCCTACGCATCCGCGACGCCGGTGGCCTCCACCACCGGGACCGGGACCGGCGCTGCCATCCTGGCCTCGGCCTACAGCCAGATCGGCGTGAGCCAGGACTGCACCGCCATGGTTGAAAAGGCCCTTCGCTCCGTCGGCAAGAGTGTTGGCGACCTGGCTCCCACGCAGTTCTTCCAGTACGGCAGCGTGGTCGGGAGCCCGGCACCCGGCGACCTCATCATCACGTCGGGCCACGTGGGCGTTTACGCCGGCAACGGCCAGGTTGTGAGCGGCGGCGTCAACGGCTACACCACGCAGGTTCACTCCATCAGCTGGCTCAGCGGCTACTCAGTGGTCCGCGTGGCCTAGTCTTCGCCAGCAAAGCCTGCTCCCAACAGGAGGGTGGCAGCCGGGTCTCCGGTTGCCACCCTCCTGTTGTTATTAGATCAGGTCCCGCAAAAGGTCGTGTAGGTCCCGAAGTCCGCCGGGGGACCTTCCATGTAGCGTTCCAGCCCGGGGCGCTCGGTGAAAGGATCGGTGACGGCCTGAAGCAGGCGGTGCAGCAGAGCCACGTCGCCTTCCGTGCCGGCGGCGAGGGCTTCCTCCACCAGGTGGTTCCGCGGAATGTAGGCCGGGTTGACGCTGTCCATCAGCCCTGCGTCGGGTTGCAGCGCCAACCACCGGTCCGACCAGGCGTCGAAGCCGGCCAAATCCATCACCATCCCGCGCACCGGTCGCAGATCGCCGCAGGCCGCCCTGCCGAGGTTACGGAAGAACAAGGTGTAGTCCACCGGGCCGTCCTTGAGGATGGCCACAACCTCGTCAATAACACTGGACGCGGCGTCGTCGCTGACGTTTCCAGCGGCAAGGCCCAGTTTGGTTTTCATGCCGCCGGTCCACGCCGTGCTGTACTGTCCACGGAATCCACCGAGCACTTCCACCGCTGCGGCAACGGCATTGTCCTCGTCTCCGTCAATGAGCGGGAGCATCGACTCGGCAAGGCGGGCGAGGTTCCATTCGGCAAGGATGGGCTGGTTGGCGTAGGCGTAGCGGCCGCTGACGTCGATGGAACTGAAGACGGCGGCGGGATTGAAGGCATCCAGGAACGCACACGGGCCGTAGTCGATGGTTTCCCCTGAGATGGTCATGTTGTCCGTATTCATGACCCCGTGTACGAATCCAGCCAGCATCCACCGGGCCACAAGTCCGGCCTGGGCGGCAACGACGGACGCGAACAGTGCCAGGTAGGGGTTGGGGGCCACGGCAGCGTCCGGGTACAGCCTGCTGATGGCGTGGTCCGCCAGCCGTTTGAGCAGGTCCATGTTTTCCGTGGCCCGGGCGTACTGGAAACTCCCAACCCTCAGGTGGCTGTGGGCCACCCGTGCCAGGACGGCGCCGGGCAGCATGCCCTCGCGGCGGACCTGCCGCCCCGTCGCCACGACGGCGAGAGAGCGGGTGGTGGGAATACCCAGGGCGTGCATGGCCTCACTGACTACGTACTCACGCAGCATGGGCCCGACGACGGCCCGGCCGTCCCCGGCGCGGGCGAAGGGGGTGCGCCCCGAGCCTTTGAGGTGGATGTCCAGCAGGTGGCCGGCGCGGTCCGTGACTTCCCCCAGCAGGAGCGCGCGCCCGTCGCCGAGCAATGGCGAGTAGCCGCCGAACTGGTGTCCAGCGTAAGCCTGTGCCACCGGAGTGGCGCCTGCGGGAAGGTGGTTGCCCACGAGGAGGCGCACCCCTTCGGGACTGCGGAGGTACTGCGGGTCAAGGCCCAGGCCTGCGGCAAGCTTTTCATTCAGGACCAGGAGTTCGGGGTCCGGCGCTTCCTCGGCCTGCCAGGGAACAGCAAGTTCCGCCAGTTCACGGGCGAAACGGCCGTCGAAGGTGACCGTGGATTCAGCTGCTGCCGTCATGGATTAACCCTAGCGCCATAGTGCCGCCTGGCCCCTCCTTCACCACAGGGTCACGCACTGCCGGCGCCGGCTCCCGCATCATGCAGCCCCTTGGCATAGGCGGCCTGGCCGGCATGCTGGAGGCAGTCCCCCAGGATGCTGACAAGCCGCACGCCAAGGGTCACCGGCGGATCCCAGCGCCTGTCCACCACGCGGTCCAGGTCCGGGCCTTCCAGGCCTTCGAGGACCTTCGTGGTTTGCCGGTGGACCGCTTCACAGTACTCAAGCAGGAGTTCACCGGATGCCCTGACAGTATCCACCTGGCTGCTGGAGTGGCCGTAGCCCGTGTCGCCTTCCGCCAAGGGGAGGCCAAAACGCGACGCGAAGCCTTCGGATGTCCAGACCTGTTCCAACGCCGAGGCGGAGGCGACCTGCGCATCCTCCACCCTGCCCAGGTGCCACACCAGCCAGGCAATGGAGTTGCCGCGGCCGGAGGGACGGTGCTGGAGCTGTTCCTCATCGAGCCCGTCTAGCACCTGCCGGACCAGGCGCGGGAGGCGGCCAAACGACTCAAGCAGCAGTTCTCTGGAATCCATGGACCTGGTGCCTTTCTGGTCGAGCGCAGCCGGGAACAATAAGCTTACTGAGTAAACGTAGCGCCTGTGAACAGCCGGCCCGGTCAACACATGCCCTTTTCGGCTTCCAGGGGGCAGGGGGCACAAGGTAAACAAGGTGCATCAT
Organism: Arthrobacter sp. MMS24-T111; assembly: GCF_054888995.1. Taxonomy (NCBI): domain Bacteria; kingdom Bacillati; phylum Actinomycetota; class Actinomycetes; order Micrococcales; family Micrococcaceae; genus Arthrobacter; species Arthrobacter sp. MMS24-T111. Next base: position 3,019,296 of record NZ_JBTZRO010000001.1, on the reverse strand, counting down.
TTCGTGGGCCGGGCGGTCACGGCAAGCAAGGAGAAGCGATGGAACGCAGCAATGTATCCCCGGACGGACACGAAGTGGAACCGTCCCGGCCCCAGTCCCTCGCTACAAGGATGTCAGCCCTCTGGGCGGATGGCCTGGGCAGGGCCAGCATCCGGGCGGTCCAGACGCTCTCGCTGCTGGCGCTGGCCTGGGTGGCCGTGGTGGCCGCCACCCGGGTTCCGCTGGTGACCATCCCCGTGCTGGTCGCCTTGATCCTGGCCTCGGCAATGGCTCCGGCCGTGCGGTGGCTCGCCTCCCACGGCTTCCCCCGGGCGCTGGCCGTGCTGTCATCCTTCCTGGTGATCATCGCCGTAGCGGCCGGGGTGGTGGGCGGCATCGTTGCACTGGTCCGGCAGCAGGCCTCGGTTCTGGCAGCACGGGCGGAGGCAGGCATTGGCCAACTGCAGCAATTCATCACCACAGGACCCGTGGCGCTGACCGGCGCGCAAATCGATGCGGCCCGCAACGAATTCCAGAAGTTCCTCGCCGGCGGAACCCTGGGAGCCGATGCCCTGACCGGGCTCAGGACCGCCGGGGAGATCGCCGCCGGCACGGTCCTGACGGCAGTCATCCTCTTCTTTTTCCTCAAGGACGGCGAGAGGATCCGGACGTTCCTGATCGGGTTCCTCCCCGGCAACCACCAAGGAAAAGCACAGCTGGCCGCGGAACGCAGCCTCCTGGTGCTCGGCGGCTACGTCCGGGGCACCCTCATCATTGCCGCGATCGATGCGGTCCTGGTGCTGGTGGGGCTGCTCATCCTTCGGGTCCCCCTGGCCGTCCCGCTGGCCGCCGTGGTCTTCCTGGGAGGGTTCATTCCGATCATCGGGGCAACCACCGCCGGCAGCCTGGCCGTGCTGGTAGCCCTTGTGGAAAACGGACCGGTACCCGCGCTGATCGTGCTGATCATCCTGGTGGCCGCCAACCAGTTCGAACACCACATCCTCCAGCCCGTCTTCATGGGCCGGGTCCTGCGGATCCACGGGCTGGTCATCATCCTGGCGCTGACGGCCGGGGCCACCTTGGCCGGGGTCGTCGGGGCGCTGCTCGCCGTCCCGCTGGCCGCAGTCGGATGGACCATCTACAGGACGCTGTCCGGACGCGACGCAACGGCCGGGGAACCAACCGCACCGCCGGCACCTTCGGTCTAGCGGCCCTCCTGCACGCCTGCTTCGGTGACTTTCGGCCCTAGAGTGCCGGTGGGGCGGGGGCCAGTCTTGAAGGGCAGGAAGACCCTTTCACGACAAGCAGGAAGTGCGGCCATGTCATCCCAGAAACCCATCGCCGTGGGCACCAACGATTCAGCCCAAAGCCAGGCCGCAGTCTTGTGGGCTGCCCGCCGTGCACACGACGCCAAGCTGCCCCTGGTGATCCTCCACGTCGTCGATGACCGGTGGATCGCCGAGCCCTACCCCTGGTTCGGGACCCTGCAGCACGCTGGCGAGGAACTCCTGAAGACCGCCGCCGGGCGCCTTGAAGGATCCGTCCCGATCACGCCCGCCACGGAAATGCTCACCGGGAGCGTGGGCGGATCGTTGGCCAAATACTCCAAGAAGGCCTCCATGATGGTCATCGGCTCCGGGAGCGGGCACCTTGGCGGCACACTTGCCGACCGGGCGCTCCAGGTTGCCACCGCCGCCAAAGTCCCGGTCGCCGTCATCGGAACCCAGGACCTGGAAGGCAGGACAGGCGTGGTGGTGGGCGTGGATGGATCAGCGGAATCAACCCAGGCCGTCGCGTTTGCCGCCGCCGAAGCAGACCGCCATGGTGACGAACTCACGGTCGTCTACGCCGTGAATGTCCCGAATCCGGTCGTCGATGCCGGCCTGACACCCGGCGCCCTCGCTGACCTGATCGTCGACGAGGAACGCATCGTCCTCTCCGAAACCGTCGCCGGGCTCAAGGAAGACTACCCGGACCTGACGGTTCACCAACTCCTTGTATCCGACAAGGGCCCGGTGGACGCCCTGGTCGAGGCCGCCGCAGGGGCGCGCCTCCTGGTGGTGGGCAGCCGCGGAAGGGGCGCGTTCAAGCGCCTGCTCCTTGGTTCCACCGCCCACGGCGTGCTCAAGCACCTTCCCTGCCCGACCATCATTACCCGGACCCAGGCCATGAAGGACACCGACTAGCCGCAGAGCCTGCAGGTCTTCCCACCTGTCCATGACCCCACCCGGAAGGTCCGGCGCCATGAAAAAACCCGCCGCAATCATCATGCTGATCCTTGGGATCCTGCTGGCACTCCCGGGCCTTGCGGCACTGGCAGGAGGCGCCGTGGCTTCCGCGGTGGGGTCGATCCAGGGAGACGGATTCCTCACGTCCGGTACGTCGCGGTTCTCCGTGAACTCATTCGCCCTGACTTCCCCCCGCGGCGACACCATGGCGCAGGAAGTGCCCGGCCGGCTTCCCTTTGACATTGGGACCCTCCGGCTGCGGGCAGAATCCGAGACGCCCGGCAAGGCGGTCTTCATCGGCATCGCACCGCAGGCCGACGTCGAAAAATACCTCGCCGGCGTGCACCACTCCGAACTGCTCAACGTCTCCCAGCGGCCGTTCCGGGCCGATTACCGTGATGTTCCCGGGACCAGTCCTGCCGCGCCGCCGGCGGAGCAGGGCATGTGGAGCGCCTCGGTTTCCGGCTCCGGCCGGCAGGAACTCACCTGGAACCTGGCTTCGGGGGCCTGGGAAATCGTGGTGATGAACGCTGACGCCTCGTCCGGCGTGGACGTCCAACTGCAGGCCGGCTTCCACTCAGACCTCTTCCGTCCGGCGGCCACGGCACTGCTGGTGGCAGGGATTATTGCCCTGCTGATCGGGATACCCCTGATCATTGCCGGCGCGGCAGGGCTGGGGCGGCATGCAGGTCCCCCAACGGGCGGCCCGCCGGCGGGAGCACCGGCAACCGCAGGCCCGGCGATGGCCATGGCCGGGCCCGGCCAGGCCGCCGGACCAGCGCAACCCGGCACACCGGCGCAATACGGGGCATACCGTGAACCACAGGCCTTCGCTCCGGTGCCGGTTCCCCCACGGGCTACCCGGCGAGGCTGGTCGGCGAACTGGATCCAGGCCTCTCCCGCTGGTTATGGCTGGTCAAGTGGTTCCTGGCCATCCCACACTTCATCCTGCTCTTCTTCCTCTGGTTCGCCTTCGTCATCACCACGATCGTGGCAGGATTCGCCATCCTGTTCACCGGCCGCTACCCGCGGGCACTGTTCGACTTCAACGTCGGCGTGATGCGCTGGAACTGGCGGGTGGCCTTCTACGCCTACGCCGCCGTCGGCACCGATCTCTACCCGCCTTTCACGCTGAGGCGCACCAACTATCCTGCCGACTTCGACGTGGACTACCCTGAGCGGCTCTCCCGCGGCCTGGTCCTGGTGAAATGGTGGCTCCTGGCCATCCCGCATCTTCTCCTCGTGGCCGCATTCGCGGGCACCACGGGCGCCGTATGGCGGTGGGAGGCAGGGAACGACATCATCGGTGGCACGTATGAACGCGGATCGGGCCTGTCCCTCCTGGGCCTGCTGGTGCTGATTGCGGCGGTCATCATGTTGTTCACCGGCCGCTACCAGCGTCCATTGTTCGATTTCATCCTCGGCGTGGACCGCTGGATCTACCGGGTCCTGGTGTACACCTCACTGATGCGTGACGAGTACCCGCCCTTCCGGCTGGACCAAGGTGCCGGTGAGCCCGGGTTGTCCCTGGCCGCTCCCCCGGCGGGCCTTCCACCCGCCGCGGCCGGGCCGCCGCCGGCGGGCGGGCCCCAAAGCGTGGGGCCTGCGCAGTGACCTTCGCCCCTACCTTCCGGCCGCCGGGACGGACGATGATGGGCGTGACCAGCCGGGTCCAATGAAGGAGCAGACATGAGCGTTGCCGGGGCACCGATAACCAGCATTGTGGTGGGCGTCGATGGATCGGAGGCGTCCGTTGAGGCCCTCCGCCAAGCCCAGCGGATGGCCGTCCCGTTGGGCGCCAAGGTCCAGGCAGTAGCCTGCTGGGACTACCCCCAGGTGTATACCGGCTACGTGATGATGGGCGTGGAAGGCTTCGAGGAAGGCGCTAAAGCAGTCCTCGACGACGCCGTAAGGCAGGCCTTCGGCGCCGACACGCCGTCGAACGTCACCGCCACCCTGGTCCGGAGCCATCCGCGGGAGGCGTTGATCAACGCCAGCCGCGAGGCTGACCTGATCGTGGTGGGCCGCCGCGGGCACGGCGGGTTCGGCGGCCTGCTCCTGGGCTCGGTGAGCTCCGCCGTCGTCGCCCATGCCCATTGCCCGGTCCTGGTGGTTCACACCCCGGAGACCAACGCCGCCGGTTCCACGGCCTCCTGACGGCGACGGCGCCAACAACCACCAGAGTGCCGGGCGGGTGACGGCAAGTGCCGGCGGATGACATACGACGACGGATGCTCGCCCTGGCGGTCGCCGGCGCCTTGGTGGTGCTCGCCGTCGCCCTGGTCCTGTTTCGTCCGGCACCGGTGGCCGGCCCGCCGGAACCGTCCCCTTCGGGGTCTTTGGCCGCACAGCCCACCGTCCAGCCCACCCTGTCCGCGTCTGCCAGCGCGGATGCCGCCCCCGGCAGCGCACCGCCTACTGGAACGGACACCCCTGAAGCGGGCGAAACCCCGGTGGAACCCCCGGTTACGGTGCCGGCGGCGGAGCCGGGGCCCTCCGAGATACCTGAAGCACCTGCCGAACCGGCTAATCCCCCGCCGCCGGCACCGTTTCCCGAACCCCTCCGCGGCCAGGACCTCACCGTGATTCCCGGGGCAGGCCGCACCATCGCACTGACCTTCGATGCCGGAGCCAACGCCGCGGGGCTGCCAAAAATCCTGTCCACCCTCGCCGCCAAGGGTGTTGCCGGCACCTTCTTCCTGACCGGAAACTGGGCTGCCAACAACCCGCAGGGAGTGGCACGGATTGCCGCGGCCGGGCACCGGGTGGCAAACCATTCCATGACGCATCCCGGCTTCACCGGACTGGCAGGGGACGCCATCGTCAACGAAGTGCGAAGTGCCGAACAGGCCATCCTTGCGGCCGGCGCCGATCCCAGACCCCTGTTCCGGTTCCCCTACGGCGAACGGGACGCCCGGACCATCGCGGCTGTCAACGCCCTGGGATACGTGGCTGTTCGATGGACGGTGGACACCTTGGGGTGGAAGGGAACCAGTGGCGGCGCCAGCGTCCAGTCGGTGGCGCACCGTGTCCGGGCCGGGCTGCAGCCCGGGGAGATCGTCCTGATGCACATCGGTTCAAACCCTGACGACGGCACCACGCTCGACGCGGACGCCCTTGCCCAGGTCATCGACCGCATCAGGGCCGCAGGATACGGTTTTGTCACCCTCGAGGCCCCGCTGGCGCGCTAGGATCCGGCCGGAACGGGACTAATGGCTCTGCCTGCGCCCACCCCGCAATCCAATACTGGAAGGGAAGGCAGCCGGTTGGCGGCGGCCTTTCGTGAATCGGAGGTCGGGGGAAGTGTACGGCTGGAACGACGGCATGGGCCTGTGGGGCTATGCCCTGATGAGCATCAGCATGGTGGTGGTCTGGGGAGCGATCATCACCGGCATTGTGCTGCTGGCACGGTCCTTGCGTGCCCCCTCCCCGCACAATCCACAGCCTCCGTCTCCGCGGATGGCCGAAGACCTGCTGGCGGAGCGTTTCGCCCGCGGGGAGATCGACGTTGCGGAGTACCAGAACAGGCTGGCCGTCCTGCGCGGCCACCCGGGCACCTGAGCCAAAGCCGCCGGCAGGAAACGGACACGGGGAGCCCATGATGCCTCTTTCCGAATTCGAGAAAAGGGAACTCGAAATGATCGGGCACGGCCTGGAGCAAGACGACCCCAGGCTCGCCGTCCTGCTGAACCACGACGCCTTCGCCCTGTCCCGCCGGACCAGCTTCCGGCGCGCAGTGGTGCTTTTCGCGGCCGGGCTTTGCATCCTCCTGCTTGGCCTGGTATCCCACGCCCCCGTCATTGGTATTGCCGGCTTCACGGTGATGAACGGCGCCGGGTACTGGGCCATCAAAGATCTGCACTGGTCGCCGCGGAAGGCAGCCCCGCACCCCACCCGGATGGAAGGCACCACCAGCGAATAGCAGGACGACGGCGGCGTCCCGGCTGCGCAGGCCCGGGTCCCGGGCGGCATCCGGCCAGGCGTGGGGCCACGCCGGTCAACGTCCCAGCGGGCCGGGTCCCCAGCGGGCCGGCGCTTCAGGGCTTCAGGGTCGCTTCAGGTCAGTGCCGTGGCGTCGGTCCGGAGACTTCTTCCGGGGCACCGGTTTCCGCGGCGTGGACCACCAGGACCGGGCAGTGGGCGTGGCTGACGAGGGTGGAGCTGACCGAGCCAAGGACAAAGCTGCCGTGGCCCCGCCGTCCCACGATCAGGAGGGACGCGGAGCGGCTCGCGTCCAGGAGAACCGGGCCGGGCTTCCCGCGGACCACCCGGGAGTGTACAAAGGGCGGCGCCTGTCCGAATGCGTCCCGGATCGCCTGGCCCAGCACCTGCTCGGCGGCGTACTTGAAACCCTCGATGCCGACGGCCAGGTAAATCCCGTAACCGGCCGGGACATCCCAGCACGCCCATGCCTCGACCGGAGCGCCCAGGGGTTCAGCCACTGCCCGCGCCACGCGCAAGGCCGCGACGGACGCGTCGGAACCATCAACTGCGACGATAATCCTGGGGCGCCGTTCAGGTGCCGCAGACGGCCCTTGGTTCCCTGCTGTTGCCACATTCCCTCCCGTTGCCCTTCGGACCAAGCGTGGACCGGAGGCGGCCGCCGGACTAGGGCCAAAAGTCATGGCGGCATGCAGCCGCGGCAAGGTGCGGACCATGCGCACGGTGGTGGCAGTACCGGCGCGGCGGACTTTGGTCCCTTCCGGCGGGGCCGGTTGCGGGTAAGAATGGGGTGTGGCCGCTCCGGGAGCTTGCCCGCACAGGTGTGGTTTGGTCCTGCAAGCGTTTGGGAGCGTGGGTGCACATGCATGAAACTGCCGGCGGTGAAGCCACCGGGTCCTCCGGGCCGGTCCGCGTGTTCATCCTTGATGATCATGAACTTGTCCGGCAGGGCCTGAAGGACCTGCTTGAGGGCGAGGGTTTCGTGGTGGTTGGCGAAAGCGGCTCGGCGGCCGAGGCCACGCGCCGCATCCCGGCCCTGCACCCCGATATTGCCGTCCTTGACGGGCGCCTTCCCGACGGCACCGGAATCGAGGTGTGCCGTGATGTCAGGTCCCTTGATCCACGCCTGCGCTGCCTGATCCTCACAAGTTACGACGACGAGCAGGCCCTGCGCGGCGCCGTCCTCGCCGGCGCGTCCGGGTACATCCTGAAGCAGATCAGGAGCGATGACCTCCTGGCCGGCATCCGGAGGGCAGCGGCGGGCGAGTCCCTGTTTGAACCGGGCGTTGAGCAACGGATCATCGCGGGCCTTTCCACTGCACCCACGGACCCCCGCCTGGACGGCCTGAGCACCCAGGAGAAGAAAGTGCTCGCCCTGATCGGCCAGGGCCTGACCAACAGGCAGATTGGCGATGAACTGTTCCTGGCGGAAAAGACGGTCAAGAACTACGTCTCGTCCATCCTGGCCAAGCTCGGTTTCGAACGGCGGACGCAGGCCGCCGTCTACGTCACCCGGAACAGTACGGACGGCGCCTGAGCGGGTAGACCAACAGGGGTGCCGCATTTCCGGTCACCCGCGAATTCAGGACAGGCGGGCAACCCATTTCACTGACGTGCCTTCGCCGGGAATGCTGTTGATGTCGCAGCGGCCGCCAATAAGCCCGGCGCGGTAGCGCATGTTGGCAAGCCCGCTTTCTGTGGCGGGTTCACGGAATCCGTGGCCGTTGTCATCGATGCACAGCTGGACGTCATCGTCGGTAACGGTGAGGCTGACCTGGATCTCCTCGGCACCGGAATGCCGCAACGCGTTACTGAGCGCTTCGGAGAGCACGGGCAGCAGTTGGGCAGCCACATCTTCCCTGACCGAATCCACCGGACCGTCAAGGGACACCTTGGGAATCAGTCCGTAGCTGCGCGAGCTTTCCCGGACAACCCGGAGGATCCGGCCGGTGAGGGGCTCCCGTTCCACGTCCGCCGTGCGAAGCGAGTAGATGGTGTCCCGCAGCTTGCGGATGGTGTCGTCAAGTTCCTTGGTGACCGCAGCGATTCGCTCATGGGCCACGGGGTCCGTGGTGAAGCGTCGCAGGCTTTGGATGCTGAGGCCGGCAGCAAACAACCGCTGGATGACAAGGTCGTGCAGGTCGCGGGCAATCCGTTCCCGATCCGTCAGGAGCAGGTCCTGCTCGCGCAGGGCACTCACGCGGGCCAGGTCCAGGGCCAAGCCGATCCTGCTCCCAAAGATGGAACTGGATTCAGCGTCAGCCTGGGTAAAAGCGGCAGCTCCGTGGGCACGGGCCAGGACAAGCACCCCGTTGCCGCTGTTGCCGTGCCCCAGTTGGCACACAAGGACAGGGCCCAGCTTTTCGGCAACCGGGTGCTCAAAGACCTGCCGCGGCTCCGCAGCCACGAAGGATTCACCGCTTGCGAAGACTCCGGTTACTGCACTGGAGACCACCAGTTCCTGCCCCGCCTTGATGCCCTGCACGCCGAGGCACGACCGGCACCGGAGCACGCCGTCACTGGACGGGACTCCGATGACCGCCACCGAGGCTCCGGATACCTTGAGGGCGGTCCCGGCCACGATATCCAGGCTTTCCGCATCCCCTGCGTGGGGCTCCATGATCAGTCGGCTGCTCAGTTCCATGCCCACCTCCAGCCATTTCTGCCGGCGGCTGCTGTCTTCGAAGAGGCGGGCGTTCTGGATCGCGACCCCGGCTGCGGCCGCCAAGGCCACTGCTAGGTCTTCGTCTTCCTGCGTGAAATCAACCCCGCCCTGCTTTTCGGTCAGGTACAGGTTTCCGAAAACCTCGTCCCGGACGCGGACCGGCACACCCAGGAAGGTCCTCATCGGCGGATGGTTGGGTGGAAAACCCGACGCTATGGGGTGCTGGCCAAGGTCATGAAGGCGCAGCGGCTTCGGTTCGCGGATCAGCAGCCCGAGGACGCCGTGCCCGGTGGGCAGGTTGCCGATGGAACGGATGCCCGCCTCATCGATTCCCACCGTGATGAAGTGGCTGAGCCGGCGGTCTTCGCCAATGACGCCAAGCGCCCCGTACCCGGCACCCACCAAGGCGCAGGCAGACCGCACCAGCCGGTCCAGGACGGCTTCCAGGCTCAGGTCCTCCGCGACGGCAATGACGGCCGCCAGGAGGCCGTTGATCCGCTCGCGGGTATCCAGCAGTTCGTCGCCCCTGGCTGTGAAATCCCGCAGCAGGTCTTCCATTTGGTCCCGCATTGGGGACCGCCACGGCTGCTCAGTGCTCACGTCCCACCTCCGGCGGCAAAAGCCCGCATGGGAGCGGGGCCCCTGGCGCGAATCAAGTGTTCCAAGACATCCTCTGGGAGTAGTCTAGGGCGCCGCGTCAACGGCAGGCATTCCCTGCCGTGGACGCGGGAGCCCGGTTCACCGCCGCCAGCCCCCTGCACCGGCGGGACCTTCTCCCCTACCGGGCGGATGATCGCGGACCTAGGCTACGGCCATGAACACAGCAGGGGCAGATTCGGAAATCAAGGAACTCGGTGTCCACGATTGTTGGAAACTCCTTCATTCCACCTCCGTTTGCAGGATCGCGTTCATGGACGGCGACTCGGTCGAGAACTTTCCCATGAACTTTGTCACCACCAACGGAACGCTGCTGATGCGGACGGGTGGTGCAACCAAACTTTCCTCCTTCGACGGCAAGGCGGTGGCTGTTGAGGCGGACGGCATGAACCAGTACGGAACCATCGCCTGGAGTGTCATCCTCAAGGGGCACGCCACCGTGGTTTCCGATGCGGAAGAGACCCAGGACGCCATGGATGCCGGACTCTCGCCGTGGCAACCGGGCCAGAAGAACACCCTGGTCCGGGTGACGCCGCACGACATCAGCGGCCGGAGGTTCGTGATCGCGGCACCTACGCATTGGTGGCCGCCGCGGGAGCGTGCAGCGGACTGACGATCGCGGCGGCCAAGAACACGCTTTTCCTCCGCGCCCCATCCACCCACGACACTCCGAAGGATGCCCCCCATGGCACCTGCCAAGCCAATCGCCGTCGGCATGACCAACACACCGGCGTCCGGCGCCGCCCTGATGTGGGCCGCCGCACGGGCCGACAGGCTCAAGGCCCCGCTCGCCGTCGTCAACGTGGTGGATGACCGGTGGATGGCCTCCGAAGTGCTTCCCTATGTTGAGGTGTTGCGTGAATCAGGCCTGGGCCTGCTCAAGGAGGCGGGCGAGAAGGTCAGCGCCGCCTACCCGGGGCTGAGCCTTTCGCTGCAGCTCCTCGAAGGAGGGGTGGGCTCGGCACTGGGCGCGTACTCGAAAGAGGTCGCCATGCTGGTCCTTGGCAGCAGCGGCCACTCACGTGGCGCACTGACAGACCGTGCCCTCCAGGCTGCTGCCACGGCGGAATGTCCGGTTGCGGTCATCGGCGAGGGGCAAGACGCCGGCCGCGGCGTGGTCGTTGGGGTGGACGGATCCGAGGAGTCAACGCAGGCGGTGGCCTACGCCGCTGCCGAGGCTGATGCGCTGGGCGAGGAGCTGACGGTCCTCTACGCGTTCACCGGCCCCAACCGGTGGATCGCGGCGGGGCTGCCCTCAAGCAGTTTTGCCACCCATGTGCTCGAGGAGGAGCAGATTGTCCTGGCGGAAACCGAGGCGGCCCTGCGGCAGGACTACCCTGACCTCACCGTGCACACGGTGATGGAAACCGTCGTCGAGCCCGCGGCAGCCCTGGTGCGGGCCGCCTCCGGGGCACGCCTGCTGGTGCTGGGCAGCCGGGGCAAGGGCGGCTTCGAGCGGCTGCTGCTGGGCTCCACGGCCCACGCCGTGCTGGCACAGCCGCCCTGCCCCACCATCATCACGCGGATGCACCCAGCGCCGCACGGCGATTGAGCGCGCCCGCTTGGTGGAGCATGCCATGCCGGCCGCCGGGAAAGCCGGGCCGTCCGCCCCCGACGTGGAGGCCCGCCGTGCCCGTGAAGGGCTGACCACCGGTGAAGTCCGGGACCGGACCGCTGCCGGCCGGATCAACAGCGTGCCCACGGACACCAGCCGAACAATCCGGGCGATCGTCCAAGCCAACGTGTTCACTCTCTTCAACGCCGTTGTGGGCGGCTGCTTCATCCTGCTGTTCGTCCTGGGCCAGTGGCGGGACGCCCTCTTTGGGTTGTCGGCCATCAGCAACTCGTTGATCGGGATAGTCCAGGAGTACCGGGCCAAGCGTTCGCTCGACCGGTTGGCCATCACGCAGGCGGCGACGAACACGGTAATACGAAACGGCGCACGGGAGCGGATCCCGTCGGCGGGGCTGGTCCCGGACGACACCGTCGTGCTGGCAGGCGGCGACCAGGTCACCGCTGACCTCCTGCTGCTGGGCGGAGCCTCACTGGAGGTGGACGAATCCTTGTTGACCGGCGAATCCGAGCCGGTTCCCAAAATTGACGGCGCGGTGCTGCTCTCCGGGTCCCTGATCCTGGCGGGCAGTGGCCGGGCCACCGTGCTCAGGGTTGGGCCGGACACGTTCGCATACCGCCTCGCGGCGGAGGCACGCCGGTTCTCGCTGGTCACGTCGGAGATCCGCAGGGGCCTGGGGAAGGTCTTCGTCGTCATCACATGGTTGCTGCTGCCCGCTGCGCTGCTGCTGGTAAACGCGCAGATGCAGGACCGGGGCGGGTGGACGGGTGCCTTCGGCTCAGGGCGGTGGATTCCCGCTGTGGTGGGGGCGGTGGCCGGGATCATGGCGATGATTCCCCTCGGCCTCTTGCTGATGACCAGCGTGGCCTTCGCTGTTGGCGGCCTCCGGCTGGCCCGCCAAAAGGTCCTGATCCAGGAACTGGCGGCCGTGGAAGTGCTGGCGAGGGTGGATGTCCTGTGCCTCGACAAGACGGGCACGCTCTCCTCGGGCTCCATGGTGTTCGACGCCGTCCACGCTCAGTGTGCCTCCCCGGCGGCCCGCTGGCAGCCGGTGCTGGAGTGGTTCGGCGCCCAGTCGGAAGGCGGCAGCACCGCTGCGGCCATTGGTGCGGCTTTTCCCGCAGCCCCGCCGCTGAAGGAACTGTCCGCCGTGCCTTTCTCCTCCGCCCGAAAATGGAGTTCTGTCACTGTGGGGCCGGAATCCGGCGCCGCCGGCACGTGGATCCTCGGCGCGCCGGACGCAGTCCTCGGAGGCTCCCCCGGTGCGCGGCGGCACACAGGGAGGCCGCCGCCCTGGCGTCCACCGGCCTTCGGACGCTGGCACTGGCCTACCTTCCGGACATCCTGCCGCCGGACGCCGCAAGTGCGGGGCTCCCCTCGACGCTGGAGCCAGTGCTGCTGATAACTTTCCGCGAAAGAATCCGGGCGGACGCCGCCGCGACACTGGACTACTTCCGACGGCAAGGCGTCACCGTCAAGATCATCTCCGGTGACGACCCCCGGACGGTGGCGGCCCTGGCACGGGGAGTCGGCTTCGGCAATGGGGCCGCATACGACGCACGCCATCTTCCCGGGGATCCGGCGCAACTGGAGGACATAGTGGACGCGCAGAACCTCTTTGGCAGCGTCACGCCGTCCCAAAAGCGGGATCTGGTCAAGGCCCTGAAGCGGCGCGGGCACACGGTGGCCATGACCGGAGACGGCGTAAACGACGTCCTGGCACTGAAAGAGGCGGACCTGGGCATCGCCATGGACTCGGCCTCGCCGGCCACCAAGGCGGTGGCCCGGCTGGTTCTCCTTGACGGCCGCTTCGAAAGGCTGCCGGCGGTGGTGGATGAGGGGCGCCGTGCGATCAGCAATATCGAGCGGGTTTCCTTGGTGTTCCTCAGCAAGACCGTCTACGCCACGGTCATCTCCGTGGTGTGCGGCATCCTGCTGCTGGCCTTTCCGTTCCTGCCACGGCAGTTGTCCGCACTCGACGGCTTGACCATCGGCCTGCCGGCCTTCTTCCTGGCCCTGCAGCCGGGCGGCGAGCGCTACGCCCCCGGGTTCCTCCGCCGTTCCCTGTCCTTAGCCGTTCCGGCGGGGTTCTGCACCGCCGCGTGCGTGTTGGCCGTCAGTGCACTCGCCACAGGCTTCGGCGGGCACACCCGGGAGAACGCGCAGTCCGCAGCCACCGTGACTCTGGGACTGTTGGCCGCGTGGATCCTGGTGATGGCGTCCCGGCCGCTCAACGGCACCAAGGTCCTGATCCTGGCCGGTATGTACGCGGGCCTGGCCCTCCTGTTCAGTGTGCCCCTGACCCGGCATTTCTTCCGGGTGGACTGGCCTCCCCCGGGCCTGCTGGCCCTCGCGGTCGGGGTTGGCCTGGCAGGCTGCGCGGCCATCGAAGGGGTGGGCCGGTTTACCCGGCGCAGGCGCACCCGTGCGGAGTGAACCGGGGCTGGGACCTTGGACTCTGGCTGCTGCACCGCCAACAGGGGATGGTGGAAATGCCGGGCCATCCGGTGGTCCGGCATTTCCACTTGAGCAGGAGGCAGTAATGACTGACCTGATGAAATGGTTCGATTCCCGGCGCTCACCCCTGGACGTCATCGAACGGCTTTTTGAAGGTGACATGGGAACTTCCGCCATCCGGGTGGAGGAGATGGTGGACGGCAATACCCTCGTAGTGCGGGCTGAGCTGCCCGGCATCGACCCCGAAAAGGACGTGGACGTCACCGTCGCCGACGGCGTGCTGTCCATCAAGGCCCAGCGGGAGGAAAAGACGGAACACAAGGACAAGGGCAGTTACCGCTCCGAGTTCCGGTACGGGTCCTTCGTCCGGCGTATTCCGCTCCCCGGCGGCGTCCAGCAGGCGGACGTCACTGCCGCCTACAAGGACGGCGTCCTCGAGGTCCGTGCCCCAATGCCTGACCAGGCGGTCGAAGCCAGCGCGTCGAAGATCCCCATCACCAGGGGCTGAGCAGCGCCAGGAGGACGACGCCGGTGCCTGGCCCCGCGGGGACCAGGCACTGCTGTGTCCAGCGGCTTAGGACGCGTTACCGGCCGCAGCTTCGGCTGCGGCGATGACCGGAACTGTTTTGACGTAGGTGTCAGGGTTCAACGAAACGGAGTCGATGCCCTGGCCGACCAGGAATTCGGCAAGGTCCGGGTGGTTGCTGGGCCCCTGCCCGCAGATTCCGATCTTGATGCCGGCCGCGTGGGCTTTGTGGATGGCCTCGGCAATGAGCGCCGTCACGGCGGGGTCGCGTTCATCGAAGAGGCCTGCCAGCTCCTCGGAGTCGCGGTCCACTCCCAGGACCAGCTGGGTGAGGTCGTTGGATCCGATGGAGAAGCCGTCAAAGCGCTTCGCGAATTCTTCGGCCAGGACCACGTTGGAGGGGATTTCGCACATCATGTAGAGCTGCAGGCCGTCAGCGCCACGGACCAGGCCGTGCTCCGCCATCGCCTCAATGACCTGGTCCGCTTCGCCTACGGTGCGGCAGAAGGGGACCATGACGATGACATTGCGGAATCCTGACTGCTCCCGGACCCGTTTGAGGGCCATGCACTCCAGGGCGAACCCTTCCCTGTAGTGGTTGCTGTAGTAGCGGGAGGCGCCCCGGAAGCCAATCATGGGGTTCTCCTCCGGACGTTCGAAGAACCTACCGCCCACCAGGTGGCTGTATTCGTTGCTCTTGAAGTCGCTGAGCCGGACGATCACCGGTTTCGGATGGAAGGGAGCGGCGATCTTGGCGATTCCCGTCGCCAGCACGTCCACGAAGTACTCCTGCGGGTCGTCGTAGCCGCGGGTGAGCTGCCTGATGAGGTCTGCTTCCTCCGGATCGGTCACTTTTTCCGGATGGACCAAGGCCATGGGGTGGACGCGGATCAGGCTGTTGATGATGAACTCCATCCGGGCCAGTCCCACCCCGGCTGCAGGCAGCCGCCACCATTTGAACGCCGCGGCCGGGCTGGCGATGTTGACCATCACATCCGTTCGGGTGGCGGGAAGGCCCGCCATGTCCACATCCTCCACCGAGTACTCGAGCAGTCCTTCATAGACGCGCCCCTCCTCCCCTTCCGCGCAGGACAAGGTGACCGGGGCGCCGTCGGACACTATCTCCGTTGCGTTGCGCGTCCCGACGACGGCCGGCACGCCAAGCTCACGGCTGACGATCGCGGCGTGGCTTGTGGTGCCGCCATGGTCGGTGATGATGCCGGCGGCGCGCTTCATGACCGGCACCCAGTCGGGGTCGGTCATTCGGGTGACCAGCACGGATCCGTCAACGAAAGACTCGATGTCCTTCGCATCGCGGATCACGCATGCCGCCCCCTTGGCGATGGCATCGCCAATCGCAGCCCCGGTTGCCAGGACGGGGCCTGGGTGCAGGAGGTGGTAGGTCCGGAAGGTGGAGGTGCTTCTGCGCGCCTGGACCGTTTCGGGCCGCGCCTGCACCATGAAAAGGTCACCAGTCAGGCCGTCTTTTGCCCACTCCATGTCCATCGGCCGCCCGTAATGCTGTTCGACGGCGGCGGCCCACCGGGCCAGGAGGACAATTTCCGGATCGCCAAGCACCAGCGAGCGCCGCTCGCGTTCGCTGGTGTCAACGGTCCGGGTCCGTGCGTCCCCGCCCTGGCTGTACACCATCTTGCGCTCCTTGGCGCCCACGGCCCGTTCGATGACGGGGCTGAACCGCGGGTCGGCCAGCAGCGGCTTGAACACCTGGTACTTGTCCGGGTTGATGGTGCCCTGGACCACGGTCTCCCCCAGCCCCCAGGCGGCGCTGATCACCACAACGTCGGGAAAGCCTGATTCGGTGTCGATCGAGAACATCACCCCGGAGGCGCCGACGTCGGACCGGACCATCCTCTGGACCCCTACGGAAAGGGCGACGTCCAGGTGGTCATAGCCCTTCATCTCCCGGTAGCTGATGGCACGGTCGGTGAACAGTGATGCGTAGCAGCGCCTGCAGGCATCAAGGACGCCGCGCTCGCCCGCCACGTTCAGGAAGGTCTCCTGCTGGCCGGCGAAGCTGGCATCCGGCAGGTCCTCTGCCGTGGCGCTGCTGCGCACGGCCACGGGCACCTGGGCCTGCCCCGTCCGGCGGCACAGGTCACGGTAGTGTTCCTGGATGTCTGCGGCGATGGCGTCGGGAAAACTCGCCTGCAGGAACAGTTCCCGGATGGCTGCGCCCGCCTGGCGAAGCGTTGCCCGGCCGGCGCGGTGGTCATCCATGTGCTGCCGGATCCTGGGTTCCAGGCCGTTGGCTGCCAGGAAGGTCCGGTAGGCGGCGGCAGTCGTGGCGAACGCTTCGGGAACCCGCACTCCCGACGATTGAAGGGACCGGCTCAATTCACCCAGGGATGCGTTCTTCCCGCCCACCGAAGGTATGTCTGCGAGCCCGGTGTCTTCGATCCAGGTGACATTGACGTTGGCCAGGACGGCTTCTGCGGGGGCGCTCATGGCTCGATTCTGGCCTCCGCCGGGCAGGGCAGGCAGAGTCTTAGGTCCCGGCACCGGCCCCATCGGCGGGAGAGGTACTTACGCCACGGAGGACCCCTGGGCCGTCCGCCGACGGTTCCGGACAGCTTTGTGGATCCAGTCGGCTGCCAGGACGGCGGGGGCGGCGAGGAGCGCGAGGGCAATGCCCATGGGGGTGGGCGGGGCCTGGCCCAGCACGGCCGCAAGATAGGGCAGGTAGAGGCAGGCTGCCAGGATGGCCAGTTCAGCCAGCACGGCCCACACCAGCAGCCTGTTGGTTCCCCAACCCAGCTTCCACGGCGGCACGGTGGCGCTCCGGCACGCAAAGGCGTTGGCGAGCTGCCCCAGGACCACCGCCATGAAAGCGGCACCGGATGCGGCCGCCAGGAGGCCGGGAGCCGGTGGTTGCCCCCGGGTCCAGCCGCCGGCGGCGAGGACAGCGGCGAACACCGCCATTTCGGTCATGGCCTCCACCGGACCGAGGATGCAGAAAACCCTGATGATCAGCCGCCTGTCCATGAGGTGCCGGCGTTCGGGCGGACGGGACAGGACTCGTTTGCCCGGCGCCTCCGCCCCGAGCGCCAAGGCAGGCAGCAGGTCGGTGCCAATGTCCAGGGCAAGGATCTGGAGCACCCCCAATGCGAGCGGAAACTGGCCGCCGGAGAGTGCCCAAATGACGAAGGGGGTCAGTTCCGCCACGTTGTCAGTCAGGTGGTAGGTGAGGAAGCGGTGGATATTGGCGTAGGTGGCACGGCCCTGCTCGACGGCTGCGACGATGGTGCCGAAGTGGTCGTCAAGGAGCACCAGGTCCGACGCCTCCCGCGCCACGTCGGTCCCGCTGAGCCCCATGGCGACGCCGATATCGGCTTCGCGGAGGGCAGGGCCGTCGTTGACGCCGTCGCCGGTCATTGCAACCACATGCCCGCGGGCCTGCAGGGCCTTGGCGACGCGGAGCTTCTGCTCGGGCGACACCCTGCTGACTACTACCCCGTCCCGGTCCAGGAGGGCCCCCAGAACCTGGTCGTCCGCGGGAAGGTCCGAACCTTCAAGGACACATTCAGGCGATCCGATCAGGCCGATTTGGCGGGCAATCGCTGCAGCGGTCCCCGGGTGGTCGCCGGTAATCATGGCGATCTTCAGGCCGGCCCGGCGCGCAGTCCCGATCACGTCGACCACATCGGGGCGGGGCGGATCCTGGAGGCCAATCAGGCCGAGGAGCTCCAGCCCGGTTTCAAGGTCGGCCGGCGTGCCGGTCTGCCATGTTTCCGGCACTCCCCCTAGTTTCCGCCGCGCCACGGCGATGACGCGCAAGCCACGTGATGCCATCACTTCCACGTGTTCCTTGACGTAAGGCGGCACGGAGCCGCAGACCGGGAGCACAGTTTCGGGGGCGCCCTTGCAGAACAGGTCCGCTCCCACAATGGCCGATTCCCGGCGCCGCACCGGGTCGAACGGCAACCGGCGCGCGGGGGGCGCCCCGGGTCCGGTTCCAGTCAGCCTGCGGGCCAGGACGTCCAGGGCTGCTTCCATCGGATCGCCTTGGGCGCGCCACTGCCCGCCGTGCAGCACCGCCCGGCCCTGCGATGCGGCCCGTGCTGCGAGCGCGGCGGCGGCCGCCTTGTCCACTCCGCGTCCCTGCACGTCCGCATCGGGGCCGTAGCCGTCGCCGGTCACCTGGACGGAGCCGTCCGCGGTGAAGACCTCGACGGCGTTCATCCGGTTCTGGGTCAGGGTGCCGGTTTTGTCGGTGCAGATGAATGTCGTGGACCCGAGGGTTTCGACTGCTTCGAGGTTGCGCACCAGTCCCTTGCGTGCGGCCATCCGCTGTGCGCCCATGGCAAGGGAGAGGGTCACGGTGGGCAGGAGACCCTCCGGTACCAGCGCCACGGCAACGCCAATGGCGAAGAGGAACGAATCGCGCCATTGGAAACCCACCAGCAGTGATGCCAGGAAGAAGACGGCCGCGATTCCCAGCGCCATCGCCGCGGTGACCCGGACGATCCGGCGCAGTTCCAGGGACAGCGGCGTGGGGGGCGACACCGCTTTGCTGGTGAGGTCGGCGATTCCGGCCAGCCTGGTGTTGGCGCCGGTCGCCGTTACTGTCGCTTCCCCGTAGCCGTTGACCAGGAAGGTGCCGCCCCAGACCTGGTCTCCCGCCGCTTTGGGGACCGATTCGCTTTCGCCGGTCAGCATCGATTCATCCACCGCGCACGCCGAGGCCAGCATAAGGACCATGTCGGCGGGGAGCCGGTCTCCGGCAGCGAGCAGGACCACGTCGTCCACCACCAGAGCGCTGGCGTGGACCCTCTGCACTTTCCCGTCCCGGCGGACCATGACGTCGGCCGGCAGGAGGGCGCGCAGCTTGGCTGCGGCGTGCTGGGCGCGTTCCTGCTGGATGTGGGCGAACACCCCGTTGACGATCACGACGACGACGATCGCCACCGCCAGCTGGGGCATGTCCGCAATGAAGGCCAACCCGGCGGCGCACCAGAGCATCAGGGCGAAGAAATGCGTCATCTCGGCCCAGAGCTTCCGCCATTGCGGGACGGGTTTTTCAGTGGGCAACTGGTTGGGGCCGGCCTGCTTCAGGAGTTGCGCGGCCCTTTCAGACGTCAGCCCCTCCGCGGTCCTCACACAGCGTCCGCCTCCGGGCCCACCAGGAGAACGGGGCAGGCGGAGTGCGCTGCGCACGCCTTGGTGACGGACCCCATCGACTGTTTGAGGAGGCCGCCCTCTCCATGCCTGCCCACCACCAGCATCTGCGCCCGCCGGCTTTCGTCCACCAGCACCTTCGCCGGTGGCCCGAACTTGACGTCCACGTCGACGTTCTCCGGCCGCTCGCCAGGGAAGGCCCGGCCCAGGGCATCCTCCACGAGGCGTTCGGCGGCGTCTTCAAGCCTCGCGGTGAACTGCCGGTCTGCCCCCTCGAGGCGCGAGGTCACCAGGTAGTCGGGCATCCCCACGCATGTGATGACCTCCAGGCGGGTCCCCAGGCGGGCGGCCAGCTTGCCGGCATACCGCAGGGCGGCGGAAGAATATTCGGAACCATCCACGCCCACGATGACGGGCTTGGCCACTGTTTCTGCGTTCATACCACCACGTTCGCCGTTGGTGCATTTCGTGGGAAGGGCCGAAAGTCATGCTGGCGGGCGGACAGCACCGGCGGCAGGAGAACGGAGCCTGGGCCCTGCCATCCGACTCGGGTCGCCGCCGTGGAGGGCGCGCAGGCCGTTCAGGATGGTGGCCAGGTCCACCAACTCCTGCAAGAGCGCGCCCGCGACGGCGGGAATGTATCCGGTCATGGCGATGGCCATCAAGACCAGGCTGAGCCCTATGCCGGTCCAGATGCTGACCAGGGCCACAGCCACCGTCCGTTTGCCGATGGCGACGGCCTGGGCAACCTTGGACAGGTCATCGAGCATGATCACCACGTCCGCCGATTCGCTGGCGGCGGTTGCGCCTTTTGCGCCCATGGCTATTCCTACCTCGGCAGCGGCCAGGACCGGCGCGTCGTTGACGCCGTCGCCCACCATGATGACCGGACGTTCCCGGATGGCGGCCACGGTGTTGACTTTGTCCTCCGGCAGGCATTCCGCCTGCACGCGGCCGATTCCCGCTTCTTCGGCAATGTGCGCCGCGGTAGCCTGGGCGTCCCCGGTCAGCAGCATGGTGTTGCGAACTCCAAGGGAGTTCAACTGTGCGAGGGTATCCACGGCGTTGCGTCGCAACGGATCCTGCATGACCAGCGCACCGGCGTACTCGCCGTCCACGGCCACGTGTATGGCCAGCTGGCCGCTGTGGACCGGTGTTTCACGGAACCCGGTCGAGACACTGCTGACCAGAGCTGCTTTGCCCACCACCACGCGCCGGCCGCCGCAGACAGCTTCCACGCCGTGGGTGGCGGTTTCGGCCGCGTGCTGTACCGGCAGGAGGACCAGGTTGGCCAACTGCGCCGCCTCGATCACCGAGCCTGCCAGGACGTGCGAGGAATATTGTTCAGCCGAGGCAGCAAGCTGCAGGATCCGTTGGCTGCCCAGGGACCCGCCCTTGCCCGGCGCCACCCGGACCTCGTCAAGGACCGGACGCCCGGAGGTGAGGGTTCCGGTCTTGTCGAAAACCGCTGTCTGTGCCTTCGCAAGTTGCTCGAGCGTCCGGGTGTTCTTGATGATGATGCCCTTGTGCGCGGCCTGGCTGGTACCGGCCAGGAAGGCCACCGGCGCCGCAATCAGCAGCGGGCAGGGCGTGGCCACCACCAGGACCTGTGCAAAGCGGAGCGCTTCACCCGACAGGACCCACGCCGTGCCGGCCATGGCCAGGGCCAGGAGAGTGAAGGGGACGGCGTACCTGTCAGCGAGCCGCACCACGGGGGCCCGGCTGTTTGATGCCTCCTCCACCAGGGCGATGATGCGGCTGTACTGGGAGTCGGCCGCGGTGGCCGATGCCCGCATGCGGATGGCTGCCACACCGTTCACCGAGCCGCTGAGCAGCACCTGCCCCCTTGCGTGCTCCACGGGAAGGCTCTCGCCCGTCAGTGACGATTCGTCCAGGCTGGCCGTTTCGGACAGCAGCGTGCCGTCCACCGGCACCAGCTCGGAGGGGCGGACCATCAGCACATCCCCCGGCACCACCTCGCCGATCGGGATATCTGCGAGCACCGCGCCGGCGCCCTCGCGGTGCGCGAAGCGGGGTGCCCGGTCCAGCAACGCCCGCAGTTCCCGGGCGGCACGTCCCTGGGCGAAGTTCTCGAGCGCCTCCCCGCCGGTCAACATGAGGATGACCACCAAGGCAGCCACGTATTCGCCTACTGCCACGGTGCTGGCGATGGCCATCAATGCCAGGAGGTCGATCCCCCAACGCCCCTCCCGCAGGGCCCGGACCATACCGGCGGAACGCAGCACCACGATCGCAGCGGCGTAGGCGGAAGCGAGAATGCGGACCGGCAGTTCCAGGCCGGACTGCAGCAGCACCAGCGTGGCCACCAGCACCAGGCATGTCAGCGCGACGACGGGGTACCGCCTGGTGAAACGCCATGCCTTCTCCACGGGTGACTTTGCCGGAATGTCGATGTCGCGCCCGTCGAGGCGCCCGTCCGATGCCGTGGGCGGGGTGGCCTGCTTCCTCATGCAGGACGCTTCAAAGCGGTGTGCCGGTGGTGATCACGCATAGAGCTGAAAGTACCGGGCCGCCACTGCGCGGGCTAGGGCATTTGGACCCGGCACCTGGCTCGTCGCTCCCTGTGGCGGTGTGACCTTTGGCCCTGTCACGCCGCCGGCCTCGCGGCAATGCTGGTGGCATGAACGGAAATGGGCAGGAACCGCACAGGATCCACGTTACCGAGCAGGCTGTGGCAGTGGTCCGCGAACGCGTCCCGATGGACGCACTGACAGGCTTTTTTGGCCGGGCCTTCGGTGCCGTGATGGCGGCTGTCCAGATGCAGGGCGCCAGCCCGGCAGGGCCGCCGTTCGCGCTGTACCACGGGATGCCCGGCGAATCGGTCGACGTCGAAGCGGGTTTTCCCATCGCCGGACACTTTCACGGGACAGGCGGGGTGGCCAGCGGGACGCTTCCCGACACCGATGCGTATGAGGCCATTCACAGCGGCCCGTATGACACGCTGGGCACCACCTACGATGCCATCCGACAGCGCATGGAGGACGACGGCGCCACCCCGGGCGAGATGGTGTGGGAATACTACCTGAGCGATCCGGAGAAGCAGCCGGATCCGGCCACGTGGCAGACCAAGGTGGTTTGGCCTGTCGCCTAAGGCAGGGCAGACGCCGTCGATCAACTTTTGGCACGGCTGAAGGTCAGGTCCCAAGGCTGCGGGCCGCGGGCCGCTAATTGCCACCCGTCACGGGCTATGTCCCGGCACAGTTGGCGGAGGCTGGCCTGCAGGCCCGGGGCCCACTGTTCCTCGGGAGGTGTCCGGTTCAGCGGGGGCGCGGGGAACGTGTCGCTGACGTAGAGCCGACGGCCGTCGTCGGCCTTGCCTACGAACCGGAACTGAGTGCTCCCATACTGTGAGCTGAGTGTGTAGAGGATGCGGGCCCACCACTTGCGGGATGCAGCGTCCTCCAGCTCCACCTGGAGCTGTTCGGTATTGGCGGGGTTCTCGCCCATGTCGTCCTCATTCGTGCCGGCCATCGGTCTTCCGCCCAGTCGGGCCTGCAGTCTTGCAAGGACCGGCGCCACAGAACAGGGCACTTGGTACCTCTTTGGGTGAATAAACGGAACCGCCTCACGGCCAGGCCAAATGGCACTGTCTTCGCCGATGCCCGAATGGCAGAGTCCAGGCATGGAGAAGCACCCGACATGACAGTCCGGCAGCCACGCGCGTGGCATAGTCCTGAAACCCGCGGCGCAGTGGAGGCCCGCGGCCGTAGTTGGCACCGCTTCTACCTCCTTGCGGGCGCGTCGTCGATCTTGTTTGTGCTCCTGCTCATAGTGGCCCTGGTGCTCGATTTCCTGGCACCTCCGCCGGTCCACGGCGGAGCCGCCACCCTTGAGTTCATCGCAGCCAACAAGGCCAACTACGTGGCGGAGCAAATTCTGTGGATCCTGCCAAATATCCTGCCGGTGCTTGTCTTTGCTGCCCTCTTTGTGGCCCTGTCGGTCTTCGACAGGAGCCTGGCACTCGTGGCCCTGATATTCGGCGCCCTGCCGTGGGCGCTGCTTCTGGCAGTGCCTGTCACCAGCAGGGGTTCCCTGAACCTGGTCTACCTCAGTGACCGGTTCGTGGCCGCCGGATCGGACGACGAACGCAGGGCCTATTCGATTGCCGCCGAGGCGATCATCGCCGAGAACAACACGCCCGCCGTCGCCGGTGTCCTGTCCGCCTTCGGAATCTTCCTGATGGGACTTGCCATGCTCAAGGGAACGGCAGTGTTCCCGCCGTACCTGCCGTGGCTCGGTATTGCCACGGGCGCCCTGGGCGTGGCCAGCGAGATTCTCCGCCACGCCGTGCCGGGCTTTTACTGGGGTTATGGAGTCTTGCTGTGGGCCTGGTTCATCGGCGCCGGGATCGCACTGATCCGGCTGCCGGTCCGTGCTGCCCGGCGGCAGGAACCGGCCAACCGGGACTTTGGGCCCTAAACGCCGGGCCGGGACCTCTGGGATGGTGGTCGGGGCCGGAACACCAACGCTGGGGTTGTGCATGCGCGCCGGATGGACCTGACAACGGCCAACCCAGCCTCGGCCGAGGCAGGAATCCCTGAGGAGCAAAAGCACACACCCTTTACACCATCCGGCGAGGGATCGGCCGGCTTGGTTCGCTCGGCGTCGCGTAGGGCC
The DNA here is from genome assembly GCF_054888995.1 of Arthrobacter sp. MMS24-T111. Classification (NCBI taxonomy): domain Bacteria; kingdom Bacillati; phylum Actinomycetota; class Actinomycetes; order Micrococcales; family Micrococcaceae; genus Arthrobacter; species Arthrobacter sp. MMS24-T111. Next base: position 2,995,495 of record NZ_JBTZRO010000001.1, on the reverse strand, counting down.
TCCCGGACACCGCCCCCGGAACTAGAAGCTTGAAGAACTGCCCGACCCGGAAAAGCTCCCGCCGGTGCTGCCGTACCCGGTGGTGCCGCCACCACCCCTGGCCGAGTTGACACTGCCGATGCCGCTGGTGAATCCGGAGTTGAAGGTGGCGACGGAAAAGAACTGGTATGTGGGATAGCACGTGCCAAGGATGCTCGGCTCGTACCTGCGCTGCCCGCGGCGGGTGGGCCCTTCCTGGGCGGCGTCCATTTTCTCCCGCATCAAACGTGCCTCGTCCGCGTTCCTGGCGAACTTCTGGATGACCGTTTCGGCGTGCTGCTCCAACAGCTCCGATAGCCGGGACCGGGCGTCATAGAGCCGGTCCAGCGCCTCCTCCGGCGTGATTGCCCCGTCCGCCAGGTCCGCCGTCCAGCGCTCGATCTCCCGCAGGCTTTCGTCCCGGAAGGACCGCAGGGCAGCAGCGCTGGCGGACTCACCCTGCCCGTGACGCTTTGCCAGGAGTTGCTCCAGCCCGGCCAGGTCCGTGCGGAACGGTGCAAGCTGCCGGTCCCAGGCGGTGGGCCAGGTGGCCGCCCGGTTCAGCAGGGCGTTGCTGTCCGCGATGACGTCATCCAAGGCATCCAGCTGGGCTGCGTTATCGGCGAATTCGCGGGCAAGGTTGAGGCTCTTCCGCCGGCTCAGCGCTCGCCGCGGGAGCGCGTGCACCTGGTTGGACAACTCCGTGGTGGCTGCGTACCGGCTCAGGAAAGTGCGGTGCTTCTCCAGGACCTGGCTGCCATAGCGCGACGATTCGGGGATGGTGCCCGCGTTCAGCTCCGTGACCTCCAGGTCCATGCTGACGTTGGCGTAGCTGAGGTCCCCCCGATCGATCTGCCTGCGGCACCTGGCCCGTGTCACGCCGCGGACGGTAAGCCATGCGGCTGCGCCCAGCGCCGCCAGCCCGCCGGTTACCCACACCGTGATCAGGAACCCGGCAGAGCGGTACCAGGGCTGGTTGATGAGCTCGGCTGCCCGGCGGATGCCGGCCACGGTGCCGTCGGTCCACTGGGCGTCGCGGAAGAGTTCCTTCGATGCGTCCTGAATGTCGCCGCGCTGCTCCAAGGACACTTTCCTGTCCTCACCCATGTAGGTGCCCACATGGCGGCCCACAGGATCAAGCGCGAAAATGAACAACCCGTCCGCCCATTTCTGCCCATCGGCACTGATCCATTCCGGGTGCCGGGACCGGGCAAACGCGAGGACCGTTTCGTTGAGGTTGTCCGCCGCGGTTCCGTTGTAGGTGAAGATTGCGACACGGGTGGGTTCGTAGAACTGGATACTTTCGACGGCGGGGACCAGTGTGTTCCGGTCCAGCACCCCTGCGGTGTCCTCCACAACGACGGCCACGGGCGCACTCGCGGCGCCCGCAGCCGGCACCGCCACGAGGAGGACACCCAGCGCAAGCGCGATCACACCAATCCGGTTGGCCAGAGCACTCATGTCCCTCTCCTCACTGCGTGGAATCAGGATGGAACCATGGCCAAGCCGGACAAAGGGCCAAAAGTCCCGCCGGTGGAAGAGTGCCTCCGGGGAAGAGGACGGGGTGGACGCTGAGGCGGACACGGACTCATGGGAGAAGACGGCCGGCGTGGACGGCCACGCCATCGTGGGCGAGAATGAAACGAAGGATGAAGAAACTGCGGACGAGGTTGGACCATGAGCGCGACGTCACCTGAGCACCGTTATGTCCACCCGGCACGGAAAACCGCCGCCCCCTCGGCCACGAAGAAGGCAACCCCCGCCGGGCACCGGGTCCAGGTCGCAGCGGCCCGGCTGCGGGTCACGCTCGATGAACGGCTGGGGCGCGAAACACCCGCCAAGACCAAGGCGCTGGCCAAGGAACCGATCTAAATCCCGCTGCACGGTGGGGGCCGGCTTCGCGCACCAAGACGAGGTGAACGGTGGCTGCTGTAATACTGGCCATGGACGCCGACGCACTGCACCGCCGGGACTACCGTGCCGCCGTCGAACAGGTCGTGGAGTCCGGCAGGTTCGTGGACCGGTGGAAACTTGATTCCCGGCCGGAAGCAGTCCCGGGAACGGAAGCCTGGTTGCTGCTGCGCGGCAGCACGCAGGGCAATGGCCTGATCGGCCACGGGCTGGTGGTGTCCGAGCCGTACCAGGTCCCGGCTAGCGGGGAGGCCGCTGAAACCGACTGGTTTATCACGGTGGCCTTTGACTCGCTGCTGCCCGTGGGTGAACAGACCGGGCCCGAAATCATTGAGTCCGCATTTCCGGGCGGTTTCCTTGCCGGTGCGTCCGCCCAGTCCTTGGTGGCAGTACCGCCGGAATCAGAGCCAGCCCTTCGCAGGCTGTGGCGTGGCGAGGGTCCTGCGACGACGGAGCCCGGTGAACTCCCCGGCGGAACCTTTCACCCGTCTGCCGTCCGCCACGTCCAAGTGAACCGTTACGAGCGGGACCCGGATGCGCGCAGGTTGTGTTTGGCGTTCCACGGCACGTCCTGCGCGGCCTGCGGCTTTTCCTTTGAAGCCACGTACGGTGTGGCCGGTGCCGCCATGGTTGCCGTGCACCACCTGGTTCCGGCAGAGATGCTGGGGAACGGCTATCAGCTTGACCCCGTGGCCGATCTCGTCCCGTTGTGCCGGAACTGCCACGCGGTCGCGCACGGCGAGAACCCGCCCCGAACGGTTGCCGAACTGCGCACCATGGCCACCGCCGCCGGCCATGTGGCGGGTCACGTGGTCAGCATGGCCCAACTCCAAGCGCAGGCCGATGCGCGCCGGATCCTCGAAGGCGGCCCGGCGTAGGGTTTACCGGACTATGTTGGGACCATGGCAATGCCTGGCCGGAGCGGGGACAGGGAAGACCCCGGGGTCTTGGGTCGTGCCCGGATGGACGCCGCCGCACTGCTGGATGCGGGGCTCGGCGACGTCGACTGGGCGGTCCCGCCGCCAGGCTCGGTGGGCTTCACCATCGACGTGCCAAGCGGCCAGCTTGCCGAAGTCGCGTTGGGCGATCCGGATGACCCCTGCGTCGTGCTGGTCCCCGGCGCCACAGGCTCGAAAGAGGATTTTTCCCTGATGATGCCTGACCTCGCCGCGGCAGGCTACTTTGTTCTGGCCTACGACCTTGCAGGCCAGTACCAGTCAGCCGGGGCCGGCCCGGAGAACCTGGCTCCGCCACGCAACCATTACGACTACCGGCTGTTCGTGGATGACTTTGTGGCCGTCCTGGAAACGATGGCAACGCCGGTCCATGTGGTTGGGTACTCGTTCGCGGCCATCATCGCCCAATTCGCCTTTGTGGAGCGGCCCGGGCTCTTCCGGTCCCTGACACTGCTGGCCTGCCCGCCTGAGCCGGGACAGGGCTTCAAGGGAGTGGGCAGGATCGGCCGGTTCAGCACGTGGGTGAACGGCCGGGCAGGGGCCGCCCTGCTGATCTGGGGCATCCGCAGTGGCCGGGTGGCGAGGGTCCCGCGGGGCAGGCAGCGGTTCGTGAACTACCGGTTCCGTTTCACCCGTCGGGCCTCAATCCGGGACATCTACACCCTCATGCAGCATGTTCCGGACGTCCGGCAGGAGTTGGCCCGGGCATCCGTGCCCAAGTTCGTAGCGGTCGGCGACCACGACCTGTGGCCGCTGACCCTGCACCGGCAGTTTGCCCAGGCCATCAGGGCACGGATCGGGGTATACCGGGGTGGCCACAGCCCCTGCGAAACATCACCCCACGAGTTCAGCCGGGATTTGCTGGCCCTGTACGCCGGGTCCGGAGAATCTGCTGCCTCCTGAGGCCGGTGGTTCGGCAGCCACGCCTTGGGGAAGCCCTATCGGATGCCCGCGGCGCGCAAAGTTCGGGCCAGTTCGCCGGCCGCTGAGTGCAGGGTCTCGACGGTCTTTTCGATGACGTCATCAGTGGCAAGCTCGATCGGCATGGAGCAGCTCATGGCGTCCGTGCCGGGGATGCGGTACGGGACCACCACACTGACACAGCACAGCCCAACCGTATTCTGTTCCCACTCCACGGCGTGCCCGGTTTTCCGGAATTTGGCCAGCTCTGCCTGCAGCGCCCCAAAGTCGGGCACCGTGTTGGGGGTCAGCGGGGCGTAAGGTCCCGGGCCAAGCCGTTGCTTCACTTCCTCGTCGGTGTATTCGGACAGGATGGCCTTTCCCAGCGCAGTCACCTGGGCCGGCAGCTTGCGGCCCACCCGGGAGGAAAGCCTGCGGCGGTCCACAGCCTGCCGGGTGGCCAGGTAAATAACGTCGGAACGGTCCAGGCGGGCGTAGTGGGTGGTGAAGGTGGTCGCGTTGCGGACTTTTTCCAGGATGCCGGAGACGTGTTCCATCACAGGATCACGGTCAAGGTAGGCGGTGCCGCACAGGAGTGCATGCGTGCCGATCCGGTAGGCGCCCTCCGGAGTCTGCTCGATCCAGTTGAGCTCAAGCAATGTCAGCAGCAGCCAGTGCAGGCTGGAGCGCGGATAGCCCGTCAGTTTGAAGATCTCGGCGGTGGTCAGCGGCTGTGGGGCCGCAGCGACCAGTTCGAGGATCGCGATGGTCCGCTCGGCGGACTTCACCAGTTTCACGTCGCCGCCCGGCGCCTCCCCGCGCGGACTCTCCTGTACCTCGAGTGATGCCATCAGTACTCCCCCTGTCGCCACAGTCCCGGCTCGCCGCAGCTCATTTGGCGGCCAGGTGCGGGTAGTTGTCTATTCCCACCTTATGGTCACTGCCCGCCCAGGCACCGCCAAGGAGTGCAGCCCATTCATCGGGAGTCGTGGTGTCAACGTCGCCGGCGAAGTCCTCTGCGTTGTCCTGCGGCTCAAAGCCGATGGCACGGCCGGCTTCCAGGCTGGCCCACCCCCGGCTGTTGGCGGATACCGCCCACACCACGTGGTGGCCGGGCGCGCCCGCATCGCTGAGTGCCGCCTCGACCAGGCGGAAGGAATCCGCCGGAGAGAGCCACGAACCAAGGGTCCGCAGGTTTTCCGGCCGCTCACCGCCGGTGCCGATCCGCGCACTGACCACCTTCATGCCGAACTTGTCGGCGTACAGGCTGCCCAGCGCCTCCACGGCGGCTTTGCTGACACCGTAGTAGGTGTCCGGGCGCGGCGCCAGGACAGCGTCCGCAGCCGCCGCGTGCGTGGGATGGAATCCCACAGCGTGTGTGGAGCTGGCCAGGAGGACGCGGTCGACGCCGTTGCGACGGGCCGCTTCAAGCGTCACCTGGGTGCCGGTGATGTTGGTGGACACAATTTCCTCCCACGTTTTCTCGCGGTGCAGGCCGCCCCAATGCACGACCCCGGAGACGCCGGCGAGGGCGGCGTTCATGAAGTCGGGGTCCGTTACCGATCCCACATGTACCGACTCGTTTGAACGGGGTTCGGGGGCCTCTGCCAGGTCCAGCAGCCGGACGGCGTAGCCGGCGTCTGCCAGGTAAGGCCGCAGCAGCGTGGCCATCATTCCCGCCCCTCCGGTGACGGCAACAGTGATGGGCTTCGATGGTGCGGCCAAGATTTCCTCCAGTGGTTGACAGCCTGTGACCATGATCATACTCTCGTGAAGTACGTTTCACATAGTAACAGTCATTTATATATGTAAAAAGGAGAATCAGAGTGGATTCGAAATTCAAGTCCCGCTCCCGGGCAGCGCTGGCGCTGTCCATCGCTTCGGCTGCCTTGCTGACCGGCTGCGGCAGCGGATCCTCGGCACCGGCGGCAAAGGATGATGGTCAACCCATCGAGGTGTGGGCGCGAGCCGGAACCGATGCCGCCACCACATACTCCGCACTGTTCAAGGAGTTCACCGCCAAGACTGGTGTGCAGGTCAACTTCCAGGGTGTCCCGGACCTGGACCAGCAACTCCAGACCAGGGCGGCGTCCAAAAAACTGCCCGACATCGTCATCAACGACTCAGCTGCCCTGGGCAATTACACATCGCAGGGCTACCTGCAGAAAATTGACAAGTCCTCTGTCGCCGGGAACGACACGATCCCGGACTCCCTGTGGAAGGAAACGCAAGGCCTGGACGGCTCCACGTACGGCGTTCCGTTCTCCCGCCAGACCATGGTGACAATGATCCGAAAAGACTGGCGTGAAAAACTGGGCCTGCCTATTCCCAAGACGCAGGAGGACCTGGCCAAGCTCGCTGCCGCTTTCGCCACGCAGGACCCGGACGGGAACGGCCAGGCCGACACCTATGGCATGACTGTTCCCGGCTCCACGGAGCGCGGGTACTTCGGCTGGTGGGCCTCCTCCTACCTCTGGCAGGACGGCGGGGCCTACCTCAAGGACGACGGCAACGGGAAGTATTCAGCCTCCGCCTCCGACGCCAAGGAGGGGGTCACCTGGATCAAGCAGCAGTTCTGCACTCCGGGCAACACCCAGCCGGGCGCCCTCACCGCGGCCACCAGCGCTGCGACCCCATTTTTCCAGACCGGTAAGACAGGCATCATCCTGACCGGCCCCTACAACTTCTCCTCATTCGATGCCTCTCTCGGCAAGGACAAGTACGAGGTCATCGAGACCCCCAAGGGCAGCAAGGACAACACCGTCCTGGCAGAAGGCGAAAACATCTACGTCACTGCCACCAATGGCAAGAAGGACCAGACCAAGCAGGTCATCGACTACCTCGTCTCGGCAGAGGGGCAGAAGGCGGGCATGACGGCCGGCAAGCAGCCGATCGTCCGTGTTCCGGTGAATTCGGGCGTCGACGCCGCCGCCGTCTACAACGATCCGCGCTGGGCCGTGGTCCAGGATGCGTTGAAGAACTCTTCGAAGGCCTTCCCGTCCGCCATCAACTTCGTCCCGATCAAGCAGGCCGCCGCGGAAGCACTGAACAAGATCGCCTCCGACTGCGCTGCAGACAACGTGTCGTCCGGCCTCAAGGACCTTGACACCGCCATCAACAACGAACTGACAAGCCAGAACGCGAAGTCATGACCACAGCCCCAACCAAACCAGCACGGTCGCTGACCGGAAGTCCGGACACGGGCAAGGTGCCGGTGCGCAGGAAGCGCAGCAACGGCAAGCAAATCCTGGCCATCTGGCTCTTCCTGGTGCCGGCGGCCGTGCTGGGCCTCTATTTCAAGTTCATTCCCATGGTCGAAGGCATCCGGCTGAGCTTCTTCAAGGTCCAGCCGTTCCTGGGGGACGTGTTTGTCGGCATGGACAACTACATCAGCGTCCTGACGGACGCCCGGTTCATGGAAGCCCTGGGCCACACCGTGGTACTCGGCGTGACCCAGACGCTGGGCGCGCTGGTGGTCGGGTTCGCTCTGGCTCTTCTCCTTGAAGGCCAGGCCCGGTCGCTGTGGATCCTGCGCACCACCATCTTCCTCCCCGTTGTGACGGCCCTGGCCGTCGTAGGCGAGATCTGGCGGATCCTGTACTTCCCCACCGCCGACGGACCGCTGAACAACATCCTGGGCTGGCTGGGACTCGGTCCGCTGCAGTTCCTCAACGGTACGGACACGGCACTGTGGTCCATCGCCGTCGTCGGCATCTGGAGCGGCGCACCCTACAACATGGTGATCATCCTCGCCGGACTCACCGGCGTGGACCGCTCCCTCTACGAATCGGCGGGGGTGGACGGAGCCAGCATCTGGCAGCGTCTGCGGTACATCACCTTGCCCGCACTGCGCCCGTCGCTGGTGATTGTCCTGACCCTTGCCGCCATCCGGAGCCTTCGCAGTTTCACCGAGGTCTACGTACTCACCGGCGGCGGTCCCGCCGGGTCCACCGAAGTCTGGATGACGCGCATGTACTCGCTCGGATTCCAACGCAATGACATCGGGGTCGCGTCCGCGGCCGCCGTCCTCCTGCTGGTGGTTACCCTGCTGCTCACCGTAGGGACCCAGCTTGTTGGCAAAAGGAAGGCCGCACGATGACCCATACCGTTTCCCGCCCCAAGGCGCGCACAGCCAAGCCTTCTGCCGGCGCACGCTTCGATACCGCCCTGGGCTGGTCTCCCCGGCTGGGACCGAACATGGTCCTCCGCGTCCTGCTCTGCGTGCTGGTCTTCTGCATCTTTGCGCTACCCTTCGTAGCGATCATTTCCGGTGCCTTTGACCGGAATTCCAGCCCCACGGACATATCGTTGCTGCCCAAGAACTTCACGCTGCGGAATTTTGAGGCCGCCACGCAGCAGGGGCTGTGGGGTTACCTGCTGAACTCCCTGGTAGTGGCCGGTGGCGGACTCCTGCTGCAGATGACGGTTTCGGTGTTCGCCGCCTACAGCCTGAGCCGGAAGAAGTTCCGGGGACAGGCCCTGGTGCTGCTCCTGGTCCTGATGACCATGATGCTCCCGGAAGAGATCATCGGCATCCCGCTGTCCCTGGTCCTTGGCGATTTGCCGCTGCTGGGGATCAGCCTGCGCGGTTCCGTCCTCGCGGTCATCCTCCCGGTAGGCATCTGGGGTTTCTCCATCTTCATCATGAGCGAATTCATGAAGGAGATCCCGGGCGAGATCGAGGAAGCCGCCCGGCTGGACGGAGTGGGCGAATTCCGGATGCTGTTCACCATCATCCTGCCGCTCTGCAAACCCGCCCTCGGCGTCATCGGAATCTTCGGCTTCATGATGGTCTGGGACCAGTACCTGCTGCCCCTCATCGCCGCCAATGATCCCAGCGACTACACCCTGACCGTCGCCCTCTCGGTACTGCGCAATGACACCACGGTGGGACCCGGCGTGCTGCTGGCCGGCGCCCTGATGGCCATGATTCCCAGCCTCCTGGTGTACCTCTTCCTGCAACGCTCCATGATCCGCGGCATCACTTCCGGCGCCACCAAGGGGTAGGGCATACCGCTCGCTCCCCCGCCGCCCATTCCACGAAAGAAACCTTATGAAAACCAGCACCACCCTCCACGCAGCGTCCACACCCACAGCGGCGGACCTCATCATCACGGACATCACCATCACGCCCATTGCGTTCTCAGACCCGCCGCTGCTGAACGCCGTCGGAGTGCACGAACCCCTCGTCCACCGGGTGGTCATTGAGGTCCGGACAGCCAACGGCCTGCTGGGGCTGGGCGAATGCGCCGGCGGCCGCAGCCGGTTGGACAACCTTGCGGTAGGAGCCAACGCCATCAAGGGCGTGAATGTCTTCGAGACCACCCGGATGGAACAGCTGATCAACCAGGCCCTCGACCCCGCCCTGTCCGCGTTCGAACGCGCGGCCGTCTTTTCCGCTTTCGAGGTTGCCGCGCTGGACATCCAGGGACATGCAACCGGCCGGACTGTCAGCGAACTGCTGGGCGGCACGGTGCGCAACGAAGTTCCCTTCAGCGCCTACCTCTTCTACAAGTGGAAGGAACATCCGGCCATGGACGGCAAGCCTGCCATCGGCGACGAGTGGGGCGAGGCGCTGGACCCTGCGGGAATCGTCAGGCAGGCACAAAAGATGATTTCCGAATACGGGTTCAAGTCCATCAAGCTCAAGGGCGGAGTCTTTCCGCCGGCGGAGGAAATCGAGGCCATCCGAGCCCTGCGCGAAGCATTCCCGGACATGCCGCTGCGGCTCGACCCCAACACCGCGTGGACAGTGGAAACGTCCCGGTGGGTTGCCCGGGAAACCGAGGGTTTGCTGGAGTACCTGGAGGATCCGACGCCGGGCCTGGAGGGAATGGGCCAGGTGGCCGCCGCGGCCACCATGCCCCTGGCCACCAACATGTGCGTCGTTGCTTTCGAGCACATCAAGCGGAGTGTCGAGCTGGACTCGGTCCAGGTCATCCTCGGCGACCACCACTACTGGGGGGGCCTGCGCCACACCCGGGAAGCTGGAGCCATTTGCGAGACGTTCGGAATAGGATTGTCCATGCACTCCAACTCCCACCTGGGCATCAGCCTCGCCGCCATGGTGCACGTGGCCGCGGCCACCCCGGCCCTGACCTACGCCTGTGACACCCACTATCCCTGGAACGGGCACAACGATGTGGTCAAGCCCGGCGCCCTGCACTTCGAGGACGGCAGCGTCCGGGTTCCCACAGGCACGGGATTGGGCGTGGAACTGGACCGGGACAAACTGGCCGAACTGCACCAGCAGTACCTGGACGCCCGGATGACGGCCCGGGATGACACCGGCTACATGCAGCGCTTCGTACCTGGGTTCACGGCGGACCTCCCCCGGTGGTAGGGACGCGGGGGCCGCGGGCCACCGGCTACCTCTATCCCTGGGACGTGCTGGGTGACCCCGACGCCGTTCACTGGATCAAGGCCAGTGGCGTGGATCGCGTGGCACTTGCCGCCGCCTACCATTCGGTGCGGGCCGGCACGCCAAGGCACCCCGGCCGCCGCGTGGTGGACGCCCAATCCGCGGCACTCTATGTTCCCGCCACCGATGCGTTCGCAGGCAACCCCCTGGTCCCCGGCAGTGCGCGCGAATGGACGGGGACGGAGAACGCGTTCGGTGAAGCCGCTTCGGTACTCCGGGCCGCGAACATCCCGGTGGACGCATGGACGGTCCTGACCCACTCAAGCGCAGCCGGGGGGAACAACCCCGGCATGTGCGTGCGCAACGCCTTCGGCGAGGTCTACAGCTACGCGTTGTGCCCCTCACACCCGGAGGTCCGCGGATACGCAGCCGGCATGGTGGCCCAGGTCCTGGCGCACGGGCAGCCCGACGGCCTCATCCTGGAGGCGGTGGGTCCGCTGGGATTCAGCCACCAGAACCGGCACGAAAAGACAGAGGGGGCGGAGTACTCACCATGGGTGCAGGCTCTGTTGTCGCTGTGTTTCTGCGAGGCATGCAAGGCGTCCTATGAGGCGCGCGGCCTGCCTGCTGCCGTGGAGCAGGACCGGGTGCGGGCAGCCATTATGGAATCAGACGATCCCCGGCTGACCCCAGCCACAGCGGCCGATGCGCAGGACTTCCTCCCACTGCTGGAGATCAGGTGGGACGCCGCAGCAGCGCTTCTTGATCAGTGCCTGGCAGCCGTTGACGCCTCCGGCTCCAGTCTCCGCATCTCCCTGCACGCCTCGCCGGATCCCTGGAACACAGGACCGTTCCTGCCGGCGGAGGCCCTGCGCAGGAGCCGGCTGCGGAGGCAGCGTGGTGACCTGACCGCCGTCGTGCCTTGCTGGGGCAGCCCGGACGACGGGGCGCTGACGGTCAAAGCCATGTCAGCCGACGGTGTGCGCACAGGTGCGTACGTCCTGGCGTTGCCGCCAAAGGCGCCCGACGGCGGCGGGTTGGCCGGCGAGTGGGGCGCACTTCATGCCGCTGGCGCCGACGAGCTGCACGTCTATCATCTGGGACTTGCCTCGACCAGGCGGCTTTCGGCGATTTCGCAGGCACTCGAAAGCCTCCGCTGACGGCCTGGTCCAGGACGGGCCCCGGCGCGCTGCCGCCCTGGTGTCCGCCGCCGCGGTCCGAATCTTGAGCCAAATTTGCGGGGAACGTGGGCGGCCATTGGGGTTTCAGTCCTACCGTTAAAGCCAAGGTCCTGCCGGCAAGGCAGGACCTTGGCACCAGGGACAGGACCGGCGGCCAGAGCATCCACGAGACCATGGGTGCCGCCCCCAAAACGCCGCCGGTCCAGCCCCGCCTTGTCCGCCGGTGTTGGTTGCGTTCACCGGTGTCCGCGCCCACCATGGAAGCGTGCGAATGAAAGGCTTCCGGCGCCGGCTGGCTTTGATCCTGTGCCTTCTGGTGCCGGCGGCCGGAACAGCCGGGTGTTCCTATGACTACCCGGATCCGGCGCACAGCCCCGTCACCGAAGCTGACGGCACGGCCACGGCCGGAACGGCGGAATCCGTCACAAGCCCCGCCGACCCCCAGGTCCTCGAGCGCGAGGTGAGGAACTACCAGGATTTGGACGGACTCCTCAAGGCTGTCCCGGGGAGGTCCTCCTATTTCAAGAAGGGCCCCTGGACGGACCCGCCAGGGGGTTTGGCACCACTGAACAAGTCGCCACGGCCGGAGAATATACCGTCACGGCCGGCTGCGTCGGCGCCGCCAATGCCAAGATCTACATCCGCCAGGAAAATCCCACGGTCACCCTCTGGCCGGTCGAACTTACGGTGGACTGCCCCGGTTCCACCTCACAGGTGGTCACGCTGCAACAGGGCTATGTTTCCGCGCACCTGTCCTTGCCGACGCCAGCAGACACGCCCTGGACGGGGGCGGTGGCCGGAGTTCGGGTGACCGGTGTGTCTTAGAGGCAGCGCCAGGCCTCCGTTTTCACGTTGCCGGTTCTTGAACGTCGATATCCATCGTCTTGTCCCCGCACACCAGCCGCAGCCCCGGCTCCCCCGCATCGAGCCGGCACGCCTGGTCCGTTACCCGCGGCCACCCGGACAGCTCGGGGGCGCTGCGGGCCCACTTGTAGCGGAAGTTGCCGTACTCCGTGTAGATGTCCACCACGTCTCCGTCGAACCCGTCCTGGGTAACGAGCACCGACCGTCCGTCCGCGGCTTCCAGTCTGACCGTATCCCCTATCCCCGTGGCCCCAAGGACGGCGAAGGCGCAAACCACCCCAAGACAGGGCGCAGCCGCTGCGGCCCCCACTGCGGTCGCCCATCCGGCGAGCCGCCGGACCGGTCTCCTGCGAATACGGCCGATCAGTATCGGCAGAAGAAGCAGCAGGCCTGCCGTGCCGACGGGAACCGCGACAACGAGAAACCCAGCGGCCAGGGAGTCCAAAGGGGTGCCAACGAACAACAGTTGGTGCTCACGCCTGGCGGCCCAATATGCCTCGTCAAGTATGCAGAAAATCGTTGCCGCCAGGGCGGCGCCGGTGAGCAGGACGACGCCCCAGATCGAGCGGCTCCTCATTGTCCCGCTTTTCCAGGCGGCGGTCCGGGCCGCGTTCACCTGACGGCCACGTCCCTCCATACGGCCAGTCGGCCCAAGGCAGCGGCCAGACCAACGGTTGCCCACAGGCCAAGGGCACCGATGGACCAACCGAAGCCGAGCACGGATCCCAGCGCCCAGAAGCCCAGTGTCGGCACGATAAAGAATGCGGCAACATGGATCCACTGGTTGCGGATGGGCCGGAGCAGGCGGCCGAGGATCCATGCCAGCGGGACTCCCGTGGCCAGCGCGATGCCATACCCGTACATCAGGACCATCAGGGCAAGGTCGAGCAGGAACCCCTGCGAGGTGGCGGCCAGCACGATATACAGGCCGACGAGCCACAATGTCGTGGTGATGGCCCAGCCCTTGAAGAGCGCCCGGCCTGTCAGGATCACGCCGCTCCTGATCAGGACGTCTCCGGCGTCACCGGCTGTCATGGCACCTTCCCCCAGCCAGGACCTCGTTCATTTGGCGGCCAGCTCGTTGCGGCGGAAGGTTCCGGCGATGGAGAGTTTGCGGCCGTATTCAATGGATCCGTACCTGAACAGGTGGACGGCCAGCCGAAGAATCAGGGTCCCGACGACGAAGAGTTCGACGACGACGATGGTCGCTTCAACAGGATTGAGGGTTCCAAACCCGTTGCGGAGCAAGGCAGTGACCGGAGCGGTCAGCGGGAAGTAGGTGAAGATCTGGACGATCAGCGCGCCCGGGTTGGAGATGATCAGGCTGAATGTGTAGAAGGGGATGAACATCATCGCCACAAGGGGACCGAAAACGGTGCCGGCTTCCTTGGCGGTTGGCATGATCGCCCCGATGGCTACGAGGACGCCGGTGAAGACCGTGAACCCGCCCAGCGTGAGCAGTGCCCCGGTGATCATCGGGCCCGGTTCGAAGACCAAGGAGGATAGGTCAACCTCCGGCAAGGCCAGGCGGTCCCGGAAAAACAGGTAAGCCAGTCCCACCGGCGCCAGGAACACCAGGATCTGGACCAGCCCGACGGCGAGCAGCGAGATGATCTTGCCGGTAATCAATGTGGTTGGGTTCAGGGTGGTCAGGATCATCTCGGTGACCCGGTTTTCTTTCTCCTCCAGGGTGGAGTTCAGCATCTGGTTGGAGAGAAGGATCATCGAAATGTAGAAGATGACCAGGAACAACAAAGGCGGGATGATTCCGCCGACGCCTGGCGCGACACTGCCGTCCTTGAACGTTTGCGAGTCAAACTTGACGGCGCCGGTCAGGGCAGCGGTCAGCTCGGGTGAGCCCACCTGGTTCTGGGCTGAGACCGCCAGAAGCTCTTTGGCCACTGCCTGGTATTTGTCGTTCTCGAACATGCCCTTGTCAGTCCCGTAAACCTTCACCGATTCCTTCGCAAGGTCGGCCGGGTAGGCGAAGTAGGCCTCCGAGGTGCCGTCTTTCACAGCTGCGATGGCAGCCGCCGGGTCGCCGGCCGCCGTCCCGCCGGCGAGTTTGGCGGCAGCGGGCACGATGATCCCGGACGCATCGGTGTAGGTGAAGGCGAACCTTGCACTCTTCTGGGCGGCCGCGGTGTCCTTGGTGCTGGCGTTGGACGCGTACACCAGGGCGAAGATGAGCACGAGGATGACCGGAAGCGCCAGGGTTGCGATCACGAAGCCGCGCTTCTTGATGGTCCGGAAGAACTCGAAGGAGATGACGGTGCCGAGGTTGTGCTGTCCCATTGCCATCTCAGCCTTCCGCCAGTTCATGCTGTTCGCCGTAAACCTGGATGAAGATTTCATCCAGGGAAATCCTTGCCGGGGTAAAGGACCGGATCCCGGCGCCGGCGTCCACGAGCGCGCGGAGGACGGATTCCTCCGTTGCCCCGGGCCGCGGCGAGAGTTCAGCCCGGCCGTTCTCCTCCGATACGACGTCGAACAGCGCCGACGCAGGCAGCGAACCGTCGTGTATGACCCGGTAGACGGTGCCGCCGAATTCTTCCTGTACCTCTTCCACAGTCCCGTAGGCGCGGGAGACGCCGTCCTTGAGCAGGATGACCCGGTCGCACAGCCGTTCGACTTCCTCCATCTGGTGGGTGACCATGATGACGGTCGCCCCGGCCCGCTTGTGCTCTTCGATGATGTCCATCAACAGCCGCCGGTTGACCGGATCGAAACCCTTGGTGGGCTCGTCAAGGATCAGCAGCCCCGGGTTGTTCATGATGGTTACCCCGAGCTGGACCTTCTGCTGCTGGCCGCTGGAGAGTTTGTCGAGCCGCGTTTTGGCCTTGCCCGCCAGCCCGACCCGTTCCAGGTAGTCCTCGGACCAGGACCGGGCCGTGGACTTTGACAATCCTTTGAGGCGGCCGAAATAGACCATCACGTCCAGGACGTGTTCCTTCTTATACAGGCCGCGCTCCTCCGGCAGGTAGCCGAGGCTGGCTCCGTCCTTGGGCTCGAAGACCTTCCCGCCGATGTGCAACGTCCCTGCCGTGGGCCGGTAAATACCCAGGAGCGCCCGCAGCGTGGTGGTCTTCCCGGAACCGTTGCTGCCAAGGAACCCGAAGGTCTCTCCGGCGTGGACATCAAAGGACAGGTCCCGGATGACCGTGGTTTCCCCGAAGTCCATCCGGAAGCCTTGAATGTGTACCAGCGGCTCCTGCGCCGTTTCCCCCATTGTCATAATCCCAGCGTATCGGTTGGCGATCCCGGCGTACCGGGGCTCCTCCCCCAGGCTTTCTCTTCACGACCTCTCTTCACCACGGCCAGCCGGCCCCAGCCGCTGCTAGCTCAGCGCTGCGCGGAGCCGCTCCACCAAATCGTCGAGCGATTCGCGCCATTCCGGCTCGTCGGCATCGTCCCACAGTTCGGCAAGCTCGGATTGCTCACCCGCCACGCGCTGAACGGCTTCCAGGGCCATCTCGACATCATCCGCCGTGATCTCTGCCCCACGGGCCGCGACCCAGTCAGCAACATTCTCGGGCAGCTCACCCAGCGGATTGCCTCGGCTGGCTGACGCCACTTCCGCGGCGGCGATCGCTATGGCACCCTCGGGCGCCTCCACATACCGGTCGCCGGCCTTGGCCAGTGCCGACCGGACGACCTCCGCTCCGCCGGATTCAAGGTCTTCCAACCAGTCCAGCGCGTCGTCGTTTTCGAACGGCAGATACCCCCATGCGCCCATCCATCGCCCCTCTCGGTTTCTTTATGTGCTGGCACCAATATGGCAGAAGCATCCCAAGGAGAGAGACTAACGGCACACAGCGATGACGTCTTGACCGCTGGGTCCCAGCGGAAGTATGTTCCCCCCATGGCCAGCCATCTGCCGCGAGGCGTTGTTCTTGTACACGGCATGTGGGGTGTTCCGGAGGATTGGACATGGGTCCAGCGTGCACTCGACAGGCATGCGGGCTTGCAGGTGGCAACTCCTGACCTCCCCTCCCACCGCTCGGCTGAAGCAGGGCTGCTGGATGACGCTGAGGAGGTCCGGGAGGCCATTGCCGAAAGCCCGGAACCCACTGTTGTCGTGGGATGGTCCTACGGCACGGACGTCGTGGGAATCGCCGCGCACGGGATGCCAAACGTGCGCCGCCTGGTGTATGTTTCCTCGCCCCCACTGCAGATCCATCCTGAAGTGCGGGACGTCAGCTGGCTGGACACGATGGAGCACATGCTCCGGGACGCACACGGCCGGTTCGCCCTGGACGGCGACTGGTGGCTCAAAGAAGATGAGGCCGGCCTCCGGCTTCCGGAGGAGGTGCGCCTGTTCTTGAAGGAACACCGGCGCAGGTTCGCCACACCCCGCACCCGAAGCGATCCAGTACCGGCCGCTACCTGGGCAGAGATCCCTACGACCGTCCTCCTCGGCGTCAGGGACAACCTGACCGGGGCGGAGGCGCGTGCATGGGCACGTCAGGCCGTGGACGATGTCCGGGACATCGACACTGACCATTTCATGTTGTTCAATCGCCCGAATATTGTGGCGGACGTCATTCTCGAGCAGTTGCCATGAGCCTTCGAACAGCGCACGCTAAAACACGCCATGCCTTGACCACCTAACTATCAGCATGCTTATGATAGGACTCAACGGATGGGGATCCGGGTTGTGGAGTATCGAAAGGGTGCGCTCAGCGAACGGGGCGCACCTTTTTCGTGTGCTCATGGTCCGGAGTTGCGTCCCGGGACTCCGAGCCTGAAGTTCTACTCTGTCACCATGCACCCCTTAGTGGCGGTCGGCCTAGTGATCCTGGCCGGGCTGGCGTGGACAGGCACGGTTGTGACCTTACTGGTTGCCTTCGCGAAGGTACGAAGCGCGAAGGCGTTACGCGCACGGGACCTGGAGTCGCGAAAATCTGATGTAGCTGCCGCGCGTATGTAGCGGTCCCTGCGTACCCAAGCGCTGCCAGCCGACCGTCAAGACGCGAGGTCCTGGCGGTGGATCCGGCGGGACCGACCGGTAGACTGGGCGGGGTAAGGACGGATTGGGGGATCCGCGGCTGGCTCACAACCTGCCGTTCCGCTGGTCGGTCAACGCCAGCACCCCAAGGAACCGCTTTGACCTTCTTCCAGGACCTGCCCGTACCCGAACCACCTCGCCGGGGCCGTACCATCCGTTACGTGCCGCCCGTATGGGCGGGCGCCCCGCGGCATGAGCTGCCCGCAGTGGTAGCGGTTGGCCGTTTCCTTCATCTCTCGCCGACGTTCGTCATGGCCGTTGAAGCCGTCAAGGTCTATTCCACGGGCTGCCTTATTGATCTGTCGTGGAAGTTGCGTCGGCATGCAGAGAACGACGAGGAATGGGCTGAGCTGAACGCGTCGTTCTTCAGCCAGCCGCACGCCCGGTGGGCCAAGGCCAACATGCCGCTCGCGGCCCTTCTCTGCGGAGTGGAGTTTGCCGACGGTTCCAAAGCCTCCACCGGGGCGATGCTGAACAGACCCCACCCTGCACCCGACGCTCCCCAGCCGGAGCCGCCGGTCATTCTCTTCCAGGGCCAAGGCGGCAGCGGCGGGGACGACGAGATGGCGGCCAGCGGAACCCTCTGGCTGTGGCCCTTGCCGCCGGCCGGCACCATGCGCCTGGTCACCCAATGGACCGACATGGGCATGCCCGAAGCCTCCATCGACCTCGACGGAACCGAACTCCGCGAGGCCTCGGCGGGCGCCCGGCAGTACTGGCCGGAAGGAGACGGGGAGTAATGGCACTCGACAGCTTGGTCCTGACCGTCGTCTTCGCAGCGGTGTTCTTCTACATCCTCTACGGCGTCATCCGCGCCGCCGTCCGTGACGGCATCCTCCAAGCCGATGAACGGCGACAGAAAGCCCGTCAAACGGCCGACGGCGGAAGCGGCTCGTAAGCGCCTCGAGGGGACCGTGACACCCGGCTTCGATACGCCGCCCTTGAGTTGGCAGGCTGGCGCAAGATCCACGACAACGTCCTCGTTGGGTCGATCACAGGCTAATAGAGCAGCACCAGCGTCAGGCCGCCCAATCCCAGAACGCAGCAGAAGAATATGCCGGCCATCTCCAGTCCGCGGACCTGCTCGCCACTGAAGGGGTCAGGCCGGCGAAGCATGACACGGATAATGACGGCCTGACGGCGAGCGATGGGCTTGCGGATGACAAACCACACCAACGCGATAACCCGGAACGCCAGCCCACCCTGCATGCGCTTGTCCTAGTCTTCGTCGCAGGTTGCCGGGCCCGATCGAGTCACCGCGGCAGATTCATCAGGAGGACCACACCGATGGCAACCCCCAGCACAGCAATCCCTGCGCCAACTATCCGGTAGACACCGTCGTCCGGAGCCGAACCCTTTGCATACAGCGAGGCGTTGTTCTGAGCAACCTTCCCGAGCCATTGCGCCGATCCGCGGACGTCTGCAAGAAGGCAAGTGCCCAACAGTACAGCGGCGCCCGCCGCCACACCCCCCGCATACACAACGTAGGGCCGCCCCATCTGGCCAAGCAGGACCAGGGCCGCGACGGAGAGAAAGAGCAGCCCGCCAGATAACATCAACGGCCACGGAATCCCAGGTTTCGGTTTCATCAGATCCCCCAAGTTCGCACAGCGAGTCGTCATACTGCCATGAGCATAGGGGCCAGCCCCCGCCCCAGAGAAGTTCTCAACTTGCCCTGATATTCATCTTTTCGGGAATCGTTCCGGGTGCTTGGGATCCCTCCCCGCTCCCGCCAATACTCGTCGCGCTGCCATAGGGAAAACCGGATCACGGCGGTGCCGTAAACGACGACGAACACGGCCTCGACCGGCAGCATTGCAAATCGCAAAGAATCGGGAATGTTCGGGATTAGGTTCCACACCGCGAAGACGAGCATGAATGGCAACGACCAATACGTGATTCGGGTAATCCTGCGACGCGCCTCATCCGTGGAAGCCAGGGGCTTCCCGTCCTGAGGATCCTTCGGCGATGCTGGCATTAGTGCAGTGAACCACCGGCGCGCAGCCGCGGCAAGCTGTTTGAGGGTATCTTGCGCCCGCAGGCTACTGTGATGCCGTCTCGATGGCCTTCTGAAACTTCTGCAGCGTTTCAGGGTTGGCCGCGATCTCGATGGTTCCGCCGTCGGCTTCCAGGGTTATGATCCGGAGCCCGGCAGCGAATTCGGATACCGCAGGAACATCAGCGACTCGCCCTGATCCTCCAGTCGGACTTGCGTTCGCCGCAAGCGCCTCTGGCGACAGCGATAATGCCACCTGCAGTCTTGGCGATAGCTCCCGCCACCACTTCCTCATGGCGAGAGTCTAGGCAAGGCCCCGCGCCTACGCTATGCCTCCCAGTCAGACTCATCCTCGGGTCGCCGGTGTGGCGATCCCTCAGCGGTGCGCCGGTACGCCTCCGTTCAGGGCTAACCTTCCTGCCGACCCCACCATGCCCTTGGCCCCTCAAACGAAATGACCCCGCACGCCTCAGCATGCGGGGTCATTCTGGTATCCAGGAAGGAGGTCAGCCTTTTGGAAGACAGGAGACCTAGAAGTCCCAGTCCTCATCCTCAGTATTAACAGCCTTGCCAATGACGTAGCTCGAACCCGACCCGGAGAAGAAGTCGTGGTTCTCGTCGGCGTTCGGCGACAGGGCCGAGAGGATCGCCGGGTTCACGTCGGTCACGGAAGCGGGGAACATCGCCTCGTAGCCCAGGTTCATCAGGGCCTTGTTGGCGTTGTAGTGCAGGAACTTCTTGACGTCCTCGGCCAGGCCCACACCGTCGTACAGATCGTGCGTGTACTGGACCTCGTTCTCATACAGCTCGAACAGCAGCTCGAACGTGTAGTCCTTGATCTCCTGGCGCTTCTCCTCGGAAACCTTCTCCAGGCCCTTCTGGAACTTGTAGCCGATGTAGTAACCGTGCACGGCTTCGTCGCGGATGATCAGGCGGATCAGGTCAGCGGTGTTTGTCAGCTTGGCCCGCGAAGACCAGTACATGGGCAGGTAGAAGCCGGAGTAGAACAGGAAGCTCTCCAGCAGCGTGGAGGCCACCTTCCGCTTCAGGGGATCGTCGCCCTGGTAGTAGTCCATGACGATCTGGGCCTTCTTTTGAAGGTTCTCGTTCTCCGTGGACCAGCGGAACGCCTCGTCGATCTCCTTGGTGGAGGCCAGCGTGGAGAAGATGGAGGAGTAGCTCTTGGCGTGCACCGACTCCATGAACGCGATGTTCGTGTAGACAGCTTCCTCGTGCGGGGTCAGCGCGTCCGGGATCAGGGAGACCGCGCCAACGGTGCCCTGGATGGTGTCCAGCAGGGTCAGGCCGGTGAACACGCGCATGGTGAGCTGCTGCTCGGCCGGCGTCAGCGTGTTCCAGGACTGGACGTCGTTGGACAGCGGCACTTTCTCCGGCAGCCAGAAGTTGTTCACCAGGCGGTTCCAGACGTCCACGTCCTTGTCGTCCTGGATGCGGTTCCAGTTGATGGCCTCGACGTGGCTCAGCAGCTTGACCTTTTCGGTCATGTCATCCCCTATGCGTTGGGTGGGTTTTCTCTAAGTTAAAGCGTACGACGGCGGGCGGGCACCCGCCGTCGTACTTGGCTAGTTAGTTGAAGCCTCAACTACAGCATGCAGCTGACGCAGCCCTCAACCTCGGTCCCTTCCAGCGCGAGCTGGCGGAGACGGATGTAGTAGATGGTCTTGATGCCCTTCTTCCAGGCGTAGATCTGGGCCTTGTTGATGTCGCGCGTGGTGGCGGTGTCCTTGAAGAACAGCGTCAGCGACAAGCCCTGGTCCACGTGCTGCGTAGCCGCTGCGTAGGTGTCGATGACCTTCTCGTAGCCGATCTCGTACGCATCCTGGTAGTACTCCAGGTTGTCGTTGGTCAGGTACGGCGCCGGGTAGTATACGCGGCCCAGCTTGCCTTCCTTGCGGATCTCGATCTTGGACGCCACCGGGTGGATCGAGGAGGTGGAGTTGTTGATGTAGGAGATCGAGCCGGTGGGCGGCACGGCCTGCAGGTTCTGGTTGTAGATGCCGTGCTCCATGACGGAGGCCTTCAGCTCGCGCCAGTCAGCCTGCGTGGGGATGTGCACGTTCTTGAAGAGCTCGCGGACCTTCTCGGTCTGCGGAACCCATTCCTGCTCCGTGTACTTATCGAAGAACTCCCCCGAGGCGTACTTGGACTTCTCGAAGCCGCCAAACGTCTGGCCGGTTTCGATGGCCAGCAGGTTGGAGGCGCGCACCGCGTGGTACACCACCGAGTAGAAGTAGATGTTGGTGAAGTCCAGGCCCTCTTCGGAGCCGTAGTGGACCCGTTCCCGCGCCAGGTATCCGTGCAGGTTCATCTGGCCCAGGCCGATGGCGTGGCTCTGGTCGTTGCCCTTGGCGATGGACGGCACCGAGGTGATGTTGGACATGTCGGAGACGGCGGACAGCGAGCGGATGGCGGTCTCGATGGTGAGGCCGAAGTCCGGCGAGTCCATGGTCTTGGCGATGTTCAGCGAGCCCAGGTTGCAGGAGATGTCCTTGCCGGTGTCGGCGTAGGACAGGTCATCGTTGTACGTGGTGGGCTGGGAGACCTGGAGGATCTCCGAGCACAGGTTGGACATGATGATCTTGCCGTCGATCGGGTTGGCCCGGTTCACGGTGTCTTCGAACATGATGTACGGGTAGCCGGACTCGAACTGGATCTCGGCGAGGGTCTGAAAGAACTCGCGCGCCTTGATCTTGGTCTTCTTGATCCGGGAATCGTCCACCATCTCGTAGTACTTTTCGGTGACCGAGACGTCGGAGAACGGCATGCCGTAGACGCGTTCGACGTCGTACGGCGAGAACAGGTACATGTCCTCGTCCTTCTTGGCCAGCTCGAACGTGATGTCCGGGATGACGACACCCAGGGAGAGGGTCTTGATGCGGATCTTCTCATCCGCGTTCTCGCGCTTGGTGTCCAGGAAGCGGTAGATGTCCGGGTGGTGGGCGTGCAGGTACACGGCACCGGCACCCTGGCGGGCACCGAGCTGGTTGGCGTAGGAGAAGCTGTCTTCGAGGAGCTTCATCACGGGGATGACGCCGGAGGACTGGTTCTCAATCTGCTTGATGGGCGCGCCCACCTCGCGGATGTTGGTCAGGGCGAAGGCCACGCCGCCGCCGCGCTTGGACAGCTGCAGCGCGGAGTTGATGCTCCGGCCGATCGATTCCATGTTGTCTTCGATGCGGAGCAGGAAGCAGGAGACCAGCTCGCCGCGCTGCTTCTTGCCGGCGTTCAGGAAAGTGGGGGTTGCCGGCTGGAAGCGGCCCTCGATGATCTCGTCCACCATCTGCAGGGCGAGCTGCTCGTTGCCGCGGGCCAGGTGCAGGGCAACCATGCACACGCGGTCCTCGTAGCGTTCCAGGAAACGCTTGCCGTCAAAGGTCTTCAGCGTGTACGAGGTGTAGAACTTGAAGGCACCGAGGAAGGTTTCGAAGCGGAACTTCTTCTTGTAGGCACGGTTGAACAGTTCACGGATGAAGTTCATCGTGTACTGGTCCAGCGTTTCGCGCTCGTAGTACTGGTTCTTCACCAGGTAGTCGAGCTTCTCCTCGAGGTCGTGGAAGAACACGGTGTTGTTGTTCACGTGCTGCAGGAAGTACTGGTGGGCGGCCTCGCGGTCCGCCTCAAACTGGATTTCGCCGCTGGGACCGTAGAGGTTCAGCATGGCGTTCAGCTCGTGGTAGCCCAGGCCCTTGTAGGCAGCCGGCATCTCGGGCTTCCCGGCCCTGGTTACTTCTGTGTCTGCGACAGTCGTGTCCAAAACGTGTCCAATCCTTGGTTGACCCGGGTGACGTCTTCCGGCGTTCCCATAAGTTCGAATCGATAAAGGTGGGGTACTTTGCACTTGGCGGCGATGATGTCACCGGCCATGCAGTAGTTGTCCCCGAAGTTCGTATTGCCGGCACCAATCACGCCGCGGAGCAGTTGCCTGTTCTGCGGGTTGTTGAGGAACCGGATGACCTGCTTGGGAACGGACCCCTCTCCCCGGTGCCACCGTAAGTAGGCACCACCAGCACGAACGGCCGGGTGGCGAGGAGGGGTGAGTCCTTCGCGTAGAGCGGGATCCGGGCCACCTCACGGCCTAGCTTCCTGACGAAGCGGCCGGTGTTCTCGGATGCAGAGGAAAAGTAGATGAGCTGGCTGCCGGTGCTGACCGGCTCCGCATCAGCCTGTGCACCGGCCAATGCGGACGCCCCCATGCGCTGAGCCGCATGGTCACGCTGTGCTGTGGGTGCCACCATGGACGTCACCTCAGCTTGTTGCTGTCGGGAAAAGCGGAAACCTTAGGCCACGGAGGAAACGGCGGACAGTGCCAGTTCCTCGATCTTGTCCGGGCGGAAGCCTGACCAGTGATCCTGGTCGGTGACCACAACGGGAGCCTGCATGTAGCCCAGCGCCTTCAGGCGCTCCAGCGCCTCGGCGTCCTGGGAGATGTCGACGCTCTGGTAGGTGATGCCCTTTTTGTCGAGCGCACGGTAGGTGGCGTTGCACTGAACACACGCAGGCTTCGTGTAAACCGTTACGGTCATTGTCGCTGTCCCCTTAGTTGAAATCTCTTGCTGGTGCGGTGTCCCCGTCCAAGCCGTATGTAGATACTACATGTAGTGCAGGCGCCTCTTTTGGACCCCAAGATGATGTATTACAAGTATGTCATTTAATGCACCGTTAATCCACAGGCAGGGGCAAATAAAATGGCCGGGATCCCGGGATTTTTGTGCGCCCCGTCCACACCCTGTGGACTACTTAGCCACGATTAACGGCCAGCGTGTCGCGAAATCGACGGCGTGTCGCGGCGTTGTCCACAGGGCTCCCGGGCACGGAAAAGGGGTCCCGAAGTGACCTTCGGAACCCCTTGGGGTGACCAATCGCACCCGCCGCCTGGTGCAGGTGCCGCGGCGGGAGCCGCTACAGCGGAACGGGCCTGCTGCAGAGGATCTGCTCTACGCCCATCCGGCCTTCGGCAAAACTGCGGAGGGCCCCCACCAGGTACAGCCGCCAGACGCGGACCACTTCCGGGCCCATCATTTCCTCGGCCCGGTCCAGGTTCTGCTCGAACGTCGCATACCAGGCTTCAAGGGTGCGGACGTAGTGCCTGCGCATGCCCTCGACCCCTTCCACCTCGAACCCGGCGCCCTCGAGGAAGTTCAACGTCTCCCCCACCGGGCGCATGTGCATGTCCGGCGCGATGAAGGATTCGATGAATGGACCGCCGCCGGGGTGGCGGCCGCGCCGGGACATCTGCTGGACCAGCACTTTCCCGCCCGGCGCCAGGTTGTCGAACAAGGCCTGGGTGTAGACGGGATAGTTCCTCTGCCCCACATGCTCGCCCATTTCCAGGGAGGCGACGGCGTCGAATGGCCCGTCCGGGATCTCGCGGTAGTCCTGTACCCGGATCTCCACCTGGTCCGCCAGGCCGTACTCTTTGATCCGCGCGTCGATGAATGCTTTCTGCTCCACGGAGAGGGTGACACCCACCACCTTGGCTCCGTACTGCCGCGCGGCATGCAGGCTGAGGGAACCCCACCCGCAGCCAACGTCCAGCAGGCGCATGCCCGGTTCCAGCCCGATCTTGCGGCACACCAGGTCCAACTTGTCGCGCTGGGCATCCTCGACGCCGTAGCCGGGGCCGGGAGCTTCCATCCAGTAACCGCTGGAGTAGGCCATCTGCGGGTCCAGGATCAGGCCGTAGAAATCGTTGCTGAGATCATAGTGGTGGCTGATCGCGGCCCGGTCACGGATCAAGCTGTGCAGCCGTCCCCGGACCTTGGCCTGCGTTGCCGGTGGCGCCGGCGGTGTCCCCAGGGCCCCGGCCGAGCGGGCGATCCTGCCGATCCCGGCGATGACTCCGGGCGTAAGGCGGATGCCGGACAACCGGCGTTGCCGGACCACTTCCCACAGCTGCTGCAGCGCGGAATTGAGGTCACCGTCAATGTCCAGTTCGCCCGTGACGTAGGCCTGTGCGGCGCCAAGTTCACCTGGGCTCCACAGCAACCGCCGGATGGCATCCGGGCTGTTGAGCCGGACTACCGGAGCTTCCGCCGGCCCCGCTTCCGATCCATCCCAGGCCTTCAGGCGGACGGGCAGCTCCCCGCCCACCACGGGCCGCAGTACCTCCGCGATCGTTTCGGCAAGTGCAGCGGTCATCAGCGGCCTCCGTTGACGGCAGCGTTCTTCCTCCGGTCCAGCACAATTTGCTGGACGTTCAGGTAGCCCGAGGCAAACCCGGCCCTTGAATAGCAAAGGTAGAAGAGCCACATCCGCTGGAAGACGGCGTCAAAGCCCAGTTCAGCCACCTCGTCCTTCCGCGCCATGAAGCGCTCCTCCCAAAGCCGCAGCGTCTCTGCGTAGTGTTCGCCGAAGGCAAGGCGTTCACGGACCTGCAGTCCGGTCCGCTTCTCCGTGACTTCCTCGATGGCGCGCATCGACGGGATAACGCCGCCCGGGAAGATGTACTTGTGCACCCACGTATATCCGGTCCGGGTGGCCAGAAGCCGGTCATGCGCGATGGTGATGGCCTGGATGGCCACCTTGCCGCCGGGGGCAAGGACCCGCTCGATGGTTTGGAAGTACGTGGCCCAGTATTCGTAACCAACGGCCTCGATCATCTCGACCGACACGACGGCGTCGTATTCGCCCTCCACGGCACGGTAATCCTTCAGCTCAATGGTCACCTGGTCCGCGTAGCCTGCCTCCGCCACCCGTTTCCGGGCCAGCGCCTGCTGCTCACTGGACAGCGTGACCGAGTAGACGGTGGCGCCGCGGGCGGCTGCACGCAGCGCCAGTTCGCCCCACCCGGTGCCGATCTCAAGCACCCTGGTTCCGGGTCCGACGTCGGCCTTGTCCAGCAGCCGGTCGATCTTCGCCTGCTGGGCGGCGGCGAAGCCCTCCCACGGCATGTCCTTCACGGCACCACCGGACGCCGGGAAGAGCGCGCTGGAGTAGGACATGGTCTCGTCAAGGAACGTGGCGAACAGTTCGTTGGAGAGGTCGTAGTGGCGGGAGATATTGGAGCGGGTGTTCTTCAGGGAGTTGCGTTCAGTCCGCGGCTGGCGCGGCAGGAAGATGGACCGCAGTTTCTGCAGCGGAACCGGTATCAGGGTGCCCGCCCGCTCCGCGAAGACCTCCAGCACTGCTGTCAGGTTGTCTGCATCCCAGTCGCCCGCCATGTAGGACTCGCCCAGGCCGATCAGCCCCCCGTCGCCCAGCCGCAGGGCAAACTGCGCGGGCCGGTGGATGGTCATGACGGGCGCACCCGATCCGGCCGGAGCAGAACCCAGCACTTGGCCATCGGGGTAGCGCACCTCGAGTGGCAGGCGCCGCACCGCGGCCTTGAAGATCCCGTCCGCAATCCGAGCTGCACCGTTGGCCTTGAAACCGGAAGGCACGGCGGCAATTCCCGGCCAGATGCCCGCATCGATGGACGCGGGTGGCCGCGGCACGGTGTACGGTGCGGCGGAACCGTGATGGTCCGCCGGCCGCTCAGCCGACGCGGTGCCGTTATCGTCCGTCATTGTCATTGAACTGCCTCCTGTGGGGGGTGATGTGGTCTGGCGACGACGGGCAGGCGTCTTGCCCAGAGCTTAACGCCCTGAAGCCGGATAAGTGCGGATACCAGCATCGGCGCGGCAGGCACTGCAACGGCTGCCGCGAGGATGTTCCGGAGGGTGGCCGGTTTACTCCTGCCGTCCATGGTTGCCACGAAGGGTCGGTGCCCTTCGCGTTCCAGGACGATTGACACCGCAAGCCGCTCGCCGGGGGCGGGCAACTTCATCCGGTATTCGCCGTCAACGTCGTTAAAGGGTGAAACGTAGAAAGCCTTCGGCACTGACGCGCGCCCCGAGGGGTCCGTCCGGAGCAGGTAGCAGTGCCGTTCGCCATAGGTGTTGTGGACCTCGGCCACCACGCACCGTAGCTCTCCGTTGGTGCCGTAGCACCAGAAAAGCGTCAGCGGGTTGAAGACATAGCCAAAAACCCTGGCACTGGTCAGCATGTGGATGGGGCCGCCATCGGGCTCGATTCCCTGTGTCCGCAGGTAACGCTCCACGTTGGCCCTGAAGCTGGCCCGGGGATCGCCCAAGTGGTCTCCCGCACGGAATTCTGCCAGCGGCCGGAGCAGGGGTGGCAGGCGGGGAAGGTCATCCACGTCCACGAACCAGCTGTAGCTGCGGTAGGTGAAGGCGTTCTTCATTGGGGTCTGCCGCACATGCGAGATGGCGGTCCGGTAGATGGCGGCACCCATGGTCACGCCGGTTCCGCCGCAAGCAGTTCCCGCTCCCCTTCGCCGGAGGAGTCTCCGCCGTCAGCGGCCCGGGCCACCGGCCAGGTGCGGCCGAGCTTCTCCGCGGCGCGGACCCCGGAGAGGGCGCCGTCTTCGTGGAAGCCCCAGCCAAGGTATGCCCCGGCGTAGGCGATCCGGTCGTTGCTGAGCGCCTTGATGGCCTGCTGGGCCTGCAGGGATTCGGGCGTGTACTGCGGGTGCTCGTAGACCATCCTGTCCAGGACGGCGACGTCGGCAATCAGCTCGGACTCGCCAAGACTGACCAGGTACGGCCTTCCGTCGGCGGGTTCAAGCCGCTGCAGCCGGGTCAGGTCGTAGCTGACCAGGACTTTGTCCGGGCGGGCGTCGCAGCCGGGAAGCCGGTAGTTCCATGAAGCCCTGGCGTTCTCCGCCGCGGGCAGGACTGCGGGGTCCCGGTGGAAGACGGTGTGGTTGACCGAGTACGGCATGCCGCCGAGCGCTTCCTTCTCTTCGGGCGTCGCGTCGGCCAGGAACCCCAGGGCCTGTGCCGGGTGGGTGGCGATGACGACGGCGTCGAAGGCTTCCAGCCCACCGGCAGTTGCCAGTTCCACACCGTCAGGGGTCCGCCGGAGGGTGGAGACCGGGGTTTCCAGCCGGACGTCGGGAAGGGTCGCGGCCAGCTTTTCGACGTACCGGGCTGAGCCTCCGGTGACGGTGCGCCACTGCGGTGAGCCTTTAATGCCCAGCATCCCGTGGTGGCCCAGGAACGTGAAGAGGTACCGTGCGGGGTAGGACAGTGCGGTGGCGGGGTCGCAGGACCAGACGGCGCTGACCACGGGGGTCATGAAGTGCGAGATGAAGTAGGGGCTGAACTTTTCCCGCTCCAGGAAGGCGCCGAGCGTCAGTTCGGGCACATCCACCCCGCCGCTGACGGCCGACGGCGGCGCGGTCCTGAGCAGTTCCCGCGCCTTCCGGTAGAAGCGGGTGACCTCCAGGAGCATCAGCAGGTAGCGGCCGCGCAGCAGGCTCGATGGTTTGGCGATGATGCCGCGGGCGCCGTCCCGGGCGCCGGCATATTCGAGTCCGCAGCCGTCACAGCGGATGGACATGCTCATCTCCGAGTCCTGGGTTTCCACGCCCAGTTCGGCGAACAGGCGAAGCAGCGTGGGATAGGTCCGTTCATTGTGAACAATAAAACCAGTATCGACGCCGATGGCGCTGCCGTCCGGCTGCGGCATGTCGTGGGTGTGGGCATGGCCGCCCAGCCGTGAATCTGCCTCGAACAGGGTGACGTTGTCCTGCCGGTTCAGCACGTAGGCGGCCGTAAGTCCGGCCACGCCGCTGCCGATGACGGCGACGCGCCGCCGCCCGCCTGCATCTACTGCTGGATTAGGTGACAATTCGTGCTCCTCTGTTGGACATCTGCCGCCGGACCGGGTGTACAGAGGGCAATTCGGTACCGTGGCGGCGGCGGATGGGTGCAGTACTGTGGGCTGGTGGTAAACCCCGTGCACTTGAAGACCTTATTGGAGGTCACGCGGCTGGGCTCATTCGCCGCGGCGGCCGCGACACTTGGTTACACTGCCTCCGCTGTTTCGCAGCAGATGTCCGCGCTGGAGCGCGACACCGGCGTCACGCTCTTCCAGCGCTCGGCGCGGGCCGTGGTTCCTACGGAAGCCGCCGTCGTCATGACCCGCCACGCCGCGAAAGTGCTCACGGACATCGAAGCACTGATGGCGGCCGCGTCAAGGGCACAAGACACGGGAAGCCAGGAACTGCGGCTGGGGATCTTCCCCAGCCTCGCCACCTATGTCCTGCCGCGGATCCTGAAAAACCCGGCCTGGAAGAAGTTGGGCATCGACCTGCGGGTCTCCGTGGCTGAACCGGGCCAAACCATCCAGGGGCTGCGGACCGGCGGTGACCTCGACCTGGCGGTGGTGTTCCAGGTGGGCCAGACCGGCTTCGCCTGGCCCAACACGATCAACCGGCAATGGATTGGCGACGACGATTTCCGCGTGGTGCTGCCTGCCGGCTGGGGATTCCGCGCCGACGCGAAGGTGGCAGCGGACCATCTCTCCGAAATGCCATGGATCATGCACCACCCCGGCACCAGTGATGCCATGGTGATCGAGCGGCTCTTCGCCGGCTGCAACCTGCACCCGCGCGTGGTGGCGCACAGCGACGACTTCCACGCAAGCCTGGAAATGGCGGCCGCCGGGCTGGGCGCTGCCCTTGTCCCGGAGCTCGCGCTTCGGAACAAACCCGCGGGCGTGGTGGTGCTGGACGTCCCCGAGATCCGGCTGGCACGCAACGTGTTCGCGCTTCTGCTCAATGACCGGAAAACGGCACGGGTTCAGCTGTTCGTTGACCTACTGGCTGAAACCCTCGCCGGCATGCGCACCGCAGTGAATTAGCCCCGAACGCTGGAATGGTCTGGCCTTCGGGTCTATGTTGAGAATATGAACAAGGTAGCGAGCCAGCACTTTGGAGAGATCGACCTGAACCACGGCATGGACCATCTCTTTGCCGCCCGGCATGAGCTGCGCGGCCACCCGCTGGAACTCGACCTGAACATCAATGCCCACGACCACTTCGATGAAGCCGCGCTCCGTAAGGTCGAATACCGGCTGCGTTTCCTGCCCGAACTGGTGGACGAGGTCCGCGAGATGATTGCCGAGGAACTTGAGCAGGAAGGCACCAGCCCGCAGGAATACCTGCACTTCCACTGCAACGCCCTCAAGGAAGAACATCTGCACAAGGTGTTCGGTGTCCAGGACCGCAGCCAGCTGACCAATGAGGTTTTCCTCAAGGCACTGAAGCTCGGCCATGTGGGCATCTACCCCGGCCAGCCCGAACGCTACTTTGTCCTGGACTTCACCCTCGGCGAGCACTTCACCGATGAGGTCCTGGTGGCCTGCGCTGACCAGGACGGCGTAGTCGACGACGAGATCGTCTGGGAGTCCTGAGGCTGCCCGGTTAAAATCCGACGCCGTCCATGGCGGCGGCGTAAATCTCCCAGGAAGTGTGGAGCGTACGAGGGTGGTCTGGGGGGTTCGGCCGGGAAAGTGCTCAGCTGGCGAGCTGGGACCGGGCGGCGGAGTCCCGGCGGGTGTGGCGCGGCAGGGCCAGTTTGTCCAGCACCTCCAGTGCGCTTTGGTGCTCGTTGAAGGTGTAGAGGTGGATACCGGGGGCTCCGGCATCCAGGGCAGCATTGGCCAGGTCCACCGTGACGTCGACGCCGATGTGCAGGCGTTCGAGGTCGCTGTCGGCGGCGGCCAGGCGTTCCATCAGTGCGGGTGCCGGTTCGACGCCGGCCAGTTCACCGAGCCGGGTGAGCCGGCGCAGGCTGGTGAGCGGCATGACGCCGGGGATGATCGGGATGGTGACTCCGGCGCGGCGTGCCCTGGTGAGGAGGTTCGCGTACTGCTCGGTCTCGAAGAACACCTGGGTGATGGCGAAGTCGGCGCCGGAACGCTGCTTGGCCAGCAGCACCTCGACGTCGTGTTCCTCGCTGGGCGATTCCGGGTGCCGGGAGGGATATGCGGCCACGCCGACGGCGATCTTTCCGGCGCAGAGCAGGGCTGAACGCCGCTGCTCCACCCGCCTGATCAGCTCGATCAGGTCCTGGGCGTACCGCAGCGCACCGTCGGAGGGCCGGACGCCGTCCTTGGGCAGGTCGCCGCGCAGGGCAAGGATGCCCCGCACTCCGATGTCCAGCAGTTCGCCGATGATTCCCGCCAATTCCTGCGGCGTGTTTCCCACGCAGGTCAGGTGGGCCAGCGGCCGGAGGGTGGTCTCGAGCAGGAGCCGGTTGATGAGTTCGACGGCGGTGTCGCGGTTGGATCCGCTGGCACCGTACGTCACGGAGACGTAGTCGGGCGCCGTGGTTTCGAGTTCACGGATGGTGGTCCAGAGCGTCTCGGCAGCGGCCGGGGAGCGCGGCGGGAACAGCTCGTAGGAGAGCGCCACCGGGGCGGTGTCGGAGAGGTTTGGGTGTGCTTCGATGAGGCTTGGTGGTGACATTTGCGTCCTTGGCTTTGGGCCATTGGGGTTGCCTGCCGGTGAATGTGCAGGAAAACCGCCAATGAATTGAGTTTGGGGAAGACGGATGGACTCCATTGAGGACGCAGCCGCGACTGTTACGCCTGGAATGAAGTAGTCCGTGAGCAAATGTCAGGCCCACATGGGGGCACCCACACCCCCCGGAACGGAGGATCGCTGACACGTTACCGCGGTAACTTGTCTATGACTCTATGAGGGCCCGGAGGGTGCATTCAAGTCGGCAACCGAATAAGACGCAGTTTTACGGTGTGTTTCACAGCTGCTGCAGAATTTCCTTCGCCGCTGGACCATCCCTACCAGGGCCGGTCCGGCGCCGTTCCACTGGTGTCGTCCAAGTACTGCTCCCGTTCGCGGCCGCTGTTCCTTTCCCGCTCGGCCTGCCGCGCGCTGTCCTGTAGTTGGTCCAGCTGGCTTTGCCGCGCCGCTGCCGAGGGGTCCGGCGCGGGCTCCGTCGATGGTGCCGCTGTTTGGCCTGGCGCCTGGGCGGCCGAGTTGAGCTTTCCTTCCAGCCGTTCGGCGGCTTCCCCCAGCCGTCCGCCGGCTCCGGCTGCCGCGTCCGGCGACAAGCAACCCGGTGCCTCGTTCGCCGCGGTCAGTGCGGCCTGGTACAGGGCAGCGGCCGACGCCGGGTCCCCGGCCTCCAGCCGTTCGTCACCAAGGCGTTCAATCACCAGGGCCAGGTTGACCCTGATCAGGCATTCATCCCCGGAACCGGCCGGGACGGTGCGGAGCGCCGTTTCGAAGTCGGCACGGGCGGCCCCGTATTCTCCGCGCAGCACCGCAGCGCCGCCGGCGGCGAACGGCGCCTTATGCGGCTCCACCACGTTGGCCACGCCGAGGCCACCGGCGGCGGCGTCCACGCCGGCGGCGTCCCCGGCCGCGTAACGTGCGGCAGCAGTGCCGGCAAGGACGCCGAGGCTGAGGAGCTTTGCCGCCACGCACAGCGCCAAGAGCACAGGCAGCAGCGACCAGAGCAGCATGCGCCGGCGGCGGGCTGGAGCCCTCACGGTGTGGCCTCCGCCCGTGCGGGCCACGGGAGTCCGCGGAGCCGGCGAAGGACAGCCGCCGCTTCTGGCAGGGCCAGCAGGAAGGCGCCGGCGGCCAACAGCCAATAAACCTCGGTCCGGGCCGGGACTGAACCGTCGCCGTCCGAGTGTTCCGGCTTTCCCGGGCGGGCCTGACGCATCATGTCCGCCACGGCGCCGCCCGCGTCCCGATGCACGTACGGTACGCCCAGTTGCGCCGAGATGGTCCGTAGCCGCCCCTCGTCGATGACGGAGCGTGCGTCCCCTGCGCCGTTGTCCTGGACATATCCGCTGTGCGGTCCTGTCGCAGCGCCGCCGGCGGAGCCGTCGCCGGCGTCCAGGCCGGTGTTTTCCTTCATCCGGCCGCCCTCCGCCGTGCCATAGCCGAGGACCGCTCCTCCAGCCACCAGCCCGGCGTCGAACGCCATTGCCTCCGGTTCCTTGCCGCTGGTCTGTTCGCCGTCTCCCAGGTAGTACACCAGCCGCGGGCGTCCTGGGTGGCTGTCCCGGGCGGCGGCCAGCCGCTCTGCGAGGACCTGCCTGGCGGCGCTGATGCTGCTGCCCTTGGCGTAAGCGGTGACCTGGGGCTCCAGGATGTCGGTGAGGGTCTCAAGGGCAAGGGTATCGGTGCTCAACGGCATCCGGACGTGTGCGGTGGTGTCGAAGGTGATGACCGAAAAACGCGCGCCCGGCAGTTGTTCCGCAATCGCTTTGATGTCCTTGCGGACGCCTTCCAGCCGCGGGCTTCCACCGCCGTAGTCCTCGGCGACCATGCTGGTGGTGGTGTCCACCACGAAGAAGACGTTGAGGTCCGTCGAGGCGGCCTGCACGGTTCCGCCGGGCAGGCCGGGGCGCAGGGCGGCTGCCCCGACGAGCAGGACGACGGCGGTACGCCTGAACCACGCACGTCGCCCCGGCCCGCGACGAGGCGGCGTGCCATGCCGGCCGCGCCTCAGCGGTGGCTGCACCTGCCAAAGCGCAGCGAAGAGCACCAGTGCGGACAGCGTTGCCGTGGCCAGCGGTACTCCCGGAACCTCCGTGATCACGGCCCGCGGCGCTCCCTGGATGGCAGCGGTCTCGGTCTTTTCGACACCCGCCACGATCCCGGCCACGGCGTCAGGGCTGTCCAGGGCGTAGTACGAGCCGCCCGTGGACTCCGCCGCGGCCCGCAGCCGGGCTCCCGGCTGGTCCGGCCCGGAGCCATAGTCAACGTCCCCCGGGTTCAGGGCGTAGACGTGCACCGACCTTTCCCTGGCCAGTTGCGCCGCCTGCTCCAGGGTAATGATGGGTGTGCCGGAAAGGAAGTTGTCCGTGGCGAGCACTACCGACCGCGACCGCTGCGCCCCGGCGTCACCTGGGCCGGTGGCGCCCTGGAAGCTGTTCAGGCAGGACGCCAGGCCGTCGCCGATCAGCGAGGAACCTTGGCCGTTCCAGGTGCCGTCCAGGAATCCGGAGCTGCCGGGTTTGCCGTCGAAAGCGTCCTTGGCGGACTGGAGCTGCTCCTGGGCGTAGGCGTAATCGTCCGTCAGCGGGAACACCTGGATGGCGCTGCTGTCGAAGATGGTCAGGCCGATCCGCTCGCCGTTGAACTTCCTGGCCAGGCCGGCGAAGACGTCCACCAGGGCGGCGTCGGCGTCGCTCATGGAACCGGACGCGTCCAGGCACAGCATGATGTCCCGGTTGTGCTGCTCCGGCCTGGTGGTTGCCACGTCCACGGGGCGGGCAGCGGCCACCGCCGTCGAGGCCAGCAGCAGGGTACAGGCGGCCCCGGCCACGAGCAGCCATCTCCGGTGCCGCCGGAGGGCAGCCTGGTATTCCGGCAGCGCGGTGAGCCGGTCCGCGTGGGCCACCGGGCGGCGTCGAACGTCTTCCCGTCCGTTGCGCCGCAGCCCGGCCCATATGGCCCACGCCACGGCAGCGGCAGCAGGCAGCAGCACCCACCACAACATCAGCTCCATGCGCGCACCGCCGCCGAAGCCCGTGCTGCGGAGGCGCCCACGGAGGGCAGCGGACCGGGCCCGAATTCGGCCGGGTAGAGGGCTTCGACGGCGTCCGCGGCCGCCGGAAGCGGGTGCTGCGCCAGGTCCTGCTGCGTCATTCGGGTGGCGTCCACCCCGGTGGCGTCCCGGACGAAGCCGCGCAGGAGCATGCTGATCTGCTGGTGCGCGGCCCGTGCGTCGAGGGTGCCCGCCGCGGCATCCCGTTCGGCGTCCTGGATGCGCTGCAGGTAGGCGGCCTTGAGCGCCGGGAGGTCTGTCAGGGCGGGACGCGCCGGTGCGGGACCGGATGCGGGGGCGGCACGGGAGCTTAACCACACGTAGGCGTACCAGCCGGCCACCAGGGCCAGGATTGCCGCTCCACACCACGTCCATGCGGGGTTGTACGGCAGCGGTCCGTAGAATCCGGGGTCAGCCTGCACGCCGGTGCCTTTCGAGCAGGGCAAACAGGCCGGTCATGACGTCGCCGCTGGCGGCCACGGCCCCCTCGACGATCCCGGCAGCACGCAGCATGGCCTTGCGATCCGCGTCGCGCTGGGCGACCGCGGTGGCATAGGCGGCCGCCACCGCGGCCGACGCCGCAGGCTGGGAGGCCAGGAGCGCGGAATCGGCCACGCTGAAGGAATCGGCTGGGGAAGACTCCATCCTTTCCGGGCTGGACGGTGACAGGTCCGCGTCCCGGACCGTCAGCCAGAGAATCTCGTGCTGCGCGCGGAGCTTGCGGAGGAGTTGGCCCGTGCTGGCGTCAGCGGGCAGTTCATCCGCGACGACAAACAGCAGGTGGCGGCCCTTGACGTTTCGGGCCACATGCTCCAACTGGTCCTGGAGCCGGCTCGGGGGGCCGTCCAGCCTGGTGTGGGTGTCGACGTGCCTCAGCAGTCGCTCAAGGTGCTCTTCACCGCCCTTTGCGGGCAGGGACCGGGTGGCGGAAGAGTCGCCGCAGACCAGGCCCACCACATCACCGTGGCGGTGCGCCAGGTAGCCCAGGACTCCCAGCGCGAGGATGGCAATGTCCTTTTTTGTTTCCCCGGACCAGGCCTCTGCGGCCATGTTGCGCCCGGTATCGGTAACGAGGAGGACCGTTTGCCTCCGGACTGCCACATAGCGCCGGATCAGGGGTGAGCCGTGGCGCGCCGAGGCCTTCCAGTCGATGTCGCGGACCTCGTCCCCGGGAACGTAGGCACGCAGGTCATCGAAGTCGAGGCTGCGGCCACGGAAGACGGAACCGTATTCGCCGTCGAGCATTCCCCGGGCTTTCCGGTGCGCGAAGATGGCCATCTTCGACTTCACGCGCTGGAGCAGGCTTGGCATGCGGGGTCAGGGGGTCTGGACGGCTGCGACGATGGCGTCGATCACCGATTCGACAGGCACTTGCTCGGCCACGGCATCGAAGTTCAGGATCAGCCGGTGCCGCAGGACCCGGTGGGCCAGCGACCTGACGTCCTCGGGGATGACGTGGTCGCGGCCGTTCAACAGGGCAACAGCACGGGAGGCCTGGCTGAAGGCGATGCTGGCGCGGGGGCTGGCGCCGAATTCGATGAATCCGGCAAGCCGGGCATCGATGTACTGCGAAGCATGCCGGGTCACGTACACCAGCCCCACGATGTAGTTGATCAGCGCAGGATCAATGTAGATCCGCTTGGCGAGGGCCTGGATGTCGGTGACGGCGTCGAGGGAGGCGGCGGCAGCAGGCTTCTGGTCCGCGGTGAAGATGCCGGCATCGATCCTGCGGATAATCTCCGCTTCCTCCGCCGGCGACGGGTAGTCCAGCACATCCTTGAGCATGAAGCGGTCCATTTGGGCTTCAGGGAGCTGGTAGGTGCCTTCCTGCTCGATCGGGTTCTGGGTGGCCAGGACCAGGAACGGTGAGGGCAGCCGGTAGTCCTGTCCGCCGATGGACGTCTGGCGTTCCTGCATGGCCTCCAGCATGGCGCTCTGGGTCTTGGCGCTGGAGCGGTTGATTTCGTCCAGCAGCACGATGTTGGCGTGCACCGGCCCCAGCTGGGTGACGAAAGTTCCTTTGGCGGCATCGTAGATCTGGGTTCCCACAATGTCGCTGGGCAGCAGGTCCGGGGTGCACTGGATCCGGCGGAAGTCCGCACTGACAGCCTCGGCCACCGTTTGCGCCGCAGTGGTCTTCGCCAGTCCCGGGACGCTTTCGAGGAGGATGTGCCCGCCGGTCAGCAGGCCCACCAGGAGCGATTCGCGCAGCCGGGACTGCCCCACCACCTTGGCGTCGAAACTGCGGGAAATGTTCGCGACCACCTGCTGCGCCCTGGCCAGCTCCGCCGGTTCGATTCTTGCGGGCACGCTGGTCGAAAGCACTGGTATTCCCCCTGGTGACGGTGATGGAGTCGCGGGCCGGGCCGGCCGTGTCCCGCCCGCCATCCTATCCAAGACCGCTGGGCCCGGAACGGCAATGGGCACCCCTCCCCATGCGGGCCGGGCAGGTCTATCCTTTTGCCATGATCGAGCTTCCAGACAGTTACAAGAAGTACCTCGCCGGCAAGAACCAGTTGTTCGTGGACACGGTCAGGCCCGTCCTGATGCAGTCCGCGGCGGACAAACTGCACGGCGTCCGCGTGGTGGACACCCACCACGGCCACCAAGCCCACCTGGACGATACCCTCCCCTTCGGCGTCGTGCTCGAGGACATCGACTAGCCCCTGACAGCTCCCGACAGCGCCAACGAGTTGCCGGCGCCGCGCGCCACGATGCCGTAGAGGGCCAGCACCGGCAGGGAGTAGAGGATGGAGAACGCGGCCAGCTGGCCATACGCCACGGCCCCGTACTGGCCGAAAAAGCTGAAGATCGATACCGCCGCCGGCTGGTTGCTTTCAGAGAGCAGGAGCACGAACGGTACGAAGAAGTTCCCCCAGGCCTGGATGAACACGAAGATAAACACCACGCCCAGGCCCGGGCCCATGAGCGGCAGCACGATTGAACGCAAGGCAGCCAGCCGGGATGCCCCGTCCACCCAAGCGGCCTCCTCCACGGCCAAAGGCACGGCATCCATGAAATTCCTGGTCATCCAGATGGCCATGGGCAGGCTGGTCGCGGACAGGAACAGCACTGTGGCGGGCAAGGAATCCAACAGCTGAAGCTGAACGAACAATCCGTACACCGGAACCATGATGGCCGTCACCGGCAGGCAGGTGCCGAACAGGATCCCGTACATGAACGGCTGGTTGAAGCGCGACCGGTAGCGCGAGAGCGGGTAGGCCGCCAGGACCGCCGCCGCGAGGGTCACGGCACCGGTCCCTGCAGAAAGCACCAGGCTGTTCCACAGCGGCCGGAACAGCAGCTCCGGGGTGAGGACTGCGGAAAAATTGTCCAGGGCCGGCCGCAGCGGAACTTTGGTGCCATGCCCGGCGGCCGGGTCCAGCGAACCGAGGACCAGCCACAGCAGCGGCAGCACGAAGCACGCGCCGATCACCAGCAGGACGGCATCCGCCACAGCGCTCCCCCGCGGACGGCGGCGGGCCCGTGGCCGGACGGCAGTCCGTGCGGCCGTCACGGCTTCTGCTCCCGCAAGAGGCGAAGATAGGCGGCCCCGAACACTGCCCCGATCAGGATCAGCACCGAAGCCACCGCCGTGCCGTAGCCGATGTCGCCGAATTTGAAGGCCTCCTGGTAGGCCATGACGGGCAACGTGGAGCTGCCGTTGGCCGGACCGCCCGCGGTCATGACCCAGATCAGGGTGAACACGGCCAGGGTCTGCAGCGTGACCAGCATCAGGTTGGTAGCGATGCTGCCCCGGATCACCGGCAGGGTGATGAACACCAGCCGCTTCCAGGCGCCGGCCCCGTCCATGTGTGCCGCTTCGGTGAGCTCGGCCGGTACCCCGCCCAGCGCCGCGCGGTACACCAGCATGGAAAAGGCGGTGCCCCGCCACACGTTCGCCATAATCACGGCCAGCATGGGCAGGGCGTAGAGCCAGTCGATTTCCGCCAGTCCCAGCCCGCCGAGTAACTGGTTGAGCGTGCCGTCGCGGCTGAAGAAAGCGTAGGCGGCGAAAGCGGCCACGATTTCGGGCAAGACCCAGGCGGCGACGACGGCGGTACCCACCGCCGCGGAGACCGCGGGCCGGGCCCGGCGCAGAAGGACCGCCAGCGCCAGTCCCAGGACGTTCTGGCCCAGAACGGCGGACCCGCCCACGAACACCACCGTCAGGGCCAGCGAGAGCGGAAACACCGGGTCCTGCAGCAGCCGCTGGTAGTTCCCCAGACCCACCCATTCCGGGTTCCTGGCATGCCTGCCGGTCAGTCCGGCATTGGTCAGCGAGGCCTGGAAGGCCCACAGCACCGGGCCCGCCAGGAAGACCACAAGCAGCAGGACGGCCGGCAGGACCGGCAGGTAGCGGGCGAACTGCCGCCGTTGGTGGTGGCGTGCCACCGCTACTTCCGGACGGTCTTGTCGCCGCCCACGATGCCTGCCACGGCCGTCTCGTAGTCGGCGGCCGCCTGCTCCGGGGTCCTCTTGCCCGTGATGACGGCTTCGGTGGCTTCCTGGACGGCAGCGGAGATCCGGGGGTAGTCCGAGGTGGCGGGGCGGTACCGGGTCACCGACACCAGGCTGGACACGTCTTTGACGAAGGGGTTGGCGGACTGGTAGCCCGGATCGGCTGCGACGTCCGTGCGGACGGCGATTTGTGAACTGGCGACCGTGAACTTCAGGGAGTTCTTTGCGTTCAGCGCCGTGGTCAGGAATGTGAAGGCGAGGTCAGGCTGCTTGGTTTCCGCGCCCACGGCCAAGGTCCAGCCGCCGGACATGCTCACGGCGCCCGGTGCCCCGCCCTTCTGTGTGGGGAATGGGGCCACGCCCATGTCCTGCGCGTACGCCGGCCATTCGTAGCTTCCACCTATTTGCCAGAACGACGGCGTATAGGAGCCTTCCACTGTGGCGCCCAACTTTGCCTTCGGGAACCAGTCTCCAAACACCTTCTTCCAGACGTTCGGGTCCAGCGCATCAGCGGGCGGCACCGCGAGGTTCTCCTGGTAGAGCGCCTGGAGGAAGGTGAGGGAATCCTTGAAGCCAGCTGAGCCGACGACCCATTTTTTCGCGTCCTGGTCGTACAGGCCGGCGCCGGTGCCGTACAGCAGTTCGTAGAACCCCTGCATCACTGTTCCCTCGCCGGTGCCTTTGCCGGCATACATGTTGAACGGGATCACGGCGGGGTTCGAGGCCTTGATCTTCCTGGCGGTGTCCAGGATGTCCTGCCAGGTGGCAGGGCGCCAGGGCAGCGCGATGCCCGCGGCTTCGAAAACCCTCTTGTTGTACCAGATGGCCCGCGTGTCGGTGCCCAACGGCACCGCGTAGGTGCCGCCGTCGTCGGCTTTCCCGGCTTCTTTCGCGCCGGCGTCGAACTTGTCCCAGTCTTCCCATGCCGTCAGCCGGCTGTCCAGGTTCAAAAGGTACCCGGCATCCACGTCCGAGCGGACCTTGAACGTGTCTTCGTAGAAGACGTCGGGGGCGGTGGCCGGCGACCTGAGCGCGAGGGCCAGTTTGGTGCCGTAGTCGTCGTCGTTGGCCTGGATGGGTTGGAGTTCAACGGTGACGCCCTGGTGCGCGGCTTCGAACTCCTTCTTGGCGTCCTGGAACATGGTGTCCAGTGCGGTGAAGGAATCCGTCTTTTGGTAGGCCACCTTAATCGTCTTGCCGCCTGCAGGATCGGCGGAAGTACAGCCGGCAAGGGCCAGTGCTGCGGCGGCCAGGAGGGACACCGTGGCGGATACCCGGCGAAGCATGGTCCGGTCAGCTTTCCAGCAGCAGCCGCTGGGCGCGGGGCGCGAGGGTATGTTCCAGGACCAGCGATGCTGCGCCGATGGCGCCCACGTCCTCCCCTACGCCGGTGCCCACAACCTCGATGGGGTGGATCAGGCGGGCGGCGCTGTTGGTGTCCAGGAGGGACGGGATCAGCTCCAGGTAGCGTTGCGACAGGCAGGTCCAGAACGGGCCGCCGAAGACAACCCGTTCAACATCCAGGGTGTTGGTGACCACTGAAACTGCCCGTGCCACCAGGACGGCTGACTTGTCCAGGATGGCGGAGGCCCGTTCGTCCCCGCTGTAGGCGCGTGCGCAGAGGTCGGCGAAGCTCTGCTTGATTTCGGCGGCACTGCTGGCGGGGGGCCCTTCCAGGATGCCGGCCGCCTCCGCCTCCGCCACCAGCACCTGCGGAATGCAGGAGGATTTGACGCAGCCCCGCTGGCCGCAGTCGCAGGGAGGACCGTCCGGATCCACCACGATGTGGCCGATCTCGCCGGCATTGCCGGAGGTTCCGCGAATAACCTCGTCGTTGAGGACGATGCCACAGCCGATGCCGGTTCCCATGTACATGAAGACGAAGCTCCCCGCGCCGCTGGGGCCGCCCGCCCAGGTTTCCGCCACGGCCGCGCTGGTGACGTCCTTGTCCACCAGTACCGAGTAGCCGGTGGCCCTGGCCAGCGCCTCACGCAGTTCCACCCGGTCCCAGCCCGGCAGCAGCGGCGGGTCCACCACGGTGCCGTTGTCCAGGTCGATGGGGCCGGGAGCGGCCACGCCCACGCCTGCAATGCGGCTGCGGTCCACGCCGGAATCGGTGACGACTGCGCCAGTTCCGCGGCGATGGTGGTGATGACGGCGGAGGGATCGTTCCCGCCCGGAGTCTTGATGCGTGAATGCCGGACCACCGCGCCCACCAGGTCCAAGACGACGAACGTGGTCACGGCGGGGTCCAGGTGGACACCCAGGGCGTACATGCCGGCGGGGTTGAGCCGCAGGATGGTGCGCGGCTTGCCCGGTCCGCTGCCCTCTTTGCCGGCTTCCACGATCAGGTTTTGGTCCAGCAGGCGCCGGGAAATATTGGAGATGGTCTGCGGGGACAGGCCCACGATCTGCGCGAGTTCCACGCGGCTCAACCCGCCGGTGGTCCTGCGGATCGCGTCGAGGATGACGGTGAGGTTGAAATCCCCCATCCTGGGCAAGTTGGTTCCGCGCCTCGGAGAAGATTGGCGGATCTCAGACACGGTGTCCCCTAAACGTCTTCGGCTACCTGCATACGGTGATGCTTTGAATCGTACGTTACGGGCGGGCGCGCGCCCACATGGCCGCGCGGCGGCGCGGCGCGGGAACGGTCCACGTCAGCGGCGGTTTGGCGGTGGGTGCCGGTCCACGGGTGGCGGCCACTGGCCCGGATCAGCGGGAGCGGCGGACGCTTCGCGTGACGGTGAATTTGGGATTCATGCCTTCCACCACGGTGGGCCCGACGTGCCTTTCCAGCGCCGGCAGGTAGGCAAGGTGCCGGTTGAAGACCGTCCACAACTCACCGCCGGGGGCCAGGACCCGTCCTGCCGCCTCGATCATCTTGATCCCGGCGCCGGCATGGACGCCGGCACCAACGTGGAAGGGCGGGTTCAGCAGGACGGCATCGGCAGCGCCGTCGGGGAAGGTACTGAGCGCGTCGTCCTGCAGGACGGTGATCCGGTCCGCCAGGCCGTTTTCCCGTGCGGTGGCGAGGGCCGACTGCACGGCGGCCGCAGACTGGTCGGTGGCCGTGACGGCGGCGCCAGGGAACTGGCGCGCGTACATGGCGGCGAGGATGCCGGTGCCGCAGCCGAGGTCGACGGCGTGCCGTGCCGGTTTCATGGCGGGCAGGAACGTCAGTAGGAATCGGGTGCCGATGTCCAGTTTGGCGCCGGCGAAGACAGCGCCGTGGGCGGCAACGTCCAGGTCCAGCTCAGCGACGTGCTCCACCACCGGGAAGCGTGGCGGTGCGGCCGGTTTTGCTCCGGCGGCCAGGACCAGCCGCGACTTTTGCCGGGCGAGCTTGCGGCTGGACGGATGCGAAAAAGCGTTCCAGGACCGCGTTCATGCCCAGGGACATGTGTTTGACCCGGCCACCGGCCAGCAGCAGCACCCCGGGGGCCGCGTGGCGGGCGACGGCAGCCGCAATCTCCTCCAGCTCCGCCAGGGTCTTGGGCAGTTGCAGCAGGACTGTGTCCGCGCCTGCCAGGAGCTCAGGCCCGAGGGGCAGCTGGGCGAATTCCGTGCTTTCACCGGCGAATCCCGGCAACTGTGCGTCGCATTGCGCGGCGTTCAACCGCAGCGCCCGCTCCCCCGTCACCAGGTCCTGGTGCACGCGCAGGGAGGCCGGGGCGAGGACGGCGGATGCGCCCAGGGTCAAGGCGCCGTAACGGTCGCCGATTACGGCAATGGTGCTGCCGGACCGGCCAAGCTGCACAGCGGTGTCCAGGAGCAGCCGGTCCGTGGCGTCCCAGGCGTGGAGGTTGGGCGCTTCAACATCGGGCCGCCGGCGCAGGACATCGAAAATCTCCGCCAGGGTATGTGCTGCCACCGGTGTCCTGCCGCCTTCT
Source organism: Arthrobacter sp. MMS24-T111 (assembly GCF_054888995.1). Taxonomy (NCBI): domain Bacteria; kingdom Bacillati; phylum Actinomycetota; class Actinomycetes; order Micrococcales; family Micrococcaceae; genus Arthrobacter; species Arthrobacter sp. MMS24-T111. The sequence goes on along the minus strand of NZ_JBTZRO010000001.1, from coordinate 2,952,611 downwards.
GTCGTCCGTGCCGTCCCCGGGTTCCCAGGGGTCACCCCCACGTTACCGTTTCCGCCGCCGGAGCCATCCGGGGCAGTGCCGCGATGGCTGCCACTGCTGCGCGGCCGGCCCGGTTGGCGCCGATGGTGGACGACGACGGCCCGTAGCCCACCAGGTGGACGCGCGGCTCGGCTGCCACCTGGGTTCCATCCATTGCGATCCCGCCGCCCGGTCCGCGGAGATGGAGCGGGGCGAGGTGTTCCAGTTCGGCCCTGAAGCCGGTGGCCCAGAGGATGATGTCCGCTTTCAGGAAGCTGCCATCGGCGCGGCGGACTCCGTCCGGTTCGATGGCCGTGAACATGGGCTGCCGGTCAAGGACGCCGCGCTCCCGGGCTGCGCGGAGCGCCGGAGTCCAGATGAGCCCGGTCGCCGATACGACGCTTTGCGGCGGGAGGCCCCGGCGGACACGGTCCTCCACCAGGGCCACGGCGTCGTGCCCGGCCCGGGCATCGAACGGGGCATCCCGCCAAACCGGTTCCCGGCGGGTGAACCAGCTGGTGGACGTGACGCGGGAAATCTCGTCCAGCAGGCCGACGGCGGAGATGCCGCCGCCCACCACAATCACGTGCTTGCCCGTGAATTCAGCGGCGGAGACGTAGTCGGCCACGTGGAGCTGCCGGCCGCGGAACGAGGACCGGCCCGGGTAGATGGGCCAGAACGGGCGGGTCCAGGTGCCGGTGGCATTGATGAGCGCCCTGGCGCTCCAGCCGCCGTCGGACGTCTCCACCCTCAGCCGGCCGGCCGGGTCCCCGTCTTCCCGCCGGACAGCACGCACTTTGACGGGCCGGTGCACTGCAAGGCCCAGGGCGGCCTCGTAGCCGCCAAAGTAGCGGGTCAGGAATTCGGAGCTGGGCTCGGCGGGATCGACTTCCGGTTTGGGGATCCCCGGCAGGTCGCTGATTCCGTTGACCGTTGCCATGCGCAGGCTCTTCCACCGATGCCGCCAGGCACCGCCCGGACCTTCTTCTGCGTCGAGCACCACGAAATCGAATCCCCGGCGCTGCAGGTGGTAGGCGGCGGACAGGCCGGCCTGGCCCGCCCCGATGACCACAACATCGGTTGGCTCAGGAATCACTCCCCAATGATAGTCGCGGAGGGCGGCGCAGCCTTAGGGTGGGCCCATGGACACTGCAGGAGCCGCCAAGGCCACGGGACATGCTGACCGGCTGGCAACAGCGTTGGGGGTGGTGCTGGGGACGGATCGGATCCCTCTGCGCCTGAGGGCGTGGGATGGCTCCGAGGCCGGGCCAGCGGACGCCCCGGTCCTGGAGTTCAGGTCACGCCGGGCCCTCCGGCGGATGCTTTGGTCACCGGGGCAACTGGGGCTGAGCCGGGCGTATGTCGCGGGTGAGATCGACGCCCCGGGAGACGTGTTCGCCGCCTTCGGGGCACTGAGCTCGGCAGGCAAGTTTGCCGAGCCCGGCCCCTTCCGTCCGCCCACTGCCCGCGAACTGTTGCTGTTGGCACGGACGGCGGTCAGGCTGGGCGCGGTAGGTCCCAACCCGGTGCCGCCGCCGGAGGAGGCCCGCATTGCACGGAAGGGCAGGATGCATTCCAGGGGCCGGGATTCTGCCGCCATCTCCCATCACTACGACGTCGGCAACGACTTCTATGCCCTGGTGCTGGGACCCTCCATGGTGTATTCCTGCGCCGTATGGCCGGCGGGCGGTGCGCCGGATTCGCAGGCGCCGGACGTGGGCCTGGACGCCGCGCAGGAGGCCAAAGTGGACCTTGTCTGCCGCAAACTGGGCCTCCAGCCCGGGATGCGGGTCCTCGACGTGGGCTGCGGCTGGGGCAGCTTCGCCCTCCACGCGGCCGCCGGGTACGGAGTCACCGTGGTGGGGGTGACGCTGTCGACGGAACAGGCCGCCCTGGCCCGCAAGCGGGCTGCGGATGCCGGCCTCACCGGCACCGTGGAGATCCGGGTTCAGGACTACCGGGATGTGCACGACGGACCGTTCGACGCCATCAGTTCCATTGGCATGTCCGAGCATGTGGGCCGGGCCCAGACCCCTGCCTACGCAGCTGCGCTCTTCGGGCTGCTCAGGCCCGGCGGCCGCCTGCTGAACCACGCCATTTCCTGGAACGCCGGTCCCACCAGCCCCGATCCCGACTCGTTCATTCCCCGGTACGTGTTCCCCGACGGGGAAATGATCAGCCTGGGCGAGATGGTGGCCGCCCTGGAAACAGCCCGGTTCGAAGTCCTCGACGTCGAGGCCCTCCGCCGCCACTACGCCCTGACCCTCCGGGCCTGGGTCCGGCGGCTGGAAGAGAACTGGGACGAAGCGGTGGCCCTCGCCGGGGCCGGGCGCGCCAAGGTATGGCGGCTGTACATGGCGGCCAGCGCCCTGGGCTTCGAAAACGGGCTGACCGGCGTCAACCAGGTCCTGGCCCGCCGGCCGGGCGGGGCGGAGCCGCCACTGCGCCGCGCCGATTGGTTGTGACACCCGGCCCGGATGGGCGGTTAAGCGACCGGTGACGGGCCGCCCGGCTGGGTGTAATGCTGGGTCTGCTCGATCTGCACCACTTTCGGGTCCGTCTCGTCGGCGTCATAGTCCGTGGGCCGCGTCAGGTCCTCTCCCGTCCGGACCTTCAGCGCCCGCAACACCACAGTCAGGACGACGGCGACCACCAGGTTGAGCGCGAAGGCGGACACCGCAATGTACACGCTGAAGTCCGTCCCCGGGAAGGCGGCCACCGAGCCGCCGAAGTGCGCCTTGGTCACAGGGTTGACCACGTTGTAGGCGGATACTGTTCCGAACACGATGCCCACTGCCCAGCCGGCCAGGAGGGCCCACCGGTCAAACCAGCGCGTGTACAGGCCGGCCACTACCGCCGGGAACGTCTGCAGGATCCAGATGCCGCCCAGCAGCTGCATGTTGATGGCGGCGGACTGGTCCATGGCGATGACGAAGACCAGTGCGCCCACCTTCACCACCAGGGAGACGATCTTGGATACTTTCGCCTCGGTCCTGGCGTCCACGTCGGGCCGGATGAAGTCGCGGTAGATGTTGCGGGTGAACATGTTCGCGGCGGCGATCGACATGATCGCTGCCGGCACCAGGGCACCGATGGCGATTGCGGCCAGTGCAATGCCCGCGAACCAGGCCGGGAAGTGGTCAAGGAACAACTGAGGGACCACCAGCTGCGGGTTGACCGATCCATCAAGGTCGATGGGCTTGGTCCCGGCTTGGATGGCAACGAATCCCAGCAGGGCCAGGAAGCCGAGCATCAGCGAGTACAGCGGGAGGATCGCTGCGTTGCGGCGGATGGTGTTCCGCGCCTTCGACGCCAGCACGGCGGTCACGGAGTGCGGGTACATGAACAGTGCCATGGCTGATCCGAGGGCGAGGGACCAGTAGGCGGAGTAGTTGGCGGCGCCCGGGATGAAGACGCCGGCCGGCTTGCCCGTGGCCTGGCTGACGGTGCCCAGTTTGGCCTGGGCGGAGTTGAAGATCGTGTCCCAGCCGCCGAACTTGATGGGCAGGTAGATCACGGCCACGATGACGGCGAGGTAGATCAGCAGGTCCTTGACCACGGCGATCATGGCCGGTGCACGCAGCCCCGAGGTGTACGTGTAGGCGGCCAGGACCACGAAAGCCAGGATCAATGGCAGGTCGGTCAACAGCACGTTGCCGGAGCTGCCCAGGCCCAGGACCGTGAGCACCGCCTTGATCCCGACCAGCTGCAGCGCGATATACGGCATGGTGGCGACGATTCCGGTGACTGCCACCGCCAGCGAAAGCCAGCGGCTCCCGTACCGGCCGCCCACGAAGTCGGCCGAGGTGACGTAGCCGTGGCGGTGGGAGACCGACCACAACCGGCTCATGATGATGAAGATGATCGGGTAGAGGACGATGGTGTACGGGACGGCGAAGAAACCGCTGACCGCCCCCGTGGCCCACATCGCCGCCGGGACCGCGACAAACGTGTAGGCGGTGTAAAGGTCCCCGCCCAGCAGGAACCAGGTGATCCAGGTTCCGAACCCGCGGCCGCCCAGGCCCCACTCGTCGAGGCTGTGCAGGCCCTCCACTGCGGATCCCCGGCGCCACTTGGCAGCGAGGAACCCCATGACGGCCACCACGACGAACAGCAGCACCACGATGACCAGGGCAGTCCAGTTGATTTCGCGCCCGTTCACGGCCGGTCCCCTCCCCGGCCGGTCCGGGCGGAGGCGCCACCCGCCCTCGGCGGGCCGCCGGCCCGTGCCTCAGCCCGCCGTCGTCGGTCTTCCCTGGTGACCAGCCAATAGGCTGTACCGGTCAGCACGGCAGAAATTGGTACCCAGGCCAGCTGGTACCAGTAGAAAAACGGCATGCCGCCCAGCCGGGGTGCGTCAAAGGAGTACAGCTGCGGCATCAGCGGGAGGAGTATGGCTGCCGCCAGCAGGAGGCCGGCCCCAATATACGGAGCCGGCCTGGCCGGTCCCCGGATGGCTGTATCACGCGACAGCGCCGTTCCGCGGGGAACCCCTTCGCCGTTCGCACCGTAACCGGAATCATTCGCCTGGGACATCTGCGACCTCCTCGTCAGCGACGTCCCGGGGCTGGACTCTGGTGAATGAAGGCCAGCGGCGGGACGCTGTGCCCTCCATGATCAGTTGTACCCCCGTTTGACCTGCGCGGGAAGGGTTTTGCACCAAGGCCGGCCCGCTTCCGGGCAGCAACGAAAAGGGAACCATCACCAGGTGATGGTTCCCTTTTCCCTACTTTGCACGGTGGAGCTGAGGGGACTCGAACCCCTGACCCCCTGCATGCCATGCAGGTGCGCTACCAGCTGCGCCACAGCCCCGTACAACGTGTTCCTTCCGGTCGTTTTCCCGGAGCAACCTGACCAGAGTAATGCACTTTTGCGCTGGACGCCAATCGGGCGTTTCCCGCCACGCCGGAGGCTGTGGACCGCCGCCGAAGCTGCACCACTGGCGGCCGTGAACAACCCAAAACAAAAAATCCGCCGGAACCATGATGGTTCCGGCGGATGTACCGGTGGAGCTGAGGGGACTCGAACCCCTGACCCCCTGCATGCCATGCAGGTGCGCTACCAGCTGCGCCACAGCCCCGGAATGTTGCCGCTCCAAGAAGCTTTGTTCGGGGTCTCCCCCGAAGCAACTCAAATATCTTAGAACAGCAATTCCGAAAATTCCAAATCGGGAATATTCACGGATCTGGCGTCTCGCCTACTCGCCGTCGGCCGCCGCGCCGGCCTGGGCGGGGACGTCGTCGCCGAGCTGCAGGTCCACCACCGGGCAGTCCTTCCAGAGCCGCTCAAGGGCGTAGAACACGCGGTCTTCCTCGTGCTGGACGTGGATGACGATGTCCGAGTAATCCAGGAGCACCCACCGGCCACCGGAGCGGCCTTCACGGCGCACCGGGCGGAGGTCCTGCTTGGCAAGTTCTTCCTCGATGCCATCCACGATCGCGTTGACCTGGCGTTCGCTGGGTGCAGAGGCGATGAGGAAGACGTCGGCCAGGGCCAGCCGTTCGCTCACGTCAAGGGCCACGATGTCGTGGGCTATCTTGTCAGCGGCAGCCTTGGCGGCCGTACGGGCCATAGCGATGGACGTTTGTGTTGCAGTCACGGGACTCCTTGTTTGGGTTAAGCGTTTTGCCGCTGCGGGATCAGCGGGACATGCCGGTGACGATCAGGATGATGCCGGCAACGAGTGCCAGGATCCCGAACGCGAGGATGCAGAACTGGAGGACCCGGTTGCGCCGTGCCCTGGTGAGCCCCGCCGTTGCGGCATCCAGCGGATCGAGGCCGTAGGCGGACCGTGCGGGTACCCGGGGCAGGTCCTCGAAGAGGTCTCCGGACTGGCCCTCCGGCCGCGCAGCCGGTTTGGGCCGGCTGGCCGCCTTCGCGGCCGCTTCGGCCCTGGCGATCACCTGGGACCGGCCGGTGCCGGACTCGGCAGCCGCTGCTTTGGTACGGGCCGCGGGCCGGCGCTTGCCGGCACCCTGGACCTTCGTACCGGGCCGGGTGGTGACCGGAACATGCGAGGTTGCCGGCGGTTTCATCACGGGGCGCTCAACGCCCGGGACCTGGACGAACTCAAGCGGCGTGACCATGGCAAGGTTGCTGGCGGTGGACGGGCCGGATGTGTCCTGGGTGCCGCCAGCCGGTGGTGGGGTTGCGGGACCCGCGGCCTGGGCCTGGCCCCCGGCCTGTTCGGCGAGTTTCTGCCGGGCCATCGCCCGCCGGTTCATGACCGCCGCCCTCTCGGCCAGCGCGATCTGTTCGGCGAGGATCCCCGGATCCACCGCTTCGGGGTCCTGGGAGGCGATGTGCTCCATTTTGGCGATCTGGTTCCGCGCCTGCGCTGCGATGAGCGCCCGCGCTTCCAGGGCCTGCTCCACGGTCATGCCGTCCGGCGCGGGGTTGACGGTCTCCTTTGCCGCAGCGTTCTTTCCACCGCCGGGTCGGGTTTCGGGCGCAGGCGTTCCGCCGCCCGGAGGGGAGGTTGGGCCGGTCGCTGGTTGAACCACCGGATTCGCGGCCGTCAGGGCCTGCTCTTTGAGCTGCTGCAACCGCAACTGGCGCCGGGTGGGCGGACCGCCGGCGGACAACTGCCCTTCCTTCTCTTCGAGCTCCTTGATGGTGCGCAGGGCGGCACGGTCGCGGGCACGGATCTGGGATGAGCGCTGCGGGGCTGACTGGCCTGGAACAGCTTGTGGGCGCGCGGCAGGTTCGGGCGCATCCTCGGCCGGCCGATTCGCGGCAGGCGGGCGTTGCTCCGTGGTGGCCGGGGTGCCCTGTTGGGCGTCCCTGGCCTTCCGTAGTTCCCGGCGGCTGCGGATGGGAGGCTGTTCCTGACTCATTGAGAACTCATTCAGTACTGGCTGGTTCGCGTGCTTCGGAAAGTGGTTCATCCGCGCCTGCCGGCGGATCGGCATAGAGATCGTACTTGGCGATGTACTGCACCACCCCGTCCGGGACCAAATACCAGACCGGATGGTTCGCTGCCACGCGGGCACGGCAATCCGTGGACGAAATGGCCATGGCTGGCACTTCCAGGAGGCTGACGTCCTCGCGGCCCATCCCGTCCAGGACGTGTCCCGGGCGGGTGACTCCCACGAAGTGCGCCAGCGACCAGAGCTCGTCAATGTCCTTCCAGGACAGGATCTGCGCCAAGGCGTCAGCACCCGTGATGAAGAACAAGTCGGCATCCGGCCGCTGGGCCCGGAGGTCGCGCAGGGTGTCAATGGTGTAGGTGGGACCCGGCCGGTCCACGTCAACCCTGCTGACGGTGAAGCGCGGATTGGAGGCCGTAGCGATCACGGTCATCAGGTAACGGTGCTCAGGCTCGCTGACCTGTTTATGGGACTTTTGCCATGGCTGCCCGGTGGGCACGAAGACCACCTCATCGAGGTCGAATTCGGCCGCGACCTCGCTGGCCGCCACCAGGTGCCCATGGTGGATGGGATCGAATGTCCCGCCCATGACACCAAGCCGCAGCCTTCCTCGGGCACCATTGCGGTGCAGGTTGTGCGAAATGTTAGTGGCCCTGCCCGCGATCGTGCTTGTTGGGGTGCTGGCGGTGCGGATCCGCGTGCTCCTCGGTGGCCGTGTGCCGGTTGCCCAGGTTGTTGTAGGACCATGCAATGAACATGAGGACCACCAGGATGGCGAACATTGACACGCCGAAGACCCACGGCTCCGCCAGCAGCGGCGCCGGCTCCTCATGGGCTGCGTCGCCTGCCGCGGCGATGGACGTGACGATCTGCTGGAGCAGCATTTTCTCCCCTATGTTCAAGGATTTTCAGGCAGCGGAACCTTCCGCTGCTTTCTAAGGTTCTGGTCTATGTTACCGCGTTGCTACCCGCGGACCTGGCCTTCGCCCTGGACAATCCACTTCGTGGTGGTCAGCTCGGTCAGTCCCATCGGGCCGCGGGCGTGCAGCTTCTGGGTGGAGATCCCCACCTCGGCGCCCAGGCCCAGTTCGCCGCCGTCGGTAAAGCGTGTGGAGGCGTTGACGATGACCGCTGCGGAGTCCACCTCCGCAATGAACCGTTCAGCGTTTGCGAGGCTGTTGGTGAGAATCGCTTCGGTATGGCCCGTGGACCACGTGCGGATGTGCTGGACGGCGTCGTCGAGGCTGTCCACCATGGCCACCGCAAGGTCCAGGTCCATGTATTCCGTGGCCCAGTCTTCGTCCGTGGCCGGCTCCGCGTCGATCCCGGCGGGCAAGGCTGCACCGATCCGCTGGTCCACATGCAATCGGACCCCCGCGTTTCGAAGGGCCGTTGCGACGGCGGGCAGCACGGTCGCGCCGGAGTGGACCAGCAGGGTTTCGACGGTGTTGCAGACGCTGGGCCGCTGTGTCTTGGCGTTGAGCAGGATTTCCACCGCCATGGTCTCGTCCGCAGATTCGTCCAGGAAGATGTGGACGTTTCCCTCTCCCGTCTCGATGACCGGCACTGCGGAATTGGTCACCACTGTCTGGATAAGGTCGCGGCCGCCGCGGGGAATCAGTACATCCACCTTGCCGCGGGCCTTCATCAGGACGTTGGCGCCGGCGCGGCCGAACTGGTCCACGGTCTGGACGGCGTCGGCCGGCAGGCCCACGGATTCGAGGGCTTCGCGCAGGACCCGTACCAGGACCTGGTTGGTGGCTTCGGCTGCACTGCCGCCGCGCAGGATGACGGCGTTGCCGCTCTTGAGCGCCAGCCCGGCGATGTCCACGGTGACGTTGGGGCGTGCCTCGTAGATGGCTGCCACGACGCCCATGGGCACGTTGACCTGGCGGAGGCGCAGTCCGTTGGGGAGGGTCTGGCCGCGGACCACGTTGCCCACGGGGTCCGGGAGGTTGGCCAGGTTCTCAAGGGCCGCAACCAGGCCGTCAACACGGCTTTCGGTGAGGGTGAGCCGGTCCAGGAGCGCTTTGGAGGTGCCATTGTCCCGGCCGCGCCGGACGTCCATGGCATTGGCCGCCAGGATTGCCTGCACGTTCTCCTGCAGGGCCGCTCCCACTGCGCGGAGGCCGCGGTCCTTCCATGCCCGGTTGGCGGTGGCCATGCTGCGGGCGGCGTGACGGGAGCGGTCCGCGATGGCGTGGACTGCCGCTTCGACGTCTGCCGCGGCGGCCGGCCCCCCTGCCGCCTGTCCTGCCGCCGGGCCCGGCTGCGCGAGGTCAGCAGTGGTTCCGGTATCTACGGCAGCGTGGATCAGGGCTTCAGTCATAGTCCAAGTTTAGGCGAGCCGGCTGCTTAGACCAGCACCAGGTCATCTACATGAACAACTTCGCGGTCGTAACCGCTGCCGAGTTCCTCGCCCAGCTCCCTGGTGGAGCGCCCGAGCATGTGCGGCAGCTCCTGGGATGAGTAGTTCACCAGTCCCCGGGCAACTACGGTGCCGTCGGCACCGGCAAGTTCGACGGCGTCGCCCGCTTCAAAGTCGCCGTGCACGGCCGAGATGCCGGCCGGCAGCAAGGACGTGTGGTGGTGGCGCACTGCCCGCACCGCGCCGTCGTCCAGGACCAGGCGGCCCTGCACGGACGCGACATGGGCCAGCCAGAGGAGGCGGACGGGCTTGCGCGAGCCGTTCACGGAAAACCAGGTGCCGACGTCCTCGCCGTTCAGGGCGGCGGCAGCGTTGGGTGTGGATGTCACCAGCGCGTGGATTCCGGAACCTGCCGCCATGCTGGCCGCTTCCACCTTGGTCATCATTCCGCCGGTGCCCACTCCGGCCTTGCCTGCTTTCCCGATGGAAACGCCCTCAAGGTCCTGCGCTCCGGTAACCAGCGGGATGCGCTTGGCACCGTGGGCGGGCGGACCGTCGTAGAGGGCGTCGACGTCGGACAGCAGCACGAGCGCGTCGGCGCGCACCAGGTGTGCCACCAGGGCGGCGAGCCTGTCGTTGTCGCCGAAGCGGATCTCGTGGGTGGCCACGGTGTCGTTTTCATTCACGACGGGGACCACCCCGAGGTTGAGCAGCCGGTCCATGGCGCGGAGGGCGTTGGTGTGCTGGCTGCGCCGCATCAGGTCCTCGGCCGTGAGCAGGACCTGGCTGACAGTGACGCCATGGGCACCAAACGCCTGGGTGTACCGGGCCATCAGGAGGCCCTGGCCCACGCTGGCCGCCGCCTGCTGGGTGGCCAGGTCCCGGGGACGTTTTTCCAACCCCAGCGGGGCCAACCCCGCGGCGATGGCGCCGGAGGAGACCAGGATGATTTCGGCACCCGCGTTGCGCTTGGCGGCGAGGGCGTCGGCCAGCGCGGTGAGCGACTCCTCGGAAATGCCGCCCTTGATGCTGGTCAGTGAGGAAGACCCCACCTTGACCACGATGCGGCGGGCATCCGCCAGCAGGCTTCTGTCCACGGAGCCCGCAACGGGCGCCGTGTCCACGACCCTAGAGGTCATCGTCCGCTTCCATTCCACTGTCCTGTACGGGGCGGGCAGCACGGCGTCCGCTGACGGACTCGGTCCAAATACCGGCCTTGCGCTCGGCCTCGAGTTCGGCGCGGGCGGCAGCCTTGGCGTCGCGGCGTTCCTGCTGCTCCTCACGCTTCTGGCTGCGGGTGGGGCGGTCGCCGATATCGGCGAACCGGACGTCCGTGCCACGGGGTGAAGCCAGGAGTTCCGCGCCAGCCATCATGGTGGGCTCCCAGTCGAAGACGACGCCGTCGTCCTCGCCAATGACCACGGTATCCCCCGGCTTGGCGCCCTGCTTGAACAGCTCGGTTTCCACGCCCAGCTTGGCCAGCCGGTCGGCAAGGTAGCCAATCGCTTCCTCGTTGGTGAAGTCGGTCTGCTTGACCCAGCGCTCGGGCTTCTCGCCGAGGACGCGGAACAGCGGCTCCAGGTTCTTTTCCTCGCGGCGGATCTTGAACCCGGTTTCATTGACGGCGCGCGGCCGGAGCACGACGGGCTGGACCTTGGGAGGTTCGGCCGCGACGGCGTCGCGGGCGGCCTGGACGATTTCGGCCATGGCGAAGCCGAGCTGGCGCAGGCCCTCGTGGCTGGTGGCGGAAACCTCAAAGACGCGGTACCCGCGCGATTCCAGTTCCGGGCGCACGAATTCCGCCATGTCCTTGCCGTCCGGCAGGTCCACCTTGTTCAGTGCGACGAGGCGGGGGCGGTGGTTAAGGGGGACCACCTGGCCGTCGGAGCCTGCGTAGCTCATGTCCACCGCGTACTTTTCGAGTTCGCCTTCGATGATGGCGAGGTCCGAGAGCGGATCGCGGTCGGATTCGAGCGTGCCGCAGTCGAGCACATGCACCAGGGCGGCGCAGCGCTCAACGTGACGCAGGAAGTGGTGCCCCAGGCCTTTGCCTTCGCTGGCGCCTTCAATCAGGCCGGGGACATCGGCAATCGTGAAGCGGACATCGCCTGCCTGGACGACACCCAGGTTCGGGATCAGGGTGGTGAAGGGATAATCGGCGATCTTGGGCCGGGCGGCGGACATCGCGGCGATCAGGCTGGACTTGCCCGCGGACGGGAAGCCCACCAGGGCGATGTCTGCAATGGACTTCAGTTCCAGGACCACATCGCGGGAGTCGCCTTCGATTCCCAGCAGGGCAAACCCGGGAGCGCGGCGTTTCTGGGAGGACAGGGCGGCGTTGCCGAGTCCGCCAATACCGCCGGCGGCGGCCACGTATTCGGTGCCTTCACCCACGAGGTCGGCCAGGACGGTGCCGTCTTTGGACTTGACCACGGTACCGTCCGGAACGGGAAGCACCAGGGTTTCGCCGTTCTTGCCGCCGCGCCAGTCGCCCATACCGGGCCCGCCGTTGCTGGCGTGCCGGTGCGGCGCGTGGTGGTAGTCGAGGAGGGTGGTGGTCTGGTGGTCCACCCGGAGGATCACGTCGCCGCCGTTGCCGCCGTTGCCGCCGTCGGGCCCGCCAAGGGGCTTGAACTTCTCCCGGTGGACGGAAACGCATCCATGGCCGCCGGTTCCGCCGGATACGTGCAGTACTACCCGGTCTACAAAGCTGGCCACGTGGATCTCCTCAGAATGCTGTTTACGCGGCGCCCGGGGACGCCACAACGATTGTAATGCGGTTAAAGAACAGTGGAGCGGGCCCTCAGGCCCGCTCCACCGCTTCAAGACTTGTTGTTACTCTGCGGCTGCAGCAGCAACGATGTTGACCACGCGACGTCCGCGGCGGGTGCCGAATTCAACGGCGCCCGGGGTCAGTGCGAACAGGGTGTCGTCACCGCCACGGCCGACGCCGGCGCCCGGGTGGAAGTGGGTGCCGCGCTGGCGGACGATGATCTCGCCTGCGGAAACAACCTGGCCGCCGAAGCGCTTGACGCCGAGGTACTGTGCGTTGGAATCGCGACCGTTGCGAGTGGAGCTTCGCGCCCTTTTTATGTGCCATCTGAAATGCCTGCCTCTAAATTCTGGGGAATCTGTTGAAATGCCTGAACAGTAACCGGCGGTTACTTGATGCCGGTGATCTTGACCTTGGTCAGTTCCTGGCGGTGACCCTGGCGCTTCTTGTAGCCGGTCTTGTTCTTGAACTTCTGGATGACAATCTTAGGACCACGCAGGTCCTGGAGGATTTCAGCCGTAACAGTTACCTTGGCCAGGTCCTTGGCTGCGGAGGTGACCTTGTCACCGTCAACCAGGAGCAGTGCGGGCAGCTCAATGGTGCTGCCGGCTCCACCGGCGACGCGGTTCAGGGTAACGAAGTCTCCAACGGAAACCTTCTCTTGGCGGCCGCCTGCGCGGACAATCGCGTACACCACTTGGGAACTCACTTCTCTCGACGTTTATAACAAAATTTGCGTGCGGAACCGACTCAATAAAAGCCTGGTTTCTCGCTGTGCCTCAACGCCGTGGGGTCATAACCCAAGTGTTGGCGTAAGCACCGAAGATCCAGAATACGCTAAATCCGTCTCCAGCCGCAAATGAGGCTGGTTCCGGAGGGCCGGCTGTGATAGTAACCACAGCCTGGCATGCAGCGCCGCAACCGTGCGTATCCATTGTAGCCGGGGCGCCGCCGTTGGACGTCAGGAGTGAATGCGCGGCGCGTCGAAGAATTCCACTTCAAGCCGGCAGGACTGCTTGAACGCCGTCACCATGGCGGCCTGTTCATGGTCGGAGGCTTTCCGTCCGGCCGCGTCCACAATGGCGATGGCCTGCCGGGTGGCCTCGGCGAAGCCCTCGTCGGCATAGGTGCGGAGCCACGCAGCGTAGGCGTGCCCTTCCGGTTCGCCCGCCGCGAGGAACTGGGCGTGCAGTGTCCTGCCAACCTCGGCGTAGAGCCAGAAACAGGGCAGGACGGCGGCGGCAAGGACCGCATAGCTCACCGACGCCGAGACGGCTGTGAGGTGGTCAACGTAGGACTTGGTGACGGGCCCCAGGCCCGTCTGCCCAGGCCGGGTGCTGAGCCATGAGCGGTGCAGTTCCGATTCGACCTCCAGGCACTGCCGGGCCGAGCCTGCCCAGAACAGCTGCTCCGCCTCGGACGGGGCCAGGGCACTGGCCCGGGCCAGGACCCGGGAGTACCCGTTCAGGTACTGGGCGTCCTGGGCAAGATAGTAGGCAAAGTCCTTCTCGGCCAGTTCGCCGGAGACAAGGCCGTGGATGAAGTCCAGGGCGTAGATATCCGCCAGGTCCTGCCGGGCTTCGGCCCAGAGCCTGGCCGCGAAGCCGCCTTCCGGCAGGTGGGGCCGCACGTGGTGGAAGTGGTGCACGGGCCCGTTTCCTTGGCCGACCTCCAGCCGGCCGGACTCCTCAAGCGCTCCGGCCAGCCAGGGCTTGACCGTCCGCAGCGACGCTTCCCAGTCGCCCAGCCGGGCCTGGACCGTTGCCATGGCAGAGGACAGCGAACAACCCGTGCCGTGGCTGTTGCGGGTGTTGACACGGGTGCCGGGCACTTCCACGACGTCCCGGGCCAGCACACCGGCGGTGTTGACCAGCGCGTCCGGGCAGCCTTCGCCTGACAGGTGTCCTCCCTTGACCAGGACCGTGGCGCCGGTGGCATCCGCCAGGCGCCTGCCCTGGTCCAGCGCGGCTTCCCAGTCCCCCGCGGGCTCTTCGCCCACGAGCATGGCCAGTTCGGGCAGGTTGGGGGTGATGAGGTGGGCAACGGGCAGCAGGTCGCGGAGGGCGGCTTCGGCAGATTCCTTCAGCAGCCGGTCGCCGCTGGTGGCCACCATCACGGGGTCCAGGACCACGACGGCGGGACGCACCTTTTCGAGCCACTGCTGGACTGTGCGGATCACCGCTTCGTCGCCGAGCATGCCGATCTTGACGGCGTCGATGGTGATGTCGTCGCTGACGGCATCGAGCTGCTGGGCCAGGAACGCAGCAGGCGGGACGTGGACGGCCACAACGCCGCGGGTATTCTGCGCGGTGAGTGCCGTAATGGCGGCCATGCCATATCCGCCGTGCGCTGCAATGCTTTTCAGGTCCGCCTGGATTCCTGCTCCACCGGATGGATCCGAGCCCGCGATGGAGAGGACCCGTGGGATGTCGCGGCCGGCAGGGGTGCCGGTGGCGTCAGTGGAGGCAATTGGCAGGGGCATGGAGAGGGTCGAAGACAACAGACATCCCTTCGCCGGTACTAGCCGGACAGGTTCAACGGGTGTGGATCTCAGCCGGCCTTCTGCGCGGCACCCCGTGTCGGTTTCCCAGCCTAGCCGTTGGCGCGATGCCGGGCTAAAGGTGACAGCGGCCAGATGCAGGAAGTCCCCGCCCCGTGGACTGTTCCCCCTGTACTTTCGGGGGGAATGGTCCACGAGACGGGGACTTCACCTCTCGACGCCGTGGCTTGCCGGAATTTAGAGCTTCCGAAGCCGGGACGCCCACGCCGAGGATGATGGGTTCCTCAGAACGCTTCCCGGTATCAGGAACCTTCTGGTTCGCGGGCTCGGGGGCCTTGGCTGCGTGCGAGTGCCCGGTAGTGGCGGCTTGGACGTTCTCATGGTGCTGGACGGCGGTTTCGTTCGCGGCGCCCTGGGCTCGGCTGGCGGCCCGGTGGCGGCGCGGCCTGCGCTGCCTTGTCTGCTCCAGCGTGTGGTCGGAGTAGTCCTTTTCAGCCGGTGCTTCCGCGGCCCGCGCGGGGGCTTCGCCGCCCTGCGGCCGGGGCTCCTGTGCGGCCTGTTCCGTTGCCGGTTCAGCCGCTGCAGGATTTTCCGGAGCGTCCTCGACGGCGGAAACCGGCTGGCCGAGGTGCGCGAATGCTTCCGCGAGCCGGTCCAGCGTCAGGGCGGGCTTGGGCTGCTGCTCCTCCGCGTGCTCCACGAACGGAAGCGGGACTTTCTCGCCGCCGAACGTCAGGACCGCCGCGGGACGCCCGTGTGTATCGGCGTCGTGCTTTTCCCCGTCAGCTGCCGGTGCAGGCTGGACCGGTGCTTGCGGGTCCGGAGCCTGCCCTGCCGGCGCGTGCCGGGCAGCTGCCAGCTCGTCGTCGTGGAGGTGCGCCGCGTGGGCCGCCGCGGCGATGTTGGCCAGGGCAAGCCGGGTGGCTTCAGCCTTGGCGTGCCGCTCGGCGTCACTGGGATCCGGCTGCACAGTGTGCACGTGCACTGCCGGCGCCGGTACTGCCTCGGCCTGCTGGCCGCCGCGTCCACGGCGGCGCTTCCGCTCGGGGCGTGCACCGGGCTGGGCGGCATCGGTCCGCTGCCCGTGGGGACGGTGGGCCTCCCCGCGGGCTTCGGGACGGTTGTCGGCGCGCTGGACGTGGTGTTCGGCCGCCACAATGTTGGCCCTGCGGTGCTCCACGGGATCGTCGTGGGTCACGACGCCGCGTCCGGCACACGCCTCGCACTGCTCGCCGAAGACTTCCAGCAGGCCCGTGCCCATGCGCTTGCGGGTCATTTGGACCAGGCCCAGGGAGGTGACCTCGGCAACCTGGTGCTTGGTCCGGTCGCGGCCCAGGCACTCGACGAGGCGGCGCAGGACCAGGTCGCGGTTGGATTCGAGCACCATGTCGATGAAGTCGATCACGATGATACCGCCGATATCGCGCAGCCTCAGCTGGCGTACCACTTCCTCGGCAGCTTCGAGGTTGTTCTTGGTGACGGTTTCCTCGAGGTTGCCGCCGCTGCCGGTGAACTTTCCGGTGTTGACGTCCACCACGGTCATGGCTTCGGTGCGGTCGATCACCAGCGAGCCGCCGGAGGGCAGGAACACCTTGCGCTCGAGCGCCTTGTGGATCTGCTCATCGATCCGCCAGGCGGAGAAGATGTCCTGGTCCTTGGTCCACTTCTCGAGGCGTCCCACCAGGTCCGGGGCCACGTAGGTGACGTAGGCCTCGATGGTGTCCCAGGCTTCCTCGCCGGAGACGATCAGCTTGGAAAAGTCCTCGTTGAAGACGTCGCGGACCACCTTGATGGTCAGGTCAGGTTCGCCGTACAGCAGTTCGGGGGCAAGGACCTTGGTGGAGCTGGACTGGCTCTCGATGCCCTCCCACTGCGCGCGGAGGCGGTTGATGTCGTGCGTGAGCTCCTCTTCGGATGCCCCCTCGGCCGCGGTGCGGACAATGACACCGGCGTGTTCGGGGAGGCGGTCCTTGAGGATGCGCTTGAGGCGGTTGCGTTCGACGTCGGGCAGCTTGCGCGAGATGCCCGTCATGGAGCCGCCGGGCACGTACACCAGGTAGCGTCCGGGCAAGGAGATCTGGCTGGTGAGGCGGGCACCCTTGTGGCCCACTGGGTCCTTGGTCACCTGGACCAGGACGGTGTCGCCGGACTTCAGAGCGTTTTCGATCCGGCGCTGCTTGCCTTCGAGGTTGACGGCTTCCCAGTTGACCTCGCCGGCGTACAGCACGGCGTTGCGGCCGCGCCCGATGTCAACGAACGCAGCTTCCATGGACGGCAGCACGTTCTGGACCTTGCCCAGGTAGACGTTGCCGATCAGCGAGTCCTGCTGGGTCTTGGACACGAAGTGCTCGGCCAGGACGCCGTCTTCAAGGACGCCGATCTGGATTCTGTCGTCGCGCTGCCGGACGATCATCTGGCGGTCCACGGATTCGCGGCGGGCCAGGAACTCAGCTTCGGTGATCACGGTGCGGCGGCGGCCGGTGTCGCGGGATTCGCGGCGGCGCTGCTTCTTGGCTTCAAGGCGGGTGGAGCCCTTGACGCTGGTGACCCGGTTGTTGACCGGCGCTTCGCTGACGGCGCGCGGCGCACGGACCCTCGTCACCGTGTTGGGCGGATCGTCGCCTTCCCCACCGGTCAGCTCCAGGTCCTGGTCACCGCGGCGGCGGCGACGGCGACGGCGGGAGGTCACGCCGTCTTCCACCGGCCCGTTGGCGTCCTCGTCGGCTTCGTCGTCGGCATCGGCGTCACCGGTGCCGCCTTCGACGTCTTCATCTGTCCGGTCGCCGATGCGGCTCCGTCCGCGGCGGCCACGGCTGCGGCGCCGGCGGCGGCTGGCGGAATCGTCTGCCTCGTCGGATTCTTCCTCGTCGGTCTCTTCCGCCGCGGGCGTTGTGGGGCGGACCACGGTGCTCAGGTCCGGCGCCTGGAAGAGGACTGACGTGGGGGAACCTGGTTCCAGGAACAGCGAACCAAAGGGGCTTGCTGCCGCCGTTGACGCGGCGTCGCTTCCGGCCTCGGGAGTTGCAGGTGCGGCAGCGGGCTCCTGTGCCTGCACCGGGGCGTGCGGGACCTCTTCGAGGGCGGGGCCGGCGGCGGCTTCCGGGGCAGCAACAGACGCCTCGGGGGTTTCCTCCGTTGCGGTTTCTTCCACGGCGTCC
Organism: Arthrobacter sp. MMS24-T111; assembly: GCF_054888995.1. Classification (NCBI taxonomy): domain Bacteria; kingdom Bacillati; phylum Actinomycetota; class Actinomycetes; order Micrococcales; family Micrococcaceae; genus Arthrobacter; species Arthrobacter sp. MMS24-T111. Next base: position 2,934,925 of record NZ_JBTZRO010000001.1, on the reverse strand, counting down.
TGCACCGGAGCGGCGTCAGCAGCTTCCGCCGCTACAGTTTCCGGGGCCGGAGCCGGGGAAGCGACCTTGCGGGTGGCTACCCGACGGCGGCGTACAGGCTTCGTTTCGGCGTCCGCCGCGATGTCCGGGCCGGCAGCCGGGCCCTCATCGGCCGGGGCCGGTGCGGATACTTCAACTGCGGCAACGGCTGCGCCGGTGGTCGGCGCAGTGTCATCGGCGAACGCGGGAAGGGGTTCGGCGGCGTCGGCTTTCTTCCGGGCGCGGGTGCGGCGGGCGGGCGCCTCTTTCTCCGCGGCGGGTTCTTCCACCGGCGTGTCGGCCGCAGGGTCTGGTGCGGTGGCCTCGTCCGCTACGGCCTCGTCCGCTACGGCTTCGGCAGCCTTGGGCGCCGCCTTGCGCCGGGTCCGCGGAGCCCTCTTCGGTGCAGCAGCGGCCTCTGTTGCCACTGCTTCGTCATTAACGGCCAGTTCTCGATCATTATCCATATGTGGCTACACTCCTGCCCCTGACGTACCGCCACATCCGGCACCCATTGGGGCACATATTGTCAAAACCCGCAGGCGTTGACAGAAGTCAAATGGATGCTCCCGGGTTCGCACCGGCATTGGGGTGCGGCAGCCCACAGGAGCCGGTGGATGTTCTGAAAACCCGTTGTTCTGCGTGCCACAACCAGGTGCCGCTCAATGGAGTCGCGGGAGTGCCGGAGAATTCCGAAGCCTGCCCTGCTCATCATTGGCGGTCTTGGGAACAAACCACCGGACCGGAGTCCGAATGTGGATCGGCTTCCAGCCACGTTCATTCTCTCATACCCGGGCAGGATCGCCGCGGAGGCCCGCGCCGCCCTTGCCTTTCTGGGTGGCGGGCCCAGCCACCGGCGTTACAATCAGGCACAGGAGCACCGGATGAAAAGGACGCCACACCCATGCCCAGCATCTCCCCCGTCAGCGCCCACGAAAGCGATCGAGCCGTCGAGCCGCGCACCGCTGCTGCCGAAAACCTCCCCCGGATGACCCGGAACCGGCCGTTCGGCTGGCTTCTGGTCATCACCGGAATCGTGGGATGGCTTGCCTCCGGCACCCTCGTCCTGGAGAAGCTCGAGGTACTCAAGGACCCCAACCACACCACCGTGTGCGACGTGAATCCCTGGATCTCATGCGGCCAGGTCATGCAGACCTGGCAGAGTTCACTGTTCGGGTTCCCCAATATGTTCATCGGAATCGTGGCCTTCGCCATCATCATTACCGTGGGCATGGCCCTGCTCGCGGGCGCCACCTTCGCCCGCTGGTACTGGGTTGGCCTGCAGGCGGGCGTCACGCTGGGCTTCGCATTCGTCGTGTGGCTGTGGTCCCAGGCCCTGTACTCCATCCACATCCTGTGCCCGTTCTGCATGATCGTGTGGTCGGCCATGATCCCGCTGTTCGTCTGGACCACCATCAGGAACATCACGGCAGGAGTCATCCCGCTGCCCGCCCGGGCAACCCGCATCCTTGGCGATTCCGGCTGGATCATCACGGCGCTGCTGTATGTTGCCGTCATCGCCACCATCTTCTTTGCGTTCATCCAGGTGTTCGCCGGTACCTCGGGCTTCTAGGCCGCAGATGACAGAAGCCCTTGGTTCGAAAGAACCAAGGGCTTCTTGCTGTTCCGGGGCCTGTCAGCCCTGGAACCAGATCTTGATCTCGCGCTCGGCGGATTCGGTGGAGTCCGACCCGTGGACCAGGTTCTGCTGGACCTTCAGGCCCCAGTCGCGGCCGAAGTCGCCGCGGATGGTGCCCGGTGCCGCCGTCGTGGGATCGGTGGTCCCGGCCAGTGAACGGAAGCCTTCGATGACGCGGTGGCCTTCGAAGATGGCCGCCACGACCGGGCCGCTGAGCATGAACTCGACCAGCGGCTCGTAGAACGGCTTGCCCACGTGCTCTTCGTAGTGCTGCTCCAGCAGTTCGCGGGTGGCGTCAACCTTCTTCAGCTCAACAAGGCTGTAGCCTTTGGCTTCGATCCGGGCCAGGATGGCGCCGGTCAGGTTACGGGCGACGCCGTCGGGCTTGATCAGGACGAGGGTGCGCTCTGTGGTCACAACTGCTCCAATGGTTCGGGTGGGGTTTCAGGTCAAGTCTACGGGTACTATGGCTGGGCCGGGCCGGCGGCCTGGTCCGGGTGGGAGGCTTCCCATTCAGCTTCCTCGCGGGCGCGCTGCGCAGCTTCACGGTCAAGCCTGATGCCCGTGCGGATCCCGTACCACCAGGCGATGGCGAACAGGGCGCCCACCAGGAACATGGCCGGCTCAAAGATGCCGGTCAGGATCAGGATGACCTGCAGGATCCACCCCAGCGCCACCCCCCAGGGCTTAGTGAGGACCGCGCAGGCCACCACCATGACGGCGCTCAGGGCAAGGCCTACGCCCAAAATGAGGGCGGGCGGGAACTCCTCCCGGCGCAGGCCGAACACCGCGAGGGTGGCGAAAAACATGACGAATGCTTCCAGGAGCAGCACCGTGGAGGCAAACATGACTTTGGTGGAGCGGCGCTTCTTCGGCATCCCGGGGCGCCACTCGCGCTGTGCCTTTGTCAGTCTGGCCATGGATTACGCCTCAGTCTTCCCGAGCAGGATCCGTGCCTCAGCCACCAGGGTGATGGAGCCCGTGACCAGCACGGCGCCGGAGAGGTCGTCGTTGGCTTCGGCCCGCTCAACGGCCCATTCCAGTGCGTCGTCCAGCTTCTCGGCGATGTGTACTTTGTCTTCGCCGAAGCCAAGGTCAATGGCGAGCTCGGCGAGGTCGGCTGCCGGAACTGCGCGCGGGGAGTTGGACTGGGTGAAGCAGTACTCGTCGGCCAGGCCGCCCAGGGATTCCTTGAGTTCGCGCAGGATCTCTTCGGCGTCCTTCTCCTTGAGTACGCCCACTACCGGAACCAGCTTGGTGAACGTGAATGCTTCCTGCAGGGCGGCGGCGGAGGCCCGGATGCCGTCCGGGTTGTGCGCGGCGTCCACGACGATGGTGGGCGCCGTGCGCACCACTTCCAGGCGGCCGGGCGAGGTCACCGCAGCGAATCCTTCCTGCAGGACCTCGAAGTCGAGTTCCTTTTCGCCGCCAAAGAACGCCTCCAGTGCGGCGACCGCCACGGCGGCGTTTTGCGCCTGGTGGGATCCATGAAGCGGCACCAGCAGGTCCGGGTAGCGCCCGGCGATGCCCTGGATGGTGACCATCTGGCCGCCCACGGCCACGGTGCGTGACTCGACGCCGAACTCCACCCCCTCGAAGCGGAAGGGCACGCCTACTTCCTTGGCCTTCTCCAGCAGGACCTGGGCCGCGTCGATGGGCTGGGCGGCGCTGATGAGGTAGCCGCCGGGCTTGATGATGCCTGCCTTTTCGTGGGCGATGTCCTCCGTGGTGTCACCGAGCAGGTCGGTGTGGTCCAGGGAGATCGGGGTAACCACGGAGACCTGGCCGTCCCCGACGTTGGTGGCATCGGTGATGCCGCCCAGGCCCACCTCGATGACGGCCACATTGACCGGCTGGTCAGCGAAGATGGCGAAGCCAAGGATGGTGAGGCATTCGAAGTACGTCAGCCGTGGCTGGCCCTCGGCTTCCAGTTCCGAATCCACAATCTGCAGGTAGGGCCGGATTTCGTCCCAGATCCGCACAAACGTCTCATCCGGCACGGGGTGTCCGTCGATGCTGATCCGCTCGGTGACCTTGGACAGGTGCGGGCTGGTGTACCGCCCCGTGCTCAGGCCATGGGCGCGGAGTACCGACTCGATCATCCGCGACGTGGAGGTCTTGCCGTTGGTTCCCGTCACGTGGATGATCGGGAACGCCTTGTTGGGTTCGCCGAGGACGTCCATGGCGCGGAACAGCGGGGCCAGGCGAGGCTCCATCTTGTTTTCCGGCGCCCGGCCCAGCAGTTCCGCGTAGACGCTTTCCACCGAAAATTCGTCGGTCATGTCCTAGGCCTCCACTTTTTCCACCACGACGGCGGGTTCGTCCACGTCTGCCGGTTCGGCAGCCAGGTCAACGGTCAGGGTCTCGCCCTTGACCAGTTCGGCGTTCGCCAGCAGGGCGGCCACGACGTTCTGCGCGGCGGTTACCGTGGTGCGGATCCGGTCGCTGACATTGAGTCCGGCATCCTTGCGGGCCTGCTGGATGGCGCGGACCATGTCGCGGGCCAGGCCTTCGGCCTCGAGTTCAGGGGTCACCTCGGTGTTCAGCACCACGAAGCCGCCACCGGGCAGGACCGCGACGGCCTTGGAGCCGCCGTCACCGCCATCGGAATCCGCCACGACGGTCTCCAGGGTGTACTCCTGGGGCTCCAGGCGCAACCCGCCCGCGGTGACCGCACCGTCGTCGTCCACTGACCAATCGCCGGACTTGGCGCCCTTGATGGCAGCCTGGACGTTCTTGCCCAGCCGCGGGCCGGCGGCGCGGGCGTTGACTACCAGCTTCTGCTGGATGCCGAATTCCTCCGGGGATGCGTTCTCGGCGTCGAGCAGGCGGACTGCGCGCAGGTTGAGTTCATCGGCGACGACGGCGGCGAAACCGTCCAGCGCACCGGCACCCGGTGCCACCACGGTGAGCTCCTGCAGGGGCAGCCGGACGCGCAGGTTGGCTGCCTTGCGGAGCGAGGAGCCGGTGGAGCAGATCTGCTGGACGCGGTCCATGGCTTCGACGAGGGAGGGGTTTGCGGGGAAGAGGCCCGCGTCCGGCCAGTCGGCCAGGTGCACGGACCGGCCGCCGGTCAGGCCCCGCCAGATCTCTTCGGACACCAGCGGCAGCAGGGGGGCCGCGGCGCGGGTGACGGTCTCGAGGGCCGTGTACAGGGCGTCGAAGGCGTCCTTGTCCTCATCAAAGAACCGTTGCCGGCTGCGGCGGACGTACCAGTTGGTGAGCATGTCCAGGTAGCTGCGCAGCGAGTCGCAGGCACCTGAGATGTCGTAAGAGTCCAGCTGCGCCGTCATGTTCCGGACCAGGTCGCCGGTGTTGGCCAGCAGGTACTGGTCGAGGGTGTCGGCGTAACCCTCGTAGCGCAGCGTGGCGTCGTAACCCCGGCCCCCGTCCGCTGCGTTGGTGTACAGCGTGAAGAAACTGTAGACGTTCCAGAGCGGCAGGATGACCTGGCGGACGCCGTCGCGGATGCCCTGCTCGGTGACGATCAGGTTGCCGCCGCGGAGGATGGGGCTGGACATCAGGAACCAGCGCATGGCGTCGGAGCCGTCGCGGTCCAGGACCTCGGAGACGTCCGGGTAGTTGCGCAGGCTCTTGGACATCTTCTGCCCGTCGGAGCCCAGCACGATGCCGTGGCTGATGACGTTCCGGAACGCCGGGCGGTCGAACAGCGCAGTGGAGAGGATGTGCAGCATGTAGAACCACCCGCGGGTCTGTCCGATGTACTCCACGATGAAGTCTGCCGGGTTGTGCGTGTTGAACCAGGCTTCGTTCTCGAACGGGTAGTGGACCTGGCCGTAGGGCATGGAGCCGGAGTCGAACCAGACGTCCAGGACGTCCTCGACGCGGCGCATCACGGACTGGCCCTCTTCGGGGGTGCGGGGATCGTCCGGATTGGGCCGGGTGAGCTCGTCGATGAACGGGCGGTGAAGGTCCACCTGGCCGTCCTTGTTCAGGGGCAGGCGGCCGAAGTCCGCTTCGAGTTCGGCGAGGGAACCGTAGACATCGGTGCGCGGGTAGTCGGGATCCGTGGACTGCCACACCGGGATGGGGCTGCCCCAGTAGCGGTTGCGGCTGATGGACCAGTCACGGGCGTTGTCCAGCCACTTGCCGAACTGGCCGTCCTTGACGTTGCCGGGGATCCAGTTGATCTCCTGGTTCAGTTCGGACATCCGGTCCTTGAACTTGGTGACCTCGACGTACCAGGAGGACACGGCCCGGTAGATCAGCGGGTTACGGCAGCGCCAGCAGTGCGGGTAGCTGTGCTCGTAGCTCGCCTGGCGGACCAGCCGGCCTTGGGCGCGGAGTACCTGGGTGATGGGCTTGTTGGCCTCGAAGACCTGCAGTCCGGCGATGTCGTGGAGTTCGCCGTGCTTGAACAAGGGCAGGAACTTTGCGCCTTCGTCAACGGAGAGCACCACCGGGATGCCGGCTTCCTCGCAGACCTTCTGGTCATCTTCGCCGTAGGCCGGAGCCTGGTGCACGATGCCCGTACCGTCCGTGGTGGTCACGTAGTCGGCCACCAGGAAGCGCCAGGCGTTCTCCATGCCGTACTTTTCGTTGTCGGCGAAGTCGTCCCAGAGCCGCCGGTACTCCAGGCCTTCCAGTTCGGCACCGGTGTGGGTGGAAACGACCGCCGCTTCGGCGTCCTCGAAGCTGTCGTATCCGAGGTCCTTGGCGTAGTTGCCCAGCAGGTCTGCCGCCAGCAGGAAGCTGCCCGTCACCGGGGCGTCGGCCGATGCAGCCTTGACGCCGTTGGGTCCGGCGGGGAGCACCGCGTAGGTGATGGCGGGGCCGACGGCGAGCGCGGCATTGGTGGGCAGCGTCCAGGGCGTGGTGGTCCAGGCGAGGGCCTGGACGCCGTCGAGCTGCTTGGACAGCGCGGATTCGCCGGCCAGGATGGGGAACGTGACGGTGACCGTCTGGTCCTGGCGGTTCTTGTAGACGTCGTCGTCCATGCGCAGCTCGTGGTTGGACAGCGGGGTCTCGTCCTTCCAGCAGTACGGCAGGACGCGGTAACCGTTGTAGGTCAGGCCCTTGTCGTGCAGCTGCTTGAAGGCCCAGAGCACCGACTCCATGTACTCGACGTTCAGGGTCTTGTAGTCGTTGTCGAAGTCCACCCAGCGTGCCTGGCGGGTGACGTAGCTGCGCCATTCGTCGGCGTACTTCATGACGGATGCCCGGCAGGCGTCGTTGAACTTGTCGATGCCCATGGCTTCGATCTGGGTCTTGTCCGTCATGCCCAGCTGCTTCATGGCTTCGAGCTCGGCGGGCAATCCGTGCGTGTCCCAGCCGAAGCGGCGCTCGACGCGGCGCCCGCGCTGGGTCTGGTAACGGCCAACGAGGTCCTTGGCGTAACCGGTGAGGAGGTGGCCGTAGTGCGGCAGGCCGTTGGCGAACGGCGGGCCGTCGTAGAACACGAATTCGTTGCTGCCCGGCTCGCCGCCGGGAGCATCCGCGCTGCGCTGGTCGATGCTGGCCTGGAACGTTCCGTCCTGGTCCCAGTACTTCAGGATGCGCTCTTCGATCTCCGGGAACTTCACGGAGGCGGAAACGCCGGCATTGCCGCTGGCTGGGGTGCTGGAGGCTGAGGCCTTGGGGTAAAACGTCATGTTCGACATCCTGGGTTGGGCGCGGTGAACCTCCGGCGCGTGCCGGCTGTTCCGTTCAGGATGCGAGGACGGCGTCCGTGCCGTCCTGGGACTGCACGCTCACCGCGGTACCACCTCACTTACCGGCACTGCGTGTCCCTTGCGGAACGGGCGCCGCACCGGCCTCTCGTTGACTGCTGTGACGGGCTTACCCGTCCGGTTCTACTGGCGCGGCCGCCGTTGACGGGCGGCAGCGTGTTCTTCCGGAAGCTCACCGGTGATTGCCGGGTCATAGCCACAGGCCAGTCTACTATTTCCGCCGCGTCCAGTGCCATTCCGAAGGCCGGGGGTGGCGGCACGCGGTCAGCTGCCTTGGTCAACCGGGAGGCGGAGGGAGTCATACATGATCCCCGCCATCGGCTGCATCCGGTTGTCGCTGGTGGGTGCCTTGGCCGGCATCGCAGGATCGGCCAGCCCACCGTGGACGTGGAATTCTTCAGCGCGACTACCGGCTGCCCGGGATCACGTTGGACCATTTCGTGACCAGCCCGGAAATCAGGGCCACGAACTATTCAGTCCAGCCGGTTCCGGGCACCGACCATGCGGCGGTGGTGGCCACCCTGCACGTCAGGGATTCCTAGCCCTTCCTGATCAATTTGTGTGTCGCGGCCTGCGCCACAGGCCGGACAACGATTTGGTCCAGGTTGACATGGTGCGGGGCGGAGACGGCGTATCGGACCACGTCTGCCACATCCGCGGCCGTCAGCGGCTTTTCCACCCCCTGGTAGACCTTCCCGGCGGCCTGCGCATCGCCCAGCCGATTAAGCGCGAATTCCTCGGTCTGCACCAGGCCCGGCGCCACCTCGATAACCCGCAGGTTGTGCTCCGCTTCCTCCAGGCGGAGGGCATTCGTCATGGCGTGCTGGCCGAACTTGGCCGCGTTGTAGCCGCCGCCGCCCTCATAAGCATCCAGTCCCGCCGTCGACGTCAGGTTGAGGACTGTGCCCCGGCCGGTGGCACGGAGCATCGGCAGGAAAGCGCGGGTCAGCTTCATGGTTCCCAGGACGTTGACCCGGAACATCCACTCCCAGTCCTCCGTGCTGGCATCTCCTACCCGGTCGGCGCCGCGGGCGCCGCCGGCGATGTTGATGAGCGTATCGATGCCGCCCGCGTCGGTGACCCGCGCAAGAAGCCGGGACACGTCGTCGTCCTCTGCGATATCGGCCGGGATCGCCACGGCGCCTGTCTCGCCCGCCAGGGTGTCGAGGCGGTCCGCCCGGCGCGCGACGGCGAAGACCGTCCAGCCGTCCGCGCGCAGGGCACGGACAGCCGCTTCCCCGATTCCGCTGCTCGCTCCGGTCACCAATGCTGCCTTTTTCTGCAAGTCCTCAGTCATGGCACCACCCTAACGGGACCAGGCGGCCCGGGGTTGGTTGGGTGGGATTGAAGCCGGCATGAAAGAATTGCCCAATGGCTGAAGACACGCAGGGTACAGACACGCCCACCACCGCCCCCATCAACGTTCCGGACAAGCCGGCCCTCGAAGGCCTCGAAGCCACGCTCACCCAGCGCTGGCTGTCCGAAGGAACCTACAAGTTCAACCCCGACACCACCCGGGAGCAGGTCTACTCGATCGATACTCCCCCGCCCACCGCGTCGGGTTCCCTGCATGTGGGGCACATGTTCTCCTTCACCCAGACGGATGTCCAGGCGCGCTACATGCGCATGACGGGCAAGAACGTCTTCTACCCCATGGGCTGGGACGATAACGGGCTGCCCACCGAGCGACGCGTGCAGAACTACTACGGCGTGCGGTGCGACCCCGCCGTTCCGTACAACGCCGACTACCGGCCACCGGCCCAGCCGGCCAAGAACCAGCGCGATTTCGACGTCGTGTCCCGGCAGAACTTCATCGAACTCTGCGAGGAACTGGCTGTTGAGGACGAGAAGGTCTTCGAGAACCTGTTCCAGACCCTGGGCCTGTCCGTCGACTGGGACCTGACGTACCGCACCATTGATGACACCTCCCGTGCCGTGTCACAGCGCGCTTTCCTGGCCAACCTGGCCGCCGGCGACGCCTACATGGCCGAGGCCCCGACCCTGTGGGACGTGACGTTCCGCACGGCGGTGGCCCAGGCCGAACTGGAGGACCGCGAGGTTCCCGGAGCCTACTACCGCTACCCCTTCTTCACCGAAGCCGGCGAAAAGATCTTCATCGAGACCACCCGCCCGGAACTGCTGGCCGCGTGCGCCGCCCTGGTGGCGAACCCCGACGACGAGCGGTACCAGCCGCTGTTCGGCAAGACCGTGACGTCGCCGCTGTTCGGCGTCGAACTGGAGGTCAAGGCCCACCCGCTGGCAAAGGCGGACAAGGGCTCGGGTATCGCCATGGTCTGTACCTTCGGCGACCTGACCGACGTGACCTGGTGGCGCGAATTGCAGTTGCCCACGCGCGCCATCATGGGCCGTGACGGCCGCATCATCGGCGAAACCCCCGAGTGGATCACCAGCGAGTCCGGCAAGGAGGCGTACGCGGCCATTGCCGGCAAGACGGCGTTCTCCGCGAAGGAGGCCGTGGTTGAACTGCTCAAGGAAGCCGACCTGCTGGACGGTGAGCCGAAGAAGATCACCCACCCGGTGAACTTCTTCGAGAAGGGCGACAAGCCGCTCGAGGTTGTGACCTCACGCCAGTGGTACATCCGCAACGGCGGCCGCGACGAGGACCGCCGCGAACGCCTGATCGGCCGCGGCAAGGAGATCGACTTCCACCCCTCGTTCATGCGGTCCCGCTACGAGAACTGGATCGCCGGGTTGAACGGCGACTGGCTGGTCTCCCGGCAGCGGTTCTTCGGCGTGCCCATTCCGGTCTGGTACCCGCTGGACGGGCAGGGCAACCCGGATTACGACCACCCCATCCTCCCCTCGGACGACATGCTCCCCGTGGATCCGGCAGCGGACGCCGCACCCGGCTTCGACGAGACGCAGCGTGACCAGGCAAACGGCTTTACCGGAGATGCCGACGTCCTGGACACTTGGGCCACGTCATCGCTGACCCCGCAGATCGTGGGCGGCTGGAGCCGGGACGAGGACCTCTTCGCGAAGGTGTACCCGTTCGACCTCCGCCCGCAGGGCCATGACATCATCCGCACCTGGCTGTTTTCCTCAGCGGTCCGCGCCGACGCCCTCCAGGACAGTGCGCCCTGGAAGCATGCGGCCATCTCCGGCTGGATCCTGGACCCGGACCGCAAGAAGATGTCCAAGTCCAAGGGCAACGTCGTCGTCCCCACGGACGTGCTGAATGAGTACGGCTCGGATGCGGTGCGTTACTGGGCCGCCTCTGCGCGCCTCGGGGCCGACACAGCCTACGAGATTGCGCAAATGAAGATCGGCCGGCGCCTGGCCATCAAGCTGCTGAACGCCTCCAAGTTCGTGCTGAACCTGGGTGCCACCGAAAACTCCGTCCTCTCGGACGATCTTTCGGTGTTGACCAACCCCCTGGACCGCGCCCTGCTGGCACAACTTGCCGACGTCGTCGCCCAGTCCACCAAGGCGTTTGAAAACTACGACTATGCCCGGGCCCTGCAGCTCACGGAATCGTTCTTCTGGCAGTTCACGGACGATTATGTGGAACTGATCAAGGACCGCGCCTACGGTGCCGCCGGCGAATCAGAGCAGGCATCGGTGCTGGCCGCCCTGGCAACCACCCTGGACGCCCTCCTGCGGCTCTTTGCCCCCTTCCTTCCGTTCGCCACGGAAGAAGTCTGGAGCTGGTGGCGCAGCGGATCGGTCCACCGCGCCGCATGGCCGTCAGCGCTGGAGATTCCCGGCGGTGACACCACCATGCTGGCCACGGTGGGGATTGCCCTCAGCGGCGTCCGCAAGGCCAAATCCGAGGCGAAGGTCAAGCAGCGGACCGAGGTGCTGTCCGCCACGATCACCGCAACGGAGGCCCTCACAGCACAGCTGCGGGCCGGGCTGGCGGATTTGAAGGCGGCATCAAACGCCCGAGAAATTACCCTGGTGGTGGGTGACGGGGATCTTGCGGTCACCAATGTTGCCCTCGCCGCGAGCGACGAGCCCGCCAAGGCCTGACACCCGGCCTCGTCCGGCCGCGCCCGTTCCAGGGCAAAGGGGAAGCCCCATCAGCGTTTTGCCGTTGGTGGGGCTTCGACTTTCGGCCATCTGGTGACGCTTTTCCAATGGTCTGGCAGGATCCGCTGAGTTTCCAGGTCTTACTGCTCCGTCACTGGCAGCTTGCATTCGACTTTGCCGATGGCTGCGTCGAAATTGCATATCACTGAATCTTTGGTTCCTGCGTCCCGCTTCTTTCGAAGTGGGTAAGAACCATTGTTCTCCCGCGCCGGGCCACGTGCAAGGGCCCCGGGGAACTACTGTCATGTAGTTCCCCGGGGCCCTTGCACGTGCAGTCGACCAGCGTTCTAGTTGAACTCCGGGCTCTCAGTGCGGCTTCGCTTCAGCTCGAAGAAGTGGGGGTAGCCGGCGATCGCGGTGGTCGCATCCCACAGCTGCCCGGCAACCTCGCCGCGCGGAATGCGGGTGAGGACGGGGCCGAAAAAGGCTGTTCCGTTGAAGGCCACCACCGGCGTACCAACGTCCTGGCCCACCAGGGAGATACCTTCCTCGTGGCTGGCCCGCAGCTCAGCGTCAAAAGCGTCACTGGCGGCCGCGTCGGCGAGGGACTCGGGGAGGCCGCATTCGGCGAGGGCCTTGGCAATGACCTCCGACCGGTCCTTCTCCCCACGCTCGTGGATCAGGGTTCCCATGGCGTCGTAGAGCGGCTTGATCACCTCGGGGCCATGCCCTTCCCGAGCCGCAATGATCACACGGACCATACCCCAGGCGTTGTCCATGGATTCCCGGTAGGCCGGCTCAAGATCGCGGCCCTCGTTCAGGACGGCCAGGCTCATGACGTGCCATTCGGTCTCGATGTCACGGACGGCCTCCACCTCGCCAATCCAGCGGGACGTAATCCACGCGAACGGGCAGAGGGGGTCGAACCAGAAGTCGGCTTTGTTCTTGGCGGGTGCAGTCACGAAAATCCTCTCGGTCAGGCAGACTTGCGGCGCTTGGCCGCGTGCGGAATCAGGGTGGGTTCGGCGCCCCGCAGCACCACGTCTTCGGTGATGACCACGCTGGCGACATCCTCGCGGCTTGGCAGGTCGAACATCACCGGAAGCAGGACTTCCTCCAGGATGGCGCGGAGGCCGCGGGCACCGGTGCCTCGCTCAAGGGCCTGCTCCGCGATAGCGTCCAGGGCGGTGTCGTCGAACACCAGTTCCACGCCATCAATCTGGAACATCTTCTGGTACTGCTTCACCAGGGCATTCTTTGGCGTGGACAGGATCTGGATCAGGGCGTCGCGGTCAAGGTTGGAGACGGTGGTGATCACAGGAAGCCTGCCGATGAATTCGGGGATCAGGCCAAACTTCAGCAGGTCCTCGGGCATGACTTCGCCGTAGGAGTCGACCTTCTTGCTGGCCTCGTTGAGCGGGGCGCCGAACCCGATGCCCTTGCGCCCGGAGCGGGAGCCGATGATCTCTTCCAGCCCGGCGAAGGCACCGGCCACGATGAACAGGACGTTCGTGGTGTCGATCTGGATGAATTCCTGGTGCGGATGCTTCCGGCCGCCCTGCGGCGGCACCGACGCCACCGTGCCTTCCAGGATTTTCAGGAGTGCCTGCTGGACACCCTCGCCGGACACGTCCCGGGTGATGGAAGGGTTTTCGCTCTTCCGCGAGATCTTGTCGATCTCATCGATGTAGATGATGCCCTGCTCGGCCTTCTTGACGTCGTAGTCCGCAGCCTGGATGAGCTTAAGCAGGATGTTCTCGACATCTTCGCCGACGTAGCCGGCCTCCGTCAGGGCGGTGGCGTCTGCCACGGCGAACGGGACGTTCAGGCGCCTGGCCAGGGTTTGCGCGAGGTAAGTCTTGCCGCAACCGGTGGGACCGATCAGGAGGATGTTGGATTTGGCGATCTCGACGTCGTCATGGTGCCCGGCGTCGCCGAGGCTCCCGGACTTGGGCGCGTGCCCGGCCTGGATGCGCTTGTAGTGGTTGTAGACCGCGACGGCGAGGGAACGCTTGGCGGGCTCCTGGCCTATGACGTATTCCTGCAGGAAGTCGAAGATCTCCCGCGGTTTTGGAAGTTCGAAGCTGCCCAGGTCTGCGACTTCAGCGAGTTCCTCTTCAATGATTTCGTTGCACAACTCGATGCATTCATCGCAGATGTAGACACCGGGCCCGGCAATGAGCTTCCGGACCTGCTTTTGGCTCTTTCCGCAGAAAGAGCACTTCAGCAGATCAGTGCTCTCGCCAATCCGAGCCATATGTGAACCCCTTAGTATCCTGCTGCCAGGCAGCCCTGCGCCGTTGCTGAAAAATATCTTCCGGCCAGCGGGGACCGGTTTGTGACATCTTCCACTCTAGGTCACATTGGACGCCAAGGGTGGAATGAAAAGGCCGGTGCGGCCAAATGAACATGGCCGCACCGGCTGTTGGCACTGCTACCGCGTGATCGCCTGCGGTTTGATCTTGCGGGAATCAAGCACCTGGTCGATCAGGCCGTAGGCCTGCGCTTCAGCGGCCGTGAGAATCTTGTCGCGCTCGATATCGTTGTTGACCTGCTCCGATGTGCGTCCGGAGTGGTGGGCCAAGGTGTCCTCCAGCCAGGAGCGCATCCGCATGACCTCTGCCGCCTGGATCTCCAGGTCGGAAGCCTGGCCGCCCTGGCCGCCGGAGAGCGCCGGCTGGTGGATCAGGACGCGGGCGTTGGGCAGTGCCAGCCGCTTGCCGGGAGTACCGGCGGCCAGCAGAACGGCGGCCGCACTGGCGGCCTGGCCCAGGCAGACCGTCTGGATCTCGGGCCGGATGTACTGCATGGTGTCGTAGATGGCAGTCATGGCCGTGAATGAGCCACCGGGAGAGTTGATGTACAGGGTGATGTCGCGGTCCGGATCGGTGGACTCCAGGACCAGCAGCTGGGCCATGATGTCGTCGGCAGATGCGTCGTCCACCTGCACGCCGAGGAAGATGATGCGGTCCTCGAAGAGCTTCGTGTAGGGGTCCTGGCGCTTGAAGCCGTAGGGCGTGCGTTCCTCGAACTGTGGCAGGACGTAGCGGCTGGACGGAAGATTCCCGGCGGACCACCCAAAGTTGTAGTTCATTGTGTTTACTCCTGATCGAAGGGGTTCTGGATGCCGGTTAGTTCTGCGCGGCTGATTCGCCGGAAGATCCGTTGGACGTTCCGCCGCCGCCGGAAACCGACCCGGCGTGCGCGGCGATCTTGTCGAAGAAACCGTATTCAAGGGCTTCGGTGGCGGTGAACCACTTGTCGCGGTCGTTGTCCTTGAGGATGGTCTCCACGGTCTGGCCCGTCTGCTCGGCAGTCAGTTCCGCCATGACCTTCTTCATGTGCAGGATGAGCTCGGCCTGGATCTTGATGTCCGAGGCGGTGCCGCCGATGCCGCCGGAGGGCTGGTGCATCAGCACGCGTGCGTTCGGCGTGGCGTAGCGCTTGCCCTTGGTGCCGGAGGACAGCAGGAACTGGCCCATGGAGGCGGCCAGGCCGGTGGCCACGGTGACGACGTCGTTGGGAATGAACTGCATGGTGTCGTAGATGGCCATGCCTGCCGTCACGGAACCGCCCGGCGAGTTGATGTAGAGGTAGATGTCCTTTTCAGGATTCTCCGCGGACAACAGCAGCAGCTGCGAGCAGATGGCGTTGGCGTTATCGTCACGCACCTCCGAGCCCAGCCAGATGATCCGCTCCTTGAGGAGGCGGTTGTAAATGTAGTTGTCCTGGACTGCAGGATCGACGGTCGCCATCCGGGGGGCCTCTGAGTGCTGTGACATGTTTATTTACCTCTCACTGGTGACGGTGACATCACTGAAAATCACTACTTGGACACTAACCGGTTTCCCGGACGATTTGTTCGCGCACTGACTGCTGTTCGCTGACGGCGCACGATCGGCGGACAGCGCCCGCTCCGGTTTTCGGCCCAACGCGAACGGCCCCCGGATCGGAAGGATCCAGGGGCCGTTCGCTGCTGCTGGGAAAGGCTATGCCTTGGCCTCGGCAGTGGTTTCCTCTGCCTCGGCAGTTTCGGTTTCCACAGCTTCGGTGGCGTCAGCTTCAGCCGGGGCTTCCTCGGCGGGAACTTCCTCGCCGCCGGGGCGGACAAAGTCGCTCAGGTCGACTGCGTTGCCCTCGGTGTCGGTCACGGTGGCCTGGCCAAGGACGACGGCCAGTGCCTTGCGGCGGCGGACCTCGGAGACCATCATGGGGACCTGGCCGCTCTGATCGATGATCTGGGCGAACTGGTTGGGGTCCATGCCGTACTGGCTGGCGGTGGTGACGATGTAGTCGATCAGCTCGCTCTGGCTGACGTTGACTTCTTCCTTCTCCGCGATGGCGTCGAGGATGATTTCGTTCTGGAAGGCGCGGGCCGTGTTGGCGCGGACCTCTTCGCGGTGCTCTTCGGTGTCGTGTTCGCCGTCTCCGTGGCCGTTGCCCTCCTGGAAGTGGGCTTCAAGCTGCTCTTCGACCACCGAGTCGGGAACGGGAACCTCAACCAGCTCGACGAGCTTGTCGAGGACCTTGTCGCGGGCTTCGACGCCCTGCTCGACGATCTTGGAGTCGGCAGCCTGCTTGGCGAGGTCCTCGCGGAGCTCGGCAAGGGTGTCGAATTCGGAGGCGAGCTGGGCGAAGTCATCGTTCGCTTCCGGCAGTTCGCGTTCCTTGACGGCCTTCACGACGACCTTGACCTGGGCGGCTTCGCCGGCGTGGTCGCCACCCACCAGGGTGGTGTCGAAGATGGCGTCCTCATCTGCGCTGAGTCCGGTGACGGCCTCGTCCATGCCCTCGAGCATGGTGCCGGCACCCACCTGGTAGGACAGGCCGGCAGCGGAGTCAACCTCTTCGCCGTCGATCGTGGCGGTGATGTCGATGGTCAGGAAGTCGCCGTCGGCGGCCGGACGGTCAACGGACTTGAGCGTGCCAAAACGGCCGCGCAGCTCGTCGAGGGCCTTGTCGACGTCGGCCTCGGAGGATTCGGCGGCGGCCACCTGGACCTCGATGCCGGCGTAGTCCGGGAGTTCGATTTCGGGGCGGACGTCAACTTCGGCGGCGAACTTGAGGCCGCCGTCGGTTGCGGAGGGATCGGGCACCTCGGTGATCTCCACCTCGGGACGGCTCAGGGGGCGGATGCCGGATTCCTGCACGGCAGCCTGGTACCAGCCGTTGAGGCCATCGTTGATGGCGGTTTCCAGGACGTAGCCGCGGCCGACGCGCTGGTCGATGAGCTTGGCGGGAACCTTGCCCTTGCGGAACCCGGGAACCTGGATCTGCGAGGCAACGGTCTTGTAGGCCGAGTCGATGCTGGGCTTCAGTTCCTCAAAGGGGACCTCAACATTGAGCTTGACCCGCGTGGGGGTGAGGTTCTCGACAGCGCTCTTCACGGTCTAAGTACTCCTGGGTTGTGGGATGGGTTTCTGCATAACGCATTGGATGTCCAGGCCTGCTGGTCCTGGCCGCAGAGTCGGGGTGACAGGATTTGAACCTGCGACTTCCTGCTCCCAAAGCAGGCGCTCTAGCCAAGCTGAGCTACACCCCGTAAGTGCACAGGCAAGTCTACGGTGATACGCGTCGCGAATGCACATTTGACACGTAGGCCATCGATTAGGTTTAGTTGTATCCGGCTTGAACAGCCAGCCCGAAGTTTCCGCGAAAACGGATCTTCCTTCGGGGACGTAGCTTAATGGTAAAGCCTCAGTCTTCCAAACTGATTACGCGGGTTCGATTCCCGTCGTCCCCTCCACGGACACACAAGAAGGCCCCTCCACGGAGGGGCCTTCTTCGTTTCTCCTACTCCCCCGGCTGCTGGCAGGAGGGGCACCAGTACAGGTTTCGGCCGACGAGGTCGGTGACGAGCACGGTTGTCCGGCACACCCTGCACGGCAGGCCCTGCCGCTTGTAGACGAAGTGGACGTCCTCGCGGGCGGGGAAGTGCGCACCCTTGGGCGGCACAGGATTCCCGGCTGCAGCGGCCTTGGCGGCGGTGGTCCCATTGAGGGTCCAGTACTTCGGCGGCGTGGTGATGATCCGTCCGTCGGCGACGCCGTCGGCCATGACGGCGACGACGTCCCGCCACAGCTTCCGGGCATCGCTGTCCGGGAGGGCGCCGCCGGGAAGCCACGGATCCAGCCGGCGCCGGAACAGTACTTCGGCGCGGTAGACGTTGCCTACCCCGGCAATGATCTTCTGGTCCATGAGCAGCGCGGCGAGCGGTGTCTTCCGGGCCCGAAGGTTCGCAGAGAACCGGCCCGCGTCGCCCCGGAGGTTCCGCAGCGGATCCGGTCCGAGCCGGGCCAGGACGGCGTCCGCCTCCGCGCCGGTGATGGTTTCGCAGGTGGTTGCCCCGCGCAGATCCGCCCAGCCGTGGCCCCCTGCCAGCCGGACCCGTACGGCCCCCACCGGGGGTGGCGGACCCGCGTACGCTGCACCGCCGTCGTCGTCGCCGCTGGAGAAGGCTTCCCGCTCCCCCACCCGGCGGGGTGCGCCAATACTGGAGGCGCCGGCGAAGGTGCGGTCGCCGCCGAAGCTCCAGGCGCCGTACAGGCCGAGGTGGACGTGCAGCACCAACGCGTTGTCAAAGTGCAGGAACAGGTGCTTGCCGTGTGCCTCGGCGGCGACGAGGGCGTGCCCGTCAAGCAGGGCCGCTCCCCGGCGAACCTGCCCTGGGGGCTGGAAACGGCCAGGGTTTCGCCAAGGAAGACGTCTCCGAACTGCCGGGCGAGCCTGCGGACCGAATGTCCCTCAGGCACTACTCGATGACCTCGCCCGTGGCCTCGTAGGCTGCGATCTTGCCGATCCGGCGGACATGGCGCTCATCGTTGCTGAACGGCTCGGCAAGGAAGGCCTCAATCAGTTCGGTGGCTTCTTCCACCGAGTGCTGGCGGCCGCCCACCGCAACGACGTTCGCGTCGTTGTGCTCGCGGGCGAGGGTGGCGGTGGAAAGGTTCCATGCCAGGGCGGCACGTACGCCTTTGACCTTGTTCGCGGCAATCTGCTCACCGTTTCCGGAACCGCCCAGCACGATGCCCAGGGCGTGCACGCCTGCCTGCTGGTCGGCGACGACGGCCAAAGCGGCGTTGATGCAGAAGGAGGGGTAGTCGTCCTGGGCGTCGTAGACCTTGGGCCCGTGGTCCACCACCTCGTACCCCTTGCCCGTCAGGTGGGACACCAGGTGGGCGCTGAGCTCCATGCCGGCGTGGTCGGTGGCGATGTGGACCCGCGGGAAGGCAGGGGAAGTTGTCACGAGCAAGATCCGTTCGGTTCGGTGGGCTGGCGGCCGGCCGGGTGGGGCCGGAACAACACGGATAAGGATACTAGGACTGCCCAGGGGTCACGGCCCGGGCTGCCCAGCTGCCGGCGGCCCGCCCGCGCGCCGTGCCCTGGCCGCAACCCTGGTGAGGACATCGGCCAGCCGTGCCGCAGAGGCCTGGGTGCCGCCGCTCACGGCCAGGCGCTGGCCGTCCGTCTTGCGCACGACGACCGCGGGCCCGCTGCTGACCAGCATCGCCGCGGTGCCGCGATGGTGCCGGTAGCCCCACCCGCCGTAGTCAGCGGCCCGCACCTCCGCTGCGCTGGCGGCCGAAATGGCGCCGGCGGGGACATCCATGACTGGCACCACTCCGGCAAGCAGGACCTTCAGGCCGCCGCGGTCAGCTTTGACGCGGGCGAACAGGAACGCCGTGCTGACAGCGGCCAGGAGGACCAGCAGGATCCCGAGCCACGGCACGACGACGGCGAGCAGCGCCGCCGGGAACAGCGTGGCGATGCCGATCATGACGAAAACCGACTTCCGGGCGTGCACCCACAACCGGATGGTGTCCAGGGCGAGATCCGGGTCCGTTTCCCTGGCGATGGCGGTCTGCAGGGCGCGGTCGTCGTCCGGGGACCACTGCCGGTCAGCCTTGTAGACCATGGCCATGGTGACGCCCAGGGAAACGGCAGCGCCACTCCCGAGTGCCAGGACGGTCATGTCCACGCGTGACTGCCGGGCGTCAGCGAGCCCCACCTGGCCGATGAGGCCTGCCGCAAGGGCCGAGGTGATGAAGAGGCTGAGGAAGAAACCGGTACCCATCATGATCCTGCGCATCAGCACGGGCCTGCCCAGGGGCACCGCCTGCAGCAGGACCGCCCAGCCGGCAACCACAATGGCCGCGGCCCCTGCGCCCACATAGGCGCCGAACGGGGCGAAGGCGGCACCGCCGTCGGCCGTCCAGCGCACCGCGAGCGGGTCCGGAAGGTCAGGCCGGAGCAGCCAGGCGCAGAAGGCGAAGGCGGCGGCGAGCGCAACGGGGAACCCGAGGGCAAAGCGCAGCGCCTTGGCATCCACCGAATCCAGCAGCTTTCCCATGCATCCAACGCTACCCCCGCAACCCGGTCGGAAATCACGCGGCCGGGGCCGCGGCGCGCTGTGACCCGGGCAAGCTGTGACCCGGGCAACTTGCCAAGGACTGCAAGGATGAAAGAATGCAGCAGAGTGCCGGAACCGGGACCACCGGCCGGCAACCGAAACTTCTCTGGAGGTCCTCCTTTGCCAGGTATGAACCTGACGCGCGCCGAAGCCCGTGAGCGCGCCGAACTGATCACCGCCGAGTCCTACGATGTCAGCCTCGACCTGACCCGGGGCGGAGAGGTCTTCGGCAGCACCACCACCGTGAAGTTCACGGCCGTGCCGGGCTCGTCCAGCTTCATTGATGCCGTGACCCGGACCGTGCACAGCGTGACGCTGAACGGCCGCGTCCTGGATCCCGCAACCGTGTCCGACGGCGTGCGGATCCAACTGCCCGGACTGGAGGAGCACAACGAGCTGACCGTTGTGGCCGACATGCCCTACATGAACACCGGCGAAGGCCTGCACCGGTTCGTGGATCCGGTGGACAACGAGGTCTACCTGTACACGCAGTTCGAGGTTCCGGATTCGCGCCGCATGTTCACCGTGTTCGAACAGCCCGACTTGAAGGCAACCTTCGCGTTTACGGTCACGGCACCCTCGCACTGGGATGTGGTCTCCAATTCACCCACCCCGGAGCCGGTGCAGGCCCCGCCCGCGGAGGACGGCGGAGCCAGGTCGGTATGGGCATTTGCGCCGACCCCGCGCCTGTCGTCCTACGTCACCGCGCTGATCGCCGGACCGTACCAGTCCGTCCGCAGCGAGGTGGCCAGCTCGGACGGACGCGTCATCCCGCTGGGCGTGTTCGCGCGGAAGTCGCTCATGCAGTACCTGGACGCGGAGAACATCTTCGAACTGACCCGGCAGGGCTTCGGGTTCTTCGAAGCACAGTTCGGCTGCCCCTACCCGTTCGAGAAGTACGATCAGCTGTTCGTGCCGGAATTCAATGCCGGCGCCATGGAGAACGCCGGCGCGGTGACCATCCTGGAGGGCTACGTCTTCCGCAGCAAGGTCACCGGCGCGCAGATCGAGCGGCGCGCCATCACGGTGCTCCACGAGCTGGCCCACATGTGGTTCGGGGACCTGGTGACCATGCGGTGGTGGAACGACCTCTGGCTCAACGAGTCCTTTGCGGAGTACATGTCCCACCTGGCCGCGGTGGAGGCCACGTCCTTCACCAGCGCCTGGACCACGTTCGCGTCGGTGGAGAAGTCATGGGCCTACCGCCAGGACCAGCTGCCCACCACACACCCCATCTTCGCGGAGATCAACGACCTGCAGGATGTCGAGGTCAACTTCGACGGCATTACTTACGCCAAGGGCGCCTCGGTGCTCCGGCAGCTGGTGGCCTGGGTGGGTCCTGAACAGTTCATGGCCGGCGTCCGGGAGTACTTCGCCAAGCACTCCTGGCGCAACACCGAGCTGCGCGACCTGCTGGTGGAGCTGGAGAAGGCCAGCGGACGCGACCTTGACGGCTGGGGCCGGCAGTGGCTGGAGACCGCGGGCGTGAACACCCTCACCCCCGAGCTGGACGTGGACCAGAACGGGACGCTGAAGTCCCTGGCGATCGTGCAGTCCGCCGTTCCGGAGTGGCCCACCCTCCGGCCGCACCGCCTTGCCGTGGGGTTCTACAACCTCAACGACGCCGGAAAGCTGGAGCGGGTGCACCGCGAGGAACTGGATGTCGACGGCGAACGCACGGAGGTGGCGGGCGTGGCCGGCCTGGCGCGGCCGGACCTGATCCTCGTCAACGACGATGACCTCGCCTACGCCAAGGTGCGGCTGGACCCGAAATCCCTGGCCACCGCCACTGCACACCTCAAGGACTTCGAGGCCAGCCTGCCCCGCACCCTCGTCTGGAACTCGGCATGGGATGCGGCCCGGGACGGCCAGGCCCCGGCACGGAAGTACGTGGAGCTGATCCTGGCCAATGTGGCCGCGGAGACCGATTCGTCCGTCATCCTGGTCCAGCTCCGCCAGCTGGCCACCACCCTGAATTTCTACGTGGCGGAAGAACACCGCGAAGCCACCATGGTGGCAGCCGCAGACAGGTTGTGGGAGCTGGCATCGGAAGTCCCCGGCGGCTCCGACGCGCAGCTGCAGTTCGTGAAGTCCTTTGCCCTCCTTGCCGGCAGCGCGTCCCAGCTCGACCGCGTGGCGGCCCTGCTGGACGGCTCAGCGGTCCTGGACGGGCTGGCCGTCGACCAGGACCTCCGGTGGAGCTCGTGGCATCCTTGGTGGCCGGCGGCCGGATGGGCCAGGACGGCATCGACGCCGAACTGGAGCGGGACAACACGTCCAGCGGCCAGAACGCAGCGGCGTTGGCAAAGGCCGCGCTCCCCACGGCGGAGGCCAAAGCGGCCGTCTGGGAGTCGATCGTGGTCAAGGGTGAACTGTCCAACGCCCTGCAGGGATCGGCCGTGGCGGGCTTCATGCGGGTCCGGGACCGGTCGCTGCTGGAGCCGTACGCGGAGAAGTATTTCGCGGCGGTGCCGGCCATCGTGGCGACCCGGACCCACGCACTCGCCCAGCAGATCGTCGTCGGCCTCTACCCGGCGCTGCTGACCACGCAGGCCACCATCGACCAGACCGACGCCTTCCTGGCGTCGCTGCCCGCGGAAAGCGCCGCGCTGCGGCGGATGATGCTGGAAAACCGCGACGGCGTGGCCCGGGCCCTGCGCGCCCGCGCCGCCGACGTCCTGCCGGACGGCAGCGCGGGGTGAGCATCGGCGAACACTCCTACACGCTGACGGTCCAGTGGACCGGCAACCGGGGTGGCGGCACGTCGTCGTACCGGAGCTACTCGCGGGACCATGACGTGCTCATCCCGGGCCTTCCGGTGTTGAAGGGCTCGGCGGACCCGACGTTCCACGGGGACCGGGAGCGGTACAACCCCGAACAGCTCCTCCTGGCGGCCCTGGCGCAGTGCCACATGCTGTCCTACCTGCACGTGGCCGTCAAGCATGGCGTGGTGGTCACGGACTACCGGGACGAGGCCTCCGGGCTGATGCGGCTCAACCGCGACGGCAGCGGCCAGTTCGAAGAGGTGACACTGCACCCCAGGGTCACCGTGGCCGACGCCGGCCAGCTTGAGCTGGCCGCCGGACTGCACCATGAGGCGAACCAGGTGTGCTTCATTGCCCGGAGCGTGAACTTCCCGGTGAGGCACCAGCCCGTTACGGTGGCAGGCTAGGCACCGCCTTGGTGGAGCATAGCGATCAGCCGCTGCTCCACCGCCGGCGACAGGCCGGCCTTGCGGGGCCGGTCCAGCCCCCGGGCGCGTTCGTCGGCCAAGGTGTCCGCCAGGGTTTCCCGCCAGGGCCGCAGCACCATTCCTGCGGCCCTGGCGGCCTGGTTGCTCCGGGCCATGAAACCCTCATGCCCGGGCGGGAGCCAGAGCGGCAGGGAGTCCGGACCTGACCAGTAGTTGATCCCCTGCGCCACCAGCCACGCTTCGTCGGCAGGGACCGGGGCGCCATGCTGGCCTGCTGTTTCCCGGCAGCCATCCATCAGGGCGCCGAAGGATACCTCTTCCCCGCAGGCGTTCAAAGCACCGGTGGTGCCCTGTCCGGCCGCGGCCAGGATCCAGGCGGCCAGGTCCCGGACGTCGATGGCCTGGGTGGGATGGGCGGCAATATCCGGGACCAGCACGGGCTCCTGGTTACGGGCGAAGCCCGCAGGCCAGTAGCCGTAGCGGTCGGACGGGTCGCCGGGGCCGCTGATCAGGCCGGCGCGGCACAGATGGGCGTTCCCGGCAGTCGCCTCAAGGGTGGCCGCCTCGATGGCCACTTTGGACTCTCCATAGTTTTCCGGCGCGGACGGGATCCCCGGAGCGAGCGGAGGCAGGAGGGGTGCGTCCTCCGCCGCCCCCGGAACCGAATGGTCCGCGTAGGCCGAGCAGCTGGAAACGAAGGTCCAGTGCCCCGTCCGGGCGGCCAGCGCCTTGAGTGCGTCGCGGGCAGGTCCGGGGTCCCGCGCCACCTCGATCACTGCATCCCACTCGCCTTCCACCTGGGCATATGCCGCAGCGCCGGCGGACCGGTCCGCCTGCACCCATGCCGTGCCCCGCGGCGGCGCACCCGCGGTCCCCCGGGCCAGGCAGGTGACCTCGTGTCCCGCGGCCAACGCCTGCACGGCAATGTGCCTGGACAGGAAGGCCGTACCGCCCAGGATGAGGATGCGCATTGCTCCACGCTACGGCGCTAGGGTTGAAAGAGAACAGCGCAAACCCCCAAGGAGCTATTTCCCCCCATGGTCAGTATGTTGTCCATCATTCCCCCGGTATCCAGCCAGCCCGGCGGCGTCAGCGTTCCGGGCATTGTGATCAGCCTCGGCGTCGGTGTCGGTGTCTGGCTTGTTGCCACCTTCATCATCTCGCGCATCACCAAGCGGGTGGCGTCCGGAAGCAACTTCTTCAAGAAACCAACGTTCAAGTGGGCGGCGCCTGCCTTCAGGGCCCTGGACCACGAACGGCGCGTCCAGCGGGCGGAAACCATCGGGTCGCTGCTGAACAGCATCGTCGGGGTCCTGGTGGCAGTCATCACCGGCATGTATGTCCTGCAGAACCTGGACATCAACATCGCTCCGCTGCTGACCAGCGTGGGAATCCTGGGTGTGGCCATCGGCTTTGGCGCCCAGCAGCTCATCCGCGACTTCCTGGCCGGGATCTTCATCACCATCGAGGACCAGTACGGCATCGGCGACGTCATCGAAACCAGCGAGGTGGTGGGTGTCGTGGAGTCCATGGGGCTCCGGATCACGCGGGTCCGCTCCGATGACGGCGCCATCTGGTACCTGCGCAACGGCGAGATCCTGCGCGTGGGGAACCGGTCGCAGGGCCGTTACCTTCCGCTGCATGAGTCCGGGGACGGCACCACCGACCAGGCCTCCGCCCACGCCGATACCCCAAAGACGGACCAGAAAGCCGGCGAGTAGCATGACGCTTCCCATCGAGCCGCGCCCCGGCGTCCCGGGCCCCCTCCAGCCGCAGCGGCCCCAGCTGATGCAGAACGACCCCTTCAGCCAGCCGGCGTACACCGACAGTTTCTACGATGCCGTGGGCGGCCATGAGACGTTCGTGAAGCTCATTGATGTCTTCTACGACGGCGTCGCCGCCGATCCGCTGCTTCGGCCGATGTACCCGGAGGAAGACCTGGCTCCGGCTAAGCGCCGGTTCCTGATGTTCCTTGAGCAGTACTGGGGCGGACCCACAACCTACGGTGAGGAGCGCGGGCATCCGCGGCTGCGGATGCGGCACATGCCCTTCAAAGTCACGCCCGAGGCAAAGGACCGGTGGCTGTTCCACATGCGCGCGGCAGTGGACGCCCTGGACCTGCCGCCGCTCTATGAGGGAACACTGTGGGAGTACATGGAGCGTGCGGCCCTGTCCATGGTGAACAGTCCGTCCGGCGCGTGATGCCCGCCCGTCAGCAGCCCTGGTTTACAGGAGGCCGCTGCCGGTGCGCGCCAGGACGTGCCCGCGCGGACCACTGAGCCTGAACCAGCGGCCGGCACGGTAGAGTGCCTGTTCGCCGTCGGCGAGGAACCCCAGGGCAAGCGCTGCGAAAGCTGCGCCGGCCGGCAGGCCGGAGTGGTCCAGTTCGCGTCCCCACACGGCAGCCCGGGCGTTGTTGACGATCAGGGCGCCGGGTTTGTCCGGCACGATGCCCGCCACTTCGCCGATGCCCGACTCGGCAGCCTCCCGGAGGCGGGCATCGCTGATGGTGCCCAGTGGCTCCCATCCCCCACGCGGGGCGCCTACCCCGGTCCAGGATTCGGTGACGGTGGTGGGCGGAACCGGCAGGTCGACGTCGGAGCCGCCGGCGCGGGCAAGCCGGTCCAGGACGGCCGCCAGGGGCACCGTGACGTCTGTCGCTGACGGCTCCGCCAGCGCCATGGTGCGCAGGCCCAGGATGGTGGGGGTCGATTCACCGAGCAGCCGGGGCCGCAGGACGCACACATAGGCCGCCAGGACGGAACCGGCGGCCTGGAGCCGGATGGCGCCGTCGTCAATTGCTTTGGCGCGGGTGGCGAACGTCTTCAGGTCCGCAAGATCCCTGGGATCGGCGAAACGGAAGGATGAAGTGAGGAGATCAGACACAACAAGAACACTACCGGCTGCGGGCAGGTTGAGTGGTTCCGCGGCCGCCGTCTAGAGTCGGACCATGACTGAAGCCGAAGCCGGACTGCTGGCGCCCCCCAGCGGCGATCCCACCTCATCGCTGATCGAACTGCTGGACCTTGGTGATCTCGAAGGCGCCCGGACGGACGAGGACATTTTCCTTGGCCCCTCCCAGCGGCAGCCGCATCACAGGGTCTTCGGCGGCCAGGTGCTGGCGCAGTCGCTTGTTGCTTCCACCAGGACGGTTGATCCGGACCGGCTGGTCCATTCCATGCACGGTTACTTCCTGCGGCCCGGCGACGCCAACAAGCCCATCACGTTCGGTGTGGAGCGGTTGCGGGACGGCAGGTCGTTTTCGGCCAGGCGTGTCCATGCCTACCAGGACGGTGTGCCGATCCTGTCCATGATTGCTTCCTTCCAGGTCGAAGCCGAGGGCATTGAGCACGCTGCCGCCATGCCCGCCGGGATCCCGGACCCGGAGTCGCTTCCCAGCACTGCGGACCTGCTGGGCAAGTTCGACCATCCGGTGGCGCGGCATTGGGCGTATGAGCGGCCCTTCGACATCCGGCACGTCGACCCTGCCCTGTACGTTTCGGCCAATGGACCGCGCGAGGCGCGCAACGCCGTTTGGATGAAGACCCTCGGTCCCGTGCCGGACGACCCCAACCTGCACCGGGCGGCCCTGGCCTATGCGAGCGACTACACCCTGCTCGAGTCAATCCTCCGGAGGCACGGGCTGAGCTGGATCACCCCCGGCATGAACGTTGCCAGCCTGGACCATGCCATGTGGTGGCACCGTCCCGCCCGGGTGGACGACTGGCTGCTGTACGTCCAGGAGTCGCCCAGCGCCCAGGGTGCCCGCGGCCTGGCCACCGGCAGGATCTTCAACAGGGCAGGCCAGCACGTCGCCTCCGTGGCCCAGGAGGGCATGGTGCGGGTCCCGCTCGACACGGCGGGACCACCCGAATCCGGGTCATAGGGAATCCCTGGACGACATAAGGGCGGCACCCTCTCGGGTGCCGCCCTTATGTCTGCGTGGGTAGGCCGCTTTGTCGGCCCGCGGTTTAGTCGCGGGTGAGGCGGCGGTGGGTCACACGGTGCGGCTTGGCAGCGTCGGGTCCGAGGCGCTCCACCTTGTTCTCCTCGTAGGATTCGAAGTTGCCCTCGAACCAGTACCACTTCGAGGGGTTTTCCTCGTCACCTTCGTAGGCGAGGATGTGGGTGGCCACCCGGTCGAGGAACCACCGGTCGTGGGAGACGACGACGGCGCAGCCGGGGAACTCCAGCAGGGCGTTTTCCAGGCTGCTGAGGGTTTCGACGTCGAGGTCGTTGGTGGGCTCGTCGAGGAGCAGCAGGTTGCCGCCCTGCTTCAGGGTCAGGGCAAGGTTCAGGCGGTTCCGTTCACCACCGGACAGGACGCCGGCCTTTTTCTGCTGGTCCGGGCCCTTGAAGCCGAATGCTGCAACGTAGGCGCGGGAGGGCATCTCCACGTTGCCGACCTGGATGAAGTCCAGCCCGTCGGAAACAACCTCCCACAGGGTCTTGTTGGGATCGATGCCGCCGCGGCTCTGGTCCGCGTAGGAGATCTTGACCGACTCGCCGATCTTCAGGTCGCCGCCGTCGAGCGGTTCCAGGCCCACGATGGTCTTGAACAGCGTGGTCTTGCCAACACCGTTGGGGCCGATGACGCCCACGATGCCGTTCCGCGGCAGGCTGAAGGACAGCCCGTCGATGAGGGTCCGGTCCTCAAAGCCCTTCTGGAGGTTCTTTGCCTCCAGCACCACGCCGCCGAGGCGGGGTCCCGGCGGGATCTGGATTTCTTCGAAGTCAAGCTTGCGGGTGCGGTCCGCCTCCGCAGCCATTTCCTCGTACCGGGCCAGACGCGCCTTCGACTTGGTCTGGCGGCCCTTGGCGTTGGAGCGGACCCAGTCCAGTTCCTCCGCGAGGCGCTTGGCCTGCTTGGCGTCCTTCTTGCCCTGGATCTCAAGGCGGGCGCGCTTCTTCTCCAGGTAGGTGGAGTAGTTGCCTTCGTAGGGGTAGAGGTGTCCGCGGTCCACCTCGGCGATCCACTCGGCCACGTGGTCGAGGAAGTACCGGTCGTGGGTGACGGCGAGGACGGCGCCCGGGTAGCTCGAAAGGTGCTGCTCGAGCCAAAGCACGCTTTCGGCGTCCAGGTGGTTGGTGGGCTCGTCGAGGAGCAGCAGGTCCGGCTTCTGCAGCAGGAGCTTGCACAGTGCCACGCGGCGGCGCTCACCACCGGAAAGGTTCGTGACGTCGGCGTCGGCCGGCGGGCAGCGGAGGGCATCCATGGCCTGCTCGAGCTGGGAGTCGAGGTCCCAGGCGTCGGCGGCGTCAATGGCTTCCTGCAGTTTGCCCATCTCTTCGAGGAGGGTGTCGTAATCGGCGTCCGGGTTGGCCATTTCCTCGGAGATCTCGTTGAAGCGCTGGATCTTGCCGTAGATCTCGCCAACGCCTTCCTGGACGTTGCCCAGGACGGTCTTTTCCTCGTTCAGCGGCGGTTCCTGAAGCAGGATGCCCACGCTGTATCCGGGGCTGAGCCTGGCCTCACCGTTGGAGGGCGTGTCCAGCCCGGCCATGATCTTGAGAATGGTGGACTTACCGGCACCGTTGGGGCCCACAACACCGATCTTGGCGCCCGGGAAGAAGGACATGCTTACGTCATCGAGGATGAGCTTTTCGCCAACGGCTTTGCGGGCCTTGGTCATTGTGTAGATAAATTCCGCCATGGTCTCAAATCTAGTGGGTCGGCGGGCAGATCTCACATTTGCAGGGATCTTTCGGATCGGTCAGGACCCGACGAAGCACTTCCCGCTGGGCAGGACGGGCAGGACGGTGACGGTCACGG
This sequence comes from Arthrobacter sp. MMS24-T111, assembly GCF_054888995.1. Lineage (NCBI taxonomy): Bacteria > Bacillati > Actinomycetota > Actinomycetes > Micrococcales > Micrococcaceae > Arthrobacter > Arthrobacter sp. MMS24-T111. The sequence continues at coordinate 2,906,209 of NZ_JBTZRO010000001.1, read as the reverse complement.
CGCCTTCACGGACCTGTCCGATCACGCAGTCCTTGCCTTGCAGCACCGCCGCCTCGATGGCGTCCGCTTCCAGCCCGGTCGGCGTGCGGCTTTGCGAGACCTGGAGCACGCCCGGTGAAATGCCGGCTCCTGTCAGGGCGTCGCTTACCTGCCCCGTGGCGGGTTTGGGGGCACCTGCGGCCAGCTTGGTCAGGGCGTCGGTGACCGTCCGCTTCACCGTCTCGGTGGCCGCGGCGTTGGCGGCCGCCGACGAAGCTCCGGAGGTGTCCGCGAGCGCCCCGCCGCTGTTTTCACCAGTGGCTGCCGGGGCCTGTGGCCTGGCGGACTGTCCCTGCGTGGCTTGGGCGGCAGCTGACGGAGCCGGGTTGCCGGGCTGGGCCATGGTGGGTTCGTTCGATGGAGGACCGGCAACGCACCCTGTCAAGAGTGTGGCCAGAACGGCGCACGCCAGCGCTGCACCGGCCCGGTTGTTCTGCCGGTGGGAAAGGGTGTGCCGCATGGTGCCATTCTGCCATGGCCCCGTAAGCGGACGGGCGGTGGACGGCCGGGGGGTGCCGCCGCTCCGCCCGCCCGGGACCTGATGGGACGCGCTGAAGCCTGATGGGTGGTTCCTAGACTTCTGCGAGTTCCCCCGTTTCGAGGTCAAGCGAGGCCATGGCACCATCACTGTCCTCGATGACCACTGACAGATGGCCCTCATCGTCCGGGTTTTCGCCGTCCCTGTCCTCAGGCTCATCCGGGAGCTGGTCCAAGCCCGGGTGGGGGCCGGAATCGGGGGCCGGTGGTTGCTCCACGAGCGAGAGCGCCGGCCGTGAGGATGTCCGGATGAAGTTGGCCGAGCCCAAGGACAGGTCGTGCCCCACGGTGTCGGCGTCGATGACGGTGGAATGGTAGATGCGCCCGTCCTTCTCCCAGGTGCGGATCTTCAGTTTGCCAACCACGATGACGGGCTGTCCTTTCCTGATACTGCATCCAAGGGTTCCCGCGAGCTGGCGGTAGCCCTGGACCGTGAACCAGTTGGTGTGGCCGTCCTGCCAGGTTTTGGATTCCCGGTCGAAACGGCGGCTGGTGGAACCGACGCGGAAAGAAGCCGTGGCCACTCCCCCCGGCGTGGTGGAACTCGTGATCTCGGTGGCCACGAAGCCCCGGATGGTGATCGTTTCGCTCATCTCTTCGTCCTGTCTCAATGGTGCTGCCCTGTGCAGGCAAGACCAGCATTGCGCCGGACGGCGGACGGAAGGAGGGGCGCGTTGGTGTATGTGGACAACGTGGGTGCAGGCGCCTTTGTGGAGGGACAGTGGGTGACGGATGACAGCGCCGGCAGCTCCGGCAAGGTAAACTTTTCGAGGCGCCGGCGTACAGGCCGGAACCCAATGCCTCAGTAGCTCAGGGGATAGAGCAGCGGCCTTCTAATCCGCCGGTCGGGGGTTCGATTCCCTCCTGGGGCACATATAAAAGCGGTCTGACCTGCGGAAACGTAGATCAGACCGCTCGTGTTTTCGCTCGGCAATGAGATCTTTACTGTCCCACTACCCTGAAGCGCACTGCTTCAAGGCGAAGTCCCTGACCGGTGGTTCCGCAAACCTCACCATCACCAACCTCGGGCATCCAGCCAATATTTTGAACATGCGCTTGGCATCGGATCGCCTCACCCGCAATTGTGGATTTGATTTGTATTGCTTCCATACGAAGCCCCAACCCGGTAGTACCAATTGTCGTCGCTCCAGTGCTGTAATTTTGCCAGCCGATGTTCTGGACATGCGCTCGAACCGTTTGTCCTGATGTAGAAAAGCGGAGCGCTTCCAGCCTCAGCCCTTGCCCAACAGTGCCTGCGGTTTCGCCGTTCGAAACGCTGGACTGCCAACCAATGCTTTGCACATGCCCCGCATAGGAAGTCGCCGTTGGGGCAGTGGCCGAAGCTGGGGATGACGGGATCCGGGTGGTCGAGTAGGCCGCCATGTTGGAGACCATCAGGTGCCAGCCGGCGTAGGGCCCGCTCGATGGAACCACGTATCCGATGCCGGCGTCCGTGCCCCGCGGGTCAAGCATGGCTGCCTTGTGGCCGGGAGAGTTCATCCACCAGTCGACCAGTTGGGCGGGGCTGAAGTTAAACCCGATGTTTTCCCGATACCAGGTGGCCCCGGCAGGGATTTCGTTGCCGCCGGCGTCCGTGCGGTGGATGGTGGCGAAGTCGAAGTTCGGGTCCATAGTGGCGACGCCCAGGTGGTTGGCCCAATCCTGGGATACATCGGCGATCTTCTGGTTCCAGATGAAGGGCGGCGCCCCGACCTTGGCGCGTTCGGCGTTAATCAGGTCGAAGGTCTGCTTGGTGAACGAGTCGGTGATGGTCGCGGCCGGGACGATCGTGGGGACCGGGGCGGCGACGGAAGCGGTGGCGGCCATGAGGCCGCAGAGCATGGTGAGAAGCAGCGCGAGGGTGATCGCGGACGTGCGGGAAGAAGAGAATTTCATGAGTACCTCGGTTGGGGCCGGGCGGTAATACCGGGAGACGGCACAAGCCTGCCAGCGCGCCACGGAGGACACCGTTGATCTGTGGAGATGCTGGGGCAAGCCTTGGCAGATCCTGAGGAACCCGACTCCCGGGCGCCGCTACGCAGCATGAGCCGGACCTTGGATTCCCAACCGAAGTAGTCCCGCAGCAGCCCGGGCACCCAGCCCGCGCAACGGTCTTCGGGCCGGGGCGCTTCCGGTTTACCCCGCTATGCCTGCAGCCTGTGCGGCGCTTCGACGAGCGACCGGATGACGCTGCCGGCGGCACCCAGCAGCGCTCCCGACTCCCCCACGGCCGAAACCGAGACCTGGCCGGACGCGTACCTGCCTGGAGCGTACTTTTGCAGGCTCTGGAGCAGCGGACTGCGGAGCCATGGTTCCAGGACGGCGAAGTGGCCGCCGAGGACGACGGAGGCAATATTGACCACCCGGGCTGTTGACGCGAGCGCGATGCCAAGGCAGCGCCCCGCACGCTCGACGGCGGCCAGCGCCCCCGGCTGCTGTGCGTCCAGCGCCTGGAGGAGCTTGGCCATGGCGGCCGAACGCGAATGTTCCACGGATCCGATCCCGGCCGCCTCGAAGATGGCGTCCTGGCCGGCCACGGTTTCCAGGCAGCCCGTCCCGCCGCACGAGCAACGTGCACCGTCGGGGTCCACCACGATGTGCCCCACTTCGCCGGCGTGGCCGCCGGGGCCCGTGAAGAGTTCAGATCCGATGACCAGGCCGCCACCGACGCCCACCTCGCCGGAGACAAAGAGGAAATCCGATGCCCCATCGGGGCGGTGCCGCAGCTCGGCCAGGGCGGCGGCGTTGGCTTCGTTGAAGAGGGCAACCCCCAACGGCGCCTCCGGCAGGAGGGCGCCAAGGTCAAGGTCGACGCCGGCCCAGCCCAGGTTGGGTGCCGTGAGCACCCGCGCGGCAGCAGGGTCCACCAGCCCGGGCACGGCGAGCCCGCCGCCCAGGACCTCAACCCCGCGTTCCCCGGCCGCACTCCGTACCCGGGCCGCCAAAACGGCGAGCGCTGCCATGACGGGACCGTCCACGCTGTTGCGGTTATCGCGTTCCTGCACCTCACGGACCAGCACTTTTCCGGCCAGGTCAACCACTGCAGCGGAGATGTAGTCCACATTGACCTCCATCCCCATGACTGCCCGGCCGGGGTTCAGTTCCAGCCCGACACCCGGCCGGCCGCGCCCCTGCGGATTGAAGCCGATCTCGCGGATGATGCCGGCATCGAGGAGATCCAGTACCAGGCTGGACACGGATGCCTTGGTCAGGCCGGTGGCGGCTGCCAGCTGGGCGCGGCTGGGATGGGCTCCCGGCGGGAACTCGGCGATTCGCCCCAGCACCAGGGCCAGGTTGCTGCGCCGGACGTCACCCACGCTTCCAGGGGCCGAACCCCCGGATCCCGCCACGCCGGGCGCCGGCATCACCATCACAAAGCTCCTCCGTCAGCACATGGGCCCGGCCGTCATCTGTCCGCCGGACCCCTTGACCCCACCCTACGTCCGCCCATATAGTTCAGGCAATAAACTAAAGCTTCGCATCCGGCGGAGCACCCGATTGCAAGGACGCATCATGACTCACTCCCCCACCCCCGCTGACAAGTTCACCTTTGGCCTTTGGACCGTCGGCTGGACCGGCGCCGACCCGTTCGGCGTGGCCACCCGCGCCGCCCTGGATCCCGTGGAAGCAGTCCACCGGCTCAGCGAACTGGGCGCCTACGGCATCACGTTCCACGACAACGATCTGGTCCCTTTTGACGCCACCGCCTCCGAACGGGAGCTGATCCACAAGAACTTCCGCGCAGCCCTGGCAGAGACCGGCCTGAAGGTTCCGATGGTCACCACCAACTTGTTCAGCCACCCAGTGTTCAAGGACGGCGGCTTTACCTCGAACGACCGCTCCATCCGCCGCTTCGCCCTCTCCAAGGTCTTGCGCAACATCGACCTCGCCGCGGAACTCGGCGCCGAAACCTTCGTCATGTGGGGCGGCCGCGAAGGCAGCGAATACGACGGATCCAAGGACCTTGCCGCAGCGCTGGACCGGATGAAGGAAGGCGTGGACACGGCAGCGGGCTACATCAAGGACAAGGGCTACAACCTGCGGATTGCGCTGGAACCCAAGCCCAACGAACCCCGCGGCGATATCTTCCTGCCCACTGTCGGACACGGCCTGGCCTTCATCGCCCAGCTGGAACACGGCGACATCGTGGGCCTGAACCCGGAAACCGGCCACGAGCAGATGGCCGGGCTGAACTTTACCCACGGCATCGCCCAGGCGCTCTGGGCCGGCAAGCTTTTCCACATCGACCTCAACGGACAGCGCGGCATCAAGTACGACCAGGACCTCGTCTTCGGCCACGGCGACCTGACCAGCGCCTTCTTCACGGTGGACCTGCTCGAAAACGGCTTCCCGGGAGGCGGACCGAAGTACGACGGCCCCCGCCACTTCGATTACAAGCCCTCCCGCACCGACGGCTACGACGGCGTCTGGGAATCCGCGAAGGCCAACATGTCCATGTACCTGCTGCTCAAGGAGCGTGCCCTCGCCTTCCGCGCCGACCCCGACGTCCAGGAAGCGCTCAAGGCCTCCGGCGTCTTCGAACTCGGCGAACCCACGCTCAACGCCGGCGAAAGCACCGCGGACCTGCTCGCCGACACCGCCTCCTTCGAGGACTTCGACGCCGACAAGGCCGCCGAGCGCTCCTTCGCGTTCGTCCGCCTCAACCAGCTCGCCATCGAACACCTCCTGGGCGCCCGCTAGGCCATGGCACTCGTCGCAGGGGTCGACAGTTCAACCCAGTCCTGCAAAGTTGTCATCCGCGACGCGGACACCGGAGAACTGGTCCGGCAGGGCCGCGCCGGCCACCCCGACGGCACCGAGGTCCACCCGGACCACTGGTGGACGGCGCTGCAGAAAGCCATTGCCGAGGCGGGTGGCCTGGATGACGTGGCGGCCATCTCCGTCGGCGGCCAGCAGCACGGCATGGTCTGCCTCGACGCAGACGGTGAAGTGGTCCGTCCGGCACTGCTGTGGAACGACACCCGCAGCGCCGGGGCAGCGGTGGAGCTCATCAACGGCGCCGGCAACGGAGACCCCGGTGCCGGCGCCCGGTACTGGGCCGGCGCCACCGGCACCGTCCCCGTGGCCTCACTGACAGTGACCAAGCTGCGCTGGCTTGCGGAGAACGAGCCGGACAACGCCGCCAAGGTCGCGGCCGTGTGCCTCCCGCACGACTGGCTGACCTGGCGGCTCGCGGGTTACGGGCCGGGCAGCGGCGCAGCGGGCCTGGCGGCACTGGCAACGGACCGCTCTGATGCCTCGGGCACCGGGTACTATTCGTCGGCGGAGGGCCGGTACCTGCCGGACGTCCTGGCATCCGCGCTGGGACACGTCCCAACCCTCCCCAAGGTCCTCGGGCCACTGGAACCGGCGGGCCGCACCCCAGCAGGCTCCCTGCTCGGAGCCGGTGCCGGCGACAACGCGGCCGCCGCGCTCGGCGCCGGCGCGGAACTGGGCGACGTCGTCATGTCCCTGGGCACCTCCGGAACCGTATTTGCCATCTCGGACACGGCGCCGGCAGACGCGTCGGGACTGGTGGCCGGGTTCGCCGATGCAGCCGGGCACTACCTTCCGCTGGTGTGCACGTTGAACGCCACGCGCGTTTTCGATGCCACCGCCGCCCTGCTGGGCGTCGACCTGGCGGAGTTCAACAGGCTGGCACTCTCCGCCGAACCGGGCGCCGGAGGCCTGACCCTGGTCCCGTACTTCGACGGGGAACGGACGCCCAACCTCCCGGACGCCACCGGCACCCTGCATGGCATCACGCGGGCCAACTACACCCCCGCCAACCTGGCGCGCGCCGCCGTCGAAGGCGTGGTCTGTTCCCTGGCCGACGGTCTCGCGGCGTTGCAGGACCAAGGCGTGGCCCCTCAGCGGATCCTCCTCGTGGGCGGCGGCGCCCAGTCCGACGCCGTGCAGGACGTCGCAGCGCGACTGCTGGGAACCCGTGTCACGTTTCCCCGCCCGGGCGAGTATGTTGCGGACGGAGCGGCCCGCCAGGCCGCCGCCGCACTCACGGGGCATTTCCCCGCCTGGTCCGCGGACGCCGTCGAGCTGCCCGGCGGAACGGACGACGCCGGTGTGCTGGCCCGCTACCGCAGGTTCGCCTTGGCGTACGCCTAGGGCGGTCCGCGAAACCATGAAGGACCCGGACCGCTTGCGGCGGTCCGGGTCCTTCCATGTGGGGCGCAGGCTCCTGCCTGCGGAAAGCGTCGGCAGGAGCCCGCGGTCTGTATCCGGTCAGGCGAACGGAAGGACGAGCTCCGCGTACCGCTCCTTGACCGTGGCCAGGACGGCATTGCCATCCGTGTCCCAAATCTCCTGGTTAAAGATTTCCACCTCGATGTCCCCGGTGTAGCCGGCGTCACGCACCCAAGTGCCGATCGTGGCGAAGTCCACCACGCCGTCGCCCATGTACCCGCGGGACAGCAGCGGGTCCGCGGCGATGGGCATGTTGAAGTCGCACACCTGGTAGGAGGCGATGCGGTTTTCCCGGCCCGCGCGCACGATCTGCGCCTTCAGTTCCGGGTCCCACCAGACATGGAAGGTGTCGACGGCGACTCCCACGGTTGAGGCATCGAACGGCGCGGCGAGGTCCAGCGCCTGCCCCAACGTGGAGATCAGGGCACGGTCGGCCGCATACATCGGGTGCAGCGGTTCGAGCACCAGGCGGACGCCGTGCTCCGCAGCGAACGGGACCAGGTCGGCGAGCCGGTCGGCAACGCGCTGCCGCGCCGCCACGACGTCCTTCTCCCCAAGGGCCAGGCCGCCGACCACCAGGAACAGTTCCCGGGTCTCCAGGGCCACGGCCTCAAGGATCGCCGCGCGGTTGTCCGCGAGCGCAGCCGCCTGGCCGTCGGCGTCAGCCGCGGTGAGGAACCCGCCGCGGCACAGCGAGGATACACGCAGGCCGGCATCCTTGATCAGGCGGGCCGCTTTGTCCAGGCCGGCTTCCTCCACCCGGTCCCGCCACGGGCCGATCGAGGGAATGCCGGCGTTCACGCACCCCTCCACCACCTGGGCGAGCGTCCACTTCTTGGTGGTGGCGCTGTTGATGGACAGGCGCGCGAAGTCGCTCATACGCCCACCCCGTTGATGCGCAGGTAGTCGGACATCCGGAAGGCCGCCAGCGCTGGGTCCTTCAGCAGTCCGGCCTGGTCCGCGAGCTCAAAGGTCCTGGCCAGGTGGCAGACCGAGCGGCCCGAATGCAGGCCGCCCACCATCTGGAAACCGGGCTGCTTGCCGTTGAGCCAGGACATGAACGCGATGCCCGTCTTGTAGTAGAACGTGGGGGCGCTGAAGATGTGCTTGCCCAGTTCCCGGGTGGAGTCGAGGATTTCGCGGGCCTTGGCGGCGTTGCCTGCGTCGTAGTTCTGCAGGGCAACCGAAGCGGCTGGGTAGATTGCCGCGAAGATGCCCAGCAGGGCGTCGGAGTGGTGGCTGCCATCGCCGTCGATGAGTTCCGGGTAGTTGAAGTCGTCGCCGGTGTAGAGCCGGACGCCCTCGGGCAGGGACGCCCGCAGGGCCACCTCGTGGCCGGCATCGAGCAGCGAGACCTTGACGCCGTCCACCTTGGCGGCGTTGTCCCTGATGAGGCCGAGGAACGTTTCGGTGGCCGTGGCAACGTCGTCCGACCCCCAGTAGCCGGCGAGGGCGGGATCGAACATGGTGCCCAGCCAGTGCAGGATGACCGGCTGGTCCACTTCCTGCAGGAGGGTGGAGTACACCTTCAGGTAGTCTTCGGGGCCGCGTGCCACCCTTGCCAGGGCGCGGGAGGCCATGAGGATGACCTTGGGTCCGGCCTCGGTGACGACGGCGATCTGCTCGCGGTAGGCCTCCAGGACGGCTTTGATGCCGGCTTCGCCGGGGGTCAGGGCGTCGATGTCCAGCTGGTCGGTGCCCGCGCCGCAGGAGACGAGGTCGCGGACGGACTTGCCGGCGGTGGCCGCATTGCCGGCCGAAACCACGGAGGCAGCTTCCACCCCCGTCCGCTTGATGAGCTGCTGGGTGGCGGACCAGTCCAGGCCCATGCCCCGCTGGGCGGTGTCCATGGCGTCGGCCACGCCCAGTCCGTAGGACCACAGCTCATGGCGGTACGCCATCGTGGCGTCCCAGTCCAGCCGCGCGGGGGCACCCGGGGTGTTGTCGGCGAGCACCTCGGGGATGACGTGGGCGGCGGCGTACGCCCGACGTGCAGTCAGGGGTGCCGTGGGGCGGGCCCACGTGGCGCCGCCCTGCAGCCGGTACTCCCTGGTGCCGCCGTCTTCGGAGGGAAGGATGAGGGAAGTCATTAGAGCGTGATCTCCGGGATGTCGATGGTGCGGCGTTCGTCGTTGGACTGCAGGCCCAGCTCGGCGAGCTGGACACCCCGGGCGGCGGAGAGCAGGCCAAAGCGGTGTTCGCGGCCGGCGACGACGTCGCGCAGGAATTCCTCCCACTGCAGCTTGAAGCCGTTGTCCAGGTCGGCGTTGGCGGGTACTTCCTGCCACTGGTCGCGGAATGACTCCGTCACCGGAAGGTCCGGGTTCCAGACGGGCTTGGGAGTGTGGGCCCGCTGCTGGGCGACGCACTTGTTCAGGCCGGCGACGGCCGAGCCGTGGGTGCCGTCCACCTGGAATTCCACCAGTTCGTCGCGGTATACCCGGACAGCCCAGGAGGAGTTGATCTGGCCGACGACCTCGTCGCCCGCCGGGGTAACGAGTTCGAAGATGCCGTAGGAGGCGTCGTCGGCCGTGGCCTTGTACTCCTTGCCGGCTTCGTCCCAGCGTGCCGGAATGTGGGTGGCGGTCTTGGCATTGACGCTCTTGACCTTGCCGATGATGCCTTCGAGCACGTAGTTCCAGTGGCAGAACATGTCGGTGGTCATTCCACCGCCGTCTTCCTTGCGGTAGTTCCAGGACGGGCGCTGGGCAGCCTGGATGTCGCCTTCGAAGACCCAGTAGCCGAACTCTCCGCGGATTGACAGGATCCGGCCGAAGAAGCCTTCATCCACCAGCCGGCGGAGCTTGACCAGGCCGGGGAGGTACAGCTTGTCGTGCACAACGCCGGCCGTGACGCCTGCTTCCTTGCCGATGCGGGCCAGTTCAATGGCCTCCTCGAGGGTTTCTGCCGTCGGCTTTTCCGTGAAGATGTGCTTGCCCGCCAGCATGGCCTTCTTCAGCGTCGCGGCCCGCAGGCTGGTCATGGATGCGTCGAAAACGACGTCCACCGTGGGGTCATTGATCACGGCATCGAGGTCCGTGGTCCACTCGGACACCTTGTGCTGCTCCGCCAGCTCGCGGATCTTGGCTTCGTTGCGCCCCACCAGGATGGGCTCCACCTGGACCCGGGTGCCGTCTTCCAGCGTGAAGCCGCCGGCGTCGCGGATGGGCAGAATGGACCGCAGCAGGTGCTGGCGGTAGCCCATGCGGCCGGTGATGCCGTTCATGGCAATACGGATCGTTTTAGTTTCGAAGCCCATGTGTCCTCCACGGTGAGTGAGCAAGGTGTACTCAAGACGAATTGGGAAAGCGCATTCCCTCTGTTTCCATGATGCACCGCGCCGTTCCGCTTGGCAAGCGCTTTCCGGAAGTAGTTTGAACTGTCATAATGTCCTTAGCCTTTTGAGGCCGCCCCGACCACCAGGAGATGCTGTGGCTGCTAGTACCCTTACCGAGGTTGCCCGCCTGGCCGGCGTCTCGCCTGCCACGGCGTCCCGCGTGCTGAACGGCTCGGCGCGGACCCCCGGCAAGGACATTGCCGAGCGCGTCCGCCAGGCGGCGGACTCACTGGGGTACATCCCCAACGCGCAAGCCCAGGGCCTTGCCAAATCCAGCTCGGGCCTGATCGGCCTGATTGTCCACGACATCGCCGACCCGTACTTCGCCGCCATTGCCCGCGGCGTGCAGGATGCTGCCCGGGAACAGCGGAAGATGGTGCTCCTTGCCACGACAGGCGGCGGCCCCGCGGAAGAAAAGGAAGCAGTGGCTGCCTTCGCCGCCCGCCGTGCCGACTCCATCGTGATCGCCGGTTCCCGCTCCTGCCGCGCCGAGGACCAGGAGGGCAACGCCCAGCTGGCCGCCGAGCTGGACCGGTATTGCCGCAACGGCGGCAGGGTGGCAGTGGTGGGGCATCCCGTGGTGGGCGCCACCGCACTGGAGGGCTACCACGTCGTCGAAATCCCCAACCAGGAGCTTGCCGGCCGGCTGGCCACGGAGCTTGCCGCCGGCTGGGATGGCGACTTCGTCATCATTGCCGGGCCCGAAGGCCTGTATACCTCCGACGACCGGGTCCGGGGTTTCCAGGACGGCCTGGCACGCGCCGGACACCGCCCGGCAGAGGTGCTCAGGAGCGCTTTCAACCGTTCGGGCGGCTACGAGGCCGGCCTGCAACTGGCCGCACGAATCAAGGCAGCCGCCGCCGGGAACCCCGCCGCGCCGAAGCTTTGCATTTTCGCGGTCAACGACGTGATGGCGATCGGCGCCGCAGCAGCCCTCCGGTCCGAGGGGCTGAGGATTCCCCGCGACGCGTCAATCGCAGGTTTCGACGACATCGAAACGCTGCGGGACTTCCGGCCGGCCCTGTCCACCGTCCGCCTGCCGCTCGAAGATATTGGACGGCTGGCTACCAGGGCCACCCGCCCCCGGCCGGCCGGCGAGGACCAGGAAGCGGCGCCTGACGAAGCCGTTACCGGCGAGGTCACGCTGCGGCGCAGCACCGAGGCTGCAGCCGTATGATGCCGCGAGGGATCACCGCGGTTCCGGCCTGCGCTGAAGCCGCGGGCCCCCGCCCGGCCATCCTTGTCTTGCCGGGTGGCGGGTACGCGCGCCAGGCGGACCACGAGGCTGAGCCGGTTGCGGAATGGCTCGCATCGCTGGGTATCCACGCTTTCGTCCTGCGTTACCGGGTGGCCCCGGCCCGACACCCGGCGCCCCTTGAGGACGCCAAGGAGGCCATGCTCTACATCCGGGGCGGACCGCACGGCCTTGCGGTGGACCACGAGCGTGTGGGCGTCCTGGGATTCTCGGCCGGCGGGCATCTGGCGGCCACGCTGGCCACCGCAGCAGCCACCGGCAACCGGGACCTCGACGTCGATGCCGCCGTGCCGGACCTCTCGGTCCTTTGCTACCCGGTGGTGTCCCTGATCCAGGACACGCATCAGGGGTCGGTGGACAACCTCCTCGGCGAGGTGCCGGCGTCGCACCTCCTTGCCGGCCTCTCCGCGGACCTGAACGTGACCGCCTGGACCCCGCCCGCTTTCCTCTGGCACACCGCGGACGACGAAGCTGTCCCGGTGGCCAACAGCCTGAACTACGCCAAGGCGCTGATCGCCGCCGGCGTTCCCGCCGAACTTCACGTCTTCCCGGAGGGGCGGCACGGGCTCGGACTGGCAGCCGCGGACCCCGGCCCCGGACAGTGGACGGCCCTGTGTGCGTCCTGGCTGGTTCGTGCCGGCTGGGCGGAGTCCGCAGCGTCAACAACCCGGGCCGCAGCAGCCGGCCCCACTTAGGTCCGCCGGTCCACCGCCCGGATGGTCCAGCCCGCCGAGTGCGACCCGCCCGGCTCGAGGTGGACCAGGTCTGTACCGGAATTAAAGGCGTCCGGCGGGCAGGTCATGGGTTCAACCGCCAGGCCCAGCCGGTCCGGACCAATAGGCTTATCCCCCGTGTGCACCTGGACCCAAGGCCACTCCGGCCCCCATTCCAGCTCCACGCCCGTTCCCGAGGGATCGAGTACGCGGACGCGTGCCAGCCCGGCAGCATCGCGGGAGATACCGGTAAAGGCGTGGTCGATCCTGACCGGTCCCAGACTGCGCGGGAGGCGGAAGTCGAAGGCATCCGGCTCCACCTGCCGCACGGCCACCGGGAGCAGCCGGTCCGGGGTGACCTCGAGGTAGGCATCTGCCGGAAGCTCCAGGGACCATTCATCCAGTGGAGCAGTGCCGGCAACAAGGTACGGATGGGGGCACACGCCATACGGCGCAGCCCGGGTACCGGTGTTGACGGCGGTGACCGTACCGCGGAGGCCGTCATCGGAGAGGGAATAGGCCACCGTGAGTTCCAGGTTGCCCGGGTAGTCCGGCCCGGCCGGAACGAGGCAGCCAAGCACCGCCCGGTCCGCCGAGGCCTCCAGGATGTCCCAGGCCTGGTGGATGGCCAGCCCGTGCAGGGCCGACCCGCGCTCCGGCTCATTGATGGCGGCCGCATAAGACTGGCCGGCGTAATCATAGGTTCCGTCAGCGAGCCGATTGGGCCACGGCGCACAGATCACGCCCCGGTAGTCCGGGACCGCGCCCTCCGGCCCAAAGCCCACCACCAGGTCCCGGTCCCCGCAGCGCAGCTCCCGGAGGGCGCCACCGCGGGTGGTCACGACGGCGGTGTAGGGTCCGCGGGCAAGGCGGACTTCGGTTCCGGACATGGCATCCTCCACAATGAACTTTGTTAGCGCTAAACAGCATATGTCATCCCGCCGGAACCCGGCTGGCTAGAGTTGCCCCATGGAAGAAGCCCCCGACCAGCACCTTATCGCCGCCGTCCGGAGTGCACTGTGGGAGCTGTCCGACCCCGCTCGTGCCGCCGGCGCCCAGGCGTACATGAAGTCTTCCGTCCCGTCCCTGGGTGTCCGGGTCCCGGATATCCGGCGGATCGCAGTGAAGGCCATGGAAGAGTTTCCTCCGGCATCAGGCGCCGGGCTGCGTGCCACGGCGCTGGAACTGTGGCACACGGCCGCGTTCCGGGAAGAACGCTATGCGGCCATCGACCTGACCGGCAACCGGCTGGTTGCCAAAGACCTGGACATGCTGCCGGTGTACGAGGAAATCATCCGCACCGGGGCATGGTGGGATTTTGCGGACGGCGTGTCCGGCAGGATCTGCGCCCTGCTGCTGGCGCACCCGGCGGAGATGTCCGCTGTGCTGAGGACGTGGAGCCGCGATCCGGACTTCTGGATTCGGCGCGCTTCCATCACCTCGCAGCTGCGCGCGAAGGAAGCCACCGATACGGTGCTGCTTGCCGATGTCATTGAACCCAACCTGCCGGACAGGGAATTCTTTATCCGCAAAGCGATTGGCTGGGCGCTGCGTGAATACGCCAAAACGGTGCCGGAATGGGTGCAGGAATTCGTCGCCGTGCACGGGCAGGAGCTGAGTCCGTTGTCCCGCAGGGAGGCCCTGCGCAGGATCGGCGCCGGCCGGCCATAACGTCCCCGCCGCTAAATGACGGGACGTTCGACGACGGGCTCGTGCGACTTCCGGAACAGCCGGCGGGTGCCGGGATCCCAAAAGATCAGGTAAAGCCCAAAGAGCAAGGCGGTCAGGGCCGCCGCAATCCGGGCCAGCAGGAGGGCGAAGCCCAGGTCCTGGGTCTGCAGGTAGGGAAAGACGTCCAGCTGGTCCGAAATTGCGTAGATCATGAAGAACGACACCACGAAGTACAGCGCCTTGACCTGCCAGTCGTTACGAATGCCCGTCACGGCGAAGAGCGGAATCAGCCACACCACATACCAGGACTGGATGATGGGGGCCAGCAGGACCACGGCGGCCAGGCCGAGGGTGAGGCGGCGCATCAGGCGGTCATGGTCGCCCTTGAGGATCTGCCAGGCAAGGATGGCCACGGCAAGCAGCTTGCCGGCGTCGAACACCCAGCCCGCCGGGACTGAGCCGTCCAGCCCGAAAGCGTTGGCAAGGGACCCCACCACCATGCCGAGCAGGCCCACCGGGGCGTACCAGATGGAGATGCTGCCGGGGGCGGAGAGTCCGTTGATCCAGCCGAAGCCGAAGCCGTTGACCAGGCTCATCAGGGCCAGCAACGCCAGGCTCAGGCCGGCCGTGAGCGCCCAGAATGCGACCTTCCGCAGCCACCCTGCGTTCCTGCCCGCCCAAAGGAGGCCGATGAACGGAAGGAAGACGATGGTGATGGGCTTGACGGCGATGGACAGCGTGACCAGCGCTACGCCGCGGACCTCCCGGCGGGTCGCGCAGTAGTAAAGCCCGGCAAGGGCCAGGCCGATCATGAGCGAGTCGTTGTGCACGCTGGCGATGAAGTTGGTCAGGAAGAGCGGGTTGGCCGCGGTGAGCCACAGGGCCCGGTGCGGGTTGATGCCGTGCAGCTCTGCGAGCCGGGGTACGTAGATCACGCAGAGCACCACGCCGGCCAAGGCAACCAGCCGGAACAGCATGATGCAGGCTTCCGGCTGGACGTTGGTCACCCACACGACGAACTGCTCGATCCAGAGGAACAGCTGGCCATAGGGAACCGGAGCTTCGGTCCACTGTTTGTCGGCTCCCAGCTGGAAGTAGTTGGACAGGGCGGAGATCCCGTTTTCGTACGGGTTGAACCCTTCCACCATCAGCCGTCCCTGGCCGATGTAGGCATAGACATCGCGGCTGAACAGCGGGACGCTGAACATCATGGGCAGCCCCCACGCCACCACCGCCGCCAACGTGGCGCGCCGGGCCTGGTCGCCCCACACCCGGACTTTTTGGCCAAGCCGCAGCCAGGCGCGCACCAGCAGCATGCCCCCTGCCGCGACCAGCACGATGGACAGGGCAACGCCCGGCGCTTCGGTGCGCATCCAAATGAACAGGGGCATGCGGCGGAGTTCAGAGACAGGCGCGAGCCAGCCCACGCCGGCTGAACCGAACATCATGAACATCGACCCGAGGAAGCCGGCAAGCAGTGGAGAGCGGGGATTGTCCACCTCGGCACCGCCCGCCGGGGCAGTACCAGCCGCCGCCATCTCCCCCGCTGCGGGCACAGGCGCCGTCATCTCAGGAATGTCCAATCTTCTTGCGTTTCCGCTGGTGCCCGGCGGACCGCGTGGGCGGCCGGGACATATTCGAAGGCGGCGGGGCGACCCGCCGCGTACCCGAAATCGTAGCATCGGCGGGGCGTCCGGAGCGGTAACGGTAGGCTGGTCGGGTGCCTATATCTAACGAACGAATCGTCTGGATCGACTGCGAAATGACCGGCCTGGACATCAAGAACGACGCCCTCATCGAGGTGGCAGCCCTGGTCACCGATTCGGAACTGAATATCCTCGGGGACGGTGTCGACGTCGTGATCAAGCCCGAAGACGCGGCCGTCGCCCAGATGTCCGACTTCGTCCGGGACATGCACACCAAGTCCGGGCTCCTGGCGGAACTCCCCCACGGCCAGACCATGGCGGAGGCTGAGGCCGCTGTCATGGAGTACATCTCCGCCTGGGTTCCCGATCCGCGGAAAGCTCCGCTGGGCGGCAACTCCGTGGGCACCGACCGGGTGTTCCTCTCCCGCGACATGCCCGCCGTCGTAGAGCACCTGCATTACCGGGTGATCGATGTCAGCACCATCAAGGAACTCTCCCGCCGCTGGTTCGCTCGGGCGTACTTCCAGTCACCGGCGAAAAAGGGCGGCCACCGCGCGCTGGGCGACATCAAGGACTCCATCGATGAACTCCGCTACTACCGCGAAGCGGTGTTCGTGCCGGCCCCGGGCCCGGACAGCGCCACCGCCCAGAAGATCGCCCGGCGCATCACCAGCGGCGATGCCACCGTCCCCGCCGGCGAGTAATCTGCGCCACGTTTGGAGGAAATTTCGCGGAAATCACCGAAAGTGGACAAAGCACCCCTTCCGAGCAGGTAAGCTATTTGAGTTGCGTTTCACGGGGGCCGGTAACACGGCCTGGCCTTGAAACACATGGTGGGCGTAGCTCAGTTGGCAGAGCGCCTGGTTGTGGTCCAGGAGGTCGCGGGTTCAACCCCCGTCGCTCACCCTCACGGGGCGGCACTTGCAGCCGTCAACAAAGGAGGCCGCACCGGATATCCGGTGCGGCCTCCTTTGTTGTGTCCCACCAAGGTACGTGCAGGGACGCCGGCGCTGCCGGCCCCGAAGCCGAAGGACTAATGCTATGACCGTTCTGCCGATTACCATCTGGGGCGAGCCCGTCCTGCACCGCCGGGCAGCGGAAGTCGAGGTTTTCGACGACGAACTGCGCACCCTGATTGCCGACATGTTCGAGACCAACGACGCCGCCAACGGCGTGGGACTCGCGGCTCCGCAAGTCGGCGTGGGCAAGCGGATCTTCGTCTACAAGTACGCCAATGACGACGGCGCTCCACCCAGCGGTGCGCTGGTGAATCCCGTCCTCACCCTCTCCAAGGTTTCCGGCGCCGCCCCGGACCCGGACGAGGAGGAAGAGGGCTGCTTGTCCTTCCCCGGCGAGCAGTACCCGCTGAAGCGGGCCGAGTGGGCCAGGGTGGAAGGCTACGACGGTTTCGGCGAGCCGGTGAAGTTCGAGGCGACGGGGTGGTTTGCCAGGGTCATCCAGCATGAATTCGACCACCTGGATGGCAAGCTGTACGTCAACCGGTTGATGGACCGCTATGCCCGGAAGGCCCTGAAGCAGGCCAAGAAGAACGGGTGGGGCGTTCCGGGGCTGACCTGGATGCCCGGCGTCGATCCCGACCCGTTCGGCCACTAGGCGGTTTCCGGGCCGCCATTCAGCCGGCGGTAATCGTCTGCTGCGCAGGGCAGGATGCCAGCACTTTCTTCATGGCGTCCTTCTCCGCCGGTGTCACCCACAGGCCGTAGGCGGCCTTGACGGAAATCTGCCGGGCAACATAGTGGCACCGGATCGAGGTGTTTTTTGGCAGCCACGTTGCGGCGTCACCGGCACCCTTTTTCTGGTTCGCCTGCCCGTCGGCGGCGATCAGGTTGAGCGGATCGTTGGCAAGGCCTTGGCGTTCCTTCGGGGTCAGGCCCTGCGCGCCCTTTTGCCAGGCGTCGCCCAAGGGCACAACATGGTCGATCTGCACCGCGCTGCTGGTGTCGGCGCCGCGGCGGAATTCAATGGCCTGTCCGGTGTACGGCTCCTGGAAATAGCCGCCCGTTACTTTGCACGTGGAACCGTCGGCGAAGATGACTCCGGCGAGGTCGCGGCGCAGGATGTCGTTGCGGGTATCGCACCCGTTCCGGTCCACATCCAGCCACGCCTGGCCGAAGGCTTCCCTGCTGTAGCCGGTATTCGGTGCCCTGCCCTTCACGGCCAGGCCATCCAGGGCAGAAAGGGCGGCCCCTGCCGGTACCGGATGGGGCTCCGCCACCGGCCTCATCCAGGCGGAATCGAACACCGGCGCTTCCGTTGGTCCGGCGGACGCAGGTCCGGCCGCCGCGAACTGTCCCGCGGTGAAGAACCAGGACAGCGCGGCCAGGGCGGAGACGGCCAGGGCGGCAAGCAGCCCCCAAGCCTGCCGGGACCGGCGACGGGCACGGCGGTAGGCGGACCAGCTGACAGTCACGGCCCTGATGCCGGATCGCTAATGGGAAGCACCCCAAAAGCCTAGGACGGGGAGCATGGCCGGGGGCCGATATCCACACTGTGGAGGACGAGTGATCCCTTACCCGCCCGCGGCATCTATTGCTCGCGCGTGACCCTCCGGAGGTCCTCCTCCGCGGTGGCCAGGAGTTCCTCGAGCTGGCGTACGCGCTCCTCGCTGGCGTCCCCGGCCTGGTGGGCGGCGCGGGCACCCTCCAGGAGCCTGAGGGCTTCCTTGTGGTTGGCCTTCGCCACGTCGAGTGCGTGTTCGAGGGTGGTTTCGTGCTGAAGCGTCGATTCGTTGTCCATGCCACCAGTCTGGTCCGGTTTCCCGGCTGATTCCAGTGAACCAGCCGGGAATTGGCCGGACATGTCGCTTTTTGGTCAGACGGCGATGGCGGCCAGGGCGGCCGCGCTTTCCTTGGCAGGGAACGACGGCGGGTTCACGCCGGCCATTTCCTCCATGACCCGGACCACCTGGCAGCTGTAGCCAAATTCGTTGTCGTACCAGACGTAGAGGACCAGGTTCTTGTCCGTGGACACCGTGGCCAGGCCGTCAACGATGCCCGCGCGGCGGGAGCCGACGAAGTCGGTGGAGACCACCTCGGGCGAGTCGATGTAGTCGATCTGCTTGCGCAGGTCCGAGTGCAGGGACATCTCGCGCAGGTAGTTGTTCACCTCATCCTTGGTGGTGCCGTTCTCCAGGCTGAGGTTCAGGATGGCCAGGGAGACGTCCGGGGTGGGAACGCGGATGGAGCTGCCCGTCAGCTTGCCCAGGAGCTCGGGCAGGGCCTTCGCCACCGCCTTGGCGGCGCCGGTTTCGGTAATGACCATATTCAGCGCGGCCGAGCGTCCGCGGCGGTCGCCCTTGTGGAAGTTGTCGATCAGGTTCTGGTCGTTGGTGAAGGAGTGCACGGTTTCCACGTGCCCGTGAATCACGCCGAACTTGTCGTTGATGGCCTTCAGGACCGGGGTGATGGCGTTGGTGGTGCAGGAAGCGGCGGACACGATCCGGTCGGAATCGTCGATGTCCCGGTGGTTGATGCCGTGGACAATGTTCTTCAGTTCGCCCTTGCCCGGAGCCGTCAACAGGACGCGTGCAACGCCTTTGCTCTGCAGGTGCTGGGACAGTCCTTCGGCATCGCGCCAGCGGCCTGTGTTGTCCACCACCAGGGCATCCTTGATCCCGTAGGCGGTGTAGTCGATGGTGGCGGGATCGTTCGAGTAGATCACCTGGATACGGACGCCGTTGGCCGTAATGGTGTTGGCCTCTTCATCGATCCGGATGGTGCCCTCGAAGGACCCGTGGACGGAGTCCCGGCGGAGCAGGCTGGCCCGCTTGGAAAGGTCGTTGTCGGACCCGCGGCGGACCACGATGGCGCGCAGGCGCAGGCCGTGGCCGCCACCGGCCTTCTCGATCAGCAGGCGTGCCAGGAGCCGGCCGATCCGGCCGAAGCCGTAGAGCACCACATCGGTGCTGGTGCGTTCGTCGCCGCCACGCTTGCCAACGATCTCGGCGAGTTCGGCGCGGAGGAACTCTTCAAGGGTGGCCCCGTTGCCCTCTTCCTTGAATTTCTGGTTCAGGCGGGCGATGTCGATCGCGGCGGCACCCAGGTCCAGCCCGGCCAGCGTGTTCAGCAGCGGCGCCGTGTCCTCCAGGAGCAGTTCGTCCTTGCTCATCCGGCGCGCGAAGCGATGTGCCTTGAGGATGTTCATGGTGGACTTATTGATCAGGCTCCGGCCGTGGATGCTGGTCACCACGTTGTTTTCGCGGTACAGCCTGCCGATCACCGGGATCATGGCCTCGGCGAGGGCCTCCCGGCCCATCCACGTATCAAGACAAGAATCAGACGTCTGGCTCACAGAAATACCTTCCTCGGGTCAGCCGTGTACGTCCTCGTACACAGATGTAGGCCACCTGATGATGTCCAGGGGCACCGGCACCTGCAGGGGTCGGTCCCCAGGCACCTGGATCGCGTGCAAAGAAAAACCGCCGGCTGCGAACGCAACTTTCGGCGGTAGAACTCCTGCGTCCGGGATCCATTCTAATTCGGCGCAGCTCCCCGAACACGCCTGCGCTGCGTGAAATCACTCACACGGCTCACCCCGTGGGCTCAGTTGTGGACGGCAGCATACAAGTTGAGGGTGGCGGAAAAGACCACCCAGGAGAAGTACGGCAACACCAGCACCCCTGCGGTGGCATCCACCGGGCCGAACCGGACGACCAGGAACGCCAGGGTCGCGGCCAGCGTGCAGATGACGACGAATGCCGCCCACAAAGCCGCGGCGCCGGCCATGGGGTACATCGCGAAGAACGCCGCCGGCCACGCTGCGTTGAGCACGAGCTGGACGGCATAACCCGCCAGGGCCGGACCGGTCAAGCCGCCTTTGCGCCAAACCAGCCACGCCGCGGCGGCCACTCCGATGTACAGCAGCATCCAGGTGATCCGGAACATCAGCGACGGCGGCATCCACGGGGCCTTGAGCGAGGCGGCATACCAGCCCGTGGAATTGAGGATGATGGGGATCGAGGCAAGCACCCAGGCCGCAGCAGACAGTCCAAGGAACCCCGCAAAGGCGACAATTTGGGAACGCAGGCCGGGTACGGTTCCGGCCGTTCCGGCGGCCGGCCGGAGATCACTAATAACGGGCACGGTCCAGCATCCCCAACACAGCGCCCAACGTCAAACCCGGTTTTGCGGATGGGACAGCCGGTACGCCGGGTTCTGTTCTCCCCTGCCGTTGCCGGCAAGGGAGCGACGGCCATCCATCTACGAGTACCGTTGCCGGCACCCTCCAGCGGCTTACCCGGACACTCGGGCGGGCAGCCCTCGAACGTGTCCTGTCTAGCCTTGCTCCGGGTGGGGTTTACCTAGCCTTCCCGGTCACCCGGGAAGCTGGTGGTCTCTTACACCACCGTTTCACCCTTACCTGCCCTCTCCGGCCAAGGCCGGACATGCAGGCGGTCTGTTTTCTGTGGCACTGGCCTGCGGGTTACCCCGAGTGGGCGTTACCCACCACCCTGCCCTGCGGAGCCCGGACGTTCCTCGAGCCACTTGCGTGGCGCGCGGCCGTCTGGCTGTCCCATCCGGGTCCAGTCTACCGGCGCCCCCGACCGCTTTGGTCGCCGGTAGGATCGGACGGTGCTGATTCTGCTTCCCCCTTCCGAAGGCAAGACACCCGCGCGCCGCGGGTCCGCCGTCGACTGGCCCTCGCTGAGTTTCCCTGAGCTCAATCCCTGCCGCGCCAAGGTCCTGGCGGCGCTGGAAGCGGTCAGCGGGCACCCGGATGCCCTCACGTTGCTGGGCGTGGGCGCCTCGCTGCGGGACGACGTCGAACGCAACACCCGCCTTCACGCCGAGCCTGCCGCGCCGGCACACAGTATCTACTCGGGGGTCCTGTATGACGCCCTGGGGTACCGGAGCCTGACGCCCGCGCAGCGGCGCAAGGCCGACGAGTCCGTCCTGGTGGTTTCCGCGCTGTGGGGGGCAATCCGCTTTGGCGACAGCGTCCCCGCCTACCGGCTGTCGATGGGGACGGCATTGCCCGACGTCGGCCGCCTGGCTTCGTTCTGGAAGGCACAGTTGGAAGACACGCTGGGCCGCGCCGCGGAGGGCCACCTGGTGGTTGACTGCCGTTCGAGCACCTACGCGGCCGCATGGGCGGCGCCGCCGGAGCATACCGCCACGGTGAACGTGTTTACCGAAGCCGCCGGAGTCCGGAAAGTGGTGAGCCATTTCGCCAAGCACACCCGGGGCGAACTGGCCCGGCACCTGCTGGCGCGCCGCGGGAAGGCTCCGGCTGCGGCGCCGGACCTGTTGAAGGTGGCACGCGAAAAGTGGGACGCAGAGCTGGTGCCGGGTACGGCACGCAGGCCCCATGCCCTGAATATCATCCTGCCGGGCTGAGGCGCCGGCGGTTCAGGACCAGTCGTCCGAACGGACCAGGATGGCGCCGGAATCCGGGCAGAACACGATGTCATCCGCCGCGGCCGCCTTGATCTCGGCGAGGTCGCCTGGGCTGAGCTTCATCCCCGAAGCCTCCGAGGTCCCGTGGAAGAGCCGAGCGGCGCCTACGCCCCGCTTGGCGAGGGTCTTCTCGTAGACGGCCAGCATGCCGGTATCCAGGCTTCCGGCGAATTCTGTGCGTCGGCCCACGAGCCCTTCGGCTTCGGCGGCCACCTCGGCGAGGGCAGCGTCCAGCTCGGCCCGGATAGTGCCGAACGAGCCCTGGATGTCATCGACAATCGCCTGCTGGGCGGCCTGCCGTTCCCGCAACGTGTCCAGCCGCTCCAGGATTTCCAGTTCCACGTCTTCGAGGTCTGAGCGCCGCTTGTTCAGTGATTCAATGTCCTTCTGCAAGGCCACCAGGTCCTTGGACAGCCCTGTTCCGCTGTTAAGCCTGGCTTCGTCCCGTTCGATGCGCGAGGCGACCTGTTCGACGTCGGCTTCCGCCCGCTTGAGCGCGGCATCGGCGTCATGCACGGCCACCTTGGCAGCGCCCAGTTCTCCGTTGGCCACGGACAGGGCCGCTTCGAGGTCCTTGATCCGGGGATCATTTTCGAGCGTCCGCCGGCGGTTGGCGAGGCCGGTCAGCCTGGCGTCCAGTCCTTGCAGTTCGAGCAACTTCAACTGTTCCGCCGGTGCTGCCTTCGCCACTGTTACCTCCGCTTGATCCCTTCCGGCCCGGGCCGGGCACCCTGCGGGCGCTTCCTAGACTCTATCGCCTGGGCTGAACCGTTGCCTCGCTGCCGGGCTCAGCCCGGAGTGAGGATGAAGTCCCAAGGGTCACTGTTGGTGGTGCTGACCCGGATCTCCAGGTCGTGCCCCTGGTCCGCCAGGACGTTGCCCAGGGCTGCGGCGGCGGCCGGCAACCAGAGCCATTCGCTGGCAAAGTGCGAGACGTCCACCAGGTAGGGCCGGCCGTTGAGGGCAGCTTCCCGGGCCTCGGACGCGGGGTGGTGGCGAAGGTCCGCGGTGACGTACACGTCCGCGTTGCTGGCCCTGACCTCGTTGAACAGGGAATCGCCGGCGCCGCCGCACACGGCAATCCGCCGCACCACGCCGTCCTTGTCCCCGGAAACGCGCACACCCCCGGCCACTGAGGGAAGGATGCCGAACACCCGTGCAGCGAAATCGCCCAGGCTCATGGCGTCCGCCAGGTCGCCGACCCGCCCAATGCCTTCCTCCGGCAGCCCGTTGGCCGCCGCGGTGAGCGGGGCGACATCCTGCAGTCCCAGCGCGTCGGCCAGGACATCGGAAACGCCGCCGACGGCGGAGTCGCCGTTGGTGTGCACGGTCAGCAGTGCCGTTCCCGACTCGATCAGACGGTGGACAGCCCGTCCCTTCGCCGTGGTTGCCGCCACCGACGTGACACCCTTCAGGAGCAGCGGATGGTGGGTAATGAGGAGGCCGGCACCCCACTCAATGGCTTCTTCGATGACCTCCAGGGTGGGGTCCACCGCGAACATCACCTTGCTGACGGGAGCGGACGGGTGGCCTGCCACGAGCCCCACTTCGTCCCAGTTCTCCGCCAGCGATTCAGGCCACAGTTCCTCAACGGCAAGCAACAATTCGGCCAGCGTGGGAGCCTCGGCGGCACTGTCGTGGCCCAGCGCGTCGGAGGAGTCTTCGCCGTCGTGATCTGCCTGGCCGGTAACGTCGGTGTCCACAGGTTCCATAGTCTTAGTTTTACCCCATCGCCTTCCCGGCGCCGCATGTTGCGGTGCCGGGAAGGGCCGGCGGGAATCATCCGGGGCCGTCAACCATTGAAGAGGTCATGAAAACTTTTGTTCTTGGCGGGGGCTGCTTCTGGTGCCTCGACGCTGTCTACCAGAAGACCAGGGGCGTCACCTCGGTGGTGTCCGGTTATACCGGCGGCCACGATCCCCATCCCGACTACTACTCGGTGTGCAGCGGAACCACGGGACACGCGGAGGTTGTGGCCGTGACCTTCGACGAGGAGGTCATTCCGGCCGAAGTCATCCTCGATATGTTCTTTGCCCTGCACGACCCCACCACCTTGAACCGCCAGGGGTACGACGTGGGCACCCAGTACCGTTCCTCCATGTTCTACGAGACCACGGAGGAGAAGATCCTGTTCGAGGAAGCGATCGAACGCAACCAGGCGCTGTGGAAGCACCCCATCGTCACCGAAGTCAGCCGCCTGCCCCGGTTCCACGTGGCGGAGGAATTCCACCAGGACTATTACGCCAAGCATCCCGAACAGGGGTACTGCCAGGTGATCATCAACCCCAAACTGGCCAAGGCGAGGAAATATTACTCTGCATGGCTTAACGCTTAGCCAGCGTTACGCGGCCTCGTTAGGCTGACCTCAGTATTCACCCCTTAGAGATAGGCGTATGTACATGGCACGGATCTATGACGATGTAACGCAACTGGTCGGCGGGACCCCGCTGGTTCGGTTGAACCGGCTCAGCGAGGGACTGGACGCCACCGTTGCGGTCAAGCTGGAGTTCTACAACCCGGCCAACAGCGTCAAGGACCGTATCGGCGTCGCCATCATCGACGCCGCGGAAAAGTCGGGTGCACTGAAGCCCGGCGGCACCATCGTCGAGGGCACCTCCGGCAACACGGGCATCGCCCTCGCCATGGTCGGTGCCGCGCGCGGCTACAAAGTCATCCTGACCATGCCGGAAACCATGTCCACAGAACGCCGCGTCATGCTGCGCGCCTTCGGCGCCGAGATCGTGCTGACCCCGGGCTCCGAGGGTATGCGCGGAGCCGTGGAAAAGGCCCAGGAGATCGTGGCCAACACGGAGAACTCCATCTGGGCACAGCAGTTTGCCAACGAAGCCAACCCGGAGATCCACCGGAAGACCACCGCAGAAGAGGTATGGGCCGACACCGACGGTGCCGTTGACATCTTCGTGGCGGGCGTCGGCACCGGCGGAACGATCACCGGCGTAGGGCAGGTGCTGAAGGAGCGCAAGCCCGGCGTGCAGATCGTGGCCGTGGAACCCAAGGACTCCCCATCCTGAACGGCGGCGCTCCGGGCCCGCACAAGATCCAGGGCCTCGGCGCGAACTTTGTTCCGGAACTGCTGGACACCACCGTCTACGATGAGGTCATCGACGCTTCGCTGGAGGACTCGGTCCGCGTTGCCCGCGAGCTGGGCATCAAGGAAGGCATCCTGGGCGGCATCTCCTCCGGCGCCATCGTCTGGGGTGCGCTGGAATTGGCCAAGCGCCCCGAAAACGCGGGCAAGCTGATCGTGGCCGTGGTCTGCGACTTCGGTGAGCGTTACATCTCCACCGTGCTGTATGACGACATCCGGGGCTAAGCAGACTCAGCTGCCCGCCCGTTTCCTGTAGAAAGAACTTTGTGGGCTTTTTCGCAAGACTGAAGGAAGACCTCGAGGCCGCCCGGTCCCACGACCCGGCGGCTCGAGGTTCTTTTGAGAACTTTTTCGCCTATTCCGGCCTGCATGCCATCTGGATCCATCGGCTGACGCACCGGTTGTGGCAGAACCCTGCCCTGCGTTTTCCGGCGCGGCTCCTGTCGCAGCTGGGCAGGTTTGCCACCGGCATCGAGATCCATCCAGGTGCCACCATCGGCCGCAGGTTCTTCATCGACCACGGCATGGGGGTGGTGATCGGTGAGACCGCGGAAATTGGCGAGGACGTCATGATCTACCACGGCGTCACGCTGGGCGGCCGTTCGCTGGCACGGATCAAACGCCACCCCACCATCGGGGACCGCGTGACGATCGGTGCTGGAGCCAAAATCCTGGGGCCCATTACCATTGGCCGGGACAGCGCCGTTGGTGCCAACGCCGTCGTGGTCAAGGACGCGCCGCCGGAGTCGATCGTTACCGGCGTTCCTGCCAAGTGGCGGCACCGCGATGCGCAGCGGGAAACCAAACCCGCAGTGGATCCGGCCGAATACGATATCGAGTACCGGATCTAGCGTCCGGATTTAGCGTCCGGCGTTGCCTGGCTCCGCGAGATGTCCAGGCGGACCCCTGCTGCGGGACCAAGCATCGGGTGGCCCCACCGTGCCGGGGGACGCGAAGTTCGGGCCATACCCTGGCTTCTGCCCTGCTAGCCGGGGAAACGCTTGTAGATGCTCCACAACACGGTGTCGAAGGCGCGGTCCGGAAGCAGCCGGCGCAGCAGCAGGATGGCCCGGGCGCCCTTGCCCACCGGGTAGCGGGTCCTTGGCCGCGGCGACGTGGCGGCATGGACGATCGCGTCCGCAATCACGGCAGGGTGCGAGGACAACGCCGAACCGTCGGTTGAAGCCAGCGCGGCCGCCACCACCTTGGCCTGGGCGGCGTAAGGTCCGGTCCCCGAATTCGCCAGCAGGCCCTCCGCGGAAATGGCGCCCCACTCGGACCGGGTGCCGCCCGGTTCGATGATGGACACATCGATGCCGTGTGGCTTGAGCTCCACCCGCAACGAATCGCTAAGGCCCTCCACGGCGAACTTGGTGGCGTGGTACCAGGCGCCCAGGGGCTCGTACATCTTTCCGCCGATCGAGGAGATGTTGATGATCCGCCCCCGGCCGGCGGCCCGCATGCCCGGCAGTACGAGCTGCGTCATCCGCGCCAGTCCAAAAAGGTTCACATCGAACTGCCGGCGGCCCTCCGCCAGTTCGACGTCCTCAAGCGAGCCGTAGGATCCGTAGCCGGCGTTGTTGACCAGCACGTCGATACGGCCGTGGGCCGACAAGACTTCCCCGACGGCGGCGACCATCGACGCCTCATCCGTCACATCGAGCGCCAGGGTCCGGACGCCGTCGGCCTTGAGCGGTTCCATCTTCTCCACCCGCCGGGCGCCGGCGTACACGGTGAATCCGCGGGCCGCGAGCTTCCGGGCAGCTTCGAAGCCGATTCCAGTGGACGCACCGGTGACGAAAGCGACGGGCTGGTTCATGGCGGACTCCTTGGGGCGCCGCCCGGGGAGGGCGGGATACTGATGGAAGGGCGCCGGAAATGCCAACGGCCGGCGCCCCCAGAGTATCGGGGAAGCGCCGGCCGCCGCGCCGGAAGCGCTGTGGGCTAGTGCGTGTCGACTGCCGAAATTTCGGACTTGTCTTCGCCCCAGAGGGTATGGAACGTACCTTCGGTGTCCACACGGCCGTAGGTGTGGGCGCCGAAGAGGTCGCGCTGGCCCTGGATCAGGGCAGCCGCAACGCGCTTGCGGCGCAGGCCGTCGTAGTACGCCAGCGAGGAGGAGAACACCGGCACCGGGATGCCAAGCTGCACGGCGGTGGCTACTACCCGCCGCCACGCCGGGAGGGCGTCGCCAATGGCCTTGGTGAACGCCGGTGCGAACAGCAAGTTTGCGGGCTTCTCGTCCGCTGCGTAGGCCTTGGTGATGTCCTTGAGGAGCTCCGCGCGGATGATGCAGCCGGCGCGCCACAGGGAAGCGATTTCGTCCAGCTTGAGGTCCCAGCCGTATTCCTTGGCTGCGGAGGTCAGCATGTCCAGGCCCTGCGCATAGGAGACCAGCTTGGAGGCGTAGAGCGCCTGGCGGACATCCTCAACGAACGTCTCGGGGATCTCAACCGTTGCCTCGTTGCCGGCCAGCAGCTCCTGGCCAAGCTTGCGCTGGGCGGCCTGGGAGGAGAGCGCACGGGCGAAGACCGATTCGGCAATGCCGGACACGGGGAACCGAGCTTCCAGGGCCGAGATCACGGTCCAGCGTCCGGTGCCCTTCTGGCCCGCGGCGTCGACGACGACATCGACGAACGGCTTGCCGGTCTTGGCGTCGACATGGCCCAGGACCTCGGCGGAGATCTCGATCAGGAAGGACGAGAGTTCGCCCTGGTTCCATTCGGAGAAGATCTTCGCCTGCTCGGCCGGTTCGATGCCGGCCCCGGAGCGCAGGAGGTCGAAGGCCTCACCAATGACCTGCATGTCGGCGTACTCGATGCCGTTGTGGACCATTTTGACGAAGTGGCCGGCGCCGTCGGTGCCAATCCACGCGCAGCAGGGCTCACCGTCCACCTTTGCCGAAATCTTTTCCAGCAGCGGGCCCAGGGCCTTGTATGACTCCTTGGAGCCGCCGGGCATGATGGACGGACCGTTCAGGGCACCCTCTTCGCCGCCGGAGACGCCGACGCCCACGAAGTGCAGGTCCTTCTTGGCCAGCGAGGCTTCCCGGCGGCGGGTGTCCTCGTAGTGTGAGTTGCCGGCGTCGATGATGATGTCGCCCGGTTCCAGCAGCGGCTCCAGCTGCTCGATCACCGAATCGACCGGCTTCCCTGCCTTGACCATGATCAGCACCCGGCGCGGCTTCTCCAGGGAATCGACCAGTTCCTGCAGGGATTCGGTCCGGATGAAATCGCCCTCCGAGCCGTGCTTCTCCAGCAGTGCGTCGGTCTTTTCCACCGACCGGTTGTGCAGGGCAACCGTGAACCCGTTGCGGGCGAGGTTGCGGGCAAGGTTGGCGCCCATCACTGCGAGGCCGGTGACACCGATGTGTGCAGACATCAATAACTCCAATTCATTGTTTGCCCCGGATCCAGGGTTCCGGTGCGGGTTGGGACGCCGGGGCATATCAGGGGGTCGGAATAAAGCATATATATTCTGGCGGTGACGCGAAAGTAACGTCCGCGTCATGAAACCGTTTGTGTCGCTGCCAGTCTAGGACTGCCGCCCTTCCGTGTCCCGTCCGTCCCCGTCAGCCGGCAATCCCGCACCCGCCAGCAACTAGGCTTAGCAGCATGACCAGCAGCCTCCACCACCGTGCCATCGAGAACCTGGGCACCCGGATCATCTCAGGGGATCTCCCCGCGGGACACGTCATGCTCGCCGAGCGGCTGGAGGATGAACTGAAGGTTTCCCGCTCGGTGATCCGTGAAGCCGTGCGCGTCCTGCAGTCCCTGGGACTGGTGGAGACCACCAAGCGGGTGGGAATCCGGGTGTTGCCTTCAAGCCGCTGGAACCCCTTTGACCCGCAGGTGATCCGGTGGCGGCTGGCCAGCGATGCACGCGGAGCGCAGCTGCGCTCCCTTGCCGAACTCCGTGCCGCCGTGGAACCGGCAGCCGCCGAACTGGCAGCAGAGAACGCGCCGGCGCCGCTGCGCCTGGAACTCGTGGACGTTGCCCGCGCCATGCGGGAAGCCGGCAACCAGGGCAAGGTTGCCCGCTTCCTGGAACTGGATATCCGCTTCCACTCACTGCTGCTCTCCGGCTCAGGCAACGAGATGTTCGCCAACCTCATGGGGCAGGTGGCCGAAACACTGACGGGCAGGACGGTACACGGCCTGATGCCGGACCATCCCCACCAGGCCGCCCTGCAGTGGCACGAAGATGTGGCAGAGGCAATCGCCAGGGGGGACGCTCCCGCTGCCCGCGAAGCATCGGACAGGATCATGAGGCGGACCATGTCACAGATGGCGGATACCTGGACGGAGCAACCGCGGGTGTTCA
Organism: Arthrobacter sp. MMS24-T111; assembly: GCF_054888995.1. Taxonomy (NCBI): domain Bacteria; kingdom Bacillati; phylum Actinomycetota; class Actinomycetes; order Micrococcales; family Micrococcaceae; genus Arthrobacter; species Arthrobacter sp. MMS24-T111. Next base: position 2,876,962 of record NZ_JBTZRO010000001.1, on the reverse strand, counting down.
TCCCCGTCCGGCAGTAACGGTCAGCTGCTTCCTTTCCCGTCGAAGCTGAGGAGGACTTTGCCGGAGCTGGTGGAGTCTTTGGCGATTTCGAAGGCGTGCAGGGCGTCCTCCACGGGGTATTGGTGGGTGATGACGGGGTCGATGTGCAGGGACCGGTCGGCAAGCGCCGCGATGACCTGGTCGATTTCGTCGTTGAAGCGGAAGGAGCCTTTGAGGTCCAGTTCGCGGGTGATGGCCAGCGAGATGGGTAGCGGCTGCATGCCGGTGGGCAGCAGCCCCACCATGACCACGGTCCCGCCGCGGACCGCGCCGCGGATGGCGGAGGCCAGGCCGTGGTGGTTGCCGGAGGATTCGATCACGACATCGGCCTCCACGGCGGCGATCGCTTCGGTGTCTGCGGCGTTGATGACCTGGTCCGCGCCGACGGCCCGGGCGATCTCCAGGGGTTTGGGATGGAGGTCCACAGCGGTGATGTGCGCGGCTCCAGCGCGTTTGAGGACCGCGACGGCGAGGGCACCGATGGGGCCGGAGCCGATCACCAGCGCGGTCTTCCCGGCCACGTCCCCGGCGCGGGAGACCGCGTGCCAGGCCACGGACGCGGGTTCGACCAGGGCGGCCGTGCGCAGGTCGATGCCCTCGGGCAGGGCCCGCAGCATCCGGACGGGCAGGTTCACGTACCGGCTGAAGGCGCCGTCCGTGTGCGGGTTACGGGCGGCGCTGCCCAGGTACGTGCACCCGGGTGAGAGGTTGGGCCGGTCCACAGGGTACCGGGCCGCGCCCGGGCCCGGGGTGGCGGGGTGGACGGCGACGGCGGTACCGGGCTGCGGCCCCTGGCCGTTGGCCGCGGCGCGGACCACCACACCGGAAATCTCATGGCCCAGCACCAGGGGCGCCTTCAGGATGGACTCCCCCGCCGCCCCGTGCAGCCAGTAATGCAGGTCCGACCCGCAGATCCCGCCGTACAAGACCTCAACGACGGCCTGGTCATCCGCCGGCCGGGCCAGCGGGACCACATCGACCCGGAGGTCCCCCGCGGCGTGCGCCACCACGGCCGGCCCGGAAACGGGCAGCATGTGGGCCCCTGCCTGGACAGGTGTGTTCGCGGGCATCAGACCACCACCGTCATTCCACCGTCGATAAAAATGGTCTGCCCGTTCACGAAATCCGACCCGTCCGAGGCCAGCCAGACCACCGGCCCGGCCAGATCCTTCGGCGTGCCCCAGCGGTGGGCCGGGGTCCGGCCCAGGATCCAGGCATTGAACTGTTCGTCATCCACCAGGTTCTGCGTCATTTCCGTATGGATATACCCCGGCGCGATCCCGTTGACCTGCAGGCCGGACGCGGCCCACTCGGCCGTCATGGCCCGCGTCAGGTTCCGCAGCCCGCCCTTGGCCGCAACATACGGGGCGATCGTCGGGCGGGCCAGGTCCGTCTGCACCGAACAAATATTGATGATCTTGCCCCGGCCCCGCCGAATCATGCACCGGGCCGCTTCCCGCCCCACCAGGAACGCACTGGTCAGGTCCGTGGAAATCACCCGCTCCCAATCCGCCACCTCCAACTCCAGCATCGGCACCCGGTGCTGGATCCCGGCATTATTCACCAGAATCTCCAACGGACCCACATGCTCTTCGATCCACGCGATACCGCGGGCTGCCGCCTCACCGTCGGTAACGTCAAACGCGATGCTGGCAATGCGGCCGGCCGGAAAGTCGGCAGCCATCGCCGCTTCGGCTTCCCTAAGCCGCTCCGGGTTGACGCCGTTCAGCACCACCGTGGCACCAGCGTCGGCCAACGCCCGGGCGAGCGAGGAACCGATGCCCCGGCTGGAGCCCGTCACCAACGCAACCCGACCCGACAAATCAAAAAGTGAACTCATGGAGCAACTGTTCCTTCCGCCGCAACCGCGGCTTTTTGGCTGAGGTTGGAGATGGTTAGGCGCACTACTGCGAGGTCCTGGTCGCCAAGGCCCTGGCGTTTCAGTTCGGCATAGAGTTCGGCGGCGGCAGTGGCGATCGGGGTGGCCGTTCCCGCTGCGCGCGCTGCGTCGAGGACGAAGGAAAGATCTTTGTGCATGAATTTTGCCGGGCCCGTGGGGGCGTAGTCCTTGCTGACCAGGCGCGGTCCGACGATATCCAGCACTCTACTGCCGGCCAAACCGCCGGACAGGACGTCGAAAAGCGCCGCCGGATCGAGCCCGGAACGCTCTGCCAGTTCGGCAGCTTCGGCGAGCGCCGCCGTCGTCGTTCCCACGACCAGCTGGTTGCACGCCTTCGCGAGCGACCCTGCGCCAAGCAGACCAAGGCGGCGGACGGTGGTGCCCATGGCGTGCAGGAGCGGCTCTGCCCTGCGGAACGCAGACTCCTCGCCGCCGGCCATGATGGCGAGGGTGCCGTCCGCGGCGCCCTTGGTGCCGCCACTGACCGGGGCGTCGACAACCTGGGCGCGCCCGCCGGTGAGCTCGGTGACGCGGCGCCCGAAAGCCTGCACGGCGGTGGGCGAGACACTGCTCATGACCAGCAGGACGGTGTGGGGCGCCGGCGGCTCTTCTTTCCACCGGGCTAGGAGCCCGGCCGCGGCCTCCTCGATAAGTGGCAGGTCCGGAAGCATGAAAACGATGACGGGAAGATGGCCCAGGCCTTCCACCGCGGGGACAATTGTTCCGCCGAGGTCCCGCAACCGGCCCGCTGCCCCTGGAGACCGGTTCCAGCCCGTGACCTGCCATCCGCTGCGGAGGGCGTTTGCCGCCATCAGTCCGCCCATCAATCCCAGGCCTGCAAAGCCTGCGCGTTTGTCCTCCATGACCCAGCCTCACGTCATCGTGCTAAAAGATTTGTTCAATATCCTAGCCATGATTCAGTATGATGAACACCATGACTTCCATAACTACCGTGGCCATTGCCGTGCCGCTCGAAGCCGAGCTGGTGGACCGGATCAGGGCCGTTGATCCGTCCGTGACCGTCCTGTACGAGCCCGACCTCCTGCCGCCCGAGCGCTTCCCGGCGGACCACGCCGGAGATCCGGACTTCCGGCGGACCCCGGAACAGGAAGAACGCTATTGGTCGATGCTGAACAGCGCACAGGTCCTCTACGGATTCCCCAACGAAAGCCCGTCGGGCCTGGCCCGGATTGCCACCGACAACGGACACCTGCAGTGGGTCCACGCCATGGCAGCCGGCGCAGGCGGGGCGGTTAAAGCGTCCGGCCTGGACCAGCAGGTCCTGCAAAAGTTCAAGGTCACAACGTCCGCAGGCGTGCACGCGCTTCCCCTGGCCGAGTTTGCAGCCATGGGCATCCTGAACGGGTTCAAGCGCACCGCCGAGCTGGCGCTGGACCAGCGGGCCAGGAATTGGCCGGAACTTCGCACCCCCACGCGGCTGGTGAGCGGTTCCCGGCTGGTCATTGCGGGGCTCGGTGAGATCGGCCTTGAGACGGCCCGGCTTGCCCGCGCCCTGGGCATGGCCGTCAGTGGAACCAAGAGGACCCCGGAGCCCCTGGAAGGCATCGACCAGGTGACCGGAAACGACGGCCTTCCCCGCCTCCTTGCCACCGCCGATGCCGTGGTGAACACCCTCCCGGGCACCCCGTATACGGAGAAGCTGTTCAACCGGGACGTCTTTGCTGCCATGAAACCCGGCACCGTCTTCGTCAACGTCGGACGCGGCACCGTGGTGGATGAGGAAGCGCTGCTCGAGGCCCTGGATAACGGCCAGGTCTCCTACGCCTGCCTCGATGTCTTCGCAGTGGAACCGCTCCCCCTCGAAAGCCCGCTCTGGAGCCACCCGAAAGTTCTGGTGTCGCCGCATACGTCTGCGCTGAGCGCCGCAGAGAACAGGCTGATCACCGACCGTTTCTGCAGCAACCTGCGAACCTTCCTCGACGGCGGCGAACTCCCCCACCTCGTGGACACGGTCCACTTCTACTGACCCTTCACTTGGCCAAGGCACCGGCAACGCCGCTGCATCCCCTGCCCAGGGGATGCAGCGGCCTTTCTTTTGTGGCGCCGGACTGCTGCCCATCAGGCCGCAGTAACAACGGTGCCCCTCGGAACCTCCCGACCTCCGCGATGCCGGCCCGGTTGTCTCCCGCACACGCCAAACGCCCGGCCCGGATGATCCGGACCGGGCGTCAGGCCGGCGTCAGCTGGCGTCTTCGACGAGGACCAGGTCCCGGCCGCCGGTTTCCGGCGTGAAGAACGTGGTGATGAACGAGATCAAAGCCAGGACGAGGGAGTACAGTGCGGGAACCAGCCAGGAGTGGTTGGTGGCCGCCAGCAGCGCGACACCGATCATCGGGGCGAAGCCGCCGGCGAGGACGGCCGACAGTTCACGGCTCAGGGCAACCCCGGTAAAGCGGTGCTGGGAACCGAACAGCTCGGGCAGAAGGGCACATTGCGGCCCGAGCATGGCCTGGACGCCCAGGGCGATGCCCACCACCATGACGACCCAGACGAGCGTGACGTTGCCGAGGGTCACCAGGTAGAAGGCCGGGAGCGCGATGACCGCCTGGAACAGGGCACCGTAGCGGTAAACGGGGACGCGGCCGTAGCGGTCGGACAGGGCACCGAATGCGACCACCATGACGGCGGCAAAGCCGGCCGCGATCAGCAGTCCGGTGGGTCCGATGAACTTGTCGCCCGGAAAGACACCGGCAGGCATGCTGATGAACGAAACCAGCAGGGCGGAGTAAATGGACGAGTTTCCGTTTTCACCCATGCGCAGGCCGATCCCCACCAGGACGTTCTTCTTGGAATGGCGCCAGATCTGGGACACCGGGTTCTTCACCACAGCCTTGTGCTTTTCGAGTTCCTGGAAGACCGGCGTCTCCTTCAGGCGAAGGCGGATGAAGACCGCAATGCCGATCAGGATAATGCTGGCAAGGAACGGCACACGCCACAGCCAGCCCTGCAGGACGGACTTGTCGGCCATGGCCATCAAGGCGAATGTTCCGGCGCCCAGGAGGGTGCCCAGCTGGATGCCAACGAAGGGCAGCGCGGCAAAGAAACCACGACGGCGGCGCGGCGCAACCTCGGAGATGAGCGTGGTGGCGCCCGCCTGTTCGGCGCCGGCCCCAAGGCCCTGGATGATGCGGAGGCTCACCAGGAGGACCGCGCCGAGCATTCCGGCCTGATCGAAGGTGGGCAGGAGTCCAATGGCGAAGCTGGACATTCCCATGAGGCCGATGGTGAGGATCAGGACCATCTTGCGCCCGAACCTGTCACCAATGTGGCCAAAGACGATGCCGCCGAAGGGCCGGGCCGCAAATCCCACACCATAGGTGGCGAAGGAGGCAATGACGGCGCCGCTTTCACCTAGCGGGGCGAAGAAAAGCGGGCCGAAAATCAACGCGGACGCCAGGCCGTAGATATAGAAGTCGTAGTACTCCAGTGCGGACCCCACGGAACTTGCAAGAGTTGCCCTTCGCAGCTGGTCGGCGTCGACGACGGTGCCGTCCGCGGCCTGCGGTGCATTAGTACGAGTTGTCACAAGAACTCCCTCATCACGCGCCAGGCCCCCGTTGGCCTGGCGGGTCAGCAACGGCACCCGAGATGCCGATCACTATGTTGAACAGAGTACAGCAAGTTGGACAACTGGCAAGCGGTTGAGGCAAAAGTAGTTCAACTTTCCCTTGGGGACGCCTTCCTAGCTCATGGGATTGCCCAAGGACCGTGCCAGTTCCTGAAGTTCCTTGACCATCTGCGCACCCTGCTCGGGGGTGTAGGTTGCCTTCAGCGCCGTCACCGACAACCCCAGGCTGGGTCCATGGGAGCCGCGGGTGGGGACAGCCACGCCCAGGCAGACCACGCCCGTGGTGGATTCCTCGTCCTCGAAGGCGTAGCCCTGCTCCCGGATGGACCGCAGCTGATCCTTGAGCTCGCGACCGGTCCGCAGGGACTTCGGGGTGAGGACGGGCAGTTCGGCGTCGTCGGGGAACAAGGCGTCGATGTCGTGGTCGTGAAGCCTGGCGATCAACACCTTGCCCACGGCACAGAGGGAGACCGGCATTTTGTCGCCGATGTTGGAGGTGAGCCGGACAGCCGGGTGTCCCTCGTAGCGCGCCAGGTAGATGACATTGGTCCCGTCCAGCATGGCAATCCGCACCGTCTCGCCGGAAAGGGTGGGCGCCTGCTCGCAGTACCGGTAGAACTCCTGGACCTCGTCCATGCGGCTGAGGTAGGCCGCGCCAAGCTCAACCAGCTTGCGGCCAAGCATGAATTCGGAGCCCTGCCGGCTGATGAGGCGGGCGTCCTCCAACGCCAAAAGCAGGTTGGAGGTGGAGGATTTCGGGATTCCCAGCTCCCGGGCAAGGTCACTGAGGGTCAGCCGCCCTCCTGCGGACGCAGCCAGTGCCTCCAGGACGGCGGCAGCGCGGGTAACGGCCGGCGCAGGCGAAGCGCTTGCGGGCCCTTCGGAGGAACGTGGGGTGCGGGAATCGGCCATGATTCTCCTTCGGTAGGCGCATGCACTCATCAGCTCTGTCCATTCAGCTGAACACAACCCATCATAGTGGCTGGCCTTGGCGGACCTGCAGTGCCGGCCGACGCCCGCGCGATGACGCGGGCGCCTCGGGACTTTTTGTTTCCGGGAGTTCACGGTATATTCGTCCCAGGCCCTCCACCGCGGCATCCCCCAATAGTCGCGGTGGAGGGTTTTCCAATGCCCACTGGCGGGCGGACCAAGCGGGGCAGGTCAGGCCGCATCCGCTTCCGACTCCCTGCGCCGCCAGCCGCCGCCCAGGCCGTCACGCTGGAGATACATGGTGGTCAACGCGGACCGGATGTTGTTTCCCAGCCGCACCTGCAACTGCAGGACTTCCACGTCCACTCCGCTGTTGCCCTTCGGCATCCGGCGGCTGGTCTCCCACCAATTGACGCGTTCGTACCACCTCACCGGCTCGGCACCCACCGCCCATTCCCTGCCGCGGCTCAGCACCGCCGTCGGCATTCCCTCGCTGTCTGTGTGCACTATGACGTGTTCCATCCCTGAAAGGTATGGCGGAGCACTGACAATGGGACTGGAAAGCCGAAAAACAAAAACCCCGCCGCCCGCCGGAAGGCGGGACAACGGGGTTCCATATGAGTGGGTCCTACCGGGATCGAACCGATGACATCCACGGTGTAAACGTGGCGCTCTACCAGCTGAGCTAAAGACCCAAATCACGCGGCTTCGGGCGGTAACGCCGCAACCAACGAACATAAACTGTACCCGACGTTGGACCGCGAACGCGAATCGGCACGCCCGGGGCCGCCATGGACTACAGGGGAGGAAGTTCAGCTGCGAGGTAGCCCAATGCCTGGCTGACCCCGGCTTCGAGTTTGATGGTTGCCTTGTCATCGCCGCGGGTGGCGCCCCGGTTGATGATGACCACCGGCTTTGACTGCTTGGCGGCGTGCCGAACGAACCGCAGGCCGCTCATGACCGTCAGGGAAGAACCGGCCACGACCAGGGCGGCTGCTTCGTCCACCATCGCGTAGGACCGCTCCACCCGGTCCTTGGGCACGTTTTCACCGAAGTAGACAAAGTCTGGCTTCAGGGTGCCGCCGCACGCAGGGCAGAGCGCCACCACGAAGCTGTGGATGAGCGCCTGGTCCTCGACGGTGGCGTCAGCGTCGGGCGCCATCTCCACGAGTCCGGAAGCTGCCGCCCGCTCCAGGAAGCCGGGGTTGAGTTCCTCGAAAACACCGGCCAGGAGACGCCTGGAATACGTCCGCCCGCAGTCCAGGCAGATCACTTGGTCATACCGGCCGTGGAGGTCGACGACGTTTGAACTGCCTGCATCCTGGTGCAGCCGGTCGACGTTCTGGGTAATGAGTCCGGTGAGGAAACCGCGCCGTTCGAGTTCGGCTGCGGAATAGTGGCCCTGGTTTGGATCAGCATGCCGCATATGCGACCAGCCAATGTGGTTCCTGGCCCAGTATCGGCGCCGGTTGGCGGCGTCGCGGACAAACTCCTGGTAGGTCATGGGTGAACGGGGCGGCGAGTCCGGGCCGCGGTAGTCGGGGATCCCGGAATCCGTGCTGAGCCCGGCTCCGGTCAGCAGGGCGAAACGAACCCCGGCGAGCAGGTCCCGGATCCGGACCAACACCTCAAGGTCCGCACCGGAGGGCGGGGCCGGGGCCACCGGCGGCATGCTGGCAAAGCCCGTCAGGCCTGTCCCCCGCCGCTGCTCAGCCATGCCGCCTCAGGCCTGCTTCAAATCCGCCAACGCCGCCCGGTACTCACCGAAGTCGCGGGCTTGGCCCCGTGGGTTCACCACGCTGTACCGGACAGTGCCCTCTGCATCGATGATGAAGGTGGCCCGTTTGGCCATGCCGCTGCCGGCGTCGAACACGCCGTAGGCGCGGGCCACGGCCCCGTGCGGCCAGAAATCGGCCAGCAGGTCGAAGCCGTACCCTTCCTGGGCCGCGTAGGCGCGCAGGCTGAACTTGCTGTCAGCGGACACGGCCAGGACTACGGCGTTCGAATCCTCGAACGTGGCAAGGTTGTCACGTATCTCGCAGAGCTCGCCGGTGCAAATCCCCGAGAAGGCAAACGGGTAGAACACCAAGGCCACGTTCTGTCCACGGAAGGACGAGAGGCGCACCGGCTCACCGTACTGGTTGGCCAGCTCAAAGTCGGGCGCGGTTGTGCCTACGGCGGGAACCACTGCGGAAGCGGCCTCGACCGCTGCCGTCATTTGTTCTTCCTGCTGACCAGGCGCGCCGCGCTCCAGTCTTTTGAGACACCTGCAGAGGTGGTGACATGCAGGCCGGCCGTTGGTGCGGCTTCCTGGATGTCTGCCGGCGAGACGTAACCGTCCCTGCCCGACTTGGGGGTCAGGACCCAGACGACCCCGTTTTCGCTCAGGGTAGTGAGGGAATCCATCAGGCTGTCGACGAGGTCACCGTCACCGTCGCGCCACCAAAGGATGACAGCGTCCGCCACCTCGTGGTCGTCCTCATCCAGCAGCTCCGAGCCTGTGAGGTCTTCAATATCGTCACGCAAGTCGAAATCGACGTCGTCGTCGTAACCGAACTCCTGAATCAGATCCCCATTTTTGAAACCCAATTTTTCCGCCACATTTACCGAAGTGGCGGCGTCGGCCTCGCTCACGTGTTCCTCCAATACGTCATATATGCGTTGTGCATAGTGATTTCCATTACTCCCAAGCCAACACCCTTTGCGCCTGCGCTTCAAGCTGCCGCCCCCGGGATTGCGCATATTCTGCGTCACATCCAGCTGCGGCGGCGCCCCGGCAGGGGTATTGGCCACACAACCAGTATGACGAACGAAATACAACAGCAGCACCTGGACCGCGGCTACGCATCGTGTTGCCGTCAGGGCTAGAGTGGCTGGTGACAACTATGCCCGCGGGACGACACCCCTGTGACTCCGGACAGGCATAGGAGCGCTAGGAAGCTGCCCGGCACACATGACCGGGCTGTTGTAACCGATACGTCGCACACGGCGTATATACGCCGGGCAGTCACCCTGCCTGGCCTGAGTGCGCCGATTCATGCGCGCAAAGAGAGGTTGGACGTGGCTGCAGGAGAAGATACCTCCCATATCCTCAGCGGGTTGACTAACCAGCTGCCTGATCGTGATCCGGAAGAGACTGCCGAGTGGGTTGAGTCCCTGGATGCGTTGATCAGGGAACAGGGCACTGAGCGTGCCCAATACATCATGCGGAGCCTGCTGCAGCGCGCGGGCGCGCAGAGCGTCGGGGTGCCGATGGTGACCACCACCGATTACGTGAACACCATCCCGGTGGACCAGGAAGCGGAGTTCCCGGGCAACGAGGAATTCGAGCGCCGGTACCGGGCCTACATGCGGTGGAACGCCGCGGTCATGGTGCACCGGGCGCAGCGGCCCGAGATCGGCGTCGGCGGGCATATCTCCACCTACGCCGGGGCAGCGACCCTGTACGAGGTCGGGTTCAACCACTTCTTCCGCGGCAAGGACCACCCCGGCGGCGGGGACCAGGTTTTCTTCCAGGGCCACGCCTCCCCCGGCATGTACGCCCGGGCGTTCATGGAAGGACGCCTCTCCGAGGAAGACCTCGACGGGTTCCGGCAGGAAAAGTCCCGTGCCGGCCACGCCCTGTCTTCCTACCCGCACCCGCGGCTGATGCCGGACTTCTGGGAATTCCCCACCGTGTCCATGGGCATCGGGCCGATGAACGCGATCTACCAGGCCCAGAACAACCGCTACCTGCACAACCGGGGCCTGAAAGACACCTCGGACCAGCAGGTCTGGGCGTTCCTGGGCGACGGGGAAATGGACGAGCCCGAGTCCCGCGGCCTGCTCCAGCTCGCCGCGAACGAAAACCTGGACAACCTGAACTTCGTGATCAACTGCAACCTCCAGCGCCTCGACGGCCCGGTCCGGGGCAACGGGAAGATCATGCAGGAACTCGAAGCGTTCTTCCGCGGCGCGGGCTGGAACGTCATCAAGGTCGTCTGGGGCCGGGAATGGGATGACCTGCTCACCCGCGACACCGACGGCTCACTCGTGAAAATCATGAACGAAACCGTCGACGGCGACTACCAGACCTACAAAGCCGAATCCGGCGGCTTCGTCCGCGAACACTTCTTTGGTAAAACCCCGCAAACCAAAGACCTCGTCGCGGACCTCACCGACGACCAGATCTGGAACCTCAAACGCGGCGGCCACGACTACCGCAAGGTCTACGCCGCCTACAAAGCCGCCACCGAATTCAAGGGCAAACCCACCGTCATCCTCGCCCACACCGTCAAAGGCTACGGACTCGGACCACACTTCGAGGGCCGCAACGCGACCCACCAGATGAAGAAACTGACCCTGGATGACCTGAAGAAGTTCCGCGACCACCTCCGGATCCCGATCACCGACGAAGAGCTCGAGAAGGATTCGTACCGGCCGCCGTATTTCCACCCGGGCACCGACGCGCCGGAAATCAAGTACATGATGGAACGCCGTGCAGCACTGGGCGGCTCCGTGCCCGAGCGGCGCAGCAAGCACGCCGAGATCACCTTGCCGGACGCGAAGTCCTACGAGGTGGCCAAGCGCGGGTCCGGCAAGCAGCAGGCCGCCACCACCATGGCATTCGTGCGCCTGCTCAAGGACCTGATGCGGGATAAGAACTTCGGCAAGCACATCGCCCCGATCATTCCCGACGAAGCCCGGACGTTCGGTATGGACGCGTTCTTCCCGACCGCGAAAATCTACAACCCCAAGGGCCAGAACTACCTCTCCGTGGACCGCGACCTCGTCCTGGCCTACAAAGAATCCCCCGCAGGCCAACTCATCCACCCCGGCATCAACGAAGCCGGCGCCGTGGCAGCCTTCACCGCCGCCGGAACCGCCTACGCCACCCACGGCGTACCCCTGGTCCCGGTCTACGTGTTCTACTCCATGTTCGGCTTCCAACGCACCGGCGACGCCTTCTGGGCCGCCGCGGACCAAATGACCCGCGGCTTCATCATCGGCGCCACCGCAGGACGGACCACCCTCACCGGCGAAGGCCTCCAACACGCCGACGGCCACTCCCCCCTCCTGGCCTCCACCAACCCCGCCGTCCTCACCTACGACCCCGCCTACGGCTACGAAATCGGACACATCATCCGCTCCGGCCTCGAACGCATGTACGGGCCGGACTCCACGGACAAGAACCTCATGTACTACCTCACCGTGTACAACGAGCCCATCGTCCAACCCGCCGAACCCGAAAACCTCGACATCGAAGGCCTCATCAAGGGCATCTACCTCCTCGCCCCGGCAAAGATCGACGGTCCCCGCACCCAGATCCTCGCCTCCGGCGTCTCCGTGCCCTGGGCCATCGACGCCCAACGCATCCTCGCCGACGACTGGAACGTCTCCGCCGACGTCTGGTCCGTCACCTCCTGGAACGAACTGCGCCGCGACGGCCTCGCCGCCGAAGAAGAAGCCTTCCTCAACCCCGGCCAACCCGCCCGCACCCCGTTCGTCACCCAGCAACTCGAAGGCGCCACCGGCCCCATCGTCGCCGTCACCGACTACATGAAAGCCATCCCCGACCAAATCCGCCAGTTCGTCCCCAACGAATTCGCCACCCTCGGCGCCGACGGCTTCGGCTTCTCCGACACCCGCGCAGCAGCCCGCCGCTACTTCAAAAACGACACCCACTCCATCGTGGTCCGTGCCCTTGAAATGCTGGCGCGCCGCGGCGAGGTGGATGTTGATGCCCCGGTCAAGGCGATTGAGAAGTACAAGCTGCTGAACGTGAACGCCGGCACCACCGGCAATGCCGGCGGGGAGGCCTGACAGCCTTTCGCAGCAGCACCAACGGCGGCCCCCTCCATCACGGAGGGGGCCGCCGTCGCGCGTTCCAAGGTGCCTGCCTGCTGTGACGCAGCGCAAAGCGGATTGTAGCCTTCGCACAAATGGAGCTTGCGCGGTGGGGGCCGTATGCTCAAAGAATGCCAGCACCAGCCAGCCCGTCCGCCAAACGGAAACCGAGCCCGCCGAAGGTCACACCGGAGAAGTCCGAAACCCTTAAGCAGCTGCGGGCCAACGTCGGCCAGCTTTCCACCACCACCATGCGCAAGCTTGAGCAGTCGCTGCCCTGGTACAGCCGGCTCAGCTCCGACGAGAGGTCGGCCCTGGGCATGGTGGCCCAGAACGGGATCGCGGCATTCGTCACCTGGTACGAGCGTCCAAGCTCTCCGTCGTGGATCCTGACGGATGTGTTTGGGACGGCGCCCACGGAACTGACCCGCTCCATCAGCCTGCAGAAGGCGTTGCAGCTGATCAGGATCGTGGTGGAGGTTGTCGAAGACCAGGTTCCCGTCATTGCCCCGGAGGCAGACCAGCCGTCCCTGCGCGAAGCAGTCCTTCGGTACTCGCGGGAAGTCGCGTTCGCCGCAGCCGATGTCTACGCCCGGGCCGCCGAGTCGCGGGGCTCCTGGGACACCCGGCTGGAAGCCCTGATCGTGGATGCGATCCTTCGGGGTGAAAACACTGATGCGCTCCGCTCCCGCATCGCGGCCCTCGGCTGGAAGGCGCAGGAGCGCTTCACGGTCATGGTGGGGAATTCGCCGTCCGAACCCAGCGCCAGCTACGTGAGCGAACTGCGGCGGATGGCCGGGCGTTTCGCGGAGGACGCACTGGTGGGGATCCAGGGCGACCGGCTGATCCTCATTCTGGGCGGGGTGCAGGACCGCGAATCGGCCTATGTGAAGCTGAGCGAAATGTTCGCACCCGGCCCCGTGGTCTACGGCCCCGAGGCCGGTTCCCTGCTGGAGGCCAGCGGATCGGCGCAATCGGCGTTTGCCGGCCTCACCGCCGCCCGGGCGTGGCCGTCGGCGCCTCGGCCGGTGGCGGCCGACGATTTGCTGCCGGAACGGGTGATTTCCGGCGATGATGCCGCACGGCGGTCCTTGGTCAAGAATATTTACCGGCCCCTCGTGGCGGCGTCCAACGGCCTGGTGGAAACCCTGGGAACCTACCTTGAACTGGGACATTCGCTGGAGGCCACGGCGCGGGAACTTTTCGTCCACGCCAACACCGTCCGGTACCGGTTGAAGCGTGTTTGCGACGTCACCGGCTGGGACCCGCTGCTGCCCCGGGAGGCGTTTGTGCTCCAGGCAGCGCTCGTGGTGGGCCGCCTTTCTGCCCCGCCCAAGGCCGCCACGGAGCGGCAGTCGTCCCGGAACCAAGCGTGAGTCATTGTAGACTTCCTACAACCTGACCCCGTGAGCTTGGTGCGGTGAAACACCGCTGGATCACACAGTAATTTGGAAAGCTGGTTACGTGCTTGCAATAGTCTGCCCTGGACAGGGCTCGCAGACCCCGGGTTTTCTGGCCCCTTGGCTGGAACTACCTTCGGTGGCAGGCCAGCTGGCCGCCCTGAGCGACATCGCGGGGATCGACCTGATCGCCCACGGGACCACCTCCGACGAGGAAACCATCAAGGACACCGCCGTTGCGCAGCCCCTGATCGTCGCAGCAGGCCTGGTCACAGCTGCTTCCCTCTTCGACGTGGAGCTCAATTCCCTTCCGGTCATCCTCGCCGGCCATTCGGTGGGTGAAATCACTGCTGCCGCCCTCGCCGGCGTGCTGACAGAGCAGGAAGCCATGACCTTTGTCCGCGAACGGGCCAACAGCATGGCCGCCGCGGCTGCCGTCACGCCCACCGGCATGAGCGCCGTCGTGGGCGGTGACCCCGCCGAAGTGCTGGCTGCCATTGAGTCAGCCGGTGCGGCCCCCGCGAACGTCAACGGCGCAGGCCAGACCGTCGCCGCCGGAACTTTCGACCAGCTGAAGGCGCTGGCCGCGAACCCGCCGGCCAAGGCCCGGGTGATTCCGTTGAAGGTGGCCGGCGCGTTCCACACCAGCCACATGGCACCGGCAGTTGACGCGCTGAAGGCGCTGGAACCGCAGCTGAACCCGGTAGCCCCCAAAGTGCCCCTGCTGTCCAACTACGACGGCGGCGAGGTCACCGACGGCGGTGCCGCCGTCGAGAGCCTCATCGCCCAGGTTTCCCGCCCGGTGCGGTGGGACCTCTGCATGGACGCGATGGTCAAGCGCGGTGTCACCGGACTCATCGAACTCGCCCCGGCAGGCACCCTGGCCGGACTCGCCAAGCGCGGCATGCCCGGCGTCAAGACCGTAACGGTCAAGACCCCCGAAGACCTTTCCGCCGCCCTGGCGCTGTTCGCAGAGCTGGAGGGCAACGCATGAGCGTCCCCACGCTGAAGCAGGCTCCCATCCACGAGCACACCCGCGTCCTCGGGCTGGGGGCGTACCGTCCTGACGTCATCGTCACGAACGAGGACGTGTGCCAGTGGATCGATTCCTCCGATGAGTGGATCCGCCAGCGCACCGGCATTGTGACCCGGCACCGCGCGGCCGCGGACGTGAGCGTCATCGACATGGCTGAGGGCGCTGCCCGCGAGGCCATGCAGAAGGCCGGGATCGAAGCTTCGCAGCTCGGCGCCGTCATCGTGTCCACCGTGACGCACCCCTACGCGACGCCGTCAGCCGCTGCCAGCCTGGCGGACCGCATCGGTGCCACGCCGGCACCGGCCTTCGACATCTCCGCAGCCTGCGCCGGTTACTGCTACGGCATTGCCCAGGCCGATGCCTTGGTCCGTTCCGGCGCCGCCAAGTACGTCCTGGTGGTGGGCGCGGAAAAGCTCTCGGACGTCATCGACAACCGGGAACGCACCATCTCTTTCCTGCTCGGCGACGGCGCCGGCGCCGTCGTCGTGGGTCCCTCCGACACTCCCGGCATCGCCCCGTCGGTGTGGGGTTCGGACGGCAGTAAATGGGATGCCATCGGCATGACCCGTTCCCTGCTGGATGTCCGCGATCTTGGCATGGCCGCCCGGCAGTCCGATTCCACCGGCGACCTTGCCCTCCTTGAAGAAGCGCAGGAGCTCTACCCCACGCTCAGGCAGGACGGCCAGACCGTCTTCCGCTGGGCCGTGTGGGAAATGGCGAAGGTTGCCCAGCAGGCGCTCGACGCTGCCGGCGTCGAGGCGGAAGACCTGGTTGCCTTCATCCCGCACCAGGCGAACATGCGCATCATCGATGAGATGGTGAAGAAGCTGAAGCTGCCCGAGACGGTTACAGTGGCACGGGACATTGCCGACGCCGGCAACACGTCCGCGGCCTCCATCCCGTTGGCAACGCACCGTCTCCTGCAGGAGAACCCCGGGCTGAGCGGCGGGCTGGCGCTGCAGATCGGTTTCGGCGCCGGGCTGGTCTTCGGCGCGCAGGTAATTGTCCTTCCCTAGATACGCCCAAGGGCCGCGACCGCGACCCGACCGTTTCCGGCAGCCCCTGCCGGCAATACAAGAAAAGGAGCCATCAATGGCTAGCAACGAAGAGATCCTGGCCGGCTTGGCTGAAATCGTCAACGAAGAAACCGGCCTGGCCCCGGAGGCTGTCGAGCTGGACAAGTCCTTCACCGAGGACCTGGACATCGACTCCATCTCCATGATGACCATCGTGGTCAACGCCGAGGAAAAGTTCGGCGTCCGCATTCCCGACGAAGAGGTCAAGAACCTCAAGACCGTCGGCGACGCCGTCAGCTTCATTGCCGGAGCACAGGCCTAATCCAGGCTTCCGCCGCTCACGGCTTGGCTGGGCTGCCGATCCGGTTTGACCGGATCGGCAGCCCGCCGCATCTAACCGGCACAGTGCCCCCGACCGGGACTGGCCGATCATCAAATGTGCGGGACCCTGCGGTTGGCGCAGGCGGATTCCCCACCGACGAAAGAGTGATCCCATGACGCGCAAAGTAGTCATTACCGGTCTGGGTGCCACCACGCCCATCGGCGGCGATGTACCCACCATGTGGAACAACGCCCTCAAGGGGGTCTCCGGTGCCCGCACCCTGGAGGACGACTGGGTAGCCAAGTACGAGCTCCCCGTCCATTTCGCTGCCCGCTGCAGCACCCCCGCGCTGGATGTCCTGAGCCGGGTTGAAGCCAAGCGGATGGACCCCTCCACCCAGTTCGGCGTCATTGCAGCCCGGGAGGCCTGGGCCGACTCCGGCATCACCGAATTCGACCAGGACCGTTTGGCTGTTGCCTTCGCCACCGGCATTGGCGGCGTCTGGACCCTGCTGGATGCCTGGGACACCCTCAAGGAGAAGGGCCCGCGCCGGGTCTTGCCCATGACCGTTCCCATGCTGATGCCCAACGGCGTGGCGGCGGCCGTCAGCCTTGACCTCGGCGCCCGTGCCGGCGCGCACACCCCGGTGTCCGCATGCGCCTCAGGCACCGAAGCCATGCACCTTGGCCTCGAACTGATCCGCTCCGGCAAGGCGGACGTGGTGATGTGCGGCGGCGCAGAAGCCGCAATCCACCCCATGCCGTTGGCGGCCTTCGCCTCCATGCAGGCGCTGTCCCGCAGGAATGACGAACCCGAGCGCGCCTCCCGTCCCTACGACACCGACCGTGACGGCTTTGTGATGGGTGAAGGGGCCGGAGCCCTGGTCCTGGAGGCCGAGGAGCACGCCCTGGCCCGTGGAGCACGCATTTATGCCGAGCTCGCAGGTACGTCCGTCACAGCCGACGCCTACCACATCACCGCTCCGGATCCCCAAGGCCTCGGCGCCACGCGCGCGCTCAAGGCAGCCATGTTCGACGGCCGCATCCAGGCTGAGGACGTGGTGCACGTCAACGCCCACGCGACGTCGACCCCCGTAGGCGACAAGCCGGAATACACGGCACTGCGTGCCGCCCTGGGCAGCCACGTGGACAACGTGGCGGTTTCCGCGACCAAGTCGCAGATGGGGCACCTCCTGGGCGCGTCCGGCGCGGTGGAGGCGGTCCTGACCGTCCTGGCCGTGCACGAGCGCAAGGCACCGGTCACCATCAACCTCGAGAACCAGGATCCTGAGATCCCGCTCGACGTCGTCACCTCGGCCCGCGACCTGCCTGCCGGGAACATCGTGGCGCTGAGCAATTCCTTCGGGTTCGGCGGCCACAACGCCGTCGTGGCCATCCGCAGCATCTAACCCCGTCCGGCAGAACGCCTGGACAGCAAGAGGAGGCCCCGCCGGCTGGCGGGGCCTCCTCTTGTGCTATGGATTAGTACTCGTTTGGCCGCCCGGGCGGACGACGGCGGTCAGCCCACCTGGTGCAGCCAGCGCACGGGGGCGCCTTCGGCAGCGTGGCGGAACGGCTCCAGTTCCTCGTCCCACGCCTCGCCCAGGGCCAGCGAGAGTTCGTGATAGACGGCAGCGGGATCGCCCGCACCTGATTCGTAGGCGTAGCGGATGCGGTCCTCCGACACCATGATGTTGCCATGCACGTCGGTGACGGCATGGAAAATCCCCAACTCCGGGGTGTGCGACCACCGGCCGCCGTCCACGCCCTGGGTTGGTTCCTCGGTCACCTCATAGCGCAAATGCGCCCAGCCACGGAGGCAGGACGCCAGCTTGGATCCCGTGCCGGGGGTTCCGGTCCAGGAAAGCTCCGCACGAAACATTCCGGGCGCGGCAGGCTGCGGGGTCCACTCAAGGTCCGTCCGCTTATCCACCACAGCCCCGATTGCCCACTCGACATGGGGGCACAGGGCCGTAGGGGCTGAGTGAACAAACAGCACACCGCGGGTCATTGCAACAGACATTCCATCCTCCATAGCTCTAGGTACGTCTTCCCCAACGACCTCTGCCCGGATGGAACTGCCGTGCCCTGCACTGCGGCGGTGGTTCCCGATATTCAGATGTATCAGATTAAGCTGTGTCCGGACTTGCTGAGCCGAATGAAGCTCAGGGAGCTTCAAGCGAGACTTGAAAGTTGCCGGACGTGACTCTCATTGTGCCGTACCCCGCGGAATTACGCCAGTGCGATTAGCCACACTCTCAGGCCCGGGGGTGTGCCTGCTGATAGCTCTTCCGCAGGCGGTCAACCGAGACGTGCGTATAGATCTGGGTAGTGGCGAGGCTGCTGTGGCCAAGGATCTCCTGCACGGCACGCAGATCCGCTCCGCCGTCGAGCAAATGCGTTGCAGCGGAGTGCCGCAACGCGTGGGGCCCGGACACGGAGGTGTCACCGAGGGCACCGAAAAGAGTGTTGACCAGGGCGCGGACCTGGCGCTGGTCAACCCGGCCACCGCGGGCGCCCAGGAAGAGCGCCGGCCCGCTGGTGCCCGTTGCCAGGGCAGGGCGTCCCCGCCGCAGCCAATCGTCGACAGCGAGCGCGGCCGGCACACCGTAGGGCACGGTGCGCTCTTTGTTGCCTTTACCGATGACCCGCAGCGTCCGGCGGTCCGGGTCCAGATCGTCGACGTCCAACCCGGCAAGTTCACCTACCCTGATGCCTGTGGCGTAGAGGAGCTCCACAACGGCACGGTTACGCACGGCCAGCGGGTCACCGTCCAGTGCCGCGTTTTCGAGCCCTTCCAGCATTCGAGTCAGCTGGGACGCCTGGAGTACTCCCGGCAGGGATCCTTCGCGTTTGGGGGCTTTCAGGCGCAGGGCGGGGTCCGTCTCCAGGAGTTCTTCCCGGAGGGCCCAGGCAGTGAATGCCCTGGCCGTAGCGGACCGGCGCGCCAGCGTGGCGCGTGCGGCACCCGCCGAGCTCTGGCTGCCGAGCCAACGGCGGAAGGTTCCGAGTTCGAGGTCTTTCAGCCCGGCCGCGCCCTCGGATGCGGCATGCGCCAGGAGGCTCCGCAGGTCGCCCAGGTAGGCGCGCCGGGTATGCTCCGACACGGCCCGCTCCCCCGACAGGTAGCCGGCAAATGCGTCCAGTGCCGCGCCGAGCTCCTTGGGCAGTTCGTCATGGTCCACTCCTACACTTTCTCAGGCTTGCCGGCGTTCACCGCAGCCGGACACGGTCAGACCTTGCCTCGTTTCCAGCCTCCGCGTTCAGACACGGCCAGTCCGAGCAGCCCGAGCCGGCCGAGGCCCGCCCGCACCGAGTCCTGCCCCAGTCCGGCCACCGCCGAGAGCTTTTCCACCGACGTGGTGGAGCGCAACGGAAGTGCATCCAACAGGATCAAGTCCTCCAGGGTCAGCCCGTCCTGCACGGCGGCTGCGCCTGGCCGTTGTTCGGGCAGCCCCGCTCCGCTGGGCGCGGCAAGTTCGGCCACTTCCGCGGCGTCGGTGACGCAGACCGCGCCACCGTCCCGTAGGAGCCGGTGGCAGCCGGCCGAGTTGGCACTGTGGACTGAACCGGGAACCGCACCTACTGCCCGCCCAAGGGTTTCGGCGTGGTGGGCTGTGTTCAGCGCACCGGAGCGCCACCGCGCTTCCACCACTACTGTCACTGACGAAAGCGCAGCAATCAACCGGTTCCGCTGCAGGAACCGGTACCGGGTGGGCGCCGATCCCGGCGGTACCTCTGCCAGCACCGCGCCCTGGTTGGCCACGGCCCTGAGCAGGTCTTCGTTTCCGGACGGATAGAACCGGTCCACTCCCCCGGCCATCACGGCGATGGTCGGGACGGCTGAGGATCCTCCCGCGAGGGCGGCACGGTGCGCGTGGGCATCGATGCCGTAGGCTCCGCCCGACACTACCGTGAAGCCCCGTTGCGCCAGCGAGTATGCCAGATCGCCTGTCACCGCAGCCCCGTAGCTGGTGCTGTCACGGGAACCTACCAGGGCGATGGACATGGCTGCGACCGGCAGCGGCTGTTCCTGGCCCCGCCACCACAGGCAGAGGGGCTCCTGGATGCCGAGGCCGGCCAACTGGGCGGGCCACAGCTTGTCCGTGGGAATGATCAGGCGGCCACCCAGGCGTGCCATCGTGGCCAGGTCACGTTCCGGCGCCAGATCGGGGATCCGGGGCTGCCAGCGCTTCAAGGCTGCAGCCATGCCCGCCCAGCTGCTCGTGCCGCTGTCAGCCAGCAACGAGGTGATTTCACGTTCCAGGTCAGCCCCGGCCGTGACCCGCCCGGTGGCAATCCGAAGGGCATCCGTTGCCCCCGCAACATGCACGAGGGCCAGGCCTGCGGCGTCCTGGGGCTCCATGAGACGGGACAACGCTGCCCGGGCCAACCGCTCGTCAACCTTTGCTGGATCGTTTGCCACGCGCAGTTCCTTTAGTTTGTTCACGTTTGCCGTCCTCCTCAAGCCACTGCCGCGGCAGCCTGCCGCAAGCCAAGCGCCTGCCCGATGTCGTTTGCGTCCGGCAGGTCCCGCCGGCCCAAGTCGGCCAAGGTCCATGCCAGCCGGAGGACACGGTCATAGCCGCGGGCGGTCAGGACCCCGCGCTCCAAGGCCTGGTCCAGGATCCGGGTGGCTGCCGGAGCGAGCCGCAAGTCTCCCCGCAGGATGCGCCCCGGGACCTGCGAGTTCGTTTCCAGGCCAAAGCTCCGAAGCCGCTCTCCCTGCCGCTCACGCGCTGCCCTGACCCGCCGGGCGACCGTTCTCGTGTCCTCTTCCCGGCCGGCCTGCCCGAACTCGGCCAGGGACACCCTTTCCACCTGCAACTGGATGTCCACCCGGTCCAGGAGTGGGCCGGACATCCTGGCAAGGTAACGGCGGCGCATGACGGGAGTACACGTGCAGTCCAGGCCCTTGCCGGATGCCTTGCCGCACGGGCAGGGGTTGGCGGCCAGCACCAGCTGGAAGCGGGCCGGGTAGGCGGCCGTCCCGGCCGCCCGGTGAATCACCAGCTCACCGCTCTCCAGGGGCTGACGCAAGGCATCCAGAACCCGGCGTTCATATTCGGGGGCCTCGTCAAGGAACAGCACACCGCGGTGGGCGCGTGATGCCGCCCCCGGCCGCGGAAGTCCTGAACCGCCTCCGATGATGGCCGCCGCAGTGGCCGAGTGGTGCGGGTTCTCGAACGGTGGCCGGCGCAGAAGCTGGACCGAGGACGCCGGCAGGCCGCACAGCGAGTGGATGGCCGTGACCTCCATGGACTCATGGTCGCCAAGATCCGGCAAAAGGCCAGGCAACCGTTCCGCAAGCATGGTCTTGCCTGCTCCGGGCGGCCCCGTGAGGAGCAGGTGGTGTGCCCCTGCGGCAGCCACTTCCAACGCCTGGCGCGCTTCGGCCTGGCCGGCAACATCGGCCATGTCTGGACACGGGCCGGCCGCCGGGTGTCCATCGTCAACATCGTCGGCGTCGTCCGGTTCGAAGTCCAGGGCGAGCTCCTGCGGATCTGCCCCAAAGTCCAGGGCCAGCCGGGCCAGCGTGCGGTAGCCGCGGACACTGGCGCCGGGCACTAGTGAAGCCTCGGCAAGGTTTGCCTGCGCCACGACGACGTCCGGATAGCCGGCTTGTACCGCGGCCATCACGGCAGGCAGGATTCCCCGGACCGGCCGCAACCGTCCGTCGAGGCCGAGCTCGGCAATGAAGACGGTACGTCCGGTGGCTTTGACGTCGTTCGATGCCCTCAGCACGGCCATGGTGACCGCGAGGTCGAAACCCGAACCACGTTTAGGCAGCGACGCCGGAATGAGGTTGGCGGTGATCTTCCGGCGGCTGAGCGGGATGCCGGAGTTCTTCGCGGCAGAACGGATCCGTTCCTTGGCTTCGTTGAGGGCCGCGTCCGGGAGCCCGAGGATGACGAAGGCCGGCAGTGTTTGGCCAATGTCGGCCTCCACTTCGACCACGTACCCGTTCAGCCCTACCAAGGCGATGGAGTAAGTCCGCCCCAGGGCCATCACCCAACCCCCTTGAGGTGCTCCACCACAGGGTGGCCGCCGCCGTCGTCCACCACGGCGATAACGTCCACGCGGCGCAGGGGCATCCGCAATTCCCGGTCGCGGCACCAGGCGGCGCCGAGCCGGTGCAGGCGTGCCAGCTTCTCCGGCCCCACTGCTTCAAAGGGATGGCCAAAGTCCAGGGAGCGGCGTGTTTTGACTTCTGCGATGACCAGCGCGTCACCGTCAAGGGCCACGATGTCGATCTCGCCCTCGGTGCATCGCCAGTTGCGCTCCACCACCAGCATGCCCAGCGTTTCCAGATAACCGGTGGCGAGGTCTTCGCCGCGCCGGCCCAGCAGGTCCTTCGATTTCATGTCTACCTCCGGAACCAGCTTGGAGGCGAACCGCTGCAGGGTACAGAAAGGCCCTGCCGTATGTGGACAGGGCCTTTCTGTGGAGGGGAAGTCGGAGCGCTGCTAGTTGCCCAGGTCCACGTCCTTGGGCAGGGCCAGCTCCTCGTTGCGCGGCAGTTCTTCGACGTTGACATCCTTGAAGGTCAGGACCCTGACGCTCTTGACGAAGCGGGCCGAGCGGTAAACGTCCCAGACCCAGGCGTCCTGGAGGGTCAGGTCGAAGTAGACCTCGCCGTCGGCGCTGCGGGCCTGCAGGTCCACGTGGTTGGCGAGGTAGAAACGCCGCTCGGTCTCGACAACGTAGGTGAACAGTCCGACGACGTCGCGGTATTCACGGTAGAGCTGAAGCTCCATGTCGGTTTCATAGTTCTCAAGATCCTCGGCACTCATGCTTCCATCTTGCACCATGTCCGGCGGCGCCGGCGCCGGGGGCAGGACTCAGGCTTGGTCCTGCGCTTCTTCGTCGGGGGATTCGATGCCCTGCAGCTCGCCGCCAAGCAGCCGCCAACTGACCCGGTGGTAGGGAGTGGGTCCGGCTGCGCGCAGGACGTCACGGTGGGCTGCGGTGGCGTAACCCTTGTTGATGTCCCAGCCGTAATCCGGGTACTCGAGGTGCAGTTCGCGCATGATCCGGTCCCGCTCCACTTTGGCGATGACGCTCGCTGCGGCCACACTCAGGCACTGCATGTCCGCTTTGACCTTGGTGTGGACGGGCGCTTCACAAGCGGCTTCCACCACCGGCTGGTCGAACAAGGAAAGCTGCTCTGCCGGAGAGAGCCAGTTGTGGCTTCCGTCCAGCAGCACCGCTTCCGGAATGACTCCGGCGCCCAGGACGGCCCCCCAGGCACGGGTTCCTGCCAGCCGCAGGGCTGCAATGATGCCGAGAGAATCGATCTCGGCGGCGGTCGCATGGCCAACCGCCGAAGCAACGCTCCAGCGCCGCACCAACGGTTCCAGCCGCTCGCGCTCGGCCGGGCTGAGGAGCTTGCTGTCACGCACGCCCGCCAGCGGCTTTTGGCGCTCCAGGTCCACGACGGCGATTCCCACGCTGACCGGCCCGGCAAGCGCACCACGGCCCACCTCGTCAACACCGGCCAGGAGCCGCACGCCCTGGGCCTTGAAGGTACGCTCGTGCCGCAAAGTGGGCGCCTTGGCCCCGCGCGCCGGCTTGGCTCCCACGCTTCTGCGCGGTGTTGCTGCGGGGACGGTGCGGGTGGCGGACGGCATGGTCAGCGGGCCGCCGGGACGTTGCGGAACACGTCCGGGTAGTTGTCCAGGGTCTTGATCCGGTTCAGCGGCCACGCGATGACCGCGGCCTTGCCCTCAAGGTCCTTGAGGTCGATGAAGCCGCCGTCGTTTTCCATGTGTGACCGGGAATCCGCCGAATGGTTACGGTTATCGCCCATCACCCACACTTTGCCCTCCGGAACGGTGACGTCAAAGTTACGGACCTGCGGGACTTCGGCGGGGTTGATGTAGGTCTCGTCCACGGCGGTTCCGTTGATGGTCAGTTTACCGCCGGCGTCGCAGCACACCACGTGGTCGCCGGGCAGCCCGATGACGCGCTTGACCAGGTGCTGGTCGGTGTTGTCGGGCAGCAGCCCCACAAACGTCAGGCCGTCCTGGACCCAGGTGAACGGCCCCTGGGTTTTTGCTGCTGTGGGCGGCAGCCAGCCCTTGGTGTCGCGGAACACCACCACGTCCCCGCGGCTGAGCGCAAACGGCTCCGGGACGAGGAGATTGACGAAGATCCGGTCGTCCACATCAAGGGTGTTCACCATGGACTCGGACGGGATGAAGAACGCCCGGAAGAGGAACGTCTTGATGAGGAAGGACAGCACAACGGCGATGACCACGACGGTGGCAATCTCCTTGAGCCACCCGATCAAAGGGTTGCCCGGGGCCTTTCCGCCCGGTTTGGAGCGGGGGCCGCCCTTCCGGTGGGAGTTTGTGCCGGCCTCGGGACTGTCGCCCGGCCCTGCGGGGGTTGGAACGGCCTGGTTTCCTGCGGCGCCGTCATGGCGCGGTTCAGGATTCCGCGCTGGGTTCTCGGGCATTTACCGTCCGTTCTGTGTTGTCGGCCCCACCACTGGCGGCCGCTCTACTGGAGCAAATCTATCAAGGGGCCACAGGATCTGGACCGGCCGGCCGATGACGCGCTCCAGCGGGACCATGCCGCCTCCTGGAGCTCCCAGCAGGCTGCGCGAATCGGCGGATACCGACCGGTGGTCCCCCATCAGCCACAGCCTGCCCTCGGGGACCACCGAGTTGAACTTCTGCGTGCTCGGGACCTCTCCGGGAAAGATGTACGGCTCATCCAGCGGTACCCCGTTCACGGTGACCTTGCCGCCGGCGTCGCAGCAGACCACCGTATCGCCTGGGAGACCTATGACCCGCTTGACGTAGGTGGTGTCGCTCCCGGTGAGGCCCAGCCACTGGGCGAGGCCGCCCACTGCGTCCATCAGCGGACCCCTGCCGCTGTTCAGGGGCGCGAACGTACCGCGTCCGTCAAAGACGACGATGTCCCCGCGCCTGATCGGGTCGGCCCGGAAATCGGTGCGCGAGACCAGGATCCGGTCACCGCCTTGGAGCAGCGGCTCCATGGACTCCGAGGGAATGTAGTAGACATCGACCCACAAGGAGCGCACCACGCCGCTGATGGTGACGGCAAGGACCAGGGCCAGGAACACAAAACGCCAGCCCATGGTGCGGGGCTGGCGTTTTGTCTGGTGCATGGTCCGTATCCTGGCGCTGGTGGATTGCTCCGGCGCTGGCCGGCTACGGCCGCGTCCCAGCCGAGTGGCAAGTCCGAAAGGAACTTACTTGCCGGTGGCGAAGTCGCGCTTTTCCTTGATCTTCGCAGCCTTACCGCGCAGTGCGCGCATGTAGTAAAGCTTGGCGCGACGGACGTCACCCTTGGTAACGACCTCGATCTTTTCGATGATCGGGGAGTGCACCGGGAAGGTACGCTCCACGCCGACACCGAAGGAAACCTTGCGGACGGTGAAGGTTTCGCGGACGCCATCGCCCTGGCGGCCCAGGACGAAGCCCTGGAACACCTGGACACGGGAGTTCTTGCCTTCGATGATGTTCACGTGGACCTTGAGGGTGTCGCCCGCGCGGAATTCGGGAACATCGTTGCGCAGCGAAGCTGCATCGAGGGAATCGAGAATATGCATGTTTGCACTCCTGGTGAACGCCACAGGTCATTCACTTTGGGTCACGGCAGGCAGGTCCGGCCGCCGAAAAGCGGGCAGGATTGTTGCCGCCGAAGTAAAGTGGTCCGGCCGCTTCAATGGTTGACGGGGCCGGTTGTCCGGCTGTTGGCCGCGCTACCCCCTGTGGCAGGTGCGGACCCAGCAGACACAAAGACCAATTTTGCCACAGCGGAGGGGTTACGCCAATTCGGGGCCGGCGCGGGAGCTATTCCTGCTCCGCAGGCGCGGTATCCGGGCGGCGGGCCAACCTTCCGGCAACGACGTCGTATCCCAGGTTGTGCAGTTCCGTGCGGTCGGCACGCGGAAGATTGCCGGCGTCGAACGCCTCCAGGAGGTCCGGCCGGCGTTCGGCCGTCCTGCGGTATTGCTCGTGCCGGCGCCACTGCGCGATTTTGCCGTGGTTTCCGCTGAGCAGGACCGCGGGGACCTCGCGGTCCCGCCACACGGACGGCTTGGTGTAGACCGGATATTCCAGCAGGCCGTCGGAGTGGGACTCCTCCACCAAGGACTCAGGGTTGCCCACCACACCCGGCAGCAGCCTGCCGATGGCCTCCACCATGGCCAGGACTGCGACTTCCCCGCCGTTGAGCACGTAGTCGCCAAGGCTTACGGGGCGGACGGTGAAGTGCTCCTGCGCCCACTCGATGACGCGCTCGTCGATACCTTCATAGCGGCCGCAGGCGAAAGCAAGGCGCTCTTCCTCGGCCAGTTCATAGGCCAGGGCCTGCGTGAACCTCTCGCCGGCGGGAGAGGGAACGATGAGGACAGGTTTGCGCTGCGGATCGGGACGGCCGGCGGCCACCGCTGCGAGGGCCTGCGCCCACGGTTCGGGCTTCATGACCATCCCCGCACCTCCGCCGTAGGGAGTGTCGTCCACGGAACGGTGCTTGTCGGTGGTGAAGCTGCGGAGGTCGTGGACATGCAGGTCCAGGATCCCGTCCTGGCGGGCCTTGCCGATCAGCGAGAGCTCCAGCGGGGCAAGGTATTCGGGGAAGATGCTGACGACGTCGATTCGCATCTATTCCCGGCCTTCGGGTTCCGGGGATGCGGCGTCGCCGGCGTTCAGTTCGAAGAGTCCGTCCGGCGGGGTGAGCAGGACGAAGCCCTCCTCAAGGTTGACCTCGGGCACAATCTGCTCCACGAAGGGAACCAGGATCTCTTCGCCAGCCGGGGTGGTCACGGTCAGCAGGTCCTGGACGGGCATGGTGGCCAGGGCAGTCACCTTTCCCACCACCTGTGAGCCGACCCGCGCCTGGAGGCCGACGAGTTCGTGCTCGTACCAGCCTTCGTCGTCATCCTCGTCGAGTTCTTCCGTTTCGATGAACAGCTTCGCGCCGCGTAGGGTTTCGGCCTGGTTGCGGTCCTTCACTTCCGCGAAGCCCAGCAGCAGGATGTCCTTGTTCCAGCGCGCACTGTCCACCGTCAAGGGGCCGGACGCGGCAGGTTCAACGACGAACTCCGTGCCGGGGACAAACCTGTCCTCGGGGGCATCGGTCAGCACCTGGACCGTGACTTCCCCGCGAATGCCGTGCGGCTTGCCGATCCGCGCCACCTGAAGCTGCATCTGTTCCTCTGTTCCGGGTTGTGGTTGGTGTGGGGTGAAAGCACTGTGTTGATCAAAGCAGTCCGGCCCCTCCACCAGGTGGTGGAGGGGCCGGACCAAAACTGAAAGTTGCCGAGCGCTCAGCGGCGGCGGTCGGTATCGACGACGTCGACCCTGACCGGTTCGCCGCCGGCCAGTGCTGCCACCACGGTGCGCAGTGCGCGTGCGGTGCGGCCCTGGCGGCCAATCACCCGTCCGAGGTCATCCTGGTGAACCCGCACCTCGAGGGTGTCCCCGCGGCGGTTGTTCTTCGAACTGACCTTGACGTCGTCCGGGGAATCAACGATTCCACGGACCAGGTGCTCCAGCGCTTCTGCCAGCAATCTACTCAGCCTCGGTGGTCTCAGCTTCGGCGTCGGCCGGGGCCTCGGCAGCGTCAGACTTGGAGGCCTTCTTGGTGATGGCTTCCGGGATGATGACCGAGCCCTTCTCGGGAGCTACGAAAGCGTCCTTCGCGACCTTGGTCTTGAGGGTGCCTTCCTGGCCCGGGAGGCCCTTGAACTTCTGCCAGTCACCGGTGATCTTCAGGATGGCGGCAACCTGCTCGGACGGCTGAGCGCCGACGGACAGCCAGTACTGGGCACGCTCGGAGTTGACCTCGATGAACGAGGGCTCTTCGGTGGGGTGGTACTTGCCGATCTCCTCGATGGCGCGGCCGTCACGCTTGGTGCGTGAGTCCGCGACGACGATGCGGTAGTACGGGGCGCGCATCTTGCCGAAGCGCTTAAGGCGAATCTTTACGGCCACTTTTGTGGTCACTCCTGTTTCAGAAAAGGGGTGAACCCGGCGTTCTGCACCCGTGGGGCGGGCCGTACTTGCGGGTTCGAAGGACAGGATCCGGACGCGGAGAGAGGGGCCACGCAGATCGAGTACCTGTTTATTGTGCCAGATCAGCGAACTTATTTCGACTCGGCGTTGACGCGCTTCGCGCCGGCGCCGGCCGCGGGATCCGCCCTGCGGCGCCGGTCAGGCGGACCAGACGTACAGTCCGGTCCGCTCGGCGTCGTCCAGCCCGGCCGCGAGCCTGGCGAGCTGCTCCACGTAGGTCCGGGCCTGGACCGCGCCGAAGGGCATGTCGTCCTGGGCGGCCCACTGCTCGGCGACGTCTTCGAGGACATTGCCCTCGCCTTCGGTCTCGTAGGACAGGAGGTCGGCCAGCGCACGGACCATGGCAGGCGGGACTGCGAGGAGGGAGTCGCTGGCGACGTCCACCATGGTCAGCTCATAGTCGGCACCACCGGCGTGGACAGCAGTCCCGGCGAGGTCGCCGAGCTGTTCGATTTCGAAGTCGCTGACTCCCTCGATCCGCACGGCATGGCTGTCAGGACCGACGTTTGCCGCGGGCGCGCTCCCTGCGTCAAGGAGGCCGGCGCGTTTGAGCGCGGCGTCATGGGTGGCAACAAAGATCTCGGTGAAGCCCATGGCTGTTTGCCCTTCTTCCGTTGGCGGAACTGCGCGCCGGGCGCTGCCTGCGTCCCGGCCGTACGGAATCAGCCTAGTAGCTGGGGACCGGCAGGCGCACGCGCCGGGCCGGGGCCGCAGATGGCAGTTCGCGGCACTGGCCGGTCTCCGCCGGCGGCGCAGCTCAGCGGACGGCCACCCGCAGCCGGTTGCGCCACGGATCCTCGAACCGGAGTTCGGCACCGGTGTGGTGCGCGGTCACTCCGGCGACCTTGAGGCGGTCAGCCAAGGCGCCGACGTCGTCCCCTGACGGAACTTCGATGAGGACTTCGCCCAGCCCAAGGGTGTCCTTGCGGGGGCCGGCCCCGCGGCTGTTCCAGACGTTCATGGCCATGTGGTGGTGGTACCGCCCGGCGGAAACGAACAAGGCCTGCCCGTGCCAGCCCGCCGTCTTTTCGAAACCGAGCGTGCCCACGTAGAAGTCGCGCGCCGTCTGGACATCTCCCACCTGGAGGTGGACGTGTCCCACGCCTGCGGCCGTCACGCGCTGGCCTTCGAGCGATTCCTCGGTGAGGTGCTGCTCCAGGTATCGCTGCGGGGGCAGCGCGAGGCTGTCCATCACCACGTCCGTCCCGTTCCAGGACCAGTTGCTGCGTGGCCGGTCCCAGTACAGT
This sequence comes from Arthrobacter sp. MMS24-T111, assembly GCF_054888995.1. Taxonomy (NCBI): domain Bacteria; kingdom Bacillati; phylum Actinomycetota; class Actinomycetes; order Micrococcales; family Micrococcaceae; genus Arthrobacter; species Arthrobacter sp. MMS24-T111. The sequence goes on along the minus strand of NZ_JBTZRO010000001.1, from coordinate 2,847,605 downwards.
TCGATGCCGTTGCCTTCCGGATCGGTGAAGTAGAAGGCTTCGCTGACCAGGTGGTCGGCGCTGCCGGTGAAGGACATCGGCTCGTATTGTGCGGCGGTGGCGATGGTGGCGGCAAGGGAAGCCTGGTCTTCAAACAGCAGCGCGGTGTGGAAGAGTCCGGCCTCCCCCTTCCGGGCAGGTTCAGCCCGGGGGCCGGGGCCAGATGCACCAGGGGACGGCCAAGGCGGCCCAGGTACAGTCCGCCGTCCTGCTCGGCCACCACCTCCAGGCCCAGTGCGCGCTGGTAGTAGTCGGTCATGACCTTCATGTCCCCCACCTTGAGCATCACCGTGCCCATGGCGAGGTCGGCAGGAAGCAGGTCCTGGCTGTTGGCTGATGCGGTCATTGGAGGCTCCTTGGATTGGCGGCCGTCCCGATGGCGGCCTGTCACTTCTTAAAATTACTTGAAGCTTCAATTTATTCCAAGTCCCGGGCGCCACTTTGGGTCACCGGATAATGCGGCCGCCGAGCACGACGTGTTCCAACCCCGCGATGGTCTCCGGGACCGCCCGTGGATCCTCCCGGCACACGATCACATCGGCGCGTGCCCCTTCTTCCAGGCCGTCCGCTCCGAGCCAGCGGCGGGCTGCCCAGCACGCTGCATCCAGTGCTGCAGTCATCGGCAGCCCCGCACCATGCAGGGCTAGTATTTCGTCCGCGATGCGTCCGTGGCCGATGACGCTGCCGGCGTCTGTTCCGGCGAAGATGCGCACCCCCGCGGCGTGGGCCTCGGCCACGCGCTCCAGCCTCCGCTCCCAGAGGGACCGCATGTGGGCTGCGTACCGCGGAAACTTCGGCTCCGCTTGGGCGGCGATGTCCGGGAACGTGGCGATGTTGATGAGGGTGGGCACAATCGGCACGCCCCGCTCGGCGAACCGGGGCAGGTGCCGTGGCAGCAGCCCGGTGGCGTGCTCGATGCAGTCGATGCCGGCGTCAAGCATCTGGTCCAGGGTGTCTTCGGCGAAGCAGTGGGCTGTCACCCGGGCACCTTCGTCGTGTGCAGCCTGGACCGCGTCGCGGACGACGGCGGCCGGAAAGGACGGCGCCAGGTCACCGGCGCCGCGGTCGATCCAGTCCCCCACCAGTTTGACCCAGCCGTCCCCGTCCCGGGCCTGCTTGCGCACGGCCTCTACCAGGTCCTCGGGTTCGACCTCATGGGCGAAGCCGCGCAGGTAGCGCCGGGTCCGGGCTATGTGCCGGCCTGCGCGGATCAGCACCGGGAAGTCCTTGCCGCCCTGCATCCAGCGGGTATCGGCCGGCGAGCCCGCATCGCGGACCAGGAGGGTTCCGGAATTGAGGTCCGCAAGCGCCTGTTCCTGCGCTACGGCGGCCTCGACCGGACCAGCCGGGCCCAGCCCGATGTGGCAGTGTGCGTCCACGAAGCCCGGCAGTACCCAGCCGTCAAGTACCTGATCAGGTGCCGGTGCGGGCCGGTGGAAAGTGAGCTTGCCGTGCACCGACCAGAGTCCGTGGCGCACCCGGTCCGGCGCAGCCAGGACGGGTCCGCGGAAATGAATGATTCCTGCCATCCGGGCATCCTTTCGTTGCCCGGTCAGGCTAGCATCCTCGATTGTTACAACGGGCTTCCGGACGGCTGTGGTAGCTTCGTTGCTGACCACACGGGTGCCCTTGCAGGGGCTGAGATCGGGCTGACGCAGCCTGCGACCGTTGAACCTGTCCGGGTAATGCCGGCGAAGGAAGTGAGTATTCCCTTGAGTACGCAAAACACCCAGTTGAACCCTGCCCTTGTGCCGTCCGGTTCCGATGCGGCCAACGGTCCCGGCACCGGGTCCAGTGCCGAATCCCACGTCCCGGTAACGCAGTCGCTGAAGTCGCATTCACTGGCTTACATCGACGACGCCGATGCCGGAATCCGGGTCCCGGTGACCGAGATCGCGCTGGAGCCATCACCCAACGGGCAGCCGAACGCACCTTTCCGGACTTACCGGACGGCCGGGCCGGGCAGCGACCCCGTCCTTGGGCTGGAGCCCTTCCGCGCCGAATGGATCGTGGCGCGCGGGGACACCGAGGCCTACACCGGCAGGGAACGCAACCTGCTCGACGACGGCCGCTCGGCCGTGCGCCGCGGTGCGGCCTCGGCGGAGTGGAAGGGCGCCCGGCCGGTGCCCCGCCGCGCCGTCGACGGCCATACCGTGACCCAGATGCACTACGCCCGGCAGGGCACCATCACGCAGGAAATGCGCTTCGTGGCGCTGCGGGAGAACTGCGACGTTGAACTGGTCAGGAGCGAGGTGGCCGCCGGGCGGGCCATCATCCCGAACAACATCAACCACCCTGAATCCGAGCCGATGATCATCGGCAAGGCGTTCCTGGTGAAAATCAACGCCAACATCGGTAATTCTGCCGTGACAAGCTCCATCGCCGAGGAGGTGGACAAGCTGCAGTGGGCCACCCAATGGGGTGCCGACACGGTGATGGACCTGTCCACGGGGGACGACATCCACACCACCAGGGAATGGATCATCCGCAACTCCCCTGTCCCGATCGGAACGGTTCCGATCTACCAGGCACTGGAAAAGGTCAACGGCGAGGCCAACGCGCTGACCTGGGAAATCTTCCGGGACACCGTCATTGAGCAGTGCGAGCAAGGTGTGGACTACATGACCATCCACGCCGGTGTCCTGCTGCGGTATGTCCCGCTCACGGCCAACCGGGTGACGGGCATCGTCTCGCGCGGTGGTTCCATCATGGCCGGCTGGTGCCTGGCCCACCACCAGGAGAACTTCCTGTACACGCATTTTGACGAACTTTGCGAAATCTTCGCGAAATACGACGTCGCGTTCTCCCTGGGGGACGGGTTGCGGCCCGGCTCCACGGCGGACGCCAACGACGCGGCGCAGTTCGCTGAACTGGATACGCTGGCCGAGCTGACGCAGCGCGCCTGGGAGTACGACGTCCAGGTGATGGTCGAAGGCCCCGGCCACGTGCCGTTCCACCTGGTCCGGGAAAACGTGGAGCGTCAGCAGGAGCTGTGCAAGGGTGCGCCGTTCTACACGCTCGGTCCGCTGGTGACCGATGTCGCGCCCGGCTACGACCACATCACCTCGGCAATCGGGGCCACTGAAATCGCACGGTACGGCACCGCCATGCTCTGCTACGTCACGCCCAAGGAACACCTGGGCCTGCCCAACAAAGACGACGTGAAGACCGGCGTCATCACGTACAAGATTGCGGCCCATGCAGCGGACCTGGCCAAGGGCCACCCGGGGGCGCGCGAGCGGGACGATGCTTTGTCCAAGGCACGGTTCGAATTCCGCTGGCGCGACCAGTTCGCACTTTCGCTGGACCCTGTGACGGCGGAATCGTTCCACGACGAGACGTTGCCGGCCGAACCCGCCAAGACAGCGCACTTCTGCTCCATGTGCGGACCCAAGTTCTGCTCGATGCGGATCAGCCAGGACATCCGGGATGAATACGGCTCGGCTGAGGCGCAGGCGGCGCTCACCGAGGCAGCGTCGGGGATGCGGGCGAAGAGCCAGGAGTTCCTGGCTGCCGGCGGCAAGGTCTACCTTCCGGAGTTGCAGGTGCCCGCCGGCAGCTAAGAGGCCCGGGCCGGCTCGCTGCGGCTGACCTCGCCGATGAACTGCCTGATGGTCCGGTCGCCTTCCACCGAATCATGGGGCCGGTGCCCGCCCGCGGCAACGCGGTGCAGGGCACCGGTCTCCCGCAGGTAACCGGCAATCTCCTCGTACAGCGGCTCCCAGCCCCCGGTCAGGACCAGGGTGGGGACGCCGGGAACAATATGCAGGGGCGCTTCCCACGACGGGACCTGGAGCCGCAGCCGGCGCGCGGACCGTTTCTCCTCCGTGGTGGCAGGCTGCTGCAGGTCCGTGGCATAAACCCGCCGGACGAACTCCCGTTGGAAGTCCTCGTCACTGAGCTGGTGGCGGACCTCGAGGAGCGGCTTCATCAGGCTGATGTGTGCCGCCGTGGCCGGCAGCTCCGCGGTCAGGGAGAGGCACGCCGGTTCCACCAGGGTCAGGGAGTAGACGAGGTCGGGGCGTTCGACGGCGGCCATCATGGCAGGAATGGCTCCCTGGGAGTGCGCCACCACGTGTCCGCCGGCGGCGCCGCGGCCATCATCGGCCAGGGACCGCAGCACAATGGCAGTGTCTTCGGCAAATGATGATTCAACCGGCTCCGCGACGGCGTCATAGCCCTGCCGGCGAAGGAACAGGGCGTCGAAGGACAGCGCCATGCCGTGCTGGCGGGGCCACGCGGCGGCGCCGAAAGAACCGGCGCCGTGCACGAAAACTACCCGCTGCTTGAACATGACCCAACCCTATTCCACGGCACCGACATCCGTGGGGAACTGCTACTTGCCCAGGAACTTGTCGAAGCCCTTGGGGAGGTTCAACTGCGACGGATCGAAGTCGCCGCCCTGCTGGCCGAACGCGGCACCGGTGGGCAGCGCCTTGCCTGCATTGGCTCGCCGGGCCTCGGCATCCTTGCGTTCCTGCGCAGCCTTGGCCGGGTTGCCGGACTTCGCCTTCTTCTTGGGCGCGTTCTTGGCGTTCTTCCGCGCACCCCCACCGGCACCGGGCATACCCGGCATCCCGGGCATTCCCGGCATGCCGCCCTGGGCCATCTTCTTCATCATCTTCTGGGCCTGCGCAAAGCGTTCCAGCAGGCCGTTGACCTCGGAGACGTGGACGCCGGAGCCGCGGGCGATGCGCGCCCGGCGGGATCCGTTGATGATCTTCGGGGCGAGGCGCTCGTGCGGCGTCATGGACCGGACAATTGCCTCGACGCGGTCGATTTCGCGCTCATCGAACTGCTCCAGCTGCTGCCGGATGTTCTGCGCGCCCGGCATCATCATGAGCATCTTCTTCATGGAGCCCATGTTGCGGATCTGCTGCATTTGGGCGAGGAAGTCCTCGAGGGTGAAGTCTTCCTGGTCGGCGAACTTCTTCGCCATCCGGGCTGCTTCGTCCTTGTCCCAGGACTTCTCGGCCTGCTCGATGAGGGTGAGGATGTCGCCCATGTCCAGGATGCGCGAGGCCATCCGGTCCGGGTGGAAGAGCTCGAAGTCGTCCAGGCCTTCGCCGGTGGAGGCGAACATGACCGGCTTGCCGGTCACCGAAGCGACCGACAACGCGGCACCGCCACGGGCGTCGCCGTCGAGCTTGGACAGCACGATGCCGGTGAAGTTGACGCCCTCATCGAAGGCGAGGGCCGTGTTGACCGCGTCCTGGCCGATCATGGAGTCGATCACGAAGAGGACTTCGTTCGGGACGATGGCGCGGCGGATCTGGCGGGCCTGCTCCATCATGTCCGCGTCGACGCCCAGGCGGCCTGCGGTGTCCACGATCACGACGTCGTGCAGGGTGCGCTTGGCTTCCTCGACGCCGGCACGGGCGACGGCGACCGGGTCACCGGCAGGGTGGTCCAGCTCGGTGGACGTGGCGCCGGGGTGCGGGGCGAAGACCGGCACGTTGGCGCGCTGGCCCACCACCTGGAGCTGGGTGACGGCGTTGGGGCGCTGGAGGTCGCAGGCCACCAGCATCGGGCTGTGGCCCTGGGCCTTCAGCCACTTGGACAGCTTGCCCGCCAGGGTGGTCTTGCCTGCACCCTGGAGGCCGGCCAGCATGATGATGGTGGGTCCGCTCTTGGCAAGCCGGATCCTGCGGGTTTCGCCGCCAAGGATCTCCACGAGTTCCTCGTTGACGATCTTGACGATCTGCTGGCTGGGATTCAGGGCGGCCGAGACCTCGGCGCCGAGCGCACGTTCGCGGACCTTCCCGGTGAACTCGCGGACCACCGGAACGGCGACGTCTGCGTCCAGCAGGGCACGGCGGATCTCGCGGACCGTGGCATCGACATCGGCCTCGGTGAGGCGGCCCTTGCCGCGGAGATTTTTGAAGGTTGCTGTCAACCGGTCAGAGAGTGAATTGAACACGCGCCGTGAACTTCTTTCAAGAGATGATCGGGACTCGACTACCTAGGGTATCAAGTCAGCCGCGTCAGGTGGCATGCTGGCAAAATGACGAGCCAAACATCTGTGCAGACCTTGCTCATCCTCGGCGCCTCAGGCGACCTCACCGGCCGGCTCCTCCTTCCCGGCCTTGCCCGGCTGGCGGCGGCAGGCCGGGCGGAAGGACTCCGGCTGGTAGGTGCCGGGTCGGATCCATGGACCAAGGAACAGTGGCAAGACCGGGTCCGCTCGTCGTTCACCGCCGCAGCCGGTGCGGCGGACGGCCCGGGGAATGAAGCCCTCGAAGCACTGCAGAAGGAAACGGCCTACCACCAGGTGGATGTCACGGCCAAGGGTGCCCTGGCGTCCCTGCTCGCAGGGCTCAAGGGCCCGGTGGCCGTCTATTTTGCGCTTCCGCCCCGCATCAGCCAGCAGGCCTGCGAGACACTCCAGCCGGAGGAAGTTCCCGTGGGCACCCGGCTGGTCATGGAGAAGCCGTTCGGTTCCAGCGAGGAGTCGGCGCGCTCCTTGAACCGTACGCTGGCCCGCCTGGTTCCCGAGGACCACATCCACCGCGTTGACCACTTCCTGGGCAAGGCGACGGTGCTTAACATCCTGGGCCTGCGGTTTGCCAACAACTTCCTGGAGCCGGTCTGGAACCGGCAGCACGTGGAGAAAGTGGAGATCTTCTTCGACGAGGACCTGGCCCTTGAGGGCCGGGCCCGCTACTACGACAGTGCCGGCGCACTCCGCGACATGATCCAGAGCCACTTGCTGGAGGTCATGGCCCTCATGGCCATCGAACCTCCGGCCACCATCGGCGAGCGCGACCTCCGCGACGCGGTATCCAGCGTGCTCCGGGCCAGCAGCGTCCGTGCACCGTTCACCGCCACTACCCGCCGGGCGCGGTACACGGCGGGATCGATTGCGGGCAAGGCCGTCCCCGACTACGCAAAGGAGGAAGGGGTGGATGCCGCCCGCGGAACGGAGACCCTTGCGGAGATCCAGGTGGATATCGACAACTGGCGCTGGCAGGGCGTGCCGTTCATCCTGCGCTCCGGGAAGGCGCTGGGCGACAAGCGCAAGGAAGCGGTGGTCACCTTCCTTCCCGTGCCCCACCTGCCGCGGGGATTCACGGGGGTGGACTCCCCCAACCAGCTGCGGATCGGGTTTGGTCCGGACACGCTGGAGTTCGACGTCGACGTCAACGGCCCGGGGAACATATTCAGCCTGGGCCGGGTCACCTTGGAGGCGGAGTTGAGTGCCTCCGACCTGCTGCCGTACGGGGAGGTGCTGGAGGGCGTCCTGACCGGAGACCCGTTGCTGTCTGTCCGCGGCGATACCGCGGAAGACTGCTGGCGGATTGTGGAGCCGGTGCTCACGGCGTGGGCGAAGGATGAAGTCCCGTTGGAGGAGTACGACGCCGGTTCGGCCGGCCCGGCTTCGTGGCCCACCAACCGCGAAACGGGCGCGGGCGGCGGCGACTGACCAGGGAAGGGCACCAGGGCAGGAAACAGCACAGCGGGCGGGAACCTTTCGGTTCCCGCCCGCTGTGCTGTTGCGTTCTGTCGTTCCTGGCCCCGGGACCGGTGTGTCCTGCCTAGATGGCGGCCACTCCGCGTTCCCCGGTCCGGACGCGCACTGCTTCATGGACGTCGATGGTCCAGACCTTGCCGTCCCCGGCCCGGCCGGTGTTGGAGCTGGCGATGATCACGTCCAGGATGTCGTCTGACTGTTCGTCGGTGGCCAGGACCTCAACGCGGATCTTGGGAAGCAGGTCCACGTTGTATTCGGCTCCGCGGTACACCTCGGTGTAGCCGCGCTGGCGTCCGTAGCCGCTGGCCGCGCTGACGGTGAGTCCTTGGACGCCGTAGGCTTCCAGTCCTTCCCGGATGGTTTCGAGCTTTTCCGGCCTGACGATTGCAGTGATCAGTTTCATGCCCCCACGCTTTCCTTGCCTGCTGCCGGCTGTGCCTGCTGTGCTCCGGTTGCGGATTCCCGGTTTTCCGCCTGGGTCTTGCCCGTCACCATGTCGTGCAGCGGCTGGAAGCTGCCGCCGTGGCCGCCGACGCCGAACTCGTAGGCGGTCTCGGCGTGCAGGCTGAGGTCTGCGCCGGCGATTTCCTGGTGCTCGGAGATGCGGAAGCCCATGGTCTTGTGGATGGGGTAAGCGATGATCAGGGTCATCACCGCGGTGAAGGCGATGGAGAGCAGCGCTGCCAGGACCTGTGCCACCAGCTGGGTGGCGCCGCCGCCGTAGAACAGGCCGGCAGCACCCTGGTCCGGGGTGGCGAGGAAGCCGATGGCGACGGTGCCGATGACACCTGCGACGAGGTGGACGCCCACAACATCCAGGGAGTCGTCATAACCGAGCTTGAACTTCAGGCCGACTGCCAGGGCAGAGGCGATACCGGCGACGACGCCCAGGGCAATCGCGCCGAGCGGGGAGACGTTGGCGCAGGCCGGGGTGATGGCTACGAGGCCGGCCACCACGCCTGAAGCGGCGCCGAGCGAGGTGGGGTGTCCGTCCCGGATGCGTTCCACAGCGAGCCAGCCCAGCATCGCGGCGGCCGGGGCTGCCAGGGTGTTGATCCAGATCAGGCCGGCCTGTTCCACGGTGGCGGCGGCGCCGGCGTTGAAGCCGAACCAGCCGAACCACAGGATGGCTGCGCCGAGCATGACGAACGGGATGTTGTGCGGGCGGTGGTTCGGGTCCTTGCCGAAGCCCTTCCGGTTACCAATGATCAGGACCAGCACCAGGCCGGCAACACCGGCGTTGATGTGCACCACGGTGCCTCCGGCGAAGTCGATGACCGGAGCGAAGGTCTGGCCGAACCAGCCGTCCTTGGAGAACAGGCCGCCGCCCCACACCATGAAGGCCAGCGGCGCGTAGACCAGCGTGGCCCAGATCGGCGTGAAGATCACCCAGGCCGAGAACTTTGCGCGGTCCGCGACGGCACCGGAGATCAGGGCGACGGTGATGATCGCGAACGTTGCCGCGTAGCCCACCTTCAGCAGGTCCGCCGGATCCGTGAAGTTGTGCAGGCCAAAGTGGCTGAACGGGTTGGCGAAGATCTGGAAGAAGTTGTCCTCGTTGCTCGTGGACATCGAGGCGCCCCACAACACCCACGTGATGCCGACCGTACCGATGGCGACGAAGCTCATCATCATCATGTTCAGTGCCGACTTGGCGCGCGTCATGCCGCCATAAAAGAATGCCAGGCCCGGGGTCATGAACAGCACGAGTGCTGCCGCAACCAGGAGCCAAACGAGACCTGCGGTGAGTTCCATGGTCTACGTCCTCTCTTGCTTTCGGTGCGGACTTGTCCGCCTGCCAACGCCTTTTGCGTCCTGTAATGAGTTTGTGGGTGGCGTGTTTCGGCCGCAGAGGATTTAGATTGCGGGCCTGTTACAACAACCTCTAGGAAGTAAATGGTGCATATCCGCCTTGTTACGGTTATGTTTCCGCACCCGCGCAGCCACCCGGCTCCCTTTCCAGCAAGGACTTCATCACCATGACGGCACCACCCCCGGTTAACGGCGCCACCGCAAGGATTTTGGCCCGTCTGAGGCCGCAACGGGAGAAGCTTCCGCGGGACATCAAGGTGATGCTGGCCGCAGCGTTCCTCATCGCCCTTGGATTCGGACTTGTTGCCCCCGTATTGCCGCAATTCGCAACAACCTTTGGCGTGGGAAACACCGAGGCCGCCGTCATTGTGGCGATCTTCGCGTTCATGCGCCTTGCGTTCGCCCCAGCCGGGGGCGCGCTGATCGGTAAACGTGGGGAACGCCCCGTTTACGTTGCGGGCCTGTTGATCGTCGCGCTGTCCACGGCGGCGTGCGCGTTCGCCCAGGACTACTGGCAGCTCCTGCTGTTCCGCGGCCTGGGCGGCGCCGGCTCGGTAATGTTCACCGTTGCCTCGATGGCCCTGGTGATCCGGTTGGCGCCCCCGGAAAGCAGGGGCCGGGTATCGGGCGCCTATGCGTCGGCGTTCCTGATCGGAAACGTCTGCGGCCCGATCGTGGGCGGGCTGCTGGCGGGCCTGGGCCTGCGGGTCCCGTTCCTGGCGTACGCCGGCGCGCTGCTCGTGGCAGCCTTCGTGGTGCAGACCCAGTTGAGCCATCAGCGCCGTGGCACCGGCGAGGCCAGGGAACGCGCACCCGACATGCGTTTCGGCGATGCCCTGTCAACCGGAGCCTACCGGTCGGCGCTCCTTTCCAGCTTCGCCAACGGCTGGGCCACCTTCGGCGTCCGGATGGCAACCGTTCCGCTGTTCGCCGCGGCCGCCTTTGGGGCGGGGCCGCAGGCGGCAGGCTTGGCGCTGGCGGTGTTCGCGGCCGGGAACGCGGCCGCCCTGGCCTTCTCGGGCCGGCTGGCGGATTCCCTGGGGCGCAAGCCCATGATGATTTCCGGGCTGCTGGTGGCCGGTCTGTCAACGGCGTCGATCGGCATCACCCACGATCTGCCCTGGTTCCTCGCGGCGTCGACGCTGGCCGGCGTCGGATCCGGTCTTTTCGGTCCTGCGCAGCAGGCCGCCGTCGCGGACGTGATCGGCAACGGGCGCTCCGGCGGCAAGGTGCTGGCCGCCTACCAGATGACATCCGACGTCGGGGCGATCGTGGGACCGGTCGTGGCGGGGCTGCTCGCCGACGGCCTGGGGTTCGGCTGGGCGTTCGCGGTCACCGGCGCCATGATGCTGCTGGCGGCCGGCGGCTGGTTGCCCACCCGGGAAACCCTCCGGGTTAAACCAACTAGCTCGCATTTGTTGTCGTTTTGAGGGCTCAAAACGACAACAAATGCGAGCCAGTGGGGCGGGCAGCTAGTTCAGCAGCGCGTCAACGAAGCTTTCGGTATCGAACGGGGCGAGGTCGTCGGCGCCTTCGCCCAGGCCCACGAGTTTGACGGGCACGCCAAGCGCCCGCTGGATGGCGACGACGATGCCGCCTTTGGCGGTTCCATCCAGTTTGGTCAACACGATGCCGGTGATGTTGACCACCTCGGAGAAGACCCTCGCCTGGTTCAGGCCGTTCTGGCCGGTGGTGGCGTCCAGCACCAGCAGGACCTCGTCCACCTCGGCCAGCTTCTCCACCACGCGCTTGACCTTGCCCAGTTCATCCATCAGGCCCACCTTGTTCTGCAGGCGCCCGGCGGTATCGATCATGACGACGTCGACTTCCTGCTCAATGCCTGCCTTCACCGCTTCGTAGGCGACCGACGCAGGATCCGCGCCGTCGATGTCGGACTTCACGGTGGGCACGCCCACCCGCTGGCCCCAGGTTGCCAACTGCTCGGCGGCGGCGGCCCGGAAGGTGTCCGCTGCCCCAAGCAGGACGTCCTTGTCCTCGGCCACCAGGACCCGTGCCAGCTTGCCCACGGTGGTGGTCTTACCGACGCCGTTGACGCCCACCACCATCATGACGGCGGGCTTGTCCGCGTGCCGCTCCACGTTCAGGCTGCGGTCCATGCTGGGATCGACCAGTTTGATGAGTTCTTCGCGGAGCATGGCCTTGACATGTTCGGGGGTCCTGGTGCCCAGGACCTTGACCCGCTCGCGGAGGGCATCCACCAGCTGCATGGTGGGTTCGGTACCCAGGTCAGCGAGCAGGAGCGTTTCCTCCACCTCGTCCCAAACGCTCTCGTCGATCCGGTCGCTGGACAGCAGGGCCAGCAGGCCCTTGCCCATGATGTTGTTGGAGCGGACCAGCCGTTCCCGCAGCCGGGTGAGGCGCCCTGCGACTGGCAGCGGGGTTTCGACCGGGATGGTTTCGAGTCCGGCGGCATCGTCCGGGACGGTGGTGGTGTCCACAACGTCGGGGCCAGCGCCGCCGGGGGTTCCGCGTTCAATGGTGCCGGTGCTGTCATCCACCGCCGTGCCGCCCCCGGAGCGGACCTCGGGATCGTTCGCGTCCCGGGTTTCCGGGTAGCGGGTGATGTTCCTCCGCGTCTTGATCAGGACCGGGATCAGCGCGCCGATGACCACCACGGCAGCAAGGATGGACAGGACAATGGGAAGGATGTCATTCACTCCCCTAGCTTCTCATACGGGGTCGGCCCGGTCCGGGCGCCGGCAGGGCGCCTGACCTGCTCCGATGCCGGAGGTGCGGCTGCTACACCTCGGCCCCGATGCGCTGGCTGATGACGGTGGAGACGCCGTCGCCGCGCATGGTGACGCCATAGAGCGCGTCCGCCACTTCCATGGTCCGCTTTTGGTGGGTGATGACGATCAGCTGGCTGGACTCCCGGAGTTCCTCGAAGATGGTGATCAGGCGGCCCAGGTTGGTGTCATCCAGCGCCGCCTCCACCTCGTCCATGACATAGAACGGGGACGGCCGGGCCTTGAAGATGGCCACCAGCAGGGCCACCGCGGTGAGTGAGCGTTCGCCGCCGGAGAGCAGGGAGAGCCGCTTGATCTTCTTGCCGGCGGGACGGGCCTCCACGTCAATGCCGGTGGTCAGCATGTCGGCGGGGTCGGTGAGGACCAGGCGCCCCTCGCCGCCCGGGAACAGCCGCTCGAAGACCCTGACGAACTGGGCCTGGGTGTCCTCGAAGGCTTCCGCGAATACCCGCTGGACCCGGTCATCCACCTCTTTGATGATGTCCAGCAGGTCACGGCGGGACGCCTTGAGGTCTTCAAGCTGGGTGCTGAGGAACTGGTGCCGCTCCTCCAGCGCCGCGAATTCCTCCAGCGCCAGCGGGTTGACCTTGCCCAGGCTTGCGAGGTCCCGTTCGGCCTTCCGCAGCCGCTTCTCCTGCTCCTGCCGCACATAGGGTTTGCCTTCGCGGATCTCCTCGCCGCCGGCGTCGACAGGAGCACGCAGGGCGGCCCATTTGTCGCCGGACTCTTCGGCCGGGACCGGCACGGGGACGTGCGGCCCAAACTCCGCGACCAAGGCCTCCGGGGTAATGCCCAGTTCGTCCACGGACCGCGCTTCCACCGCCTCGATCCTGGCCCGCTGCTGGGCCCGGGCAAGTTCGTCGCGGTGCACATTGTCTGTGAGCTCCGCCAGTTCGCGGGCCAGGGCGTCGTTCGATTCCCGGATCTCCCGGAGTCCGCGGTCCCGCAGCTCCCGGTTCTCCTCCGCGAGGTCGCGTTCATGCCGGGCGAGCTCGACCGAGATATCCACATAGCCAAGGGCCATCTCCACCGCCGCGGAAACGGCTGCGGCCCGCCGGGCCTGGATGCGGCGGCGCCGCGCGCGTTCGGCCGCTTCCTCCCGCGCCCGGCGCTCCGTGGCGGCCGCGCGTTCGAGGGAGGCTGCCCGGTTGCCGGTGGCCGCCAGTTGCTCCTCTGCGCTGCGCAGGGACAACCGTGCTTCCACCTCGGCGGCGCGGGCGGCAGACGCGGCTCCGGCCAGTCGTCGCGCTGTTCGGTGGAGGGTTCCTGCTCGACAGGAGCTTCCTGGGCGGCCACGAGCCGGGCGGTGATGGCTGCGAGCGCTTCTTCCTCGGCGGCCACGTTCTCTTCTGCGCGGGCCAGGGAGGCTGCCAGTCGGTCGCTTTCGCCGACGGCGCTGCGCAGGACCGAGTTGAGGTGCCCCAGGCGTTCGGCGACGGCGGCGAGCCGGGCATCGGATTCATGCAGCCGGTCCAGGGCAGCGTCCGCAGCCTCCTGTGCCCCGGCGCGCCGGGCCTCGGCGGCGGCCAGTGCGAACCTGTTCCGCTCCAGGTCCGCCGTCACCGTCGAAAGCTCACGTCCGGCGTCGTCCACGGCTGCCTGCACCTCCAGGAGGGATGGTGCTTTGGCCGAACCGCCGGTGGCCGAGACGGCGGTGAACACGTCGCCTTCCCGGGTGACGGCCGTGACGCCGGGCTGCGAGGCTACCAGCGCCGCCGCGGCGTCCATCCCGGGGACGACGACGGTTCCGGACAGCAGGTGCCGTACCAGTGCCACCTCCACCGCCGGGCCGTCCACCAATCCGGCAGCCCACCGGGCGCCGCCGGGAAGCTCCAGGTCCGGGGCGTCCGTTGGCTGGTCCACGGCAGCGGACGCGAGGAGGAGGGCCGCCCGGCCGCCGTCGTCGTCTTTAAGCACCTGCAGGACCGCGGCCGCCGTGCCGGTGTCCTGGACGAGGACGGCCTCCGACGCCTGCCCCAGTGCAGCAGCGATGGCGGCCTCGAACCCGGCCTGCACGGTGAGTGCGGCTGCGAGGCTGCCCTGTATGCCCGGGAGGCCGGCCTCCATCACGTGCCGGGCGCCGTCCTTGCGGTCAAGGCCGAGTTTCAGGGCGTCCAGGCGCGCGGCGAGGGCGTCCCGTTTGCGGATTCCTTCGTTGACGGCGTTCTTGAGGCCTGCGATGTCGCCCAGCACCGCATCGAGCACATCGCTGGCGGCCTCGTACTCGGCGTCGAGGGACTCCTCCCCCTCCTCCACTCCAGCCACCTGGTTTTCCAGGGCCGTGAATTCGGATTGTGCCTTGGCGCGCCGTTCGGTGCCGGCGGCAAGGGATTCGCGGAGCCGGCCCAGCTCGGCCTGGGCGGACTCCACCCTGGACCGTGCCGCCGCGACCTGCCCGGCGAGGCGCGCCAGGCCTTCCCGGCGGTCAGCGGCCGCCCTCAACTGGGCGGTGAGCCGCTGGTCCTCGGCGCGCGCAGCCTGTTCGGCGTCGGCCTTCGCGGTGCTTGCGGCATCCAGGACACCGCGCCGGCGCACAATGTCCGCCTCGAGTTCGGCCAACTCCTGCCGCACCCGTGCAGCTTGGCGTTCCAGTTGTTCCGGGTCCCGCCCGGACGGGGCCGGGGCATCGTCGGAGCCCAGCAGGCGGCTGCGTTCGGTAGCCAAGGTGCCCAGTGAACGGAGCCGTTCCCGGGCGGTTGACAGCCGGTACCAGGTATCGCGGGCAGCGTTGAGCCGGGGGGTGGCCTCCGCGGCCAGCTGTTCCAGGGCGGCCTGCTGCCTGCGGCCGGCTTCAAGGTCCTGTTCGACGGCGGTCCGCCGGGCCTTGAGTGCGGCTTCGTCGGCCACGTCCTGTTCGAGGGCATGCTGGAGCTGGACAAGGTCATCGGCCAGGAGGCGTGCCCTGGCGTCCCGGACATCGAACTGCACACGCTGGGCGCGGCGGGCCACTTCCGCCTGCTTGCCCAGCGGCGTGAGCTGGCGCCGGATCTCCCCCGTGAGGTCGGTCAGCCGTTGGAGGTTGGCCTGCATCGCCTCCAGTTTGCGGACTGTCCGCTCCTTGCGCCGCCGGTGCTTGAGGATGCCGGCGGCTTCTTCGATAAATCCGCGCCGGTCCTCCGGGGTGGCGTGCAGCACCCGGTCCAGCTGCCCTTGGCCCACAATGACGTGCATTTCCCGGCCCAGCCCGGAATCGGACAACAGTTCCTGGATGTCCAGCAACCGGCAACCGGCTCCGTTGATGGCGTACTCGGATCCGCCTGTCCGGAACAAGGTCCGCGAAATGGTCACTTCGCTGTACTCGATGGGCAGGGCGCCGTCGGTGTTGTCGATGGTCAGCGAGACATGGGCGCGTCCCAGCGGCGGCCGGCCGGACGTCCCGGCGAAGATGACATCCTCCATCTTGCCGCCGCGAAGCGTCTTGGCTCCTTGCTCGCCCATGACCCACGCCAGGGCGTCAACCACGTTGGACTTGCCGGAGCCGTTGGGACCCACGACGGCGGTGACGCCGGGTTCGAAGTCGAAGGTGGTGGCCGACGCAAAGGACTTGAACCCCCGGACGGTGAGGCTTTTGAGGTGCAAGGCTTTCCTGGTCTCCTGGCGGGGTAGGGAACGATGCTGGAACCGGCTCCCTATAATCTACTGCGCAGAAGCGACATTTCCCGTCCAGCACTCCGCGGCCGGCGGCGGCGCCCCCGGCCAATATGCATGATCGGGGGCAGCAAAGGCATAGTTAAGCTCTTGGGCCTGCACTGATGTGGGTACAGTCACCGCGTGGCTGCAGGACAAAAACGAAGAGGGGCTTGAATTGGCAGGTAACGCAACCTTCCGGCACAGCAATACCGCGCTGCTTTCCGTAAGCAGCGTCGAGGCTCCGCGGATCGTCAGCTCCACGGATTTCGACCGCAGGCTGGCCTCCACCCTGCAGCGGCTGAAGTTTCCGCCGCGGCTGCTTGAGCGCGTGGCCGGTATCACGCACCGCCGCTGGTGGGCTGCGGGAACTTCGTTCGATGATGCTGCCATTGAGGCCGGCGCCAAGGCTTTGGCCGAGGCAGGCATCGAAGCGTCGGAGGTGGGCCTGTTAATCAACACGTCGGTGACGCGGCGGAACCTGGAACCCTCGGTTGCGGTGAAGATCCATCACGGACTCAGCCTGCCGTCGTCGGCGATGAACTTCGACCTCGCCAACGCCTGCCTGGGGTTCGTCAACGCGCTGACCCTCGCCGCCAACATGATCGATTCCGGCCAGATCCGGTACGCGGTGATCGTTAACGGCGAGGATGCCCAGCTGACCCAGGAAGCCACGCTTGCCCGGCTGCAGCGCCCCGAAACGACGCGTGACGACTTCAACCGGGAATTCGCCACGCTGACGCTCGGTTCCGGGGCGGCCGCCGCCGTCCTGGGTCCGGCGGACCAGCACCCGGGCGCCCACCGGATCGTGGGCGGTGTGATGCGGGCCGGCACCGAGCACCACGAACTCTGCGTGGGCGGCATCGACGGCATGGCTACCGACACCAAGGGCTTGCTCGACGGCGGCCTGCAACTTGTGGTCGATGCTTGGCACGAGGCCCAGCCGGAGTGGGACTGGGCGGAGATGGACCGCTACGTCACGCACCAGGTGAGCAACGCCTATACCCAGGCGATCATCAACGCGATCGACCTTGATCCGGACAAGGTACCCATCACATTCCCGCACTGGGGCAACGTGGGCCCGGCGTCGTTGCCGATGACGCTGGCCGCCGAGACGCAGACCCTGGGAAGCGGTGACCGGGTCCTGTGCATGGGCGTCGGTTCGGGCCTGAACACCGCAATGCTGGAAATCGTTTGGTGATCGCGGCCTGGCCTGGCGTGGACGCCGAGTGGTCGCGCCGGATCGATGTTCCGTCCACCGCGGCCGCGGACCCGGCAGGCACGGTGCACCGCTGGCATGTGCTCGATAACGGCCCGCAGCTGGAGCGGCTGGGCCTGGCCCCGGCCGGAACCCTGCTGTGCGTCCACGGCAACCCCACTTGGTCCTACCTTTGGCGGCGTTTCCTTGCCGCCGGAACCGATCCGGTCCATCCTTGGCGCGTGGTGGCGGTGGACCAACTGGACATGGGCTTCTCCGAACGCACCGGCGTGTTCCGCCGCCTCGCCGACAGGATCAGCGACCTCGGCGACCTCACCGATGTGCTGGGCCTCCAAGGTCCGGTGGTCACCGCCGGCCACGACTGGGGCGGCGTGATCAGCCTCGGCTGGGCCCTGGCCCATCATCACCAGCTCGCCGGTGTGGTGCTCACCAACACCGCCGTCCATCAACCCGGCAGTTCGCAGATCCCGCCGGCGCTGCGTCTGGCGCTTCACCCCGCCGTGCACAAGTGGGGAACCACGACGTCGGACGCTTTCCTGCGGGTGACGCACTCGCTCGCCAGCCCGCCGCTGCCCGCGGATATCCGCGCCGCCTACATGGCCCCCTACCGCGGGGCTTCCCGCCGTGAGGGCGTGGGAAACTTTGTCGCCGACATCCCCGTGGACCCATCCCATCCCAGCCACCCGGAGCTGGCCCGTGTGGCGGAGGGCCTGCGCGGCCTGGACGTCCCCGCCCTAATGTTGTGGGGCCCGCGGGACCCGATCTTCTCCGACCGGTACCTCAAGGACCTCATCCAACGGATACCCGCAGCCAAGGTGCACCGCTACGAGGGCGCCGGACACCTGCTCGCGGAAGACCGGGACATCGCACCGGCCGTCTTCGACTGGCTCACCGCCAACATCGCCGGCAGCGGTGCCGGGACGGACGGAACCGCTGCGGCCGGCAGAGCCGGGACGCAGGGCACCGGACAGGGCGACCCCTTACCCGCCGGGCAGGACACGTTCCGCCCCCTTTGGGCACTCCTCGGTGAACTG
This sequence comes from Arthrobacter sp. MMS24-T111, assembly GCF_054888995.1. Lineage (NCBI taxonomy): Bacteria > Bacillati > Actinomycetota > Actinomycetes > Micrococcales > Micrococcaceae > Arthrobacter > Arthrobacter sp. MMS24-T111. The sequence continues at coordinate 2,829,635 of NZ_JBTZRO010000001.1, read as the reverse complement.
TCGGCCGGTCCCTCCGGTACCGGGACCGCGATTTCCGAGATGGCGCCCGACGGCACTACCGCCCGCTCGCTCACCTGGGCACAACTGGAAAAGAACGTTGCCGACGTGTCTGCAGGACTCGCCGGAATAGGCGTCGGCAACGGAAGCCGCGTAAGCCTGATGGTCCCGCCCGGCGTGGACCTCACGGTGGCGCTCTATGCCTGCCTGCGCCTGGGAGCCGTGGTGGTCGTGGCAGACGCCGGCCTGGGCACCAAGGGGCTGAGCCGTGCCGTGAAGGGTGCCACCCCGGATGTCCTGGTCGGGATCGACAGGGCGCTGGCCGCAGCCCGCGCCCTCGGCTGGGCTGCCAGGCTCGTCAGCGTGCACGACCTGCCCGCGGCCCGCCGCCGCATCCTCGGGGCGGAAACGTCCCTCGCCGCCTTGGCACGGGCAGGTGCCCGGAGTGGACACCGCACCGTCGATGAGCCGGACCCGGACCAGGCCGCAGCCGTCCTGTTCACGTCCGGTTCAACCGGACCCGCCAAGGGCGTCCTCTACACGCACCGGCAGCTGGCAGCGATGCGGGACACCGTGGCGGAAACCTTCGGGATCAATCCGGGTGACCGGCTGGTGGCGGGCTTCGCGCCCTTCGCCCTGCTGGGGCCGGCCCTGGGCGCCGTCTCGGTGACGCCCGCCATGGACGTCACGGCCCCGCGTACCTTGACGGCACGTGCCCTCGCCCAAGCGGCCGCGGCTGTCGACGCAACGGTGGTCTTCGCCTCCCCGGCGGCACTGCGCAACGTCCTGGCCACCCAAGACGGCCTCACCACCGGCGGCGCCGCGGCGTTGGCCCGCGTGGAACTGCTGCTCTCCGCCGGCGCCCCGGTTCCTGAACCCCTGCTCGCCGGGGTGCAGCGGCTGCTGCCCCGGGCCTCGCTGCACACACCGTACGGAATGACCGAAGCCCTTCCCGTCACCGACATCAGCCTCGAACAAATCCGGGCTGCCGGTACCGGGAACGTAGCGGGGGCCGGCAACGGGGTCTGCGTGGGCCTGCCCGTCCATGGCGCCCGGGTTGCCGTCCTGCCACTGGCGGCGGACGGCACCGTTTCCGCGGACGGCACCACTCCCGGGGCCGAACCCGTGACGGCGCCCGGCGTCACCGGGGAGATCCTGGTCAGCGCCCCGCATGTCAAGGACTCTTACGACCGGCTCTGGCTCACCCAGCAGGCGAGCGCGGCCACGACCGGCTGGCACCGCACCGGGGACGTGGGACACTTCGACGCCGAGGGACGACTGTGGGTGGAAGGGCGCCTGGCACACATCGTGACGGCTCCGGGGTCGGTGGTAACGCCGGTAGGCCCCGAACAGGCCATCGAATCCCTCGACAGTGTCAGAATGGCCGCCGTCGTTGGGGTGGGACCGGTGGGGACCCAGGCCGTCGTCGCGGTCGTGGAAACCATGCCGGCCGTCCGCAAGGCAGGTCCCGCGGATCCCCAACTGGCCGCACGGGTGCGGGCGGCGGCGGCCGCAGCCGGCGTGCCCCTTGCAGCGGTCCTGGTGGTGCCCGCCCAGCCCACGGATATCCGCCACAACGCCAAAATCGACCGGACCCGGCTTTCCCTGTGGGCGTCGAAGGTGCTCGCCGGCGGCCGTCCGGGGACGCCATGAAAGTCCTGGTCACCGGGGCGAGCGGGCTCCTGGGCCGGCAGGTGGCCGCGTTGCTGGTACGCCGGGGGCACGCCGTGGCCACCTTCCAGCGGCGTCCCTCCAGGGTCGACGGCGCCGCGGACCGTTGCGGCTCCCTCACCGATGATGCAGCGGTCCGGGACGCGGTGCGGGACATGGCCGCGGTGGTCCACCTTGCCGCCAAGGTTTCCTTCACAGGCCGTGCAGCGGACTTTGAGGAGGTGAACATCCAGGGGACCCGGCGCCTGCTTGATGCCGCCCGCGAAGCCGGGGTGCGGGACCTGGTGTACGTGTCCTCCCCCTCGGTAGCCAACACGGGAGCCGCGATCGCCGGGCAAGGCGCGGAGCCGGCGGACCCCGAACACGCGCATGGGAACTACGCGCGCACCAAGGCCCGCGCCGAGCTGCTGGCCCTCGCAGCGGACGCCCCGGACTTCCGCACCACCGCGGTGCGCCCGCACGTCGTATGGGGTCCGGGAGACACCCAGCTGGTGGAGCGTGTGCTGGACCGGGCCGCGCGGGGCCGGCTGCCACTGCTCGATGCCGGCGCTGCCCTGATCGACACCACGTTCGTTGACAATGCGGCGGCCGCCATCGTGGCGGCACTGGACCGCATGGGGCACGTCCACGGCAAGGCCCTGGTGGTCACTAACGGGGAACCCCGGCCTGTCGGCGAGTTGCTGGCAGGCATCTGCGCTGCCGGCGGAGTGCCGGCTCCGTCGTGGTCCGTGCCCGGCAGGCTTGCGCGGATCGCCGGCTCGGTGGTGGAACGGGCCTGGCTCCGGTTTGGCCGCCAGGAGGAACCTCCCATGACGGCCTTCCTTGCCGAGCAGCTGTCCACGGCGCACTGGTTCGACCAGCGCGAAACCCGGAGGCTCCTGGACTGGACCCCGGAGGTATCGCTGGACGAGGGACTGGCGCGGCTGGCCGGCTACTACCAGCCAGGTTCAACGGCGGGCACGCGGCGCACCTGAGTACCGCGGAGGCGGCGCGTCAGCGGACGACGGCGGGCGACCAGGCATGCTCGATGAACAGCTGGGGTGCCGCGCCGGGGTCCAGGGAGAGGGACCAGATGTTGCTGTCCGGACCGGCGCCGTCCCTGGGCATCCCGTACAGGATGGTGCCGTTGTCGAGCCACTCGGTTTGGTCGTCCAGGTCTCGTTGCTCACCCAGGACGGCGACGTTCCCGGTGGCAAGGTCCAGGACGGCGGGCTGCCGGGCTCCTGCCAGGGTTCCGGATGTGCATTTCTTGAAGGCGATCCGTTGCCCGTCGGGTGAGATCGAAGGGCACTCGACGCCGGACGCGGCGACGGTGAGCGTCCGGGCGGCGATGTCCCCGTGGACCAGCCAGATATTGCCCTGCGACGAGGCGGTGGCATAGAACTCATTCGGCTTGCCAGGGCTGAAGGTCACGCCCCAGCTATTCCGGTCCGCAGCCTTGCGGCGCTAAGTGTGGCTATGACGACCGCAAGCAGCAAGAGCAGCCGCTTCCTCACGGGGCGGGCACCCCTGCGGTGCTGCCGCGGAACAGCAGCGCCGCTCCGGCGATGGCTGCCGCCAGCAACACAGCCGCGATGGCAACGGCCATGCCCGGCCCGGCGGCGTACCAGAGGACGCCGAATCCGGATGCGGCCGCCATCCGGCTGATGGCCACCACCGTCTGCGCGGCGCCCAGGGCGGTGCCCAGCCTTTCGGGTGCTGCCAGCCGGCTGACAAGCGCCGCCAGGACACCACCAGTTGCGGCGTAGAAGAGCCCCAGGAGCAGCAAACAACCGATGGTGGCGGGGATCCCTGCAGTTGGCAGCCCGGCCAGCAGGAAGCAGGCCAACAAGGCACCGTGGCCGGCCAGGAAGACAGGCACATTCCCCCACCGGTCCGCGATCCTGCCAACCGGCACGGCGAACAGCAGGAAGGCGGCGTTGGTGCCCACGAACAGCAGCCGATCACGGCGAAGGCGAGTGAGACGCCAAAGACGGTGCTGAAGCCATTGGGGATCAGCATCAGGACCAGGAAGGCGATGAGCGGGCCGGCGTCCCCCCGATGTAGTCCAGCAGCCGGTGGATGCCAAAGGAGTGCGCAAGGTGCTCCGGCTGGGCCTCCGCCGCAATCATGGCATCCCGCGGCGCCGTGCGGATTCCTTTGCCAATTCTGTCGCCGGTGACGATGCCGGCAACGGACTCGGACGATATGTCCGTCATCATGCTGACCACACCCAGCCAGATGATCACCGGCGACAACCGGAAAGCCGGGCGGACCGAGGCGGAACCGGCGCCGGCCTGGTCCTGTTGGCCGCCCTTGCGGTCCGAGATCGAGGTGTAGAAGGGCTGCCTGTGCTTCCCGGGGCGGGAGGCGGTGCGCGTGCAGCGGGCCCCACCTGTGGAAACCTACCAGCGGCCGTTCCGTGGCCGGGGCTGGCACACCGGGCAGGTGTGGGACGAGCGGTTCATGAATTGCTCGCGCCGGATAAACGACTGGATTCCCGCTGCGGCACAGCGTTTGCAGGGCTCGCCCTGGCGCCCGTAAGCGTTGAGGGACCTGTCGAAGTAGCCGGAAGCTCCGTTGACGTTGACGTACAGGGAGTCGAAGCTGGTGCCCCCGGCCGCCAGGGCGTCCAGCATCACCTCCCGGGCGCTGTCCAGGACCCGCTGGGCCTCGCCGCGGCGGAGGGTATCGGTGGCCCGCGCAAAGTGCAGTTTTGCGCGCCACAGGGCTTCGTCGGCGTAGATGTTCCCGATCCCGGACACCAACCCCTGGTCAAGGAGCGCCCGTTTAAGGCCGGTTTTCCGTTTCCGGAGGCGCTGGTAGAAGAGGTCGAAGGAGAATGCGGGGTCCAGCGGATCCCGGGCAATATGGGCTGCCTCCGCTGCGATCAACGGAAGCGGCGATTCGGCGAGCCCGCCGGGGCCGCCGTCCTCCGTAGGCACCAGGGCAGTAACGAAAAGGCCGCCGAAGATCCGTTGGTCAACGAACCGCAGCTGGTCCGGCATGCCCTCACGTGGACTGAGCCCCAACCGTACTTTGAGGTGTGTTTCGTCAGGAACGCCAGGGCCCTGCATCAACAGCTGGCCGCTCATCCCCAAGTGGGCCATCAGTGCCACCGCCGGTGCCTGGTGCTGTTCGGCGTGTCCCGGCCCGGCGATGCCGTTGTCCGTCAGCGGCATCCACAGGAATTTGCCGCGGCGCACGACGTCGGACACTGTGGCGCCTTCAAGGTTGCCGATGAAGTCCCCGGCCCCGAGGGCGTGGCGGCGGATGGAGCGCGGGTCCAGGACATCGACGGTTTGGATAGTCCTGCCGCGAACCCAGCGAACCAGGCCGCGGCGCACCACCTCAACCTCGGGCAGTTCGGGCACGGACGCTACTTCGCGGCTGTGGAGCCGGCGGACGTACCCGCGGCATCGTGGGCTTCAGGCCCGGAAAGCACCCGCCAGGCGTCGGCCGCGGCTTCCTGCTCGGCTTCCTTTTTGGAGTGTCCGGAGCCCTTGCCGTAGGCGTTGCCGCCAATGTTCAGGACGGCGGTGAACGTGCGGGCGTGGTCCGGGCCCGAGCCATCCACGGCGTAGTGGATGCTCCCGAGCTGCCGGCTGGCAGCCAGTTCCTGGATGCTGGTTTTCCAGTCGGTTCCGGCGCCCAGGACGGCGGCATCCTTCAGCATCGGGCCGATCAGCCGCATGACCAGCCTGCGGGCGGTCTCGATATCGTTGGAGACATAGGTGGCGCCGATCAGGGCCTCCATGGTGTCCGCGAGGATGGAGGCCTTGTTCTTCCCGTGGGTGAGCTTTTCACCCTGCCCCAGGTAGATGTATTCGCCAATACCCAGGCTGCGTCCAATGCCGGCCAGGGCACGGGTGCTGACGACGGCGGACCGGCGCTTGGCGAGCTCGCCTTCGGGCAGGTCCGGGTTGTCCCGGTACAGGGCATCGGTCACCGAGAAGCCCAGGATGGAGTCCCCCAGGAACTCGAGCCGCTCGTTGGTGGGTATGCCGCCATTCTCGTAGGCATACGAACGGTGGGTGAGCGCAAGACGAAGCGTCCCGGCGTCAATGGAGACACCGAGACGCTTCAGAAGCTCTTCAGTTGACGACATCAGTCAGCCTGTTGGGCCGATTAGACGTCAGCGACCTTGCGGCCCTTGTACTCAAGGAACAGCGCGGTGCCAGCAGAGTCGGTAACGACCTTTGCCTGGTGCGGCAGGCTGTAGGTGACCTGGCCGTTCTCAACGGTCTTCACCAGGTGGGGGGCGGTCGCCTTCCACTGCGAGCGGCGGGCGCGGGTATTCGAGCGAGACATTTTCCGCTTGGGAACAGCCACGGCTAACTCATTTCTCTCTAGACAAACACGTACAAATCAATTTTGCCGGTCAGGCTTAGCCATATCAGCTAGGGCAGCCCAGCGAGGATCCAGGACCTCGTGGTGGTGCCCCGGCTCGTCTTCCAGGCGAACTCCGCATTCGGAGCAAAGGCCCTGGCAGTCTTCCCGGCACACCGGCTGGAACGGCAGGTTGGTGACAACCGCGTCCCGCAACACCGGTTCAAGATCGATTACATCGTGCTCGACTCGACGTTGCTCTTCATCTTCTTCTCCGTCCGAAAGCTCAGCGCCTTCATAGAAGAAAAGTTCTTGCACATTGACCTCAAGGTCATACGCAAGGGGATCCAGGCATCGGCCGCATTCGCCGGTTACTTCGACGGCTGCGGTTCCTGATACCAGAATTCCTTCGTGTACGGCCTCCAGCCTCAGGTCGAGCTCGACATCCGAGCCTTCCTGAACACCAATGAGCGCCACACCAAGATCACCCGGTGCGGGTACATGTTCCTTCAGTGTCCGCATGCTTCCCGGGCTGCGCCCGAGGTCCTTGACGTCGAACGCCAGGGGCGAACCAGCATCTCTTTTAATGAGAACTCCTGTTGAACATATGACCGACGTACCATCTTAGCCTGAAGAGCCATGGTGACTCAAACCGGCATGCGGCGGCGCCGAAGTACCCATCCAGCCTACCGTCTCGGCTGCTGATCCGGGCCAGGCTCGCCGGTCACCAGGCGGCGGTGCACCGAGCGGGGCACGTAATCGTTAACACTGCCGCCCAGTGCCGCCACCTCCTTGATCAGGGTGGACGACAAGTGGACGTAGCTGGCTTCCGCCGGGAGGAACACCGTTTCCACCCCGCTCAGCTGCCGGTTCATCGTCGCCATGGGCAGCTCGTAGTCAAAATCCGACGACGAGCGCAGCCCTTTGACAATGGCGGACACCCCCCGGTGGCGGCAGTATTCCGCGAGGAGTCCCGCGCCGACAGGCTCCACCACGATCCCCTTGAGCGAAGCCAACGTCTCGCGCGCCATGTCCAGCCGCTCCTCCAGGGTGAACATGTACTTCTTGGCGTAGTTGGTGGAGATGGCCACGATGACCTCATCAAAAAGGCCGGCAGCCCTGGCAATGACTTCGAGATGGCCGTTGTGGATGGGGTCGAAGGATCCGGGGCACACAGCGCGTCTCATGCTCCGAACCTACCGCATGGAAAGCCCGGGATACCATGACTGGATGCATCCTCCACGGGAACTTTCCACGCCCCTGGCACCTGCTCCCTGGCAGCGGACAGCGCTCGGCGCCAACCTGCTGGCGCCCGACGGCCGACTGGGGGTCACCATCTTCGAAGAGATGACCACCCTTGCCGTCCGGACGGGTGCCATCAACCTGGGCCAGGGCTTCCCGGACGAGGACGGGCCGCTGGAGATCAGGGAGGCGGCGCGTGCGGCCATCGCCGCCGGAGCCAACCAGTACGCACCCGGCAGGGGCATCCCCGAACTCCGCGAGGCGGTGGCCGCGCACCAGGAACGCTTCTACGGGTTGACGCCCGACCCCGCCACGGAGGTCATCATCACCACCGGGGCCACCGAAGGCATCGCGGCCTCGCTGCTGGCTTTCGCCGGGCCCGGTGACGAAGTCCTGACGTTCGAGCCCTTCTATGACTCCTACGGCGCGGTCATCGGCCTCACCGGCGCAACCCATGTGACCGTGCCGCTGGCCGCCCCGGACTTCATGCCTGACCTCTCCGCCCTGGAGTCGGCCTTCAGTGACCGCACCCGGGTGGTCCTGCTGAACAACCCGCACAATCCCACCGGCGCCGTTTTTCCGGAGGCCGTGCTGCAGCGCGTCGTGGACCTTGCAGCCAGGCACGGCAGCATCATCGTCACCGACGAGGTGTACGAGCACCTGACGTTCGGCGTCCCCCATATCCCGGTGGCAACGCTGCCGGGAGCCGCTGCGAACACCATCACCATCTCCTCCGCGGGGAAGACGTTCTCACTGACGGGATGGAAGGTGGGCTGGCTGACCGGTCCGGAGGACCTGGTGGCCGCCGCGCGTACGGTGAAGCAATTCCTCACCTACAGCTCCGGGACCCCGTTCCAGGCGGCAATCGCCACGGGCCTGGGCCAGCCGGACGCCTTCTTCCACGGCATCGCGGCCACCCTGGAGAAAAAAAGGGACATCCTCAGCGCGGGGCTCAGGGACGCCGGGTTCGATGTCTTCACGCCCCGCGGCACCTACTTCGTCAACGTGGACACCGCACCGCTCGGCATCACCGACGCCCTGGACCTCGCCCGGCGCCTGCCGGAATTGGTGGGAGTTGCCGCCATCCCGGTCCCCGTGTTCTGCCACCCCGAGGGCGCGGAACGTACAAGAAGCCTGCTGCGCTTCGCCTTCTGCAAGAAGACCGATGTCCTGGAGGAAGCCGCCTCGCGGCTGGCAACGCTCCGCGGCAGGCTCTGATGTCCGGCGGCGCCGTGGGAACGGCGAGCCGGTTCCTGCGGACCACCGGCCAGCACGCCACCATCGAACCGGACTCGTTCACGGACGGCGGCTATGTGCTCAGCATCGGCGGAGCGGAGCAGTCCCATGTCAACCTCAGCCGGCCCGACGAAATTTTCTACGAGTACCTGCGCAGGATCGGCCACCTGGTGGATCTCGCCGCACCGGCAGGGGAACCGGTGAAGGCGCTGCACCTGGGCGCCGGTGCGCTGACCCTTGCACGCTACATCCAGGCCACCCGCCCCGGCTCACCGCAGTACGCGGTGGAGCTGGAACGCGAACTGCTGGACTTTGTCCTGCGGCACCTGCCCCTGCCCGAAGGCACGGACCTGACCACCATGATCGGCGATGCCCGGGAGGCACTTGGCACGCTGGCCCCGGGACTGACGTTCGACGTCGTCATCCTGGATATCTTTTCCGGGCCGGAGGCGCCGGCCCACATCGCGTCCAGTGGTTTCTACCGGGAGGCCCGGGGCCGGCTGAGCCCGGACGGGGTGCTGATCGTCAATGTGGGCGACGAGGCCGCCCTGACGCTGGTCAGGAGCCAGGTGGCAGCCATGCGCGAGGCCATGGCCGATGTTGCGGCGTTCGGGGAAGCCGGAATGTTCGAGGCACGGTACCCGGGAAACGTCATCCTGGCAGGAACGCAGGGCCCTTGGCCGGAATCGTGGACTACAGAGTTGGCCGCACGCGGCCCCCACCCTGCGCGGGTCCTGGCCGGCGTGGACCTGGACCCCTTCACGGCCTAAGCCAGGCCCTACCCCTCGGAAACGTCCGGCAGGTCGTCGGCGGATATGGCATCGGGCACCGACGGCTCGGCGAACCACAACCGGGTCTCGCCGTACTTTTTGTCCGCAAACCGTGCCACGCCGTCGGGCCACTCCGGCTCCGGAGAACGCGAGGACCGCTCCACCACCACCACAGCCCCTGCTGCCAGGTGGCCGGCGAGCTTTTGGAGCACCGCGGCCAGCGCCGCTTCATCCAGTGGATAAGGCGGATCCAGGAACACGAGGTCCCAGGCAGCGGTGCCGGGCGCGCGGTCAAGGAAGGGCTCCACCCTGGCCCGGTGCACGCTGACGGTCTTGCGGCCAAGTACGCCGTCGATGAGGTCCGCGTTGCGCTGGCACACCGCACTGGCCTTCGCGTCGGACTCCACCAGGTCCACGGCCTGCGCTCCCCTGCTGGCACTTTCCACGCCCAGGGAACCGGAGCCCGCGTACAGGTCCAGAACCCTGGCGCCCGAGATCACGCCAAAAGCGTCCAGCCGGGAGAACAGCGCTTCCTTGACGCGGTCGGTGGTGGGCCGGGTCAACGAACCCGGGACCGCGTTCAGCGGGGTACCGCCCGCGGCGCCGGAGATTATCCGGGTCATTGCTGCTGCCGCCGTCTGCCCGCGCCCTGGGGCCCAGCCGTGCTAACCGCGTTCAAGGAACGCCTCCTTCTCGGGGTTGAGGTACTTCTCGATGGCATCGGCGAGTTCGGGATGGCCTGCCAGCAACGGGTCCCCGACGACGATGTGCTGGGCGTCTTCCCTGGCCCGGGCGATGACGTCTTCGTGTTCGAGGACGCGCAGGAGTTTCAGGGTGGAGCGTCCGCCGGACTGGGAAGCGCCCAGGATATCGCCTTCGCGGCGCAGCTTAAGGTCTTCCTGCGAGAGGACGAACCCATCCGTGGTGGCCGCTACGGCTTCCAACCGCCGCCGGCTGGGATGCCCTGGCTCCAAAGCGGTGACCAGCAGGCAGGTACCGGGCAGTCCGCCACGTCCGACGCGCCCGCGGAGCTTGCGCGCTGCGAGATCCCGAACCTGTCGGCGTCCAGGATGACCATCAGGGTGGCGTTGTGCACATCCACGCCCACTTCGATCACGGTGGTGGAGACGAGCAGCTTGATCCGGTTGGCGGTGAAGCCGGCCATCGTCTCCGTCTTCAGCTCCGGCTCCTGGCGTCCGTGCAACGGGGCGAGCGGCACGCCTGCCAGCGACGGCTCGGCCTGCAGGTGCTCCACGACGGCGGTGACGGACGCGAGCTCCGCCCTTCCTCGCCGTCCGCCCCCGCAGGTGCGGCCTCGCCGGGGCTGAAGTCGCCGTCGTCGTCCGTCCCGATCTTGGGACAGACCACGTACACCTGGCGCCCGGCATCGATCTCCTCGCGGGCGCGCGCCCAGATCCGCGCCGCCCAGGCGGGATTCTCCGCGAGGCCCACGAGGTGGGTGGTGATCGGGGCCCGGCCTTTGGGCAGTTCGCTGAGGGTTGACGTCTCCAGGTCCCCGAAAACCGTCATGGCAACGGTCCGCGGGATGGGGGTGGCTGTCATGACCAGCAGGTGCGGGGGCTTGCGCGCCTTGGCCCGCAGGGCGTCGCGCTGCTCCACGCCGAAACGGTGCTGCTCGTCCACTACGATGAGTCCGAGGTCGTAGAAGGAGACGTTGTCACCCAGGAGCGCGTGGGTGCCGATGATGATTCCGGCCGTCCCGGAGGCGGCATCCAGCATGGCTTGCCTGCGCGCCGCGGTGGGCATGGAGCCGGTCAGCAGAGTGACCTGCACGGAAACGCCGCTTCCGCCGGCCAGACCGCCCAGCAGGCCGTCGCCGGACAGCGCGCCAAGGCTGCGCCGGATGGAGTCATAATGCTGGGCCGCGAGCACTTCGGTAGGGGCCAGGAGCGCGGCCTGCCCGCCGGCGTCGATGACCTGCAGCATGGCACGCAGCGCCACGACGGTCTTGCCCGAGCCGACCTCGCCCTGCAGCAGCCGGTTCATGGGGGTGTCGCGCGCCAGTTCCGCGGCGAGGGTTTGGCCGACGGCGGATTGGCCGGCTGTGAGCGTGAACGGCAGGTTGGCGTCGAAGGCGGCCAGGAGGCCGTCGCCCACCGGGCGGCGGGCCGTGGCTTCCTCGGCAGCGAGCTGGGCGCGGCGCCGCGCCAGCGCTGACTGCAGCACCAAGGCCTCGTGGTAGCGGAGGCGGTCCCGGGCCCTGCGCCAGTCGTCGGCGGACTCGGGTACGTGGATCAACCGGTAGGCGCGGGACACCGGCAGAAACCCTTCACGGGCGGAAACCTCGGTTGGCACCGGGTCCGGCAGGGCGTCGAGGTCGAGTGTCTCCAGGAGCGTGGCGATGGTCTTCTGGATCTTCCAGCTGGGAAGCTTGGCGGTTGCCGGGTACACCGGGATGGGCATGGCGGCGAGTTTCTCCGGGTCCTGGCCACTGTCGGTGAACGGATCTTCGTCCACCAGCTGGAAATCGGGGTTTGTCAGGCCCAGTTGTCCCTTGAAACTGGTGACCTTCCCGGAAAACAGGGCCCGCCGCCCCTGCAGGAGTTCTGTTTTGGCTTTGTACCCGTTAAGAAGCTGATTTTGAGGGTTCCGGGCACCTTTCCGCGGAAGTCCCGGCCGCCCACCAGCCGGAGCCCCTGCTGACCGTCGTCGTCGGAGACGATGACGTCGGTGATGGTTCCCCGGCGGGCCTGCATGGTGCGCGTGCTGCTGGACAGCACCCGGGCGATCAGGGTGACGTCCTCGTCCAGCGGCAGCTCACTGATGGGGGTCAGCTCACCGCGGCTCATGTAACGGCGCGGGAAGTAATTCAGGAGTCCGTCCACGGTGGTGATCCCGAGGTGTTTCTCAATGACCGCTGCCGAGCGCTTGCCGATGCGCCGCTCCAGGGCCAGGTCGAGCTCAGCGTTCATGCCCGCCGGTGTTCACTGCGTCCATGTCCGGGTCCCGGGGCAGCGCAAGTTCGCTGACGCTGATCTGGGACGGCTCGCCCAGGGACCTTATGACGGCGACGGCCTGGTCCGGGTGCGGCACGTGCACATGCACCCGCCACCGGTACTTCCCGTCCGGGTCAACTCCGCCGCCCACCTGGCTCATGATGACGGACTCGCCGATTTCGTCCAGGCGCTGCCGGAGGGTGGCGGCGTCCAGCGGCGACAGGCTGATGGTGCACATGACTTCCACGCCGTCGGCGTCGGGCATGGCGGTGTGGATGTGGGGATCGGAGACGTCGTAGCCGTGCAGGCCGTCGAGGAGTTCGTTCTGCAGTTCCTCGCCCAGGACCGCCGAGCGCAGGCAGTCCAGGATGAGCAGCATTCCCACCCCGCCGGCATCGACGACGTGGGCGGACTGCAGGGCATCGAGCTGCTCTTCGGTGTGGATCACCGCTGCCAGGGCCCCCTCCACCGCGGCGTCCAGGGCAAGGCCCAGCGCGTGGTTGCTGTCGTCCCCGTCCTGGGCCGCGTCCACGGCGGCCGCGGCGCGGGCGGCTGCTTCCATGACGGACAGCATGGTTCCGGGGACGGGATCGCTGAGGGCGGACCAGGCGCGGATCTGGGCGCGGTTCAGTGCGGCCGACAGGAGCGTGGACGTCACCCTGGTGTGGCCGGCCAGGGGCTCGGCCGCTGCGCACAGGAACACGGAGAAGAGGGTGCCGGAGTTTCCCGGGCTTCCTCCATGGCCGCCTGCCCTGCCGTGGCGAGGACTTCACCGACGTCCACCGGAGCGGGCTGGTCGTCGGCGAGCACCAACGAGCGGGCTGCGGCGCGAACGGTGAGGTAGAGGTTGGTACCGGTATCGCCGTCGGCCACCGGGAAGATGTTGATGGCGTTGAGCCGGTCGCTGTGGTTGCCCAGGGCCGTTTCCGCCTTGCCCAGCCACCTCTTCATCGCCAGCGCGTTGGCGGCAACCTTAGTGTGCAAAGTGATCCCATCCCCCGGTGTCCGCGGCCCGGCCCGCTATCAGGACGCCCGGGCCTTCGTCGGTTCCGAGTGCATGTACCGAGCCTATCGCAGTGAATCCGGGTGGCAGCTGAATACCGGCCGGGAAAGTGGCCAGCAGGCCGTGGTCCTCGCCGCCGGCCAGCACCCAGGGTGCCGGGTCCGCGTCCAGGAGGGTCGCGGCCGGGCGCAGCAGTTCGGCAAGGTGCGCCAGCCGGGCGGGATCGAGGTCAACGGCGACGTTGCTGGCGGCCGCCAGCCGGTGCCCGTCCCGCAGGAGTCCGTCCGAAATATCAAGCATGGCAGTCGCCCCCGCCGCCCGTGCAGCCGGTCCCGCCCCCAGGGGCGGCCGGGGCCGGCACTGCAGCTCGGGGTAGATCCGTTCGGCGGGGCCGAGGGTGTCCGCGGCGATGCCGGATTCCAGCAGGGCCAGGCCGGCAGCGGCGTGCCCGACGGTTCCCGCCAAGGCCAGGATGTCTCCCGGCCGGGCCCCGGAACGCAGGACAGCCCGGCCGCCGTCGAGCGATCCCAGGACGGCGACCGTCACGGAAATTTCGCGGCCTCGGCCCAGGTCCCCGCCGGCAACGGAACACCCGGTGGCTCCGAGGGCCTGGATTCCGGCTCTCAGGCCGTCCGCCAGGTCTTCCACCCAGCTGACCGGCGTGTCCACCGGCAGGGTGAGGCTGACCACCATCGAGGTGGCGGTGGCACCCATCGCGTTGATATCGCTGAGGTTCTGTGCGGCGGCTTTCCACCCGACGTCGAATCCTGTGGTGCGGTAGCCGTTGGGCCAGAGGAGGCGGAAATCCTGGTCCTGGACTTGGGTGTCGATGCTGACCACGGCCCTGCCGTCCGGGGCAGCGACGATGGCGGCATCGTCTCCGGGGCCCAGCAGCGTGCTTGCCGTGTGGGAGCCCGCCATCCGCAGGCGCGGGAAGATCCGGGCCAGCAGGTCTGATTCGGAAAGGCCCGCGACGGTGGGCTGGCGGTCAACGCGGTTTCGGAGGTCTTCAGGCACGCCACTACGCTACCGCGACCGGCCGACATCGTGTCCTGGCGGGGGCGCCGGCGGCGATAGGCTGGAACCATGCACCATCCCCAGCTGCCCCTGACCGCCCGCGCCACCAGGATGGCAGTTCTTGGGGCAGTCGCCACCCTTTCCATGACTGCGTGCTCCCCCGTAGTCGACGTTACCGCCGCCAAGGACGCGGCAAACCCTGCCTGCGCGCCGATGATGGTGGCCCTGCCGGATGCGCTTGGCGATTCCCGGCTGCGGAAGACCAACAGCCAGGCAACTGCCGCGTGGGGTGATCCGTCGCTGGTCATCCTCCGCTGCGGCGTCAACGTGCCGGGTCCGACGACGGACCGCTGTGTGACCGTCAACGGCGTCGACTGGGTCATTAAGGAAGGCGATCCGGTGTGGACGCTGACCACTTACGGCCGGGAACCGGCCACCGAGATCCTGATGGACCCGGACAAGATCAGCTCCGCAACCGTCCTCGCGGACCTGGCAGGCGCCGCCGCGAAGGTCCCGTCGGTGCGGAACTGCGTGGGCCAGGAAGACCTGCAGGACCTCCCGCAGAGCAAGTAGGTTTTGCAGGCCCACCCACCGGGTTGGGCCCGCAGTCCAGCCCGAGGCCTCAGCGAAGGCCGGTCTTCCGGTGCAGCGCCAGGTGGATGAGCTCATCGATCAGGTCTGCGTAGCCAAGTCCCGAGGCCGCCCACATTTGCGGGTACATGCTCTTGGGCGTGAACCCGGGCATGGTGTTGATCTCATTGATGATCAGCTCGCCGTCGGGGGTGTAGAAGAAGTCGACCCGGCTCAAGCCCTCAGCGCCCACGGCATCGAAGGCCAGCGCTGCCAGCTCACGGACCCGCGAGATGGCTTCCGCCGGAATGTCCGCCGGGCAACTCAGCGCGGCAGCATCGTCCTCGACGTACTTGGCGTTGAAATCATAGAACTCGTGGGTGCCGCCGGCGACCGATATCTCCCCCGGCATGGAGGTCCGGGAGCGTCCGTTCCCCTGCCTTCCAGGACCGCGCACTCAATTTCGCGTCCCACGATTCCGGCCTCGATGACCAGTTTGAGGTCGTGCCGGCGTGCTTCCTCGATCGCGGCGTCGAGCTCGTCGAGGGAGTCCACTTTGGAAATACCCATGGACGAGCCCGCGCGTGCGGGCTTGACGAAGACGGGGAAACCCAGCCGGTCCACCTGTTTCCGGACGGATTCGGGGTCATTGCGCCACTGCCTGTCGGTGACCGCCACGTAGGGGCCAACGCGGAGCCCGGCGGCTTCGAAGACCACTTTCATGTAGTGCTTGTCCATGCCGACGGCGGAAGCCAGGACGCCGGCACCCACGTAGCGGGTGTCCGACAATTCCAGGAGCCCCTGGATAGTGCCGTCTTCGCCGAAGGGTCCGTGCAGGAGCGGGAAGACAACGTCCACGGCACCCAGTTCCTGAGGTACTTCATTGGGGGAAGCGACAATCAACTGGTGTTCGCCGCCGATCTCCGCCAGGGTCACGGTCTGGGCAGACGGCGATACTTCCGGCAACGATGAAGCCGCCAAGGACCATTGTGCGGTGTCGGCCGGTGCCAGGACCCATTGCCCGGTCTTGGCGATCCCGATCGGGATGACCTCGTACTTGTTCCTGTCGATGGCGCCGAGCACGCCGGCTGCCGTCACGCAACTTACGGCGTGCTCGCTGGAACGGCCGCCGAACAGCACGGCTACCCGCGGCTTCCTGCTGCTCGCCGTTTCCCCTGTGGTGGGTGTGTCTTGGGACATGGTCAGTAATCGCCTTCAGGTTTCAATTCCCGGGACAGCAGGACGGGCCCCAGTTGGTCAACGGACAGCTTGCCTGCCAGCACCGCGACGACGGCGGCGGTGATGGGCATTTCGACGCCGAGCTTACCGGCAAGTTCGTGCACGGCCTGGCCGGACTTGATGCCTTCGGCGGTCTGGGTCATTTTGCGGCCCACCTCGTCCAGGGTCAGCCCTTGGCCGAGGAGCCGGCCTGCGGTGTGGTTCCGGGACAATGCGGACGAGCAGGTCGCCACAAGGTCACCGAGCCCGGCAAGGCCGGCCATGGTCTTGGCTTCACCGCCGAGCGCCAGGGCGAGGCGGGAGGTCTCCGCCAGGCCGCGGGTAATGACTGAGGCTTTGGTATTGTCCCCCATTTCCTTGCCTTCGCAGATGCCCACGGCCAGCGCTATCACGTTCTTGACGATGCCGCCGATTTCGACGCCGACGACGTCCGACGTGGTGTAGGGACGGAAGTAAGGTGCCGTGCAGGTCCTGGCGAGCCACCCGGCGGTCGCGGAATCCGCGCAGGCCACCACCGACGCCGTCGGCTCTTCGCGCGCGATTTCCATGGCCAGGTTGGGCCCGGAGACCACGGCGATGCGTTCGGGCGGCAGGCCCAGTTCCTGGCTGATGACCTCGCTCATGCGGGCATCCGTGCCAAGTTCGAGGCCCTTCATGAGGGACACGACGACGGCTCCGGGCTCGATCATCTCCTTCCATTCCCGCAGCTGCGGGCGGAGGGATTGGGCAGGGACGGCCACCACCACAAGATCGGCCCCGGCCAGCACCTCCCGGACGTCGGTAGAAGCGGTGATGCTGGCGGGCAGGACGATGTCCTTGAGGTAGTCGCTGTTGCGGTGGGCCTGGTTGATCTGGTCCACCACTTCGGCGCGCCTGCCCCACACCTTGATTTCGCGCGGGCTCCCGGCGGCGCCGGCTGCGTCTGCGAGGATCTTGGCGAAGGTGGTCCCCCAGGAACCGGCGCCCAGGACAGCCACGGTCCGGGCCGATCCCGGCCTTCGATCAACGGTCACTGTGCTTCCGTTTCCGGGCCGGACTGCTGTCCGCGGTCGATGAATCGTCCGTGCTTGGCCTGTTGCTGCTTGGCCGGATCCCAGCGTTGAGCCGGCGGCTCTTCGCCGCGGAGGCCGGCCAGCAGGCCCGTGATCGCGGCCATGATGACCTCGGTGGCTTCGGTCAGTGTCGCTTTGTCCAACGGGCGGCCGCTGAAGGCGCTGAGGTCCACCGGGTCCCCCACCACTACCCGGGAGAGCTTCCGCGGGAACAAGTGGAACCGCTTGCCGTAGCGGGGGAACACTTCGTGGGCGCCCCAGTGGGCGATCGGCACCACGGGGATTCCGCCTTCAAGGGCGAGCCTGGCGGCACCGGTATGGCCTTTCATGGGCCAGAGTGCGGGGTCGCGGGTCAGCGTACCCTCCGGATAGATGATGATCGCTCCGCCCTCGGCCACGATTTCCTGGGCCACCTGCAGCGACCGGTTCGCGCCCGTCGTCGAACGCTCGACGGGGACCTGCTTGGTGGCGTTCAGGAGCCAGCCCAGGCCGGGGACCTTGAACAGGCCGGCCTTGGCCAGGAAGTGCGGGGCACGCCCCTGGTTGTAGAGCATGTGTCCCACAACCAGGGGATCGATTTCGGTGCAATGGTTGGGTGCGGCAATGAAGCCGCCGGCAGGCAGTTTCTCGGTGCCTTCCCATTTCTTGGCCATCATGAGGTTCAGCAGCGGACGGGCGATCCCGGCGATGAAAACAAACGTGGCCCTGCTTTTGGCAGTTTCCTTCACGGTCCGCCGCTACTTCGTGGTGGCGATGTCGAAGTCGGCACCGAGGCCGGCGAGCTTTTCGGTGAAGCGCTCGTAGCCGCGGTTGATGATGTCGATGCCCGTGACCCGGGAGGTTCCGGTGGCGGCCAGGGCGGCAATGAGATGGCTGAACCCGCCGCGCAGGTCCGGCACGTCGATATCCGTTCCCTTGAGCTGGGTGGGACCTGAGATAACGGCCGAGTGCAGGAAGTTGCGCTGGCCGAACCGGCACGGGACGCTGCCGAGGCACTCACGGTGGACCTGGATGCTGGCGCCCATGCGGATGAGGGCGTCGGTGAAGCCGAAGCGGTTCTCGTACACCGTTTCGTGGACGATTGAGACGCCCTCGGCCTGGGTCAATGCGACCACCAGCGGCTGCTGCCAGTCCGTCATGAATCCGGGATGGACGTCCGTTTCAAGGACCAGCGGGGTGAGCTTGCCGCCCTTGTGGTAGAACCGGATGCCGTCCTCGCCGATGTCCATTCCGCCGCCCACTTTGCGGTAGGTGTTCAGGAAGGTCATCATGTCGCGCTGGGATGCGCCTTCAACGAAGATGTCACCGCGGGTGACCAAGGCGGCCGAGGCCCAGGACGCGGACTCGTTGCGGTCCGAGAGCGCGCGGTGGTTGTAGCCGCCGAGGTCGCGGACGCCCTCGATTCGGATGGTCCGGTCAGTCTGGACGCTGATGATGGCGCCCATCTTCTGCAGCACGGCGATCAGGTCGATGACCTCCGGCTCGGTGGCGGCACCGGAGAAGCTCCGTGATGCCTTCCGCGCGGGTGGCGCTGAGGAGGACCTGCTCGGTGGCTCCCACGGACGGGTACGGCAGCGAGATCTTGGCGCCGTGCAGTCCCTTGGGTGCGGAGATGTGGATCCCGCCGGGGCGCTTTTCCACGACGGCGCCAAACTGGCGCAGGACGTCCAGGTGGTAGTCGATGGGGCGGTCGCCGATCTTGCAGCCGCCGAGGTCGGGGATGAACGCTTCCCCGATGGCATGGATCAGTGGACCGCACAGCAGGATGGGAATCCGGGAATCGCCGGCGTGCGCATCGATGGCGGTGCTTGAGGCCGTCTTCGCCGACGTCGGATCGAGGGTTAGGTCGCCGCTGACCGGGTCTTTCTCCACGGTCACGCCATGCAGCTGCAGCAGGGACGTGACGACCTCGACGTCCTTGATCTCCGGCACGTTGCGCAACACCGAGGGTTCGTTGCCCAGCAGTGCTGCCACCATGGCCTTCGGTACAAGATTCTTTGCCCCGCGGACGCTGACGCGGCCTGTAAGCGGGACTCCGCCGCGGATTGTCAGAACACTACTCATATACCGGTTTCCTCACGATCACTAGCCCACAAATCCTTGCAAAGGCTCCAACCAAGCATAGGAGGTCGTGTTACCGAACCGAAATAAGCGGGCGCCGGCGGCAGTCCGTGGCGGGGTATTTCCTGCCGCCGGGCCCGTTCCTGCGTGCTAGGACAGCCGGGCGGGAAGCGTCTTCGGCTTGAAGCTGGGGCGGGTGGCCTCGTAGGCCGTGATGTCGGCTTCGTGCTGGAGGGTCAACCCAATGTCGTCCAGGCCTTCGAGGAGCCGCCAACGGGTGTAGTCGTCGATCTCGAAGGGCGCCACGATGGGACCGCACACGACGGTCTTGGACTCAAGGTCCACCGTGACTTCGGTTCCGGGCGCGTTTTCGAGCTCCTTCCAGATCAGTTCAATGTCGTCCTGCGCCACCTGGGCGGCCAGCAGGCCCTGCTTGCCGGAATTGCCGCGGAAGATGTCGGCGAAACGGGAAGACAGGACGGCCTTGAACCCGTAGTCCTTCAGCGCCCAGACGGCGTGTTCGCGGGAGGATCCCGTGCCAAAGTCGGGCCCTGCAACGAGCACCGAACCGGTGGTGTAAGGCTCCTGGTTGAGGATGAACGAGGGGTCTTTCCGCCAGGCGGAGAACAGGGCGTCCTCGAACCCGGTCCGGGTGATGCGCTTGAGGTACACCGCCGGGATGATCTGGTCGGTGTCGACATTGCTCTGGCGCAGCGGGACGCCAACGCCGGTGTGCTTGGTGAACTTTTCCATGGTGCTGTCCTAGGCTGCGTGGCTTGCGGATGGGGTTTCGACAGGCTCAACCACCGGCTCGGGAGCCGGGTCAAGGTCCGACGGCGAGCTGAGCGTGCCTCGGACTGCCGTGGCTGCTGCCACCACCGGGGAAACCAGGTGGGTGCGGCCGCCCTTGCCCTGCCGGCCTTCGAAGTTCCGGTTGGAGGTTGAGGCGCAACGCTCCCCCACTTCCAGCTGGTCCGGGTTCATGCCTAGGCACATGGAGCAGCCGGCAAAGCGCCATTCGGCACCGAAGTCCTTGAAGACCTTGTCCAGGCCCTCGGCCTCCGCTTCCAGACGGACGCGGGCAGAGCCCGGGACCACCAGCATCCGGATGTTGGGGTCCTTTTGCCGGCCGCGGATGATGTCGGCAGCGGCGCGCAGGTCCTCCATCCGGGAGTTGGTGCAGGAGCCCAGGAAGACGGTGTCCACGCGGATGTCCTTCATGGGCGTGCCGGCTTCGAGTCCCATGTACTGCAAGGCGCGCTCGGCAGCGGCCTTGGCGTTTTCGTCGCCGAAGTCCTCCGGTGACGGCACGGACTCGGACAGGGATACACCCTGGCCCGGGTTGGTGCCCCAGGTGACAAACGGCTCCAACGTGTTGGCATCCAGGTCCACCTGCACGTCGAAGGTGGCGTCGTCGTCGGTACGCAGCGTGTTCCAGTACTCGACGGCGGCGTCCCAGTCCGCGCCTTCAGGCGCGTGGGGGCGGCCCTTCATGTACTCGTAGGTGGTCTGGTCCGGCGCCACCATGCCGGCCCGGGCGCCGGCCTCGATGGACATGTTGCAGATGGTCATCCGGGCTTCCATGGAGAGCGCGCGGATGGCGGAGCCGCGGTATTCCAGTACGTAGCCCTGGCCGCCGCCGGTGCCGATCTTGGCGATCACGGCGAGGATGATGTCCTTGGCGGTGACGCCCGGGCGCAACGTGCCCTCGACGTTGATGGCCATGGTCTTGAAGGGCTTCAGGGACAGGGTCTGGGTGGCCATGACGTGCTCCACCTCGGAGGTGCCGATACCCATGGCCAGCGCGCCGAAGGCGCCGTGGGTGGAGGTGTGCGAGTCGCCGCAGACCACCGTCATGCCGGGTTGGGTCAGGCCGAGCTGCGGGCCGACCACGTGGACGATGCCCTGTTCGGCGTCGCCCAGGCTGTGCAGGCGGACGCCGAACTCGGCGCAGTTGTTGCGCAGGGTCTGGATCTGGGTCCGGCTGGTGAGGTCGGCAATCGGCTTGTCGATGTCCAGCGTGGGGGTGTTGTGGTCCTCGGTGGCAATGGTCAGGTCCGGCCGGCGCAGCGGGCGGCCGGCGAGCCGCAGCCCTTCGAAGGCCTGCGGGGAGGTAACTTCGTGGACCAGGTGGAGATCGATAAAGAGGAGGTCGGGCTGGGCGTTGGCTC
Source organism: Arthrobacter sp. MMS24-T111 (assembly GCF_054888995.1). Classification (NCBI taxonomy): domain Bacteria; kingdom Bacillati; phylum Actinomycetota; class Actinomycetes; order Micrococcales; family Micrococcaceae; genus Arthrobacter; species Arthrobacter sp. MMS24-T111. The sequence goes on along the minus strand of NZ_JBTZRO010000001.1, from coordinate 2,808,341 downwards.
CTTCGCCGTCGCCTTTGCGCACCACGTGCGCGTCCCAGACTTTCTCGGCCAATGTCTTTGCCATGGCCATCTCCCTTCACTGCTGTTTGGCTGATGAGTCCAACTGAATCAGGACGGCTCCGCACTGCGCCAGCCGAAAGATTTGCATCTCAGATATTGAGACGGCAATATCATTACATGGACAATTCTAGTGGAGTCGGCGTCATTGATAAAGCAGCCCAGGTGCTCGATGCACTTGAGGCCGGCCCCACCACGCTGGCGCAACTCGTGGCCGCCACCGGACTGGCCCGGCCAACCGTCCACCGGCTCGCCCTGGCGCTCGTCCACCACCGGCTGGTCAGCCGCGATATCCAGGGCCGGTTCGTCCTTGGCAGCCGGCTCGTGGAACTTGCCTCGGCAGCGGGCGAGGACCGCCTGATCGCCTCCGCGGGCCCCGTCCTGATGCAACTGCGGGACGCCACGGGCGAAAGCGCCCAGATCTTCCGCCGGCAAGGCGACTGGCGTGTGTGCGTCGCCTCCGCCGAACGCCCCATCGGCCTGCGCGACACCATCCCGGTGGGCACGCAGCTGTCCATGAAGGCAGGCTCTGCCGCCCAGGTACTGCTCGCCTGGGAAGACCACGACCGGCTCCTCGAGGGCCTGCAGTCAGCGCGCTTCACGCCCACCGTCCTGGCAGGCGTACGACGACGCGGCTGGGGACAGAGCCTTGGCGAACGTGAGCCCGGGGTCGCCTCCGTCTCCGCGCCGGTGCGGGGACCGTCCGGCCGGGTGATCGCCGCCGTCTCAATTTCCGGCCCGATCGAGCGGCTGACCCGCCAGCCGGGACGCCTGCACGCAGAGGTGGTCTGCAACGCCGGCCGCATCCTCACCGAAGCACTGCGCAAGACAAACGACTAAGGCCACCCACCGCGTTGTCCGCTCCAGCGGACGGCGCGGCCACTAGGCTGTGGCCATGGGCAGCTACGCAGTTTTCCTCCGTGGAATCAATGTTGGCGGAATCAACATCAAAATGGCGGACCTTCGGGACGCCTTGAAAGCTTCGGGTTTCGCGGATGCCAAGACACTGCTGGCCAGCGGGAACGTAGTGCTGACCAGCAGCCTGGACGCAGCCGGCGTCAAACGCGAAACCGAAAAATGCCTCCGGACAGCGTTCGGCTATGAAGCCTGGGTGGTCGTCGTGGACGCCGGACGGGTGGCCGAACTGGTGGATGCCTGCCCGTATCCGGAGGACGACAAATCCACCCACACCTACATCACCTTCTCCTCGGATACCGCAACCCTGGACGAACTGGAAGCGGCCGGCGCAGCCATTGACGGCCAGGACCAGAAGCGCCTTGGACCTGAAGCGCTGGCGTGGCTGGCGCCGGTGGGCGGCACCCTGGAAAGCCCCTTCAGCAAGATCAGCTCGAAGGCCAGGTTCAAGTCCGCTACCACCACCCGCAACCTGCGCACCCTGGTCAAAGTCCGGGATGCAGCGGCCGCTATGGCGTCGGACTCCTAAACGGCTCCAGCGGACGCCCCCCCGCAAGGAGGACCACTCCCCGCCGGGCGGCACGGGGTTCAGTCCATTGAGCGGGGACTGTCCGCCAGCCATTCCGGGTAAATTAAAAATGGTCCCGGGCTGGTGCCCGGGACCATTCCTTGGTGACCCCAGCGGGATTCGAACCCGCGTTACCGCCGTGAGAGGGCGGCGTACTAGGCCGCTATACGATGGGGCCGCGTACTTTCCGGCAGCGTTTCCGCTGCTCGGCTCAGTGAGTATTTCACACACTTTGCCGTTGTTTCAAATCGGTGAACCGAGTGGAAACGTTCTGTTTTGCCTGCCCGAACGGGCTTCAAACCAGAGCTGGGATACCAGGACTCGAACCTAGAATGACGGTACCAGAAACCGTAGTGTTGCCAATTACACCATATCCCAATGGCACTTTCGGGCCGGATTCCAGGGCGTTTTCCCTGCTCCGTGCGCCTCAGCACGAGAAATTACTTTACCCGAGACTTCGGGCTCGCACAAATCCGCCGCGGGCTGCGCCTCCGGGCTTCGCAAAAGCGAACCGCCCAAACCCTTGCCCGGCATCCAAAGTTATGGTTACCCTCGAGTAAGTTACCGATCGGTAACAAGCCCCCTGCCCTGTTCCCCCGGGCACCCACGAGGTCAAGGGACCACCCTGCCAACCACGGTTTCGCCACCGGACACCGCTGTCCGGCGGAAGTTAGGAAGTGTCAGCGTTGACAACCCGTACAGCAGCCATTGCAACCGCCGCCCGCAAGCCCCGGCCACAATTGATCGCCATCATGGCCCTCTCCCTCCTACTGGTCCTCTTCCTCGCTTTCTATACCTACCTCACAGGCCAGATCGCCAACGGCTCTGCCCAACTGATGGACGGGGCGGAACAGGCCGCAGCGGGCGCCGCCCAGCTCAAGGACGGCTCGGGCCGGCTGGCAGCGGGCGCAGGCGCTGCGAACAAGGGCGCAGCACAAGTCCAGGACGGATCGCTGAAGGTCAAGGACGGGACCACCCAACTCAACAACGGAGCCCTCGCCCTGCAATCGGGTGCGGGCAAGATCTACTCAGGTGTCAGGGACCAGCTCGCCCCCGGCGTGGACAAGCTTCATGCCGGCACCACCAAGCTGCAAAATGACGTCCTGAACAAACTCGTCCCTGGCGTCTACCAGGTGGATGACGGAGCCCGGAAGCTCCAGGCCGGCGCCGTCGCGCTGTCCGCCGCGCTCACCCCCACCGCGGGCGGCAACGCCCCCAACAACCTTGCCGACGGCGCCGGACAGCTGGCGGCGGGTACGGGCCGGCTCGCGGCCGGCGCAGGTCAGCTCGACGCCGGCGCCACCAGCCTGAGCGCAGGGACAGCGGCGTTGAAGAACGGAACAGCGCAGCTGACGGGCTACCCCGGCGCGGGGAACGATCCAACCAAGGGAGACGGGTTGGCCGCGCTCAGCCAGGGGCTGGACCAGCTGGAAGCAGCGGCGAACGGGCCCCAGGGCCTGGTTCCCCTGGCCGTCATCAAGGACCAGATCGCCAAGTTGGCCGACGGCGGCCGGCGCGCCTACGCGGGAGCGGGGCAGCTCGATGCGGGAGCAGCAAAGCTGAACGACGGAGCCGGGCAGCTCAAGGCCGGAACCGGCAGTCTGACCGCGGGAGCCGCCCAGCTGGATGACGGGGCGGGCCGGCTGAAGGCGGGCTTCGCCACCCTGGCGGAGAAGCTCAACGCCACCGACCCCCAAAACCCCGGCGTGGTGCTGGGTACCTCGGTGCTGGCGGATGGCACGGCGAAGATCCGGACCGGCATGGATGGCGTCCCCGGCGATCCGGACAGCCCCGGCCTGATCTACGCCGCCAACAACCTCCAGGACGGCACCACCAAGCTCAGTGCCGGCGTCAACGGCGGCGGCGATCCTGCCAACCCGGGACTCCTGGCCGGGACCGAGGCGTTGTCGGAGGGCACCACCGCGCTGAGCCAAGGCACGGGACAATTGCAGTCGGGATCCGCCCAGCTGGCGGATGGAACCGGGAAACTCGCCGACGGCAACGGCAAGCTTGATGACGGTTCGGGCCAGTTGGCGGACGGTGCCGGCACGCTTGCCGAGGGCAATGCCAGGATCGCGGCCGGAACGCAGGAACTGCACACGAAGGTGGCCGCCGTGTCGCCGTCGTCCTGGCTGGACAGCCCCGTCACGGCATTGCTGCTGATCGCCCTGCTGGTGGGAGCCGCCGTTGGCGGATATCTCCTCCTTCGCCGCGCCGCCCGGCTTAAGGCCGCCTGATGGACGGCCGCCCGGACAGGACTTAGGCGAAGAGCGGGAGGAGATCCGCCAACGTGGTGACCGCGGTTCCACCAAAGTGGGCCGCGGTCTCGGCGTTCCGGTTGAGCCAGACGCCAACCAGTCCGGCCGCCGTCGAGCCTTCCGCGTCCAGCAGCCGGTTATCGCCCACGTACATCGTCTCGGCCGGGACGGTGCCCAGGAGCCGGACGCCTTCCAGGTAGATGGCGGGATCCGGCTTGGCCACGCCCAGGGTGTCAGTTCCGACGAGGTGCTTCACGCGTTCAAGGCCGGCACCGTCCAGCTTGGCGCGCTGGTAATCGTGGACGTTGTTGCTGACGGCGCCGTACGGGATCCCGGCAGCGTCCAAGACGTCAAGAAGCGGCGAAACATCCGGGAACGGCTTCACATAGGACGGCTGCTTTTCCACGTACGCGGCCAGCCAGCGGTGCGATTCATCGCCGTCGCCCAGTTCCACGCCAAAGTGGCCCAGTGCGGCGCGGCCCCGGAGGAGGCGCTGTTCGTTGAACGTCAGCTCGCCGGCCAGGTAGCGGTCGTAGTAGTGCGTGGTCTCATGGGTGAAGATCCGGCCGAACCGCTCCCACCCAGCCTGGTCCAGGCCGGGCAGGAGGTGTTCACTGACCTCGCGCAGGGCGGTGGTCATTGAGTACTCAAGGTCCACCAGGGTGTCGTCGATGTCGAACAGGACGCCCCTGACCACTCCCCCCGGCGTGGGCCGGGCACCCGACCGGGCTTCGCTCGGTGCCGTCATCAGCCGCGGAAGGCGCGGAGCCTGCGCAGGGAGGACTCCTTGCCCAGGATGACCATCGATTCGAACAGGGGCGGGGAGATCCGACGGCCGGAAACAGCTGTCCGGACGGGCCCGAACGCGAGCCGCGGTTTGATGCCAAGGTCCTCCACCAAGGCCTGCTTCAGGGCTGCCTGGATGCCCTCCGCTGTCCAGTCTGCCACCGGTTCCAGGGCGGCAAGGGCGGCATCCAGCACCTCGGAAAGGTTCTCGGGAAGGCCCTTGCGGGCGTCAGCGGCGACGTCGACGGCGTCGTCCGCCTTGAACAGGAAGGCCAGCATGTCCGGCGCCTCACCCAGCAGAGTGATGCGTTCCTGGATCAGCGGTGCGGCTTCGGTGAGGATTTCTTCCTCGCGGTCAGTGAGGATCTCCCCCACCAGGCCTGCGTCGCGCAGGTAGTGCGCCACCCGGTCGCGGAAGACCTTGGGCTCCAGCATCCGGACGTGCGTGCCGTTGATGGCCTCGGCCTTCTTCAGGTCGAAACGCGCGGGGTTGCCCAGGACGTCGTGGATGTCGAAGTGCTCCACCAGCTGTTCGACGGTGAAGATGTCTTCGTCGGCGCTCAGCGACCAGCCAAGCAGGGAAAGGTAGTTGAGCAGCCCTTCCGGGATGAAGCCCCGCTCGCGGTGCAGGAACAGGCTGGACTCGGGATCCCGCTTGGAAAGCTTCTTGTTGCCCTGGCCCATGACATAGGGCAAGTGGCCGAACTCCGGCATGTACTCCGCGACGCCCACGGCGTACAGCGCCCGGTACAGGGCCACCTGGCGCGGAGTGGAGCTGAGCAGGTCTTCGCCACGGAGCACGTGGGTGATCCCCATCAGGGCGTCGTCCACAGGGTTGACCAGGGTGTACAACGGGGCACCGTTGGCACGCACCACGGCGAAGTCCGGCACCGATCCGGCCTTGAACGTGATTTCGCCGCGGACCAGGTCGGTGAACGTGATGTCCTCGTCCGGCATGCGCAGGCGCAGGACGGCCTGCCGGCCTTCGGCCCGGTACTGTGCCAGCTGCTCCTCGGTCAGGTGCCGGTCGAAGCCGTCGTAGCCCAGCTTCGGGTCCCGGCCGGCGGCGCGGTGGCGCGCCTCGATCTCCTCCGGGGTGGAGAAGGACTCGTAGATGAATCCGGCGTCATGCAGGCGCTTGATGACGTCCTGGTAGATGTCGCCACGCTGGGACTGCCGGTACGGTTCGTGCGGGCCGCCCACCTCGACGCCCTCATCCCAGTCGATGCCCAGCCACTTCAGCGCGTCAAGCAGCTGGTGGTAGCTCTCCTCACTGTCCCGGGCTGCGTCCGTGTCTTCAATCCGGAACACCAGGGTGCCCTTGGTGTGGCGGGCGTAGGCCCAGTTGAAGAGCGCGGTCCGGATCAGTCCGACGTGCGGGGTACCCGTGGGCGAGGGGCAAAACCGGACGCGAACGGGGGTCTCAGCGGTGACTGGCGGAATGGAGGCGGCAAGCGACGAAGAAGCGATAGTCATAGTGGCTTCAACTTTACCCGCCTGCCCGCCCTCCGGCCTTCCGCGCGGCAGCCGGGGTCAGCGGCGGACGATCGGGTTGGAGAGCCGGCCGATGCCTTCGATTTCCACCTCGAAGCGGTCGCCTTCCTTGACCAGTCCCACACCGGCCGGTGTTCCGGTCATGATGACGTCGCCGGGCAGGAGGGTGAACGCGTGCGAGACGACGGACACGAGCTCCCGGACGCCCCGGATCATCTGGCTGGTGCTGCCGTCCTGGCGGATTTCCCCGTTGAGCCGGCCCTGGATCTGCAGGTCCTCGGTGTCCAGATCGGTCTCGATCCACGGGCCCAGCGGAGCGGAGGTATCGAAGCCCTTGGCCCGGGTCCACTGCAAATCCGTCTTCTGGACATCGCGGGCAGTGAGGTCGTTGCCGCACGTGTAGCCAAAGATGACATCGTCAACGCGGTCTTCGGGGACGTCCTTGCAGATCCGCCCGATCACCACGCACAGTTCGGCTTCGAAGGAGACTTCTTCGGAAAACTCCGGCAGCACCACGGGGTCGTTCGGACCCACCACCGCGGTGTTGGGCTTCAGGAACAGCAGTGGCTGGGCGGGCACCTCGTTGCCCAGCTCGTGCGCGTGCTCCACGAAGTTCCGGCCCACCCCGATGACCTTGCTCCGCGGGATGATGGGCGCCAGCAGCCGGACGTCCTCCAGCTTGTGGCGAACGGAAGTGCGCTCCACACCGTTGAAGAAAGGGTCGCCGTGGATGACAGTGATTTCCTCACTCCCGGTATCACCTTCCACAACGCCGTACAGGGGATCGGAATCGACAACAAACCTCGCAATACGCATGGCTCCTACCCTACCGTTTCGCCGGCGCCGTCCTGCCTGCCGCGTTCAAGCCCGCGAAGGTAGGAAAGCTGTGCGGCCACGGACAGTTCGGCGGCGCGCCGGACGGAAGGGTCGACGCCGGCATAGACGGCGTCCGCCACCTCAAGCACGGATGCGTCCCCGCCGAGGGTGCGGAGCGCGGCACGGATCTGGGCCAGCCGTTCCTCCCGGTGCCGCCGGTAGTCCCGGACGATGTCCCGCAGGGACGGCAGCACCGGGCCGTGGGCCGGCAGCACAGTCGCGTTCCCGAGGGCCTCCAGCCGTTCCAGAGTAGCGAGGTAATCCCCCAGCGTGCCGTCCGGAAAGTCCAGGACGGTGGTGCCCCGGCCCAGGACGGTGTCCCCCGTCAGCACCGAGCCGTGCTGCCCGTCGGCCGCGAGGTAAAAGCACACGGAATCCGAAGTGTGGCCGGGGGCAGCCAGCACCGTGATGTCCACTCCCGCCGCCTGGATCAGTTCTCCGTCGGCCAGCGGCGCTCCGCCGCCATGGCAGTGGCCGGGGTCAGCCGCCCGCACCGGCGCTCCGGTCAGTTCGTGCAGGCGGGCCGAACCGGCAGTATGGTCCGCATGCCGGTGCGTGACAAGGACCAGTTCGACGACGCCGGCACCGGCCAGTGCCTCCAGGTGCGGTTCATCGTCGGGTCCTGGGTCAACCACCACGACGGCGGAGTGGCCGGGGGCGCGCAGGAGGTAGGAGTTGGTGCCGTCCAGGCTCATGGGGCCCGGGTTGGGTGCCAGGATGAACTGGGTGAGGCCGGAGCTGCGCTGCAGGCCGGGGCCGGTAACTGGGGTCACTGATCCATCCTTGCACCAAGCCCCGCCCTCCCCCACCCCCTTTTCCCTGAGTGCACCGGCGGAATAGATCGGCCGCCTGCGGGGGTTGGCAACCTGTGACAGCACAACGATCTCCACCAGGAAGCCGGACCCCGCCCCATGAGCACACCATCACTCGCCGACCTTCTCGCCCGCGCGGACGCGGACGGCCACGACCATTCGGCGACCGAAAAGGCCACCGGCCTCCTGCACATCCACAACCACGCGACCGGCAGCATCATCTGGTTTCCCACCTGGAAGAAGTTCCGCGAGACAACCGACTGGACGGACGCCGTCACCGGCATCACGGCGGAACTGTCTGCCGCCCCCGCGCCCGCTGACCAGGCCGGCGCCGCACTGATCGCCGCAGACCTGGAAGCGCTGCTGGACCAGGCCTCCCGCTCGGCTGACGCCGCCGTCTTCGTCCAGGAAAACCTCATCCGCCACCTGACCCGGACGTGGGCTGTCGGCGACGCAGTGGCACAGGCCGGCGGCAAGGACCTGTTCAGCAGCGGCTCCGCCCCCGCCGTCTACGCCGGCTACCCCTACGACGTCTATGCCCAGGACGGCGGCGTCTTTGCCACCACGCTGTGGAACGACCTCATCGATGCCCGGCGCAACCGCGTCCTGGCGGAAGAAGCTGCCCGCAAGGCACTCAAGCCCGTGTCCCGCAAAGCGATGAAGAACGCTGCCCGGAAGGCCGCGCGCCGCTGACCCAGCACCGCCTGCGGCAACGCAAAACGGCGCCTTCCGGACCTAAGTCCGGGAGGCGCCGTCGTACGCGGAGAACCTAGGCCAGGCGGGTCAGCCAGCCGTGCGTGTCAGGTTCGGCTCCGGTTTGGATGCCCAGGAGCTTTTCGCGGATGGCCATGGTGGTTTCGCCGGCTTTGGCGTCCTCGGAGCCGATGAACTCGGTGGCGTCCTTCAGTACCCCTATGGGCGTGATCACGGCCGCTGTGCCACATGCGAACACTTCGGCAATGTCGCCGGAGGCCACGCCGTCGCGCCACTCGTCAAGGGTGATCTTCCGCTCGGCCACGTCGCGGCCCATGTCCTTGGCCACCTGGATCACGGACATCCGGGTGACGCCCTCCAGGATGGTGCCGGTGAGGGCGGGCGTGACCAGGGAGCCGTCCTTCATGACGAAGAAGACGTTCATGCCGCCCAGCTCTTCCACGGCGTTGTCATTGGCCTGGTCGAGGAACAGGACCTGCTTGCAGCCGTTGGCTTCGGCCTCCTGCTGCGCGATGAGCGAAGCGGCGTAATTGCCGCCGCACTTGGCGTCGCCGGTGCCGCCGCGGCCGGCGCGGGCGTACTGGCGCGAGATCCAGATGGAGACCGGCTTGAGTTCACCGCCGAAGTAGTTGCCGGCAGGAGAGGCGATCACCCGGAAGGACACCTCGCGGGCGGCGCGGACACCCAGGAACGCCTCGGTGGCGATCATGAAGGGGCGCAGGTAGAGGGCTTCGCCGTCGCCGGAGGGCACCCATTCCTTGTCGGCAGCAACCAGTTCGCGGATGGCGCCGAGGAAGTATTCAGCCGGCAGTTCGGGCAAGGCCAGGCGGCGGGCCGACTTGTTCAGCCGGGCCGCGTTCGCCTCGGGCCGGAAGGTCCAGACGGAGCCGTCAGCGTGCCGGTACGCCTTGAGTCCCTCGAAGATTTCCTGGCCGTAATGGAACACAGCGGCGGAAGGGTCAAGGACGATCGGGCCGTAGGGCTCGATCCGGGCATCGTGCCAGCCGCCGTTGCCGTCCGCGTCAACGCTGTAGTCGACGATGGCGGTGTGGTCGGTGAAGTAGTTGCCGAATCCCGGGTTTGCCAGGATGGCTGCACGCTCTTCGGCGGACTTCGGGTTCTCCGAAGGCTGCCGGGTGAATTCGACGCCATGGGCGGTCTGAGTCATGGTTCCTCCACGATCGGCCGCCCCGGGGTTCAGCGCTGAACAGCGAGGCGGCATTTGGTGATTCGAGTCAAGCTTACGCCCGAAGCCGGGGCCCCCGGCGTGGGCTAGAGTCCGGCGGCGATGGCGTCGCCGACGGCGCTGGTGCTGCGGGCGGTTCCGTCGCGCTTTTCGACGTCGGCAACCACAGCGGCTTCGATCCGGCGAGCGGCTTCGGCGTACCCCAGGTGGTCCAGCAGGAGTGCCGCGGAGAGGATGGCGGCGGTGGGGTCGGCCTTGCCCTGGCCGGCGATGTCCGGCGCCGAACCGTGGACCGGCTCGAACATGGAGGGCGCGGTGCGGTCCATGTTGATGTTGCCGGACGCCGCCAGGCCGATGCCGCCGGTGATGGCGGCAGCGAGGTCGGTGATGATGTCGCCGAACAGGTTGTCGGTGACGATGACGTCGAAGCGGGACGGGTCCGTGACCATGAAGATGGTGGCGGCATCAACGTGCAGGTAGTCGTGGGTGACGCCGGGGAATTCCTGGGCGACAGCCTCGACGGTGCGCTTCCAGAGATGCCCGGCGAAGACCAGGACGTTGTGCTTGTGGACCAGGGTGACGTGCTTGCGTTCGCGGAGGCTGGCGCGGCGGAAGGCGTCGCGGACCACGCGCTCCACGCCGTGGGCGGTGTTCAGGGACACTTCCGTGGCGACCTCGTGCGGGGTTCCGGCACGCAGTGTGCCGCCGTTTCCGACGTAGGGCCCTTCGGTTCCTTCACGCACCACGATGAAGTCGATGGTCCCGGGGTTGGCCAGCGGGCTGCCGACCGTTCCGTAGAGCCGCGACGGCCGCAGGTTAACGAAGTGGTCCAGGCTGAAGCGGAGCTTGAGGAGCAGTTCGCGTTCGATGATTCCTGAGGGGATGCGCGTGTCGCCCGGGGCGGCGCCCACGGCACCGAAGAGGATCGCGTCGCGCGTCTTCAGGTCCGCCAGGACGTGGTCCGGCAGGGTTTCGCCGGTGGCGAGCCAGTGCTCGGCGCCGAGCTCGTAATGTGTCGGCTTGAGCTGCACGCCCTCCGCGGCCACGGCCTTCTCGAGGACTTTGAGGGCCTCGGCAATGACTTCGGGGCCGATGCCGTCGCCGGGAATAACTGCAAGATCGATGGAGGATGCGCTCATGTTTTCAGGGTAGCCAAGTCATCCATATGGTGGGCAAGCCGTCCCACATTTCGGACACGTCGTCAGCGGGCGGCGTGGCGGGCGCGGCGGCCGGAGAAGGATCAGCCCCAGGGATGAGGCACTCGCCACCACGACAGCATAGAGTTCCGGGGTGGAATTACGGCACAAGGTTTATCGCTGGATCCGGGTCAACACTTTCCGAGTTGACCTGGTCCTCATGCTGGCGGTCCTGCTGATATGCGGTCCCGTTTACCTCATGGCGGACCGTCCCTGGCACTTCCTGCTGTCCTGCGCCCTGGTGGTGCCGCTGGCGTGGCGGCGCACCAGGCCGGTGCACGCGGCCGGCGCCACCGTACTGGCGTGCCTCGTCTTGTGGGCAACCGGGCTGGAGCCGCTGGCCGGGCTGCTGGCTGTTCCGCTGATTATCTATGCCGTTGCCGCCTACGGTCCTGCCCGGGCCAGCCGTACGGTCCTGGCACTGGGACTGCTGGGCGGCGTGCTGCTGACCACCCGCAATCTCAGCAGCACGGCTGAGACAGGCGTGCTGGGCCTGACCATCAGCGCTGTCTACACGGTCCTGATCTGGATGCTGGTCCTGTTCAGCTGGACCCTCGGAGACCTGACGCGCGTGCGCCGGCAGCAAATGCAGACCCTGGCCGACCGTGCCCGCCGGCTCGAAATCGAACAGCAGCAGGAACGCTCCCTGGCGGCAGCCGATGAACGGGCGCACATTGCCCGTGAGATGCATGACATCGTGGCGCATTCCCTGTCCGTGATCATCACGCAATCTGACGGTGCGCGGTACGCCGCGGCTGCCGACCCCGCCGTGGCCACGGAGACGCTGGCCACGGTTGCCGCCACGGCACGGACGTCACTGGCCGAAATGCGCCGCCTCCTGGGTGTGCTGCGGCACGGCGATGAGTCCACCACCCGCCCGTTGCCCGGACTTGCGGACCTCGATGAACTGTTCCTGGGGTTCCGTGCGGCAGGCCTTCCGCTGGACGTCGAACAGTTGGGGTCTCCGCGGCGCACCCTGCCTCCGGGCGCCGAACTCACGGCATACCGGGTCCTCCAGGAATCCCTGACGAACGTCCTCAAGCATGCAGGTCCGCAAGCCCGGGCCCGGGTCTTGGTGCGGTGGCAGCCGCGCGGGCTGCAGCTTGAGGTGCACGACGACGGCCGGGGCGCTTCTGCCCATCCGGCAGTCGGAGCCGGGGAAGGCGGCGGTAACGGGCTGCGGGGCATGCGGGAGCGGATCAGCCTTTACGATGGTTCGTTGGCGGCCGGCCCGGCCGCGGGCGGGGGCTTCCAGGTTTCGGCCTTCCTTCCCTACACCGAGGCTTGAGCATGACTTTGCCACTAGACCGCGACAGCACCGCTCCTATCCGCGTGGCGCTGGTCGATGACCAGCAACTGGTGCGCTCGGGATTCAGCATGCTGATCAACTCCCAGCCGGACCTTGACGTCGTGGTCGAGGCCGGGAACGGGCTCGAGGCACTCCAGGCCCTCGGAGCAGCAGCCGCGGACGTCGTCCTGATGGACGTGCGCATGCCGGGAATGGACGGCATCGAGGCCACCCGCAGGCTCATCGAACGCGCCGCTTCCGCCCCGGCCGGGTCTGCCAGGGCTGAACTTCGCATCGTCGTGCTCACGACCTTCGACCTGGACGAGTACGCACTGGCGGCCATCGAAGCCGGGGCCAGCGGTTTCCTCCTGAAGGACGCACCACCGGAGGAACTGCTGGACGCCATCCGCACGGTGCACCGCGGGGACGCCGTCATCGCCCCCTCCACCACCCGCCGGCTCCTGGACCATGTAGCTCCGCTGCTGCGCGCACAGGGCAACGAACGGCCCGAGGACCAGGAAGCCGTCGAACGGCTCACAGCCCGCGAGCGCGAAGTCTTCACCCTCATGGCCCAAGGTCGGTCCAACCCTGAGATCGGGGCAGACCTGTTTGTCTCCGAAGCAACCGTCAAAACGCACGTAGGGCACATCCTGGCCAAGCTTGGGGCACGCGACCGGGTCCAGGCAGTCGTGATCGCCTACGAGACCGGGGTGGTCACTCCCGGAGGCTGACGCTCGGCACGGTGGTGTCAGACCTGGGTATGAGTCCGGCCCCGGCAGGACCAGACCACCGGCCGATTCCCGGGCGCCGGGCCCGGCCATAGCGTGGAACCATGACAACTTCCGCGCATGCCCATACTGCTTTGAACAGGCAAAATATCCCATCCGCTCCCGCCGTGCAGGCCCTCTCCCTGGCCAAGACGTACGGCCGCGGCGCCACCCGCGTCAGCGCCCTGCGCGAGGTCAGCGTCACGTTCGATGCCGGCCGCTTCACCGCAATAATGGGCCCTTCCGGCTCCGGAAAGTCCACCCTTATGCACTGCCTCGCTGGACTCGACAGTGCCGACTCCGGCCAGATCCTGGTTGGCGGAACAGACATTACGGCCCTCAATGACAAACAGCTGACAGCGCTTCGCCGCGACCGGATCGGATTCGTGTTCCAGGCCTTCAACCTGGTGCCCACACTGACCGCCGAACAGAACATCACATTGCCGCTGGCGCTGGCGAACAAAGCCACGGACGCGGCCTGGTTCGACACGGTGGTGGCCACGCTCGGCCTCAAGGACAGGCTCCGGCACCGGCCGCATGAGCTCTCCGGCGGCCAGCAGCAGCGGGTCGCCGTAGCCCGGGCCCTGCTGACCCGTCCCGACGTGGTGTTCGGGGACGAACCCACCGGCAACCTTGATTCGACCGCTGGCGGCGAGGTCCTCGCACTGCTGCGCCGCAGCAGCCGGGAAATGGGCCAGACCATCATCATGGTCACCCACGATCCGGTGGCGGCCAGCTACGCCGACCGGGTGGTCCTGATGAACGACGGCGGCCTGGTGGGCGAGATCGCCGAGCCCACCGCCGGGTCCGTCCTGGCCGCCCTCGGCAAGCTGGGAGGCTGAGCGTGCTGCGCGTTGCCTTCTCGCAATTCCAGTCCCACAGCCGCCGCTTCATAGCCGTCGGCCTGGCAGTCATGCTCTCCGTGGCGTTCCTGTCCACCACCCTGATGGTCGGGGCGAGTACTCGTGCTTCGCTGGGTGCCAGCCTCGGGGAGGCCTACAGCAAGGCCGGCCTCATCGCCACCCCGGACACGGGAACCTTCAACGATGCCGCGCTGGCAGCAGCCCGTGCGGTGCCCGGCGTGACCGAGGCCTATGGCCGGATGCAGGCGTACGCCGAGTTCACCGCAGGCGGCCAGGAGGTGTTGGCGGAAGCCCGGAACCTGGCGCCGATGGCCTTGGAAACCGCGACCGTGACCGACGGCACCCTCCCGGAGAGGGCTGACGGCGTCGCCGTGGACGGGGCTACCGCCGCCCGCTACGGGCTGCGCGTCGGCGACTCCCTGACCCTCAAGGCCCCCGACGCCGCCACAACAGTGGCCATGACCGTCACCGGGATCCTGCGCGGCAGCAACGACCCCTTCGCCTCTGCCCTCCCGCAGATCCTCGCCGGGACACCGGCCGTCAGTGCCCTGGCCGCCGGCGCCCGGGACGCTCAAGGTGGTACCGGCGCCGCTGGCTACGGAAGCATCCAGCTGGCCCTGGCTTCGGGCTCCGACGCCGCCGCAACCAGCAAGAACGTGGCGGCGGCGCTCACCGGTGCCGGCGCCGGGGTGCAGGTGAAGACAGCAGACGAACAAGTCACCGCCCAGGTGGCGATGATGACCGGAGGCCAGGATGAACTGACGATCATCCTGCTGGCATTCGCCGGGGTCGCCCTGATTGTCTCCGGACTGGTGGTGACCAACACCTTCGCGGTGCTGGTGGCCCAACGCACCAGGGAACTGGCGCTGCTCAGGTGCCTGGGGGCGGGCCGGAACCAGGTGCGCAACTCGGTCCTGGCCGAAGCCCTGGTGGTGGGCCTGGTCTCCTCCGCCGCCGGTGTGCTCGCCGCCGTCGCCCTGATGGCTGCCCTCATCGGCTGGGCCGGGACGCAGCCGGACATGGCTTTTGCCACCATGGCCGTCCCGCCGTCGTCCGTCATTGCGGGGCTGGCGGCAGGCACACTCCTGACCCTGGGCGCCGCCCTGGTTCCCGCGAAAGCTGCCACGGCCGTGGCTCCGCTTGCTGCCCTGCGGCCGGTTGACGATGCCGGAATCGGGAACCGGCGGGGCCGCGTGCGGCTGGTGCTGGGCCTTGCCGCCCTTGCCCTCGGGGTTCCGTTGCTGGCCCTCGGCGCCGCGGGCGTGATGCTGGTGGTGGCCTTCGCCGGCGGCGTGCTCTCCTTCGTGGGCGTCCTGCTCTGCGCCACCCTGTTCGTGCCGCGGCTGGTGGGCCTGGCGGGACGGTTGGCCTCTCCTGCCGGCGTCCCCGGGAAGCTGGCCGCCCTCAATGCCGTCCGCAACCCGGCCCGGACCTCCGTCACTGCTGCCGCCCTCTTGATCGGCGTCACGCTGGTGTCCCTGATGATGACCGGGGCTGCCACTGCCCGGCAGGCGTTCGATGACGCCCTCGCCGGCACCTACCCCGTGGATATGGTGATCACCGGGGATGCCCTGACAGCCGCCGAGCGTGACGCAGTGGCACGGGTGGACGGCGTCGCAACCGCGGCTTTGCTGCCGGCAGCGGGCACCTTGGCCGGCGAAGGGATGGGCAGCCCCGTCTATGCCCTCGACGCGGCAGAGGCCGGCCGGCTGCTCCGCGACACCGCGCTCACCCTTGAGCCGGGCAGGATCTACCTTCCGGAAGGCTCCACGGCCGGACCTGTTGAGGTCACCGGGCCGGCCGGGCCGGCCTCCCTGGAAGCGGTGGTCTTGCGGACCCGCAACATCCCGGCACTGGTCTCCACCGACACCGCCCGCCAGTCGGGCCTGACGGGCGGTGGCGTTGCCCCAACAGACAGTGCGCGGACAGATGGCACCGGTCCTGCGGCCAGTGCCGTGTGGCTGCGCCTGGCCGACGCTCCCGGCGGCTACCTGTCCGCGGACCGGATCAAGGACATCCAGTCCGCTGTTGCTGCGGCAGCAGGCGTGTCCGCGGGTGCGGTCAGCGGCGCCGCCATCGAGCGGGTCACCTTCAATGAGGTCATCGACGTACTGCTCTTGGTGGCCACGGGCCTGTTGGGGGTGGCGGTGCTGATCGCGCTGATCGGCGTGGCCAATACACTGTCGCTGTCCGTCCTCGAACGGACCAGGGAAAACTCCCTGCTCCGGGCGCTGGGCATTACCAAGGGCCAGCTGCGGGGCATGCTGGCCCTCGAGGCAGCCCTGGTGGCCGGCGTCGCCGCAGTGATTGGTGCTGCCCTGGGCAGCATCTACGGCTGGCTGGGCGCGCGGTCGGCCCTCGGCAGCCTGGCCGAGGTCACCCCCTCCGTCCCCTGGCTGCAGTTGCTGGGCGTGCTGGGGGTGGCCGTCGTCGCCGGCCTGCTGGCGTCGGTCATTCCTGCCCGGCGCGCGGCACGGCTGTCACCCGTCGAGGGACTTGCCACCGCATAGCCGTGACGGCGGGCCAGTGCGCCTGCAATGGGAAAGGGCAGGTGGCGCGGAAGTCCGCGCCACCTGCCCTCATCCGCACCGGAACCTCAGGCTTCGGCCGGTTCCTCGAATTTGGGGAAGACGGGAACCGGGGCGGGCAGCGCCGTACCGGGAACGATCGGGGTCGCGATCGCGGTGAACTGGCGTGCGTCCCCCTCAGGCTGGCCCAGGGCGTCCAGGAGCTTCGCGGTGGCGCCGGGCATGACCGGCTGGGCGAGGATCGCCACTATCCGGAGCACCTCCAGCGTCACGTACAGCACCGTGTTCATGCGCTCGACGTCGGTCTTCCGGAGCACCCAGGGCGCCTGCTCGGCGAAGTAGGCGTTGGTGTCCCCCAGCACGGCCCAGATGGCCTCCAGGGCGCGGCTGAACTCCTGCTTGTCGAACGCGGCCCGAGCGGCGTCGAGCAGGCCGTTGGCCTGGGCCAGGATGGCAGTGTCGGCGGCTGTGAGCTCGCCGGGGGCGGGTACGGCGGCGCCGCAGTTCTTGGCCACCATGGACAGGGAGCGCTGGGCGAGGTTGCCGAAGTTGTTCGCCAGGTCCGAGTTCATCCGGCCCACGATGGCCTCATGGTTGTAGCTGCCGTCGGCCCCGAACGGGACTTCGCGCAGGAAGAAGAAGCGCACCTGGTCCAGGCCGTAGCGGGCCACGAAGTCGGCGGGAGCCACCACGTTGCCCAGTGACTTGGACATCTTGACCCCGTTGTTGTTCAGGAAGCCGTGGATCATGACGCGCTTGGGCAGTTCCAGCCCGGCGCTCATCAGGAACGCCGGCCAGTAGATCGCGTGGAAGCGTGAAATGTCCTTGCCGATGACGTGCACGTCGGCGGGCCAGTACTTCCGGAACTTTTCGGACTCGACATCCGGGTAGCCCACGCCGGTGAGGTAGTTGGTCAGCGCATCCACCCACACGTACATGACGTGCTTGTCGTTGCCGGGGACGGGGACACCCCAGTCGAACGTGGTCCGGCTGATGGAGAGGTCCTCCAGGCCGCGCTTGACGAAGCTGATGACCTCGTTGAACCGGTACTGCGGGGCGCCAAATTCGGGGTGCGCCTCGTAGAGCGCCAGCAGTTTGTCCTGGTAGGCGGACAGCCGGAAGAAGTAGCTCTCCTCCGCCGTCCACGTCACCTCGGTGTCCGTCTCTTTCGAGTAGCGCACGCCGTCGTCCTTCACCACCGTGTCATCTTCGCCGTAGAAGGCCTCGTCCCGGACGGAGTACCAGCCTTCGTACTTGGAGAGGTAGATGTCGCCGTTGGCTTCCATCTTCTTCCAGATGGCCTGGGATGCGGCGTAGTGGTCCTCGTCCGTGGTCCGGATAAACCGGTCGTAGCTGACGCCCAAGGCAGCGTGTGCCGCCTTGTAGATCTCGGCGTTCCGGGTCACCAGTTCCTTGGGCGTAATGCCTTCCTTCTCCGCGGCCTGGGCGATCTTCATGCCGTGCTCGTCCGTGCCGGTCAGGAACATCACGTCGTAGCCGTCCAGCCGCTTGAAGCGCGCCATGGCGTCGGTGGCTATGTACTCGTAGGCGTGGCCGATGTGCGGCACGCCGTTGGGGTAGGTGATGGCCGTGGTGATGTAGAACGGCGTTTTCTCTGAAGCAGTCACGGTCGGACGTTACCTTCGGTGCGTGAGTGGGTGGGCTAGATCAGTTCTGTCAGGGTATCGCTGAGCCGGACCAGTTCGTGGTCGTGCGAAGCCACCAGGACGGCGATGCCGTCGGAGGTGGTGTCCTTCAGGATGCTGATGATGCGGTTGGCGGAGGCGCGGTCCAGGCTGGCGGTGGGTTCGTCCACCACCAGGACGCGGGTGCCCAGGATCAGGGCCCTGGCGATGGCCACGCGCTGGCGTTCACCACCGGAGAGCTGGGCCGGGCGGTGGCGCATGCGGCGGCCAAGTCCCACCAGGTCCAGCAGGTCCTTGGCCATGTCGCGCCGCTGTTCGACCTCTCCGTCGGGGACGGCCGGCAGCAGGACGTTCTCCAGCGCGCTCATGCCGTCGATCAGTGCACCGCCCTGGTCCACGTAGCCGATGAGCGCACGGCGTCGGTCGGCGATTTCGTCGTCGCCCATGCTTTCGAGCGAGTCGCCTTCCCAGAAGACGCGGCCCGACGTCGGCAGGGTCAGCCCCGCGCCAACGGTCAGGATGCTGGTCTTGCCCGAACCGCTTCGGCCGGCGACGCAGTGCATCTCCCCCGCGTGCAGGGTCAGGTCGAAGCCCTCCACCACGCTGACCGCCTCGGCGCCGCCCTTTCCGCCACCGTAACGGATGGTGATGTCGCGCATCTCCAGCGGGGTGGCGTGATCGGCAGACTTGACGATGGTGTTGGCCCGGGTCTGCAGGGGGACCTCAGTGGAGCCGCTCCGGCGGCTGCGCTGGACATTCGTCGGGTTTGTCATTGGACCACTTTCGTTGCAATCGGTATCCAGCAAAGTACGGCCACCAGCCCGGCCACGGCGGCCCAGATGGCCGCGTAGGGTGCCAGCAGCAGGCCGATGCCCAGGGCGCCCAGCACGCCCAGCGGCAAGGCCACGGTTCCCACCAGCGCGTTCTCGAACAAACGCACCTGGCGAAGCATGTCCGGGTTCCAGCCCATGGCCTGGAGGATGCCCAGGTATTGGCGCTTGGAGTTGAGCTCGAAGCGTCCGGTCACCAGGGTGAGCACCAGCCCCACGGCCACGCCGGCCACTGCCAGCAGGATGCTGGGCAGCGTCACGCTGGCCGCTGCAAGTCCGCTCAGGGCGCTGGCACCTGCGGCCCGCGGAATGTCGATCAGCAGGGCGATCAGGCCGCCGACGGCGGCGCCGAAGACACCTACCGCCACGGCCAGGGACAGGGTGTTGAACTTGTTGGTGCCCAGCTGCCGGTTGGCGAAGGTCAACGGCGAATCGACGGGGATGAGCCGCTCGTCATGCTGCGGTTCCTGGTCGATCACGTCACGGTGGCGGAGTTGTTGCGCGGCGAACAGTGCCGCGCCGCAGTAGAGGACCACGACGGCGGCGCACACCAGGGCGGTCGGCAGGCTCCAGCTCAGCAGGCTCAGCAGGATCCCCGCGGCAGCAAGGAGGACGGCGCCGACGCCGAACTCCTCAAGGACCCAGGTGCGGATCCGCCGTTGGGTCCAGCCCATCGCCCGCAGTGTCCCGGCCTCGCTCCGGCGTTTCCGGATGTAGCTGACGGTTGACGCGCCGGTCAGCAGGGCCGCGCCGCAGAGGGTAAGGAACAGCAGGGTGACGTTTGTTCCGGACAGGGATCCTGCCACGGCGTCGGCGGCGTTCTGCCGGACCCAGGACTGCTGGACCGTGCCCAGCGCGGATTCCTTGCCCGCCCCGTCCTTGGAGTAGCCGGGGACGGCGATGCTGGTGTCCTCGCGGGCGGAACCGGCCACGATGGTGGCGTCCAGGCCCATGTCCCGGATTTCGGCGGCAAGCTTCTCCACCTCGGGCTGGGCTTCCTTCCAGCTGCCCGGAGCCTTGGCCCGGACGCGGACGGCGTCGATGACCGCGGCGTTCTGCTTGTAGCCGCGGGCAGCCGCCAGGCCGTAGTAGTCGGTGATCGCACCGGCGGACTGGCTCGCCAGTCCGGTGGCGCTGAGGGAAGGCTTCAGTTCCGCGGCGGGGACATCCTTGCCTGCGGCGTCCTTGACCAGGGTGAACGGCGTGGGGTCGTAGCCGCCCAGCGGAAGCTTGTTGACGTCACCCGAGGCGGCGGCAACGGCAGCGGGGTCGAACGTGCCATAGACCATGGGCAGCGGCTGGGCCGGCTGCTGCTGGCCGGTGGACAGGTTCTCCCGGTACGAGCGCTCGTCTACCGGGTCGCGCTGGGTCTGGTCCACGGGGGCGCCGCTGGCGGCCTTGTCCGGCAGCCGGTTCACCGTTACCCAGTCACCGGGAACTGCGGTCTTGTCCACGGCACCGTTGGCGGCGGTGTCGCCGTCGGTGTACTTGGGGGCGCCGGCAAAGTTGGTGCTCCACTTGGCGGGGGTGTAGAGGCCCTGGTTGAAGTTGCCGTTGTTCCCCAGCAGGGACGAGTGGTCGGTGGAGCCGGGCCAGGAGAGCACGAAGGGGTCCTTGGACACGAACGGCAGGTAATCCTTGCCCAGCGACTTGGACACCGTGCCGACGTCCTTGACCACCTTGCCGGCGTCGTCGATTTCCTCGATCTTGACGTTGTACTTCAGGTCCAGCGACGTGCCCGACCGGACGATCAGCGGCACGGCCTGTGAGCCGCCGCTGAGCTGGCCGGTGCGCTTGGCCTGCTGGTACTGGGTCATCAGGGGTGCCCAGTACTTGAGCTTGACGCCGAGGAAGTCGGGTCCTTCCTTGAGCTGGTCCATGCTGATGCCGTTGGTGAAGAGGCCTTCCAGGTACCGTCCCACGGCGCCGGCGTCACGGGCGTCGGCGGGGGAGCCTTTTCCAGCGGGGCCAGGAAGTCGCCTGCGGAGCCCAGGAGGGCGCGCTCGGCCGCCGGGTCCACTGCCACGACGGATTCGGTGACCTCGGGGGCGAGCGGCAGCGCCACGGAGAGGTTGAAGAGGTTGTGCTCGGACCCGCCGGCAGGGTTGGGGAATTTTATCCCGGTCTCCCCCGCCGGTGCCGCGATGCGGATGCTGCTGCCGCCCTGGGCCTTCTCTTCGACGAGCCGCGCCTTGCCCAGGGTGCCTTCGGCGGTGGTCTTGAAGAGGGTCTGCTCGGAGTTTCCGTCGGAGCTCACGGCGCTGGCAGTCAGCCGGTACTTCTTTGCAGTGTCGCTGAGGACGGATTCGGCTGCCGGCCACTGGTTCGGGGCGGTGGCCCCTGCGGCCTGGTCGGCGGTGGCGGTGCCGGCGAGCCCGGCGTTGTAGCCGAGGTAGTCCATGGCGTCGAGCCGGGGCGTCTCAAGGTTCTGCGTTACCCGTGAGACCAGGCTGATGGGTGCGGCCACGGACGTGCCGGAGAGTTTCCGGATGGAGTCCAGCTGGTCGAACCCAATGCCGCCGGCGCCATTGGCGATCTCGGGCTGCAGGAGTGCTCCGGAGGGCGCCTTGGCCTGGACCAGGATGTCGTAGAGCCCCCTCGAATTTTCGTCGATTGTCCGGTTGAGCGCGGCCTGTGACTGGCTCTGGACGACGACCGACAAGCACATTGCTGCGATCAAGATGGCCGCGGTCAACAGCAGCACCCTGCTTCTGATGAACCTCTGGACGGCGTTCATGGAACTCCCTGAAACCTGGATTGCGTGCGCGCACTTCCAACCGCCGGGCAGACGTGGGCGATGGCGGACGGATGTGCAAAAGGTATTGGCCGGCCTGCCGGCTATGGTCCTGAACCAGGACCAAGCCACTTTAAGCAGACCGGCCAATCATACGTGGCTCCGCCCGGGCGTGCCTGCGCGGAGGAGCGGCTTCGGCGTTTCGGCCGGTGTGTCGCGTTAGTCTTCCAGGTCCACTTCCCGGACCATTTCAGCGCCGATGCCGGCCTTGATGGCGTCCAGCACCTGCTGGGGCACGGAGCTGTCGATGGTCAGCAGGGCCAGGACCTGGCCGCCTTCGTCGGAGCGGGCCACCTGCATGCCGGCGATGTTGATGTTGTTCATGCCGAGGATGTGGCCGATGGTGCCGATGACGCCGGGGCGGTCGGTGTAGGCCACCACCACCAGGTGCTCGCTGATGGGGATTTCGACTTCGAAGCCGTTGATGCCCACCAGCTTCTCCACCTGCTTGGGGCCGGTCAGGGTCCCGGCCACGGAGATCTGGCTGCCGTCGCTCAGGGCGCCGCGGAGCGTCAGGACGTTGCGGTAAGACTCGGTGTCGGGGGTGGTGATCAGGCGGACGTTGATGCCGCGCTGCTCGGCGATGACGGGTGCATTGACATAGGACACCTGTTCGGTCACGATGTCGGCGAAGATGCCCTTCAGCGCAGCCAGCTCCAGGACCTTGACGTCGAGGGAGGAGATTTCGCCGGCAACTTCGACGTCGAACTGGGTCAGGGAAGCGTGGGTCAGGGCAGTGAAGATGCGGCCCAGCTTCTCGATCAGCGGGATGCCCGGGCGGACGTCGGGGGCGATGACGCCGCCGGCCACGTTGACGGCGTCCGGCACCAGTTCGCCGGCCAGGGCCAGGCGGACGGACTTGGCCACGGAGACGCCGGCCTTTTCCTGGGCTTCATCGGTCGAGGCACCCAGGTGCGGGGTAACCACCACGTTGTCGAGCTTGAAGAACGGCAGGTCGGTGCTGGGTTCCTTGGCGAAGACGTCGACGCCGGCTCCGGCGATCTCGCCGTCCTGCAGGGCCGTGAAGAGGGCTTCCTCGTCCACGAGGCCACCGCGGGCGACGTTCACCACGTAGGCGGTGCTCTTCATCTTCTTGAAGGCGTCAGCGCCGAGCATGCCCACGGTCTCCGGCGTCTTGGGCATGTGGATGGTGATGAAGTCGGACTGGGCCAGGAGCTCATCCAGGGTGACCAGCTGCACCCCCAGCTGCGCCGCGCGGGCGGACGTGATGTAGGGGTCGTAGGCAAGGATCTTGGTGTCGAAGCCCTTAAGGCGGGCTGCCACGAGGGCGCCGATCCGGCCGAGTCCGATGATGCCGATCTTTTTCTCGAACAGCTCGATGCCGGTGTACTTGGAGCGCTTCCACTCGCCATCCTTGAGGGCGGCGCTGGCCTGCGGGATGTGGCGGGCCAGGCTGAGGATGTGGCCCACGGTCAGCTCGGCGGCAGAGACGATGTTGGACGTGGGGGCGTTGACCACCATGACGCCGGCCTGCGTGGCCGCCTTGATGTCCACGTTGTCCAGGCCCACGCCGGCACGGGCGATAACCTTCAGGTTCTTGGCGGCGGCGATGGCTTCGGCGTCCACCTGGGTGGCGGAGCGGACCAGGATGGCGTCTACGTCACTGATTGCCGAGAGCAGCTGGGAACGGTCTGCGCCGTCAGTCTGGCGGATTTCAAAGTCCGGGCCGAGGGCCTCGACGGTGGCGGGGAAAGTTCTTCGGCGAGCAGTACTACGGGTTTTGACACGGCTGATCCTCTGCGTTGCAGTCCTGGGGATGGAAACAAGTCTAGGCCGACGGAAAGGCCGGGCTCACATTGTTAAGTGTGAACCCGGCCTCACCGCTGCGGTCTGCGTGGTTGGGCTGGCAGCCTTAGCGGGCTGCGGAGCCTTCCACGTAGTCCACGTCCTGCTGCTGCCAGGAGAACAGGGAACGCAGCTCGCGGCCCACGGCCTCGATGGGGTGCTGTTCAGCCTTGGCGCGCAGTTCCTTGAACTCGACGCCGCCGTTGTCCTGGTCCTCGATGAAGCGCTTGGCAAAGGCACCGGACTGGATGTCGGCCAGGACGGCCTTCATGTTTTCCTTCACCTCCGGGGTGATGACGCGCGGGCCGGAGACGTAGTCGCCGTACTCGGCGGTGTCGGAAACGCTCCAACGCTGCTTTGCGATGCCGCCTTCCCACATGAGGTCAACGATGAGCTTGAGCTCGTGCAGCACCTCGAAGTAGGCGATCTGCGGCTGGTAGCCGGCTTCGGTGAGGGTTTCGAAACCGTACTGGATCAGCTGGGACACGCCGCCGCAGAGCACGGACTGCTCGCCGAAGAGGTCGGTTTCGGTTTCCTCGGTGAAGGTGGTCTTGATGACGCCGGCGCGGGTGCCGCCGATGGCCTTGGCGTAGGACTTCGCCAGCTCCCAGGCGGAACCGGAGGCGTCCTGCTCGACGGCGATGATGTCCGGGATGCCGCGGCCGGCTTCGAACTCGCGGCGGACGGTGTGGCCCGGCGCCTTCGGGGCGATCAGGATGACGTCAACGCCCTCGGGGGCCTTGATGTAGCCGAAGCGGATGTTGAAGCCGTGGGCGAAGGCGAGGGCCTTGCCCGGGGTCAGCTTGTCCTTGATGGAGTCGTTGTAGATCGCGCGCTGGTGCTGGTCCGGCGCGAGGATCATGATGACGTCGGCCCATTCGGCGGCGTCGGCAACGTTCTTGACCGTGAAGCCGGCGTCCTCGGCCTTGGCGGTCGACTTGGAGCCTTCCTTCAGGGCGATAACGACCTCGACGCCGGAATCGCGCAGGTTCAGCGCGTGGGCGTGGCCCTGCGAGCCGTAGCCGACAATGGCAACCTTGCGGCCCTGGATGATGGAAAGGTCGGCGTCGTCGTCGTAGAACATTTCAGTCACTTGCGTAACTCCTCTTGAGTGGTTGTAGATAGTGGTCTTGCGGTGCTGCGGTTGCGGGCGCCAAGTCCCGCCCGGGCTGGTGCCTAGGCGGAACGGAGGGCCCGGTCACTCATGGAGCGGGATCCCCGTCCAACGGCCAGGGTGCCGGACTGCACGATTTCGCGGATGCCGAAGGGCTCCAGCACTGAAAGCAGGGCTGTGAGCTTTTCCGGATGGCCGGTGGCCTCAATGACGACCGAGTCGGTGGACACGTCCACCACTGAGGCGCGGAACAGGTCTGCGGCCTGGGTTACCTGCAGGCGTGTTGCGGCATCCGCCCGTACCTTGACCAGGATGTGGTCGCGCTGTACGGAAGTTTCTGGTGTCAGCTCAACTATCTTGATCACGTTGACCAGCTTGTTGAGCTGTTTGGTGACCTGCTCGATGAGGTCGCCGTCGGCGTCGACCACCACGGTCATGCGGGACACGCCCGGCACTTCCGTGGGGCCGACGGCCAAGGAGTTGATGTTGAAGGCGCGGCGGGCGAACAGGCTCGCCACGCGGGTCAGGACGCCTGGCTTGTCCTCGACCAGGACGGAAAGTGTGTGGCGGCTCATGCTCAGTCTTCCTCTTCCCATTCCGGGGTCATGTTTCGGGCAACCTGGATCTGGTCATTGCTCACTCCGGAGGGCACCATCGGCCACACCATGGAGTTGGGGCTCACCACGAAGTCGATGACCACGGGGCGGTCATTGATTTCGAGTGCCTTCTGGATGGTGGCGTCGATGTCCTCTTCGCGTTCGCAGCGGAACGAGGCGCAGCCGTAGGCCTCGCCCAGCTTGACGAAGTCCGGGATGCGCACGGTGTCGTGGCCGGTGTTGAGGTCGGTGTTGGAGTAGCGGCCCTCGTAGAAGAGGGTCTGCCACTGCCGCACCATGCCCAGCGAGGAGTTGTTGATGACGGCAACCTTGATGGGGATCTTGTTAATGGCGCAGGTGGCCAGCTCCTGGTTGGTCATCTGGAAGCAGCCGTCGCCGTCGATGGCCCAGACCACCCGGTCAGGCTCGCCCACCTTGGCGCCCATGGCCGCGGGAACGGCGTAGCCCATGGTGCCGGCGCCGCCGGAGTTCAGCCAGGCGTGCGGGCGCTCGTACTTGATGAACTGGGCAGCCCACATCTGGTGCTGGCCAACGCCCGCGACGTACACGCCTTCGGGGCCGGTCAGCGCACCGATCCGTTCGATGACCTTCTGCGGGGCGATCAGGCCGTCGTCCGGTTCCGTCCAGCCCAGCGGGTAGGTTTCCTTGAGGTTGTTCAGGAAGGCCCACCAGGTGGTCAAGTCCGGCGTGCCGGAAGCATCGAACTGGCTGCGGACGGCCTCTGTCAGTTCCGGAATGATCTCCTTGACCGAGCCCACGATGGGCACATCGGCGGTGCGGTTCTTGGAGATCTCTGCGGGGTCGATGTCAGCGTGGATGACCTTGGCATGCGGTGCGAAGGTGCGCAGCACGCCGGTCACGCGGTCATCGAAACGGGCGCCGAGCGTGATCAGGAGGTCCGACTGCTGAAGGGCCGTGACGGCGGAAACGCTGCCGTGCATGCCCGGCATGCCCACGTGCTGCGGGTGGGAATCCGGGAAGGCGCCCTTTGCCATCAGGGTGGTCACCACGGGCGCACCCGTGGCCTCGGCGAGGGCGCGCAGTTCCGCGGAGGCGTGCGCCTTCACCACGCCGCCACCGACGTACAGGACCGGCTTGGAAGCGGCGGCGATGAGTTTCGCCGCCTCGCGCACCTGCTTGTTGTGGCCGCGGGTGACCGGCCGGTACCCGGGCAGGTCGATCCTTGGCGGCCAGGAGAACGTCATCTGTCCCACCTGGGCATCCTTGGCAACGTCCACCAGCACGGGGCCGGGACGGCCGGTGGAGGCCAGGTGGAAGGCCTCTGCCATGACGTGGGGGATGTCGTTCGGGTCGGTCACCAGGAACGAGTGCTTGGTGATCGGCATGGTGATGCCCACGATGTCGGCTTCCTGGAACGCATCGGTACCAATGACGCCGCTGGCGACCTGGCCGGTGATGGCCACCAGGGGCACGGAGTCCATGTGGGCATCCATGATGGCGGTAACGAGGTTGGTGGCACCGGGACCCGAGGTGGCGATGCAGACGCCAACCCGCCCGGTAACCATGGCGTAGCCTTGCGCGGCATGGCCGGCTCCCTGTTCGTGACGGACCAGCACGTGGTTCATGGTGGAGGCCATCAAGGGGTCGTAGGTGGGCA
The DNA here is from genome assembly GCF_054888995.1 of Arthrobacter sp. MMS24-T111. Taxonomy (NCBI): domain Bacteria; kingdom Bacillati; phylum Actinomycetota; class Actinomycetes; order Micrococcales; family Micrococcaceae; genus Arthrobacter; species Arthrobacter sp. MMS24-T111. The sequence continues at coordinate 2,781,608 of NZ_JBTZRO010000001.1, read as the reverse complement.
GGATCGCGCCACCAGGCAAACCGAAAATGTCGTCGACGCCGAGTTCTTCGAGCGAACGGACGATTGCTTGCGAGCCGGTCATCACCGTCGGGGGTACGACGTTGTTCGGCCCAAGGACAGGAGAGACGGCGGCAAGGTCGGCGACGACGGCGGCATGGTCAGCCGTCCGGTCGGCGCGTTCCGGAGCCTTGGCGGCTCCAGCTGACTTGGTGGCCATCAGCGAGGGGCTGATGGGCGATCCTTTGCTCATCGGACTCTTCCTTGTGGATCTTCTCTGGTGTTGGAATGTGACTGGAAAGGCGGGAAATAAAAAAACCCCTCAGCCTGGTGGCTCTGTGAGGGGTTCGCGCGTGACGGTTCGTTACCAGGGCTAATGTGCCACGCGCTTGGTAAGGACGACGACGATGCCGGTAACGAAAGTCATGCGTTCAGTTTTCCCTCTGGTGTGATGGGTGTCAACGAGCAACAACCCTATCTCACCATGTGGACAACACTGTCCACTCTTTGATCCTATCGCGGAAGGACCAGCCGAAACCGAACGTCAGCCGGTGTAGGCACCCTGGCTGGCACTGTGTACCAGCTTGGCGTATTTGGCGAGCACTCCCTTGGTGTAGCGGGCCGGAAGCGGCTCCCAGCCCACTTTGCGGGCCTCAAGTTCCGCGTCGTCCACCAGCAGGTCAAACGTGCGCGCGGCGATGTCCACCCTGATCCGGTCGCCGTCCTTGACGAAGGCGATCGGGCCGCCGTCGACCGCTTCCGGCGCAACGTGGCCGATGCACAAGCCGGTGGTCCCGCCGGAGAAGCGGCCGTCCGTCAGCAGCAGGACGTCCTTGCCGAGGCCGGCACCCTTGATGGCGCCGGTGATCGCCAGCATTTCCCGCATGCCGGGGCCGCCCTTGGGACCTTCGTACCGGATGACCACCACGTCGCCGGCCTTAATCTCGCCGTTGTCGAGTGCATCCAGCGCTCCCTTCTCGCGCTCGAAGACCCGGGCTGAGCCCTCGAAGACGTCGGCGTCGAAGCCGGCGCTCTTGACGACGGCACCTTCCGGAGCCATTGAGCCGTGCAGGATGGTGATGCCGCCGGTTTTATGGATCGGGTTGTCCAGTGCGCGCAGGATCTTGCCGTCAACGTCCGGCGGGTTGATGGCGTCCAGGTTTTCGGCGACGGTCTTGCCGGTAACGGTGAGGCAGTCGCCGTGCAGCAGGCCGGCGTCGAGCAGGGCCTTCATGATGACGGGCACGCCGCCGATCCGGTCGACGTCGGTCATCACGTAGCGGCCAAATGGCTTGAGGTCGCCCAGGTGCGGGATCCTGTCGCCGATTCGGTTGAAGTCGTCGAGGGTCAGCTCCACCTCGGCTTCGCGTGCGATGGCCAGCAGGTGAAGGACGGCGTTGGTGGAGCCGCCGAACGCCATGGTGACGGCGATGGCGTTTTCGAAGGCTTTCTTGGTCATGATGTCGCGGGCGGTGATGCCCAGGCGCAGCAGGTTGACCACGGCTTCGCCGGACTTGCGGGCAAATTCATCACGACGGCGGTCTGCCGACGGCGGGGCGGCCGAGCCGGGGAGGGACATGCCCAGGGCCTCGCCGATGCAGGCCATGGTGTTGGCCGTGTACATGCCGCCGCAGGCGCCTTCGCCGGGGCAGATGGCCTTTTCGATCCGGGTGAGGTCTTCCATGCTCATCTTGCCCGCGGCGCAGGCACCCACCGCTTCGAAGGCGTCGATGAGGGTGACTTCCTTTTCGGAGCCGTCCTCAAGCTTCACCCAGCCGGGCATGATGGAACCGGCGTAAAGGAATACGCTGGCCAGGTCCAGGCGGGCGGCCGCCATGAGCATGCCGGGCAGGGACTTGTCGCAGCCGGCCAGCAGGACCGAACCGTCGATCCGCTCCGCCTGCATGACGGTCTCCACGGAGTCGGCGATGACTTCGCGGGAGACCAGGGAGAAGTGCATTCCCTCGTGGCCCATTGAAATGCCGTCCGAAACCGAAATGGTGCCGAACTGCATGGGGAATCCGCCGCCTGCGTGGACGCCTTCCTTGGCGCCCTGCGCGAGGCGGTTCAGGGACAGGTTGCAGGGAGTGATCTCGTTCCACGAGCTCGCCACGCCAATCTGGGGCTTGGCGAAGTCGTCATCGCCCATGCCGACAGCCCGGAACATGCCGCGCGCGGGCGCCGCATGGATCCCATCGGTGACGACGCGGCTGCGGGGCTTGATATCAGGCGTGTTCTCGGTTGCGGTCTGGGCGTCACTCATAGGGGAAAGTCTAGGGCGCGCACCGCGCCCGGACGACCGTCAAATCAGCTTCCTGGTGAAATGACGGCAAAAATTGGCCAAATAGTGGACTTGTGTCTCACATAATGAGACGTCGCGGGTGTTCGAGGCTCCGGCCGGCCAACCTTGCGACCGGGTAGGACGCCTGCCTGCGGCCTGCGGCTTCTCTGGACAGCAGTGCCTGCCCGACGTAGCGTCGGGGACAGGACACCCCCGCCGCCCGGATCGAAAGGCCTGCCATGGACATTCTTTTCTGGATCATTCTCATCGTTGTTGTCGCGGCAGTCGTTTGGTGGCTGCTGAACCGCAACAAGTCGGCCAGTGCTCCTGGCGCCTCCGCCATCAGGTCGGACGGCGCCCTGGAGGGAGGCAGCGCCGCGGCTTCGGCCGAGGCTGCCGCGACCACCGGGATACCCACGGCAGCGGGCTTCGGCCGCGCCGCCGAACCGGAAGCCCCGCCAACGGCTGAGGAACCGGCGGATTCGTCGGCGACGCCACGGACGGCGACACCCGCGGCTGCCGAGGCCACCGACAACCCGGTCCAGGGCCCTTCCGGCGCCAATGACGGCACGGCTTCTCCCGGCGCCGTCGGCCGGGAAGAGGAGCGCAGGCTGCAGGATGAAGCCGAGTGGGAAACCCAGTGGTCGGAGGCCGGGCCGTCCGGGTCACGGCCCGCACCGCCAGCCACCAATGATGCAGCGGCAACGGCCGCAGCGTCACAGGCAGCCCCGCCCGCCGCAGGGGCCGGGGCCGACGCGGCGGACGACGGCGCCGGGCGGCAGGAATCCCGGGCGCACAGCTCCCCCGCACCTGCCCAGACTGTCCAGTCTGTCGTCCATCATGACGAATACACCGCACCCCACGCCCCGACGCTGCCCGGCGCCGAGACGGCCGCCGGGGAAGAGACAGCAGCGGCCGAAACGACGGACCATGCGGAGGCCTCGGCCCCGGCGGAGGAAGCATCAGGCCACCACGACGTCGCCCCGGGGCACAGCGAAGCGGCGGGAGAACCAGCCGGGCACCTTGCGGCAGAGGAACCGTACGGGGCAGGCTCGGCATCGCCGGCCGCCGACGGAAGCGGTCCGGCGGACTACAGCGTCAAGGGAGACGCCGCCGCGATGGTCTACTACGAAGAAGGACATCCCGACCATGAGCAAATCCGGGCGGACGTCTGGTTTGAGTCTGCCGCGCACGCCGAGGCTGCAGGTTTCCGCGCTCCGCGCCGCAAGCGGCTCTAGCCCAAAGACGGTCCGCCGCACGGCACCACGCCCCAGCTGGGCGGCATGCCTGCTCTTCCTGCTGGCAGCGTGAACCGGCTCGCCCGCCCCAACGCCTGGCAGCGGGGCCGGCACCACGGCCAATCCGCCCGTCTCCGTACCCGAGGTGCAGGAAAAGCTGGAACTGAAGCTGGCCGTCCCCTGGGCGGCCATCTTCCTTCAGGACGGCACGGCCATCATCTCCGAGCGTGGAACGGCGTTGTTGAAGGCGGTCCGCGACGGACAGGCCACCACCGTGGGCAAGGTCCCGGGAGTGGTGCCCGGCGGCGAAGGCGGCCTGCTGGGCCTGGCGCTGTCTCCGCATTTTGACGTTGACCACTACATGTACGCGTACGTGACGGGGCCGGAGGACAACCGGGTGGTCCGGCTGACGCTCCAAAAGGGACGCCGACGGCGCACTCTCCCCGGTCCACCGCAAACCGTCTTTGCCGGCATACCGAAAGCAACGACGCACAATGGCGGGAGGATCCGGTTCGGCCCGGACAGCTTCCTCTATGTTGGCACCGGCGACGCCCAGCGCCGGGAACAGCCCCAGGATCCGGTCGTCCTGGGCGGCAAGATCCTCCGGCTCGCCCCGGACGGCAGTCCGGCGCCAGGGAACCCGTTCGGCAATGCCGTCTACAGCCTGGGACACCGGAACGTCCAGGGGTTGGCCTGGGACGGCGAGGGCAGGCTGTGGGCCAGTGAATTTGGTCCCGACATCAATGACGAGCTCAACCTGATTCTTCCGGCGCCAACTACGGCTGGCCCGAAGTGACGGGCGCACCCCACCGGCCGGAATTCCAGGATGCAAAGGCCGTACGGCCGGCCACCGGTGAATCATCGCCCAGCGGCCTGGAAATAGCCGGCGGCACCGCGTACCTGGGTGCGCTTCGCGGGGAGCAACTGCGGGCCGTCACCCTCCACGGCACCGAGGCAGGAAGTCCTGTGGCCTATTTCACAGGAATGTACGGACGGATCAGGGACGTGATTCGCGACCCGAACGGCGGGTTGTGGCTGATGACGAACAACGAAAACCCTGATTTCGCGCTGGTTTTGGGGCTGCAGCGGTGACGGCATCTCCTTCGTGGGCGCCGATTTCACTTGCACCGGAAGTTCGTGTAGAGTTTCATGTCGTTGCGGAGATCAACGGGAAAGAAAAAGCCCGAAAGGTTGAAGCAAAGAAGATGCACCTCTAGCTCAATTGGCAGAGCAATTGACTCTTAATCAATGGGTTCCGGGTTCAAGTCCCGGGGGGTGCACAGGGGAAACCCCGTCTTTACTGGCCGATAGGCCAGGTGAAGGCGGGGTTTCGTTTTGCGCTTGCAACGGAAGTGCCACTGTTGGAGTAACACTCGTTGGACGACCCCCAGCGATCCGACCCGCAGCGGACCTGATACGACTGCCCTAAACGTCGGCGCGCCAGTTCCGTAACGAGGACGGCTCGGGACCTCTTCTACCGTTATAGCTTTGACGACGACTACTGGTCTGCCGGACGGCAGCGCTAAGGCTCATATCCACGTGCCTAAAATCTGCCTGTTGGCTTCTCGGAGATGATCGAAACCCTGTTCGGGGTGGAGCATCGGGGTCGTCCACCAGTCACTGGCATTGGGCGCTGTGAACATCCGCCGGCCGGCGCCCAAGGCGGTCACATTCCAGAATCCAGAAGGCTTGAGATCGGGGTGACTTGGGCCAAGTACCTGTGACCCGAAAATTCCGGGCACAGACGTTTTCATTAAGTGGTGGTGAGCGGAAAGATCGACGTCTTCCGGCCCGGGAACCCCGTGCTGAATCATTACACTGCGCGGAGTGGGGATCCCAAACCAACCCCTGGTGATAGCCGCATAGTCGATGTGCGGCGCGATGACGGTGAGCAGGCTGGTCAACGATGCCCACGCGGCTGCTTCTGAAGCCTTAATCTCTATGGACGGAAGAATCCAGCCTTCTCCGGAGAAGATCACATATCGGTCGCCGTCCTGTGTGGGGAATATAAGTTCGGCCCAACCCACGTCTTCACAGCACCGTTTGATTACGGCTGCCACTTGGTGAGCCTCGCAGCGTGCCAGCGTGAAGTGAAGGCCGGCGAGAACCGGGCCGGTGGCGTTCGTTATCGCCCAGCGTACGAATAAATCGACAATGTCCCTGAACGCCTGGCTGCCGATCGCCCAGCGGTCCAGGTTCTTCTTGGCCTCGCGAAAAGCCAGAGGAGTCTCACGGTGATCGAGTGCGGCATCAGCTGCGCAAATGGCCGCTGTAAAGCCGGTGCGTCCAGTCCTGGGCCGGGGGCCAATCTTGTCGGCGCAAGCCGTGATGGTCCCGCTGAAGCCGACCGTGGCGATGGCGTCTGCGATCATTCCCGCCACTTCCACCGCGTGGCGTGGAGAATCCATCGGCCAGATATAGATGGCACAGCCTCGGTTGACCTCGACGGCGTGGTAGCGCTGGTCAGGGTGCTGGTCCATCCTGATCTTGGCGATGGCGGCGTCGATCTCACGGGTCGAGGGCTGTTGGCGGTCAGAATTGGGCACGCACAAAAATCCTTGGTAAAACATCGCGTCAGAATTTACAGTCTTGATTTTCTGGGCGTCGACCTGAATGCCCGGCCCGTTATCCACTCAGTGCCCCTTGAGGCCGGCAGGGACCGTACCCGCCGAGGATCGCGCGGATCATTAGAACAGCCGCTCTGGGAGACTTGGGGCCGATGCGCAAGGTAGAAACGAAAATCGGCACACCAGCAGAGCGACGAGCAACTTCAAAAGTACTGCCATCGACGCTGCCCTCTATTCCCTTGCGATAGTTGGGAGTCTATCGGGGCGCCCAGCAGGGAGCCCACCCGGTTGGGCTGTCCGGTCCGGTGCTTGCGGGCGTTTTTGGTCCGCATGCGTGCCGACGGACGCGGCGAACCCGACACGCTGCAGGACGAGATCGGCAGGCCGGGCGAAGCTGTGGCTGGTCTTCTCGCAGGTTGCCATGATGTCCTGTCAGGGTGCGACCGCGGCCTGCCCGGGCTGCAAGCCGGGACCCGGGGTACCCGCACACCTGACCGGGGTACCCGTTTCCTCATTGAAAGTAGTCTCAGTTGAAAAAACAGCTCGCCGTCACTGCCGCCCTCGCCGGCATCACCCTGGCAGTTGCAGGATGCTCCGCGACCGTCACCCCCGGCCCCGGCACCGCCGTGTCCACGCCCGGCACGTCAGCTCCGACCACCGCGTCCTCCCCGGCAGCCTCCGCCGCGGCATCCACCGGATGGGAACTGAAGCCACAGGGGAGCGCTGACCGGATCAAGGCCGCCGGGCTGCAGGTCCTCAACGCCGAAGGCGCTGCAGAGCACTTCCATGCGCACCTGGACGTCCTCGTGGACGGCAAGCCGGTCGCCGTCCCGGCGGACATCGGCTTCAGCTTCACCCCGGCCGGCCAGCCCAACGGGATCTCCGCGCTGCACAGCCATGACAAATCCGGAATCATCCACATCGAAGCACCAACCGCCGGCGCCACCTACACGCTCGGGCAGTTCCTCACCGAATGGGGTGTCCTGGACGGCACCGACCCCACGCCCGGAACGCCACACTCCGCCCAGGACGGCTGGAGCGTGGCCGTCAACGGCGTTCCGCACGACGGGAAGATCGCCGATGTGGTCCTAAAAGCCCACGACGAGGTCGTCCTGTTCCACGGCGCGGCGCCAACTCCGGTCCCCGCCACGTTCACCTTTCCGGCAGGGCTGTAGCCCCCTCACCGGCGGCCGCTGATGAAGACCCCTATGTGGTGCGCGCGCACCTAACAGTGTGGCCGCCGGACACAAAAAAGCGTGGCCCCGGCATTCCTTGCCCGGGCCACGCTTTCGAAGGCGTTATGAAAAGCCGGTTACTTGTTCGAGTCCACCAGCGCAGAGGCGTTGCTCGGCGTCGTCGCGAACTGGCTGGCGAGTTCACGGACCACAGCCTTGAGCTCCTGGCGCAGGACCTCGGGGTCGATCGAAGAGGAAGCCAACACCGAACGCTCCATCTCCACTGCCTGGGCTACCGCTTCCTTGCCGCGCTCGGTCAGCGAGACCACGTGGCTCCTGCGGTCCGAGGTGCTCCGCACCCGGGCGATATGGCCGTGGGACTCAAGCCGGCTGAGCGTCTTGCCCATGGTCTGGGCCTGGACGCGGACATACTGGGCAAGCTGGGCCTGGGTCATGGGCCCCTGCGCAGCCAGCACTTCTATGGCGATCACACCGGCGTGCGTGAGTCCGATGGCGCCAAGTTTTTCGTTCCAGGAGTGTTCAACGAGGCGCGCAGCAGTGGACAGGAGGCGCCCTGTGGGCCAGTGATCCATATCAGGCATAGCAGCCAGTATAACCAAGTGCCGATTAGCACTCGCCCCACCCGCTTACTAGGCTGTTGTGTCCCGCCCGCAACAAGGAGAAAAACAATGGCTGAAAGACTCGTTACCGGCGACAAAGCACCCGCCTTCACCTTGCAGGACTCACACGGGAAGGAGGTCACCCTTGACCCGACATCCGGCCGCTCCACCATTGTCTACTTCTATCCGGCAGCGTCCACGCCCGGGTGCACAAAGGAAGCCTGCGACTTCCGCGACAGCCTTGCCTCCCTGCAGGCCTCCGGATACGACGTCCTGGGAATTTCGCCCGACCCCGTCGAGAAGCTGGCAACATTTGCGGCAAATGAAGCCCTGACGTTCCCCCTGCTCTCCGACGAGGACCACGCAGTGGCCGAGGCCTACGGCGCCTGGGGCGAAAAGAAGAACTACGGCAAGACCTACCAGGGCCTGATCCGCTCCACCATCGTGGTGGATCCCGACGGCACGGTCTCCCTCGCACAGTACAACGTCCGCGCAACCGGACATGTGGCCAAGTTGCGGCGGGACCTCAACCTGGACGCCTGACCACGCCGCACCTGCCGGACCACCCCGCCGGCGCGACGCTACAATGGACACTGGCATCCCGCCGTCGAACGCCTTGCGTTCCTGTCGGGAAGCCTGCGCGCGAGTGGTGAAATTGGCAGACACGCAGGATTTAGGTTCCTGTGCCTTCGGGCGTGGGGGTTCAAGTCCCCCCTTGCGCACACCGCGGATCCCCCGGCTTCGGCCGGGGGATCCTTTGCTTTAAGCCGGCCCTTTGCTGCCGGTTCATGCCCCGAATAGAAAAACTCCACGAATCCACCCATCCACTTCCGCCCACCGGCCGAATAGCCATTGAGACACCAGCCAAGGGCAGGTGCTTACCCCCAAGTCAGACTGCAAGCCACGGGCACCGTTCCAAGGGCAGCAGGCTCAACGATCCAAGGAGTACTGAAATGCAGACCTTCAAGCGCACCACTTTCACCGTCGCAGGCGTTGCAGCGGCCGCTCTGCTCAGCCTCACCGCGTGTGGCGGTTCGGGCAGCACCTCCGGGTCCTCGGCATCTTCGGCGCCGATGTCCTCCGCCCCAGCTCCAGCATGGCCTCACCGTCGTCCAGCGCGATGGCCAGCTCCTCGGCCGGCAGCATGGACCCGGCAGCAAACCTGGTCGGCCCGGGCTGCGCCGCCTACGCCCAGCAGGTTCCCACCGGCGCGGGCTCCGTAGCCGGCATGGCCCTGGATCCGGTGGCCGTCGCCGCATCCAACAACCCCATCCTCACCACGCTGACCGCATCGGTGTCCGGCAAGCTCAACCCCAAGGTCAACCTGGTGGACACCCTCAACGGCGGCGAATTCACTGTCTTCGCACCGGTGGATGACGCCTTCAAGAAGATTGACGCCGCCACCATCGACACCCTTAAGACGGACGATGCCCTGCTGAGCAAGATCCTGACCTACCACGTTGTTCCCGGCCAGATCACCCCTGACAAGATCGCCGGCACCCACGCCACCGTCGAGGGCGGCTCCGTCACCGTCACCGGCAGCGGCAACAACCTCAAGGTGGACAACGCCAACGTCATCTGCGGCGGCGTCAAGACCAAGAACGCCACGGTCTACCTGATCGACTCCGTCCTGATGCCCAAGTAGCCCTCACAGGCAACAGGCGTTCTTCGACCAAGCCGGGTTCCACTGGTTTTCCAGGGGCCCGGCATTGGCGTGTCCGGGTCCGGGCAGCGTCCAGGCCGTGTCCCTTAGACTGGATCCCGGCCCGCAAACGGCGGAGCCGGCAGGATCCAGAGGTGATAAACGAGTGCCCAGCAGTACATCGCGGCGGACTGCCCTCAAGGCCGGCGCCGTCCTCATGGCGCTGGGCGTGACATCATGCACAGGCACGCCGGCCCCCTCCCCCACGCCCGGCCGGAACAACTCCACGCCCGCGGAACCGGAAGCGACCTTCAGCTTCGGAACCGCCGCCCAGCCACTGGGCCTTGACCCGGCGTTGTCCAACGACGTCGAGTCCCAGCGCATCACGCGGCAAATCATGGAGGGCCTCGTGGGAGTTGACCAGACCACGGGAAAGCCCACGCCCCTGCTGGCCACCGAATGGAATGAATCCAACGAGGGCCGCACCTACACCTTCAAGCTCCGTACCGGCGTCACCTTCCAGGACGGCACCCCGTTCAACGCCGACGCCGTCTGCACCAATTTCAACCGCTGGTTCGCCTTCCCCGCCGAACTGCGGAAGCAGGCACCGGGCAGTTCCTTCAAGGGGGTCTTCAAGGCCCACTCGGACGAAGCCGGCCTCTCAATCTTCAAGGCTGCACCGCGGTGGCCGCGGACACCGTGCAGATCGACCTCACCCAGCGCTTCACCGCGTTCCTGCAGGCATTGACACTGCCCGCTTTCGCGATGGCCTCCCCCCCGCCCTCGCTGCCGGCAAAGCCGACGTGCTGGACCAAAACCGCGGCGGCCAGGCCTTGTCCGTTTTCGCCACCAACCCGGTGGGCACCGGCCCCTTCACACTCGCCGCCTGGGGCAGCGACAACGTGACCCTGTCCAGCAACAAGACCTACTGGGGCGACCGCGGGCAGATCGCCACCATCAACTTCCTGGCCTACAACTACCCGCAAACCCGCCTCCAGGCGCTTCTGGACGGAAAGATCGACGGCTACGACGCCGTGACCGTCGGGAACTTCGACCAGCTGGTCAAGCGAGGCAAGCAGATCGTCCAGCGCGACCCGTTCTCCGTGATGTACGTGGGCATGAACCAGGACGTCCCGGTGCTGCAAAACCAAAAGATCCGGCAGGCGGTGGAGCTTGCGATCGATAAGGAAACCCTGATCCGGAAGTTCTTCATCGACAACACCGCCAAAGCCACGCAGTTCGTCCCGCCCAAAATCAGCGGATTCAACAACGATGCTCCGGAACTGGGCCATGACCCGGAAAAGGCCAAGAGCTACCTCAAGGACGCCGGCTACGCGGGCGAGGAACTCAAGTTCTACTATCCCCTGAACGTCACCCGGCCCTACCTCCCGACCCCCGAAAAGGTCTACGCCGAGCTCAGCCGCCAGCTCACCGCAGCCGGCTTCAACATCCGGCCCGTCCCGGTCGACTGGGCCGATGGCTACCTCCAGAAAGTCCAGTCCCCCGGCGACCACGCCCTGCACATCCTCGGCTGGAACGGCTCGTACTCGGACGCCGACAACTTTGTCGGCCCGCTGTTCGGCGAGAAGAACGGCGAATTCGGGTACCAGGATCCGCAGGTATTCTCGAAAATCAACAGGGCCCGCGGCCTGCCGGACGGCAAGGAGCGCGATGACTTGTATCACACCATCAACTCCCAGATCGCGGCGACGGTTCCGGCCGTTCCCATCGCCTTCCCCATCTCCGCCCTTGCCCTGTCAGACCGGGTCCTGAGCTACCCGGCGTCCCCGGTCTTAATGAAGTTTTTACGAAGGTCCAACTAAAGCCTTGACGGGCCGGTCCAATTTCAGTATGTCGGCTGCCCGGGGATATTCTGTGACAGCCAGAGCCGCTGCAATCGGAGACTGATCGTGACTTTCATTTCCAAGACCCCACATGCCGACGTTGTCCTGATAGGCGGCGGCATCATGAGCGCGACGCTGGGCGCATTCCTCAAGCAGCTGGAGCCGGACTGGACCCTCTCGCTGTTCGAACGGCTGGACCAGCCGGGGCTCGAGAGCTCAGATCCCTGGAACAACGCGGGAACGGGCCACGCGGCCCTCTGCGAACTGAACTACTCCCCGCAGCCAAAGACGGCTCGGTAAGCCCCAACAAGGCGCTGCTCATCAATGAACAGTTCCAGCTTTCCCGCCAGTTCTGGTCCCACTTGGTGGACAACAACCTGATCGGCTCCCCCAAGGGCTTCATCAACACCGTCCCGCACATGAGCTTCGTGATCGGCGAGGACCACACCCGGTTCCTGAAGACGCGCTACGAGGCCCTGAAGCCGCACACCCTGTTCCGGTCCATGGAGTACTCCGAGGACCACGCACAGATTGCCAAGTGGGCGCCGCTGATCGTCAAGGGCCGCGACCCCAAGCAGCGCGTCGCCGCCACCCGGGCAGCTGAAGGAACCGACGTCGACTTCGGCGCGCTGACCCGTGAGCTCACCGGCTACCTGGGGAACAACGGCGTCGAAATCAACTATGGCCACGACGTCACCGGCATCTCCCGCGCGTCCGACGGCGGCTGGGACCTGACGCTGAAGCACCCGCGTTCCGGGGAGCACGGCAAGATCCACGCCAAGTTCGTATTCGTCGGCGCCGGCGGCGGTGCGCTGCACCTCCTGCAGGCCTCGGGCATCCCCGAAAGCAAGGGTTACGGCGGCTTCCCCGTCTCCGGGCAGTTCTTCCGCTGCACGGACGAGACCATCGCCGCCCAGCACAGCGCAAAGGTATACGGCCAGGCCTCGGTTGGTGCCCCGCCCATGTCCGTGCCGCACCTGGACACCCGCTACGTCAACGGCAAGCGCTCGCTCCTGTTCGGACCCTACGCCGGCTTCTCAACGAACTTCCTGAAGAACGGCTCCTACCTGGACCTGCCGCTGTCCATCCGCCCGGGCAACATCATCCCGATGCTCGCCGTGGCCAAGGACAACATGGACCTCACCGCCTACCTGGTCAAGGAAGTGGCAAAGCGGCACGACCAGAAGGTCGAAGCCCTTCGCGAGTACTACCCCGAGGCAAAGGGCGGCGACTGGGAACTTATCACCGCCGGACAGCGTGTGCAGATCATCAAGAAAGATCCGCAAAAGGGCGGCATCCTTCAGTTCGGAACCGAAGTGATCGCCGGCCGCGACGGCTCCATCGGTGCGCTCCTGGGCGCCTCGCCCGGAGCCTCCACCGCTGTCCCCATCATGATTGAACTGCTGCAGAAGACGTTCCCCGGAATTTCAAGGGCTGGCAGTCCAAGCTCAAGGACATGATGCCCGGTTACGGGGTCAAGCTGGATGAAAATCCGGACCTGGCCGCGGAGCTGGAACGGGCCACTGCCAAGTCCCTCCAGCTGGAGAGCGTTTCCGCCAGCCATTGACCCTGCCGGGGCCAGCGGCTGGCACCCAGGGCATGTACCAGTCACTAAACCCCCAGGAGGGCATCCATGTTCCGGCTGGCGCACCTTTCCCTTGCCAACAGGGCCCTGATCGCGCTGATCACCGTCTTTGCCTCGGTTTTCGGCGTGATCACCATGTCCTCGCTGAAGCAGGAGCTCATCCCGTCTATTGAGTTCCCGCAGATCACCGTGCTCAGCTCCATGCCGGGCGCGTCGCCGGAGGTGGTGGACAAGCAGGTCAGCGGCCCGCTGGAGAAGGCGCTGAACGGCGTGGAGGGGCTGGAATCCACCTCCTCCACGTCACGTACCGGCGTATCGCAGATCACCCTGGTCTTCACCTATGGTTCCAACCTCGACCGGGCCCGGAACCAGATCGATCGCGCGATCTCCAACGCCAAACGGACGCTTCCCAGCGATGTCCAGCCTCAGGCCATCGCCGGGAGCATCAGCGACTTCCCCATCGTGTTCCTCGCGGTGTCCTCGGACAAGTCCCTGAGTGACCTGAACGCCGACCTGCAGCGCCTGACCGTGCCCCGGCTGCAGAAGATCGACGGTGTCCGCAGCGCCGACGTGACCGGCGGCGCGTCCCAGCACATCGAGATCCTGCCACGCACCGATGCCCTCGCCGCCGCGGGCGTGGGCGTGACCGCGATAAAGGACGCCCTTTCCAACAACGGAGCCCTGGTCCCGGCCGGAACCCTCGAGGACCAGGGAAAGACCCTCTCACTGCAGATCGGCAGCCCGGTGGATTCCCTTGACGCCATCAAGGCCCTTCCGCTGGCCGGGGCGAAGAACGCTGCGACCGTCGGCTCGGTGGCCGACGTCTCGCTCAAGGACGACGAACGCACCTCCATCACCCGCACCAACGGGGCTGAGACCCTGGCCGTTTCCGTCACCAAGAAACCCGAAGGCGACACGGTGGGGATTTCCCATGCGGTGCGGGACTCCCTGCAGGATCTCCAGGCGGAGCTGGGATCGAACGCAAAGTTCACACCTGTCTTCGACCAGGCACCGTTCATCGAAAAGTCCATCAAGGACCTCACCACGGAAGGCCTGCTGGGGCTGGGCTTCGCGGTGGGGGTCATCCTGTTGTTCCTGATGTCGGCCCGCTCCACGCTGGTCACCGCCGTCTCGATCCCGCTGTCGCTGCTCATCACGTTCATCGGCCTTTCAGGCACGGGCTATTCGCTGAACATCCTGACCCTCGGTGCGCTCACCATCGCGATCGGACGCGTGGTGGACGACTCGATCGTGGTCATCGAGAACATCAAGAGGCACCTCAGCTACGGCGAAGAAAAGTCGACGGCGATCCTCACCGCCATCAGGGAAGTGGCCGGCGCCATCACGGCCTCCACGCTGACGACGGTGGCCGTATTCCTGCCGATTGCCTTCGTCGGCGATCTGGCCGGGGAACTGTTCCGGCCGTTCGCCCTGACCGTCACCATGGCGCTGCTGGCGTCGCTGCTGGTGTCCCTGACCATCGTTCCGGTACTCGCCTTCTGGTTCCTCAGAAATCCCAAGGGCGCCCCGGAAGGAGCACCGGCCGGTTCCGCCGAGGCGCGCCGGATTGCCGCGGAAGCCACAGCAAAAGCGCACGACGCCGAGCAGCGCAGCCGCCTGCAGCGTGGCTACCTGCCCATCCTCCGGTCCACCCAGAAACACCCGGTCATCACCCTGGTGGCGGCCGTCCTGGTACTCGGTGCCACGGGCGCCATGACGCCCCTGCTGGCAACCAACCTGCTGGGGAACTCGGGACAGAACAGCCTGACCGTGCGCCAGGTGCTGCCTGCCGGAACCAGCCTTGCCGACACCAGCGCCGCCGCCATCCGGCTAGAGGAGGTCCTGCGCGGCATCGACGGCATCAAGGACGTCCAGGTGACGTCGGGCAATGCGCAGGCCGGCTTCGCCGCGCTCACCTCCACCGGATCCTCGAACTCCACGTTCACTGTGGTCACTGACGAAAAGGCCAACCAGGAGCGGCTCCAGGACACCGTCCGGACCGAACTGGCCAAGGTGCCTGATTCCGGCAAGATCTCCGTCGGCACCCAGCAGGGCGGCTTCGGCACCTCGTCCACCGTGGACATTACGCTGAAGGCCGCCACCAGTGCCGACCTCCAGTCCGCCAGCGACACCATGGTTGCCGCCATGTCCGGCGTTCCGGGCACCAGCGAGGTGGCCAGCAACCTGGCGGCCAGCAACCCTGTGGTGCAGGTGAAGGTGGACAGGGCAAAGGCGGTGGCCGCAGGACTGAACGAGCAACAGGTGGCCGGGGTCCTGGCTTCCACCATCAGCCCCATCCCGGCGGGGACGGTCCGCATCGACACCAATGATTTCCCGGTGCGGATCGGCCAGGGCACCAAATTCACCAGTATTGACGCCGTCCGGAACATCCCGCTGCCGGCGGGCGGCAAGCCGGTAACGCTGGGAAGCATTGCCTCCGTGGATCAGGTGGACGTCCCCGTCTCCATCACCGCCAGCAACGGTGAGCGCACCGCCAAAGTCTCCATCACGCCGTCGGGCTCCAACCTGGGTGCCGTGAACACCGAGGTCCAAAAGCGCCTGGCGGACGTCCAGCTGCCGGCCGGCGTCACTGCGACGATCGGCGGCGCCACCACCCAGCAGGCGGACTCCTTCCGCCAGTTGGGCCTGGCGCTGCTGGCTGCCATTGCCATCGTGTACGTGATCATGGTGGCCACCTTCAAGTCCCTCATCCAGCCGCTGATCCTGCTGGTCTCGGTTCCCTTCGCGGCCACCGGCGCCGTGGCCCTGCTGCTGGTCACTGGAGTTCCGCTGGGCCTGCCGTCGCTGATTGGCATGCTCATGCTGGTGGGCATCGTGGTGACCAATGCCATCGTGCTGATCGACCTGATCAACCAGTACCGCCAGCCGCGGGACGGCCGGCCGGGCATGAACGTGGCGGACGCCATCACCAACGGTGCCCGGCAGCGCCTGCGGCCCATCCTGATGACGGCACTCGCCACGGTCTTTGCCCTGACACCCATGGCCCTGGGCCTCACGGGCGGAGGCGGCTTCATCTCGCAGCCGCTTGCCGTGGTGGTCATCGGCGGCCTGGTGTCCTCCACCGCGCTGACCCTCATCCTGGTGCCCGTGCTGTACCGGCTGGTGGAGGGTCGCCGCGAGAAGAAGGCGTTGCTGAAGGATCTCCACGCCCGGCCTGAACGCGGCCCGGGGTCCGACGTCGACGCCGGGTTCAAGGACTGGACCACGGGCCAGATTCCCAAACTCAGCGGCCGCCGCGCCGCCCCCGGCGGCGCCGAGTAGCAACAGCGCCCCTCCCTGATGCCCGTACCGCCCAGCGGTGCGGGCATCGGCTTTGGAGGCCCGCCTGCGAACACACGCGGGAATATTCACCGTGCCGGGGCGTTACAGCAGGCGATAGATGCAAATGCATCTAAATTGGTTTACACTTAAACCAAGCCAGCAAGTCCAGTAACGGAAAGGCACATCATGCAGATCGGTGTTTTCAGCGTCAGTGACATCACCACGGATCCCACAACGGGCCGCACCCCCACCGAGCACGAACGCATCAAGGCCTCGGTGGCCATCGCCAAGAAGGTCGAGGAGATCGGCATGGATGTCTACGCCCTGGGCGAGCACCACAACCGGCCGTTCTTCTCCTCCTCTCCCACCACAACGCTGGCCTACATCGCAGCGCAGACCAACCGCATCATCCTCTCGACGGCCACCACGCTGATCACCACGAACGATCCCGTGAAAATCGCCGAGGACTTCGCCATGCTCCAGCACCTGTCCGACGGACGCGTGGACCTCGTCCTGGGCCGGGGCAACACCGCCCCCGTCTATCCCTGGTTCGGCAAGAACATCCAGGACGGCGTGGAGCTGGCCATCGAGAACTACAGCCTCCTGCGCAAGCTCTGGGACGAGGACACCGTGAACTGGTCCGGCAAGTTCCGCACCCCGCTGCAGAACTTCACGTCCACGCCCCGGCCGTTGGACGGTGTGGCGCCGTTCGTGTGGCACGGCTCCATCCGGACGCCGCAGATCGCAGAGGTGGCCGCATACTTCGGCGACGGTTTCTTCGCCAACAACATCTTCTGGCCCAAGGAGCACTACCAGCAGCTTATCGGCCTCTACCGCGAGCGGTACGAACACTACGGCCACGGCACGGCAGACCAGGCAATCGTTGGCTTGGGAGGCCAGTTCTTCATGCGGAAGAACTCCCAGGACGCCGTCAAGGAGTTCCGCCCGTACTTCGACAACGCTCCTGTGTACGGCCACGGCCCCTCGCTGGAGGACTTCACCTCGCAGACTCCGCTGACCGTGGGCAGCCCGCAGGAAGTCATCGAGAAGACCCTGACCTTCCGCGAGTACTTCGGCGACTACCAGCGCCAGCTGTTCCTGATCGACCACGCCGGCCTGCCGCTGAAGACCGTCCTGGAGCAGCTGGACCTGTTCGGCGAGGAAGTCCTGCCCACGCTGCGCAAGGAGTATGCAGCACGCAAGCCCGCACAGGTTCCCGAGCCGCCCACCCACGCCGGGCGGGTCGCCGCGCTGCTGGCCGCCCAGGACGCCGAAAAAACCACCTCGGAGGCATGATGGCCGCGCAAGGATCCGACTCGCCGGTCCGGCTGGCGGCCGAAACCTGGGAGTCGCTGTTCCGGGCGCAGGTTGCGGTGATGCGCAAGCTGCAGTCCGGGCCGGCGTTCCGCAAGCTGGCACTGAACGAATATGACGTGTTGTTCACGCTCTCCCGCTGTCCCTCCGGCTGGCTGCGGCTCAACGAGCTCAACGACAACGTCCTGTTGAGCCAGTCCAGCCTCAGCAGGCTGGTGGAGCGGCTCGAGAAGCGCGGCCTGGTGGCCCGGATGCCGGCGCCCGAGGACGGCCGTGGAGTGCTGCTCAAGCTCACGGATGAAGGGCGGGAGCTGCAGAAGGAAATCGGCCGCGAGCACGTCCGGGACATCTCCGCGCTGGTGGCTCCCGCGCTGACGGCGGCCGAGCAAAAGGAACTCAGGCGGCTCACCGACAAGCTGCGGGCCTCCCTGGGTACCCTGCCACGCTAATCCCGACGCCGGGCCGGCGGGTCCGGCTTCAGCCCAGCGCCACCAGCCGGGACGGGTCCTCAACCGGCAACTCGCCGTTGACCACGGCCGTGATGCGCAGCTGGGTCAGGGTCAGGCTGCCGCCCACGGTGGAAAGGAACGCCGTGTCCGACGAGTCCCGGCCCGCGGTGATCCGGAGCATCGATTCCCGCGGGGCAAGCCCTGTGGGGTCGATGACATGCCACGCACCCTCCACGTAGGCTTCCGCCACCGCATGGAAATCCATCGGGCTGAGGCCTGGGGCGTAGACGGCCGCAAGGCGGGCGGGGATGTCCTTGGAACGGAGCAGGGCGATGGCCAGGTGCGCAAAGTCCCGGCACACGCCGCGGCGGCTCAGCAGAGTCTCCACTGCCCCGTCCGTGCCCCGGGAGGAACCGCTGATGTAGCGCAACTCGCCGTTGACCCAGTTCCGGACCGCATGCAGCAGGGCGGCCCCATGGATCCCGCCGAATTCGGCATAGGCGGTGGGCAGCAGCCGGTCGGATTCCGCGTAGCGGCTGGGGCGGACGTAACGGATCCGGTCGGCCAGCTCCGCTTCTTCGGGAACGGCGCGTCCGGACACCGTGGCGGTATATTCCACAGCAACCTCGGTGGGTTCGTCGAACTCCATGTAGTGGAACCGGCCGCCGTGGTGGTCGGACACCTCCGTGAGCGGCACGTCCGCACCGCCGGCCGTGACGGACAAGGATTCCGCAAAGGACGAATAGCCGCTGTTCCTCGCCGCGGCAATGGCCATGGCCACTTTGGTATGGGCGGTGGTCCTGAAGGCCAGGCGTGCGGAAACAGAGCGTTCCATGTCTCTCCGGGGGTGTTGGGGGTGGACGGCAAGTCGCGGTCCCCGGCACCGGGTGAGTGCGGGCAGCGGGACTAGTTTTTGACCTTCAGCGACATTAGCATCCGCTGTACGTTGGCGAAGTCGGAACTGTCATTGACATACTGGGCGGCCTGGGCAAGGGTGTCGAACGGCATCGCCGGTGCCACTTTCTCGTCCGGGGCGAAGGCCTTCAACGACACCACGTCGCCAAACGAGTAGTCGCCTTTGCCGGCCGGTCCGCGCACCACGTTGCGCAGCTCGCACGCCTGCCCGTCGCTTCCGCCCACCAGGTTGGTGATGCCGTAGGAGCCAAAGTAGCGGTAGCCCTGGATCACCCGGTAGACCATCCGGGGCGGGATGGTTCCGTCCCCGCCCTGGGCGGCCAGGTCGAAGGGCACGCTGCTGATCACCGTGTAGGGGTGCCTGGCGTTGTCCGGGCAAGCGGCGGAAGACGGCGGCAGCCCCGTCCGCAGTGCGGCGACGTACGTCCCGTCGGGCTTCTTGACTTCGATTTTCAGGCCGCCGGGGAGTACGCCTTCCTCCGGCGCCACCGACTGGGCGATCCAGTCCTGCGGCAGGTCGAAGCTCACGGTCTTCGCCGGGTCCGTGAAGGTCTTCCAGGAGGACGCCGTGGGGGCGCCCTCGGGTTCGGAGGGGGTGGCGGACGCAGAAGCGGGGGCGCTGCCTGACGCGCCCGGCGATGCCGCTGCCGCCCCTGATCCGGTGGATCCGGAGGCGTCCGGCTGCGCCGTCCAGCCCGGTCCGCTGCCGGCCTGGGGTCCCGAGCAGCCCGCCAGCAGAAGCGCGGCGGCCACCAGGGACATCCGGGAAAGAACGGTGATTGTTGCCTTGCCTTTCATGGCAGCCAGCCTAACCGTGCCGTGCCGCCTTCCGTGGCCGGCACGGCAGGTGTTTCCGGGCCACCGCCCGGTTCCGCCACCCGGGCACCCGGCCTGCGTGTCGCCGTCGGACGTTACCTGCCTTGGCCGGGGACTAGGCTGGAGGCTATGGCGGAAGAGCAGCACGGCACAGCCGAAGAGAATCCTGCGGAAATGTCCGCCCTTGACATCGCCGACTGGCGGCTGAGGACCTTTGCCCTCTACGACAATGTCCGCAAGATCTCAGCGGAGGACCCGGCCGAGGCGCACTCGTACTGGCGCCACCAACGCGACCTCATGTTCGCCACCCACCCTGCGTCCGCGCTCACGGCAGCGGACAAGGCACGCTTCTCCGGGCTGAAGACGGCGGACTACGATCCGATCTACCGGTTCCACGTACCGCTGACCAAGGAAGGCGCCGGCCGGCAGATGAGCGTGGACACCGGTACCGACGGCGTGGTCAATTTTGTGCGCCTGGGCACGTTCGACCTGCCGGAGATGGGCCAGCTTGGGGTCTGGAAGATCCACGGCTATGGCGGCGGCATCTTCGTCCCGTTCCGGGATGCGACTGCCGGCCAGCCCGGTGGAACGTACGGGGCCGGACGCTACCTGCTGGACACCATCAAGGGCGCATTCCATGGTGTCCAGGGCACCGGCCCGGACGCCATGTTCGTTGTCGACTTCAACTTTGCCTACAACCCCTCCTGTGCTTACAACGAGGCTTGGGCCTGCCCGCTGCCCGGGCCGTCCAACCGGCTGGCAGTGGAAATTCCCGTAGGAGAGCTGTACTGACCATGGTTTGCTCCCCCACGCGCCGGCAGCATGCCCTGTTCCCGCTGGACAGCCCGCAGTCCCCGGTACCCGTCGCCGACAGCGCCCCCGGTGGGGTCGCGTGAGGGAGGGTACATCCGCCCCCGCCGTCCAGGAGACGCCAACCCGCCGTCTTCCCGCCACCAGGCACTACCGCGGAGTCCTCCGCTTCCCGGTCATCCGGCAACTGCTGCGCTTCACCGGCGTCGGCGTCATCTGCACCGCCGCCTCACTTGGGCTGTACGCACTGCTGCGGCCGTGGCTGGGCGCACAGTTGGCCAACGCGGTGGCCCTGGTCCTCACGTCGCTGTTGAACACGGCCTTGAACCGGCGGCTGACGTTCAAGATTGCCGGTGGACAACGGCGCACCCGCGACCACCTCAACGGCCTGGTGGTGATCGGCGTGGCGCTGGTGATCACGGGCAGCAGCCTGGGCGTGCTGCACTGGATCAACCCGGACGCCACCGTGGGGGATGAACTGGTGGCAACCACCCTGTCCGGCTTCCTGGCCACCGCCGTCCGGTTCAGCATGCTGCGGCACTGGATCTTCCGCCGCGCACGGCACCGCTGACCCGATGGCACGGATCCGCTAGCGTCCCTGGCCTGCGCCGAGGTTTTTGACACTGGCGACGGCGGCCCGAACCGCTTCGGCAGCCTCCTCCAGTTCCTCCGGGGTTACGGATGCGTCGAAGCTGAAGCGGACGGCGGTCTGGGCAAGCTCTGCGGAGAGTCCCAGGGCAGTGAGGACCGGCGAGGGGGCATCGGAGCCGGCGGCGCAGGCCGAACCGCTGGAGCACACCACGCCGCGGCGTTCCAGCTCCAGGAGGACGGATTCGCCGCTGGTGCCCGGGAAGCAGAATGATGCCACCGACGGCAGCCGTTCGGCGGGATGGCCGGTGAGGACGGCGTCCGGCACGGCTTCCAGCACCGCTGCGATGAACCGGTCGCGCAGGGCGGCCACTCTCTCCCGTTGCTGTTGTTGTCCCGCATGGGCCAGGGTGAGCGCCGTGGCCAGGCCCACCGCACCGGCCACGTTCTCCGTGCCTGAACGGCGTCCGCGCTCCTGGCCCCCGCCGTGGACCACCGGTTCGAGCCTGGTGCGGCTGCGGACGTAGAGCATCCCGCACCCTTTCGGAGCGCCCAGCTTGTGCCCCGAGATGCTCATCGCGTCCACTCCCAGGGCCTTGGCGTCCAGCGGCAGCCAGCCGGCCGCCTGGACGGCATCGGTGTGGAACGGGATGCCCTGGCTGCGGGCCAGTTCCGCCAAGGCTTTGATGGGCTGCACGGTACCGACCTCGTTGTTGGCGTACATGACGCTGACCAGGGCTGTTCGCGGTCCGAGCAGCGCGGCGAGCGCATCCGGGCTGACCAGGCCGGACTTGTCTACCGGCACCACGTCCACCGCGAACCCGTGGAACCGCTCCAGGTACCGGGCGGATTCCTCCACGGCGGGGTGTTCGACGGCGCTGATCACCACCCGGTCCAGTCGCGGGTTGGCGGCCTGCCGTGCCAGCGCAATTCCTTTGACGGCAAGGTTGTCCGCTTCCGTGCCGCCAGAGGTGAACACCACTTCCCCCGGACGGCAGCCCAGGACGGCGGCCACGGCGGACCGTGCCCCGGCCAGTGCCGCCGCCGCAGCCTCACCGAGCGTGTGGTGGCTGGAGGGGTTCCCGAACCCGCCGGTGAGGTACGGCCACATGGCGTCCAGCACCTCGCGGCGGACGGGCGTGGTGGCGGCTGCATCAAGGAAGATCACGGGTCACCCGGCAGTCAGTTCGACGTCCAGGCCCAGGTCCAGGGCGGCCACGGTGTGCGTGAGGGCCCCTACCGAGATGACGTCCACGCCGGTGGCGGCGATCGCCGCGACGGTATCGAGGTTGACGTTGCCGCTGGCCTCCACCAGGGCACGTCCGGCAACCAGGGCCACTCCGGCCTGCAGTTCCGGCACCGTGAAGTTGTCCAGCATGATGGTGTCCACCCCTGCCGCGAGGACGGGCTCGATCTGGTCCATCCGGTCGACTTCCACTTCGAAGTGGGTGGTGTGTCCCAGCTGTGCTTTGGCTGCCAACAGGAGACCGGTGAGTTTGGCAGGGTCTCCGCCGGTCATCACGGCCAGGTGGTTGTCCTTGGCCAGGACGGCGTCCGACAGGCTGTACCGGTGGTTGGAGCCGCCGCCGCACCGGACGGCGAAGCGTTCCAGGACGCGCAGGCCGGGGGTGGTTTTGCGGGTGTCGGTGATGCGGGCGCGAGTGCCCTCCGTGAGCCGGACGAACCCGGCGGTCTTGGTGGCGATCGCGGACATCCGCTGCACCAGGTTGAGCGCCACGCGTTCGCCCAGCAGCACCGAACGCGCGGATCCGCTGACCCGGGCCAGGTGGGTGCCGGCCGCGAACGCCTGGCCGTCCGCGACGAGCAGTTCCACCCGGGTGGCAGGGTCCACGAGCTCCATGGCATCCCGGAAGACGGTGGCGCCGCTGAAAATGCCCGGGACACGGGCGTTGAGGACGGCGGTGGCACGCGCTCCTTTGGGAATCAGGAGTTGGGAGGTGATGTCCCCGGAGGGTGCGTCCTCGGCGAAGGCCCGCACCAGGATCTCCCGCACGGGGGCCGCCGGAAGGGTCAGGTCGAGGGGCCGCACGGCAGCGGCATGGTCGATTACGGCGGGTTCAGTCATGGAGCAGGCTCGCTTTCGGGCGCGGAGGGCAGGTGTTCTCGGGTTCGGCGGCTTCGTCGCTGCGGTAGTGGGCGCCCAGCGATTCGGTGCGGTCCAGCGCGGCAGCCACCAGCAGCCGGGCGGCCAGCAGAAGGTTTCGGTCCTCGGACGCCACAGGGTCTACGGAGGAATCAACAGCATCAGGACGGACGACGGCGGCCCAGGACTCAAGCGTGGCGGCCGCCTCCCGCAACAGATGCCCGGAGCGCAGCACCCCGGCATGGGACGTCATGAGGCGGCGAAGAGCCTCCCGGGAAAACGGCTCGCCGGCCCCTTCTCCCCTACCGGAGCTGGACGGCCCGCTCCCTGCCAGCGCACCTGAGCGATCCGCCGCGCCTTCTAAAACAGCAGTGACGGTGACGTGCGCACTCGCGTTTCGCGGCAGGGGTGCGGAAGCGTGCGTCAAGCGGAGGCCGCCCGCGGCCGAGGCAGCACGCGGAGCATCACTGACGCGGGACGCGCCCCAGCCCCTGTCACCGGAGAGGAAGCTTTCAACAGCGCGGCGGCCGAAGACGAGTCCCTCGAGGAGGGAGTTGCTGGCCAGTCGGTTTGCCCCTTGGACGCCCGTGCACGCAACCTCGCCGGCGGCGTAGAGGCCGGGGACGCTGGTGCGGGCGTTGAGGTCGGTGGTTACCCCGCCCATCCAGTAGTGGGCGGCGGGAGCGACGGGGACCAGTTCACGGGTCCAGTCAATGCCGGCCTCAAGGGTTTTCCTGGTGAGGGTGGGGAACCGCCGGCGAAGGAAGCCCTCGCCCTTGGCCTGCTCGATGGCGCGGGCGTCGAGGTAGACGTGGCCGTTGGCGTCGCCGAGTTTGGCCAGGTGCAGGGCGATGCTGCGGGAGACGACGTCGCGGGGCGCGAGCTCGGCGTCGGGGTGGTAGGCCTGCATGAAGCGCCTGCCGCCGGCGTCCAGCAGGGTGGCTCCTTCGCCGCGGACGGCTTCGGAGATCAGCAGCGGACCGTCCAGCCGGCCGGGGTGGGCGGTGGCGGAACTGACGAGGCAGGTGGGGTGGAACTGGAAGAATTCGAGGTCCTTCACGGCTGCGCCGGCGCGGACGGCGAGCGCCAGTCCGTCCGCGGTGGCGACGGCCGGGTTGGTGGTTTGGGCGAACAGCTGGCCTGCTCCGCCGCTGGCCAGGAGGACGGCGTCGGCCGCCAGGACGGACGGCCGGCACGCCTGGAGGTATTCGACTCCGCTGACGCTGCCGCATGTAGTGACCAGGGCGGTTGCCTGGGCTTGGGAAAGGATGCGGAGCGTGCCGCGGTCGCGCCGGTCCCGGACTGCCTGGATGAGCGCACCGGCCACCCGCGCCCCCGTGGCGTCCCCGCCGGCGTGCAGGATGCGCGGGGCACTGTGTGCGGCTTCGAGCCCAAGCGCCGGGCCGTCGTCGTGCGCGGCGTCGAAGCGGACCCCGTACCGCTGGAGCCCGGCGATGTCCTCGCGCGCCTCGGTGCACATGAGCCGGACGGCGGCCTCGTTGCAGTGTCCTGCCCCGGCGCGGAGGGTGTCGGCGATGTGCGCGGCGACGGTGTCCCCGGGCGACGGTTCGTCGAGCACTGCCGAGATGCCGCCTTGCGCGTACCAGGTGTTGCTGTCTTCCAGGGCGCCTTTGGTCAGCAGCACTACGTCCGCACCGGCGTCCGCGGCGAGCAGGGCAGCGTAGAGGCCGGCGATGCCGCTGCCCACGACGGCGAGGCGACCCGCCGGCGTGCCGGGCTGGCGGGTCATTAGGGCCTCGCAGCGAGCATGCGCTCGAGTGCCGTCCTGGCGTTGGCCTGCACATCCTCGTCCACCGTGATGCGGTTGACGATGCGGCCGGCGACCAGTTCCTCCAGAACCCAGGCCAGGTAGCCGGGGTGGATGCGGTACATGGTGGAGCAGGGGCAGATCACCGGGTCCAGGCAGAAGATGGTGTGCTGCGGGTATTCGGCGGCGAGCCGGTTCACCATGTTGATTTCGGTGCCGATGGCGAACGTGGTGGGCTCGGTGGCGGCCGCGATGGCTTTCTTGATGAAGTCGGTGGAGCCGGCTGCATCGGCGGCGTCCACCACCTCCATGGGGCATTCGGGGTGCACGATGACCTGCACGCCCGGGAAGTCGGCCCGGGCCTTTTCGATCTGCGCCACGCTGAACCGCTTGTGCACGGAGCAGAAGCCGTGCCAGAGGATCACCCG
Organism: Arthrobacter sp. MMS24-T111; assembly: GCF_054888995.1. Lineage (NCBI taxonomy): Bacteria > Bacillati > Actinomycetota > Actinomycetes > Micrococcales > Micrococcaceae > Arthrobacter > Arthrobacter sp. MMS24-T111. Next base: position 2,756,185 of record NZ_JBTZRO010000001.1, on the reverse strand, counting down.
GGAATCGAGCAGTGCCTGTTCGTCGTTGCCGCCGAGGTCCTTGCGCGGGTTCCACATGGGCATCTGGTCAAGGGAAACGCCGAGCGCCTTGGCGGTGTTGCGGCCCAGGTGCTGGTCGGGGAAGAACAGCACCCGCTGCCCGCGCTGGAACGCCCACTCCAGAACGGTCCTGGCGTTCGAGGATGTGCAGACGATGCCGCCGTGTTCGCCGCAGAACGCTTTCAGGGCTGCGGAGGAATTCATATAGGTGACGGGGATGACCGGAACCCGGCCCTCGGCGTCGGGCTCGGTGCCGAAGATTTCTGCCAGCTGCTCCCAGCATTCCTTCACGGAGTCTTCGTCCGCCATGTCCGCCATGGAGCAGCCGGCCGCGAGGTTGGGCAGGATGACGGCCTGTTCCGGGGTGGACAGGATATCCGCCGTCTCGGCCATGAAGTGGACCCCGCAGAAGATGATCGCTTCCGCCTCCGGCCGGGTCAGGGCGGCGTTGGCGAGCTGGAACGAGTCACCCACGAAGTCGGCGTACTGGACCACCTCGTCGCGCTGGTAGAAGTGGCCCAGGATGACGGCACGCTCACCCAGGGTGGCCTTGGCCGCCCTGATCCGTTCACCCAGTTCGGCATCGCCGGCCAGCTTGTATTCCTCCGGCAGCTGGCCCTGGCGTGGCGTGGAGGCGGGCGCGGGATCGGCGCTCGATGCGCCCGGACCGTACGCCGGAGTACCTGCGAGCGCCTCGGCGAGGTCGTAGTCCCAGGGGCCTTTCGCCAGTGCCGGGCTACAGGTGCTGCGCTCCGCGGCGGCGCCCTTTTCGGCTTGTTCGCGCGTGATCAGCTGGATTGCCGTATTGACGCTGCTCATGGTGTGCTCCTGTTGTCTGGGTCAAGGCCTGGCCGGCCGGTGTAGCGGTAGAGGCGTGGCGGGCGGTGCTTGCCGCCCTGGAGGTATTCCCCGGTTTCTTCGATTTCCGGGGTGGACTTGAGCTGGCGGCGGAAGTTGGCGGGATCCAGCTGGCGGTCCAGGACGGCTTCGTAGACTTCGCGGACCTGGGCCAAGGTGAAGTACTCCCCCAGCAGGTGGTAGGCAATGGAGCCATAGGCGAGCTTGTTGCGCAGGCGCCAGAGGGCGTAGTCGACGATCGCGTTGTGGTCGAAGGCCAGGTCCCCCAGGCGGTCGGCCCGGAACCACCTGACGTTCTCCGACTCGTCCGCGAGCGCCGCTTCCGTGGGCTGGACCAGGGCCCAGTAGACGATCGAGACAACGCGCTGGGTGGGCGAGCGGTGCAGGCCGCCGAACGCATACAACTGCTCTAGGTAGCTGGGGCTCAGTCCCGTGGTTTCCCGGAGGTTCCTGGACGCGGCGTCCTGCAGCGACTCGTCGTGGCTCAGGGGCCCGCCCGGCAGCGCCCACAGGCCTTTGAAGGGTTCCCTGATCCGGCGGACCAGCGGCAGCCACAAGGTGGGGCGGCCGGAGGTAGCGCTCGGGCGCAGGGCGAAGATCACCGTGGAGATGGCGAGCGACGGCGGCGCGGCCTGCCGCTCGGACACGTTGGCTGAGCTGCAATACACCGTCACACCCCTTCCACTCCCCCGCCCCGGGGTCGCCATCTTAGTTATAGTCACTTTGACCAAAACTAATTTTACGACCAGCCGGACGGAAAAGGAAATGTTTCCGCGCCGGCAGCCCAAGCGCAGCCGCGTCCCCGGGAAGCCGCAACCCGATGCCGGACGGGGCGCGCGTTTTCGGCCGGCTTCCGGAAGCGGTAAATTCAAGTGGTCCCAAAAGGACCTCCGGCCCCCGTGACCGGACCCCGAACCAACCCCAAGAAGGGTTACCGCCCCATGACGATGAAGTCCGCCCAGACCACATCCGCCACAGCCGCACCCAAGGCTGCGGCAGGCCACAGCATGAAGCCGCGCCAGCTCACCATGATGGGGCTGGGCAGCGCCATCGGTGCCGGGTTGTTCCTGGGATCGGGCGCCGGAGTGCAGGCGGCAGGCCCCGCGGTCCTCATCTCCTACCTGGTGGCGGGGACCCTTATCATCCTGGTGATGTGGGCCCTGGGTGAGATGGCAGCCGCAAACCCGAACAGCGGAGCGTTCTCGGTCTACGCCGCACGTGCCCTGGGCCGCACGGCGGGGGCCACGATCGGGTGGCTTTGGTGGCTTCAACTGGTGGTGGTGATCGCGGCCGAGGCCCTGGGCGCGGCCGGCCTGCTGTTCTCCGTCTGGCCCGTGGTGCCGGTCTGGGCCCTGGCACTGCTGTTCATGGTGGTGTTCACCGGAATCAACCTGACCGGCGTCCGGAACTTCGGCGAATTCGAGTTCTGTTTCGCCATCCTCAAGGTGGCCGTCATCGTCCTGTTCCTGGCCGTCGGCGCCGCCTTGCTCCTAGGCCTGCTGCCCGGCGTTGAGTCCCCCGGCGCGTCAAACCTCACCACCAACTTTGCCCCGCAGGGACTGGGCGGGGTGGCCTCGGCCCTCTTCGTGGTGATCTTCGCGTTCGGGGGCACGGAAATCGTCTCCGTCGCCGCGGCCGAAACCGAGGATCCCCAGCGCAGCGTCGGCAAAGCCATCCGGACCGTGGTGTGGCGGATCCTGGTGTTCTACATCGGTTCGGTCTTCGTCATCGCCGCGGTCCTTCCGGCCACGTCCGCGGGCCTTGCCTCGCCATTCGCCGGAGTGCTCGACGCCGCCCGGATCCCCGGCGCCTCCACCGCCATCACCCTGGTGGCCGTCGTCGCGCTCCTCTCGGCGCTGAACGCGAACCTCTTTGGCGCCTCCCGCATGGCATACTCGCTGGCGCAGCGGGGCGAGGCGCCGCGCGTCCTTGCCCGCCTCAACACCGCCGGCGTCCCCATACTTGCCGTTGCGGTCTCCGTGGCCTTCGGCTTCATCGCCACCGTCATGGAACTGTTGTTCCCGGACCGGGTCCTGCCCGCGCTGTTCCAGCTGGTCGGCTCAACGTGCCTGGTGGTGTGGGGCAGCGCGCTGGTGTCCCAGCTGATCCTGCGGCGCCGCGCCGACCGGGACGGGGTTCCGTTGCCGCTGCGGATGAAGGGATTCCCCGCCTTGACCATCGTGGGACTGGTCCTGCTGGGACTGATCTTCGCCGTCGGCTTCAGCGCCGAGGCCAGCCGGGTCCAACTCCTGGGCACCTTGGGCCTGGTCGCCGGCATCGCGCTGGCCTGCGCTTTCGCCGGCCGGCTCACCCGCCGGAACCGGCCTGCCAACAGGTAGAGTGAAGCTACCTTTCCAAGGAAGACGCACCGACGCGCCGGGTCCGCCTGGGCGCCGTACCTGATGAGGAACTGACAGCATGAGCGGCAGGCACACCGGACAGCAGCAGGCGCACACCGTCGAGGGCACCGACCCGCAACTCTTCGTGGCGGTGCACGAGCCCACAGAGGACGCCGGGCTCCGGCCGGTGCTCCTGCTGCACGGGTTCTCCTCCTCGTCCAAACTCAACTGGGAGGACACAGGCTGGGTGGCCGCCCTGCTGGAGGCCGGGCGCCGGGTCATCACCGTGGACCTTCCCGGCCATGGCCGCAGCGGCGCCCCGGAAGACCGGGACTCCTATTCCCCCAGCAGGATCAGGGCGGACCTGCTTCAGGCAGCGTTCGACGCCGGTACGCGCCCGCTGCACGACGGCGATCCCTCCAGCGGCCTGGACGTGGTGGGATATTCCCTGGGTTCACGGCTCGCCTGGGAGTTCGCCGCAACCCAGCCGGAACTCGTCCACAGGCTGGTGCTGGGCGGACCCAACAACACCGACCCGCTCGCAGCCTTCGATCTGCGGGCCGCCCAGGACTACCTGGCGGACGGTACGCCGATCGCTGACGAATCGACGGCCCAGCTGCTGAAGATGGCGCTGCTGCTGCCGAGCAACAACATCTTCGCGCTGCTGTCTCTGGTCGAAGCCATCAAGGCGGAGCCCTATGACCCCGCCGAGGCGGTCCCCCACGTGCCCATGCTCCTCGTTGCCGGGGACCAGGACGAACGGGCCGGCACGCTGCCCCGCCTCGCCGAACTGGCGCGCGGAGCCGGGTCCATGGCCGAGCAACTGCTCATCCCGGGCCGGAACCACACCAATGCCATCACCAGCAGGGCCTTCAAGCAGGCCGCCATTTCCTTCCTGGGTGTCTAGCCACCGGCGGCACCCGGCCGCCGCCCCACGCGCTTTCGTTCACGCCGGACCTGACCGGCGGGGAGGGACAGATGGCGACGCGTTTTGAGGACCGCACGGAAGCGGGCGTGTGCCTGGCGGCCGCGCTTTCAGCGTTCCACGGGCGGACTGGCACCGTGGTCCTTGGCCTGGCCCGCGGCGGCATCCCGGTAGCGGCGGCCACAGCAGGTGCCCTCGGCCTTCCCTTGGGCACCGTCCTGGTGCGGAAGCTGGGGATCCCGGGCTATGAGGAAACCGCCTACGGCGCCCTGGCCTGGGCATCGGGAAGGATCGTCCGGCTGATCAACAAGCCCATGCGGGAGCGGGTCCTCCAACACGGCGTGCGCCAGGAGCAGCTCGATGACGTGGAGGACCGTGAACGCACGGAAATCCTGCGCCGGGCCGCCCTGTACCCGGGGACCATGCTGGACCTGGCCGGAAAGGCCGTCCTGCTCGTGGATGACGGCCTGGCCACCGGCGCCACCATGCGTGCCGCCGTCGAGGCGGTGCGCGCCGGCGGGGCGGCAACCGTGGTGGCCGCGGCTCCGGTGGGTTCCATTGACGCCGAAGCCTCGCTGGAGCGCGTGTGCGACGCCGTCGTTTGCCTGCACCTGCCGGGAAAATTCCGTGCCGTGGGCAGCTTCTACCGGCACTTCGGGCAGCTGACCGACGACGACGCCATCACCGTGCTGCGGCAGGGACCGCCCCTGCCGCACGCCGCAGGCCCGGAACAAAGTCCGGGCCTGCGGGACTGAGGACCGGCAAGCCGGCTCCCGGCAACGTTGCTAGTGGTGGCTGCTGACGCCCAGCGGCCGCCCCTTGGTTTCCTTGGCCAGCACCACTCCGACGGCGGAGATGACGCACAGGACCATGATGTAGATGCCGATCGAACCGGCCCACTTGGTGGACTGCAGCAGGGATTCGGCGATGGTGGCGGCAAAGGCTCCGCCCAGGATGGCGCCAAAGGCGTACCCGATGGAGATGCCGGAGTACCGCACTTCGGCCGGGAACATCTCGGCGTACATGGCGGACATGGGGCCGTAGGAGAGGCCAAGGCCAATGGTCAGGACGAACAGGGCCACCCCGTACAGGACGATGTCCTTGGTGTCGATCAGCGCGAACATGGGGATCATCCAGGCGAACACGATGGCGTAGCCGATCAGGAACGTCTTGACGCGGCCGATCCGGTCGGACAACCAGCCGCCCACCAGCGTGAAGATTAGCCAGCCGAAGGACGCCAGGGTGGTGGCGAGCAGGATCTGCGGGGTAGGCATCTTCAGCGTCTTGGTGGCGTAGGAGATGAAGAAGGCGATGAGCAGGTAGCCGGCTGCGTTGTTGCCGATGAAGATCATGGTCGAGTACAGGACGGGCTTCTTGTGGTTGCGGACCAGTTCGCCCAGGGGCGCCTTGCTTTCCTTCTTCCGCAGGGCCATTTCCTGGAAGACCGGGCTCTCGGCCACAGCGCGGCGGATCAGGTAGCCCACCACGATCAGCACGATGGAGAGCAGGAACGGAACCCGCCAGCCCCAGGCGGCGAAGTCTTCCTTGGACATGCCGGTGTTGAGGAAGAACAACAGGCCGGTGGCCAGGATCATGCCCACCGGGACACCGATCTGCGGGTATGCGCCGAACAGGCCGCGGCGGTTCAATGGTGCGTGTTCAACGGCCATCAGCGCGGCCCCGCCCCATTCACCGCCGGCCGAGAAGCCCTGGATGACACGCAGCACGATCAGCAGCACGGGGGCCCAGGCGCCGATCTGCGCGTAGGTGGGGAGCACGCCGATCAGCGCAGTGGCCGCACCCATCATCACCAAGGTGAAGACCAGCATGGCCTTTCGTCCCAGGCGGTCGCCGAGGTGCCCGGCAATGACGGCACCCAGGGGGCGGAACAGGAAGCTGATGCCGATGAGGGCGAAGGACAGGATCTGCGCCAGGCCCGGGTTGGACTCGTTGAGCGGTGCCAGGAACAGCGGTGAGAGCAGCGTTGCGGTCAGCTGGGCAAAGATGAAGAAGTCATACCACTCGATAGTGGTGCCCACGAGGGTGCCTGCGAGGACCTTGCGCTCCTCAGTCCGGCTGCTGGGGCCGGCGGGTGTGTCCACCTTGGAAGGTGTGGTCATTTAAACTCCATTGTTTTTATTGGGCAGCGTTGCTGCCCGGACGCCTTCAGGAATTACCGACAGAACGGTCAGTTAGTTAGCAGGGTACTACGAAAACGTGATGCGGGACACGGGGGAACGGGCCTGGGTGGAACCCGCCGGAACTTGTGTTCGATAATTGAACTCACTGTTCGTATAGAGGACAATACAGTCACGACGCGGCGGGGACAAGGGTCCTTTGCCCACAGTTTCGGCAACCTAGGATGGACACATGACTCCTCCCGCCGCAGCGCAGGCCGGAGCGGCCCTGCCGCAGGCTTCCCCGTCCCAGACCCTGTCACGCGGTATCCGTGCCCTCGAGATCCTGGCGGCAGCGCCGGGGCCGCTGACCATCGCCGAGCTTGCGGATGCCATGGGTGTCCACCGCTCCGTTGCCTACCGGATCCTGCGTACCCTGGAGGACCATTCGCTGCTGGTGCGCGATGACGCGGGGCGGGTCCAGCCCGGACCTGGCCTCGCGGTCCTGGCCCGCGGCGTCTCGCGCGACCTGCAGAGCGCCGCGCTTCCGGAACTGACCCAGCTGGCAAACTCACTAAACATGACGGCCTTCGTGGCCGTGTGGGACCACCATGACTGCATCACCCTGGTCACGGTGGAGCCGCGGCACTCCGGAGCCACCGTGGCCCAGCACCCGGGGACCCGGCATCCCATCAACGCCGGCGCGCCCGGGATCGCTATCCAGTCCGCCCTGACGGAGGCCGAGTGGAACAGGCTGGAAACCGGGATCCCCTACCGTCAAGAGGCCACCGAGGCGCGCCGGAAGGGATACTCCGCCAGCCATGACGAGGTTATCGCCGGAGTTTCCTCCCTGGCGGCGCCCGTCCGGGTGCCCGGCGGCCGGCCGGCCGCCCTCGCTGTCGTCTACATCCGGTCGGCCCACGACCCCGACGCCGTGGGCACCGCCATTGCCGAGAGCGCGGCCCGGATCGAGAGCCAGCTGGCCTGAGCCGGCGGAACGCCGGCCCAGGGTTCAGCCGTCAGCTCCGCCGGCGGAGTGCGACGGCGGTCCCCGCACCAAGCAGCGCCAGCGCCGCCGCCGCGCACACCGGGACCAGGAACGCCGCGCCGGCCCCGTGGACCTGGGCCAGCTGCCCGCCAATGGCTGAGCCGACCGCCGTGCCGGCGACAATGCCGCTGGCCAGGCCGGTCATCACGGTCCCCAGGCGGCCGGCGGGAGCCAAGGTGCCCCCGACGGCAAACACCGTGACCATGACCGGCCCCACCGGGAGCCCAAGGACCAGCAGGACTGCCGCCATCATGGGCAAGGACGACGGCAACAGCAGCAGGACGGCAAGCGCTGCCATGAGGACGGCGCACACCACCCAACGCAGCGCCAGGCCCGCCCTGCGCGGCCAGTAGGCAACCGAGAGCGCAGCGGCCGCAGAGCTCAAGCCCATGACCGCGTACAGCAATCCGGCAATCTCCGCACCCGCCAAGCCGGCGGAGAAAGCACTGAGGGCCGCTTGGGTGGACCCGAAGAACGTGCCCATGCAGACCATGGCCACCACGGGCAGCGCCACGGCCAGGGGCAGCCTTCGGGATGTCGCAGCACCCGCGCCTTTCCTGCCCCGGGCGGGCCGGGTAACCGGCACGGCCCGATGGGTGGGGTGAACGGCGAAGGCCGGGACAAGCGTGATGGTCAGGGCCGCAGCCAGGGCCAGCGGCAGCCAGGGCGCCACCAGGCTGGCAAGCGCCCCAACGAGCGCGGGCCCCAGGACGAAGGTCACTTCGTCAGCAGTGCTTTCGTAGGAGAGCGCGGTGTCAAGGTCGCGTTGGCCGCGGACGTCGGCGCCGGCACCTGCCGCGGCACTTGTCAGTGACATCCAACGGACCCTGGCCAGCGGGCCCACCTGCGGGCATGTTGCTCCGGCAGCAAAGGCCGCCGCCAGGACTCCCAGCGGGAATCCGCCGGTTTTTCCGGTGGCAAGTGCGGCCAGGACCAGCACCAGTACGGCCACTGTGTTGAGTACTGCCGATACCAGCAGCACGGGCCGTTGTCCCCGCCTGTCGGCCAGTGCCCCAAGGAAGGGCGCACCCAGTGCCGAGCCTATGCCTACTGCGCCGGCGGCCGTCCCTCCGACGGCAAAGGAGCCGCTGACGGAGGTGACCAAAGTCAGGGTCCCGACGGTCAGCATAGCCAGCGGCAGCCGCGCGAAAAGTCCCAGCGGAAGAAAAGTCCTGCCGGCAAGTTCGGGGAGGCGCGCGAAGCGGCCTGCTGCCGTTCCACCGGAATCCCGGGCAGGGACGTCCTCGGCGGAAGGGTCCGTACCCAGGGCCGGAACGTCGCGGGTGGTTGAAGGGGTGGTATGAGGTGTCAATTCCGGGCTCGTTCAGTCACTGCGCATCGTCCCTCCTCCCGATGCGCGAAACCCGGTAACGCGGTCCAGTATATCCGCCGGGGTCAGGAAAGTGCGTCCACGCTTTCAGATATCCGCAGGGTGGAGCCGTTCCGGCTCTTGAGCACCTGCAGTTGGGTGCCGATCCGCTGTTTCATCTCGGCCACGTGGCTGACCAGCCCCACCACCCGGCCGCCGTCACGGAGGCCTTCGAGGGCGTCCATGACTTGTTCAAGGGACTGTTCGTCCAGGCTGCCGAAGCCTTCATCAACGAACAGGGTCTCAATCTCCACGCCCCCTGACTCCTGCTGGACCACATCCGCCAGGCCCAGGGCCAGCGACAGCGAGGCCATAAAGGATTCGCCGCCGGACAGTGTGGACGTGTCCCTGCGGAAGCCCGTCCACTGGTCCACCACTTCAAGGCCCAGCCCCGATTTGGCGCCGCGGGCCGCCTTGGCATCGGTGTGCTGCAACAGGTAGCGGCCATCGCTCATGGCCACCAGTCGCTCCGAGGCGGCGAGGGCGACCTGTTCCAGCCGTGCGGCCAGGACGTAGCTGTTCAGGCTCATCCGGTAGGTGTTCTCACCCCTGCCCGCTGCCGCTTCGGCCAGTCCGGCGAGCATCTGCGCCCGCTCCGCCGGTTTCCGGGACGAGGACGCCAGGTCCTCATATTCCGCTGCTATCGAGGTCAGGGCGGCCAGGCACCGGCGAGCCATGCCCGCGGCGAGATCAGCCTCCCGGGCGTCATGGTGCGCGGCAGCAGCTTGGCTGCGGAGTGCTTCGAGCCGTTCATCGTCGGGTAGAAAGCCGTCGCCTGCTTCGGCCAGAGCCAGCACCAGGTCTTCCGACTCGAACAGCCCGGCTACCCGGGCAGCTTCTTCCCTGGCCGTCCGGACGGCAGCTTCGAGTGCTGCCACTTCCGCAGATCCCAGCAGTTGGCTGCGAACATCGGCGGCAGAGGCGAAACCCGCCCCGGGCAGGGCAAGCTCCAGGTTCTCCTCCGCCTCGGCGGCCTGCGCCCTGGCGGTGTCCAGCCGTGATTGCGCTTCAACAGCTTTGTCCAGGACCGCCACGGCGTCTTCAAGGACCCGCAGCCGCCGGTCCAAACTGCGGTGGTTTCCCCGCAGGCCGGCAAGGGCCCCGTCCAATGCGGCAGCCTGTTCGGCGAGGTCGGCGAGCTGGACAACAGTGTGGGACAGCTCAGCCTCCGCCTCTGACAGTGCGGCGCGGGCCTGGTCGGTACCGGTATCGAGTGCCTCAAGCCGCTGCCGCTTTTCCTGGAGCTCCTCCGCGGCCTGCTCTGCGGTCCCTGCCGCAGCCAACGCCTCCTCGGCCCCTCTGCGGGCCTCGGCCACGGGGATGGTCCCGCCTTGTCCGGCGAGGACGGCCACTGTTTGCTCGGCTTCGGCACGTTCGGCACTGACGGCGCTGTGGGCTGCCTCCGCCGCTTCAAAGGCGGCATGGGCCTCTTCCTCGGCCTGGGCCAGCGACGGCCCTCCCGTGCCCGATCCCGCCGGCGCCGGATGTTCTCCGCTTCCACAGACCGGGCAGGGCTCGCCGGCCACCAGTTTGGCGGCAAGCTCGGATGCGGCGTTGGCAAGCCGGACCTCCCGCAGGTCCAGCCAGCGGCCTTTCGCCTCCAGCAGGCTTTCCCGTGAGTCGTCGAAGCGGGCGTTTACGAGGTCCCGGCCCTTCACAGCCGTCCCGTACCGCCGGACGACGTCGAGCAGTTCCGCGGCAGCGGCCGCCTCCTTGCGACGGAGGGCCGCGTCCGCGGCACGGGGCTCCAGCTGGTCCATGGTTCCGGCCAGCAGCTCCCGGTCCGCCAGCAACTGCGCAACCCGGCTTCCCAGCGCCTCAACGTCCAGCCTGAGTTCGTCCTGCCTCCCGGCCAGGCTGCCGTGCCGCCCGCGCAGCTCCTGCAGCCTCTGCTCATCCGGCAGCCGTGCTTCGACGACGGCCAGCAGCGACCGAAGCCGGGCCAGCCTGCGCAGCCCCGGGCACACTTTCCGCCGTGTCATGGCTTGCGGTCCCCTTGCGGGCTTGGACCGACGGCCCGGCGGCCTCATCCGCGCCCAAGTTAAGCTGGGCGAGTTCGGTACTGTCCGCCGCGGCCATCCTGAGGAGGGTCATGGCGGCCTCAGCGGCGCCCCCAGCGCTCCGCACCTTGCCGGCCGCCGCATCCACCGCACGCAGCTGCCCCTGGAGGACTTCCGCCTCGCGGTGCCGACCCAGCCGGGCGGCGAGTTCTTCCTGCCGGGCTGCCCCGTCCTTCACGGCCTGCTGCCGCACGGTGGCCGCCTGGAGTTTGCGGGCCCGTTCGTGCCGTGCGGTCTCCCGTTCCACTTCATTGCGGCGGTCCTGGCTGAGGGATGCCGCGTTCGAAGCGTGCTCCGTGAGCTCTGCCAGTCGCGCAGCAACAGCGGCCTGCAACCAGCCCAGCCTGCCGTAGGTATCCTCTGCCGCCGGGGCCCCGTCCTGCGGGAGCTGGAGCGGCGCTGCCTCGGCTTCGGCCCGGGCGGCCAGGATGCCGAGCTGGCCGCCCAGGGCCGCGACGTCTTCCTTGGCCGCGGCGGCCTGGCGGGACAGTTCCTGTTCCAGGGCTTCGAACCGCTGCGTCCCGAAGAGTTTCTGCAGCAGGTCAAGGCGGTCCGCAGCTTTGGACCTGAGGAACGCGGCGAATTCCCCCTGCGGCAGCATGATGACGCGGGTGAACTGTTCACGGTCCATGCCCAGCAAGGCCATGATCTCCGCGCCGGCCTCGTCATTGCGGGCAGATTTCTCCACCCAAGTGCCGCCCACGCGTTCACGGAGCAGGGTTTTGGCCTGCTGGGTGGTGAAACCGTTCCTGCCGCGTGCACTGGGCTTGTCCCATGCGGGCGAGCGGGTCACCTCGAAGCGGCGACCCTGGGCGGAGAATTCGCAGCTTACGGCCGGCTCCTGGCCGGGCTCCGCATGGTCGCTGCGGAGCCGTTTGCCGTCCTGCCGGGCACCCGGAACGGATCCGTACAGGGCGAAGCAGATGGCGTCGAGGACGCTGGTCTTGCCCGCACCGGTGGGTCCGTTCAGCAGGAACAGGCCGTGGGCGCTGAGGCGGTCGAAATCGATGTCTTCTGTTCCGGCAAACGGGCCGAAGCCTGAGATGCGCAAATGATGGATCCTCACCGCGATGCCTCCAGCAGGCGGACGTTCTCCAACGCGGCGGCGAGCGCCGCTTTTTGTCCTGGTCCGCGCTGCGCCCACGCACGTGGTCCAGGAAGCCGCAGCATACAGCGAGGTCATCCGGGGCGTGGGCAAGCCTGCTGCTGTAGCTGGCCTGGTCCGGGTCGTTCCCGCCTTGCGGGTCGAAAGCCAGGACCAGGGTGTCAGGAAACCGCGCACGGAGCCGCTCCATCGCCCGCACGGGACGCTGGGCGTCAGTGAGGGTGACCTGGCAGTAGGCGGTCTCGGCCCAGGCATGCCCTGGCTCCTCAAGGAGCTCGGCCAGGGTGCCGCGCAGCACGGCAAGGGTTCGCGGGGCATCCCACTGCATCTCCTGCACCGAGGTGACTCCGTCCGGTCCCAGGTCCACTAGCCAGGCACCTTTCCGCTGCCTGGACTCGGAAAAGGAATAGGCCAGCGGCGAGCCCGAATAACGCACGCGCTCAGACAGCGCCTGGCGTCCGTGGAGATGGCCGAGTGCGGTGTAGCTGAATCCGTCGAACAGGTCCAGCGGAACGGCACCCACGCCACCGATGCTGAGGTCCCGCTCGCTGTCCGAGCTGATGCCGCCGCTGGCGAAGGTGTGGGCCAGGACCACCGAATGGACGGTGGTGGCATCTGCACGCCGTGCGATGTCGGCCCGGATAAGGGCGGTGGCCGCCCTGGTCACCTCGAAGTGGCTCGCCGTTTCCACGCCCAGCTGGTCGGCAACGAGCCGGGGTTCAAGCCAGGGGATGCCGTACAGGGCCAAGATGGCGTCCCGGCCTGCGGCGTCCGGCCCGAGCGGCAGCAGCAGTGGATGGTCGAGCTCGGCCACCTTGGTGCGCAGGTGGACTCCCCCGCGTTCCAGCAGCCGCGAGGCGAAACCCAGCCGGATCGCGGAGTCGTGGTTTCCACTGGTGAGCACCACCTTGGCCCCTGCGGAAGTGAGCCTGACCAGGGCGTCATCCAGCAAGTGGACCACGTCCACCCCGGGCAGTGCCCGGTCGTAGACATCGCCGGCAATCAGGACGACGTCGATGCACTCCCGCTCCACCGTTGCCACCAGCTGGTCAATGAAGGCCCGCTGGGCGTCCAGCATCCCAACGCCGTGGAATGACCGGCCCAGGTGCCAGTCCGAGGTATGAAGTAACCGCATATTCCTACGCTATCGGCACCCACTGACAGTGGCGGAAACCGCCGCGGCCCGGACCGCTCAGGATCGGTTGCCTTCGAAGAATTCCTGGGCCTCGCTGACATTGCGCGCCTGCTTGTCCTGTGCTGCAGTGCGTGCCGCGGGGAGCTGCTGCTCCGCACCCGGCGCGCCGCCGCCGTCGTCCGCCCGGGACTGGACCGGCACAGACCCGGTCCCGGCGTCCCCGGCACCTGTTTCCTCGCCCGCGGCCTCCTCGTCGTGGTCGGCAGCGTCCGGCGCTTCAGCGCTGTGCATGGCGTCAGCCGTGCCTGAAATCCGGAACACCAGGCCCGCGATGGCGGCGCCGGCCAGCGGGGCCACCAGGAATACCCACACCTGTCCCAGCGCCGCACCGGAGCTGAAGACGGCAGAGGCGAGGGCCCGGGCGGGGTTGAAAGGCAGGTTGCCGACGGACTGGCCCACCTGGAGCAGCGCCGCGAAGGACAGGCCCACGGCAACGGCGGCAACCGTCCGGCTGCCGCCCTCCACGCCGGCGTTGTCGCGCAGGGCGCCGTTGTCCCGGCCGGCAGCGCCCAGGAAGATGGCCACGATGATTGCCGCTCCCAGCAATTCCAGCAGCACCACCGCGGCGAGGGGCGCCTGGATAATGGAATGGTCGCCGAAGCCGGCGGCCACGGTATCGAAGGCGGTCCGGCTGTCGGGAATGCTGGGCAGGGTACGCAGGATGCCGAACAAGGCAAGGGCACCCACCAGCGCACCCACGACCTGGGCGGCGGCGTACGCTGCGGCCGCGCCGGCCCGGATCCGGCCGGCCAGGAGATGGCCCAAGGTGATGGCCGGGTTGAAATGGCCGCCGGAGATATGCCCGAAGGCGAGCATGGCGGCCGTGATGGCGAGGCCGGCAGCCAGGGCGGCGGGTACCGGGCTGGACTGCGGAATGCTGAACAGCGGTGCGCCCAGCCCGGCCACTGCCAGGAAGAGGCTGCCGAAAGCCTCGGCTGCCAGGCGGGGCAGCAGGGACCGGCGTTCGGGCTCCGCGCCGCCGGTCTGCAGTGCGTCGCGGGCTGGGACAGGGGTGCTCATGATGGGACCTTTGCTTGTCGGGTGCTCTCTGTGGTTCCCGAGCCGCCCCGGCCGGCAGGGGCGGCGGGCAGCGCAGGCAACCCGAGCAGTATTCCAGCCCAGTCTGGGCGTTCGCTGGACACCTGCTGTCCGCGGCCGCTCCCCCGGTCCCCCACCGCGGGATGCAGCCCCAACCGTTCGGAGCACGTCCGGACGGTAAATTTGTCTCCATGAGCATCGACCACGGCACGCCCACCCCCACTCCCAAGTCCCGGATCCACGGCTCCCTGTTGGGCGGGGCCCTGGGCGACGCGCTGGGCTACGCCGTGGAGTTCGATTCCATCGACGAGATCCGCCGGCGTTTCGGCGCCGGCGGCCTGACTGGCTTTGACGACCTCTCCGGTCCCTGCCATTTCTCCGACGACACGCAATTGACCCTCTACACCGTAGACGGCCTGGTGGAGGCGCTGGAGTGGGCCAACTCCGGTGTGGGCGCGGACGTGAATGCGTGCGTCTGGCTGGCCTACCTGCGCTGGCTGGCCACACAGGGTGCAGACGCCGGGCCGTCCGCACCGGTTCCGCAGCCCCGCTGGATCGACGGCAATGCGGTGTTGCGGCAGCGGCGCCACCCGGAGCAGGACTGCATCAGCGGGCTGGCCACCGGAGAGATGGGAACGTCGGTGCGGCCCGTCAATCCGGACTCGAAGGGTGCGGGCACGGTGATGCGCTCGGCGCCGTTCGGATTGATCCCGCACATCTCGCCTGAGGCAGCCTATAAGTTGAGTTCCGATGCCGCGTCACTGACCCACGGCCACCCGGCGGCACGCCAAAGTTCCGGTGTCTTCAGCCTCCTCATCCACCGCCTGGTCGCCGAAGAGGACCTGCGGGAAGCCGCCGCCGCCGTGACCGCCCACGCGGCCACCATCCCGCACGTGGCACCCGAACTGGCCCACCGCCTTGAAGCGGCACTGCGGCTCGCTGGCACGGCGGTTGTTCCACCTGAGGAACTGATCCGGGCACTGGGTGAGGGCTGGTTCGCGGAGGAAGCACTCGCCGTCGCGCTCTACGCCGTCCTCGCCACGCTTCCGGCAGGGGGCGCCCCAATGCTGCCGGAACAACACTTCCGGGACGCCATCGCCGTGGCGGTGAACCACAGCGGCGGCAGCGACACCGCCGGGTCCCTGGCGGGCAACATCCTGGGCGCCTGGTACGGGGAGGACTGCCTGCCCGACCCATGGCTCCGTGCCTTGGAAGGCCTGGAGGTAATCCGGGGGATGGCGGATCAGCTGGTTAGGGTCACGACCGGCGAAGGCTGATGTTGTTGCAGGCCTCGCAGACGTCCTCGGGGATCACTCCGCGGCGCTGCAGGAAGCCGAAAATCGTGCAGCCCAGGCAGAATCCGGCAAAAGCTTCAAGCGATGCCGCCACCACCAGGATCCCCAGCAGCAACCACGCTGCCAAGCCCAGGCCGGAGACGAACAACAGCAGGGCGGCCGTGGAGACGGCGGCGCCGATGCCTTGCGCAAAGCGCTTTGGCGGCCCGGGTACGAGCTTCACCTTTCCCAGCCGCGGGGTGATGACCTTCACGGAGAGGACCGCCAACGGTGAGATCCGCGGGCCGAAGAGCAGCCGCAGCCAGAACCCGACGGCGATGGCCAGCAGGCCCCACACGGAACCTGTCACGGCGGTGACCACCGCGAGCAGGACCACCAGGGCAGCCGTCGTGCGGGCCGCATACTCGTTGACCGGATTGGGGAAAGCGAACAAGGAACTCATCACGCAAGGCTAGGAGGGTAGCGCCCGGCGGCCAAGATTTGTTGCGCCGGATGAACCCTGGCGGATACCTCGAGGCCGCCTCAGGCGTTGAGGGCCGGCGCGAAGGCATCCGTTCCGGCGGGTGCGGCGGGGGCGTTCAAGCGGTGCGCAGGGACGGCTGCACTGCCCACCATCTGCAGGAACTCGCCCTCGGACAACACCTCGATGGCCTGCCCCCGATCATGGAGCTCCAGCACGCGCCGTGCCTTCCCGGTCAGCCTTCCGGAGCGCAGGTCCGAGGCCACGAACCCATCCCCCACCACCAGGACGGTGGTGCGGCCGGTCACCCGGCTCTCCGTGCGGGCACCGTGGTGGGCCGAGCGGAGCTTGGCGTCCGGGCGGCCGATGGACAGCTGCCCGGTGAACACGACGGTCTGGCCGTAGAGCGGGTGGCCGGGCTCGGCGTCGGCGTTCGGTTCGGGATTAAGCCCTTCTTCGGGCCAGCCGGACTGGAACCGCCGCACCAGCGCCGCGCCGTTGCCGGAGGCGCCGGACATGGCCGCCAGGCTTGGCTTCGACACATCACCGGTGGCGGGATCGAATGCCTGCTGGCGCGGCATGGCCAAACCCAGGGAGAGATACAGTTCGGCGATGCTGTTGGCACCGTTGCGGGCGGCAATGTCAATCAGGATGCCGGCGCAGGCGCGGGCATCCTCCGCGGCGTCGTGGTGGTTCACCAGCGGCACGCCCGCTTCCTCCGCAGCAAAGGGAAGCGAATTGGAGACCAGCGAATAGCAGCGGCGAGACAACATGACCGTGCAGACGTAGTCGTAGGCCGGGCCCGGCAGCCCTGACACTTCCAGCGCCGAGCGGATGACACCCAGGTCGAAGGCCGCGTTGTGCGCGGCCAGTACGTCCTCGCCGATGAACGCCCCGATCTCCGGGAACAGCTCCCCGAACCGCGGCTGCACCGCAACATCGGCAGGAGTGATTCCATGGATCCGGACGTTGTGGTGGTCAAAGTGGTCGTAGCCGGCCGGGGGCCGCATCAGCCAGGAGGCCTCGTCGACAATTTTCCCGCCCCGTACCTTCGTCAGGCCCACCGAGCATGGGGAGCCCCGGAAGCCGTTGGCCGTTTCGAAGTCGATCGCCGTAAAATCCAAACCCACGGCCCCCACCTTACCGCCGCCGGCGCCCCCGGGCCGGGAGGGACAGGCCCGGGAGGCGCAGGCCGGTCAAGTACGCTTGAGGGGTGAACTTTCCTGTGATGAACCACCTCGCTGTGTCCATGCTGGGCGGCGCGGGTCCGGTGCAGCCGCCAATGGCCTCCTTCCTGCCCGACTGGCTGAACCCCCAGGTCTTCCTGGCCGATCCGGCGCTCGCCCCGTGGGTGGTCCTGCTGGTCTGCGGCATCGTCTTCGCCGAGACCGGCCTGCTCGTGGGATTCTTCCTCCCCGGCGACTCCATGCTGTTCACCGCCGGCCTGCTGGTTGCCACCGGCACCATCAAGTTCAACATCTGGCTCCTGGCCCTGCTGATCGTGGTCTCCGCCATCATCGGCAACCAGGCGGGCTACCTGATCGGTTCCAAAGCGGGCCCTGCCCTCTTCAACAAGCCCGACTCCAAACTGTTCAAGCGCGAGAACGTCGAGAGCGCGCACGCGTTCTTTGAGAAGCACGGCGGCAAGGCGCTTATCCTTGCCCGGTTCGTTCCCATCATCCGGACGTTTGTCCCCGTGATCGTCGGCGTGGCACAAATGAGCAAGCGCAAGTTCTTCATCTACAACGTCATCGGGGCCGTGCTCTGGGGTGGCGGCGTGACCCTGCTCGGGTTCCTGCTGGGCGACACCGTTCCGTGGGTCCGGGACAACCTGGACATCATCTTCATCGCCATCGTGCTGGTCTCCGTGGTGCCGATCGGCATTGAACTCCTGCGCGGCATGTCAGCGAAGCGCCAGGCGCAGGCCTACGGCACCGACGCCGTCGACGAATTCATCGAGGAGCACGAACCGGAAGCGGAGCAAAAGACTCCGCGCAAGTTCCCCGGCGGCCGGCAGGATTAGTCCGGCCCTTCAACAGAAAAGGTGCGCACCCCGGCGGGGTGCGCACCTTTGTTGTGCGGCGTGCCGCGTCCTTCAGTCCGCTGCTTCCAGGGCTGCCACTATGGCTGGCAGCAGGGCACGGAAGGCCTTGCCGCGGTGGCTGATGGCGTTCTTTTCGTCGGCGGACAGCTCGGCGCAGCTGCGGTTCTCGCCGGCCGGCTGCAGCACCGGATCGTAGCCGAAGCCGCCGGCACCCCGGGGTTCGCGCAGGAGGACGCCCTCCAGCTGGCCGTACTCCACCACTTCGCGGCCCGGCCCGGCGGTGCCGGCGGGCACCGCCAGGGCTGCCGCGCAGACGAACGCCGCGCCGCGGTGCTCATCGGGAACGTCCGACAGCTGGTTCAGCAGCAGTTCGAGATTGGCTGCGTCGTCGCCGTGCCGTCCGGCCCAGCGGGCGGAGAAGATGCCCGGCGCCCCTCCCATGACGTCCACGGCAAGCCCGGAGTCGTCGGCGATTGCCACCAGGCCGGTGGCCCCGGCCACCGCCCGGGCCTTCAGCAGCGAATTCTCGGCGAAGGTCACGCCGGTTTCGACGACGTCCGGCGCACCTGCCGCCGCCGCATCCACCACCTGGGTGTCGACGTCGAGCCCGGGCACCTGCCCGCGCAGCAGGTCACGGAGTTCGCGCAGTTTCCCGGCGTTGTGCGTGGCGAGCACGAGCCGGGGGAGGGCGTGCTCACAGGGCGTCCGCCAGGGTTTCCCGCTGGATGGCGGCCAGCTGCGTAGTGCCCAGCAGGGCCAGGTCCAGGCTGGTCCAGCTCCTCCCGGTCGAACGGGGCGCCTTCCGCGGTGCCCTGGACCTCGACGAACTTGCCGGAACCGGTGACCACCACGTTCATGTCGGTTTCGGCCCGCACGTCCTCCACATACGGCAGGTCAAGCATGGGAACGCCGTCGATAATACCGACGGACACGGCGGCAATGGTGTCGAGGAGGGGCTGGGCGTTCTTGGCGATCAGCTTGGTGTCGCGGGCGAACCGGATGGCATCCGCCAGCGCTACGTAGGCGCCGGTGATCGCGGCGGTGCGTGTCCCGCCGTCGGCCTGCAGCACGTCGCAGTCCAGCACGATGGTGTTTTCGCCCAGCGCCTTGGTGTCGATGATGGAGCGCAGCGAACGACCGATCAAGCGCGAGATCTCGTGGGTGCGGCCGCCGATCTTGCCCTTGACCGATTCCCGGTCCGAGCGCGTGTTGGTGGCGCGGGGCAGCATGGCGTACTCGGCCGTGACCCAGCCGCGGCCTTCGCCTTTGAGCCAGCGTGGAACGCCGGCAGTCAGGGAGGCCGTGCACAGCACCCGGGTGTTGCCGAACTCGATCAGTGCCGATCCCTCAGCCTGGTTGGACCATCCGCGGGTGATGCTGATGGGCCGGAGCTGGTCGGGGGCACGGCCGTCGGCGCGCACGATGGGCACTGCAGTTGCTTCAGATGTCATGCCTTTAGCTTATCGAGTGCGGCCCGCCGCTAGATCGTGTAGTGCACACCGGCCACGGCAACGGCCACATCGCCGGGAAAAACCGGCCGGGCCTCGGCCATGACAGTGGTGGGTGATGTCCACACCGGAATGTGGGTCAGCAGGAGCCGGCGGGCGCCGGCCACGGCTGCGGTCTCCCCCGCCCGTTTTCCGGTCAGGTGCACGTCCTTGATGCCGTCGTCGCGGCCCTCTTCGAAGGCTGCCTCGCACAGGAAGAGGTCCGCATCCTTGGCGGCTTCCTCAAGCCCGGCGCAGGAGTCGGTGTCACCGGAGTACGTCAGCGTCCGGGTGACCGGGACGCCGTCCTTGCCGGGTTCCACCACCTCCACCCGCAGGGCATAGGCCTCTTCAATGGGGTGGTTGACGGCGAAGGGCGTGACGGTAAACGGCCCCACGGTCACGGGTTCGCGTTCGGTCCAGTTGCTGAAGTCGAATTCCTCGTGCATGCCCGGGTCCGGGTCAAGGCCGTAGGCGGTGGCCATCCGGTTGGCCGTGGCGGCCGGGCCCCACACCGGGATGCGGCCGCGGCCCCAGCCGCCGGGCTTCCAGCGGATGGCGACGTGCAGCCCGCACAGGTCCATGCAGTGGTCCGGGTGCAGGTGCGTGAGGAAGATGGCGTCGATGTCCTCCAGGTCGGTGTACCGCTGGATGGCGCCCAGCGCACCGCTGCCGAGGTCCATCACCACCTTCCAGGTCCGGTCGCCGTCGGTGGCGGTCAGCAGGTAGCACGACGCCGGGGAGCCGGGCCCGGGGAAGGAGCCCGTGCACCCCACGATGGTCAGCTTCACGGGCGGGGTCCTCCGGCTCGGCCGGCGTCGGCGAGTCCGCCGCCCACGAAATTGGAGATCCGGGGGCGTCCGCGCGCGGCCTGGGCGGCGGCGATCATTTCCGGCGTGATGCGGGCGAGGCTGCCGGTGGGGTATTGCGCGGCGACGTGGTCAACGTGCCGGACGGAGAGGACCTCGGGGCCCAGGAACCTCCGGGCGAGCGCCTCGAACTGGCCGGCATCGCCGGTGGCCACGAAGTGGTGCTCGGGCGGGGCGCCGGACGGGCGCTGCAGGTTGTGGGTGGCCAGCGCGCGGTAGACGTCCTTGGCTGTCTCCTCGGCGCTGGAAACGAGGGTGACGTCGCCGCCCATCACAAACGAGATGACGCCGGTCAGCAACGGGTAGTGCGTGCAGCCCAGAACAACCGTGTCCACCCCCGCGGCCTTAAGTGGTGCCAGGTATTCCTCTGCGACGGCCAGCAGCGCCGGCCCGGTGGTGATGCCGGCCTCGACATAGCTGACGAATTCGGGGCAGGCCACGGACGTGATGTCCAGGTCCGGGGCGGCGGCGAAGGTGTCCTCGTACGCGCGCGAGCCCACCGTGGCGGAGGTCCCGATCACGCCGATTTTCCCGCTGCGCGTGGCGGCCACGGCACGCCGCACGGCAGGCTGGATGACCTCGATGACGGGGATGCCGTATTTGGCGGTGTACCGCTCGCGGGCGTCCCGAAGGACCGCGGCCGACGCCGAGTTGCAGGCGATGGTGAGCAGCTTGACACCGGAGTCCACCAGTTCGTCCATCACGCCCAGGGCGTTGGCGCGCACCTCGGCGATGGGCAGCGGACCGTACGGCCCGTGGGCGGTATCGCCGACGTAGAGGATCGATTCGTTGGGCAGCTGGTCAATGATGGAGCGGGCCACGGTGAGGCCGCCGACACCGGAGTCGAAGACGCCGATGGGCCGGGTTTCCGGTGCGGCGGCCGGGAGGTCGCCGTCGCCGGCAGGCTGCGCATCCAACGTCGGGTCCGTGCTCGAGGCTGTTGTCATGATTATTCGAGGATAGGTCTTCCCGGAAGGCTCAGCCATCATCTTGTGTCCAGCGACTCATGTCGAATGTGTCACAACCAACGGCCTCCCCCGGGCCGCCGCAGCTCACCGGCGGGTTTCCAGGGACTGCAGCATGGCCTGGACAACGGACTCTTGAAGCCAGGTGGTGAAGTTGTAAACCAGCGCCAGGTAGCTTTCCACATCCTCGGCCTGGGACCAGTCCTGCATACGGTGGACGTGTTCGGCGTCGGCCTCGTCGCGGATGTCCAGACGCTCTGCCAGGACGAGCCGGACGTCATTGAGCGCCATGGACCAGTACTTGGCCCCCTCCGGCGTCAGGACGATCTCGTCCTTGTCCAGGTCCAGCGCCGCCGCACGGAGCGCCCCGATCTTGGTTTCCCGCAGCGAGCGCTCGGTGAGCTGGCGGAACTCCAGGGACGCGGCGTCGTCGTTCTTCGAAATGTTGGGCAGGAGCCGCTTGACCGCGCGGTCCGTAGGTTCGGCAACATCCATGTCCAGGCCGATGAGGGCAGCCAGCGGATCCTGTCCGTCGCGTTCCTCCGGCTGGAGCATGGAGATGACGTCATCGATCAGGCTGCGCAGCAGGTCCCGTTCGGCAGGTTCCAGGAACCCGGTGATGCCCTTGAGGCCGTATTTGAATGCCTTAGCCACGCTTCCCCTTACCCTGGCCCGGACCGCCGGACTTCCCGGCTTTGCCGCCGTGGCCGCCGCTGGCCTTTTCCACCGTGGCCCACAACCCGAACCCGTGCATGGCCACCGCGTGGCGTTCCACCTGCTCCTTGCTGCCTGCGGCGACGATCGAGCGGCCCTTCTTGTGGACCTCCATCATGAGCTTGTTGGCTTTGGTCACGGAGTAGCCGAAGTAGCTTTGGAAGACGTAGCTCACATAGCTCATGAGATTGACGGGATCGTTCCAGATCACCAGGTTCCAGGGGATGTCCGGAGCGGTGAGGGAGTCGGTGGACTCCGCTGTGCCGGTCCGGACGCCCTCCCGTGTATCGGGGCCGGGCGCAACGCTTATGGTCATCTGTCCATTCTATGGGTGGGCCCACACCGGCGAGGGCCCCACGGCGAAGCGAAGCGAGACGAGGGAGCCGGTGGGTGGGCCCACACCGGCGAGGGCCCCACGGCGAAGCGAAGCGAGACGAGGGAGCCGGTGGGTGGGCCCACACCGGCGAGGGCCCCACGGCGAAGCGAAGCGAGACGAGGGAGCCGGTGGGTGGGCCCACACCGGCGAGGGCCCCACGGCGAAGCGAAGCGAGACGAGGGAGCCGGTGGGTGGGCCCACACCGGCGAGGGCCCCACGGCGAAGCGAAGCGAGACGAGGGAGCCGGTGGGTGGGCCCACACCGGCGAGGGCCCCACGGCGAAGCGAAGCGAGACGAGGGAGCCGGTGGGTGGGCCCACACCGGCGAGGGCCCCACGGCGAAGCGAAGCGAGACGAGGGAGCCGGTGGGTGGGCCCACACCGGCGAGGGCCCCACGGCGAAGCGAAGCGAGACGAGGGAGCCGGTGGGGACTAGAGTGACTTTCGTGAGCACCTCCGCCGGCTGGGACCATCCCCGCACGTCCTTTTACACCGACCATTACGAGCTGACCATGCTGCAGGCGTCCCTCCATTCGGGGGCGGCGCACCGCAAATCGGTATTCGAGGCCTTCGCCCGGCGGCTGCCGGACGGCCGGCGCTACGGAATTGTGGCGGGTACCGGACGCCTGTTGGAGGGCATCGCAAGCTTCCGGTTCGGCGAGGCCGAGCTGGACTTCCTGGAACGTACCCGGGTGGTCAACCAGGAGACGCTGGAGTACCTGGCCAACTACAGGTTCTCCGGGGACATCTGGGGCTACGCGGAGGGCGAAGCCTACTTCCCCAACTCCCCCATCCTGATCGTCGAGGCCTCCTTCGCCGAGGCCTGCATGCTCGAGACATACCTGCTCTCCGTCCTGAACCACGACAGCGCCATTGCCTCCGCAGCGTCCCGGATGGTCAGCGCGGCCGGCGGCCGGCCGTGCATTGAAATGGGTTCACGCCGGACGCATGAGGAAGCTGCGGCGTCCGCCGCGCGGGCTGCGGTGATCGCCGGCTTTGACAGCACCTCCAACCTGGAAGCAGGCGCACGCTACGGCATCCGCACGGTGGGTACGGCGGCGCACTCGTTCACGCTGCTGCATGACACCGAGCGGGCGGCTTTCGAGGCCCAGATCGCGTCGCTGGGCGAAGGCACGTCCCTGTTGGTGGACACGTACGACGTCGAGAAGGCGGTCCGCACGGCCGTGGACCTGGCAGGGCCCCGGCTGGGCGCGGTCCGGCTGGACTCCGGGGACCTCGTGGCCCAGGCGCAGTGGGTTCGCCGGCTGCTCGACGACCTCGGCAACGAGCACACGAAGATCGTGGTCACGTCGGACCTCGATGAGTACGCCATCGCTGCGCTGCAGTCGGCTCCCGTTGATTCCTACGGAGTGGGGACCTCACTGGTCACCGGATCCGGGGCTCCCACGGCCAGCATGGTCTACAAGCTGGTCAGCCGGACGGACGACGCCGGTAACTTCGTTTCCGTGGCCAAGGCGGCCAAGAACAAGGCCAGCGTGGGCGGCCGGAAGTATGCCTTGCGGAAACTGGACGAGCGCGGCACCGCAACGGCCGAGGTTGTGGGCGTGGGCCACCGGCCGGAGGATGACGGCAACGACCGGCAGCTGCTGCAGCAGTTCATGAAGAACGGCGAACTGCTGCCGGGCTGGACCGGGCACGAAGGCGTGGTCCGCGCACGGCAGCGGCACGCCGATTCCATGGCGGAGCTGCCCCGGTGGTGAACCGCCTTCAGCGGGGCGAGCCCGCCATTCCCACGCTCTATGAAGACCACTGAGGAGGACTGATGTCCCGCGCACTGATCATCGTCGATGTCCAGAACGATTTCTGCGAGGGCGGCTCGCTCGCCGTGGACGGTGGTGCGGCCGTGGCCGGCGCCATCAGCGAGTACCTGGACGCCCACCACAGCGAATTCGACTTCGTGGTGGCCACCCAGGACTGGCACATCGATCCGGGCAGCCATTTCTCCGAGACACCCGATTTCATTGACAGCTGGCCGCGGCACTGCGTGGCCGGAACCCGCGGCGCCGAGCTGCACCCGGACCTGGACACCGAGTACATCGACGCGTATTTCCGCAAAGGCCAGTTCGCGGCCGCGTATTCAGGGTTCGAAGGCCTGTTGGCTCCCGAGGACGCCGTGCCCACCGGAGAGCGCCAGGCCGGCGCAATGGCCGGGTCCCTGGACGCGTCGGAAGTGGACGAGGACGCGATCGGGCTCGATGACTGGCTGCAGAGCCATGACGTCGAGGACGTGGTGGTGGTGGGCATCGCCACCGACTACTGCGTGAAGGCCACCTCGCTGGACGCGGTCCAGGCTGGCTACGGCGTCACCGTGGTGCGGTCCCTGACGGCAGGGCTTGCCGACGACCTCGAAGACGCCGTAGCCGAAATGGAACTGGGCGGCGTGGATATCGCCTAAGCCCTATTTACGGCCGATGAACCAGTCCTGGAGCTTCCGGAGCCTGGACTGCAGCTGTTCTTCGTTGGCCTGTGCCACCGGGGGCCCGCCGCACACGGTGCGCAGCTTGGTATGGACCACGCCGTGCGGGGTGCCCGTCCGGGCCGCCCACGCTGCCACGTTCTTGGCCAGCTCGTTGCGCAGGTCCATCAGCATCCGGTGGTCAGGGACGGCGGGAACCTGGCTTTCGGCGGCCGGGGACTTCCGGTTTTTCCGGTTCAGTTGTTCGTGCTGGCGCTGGCGCAGCAGCGTCCCCACCTGCTCCGCGTCCAGCAGGCCCGGGATCCCCAGGAAGTCCATTTCGTCGTCGGACCCCACCTCGCCGCCGGTGCCGAACTCGCCGCCGTCAAAAAGGACCCGGTCGAAGGAGGCCTGAGAATCCAGTGCCTCGAATTTGCCCTTGGTGAGGCTGTCCGAGGCTTTTTCTTCCCGGTTGGCCTCCTCCATCAGCGAGTCTTCGGGGTTGAAGAGTCCGTCGCCGTCCTCTTTTTCCGGCCGGTCCAGCGCGTGGTCGCGTTCCATTTCCATGGAGTTGGCCAGCGCCATCAGCTGCGGCACGGACGGCAGGAAGACCGACGCCGTTTCGCCCCTCTTGCGGGCACGCACGAAACGTCCCACGGCCTGTGCAAAGAACAACGGGGTGGAGGTGGACGTCGCGTAAACACCCACGGAGAGCCGGGGTACGTCCACGCCTTCGGACACCATCCGGACAGCCACCATCCAGCGCTTCTCGCCTGCCGAGAATTCCTCGATCTTGCTGGATGCCTTGGCGTCGTCGGACAGGATGACTGTGGGCGACTCACCGGTGATCTTCTTTAACTGCCCGGCGTAGGCACGCGCGTCTTCGTGGTCCGTGGCGATGACCAGTCCGCCGGCGTCCGGTACGGTGCGCCGGACCTCGCTGAGCCGCTTGTCCGCACCGGCCAGGACAGCGGGGATCCACTCCCCCGCCGGATTCAGGGCGGTCCGCCAGGCATGGCTGGTGATGTCCTTGGTGACTGCCGCCTCACCTAGCGAGGCGGCCATCTCTTCGCCCGCACTGGTGCGCCAGCGCATCTGGCCGGAGTAGGCCATGAACATCACCGGCCGGACCACGTGGTCCCGCAGGGCGTTGCCGTACCCATAGGTGTAATCCGCCTTGGAGCGGCGGATGCCTTCCCGGTCCTCCGCATACTCCACGAACGGGATGGGCGAGGTGTCCGAACGGAAGGGTGTTCCGGTCAGGGACAGCCGCCGCACCGCCGGATCGAACGCCTCGCGGAGGCCATCGCCCCAGGACAGGGCTTCGCCGCCGTGATGGATCTCGTCGAGGATCACCAGCGTCCGGGCGGCCTCGGTCTTGGCGCGGTGCAGCATGGGTTTGCTGGCCACCTGCGCATACGTGACCGCGACACCGATGAATCCGCGGCCGTGCTGTCCGTCGGAATTCTTGAAGTTGGGATCGATGGCGATGCCCACCTTGGCGGCGGCGTCAGCCCACTGCCGCTTCAGGTGGTCGGTGGGCGCCACGATGGTCACCCGGTTCACGGCACCGGAATCGATCAGCGTCGAGGCGATCCGGAGCGCGAAGGTGGTCTTACCGGCGCCGGGGGTTGCCACCGCAAGGAAGTCGCGGGGACTTTTCGCCAAGTAGAGGTCGAGTGCTTCCTGCTGCCAGGCACGGAGTTTGGGCGCGGTTCCCCAGGCTGCTCGTTCCGGATAAGCCGGAGGCAGGGTGGGGCCGCCAAAGAGCGTCTCCGTCACTACTTGTTGTTGCCCGAGTCGCCCGGACCCTTCCCGCCGTCGTTGCCCGGCCGGAGGCCCTCATAGACTTCCTTGCACTCAGGGCACACCGGGAATTTCTGCGGGTCCCGGCCCGGCGTCCAGACTTTGCCGCACAGCGCGATGACGGGCTCTCCCGTCATCGCGGACTCCATGATCTTTTCCTTGCGCACATAGTGGGCAAAGCGCTCCCGGTCGCCCGGTTCCACCTCTTGGCGCACTTCCTCGCGCTCAATGGTGGCCGTGGACGTTCCAGCCCCGGAAAGCTCGCGCATCGGGTCGTTTTCGAGAGGGTCCGTCATGCTAGTCATGGCATCCATCTTAGCCTTTCCGGTGGCCGGGCGTTCGACGGCGGCACGCCCGCGCCGGGGTGCGGCAGGGGCCGTTGCCGTCACTTTCAGGCAGGCGCGCGACGGCGGGTACACGGCCTACAACCCCTGCCAGCCGGGCTTGTTCTCATAGGTGTGGCGGTAGAAATCCGCGAGTTTCAGCGCGGACGCCGCGGCCTCGTCCAGCAGGACCGTGGCATGCGGGTGGAACTGCAGGATGGAGGCCGGGCAGATGGCCGCCACCGGGCCTTCCACGAAGTCGCGAACGGCTTTGGCCTTTTGCGCACCGGTGGCGAGGAGGATCACATGCCGCGCTGCCATGATGGTGCCCAGGCCCTGGGTCAACACGTGGTGCGGGACCTCGGCAAGGCTGTTGAAGAACCTGGCGTTGTCCCGGCGCGTCTGTTCGATCAGGCTTTTGATCCTGGTCCGTGAGGCAAAGGACGAGCCCGGTTCGTTGAAACCGATGTGGCCGTCCGTCCCCACACCCAGCAGCTGCAGGTCCACGCCACCGGCCGCGGCGATGGCCTGCTCGTACGCGGCGCAGGCTGCCGGGATGTCCTCGGCGGTTCCGTCCGGTCCGTGGACGTTTTCCGGCGCGATGTTCACCCGGTTGGTGAATTCCCGGCGGATCACCTCCCGGTACGACTCAGGGTGGCCGGCGGGCAGGCCCACGTACTCGTCCAGCGCGAACCCGGAAGACCTGCTGAAGTCCAGGCCCTGGAGGTGCCGGGCAGCGAGTTCGTCATAGACCGGCAGCGGTGAGGAGCCGGTGGCGAGGCCAAGCACCGCATCCGGTTTGCGCCGGACCAGTTTCTCGATGGCGTCGGCCGCGAGCCTTCCGGCTTGCCTGCCGCTGCCGAGGATGACGACTTCCATGCTCTTTCCTCCCTGGTTTGTCAGCGGTTGATGGAAACCTGCGCCAGGAGTTCCGGTCCCCTGGCGTCAAGCCATTTGCCGCCCAGGCGGACACCGGCCACGAACAGGACCAGGCCCAGGATGAGGCCGACGGCCAGGTTGATCCACCCGAACAGGGCCCTGCCCGTCACGGCCTGTGCCACCAGCAGGGCTGCCTCGGGGAGCACCAGGACCATAAGGACCAGCATTCCCACAAACTGCACGGCGAGGGTCTGGCCGACGTTCCCGGGCGGCTTCTTGAACGGGCTGTCGCCGGGCAGCGGAACCGTGACTGTGTACCGGGCAGATACCACCGAAGACAAGCCGAGGCCGCTGAAGAGGATCCCCAGGCTGAGCCCCAGCTGGCCGGGCAGCGCAGCCCAGTCGCGGGTCAGCGCCGCAGCCCCCACCGCGAACACCAGGACCACCGGCAGGGCGAATGCCAGGCACGCGAGGGACCGTCCCAGCCGGTCCGCCACGCCGCGGACCCCGGTGGCCACGTGCAGGGCGAACGCGGTGTTGTCATAGGACACGTCGGCGGAGATGGACCAGGCAAGGATGAACGCCGAGACCGGGGCAAGGAAGGCCAGTCCCCCGTACTGGCCTGTCTGCGCACCCTGGAACAGCATGATCACGGGAAGCAGTGGGATCACCACGAGGGAACCGGAATACCGCGGGTCCCGGAGCCAGTAAGTGAGGGACCGAGCCATCACGGCGCCTGCCGGGGTGGGCGGAATGACCCCGAGCAGCCCAAGGCGGCCGCCTTTCCGTTTACCGGCACCGGCGTAGGGCGGGGTGACGAGGGCCCTCTCCAGCAGCAGCTTCCAGCACCAGGCCAGGCCGGCCAGGACCGCCACCGACACCAGCAGCTTCACGGCAGCCGCGCCCGGCCGGCCGGCAGCGACGTCACCGCCGAGCGCCCAGGGCGCGCCCAGCGGGGTCCAGGACAGGGTCCCGGCGAAATCCGGCAGGAATCCCGTGGAGGCAGACACCCCGCGGCCTAGGGCCGCCACGATAGGCCCGAGCAGGACCAGGGGAACCATGAAGGCGATGGCGCTGATGTCCTTGAACCGCCTGGACGCGGCGAGGCTCGCCGTGGCGGTGGTGACAACCTTTGCCAGCACGATGCACGTCATGATTCCCAGGCACGCGCCCACGAGGGCCGCGAGCGCCGGCAGGACACCGCGGGACCAGGTGGCTACCGTGGCCAGGGCGACCAGGGTGGTGGCAACACCCGGGATGCCGATCAGGCCGCCAAGGGCAAGGCCTGCCAGCAGCTGCTTCATGGGAATGGCGAAGGTCGTGAAGCGTGCCGGATCCAAGGTCATGTCCGTGGCGGAGGCCACCACCGGGATGACGCCCCAGCCGAGCACGGCGGCGGAACCGCCCAGCACCACCGCCGTGTGGGCGGTTGCGGTGCCGGCGTTCCGCAGCAGGACCAGGGCGATGACGAGCGTGGCCACCAAGCCCAGCGCGTAGAGCCCTGCAATGGCCATACCCACCAGCTGCCAGGGGCTGCGGCGCAGTCCGTTTCGCAGCAGCGTGAGCTTGAGCCTCAGGAGGTGCGCAACCATTCGAGCCCTTCCGTGTGGCTGTGCCCGCCCACGAGCTGGACGAACCGGTCCTCCAGGGAAGCGCCGGCCCGGACCTCGTCCACCGTCCCTGCGGACAGGACCCGGCCACGGGCCACCACGGCCACGTGGTCGCACATGCGCTGTACCAGGTCCATCACGTGGCTGGAGACGATGACGGTGCCCCCGGAAGCCACGTACCGGTCCAGGATGGAGCGGATGTTCGCGGCGGAGACCGGGTCCACTGCTTCGAAGGGTTCGTCCAGGACCAGGACCCGCGGGGCGTGGATCATGGCGGAGGCAAGGGCGATCTTCTTGGTCATGCCGGCGGAATAGTCCACCACCAACGTCCCGGCGTCCTGGGTCAGGTCCATTGCCGCGAGGAGATCCGCCACCCGGGCCGCCACCACAGCCTTGTCCATACCGCGCAGCAACCCGGCGTAGGTGATGAGCTGCTCGCCGGTGAGCCGGTCGAAGAGGCGGACACCGTCGGGCAGGATTCCCATCAACCGCTTTGCCTCCAGCGGATGCTGCCAGACATCCACCCCGTGGACCACGGCGGTGCCAAAGTCAGGGCGCAACAGCCCCGTGGCCATGGACAAGGTGGTGGTTTTACCCGCGCCGTTGGGACCGACGATGCCGAAGAAGGAGCCGGCGGGCACCTCCAGGCTAATGCCGTCCACCGCGATCTTTCCGCCGAACCTCTTGGCCAGCCCGCGGATGGACAGGGCCGGGATGGGCCCGGAATTCGGCACCTGGTCAGGGAGCGGAGCAGTCATGGTGCCAGCCTAGCCCGCGGAAGGGAGCTGTGCGGGGTGCGAGACTATCGTCATGGACATTGCGCTCGGCCTGCTGGTGATCGTCGCGGTGGTGTGCGCCGGCAGCGCCATCGGCCGCAGATTCAATATCCCCGTGCCGCTGCTTCTGGTCCTGGCCGGCGTGGCGGGCTCGTTCCTGCCTTTCATTCCGCCCGTTGAGCTGAATCCCGAACTGGTGCTGGTGGGCCTGCTGCCGCCACTGCTGTATGCGGCGGCGTTCCGGACATCACTGTTCGACTTCAAGTCGAACCGCCGGTCCATTGGCCTCCTGTCCGTGGGCTACGTCATTTTCGGCACCCTGGCCGTCGGGCTGGTGGTGTGGTTGCTGTTCCCGGAAATCCCGCCGGCCGCCGCCATAGCGCTGGGCGCAGTGGTGGCACCACCGGACGCGGTGGCGGCCACCGCTATCGCCCGGAAGGTGGGCATGCCCCGGCGGATCGTCAACATCCTTGAGGGCGAATCGCTGCTCAACGACGCCACCGCACTGGTCTGCCTCCGGGCCGCCGTCGCGGCCATCGCCGGCTCCGTCTCAGCCCTGGACGTGGCCGGAGGCTTCGTGCTTGCCGCCGGCGGCGGACTGGTGGTGGGCCTCGCCGCTGCATACCTCCTCACCGAAATCCGGAAACGGATCAGCAACGTCGCCATCAACACCTCGGCGTCGCTGATGGCACCGTTCGTTGCGTTCCTCCCTGCCGAAGCCATCCACGCATCGGGGGTGCTCGCCGTCGTCGTCACCGGCCTGGTCATGGGCACCAAGGCGCCCTCGATGCCCAACGGTGCAGCCCGGCAAAGTGCCCGGAGCAACTGGGACACCGTGCAGTTCCTCCTGGAGAATGCGGTGTTCCTGCTGATCGGCCTGCAGGTCCGGACCATTATCGACAGCGTCCAGGACGACTCCCTGGGTGCCGGCCGCGTGTGGCTCGGCTGCGCCGTGATCCTGCTGGCTGTCCTGGTGCTGCGCCCGGTTTGGGTTTTCCCCGCCACCTACCTGCCGCGCCTGATCCCCTCTGTACGGCGGGCGGACCCGGCTCCGCCCTGGCAATTTCCGGCCATCGTGTCCTGGGCGGGCATGCGCGGTGTGGTCACGCTGGCCGCCGTCCTGACGCTGCCCGGTGACCTGGAGCACCGCAACGTGCTGGTCCTGGCGGCCATGGTGGTGGTGGCCGGCACCCTGGTGCTGCAGGGATTCACGCTGCCTCCCCTGGTCCGGGCCCTGGGTTTGCCCGGACCGGACAGGCGGGAAGATGCGTTGAACCAGGCCTCACTGATGCAGCTGACCACCGCCGCGGGAATGGAACGCCTGGACCAGCTGCGGCGCGAGAGCGATCCCCCGGAAGTCATGGACATGTTGCGGCGGCGGACGCAGGAGCGGGGCCTGGCCGCCTGGGAACGCCTGGGCCGGCCCGGGGCGGAATCCACCACGCCCAGCCAGCGCTACGCCCAGCTGCGGATGGCCATGCTGGAAGCCGAACGGGACAAGGTCCTGGAGCTGCGCCGCGGCGGCGACTTCGCCCATGAAGTCCTCAGCGAAGTCCTTGAACGGCTGGACATCGAAGAGTCCATGCTGGACGCGTCCCTCAACGAACTCGATTCCGCCACGGACGCCGGCGGCGGCGAGGGATTGGCCCAACCCGGGGGCGTCTGCGACCACCTGACGGCGGCCATGCTGTCCCCGGTCCCCGACAACCCTGCCTGTGCGGGTTGTGAACGGGAGGGGACCACACCGGTGCACCTGCGCATGTGCCTGGCATGCGGCCAGGTGGGCTGCTGCGACTCGTCCGCCGGACGGCACGCCAGCCGCCACTTCAAGGAGACCGGGCACCCCGTCATGCGCAGCATCGAACCGGGCGAACAGTGGCGCTGGTGCTATGTGGATGACCTGCTGGGCTGACCCGCTCCGGACCGTTTACGCTGGCCGGGCCCTGCGGATGCGGATAGGGCCCTTGGCTGCCGCCGGATCCACGACGGCACCGCCTTGGGTGACCTCCACCTCGCCCGCTTCCACCAGCCGGCGCGCGGCCTGGCGGGCAGCCTCCATCAGCTCCCGCCAGTCCGCCCCGCCAACCGCGCGGGCGGCGTCGGACGGGCAGATGCTGGACGTCGCGGCGCGTGACGCCAGCAGCCCACGGATGCCCGCTTCGAGCGCGCGGTCAACGGAGGACAGGCCCTGGTCCGGCTGCCGGTTGTCCATGGGCTCAGGCGGCCATCAGAAGGAACGCCGCGGCACAGCGCGCTCGTACTGCGGGGGCCAGGTGATGTCGTAGCCGAGTTCGAAGGCTGCGCGCAGCCACCAGTGCGGGTCCCGGAGGGCCGCCCGGGCGATGAAGACCCCGTCTGCCTGTCCGGTGGCAATGGCGTGCTCCGCCTGGCCCGGGGTGGTAAGGAGTCCCACCGCCCCCGTGGCCACGTGCGCCTCCTGCCGGATGGCCGCGGAGAATCCTGTCTGGTAGCCCAGGCCCGGTTTGATCTGCTGATGCGCCACCGCCCCGCCGCTGGAGACGTCCACCAGGTCCACGCCGTGGGCGGCAGCCTCACGGGCCAGGCGGACCGAAGCGGCCAGGTCCACCCCGCCGGGCGCCCAGTCAGTGGCCGAGATCCGGAGCAGCAAGGGCATGGAATCCGGAATGACGGCTCGGACGGCGTCGATCACCGCCATGGTCAGACGGTTCCGGCCGGCTTCGTCACCGCCCCACTCGTCGCCGCGTTCGTTGATCAGCGGGCTCTGGAACTGGTGCAGGAGGTAGCCGTGCGCGGCGTGGATCTCCACGGTGTCAAAGCCTGCGTCCACGGCGCGGACCGCCGCGGCGGCGAAGTCGGAAATGACACCGCGGATGTGCTCGACGGTCATGGCCGCGGGGGCGGCGTACCCATCGAAGGCGGTTTCGGACGGCCCCAAGGCCGGCCAGCCGCCGTCCGAGGCCGGGACACTGCCCTGCTTGCCGGAGAACGGCCAATAGGTGGACGCCTTCCGGCCGGCGTGGGCCAGCTGGACGCCGATCTTGGCATCGGCGGCCCCGTTCCGGTGGACGAACGACGTGATCCGCCGCCAGGCTCCGGCCTGCTCATCGTTGTACAGCCCGGCGTCGCGGGGGCTGATGCGGCCCTCGGCGTTGACGGCTGCCGCTTCGGTGAGGATCAGCGCCGCGCCGCCCGTCGCAAACGCCCCCAAGTGCACCAAGTGCCAGTCATTCGGAACCCCCGGGCCGTCGTCGGGATCGCAGCTGTACTGGCACATGGGCGAAACCCAGCCCCGATGCTGCAGCTCGAGCGACCTCAAGGCCAGCGGCTGGAACAGGGCAGGCACTAGAACAGCACCCGTGCGAGAGCCTGGCGCGCCTTGGCGACGCGCTCGTCTCCGGCGCCCACGACGTCGAACAGTTCCAGCAGCCGGACGCGGACCGTTTCCCGCTCGGGGCCAAAGTTCCTGCCGATGAACGCCACCAGGCGGTTCAGGGCATCCTCCACGTGGCCGCCCGCCACGTCCAGGTCCGCCACCGCCAGCTGCGCGTCAAGGTTGTCAGGTTCGTTCGCCGCCCGGGCGCGGAGGGCCTCGCTGTCCTGGGCGGAGAGCGGCTGCAGCCGGTCCATCAATTCCACCTGCGCCAGCCCGGCTTTCGCCTCGTGGTCCGAGGGCATTTCCCGCAAGGCCTGGCGGTAGGCCTCCGCGGCGGCGGCGTAGTCGCCGGCTTCGATGGCATCGAAAGCGGCCTGGTGCAGCGGCGGAAGCGGCGCGGGTTCCTGCTCTCCGGCCGGTCCGCCGTCGAGGCTGCCGGTCACGCCGTTGGCTGCTGCCACCTTGAGGAGTTCATCGAACAGGCTGCGCACCTGCTGTTCGTCCGCGGCGCCTTGGAAGAGCGGCACCGGCTGCCCCTTGAGCACGGCGACGGCGGTGGGGACGGCCTGTACCTGGAAGGCCTGGGCCAGCTGCGGGAAGGCTTCGATGTCCGCGGCGCCCAGGACCAGGCGGCCGCCGAAGGAGGCAACCACGCGTTCGAGGGTTTCCAGCATCCTTCCGGATTCCGGTGAGTAGGAGGCCCACAGGGCAAACACGACCGGAACCTGGGCGGAGAGTTCAACGAGCTGCTGGAAGTTCGCTTCGGTGACGTTGACCGTGAGCTCCGGGCCGCCTTCCGTTGCCTCCTGGCCAGGCGCCGGGCCTGAGCCGGCTGCGGGGCCGGACGGTGCAGCGGAAGCTGCGGGCCGCTTCAGCGAGGAAAGGTCGACGGCGCCGCGCAAGTTAAGCAGGCTGGCAGCGGCAGGAGGGACTGGGCGGGAAGCTGGCGAACTCATGTTTCCCACTCTAGCCACTCCGGCCGCTGCCGGTGGTAATACGGTCAGGGGCCTACTTGAAGCTGGCCCCCACCAGGCCGCGGGTGGCGGCAACGAGCTTCATCGGGTCCGTCGATCCTGCCGGCGGCACGTAGACCGCCATGGATTCGGCGAAGCTCAAGACCATGCCGGTGCTGGTTTCCTTGCCGCCGGCAAGGGCCGCCGCGTCGTCGCCGATGCTGAGCTTGTCACCGGCAGCCTTGGGGGTGCCCTCGAAGCCGAAGTTGATGCGGCCCAGGACGAGTGCCCCGCCATCGGAGGTACGGAAAACCACTGTGCTTTCCGGCACCACCTTGTGGGTGAAGGAGAAGTTGCCGTTCTCGCCGGCCTTCACCACCTCTGCCTGGTAGGACAGGGTGTCAGCGATGTACGGCGAGGACGAGCCCTCCACCAGCTTGTCCTTGAAAGGCGAGTCCGCCGAGGTGAGCCTGTCGGCCAGGCCGGACATGGCTTCCTCGCCGCTGTAAAGCAGCCCGGACTTGTCCGAGGCCGCCAGGGTCTGCGTACCGCTGCGGCCGATGGTGGGGAACGTGGTGCCCGGCTGGAGGGGGGTGGTCTCCATCAGCTTGTAGTTCTCACGCGGGGACTGCTGGACCAGCGTCAGGATTTGCGGGACGACGTTGCCGTCGCCCTGGGTCACGGCGAGCACCTGCCGCGGCCAGTCGCGGCCGCTGGTGATCACGGTGGTCAGCAGCTTGGTGGAGCGGACAGGCATACGGGGCTCGTACGAGCCGACCTGGGAACGGATCTTGTAGTTCTGGGTCCGGATTTCCAGTTCGGGTCCGGCCACGCGGTCGGCAAGCTTCGCCGCATCCTTGGCGGCGTCCCCGGCGTCGGTGGCGCTCGAGACCTGCTCCAGGATGCGCCGGAACTGGGCTTCGAGGAGGACCGGTGAACCGGTGCCGTCCTTGGCCGCCGGTGACGACGCACTGCCCGACGGCTGCGGGCTGGGGCTTGCCGCCTGCGCTGCGGTGCCGGATCCCGCCAGGACCACCGCCGCCACACCCGCGGCCACCATGGTGGCCTTGGTGGGAGACTGCGCCTGCGAACGGGCGCGGGCCCGCCGGGCGTAGCCGCTGCCGCCGCCGTCGCGGCCCTCGCCGTCCTTGGTCCGTGCGGACACCAAGGCCAGCACGACGCCGCCCACCATCAGCAGTCCGCCGATGACCATCAGCGGAACGGCCCACGGGGTGGACGTGTCGTTCGGGAAGGTCATGGACACCGATGCGGGTGCCGCCTTGGTGCCGTCGGCGGCCAGCAGGAGGCTCCAGTCGCCGTCAGCCGGCGGAGTCCAGGTGTAGTCCAGCTGGCCGCTGGCATTCTCAGTCGACGCCCAGAGGTCCGAGCCCGCCGGGTTGGGCGCCGTGGCGTCGCCGTCGGCATGCTCAACCTGCAGGGACTTTCCGTCCTCGGATACCCCGTTGATGGTGTTGTGGGCGGTCTTGCCGACCCACGCGTCAACGTCGTCGGGCCGGCCCGTTGCCAGCATGAAGTTGCCGTCGCCCTGGACCGAGATCTTGACGGTTCCGCCGTGCAGGGTGCGCAGCTTCTGGTCAATGACAGTCAGCGGGGCCGCGGCGGCGTCGGCCGGCAGGGACGCGGTGAACGTCTCGGATGGAGCCCAGATGGTTCTCTGGCCGATGCCGGCCAAAAGTGTCAGGAGGCCGAGCAGCACAAGTGCGGCTGCAGTCTTTAAACGCAAGGGAAACACCTATCATCAGCGGGGGTTTACCTTCAATAGTAACCTTTTTGTTACCAGGGGCCCCGAATCCGGGGTCCAAGCCGGCAGTCCCGGGGTCCGCCGGCGGCGCCTCGACTGTTGCTCACAAGCCTGCTGATAGTGTTTGCGATGATCATCACACCGGCCCGCGAACACGGTGCCACACACGGAACAGGCCCCAAAAACCAGTGACTGACAAGACGGACCCGTCCTCCCCGGCAGCCGAAAATTACGGGGATCCGGGCAGGGCTGTCCCGGTCCCGGCTCCGCAGGCCATGGCAGCGGCCCGACGGCGGGGCGGCGCCGCAGGGGCCCTCGGCCAGGTGGTCCGCAGGCTCCGCCAGCCGCTGCCCGGCGCCCAGCCCCGGCTTCGGTTCGAGATGCCGCCGGAGTTCGGCAGCCAGGCTCCTGAGCTGGAGCACGACGGCGAGGACGAGCCGCAGTTCGGGCACCCCGGGCCGCGGATGTCGCCCCAGCATCCGTTGTACATGGGATTCATGGGAACGGTCGGCGTTGGGCTGGCCCTGCTGGTGTACTGGATCGGATCCCACACCACGCAACTGTTGCTCTGGATTGTTGCCGCGCTGTTCATCGCCCTGGGCCTGGAACCGGTGGTGGGCTGGCTGGAGAACCGGAAGATTCCCCGGCCCGCCGGAATCCTCGTTTCGGTGGCCGTGCTGATGGGCGCCGTCGTCGGATTTTTCGCCACCCTGATCCCCACGATCGTTGAGCAGGTCTCCGAAATCGTGCGCCAGGCACCGGACTGGGTCCGCAACTTCATGGATTCTGATTTCTTCCGCAGCGTCGATGACCAGTTCGGGGTCAGGGACCGCATCACAGAGGAACTGAACAAGTTCGTCAATGATCCGGCAGCCATGGGCGGAATCTTCGGCGGGGTCGTCGGATTTGGTTCAACCCTTGCCAACAGCCTTTTCGGCACCCTCATCGTGCTGGTGCTGAGCCTGTATTTCCTGGCGGCGCTGCCGGCCATGAAGAAGTGGGGCTACCGCCTGGCGCCGCGATCCCGCCGGAAGCGGGTGGCGGCCCTCTCGGAGGAAATCACCCGGTCGGTGGGCAACTACGTCATCGGCCAGGCCTGCGTCGCCTTGCTCAACGCCACCTTCGCCTTCATCGTGATGTCCGTTGTCGGCGTACCGTTCGCCCTGCTGCTGGCGTTCGTGGTGGTGCTGCTCGCCTTCATCCCGCTGGTGGGCGGCATGATCGCGGGCATCGTGGTAACCCTGGTGTCACTCACGCAGGGCTGGCAGACAGCCGCGGTCTACGCGATCTGCTACTTCGCCTACCTGCAGTTCGAGGCCTACTTCATCTCGCCGCGCATCATGCAGAAGGCGGTGGCGGTCCCGGGCGCAGTGGCGGTGATCTCGGTCATCGCCGGCGGCAGCCTGCTGGGTGTCCTGGGCGCCCTGATTGCAATCCCCACCGCGGCCGCCGTGCTGCTCCTGCTCCGCGAAATCTACATCGCGCGCCAGGACCAGCACTAGCGGACGCCGCCGCGTTCCGGGTGGGGAACCGGCTGGACGCGGCCTCAGGACGTGGCGGTCGCCGTCGGGCCATCCCATTCCTGCGGAAGCGGCGTTCCTGATCCCTCCGGACTGACCCGGGCGACGATGTCGTTCAAGACCCGCGCGGCGTACTTCTCGCCCACCCACAGGTGCTTGGCGCCGGCCACGCCCACGACGTCCGCCTGGGGCACCAGGCTGAAGCGCTCGGCGGCCTCGGCCGGCTGGAGGAAGTCATCGTGCTCCGGCACCAGGAGGGTGAGGGGCTTTCCGGATTCGGCCCATTGCTGCAGGTGCTTGTCCGTGGCCCGGTGCAGCGGGGGCGAAAGCAGCACCGCACCCTCGATCCGGCCGGCCACCGGCTCCACGGCGCCGTACATCAGCGCCAGTTCCGTTCCAAATGACCAGCCCACCAGCCACCGGTTGGGCAGCCCGCGGTCGACGGCGAAACGAACAGCCGCTTCGACGTCGTACCGTTCCCCAAGGCCTTCCTCGAAGGCGCCGCTGCTGGTGCCGCGGGGTGAGGCCGTGCCGCGGGTGTTGAACCGGAGGACGGCGATGCCCGCCAGAGCAGGGAGGCGGTAGGAGGCCTTGCGGAACACGTGGGAATCCATGAATCCGCCGTGCGTGGGCAGCGGATGCAGGGTAATCAGCGTGGCGGTGACCGGGCCGTTCTCCGGCAGTGCCAGTTCGCCCACCAGGGTGTGGCCGTCCTCGGTCTGCAGCTCGATGTTCTCCCGCCGGGCGGGCAGGACCGTGGAAGCACGGATGGGAACGGGACCATGGGCTTGGGTGAAGTGGAACGACGCCGGATCAAAAGTCATGGTTTCCAGCTTAGCGACCAGCGGGTGGCCGAAGCCCGGACGGCCGGGTGCGCAGGCGGCGCCGCCCGGGCGGTCAGCGGTACCGGTAGCTGCGGGACATCCAGCAGTTGGTGTGCCAGTGCCGCCGTTCGGCGAGGCCGGCCGCCGCCCCGAAGAGGTGGTCGTCCTTCCAGACCACCAGGTGCGCGACGCCGGGCAGGACGGCCGTGGAGCACTCCGGGCAAATATAGGTCTTCTCCGCGTTTTTGGCCGTCATGGTGCGGACCATCCATTCGCCGTCCGGGGCGCTCTCGCGGCGTGCGATGCCGGCCCGGGCCCGTTCCAGGTCGAGTTCCGGGACCTCCTGGCCCTTGCGCCCCGCTCCCCTGCCGGAAGCGCCCTTACCGGATACGGGACGGCGGGGACGGTTCGAACGCGGCATGCCTCCATTCTGCCCCAGCCGCCCGCCGGCCCGCGCCTCCACGCCCTCCCGGCTGCCCGCCGTCGGCATGGCCCATGCGGCTCCACGCGGTAGTCTGTACGGCGTGCGACTCGTCATAGCCCATTGCTCCGTTGATTACGTTGGCCGGCTCAAAGCCCACCTTCCCCTGGCCACCAGGCTCCTGCTGGTCAAGGCCGACGGTTCGGTGCTGGTGCATTCAGACGGCGGTTCCTACAAGCCGCTGAACTGGATGAGCCCGCCGGCCACGCTGCGGGTTTCATCCCCCGACGAGGTGGACCTGGAACTTGGCGTGGTGGAGCAATGGACTGTGCAGTCGGCGAAGACCGATGACCGGCTCATCATCAACATCCACGAGAAGATCACCGAGTCCTCCCACGACCTCGGGGTTGATCCCGGGCTGATCAAGGACGGCGTCGAAGCCGACCTGCAGCGGCTCCTGGCCGAGCAGATTGAAACGCTGGGCGAGGGATATTCCCTGATCCGGCGCGAGTACTTCACCGCGATCGGACCGGTGGACATCCTGGCACGGGACGCCGACGGCGCCACCGTGGCCGTGGAACTGAAGCGGCGCGGCGACATCGACGGTGTGGAGCAGCTGACGAGGTACCTGGAGCTGCTCAACCGCGATCCCCTGCTGGCGCCGGTCCGCGGCATCTTTGCGGCCCAGCAGATCAAGCCGCAAGCCAAAGTGCTCGCCAACGACCGCGGCATCGCCTGCGTGACGCTGGACTATGACGCCATGCGCGGTGTGGACGACAGCGAATCGCGGCTTTTCTGACCGGATGGCCCGTTGCTTTGGGCACCTAATAATTGGCCTGAAATGCCGGAGCATCATTGTCACCTGGTTTTTACCTAAATTTTATGCATTTTCGTGTTCGGGCCGTTGACCTGCGGGAACGGGCATGAAATTCTGGTCTCAGTCTTTGTGTAGGTGTTTTTCATGCTCGCAAGACATGTTGCGAGCGCGAAGCTCCTGCAGCGCCGGACCTTTTGTGGCAAGGCAATCCAGGATTCTTCTCGCGGAGTGACCAAGGTCGGCACGAGGTGTGCCGGCTTAAAAAGTTCCACAATGAGGAGAAATAAATGGCACAGGGAACTGTGAAGTGGTTCAACGCTGAAAAGGGCTTCGGCTTCATCACCCCGGATGACTCCGACGGCGATGTCTTCGTTCACTACTCCGAGATCCAGACCGGCGGCTTCAAGACCCTCGACGAGAACCAGCGCGTTCAGTTCGAGATCGGCCAGGGCGCCAAGGGTCCCCAGGCTACCGGCGTAACGCTCGTCTAGTCACCCTGCGCGGCCGCTCGGCGGCCGCCAGCGACGCAAATGATCCCCGGCAGGAATGCCGGGGATCATTTGCGTTTGCGCACGTTGGGAGCGCCGGGGGTGCCCGGCGGCCGCCGGCCGTATCCGCGGTCAGGTGACCAGTTTGCCCACCAGGCGTGCTCCCTGGGCGAGCGAGAGGCCGGGAAGGTAGGCCCGGGTCAGTGCCCTGCCAATGGCCGGCAAATGAAGCGGATCCTGGTAATACAGGTAGAGCGCACGGTACTCCGGCTTGAACCGGGACTTGAACGCTGCCAGCGAGCGGAAGCCATAGACCGGCTCCAGGGCGTGGCCCACCAGGTCCAGGATGCGCACCAGGTTTTCCGCCCCCTCGTCGGTGGCGCCGGTGCCTGCATCGGCGTCCTCCCCCGCGCTGGCCTGCTCCTCCGGCCGGCTCGCCAGCGGAGAACCGGACAGGGAAATGACGTCCACCGAATCCTTCAGCTCCAGGACCGCGGACGCAATCAGGAACTCCATCACGCCCGGGAATCCCTCGCTGCCGCGGCGCATGACGTCAAGCGTCCTGCTGACCAGCCGGCCGCCGTCGTACACGGGAAGCCAACTGGTCACACCGTGCACGGCGCCGTTGCCGTCCACCGCCAGGCAGCACAGGACCTCCTCGTCGTCGAGTTCGTCCACTCCCCCCAGCGTGAACCCCATTTCCGGAACGGACTTCCCCGCCGCCCATTCCTCCGATACCTCATTGAGCCGGGAACGCAGGGCCGCAGGCAGTGAGTGATAGGAACCCCACACGGCGTGGACGCCGAGCTTTGCGGCCCTGTTGAGGGCGGTCCGAACGTTCTGCCACTCCTTGCCCTTGAACTCGAGCTCATTGAGCCTCAGCCGCGTTTCCTGCGCCACTGCCACCCGCGAGAAGCCCCGCTCCCGCAGCACCGGCCACAGGGTGTCGTCACAGGAGTAGAGCGCAGGGATCAGGGCCTGGGTGCGGCAGTAGTCCAGGAACCCTTCGGTAACCCTTTGCTCTGCCTGGCGGTCGCCGATGGCTCCGCCCAAAGTCAATGCCACGGTCCCGTGCTGCTGGAAGGCCATGGCGCCGGCGCCGTCCGGACTGAACCAATACGTGTTGGGCTCCCACAGGGCCATCCAGGACAGCGGTCCGCCGCCCTGGTGAAGCAGCTCGCGGGCACGGTCCCGGTCCTGCCGGCCGAAGCCGAGGCCGTGATGCCGCCCCAGCAGCACCCATGACACCGCCACCAGGGCGACGGTCCAGAACACCGGACCGGAGTAGGCAAACAGCACTGCCTCGGCGCTGTCCCGTTCCGGGAACACCCGACGAAAATTCTGTGGAATCGGCACCGGCACGTACTGCCTCGCCAGTTCGGCGAAGAGGCCCAGCAGACCGCCGTCCCGGGCAAGTCCGCCGGCCAGGAACCAGGCCACCGCGTACGAGCCGGACAACGTAACCCAGGTGCCCGAGACGAGCGTCGCGAGCGTCCGCCGTGCGCCGGGCCTCGTCTGGACACGGAACTGGCGGCGGTTCAGCCACAGGATCACGGCCAGCAGCAGCGGGACGACGACCAGGGGCAGCACGTGGGCGAAGGCCGATGACAGGGGCGTCGAGTGGTTGCCCTGAATGCGCGACGGGACCAGGGCGAACAGGGCCAGGTAGACAGCCGCCAGTGCCGTCACGGCCAGCTGGATGGCCAGGGCGATGTTGAGGGCCAGGCGGCGGCCGCGGCGCATGCCGTCCGCGCAGATCAGCAGCAGGATGACCGGCACCACTGCCAGCGCCAGGCCGAACGGCCCGGCAAACCCGGCCCTGCCGGTCTCCAGGCAGGACGCGTCCACTGTTGCCCCGCAGTTGAACACCAACTGGCTGAGGGTGGGCATCGGGCTGAGGACGACGTCGCGCAGCAGTGCCAGCGGGCCGGTGGGGGCCCGTGTAATCCCGGTCAGGATCGGACCCACGGCAAAAACCGCGACCGTCAGGGCCAGGAGGTTCCTGGTTTCGCGGCCGGTGGAACGGTGCCGGTGGAGCCGCCCCTGGTCCCCCTGGATCCACCAACCCGCCAGGAGGCCGAGGAGGGCACCGATCAGGCCGATCACCGTTTCCGCGTGTCCTACGTAGAGGACCAGGAGGATCGATACGGACAACACAGCGGTCCGGAGCCGGCGCTGCCACAGCAGCGTGATCCTGGCACTGGCTGCCAGGCCGGCGGTCAGGACCGGGGCGTAGGGTCCGATCAGGATGTCGCCCGCCATGTGGTCCAACCAGCCGTCCCCAACGTACACGGCCACCTGCGTGACCAGGAGGAAGACGGTGACTGCGGCGAACTGCCCGCCAAAATAGAGTCCGACGGCGGCGCGGCGCCCCAGCCTGCGCTCGGCCAGGCCCAGCAGCAGGATGATCATCAACGACGCCGTGAGGTAGGCCAGCGGGTTGGTGGCAAAGAACATGCTGGTGAAAAGGGTCCACCACTGCCCGGCACGAAGGCCGGGAGCGCTGACCGAGGCAAATCCCAGGAGTTGTTCCGGCGGGCCGTCCAGGAAACTTCCGGTCGCGGCGGCCGCCACCAGGAACACCGCTACGACACCCAAGGTGAACGGCATGGATTTCAGGGTGTCAAGGGTTTGGTGCACTGCAGGACGGCCTACGGAGGCCCACATCAATGCCACCGTGCGGTCCGGTTTCGTGGTGTTTACCATTGCAGCCCCCATTGGCTGCCGAGGAATGCCAGGGCGTCGCCAAAGCGCTTTGAAGACGTGTCCCACGAGTGTCCGGTGCGTTCAACCTCGTAGGCCTGCACGGTAAAGCCTGCATCCTTGGCCGCCGCGGCGAGCGTATGGAGGTTCCCCACGAACTCCGGATCGTTCTGGCCTGCGGTCAGGTACATGCCGCTGGTCTCAAAGCGTTGGTGTTTCATGATCTCCAGTGGAGTCTGCTTGATGAATTCGTCCGGGTTCCCGGGGAAGGCTGCGTCGATGGTCTTTTGCCGCTCCTTGGCGATGGCAGGCTCGGCTTCGCTGGAGAATCCCAGTACGTCCGCGTAGACGTCCGGGTGCCTGGTTCCCATTTGGATCGCGCACGTGCCGCCGAAGGAGAACCCGCCCACGGCCCAATGGCTGTGGTTGGTGTCAACGGCCAGGGTGGAACTGATCCACCGCGGCACGTCCTGCGACAAGTATGTGTCGGCTTTCGCGATCTTGCTGTCCATGCACATGGTGTTGGCGGACTGTGATCCGTTGGGATCGGGAATGACCACCACCGGGGCCACTCCCCCGTGCGCCGCGGCAAACGAATCCATGTGGCCGCGGATCGCACCGCCGGTCAGCCAGTCCGCGGGACCGCCGGGCTGGC
Organism: Arthrobacter sp. MMS24-T111; assembly: GCF_054888995.1. Classification (NCBI taxonomy): domain Bacteria; kingdom Bacillati; phylum Actinomycetota; class Actinomycetes; order Micrococcales; family Micrococcaceae; genus Arthrobacter; species Arthrobacter sp. MMS24-T111. The sequence goes on along the minus strand of NZ_JBTZRO010000001.1, from coordinate 2,712,576 downwards.
CCGCCACCAGGACAAGCACGGGCAGGGCGGGACGGTTGGCAGCGAAGTAGGCCGGCGGGAGGTAGATGTAGGCATCGCGGTTGCTCATCCCGGACAGCGTTCCCGGGATGGCTGTCTTACGCAGGACACCGCCGGCTGGCAGGTCCCCGGCGGGCTTCCAGCCCTGGAGGGACACGCCATCGGATTCACCGGGGTGGCGCATGAGCTCCTGTTCCAGCACGGGTATCCGGGCCAAAGCGGTACCCAGCAGGTCGCTGACAGTCCGGTTCAGGCCGAAGTAGGCATTGATCTGGAGGGTAGAGAGGGCCACCACCAGGAGCGCGGCGACGAATCCGCTGCCGTAATGGGTCCAGGAGGTCCGCGGCAGCCTCAGGATTCCCAGGATGACTGCCGAAACACCTGGCACGAACCACAGCAGAACGGGCTCCGGGATGTCCTCCGGAAAAACGGTAAGGACGTTGATCATGACCCAATGGACGGTTGCCACCAGTACGACGGCTGAGGCGATGGCAATGAACACACGGATTGCCCAGGCGCGGATCCGCAAGTCCACTGTTTCCCAGGCGCGCGAAGGTGGTACCAGGAGGTAGGCCGCCCCGCCCAATCCCAATACCAGGACAGTCCCAAACAGGGGGCCGTCCGTAAGCCGAATGTCTGAAAGCCAGTCCACGTGGCTAGCGCCAGGTCCCTACGCCGATGACCGGACCGGCTTCGAGCCAGGAGGAAAGGCCCGTGTATGCGTCGAACTTCATGGCCAGGTGCAGATCCTGTCCCTCGTAGCGGAGTTCGACGATAACCACATCCGGCTGGACCTTGACGGCTTCGGCCTCGGTCGGCTTCCGCCTGCCCAAGAGCTCCAGCGAACTGCGCTTGAAGGTGTACTTCGGGCGGACGCTCAGTGAGATCAACCGGAACCACTCAAGGTCGTTGTCCTGATAACGACAAACCCCCATTTGCCAGCTGTTACCAGCAACGCAAATGGAGGCGTCCACCGTGCCGAGGGCGCGCCGCAAATTGAAACGGCGCACCCCCGAAAGGCACAGTGCAAAAATCAGCAATCCGAACACGACTGCCAGTGCGATGAACGAAATACCCGGAGCGTCCATCAAGGTCGTGCTAGCGGATCCCAGCGGTAGCCGAGCCGCCCAGCTGGGCGTTGTCAGCAACGATGACCACACGGTTGTTGTCCACGGAGAAGAACCCACCGTCAACATCTACCGCAATCCGGTCCCCTGTCACTGGCTGGATGGCCAGTTCACCTTCGGCCAGGATCGCCAGCAGGGGCGAGTGGCCGGGCAGGATTCCGATTTCACCATCGCTGGTGCGGGCCTTGACCATCTTGGCCGCTCCGGACCACACAAAGTGGTCCGCTGCGACAATCTCAACCTCAAGCTCAGCCATATTACTTGGTCTGTTCCTGGATCTTGGCCCACTGGCGCTCGACGTCATCGAGGCCACCGACGTTGAAGAACGCCTGCTCCGCGATGTGGTCGAGTTCGCCGTCGCAGATCGCCGAGAAGCCTTCAACGGTGTCCTTGATGGAGACCGTGGAGCCCTCAACACCGGTGAACTGCTTGGCAGTGTAGGTGTTCTGCGAGAGGAACTGCTGGATGCGGCGCGCACGCGACACCACGATCTTGTCTTCTTCGGAGAGCTCATCGACACCGAGGATGGCGATGATGTCCTGGAGTTCCTTGTTCTTCTGCAGGATCTGCTTCACGCGGACTGCCGTGTTGTAGTGGTCCTTGCCGATGTACTGGGGATCCAGGATGCGGGAGGTGGACGTCAGCGGGTCAACGGCCGGGTACAGACCACGGGAGGCGATTTCACGGGAAAGTTCCGTGGTCGCGTCGAGGTGTGCGAAGGTCGTGGCCGGTGCCGGGTCGGTGTAGTCATCTGCGGGAACGTAGATGGCCTGCATCGAGGTGATGGAGTGGCCCTTGGTGGAGGTGATGCGCTCCTGCAGGAGGCCCATCTCATCCGCCAGGTTCGGCTGGTAGCCCACGGCTGAAGGCATGCGGCCCAGCAGGGTCGACACCTCCGAGCCGGCCTGGGTGAAGCGGAAGATGTTGTCGATGAACAGCAGCACGTCCTGGTTCTGGACATCGCGGAAGTACTCCGCCATGGTCAGGGCGGACAGGGCCACGCGCAGGCGCGTTCCCGGCGGCTCATCCATCTGGCCGAACACAAGGGCGGTGTCCTTGAGGACGCCTGCCTCTTCCATTTCAACCCAGAGGTCGTTACCTTCACGGGTACGCTCGCCAACACCGGCGAACACGGAAGTACCACCGAAGTTGCGGGCAACACGGGTGATCATTTCCTGGATCAGGACGGTCTTGCCCACGCCGGCGCCGCCGAAGAGGCCGATCTTTCCACCCTTGATGTAGGGGGTGAGGAGGTCGATGACCTTGATGCCGGTCTCCAGCATCTCGGTGGAGCCTTCGAGCGAAGCAAAGCTCGGGGCCTTGCGGTGGATCGGCCAGCGTTCGCTGATGTCCAGTTCCGACTCCGCAACGTCAAGGGGCTGGCCCAGCACGTTGAAGATGTGGCCCTTTACTCCGTCGCCGACGGGCACGGAGATCGGGGCGCCGCTGTCCACCACGGACGTGCCGCGGACCAGGCCGTCGGTTGCCTGCAGGGAGATGGCGCGCACGAGGTTGTCGCCCAGGTGCTGGGAGGTCTCGAACGTGATGGTCTTGGTCTCACCGTTAAGCGTGATCTCGGTGGTGAGGGCGTTGTAGATCGACGGGATTGCGTCAGCCGGGAATTCGACGTCGACAACCGGGCCGATTACGCGCGCAATACGGCCGGTTGCACCGGACGTTGCGGCTACGTGTTCGGTAGCAGTGGCAGTCATCTCTCTCACTTCATTCAGTAGATGGCGTGGGGTTAAGTTTATCTGTGGTGGTGCTGGTTACGCGGAACCGGGGCAGTGCAGGCTAGGACGCGAGGGCGTCCGCGCCGGCAACAATCTCGGAGAGTTCCTGCGTGATCTCGGCCTGGCGGGCCGTGTTGCGCAGACGCGTGTACTTCTTGATCAGGTCCGTTGCGTTGTCGCCTGCGGACTTCATCGCCCGCTGGCGGGCCGCGAGCTCGGAAGCTGCTGCCTGCAACATGGCTGCGAAGATACGGGATTCGATGTAGCGCGGCAGCAAGGCGTCAAGGACACGCTCCGCTTCCGGTTCGAACTCGTACAGCGGCAGGAGATCCGACTCGGATTCAGCCTGCTCTTCCACTACTTCAAGCGGGAGCAGGCGGATGACCGTCGGCTCCTGGGTGACCATGGACTTGAAGCGGGTGTAGACAACGTGGATTTCGTCCACGCCGCCGTCTTCGAAGTCGGTCGCGAATTCTGCCAGCAACGCTGCGCCGATTTCACGGGCAGTAGCGAACTCGGGTGCGTCGGTTCCTCCGGTCCAGACCCGCGCGTATTCGCGGTTCCGGAAATCGAAGTACGCCTGGGCTTTGCGGCCCACGACATAGGTCTTGACTTCCTTGCCTTCGGCGCGGAGCAGCTCGTCGAGACCTTCCGCCTGCTTGAGGACGCTGGCCGAGTACGAACCTGCCAGGCCGCGATCCGAGGTGATTACCAGGACTGCGGCACGGCGGATCTGCTCCGGCTCAGTGATCAGCGGGTGGTCGATTTCGCTTTGGCTGGCGACAGCAGAAACGGCGCGCGTGATCGCGTTCGCGTAAGGCAGTGAAGCTGCTACGCGCGCACGGGCCTTCCCGATGCGCGAGGTAGCGATCAGTTCCATCGCCTTGAAGATCTTGCGCATCGACGTGGTCGAGCTGATCTTCTGGCGGTAGACCCGGATCTGGGCTCCCATACTTATCCTTTCCTAACATTCCGTTGCCGGGTGTGCCGGGCCTTTGGGGCCCGGCACACCCGGCGGTGCGGAACTAGCGCTTCTGCTTGACGATCTTTTCCTGGTCGACTTCGCCCTCGGAGATAGCGTCGTGCTCCTCGTGGCCGGCGCCTACCAGGTGGTTGTCACCCTCGCCGAAGAAGCCCTTCTTGAAGTCCACGATTGAGGACTTCAGAGCTGCAACGGTGTCGTCGTCCAGGACGTTGGTCTGTGCCAGCGTGGTCAGGATCGAGGACTTGTGGCGGAGGTGCTCCAGGAACTCAGCCTCGAACCGGCTGATGTCCTCGACCGGAACGTCGTCCAGGTAGCCGTTGGTGCCGGCCCAGATGGATACAACCTGGTCCTCGACCGGGAACGGTGAGTACTGGCCCTGCTTCAGCAGTTCCATCAGGCGGGCACCACGGGTGAGCTGCTGGCGTGATGCAGCATCCAGGTCGGATGCAAACATGGCGAACGCCTGCATGTCACGGTACTGGGCCAGGTCCAGCTTCAAAGTACCTGAGACCTTCTTCATGGACTTCACCTGGGCGGCACCGCCAACGCGGGACACCGAGACACCAACGTCGACAGCGGGCCGCTGGTTGGCGTTGAAGAGGTCCGACTGCAGGAAGATCTGGCCGTCGGTGATGGAGATGACGTTGGTCGGGATGTAGGCGGAGACGTCGTTCGCCTTGGTCTCGATCAGCGGCAGGCCCGTCATGGAGCCGGCACCGAGCTCGTCGGAGAGCTTGGCACAACGCTCCAGCAGGCGGGAGTGCAGGTAGAAGACGTCACCCGGGTAGGCTTCGCGTCCCGGCGGGCGGCGGAGCAGCAGGGAAACTGCACGGTAGGCCTCGGCCTGCTTGGACAGGTCATCGAACACGATGAGGACGTGCTTGCCGCCGTACATCCAGTGCTGGCCGATGGCCGAACCGGCGTACGGTGCCAGGTACTTGAAACCTGCGGGGTCAGAGGCGGGAGAAGCCACGATGGTGGTGTACTCCAGCGCGCCGTTGTCCTCAAGGGTCTGGCGGATGGCGGCAATCGTGGACGCCTTCTGGCCGATGGCGACGTAGATGCAGCGGACCTGCTTGGTGACATCGCCGGAAGCCCAGTTGGCCTTCTGGTTGATGATGGTGTCGATCGCGATCGCGGACTTGCCGGTCTGGCGGTCGCCAATGATCAGCTGGCGCTGGCCACGGCCGATCGGGATCATCGCGTCGATGGCCTTCAGGCCGGTCTGCATCGGTTCGTGGACCGACTTACGCTGGGTAACGCCGGGGGCCTGAAGCTCCAGCGCGCGGGTGGTCTCGGCCTTGATCTCGCCGAGGTCGTCGATGGGCACGCCCAGCGGGTCGACAACGCGGCCGAGGAAGGCGTCGCCAACGGGAACGGACAGAACCTGCCCGGTCCGGTGGACTTCCTGGCCTTCTTCGATGCCGGTGAAGTCACCGAGGATGATGACGCCGATCTCGCGGACGTCAAGGTTCTGGGCCAGGCCCAGGGTGCCGTCCTCGAAGCGCAGCAGCTCGTTCGCCATGACCGAGGGAAGGCCCTCAACACGGGCGATGCCGTCACTTGCGGTGGTTACGCGGCCGACCTCTACGCGCTCTGCGTTCCCGGGTTCGTAGGACGCCGCGAACTCGTTCAGCGCATTACGGACGTCGTCGGCGTTGATGGTCAATTCGGCCATCTGCAGTCCCTGCTCTCCTGTTTGTGATCACCGCAAACGGTGACCGGGGTTTCTATCAGTTTGGTTGTGCTTGTCCGGCTAGCCGGCCAGCTGGCGTTGCAGTTCTCCCAGCCGGGTAAGGACCGAGGCATCAAGTACCTCGTCGCCCACCTGGACGCGGATTCCGCCAATGAGCGACGGGTCAACAATGACGTTGACCTTCAATTCCCGCCCGTACAGTGCGTTCATGCCCGCCTGGAGGCGTGCCAGCTGTGTCTCCGACAACGGCCGGGTCACGCTGACTGTTGCAATCCAGCGCTGCTGCCGCTTGGCCGCCAGTTCGGCAAACCTTTCCACCAGCCGGGTGGGCTTGATGCCGCGGGGCTGGCTGACGGCCTGGGTGATGAGCACCCGGGCTTCTTCGCTGGCGCCGGGCGCCAGCCGCTCCGCGAGGGTAGCCTTGGCTGCCGCGCTGGCCTGCGGTTCGGACAGAGCACGTTGTACCTCGTGGCTGGAGGCAACAGCCTGGTTGAAGGAAAACAGATCGTTTTCCAGCTCTTCCAGGCCAGTGATTCCGGAGGCAGAAACGGCCGACTTGTTTTCAGCAACGGAAATGACCACCGTTGCGGCAAGAGTCTCGAGTGCATCGCCGATGTCGCGCGCCGATGCCCAGCGTGAGCTGGCCAGTCCGCCCGCGATTTCAGCCGCATCAGCGGAGACTTTTCCGCCAACCAGCTTCCTGACCAGCGCCGATTTCTCGTCGCCGCTGCGGGAGGGGTCAGCCAGGGCACGGCGCAAACCAGCCGAGCTGTCCACCATTCCCAGAATTCCGAAGAGTTCCTTTGCCAGCTGCAGCGACGCGGTCGGAAGCTTCGCTTCCAAGGCGGCCAGGGCTGTTGCCAGCGATTCGCTCGATACGCCTGCCATTATTTAGCTGCACCTGCGTTCTGGGACTCCAGATCTGCCAGGAAACGGTCCACGACCCGTGCTGCTCGGGCGTCGTCATCGAGGGACTCGCCCACGATGCGGCCTGCCAGGGTGGTGGCAAGGGTGCCGACCTCGGAGCGCAGGGACACAACGGCCGCCTGGCGCTCTGATTCGATCTGTGCGTGGGCCTGCGCAGTGATGCGGGCAGACTCTGCTGCGGCCTTTTCCTTGAGATCCGCGAGGATCTGGGCACCTTCGGCGCGGGCTTCCTCACGGATGCGGTTTGCTTCGGTGCGGGCGTCGGTCAGCTGCTGCTTGTACTCTTCGAGTGCAGCAGACGCCTCAGCTTGGGCCTTTTCAGCCTTGGCGATGCCGCCTTCAATGGCCTCGGCACGCTCGGCGAAGGTCTTCTCGAACATCGGGACAACGTACTTGACCACGATGAAAAAGAGGATGGCGAAGCCAACGAAGACAACCAGCATTTCCCAGCCATTGGGAACAAGGGGGTTGACGTCGCCCTCAGCGGCGGCTGAGATGTTCAGCTGATGCATATTTCACCCGTCCTTTATCTACTCGGTTCTGAATGTTCGCTGAAGTTCTCTGGGTTTACTTGAGAACGAAAGCGAAGACCAGGCCCAGGATGGCGAGTGCTTCGGTCAGCGCCAGGCCAAGGAATGCGATGGGCTGCAGGACGCGCTGGGCTTCCGGCTGGCGCGCAACGCCGTTGATGTAGGCAGCGAACACGAGACCCACACCGATACCACCGCCGATAGCCGAGAGGCCATAGCCGATGAGGTTGAGGGAGCCGTTGATGGAGCCTTCCATTTTTTTTCCTTTCAAGATGCCACTTGTGTGGCAGGTTGTTTGGGTTGCTTCATCCCCGCGAGGGGAATTCTGAGTGTGCCGTCAGGGACGTGGCGCCCCGCCGGCGTGCCTAGTGGCTGTCGGCGTGGAGTGCGCCTTCGATGTAGATCGCGGTCAGCAGCGTGAAGACGTAGGCCTGCAGGACCATGATCAGGGCTTCAAGCATGTACATGGCGATCGCACCGGCCAGGACCAGGACCGACGTGCCCTTGAGCAGGAAGTTCTCCTGCATGATCAGGTACTCGATGCCGGAGCCCGCGATCATCACGATGAGGTGGCCGGCGAGCATGGTCGCGAACAGACGAAGGCTGTGCGTCACCGGCCGGACAACGAAGTTGGAGATGATCTCGATCGGGATAACGATCGGCAGGATGTACCACGGAACACCGGAGGGTACGGTGGCCAGCTTGAAGTAGCGCAGGCCGTTCTTCTTGATGCCGATGGCGATCCAGGTCACGTAGACCAGGCCGGCCAGCACATACGCTCCACCCACGTGCGAGAACGTGGGGAGCTGGAACACCGGAATGGCGCCGTAGATGTTGTTGACCAGGATGAAGAAGAACAGGCTGAACAGCAGCGGGACGTACTTGATGAAGTCCCTGCCGCCGATGATGTCCTTGGCGATTCCGTTGCGGACGAAGCCGTAGGCGGCCTCGCCGGCGAACTGGAGCTTGCCGGGTACCAGCTGCTGCTTGCGTGCGGCGAGCACGAAGAAGACGGCGATAAAGACGACAGAGAGGAGGACCAGCAGCATCTGCTTGGAGAATCCTTCTGCGGCACCCCACGGCAGGATTGCCGGCAAATGCATTTCGTTAATTCCAGGAGGAGTGAACTCTCCTGAATCTTGGGCCGGGAGCGCAAGCGCGATCAACGCGTTTCCTCTCTGCAGTGTCCATCATTGGGCGTTGGGCGGGGTCCGGCAGCCTGACAGCCTGCTGTTCCCCCTGTGAAATTATTTGGCATTAGTGTTGCCGTCCTGGGACGGCCCGCTGGCAGCATGGCGATCACCAGCGTTTGTGCGAGAACTGGTAAGGCCATGCATATGGGAAAGGTAAAAACCTCCGACGGCTCCAAGCAGAGCGCCTGCGAGCACGATCCAGCGCGTTCCCCACACGTAATCCAGTCCCCACCCTATCAAACTCCAGACGATGATTCCGCCAATGATGTAGCTGAACACCGCCATTCCAGCGTTGTAGCCGCCGTCGTTCGAAGCCTCGGAATCGCCGGGTGCGGAGCCGCTGGATCGGCGCTTGGCGTTTGCTGCCGCGTCGGATTTCTTCGGGTTACGCATCGGTGGTTCCCTTCTCTGCCGGATCGTTGTAGATCTGGAGGCGGGCTTTGCTGAAGCCATGGATCTCGGCAGTCTGCCAGAGAACGACGGCGACCACGGCGCCGATGACGAACCAGCGCCCGTGCAGCCAAGCCGGAGCGCCGACAACGAACAGGACGACCGCGAAGCCAACCACCTTGATGAAGTAGGTGGCTACGAACACCCCGATCGCGCCGGACGGATTGCGGCGTCCCACGAAGTGGCCAACCAGCAGGCTGATTCCGAAGAACAGCATGACCAGCAGGCCGCCGAGGAAACTGGAAACTGCCCCGCTTGCTCCGTTGAGGAGCGCGGCAGGAATGGCGCACAGCGCAAGTCCGGCCGTGGCGGCAATCGAACTGCGCTTGAGCAGGTTCAGCCAAAGCGAGCGAGTGGGACCCGAAGAGCCAACGTGTCCATGGCCGGACACAGGTCCGGACTCGGCGTTGGAGGTCATTCGATCCCAATCGTCGGCACCCCACGGCTCAGCGCCAGGAGGTAAAGGGTGGAGGAGCAGCTTGGGCTGCCCCTAAATTCTACACGAGATAGAACATGGCTAGGTCACCGGCAGCCGTGTGACTTTGGACCTGCGGCGGCGTCGGCCGATCAGGTCCGGGCTGGCCAGGTACACGACGAGGACCAGGACGGTGCCGGCCACGCACAGGGCCACCACCGGCAACGACGCGGTGGCGGCGACAAAGCCGAGGATGATGACGGCGACCGTGCAGGCAGTAACGGCGGCAGCCGACTGCAGGTGCGAGAAGCCGACGTCCGTGAGCCGCTGGTAGACGTGCTCACGGTGGGATGCGTACCAGCGCTCCCCCGCCTTGATCCGCCGCAGCAGTGTGTAGCCGGTGTCCGCGGCATACACCAGGATGGGTGAGAGGACGTATTCCACGTAGACACCCCCAAGGAAGCCGGCTACGGCGAGGGCGGCTACGGATGCGCCGAGCAGGTAGCTGCCGACGTCGCCCAGGAAGACCGAACCCCGGCCCAGGTTCCAAGGCAGGAATCCGAGGAAGGACATCGCGAGCACGGCGCCGCCAGCCGTGAGCCACGGTTGTTCCGCCAGCGTGCCGGCCAGCGCGTAGGCCCCGCCGGCAGTGACCCCGTGCAGGCCCGAAATACCGTTGACGCCGTCCATGAAGTTGGCAATGTTGACGTACGCCGCGATCGCCAGCGCAGCGAGGGGCAGCCACCAGAACGACTGGCCGGTCAGCAGGATCAGGACCACGGAACCGGCGGCCCCGATGCCGAGCTGGGCAGCTGCGCGGCCGCGGATGGACAGGCCGCGCAAGTCCTCGACCCAGCCGACTACGGCGCAGGCCACAATAATCGCCAGGACGACGGCGGCCACGGACCGGTCAACGGTGACCACGCCCAGGAGGACTGCTGCCGCGTAGCCGATGACGGTTGCGAGCGCGGCGGCGACCCCCATGCCCCGGATGGTTGCCTTGACGTGCGATGAGCGGGCGGAGGGAACGTCCACCACGCCCATCCGGACCAACCACGGCTTGACCGCGAACGGCAGGAGGAGGCTCGCCAGCAGGGTTGCCAGTGCCACCAGCAGGAGCGGCATCATGACGCAACCCTGATGGCGCCCGTGTCATCGGCCTCGTCGTCGGGAATGTCGCTGATGCTGACGCCTTGTTCCGCTTCACAACGGGCCAGCCACACGTTGAGGTCGAGCTTGTCCGGATCCTGCTCGGTGGCCCGGGTGTGTGAAATCTTGGGGTGCAGCGGGCGTTTGTCCAGTTCCCCGGCGCCCACCAGTTCCTCGTGCAGCTTCTCCCCGGCCGCAGTCCGGTGTAGATGATCTCCACGTCCTTGCCGGACATGGCGATCATGCGCTGTGCCACGTCGAGGATCCGGACCGGTTCGCCCATGTCAAGGATCAGGACGTCGCCGCCGGCACCGATGGCACCGGCCTGGATCACCAGCTGGCAGGCCTCGGGAATGGTCATGAAGAAGCGCGTGACATCGGGGTCGGTGACCGTGACCGGACCGCCAACGCGAATCTGTTCGGTGAAGAGCGGCAGCATGGAGCCGCGGCTGCCCATGACGTTGCCGAAGCGGACGGAGACGAACTTCTTTTGCGTCTGCCCTGCCATCCAGGCGGTCAGTTTTTCGGCAACCCGCTTGGAGTGGCCGAGGGCGGTGGTGGGGTTGGCGGCCTTGTCGGTGGAAATGTTGACGAAGTTCGAGACGCCTGCCCGGCGGGCAGCGCGCAGCACGTTCAACGTGCCGCACACGTTCGTTTTCCACGCCTCCACGGGGTACTGCTGGAGCAGTGGAGCATGCTTGAGAGCTGCCGCGTGGAACACCACTTCGGGCTTCCGGTCGGCGAAGATCTCCTGGAGGGCCTCGCCGTCGCGGATGTTGGCCAGGACGGTGTCGCGGCCGGCCAGCAGGCCGCGGCCGGTGATGGAAATCTGCGTCTGCTGCAGCCCGGTTTCGTCGTGGTCCAGCATGATCAGTTCCGAGGGTTCGAACTGCACGATCTGGCGGCAGAGTTCCGAGCCGATGGATCCGCCGGCGCCGGTCACCAGCACCCGCTTGCCCTTGATGTAACCGGCAATCTCGTCGACCTTGATGTCCACGGGGCGCCGGCCGATCAGGTCTTCGACCGCCACGTCGCGGAAATCGGAGAACCCTGCGGGCGCCCCGCTGCCGAGCATGTCCCTCAGCGGGGGAAGGACAAGGACGCGGACGTTGAGCCCGGCCACGGCGTCGGAGATGCGGCGTACCAGTCCCGCTTCGACGTTGGCGAAGGCCACCACCAGGACGGTTGCCCGCGTGCGCCGGATGATGGCGGGGAGGTCGTCCCCGCGGCCCTGGACCTGGACACCGGAAAGGCGCAGGTGCTTCTTGGCGGGATCGTCATCCACCAGGCCTACCGGGAAGTAGGGCGAGTCCGGGTCCTGCAGCATCCGGGTTACCAGGGAGTTGCCGAGGAACCCCGCGCCGTAGACCAGCGTGTTTTGCGCCCCGTCCCCGGGCCTGGTCTTGCTTTCGGCGTAAAGGCGCTTGGCGTAGCGGGCGGCGCCCATGAAGAGACAGGCGAACGGGAAGGCGATGAGGCCCACGCTGCGGCCGATGTTGATGGCCTCATAGAGGACCAGCAGGCTGGCGGTGATGGAGGCGGCCACGATGACCGTGACGAACACCAGTGCCCGGGCTTCCTGGAAGCTGCCGAAGGGATAGCGGCCCCGGTACAAGGCGAGGGAATATCCTGCCAGCATCTGGACGACGACGGCGATGGCAGCGATGGCGAAGGCACCGGCGAACTGCTCCACCCGGATGCCCATCTCATAGCGCAGCAGGAGCGCCAGGACGATGGCCACGACCCACGACATGGAGTCGAGGAACATCTGGATCCAGATCCAGATGGCGGGTTTCTCGTCCCGTACGGCGGCGGGTGCGCGCGTTTCAGATTTTGTACTCAACAGAAGATGCAACCGACTTCCACTACCACGGCGGCCAGCGCCTTTTTCAAAATGCCCCGCCGCAAAACCGTCGGACGGCGTCGGGACCTAGAACGATACTAATCTCTTCGGCTTCCACTTCCCGGATGCGCGGGCACTGGAGGCATGGGTTTCCATTCGGTGTCCGAGAGGATCGTGCGTGATTCGCGCCATCCGCGCCACAGCGCACCGGAGCCCTTGAGGGTGCGTTCCACCAGGACCAGCCGGGCTATTTCCTTGAGGAAAGTCAGCGCCGTCCCGGCCGCGAAACCGGCCCTGTTGTACTTGCCGTACGCCTTCAGGTAGTGCGCCACGTGTCCCCGGTTGCGCATCACGTAGCGCCGGCTGAGGTCGGAGGAATCGTTTAGGTGGCGCAGTCCCAGGTCCACCTGCCGCTGGGCACGGACCTTCTTGATGACGAAGGCATTCACGTACACCACCTGGGTCCGCTGCGCGGCGAGCCAGCCGTAGATGAGGTCGTCCCAGGTGATGAAGAAGCGCGGGTCCGGCAGGCCGATCTCCCGGGCCACCGAGGCCCTGACCAGCATGCCCTCAAAATTCCCCACGTTGGTGCGGAACACGTTCGAATGCTTGAACACGTCCCGGGACACCGGCAGGAAGACGCCCAGCGATTCAACGAAATGGTGCTGCCAGAAGAAGGGCTTGCCGTTGGCGTCGTACCGGCGGCCGATCATGCAGGAATACTCAGGCGTGAATTTGTCCAGGGCGTCGACGGCGCCGGGGAGGACCTCGACGTCGTCGTCCATCAGCCACAGCCACTCGGCACCCGACTCCAGCGCGAGTTGGACGCCGTGGGAAAATCCGCCGGCGCCGCCCACGTTCCGGTCCAGCTTCTCGTACCGGATGGGCGGGCCGCCGGCGGACATCGCCTGCGCCACGACGTCGGCCGTGTGGTCGGTGCTGGCGTTGTCCACGACCAGGACCTGCGCGGGAGCGCTGCCCGGCCCGGTGAAGGAGCGGAGCAGGTTGCGGAGGAATTCGGCACGGTTGAACGTGACGACGACGGCGTACAGGTTGTCCACGGCGGCCTAGCTCTTGGCGGGCATCAGTTCCGCGGGCGAGCCGAAGCCCTTGCCGCGGAAGCCGGTGGAGTAGGCGCCGAACCAGTGTGCGAGGCCCTTGAAGTCACCGGTCTTCAGGAAGTAGTACGGGAAACCGACGATGTCGGCGCTGAACCAGCGCAGGTTGCGGTATTTCCGGGTCAGGTAGCCGCGGTTGCGGAAGTAGCAGTAGCGCTTGAACTCGCCTTCCGGGATGACGGGGGTGATGAAGCCGCCGAACACCGGCTTCATCTCGGTCCACGTGGCGGGGTGCTGCACGGCGACGGTGGCCAGGGTGCCGTACTTCAGGCCTGCCTTTTTCACCCGGGACAGGAAGTCCACTTCGTCCCCGCGGATGAAGAATTTCACGTCGGGTATGCCGATCTTGTAGAAGACCTCGGTCCGGATCAGGGCGCCGTTGAAGAAGTGCACCATGTCCGGGAGGTAGCCCATGGGAGCGAGCCGGGACCTGTCATTGGTCAGCAGGCCGTTGATGCGGAAATTGAAGGAGAGCCGGTTGGGATCTGCCGTTGCGGCAACCAGCGGGCTGATGATGTCCAGCTGGTGCTCGTCGGCGGTGCGGAGCAGTTCAGCCAGGCAGCTGGCGTCCTCCGGGTGGCCGTCGTCGTCCATCATCCAGATCCATTCTGCGCCGCTGGCCATGGCGGCCAGGATGGCGTAGGCGAATCCGCCGGCGCCGCCGAGGTTGGCTTCGGAGCGCAGGTAGTTGATGTTGTCCGCGCCCACGGCGTTGACGACGTCCGTGGCGGGGACGGTACCGGAGTCCACCAGGGCGATGGAATGGATGGGAGCGGTTTGGGCGGCCAGGCCTTGCAGCAGCAGGGCCAGCTCCTCGTGGCGGTCGAAGGTGACGGCTGCTACGGCAACTTTGGGCTGCATGTCAGTTTTCCGGAGCGGCGTCGGGGTTGCCCGCAACACTGGCGTCCGGTTCACCGGCGTCTTCGGCTTGCGGTTCTTCCTCTGCCATCGGGATTTCGCCGAGCCCAAGGACGCCGGGGACGTGCTCTCGCAACCGGTCGAGGCTGACCGCCCCGTTGCGTACCACGCGGAGGATGGGGCCGGTGGCGTCCACGATGGTTGATGGGACGCCGGCTTCACCTTCAAGCGGACGCGGGCCGCCCTCCAGGTACACCTCGACGGAGTCAGCCAGCTGCTCGCGCGCCGCTGCCGCGGTTTGCGCCGGTGCCTGGCCGGTGCGGTTGGCAGAGGAGACGGCGAGCGGGCCGGTCAGGGTCAGCAGTTCCAGGGCTACCTCGTCAGCAGGCATCCGCAGCGCCACGGTGCCCTTTGTCTCGCCGAGGTCCCAGTCGAGCGAGGGCTGGGCGTGCAGGATCAGGGTGAGGCCGCCGGGCCAAAAGGCTTCGGCGAGCTTGCGCGCGTCGGCTGACACATCCGTGGCCAGGCCGTCCAGTGCGTTGATGCGCGGAATCAGGACCGGCGGCGGCATGGTCCGGCTGCGGCCTTTCGATACCAGCAGCATGGTGACGGCGTGCGGCGAGAATGCGTCCGCGCCGATCCCGTAGACCGTGTCCGTGGGCAGAACCACGCACTTCTTTTCGCTGATGGCACGCTGGGCGTGTTCCAGGCCCTGTGCCCGCTCGTCGTCGATGGTGCAGTTGTAGGTTGTGGTCACTGGCCCATTCTTTCATTCCGTGTGGCCTGGTCCGCGAGCACGGCGCTGGTGGCGCGCTCCTTGCCGTTGAGGTCCAGGTGCGTACTGATGCTTGTCCAGGCGCCGGTCCGGTCGAGCATGGCGGCAATCCAGCCGGCCTGGACTTCAGCGTGTTCCATGACGAAGTAGCCCCCGGGACGCAGGAGCCGGGCAGCCGAGGCCGCTGCCGCCGTCGGGAGTTCCATGCCGTCCGCTCCCCCGCCGTACAACGCCTCGGGCGGGTCGTGCAGGGCCACTTCGGGTTCATTGGGGGTGGCGGCGGCCGGGATGTACGGCGGGTTGGAGATCACGACGTCGACTGTTCCGTTGAGTTCCGGCAGCGCGTTGCGCAGGTCCCCCAGGACGAGGTTGACGCCGAGGGGTGCCAGGTTCTTCGCCGCCCAGGCGTGCGCAAACGGGCTGAACTCGACCGCGTGCACGTCGGCACCGGGCACCTCGTGCGCGACGGAGCCGGCGATGGCGCCCGAGCCGGTGCCCAGGTCCACGATCCGGGGAGCCTGCATGCCCTTGACATGGTCGATGGCCAGCTGGACCACGGATTCGGTTTCCGGCCGGGGGATGAACACGCCGGGACCAACCGCCAGCTCAAGGTAGCGGAAGTGTGCCACCCCGGTGATGTGCTGCAACGGGGTGCGGCGGACGCGTTCAGCCACCAGCTCGGCGTAGCCCGCGGGCGCGGCTGTATCACCGAGCATCAGGGCACGGAGGCGTCCCAGCCCGACGTTGAGGAGGTGGTCTGCCAGCAGCTCCGCGTCGGCCCGGGGGCTGGGGACACCGGCCTCGGCCAGGCGTTCCGCGGCCTCGCGTACGGCTGCGGCCAGGGACTGGGCATGGGCCTTCTCGGTGGGCTCACTCATGGTTGGCTTCCGGTCAGTCGCCGATGGCGTCCAGCCGCGCCTGCTCGTCCATCTCGATGGCGGACTGGATGACCGGTTCGAGGTCGCCGTTCATCACCTGGTCCAGGTTGTACGCCTTGTAGCCGGTGCGGTGGTCCGCGATCCGGTTCTCCGGGTAGTTGTAGGTGCGGATGCGCTCGGAGCGGTCCATGGTGCGGATCTGCGACTTGCGCTGGGCCGAGTTCTCGGCGTCGATCTGCTCCTGCTGGTGCGCCAGGATACGCGCCCGGAGCACCCGCATGCCTGCTTCGCGGTTCTGCAGCTGGGACTTCTCGTTCTGCATGGCCACCACGATGCCGGTGGGAAGGTGCGTGATGCGGACGGCCGAGTCCGTGGTGTTGACGGACTGGCCGCCGGGACCGGAGGAACGGTACACGTCGATCTTGAGGTCGTTCTGGTTGATCTCGAGCTCTTCGGGCTCATCGACCTCGGGCAGGACAAGGACGCCGGCAGCGGAGGTGTGGATGCGGCCCTGGGATTCGGTCACGGGCACGCGCTGGACGCGGTGCACGCCGCCTTCGAACTTGAGCCGGGCGTAGACTCCCTCGGCGGGGTCGTTGGAGTTGCCCTTGACCGCAACCTGGACGTCCTTGTACCCGCCAAGGTCGGATTCCGTGGCGGAGATGATTTCGGTCTTCCAGCCGCGGGATTCGGCGTACCGGGTGTACATGCGCAGCAGGTCGCCGGCGAACAGTGCGGCCTCGTCGCCGCCTTCGCCGCCCTTGACTTCAAGGATCACGTTGCGGGCGTCGTCGGGATCGCGTGGAATGAGGAGGCGCCGCAGCTTGGCGGCAGCAGTTTCGAGCGAGGCTTCCAGTTCAGGGACCTCGGCAGCGAATTCGGGGTCCTCGGCAGCCATTTCCCTGGCAGCGGCAAGATCGTCCCTGAGCCCCTCCCACCGGTGGTAGGCCTCCACGATGCCATTAAGCTGAGCCGACCGCCGCCCCAGCTTCCGGGCAAGCCGCTGGTCAGCATAAACAGCAGGATCCCCCAACTGCGCCTGGATGGCGTCATGCTCATCAAGCAGGCCCTGTACGGACTCAAACATATTTCAAAACCTTTCGTTCTGTGCCCATCTTAAATCAGGCACAGGAAGCGGCGCGCCATGGTGAGCGAGCCCGCAACTGCCGCGCGGATGTTCCGCCCCGGGAGTGGCATCGGGCCTGTCGGAGCGTTGCAGTTGACGTACGCAGTACGTCAACTGCAACGCGAAGGGGCGGGCGGAACATCCGCGCGGCACCCACCGCACGAACGCACCAGCGCCCGCCCCTAAACTCAGCTACTTGTCGTTATCCGACTTCGCACCAAGCGTCGTCTTCTGCACCTGCATGAGGAACTCGACGTTGCTCTGGGTCTCCCGGATCTTGTTGGTGAGCAGTTCAAGGCTCTGCTGGGTTTCGAGTCCGGAGAGGACGCGGCGCAGCTTCCACATGATCTTGACTTCTTCGGGCGAGAGCAGGTTCTCCTCGCGCCGCGTGCCGGAGGCGTTCACGTCCACGGCGGGGAAGATGCGCTTGTCTGCCAGCTGGCGGGACAGGCGCAGTTCCATGTTGCCGGTGCCCTTGAACTCTTCGAAGATGACCTCGTCCATCTTGGATCCGGTCTCCACGAGGGCGGTGGCCAGGATGGTGAGCGAGCCGCCGTTTTCGATGTTGCGGGCGGCGCCAAAGAAGCGCTTGGGCGGGTAGAGGGCGGCGGAGTCGACACCACCGGACAGGATGCGGCCGGAGGCCGGTGCTGCCAGGTTGTAGGCACGGCCCAGGCGGGTCATGGAGTCCAGGAGGACAACCACGTCCATGCCCATTTCCACGAGGCGCTTGGCGCGTTCGATGGAGAGTTCGGCCACGGTGGTGTGGTCGTCGGCGGGACGGTCGAAGGTGGAAGCGATGACCTCGCCCTTGACGGTGCGCTGCATGTCTGTCACTTCTTCAGGACGTTCGTCAACGAGCACCATCATGAGGTGGACCTCAGGGTTGTTGGTGGTGATGGCGTTGGCGATGGACTGCAGGATGAGCGTCTTTCCGGCCTTGGGCGGGGAGACGATCAGGCCGCGCTGGCCCTTGCCGATCGGGGCGACGAGGTCGATGACGCGGGGACCGATTTTCTTGGGGTCGGTCTCGAGGCGCAGTCGCTCGGACGGGTAGAGCGGCACCAGCTTGGCGAACTCGACGCGGTCCTTGAGTTCTTCGGCGGTCTTGCCGTTGACCGAGGTTACGCGGACCAGGGCGTTGAACTTCTGGCGGTTGGACTGCTGGTTGCGGTCTTCGCCTTCGCGGGGGGCGCGGATGGCGCCGACGACGGCGTCACCCTTGCGCAGGTTGTACTTCTTGACCTGGGCGAGAGAGACGTAGACGTCGTTGGGGCCGGGCAGGTAGCCGGACGTGCGGATGAATGCGTAGTTCTCCAGGACGTCCAGGATGCCGGCGACCGGAAGCAGGACGTCGTCCTCGGTGACCTCGACGTCGTCGACGTCCGGTCCCTGGTTGCGCCCGCGGCGGCGGTCGTTGCGGTCGCGGAAGCGGTCGTTGCGCGAGTTGTCGCGGTCCTGGCCGCCGGAGCGGTCGTTGCGGTCATTCCGGTCGCGGCGGTTCCGGCGGTTCCGGCGGCTGCCGCCGTCGGTGTCGTCGTTGTCACGGGCGTTGTCGCGGTTGCCGTCACGCTGGCCGGCGTCGCGACTGCCGGCGTTGTCCCGGCCGCCGTCGGAATCCCGGGAGGTGGTGTCGCGGCCGCCGCGGGTGCGGCCGCCGTCACGGCGCTCGGTGCGCTGGCCGGCGTCTCCGGAGTCGGCTGCGGGGGCTTCGGTGCGCTGGTCGCCTGCCCGCTGTTCCGTGGCCGGCTGCTCTGCCGGGGTTTCCACCGGAGCCTCCTGGACGGAGGCTGCAGCGGCCTCGCTGCGGCGGCGGTTGCGGGTGCGGGGCTGGCGGCGCTCCGAGGCGCCTTCCGTGCCCTCGGTGGCTTCTGCGGACACAGCAGACGGCGCTTCGGCGGCCGGGGCAGCAGTAGTTTCGACGACGGGAGCCGCGGCTGCCGGGGCAACCACGCCGTCGCTGACCGCACGGCGGCTGCGGCCACGGCCACGGGCTCGGCTGCCTTCTGCGGCGGGGGCCTCTGCGGCGGGAGCGTCCGAAGCCGCCGGGGCGGCTGCTGCGGCCGGGGCCCCAACGCTCTCCGGTGCCTTGACGGTTGCCTTGGCAGGAGCCTTGGCGGTGAGGGTTCCGGCACGGTGGGCGGAAATGGCCGAGACCAGGTCCCCCTTGCGCATGCGGGAGCCGCCGGAGATACCGAGCTGGCTGGCGAGGGCCTGCAGCTGGGCGAGCTTCAGGCCTGCAAGGCCGCTGCTCTTGGCGGGTGCAGCCGATGATTCGGCAGCAGAAGTTGTGTGGTCCACAGCTGGTGACAGCTCAGTGGTTTCGGTCACGAAGGATCCTTCCCCCTCGACGGCGTCCAGACGAGGAGCTGGACGCGATGATTTGATCTGGGCTGCAGTTCAGATCTGCAGCCGGGATTTTTCGGCCTTGCCGGTTGGATTTCGGCCAGCAGGGCCGGATACTGATTCACCTTGCGCTGCACTCTTGGAGCAACGCCGGGCTGACGGTTCAGGGGCAGTTTTATGCTGCAATTTCCTGCGACAGACCAAGCAGGTGGCACCGGAATACATTCACAGTCGGTAGATCAAAACAGCAACTGAATGCACGAGCAGATCAGATAGGCGGAATTACCGCCGGTGCATGTCCACCTTAGCACCTTCAACGTCCACTGCGAGCTTCAGTACGCGCCAGCCGATATCCGGCGTGTTGGTTGCGGTGAAGGACTCAATGAAGGCCAGGGCATCCCCTGCCTGGGCGCCTCCGTTCGCCAGCACCAGGACGGTGGGGCCGGCGCCTGAAACAACCGCGGCATAGCCCGCTTTGCGCAGGGCGCCGATCAGCGCCGCGCTGGGCCGCATGGCCTCTGCGCGGTAGCTCTGGTGCAGGTAGTCTTCGGTGCCCGGCAACAGGAATTCGGGTTTTTGGGTGAGCGCATGGATCAGCAGCGCTGCACGGCCGGAATTCATTGCGGCGGCGTGGTGTCCCACGGAGGCCGGGAGCAGGGCCCGGGCGGCCTCCGTGGAGAGTTCGAAGTCCGGCACGGCGACGATGGGAATGACGTCCCCGGCCACGGTGGCACTGGTGCTGCTGTACTGCTCACTGTCCTGCCATGACAGCGCCAGTCCGCCGAATATGGCGGGTGCGACGTTGTCCGGGTGGCCCTCCAGTTCGCTGGTGAGCTGGAGGATCCAGTCCTTTCCGCGCCGGCTGCCGGCAGGCACCATGGCGTTGGCGGCAGAGACGGCGGCAACCACGGCAGAGGCGGAGGAACCGAGCCCACGCCCGTGCGGGTTGACGTTCTCGGCGGTCACCTTCAGGCCGCCGTGGCGGTAACCCAGCCGCTCGAACGCTGCGTCCATGGCGCGGATGACCAGGTGGCTGGCATCGCGGGGCAGCGTGTCGGCGCCCTCGCCGCGGAGCTCGAACAGGAGTTCGTCGGTATCCAGGCTTTCCACGGTGAGGGTGTCGTGCAGGGCCAGGGCAAGCCCCAGGCTGTCGTAGCCGGGGCCCAGGTTGGCCGACGTCGCGGGGACACGGACGGTGACGCGCTGGCCCGGCTCAATGAGGTGCAGCCCGACGGCGGCCTGCGAGGTGGCGTCCAAGGCTACTGCTCTTCCAGTCCCAGCTCAGCGGCTACGGTGACGACGTCGTTAGGCACCTTGACCGGCTGCACGTCGCTGCCGTCCTCGGTGCGAAGGGCCCACTGCGGGTCCTTGAGCCCGTGCCCGGTGACGGTGATGACGATGGTCTTCCCGCCGGGGACTTCGCCTGCCGCGTGCTTCTTGAGCAGGCCGGCCACGCCGGCTGCGGAGCCGGGCTCGACGAAGACGCCTTCCTTGGCGGACAGCCAGCGGTGGGCGTGCAGGATTTCGTCGTCCGTGACGGCGTCGATGAGTCCGCCGGACTCGTCGCGTGCGCCGACGGCACCGTCCCAGGATGCGGGGTTGCCGATGCGGATGGCGGTGGCGATGGTGTCCGGCTCGGTGATCGGGTGTCCGGCGACGAAGGGTGCAGCTCCGGCGGCCTGGAAGCCCCACATGGCAGGCGTCTTGGTGGAGACGGCGGGCAGCGTCCCGGCGGTCTCCGACTCAAACGGTGCGGAGTACTCCTTGTAGCCCTTCCAATAGGCGGTGATGTTGCCGGCGTTGCCCACTGGCAGGACGTGGATGTCCGGGGCGTCGCCCAGGGCGTCCACCACTTCGAAGGCGCCGGTCTTCTGGCCTTGGATT
Organism: Arthrobacter sp. MMS24-T111; assembly: GCF_054888995.1. Lineage (NCBI taxonomy): Bacteria > Bacillati > Actinomycetota > Actinomycetes > Micrococcales > Micrococcaceae > Arthrobacter > Arthrobacter sp. MMS24-T111. The sequence continues at coordinate 2,691,525 of NZ_JBTZRO010000001.1, read as the reverse complement.
CGGGCAGGGTTGACGGAGTTGACCAGGAAGACGGGGTAGGACTCCCCCAGCTTGCGGGCGATGTCCAGGCAGTTGTCGAAGTTGCCGTCGACCTGCAGCAGGGTGGCGCCGTGCGCGATGGCCTGGCTGAGCTTGCCCATGGAGATCTTGCCTTCGGGCACCAGGACGGCGCATTTCAGCCCGGCAGCGGTGGCGTAGGCGGCAGCGGAAGCGGACGTGTTGCCGGTGGAGGCGCACACCACAGCCTTGGCGCCGGAAGCCACTGCGGCCGTCATGGCCATGGTCATGCCGCGGTCCTTGAAGGATCCGGTGGGGTTCATCCCCTCCACCTTCAGGTAGACCTGGGAGCCGGTGAGTTCGGAGAGCTTCTGCGCGTGCACCAGCGGGGTGCCGCCCTCGCCCAGGGTGATGACCCTGGTGGACTCCGTCACGGGCAGACGGTCAGCGTATTCGCGGATGACGCCGCGCCATTGGTGAGCCACTTAGACTCCTTCTACCCGCAGAACGGATGTAACTGAATTGATGACGTCCAGGCCCTTCACGGCCTCGACGGTGGCTGCGAGGGCAGCCTCTGACGCGCGGTGGGTGACGATCCGCAGCTCGGCCGACTCCACGTTGGATTCGGCGTCGCGGTGGATGGTTTGCCGCATGATTTCGATGGACACGCCGTGCTCGGCAAAGAGCTGGGCGATCCGGGCCAGTACGCCGGGCTGGTCGGCGACGTCCAAGCCGATGTAGTAGCTGGTGGTTGCCGCCTCGATGGGCAGCGCCGGGACGTGGCCGGTGGTGGTCTCGGTGCGCTGCGGTCCGCCCAGGACCAGTCGCCGTGCGGCGGAAACGAGGTCTCCCATCACGGCGGACGCGGTGGGAGTACCGCCGGCGCCCTGGCCGTAGAACATCAGCTCGCCGGCGTTTTCGGCCTCGATGAAGACGGCGTTGAAGGCGCCGCGCACGGCCGCCAGCGGGTGCTCGCGCGGCAGCAGGGTGGGGTGGACCCGGACGGACACGCCTTCCTTGCCGTCGGCACCGGTCAGTTTCTCCGCGATGGCCAGCAGCTTGATGACGAAGCCGGCGTCTTTGGCCGCAGCGATGTCAGAGGCCGTGACGGCGGAAATGCCTTCGCAGTGGACGTTCTCCAGCGCGAACCGGGTGTGGAACGACAGTGACGCCAGGATGGCGGCCTTCGCCGCGGCGTCGTGCCCTTCGACGTCGGCGGTGGGGTCCGCTTCGGCGTAGCCGAGGCGCTGGGCTTCGGCGAGGGCGTCCGCGAACTGGGCACCTGTTGAATCCATCTGGTCGAGGATGAAGTTGGTGGTGCCGTTGACGATGCCCAGCACCCGGGTGATCCGGTCGCCGGAGAGGCTGTCACGGATGGGGCGGAGGATCGGGATGGCTCCGGCGACGGCGGCTTCATAGGAGAGCTGGACGCCGGCTTTGTCTGCCTCTTCGTAGAGCGTGGGGCCATCCTGCGCGAGGAGTGCCTTGTTGCCGGTGACCACGCAGGCACCGTTCTGCAGCGCGGAGAGGATCAGGGTGCGCGCCGGTTCGATGCCGCCCATCAGTTCAATCACCAGGTCCGCGTCCTTGACCAGGGTCCCGGCGTCGGTGGTGAAAAGTTCCTGGGGCAGTTCGACATCGCGGTGGCCGTTGACGTTGCGCACGGCGATCCCGCTGAGCTGAAGGCGCGCCCCGGCACGGGCGGCAAGGGCGTCGGCGTCCTCAAGCAGGATCCGCGCAACCTGGGCCCCTACGTTGCCACAGCCCAGCAGGGCCACTTTCAGGGTTCGCATTTCCGTCATTCAGGCTCCCATGTCGCGGTTCAAAAGATCTTCTTCGGTTTCCCCGCGGACAATCAGCCGGGCAGATCCGTCGCGCACCGCGACAACGCCCGGCCGGGCCAGATAGTTGTAGTTGCTCGAGAGGGCCCAGCAGTAGGCGCCGGTCCCCGGTACGGCAAGCAGATCACCGGCTGCCACGTCCCCGGGCAGATATACATCTCTAACAACTATGTCGCCGCTCTCGCAATGTTTGCCCACCACGCGGGACAACTGCGGGGCCGCGCCGGAGGTGCGGGAGGCCAGGACAGCCGAATAATCCGCGTCGTACAGCACCGGGCGGGCGTTATCGCTCATGCCGCCGTCCACCGAAACATACCGGCGCGGATACGTAACGTTGTTGCCGCCGTCACTGTCGGCCCCGGAGGGAGCGTCCACGCGAACGGTCTTGAGCGTACCCACCTCGTACAGGGTGAAGGTGGTGCTGCCCACGATAGCGCGGCCGGGTTCGATCGAGATGCGCGGCGCGTCAATGCCCAGCTCGGCGCAGGTTGAACGCACGACGGCGGCCATCGCCGTCGCGATCTCCGCTGCGGGGCGGGGGGTGTCCACCGGCGTGTAGGCGATCCCGTAGCCGCCCCCGAGGTCGAGTTCCGGCATGGTGATGGAATATTTCGCCTGCATGGCCGCCAGGAAGCGGAGCAGTTTTTCGGCAGCCAGCGCGAAGCCGTCGGGCTCGAAGATTTGCGACCCGATGTGGCAGTGCAGGCCCAGCAACTCGATGCCGGGGTGTGCTGACGCCGCGGCAACTGCCTCTTCGGCTGCCGAGACGCCTGCTTCCGCGGTGGTGTCCGCAGCCATCGAGAGGCCGAACTTCTGGTCCTCGTGCGCGGTGGCAATGAACTCGTGCGTGTGGGCGTGCACGCCGGGCGTCAGCCGGAGCATGACCTTGGCCTGTTTGCCGCGGGCCTGCGCGATGGCCCCGACGCGGACCAGCTCGTCCAGGCTGTCCACCACGATGCGTCCGAGCTTCATGTCCAGCGCCCGGCGGATCTCGGCGTCGGATTTGTTGTTGCCGTGCAGTGCCACCAGTTCGCCGGGAATTCCGGCGCGTGCTGCCACCGCCAGTTCACCGCCGGAGGCGGTATCCAGGCGCAGCCCTTCCTCCTCGACCCACTTCACCACTGCGGTGCACAGGAAGGACTTCCCTGCGTAGTAGACGTCCACGCCGCCGCAAATATCGGCGAAGGCGGCGTCGAAGGAATCCTTGAAGGCCCGGGCACGGGAGCGGAAGTCAGCCTCATCCATGACGAACAGCGGCGTCCCGAACTGCTCCTTCAGGGCATGGACGTCCACTCCCCCGACGGTGAGGGCGCCGGCGCCGTTCCGGACCACGCTGCCGGCCCACATGGGCTCGTGGAGCGCGTTCAGGTCGGCCGGGACCTGCAGCCAATCGGGGGCCAGCGGGGACGCGGTGCTTGAGGAAACCGACACGGCGCTCACATCCGTTCCGGCGCCGAAACGCCCAGCAGGTCAAGTCCGTTGGCGAGCACCTGGCTGGTGGCGTCGTTGAGCCACAGGCGCGTGCGGTTGAGGTCGGTGACCGGTTCGTCGCCCATGGGCGCGATCCGGCACGCGTCATACCACCGGTGGTAGGCCCCGGCGATGGCTTCGAGGTGCCGTGCCACGCGGTGCGGTTCGCGCAGTTCCGCGGCCTTCGCCACGATGGACGGGTAGCTGCCCAGGTAGGAAAGCAGTTCGTTTTCCGTGGCGTGGTCCAGCAGCGAGGACTCGAAGCTGTCCCGGCCGTCCACCTGGCGTTCCACGCCGGCGGCCACCGCATTGCGCGCGGCGCCGCGGGAACGGGCGTGGGCGTACTGGACGTAAAACACCGGGTTCTCGTTGCTGTGCTTCTTGAGCAGCTGGGGTCCAGGGTCAGCGGCGAATCGGCCGGGAACCGGGCCAGCGAGTAGCGGACCGCGTCCTTGCCGAGCCATTCGATCAGGTCTTTGAGCTCGATGATGTTGCCCGCGCGCTTGGACAGCTTGGCTCCGTTGACGGAGACCAGCTGGCCGATCAGGACCTCGATGTTCACCTCGGGATCGTCGCCCGCGGCCGCGGCAATCGCCTTGAGCCGGTTGATGTAGCCGTGGTGGTCGGCACCGAGCAGGTAGATCTTCTCGGTGAAGCCGCGGTCCTTCTTGGACAGGTAGTAGGCGGCGTCGGCGGCGAAGTAGGTGGGCTCGCCGTTGGCACGGACCATCACCCGGTCCTTGTCGTCGCCGAAGTCCGTGGTCCGCAGCCACACCGCACCGCCGTCGTCGAACACGTGGCCCTGTTCGCGCAGGCGCGCCACGGCACTCTCGATCGCGCCGGCGTCGTGCAGTTCCTGCTCGGAAAAGAAGACGTCGAACTCGACGCCGAAGTCCGCCAGCGTGGCTTTGATGTCCTTCATCTGGGCTTCGTAGGCCGCGGCGCGGATGACGGGCAGCGCAGCCACCTCGGTGAGTTCGCGGATGTCCGGGTGCGCGGCGAGGACCTCGTGGCCGAGATCGGCGATGTACTGCCCGGGGTAGCCGCCGTCGGGCACCGGAAGGCCGTGCAGCCGGTTGTAGACGGAATGGGCGAAGGTGTTCATCTGCGACCCGGCGTCGTTGATGTAGTACTCGGCCGTGACATCGGCCCCGGAAGCCCGCAGCACGCGCGCGATGGCATCCCCGAGCGCTGCCCAGCGGGTGTGGCCGATGTGCAGCGGCCCGGTGGGATTGGCGGAGACGAACTCCATGTTGACGGTGTGCCCGGCGAGCGCGGTGTTGGTGCCGTAGCTCCGGCCGGCCTCGACGATGGCCTTGGCCAGGGCACCGGCTGCCGCGGCGTCAACGGTGATGTTCAGGAAGCCCGGGCCGGCGATGTCCACGGCGGAAACACCATTGATGGACTTCAGCCGGGTGCTGAGGATGGCAGCGAATTCACGCGGGTTGGTCCCTGCCGGCTTGGCGAGCTGGAGGGCTATGTTGGTGGCCCAGTCGCCGTGGTCCCTGTTCTTGGGTCGCTCCACGCGCACCTCAGCGGGAATTGCTGATTCCGCAAGGGCGATTTCGCCGGCGGCAACGGCGTCCTTGAGGCAGGCGGATATGGCGAGGGAAAGTTCTTCGGGAGTCACCCCCCAGCCTACCGGGGGCCAGTGACAGCAAAGAATTTGACGCCGGCCGGAGCACACCGGTGAACCTTTCGGGCAGATCCGGCGTTGTCCAGAGCGTAGCCACTGCCGCACGGCATGACCTCCGAGTGAAACGAGAGCCTTCATGAGACCCTCCACCCGTAAAAGCCAATCCATATCCGCAGGCGCCCCGGCAGCGGGCGGCGCCATCCGCCGGACCCTCTACGCCGGAATCGCCGGCTTGTCACTGGCCGGAACCGTGGCGGGCTGTGCGCCCTCGGCGGCCGAAGCCCCGCCGGCCAACGGCGCCACCGGAAACGCCTCCGCCGCGCCGTCGGGCGGCTCCACCGCCCTGGCCGGCAGCGGTGGCAGCTACAAGGACGGCACCTACAGCGCGGACGGCAACTACGTTTCCCCCAACGGCACGGAAACGGTCGGCGTGCAGTTGACCCTCGCCGCGGGAAAAGTCACCGATGTGCAGATCACCCAGCACCCGTCCAACCCGAATACCCGCAAGTTCCAGGGCGAGTTCGCCGGCGGCATCGCGGCGCAGGTGGTGGGCAAGAACCTCGACGAGCTCAACGTCTCCAAGGTAGCCGGCTCCTCCCTGACCAGCGGAGGCTTCAACCAGGCCGTGGGCAAGATCAAGTCGGAGGCGCAGTAGGCGGTGTCCGGCACGGACTGGGAGGGCTTTGCGTTCCAGGGAATCGGCACCGACTGGGAGATCTCCACTCCCCTGCCCCTGACAGCTGCGCTGCGGGAGAGCCTCCTGGACCGCATTGAAAAGTTCGACGCCGCGTGGTCCCGGTTCAGGGCCGACTCGCTGGTGGCGGCGATGGCCCGCGCACCGGGACCCTACCGGTTTCCCGACGAAGCCGCAACGCTCGGGCCGTTGTATTCCACCCTGTACGGTTTGACCGGTGGCGCCATGACGCCGCTGATCGGCGGCAGCCTGGAACGTCTGGGTTACGATCCCGCCTACTCGCTCCGTCCGGCAGGTCCGCCAATCCCGGCGCCCGCCTGGGAGTCGGTGCTCAACTGGTCCGGGACCAGCCTGACGGCCAGTGAGCCGGTGGTGCTGGACATCGGCGCCGCCGGCAAGGGTTTGCTGGTGGACCTGCTCGCCACCGAACTGGAGGGCGCCGGCACCGGATCCTTCATCATTGATGCCAGCGGCGACCTGCTGGTCCGCGGCCCGGACCCCGTCAGTGTTGCCCTGGAACACCCCTACAACCCGGCCCAGGCCATCGGCGTCGTGGAGCTGGCCGGGCGGGCCCTGTGTGCTTCCGCGGCCAACCGGCGTGCCTGGGGCGACGGACTGCACCACGTGCTCGACGGAACAACCGGACAGCCGGTCCGGACCGCCGTCGCCACCTGGGCACTCGCGGACGCCGCGGTGCTGGCCGATGCCCTGGCGACCGCGCTCTTCTTCGTTCCGGGCGACACGCTCGAGGATGAGTTCGAGTTTTCCTGGCTGACCGTCTTTTCCGACGGCAGCGCAGCCTATTCAGCCGCCTTCGAAGGGACACTGTTCTCATGAACCCCGTGGAAACACCGCCAGCAGGCCCGCTTCCCTCCCTGGCCGGCCGGGTGGGCTCCGCCGTGGGCAAGGTCACCATGTACCGGCTGATCCTGCTTGTCTTGGCCGCCCTTGCCGCCTACAGCCTGCTGCTTGACGTGCTGGGCTGGTTGACGTTCGGCGTTCCGGGCATGCTGGCACACCTGGCAGTGTGCCTGGGACTGACCTACGCCACCAACCGTGGACTGGCGGCGGTCTTCCGGGTGAACCCCCATTCGGAGTCTTCGCTCATCACGGGGCTCCTCTTGTATTTCCTGTTCTGGCCGTCCCTGCAACCGATGGATTTCGCGGGAGTGGCACTGGCCTGCGTGCTGGCGTCGGCGTCGAAATATGCCTTGGCATGGCGGGGCCGGCACATCTTCAATCCCGCCGCGGCAGGTGCTTTCGTCACCGGACTCACCGGGCTGAACATCGCCACCTGGTGGGCCGCCACTCCTGCCATGCTGTGGCTGGTGGTTCCTGGCGTGCTGCTGGTCCTGTACCGGACCCGCAAGGTGCTGATGGCGTCGGTGTTCACCGTGGTGGCCACCGCCATCATCACCGGTGAACTGCTCCGCGCGGGCATGGCGGCCGGCACGGGCGCCTACCAGGCCCTGGCCCAGCGGCCGGTGCTGTTCTTCGTGGGTTTCATGCTCACCGAACCCTTGACCCTGCCCCCGCGGCGTTGGCAGCAACTGTCCCTGGCCGCCGTGGTGGGCATCCTGTTTGCCGTCCCCTACAACCTGGGAACTTTTGCGAATTCGCCGGAGGCGGCCCTCTTGGCCGGCAACCTCCTGGCCTTCTTGGCCGGCCAACGCGGCGCCGTGAAGCTGCGGCTCGCCGGCACCCGGCCGCTCACTCCCAGCACTACGGAGTTTTCGTTCGAACCGTCCCGGCCGGTCCGGTTCGTGCCCGGCCAGTACATGGAACTGGATCTTCCGCACGGCAAGAGTGACGGCAAAGGGCGGCGCCGGGTGTTCAGCCTGACAGGTTCCCCGAGCGACCGTTTCCTCCGCTTCGGGGTGCGGACGGCCGGGCCGCTGTCCGGGGCCAAGAAGGCGCTGCTGGACCTCCGCCCGGGCGATGAAGTCACAGCTACGTCCGTGGGCGGCGACTTCGTCCTTCCCCGCGACCCCCACCGGCCCGTGCTCCTGGTCGCGGCGGGCATCGGTATCACCCCGTTCGTATCGCATCTGTCCGCCGGAGGACTGCGGGACCGGGATGCCGTGCTCCTGCTGCTGGCCCGGAGCGCGGACGAGGTGGCGTATGCGGACGAGCTCCGCAACTCGGGCATCCGGGTGCTGGTGCGGGTGGCGGATGGTTCCGGGCCGCCGTCGGGACTGGCTCCCGCATTCCCCGGGCCCGAAGGTGCGGCCGTGGCGGGTGCCGGCACCGACACGCCGGGTCAAAGGCTGGACGCAGGGATGCTGGCCGCGCTGGTGCCGGATATCGCCGGCCGGGAGGTCTACGTGTCCGGCTCCCCGGCGAGCGTTGCCGCGCTGCGCCGCGAAGCGCGCCGGGCGGGCGCGCGCCGCGTCCACACCGACTCCTTCGCCGGCTACTGAAGAGGCGCCGCCGCCTGCCCAAAGCGTGCCGCCAGGGACGGTTTTCCCTTGCGGGCCACCTTCCTGCTAAGCTCTAGGACGTCCCGCCGGCAACGGCAGGAAATCCGGATTGCCCTCGTAGCTCAGGGGATAGAGCGTCTGCCTCCGGAGCAGAAGGTCGTAGGTTCGAATCCTATCGAGGGCACCACAGGAAAACCCCGCCGCTTCAGTGAAGCGGCGGGGTTTTTGGTTTTCGCCGCATTAGAAATGCAGTGCGGCCTCATCCGGTGTGGCCAGCGTCAGCACGGCTTCCTCAACCGTTTCGTGGTCCTCCAGTTCACGTTCGATCCGGCGCAGGGCCACCGCCACTTCGTGCTCAGGGTGGTCGCCCTGCAAGTCCACGGCGGCAACAAGGTACAGCTTCCGGGGCCCGACGAACTCGAGGTGCAGGTACGTGAGCCTGGCGATGTCCTGGTGCTCCAGCATCCGCCGTGCCATGGACCGTTCGATGTCCGGGGTGACGCCCTGGCCCACGAGGAAGCGCCGGTTGCGGTCGATCAGCAGGACGGCGACGACGGCGAGCAGCACTCCCACGACGATCGAACCGATGGCATCGGGCAGCGGCGAGCCGGTGACTTGGTGCAGGAACACGCCGACGAAGGCCACGACGAGTCCGATCAGCGCGGCCGCATCCTCCGCGAACACCGCCCGAAGTGTGGGGTCTGAGCTGATGAGGACCTGCTCCAGGGTGTGCCGTTCCAGCTCGTGGGCCGCCTTGCGGGTTTCCCGGAAGGCCTGGATGAACGAAATCCCCTCAAAAACGAAGGCGACGGCCAGGACCACGTAGGCCACCATGAAGTCGGCCGCAGGCTCGGGCTGAACAATCTCCTGGATGCCGTGCATGATGGAAACCACCGCGCCGGCGGTGAAAAGCCCAAAAGCTGCGAACATCGACCACACGTAGGCTTCCCGCCCGTAGCCCATGGGATGGCCCTTGTCGCGGGGCCGGGCGGACCGCCGCTCCGCGAAGAACAGGAACACCTGGTTTCCGGTGTCCGCCCACGAATGCGCTGCCTCGGCAGCCATCGAGGCCGATCCGGACAGGACGGCCGCCACCGATTTGGCCGCCGCCACAAGGATATTGGCCGCGAACGCGATGATGACCGTCAGCAGCGTTGAACTGGATTTGGACCGCTCTTCGGTTTGCGCCATGCGCCTACCGTACCCAACCGCAGGGCTTCCGGGCGCCGACGCGGCCCATCAGGTCCGGGTGCCGTGCCTGCCGCCGATTGTCGGTGCCCGCTCGTAGTCTGAAAAGACCTGACTGAGGGGGTACGCCATGCATGTTCCGTTCTGTTCCATCGTTCCGCCCTACCTGTTGCGGCGGCTGGCCCGGGCGGCCGCCCCGCAATACTCCGCCGCGGCGAGCGCCGCCAGGAAAGCCCTGGGGCACGTCGAATCGTTCCAGGCTGCACGCGCCCAGGGGTGGCCGCCGTGACGGCCGGTTTGCGCCAGGCACCGCCGGAGCCGGTGGCGCGCAGCATTTACGACGCCGGAGGTACCGAAACACTGCCGGGCACCTTGGTCCGCGCGGAAGGTGCCGCTCCCTCCGGCGACGCCGCAGCGGACGAGGCCTATGACGGGTTGGGTCACACGCACCGCATGTATGCCGAGGCCTTCGGACGGGATTCAGTGGACGGCCGCGGAATGAAGCTCGATGCCACGGTGCATTTTGGCAAGCTTTACGACAATGCCTTTTGGAACGGCAGCCAGATGGTCTTCGGTGACGGCGACGGCGAGGTCTTCGAACGCTTCACCAGATCCGTCAGTGTCATCGGGCACGAGCTTGCCCACGGCGTCACCCAGTACTCTGCCGGCCTCGCCTACCGGAACCAGGCGGGCGCCTTGAACGAATCGATGTCCGACGTCTTCGGCGCGCTCGTTGAGCAGTTCGTCAGGAAACAGCCGGCCGCCGAGGCAAGCTGGCTGATCGGCGAAGGCCTCTTTACGCCCCAGGTGCAGGGGGCAGCACTCCGCTCCATGAAAGCGCCCGAACAGCGTACGACGACGACGTGCTCGGCAAGGATCCACAGCCGGAAACGATGGATTCCTACGTCCGGACCAGCGCGGACAACGGTGGTGTCCACATCAACTCCGGCATCCCCAACCGCGCCTTCTACCTGGTGGCCAGCGCACTCGGAGGCAACGCATGGGAGGCGCCCGGCCGGATCTGGTACGAGACTCTGACCAACGGCTCGCTGCCGGCGGCGGCCACGTTCACCGTCTTTGCCCGTGCCACAGTGCGCGCTGCCGTGGACCTGTTCGGCCCCGGAACCAAGGAACATGACGCCGTCCGCGGCGCGTGGGAAACTGTGAGGGTCAAGGTTTAGCCGCTGTTCCGGCGTGCCGGCCGCCGGCCGCCGGAACGTCCGAAAGCCCAGGGGCCTGCAATGAAGATCAAGGTGGAGCGCAGCGGCGGGCTCGCGGCCGTCACAAGGGTGTGGACCGTCGACGCCCGGACGGACAGTGACCTCAGCCAATGGCAGCCTCTTCTGGAGGCCTGCCCGTGGGATACCGTTCCCAGCACCAGGCGGGCGGCAGCCGCCATCGAGTCGCCGCAGCCGGACCGCTTCATCTACGCCATCACTGCCGGCCGGCGCAGGGCGGCTCTTCCGGAACAGGCCCTCACCGGTCCCTGGCGGATCCTGGTGGACACAGCACGGGCCGCGGCGGAGGAGTCCGGTGCCGGGGCACGGGCTGCGCACAGTCCGGAAGAGCCCGCCTGACCGCCGGGCTTCGGACCGGCCCCTGCCGATCGCTCCCCCACGCAGCAGTAGACTGTCTGCAGCCATGACTTTTCATATTTCCTATCCCGCCGAGCTGCCGGTTTCCGAGCGCCGCGAGGACCTGATGGCAGCGATCGCCGCCAACCAGGTGACCATCATCGCCGGCGAGACCGGCTCCGGAAAAACCACCCAAATCCCCAAGATGTGCCTGGAACTGGGGTTGGGCGAGAAGGGCCTGATCGGGCACACGCAGCCCCGCCGGCTCGCCGCGCGCACCGTGGCCGAGCGCATCGCAGAGGAACTGGGCGTGGAGATCGGCCAGGAAGTCGGCTTCCAAGTGCGGTTCACCGGTGAAGTCAGCAAGGACACCAAGGTCAAGCTGATGACCGACGGCATCCTGCTCGCCGAGATCCAGCGCGACAAGCTGCTGCGCAAGTACAGCACCATCATCATTGATGAGGCCCACGAGCGAAGCCTGAACATCGACTTCATCCTGGGCTACCTCAAGCGGATCCTCCCGCAGCGGCCGGACCTGAAGGTCATCATCACCTCGGCCACCATCGATCCCGAACGGTTTGCCAACCACTTCGGCAGCGCGGACACACCTGCTCCCATCATCGAAGTCTCCGGCCGCACATACCCCGTGGAAGTCCGTTACCGTCCGCTGTCGCAGCCTAAATCCGATGAGGACGACGCCTCGGACGACGAACTTGAGGAAGACCGGGATCCCCTGGATGCCGTTTGCGACGCCGTCGACGAACTCGCGGCGGAGGCTCCCGGGGACATCCTGGTGTTCTTTTCCGGGGAGCGTGAAATCCGTGACGCGGCGGAGGCGCTGCAGCCACGCATCCAGGCCAACCGCAGGCTGGCCAACACCGAGATCCTCCCCCTGTTTGCCCGCCTGAGCCTGCAGGAGCAACACAAAGTGTTCCACCCGGGCAGCAAGCGCCGGATCATCCTGGCCACCAACGTGGCCGAAACATCGCTGACGGTGCCGGGCATCAAGTACGTGGTGGATACGGGTACCGCCCGCATCTCCCGCTATTCGCACCGCACCAAGGTCCAGCGCCTCCCCATCGAGCGTGTCTCGCAAGCGTCAGCCAACCAGCGCTCCGGCCGGTGCGGACGCGTGTCCGACGGCATCGCCATCCGCCTCTACTCCGAGGAAGACTTCGAGTCGCGGCCAAAATTCACGGATCCGGAGATCCTGCGGACCAACCTTGCTGCCGTGATCCTGCAAATGACGGCCATGGGTGTAGCCAAGAGCCCCAAGGACGTTGAGGCCTTCCCGTTCGTCGAGCCCCCGGAGACCAGGGCCATCAACGACGGCGTCACCCTGCTCCGCGAGCTCGGCGCACTGGCTCCGGCCAGGCCGCAGCACGCAGCCGGTACCCCGGAGGCCGGCGCCAAGGGCGGGGCCAGGGGCAGCGGCCTCACCGCCGTCGGGCAAAAACTCGCCCAGCTGCCGGTGGACCCCCGCCTCGGCCGGATGATCGTGGAGGCCGGGAAACGCGGCTGTGTCCGCGAAGTCATGGTCCTGGCCGCCGCCCTCACCATCCAGGACCCGCGGGAGCGGCCCACGGACAAACAGCAGCTGGCAGCGGAAAAGCACAACCGCTTCCGCGATGAGAATTCCGACTTCACCGGATTCCTGAACCTCTGGAACTACCTGCAGGAGAAGCAGCAGGAACTGTCCTCGTCGGCGTTCCGCCGCCTCTGCCGCGCCGAGTTCATCAACTACCTTCGGGTCCGTGAATGGCAGGACCTCTTTGCCCAGCTGCGCCAGCTCGCCCGGCCGCTGGGCATCACCCTGGACAACAAGCGCCTCACGGATCCGGTGGGGAACCATGACGGCATCCACATCAGCCTGCTCTCCGGGCTCCTGAGCCACATCGGAATCCTGGACGAACGCAAACGCGAGTACGCCGGCGCCCGCGGCAGCCGGTTCGCCATTTTCCCGGGCTCAGCACTGTTCAAGAAGTCCCCCACGTTCGTGATGGCGGCGGAGCTGGTGGAGACCAGCCGGCTGTGGGCCAGGGTGGCAGCGAAGTTCGATCCGGTGTGGGCAGAGCAGGTGGCACCGGACCTGGTGAAGCGCAGCTACAGCGAACCGCATTGGTCCACCAAGCAGGGCGCCGTCATGGCGTACGAAAAGGTCACCCTTTACGGCGTGCCCATCATCGCCCAGCGGCGGATCAACTACGGCCGCGTTGACCCGGTGGTGGCCAGGGAGCTGTTCATCCGGCACGCGCTGGTGGAGGGCGACTGGCGCACCCACCACAAGTTCTTCCACCGCAACCGGGCGCTGCTGCATGAGGTTGAGGAACTCGAGGCGCGCATGCGGCGCCGCGACCTGATGGTGGACGATGAAACCCTGTTCGATTTCTATGACGCCCGGATTGGATCCGAGGTGGTGTCCGAGCGCCATTTCGACAAATGGTGGAAGGACGCCCGGCGCGATAACCCGGACCTGCTGGACTACGACAAGTCGCTGCTGCTCAGTGACGACGCCGAGGACCTGGACGAGTCCGCCTATCCGAAGACCTGGCTGCACAAGGGCTTCGAACTCCCGTTGACGTACGAGTTCCATCCGGTGGCTCCGGGCGGGATGCCGGACCCCTCCGACGGCGTCACGGCCGAGGTGCCTGTCCTGTTCCTGAACCAGCTCGACGATGCCCCCTTCCGCTGGCTCATCCCGGGCCAGCGGGTGGAGCTGGTGACTGCCCTGATCAAGTCGCTGCCCAAGCAGGTCCGCAAGAATTTTGTTCCGGCCCCTGACGTTGCCCGCCAGGCGGTGGCGCTCCTCGAAGCGGACTTCGACCCCGCCTCCGATGAGCTGGAGCCGTCGCTGGAGCTGGCACTGCGGCGCCTCCGCGGCGCGGTCATCCCGCCCGGTTCCTGGAACTGGGATTCCGTGCCCGCGCATCTGCGCGTCAGCTTCAAGGTGGTGGACAGCAAGGGAAAGGTCCTCGGCGAGGGCAAGGACCTTGCCGGCTTGCAGGAGCAGCTGGCACCGGCAACGCGGCGTGCCATCGCCGAATCGCTCGGCGCCACTCCCGCATCCACAGCGCCAGGCGGCAAGGGCCCGGCGCAGCGCCGGGGCGGCAAGGCGTCCGACGACGGCCCGGCGGCCCGGCAGCAGGCCCCAGGAGCGCCGGGGCAACACGCCGCGGCCGGGTTCGTGGAGCGGGACGGCCTGACGGAGTGGAGCTTCGGCGCGATCGAGCGCCAGGTCAGCGGCATGGTCAAAGGCCACACCGTCACCGGCTACCCCGCGTTGGTGGACCAGGGCCAGTCTGTTTCCCTCCGCGTCTTCCAAACCCCGGAGGAACAGCTTGAGGCGATGCGCGGCGGCGTCATCAGGCTGCTGGCCCTGCGCGTGCCGGCCCCGGACCGCTACGTCCTGGAGCACCTGAGCAACACGGAGAAGCTCACCTTCAGCCAGAACCCGCACGGTTCGGTCTCCGCCCTGATCGCTGACTGCGCGCTGGCGGCCATCGACAAGCTCACGCCGGTGGACCTCCCCTGGGACCGCGGGGCCTTCGATTCACTCTATGAGGTGGTCCGCGCCGAACTGATCGATACGGTGTTCACGGTGACCGCGGTGGTCGAACGCATCCTGGCGAGCACCCGACGGATTGAAAAACAGCTCAAGGGCACCACCAGCCTGGCCCTGATCAGTGCGTTGAACGACGTCAGGAGCCAGCTGGAACAGCTGGTCTACCCGGGTTTTGTAGCACGCACGGGTTACGCCCAGCTGAGCCAGCTGCCGCGCTATCTGGCCGCGATCGAAAAGCGGCTGGAGCGGCTGCCGGGGAACGTCCAGCGCGATGCTGTCAATATGGCCGTGGTCCAGCGGCTCGAAGACGACTACGACGACGCCGTCTCGGCGCTGCTGCCCGGCCGCCGCGCCGGCCGGGAGTTAACCCAGGTGCGCTGGATGCTCGAGGAGCTTCGGGTGAGCCTGTTCGCCGTCGAGCTGGGAACCGCGTATTCGGTGTCCGAGAAACGCATCCGCACGGTGCTCAACAAGGCACTCGCACCGGCCTGACGGCGCCCGTCCAGAGAAGAGGAACCCAATGAAGATCACGCTTGCCCAGGGTCCTGCCGGGACAGAACTCGCCGGCTTGGGCCACGCCCAGCCGGCGCATGTCATGGACAACCATGAACTCGAAGGCATGATGGACACGAGCGACGAGTGGATCCGGCAGCGTACGGGCATCGTGACCCGGCACATTGCGGCCGAGGGAGAAACGGTGGTGGACCTCGCGGTTCCCGCTGCGCGCATGGCCCTCGCTGATTCCGGCGTCGACGCTTCCGACATCGACCTGGTGGTGGTCGCCACCACCACTGCGGCGGAGCGGTCCCCCAACACCGCGGGCCGCATCGCGGAGGCACTGGGCCTCGTCCGGGACGGCCGCGGCCCGGGGATCATGGACATCAACACCGCGTGCTCCGGCTTCGAATACGCCCTCGGCGTGGCCGACCAGGCCATCCGTACCGGAAGCGCCACGCACGCAATCGTGGTCGGGGCGGAAACCCTTTCCGCGGTCACGGACTGGACGGACCGCGCGACGGCGGTGCTGACCGCCGACGGTGCGGGCGCCGCCGTCGTCCGTCCGTCCGCCACACCGCGGGTGGGGCCGGTGGTCTGGGGTTCTGAGGCCGGCATGGCGGACGCCGTCAGGATCTCCCCGCCGACGGGCAGGTTCTCGCAGAACGGCAGGGAGGTCCTCCGGTGGGCCCTGACCAGGGCCCCGGAGCGCGCCCGCGAAGTGGTGGCCCGCGCCGGCCTGGCCATGGACGACATCCAGGTCCTGGCAGCACACCAGGCCAACCTGCGCATCATCGAACCGCTCGCGGACGCCCTCGGCCTGACGGACCGGATCGTCATCACCGACGTCACCGAGTCCGGGAACACCTCCGCGGCCAGTGTGCCCCTCGGGTTGAGCAAATGGTGGCATGCCGGGCGGATTCCGGAGGATGTCCCCGCGTTGCTGTTCGGGTTCGGCGGCGGCTTCACCTATGCGGGCATGGTCGCGATGACGCCGCGCCGGGGCTGAACCTATCCTTCGGGTACGAACTCCCCGTAGCCGGCCGCCCGGAGGCCTTTACGGAGTTTTTCCGCGTTGGCGTCCAGGACAGCGGGGTCCGGGTTCTGGTCTGCCGAACCGAAGTCGAAGTCGGCCATGCTCCGGGACGGCCATACGTGGACGTGCAGGTGGTTGACCTCGTACCCGGCCACGATCAGGCCGGCCCGCCGGGCGTTGAAAATGTCCACTTGCACGGCCCCGATGCGCCGGGCAACCTCCATGACGCGGGCCAGGGTCTCCGGGGATGCGTCCGTCCAGCGGTCCACCTCCTCGGTGGGAACCACCAGCGTGTGGCCATCGGCGAGCGGTCCGGTCGTGAGGAATGCGGACACGTCGGCTTCACGCCAAACGAACCTGCCGGGGATCTCACCGTTCAGGATCCGGGTGAAAAGGGTGCTCATGCGTCTGCCTCCTCGGCGGCTGGCTGCAACGTGCCGGTATCCAGCACGAACCGGTATTTTACGTCTCCCGCAACCATTCGGTCGTAGGCGTCATTGAGTTCTCCGGCGGCCACCAGTTCGATGTCGGCCACCACGCCGTGCTCGGCGCAGAAGTCCAGCATCTGCTGAGTTTCGGCGATGCCGCCGATCAGCGATCCGGCGTAGGCTATCCGGCGCCGGATCAGTGAGCCCGGGTTGACCGGGGGCATGGCCTCGGACGGCAGGCCCAGCTGGAACAGCGCCCCGTCGACCCGCAGGGTCCGGAAGTACGGGTTCAGGTCGTGCGGGGCGGCAACGGTATCGATAATGAGGTCGATGCTCCGGTCGGCACCGGCCATTGCGGCGTCGTCCCGGGACAGGACAACCCGGTCCGCACCCAGTTCCAGGGCGGCAGCGGTCTTCGCCTCGGACGTGGTGAACACCACCACGGTGGCGCCCATGGCCTTGGTGAGCTTAACGGCCATGTGGCCCAGTCCGCCGAGGCCCACCACGCCCACGACGTCGCCTTCCGCCACACCGAAGTGCCGCAGCGGGGAAAAGGTGGTGACGCCTGCGCAGAGCAGTGGCGCGACGGCGGCGG
Source organism: Arthrobacter sp. MMS24-T111 (assembly GCF_054888995.1). Classification (NCBI taxonomy): domain Bacteria; kingdom Bacillati; phylum Actinomycetota; class Actinomycetes; order Micrococcales; family Micrococcaceae; genus Arthrobacter; species Arthrobacter sp. MMS24-T111. Next base: position 2,674,589 of record NZ_JBTZRO010000001.1, on the reverse strand, counting down.
GGTCCAGGGTTGCGGGGACCCGAAGGACGTACCGACGGTCCACCACGATGAAGGAGGAGTATCCGCCCTGGGTGACGGCGTCGCCGTTCCGCCGGTCCTTGGCGCCGTAGGTTCCGGTCATCCCGTTTTCGCAGTACTGTTCCAGCCCATCCAGGCAGCTCTCGCATTCGCGACAGGAGTCCACCATGCAGCCCACGCCCACGCGGTCGCCGATGGCGAAGTCGGTGACACTGGCACCAATCCGGCTGACCGTTCCCACGATCTCGTGCCCGGGAACCAGCGGGTAGGCCTGCGTGCCCCACTCTCCGCGGGTGGCGTGCACATCCGAATGGCAGAGCCCGCAGAATTCAATGGCGATCTCGACGTCGTCCGGTTTGGGAGTGCGCCGGGCCACGGTCAGGGGCACGAGCCCGCTGTCCCCGGAGGTTGCGCCGAAGGCGGCGGCCAGCCGTCCGCCGTCCTCCGCCGGCACCGGGCCGGCGGCGGTCGCAATGGGTTGGGCGAGGGGTGGCGGCACGGGGCGTCCAGGTGTCATGGTTCGACGCTACCCTTGCCGTCGGCGAAGTTTCCAGCCGGGGCGCCGGGGCCTCCCGGTTCCGCGCCGGTCGCCACCGGAAGGCCGGGGCGGTTGGACCATTCCGAGAACGACCCCGGATAGAGCGCAGCCGTGAAGCCGGCCAGTTCCAGCGCGGCCACCTGGTGGGCCGCTGTGACGCCGGACCCGCAGTAGACGGCGATGGGCAGGTCACCGCCGGCCCCGAGGGACTCGAACCTCCGGCGCAGCTCTGCCGGTGGCAGGAAGTACCCGGAATCGTCCACGTTGTCCGCCGTGGGCGCGCTGACCGCTCCCGGAATGTGCCCGGCCCGCGGATCAACGGGTTCCACCTCGCCCCGGTACCGCTCCCCCGCCCGCGCATCGAGCAGCAACCCGTGACCTGACCAGGTGGCGGCAGAGCCGGCGTCGAGCACCGGCATCCCGCCGCTGCCCAGCTCAACGTCGCCGCGCATGGGCTGGACAGGGCCGGATTCAAGGGGCAGGCCCGCCTTTCGCCAGGCGCCCAGGCCGCCGTCGAGCAGGTATGCCTCGGCAAACCCTGCGTTGCGCAGCATCCACCAGAGCCTGGCGGCCGCCATGTTGGCGCTGTCATCGTAGGCGACCACGACGTCGCCGTTCCGGATCCCCCACCGCCGCGCCGCCTCCTGGAACTGTCCGGCGCCGGGCAGCGGGTGCCTCCCGCGGTCCGGGATGGCCGGGTCCGCAAGTTCGGTGGCCAGGTCAACGAAGACAGCTCCCGGCAGGTGCTCCCGCAGGTAATGCTCGTGCCCGCGGGGGTCTCCGAGCACCCAGCGGACATCCAGCAGGACTGTGCGGTGGCCGGCGGCCCGCCGCGACTCAAGGCGGGAGACATCCATCAGCGGGTTCATGTGCACTCCTTCTGCGGATCCGGGCCGCGGCTCAGGCTTGGTGTGTGGATCTTGCCAACGGATCCCACTCTAAGCGCGCCGCGGCCGCCCGCGCGGGTAGGCTGGTCCGGTGAAGATCGAGGGCAGTGCAGACGGGGACGGCAGCCGCCGCAGCGGGGCAGACCGGGAATGGGCAGACAACGCCATCCGGACCATCAGGGCGGAAAACAACCGGTCGGCAGACACCCATCTCTACGCGGTGCCGCTGCCGGAGCAGTGGGGCATCCAGCTCTACCTCAAGGACGAATCCACCCACCGTTCCGGCAGCCTCAAGCACCGGCTGGCGCGGTCCCTTTTCTTGTTCGGGCTGGTGAACGGCTGGATCCGCGAGGACACCACCATCGTGGAAGCCTCCAGCGGCAGCACGGCAGTATCCGAGGCCTACTTCGCCCGGTTGCTGGGGCTGCCTTTCATCGCGGTGATGGCCCGTACCACCAGCCAGGAAAAGATCGCGTTGATCGAACAGTTCGGCGGCTCGTGCCTCTTGGTGGAGAACGCCTCGGATGTCTACGCCGTAGCCGAAGACGTGGCGGCCACCTGCAACGGACACTACATGGACCAGTTCACCTATGCGGAGCGGGCCACCGACTGGCGCGGCAATAACAACATTGCCGAGTCGATCTTTGGCCAGCTCAGCCTGGAACAGCATCCGGTGCCGGACTGGATCGTGGTGGGCGCGGGGACCGGCGGGACCAGTGCCACGATCGGCCGCTACCTGCGCTACCACAGCCATCCCACCCGGCTCCTGGTGGTGGACCCTGAAAACTCGGCCTTCTACCCCGGCTGGCTGGCGGACACGGCTGAACAGCCCACCGGCCTGCCGTCACGCATCGAAGGCATTGGCCGGGCGCGGATGGAGCCAAGCTTCGTCCCCACCGTGATCGACCGGATGGTCCAGGTACCGGACGCGGCGTCCGTCGGCGCCATGCGCCACCTGGACTCCTACGCCGGCCTGCACGCCGGACCCTCCACCGGCACCAACCTTTGGGGTGTCTGGCAAACGGTGGCACGGATGCTGTCCGATGGCCGGCAAGGCAGTATTGTGTCGTTGATGTGCGACGGCGGCGAGCGCTATGCGGGCAACTACTACAACCCGGAGTGGCTGGCGTCGCAGGGTCTGGATCCGGCGCCCTACGAGGCCGTGATCTCACGCTTCCTCGACACCGGCGAGTGGACTGCGGACTAGACCTCCACGGACTCGCGGGCAGCCAGGTGCCTGTATTCGGTGCCGTACTTCGCACCGATCCGCTGCACATGGCCCTCAATGATGCCCAGCCCGATCTCATTGAGCAGGCCGTCGTGGATCTGGAACGCCTGCGGTGCCCGCACTCCGATAACAAAGTCCACCACCTCGGCGGACTTGCTCCACGGTGCGTGCAGCGGCACCAGCAGGGTCTTCACGCTGAGGCCGTCCGGGATGATGAATGAATCTCCCGGGTGGTAGACGTTACGGTCCACCAGGTAGCCAATGTTCGCCACCATCGGGATCTGGGGGTGGATCAGGGCATGCTGTCCCCCGAAGCTGCGGATCTCGAAGCCTGCAACCTGGAATGAGGACCCAGGGTCCACCGTGTGGATCCTCCCGGCGGCGCCGGCAGCTTCCCCGCGCAGCTGTGCGGCCACGGACCCGGGCGCATACAGCGCCAGGTCCCGGTTGCCGGTGAGGGCCCCCACCACGGCCTTGGTGTCCAGGTGGTCCTGGTGCTCATGGGTCACCAGGATGGCGTCGGCCCCGGCAAGGGCTTCGGCTGACTCGGAGAAGGTACCCGGGTCAAGGACCAAAACCCCGGATTCCTTCTCGAGCCGGACACAGGCGTGGGTGTATTTGGTCAGCTTCATGGCGCCAGCCTAGGGCGCGTTCCTGAACCGTGTCCACGAGGCGCCGGCTGGTAATCTTGGTGTTTGCCCCCCACGGAAGCGAGTTTGTCCATGCCGATCGGCGTCAAGGCTGATTCCGCCGCCCCATCCCCGGCAGGAGGCGGCAAGGAACAGCGCGTTACCAAGCAGCGCAAGGCCGTCAGTGCGGCCTTGGACGACCTTGACGACTTCGTCAGCACGCAGGAGCTCTACCGGATCCTGCACAACCAGGGCGTGTCCGTATCACTCGCCACGGCCTACCGGATCCTCCAGTCCCTTGCGGATGAGGGCTTGGTGGATGTGCTGCGCAATGGCGACGGCGAAGCCGTGTACCGGCGCTGCAACGTGACCGTGCACCACCATCACCTGCTGTGCAGGAACTGCGGCAAGGCTGTGGAGGTGGAGGCTCCCGCCGTCGAAACCTGGGCGGCGCGGACAGCGGCCGAACACGGTTTCACCGAGGTGGACCACACGGTGGAGATCTTCGGGCTGTGCCCGGACTGCACTGCCCTTAAGGCTGCCGGGCAGCTGTAAGGACCCTGCCATTGATTCCGCGGGCCGCCCGCACGGAACCGATGATGCGGCACACCACGTAGATCAGGAATGACAACGTGGTGACGTAGGGGCTGATCGGGATCCGGCCGCCCAGGGCCAGCAGGATTCCGCCCACCGTCGCCGTGACGGCGAAAAGGACACTCAGGATGACCACCCATACCGGCGATGAGGTGACCCGCAGTGCAGCAGCCGCGGGGGTGATCAGCAGTGCGAGCACCAGCAGGGCCCCCACCACCTGGATGGACAGCGCCACACTGACGCCCAGCAGGATCATGAAAACGATGGCCAGGCTGCGCACGGGAACTCCCCGCGCCTCCGCAAGTTCCGGATCGATGCTGGCAAAGTTCAGCGGCCGCCAGATGGCCAGCAGTACGAGCATTACCACGAGGGCCGCCCCGGCCAGCGCCTGGAGCTGGACGGTGTCCACCGAGACGATCTGCCCGGTGAGCAGCCCGAACTTGTTCGCTGCGCGGCCTTGGTAGAGGGACAGGAACAGGATTCCCAAGCCCAGCCCGAACGGCATGATCACGCCGATGATCGAGTTCTTGTCCCTGGCCCGGACGCCCATCAGGCCCAGCAACAGTGCTGCCGCCACGGATCCGATCAGCGAGCCGAAGACCACGTCCGCGCCGATGAGCAGGGCAAAGGCCGCACCCGCGAAGGAGAGCTCGGAAATGCCGTGGACCGCGAAGGCAAGGTCGCGCTTCATGACAAAGGTCCCCACCAGTCCTCCGAGGAGTCCGAGGACGGCGCCGGCCCAGATCGAATTCTGGACCAGGACGAGCAGCTCGCCGTAGTTGTCGAAGTTGAAGATGGCCCCCAGGATGCTGTTGGCGTCCATCACGCCACCTCCCCGGCCAGGGCGTCCGCCCCGGCATGATGATGGTGCGTGGTGGCATCCGGCAGGCCGACCACGACGATCCTGCCGTTGGCGTGGATCACCTCAACGTGGCTGCCATACAGGTCAGAGAGCACTTCCGTGGTCATGACCTCTTCCGGCGTTCCCACCCGGAAACGTCCGCCGGCCAAGTACAACACCCGGTCCACGTAATCGATAATGGGGTTGATCTCATGGGTGACGAAGACGACCGCGCTGTTCTTCTCGTGGCTTTGCTTGTTGATGAGCGCACTGACCGCCTGCTGATGGTGCAGGTCCAAGGACAGCAGCGGCTCGTCGCAGAGCAAAACCTGGGGATCAGTGGCCAGCGCCTGGGCCACCCGGAGGCGCTGCTGCTCGCCGCCGGAGAGCTGGCCCACCGGCACCTTGGCGTAGTCGGTTGCCCCTACCAGTTCCAGGAGCTGGTCCACCCGCCGGTTTGTTTTCGCCGCGGACAGCCGGACGCCCCAGCGGTGGCCGTCCACCCCCAGTCCCACCAGGTCGCGGGCGCGCATGGGAGTGTCCACCGGGAATGATTTTTGCTGCGGAATGTAGCCGATCAGGCTGCTGCCGCGTTCCACGGGACGGCCACCCAGCGTGGCTTGGCCCGCGTGCAGCTTTTGCAGGCCCAGGAGGACCTTCAGGAAGCTGGTCTTGCCGCTGCCGTTCGGGCCCAGCACGGCGAAGAACTCGCCCGGCCGGATGTCCAGGTCAAGGTCGGACCAGAGCGTCCGCTGGCCGAACGCAAGCCCGGCGCCCTTGAGGCTGACAACGGAATTCACCGGTTGGCCTCCACGACATTGCTGATGTTGTTCACGTTGTCCGTCATCCACTGCAGGTAGGTCTTGCCTTCGGGCAGGGTCTCGTTGAAATCCACCACCGGAACGCCGGCAGCCTCCGCCGCCTTCTTCAGCGCCTCGGTCTGGGGCCCTTCGGTCTGGGCGTTGTAAGCCAGCAGCCGGACGCTCTTGGACGCCACCAGGTCAGTGGCTTCCTTCAGGACGGCAGGCGGAACATCGCTTCCCTCTTCAATCGCAGCAGTGTATTGCTCCGGCGTGGCGTTCTCCAAGCCCGCGTCCTCCAGCAGGTACAGCGGAACGGGCTCCGTGACGGCCACCTTGCCGCCTGCCGCGGAAGCCTTCACGGCGTCCAGCCGGTTGTGCAGGGCCGACAACCCGGATTTGAACGAGGCTGCGTTGGCCGTGAACGTGGCGGCGGAGGCCGGGTCCAGCGTGCCGAGCTTGCCGGCGATGCTGTCGGCCATCCGCTCCATGGCCGCCAGGCTGTACCAGACGTGTTCGTTGAAATCGCCGTGGTCATGCGTGTCGGCGGCGGCAGTTGCGGACGCCGTGGCATGGGCCGTGGCGTCCTCCGGGTGGGCGAGGCCCGAGACCTCGACGGCGTTGAGGACGGCCGCGCTGTCCAGCTTGCTCCCCTCCACCAAAGTGTGGAGGAAGTCGTCATAGCCGCCGCCGTTTTCGATGACCAACTGGGCTTTTGAAACGGCGAGCCGGTCCTGCGCGGTTGCCTCATAGGAGTGCGGATCCTGCGCCGTGTTGTTGATGATGGCGGTGACCTTCACCTTGTCGCCACCGATCGCCCTGGCGATGTCCCCGTAGACGTTCGTCGACGCTACGACATTGACGCCCGCCCCGGGGTCGGGCGTCGATGCGGACTGCGTGCTGCATGCACTCAGCAGGAGGCCAAGCCCTGCGAGGGCGGCAACGAAGGAGCTGGCAGCGGCATTACGGCGCACGGGAGATACCTCAGTTCACAGGAGGGGACGTCAACAGTGCCAGCCTATACCTAAATGCGAATGATTCCTATTTAGCCTTCTGGTTTCCATTGGGCTGGCCCAGCCGGCGTATCCCGGTTGCCTGTGTGGCATCCCTGATTTCACCGACGAGCTGTTCGATCACGTCTTCGAGGAACAACACCCCGCGCGTCCTGCCATCCGGGCCGATTACCCGGGCAAGGTGGGAGCCCGTGCGCTGCATGACGGACATGGCCTTTTCAATCTCGTCATCCAAGGCAAGGTTGGCCAGCGACCGGACACGGCCCTCGGCGATCGGCAGCTCATAGCCGGACTCCGGGATGGACAACACATCCTTGACGTGGAGGTAGCCGTACAGCATGTCCTCGTCATCCAGCATGGGGAACCGGGAGAACCCGGTCCTGCTGACCGCCTTCTCGAACTCCACGGGGGTGGTGGCCGCACCAAGCATGACCAGGTTCTCCAGCGGCACCATGATGTCCTCGGCGGTGTGCTCGGAAAACTCGAGGGCGCCGTTGATAAGCCCGGCGTCGTCGTCCACCAGGCCGTGGCGGGTGGACTCCTGGACGATCGACTGGACTTCCTCGAGCGTGAACGAGGAAGTTACCTCGTCCTTGGGCTCGATCCGCAGGAGTTTGAGGATGTGGTTGGCCGACCAGTTGAGGACTGAAATCACCGGGTGGACCAGCCGGGCTGCGAAGAGCAGCGGCGGCGCCAGCAGCAGCGCGGCTTTGTCCGCCACGGAGACGGAAATGTTCTTCGGCACCATCTCGCCGAAGGTGACATGGAGGAAGGTCACCAGCAGCAGGGCCACCGCGAAGGCAGCCAGGCCCGCAGCCTCGGCCGGCAGGCCCACCGTCTCGATGGGAACAGCCAGCAGGTGGTGGATGGCGGGTTCGGCCACCAGCAGGATCAGCAGGGAGCAGACAGTGATGCCCAACTGCGCGCACGCCAGCATCAAAGAGACGTTCTCCATGGCCCGCAGGGTGGTCTGGGCCCGCTTGGACCCGGCGTCGGCCAATGGTTCGATCTGGCTGCGGCGCGCCGACATGATGGCGAACTCCGCTGCCACGAAGAAGGCGTTGCCAAGCAGGAGGACGCCCAGCCACAGGATTCCGGCCCAGTCGCTCATGCGTTGCTCCCGTCACTGGCGTCCGGCGTACCGGCTTCCTTGTCGGGCCGGAAGCAGATGCGGTCGATCCTGCGGCCGTCCATCCTGGTCACGCTGAGTGTTCCGCCGCCGACAGGAACTGCGTCTCCCACGGCAGCGATCCTGCCCAGCTTGCTCATCACGTATCCACCCACGGTCTCGTACGCAGCCTCATCGGGCACGCTGAGACCCGGAATCTGTTCGGACAGCTCGTCCGGACGCAGGAGGCCCGGAAAGTACCAGTCGCCGGAGGCGCTTTGCAGCAGCCCGGGCCGGACCTTGTCATGCTCGTCCGCCACTTCGCCGACGATCTCCTCCACGAGGTCCTCCAGCGTGGCGATGCCTGCGGTGCCGCCGTATTCGTCCAGTACCACTGCCAGCTGGAGGTTGCCCTCGCGCAGCTCGGCCAACAGGGCATCGAGGTGGATGGTCTCGGGCACCCGCAGGACCTCGGTCATGATGGCACCCGCCTCGAGGTTCCGCCGGCGTTCCCACGGGACGGCGACGGCCTTCTTGACGTGGACCAGCCCGCGGATGTCATCGGCTGAATCACCGATCACCGGGAACCGGGAGTACCCGGTCCGGCGCGCGGCATCCACGACGTCGGACACCGGCTGGTCGGCGTCGATCGTCTCCACCCGGATGCGTGGCGTCATCACATCCGCGGCTGTCCGGGTGGAAAAGTCCAGGGTGCGCGCAATGAAGTTGGCGGTTCCGGCGTCGAGCGTTCCCATCGCCGCGGAACGGCGGACCAGCGAGGCCAGCTCCGCCGGGGTGCGGGCACCGGAAATTTCCTCTTTGGCTTCCAGGCCGAACACGTTCAGGACCCGGTTGGAGAATCCGTTGAGGACCAGGATGGCGGGCTTGAAGATGGTGGTGAAGACCAGCTGCGGGCCGGCCAGGGCACGGCCCACAGGGAATGCCAGGGCGATCGCCATGTTCTTGGGCACCAGCTCCCCAGGAGCATGGAGAGCAGGGTGGCCACCACCATGGCCAGGACGAGCGAGGCAGATTCCACCACCACGGGGGGCAGTCCGACGGCGGCCAGCGGGCCTTTGAGGATATGGCCCACGGAGGGTTCCATGACGTAACCGGTGAGGAGGGTGGTCAGGGTAATACCCAGCTGGCAGCTAGAGAGCTGGGTGGACAGCGACTTCAGGCAGGTGAGGAGCGGTACCGCGCCGGCGTCGCCGTCGTCGATGGCGCGTTGGACGGTGGGCTGATCCAACGCGATGAGGGAAAACTCGACGGCCACGAAGAAGCCCGTGCCGGCAATCAGCAGCAAACCTGCTGCGAGGAGGAGCCATTCCATTCAGCACGCCGCCCGGTGCGCGGGAAAAGCAGTCAAACCTGGAGCGGGAAAGATGTGTCGTCCCGGCGGAGGATGATCGGCCGAAACCGACGCCTGGTCCGTGCGGGTTGCGGCAAGCTGGGCCGTCTTCTGGTGATGGGCGCGTTGTCGGGGTTTGCCGGCTCTGGGGGCGGACTGCGCGGCGCTTCTCTTCGAGCTCCGCTGACAGCGCCCAGGCCGGCACCTAGATTTACTGTCCATAAGGATTTCAGTCTACAGGAGCGGCCCCGCGCAACGACGCGGCACCGGGCGGTCCCCGGGACCCGGAACCGCGGGCCCATGCATGCCTTTCCCGGTGTTCCGGCGGGGCCTGCTGCGCCATCCGCGGACCCCTTGATGGGGCCGCAGATCGTCACTTCATGATTTGGGTCACCCTTATTGGCAGTTAACACACGATGCTCACTAGACTTGCAAAGGTCTGGGTTCAGAGGACGCAGAGACTGGTTCGATCGCAGTGCTGAAGCACCGGGGGGCCGGAGAGAAATCAAACTCATGGAAGAGGCGTATTTCAAGTGCCAGAGCAGCCAAGCCACCGTCTACCAGAGGAATTTGGCGGAAACGAGTGGCTCGTTGACGAACTGTACGAGCAGTACCAGCAGGACAAGAACGCTGTGGATGCCAAGTGGTGGCCGCTGTTTGAATCCTTCGACTCGGGCAACGGTTCTTCTTCCAATGGAAATTCCGCACACGCAGCCCACCCCGCCACCCGGGAACTCCCGGTCGTGAAGGCGGCTCCCGCCGCGCCGGCACCGTCGCCGGCAGCAGCCCCCGCCGCTCCCCCTGCAGCACCCGCTGCCGCAGCACCCGCCGCCCCGGCCCCGGCCCCGGTCAAAAAGGCCCCTGCCACCGAGGCCCGCGACGGCGGCACGAAGACCGGCGCAGGCACCGGCGCCCAGCCCATCCCGGCCCAGTTGCCCAAGAACGTCAAGGCCCCCACGGCTCCCGAAGAGGACGTCGTCTCGATCCTGCGCGGCCCCGCCAAGGCCATCGCCACCAACATGGTGACCAGCCTCGAGGTGCCCACCGCAACCAGCGTGCGCGCCATCCCCGCCAAGCTGCTGATCGACAACCGCGTGGTCATCAACTCCAACCTTGCCCGTGCCCGTGGCGGCAAGGTTTCCTTCACGCACCTGATCGGCTACGCCGTCATCCGCGCGCTCTCCCAGTTCCCGTCCATGAACGTGTACTACGACGAAGTGGACGGCAAGCCCGTCGCCGTCCAGCCCGCGCACGTCAACTTCGGCATCGCCATCGACATGCCCAAGCCGGACGGCACCCGCCTGCTGATGGTCCCGAACATCAAGAAGGCCGAAACCCTCAACTTCGCCGAGTTCTGGCACACCTACGAGGACCTCATCAAGCGTGCCCGCAACGGCAAGCTGACCGCCGAGGACCACCAGGGCACCACGGTCTCCCTGACCAACCCCGGCGGCATCGGCACCGTCCACTCGGTGCCCCGCCTCTCCAAGGGCCAGGCAGCCATCATCGGCGTCGGTGCCCTCGACTACCCGGCCGAGTTCCAGGGTGCCAGCGAAAAGATCATTGCGCAGAACGCCATCAGCAAGGTCCTCACCCTGACCTCCACCTACGATCACCGCGTGATCCAGGGCGCAGGCAGCGGCGAGTTCCTCAAGCTGGTCCACCAGCTCCTGCTCGGGGCCCAGAACTTCTACGATGAGATCTTCGAAGCGCTGCGCATTCCCTACGAGCCCGTCCGCTGGAGCCCCGACCTCCAGGTAGATCCCGCCGACGAGATCAACAAGGTGGCCCGGATCCAGCAGCTGATCCACTCCTACCGCGTCCGCGGCCACCTCATGGCGGACACGGATCCGCTCGAATACGTCCAGCGCAAGCACCCCGACCTCGACGTCCTCACCTACGGCCTGACACTGTGGGACCTGGACCGCGAGTGGCCCACCGGCGGCTTCGGCGGCAAGCCGATGCTGAAGTTCCGCGACATCCTGGGCGTCCTGCGCGATGCCTACTGCCGCACCACCGGCATCGAGTACATGCACATCCAGGAGCCGGCCGAGCGCAAGTGGTTCCAGGACCAGCTCGAACACCCCTACTCCAAGCCCAGCCGCGAAGAACAAATCCGGATCGTTTCCAAGCTGAACGCCGCGGAGGCCTTCGAAACGTTCCTGCAGACCAAGTTCGTAGGCCAGAAGCGCTTCTCGCTCGAGGGCGGCGAATCGCTGATCCCGCTGCTGGACGCCATCATGTCCGACGCTGCCGACGACGGCCTGGACGAAGTTGCCATCGGAATGGCCCACCGCGGCCGCCTCAACGTGCTCACGAACATCGCCGGCAAGACCTACGCCCAGGTGTTCCGCGAATTTGAAGGCACCCAGGATCCGCGTTCCGTCCAGGGCTCGGGCGACGTCAAGTACCACCTGGGCACCGAGGGTACTTTCACCTCAGACAATGGCAAGGAGACCAAGGTCTACCTCGCCGCCAACCCCTCGCACCTGGAAGCCGTCGATTCCGTCCTCGAGGGCATTGTCCGCGCCAAGCAGGACCGCCTGGACCAGGGCGAATCCTTCCCCGTGCTGCCCATCATGGTGCACGGCGACGCCGCCTTCGCAGGCCAGGGCGTCGTGGCCGAGACGCTCAACCTGTCCCAGCTGCGCGGCTACCGCACCGGTGGCACCATCCACGTGGTGGTCAACAACCAGGTGGGCTTCACCACCGCCCCGTCGTCCTCGCGTTCGTCCACGTATTCAACCGACGTCGCCAAGATGATCCAGGCGCCCGTCTTCCACGTGAACGGCGACGACCCGGAGGCAGTGGTCCGCATCGGCCAGCTCGCCTACGAGTTCCGGCAGCGCTTCCACAAGGACGTCGTCATCGACATGGTGTGCTACCGCCGCCGTGGCCACAACGAGGGCGACGACCCCTCGATGACCCAGCCCCTGATGTACAACCTGATCGAAGCCAAGCGCTCCGTCCGCAAGCTGTACACCGAATCGCTGATCGGCCGCGGTGACATCACCGAGGAAGAAGCCGAGCAGCTGCTCCGCGACTACCAGGAACGGCTGGAGCGGGTCTTCGCGGAGACCCACGCCGCGCAGACCTCGCCGATCCCGATCGTGACTGCCGACTCCGCCGCCGTGTCCGATATCGAGCGCCCCATGGCCCAGCAGTCCGATTCCAACGTCAGTGCACCGGTCGCCACCGCCATCAGCGCCGAGACCCTGGCCCGGATCGGCAAGGCCCACGTCGAGGTTCCCGAGGGCTTCACCGTCCACGCCAAGCTCAAGCAGCTGCTCGAGAAGCGTGAGCAGATGTCCCGCGAAGGCGGCATCGACTGGGGCTTTGGCGAGATCGCAGCGTTCGGCTCCCTCATCATGGAAGGCGTGCCCGTCCGCCTCGCCGGCCAGGACTCGCGCCGCGGCACGTTCGTCCAGCGCCACGCCGTCTTCCACGACCGCGCCAACGGCAAGGAATGGCTGCCCCTGGGCAACCTCTCCGATGACCAGGCCAAGCTGTGGATCTACGACTCCCTGCTGTCCGAATATGCTGCCATGGGCTTCGAATACGGTTACTCCGTGGAGCGCCCTGACGCGCTGGTCCTCTGGGAAGCCCAGTTCGGTGACTTCGTCAACGGTGCGCAGACCATCATCGACGAATTCATCTCCTCCGCCGAGCAGAAGTGGGGCCAGCGCTCCTCGCTGGTCTTGATGCTCCCGCACGGCTACGAAGGCCAGGGCCCGGACCACTCTTCGGCAAGGATCGAGCGCTTCCTGCAGCTGTGCGCCGAGGACAACATGATCGTGGCCAACCCCACCACGGCGGCCTCGCACTTCCACCTGCTGCGCCGCCAGGCGTACAGCCGCCCGCGCAAGCCGCTGATCATCTTCACGCCCAAGCAGCTGCTGCGCCTGAAGGCTGCCGCTTCGTCCGTGGAGGACTTCACCACTGGCGCCTTCCGCCCGGTCATCGCCGAGCATGAGCAACTGCCGGCCACCGCCGTCGAACGCGTCATCCTGGTCTCCGGCCGCCTGTACTACGATCTCCTGTCCACCCGCCAGAAGACCGGAGACAAGACCACCGCAATCGTGCGCGTCGAGCAGCTCTACCCGCTGCCGCACGCGGAGATCGCCGCGGAGCTTGCCAAGTACCCGAACGCCGAGGTCGTGTGGGCGCAGGACGAGCCCGCCAACCAGGGTCCGTGGCCGTTCATCGGCCTGAACCTGCCGGAGGCACTGGACCGTCGCGTCCGCCTGGTGTCCCGCCCGGCGTCGGCCTCAACGGCTGCAGGTTCCATGAAGCGGCACGCCGCTGAACAGGACCTGCTGCTCAAGCAGGCATTTGCAAAGAAGTAAACCGTAAGGCTGCCCGGCCGGACGTCGAAATACCAGACTCCGGCCGGGCAGTTCTGTTAATGGTTGGACAGCGCCGCCCCTTACCTCCGCAGCCGCGGCGGCAACGGAGGCTGCGGCCGGTTCGGAAGTGAAGAGGAACGCGTGGAAGACAGGAAGCTGCGGATCGCAGCTGTAGGAGACGAATTGCTGGCTGGACTGGGCGATCCCCGGGCGCTGGGCTGGCTTGGCCGCGTCCTGGCCCGCACTCCCCAGGACGGCATGCTGCTGGAAAGCTACGCCCTCCCCTGTCCGCAGGAAGGTACCGAAGGGCTTGCGGCCCGGTGGCTGGACGAAGCCGGCCGGCGCTTCAGCGACCAGGCCGAGAACAGGCTGGTCATCGGCCTGTCCGGGCGCGACATCGAATTCGGACTTTCAACCGCGCGGAGCAGGCTGAACCTGGCCAACATCCTGGACTCGGCGTCGCAGAACCGTGTCGAGGTGTTCGTCGTCGGACCGCCCCCCACGCTCGATCCGACCCAAAACCGGAGGCTGGACGAACTGAACACCGCCTTCGCGGACGTCACCACCCGGCGCAAGCATCTGTATGTCGATACGTTCTCGCCCCTGCTGAACCACGAGCAGTGGCGCCAGGACCTCGCCGCCAACGGGGGGACGCCGGGCCAGGCCGGCTATGGCCTCATGGCATGGCTGGTGCTCCACCGCGGCTGGTTCCAGTGGCTCGGGATGGACGCGCCACAGTAAGCCCCAACAGGACGCCTTGACCGGCGCAAGCCCGCGCGGCTAGGTTGAAGCCCAACGCGATATATCGCCTCTGGAGGGGACCATGGCTGACGGAAACTGGACTGTGCAAGGCCCGCAAACCATCGAGATCGAGGACGCCACCGCCCTGAAGCTCGGCATGGTGCGCGGCAAGTTCACCGTGGCGGCCCATGCCGGGACGGCGGTACGGGTGGAGATCTCGGAAGTCCACGGCGACCCCGTGGCGGTGTCAGCAAGCGGCGGCAGGGTGGAAGTCCGGCATCAACTGAATGGTCCGCAGGGATGGTTCAAGAATTTGATGGAATCCGTCAACCACACCAGCGACAACTCGGCCGTGATCAGCATTTCCGTTCCACCCGGCGTCGAGGTGGAGGCCGGCACGGTCAGTGGCGAGGGAATGGTCTCCGGCGTCGCCGCCCACGTCCGACTCAACACCGTGTCAGGCTCCGTCGTCGCCGACGGCACCTCCGGTGAGCTGCAGGTCAACATCGTGAGCGGCACGGCCGCCATCACGAACCACCGCGGCGTCCTCACGGTCAAGAGCGTCTCCGGGGCAGTCACCGCGTCCGGACACTTCACCAACGTACGCACGAACACCGTCAGCGGCCACCTCACTTTCGAGCTGCTTGGCTTCACCCACGATTTCGGTTCCAACTCCCTCTCCGGGGACCTGACCATTCAACTTCCGCACGATGTCGGCGTCGATATCGTGGCCAAGTCGGCCGGCGGGACGGTGGTACTTGACGGCCAGCAGTGCTTCCTGGCCAATGGAAAAGTGGAAACGATTGCCGGCCCGGATGAACAGCTCATGCTGGTCAGGACCAATTCGGTGTCCGGCAGGACCGCCATTGTCCACGCCCCGGAACCCGGCAGCGGGGAAGCGCACGGCTGATGCCTGCCGTCTTCGCACACGGTGCGTTGCGCTTGTACCTGCTTGCCCTGCTCGAAGGCGGCCCCAAGCACGGGTACGAGCTCATCAAGGCGCTCACGGACCGGTTTGGCGGCGCCTACTCCCCCAGCGCGGGAACAATCTATCCACGGCTGGGCAAGCTTGAGGCGGACGGCCTGGTGGCCACTGAGCCGTCCGGACGACGCACGACGTACCACATCACGGCAGAAGGCCTTGCCGAACTGAACCACCGCCAGGTGGACCTGGCAGCAGTGGAACACGGGATCACCGCTGCCGTGCAGCAACTCGCCATAGACCGGATGCTGCAACAATTCCGCGATGGCATCCGCGCCGACCTGCAAAGCCTGGCCCAGCCCGCGCCGCTCAACGCGGTGGCGCTGGATCATGTCCGGCTTGTCCTGGAAGAAGCCCGCG
The DNA here is from genome assembly GCF_054888995.1 of Arthrobacter sp. MMS24-T111. NCBI lineage: Bacteria > Bacillati > Actinomycetota > Actinomycetes > Micrococcales > Micrococcaceae > Arthrobacter > Arthrobacter sp. MMS24-T111. Next base: position 2,659,153 of record NZ_JBTZRO010000001.1, on the reverse strand, counting down.
CAGCCATCGGCGTTGCGCTCGACGGGTAGGGCGCCGGCAACCGGCCACACTGCCGCAGGTCACCCGCCTGCTCCGGTTCGCGGGTCGCCACATCATGTGGGAGACTGGAGGGCAGCTCTTTGAGTACCAACAGTAAGGAGGCCAGCTATGAGCAAGCGTGCACGCAAGCGTCGTGACCGTAAGCGTGGCGGCGCGAACCACGGGAAGCGCCCCAACACCTAGGCAAATGCCAGGGACTACGGTTCAAGCAAAGGACCCCGAAGCCATTCGGCTTTCGGGGTCCTTTGCTGTCTGCGGCTTTGTCCGCCCGCGTGTGGGCGTTCCTACGCCTCCACCGGACGGATGGCGTGAATCCGGTCCAGGATGGCGTTCTTCAGGTTGTCCGGAGCGGACTCTGTGCAGGAGCGCTTGACCATGTTGCGGATCACGCACTCAAGGTCATACTGCTGCGCGCACTCGGGGCAGTCGTCAAGGTGGTTCTTGATTTCAGTAAGGTCCTCGCGGGTCAATGCCCCATCAAGATACTCATAGATGCGTTGCATCCGTGTGTCGTCGCAATCGCCCAATCCCTGGCAGTCGCTCATTTCCTGTTCTCCTGTGATTTGCTTCCTGCCGCATCCGATGCATCAGCGGCTGTTTTGAATCCGCGCTCGGCGGCGTACTCCGCGAGCATGTCCCGCAACATTCTCCGGCCGCGGTGAAGCCGGGACATCACGGTGCCGATGGGCGTGTTCATGATGTCTGAGATTTCCTTGTAGGCGTAGCCCTCGACGTCGGCGAAGTATACCGCCAACCTGAATTCCTCCGGAATGTCCTGGAGCGCCCGTTTGACGTCCGAATCCGGGAGGTGGTCCAACGCCTCGGCCTCGGCCGACCGTAGTCCGCTCGACGTATGGGACTCCGCCCGGGCCAGCTGCCAGTCCTCGATCGTGTCCGAATTGGACTGAAGCGGCTCGCGCTGCCTCTTGCGGTAGAGGTTGATGTAGGTGTTGGTCAGGATCCGGTACAGCCACGCTTTGAGGTTCGTGCCCGGCTTGTACTGGTGGAACGCCGAAAATGCCTTGGTGTAGGCCTCCTGGACCAAATCCTCGGCATCTGAGGGGTTCCGTGCCATGCGCATCGCAGCGGAGTACAGCTGGTCGACGTACTGCATGGCGTCCCGTTCGAAGCGCAGGCGGCGGTCCTCGACGGTCTCCGCGGCAACGTCCAGGGCGGCGTCCTCGGTTTCCGGTCCTGCGGCCGGACCAACCTCCTCCGCCGGCGCGGCAGATGCCGGCGGGGCCGGTGCCGAGCCGTTCGCTGCGCCAGGTGAAGCCTCATACATGGCCGCGACGGCCGGATCCAGGGTGCTCATTGCCTTCAAGTCTACTGTCAGGCGCCCTGCCCGGGGCGTGCCGTACTCCAGGGGATCGGCAGCCAGTGCTTCCACTGCCACCGGACCCGCAGGCCTCGTTCCGTCCAACACCTTCCCCAAGGGCCAACTCCGCTCTGTATCGGGTGAATGATCATCGGGCCGCATGTCAGTGACCCGTCAGCCATAACCCCTTCCCGCAGGCAAATATTCCCCAAAAGTGCAAGACTAGGACCGACTCCGCCGCGTTCCGCGGTTCGTCCATCCAGGAGGAAATCCATGTCCTTTGTCCGCACGCTCGCACGGCCCATGCTCGCCTCCAGTTTTGTCATTGCCGGACTGGATAAGCTCAAGAACTCCGACGACACCGCGCAGCAGCTCTCACCGCTGCTGCGCAAGGCCGCCGCCTCGCTTCCCTTCCAGGCCAGCGAGAAGACCCTCGCCCGTGTTATCGGCGGTACCCAGGTGGGCGCCGGCGTCCTGTTCGGCCTTGGAAAGTTCTCCAGGCTCTCCGCGTCGCTGCTGACGGTGGTTTCCCTGCTCAACACGTTCGTTGAGTGGCGCAGCGCGGACATCAGCAGCAAGGAAGGGCGCGAGACCCGCCGGAACCAACTGCTCAAGAACCTGTCCCTCAGCGGCGGTGCGCTGCTCGCTTCGGTGGACACCGCAGGAAAGCCGGGGCTGGCCTGGCGCGCCGAACACCTTGCCGCAGGTGCCCGCCGGAACGCCTCGCACCTGGCCGCCGACGCGCGCAAGACCACGAACAAGAAGCTGCACAAGGCGGACAAGGCTGTCCGCCGCGCCGTCGACCACGCCACGGGAGCCTAAGCACGAATGACCGCAGCAACTGCCGCCCGGGACGCCGCCGGAACACCTGTCCAGCACTGGGACGCGCCTTTCGCTTCCCGGCCCGTCAATGCCACCGTCACGGTGCCTGGCTCGAAGTCCCTGACCAACAGGTACCTCGTTCTGGCGGCATTGGCGGATGGGCCGTCCCGGTTGCGGGCGCCCCTGCATTCCAGGGATTCCGCGCTGATGATCGATGCGCTGCGGCAGCTTGGCGCCACGATCACGGAGGTCCCGGGCGACGGAACCTTCGGTCCTGACCTCGAAGTGGTCCCGTTGCCCGCGTCCGCGCCGGTGACGGAGGCCAGGATCGACTGCGGGCTGGCCGGCACGGTGATGCGGTTCGTCCCGCCGCTTGCGGCGCTCCGCAACGGGGCCAGCGTGTTCGACGGCGACCCGCACGCACGCAAGCGTCCGATGGGGACCATCATCGAGGCCCTCAAGGCCCTGGGTGTGGCTGTCTCAGCCGAAGACGGCAGCGCCCCGTCGTCCCTCCCGTTCGTCGTGGCGGGCACAGGCTCCGTCCGGGGCGGCCACCTGGTGATTGATGCCAGCGCTTCGTCCCAGTTTGTCTCCGCCCTCCTGCTCGTGGGGGCACGGTTCGACGACGGCCTGCATCTTGAGCATGTGGGCAAACCTGTACCAAGCCTGGACCACATCAACATGACGGTCGCGGTCCTGCGCGGCGCAGGCGTGTCCGTGGACGATTCCGTGCCCAACCACTGGGTGGTGGCGCCCGGACCGATCCGTGCCTTCGACCAGCGGATCGAACAGGACCTTTCCAACGCGGGCCCGTTCCTGGCGGCGGCCCTCGCCTCGCGGGGAACCGTGCGGATCCCCAACTGGCCGGCGGAAACCCAGCAGGTGGGCGACCTGTGGCGCAACATCCTCACCAGCATGGGTGCCACGGTCACGTTGGCCGGCGGCGTCCTGACCGTCACCGGCGGTCCGGAGATCAAAGGTGGCGACTTCGCGGACACCAGCGAACTCGCCCCCACCGTCGCCGCGTTGTGTGCCTTGGCCTCGGAGCCCTCCCGGCTCACCGGGATCGCGCACCTGCGAGGACACGAAACCGACAGGCTGGCCGCCCTGGTGGCAGAGATCAACCGGCTCGGCGGGGACGCCGAGGAAACCCCGGACGGACTGCTCATCCGCCCCGCCCGGCTGCACGCCGGCGTCGTGCACAGCTACGCAGACCACCGGATGGCCACGGCCGGGGCAATCCTGGGACTGGCAGTACCGGGCGTCCAGGTGGAGGATATTGCCACCACAGCCAAGACCATGCCCGACTTCCCACAGCTGTGGGCAGGCATGCTGGCCCAGGAGGGCACGTCCGCTGCCGGACCGGAAGGGCGCGGCAGTGGCGCGGAGCACTGATTCCTGGGACGAATCGGACGTCAGGATCCGCCCGAGCAAGAAAGGCTCCAGACCCCGCACCAAAGACCGCCCCAGCCACGATGACGCTGTGACCGGCCGGATCATCACGGTGGACCGTGGCCGGTACACCGCAGTGGTGGGTGAGGACTCGGACAATGAGCGCGTGGTCATTGCCGCGCGGGCCCGCGAGCTTCGCCGCAATCCCGTGGTGGCCGGCGACTTCGTCTCCCTGGTGGGGGATGTCTCCGGAGCCCCGGACACACTGGCACGCCTGGTGAAAATCCAGGACCGCCGCACGCTCCTTCGCCGCAGCGCCGACGATACCGACCCCGTGGAGCGAGCCGTGGTGGCCAACGCGGACCAGCTGGTCATCGTCGTGGCGGCTGCCAACCCCGAGCCACGCACCGGCTTCATCGACCGCGCCCTGGTGGCGGCCTACGATGCCGGGATTGCGCCGATCCTGCTGGTGACCAAGGCCGACGTCAAGGACCCCGCCGAGCTCCTCTCCAATTACACGCACCTGGACTTCCCGGTCATCATCAGCAAGACCGCCGACGCACAGGCCTCCGGGATCGACGCGCGGTCCGACGACGGCCTCTCGGCCCGGCTGGACAGCGCCGCGGTGGCCGCCCTCCGCGCGCACCTCGACGGTACCGTCACCGTGATGCTGGGGCATTCCGGGGTGGGCAAATCCACTATGGTGAACGCACTGACGGGTGCCGAGCGCGCCACCGGCGGCGTCAACGCCGTCACCGGGCGCGGCCGGCACACGTCGTCGTCCGCGCTGGCACTTCGGCTGGCGGACGCGCCGCCCGGCAGCTGGATCATCGACACCCCGGGGATCCGGTCCTTTGGCCTGGCGCATGTGGATCCGGACAGGATCCTGCGCTCGTTCCCGGATCTCTCCCCCGGCATCGAAAACTGCGAACGCGGCTGCAAGCACACGGCAACGGCGGTCAACTGCGGGCTGGACGAGTGGGTGGATGGCGGACACGCCGGCCCCACCGGCGCCGCCCGCCTGGCGTCCCTGCGGCGGCTGCTCGGTGCCGATCCAAGGATGGAAGCACAGGAAACGAAGGAGCTTGGCAGCGTCAACTGACGCGTTCTCCCGGCAGAAACGCCCGCAGACGGTAGTTTGGAACCATGATCCAACCCGCTTCGAGTTACAACGATGACCTGCGCCTGGCCCACGTCCTGGCCGACTCCGTGGACGACCAGACGATGAGCCGGTTCAAGGCCCTGGACCTCCACGTCGAGACCAAGCCGGACCTGACGCCGGTCACCGACGCCGACAAGGCGGCCGAGGAGGCCATCCGTGGCCAGCTCTCCCGCTCCCGGCCCCGCGATGCCGTCCTGGGTGAGGAATTCGGCAGCACCGGCCACGGCTCACGGCGCTGGATCATCGATCCCATCGACGGGACCAAGAACTTCGTCCGTGGCGTCCCGGTCTGGGCCACGCTGATCGCCCTGGTGGACGAGGGCGAACCGGTGGTGGGCGTCGTCAGCGCACCGGCACTGGGCAAGCGCTGGTGGGCTGCCAAAGGCATGGGGGCGTACATGGGCAGGTCCCTGGCCGCCGCCACCCGGCTTCGGGTCTCCAACGTGTCCAACCTGGCCGACGCCTCCCTCTCCTATTCCAGCCTGGGTGGCTGGAAGGAACGCGGAAACCTTGACGACTTCCTGGGCCTGACGGAGGACGTGTGGCGGACCCGGGCGTACGGGGACTTCTGGTCCTACTGCATGGTGGCCGAGGGCTCGGTGGACATCGCCTGCGAACCCGAACTGAATTTGTACGACATGGCCGCCCTGGTGCCGATCGTGGTGGAGGCCGGCGGCCGCTTCACGTCCCTCGAAGGCGAGGACGGCCCGTTCGGCGGCAATGCCCTGGCAACGAACTCGATCCTGCATTCAGAGGTACTGCACCGGCTGAACCCGGACCTCGACGACCTGCTCCAGCAGTCGCCCTAGCGGCAAGATAATCGAATAATACGACGCCGGACGCCTCCTTTGCGGGGCGTCCGCGGCCGTTTCTTCGGCAGGACGTAACAAAAGCCTTAACAATTGCTGCGGCTTTAGTCCTGCCCATTCCATGTTCTACGCTTTTATCCAGGTCACGAGTGCCAGCGCAAAACCCCGGTTTGCTGGCCGGCAACCCTCCATTCGCGGTGGGGTGCCCCGGGTGACGACCAGGCCGGTCCGGAGCGGATACGGCAAGCGCGGATTCCACTATGCCGGAGTCCTGTATCCAAGTGAGGTCTCTGTGACAACTGCCACCGTCTCCCCCCAGTCCGCCACCGCCAACGCCGCCGCGCCGGATCCGCGCCAGGCCATCGCCGGCCGTCCCCTCGCCGCGGTCACCGGCGCAGAGATCCAGGCGCCGCTGATCTCCGGCGGCCACGTTCGCTACGCAAACCTCGACTACGGCGCCTCCGCCCCGGCTCTGTCAGTGGTGTCCGCGTACCTGAACGAGATCCTCCCGTATTACGCCAGTGTCCACCGGGGCGCCGGGTACGCATCCCAGATCAGCACGTCCGTGTACGAAAACGCACGCAACATTGTCCGTGACTTCGTGGGAGGGCGCCCCGACGATTCGGTCATCTTCACCCGCAACACCACCGACTCCCTGAACCTGCTGGCCGGCTGCCTGCCGCTGGCCGGCGGCCGCCCCGCCGGGGACGTCTTGTACCTGGACATCGAACACCACGCCAACCTCCTGCCCTGGCAGGGCGTCCCGCACCGCAGCATCGTCGCCGCGGACACCATCAGCGGCACACTGGAGGCAGTCCGCGCTGAACTGGAGCAGGGCGGGGTCAGCCTGCTGGCCGTCACCGGCGCCTCCAACGTCACCGGCGAGATCCTCCCCATCCGGGCCTTGGCTACACTGGCGCACCAGTACGGCGCACGGATCGTGGTGGATGCCGCCCAGCTTGCGCCCCACCGCCGGGTGGACATCAGCGCGGACGACGTCGACTATCTCGCCTTCTCCGGACACAAGCTCTACGCACCCTTCGGCGCAGGCGTCCTGGTAGGACGTGCGGACTGGCTGGACGCCGGTGTCCCCCACCTGGCCGGGGGCGGTGCCGTCAAGGAAGCAAGGCTCGACGGCGTCAGCTGGGCCACCGGCCCGGCCCGCCACGAGGGCGGCTCACCCAACGTGCTAGGCGCAGCCACCCTGGCCCGTGCCACCCAGGTGATCGCCGGGCTGGACCAGGCCCGGTGGCACGCCCACGAATCCGCCATCCGCTCCTTCCTGGTGGAGGGCCTCCAGGGCATCGACGGCGTCACCGTCCACCAGATCTTCAAGGACACCAATCCGGAAACGGACACCATCGGCGTGGTCAATTTCTCGGTTGCAGGCTACGACGCCGGGCTGGTGGCCGCCTATCTCTCGGCGGAGCACGGCGTGGGCCTGCGCGACGGACGCTTCTGCGCCCACCCGCTGCTGAAGCGCCTGGGCCTGCCCAACGGATCACTCCGGGCGAGCTTCGGCGTCGGATCCCGGCTGGAGGATGCCGAACGCCTCCTTGCCGGCATCCGCACACTGCGCAGCAGCGGTCTGGGTTGGGACTACGTGGTTGACGCAGGCCGCTGGGTGCCGGCCAACGATTCCCGCACCTACCCGCACTGGGCACCCAACACCCCGGGCACGGCCGGCGCGGCCCCCTGTATCGACGACTAGTGGGCACTTCCCGCCCATGGTCCCCCAGCACATTTTCGAGGCGGTGCGGTAAATTCGAGGGGCATCAACAGTCGGAATTGAAGGAGTCCACGCGTGGTTCGGTGTGGCCCCAAGCTTGATCACGGGCGCCGGCGGGAACTTGGCGGCAGTTTCCGGGACGGCGGACGGCACTACCAGCGCGTCAGGCCGGGCTACCCCGTGGAATCAGCCCGGTGGCTGGTCCCGGCGCAGGCCCGCGACGCACTCGACGTAGGGGCCGGTACCGGGAAGTTCACGGCCCTGCTGCTGGAGCTTGGCCTGGAGGTAACCGCCGTCGATCCTTCCACCGACATGCTCGCCCAACTCGCGGCGCACTGCCCTGCTGCCACGGCCATGGCGGGAACCGCGGAGGCGACCGGACTGGCCGAAGCCTCCTTCGACGTCGTCACCGTGGCCCAGGCCTGGCACTGGTGCGACGCGCTGCCCGCGAGCACCGAACTCGCCCGCGTCCTGCGCCCGCACGGAACGCTCGGACTCATCTGGAACCAGCTGGATACCTCGGTACCCTGGGTGCACAGGCTTTCCAGGATCATGCACGCCGGCGATGTGTACCGCCCGGGCCACAAGCCGGTGGTGGGGCGCGAATTTACCGGGCTTGAGGGCAATGTCACGCACTGGCAGGACAAGGTAACCACCACGGACCTGATGGAACTCACCAAGTCCAGGAGCTATTACCTGCGCGCGAGCGAGGCAACCCGGGCCAAAGTCCTGGCGAACCTGGACTGGTACCTCCACGACCACCTGGCCTACGCGCCCGACCAGGAACTCGATCTTCCCTACCTCACCCTGGCGTGGCGCGCCGTGAAGGCGTAGCGGGATGGTTTTGCCAGGCGGCGCCGCAGGCCCCGCGGACCCGGCCGCGGCAGGGAACCCGGTAGGCTTGAGCCTGTGAAGACCAGCGCGCCATCCTCCTCCATCGAGGACTACGTCAAGGTCATCTATTCATTCACTGAATGGCAGGACAAGCCCATCACGTCCACCCAACTGGCCCAGCGGCTCGGGGTGGCGAATTCGTCAGTATCGGAGATGGTCCGCAAGCTCAAGGACCAGGGCCTGGTGGACCACAAACCGTACAGTGCCGTGACCCTGACCGACGCGGGACTGCGGCTTGCGCTGGCCATGGTGCGCCGCCACCGGCTGATCGAAACCTATCTCGTGGAACGCCTGGGCTACAGCTGGGATGAAGTGCACGATGAAGCCGAACAGCTGGAGCATGCAGTGTCGGACACGTTCATAGAGCGCGTCGCCGCCAAGCTCGGGGACCCCAGCCGGGATCCGCACGGCGATCCCATTCCCACGGCGGACGGCCAAGTGCTGATGCCGCGCGCCCACCTCCTCGCCGAACTGGACGAAGGCCATACCGGCAGGATCACCCGGATCAGCGACGACAACCCTGAGCTGCTCCGCTACCTTGCCTCGCAGGACATCGAGCTTGACGCCCGCGTGGAAGTGTTGGGGCGGCGGCCCTTCGGCGGCGCGCTGGTGGTGCGGATCGGGGGTGCCCGGGAGTACGACCTCGCCGATGAGATCGCCTCGGCATTGTGGGTCTCCAGCGACGCCCCGCACCCCGGCTGCAGCCTGGATCTGCCCTGACCAGCGGCGTTGCCGGAACCGCCGGCTGAGGGGCTCCGGGGCAAGACGCGATTTGGCGGGTTCCCGTATGGTGGATGGTGATGATCAGCAGACGTGACGCCGCAATAGCCCTGGATGTACCCCTTGAAATGGCGCAGCGCCATGGCCTGCCGAAGTGGATGCCGGAAGCCGAGCTTCCGAGGCATCCTGGACAATCCTCCCCCGTGGCTGGTGCAGTCACGGGCCAACCGGACAGGCAAGCGGCCCGTGTGGGTCCATCTCGAGTGCGCCGTGTGCGGGTATGAGGAAGCGGCCCGGCCCAAGAAGTGGTGGCCGGACTTTACCTACGTGGTGTGCGGGCACCACGCCCCGGAAGAGATCCCACCGGTACAGCCCGGTTGCGTCCGTGGCGAGTACGACGGCGTCGGGACGCGTTTCACAGGCATCGCGGACGTGGAAGCGCCGGCAGCCGGAGCCTAGCGCTTCCGGACGCACCGGCCCCGGTGCCTACGGAGTTCCGTTGCCCGTCATTTCCTCCGGAACGGCGGTGAGGTGCACTTCGGTGCCGTCCCGCAGCACGGCGACATCGAGCGGTTGGCCAATGGCGTCCGCGAACAGGAGCCGCTGCAGGCTCTCGGCGTTGCTGACAGGACGGCCTCCCGCCGTCAGGAGGATGTCCCCGGCCGCCAGCCCTGCCTTGTCCGCCGGAGATTCAGGCAGCACCTCCACAACGCGCAGCCCTTCGCGCCGCCCGGTGCGGATCACAGCGCTGGGAGTGAGCTGGATGGGCGTACTCACCAAGCCCAGGTAGGCCCGGCGCACCCTCCCGTCCGCAAGCAAAGCGGCAATGATCCGACGCGTGGTGGCGTTGATGGGAATGGCGAGCCCAAGCCCTGCTCCCGCCACTGCCGTGTTGATCCCAACGATCCTCGAGTGCGTGTCTGCCAGCGCGCCGCCTGAATTGCCGGGATTCAAGGCCGCATCCGTTTGGATGACGTCTTCGATGACCCGCCTGTTGCCCCCGGACCACACCGGAATGGCCCGGCCCAGGCCGCTGACCACACCGGCTGTTACGGATCCAGCCAGTCCCAGCGGGTTCCCAACCGCCACCACCAACTGGCCCACCCTGAGGGTTTCGGCCGCACCGAACTGGGCCGGTGGCACCTTGGGCCGGGAACCATGGACCACCGCGAGGTCAGACAACGGGTCCGTGCCCACGAGTTCCAGTTCCATCCTGCTGCCGTCACCGAAGACCGCAAAACCCTCGTGCGTTCCGGCAACCACGTGGGAATTCGTGAGCAGGTAGCCGTCTTCGGTAAAGAGCACTGCCGAACCTGCGCCCACCCGGGCCCGCCCGTTGCGGCGCCGGGCAGTCATCTCGATCGCCGCCACGTGCGGCGTAACCGTGGCCGCCACCCGCATGACCGTCTGCGAGTACGAGTCCAGGATGTCGTCGTCCTCCGGCGGCATGATCTTCCGCGCCTGCTCCATGGGGCACCTCCAGCCCTCGTGCCGGTTCGCCCGGTGAAGTCCCCGGGCCGTTGCCGCCCGTGCCAGGTTTCCATCGGGATCCTTACGCTTGTCAACGACCCAGCCGCAGATTCCAGTCCCGGTGCTGCTACGCCGTCGGTGAACAGCGCAGCAGCCGTCCGGCATTCCCTTCCCACCGGTGCGCTGGTACTGCCGAGGCTCTAGGATCGGTAGCATGACTGGTTCCCCGGAGGGCTCTCCCACCGAAATTTTGGACGCAGATGCGTGCTGGCAGTACCTGAGGTCCTCCTATATCGGCCGCCTCGCGGTCATCAACGGCGAAATCCCAGAGATCTTTCCGGTGAATTTATCCGTCTCCGGCGACACGCTGTTCTTCCGGACGGCGCCGGGGACCAAGCTTCGTGCCCTGCTGAGCGGGGCGGTGGCAGCGCTGGAGGTTGACGGACTGAATCCATACGCCACGGAGGTGTGGAGCGTGGTGGCAAAGGGCAGGCCGGAACCGTTCGACGAGACACGCATGAGCCTGCCGGCGGTCGACGCCGACCGTGAACCGTGGGAGGCCGGGATCAAGGACCACCTGATCATCATCACCCCCACCGAACTCACCGGCCGCCGGTTCGCGGTCACGCCGCCCACCCGGTGGTGGCCGCCCGTGGACTTCGCCGCCGATTGGCTCTAGCCACTGCACATTCGTCCGCCCAATGCCGGGCCTTTGTGCCCTTTCCGGGGACGGGCGATTTCCCTACGCTGTGCCCTATGACAGTGAACCCAAACGTACCTGCAGCTGAAATCCTCGATGCCGAAGAGTGCTGGTCGCTTCTCGCGCAGACCGGGGTGGGACGCCTGGCCGTCATGGCGGATGGCCATCCTGACGTCTTTCCGGTCAATTACAAGGTGGACGGCCATACGCTCGTCTTCCGCACGGGCGGCGGCACCAAACAGCAGGCCATCGAGTCCGACGCCGTCGTGGCCCTCGAGGCGGACGCGGTCAGTTCCCAGTTCGGCCTGGCATGGAGCGTCGTGATTAAAGGCAAAGCCGCCGAGACAACGCCAACAGGACCTGACCTCGACGACATCCGGCGGGCGCTGTTCCCCTGGCAGGGAGTGGGCAAGGAATACTTCATCCGCATCACGCCCGAGTCCATCACGGGCAGGCGCTTCACCATGACCGCGCCGTTGCTGTGGCAGACGCCGTTGGACGACGCAACCCGCGCGGGCTTCGAGTAGCCGCCACGGAACCGGACGCACCGTGCGTGCATGGTGGGTGGGCGACCCGGGCCCAATATCCACGCATCCCCTGGTCCAGGGGCAGAGGGCCACGCCGAAACCGCGGCCGCATGAGCTCTTGGTGCAGGTCAGTGTCTGCGGTGTGTGCCGCACCGACCTCCATCTCGCCGAAGGAGACCTGGCACCCCACCATCCCCACGTGGTCCCCGGGCACGAAGCGGTCGGCGTCGTCATCGAAACGGGCACGGACTGCACACGGTTCCACGCCGGCGACAGGGTGGGCGTCGCCTGGCTTGGCGGCGTGTGCGGCCGGTGCGACTACTGCCGCCGCGGCGATGAAAACCTGTGCTCATCGCCAGTGTTCACCGGGTGGGACAGGGACGGAGGCTTTGCCGAACGGCTGGCGGTCGCCGAGGACTTCGCCTACCCGGTCCCGGCCGCCTTTTCCGACGAGCAGGCCGCACCGCTGTTGTGCTCCGGGATCATCGGGTACCGCGCCCTGAAACGCGCCGCAGTGCCGGTTGGCGGCCGCCTTGGCATCTATGGCTTTGGCAGCTCCGCCCACATCACCGCGCAGCTGGCCCTCAGGCAGGGCGCCTCCGTGTTCGTCATGACCCGGTCGGAGGAGGCCCGGTCACTCGCACTGGAACTGGGTGCAGAGTATGCCGGCGACGCCTACGGGCGGCCGCCGGTCCCTTTGGATTCGGCCATCCTCTTTGCCCCGGTGGGCGATCTTGTCCCGGTGGCGCTGGCGGCCCTCGACCGCGGCGGAACCCTTGCCGTCGCGGGCATCCACCTCAGTGATATTCCAGCCCTGAATTATGGCAGGGAGCTTTTCTACGAGCGCCAGCTGCGCAGCGTCACCGCCAATACCCGGGCGGACGGCCGTGAATTCCTGGCCCTGGCGGCCAAGCTGTCATTGACCTTGAAAACTACCGCATACCCCTTCGACGCCGCCGATAAAGCGCTGGAAGACCTGGCCGCCGACAGGATCACCGGGTCCGCCGTCCTGCGCATCCGCCCGGCGCAGCCTGATTGAATTCCGCCCATTCCGGCCCCTTCCGGCCGGTCGAATTATCCAAACAGCACCGCTTATCCAAACAGCACCGCGGCTTCCCGGTAGCGGGCCTCGGGAACCCTCTTAAGCTCGCCCAGGGCCTCGTCCAGGCCCACGTTCACGATGTCCGTGCCCCGGAGCGCGACCATGGTGCCCCAGCGTCCGGCCGCGGCTGATTCGACGGCAGCCAGGCCAAGCCGGGTGGCAAGGACCCGGTCAAAGGCGGTGGGCTCGCCGCCGCGCTGGATATGGCCCAGCACGGTGGCCCGGGTTTCTATTCCCGTCCGCTCCTGTAACTGCTCCTCAAGCAGCAGCCCGATCCCGCCGAGGCGCGGCCGGCCGAAGGTGTCCAGGCCGCGCGGCGCGTAGGGTGCCTGCCGCCCCTCCGGCGCGAAGGCCTCAGCCACCACCACCAGCGGAGCCCTGCCGCGGTCCCGCGCCGACAGCACCCAGGTGGCGATCTGCTCGATCGGGACGGGGTGTTCCGGGATCAGGATTGCGTGCGCACCGGACGCCATGCCCGAATGCAGCGCTATCCAGCCGGCGTTCCTGCCCATGACCTCGGCAATCATGCACCTGTGGTGTGATTCCCCCGTGGTCCGCAACCGGTCAATCGCCTCGGTGGCAGTCTGGACGGCCGTGTCGAAACCAAAAGTGTAATCCGTGGCGCCCAGGTCGTTGTCGATGGTCTTTGGGACGCCCAGGACATTGAGCCCCTGTCCGCACAGCTCCCGGGCCGCCGCCAGGGTGCCTTCTCCCCCGATGGCAATAAGGCCGTCCAGCCCGTTGCGCTGGAAGCCGGCACGTACTGCCTCGATGCCGCCCGCGGCCAGCGGATTGGTCCGCGATGTCCCCAGGATAGTCCCGCCAAGGCGCGCGATCCCGCGGACACCCGTCCTGGGCAGGGGAACGACGTCATCCTCCAGGACACCCCGCCATCCGTCGCGGAAACCCACGAATTCGTACCCATGGGCGACGTCGCCGCCCAGCACCGCTCCACGGATCACCGCATTCACGCCCGGGCAGTCGCCGCCGCTGGTAAGGATTCCCAGCCGCCTCACGATGCCGCCACCCCGGTGGTCCGGGCGGGCAGCGGGAACTGCCGCGCTTGGCCTGGGGGCAGGACCACATCAGTGCCATAAACGTGCACTGTGATGGGGCCGGCGTCACCGGGTGCCGATGCGATGCTCATCTGACCGTCCTTGAGGTGGACCCGCAGCCGGTGTCCCCGATAGAGGACTTCGAAGGCCACGGCACGGAGCCGTGTTGGCAGGTTGGGGGCGAACAGGATACTGTCCCCGCTGAAGCGCAGGCCGGCAAAGCTGCGCTGCACCACGTCGATGGTTCCTCCCATGGCTCCCAAATGGATACCCGCCCGGGTGGTGCCGTGCTGCGTGTCGTCGAGGTCGGCGTCGAGCGCTTCCCGGAAACTGTCCCAGGCACGGTCGGCGTCCACCCCGGCCAGGACGGAGGCGTGGGCCACCCGGCTTAACGTGGAACCATGGGCCGTCCTGGACAGGTAGTACTCGATGGTCCGGTTCAGCTGCTCCTTCGTGAAACCGTAGCCCAGTCGCTCGAGGATACCCAGCAGGCCTTCGTGGCCCAGTAGATACGGGAGCATCAGGACGTCCGCCTGTTTGGCCAGCTTGTACCCGTTGGTTCCGTCCCCCTCGGCCTCCAGGATCAGGTCCAGCCGCTCAATGTCGCCATACGCGTCGCGGTAGTGCTCCCAGTCCAGTTCCCTGAGCTGCTCGTATCCCTCGAACTGGCTGATGACGCCGTCGCCGTGGAACGGGACATACATGGCGGCGCCCGCGGATTCCCAGCCGGCGGCCTCCGTTGCGTCAACGCCCAGTGATTCCATCAGCCCGGCACGCTCGCTCCCGTGCAGGTAGCGAAGGATATCCGCCGCCTGCAGGCACACCCACGCCGCCATGACGTTGGTGTAGGCGTTGTCGTCCAGGCCAGGGTCGGCCCGGCCCGGATATCCCGTGTGGTACTCATCCGGGCCCACAACACCACGCAGGTGATATCTGCCATCTCGTTGGTCGAAAGTTGCCAGGGACCGGAAGAACCGGGCCACTTCGATCACCAGCTCCGCACCTTTTTGCAGGAGCCAGATCTTGTCACCGGTGGCCTGGAAATACTGCCAGGCGTTGAAGGCCACCGCGAGGCCCGAGTGCACCTGAAGATGGGAGTAGTCCCTGACCCAACGTCCGGAACGCTCGTTGTACAACCACTTCGGCGTCTCCTCAGTCCCGTCGCTGCCGCTTTGCCACGGGAATTTCGCCCCTGCCAGGCCGGCCGCGGCGGCGGCGTGCCTGGCAGCGGGAAGCCGCCGCCACCGGTACTCGATGACGGAGCGGGCCACCGCAGGGGTCTTGGACGTGAGCACCGGGAGAACGAACAATTCGTCCCAGAAAACGTGTCCGCGGTAGCCCTCGCCGTGCAGTCCACGCGCGGTGACGCCGGCGTCCAGCTCGGCCGTGTGGCGCGTCAGGGTCTGCAACAGGTGGAAGATGTGCAGGTTGAGGACCAGGCGTACCTGGACCGGGGCGTCGATTTCCACGAGGAACGGGCGGAGTTCCCTCCGCCATGCTTCCTCGTGGGATGCCAAGAGCCGGGAAAGGAATCGCCGGCGCGTTCCAGCACCGCGCGGGCGCCGGTTTCCGGGGAGGAAATGGCCCGGTCACGGGACGTCACCACCGCCACCGTCTTGGTCAGCCTGACAGGGATACCCGGCGTGAGGGAAAGCCGGAACGTCCTGTAGTGGAAGGCCCCTTCTCCGCCCTCTCCTAACGGCTCCGCCGCCACGGACACATGCGTACGGTAAGCCGCAGCGATACGGATGAGGCTTTGGGTGGTCTGGACTTCGACGACGGATGGAGCGTGCAGGGGCAGTTCGAAGGCGGTGCCGCGCGACGGCGTCAGATCGGCCAGGTGGATGTCCGAGCCCTGGGCACGCTCCGGCAGGTTCGCGTTGCGGACGCCGGCGTTGATGCCGCTGCGAACTTCCACGGCGCCGCTCCACCCCAAGGCGGTGATGGTGGTCTCAAGCGCCAGGAGGTGGGGTTCGGCCATGGAAACGAAGCGGACCTGGACCACCTCCATGCGACGGCGGTCCGCGCCTTCGAGCAGCAGGCGCCGTTCCAGCACGGCGCGTCGGAGGTCCAGGACACGGTGCTCACGCACCACGGCCAGGCCGCCGTCCGACCACCACGGCAGCCCGGCGATCCGGAGGTCCAGCGGGAGGCAGTCCGGCGCATTGACCATGTGCTCCTCAACCAGGGTCTCGTCTGCGGCCTTCACGGTAACCCTGTTGTACACGCCGGCAAGGTACATGCCCGCGTAGCTGAAGGGGCTCCCTTCAGGGGCCGCCCCCCGGACGCCCATGTAGCCGTTGCCCAACGTGGTCAGGGCTTCACGGTGCCCCTCGTGGCCTGCGTCGATGCCTTCATACACGAGGTGCCAGGCGTTGCCGATGACCAGTCCCAGGTCCAGCTCACCCACATCGTTCAGCACAGTACTTGCGCCGGCGGCCTCCAATTGGCGGCGGCTGCCGCTGCGGTCGATTCCAACCACCAGGCCGAAGCCGCCCCGGCGCCCTGCTTCCACTCCCGCCGCTGAGTCCTCTATGACCACGGCGTGTGCCGGTGCGACGCGCAGCTGGACGGCGGCGGCGAGGAAGACGTCCGGTGCCGGTTTCCCCCGCAAACCCAGGCCAGCCGCCGTCGTGCCGTCCATGACCACCGTGAACAGGTGCTTGATGCCGGCGGCTTCCAGGACCAGTGCGGCGTTCCGGCTGGCGGTGACCACCGCGGTGGGGACTGCAGCGCCGGCAAGCCGCTGCAGCAATTGCAGCGTTCCCGGGTAGCTTTGCACCCCGTCCCGGCGCAGCCGCTGGTGGAACAGTTCGTTCTTCCATGCGCCCAGGCCAAACCCGGTCCAGGCTCCCGGCTCGTCAGTCTCGGCTCCCCTGGCGATCTCTACCCCCCTCGCTGCGAGGAACCGGACCACGCCGTCCTCACGCGGCATGCCATCGATGAAAGAGAGGTACTCCGCCCGGCTCAGCGGAGCACGGTTGGCGCCGGCGGGCATCCGCGGGTCCTGGAATATGCGGTCGAAGGCATCTTTCCACGCAGCCTGGTGGACCAGCGCCGTGTTGGTTACCACCCCGTCCAGGTCGAAGATGACGGCGTCAAAAGGGGGCTTGGCGGCAGCGGCGGTTGGCGACCCAATCATAGGTCAGTGGTACCAGCACGCACGGGAATCCGGACAGGGCCGTTGGGCCCACCCCTCGTTTCCACGGCTTATACGGGTTCGTGCCGGGTGCCGTGCCCCACGTGGTTCCACCAGGTCAGCGGCGACGTGATGGTGAAGCGCCTGCCGGTTATCGAAGTGGGGACGATCCGGACGAAGTGGTCCTTCTCCCCGGCCTGCCAGGGGAACAGGGTAAGGCCTGCTCCGGCGAGGAGTTCATCGGAGGGCTCCAGGATGACGGCTTTTCCCTTGACCAGCACGCTCCAGGCTTTGGCGTCGTTGTGCCCGTCGGCTTCAAGCGCGACCGCGAGTGGGCCGCCGGCGGCGCGCAGCTTGGTTCCCTCGCCCGTGCGGAAGACCAGCGACTGCTGATCCACTTTGTAGTTGACGGGGAAGACCTCCGGGTAGCCGTTGACGAACACGGCAAGGTGTCCAACCGAGACACCGCGCAGGAGGTCCCAGCAGCTGCCTGGGTCCAGGAGTTCAGTGGGCGTCTGCGGCGGGTCGTTGTGCATAAAGTCGACGGTAGCCGCGTGCCGGAACATGCCGCTAGAGCATTTAGGCCCGGGCGGTGTCGCCTCGCCGAACAAACGAAAACGCCCCGGTCCTGGGACCGGGGCGTTACGGCAGCAAAGGCCGGGACGTCCGTGGGATGTCCCGGCCTTTGCCGTGGGTGGAGATGGGGGGAATTGAACCCCCGTCCGATGTCGTGTTGTCAGGGCTTCTCCGGGCGCAGTTTGCGTCGGATTTTCTCGGCCCCAGCCATGCTGCAAACAGCTGGCTGATCCGGGCCCAGTCACCTAAGAGTCCCGTCTACTCCGGTGACGGGAGCAAACAGCAGTGGCTATCTAAATGACGCCAGGATCCGGGGCGATAGCAACCCCGGGCTGACGGACTGTCTTACTGCTTAGGCAGCGAGAGCGAAGTCAGTGCGCTTAGATTCGGCACTTATTGGTTTGCAGACAGCGTTTACGAGATAATTCTGCATCCTCGGCCCGCTTCACCTGTCGCGACTAACATCGTCGAAACCGATCATCCCCGTATTTTGTTACCAAACCGGCTGGCAAGCCTGCCGGACTACTAATACTAACGCATGCCCTGCGGAAAAAATTCCTAGCGGCGCCGGTTGCGTTCGCGCATCTCGCGCTGGGCTTCACGGTTGTCCTGCTGCTCACGCAGCGTTTGCCGCTTGTCGTATTCGCGCTTGCCGCGGGCCACGCCGATTTCCACTTTGGCCCGCCCGTCCACGAAGTACAACTGCAACGGAACAATGGTGTAGCCGGATTCCCGGACCTTGTGGGAGATCTTGATGAGCTCCTCGCGGTGCAGCAGCAGCTTGCGCCGGCGGCGGGCAGCGTGGTTGGTCCAGCTGCCCTGGTTGTATTCGGGAATGTGGATGGCTTCCATCCACAGTTCGTCGTTGTAGAACGTGCAGAATCCATCCACCATGGAGGCGTGGCCCTCCCGGAGGGACTTTACTTCGGTGCCCATCAGGGCGATGCCGGCCTCGTAGGTGTCCAGCACGTGATAGTCATGCCGGGCCTTGCGATTGGTGGCCACCACCTTACGGCCACTTTCTTTAGGCACGGGGAAACTCCTCAGGTTAAGGTTGGCTGCTCCGTGACCGCGGCCCGGAGCTATACCAGTCTACGGCAGGGGCGGGACGACCCTAGAGCAGTCCCATGGGGTCAACCGCGACGCCGTTGAGCCAGGTTTCAAAGTGGGCGTGGCAGCCTGTGGAGTTGCCTGTGCTGCCGGAGTAGGCAATCAGCTGGCCTTGCGAGACCCTTTGTCCGTTCGAAACCACGATGCTGGAGTTGTGGTAGTAAATGGTCGTCAGGGTGTTGCCCTGCACCACCCCGTGGTCGATCTTGACGCGCCAGCCGCCGCCGTCGGCGGAGTTCCAGCCTGAGCTGAAGACTTCACCGGCTGCCGCAGCGTACACGGGAGTGCCGCAGGCCGCGCCGAAGTCAATACCGGTGTGCATGTATCCGCCGGTGCCGTAGAAGTCGATGGTGCCCGGCGGGGTGGTGCGGTAGCCGAAGCCGGAGGTGATGGGGATACTGCCGTCAAAGGGGTGGCGGAGGCCAAAGGCCGACGGCGACCCTGCTGCGGGCGGAACATACGGCTGGACAGGCGGGGCCGGGCGGTTCGCTGCCGCCGCTGCGGCGGCAGCTGCGGCAGCCGCAGCCGCTGCTTGCCTGCGCTGTTCGGCTTCCCATGCCTCGCGGGCCTTCCGGTCGCGTTCGGCGATTTCGTTGGCCACCTGGTTCTGGTTGGCCTGGACGCCCGCCAGCTGGGCCTGGATGCCGGGTTTGGCCGCCTGGAGCTCCGCATCGAGGCGGGTGGTGTCGGCGATCAGCTGGTCAACCTGGGCTTTCTTGGCCGCGGCTTCGTCCCGCGCGGCCTTCTCACGTTCCAGTGCTGCATCGGCTTTGGCCTTGAGGTCCTTGATCTCACCTTCCACGGCCTGCAGCCGGGCTTCGGAGTTGACGTTGGTGGCGTTCTGCTGGTTGAGCTTGTCCATCGCCGCGTTCTGGCTGCGCATGGCCTGGTCGGCGAGGTCCATGGTGTCGGTCAGGCTGCCGCCGCCGCTGGACCCGAAGAAAAGGGAAAGATTGGAGGGCACGCCACCGGACTTGTAGGCCTGGGTGGCGATCTGGCCGATCAGCTTCTTTGTGTCGGCGATCTTTTGCTTATCAGTTTCGAGCTGCTGGGTGATCTTGGCCTTGTTCTGCTGGGCCATGTCCACCCGGGCCGCCAGGGCTTCCGATTCTTTCACAGCACTGGCCACGCGGCCTTGCGCGTCGAGGAGGGCCTGCTGCGCACCGGGGAGCTGGCCCTGGTAAATCACCAGGTCACCGGCGGCCTTGGCGATCCTGGAATCGACGAACTCAAGGGAGGCCTGGACACGGGCCGCTTCGGCCTCGAGCGCGGCCTTGCGGTCCTCGAGGTCGTCGGCGAAGGCCACGGGAGTTGCCACGGCCATCCCGGCGGAAAGGATGACGGCCAGTACACCGCTGACGATCCCCATGCGGCGGGCAGCGGCCCGCCCCCGGCGGAACCGGCGGCGCGGAGAGGTTTGATCGGTTACGTTCATGAGCATTCCTTGGTCGGTTTGCATAGCCTAAACGCGCAAGTATCTGCGAAGGGTCAAGAGAGACGAAATTCCTGCCAAGGATCCGCCAAGAATCAGTAGTGCCGGCGCGAGGATCAGTGTCTGGCCCGAGGAAATGAAGGCGGTGTCCGGGTACTGGCGGGACATGTAGTCACCCAGGAAGAACTGCGCCACGGCCCACAGCGTGCCGGAGGCCAGCGCAGCGCCGATGACCGCAGCAATGACCCCTTCAAGGATGAAGGGCAACTGGATCACGGTCTTTGACGCGCCGACAAGCCGCATGATGCCGGTTTCCCGGCGCCTGCTGAAGGCGGATAGCCGGATTGTAGTGGCAATCAGCAGGATCGCGCAGACGATCATCACGCCGGCGATGCCGACTGCGACCAGGGAGGCGCCGTTCATCACCGAGAAGAGGCGTTCGAGGAGCTGTCGCTGGTCGATCACGGTCTCCACGCCCGGCTGCGATGAGAAGGTCTCGCTGATGATCTGGTATTTCTCGGGATCCTTCATGTTGATCCGGAATGATGCCGGCAACTGGTCCGGGGTAACGGAATCGACGATGGGCGAGTTGGAGAACTGGTCCTTGAAGTGCTTGTAGGCCTCGTCGCGGGACTCGAACTGGAAGTCGTTGATGTACTGCGCCACGGCTGGTGACTCCAAGAGCGCGTTGAGGCCCTGCTGCTGCTCAGGGGTGACCGGCCCGGACGCGCACCCAGGTGCGGTCGAACCGTCGCTGCACAGGAAGATGGCTACCTGGACCTTGTCGTACCAGTAACCCTTCATCTGGTTGATCTGCATCTGCAGCATCCCGGCCGCGCCCACGAAGGTGAGGGACACGAATGTCACCAGGATGACGGAAACCACCATGGAAAGGTTGCGGCGCAGGCCACTGCCGATCTCGGAAAGGATGAAGGCAAGCCTCATTGCCGCGCCTCACCTTCGGCACCGTTGCCCGGCAGGCCGTCGTCGGCTGCTTCCCTGCCGCTGGCGTCCTTAAGCCGCCTGGACTGGCCGACGACGGGGATCATCGAGGTGTACAGGGCCTTGGCTTCGTCGCGGATTACCACGCCGTTCTTGAGCTCGACCACCCGCTTGCGCATCTCGTTGACGATGTCATCGTCGTGGGTGGCCATCACTACCGTGGTTCCGTTTTGGTTGATCTTGTCCAAAACACCCATGATGCCCATGGACGTTGTGGGGTCCAGGTTTCCGGTGGGTTCGTCGGCCAGGAGGATCCCGGGCCGGTTGACCACGGCCCGGGCGATGGCCACTCGCTGCTGCTCGCCGCCGGAGAGTTCGTGCGGCATGCGGTGTTCCTTGCCTTCGAGGCCAACGGTCTTGAGGACCTCGGGGACGGTATCGCGGATGACGCTCCGGCTCTTGCCGATGACCTGCATGGCGAAAGCCACGTTGGCGAAGACGTTCTTTTGGG
This sequence comes from Arthrobacter sp. MMS24-T111, assembly GCF_054888995.1. Taxonomy (NCBI): domain Bacteria; kingdom Bacillati; phylum Actinomycetota; class Actinomycetes; order Micrococcales; family Micrococcaceae; genus Arthrobacter; species Arthrobacter sp. MMS24-T111. The sequence continues at coordinate 2,637,704 of NZ_JBTZRO010000001.1, read as the reverse complement.
GCAGGAGGCGGAAGTCCTGGAAGACGACGCCGATGCCACGGCGGAGGCGCGGCACGCGCCAGCTCGAAATCCTGGCAACGTTTTGGCCGGCGACATAGACGGCGCCCGAGGTTGCGCGGTCCTCCTTCAGCACCAGGCGGAGGAAGGTGGACTTTCCGGAGCCGGAGGCCCCCACCAGGAAGGCGAATTCGCCGCGATCAATCTCAAGGTTGACGGAGTCCAGCGCAGGCCGGGCTTTTTGGTCGTAGACCTTGGTGACATTTTCGAATCGGATCATGGCCCTAAGTACCCTGCAGGGCATGGCTGATTGTTCTGATGCAGCCCAGTTCTGCAGCCGGTGCACGGGTTTTCGTTTGGGGGAAGTAGGGCCCCGGCCCCTCGACTATACGCAGGATGCCCGGCGCTTGGGCGGGCTTTCGGGGGCGTGTCGCCCGATCCGGTCGAGCCCGGGAGCCGCCCGGCTACTTTTCGGCGTTGCGGTTGTCAGTGCGCCAGCGGATACCGGCGTCGATAAAGTCGTCGATCTCGCCGTCGAACACAGCTGACGTGTTGCCCACCTCGTGTTCAGTGCGCAGGTCCTTCACCATCTGGTAGGGGTTGAGGACATAGGAGCGCATCTGGTCGCCCCAGGAGGCTTTGACGTCCCCCGCCAGGGCCTTCTTCTCCGCGTCTTCCTGTTCCTTCTTGAGCAGGAGGAGCCGGGATTGCAGCACGCGCATGGCGGCGGCCCGGTTTTGGAGCTGTGACTTCTCGTTCTGCATCGAGACGACGGTGCCGGTGGGAATGTGGGTGAGGCGCACCGCGGAGTCGGTGGTGTTCACCGACTGGCCGCCGGGCCCGGACGATCGGAAGACGTCGACCCTGATTTCGTTGTCCGGGATGTCGATGGAATCGGTCTGTTCGATCAGCGGGATGACTTCCACGGCCGCGAACGATGTCTGGCGCCGGCCTTGGTTGTCGAACGGGCTGATCCGGACCAGGCGGTGGGTCCCCGCTTCAACACTGAGGGTGCCGTAGGCGTAGGGAGCCTTGACCTCGAAGGTGGCCGATTTCAGGCCGGCTTCCTCCGCATACGAGGTGTCCATGACCGTCGTAGGGTAACCGTGCCGCTCGGCCCAACGAAGGTACATGCGCATCAGCATCTCGGCGAAATCTGCCGCGTCGACACCGCCCGCTCCCGCACGGATGGAGACCACGGCTTCGCGCTCGTCATATTCTCCGGACAACAAGGTGACCACTTCCAGGTCCTTGAGGGCCTTTTTGATGGATTCGAGTTCGGCCGCGGCCTCCCCCATCGAGGCGGCGTCGTCCTCGTCCTGGCCCAGTTCCACCAGGACTTCGAGATCGTCGATACGCGAGGCCAGGTTGGTGAGGCGTTCCAGCTCGGACTGCCGGTGGGAGAGACGGGAGGTGATCTTCTGCGCCGCTGCGGGGTCGTCCCACAAGTCCGGCTCCCCTGCCCGCTCGCTGAGTTCGGCGATGTCTTCACGGAGTGCATCCACGTCCGAGACGCGTTCGATGGACTCGTAGGTGGCGCGGAGGGCGCGGATTTCAGCGGAAAAATCAATATTGGCCATGGTGGTTTAACCCTACGCTATTGGGGCATACGGCCCGGCGCTGCCCGTCACCGGGGATTAACCGGCGGGGCAGGCATCAACGGGTCAGCCGGGACCGCGCCGTCGAGGTGGCCTCGATGCGGATTCCGTCGGGAACCAGGAAGTTGACCACCGGCGGGTGCACTGCAGCGGTGAGGACCACGACGGCGGTAGAACCGTCGGGCGTTCCCGTTCCGGCGGCAACGGCGAGGCCGGAGAACCGTTGGGAAGCCGGGCTCCTGCCGACAAAGTCGGCTGCCACGTTGCGGACACGGGCGGGGTTGAGGACAGCCGATGGGGTTCCGCCCTGTGATGAGACGTCGCCGAGCGTGTAGCTGTCGGCGGCGGCCAGTGATGCCCCGTCAGCCAGGGAGAGGAGCCGTTTGTGTTCGACGTAGACACTGGATATTCCGATGACGACCGTTGCCACCAGCAAGGCCACGGCCACGTAGCCGATGATCATCACCATCAGTTGGCCCTCTTCGGCTTTTTGCGCGCGGGGTGTCACCGGTAGCGCCCCACCAGCTGGGTGGCGGAGGCCCGGACATCCGTGACCGACAGTCCTTCCGCAAAAGGGAGGAACGGCAGCGGCACACTGAGGCTGACGGTCACCGTGACCGCGCTTCCCGCAGCGGTGCAGTCTGCGGGTTCGCAGCTTGTCGTCATGTTTGCCTGCGCTGGCTCATGCCCGAAATCGGAAAGAGCCAAGGAGACCGCCCGCTCTGCGGCCGCTTGTGCGGTGACGGGGTCGGACTGGGCAACGTACACCTTTGCTGCCTGGTCAGCGGCGCCCACGACGGCGAAGGAGCCGCCCTGGACCTGACCCACGGTGATGACGAAATACACCAGCGGGACCATCAGCAGGAGCGCCAGGAAGGTGAACTCGACGACTGCACTCCCCCGTTCGTGACCGCTGGTGTGCCGCTGCAAGTCCTCTCGGTCAGGCCGCGGCTGTTCCACCGCCAGGCCGGAGGCGTCTGCATATCCCGGATTTTGTCCGGCGTACGGTGCCCGTGCCCGGCAGAGTAGTTCCGTGAGCCTTGTCCTGATGCGGAACTTGATGGCGGTGCCGGGCGGCTTGTCTGTCGCTAACGGATCACGGCTGGATGGCAGCATGCCCTTTCACCTCCAGCATCGCCCGGGGACCGATCAGGCCGATGACCGGCAACGGGGACCGGACTGTCACTTCCAGCGTGCGCATCCCTTGAAGATTCACTTCCCGGGCGCTGACCTGCCCGGCAAATCCGGGATTCAGGGCAGTCCCGATGAGGCTGCGGGTCCGTTCCTCGGCGTCGGCGGAGTTACGGTCTGCCAAAGTCCCGTAGCGGGCGCCGGACGCGGCAGCATCGATGAGCGTGTTCCGAACGTGCAGGACTAAGGTCAGCTGGATAATGGCGAGGAAGAACATCGTCAGCAGCCCGCCGACCAGAACAAAATCCACGACGGCAGAGCCCCACTCCCCCGCAGAGGGCAACCCGGGACGCGCCTCCGGCCGTGGAGCGGAGCGTGCCACGGATCACTTCCCTACTTTGTCCATGGCCTGATTGAACATGGCCTCCAGCGCAGGGCCGGCGAGCGCCAGGAGCGCTGCCACCAGGACGGCGGACATTAGCGTAATCATCACCCAACCCGGTACATCCCCACGTTCGGGGTTGTCTCCGGAACTCACTTTGCATCGGTGGCCGTTCACCGGCCGGTGCAATTCACACTGCACCAGGGCAGCCATACCGATAAACAGCGCCGCCAGGCGGGTTCCCATAGTTTTCATGTTGCGTCCTTTCCTGATGAATACGGTGTCCTTGCACGAGCTGCTTCACGACAGGTAGCCCCCCAGGTTCAGAAGCCCATATTGATCGCTGCTATGCCCGGGAATACGGCGAATACCACCGTCAGCGGGAGTATTCCGAAGACCAACGGCACCATCATTGCTATTTCTTTCCTGCCCGCCGCTTCCATGAGGTCCCGCTTGGCCGAATCACGAACATCCTGGGCCTGGGCACGGAGCACTTCGGCAAGGGGGGTTCCCCTGTCCACCGCAACGATGATGCCGTCAACGAACCTGACCAAGGGCGCAAGGTCCGTGCGCCCAGAAAACTCTTCCAAGGCTAGGACGAGCGGCTTGCCTGCCCGCGTCTCCGCGAGGATGTTCGCAAATTCCCTTGACAGTTCCCCGTGGGCGCTCCTGCAGACCCGGTCCAGTGCACCCGTCGCGCTGTCCCCTGCGCTGACAGCCAAGGCCATAAGCTCCGCCAGGCTGGGGAATTCGGCCATCATGCGCTCCTCCCGGCGCCGCACCTGGGCGCCCAGCCAGTAGTCCCGGAGGACAAAACCTGCCGCCGCGCTGCCAAGGATTGCGGCCACCGCAAAGATCGGGCTGAACCGTCCTGCGGCCGCTCCTGTGAGTACGACCGTTAAAGCGAGGGCAAAACCGGCCGCTGCCCAAAGCAACTGTTCCGCACGGAAGTCAATGGGTGACTTGCCGATCCCCGCTTGGGCCAGCCGCCGCTCCGTTGCTCCCGGTGATGGGTTGAGCCGGGCCAACGCGGAAAGCCAGTCGCGGAAGACGGGACGGAGAATCCGCTCCAGCGGGCCGAATGGTGTCAAGTTCGGATCGCCCACGTTCAGGAGCCGCGACTCCAGGTTCTGCGACTTAAGTTGGGGCTCGATCCGCTCAGCGAGAGTCATGGCACGCATCGGCGGGGACCTGAAAATCACTAGCCACAAGCCAAGGCCAAGGCCGGTTCCGCAGACAACGGCGGCGGCCGGGACTGCCATCATCGGAGCACCCTTTCATCTTGGGGCAGCGCGCCGATCTTCAACATGACGGTGTAGCAAATGAGCGAAACCACCAGTCCCCCAAGCAGGACTGCGACACCCATTGGTGTGTTGTACGCCTGGATTGCTTCCGGTCTGGTTGCCAGCAGCACCATCACGATCCACGGTGCAGCAACAGCAAGCCGGGCCGCGTTGATCGTCCAGGATTGCCGCGCTTCCAGCTCACTGCGCGTGCGGGCGCTTTCACGGAGGAATTCTCCGAGGGTGCCGAGCAGTCGCCCCAGGTCGGAGCCGCCCACTTCACGGGTGAGGCGCAACGCTTCCACGATACGGTCTGCGACGGGGTCGGCGAGCCGGTGTTTCAGTTTGTTCAGCGAGCCGTCGAATTGGCCGCCGGCCCGGTAATCGGCTCCGAACTCGCGGAACAGGGGCCGGAGTTCTTCGGGCCCTTTGTCGCCGAGCTGGATAAGGGCCTCAGGCAGCGGAAGGCCGGCGCGGATTGCCGAGCGAACGTGATCAACGACGTCGGGCCACAGCTGGCGGAGCAGAGCTGACCTTTTTCGTGCCCGCCAGCGAAGCAGCGTGACAGGCAGCCACGATCCGAACAGGCCGAAGCAGCCGGCAATCGGCCATGAACGACTGAGCGCGAAGAAGACAAGGGCAGTGAACAGCCCCAGACCAAGGCAGGTGCCGACCAGGCCCCGGGCAGATACCTTCTCTATGCCGGCGGCAACGAGCAGGTTACTGAGACGTCCTGGCTTACGCTGCCGGCGTCCGGTATCTGGAGTCTCCCAGCAGGACCACCAGATGAGGAAGAATCCCACCCCGGCCGCAGCTCCCACCATCGCAGGAATCATCGTGCGTCCAATAGGGCTGCGACGTCGTATCCCGCGCGGGAGAACTTATCCGCGGCCGGCATTGCGTTTGCCCTGGGCTGCAGGACTCCGCCCTCCAGGGCGAAGACGAGGGAAGACTCTATGATGCCGTTCTCCACCCGTCGCCCCAGAGAGAGGATCTGGGTGACCTGCCGCCGACCGTCGACTTGTCTGCTGCAGTGCACGACAAGATCGATGCAGGATGCGACTGTGGGAACTACAAATGCGCTGGAGATGTTCTCCCCGGCCAGCAACGGCAGTGTGCAAATCTTCGTCACGGCGTCGTGGGCAGAGTTTGCATGGACGGTACACATCCCGGGAAGGCCACTGTTGAGTGCAATCAGCATGTCCAGGCTCTCGGCCTCCCGGACTTCTCCCACCACCAGCCGGTCGGGCCTCATCCGCAGCGCTTCCTTGACCAGGCGCCGGAGCGGGATCTCGCCTTCGCCCTCCAGGTTGGGTTGCCGGCACTGGAGGCCCACGACGTCGCGCAGCGGGAACTGGAGTTCAAAGATTTCTTCAACCGTGATCACGCGTTCCCGGCTTCCAATACTGGCCGCCAGGCAGTTCAGCATGGTCGTCTTGCCGGCCTGTGTTGCGCCGGAGACCAAGATGTTCAGGCCACTGGCAACCGCCGCCCCGAGGAACCGCGCGGATTGGTGCGTCAGCGTTCCGAGTTCAACAAGGTGCTCAAGCCGGCTCGCCTTCACCACGAATTTTCGTATGTTGACCGCCCAGTGGCGGCGGGTGACGTCCGGGATGACCACATGGAGCCTGGACCCGTCAGGAAGGGCAGCGTCGACGAAGGGGGAGGACATATCCAGCCGCCTGCCGGAGCTTTTCAGCATGCGCTCCACGAGATCGCGCACCTGCTGATCCGTCAGGCTCAGTGAAGTCAGTTCCGACTCGCCGTTGCGCGCTACAAAGATCTCGTTTGGCGCGTTGAGCCAAATCTCTTCTATCGAAGGATCGTCGAGCAGCGGCTGGAGCACACCGAACCCTGCCACTGCGTCGAACAGGAATCGGCGCGCTGCGTCCAGCGGGCCGATGGGAGGAAGCGGGCCCATCAGTGCCCGTTCGTCGTAATCGATGACCGCAGCCTCCACCAGGCGCCGGACCTCACCCGCTTGCTTGAGCGGATCCAATCCGCGGCGGCGGATAAGCTCGCGGACCTCGTCCTCGACTATTCCCAGCGCGTCCATATGTTCCCCCATACAAATGCCGCCTCCGTCGGAGGCACTGCGACTGGCTTACAGCCTAGGGAGGCTACACCACGCTGCCAAGTCATATGGGCGGCCCTTGTGGACAAGTGGCGGATCGATGCATGCCGCGTTGCGTCTGTCCGGAGAGTTAAACGGTCACGTCCACACGCAAAGACGTAACTCTTGCGATCATGCCGTCAATTCGAGCGGGCATTGCTCCCTGCGCACAGCTTCGTTGGCACTGTTGCCCGATTTAGTTGCTCACAGCTACAAGTGGAGCTGGGTAGCCGCTCTTGGCCATCCTTGAGGGGTACCGTGCCCCCTATGCTGGCGGGGGATATCACGGCGGTGCTACCGGAATCCCGGTCGCACTCGTTCCCCGTTGTGCGTTGAGACGAAATCTGACGTGGTCTGCCTGTCTCTTCTTTCGACAGACAACGTTTTGGGTGCGTTGGTAATGCTCGCTCCTAGCCAAGGGAGTTTTAGCAACAAATCCTAGGGAAAGAGGATGTCGGATGCCGCAGTATGGCTGCTCTTGTTCGGGTCAAGCAGCGCGCAGGGGAGTCTTACCCGGGTGAATTTCCAACGGGCCGGGGCCACCGACACCGTGCTTTCCGTCAGTGTCTTGTCGGAACTGCATGCGGCCCGAGCTGAAACGACTTGGGCTGCCCATTCTGGGCCAGCTTCCCTCAATGTTCTGGCTTGGAAGAAATTAGGCAGCATAACCAGGGTGAAGACCAGCAACGCGGCGGAGAACACCTTTTTCGTTCCTGGTTGACTACTGCGGGTAGGTGGATCGCTAAGGCTCGCGAGAGCAATGGGAATCAAAGTAAGGAGGAGCATGCCGGGGGCGACCGCATAGCGGCTAAATTGAAAACTTTGCCGCCAATCCTGGCTATTGAAGTATGCGTAATTAAACACGGGGTTGGCGTTGATGAGAACTGATGCAGTCCAGCATGTTGCGGCCGAACCTATCGCGTAAATAGCAGCCACCTTCAAATTAGTCCTGCCGAACATAAAGATTAAAATGAAAAGTATCGTCAACACTATTGCTGGGAGAAAGACGGCCAGAATTCCGGTATTGGCGAGATCGTCCGCAACGGTGTGGCTGTCGGTCCAGACTAGTGATGCGACAGGCTGGACGAGGAAACCAAGTGCGACCGAGCGGAGACCCACACTGTTATCGACCCGCAGTGAGTCCCCCGAGGACTGACGAGTGTTGTCAACAACTGAAGGCCGACCCCGACGATGAGGCCGATCGGCGCCCAGTAGTTCTTGCGTTTCAATACCATCCAGGCCGCCAGCGGCAGAAAAATCCCTGTTATCACCTCACTAGCCGAGATGGCTAAAGCAGTAAGAATCAGTCCTGCGCGTCCGCCCCAAGTGACAGGCCGATGAATAAGCAACCAAGGCGAGAGCCACATAAAGTACCAGTGAAGGTTTGCCGCGTTGCCCAGAACTTCTATCGGAGCAATAGGCAGCAGCACAGGGATAGCAGCCAAAATTGCACGTGACCACGGAGATAGAATTAGGGGCTTGGCGAGTACGAAAACACCCAACCCCACGCCCGCGGTCACTGCGCAACTCAAAAATGATACCAATACGGCAAAATCGTCGATAGGGGCAATGACGTACACAAATCCCACAAGAGCACGGGGAATTACGTGAATATATCCATCGTACGGCTTAAGGAGGGTTTCCCACCCGTTGCTGGAGAGAACATCACGTAGAAAGACTCCCCCGTCCTCGGCCCAGACCGTTTGTCTAGTGGTTTGCGGAAGCCTGCACCAAGCTATAAAAGTCAACGCAAGCCAAGCCATGGGCAGCCACAAATGGAGTAATAACTTACGCAGCTGCAGTACCTCGAGGGCCACCCAAGCACTCCCCAATCAATGCAAAGTCCGTGCGGATTATGAACGCGCCCTAATTGGCACCGGCACGCAAACCACATTCAGTTCAAGAACTGAAATCTCCATACTTCGAACCAATGCCGCTTGTCCGCGAATGCACCCTGGAGCCATATCTTGCCTGCACACGCTGTTGGTGGAATTTTAGCCTACGAACGCATGGGTCCGGACCAATGGTCGTTCATCTGGATGACGGTTAGTACTATTTGTTGGCGATCGAGCGGCGTCGGCATCCCCGGCACCAACCGCTGCCGCCATCCGGGGTTGACCCCACGACAGCCTCGCAACGGATCCACATAAATCAGGAAAACCCCTCATCCTCATTGCGGAGGCGCCTTCGATTTGTGAACACAGCTTGTGACTCGGGAAGTGAACACCTATTCTGTCTAGTGCGTCATCTCATGGCACACATCATGGGGGCCGCGACTGGAGGACCCCGAAGAGCTAGACACCTTCGGGGTCCCCCGCTTTAATGAGAGGATTCCCGGGTGCGTCACTCATTCAAGAGTGGCCCTCCTAAAGTGCCCACACGTCGTGAGCCCTAGCTTGGCTCTACGTCTGCAGTGCCGGTCGACAGCATTTACTACGGGGTATGCCGAGGCCAAGCACGTTGTAGTTCGCGCGAAGTTGGAGTGTCGCCCGAGCCACCCCAACGCCTGATCTTCGCACAATCACCTGGCCTACGTTCTGCTTCATCAAGCTAAGATGCAGCACGCGTATACGTGCGTCCCTTTCCAGTACGGCCGACCGGTCCGTCTTCTGGAGGGACGACTGAACCGCTGGCCAACTATGCGTTCTCCGAGTGAATGACAAGCGGCACCATCACTTCCTTCACATCGGCGGGTTGGCGACAAAACCATCTGGACGTTTGCAGTCACCCTGCTTGCATGAGCCCCAACAGAAACATCCATACCACTGGCCCCCCAAGCAACACGATGCTATGGTGAGCGCGTTAAGTGTCAATATCTCTGTTCGGCAGGTCCCTGGGGGGACCACCGGCGCAGCAAACCAGATGGGCGTTCGGGGGAGCGCCCATTGTCCTCCGGAGCCAATATGCAGCGGAACCTGTCTCAGTCCCGTATCCCATTCCTGAAGTACCTAGGGGTGATTCCGCTTGCGCTTGCTCTTGTAGCGGGACCGGGCCTCACCGGACCCACCTTTGCTCTTGAATCGAGCCCGGCACCCACCCCATCAGCTTCACAAACTCCCACGTCCTCTCCGGCGGCTGCGCCTCCTGACACGACGCCATCCGCAGCCACCAGCATGGCGAAGCCCTCGCCGCTTCCCACGCAAAGCGCAATGGCTCCCCAGGCGACCCAGCCTCAATCCATGGCCGATGCCATCGGACCAGGGGGAGCGCAAATGGGCCAGCGTTCAGCCAGGGTCACTTCCTCCGCGACCCCGACCGGAGCCAAGCCGAACAGCATTGAAACCCTCGCCGCCCAAGGCACATGGATGCCAACTTTTGGGGTCCAGGGACTGGATGTCAGCTACTACCAGTCCGCAGTCGACTGGCAGCAACAGTGGAACATGGGAGCGCGCTTTGCCTATGTAAAAGCGTCCGAGGGAAACTACTATACGAACCCCGCCTACAGTTCCCAGTATCAGGGAGCCAGAAACGTAGGGATGATCCGGGGCGCCTACCACTTCGCGATTCCGAACTGGTCTTCTGGAGCCGACCAAGCCACTTACTTTGTCAACAACGGCGGAGGATGGTCGCCCGACGGATATACCTTGCCGCCGGTTCTCGACTTTGAATTCAATCCCTACGAGGGTAGGACCATCAACGGTTTCTACTTCGGTAACACCTGCTACAACATGTCGCCAAGCCAGCTGGCAGCGTGGGTCCAGGACTTTGGGAATACGGTCAGGTCAATGACTGGCAGGTTACCCATGATCTACACCAACACAAGCTGGTGGAATCAATGCCTCGGCAACCAGGCCGGTTTCGGTGATTACCCGCTTTGGGTAGCTGCGTACCCCGGTTCGCCCAGCAACGACGCCGGCGCGGTTCCAGTGAGTTGGTCAACGTACAGTGTGTGGCAATACAGCAGTACGGGCCCAATGGCTGGCGACTCGAATGTATGGAATGGCGACCTTCAGTCTCTTCAGCGTTTTGCCAACAACAGGGACAGCACAGGTTCCACCCTTGTGAAAGGGCCGAGCAGCAGCACGATCTACCTCGTCAGCGGAACCACTAAGTATGCAGTCCCGGACTGGACAACCTACCAGCGCTACGCGCCCATAAGTTCCCTTTATAATGTGAGCCAAGCCTACCTAGATAGTCTGTCTAACGGTAATACGGTTGGTCGTTTCGTACGAAGCACGGACGGTGCAATCTACTTCGTAGACGCAGGCCGACGGAACTATATTCCGAGCTGCGCCATCATGAGCGATTTCGGGGGTGGCAACTGCTCGGGCTGGGTGCCGCTGGCTCCTTTCCAAATCGACCTCTTTACCAGCGGAGACAACCTCACCAATGCGACTGTTTCGGAGAGCGGAAAGCTTTTTTACGTCAGCGGAGGGACGAGGCGTGAGTTCTTCGACTTACAGTCCCTAGCATATGCGAACCTTCCCACGGCCACCGCAGGTATGACCGATGCGGCCATTGACTCCTTTCCACTGTCCAATTCTGTACCTTTGGTTAGACCTGAAGTAATCATCGTTGACCGCGCTGGCGGGCAGCCATACATCTACACCGCAGGACGTCTGGTACCTGTTCCCGAATCGATTAATCGAGACAACAAGTGGGCGAACGCTCTCCCCGTGGCTGCGCTGGACCCTCAGTCTGTAGCTAAAATGGAAAAAGCCCCAGCGTTTACTGGCTTTGTGATGAACGAGACCGCGAGTAGCGGGTACGTCATAGGATCGCAGGAAAAATTTCCGATGAGTGACCCATCGCAGTGGTCGGGGACCGTAACGTTTTCAACAAGATTACTTGGCATGATAGCTACAGGGCCCAGCATCAGCAATCCTTCTTTCGGAAAATCCCCTTCATCCCCGATCGTTTTTAGGATCGATAAGAAGAGTATCCGCGAAGTTCCCGATCTGAATACTCTGATCCAACTAGGGGTTGGCAGTGTTCCCTATATTTACTCCTTGACGCCCTTGACCCTGGACTCTATGAATAAGGGACCAGCACTTCTTCCATTAGCAACGCTAGTGGTTGGAGAGACTAGTCCCGATGTGTTCCTAGTAGACGGCGCCGATAGGGTCTTACAGCTTGAAAGCTTCCAGATATCGAACAATATGGGGATAGTAGGGTACTCGCGCCGATCGCAATCAGCCATGGCTCCTTACACTTCAACGGGTACGGTTCAGCCTGTCATTCGATGCGGCTCGGTCACATATCTTGGATACAAGGGCTCTTTGTGGAAGCTTCCAAGCAACACAGCTACTGCCCAGCTACCAAGCCGCAGCCTCGACGCGTCCACCTGTAGCGCACTACCCCAAGTTACGGCGTCCTTGAACTCCACTATTTTCGCGAAATCCTTGGACTCTCCGACTGTGTTCCTAATGTCGGGCGGGAAAAAGATGCCTGTGACTTCTTGGAGCCGTTTAGTGGAATTAAATGGTGGTGGAGCATCTCCGGTAATAGCCGAGTACAGCCGAAGCGCCCTCGATGCCGTACCTACCGGAAGTGCCGCCTAGGTTCGACTTACAAGAAAATGGCGGAGGATCGATATCCTGATCCTCCGCCATTTTTAAGCTCAGCGTCCTTCTTGGTTCAACAAGTCGAGCAAGTATTTACCGTATCCGCTCTTTACCAGCGGCTCGGCACGTTCAGCGAGCTTGCGAGTCGGTCAGGAATCCCAAGCGCCATGAGATTTCTTCCGGACAACCAATTGAAAGACCTTGGCGTTTTTGAACCGTGTGAATGAACTCGGACGCTTCGTTGAGCGAGTCAAAAGTTCCCGTATCCAACCATGCTGTGCCACGCGGGAGGATCTCTACTTGGAGCTTTCCGCGCTCCAGGTAGGCCCGATTCACATCCGTAATCTCCAACTCGCCTCGTGGCGAGGGCCTCAGGTCCTTCGCGATTTCTACAACAGCGTTGTCATAAAAATAGAGCCCAGGAACGGCGTAGTGGCTCTTCGGATTTACTGGCTTCTCCTCGAGGCTTATGGCCCTACCGTCGTCATCGAATTCGACCACGCCATAAGCAGAAGGATCTGCTACCCAATACCCAAAGACGGCACCTCCGTCAATCTCTGCGTACCGCCGCAGCTGCGTTCCCATGCCGCGCCCATAGAAGATATTGTCTCCTAGTACCAGTGCCACTGGCCCGTCGCCGATATGCTCTGCTCCGATGATGAATGCTTGGGCCAGTCCATCGGGAGAGGGCTGCTGAGCGTATGTGATGTTGACACCGAACTGTGACCCATCTCCCAGCAAACGTTCAAACTGCCCGGCATCGTGAGGAGTCGTGATTATAAGGATATCCCTGATGCCGGCTAAAATAAGCGTAGACAGCGGGTAGTAGATCATCGGCTTGTCGTAGACCGGCACCAACTGCTTGCTGATACCCAAGGTAATCGGATGGAGTCTGGAGCCGGTCCCGCCGGCGAGTATTATTCCGCGCATGGTAACCATCTTTCCCTCTCGCTCGAAGTCCAACCAAATCCGGTAACCTATGGAACTATGCAGCGACTTCTCGTTACCGGCGGCGCCGGCTTCATTGGTTCCAACTTTGTCCACTACGTCCTTGACAACACCGATGACCATGTTACGGTTCTGGACAAGCTGACCTATGCGGGCAACCTTGAATCTCTGACCGGCTTGCCCGAGGATCGCTTCAAGTTCGTCCAAGGCGATATTTCGGACGCTGACATCGTGGATCGGCTTGTTTCCGAAGCGGACGTCGTTGTCCATTACGCAGCGGAATCGCACAACGATAACTCGCTGCATGACCCGCGCCCATTCCTAGACACCAACATTATTGGTACCTATACGTTGATCGAAGCTGCCCGCAAGCACCAAAAGCGCTTCCATCACATCTCAACAGACGAGGTCTACGGCGACTTGGAACTAGACGACCCCGACCGCTTCACTGAGAGGACGCCGTACAACCCGTCCAGCCCTTACTCGTCTACGAAAGCCAGTTCTGATTTGCTTGTTCGAGCTTGGGTGCGCTCCTTCGGGCTACAGGCCACTATAAGCAATTGCTCCAATAACTACGGTCCGTATCAGCATGTCGAGAAGTTCATCCCACGGCAGATCACCAACATAATAGACGGTATTCGCCCGAAGCTTTACGGCAAGGGAGAGAACGTCCGTGACTGGATCCACGCCAACGACCATTCCTCAGCCGTACTGACAATCATTGCCAAAGGCGCCATCGGCGAAACCTATCTCATCGGTGCTGACGGGGAGAAAAATAACAAGGACGTTGTCGAACTTATCTTGAAGCATATGGGCCAAGCCACGGATGCCTACGACCACGTGATCGATCGCCCGGGCCACGACCTTCGCTACGCCATCGACTCCAGCAAGCTACGCCACGAACTTGGTTGGGAACCACAGTTTTCAAACTTCGAAACCGGAATTGAAGACACGATTGCTTGGTACCGCGACAACCAAGACTGGTGGCGCCCCCAAAAGGCAGAAACGGAAGCCAAATACAAGGAACAGGGCCAATAGGAGTGGAGTTTCAGAAGAAACTCGCTGGGCGCAATACGCCAATTCCCGGCGTAATCGTATATGATATTCCCGTCTTCGGGGATAACCGCGGCTGGTTTAAGGAAAACTGGCAGCGAGAGAAAATGGTTGCGCTTGGCCTGCCCGATTTTTGCCCGGTTCAGAACAATATTTCTTTCAACGACAAGGCTGGAACTACACGGGGCATACATGCTGAACCTTGGGATAAGTTTGTCTCAGTCGCCGCTGGGCGAATATTTGGAGCCTGGGTTGACCTTCGTGAGGGGCCTTCGTTTGGGGCGGTCTTCACAGCTGAACTAGATGCTAGCAAGGCCATTTTCATCCCAAGAGGTGTGGCCAACTCCTATCAGACGCTTGAAGACGATACTGCCTATGTTTACCTCGTAAACGATCATTGGTCTCCGGAGGCGGAATACACCTTCCTCAATGTGGCTGACGAAACCGTCAACATTTCTTGGCCAATCCCTCTCGAACGCGCAGAGGTTTCGGAGAAAGACCTGCGCCACCCCAGGCTGTCGGGAGTGATACCAATGGCGCCGAGGAAGACGCTTGTCCTTGGTGCGGACGGTCAACTAGGGCGAGCCCTTAGAAAGATCTACGAAGGGGATGACTCAGTAGAGTTCGCCACCCGAGATGACTTTGACCTTCTCGATGCTCAGTCCTACTCCAACCGCCACTGGCCAAACTACAGCACCATCATCAATGCTGCCGCCTATACCGCCGTTGATAGCGCTGAATCCCGTGCTGGGCGAGAAATGGCATGGGCGATCAATGCAACTGCCGTGCGTAACCTTGCGAGGATCGCCGCGAAAAACCGACTAACGCTGGTGCACGTCTCCAGCGACTATGTCTTCGATGGATTAGTTGCAGTCCATCCAGAGGACGAACCGTTCGCTCCGCTAAATGTATATGGGCAAAGTAAAGCGGCAGGCGACACTGCAGCCAGCACAGCACCTAGTCACTATATCGTCAGGACTAGTTGGGTAATCGGCGAAGGTAAGAACTTTGTGCAGGCAATGGCCGCCCTCGCTGAGCGCGGCGTTAGGCCAGAAGTCGTGAACGATCAAGTCGGGAGACTGACCTTTACCGAAGACATCGCTAGGGCCATTAGGCATCTGCTGTCAACTAACGCCCCTTATGGTACGTACAACCTCAGTAACGACGGAGTGCCACAGTCTTGGGCTGACATCGCAGCTGACGTCTTCGAACTCTGTGGGGCTGATCGGTCATTTGTGTCTGGAGTCAGCTCAACCGAGTACTTTAAGGGAAAACAAGCTGCAATTCGACCTATGAACAGTGTCCTCGACCTGGACAAAATCAAATCAACTGGCTTCACACCTCGGGACGCCCGATCCGCCTTGGTTGAGTTTCTAAACCCGAAATTGCCCTAGTAAGAATTCAAATCCGACCGTCACCGCGACGCAGAAAGGCCCCTACTCCCCCGCGATTGCAGAGCGGTAGGGGCCTTTGCTTTATCCTGATTTAGATACTTGCCCACAATTTGCCCACACTTGTTTGCTTGTGAGCTTCGGAAACGGCGTCAAGGTCGCCATCGAACAGGCCGCATCAGTGTCTAGCGTCATCGCCGCGGAGCTGTGACCGAGCATCTTCTGGACCACACCTTGACGTTAGCGCCAACGGAAACGACGAAGGTCGCAGCCGACTGCCGTAGATCATGCGGAGTGATCCTGGGGACGCCAGCCCGCTTGATCGCGTAGGCAAACCAGCTCATGTTTTGTTCGTGCACGCGTGCCCCCCCCGAAGGTGGTGCCCGTTCTCGTCCGGGAACACCAAGTCGTCTCGACCCTTACCCTGACACTGCTGCGACAGATATTCCCCCAGGAACCTAGGGAAGGGCACCGTGCGCTTCTTATGATTTTTCGGAGTGCCAACCTCCATTACGGATCCGACTTGGACGGCGTTCTCTTCAATCATCAGCCGACGCCGCAGCATATCCAGATGCTTGACCCTCAGCGCCGTAGCTTCGCCCCAGCGGACGCCCCAGTAAGCCAGCAGCAGCACGAGCGCCGGGTACTTACTGGCAGCGGCCAGGGCATGCACTTCCTCATGGCTCAGATACACGTGGGGTTTCTTCACCTTCCGGGAAAGGAGACTACCCGGGCAGGATTACTCAGAGCCCGCCTATCGCTCACGGCATCGTCAAGTATCGCGGCCAAGATCCCGTAGGAACGGATAACCAGAGTGGCCCCCTTGGGCTTCCGGGCCGGCGACGCCGCCGCATCCCCCACGGACATTTCTGACACCCACTGCTGAACCGCCGTCTTACGGACGTCGGCGATGGCAACTCCACCCCAGCGCGGCTCCACGTGGAGCCTCCAGGCTGATTCGAGCGGCCGGAAGGCCGATGGTTTTAGGTGAGTCTGCCGTGCCAACCATTCGGCGCCCAACGGGCCAATTTGCGCCCGTGCTGCCGTTACGTCAATGAACTCCCCACGAGCCTTGGAGACCTCTACCGAGGCTAGAAAAGCTCAGCATCCCGCTTAGTTCGGAAACCCCGCTTGTCTGTCTGCGTCCGGTCTGGCTTCCGATACCGAACCCGGTAGCGTTTCCCAGAATTAGTCTTCTACGGCTCAATAGTCGCCATGACTACCCCACCTCTTTGTCCTTTGATACCGAGCTCGATTCGGATTTCGCCCAGTCTTTTTCTGTTTCCGCGCGGAGCGCCGCCCAGTCAGCATCCGACATGTCTTCTGGAGACCAGCCCGTGCCCAAAGACGTCATAAGTCGGACCAGGGCCCTGGACGACGTGCCACCTAGGTGAAGGCACCCTTTCATGTGTCACCAAGCAAGCATTTGTGCTCACACGTAGTGAATCGTCACGCGCGTAACTTATGCTCCTCTTATCACCAATCGCTGCACCGATGCAGCACTAGAAGAAAAGAAAAACATGGGGGCATCTCAAAGGCGGCTTTTCGCCGTCGCTGCTTCGCTGGCCATAGCAATGTCCGGTATCGCATCTACCGCACCAGCCATCGCAGCACCGAAAACCGTGACCAACGAACAGGTAACAAACCAAACCAGTAGACCCACCGCGACACCCACCGCGTCCGCCGTTCCTGCGGCCACCAGCACACCGACCTTGACCGCAAGTACCACTCCCGCCGAGACGGCCACGACCACACAGCCAGCGGGAGCACCTACCGTGTCGGCCTCGCCCCCGCAGCCAGAAGCAGTAGCGGGTGTGGGCCTTTGGCCGATCTACAAGATTGTGTATGACTCCACGATCTACCAGCTAGTCACGCAGTCGGACTCAAGCCAAACACCGGTAGCCCTAAGCTACGAGCAGTGGCGGGACGTCTACAACTTCCAAACACCTGTTCCCGCTGACACCAACTTCGTGAAGTATCCGTGGTCCCCAACCATCTACGCGGTGACGTTCTGGCCGGGTGGCGAGAACTACTGGATGTGGACGCGCCTTTCCTACCAGCAGTGGCAGACCGCGGGCTTCCCAACACCCCGCAATGCGGGCTGGATCAAGGGTAGCTACTACTACAAGTGGGCTACCTCCTCCGAACTCTTCGTGGAAGGTGAAGACGGTGTAAATCACCAGCTGACCGGCGCTGAATGGGCCGCCTCCGGCTACCGCTCATTCGTTGACCGCGGTAACGAAGGCTTCATGAAGCTCACTTGGGCACCCGAAGTTGCGCGTATGTCCGGGATCAGCACCGGCGCGGGCCGCCCGTTGGGTTACAACGAGTGGCGGGACGAAGCCTTCCCCACGCCGCAAGCTGTTCAGCGGATCACGGGAGACAAGTTCTACAAGGACTGCGGCAGCTCCACGATCTGGTACGCGGGGCCAGGTATGAACAGGCCTGTAAGCCTCCGCGAATGGATGGGCGCTGGATCACCGAGCCCGACTGTGACCGGCACGTGCGCCCCCTCTCAGCCGGCGCGGCCTGGGGACAAGGACTGTTCTGATTTCAGCGCCCAGGCCGAGGCGCAGCAATGGTTCGACACTTACTACCCGTATTACGGTGACTTCGCCAAGCTAGATGCAGACGGCGACCGCATCGCCTGCGAATACCTACCGTAATTCTCGGCAGCAGTTTGTCTGAATAGCGCCCCACCTCCCCAGAGGTCGGGGCGCTATCTGTGTTTGACAAGTTCACCTGCTCACCCAACGTTAGCGGCCGCCTAATTCTCCGGATGTCGGACGCTACGATTTTCGGACTGTCCCAAAACCGGTCGGAGACTGGGGCAGCAGGACATGCAACGGGAACAAATCGGACGGCTCTTGAGTCACCAACCTTGGCCATATAGTCCCTGGCCGCCTGACCGATTAGGTTACCGAAGTCCATTTTCTCCCCGGAACCCCGGACGCCGAGAAAAAGCACATCTGCGCATTGCTGTTCAAGCCGTCTTGTGGCATGAGTGCGGCCACAGAGGGCGGCGGTAACAGCGAGGTCAAAAAACCAAGGCCCAGCGCAAGTGACTAAAGACAGCCGACATCATCTTCCTCATATGACCCTTCCTCGTCACGAATCGAGGGTTCTGAGGCCTACGGCTAACTGAGATGCGAGAAGCATATACGCTAAAGTAGCGAACCCGGGTTGTCCCGGGAAATAGCGCGAAGAGGTTTGTTGATCTGGCGGGGGCTCCAGCGTTGCCTCAGATGTTCACGCACGAACTCCTGCAGCTCGGGGTTGGCTGCGATCTTGCTGCGCCACTGGCGACTTCTTATACGTTCGGCGGTGCGCTGTGCTGCGTTTCCCCGGACGATAGTTGCCAGAGGGCTCGCGCATGTTCCGGCCCACCGTAATGTCAGCCAGACCCCAAACGGAAGGCGGATCATCGTCGAACGCGTCCTCGCCTGCCGCCCGGTGGCTCACGTTGCCAAAGACCTGGGCATCCCGTGGAGCTGCGCGCATCGTTGAATCAGCAGTTACCGCGCTCATGGATTGGGCTGGCTAAAAGAAAGCAGCTCCCGTCCAAGGTCGTCCCCCCGTTCAACTCCGGCGAAAGTCGTATCTTATGTTCGGGCCAAACGGGTTGAGCACCAGAAAGTCCCGACAGCGCTGGCAGTGCGCCGCGGTACAAGCGCCCGGACGGTCTCCAAAATCCTCGCCAGGGTACGTGTGCCCAAGCTGCTGGACCTTGACCCGGCGACGGGGGCCCGGACCCTGGCTTCTCGCGCCACCGACGCTGCTACGAACGCGACGCTTCGCGGACATGATCCACATCGACATCAAGAAACTAGGACGGATCCCAACGGCGGTTGGCAGGCTGATCCAACGTAGCTCGCCCGCAACCATATAACAGGCCACACAAGGGTCGGTTTCGACTACGTCCATTTGGCCGTTGAAGAACATTCCCGTTTCGCCTACGCCGAAGTCCTGCAGGGCTAGAAACCGCCCGGGGTTCCTCACCCGCGTGACCGCAGCCGTGGACTACAACGGAGCACCAGTCAGGCGCGTCATGGCTGACAACGCCTGTCCTCTAGCGGCTCTCCCGACTTCCAGGACGCAAGAAGGCTGGGTGAATATGTCAACGTGATTCAGGGCCACCATGACGGCTTGATTTAGGACCACCGTCTGGAGCATTGGCGCGGCTCGGACGGGCGAATAGGGACCGTTCGGGGCGGGCAACTGTAATTCGCGGATCAAATAGGAGTTGAGCAACCGCGCGCCTCTGAGTTCCCGGTAAAGGATCACCCTGTGGCACGTCCGTTATGGAGGTGAGGGATGATCGACGCCGGGACTAGAGTTTTTCCATGGAACAGGAAACCGGAAATGTGCGCCTGATGTTTTTGCACGACCAAGTGGGGTTGGTACCCAGCGAGAAGTATCCGGATGTAGCAGCTGATTTGCTTGTTGAGGGCTATGACTCTCCCTCTCTTCGCGAACTGGCTGGACACCCACGGAATGATCCACGGGGGGCGTCTGACTTATGGGTCCAGGTCCGGGAGCAGTTGGGCAGGCCCTATGAGGACGACGGCGACGCCCGGCGCGCATTGGTTCGGCACTGGCTCCAACAAATCGTTGACGGCGTCCTCGACCCGTACATTGGGACAAATCTCATTCTGGGCCATGCTTGGCACGAACTAGGTCAGCCCACGGAGTTGAATTATTTGGTTGTCCTCAGGGACGACTGGGACGACATGCCGCAAAGCCGGGAGGATATTTGCAACAAGATTGTGGAGGCGGCGCACGAAGTGTTGATTGATTGGTAGTCCGTCGAGGCTGCTCATCGCAAGGAAGGCGCACCCGCCTAGTAAAGGATTGTCTATCGTGGCAGTTTGCCCCTACCGTCCAGAAGTTGAGGTATCCATGGATCCCGCCGGTCGTTCGCCGCTGCACTACGCAGCACTTACCGATGCTGCAGCAGAGGTGACTCGACTGATTGCTGCCGGCGAGTCACCCGACTCCGCGGATAGTCAGGGGTTTACCCCACTTCACCTTGCGTCTCAGGAGTATGCCCTGAACGCCGCTGCCGCGCTGATCGAGGCCGGTGCTCCGGTCGACGCAAAGAACTCATACGGTAATACACCGCTGTTCGTCGCCGTCTTTAACTCCCGCGGACGACCGGCGATGATCAATCTGCTGCGTTCGCGTGGTGCCGATCCGCTTCTGGCAAACATGTCGGGCCAGTCCCCTCTAGGACTGGCCAGACTGATCGGCAACTATGACGTGGCAGAGTACTTTCAGGATCTCCCCTAATGCCGCCGAGTGACCCCGTGCGCTGGCGGTGGCTGTTCGGCGAGCTTGCCGGCTGGGACTCCTCGCCGCCGTTTAGCCTAAGCGTTTCGTTGGGCGATGGTGTGTGCGAGGCGGTAGGAGTCTGTACCGGTTTCGATAATGGTGCCGTTGAAGGTGAGGCGGTCCACAATCGCGGCGCACAGGCGTGGGTCGGTGAAGGTCTTGGTCCAGCCGGAGAAGGATTCGTTGGAGGCGATCGCGATGGAGTTCTTCTCCTCCCGCTCGGTCAGGACCTGAAAGAGGAGTTCGGCGCCGCGCCGGTCCAGTTCCATGTAGCCAAGCTCATCAATGCAAAGCAGGTCCACGCGGCCATAACGGGCGATGGTCTTGGCCAGCATTTTTTCGTCGGCCGCCTCGACGAGTTCGTTCACGAGCCGGGTGGCGAGGGTGTATTTGACCCTGAACCCTTTCTCCGCGGCGGTTGTGCCGAGACCGATGAGCAGGTGGGACTTACCGGTGCCTGAGTCTCCGATGAGGCACAGAGGTGCGCCTCTGCGGATCCAGTCACCGGTGGCCAGGGTGGGGATGGTCGCGGGGTTGATGTTCGGGTTCGCATCGAAATCGAAGTCCCCGATCCACTTGTCCCGGGGAAAGTTGGCAGCCTTCACACGACGGATCGAGGAGCGCCGGTCACGGTCGTCGCATTCGGTCAGCAGCAGCTCGGCCAGGAACCCCTGATAGGACAGTTGCTCTTTCCCGGCGACGCTTAGTGCTTCGTCCAGGACCGCCCGGACGGTGGGCAGCCGGAGTCGACGGCAGGCCTGGTCCACGGCTGCGACCGCCGCTTGTTCGGTCAGGCCGCGGCGTCGGCGCAGGGTTGGAGTGATGGTGGTGGCCGGTGCGGTGGGGCTCATGAGATGTTCTCCTTCGACGGTGTTCCTGCAGAGTGCTCGGTGCGTTTGAACAGCAGCTCGTCGTAGGCGCCGATGGACGGAAGCGGGCGCGTGTCGGGCGGGAGTCCCGCGATGACCGCTGCCGGGTCCATGAGCCGGCGCTGGGTAAGGCTGACAACCCGTTGCACATTCACTTCAGCAAGAGCACCCGGATGACGGTCTGAACCGGACCCACCCCCGGTCGATGCCCCTGCGTGTCTGCGGGCCTCCACTGCGACAACATCGGCATTGACAGCTCCCACGCCCAGCGCTGCGGTGATTCCCGCCTGGACGTCTCCGTCGTCCATGGACCGGTGGAGCAGCAGGACGTCGATGAGTTCCCGGGTCCCCTCAGCGTCGCCATTGACGCGACGGGAGGCTGCCCAGAAGGCCTCGTGGGCGCTGGTGAACGCCCCGGACTGCCGGGCCCTTGCCAGCGCGGTGGAACCTGGCAGGGCACCTGGTTTGGTTTTGAGGACCTCAAGGTAGTGGTCCAGCTGGACCGATTGCCCTGACCGGGCCGCCATGCGCTGATGCCGCGCGACCACGGCGCGGCCGTCGAACACCACAACCTCGGATGCCCGCAAGGACACTCGGACTTTCCGGCCGATGAACCGCGCCGGAACGGAATACTTCACCATCCGCACGGTGATCAGCGAAGACCTGTCCACGGTTGGGTTGAGCACCAGGCCGGGATCGAATTCCTCCGTTGGCAACGGTGCCAGGGAGGCCTGTTCGTTGGCGAAGTCCTGGCCGATCGTGTGGATTCTGTCCATGATCCGCCGGCGCTCGTCCTCGGCTTCCCAGGCACGGATGCGGTCGTTGAGTTCTTTCAGCGACTCAACGACCGGCATCGGGGAGAGGCGGTTCCGGCGGAACCAGCCCACCTCGCCCTCGACCCCGCCCTTTTCGTGCGCCCCGCCGATACCGGGCTGGCAGTAGAAGGCATCAAAGCCGTAGAACGACCGGAACAACACCCACCGGTCGTTCTCCTGCCGCTGCCGGCCTTGCCCGAACACCACGGCGGTGACCGCGCTGGTGAGGTTGTCGTAGCGGATGTGCCGGACCGGCACGCCCCCGATCTCGTTGAATGCCTCGATATGGCCTTCCAGGAAAGCCTCCTGCGCCTGGGTGGGATAGACACGGTGGATGGCCTTGCCGGAATGGGAGAGCCGGAAGACAAACATGTGGCACTTCGTCTTGACACCATTGAGCACCACCCAGAGCTCTCCAAAATCCACCTCAGCCTCGGCGCCTGGCTCATGTTCCTGGGGCACGAACACTTCAACCCGGCGGCCCGCTTCCACATCGATCTGCGCCCGGCGGACCCGCACGTAATCGCGCACCGTCGAATACGACAGTTCCTCCGCGCCGTGCTCTTCGATCAACCGGGCCAAGACCCTCCGCGCGGTATGGCGCTGCTTCCTCGGCGCCGTAGTGTCCCCGGTCAGCATGGCATCGATGGCAGGTTTGAACGGATCCAGCCTGGGCGATGACCTAACCGGCTTCTTCCGGGCGGGCGGGACAGGATCCGACAAGGCCTGCCGGACGGTGTCCCTGCCGATCTGATAACGCTTTGCCAGCCCGCGGATAGACATACCCTCCACACGGGCGTCTCGGCGGATCTTGGCAAACAGCTCCATGCGCACCCTCATCCGGGACCTCCAAATGTTCGCTTTCAACAGATGAAAGCAACACTGAGGTGGTCCTGACTCAAACCGTCACAAGCAACCGGCGAGTCGTGGGTGGTCCTGATTCAAACCGTCACACCGGTCCTGAATCAAACTGCCATAGTCAGCTGGGCCTACCGGCAACACTTCAGGTATGACCAGGTCCACACGGAGGCCCTACGGCCATGGCTAAACTACTACAAGACCGGCCGGGCACACGGCGGCAAACCATCCGTCGACACATGAGCCGCCCAACGTCCAGGAAATTCGACTGAGTGTCACTCACTGCGGGCTGCAATTGACGGCATGGCTGCCCGTCTTCAAGCCCGCTGCTTCGAGGCTTCTACAACGCCGGTGCACGAAGGCGAGAGCGCTAACTATAAGCACGTCGCCGACACGAGGCATCTCACCAAGCCCATTCTGAAAGCCCACGCTGTCTGATAACGGCGCACCCAACGCGACCGGTTAACAGCGGGTGGGCAAAAGATCACGTGCGAGGACACCATTTGGCTCGCGGTCCGAAACAGAACATCCCGGTGTCGAATCGGCCGCAACAAAGCCGATGGATGTTGACGTAGCCGCACCATTGCTCACCGCCAACCAAGTAATCGATGGTATGGACGATGGAAGCGGATTTTCCGCGACCTTCGAGATTCATCCAGTGAGCTTCCAAAGAGTAACAGTCGCGCGCTTTTCGTTTGTGTCGTAGCTGGCCTCAGATAGGCGATCCCCGTGAATTTGGATCTCCCAGTCCGCAGAACACGATGAATCTGTAAGTACGTATTTGATGCCGGCATCCTTGGCCAAAGATTCCGCAAAGACGGTGGAGGAACGCTGCTTCAAGACTTCCCGCAGGCTGGTTTCCTTGCTCGGCCATGCTAAACCGAGGTTATAAAAGGCAGTGGGCAGTCCCGTCAGGGTCTTAAGTTGGAAGGGATTGATGCACGGGTCCGCCAGGACCAAATCTGATGCCTTACCGTCACCTACAGCTGGCAAACCCGGAGCGGACGCATTTGCCGTCAGAGTAGCCGTCGCTTGTTCTATTGCCCCTCCCTGCGGGTTGTGGAAACTCTCTGTTCCGCGATCATGGACGTAGCGCGAAAATTCGAAGTAGTCCAGCAGACTTATCCCCAATGTGCCTAAGACGATAGCGCACCAAGCTATGGCGATCCCGGTACGGGGCCGTAGCGGGTCAGACGCTGACGTCGGCATGTCTTCATGAATCCGCCCAGTAGAGCTACGGGGGCGCGGAGAGAGTTCACTTCGGGTGTTCCAGATCCTAAAAAGAATCTGACACACGATGGGAACAGCAGTAGCTGTCACGAGAGTAAAGCCGTCGATCCAAAATCGGTAGGGTTCCTGGTTGGCTCCCCAACGGTCATTGGTGGCAACGAGCGTCCAGGCAGCTCCAGCGCCGATGGAGAAAGCCAGCCATGCACGATTTCTTCGCATAACACCAGCCCAGAAAATCAATGCAAGCATAAGTAGTGGAACAATGGCAGCTAGGAGCCCTGTGCCGACAGGAACCCCCAAGGCGGATGACGACACCTCCCGGTAAGTCAGAAACTCATCCTTATCAGCCAACCCAAGCATGGTTCCGACGATTGTCGGAGACGCGGCGACACTCGCCATCAAGGCGGCAGCGAGCATAGGACCCTTATATCTAAGCAGTACTAGGAGATAGCCAGGTAGAGCTGCAGCGACGCCGACGACCAAAGTTGCCAATGGACCGGCGGTAACGGCGATCGTCGGTCCAGCAAGAATTACAACAGCCAACAAAACCAAGCTCACCGCTGTGTGCCACCAGACTCCATAACTTATCAGCCCAAAGACTGCCACAATGTATATTGTAAAATAGACAACTGCTAAGAAAGAATAAGTCTGCACATTTGCTAACAAACCCATGGCAGCCGCGGCACCAATAATGACCGCCCAACTACGTCGATCGAGGGAGCGGCGGCTACCTTCAACAGGGAACGCGAAGCCAATGAGCAGACAGGCGGATACGACCGCCATTGACAAAGCGGCGGATTCGCCATTTAGTGTAAATAAAACACCAAAAGCACCCCAGAGAACGGCATGGTTGTCCAAAGCGTGAAACCAGTTGCCCGCCAATGGCACCGCAAAGGTACCAATGATGCTTGGCAAGAACCCAAGCACCCCCATTACAGGCTTTCCTGTCAGCCTGATAAAAAGCCAGCTGATAACCCCGACCATTATGAGCTGAAATGTCAAACCTGTAATCTGCCACGTGGCAATTATGTCAGAGCTAAATATTCTCGAAAGAAGTCCCAAAAAGATGTAATACAATCGAGGATAATGATTAACCCCAGTTTCGGTAAATGGTTCAACAGCCGACATGTTGCCGTCTCGAACGTTCACCGCAATGGCAAGATAGGAATACTGATCGTAAGGAAAATAATTCCGAAAGTTTCGCCAACTGAAACCGGCGCTGGACATCAAAGGCAGAACTTGGAGCAGGCAGTAGGCAGCTATCGCTGAGGCAGTGGCGGCGACGGCCATCCAGCGCTGGCCCAACTGTGCGTTTCTGACAGCATCTCTTTGGTGTTTCACGTTGCTCTCTGTACCCCGCTAGCGAATGAATGGTTGTAAGGACCCGCGGCTTCAAGGATCAAGTGACCCGGGCTGTATCAACTACTCCAGATCGGTTCGTCACGGTGGGGAGTCGCCAAGCGGTAAACTCTATACACATGACCAACCCACTGACAGGCTTGACGGCCAGCACCCATCGTATCTCCGTCGTCGTTCCCGTCTATCAGGGAGAAAGGACGCTGCCTGGCGTCGTTTCTGAGCTGATGCAGCTTTCAGTACCCCAGCTATCCCCTGCCGGACATCGATATGTTGTGTCGGAGGCACTTCTTGTGTTCGATCACGGCCCTGATCATTCTGCTGAAGTAATACGGGAGCTAACGGCCCGATACGATATCGTGCGCGCTGTGTGGCTGAGCCGGAACTTCGGTCAGCACCCCGCCACGCTGGCCGGCATGGCTTCGGCCGGAGGCGACTGGGTGGTCACCATGGACGAGGACGGGCAACACGATCCTTCTGCAATCGGCAGCATGCTAGACACCGCAATGGCCCACCAGTCAACGCTAGTTTATGCACTTCCAAGCAACAAGCCACCGCACGGATTCCTGCGGAATGCCGCTTCGAAGGGGGCCAAGAAGGTGGTGGCCACGCTTCTCTCTAGCAACGACGCACCAAATTATCAGAGCTTTCGGCTCGTTACCGGAGAAGTGGCGCGTTCAGTTGCAGCCTACGCGGGTAACGCCGTATATCTCGACGTTGCTCTTGGCTGGATTGCATCCAATGTTTCCACCTGCCCGGTGGCCCTCAGGGAAGAAGGCGACCGAACTTCGGGCTACCGTCTACGCACCTTGTTGTCTCATTTCTGGCGGATGGTAATCTCAAGTGGAACTCGAGGGCTCCGACTCGTTAGTCTCATTGGGGCCATATTTGCCCTCCTTGGTGTCTGCCTTGCAATATACCTTCTGGCTGCATACCTAACCGGACATGGCGCCGGGCAACAGGGCTGGACCTCTACCATGATCGTCATCCTGATCAGCTCAGGAGCAATTCTCTTCTCCCTCGGCATAATTGCCGAGTATGTTGGCGTAAACGTAAACATGGCCATGGGGAAACCTGCGTATCTGATCGTTAGCGATCCGGCCGTAGGACCACTGGGTAAAATCAAGGAAAGCAACGAGTCATCCCCTCAAGGGACTGCCACATCCTCCGGAGGACCTGTCTAGATGCCAGAGCCTGCATGGGTAATTGGCGCAGGGGGCCTGCTAGGTAAGGGCCTCGTGTCGGTTCTCAGGAAAAGGGGCCACCAAGTTCTGACGTCGTCAATACCGTGGCACGATCCTCCCGCAGCAAAGACTGCGCTGGAATCGGCCGTGAAGGACTTTAGAGTGATTTCTCGCGGTAAGCCATGGCTAATCGCATGGTGCGCCGGGGCGGGTGTTACGGGAACCTCTCAAGCAGATCTTGATGCAGAGCTTGATGTATTCAAAGCTGCTCTAGCATCAATCTCTGATGTTCTCTGTGCGGATGATGCAGCTAGCGGACGGCTATTCTTAGCCTCATCGGCCGGAGGCGTCTATGCGGGCTCTCCTAATCCCCCATACTCGGAGACGAGCAAACCTCAACCTCTAGCACCGTATGGATTTGCCAAGCTCGCGGCTGAAAAAGCTGCTACGGAATTTGGGGTCTCCTCAGGAACGCGGATTCTGGTTGGACGAATCGCCAATTTATACGGTCCGGGTCAGAATCTGGATAAACCACAAGGACTCATCTCTGTTTTTGCTAAGGCCTATCTTACGGGTCAACCAGTTAGCGTTTATGTCTCTTTAGACACACTGCGGGACTACATTTACATTGATGATGCCGCCGAACTGGTCGCAGATTGCCTCGTCCGACTGTCCCAATCGGACGTCAGCCCAGGTGAGACGATAACCAAGATCATTGCAACACAGCGCGCCGATACCATCGGCGCATTGATCGGCGCCTGTCGAACGGTCTTCAGACGAAGGCCACTCGTCGTGTTGGGCGCTTCTCCCTTTGCAAAAGCCCAGGCACATGATTTGAGGCTTCGTTCCATAATTTGGCCAGAGTTGGACAACCGGCCCTTCACTCCACTGCCTGTCGGAATTGATGCGACAGTGCGAGACATGCAAATCATCCGAACCTCTGCAGGCACGTTGTAACTCTACGTGCAAGTGACAAGAAATGAGATAGACGATGGCCTCAGACGCAACGAGCCGGAATGAACCTGTACGCGGCATACATGCCGGGCCACCCGGTCCTCTGATGAAGCTAATCAAAGACCAGCGTGTGGCTTTCTTGCTTGTTGGTGGCGCAAATACCGCGTTCAGCACAGCATTGTTCATCGGTTTGGCTCTTGTCTTCGACAAAGCGCCATCCTTCATCTTACTTTTCGTATCGTGGTTTGTTTCACTGATATCAGTCTTTTTTGTTTACAGAAAACTCGTCTTTCGGGTAAGTGGGAGCCTTTGGCTGGATCTCGCCCGCTTTGCGCTGGTTAATCTTACATCCTTGTTCGTCAACGTTGGGTTGCTCTCTCTGTTCGCCGACATTATGGGATTCCCCCGTATTCCGACGCAGCTGGTAATAACAGCGCTCTCTGTAATCATTAGCTACTTCGGGCACCGATATTTTTCATTTCGACGAAAAGCTACGGACAACGTGTCCCCAGCTTCCACGCTCGGCACCCCAAGAGAGGAAAAAGAGCATGAGGCCTACTGTCTCAGTAGTAATCCCGGCTTACAACAACGTTCAATACATCTCCGAGACCCTGGAATCGGTGCTGAATCAATCATATGACGATTACGAGGTCGTGGTTGCCGATCATTCTTCGGTGGACGGAACTCAAGAGGTGATTGACTCCTTCAAAGGGCATCCGAAACTTCGCATATTGACCCCCACTCCCCCGGGTGGGGGGGCCCAAGCAAACTGGAATCGCGTTAGCTCCGAGGCGCGGGGAAAATTCGTGAAACTCGTCTGCGGAGACGACCTAATCGCTCCGACCGCACTCTCCGAACAGGTCCAGGCCTTTCAGCAGTACCCGACAGCTGTTCTAGTTGCGAGCCAACGAGATTTGGTTGATTCCAACGGAGACGTGTTTGTTCGGAATAGAGGACTGCAGGGAATAACAGGCTTAGTGTCTGGAGCTGAGGCCGTTCGCGCAACTGTTGTCGCAGGATCCAACATTTTTGGTGAACCAGCCTGCGTTATGTATCGCAGAGACGTGCTTGAGGATGAAGGCGGCTGGGACAATACCCACCCCTACCTAATCGACGAGGCTACGTACGCCAGGATATGTTTCCACGGCGATGTAGTTGCTCTTCGCCGGAGCTTAGCCGTCTTCAGGATTAGCGCGAGTCAATGGAGCGTTCGACTCGCAAAACAACAATCAGACCAAGCGATTGCTTTCCATGAACAAATAGCGCGAGAACACCCACATGTACTTAGTCGCTCTGACTTGTGGATAGGAAACTGGAAGGCAATTAGCATGTCCTACGCACGCCGTCTGGCCTACCTGCGGCTTCGGAAGCGCATGGGGCACGAGCACGCAGTCGAGAGCACGGTCTGACCCGAGTTGCCTCACGCCCGGTCGGTTTACAGAGGCTTAATGCGCTAATCTCTAGTCAGAGTTGGCAGCGTGTATACGCATCTTCTGTTAAACAAATATGCTGGGGCCCCGCCACCACATCTCTGCCGCGAATGAGTGCTCTTAATCATCGACTGTAAAGCAGGTTTCGTCGTTGAAAGATGGCTCGTGACTCTATGGGATTGCCCTGGCTCTTGTTGGCTGGGGGTATGAGACCGCTGTGAGCGCGGTCCAGTTGGTTGTTTCGTTTTCGATGCGTGTGATTTTTCCGAGCCGTCCTAGCCGTCGCCTATCGCTGGCGGTCGAAAAGTGAGCCATTTCGCTGGCTTGGCGTCTAGTGGTCGTTGCAACACCTGAGCTTTTAGGAGTTGCAATTGCCAGAGATGAAGAGAGCAAGAAAGTCCCGGGGCGCACCTCCAAAGAACGCCGCTCGGGCTCACTATGATCAGCTGATGAAACAGGGAATGGGCAATTCTGAGGCCTGCCGGATTGTGGGAATCAGCCGTAGCTCGGGGACGCGATGGCGGCATGGCCACTCGGTCGTTCTGAAGTCCGGAGACATCAAGAAGGTTGCGCCCATCTCGCATCAGAGGCCGGCGGTTATCTCCGCCCGGTTTCTCTCGGAATTGGAACGGATCACGATCGCGGACCTCCTCCATGCAGGGCGGAGCATTCGCGCTATCGCAACAGAGCTCGGGCGCAGTCCATCGACAGTGAGCCGGGAAATCCGCCGGAACATTCACGAGCCCTCCGGTAACTACCGTCCTCGCACGGCCCAGCGCAGTGCCGAGCGTCGACGGAGCCGCCAGCGGACGGGGAAGATCGCGTCTAACCCGGTGCTGCAGCAGTTCGTGCGGGAACACCTGAAACAGCGTTGGAGTCCCCGTCAGATCAGCAACCGCTTGCGCGCCGTTTTCCCTGGACAACCGGAAATGCACGTTGTCCCGGAGACCGTCTATCAAGCCCTGTACGGGCGCGGAAGCCTCGATTTGGCCGTGGATGCAGCAGTAGCCCTGCGCACCGGACGGACCGGTCGCCGGCCGCGTCGTCGGAAGGAACACCGGACCAGGCGCTTCCCAGACATGGTCATGATCCGAGACCGGCCGGCAGATGCGATCGGCAGATCAGTACCCGGGCATTGGGAAGGGGACTTAATTATTGGAAAGGGAGGCCGCTCTGCCATCGGCACGCTGGTCGAACGGACCACGCGCTTCATCGTCCTCGTGCACCTGGCCGGTAACCGTGGAGCTGAGAATCTGCGCGATCGACTGGCCGAAGCGATGGGACCGCTACCGGCCCATCTACGCCGATCTCTGACCTGGGACCAGGGCACTGAGATGGCCTGCCACCAGGATTTCACACGGCAAACACTTATCCCTGTCTACTTTTGCGACCCAGCCAGCCCCTGGCAACGCGGATCCAACGAGAACACCAACGGCCTGCTCCGCCAGTACTTTCCGAAGGGAACAGATCTAAACGTCCACACCCGCGAACACCTGGCCATGGTCGCAGCCGAACTCAATCAGCGACCACGTGAAATCCTCGGATGGCAAAGCCCCTTGGAACACCTCACTAGACTGGTCTCACCGTCGACAGAACCATAAATCGTTGCAACGACCGCTGAACTCCGCCGCCGTCACAATGGCTCAGTTTTCGACCGTCACCGACAGAGTCCTACATTTAGGAACCACTCCAGTGGGCCGTTCGTGCTTTCGTTTGAGATGCGCTGCCAGGTGCACGAGGACGATGAAACGAGTGGTCCGTTCGACCCGTGCCGCCAAACGCATAGAACACAGGGCTGACCACGGTCTCGACGTCCACCATGTTGCGGAAGTTGAGTAAACAGAACCTCTGTGTGTCAATGGCCAGTTGTTTCTGCCCACGGGCGGCCATCAATTGTGCCCGCTGGTGGCCAGTAAAACTGCCCGGTTATGGCCAACGGATCTGCCCACTGATTGGTTTCGGCGGGGTTGGCCATCGTGGGGTTGGTCAGTTCAGTCGGGTGACTCCTTTTCCGGCGAGGGCTTGGGTGAGGCGGACGGAATCGCCGCTGGTTTGGCAGACGTGGGCGTGGTGCAGCAGCCGGTCCACGGTGGCGGTCGCGAGGGTTTTGGGCATGAGCTCATCGAACCCGGCGGGGTGGAGGTTGGAGCTGATCGCGACGGATCGTTTTTCGTAGGCTGCGTCCACGACCCGGTAGAGGCCTTCGGCGGCGTCTGTGGCCACGGGTAACAGACCAATATCATCGATGACCACGAGCTCGGCGCGGAGGATGCGGGCGACGGCGCGGGTGACGCTGTCATCGGTGCGGTGGGCGCGGATGAGGACGCCGAGGTCCTCAAGCCGGAACCAGGCGACCCGCATTCCGGCTTCGACGGCTTGCTGGCCGAGGGCTTCGAGGAAGAACGTTTTCCCGGTTCCCGAGGGCCCGCAGACGACCAGGTTTTCCCTGCGGGTGATCCATTCCAGGGTCCGGAGGGCTTGCTGGGTCGGTGCGGGGATGGAGGACGCTGCCGGGTCCCACGCCTCGAAGGTTTTCCCGGTCGGGAACCCTGCTGCTTTGCGGCGGGAAGCGAGCATGGACCGGGCCCGGCCAGCGGCTTCCTCGGTGAAGAGGGCTCTGATGACCTCGGCCGGTTCCCAGCGCTGGGCGCGGGCGGTCGCGATCAGGTCCGGTGCCAGCGCCCGGGCATGGGGCATTTTCAGGGACCGCATCAACGCTTCCAGGTCTGCCGGCAGCGGCGGGGAGGCGGTGTTGGGCGTGGTGACGGGGCTCATCGGGCCTCCTCCGGGGTGATCTTGGTGGTGTTGGTTGTGGTGTTCAGGGCGGCGTTGCCGATCGCGGCCCACGCGCCGGTTCCCTGGGTCAGCGAGCTCGCTTCGTTGGCCGCGTGAGTGGTGGTGCGGCGGATGTTGGCGTTCAGGATCGAGGCGAGGTCCTGGTGCGCGAACCGGCCATGCAGGGCGGCGTCGCCCAAGGCGCGGTCGACCTGGTCAGTGCCGGCGATTTTGGCCAGCGTGACGGCTTCGGCCATTTTGATGTTTATCCGTGCCGTTCCGGCCGCGGCGGCCTCGACCAGCCAGGTTCTGGCGCCTTCGCCGATGGCCAGGAACGCGGCCTCGTCCGCGTTGCGGGCCCTGACCTCGTAATCGCCGGGGACCCTGGTCCGGGGTCCGGGGAAGTGTTCGTCGTTGATGGCGGGGCTGCCGGGCCGTGCCCGGTCGTGGCGGGCGACTTCAACCGGACCGGTCGTGCCAGGGTGGACGATGATGACCTGCTCGCCGGGCCCGGTCCCGTGGGTTCGGACGAACACCCGGGCCCCGAGCAGGTGGGCCGGGACGGAGTACTGGGCGTTTTCGAAGGTGACCATCGGGGTGTTCTCCGGAACGGTGCGGGCAAGGCCGAACGCGACCGTGTGCGCAGTATCCGGGATCCGGTGCAACCGCGGGGCTTCCTCGGCGAGCATGGCCGCGGGTTTCCGCCGCGTCGTCCGGTGTTCACGGTGATTGACCTCGTCCATGAACGCCTGGCAGGCGGCCTCGAGTTCGGCGAACGTGCCGTATTCGTCGCGGAGGTTGGTGTCTTTGGGCACGAGATCAGCCTTGGCGAGCTTCACCGATGCTTCCACTCCGCCTTTGGTGGCGGGGTCTGCGGGTTGGCAGGTCAGCACGGTGACACCGTAGTGCCGGGCGAAGTCCAGGGTCTGATGTTCCGCACCGGGACCCCGGCAACATGAGCGGTGGTCACGGTCTTCTCGTTGTCCGTGAGTACATACGTTGGTGCTCCGCCGAAGATCCGGAAGCACCGGTCCAGCGCCGCGAAGACGCTCGGCGCCGTCCGGTCTTTGAGCGGGATCACGACGCGGAAGCGGGAGAACGCCAGCCACGCCACGAACAGGATGGTCTTCACCCCGCCGATCCGGGGCCCGTCGCCGAAGTCGTACTGCAGCCACATGCCCGGTTCGGTGATCCAGGGCCGGTGGACGCGGGTGTGACCCAGCCGCCATGCCGCCTTGACCTGCGCGATCGCCCGTCGGGTGGAGCGTTCCGAACCCGTATAGCCCAGCGCGAGGAGCTTTGCGTGGGCCTTATCGGCCCGGATCCGGCCCTTGGAGGCCTCCACCCATTCTTCGATCTTGGGCAGGTACGGGTCGGTGACCCGGCCCCGGGCCGTTGGTTCCCCGATCGGCCGGCCGGCGTCCCGGACGGCGACGTGTTTGGCAACGGTGTGGTGCGAGCAGCCCGTGAGCTCCGCGGTGGCGCGCAACGATCCGGTCAGATCGTAGGCAGCAAGAATTTCCATGATTTCTCCGTCAGACTTCATACAGGGCCTCTTCCTGGTTCGCTTGGTGCGCTTAGACACCGTCATCAAACCCCAGGGAGAGGCCCCCGCCGCTTAAGGCGCGGTCGGTTCAGTAAGGAAGTGGGCAGATCTCATGGCCACCATCGGGCAGTTTTACTGGCCGTCAGTGGGCACTTTCGTGGCCGCCTATTACGAAAATTAATGTGCTCACGGGATGCCTGGTGAGGTGAGGGTGACCTCGTATCCGAGCTGCCGGAGTTGCTGCAAGGCTCGCGCCTTCAATGCCTGCGGGTTTAGTCGCGCATAGTAGTCGGAGCCAAGATCCTGAAAACACTGGCCATTGCCGAGCATGTTCCACACTGCATTCAATATGGTGTGTTCCAAGGCCACGACAGCTTTTACCGGGCCACGTCGAGCAGCAATTCGTCGATACTTCACGGCCAGGTAGCTGCTGCGGTGGTGAGAAGCAGCCAGGGCAGCGATACCCAGCGCTGCCTTCAAGTACTTGTTGCCGGGCATTGTCTTGGACGACTTGATTCGACCAGCGGACTCGTCTGCCCGCGGACATACTCCAGCCCAAGATGCCAAGTGAGCCGCATCGGGAAAGACAGTCATGTCAGCACCGGTTTCGGCGATGATCACGTCAGCGACCAGCGCCGAAACACCTGGGATTGTCACGAGAGCCTCACGAGCGGATTCAAAAGGCTTCATGGCCTTCTCTATCCTTCTGGTGAGCGCGTCCACGGTTCGCGTATGCATGTCAATCTCATCCAGATAGAGCTGAGCCATAAACGCATGATGATCGGTGAAGCTGCCGGTAAGCGCCTCGACTAGTTCAGGGATTTTGGATCTCATCCGGCGCTGTGCGAGCTGCGCGAGAATCTGAGGGTCACGCTCCCCATGAATCATCGCGTCCAGCATCGCTCGGGACGAAACCCCCGTCAGACTGGCAACCGAACCGGAGAGCTTAATTCCTGAGCTTTCCAACATCTTCTCGAGCCGCAGGACTTCCCGTGTTCGGTCTCCGACAGCCGCCGCACGGGCGCGGGTGAGATCCCGCAGCTCCCTAATCGGTGCCGGCGGGACAAAGGATGCCCGCAGCAGCCCATGAGCAGCGAGCTGGGCAAGCCAGGTTGCATCAGAGACATCGGTTTTCCTGCCCGGGATGTTCCTGGCATGTTTTGCGTTGACCAGCATCACCGGCAAGGTTTCCTCCATGAGGTAGTAGAACGGCTTCCAGTAATCACTGGTTGCCTCCATCACCACGATCGTTGCCTGCGTGCTCACGATGAACTGACAAAGCTTGAGGATGTCGTTTGTCGTCGATCCCCATGTCGTGACTGTCGAGGTGAACTGGCCCTTGCGCTTTGCCGGCTTACGAACGCAAACCTTCGCGTCCCGTTTTGAAATGTCGATGCCTACAGCTCGTTCATGCACGAGATCCACGATGTTCCTCCTTGGCTCGAATTTGAAGCGTCCGTCCGGGAAGGACAGGAGTAAGGCAGGAATCTATTACTCGTGCTCGAAGCAACATTCCACGGTTCCCGTGGAGGTCCTTCTCACCACGCTATGGGGCGGGCAAAAGCACCAAGGCGGATCCGGCGTTGACCGTGACGGACGTATCCATCCTTCGCGCAAAACCCAGTCACGGCCACACGTAATGGGGACCCGAACGCATATTTTCGATGGACACGGAGCGGCGCCGCCGCTCAGCCGCTATGGGCAGTTTTTCATGGCCGCTAACATCTGTGTAGCAGGGCATGCGATCCTATGCCGGGCGGCAGTCTGTCTGGCCAGGCATATCTCCCCAAAATGATCTGCCCACTCGTCACAGGAGTTGCTTCGGGCAGCTATATAGCGCTGACGTGCGCACTCCTAGGGCTCAGCTAGGCGGTGCTAACACTCGTGGAAAACCGTGCCTGAAGGGAAGGACCGGATCGACGTGCATCTAGTCTCCGCAGTTTGTGACATCCGCCAGAACGACAGGGTCTCAACGCACCGTGCGCCAACCACGCAGAATGGTCAACACAAGTCTTCAGGATCCCTCTTCTGCTCTAGAACAATGAGAGTAAACACTCCATTCGCGTCACTCACAGAACCGTTTCAGGCCTCGGGAGTTCGCTTCAAACTTACGGCGAATATTCCCAGCGGCATGTATTTCTCACGGCCGCATAAAGCGACGACCGGTATAGCCCACCACCCAAGAAAGCCCAAGCAGCAATGCGACAATCATGCAAGCAAGCACTACTACCCATCCGGGTGGATGAAATTCAATCGTGATTTCTGATCCTACAGACGATCCCGACAGGTCCAGCTGAACCAAATAGCCTCGAAGCGGGCTGGACAGCACTGCCCCGGAGGCGGAGTATCCCGGCCAATTCAATCTGCTTAGGACTGCTTTACCGCCGCTCGCCGGCAGCGCGTCAACCCGGAATACCGCTTTACCACTGTCCTGAGAGACGGTCGTAAGTTTTACACCGTCACTCTCCCATACAACATTTCCGGTATCCAGGCGTGGGTTATCCCTGACCCAGAGCACAGTATTGTCAGTTATCTCCGCCACGTGCCATCCTTGCGGAACAGCCTGTGTCTGAAGTTTGCTGGTTCCTGCGTCTGACGGCTCACGTATCAACTGAACTGAGTCGATCGAAAGTAGATCAACGAGTGGCTTTCCGGTCATCTCATCTTCTGTGAAGAGCTTCGGGCCGGCAAGAGGACACGTCCACCCATGTGGGTCAAGACATAAATCCTCGGCGTACGTCTTGAACATGATTGGCGTATACAGATTTTGCACCGGATGGTCGTTGAGGTACCAAGAATTCGCTAGTAACGTTTCGTCCCACACCACAGGACCCAGAGCAGCCGGATTCCCGGAAACAAAAGTCATCCCTTCGGCCTTCTGCAACGGAAGCCGAAAAGCCTCGACACCATCGGGGAGTCCAAAATCCGGTAACGGCGTGGATCTGAAGTAGTGATGCTGTCCGACGGCAGTTACCAGAGTGATGCCCACGATAACTAGCAACGGAAGCTGCCTCATTCGTAGCCACAAAATATTCTTGCGACCGTAGAGAAGCCAAACGACAAGAGCTAAGCCAACAGCGGCCAACGCGGCAAATTTCAGATGGACACTCGGATTGGGAATCTGCGCCCAGGCAAAATATGTGCCCGCCGCCATCAACGATGCCATACCGACGACACGAGCACGCGTTAATAGATGAACACGCGATCTGCTCAGCAATACTGACAAAATAATCAGCACTGCCAAGGACACGTACGGCGTAAGTCTTACAGGAAATCTGAGTGGGCCGAGGTCGCTTGGGCCGAGAACAAGACCCAAAGAAACAATGCCAAAAAACAAAACGCCGCGCACCTTACCGATAATTATTCGTGCGCGCTTGAATTCAACTAAGCCTATTAACGGGAGAAACCAGGCTATGTAGAGAAGTGGAACCGGCGAAAATGAACCCCACCATCCCGACACCTGAGGGAGCCCACTTCCAATCCAAGAACTGGCGAAACCAGTCAAGTCAGGTGTAAGGAAACCTGTGTTTAGGACACCAGACTCACGTGCAGTGACCGGCGCAGTGAGTACTCCGGGCAGGTATACGGCTACGGCAACGAGTCCCAGTATAGAACCAGCGCCAAGAATCCTATAGAGGCCGGCAATGCTCCTGCACTTCCAAACCTCGAGAAGCAATCCCAATACTACAAGGCTGAGCATTAATGTTCCGTGCACATAGCCAATGGTGATCAGCAAGTAACCAGAAATGAGGCCAATAAATGGATTACGGCCGTCAACGATTCGTTTCAGGCCATACCAACTGAGTGGAAGAAACGCAAAGACCATCAAGCCCGTCACCCAGGAGGCAGCATCCATATATACGGTGAAGCCAGTCAGCGGAACAGCGAGGCCGGTAGTCAGCGCCCACGTCCTATTGGCCCCATATTCGCGGGATAGGAGAAAACTACCTAACGAAAGTAAACAGAGTAAAGAGATTTTTAATACTGTCGTGAACAATACGGGAGAACCGGTAGTGCTCGCCCCCAACCCAATGAGCATTATCAACGGGTTCCATAGTCCCCACTGACCTTCAGCCGTGTAATTACCGGCTCCCCAGCCCAGGTCGCTGAAGAGTGGCCATTCTCCAGAGCGGAGCTTCTCGCCGATTTCAAACCAAATTCCAAAAGCACCCGACTGAGTGTCATCGTAAAAATAGAAACGAGAATTGGTCAGCAGTGGGATTAAGGAAGCAAGCGCAGTGAGAAGGACTGAGGCAGAAGCGAACGCCGCTTCCAGACGGGCGTTAGTGAGTCTGCGGCGGGATCTGAATTGGCCACCAGTCTCACTACTTGGACTGGCTGTCTGCCTTACCGCTGTACTCAACGGATGCTCCTAAACTTCATTTCGAAGCCGACTGACGGCTTCCCGAATGGGACCGTCGAATACTACGGTCCCATGCTGGAGTACTATGCCACGCTCACATATGCGAGAAACCAGATCGAGATCGTGACTAACGACCACCAAGGTTTTCCCGTCGCGGGCCAACTCTTGGATCTTGTCGATGCACTTGCGCTGGAACGGCTCATCTCCCACCGCTAGAATCTCATCGATCAGAAAAACTTCTGGGTTTGTATGAACCGCTACTGAAAAGGCCAGCCGCAGATACATCCCAGAGGAGTAGAATTTAACCTCAGTGTCAATGAACTGCCCGATTTCCGAAAATTCGATAATCGAATCGAAACGTTCCTCGACTTCGTCTTCGGACATACCGAGAATTGCCGCATTGAGAAACACGTTGTCACGACCGGTGAGGTCGGGATGGAAGCCGGCACCGACCTCAATGAGCCCGGCGACTCTGCCACGAGTTCTAACAGTTCCAGAATCGGGGAGCATAACACCAGAAATATGTTTCAATAATGTTGATTTGCCAGAACCGTTGAATCCGAGGAGTGCTACGGTCTCGCCCCGGATTATAGTCAACTCGACGTCTTTCAGCGCGTGAAATTTTTCAGATAAGTCACCCCTGCGCCCCTTCAGCAGCCAAACGGCAGTCTCCTTTAGTGAGCGGGAATGCCTCAGAACGAACTGTTTACTGATGTTTTCGATATGAATCGCGACAGTATCCATGGTTTGCAATGCGTGCACCTCTACAGCTCCTGAGCGAATCGGCCCTCAAGGCGTCGGAAAGTCAGTTGACCGGCCATGACGACGACTACGGCAACCAGCAACCCGACAGGAAGCCAAATAGATAGTAAGTGGGGGGGCAGTTCCGCCGTGCCCTCCGTCGTAGGAAACCAGAAAGAGAAATGGAACACTTCGACTGCAATGGTCAATGGGTTCATTTGGTAAACAAACGCAAATGTCTGGCCCAGTGCCGAACGAACTTGTGTCCACACGTAAAGTACTGGAGATGCCCAAGTTGCGATCATCAGGAGTAGGTCCACTAGGTTTTCGGCATCACGGAAATACACATTTGCTGCACCGAAAAGAAGTCCCAGTCCTATCGCGAGCAATGCTACGAGAAGGAATGCGAGAACAGCTACGAGAATCTGCAGGATGTTCGGTTTCCAGCCGGTAACGAAGCAAGCAATGAGCAGGACGGCGAGCTGTGGAAAAAAGTGCACAGCGGCGACCCAGACGGATGCAACAGGGAAAAGCTCACGCGGAAGGTATATCTTTTTGATCAGACCTCCGTTAGCAACCATCGAACGCGACGCATTCGAAAGAGCCTCGGAGAAAAAATTTATCAAAATGATCCCAGAAAAAAGATAGACCGCATAATTTTCCGTGCCTTTGCTTTGCCCCAAGAAAACACCAAGCGCAAAATAGAAAACACCAAACTGAATACCCGGTTTGACGTAAGACCAAAGAATCCCGAGTATCGAACCGCGATAACGGACGGTAAGCTCTTTAGCAACCAACAAGCGCAGAAGATAACGCCTTCTGTACACATCGATGAGGCCAGAACCCGCCCCGGCGACGATCAAATCAGAACTCATCTTTAGTGAGCGCTCCCCTTCGATGCCTGCTGAATGGTGGCCTCCCAAGCCTCAATTGAAGTCACTTCAGCGAGGTGATTGCGATACTGTTCCTGAAGTCTTTCCCAATTCTTGCGCAAACGCATATGGAGCAAAATGCTCTCACGCAACAATGTTCGAGCCCTCGACGCATCACGTTGGTACCAAGACGCCCCAGTTCCGTCGGCGTTGGACACCACAGCGCTATCCAACTGAGACAATCGCCACCATTTGCTGTCTTGGTGAGCAATGGCTACTTCTGGATTTTGCACAGACAGTTCGGAGGCTGGAATTACCGTTTGTTTGATCAACGTCTTGGCCAACCAAGGCGCCAAGGCGTAGAGGTTGGGGGCCGATGGCTCCTTGCCCTTTTTCGGTGGCCTTCTTCGTCGCGGCTGCGGAAATGCGGCCGGGTCCTGTTGCATTGCCGAGTCCGGAAACCTACCTTTCATGGCACGAACTTCAGAAGCCCGTTTAGCTATGGTTTGCTGCATGTGTCCCGGTCCACTGAGAACATCGTGAATAGCGGAGATTCGGGCGGATGCCGCATAGTACTGCATGGAGAATATGTGCTTTACGTCCGTTGCAAGGCTTTGCCGAAGCAGGTCGCCACCCTTGGGATAGGGCGAATGAATTAGTCCCGCAACTAGCCGGTTGCGACCGTGAAAATATGCTTGCCAGTCAACTGAGTCATCTTTGTCAATCCAGGAAACATGCCAGACCGCCGTTCCCGGCATAGATACAGTTGGGTATCCTGCATCTTTCGCCCTAAGTCCGTACTCCGCATCGTCCCACTTGATGAAGACAGGAAGAGACAGGCCAATTTCTTTGATAACGGCAGTGGGAATCAGACACATCCACCAGCCATTGAAGTCGACATCCCATCGCCGGTGCATCCAAGGCGTAGCGCGCAGGTTCTGGCTGGCCAGATTGTGCCGGTGGTACAAATCTCCGCTTGGACCCCAAAGGAATTTCCACAGATTGACGGACTCTGCATATGCATGGAGCACCGATCGATCAAACATATCGAACATGTGTCCGCCGACGATCGTGGGCACCCGGCAGAAATCAGCAAACGATGAAGATCGGAGGATGCCCTCCGTCTCGACCATCACGTCATCGTCGAGAAGGAGAACGTAGTCTGCTACTCCACCCTTTACTGTCTCCAGCATGGATCTCGAAAAACCACCAGAGCCGCCCAGATTAGCCTGGTCGATGACCCGCAACTGATTCCCCATTTCGGCAGCGAGTTCACCAAACCCAGGAACATCACTTACTTTTTTATCGCCTTGGTCCACCACAATCATCTCATGGATAATTCCGCGCAAGTCGCTATCGGCGGCTACGGTTGCGATTGTGTTAATGCAATAGTCAGCTCGATTATAGGTTGTGACGCCGATATTAAGCCGGCCCAATGGTTTCCCGTTATCGGGCACAGCCCAGTCTGCCGAAATCAGCGTCATTCCATCGGCGTCAGCGATCAAATCAAACCAGTACCAGCCACCGTCTCCAAACTGCGCCAGGGACAGTTGATGTGCGTTAGTTTCTTTGCCGCTAACGCGGAACGATTCCACGCGTTGAGTCACACCCCGGGCATTCGAGCGGTAAATCACCAGAGAGCCGGAGCCAGACGTCTGGACGCGAAGCGTAACAGCGGAAACAGTAGTCCATTTTCGCCAATATGCAGCAGGAAATGCGTTGAAGTATGATCCCAGCGACAGACGATGGCCAGGACGAACCCGTACCGAGCGCCTCCCCAGGAGGTCATCAGGATGAAGCGTCGTTCCGGACGACTGGATGTGAACCGTCGCTTCCCTTGGAAGATCCTCCCTTAGTGGGCTGTTAGGCACGTCGCCTGAGTCCATATACAGAGGAAGAACGTCAAGATCTTTGTCTGCGGGGAAGACCACTCTTTGAACAACGCGCGTTGGGCGATCTCCAGATGCTGTGATTGGCGTAGCCACAGTTTCTGCCGCCTTCCCCGCATGGAGAACCTGCTTGCTCATGCGTCAACACCTCCGCTTTCCAGCTTCACGCCGCTTTCGAAGTGCGGACGGATCTTGTTACCGAACATGCTCAACGCGGATCCAATGGCCATATGCATGTCCAGGTATTTGTAGGTGCCCAGCCGGCCGCCAAACAAGACGTCCGTTTCCGCGGCTGCGAGGTCGCGGTACTTCAGCAGTCGCTCCCTGTCGGCCGAGGTGTTGACGGGGTAGTACGGCTCATCGCCCTTTTCGGCAAATCGTGAGAACTCCCGCATGATGACCGTCTTCTCGGTCTGGTAGTCACGCTCGGGGTGGAAGTGGCGCGGTTCGATCACGCGGGTGTAGGAGACGTCGTCGTCGTTGTAGTTAACGACGGACGTGCCCTGGAAATCACCAACATCGAGGACTTCTTCTTCGAAGTCGATGGTGCGCCATGAGAGGTCGCCCTCAGCGTAGTCGAAGTAGCGGTCCACCGGGCCGGTGTAGACCACGGGGATCTTGCCGACAACCTTGTTCTTGCTGTATTCGTGGGATTCGTCGAAGAAATCGGTATTTAGGCGCACCTCGATGTTCGGGTGTTCGGCCATTTTCTCGATCCACGCGGTGTAACCGTTGGTGGGCAGGCCCTCGTACTTGTCGTTGAAGTACCGGTTGTCGTAGTTGTAGCGCACGGGCAGCCTGGAGATGATGCCCGCCGGCAGGTCCTTGGGGTCCGTCTGCCACTGCTTCCCGGTGTAGTGCTTGATAAAGGCCTCGTACAGGGGACGGCCGATCAGCTGGATGCCCTTGTCGTTGAGGTTCTGGGGATCGGTGCCCGCCAGCTCGCCGGCCTGTTCCTGGATGAGGTCCCGCGCCTGGCCTGGGGTGAGGTTGGCCCGGAAGAACTGGTTGATGGTGGCCAGGTTGATGGGCAGGGAGTACACCTCCCCTTTGTGGACGCCGTACACCTTGTGCACGTAGTTGGTAAAGGTAGTGAACCTGTTGACGTATTCCCACACGCGTTCGTTCGAGGTATGGAAAAGGTGGGCGCCGTACCGGTGTATTTCAATACCGGTCTGCTCTTCCTTTTCGCTGTAGGCATTGCCCCCGATGTGGTGTCGACGGTCGATGACGACCACCTTCAAGCCGAGCTCAGTGGCGGCCTGTTCTGCGATTGTCAGGCCAAAAAAGCCGGACCCTACGATGACGAGGTCAGCGGTCACAAAATCTCCTGGTTCGAATGCGGGCAGCGCAATGTTGCGCATTGTCTGCTGCTCTAGCCTACCCGAGGGACCGCAACGTCCGTCGAATCCGCCCAGCCTTGTGGTCCGTCGCACATCCGACCTCAAGCCGGCTGCAGAAACCCATCCCGTTTGCAGTTATCCCCCAAATCCACGCCGGGGCCGATGTAGGCGCCGCGACCCACGACACAGTTCTCCCCCAGGCGCGCGCCCTCCCGGACCTGCGCCAGATGCCACACTTTGGTGCCCGCCCCGATACTTGCGCCTGCATCAACGTCAGCACTGTCCGCGATGGTGCCCAAAGGAGTCTCGTTTGCTGCTCACGGCCCGCTTTTCGAGGGACCGGGTGTAGCGATCCTAGCCAAGCTCCCGGCGTGCAAGCAGGACAATCCAGACGGGGTTTTCCACATAGAGCCCGAAACGGCTCCCCATGCTTTCCCTTCATGGATAGCGTGACGCAATACGCACGAAGGATTGGCACCCATGACCCTGCATTGCACCCTGGTTGGTGGTCCGGGCTCCCCATGTCTCCGGACTCCTCTCGAACTTTGCATCGAGGCTCCGCCCGGCACGCCGGGAGCGGACATCAACGAACAGTTGTCGACGACATTCGGAACCGGGCCGGTGACTGTGGACGGACAGGATCTCCGCTCGTTGGTTGCCGGTATTCCGCCGCTGGTAAGCGCGGCCATTCTTGTCGACGGCGGCACCTCGCCGTCAGGTCAACGGCCGCGTCGTCCGCGGGCAGCTGATGCCGCGGGCCCGCTGGCACTCGCCATTCACAGCGGCGCCGCAGCGGGAACAGTCATACCGCTCCGGCGAGGCAGCTACACCATAGGTCGGAGCGGCACGCGCGTTGTTATCCCGGATCCGGAGTTGTCGCGCGAGCACGCACGCCTTGTTGTCACGGACACGGATATCATCCTGATCGACCTGGACAGTGCAAATGGCACCTACGTCGATGGTGAGAGGATCCGTAACACTGCCATCTCCACCGAGTCCGATATCAGGTGCGGGCAGTCCACCATGTCTCTGGTGTTTTCTGACCAGTCGGAGAGGGTCTTGGCCGATGCCGGAAAATCCGTGGCCGAACCCATCGTGGTCTCCGGCGGGGCTGAGGCCGGCAACCGCGCGCTGCTGCTGCTTGCCGCACTTCTCCCGCTGGCGATTGGCGTGGGGCTTGCTGTGTTTACCGGGATGTGGATGTTCCTTGCCTTCTCGGCGGCGTCCGCGTTTTCTGTTCTCGTGCCCGTCATCGGCGGCCGGCGCCAGAGGCAGGAATTGGCGGCTGCCGTCCAAGCGGCAGTGCGGGAGGACAGGGAACGCCGACGCCGGTGCGCCCCGTCCCTTGCGCTCGTTTCCCTGGCAGCGCACGGAAGCACCCAGACGC
The DNA here is from genome assembly GCF_054888995.1 of Arthrobacter sp. MMS24-T111. Lineage (NCBI taxonomy): Bacteria > Bacillati > Actinomycetota > Actinomycetes > Micrococcales > Micrococcaceae > Arthrobacter > Arthrobacter sp. MMS24-T111. The sequence goes on along the minus strand of NZ_JBTZRO010000001.1, from coordinate 2,593,361 downwards.
CCGTTCCCCATGCGGCGTCCGACGGCGTGTGGCTGAGGTTGGGCGAAATGGAACAGTCCGCCAATGTCCGGATTGAGCCGGCACGCGCCGTCGAGTCCATTCACCCGGTTGGGCGGGTCCCTGTCGTCCTTGACCCGCGTCGGCCGCTCACCTTCATTGCGGGCTCTTCCGCGGGTACAGACGGCGCCATCCGGTCACTCATCATGCAACTTGCGGGGTACCCCCTGGCTGACACGACGGGGGTGGTCGTCCACGGCCGGCCGGAGAACCTGCCGTTGGCCGCCCGGTATCTTCCCAGGGCAATCCTCACCGGAACAACTGATGCCGCCCTCCGGGTCATCGAAGGAGGTGGGCCCTCAGGTTCAGAGCGAAATGTCCTGTTGATCCGCAGTACGGAGCCGGCGGACGAGGGCGACGTCAAAGTCCGTGAAGCCGCTGTGGAACGAGGTTGGCAGGTTCTTCATTTCCTTCCGGAACACACCGAATCCCCGTCAGCTGACGTGTTTTTGTCCGAGCGCAGGTCGGTCATGCTCCTTGACCACGACAAGCCGGTCTTTGTTCCGGACCTTATACCGGAGGCAGTATTCACCACGCTCTGCCGACGCCTGGCGAAGGCGCCCAAACGGGAGGACGGGCACGTCTGCTCGCTTCCGGCCACCGTCGGACTCAGCGAGATCCTGCCCATGTCGGCGGCCGAGACCGCGAGACGCTGGGAAGCCGCTGCGCAAAGGCCGGGGCTCGCGGTGCCGCTGGGCCTGGGTAAGGCCGGCCCAAGGACCCTGGATCTCCAGGCCGACGGTCCCCATGTGCTCGTTGCAGGCACCACAGGATCAGGAAAATCGGAATTGCTCCGGACCTTTACCCTGGCGCTCGCCCTGAGTTACCCTCCTGAGCGAATCAACTTCTTCTTCGTCGATTTCAAAGGTGGCTCCGGCTTGGGTCCACTCCACGGCTTGGTTCACTGTGTCGGACTTCAAACCGACCTGACCAGCGCCGAAATGGAACGCACCCTGGTGTCGCTGCGGGCAGAAGTCAGGCTCCGTGAGGAGCACCTCTCGGCAGCCGCCGTACCGGACCTGGCAGCGTACCGGTCCTCGCACGCGGCGAAGGACTTCGACCTCCCCCACCTTGTGATCATCATCGACGAGTTCAGGATGCTTGTTGACGATGCTCCGGAAGTGCTCCGTGAGCTGCTGCGGATCGCTTCCATAGGGCGGTCGCTGGGTATCCATCTTGTGATGGCCACGCAACGGCCCCAAGGTGCATTGACGGCCGACATCCGGGCAAACGTCACCTCCAGCATTGCCCTCCGCGTGCAGTCGGACATGGAGTCAGTAGACATCGTCAATTCGAAGGCCGCGGCGGCCATCGGAGTAGACACCCCGGGCCGTGCGTTCCTCGCACGCGGCGCGGAACCTGCCGAAGAGTTCCAGGCCGCGTCCTTGTCGCCCATATCCGAGGATCAGTTGCACGGTCCGGTCGTCATCCAGCCGACAACGGCGTACCTGGCTCCCCGGAAAGCAACGGACCCATCCCCGCCGAACCCGGCGCCAACCCCGGCCACGGCGGCGGCTCCCCTGGTGTCACTCGTGGAATCACTTTGCGCGGCGTATGGAAAACGGGCCCCCCGGAGACCGGTAGCTCCTCCCCTGCCTGCAGACCTGGAAGAACCGGGGCAGGATTATTCACCCGACGGATACCCGGCGGCCAGGTCGATGTCCGCTGGACCTGGCGGCGACGAAGGCAGTGTGCACCTGGGGCTGATGGATCTGCCCCAGAAGCAGAAGGTGGTGACTCTCACCTGGAACCGCGCCAAACACGGGCATGCCGCCTTCCTGGGCAGTTCCACCTCCGGCGCGCCGGAAGCCCTGGAACTGACGGCCGGGAGATTGATGGCCAGCCCGTCCGAAGCCCACTTCTATTTCCTGGACGGTACGGGAAGCCTTTTGCCCTTCGCGCACGCCGGCCGGACCGGGGCCCTCGCCGGTATCCACGAGTTGCGCCGGGGCGCCCGGATCCTGGAACGCCTTACCCTCGAACTCGGGAGGCGACTAAGCCGGCCGGCTGTGGGAGACGTCCCCCTGGTTCTCATTGTGTCTGGCTGGGGCTCCTGGGTTTCAGCGTTCCGGTCCGGCCCATTGGCCTGGGCCGAAGACCTGGTCCAGGACCTCGCCCGCGACGGGGGCAGGGCTGGAATAACACTGTTGGTTTCCGGTGAACGCGAACTGACCGCAGCCAGGTTCTACGCATCCATCCCCAACCGCTTCTATTTTCCGTTCGGCTCCACCGAAGAGAGCCGCGCCGCATGGCCACGGATGCCCTCCGTTTCCCCCGTGTCGGGAAGGGCTGTGGCATTTGGCCCGGCAGCCGCTGGCGGCCCGACGGTCTGCCAGTTCTACCGGCATTCCCTCGCTGGCCATGGGCATCCCTCTCCCTCCGGGGACGGCGTGCCTGCCGCATCACCGCCTTTCAGGGTCGAACCCCTCCCGGCTATGATCACGACCGGCGAAGTCACGGCACGTGCCGAGCGCACAACAGCGTTCCGGACTGGTGCCGGGAACGGGCAAACAGGCGCTGCAGAGGCCTCCGCAGGAACCGCTCAGCCCCGGGCCGTCCTGCTGGGCGTGGCGGGCAACGAGCTCGATGCATTCGCCGTCCGGATTCCAGCCGGCGGCGTGATGGCAGTCCTCGGCGGTCCCGAAAGTGGCAAAAGCAACGTGTTGCACGCTATGAAGAAACTCAATTCCAGCAAGGGAGGTTACTCAAGCCCGGTGCTGCACATGAAAGCCGGAAACCTTTGGCGAGGCGTGCTGGAGGAGGCCGAGGCCGGCGACCTTTCCCCGACACGCTGCTGCTCGTCGACGATGTTGACCTTCTGGACCCGCCGGCAGCGAAGGACCTGGGCCGCTTGAACGGTTTGGGCTATTCGCTGGTGGTCACCGCAAGGTACAGCCCCTTGCTGCCGCAACGCATTCCTTTGATCATGAACGCCCGGGCGGCCGGCCTCGGACTTCTGATGTGCCCACGGACGATAGCCGATGGTGACCTGTTCGGGGTCCGGTTTGAGGTGGAGGCTAATCCACCGTCGGGCCGTGGCATCCTGATTTCCGAGGGCCGGTCGTGTGCCCTGCAGGTTGGGTGGGCAGGCGCCGCACCCTGAACTGTCGGCCTTCCCCGCCGTTGCCCCAAATCCGGGCGTTCGTTACCCAGTCCGGACGTTTACAGGGAACGAACCAGTGGCGTCTGATGCAGGGACGTCAGAGAGCAGGGGGTGGACTGCCGGTTCGGGACGCGTGGCTGATCACCCTGTTGGAGAACAGGAGAACTATGGCGGCTGCGGCCGGTACCACCATTGCCACCCCCGCAAGGACCAGGCCACTGGTCAGGGTTGGGACACCAATGGTCAGGACGAACAGTTGGGCCACCAGCGCCGCTGCCCGGGTCCACCGGTACCCGCGGTAGAGGAAGACGGATACCGCAAAGAGCCAGGCGGAAAAGGCCAGCAGGAGGCCCAGGGTGAAGACCGCTCCCCAGAAGGAGAGCACGGGGCTGCCGGTCAACAGCTCGTACCCGTACCAGGCTGCAGCAGCCAGCAGGGCAAGGGCTTCGGCGCCGGCAATCAGCGCCACCACGATGGCAGCGACGGGAGCGGCAGTGGAATGCTCATCGGACGGACGGACGGGTCCGTTGCCGGGCTCGTCCGGGGTCGCTGGGACACCTGCTGGGTTTACCGGGGGTCTTGACACACTGGCACCCTACCGGACATAGTCGGACACTGGTGAGGGCAGGAGCCGCCACTGTGATGTATCGCTCAGGTTTCCACTGATATCAGGCGTTATTACCCCTTGTTTACACAGCGTTAACATGACAGGCTTGATGCAGATGACCAAGGGGGCCCAGAGGGCCCCTTTCCTTTGTAGCCACTAGTGAATAATTTCACAAAGGGCACTTCCCAGAAATGGAGCAACTGATCAGCATGGATTGGCGTAACCGCGCAGCGTGCCTCGACAAGGACCCGGAACTGTTCTTCCCCGTCGGAAATACAGGCCCGGCCCTCCTGCAGATCGAGGAAGCCAAGAGCGTCTGCCGCCGGTGCCCCGTAGTGGACACGTGCCTCCAGTGGGCCCTGGAATCCGGCCAGGATGCCGGCGTCTGGGGCGGTATGAGCGAAGATGAGCGCCGCGCCCTGAAGCGGCGTGCCGCCCGCGCCCGCCGGGCCTCCTAGAAGGCCTGCAGCCGGCACCGTCAAACGGACCGTTACAACCAGAGGCCCCGGATCGATCCCAAGGATCGACCCGGGGCCTCTGTCGTTTCCTCCCCCTCCACGCCGGGTGGCATATCCGCACGTACGGTCCCGGCGTGGTCCGTGGTCCGTGGCCTACTTCCCGTGCAGGCTGAGCCTGATCTTGACCTCGGTTCCGCCGCCCTCCCGGCGTTCCCACGTGATGGTGCCGCCCAGTTCACTGGTGACCAAAGTCCGCACGATCTGCAATCCAAGCCCCTCAACGTGCGGGGTCTCCGGGAGCCCCACACCGTCGTCGGCGATGGTTACCGTCAGTTCCTCGCCGTCCTCCCCCTCGGACCTGTCGGCCAGGAGCCACACCGTCCCGGCCCTTCCCTCAAGACCGTGCTCCACGGCATTGGTCACCAATTCGTTGATCACCAGGGCAAGCGGTGTGGCCAGGTCGCTGGGCAGCTCACCGAACGTGCCGGAGCGTTCGGTCCGTACCTGCTGTGAGGGGGACGCAACCTCGGCGGACAGCCTGAACTGGCGGCCGATCAGTTCGTCAAAATCAACGCTCTGGGTCAAGCCCTGCGACAGGGTCTCATGCACGAGGGCGATGGTGGCCACACGGCGCATCGCTTGCTCCAGTCCCTGCTTTGCCTCATCGCTCACCATCCGCCTGGATTGCATCCGCAGCAGCGCAGCCACCGTCTGGAGATTGTTCTTAACCCTGTGGTGGATCTCGCGGATGGTGGCGTCCTTAGTCACCAACTCCATTTCCCGCCGCCGCAGTTCCGAGACGTCCCGGCAGAGCACCAACGCACCGAAGCGCTGCTGTTCATCGCGCAGGGGGATGGCACGCAGGGACAGGCTGACACCGCGGGATTCGATCTCGCTGCGCCACGGCATCCGCCCGGTCACCACGAGCGGCAGGGTCTCGTCAACCATCCGCCGGTCCTTGAGGAGGCCGGCCGTGACCTCGGCAAGGGAACGCCCTTCCAGGGATTCCCCGTCGCCAAGGCGGCGGAACGCGGAGACACCGTTGGGGCTGGCGTACTGCACTACACCATCGGCATCAAGCCGGATCAGGCCATCGCCCACGCGCGGTGCGCCCCGCCGCGAACCGGTGGGCGAGGCAAAGTCCGGCCACAATCCCAGGGTGCCCATTCGCAGCAGGTCATACGCGCACTGCCGGTAGGTCAGCTCCAGCCGGGACGGCATCCGCGAACTGGACAGGTCCATATGCGTGGTGACCACCGCAAGCGTCCGCCCGTTCCGGACCATCGGGACCGCCTCCACCCGAAGCGCCATCTCGCTGTTCCAGTTGGTTTCACTGGACCGCTCAATGGAGCGGCTGTTCCAGGCTTTATCCACCAGCGGCTGCAGGTCCGAGCGGATCCCTTCCCCCACGAAGTCGCTGTGGAACGCGGTATGCGTGGTGGAAGGGCGCACGTGGGCCAGTGCGACATAGCCAAGCTCCGGGTGGGGGAACCACAGTGCCAGGTCGGCGAATGCCAAGTCCGCGACCATCTGCCAGTCCCCCACCAGAAGGTGCAGCCATTCGGCATCGCCCGGCCCGAAATCAGCGTGTTCCCTGATGGGGTCCGTAAAGATTGCCACTGCACCTCCAGTTGCGACGCCGCATGGCTAGCGTCGGACGATTGACCTCAAGAGCCTCAATGCTACCGATAGTGAGGCCATGTCGTCGGCCTCCAGGGCGTTCACTTCGTCGAACATGCTCTTTGCCCTGCCCAGCTGTTCGGCATTCTGCGCCTCCCAGTCCTTGAGCCGCGCCTCCGGCGAGTCGGCCGTGGACGTTGCGTCCAGCACCGCCGTCGTCATGTCCGACACCGTCGAGTACAGATCGTCGCGCAAGGCGGCCCGCGCCAGCGCCTGCCACCGGTCCTGGCGGGGCAAGCTGCTGATCCGTTCCAGCAACGAATCCGCGTGGAACCGGTTGAACACGGTGTAATACGTGGCCGCAATGTCCTCTACCGGGTCCTTGCGGGAACGCGCGATCTTGGCGATATCGAGCAGCACGAAGCTCTCGAACAGCTCGGCCCAACGCAGTGCCAGGCTTTCCGGGAGTTCCCATTCGCGGCCCTTCGCCAGCCACTCGGCCACCCGGTCGCGGTCATCGCCACGCAGGTAGTCCAGCAGGCGTGCCCGCATCGGATCCATGAGCGGCTTGAACTCAGCCACTACCTCTGCGATCGGGCGGGAGACGCTTTCCTGGCCCAGCAGCCATCGGACCGCACGGTCTAAGAGCCGGCGGATGTCCAGGTGGACGGTGCTCCAGTGCTCCGTCGGGAACGAAGCCGGCAGATTGTTCAACTCGGCCACCATCGCATCCAGTTCGTACACCTCCCGCAGCGCCACGAACGCCTTGGCGACGGCCACTTCGCTGGCAGACGTTTCTTCCATGACCCGGAATGCGAAGGTGATTCCGCCCAGGTTGATCATGTCGTTGGCCACCACGGTGGCGATGATTTCGCGTCGAAGCGGATGCGTGTCCAGCTCCGCGTCGAAGCGTTCGCGCAGCTGGTGCGGGAAGTAGGAGCGCAGCGTGTCCCTGAACCAGGGATCGTCGGCAAGGTCGCTGTCCCGAAGCGCTGACGCCAGCTCGATCTTTGCATAGGCGGCCAGAACCGACAGTTCAGGGGATGTCAGGCCCTGCCCCTGCTGCAGCCGGTCACGCAGGGATTCGGTCGTCGGCAATGCTTCCAGGTCGCGCTTCAGGTCCGCGCTCTTCTCCAGCCAGTCCATGAGCCGCTCGTAGCTCGGGCTCCACTCGGCCACCCGGCTGCGGTCGTTCAGGAGCAGGATGTTCTGGTCGATGTTGTCTTCCAGGACCAGCCGGCCCACCTCGTCGGTCATGGACGCGAGGAAGTCGGCGCGTTCGGCCGCCGGCAGCTTGCCCGCGGCGACCATGCGGTCCACGAAGATCTTGATGTTGACTTCGTGGTCGGAGCAGTCCACGCCGGCAGAGTTGTCGATCGCATCCGTGTTGAGGATGACCCCCTGCAACGCCGCCTCGATGCGGCCGCGCTGCGTCATACCGAGGTTTCCGCCTTCGCCCACCACCTTCACGCGCAAGTCCCGGCCGTTGACGCGGATGGCGTCGTTGGCCTTGTCCCCCACCGTTGCGTTGGATTCGGAACTGGCCTTGACGTAGGTGCCGATGCCGCCGTTGTACAGCAGGTCGGCCGGGGCAAGCAGGATGGCCCGCAGCAGCTCCGGCGGGCTGAGTTCGGCGGTTTCGGCCGACAGCCCGAGCGCCGCGCGCACCTGCGGGGACACGGGAATGGATTTGGCCTGCCGGGCGAAGACGCCGCCGCCTTCACTGATCAGCGACTTGTCGTAGTCGTCCCAGGAAGACCTGGGCAGCTCGAACAGCCTCTGCCGCTCAGCGAACGAGGATGCCTCGTCCGGTGCGGGATCGAGGAAGATGTGCCGGTGGTCGAATGCCGCAAGCAACCTGATGTGGCGGGACAGGAGCATCCCGTTTCCGAACACGTCACCGGACATGTCCCCCACACCCACCACGGTGAACGGCTCGGTCTGGGTGTCGAGGTCGAGCTCGCTGAAGTGCCGCTTGACCGACTCCCAGGCGCCCCGGGCGGTGATCCCCATGGCCTTGTGGTCGTACCCTACGGAGCCGCCGGAAGCGAACGCGTCCCCCAGCCAGAATCCGTACTCTGCCGACAGCCCGTTGGCGATGTCCGAGAAAGTAGCCGTCCCCTTGTCCGCCGCGACGACAAGGTAGGAGTCGTCGTCGTCATGCCTGACAACGTTCGACGGCGGCACAAGCCGCTCGCCGCTACCTTCAGTGAGCAGGTTGTCGGTGAGGTCCAACAGGCCACGGATGAAGGTCTTGTAGCTTTCGACGCCTTCCGCCATCCAGGCCGCGCGGTCGGCGGCCGGATCCGGAAGCTGCTTGGCGAAGAAGCCACCCTTGGCTCCGGTGGGAACGATGACGGCGTTCTTGACCGTCTGTGCTTTTACCAGGCCCAGGACTTCGGTTCGGAAATCCTCTCGCCGGTCAGACCAGCGAAGGCCGCCGCGGGCGACCTTGCCGAACCGCAAGTGCACGCCCTCCACCCGGGGCGAATACACCCAGATTTCGAACATCGGCCGCGGGAACGGCAGCCCCTCGATCTGCGCCGGATCCAGCTTGAAGCTCAGGTGCGGCTTGTCCTGGAAGAAGTTGGTGCGCAGGGTGGCTTCAATGAGGTTGCCGAATGTGCGCAGCACACGGTCGGCGTCCAGCGTGGCAACCTTCTCGATGGCAACTGCCAGGTCCTGGCGCACGGACGCCTGGGCGCCGGCGCGCCCGTCGTCGTCCATGGACGGGTCAAAGCGGGCAGCGAAAAGCGCGATCAGGGCTTTGGTTACGTCGGCGTTGGCCAGGAGTGTGTCGGCCATGAACCCGAAGGAACTGCTGCTCCCCATCTGGCGCATGTAGCGGGCGTAAGCACGCAGCACCGTGATCTGCCGCCAGTGCAGGCCCTCCCGCAGCACCAAACGGTCGAAGCTGTCCGACTCTGCCGCTCCGGTGACGGCGGCGCCAAAGGATTCGGCAAGGAGTTCCCCCGTGCTGACCGGATCCACCCCGGCCGGGTATTTCAGCCCAAGGTCGTAAAGGAAGAAGTCCCTGTGGTCAGCGGTTTCGATCTCGAACGGGCGTTCGTCCAGGACTTCCAGACCCAGGTTGTGGAAGTAGGGAAGGATCTGGCTCAGGCTCTTGGGCTCCAGCATGTAGAGCTTGACCCTGGCGTCCTCTTCCAGGGTCGCGCCTGCCCCCTCGGGCAGGTAAACGTGGACGCCGGGACGGTCCTGCCGCGCGCCCGTGCTCCGCTCGGCGGCGGCCCCGTACTTTTCAAAACGCGCAATATCCTCAAGCGCGTCCTCTACCTCGTAGTCCACCCGGTAGCTGGCGGGAAACGCCTCGGCCCAGATGGCGGCGAGTTCCTTGGCCTCGGCCGGGTCCCGCCCTTCGCGCAGGACCTCGGTGATGCCCTCACTCCAGGACCTCGCGGCCCGAACCAGCCGCGTTTCCAGTTCGTCGCTGTTGACGTGGCTGACATCGGCGTTCTTGGGCAACCGGATGCGGAAGAACAGGCGGGCAAGGGCCGATTCCGTCATGCGTGCTTCGTAGTCGATCGAGACCGCCTGGAACGTTTCCCGCAGTTCCTGCTCGATACGCAGCCTGACATTGGTGGTATACCGGTCACGGGGCAGGTAGACGACGGCGGACATGAACCGGCCGTAGATATCGGGCCTGAGGAACAACCGGGTGCGGCGCCGTTCCTGAAGCTTCTGGATACCGAGGGCGGTTGCGGCGAGGTCCGGAATTTCGATCTGGAACAGCTCATCGCGCGGGTATGTCTCAAGGATCCCCAGCAAATCCTTGCCGGAGTGGGAGTCCGGCGGGAAGCCCGCGGTTTGCAGCACAGCGTCGACCTTTTCGCGGACGATCGGGATATCCCGGACGGACCCGGCGTAAGCGCTGGTGGCGAAAAGTCCGATGAAGCGGCGCTCGCCGTTGACGTTGCCTGCGGCATCGAAACTCTTGATTCCGATGTAGTCGAGGTAAGCCGAGCGGTGCACGGTCGAGCGGGAATTGGCTTTGGTAATGACCAGGGCCCGTTTTTCCCGTGCCTTCTTCCGGCCGGTATCAGTGAGGTGCTGGATATGGGGGAATCGGCGGCTGCCCGCAACAGCCCGAGTCCGCTGTCTTCGCGCAGTTCGAGGACATCTTCCCCGTCAACGTTCAAGAGGTCGTATTCCCGGTAGCCGAGGAACGTGAAGTTTCCGTCATCCAGCCAGCGGAGCAGGTCCTTGGCCTGGCGCAACTCGGCGATCTGTGCGGGATGCGCCACCTGGTCCAGGCTCCGGGCGATCTCCAGCGCCTTTTGGCGCATCTTCGGCCAGTCCTCGACAGCGGCCCGGACGTCCTTGAGTACCCGGGTCAGTCCGGCAAGCAGGGATGACTTCGCGTCGTCGGAAATACGCTGGATTTCGACGGCGATCCACGACTCCATGTGGGAGGCGTTTTCACCTTGGGCGATGAGGTGGGACAGGTTCGGCATGGCGGCCGTGTCCCCACTGGAAATGCCCAGGTGGGCGGGGACCCTGTTGACCTTTACGAGCTCGCCGGTTTCCCGATTCCTGGTGGCGACAAACAGCGGGTGGACAACCAGTTTGATGGCTGCGTGCTGCCGGACCAGTTCCGCGTTCACGGAATCGACAAGGAAGGGCATGTCGTCAGTGACGACGAAGATGACGGTGCTGTCCTCCTCGTCGGCAATTGAGATCTTTGCCTGTCCGGGCTGCCGGACCGACGCCGCCTTGTGATGCTCCCGTGCCCGGGACTCGAGTACCTCGCGAGGGTAGCTCCGGGCATCCTCCTCGGCCAAGTGCTGGTAGTAGTCCCCCATGAAACCTTCAAGGCCTTCAATGGAGAGGGGCTGATCCTCCACACCGGATCCAGACGACATCGACAACGCCTCCACTAGAGAAATTCGCCGCACCTTTGCAGCTCTTATGGCGAGCCTAGTCCTTTGCCTTGCGCCGTGGTGTGGAAGAAAACACAGAGGATTTCTCTTTTCGCTGGACGGGTGCACAAACCAATTCCCTGATCGCGCTTCGCAGGTTCGACTCCGGCGCAGCTTCGTGCAACAGGGATCCAGCGAGGAGCGCCGCGTCCGCCGCAGCGGGGTCGTACGGCAGAAACGCGGTGAGCCCGGAAGCCGGGCCGTATCGTTCCCAGGCATCCCTCAGCTGGCGCTCGGGACTTCTGCCAACGGAGGAGGCCCGCACCTTGTTCATGACGACGATGGGTGCGGCCTGTGGGACCGCTGTTTCCAGTTCGGCGAGCGCCCGCACCAACCTGGGTACGCCCACCGGGTCCGCCGCCCCGACCGCGTAGACCGTGTCAGCCACCTCGAGGGGGCAAAGCGTCGCCGCATTCCGCCGCGGCGCCATCGTGTCGAAGCTGAGTTCTTCATCAGCCTCAAGGCAGAAGCCGGTATCTACCACCACCACATCCGCGATGTGCCTGGCCCGCTCGAGGACCAAGGCCAGAGCTGTTGCCCTGAGTTCGGTCCACCGGTCCGCGCGGGTTATCCCCGTCAAGACCTTGAACGTCCCTGACGCGGTGGCAACGGTTGAGGCCACTTTCCGAAGCGCATCAGCATCCAGCGTCCCTTGGTCGGCGAGCCTGCACGCCTGGGCCAGGCCCGCCGACTCATCCAGCAATCCCAGGACTGCCGCCACGCTTGCGCCGTAGGTGTCGGCATCGACAAGGAGAACCTCCCGGCCGTCAGCCGCCATCTCGCCGGCCATGTTGGCAGCAACCGTGGTCCTTCCAGGCGACCCCGCCGGACCCCATACGGCGATGATCTTCCCTGTCCCGGCATTCTCCGGGCCAGGCTTGGGTTCGACCGGAGTGGTGGCGAGCGCTGCTCCAGTATCAGCTTCCGCGCTCAGCGCCGGTGGACGATCCAAACCGGTCAGGCGTGCAACAGCGTCCGCTATCCTGTCCGAAAGCTCCGCGGAATGAACCCCTGTCAGTGCCGGGGCCACCCCGATCTTGCGGAGCCTGTCCGCCTCATCGGCATTGTCCGTCAGGGCAATGATTGCCACCCCCACAGCACCTAGGCGGTCCACCAGGGAGGCAGTCAGCCCTTCTGAACCTTCGGCCACGACGGCAGCCCTGGCGAGGCCGCTCTGGCAGGCTGCCAGCAATTCCGGAAGTTCCGCGCACCGCCGAACCACCGTGACCGGGCCATGCAGCCGTTCCAGGCCGCCCACCACATCCTCCCGGCTTTGGCCCACAGTGACCACCGGAATGCTCATCGGGCGCCTCCGGGGTTCCAGACGACCGAGATCTTTGCTTCATTGGCCTGGGCGCCCAGCAACGCCGGCATCTGTTTGTCCTCCACCAAGACCATCAGAACCGTCGTCTTCGAGGATCCAAGGGCCGTGGACCCCGTTGCCACCTCCGTGATCTCCGCGCCGGGCAGGAGGAGCTTCGGCTCACTGAAACCGTTCTTGGCATCCGGCTGCGCCACCCAAACATCGACACGGGCGCCGGCAACAGCTTGTGCCGGCAGTGTCTGATCAATGGTGAGGGCTACGGGCTTCCGGTCCAGCCGGTCCACTTCTCCGAGGCTTGCCCGCGGAACGAGCTGGTCTTTCCCGATCCGCTGCATGGCAACCACGTCCTGCGGCAGCCCGTCCTCCACGGTGATGTAGTGCTGCTCGGTATCTCCCAGCCTGACCTTGGTGCGCACCACGTTCTCAGGAGTGAGCCGTTCGCCCACCGCAATGCCGTCCCTGGCGGCGTAGACCTCGGTTGTCCGGTCTGCGCTGCCTACGAGAAAGACGACACCCACTATGGATACCAGGACCAGGAGGACACCAACCAACAGCCGGGGGTCTTTCCACGACGGACGCTTGAGCCGTGCAGCACGGACGCTTGAATCAGGAACCATACCGTCCTCCCCCTTGGTATCCCGGACCCTCCCCACGGGGCCGGACTCCTCATTGTTACCGCAAGGCCCATGGAACAAAAGTCATTTGGCTAAAAACCGCCAATATGTGGATAACGGGCACAAACAGCGCCACTTGATGGCAAAATGAGTCCATGCCAAGGTTTCTCACGCTCGCAGACGTCGCTGAGCAGCTCCAGATCAATTCTCCCGCCGCGTATGCCTTGGTGCGCAGCGGCGAGCTGAAGGCCATCCAGGTGGGCGGCCGGGGCCAGTGGCGGGTCGAAGAAAAGATGCTGGAGCAGTACATCCAGGAACGCTATGCCGAGGCCAGCCGCATGATCCAGGAGTCCCGCGCCAAGTCGATGTGACCGGTTAGCGCACGTTCAAGGCCGCAAAAGCAGCAGGACCGACTGCGCCGCCGCTACAGTCCGCCCATCTTGCGTGACCTGATCATGACAAGCCCGGCAAAGGGTATGGCAGAGACCTGGCTTACGCCCTGGCTCCTGCGGACCTCGCCGGGCGTGACCACGGCCAGGTCGATGTAATCCCTGCCCACACGGTCGATAACTCCCGCCAGGCGGACGGAACCTGCAGCACCGCCAATGGTCACCGACAGCTCCGCCCTGTCGCGCGCAAGGCCACGCAAGGAATGGGCGAGCCCAATCGATCGGCGAACCGCGGAATTTTCTGCTTGCGCGCGCCGTCCCAGTCCGACATAACGCGCCACGGCCGCGTAGGGAACAAGCACCTGGCTCTGCTCATCGTCCAGGACCAGCGCATCGGCCCCGGCATGTGTGAGCTCACCGTGCACGGATTCCCCGCAGAGAAGATGGACGCCAATCCGGTAGCCCACCGATGCCCGCAGCCTGTCTTCCACGGGCAGGCTCACCAACTCGACGCGGGCTCGCTCATTGATTTCGGCGTCCAACGACAACCGGTCAACTTCAGCAAGTTGGCTTTCGATGTCATTGAAGAGTGCATCCCACCGCATTCCGCCAGCGTAAGTTGCCCTTCCGTCCCGGTCAACGCAGCCAGGATTTTCTCTCCAACGTCTGGACAAAATGTTGCTGATCAGTCCAAACTGGATAAGACAACATCAAACGACATCAAATGGCATCAAAAGGATCGGTAATGGATTGCAGGGAAGAAGTGCATCGGTCGGACATCGTGTCGGCGGTTGCCTTGCTCGTGCTCGGCATCGGACTTTGGTTCCTGGGCTGCGGACTTGTCGGCCAATGGCAGGCCTCCGCCGCTCGCAACCAGGAAACATCCGTGGAAGTCCTGTTGGCGGCCGCCGCATCCGCGGCCGGTGCCGGCATTCTGCTGTGGTGGACGTTTGCGGTCGTGTGCGCGGGTTCAGCATTCCTGCTGGAGCGCCTTGGCCGACGCCGGTCCGCGGCAGCCATGCGGCGGTTCTCACCTGCGTTCATGCAGCGGGCGGTGGTTGCCGCCCTTTCGATCCAGCTGCTCGCAGGAACGGCCGCACAAGCCGCCGGAACCGATCCGGGGCCTGCATGGGCCCCCACACCCGGCCATTCGTCATCGGCCCCGCTCAGCCCACCACCCACGGGCAGCATTCCAGAGACCGAAGGAGGAGCCGTGAAGGAACAGTCCGCAGTGGAACCGGCAGGGAGCATCACCGCAACGACGGGACTACGCGGGCCCCAACTGCCCGTTGCGGTGCCGGCGCCCGGATGGCGTCCTGCTCCCCAGGTGGTGGACCCGGGCCTGCTCGCCACACCGGGGAGCAGGGCCGCAGGTGGAGCTTCGCCCGGGACCGAGGCTGCGACCGTGACCGTACTGGCCGGGGATACTTTGTGGGCCATCGTGGCAAACCAGATGGGCCCCGGAGCCTCGGATGTGGACATAGCCCTCGAATGGCCGCGCTGGTACTCAGCGAACCGCGGGCAAATCGGCGGGAACCCGGATGTCCTGCTGCCAGGCCAAATCCTCAGGGCGCCACAGGCGTCGTAACTGCACTCTTTGCTACCCGGCAGCGGAACCAGCCAACAAATTCAGGGGGAATCCAGTGATCGCTGTGACACCAATTCGAGCCAAGCAGGACCGGGCAGCGAAGCCCGTGAACACGACCGGGGAGGCGGGGATGGCCGCCGACGGGACCCCGTCCGCAGGGCCTTCCCGGGGAGCACTTCCGGCACCGCTGCGGCCTGTCGACGAGGCGGCGGAAGCGCGGGCCATCACCCGCGGGACGGTCCAGGCGTCCATGGAGGTCCTGGCCGGAATCCGGCCCGTCCACCAGCTTGCGCGTCGGCTGGATCCACGGTGCCTGTCAGCCCTTCAACACCGGGCGGCGTTGATCAGGCGTGAACTGACCCGGACTGGCAATCCGGCGCTGGCCCGGCTTCACCGGAATTCAGTGGTCCGCTCGGTACGCGTCTGTGAGGTGGCCGATGGAATCTACGAGGCCAGTGCCGTCGTTGTGGATGACGTGCGCGCCCGTGCCGTTGCTGTCCGGCTCGAACGCAGCAAACAGGTATGGCGGGTGGTCGAACTTGTCATCGGGTGAGAGAGCACCCGCCAGAAGCCGACAGGGCAGGGAACGAATTGTTCCCTGCCCTGTCGGCGGATGCCAGCGCCGCCTGGTAAACCGGACGGGCTAGCGCTTCTTTTTCTTTGCGGGGCGCTTAGCTGCGTCCTGGACTGCTGCCTTGGCCGGGTTGCCGGAACGTCCGCCTGAGCGTGTTTCCACGCGGGTCTCGGTTCCGCCGCCTTCGCTGGGTGCCGTGTATTGGAGCTGGGCAGGCTTCTCGGGTGCTTCGAGGCCGGCAGCCCGCAGTTGCGGGTCCACGTGCTCGGTGTGGCCGCCGGAAGCATCCTCCACCACGACGTCCTGGGCGGGAGTGACTTCCACCTCGAGGTTGAAGAGGAAGCCGACGCTTTCCTCCCGGATGGCTTCCATCATGGTCTGGAACATGGCGAAGCCTTCACGCTGGTATTCCACGAGTGGATCGCGCTGGGCCATGGCTCGCAGGCCGATGCCCTCCTTGAGGTAGTCCATCTCGTAGAGGTGTTCCTGCCACTTGCGTCCGATGACCGACAGGACCACACGGCGCTCGAGTTCGCGCATGCTTTCGGAGCCAATCGCCTCCTCCCGCGCCTGGTACACAAGGCGGGCGTCAGAGAGGATTTCCTCCTTCAGCAGCTCGACGGTAACCCGTGGCTTGCCGCCGGCTTCTTCGATGATGTCTTCCGCCGTGACACTGACGGGGTAGAGCGTCTTGAGGTTGGTCCACAGCTGGTGGAAGTCCCAGTCGTCACCGTTGCCCTCGGCCGTGGCGGCGTCGATCAGGGCCACAATGGTGTCCTCGACGAAGAACTGCACCTTCTCGTGCAGGTCATCGCCCTCAAGGATTCGGCGGCGGTCGCTGTAGATGGCTTCACGCTGGCGGTTCAGGACGTCGTCGTACTTGAGGACGTTCTTGCGCTGTTCGGCGTTCCGGCCTTCCACCTGGCCCTGGGCCGAGGCGATGGCACGCGACACTAGCTTGGATTCCAGCGCGACGTCGTCCGGAACGGAGCTGTTCATCAGTCGTTCGGCGGCCCCCGAGTTGAAAAGCCGCATCAGGTCGTCCGTCAGGGACAGGTAGAAGCGGGATTCTCCGGGGTCACCCTGGCGGCCGGACCGGCCGCGAAGCTGGTTGTCGATGCGCCGGGATTCGTGGCGCTCGGTGCCCAGGACGTACAGGCCCCCAAGATCCAGCACTTCCTCGTGTTCGTCCTTCACGGACTGCTTGGCTGCCTCAAGAGCAGCCGGCCATGCGGCTTCGTACTCTTCGGAGTTCTCCTCCGGGTCCAGGCCGCGCTTGGCGAGCTCGGCCACTGCCGTGAATTCGGCATTGCCACCCAGCATGATGTCAGTACCGCGGCCGGCCATGTTGGTGGCCACGGTGACGGCGCCCTTGCGGCCCGCCTGGGCAACGATGGCCGCTTCACGGGCGTGGTTCTTGGCGTTCAGGACCTCGTGGCGGATCCCTTCCTTTGCGAGCAGCTTGGAGAGGTACTCGCTCTTCTCCACGCTGGTGGTGCCGACAAGGACGGGCTGGCCTTTTTCGTGCCGCTCGGCAATGTCCTTCACGACGGCGTCGAACTTGACGACCTCGTTCTTGAACACGAGGTCCGGCTGGTCGATCCGCTGCATGTCCCGGTTGGTGGGAATCGCCACGACGCCCAGCTTATAGGTGCTCATGAATTCGGCAGCTTCCGTTTCGGCGGTGCCGGTCATGCCGGACAGCTTGCCGTACATGCGGAAGTAGTTCTGGAGCGTCACGGTAGCCAAGGTCTGGTTTTCCGCCTTGATTTCGACGCCTTCCTTGGCCTCGATCGCCTGGTGCATGCCTTCGTTGTAGCGCCGGCCGGCCAGGATGCGTCCGGTGTGCTCGTCGACGATCAGCACTTCGCCGTCCAGGATGACGTAATCCTTGTCCCGCTTGAAGAGTTCCTTGGCCTTGATGGCGTTGTTCAGAAACCCGATCAGCGGGGTGTTCGCGGACTCGTACAGGTTCGAGATGCCGAGGTAGTCCTCGACTTTTTCGATGCCGCTCTCCAGCACACCCACCGTGCGCTTCTTTTCGTCGACTTCGTAGTCCTTCTCCGGCTGCAGCCGGAGCACTACCTTGGCGAATTCGCTGTACCAGCGGTTGGTGTCACCCTGCGCCGGGCCGGAAATGATCAGCGGCGTTCGGGCTTCGTCGATAAGGATGGAGTCAACTTCGTCGACGATAGCGAAGTTGTGGCCGCGCTGGACCAGTTCGCTCCTGTCCCACGCCATGTTGTCGCGCAGGTAGTCGAAGCCGAATTCGTTGTTGGTGCCGTAGGTGATATCGGCTGCGTACTGCTGGCGGCGCACGGCGGGATCCTGGTTGGCCAGGATGACGCCACTGGTGAGGCCGAGGAAGCGGTAGACGCGGCCCATGAGTTCGGACTGGTATTCGGCGAGGTAGTCGTTCACGGTGACCACGTGGACACCCTTACCGGAGAGCGCGTTCAGGTAGGCGGGAGCGGTCGCCACCAGGGTCTTGCCTTCACCGGTCTTCATTTCCGCAATGTTGCCCAGGTGCAGGGCAGCGCCGCCCATGAGCTGGACGTCGAAGTGGCGCATTCCGAGTGTCCGCGACGAGGCTTCGCGTACGGCGGCGAAGGCTTCCGGAAGCAGGTCGTCGAGCTTCTCGCCATCTTGGTGCCGCTCACGGAGGCGGTCGGTCTCCTCCCGCAGTTCCGCGTCGGTGAACGTCTTGAACGAGTCTTCGAGGGCGTTGATGGAGTCGGCATAGTTCCGCAACTGCCGGAGTGTCTTTTTGTCACCCGTACGGAGGATTTTTTCGATAAGTGATGCCACGTGAAGATGCTCCCAGTCTCATGCCGCCGAATTCTGGCGTGTTCAGTCTACGGGAGAGACACCCCGCCGTTACTCCCTTTTCCCTGAGAGCGGATAGTCCTGCAGCCGCCCAAGCTCCTGTGCCAGCCTTGCGGCGAGATCCCCCGCCGGGCCCGCTTCCACGTCAGGCAGGCCAAGCCATTGACCCATGAGCTGCAGCTCCGCGGCCAGTTCGACGGCGGTGTCCGCCGGGGCGTCCGGCTCGGCGAAGGCGGACCTCACCAGCAGCCGGCCCCCGGCGCGGTCCGCTTTCACGTCCACCCGGGCCACAATTCTGTCCCGCAGCAGGAAGGGCAGCACGTAGTACCCGAAACGCCGTTTGGGCTCCGGGGTGTAGATCTCGATCCGGTAATGGAAGCCGAACAGTTCCAACAGGCGCCGACGCTCGAAGACCAGGGAGTCGAACGGGCTCAGCAGGGCCCGGCCGGTGGCCCGCCGAGGCAAGGCGGCTTCCACGTGCCGGAAGACTTCGCGGTTCCAGCCGTTCACATTGACGCGTTCCAGCCTGCCTTCCGACACCAGGTTTTCGACTGCCAGTGCGGTCGCCTTCACAGGGGTCCGGAAGTAATCGGCGAAGCAACGGACGCTTCCGATCCCGTGGGCCATGGCCGCCGCCTCTGTGAGCCGCTGGAGCGCGGCTGCCGGATCGGATTTTGTGGCTTCGCCAGAAGAAAATGGCAGGACCTTGGCCGTGAGGGTGTACTTGCGCTCGAACTGCCCGGTCCTGGCGGCGGCTGACACTGCCCCTTCCTCGAAGAGGTGTTCCAACACCCGTTTCACAGCGTTCCAGTTCCACCCCCAATTATCCGTCTGCCGTTCCTCGACGTGGCCGATCCTGGCTGTAAGTTCCGAGGCCGTCATCGGCCGGGACGTGGCGAGGACGGACAGGATCCTGCCGGCTATGTCGGTACGGAGTTCCGGGTCCATGCGTGAGGCACCCACCCATGACCGCTTCTGCCACAGCAGGAGGTCCCGGTAGTGCTCGGGCCGGATGTAGCTGGCCTCGTGCGCCCAATACTCCACCATGCGGCGCGGCCGCTGCCCGGACATGCGGTGCAGGATGTCGCGGTCGTAATTGCCAAGTCGCGAAAAGAAGGGCAGGTAGTGGCTGCGGACCAGGACATTGACGGAATCGATTTGGACGAGCTGGAGACGGGCAAAGGTACGGCCCACCGCCCGTGCTGTCACGGGGCCGGCGGGCCGTCCTTTATGGAGTCCCTGTGCTGCCAACGCGATGCGCCGTGCCTGGTCAAGGCTCAGCGATGCTGACATTCAGTCCTCTCACGTGGTGGTGTACTCCACCTTAGGCGTTGGCAGGTGCGTCGTCGGAGCGGTACGCGAGGATCTTTTCCTCCACGATGGTGTCGCCGGGCTCGCACTCGTGGTCCAGGGTGATGACCCCGTAGGTCCAGCCACGACGGCGGTACACGACGGAGGGCGTGTTGGTGGCTTTGTCCACGAAGAGATAGAAGTCGTGTCCCACCAGTTCCATGTTGTCCACGGCGTCATCAAGGGAAAGCGAAGCCGCGGGGAAGACCTTGCGCCGGATCAGCACCGGTGAGTTCCCGGCCGGGATGTCGTTGTCGACATCATAAGGGGACTTGTTGTCGGCGGCCTGCACGGTTTCATCCCTGTGGTTTGCCTCAAGGTACAGCGGCTCGTGCGCGCTGGCGGGTTCAAGCGATGCGGTCGCCTCGCGAACGGCCTTGGGGGTGTGGCGCCCGTGGTGGACCTTCTTGCGGTCCTTGGCCCGGCGGAGCCGTTCAAGCAGTTTGTTGTAGGCGAGGTCAAAAGCAGCAAATTTGTCTGCGGCGCTCGCTTCGGCGCGGATTACGGGTCCGCGGCCCAGGACTGTCACCTCTACGGTCAGCTGGTCGCCGGTTTGCCGGGCATTGGTCTCCTTGGAGACTTTCGCGTCGACACGCTGGACCTTGTCACCCAGCGATTCGATTTTTGCGATCTTTTCCCCGGCATATTCGCGGAACCGGTCTGAAACGGTCAGATTTCGTCCGCTGATCATAAACTCCATGGTGCCCTCCAAATGACTTCGGTGACACGACGGCGGCACTTCCCTGGGCCCAGCTGTCTGACAGTCGAGCCCCTCTCCGAGCCGCCATCGAAAGGTACATTCTGTTCTTGGTACCCACCTTCGACGTTAGTTCATAGCCACCTGTTATTCATCCTTTCCCGGTTTATTTTTTTCTAAGTCATGGTCGCTTCGGCGGCTCCGGGCGGGGGCCGGGCGCGGGTTCCGCAGCGTCCGGCGGGCGTGTCGCAGCAAGCACGACGGCGCCCCTCACCTTGGCCCCGGCCTGGTGCAACGCACGGGCTGCTTCACCGATCGTGGCACCCGTTGTCAGGACGTCGTCGACGATGATGCACGGCCTCCCCGCAACCGCTGGACGGGACCGGACGCCGACCCGCATGGACCCCCTGACCCGCTGGGAGCGGGCTCCTCTGCCCAGCCCCTTCTGGCCGCCGGACAGTCCTGTCCACCCGAGCGTTTGGGGCCCCGACGGCCGGACCTTTCGGAGGGCATCGACGACGGCAACGCCCGGCAGGTGCCCGGCCGCCTTCTTGAGGAGCAGATGGACCGGACTGAAGCCCCGGTTCATGTAGGCCGCCGTGCTGGTGGGGACCGGGACCAGCACGAACCCGTCAGCGTCCGCTGTTGCCGCCCGGACGGCCCCGGCCAAAGCCCGCGCCAGGCTTTCACCAAGCCGGTGCTGGCCGTGCCGTTTGAACGAGAGCAGGCCTTGCGCCAGCTCGTCCCGGTAAACGCCGGCCGCCACGACGGGGAGCAGGACGGTTCCGGACACATCCATCAGCGCGGGGGCGCCGCCTTCAGCCCGGAACGGCTCCCGGGTCAGGTGCCGGATAAGGCTGCTGCAGGCTGGGCAGAGGGCACTGTCCTCCGCACCACAGCACACACAGTCCACCGGGATGGCGAGGGCCAGGAGTTCACCTCCGGCCCCGGCCACCCAATCGAAAAGCCGGAGAAGGGCGCTCGCTTGCTCCGCCCGGTGCTTTGCAGCCCATCGCGGCGGCGGATGAAGGTCCGGGTCACACGCAGGTTCCCTGCCAAGGGACCATGATGTTCCGGCGGGTCGTCTGGTGCCGTTCACTTTTCCACCATCGCCGGTTGGTACCTGAGGGGTAAGGCGCGGGCCCACCTATGTGGATATCCGGTGGGCCGCGGTCCGCCCGTCCTCAGCCGGGGAACGAGGGATCGACCGGGCCCTTGATTTGCGGTGACCAGCCATTGCCCAGGCGCTGGAAAATCCCTTCCCCGGACTGGACGTAAATATCATCGGCACCGTTGCCGGCGCTGATGGACACCACCCCGGGCCAGGGGCAAGCTGCTGCGGCTGGCCGGAGGTCAGGGACAGCAGCTCCGGCGTGACATTTGAGCCCGCTGCCGCTTTCATCACGGCGACCGTTGTGCTGTTGACCCAGACCCCCTGGTCGGGATCGGTGGCGGTGACCAGCGTGATGGGGGCCGTCAGTTCGCGCGGGGTGCCGTCGCTGCCCCGGATCACGCCCGTCACCTGCACTTTGGATTTTCCGTTCTGTTCGGAGATCACCAGGGCGCGGACACCGTCACGCGAGATCCGGAATTCCTTTACCGTACGGCCGGCAAGCCACGACGGCGCCAGCGTCACGGAGGGGACGGGTGCACCTTCCGCCAATCCACCGGGGCGGAACGCCACCACCTCGGTTGCCCCGGTGGCGCCGGGGCCCGCGGTCCACACCCAGTCGTTGATGCTGAAGGACGGACGGCTGAGGGTGCTCCGCGTGGTCAGGGCGCGGGCGGGCTGGCCCGGGCTGATGCTGTAGAGCGTGGTGCGTCCGTCGTTCAGGAACGCGGCAGCCTGGGATACCGGTGATTCTGCGGGGAACCGCGGGTTGAGGGCCGAGACGGGCTGCATGTCGGGCAACGGGGAAACCCGGTTGTTTTCATACCGCACCAGCTCGCCGCCGCTGATGGCAATCTGGCGGGACGGCACCGTCTTATCCAGCACCGGGGGAAGAACCGAACCGTTATCCTCCACGCGCACCAGGTCCTGGTTGGCACGAAGCTCCACATTGACCACATCAGGCTGGGTGCGGAACGTCAGGGTCAACTGCATTTGCATGCGGAGCCGGTCTTCGGCTGATGTCTCCGTCAGTTCCTTTGCCGTCAAATCAACCTGGGCTGCTCCGGACACCACCGGCACCGATTCACGGGCGAGTTTGATCCCGGATGGGAAGGCACTGACGACGGCGCCGCGAAGGTAGGGAGCGGGCCCGGCCAGGAGGGCACTGGTCATGGCTTTGACCGTCTTGTTTTTGAGGAACCATCGGACGTCCGGGACCGCATAGGTGAACGTGGGGTCGTAGAAGTAGATCGGGTAGGCGCCGTAGATCACCTTGAAGGTTTCCTCGGCGATGGCGGTCCCATCCGGTATCGCGGAAATCCGCCATTCGCCGTCAACCTGTGTCACGGTGACGGGAATCCGTTCCACCGTTCCGGGCGGCGACTGGGTGGCAATCCCGTCGGCGTCCACTGTGTAGGCGACATCGAGCTCATAGTTGTAGACGTTTTCCGTGCCGGTCGGTACCACCCGTGCTTCCCGGTACACCAGGGCCCGCTTGTCGGGCTTCCAGGACACCGCCGATGCCTGGGTGAGGTACTGGCGGGCCACGGCGTAGTCGTCCTCGTAGCCGCTGCCTGCCCGGTAGAAGTAGTCGATGATCGTCTCCGGCGAGGCGCCCGGTTGCGGCGCCGCCGGGAGGAACACCGGGGCACTGACATTGCCGGCGCTGCTTTCGCTGCTCTTTCCCACCGGCCCCGACGTCGGGATCCGGGCACACCCGGACAGCAGGACGATCAGCAGCGCCAGGAGTGCCGCAGGGTACTGCACCTGCCGTCCGCGCCGGGTCATGGTGTCTCCTCGGGGCCCCGGGACGGAGCGGGCCTGCCGGCATCTGTCTGCAGCACCAGCATGTTCTTGTTGTCCTGTTCTGCGGGGATGTTCCCTGGTGCGCCCGGGATGGTGACGTCCCTGGGTTCGAGCTGCACGGGTGACTCGGTGATCCCGCCATCCTGGCGCAACGGCAGGGTGAGGCGGAAGTTCGCCCCGCTGCCCTTCCGGCCCCAGGCCTGCAGCCAGCCGTGGTGCAGCTTGGTGTCCTCCATGGCGATGGACAGGCCCAGTCCGCTGCCTCCCGTCGTCCGTGCGCGGGCAGGATCCGCCCGCCAGAACCTGTCGAAGACGCGGGCAGCTTCTGCCGGGTCCATCCCGATGCCGTGGTCCCGCACGGAAACGCCGACAGCCGTCTCGTTGGCCGCGACCGTCACCGTCACCGGCTTGCCTTCGCCATGCTCCACGGCGTTCAGGATCAGGTTCCGCAGGATCCTGTCGATCCGGCGGGCATCCATTTCCACCACCATGGAGCCTTCAGGGGCCGCGAAGACGATGTCCGAGCCGTACTCGGCAGCCACGGGGGCCGCGCCTTCGATGACGTGGGCAATCACTTGGAGCAGGTCCTCGGGTTCGGCGTCCAGCACCGCGACGCCTGCATCGAAGCGGCTGATCTCGAGCAGGTCCGAGAGGAGGGATTGGAAACGCTCCACCTGGTTGTAGAGCAGTTCGGCCGAGCGCTTGTTGATGGGGTCGAAGTCGTCGCGTGCGTCGTACAGGACTTCGGCCGCCATGCGCACGGTGGTCAGGGGTGTGCGCAGTTCGTGCGAGACGTCCGAAACAAAGCGCTGCTGCATCTGTGAAAGGGTGGCGAGCTGGGTGATTTGTTCCTGCAGGCTGGCTGCCATGTGGTTGAAGGAGGCGCCCAGGCGGGCCACCTCATCCTCGCCCCGGACCACCATGCGTTCCTGCAGTTGCCCGGCGGCAAGTTTCTCCGACACCATCGCTGCGTGGCTGACCGGGCTGACCACGTTGCGGGTGACGTACCAGGCGACGGCGCCGATCAGGAGCACCAGGACGGCGCCACCTGCCCACAGGACGCTTTGGATCTCATTGAGCGTCTGCTGTGCCGTGTTCAGGTCGTAAATCAGGTAGAGCTCGTAGACGGTGCCGTTGAAGGTCACTTTGTTTCCGACGGCGATTCCCGGCCGGTCTTCGGTGCCCACAGGAATAACGGTGGACGCCCAGAACTGTTCCTTGCCGGATTCCTGCACAGCCTTGCGCAGGTCCGGCGGGATGACGCTGACAGTGAGCTGGTCAGAGGCCCGGGACTCCACCCAGCGGTTGCGGGGCTTGGTCTGGTTGGGCATCGCTTCGAAGACGTAGCGCCGCTGGATGACCGATCCCCTGCCCTCGACCGCGCTGAGCGTGTCCGAAACCAAGGTGATGACGCTGGACTGGTCGGTGACCTGGGCGCCGTCGAACGTGTCCTGAACCTGCTTGACGTTGTAGCGGGTCTCCGACTCCGCCTGGGTCAACCGCTCCTGGAAGAGGTTGTTGGCAATCTGGTTGGACAGGTAGGCGCCGACCACGGCAAAGGAGGTCATGGCCAGCATCAGCGTGGTCAGGACCGTCCGGAACTGCAAGGAGCGGCGCCACCGTTTTTGCAGGGCCCGGCCGAGGTAGCGCAGGCCGGGCAGGAACCGCACCACACCTGTCCGCACCAACCGGACCACGCGCAAGGCGACAATCAGGGCGCGCCGCTGCCAGATCCTTGCGCGGAACACCATGCGCGGCATGCCCGGAGGTGTGGACTCGGCAAGGCCCGGCCCGCGCTCTTCGTCACTGCCGTTCGTCGCGGCGCCGGTTTCCGGCGCCTCCCCGGGGGCCGCGAGGCTCCGGCCAGGTCCCCCGTCCTGCGCGGCGGGGTCAGACCCCTGCTTTGTAGCCGACACCACGCACCGTCAATACAACTTCCGGGGCTTCCGGGTCCTGCTCGATCTTGGAGCGCAGCCGCTGGACATGGACGTTGACCAGGCGGGTATCGGCGGCGTGCCGGTAGCCCCAAACCTGTTCCAGGAGGAGTTCCCGGGTGAAGACCTGCCACGGCTTGCGGGCCAGTGCCACCAGGAGGTCGAATTCCAGCGGCGTCAGTGAGATCCGGTCGCTGCCCCTGCTGACCGTATGGCCCGCGACGTCGATGGTGATGTCCGCGATCCGGAGCGTCTCGGGCGCCTTTTGGTCTCCTGGGCGGAGCCGGGCGCGCACGCGTGCCACCAGTTCGGCCGGCTTGAAGGGTTTTGGCACGTAGTCGTCAGCGCCGGATTCGAGGCCCCGGACGACGTCGGAGGTATCAGACTTGGCGGTCAGCATGACGATGGGGACATCCGATTCGGCACGGACCTGGCGGCAGACTTCGATACCGTCCATGCCGGGAAGCATGAGGTCAAGCAGGACCAGATCCGGCCGCGAAGACCGGAAAACGTCCAGCGCCTGGGCGCCGTCGGCGCAAAAGACAGGCTCGAAGCCGTCATTACGGAGGACAATTCCAATCATCTCGGCCAGCGCTTCGTCATCATCTACAACCAGAATGCGTGCCTTCATAGTTATATATTCCCTTATCGGGATGGCTTTGTCCTGTTCAGCGGCTTCCGGCATGGCGGGACACTAGGCGGTCCGACGCCGGAACTATAGTCTTGGGGTCATGCCCTGCGCTGCCGGCGGGCACCTTTCCACGGGGCAGCGCGCGGGCATCAGGCGCAGTGGTATTGGGGGAGGAAATCAGTGTCACCACAGGAGTCGGAACCCGGGGAGCCCCGGCAGGGGCGGCCGGGCAACGGAGCAGACGACGGCGGATCGGGCGCCGGGAGCGGCAGCGGCCCTGTACCGCCGGGTTGGCAGCAGCCGTGGGAACCACCTGCGGGCCCGCAACAGCCGGCAGGGCAACAGCCGGGTGCGCCGAACCTCAGCAGCCCTTACCCGGGCCAACCACCGTACGCCGGCCATCCGTTTGGGCCGCCCGGCTATGGTGGCCAGCCATATAACGGGTCCTCCTGCCCGGGCATGCCCTATGGCGCCCCGCCCTACGGCCAGCCGCGCTACGTCGCTCCCCCCAAACCCGGCATCATTCCCTTGCGGCCGCTGATGTTCGGCGAGGTCCTGGATGGTTCTTTCCAAGCGATGCGCCGCAACGCAAAGGCCATGGTGGGCGCAGGCCTGCTGACCCAGGCCCTGGCCGCCGTCATCACCGCGGTAGTCACAGCCGTGAGTGCATCCTCGGCTGTATCGCTCGAGGGGTGGACGCGCACTGCTGCCCGGGGCGATATGGCGTCCATGGCCATCGGACTGATGGCAGGCGCCGCCGCGGTGACCATCCTGTCCGTGTTCCTCTCCGCCGTCCTCCAAGGCGCCATGGTGGTGCCCGTGGCCCGGTCGGTCCTCAACCGCCCCACCGGCTTCCGCCGGATGATGTCGCTGGCGCGGCCCCGGATCGGCGCCCTGATCGGATTGGCTGCGCTGCTGGTCGCGGCGGGAATTGCGGCCATGGTGCTGCTGGCCGTCATCCTGGCGCTCTTCTTCACCAACGTTCGGGGCGCCGCGTCCCTCTTCGCCTTCCCCGTGATCCTGGGCGTCGTGGCCCTCTTCGCCTGGGTGGGCATCAAGCTCATGGTGGCACCGGCCGCCGTCGTTATTGAAGAACTTGGCGCCCTCGCCGCGCTTCGGCGGTCGTGGGAGCTGACCCGGGCCAACTGGTGGCGGATCCTGGGCATCACGTTGGTGGTATCCATCCTGGTGGGCGTGATCAGCCAGGTGGTCCTGATCCCGGTGAGCCTCTTGCCCGCGGTCCTGGCCGGCGTCGTCTCGCCGCACGGCGGCAGCGGACAAGACGCCACCCTGGCAGTGGTCCTGGGCATCGTCACCGCCGTGGTCGGCGCCTTGGTCGGGGGCGTGGGGTTCGCCTTCCAGACTTCCGTCATGGCCCTGCTCTACATGGACCTGCGGATGCGCAAGGACGGCCTTGACATCACCTTGCTGCGGCAGGCTGAGACCGGGGCAGACCCGGACGGCATCCCGGGCCGGGAGCCCCGCCCCGGCGCCAACACGTCGTACCCCGGGCAGGGCGCGGCGCCGGGAGCCTGGCCCCATGGCCGCTGAGCCTCCGGTGCTTCCGGGCGCCGAAGAGGCACGGCGCTGGGCGGCGGAGGAACTGGCCAAACCGGAATACCGGGAGGCCGCCCCATCATGGCTTGACAGCCTGTGGCGGAACTTCCTGGATTGGCTGCAATCCCTGGACGGGTCCCGCGGGGATGCGCCATCGGTCCCCGGCGTCGCCATCGCCATTGTCATTGCCGCGATCATCGCGGCCGCCATCATTCTGGCGCGGCCCCGCCTGAACGCCCGCACCCGTCAGCCCAAGGACGTCTTTGAGCTCGAAAACTCCCTGGCGGCCGAGGACTACCGCGCCCGCGCGGAAGCCGCCGCCGCGGCAGGAAACTGGGGGGACGCCGTCGTCGACCGCTTCCGTGCCATGGTCCGCACCGCCGAACACCGGACGATACTGGACCCCCAGCCCGGCAGGACCGCAGACGAAGTGGCACAAGCGCTGTCGGTCCAGTTCGCTGCCGAAGCCGGGCCCTTGCGGTGGGCGGCGGCCACGTTTGACGGAATCCGCTACGGAAACAGGCCTTCAGGCAACGGGCAGTACCGGGACATGGTGGGACTCGATACCAGGCTGGAGGCCATGAAGCCCGCCTCCGCCGGCTCTGCAGGCACGGTGCCGGTGCCGTGACCGGGCTTCCAACAGCGAACACCGGACACGGGAACACCCCAAGGTCAGGGGCTGCCACCGGTCAGGCGCCGCAAAGCCGCGGGCCCTTCGCGTGGATCCGAAACCACCGTGGCCTGGCAGCCGCGGCTGTACTCGCCGTCGCGGCGCTGGCTCTGGTCATCGGAACGCAATTGGCGCCCAAGGGCGACACCGTTCCCCTGTCGGTCCACAATGCCGGACCCAACGGCGCCAGGGCGCTCGCGCAGATCCTCGGCCGCCATGGCGTAAACGTCCACACCCCGAACCGCTTCGATGCAGCCCTGGCCGACCTCCGGTCCAGTTCCTCGCCCACGCTGCTGCTCTATGACCGGAACGGCATCCTTGGCAAGCCCCAGCTTGCGGCCCTGGCAGCGGCATCGGGCCGCGTGGTGGTCGTCTCCCCCAGGCTGGACACCCTCGCCGCCCTGGACGTCGGCGTCCACCAGGCCGGCGTCGTGCCGGACGCCGTTCCGGTCCTGGACCCGAGGTGCAGCCAGGCGGACGCCAACGCCGCAGGCCAGGTCACCGGCCAGGGAGGATTCGTGTACGACGGCGGCACCACCTGTTACCGGGCGGCGGGAACCACCGGGATGCTCGCCATCAGTGGCGACCGGCGCACGTCAGTGCTGGGAAGCACTGCCGTCCTGGGGAACGACAAGCTCGACGACCTGGGAAACGCAGCACTGGCAACCAGGCTGCTCGGAGCGTCGCCGGACCTCGTCTGGTACCTCCCCTCGCTGGAAGACGTCACGGTGACCGGCCACGGGAAGACCCTCGATGACCTGGCACCGGGTTGGGCACGGTTCCTGGGGCCTTGGCTGCTCCTGGTGGCGGTGGCGGCAATCGTGTGGCGCGGCCGCCGGCACGGGCCACTGGTCTTCGAGCCCCTGCCCGTGGTGGTCAAGGCGGTTGAGGCCGCGGAAGGACGCGCCAGGCTCTACCAGGACTCACGTGCCCTGGACCAGGCCCGGGACAACCTGCGGGCCGGCATGCTGGCGCGCATTTCCGGGAAGGTCCGGCTTTGCCCCGGCGCCGGGGCCGAGGACATCATTGCCGCCGCGGCCCGGCTCCTGGGCAGGGATCCGGCTGCCGTGCGCGTGCTGGTGAATGAACGACCCGCAACTGAAGCCCGCCTGGTGGCCTGGTCGCAGGCCATGGACAAACTCGAGAAAGAGGTCATGACCCAATGAGCGAACACAGCAGCGGCCCGCAGGTCCTTAATTCGGTGGGCGGCGGCACTCCAGTGGACGACGACGCTGCGAGGCGGTCGCTCCTTGCTGTCCGCCACGAAGTGGCAAAAGCGGTGGTGGGCCAGGACGCAACGGTCACGGGCCTCCTGATCGCCCTGCTTGCGCAGGGGCATGTGCTGCTGGAAGGCGTCCCCGGCGTGGCCAAGACCCTGCTGGTCCGGGCGCTGTCCTCGGCCTTGAGCCTTGACACCAAGCGGGTGCAGTTCACCCCGGACCTGATGCCGGGCGACGTCACCGGCTCGCTGGTCTATGACGCGAATACCTCCGAATTCAGCTTCCGGGAGGGACCGGTGTTCACAAACCTCCTGCTCGCGGACGAGATCAACAGGACCCCGCCGAAGACGCAGGCCTCACTTCTGGAGGCAATGGAGGAACGGCAGGTGTCCGTGGACGGCCGGGCCCGGCGGCTGCCTTCACCGTTCCTGGTGGCCGCCACGCAGAATCCGGTGGAGTACGAGGGGACCTACCCCCTTCCCGAGGCACAGCTGGACCGGTTCCTGCTCAAGCTCAGCATGCCGCTGCCGCAGCGCCAGGACGAAATAGAGGTCATCCGGCGCCATGCCGCCGGGTTTGATCCCCGCGACCTTGCTGCCGCGGGAGTGCAGGCAGTAGCCGGTGCGGCGGACCTGGAACGGGCGCGTGAGGCAGTAACAAGGGTGGCCGTCGAACCGGAAATCATCGGCTACATCGTGGACCTGGTTCGGGCCACACGGAGCGCCCCCTCATTCCAGCTCGGTGTATCCCCTCGCGGTGCCACCGCCCTGCTCAACACCTCCCGGTCCTGGGCTTGGCTCTCCGGCCGCCCCTTCGTCACCCCTGACGACGTCAAGGCGCTGGCGCTGCCCTGCCTGCGCCACCGCGTGGCCCTGCAACCTGAGGCGCAGATGGACGGCGTACGGGTGGACGATGTCCTGGGCAGCATCCTGGCGTCCGTTCCCGTTCCCCGCTGATGGCCATCTCGGGTCGCTTCGTTGCACTGGTGCTGCTTGGCGTTGTCCCGGTGCTGCTCCTCCCCGGCTGGCTGACCGTCTTGGCCACCGTGTCAGTGCTGACGGCCCTGGCGTGCGCGGAACTGGTGTTCGCCGGGTCGCTGCGGAAGATCAGCGTGGTGCGCCCGGCGCCGGAAATTGTGACGCTGAACGGCCAAACGGACGCGGTGTTCACGGTCCGCAACGACGGCAGCCGGGCGCTGCGGGGCACGGCCAGGGACGGTTGGCAACCTTCGGCCGGCGCCCGGAACCCGGTGCAGGACATCGACGTGCCGGCGGGCGAAAGCCGCCGCTACACCGTACGGCTTCAACCGGTCCGGCGCGGGGACCTGACAACGCAGCATGTGACCATCCGTTCTTTCGGCCCGCTTCGCCTTGCCGCCCGCCAGCGCACCATCGGGTGCCCGGGCTCGCTGCGGGTCCTGCCGCCCTTCCATTCCCGGCGGCACTTGCCCTCAAAGTTGAGGAAGCTGCGCGAACTCGACGGCAAGGCTGCCGTGCAGATCCGTGGTGCCGGCACAGAATTCGACTCCCTGCGCGATTACGTCAGGGGCGATGACGTGCGCTCGATCGACTGGCGCGCCACCGCCCGCCGTTCCGCGGTGGTGGTCCGAACCTGGCGCCCGGAGCGGGACCGGCGCGTGGTGATGGTCCTTGATACTTCCCGGACCTCCGCGGCAAGGATCGGCGACGAAACCCGCCTGGACACCGGGATGGAGGCTGCGCTCCTGTTGGGCGTATTGGCGGAGCGCGGCGGCGACCGGGTGGACTTCGTTGCGTTTGACCGGCGGACCAGGGCCCGTGCCGCGTCCGCCGGGCAGGGAAACATCCTGGGGAGGCTGGTGCAGGCCATGGCCCCGCTGGAGGCGGAGCTGATCGAGATGGACTGGCCGGCGGTCCCGGCGCAGGTCAGGGCCCTCTCCGCGCATCGTTCCCTGGTGGTCCTGCTGACGTCGCTGGACGGGGGTGCACCGGAAGAAGGCCTGCTCCCGGCCGCCGAGCGGTTGGCCAGCCAGCACGTCGTGGTGGTGGCCGCCGTCCGCGACCCGCAACTGGGCACGATGCTCCGCGATCGCAGCGATGCCACCGGAGTTTTCCGGGCGGCAGCCGCGGAACGCGCCTTGCTGCAGCGGGCAGCCCTGACCGCCGAGTTGCGGCGCTATGGTGTGGAAGTGGTGGACGCCGAACCCCATGAGTTGCCGCCCCGGCTCGCGGACATGTACATCCGGCTCAAGGCTGCCGGTAGATTGTAAAACCGGCGGCAGCTGTCCGCCACCGGCAACAGGAGGTCACCATGAGCGTTCCGATCTACCAGCAGGCCTTGGGCGCAGAGTTTTCACGTTTGCAGCCTGAGCTGCAGGAGTACTTCTCCCTGGCCCCGGGATCAGGGCAGTACGGCGTGGGTGAGGGAACGTTCGACGTCGTGGGCTGCCGCCAGCGGTGGCTGCGCCCTCTGCTGCGGCTCACCAGCGGCGAAGAGGCTTTCTTCCCCGAGTACGGTGAAAACGTCCCGTTCCGGATCGAGAACCATGCGCACCAGGATCCGTTTGGGCGATCAAGCCTCACCGCACGCCGGGAAATCCGGTTCCCCGGGCGCACCCGGCTCTTCCAGGACACCACCAGCGCCACCACGCGCGGCGGCGGCACGCAGCTGGTGGACTACGTCGGCCGGTACCGCCGCCTCGTGACGGACCTGAACCTGGGCGTCACCCAGGAAGGACGGCTGCGCGGCGTGTCCGAGGCTTCGCGGCTCTTCCTCGGGCCGATCCGGGTTCCCCTCCCCCAGGCTTTGGACGCGAAAGCCTACGCGGAACAGTGGTGGGACCCCTCCGAAGGCCCCCACGGGCGGCACCGTATCCAGGTGAAAGTGATCCAGCCCCAGATTGGCTTGGTCCTGGTGTACGCGGGGGCCTTCGACTACCGGCTCCGCCCCTACGCCGGGGGTAGCTCCGCGCAGAGCTACCTCCCCCGTTACGCCCAGCCGGACCGCTGGGAGAACAGGGTTTGAGTCTTATCCCAGCACCCGCTGGTTGAGCCCGTCCGCCACTTGGGTCAGCCTGCCCAGGACCGCCGTGGCCTGTGCCGGGGTTAGTCCCGCCAGTCCCGCCGAGGGCGTCAACCGCACCGCGCTGAGCAGCTGGGCGGGCAGGCCCAGCTGCCGCCAAGGACGCCACAGCGATTCCACGCTCTCGGCCACCTGCGGGAGCGTGCCCCCGGAGACTTCCAATGCACCGGCCCAGAAATGCTTGCCTGCCTCGACTGCTCCGGCGAGCTGTTCCCATTGCCGGTTGGTCAGTGCCTTCAACGGCAACGCAACACCGTCGGCCCCCGCGGAGAGGGCCAGCTCGATCGGCGCTTCGATGTCCGGCAGGGACACGACCACGTCGGTGGCTCCTGCTGCGCGGAGGGCGTCCAGGACCAGGCGCCAGGCCTCCCGCGCTTCGGACGCGGCAACCGCCCGGAGGGTCCGGTAGCCGCTGGCCGTGGGTATGGTGCCTGCCAGCACTGCCGTGATGGCAGGCTCGTCCACCTGGACCACCAGGCGGGTACCCGGTACTGCTGCGGCAACCCGGCCAAGGTAGCCGCCCACCCCGGCGGCCAGGGAGGCCGCGAGGTCCCGGCGGGCGCCGTGGTCCAGCAAGGCGCGTTCACCGTTGTGCAGGTACAAGCCGGCAGCCAGGGTGAGCGGCCCCACCAGCTGGACCTTTAGTTCCCGTGCCGAAACGTCCTCGGCGCCGGCGACGTCCGCGAGGACGTTCAGGTCGGTGGACAGGGCCGAAGCTGCCCGCCGCATGTCCTTGCCGGGACGGTCAACAAGCCGCCACCCGTGAGGCTGGACATCAACGGCCAGCTCCTCCAGGAACGATGCGGTGCGGCCCAGGGCGTCGGATCCGACGCCACGTTCCGGCAGTTCGGCGAGGAACGGCAGGTGCGGGCTGCCAAGTTCACCGCGGATGATCCGGGCGGCCTCGAGCGGATCGTCACCGGGCCACGGGCCCAGGCCTGTGGCCGTCACTTCCTGCGCAGTGACAACGTCCGGCAGCGCGCCGGGTCCGGATTGCTGCTGTTCCCGGCTCACGCCAGTGCTGAGCTGTGGGGGTTGGCTTCCGCTGAGGCCTGATGGTCCTCGGCGATGGCCTCATGGTGGCGGATAACCTCGCCGATGATGAAGTTGAGGAATTTTTCCGCGAAGGCGGGATCGAGGTGGGCGTCCTCGGCGAGTCGCCGCAGCCGTGCGATCTGGGCGGCCTCGCGCCCGGGGTCGCCGGCGGGCAAGCGGTGTGCGGCCTTCAGGAAACCCACCTTTTGCGTGGCTTTGAAACGCTCGGCGAGCAGGTACACCAATGTGGCGTCGATGTTGTCGATGCTGGAGCGGATGGACAGCAGTTCAGCCATCACGGAATTATCCACGTGGCCTGCCAGGGAGCTGGCGGATGGATCAAAATCGTCTGGGCCGGGGTTGTGCTGCGTCATGGTTCCAGTCTATGGGAGCCGATGGAATCGACGCGGGTATGAAGCGCCGGTGCCGGCTGTCGGCCGGCACCGGCGCCCCTCGCTCCTGCTTGTCGGAGCCGCAGCCAGGCTCAGATGCCCAGGAGTGCCCGGTGTTCCTCCCGGCGTTTGGCCTGTTCGGCAGGGTCCGGCACCGGCAGCGAGGCGATCAGGCGGCGTGTGTAGTCATGGCTCGGGTTGCCCATGACCTGGCTGCCGATCCCCTGCTCCACCAGTTTGCCCTTATACAACACGCCCACCCAGGAGGACAGGATGTCCACCACGGCAAGGTCGTGGCTGATGAACAGGCAGCCGAAGCCAAACTCCTCCTGGATGTCCTTGAACAATTCCAGGACCTTCGCCTGGACCGAAACGTCCAGGGCCGACGTCGGCTCATCCGCAATCAGCAGCCGCGGATTCAGGCTCAATGCCCGCGCGAGCGATGCCCGCTGCCGCTGGCCGCCGGAGAGTCGTGCGGGTACCTGCCCGCGTACGACGCCGGCAGCTGCACCGATTCCAGCAGCTCGCCGACGCGCTTGCGCGCCTGCGCCTCGCTTGGCCGGGTATGGATCAGCATGGGCTCCGCGATGCAATCACCGATGGTGAGCTGCGGGTTGAACGAGGCGGCCGGATCCTGGAAGACGAAGCCGATGTCCTTGCGGAAAGGTTTGAACGTGCGTTCGCGCAGGTTCAGCATTTCGTAGCCCAGGACTTTCAGGCTGCCTCCGGTGGTCCGGTTCAGCCCGGCGATGGCCCGTCCGATCGTCGTCTTGCCGGACCCCGATTCCCCACGAGGCCGAACACCTCGCCCCTGGACAAGGTGAAGCTGACACCGTCCACTGCCTTGAAGGCAGGTGTTCCCAGCCGTCCCGGATATTCGATCACCAGGTTGTCGGCGGACACCAGCACTTCCCCGTCCTGGTGCGGACGTTCGGTGAGGCCGGCCGACGCCGAGTTGCGGCCCAGGTGCGGCACGGCAGCGAGGAGCTTGCGGGTGTAGTCCTGGCGGGGTTCGGCAAACAACGTCTTCGACGTGGCTTCCTCGACAATGTCGCCCCGGTACATCACCACTACCCGGTCGGCGAGGTCGGCCACCACTCCCATGTTGTGGGTGATCAGGACGATCGAGGTGCCGTACTTGTCCCTCAGGTCCCGGAGGAGTTCGAGGATTTCCGCCTGTACCGTCACATCCAGGGCCGTGGTGGGTTCGTCGGCGACGATGAGGCCAGGGTTCAGCGCCAGGGCTGCCGCGATCACCACACGCTGTTTTTGGCCGCCCGAGAATTGGTGCGGGTAGTAGTTGACGCGGTGTTCGGGGTCCGGGATACCCACCTTGCGCAGTGCTTCGATGGCCCGTTCCTTGGCTTCCTTCGCCGATACGCGCCCGCTGCCGTCTGTCCCGGCATGGGCCCGGATCCCCTCGGCGATCTGCCATCCCACCGTGAATACCGGGTTGAGGGCGGTGGAGGGCTCCTGGAACACCATGGCCACGTCGCGTCCACGGATCTGGCGGAGCCGGCCGGGACTTAGGCTGATGACATTGGTGCCGTTGATCAGCACCGCGCCGGAACTCATCGCTGTTTCAGGCAGCAGCCCCAGGATGGTCTTGGCGGTGACAGTCTTGCCGGAGCCGGATTCGCCCACGATGGCCAGCACTTCTCCGGCCCTGACTTCAAGGTTCACGTCCTTGACGGCATGGACGTCGCCGCCGTCGGTGGCGAAGGTGACCTGCAGGTGGTCGATCTCCAGCACCGTCTTACGGTCCTGTTCCGTGTGGTCCGAAACGGACCCAAGGTTTTCGCTCACGGGTTGCTCAATTCTGTTTCGGTGCCGGGTCCGGCTGATGCGGCAGGCGCGTCCGCGGCAGGGGCTTTGCGGCTGATGCGCTTCCGCCCGCGCAGGCGCGGATCGTTGAGGTCGTTGATGCTTTCGCCCACGAGCGTCAGCCCCAGCACGGTCCAGACGATGGCCAGGCCGGGGAACAGCCCCGTCCACCAGATTCCGGACGTGGTGTCGGCGAGCGCCTTGTTCAGGTCGAAGCCCCATTCCGCGGCTGAGCTGGGTTCGATGCCAAAGCCCAGGAAGCCCAACCCTGCGAGGGTCAGGATTGATTCGGAGGCGTTGAGGGTGAAGATCAGCGGCAGGGTGCGGGTGGCGTTGCGGTAGATGTGCCGGGTCATGATCCGGATGTTCGAGGCGCCAACCACCTTGGCCGATTCGACGAAAGGCTCTGCCTTAAGCCTGATCGTTTCGGCCCTGATCACCCTGAAGTACTGCGGGATGAATACGACCGTGATGGAGATGGCGGCAGCCAGGATTCCGCCCAGGAGGCTCGACTGGCCCCCGCTGATGACGATGGCCATGACGATCGCGACCAGCAAGGACGGAAAGGCGTAGATCGCATCGGCGACAACCACCAGGATGCGGTCCAGCCAGCCGCCGATGTAGCCGCTCACCAGGCCGAGGATGACGCCGGCGAAGATGGAGAGGATGACGGCGACGATGATGACCAGCAGGGCGGTCTGGGTGCCCCAGATCACCCGCGACAGGACGTCATAACCGCCAACGGTGGTGCCCAGGAGGTGCTTGCCACCGGGGGCTTGCTGGGTGGGGAAGTTGCCGTCGGCATCCGAGAGTTGCGCGAAGCCGTAGGGCGCCAGCAGCGGCGCTGCCAAGGCTGTGAGCAGGAAGATGCCGGTGAGGACGAGCCCCACCACGAGCATGAAGCGTTGCAGTCCGACGCTCTTGTTGAAGTGGGAAACAACCGGCAGCCGCCGGAAGAAGGATGCCCGCGGGTTGGCCACGGGTTCCAGGGTGGTTTCGGCAGTCATGTCAGTACCTCACGCGGGGGTCGATCAGCGCGGCGATGATGTCCACGATGAAGTTGGTGACGGCGACGATGACGGCCAGCAGCACCACGATGCCCTGGACGGCGACGAAGTCGCGCGCCGTGAGGTAGTTGGCCAGCTGGAATCCGAGGCCTTTCCACTCAAAGGTTGTTTCGGTGAGCACGGCCCCGCCGAGCAGCACTGCGATCTGCAGGCCCATGACCGTGATGATGGGGATCAGCGCCGGCTTGTAGGCGTGTTTGGTGACCAGCCGATATTCGCTGACGCCGCGTGAGCGGCCAGCCTCGATGTAGTCCTTGCCGAGTGTGCCGATGACATTGGTCCGAACCAGGCGCAGGAAGACCCCGGCCGTCAGGAGGCCAAGGGCCAGCGCCGGAAGGACGGCGTGGGACATCACGTCGCTGAGGGCAGCCATGTTTCCGCTGCGCAGGGCGTCCAGCCAGTAGATGCCGGTGGGGGCTTCCAGGGCTGTGAGGGACAGTTCGGTCCTGGTCCCGGCGCGGCCGGCGACCGGCAGCCAGCCCAGCCACACGGAGAACACCAACTTGAGCAGCATGCCGGCGAAGAAGACCGGGGTTGCGTAGAACAGGATGGCCAGGATCCGGAGCACGGCGTCCGGCAGGTGATCACGACGGTGGGCGGCGATCATGCCGAGCGGAATGCCCACCACCAGGGCGACGATGATGGCGTTGATGGCCAGTTCCAGTGTGGCGGAGCCATAGGTGGTCAGCATCTCGGTGACCTTGCGGTTGTCCGAGAGGGTGGTGCCGAAGTTGCCCGTGATGAGCTGCCCCAGGTATTCGAAGTACTGCAGAAGCAGCGGCCGGTCGTAGCCGGCGGTGTGGATGCGTTCCTGCAACTGTTCCGGCGGGAGCCGGCCGCCCATGGCGGCGGTGATGGGGTCGCCGGTGATCCGCATGAGGAAGAACACCAACGTGACGAGGATGAGGATGGTTGGGAAGATCAGCAGGAAGCGGACCAGGATGTACTGGCCCAGCCCTCCCCCTGCCGCTTTTTTCTTGGTCGGAAGGAGCGCGTCCGCATCACTTGGCGGCGCGTCAATCAAAGATGTCATCGGTACCTGGATTCGTGGTGACCGGGAGCCAGCATTCCCCTCGTTGCTGACTGATGACCGGCAAAAGGCGGGACACCATTGCGGCGTCCCGCCTCCGGCCCGTCAGAGCCCGATGGGGGTTGACTGCTTACTTGGACAGCACGCCAAGGCGTGTCTTGAACGAGGGGTCGAGGGTCTTCTCGACACCCTTGACGTCAGCTCCCGCCACCAGGAGCTGCGAGCCCTGCAGGAGCGGCAGGGTGGAGAGGTCCTTGGCGACTGCCGTCTGGGCATCGCCGATCAGCTTCTGGCGTTCGGTCTTGTCCGGCGTGGTCAGCTGCTTCTGGATCAGGTCCGTGACAGTCGGGTTCTCGTAGTGGTTCTTGAGGAAGTTGCCCGGGATGAAGAAGGGCGTGAGGTAGTTGTCCGCATCCGAGTAGTCCGGGAACCAGCCGAGCTGGTAAACGGGGTACGCGTCAGAGGTGCGTGCCTTGGAGTACGTCACCCATTCGGTGGACTGCAGGTCCACGGTGAACAGGCCGGACTTCTCCAACTGTTGCTTGACCATGGCGTATTCATCGCCCGAAGACTTGCCGTAGTGGTCCGGGTTGTACTGCAGCTTCACGGTCACCGGGCCGGTGATCCCTGCGTCGCTGAGGACCTTCTTGGCTTTGTCCAGGCTCGGCTTGCCGCTGCCATCCCCGTACAGGTCCTTCATGGGCTGGATTGCGCCGGGCAGTCCATCCGCCACCACGGAGTAGGCGGGAACGTAGGTTCCCTTGTACACCTGGTCCGAGATGGCCTGCCGGTCCACAATGTCCGCCATGGCCTGGCGCACGGCGAGGGCCTTGGCGGGGTTTGCTTCGGGCGTCTTGGCGCCGAACGGCATGGTGTCGAAGTTGAAGACGATGTAGCGCAACTCGCCGCCCGGGCCCTTGTAGACCTTGACCTTGGAGTCCTTGCCGAGGTCGGCGGCATCCGTGGCGGTGATGCTTCGGCCCGCAACGTCGATGTTGCCGCCCTGGACGTCCAGCTTCAGGTTGTTGGAGTCGGCGTAGTACTTGATCACGGCGTTGTCGTTGGCCGGCTTGCCGAGCAGTCCGTTGTAGTCGGGGTTGCTCTTGAGGCTGACGAGTTCGTTCTTCTTGTAGGAATCGATGGTGTACTGGCCGGCGAAGGGCTTGGCCGCCACGATGTCTTCGTCGCTCATCACCTTGTCGGCGGGGAAGACTTCCTCATCCACGATCGGACCGGTGTTGGTGCCAAGGACGCTCGGGAAGACCTGGTCGTTGGCGGCGTTGAGGGTGAACACCACGGTGGTGTCGTCTTTGACGGCAACCGACTTGAGGTTGGACAGCAGCGACGCCGGGCCGTTGGGATCATTGATCTTGAGGACGCGGTCGTAGGAGAACTTCACGTCCGAGGCCGTCAGCGCGTGGCCGTTGGCGAACTTGAGGTTGGGCTTGAGCTTCACGGTGAACTCGGTGGGTGACGTGAAGGACGCGGACTCCGCAATGTCCGGGCTGACCTCGGCCGAACCGGGCTTGGAGTTCATCAGGAAGGGGTAGACCTGGTTCATCACCAGGAAGGATCCTGCGTCGTAGGAACCGGCGGGATCGAGGGTGACGACCTTGTCCGTGGTTCCGAAGGTAATGGCACCGCCGCCGGCACTGCCGGTGGACGTTCCCCGCCGCCGGAGGGCCCTGTGCAGGCAGTCAGGGCCAGGGCGGAGATGCCTGCCAGCGCGATGGCGCGGTGCAGGGCCGTTGTGCTCTTGATCATCTGTGAACTTCTTTCCGATGAGTACGCGCACGCCCGCGGTCACAGGTTGATAGCCCCAGACGCCGGCGTGCAGTGCTGATCCCTAGATTCAATCAGAGAGTCTGCCCTCGAGACGGCCATTTCTGTGAGTTGAAACACAATATTTTCTCAATAGTTACCCGGGAGTGCGACGAGGAATCGTGCGGGCCACCGGCCTTGGGCACGGCAAAAGACCGCCACGGCGGAATCGTGGCGGTACCGGGAACGGCAGGGTTACAGCGCGGCCCGCTGGAGGGACCGTGCGGCGTCGATGGTGGCCTGGCCCAGCACGCGGCTGCCCTGGTACAGCACCACGGTCTGGCCCGGGGCCACACCGCGCAGCGGAGCCTCCAGGCGGACCATCAGCTGGCTGCCGGCAGCGCCGTCCCGTGCCGGTTCCATCCAGGCAGTGGCGGGTACGGGATCCCCGTGCGCACGGACCTGGGCGTGGCAGTTGAATTCCGCCCCCGAGTCCACCTCAGAAATGGGAAGGCCCGCCCAGGAGATCTTGATGCCGCGGATCTCGTCGATGGCCAGCAGCGCTTCGGGACCCACAACCACTTTGTTTTCCTTGGGCCGGATTTCCAGGACGA
This sequence comes from Arthrobacter sp. MMS24-T111, assembly GCF_054888995.1. Taxonomy (NCBI): domain Bacteria; kingdom Bacillati; phylum Actinomycetota; class Actinomycetes; order Micrococcales; family Micrococcaceae; genus Arthrobacter; species Arthrobacter sp. MMS24-T111. The sequence goes on along the minus strand of NZ_JBTZRO010000001.1, from coordinate 2,553,505 downwards.
AGCGCGGCTTGCCGTCGGCGGCGGGGGTGCCCAGTTTGAGTCCGCGGCGCTGACCGACCGTGAAGGCGTTGGCTCCAGGGTGCTCCCCCACCTTGGCCCCGGACTCGTCCACGATGTCACCTGTGGTCATCTCGATTTTCTCGGCGAGCCAGCCGGCGGTGTCGCCGTCGGGAATGAAGCAGATGTCGTGGCTGTCAGGCTTGTTGGCAACCGACAACCCCCGGCGCTCAGCTTCCGCACGGACCTCGGCCTTGGAGGGCGTGTCGGCCAGGGGGAACATCGAGTGCTTGAGCTGCTCGTGGGTCAGGACGCCCAGCACGTAGCTCTGGTCCTTCGCCCAGTCGGCTGCGCGGTGGAGTTCCCGGTTGCCGTCGGCGTCCTCGATCACCTTGGCGTAGTGGCCGGTGCAGACGGCGTCGAAGCCCAGGGCGATGGCCTTTTCGAGAAGCGCTGCGAACTTGATCCGTTCGTTGCACCGCATGCACGGGTTGGGGGTACGGCCGGCGGCGTATTCGTCGATAAAGTCCTGGACGACGTCTTCCTTGAAACGCTCGGAGAAATCCCAGACGTAGTAGGGAATACCCAGGACGTCGCAGGCACGCCAGGCGTCCCGGGAGTCTTCGATGGTGCAACAGCCCCGGCTGCCGGTGCGGAGGGTTCCGGGCATGCGGGACAGGGCAAGGTGGACGCCGACGACGTCGTGCCCGGCCTCGACCGCGCGGGCGGCGGCAACGGCGGAATCAACTCCGCCGCTCATGGCTGCTAGTACTCGCATGCTGGCTTTCTGTTGGGGGATGCTGGCTTACCGGGGCCCGGGCGGCAAGGCCGGGCGGCGGAAACGATCTTCGCCTATCCATTCTACGGACCCGCGCAAATCGCCCCCAGCCGCCGGGATCTGACCCGGCAAACCCATCCAAGGCATCAGGGCCCCGAGGGATCAGCTGCCGTGCAGCCCCTGCCGCGCCACGGTACCTGCGGTTTGGATGGTGGACTCGTGCCCGGCCATTCCGGCCTGGCGTGCACGCGCATAAGCCTCGGGCAGTGCGGCAAGCAGGGCATCGACGTCGGCCTCGGTGGAGGTGTGTCCCAGGCTGAACCGCTGGGCACCCCGCGCGGTTTCCTCGTCCAGGCCCATGGCCAGCAGCACATGGGAGGGCCGCGGGACACCCGCGGTGCAGGCAGAACCGGTGGACGATTCGATGCCCGCCAGGTCCAGGAGGAACAGCAGTGAATCCCCCTCGCAGCCAGGGAAGGTGAAATGCGCGTTGCCGGGCAGCCGGCCATCACCAGGCGCACCACGGAGTACGGCCTCGGGAATCCGTTCGCGGACGCCGTCCACAAGGCGGTCACGCAGGGCGGCGATCCGTGCTGCTTCCCCGTCGCGCGCGTCGGCAGTGGCTTCCGCAGCGGCGGCGAAGGCCGCGATGGACGCCGTGTCCAGCGTTCCGGAGCGCACGTCGCGTTCCTGGCCGCCGCCGTGCTGCACCGGCGTCAATGTGACCGAGCGGCCCAGCAGGAGCGCGCCAACTCCGACAGGGCCGCCGATCTTGTGGCCGGAAATGGACATTGCGTCGAGGCCGGATTCCTTGAAGTCCACGGGAAGGGAACCGAATGCCTGGACGGCGTCGGAGTGGACGGGCACGCCGGCCGCGTGGGCCAGCTCCACGATGCGGCGGACGGGCTGGATGGTGCCTACTTCGTTGTTGGCCCACATCACGGTCACCAGGGCCACGCTGCCGGGGTCGCGCGCCAGCTCCGCCTCCAGGATGACGGGATCCACCACGCCCTCGCTGTCCACGGGCAGCCAGGTAACAGCCGCGCCCTCGTGGCGCTCAAGCCATTCGACGGTGTCCAGCACCGCGTGATGCTCGACGGCGGAGCAAAGGATGCGGCGCCGCCTGGGGTCCCCTGCCACGCGGGACCAGTACAAGCCCTTCACGGCGAGGTTGTCCGATTCGGTGCCGCCGGAGGTGAAGATCACTTCTGATGGGTGTGCCCCGACGGCGGCGGCAATGGTCTCGCGCGCGTCTTCCACGGCGCGCCGGGCCCGGCGGCCGGAACCGTGCAATGACGAAGGGTTTCCGGTACGTGCCAGCTCACGCGTCAGTGCGGTGAGGGCCGCACCGGTGAGCGGCGTGGTGGCGGCGTGGTCGAGGTAGGCGGGCACCGTTCAATTCTAGCGCCCGCTGCCGCGGCAGCCCCGGCCCGGGGAGCCAGCCCGGGCACCGCTCAGGACGCGCGGGTGATCCTCGCGCAACAGTGGCCGGGAAGGTCCACCGATGCCACGCGGTCCCCGTGCCCGCCGCATCCGGCCGCCGCTCCCCGCAGGAATGCGCCGTTCATGTCGCACACGACGGACGCGTGCTGGTTGGAAAGGCGGTGGAAGGGGCAGTTGGGCAGCAGGTAGCCGCCATCGCCGTCGTCCTGGGGCCGGTAGCCTGCCTGGGCCAGGAAATCCCCCATGCTCCCGGCCGCTTCCGCCAGCTCGCAGCCCTTCCGGAAGGCAGCTGCGCGCAACGCCTCACCCACCGGGCCGCTGCCGGCCTCGGACGCCTCGATGGCGGCCGCCATCAACTCGCCGGCAAGGTCATAGTTGCGGTCCGGCACCGTCGCTCCCACTTCCCCCGCCGCCCGCCGGTACATCTTGGCCGGCCGGCCGGAACCCGGCCCGGCCTTTCCAGGCGCCTTGTGGAACTCGACAGCCAGCAGGCCGTCCTGGACCAGCCTGTCCAGGTGGAACGAGACCGTGCTCCGCGCCAGGCCAACGGATTCGGCCACTTCGTCCCGGCCCACCGGCCGCGGGGAGGCCGCGACCAGCTCGAAAAGCTGCAGCCGCTTGGCGTCCGCCAACGAGGCAACGGCGGCAATCCTGCCGGCCCAGGGAAGTCGATACACGGTCCCACCAATCCATAGTCAAGATCTCTTGATTATAGAACATCAGGTTTCTAAAATTGGCATACCTACTTTTAGAAGGAGCACGTCATGAAACCAGCATCGGCAGTGCGCGCACACCCTGCACCGGCCACTGAGCCGGCCACGCGGCAGGCCTTCCTGCTGCTGCGCACTGTCTTCACGGTCGCCCCGGTCCTGTTCGGCCTGGACAAGTTCACGAACATCCTCACCGACTGGACCGTCTATCTGGCACCCCAGGCGACTGCCCTGGTGCCTCTGGCCCCACGAACCTTCATGGACGTGGTGGGCGTGGTGGAGATCATTGCGGGGATCGCGGTGGCAGTCCGCCCCCGCTTCGGCTCACTCCTGGTGGCCGCCTGGCTCGCCGGGATCATCGTCAACCTGCTCCTCCTTGGAAGCTTCTACGACGTGGCCCTGCGCGACTTCGGACTCCTGGTGGGTGCGCTCGCCCTCAACCGGTTGTCGGCCGGGAACCGCCAGGCTCAGGCCGACGGCGGCACCAAGGGCAGGTAGCGCGACACATCCTTCCGGGCGGCAGCGAGCGTTCCCGGATCCGGGCAGGAGACGGAGATGTAGGCTGACGACCCCGCAGTGCCGAAGACCCTGGCAAGAACCGCAGTCGACTTTCCGCCGTGCGCGGCAGGTTCCAGCACGAGGACCTCGACGCTCTTGCCGGGCTCTTCGACGCTTCCGCCCCACTGCAACGATTCCGTTGTCAAGTACGAGGGCTGGATGGTGGCATCCAGGTACTGGAACAGGGCCACCGTGGACTCCCGGTCGTCCCCCGGACCAGCGGGCCCTGCCCGGTACTGACCCGGGCCGCAACCACGCAGCCGTCAGCCTTGGCGTATTGGCTCGCACCGGATACGTCCTCAGTGACCTGCTTCCACCCCGGTGCACGTTTCAGCTCGTCAGAGATCCCTACCGGAACGCCCGGGGCCAGGGTGCCCCCGGCCGCAAAGGGCAGGTCCCGGGCTGCCACTGCCGCAGCGTCGTGGCCGGGGGTGATCGTCGGGGTGGACAGGACCGGCGTGCCTGGCGGCGTTTCCGGGGCAGCGGGGTCACGGACATCCACGCTGCAGCCGGCCAGCAGCACAGCCCCCAGCCCCGCCACCGCCAGCGGCGCCCCCAGGTGCCATGCCCGGCCCGCCGGCCGGGCCGTCGTCGCAAAATCCATCTCCACCCCGCATCCCCACCAGCCGGTGTTCGGCCGTGCATCCACGAGTCTAAACTCCGGCCGCGGGGAACCCGGGCACCCCGGACGCTCGTTGACAGTGCAGGCCGGCCATCCGCGCTGGCTAGACTGGGCGGGCACTTCGCTTTCCCCGTGGCGCTTGAAGAACAGGACGATTGCTTGACCGAGAGCAGCAGCTCCCACTACCAGGTCCTCCGTGTGGCCGTCACAGCCACTGAGAAAGAGATCAAGGCGGCGTACCGGCGCGCAGCCAGGTCTGCCCACCCGGACCACGGGGGTGATGCCGCAACGTTCCGCAGGGTCACCGCTGCCTACGAGACGCTGATTGATCCGCAGCGCCGTAAGGCCTACGACCGCTCCTACGGGGCGGGCACCGCTCCGACCGATGCCGGCGCCCACTTCGACGCTCCGGCGGCAGGGAGCCGGGCGTCCGCCACAGTCCGCCGGCCGGGCGGCGGGCGGAACACCGCCGGGGATCCTCCCATTTACGTTCCGCCGTACGGAGGGAGCGGCGACGTCCCCCTGATTCCGTTGGAGCAGGCCCGCCAGCAGGTCCACGGGATGCCCCGGAAGAGGGGAATCTTCGGCGCCGAGGCCCGGATCCAGCGTGAAATGCGCACGGTGCAGTCCTTTCCCGCCAGGTGCTGACGGCCATCCCCGCGGCCCGGCTCATCAACGGCCTGCAGTCGCCGGCGGACAACAGCCACATCGACCACGCCGTCCTGTCGGGCTACCGCCTCGCCTTGGTCAACTCGATGCTCCTGCCCAAGGGAGCCTATGCCTGGGACGGCCGCACCCTCAACCACGGGGGCCGTGCCGTGGCGCCCCCGCAGCTCACCCAGGTGGTGTGGGCCATGCAGGACATCTTCCCGGAACTGAACGTCACGGGGTGGACCGTGGTGTTCAGCCCGGACGGCAACCTCCATGAGCCCGTGATCGACCACCACCGCCGTCCGGCAGGGCCCGCGGAAACGGTCCAAATCGTCAACGCGGCCGGCCTGGCGCGCGGCCTGAAGGAGTTCCTTGCCGCAGGACCGGCACCGAACACCGTCAACGTGCCGGTCCTGGCCAGGCTGCTGCGCGGCATGCACTGACGGCGGTTGGCTAGGATGGGGAGGTGTTCCGCATCCTCTTCCATGCCCCCGAAATTCCCGGCAATACCGGCAACGCCATCCGCCTCGCCGCCATCACCGGCGCCGAACTGCACCTCGTGGAACCCTTGGGCTTCGACTTCTCCGATGCCAAACTGCGCCGCGCAGGCCTGGACTACCACGACCTCGCCGTCGTGACAGTCCACCGGAGCATCGAAGACGCCTGGGAACACCTCAAGCCGGAACGGGTCTACGCCTTCACCTCGGACGGTACAACCAGTTACACCGACATCCCGTACCAGCCAGGCGACGTCCTGATGTTCGGCCGCGAATCCGTGGGCCTGCCGGCGGAGCTGAAGACCGACCCCCATGTGACCGCAACAGTGCGCCTGCCCATGCTCCCGGCGCTGCGCTCCCTCAACCTCGCCAACGCCGCCTCGATAGCTGTCTACGAAGCCTGGCGGCAGCAGGGCTTCGCCGGCGCCAAGCTCTAGCACCCGGCCCATCGGGGACACCCGGGGCAGGACTTTTTTGCGTCCGTCCCATCCGCCTGCCGCAAGGCTCCGAATGCCTTTTGAAACACATTCGAGCGGAGCAAGGAGCGGCAGGTGACATTACTCGAGGCGCATTCCAGGCGCGAACACCGCAACAGCAGCAGGACTGCCCGGGAATCTCCCGCCGGAGACTTATGCTTGGGAGTGATGGAAACTCCCAACGCGCCGAATCCCGAAGGCTCCGCCGCGGTGACTGATCCCCCAGCCGACATCAGCCAGCGGCTGTCAACCCTGCTGGCCGCTGTTGCCCGCGGGGATCAGGCCGCATTTGCCGAGTTCTACCAACTCACGTCCCGCCGGGTTTTCGGCATGGCACGCCGGGTCCTGATCGATCCCGAACTCAGTGAAGACACTACGCAGGAAGTCTTCCTGCAGGTGTGGCAGAACGCGGCCAAGTTCGATCCGCACGCCGGAAGCCCGCTGTCCTGGCTCATGACCATCTCGCACCGGCGGGCGGTGGACAAGGTACGGTCCACGCAGTCCTCCACGGACCGGGAGGCGAAATACGGGGCCAGCACCCAGGACATCGACCACGACAGCGTCTCCGATGAGGTCGGAAGCCGGCTCGAGGCCGAGGCTGTGGTGCGCTGCTTGGAGACGCTGACCGAAACACAGCAGGAGTCCGTGCGCCTGGCCTACTATGGCGGGCTGACCTACCGGGAAGTCGCCGAACGGCTGAATGCCGCTGTTCCCACCATCAAGTCCCGCATCCGCGATGGACTGATCCGCTTGAAGACCTGCTTGGGGGTGAGTTGAATTGAACGAAATGGACAACAGCCGCAACGACCGTTCGCGTGCCTTTGGCGACACCGTCGCCATGGACCTTGCGGCAGGCCGTGCCATCGACCTCGCCGAACTCTACGCCCTTGACGCGGTCACGGAGCAGGAACGCGACGCCATTGACCACTACATATCCACCGCACCGGAGACCGAGCGCCTGGTCTTCCTGGAGCGTGTCCGCCAGTCCCGGGAGACGCTGGCCCGCACCTTCCGCGTGGAGGAGGAGCCGCCGTCGGACTTGTTCGAACGCATCGTGGCCCAGCTTCCCGTGGGCAGCGGGCGCACCGGTTCTGAAGTGGCGCCCCCGGCCGGAGGCGCGGCACAACCGGCAGAACCAACCGACGAGCTCGCCGAGGCCCGCAAGCGCAGGGCGGAGCGCCGCCCGTCCGGCACCAGGCGCTGGCTGGTGGGCGTAGCAGCCGCGGCAGCGATTGCCCTGGGCGGCGTGGGAGTTGGCGCCTACCTGGCCGACCAGAATGACCCCGTCAACCAGGTCGTGCGTGCCGGGGACCTCCGCGAGGCTTCCGTCAACGTTCAAGGCGGCGGCAAGGCGACGGTTCTGATCTCCGCGTCCGAGGATGCCGCCGTGGTGAAAATGAGCGGCGTTCCCGCTCCGCCGGCGGGCAAGGTCTACCAGATGTGGCTCATTCCCAAGGACGGCTCCGCCCCGGTGTCGCAGGGCCTGATGGACGAACAGGCACTCTCCAAGCCTGCCGTGGTCCAGGGCATCCATTCGGCTGCTTCGCTGGGCATCACCGTTGAACCGGCCGGTGGTTCGAAGGCGCCCACGCTGCCAACGGTTGCGGCGGCCCCACTCGGCGCCTGACCCGGCATCCGGCGCCCAACACCAAGGCGCCCCGCTCCCATGATGGGAACGGGGCGCTTCTTGCGTCCTAGAAGCCGGCGATGGTGCCCGGCCCGTTGACCGCCACCACGTGGAAAGCCTCGGCACTGCGTCCGCTCGGCATTCCTGCCCGTGCGGCGTTGGTGCGCATGCCCTGGCGCACGGTGGCTTCCATGGCCTCCACATCCGGATGCTGGCTCACGTGGACATGGATGGCTGCGAGTTTCGCATCCACCTGGTCGGTGACGTCGACGAAGTGGTTTTCCCGCTCCTCCGGTCCCGCATAGAGCCAGAGCCACGGCAGCTTGTAAGCTTCCAGCCCAGCTTCCGCCAGCTCGGGGTACGCGAACGGGTTCTCCAGTGCCGGGTACACGGCCCGGGTCACCGCCTCCCCCACTGCCAGGTGGTCCGGGTGGCTCTTCTGGATCCGCTGCCAGTTCCGTTCAGGATGCATGGCGAGGACGACGTCGGGGCGGACTTCGCGGATCAGCCGCACCACGCCCCTCATCACCTCATGGGAGGCCTCAAGGTAGCCGTCACGCTGATGGAGGTAGTGGATGTCAGTGACCCCGACCAGCTCCGCTGCCCGGCGCTGTTCGGCGTCGCGCATCGCGATGATGTCGGCGCGGTGGGCAGGATCGAAACCGCCGGCATCGCCGTCGGTCATGATGCAGTAGCTCACCTCCACCCCTGCAGCCGTCCACGCGGCGATGGTGCCCGCTGCGCCGAAGTCGATGTCGTCGGGGTGGGCCGCAAAACAGAGGACCCGCCCAACCCGGTGTATTTCCGGGTTGAACGGGCTCCCTGCCTGCTCGCTGGAAGCAGTCAACGGATCAGCCTTTGCGCTTCTTGATCTCGGCCGCGGCCTGCGGCAGGACATCGAAGACGTCCCCGATGATGCCGAAGTCGGCGATCTCGAAGACCGGCGATTCGGCATCCTTGTTCACGGCGACGATGACCTTGGACGTCTGCATGCCGGCTTTCTGCTGGATGGCGCCCGAGATGCCTGCCGAGATGTACAGCTGGGGGAAACGGTCTTGCCGGTCTGCCCCACCTGCGCGTCGTGGCTGATCCATCCGGCGTCGGTGGCTGCACGGGAAGCTCCTACGGCAGCACCAAGGGCATCGGCCAGCTCCTCGACGGGACCGAAGTCGCCGTCCATCCCGCGGCCGCCGGCAACGACGATCCGGGCGTCCGTGAGGTCCGGGCGGCCGCTGGCCACCTTCTGCTCGCGGGCGGTGATGCGGGCAGCGCTGGCGACGGCGGGCACCTCCACGGTTGCCGTTTCGGGCGTGGTGGGTGCGGGCGCGGGTTCCGGTACCACGTTGTTGGCCTTGAGCGTGAGTACGGAAACGGCCGTCGTGGCCCTGCAGGAGGTGATGTACGAGCCGGCCAGGACCGACTTGTGCGCGGTGCCGTCGGGGTCTACGGCGACGACGTCGGTGATGACGCCGGCGTTAAGCCTGATGCCCAGCCGCGCAGCGATCTCCTTGCCTTCCGGAGAGTTGTCCAGCAGCACGATCCCGGCGCCGGCTGCCTCTGCCGCGGCTGCCAGGTAGGCTGCCTTGGGCGCGACGAGGAAGTCGCCCAGGTCCTGGGCCGATGGGTGCAGGACGGTGCCCACACCGTATTCCGCGAAGGTGGCCGCGACGTCGTCGGAAAGGTCGCCGTTGACCGCGACGGCGCTCTCCCCCAGGGAACGTGCCAGGGTCAGCAGCTCCAGGCTGCTCTTCTTGAGCGAAGCTCCGGGGTTGTCGATGAATACGAGTACTTTTGCCATGTCGTTGTCCCCTTAGAGCAGCTTCTGGGCGGCCAGGAAGTCAACCAGCTTGATGCCGGCGTCGCCCTCGTCGGTGATGATGGTGCCGGCGGTCCTCGGCGGCCGCTCTTCGGCGCTGGTGACGGTGGTCCAGGACCCGGCAAAGCCGACCTGGGCCGGGTCCACGCCGATGTCGGCGAGGGACAGCGTAGTGATGCTCTTGCGCTTGGCCGCGATGATGCCCTTGAAGTTGGGGTACCGGGGCTCGTTGATCTGGTCCGTGACGGACACGACCGCGGGCAGCGCTGCTTCCACGGTTTCCGATGACGTGTCGGCATCGCGCCGGGCAGTGAGCCGGCCGCCGTCGACCTCCAGCGAGGAAGCGAAGGTCACCTGCGGCAGCCCGAGCCGCTCAGCCAGCTGGGCCGGGACCAGCGAGGTCTCGCCATCGGTGGACGCCATCCCGGTCAGGACCAGGTCCACGCCGCCCAGGTGCCGGACGGCAGCCGCGAGCGCCAGCGAGGTGGCGGCCGCGTCCGAGCCGGCGAGCGCGTCGTCCGTGAGGTGGACGCCTTCGGTGGCGCCCATCTGCAGAGACTTCTTCACGGCGTTGACGGCGCCGGCAGGACCCATGCTCAGGGCGATGACCCGGTTGCCGGCCTTGCTTCCGCCTCGGGCCTCGGCAAGCTGCAGGGCAGCTTCCAGGGCGTATTCGTCGAGCTCGGACAGGATGCTCTCGTCGCGGTCCGCGGTGTTGCCCTCGCCACCCAGGTGACGGTCGAACTGGGCGTCCGGTACATGTTTGACCAGGACTACGATCTTCAATGTCTCTTCCACTGTGGTTACAGCAGCCTTCCATGCTTGTGGACAGCCAGCCGGGTGGGTCATGGCCGCGGAATGCCCGGCAGGCGGGTAGCTCCTAGCTAACCATATCGGCGCGTCCGGGCGCCCTCTTCCGTTAACGCCTGTGTCAGGTTTTCCGTTGCGTTTTCCGTTGCGCCGGACATGCCGACGGCGGCGCCCCCGGGGTGGGGACGCCGCCGTCGTGATGGCTTGGGCGTGTCAGCTGGCTGCCGCGCCGAGCGTGACGTCGAACGTCTGCTCCTTGCCGCCGCGCTGGACCGTGATCTTGACCGTGGAACCTGCCGGCTGCTCGCGGACTGCCGCGGTCAGCTGGTTCGGTTCACCGATGCTGAGGTCGTTGAACTTGGTGATGACGTCGCCGACCTTGATCCCGGCCTTCCCAGCCGGCGAACTGGCGTCAACCGTGGCTACGTCGGCGCCTACCGAGAATTCCGAGGATGCCCCGGAGGTACTCTTCGCCTTGACGCTGACACCGAGCTGGCCATGGGAGGCCTTGCCGTTGTCGATGATCTCCTGTGCCACGCGCTTGGCGTTGTTGATCGGGATGCTGAACCCGACGCCGATGTTGCCGCTCTGGGAGGTCGAGGTGCCGGAGCCTGCGGAAGCGATGGCCACGTTCACGCCGATGATCTCACCCTTGCTGTTGACCAGCGCGCCGCCGGAGTTGCCGGGGTTGATCGCGGCGTCGGTCTGGATGACGTTGATGGCGATGGATCCCTGGCTAGAGCTTTGCTGGCTTTGTCCGCCGCCCGGAGGCGCGAACTGGAAGCCCTGGTCACCGCCCTGGCTGTTGTCACCGCCCTGCGGGGCTGCCGACGATGCCACGCTGATGGTCCGGTTCAGCGTGGACACAATGCCGTCCGTCACAGTCCCGGTCAGCCCCAGCGGTGATCCGATGGCGATTGCGGTGTCACCCACGTTGAGCTTGGAGGAATCCCCCAGTGTGGCTGGGGTGAGGCTTGAGGTATCGTCCACCTTGATCACCGCGAGGTCGGACAGGGGGTCCGTGCCCACCAGCTTCGCGGGAAGGACCTTGCCGTCGCTGGTGCGGATTTCAAGGGTGGCGTTGGCTGTCTGGCCGTCCAGCGTAACTACGTGGGTGTTGGTCAGGATGTGTCCCTGGTCGTCAAGGACGATGCCCGAACCGGTGCCGCCGGAACTGCCGCTGGTCGCACTGATGGTGACCACACTGGGGGAAGCCTTCACGGCTGCGGCAGTAATCGCGTTGACGTCATCCTTGTTGTTCACGATGACGGTTCCCGGCTGGTTGCTGCCGCCCACCGACGAGGTACTGGAGCCGGCGTTTCCAAACAGTTCACCTGCCCCCACCGTTGCCACGCCGCCGCCCACAAGCCCAGCGGCGAGGATGCTGGCGATAAGGGTGCCGATGCCGAAGGTCGCCTTCCGGCGCGGTGCATCCTTGGGATTGGGCGCCAGGCCGACACCTCCGTGCTGCATACCGGGCCCCGCGCCTTGGCCCGGCTGGCCGTTCTGCTGCTGGCCGTAGTATCCGGACTGGCCGTAGAAGGGCTGGCGCTGCGGGTAAACGGGGCGTGGAGCGCCGGGTAGCTCCTGGGTGTGGTCCTGCGGCTTGTCCAGCCGTTCCGGAGGGTTGTGCTGCTGGTCGGCAGCGCCGTAGCGATCCTGCTCGTGGCCGGCATTGCCCCCGTCCCCGGACTGAGTGGCCGCCGGGCCGGCTCCGGGCTGCTGCGGGTCCTGCTGCTGCCAGGGGTTCCGGCCGCCCGCGTTGCCCTCCGGGACCGGTCCTGGCGTGTGATTCTCAGTCATGGGACTTCCTTTCATCCTTGTCTGCCATTAACTATGACCCGTCCCGCTGGAACAAGCTCGGATGTTTGCTGAAAGCTTCCTGAACGTCATGGCGTTCCCGTAAAACCCCGCCGTGCGTTTCGCTGGCGGCATATTCGGCCGCATGGACTGGCTGTGGGGTGCACCATAGAATCAAGATGAATTGCCACAGCGACCTGCGGCTTCACACCAAGCGTGGGGGCGCTGCTGGATTCGACGACTGATTCGTCCCGAGTCGGTGTCAGGCGTGCTGAAGGGTTGCACATGCGGTCAAAGTTCAAGCGTTTCCTCGCCGTGATCGGCCTTGCCGGGCTGCTCGCGGTTCCCGCCGGCGCGGCCTGGGCCGAAGACCCGGTGACCATTCCCTCCGGGACCAACATTGTTGACAATGCCAACGTCCTGGGCAGCCGGAAGGGCGAAGTCCAGGACGCCATCCAGAAGCTGCTGAAAGACCACAAGTACAACCTGTATGTGGTCACGGTGAAGACCTTTACCAACCCGACCGATCCGGCCCAGTGGACGCAGAAAGTGGCTGAGCTGAGGAGCATGGGCAGGGCCGACGCCGTCCTGGCAATCGCTGTTGACGACGGCAAGTTCAACTTCGTCACGAATTCGAGCAGCCCCATCCGGTCCAAGCAGGCCAACATCAGCCAAAACGCAGTCACAGCCAACCTGGCCGGGGGCAAGAAGGACTACGCGCAGGCTGCCATCGACACTGCCTCAGCAATCGGCGATGCCGCCAACGGCGGCAGCGGCAATGTGTCCTCCGGTGACGGTGCGGGCGCCGCGGTCCTGGTTGGAGCCGGCGTCGTGGTGGCAGGAGGCGGCGCCTACCTGTACTACCGGAACCGCCGGAAGAAGGCTGCCGCCCAGGCGTCCACTGGCAGCTACGGCCCCCAGGGTGCCGAGCTGGACCCGTTGGCCTCGCTGAGCGTGGAGGAACTCCGCCGCAAGAGCGGCTCCCTCCTGATCGAGGCAGATGACGCCATCAAGTCCAGCGAACAGGAACTCGGCTTCGCGCAGGCGCAGTACGGCGACTCGGCCGTAGGAAACTTCACCAAAGCGCTGGAGGAAGCCAAAGCCCACATGGGCGAGTCCTTCAAATTGCAGCAGCAGCTTGATGACCACATTCCCGACACCGAGGAACAGCAGCGCACCTGGCTGGGCGAGATTATCCGCCGGTCCGAGGCCGCCCTGGCCTCCCTGCAGGAGCAGAAGGCGGACTTCGACTCGCTGCGTGAGCTGGAAAAGAACGCGCCCCAGGCCCTCGCGGCCGTCAACGCCGGAGCCCGGGACGCGGACGCCAAGATTGCCACTGCCGAGCAGTCGCTTGCCGCGATGCGGTCCAAGTACGCGGACAGCGCGCTGACTCAGGTTTCGGACAACATCGTCCAGGCCAAGGAGCGGCTGGCCTTCGTGCAGAACGCCTCGGCAACCGCACAGCAGAAGCTGGACGGGGGCGAGCAGAGCCTCGCGGCCGTGGCAGTGCGCGCAGCCGAGGAGAGCCTGCATCAAACCAACGTCCTCCTGGACGCCATCTCCAAGCTGTCCGCCAGCCTCGATGAGGCCCGCAACAGCGTGGAAACGGCGGTGGTGGACACGGCGCAGGACCTGGCGCAGGCAAAGGCCATGATCCAGGCCGGAACCCACGCCGAACTGGCCGGGCCCGTGGCTGCGGTCGAGGCGGCCCTTGCCCAGGTAAAGAACGAAATCCAGGCCGGGAAGATCGATCCTGCCGCCACCCTGCAACGTGTCGAAAGCGCGCACCAGACCCTGGACCAGGCCCTGACCGGCATCCGGGACCAGCAGGAGCAGGCGCGGCGCGCCCAGGCATCCCTGCAGCAAACCATCATGTCCGCGCAAGCCCAAATCAGCGCAACCTCCGACTACATCACCGCGCGGCGCGGCGGCGTTGGCACCGAGGCGCGGACCCGACTGGCCGAATCCCAGCGCAACCTCGACTACGCCCTCTCCATCGCACGGACAGATCCGGTCACGGCCCTGACCTATGCACAGCAGGCCCACGCCCTGGCGGCGCAGGCGGCACAACTGGCACAGGCAGACGTCGACCACTTTGACGGCTACGCCAACCAGGGCTTCGGCCGGGGCGGCATGTTTGGCGGCGGCGGGGGCGGCGGCCTGGGCGGTGCCATCCTCGGTGGCATCCTGATCAACTCCATCCTGAACGGCGGCCACGGCGGCTGGGGCGGCGGTGGCGGCTGGGGCGGAGATTCCGGCGGCGGTGGCGGCTGGGGCGGAGACTCCGGCGGCTTCGGCGGCGGCGACTTTGGCGGCGGCGACTCCGGCAGTTTCTAGACCCTCCGCCGGAACACCCCGGAGCAATCCGGCCGGCGGACAGCAGCAGTACACCACTGTGCACCGGTTCCAGTGGGTCAACACAGAGCAGGACGAAAGGCAAACACCATGGTTAAGCAGTCCATTTTCGGCCGGATCGCGCAATTGGCAAAGGCAAATATCAACTCTTTGCTGGACAACGCCGAAGACCCGCAGAAGATGCTGGACCAGATGGTCCGCGACTACACAAACAACATCGCAGAGGCCGAATCCGCTGTGGCCCAGACCATTGGCAACCTCCGGATGCTCGAGGACGACTACAACGAGGACATCAAGAACGCCCAGGACTGGGGCAACAAGGCCCTTGCCGCCTCCCGCAAGGCTGACGAATTCCGGGCCGCCGGCGATGTCGCCGACGCCGAGAAGTTCGACAACCTGGCCAAGGTGGCCCTGCAGCGCCAGATGGCGGCCGAGAGTGAAGCCAAGGGCGCTGAGCCGAGCATCGCCTCCCAGCGCGAAATCGTGGACAAGCTCAAGGTGGGCCTGGACCAGATGAAGAACAAGCTCAACCAGCTGACCAGCAAGCGCAACGAACTCGTCGCCAGGTCCAAGACCGCCGCCGCCCAGTCCCAGGTGCACGACGCCATCAAGAGCATCGACATCATGGACCCCACCAGCGAAGTTGGCCGTTTCGAAGAGAAGATCCGCCGTGAGGAGGCCAAGGTACGCGGGCAGGAGGAACTTGCCGCGTCCAGCCTCGATGCCCAGTTCAACCAGCTGGAAGACTTGGGAGAGCAGACGGAGATCGAAGCAAGGCTGGCAGCCCTGAAGGCAGGAGGAAAGCCTGCCCTCGGCGCAGGGAGCCAGGCAGCAACGTCCGGTTCCACGGTGGACGAAGCCGACTTCGACAAGCTCTAACCAGCGGGATATCCGAAGCGTGGAACAAGGCAATGGCCGGGACCGGTGTCCCGGCCATTGCCTTGCCTCCAGTGTGTAGCGTGGTGGTATGGCATCCACTGAAGAAACGTCCCTGGTATGGCTGCGCGACGACCTGCGCCTGGACGACAACCCGGCGCTGGACGCCGCGGCCCGCCTGGGCGCTCCCATGACTGTGGTCTATATCCTCGACGAGGAATCCGAAGGGATACGCCCGCTGGGTGGTGCTGCCCGCTGGTGGCTGCACCATTCCCTGGTGGCGCTGGCAGCGGACCTGGAAGGCAAAGGTTCCAGGCTGGTACTGCGCCGCGGTCCCGCGGCCGGCATCATCCAGGAACTGGCTGCCCGGACCAAGGCGTCGCACCTATTTTGGAACCGGCGGTACGGCTTGCCCGAGCGGACCATTGATGCCGGGATCAAGGACTGGGCGGGAAGCAACGGCATCGAAGCCGCCAGCTTCCAGGCCAACCTCCTCTTCGAGCCCTGGACCATTACCACGGGCGCCGGTGGCCCGTACAAGGTCTACTCCCCCTTCTGGCGGGCTTGCCTGGCCGCCGCGGACATCCGCGACCCCCTGGAGGCTCCTGGGACGTTGGCCGAGCCTGCCCCCTCGGGCCGGGGACTGCCCGCCTCCGACACGCTCAGCAGCTGGGCGCTCCTGCCCACCTCCCCCGACTGGAGCGGCGGCCTGGCCGAGGCCTGGGAGCCGGGCGAAAAGGGCGCAGCACACCGCCTGGAGGAGTTCCTGGACGGCCCCATCGAGGAATACGGCACTGGCAGGAACCTTCCCGGCACCGACGGCACCAGCCGGCTGTCACCATACCTGCGGTTCGGCGAGGTCAGCCCGTTCCGCGTGTGGCGCGAGATCCGCCGCCGCCACCCCCGCAAAGTCCCTGCCGACGTCGGAATATTCCGCTCGGAACTGGGCTGGCGCGAATTCAACTGGCATCTGCTGTACCACAATCCGGACCTGGCCACGCAAAACTTCCGGCCGGCGTTCGACAGGTTTCAGTGGGGGTCGCCAGGCAAGCGGGAACTTGCGGCGTGGCAGCGCGGAAACACGGGCTATCCCCTGGTGGACGCCGGCATGCGGCAGCTGTGGCAGACGGGCTGGATGCACAACCGGGTCCGGATGGCGGCCGCATCCTTCCTGGTCAAGAACCTCCTGACCGATTGGCGGATCGGCGAGGAATGGTTCTGGGACACCCTGGTGGACGCGGACGCCGCCAACAACTCGGCCAATTGGCAGTGGGTGGCGGGTTCCGGCGCCGATGCCTCACCGTACTACCGGATCTTCAATCCCGTCACGCAGAGCAAGAAATTCGACGCCGCAGGGAGGTACCTGCGCGAGTTCATCCCGGAACTTTCGGAGCTGGACGGCAAAGCCATCCACGAACCCTGGAAGTCAGGGGTCCAAGGCTACCCGGAACCGCTCGTGGACTTGCCGGAATCGCGGGAGCGGGCGCTGAACACCTACCAGCAGCTCAAAGACTCTGAGGCTAGCGGCTGACCTTGCCCATAAGGGACGCGATGGGGCGCAGGAAGATCGGACGCGCCAGGAACCAGGCAGCCACCATGACCGCCACGGACGCAAGGAAAACCCAGAAACCGAACCAGCCGTCGTCGTCGCTGAGGCCGTACATGTGGTTCAGGTTCCGCAGGGCGCCGGTGGTGAGCACCAGGAAGACGTGGACCACGATGAAGGCGACGAAGTAGATCATCACGGGGAAGTGGACGGCACGCGCCCATTCAATCGGGTAGGCCTTGTTGAGCCCGGCTGCCTTCTTTGGCCACGCGGAGGACATCCGCAGGCCGGTGATGAACGCCAGCGGGGCGGCAATGAAGACGGTGACGAAGTAGGCCAGGAGCTGCAGCGCGTTGTAGTTGATCCAGCCGTCCTCCGTGGGCCAGTCCAGCGAGGCGTATTGCAGCGCGGCAGAGAGGGCATTGGGAACCACATCCCAGCTTGTGGGGACAATCCGCATCCACTGTCCGGTGGCGAACAGCAGGACAGCGAAGACCAGACCGTTCAGGATCCACAGGGTGTCAAGCGTCAGGTGGAACCAGAAGCTCCAGGCTGATCTTGGTGGGCGCGTTCCTGGTCCGGATCAAGCCTTTGTTGTTGCGGGTCCAATGCCCGCTGGGACGGGTGGTGGTCCGCACCTGCCACCCGGTGCGGATGATTAGGAGCAGGAAGAAACCATTCAGGAAATGCTGCCAGGCGAGCCACGCCGGGAACCCAACAGGGGCGGAGGGCGGCAGTTCAGAGCGGCCCGGGTAATCGGCCACGAACGATGCAACCGCCGGCAGTCCCATCAGCAGCCTGGCAGCCAGCACTGCCAGGACCAGTGCCACGAGGACGGCCGGAACCGCCCAGTAGAGCCGGGACCGCTTACCCGTCGCGGTGCCGGGCTTCTTCGTGGGTGTGGCCATCGAACAACATACCTCTCAAGAATGGCGTGTGGCTGCCCACGGATCGTGGGGTCCTCGAAAGAGAATACTAGGAACTGTGCGCATCCAGGCAAAAAGAAGGCCCCGCCGGCGTAACTGCCGGCGGGGCCTCCATAAGTTGCGGGGACAGGATTTGAACCTGTGACCTCTGGGTTATGAGCCCAGCGAGCTACCGAACTGCTCCACCCCGCGTCGCTTGATCAACACTACCCTACTTTTGCAGCCGTCCCGACCACCTCGAGAACCACTGGGACACGCTACCCGAGTGCTTGGCGATGTTGCGCGGGCAAAGCAAAAGGCCCGAACATTGTTCCCAATGTTCGGGCCGTCTTCCAGTTGCGGGGACAGGATTTGAACCTGTGACCTCTGGGTTATGAGCCCAGCGAGCTACCGAACTGCTCCACCCCGCGTCGCAAGAACTACTTTACCGGGAGGTGAACCGGAGGCCAAATCGGGGAGGCGTGACGTCCGTTACGCCGGCCCGGCACCCGCGCCCGTGGAGGCTGGGATGCCGGGCCGCCGTCGTCGGACTAGCGGCTCGCTGACGGGGACGGCGTCGCCGAAGGTGAGCCGGAGGCTGCCGGTGCCGGCGTTGCTTCCGGAGCCGTGACCGGAATCTTGGCTTCGGCGTCCATCGCCTTCTTCAGGGCGGCGGACACCTTCTTCTGCGCGTCGCCATAGGCGGCGAAGTCGCCGGCTGCCAATGCCGCCTGGCCCGCCTGGATAGCCGAGTTGGCCTCATCCAGGGCCGCCTTCAACTGTGCCTTCGCATCAGCTTCCGCCGGCGTCGAAGGCGCGGCCGGTCCGGCCGGCGTCTGCCCGTTGTTGGCCGAGTCACCGGCCGCTGCACCCGAATCGCCTCCGAAGAGCTGCTTCAGGGCTGCGTCCAGCGTGGGCGCGAAGCCGACCTTGTCACCGAATGCCACCAAAACGCGCTGCAGGGTCGGATAGGAGGTTTCGCCTGTCGACTTGAGGTAGACCGGCTGGACATAGAGGATGCCGCCGCCCACGGGCAAGGTGAGCAGGTTGCCGTTCAGCACATCCGAGGCGCCCTGCCGCAACAGGTTCAGGGCCTGCGACACGGTGGGGTCCGAGTTGAACTTGTTCTGCGCCTGCCCGGGCCCGGGGACCTGGGTCTCCGGCGGAATCTGCAGCAGCCGCAGCTTGCCGTAGCCGTCGGCCTTCACGCCCGCCTGGTTGCCGGCGTCCGAGTCGGCGGCCAGGAAGCCATAAAGGACGTTCCGCGCGTTTCCATTGACAATCTGAGGAATGAACGACGACGTCAGCTGGAACGCCGGCTTCTGCTGGTCGGGCATCTGCAGGGACATGTAGAACGGGGGCTGCTTGACATCCGTACTCACCGTGGGGTCGGCCGGAGTGCTCCACACGTCGTTGTTCTTGTAGAAGCTGGTGGGCTCCGTCACGTGGTACTGCCCCAGGAGCTCACGCTGGACCTTGAAGAGGTCCTCCGGGTAGCGGACGTGGCTCATGAGCGCACCGGACATCTCCGAGTACGGCTTCAGCGAGGACGGGAAGACCTTCTGCCAGGCCTTGAGGACGGGGTCTGTATCGTCCCAGGCATACAGGGTCACCGAGCCGTCATAGGCGTCCACCGTGGCCTTGACCGAGTTCCGGATGTAGTTCACCGTGCTGTTGGGCAGCGCCACGGCGCGGCCGGAACTGGTCTGGGAGTCAGCCGTCGCATCGGAGAGCTGCTTCTGCTGCGAGTAGGGGTAGTACTGGCTGGTGGTGTAGGCATCCACGATCCACTTGACCCGGCCGTCCACCAGCGCCGGGTAGGATCCGCCGTCCACCGTCAGGTACGGGGCCACCTTCTGGACACGTTCGCGGGGGTTCCGGTCATACAGGATTTGCGACTCGGAGTTCACGCCGTCCGAGAGCAGCAGGTCCGAGGACTGGAACTTGATGGCGTACAGGACCTTATTGAAGAAGGAGCCGACGTTCGGGCCGCCGTTGCCCTTGAAGGTGTACTGGGTTTCGCCTTCCCCTTCCTTGCCGGAGGGGCGGTCCTGTTCGCGCGGTTGGGCGCCGTCAGGTGCGCCCACGATCGAGTATTCCGGCGAGGACTCGCCGAAGTAGATCCGCGGCTCGTACGTGGAATCACTGCCGAGGACGCCGGTGGAAGGGATGCCGGACTGCAGGAACTCAGGCTTGCCATCCACCGTGAACTTGTTCCCCTTGGCGGCCACGACGCCATAGCCGTGCGTGTACACCACGTGCTGGTTCAGCCAGCCCTGCTGGTTGGTCTGCACGTTGGTGGGGTTCAACTCGCGCACCGCGATCACGGTGTCCTGGATCTTGCCGTCCACCTCGTAGCGGTCCACGTTCAGGGCCTTGGGGAACTGGTAGTACGGGCGGTACTGTTCCAGCTGCGCGAAGGCGTCCGAGATCAGGTTGGGGTCCAGGAGGCGGATGTTGGCGGTGGTCTGGGCATCAGGTGCCAGCGCACCGGTGCTGGCCGTGTTGGTGGCGTCGTAGCGGGTTTCCTGGATGCCGTCCAGGCCGTAGGCCTTGCGGGTGTTGTCGATATTGCGCTGGATGTACTGGCTTTCCAGCGTCTGCTCGGACGGACGCACCTGGAACTGCTGAATCACCCACGGGTAGACGCCGCCGGCCAGGATGGACGTAATAATCAGCATGGCCGTGCCGATCACCGGCAGGCGCCAGCGGCCGATGACGGCAGCGACGATAAACAGGACTGCCACCAGGGCGGCCGCGACGGCGAGGATGGCCTTGGTGGGGATGACGGCGTTGACATCGGTGTACAGGGCACCGGCCCAGCGGCCGCCGTTGTTCTGCACGGACGAAAAGCGGTCCAGCCAGAAGTTGACCCCCAGGAGCACCAGGAAGGCCGCACCCGTGACGGCGATATGGATTTGTGCCGCGCGGCTGGTGAAGACGCCACGCTCCATGAGCCGGATACTGCCGTAAAGGTAATGCGTGAGGATCCCCGCGATGCCGGCAATAACCACCACGCTGATGAGGAACCCGGTCACGAACCCCAGGAAGGGCAGGGTCATCAGGTAGAAGCTGATGTCCATGTTGAACTGCGGGTCGGTTTGCCCGAAGCCCACCTGGTTGAAGAAGAGCAGCACCTTCTGCCACTGGCTCGCCGCCGCGCTGCCCGCAAACAGGCCGAACAGGACCGGAAGCCCCACCATGACAATCCGGCGGACCGGCTCAAGCTGGGCCTGGTACCTGTTAAGGTTGTCCCGCATCTCCGAGTCCGGCGCATACACCGGCCGCGCGTTGTAGGCGATCCGGATCGCGAAGAAAACGGCCGCGAACATGAGGGCGAAGCCGGCCACGAACGTGGCGATCTTGGCCAGGTTCTCCGTGATGAAGACCTCGATGAAGCCCAGCTGCCGGTACCAGAGGACGTCGGTCCAGACGTTGGCGAAGAAAATGAAGCCCACAACCACCAGGGCGACAACGATCAGGGTGGGCGTCAGGGCGCCTCGACGTGAAGGGGGTCTGCCTGTGGGCATGGTGCTGGCGGGACGGGACAAACTGGGTACCTCATAGCTGGTCGTCAGAATATTCGAAGCGTGCGAGCGACGTACCTACCGGCCAAAACGGCTGGTTTGGTCCGTCATCTGTGCCACGAGTGGCGGTGGAGCTTAGTTCCTGTCGGTTCTAGTTGCGCCCAGTCTAGTTGTTTGCGCAGGTCGGCAGGCCGGACATGTCCTGGCCGCTGCCTGCGGCCTCCACCGCGTGCCGGGCCTGGGACAGGTTTTCCACCCGGACCACCTGGAGGCCGTCCGGGACATGGCCGGCCACCTCGTCACAGTTGCCGGCGGGCGCGAGGAAGAGCGTGGCGCCGGCCGCGCGGGCACCGCGCATCTTCTGGGCGATCCCGCCGATGGGGCCCACGGTGCCGTCCGGGGCGATGGTGCCCGTGCCCGCGATGTGCTTGCCGCCCGTGAGGTCACCCGGCGTCACGGTATCGATAATGCCCAGCGAGAACATGAGCCCTGCGCTCGGTCCGCCCACCTTGTCCAGGGAAATCTGCACCTGGAAGGGGAAATTGAACAGGTACTTGAGCATGACGCCAAGGATGTACCGGCCTTGGCCGTTGTCCTTGGGTGTGATGTCCAAGGTGACCGGCTGGCCTCCGCGCTCCACCGTGACCGTTGCGGGTGCACCCTTGCCTGCCGCCAGTTCATCCTGGATGACGGAAAGGGAGGTGATGTCCTTGCCGTTGATGGCCTTCAGGACGTCGCCTTGCTGGATCTTCCCGGCGGACGCGGAATCCTTTGACAGGTCCGCGGCCTGGAGCTGCTGGCTGAAAGGAATCTTGAGTTCGTTCAGTGCCGACGCGACGGCGTTTTCCTGGGACGTGGTCATGGCCACCGCGCTTTGCTCCTGGGCCTCTTCCTTGGTGGTACCCGTGGGGTAGATCAGTTCTTCCGGGTACACGGCCTTGGAGCTGTCCAGCCACGCGGAGAAGGCGCTGAGGATGCTGACGGAGCCGGTAGGACCGCCGTCAACATAGACCGTGGTCAGGTCCAGGCTTCCGGCCGCAGGGTAGGTTTCATGGCCGGTGACACTGATGACCGGATGCCCCTGGCTCTCCCCCAGCGTGTTGTACGTGGGCCCGGGGGACTCAATGACATACGGCACCGGAAGGGTGCCAACAGCGATGCCCAGCCCCAGCGCCGCCAGCCCGGCAACCATCATGGTGGACAGGCGCCTGCCCGGCCGCCCGCCGTCGTCCGCAACCGTGCCCCCTGCCGAGCCGCCGCCGTCCTCGCCGTCAAGGGGGCTGTTGCCTCCCGTTGGTTCCGGACCGGAGAAGGGGCGAAGCTCGGGAACGTGGTCCTCGGAGGAATGGCCGCCACGGGTTGTAGTCACCCCATCAACAGTACGCGGTGAAGCTTTCCCGGGCGCTTTGCCTAGAGCGAACGACGGCGGCGGGCGGCAGACAGCCGCGCCCCACCGGGGTACCGTGAAGACTGATCAACAGTCACACCATCGATCGGCGGGACCATGACCTCCAACCCACTCAATCCGTCCAACGGCGACGACAATCCCAAGGATCCGTTGACCGAGATGCTGCAGAACCTGATGGGCGGCAAGGGGATGGAAAACTTCGACCCCGCCGAGCTCGCCAAGGCTGCCGGCCTGCCCGACGACCCCAACCTGCTGGCCCAGATGTTCTCCCAGGTGCAGGCGATGATGAGTGCGCCGTCCGAAGGCCCCGTCAACTGGACTCTGGCGCACGACAACGCCCGGCGCGTCGCCGCCGGCAGTTCGGATCCCTCGGTCACCGGGCAGCAGTCGCGGGACGTCGACGAAGCACTCCGCCTGGCCGAACTGTGGCTGGACCCGGTAACGGACCTGCCCGCCACCGGGCTGATCGGCAAAGCCTGGTCCCGTGCCGAGTGGGTGGAAGCAACCCTGGGGACCTGGAAGCGGCTGACCGAACCGGTGGCCAACAGCATCGCCAATGCCCTCTCCTCGGCCATGACGGAGCAGATGCCCGAGGAGATGAAGTCCATGATGGGCGGCGCCTCCTCGATGCTGCAGAACATGGGTGGGGCCATCTTCGGCATGCAGCTGGGCCAGGCCATCGGGGCCCTGTCCAAGGATGTCGTCAGCTCCACAGACATTGGCGTCCCGCTCGCCGACCTTGAAATGGCGCTCCTGCCGGCCAACGTCGCGGCATTCGGCGAAGGCCTGTCGCTGCCCGAGAACGACATCCGGCTGTTCCTTGCCGTGCGGGAGGCCGCGCACGCGCGCCTGTTCGTGCAGGTGCCGTGGCTGCGTGGCCACCTGCTGGGTGCCATCGAGGCCTACGCCCGTGGCATCCATATCGACACCTCCCGCATCGAGGAGCTCGCCCGGGACATTGACCCGAGCAACCCGGAAGGCATCCAGGAGGCCCTCTCCCAGGGCGTGTTCATGCCGCAGCGGACCCCCGCACAGGAGCAGGCACTGGAGAAGCTCGAGACAGCATTGGCCTTGGTGGAAGGCTGGGTTGACGAACTCACCGCCGCCGCCACCGAGAAACTCCTGCCCTCCGCCGGCGCCCTCCGGGAAACGGTGCGGCGCCGCAGGGCCACCGGCGGTCCGGCCGAACACGCATTTGCCTCCCTGGTGGGGCTGGAGCTGCGGCCCCGGCGCCTGCGCGACGCCGCCACGCTGTGGGCAACGCTGAAAGATGAGCGTGGAATTGCAGGCCGCGACGCCATCTGGCAACACCCCGACCTGCTGCCCACCGCCGAAGACCTCGATGACCCGAAGGGTTTCAGCTCCCGCCGGAAGCTCGCCGAAGCGAGCGACAGCGAGGTCGACGACGCCCTGCAGAAGTTGCTGAGCGGCGGTTTTGACGAGGGGCCCGACGCTGACGGTTCCACCGCCGCCGACACGGACAACGGCGGCCCGGACAAGGATGACGACGGCGGTCCGGACCAGCCGAAGAGCTGATAATTGTTGGCGCGGCCGGGGTTCCCCGGCCACGCCGGTTCGTTAAGCCCGGCTGCGCGGTTGGCGCCGGACGTTGAGCGTTGGGTGGTCCTAGTCGGCGTCGCCCGGCCAGGGGTCACCGGCAGTGTTGGGCACGCGGTCCGGGGCGGCGGCGTCTTTGTCCAGGCCCCGTGCGGTGGCGTACGAGACACCTTCGAGGAACGCCTTCGCCCGCGCGGTGTCGGGATAGGCCTCGAGCAGCCGCCAGAATGCCGCGTTGTGCGAGGCCACCAGCAGGTGCGCCAATTCGTGCAACAGCACGTAGTCGATCACCCATTGGGGCATCGGGCGCAGCTTGTCCGACAAGCGGATGGTCCCCTCGGCGGGAGTCGCCGAACCCCACCGCGAGTTTTGGTTGCCGACCCAGCGTACCGATGTAGGCGCCGCCCGGCCGCCAAGGTATGTCTCTGACAACTGGGCGGCATGGGCCGCCAGGGCTTCGTCGGTGGCGGGACGCCGCCGGCCGGAAGCGGTGCGCCGCTCCCCCTGCTTGTGCAGCTTTGCCAGCATCCGGTGGACCCACTCACGTTCCTGGGCCGCGGTGAACCGGGCCGGGATGGCGACCACCGCGGTGCCGTCTTCCCAGAATGCCGCGACGGTCCGGGTGCGGCGCGCCGACCGCCGCACCTCCACGGGGGATCCACCGGTGGTTGTCAGGACTGCGGCGGGCTGCCCGTGGCCGCCTGGCGGGCTGCCGCGCCTCACAGGACGCTGCTTTCGGCAAGGACCTTCAGGACGTCCTCCCCATAGCGTTCAAGCTTGGAAGGACCGATGCCCGCAAGCCCGGCAAGTTCTTCGAGGGATGCCGGCCGCGCCTCCGCTATCGCCGTGAGGGTGGCGTCGGTGAAGACGACAAAAGCGGGAACGTCAGCGGACTGGGCGACGTCGCGCCGCCAGTTCCGGAGGGCGTCAAAGGTCTGTTCCTCGTAGCTGGGGGACACGCGTTGCAGCGGCCCACCTTGCGCTCCGCCCCGGTGGACAGCATGCTGCCACAAACCCGGCAGACTGCCGGAGCGGCCGCCTTGCGGCGCGGAACCGGTCCCTTGCCGCGGGCGCTGGAGCTGGCGACGGAGTCGGGCCGCAGCCCGTCGAGGAAACGGGACGGCTTGCGGTTGGCCCGGCCGCCGGGAGTCCGCGCCGTGCTCCACGAAAGCGAGAGGTGTTCGCGGGCGCGTGTAATCCCGACGTAGAGCAACCGGCGCTCCTCGTCGACCGATTCGGGCGAATCCGCGAAGGAAATGGGCATCAGGCCTTCGCTGAGCCCCACCAGGAACACAGCGTCCCATTCCAATCCCTTGGCTGCGTGCAGGGACGCGAGCGTCACGCCTTGCACGGTGGGGGCGTGCTGGGCAACGGACCGCTCCTGGAGCTCGTTGACGAAGTCGCCGAGCCCGAATTCCGGACCGCGGTTCTGCGCCAGTTCATCGGCCAGTGCCACCAGCGCCGCCAATGACTCCCACCGCTCGCGGAGGGCGCCACCGCTGTGCGGTGCGGAATCTGTGTAGCCGAGGGAGGAAACAATGTCCCGTACCAACTGGCCCAGTGGTTCCGGGGAATCCGTTTCACTGACGGCCCTGGTGGCGGCGCGGAGCTGGAGGATGGCGTCCCGGACCTCCTTGCGCGCGAAGAAGCGTTCGCCGCCCCGCAGCTGGTAGCCGATTCCCGCAGCTGCCAGTGCCTGTTCGTAGGCCTCGGACTGGCCGTTGGTACGGAAAAGGACAGCTACCTCGCTGGCCGGTGTCCCGGCGTCGAGCAGCGCTTTGATTTTTTGCGCCACGGTGGCGGCTTCGGCTTCGTCGTCCGTGCATTCGGTGAACTGGGGCACGGGGCCGGCGGGACGCTGGGCCACGAGTTGCAGGGGCGTGGCCCAGGCGGCGTCGGCGGCAGGGCCGCCGCTGCGCCGGCCGGCCAGCAGGTCGTTGGCCAGCTTCACCACTTGGGGTGTGGAGCGGTAGTCCCGGATGAGCTTGACCACGTTGGCCTGCGGGTAGCGGGTCTTGAAGTCCAGCAGGTGCCGGGGGATGCTCCGGTGAAGGAGTAGATGGTCTGGCTGGCGTCGCCGACAACGCATAGCTCGTCGCGGCCGCCAAGCCAGAGTTCGAGGAGCCGCTGCTGCAGCGGGGAGACGTCCTGGTATTCGTCCACCACGAAGTGCCGGTACTGCTCCCGGACCGTGGCCGCCACCTTTTCGTCTTCCTGCAGGATGCCCACCGTAATCAGCAGCACATCTTCGAAGTCGATCACGTTGCGGTCCGTCTTGACGTCCTCGTAGGACTGGAAGACGCGAGCCACTGCGGTGAGGTCGAAACCACCGGGTGCGCCGCGCCCCTGCGCGTTCTCCAGGTAGTTGGCAGGCGTCAACATGGACACCTTGGCCCATTCAATCTCCGAGGCGAGGTCGCGGATGGACGCACGGTCGGTGCTCAGCCTCAGCCGCCGGGCGGCCTCGGCGAGGATCTGGGCCTTGTGATCCAGCAGGTTCGGCAGGGTGCCGCCCACGGCCTGCGGCCAAAAGAACTGCAGTTGGCGCAGCGCGGCGGCATGGAAGGTCCTTGCCTGGACATTGCCGGCACCCAGGTCACGCAGGCGGCTGCGCATCTCGGCCGCGGCCCGGGCGGTGAAGGTCACCGCGAGCAGCCGCTGGGGCGTGTAGACCCCCGAATGGACGCCGTAGGCGATGCGGTGCGTGATGGCCCGGGTTTTGCCCGTACCCGCTCCCGCGAGGACACACAGCGGACCGTTGAGGGTGCTGGCCACTTCACGCTGTTCTGCGTCCAGCCCACCGAGGATCCGGTCCTCAAGGGAGGCTGCGCCGTCAAAATTCTCTGTAGTCACTTCTGCTGCTTTGTTTCTCGACTACCGCGTGTTGGAGTCTGGTGGATGGAATTACTTAGGCTCCGGTCAGGTCCCGGATCCGGCCGCCGTACCAGTGCTCAATCAGTGAGCGGGCAATCGAGAGCCTGCTGGAAATGGTGATTTCGCCACTGAGCACGGCTTCCTGGAGTTCCTCGCGGCTGAACCAGCGGGCCCTGGTGACCTCGACGCCGTCGGGCGTTGCCTGGGTGTCTTCGGTGACGGCGGTAAATCCAAGCATAAGGGAGGCAGGGAACGGCCACGACTGCGAGCCCAGATACTGGCAGGCCGAAACCCGGACCCCGACTTCCTCCTGGATCTCGCGGACGACGGCCTGCTCCAGCGATTCGCCCGGCTCAACAAAGCCGGCGAGGGTGGAGTAGTTAATGGCGTCCAGGGGACCCCCGCCTCCGAGCAGCAGCCGCCCGTCCGCGCCGACGACAGTGACGATGATCGCGGGATCGGTCCGGGGATAGTGTTCGGAGTTGTCCGCCGGACAGCGGCGGACCCAGCCACCGGCTTCCACCTCCGTCGGCGTGCCGCAGCGCGGGCAGTGCGTGTGGCCGGCGTGCCAGTTGGCGATGGCGCTGGACTCCACGAACAACGCCGTGGAGGTGGCGGTCAGGCCTGCAGCGACGTCCCTGAACCCCGCCCAGGCCGCATCCGCAGGGATGCCGGCCGTACCGGGTTCGGGCGGTTCAGGCAGGACGAACAGCAACAGGTCCGTGCCCTCCGGGAGGTCCGAGCCGGCCAGTGCGGAGCCGAGGTACACCACGAGGTGCGGGGTTGCCCCGGCCCTTTCAAGCTCCGCCAGGAGTTCCTTGGCGGGGGCGAGGACCATGGTGCTTTCCTGCACCAGGCCCTGCCGGCCCGATAGTACGACGGCCACCGCATCCGGACCCGCAAGCAGGTCATCGATCATGCCGGGCCTGATGCGGGCAGCAGATCCCCGGTCCACCAGGGCCGGCCGCACCGGGAGCAGGGTGTCCGCCAGCTGGTTCGCGGGCAACCCTGCCGGCGCAGCCTGGTGAACGGGCAGGACAGACTCCGTATGGCTCATGAGTCCACCGTACTGACTGCCCCGGACATTTCACATTTCACAGTGCGGTTTGCGTGTGCGGAACGCCCCCTGAATTCAAGCAATCTCAAGACTCGCCGCCGGCAGACCTCAGTCTGGGACAGCTGGCAATCTACCGTGGAACGGTGAGAAGAAAACCGATTGAGCTGGCGGCCATTGCAACCGCGGCAGTCCCCGGACTGACGCCGACGGCCGTTAGTTCTGCACCGGATGATCCCGCGGACTTCGACTCGGCCCTGCTCCTGGATTCAGAAGGCAAGCGCTGGCGGGTCAGGTCGCCCCGGCACGCGGAGGCCAGCGCCCGGCTGGAAACGGAGTTTCTTGTATTGCGGGCTTTCGCTCCGGCCGTGCGGGCCGAGCTGCCCTTCCTCATGCCCACGGTAGCCGGCAGCGTACGGCTGGGAACGCTGAGCACCTTCGTGTACTCGCACCTGTCGGGCACCACGCGCAGCGTCGAGGAATTGACTTCCGGCCCGGGCAGCGTCGCCCGCGAAATCGGTACCGCCCTGGCTGCCATCCACGACCTGCCCCGGTCTTTGGTGAGCAACGCCGATCTCCCAAGCTACACCCCCAACGAGTTCCGCCAACGGAGGCTGAACGACTGGACCAAGCAGCGACCACAGGTAAAATCCCGGCTGCGTTGCTGCGCCGCTGGGAACACGCAATGGAGGACGTGTCACTGTGGCGCTTCAACCCCTGCGTGGTCCACGGCGACCTGCACGAAGACAACCTGCTTATCGAGTCAGGGCGGGTCACGGCGGTCACCGGCTGGACGGACCTGAGGATCGGGGACCCCGCGGACGACTTCGCCTGGCTGGTGGCTTCGAATGAGCAGGATTTCGTGGATGCGGTTCTGAAGGCCTACACCTCCAGCCGCCGTGACGCCCCGGACCAGCACCTCCTGCGCCGGGCTGCACTGTCAGCGGAGTTCGCGCTGGCGCAATACCTGGTCAAGGGGCTCGCAGCGGGTGATGAGGCCATGGTCAGCGAGGCAGAAGGCATGCTGGAGAGCCTGGCCGGCGATATCGCCGAGTTCGGTGGCCAGCCCATCAGCGTCGAACCCCTTCCGGACCCCGCAAACCGGGACAACGCCAAGCCGGCTGCACCGGCGCCCGCGGAGAGCACCGCGTCGGCGGCCGCGCCCACCCCGGCACCTTCGGGGTCCTCGCCCGCCGTCACGGTTGTTCCGGTCCCGGCAGAACCGGCAGAACCGGCAGCGCCCGCACAGCCCGCCGTGCATGTGACTCCCATCCCGGTGGAGGAGGCACCCGACGCCGAGGACGGGGCGCCGACGACCAAAGGGCCTGATGACACCTCCACCGCCGCCATCTCGGTCATAAACGTCAAACAGGGCTGAGCCGCACCGGGCCCCCGCCGGCAGCGGGCAAAGTGAACCTTTACCTCACGTCCGGGCGAGGGCGCGCGCCACTATTCCTTCCAGCTCGGCGGCCGACCCGAGGTCGTGCGGCCGCACCACGGCGTTGTCCGCCACATAGAAGAACGCAGCCCGCACGTCCTCCAGCGGAACGCCCTTCAGGCGTGCCCAGGCAAGCCGGTACACGGCAAGCTGGATCGAACGGGTCTTCAGTTGCCCGGCTGACGGCCGGCGGCCGGTCTTCCAGTCCACCAGGTCCCAGCGGCCGTCTGCGTCCTGGAAGACGGCGTCGACCCGTCCCCGGACAACCACGTCACCCACCCTCGTTTCAACCGGCACCTCAACGAAGGCCGGGGACCTGTCGGCCCATGGGGACGCCTTGAACGTGGCCACCATGTCGTCAAGGTCGTAGGCAGCATCGATGTGGTCGTCCGACCCCGGCGCCTCGCCGAGGTCAAGCATCCCGGCGGTCCCGAAGTACTCCTCCACCCAAGCATGGAAAGCCGTGCCCTTTCGCGCCGACATGCCCGGTTCGCGGGGAACCGGCCTGCGCAGCCGCCCCACCACCGCTTCAGGGTCCTCCCCGAGGTCCACGAGGGTGGAGGCGGAGATATGGGTAGGCAGGTGCACCTCCTGGCCACCAGACCTTCTGGCCCTGCGTTCCAGCAACAGCGCAGCTTCCCTCGCCCAGCCGGCGGCAGCTCCCGTGAGCAACGGCCCCCCACCGTTCCGGGGCATGCCCGCTCCGCTGGATTTCCCGGTCGCCTCGGTCAGGACCACGCCGGTCTTCAGCAGGCCCAACACCCGTTCGGCCGCAGCTTCCATGGCAGCCCTGCGGCCACGTGACATGCGCAGCCGCTCACCGGTCCGCGCGTCCGTTGGACCCTCCAGCGGGTCATAGGGCCACACCGCTTCTTCTGTCTCCAGCGTCAGCGGGCTTTCTTCCGGAAGGGCGGCCTCTTCCAAGGACAACCGATGGACCAGGGCGGCAGCCTGAAGCTCGTTGCCGGGCGGCTGGGTCAGCGGTGCAAGCTCCGCCAGGAAGGGGGACATCTCCGCCCGTCCGGCGCGTGAACCCACCCAGGCGGCGCTCGATACCCACAGAACATGCTTGGCCCTGGTGTAGGCAACATAGGCAAGCCGCCGTTCTTCTTCTTCCCCGTGGGCCTGCACCGCCGCCTTGAAATCCTTCTCAGCATCCAGCCACCCCTTCTGGTCCGGTTGTTCCACATCCCACTGGGGAAGGTCGGCCCGGTCTCCGCGCAAAGGCCAGGGAAGGGCTGCCGACCCGCTGCTCCAGCGCGAATCCCTGTCGCTCGGGAAGGCTCCCGCGTTCAGCCCGGGGACGAAGACAACGTCCCATTCGAGGCCCTTGGACGCATGGACGGTCAACAACTGGACTGCTTCCCGGTTCACGTCGCTGGCAGGTGCTTCCAGGCCGTTCTCCTCAGCGGAGGCAGCCTCCAGCCATGACAGGAAGGCGAGGATATCCACCCGTTGGGAGGTTCGAAGGAATCCTGCGGCGGCGTCCTGGAAGGCGTCGAGGTTACGTCGCGCCTGATGGATGCTGACCCCTGGCCGTGCCGCCACCTCGATGTCCAGGAGCATGGCCCGTTCCACTTCACCCAGGAGGGTGGTGAGGTCGTCTCCAAGGTAACCGCGCAACTGGCGCAGTTCCGCCGACAACCGGGCAAGACGCGTGCGGGCCGGCGCACCAAGGGTACGTCCGTTCGACGACGTCCATCCGTCGCGCGGCAGGAAGTCCAGGGCTTCCACCAGGCTGGCGCCGTCCGTGAGGTCACTTTCCAGGACCGGCCCCTCACCGGCATCGCTGTCGGTGTCGGGGTCCTCGGGGTCAAACCCGGCGGAAGCCTTGCCCCGGTTTCGCGCCAGTTGGCTGGACCAGTCACGCAACGCCATCAGGTCCGCCGGCCCTATGCGCCACCGTGCACCGGCCAGCAGCCGCATGAGGGCATCTGAACGGCCCGGGTCCGCAAGGACGCGCAGCGTGGCGACGAGGTCGACGATCTCGGGGGTGTCCAGGAGCCCGCCCAGGCCCACGATTTCGTAGGCGATGCCACGGGCTTCGAATTGCCTGCGGATGGTCTCCATCTGGGCGCGCCTGCGGCACAGTACGGCCAGGGCAGGGGCAACGGCCGTTCCGTCCGCTTTGGCTTCGAAGTCCGTGACCTTGTACCTCAGGACGTCCTCGGCCAAGGCGGCGGCCTCTTCGACGTCGCTGGCGAAGCGTCCCAGCACCACTGCTCCGTCGACAGCGTGGGGGCTGGGTTGCAGCGGGGGCACTTCGGCCACGGCCGCCAACGCTCCTGCCGGCCCGCGCCTGGCGGCCGACAGGCCCAGGGATTGGGACATGACGTTGGCGGCGGCGAGGATGGAGCGGCCGTTCCGCCACGCTGTGGTCAAGTAGGAGGTTGGGGCAGGCGCCCAGCCCGACTCAGTGCCGGTTTCAGCGGTCCGGACAGGAAATTCACGGACAAAGTGGAACAACTGCCCGGCGGATGCGCCGCGGAACCCGTAAATCGACTGGTTGGGGTCGCCGACTGCCGTGACCGCATGGCCGCCGCCGAAAAGGCGGGAAAAAAGTACCAGTTGCGCGTACGACGTGTCCTGGAACTCGTCGAGCAGGACAACCTTGTACCGCTGCCGCTCCATCGCGGCCGCCAAGGGAACCTCCTGCGCCACTTTCGCGGCGAGGGCCACGAGGTCCCCGAAATCGAGGGCGCCGCGGGCTCGTTTCGCCGCAGCGTAGCGGCCCACCATATCGGCGACGCTCGCCCTGGTCCGCAGCATTCCGGCAAGGTCCGCCGCTGCCTGCGGCGGGTTCTTCTTCTTGTCCGCCAGATACGGCAGGGACTCGAATTCCGAGAGACGCGCCATCAACCAGGCTTCGACGTCCTCGGGTTCCTGGAGGTGTTCGGCGCACTCCCCCGCCAGTTGGATCACGGCCTTCACCAGGGTGGACTTCGCGGCACGGAAGTGGGCGTATTCGCCGTCGTATGCCTCAACCACCTCACTGGCCAGCTGCCATGCCTGCGCTCCGCCCAGCAGGACCACATCGCGTTCCACACCCAGCCGAAGGCCGTAGTCCGAGACGATGCCGCTGGCGAAGGAATGGTATGTGGACACCTTGGGTTCCAGTGCGTCGCTGCTGAGCAGGCCCTCCGGAAACATCCCGCCGCCGTCGTCCTTTGCGGCAAGGCGCTGCAGGGCCAGCAGCTTCGACCGGATCCGGCTGGCGAGCTCGCCGGCAGCCTTCCGGGTGAACGTCACCCCCAGGACTTCCTCGGGCGTCACCCAGCCGTTGGCCACCAGCCATACCACCCTGTCCGCCATGGTGGCGGTCTTTCCCGAACCCGCCCCCGCGATCACCAGCCGGGGCGCCAGAGGGGAAGAAATGATGGCCGACTGTTCCGGCGTCGGGATGTTCTTTTCGCCGAGCAGCACGGACAGCTCTTCGGGACTGAAACGGGGTGTGGCGGCGGCCTCCCCTGCAGTCAGGACCTCCATCGGGTGGCTCATTCGGTGACCTGCCTTCCACGGGCACACAGCGGACACACCTCGGGAAGCCGGCAGCCATGGCCGCCGTGGCTGCCCTTGGCCGGATCATGCCGCGCGACGAATTCGCTGCCACCCATCACGGAGGCCGCATCCTTGACCATGTCCAACGCCCAGTTCTCCTGCGGGTCCAGGGGTTCCTGCTGCTGGATGGACGGGTTCTTGGCCCCGGTGCCGAGCTGCGCCAGGACGGCACCGCCGGACAGGCCGCTCCCATCCGGGCCGGCCTCAAACCCGCCGGCGACCACCGCTGCCTGGTACGCCCCAAGCTGTGGATGACGGAGAGCTCCCCCTTGCCGGGCTGCCTCTTGCCGGTCTTGAGGTCCACCACCACCAGGCGCCCCTCGCCGTCGACCTCCAGCCGGTCAACCTGACCGCGGAGCACCGCATCGCGCGGCGCCGCGGCGTCCACCACCACGTCCCCAAGGGCGACGTCAAAGTCCTTTTCCACGCCCAGCAGGCTGCGGCCTTCAGCCCTCATGGCCACCACATACTGGGCCAACTTCCGGACCATGGTCTCGGCGCGCTGAAAATCCAACCGCCCTTCCCAGTTGTCCTTCATCCCCAGCGCCGGCCAACGCCGCACCAGCTCTGCAACGTACTCGGAGCCGGACGCTTCGGGCATGTCCTGGGCGATCGCGTGCACAAGGGTGCCAAGGCTGCGGGCAAAGTCGGTGGCCGCCTCGCCGCCAGCCGCCTGGACGAACCAGTCCAGGGGCGACTTCTGCACGGTCTCCACCTTGGACGGGGACACGAACACTGTTGACCCGGGCGGCACCACGGCCTCGGAGGAGCTCAGCGGCGCCAGCCCCCACCAGGTGTCCGGGTGGGCGCCGGCTACCGCAGGCTCGGCGGCGGCCAGGCGTGCCAGCACCCGGGCCGCTTCTTCCCTGTGCGCGGGATCCGCAGCATCGGATTGGGCATATTGCCGGAGTTCGGCGACCAGGGCACGCAGGGTCATGGGCCGCTCAACCTGGGTGAAAACCCGCCCCTCCTGACCCGGTTCAAGTGGTGCCACGAAGTCCAGGAAGGATGACGGTTGGTCGTCCTCCGATGAGACGGCGGTGCACAACAGGAGTTCGCGTGCCCGCGATACCGCCGTGGAGAAACTGCGCAGTTCGTCATAGCGGATATCCCTCAACCGGCTCAACGGATCGCGTTGGAGCGCATACTCCGGTCCGTGTTCCACGGCGTCGGCGTACAGGGTGCTGCCGAGCAGTTCGCCGCGGAGCCTGGTGTTGGGCCACACCCCCTCCTGCAGGCCCGCAATGATGACGACCGGCCATTCGCGGCCCGCGGCGCTGGCCGGCGTCATGAGTTCAACGGCGTCATCCAGCTGGGCCCGGGCAGCGAGGGTGTCCATGGGAAGCTCCTGGTTCAGCAGGTATTCCAGGAACTGCTCAGGGCCCGCGCCGGGCATCTGGTCCACATAGCGTTCAGCGGTGTGGAAGAGGGCCATCATCGCGTCGAGGTCACGGTCGGCCCGGGCCCCGTGCGGACCGCCCGACAAGGCAGTTGAGGTCCATGCGGGGGCGAGGCCGGTGGAGTTCCACAGAGCCCACAACACTGATTCGGCATTGGCGCCGGGCAGGGCGGCTGCCGCCCGGCCGGCCTGGATCATCCTTGCGGTTCGCCGCGCTGCCCGGCCTTCAAGGCCCAAGGCGCCGAGCGCCCCGGGCTCGAGCAGTGCCTCGACCAGGAGGACATCGCTGGCCCGCCCGCCGCCACCGAGGAGGTCCTCCCGGCGCAGCGATTGCCGGAGCCGCCGGAAGCTCGATGGATGTGGCCCCTCCGATGCGCGACGTCAGGAGGGCCACGGCGGCTTCCGGCGTCAGCAGGGCCGGATCCAAGGCAATGGCGAAGGCATCCAGGAGCGGCCGGACCGCCACCTCGTCCCGGACCGCGGATTCAGCCACAGGGACCCGGACCGGGATGCCCTGCCCGGACAGGTACCGCTGCAGCTCGCTGACCTGGCCGCCGTTGCGGACAATCACCGCCATGTCGCCAAGACCGCGGTTGTGGTTGATGTGCTGGTCAAGGATCCGCTGGGCAACATAGCGCAGTTCATGGACTGGCGTGGGGACCAGGTGGGCCTCGACACGGCCGGCCGGGACATTGTCTTCGTCGTGCGCCGGGCCATCGTCCCGGGCCGGCCGGCCGATTGGCTCCAGTCGCCGCGCCAACTGGCCGCCGGCGCGCTGGGAAATGCGGCCGGCAACGCCGAGCCATGACTCGGCCACGGCGGGGGCGAGTCGGTGGGCATAGCGGAGCGGGCGTTCAAGGACGGGCGCCTGGGCTCCCAGGAGTCCGGGGAGCTCAGCCACGAGATCCGGCCTGGCACCCCGGAATCCCTGGACCACGGTGTCCGGGCAGGACGTCACATAGCAGTCGTTGCCGGACACGATATCGGCCAGCAGTTCGAAGATGGCGGGGTTGGCCTCCTGGATATCGTCCACCAGGACCACCTGCAGTCGGTCGCGCTCGGCCGCAAGGAAATCGGGGGCGTCCTGGAAGATCTGGCGGGCGGCTGTGATGATTCCGGCGGGGTCGAATGCTTCAGGCATCCGCAGGTCCAGGACGTCCCGGTACTCGGCGTAGAGCGCTGCCGCCGCTTTCCAGTCCGGACGTCCGCACTGGTCCGCCAACCGATAGAGATCCTCGGCAGTCCGGCCGGATTCAATCACACGGTCAACGAGCTTGCCGCACCTCCTGTCGGAAACCACGGGTTTCCAGTGCACGGTCAAGATCGGCCGGCCACGGCAGCTCGAGGCCGGGAATCCTGTGTCCCTCCAGGAGCTCCTTGATGATCAGGTCCTGCTCCGGACCGGACAACAGCCGGGGTGGCCTTGAGAGCTGGATGACGCCCTCGGCCTTGGCCCGCCGGATGAGGTCGAAAGCATAGGACGCCCACGTCCTGGCGGGAGTGGTGCTGAGGCTCCGGTCCAGCCGGGCGGTGAAGCGGTCCCTCAGGAAGTCCGCGGCAAGGCGGGTGGGTGCCAGGATCAGCATGCGCTCCGGATCCACCCCGTCACGGAAGACGCGCTGGACCGCGGCCTCGACCAGGACGGTGGTCTTCCCTGTGCCTGGTGCGCCCGGCACCAGGACTGGCCCCGAGCCCTGCGGAACATCCACTGCCGCCTGCTGGTCCGGCGTCAGCTGGATTGCTTCGGCGTGCACCCGGCGGGGCGGGAGCAGCCGGAGGGCCGGGGCACCGGGGAATGCGGCCTCCGGAGCTTCCTTCGGCTCCTGCCGCGGGGCCAAGGGGCCGTCCAAGGGGATTGCTACTGTCACAAACTCATTCCATCATCAGCCACTGACAAACTCCGGAGCCGACCCTCCAACTCTCCGGCGGCGTCGTCGATCCGCTCAAAATCCTCATCGGTGGGGGCCCAGCGTGCCGCAGCCAAATCCACGCGCCAACGTCCTTCGCCTGTCCGCAGGTACGCGGCATGGTCTCCCTTCAGCGGGGTACCCTCCTCGAGGTAGCGGTATAAGGCCTCGGCTTCATGGCCTTCGGGAGCATGCCCGCTCGCTTTCAGGACGCGCCACCAAGGCACACTGCTTCCGTAGTGGCTCATCACCGAGCCCACCTGCCGGGGCCCACCGGAGCCCAGGAGCTCGGCGACATCCCCGTACGACACTGCGGATCCCGGCGAAACCAGCCTGACAACGGCAAGGACCGCCTGGACATACTCTTTCCGCATTGATCCAATGTAGCGGCAGTGGCGTTCCACTAAATTGTCGGCGGGTCCCCTTAGCGTTGAACCATGAGCTCCTGGCACACCCTCCCCCGCGCAGCATTTGACCTTGAAACCACCGGCCGCAATTCGCGTGCGGCCAGGATCGTCACGGCGTCGATCACCGTGGTGGACCATGAAGGCGGGGTCATCAAGGAGCACGAGTGGCTGGCGGACCCGGGTGTGGAAATTCCCACGGAAGCCAGCGATGTCCACGGCATCACCACCGATCAGGCAAGGCGGGACGGCCGGCCGGCCCATGAGGTGACGCGGGAGGTCGCCGCCGTCCTGCAGGAACTCTTTGACTCGAAAATTCCGGTCATCGCGTTCAATGCCAGCTACGATTTCACCGTCCTCGCGGCGGAGTCGGCGCGGTACGGGGTGCCGCAACTCCACCGCTTCCCCATCCTGGACCCGTATATCATGAACAAGCAGGTGGACCGGTACCGCAAGGGCAAACGGACGCTCACGGCCCTTTGCGAGGAATACGGCGTAAACCTGGACAACGCGCACACCTCTGCCGCCGATGCTCTCGCCACCCTGCGCGTCCTCGATGCGATGGCCGGGAAGTTCCCCAAACTGCAGATGCCGGCAGGCAACCTGCACCAGCTGCAGATCGAATGGGCCACGGCCCAGGCCGCCGACTTCCAGAACTACCTCCGAAAGACCAAGCCTGCGGCCGTGATCGAGGGAGACTGGCCGGTCCTGCCGCCCCAGGATGCCACTGCCGGAGGATTCTAGCCCGCTCCTGCCGCCTGCCGGATTGGGAGGCATGTCACAGTCACGTTGCTTAATGCAAGTTCCCCCTCAGGTCGGCTGATCCTTCGTCCGGGTGGCCGCCAAGCGCTTTGATCACTCCGTAATTCCTTCCGTGGCTGATCATTATTCGGCCAAACAGTCATGGAACGGCACTTTCTTCAGCTCACAGTGCCTGATAGCGCTGGTGAGACAATAAAGTTTTGCGGTCACCGCCTGCCCAGCCCGGCTGGACCAGCGCCGGGAGCAGGTGCCAGGCGCCACAGCGCAGCCCTGCGGCCCGGTCGACTTAGGACTCAATGAAAGTGACAACCTGATGAAAATCAAAGCGATGAAGTGGCTCACAACCGCTCCTGTTGCCCTCGCCCTCGCGGTTTCGCTCGCGGCGTGCGGCGGCTCCTCCCAGCCGAGCGGCACCCCCACCGACGCCCTGAAGGGCAGCGACCAGCAGACGCTGGACAAGTACACCACCACGGACGTCACGCCGATCGACAAGATCGACAAGACCAAGCTAGGCCTCATCACCGAGGGCACCCTGCGCGTCGGCACCCTCTCCGATGCCCCGCCGAACATCTTCATTGACCCTTCCGGCAAGTTCACCGGCTACGACAACGAACTCCTGCGCGCCATCGGTGACAAGCTGGGCCTGAAGGTCGAGTTCGCCTCCACCGATTTCTCGGCCCTGTTGTCCCAGGTCGCCAACAAGCAGTTCGACGTCGGATCCTCCTCGATTTCCACCACGGACAAGCGCCGTGAGACGGTCGGTTTCACCAACGGCTACGACTTCGGCTACATGGCCGTCGTGACCAAGAACGATTCCAAGGTCAAGGGCTTCGCCGACCTCAAGGACGGCGTGCGCATCGGCGTGGTCCAGGGCACCGTGCAGGACGACTACGTCACGAACACCCTGGGTCTCGAGCCGGTCCGGTTCCCGGACTACAACACTGTCTACGCCAATGTGAAGTCCGGCCAGGTTGACGCCTGGGTGGCACCCTCGCAGCAGGCCACCGGGCAGGTCAAGGACGGCGACAACACCAAGATTGCCGAGAAAGTGGTCAACACCCAGAACTTCACCGCGTACGCAGTGAACAAGGACAACAAGCCACTGATCGACGCCCTCAACGCGGGACTCGACGCCGTTATCGCTGACGGCACGTGGACCAAGCTCACGGCCCAGTGGTACACGGACCGTCCCACGGCTGCCGAGCAGACCCCGCAAGGCTGGAAGCCGGGCAGCAAAGCCGTCCAGGTTCCCGCGAAGTAACCCGGGCGTTCCATGGACATCCTCAAACTACTCTCCGATACCTTCCTTGACTGGAATGCCATCGGCGCCGTCCTGCCCAAAATGTTCGCCGTCGGGCTTCCGAATACGCTCGTTTTGGCCGTCTCTTCCGGCGTCATCGGAACAGTGCTCGGCATGCTGCTTGCCCTGATGGGGATCTCCCGGAACGCCGGGGCCCGCTGGGTCGCGCGTATCTACACGGACGTGCTCCGCGGGCTGCCGCCCATCCTCACCATCCTGGTGATCGGGCTGGGCTTCGGGCCGATCGTCCGGCAGTGGACCGGGTCCACCAGCCCCTACCCGATGGCAATCGCCGCGCTGTCCCTGATGTCGGCCGCCTACATCGGCGAGATCTTCCGTTCCGGCATCCAGAGCGTGGACAAGGGACAGCTCGAAGCCACCCGGGCCCTGGGGTTCGGCTACGGCCCGGCCATGCGCCTGGTGGTCGTGCCCCAGGGTGTCCGGCGGGTGCTTCCGGCCCTGGTCAACCAGTTCATCGCGCTGATCAAGGAGTCCTCCCTGGTCTTCATGCTCGGGCTGCTGGCCAGCGAACGGGAGATCTTCCAGATCGGCAAGGACGCGGCGTCCACCAGCGGCAACCTGTCGCCTTACGTCGCTGCGGCTGTCTTTTACCTGGTGCTCACCGTTCCGTTGACGCACTTTGTGAACTGGATCGACAGGCGACTCCGCACCGGACGGCCGGAAAAGAAAGAGCCGGACGAAGCTGCAGCGGTCGTCGGGAAGGGAGCCCAGGCATGAGTGAGTTCACGTCCGGAACACTGAGCGCAAAGAATATCCACCTGTCCTTCGGCAGCAACCACGTGCTGCGGGGCATCGACCTGCATGTTCCGCAGGGCACCACGGCCTCCGTCATTGGCCCTTCGGGGTCCGGCAAGTCCACCCTGTTGCGGGTCATGAACCGGCTGATTGAACCGGACCAGGGGGACATCCTGCTGGACGGCCGTTCGGTCCTGAAGGACAACCCGGATGAACTCCGGCGCCGGATCGGGATGGTGTTCCAGCAGTTCAACCTGTTCCCGCACAAGACGGTGGTGGAGAACGTCTCCCTCGCCCTGCGGAAGCTGCGCAAGCTCTCCAAGGAGGAAGCGCGGGCCGAAGCCCTGGAGCAGTTGGACCTTGTCGGGTTGAAGCACAAGGCTGATTCCCGGCCCGCCAACCTGTCCGGCGGGCAGCAGCAGCGCGTCGCCATTGCCCGCGCGCTGGCCATGAAGCCCGAGGTGATGTTCTTCGACGAGGCGACGTCCGCGCTGGACCCCGAGCTGGTCAAGGGCGTGCTTGCCCTGATGGCGGACCTGGCCAAGGGCGGCATGACCATGGTGGTTGTCACCCACGAGATGGGTTTCTCCCGCAATGTCTCGGACGCGGTGACGTTCATGGACGCCGGCGTGGTGGTGGAGTCCGGCCCTCCTGAGCAGGTTTTCACCGAGCCACGGACGGACCGGCTGAAGGGCTTCCTCGCCGACGTCCTGTAGGCAGCCAGGCAGGCACGGACCAAAATCCCCGCCTCCCGGACTTTTCCACCTTGTACGCAGGGGAAAAGTCCGGGAGGCGGGGATTGTCCGTTTAACGGTCGACGGCGGTCCTAGGCCTGGGCGGCTGCGGCCGCCTTGGCTGCGGCCGGGAGGGCGTCGTAGATCCGGTTCATGGCGTCGTCATCGTGCGCGGCCGAGAGGAACCATGCCTCGAAGACCGAGGGCGGCAGGTAGACCCCGGATTCCAGCATGGAGTGGAAGAACGGGGCGTAGCGGAACGTTTCCTGCGCCTGGGCGTCGGCATAGTTGTGGACGCCGTGGGCGGAGGTTCCGAAGGCCACCGAGAAGAGGTTCCCGGCGAACTGGATGGAGTGGTCCACCCCGGCCGCATCCAGGGCGGTGGAAACCGCGGACGACAGTTCCAGCGAGCGGACGTCAATGAAGGAGTAGACATCCCGCGTGGCGTGGGTCAGGGTGGCGACGCCGGCGGCCATCGCCACCGGGTTTCCGGACAGCGTACCGGCCTGGTACACGGGGCCGGTGGGCGCGAGGTAGTCCATCACATCGGCACGGCCGCCCAGGGCCGCCGTCGGCATTCCGCCGCCGATGACCTTGCCGAAGGTGAGCAGGTCCGGGGTCCAGGGCTGTTCGGCGTCGGGAGCACCGCCGGTGAGGCCCCAGTAGCCGGAGTAGCCGGTGCGGAAGCCGGTCAGGACCTCATCGACGATGAGGAGCGCGCCGTGCTCCCGGGTGATCCGGGAAAGGCCCAGGTTGAAGCCCTCGCCGGGGGTGACGACGCCCATGTTGGCCGGTGCCGCCTCGGTGATGACAGCTGCGATGTTCTGTCCGTGCGCGGCGAAGGCTTCCTCGACGGCCTGGAGGTCGTTATAGGGCAGCACCAGGGTTTCGGCGGCGGTGGCTTCCGTGACGCCGGCGGACCCGGGCAGGGCGAGGGTCGCCACGCCGGAGCCGGCGGCGGCCAGCAGTCCGTCAAGGTGGCCGTGGTAGCAGCCGGCGAACTTGATGACCAGGTTGCGGCCGGTGAAGCCGCGGGCCAGCCGGACCGCCGTCATGGTGGCCTCGGTGCCGGTGGACACCATCCGCAGGCGTTCGACGGCGGGCACGCGCTCCTGGACGATGGCCGCCAGGTTCGCCTCATCAGGCGTGGATGCACCGAAGGAGAGGCCACGGTCGACGGCGGCGTGGACGGCATCCAGCACGCCCGGGTGGGCGTGGCCCAGCAGGGCCGGTCCCCACGAGCAGACGAGGTCCACGTATTCCTTGCCGTCGGCGTCGGTCAGGTAGGGGCCCTTGGCGGACACCATGAACCGCGGCGTGCCGCCGACGGAGCCGAAGGCGCGGACCGGCGAGTTGACGCCGCCCGGCATCAACTGGCGGGCGCGGTCGAAGAGTGCCTCGTTGCGAGGATTGCTGGAAGTCATGGTTCCTATTCTCTCAGTTAGCCGTAAGCACGGTTAGCCGGCGAGCAGCTCGGCCACCCGGGGCGCCACCGCCGTACCCATCAATTCGATCGAGCGCATCATGGCCGCATGCGGCAAAGGCCCGTTGCTGTATTTCAGGTCGAAGCGGTCCACGCCCAGGTTCCGCTTGAGCCGCACGATCTTTTGGGCCACCGTCTCCGGCGAGCCGACGTAAAGGGCACCCTCGGCCGAGCAGAGGGCATCGAACTCGCCGCGGCCGGCCGGTCCCCAGCCGCGCTCGGCCCCCAGCTTGTTGCGCAGCTTCAACCAGTGCGGGAACAGCTCTTCGCGGGCCTGCTCATCGGTGTCGGCCACATGGCCGGGCGAGTGCGTGGCCATCTGCTGCATCGGGTGGCCGTACTTGGCCATGGCTTCGCGGTAGAGGTCGGCGAGGGGCCGGAAACCGCGCGGCTGGCCGCCGATGATGGCGAAGATGATGGGATAGCCGTACTGGGCGCACCGGAGGACGGATTCGGGGGTGCCGCCCACGCCGATCCAGGTGGGGAGGAGGTGGTGTTCCAGCGGCGGGTAGACGCTCAGGCCGGCGAGGGCCGGGCGGGTGCGGCCCTCCCAGTGCACAGGTTTCTGTGCGCGGACCTTGTCGAACAGCTCGAGTTTCTCTTCGAACAGGACCTCGTAGTCGGCCAGGTCGAGGCCGAACAGCGGGAAGGATTCGATGAAGGATCCGCGACCCAGCATGACTTCCGCGCGGCCGTCGGAGATTGCGTCCACGGTGGAGAAGCGCTGGAACACCCTGATGGGATCGTCCGAGCTCAGGACGGTCACGGCAGAGCCCAGGCGGATGCGTGTGGTGCGTGCCGCAGCGGCGGCGAGGAAGACTTCGGGCGCGGACACGGCGTAGTCCTTGCGGTGGTGCTCCCCCACACCGAAGGCGTGGAGTCCGACGGCGTCCGCCAGTTCAGCCTGTTCCAGCAGTTGGCGCAGCACCTGGGCGTGCGGCTGCGGGCTGCCGTCGGGGGCCTCACCTACGTCGCCGAAGGTGTTCAGGCCCAACAGGATGCGGTCGTCCCCACCGGCGCGGTGGGTCCCGCCGCCTGGGCGCCGGTCACCGGGATTCCTTGAGCCAGGCGGCCAGTTCGGCGGCCCAGTACGTGAGGACCATGTGGGCGCCGGCCCGGCGGATGCCGAGGACGGACTCGGTGATGGCGGCGCGGCGGTCGATCCAGCCGTTGGCGGCTGCGGCCTCGATCATCGCGTACTCGCCGGAGATCTGGTAGGCGGACACGGGCACGGGGCTCATCGCGGCGACGTCGGCCACGATGTCGAGGTAGCTCATGGCCGGTTTGACCATGATGATGTCCGCGCCTTCAGCCAGGTCCAGCTCCACTTCGCGGAGGGCTTCGGTGCGGTTGCCTGCATCCATCTGGTAGGTCCGCCGGTCTCCCCTGAGCTGGGAGTCCACGGCTTCCCGGAAGGGTCCGTAGAACGCCGACGCGTATTTGGCGGAGTAGGCGATCACCGACGTGTTGAGGTGGCCGGCGTCGTCCAGGGCTGAGCGGATGGCGGCGATCTGGCCGTCCATCATGCCGGAGGGGCCCAGCATGTGGGCGCCGGCCTCAGCTTGCGCCACGGCCATCCGGGCGTAGATTTCCACGGTGCGGTCGTTGTCCACGTACCCGTCGGCGTCGAGCACTCCGCAGTGTCCGTGGTCGGTGAATTCGTCCAGGCAGACGTCGCTCATGATCACCAGGTCGTCGCCCACTTCGGCGCGGACGTCCCGGATGGCCTTGTTCAGCACACCGTCCGGGTCAAGGGACGCCGAGCCTTCGGCGTCGCGGGTTTCCGGGATGCCGAAGAGCATGATGCCGCCCAGGCCAAGTTCCACAGCTTCCGCCGCGGCCCGCTTGAGCGTGTCGGTGGTGTGCTGGACCACGCCCGGCATTGACGTGATGGGGTTGGGTTCGGTGAGGCCTTCCCGGATGAAGGCCGGGAGGATGAGTTCGGCGGGCGCGAGCCGGGTTTCGGCGGTCAACCGGCGCATGGCGGGGGTGGTGCGCAGGCGGCGGGGGCGTTGGTTGGGGAAAGTCATGGGTCCTGTCCTTCGCGTAGTTCGTCAGGCTTTTGGGGAGCGGGGAGGCGGGCGGGCCGGTCAGGGCGGGTTGAGGGCCTTCGCGACGGCGGCAACCAGCCCGTCAGGGGTGGGCTCGTCCGCCACCGCAGCCACGTCCAGGCCGAGCGCCGCGGCCTGGTCCGCCGTCGACCGGCCGATCACGACCAGCCGGCAGCCCGGGCGGCCAGCGAGGGCTGCGAGCCGGCGCACCGCGCTGGGCGAGACGGCAATGGCCGCATCGATGCGCCCTGCCGCCATGTCCGCCGCGGCTGCTTCCGGCGTCAGGAGGGAGTACGACGGCGGCTGCCGGGCTGTGCCGCCGTCATGCGGTTGCACGGCGAGCCTGCGCTCCGCTGCCGCCGGGTAATCCACGGTGCAGTAGGCAGTGACCGTTGTGACGTCGCCCCCTGCCGCCCGCAGGCCGTCGGCCAGTGTGGGAGCTGCGATGTCGGCCTGCGGCAGCAGGATCCTGCCGCCTCCTGGCCATGCGTCGAGCAAGCCCGCTGCCGACTGCTCGGCAGCAGGGACGAGGGCAACCGTGAGCCCACCGGATTCCAGGAGCCTGCGCGTCGCCGGCCCGATGGCCGCGATGCGCGTCCCGGCGGGGATCAGCGCGTCCAGGCCGAGGCCGCGGTCGGCGGCTTTTTCCAGCAGGACGTGCACGGTGGTGGCACTGCTGACGACCAGCCAGTCAAACGCGCCGGCGGCCAGGGCGTCGCAGTTGACGTCCAGCGCGTGCTGGTCCGGTGCCCGTTCGAAGTCGATCAGCGGCAGCAGGACCGTAGCGGCGCCTGCCCTTTCAAGGGCGTCCACCAAGGCGGCGGCGCGTTCCGGACTCCGGGTGACCAGCACCCTGGCACCGGCCAGGTGTCCGCCACCGGACCGTTCACCGCTGCGCGGCGTGTCCGGTCCGGGGCTCGGTGAAGGCTGCGTCATCGCCAGGTCAGGACGCCTGCAGGTCTGCGATGTCGGCGGCTCCGGCGGCGAGGAGGACCTCAGCCAACTCAATGCCCAGCAACGTGGCGCCGACTTCCGTCAGCCCGTCCGTGGCGCGCTTGTCCCGTACGGTGGCGGTGCCGTCCACGGCGCACACCACCGCTTCGAGGTGGAGCATGCTGCCTTTCCGGTAGGCGTAGGCTCCAACCGGTGCGGCGCAGCCCGCTTCGAGCCGGGCCAGCAGGGCACGCTCAGCGGTGACCGCGAGGCGGGTG
Source organism: Arthrobacter sp. MMS24-T111 (assembly GCF_054888995.1). Taxonomy (NCBI): domain Bacteria; kingdom Bacillati; phylum Actinomycetota; class Actinomycetes; order Micrococcales; family Micrococcaceae; genus Arthrobacter; species Arthrobacter sp. MMS24-T111. The sequence continues at coordinate 2,508,615 of NZ_JBTZRO010000001.1, read as the reverse complement.
TCCGGGTCGTCAAGGGCTGCAAGCGCCTGGGCCAGCACTTCGCGGGATCCTTCGGTGGCACCCGGTTTCGGCGGGGCATCGGCCGTGCGGCACTCAATGGCCAATGAGCCCTGCCCGGCGGCGGGGACCATGACGTCGGTTTCGAGGTATTCGCTGACGCTGTCCAGCCTGCCGATGCGTTCCAGTCCGGCGGCGGCGAGGACCACCGCGTCGAGGTCGCAGGATTTTCCGGGCACCACCTGGTCGGTGGAGTTGCCGGGCAGTCCGGGCACGCGGCCCAGCCGGGTGTCCACGTTGCCGCGGATATCGATGATGTCCAGGTCGGGCCGGGCAGCACGCAACTGCGCTGCCCGGCGCGGCGAGCCGGTGCCAACCTTGGCTTCCGCCGGCAGGTCGGCCAGCTTGAGTCCGTCGCGGGCGCACAGGACATCCCGCACATCCACCCGCCGCGGCGTCGCGGCCAGGCTCAGGCCCACGGCTGCGCCGGTGGGCAGGTCCTTGAGCGAGTGGACAGCGACGTCGCACTCATCGCGCAGCAGCGCATCACGCAATGCTGCGACGAAGACGCCGGTGCCGCCCATTTGCGACAACGATCCGGTGAGGACGTCGCCGTCGGTCCTGATGTGCACCAGTTCCACCGGGAAGCCCCCGACGGCGGCCAGCTGGTCCGCGGTCTGCCGGGTCTGGGTCAGCGCGAGCTTGCTGGCGCGGGTTCCGATGCGGACCGTCACTGCTGTGCCGTTTCCCCGGCCGTCCCTGCGGGATACGGGTCGTGCCCGGTTCCCACAGTGGTGTCGGCACCGGAGATGGTGGGCTTTTCGCCGCGGAAGTTGGCGCAGCAGCCGGGCCGGCACACGTCGTACCAGGGGCCAAGATCCGTCACGGCCGGGCGGTCGCTGATGTTGTTCGCCACGGTCCGCTCGCAGATGAGGTCCACCAGGCCGTCGACGAACGCGCGGTGCGTGCCGGGAGTGGGGACGCGGGTGGCGGCCAGTCCGAGGTTGGCGCAGGTTTCCATGGCTTCGGTGTCCAGGTCCCAGACGACTTCCATGTGGTCGCTGACGAAGCCCAGCGGAACGATGACGATTCCCTTGACCCCTTGGCCTGCCAGTTCCTCGATGGCGTCATTGATGTCCGGTTCCAGCCACGGAACGTGGGGGGCGCCGGAGCGGGACTGGTACACCAGGGACCACGGAGCGGCCAAGCCGGACTCCGCCTTGACCCGGTCCATGACCGCGGCCGCGTTGGCCAGGTGCTGGGCCACGTACGCCGAGCCTTCCTCGAACTCGCGCGGCTCGCCCTCGGAACGGCCGGCAGCCTCGGCGTCGCGGGTGGGGATGGAGTGGGTGGCGAACAGGACGTGGACGGGAGCCTCCGGCGTGCCTCCGGCTGCCAGTTTGGCCAGGACGTCCGCCAGGCCTGCAGAGGTACCCTCCACGAACGGCTCCACGAAACCGGGGTGGTCGAAGTACTGGCGTACCTTGTCCACTTCCAGCCGGCCGTCCAGGCCGGTTTCGGTCAGGGCCATGCCGATGTCCTCGCGGTACTGGCGGCAGCTGGAGTAGCAGGAGTAGGCACTCGTGGTGAGCATCAGGACCCGGCGGTGGCCGGCGTCGTACGCTTCCTGGAGTGTTTGCGGGATGTAGGGCGCCCAGTTGCGGTTGCCCCACAGGACGGGAAGGTCGATCCCCCGGGACGCCAGCTCGGCCTCCAGGGCTGCCTTGAGCTCGCGGTTTTGCTGGTTGATGGGGCTGATGCCGCCGTTGGCCCGGTAGTGGTGGGAGACCTCTTCAAGCCGCTCGTCCGGAATTCCTCGGCCGCGGGTGACGTTGCGGAGGAACGGAATGACATCGTCCTGGCCTTCCGGGCCGCCGAAGGAGGCGAGCAGGACGGCGTCGTAATTCTTCGGCGCCATGCGTCCGGCTTCCGTGACGGGGTTGACCGCTGCCTGCGGATCCAGCGGGCTCATGCGAGGACCTCGGCAACCTCATCGGCGGTGATCCGGCGGCCGGTGTAGAAGGGCACTTCTTCACGGACGTGGTTGCGTGCTTCGGTGGCGCGCAGGTGGCGCATCAGGTCCACCAGGTCCACGAGTTCGGGCGCTTCGAGTCCAAGGATCCATTCCCAGTCCCCCAGCGCGAACGAGGAGACGGTGTTGGAGATCACCTGCGGGAACTCCCGGCCCAGGAGTCCGTGCTCCCGGAGCATCGCGCCGCGCTCCTCTTCCGGCAGGATGTACCACTCGTAAGAGCGGACGAACGGATAGACACAGAGCCATTCAGCCGGCGCGACGCCCCGCGAGTAGGCGGGCGTGTGGTTCTTGGCGAACTCGGCCTCGCGGTGGACACCCATGGCGGACCAGACAATCTCGGTCCCGGCAAAGAGGGTGCTGCGGCGGATGTCGCGGATGGCCTGCTGCAGCGCCTCGGGCTTGGGCCCGTGGAGCCACACCATCACGTCGGCGTCGGCACGCATGGCGGAGACGTCGTAGCTGCCCCGGTGCGTCACGCCCGCCTCGGCGAGCCGCTCCAGCAGGGCTTCGAAGTCGGCGGCAGCATCTGCGCTGCGGACCACCGACGCCGACCGCTTGAAGACCGTCCAGAGGGTGAAGAACTGCTCGGCTGATTCTTCGGTTTTAGTGACAGATTCGGCAGAAGTGTGGCTCATGGTTACCAGTTTGCCCCTTCAGCGCCACCAAGTGGAAACCGAACAGTTCTACAACTCGTAGAAGTGAGGAATGTCACATTATCCAGCCCGTGGGTCGCGCTGCGCGGACTTTACAACCGGCGCATGCGCAGGAACACCAGGCCGGCGGCAGTCCCCACGCCAACGAGCCCGACTCCCAGCCACACCATGGCATCGGGGACGCCCGGCAGGGCCTCGATGGACGAAACCGGGCGGCCGGGACTTGCCGGGACTCCGGCCGCCAGCGCGGTGCGGGCTGCCGGGGACGGCTGGGCGCCCGGCTGCAGGGCAGTGCCGGACGGCCGGCCAGTGGACGGAGCCCCGCCGACGTCCGGACCGGCGGCAGCCGGTGTACTTTCCTGGCCTGCTGCAGCGTCACCGGCGGCCGTGCCGGACATCCCTGCTGCGGCACCGGATCCCGCGCCGGGACCGACAGCTGCGGGAGACGGAGGGACCACCGCCTGGGCAACCGCCGGCGCTGATGGGGACGCCCCCGCCGCGGCACCGGACGCCGTGCCGGCACCCGGGGCCATGGCAGGTGCCGAGGCAATGGTGGGGGCGGTTCGGGCCGACGACGGCGAAGAAGACGGCGACGGCGCAGGTGTGGTCGGCGTGGGCGTCCGCGCGGCCGGGGACAAGGGGGTCCCGGAGGTGGTTGGGAGCGGAAGATCGGGAAGGAGTGCGGACAGCGGGCTTCCCGCCGCAACGGAGGCCGACGCTGTTGTTCCTGCACTCAGCGACGTTTGTGCCGTGGGATCCTGGGGCGGGACTCCGTCATCAGCCAAGGACGCCTGGACGCCGGTGGAAAGAACCAGTACCGCTCCGACGGCCGCTGCTGCGGTGCCTCGCCGGAGTCCCCAATGGATACCGGTCCGGGACATTGGAAGCTCGGACCTGTGTTGAACCATAGTCATCGACCCTAACCAGAACGTCGGCCGGATTGAAAACCGGGAACGGCCCGGCCGCAGGGCCTGAACGAAGCCGTCAAGGCGTCCCGGCGTGCTGACCAGCAGCGATAGTCAGGCGCCGGTCAGTCGGCCAATTTGGTCCCGGGTATCGGCAACAACGGCAGCCAGGCCGTTCCCGGCCACCCAGCCGCCGACGACGGCCAGGCCGCCGGCAGCCGTGCACGCCTCCCGGATGGCTGCCGCCCGGGCCCGGTGTCCCACCGCGGCGAAGGGGAGGGAGCCGCGCCAACGCACCACGTCCCAGTCTTGGATGTCGCCGGCCGCGACGGGAACGCCCAGCAGTGCTGATGCGTCGCGAAGCGATGCCGCGAAGAGCTCCTCGTCGGAGTCCGGGCCGCCCGGCTGGGCGGAGGCGCCGTCCACCCGGCCGTAAGAGAGCCGCACCACGTGGCGGCCGGGGCCTGCAGCGGCGGCGAGCCAGTCCCATTTGCCGGTTGCATGGGTGAGTGCCTTCGCCTCGACGCCGGGGGTTTGCGGGGCCACCAGGATCCCGGTTCCGCGTGGCCGCCGGTCCAGCTCCGGCTGCTCCAGCACCAGGGTGACAAGCTTGACGTCAGGCCCGGAGGCCGGGTGCTTCCCTGCGATCGCAGGGACCGCAGCTTCCAGGAGCCCGACGGCGGCCGGACCGTCGACTGCCATGACCAGCAGGCCGCCGGTGAACGGCGTGCCGTCGGCGTCCACCCGCCAGCCTGACGTGGTGCGGCTGACGGCCGTCGCCGCCGTGCGCGCCAGCAGGGTCACTCCCCGCGACCGCAGATCGGCCACCAGGGCATCCACCAGCGTGTGCATGCCACCGTCAAGACCGGCGACGGCGGACCCGGCCTTGGCCGGACGGCCTGGATCGGTTGCTCCCGCACCGCCTAAAGGCCGACGCTGCGCTGACACCGCGGCAGCGAGGGAACCGTGTTTCCGCAGCCCGGTTCGAAGGCCCGGCGCCACCATGTCGACGTCGAGCAGCCCGGGATCCGCGGAATGGACACCACCCACTACGGGCGAAACCAGCCGGTCCAGCACCCGCGCGCCCATCCGCGCCCGGACGAGGGCAGCAACGCTGGTTACGCCGGTACCGGCACCCACCGACGCCGGCAGGAACCGGTCCAGCGAGGCACGCAGCGAGCCCATGATGCCCAGGGTCCGCCGGACCTCCGGGTCCCAAGGGTTGGCCGGGATGCCCAGCACGCCGGTCTTGGGCAGTTCGCGGGGCCCGTCGGGAAGCTGGACCCAGGCACCGCCAGGGCGTGGGGAAACGATCCTTCCGCCCAGTCCCAGTTCGGTGGCAAGGCGTGCCACGGCGTCGGACCTTGTGGCGAAGGATTCCGCGCCGCTGTCCAGCGTGAGGCCGGCCACGGTGTGGCTGCCAACGCAGCCTCCCCACGTGTCGCCGGCCTCGAGCACGGTCACGCCAAGGCCGGCCGCGGCGAGTTCCCGGGCGGACAGGAGCCCGGAAATCCCGCCGCCCACCACCAGCGCCGTGCCGGGCTTCGCCGGAGAACTGCCCACGGGTTACGCCGGCGGGATGGAGTGGATGAGCCCCACCACCCGGGTCAGGACGGCCGGATCCGTTTCGGGCGGCACGCCGTGTCCGAGGTTGAGGACATGGCCGGGGGCGGCGGAACCGGCCGCAATGACCTCCCGGACGTGGGCTTCGAGGATGTTCCAGGGGGCGGGGAGCAGCGCGGGGTCGATGTTCCCCTGCAACGGAACGGTGCCGCCCAGCCGGCGGTTCGCTTCGTCCAAGGGCAACCGGTAGTCGACCCCCACCACGTCCACGCCAACGTCACGCATGGCCACGAGGAGTTCGGAGGTGCCGGTGCCGAAGTGGATGAGCGGAGCACCGAGGTGGCGGACGTGGTCAAGGGCCCGGGCGGAGGCCGGTGCAACATAGCGGGTGTAGTCGGCCAGGCCCAGCGAGCCGGCCCACGAGTCGAAGAGCTGGGCCGCCGAGGCACCCGCCTCCAGCTGCGCCTGGAGGAACATGCCGGAGGCGTCTGCGGCCCAATTGGCGAGGGCGTGCCAGGTTTCGGGATCGGCGTGCATCATGGTGCGCGGGCCAAGGTGGTCGCGCGACGGCTTTCCTTCCACCATGTACGCGGCCAGCGTGAAGGGGGCCCCGGCGAAACCGATGAGCGGCGTCTTGCCCAGTTCAGCCACCGTCAGGCGGACGGCCTCGCGGATGGGCTCAAGCGCCTCCCAGGTCAGCTGCGGGAGGGCGGCAACGTCGGCGGCCGTGCGCACGGGCTTGTCCAGGACGGGCCCCACCCCCGGCACGATGTCGACGCCGACGCCGGCCAGCTTCAGCGGAATCACGATGTCGGAGAAGAAGATGCCGGCGTCAACGTCGTGACGGCGTACGGGCTGCAGCGTGATCTCCGAGGCCAGCTCGGGACGGAGGCAGGAGTCCAGCATGGCGATGCCCTCGCGGACCTTGAGGTACTCCGGCAACGACCGGCCCGCCTGCCGCATGAACCAGACGGGACGGCGGGAGGGTTTGCCTCCGCGGTAGGCCGTGATCAGCGGTGAGTCCGCTGTGCGGCCGTCCATCAGTGGATGGTCTGCGGCGAGGGCGCCGGCAGCGGAGACGGCAGGGCTAGGAGTCATGCTTTTGATTGTGCCCAAAAAGAGCCGCAAAAGATAACGACAACCTGTCGCCTTGCGGCCATGGCGACAGGAAGGTGTCCGGGATCACCGCAGGGTGTGGCGACTATCCTTTCCGGCGGTTGTTCTACCGGGCAACGAAAAAGCTATGATTGGTCTGCTGTGGTTCTTTTCTCATTGGTGGCTACACACGCCGACATCGATCTTGAAACCGTCGCTCAGCTGAGCAACGGTTCCTCAGGGATTGCCGCGTCCACCCTCATCGAATCCCCAGCCGTGGCCGGCGCCGTGGTCCTGGCCACCTGCAACCGCTTCGAAATCTACGGTGAAGCCCCCAACGCTGCCGACGTCGAGGCTGCCCGCGCCGCCCTCGTCGCCCGCATCAGCGAGGCCAGCGGCCTGTCTGAACCCCTGGTCTCGCGTTCGTTCAATACCCGCACCGGGCCGGAGGTGACCCAGCACCTTTTCGCCGTGAGCGCCGGACTTGATTCCGCCGTCGTCGGTGAACGCGAAATCGCCGGGCAGGTACGGCGGGCACTGATTACCGCCCAGCATGAGGGCACGGCCAGCGCCGGACTGGTCCGGCTGTTCCAGGCCGCGTCCAAGACCGCCAAGGACGTCGGTGCCCAGACTGCTTTGGGTTCCCGCGGCCTCTCCATTGTCTCGGTGGCGCTGGACCTTGCCACCGACCTCTCCGAAAGTCCCGACTGGTCCGCCAAGAAGGTAGTGCTCTTCGGAACCGGTGCTTACGCAGGCGCCACCATGGCCCTCCTCCGCGAACGCGGCTGCACGGACATCAGCGTCTACTCGTCTTCGGGGCGGGCCGAAGGATTCGTGGCAACACGCGGCGGCACGGCACTGGACGTCGAATCCCTCCGTCCGGCGGTTGCTGCGGCTGACGTCATGATTGGCTGCAGCGGTTCGGACACCCGGGTGGAAGCCGATGAACTGGCCCAGGTCCGCGCGGATTCCGCACAGCCGTTGATCGCCATCGACCTTGCCCTCACGCACGACTTCGACCCCGCCGTCGGCGAACTGGACGGCGTCGAGCTGCTCACCCTGGAATCGGTGCGCCTCGCTGCCCCGCAGGAGCAGGCCGAATCGCTGACCCAGGCAAGCGGCATCGTCAACGGCGCCGCCAAGGCGTTCGAACAGGAGCGCGAAGCCCGCTCGGTGGACTCCGCCATTGTCGCCCTGCGCCGGCACACCATGAACGTGCTGGACGCGGAGATGGAAAAGGTCCGGGCCCGCCACGGCTGCACCGCCGCCGCGGAAGAAGTCGAATTCGCGCTCCGCCGGATGGTCAAGCAGCTGCTGCACGTCCCCACCGTGCGCGCCCGCGAACTTGCCGCCAACGGGCAGCAGGATGACTACGTGGCCGCCCTGGAAGCCCTCTACGGCATCACCGTCGAGCAGCCGGGTGTCGCGCCGGCGGCCGCAGCCGCGGAGCCCGAATGCCCGGTGGACCACACAGGCCGCGAAACCGCCTGACGTCCCGGCGGCAACGCCCGCTCACTTCCTGCCACATTTGACGCAACGCGCGCTCACTTCCTGCCACATTTGAGGCAACGCCCGCTCACTTCCTTCAAGAAAGTGAGCGGGCGTTGGTTTGCAAGCTGTCAAAGGTGAGCGGGCGTTGGGGAAATTGATGTCAAAGGTGAGCGGGCGTTTCCGTCAGTAGACCGGCTTGTCGGGTTCCACCTCGCGCACCCAGGCCAGGATGCCGCCGTCGAGGTGGCTGACCCGCTGGTAGCCTGCCTGGCGGGCTGCCGCGAGGACGTTTGCCGATCGCGTCCCGGCCTTGCAGTGGAACACGATGTCCCGGTCCTGCGGGAGTTCGCCCCACGCCTCCCCTGCCAGGATCCGTCCCTGCGGAATGAGCTTGGCTCCGTCGATCCGGACGATGTCGTACTCGCCGGCTTCCCGGACGTCCACCAGTTCGAAGTCCTTGAGCCCGGCTTTCCGCGACGCGAGCATGGTGGCCAGCTGGGTGGCGGTGATGGTGTGTTCCGTGTCCGTGGTGGACTCCGGGGCAATCCCGCAAAACGCCTCATAGTCCGTGAGTTCGGTGATGGGTTCCGCCGCGGGGTCCTTGGAGACCCGGATCTCCCGCCAGCTGCCGCCGAGGGCATCGAACAGCGCCACGCGGCCCAGCAGGGAGCGCCCGACGCCGGTAATCAGTTTCACTGCCTCGGTGACCATCAGCGAGCCCACCGCCGCGCACAACATGCCGAAGACGCCGCCTTCGCCGCAGGACGGCACGGAACCGGCGGGAGGGGCCTCGGGATAGAGGTCCCGGTACGTGGGGCCGTGCTTCTCCCAGAAGACACTCACCTGTCCGTCGAAACGGAAGATGGAGCCCCAGACGTAGGGTTTGCCCAGGATGGCGGCGGCATCGTTCACCAGGTACCTGGTGGCGAAGTTGTCAGCGCCGTCCAGGATCAGGTCGTAGTCCGCAAACAGTTCGAGGGCGTTACCCGAATCCAGGCGCACGTTGTGGAGCCGGACGTCCACCAGCGGGTTCAGGGCGGCGATGGCGTCGCGGGCCGACTCGATCTTGGGCCGTCCCACATCCTGCACGCCATGGATGACCTGGCGCTGCAGGTTGCTCAGGTCCACCACGTCGTCGTCGATGATGCCCAGCGTGCCCACCCCTGCCGCGGCAAGGTATAGCAGCGCTGGTGAACCGAGGCCTCCGGCTCCGATGACCAGCACTTTGGCGTTCTTGAGCCGCCGCTGCCCCAGTGCGCCGATCTCGGGAATGATCAGGTGCCGGGAGTAGCGTTCCACCTCGGCGGACGTCAGGGCGGCCGCCGGTTCCACCAGCGGATCCAGCGAAGGGGTTGAAACATTTGCGGTGAACGTCGAAGCCATACTTCAATGTATGCCCCGGGATACCGCCGGGTCATATTACCCCGCAGTAAAGTGAATGTAACTGCAATGGAAAGAAGGCCAACTGTGGTCCCTGAAGCACGGGCTGACCGCCCGCCCGCGGCCGAACCGCAAACTCCCTCCCGCCCCGCAGGCCAGCGGTCCGCCAGGCTGCCCCGGGACGAGCGCCGTGCGCAGTTGCTTGCAGCCGCCCAGGAAGTCTTCGTTGCGAACGGCTACCACGGGGCCGCGATGGACGAAATTGCAGAGACTGCCCACGTGAGCAAGCCCGTCCTGTACCAGCACTTCCCGTCCAAGCGTGAGCTTTACCTGGCCTTGCTGGAAAGCCATCTGACGTCGCTGACAGAGCTGATGCTGGGGGCGTTGAACTCCACCACGGACAACGACGAGCGCGTGCAGGCCGTCATGCGCGCCTACTTCCACTTCATCGCCAACGACGACCAGGCGCACCGTCTGGTGTTCGAATCGGACCTGATTAACGATCCGGATGTCAGCTCCAGGCTGGAGACCTTCAATCGGACCTTCGCCGACGCCATCGCCCGGGTCATTGCCGAGGACACCAAGCTCCCCCACCTGGAGGCGGAGCTTCCTGGGCCGCGGCCTTGCCGGGATGGCGCAGGTCAGCGCCCGGTATTGGCTGGAAACGGACGGCAACCTGGACCTCAACGTGGCCAGCGACCTCATCTACCGTTTAGCTTGGCGCGGAATCTCTCGCTTCCCCAAAGAGTCCTAGACTACAAATAAGACATCATCGACGAACCAGGCTGGGAGGCCCCCTTGGAAATTAAGATCGGCGTTCAAAACGTTGGCCGCGAGATCGTGCTCGAATCAGACCAGGATGCTGAGACGGTGGCCAAGACTGTTGGTGAAGCCATCAACGACGGCACCCAGTTGCGCCTGAAGGATGACAAGGGACGCCTGATCATTGTTCCCGGCAGCGCGCTGGCCTATGTGGAAATCGGCGCTGAAGAGGTCCGCCGCGTAGGTTTCGGCCAGTTCTAGGCTGACCGCACGTTCCAAGGAGATCCATGCTGTCGCTGACCATCGTGGTGCTGGCCACGCTCGCCGCCGGGTTTATCGTCTGGGCCAATGACAAACGCCATTCCAGGTACGGCGCGGGCGTGCCCGCCGGGATCGCCGTGGGCGTCGCGGCGATGGCGTGGATCATCCTCATGACGGCAGGTTTCGGCTATCTTCCGGGTTTGACGTGGCTCCCCTGGGTCCTGCCCATCGTCCTGGGCATCGCTGCGGCCGTTGCCGCCGTCGTCTACCTGGGCCGCACCCGGACACGCCATGACACGGAACGGCTGAACGCGGTCCTGCGGAGCTGAACCGACCCTGAGTAAGGCTGTGGCCACCACCCGTCCGGGTGGTGGCCACAGCCTTATTAACTGCTAGAGGAACTCGGCCCGGCCCTCCATCGCCGATGAGGCCAGGGCGTGTTCCCGGCGCGGGATGCGTCCGGCGGCCCTCGCCAACCTGCCGGAAATCACGGCGTGCTTGAAAGCTTCGCCCATCAGCGCCGGATTCTGCGCCCGCGTCACGGCCGTCGCCAGCAGGACGGCGTCGCAGCCCAGCTCCATGGCCAGGGCGGCGTCGGAGGCCGTACCGATGCCCGCGTCCAGGACCACGGGGACCGAGGCCCGGGAGACGATGAGTTCGATGTTGTGCGGGTTCAGGATGCCCAGACCGGTGCCGATCGGTGCGCCGAGCGGCATGACGGCGGTGGCACCAAGATTTTCCAGCCGCAGCGCCAGCACGGGGTCGTCGTTGGTGTAGGCAAAGACCTTGAAGCCGCGGTTGACCAGTTGCTCGGTGGCCTCAACGAGTTCCACGGCGTCCGGCAGCAGGGTCTGTTCGTCGGCGATGACTTCCAGCTTCACCCAGTCGGTTTCGAGGGCTTCCCGGGCCAGTTCCGCGGTAAGGACAGCGTCCCGGGCGGTGAAGCAGCCGGCGGTGTTGGGCAGGACTTTGATCCCGTGGTCCACCAGCAGCTGGAACAGCGAGCCGGTTTCCGCTGGTGAGTAGCGCCGCATGGCCACCGTGGTCAGTGCCGTGCCGGAGGCCAGGAGCGCGGCGCCCAGTCCGTCCAAGCTGGGCGCACCGCCGGTGCCCATGATGAGCCGGGATCCCAGGGCGACGCCGTCGATCACCAGGGTGTCCCCTGCGGCTTGGCTTGCGGTGTTGATGGTGCCGGTTTCGGTCATGGTGTCAGCCTCCTTGTACTGCGGTAACGAGTTCGATGTCGTCGCCGTCGGCGAGCGCGGTACCGAACCACTGGCTGCGCGGCACCACCTGGGCGTTGTGGGCGACGGCGACGCCCAATTTCCTGCCGTCCGTCGCCTGGCCGTTGGGGGCCAGCGGCCGCCCGGTGACCTGGCTGACGAGCGTGGTGATGGAAGCGCCGTCGGCCACCGAGTGCGGGTTTCCGTTGAGGGTGATATTCACGCTGTCTCCTTCATGTGGGGGCTGGGGACGGCCACGGCCGACCCGGAAAAGCGGTCCGGGCTGAACGGCGCCCAGCGGGGATCGACGGCCCCGTCCAGCAGTGTTGTGCAGATGGCGGCGGCGGAGGGCGTGAGCAGCACCCCGTGCCGGAAGAAACCGGTCGCGATGATCAGCCCCGGCACGTGCCCGTCCGCTCGGCCCCCGGATCCCAAGGACGCCGCAACCCGGCCCAGCAAGGGTGCATTGTCGGGGGTCCCGGGGCGCGCCCGGGCGGTGCATTCCAGCAGTTCAAGTTCGGCGACAGCGGGAACCAGTGCCTGGGCGTCACGGAGCAGTTGGTACACGCTGCCGGCGCTCACGGCGTCGGAAAGCGCGTCCTCCCGCTGGGAGGCGCCGATGACCACCGTGCCATCCTCCCGGGGGACGATGTACACCGGGATCCCGTGGACCACCCCGCGCACCGTGGCCGTCACCAGCGGGCGCAGGTGCTGCGGCACGGAAAGCCGGAGGATGTCCCCGTGCACCGGCCGCAGCGGCAGGTCAAGGCCGTGGGGCAAGCCGTCAAGGGACGCCGCGTGCAGGCCGTTGGCCACGACCGTTTCCCTCGCCAGGACCATGCTGCCGCTCCCAAGGCGGACGCCGGCCACCGTCCCGTCCTTCCACAGCAGTCCGGCCGCCCGCTCCGGGACGGCAAAACCTTCCGTGGCACCGGCAACCGCCAACGTCGGGGTTTCCCGTGCCGCTGCGGCGAGCGCCAGGCGCACTGACGCTATCAGCTTCCTCGGGTCCACCTGGTGGTCGGCCGGGGTGTCCAGCGCGCATGAGATCCCCGGGCTCAGCAAGGGTTCGCGGCTGCGGGCTTCACGCACGGTCAACGGTGCCACCTCCAGGCCGCTGGCCTGCTGCACTGCGCGCAGGTCCATCAGCGCCCGCCGGTCGGCAGCGTCCACACCGACCGCGAGGGTGGGTGTCGTCAAGTAACCGGTCCCGGTTCCGGCTGCGGCGGCGACGCCGGCAGCGAAGCCGGGCCAGCGGGAGGATGCGTCGAGCATGAGCTCCAGGAGGTCCTCTTCCTGGTAGTGCAGCTCGCTGACGGGGGCCAGCATGCCGGCAGCGGCCCAGCTGGCGCCGGCGCCGGGCGCGTCATCGATGAGCGCGACGGAACGGCCGGAGCGCTGGATCTCCCAGGCGATTCCGTGTCCCACCACCCCCGCGCCGATGACGGCGACGTCGGCCCGGATGGCGTCATCGCCAGGCCCGGGCCGGCAGTTCCTGGTGCTGGTCATGGTGCGGTTCCTTCCCTACGCCGGTATTAGCCGGATCAGGTCAAGCGGTCGGCTCCAAAGCCCTCTCAGCCCGGCGCTTTGTGACAGCTGCCGCGGGCTCCCGCAGTACCAGCCCAGTTTAGAGGAACTAGGCTGGCAGGCATGAATATGTCCCCCTCCTCCTTTCCTGCCCTCGGGGCGGCCAGACTGTACCTCTGCACGGATGCGCGCCGGGACCGCGGCGACTTTGCCCGGTTCGTGGATGCCGCGTTCGCCGGGGGCGTGGACATCATCCAGTTGCGCGACAAGAGCATCGAGGCCGCCGAGGAACTGGACCTGCTGGCGGTCTTGAAGGAGGCGGCGGTGCGTCACGGGCGGCTGTGGGCCGTCAACGACCGGGCCGACATCGCGGTGCTGTCCGGCGCACCGGTGTTCCACATCGGCCAAAAGGACCTCCCGTTGGCTGCGGCCCGGACGCTGGTCAACGGTAATGCGGCCATCGGGCTGTCCAGCCACAGCCCGGACCAGGTGGATGCCGCCCTCTCCGCCGCTGCCGGGCCTTCCCACCTGGACTACTTCTGCGTGGGACCTGTCTGGGCCACGCCCACCAAACCCGGCCGGACCGCCGTCGGGCTTGCCCTGGTGAAGTACGCCGCCAAGGCCGCCGCGGAGGTACCCAGCCCGGTGCCGTGGTTTGCCATCGGGGGCATCGACCACGGGAATGTGCACCAGGTGGCGGAGGCAGGTGCACGAAGGATCGTGGTGGTCCGTGCCATCACCGAGGCGGCGGATCCCGCGGCCGCTGCAGCCTCCCTGCTCGACGCGCTGGACGCTGCCGGCCCCGGGCCTGCGTAAAACCCAGGACTTGGAGTTACGCTGACTTTTGTGTCACATCATCGGTTGGCTCCCAATGTCCGCGACCATCGGAACGCACTGGAAGAGGCACTGGGTGCGTTGCGGGCAGAACTCGAACTGCCGGGGCCTTATCCGGCAGCGGCAGTGGAGGACGCCCGCGCCGCCGTGGCGGCCCTGAAGCTGCCGTCCTATGACCTGACCGCCGTCGCGTTCGTGACCATCGACCCCGCCTCGTCCACCGACCTGGACCAAGCCGTGTTCATCGAGCCGGACGGGAGCGGCTACCGGGTGCTCTACGCGATCGCCGACGTTCCTGCCTTTGTTGCACCGGGTGGTCCGTTGGATGCTGAGACCCGGCGCCGCGGACAGACGTTCTACGCCCCCGACGGCCGGATCCCGCTTCACCCGGAGGTCATCAGCGAAGGGGCCGGGAGCCTGCTGCCGGGCCAGGAGTGTTCGGCTTTCGTCTGGGAGTTCACGCTCGACGCCGACGCAGCGGTGATGTCCGTCGGCGTCAGGCGGGCGCGGATCCGCAGCCGCGACAAGCTCAGCTACAAAGGTGCACAGGCCGCCCTCGACGCCGGCACCGCTCCCCCGTGCTGGAACTGCTCCGGGAAGTGGGGCTGAAACGGGTGGCGCTGGAGCGGGCGCGCGGGGGCGCCAGCCTCAACATGCCGGAGCAGGAGATCGTTCAGTTGCCCGACGGCGGCTACCGGATCGACGCCGCCCCGCAGCTTCCCGTGGAGGACTGGAACGCGCAGATTTCGCTGATGACGGGGATGGCGGCCGCCCAGCTCATGCTGGAAGGCAAGGTGGGCATCCTGCGCACCATGCCTGCCCCGGATGAGCGGTCGCTGAGGCATTTCCGGCTGCAGACCGAGGTGCTGGGCAGGCCGTGGGACGGCGAAGTCAGCTACGGCGAGTACCTGCGGTCGCTGGACCCCACCGATCCCCGCCAGCTGGCCATCATGCATTCGGCCGGGATGCTGTTCCGGGGCGCGTCCTATACAGCGTTTGACGGGACAGTCCCGGACGACGGCATCCAGTCCGCCATCGGCGCCGCCTACGCCCACACCACCGCCCCGCTGCGCCGGCTGGTGGACCGCTTCGTGCTGGTGATCTGCGAGGCCCTCAGCAACGGCGGTGACGTTCCGGGCTGGGTACGGGAGGCGCTGCCGCTGCTGCCGGGAATCATGGCCGGTTCCGACCAGCTGGCGTCGCGGATGGAGCGGATGGCGCTGGACACGGTGGAGGCGGCATTGCTGCTGAACCACATCGGCCAGGAATTCGACGCGATCGTGATTTCCGGGTCCAAACCCCAGAACGGGAACGGCAACGGATCGGCCAAGAACGGGAACTGCAACGCGTCCGCGAAAAACGGCAACGGGAACGGCAGCTCCGGGATCATCCAGATCGCCGAACCGGCGGTCACGGCACGCTGCGCCGGCGAGCTGACCTCCGGTACCAAGGTGCGCGTCCGGCTGCTGTCCTCCGACATCACCACCCGGCAGGTCCACTTCGAGCTGGTTCCATAGGGCCCGGCGGACGCGGCAGGAACGGGCAACACGGGGATTTCGCCCCTGTACGGCTAGACTGGGAAGGTAGAACTGGATGCCCGGTCGTTGATTTCCTTGATTTGAAACCAACAAGCCCGCCCCTACGCGATCTTGAGATTTGCCCGTTGGTCACCAGTGCCAGCATTAGATAGCCCGCGATCGGCTTCCACTGGATTAGCTTGCGCGCCCGAGCGTGCTCCGGAACGGCCAGGACTGGCCGGCCCGTTGAGCAGGCAGCGCCATTGCCCAAATGAATAAGGAAACTCCCCGTGAGTGAATTGCATACCCACCAGCTCCTGACCGATGCGTCCGGCACCGAGACCATCGAGCCGGAAGAGACCATCATTTCGGACGAGACGCCGCACGAGATCGCGGAGAAGTCTTTTGCCGACTACAACGTCCGCGCGGACATCGTCGAATCCCTGGCCGACGCCGGGATCACGCACCCCTTCCCCATCCAGGCCATGACCCTGCCGGTGGCACTGGCAGGCCACGACATCATTGGCCAGGCCAAGACCGGCACCGGCAAGACCCTGGGCTTCGGCATCCCGGCTCTGCAGCGGGTCATCGGACAGGACGACCCCGGCTACGCCAATTTGGCCGTCCCGGGCGCCCCGCAGGCCCTGGTCATCGTCCCCACCCGCGAGTTGGCGGTGCAGGTGGCCAACGACCTCCAGACGGCCTCCCGCAAGCGCAACGCCAGGATCACCACCATCTACGGTGGCCGTGCCTACGAGCCCCAGGTTGAAGCACTCCAGCAGGGCGTCGAAGTAGTAGTTGGCACCCCGGGGCGCCTGATCGACCTGTACAAGCAGAAGCACCTGAGCCTGAAGAACGTCAAGCTCGTGGTCCTCGACGAAGCCGACGAAATGCTGGACCTTGGCTTCCTGCCGGACGTTGAGACCCTCATCGCCGGAACCCCGGCTGTCCGCCAGACGCTCCTGTTCTCGGCAACCATGCCCGGCCCCGTCATCGCGATGGCGCGCCGCTACATGACCCAGCCCACCCACATCAGGGCAGCCGATCCGGATGATGAAGGCCTCACCAAGCGCGACATCCGCCAGCTCATCTACCGTGCACACAGCATGGACAAGACCGAGGTGGTGGCGCGCATCCTGCAGGCCCGGGGCCGTGGCCGGACCATCATCTTCACCAAGACCAAGCGCACCGCCGCCAAGGTGGCCGAGGAACTGGTGGACCGCGGTTTCGCCGCGGCAGCCATCCACGGCGACCTGGGCCAGGGCGCACGTGAGCAGGCGCTCCGCGCGTTCCGCAACAACAAAGTGGACGTGCTGGTGGCAACAGACGTCGCTGCCCGCGGCATCGACGTGGACGATGTCACCCACGTGATCAACTACCAGTGCGTCGAGGACGAAAAGATCTACCTGCACCGGGTGGGCCGCACCGGCCGCGCCGGCAACAAGGGCACTGCGGTCACGTTCGTCGACTGGGATGACATGCCGCGCTGGGCGCTGATCAACAAGGCCTTGGGCCTGAGCGTCCCCGAGCCCGTGGAAACCTACTCCTCCTCACCGCACCTCTACAGCGACCTCGACATCCCCGAGGGCACCAAGGGACGCCTTCCGCGCGACAAGCGGACCTTGGCCGGCGTTGACGCCGAGGTGCTTGAGGACTTGGGTGAAACCGGCAAGAAGAACAGCCGCGGCGGCCGGGACGCCTCCCGTTCCCGCGACCGCGACGGCCGGGGACGTGGAAAGGACGACGGCGGAAAGGCCGGCGGCCGGGACTCCGCCCGCTCCGGTGAGCGCCGTCGTCGTACCTCCGACTCCGCCGCCCCTGCCGCCGACGCAGCCGCCCCCGCGGCCGACGGCGACCAGTCCTCGCGCACCCGCCGTCCCCGGACCCGCACCCGCCGCCGCAACGGCGAAGTGGTTGGCGCCGCGGACAAGGGCGGCCAGCCCGGCAGCTCCGAGGGCTAACTGCGTCGATGACAGACACTGTTTGGGCGCCGGACGGCGGCAGCCTGGTGGTGCACGCGGACAACGCGGATTACCTCCCAACACTGCCGGACGGCGCCTTCACGCTGATCTATGTGGATCCGCCCTTCAACACGGGCAGGCCGCAGCAGCGGCAGGAAACCCGGATGGTGGCCAACGCTGAAGGCAGCGGGGACCGGGTGGGTTTCAAGGGCCGTTCCTACGACACCATCAAGGGCGCACTTCACCGCTACGACGACGCGTTCAGCGACTACTGGTCCTTCTTGGAACCGCGGCTGGTGGAGGCGTGGCGGCTGCTGGCCGACGACGGCACCTTGTACCTGCACCTGGATTACCGCGAGGTGCACTATGCCAAGGTGATGCTGGACGCCATCTTCGGCAGGGAGTGCTTCCTGAACGAAATCATCTGGGCGTATGACTACGGCGCCCGGGCGAAGAACCGGTGGCCCACCAAGCACGACAACATCCTGGTGTACGTCAAGAACCCGGCCAAGTACCACTTCGACAGCGCCGAGGTGGACCGCGAACCCTACATGGCCCCGGGACTGGTGACGCCGGCCAAGCGCGAACTGGGCAAGCTGCCTACCGACGTCTGGTGGCACACCATCGTCTCGCCCACCGGCAAGGAAAAGACCGGGTACCCCACCCAGAAGCCGGAAGGGCTGGTCCGCCGGATCGTGGCCGCCTCGTCCCGCCCCGGCGACTGGTGCCTGGACTTCTTCGCAGGCTCCGGCACCCTGGGTGCAGTGGCCGCCAAGCTTGGCCGGAAGTTCGTGTGCGTGGACCAGAACCAGCCCGCGATCGACATCATGGCCAAACGGCTCGGTCCCCACGCCACCCTGGCCGTGTACCAGCCCACCTGACGCGCCGAAGTGATCAGGGGCGGATGACCGCGGATCCGGTGCCCAGTTCCTCGATCCGCGCCAGCATTCCGGGGGCAGTGACGTTCTCGCCGAGCAGATTGGGCTTGCCCGTACCGTGGTAGTCGGACGAGCCGGTGACCAGCAGGCCGTGCTTGGCGGCGAGCTTGCGCAAAAACGCCCGCCCCTCCTCCGGATTGTCCCGGTGGTCGATCTCCAATCCCGCCAGTCCGGCGTCGATCATCTCCCGGTAGGTCCGCTCCCCCACGATCCGGCCCCGGGCCGACGCCACCGGGTGGGCAAACACCGGCACGCCTCCCGCGGCACGGACAAGTTCGACGGCGGTCGCCGGGTCCGGTGCGTAGTGCGGGATGAAGTAGCGGGACCGGGAGGTGAGGATCGAAGCGAACGCCTCGGAACGGTCTTCCACCACCCCTGCAGCCACCAGGGCATCAGCGATGTGCGGCCGGCCCAGGGTGGCGCCCGGGGCCACGTGGTGGATCACGTCATCCCATGTCAGGGGGTAGTCCTCGGCCAGGATGGTCACCATCCGTTCGGCCCGGGTCAGGCGCGAGTCCTTGGCCTTGGTGATCTCCTCCAGCAGGCCTGGATGGGTCGGGTCGTGCAGGTAGCTCAGGAGGTGCACGCTGATGCCTTCCGCGGTCCGGCAGGAGACTTCCATGCCGGGAACCAAGGCCACGCCGTGCGTGACGGCGGCCGCGGCCGCCTCGGCCCAACCCGCGGTGGAATCATGGTCCGTCAAGGCCACCACGTCCAGGCCCGCACGCGCGGCGGAGGCCATGACGTCGGCGGGCGGCTCTGTCCCATCGGAGACATTGGAGTGGGCATGCAGGTCAATCCTCACTTGTCCAGACTAGTGGACCGCGCCCCTTCGGCACCGGAGCCTGTTCGCTTAGCCGCGACGCTGGTGAGACGATGGTGCCGTGAACGATGCCGATAACACCCAGAACTCTGCTTCCCAGCCGCTGGAGGAGCGCGTCAACAACCGCTCGCAGCGGCCCAGTTCCAACGCTTTCAAGGCCTTCATGGCCAGCAACTGGGCGCCGTCCAGCCAGGAACTCCCCCAGCGCGACGCCGTCGCCGGCTACGCCGCAACCCGGCGCAAGGCAATCTCCGCCCAGTTCAAAGGCGAACGGCTGGTCATCCCCGCCGGACCGCCAAAGGTCCGCTCCAACGACTGCGACTACCGCTTCCGCCCGCACTCCGGCTTCGCCCACCTGACCGGCCTCGGCCTGGACCACGAGCCGGACGCTGTCCTGATCCTCGACCCGGTGGAGGAAGGAAACGGCGACGACGGCGGCAACCACCGCGCCACGCTGTACTTCCGGCCGTTGGCGGGCAGGGACACCGAACAGTTCTACGCCGATTCCCGCTCCGGCGAGTTCTGGATCGGGGCACGCCCCACCCTCGAAGAGTTCCAGGCCCGCCTGGGGCTGCCCACCGCGCACATCGACCAGCTCGAAACAGCCATCACCAAGGACGTCGGCGCTCCCGAGATCGGTGGAATCTCCATCCGCCTGGTCCGCAAGGTGGACGAAAACATCGACGCCCTGGTGGATACGGCCCGGTACAACACGGCGAAGGATCCGGAGAATCTGGACCTTGAGGCCCTGGACGCCCTAGACGAGAAGCTCAGCGAAGCGCTCTCCGAACTGCGCCTGCTCAAGGACGAGTGGGAAATCGAGCAGATGAAGATCGCCGTGTCCGCAACGGTTGAGGGATTCGAGGAAGTTGTGAAGGCCCTCCCCCGTGCATTGACGCATGCCCGGGGCGAACGTGTGGTGGAGGGTGCGTTCTTCGCCCGCGCCCGCGAGGTGGGCAACGAACTGGGCTACGACACCATCGCGGCCTCCGGCAACAACGCCACCGTGCTGCACTGGACCCGCAACACCGGCCGGGTCCACGCAGGCGACCTCCTGCTCCTGGACGCCGGTGTTGAGGCGGACTCGCTCTACACTGCGGACATCACCCGTACCATCCCGGCCGATGGCACTTTCACCGCTGTCCAGCGCAAGGTCTACGAGGCAGTCCTGGACGCGGCGGATGCAGGCTTCGCCGCGGCGCAGCCTGGCACGAAATTCCGCGACATCCACACCGCGGCAACCACGGTCCTGGCCGAACGACTCGCCGAATGGGGCCTGCTGCCGGTCAGCGTGGAGGAAGCGGTCAGCCCCGAGGGCCAACAGCACCGCCGCTGGATGCCGCACGGAACGAGCCACCACCTCGGCCTGGATGTGCACGACTGCGCCCAGGCCAAGCGGGAACTTTACCTGGACGGCATCCTCAGCGAAGGCATGGTCTTCACGATTGAACCGGGCCTCTACTTCAAGGCGGAAGACCTGGCGATCCCCGAAGAATACCGTGGCATCGGCGTCAGGATCGAGGACGATATCCTCATGACCGCCGACGGCCCCGTCAACCTCAGCGCCGCCCTGCCCCGCAAGGTTGAAGACGTCGAGACCTGGATGGCCGGCATTTACCGGACCGAAGAAGCCTGACACGGGCACACACGGAAAAGAGCGTGGCCACCGGACTGAGTCCGGTGGCCACGCTCTTTTGTATCGCCGTCATCCTGCGCGTGCCGCCAGGAAGGCCGGAGTGTCTGCGGAGCCGGGAGACCTATTGTCCGTTGCCGCCCCGGTGGGTGTCCTCGTCCTGGCCGTACTGCCCTGGGTTGTGCTCCGGGTTGGGGCCCGCCGCGGATTGGGCGGCCGGCTCGTGGGGGTGTTCCGGAGCGGCTGCGCCGTGCTGCGCGGCGTCAGTCGCGGGGCCCTGCGGAAGCCGGACCCCGTACTGCGGCCGGCCGTCCGGCAGGTCGGGGTACCGCACGGTTCGGACCGGCTGTGCCGGCTGCTGCCCGTCGTCGTACTGTTGTCCGGCCTGTTGCTGGCTTCCGGCGCCCGGGGAGCCGTGGCCTTCGTGCCCTGGAGCAGCAGTGGGCCGCTGGCCGTAGGGGTCGTTCCACCCGGCCGGCCTGGCCGGTCCTTGGCCGGGCTGCTGTTCCTGCCCCGGCTGGTGCTGCTGCTGGTTCGGCTGGTTGTAGTAGTCATGCTGCGTATACGGGCCGTGTCCGGACGCCGCGTCGGAGCGGGACATCGGCAGCTGCTGCAGCAGGCGCCGGGCCTCATGGGCTGCCTCGGGGGCCACGATGACGTCATAGTTCGTGGCCACCACCTGGCTGGTGGAGGTGAAGTCCCGCTTGCCGCGCTGCATGGCGTAGGTGACGATGCCGAACAGCATGAAGAAGGCCGCACCCATCAGCACCGACGTCATGATCGAGAAGTAGCCGGGCGAGGGCGCGAAGAAGGACAGCATGACGCCCACAAAGAGGCCGAACCACATGCCGCTCAGTGCTCCGGAAAGGGCCACCCGGGGGTAGCTCAAACGGCCCGTCACCCTCTCCACCATCTTCAGTTCGTTGCCCACGATCGAGACCATCTGGACCGGGAACTGCTGGTCCGCGAGGTAGTCGACCGCCTTCTGGGCATCGAGGTAGGAGGTGTAGGACCCTACGGTGTCACCGGTGGGTACGGCCCGGGCGTCATCCGGTCCGGTGGGGCCGCCGGTCTTGGGAGCACCAAAAATGTTGGACATACACCCATTCTTGCCCATCAAGATGGGTGCCGCCTGTAAATTCAGCTAAAAGAGAGCAGACTCGGTAGCCTGTAGTGGTGAGCACAACACCTACCCGTGTCTTCGTGGCACGCCTCCTGGGCCTGGATGTCTTCGACCCCTTGGGTGACCGCCTGGGCCGGCTGCGCGATGTTGTTGTGCTGTCCCGCGGGACCCAGGGAGCCCCCCACGTGGTGGGTATCGTGGTGGAAGTTCCGGGCAAGAAGCGTGTCTTCGTGCCCATGACGCGCATCACCTCGATCGACCAGACCCAGATTATCTGCACCGGCCTTGTCAACCTGCGCCGGTTCGAACAGCGCGGTGCCGAAACACTGGTGGTGGCGGAGATGTTCGACCGGCGGGTGACCCTCCGCGACGGCAGCGGCGACGCCACCATCGAGGACATCGCCATCGACCAGCACCGGTCCCGCGACTGGTTCGTCAGCAAGCTGTTTGTCCGGCGCGGCCACTCGCTGTCCCCCTTGAGCCGTTTGCGCCGCAACGAAACATTGATCATTGACTGGGCGGACGCCCAGCAGGGACCACGCACCGAGCCGCAGGCCGCCACGCAGTTCGTGGCCAACCACGAAGACCTCAAGCCCGCAGACTTTGCCGAGGCACTGCAGGAGATGAGCGACAAGCGCCGGTTCGAGGTGGCCAGCGAACTGCAGGACGAGCGGCTGGCCGACGTCCTCCAGGAGCTTCCCGAGGACGACCAGGTGGAAATCCTCTCCGCGCTGGATGTCCAGCGCGCCGCCGACGTCCTTGAGGAAATGGACCCCGACGACGCCGCCGACCTTCTGGGCGAACTCCCCTCCGCGCAGGCCGAGGAACTCCTCCAACTGATGGAACCCGAAGGCGCCGACGACGTCCGCCGCCTGCTCGAATACGACGAGGATACGGCCGGCGGCCTCATGACTCCTGTGCCGGTCATCCTGCCGCCGGAAGCCACCGTGGCCGAAGCCCTGGCCCACGTGCGGCGGGAGGAGCTTCTCCCCGCCTTGGCATCGTCGATCTTTATCGCCCGGCCGCCGCTCGAGACCCCCACTGGCCGCTTCCTGGGCGTGGTGCACATCCAGCAACTGCTCCGTTTCCCGCCGTTCGAGGCGCTGGGCAACCTGGTGGACAAGAACCTCGAGCCGCTGTCCGACCAAGCCCACATCAGTGAGGTGGCCCGGACCCTGGCCACCTACAACCTCAACTCCCTCCCGGTGGTCAACGACGCCGGCCGGCTTGTGGGGGCGGTGACTGTTGATGACGTATTGGATCACTTGTTGCCGGACGACTGGCGCGCCCATGATGGCGAAGCCCCGATAAGAAAGCTCGGTGGCCGCATTGGCTGATAACAGCGCCCCGAAGAACCCCAGCCAGCGGAACCTGGCCAACGCGGAATCAAAAGGCAGCCTCGACACACCCCTAAGCGCCCGTCAGCGGATCCTGCCCAAGTTCAAGCCGGATCCGGACGCATTCGGGCACGCCACCGAGGGTTTTGCCCGGTTCATGGGCACGCCGCAGTTCCTGGTTTACATGACGGTGTTCTGCATCTTCTGGTTGGGCTGGAACACCTGGGCGCCCGTCGAGTGGCAGTTCGACTCGAGGGACCTTGGCTTCACCCTGCTGACCCTGATGCTGTCGCTGCAGGCTTCCTACGCGGCACCCCTGCTGCTGCTTGCGCAGAACCGCCAGGACGACCGCGACCGCGTCTCCCTGCAGCAGGACCGGCAGCGCGCCGAACGCAACCTGTCCGACACCGAGTACCTCACCCGGGAACTGGCCTCCCTGCGGATCGCGCTGCGTGAAGTAGCCACCCGTGACTATGTCAGGGCAGAGCTGCGCTCACTCCTGGAGGACATGTTGGAAGCGCAGGAGGAACTCCGGACCCACGACGACTCGGGCCCCGGTTCCCATGAGTCACCACGGGACAAGGTCAAGGACAAACTCCGTGAGCAGAGGGACCGGCAGCGTGGCCCGCGCACCCAGCAGATCCCCCGGGTCAAGCCCGGCCATTCCACCAACGAACGCTAGGCCGGATCATCCGGCTGCACTTCGCCGCACCAGCACGAAAGCCGAGGCCCGCCACGTGAGCGCCCCCATGGATCCGGCACCATCCGCCAACTCCCCGCTGCTCCAGGCCGTCACCCGCGCCCTGGCAACCGTTATCGACCCTGAGCTCCGCCGGCCCATCACCGAACTGGGGATGGTGGACTCCGTCCAGGTGTCCGACGACGGCCGGGCCACCGTCGCTGTCCTGCTCACCATCGCGGGTTGCCCGCTGCGGGACACGATCACCGCCGATGCCCGCAAGGCCCTGTCCGCGGTCCCCGGTGTCACCGCCGTCGACGTCGACCTGAAGGTCATGGACCAGGCCCAGCGGGATGCCCTCAAGGAGAAGCTGCGCGGCCCCGGCGGCGCACGCACCATCCCGTTCAACCAGCCCGAATCGCTGACCAAGGTCTATGCGGTGGCCAGCGGCAAGGGCGGGGTGGGAAAATCCTCGGTGACCGTGAACCTTGCCACTGCCCTGGCTGCCCGGGGCCTGCGGGTGGGCATCGTGGACGCGGACGTCTACGGGTTCTCCGTCCCCGCCTTGATGGGCATCTCCCAGGCTCCCACCCAGGTGGATGACATGATCCTTCCCCCGGTTGCCTACGGCGTGAAGGTCATCTCCATCGGCATGTTCGTCACCGGGAACCAGCCTGTCGCCTGGCGGGGACCCATGCTGCACCGGGCTCTGGAACAATTCCTCACGGACGTCTACTTCGGCGACCTGGACGCCCTGTTCCTGGACCTTCCCCCGGGGACCGGGGACATCGCCATTTCGGTGGCGCAGTTGCTGCCCAAGGCGGAGATCCTGGTGGTCACCACGCCCCAGGCCGCGGCGGCGGACGTAGCCGAACGCGCCGGTGCGATCGCGACCCAGACCGGCCAGAAGATCGCCGGTGTCATTGAGAACATGTCGTACCTGGACATGCCCGGCGGTGGCCGGATGGAACTGTTCGGAAGCGGCGGCGGCACGGTCCTTGCCGGGCGGCTCAGCACCACGCTCGGCGTTCCGGTGCCCCTGCTGGGCCAGATTCCACTGGACATCCAACTCCGCGAGGGCGGTGACGCCGGGGTTCCGATCGTGCTTGGTAAGCCCGATTCCGCGGCAGGCGTGGCGCTGGCAGGTATTGCTGAGCGGCTTGCCGCCACACCGCGCGGCCTTGCCGGGATGAAGCTGGGGCTCCAGCCCCGCTGACAAGCGTCCTAGGTGGCTTCGGTGTCGAAGGGAGCGGTTTCGCCCGGGGCGAGCCGCTCCACAACCCGCTCAGGACGGGCAGGGGCGGCGTCGGCCACCGCCGCCGCACCGGATACGGCAGCCACCGCGGCCGGGGCTCCGGCGCTGACGGGCTTGGTGTCGTCGTCGAACAGTGCTTCCTTGATGATGCGGCGGGGGTCGTACTGGCGGGGATCGTACTTCTTCCAGTCGACATCGTCGATGTCGATGCCTACTTCTTCCTTGATTTGCTCCCGGGCACCGGAGGCCATCCGGCGCACTTCCTTGACCAGGTTTGCCAGTTTCTGGGTATATTCGGGCAGCCGTTGGGGGCCGATCACGAGAACTCCGATGATCAGCAGAATTATGAATTCCGGGCCGTTGATACCAAACACTTTAGGAAGATTACCCTCTCCGGGCTGCCAGTGACGATTCCCGTCCGGCTGACGTGGAAACAGTCCGCGTCACGGGGTGAACAGAGCTGCGATCTTGTTGATGCCGCGCTCCAGCCGTGATTCCAGCGGCTCCCCGGACTTTCCTGCGGACTGTTCTGGAACGGCGGCCGCAACACCCTCTGTTGCGGCATCGGCGACGTTCTTGAGGATCGGAAGGGCGTCATCGGCCTGCCCCGCGGGAAGGTCCGAGCGGTAGGTGATGGTGAGGCCGGCCGTGCGGTAGGTCGCGGACGCCGGGGACATGGACCATGCCTGCGAGGTGCCGGAATCCGGGTTGGACGGGTGCTGTTCGGTGACGGTGGCGTGGTGGGCGCCGTCGGTGAGGCGCAGTTCCACAGCCGGTTGTCCTTCCAGCAGCACCGCCCGTGCGGTTTCGAGGTGGAATCCCATGGCCTGCAGTTCCGGGCAGGCCCAGCCTTCGGTACGCAGCGAGGCCAGTTGGGCGGGATCCAGCGGGCGGCCGTCGGTTGGGGTCTGCAAAGAGACGTGGGAAAACGCCGCCTCCGTTCCGGAGGGTTCCCCCGCCACCGGGTCCCCCGCAGCGGTGAACGCCCCCACGGCGAGTACGCCGGCTGCCGCCATGGTCCCTCCTGCGGTGAACGCCAAGGCCCGGGCGGCCATCCGGCTTCCGGTGTGGCCCACGGGGGCGTCGGGCTGCGCCGCGAGTTCGTGGGTGCGCGCCAGGAGCCGTGCCGTCAGGTCGTCACTGGCGGGCGGGACCGGCGCCTGGCGGAGCCGCTCAAGGTATTGCCGTTCCCGGCGTACAGTGGCGGCACACTCCTGGCAGGCCTCGAGGTGGCTGCCGGAGCGCTGGTGCTTGCCGCCGAAAGGAAACTGGGACTTCATGCGCCGATCAGAGGATGCCCGCGATGCGCGGGATGGAGAGCTTGCGGCGTCCCTGCTGCGGGCGCGGGTCACGATGTGCCAGCTTTTCCCGCAGCATGGTCCTTCCGCGGTGGATACGGGAACGGACGGTGCCGAGTTTGACCCCGAGCGCCTCGGCCACTTCGTCGTAGGACAGGCCTTCGAGGTCGCAGAGGACGACGGCGGCACGGAAGTCCGGCGGGAGTTCCTCCAGGGCTGCCTGGACATCGAGGTCCAGGTTGTTCAGCTCGAAGCTCTGCTCGGGGCCGGGTTCGCGGCCGGGCAGGCGCGACTCGGCGTCCTCCGCCAGGGCATCGAATCGGATGCGTGTCTTCCGGCGCGCCTGGTCGAGGAACAGGTTGGTGGTAATGCGGTGCAGCCAGCCGTCGAGGGTGCCCGGCTTGAAGTTTTCCAGTGAACGGAAGACGCGGACGAACACCTCCTGGGTGAGGTCCTCGGCGTCGAACTTGTTCCCGGTCAGACGGTAGGCCAGCCGGTAGACCTTCGCGGAGTGATTGGTGACCACTTCTTCCCAGGTGGGACGGACCCACTCATCATCGGGATTGTTGACTGCAGGGACAGGTGCCACAACTAAAGATGACATCGTCCACTCCCCTCGTGGAATGCTAACGCCCGGATACTGTTGACATCTCTGATTCGGCGCCGGTCACCTTTTGGATGAGCGGATTCCAATCATGTCAAACTTGGCTGGGAATTTCCTGACCGAAGGGTAACTTCAGCCTTCGGCGCAACAGCCTCTTCCCGGGCCGGCAGGGCCGGACACAGTAGGCTAAAGGGGACATTCCCCCTTCACGCCCAGAAAGCGATAATTCATGAGCGCCGACAAGTCCAGCAGCTGGTCCTATGCAGAAGATCTGCCCGCTGAGGATGAGGTCATGCTTCGGGCGCGGGAACGTTCCTTTGAATTGGGTGTGAGCGCCATCAGCCCTGGTGTCGGCGCGGTCCTGACGGTCCTTGCTGCTGCGTCCAAGGCGCAGACCGCCGTCGAGATCGGCACCGGCGCCGGTGTCTCCGGCGTGTGCCTGCTTCGGGGCCTTGGCCCGCACGCTGTCCTGACCACCATTGACGTGGACGTCGAACACCTTCGCGCGGCCCGCGAGGCGTTCACGGAGTCCGGCAGCCCTGCCAACCGCACCCGCACTATCTCCGGCCGTGCCGGAGATGTCCTGCCGCGCCTTACTGACGGTGCGTATGACCTGGTCTTCATCGACGCCGACAAGCCCGGCCTGCCCGGCTACGTTGAGCAGGCCATCCGGCTCCTCAAGAGATCTGGCCTGTTGATTATCAATGACGCCCTGGACAAGGACAAGGTGGCCAACCCGGCCGGCCGCGAGGCCACTACGGTGGTGCTGCGCCAGGTGGGAAGGGCAATCCGCGACGACGACCGGCTGGCGTCCGCGATGCTTCCCACCGGCGACGGCCTGCTGGTCGCCGTCAAGAAGTAGGCCGGAAACAGGACAGGGCCCGCGGCGCGAGGCCGCGGACCCTGTCCGGCACGACTATTCGGTAACGCCTACCAGGCATTCCTTGAGGTTGGCTGCTTCGGCAGCGTTCAGCTCGACCACGAGGCGCCCGCCGCCTTCGAGCGGGACGCGCATGATCAGGCTGCGGCCCTCCTTGGTGACTTCCATTGGGCCGTCGCCGGTACGTGGTTTCATAGCCGCCATGAGGAATTCCCCTCCATTTTGTTCCAGGACTGATCAGCCCGGGCGGGCTGGGTCCGCATGTCGATCAAGCGGCTGTGGCGGTGTGGTGCTTCCCCCGCCGAGGCTGCGCGTTTTCTGGATGCTTGTGTCCTTGCTTACTTACTATTATCGCGGATTTACCCGCACGTAGCTAATCGATGGACATTTCCGTGCACCGGGCATTCCCGGCCTGACCTGCACTGAAGCCCCTTTTGCTAGGGCGGATAATCGCCGCCGCCAGGCAGCTGGGCCCAGGCCCAAAGCCACACGATCCACACGATCTGCAACAGCACGAACATGGCCACCACGGTCCCGCGGTAGGCCCGGGACCGGGACAGGAAGACGGCGCCCAGGGCCAGCGGAAACAGGGGCAGCAGCATCCTGAACGTACTGGTCTGGGGGTGGAGGAACATCAGCAGGTAGCCCATGTAGCAGGCGCACCACAGCCGGAGTTCGGCTCCGAGCCGCACTACCGGGGGAGGAACAGCATCACGCCGAACAGCGCCACGAAGACCAACGGCGCCAGCAGGCCAAGGACGGGGCCGAAAAGTTCGACGCCGGTATCGAACCAGGGCTTGAACGGCACCAGGTCCTGCCCCCGCCAGACCGTCTCGGTCTTGGTGTAGGCCTCGGGGTCACCCGTGGCGGCCCACGCGGCAGCAGGCCAGACCAGTGCGGACACACCTGCGACGGCGGTGAGTCCAGTCAGCGCCGCGAGGTCCCGCACCGAGTGGGATTCTTCTTCCGTTCCCGGCGCGGTGCCGCCCCGGAGACGGTCCACGGCGCGCCAGACCAGCAGCAGGCCCAGCATGGCCGCGAAGGGCACGCCCACGGGCCGCGACAGGCACAGCACGAACACCACCGGCATGGCCCACAGGTATTGGCGGCGCAGCACCAGCAGGAGGGCCCATGCAAGCAGCAGGAGGGACAGTGGTTCGGCGTACGGCACCTGCAGCACGGCCGAAACGGGAAAGGTCGAAAAGAACGCGACGCCCCACATCGCCTGGCCATGGTCCGCCCTCTGCCGGAACAGGACGTAGGCCAGCAACGCGGCGCCCCAGCCGGCCAGCATGGCGATCACGGTCAGCGAGGCGGCGGAATTCATGCCGGTGAGGCGGCTGAGCCCGCCGGCCAGCGCGGGAAAAAGCGGGTAGAAGGCCCACGTGTTTTCCTGCACGTTTCCGGCGGCGTCCGTGGGGAGCACGGAAGGGTAGCCATTGGCGATGACCTGGGCGTACCAGCGGGCATCCCAGATGTTGATGAAATTCCAGTAGTCCGGCTTCGGCGGGAACCAGGGGTTGACGCCCTGGTGGAGCGCGGCGGCCATGAAGATGCACGCCGAGACAAGGCGGGCGGCGCCATACAGGACAGTGGTTTGGATCCACCACGGCCAGCCGCGGACGGCGGAAGCAGCCCGGAGTGCGGCACTGTGGGCAGACGCCAAGGGGCTGCGGCGGTCCACCGTGCTCACGGGCCGCCCGTCCCCGGCACGGCGGTCCCGCGGGCGGCCTCGTCCGCGTCCGCGGAGGTGCCCGGGTCAGCCGGTGCCGGGTCCGCGGGGGCGGCGGGGCCGGCGTCGGAATCCGGTTCCGGTACGTCGCCTTCCATCGCGGCCAGCCGACTGCGGACTCCGCCACTTCCCGGTCCCTGGCGGCGAGTTGGTCCCGCAGGTCCTCCAGGACCTGGTCCACCTGGTCCATCCGGTAGCCGCGCAGCCCCAGCGAGAACCGTAGTTGGTCCACGTCCTCAGGTCCGGCGTGTGCTGGCAGCAAAACCGGTGGGAGGTTTGCGGGCGGGTCCTCGAGGCCGGCACCCAGCAGTGCAGGCAGCCCGGCACCGCCGGTGCCGCGGGAGCGCCGGCCCAGGCCGGCCCACAGGACCGCGGCTACCAGGACCACGGCGAGGAATACCAGAAAGAAACTCACTGTCCCATCGTGCCAGATCCATCCCGCCGGTCCGCGGCCCACGGCACGGAACCGTACCAGGCCGTGGTCCCTGTACTACTCCGGCCTCTGCTCACCGTTCAAGGAGGGGGTCACGGCAACGTGAAGTACACGGTCCACCGCTTCGGCGGGATCGTCAACGAGCTGGATCAGGTCCAGGTCCTTCTCCGAGACCATTCCCTCGGCCACCAGGGTGCCCCGGATCCATTCGATCATCGGCCCCCAGAATTCGACGCCCAGGAGCACGATCGGGAAGGACGTCACCTTCCGCGTCTGGACCAGGACCATGGCCTCGAACAGCTCATCCAGGGTGCCCAGGCCGCCCGGCAGCACGATAAAGCCCTGCGCGTACTTGACGAACATGGTCTTGCGGGCAAAGAAATAGCGGAAGTTGATGCCCAGGTCCACCCACTGGTTCAGGCCCTGCTCGAAGGGCAGCTCAATGCCCAGGCCCACGGAGACGCCGTTGCCTTCCACCGTTCCCCGGTTGGCCGCTTCCATGGATCCGGGTCCGCCGCCGGTAATAACCGCCACGCCGGCCTCGGCGAGCTTGCGCCCCACTTCGACGCCCATTTCGTAGTACTTGCTGCCGGGCTTGGTGCGGGCCGAACCAAAAACGCTGACGGCCTTTCCGATGTCCGCCAGCGCACCGAATCCTTCGACGAATTCGCTCTGGATCCGCAGGACCCGCCAGGGGTCGGTGTGGACGAACTGGCCGGGGCCCTTGGTATCGAGCAGATGCTGGTCGGACATTTCCACGGCAGCCTGCTTGCGGCGCAGTTCAAGGGGCCCTTTGCGGCGTGGCTGGGTTGTCTTGGCCGGATCAGCGTTGGTACTCATTCCCCTAGGCTAACCTCCGGCTCCAGGTATCTCTTGAATCACGATCGGCATGAACTTGGGGTGATTGGCGTCATAACCCACCGTTGTTCGCTAGATTCTTTCCTATGACTACTCATGTGCCCGGCGATGCCCTCGTCTCCCTGAACGCCGTTAATAAGCATTACGGCCAGCTGCACGTTCTGAAGGACATCAACCTCCAGGTCCGCAAGGGCGAGGTTGTTGTGGTCATCGGACCTTCGGGTTCCGGTAAGTCCACCCTCTGCCGGGCGATCAACCGCCTGGAGACCATCGAGGGCGGAACCATCAGCATCGACGGGAAAGTCCTGCCGGAAGAAGGCAAGGAGCTGGCCAAGCTCCGTGCCGACGTCGGAATGGTTTTCCAGTCGTTCAACCTTTTCGCCCACAAGACCATCCTTGAAAACGTCACCCTTGGACCCATCAAGGTCAAGGGCGTGTCCAAGGCGGAGGCTGAAAAAGAGGCCATGGCCCTGCTGGAGCGCGTCGGCGTCGGCCAGCAGGCGCCGAAGCTTCCCGCCCAGCTCTCCGGCGGCCAGCAGCAGCGCGTCGCAATTGCCCGTGCCTTGGCAATGAAGCCGAAGGTCATGCTGTTCGACGAGCCCACCTCTGCGCTCGACCCGGAAATGATCAACGAGGTCCTGGACGTCATGGTGCAGCTGGCCAAGGAAGGCATGACCATGATCGTGGTCACCCACGAGATGGGCTTCGCCCGCAAGGCTGCCGACCGCGTGGTCTTCATGGCCGACGGCCAGATTGTCGAAGACGAGGCGCCGGAGGAATTCTTCACCAACCCGAAGAGCGACCGCGCCAAGGACTTCCTGTCCAAGCTCCTCACCCACTAAGCACCCCGCACCCCTCCTGCCGCCACGGCGGCCGGCCAATGAAAGGTACCTGATGAAGAACTTCTTTACCCGAAAGAAGCCATTGTTTGTCGCAGCAACCGCGGCGCTGGCTCTTTCCCTCAGCGCCTGTGGTGGTTCCGGTGGCGGCGGCACCGCTTCCTCCGGCGCGGACGAAACTCCGTACAAGGTGGCTGACAACGTCACCCTCACGGGCAGCCCCACCTACGACGCGATCAAGTCCAGCGGCAAGGTCCGCATCGGCGTCAAGCAGGACCAGCCCGGCCTTGGCTTCAAGGACGCAGCGACCGGTGAGTACACCGGATTCGACATCGAAATCGCGAAGTGGATGGCAGCATCCCTGGGCGTGAGCAAGGACAAGATCGAGTTCAAGCCGATTCCGTCCGCCAACCGCGAGTCCGCCATCACCAACGGCGACATCGACTACTACGTGGGCACCTACTCCATCACGGACAAGCGCAAGCAGCTGATCGACTTCGCCGGACCGTACTTCGTCACCGGTCAGGGCCTGCTGGTGAAGAAGGACAACTCCAGCATCAACAGCGAGAAGGACCTCTCGGGCAAGAACGTCTGCTCGGCCACGGGTTCCACCCCGATCCAGAACATCAAGGCAAACTTCCCGGGCACCAAGACCACCGAGTTCGATACCTACTCGCAGTGCGTCGAGGCGCTCAAGAGCGGCCAGGTTGACGCCGTCACCACGGACCAGGCCATCCTGCTCGGCTACGCCGCCCAGGAACCGGACAGCCTGAAGGTAGTCGGCCAGCCGTTCACCACTGAAAAGTACGGCGTCGGCCTGAAGAAGGGCGACACCGCGCTGCGCCAGTTCATGAACAAGACGTTCACCGACGGTAACTCTGTGTGGCAGAAGATCTACGACCAGACGCTGGGCCAGTCCGGCACGAAGGTCGAACAGCCCAAGGTAGAGAACTACTAAACCAAAGTTGAGGGGGCGGCCACGCAGCCGCCCCCTCTTCCACTGTCGAAAGCGACGATTCTGTGAATACGCTGCTGAACAATTCGGATCTCTTTATTACGGGTTTCCGGAACACACTCATACTTTTCTTCTTCTCCGCGATTTTCGCCTTGGTCCTCGGGACCGTCGTCGCCGCGCTCCGGGTCTCCCCCGTTCCCGCCATGCGCGCCACGGCAACGCTCTACGTCAACGTGGTGCGCAACACCCCGCTGACCCTGGTTCTCTTCTTCTTCGCCCTCGGGTATCCGAAGCTGGGCCTGGTTCCGATCGACTTCACGACTGCCGCCATCATTGGCTTGAGCCTGTACACCGCCACCTATGTGGCCGAAGCGGTCCGCTCCGGCATCAACACGGTGCCCGTAGGCCAGGCCGAGGCCGCCCGCGCCATCGGCTTGCCGTTCACCCAAACCCTGACCCTCGTGATCCTGCCGCAGGCTTTCCGCGCCGTCATCCCGCCGATGTTCAGCGTGTTCATCGCCTTGCTCAAGAACACCACCGTCGCCGCCGGCTTCTCGGTCTTTGAAGCCGGCGCCATCCGGGCAAACCTCTCCGAGCGCGGTGAACCCGCGCTGACCGGCCTGCTCTGGGTCGCTCTGGTGTTCATCATCCTTGTCTTCATCCTTTCCGCACTGCAGCGAAAGCTTGAACAAAAGTGGAAGGTCTCACGATGAGTTCAATCCTTTTTGACGCCCCCGGCCCCAAGGCACGCTCCCGGTACCGGATTCTGGGCGTCGTCACGGCCTTGGTGATCCTGCTGATCGTCGGATTCGTCGTGCTGCGCTTCGCCCAGAGCGGCCAGTTCGAGGCGAAGAAATGGCAGTTGTTCACCTTCCCGCTGGTGCAGCAGACCATTGCCCAATCGGTCGGCGCCACCCTCTCCGCTTTCGCCACCGCAGCCGTGCTGAGCCTGGTCCTCGGCGTACTTCTGGCCTTCGGCCGGTTGTCCGACCGCCGATGGATCAGTGCTCCCTGCTACGGCTTCACGGAGTTGTTCCGCGCCGTCCCGCTGCTGATCCTCATGATGATCTTCTACTACGGCCTGCCCACCATCGGAATCCAGGGGATCACGCCATTCACCGCTGTGGTCGCCGGGCTTGTGCTGTACAACGGCTCCGTCCTTGCCGAGGTTTTTCGGGCCGGCATAGAGTCACTGCCCCGGGGCCAGAGCGAAGCCGGATACGCGATCGGCCTGCCCAAGAGCAAGGTCATGACCAGCATTTTGCTGCCCCAGGCCGTCAGGTCCATGCTTCCGGTGATCATTTCCCAGCTGGTTGTCATCCTGAAGGACACCGCTCTTGGGTTCATCGTCACCTACAACGAGATCCTCTTCCAGGCTAAGTACTTCGGCAGCCAGATCCAGTACGGATCCCCGATTATCCCGGCAGCCATTGTTGCCGCGGTGCTCTATGTGGGGATGTGCCTGATCCTGGCCGCTTTCGCAAAATGGCTGGAGCGCAGGCTTTCCCGCAAGCCCGGCGCAGCAGTCACACCGGCGGCTGCAGTTCCCGCCGAGGTGTAACCAGGCGGCAGCGACGCAACGCGGGAAGGGCCCGGAACCTGGCGGTTCCGGGCCCTTCCCGCGTTTCACATTCCCCTCAGGGGCGGTTCCTCGACGGCAGGCCGCCGTCCTGGCCGGCGAGCCAATCCTGCAGTGCGCGGAGGCAGGCGCGGATTGCGTCGGCGGATACGTGTTCGTTGTCCTTGTGTGCGAGCAACGGATCGCCCGGGCCGAAGTTCACCGCCGGGATACCCAGCTCGCTGAAGCGGGCGACGTCGGTCCACCCGTATTTGGGTTTGGGTTCAGCTCCCACGGCGGCGACGAAAGAGGCGGCCGCCGGGTGCTGAAGTCCGGGCCTGGCGCCGGCAGCCGCATCGGTGCGGACCACGTCGAAGCCGGCAAGCAGCTCACGGACGTGGGCTTCCGCCTGGTCCGGGGTCTTGTCCGGGGCGAACCGGTAGTTGATCTCCACCACGCAGCGGTCGGGGATGACGTTGCCGGCCGTACCGCCGTTGATCTTCACCGCGTTAAGGCTCTCGCGGTAATCCAGGCCGTCAACGTTGACGGTGCGTGGCTCATAGGCGGCGAGGCGGGCCAGGATTGGCGCCGCGGCATGGATGGCGTTGCTGCCCATCCAGGCGCGGGCCGAGTGGGCGGCCTCCCCCACAGTGCTGGCTTCGAACCGGCTGGTTCCGTTGCAGCCGCCTTCCACCGTGCCGTCCGTCGGTTCCAGCAGGATGGCGAAGTCGCCCTCCAACAAGTCGCCGTGGTTCCGGACCAGGCGTCCCAGGCCGCTCTTCACCGCTTCCACTTCTTCATGGTCGTAGAAGACAAAGGTGACGTCCCGCCGGGGCTGCCGGCCGCCGTCGAACAAGCCTGCCGCCAGGGCCAGCTGGACCGCCACGCCGCCCTTCATGTCGGTGGCGCCACGGCCGTAGAGGACACCCTCACCCGGAACTCCGGAGTCCCACGTCGAGGGGACCGTACCGCGGGAGCCCTCGGTCAGGGGCAGCGGGACGGTGTCCAGGTGGCCGGCCAGGATCACGCGCTCGCCCAGGCCGAGTTCGGTGCGGGCGATGATGGCGTCCCCATCACGCACCACCCGCAGCTGGGGAATCCCGGCCAGTGCGGCCTCCACAGCGTCCGCCAGTTGCTTCTCATTGCCGGACACGCTGTTGATGTCCATCACCGCTGCAGTCAGCAACGCCACGTCCTGGTGCAGGTCAAGGATGGACAGGGACGAGTCAGGGGCGGTTTCAGCAGTCACGAAGCCAGTCTAGTTCGAACCGCCTGCCCGCCCCTCGATAGACTGGAGCACATGACTGAGACCGCTTCCTCTGCCGTGCCCGAAACCCTCACCCCTGACACCGATGACCGTTCCGCCCACGGCTTTGGTGTTGCCACCATCGCCACCGGCGATGCAAGCGTCCTGGA
Source organism: Arthrobacter sp. MMS24-T111 (assembly GCF_054888995.1). Taxonomy (NCBI): domain Bacteria; kingdom Bacillati; phylum Actinomycetota; class Actinomycetes; order Micrococcales; family Micrococcaceae; genus Arthrobacter; species Arthrobacter sp. MMS24-T111. The sequence goes on along the minus strand of NZ_JBTZRO010000001.1, from coordinate 2,473,050 downwards.
CGTCTGGTTCCCGGCACCGGCGCTTGGTGTCGCCGCCGAGAACCTCCGCTCGGTGGAGCACGCCGACGAAACCCTGACCCGCATTGCCGAGAACGGCGCAGACGAGGACCGCGGTACCGAGCAGAAGGTCGTGTTCGTCCAGATCAACCTCGATGAAGCCCCCGCGGACACCGCCGACGCCTACCTCCGCCTGCACCTCCTTTCGCACCGTCTGGTCAAGCCCAACACCATCAACCTCGACGGCATCTTCGGCAAGCTCCCCAACGTCGTGTGGACCAACTTCGGCCCCGCCGCCGTCGACGGCTTCGAACTGACCCGCGCCAGGCTCCGCCGGCGCGGCGCCGTCACCGTCTACGGCATCGACAAGTTCCCGCGGATGGTGGACTACGTGGTGCCCACCGGTGTGCGGATTGCCGACGCCGACAGGGTCCGCCTTGGTGCACACCTGGCCGCCGGCACCACCGTCATGCACGAGGGCTTCGTCAATTTCAACGCCGGAACCCTGGGGACCTCCATGGTGGAAGGCCGCATATCGGCCGGCGTCGTGACCGGCGACGGCAGCGATGTCGGCGGCGGCGCATCCATCATGGGCACCTTGTCCGGAGGCGGCAAGGAAAAGATCACCATCGGTGAGCGTGTGCTGCTCGGTGCCAACTCCGGCGTGGGTATCAGCATCGGCGATGACTCCGTCGTCGAAGCCGGCCTCTACGTCACGGCGGGCACCCGGGTGCGCATCCCCGGTCCCAAGGACGAGGTCGGCGAAGACACCATTAAGATCGTCAAGGCCGCTGAACTCTCGGGCGTGCCCAACCTGCTGTTCCGCCGCAACTCCACCACCGGCGCCGTCGAGGCGCTCCCCCGCGCCGGCCAAACCGTTGAGTTGAACGACGCCCTGCACGCCAACTGATCCGCGGGTGGGACGAAAACGCGGCCTGCGCCGCCTGGCGGTGCTGCTGCTTGCCCTCGCGCTGGCAGCGGGCGGCATCTATACCGCGGTGTACTTCGTGCAGCGTTCCGAAACCCTCGTTTCGGAACGCTGCACCGCTTCTGCGGGCAACCGCACCGGTGAGCTGGCGCCGGACCAGGCGGCCAACGCCGCCCTCATCACCGCCGTGGCGGTGCGGCGTGGATTGCCGCCCCGCGCTGCCACCATCGCCCTCGCCACTGCCATGCAGGAGTCAAAGCTGCGCAACATCGGCCACGGGGACCAAGCCGGGCCGGATTCGCGGGGGCTCTTCCAACAGCGGCCTTCCCAGGGCTGGGGCAGTGAAGCGCAAATCATGGACCCGTACTACGCCGTGAACGCTTTCTACGACGCTCTGGTGAAAATTCCAGGGTACGAGACGCTCGACATCACCGACGCCGCCCAGCGTGTCCAGCGCTCCGCCCATCCCGAGGCCTACGCCCAGCACGAGGAAATGGGGCGGGCGTTTGCCTCCGCCTTGACCGGCCAGACACCGGAGGGGGTCAAGTGCACGCTGCGCTCGGCCACCGCCGCGGGGGATGCGGCCGCGGTTGCGGGCGAACTGGAGCAGGCCTACGGCGGCGTGGATTCGCGGGCAGACGGCGCCACCCTGGTGGTGGAAGCCGACGGAACGATGGCGTGGTCCATTGCCCAGTGGGCAGTGGCCAACGCCAAGGACATGGCGGTGACCCGCGTTGATGTTGCCGGGCGGGCGTGGCAGCGTTCAGGCGGCGAGGGCTGGCAGGATTCAACCACGGCGGCCGGGCAGGTACGCATCACGCTGCGGCAGGGCGACGGCGGCGGGTGAGCCTGCGGGGTCAGACCAGGATTTCCAGCACCGGCTGGACGTAGCTGCGGAAGAGCTCCGGCTGGCCCATCAGTTCCTGGCTCATGATGATCTTGTCCGGTTCCAGGTACCACGCCCGCTGCTCGTCCAGCGGCAATTCGATGATGGTCAGGCGGAAGTCCCGCGAATCTCGGCCGATTTCCATCAGCCTGTCATCCACCATCTCCGCAAGCAGCTGGTCGGTGCCGCTGGCGACCCGTTCCCCCTCGAGCTCGGCATATTCGCTCCTGCGTTCCCTGGCCCAGGTGAGGGCTGAGCCGAAGTGCGCCTGCAGGACACGTTGCAGGGCCGGGGAATTGCCGAAGGCCTCAAAATCCGGTGGAGAAAGTTCGGGCGCCGTCTGCGGGTGTGCCTTGAGCAGTTGTTCCCACCAGGCCTCCCATTCGGTCTTCAGGGCGCTGAGTCCACCAACCTCCGCGGTCAGGTGGGTGTGGTCGGCGGACCTGATCTTGGGAGCCGCGTGGGACAGCACTGGACGGCCTACGCCGTTGAGGGCCGCCGCATCCCGGACATAGAGCGCAATCATCATCGGTCCGGACGTGTCCGTGGTGATTTGCCATCCTGAACCGCTTGCGTGGTGCATTCAAAGTCCTTCCCTGGCCGCCTTCCGCCGGACGTCATGGTGCCGTCCGGCGTACCGGCTTTCAGTCTATTCCCGCAGGCCATCCGCGGTAGTGCCGGACATGCTCCGGGTACGCGTCACCGGGCAAGACTGTCCAGGTGCCGGTCAAGGACATCGCGGCACATTTGCGCAGTCATCCAACCCGGCTGCAGCAAAGCGTGCATGCACAGGCCGTCCAAGGTAGCCAACAACCGCTCCGCCTCCAGCACCAGGTTGTCCTGCGGATCATCCGGCAGCAGCGCAGCAACCACCGTCCCGACAACGGCGGCGACCTCCCGGTGGCTGCGGTCCGCAACGGCTGCAAGGAACGGCCTGATCCGTGCCGCGTTCTTGAAGGCCAGCCAGGCGCAGGCCTCCACCGCGCTCTCCTGGTCCAGCGGCAGCAATCCGCCCAGCAGGGTTAAACAGCCTCGCGGTGTTCCGGGCTGCCCGGGACGGCCCCGTCCACGGCGGGCAGCAGTCGCTGGAGCCGTCCGACGATGCGGTCCACCACCGCGCCGAACGAGAAAGCGAGGAGTTCTTCACTTCCCGCAAAGTAGTGCCGCACGGAGCCCACCGCCAGGCCGGCCTCGTCAGCCACTTCACGCAGCGAGGCGCGTTCCAGCCCGTCAACGGCGATGATCCGGAGAACCGCCTGGACCACGTCCTGCCGCCTGGCATCTGCATCAACAATTTTGGGCACCCTCCTTATTAGCACACTTGTGCTTCTTTCGGAGTGTCACATCGGGCCGCCATCCGAAAAGCAGGGGCGGCCGGCGCCTGCCGTGGGATAGCGTTGAGGCATGAGAATCTTGGTTACAGGTGGCACCGGCTACATCGGTTCCCACACTGTTCTTTCCCTGCAGGAAGCCGGCCACGACGTGGTTGTCATCGACAACCTGGTCAACTCGAGCGAAGAGTCGCTGCGGCGGGTTGCCGAGCTCAGCGGCAAGGCCGCCGAGTTCCACCACGTCGACCTGGTGGACGAAGCTGCCGTCGAAAAAGTGTTTGCGGGCGCCGCCATCGACGCCGTGATCCACTTCGCCGGCCTCAAGGCCGTCGGGGAGTCGGTCCGGGAGCCGCTGAACTACTACTACAACAACCTGGTGGGCACCCTGAACCTGATCCGCGTCATGGACCGGCACGACGTCCGGTCCATCGTGTTCAGCTCCTCCGCCACCGTCTACGGTGAGCACAACCCCATTCCGTACGTGGAAAAGATGGAGCTCGGTGCCAACAACCCCTACGGGCGCACCAAGGAGCAGATCGAGGACATCCTCTCGGACCTTGGCGCAGCGGACACCCGCTGGCACATAGCACTCCTGCGCTACTTCAACCCGGTGGGCGCCCACCCGTCCGGCCGGATCGGCGAAGACCCCCAGGGAATCCCCAACAACCTGGTTCCGTTCATCGCCCAAGTGGCCGTGGGCCGGCGCGAGAAACTCATGGTGTTCGGCGGCGACTACGACACCCCGGATGGTACCTGCCTGCGGGACTACATCCACGTTGTCGACCTGGCCGAAGGGCACGTGGCTGCGCTGAACCACATTGCCGCCCGCACTGGAGTCTTCCGCTGGAACCTGGGCTCCGGCAAGGGCTCCTCCGTCCTGGAGGTCCTGCGCTCCTTCGAAAAGGCCGTCGGCAAGCCCATCCCCTATGAGATCACCGGCCGCCGCGCAGGAGACCTGCCGGCGTTCTGGGCCGACGCCACGTCCGCGCTGGCGGATTTGAGCTGGTCCACCACCAAGACGGTGGACCAGATGTGCGAGGACCACTGGCGGTGGCAGAAGAACAACCCCCAGGGCTACGCCAGCTGAACCCGGCGATTGCTCCGTACTTGTCGTTCTGACTTCTCAAAACGACAAGGACGGAGCAGTCGATCGAGGCAGAACGCGAAACGGCCGCCCACCTGTGAAAGGTGGGCGGCCGTTTCGTCGTCCTTCAACCGTTGCCGGCAGCAGGTCAGCGTGCCGGGTAGTCACGCTCCGGCTCACCGATGTACAGCTGGCGCGGGCGGCCGATCTTGGTGTTGGGGTCGCTGATCATTTCACGCCACTGCGCGATCCAGCCCGGCAGGCGGCCGATCGCGAACAGGACCGTGAACATCTTCTCCGGGAAACCCATGGCCTTGTAGATCAGGCCGGTGTAGAAGTCCACGTTCGGGTAGAGCTTGCGCTGGATGAAGTAGTCGTCGTTGAGCGCTTTCTCCTCCAGGCGGAGTGCGATCTCGAGCAGCTCGTCGTTGCCGCCGAGCTTGGTGAGGATCTCGTGGGCCGTGGCCTTGACGATCTTGGCGCGCGGATCGTAGTTCTTGTACACCCGGTGCCCGAAGCCCATGAGGCGGACGCCGTCTTCCTTGTTCTTGACCTTTTCCATGTAGTCCTCGGGCTTGAGGCCCTCGGCCTGGATCTGGCGGAGCATCTTCAGGACGGCCTCGTTGGCGCCGCCGTGGGCGGGGCCGAAGAGGGCGTTGATGCCTGCAGAAACAGAGGCGAAAAGGTTCGCGTTGGAAGAGCCCACCAGGCGCACCGTGGAGGTGGAGCAGTTCTGCTCGTGGTCCGCGTGCAGGATCAGGAGCAGGTCCAGCGCCTTGACGATGACCGGGTCCAGCTCGTACTGCTCGGCCGGCAGGCCGAAGCTGAGGCGCAGGAAGTTCTCCACGAGGTTCATTGAGTTGTCCGGGTACAGCATGGGCTGGCCGATGGACTTCTTGTGCGCGTAGGCGGCGATGACCGGCAGCTTGGCCATCAGGCGGATGGTGGAAACCTCCACCTGCTCGGCGTTGAACGGATCCAGCGAGTCCTGGTAGAACGTGGACAGCGCGGATACCGCGGAAGAAAGCACCGGCATGGGGTGCGCGTCGCGGGGAAGCCGCCGAAGAAGCCCTTGAGCTCCTCGTGCAGCAGGGTGTGGCGCCGGATCTTCTGGTCGAACTCATCCAGCTCGGTGGGCGTGGGAAGGTTGCCGTAGATCAGCAGGTAGGACACCTCGAGGAAGCTGGAGTGCTGTGCCAGCTGCTCGATGGGGTATCCGCGGTAGCGCAGGATGCCCGCATCGCCGTCGATGTAGGTGATGGCGGAGGTGGTTGCTGCGGTGTTCATGAAGCCGGGGTCAAAGGTCACGGCACCGGTCTGCTTGAGCAGTTTGGAGACGTCGTAACCTTCGTTCCCTTCAACAACCTGGATGCGCGGGAGCTTCAGCTCGCCACCTGCGTGGAGCAGGGTCGCAGCATTGTTGGTCTCAGTCATGGAGTCCCCTTCATGAGGCGTCTTCGGCCTCTGTCGAAAGCTTGATCCAACATCAGGTGAGCCGCGCACTGAGCCTGAGAAGACAGGTTCCAACACCCGGGCTGCCTTCTTGTAGAAAGCCACCATTGATCGTCAACTTAAAGAGTACCGCTCCTTGGCGGGTGTCACTAATCCGCAGGCTTTCCATCCGGCCTAAAATGCACCGAATGTGGGGCGAGTCACACGATTATTACGGGTCCCTGGAGCCGGATCAGGCCAGCCGTGCAACAGCGGCATCGATCCGCTCGTCGGATCCGGTCAGGGCCACCCGAACATGGCCGTTGCCGGCGTCACCGTAGAAGACGCCCGGGCCAACCACGATGCCTCGTTCGGCCAGGCGGGCTACCGTGGCCCACGTGTCCTCTCCCGCAGTCGACCACAGGTACAGGCCGGCATCGGACTCCTTGATCTCCAGGCCGAAGTCCAGCAGCGCGGGTACCAGTCGTTCGCGCCGGCCCCGGTACAGGTCCTTCTGGGCCTCGACGTGGGTGTCATCCCCCAGCGCCACCCGCATGGCCTCCTGGACGGGGTAGGGAACGATCATCCCCGCGTGCTTGCGGCTGTTGACCAGGTTGGGCATCAGGTCCGGATCGCCGGCCACGAAGGCTGCGCGGTAGCCCGCCAGGTTGGACTGCTTGCTCAGCGAGTACACGGCGAGCAGGCCCTGGTGCGAGCCGCCGGCAACGTGGGGATCAAGGATGCTGGGGACGCGCCGGCCGCCGCGCTGGACGTCCCAGTCGCCCCAGCCGAGCTCTGCGTAACATTCATCCGATGCCACCACGGCACCAATTTCACGAGCCTGGATCACCAGGGCCTTCAGGGACTCCACATCGCGGACGCTGCCCGTGGGGTTGCCCGGGGAATTGACCCAAATGAGGCGCACGCGTTCACGCGTGGCGTCGTCGAGCTCGTCCAGGTTGTCCGTGGCCACCGAAGTGACTCCGGCCAGGGTGGCACCGATATCGTACGTGGGGTAGGCCACCTTGGGGCGTACGACGACGTCTCCGGGCTTCAGGCCGAGCAGCAGCGGGAGCCAGGCAACGAGCTCCTTGGAACCCACTGTAGGCATGATGTTTTTGGGGTCCAGGCCCGCCACTCCGCGCCGGCGCTCGAACCATCCCGCGATGGCTTCCCGCAGCGCCGGCGTGCCATGGACAGTGGGATATCCCGGGGCGTTGGCGGCGGCCTTCAGTGCGTCCTGAACCAACTGCGGGGTGGGATCCACGGGCGTGCCGATGGAGAGGTTTACTGCCCCGCCCGGGTGTTCCGAGGCCTTGGCCACGTAGGGGGCCATAGCCTCCCACGGGTAGTCGGGCAGGTTCAGGCCAAACGAATTCACTGCTGCGGTCACGGCTCGCGTCCGGGTCAGTGGTCTTGGTTCTGCGGCGGCAGGGCGGCGATCATCGGGTGGTCCTTGCCCGTGTTGCCGATCTTGGCCGCGCCGCCCGGGGATCCGAGGTCATCGAAGAACTCGACGTTCGCCTTGTAGTAGTCAGCCCACTCATCCGGGGTGTCATCTTCGTAGTAGATGGCTTCCACCGGGCAGACGGGTTCGCAGGCGCCACAGTCGACGCATTCGTCCGGATGGATGTACAGCGAACGCTCGCCCTCATAGATGCAGTCCACGGGGCATTCTTCGATGCATGCCTTGTCCTTAACATCCACACACGGCTGCGCGATTACGTACGTCACGTCCCTGGCCTCTCCACGTTGGGTTCCGGCGACCCGCCGGTTCTTGCGTCCGGCAGCACGGCCGGACTCTTGACATCTGAGCCTATTATCCCCCAGCCCGTTCCCGCCAACCTAGCCGGCACCCTAGTATGAACTGGTGAGTCTGCCTGTTGCCGCGCCCGCCCGGTTCCTGACCGCGGCGGCCCCTGGTACCCGCGTCGTGGTCCGTTACCGGATTGACGGAGGCCTGACCGACGCCTTGGGCCATTTGCTGGCATGCGACGCCGGTTCCTGTACCATCCGCACCCGCCGGGCAGACGTCGTCATCCCGCTGGAACGCGTGGTGGCGGCCAAGGAGGTCCCGCCCGCTCCCCCGCGGCGCTCCGCGCTGTAACGGCCACTCCCGCGCCGGCCCCAGGGCAACAGGCGCGGGATTGCCGCGCAGCACGGCCGTAAAACGCGCAGCACAGTTGTTAAGCAGAATGCCACCGGTGCAGTACCGGTGGCATTCTTGGCGTTCAGGCGTTGTTATGCCTTGGCGCGGGCGCGGTTGGCCTTGGCACGCTCGTTGGTGTCAAGGATCACCTTGCGGATGCGGATGGACTCCGGGGTGACCTCAACGCACTCGTCTTCACGGGCGAACTCGAGGGACTCTTCGAGGGTCAGCTCGCGCGGCGGGGTCAGGTTCTCGAAGGTGTCCGAGGACGCCGCACGCATGTTGGTGAGCTTCTTTTCCTTGGTGATGTTGACATCCATGTCGTCGGCGCGGGAGTTCTCGCCCACGATCATGCCCTCGTACACCTCGGAGGTGGGCTTGACGAAGAAGGAGCCGCGTTCCTGCAGGTTGATCATGGCGAACGGGGTCACAACACCGGCGCGGTCGGCAACCATCGAGCCGTTGGTGCGGTACTCGATGGGACCGGCCCAGGGCTCGTAGCCTTCGGAGATGGAGGCGGCGATGCCTGCACCGCGGGTGTCGGTCAGGAACCGGGTGCGGAAACCGATCAGGCCACGGGCCGGGACGATGAATTCCATGCGGCACCAGCCGGTGCCGTGGTTGGCCATGTTGGTCATCCGGCCCTTGCGGGCGGCCATGAGCTGCGTCACGGCACCGAGGTATTCTTCGGGCACGTCGATGGTCATGTGCTCCATCGGCTCGTGAATCTTGCCGTCCACCAGCTTGGTCACAACCTGCGGCTTGCCGACGGTCAGCTCGAAGCCTTCGCGGCGCATCTGCTCCACCAGGATGGCCAGCGCCAGCTCGCCACGGCCCTGGACTTCCCAGGCGTCGGGACGCTCGGTGGGGAGTACCTTGATGGAGACGTTACCGATCAGTTCCTTATCCAGGCGGTCCTTGACCTGGCGGGCGGTGACCTTGGCACCCTTGACCTTGCCGGCCAGCGGCGAGGTGTTGATACCGATCGTCATGGAGATCGCGGGATCATCCACCGTGATCAGCGGCAGCGGCTGCGGGTTCTCGGCGTCGGTCAGGGTCTCACCGATGGTGATTTCCTCGATACCGGCAACCGCCACAATTTCACCGGGGCCGGCGGATTCGGCCGGCACGCGGTCCAGTGCCTTGGTGGCCAGCAGTTCGGTGATCTTGACATTTTTGAGCTCACCGTTGGCACGGGCCCAGGCAACGGTCTGGCCCTTGCGCAGGGTGCCGTTGTAGATGCGCAGCAGTGCGAGGCGGCCGAGGAACGGGGAGGCGTCCAGGTTGGTGACGTGTGCCTGCAGCACACCCTCCGGGTTGTAGGTCGGGGCCGGGATGTGCTCGATGATGGTCTTGAAGAGCGGCTCCAGGTCCTCGTTCTCCGGAGCGGTGCCGTCGGCGGGCTGCTCGAGCGAGGCGCGGCCAACCTTGGCTGCGGCATAAACGACCGGCACTTCGAGGATCTTATCCAGGTCCAGGTCCGGAACTTCGTCCGCGAGGTCGGAGGCGAGGCCCAGGAGCAGGTCCATGGACTCGTGCACGACCTCTTCGATGCGGGCGTCGGGACGGTCGGTCTTGTTGACCAGCAGGATCACCGGCAGGTGTGCGGCGAGGGCCTTGCGCAGCACGAAGCGGGTCTGCGGCAGCGGGCCTTCGGAGGCGTCCACGAGCAGCACGACGCCGTCGACCATGGACAGGCCGCGCTCGACCTCACCGCCGAAGTCGGCGTGGCCGGGGGTGTCGATGACATTGATGGTGATGGTCTCGCCGTTGGAGGACGGACCGTTGTAGGCCACCGTGGTGTTCTTGGCCAGGATGGTGATGCCCTTTTCACGCTCAAGGTCACCGGAGTCCATCACGCGGTCTTCGAGGTGGTTGTGCTCGGCAAAGGAGTTGGTCTGCTTGAGCATGGCGTCGACCAGGGTGGTCTTGCCGTGGTCAACGTGGGCCACAATCGCGACATTGCGGAGGTCACTGCGGGATGCAGTGGCCACCGCGGTGTTGGTGGTGGTTTCAGACATGCGTAATTGCTCGATTCAGTGGAGTCAGCTGTTGTATCGCGACATTTCCAACTGGAACGCACGACGGACAAGGCCCTTGGCACAGGGCGCCTGCATCTATTCTAGCCGGTGAGCCATTTGTTGGCCTAAAATCCGGCGGGACCACGGGTCCGCGGGGTGCACTGTGGCAGGGCAGGAGCGGCAAAAGTGTGACGAAATTCACTGGTACTTCCGGGAGCGTGGCATGATTGCTCTGACGCAGAGCCCCACCTTCAGAGCAAGTCGGAGACCACGATGCCCCGTGCCACGGCCATCACGCCCAACGGCGCCACCCGTGCCGCCACCATCGTGGCGTCCGGGCTCCTGGCAACCTCCGCCGTCCTGGGGCTCGCCGGGTGCGGGGCGCCTGCCGGCGATGGGGTCAGTTCCCTGTCGCGGGCCGCAGCGTCCGGTGGACAGGCCCCCGCCGCCGTGAAGACCAACGTGGCAGCCACGTCCCGGCTGCTCAATGCCGGGAACGGACGGCTCGAGGCGGTGGTACCGGACATCAGCAGGACTGTCCTGCTGATCGGGGATTCCCAGTCTGAACCCCTGGACGGCTGGCCGCGCCTGGGCCTCGCCGCTGCCGGGTACGACGTGTATTTTTGCGGCCGGGGCGGCACGGGGTACGTCGCGGCAAACGGTGCCACCGGCAACTACGTTGACGCCCTGGAGCGCGGGGACTGGCTGCTCCCGTCAGGCAGCCCGGCGCTGATCGTCATCGAGGGTGGCGGCAATGACGCGGCCACCGGGGCAAGCAACACCCAGATTGTCCGCAACGCCGGGCGGCTGATCGCCGATCTCAAAACCCGCTACCCCGGCACTCGGATAGCAATGATCGGCACGTTGGCACGCGGCGCGGACGACGGCGGCGGACGTCGCAGCGAAGTGGACGCGCTGGTGGGGTCCGTGGCTGCCGCCCACGGCCTGCCCTTTGTTTCCACCGGGGATTGGCTGACCCGCTACGGACTCGCCAAGGACCTGGCTGATTCCGTCCACATGAACGCCGCCGGTCGCGTGGCCCTGGGCGGGATCCTTGAGCGACGGCTCAGGGAGTTGAAACTGGACCGGACATCGGCCGCTGACCAGGGTTCCCTGGCGGCGGTCCCCGGCGGCATCAGCGGACTGCAGGACTAAGACTTAAACAGGTGGAGCCGGGACCCACGGTCCCGGCTCCACCTGTATGGGCTGCGCCCTACGCCACCTCAGGCGGAAGCATCAACTTCGCACCGGGGATGGCGTTGAGCAGCGCCTTCGTGTAGTCCTGCTGGGGCGACTCGAAGACATCGTCCGTCGAGCCCGTTTCCACCAGCCTGCCCTTTTCCATCACGCAAACGTGGTCGGCGATCTGCCGCACCACGGCGAGGTCGTGGGTGATGAACAAGTAGGTCAGCCCAAGGTTGGCCTGAAGGTCGGCGAGCAGGTTCAGGACCTGCGCCTGCACCAGGACGTCGAGGGCGGACACGGCCTCATCACAGATGATCACCTCGGGATCCAGCGCCAAGGCGCGGGCGATGGCAACACGTTGACGCTGACCGCCGGAGAGTTCGTTCGGGTACCGCTGCATGGCGGACTGGGGCAGCGCCACCTGGTCCAGCAGAGTCCGGACTTTCTTTTCCCGGCTGGCCTGGTCGCCGATCTTGTGGACCCGCAACGGTTCTTCGATCGTGCGGTAGATGTTGTACATCGGATCGAGCGAGCCATACGGGTCCTGGAAGATCGGCTGGACCCGCCTGCGGAACTTGAACAGTTCGGCCGGCTTCAGCGCCGAGGTGTCGACGCCGTCGAAAAGGATCCTGCCGTCCGTCGGCTTCTCAAGCTGGAGCACCATCTTGGCCACCGTGGACTTACCAGACCCCGACTCCCCCACGATCGCCGTCGTGGTTCCGCGCCGGACGTCGAAGCTCACGCCGTCGACGGCCGCGAAATCCGCCGCCTTGCCCAGCCCCTGGCGGAGCTTGTACACCTTCCGCAGGTCCTGGATCTGCAGGAAGGTATCGGACTTCGCCGTCTCGGCGGCAGGCGCCAGCAGGTCTGTCGTCTCCACACCCTGTTCCTTCGCCACCTGGATACGGCGGCTGGCCAGGGACGGAGCCGACTCCACGAGCCGCTTGGTGTACGGGTGCTGCGGGTTGCGGAGCAGTTCCAGCGACGGTCCGGCTTCAACGACGCGGCCCTGGTACATAACGACGACCTTGTCCGCGCGCTCGGCTGCCAGGCCGAGGTCGTGGGTGATCAACAGGACGGAGGTGCCCAGTTCGTTGGTCATGGTTTCCAGGTGGTCCAGGATCTGCCGCTGGACCGTCACGTCAAGGGCCGACGTCGGCTCATCGGCAATCAGCAGCCGCGGTTGGCAGGACAGGCCGATAGCGATCAGGGCGCGCTGGCGCATGCCGCCGGAGAACTCGTGCGGGTACTGGTTGGCCCGGCGCTTGGCGTCCGGCAGCCCGGCCTGGGAAAGCACCTTGGCGATGTCGTCCGGCCCGCTGGGCCGTCCGTTCGCGCGCAGTGTTTCCCGGACCTGGTAGCCGATCTTCCAAACCGGGTTCAGGTTGGACATGGGGTCCTGCGGGACCATGCCGATGGTGTTGCCGCGCAGTTCAATCATGCGCTGCTCGCTGGCGTGGGCGATGTCCTCCCCGTCGAGCAGGATCTGGCCGCCGGATACCTTGCCGTTGTTGGGCAGGAGGCCGATGGCCGCCAACGCGGTGGTGGACTTGCCGGAGCCGGACTCCCCCACGATGGCCACGGTTTCGCCGGGCATGATGGTCAGGTGGGCGTCCCTTACGGCCTTGACTTCACCGCCACCGGTCTTGAACGTGATGGCGAGGTCGCGGATTTCGAGCAGCGGCCTGATCCCGGTGGTGCCGGCCTCATCAATGCGGACGTCTGGAGTTGTCATCTCTTTATCTCTCATCGCTGACGGCTCTTCGGGTCGAGGGCGTCGCGCACGGCGTCGCCCAGCATGATGAAGCTGAGCACCGTGATGGACAGCGCCGCGGCCGGGTAAAGCATGATTTCCGGCCGGGTCCTGATCGATGCCTGCGCACCGGCAATGTCATTGCCCCAGGACATGATGCTCTGCGGCAGGCCGATGCCCAGGAAGGACAGGGTGGCTTCCGCCACGATGAACACGCCCAGTTCAAGCGTCGCAAGGACGATGATCGGTGCGAGGGCATTCGGCAGGACGTGGCGGATCAGTGCCCCGAACTTGGAAACACCCAACGCCCGCGCCGCCGTAACGAAGTCCGAGTTACGTACTTCAATGACCGCCCCGCGGGTTATACGGGCCATTTGCGGCCACGCGAGGAGCGATATGACGAAGACTACGGTCCATACGCTCTTGTTCTCGCGGAACAAGGGAAGCTGCGTAATGACCAGCGCACCGAGGACCAGCGGCAGGGCGAAGAAGATGTCGCCCAGGCGTGCCAGCACGGCATCGATCCAGCCGCCGTAGTATCCGGCGAGGGCACCGAGCGTCACGCCGATGACCAGGACGCAAAGGACCGAGAGCAGGCCCACGGACAGCGAAGCTTGCGTGCCGTGGATAACCCTGGAGTAGACGTCGCAGCCCTGGAAGGTGAAGCCGAACGGGTGCCCGGCGGTGGGGCCGCCTTCGGAGTTGGCCAGTTCGCAGCCCTCGTTGGGGGGCGTGGACGTGAACAGTCCGGGGAACAGCGCAATCACCACCAGGGCAAGGATCAACAGTGCCGAGATGATGAAGAGCGGACGACGGCGGAGCTTGCGCCAGGCGTCTGCCCACAGGCTGAGCGGGGCCTGGTCAGTCTTGACGGCATCCGTTGCCTGCAGCGGGGTCTCGTCGATGGGTGCCACAAAGTGGTTTTTATTACTGGTCATAGCGGATCCTCGGGTCAAGCCAGGCGTACAGGAGATCAACAAGCAGGTTGGCCACCACGAAGACCAGCACCAGCACGCTGACGATGGAGACGATGGTGGGGCCTTCACTGCGGAGGACTGCCTGGTAGAGCTTGTTGCCTACGCCGGGAACGTTGAAGATGCCCTCGGTGACGATGGCACCGCCCATCAGGCCGCCAAGGTTGGCGCCGAGGTAGGTGACCACCGGGATGAGCGAGTTGCGCAGGATGTGCGCCAACACCACCCGGGGCCGCGAGAGGCCCTTGGCGGTGGCGGTCCGCACATAATCGGCGTTCATGTTCTCGCTCACGGACGCGCGCGTCAGGCGGAGGACGTAGGCAAAGGAGACGAGCCCCAGGACCACGGCCGGCAGCAGCAGGGTGACCCAGTCGGCGTTGGCGCCCACAGTGGGTTTTGCCCAGCCGAGCTTTACGCCGAAAACGAGCTGGAAGACGAAGCCCAACACAAACGTGGGAACGGCGATGACCACCAGCGAAGCGACCAGGACCGTGGAATCGAACCAGCCGCCGCGGCGCAGGCCTGCGAAGACGCCGAAAGCAACGCCAAAGATTGCTTGGATTGCCAACGCTTCGACGGCCAGCATTGCCGTCACGGGGAAGACCCTGGCAAGGCTGGCCGCGATCGGCTGGCCGGTGAAGTCGTTGCCCAGGTTGAAGGTGAAGAGGTTCTTGAGGAACAAGCCGTACTGGACCCAGAAAGGCTGGTCCAAGTGGTACTGGCTGCGCAGGGTGTCAATAACTGCCTGCGGGGGCTGGCGGTCGCCGAAGAGCGCGGCGATGGGGTCGCCGGGCAGGGCGAACACCATGTAGTACACCAGGAGGGTCGTGCCGAGGAACACAGGGATCACCTGCAGGAGTCGGCGCAGGATAAACCGGATCACAGGATCACCTGCCTTCCGGTAGGGGGAAAACGCGTTCATGAATGCCTTCCTGCCGCTTGCAAGCCAATGGGGGCCCGGACGTAACCGGAACCCCCATCAGCCTTCGGCAAGTTAGATCTGGGCCTACTTGGCGGTGATGCCGTAGTAGAGGATTTCACCGTTCCAGCCGGTCTCGGCCTTCACAATGTTGTTGCTCCACACGATCGGGCGTGCCTGGTCCCAGAGCGGCAGGCCGGGCAGGTCCTGGAACAGGATCTCCTGGGCCTGGTTGAACTTGGCGTTGGCCTCGTCCGTGCTCTTGGCTGCCAGGCCTTCCTTCAGCAGCTTGTCGAACTCCGGGTTGGAGTACTTTTCGTAGTTGGAGGAAGCGCCCGTGGCCCATACGGGTCCCAGGAAGTTGTAGAGCGACGGGTAGTCACCCTGCCAGCCGGCGCGGGTCAGGCCCGGCAGCTGCTGGGACTTGCGCAGGTTGAGGACCTCGGCGAACTTGGCGAACGGCTGGATTTCAGCCTGGATGCCGAGGTTGTTCTTGAAGCCGTTGGCAACAGCGTCGATCCATTCCTTGTTGCCACCGTCAGTGTTGGAGGCAATCTGGAGCGGCTTGGAAGCGTCGTAGGGCTGGATCTTGTCGGCCTGGGCCCACAGGTCCTTGGCCTTGGCGGGATCGAAGTTCAGGACTTCGCTGCCCTTGAGGCCTTCCTTGAAGCCGTCGATGACCGGCGGAGCGAAAGCCTTGGCCGGGGTGCGGGTGCCGTTGAAGACAACCTTGGCGATTTCCTCGCGGTTGATGGCGTAGGACAGAGCCTGGCGGCGCAGCTTGCCGGCTTCACCCTGGAAGTTCGGGTTGTAGCCCGGGATGTTCAGGGTGGAGTCGGTTGCAACAGCCTTGGTGGCGTTGCGGTCCGGGAAGTCGTTGACGTAGGTCTTCAGCGCGTTGGACGGCAGGACGTCAGTGATGTCCAGGTTGTCCGACTGCAGGTCCGTGTACGCGGGGCCCGGATCGGTGTAGAACTTGAAGGTCACGCCGCCGTTCTTGGCCTCGCGGGTGCCCTTGTAGTCGGCGTTCTTCACCAGGGTGATGGACTGGTCGTGGACCCAGGAACCCTGCTTTTCGAACTTATAGGGACCGTTGCCAACCGGGTTTTCACCGAAGGTCTTGGGGTCGGTGAGAGCAGCGGAAGGAAGCGGGTAGAAAGCGGAGTAGCCAAGGCGCAGGGACCAGTCGGCCTCAGGCTGGGCGAGCTTGACCGTGATGGTGGAATCATCGGTTGCCTGCAGTCCGGACATGGTGTCGGCCTTGGGAGCCGGGGTGGTGGTGGTCTTGCCGTCGGCACCCTTCACTGAGTTCACGGCCGAGACGTCGTCGTAGCCGGCGATGGACTCGAAGAAGAAGCCGTTGTTCTGCAGGTTCTTGGAGTTCGCGGCGAAGTTCCAGGAGTCAACGAAGGTCTTGGCCGTGATGGCTTCCCCGTTGGTGAACTTCGTGCCCTGCTTGACCTTGATGGTCCAGTTCTGCGCGTCGGACGACTCGATGGAATCGGCCAGTGCGTTCACGGCCTTGCCGTTGGCGTCGTAGCTGCGAAGGCCTTCGAAAAGCAGGTTTACGACGCGGCCGCCGTAGACCTCATTGGTGTTCGCCGGCAGCAACGGGTTTTGTGGCTCGTTGCTGTAAGCGGTGATGACCTTGTTCGGATCGCCGGCAGCAGTGCTGGACCCGCCAGTGCTGCCGCCGCCGCCGCACCCGGTCAGGGCAAGCGCGGCGATTGCCACGATGCCCAGTGCTTTGGAAGTGCGCGTAAAACGCATTCCGCCTCCTATGAGTTGTGGGAGAGAGATATTGGGGAAATCTTGTGCTTCCCCGCAGGCTGGACACAGCTGAGTGCTGTGACGAAACCTACATATACGGGTTAGCCTAACCGCACGAAGTCCGGATACTGGTACTCCGTTGCCAAACCGTGATCGGAGCAGTCAAATACCCCGCGAGTGGTGGGCAGTTACGCACGTCACATGCTACTCGTCGGTACGCCAGACGGCGAATCGGGGCCGTGATCGTTCACGTTCCGGCGGGTCCGCCCGCAGCGAAGGGGCTGCCCGGCCTAGGCCAGCCGCCAGTCCCAGACGTTCCACCAGACACCCACAGGACCGGGGCTGGTTTTCACGCCGGCCACCCGGGAGTTGAATGCGGTGGTGCCCAGGGTCTGGTAGAGGGGCAGGCCGTAGGCGTCCTCCCAGACGTGCCTGTCGATGTCGGCGAGGAGCTCGTCCTGTTTCCCAAGGTCGGTGGTGACGGCCAGTTGCGCCATCACCTTGTCCGCATCGGCGTCGGAATAGCCCGTGAAGTTGCTGCCGCCCCCGGTGCGGAAGATCTGCGGCACCCGACTGACTCCCGCCTCGGTGCCGATCCACCCGGACAACGCCGCGTCATAGCCGCCGCGGCTGAGCGCTGCGGCCCAGTCTGCGCTGGCCTGGCCGCCGTCTTCGACGCGGAAGCCCGCACGTTGGGCCGAGTCCCGGATCAGGGTGAAGGCCTTGGCGCGGTTCGGGTTGTCCCGGTTGTACAGGATCCGGACGGTGGGCGTGGCCCCCTTCAGGAGGCTCCGGGCGCCGTCGATGTCCACTGCGGCGTAATCCGAGGAACCGTTCTTCTTCACGGTGTCGGCGTATTTGGGCTGGTCCGGAAGGAAGACCTGCGAATCCAGTGGCTTGTTGTCCGGCGCCTGGCCGCCCAGCACGGCATCCACGATGTCCTGCCGGGGAACCGTTTTGAGGAAGGCCTCGCGAACGTCCTTGTCCTTGAACGGCCCGGCAAAGTTCAGGTCCAGGTGGTCGTAGCCCGCCTGCTTGTAGCGTTGCACGGTGATGCCCTGCCCGGACAGGCCCGTCAGCAGCGCATCGGTGGCAGCGGATGGCTGTGGCGAGATGATGTCCGCCTGCCCGTTGCGCAGGGCATCGACGGCGGCGGGCACGGCACCGGTGAACCGGACGTTGATCTCGTCCAGCCAGGGTTCCTGGCCCCACGTGTAATCCCGGTTCCGGACCAGTTTCATGGAAACCTCCGGGACGATGTCCCGGACGATGTAGGGGCCGCTCGAGAGGTACAGCGCCGGATCATCCGGAATTTTCTTCGTGTCGAACCCGGTGTTCCAGAAGTCGCTGACCTTCTTGAGCGCCGCAATGGTCACGGGCTTCTCAGGATTGCCGCGCGGAGTGTCCTTCAGGAGGTCTACCAGGTCTCCCTCGTCGGTGAGCCCGCTCTTGGCCGCGACCACATGGGCCGGGAGCCCGACGTCGAATGCCACTTCCCAGTCGGCGTACGGCGCGGCGTACTCGAGGGTGATGGATCTGCCGTCCGAGCCGAGTTCCGGAAAGGCCGTACCTGCCAGGCCCGTGGCGTTGGAGGCTGTTGCGAAGTATTTGGTGCCCTTCCCGGTGCCGGGGTCGACGTCGTCGAAATAGCCGGATCCGGCGGCCCAGCTCAGGAGCAGGTCGGCGGCGCCCACCGGAGCACCGTCGGACCACTTGACTCCCTCGTTGACCGTGTATTTCACCTTGAGGGGCTGGTCCGAAACCTTTTCGTAGTGCCCGAACTTGTCGTTGCGGACCACCTTGGAGCTGTCATCGAGGAAGAAGAAACCGGAGTGCGTAATGGCGCCGATCTTTGTGTTGATGTCGGTGTTGCCGTTTGCGCTGTAGGGGTTGAAGGAGGAGAAGGCGTTGACTTCCGCGACGGTCACGCTGCCACCGCGCTTGGCTTCCCCGACCACCACCGACGGGGCACCCCCGCCGGAGCAACCGGACAAAATCAGGGCGGCCGCCACCGCAGCAGTGAGCAGTTGCATCAGCTGCCTGACCGGCATGCCGCCTCCTTTGTGTTTTTCCCTCTCCGGAGGGCAACGGGCCGCCACGAACACGCCCGGTGAAATCAGGATACGCGGTGCCGCTGCCCAGTCATCGAATCCTGTCCCCCTCCCCCATAAACGGGGGCTTCCGGACCAGCCGCTCCCGGCCGGGGTCATCCAGCAGCCCGTGGGCACGGGTCCGGTGGCTGTCCTTGAGCGCCGGATCCATCCGGTCCCACAAAGACACAACCATCCGCGAGCGCGGATTCCGCTCGAAGACCGGACGGTGGTCATCGATGAACGACCAGTACAACCCGTCCCAGTCAGCCATCCACTCCCCCGCCGGCAGGTCCGACATCTTCCGGAGGTAGTTGCTGCCCGAGACATAGGGTTTGGTGGTGATGTCGGCCCCGGCCGCGAATTGGCTCATGGCGTAGACATTAGGGACCATTACCCAGTCGTAGGCGTCGATGAACATCTCCATGAACCACGCATAGACCTCGTCAGGGTGGATCCGCAGCAGGGACATGGCGTTGCCCAGCACCATCAGCCGTTCGATGTGGTGGGCGTAGCCGGTGGCAAGCACGCGCGATATGACAAGGTCCACGGGCGCCAGCCCGGTCCTGGCGTCCCACCAGCCCGCACCGGGGCGGTTCCGGTGGTTGAGCAGGTTGGCGGTCCGCATCCGCCGCCCACGCACCCGATAGGTGGCGCGCATGTACTCGCGCCAGCCGATGACCTGCCGCACGAATCCTTCAAGGGAGGCCAGTGAAGTGTTGTCGTCGGCGCCGTCCAAGGCAGCGTCCAGGACTTCGCGCGGATCAAGCAGGCCGATGTTCAGGACCGGGGTAAGGAGGCCGTGGTTGATGAACGGATGCTCGGCGGAGATCGCGTCTTCGTAGGGTCCGAAGCCGCCCAGTCGCTCTGAAACAAATTCCTGCAGATGTTGGCGGGCCTCCCGTGTCGTCGTAGGCCAGGCGAACAGGTGCGGGTCGCCCGGGGCATCCGGGAATTCCTGCGCCACCCAATCAATCGCGAAGCCGACTTCGCGGGATGCGTCGTCGGTGTGCCGGCTTCCGGCCGGGAGGGAGGGCTCGGTCAGCGCATCAAGGTCGAACGCGCCTTGCTGCTGGAGAGCGGGGTGGTCCCTGAAGCGGCTGACGGTGGGTGGAACATGCCCGCGGGGAAGCTTCTTGCGGTTCTCTGCGTCGAAGGACCATTTTCCGCCGGCCGGTTCGCCGTTATCGACCAGGATGTCCAGCCGCCGGCGTTGCCAGATGTAGAAGTCCTGCATCCGTGGCCGGTTATGGGAGAACCAGTCGTCGATCTGCGTGCGGGTGGTCAGGAAGTTCGGCGTCTCGAGCACGTCTTCGGCGCGCAGCCGGTACCCGCCGTCGGCCAGTCCCGCAGCGAGGTCTTGCTCGAGCCAGTCATCCACGACGTCGAAGCAGGTAACGGACTGCGGACGCCGTCGCCTGACCAGCTCGGCAAGCTGGACACGTGACGTCCGGGTCCGGTCGCTGGGGAGGACCACCACGTCGTAGCCGAGCCCGCGCAGAGTGCGGGCAAACCTGGCCATGGACGCGCGGTGCAGCACCAGTTTGTGGGAGTGGAAGGCGTACTGGCGGTAGTAGAGGTCATGTTCGATGAGGACGAAGACGGTGTCCGTGCCCGTCTCCTCCCAATGCTTCTCGAAGAGTTGATGGGGCAGGACGAGGCGCAGGCGTGGTCCATCAGTCATGGGGAAACCCTATGGTGCCTCGGTTTCGGCCAGGGCCGCCGGCGGTAGGGTGGGCGGACGTCAGGCAATGACATTGGGGGAAGAAATGCTTGAAAACACCGCACGGCCGTCACAGCCGCCACCACCGGCAGCCCATCGCCGCGTCCGGCAGGCGGACCTGCCGACAGAACAGTTGTCCGCCTTGGAACCGGTGCCGAAGGGACGGCTGGCCGGTTGCGTCCTGGCATTGCTTCTCGGCGGCTGGATGCTCACAGTCCCGGTTGTCCTCATTGACCGGCTCAAGGATTCTCCAGGAACGACGGCCGGGGTGCTGTCCATCGTCGTCGTTGCCTGCGCTGTTGTCACCGCCGGCCTCGGGGGGTTCCGTTTCTTCAATCCGAGGGATGAGCGCAAGCCACTGCGGTTGTCCCTTTCTGCTGCCCTGACGGCAAGTATCGCTGCAGGCGCCGCGTCTGCCCTGGTTCCCGAGTACGGCGTGCTTCTGGTAATTCCGGCAGTGTTCGCCGGAATACCTTCCCTGGTCCTGCTTGCCAGGGACGTCAAGGAAGGCTGACCGCCAAGGCCTGCACCCGTTCTGCTCCCGGCCGGCCTCAGGTACGGGCGGTTTGCTGGAGGCAACTGGGCGACACCACCCTGACCGTACTCGCCGGATTGTTGACCAGGGCTGCCGCGGGGCGGACAGGCCGCCGCTGCAGGTCGCCACCGCAGTTGGGACATGACCTGTTGGGAAAGCGCTCGACGCAGTCCGGGCACCACGTGCATTCAAAGGTGCAGATGTAGGCGGGGTCGGAAGGCGCAATGTCGCGGTCGCAACATTCGCAATTGGGACGGATCTCAAGCATCCGACCACTCTAGCCAACGGGACCCGCACGAACGCCCGGTCACACCTTAAGGCCGAACTCCCGGACGGCCGCTGCCCATGAATAATGTTCAGGGTGGATAGGCTGGGTGCATGGCGACCGTTATTCTCGTGCGGCATGGCCGCACCACTGCCAATGCCACGGGGCTGCTGGCCGGCCGGGCGGCCGGCGTCGGCCTGGACCAGCTCGGACGGGACCAGGCCGCACTGACCGCGGACCGGCTCGCGCCGGTGCCGTTGGTCGGCGTGGTGTCCAGTCCGCTTGAGCGGTGCCTGCAGACCGCCCGGTTCATCCTGGACCGCCAGGCCGGTGCGCCGCATGCGCCGACCGATCCGGATCTCACCGAGTGCGATTACGGCCGGTGGCAGGGCCGCCTGCTCAGCGAACTCGCAACAGACGCACTGTGGCCGGTCGTGCAGTCGCAACCGTCCGCCGTCGTCTTTCCGGGCGGCGAAGCCATGGCCGGGATGCAGGCCCGGTCGGTGGCAGCTGTCCGACGCCACGACGCAGCCTTCGAAGCCGAGTACGGGCCGGGGGCCGTCTGGGCAGCGGTGAGCCACGGCGACATCATCAAGTCAATCCTCGCTGACGCGCTCGGCATGCACCTTGATCTGTTCCAGCGGATTAACGTCGGTCCCGCGTCCGTATCGATCGTGCGCTACGGTGCCAACCGGCCGAGCGTCTACGCCACCAACACCGATGCCGGCGACCTGTCGTGGTTGTCGAAGGGCATGGACGCCGTCGACGCTCCTGTAGGCGGCGGCGCGGGGCACAAGGCGCCGTGAACCCCATGTGCCTAGAATACTGACATGCCTACACGTGTTCACGAGTTTGACTGGCCTGACCGGGTGGTTGTTGGCACCATTGGCCTGCCGGGGGCGCGTACGTTCTACCTTCAGGTACGGGCAGGGGCGCAGCTGGTGAGTATCGCCATGGAGAAGCAGCAGTCCGCCCTGCTTGCGGAGAAGATCGACGAAATCCTCGACCAGCTCATCACCGTCGAGGGCAATCCCTTCAGCATTCCCACTGGCACGCCCCCTGAACTTGTCGACAACGACCAGCTTGAGGCCGTCCAGGAACAGTTCCGCACCGGGGCCATGAGCTTGGGGTGGGACCCCAGCACGGCCCAGGTGGTGATTGAGGCGCATCCCATTACCGATGCCGATGACGACGACGAATCGTTTGACGAGGACTCCGACGAGTCGGAAATGCTGGTGGTGCGGATGCCTGTCGGCACCGCCCGTGCCTTCGCCAAGCGGACCCGTGAGATCGTGGGCGCCGGACGTCCAGCGTGCCCGATCTGCGGCTACCCCATAGACGCCGACGGGCACACCTGCACCCTTCCCGAGGCCTGATGCCGGCGCCGGACCTGCTGGCCGCCGAGCTGACTCTCACCGGCCGCATCACGACGGCATCAAACGCTACGTTCCTGGGCAGCATCGGCGACGTGGCCGTCGTTTACAAGCCGGTTGCAGGCGAGCGGCCGTTGGGGGATTTTCCCGCGGGATCCCTGGCCCGCAGGGAGGTGGCCGCGTACCGGGTCTCGCAGGTCCTGGGCTGGGACATCGTGCCCCGCACCTGGCTGCGCGATGGTCCGATGGGCGAAGGGATGGTCCAGCTCTGGCAGGAGCGGGACCCCGCCCAGAGCCCCGTGGACCTGGTCGCTACGGAGCAGGTGCCGGAGACGGGCTGGAAACAAATCCTCGAGGGACAGGACGAGCGTGGACGGATGGTCGCGCTGGTCCACGAAGACTCGCCGGCCCTCAGGCGCATGGCAGTGTTCGACATCATCGTCAATAACGCCGACCGCAAGGGCGACCACATCCTTGCCATGCCGCGCGGACACCGGCACGGCGTGGACCATGGGCTCACCTTTCACAGCGACCACAAGCTCCGCACAGTGCTGTGGGGATGGCTGGGAGAGGCCCTGACCGCCGAGGAGCGCGCCGGCGTCGACCGTGTCAGCGCGGGACTTGACGGCGAACTGGGCCGGGACCTGGCGGACCTGATCAGCGCCGAAGAAATCGCATCGCTCGCCGCCCGCTGCGCCCGGTTGCGCCAGACGGGGCGGTTTCCGGCTCCGAGCGGCGAAATGTCGGCGGTACCTTGGCCGCTGTTCTGAGGAACTTCCCCCGGATGCTTCGCAGCCATCGGGCATGAGGGTGGCCGCAGTATGCCCGCCAACCGGAGACCAAAGAACGAAGGCCGCCAAGAACCATCGTTCTTCGCAGCCATCGCACCGGCGCCCCTGGACTAGACGTTGAAGCGGAACTCCACCACGTCGCCGTCGGCCATGACGTATTCCTTGCCCTCGATCCGGACCTTGCCGCGGGATTTTGCCTCGGCCATGGAGCCTGCTTCAACGAGGTCGTTGAAGGACACCACCTCGGCCTTGATGAACCCGCGCTGGAAATCGGAGTGGATGACACCGGCGGCCTGAGGTGCCGTATCGCCCTGCCGGATGGTCCAGGCGCGGGTTTCTTTCGGCCCGGCGGTGAGGTAGGTCTGGAGCCCCAGGGTGTGGAAGCCAACACGGGCGAGCTGGTCGAGGCCGGATTCGTCCTGGCCGTTCATTTCGAGCATCTCGCGGGCTTCTGCCTCATCCAGTTCGACGAGGTCAGATTCCAGCTTTGCGTCAAGGAAGATGCAGTCGGCCGGGGCCACCAAGGCGCGCAGCTCGGCTTGCTTCTCGGGGCTTCCGAGGATTCCCTCGTCGGCGTTGAAGACGTAGATGAAGGGCTTGGCGGTCAGCAGGCCGAGTTCCTTCAGGTGCTCCATCTCCAGCTTGTCGCTCTTGATCGAGGAGAAGATCGTGTCGCCACGTTCCAGCACCGCCTGGGCAGCCTTCACGGCGGCCAGTTCGGCGGCTTCGCGCTTCTTGATCTTGACTTCTTTTTCGATCCGCGGGACGGCCTTTTCAATGGTCTGCAGGTCGGCGAGGATCAGCTCGGTGTTGATCGTCTCCATGTCGGACCGGGGGTCCACCTTGCCGTCGACGTGGATGACGTCGGGATCGTCGAACACGCGGACCACCTGGGCGATCGCCTCAGCCTCGCGGATGTTGGCCAGGAACTGGTTTCCCAGCCCTTCGCCCTCCGAGGCGCCCTTGACGATGCCGGCGATGTCGACGAAGGACACGGCGGCGGGAAGCACGCGCTGGGAGCCGAAGATGGCAGCCAGCTTCTCCAGCCGCGGGTCCGGCAGGTTTACGACTCCGACGTTGGGCTCGATCGTGGCGAACGGATAGTTCGCCGCGAGCACCTGGTTGCGGGTCAGTGCGTTGAAAAGGGTTGATTTGCCGACGTTGGGCAGTCCGACGATGCCAATAGTAAGAGCCACGAGCATTGATTCTACCCGCCGGGTCCCTCCGGCCAGTACCCGGGGATGTCACTGGCCGTGATTGTCGGAGGCCCGTGCAACAGTGAAGCCATGGATGCTTTTGCCTTGATTCTGGCCCTTCTGATGTTGCTGCTGGGTGCACTTGCCGGTGCCGCGGCCATGTATGTCCTGCTGCGCAGGAACTCCCGCGGGCTGGAGGCGGACTTTGACGCGGTCTCGTCCCGGCTTTCGGAGGTGACGGCCCAGCTGGCAGCGGCCGACGCCGAGCGGCGGCTTTTGGCTGCCCAGAACCGTGACCTCGGTGAGGCACGGACGCAGGACGGCAGCGTGCTGCGCGCCCTGGCCCCGGTGGCGGAAAAGCTGTCCGCGGTCCAGCAGCAGGTGGCGCTCCTGGAACGGGACCGGGTGGAACAGTACGGCCAGCTGGCACAGCAATTGCAGGAAGCCCGGCTGTCCGACGAGCAGCTGATCCGCTCCACGCACGCGCTGGAATCGGCCTTGCGGTCAAACAGCGCCAGGGGCCAATGGGGCGAGGTACAGCTTCGGCGGGTCGTGGAGGCTGCGGGGATGCTCCGCCACGTGGACTTCGTGGAGCAGGCCCACAGTGCGGGGCACGATTCGTCCGTCCGCCCCGACCTGGTGGTGCAGTTGCCGGGCGGGAAACAACTGGTGGTGGACGCCAAGGTGCCGTTGTCGTCCTACCTGGAGGCCCAGGATCTCGGTGTGGTGGATCCCCGCACGGTCCAGCCGTCCGTGGCGCGGTCCGGGAATGACGCCCGCAGCCAGGCGCTGCTGGCGGCGCACGCCAAGGCGTTGAGGGCGCATGTGGACGCTCTGGGCACCAAGAAGTACTGGGACATCCCGGGGAATTCGCCGGAGCTGGTGGTCTGCTTTATTCCCGCGGAATCGATTCTTGCCGCGGCACTGACGGCAGACGCCGGACTCCTGGACTACGCGTTGTCGCGGAACGTGGTCCTCGCCTCGCCGAGTACGCTGCTTGCGGTACTGAAGTCCGTGGCGTTCACCTGGCGCCAGGACGTCCTGACGGACAGCGCACGCGAACTGTTCGAGCTCGCGCGGCAGCTGTACGACCGGATGGGAACGCTGGGTGAGAACGTCGGGAAGCTCGGCTCGTCCCTGAAGTCGTCGGTGGATCGCTACAACGCCATGGTGGGGACCCTGGAAGCGCGGATCCTGCCCACGGCCCGGAAGCTCAACACCTTGGAAGATTCAGGCCTCGTCACCCCGGCCCTGGTGGAGGCAACCCCGCGCGCGCTGGTGGCACCCGAACTCCAGGGTGATGACGAAGCGGCCTGAGGACCGTCGGAGATGCTGGAAGGGCCGGGCAGTTTCATTGAAACTGCCCGGCCCTTCCTTCACGCTGTTGCCTGCTGCCGTCCGCCTGCTGTGATGGGTCCTCGCCCGCGGGGGTGGTCAGCTGCGGGTACGGCGGCCGCCCAGGGCGCGGCTGACGTCGCCGGCTTCCTTGAGGGTTGCACGGAAGCTCCTTGGGCAGCGAGAACAGCAGGTCCTCCTCGGCGGTGACCACTTCTTCCACCGCACCGTAGCCATAGTCGGCCAGCAGCCGCAGGACGTCCTGCACCAGGACCTCCGGAACTGAGGCCCCGGACGTGACGCCCACGGTGGCGACGCCTTCGAACCAGGTTTCGTCAACCTCGTTCGCGAAGTCCACCCGGTACGAGGCCTTGGCGCCGTATTCCAGCGCCACCTCCACCAGCCGGACGGAGTTGGAGGAGTTGGCGGAACCGACCACGATCACCAGGTCCGCCTTGGGTGCGATCTTCTTGATGGCCACCTGCCGGTTTGTGGTGGCGTAGCAGATGTCATCGCTGGGCGGATCCTGCAGGGTGGGGAACCTGTCCTTGAGCAACCGGACGGTTTCCATGGTCTCGTCGACGCTGAGGGTGGTCTGGGACAGCCAGATGACCTTTTCCGGATCGCGGACGGTCACTTTGTCCACTTCGTGGGGCCCATTGATGATCTGGATGTGGTCCGGCGCTTCACCGGAGGTGCCTTCCACTTCCTCGTGGCCGTCGTGGCCGATCAGGAGGATGTCGAAGTCGTCCTTGGCGAAGCGGACGGCTTCCTTGTGCACCTTGGTGACCAGGGGGCAGGTGGCATCGATGGTGCGCAGTCCGCGGCTCTCCGCCGATTCGACGACGGCCGGGGAAACGCCGTGGGCGGAGAAGATCACCAGCGCGCCCTCCGGGACTTCGTCAGTCTCGTCCACGAAGATGGCGCCTTTTTCCTCGAGCGAGCTGACCACGTGGACATTGTGGACGATCTGCTTGCGGACATACACGGGCGGGCCGTAGTGCTCCAGCGCCTTCTCGACGGCGATCACTGCCCGGTCAACACCGGCGCAATAGCCGCGCGGGGCGGCCAGCAGCACCTTCTTGGTTCCGTTCACGGGGGCCGCGGCCGCCACTTCCTGGGGCGAGCGGCGCCGGCGCGGAACGGTTGGCATCGAAAGGGGTACAGCCGAGGTGGTCATCCCTCCATGCTACCGGCTGGCCCGCACCCGTTTCCGGGAGGCGAACAACGTCACAATCCCCGCTGCCAGCAGGACCGCGCCGGTCACCGCCGTGGCACCGATCCAGGCCTGGAAGTCAGCCGTTGCCACGCCCACGAATTCGTCGCGGAACATGTTGGCCACCGAACTGCCCGTGTCTGTGGCCGCGGCACGGGCCGATCCCAGTTGCGTTCCGAGCGACCAGAGCCCGGCGAGGGCCAGGCTGCCAAGGCCCGCAGCGAACAGCACGGTCCAGCGGCGGCGGGCTGCGACGAGTGCCAACAGGAACGCAATGCCGGCGCCGATGGCGGCGATGTAGCCCATGGGAGCGTAGGTGGCCAGCCGCTCCGCCCACTCGCGTTGTGCGGGTTGGCCGACGTTGATCAACGTTTGGTCCGGCGGGGAGAGGGGAAGCCGGGTGGTGCGGGAGATTTCCTCCGAACCGAGGGCAACCAACGGGGCCACGTCAAGGGTGATCGACGACGCCGGAACGTTGCCGGCCTCCCCGGCCGGGCTGGCAAAATTCAGGCGGTGGCTCCTGCGAAGGGTCTCCTCCCACGCTGCGGGGTAGCCGGGAAGCTGGGTCAGGGACTCCGCGGCCTTCTCCAGGACCGAGTCGACCAGCCCGGACAGGGCGCCGGGAACCGAACCGGTATCGATCGTTCCCACGGCCGCGGCAGCGAGTTTCTTCTGGAAGTCCGCGTTCTTGCCAAGGGGCGCCGCAAGCCGGACAAATCCGTCTTCCTGGATGATGTTCCGGTCCACCCACATGGCGGGGACGGCGACGGATGCCAGGAGGATGCCCAGCACGGCGGCGAGGGCGGAAATGAAAGTGCGCACGGCAGGTCCTTCGGGGTTGGGGGCCTCACTCCATCCTAGGCAGGCCCGCTGGCCGTCCCTGTCAGCCCCGGGTGCTAGACCTTTTGGATAAGGTTGATTGACCGCCCACAACAGTTGAAGGACACCATGCCCGCAGCACCAGCCCCGCACCGGCGTCCGCATGTCTGACGAGGCGTCCCTTCCGGGTGCCGCGCCCACCACATTGCCGGCCACCGCAGCGGAAACCAGCCCGGACAATCCCTGGCCTCTGCAACTGTTGTCGCAGAAGCTGAAGGCGCACATCGACCGGACCCCGTCGGCGTGGGTGGAAGGCCAGGTCATCGAACTGAACCGCCGGGGCACCAACGCGTACATCACCCTTCGCGACGTTGACGCGGAAGTATCGCTGCCGGCGTCCGTCTGGACGAAAGTGCTGGAGCGGCAGAACCTTCCGCTCGAGCGGGGCTCACGGGTGGTTGCACTGCTGAAGCCCGAGTTCTGGATGAAGACCGGACGGTTGAACATGCTGGTCCGGGACATCCGTCCAGTCGGCCTGGGCGACCTTCTGGCCAGGATCGAACGGCTGCGCCAGGCCCTGGCCGCGGAAGGCTTGTTCGCCGATTCGCGGAAGAAGCCCCTGCCGTTGCTGCCGCACCGCATCGGCCTGATCACCGGCCGCGACTCGGACGCGAAGAAAGACATCCTGCGCAACGCGGCATTGCGGTGGCCGGCTGTGGAGTTCGAGATCCGCGAAGTGGCGGTGCAGGGCAACACCGCCGTGTCCCAGGTTGTCAGGGCACTTCGTGAACTGGACGGGCTGCCGGAGGTTGACGTCATTGTCATTGCCCGGGGCGGTGGCGCCCTGGAGGACCTCCTGCCGTTCAACAGCGAGGACCTGGTCCGGGCGGTGGCCGCTGCGGCAACTCCCGTGGTCAGTGCCATCGGGCATGAGGCGGACCGCCCGCTGCTGGACTACGTTGCCGATCTTCGGGCCTCCACGCCTACGGACGCTGCCAAGCGGATCGTTCCGGAAGTCTCCGAAGAACTGGCAGGCGTCCGCCAGGCGCGGGAACAGCTGCGGCGCTGCATGGAACGGCTGGTGGACCGGGAGTCGGACCGCCTGGCCGCACTCCACTCGCGGCCCGTGATGGCAGCACCCGAGGGCATGGTTTCCGTCCGCGCCGAGGAAATGGAGCGGCTGCTGCGGCGCTCCTCGGCGGCCGTGAATTCCACGGTGGTGCGGGCGGCGGACCAGCTGGAGCACCTGAAGGCCCAAGTGCGCGCACTGTCACCGCAGAAGACGCTCGACCGGGGGTACGCCGTCGTCGAACTGGCAGGTGACCAGAGCGCCCGGATCGCAGCGTCCGGGCACGCCGTCGTCCGCCGCCCTGCTGAGGCGCCGGCGGGCTCCGCTTTGTCCATCCGGGTGGCGGAGGGCCGGTTTGGCGCCACCTCCACCGGGCTGCTGCAACCAGGCAAACCAGACCACCAGCAAGGATTGGAAGAGAAGGCATGACCGAACAAAAACCGGAGCCGGACGTCGCGGGGCTGAGCTACGAGGACGCCCGGGAACAGCTCATCGCGGTGGTGGGCAGGCTGGAAGCAGGAGGGGCAAGCCTCGAAGAATCCCTGGCATTATGGGAGCGCGGAGAGGCGCTGGCCGCACGCTGCGAGGAGTGGCTGGAGGGCGCACGGAAGAGGTTGGCAGCCGCGCGCGACCAGCCGCTCTAAGCCGCCGCAGCCGCCCGTCAGGACCGGGCCACGAGCTTCCCGTTCAATGTCCACGTCGAACTCTGCTTTGGGCCACTCCAGGCGAAGATCGGACAGTGCCGACATCACCAATTGCTGCACGGCGATCCGGGCATACCACTTCTTGTTGGCCGGAACCACATACCAAGGGGCCGCCGCCGTGCTGGTTGCGTCAAAGGCGGCCTGGTAGGCCGCCATGTAGTCGTCCCAGAAGGCCCGCTCCTTCAAGTCACCGCTGCTGTACTTCCAGTGCTTGGCAGGATTGTCCAGGCGGGCCAACAGCCGGGATTTCTGCTCATCCCTGCTGATGTTGAGCATCACTTTGACGATCCTGGTGCCGGCGTCGGCCTGGCGTCCCTCGAATTCGTTGATGGCCCGGTAGCGCCGGGTGATCTCTTCCGGCGTGGCCCAATTGTGGACCCGGTGGATGAGGACGTCCTCGTAATGGGAGCGGTCGAAGATCCCCACCATACCGGCCGCCGGCACCTCCTTCTCGATGCGCCAGAGGAAATCGTAGGACTTCTCCTGCTCGGAGGGGGCCTTGAACGCCTTGAACTGGACGCCTTGGGGGTCCATGGTGGCCATGACGTGGTTGACGATGCCGCCCTTGCCTGCGGTGTCCATCGCCTGCAGGACCAGCAGGATCCGCTTCTTCCCGCCGAACCGTGACTCCGCGAACAGCTTCTCCTGCAGCTCCGTGAGCTTCCCGTCCAGGTCAGCCAGCAGCGCTTCGCCGTCAGCTTTGTTGCCGCCGTAGCCCGGAGTGGCGTCAGGGTCCACCGCGGCCAGGGAAAATCCCTTGCCAACGCGCAGGGTGTCAGAGGGGTGCTGGTCGAAACCGACAATGCTGGCCACGGGGGTCCTTCCCTGGGAGGTTCACGGACGCGGTGCGCCCGTGACCACAGGCTAGTTCCCCTGGTACCGGCTTAGGAAGTCCCCCATCCGGCCGATGGCTTCCTCAATGTCCTTCACATTCGGCAGCGTGACCATGCGGAAGTGGTCCGGCCGCACCCAGTTGAATGCACGGCCATGCGACACCAGGATCTTCTGTTCCCTCAGGAGGTCAAGGACAAACTTCTCGTCATCCCTGATGTGGTAGACCTCCGGGTCAAGGCGCGGAAACAGGTACAGCGCGCCCCTTGCCTGCTGCGTGCTGACACCCGGAATCGCGTTCAGCATGTCGTAGGCCTTGTTGCGCTGTTCCAGCAGGCGGCCGCCCGGAAGGATGAGGTCGTTGATGCTCTGGTAGCCGCCGAGTGCGGTCTGGATGGCGTGCTGGGCCGGGACGTTGGCGCAGAGCCGCATGTTGGCCAGCAGGTTGATGCCTTCCAGGTAGTCGGCGGCTTCCTTCTTGGGCCCGGAGATGGCCATCCACCCGGCCCGGTAGCCGCACACCCGGTACGCCTTGGACAGGCCGCTGAAGGTCAGGCAAAGGACGTCGTCGCCAGTGAGCTTGGCGAGGTTCACGTGGACGGCGTCCTCGTAGAGGATCTTCTCGTAGATCTCGTCGCCAAAGATCACCAGCCCGTGCTTCTCGGCCAGCTCCACGATGCGCTTCAGCGTGGCTTCGGGGTAGACGGCGCCGGTGGGGTTGTTGGGGTTGATCACCACGATTCCCTTGGTGCGGGGCGTGATCTTCGCTTCCATGTCCTCAAGGTCCGGCTGCCAGCCGGACTCCTCATCGCACAGGTAGTGGACCGGTTTGCCGCCGGCGAGCGCCACGGAGGCGGTCCAGAGCGGGTAGTCCGGCGTGGGAATGAGGACCTCGTCACCGGAATCCAGCAACGCCATCAGGGACATGGTGATGAGCTCGCTGACGCCGTTGCCAAGGTAGATGTCATCAACGTGGATGTTCTGGATACCGCGGGTCTGGTAGTACTGCGACACGGCGGTGCGTGCGGAAAAGATGCCGCGGGAGTCACTGTAGCCCTGGGCGTGGGGCAGGTGGCGGATCATGTCCACGAGGATGGCGTCCGGGGCCTCGAATCCGAACGGCGCAGGGTTGCCGATGTTCAGCTTGAGGATCCTGTGGCCCTCCGCTTCCATCTGCTGGGCGGCCTGCAGGATCGGTCCACGGATGTCATAGAGGACGTTGTTGAGCTTCGTGGACTGCCTGAATTCTGCCATCCCTCAAATATGCCACAGGAAGGATGCATCACCGTTGAGACCTCCGCCACACGCACGACGGCGGCTGCCGGACCTTTGGAAGTCCGGCAGCCGCCGTCGTGATCACCTGCTCCTCCCCGGCCGGGAGGGGAAGGGCGGGCTGTTACTTGACGATGCCCTTGTCCTTGAGCCAGGCGGCTGCTGCCGTCTTGGCATCCTGCTTCTGGCTGCCGCTGACAGCCCGGTTCAGGTTGATGAGGTCATCGGTGGTGAGGATGCTGGACACGGAGTTCAGGGCCTGCTTTGCCTTGTCCGTCATCTTCGCCTTGTTGTACAGCGGCAGGACCTGCTGGGCTATGAAGTTGTTCTTCGGATCCTCAAGCACCACCAGGTCGTTGTCGGCGATCGAAGGCGTGGTGGTGTAGATATCGGCCACCTGAACCTGGTTCTCAAGGAGCGCCTTGAGCGTCACCGGGCCGCCGCCGTCGCTGAAGGGCTCCAGCTTCTTGGGCACGCAGTTGTAGTTCTTCTTCAGGCCCGGCAGGCCGTATGCGCGCTCACCGAACGTGGCCGGAGCACCCACCACGATGTCGCTGCAGACCTTGGCAAGGTCTTCGATGGACTTCAGCTGGTATTTCTCCGCCGTTGCCTTGGTGACAACCATGGCGTCCTTGTCCTCGGCCTTGGACGCGTCGAGCACGGC
Organism: Arthrobacter sp. MMS24-T111; assembly: GCF_054888995.1. NCBI lineage: Bacteria > Bacillati > Actinomycetota > Actinomycetes > Micrococcales > Micrococcaceae > Arthrobacter > Arthrobacter sp. MMS24-T111. The sequence goes on along the minus strand of NZ_JBTZRO010000001.1, from coordinate 2,440,739 downwards.
CAGGCCGTCCGGGAGCTTGCCCGGCAGTGCCTTGGCGATGTCGCCGGCGGAAACCTCGGTGGCTTCCTTGTTGACGTAGAGCAGCAGGTTGCCGCTGTAGTCCGGCACCACGTCCACGGAACCGTCCTGGACTGCCTTGAAGTAGACCTCGCGGGAGCCGATGTTCGGTTTGGTGGTGGCGGTGATTCCGTTGGCGTTCAGGGCGCCGGCATACAGTTCGGCGATGATTTGGCTCTCCGGGAAATCAGCGGAACCAACCACCAGGGACGTTGCCGCGCCGGAGGCGCCGCCGCTGGATGCCGGTGCGTTGCTCAGCGGATTGGACGAACCACCGCAGGCGGACAACGCCACTGCGAGGCCAAGCCCGGCGGCCAGGCCGCCGAAGGCCCGCCTGCCGAGGCGTGGGGGACGGCTATCTTTCATGACTTACCTCCTTGTACAACAGTCTCCGCAACCACGGGGTCTGTGAGATCAACCGCAGCCTCCTGGCTGCGGTGGGACTGCTTCGAGGTGCCTGTTGCCAGGAACAGCCTCTGGAATAGGGACAGGACCAGGTCCACGGCGATGGCCAGGACCGCGATGAGCAGTGAACCGGCCAGCATCTGGGGAAAGTCGCTCAGGACCAGGCCGTCGAAGAGGTAGCGGCCCAGGCCTCCAAGGTTGATGTAGGCAACCACGGAAACCGTGGCGATCACCTGCAGCACGCCGGTCCGGAAGCCGCCGAACATGACCGTCAGGGCATTGGGCAGTTCGGCCCGGAACAGGACCTGCAGTTCGGTCATGCCCATGGCCCTTGCGGCGTCCACCACGTTGCGGTCCACGCTGGAGATACCGGCGTACGTCCCGGCCAGGAGCGGTGGGACGGTGAGGATTACCAGGGCCCAGATCGGGGGCATCAGCCCAATGCCGGCCAGCAGCACGAACAGGATCAGCAGGCCCAGGGTGGGCAGGGCCCGCAGCGCACCTGCCAGGGCCACCACAGCCACCCTCCCCCTCCCGGTATGGCCAACGAACAATCCAACCGGGACCGCGATGGCGGTGGCGATCAGCATGACCAGCCCGGTGTACTGAAGGTGCTCGACCACGCGGGTGGGGATGCCCATGCTTCCGGACCAGTGCATCGGGTCGGCGAGCCAGGCAACGGTGTCCGAGATGACGTTGCTCATGCTCCCCCTCCCGTCCCGCTTGCGGCGAGGGGGCCTGCGGCGGTTGATGCCTCGGTGTGGCTGCCGCCGTCCCCGCGTCCGCGCCGTTTGCCCGTCCGTTCCCACGGTGTGAGGACACGTTCCAGCAGGACGAGGAGGGCGTCCATGACCAGCGCCAGGACCAGGATGGCGACGATCCCCACCACCACCTCGGTGACGAAGTCGCGCTGGAGCCCGTCAGTGAAGAGCATGCCCAGGTTGCCGACCCCCAGCAGGGCGGCAACGCTGACCAGGGAGATGTTGCTGACGGACACGACGCGCAACCCGGCGAACATCACCGGAAGGGAGAGCGGCAGGTCGACCTTCAGGAAGCGTGCCAGCGGCTTGAATCCCATGGCCTGGGCGGCCTGGCTGACCTCGGCGTCCACCGAGTCGAAGGCGTCCAGCGCCGCGCGAACCAGCAGCGCCACAGCGTAGATGGTGAGCGCCACCACGACATTGACGGGGTCCAGGATGCGGGTGCCCAGGATGGTGGGGAGGATGATGAACAGTGCCAGCGAGGGAATGGTGTACAGCAGCGACGACGCCGTCAGCACCACAGAGCGCAGCGCACCACTCTGCCTGGCCAGCTGGGCGAGCGGAACGGAGATCACCAGGCCCAGGACCATGGGAACAAGCGCCAGGACCAGGTGCTGGCCGCCGCGCTCGAAGACCATGCCGCTGTTGGCCAGGAACCACTCCATCAGAGTGCCGCCTGCCGCAGCTGCCGCGCTTCCTCGATCAGTGCCAGGACCTCGCCGCCGCGGACTACCCCCAGCACCCGGCCGTCGGGGTCCACGGCAACACCAAGGCCCGACGGCGATGACAGGGCCGCGTCCAAGGCCCGCCGCAGGCTCTCGCCGGGGCGGAACAGCGACCCGCCGGGAACAAGTTCAGTTTCGGTGCCGGGTGCCGACCATCCCAGGGGCCGCTTGTCCGCATCCACCACCAGCTGCCAGCCCCCGGCCGCGCCGTGGTCCGACACGTTTCCCTGGGCGCCCCGGATAATTGTCGGCACGGGGTGCAGGACCACGCCGTCGGACGGGGTGAACCCAAGGTGGCGGAAGCCGCGGTCGCGCCCCACGAAGGAGGCGACGAAATTGTTGGCGGGCGCCCGCAGGATCTCCTCCGGAGTAGCGTATTGGGCCAGTTTGCCGCCGGTAGCGAAGACGGCCACCCTGTCCCCGAGGATGGTGGCCTCGTCAATATCGTGGGTGACGAAGACGATGGTCTTGGCGAGGTCTTTCTGCAGGCGCAGCAGTTCCTGCTGGAGTTCGTCACGCACCACGGGGTCCACGGCACTGAACGGCTCGTCCATAAGGAGCACCGGTGGGTCTGCTGCGAGGGCGCGGGCAACGCCGACGCGCTGCTGCTGCCCGCCGGAGAGCTGGGAGGGGTAGCGCTTGCCAAGGGACGACGCAAGGCCCACAACGTCCAGGAGTTCCGAGGCGCGTTTGCGGGCGTCAGCCTTTGAGACACCGTTCAGCCGGGGGACGGTGGCGATGTTGTCCAGGACCGACCGGTGCGGCAGCAGCCCCGCGGACTGCATGACGTAGCCCATGGAGCGGCGCAGTTCCGCTGCCGGAACGGAGGTGACGTCCTTGCCGTCCACCGTGATGGTTCCCGAGGTTGGTTCCACCATGCGGTTGATCATCCGGAGCGAGGTCGTTTTGCCGCAACCGGAGGGACCGACGAAGACGGTGATGGTGCCCTTGGCGATGGACATGGACAACCCGTCCACGGCAGGCTGGCCGCCCGGGTACTGCTTGGTGACGCTCTGGAACTCGATCATCGCCTGGTCCATGGTGCGGACTTACCTGTTCTCTCGGACGGGCTGATCCCAGCACCGCGACTTTGCCATCAGCACGCTGATAGTTACGGTAACCCAATCAGGGGCCGGGTTCACCAGATCTGGCCCCAAACCCCACAAAGGAATCCCTACTGTGACCATTCGGTGCCGCGGCGGGGGCGGATGGGTATCCGGGCGGGAAAGAGCATGTCCGGCCGGCCGGGGCCCGCCTAAAGTGGAGGCGTGACCAATTTGGAAGTTTCACCCCAGCAGGAAATCTGTCCCCCGGCCCCGGCGGAAGGGAGATCCGGACCCTGCCTGCAGTTATGGCCGGAGCGCGAGGTGCCGCTGGGCGGGGTGCGCGCCATGAACGTCAAACGCACATTGCCGCAGCGCGGGTTGCCGACGATCGGGGCATGGTGCTTCCTGGACAGTTTTGGTCCGGACCGGACAGCGATGTCGGTCCTTCCCCATCCCCACATCGGGCTGCAGACCGTGACGTGGCCCTTGGCAGGACATATCCGGCACCGGGACAGCGTGGGCAGTGACGTGGTTGTTCGGCCTGGAGAGCTGAACATCATGACTGCCGGGCACGGGGTGTCGCACTCCGAGTTCGCAGTGCTTCCTGCCGACGGCGGCGGGTTGCCGCTGCAGCGGGGCCTGCAGCTTTGGGTTGCGCTTCCCGATGCCCACCGGCACCGGGCGCCTGCCTTCGAACAACACCGGGAGTTGCCGGTGGCGGATGGCCGCGGGTTCTCAGCCACGGTCATGGTGGGTGAGTTTGGCGGCGTGGTGTCTCCCGCCACGATGTATTCGCCAATTGTGGGCGCAGACGTCGCCTGTGAAGGGGACGCGGTTCTGCCGCTGAACCCGGACTTTGAGCACGGTGTCCTGGTGCTCGACGGCGGCCTGGCGGTGGACGGGCAGGATCTGCCTGCGGGGCCGCTGGGCTACCTGGGCGCCGGGCGGAGCGAACTGGAGGTCCAGGCACGCCCGGGCACCCGATTCCTGCTGATCGGCGGTGAGCCTTTCGGCGAGGAACTGTTGATGTGGTGGAACTTCGTGGGCCGCACGCACGAGGAAGTGGAACAGGCCCGCGGGGACTGGGAGGCCCAGGCAACACTTCCGGACGCCATGGCCGCCGGCGCCCGCTACGGCCTGGTGCACGGACACGGGCCGGATGCCGGGGCCGAAGCCGGCCGCATCCCGGCCCCGCCCCTTCCGGGGGTCCGGCTGACGCCCCGGAAACGCACCGTGGACTAGGCGGGCCGGGCCACCAGCTCCAGCACACCGAAGACAGGTTCCTGGTCCAGGACCCTGACGTCCGTGACTCCGGCGTCGGCCAAATTCCGGCGGAAGGCCTCCTGCAGGGGCACCACGTTCATGCCCAGGCCGCCGCCAAGGATCACCGGACCGTGGAGTCCCAACTGTCCCAGCACCTGGCCGGCCAGCGCGGCAAGGTCCTTGCCGGCCTGTTCCAGCAGGGCTGCGCTGTCCGCGTGTCCTTCTGCCGCCGCCTCCACGACGTGCCTGGCCTGCTGCGCCCAGAACCGCCTCCCGGTTTCGGGTGAGTGGAACAGTGCTATGAGCTTGTTCGGGTGGTCCAGTCCGCAGCTCTTGAGCAGGGCGGAAGTGAGTTGATCGATCGGCAGTCCTTGGTTCATCCGGCGCAGGCTGTGCCGCACCGCTTCCCTGCCCAGCCAATAACCGCTGCCTTCGTCCCCGAGAAGGTAGCCCCAACCGCCTGCCCTGGCCTCGCCGCCGTCGGCATTGCGTCCCCAGGCGGCCGAGCCGGTGCCCGCAATGACCGCCACTCCTGTTGCGGCCCGCCCGGCGGCGAGCAGGAGGCGCGAGTCGTGCACAACGGTGACGGTAGCCCCCGGGACGAGGGGCTGGATCAGGCCGGCAAGGGCGGCGGCGTCCTGGTCGGTGTCGATGCCACCGGATCCGGCGTATACCCGTGCCACGGGGCCGGCTCCGATCCGGGCGAAGAGGTCCGCCAGGTTGCGGGCTGCCTCATCCCGGGTGACGTTCTGGACGTTGGAGCTTCCGGCGGACTCGTCGGCGACGGGGATGCCGTCCTCGAAGCGGACGCCATGCGTCTTGGTGCCGCCGATGTCCAGCCCGATCGTGATGCCGTGCAGTGGATTGGCGGGATTGTCAGCGGGCCCGGCGTGGGTGGTGGGGGTGTTCTGGGTGTTCGTCACGTCACAAGGGTACTTGCCCGGGTGGCCAGGCCGGCCACCAGGCCCGGGCCTTCGGCCACCACCAGTTCGCGGAACAAGCGTGCCGGCGCAGGCTCGGCGCCGGGTTTCCTGCGCCGCCAGCTGACGCCGACCTCCCGGAAGGCCAGCCGGGAATCCAGCGGTACTTCCACCCAACCGAGGTCTCCGGTTTTGGGGCGGCCTGTCCAGCCCGGTGCCCCTGCGGCGGGTGGCAGGATGCCGACGCCGAGCCCGGCTGAGACGAGCCCGCGGACTGTGTGGGAGTCCTGGCTTTCGAAGGCGATGCGCGGCCGGAACCCGGCGTCCCGGAACAGGGCGTCCGTCAGGGAGCGCAGACCATAGCCTGGGCCGAGCGCTACGAATGGCTCGGTCCTGATGTCGGCCAGCCGGGCCGTCCGCTGCCGCGCCAGCGGGTGGGCATGGTGGACCACCAGCCGGAGCGGCTCACGGTACAGCGCCGCCGAATCGAGAGTGCGTCCAGGGGCGGCAACCGGAGCCGTGAGGGCAAGGTCGGCTTCCCCTGCTGCCAGTTCCTCAATGCAGAAGTCCCTTGCGCCCTGGCTCAGCCGGAACCCGGTCCCGGGATGCCGGGCGCGGAAGGTGCTGATCAGCAGGGGCAGCGTGGCCTCGCCGAAGGTGTGCTGGAAGGACACGGAAACCGTCCCGCGGACCACCTCGGACTCATTGCGCACCAGATCCAATCCGGCCTGGAACTCCGCGAGCGCCTGCTCGATGTAGGGCAGGAGCGTGCGCGCGGCTGGGGTCAGGCGGACGCCTCGGCCATCCCTCACCAGGAGCTCGGTGCCGACGGCGGCACTTGCCCGGGCCAGCGCCCGGCTCACCGTTGACTGGGGTATGCCCAGAAGCTCAGCGGTCTCCGTGACGTGCTCGGTCCGGCCGAGTTCGGCCAGGACCGGAAGAAGCGGCAGGCTGCGCCAGTTGCTTGCGGTCCGGTTCCACTTCCGCTTCCTTCCTCGCCCGCCGGGGAGCGCCTGTCCTCGGAGCGGCCAGCGGGGCGGCGCACCTGGTGGGCAGATTCGATTTTGCTATGAGTTTGACATAAAACATGCATTGGATGCATCAGTTGGGGCGTGACTACGCTGGCTGGATGCCTAAGACTCAGCGCGGCGGCATTGCCGCTCCCCCACGCTGGACCGGCCACGCCAAGGGATCCAAGGCCTACGGGCGCATTCTCGCCGGATTGTCCTGCGCGGGTGTGGCGACGTTCGCGCAGCTCTACTCCACGCAGGCCGTCCTGCCGCTGCTGGCATCCGACCTGCAGGTCACCGCCGCCGAAGCCGCGCTCACCATCTCGCTGGCCACCGTTGGCCTGGCCGCCACCGTCATTCCCTGGTCTTTCCTGGCGGACAGGATCGGCCGGGTCAAGGCCATGATGTGGGGCATTTCCACAGCCACAGTCCTGGGACTGTTGGTGCCGCTGTCATCCGGCTTCGCGATGCTCCTGGTCCTGCGGCTGCTGGAAGGAATGGCCTTGGGCGGCATCCCCGCAATTGCCATCGCCTATCTCAACGAGGAGGTCAGCAAGGCCCACGCCGCGCTCGCGGCAGGAAGCTATGTAGCCGGGACCACCTTGGGCGGCTTATCCGGCCGGCTGGTCGCGGGCCCGGTTGGCGAGCTCTGGGGATGGCGTGCCGCGGCCCTGGCCGTTTCCCTGCTCGCGACAGCCGCCGCCGTCGCGTTCCTGGTCCTCGTTCCCAGGGCGCAGGGCTTCATCCCCGCCCGGGTGTCCGGACTTCGCGGAGCCCTTCGGATGCTCGGCGGCCACCTGCGCAATGCCCGCTTGCTGGCCATCTATGCGCAGGCCTTCCTGATGATGGGTGGTTTCGTGGCCGTCTACAACTATCTGGGCTTCCGGTTGTCGGGCGCCCCCTTTGGACTCCCGGCCACCGTTATCAGCCTGATTTTCCTGGCGTACCTGTCCGGGACGTTCTCCTCCCGCTGGGCAGCCACCATGACCACCCGGTTCGGACGCCGCAACGTCCTCCTGGCAGGGCTTGCCCTTGCCATTACCGGACTCGCCCTGACCCTGGCCTCGAACCTGGTGCTCATCCTGGCCGGCCTGGTGGTGTTCACCGGGGGTTTCTTTGCGGCCCACAGCATCGGCTCGGGCTGGACAGGCGCCCTGGCCAGGACCGGCCGGGCCCAGGCGGCGTCGCTGTACAACCTGGCGTACTACCTCGGCTCCAGCTTGCTTGGCTGGGCCGGCGGCCTGGTTTTCCAGGCCTGGGGCTGGAACGCCCTGGCGGGAGCCGTGATCGTCCTGGCCTGCCTGACGGCCGCAACTGTCGCCGTCGTCCACCCTGGAACGGACCCCGCCGCCGCCTGACGGCCGTGGACCCTACTCGAATTAACGGGTCCCAAGGCACCGCCGGGCAGCCTGAATGTTCGGCGGGGCGTGCTCCTGCACCGCGGATCACGGCGTTTCTGCGGTCTAGGATGAACAGAGGACCCTTTGGAAGGAAACGCTGTGAGCACGAATGCCAGGAACATCAGGCCCGGGGCGCACCTGGAACCCTTGGATGCCATTGACGAACGGCTCTTGGCAGCCCTGGTGGCGGATGCCCGGATCTCCAACAAGCAACTCGCCGAGATGGTGGGCATCGCCCCGTCGACCGCCCTGATGCGCACCCGCGCCTTGTCCGAACGGGGCATCGTGCAGGGCTACGAGGCAAAGTTGAACCTGTCGGCGATCGGCAGGTCTGTGCAGGCACTGGTGGCCGTGCGGCTCCGCGCCCACGACCGCGACCAGATCGACCGCTTCACGGCACGGGTACCGCACCTGCCGGCTGTCCTCTCCACCTTCCATACGTCCGGGTCGGTGGACTACCTGCTGCACATCGCCGTCGGCAGCACCGAAGACCTTCGGGACTGGGTGCTGGACAACCTGGCTACCGACCCCGTCGTGGGCCATACCGAAACCACCCTGGTCTTCGAACACATCCAGGGCAACCACGGCCCGCTCCCGGAGTAGCGGGGCGCCTGGCTGTGACCGGGGTTGCCCGGTAATGCCGTCAGGCGGCGCTGCGCCTGGCGGACTGAACGAGCGTCGCGGCGGAGAGGACCAGCGCCGCCGCGCCGCACACCAGGACGAAGCCCTGGACCGCCGCGCCCATCCCCACCGCAGCGCTGGCCCACCCCAGGCCAAGGACCGGAACCGCGCTTCCCAGATACGTAATGACATAGACGGTGCTGATGATCTGCGCGTGCCGGGCGGGCTCCACCCTGGCCGCGACATCGTTGAAGACGGTCCGGAACGCCAGTCCCTGCCCCACGCCGGCGGCGACCGCAGCTGCCACCAGCAGCGCCGGGTTGTGCCAGGCACCAGCGGCTCCCAGCATCACCACCGAAACGCCAAGGACAGCAAGGCCCGCCGGCACCGTGAACCGGCCTCGAACTGTGACCAGCTGGCTCAGGGCCGAAGCCCCCAGCGGCAGGCCTGCCAGGATGCCGATCAACGGCCGGGAATCCGTAGCCAGGACCTGGGCGAAATAGCCGGGAGCCAGCGAAAGGCTGAAGCCAAAGACTGCAAAGCTGAGGAAGCCGACGCCGGATGCCAGCCAGAAGGCTCCGCGCGCCTGGCGTGACACGGAAGGGCGCCGGGGCGCCAGGGCGTGGAGCGGCCGGGTCGGCGCCGGCGCCACGATGGCCGGGCGGGCACGGATCAGGTACAGCGGAACGAGGAGCGCGGCAAGCAGCAGGGAATGGACGACGTACGGGGCAGTGGTGGCGCCGGGAAGCAACGACAGCAGGCCGCCGATGACCGGGCCTGCGGCGACGCCCCCCGAGGACGCCAGGAGCGTGAAGCGCGATGCCCACTCCGGCCGGGACGGAAGCAGCTCCCGCAGGGCGGCGGCACTGGCTCCGGTGGCAAGTGCCACGGCGGTTCCCTGCAGGGCCCGGCCGGCACAGAGGGCTGCCAGCGACTGCGCTTCCGCAAAGATCCAGCCGCCTGCCAGACCCGTCAGCACAGCAACCAGGAGGGCTGCCCGCCGTCCGATGTGATCGGACCAGTGGCCGGCCACCAGCAGGGTTCCCACCAGCGCCAGGACGTAGCTGGCGAACGCTGCCGTGACGTCCAGGCTCGAGAGACCAAGGCTGGACTGCAGGAGCGGATACAGCGGCGTGGCCAGGTTGGCGCCCACGAGGAGCATGAAAATGACCGCACCCGAAATGACCAGCCGGGCCGTGGTGGAGGCATTCCACCCGGCATGGGTGGCCGCTGCCGGACGCATGCGCAGCTCACTGAAGACCGTCATCGTGCCGCCTTAGGGATCGCCGCAGCCGACAGTCCTTGTGGGACGCCGGCGCGGATACAACTGTGATGCTTCAAGGGTGCGTCAGGGTTGCGCGATCAAACCGATATTGGGTGGATAATTGAGCACAATTATCAAATATTGGATCCCAATGTGGTGGAGAGTGACGATCGTGAACAAGTTGGACCCCACTGACCTGAAGATCCTCCTGGCCCTGATCCAGGATCCGCGGATACAGATCGGGGAGCTCAGCGAGTCCTTGGGCATCGCCCGGAACACCGCCCAGTCCCGGGTGCGCCGGATGCTCCGCGCAGGCGTCCTGCGTCCGGGCGGCCGCGAGGTTGACCTTGACGCGGTGGGCTACGACGTGGTGGCCTTCGTGACCATCGAAGTCTCCCACCGGGAACTGGACGGGGTGGTGGCAGCGCTGCGGCTTATCCCGCAGGTCCTGGAGGTCCACGAAATCTCCGGCCGCGGGGATGTCTGGTGCCGGGTGGTGGCCACGGACACGCACAATCTCCAGGCATCGCTGCGCCAGGTCCTGAGGATCAAAGGGGTCATCCGGACCGAGACGGTGCTGGCCCTGCACACCCATATCCCCTACCGGACAGAGCCCCTCATCAGCGGCCTCAGCAATGCCGCATCCGCGGCGGCTAGGATTTCCTGAATGACCATCATCGATAACGCCGTCTACGTCAACGGTGTCCGCCACGCGGAGCCCGAAAGCCTGGAGCAAACCTTCGAAACCCTTGCCCGGCACGGTGGCATGGCGTGGATCGGGCTCTACCGGCCCACGGCGGAAGAAATGGCGGCGGTAGCGGCGGAATTCGGGCTGCACGGCCTGGCGGTGGAGGATGCGGTCTCAGCCCACCAACGGCCCAAGCTGGAGCGGTACGACGACAATCTCTTTACCGTCCTGCGGCCGGCCCGGTATGTGGACTCAGACGAAACGGTGGAATTCGGCGAGCTCCACGTCTTCACGGGCAAGAACTTTGTGGTCACGGTACGCCACGCCGAAACGGCCGGCGTAGCCAGGGTACGGCAGCGCCTGGAGGCCCGGCCCGACCTCCTCCAGCACGGGCCCGAAGCCGTCCTGTACGCGCTCCTGGACCGGGTGGTGGACGACTACGCCCCGGTGGTGGCCGGACTTGAGAACGACATCGACGAAATCGAGGACCAACTCTTCAGCGGAGATTCCTCGGTGTCCCGCCGGATTTACGAACTGGCCCGGGAGGTCATCCAGTTCCAGCGCGCCATCCACCCCCTGCCGGAAATGATGGACCAGCTGAAGCGTGGTTTCGAAAAGTACGGGGTGGAGACCGATTTGCGGCACAACCTGCGGGACGTTGAGGACCACGTGGAACGGGTGATCTCCCGCGCAGACTCCTTCCGCGACATCCTGCAGAACGCACTGACCCTGGATGGAACATTGACGGCAAACCGGCAGAACGAAGTCAGCGCCGAGCAGAACGAGCAGGTCAAGAAGATCTCGTCCTGGGCGGCCATCCTGTTCGCACCGTCGTTCGTTGCCGGCATCTACGGCATGAACTTTGACAACATGCCTGAGTTGCACTGGCCCCTGGGCTATCCCATGGCGCTTGGCCTGATGGTGGCCGCTGCGGCACTCATGTACGGCATCTTCAAGAAGAAGGGCTGGATTAAGCCAAACACCCAAGGCGCCATCCCATTGTGGAGGGTGGTGCCTTGGGTGTTTGGTGCGTTGCGGCGGGATCAGGTCAGGCGTTGGTCCTGCGCTTGAGCCAACCCCAGACACCTGTTGCGACGAACAGGACCAGGCCGATGATGGCGAGCCAGAGCAGGCCCTTCACGACGAAGCCGACGATGGACAGAATGAGCCAAATGACAAGAAGTCCGATGATTATTCCCATGGGCCCACTCTAGGCCCGCCTTGCAGTTACGGCCGGGGCATTCGACTGCGTTTCGCCCATGAACTTTGCGCTGGGGGTGGGGGTTCTGGTGGAGCTAAGGAGATTCGAACTCCTGACCTCTTCGATGCGAACGAAGCGCTCTACCAACTGAGCTATAGCCCCGGGAGTGGCCGCAGCCTGCGTGGTACTCCAGGCCGGTGCGGAACCGGTGTCCCTAGGCTACAAATAATCCGTGTCCAACACCAAATTGGGGCGCCCGGCGGGGCCAAACCGGTGGGAATGCTTGCCGGCCGCCTACGCGCGGCGGCGCTGGAGGACGTCGTCGAGGTTGCTCAAGGCACTCTGCGCCTTGGTCAACTGAGGTGAACCCGCCGGCTGGGACGTGACTTCCGGGACGTCGGCACCGGCAGCCCCCTGCTTCAGCGACGGTTTGCCAACCGCCTTCGGAGCCTCCGGCAGTTCAAGCGGCAGGGGCTCGGGCCGCTCAGCCTTTGCTGCCTCAACGTAGGTTGGCCTGGGAACTTCGACCGGCTCCCACGGAGTTCCCGCGGCAGCGCCTGCTGACGCAGCGGCAGCACTGGTGTCACCGGCGGCAACGGCGACGGCGACGGCCGCCTCACGCAGTTCCACAGCAGTGAGCGGTTTGGCCTTGGCCTCACCCGCTTCGGCATCAAACAACGGGCTCTCCGGCCGGGCCGGAGCTGCGTCGGGTTTGGGCACGGGGACGGGTTCCGGCTCTTGGCGCCGGGAAGGCGCACTCATGGCGGCACGGAAGGCCGCGTTCACCTTCGCTTTGCGGTCCCGGATGGCCAGCCAGCGGAGCAGGGCCACCGCGCCGAAAGCCAGCACAAAGGCGGTGAGGGGAAGGGCGGGCGATCCCACACCGAAGGGAAGGAGCGCACCTGAGATGAACGCCGTCACCAAGCACAGCAGACCCGCCAAGGCCAATGCCGTCCGGCCGTACCGGATGCGGAACCGGGCCTCGGGCGGGGTGCTGGCAGCGCCGGCAGCGGCTGCGGCACTCTTCCTGGGTTCCATGGCTTTCTCCTGCTGGGCGACGACGTTCAACACTTTGCCGGCGGGCTGGTCCGGCTTTTCATCGGCGGGGACGTCTGCCAGGAAGTCGCCGGCGGCCTGGACCTGGCGCCTTCGGTTCCGGAGGACGTACGGGGCGACCCAAAGGATCCAGAGCGCGACGGCAACCACGAGGATCACTGAGCTGCTAAGGGGGAAGTCCACACTCAAAACCGTATGAGCATCATGCCTGCTCAGTCCGCATTAGCCCCGGTGTGTCGTACCCCTGTCCACAAACCGATGGATTTATGACGGGCGGGACGCCAGCCACGGCGCCAGCAGGCCCGCCGGGACTTCTTCGGAGGTCAAGGCAAACGAACGGTGATCCGCCCACCGGCCATTAATGTGCAGGAAACGGGGCCGGTATCCCTCATCCCGAAATCCCAGCTTCTCCACCACCCTCAGGCTGGGCCCGTTCTCCGGCCGGATGTTGATTTCCATCCGGTGCAGGCCCAGGGTCCGGAAGCAGTGGTCAGTCACCAGGGCCACGGAGGTGGGCGCGATCCCCCGGCCGGCCCGGGCTTGATCCACCCAATACCCCAGCGTGGCCATCATGGCCGAACCCCACACAATCGAGGACACGGTCAGCTGGCCGACGATGGCCGGATTCCGGAGTCCCGGGGTCCGCTCGGTGATGACGAATGGAAGCGCCGTGGCCTGGGCTGCCTGCGCGTTCAATGAGCGCACCATATGCCGGTAGTCCGGCAGCCCGCCTCCGGGTTCAGGGTTGGAGGCTTCCCAGGGCGCCAGCCACTCGCTGTTCCTGGACCGCACCTCGGTCCATTCCCTTTTGTCGCGGTAGCGGATGGGCCGCAGGACCAGGTCACCGCATTCGAGGGTGACCGGCCAGATGGGACCGGTACGCACGGCGTCAGCTGGAAAGGCCGGCGGTGAAACCGGGCAGCCACTCCCGCAGGCCGGGGCCCAGGTCATCGCTGTCGACGGCCAGCTGGACGCAGGCCTTCAGGTAGCTGAGCTTGTCCCCGGTGTCGTAGCGGCGGCCGCGGAACACCACGCCGAAGACCCCATAGCCCTCCCCGTCTCCGGACGCGAGTTCCTGCAGGGCGTCGGTCAGCTGGATCTCGCCGCCGCGGCCGGGTGCGGTGTGCTCGAGGACATCAAAGACAGCGGGGTGCAGGACGTAGCGGCCGATCAGTGCCAGGTTGGACGGCGCTTCCTCGGGTGAGGGCTTCTCCACGAGCCGGTTGACGCGGACATAGCCTTCGCCGTCCAGTTCCTGGACGTCGGCGCAGCCGTAGGCACTGATCTGTGCCGGCTCCACCTCGATGAGGGCGACGACGGACCCACCGGTCTTCGCCTGCACGTCGATCATTGTGCTCAGCAGTTCGTCGCGGGCATCGATGAGGTCATCACCCAGCAGGACAGCGAAGGCTTCATCGCCGACGTGTTGTTTGGCGCGGAGCACGGCGTGGCCCAGGCCGTGCGGGTCGCCCTGCCGGACGTAGTGGATGTCGCCCAACTGGCTGGCTGCCTGGATGGAGGCGAGCTTCTCGGTGTCGCCCTTGTCGGCGAGGGTCGATTCGAGGGAGGGCACGCGGTCGAAGTGGTCTTCCAGTGCACGTTTGTTGCGGCCCGTAATCATCAGGATGTCGTTCAGGCCCACATGCACGGCTTCCTCCACCACATACTGGATGGCAGGTTTGTCCACGACGGGGAGCATTTCCTTCGGCATCGCCTTGGTGGCCGGCAAGAACCTGGTGCCCAGGCCCGCTGCTGGGATGACGGCTTTGCGGACTCTGGGGTTACTGGTAGTCACCGGACTAATCTAACGTCAGCGTCAAGCATTTCAGTAACCACCGGCACATCAGGCCGTCATCCGCCTGGGGCGCCGTGGAACGCCGGGCACCGAGGAAGGACACCATGCAGGAGAAGACGAATCCCGCCAAGGACGATATCCGGGCGGCCCACCGGCGCCGGCGGGCCGCCCGGACGGAGGCGGAGCTGGACGCCGCCGGGTCGGACCTGGCGCGCCACGGGGAAGCCTGGGCAGCATCCGTCACCGCGGGGCGCCCGGGAAACGTATGCGTCTACCTGGGTGTCGGAAAGGAACCGCCCACCATGCCGCTGGTCCATGCGCTGCATGACAGCGGCCATAAGGTCCTGCTCCCGGTATGCGAGCCGGACCGGGAGCTGAGCTGGGTGTTCTGGAGCCCGAACACAATCTTTGAACGCAGCCGGTACGCGCCCATCCTGGAACCCGCCGGACACCGGCACGGGCCCGAGGTGGCCGGGAGCGCAGCGGCGCTTATCATTCCCGCCACTGCCGTCGACCTGTCAGGCAACCGGATCGGCCAGGGGGGCGGCTACTACGACACCTTCCTGGGGCGTCTGGCCACCGCCGGGAAGGAAATACCGTTGGCCGCTGTTATCTACGACGATGAATTGCTTCCCGCGGGGCGGATTCCTGCCGAGGAATTCGACCGCCCGGTCCCGGGTGTCCTGATGCCGTCCGGGTACCGGGGCCTGGCGGGTGGCCGCTGAGCCCGGTCCCTTCCGGACGCAGTGATAGAATTAGCACTCAGGCCCTGCGACTGCTAACGGATTACCGGGTGGCAGCACGGGACCTCTCGTTTGCCCAAGAGGAGGAGCACCAGTGCCAACATATGCTTACGCCTGCAAGGATTGCGGCCACGCCTTCGATATTGTCCAGTCGTTCTCGGACAGCAGCCTGACATCCTGCCCCGAATGCGAGGGCACCTTGCGCAAGAAATTCAACAGCGTGGGTGTGGTTTTCAAGGGCTCAGGTTTCTACCGTACCGACTCCCGCGATGCCAAGGGCAGCTCGGTCTCCCCCGCCCCGGCAGCGGCGCCGGCGGCGCCTGCTGCAGCGCCCGCCCCGGCTGCAGCGGCCAACTAGCCCCACGCACTGATTGTCGACGGCGGCCGGCGCCTCCTGGCGCCGGCCGCCTTTGTCCACATAGGCGCCGCCACCCCTGTCCTGCCGCTTCGTCCGCCAATAGCGTGGGCGCATGCCTGCATATCCACGCCGCGGCCGCGACAGCCTCCGGATTCCCACCAAGTCCCGTACTGCCAGCCGTCCCGCCAAGGCCAACCACCCCATCCCGGCGCAGGTTGCCTCCTGGCTGGGCCGCAACCGCCGCTTGGCCGCCGCCCTTCTCCTGTGTGCAGCGTCGGCCATCGCCGTCAATCAACTGACGCCGGCTCCGCTCTCTACCGTGACCGCACTCGCTGCTGCGCGGGATCTTCCGGCAGGTACCGCTGTGACGGCGGCAGATTTGGCCAGCGTTCATGTGCCGCCCGGAATGGTCGCGGAGGGCTTCCTCCAAGACACCGCCGCAGCCGCCGGGAAACAGCTCGCTGGACCGTTGCGAAAAGGCCAGCTCGTTACTGACGCCCAACTCCTGGGACCGGGCCTCCTCATTGGGACGCCTCCGGGCTCGGCCGCGGTTCCGCTCCGCATGGCGGACCCGTCTTCCATTCAGCTGGTGTCCCCGGGCCAGTTGGTCAATGTGGTGCTCACATCTGCCAACGGGTTTGACCAGCAAGGCCCATCAGAGGTGCTGGCGTCTGCGGTTCCCGTGCTGTGGACTTCGAACAAGGGCGGCCAGAGCGGCCAATGGCTGGGTACTACGGAGACCGACGGGTTGATAGTGGTGGCAGCAAACGCGGAACAGTCATCCCGGCTGGCTGGAGCGTCTACGCAGGGCAGGCTCTTCTTCGTCCTGGTGGGTCCGCCGTGACACCCCGGATACGATCCCTGGACAACCTCCGGGTCGCCCGGGCCTGGAGGCCTTGCTGCGGGTCAGCCCCAGTGCGGCGGTTTCTGTTCCTTCAGCCAGGCGTCGTGGTCGTCCTCACGGTCGCCCCAGCTGCGGGCGTCGTCTTCCGCGGCCTTGCTGGGCAGCACAGCGTCGGTACCCGCGGTGGCCCGCAGTGGCGCCGGAGCGGGCTGGGGCGTGCCTGCCGGAGTTCCGCCGTCAGTTGCCGCTTCCGTGTTCTGGTTCTCGCTCATATCTTCTCCGGCCCGATTTTCCGCGGGCCCATTGTTGTCGGAAACGTTGTCGTTGGAGACGCTGAGGCCGGAAACATTGACGTCGGAGACACTGTCTTCCGCGGCCAGGCCGTTAGCCTCCGTGGTGTCCAGGCCACCGGCACGCCGGCCCTGGCTGGGGCGGATGCCCGCGGCGGGGTCTCCGGAATCACTCCGGTTCCCGCCACTGGCGTTCCGCGGCAGATAGGCAACACCGGTGGCCGGGGCCGCATCGATACCATTGAGCGCCTGGTCCACGTCGTCGTCAAGGGAACCGGCCGAGGGCGCAGTCCTGCCCGGCAACACCAGGTTTTCCAGGCCGAGGTACCCGGCAATGCGGTCGGCACAGGACGACGGGTCGGTAAAGACCTCGATGGTCCACAACGGCATATAACGCCATCCAAGGCGTTCCAGCAGCTGCGGGCGGAGCCTGCTGCGTTCCCGAACGCTCATGGTGCGGTACTGCCCGGTGCCGTCGGACTCGATCGCCACCGGTCGTGGCAGGTCGGCGTCGTCCTTGCCCATGGTGTTCAGCGGGTCAGCCGCGGCCACAACGTCGATGGCACCGTCGTACTGGTGCCAGACCCGGGCGCCGCGGGCGCGCAACCGGTCACCCAAGTCGGCGACCAGCGGGTCCGCGCCGAGTGCCTGTTCGCTGGCGGCTGCCCGGGAGGCGGGAGTTCCCAGGTCGGTGTTACCCGAAATTTCGCGGTTCAGCAGTGTGTACAGGTCCACCGCGCCGTGCGTGAGCCTGGTATGGTCCAGGTCCTCGGGCCGGAAGCAGGTGAGCACATGCATTGACCGGCGCGCCCGCGTCATGGCCAGGGCGAATTTCTCCCTTCCACCTTCGGCGGACAATGGTCCGAAATTGTGCAGCGCCCGGCCGTGCGGGGTGCGCCCAAAACCTGGGGAGAAAATAACGTGGTCGCGGACCAGCCCCTGGGCCCTCTCCAGGTCCACCACCCTGAAGGACTCAGGACCGGCACCGAAGAAGCCGGCCATCCCGGGCTGGTTGGACAGCTGAAGGCGGATGGACTCGCCAATCCTGGCGGCGTGCCGCAGGCTGGCGGTGACCACGGCGAGCGAAGTACGCGGACGCAGGCGGGCGTGCTCGAACACGAGCTCGACCACCCGGTTGACCTCAGCCACCACCGACTCCACGCCCTCGTGGTCGGCGCTGGGCAGGCCGGTTCCGTCAGGCAGGTACTCCACCAGCAGCGCCCGGTCCAAGCCCGTCGCCGACTGGCCTTCGGGCAGCCGGCGCAGCCCGCCGTCGTAAAAGTCCTTACTCAGCTGCAGGACGAGGTCCTCGTCCACGGCCCGGTACACCACGTTCAGCCGCCACACCGGAAGCACCGCGGACAGAGCCGTGAAGGCGCTCTCCACCCTGTGATGGGCGGACTCGCCGGCGGCGAGGCGTTCCACGCCCACGGTAAAGGTCCGGGGCGAGGCTATGCGCGGGTCGCCGAAAGCAATTACCTGGCGTGCACGGGCGATGGACGGCAGGACAGCCTGCAGCGACGTGGCCTCGGCATCCAGGATCACGACGGCGTCGAAGTGTTGCTCCGCCGGGAGCAGACCGGTCATCAGGTATGGGCTGACAGACCACACCGGAACCAGCGTGCCGATCAGGTCGGGGGCCTGCGCGGTCAGGGACGGCAGTGATACCCGGCCGTCCTTGAGCAGGCTGCGCAGCAGGCCCGCCTGGCGCGGCTGTTCGGCGATCGCTCCGCGCCAGCGTTCTGCCAAGTCCCAGCGAAGGCGTGCGGCGCCGCTGGCGATGTGGGCGTTGTCCGCCAACCGGTACTCGGCCTCAAGCTGGCGCAGCGCGTCGCCGTCGGACATGGCCAGGTAGTCATCGCCGCTGATCATGGCCTCAAGGGCCGACTGCCACCAAGCCAGTTCCAGCTCGGCTGCAACGGACCGTTCCGGGACTTCCCGCTCCGCAAGGTCGGCCAAGAGTTCGCCCAGGCCGTGCTCGCGCATGTTTTCGATCAGGAGGGTGCGTTCGGGGAGCGTCTTGAGGGTGTCGGTGTCCGCCACGAGGCGTTCCAGCCGCTCCATCAGCTGGCCATAGGGCGCAGCGGCGAGGGATCCGCCGGCTTCCGTGTGCCGGAGCGCCTGGCCCAACTGTTCCAGCTCCCCGTCCAGCGACCGGTACATGGCGATCATTTCGGCCAGGCCGGACGGCACCGCTGGATGGCGTTGGGTGGTGGCGTAACCGGCCCAAAGGGCGCGCTGCTCCTGGACCAGGACCAGGGATGTGTGCAGATCGGCGATGTGCACACCCGGGCGCACGTATTCCTTGGCCACCCGGCGAAGCCTGGAACGCTGCATGGACGTCATCTCGATGCCGCGCTCACGGCGCCACGCTGACGGGGCCGTGGCGGAAATCAGGTCCGTCACGGGCCGGTCGAAGATGTCCGGCGTGAATTTGTCCAAGCTGCCGCGGACGGCAACCAGCAGCTCGAGCTGCTCGCCCCATTCCGCAAAGGACTCCCCCAGCCGGATTTCCGCGTGCTCGGCGACGGCGTCCATGCGGTCGCGCAGCACCGGGAGGCTCTTGGCCACTGAGCGGACCAGGTCCTGGGCTTCCTCGGTTTCCTTCCGGGTCAGCAGCCGCGCGCCGTGCCAGGGGCTGGTGGTGGCCGCCTTGCTGAAGCTGCCCAGCTCGGCAGCACGGCGAAGCCTGCCTGCCAGCTCCTCGCGGTCCCGGATGCTGTCCAGGACGCTGCGCTTCAACCGGACTGTGGTGGCCGGCGCCGGATGGATCGAGGTGAGCTCCGCGAGGGACTGCATGGCCTGGTAGGGCGAGCAGCCCCACCGGTCCCGGACGTTGTGCAGCGACGCCACATGGTCCATGAGCGCATGCCGGTGCTCGGTCAGGGTGCTGTGAAGGTTGCCAAGGTGCGGTTCCAGGGACTTTTCGTTGCGGACAATCGCCCGCACCAGCTGGCCCTTCAGCTGCTGCGCCGTGACGTTTCCAGAGAGCTGGAACAGGATGGATTCCAGTCCCAGGGATTCGAGCTGGCCGGAGACTTCATTCAGGCTGGCCCGGCGGTCACCCACCACCAGCACCGTCTTCCCGGCGTCCACCAGGGCACCGATGGTGTTGATCGCGGTCTGCGTCTGGCCGGTACCCGGCGGGGCGCTGACAACGAGGGAGTCACCGGCGCGGGCGGCATCAATCACATATTGCTGGTCCGTGTCCGCGTCCAGCAGCAGCAGCTCGTCCTTGGGATGCCTGTTGTCCAGGTGCGGGAAACGCGAGGGGTCCGGGTCTTCGACATCCACAACTTCGCCCCCGGCGGCGGTCGCCAGCGCCGACACAATGGGGTGGGAGTCGTTGATCCAAGGGTCGTCCAGGTTGCCGGAGAGATCGGCGAAGGTCGAAACGAGCAGGTTGTGCTGGGTTTCCGCGCCATGGATGGGCCGGATCAGTGTGGCCAACCGGTCCAGGACGGGCTGCGGGTCGAATCGGGCGGTGCTGTAGGCGAGGCGGGTAACGGCGTTGACGTCGAAGACGATCCCGTGGATGTTCTTCAGGTGGCGCACCAGGGCGGGGTTGATGTGCGCCTGCTCGGTGAGCTGCAGCTCAAAGTCGTCCTCGCCCGGGCGGACGGTGAGGGAGATGGCGGTCAGCATGACGGGGGCGGACACTCGCTGGGGTTTGCCCCCGACGGCGGACGTCCACACCACAGTGCCGGCGGACAGGTACCCGGCGTCGATGCCGCGGTCGTTGGAGAGCTCAAAGATCTTTGACCGGATGTTGCGCGATGCCCTGGCTGCCACGACGTACTGCTGGCGGTCCCGGATCAGCGTGGACAGGCGTGTGCGGCGCCCTGCCATGAGCTGGGCGAGCCCCGAGGGATGCGCCGAGGTGAGGTCGATGGAGCCTTCGGGCGTCTTGGTGAAGCGCAGCATCGTGTCCGCGCCAGTGACGGGTTTAAGCCCGGACAGCCATTTGCGAAGCTCTTCCGAGCCTTCCGGGTGGCCTTGACCAACTGACACTTCTGCCTTCTTTTCTGCGTTTGCACGTGACGCCCTGGACCATACCGGCATAGATTCGAGAGTAGCCGCTCCGGTGCCGGACTTTGGCGACCGCAACACTGGAGCACAGGAAATTGCTGGGATTCTCCCGGGAAAAACAATGGCCGGCCTCCGCTGGCGGAGGCCGGCCACTCAAGGGATTATTCCCATTCGATGGTTCCCGGCGGCTTGCTGGTGACGTCCAGCACCACCCGGTTGACGCCGTCCACCTCGTTGGTGATCCGGTTGGAGATCCGTGCCAGGAGATCGTAGGGCAGGCGCGACCAGTCGGCGGTCATGGCGTCCTCGGAGGACACGGGACGGAGCACGATCGGGTGGCCGTAGGTGCGTCCGTCGCCCATGACGCCCACGCTGCGGACGTCGGCGAGCAGCACGACGGGCATCTGCCAGACTTCGTCGTCCAGGCCGGCGGCGGTCAGTTCGGCGCGCGCGATGGCGTCGGCCTTGCGCAGCAGGTCCAGCCGTTCCTTGGTGATGTCGCCGACGATCCGGATACCCAGGCCGGGGCCGGGGAAGGGCTGGCGGCCGACGATTTCCTGCGGCAGGCCGAGCTGCGCACCCACGGCACGGACTTCGTCCTTGAACAGGGCGCGCAGCGGTTCAACGAGTTCGAACTGCAGGTCCTCCGGAAGGCCGCCCACGTTGTGGTGGCTCTTGATGTTGGCGGCACCTTCGCCGCCGCCGGATTCGACGACGTCCGGGTACAGGGTGCCCTGGACCAGGAATTTGATCTTCTCACCGTGGGCGGCGGCATCGGCGATGATGGCCAGTTCCGCTTCCTCGAAGGCGCGGATGAATTCACGGCCGATGATTTTGCGCTTGGTTTCCGGATCGCTGATGCCTGCCAGTGCCGAAAGGAAGCGCTCCTGCTCGTTGGCGACGTACAGCTTGACGCCGGTGGCGGCGACAAAGTCACGCTCCACCTGCTCTGCCTCGCCTTCGCGCAGCAGGCCGTGGTCAACGAAGACACAGGTGAGCTGGTCGCCTACTGCGCGCTGCACCAACGCAGCGGCCACGGCAGAATCGACACCGCCGGAGAGTCCGCAAATGACCCGGGCGTCTCCCACCTGCTGGCGGATGCGCTCCACCTGCTCCTCGAGGATGTTGCCGGTAGTCCAGTTGGGTTCCAGCTTGGCGCCCTTGAAGAGGAAGTTCTCCAGGACCTGCTGGCCGTAGGCGGAGTGCTTGACCTCGGGGTGCCATTGCACGCCGTACAGGCACTTCTCCTCATTGGCGAAGGCCGCGACTTCAGCGCCGGCGGTGGTGGCCAGGACATCGAAGCCTTCGGGCGCCTCGTGGACGGAGTCGCCGTGGCTCATCCAGGTCTTCTGGTGCTGCGGCATGCCTTCGAGCACGGAGCGCCCGTCACCCAGGATGGTGGTTTCGGTGGATCCGTACTCCCGCAGCCCGGTCTTGTCCACCTTGCCGCCCAGGGCGTTGGCCATGGCCTGGAAGCCGTAGCAGATGCCGAAGACGGGGACGCCCGCTTCGAAGAGGTCGGCACCTACGCTCGGGGCGCCGTCGGCATAGACGCTGGAGGGGCCACCGGAGAGGATGATGGCGGCGGGGTTCTTGGCCAGTAGCTGCTCGGTGGTGTAGGTATGCGGAACCACTTCCGAATACACATTCGCTTCCCGGACGCGGCGGGCAATGAGCTGCGCGTACTGGGCACCGTAATCAACAACCAGCACCGGCTTCTGGGAAGTCTGGGATGCAGTGGGAGTAGTCACCGTAATAGCCTACTTTGCGCCGTTGCACCGACGCACCTTGAGAGGCCTCCCTGTGACGCAGCAGACGTCCTTGAAGCCGGAAACGCTCAGTAGCGCTGGGGCGCCTGCGGGTTGGCGGCGAGCTCGGCCTCAACCTCGGCGTGGAACTTCTTTTCGACGATGAAGGACAGGAACGGCACCACACCGCCGAGGGCCAGCAGGACCAGCTTCAGGAACGGCCAGCGCATGAGGGACCAGAGCCGGAAGTTGGAGATCAGGTACACCACGTACATCCAGCCGTGGACGATCAGGACCGTGACGGAGACGTTCACACCGTTCAGCACCGCCGGCGGTTCGGCGTCGGCAAATCCAAAACCGAAGGGCTGGCCCGTGAGTGCGCTGGTGCCGCCGGCGAACAGGTACTGCCCGAAGCCGTACCGGGCCACCAGTTCCGCGCACAGCAGCAGCAGCATGGTGCCGGTCAGGTAGGCCATGACCTTGTAGAACTTCAGGGCCGACCGGATCTGCGCTTCCGTTCCGCCGAAGCGACGCTTCTTGCCGGACGCCTTGGCGCCGGAGGCTTGGGACGAGGGGGTGGCCGGTTTCGGATCAATCATGGCTGTACCTTCTGCTGGTGCTGATCAGGGTGCTGCTGTTCGTTTTGGTGCGGTTCCGGGGCATCGGATTCCTCGGCTTCGTCGAGCGCCTCTTCAAGGTCCCGGTGGTAGTCGTCCTTGACCAGCCGCCACCAGATGAAAAGGGCAAAGCCGGCAAAAACCACCCATTCGATGGAGTAGAAAAGGTTCAGCCAGTTGATCTGCTGCGACGGCGGCTGGGGGCCGATGTTCAGCGGAAGCAGGTTGCCAGGCACGGACGCGGCGCTGACATCCTTGCCGCCCACCACTTCCGCGGTGGCAGAGACGAAGCCCGGGTAGCTGCTGACACCCCAGTAGTTGATGAGTTCGGCAACAGACACTGCCGAGGCCTCCCCCGTTTTGGGAGCCTTCCCGGGAACCGGCGCTTCAGAAGGAATCAAGCGCCCCGTCAGTGCCACCGGGCCCGACGGCGGGGCCGGCGCGTCGGCAGGGTCCGCCACCCAGCCGCGCGCCACCGGAATCCAGGTTTGTGGGGACGCGGCCGCACCTTTCAGGGTGGGGGCGCCGTTAACGGCAAAAGCGGAAACCACCCAATAGCCGGTCTTTCCATCATGGAGCCTGCCGGGCACCAGCACCTGTTTGTCGGGACTGTAGGTTCCCTGGGCGGTGACCATCTGGTCTGAGACGCTGCCGTGGAAGAATTCGCCGGGCTGGAGGGTGCTGGTGAGTGGCTGGACCTGCTCGGTGGCCGGGTTGACCGGCGCTTCGGGCTGGGTGGACCGGCCGAACTGCCACTGGCTGAGCAGCACGAAGACCCCGGAAAGCGCGATCGCGAAGATGAAGCCTGCGATCCATCGGGGTTTGAGGGCTGTTTTCCACACGTCTTAACCGTACTTCGTACTTCTGTAGAACAACTAAACGCCTGTGCCTTCGGATGCGGCGCAGGAACCGGGCTGCTTAGTGGTCGAAGAACACCAGGCTGGAATTGATGAGCTCGGCGATGACTTCTGCGTCGTAGGCCCGCCGCAGGGATTCGCGGAAGGATTCCTTGGACAGCGACCGGGCCAGGGTGGCCAGCACTTCCAGGTGGTCCGAGAACGAACTGGCAGGCGTGGCGATCAGCAGGATGACCGTGGCCGGGCCGTCCGTGGCGCCGAAGTCCAGGGCATGGCCATACTTGGTTATTCCGACGGCGATCGACGTCCGGGAGACGAACTCGCTGCGGGCGTGCGGCAGCCCGACCCCGCCGGGGAGGCCGGTCGCCAGCTGGTGCTCGCGTGCGTTGACGTTCTTGAGGAATCCGTCAAGGTCGGAAATCCGCCCGGCGGCATGGAGCCGTGCCGCCAGCTGGTTGGTGGCGTCGGTTTTGTCCGTCGCTTCCAGTTCCAGGATCACCATCTCGGGGGTGGTGAGTTCGGCGTCATACGGGTCAAGTGGTTCCGCCAAGGCGTATCCCTTCAGTCAGCAGTGCCGGGCGAGCGGCCCCTCAGCGCAAGGGCACGATGTCTTCCACGCCCAGGCGGGCAGCGTCCGCGGATTCGTCGTCCGGCTGTTGCTGGCTGAGGCGCTCGGCCTCCACCCTGGCAATGTAGTGGCGGACTTCGTTTTCGCGCTGCGCGTCACTCCAGCCAAGAACGTCACCCATCAGTTTAGCGACAACGGGGGCAGCAGACACGCCCCGGTCCCACGCCTCGATCGAAATCCGTGTACGGCGGGTCAGGACGTCCTGCACGTGCCGGGCACCCTCATGGGTGGCGGCGTAAACGGCTTCGGCCTGCAGGTAGTCATCGGCCCCGGGGATGGGTTCGGCCAGCTCCTTGTCCTGCTCGATGATGGCCAGGACCTCGGGCGTCATTGATCCGTAGCGGTTGAGGAGGTGCTCAATCCGGGCCACGTGCACGCCGGATTCCTCTGCGGTGCGGTTCCTCCGGTTCCAAGCGGCCCGGAAGCCGCTGGCACCGAGAAGCGGGATGGTTTCGGTGCAGCTGGGCGGAACCCTTTCATCCATGGTGCGGGTGGCCTCGTCGACGGCGTCCTTGGCCATGACCCGGTACGTGGTCCACTTTCCGCCGGCCACCACCACCAGGCCCGGGACGGGGTGCGCCACCACGTGTTCGCGGGAGAGCTTGGCCGTGGAGTCGTTTTCACCGGCGAGCAGCGGCCGCAGTCCGGCATAGACCCCTTCAACGTCCTCCCTGGTCAATGGCCGTTTCAGGACCTTGTTGACGTGTTCGAGGATGTAGTCGATGTCCTTGCTGGACGCGGCCGGGTGGGCTTTGTCCAGGTGCCAGTCGGTATCGGTCGTGCCGATGATCCAGTGCCGCCCCCAGGGGATGACGAACAGGACGGATTTCTCCGTGCGGAGGATCAGGCCCACGGTTGACTGGAACCGGTCCCGCGGAACCACCAGGTGGATGCCCTTGGAGGCGCGGACCTTGAGCTGGCCCCGGTCGGTGACCATGGCCTGGGTTTCGTCCGTCCAAACACCGGTGGCGTTGATGACCTGTTTGGCGCGGATGCTGAACTGGCTCCCGTCTTCGCGGTTTTCCACCTTGGCACCGACTACCCGCTCGCCTTCGCGGAGGAAGTCCACCACTTTCATCTGGTTCACGGCGTGGGCGCCGTAGTAGGCAGCCGTGCGGACCAGGTTGGCACAGTATTTGGCGTCGTCCACCTGCCCGTCGTAGTACCGGATGGACCCCACGAAGGCGTCGTCCTTCAGGCTGGGGGCGGCACGGAGGGTTCCACGCCTGCTCAGGTGCTTGTGGAACGGCACGCCGCGGCTGTGGCCGCTGGAAATCGACATGACGTCGTACAGCGCAATGCCGGCGCCGACGTAAGGCCGCTCTATGAACGGCTTGGTCAGCGGATAGAGGAATGGCACGGGCCGTGCCAGGTGCGGGGCGATTTCCGAAAGCAGCAGGCCGCGTTCCTGGAGGGCCTCCTTGACCAGGGCGAAGTCAAGCATTTCCAGGTAGCGCAGGCCGCCGTGGATGAGTTTCGAAGACCGCGACGACGTTCCGGCGGCCCAGTCGCTTGCCTCGACGATGCCAACGCTCAGCCCGCGGGTCACGGCGTCCAGTGCGGCGCCCGCGCCGACGATGCCGCCGCCCACGATCAGGATGTCCAGTTCCTGGCCGGGTTCCGCGGTGGCGCGCAACCGCCCTATGGATGCTTGCCTGGCTTCCGGGCCGAGAACTCCGCCGTTTGCAGGAACACTCTTCATTGAACGCCTCCAGTGCCGCTAGTGCCAGTAGTAAACCCACACTACTTGTTGGGAGCGCGCTTTGGGCAGGGCGGCGGTGGCTGCCGCCCCGCCCAATCAGGTCAGTTCCCCGCGTAGGGCGACACCACGACGTCGACCCGCTGGAATTCCTTCAGGTCCGAATAGCCGGTGGTCGCCATCGAGCGGCGCAGCGCCCCGATGAGGTTGGAGGTGCCGTTGGTGTGGTGGCCGGGTCCGAAGAGGACTTCCTCCAGGGGTCCCACGGTGCCCACGTTGGCGCGGTCCCCGCGCGGGAGCTCCGTGTGGTGGGCTTCCTGGCCCCAGTGCCAGCCCTTGCCCGGCGCCTCCTCTGCCCTCGCCAGGGCGCTGCCCAGCATGACGGCGTCGGCGCCCATGGCAATGGCCTTGACGATGTCACCCGAGGTGCCCATGCCGCCGTCGGCGATGACGTGCACGTACCGGCCGCCGGACTCGTCCATGTAGTCGCGGCGGGCGGCCGCGACGTCGGAAATGGCTGACGCCATGGGCGAGTGGATGCCCAAGGCGCGCCGCGTGGTGGTGGTGGCGCCGCCGCCGAAGCCCACCAGCACACCGGCCGCGCCGGTCCGCATCAGGTGCAACGCCGGGGTGTAGCCGGCCGCGCCGCCCACGATGACGGGGACGTCGAGTTCGTAGATGAACTGCTTCAGGTTCAGCGGTTCGTGGTTCTTGGAGACATGCTCGGCGGACACGGTGGTCCCGCGGATGACGAAGATGTCGACGCCGGCGGCGACGACGGTCTTGTAGTGCTCCTGGGTGCGCTGAGGGGTGAGCGATCCGGCCACGGTGACGCCGGCCTCGCGGATCTCGGCCAGGCGGGACGTGATGAGTTCCGGCTGGATGGGCGCACGGTACAGCTCCTGCATCCGGCCCGTCACGGCGGGGCTGTTGACCTCGTCCTGAAGGGCAGCGATCTCGTCCAGCACGGACTGCGGATCCTCGTACCGGGTCCACAGGCCTTCCAGGTCGAGGACGCCCAGGCCGCCGAGCTTGCCGAGGGCGATGGCGGTCTGCGGGGACATGGCCGAGTCCATCGGAGCGGCGATCACGGGCATGCTGAACTGGTAGGCGTCGATCTGCCAGGAGACGGAGACGTCCTTGGGGTCGCGGGTGCGACGGTTGGGGACGATTGCAATGTCATCCAGGGAGTAGGCACGACGCCCACGCTTGCCACGGCCGATCTCGATCTCATAAGTCACTGCTCTAGGTTATCCCAGCAGCTCCGGTGGCCGGTCCCGACTGCATGCAAAGGGGCAGCGCTGCCCATGGAGGAACTACCGGACTACCGCGTAGCCTTGGGCAGGGGGATTCGGTGAACGCTCCCCGTGCCCACCTTCCGAGGAGAACCAACCATGGCCACTGGTCTTGACGGCGCTGGCAGCCGATGATGAAGCAGACCTCGGAGTCCCTGCCAGATGCCTCAAGGACATCCCTCCCGCAGGCTGACCGGCACGAACAGGGCCGTAAAGGTGCGGCCGGCGTAGTAATCGTTAACGGTGACGACGCGCAGCCTGCACCGGCGGCGCTGAGCCGGGAGGACCGGCTGCGCCAGGGACTGGGCTTGGTTCCGGCATGACACATCACAATCCCTTTCCCCCAGATGCGCCCGTCCACTCCCTCGACCACTGGCTGTCTCCGGAACTGGCTCGGATCAGCCCGCCAAACGCTCCGTCCCGGCTGCGCCAACTGGCTGACGCCCAAGGTACCCGGGCCGCCGGCTGGAGCAGCGCAATCGCCGGCGGTCCCGTCCTGGCTCTCGCGGGCATGTTTTTTGCCGTCACGTCGGGGAACCCTGCCGCAGCGCTCGTACTGGTCCCGCTGGGAGCCGTCCTGATGCTTTCGGGCCTCTTTGGATGGAAGCGTGCCCGGGCCGCGCTGCCCGCCACCGACAGGGTCGTGATCAGCCGTGGCCCCGGATCCGCCCGTGGTGGCGTCGCCATGGTGTCCGTACTGGCAGTAGCGCTGGGCGCGATCATGGTCCTCTATCTGCCCTCAGCCACGGCCAAAGGCAATGGTGCGGCAACAACACCCGTGGGAGCCTTCGTACTCATCCTGTTTCTCCTGGTCGCATGCATCGCGGTCCCGTCAACAGTCATGGGCCGCGCCCGGCAGTCGTTCCGGGAACGGGTGCAATCCAACCCCGGGCTACGACGGGCAGTTGACGAAGACTTGGCCCTCTTGCGCGATCCTCATGGCAATGCCGCCTACGGACCGCTCTGACAACCGGTCAGCAGGATTGTGATGGATAGGCGCTGGATCTTCGACGGTCATATTGCAGGTATTGGCACTGCATCCGGGCTCCGCGCCGTGGTGGGCATCTGGCAGGACTCCCCCTTCGGTTCGTTCGCCGATGTCATGGTGCAGCAACCCTCGGGGCACCGGCTGCTGTTGGCACCCCGGCCTGATGTGGCAGAGTTCATCGCGGCCACCTACACGTTCGATGAGGTGCGTTTGGTTGAGGTCTCCGCCGTGCTGGGTGATCGGGCAGTACGGGTCGACGCCGGCCCCTTGGCAATCCGGGCCGTCACCGGCGCGAGGACTTTCCTGGGTTCAGCTTTGCGGGCCGTGCCACGGCGCCTTGCGGTGGATCCGCGCTGGCTTTCGGCCGTCAGTCCGCTTGCCGCTTTGGCGGCCCCGGGTGCCCGCACCTACGGCACGGCGGGCAGCGGCAGGACGGAGTACTACGGGGTGACGGACCTGCACCACGTCACCTCCGCCGACGTCAGCTGGGAAGGCTCCGACGCCGGGACGCTGGCTCCCATCCGGCCCGCCGTGACGTTCGGGTTCAGCAGCGTCCCGCCCCGGCCGAGTGTGGCACGGGTCCGCACCACCGTGGTGCAGTCCTAGGTTCCGGTTGGTTCCTCGACAGTCAACTGGGATTCGAACATCCTGAAGTACCTGCCGCGGAGGGCCACCAGTTCTTTGTGCGTGCCCTGCTCGACGATCCTGCCGTCTTCCAGCATGTAGACGACGTCGGCCTTTTCGATGGTGGCAAGCCGGTGGCTGATGGCAATGATGGTGCTGTCGCGGTCGGCGAAAAGGCGGGTGAAAATCCTGTGCTCGGCAAGGGCGTCGATGGCGGACGTCGGTTCGTCCATCACCATGAACGAGGCATCCCGGTAGAAGTTCCTGGCCATGGCCAGCCGTTGCCACTGGCCGCCGGAGAGGCCGCTCCCCTTACGGCCGCGCGGGTCCTCCATCCAGTTGCTGACGTGGTTGTCCAGCCCGTTGGGCAGTTTGTTGATGAACTCCAAAGCTTCGGCGTCTACTGCCGCCCGCCGGATGCGGCCGTCGTCGCGCCGGCTGTCGACGTCGCCGAAGTAGATATTCTCCGCGGCGGTGGCGAACTCGTACTTCAGGAACTCCTGGCTGAGGACTGCAAGGTGCCGGTGCCAGGAGGTGACGTCGACGGCGGCGAGGTCCACGCCATCGAGCAGTACCTGTCCGGAGTCCGGGCGGTAGAGGCCGGCGAGGATGCGGATCAGGGTCGACTTTCCGGCGCCGTTCTCCCCCACGATGGCGATGTGCTGGCCGCGCCTGATGGTGAGGCTGATCCCCCGAATCACCTCGATATCGCTGCCCGTGTAGGTAAAGCGGATGTCCTTCAGTGCGACTTCCTGCGGAGCCTCCAAGAGGGGCGGTGCGTGTTCCGCGTGAACGGGCATCCCCATGAAGGTCTCGTAGTCCGTCAGGTTGGCCAGGTCTTCGTCAATGGAACTCAGGGAGGACACCAGGTTGTTGGCGGTGGACAAAGCGCGGCTGACGATCTGCTGGACGTAGAGGAATTGGCCAACGGGCTGGGCCCGGGCGATAACTTGGCCCACCACCCAGATCAGCGAGACCACCTCGGCGCCGTACTGCAGGGCGTCCGCGGCCAGTTGCCTGGGGATGTAGCGCCGCTGGTAATCGAGCCGGCGCCGTTCGTCCGCGTCGCGGAGGCGGGAGCGGAGGTCCATGAGGAAGCGGACGATACCGTAGAGCCGCATCTCTGCGATGTGCTGCGGGCGGAGCAGGTTGGTTTCGATCATTCGGCGCTGGCGGCGTGAGTCCACCTGGGTGTTCCAGTGCGCAATCTGCTCCCTGGAGAGCTTGAACTGCAGGTACACGCTCGGAACGATGGCCACCAGCACGATAACGGCGATCCACCAGCTCACCAGCAGCAGGGCACCGATGGCCAGGATGACCGAGACCAGCTGCGTGAAGATCGCGGCGATCCGGTCCAGGACGCGGGCGTACGAGTCCGAGAACCGCTTGGCGCGGTCGTAGAGGTCTACCGTCTCCTTGTCGTCGTAGCGCCAGAATTCCAGCGCAAGGAAGCGCTCGTACATTTGGTCGCCCACGATGGCGCCCACCTTGAAGCTCATCAACTGCTGGATGTAGCGGTCAACGCTGCTGAAGGCGCCCCAAAAGAGGCCCAGCGCCGCGGTGACCACGACGTAGATGATCGCCAGGCGCCCGGCTCCGGCGTCACCCGCATATGCAGCAGCCAACGCCGTGGTGGTCCTGGACGCAAAGTAGGTGGTGACCAGGGGAAGGACGGCTGAAATCAGCGAGCCGAGCACCTTCATGATCACTGCCCCTGGGGACGCCCGGAAACTGACCCTGAGGACCTGGGCTACGGCGCGGGCGTAAGGCCTGATGGCAAGCCGTTTTTGCGGGTCGCGTTTTGGGGTGAGTTCCGCCGGATGGCGCGGTTGGGACATGGAATCAGCCTAGTGCCGGCACCGGTCTAATCGGTCAGGACGAACGTTCCGCTGAGGGACGGCAGACGGGACCTGGACCGACAGCACGAACGGTCTTGCGAAGAATTCGTCCCGGACGGGGTCCCCTTCCGGGAGGTCGTTGAGGTCTATGAGGTTGGCGTCGTCCGGTTCCCACGGCGGGAGGTCTTCAATGCCTGCCGGTTCACCCTGGAATTGGACGGGCATTGCATGAGTTCCGGCCGGCAGGGTTCCTGGTGGCCAGTGGGTTGGTTGGGGTCGTGTTGTTCGGGTTTGTAGTGTCTGCCGGTGGGTGAGGTCCAGCCGGGTGGTTCATTCTTAGTGGCCGGGTCGGGGGTCCAGGTGGTGTGGTGTTTGAGGCGGTGGTGTTTGGGGCAAAGCTGGGCCAGGTTGCCTACGTCTGTTCTGCCGCTGTGGTGCCAGGGGGTGAGGTGGTCGGTGTCGTTGTCGGGGGTGTGGTTGGTGCAGCCGGGGAAGGTGCATTTGCCGTCCCGCAGCCGGATCCATTTCTTGAGGGTCTCCGGGAGCCGGTAGCGGGTGCCGCCGATTTCCAGGGGTGCCCCGTCGCGGGGGTCGACCAGGACCCGGTAGAACGATTCCGCCCCGCCGGCGACGAGCCTCCTCGCCATGGATGCCGGGATCGGCCCGAATCCGTCCAGCACCGCGGGTTCCTCGGTGAGGCCGAGCAGTGAGAACACCGGGACCGTGACCAGGACGTCCGCCCGGGGTGTGGGGATCATGCCGCTAGCACCGGTATCTCCGGCAGCTTCACCCGGGGTGGTCGTGTTTCCGGCGCCGAGGAGCAGGGACGCGGCGACGTCGGCGCGGAGCTGGGTCAGGGTCCGCTCATCCGTGGGGTTTTGGAGGCCGCGGGCGGTGGCGGTGCTGCGGTTCCAGATCGCGCATGCGGTGTCCCCGGGCAGGTAGAGCGCGAGCCAGGCCATCCCGTCCCGGTCCGGGGCGTAGTCCATCCGCCGGTCCGCCACCCCCTTGGCGTGGCGCTTCTCCAAGGACTCGGGGTGGTGGCGTTCCCGCCAGGCCCGGACCTTCGCCCGGAACCGGGACGGGACAAGCTCACCGGGCGCGGCGCCTCGGGCCGGGTGGGGCGCGTCAGGGTCGAAGAAATGCGCCACCAACGCGGCCGCCCCTGCAGGGGTGAGGCCTTCGGTTTCGTCGGCCACGATCCGGGCGTGCTGCCAGGACATGTCACCCGCAGCCAAGGCTTCAAACACCGGCGGCAGCGAGCAGACCCGGCGGGACTGCTCCACCAACGCCCCGGCGGCGGCGGAGCTGATGGTGAGGATCCCGGCGATCTCCTCCACCGCGGACATCTCCGCGAACGTGCGCTCCTCCACCGGGGCGTCCGGCGGAAGCAGAGCATGCTGGATGTCAACGCACTCGGCCACATCGCGCGCCTTCACCGCCGCCAGCTGAGCTTCCAACCTGGCCACAAGCTCCAGCCGTTCCAGACACAGCCCATACCGCCGCTGCAACACATCCACGGAAACGCCGGCATGAAGGTCAGACGTCAGGGAAGCGTCCTCCAGAACCAGCCCGCTGAGCGCAGCAACAGAGGCAGAAACACCCTCCATCACCACCGCCAGATCCGCACCGATTCCCATGGAAACATCATCCAGCGAGGGTCTGACATTCAAGGACGACGACGCCTGGGCGGAAAACAAAAGGAGGCAGGGCCGAAACCCTGCCTCCTTTGTTGGCTCCTGTGCCTACCGCGAGCCGTAGTTCGGTGCTTCCACCGTCATCTGGATATCGTGCGGGTGCGATTCCTTCAGCCCGGCGGAGGTGATGCGGACGAACTTGCCTCGGGCCTTCAGCTCGGGGATGGTCGGCGCGCCGGTGTAGAACATGGTCTGGCGCAGGCCGCCCACCAGCTGGTAGGCCACCGAGGACAGCGGGCCCCGGTACGCCACGCGGCCTTCGATGCCTTCCGGGATCAGTTTGTCGTCGCCGGACACATCGGCCTGGAAGTAGCGGTCCTTGGAGTACGACGTGTTCTTGCCGCGCGACTGCATGGCACCGAGCGATCCCATGCCGCGGTAGGACTTGAACTGCTTGCCGTTGACGAAGATCAGCTCGCCCGGAGACTCGTCGCAGCCGGCCAGCAGGGAGCCGAGCATGACGGTGTCGGCACCGGCCACCAGGGCCTTGCCGATGTCGCCGGAGTACTGCAGGCCGCCGTCGGCGATCAGCGGAACGCCGGCCGGGATGGCCGCCTTGGCGGACTCGTAGATGGCGGTGATCTGCGGAACACCCACACCGGCCACCACGCGGGTGGTGCAGATCGAGCCGGGCCCAACGCCCACCTTGATGCCGTCGGCGCCGGCGTCGATCAGTGCTTGGGCGCCCTCGCGGGTGGCGGCCTGGCCGCCGATGATGTCCACGTGCGCGGCAACAGGATCGGACTTCAGCCTGCGGATCATGTCCAGCACACCCTGGGAGTGGCCGTTGGCGGTGTCCACGAACAGGGCGTCAACCCCGGCGTCCACCAGGGTCATGGCGCGCTCCCAGCCGTCACCGAAGAAGCCGATGGCTGCACCCACGCGGAGGCGGCCTTCGTCGTCCTTGGTGGCCAGCGGGTACTGTTCGGCCTTGGTGAAGTCCTTGGTAGTGATCAGGCCCTTGAGCCGGCCCTGCTCGTCCACGAGCGGGAGCTTTTCGATCTTGTTGGTGGCCAGCTTGTGGGAGGCTTCGTCGCGGCTGATCCCCACGTGGCCGGTGACCAGGGGCATCTTGGTCATGACGTCGCTGACCAGCCGCAGGGGGAAGTCGGATTCCGGCACGAAGCGGGTGTCGCGGTTGGTGACGATGCCCAGCAGGCGGTTGTCCTCGTCCACCACGGGAAGGCCGGACACGCGGTAGTGGGCGCAGAGGTCATCCAGTTCCCGCAGCGTGGCCTCGGGGCGGATGGTCAGCGGGTTGGTGATCATGCCCGATTCACTCCGCTTGACCCGGTCAACCTGGTCGGCCTGGTCGGCGATGGAGAGGTTGCGGTGCACCACGCCCAGGCCCCCCTGGCGGGCCATGGCGATAGCCATCCGGGATTCCGTCACGGTGTCCATGGCGGCCGACAGCAGGGGGGTCTGCACGCTGATCCGCTTGGAGATCCGCGATGAGGTATCGGCCTCGGAGGGGATGACGTCGGTGTGGCCCGGCAGGAGCAGGACGTCGTCGTAGGTCAGGCCAATGAAGCCAAAGGGATTGTGTTCGGGCTCGGTCATGAGTGCGCCT
This sequence comes from Arthrobacter sp. MMS24-T111, assembly GCF_054888995.1. NCBI lineage: Bacteria > Bacillati > Actinomycetota > Actinomycetes > Micrococcales > Micrococcaceae > Arthrobacter > Arthrobacter sp. MMS24-T111. The sequence continues at coordinate 2,406,702 of NZ_JBTZRO010000001.1, read as the reverse complement.
CTTACCTTGGTTGCTGGGTCACGGGTAGGGGTTGCAGCCGATGACCAGCCCGTTATTACGGAACTGGCCTGTGCAGACGTTCCTGCGGGACCACCGTGGGATACGGCGTTCCGGGGGCAGAAAGTGTTGACTAAATATTAGAACCTCCGGCCCGATCCCCCTATTCCAGGCCCGCAATGTGAGCAACCGCACTCAGCTCCATCCCGTTGCGGCCAGCAGGCGTTGCTCGAACATGGGGATCATGGTCTCCACGTAGGTCCGGGTCAGGTGGTTGTCGTCCTTGTAGACGTAGACGTTCCCGACGACGGCAGGGCAGACGCCGCGGGCGCAGATGAAGTCGCTCATGTCCATCAGGTGGAGGCCCGGCACCTTGCCGCGGTAGTTTTCCAGCGGTGAGGGCTCCACGAGGGACTCGGCCAGGGACGGGTTGCAGGCCGGCGCTTCAGCGCCGTTGCGTTGGGCACACTGGGGCATGTTGAACGTGAACCTGGGGTTGTCCCTGATGCCCACGATCTCGATTCCCGCCTCGGCGAACGGAGCGACTCCTGCAAGGTAGCCGGGCACCTCCGTTTCGAAGGGCGCGTCCTCATGGGTCAGCGACGCCACCGTGAAGACAGCATCCGGACGATGTTCCAGGACGTAGGCGGAACTGGACCTGTTGTAGGCGTTGCATTCCGCGTTGCGGGTTTCCGATTCCGCGCCGAACCGGCAGGCCGGCATGAGCAATGTCACCAGTTCCCAACCGCGTGCAGCGGCCACCGGAGCCAGCGCGGCAAGGTATTGCTGGGCATGCGAATCCCCCAGCACCACGATGCGTTTGGTGGCCGGTTCTTCCGGCAGCTCCTGGCGGCACCCTTCCAGGATGGGGTCGTCCGTGGCGTTCGAACCTGTACAGGGCGAGTCGATTCCGGCCCAGTCGTTGTCCAGGGCAGTGGGGCCGGGAATGGTCCTTGCCCGGGGAGCCGGCACGTTTTCGTTCTCCGGGGTGAGCGCCAACGCACCCGGCGTCAGCTCCCGGGGCTGTGCCGCCGTCGCGCTTTCCTCCGCGGTGAGCGATGTCTGCCAGACGGCGACGGGACCGGCCAGCAGCGCACCGCAGGCAACTATGACGACGGCGGTGCGCCACGCCCGGAGCTTGGGCCAGTGCCAGTCGCGCAACGGTTTTTCAACGAAACGGGTGGTAAGGAAAGCCAGCACGACGGCGGCGGCAACGATCCCGAGGCCCTGCTTGAGGTTCGGCGCCTCCACCCCCGTGGCCGCCAGCGCCAGCACCAGCAGGGGCCAGTGCCAAAGGTAAAGGGCGTAGGAGTTGTCGCCCAAGGCGACGGCCGGGCGGCTGCTCAAGAGCCTGTCCACGCCGAAGCGGCTGCCGGACTGCCCGGCGACGATGATGGCAGCGGCAGCCAGCGTGGGCCAGAGTGCCACATAGCCCGGAAAGGACCTGTCGACCGTGAGGAGCAATCCGCACGAGACCATGCCGGCGAGCCCCGCCCAGCCCAGGACCACCCTCAGCGCGCGGCCCGGCCGGAGGTACGGCAACGCCAGCGCCAGCAGCGACCCGAGGGCAAACTCCCAGAGCCTGGCGCCGGTATCAAAGTATGCGTAGGCCTGGTTGGTGGCGGTCTGGTCGATCGAGTAGGCCAGCGACGCGGCGAACACCGCGCCAAAAACCACGGCCAGCAGGCCCCGGTAGGCCGTGCGGCCCAGCAGGGGAATCCGGCGGACGGCGGGCAGGAGCGCGGCGGTTGCGGCGAAGGTCAGCGGCCACAGGATGAAGACCTGCCCCTGGATGGACAACGACCAGAAGTGCTGCAGCGGGCTGGCTCCTGCGTGGTCCTGGGCGTAGTAGTCCACCGCGGCGTCAGCCAGCAGCCAGTTCTGGCTGTACAACAGCGAGGCCCAGGCTTGGTCCAGGACCTGCGGCCATCGGCCCTGGGGCAGGATCAGCCATGTGCCGGCCAGCACCCCGAGGATCACCACGACGGCGGCCGGCAGCAGGCGCTTGAAGAGGTGCAGCCAGTGGGCCATCAGCCGGAAGGGCTGGCCGGACTCTGCTTTGCGGACGAAGGAGAGCGTGAGCAGGAAGGCCGAGATCAGCAGGAAGACATCCACCCCGCCGGACACGCGTCCCAACCAGACGTGATAGGCCACAACCATGAGGACCGCCAGTGCACGCAAACCCTGGACCTCCGGCCGGAAGGTCGGTTTGCGGTCGCGGCCGGGGGCGGGTCCCGGTGGCTCCGGCGCCGTCCGGGTTCCTGTCTTCGACACTCCAAAACCCCTCACGCCGCCGGCCAGCCAAAACATTAAGCCTACGCACCGGCGTTTGGAAGGGCCAATCCAGGGTCCGGCGCGAACTAAGCTGGGCCGAGGTGTGGAAGGGAGCCGGCGTGATTGTCCAATTGCGGATTTGCGTGCCCGGAGAATTGTCCGAGGTGACGGTGAAGACTTGCCGGGACCAGCTGGGAACGGCGGGCGTGGCGGTGGTTCCCGGCGCGTCCGTGGTGCCGGCGGGCGACGTCATCGAGGTCCAGGTCGCCAGGGAATCCGTGGAGGAACTCCTGGAGAAGCTCCAGGTCCTGAAGATCCGCGACGTGGGATCCGTTGCCATGACGACGCCGGAATTCGTGCTCTCCAGCAGTGCTGACCGGGCGGAGCATGCCGCGCCCGGGGACGGCGCGGACGCGGTGATCTGGGACGACGTCACGCGCCAAACCGGCGAGGACTCCAGACTCACGTGGAACTTCCTGGCCTTCCTGGTGCTGGCGACCCAGCTCGCCGGAATCGGCATCGTGACCGATTCGCCCATTGCAATTGTGGGTGCCATGGCGGTGGGTCCGGAGTTCGGGCCGCTGGCCGCCCTCGCCGTTTCGCTGGCCACCCGGCAGTGGAGGCTTGGCCGCCGTGCTGCCATTGCCCTGGGTGTCGGGTTCCCCGTTGCCATGCTGCTGGCGGCATTGACTGCATGGCTGTCCATCCCCTTGGGCCTCTTTCCGCGGGATGCCCTGGACACGGGTTCGGCCGTCGAATTCATCTACCATCCAGGCCCTTACTCACTGATCGTTGCCGTCCTGGCGGGTATCGCGGGCATGCTGTCGATCATCGGCCGGCGCTCGGCAGCACTGATCGGCGTGTTCATCTCGGTGACCACGGTCCCGGCTGCAGGGTACGTTGCCGTTGCCTTGGTGCTGGGTGAATACCCAAAGGCGGCCGGTTCGGCCCTGCAGCTGTTGCTGAACCTCGTCGGCATTGTCGTGGCCGCCGTCGCGGTCCTTCTCTTCTACCGGCTGGTGGCCAGGCGGCGGCCCGCGGCAGCGGCACACAGCGTGCAGGGCCAACGGAGCGGCCTCCGCCACTGATCGCCCGGCAACTGCGCAGCCCCCGGGATACGGTCCGCTAGGGACGCAGCAAGGCGCGCAGGGTCCGGATGGTGTCGGCTTCGGCCGGGGATTTATCGTCCCGGTAGCGCTTCACCCTGGCGAACCTCAGGGCGATCCCGCCCGGGTAGCGCGGTGACTGCTGGACCCCGTCGATGGCGATTTCGACGACGGTGACCGGCTCAACCCACACGGTGCCGGCGGTGCGGCGCACCTCGAGCTCCTGGAATTTCTCCGTCTGCCAGCGGAGCAGCTCATCGGTGAGCCCCTTGAAGGTCTTCCCCACCATCACGTAACCGCCTGGTTCGCCGAAGTCCCCGTCCGGGTCCAGTGCGCCGAGGTGCAGGTTCGACAGCAGCCCGGTCCTGCGGCCCGACCCCCACTCCCAGGCAAGCACCACCAGGTCGTAGGTGAGCACCGGCTTCACTTTCACCCAGTTGGATCCCCGCCGTCCGGCAGCGTAGGCGGACCCGACGGCCTTCACCACCACGCCCTCGTGACCCGCAGCCAGCGCGTCGCGGGACACCCGTTCAGCCACCTCCGGGTCCGCCGTGATTTCGCCCGGGATCCGATGGGCCGGGGCAATCCGTTCCAACGCGTCGATGCGCACCGACAACGGTTCGTCCAGCAGGTCCCGCCCGTCGATGTGCAGAACGTCGAAGAACCAGGGGTGCAGCACCGTTTCCCGCACGGCATCCGCGCCGAACCGGGCCATGGTTTCCTGGAACGGCCGCGGGCCGCCGTCTTCGTCGAGGACCAGGGTCTCGCCGTCGAGGATCACATCCTGCACCGGCAGCCCGCGGACCAGCTCGACCACCTCCGGGAGGCGGTGCGTGACATCGGCGAGGTTGCGGGTGTAGATGCTGACCTCGGCGCCGGACCGGTGGACCTGGATCCGGGCGCCGTCGAGCTTGTATTCCACCGAGGCTTCCCCCGTGGTCTCCAAGGCTTCGCCGGGGCTGGCGGCCGTGGCGGCAAGCATGGGCTGCACGGGGCGGCCGACGACGAGGCCCACCGCCTCCAGCTCGGCCGCGGTCCCGGTCATGGCGAGCAGGGCGGTCCCACCGAGATCCCCGGAGAGCATCGCGGCGCGCCGTACGGCAGCGACGGGCCTCTCCGCAGCGCGGGCCACGGCATCGGTCAGGACGCCGTCGAGGGCGCCGGTGCGCAGCTCACCGAGCAGGACGCCGGAGATGAAACCCTGCTCCCCCGCCGTCGCAGCCCGCATCAGGTTTCCCAGCGTCGCGGCGCGACCGGCCGCCGAACCTGCCCCCGCGGTGGCGAGAATTGTGTCCAGGGCCGCGTCGAGGTCGGCCACAGTGAGGCTTGCTTCCAGGGCCGGTTCGGCCTTCGAAGCCGCTACGCTGCGCCACCCGACGCCAACACGGCCCTGCCGGGGCTTCGCCGCCAGCAAGCCCACCGCCGTCGGAATCTCAGCCGGCTCAAGCCGGCGCAGCAGGTCCGCCAGTGCATCGACCTTCGCCAGGCGGGAGCGGGTGGACGCCACGGCGTCCGAGGTCTTGACGAGCTCGAGGAGCAGCATGGCACCATCCTGCCACGCGCCGGTTCCCTGCTCTGGACAGCGCCCAGGACCCCTCCCACACTGGACGCATGGGATTCATCGTGGCAAACCTGTTCATCACACTCGACGGCGTCTACCAGGCTCCCGGCGGCCGGGAGGAAGACACCTACGGAGAGTTCGCCTTCGGCGGCTGGCAGGCACCGGTGTCCGACGACGAGGCCGGCGCCGCCATCGCCGCAGAGATTGGCCGCATGGATGCCCTGCTTCTCGGCCGGCGGACCTACGACATCTTTTCGGCCTACTGGCCGCACCAGGCAGGGGAAATTGCTGATGCACTCAACCGGGTACCAAAGTTCGTGGTCTCGCGCACCCTGTCCACCCCAGGCTGGGCCGGCACCACCGTCCTGCCGGATGAACGGGCTGCACGACGCCTCCGGGACGAGTACGGGCAGGTGCACATGTTCGGCAGCGGCGTCCTGATCCGCTCGCTGCTGGCTGCGGATGTGCTGGACCGGTTGCACCTCTGGCTGTACCCGGTCACGCTGGGCCAGGGCAAACGCCTGTTCGACGCCGGCACCGTCCCGGCGTCGTACCGTCTCGCCGAGCCGGTACGCAGCTTCCCGAAAGGGGCGGTCTCGCTGGTGTACGAACGGGCGGGCGGGGTTGAGACGTCGGAGATGGCCGCAACCTGACCCGCGGCCCCGGGTGCACAAAAAACCGGCCCAGCAGATGCTGGACCGGTTTTCTGCAGGGGAAGACGGGCAGGTCAGTGGCTGTGGCCTGCGTGCTCGTCCTCTTCGGCCGGCTTCTCCACGACAAGGGTCTCGGTGGTGAGAACCAGGGCGGCGATGGAGGCCGCGTTGCGGAGGGCAGCACGGGTGACCTTGACGGGGTCGATGACACCGGCAGCGATCAGGTCCTCGTACTCGCCGGACTTGGCGTTGAAACCGTTGTTGGTTTCGAGGTCGGCCACCTTGGAGGTGATGACGTAGCCGTCGAAGCCGGCGTTCTGGGCGATCCAGCGCAGCGGCTGGACCAGGGCGCGGCGGACGATGCCCACGGCAGCGGCGGCGTCGCCTTCGAGTGCCTTGACGGACGGGTCCTCATCCAGTGCCTTCAGGGCGTGGATCAGGGCCGAGCCGCCACCGGCCACGATGCCTTCTTCGAGCGCAGCGCGGGTGGAGGATACGGCGTCCTCGATGCGGTGCTTCTTTTCCTTCAGCTCAACCTCGGTGGCAGCACCCACCTTGATGACGCCGATGCCGCCGGCCAGCTTGGCCAGGCGCTCCTGGAGCTTTTCACGGTCCCAGTCGGAGTCGGTGCGGGTGAGCTCGGCGCGCAGCTGCGCGACGCGGGCCGCGACGTCTTCGGCCGAGCCGGCGCCGTCGACGATGGTGGTGTTGTCCTTGGTGACGGTGATGCGGCGGGCGGTACCGAGCACCTCCAGGCCGACGGTGTCCAGGCTCAGGCCCAGTTCCGGGGACACAACCTGTGCGCCGGTGAGGGTGGCGATGTCCTGGAGCATGGCCTTGCGGCGGTCACCGAAGCCCGGGGCCTTGACGGCCACGACGTTCAGGGTGCCGCGGATGCGGTTGACGATCAGCGTGGACAGGGCCTCGCCGTCGACGTCCTCGGCGATGATGAACAGCGGCTTGGAGCTCTGCAGCGCCTTTTCCAGCAGCGGCAGGAATTCCTGGATGGAGGAGATCTTGCCCTGGTTGATCAGGATCAGGGCGTCCTCGAGGACGGCTTCCTGGCGTTCCGCGTCGGTGACGAAGTACGGGGACAGGTAGCCCTTGTCGAACTGCATGCCCTCGGTGAGGACCAGTTCGGTCTGGGTGGTGGAGGACTCTTCGATGGTGATGACGCCATCCTTGCCCACCTTGCCGAAAGCCTCGGCGAGGAGTTCGCCGATTTCGTCGCTCTGCGCCGAGATGGCGGCAACGTTGGCAACCTGGGTGCCCTCGACGGGGCGTGCGTTCTCCAGCAGGCGGGCGGCGACGGCTTCAACCGAAACCTCGATGCCGCGCTTGATCTGGCCGGGGGCAGCACCGGCGGCAACGTTGCGCAGGCCTTCCTTGACCAAGGCCTGTGCCAGGACGGTGGCGGTGGTGGTGCCGTCACCGGCAACGTCGTTGGTCTTGGTGGCGACTTCCTTGGCCAGCTGGGCGCCAAGGTTCTCGTAGGGGTCGTCCAGTTCGACTTCGCGGGCGATCGTGACGCCGTCGTTCGTGATGGTGGGGGCGCCCCACTTCTTGTCCAGGACGACGTTGCGGCCGCGGGGGCCGAGCGTCACCTTGACGGTGTTGGCGAGCTTATCGATGCCGGCCTCGAGGGCCCGGCGTGCAGCGTCGTCAAACGCAAGCTGCTTTGCCATGGTTTTGTCCTTTCAAAGACAGAAACCCCGCACTGCCGGCCAGCATAAGCGTGGCCGGCGGCACGGGGATCCGAAAGAGTTACTTGACGACGATCGCCAGGACGTCGCGGGCGGACAGCACGAGGTACTCGGTGCCACCGGTCTTGACTTCGGTTCCGCCGTACTTGGAGTAGATGACGACGTCGCCGACGGCCACGTCGACAGGAACGCGGTTGCCGTCTTCGAAGCGGCCGGGGCCTACTGCAACAACTTCGCCTTCCTGCGGCTTCTCCTGTGCGGAGTCCGGGATGACCAGGCCGGAAGCCGTGGTCTGCTCGGCTTCGAGCGGGCGGACAACAATACGATCCTCAAGAGGCTTAATAGAGACCGACACTCGGACCTCTCCTTTTCGTCAGCAAATTCGTGGACTGGAAAGCTTTCCGCCGTGGCTGGCAAACCGTCGTCGCGGTGCCGGCAGCAGCCTGGCTGGCAGCTCTTCATGTGTTAGCACCCTCCGGGGGAGAGTGCTAATTGAAACTCTATGTAAGGGTTAGCACTCGGTCAAGGCGAGTGCCAGTTTTTCGTCATCGGCGTATTCCGTTAAGCACGGTTTCGGGACCCGCAACGAGCCTCAGGCAGCTTCAGCGGCCCAGATCGTCGAAGTCCACGTCTTCGCCGCCGTCGGCATCGCTGCCACCCTGTTTACGGCCCCGGAACAGAACCCAGCCCGCAGCGGCTGCGGCAAGCAGGGCGGCCACGAGGAAGAAGATGCTCCCGGCCCGCGCGCCGTCGTACAGTCCGCGGATATCGCGGGCTTCCTGCGTGTTGTCCGAGATGTCGTTGCCGCCCACCGAGTAGACGGTGGCATTGAAGGTGTCCAGGACAAAGATGATCACCAGGAGCGCGATGCACACCAGTGCCACCACGGCGGCGGCGATCAGGACCGGGCGGGCAAACCGGGCAGGTCCCCGTTCCTTGGGGTCGTGTTCGCCGGTGTCCCCGGGGGCTGCGGTTTCATCCATGGTGTCCACACTATCGGCAACCCGGCATCCGCTCCTCCACTAGGCTGGAACCCATGGCTCACGCTCCCCAGGACCAGATTGCACCGCTGCTGACCCCCGAAGGCTGGGAGCTGCTGGCCTCCCTGGGCCCGTACCGGGACGAGGATTCCTTCGAACTCAACTCCGCGCTCCGGAAGGCCGGCCATCCTGCCGGGCTGGTCTCCGCCGTCCTGACCCAGTCACGGCTGCGCACCAAGGCCGAGGCGAAGTTCGGTGAGTTCGCCCGCCAGATGCTCTTCACCCAGGCAGGCCTGGAGCAGGCCACCCGCCTGAACGTCGCGGCGCGCCACGCACAGCGGTTCGCCGCCGCCGGGATCAGCCACGTAGCGGACCTGGGCTGTGGCCTGGGCGCCGATTCCCTGGCCTTGGCATCCCTTGACCTCAACGTGACCGCCGTCGAAATGGACGAGACCACCGCGGCCTGCGCCACGGTGAACCTGATCCCCTTCCCCAACGCCACCGTGGTGCACGCGGATGCGGCAGCCGTGCCGCTGGAGGGAGTCGACGGCGTGTGGCTGGATCCAGCACGCCGGGTCACCTCCACGTCCGGGACCAAGCGGATCTGGGACCCGGAGGCGTTCTCACCGCCGTTGTCCTTCGTTGAATCGCTCGCGGCGTCAGGAAAGGCGGTGGGCGTCAAGATGGGGCCCGGCATGCCGCACGAATCCGTGCCCGCCGGCTGCGAAGCCCAGTGGGTGTCGGTAGCCGGAGACGTCACCGAGGTAACCCTGTGGTTCAACGCCGTCAGCAGGCCGGGGGTGCGCCGCGCCGCCCTGGTCCTTGGCCCGGAAGGTGCGGCCGAACTGACCAGCGGCAACGATTTCGGTGCAGGCCCCACGGCACCGGTGGGACCGGTGGAGGGCTACCTGTACGAACCCGACGGCGCCGTGATCCGGGCCGGGCTGGTGGCGGATGTCGCGCTGGAACTCGGCGGCCACCTGGTGGATGAGCACATCGCCTACATCTGTGCCCCGGAACTCGTGGCCACGCCGTTCGCCCGCGCCTACAAAGTGCTGGAAGTCATGCCCTACAACGTCAAGGCGCTTAAAGCCTGGGTGAAGCAGGAGGGCATCACCGTGCTGGACATCAAGAAGCGGGGCACCGCCGTCACCCCGGAAGAACTGCGGAAGCAGCTGCTGCCGGGCGGAAGGGCGGCCGGCAAGGGTGCCGGCAAGAAGGCCGCCGGCAAGGCCGCCACCCTGGTCCTGACCCGGATTGGCGAGGACCGGGTGGCCGTCGTGGTGGAACCCGTCCCGACCGGCATGCCCTAGGGCCAGCCGGACGGGCCGCCAGTCCGCTACTGGGCGCGCATGAACTCTTCGGCGGCCCGCACCTGCTCCGCCGTGGGCCGCACCCCCGTGTACAGGACAAACTGTTCGAGCGCCTGGATGGTGGCCACCTCGGCACCGGTGATGACCGGCTTGCCGGCTGCACGGGCGGCCCGGATCAGCGGCGTTTCGGCGGGCAACGCCACCACGTCGAACACCAGGCGTGCAGCTTCGATTGCCTCCGCCGGGAACGCCACGGTGTCCGCTTCCGTCCCGCCCGCCATACCGATGGGCGTGACGTTGATGATGAGGTCAGCCGTCCCGCCGTCGAGCGCTGCCCGCCACTGAAAGCCGTACTGGTCCGCGAGCGCCCGGCCGGAGGCCTCGTTCCGGGACACGACCGTTACATTGGCGAAGCCGGCGTCCCGCAAGGCCGCCACCGTGGCCTTCGCCATCCCGCCGGATCCCTGAACCACCACGGAGTAGCTGGTGGGGACCTCGTTGGAGGCCAGAAGCTGCTCAATGGCCGTGTAGTCGGTGTTATACGCCTTGAGGTGGCCATCGGTGTTCACGATCGTGTTCACGGAGTCGATGGCCTTGGCGGAGGGGTCCATCTCGTCCACCAGGGCGATGACGTCTTCCTTGTAGGGCATGGAGATGGCGCAGCCCCTGATGCCCAGGCCCCGCACGCCGGCGATGGCCTGTTCAAGGTTGGTGGGCGCGAACGCCTTATAGATCCAGTTCAGGTCCAGTTGCCCGTAAAGGTGGTTGTGGAACCGGGTCCCGTTGTTGCTGGGGCGGGCGGAGAGCGAGATGCAGAGGGTCATGTCTTTATTCAGAATGGGCACCCGACCATTAAACGCGCTCCCCCGCCGCTCCCGCTCGCAAATCACGGACTGCAGCCGGTTCCGGCAGGATAGGGCCCGACGGCGGCGGGCAACTTTCCGGGCGCCGTAGCCTTCCCTGCCAGGACGGCGGCGAGGGCGTCGAAGGCGGTGTCGTTGCGGCCGTAGAGCGCCAGCTTGATCGGTGCGTTGGAGTCCTGCAACGGCCAGGGCGCGTCCAGGGTTACCGCGATGTCGCCTGCTCCCGGTTTGCCGCCGAAGCCGATGAGGTTTACCACGGGGCCGGATCCGACGGCCAGTCCGGCACGGGCGGCAGCGGCTTCGAAGCGTTCGCGGTCACCCGGGCCACCGCCCTCCACGCGTACCGAACCCGGCACCAGCGGTCCGTGGCAGGGGCCGGAGAGGACTGTCACGGCGGATGCCGAGACCTTGGCTGACAACGCGGCGCCGGTTCCGGCCGGCGCACCCGCACCCGGGATTCCCGCGGGGGCCGCTGTGCGCGCGTGCCACATCATCATCGTGGCAACCCGCCTCGCGGCGTCATCGAGCCGCGCGGCAGGGAGGGTTCCCGCTGCCAGGGCCTGCAGGATGGCGGCATGCGCCTGTTCAACGTCCTCGGGCATCAACAGCAGGTCGGCGCCGGCGGCCAAGGCCTTCACGGCGGCCGCGCCGGCCGGATACTGCTTCTCCACGGCACCCATGTTGAGGGCGTCCGTCACCGCTACGCCCTGGAATCCCAGGTTCCGCAGCGCCGCGTAGCTTGGCGCGGAGAGCGATGCCGGCACGCCGGGCTCCAGCGCGGGCACGGCGATGTGCCCGGTCATGACAATCGGCAAGCCGGCGGCTACGGCGGCCTGGAACGGTTTCCAGTCCCTGCCCCGGAGCTCGTCGATGGTGGCCGGCTGGACGGGGAGGTTGAGGTGGGAATCGGTTGTCACCGAGCCGTGCCCCGGGAAGTGCTTGACGGTGGGGAGGATGCCTGCGTCCAGCATGCCCCGGGAGAACGCCACGCCCTGCGCTGCCGCCACCGCCGGATCGGCGGACATGGAGCGGGCGCCGATGGTGGGGTCCTTAGGGCCGATGGTCACATCGGTGTCGGGCGCGAAATCCAGGTCGAACCCCAACGGCAGCAGCTCGGCGGCCAACGCCTTGCCGGCCTCACGGGTCAGGTCCTCGCTGCCTGCGGCGCCGTAGCTCATGGGCACCGGCCATTCTGTGAGCGGGGCGCCCAGGCGGGCCACTGCGCCGCCTTCCTGGTCCACGCCGATGATCCCGGGCCATGGCCGGCCGTCCGCGGCCGCGGCCTGGCGGAGCCGCTGGTTCACGGCCCCCATCGCGGCCACGTCCACCTTCCCCTGCGGGTCGCGCGGGACGTTGTCGCCCATGATGATGGACCCGGCCAGGTGGAGGCGCTGGATGAGCGCCGCGTGGGCTTCCACCTGGTTGCCTTTAAAGAACGGGAGCAGCACCTGGCCGGCTTTTTCCTCTGGCGACATGGCCGCCACAGCCGCCGCGGCGGCGTCCAGGTCCCGCTGCTCGGGGCCCCACCCCAGGGGCCTGGAGCCTGCGTCGGGCGAGGGTGCAGCGGAAGGCCCTGCCGGCGTCGTACTTTCCGCGGCGGATGCGCTGGGCGCAGGTGCCGGGGACGACGGCGGCGCGGCGCTGGGCGAGGCGGTGCAGGAGCCCAGGGCAACGGCTGACAACGCGAGGATCAGGGGGAAGGATTTGGCGGGACTGTGACGCAGCGGGAACGAGGCCATCAGTACGATGCTACCCCTGGACTAGACTTGGACCATCCGTTCGCCTGCCGGCTGCAGCCTGTGAGCGGCACCAGCCAGCGGCAAACCGGACAGTAAGGAATTGTGTGAAGATCGACTTCGCGTCATCGAGGCAGTCAACCCTCGGTGTTGAGTGGGAGCTCGCTTTGGTGGACGGCAAGACGGGCGAGCTCGCTTCCGTCGCCAACCAGGTGCTCCGCGGGGTGTCCTCCCGGCACCCTGAACTTAACGAAGACGATGAACACCCGCACATCAAGCAGGAACTCCTGCTCAACACCGTGGAACTGGTCACCGGGATCTGCGAGACGGCCGCCGAAGCCAAGGAGGACCTCAACCGGTCCGTGGCCGCAGTCCGCGAAATCACCGATCCCATGGGCGTGGAGTTGTTCTGCGCGGGCAGCCACCCGTTCAGCCCGCCGCAGCTCCAACCGGTCACGGACAAGGCGCGCTACGCCAAGCTGATCGACCGGACCCAGTGGTGGGGACGGCAGATGGTCATTTACGGCGTCCACGTCCATGTGGGGCTGGACCGCCGGGACAAGGCGCTGCCCGTCCTGGACGGACTGGTCAACTACTTCCCGCATTTCCAGGCGCTCTCTGCGTCCAGTCCTTTCTGGGGCGGTGAGGACACGGGCTACGCGTCCCAGCGGGCCTTGATGTTCCAGCAGCTCCCCACCGCCGGCCTGCCCTTCCAGTTCAAATCCTGGGCGGAGTACGAGTCCTACGTCCAGGACATGTTCACCACCGGTGTCATCGACACCATTTCCGAGATCCGGTGGGACATCCGGCCAGTGCCGGCCCTGGGCACCATCGAAATGCGCATCTGCGACGGACTGGCCACGCTGGAAGAAGTGGGTGCCATCGCCGCCCTCACCCAGTGCCTGGTGGATGAGTTCTCCACCACCCTGGACAACGGCGGCACCATCCCCACCATGCCGCCGTGGCATGTCCAGGAAAACAAGTGGCGCGCCGCCCGCTACGGCATGGATGCCATCATCATCCTGGACGCCGCAGGCAAGGAACAGCTGGTCACGGACCACCTTCTGGAGACGCTGAACCGGCTGGAGCCCGTGGCAGCCAAGCTGCGCTGCTCCGACGAGCTCGCCGATGTGGAGAAGATCATCCGGCGCGGGGCCGGATACCAGCGCCAGCGCCGGGTGGCAGCCGAAAACGGCGGAAACCTGCAGGCTGTGGTGCTGGACCTGGTCAAGCAGATGCGGAACGGCCCCACCGCCTAGTCTGCTTCTGCGGAAGTCGCGGTCCTTCGGCACGGACACGCCGGCCGCCGTCGTAATGTACGACCACGGGCCCGCCAAAACGCACCGTGGCGGTTCGCTTTCGCAGGGCCCCTGCCGTCAGGCCGGCAGCGATACCGAGGTGACGGGCAGCGACGAATCCGGGGCGAAGCCGATTCCGCTGGGTTCCACGCCGGCCATCACCAGTTGCGCTCCGAGGGCGGCCACCATGGCGCCGTTGTCGGTGCAGAGGTCCAGCGGAGGAACGTGCAGCCGGATACCGGCGGAGGCGCAGCGTTGCCCGGTCAGCTCCCGCAGGCGTGAATTGGCCGCCACCCCGCCGCCCAGCAGGACGTCCTTGATTCCGTGCTCGCGGCAAGCCAGGACGGCCTTGGACGAGATCACGTCCACCACCGCTTCCTGGAATGCGGCCGCGATGTCAGCCACCGGAATCTCCTCCCCGCGCGCCTCGAATTGCTCCACGCACCGGGCCACCGCCGTCTTCAGGCCGCTGAAGGACCAGTCATACCGGTGCGGCCCCGGCTGGTCCGCCGTGCCCATGTACTTGGGCTGGCTCAGTCCGCGGGGGAAGCGGATGGCTTTGGGATTGCCGTTGCGGGCCACCTTGTCGATGGCCGGCCCACCGGGGTAGCCCAGGCCCAGGATGCGGGCCACCTTGTCGTACGCCTCACCGGCGGCGTCGTCGATGGTGGCGCCCAGGAGCTCCACATCGCTGGTGATGTTGTTGATGCGGAGGATCTCCGTGTGGCCGCCGGACACCAGCAAGGCGCCCAGGTTGGCCGGCAGCTCCTGCGTCCTGCCGGTTGCCCGGTCGTCCAGGAGGCCGACCCCAACGTGGGCCACCAGGTGGTTGATCGCGTACAGCGGCTTCCCGGTGGCGACGGCGAGCGCCTTGGCGGCGCAGACTCCCACCATGAGTGCGCCCGCGAGCCCAGGGCCTGATGTGACGGCGATGGCGTCCACGTCGGCAAGGGGCACGCCCGCGTCCGCCAACGCCTGCTCCAAGGTGGGAACGAAGGCGTCCAGGTGTGCACGGGAGGCGATCTCCGGGATGACCCCGCCGAACCGGACATGCTCGTCCATCGAGGAGGAAACGGTGTTGGCCAGGAGGCTGGTGCCGCGGACCACCCCCACGCCTGTCTCATCGCAGGAAGATTCGATCCCCAGGACCAGTGGCTGCGTGCGGTTCATTGCCTGCCTGCTTCCGTTGCGTCGTCACCGGCGGTTTGAGCGGCCAAGGGGAGCCGCATGATCAGGGCGTCCACGCCGTCGCGGTAGTAGCGGGGACGGACATGGATCTGCTCGAAACCGAACCGCAGGTACAGCTGCTGGGCCCGCGGGTTGTCCGCCCGGACTTCGAGCAGGACGTCTGCGGCGCCCCGCCGTCGGGCCTCCCCGATGAGCCGGGTGAGCAGGTCGCTGCCGATGCCGCGCCCCTCGTACTCCGGGACGACGGCGATGGTCTGCACGTCTGCGATCGGTTCGATGCACATCAGGCCGGCGTAGCCCACGATGCCGTCGCTGCCCTCCGCCACGAGGTAGCGGCGTGTTTCCGGCTGGGACAGCTCATCCAGGAACATCTGCACGGGCCAGGCATCGATCGGGAAGAGCCGGTGTTCGAGGAGTCCGACGGCGGGAACATCCTCCAAGGTCATGTCACGGACCGTGATTCCCGCCGGCCGCGGATCCTGCATGGTGTTCACAGTGCCCTCTTCCGTGGTCCGGGGACCTGGGCGTCGGATTCGCGCAGGTACAGGGGGGTGGAGTCCAAGAGGGCCTCGCCGGAAGCCAGCCTGGCGATGGCGAACTGGCCAAGGTACAGCGCGTCCGGCTGCTCGGCCGCGAATTCCGGGTGGGCGTCCAGGACATCGCCGTACAGCCCGGCGCCGGCACCAAATGCAGGCAGGTCCGGCAGCTCCGCGGCGGCACTGACGTGCGGACCGTCCTGGAGCAGGGGCAACTGGCCGTCGGCCAAGCTGTAGCGGGCCCAGTAGACCTCCTTGCGCCGGGCATCGGTGACCACCAGGAATTCCGGAACGGCAACGGTGGATTCGGCCACTTCCAAGGCCACGGCGTCGAGGCTCATCAGCCCATGCAGGGGCTTGCCCCAGACGAACGCAAGCGTGCGCGCCGTGGCAATGCCCGAACGCAGCCCCGTGAACGGTCCGGGGCCGACGCCCACCACCAAGGCATCGATGTCCGCGCCGTTGACTCCGGCCTCGGACAGCATGGCGTCGATCCCGGGGGCGAGTACCTCGGCGTGGCTGCGGGTGTCTGCCGTTGCGAAGCTCGCGAGCACGCTTTCAGGGGCGTCGTCGGACACCAGCGCGGCGCTGGCCACCGCCGAGGTGTCAATGGCGAGGATCAGCATGGGAGTCCCCCTTCAAAACCGCCCAGCGCCGGTGCCGTCGCCCAGCGGGGCCCGTATCCGCGCACCACGATGGTTCGCGGTTCGTCGGTGTCGTCGTCAAAGTCCAGGGCTCCGGACGCGCCGCCCGCGGTGCGGGCGTCACCGGCGGATTCCGCGGCGCCGCCAAGACCGATGGCGCGGTGCAGGTCGATCTCGAGGCGGCTCTCGCTCAGGTGCTCCACCCGGTCATGGCCCCACTCCACCACGGTCACCGACGAGTCCATCGTGTTCTCGAGGTCGATGTCATCGATCTCCGCGGCGGATCCCAACCGGTAGGCATCCACGTGCACCAGGTCCGGGCCGCCGGGACGCGGACCGTCCGGCAGGTTTGGGTGGATGCGGACCAGGACGAAGGTGGGCGAGATGATGCCCGCACGGACCCCCAGCCCCTCCCCCAGGCCCTGGGTAAAGGTGGTCTTTCCAGCGCCAAGCTCACCGGAGAGGACCAGCAGGTCTCCGGCCTGGAGCACCTCCGCCACGCGCCGGCCGAGCGCCTGCGTCTGCTCCGCCGTCGTGGCCGTCAGCGTCACTTCCCAGTTGGCGGCCGGCCGCCCTGTGCCGCTCATGCCGCTCCCGCTTTGCCGGGTACGCCCGCCAGGCTTGGGCTGCTGCCGGCCGGCTGGTCCTCGTTGATGAAGCGGCGCGGAACCCGGGGGCTGATGCGGGTGACGATCTCGTAATTGATGGTCCCAGCCGCCTGTGCCCAGTCGTCAGCCGTGGGACCGCCGTCGGCACCGTTCCCGAACAGCACCGCTTCGGCACCAAGCAGGCTGGAATCCCGGGCCTCCGGCCCAAGGTCGATGACCATCTGGTCCATGGCGATCCGACCGACCACCGGGTAGGTCTTCCCGCCCACGCGGACGGGGCCGCCGGTGGCAACGCGCGGGACACCGTCGGCATACCCCAGCGGGATCAAGGCCAGGGTGCTGGCCTCCCTGGTCCGGTAATGCAGGCCGTAGGAAACGCCCTGCCCGGCCGGAACACCTTTGCATTGGGACACCAGCGTGCGCAGGGTCATGGCAGGGCGCAGGCCAAGTTCCGCGGACGTCTGGCCCTCGAACGGCGAGAGCCCGTAGATGCCCAGGCCAACCCGCACCAGGTCGAAGTGGGTATCCGGCCGGGACAAGGTGGCGGGGGTGTTGGCCAGGTGCCGGACTTCCGGGTCCACGCCCGCGTCCTCGGCAATGGCCAGGGCTTCCCGGAACGCGATCAACTGGTCATCAGTTTCGGGGCGGTCCGGCTCATCGGCCACGGCCAGGTGGGAGAAGATTCCCACCACGCGCAGCAGTCCCTGGTCCTGGTATTCCACGGCTTCGCCCACCAGGCGGTCCCAGGCTTCGGGGGTGGCACCGTTGCGCCCCAGGCCGGTGTCCACCTTGAGGTGTACGCGGGCCGGACGCTCCTGTTCACGGGCCGCGGCCACGATCCGTTCCAGTTCCCACCCCGAGCAGCCAATGTCGACGCCGGCAGCAACCGCGGCGCCAAAGTTGCTGTCGGTGGTGTGCAGCCAGGCCAGCAGCGGTGCGTCGATGCCGGCAGCCCGGAGCGCAAGGGCCTCGGAAATGTGGGCCACCCCCAACCAGGCCGCGCCCGACTGCAGGGCCGCACGGGCTACGGGAACGGCGCCGTGCCCGTAGGCATCGGCCTTGACCACGGCCATGACTTTCGCGGGGGACGCGGCGTCGGCCAGCCGGCGGACATTGTGCCGGATGGCGTCCAGGTCAATCACGGCGGACCGTTCGTGGCGGGGGTCCGGCCCGGAGGCAGCACTGAATTCACCGGTTGTTGCGGGGTAAGTCACCTAAGTGATTCTAGTGCGGGCACTTCGCGCCGAATAATCGGCGACAGCCTGGCCGCCTCAGGCGTCCGAGAGGTGCGCGATGGTGGCGGCCGCCCGGCGCTGGGCAGCGAGCGGTACGTCCTGGACGATCTCCGCGAGGAAGCCGAAGCGCCGAAGCCACTGGCTCGTCTGCCGTTCGGGGCGGGCGTTGGCGCGTTTCCACCAGTCGGCGATGTCGCCCCAGCCCGGGGCTGCCAGCGATCCGCCCACCTCCTGCACCGCCAACGATGCGCACAGGTTGGCGAACCGCAGCCGGTCCCCCAGCGGCCAGCCGGCCAAGGTACCCACGATGAATGCGGCATCGAAGCAGTCGCCGGCACCGGTGGGGTCATGCGCCTTGACCGGAAGGGACGGCACCCACTCTTCCTCCCCGGTTTGGGAATCAACCGCCATGGCGCCCTGGGCGCCAAGCGTCACCACAGCCACCGGAACCCGGTCCGCCAGGGCGTAGAGGGCGCTCCAGGGGTTGTCCTTGCCGGTAAGCGCCATGGCCTCGCGCTGGTTGGGCAGGAAGGCGTAAAAGTGCTGCAGGTTCTCGAGCCGCACCGGCGCCCACTCCCCGCTGGGATCCCAGCCAACGTCGCCGAACAGCCGGACTCCCGCCGCGTGGGCCGCTTTCGCCCACGGTTCCACTTCGACACCCAGTTCCGCGATGCCGGCAAGTGCCCGCGGCGGGTCCCCGATCAGCTCGGAGTTGGTCACCGGCGCCGAATGCCCGTGGGTGACCATTGAGCGGTCCTGGTCCACACACAGGGATACCGTCACCGGGGAATGCCAGCCCGGGACGCGGCGGGAAAGGCTGAGGTCCACGTGTTCCTGGCTGGACAGGATCTTCCAGTTGAAGTCGCCGTACCCGTCATCGCCGAAGGCTGCGGCCAGCCCGGTCCGCAGGCCCAGCCTGGCGGCGGCGATGGCCTGGTTTGCCACCCCGCCCGGACAGCTGCCCATGCCGTCGCTCCAGACTTCCGTCCCGGGCTCCGGTCCGTGCGGCAGGCCGGTGAAGATGATGTCCTGGAAAACGGTCCCGGCCAGCAACAGATCGAATCCCGGCTCGACGGGTGAACGGACGGCGGCCAAGGGATCGAACGGGCGTGCGGGAATCGCGTCCATGTTCGGCACAATACGCCGTGGCGCCATGCGGCGGTAGGGGCGAAGGAACGCTGTGGACAACCTGTCCGGCAGGGGTCCTAGACTGCATGGTATGCGGCTTATGATTGCGGGCGGCGGGGGATTCCGCGTGCCCCTGATATACCGGGCACTGACGTCCGGCCGCTATTCCGGGCTGGTCGCCGAGGTGGTGCTTTACGACGTCGATCCTGCCCGGCTCAAAGCCGTCACCGCCGTCCTGGCCAGCATGCCCGGCGGCTCGGGTGCCGGGCCTGCCGTGCACGCCACCACCGATCCCGCCGGGGCCCTGGCCGGAGCTTCCATGGTGTTCGCCGCGATCCGGCCCGGCGGCACCGCAGGCCGGATCATCGATGAAAAGGTGCCGCTGGGCCTGGGCCTGCTCGGCCAGGAAACAACAGGAGCCGGCGGGATTTCGTACGCCCTGCGGACCATTCCCCCCATGCTGGAGCTGGCCCGCCTGATGCGGGAACATTGTCCGGACGCGTGGCTGATCAATTTCACCAACCCCGCGGGGATGGTCACGGAGGCGCTGCTCCCCGTGCTGGGGCACCGGGTCATCGGAATCTGCGATTCAGCGGCCGGCCTGGTGCAGCGGGCTGCTTCGGCCGCCGGTGTCCCCCTCCGGAGGGACGATTGGGCGGCGTCGGGTACTACGGGCTTAACCATCTTGGCTGGCTGTACCGGCTTGAAGCCCGCGGCCGGGACGTGCTGCCGGACCTGCTCGCCAACGCGCCGGCCCTCCAGTCGTTCGAAGAAGGCAGGCTCTTCCCGCAGCCATTCCTTGCCAGCCTGGGCATGCTCCCCAACGAATACCTGTACTACTACTATCGGCGCGACGCCGCCCGGCAGGCCATGGACGCCATGGCGCAGACCCGCGGCGAGGCCATCCACAGCCAGCAGCAGGAGCTGTATCCCCGGCTTGCCGCGGCCGGCCCGGACGCCTACCGGCTGTGGGAAGAGGCCCGCCGGTCCCGCGAAGAGGGATACCTGGCCGAGGCCCGTGGTGCCGGCGAGCGCCGGAACGAGGAGGACCTGGCCGGCGGCGGCTATGAGCGTGTTGCCCTTGCGGCCATGCGCGCCCTCGCCGGCGGCGGGGACACGCAGCTGATCCTCAACACCCGCAACGTCCTCCCGGCCGCCGGCCAATCCGCCGAAGCGGCCGCGGAACGTCCCGTTCCCCTGCCGGCCCCGGCAGACCCGGGTATTCCCCAACCGGCCATCCCCGGCCTGCCGGCGGACGCCGTCGTCGAAGTTCCCTGCGCCGTCACCCCCGCCGGCGCTTTCCCCCTGTCCCAGCAGGCGCCCGCCGGACCGCAGCTCGAACTGATCCGGCAGGTCAAAGACGTCGAACGGCTCACCGTCACGGCCGCTGCCGAGGGCAGCCGCGAGGCCGCCGTGCAGGCCTTCGCCCGGCACCCGCTCGTGGCTTCGACAGACCTGGCCGCCCGGCTGCTGGACGGTTACGAGCAGGCGTTTCCGGCGCTGGGGAAGATCTGGGCGGGCGGTGGGCGTTGGGTGAAGGAGTAATGTTTTATCGAATGTGCACTCGACCGGCTCCGCTCACGCGCGCCGGCGGCCGGAAGGAGGTCCCGTGGCACTGATCCGCAGGGTCGCTTTGCTCTCCCTCCACACCTCCCCCATGGAACAGCCCGGTTCCGGCGATGCCGGCGGAATGAACGTCTACATCCGTGAGCTGGCTTCGGCGCTGGCGGAGGCCGGTGTTGAGGTCGAAATCTTCACCCGCGCCACCTCTCCCGACCAGCCCGCCGTCGAACACCCGGATCCCGGCGTCTGCGTCCACAACGTCCTGGCCGGACCGCCCACC
The DNA here is from genome assembly GCF_054888995.1 of Arthrobacter sp. MMS24-T111. NCBI lineage: Bacteria > Bacillati > Actinomycetota > Actinomycetes > Micrococcales > Micrococcaceae > Arthrobacter > Arthrobacter sp. MMS24-T111. The sequence continues at coordinate 2,386,036 of NZ_JBTZRO010000001.1, read as the reverse complement.
AAGGTCCCCAAGGAGGAGCTGCCGGGCTTGCTGCACGCCATGGTGGCTGAAATCGAGCAGATCCGCCGCCGCCAGCCGCACGGCCGGTATGACGTCATCCATTCGCACTACTGGGTGTCCGGGATCGCCGGGCTTGAGCTGTCACGGCTCTGGGACGTGCCGCTGGTCCACACGATGCACACCATGGCCAAGGTCAAGAACTTGCTGCTGGAGTCCGGCGAACAGCCCGAACCCCGCCGGCGCGAGTTGGGCGAGCACCGCATCGTGGAGGGAGCGGCCAGGCTCATCGCAAACACCAGTTCCGAGGCCGCCGAACTCGTGTCACACTACGGTGCCACCTACGACCGGATCGACATCGCGCCGCCGGGCGTGGACCTGAGCACCTTCACCCCGGCGTTCCGGGCGCGGTCCAGGGCGGAGCACGGCGTGGGCCCCGGCACCTTCCATTTGGTGTTTGCCGGCCGGATCCAGCGGCTCAAGGGTCCCCAGGTCCTGGTCAAGGCCGCGGCGCTGCTGCGCAAACGCCGCCCGGACATCGACCTTCGGGTCACCATCCTGGGCGCCTTGAGCGGCAACAAGGAATTCAACCTCCGCTGCCTGGTGGCGGAGGCGGGAATGGACGACGTCGTCACGCAGCTTCCGCCGGTGAAGGCACCTGAGCTTGCATCCTGGTTCCGCGCGGCGGACGTGGTGGTGATGCCTTCCTTCAGCGAGTCCTTCGGCCTCGTGGCCCTTGAAGCCCAAGCCTGCGGGACGCCCGTGGTGGCCACCCGGGTGGGCGGCCTGTCCCGCGCAATCTTCCACGGCCGGACCGGGCTCCTGGTGGACGGGCACCATGCGGCGGACTGGGCGGATGCCCTCGAAGCGCTGTACGACGATCCCGCCACCCGCGAGGACCTGGGCCGGGCGGCGGCCATCCGCGCCCAGAGCTCCGGCTGGCAGCGCACGGCCGCCATTACGCTCGAAAGCTACCACGCCGCCGTCGACCATTACTCGGGTCACCGCCTCGCCCCGGCCGTGCCGGCCTCCTGACAACCCTCCGCCCTAGCTTCGAAGGCCACTCCCGTTGACGGCTGTTCCCTCAGAGCCGGCCCGGGTGCTGTTAGCTTAGGGGCAGGTGTCCGGCGCCGGCCGGTACAGGAAAGGACAAGGATGTCTGGTCTTCCTTCTGACCTTGAGATAGCCCGGGCTGCCCGGATCCGGCCCATCGGGGAAATCGCTGCGGCGGCCGGGATCAACGCCGACGCCCTGGAACTCTACGGGCGGTATAAGGCGAAAATCGATCCGGCCAGGCTTGATGCCCCGGCACCGCACGGCAAGGTGGTGCTCGTGTCCGCCATGTCCCCCACCCCGGCCGGGGAAGGCAAATCCACCACCACTGTGGGACTGGCCGATTCGCTCGCCCGCGCCGGCCACAAGGTGATGATCGCGCTGCGGGAGCCGTCCCTGGGACCCGTGCTCGGGATGAAGGGCGGAGCCACCGGCGGGGGTTACTCGCAGGTGCTGCCCATGGACGAGATCAACCTGCACTTCACCGGCGACTTCCATGCCATCACCTCGGCCAACAACGCGCTCATGGCGTTGGTGGACAACCACATCTACCAGGGCAATGCCTTGAACATCGATCCGCGCCGGATGACGTTCAAGCGCGTGCTGGACATGAACGACCGGTCGCTGCGCGAGGTGGTCATCGGGCTGGGCGGTCCAACACAGGGGGTGCCGCGGCAGGACGGGTTCGACATCACGGTGGCGTCCGAAATCATGGCCGTCTTCTGCCTGGCAACGGACCTGTCGGATTTGCGGACGCGGTTGGGCCGGATCACGTTCGGCTACACCTACGACCGGACGCCGGTGACGGTGGCGGACCTGGGCGTGGAGGGTGCCTTGACCCTGCTCCTGAAGGAGGCGGTCAAACCCAACCTGGTGCAGACCATCGCGGGGACTCCCGCTTTGGTGCACGGCGGGCCCTTCGCCAATATTGCGCATGGCTGCAATTCGCTCATCGCCACCCAGACGGCGCGGCGGCTGGCGGACCTCGTGGTGACAGAAGCCGGTTTCGGTGCCGACCTGGGGGCAGAGAAGTTCATGGACATTAAGGCCCGGTATGGCGGCCTGGCTCCGTCCGCCGTCGTGGTGGTGGCCACCGTGCGGGCGCTCAAAATGCAGGGCGGCGTGGCCAAGGACGCACTGACGCGCCCGGACCTGGCCGCGCTTGAGGCAGGCGTGGCGAACCTGCGCCGGCACGTGCACAACGTGGAGAAGTTCGGGGTCACTCCGGTGGTGGCCATCAACAGGTTCTCCTCCGATTCGCAGGAAGAACTGGACTGGCTGCTGGCCTGGTGCCACGCGGAGGGCGTGCATGCCGCCGTCGCGGACGTGTGGGGCCGCGGAGGCGGTGGCGACGGCGGTGACGAACTCGCCGCGCTGGTGGCGCGGGCGGTGGAGGCTCCCGGCAAATTCCGGCACTTGTACCCGTTGGAATTGTCTGTGGAGGACAAAATCCGGACCATCGCCCAGGAGATCTACGGGGCAGACGGGGTGGACTTCTCCGTGCCGGCCCTGAAGCGGTTGGCCGATATCGAACGGAACGGCTGGAGCGGGCTGCCCGTGTGCATGGCCAAAACCCAGTATTCCTTCACGGACGACGCCTCCCGCCTGGGCGCCCCGAAGGGCTTCACCATCCACGTCCGGGATTTGCTGCCCAAGACGGGCGCGGGCTTCATCGTTGCGTTGACGGGTGCCGTGATGACCATGCCCGGCCTGCCACCCGTCCCGGCTGCGCTCCGCATGGATGTTGACGCCGACGGCAACCCGGTGGGCCTCACCTGAAACCCCCGCTCACTTCTTGCCCCTCTCCAACGAACCCCCGCTCACCTCTTGCCCCTCTCCAACCAACCCCCGCTCACCTCTTGCCCCTCTCCAACGAACCCCCGCTCACTTTTGACCAAAACCGAGTGAGTGCCTGTGGATAACTTCCAACGGGCCCCGGCTGTTTGAATAAGAATGCAATATGCGATCCCAGCCGCCCCTGCCCTCCCATCTGGCCACCAGTCCGTTCACCCTCGAAAGTTCCAGGGGCGCAGGGCTGCCCTACAGCCGCTTACGGCGCGCAGATGTTGAGCACGTAAGCCGCGGGCTTTACCGTCCGGCCGGTTGGGATTTCTGTCTTGAGGAGGCCGCCCGCAGTTTGTCGGAGGCCACGCCTGGCGCGTGGATTTCCCATGTCACCGCCGCTCGACTCCGGAGTTTCGTCCTGCCGCCTTGGCTATCAGATTCCAACGAGCTTCACCTCAGTAAACCCAGCGTTTTTCCCGGCGCACGCAGGAGGGGCATCCATGGCCACCGGGTCATCGTGAAGCCGGGCGAGATTGAGTGCGTTGAAGGGATGTGGCTCAGCACCAGGGCCCGGACGTGGCTGGACATGGCACGGCAACTCCCATTGAACGATTTGGTGGCTGCGGGAGACCAGCTCATCCGGATACCCCGGCCGGACTTGGAAGGCAGGGAGGGCGCGTACTCAACACTCGAGGAGTTACGGTCCTTGATAGGCCGACATCCAAATCTTCAGGGCGTTGTCCGCGCCCGGCAAGCATTGGACCTGATGCGGGTAGGGGCGGACTCTGCGCCGGAGACATTCCTTCGGTTGTCCATGCTGGACGCGGGTCTTCCTGAACCGGAGCTGCAGATTGAACTTCGTCCGGGGGACCCCCGCTCGCCATCGGCCGACCTCGGCTTTCGTCTGCACAGAGTCGCTATTCAGTACGACGGCGCCCATCACCTTTTGGAGCCACAGCAACAGATCGATCGGCGCAGGAACAAGGCCTTCGAACGAGCCGGTTGGACCGTCATCATCGTCGAAAAGGCTGATCAGGAGGACGGTTTCGCCGGAGCGCTCAAGAGAGTCAGGCGTGCCCTAAGGAATTCCGCCACCAATCCTATGACTGCCTCGGGCTTCGCCAACGAGTGAACCACGCAGGACGGAGCACCGCACCATCAGATATTCGCGGAAAACACGTCAAAGGTGAGCGGGCGTCCCGGGAAAACACGTCAAAGGTGAGCGGGGGTGATTAAGCAGGAACGCTCCCCCACCTGTACGGGTGAGGGAGCGTTCGAGGGGTGCTAGCGTTCGAGGTCGCCGCGGATGAAGGCTTCGACCTTTTCGCGGGCGAGGTCGTCGTTGAACTGCTCCGGCGGGGACTTCATGAAGTAGCTCGACGCCGACAGCAGCGGGCCGCCAATTCCACGGTCCAGGCCGATCTTCGCCGCACGGATCGCGTCGATGATCACACCGGCCGAGTTCGGGGAGTCCCAGACCTCAAGCTTGTACTCCAGCGACACCGGGGCGTCACCAAAGTTCCGGCCCTCCAGGCGCACGAATGCCCACTTGCGGTCATCGAGCCACTGCACGTAGTCCGACGGGCCGATGTGCACGTCCTTGGCAGCCAGTTCCGCCTCAACGTTCGAGGTCACGGCCTGGGTCTTGGAGATCTTCTTCGACTCGAGCCGATCGCGCTCGAGCATGTTCTTGAAGTCCATGTTCCCGCCGACGTTCAGCTGGTACGTCCGGTCCAGGGTCACGCCGCGGTCCTCGAACAGCTTGGCCATGACGCGGTGCGTGATGGTCGCACCGATCTGGCTCTTGATGTCGTCGCCCACGATCGGCACGCCTGCGGCGGTGAACTTGTCGGCCCACGCCTTGGTTCCGGCGATGAAGACCGGCAGCGCGTTGACGAACGCGACGCCGGCGTCAATTGCCGCCTGCGCGTAGAACTCTGCCGCCTTCTGTGAACCCACGGGCAGGTAGCAGACCAGGACATCAACCTTGGCGTCCTTGAGCGTCTGGACCACGTCCACGGGCTCTTCGGTGGATTCCTCGATGGTCTCGAGGTAGTACTTGCCCAGCCCGTCCAGGGTGTGGCCGCGCTGGACCGTCACACCCGTGGGCGGGACGTCAGCGATTTTGATGGTGTTGTTCTCGCTGGCCAGGATGGCGTCGGAAAGGTCAACGCCGACCTTCTTGCCGTCAACATCAAACGCGGCAACAAATTCAACGTCGCCCACGTGGTACTGGCCAAACTCAACGTGCATCAGGCCCGGAATGGTTTCTGCGGGATCGGCATCCTTGTAGTACTGGACGCCCTGTACCAGCGAAGCGGCGCAGTTACCCACGCCAACGATTGCAACACGGATCGGATGTGAAGACACAAAACTCCTTTGGGAACAAACGTCAGCCGGCCGGGTATGGCTCCGCAGGAAGTCCGACGGCGGCCGGCTGGCACGGCGCCGCACGGCGCCTTTTCATACTACCCAACGCAGCGGGACCCGGCGCTGTTGCGCCGGGTCCCGCTGCGTAAGAGCTTCGTCAGGGCTGTCCGTTGAGGACGGACGCTACGACTTCTGCTTCCAGAGGTTGATGTCGGACTCCACTGCGAACTCGTCGATGGCATTAAGTTCGTCGGCGGAAAAGTCGAGGTTGTTGATGGCGGAGAGCGTGTCTTCGAGCTGGCTGACGCTGGAGGCGCCCACCAAGGCAGAGGTGACCGGTGAACCCTTCGGCTGGTCCCGCAGGATCCAGGCGATGGCCATTTGGGCCAGTGATTGTCCGCGGCCCTCGGCAATGCGCCGCAGCCCGCGGACCCGGTCCAGCTTCTCTTCAGTGATGGAGTCCTCGGAAAGGAACCGGGCCTTGGCGGCACGGGAATCTTCCGGGATGCCATGGAGGTAGCGGTCGGTGAGCATCCCCTGGGCGAGGGGCGAGAATGCGATGGACCCGGCGCCCACTTGGTCCAGCGCCTCGTACAGGTTGGGCGATCCGTCCTCGGTCCAGCGGTTCAGCATGGAGTAGCTGGGCTGGTGGATGAGCAGCGGCGTTCCCATCTCCTTCAGGATCCGGGCCGCCTCAAGCGTCTGCTCAGGAGTGTAGGAGGAGATGCCGGCATAGAGTGCCTTGCCGGACCGGACCGCGTAGTCCAGGGCGCCCATGGTCTCTTCCAGCGGCGTCTCGGGATCGGGCCGGTGGCTGTAGAAGATGTCCACGTAATCAAGGCCCATGCGTTGCAGCGACTGGTCGAGGCTGGAGATCAGGTACTTGCGGGATCCCCACTCGCCGTACGGGCCGGGCCACATGTAGTAGCCGGCCTTGGTGGAGATCACCAGTTCGTCGCGGTAGGGCTTGAAGTCGTCCTTGAGGTGGCGGCCGAAGTTGGTTTCGGCGGAGCCGTCCGGGGGCCCGTAGTTGTTGGCGAGGTCGAAGTGGTTCACGCCGAGGTCGAAGGCCCGGCGCAGGATGTCGCGCTGCTCTTCAAAGCGCTTGTCGTCGCCGAAGTTGTGCCAGAGGCCCAGGGAGATGGCAGGGAGTTTGAGTCCACTGCGGCCGACACGGCGGTAGGGCATGGATTCGTAGCGGTTGTCCGCTGCTGAATAAGTCATGGGTTCCATCCTGCCAGTTGTGACGCGCTGCACATCGCGTGTTAGCGCTCAGCAGAAAAGTTACGCCGCGGATGCCCGCGGCGTAACTTCTCCTTCCTAGGACGCGAGGATGGCCGCGCTCCACGGAGCCAGGGCCAGGGTGCCGCCGTCCAGGCCGGTTCCTTCATCCGTGGCCAGCAGGACGTTCCCCGAAGCGTCGAGGCGTACCTTCGCATCCGTGAAATTCACCAGCACCTCAACGGAACCGCGGCGGAACCGCAGCCAGCCGGCGTCGTCGTCGAACTCCACCTGCGTGCCGTCAAAGCCAAGGCCTGCCAGGTCCGGATGGGAGCGGCGCAGCGCCGTCAGCGACCGGTACTGCTCCAGCAACCGGGCGTGCTCGCCCGTGGTGGCCTCGCCCCAGTCCAGCTTGGAACGGTGGAAGGTTTCCGGGTCCTGCGGATCGGGCACGACGGCGGGATCCCACCCCATGCGCTCGAATTCCCTGATGCGCCCTTCCGCGGTGGCTTTTCCAAGCTCCGGTTCGGGATGGGAGGTGAAGAACTGCCACGGCGTGGTGGCACCGTATTCCTCGCCCATGAACAACATGGGCGTGAAGGGCGAGGTCAGGGTGAGCACCGCAGCCACGGCCAGTTGCCCGTAGGACAGGGACTGCGAGAGCCTGTCCCCCGTGGCCCGGTTGCCGATCTGGTCGTGGTTCTGGTTGCAGACCACCAGTGCCGCCGGGTGCACCAGCGCGCCGTTGATGGGCCGCCCGTGGTGCCGGCCGCGGAAGCTGGAGTAGCTGCCGTCGTGCAGGAACCCGTCTTTGAGCACCTTGGCCAGCACGGCCAGGGATTCGAAGTCGGAGTAGTAGCCGGTGGTTTCGCCGCTGACATTGACGTGCACCGCGTGGTGGAAGTCGTCGCTCCACTGGCCGGCGAGGCCGTACCCGTTGGCGTCCCGGGGGTAGATCAGGCGCGGATTGTTCAGGTCCGATTCGGCAATCAGGGTCTTCGGCAACCCGGTTTCCGCCGAGACAGCGTCGCCCAAACCGCCCAACTCCTCGAGGATGTGCACTGCGCGCTCATCCCGCAGCGCGTGCACGGCATCGAGGCGGAGGCCGTCCACGTGGTAGTCGCGCAGCCACAGGGCCGCGTTGTCCAGGATGTACTCGCGCACCACATCCGAACCCGGCCCGTCCAGGTTCACCGAGTCGCCCCAGGTGTTGGCATCCCCCTGTTTCAGGTATGGGCCAAACTTGGGCAGGTAGTTGCCGCTGGGCCCCAGGTGGTTGTACACCACGTCCTGGATGACACCGAGCCCGGCGGCATGGGCGGCATCGACGAACCGCTGGTACGCGGCCGGCCCGCCGTAGCCCTCGTGCACGGTGTACCACTGGACGCCGTCGTAGCCCCAGTTGTGCGTTCCGTTGAACCCGTTGACCGGCAGGAGCTCCACGAAGTCGATGCCCAGGTCCGCCAGGTAGCCCAGCTTGTCCACGGCGGCGTCCAGGGTTCCTTCGGGGGTGAAGGTGCCCACGTGGAGTTCGTAGATCACGGAACCCTGCAGGTCCTTGCCGCGCCAGTCCGTGTCCAGCCACTTGTAGGCGGCAGGATCGTAGGTGCGGGACAGTTTGTGCACACCGGCGGGCAGGCGGCGCGACCTTGGATCCGGGACGGGAGTGGAGTCGCCGTCCAGCAGGTAGCCGTAGTCCACCTCGCCGCCGGCCGGGGCCTCAGGCGCGGTCCACCATCCCTCGGAGCCGGGAGCCGTTTCCATTTTCTGCATGGGGTATTCACGGCCATCGGCCTGCAGGACCACCGATGAAGCATCCGGCGCCCACACATCGAACCGTCCGGGGCCTGCGTTGACGAGCGTCATTCGTTCCCTCCATCCAGGGGGACCAGCAGGGCCACCGGGTAGGTGCCCAGCAGCTCGGCCACGGCAACCTGGCCCGGTCCATAGCCGGCGCCCGTCAGTTCGTCGCGCATGGCAGTGGAAAGGTCGACGGCGGTGTCCCGCCAGCCGCCGCCCGCTTCCAGTCCGGCGGGGAGCCGGGTGGCAAGTGCCAGCGCCCCGGTGGAGGCGCCGGTTCCGCGGGAGAACGCGAGCAGGTGCTCTGCTGCGGCCCCGGTGGCGGCCACGGGGCTGTAGCCCTGGAACAACTCGGGCTGGTCCCGCCGCAGGCGCAACGCACGGGAGGTGACCAGGAGCTTGCTGGCTTCCGTGCCCGCGGCCGGCAACTGCCCGGCGTCGAGCTTTGCCAGCTCCGCCTGCCGGACGGCAAAGTCCACCGGCCGGCGGTTGTCCGGGTCCGTGAGCGACCGTTCCCAGAACTCGCTGCCCTGGTACACGTCCGGCACACCCGGCATGGTCAGCTGGACCAGCTTGGCCGACACCGAATTGGCTGCGGAGAAGGCGTCGATGCGGGCCACGAAGTCGGCGACCACCTTGGCAACCTTCGCGTCGTCGAACACCGCATCCACGGCGGCCTTCACCTTGGACTCGAAGTCCTCGTCGGGATCGGTCCACGCGGTGGAGTTGCCCGCCTCCCGGGCCGCCTTTTCCGCATACCCCTGCAGCCGCTCACGGCTTGCAGGCCAAGCACCTACGATTGCCTGCCACAGCAGGTTCTCGTAGGGGCCGTCCGGGATCGGTGCCAGGCCGCGCAGCGTCTCCAGCGTTTCTGCCCACTCCTCAGGGAGTTCGGCGATGACCGAGATCCGGGCCCGGGCGTCCTCGCTGCGTTTGGTGTCGTGGGTGGACAGGGTGGTCATGGACAGCGGCAGGTCCTGCTGGCGCCGCTGCATCCGCCGGTGGAACTCCTCCGGGGCCACGGCGAATTCGGTGGGTTCGGCGCCCACCTCGGTCAGGGTGCCCAGCCGGGTGTAGCGGTAGAACGCGGTATCCTCCACGCCCTTGGCCATGACCATGCCGGAGGTCTGCTGGAACCGGATGGCGATGGGGTTGGCAGGGTCCAGGAGCAGCGGGAGGAGGGTGCCCACCGCGACGTCCAGGTCCGGCCGGTGCGCAGCGGCGGACTCGCAGGCTTCCTTCAGGATGTCGGCGCCTACCGGCAGGTAGGACCTGTACACCGGGAAGGACGCGATGATCTCGGCGATGGCGTCGGCCGCCTGGTCCACGCTGAGCCCATGCGATTCGGGAACCAACCGGGCCAGCCGCAGCACCTCCGAACGCAGGATGCCATCGGCAATCATGCGCTTGGTACCGCGGATCATGGCGGCATAGTCCGCCGGTTCCGCGGTTCCACGCAGGCTGGAATCCAGGGCGTCGAGGGCCTGTTGGCCTGCAGGGTCCACGAAGACCCGGTCCACGTCGGCCAGCGCGTCGTAACCGGTGGTGCCCTCGCAGGCGAACTCCTGGGGCAGGACTTCACCCGGTTCCAGGATCTTTTCCACCAGGACGTACGCTCCGCCGCTGAGGTCCTTGAGCCACCGGAGGTAGCCGGCGGGATCCGCGAGGCCGTCCGGGTGGTCCACGCGGAGGCCGTCCACCAGGCCCTCGGTGAACCAGCGGCCCACCTCGGCATGCGCCTGTTCGAAGACCGAAGGTACCTCGACCCGGATCCCGGCGAGGGTGGTCACCGCGAAGAAGCGCCGGTAGTTCAGCTCGGCATCGGCACGCCGCCAGTCCATCAGTTGGTAGTGCTGGCGCGCGTGGACGTCCTGCGGCGAATCCCCTTCGGTGTACGTGCCCTCGGCCAGCGGAAAACGGTGGTCGTAGTAGCGGAGTTCGCCGTCTTTGACCTCAAGCTTGTCCAGGTCTGCGTCCGATCCGAGCATGGGAAGCCGGACTTTTCCGCCGCCCAGTTCCCAGTCGACGTCGAAGGCTTCGGCGTACGGGGACTCGCGGCCTTCCTTCAGCAGTGACCACCACCACGGGTTCTGTGGCGGGGAAGCCACGCCCACGTGGTTCGGCACGATGTCCACCAGGACGCCCATGCCGTGCTCGCGGGCCGCTTTGGAGAGCGCCAGGAGGCCTTCGGGGCCGCCCCGGTCGGGGTCGACGGCAGAGGGGTCGGTTACGTCGTAGCCGTGGTCCGAGCCCTGCTCCGCCGTGAGGATGGGAGACAGGTATACCCAGTCAACGCCGAGGTCCTTCAGGTACGGGACTTTCGCTGCGGCGTCGAAGAGGGTGAAGCTGCTCCGGATTTGTAGCCGGTAGGTAGAAGTCGGCGTCCTCATTTGCCGGTTGCCTTTGTGGCACCCGTTTCGGTTGCCTTTTCGTCGGCTGCGCCGGCTGCGTCAGCGGCTTCGGTGGCTTCGGTTGCCCGGGCCTCGCTCGCCTCCGCTGCCTTGGTCTGGGCCTCCACCATCTCCCCCTGGGCCTCTTCGTGTTCGGCCATGGAGGCCAGCGACGCGGCTGCCGAGGTGTCAACTTCAGCCTCGGGGCCGGAGTAGGCGCGCAGTACCACCATCGACTTGGCATCCAGTTCCAGGGTTGCGCCGGCTCTGAGCGGTTCGTAGGCTTCGGCCTGCGCTGCCGTATCGATCAGGACTTCCCAGTACTGGGAGTATTCGTCCGAGGGCAGGCAGAAGTCCACGACGTCGTCGTGGGCGTTGAACGCCATGATGAAGCTGTCGTCGGTGATGCGGCGGCCGCGTGAATCCTGCTCCTGGATGCCGTCGCCGTTGTAGAACACGCCGATGGTCCGGCCGAAGCCGCTTCCCCAGTCCTCGGGCCGCATCTCGGTGCCGTCGGTCTTCAGCCAGACGATGTCCGGGAGCTTTTCGCCCTCACCACGGACTACCGGGCGGCCGTCGAAGAAGCGGCTGCGGCGGAAGGTGGGGTGGTCGTGCCGGAGCTTGTTGACGAACGCGGTGAACTCCACCAGCGGCTGGTCCATGGCTTCCCAGTGGATCCAGCTGAGCTCGGAGTCCTGGCAGTAGGTGTTGTTGTTGCCCTGCTGCGTGCGGCCCAGTTCGTCGCCGTGCAGCAGCATCGGCACGCCCTGGGAGAGCATCAGGGTGGCGATGAAGTTTCGCTGCTGGCGGGCCCGCAGGGTCAGGACCTTGTCGTCGTCCGTGTCGCCTTCAACGCCGCAGTTCCAGGACCGGTTGTGCGATTCGCCGTCATTGTTGCCTTCGCCGTTGGCCTCGTTGTGCTTCTCGTTGTAAGAGACGAGGTCGCGCATGGTGAAGCCGTCGTGGGCGGTGACGAAGTTGATCGAGGCCACCGGGCGGCGCGCGGAGCTTTCGTAGAGGTCCGCGGAACCGGTCAGGCGGGACGCGAATTCGCCCAGGGTGGCGGGTTCGCCGCGCCAGAAGTCACGGACCGTGTCGCGGTACTTGCCGTTCCACTCCGTCCATTGCGGCGGGAAGTTGCCCACCTGGTAGCCGCCGGGGCCGACGTCCCACGGCTCGGCGATGAGCTTGACCTGGGAAACGATCGGATCCTGCTGGATGAGTTCGAAGAACGTTGAGAGCTTGTCCACGTCGTAGAACTCGCGGGCCAGGGTGGAGGCGAGGTCAAAGCGGAAACCGTCCACGTGCATCTCGGTGACCCAGTAGCGAAGGGAGTCCATCAGCAGCTGGAGGGAGTGCGGGTGGCGGACGTTCAGCGAGTTGCCCGTGCCGGTGTAGTCCATGTAGTGCTTGAGGTCGTTGTCCACCAGGCGGTAGTAGGCCTGGTTGTCGATGCCCTTGAAGGACAGCGTGGGGCCCAGGTGGTTGCCTTCGGCGGTGTGGTTGTAGACGACGTCGAGGATCACTTCGATGCCGGCCCGGTGCAGGTCGCGGACCATCGCCTTGAACTCCTGGACCTGGTGCCCGACGTCGCCGGTGGCGCTGTAGGTGTTCTGCGGGGCGAAGAACCCGATGGTGTTGTAGCCCCAGTAGTTGTTGAGGCCCTTCTCCACCAGGGTTCCGTCATTGACGAACTGGTGGACGGGCATGAGCTCGATGGCGGTGACGCCAAGCTTCTTCAGGTGCTCGATCACGGCCGGGTGCGCCACGCCGGCGTAGGTGCCGCGCTGCTCTTCGGGAATCTCCGGGTGGAGTTCGGTGAGGCCCTTGACGTGGGCTTCGTAGATGACGGACTGGTGGTACGGAATCCGCAGCTGGCGGTCGCCGTCCCACTCGAAGAACGGGTTGATGACCACGCCGTGCATGGTGTGCGGGGCGGAGTCGGCGTCGTTGCGGGAGTCCGGGTCGCCGAACTCGTAGGAGAACAGGGCCGGGTCCCAGTCGATCTGGCCCTGGATGGCCTTGGCGTAGGGATCCATCAGCAGCTTGTTCGGGTTGAAGCGGTTGCCGCTGGCGGGATCGTATGGACCGTGGACGCGGTAGCCGTACTTCTGGCCGGGCTGGATGTGCGGCAGGTAGCAGTGCCAAACGTAGCCGTCCACCTCGGTCAGTTCGATCCGGGTCTCGGTCAGGTCATCGGCCAGGAGGCAGAGTTCGACCCGCTCGGCCCGCTCGCTGAACAGGGCGAAATTGGTGCCGGTGCCATCAAAGGTCGCTCCCAGCGGATAGGCAGTTCCAGGCCAGACTTCCATCGTGCTCCTCATTTTGTGGTCAGCAGCAGAGGGCATCGGAACGCCCCTGCTGCTGGTGCGAACTAATGCCTACCGTAGTGGTTGGCTGTGACTATTACGTTTCCGGGCTCCATATTTACTAAGCATGCTGACTTTACCCCATATTTCAGGTATACCCTCCGCGATGCGGGCCGCCGTGATGGGTCCGCCCGCCGCGGACTCCGACGCCGCCGTCCCGGCGCGCCCATGCAGCGCGGCGCCGAGTGCGGCCAGGGCGGCCCAGCGGTCGTCGTCGTCCAGGCCCAGCTGGCGGAAAGGTTCGACGGCGGACGCCGCCTGGGCGAGCAGCGCACCGATGACACCGGCCAGGACGTCCCCGCTCCCGGCGGTGGCCAGCCAGGGGGTGCCGTCAGCCTGGCTGAAGGTCGTTCCGGATGGTGCGGCCACCAGCGTGGTGGCGCCCTTGAGCAGGACCGTGGCACCGGTACGGTCCGCAGCGCGGCGGACGGCGTCGAGGGTGCCCGCTTCAACGGCCTCCCGGTCTTCGCCGCCACCGAGCCGCTGGAACAGTGCGGCGAGCTCCCCGGAATGCGGGGTCAGCACCACATGCGGCGCCAGCGTGTCCGGAAGGGCCGGCAAAGCACCTGCGTCAGCCACAACTGGAAGGCCGGAGGTGACGGCATCGCGGGCGCGGGCCAGTTGGTCGTGGTCCTGCGGGCCCATGCCGGAGCCCACGAGCCAGGCCTGCACACGGTTTTCCGCGACGCTCCCCGTGCTGCACACGACCTCGGGGCAGGATTGGCGGACCAGGTGCGCCACTGACGCCGGGCCAAGGTACCGGACCATGCCCGCGCCGGCGGCCAGCGCGCCACGGCAGGCGAGGACGGCGGCACCGGGATAGTCCTCAGAGCCGGCCACCACTCCCAGCACACCCCGGGAGTACTTTTGGGCGCGTCGGGCGGGGTGCGGCAGCAGGCCGGCCATCTCGGCAGCTTCAAGCCTGCGCAAGGACGGCTGCGGAAAGTGCCCTTCAATCCCGATCGGTACCACCAGGACGCGGCCGGCATAGTCGGCCCCGGGATCGGCCAGCAGCCCGGACTTCGCTCCCCCGAACGTCACCGTCAGGTCGGCCGCGAGAACCTCGCCGGCCGCCTCTCCGCTGTCCGCGTCGACGCCGCTGGGGAGGTCGCAGGCCACCACCAGGCCGTGGGCGCCGCCGGCTGTCTGCGCACCCGTAAGGGCCTGGACGAAGGCTGCGGCGAGTCCCCGCAGGCCGCCCTTGGCGCCGGTTCCCAGCACGGCATCTATGACGACGTCGGCGCGCGCGGCTGCCGCCGCCAGCTCCGGAAGTGCCTCTTCGGTGAGGCGGTTCACTCGGCCGCCGGCGCGCTCGAATGCGTCGAGCCCGCCCGAATGGGCGGCATCCCCGGTGAGTACCGCCGTCGTACGCATTCCCCGGGCGGCGAGGAAGGCAGCAGCGTAGAGCCCGTCTCCACCGTTGTTGCCCTTTCCCGCCAGCACCACCACGCGGGCGCCGTACAGGCGGGCACCGCGTGAACGAAGCTCATGGACGACGCCGGCGGCCAGGCCGTGAGCGGCGCGGAGCATGAGTTCCTCTCCGCGGCCGGCGGCCAGGAGGGGTTCTTCGGCTGCGCGGACCTGGGTTCCGGTGTAGGCGGTGATCATGCGGCGGCCGCCGGGTCAGCCTTCGGCCAGTACCGTCGCGGTGGCGATGCCGCCGTCGTGGCTGATGGACAGGTGCCAGCGCTTGACGCCTTTGGCCTCGGCGACCGCCAGGACGGTGCCCTTGACCTGGACGGTGGGCCCGTTCTGGTCAAGGCCGATCCAGCAGTCCTGCCAGTTCATTCCGGCGGGCGCGCCGAGGACCTTGGCCACGGCTTCCTTGGCCGCGAACCGGGCCGCCAGGGACCGGGTGTTCAGTTCCCGCTCCGCGGGGACGAACAAGCGGTCCCTTAGCCCGGGTGTGCGCTCCAGCTGGCGGCCGAACCGCTCGATGTCTACTACGTCTACCCCAATGCCAACGATCATGCGCTCATTCTACGGTGGGACCCCTCCCCGCACGCCCGGGTGGGGCGCCGTTGGCGCGGGTTCTTTCCGTTGTCCGCCGATAGCGCAATTGCGTGGCTTAACGCAGGAAGCCCCTGGCTTGTGGGCCCGGGGCTTCCAGCGGTTAGGGAGTCACCGCTACTCGACGGTGACGCTCTTGGCCAGGTTGCGGGGCTGGTCCACGTCGTACCCCTTGGCTGCCGCCAGCTCCGCCGCGAAGATCTGCAGCGGAACCGTGGTCAGCAGCGGCATGAGCAAGGTGGGGGTCTCCGGTACGTAGAAGACGTACTCGGCGTAGGCCTTGACGGCTTCGTCGCCTTCCTCGGCGATGACCAGGGTGCGGGCGCCGCGGGCACGGACTTCCTGGATGTTGGAGACCACCTTGGCGTGCAGCGAGTCGCGCCCGCGCGGGGACGGAACCACGACGAACACCGGCTGGCCTTCGTCGATCAGGGCGATGGGGCCGTGCTTGAGCTCACCGGCAGCGAAGCCCTCGGCGTGGATGTAGGCGATCTCCTTGAGCTTCAGCGCACCTTCCAGGGCCACCGGGTAACCCACGTGGCGGCCCAGGAACAGCACGGACTTCTCGCTGGCCATGCTGCGGGCCAGTTCGCGCAGCGGCCCGGCGTTGTCCAGGATCTTCTGGATCTTGGCGGGGATCTTGTTCAGGTCCGCCAGGACGTCCTTGATTTGGCCGGAGAAGATGTTGCCGCGCAGCTGTGCGAGGTACAGGCCCAGCAGGTAGGCGGCAGTGATCTGCGCAAGGAAGGCCTTGGTGGAGGCGACGGCGATTTCCGGCCCGGCGTGCGTGTACAGGACGGCGTCGGATTCACGCGGGATGGTGGAGCCGTTGGTGTTGCAGATGGAGATGGTCTTGGCGCCCTGTTCGCGGGCGTAACGGACCGCCATCAGGGTGTCCATGGTCTCGCCGGACTGGCTGATGGACACCACCAGGGTGTTCTCGTCCAGGATGGGATCGCGGTAGCGGAACTCGTGCGCCAGTTCCACCTCGGTGGGAATCCGGCACCAGTTCTCGATGGCGTACTTGGCCACCATGCCCGCATAGGCGGCGGTGCCGCAGGCCAGCACAATGATCTTGTTGACCTGCTTGAGCAGCTCCGGGTCGATCCGGAGTTCGTCCAGGGTCAGCTTGCCTTTGATATCCGAGCGTCCCAGCAGGGTCTGGGCCACGGCGTCGGGCTGGTCGTTGATCTCTTTCTCCATGAAGGAGGAGAAGCCGCCTTTTTCCGCCGAGGCAGGGTCCCAGTCAACGTGGTACTCCTTGCCCTGGGCCGGGTTGCCGTAGAAGTCGGTGATGTCCACCGAGTCCGCGGTGATGGTGACGATCTGGTCCTGGCCCAGCTCCACGGCCCGGCGGGTGTAGTCGATGAACCCGGACACGTCCGAGCCCAGGAAGTTCTCGCCGTCGCCCAGGCCCACCACCAGCGGTGAGTTGCGGCGGGCGGCCACGACGACGTCGGGCTGGTCCGCGTGCACGGCCAGCAAGGTGAAGGCGCCTTCGAGGCGCTGGCAGGCCAGCTCCATGGCGTGGGTCAGTCCGCCGTTCGCGGTGTCCCCGCCCAGCTTGTTCCGGAGAATGTCGGCCAGGAGTGCAGCGGCCACCTCGGTGTCCGTTTCGGAGAGGAAGGTGACTCCCTTTTCCAGCAGCTCGAGCTTGAGCTCAGCGAAGTTCTCGATGATGCCGTTGTGGATCACGGCCAGCTTGCCGCCATCCGCCAGGTGCGGGTGCGCGTTGCGGTCCGTGGGACCGCCGTGCGTCGCCCAGCGGGTGTGCCCGATCCCGGTCACCGTCTCGGGCAGTGGGCGCGCCTCAAGCTCAGCGATCAGGTTGCTCAGCTTTCCGGACTTCTTCCGCGACTCGATGGCGCCCTCGGACACCACTGCCACGCCGGCAGAGTCATAACCGCGGTACTCCAGGCGGCGGAGCCCCTCAAGGACAACGTCCAACGCGCTGTGACCATTAATCGCACCGTCGGTCGAACGGCCTACGTAACCCACGATTCCACACATAGGCACAAGACTATCGGCAGCGTGCCGGTTGCTCTAAACCGGTAAGCGCCGCCGCGCGGCCCACGTGACGCAGCTCGCCGCGCTGAGCAGGGGCGTCATTTCGCGATGCGCCGGGCGGGGGCAGAATCTTTAGCGTGACTTCGCAACGCAATGAAGCGAACGGGGAGGGTGCCTCTCCGTTCGTGGAAGCTGGACCGGCATACCTGGTCCCGGCTCGCAGCCCAGATGGAACAGCCCCTTAATGAAGAGGATGTGCTGCGCCTTCGTGGGCTCGGCGACCCCTTGGACATGAACGAAGTCCGCGACGTCTACCTCCCCCTCTCGCGGCTCCTGCACCTGTATGTGGAGGCAGCCGGGCAGCTGCACGCAGCCACCACCACCTTCCTGGGTGAGCAAACCCAACGCACGCCGTTCGTGATTGGCGTGGCCGGCTCCGTGGCGGTGGGCAAGTCCACCATCGCCCGCGTGTTGCGCGAGATGCTGCGCCGCTGGCCCGGTACCCCCAATGTCGAACTGATCACCACCGACGGTTTCCTGTACCCCCTGGCTGAGCTCAAGCGCCGGCAACTGCTGGACCGGAAGGGATTTCCCGAGTCCTACGACCGCCGGGCGCTGCTGCGCTTCGTTAGCGAAATCAAGGGCGGGGCCGAGGAAGTGCGGGCCCCCTGGTACTCGCACGTCACCTACGACATCGTGCCGGAAAAAGAAGTGGTGGTGCGCCGGCCGGACGTGCTGATCGTGGAGGGCCTGAACGTGCTGGCCCCGGCCCGGCCCCGGCATGACGGACGCCAGGGGCTGGCGCTGAGTGACTTCTTCGACTTCTCCATCTATGTCGACGCCAAGACCTCCTACATCGAGGAGTGGTACGTGGACCGGTTCCGGAAGCTTCGGAGCACCGCGTTCGCGCAGCCGGAGTCCTACTTCCACCGTTACGCCACCCTCTCCGATGAGGAAGCCGAGAGCACCGCGCGGGACATCTGGAAGCGGATCAATGAGCCCAACCTGGAGGAAAACGTCCTGCCCACCAGGGGCCGGGCGCAACTGGTGCTGACCAAAGAGGCAGACCATTCCATCCGCCGCATGCTCCTCCGGAAGGTCTAGCACACGTGTGCTACGAATGCGGATCGGCCACGCGCCGCAGCTTTGCCCGCTTCCTCGCGGCGGGGGCCGGGCTGACGGTCCTGGCAGCCTGCACACCGGCGGCACCTCCGGCTGAGCCGGCGTCGTCCGCTGCTCCATCCCCGTCCCCCTCCCCTGCCGCCGCCACGGCATCAGCGGGCCCGACGGCGGAAGCCGCCACGGTGGGCCAGTCGCCGGAAGCACAGTCCCCCACACCGTCGCCCTCCGCCACGCTGGCGCGGCACTTCTCGCTCGACGACCCCGCAAGCCAGTGGGTCATCGTCAACAAGCACCGGCCGCTGGCGCCCGCGGACTATGCGCCGGCTGATTTGGTGCGTCCCGCCGTCGCCATTTCCGCCTCGGGTGAAGCGGCCCTGCTGAACAGCACGACAGCGGCAGCGGCCGAGGCGATGTTCGCGGCTGCGGCGCGGGATGGCGTGGCGATGGTCCTGGCCAGTGGCTACCGCTCGTACAGCACCCAGGTGACCACCTACAACGGGTACGTCGCCGCGCGGGGACAGGCCGACGCCGACACCGCCAGTGCGCGGCCCGGCCACTCGGAGCACCAGACGGGATGGGCCTTCGACATCGGGGACGGCGGCGGGGCCTGCAGCTTCCAGCCATGTTTCGCGGACCAGCCGGCGGCCACCTGGGCGAAAGCGAACGCCTACCGGTTCGGTTTCGTCGTTCGGTATCCGTGGATGCTGCACCCGATCACGGGCTACTACTACGAGCCCTGGCACCTTCGGTTCGTGGGGGTTGAGGCGGCCACGGACATGGCGAAGCGCGGCATCGGCACGCTGGAGGAATACTTCGGCCTGGAGGCGGCGCCCGCCTACCTGTGAGGGGCGCGCAGCAGGGTCGTCCCGGGCCTGACACGCAGGGGGAATTTACCTCGGCGTCATCTGGCGGGCCGCCTGCCTGGGCTAGCGTGGTTCCCATGCTGACAGGATTCAAGAATTTCATCATGAAAGGCAACGTCGTTGACCTTGCCGTCGCTGTTGTCATGGGTACTGCCTTCGGCGCGGTTGTCACCGCACTGGTGAACAAGGTGCTCATGCCGTTCATCGCAGGGCTTGTGGGATCCCCGAACTTTGACAGCTTTGCCCGGTGGGACTTCAGGGGAAACGCCGTGGAGTTCGGCGTGCTTCTGACCGCGATCGTGAACTTCCTCCTGATTGCGGGTGCCATCTACTTTGTGGTGGTCATGCCCATGAACCACATGATCGAGCGCCGCAACCGCCGGCTGGGCATCAACCAGGGCGTGAAGGAAGAAGCCGCCGAAGACCCGCAGATCGCGCTGCTGACCGAGATCCGCGATTCCCTCCAGAGCCGGAACCCGTAACGCCATACGCAGCCTGAACATTTGTGGCCCGCTTCCCTTCCGGGAGGCGGGCCACAATTGGTTGGTCTTGGTAGTCAGTCGGCGACGAGTTCCAGTGCGAGCTCCGTCCGGACCACCTGTGCCAGGTGCTCGGCGACCCAATCTCTGTCGGCTGATCCACACGAAAGTTTCGCATATAAAGCCTAAGAGTGCTCCCGCGTCAAACTACGTTTCGTCCGTAAGCAAGTCTCGCGCTAATAATTTCCCTGAGGCCTATTAGGCTCATTGCACGGCAGCTCAACCGACGAAGCCGCGGAATAGTGACCGCGGAGCGTTGGCCCGGTGCAACTCTTTGGAAGGCATTTCGATGAATCTTCGCCAGCAGCTAAGCTCTATTGACGTTGAACGGGTGATCATGGTTCCGGTCATGACGCTGTTGTTGTTATGGTCGATCTCCGCCATAATCACGGGCGCGAATGGTGCTTCGGCTTCTGTCCTTGACACCGTGTTGCACCTTACCTACCAGGTGCTGCTAACCGTTTTTTATATCCTGCTGGTCTTTTTCCTTCTCACCAGGAAGCCTGCAATTGCCCGGAGCGGACGGATTATGCCCACGGTCGCTGCCTATGTCGGGAGCTTCCTGTCTTTCCTGTTCGTATTCGCTGGTGACTCGGAAGTACCTCAGGGATTCGCTTCGTTTGCGGTGGGGCTCATGGTTCTGGGAATGGCCTTCACCGTTTGGTCCCTGGTCACGCTCGGTAGGAGCTTTGGCGTGGAACCGCAGGTGCGAACGCTCGTACAGCACGGCCCCTATCGGCTGATCCGCAACCCACTTTATGTCGGAGAGATGGTGACTCTGATCGGCGCAGTGTGTTTCAGTCCTACGTTGTTGAAAACGGCGATCCTTTTGACACTTGCGGCAATTCAGGCCTACCGGGCGATACAGGAGGAACTGCTTCTGGAGGAGAACTTGCCCGAATATGCAGCATACAAGCTGCGAAGTAAGCGCTTCGTTCCCGGCCTCTTCTGACACATGCGGCTGGTCCTAGGGACCTCGCGTTGTAGGTCCATCCAGCCGAATGTGGCCCGCTTCCTTTGCAGGTGGCGGGCCACATTTCTTTTCACTTCTAGCTTGAGGTCAGCTCCAGTGCGAGCTCTGTCCGGACCACCTGTGCCAGGTGCTCGGCGATTGATTGGGCGGTTTCCTCGTCGGCGGCTTCCACCATCACCCGGACCACAGGCTCAGTTCCGGAGGGCCGGAGGAGGACACGGCCGGTGTCACCCAGCACTGCCTCCGCTGCCCCCACGGCCTGGGCCAGCACGTCATTGCTGCCCACTTTGCTCCGGTCCACGCCTTTGACGTTGATGAGGACCTGCGGGAGCTTGGTCATCACGGTGGCCAGTTCCTTGAGCGGCTTTCCCGTGAGGGCCACCTGTGCGGCCAACTGCAGACCGGTGAGGAGTCCATCGCCGGTGGTGGCGTAGTCGGAGAAGATCACGTGGCCGGATTGTTCGCCGCCGAGGTTGTACCCGCCGTCGCGCATGCCTTCGAGGACGTAGCGGTCCCCCACTGCCGTTTCCATGATGGTGATGCCGGCGTCGCGGAGGGCGATCTTGAGTCCCAGGTTGCTCATCACGGTGGCCACCAGGACGTTGTCCTTGAGCTTCCCGGACTTCTTGAGGGCCACTGCGAGGATGGCCATGATCTGGTCGCCGTCAACCTCATTGCCTTCGTGGTCAACAGCCAGGCAGCGGTCGGCGTCACCGTCGTGGGCGATCCCCAGGTCCGCGCCGTGCTTGACCACGGCTTCCTTGAGGGGGCCCAGGTGGGTGGAGCCGACGCCGTCGTTGATATTCAGGCCGTCGGGATCGGCG
Organism: Arthrobacter sp. MMS24-T111; assembly: GCF_054888995.1. Lineage (NCBI taxonomy): Bacteria > Bacillati > Actinomycetota > Actinomycetes > Micrococcales > Micrococcaceae > Arthrobacter > Arthrobacter sp. MMS24-T111. The sequence goes on along the minus strand of NZ_JBTZRO010000001.1, from coordinate 2,364,713 downwards.
CCGATGACGATGAGGCGGGCGCCGGCGTCCTTGAAGAGCTGTGGTGAGCAGCCGCTGGCGGCGCCGTTGGCGCAGTCGAGGACAACCGTGAGGCCGTCGAGGCGGTGCGGCAGCGTGCGCAGGAGATGGACAATGTAGCGGTCCTCGGCGTCGGAAAAGCGCTGGATGCGTCCCACGTCGGATCCGGTGGGGCGGACGGCTTCCTTGCTCAGCTGGGCTTCAATGGCGTCCTCGACCTCGTCCGGCAGCTTCTTGCCGCCGCGGGCGAGGAACTTGATGCCGTTGTCCGGCGCAGGGTTGTGGGACGCGGAAATCATGACTCCGAAGTCCGCGTCCAGGTCCGCCACGAGATAGGCCGCCGCCGGGGTGGGCAGGACACCCGCGTCATAGACGTCGATACCCGAGCTGGCGAGGCCAGCCTCCACTGCGGCAGCGATGAATTCGCCGCTGGCGCGCGGGTCGCGTGCCAGCACCGCGCGCGGGCGGGAGCCGTTGGAGTTGCGGTCATGGCCAAGCACGACGGCGGCCGCCTGGGCCAGCTGCAGGGCCAGCTCAGCTGTCAGCAGGCCGTTGGCCAACCCCCGGACACCATCAGTTCCAAATAATCTAGACACCGGTCAAGTGTAGAGGATGGGGCGTTGGGCTTCGGGGGGCGGTTCCTTCAGGGGCGGCGATCTGACTATGGCCGGGCCGTAAGAAGCTGCGGTGATCGGCGAACCTTGCTGCCCACAAGACGGCCGATGTGTCCAGCAAGCAGGTGGCTTGGCCGTTCGGCAAACCGAAAGAATAATTCGGTCGCAGCCAACGAGGGCAGTACGGCCAAGGCGGTGAGGAGCAACGGGTTCGAAATATGGGACATGAAACCAATCGATACCACGATCGGCTCGTGCACCAGGTACAGGCTGAAGGATCGGGTGCCAAGCCATTGCAGGATTCGATGGTTGGCTGCACCGGCTACGGGCGGGCAGGCAATGAAAGCGAACACCAATAGCGAACCACCGATGCACGCCATGCATATCACCGTGGGAAGTTGCGGGAACAGCCACCGCGACGCCAGCAGCAGCAATGACGACGCAATGAGACCAATCCATTTGACTCGACTGAGAGTGCGTCCGAATTGTTCCAGCGAGTTCCTCCGCACTGCCATGAGTACACCGATGCCGAACATGGACATGTAAACGATTGCCGGGAGATAGGTGACCGTTCCGACAGCGATCAACGAAAAAAGCGTTAGAAGGCACGGCAGCCAAGCCTTTCTAATCCGCAGCGCCAAAACCACATAAAGAGGGAGCGTTAAGGAGAACAACATTTCCCATTGCAGTGACCAGAGTGGCGAATTGATAGAGTCTGCACCACCAATGAGGACCCCGTCAGCAAACACATTCGGAGACTCATCATGATTGAGCAGCCACAGACTAAGGTCCGGGCTCCCCGTGCGCGGGACGATCCACGCCAAGAGCAACGCAACGGCCAAGGACGCCCAGACTGGAAGGTAAATCCGGACAAATCGCTTTGCATAGTACGCCCGCCAGGTTGGCCGAGAAACTCCCAGGAAGGGAAGCGTGAGAACAAATCCGGAAAGAATAAAAAAGACGTAAACCGCCTCGGTGCCCGCCCATAGCAAGTGCGCAGGCGTGAAGGTGCTCCACCATACCCACGGTTCAGCGTTGCCAGTGTCAACACCGGTAACGGCAAGGGCCAAGCTCGGGGAGACCAGGAAGCAATGGTGAATCACCACGACTGCGGCGGCCAGTCCTCTAAGCCCGTCAAGTGCGCCGTATCGGGATGACCCCCGGTTTGCTGTCTCATCCCCCATGCGCACTGACAGTAATGATTCGGCGGTGGGCGGTCCCCAGTAGTAACTACCTGCTTCAGAGCGAAGCCGGCCAGGTGCACTACTTGATTCTTCTGTCGTGTACGTGTCTTTACCAAAAGCCCTCGCGGCCGGCACAGGCCAGCCCTAATCTCTGATGCATGACACCTAGCTATGGGGGCTTGGCGCTCGAAATTGTAGTACCGGTTTTCAATGAGGAAGCCGTACTCGAACACAGCATCTCAAGACTCTCCGAATATCTCTCACAGGAAATGCCGTCGACATGGAAGATAACCATTGCCGACAATGCGAGCACCGACAGGACTCCGGCGATTGCTGCCCGGCTCAGCGAACAACTGCCCAATGTCGAGTATCGGCGCCTTGAGGTCAAAGGGCGCGGGTTCGCGCTTCGCGATGCTTGGAGCGCTTCGGAGGCAAAGGTCTTGGCCTACTTGGACGTGGACCTATCCACGGATCTTGCCGCCCTCCCGCCGCTTGTCGCACCACTCCTGTCCGGGCATTCGGACATTTCCATCGGCACAAGACTGGGCCAGAGCTCACGCGTCAGTCGCGGCCCTAAGCGGGAATTTATCTCCCGCTCCTATAATTTCCTGCTCCGCCGCACGATGCAGGTCCGGTTCTCCGATGCGCAGTGCGGATTCAAGGCAATACGGGCCGATGTCGCCAAGCGATTGCTCCCGCACGTCGAAGACAACGGCTGGTTCTTCGATACCGAGTTGTTGATCATCGCTGAACGCTCGGGGCTGCGGATCCACGAAATCCCGGTCGACTGGATTGATGACCCCGATAGCCGGGTCAACATCAAACAAACAGCCGTGGACGATCTTCGTGGGATGGTTCGCGTCGCTGGTTCCTTGGTGAGAGGTTCGATTCCCGTCCAGGCAATCTATGCCGAACTCGGCCGCGGGCCGATAGTCCCACCGGGCCGACCCAGCTTTTTCGGCCAGGTGGTCAGGTTCGGGCTCGTTGGCGTTATTTCAACCCTCGCCTTCGCATTGTTGTATTTGGTTCTCCAAGGACCCTTTGGTGCACAGCAGGCTAATTTCCTTGCCCTGCTGCTGACGGCCGTTGGCAACACTGCCGCGAACAGGCGCTTCACCTTCGGCATTAGCGGTCCAGCGAAGCTGTTTACCCAACAATTCCAGGGCCTCGTCGTCTTCCTTCTGGCATGGGCTATAACGTCCTCGGCGCTGCTGGTCCTGCACGCGGTGAATTTGGACCCAGCCCCAAGCACCGAACTCTTGGTCCTGACCGGCGCCAACGTCTTCGCCACATTGCTGCGGTTCGTGCTTCTTCGCCTTTGGGTGTTCAGGGTTCGCCGCAGTGACGGGCGTTCGGCCCTTCTCGCTTTCCGGCCTGTTGGACAGACAGTCCGTTGAGCATCAGCGAGGCGAACAAGGTTTTTGCCCCCGCCGGCCCGATTGCCCGGAATCACGCCAGGTGGGAACACATGGCCTTGGTCGGGCTGTTGGCTGCAACCGCCGTGTCGTTCCTCTGGGCCCTGGACCGCAATGGATGGGCCAATCCTTACTATTCCGCAGCCGCGCTGGCGGGGTCCCAAGACTGGAGGGCCTTCTTCTTCGGTTCCCTCGACGCGGGGAACCTCATCACCGTCGACAAGCCGCCTCTGAGCATTTGGATCATGGCGTTGTCGGTCCGTCTTTTCGGCCTCAATTCCTGGTCCCTTCTTGTGCCGCAAGCCCTGATGGGAGTAACCACCACCTGGCTTATCTACAAGATCATCCGCCGAAACCATGCGGCCGCGCCGGCGCTGCTGGGCGGCCTCATCTATGCGACCACGCCGGTAGTTGTCCTCATGTCCCGGTTCAACAACCCGGAACCCCTCATGGGCCTGCTGACGGTCGCCGCAACGTACTTCGTCGTCCGCGCCATTGAAAGCAACCGCTGGTCATGGTTTCTCCTGTCAGGAACGGCTCTGGGGCTTGGATTTATGGCAAAGCAGTTCCAGGCCTTCCTGCCAGTTCCCGCCTTTGTCCTGGCGATTGTCCTCTGCGGCGCGGGAACAATCGGATCAAGGATATGGCGGCTCCTGGGTTCGCTCGGCGCTCTCATCGTCAGCGGCGGCTGGTGGCTCATCGTGGTCGACCTCATCCCTGCGGGAAACAGGCCGTACATCGGGGGTTCTGCTACGAACAGCATGCTCGAACTCACTATCGACTACAACGGACTGGCCAGGTTCCTGCGATTTAGCACCAATCCTGCAACGGGCGCCGCACCGACCTCTGAAGACCTCCCAGCAAGTTCCTACGACGGCGGACTCAGCCGGCTGTTCAATGCAAACTTCGCTCCGGAGGGCGCATGGCTGCTGTTTACAGCGCTGACGTGCACGCTCGCCTTGGTGATGTTGTGGCGACAGTCCGGCCACGTTTCGAAGTCAAAGACCGGTCTCATGACGATCTCCGTCACCTGGCTGGCAACCACCTATATCGTGTTGAGCTTCATGGGCACCATGACACATACGTACTACGTATTTTCCTTGGCCGCCCCGATAGCGCTGGTCATCCCGATGGGCGTCGCCCTGTTGTGGGCACTCCGTGGGCGGTTGATCCCTCGAGCGATGGGCGTTGTCTTGTTGTTGGGAACAGGCTACGTGGCGACCCGGATTTTTGAATACGGTAACGGTTGGGGCAGCTGGCCACTCAGCGCCATCGCGCTAACGCTCTTGGCAGCGGCAGGCTGGCTGTTGGCTGCATCGAGGTTTCAGGTCCGGCTCACGCTGGTGCTCGTCGGACTCGTGTTGATTTGGGGTCCGCTGGCAACGGATACGATCACGCTTTCCACGCCCCATTTTGGGACAAATCCCTTGTCCGGGCCTGTGAGCAACAATCCGGGAACCCTCTCAGCACACCTTGACGCCGCGCGCCGTGGCGATCCGCCTCTTGCCCGCCAACTTGGGTTTGGTGCAGAACCATCACCGGAAGTGACTGCGCTGCTGCGGAACGTCAAGGAGTCCGAATGGGCCGCAGCCACCTACACGGCCCAGAACGCAGCGCAATATCAGTTGTCTTCGCAGCGCCCTGTAATCGCGCTTGGAGGTTGGCTGGGCACCGACCCTGCCCCGACTCTTGACCAGTTCAAGTCCATGGTGTCGAGTAAGCGCATCGCCTATTTCATCTGGCAGCAAGCGATCGTTGACGGTATCCCTCTCGGCCGGGACGCCGCATTGATCACGGAGTGGGTTCAGTCGAACTTCAAGGGGGAGAACGTTGACGGCGTCACTATCTACGACCTTCGCTGACTATAAGAGTGTGGGCACACAATTTCTTCGCAGTTTGGTTCGGGGGCGTGCCCAAGATCCAGTGTGGGAGCGGCCTGCGTTACTTCTGATTTTAGTCCTAAACGCGATTCTCTATTTTTGGAATCTTGGGATCAACGGATGGGCTAATGCTTATTACAGCGCAGCTGTCCAGGCGGGCTCAATGGACTGGAAGTCGTTCTTTTTCGGATCGCTCGACTGGGGTAACTCCATCACTGTGGATAAGCCTCCCCTGAGCCTGTGGATCATGGGAATCTCCGTTCGACTGCTCGGACTGTCACCGGAAAGCATTATGGCGCCACAGGCAGCCATGGGTGTAACGACTACACTTCTGGTCTATCGCCTGCTTCGTAGCAACTGCTCCGCCGTGGGGGCACTTACAGCCGCCGTGGTCTTCTTCACCACGCCAATAATCACATTGCTCTCGCGTTACAACAACCCTGATCCGCTAATGCTCTTGTTCATGGTCTGGGCCGCATACCTCGTGGTGCGGGCCGTGGAGAAAACCAGTGCGCGGCTCGTCTATTGGGCGGGGCTTGCCCTCGGCCTAGCCTTTATGACCAAACAGCTGCAGGCTCTACTTTGCGTTCCGGCGATCACCGCGGCCATTGCGATTTCTTACAAATCATCACTCTGGCGACGACTGAGAGTTGGACTACTTGGCTTTGGCGTGATGATTATCTCAGGCTCGGCCTGGATGTTGATTGTGGAGCTTATCCCAGCGTCTGGACGCCCCTTTATCGGCGGCTCCCCAAGTAACAGCATTCTTCAATTGACGTTGGGCTACAACGGTATAGACCGGATCATCAGCAAGGAAGAAGATCCAACTATCCAACTACTGCCAGCAGAATTCCGCTCCAAAGAAAGTGACACCGGATTTTTCCGGCTATTCAATGCTAATTTTTCCCAAGAAGCTTCTTGGTTGCTGATCGTTGCCCTTCTTGCCTGCATCGTAATCGTGTTCAAGTGGCGTGCGGCCACGATTAGTCGCGGCCGCACGGCCACCACGATAATCGCCGTGGGCTGGTTTGTGACGGTCTACTTGCTGCTCAGCTTCATGGGCAACGGAATACACACCTACTATGCAGCAACCTTGGCGCCGCCGTTGGCCCTCGTCATCGGTTTGGCCTTAACGCTGCTCATGGAGGATCGGCACAGGATCAGCACCCGGATAATCACAAGTGCCATCGGCCTGGTGGGAACCGGCTTCACTTCCGCAATCCTCAGTCTCGGCACGGGATGGCCGGATTTCCTTGCTCCGTCGATATTAGTGGCGGGGTGTCTCGGATCAGCCCTGCTGGCTATCAAACCACCACTTGCCATACTGGACTTAATTGCCGGCAGCCTGCTGATCCTTGCGCTCCTCACACCGCCCGTTGTTGTGTCCTGCTACAACGTCCTGTCCCCGCACAATGGCTCCAATCTGCTGTCCGGCACTGTGACGAAGAGCAAGATCTCCCTGAGCCAGTTTCTGGCCGGCGCTTCCCGGGGTGATCCGCTGTGGGCCAAGGAACTGGGCTACGGATTAGAACCCGGCCCTCAACTGGTGGCCCGACTGCAACAGCCCCTATCATGCCAGTGGGCCGCAGCTACCTATCCCGGACAAACGGCAGCGCAGTATCAGCTTGCGGTGGGAAGGCCAGTTATGTCTCTATCCGGATTTATGGGCGTGGATCCGAACCCAACCCTCGAGCAATTCCAGGCGGAGGTCGACGCCGGTCAGATTTGTTACCTAGTCTGGCAACAGAGTCACTTGGAGGTACCCGAAAGGGCGACTACGTTAACGCAAATATCCCAATGGGTAAAAGATAACTTCACATCAGAGATAGTCGACGGATCGGTCGTTTTTGATCTTCAGAGAAAATTGCACTGAAGAATTCCCTGTTCAGGGCAGCAGAAAAGCCCGCCCCGCCAAAAGGCGGGACGGGCTTCTGTGCAAGCGGGTTTAGCGCTTGGAGTACTGCTGGGCCTTGCGTGCCTTCTTGAGACCGGCCTTCTTGCGCTCGATGACACGGGCGTCGCGGGACAGGTAACCGGCCTTCTTCAGGGTCGGGCGGTTGTTTTCGACGTCGATCTCGTTCAGCGAACGGGCGATGCCGAGGCGCAGGGCGCCTGCCTGGCCGGAGATGCCGCCACCGTGGATACGGGCGATGACGTCGTAGGCGCCTTCCAGATCAAGGATCTTGAAAGGCTCGTTGACGTCCTGCTGGTGCAGCTTGTTGGGGAAGTAGTTCGCCAGCTCGCGGCCGTTGATGGTCCACTTGCCGGAGCCGGGCACAACGCGAACGCGTGCAACGGCTTCCTTGCGGCGGCCAACAGCTGCGCCGGCAACGGTCAGGGCCGGGCGTTCCTTCTTGGGAGCAGCTTCGGAAGCTGAGCTCTCAGAGGTGTAGCTGGTCAGGTTTTCCTCGGCCTCGACGGCCTCGGTGGTCTCTTCGTTCTGAGCCACGATTCTCCTTGTATAGATAAGTTGTTTGGTGGCCAGGACTACTGGGCGACCTGGGTGATTTCGAAAGTCTTGGGCTGCTGGGCGGCGTGCGGGTGCTCAGCACCGCGGTACACCTTCAGCTTGCCCAGCTGCTGCGCAGCGAGGGAGTTCTTGGGGAGCATGCCCTTGATGGCCTTCTCTACGGCGCGGACCGGGTTGGATTCCAGCAGTTCCGCGTAGTTGACGGAGGTCAGGCCGCCCGGGTAGCCGGAGTGGCGGTATGCGCGCTTCTGCTCCAGCTTGGCGCCGGTGAGGGCAACCTTTTCAGCGTTGATGATGATGACGAAGTCGCCCATGTCCATGTGGGACGCGAAAGTGGCCTTGTGCTTGCCGCGCAGCAGGATTGCGGTCTGGCTTGCAAGACGACCAAGGACAACGTCGGTGGCGTCAATGACGTGCCACTGGCGGTTGATATCGCCGGGCTTCGGGGTGTACGTACGCACGGTGTTTGCCTCGTTCTTGTTCTGGCGTTCTTGTTTAGGTGTCGCTAGCTCGCGCACCTACTGTCTGCGCGCTACCGGAACAGAGGTGAGGGCTCCATGTAACCAGTCATCCTGAGGTTCCGAATGTGCACGTTGAGTAGTTATCCTGCAACCGGATTCTCAAGCGGGCACGCACCATCGGAATAGGACACGCACAACGACTACCTAGATTAGCGCGTCAGGTGGTTCAGGGTCAAAATGGGGTAGCGGCGGTTGGCTCGTCATGAGCCAACCCCATCGACGCAGGGGGCGCAGTGGCATCAGCAGGGGGCGGAGGCTTGGCCGCTTGGCTCCTTGTCGTTGCCATAGGCCTGTTGGGGTGTTTCCTCTCCCCCACGGCTGAGATCCTGATCGCCCGCCTGCTGCCGCGGCTGGATGCGCTGCCGGCGCCGCGGGTTCGGATGACGACGGCGGCCGTCACCGGTGCCGCGTGCGTCGCCTTCGTCTTGCGTTTTGGCAATACGCCAGGCCTGCCGGCCCTAATCCTCTTGGCAGTGATAGGTGTTCAACTTTCAAGGGTGGACATCGCCCTGCATTTATTGCCCAACCAGCTCGTATTTTTACTTTTAGTCGCGGGCATTGTCCTGTTGGCAGCTCCGCTGATATTTAGTCAGCAGGCTGACGATTTCATCAGGGCTCTCGTTGGCGCGGTCATTTTGTTCGCCGCCTACCTTATTTTGGCATTGATTTCGCCTGGCGGCATCGGAATGGGCGATGTGAAGCTGGCCGCGCCCGTCGGCCTTTACCTGGGGTACCTAGGTTGGAGCCAGCTGCTCTACGGCAGCCTTTTGGGCTTCATCGTGAACGGAATCACAACAGCAGTGCTCCTCGGTGGAAAACGCCGGAATATGGCCAAGGAAGTGCCACACGGCCCCGCCATGCTTGGCGCTTTGGCCCTCACTGCACTGCTCATCCAGTAGCGCGAACTGCAGCCGAGAGACTCCTTGCGCTCGGGTTGAAGCGCGCCCATCCAAGTAGTCGCTGGAGCGGGCTGATCGCGCCCTAGGTACCTTTCCGAGTATTCGAGTACGTCCTTTCAGCGCGCCGCCTAAAAGTCGAGTACCACTACGCATTGTTGCCCATCGGCGTAAATGACAATCTCTTCTTAGCGAAGTCCAGCCGCTAAGGATTTATGGGGGCAGCTGGAAATTCGTTGAAATAAAAATCAATTCAATTTCACCGAATTAAGGAAAATACAATGACTTCTCTCATGGTCTCGATGATGGCTTTCGTCGCCGGCGTCAAGGATCGCTTCTCTTCCGAAAAGGGCGCAACGGCAACAGAGTACTCGTTGCTTGTTGCCTTCATCGCCCTGCTCATCATTATCGGGGTCACCGCCTTTGGCACAGCGCTGAACAACTGGTTCTCGACCCTTGGAGCGAAGGTCGGTACCTGGTAGGTGACGGCCTCCCGAGTGCGCCGCGTCCTTGCCGTCCAGCAGGCGCGGCGCACTTCGTGGCAGCGATGAACCTTTCAAAGCTGCCAGTCAGGGATCGCCTGGGGCGACCAGCCGGCGCATCAGCGACCGTGCCAAAACAAGACATTAGGGACAGAAATGACTTCAATCATGGTCTCCTTGCTCGCCTTCGTGGCGGGCTGCAAGGAGCGCATCTCCTCCGAAAGGGGGCAACCGCGACGGAGTACTCGCTCCTCGTGGCCTTCATCGCACTCCTCATCATCATCGGCGTCACTGCCTTCGGCACGGCGCTGAACGACTGGTTCTCCAGCCTCGGCTCAAAAGTCGGCACCTGGTAGCCAACCCACTTTCGGTTGTGCCGCGCGCCAACCGCGGCACAACCGAAAAACGCAAATCAACCTCGGGGGATCCGTTGAAAAAGATCCGCAAAGCAAACACGGAACACAAGAGCCGCGGCGCAGTAGCTGTGGAGTTTGCACTTGTAGCTCCCATTCTTCTGTCCGTAGTCGTAGGAATAGTCGAGTTCGCGAACGCCTACAACGCCCAAATTTCCGTGACCCAGGCCGCCAGGGAGGCCGCTCGGACCATGGCCGTCAAAAACAGTCAGACCGATGCAAAAGCCGCGGCCGTCGCGGGTGCGCCGGGTCTCACCGGCCCGTTCAGCTACACGTTCTCCCCGACGGCATGCACACCGGACACCACGATGAAGGTAACGATTACCTACAGCGCGCCAACGATGACAGGCCTGTTCGGATCGTCAGTCGGATTGACCGGAGTAGGAGCCATGCGATGCGGCGGATAAATCAGAATCGTGAAGCCGCCGAGCAGGGTGCTGCTGGTGTCCTGGTGGCTGTGATGATGGTGGTTCTTTTAGGTGCTGGCGCCCTCGCGGTGGACACAGGCCAGATATACGCGGAGCGGGCACAGCTGCAGAATGCCGCAGATGCCGGGGCCCTGGCTGCGGTGGACCTTTGCGCAGCCTCAGGCTGCTCCCAAGCCAGCGCTGTTGCCCTTGCCTCGTCCCTTGCGAACGGCAATTCCCTGGACTCGCAGTCGACAGTTCAGTCAGTTGATCTTTCAGTCGCGGGCCAGGTCTCCGTGACTACCTCTACAAAAGATGGCACCACAAACGCCGGCTTCCTGACCAAGATGTTTGCCAGCGCCCTCAACGCTCCACCGGTGACCGTAGGCGCTACAGCAACAGCGAAATGGACGTACGTCACCAAGGGTATTTCCGTCCTCCCGTTGACCTTTGCCACCTGCGAATTCGCAGATGACGGACAGCCACACAAAATCCTCACCCAAGGTGGGGGTGCAGGCGCACAAGATTGCAATGGACTTAACCCGTCGAATCAAATCATTCCGGGTGGGTTCGCCTGGCTGAATCCCGACGGCAGCACGGGCTGCAAAGTCACCGCAGAAGTTGGGCAGTGGAGCATGACGAGCGCCGGAGCCGCAGTTCCAAACGGATGTATCGACCTCTTCAATCCGACCATTAACCCGTCCCTCGCCAATTCCACCGTGGCGCTTCCGGTCTACAAGTACACATGTGCAGGAATGCCCGCAGCCCAATTCGGCTCATGCAGTGGATCCAGCGTCCAGTACTACATCGAAAAGTGGGCAGGCTTCAAGCTTCAGGCATGGAACTTTACTGGTCAGGCCAAATATGACCCAACCAATGTTTTCACCGGGAGCCAAAAGGGTCTTTACGGAACGTTCGTCGGATACTCCGCGGACCCCAGCCTCTTCACCGGGGATTCCACCACACCGAATGGCACCGTCATCAAAATCGGTCTGATCAAGTAAAGCAACAAGTAAGGGGAAGCAAGTGAAAGCACGCCTACTGGGAGGCATCGCCGCGCTAGTCATCGCGATAACCGGCACCGTCCTTCTTATTACATACGTACAGAGCGCGGATGCCCGTGCCATGGCCGGAACCGAAACATCGGAAGTGTTCGTGGTTCAGTCCGCCGTTCCTGCAGGAACAGCAGTCAGCGATTTGGGAGGGTCGGTGGCCAAGAAGCCGCTCCCCAAGTCAGCGCTCACCGCTGACAGCGTGACCGACCTGAACTCCCTGGGCTCGAAGGTCACAGCCGTTGCCCTGGTTCCCGGCGAGCAACTGCTGTCGAGCCGACTGGTGGAGAAGGAATCATTCCTTGGACCGTCACGAGTCGCCGTTCCCGATGGAATGCAGGAGATCTCCCTCAAGCTCCCCATCGAACGCGTAGTTGGCGGAAAGATCTCCGCCGGCGACACGGTGGGCATCTTTATCTCCCTCACCGAATCATCCACCAACGGGGCAGGGCAGACGGCTACGCAGTCCGCCGGCACCCAGCTGACCTTCCACAAAGTACTCGTCACCGCCACCCAGTTGAGCAACGGCAGCCCGGCCCAGCAGGATTCGACGCAAAAATCGGATGGATCCCTCAGCTCCGGCAGCAATGCACAGAGCGACGGGAACTACCTGATCACAGTCGCCCGGAACTCGGTTGACGCCGAACGCCTGGTTTACGCAGCGGAATTCGGCAAGATCTACATGTCTAAAGAGCCCACCGGGGCTACAGAAGGCACCACTGGTGTCGTGGACAAGACGAAGGTATTCCGATGAGCCGCTTTGTCCTGATCACTCCAAACACGGAGTTCGAGCGCAAAGTTCGTCTGGCCACGGCGGCCATGCCGGGGACCCTTCAATACTTCCAGGCTGACTACCTTCCCCAGGGTCCCGAGGAAGTCCTGACGCAGCTCCTCGGCGAACCTCCGGAAGTTTTCATCCTCGGGCCCGGGCTCCCGTCCGACGAGACATTGAAGTTCGCCGCGGTCATGGATCTGCAGTATCCGGAGATCAGCATGATCCTGGTGACCGACGAATCCTCCGAAGTGGCCATCCAAGCCATGCGGGCCGGCATCCGGGATCTCTTGGATCCGGCCGCAGAAGTGGACCACATCCGTATCATCGTCGAGCGGGCAAGCCTTGCCTCAGCCGGACGGCGGCGCGGCCTGTCCCCAGAGCAAGCTCCGAGCATCATGAGCACGCCGCGGGGGGTCGAATCATCGCCGTCATTTCCCCCAAGGGAGGGGTAGGCAAGACTACGGTGGCGACGAACCTGGCCGTGGGCCTGGGAAAGATCGCCCCCATGGGAGTGGTCATCGTGGACCTGGACCTGCAGTTTGGAGACGTCGCCAGCGGGCTGATGCTGGATCCTGACCACACCATCACGGACGCCGTTGTAGGTGCCGCGAGCCAGGACTCCATGGTCCTCAAGACGTATTTGACCGTGCACCCTGCCGGCATTTATGCCCTGTGCGCCCCAAAGAACCCGGTAGAAATGGACCGGATCACGGGAGAAAACGTCAGCCACCTGCTTACCCAGCTGCGGCAGGAGTTCCAGTACGTCGTCGTGGATACTGCGCCGGGGCTCGGCGAACATGTACTGGCGACTCTTGAATTGGCTTCGGACGCCGTTTGGATCTGCGGCATGGATGTTCCGAGCATCAGGGGCCTTCGCTCCGGAAACCAGATTCTCTCGGAGCTGAACCTCCTGCCTGAAGTCCGCCACGTAGTCCTCAACATGGCAGACCGCCGCACCGGGCTGACGCTCCAGGATGTTGAAGCCACCATCGGGGCCCCGGTGGATGTGGTGCTCCCCCGCTCGCGGACCCTTCCGTTCTCGACCAATAAAGGGATCCCACTCCTGCAGGACGGCAGCCGGGATCCGGCGCAAAAGGGTCTTCGGCAACTGGTGAAACGGTTCGAACCCAATTGGGAAGCAAGACCCCACAAGAAGTTGCACAGAAGGGCGGTAGTCCAGTGAACCTCTCACGCAGGCTTGAAAAGGCACGCGGCACCGAGCCGAGCTTGGCAGTCGTCGAAGAAAAGCACGATCCGTTCGTGTTGGCCAAGGACGCTGCTGAACCAGCCACGTTGGGCCGCATCCACGACGTCAAGACCGCCGAAACAGCGCAAGCGGCCGAAGTCATCGAGCTGAGCCCCACAGCCGCTGCGGCGAGTGGCGCGTTGAGCGCACTCAAAGAGCGCGCCAGCACGGCCCTCTACGAGCGACTTGGTGCCCGTATCACTGATTCCTCCCTCGAAGAGAGCGAGCTCCACCAATTCGTCAAGGACGAGTTGAAGGTCGTCGTCGACGAGGAACAAGTTCCGCTGACTTCGTCCGAGCGCCAACGCCTTATCCGCGAAATTATCGATGACGTTCTCGGCCATGGTCCGATCCAGCGATTCCTGGACGATCCGTCCGTCACGGAAGTGATGGTCAATCGTTTCGACCAGGTATATGTGGAACGGGCTGGCAAGTTGACGTTAACGGACACCAAGTTCGCCTCCGACGACGCACTGAGGAGGGTGATCGAGCGCATCGTGTCGAAGGTTGGACGCCGCATCGACGAGTCCTCCCCTCTCGTGGACGCGCGTCTTGCGGACGGATCGCGCGTTAACGCCATCATCCCGCCGCTTGCTGTCAATGGCCCCGCGCTCACTATCCGAAAGTTCGGCGGTGACGCGCTGACGGTCCAAAAGCTCATTGCTTTCGGCAGCCTCTCCCCCGAGATGGCCGAACTGCTTCAAGCGTGCGTCCTGGCCAGGATGAACATCATCGTTTCCGGCGGTACAGGCACCGGCAAGACGACGCTTCTCAATGCGTTGTCTTCCTTCATTCCCGCATCGGACCGCATCGTCACGATTGAGGACGCGGTGGAACTCCAGCTTCAGCAGGATCATGTGGTGAGGCTGGAAAGCCGGCCGGCGAACATTGAAGGAAAAGGCGAGATTGCCATTCGCGACCTCGTGCGAAATTCGCTCCGCATGCGTCCCGATCGCATTGTGGTCGGCGAAGTGCGCGGCGGCGAATGCCTTGACATGTTGCAGGCCATGAACACCGGCCACGACGGCTCCCTCTCCACTGTCCACGCCAATTCCCCCCGCGACGCCATAGCCCGCCTTGAGACCCTGGTATTGATGGCCGGGATGGACCTCCCGCTCCGCGCAGTACGCGAGCAGGTTGCCTCCGCGGTGAATCTCATTGTTCACATCTCCAGGCTGAGAGACGGCACCCGGCGCGTGACACACATCACCGAAGTTCAGGGCATGGAGGGCGATATCGTCACCCTCCAGGACGCGTTTATCTTCGATTTTGCTGCGGGAGTCGACTCGAACGGAAGGTTCCTCGGTAAGCCAGTGCCAACAGGCGTTCGGCCTCGGTTCACAGACCGCTTCGCCGACCTTGGCATCCACGTTTCACCGCACATCTTTGGTGCTGAAACGGGCCGAGGTAGATAGCCATGACGCCGTCCGTGCCAGTCGCCCTCTTCATGACGGGCCTGTTCCTGGTCTACACATCGCTCGCCCTGCTTTTCGTATTCGTTTGGAAGGGACGCCCCGGCGTCCCCCTTTCCAGGCGACGCCCGGAGATGGCGCAACAATCCTCCAACCTGACACGCCTGACCAATCAAGCCGTCGGCGCCCTGAACCGCGGCCTGAAGAAGCGCCCCACGTCGATCTTCAACCGCGAAAAGTTGGAGCAGGCAGGCCTTAATAAGGAGCCGGGCGATTACCTCCTGATCGCCGGAACAGTCACTTTGGTGGCAACAGTGGCAGCGTTCCTCCTCGGTGGCCTCGGCATGAGCATCCTGGCCCTCATTGTCACGCCTTTCCTCCTATATCTGGGCCTAAACTTCCTCATCTCCCGGCGCAGGAAGGCCTTCGACGCTCAGGTCCCGGACACACTGCAAATGTTCTCCGGCGGTCTCCGGGCGGGCCACAGCCTCTTGAGGGCCATCGACGCGGCAGCGCAGGAAAATGATGGACCGATGGCGGCGGAGCTCACCCGAATCGTCAACGAAACCAGGATCGGCCGCGATTTGGGAGAATCGATGGCGGATGTCTCTCGGAGGACTGCAAGCGAGGACTTTTACTGGATAGCACAAGCTATTGAGATCCACCGTGAAGTTGGTGGGGACCTCGCGGAAGTCCTGGACCACGTGGGTGAGACCATCCGCGACCGAAACCAAGTCAAAGGCCAGGTCAGGGCGCTCAGCGCAGAAGGGCGTATCTCGGCATTGGTCCTCATGGCACTGCCGATCCTGATGTTCATCGGCCTGGTGCTGTTCAACCCGACCTACTCGCGGGTCTTCACCACGACATTCATCGGATTCGCGATGTTGGGCGCGGCGATCATCCTCTTGTCCGTCGGCGGTCTCTGGCTCAGCCGCATCATCAAACCGAAGTACTAGGGGGATGACATGCAACCCATCGCATTAGCAGCAATATTGGCCATTGTCGTGCCGATATCGGGCATGGTTTGGTTGTCCTTCACAGGCGACCGGGCTGCCCTGCGGCGCATCAAGGCCAATCTGGGCGGCCGTTCCGCACAGGCATCGCAGTCGCTCAACATCAGCCAACAATTCTCGAGCCTGTCCAAGCGGATTACACCCCGCGGCTACGAGGCCTGGCTTGACAAACAATTGTCGGGCGCGGGTCGACCAAAACAATGGCCGCTTTCCCGGATCCTCATGATCAAGCCAATGCTGGCTTTCGGCGGCGCACTGATGGGCCTTCTGGTCTTTATGGGCTCACCTTCGGCGGGGAGGTTCTTCATTGCCTTTGTGATTGTCGCACTGTCCTATTTCCTTCCCGACATCCTCTTGCGGAACTTTGCCCAAAAGCGCCGGGAAGCAATCAGGTTGGCTTCCCGAATGCCTTGGACCAGATGCTGATTTCGGTTCAGGCGGGCCTCGGATTTGAAACCGCCATGGGACGTGCCGGCGAGAATGGCAGGGGGCCTCTTGCGGATGAACTAATCAGGACTCTTCAAGACATTCAGGTAGGACGTTCCCGCAAGGAGGCGTACCTGGCTCTCTCGGAACGAGTTGACGTACCCGCCGTGCGGACGTTCGTTCGGGCCGTGGTACAGGCCGATACCTACGGCATAGCTATTGCCGGCGTATTGAAGGCACAGGCGAAAGACATGCGCATCAAACGCAGGCAGATGGCCGAAGAACACGCCATGAAGATGCCGGTCAAGATGCTCTTCCCGCTGATCTTCTTCATCCTTCCGACGCTCTTCATCATTTTGCTCGGACCAGCGGTCCTTCAGATCATGGCCGTTTTCCACTAGAGAGGTTGCATTGAAATCAATTCACAGCCTGCTGATGCGGCCGGCGACAACTCTACGAGTTCTAATCAGGGACCAGCGCGGGGCAACGTCCACGGAGTACGGCATCTTAATCGCATTCCTGGCCATGGCCTTGGTCATCGGCATCGCAGCCTTCGGGCAAGCCCTCAATCTTCATTACCAAAACTTGGCGTCGACATTGAGTTCAGCTCTCGGCATCCCCTGATCCCTCGCGAAAAGCGCAGCTTGCGCCCATAGTCCGGACCCCCTCGGCACCCAGAACCGAGGGGGTCCTTTTTGTGTGCCTGCTTTGTTTGGGAAGCGCAGTGTCAGCCCAGCAAGAACCAAGCAAAAGCGCAGAAAAAGTACAGGCCGTAAAGCCTTTGCACAGGATGTTGCAAGATCCCGTCAATGTCGTATCAAGCGTTGCTAACTTCGTTTCAGTGCTGGTGCAGGGCCAGCCAATCCGTCTCGCTCAGGAGTCAAAATGCTTTCTCTTTACACCAATCTCATGATTCGTCTTCGCAGCGAAGAGAAGGGCGCCACCGCCGTCGAATACGGCATCATGGTCGCCCTCATCGCTGTCGTCATCATCGTCGCCGTCAGCACCCTTGGCGGCCAGCTCCAGACGATGTTCACCAACGTCACGAGTGACATCGCCCACCCGGCCAGCACCACTGTCCCGACCCCGTAACACGGCCGCCGTTCCGGACCCCAAAGCCAAACGGCGGCACTCTGCCCGGCGGAAACAAGCAATCCAAGAGGAGGTTCAGCAGATGAAACGCGACCCGGAACGCGGCGCAGCCGCCGTTGAATTCGCGATTCTGCTGCCCCTCCTCTTGATGCTTGTGCTGGGCACAATCGAGTTTGGCAGAGCCTACAATACCCAGATCACCCTAACGAACGCAGCACGCGATGGCGTCCGCATTATGGCAATCAACAACAATCCGACCGCAGCAGCGAGCGCCGTTCAGACCGCAGCCGCGTCGGTCAGCTCCACCATTCCGTCGTCCGCCGTTACCGTAAGCCCAACCACGTGCAGCACGGGTACTCAAGTAACAGTCACGGTCCAGTACACGCTCTCCACCATCACGGGAATCGCCGGGCCGTTTCCTATGACCGGCAAGGGAGTCATGCTGTGCGGCGGCTAGGGACGGACAGACCGATCACCACAACCCAGAGCGGCGAAGACGGGGCCGTCAGCGTCATCGTCGCCATCCTCCTGGTTACTCTTCTTGGCTTCGTGGCTATCTCCGTCGACGTGGGCCTGATCTACTCTGAACGGGCGCAGCTGCAAAGTGGTGCAGATGCATCTGCGCTGGCCCTAGCTCAGAAGTGCGGCGTCAATTTGACGGATCCACTATGTTCAACTTCTTCTACACTTGCCGCCAGTCTGGCAAATCAGAATGCACTGGACGGGAAAAGTAACGTCTATTCCATTCAGCTGGACAAGACCGCGCGAACAGTCAGTGTGATGACGTCGGCAAAACAAGACGGCGCACCGCAGGACTCGGTCTCGCTCTACTTCGCGCGCGCGCTGGGGATCGGCAGCGAGAAGATAATGGCAACCTCTTCTGCCACGTGGGGAACCCCATCCAGAGGACCGGTAATCCTGCCGTTAGCAATCGCCTACTGCAAGTTGGACATGCTCGCCGGTTCGACGGCGGGCACCGAACAGGTTCTAGAGCAGTCCGTCAATGGATGCGGCGGCATCCCAGGGGGGTTCGGCTGGATTCAAACGACTTCAGCGAAGTGTGCCATAACTGCAACTGCAGGGGCGTCCAACAACTCCGGGATCTGGTTTTCCAGCGACACTGGGGCAAGCGTTCCGTATTCCTGTAGCCAGTCGGACTTCAATCAAATGAACAACCAAACCGTTTTGCTGCCGCTATATGACGTCGCTACCGGAACAGGCTCCAGCGGTAAATACTACGTCAAAGGCTTCGCGGCATTCCACGTGACGGGTTACCAGTTCGCAAGCATTGGTTGGACGGCAGGTGCCAAGGTGGCCAACAAAACGATACGGGGCTATTTCGTGAAATTCGTTTCCCTCGCCCAAGGCTTTGAACTCGGCAACGCTCCGGATTTCGGTGCATCCGTTGCCCGACTTACCCTCTGACAATCCCCACCCAAACCACGGAGTTCAAAGTGAAGTCTCACATGCTCGCCGGAACGGCCGCCGTCGCCCTGGCGCTTGTGGGAGCCCTCATCATCATCGTCTACGCGAACGGCGCGGACGCTCGGGCGATGGCCACTACCAGCCCCAAAAAGGTGCTGGTGGTCGAAAAGGCCATCCCCGCCGGAACCCAGGTGAACGCCATGGCAGCCTCGCTCGTCATCCAGGACGTCCCGGCGGCAGGTGTCGCACCAACAGCACTGACGTCCCTCGACGATTCGGCCGGCAAGGTGGCCGCCGTGGACCTCGTCCCCGGCGAGCAGCTTCTCGCCGAGCGGCTCGTGGACCCACAAGACGCCAAGTCCAGCGGGTCCGTCAAAGTGCCCGCGGGCATGCAGGAAGTCACCTTTGAACTGGAAGCCAAGCGGGTGGTGGGCGGCAGGATTGAAGCGGGCGATCACATAGGGATCGGGTTCAGCTTCGGCGCAGGAGCGGACAAGACGAAGCCCGGAGAGGCCACCACCCAGCTCACCCTCCGAAAAATCCTGGTCACCGCCGTCCAGCGTGCCCCGCAACCAAGCGCAAAGCCCACAGACGGCACCAACCCGCAGGACACCACCCTCCCGCAGGGGTCGTTCATGGTCACCGTTGCCGTCAGCGATATCGACGCCACCAAGATCATCTATTCCTCAAACAACGGCGATCTCTGGCTCACCAAGGAACCCCTCGACGCCCAGGACAACGGCGGCTTCATCGCCAGGAAGGACACGGTGTACAAGTGAGCCGCTTCGTCCTCCTCTCCCCCAACGGCGACTTCGACCAGAAACTGCGCGCCGCCGTCGCCAACGGCCTGCGCGGCACCATCCAGACCATCTCGAGCGACATCCTCCCCGCAGGCCCGGCGGAACTGTTCGCCCTCCTGAACCAGGAGCAGCCCGAGGTGCTCATCATCGGCCCGGATGTCCCGTACGAGGAAGCGCTCCGGTTCGCCAAGGTCTTCGACGTCCAGCTGCCCGGCCTCAGCCTGGTCCTGGTCAGCGACGTTGACCCCGCCGGCTTGCTGCACGCCATGCGGGCCGGTATCCGCGACATCCTCAGCCCCCAGGCGGACGCCGCCGAAATCCGGGTACTGCTGGAACGCGCCTGCCAGTCGTTCGCCACCCGGCACCGCGGCCCCGAGGCGCAGCAGCCGGGAGACGGCAAGGGCCTGGTCATCGGTGTCTTCTCCCCCAAGGGCGGAGTCGGCAAGACCACCCTGGCCACCAACATTGCCATCGGCCTGGGCCAGGTGGCACCCATGAGCGTGGTCATCGTGGACCTTGACCTGCAGTTCGGCGACGTCGCCTCCGGCCTCTACCTCAACCCCGAACACACCGTCACGGACGCCGTCACCCCGGCCGCCGCCCAGGACTCCCTGGTCCTCAAGGCCTTCCTCACCGTGCACCCGGCCGGCATCTACGCCCTGTGCGCCCCACCCAACCCGGTGGATGCGGACCACATCACCCCGGACCAGGTCAGCCACCTGCTGGACCAGCTGGCCCAGGAGTTCCAGTACGTGGTGCTGGACAGCGCTCCCGGCATGCCGGAAATCGGGCTGGCCGCCATGGAAAAATGCACTGACGTGGTCTGGGTCAGTGCCATGGACATCCCCAGCCTTCGCGGCCTCCGTTCCGGCCTGGAAGTCCTCCGCCAACTGGACATCATGCCCGAATCCCGCCACGTGGTCCTGAACATGGCCGACGCCAAAGCAGGCCTGAACGTCCGCGACGTCGAATCCACCATTGGCGCCCCCGTGGACGTCAGCGTCCCCCGCTCCCGGGCCGTGGCATTGTCCACCAACCGCGGCATCCCCGTCCTCCAGGACTCCAAGAAGGACCCGGCCGTCAAGAGCCTCCGCCAACTGGTCCAGCGCTTCAACCCGGCCTGGCGCACACAGGCCCAGCGGAAGCTTCACCGAAGGGTGGTTATCTGATGAAACTCTCCGAACGCATCAACGCAGCCCAGGGCCGTCCCCCGGCACCGGCCGGCACCGCGCTGCTTGAGTCTCCACACCCGGCCCCCGCGCCTGTCCCCGCCGCCGCCGACGGTACGGACAAGCGCCTTCCCGCCCACGCCGGCGTCGTGCATTCAACGCACGACGCCGGCACCTCCTTTGTGCCCAAGGCACCTGGCGTGGACGTCTTCGCAGCCATGAAGGACAGGGCGGCCACCGCACTGTTCGAGCGCATGGGAGCGCGCTTCAACGACGCCGCCGTCACCGAGCAGGAACTGCGGAGCACCGCCAAGGATGAGCTCACCCGCATCATCGATGCAGAGCAGGTGCCGCTCAGCGCGGAGGAACGCGCCCGCCTGGTCCGCGACGTGGCTGACGACGTACTGGGCTACGGTCCCCTGCAGCGCCTGCTGGACGACCCCGCCGTCACCGAAATCATGGTCAACCGGATGGACCAGATCTACGTCGAGCGGAAGGGCAAGCTGACACTTACCGAGTCGCGCTTCAGCTCAGAGGAACACCTCCGCAAAGTCATCGAACGGATCGTGTCCAAGGTGGGCCGCCGCATCGACGAGTCTTCCCCCTTGTGGACGCACGCCTGGAAGACGGCTCCCGTGTCAACGCCGTCATCCCCCCGCTGGCCGTTGGCGGCTCCTCGCTGACCATCCGAAAGTTTTCCAAGACCCCGTTGACCGTCCGCAACCTCATTGACTTCGGCACGCTCACCCCGGAAATGGCGGAGCTGCTCAACGCCTGCGTCAAGGCCAAGCTCAACATCATCGTTTCGGGCGGCACGGGTACGGGCAAAACCACCCTTTTGAACGTGTTGTCCTCCTTCCTGCCGCACGATGAACGGATCGTCACCATCGAGGACGCCGTGGAACTGCAGATCCAGCAGGACCACGTGGTCCGGCTGGAAAGCCGGCCGCCCAACACCGAAGGCAAAGGCGAGGTGACCATCCGTGAGCTGCTCCGCAACTCCCTCCGTATGCGTCCGGACCGGATCGTGGTGGGCGAGGTCCGTGGCGGCGAATCGCTGGACATGCTGCAGGCAATGAACACCGGCCACGACGGCTCCCTGTCCACCGTGCACTCCAACTCGCCCCGCGACGCCGTTGCCCGCCTCGAAACCCTGGTGCTGATGGCCGGCATGGACCTTCCGCTGCGGGCCATCCGTGAACAGATCGCCTCCGCGGTTAACCTGATCGTGCAGATCTCCAGGCTCCGCGACGGGTCCCGCCGCATTACCCATGTCACCGAGGTCCAGGGGATGGAAGGCGACATCGTCACCCTCCAGGACGCGTTCGTCTTCGACTACTCCGCAGGCGTGGACGCCCAGGGCCGCTTCATGGGCAAGCCCGTAGCCACCGGCATCCGTCCCCGGTTCATCGACCGGTTCGAGGACCTTGGCATCCATGTCTCGCCGGGAGTTTTCGCCGGTCCGCTGTCACCGGGCGCGAAGCAGGGGCAACACTCATGATCATCGGCATTGGAGCCGTCATCCTGCTGGCGGCCATCTGCCTGCTCGGCGTCGCAGTCCTCCTGCCGGGTGCCCCCTCGGTGCCGCTGGACCGCCGTCGTCCCTTTGAACCCCAGCCGCCGTCCTCCCTGACGCGGCTGGCCCTCTCGGGGGTCAAGTCCTTCGAACGGCTGCTCGCCGGCCGAAACGTGAATCTCTTCTCCCGGGCGGAACTGGAGAACGCGGGGCTGCGGCTGAGCCAGGCGGAATTCTTCCTGCTGGTGGGGATCGGAGCCTGCGTGGGAATGCTGGTGGGCATTGTCACCGTGGGACCCCTGGCAGGGCTGCTCCTTGCGCTCCTGGCACCGTTCGCCGGCAAGCTTGTCCTCGGGTTCCTGTCCGGCAAGCGCCGGGCTGCGTTCGACGGTCAGCTCGGCGATACCCTGCAACTGCTCTCCGGCGGCCTGCGCGCCGGACACAGCATCCTGCGCGCCATCGACGCCGCGGCCATGGAATCGCAAAAACCCACCTCGGAAGAGATGCGCCGCGTGATCACCGAGACCAGCCTGGGCCGCGACCTTTTGGCAGCACTGAACGACACCGCCGAACGGATGAAGAACGAGGACTTTGTGTGGATCTCGCAAGCCATCCAGATCAACCGTGAGGTGGGCGGCAACCTGGCCGAAGTGCTGGACCAGGTGAACGAGACCATCCGCGAGCGCGCGGAGATCAAGGGCCACATCAAGGCATTGGCCGCCGAAGGCAAGTTCTCGGCCTACATCCTCATCGCCATGCCGTTCGGCATCGTGGCCATGCTGCTGGCCGTCAGCCCCAACTACATGAATTCAATGTTCACCCACCCCCTGGGCTGGGTGATGATCGGTGCCTCGTTCGTCCTGATGACCATCGGCGCGCTGTGGATGCGCAAGATTATCGACCTGAAGTTCTGAGGAAGCCATGAACCTGACCGTCGTACTCTCGATCCTGCTGGTCTGCCTGCCCCTGGCCGCATTAACCTGGTCCGTCCTGACCGTTGACAAGCAGGGCCGGATCGCCGCCGCCGAACTGCTCTCGCGTGGTGCGCCGCCCACTGCCGCTGCCCCCGCCGGAACAGGGCCGGGACTCCTCGAGGCCTTGGGCAGGCGCCTGACTCCCCCCGCTTATGTCGCCTTCCTTGACCGGCTCCTGGCCCTGGCCGGCCGGCCTGCATCCATGCCGCTCGGAAAGGTGCTGGGGTCCAAGCTCGGACTTGGTGTGGCCGGCGCGGCCGTTGGCCTTTACCTGACCTCGATCGGCAGCTCACCGATAATGAAGCTGGCCGGACTCTTCGTCATGGTTCTTGGCTACTTCATCCCGGACCTCATGCTCTACAGCAAAGGGTCGGAACGGCAGAAGGCCATGCAGCTGGAACTTGCCAACACCCTGGACCAGATGCTCATTTCGGTGGAAGCCGGGCTGGGCTTCGAGGGCGCCATGGCACGGGCCGGTGAGAACGGCAAAGGCCCCCTTGCCGAGGAACTGGTGCGCACCCTGCAGGATATGCAGGTGGGGCGCAGCCGCCGGGAGTCCTACATCGCCCTGGCGGAGCGGACCAGCATTCCCGAACTGCGCAGCTTCGTGCAGGCCGTGGTGCAGGCCGACACGTATGGAATCGCCATCAGCCGGGTACTGCGCGTCCAAGCCAAGGTCATGCGCGTCAAGCGGCGCCAGCGGGCCGAGGAAAAGGCCATGAAACTGCCCGTAATGATCCTTTTCCCGCTGTTGTTCTTTATATTTCCGGTGCTCTTTATTGCCATTTTGGGACCGGCGGTCATTAACACCATCGCCACCTTTACTGGCCAGTAGGGTTGCTCAGCATGGCGGCAAGGTTGCCTCAAGGTTTACACAGAATCATCCGAAACAGGTCACTGAAGGATTTCCAGGAAGTAGCCTTGGACAATGCACAATCCCGATCCCGGCTCCAGCGGAAACAGCCCCGCTGCGGAATTGCCGCCGGCCGGGATCGCGCCGCCGTCCATTCCAGCCGCAGGTGCGGCCCATTCGCTGAAGGCGGCCTCTCTCTTGCCTCTCATTGATGCATCCGTGCTGGATGAACTTGACGACGAACTCTCAGGGTCGGGCCTGGCCCGGCGCTTCGCACGGGACTACGCCGCCATGTGGGACACGCGCCTGGCTCGGCTCGGAACAGCAGTCGACAGCCAGGACGAGGCCTCAGCCCTTGACGCGGTAATCAGCCTCAAAATCAGTTCCGCAATGGTGGGCGGTATTCGGCTGGCCAAGCTCGCCGAGGTCCTCGAAGCCCTGATCCGGCAAGGCGACTTCGTCCAGGGGCAGGCCATGATGGCCGGGGTTGCCCATGACGGCGCGCGGACGGTGTCCGAGCTCCAGTCAACCTTCATCCTCGAACAGGGATAGCTGTCCGGTCAGGCGTCGTCGGGCCGCCGGGGCGCAAGCCTGTACCCCACCCCGCGGACCGTCTGCAGCCAGCGGGGCGCGAGCTGGTCCTCCTTGAGCTTGCGCCGCAGGTTTCCCACATGGACTTCGACGGCGCGCTCGTCCGCTTCGCTGATGTAGGTGTCATGGTCGTAGAACTCCCCGCGGACCGCCCGCACCAGGTCAGCCCTGGTACACACGGCGCCGCCACCTTTCAGCAGCACATGGAGCAGGTCGAATTCGCTGCGCGTCAGGCCCAGCGGCTCCCCCTGACTTCCACGGTGCGCGTCCGGTGGTTCAGGCGAAGCCCGTTGTGCTGCAGGATTCCGGACTCGGCGGGCGCGGCGGCAGGAGCCGCTGCTTGGCCCCATGCGGCAGGTGACGGGCGCGGCCCGTTAACCTCCTGGCGTGGCCTGCGCATCATTGCCGCCACCCGGGCACGGAGCTCCCTGGGCCTGAACGGCTTGGCTATGTAGTCATCAGCCCCGGTGTTCAGGGCTGACAAGAGGTCCGGTTCCTCAGTCCTCCCCGTCAGCATCACCACGTAGGCGTTGCTGAAGGTCCGGATCCGCCGCAAGACCTCGAACCCGTCAATGTCCGGCAGCCCGATATCGAGAGTCACAACGTTGGCCTGCTTGCTGCGGACCACCTCTACCCCGGACCGCCCATCATCAGCTGTATGCACTTCAAAGCCCGCCTGGGTCAAAACACCTTCAAGGAGGTTCCGCACATCGGCGTCATCTTCGATGACCACAGCTACACCAAGATCGTCCATTGCTATCCCTGCGCCAGGCGGAGATGGCCCCCCATTGGCCCAGCGCCAATGCCATATCCGCTCCAACCATTTATACGCTACTAGTAAGCCCTGCTGATGACATCCGCAACGGTCCAAAAATTGAAAAGTCAATTATTATGACAAGACATGTGCAATATGGGCGGAAAGGGGTACCTGCCCGGTATGGGAGCAACAGAGAAGGCCTCCCGGGCACTTTGCTTTCCACAAGTAAGGGGTACGAGTCAGAAACATGGCTGAGCCATTGTTCCACCGGGGACCCGGCCGCATCTTCCGCAGGCTGGGAACCCGCGCCCAAGTGGCGTTGTGCCAACTCCCCATCACGGTCATTGTGGCCATCATTGCCGTAGCCACCCCCCTTGCCTGGCCGTCGCTCACGCACAGCCCCCTGTACCTGGCCGGCATTGCGTTGCACGCCATTTTGTTCCTTGCCTGTTTCCTGGTCCCTTGGGAACGACTGGCACACCGGGCTTACCTGCTCATCCCGGTACTGGACTTCGCAGCCATCGGGTTCCTCCGCAACGGTGCCGCACCGCTGCTGCCGGGCCTGGCCGTGCTGGTGGTCTTCCCGGTGATCTGGCTGTCCGCCTCCGGCATGCTGACCCGGACCAGCCTGGTGCTCAGCTTTGTGGGCCCCTTCCTGATCATGGTCCCGCCAACCGTGGCCCACCTCCCGTCCGTCACGGCCTCGGACCTCACCACCGTGGTCCTCTTCCCCCTCATGATGCTCGCGGTTTCGCTGGCCATCCGCTTCGCGAGCGTTAACCTGCGGCTGCAGCAACGCGAACTCGCCGAAAAGGACCGGGAACTCCGTGAACTGCTGGACGCAAGCCGGGAACGGGAGAAGCTGCTGGAAACGGTGCTGGACGCCACCGACGTCGGCATAGCCGCCGTCGACCGCTCAGGCCACTTCCTGGTCTCCAACAGCAGGCAACGCAACTTCCGCCGGGTCACCGGCGCCGACGAGGAAGTCCCCGGCCAGGGTCACCAGCTGATCTACGGCCAGGACCGGCGGACCCTGCTTCCCCGGACCGGCGGCCCATCAGCCGGGCGATGGCCGGGGAATCCTTCGCCGACTACCTGGTGTGGGCCGGTGAGGGCCCGGAACAGCGGGCAGTCTCCACCGCGGCCCGTCCGCTTGTGGGCGAGGACGGCAGGCTCACCGGCGCCGTGGTGGTGTACAGCGACGTCACCGGCTGGGTCGAGTCGCTGGCGGCAAACCAGGACCTGGTGTCCAACGTGTCGCATGAATTCAAGAACCCGCTGAACTCGATCATCGGCAACGTGGACCTGGTGCTCGACGACATTGCCGACCTGCCGCCGCACGCAGCCAAACGGCTGCTGGTGGTGCAGCGCAACGCGGAGCGGATGATCGACCTCGTGGCTGACCTGACGGCCTCGGCATCCACCACCATGAACGTCCACCCGAAACGGACCGACCTCGCC
The DNA here is from genome assembly GCF_054888995.1 of Arthrobacter sp. MMS24-T111. Taxonomy (NCBI): domain Bacteria; kingdom Bacillati; phylum Actinomycetota; class Actinomycetes; order Micrococcales; family Micrococcaceae; genus Arthrobacter; species Arthrobacter sp. MMS24-T111. Next base: position 2,337,851 of record NZ_JBTZRO010000001.1, on the reverse strand, counting down.
AGCCTGGTGGAAACCAGCCTCGGCTCCGCGCAGGCGTCGGCGCAGCGGTCACACGTGGAGATCGCCGCCGACGTCCCGTCGCCGCTCTGGGCCTACGCGGATCCACTCCGGATCGGCCAGGTACTGGACAACCTGGTGTCCAACGCCATCAAATACTCGCCCGACGGCGGCACGGTCAGCATCAGCGCCGAAGCGGACGCCCAGTGGGTCTCACTCAGCGTCAAGGACACCGGCATGGGCATGTCAGCGGACGACGCCGCCAGGGTGTTCAACAGATTCTTCCGCGCCGAAGCCGCGCGTCAGGCCGCCATACCCGGTGCCGGGCTCGGCCTGTCAATCACGCGGATGATCGTGGAGCGGCATGGCGGCACCATCACGTGCCAGAGCGGCGAAGGCCAAGGCAGCACCTTCACCGTGACGCTGCCGGCCGAGGGCCCACCGCCGTCGTTCTAATGGTGGCGCAGGGCCCGTGTCTGTTCCGCGCGGGCCAGCAGTTCATCGTCGGACGGGTAAGCCACTTCCTCCAGCACCAGCGGGTGCGGGGCGGCCAAAACTGACTTGGCGTCCCGTTTCTGCAGGAGCAACCGTTCGTGCAGCCAGCCGGGTTCCACGGTGCCCTCCCCCACGTAAAGGGCCGAACCCACCAAGGCACGGACCATGTTGTGGCAGAACGCATCGGCCTGCACGGTGGCAACGATGACGCCGTCGTCACCGCGCGCGAACTCGAAGCGCTGCAGCTCCCCGATGGTGGTGGCCCCTTCGCGCGGCTTGCAGAAGGACAGGAAGTTTTGCAGGCCCAGCAGCTGCGAGGCACCCTGGTTGAGCAGGCCGACATCCAGCGGATTCTTGTGCCACAGCGTGAAGTACCGTGCCAACGGGTCCCAGAGGGCTGGTCCGTCCGCGATCCGGTAGCTGTAGCGCCGCCAGAGGGCCGAGAAGCGGGCGTCGAAGCCCACAGGCGCCAGGGCGATGTCATGGACTTCGACGGCGCCGTGGAGGTCGCCCAGGGCACGGTTCAGCGCGCCACGGAGCCTGCGCAGCAGGGCGACGGCGGGATCGAGCTCGTGCCCGCGCGGCAGTGCCAGCCATTCAGCTTCCGTGAGGTCCAGGTGGACCACCTGGCCGCGGGCGTGGACGCCGGCATCGGTACGGCCGGCAACGGTGACCCGGACCGCGCGGCGTACCACCAACTCGATCGCTTCCTCAAGGACTCCCTGGACGGTCCGCAGGCCCGGCTGCAGCGCCCACCCACTGAAGGGGCCGCCGTCGTACGAAAGATCAAGCCGGAGACGCAAAACCCGCCGCCCCCTAAGACGGGGGCCGCGGGTTTTTGGTGGTTCACAGACCTAAGTCTATGCGAAGCAGGTCAGCGAATTACTTCGCGTCCTTCTCCTCGGCAGCCGGAGCTTCCTCAGCGGCCGGAGCCTCTTCGGTTGCGGCGTCCTCGGCAGCAGGTGCTTCTTCGGTTGCGGCAGCTTCCTCAGCGGCCGGAGCCTCTTCAGCAGCCGGAGCGGCAGCGGCAGCTTCCTTCTTGTCGGCGTCACGCTTGGCGGCAGAGGTAGCCTCGGCTACGACGGCCTGCTTGGCGGAAACCGGCTCCAGGACCAGCTCGATGACAGCCATGGGAGCGTTGTCGCCCTTGCGGTTGCCGATCTTGGTGATGCGGGTGTAGCCGCCGTCGCGGTTCTCCACTGCCTGGGCGATATCGGTGAACAGCTCGTGGACGACGCCCTTGTTGCTGATCAGGCCGAGAACGCGGCGGCGGGAAGCGAGGTCGCCACGCTTGGCGAAGGTCACCAGGCGCTCTGCGTACGGCTTCAGGCGCTTGGCCTTGGTCACCGTGGTGGTGATCCGCTTGTGCTCGAACAGGGATGCTGCCAGGTTCGCGAGCATGAGGCGCTCGTGAGCCGGGCCGCCTCCGAGGCGCGGACCCTTAGTGGGGGTAGGCATAATTGTTTCTCCTCATGTGGAAGCCGTGGGCGGCACACCATGGTGCTGCCCGCGGCCAAGGTCTGGTTTAGAGTTCGTCGTCGCCGAACGCGGCGTCGTCCTCTTCGATTGCTGCGGCGCGTGCTGCGAGGTCAAAACCGGGAGGCGAGTCCTTGAGGGACAGGCCCAGTTCAACCAGCTTTGCCTTGACCTCGTCAATGGACTTTGCACCGAAGTTGCGGATGTCCATCAGGTCGGCCTCGGAGCGGGCAACGAGTTCACCCACAGTGTGGATGCCCTCACGCTTGAGGCAGTTGTAGGAACGGACGGTGAGGTCCAGATCCTCGATCGGCAGTGCCATGTCGGCTGCCAGGGCAGCGTCGGTGGGCGACGGGCCGATCTCGATACCTTCAGCTGCGGTGTTCAGCTCACGGGCCAGACCGAACAGTTCCACCAGGGTGGTGCCTGCGGAAGCGACGGCATCGCGCGGGGCGATGGCCTGCTTGGTCTCGACGTCGACAATCAGCTTGTCGAAGTCGGTGCGCTGCTCAACACGGGTTGCTTCCACTCGGAAAGTAACCTTCAGGACCGGCGAGTAGATGGAGTCGACCGGGATACGGCCGATCTCTGCGTCGCCGGACTTGTTCTGAGCTGCCGAAACGTAGCCGCGGCCGCGCTCGATGGTCAGTTCGAGTTCGAACTTGCCCTTCGAGTTCAGCGTGGCGATGTGCAGATCCGGGTTGTGGAATTCGACGCCGGCCGGCGGAGCGATGTCCGCGGCGGTGACGACTCCGGGGCCCTGCTTGCGCAGGTAAGCCACGACGGGCTCGTCGTGCTCGGAGGAAACCGACAGGCTCTTGATGTTAAGGATGATCTCGGTGACATCTTCCTTGACACCCGGAACCGTGGTGAACTCGTGCAGCACACCATCGATCCGGATGCTGGTTACGGCAGCACCGGGGATGGAGGAGAGCAGGGTACGGCGGAGGGAGTTTCCGAGGGTGTAGCCGAAGCCCGGTTCCAGCGGTTCGATGATGAAACGCGAACGGTTTTCGGAGACTACCTCTTCGGAGAGGGTGGGGCGCTGTGCAATGAGCACTTAGGTTTCCTTTCGGCGAGCATCCGCTATATGACGCAACACAGGTGGTGGAAATTCGGTCTGAAGACTTAACGCGCTGGGCTTGCCCGGGCCATCACTGGTCCGGGCAAGCTCCTGCTGCGGAAAAGAATTAGACGCGGCGGCGCTTCGGCGGGCGGCAGCCGTTGTGCGCTGCGGGGGTGACGTCCTGGATGGAGCCAACCTCGAGGCCTGCGGCCTGCAGCGAACGGATTGCGGTTTCGCGCCCGGAACCCGGTCCCTTGACGAAAACGTCAACCTTGCGCATGCCGTGCTCCTGCGCACGCTTTGCAGCGGCTTCGGCAGCCATCTGGGCAGCGAACGGGGTGGACTTGCGCGAGCCCTTGAAGCCAACCTCGCCAGAGGAAGCCCAGGAAATAACAGCACCGGAGGGATCCGTGATGGAAACGATGGTGTTGTTAAAGGTGCTCTTGATGTGCGCCTGGCCAAGCGCGATATTCTTCTTGTCCTTCTTACGCGGCTTGCGAACCGCGCCACGAGTCTTCGGGGGCATTTTTTCTCCTACAGAAAGTTATTGGGGAAAGTCCGTAAATCCCGAGCGGGGATTTTAACGGGCCTTCTTCTTGCCGGCGACGGTACGCTTCGGGCCCTTGCGGGTACGTGCGTTGGTCTTCGTACGCTGACCGCGTACGGGCAGGCCCTTGCGGTGGCGCAGGCCTTCGTAGCTGCCGATTTCAACCTTGCGGCGGATATCTGCTGCTACTTCGCGGCGAAGGTCACCCTCAACCTTGTAGTTGCCTTCAATGTAGTCACGCAGCTCAACCAACTGGGCGTCAGTCAGGTCCTTGACGCGAACGTCAGCGCTGATGCCCGTGGCAGCCAGGGTTTCGTGTGCACGGGTCTTGCCCACGCCGTAGATGTAAGTAAGCGCAATTTCCAGCCGCTTTTCGCGGGGAATGTCTACGCCAGCGAGACGAGCCATAGTGGCAGTACTCCTTGATAAACCGGAGGTCGTAGGCAGTACACCCGCACATTCCGTACGGCCCCAGCCTCCGACCGGGGGTTAGCTGTCCGGACTCTTTCGAGCTCAATGTTCCAGATCAGCTTGTGCTGCCTTTATTTACTTGCGTGGGTTGGCAACCCAGGATTTCCTTCAGGGAAGGAAATTAGCCCTGGCGCTGCTTGTGGCGCGGGTTCTCGCAGATCACCATGACCCGGCCGTTACGGCGGATCACTTTGCACTTTTCGCAGATCTGCTTGACGCTCGGCTTGACCTTCATGGCGTTCCTTTGCGTGTAACAGTTGGTCAGCTGGAGCAGCAGTCAGCATGCGCTGCAGCTGCCCAGCAATTTACTTGTAGCGGTAGACGATACGACCACGGGTGAGGTCGTACGGGCTCAGCTCCACCACTACGCGGTCCTCGGGGAGGATCCGGATGTAGTGCTGACGCATCTTTCCAGAGATGTGTGCCAGAACGATGTGCTTGTTGGTGAGCTCAACGCGAAACATCGCGTTAGGCAGCGCCTCGGTCACAACGCCTTCGATCTCAATGACCCCGTCCTTCTTGGCCATACCCTCCGCTAACTGTTGTTGCCGCAGCCCCGCCGGATTGCACCGGACATGACTACGAACGTTTTTGTTGGATCGATTGCCATCTCCAAGCCCAAAAGGGCGCGGCAGTCCAGACAACCAACAGACAACACTACGCCATCTGGCGGCGAAAGTTAAATCCAGCCATGCTAGCGCATCCGGTCGCCGTATGCACCATACGCACCCGCGGGAGTGGTCACGGCCTCCGCGCTGGCCACGCCGTCCAGGACGGCCAGCCGGACGACGTCGGCTGCCGCACTTTGCAGCGTGATGAGGCTGATTTGCCGTGCGGCTGCGTCCGTGCGATCCAGCGCCAGGGCGCCGGTTGCGAGGCAGAATACGGTGTCCCCGTCGGCAAGGGTGTGGCTCGGATTCAAGGCCCGGGCGATCCCGGCATGCGAGGCAGACGCCGTACGCTTGCACTCCGCCGCGTCCAGAACGGCATTGGTGGCTACCACGACGAGGGTGGTGTTCAACGGCGCCGGACGTCCGGGCTTGTCCTCCCGGTGGGTGGGCTTGTCGAAATCCAGGGCTCGGTTTTCGACAAGCCCACCCACCGGGAGCCCGAGTGCGTTGACGATGGCCAGCGCACCGACTACTGCCCCGTTCTCCAGGGTGATGGAGGCTGTGCCCACGCCGCCTTTGAACTGTCCCCTGCCGATGAGGGCTCCAGTGCCGGCACCGACGTTGCCGCGCTCGACGTCGTGCCCCTCCGGTTGTGCCGACGCGGCGGCTGCTGCCGCGTAGCCCATGTCCGGCGTCGGCCGTGCGGCGAAGTCGCCGCCCCGGCCAAGGTCGAAGATCGCGGCTGCGGGAACGATGGGCACCACTCCCCCGGGCACGGCGAACCCGCGGCCGTTGGCCTCGCACCAGGCTTGGGCGCCGGCGGCGGAGGCAAGCCCGTAGGCGCTGCCGCCGGCCAAGACCACCGCATCCACGGTGCTGACGAGTGTGGTGGGGTCGAGCGCATCTGTTTCGTGGGTGGCGGGGCCGCCGCCCTGGACGTCCACCGACCCCGTACTGCCCGGCGGCGGCAGGACCACCGTGACTCCGGTCAGCCAGCCATCGCCGGTCCGCTGGTGGTGGCCTACCCGGATGCCCGGGACGTCTGCAATGGTTCCCATGCCCCCTATTCTCCACGTCGCGGGCGCGCCCCTGCCGCAAGGGCAAACTTTATGCGAGACTGCATCCAACACAGCGTTAACGGGCGACGAAGCCTCGGATAACAGTCCTTCGAGAAGGGCAAATGCGGGCTTCAGCCCACTGACGGTCTGGTGTAGTTAGTCCCTAGATTCAGCCAGTGCCCGCCACGAGCAGGCTCCCGACCCGGGAGAGACACGCATGACCCGTCAACTCGCCCCGCATCCGTCCGCCAAGCCCAAGCGGCCGCCAGGACCCGCAGCGAAAATTCCGCACCGGCGGTGGACCGCAAGGAACCGCCGGGACTTCTTTGTTTTCCTTGCCATGGCGCTGCCCAACCTGGTGCTGATCGCCGTCTTCACCTACCGTCCGCTGATCAGCAACATGTACTACTCCACGCTGGACTGGACGCTGGGTTCCCCCACCGCCACCGTCGTGGGCCTGGCCAACTACGCCACCTTCTTCACCAGCAATGACGCCCCCAAGGTCCTGGGGACCACCGCCGTGTTCACCGTGGTGACGGTGGGCGGATCCATGCTGCTGGGCCTGCTGGTGGCGGTGGCCCTGAACGGGAAGATCCGTGGCACCACGTTTGCCCGTTCGGCCGTGTTTGCGCCCTATGTGCTCTCCGGCGTGGGGGTGGGCCTGGTGTGGCTGTTCATCTTCGACCCCGGCTACGGCGTCCTCGCCTGGCTGCTGCGGGGCATCGGCCAGCAGAGCCCGCAATGGATCAACGACCCCCAGTTGTCGCTGGTCATGGTGATCCTGGTGTACGTCTGGAAGAACCTTGGCTATTGCGCCGTCGTATACCTTGCCGGGCTGCAGTCCCTGCCGAAGGACGTCATGGAAGCCGCGTCCCTCGACGGTGCGAACGGGTTCCGGCGTTTCCTGAGCATCTCGCTGCCGCTGCTGTCCCCCACCACGTTCTTCCTCCTCATCACCACCATGCTCAGCTCGCTGCAGGCCTTTGACCTCATCCGGATCATGACGCCGCTGGGCGCCGGCACCAGCACCCTGATCTACGAGGCCTACCTCCAGGCGTTCGGGGCGTACAACCGGGCGGGCTATTCAGCAGCCATTTCCGTCGTGCTGTTTGCCATCCTCCTGGTGATCACCGTGCTGCAGTTGCGCTTCGTGGAACGAAAGGTGCACTACTCGTGACATCCCTATCACCGGTCAACCCGGACCCGGCAGCCCCGGCGGTGTCGACGCCGGATCCGGCCCTGCGCCCCGACCGCCCCTTCTCGCGCCGAAACCTTGTCCAGACGATTGTTGGCGGCTACCTGCCGCTGCTCATTGCCACGCTGGTGGTGTTCCTGCCGCTGCTCTGGATGGTCCTCAGCTCCTTCAAGTCCTCCGGCGAGATTGTCACCACGGACCTGAAGATCCTCCCGGAGAGCCTGAACCTGGAGAACTACCGGACCGCCATGACCACCGTCCCGTTCGGACAGTTCTTCCTGAACAGCACCATCGTTACCCTGGCCGGGGCCACCATCAAGGTGCTGCTCGCAATCCTGACGGCGTACGCGCTGGTCTTTGTCCGCTTCCCGTTCCGGAACTTCATCTTCCTGTTGATCCTGGTGGCCCTCATGGTGCCGCCGCAGGTCTCCATCCTGCCCAACTTCATCCTGATCGCCGGGATCGGCGGAAAGAACACCCTGTGGGGCATCATCCTGCCCGGCCTCGGCACCGCGTTCGGCACCTTCCTGCTGCGCCAACACTTCCGGACCCTGCCCGCCTCCATCCTGGAATCGGCGGAAATGGACGGGGCCGGGCACTGGCGCCGGCTCTGGCAGATCGTGGTTCCGGTCTCGGTCCCCTCTATCGCCACGGTGGCGCTGGTGACCATCGTGACCGAATGGAACGACTACATCTGGCCACTGATCATCACGGACCGGCCGGAGACCATGACCCTCCCGGTCGGCCTGACGCTGTTGCAAAACAGTGAGAGCAACGCCGCCGGCTGGGGCGTGCTCATGGCCGGCGCCGTCCTGGTCATCGTGCCCATCCTGATCATCTTCGCGGCCCTGCAGCGTTACATCGTGGCAGGCCTCACCCAAGGCAGCGTGACCGGCTAAGCTGCCGGCCGCCGTCGAACTTCCACCTTCCACAAGGCAACAACCGAAAGGAACTCTCATGGCATTGCATCTGGACCGGAGGCATTTCCTGGGCCTGGCAGGGGCCACCGCCTCCGCTGCCGCCCTGGCAGCATGCGGCGGACCATCAACCACCGGCGGCGGCCAGGCCACGTCCCAAGCGGCCGACATCGACTTCAGCGGGGTGAAGCCTGCGGCCAAGATCGACTTCTGGTCCAGCCACCCTGGCCAGTCCCAGGACGTCGAAAAGAGCCTGATCGACAAATTCCACGCCCAGAACCCGGACATCACGGTCAACCTGGTCACGGCCGGAGCCAACTATGAGGAGATCGCCCAGAAATTCCAGACCGCGCAGGCGGCCAAGTCGGGCCTCCCCGGCGTTGTGGTCCTGTCCGACGTCTGGTGGTTCCGCTACTACACCAACGGCAGCATCATCCCCGTGGACAGCCTCACCAAGCAGCTGGACATGAAGATGGACGATTTCCAGAAGTCCTTGGTGGACGACTACAAATACGACGGCAAGCAGTGGGCCCTCCCCTATGGCCGCTCAACGCCCCTGTTCTACTACAACAAGGATCACTTCGCCGCCGCGGGCCTGCCGGACCGTGCCCCGAAGACCTGGGACGAATTCGGGGAATGGGCACCCAAGCTGAAGGCAAGCTCCGGCGCCCAGTACGCCTACATCTACCCGGCCCTGGCCGGCTATGCAGGGTGGACGCTGCAGAACATGCTGTGGGGCTGGGGCGGCGGCTGGTCCAACGAATGGGACATCACGTGCGACTCTGCCGACTCCGTGGCGGCGCTGCAGTGGGCCCAGGATTCGATCTACAAGGACAAGTGGGCAGGCGTCTCCTCCAAGGAAGCCGCTGACGATTTCTCGGCAGGCCTGACCTCCACCACGATTTCTTCCACGGGCTCGCTGCTGGGAATCCTGAAGTCCGCCAAGTTCAATGTGGGCGTAGGCTTCCTGCCGGGCGGCCCGAAGGCGCAGTCCAACGTATGCCCCACCGGCGGCGCCGGCCTTGGCATCCCGAGCGGGATCACCAAGGAGGAGCAGCTGGCCGCGGGTACGTTCCTGAAGTTCATCACGCAGCCGGAAAGCACCGCAGAGTTTTCTGCCGCCACCGGCTACATGCCCACCCGTAAGTCTGCCGACATGACGGCGGTCCTGGCCAAGACGCCGCAGATCAAGACGGCCATGGACCAGCTGGCCGTCACCAAGGTCCAGGACAACGCCCGGGTGTTCCTGCCGGGCGCAGACCAGGAGATGGCCAAGGCCGCCGCGAAAATCCTTACCCAGCAAGGCGACGTCAAGTCCTCCATGACGGACCTGAAGAGCACCCTGCAGGGGATCTACGACCGGGATGTGAAGCCGAAGCTGAAGGCTTAACGCTTTTCGACACGCGAAAGCCCTGGCGACCCCCGTTTATGGGTTCGCCAGGGCTTTTGCGTGTCGCTGAGGAAAACACGCGTCGTACCGCTCTTGGCGGTTTGGCCTAAGGGATGGGAACGGGTGTGACGCCCAGCGGCACCAGGTGCTCCGCGCCGCCGTCGGGGGCCGAAAGCACCCAGATGCCCTTCTCATGCACAGCAACCGAATGCTCCCACTGGCAGGACCGCTTGCCGTCGGTGGTGACCACGGTCCAGTCGTCCTCAAGAACCGCGGTGTCAATGCCGCCACGGACCAGCATGGGTTCGATGGCAAGGCACAGGCCTGGCTTGATCTTCGGTCCCCGGTGGTTGGTGCGGTAGTTCAGCACGTCCGGGGCCATGTGCATCTCGGAGCCAATGCCGTGGCCCACGTAGTCCTCCAGGATGCCCAAGGGCTTTCCCGGTACGGAGGAGACGTAATCGTCGATGGCGGCACCGATATCACCTACATGGCTTCCCGTGGCGAGGGCCACAATGCCACGCCACATCGCTGCCTCGGTGACGTCGGAGAGCCGCTGGTCTTCCGGATCCGCTGTGCCCACGATCACGGTCCGCGCCGAATCGGAGTGCCAGCCGTTGACGATTGCCCCGCCGTCGATGGAAATGATGTCACCGTCCTGCAGGACCCGGCTGCCCGGGATACCGTGGACCACTTCCTCGTTCACGGACGTGCAGATGGTGGCCGGGAAGCCGTGGTAGCCCAGGAAGTTGGATTTCGCGCCCGCTTCGTTGAGGACCGCTGCGAAGACGTCGTCCAGGTGCTTGGTGGTGACGCCAGGCACCGCGGCGGCGACGGCGGCATCCAGCGCGCGGCTGAGCACCAGTCCGGCTTCATGCATGGTGCGCATCTGGGCGTTGTTCTTGAATTCGATGCGGGGTTGGCCGAAGGCCATGATGTGTCCTTTCAAATGGCTGAGGCTCCTCCCGGATTCCGGGAGGAGCCTCGATAACCGTGGCGCCTTGGGTCAGGCTGCCTGTGCAGCCTTGATGGCCTGCATCACGCGGTTGGTTACTTCGTCGATGGGACCGATCCCGTCCACCTGGGTCAGGATGCCACGCTCGGCATACTTCGCCACCACGGCCTCCGTCTGCTCGTGGTAGAGGTCAAGGCGGTGGCGGATGACGGCTTCGTTGTCGTCGCTCCGGCCCGTTTCCTTGGCCCGGCCCAGGAGGCGGTGAACCAGTTCCTCGTCGTCGGCCGTCAGCTGCAGCACCACGTCGAGCTTCTCGTCGCCGTCGGCGAGGATCTCGTCAAGGTAGTCCACCTGCGCGGTGGTGCGCGGGTAGCCGTCCAGCAGGAAGCCGTTTTCGACGTCGGATTCGCCCAGGCGGTCGCGGACCATCTTGTTGGTCACGCTGTCCGGAACGAAGTCACCGTTGTCCATGTACTTCTTCGCCTCGATGCCGAGCGGGGTTTCGCCCTTCACGTTGGCACGGAAGATGTCGCCGGTGGAGATGGCCACAACGCCAAGGCGTTCTGAAATCCGCTCCGCCTGCGTTCCTTTTCCGGAACCGGGAGGTCCAATAATCAGCATTCTCGTCATCGCAAAAGCCCTTCGTAGTGACGTTGTTGTAGCTGCGCATCAATTTGCTTGACGGTCTCCAGGCCAACGCCCACCATGATCAGGATCGAGGTGCCACCGAACGGGAAGTTCTGGTTTGCGTTGATCAGTACCAGTGCCACCAGTGGAATCAGTGCCACGAAACCCAGGTAGAGGGCGCCGGGCAGGGTGATCCGCGAGAGCACGTACTGCAGGTAGTCCGCGGTCGGCCGGCCGGCGCGGATACCTGGAATGAAGCCGCCGTACTTCTTCATGTTGTCCGAGACTTCTTCAGGGTTGAAGGTAATCGCGACGTAGAAGTAGGTGAAGAACACGATCAGGAGGAAGTAAACCGCCATGTAGATCGGGTGGTCACCGCGGGTCAGGTTGTTGTTGATCCATTCAACCCACGGCTGGAGCTGCTCGCCGTTCCGGGGCTGGTTGAACTGTGCGATCAGCCCTGGAATGTAAAGCATGGAGGAAGCGAAGATCACCGGAATGACGCCGGCCATGTTCACTTTGATGGGAATGTAGGTGCTGGTGCCGCCCACGGTCCGGCGGCCGATCATCCGCTTGGCGTACTGGACCGGAATGCGCCGCTGGGACTGTTCCACGAAGACCACCAGGGCGACCGTGAGGAGGCCCACCACCAGGACGAGGAAGAAGGTCCCCGGTCCCTGGGAGGTCCAGATCGCACCGAGAGAGGTGGGGAACTGCGCTGCGATGGAGGTGAAGATCAGCAGCGACATGCCGTTGCCCACACCCTTTTCGGTGACGAGCTCGCCCATCCACATGATCAGGCCGGTGCCGGCCGTGAGGGTGATGATGATCAGGATGGTGGTGATGATGCTCGTGTCCGGGATCACCGGGAGCTGGCAGCCCGGCAGCAGCTGGCCGGAACGGGCCAGGGACACCAGGGTGGTGGCGTTGAGCAGGCCCAGGGCGATGGTGAGGTAGCGGGTGTACTGGGTCAGCTTGGACTGGCCCGATGCGCCCTCGTCGTAGAGCTGCTGGAACCGGGGAATGACCACCCGGAGCAGCTGGACGATGATGCTGGCCGTGATGTACGGCATGATGCCCAGGGCGAAGATAGACACCTGGAGCAACGCGCCGCCGCTGAAGAGGTTGACGAGCTGGTACAGCCCGCCGGCAGTCTGACCGTTATGCAAGCATTGCTGGACATTCTGGTAGTTCACACCTGGCGAGGGAATGAAAGCACCCAAGCGGAAGATGGTGATGATTCCCAGCGTGAACAACAACTTGCGTCGCAGATCAGGCGTGCGAAAGGCCCGGCCAAATGCGCTAAGCAAGCGTCCTCCTGTGGTGTCAATAAGAGTGGGGTTGCGGAACTTGATAAATCCCGACATCCGAGTCTAACGGTTGGATGCGCCATGCGAACAATCCATACCGGCCAGGGTGCGCCGGAAGGCAGGAAAAATTCGCCCGGCGGATATGGAAAACTCCCGGCATCCGGGGCCAAAGCCCGCGGATACCGGGAGTTCAACAGCTGGCGCAGTCCCTTTAGAGGGCGGTGGTGCTTCCGCCTGCTGCGGCAATCTTTTCTGCGGCGCTGGCCGAGAATGCGTGGGCGGTGACGTCAACCTTGACGGTGATGTCGCCGGTGCCCAGCACCTTGACGGGCTGGTTCTTGCGAACGGCGCCCTTTTCGACCAGGTTCTCCACGGTGACTGCGCCACCTTCCGGGAACAGCTCGTTGAGCTTGTCCAGGTTTACAACCTGGAACTCAACCCGGAACGGGTTCTTGAAGCCGCGCAGCTTCGGCAGGCGCATGTGCAGCGGCAGCTGGCCGCCGGCAAAGCCAGCCTTCACCTGGTAGCGGGCAGCCGTACCCTTGGTACCGCGGCCGGCGGTCTTACCCTTGGATGCCTCACCACGACCAACACGGGTCTTGGCGGTCTTGGCACCCGGAGCGGGACGCAGGTGGTGAACCTTCAGGGCGTTCTGCTTCTCAGCAGCCTGTGCCTTATCAGCAGTGTTCTCTGCCATTTACTTCGCCTCCTCTACCTTTACCAGGTGCGGAACCGTGTTGATCATCCCGACGGTCACGGCGTCGGCGGTGCGGACAACGGTGTGTCCGATCCGCTTCAGGCCGAGGGACCGCAGGGTGTCGCGCTGGTTCTGCTTGCCGCCAATGGCGGACTTGATCTGAGTGATCTCCAACTGAGCGTCGGAGGGGACCAGGTTCTTAGCCATGACTAGGCACCTGCCTTCGGGGCGAGAAGGGCCTTCACCAGTGCCTGGGGAGCAACCTCGTCCAGCGGCAGGCCGCGGCGTGCCGCCACGGATGCCGGCTCTTCGAGGCGCTTCAGGGCGTCAACGGTCGCGTGAACGATGTTGATGGCGTTGGAGGAACCGAGCGACTTGGAGAGGATGTCGTGGATACCCACGCACTCCAGTACTGCACGGACCGGACCACCGGCGATAACACCGGTACCGGCGGAGGCCGGACGCAGCATTACGACGCCGGCAGCGGCTTCACCCTGAACCCGGTGCGGGATGGTGCTGCCAACGCGGGGAACGCGGAAGAAGGACTTCTTGGCTTCTTCAACGCCCTTGGCGATAGCGGCGGGAACTTCCTTGGCCTTGCCGTAGCCGACGCCGACCATGCCGTTACCGTCACCAACGACCACCAGAGCGGTGAAGCTGAAGCGACGACCACCCTTGACGACCTTGGAAACGCGGTTGATGGTGACAACGCGCTCTACGAACTGGTTCTTTTCGGCTTCACGGCCACCGTCGCGGCCGCCACGGCCACCGCGGTCGCCGCGGCCCTGGCCACGGTCTCCACGCTCGCCGCGACGGGCGCCACCACGGCGGTCCTCGGCAGCGGGGGCAGTGGTCTCAGCAGCTGCGGCTTCGGGCGCCTTCTGATCTGCAGACACAGTGTCCTTTTCCTTGTTTGCTTCGGTCACAGTGACAGCCCACCTTCGCGTGCACCGTCGGCGACGGCGGCGATCCGGCCGTGGTACTTGTTACCACCACGGTCGAAAACGACAGCCTCGACACCGGCAGCCTTGGCACGTTCGGCAACGAGCTCGCCGACGCGCTTGGCCTTGGCAGTCTTGTCACCATCGAATGCACGAAGGTCGGCTTCCAGAGTGGACGCGCTTGCTACGGTCTGGCCAATGCTGTCGTCGACAACCTGGACAAATACGTGGCGTGCGGAGCGGTTGACCACCAAACGGGGGCGGGCAGCCGTACCGGCAATGCGCTTGCGGATACGAAGCTGGCGGCGGCTGCGTGCAGCTGCCTTGCTCTTGTTCGTACGCTTCTTGTTAATGGCGATGGCCATGGTTACTTACCAGCCTTTCCGACCTTGCGGCGGATGACTTCGCCGGCGTAACGGATGCCCTTGCCCTTGTAGGGGTCAGGCTTGCGCAGCTTGCGAATGTTGGCAGCAACTTCGCCGACCTGCTGCTTGTTGATGCCTGAGACAGAGAGCTTGGTCGGACCCTCTACTGCAAAGGTGATGCCGGCCGGAGCGGAAACGCTGACCGGGTGGCTGAAGCCGAGAGCGAACTCAAGGTCAGATCCCTTGGCCTGAACGCGGTAACCGGTACCGACAATTTCAAGCTTTTTCTCGTAGCCTGCGGTGACGCCCTGGATCATGTTGGCGATCAGGGTGCGGGTCAGGCCGTGGAGTGAACGGGAGGCGCGCTCATCGTTCGGGCGGGTAACGGTCAGGGTGTTCTCGTCCAGGGCAACCTCGATGGGGCTGGCCACAGTGTGGCTAAGCTCCCCCTTGGAACCCTTGACGCTGACGACAGAGCCGTCAACCTTGACCTCAACGCCGGCAGGAACGGTGATGGGGAGACGTCCAATACGTGACATTATTCTCTTCCTTTCCCGTTACCAGACGTACGCGAGGACTTCGCCGCCCACGCCCTTCTTGCCGGCCTGCTTGTCAGTCAGGAGGCCGGAAGAGGTGGACAGGATTGCGATACCCAGGCCACCGAGCACGTGCGGGAGGTTGGTGGACTTCGCGTAAACGCGGAGACCCGGCTTGGAGATCCGGCGTACACCGGCGATGGAACGCTCGCGGTTCGGACCGAACTTGAGTTCGAGGGTCAGCTTCTTGCCAACCTCTGCGTCCTCTTCCTTCCAGCCGGCGATGAAACCTTCGGCCTTGAGGATGTCGGCAACGCGTGCCTTGAGCTTGCTGTACGGCATAGTCACGGAGTCGTGGTACGCCGAGTTTGCGTTACGCAGGCGCGTAAGCATATCTGCGACAGGATCTGTCATTGTCATGTGGGCTCATGCCCTTCCTCATAACGGTTTCCGCCGTTCCGTCCCCTGGGGAGCGGAGCAGCCGGACCTTTTACGTAGTTAATTAAGCTTCGGTTTTGAACGGGAAACCAAGCGCCTTGAGCAGCGCACGGCCTTCGTCGTCGGTCTTCGCAGTGGTGACAACCGTGATGTCCATACCGCGGACGCGGTCGATCTTGTCCTGGTCGATTTCGTGGAACATAACCTGCTCGGTCAGACCGAAGGTGTAGTTGCCATTGCCATCGAACTGCTTGCCACTGAGGCCGCGGAAGTCGCGGATACGGGGCAGGGCCAGGCTGACCAGGCGGTCCACGAATTCCCACATGCGGTCGCCACGCAGGGTTGCGTGCGCACCGATGGGCATGCCTTCGCGCAGCTTGAACTGTGCGATCGACTTGCGGGCCTTGGTAACCTGCGGCTTCTGGCCGGTGATCTGGGTGAGGTCGCGGACAGCGCCGTCGATCAGCTTGGAGTCCTTGGCGGCATCTCCAACACCCATGTTCACAACAACCTTCACCAAGCGGGGTACCTGGTTCACGTTCGAGTACTTGAATTCATCCTGCAGCGCAGCCTTGATGGATTCGGCGTACTTGGTCTTCAGACGAGGAACGATCTTCGTTGCCGGGGTCTCGATAGTCTCGGTCATTAGATGTCCTTCCCGGTGCTCTTGGACACGCGGATGCGGACGGTCTTCTTGACGCCGTTCTTCTCCACAGTGTCGAGGCGGAAGCCCACGCGGGTCGGCTTCTTGGTCGACGGGTCAACCAGGGCCACGTTGGAAACGTGAATCGGGGCCTCTACAACCTCGATGCCGCCGGTCTTGGTGCCGCGCTGCGACTGTCCAACCCGAGTGTGCTTGGTGACGCGGTTAACGCCCTCAACCAGCACGCGGTTGGTGTCGGTGAAAACGCGCAGAACCTTGCCCTGCTTGCCACGGTCGCCGCCGCGCTCAGCCTTGGCGCCAGTGATGACCTGAACCAGGTCACCCTTCTTGATCTTTGCAGCCATGGACTAGAGCACCTCCGGAGCCAGAGAAACGATCTTCATGAACTTCTTGTCACGCAGTTCACGACCAACCGGTCCGAAGATACGGGTACCGCGGGGGTCACCGTCGTTCTTCAGGATCACAGCTGCGTTCTCGTCAAACTTGATGTAGGAACCATCCGCACGGCGGCGTTCCTTCTTGGTACGGACGATGACGGCCTTGACCACATCGCCCTTCTTTACGTTGCCGCCCGGGATTGCATCCTTGACGGTGGCGACGATGACGTCGCCGATGCCTGCGTAGCGACGGCCGGATCCACCGAGAACGCGAATGGTAAGGATTTCCTTAGCACCCGTGTTGTCGGCGACCTTCAGTCGCGACTCCTGCTGAATCACTATTTACTCCTTGCGTCGCGCCGGTTCTCAGGCCGTGGTCTTGCTACGGAATGAGCCTTGCGGAACGGTTGATCGGGGTGTCTCTTGACCTGCCTGGATTTTGCCAGACCAGGCCTAAACGCCCGTGCCAGAAGCAGTTGCTCCCACCCGGTCCGGGACGGATCCCGGGCGCACAGGGGCACTATGCTGTGGCACGCTTGTTTACGAGGTTGATGACGGCGCACAGAAGGCGCCATACAAACTCAATATCCTAGCACGTTTTCCGCCAGTCCCCATATCACCCCTCGCCTCCGCACCGCAAGACGGACGACGGCGTAACGCACGGCAGCCTTTCGGCCCGCCAAGGGTGCCACTCCCCCACCGGCCCAGGCGCCGGCGTCGTCCGCGGCGTCCGAAGGGTGCCCGGCGTGACACTGCCGGCCGCTTAACGAGGAAGCCCCCGCTCCCGGAAGGGAGCAGGGGCAACAGCGAAGCAGCAGGTGCTACTTGGCCTTCTCGAGGATTTCCACGAGCCGCCAGTTCTTGGTGGCGGACAGCGGACGGGTCTCGGCGATGACAACGAGGTCGCCGATACCGGCGGTGTTCTCTTCGTCGTGTGCCTTGACCTTGGAGGTACGGCGGATAACCTTGCCGTACAGGGCGTGCTTTACGCGGTCCTCAACCTCGACAACGATGGTCTTTTCCATCTTGTCGGAGACCACGTAGCCGCGACGCGTCTTGCGGTAACCGCGCTCCCCAGCCTTGGCGGCGGTAGCAGTTTCCGTCACGTTCTCGTCCTTTTCACTCACTTGGCATCCTCCTCGGTCTCAACCGTTTCAGCCTTTTCGGCCTTCTTGGTTGCAGCCTTCTTGGACTTCTTTTCTTCCTTGGCTTCCACAACCGGTGCGGCAACCTCGGCACGAATGCCCAGTTCGCGTTCGCGGAGAACGGTGTAGATGCGGGCAATGTCCTTCTTTACTGCACGCAGGCGACCGTGGTTCTCCAGCTGTCCGGTGGCGGACTGGAAGCGCAGGTTGAACAGCTCTTCCTTGGCCTTGCGGAGTTCTTCAACGAGACGCTCGTTGTCGAAACCGTCCAGCTGTGCGGGAGCCAGATCCTTGGATCCTACTGCCATTTCTACTCACCACCTTCGCGACGCACAATGCGTGCCTTCAACGGCAGCTTGTGGATTGCCAGGCGCAGGGCCTCGCGAGCTACCTCTTCATTGACACCGGAGAGTTCGAACAGAACCCGGCCCGGCTTGACGTTGGCGACCCACCATTCCGGTGAACCCTTACCGGAACCCATGCGGGTTTCGGCAGGCTTCTTGGTCAGGGGACGGTCCGGGTAGATGTTGATCCAGACCTTACCGCCACGCTTGATGTGGCGGGTCATCGCGATACGGGCAGATTCGATCTGGCGGTTGGTGACGTATGCCGGGCTCAGAGCCTGGATACCCCACTCACCGAACGAGACCTCGGTGCCGCCCGTGGCAGCGCCGGAACGACCCGGGTGGTGCTGCTTACGGTGCTTGACTCGACGTGGGATAAGCATTTAAGCCTGTCCTCCTTCTGCTGCTGCAGGTGCAGCTTCAGCTGCCGGAGCTTCAGCAGCAGAAGCTGCGTCAGCGGCCGGGCGGTCGTTGCGACGGCGGCGGTCACCGCGGTCGGCGCCACCCGGACGGCCGGGACGGTCGCCACGGTTGCCGCGGGACGGTGCCGAGGCAGCCTGGGCGGCCAGTTCCTTGGCAGTGACGTCGCCCTTGTAGATCCAGACCTTCACACCGATGCGGCCGAAGGTGGTCTTGGCTTCGTAGAAGCCGTAGTCGATGTTCGCGCGGAGGGTGTGCAGGGGCACACGGCCTTCGCGGTAGAACTCCGAGCGGGACATTTCAGCGCCACCGAGGCGGCCCGAGCAGGCGATACGGATGCCCTTGGCACCTGCACGCTGTGCGGACTGCATGGCCTTCTTCATTGCACGGCGGAATGCCACGCGGGAAGTCAGCTGCTCTGCAACGCCCTGGGCCACCAGCTGGGCTTCCATCTCGGGGTTCTTGACCTCGAGGATGTTCAGCTGGACCTGCTTGCCGGTGAGCTTTTCGAGCTCGCCGCGGATGCGGTCTGCTTCTGCTCCACGGCGGCCGATGACGATGCCGGGACGGGCCGTGTGGATATCCACGCGGACACGGTCACGGGTGCGCTCGATCTCAACCTTGGCGATACCGGCGCGCTCCATGCCCGTGGACATGAGCTGGCGGATACGGATGTCTTCGCGAACGAAGTCCTTGTACCGCTGGCCGGCCTTGGTGCTGTCAGCGAACCAGTGCGATACGTGATCGGTGGTGATGCCGAGTCGGAACCCGTGCGGGTTTACTTTCTGTCCCACTTAGCGAGCCTCCTCTTTCTCCGGGGTAGCGACTACCACGGTGATGTGGCTGGTGCGCTTCTTGATCTGAAATGCACGACCCTGGGCACGCGGCTGGAACCGCTTCATGGTCGGGCCTTCATCAACAAACGCTTCGCTGATGATGAGGTCACCTTCGTCAAACGCCACGCCGTCGCGGTCCGCGAGGACCCGGGCGTTGGAGATTGCCGACTGAACTACCTTGAATACCGGCTCCGAAGCTGCCTGGGGGCAAACTTCAGAATTGCCAGAGCCTCATTCGCTTGCAATCCACGAACAAGGTTGACGACGCGCCGGGCCTTCATAGGCGTTACGCGGATGTGGCGCGCAATTGCCTTGGCTTCCATTGCTTTCCTTCTCTCGTCTTTGACGTAAACGCAGGCGCCTAGCGGCGCTTGCCCTTACGGTCGTCCTTGACATGGCCGCGGAATGTCCGCGTGGGAGCGAATTCGCCGAGCTTGTGCCCGACCATCGACTCAGTGACAAACACCGGGATGTGCTTGCGTCCGTCGTGTACGGCGATCGTGTGCCCGAGCATGTCGGGGATGATCATCGAACGGCGGGACCAGGTCTTGATGACGTTCTTGGTGCCCTTTTCGTTTTCCCTGGCGACCTTCACAAAGAGGTGCTGGTCAACGAAAGGACCTTTTTTCAGGCTGCGTGGCATGTGTCCAGGCTCCTATCGCTTGTTCTTGCCAGTACGACGGCGACGCACAATAAGCTTGTCGCTCTCTTTGTTCGGGCGGCGGGTGCGGCCTTCACGCTTACCGTTCGGGTTGACGGGGTTACGTCCACCGGACGTCTTACCCTCACCACCACCGTGCGGGTGGTCGACCGGGTTCATGGCGACACCACGGACGGTCGGGCGGACGCCCTTCCACCGCATACGGCCGGCCTTGCCCCAGTTGATGTTCGACTGCTCGGCGTTGCCGACCTCGCCGACGGTTGCGCGGCAGCGCACGTCAACGTTGCGGATTTCGCCGGAAGGCAGGCGCAGCTGGGCGAAACGGCCTTCTTTGGCAACGAGCTGGATGGATGCACCGGCGGAGCGGCCCATCTTGGCGCCGCCGCCCGGGCGCAGTTCAACTGCGTGGATGACGGTACCCACCGGGATGTTGAGCAGGGGCAGGTTGTTACCGGGCTTGATGTCAGCACCGGCACCTGCCTCCACAACGTCACCCTGGGAGAGCTTGTTGGGGGCGATGATGTAACGCTTGGTGCCATCAACGTAGTGCAGGAGGGCGATGCGAGCCGTGCGGTTCGGATCGTACTCGATTTCGGCAACGCGGGCGTTGACGCCGTCCTTGTCGTGGCGACGGAAGTCGATCAGACGGTACTGGCGCTTGTGTCCACCACCCTTGTGGCGGGTGGTGATCTTACCGGTGTTGTTACGGCCGCCCTTCTTGGGCAGCGGACGTACCAACGACTTTTCCGGCGTCGACCGCGTGATTTCGATAAAGTCCGCTACGCTCGAGCCACGACGGCCCGGGGTAGTCGGCTTGTACTTACGGATTCCCATAATTTATTTCCTCGTTAAAGTGGTCTCCGCTACGCGAGCGGACCGCCGAAGATGTCGATGGTGCCTTCTTTGAGGGTGACAATCGCACGCTTGGTGTTCTTGCGGGTACCCCATCCGAATTTGGTGCGCTTGCGCTTACCGGCACGGTTGATGGTGTTGATCGATTCGACCTTGACGGAGAAGATCTTCTCCACGGCCAGCTTGATCTCGGTCTTGTTCGAACGGGGGTCCACCAAGAAGGTGTACTTGCCCTCGTCGATCAGGCCGTAGCTCTTTTCCGACACGACAGGTGCAAGCACGACGTCGCGGGGATCCTTGATGGTGGCTGCACTCACTTGGCATCCTCCTCGTTCTTAGCTGCCTTGGCGGCTACGAATGCTTCGTAGGCTGCCTTGGTGAAGACAACGTCATCGGAGACGAGAACGTCGTAGGTGTTCAGCTGGTCTGCGTACAGAACGTGAACGCCGGCGAGGTTGCGCACGGACAGTGCGGCAACGTCGTTGTCGCGCTCGATGACGACCAGCAGGTTCTTGCGGTCGGAAACACCGCGGAGCGTTGCCAGTGCGGTCTTGGCGGAGGGCTTGGTGCCTTCAACCAGTTCAGGGACAACGTGGATGCGTCCGTTGCGGGCCCGGTCGGAGAGTGCGCCGCGCAGTGCAGCAGCAATCATCTTCTTGGGGGTCCGCTGGCTGTAGTCACGCGGGGTGGGACCGTGGACAACGCCACCGCCGGTCATGTGGGGAGCACGGATGGAACCCTGACGGGCGCGGCCGGTGCCCTTCTGCTTGAACGGCTTGCGTCCTGCACCGGAAACTTCAGCGCGGGTCTTGGTCTTGTGGGTTCCCTGGCGGGCAGCAGCGAGCTGGGCAACGACAACCTGGTGCAGCAGCGGCACGTTGGTCTGAACGTCGAAGATCTCTGCAGGCAGGTCGACCTGGACAGTGTTAGCCATTGAACTAGGCTCCCTTCACGGCGGTACGTACGAGGACGACCTGGCCGCGGGCACCGGGAACGGCACCCTTGATCAGGAGCAGCGACTTCTCGACGTCAACCGCGTGAACGGTGAGGTTCAGCGTGGTGTGACGAACGGCGCCCATGCGGCCGGCCATTTTCATGCCCTTGAAGACGCGGCTCGGGGTGGATGCGCCACCGATTGAACCGGGCTTACGGTGGTTCTTGTGGGCACCGTGGGAAGCTCCAACGCCGTGGAAGCCGTGACGCTTCATAACACCGGCGAAGCCCTTACCCTTGGTGGTGCCGATGACGTCGATCTTCTGGCCGGCTTCGAAGACCTCTACGGAGAAGCTCCTGGCCCGCTCGTACTCGGCAGCATCTGCGGTACGAAGTTCGACGACGTGGCGGCGAGGCGTGACGCCTGCCTTTTCAAAGTGACCAGCCAGCGGCTTGGTGACCTTGCGGGGATCGATCTGGCCGTAGCCGATCTGGACGGCGACGTAGCCATCGGCCTCAGCGTTGCGCAGCTGGGTGATGACGTTCGAATCTGCCTGGACCACAGTGACGGGGATGAGTTTGTTGTTCTCGTCCCAGACCTGGGTCATGCCGAGCTTCGTGCCCAGCAGGCCCTTTACGTTACGGGTTGCGGTCATAGTTTCTCAGCACCTCCCTACAGCTTGATTTCGATGTTCACGTCAGCCGGCAGGTCGAGACGCATGAGCGAGTCGACGGCCTTCGGCGTGGGATCGATGATGTCGATAAGACGCTTGTGCGTGCGCATTTCAAAGTGCTCGCGGCTGTCCTTGTACTTGTGCGGAGAGCGGATCACGCAGTACACGTTCTTCTCCGTCGGCAGCGGCACGGGGCCGACTACCGTTGCGCCTGCGCGCGTGACCGTCTCAACGATCTTCCGTGCTGAAACGTCAATGACCTCGTGGTCGTATGACTTCAGCCGGATGCGGATTTTTTGTCCCGCCATGTCGCCTGACTCTCTTTCAGTCTGTGCTTCCCCGGTTTAGGGCTGCCCTGTTCACTTACCTGTTGTATGGCTGCCGAAGCATTTGAGGTCGTAACCACCATCCGCCGCACAAACTGAATCCGGATAAATCCGGGTTCCTCACCTTGCCGGCGTAACCGACCCCCGCGGTCGGGCGTGTCGCGCTGGGCGCGCATGTGAATCCGCAGTTCCATGGGGGTGGGTTATGTTTGGTCTTCAGCTTGGACCCTGCACCCGGCATTATCCGGATCGGGACGCGAAGAAGCGCTTGAACAACTCATCTAGTATGCCGGAAAACCCTGCCAGATGCGAATCGCCGCTTTTCAGCCCCGGGAACGGCCATTGCCGTGGACCGGAAGCCACTGGATGATAGGGGCATGACCATGGAAGGCACGGAATCGGTGACCGAACTGGCCGGGCGGGTGCCGCCGTCGTTCACCCTGGGTGTTGCGGCTGCGGCGTTCCAGATCGAAGGCTCCCTCAAGGCGGATGGCCGGGGACCCTCCGGGTGGGACGCCTTCGCCGAAAAGCCCGGGGCAATCCTGGACGGCCACTCCCCCGCTGTCGCCTGCGACCACTACAACAGGTTGCCCGAAGATGTGGCGCTGCTCAAGGAGCTCGGCGTTGGCTCGTACCGCTTTTCGCTCTCCTGGCCCCGCATCCAGCCCGATGGCCAAGGCAGCTTCAACGCCCAGGGACTGGATTTCTATGACCGGCTGATCGACGAACTCCTCGAGGCCGGCATCTCCCCCATGGCCACTCTCTACCACTGGGACACTCCTTTGCCGCTCGAGCACCGGGGCGGCTGGCTGAACCGGGACACGGCGCATCGCTTTGCCGAGTACGCCAGGGCGGCCGGCGAGCGGTTCGGGGACCGGGTGCCGCAGTGGGTCACCCTCAATGAGCCCGTATCGGTGACCCTGAACGGCTATGCCTTGGGGGTGCATGCCCCTGGACGCCGCCTGATGTTCGATGCCCTGCCCGCCATCCACAACCAGCTCCTGGCGCACGGGCTGGGGGTCCAGGCGCTGCGGGCCGCCGGAGTTGTTGGCGGCATCGGTCTGACGAACCTGCACTCACCGGTCAGGCCCGCGTCCCGGAAGATCGGTGACCGGATGGTCGCCCACCTGTACGACCTGCTGATGAACCGGCTGTATGCCGACCCCGTCCTGCTGGGCCGCTACCCGTCCCTGCCGTTGTATGCCAGGCCGTGGCTGCGTTCCATCGGCAGGATCTCCGACGCAGACCTGAAGACCATCCACCAGCCGCTGGATTTCTATGGGCTCAACTACTATTTCCCGGTCAAGGTGGCGCTGGGGCCCGGCATCACGCCCCTGCCGGCGGACATGCACCAGGAACTGGCGAAGCTTCCCTTCCACGAAGTGGGGTATCCGGAGTACGGCAGCACCGGTTTCGGCTGGCCGGTGGCGCCACACCACCTGGGGATCCTGCTGCAGGAAATGCGGGACCGTTACGGTGATGCCCTGCCCCCGGTGTACATCACCGAAGGCGGGGCCAGCTTCCCCGAGCCCGACCGCGTATCCCAGACTTTGGACGACGCCGACCGGGTGGACTACTTGGCAACCCACCTGGGAACTGCACTGGAGGCCACGGCGCCCGGCGGTGTTGCCGAAGGCGTGGACCTGCGCGGCTACTACGTGTGGACCCTGATGGACAACTTCGAGTGGGCCGCCGGCTACTCGCAGCGCTTCGGCCTGGTGCATGTGGACTTCGAGACCCTTGAACGGACCCCCAAAAAGTCCTTCTACTGGTACCAGGCCCTCTCCCGGGCCCGGGCACGCCGGGACAGCTAGCGCACGGCCGCCGGCGCCGGCTCAGGCATGTCCGGACACCGTGAGGACAATCAGGACACAGTTCAGTCCGACGATCAGCGCCGCACTGGTCCAACCGGCAATCCGCAGCGGCCGGGAATCCACATGGATGCCCATCACCTCACGGCTGCCGGTGAGCCGGATCAGGGGGATCAGCGCGAACGGAATCCCGAAGCTGAGGAGCACCTGGCTCAAGACGAGGGCGAGCGTCGGCTCTATCCCGGCACCCAGGACCACCAGGGCCGGGATCAAGGTGATGATCCGCCGGACCAGGAGGGGCACCCTCATCTTCAGGAGGCCGCCCATGATCGTGGCTCCGGCGTAGCAGCCCACCGAGGTGGATGCCAGGCCGGAGGCCAGCAGGCCTACGGCAAAGACGACGCCGATCACCGGCCCGAGCGCCGACGTCACGGCGGCATGCGCCCCGGCAATGGTGTCGGTTCCTTCCACGCCGCGAAGGCTGGTGGCGGCCAGCAGCAGCATGGCGATATTGACGATTCCGGCAAGGAGCAGGGCACCGGCGACGTCAACGCGCGTTGCCCGGATGAGCCTGGACCGGACCCCGGGATCAGGCGAGAAGCCATGGCGGTCCCGCGCCAGGGCAGAGTGCAAGTAGATCGCGTGCGGCATGACCGTTGCCCCGAGCATGCTGGCGGCCAGCAGAACCGTATCTGTCCCCTCGAACCGCGGGACTAGGCCGGCCAGCGCACCGCCCGCGTCAGGTGGGCTGACAAACAGGCCCGAGACGAACCCCACCGCAATCACTCCCAGGAGCACCAGGATGGCGATCTCGAAGGACTTCTGGCTGCGGTGCGATTGAAGGGTCAGCAACAGCATGGAGGCAACACCGATGATGAATCCACCGGCCAGCAGGGGTACTCCGAAAAGGAGGTTCAGCGCCACCGCGCCACCGATCACTTCGGCCATGTCCGTAGCCCCGGCCACAAGCTCTGCCTGGGCCCAGTAGGCGCGGCGGCGCCGCGTACCCAGCCGCTCGCCCAGGATTTCCGGCAGGCTCATGCCGGTGGCGAGGCCAAGCTTCGCGGATTGGTACTGGATCAGCACCGCCATGGCGTTGGCGGCCACGAGGACCCACACAAGCAGGTACCCGAAGTTGGCCCCGGCCGTCAGGTTGGCGGCGACATTACCCGGGTCCACGTACGCGATGGCCGCTACGAAGGCAGGTCCGAGCAGCAGGAGCCGGGACCAGGCCTTGGGGGCGGCAGGTCCGGCCGTCAGTGTGGGAGCAGCCATCACGTGTCCTCGTCGTTGCGGGCATCTATGAGACGAGGATAGCGCGAATTTAGGTATACCGAAAAGTAGGACTACGGTATGCCAGCGAACCTGCGCGGCACGGTACTACTGGTTCTTGTTGGACCTGTTGATCCGTTTGGCGCGATCGATCTCGTGCCGGAAATACTTTTTAGCCCAGAACGCCCCGGCAACGACGGCAACCGCGATGAGCAGGAAAATAAGCCACCCCATGATGGACTCCTTTCAGTGCTGAAACAGTATCAGGGCGCGTTCCCGGCCTTGTCCTGACCAGCCGTGCCACGGTTGAGGCGCCAGACCGCAAAAGCAATAAGGCCGGCGGCCACCACGGTCAGGAGTGCAAACGTGTACTGCCGCATCGCCCAAAGGACGCAGACGGCAATCCCCGCCGCGCCCCACCTGACAAAGAGCCTGTCACCAAGGACCAGCCCGGCGACCAAAAGCACGGCGAGCCATACCAGTACCCACAACTGCTGCGAGGATTCGCCTCCGAACACTGTGCCCGCCCCTGACAGGCTGAGCAGCCCGGCAGCGGCACACGCATAGCGCCGGCCGATGGTGGGACTGCCCGCCAGATATCGCAGGCCGGCCAGCACGGCCGCCGACAGCATGTACCACTGCGCCACCCAGAAGGAGTCCGCGTGGGAAACGGCAGGCCAGGGCAGGAGTCCCCGGGCCGCGCTGAACTCGAATAGGGCGGCCCGCTGGACTGCAGCCACGATCGCGATGCCGGCCAGCT
Source organism: Arthrobacter sp. MMS24-T111 (assembly GCF_054888995.1). Lineage (NCBI taxonomy): Bacteria > Bacillati > Actinomycetota > Actinomycetes > Micrococcales > Micrococcaceae > Arthrobacter > Arthrobacter sp. MMS24-T111. The sequence goes on along the minus strand of NZ_JBTZRO010000001.1, from coordinate 2,311,684 downwards.
CCGCCGCGGGCCTGCGCATGCGGGGTGTCGCTTCGACGACGGCAACAGCGGCGGCGGCAACGAGGACCCCAACACCGGCCCAGGAAGTTCCATCACGGCAGAGGCCCGCAAGGGCTGCCAGGAGAAGGCCGGCGAAGGCGCCGCCGGCCAGGGACCAGCGCCTGAACGGGTCATCCGCCAGCGCCGCGGACCGTGCCCGGCGCACGGCATAAAGCCCCGCTGCCGCGACGCCCGGGCCGGCCAGCCAATGCAGGTAGCTCGCCCACTCCCCCGGGCCATTGCCCCCGGATTCTCCCAGCCACGCGGAAGCCAGCATGAAGGCTCCGCCGAGCACAGCAACTGCAGCCGGCGCATAGAGGAGCGGCCTCGCTTCCACATGGGAAGCCGTCAGCAGGACCGCGGCAACGGCCAGCACGGCAGCGCCCGGAACCCAGTCGGACGTTCGGGGCGACACGGCCAACGCCGCAACAGTGAATGTTCCTGCAGCGGCGAGCCACAATCGGCGCTCCGGGTCCGTAGAGGCACTGCGCCGCCGCCACTCCGGACCGGCGGCGGCGGCCGCAAGGCCCAGGAGCAGAAGAACGACGGCTGTCCCGGTGAAGCTGAGGGCAGCCACGTCCCCGAAGGCAACCACCGGGCTGAGGGACAATACGCCCAAGAGCAGCCCGTAAACGCCGAAGTACAGCGCACCCCGGGCAACGAACAGCCTGCGGGCTGCGGCGGCCGACGCCACCAGCAGCCCCAGCTCCAGAAGCAATACCCAACGGCGGGAGCCGTCCATCCCGATCCCGCCGCCCGGCAGCGGAGCACCAAAGTACGCGCCAAGCCGCAACGCGCCCTGCTGCACGGCGTATGCCAGGGGCAGCAGGGCCTGGCCTGCAAGGGTGATCCACACGGCAGCCTGCTGGAAGGGCACGGCAGCGAGCCGGAAACGCATCAACCAGCGAATGACATGCTGTGCGGCTAGGACGAACGCAAACGTTACGGATACAGCAGTGGGTGAGGCCGTCACGTCGCCGCTGAGCACCAAGGCAAGGGCGGCAGTGAGGACGCGCGCGGCAACGAAATACCACCCTTTGCTCCGGGGCCGGGGCACCGCTGCCACCATGACGGCCGCAAACACTGCGAAGACACCCAGCAGAACCTCTACCACCCGGGCATTTCCGAGCGACAGGCCCGCGAGGGCCAGGAAGGACAGAGGGACAAGGACCATAGCGGCCGGCTCTGTCCGCATTACGTAGGCAGCCAAGGCGGCGGAAACTGCAGCTCCGGACACGGCGGCAAGATGCTGCCAGCTCCCGGAGGCCTGGAACGCCAGGACGGCACAGGCGGCCAGCTGCAGCACGATGACACCGGCAGCATCGAAGAATACGCCAGAGGGGGCCCGCCGCAGGATCTTCCCGGCCAAAGGCAGGGACAGCTGGGCAAAGAGGGCGGCAACGAGAACGGCGGCCGGATGCAGCGCCTCCCCGCCGATAACAAGGCTGCCGGTACTGTGCTGCAACTGCGAGAACGCCGTCAACACCAGAACGGTTCCTGTTGCCCGGGCTGCCCACCAATAAGCCCACCGGTGCTCCAGCGCCGGGAGCCTGGGCGCGGACGCCACAAAGTATGCCAGCAGCAGCAAGAGGACCAGGTTGCCGGCCCCCTCCGTGACCCTGTCAAACGCGAACGCCGCAAGCATCGCGGCCACCACGGGCGCCAGGACCTCCCCGGTGCCGGGCCGCCAGTTGCGCCAATCCGCAGGTTTGCCGGTCAGCAACACGCCGGTCACGAGTGCAGCAGCGAGCTGGATCAGCACGGCCGCCCACACCAGCCCCTGGGACCCGGGGCCCGCAAGTGACGAGAGGCCGGCGATGCTTCCAAGCCCGAGAAGCGTGAAGCCCACCAGGCTCACGGCGGGCGCCATGGGGCTCATTCCGAAACGCTGCATCGCCGCAGAGAGAAGTTGCTGCACGGCAGCCGCGATCAGCCACGTGAACCATATGGCCCGGTCCTGCCCGTCGCCGTCGGTCACGGCTGCTGCCAGCGCGGGAGCCAGTACCGTGCAGGCCAGGCGTGCGTTGAGCACCATGCGGTGCCGCAGCGCCCCGTCCGCTGCGTAGGCCCTGGCTGCCCAAAAGCCGGTGGCCAGGGCGAGCAGCAGCGCAAACACGCCCTCACCGAGGTGATGGCTGACGACGGCTGCCAGCAACAGTGCCGGCACCGGGGCGGTCTCGGCGCGGCCTCGCAGCCTGGCAGCCAGCGCGAAGCCCGTCACAAGGCTCAGGAAAACTGGAAGCCACAGTGGCACAGGACTTGCAGATGTTTGAGTCGGTGGGAAGAAGCCCGCGACGACGACGGCCAGCGCATAGCCGGCCGTGGCCGCGAACTGGATGCCAAACGTGACGAACGCGTCACGCCGCCAACGTGCCGGAGCCGCCAGCGGTCCGGCGTCGACCGTCCGTTGGTGCCCGCCGGACGCTCCTGCTGCCCGCGTGATCCAGCCGTCAAGGCGTGCGCCCATGTATGCCACTGCCACTGACTGGGCGCCGACCACGACGGCAAGGGTGAACAGGGCGACCGTCCCGCGACCTGAGACGTGCCAGATCCCGACGGCGGCCGCGATTGTCAGAGCGACCCTTGCGGCCCTGAGGTAGGCCAGCCGCAGACCGGCCATGGCCACTGCAAACACGGCGAAGTATGCCCCGCAGGCGCCGAGGACGAGCGCATACTCTGCCTTGGTCAATCCCGGGCCAGCGGGCAGGAACGGCGATAACGTGGCCGCAGCCCCGACACCTGGCACCACATAGGGGTGCAGTGCGGCAAGCGGCCCGGCGAAGATCAACGGCAGCCATGACGGGCGCAGATGCGACAACAGCGTGAAGGCCACGGCCACACTGATCATGGCCGCGAAGTACCAAACGAGTGCTCCTCCGAGGACAGCAACCCCCGACCACGCACTCGACACCACGAACGTCAGAGACAGGTAGGTCAGGACTTTACTTTCCAGCCTGATGGCGGCCGCCACATAGGCGGCGGTCCCCACTAGGGACGTCAGCAAGCAGGTGGCGGGCCCGTCATGCCAGGCAAAGTTGTACAGTGCCAGGCCCGTAACCGGCACCAGTGCCAGCCCGGTGCCGGTAAAGGCAACGGCGGCGGGCCTTAGCCGGGCCACCTTTGCATGCAACGCGAACCCGAGGCAGTAGAACATTGCGGTGACGGCTCCAACACCGGCGAAGCGCAGCATCGGTGGCAGACTGCTCCCAACGAAGAGTGCCGCAGCCGCCACCAGGAGCAGGCTGGCAACGTAGAGCGTGATGTTGATGTTCTGCCGGTCCCGGCGTTCCCGGCGCGCCTGGCGCTCGGCCGGCGTGCCGGCGCGCGGCACCGCGCGGGCGGCCGCTGGCATTGGCGCGGCGGGCCGCGGCGGTACCGCCCGTCCGGGGCCGGAGACGATTCCCAACCGGTCGGCGTCGGCCTGCCGGGTCAGTGCGGAGGATGCCGGTGCGGGCTGCCCGAAAGCGGCTGCCGCGGCGAGCGTTCCGGCAACTGGCGGAAGCACAGGAGGAGCCGCGTCCACAGAGACCCGCGCCGGGTTCACTTCCTGCGCCGCGGGTTGGTCCGCACTGGCCGGACGCCGCATTTGGTCTACTTGAGCCATGGCGTCCAGCCACCCCTGCAGATGACCGGCGCGGTACCCTGCGGCATACGACTCGTCCCTCATGTCGGGCCTTCTTCCATAAGACAACGGTCCCCATTTATTTATCCAACGACTGGATAAATGGTAGCAAAAGAAAACCCCGCTGCACTGGGCAGCGGGGTTTCCTGTGGATTACCGAATCAAGGATTCGGATGGTCCGTGATCAGCAGAAACTACTTGATGATCTTGGTGACACGTCCCGAACCAACGGTGCGGCCGCCTTCACGGATTGCGAAGCCGAGGCCCTCTTCCATTGCGATGGGCTGGATGAGCGCAACGGTCATCTCAGTGTTGTCGCCGGGCATAACCATTTCCGTGCCCTCGGGCAGGGTGATAACGCCGGTTACGTCCGTGGTGCGGAAGTAGAACTGCGGGCGGTAGTTGGAGTAGAACGGGTTGTGACGTCCGCCTTCGTCCTTGGAGAGGATGTAGACGTTGGCCTCGAAGTCGGTGTGCGGGGTGATGGAACCCGGCTTGACGACAACCTGGCCACGCTCGACATCGTCGCGCTTCAGACCGCGGAGCAGGAGGCCACAGTTCTCGCCGGCCCATGCTTCGTCGAGCTGCTTGTGGAACATCTCGATACCGGTAACCGTGGTCTTCTGGACCGGGCGGATGCCGACGATCTCGACCTCGGAGTTGATGGCGAGGGTTCCACGCTCGGCGCGGCCCGTAACAACGGTGCCACGACCGGTGATGGTGAAGACGTCTTCGATCGGCATCAGGAACGGCTTGTCGCGGTCACGTACGGGGTCCGGAACGGACTCGTCGACTGCAGCCATCAGGTCCTCAACGGACTTGACCCACTCGGGGTCGCCTTCCAGGGCCTTCAGGCCGGAGACGCGGACAACCGGAGCGTTGTCGCCATCGAAGCCCTGCGAGCTGAGGAGCTCGCGAACTTCCATTTCGACGAGGTCGAGGAGCTCTTCGTCGTCAACCATGTCGGCTTTGTTCAGCGCGACCAGCAGGTAGGGCACACCAACCTGGCGGGCCAGCAGAACGTGCTCGCGGGTCTGAGCCATTGGGCCGTCGGTAGCGGCAACCACGAGGATTGCGCCGTCCATCTGGGCAGCACCGGTGATCATGTTCTTGATGTAGTCAGCGTGGCCGGGGGCGTCAACGTGTGCGTAGTGACGCTTCTCGGTCTGGTACTCCACGTGGGAGATGTTGATGGTAATACCGCGCTGACGCTCTTCGGGTGCAGAGTCGATCGACGCGAAGTCACGCTTCTCGTTGAGAGTCGGGTACTTGTCGTACAGCACCTTGGAAATGGCGGCCGTCAGCGTCGTCTTACCGTGGTCAACGTGACCAATGGTGCCGATGTTGACGTGCGGCTTAGTCCGCTCGAACTTTGCCTTTGCCACAGGTTCCTCCTAGAACGTTTTCAAATGACATACCCTCCTGCCGCTCTTGTCGCGGCAGAAACTCAGGTAAGTCTACTTGGGGGGCTTTGGATTGGTGAAATTGCAGATTCAGGAACTAATACTAGTCCCTAGAGCCTGTTCGTGCAGATGGCCGGGAACCGGCTTGACCGGACGAATCCGACCGAACCCCGGCCACCTGCACCGGCTGTGCTTTCCGTAACCGGCAAGCGCACCCGAGTTTTTCGCTGCGAAAAGTCCGAAGGACTACTCGCCGCGGGTCTTCTGGATGATCTCGTCGGCAACTGCCTTCGGGACCTCGGCGTAGCTGTTGAACGTCATGGAGTACACAGCACGGCCCTGGGTCTTCGAGCGCAGGTCACCGATGTAGCCGAACATGCCGGACAACGGAACGTGCGCACGGATGACCTTGACGCCCTGTGCATCTTCCATGGACTGCATCTGGCCACGGCGGGAGTTGAGGTCACCGATAACTTCACCCATGTATTCCTCAGGGGTGCGGACCTCGACATCCATCAGCGGCTCAAGCAGAACCGGGTTCGCCTTGCGCGCAGCTTCCTTGAAAGCCATGCGGCCGGCGATCTTGAACGCCATTTCCGAAGAGTCAACATCGTGGTACGCGCCGTCAATCAGCGTGGCCTTGATGCCGACAACCGGGTAGCCGGCCAGGACGCCGTCGTTCAGCGCATCCTGGATGCCCGCGTCAACGGACGGGATGTACTCGCGCGGAACGCGGCCACCGGTGACCTTGTTCTCAAACTCGTACAGCTCGCCCTCGGCGGTGTCCAGCGGCTCGATCGCGATCTGGATCTTTGCGAACTGGCCCGAACCACCGGTCTGCTTCTTGTGCGTGTAGTCGTGGCGTTCGACGGCGCGCTTGATGGTTTCGCGGTAAGCAACCTGGGGCTTGCCCACGTTGGCCTCGACCTTGAATTCGCGGCGCATGCGGTCCACCAGGATGTCCAGGTGGAGCTCGCCCATGCCGGCGATGATGGTCTGGCCGGTGTCTTCGTTGAGGGACACCTGGAAGGTGGGGTCCTCAGCGGAGAGCTTCTGGATGGCCGTGGAGAGCTTCTCCTGGTCACCCTTGGTGTTCGGCTCGATGGCAACCGAGATCACGGGCTCCGGGAAGCTCATGGACTCGAGCACGATCTGGTTGTTGGCATCGCACAGGGTGTCGCCCGTGGTGGTGTCCTTCAGACCGATGGCTGCATAGATGTGGCCGGCGGTAGCGCCCTCGACGGGCATTTCCTTGTTGGCGTGCATCTGGAACAGCTTGCCGATGCGCTCCTTCTTGCCCTTGGTGGAGTTGACCACCTGGGCGCCTGCTTCCACGTGACCGGAGTACACGCGGATGAAGGTGAGCTGGCCGAAGAAGGGGTGGGCCGCAATCTTGAAGGCCAGAGCCGAGAAGGGCTCTTCCGAGGAAGGCTTGCGGGTCAGTTCCTTCTCTTCGTCGCGAGGATCGTGGCCGACCATCGGGGGGACGTCGAGCGGGTTCGGCAGGTAGTCCACCACAGCGTCGAGCATCGGCTGGACGCCGCGGTTCTTGAAGGCGGAGCCACAGAAGATCGGGTACAGCTCGGAGTTGATGGTCATCTTGCGGATGCCGGCCTTGAGCTCGTCGATCGAGATCTCTTCGCCCTCGAGGTACTTCTCCATGAGTTCCTCAGAGGACTCGGCGACCGTCTCAACGAGGTTCGCGCGGTACTCTTCAGCCTTTTCCTGCAGATCGGCAGGGATCTCGCGGATTTCGTACTTGGCACCCATGGTCACGTCGCCCTTGGCGTCGCCCGGCCAAACCAGGGCACGCATGTAAAGCAGGTCGACGACGCCGATGAAGTCGTTCTCGGCACCGATGGGCAGCTGCATGACCAGCGGCTTGGCACCGAGGCGGCTGATGATGGTGTCTACGGTGAAGTAGAAGTCAGCACCGAGCTTGTCCATCTTGTTGACGAAGCAGATACGCGGAACGTTGTACTTGTCAGCCTGGCGCCAAACGGTTTCCGACTGCGGCTCAACGCCTTCCTTGCCATCAAAGACGGCAACTGCACCGTCGAGGACGCGCAGGGAGCGCTCAACCTCAACCGTGAAGTCAACGTGGCCGGGGGTGTCGATGATGTTGATCTGGTTGTTCTCCCAGAAGCAGGTCACGGCGGCAGACGTGATGGTGATGCCGCGTTCCTTTTCCTGTTCCATCCAGTCAGTGGTCGAAGCGCCGTCGTGCGTTTCGCCGATCTTGTGGTTCACACCCGTGTAGAACAGGATGCGCTCGGTTGTGGTGGTCTTGCCGGCATCAATGTGGGCCATGATGCCGATGTTGCGGACCTTACTAAGGTCGGTAAGCACGTCCTGTGCCACGGGGTCTCCTTTTGGGATGGACTACACGTTCGCCGCCGGCTCTGTTGAGCCGGCGGCGCCCGGGGAGTATTACCAGCGGTAGTGTGCGAAGGCCTTGTTGGACTCGGCCATCTTGTGGGTGTCTTCGCGACGCTTCACAGCGGCACCGAGACCGTTGGACGCATCCAGGATTTCGTTCTGGAGGCGCTCGGTCATCGTCTTTTCACGGCGGGCCTTGGAGTAGCCAACCAGCCAGCGCAGGGCGAGTGCGGTGGAGCGGCCCGGCTTGACCTCAACCGGGACCTGGTAGGTGGCGCCACCGACGCGGCGGGAGCGAACTTCAAGCGAAGGCTTGACGTTGTCCATGGCCTTCTTCAGCGCTGCGACGGGGTCGCCACCGGACTTGGCGCGTGCGCCTTCGAGGGCACCGTAGACGATGCGCTCTGCAGTGGACTTCTTGCCGTCAACAAGCACCTTGTTGATGAGCTGGGTTACCAGCGGGGAGCCGTAAACCGGATCCGAAACGAGCGGCCGCTTGGGGGCCGGACCCTTGCGAGGCATATTACTTCTTCTCCATCTTTGCGCCGTAGCGGCTGCGGGCCTGCTTACGGTTCTTCACGCCCTGGGTATCAAGGGCGCCACGGACGATCTTGTAGCGGACACCGGGGAGGTCCTTAACACGACCACCGCGGACGAGCACAATGGAGTGCTCCTGCAGGTTGTGGCCAACACCGGGGATGTAGGCGGTGACTTCCACGCCGCCGTTGAGGCGAACACGCGCCACCTTACGCAGAGCCGAGTTCGGCTTCTTCGGGGTGGTGGTGTAAACGCGGGTGCAAACACCGCGGCGCATGGGGCTGCCCTTAAGCGCGGGAGCCTTGGTCTTTGAGACCTTAGGCGTGCGGCCCTTGCGGACCAGCTGGTTAATCGTAGGCACTCTCGTGTTCTCCGTTTTATCCGGAGTGGCTGTTTCCGGCCACTCTCTTGTTGCGTTGCCCCGCCGCCCGAGCCCTGAAGAGGATCTTCATGGCGGCGAAGGCGAAGCCTTTAATAGTCGGATCGCATACCGGGAAGGAGCTTGCGATCCCATCAGTCCCTAGGCATGCAAAAATGTGGCATACGTTGCACAAGAACCCTGCAAACCGGAAACGTCGCTCTGGTCCAACCTTTCAGCTGATACCGGCGCACTCATCCACTGCCACAATAACAATTGGTAACCAGTCTACCACGGACAGTGTCCAGGCCTTAATCGACGGGTTAAGGGGGATGGTCCCCACCGTGCGGTGCGGGACCATCCCTTTCGGCTAAGCCGGCTTCTGCTGGTTAGCGGAAGTCGTTGCCGAGGTCGTAGTCATCCAGCGGGATGGCGTGGAACTCGGGAACTCCGTCACCGCCCAGGGTGTCGTACGAGAAATCGCTGAATGCACTGGGGCCGGTGAACAGGTTGGCCTTCGCTTCTTCAGTGGGCTCGACCGTGACCTCCGTGTAGCGCGGGAGGCCCGTGCCGGCGGGGATCAGCTTACCGATGATGACGTTCTCCTTCAGGCCAAGCAGCGGATCGCTCTTGCCTTCCATGGCCGCCTGCGTCAGGACGCGGGTGGTCTCCTGGAAGGAAGCGGCCGAGAGCCAGGACTCGGTGGCCAGCGACGCCTTGGTGATGCCCATGAGCTCAGGACGTCCGGAAGCCGGAGTCTTGCCCTCGGACACAACGCGGCGGTTGGCCTCCTCGAACCGGCTCCGCTCGGCGAGCTCGCCGGGCAGCAAGTCCGATTCACCGGACTCGATGACCGTGACGCGCCGCAGCATCTGGCGGACGATAACCTCGACGTGCTTGTCGTGGATACCGATGCCCTGGCTGCGGTAGACGCCCTGGACCTCGTCCACCAGGAACTTCTGGGCGGCACGCGGACCCATGATGCGCAGGACCTGCTTGGGGTCCACGGGACCGTTGATCAGCTTCTGGCCAACGGTGACGTGGTCACCGTCTTCGATGAGCAGGCGTGAACGGCGCAGGACCGGGTAAGCGATCTCTTCCGTTCCGTCATCCGGGGTGATGACCAGGCGCATCTGGCGCTCGGACTCTTCGATGGTGATGCGGCCGGCTGCTTCGGCAATCGGCGCGACACCCTTCGGAGTACGGGCTTCGAAGAGCTCCTGGATACGGGGCAGACCCTGGGTGATGTCGTCGCCACCGCCGGCGGAAACTGCACCACCGGTGTGGAACGTACGCATGGTCAGCTGGGTACCGGGTTCACCGATGGACTGTGCGGCAATGATGCCCACGGCCTCGCCGATGTCCACGGTCTTGCCGGTGGCCAGCGAACGGCCGTAGCACAGGGCGCAGGTGCCGACGCTGGACTCACAGGTGAGGACCGAGCGGACCTTGACCTCGGTGATGCCTGCCTTGAAGAGTTCCGCGATGACGACGTCGCCGCAGTCGGTGCCGGCGGCTGCGAGGACATTGCCCTCGGAGTCCACGACGTCGACGGCCAGCGTACGGGCGTAGGCGCTGTTCTCGACGTTCTCGTCCAGGACGAGCTCACCGTTGGAATCGGCGACGGCGATGGGCGTGACCAAGCCGCGCTCGGTGCCGCAGTCTTCTTCACGGACGATGACATCCTGCGAGACGTCCACCAGGCGACGGGTCAGGTAACCCGAGTTGGCGGTACGCAGGGCGGTATCGGCCAGGCCCTTACGGGCACCGTGCGTGGCGATGAAGTATTCCAGCACCGACAGGCCCTCACGGTAGGAGGACTTGATGGGGCGCGGGATGATCTCACCCTTCGGGTTGGCCACCAGGCCACGGATACCCGCGATCTGGCGGACCTGCATCCAGTTACCACGTGCACCGGAGGACACCATGCGGTTGATGGTGTTCATCGGTGAGAGGCTCTCGCGCATCACCGAGGCGATGTCGTTGGTGGCCTTGTTCCAGATCTCGATCAGTTCCTGGCGACGCTCGTCGTCGTCGATCAGGCCCTTGTCGTACTGGCCCTGGATCTTGGCGGCCCGTTCCTCGTAACCGGCAAGGATTTCCGGCTTGGCAGCCGGGACCTCGATGTCGGAGATGGCAACCGTGACGCCTGAGCGGGTGGCCCAGTAGAAACCGGCGTCCTTCAGGTTGTCCAGCGTTGCCGCGGTGACGACCTTCGGGTAGCGCTCGGCGAGGTCGTTGACGATCCGGGACAGTTCGCCCTTGTCGGCAACAGCCTCGACCCAGGGGTAGTCCTCGGGCAGGGTCTCGTTGAAGAGGACCTGGCCCAGGGAGGTCTGGACGAGAGCGGGCTGACCCTGCTCCCAGCCTTCCGGAGCTTCCCAGCCGGCGTAGGGCACGAAGCCTTCGAGCCGGATCTTGACCTGCGAGTTCAGGTGCAGCTCGCGGGCGTCGAACGCCATGATGGCTTCCGAAACCGAACCGAAGATGCGGCCTTCACCGGCTGAACCCTTGCGCTTGGTGGTCAGGTGGTAGAGGCCGATGATCATATCCTGCGAGGGCAGGGTGACCGGGCGTCCGTCGGAGGGCTTCAGGATGTTGTTCGAGGACAGCATCAGGATGCGGGCCTCAGCCTGCGCCTCGGGGCTCAGCGGCAGGTGGACTGCCATCTGGTCACCGTCGAAGTCTGCGTTGAACGCGCCACAAACCAGCGGGTGCAGCTGGATTGCCTTGCCTTCAACAAGCTGCGGCTCGAACGCCTGGATGCCCAGGCGGTGCAGGGTAGGTGCACGGTTGAGCAGCACCGGGTGTTCGGTGATGATCTCTTCGAGAACGTCCCAGACCTGCGGGCGGTAGCGCTCCACCATCCGCTTGGCCGACTTGATGTTCTGGGCGTGGTTGAGGTCAACCAGGCGCTTCATCACGAACGGCTTGAAGAGCTCCAGGGCCATCTGCTTGGGCAGGCCGCACTGGTGCAGCTTCAGCTGCGGGCCGACGACGATGACCGAACGGCCGGAGTAGTCGACGCGCTTGCCGAGGAGGTTCTGGCGGAAACGGCCCTGCTTGCCCTTGAGCATGTCGCTCAGGGACTTCAGCGGACGGTTGCCCGGTCCGGTGACCGGACGGCCGCGGCGGCCGTTGTCGAAGAGGCTGTCAACAGCTTCCTGAAGCATGCGCTTCTCGTTGTTGACGATGATCTCCGGAGCACCAAGGTCAAGCAGGCGCTTGAGGCGGTTGTTCCGGTTGATCACGCGGCGGTAGAGGTCGTTCAGGTCGGAGGTCGCGAAGCGGCCACCGTCCAGCTGGACCATCGGGCGCAGTTCCGGCGGGATCACCGGGACGGCGTCGAGCACCATGCCGAGCGGGCTGTTGTTGGTGGTCAGGAACGCGTTGACCACCTTCAGGCGCTTGAGGGCGCGGGTCTTGCGCTGGCCCTTGCCGTTGGCGATGATGTCGCGCAGCAGGTCGGACTCAGCCTGCATGTCGAAGTTCTCAAGACGCTTCTTGATGGCCTCGGCACCCATGGAGCCTTCGAAGTACATGCCGTAGCGGTCGCGCAGTTCGCGGTACAGGCCTTCGTCACCTTCGAGGTCCGCGACCTTGAGGTTCTTGAAGCGGTCCCAGACCTGCTCGAGGCGCTCGATGTCGGCGTCGGCGCGCTTGCGCACGTTGGCCATCTGGCGGTCGGCGGAGTCGCGGGCCTTCTTCTTGTCCGCTGCCTTGGCGCCTTCGCCCTCGAGGCGTGCGATTTCGCCTTCGAGGTCGCGGGCGATCGCGGCGATGTCGGCGTCGCGGTTGTCGATCAGCTGCTTCTTCTCGATGTCGTGCTCAACCTGCAGGTTGGGCAGTTCCTCGTGGCGGGCGGCCTCGTCGACGCTGGTGATCATGTAGGCGGCGAAGTAGATGACCTTTTCGAGGTCCTTCGGAGCCAGGTCAAGGAGGTAGCCCAGGCGGGACGGAACACCCTTGAAGTACCAGATGTGCGTGACGGGAGCGGCCAGCTCGATGTGGCCCATGCGCTCACGGCGGACCTTGGCGCGGGTGACTTCGACGCCACAGCGCTCACAGATGATGCCCTTGAAGCGCACGCGCTTGTACTTGCCGCAGTAGCACTCCCAGTCCCGGGACGGGCCGAAGATCTTCTCGCAGAAGAGGCCGTCCTTCTCGGGCTTGAGCGTGCGGTAGTTGATGGTTTCCGGCTTCTTAACCTCGCCGTACGACCAGCCGCGGATGTCTTCCGCGGTGGCGAGGCCGATCTGCATGAGGCCGAAGGAGGATTCGCTGGACATATGGTCCCTGTTCTCTCTTGTTCTCTAAATTCTGAAGTCTTGACGGCGCCGGGGTTTCGACAGCTCAACCACCGGGCGCCCTGGGTGCGGGAGGAGGGAGGGGGCGTACGACGGCGGGTGGTCACCCGCCGTCGTCAGCCTCCTGCTAGACCTCTTCTACGGAGCTGGGCTCTGCGCGAGACAGATCGATGCCCAGTTCTTCCGCAGCCGTGAAGACTGCGTCATCAGAGTCACGCATTTCAATTGTGGTTCCGTCCGTGGAAAGCACTTCCACGTTCAGGCACAGCGACTGCATTTCCTTGATCAAGACCTTGAAGGATTCGGGAACACCCGGCTCGGGGATGTTCTCGCCCTTGACGATCGCTTCGTAGACCTTCACGCGGCCGTGGATGTCATCCGACTTGATCGTAAGGAGCTCCTGGAGCGTGTAGGCGGCGCCATAAGCTTCGAGCGCCCACACTTCCATTTCACCGAAGCGCTGGCCACCGAACTGTGCCTTACCACCCAGCGGCTGCTGCGTGATCATGGAGTACGGGCCGGTGGAGCGCGCGTGGATCTTGTCGTCCACCAGGTGGTGGAGCTTCAGGATGTACATGTAGCCGACCGAGATCGGATCCGGGAACGGTTCGCCGGAGCGGCCGTCAAACAAGCGGGTCTTGCCCGAGGAGTTGATCAGGCGGTCGCCGTCACGGGTCACGTTGGTGGAATCCAGCAGGCCCGTGATTTCCTCTTCGCGGGCACCGTCGAACACCGGCGTGGCAACAGTGGTGGGGCCACTCTCGCGCGGCAGGTTCGGCAGCTGCTTGACCCACTCGGGCTCGCCTTCGATCTTCCAGCCGGTCTTGGCAACCCAGCCGAGGTGCGTTTCGAGCACCTGGCCCACGTTCATGCGGCCCGGAACACCCAGCGGGTTCAGGACGATGTCAACGGGGGTGCCGTCGGCAAGGAAGGGCATGTCCTCGACCGGGAGGATCTTGGAGATAACGCCCTTGTTGCCGTGGCGGCCGGCGAGCTTGTCGCCGTCGGTGATCTTGCGCTTGGCGGCCACGTAGACGCGGACCAGCTGGTTCACGCCCGGGGCAGCTCGTCGTCGTTGTCGCGGTCGAAGACGCGGACGCCGATGACGGTGCCGGACTCGCCGTGCGGCACCTTCAGGGAGGTGTCGCGCACTTCGCGGGACTTCTCACCGAAGATGGCGCGCAGCAGGCGCTCTTCCGGGGTCAGTTCGGTTTCACCCTTCGGGGTGACCTTTCCGACCAGGATGTCGCCTGCTTCAACCTCGGCACCGATGTGGATGATGCCGCGCTCGTCCAGGCCGGCCAGGACTTCCTCGGACACGTTGGGGATGTCACGGGTGATCTCCTCGGCACCAAGCTTGGTGTCGCGGGCATCGATCTCGTGCTCCTCGATGTGGATGGAGGAGAGGACGTCCTCGGCAACGATGCGCTGCGAGAGGATGATGGCGTCCTCGAAGTTGTGGCCTTCCCAGGACATGAATGCCACGAGCAGGTTCTTGCCGAGTGCAAGTTCACCCTGGTCCGTTGCCGGGCCGTCGGCGATGATGCCGCCGACTTCCAGGCGCTGGCCTTCGTTCACCAGGACGCGGTGGTTGTAGCAGTTGCCCTGGTTGGAACGGGCGAACTTGTTGATGCGGTAGTTGGTCTCGGTACCGTCGTCGTTGAGCATGATGACGAGCTCGGCGGAAACCTCGGTGACCACACCGGCCTTCTTGGCGATGACAACGTCACCTGCGTCGACGGCGGCGGCGCGTTCCATGCCGGTACCCACGAACGGGGCCTCGGAACGGACCAGCGGCACGGCCTGGCGCTGCATGTTGGCACCCATGAGTGCACGGTTGGCGTCGTCGTGCTCCAGGAACGGGATCAGGGCGGTTGCCACGGACACCATCTGGCGCGGGGAGACGTCCATGAACTCGACGTCGGCGGCGGGAACCAGGACGGGCTCGCCTCCACCACCGCGGGCACGGACCAGGACAGTGTCCTCGGCGAACTTGTTGTTCTCGTCCAGCGGGGCGTTGGCCTGCGCGATCAGCACCTCGGCCTCGTCGTCGGCCGTCAGGTACTGGACGTCGTCGGACACGACGCCGTCCTTGACCAGCCGGTACGGGGTTTCGATGAAACCGAACGGGTTGATCCGGCCGTAGGACGCCAGCGAACCGATCAGGCCGATGTTCGGGCCTTCAGGAGTTTCGATGGGGCACATACGTCCGTAGTGGGACGGGTGCACGTCACGGACTTCCATGCCGGCACGGTCACGGGACAGACCACCCGGGCCAAGCGCGGACAGGCGGCGCTTGTGGGTCAGGCCCGAGAGCGGGTTGTTCTGGTCCATGAACTGGGACAGCTGGGACGTTCCGAAGAACTCCTTGATGGCTGCAACCACAGGGCGGATGTTGATCAGGGTCTGCGGCGTGATGGCCTCGACGTCCTGGGTGGTCATACGCTCGCGGACGACGCGCTCCATGCGGGACAGGCCGGTGCGGACCTGGTTCTCGATGAGCTCGCCGACGGCGCGGATGCGGCGGTTGCCGAAGTGGTCGATGTCGTCGATTTCGACGCGCAGGTCCACTTCCTGGCCATCGCGGGTGCCCTTGATGGTCTTCTCGCCGGCGTGCAGCGCGACGAGGAACTTGATCATGGCAACGATGTCTTCAACGTGCAGGACCGAGGCTTCCTTGTCACCAAGGGAGCGGTCGATGCCGAGCTTGCGGTTGATCTTGTAGCGGCCAACCTTGGCCAGATCGTAGCGCTTGGAGTTGAAGTACAGGTTGTCCAGCAGGGACTGGGCAGCCTCGACGGTGGGCGGCTCGCCCGGACGCAGCTTGCGGTAGATGTCCAGCAGGGCGTCTTCGCGGGTCTCGGTGGCGTCCTTCTCCAGGGTTGCCCGCATGGAGTCGTACTGGCCGAACTCTTCGAGGATCTGGCCTTCGGTCCAGCCGAGGGCCTTCAGCAGGACGGTCACGGACTGCTTGCGCTTGCGGTCAAGGCGGACACCTACCTGGTCGCGCTTGTCGATCTCGAGCTCGAACCAGGCACCGCGGGACGGGATGATCTTGGCGGTGAAGATGTCCTTGTCGCTGGTCTTGTCAGCGGCGCGCTCGAAGTAGGCGCCCGGCGAACGGACCAGCTGTGAGACGACGACACGCTCGGTGCCGTTGACCACGAAGGTACCCTTCTCGGTCATCAGCGGGAAGTCGCCCATGAACACGGTCTGCTGCTTGATTTCGCCCGTGTTGTTGTTCATGAACTCGGCCTTCACGTACAGCGGAGCCGAGTACGTTGCGTCCCGGTCCTTGCACTCGGCCATTGTGTACTTGGGGTCAGCGAACTCCGGATCGGAGAAGCTCAGGGACATGGTGCCCTGGAAGTCCTCAATCGGGGAGATCTCTTCAAAGATGTCCGACAGGCCGGACGTGGTGGCGACGCTGAGATCGTTTTCTTCGACAGCCTTTGCCACGCGTGCCTGCCAGCGCTCATTGCCGACCAGCCAGTCGAAGCTGTCTGTCTGCAGGGCAAGCAGATTCGGAACGTCAAGAGGTTCGTGAATCTTTGCGAATGAGAGCCGGCGAGTGGCACCATCAGTGCTGTCGGCGGTGTTAGCGGTTTCGTTATTAGAGGTGCTCGAGGCGACCAAGAGGGATCCTTCCACAGACCTTCAGGCGTTTTCAGATCTCCCCCGCTGTGCACCCTGCGGAGTGACTCCGCAGCGCTACCATCCGGTTCCGCTATATGACCCGGGACCCGCGCTGACGATGCTGTGACGTTGTCACGGCACGTTAATTGCCAGCTGCCAGGCAAAGCCCACCGCTATATGAAGGCTGAAGGTAAACAGGGAAGACGCAAATATCTACGATACGGCAAAACAACCTACGTGTCTACCCCACATCCGGCCGGATTGCAAGCACCTGTTTTCGCGCTGTGCACCGGGCACCCTACAGGCGCAGCGTGACGCCTTCCGCCGTGCAGGTTCCCGAGTTGGCGAAGACGGCGTCACGCACGGCGTCCTTGGACTCCTGGGCGGGCGTGCCGCCGGACTCAGCGGCAGCCGAGTGGTCGATCGCAAGCAGGCTGAGCGAGGCGAAGAGTCCCTCAAGGTCGCCGGAAACCGTGGCTTTGGCGTCTTGGGCCTTCAGGTAGACGTCCTCGTAGCCTTTTGCATCGGTGGGGGAAACGGCAGCATAGTCCGCGAACAATGTGTTGAAGAGTTCACAGGCTTCTTTGGTACCCGCAGCCGCGTTGCCGGCGCCTGTTGACGTTGCTGACGCACGGGGCGTGCTGCCATCGCTGGACCGGACCGAGGGCGAAGCGGACGGCTGAGTTGAGTCCGCCGGCGACGGTGTCGATACCGAGCAGCCGGTGAGCGCGGCAACGGCGGCAAGGGCTGCTGCGGCAAATGTCGTCTTCATGTTCTCGCTCCGTCCGTCACGGCCCCGGAACCGGTGTCCCCTGGAAAGCCTCGCCCACCACCCTACGCAAGGCGCCGCCGTCGTGCACAATGCCGGGATGGGGACCTCTCCCCGCCTGCCGCGGCCTCCCGCCCGGAGGGGAGGATTCCTGCCGCAACCGGGACGCCGGAATGCACACAGGCGATTCGGCGTTTGAGTATATGGGTGACCAGGCTCACGATAGCCTTGGTGGCTTACACCTGAACCGGATTGAAAGTGATGACCATGGGCAACTCTCCTGACAACAGTGACGTTGTCATCCTTGCAGCAGCGCGGACCCCGCAGGGCCGCATCAACGGCCAACTGTCCAGCCTGACGGCGGTGGACCTCGGCGCCCACGCCATCAGGGCTGCCTTGGCGGCCAGCGGCATTGATGCAGCCGATGTGGAAGCCGTGATCATGGGCCAGGTACTGCAGGCGGGTGCCGGCCAAAACCCTGCGCGGCAAAGCTCCATCGGCGCCGGGATCGGCTGGAACGTCCCCGCCGTGACGGTCAATAAGGTATGCCTCTCCGGGCTCACCGCCGTGATCGACGCCGCCCGCATGATCCGTGCCGGCGAAGCAGCCGTGGTGGTGGCCGGCGGCCAGGAATCCATGAGCCGGGCACCGCACCTGCTCCCCGGGTCCCGGCAGGGATGGACCTACGGCTCCATCCAGGCACTGGACGCAGCCGCCCACGACGGTTTGACCGACGCCTTCGACGGCGAGTCCATGGGGTTGTCCACCGAGACGCGCAACCTCACCCTGGGCATCGACCGGACCTCCCAGGACAACGTGGCCGCACAGTCCCACCAACGCGCGGCCCTCGCGGCAAAGAACGGAACGTTCGACGGCGAAATCGCCCCGGTCAGCGTGAAGCAGCGGAAGGGCGATCCACTGGTGGTGGACACCGACGAGGGCGTGCGCCCCAACACCTCCGTGGAGTCGCTCGCCGGGCTGCGCGCCGCATTCGTTACGGACGGAACCATCACGGCCGGCAACTCTTCTCCCCTGTCCGACGGCGCCACCGCACTGGTGCTCGCTTCCCGCGCCTACGCCGACGAACACGGCCTGGAGTACCTGGCCGTCGTCGGGAAGCCGGGCCAGGTTGCCGGACCGGACAACTCCCTGCATTCACAGCCTTCGCACGCGATCATGAATGCCCTCGGCAAAGCCGGCTGGGGCACGGCCGACCTGGACTTCATCGAGATCAACGAGGCCTTCGGTTCCGTTGCCGTGCAGTCGCTCAAGGATTTGGACTACCCCCTGGAAAAGTGCAACATCCATGGCGGGGCGATCGCCCTGGGGCATCCGATCGGGGCTTCCGGGGCGCGGCTGGCCGCGCACGCCGCCCATGAGCTCAAGCGCCGCGGGACAGGCAAGGCCGCGGTGGCCCTGTGCGGCGGAGGGGGCAGGGCGAAGCGCTCCTGCTCTACCGCGACTAATGGCGGGCCTGACCGCAAACGGAACGGACGGCGTCGGGCGGGAACGTTTCCTGGCCGACGCCGCCGCGCGCGGCCTGCACGTTGACGTCGTGGAACGTCCGCAGGCACGCAGCCTCGCCGAAGCGGCCGATATCCTGGGCATCCCGCCGGCCGACATTGTGAAGTCACTGGTGGTCAAGCACAAGGACGGTTCATTCCTGTTCGCGCTGGTTCCAGGCGACCGGCAGATTTCCTGGCCGAAACTCCGGTCCCTGCTCGGCGTCAACAAGCTCTCGCTGCCACCGGCAGACGTTGCCCTGGAAGTGACCGGCTACGAGCGTGGCACCATCACGCCGCTGGGCAGCACTACCGCATGGCCTGTCTATGCCGACGCCGCGATCACCGGCCGCAGGATCTCCATGGGCGCCGGAGCCCACGGCTACAGTGCGTTCGTTGACGCCGACGCGCTGACCGCAGCCCTGGATGCCGTAGTAGCCGACATCTCAGATCCCGGCTGACCCTTCGGCCCCGCTTAAAGCAGGAAACCCCGCCCAACTGGCTCGCAGTGGGGCGGGGTTTCCCGAGGAAAAGGCGTTGTTACTTGAGGGTAACGGTGGCGCCTGCAGCCTCGAGCTGCTCCTTGGCCTTCTCGGCAGCTTCCTTGTTGGCGCCTTCGAGAACAGCCTTGGGGGCGCTGTCAACCAGGTCCTTGGCTTCCTTGAGGCCGAGGGAGGTGATGGCGCGAACTTCCTTGATGACGGCGATCTTCTTGTCACCGGCAGATTCGAGGATGACGTCGAAGTCGGTCTTCTCTTCAACCTCTTCAGCAGCTCCGCCACCGGCGGGGCCGGCAACTGCAACAGCAGCGGCGGTAACTTCGAAGGTCTCTTCGAAGAGCTTGACGAACTCGGAGAGCTCGATGATGGTCAGTTCCTTGAAAGCTTCAATGAGCTCTTCGTTGCTGAGCTTCGCCATGATTGGCGTCCTTCCTGTTGTGGTGTCCGAGCGGCGCGGAGCCGGGCCTGACACCGGAGTCTGGTGGGGTAAAGAGAATTAGTTCTCTTCGGCAGCGGCAGCTTCGGCGGGTGCCTCGGCTACTGCTTCAGCTGAAGAGTCAGCAGATTCTTCAGCGGCAGGCGCTTCGGCAGCTGCCGGTGCACCGTTCTCTTCTTCAAGCTTGAGGCGCAGTGCGTCGATGATGCGTGCAGCTGCGGCGGCGGGTGCCTTGAGGACGCCCGCAACCTTGGCGAGCTGCAGCTCACGGGACTCGAGGGCAGCCAGGGCTGCAACCTCGGTGGCGTCCAGTGCCTTGCCCTCGAAGTAACCGGTCTTGATGACCAGCTGCTTGTTGGCCTTGGCAAAATCCGTCAGGCTCTTGGCAGCGGCAACTGCGTCACCCTTGATGAACGCGATTGCAGTGGGGCCGGCAAGCTGGCCGTCGAATGCTTCGACGCCGGCTTCCTTGGCTGCAATGGCGGTCAGGGTGTTCTTGACGACCGCGAACTTGGTGTCCTGGCCGAGAAACACGCAGCTGCTTGAGCTGTGCAACGGTGAGCCCGCGGTATTCGGTCAGGACAGCGGCGTTCGATTCCTTGAAATCGTTAGTGATCTCAGCTACTGCTGAAACCTTGGTAGGCGTTGCCATAACCCTCCTTCCGGGGATAGTGCCGGTATTCGACGGTCCCCGCTCAAGAGAGCTAAAACAAAAAACGCCCCGCGCAGATGCACGGGGCTTGGCTCAACACGGCTGAGCCGTGGAGCTTTGCTTCGTTCACCTGCGCCGGCCGCCCTGCGTTGAGGGTCCTTCGTCCGGAAACCTACTGTGGCCTCCGGCGCACAACTGCAGAGTTGAGCCATGAACAGGAGAGTGGATTTCCAACAACCGACGGTCTTTGGTACTCCCAGCTTACGTGAGGGAGCACCGGTCCGCCAAATCGGGCGTCAGCTGGTGCTGGTCCGCAAGGTGGGAAGTTCCTTTTGCCAGATACCCGTCACCCCTGCCGTCTGGAACCCAAGTTGCTTGTTGACCGTAAGCAGGTACCGGTTCTCGGGGGCATTCCAGGTGTAGATGATGCGGGCATCCGGGAACTGCTCGCTGAGCCGCTCCATGTTGGCCACTTTGATCAGCAGGCCCAGCTTGTTGCCGCGGTGCTCCTGCAGAACCAAGGTATCGTCCTGGAAAACGACGTCGGCGCGGTGGGCCAGCACGGTGATGGTGGTCAGTCCCACCAGCGATCCCGTGGCGATGTGCTCGACGGCGGTGACCACCGTCCGCCTTCCCTGCGCGATGGCGACGTCTTCGGCCTCACGCAGGATCCCGCCGTCGAACACCATGTCCTGCTCAACCGGCACGTCCAGGGAAGGGTCGACGTCTGCACCCGCCTGGTTCTCCAAGACCGCCACGGCCTCCAACCACTGGTCCGGGCAGCGGTCCGTCCAATGGTGCAGCCGGTACCGGCCGCCATTGGCTTCCTCGGCCTCAGCCTGGAGGTCGGCCACCAGCTTCGTGTCGAGGGGAAGCAGGCAGGAACTGAACTGCTCAATGTGCTGGAGTGTGTACCCGGTCCGCTGCGCGAACTCCACCTCCCGGCTTTCCAAGGGAACGAACCCCTGGCCGGTGCCCGGGACCAACTGGGCCTGACCAAATTCGTGGAGTGATGCGCCGGGGTGGTTGGTGTCCACCAGGATCATGGTGCGTCCCTCGCCGCGAGCCAGCTGTTCGGCCGCCTCAAGCAGGCGCCGGCCCACGCCCTGGCGCTGGAACTCGGGCAGTATGTCCAGGGTGAGTTCGGCAAGGTCCAGGTGGTCCGTCAGCGGCAGCGCGATGTCCACAGTGCCCACGATGTCTCCGTCCACCTTGGCGACGAGGATCAGCTGCCGCTCATAGGGATCAGCGAACTCGAGCAGTTTTTCCAGCGGACCGTAGGCGAGATCGTCACTCCCCCAGGTCTGCATCCGCACCTTGCGCCCCACCTCGACGGCGGCCAGGAAGTCGGCTGCGTCCGGGGTGTCCAGGGAATCCGGAATCCACAGCTGTTCGATCTTTACGTCTATCGCCATTCGGGCATCATCCCAGCCGTTTCTGCCACTCACCTTCATAGCCGGCAGGCTTGAATCCAAGTGCGGTATTAATCGCCAGCATATGCTGGTTTTCGCTGGCATTCCATGTCAGGACCGAGCGCGCCGGGGGCCACTTTTCCTGCGCGCGGCGGAGGTTGGCCGCCTTGACCAGCATGCCCAGCCGATGCCCGCGATGCTCTGCCGACACCAAGGTGTCTTGCTGGATCAGCGACTCCGGCACCTCGGGGCGCCAGGTGAGGACCGTGTACGCCACCAGCTCGCCAGTGGGCCGGTGCACGGCGGCCGCCACGGAAGACTGGACGCCACTGCGGACAAGGGCCGATTCGTCCCCCCGGACCCGGGCCGCATCCCAGTCCTCGCGTTCCCAGTCCATGCCCGCGGTAGGCGCATCCGTGCTCATCCGCTCCTTGAGCCGGGCAAAGGCGGCAACAAGCTCTTCCGGGCAACGATCATCCCAGGCCGTCAGCGTGTAGCACTCTGCACGCGCGATCCCTTCCGCTTCGAGCCGGGCCAGCCGGTCACCGGCCACGGGCAGGGCCAGCCGGCTGGAGCGTTCCACCTGTTCCAGCTGGTAGCCGGCGGACAGGGCAAAAGCGCTTGCGGGGTGGTCCAGTGGCAAGTGCCCGGCCCCGGACTTCGCGGCCAGCCTGCCGGCGCCATGTCCCGAAGCGTCCAGGGGTATTTCATGGAAGCCGCCAAGGGATGACCGGCCCCGGGAGTGGGCCACGGCCTCGACATGGCCCAGCAGCGCACGCCCGATCCCCCGGCGGCGCCAGCGGGGAACCACCAGGACCTCAATGCCCGCCGTGGCCGTGTTGTCCCGCAGCGGGAAGGTGACCGAGCACAGGCCCACCGGTTCGCTGCCGATCCGGGCCAGGAAGAGCTGCCGTTCTTCATAGGGGTTGCCACGCCAGTACTCAAGCGCCTCCTTGTCGGTCAGGCAACGCTCCAGGCTTCCCCACACAGCCATGTCCTCCGCTGCCCGCATGGACTGGCACTCCCGGAAGTCCACCAACGTACCAGAGGGACCTTGGCCGCTTCCGGCGGCAGGGATCGCGACGGCGGCAATCACCAGTACGTCACGTGCCGGCAGAGGCGGGACGCCAGCGGGGTCCGGATTATCCATGCAGCCAGCTTAGGCAAATACGCCGGACAACAAAGGAGCCCGCCCCGGCGCATGCGCCTCGGGGCGGGCTCCTGATGCTCCGGGATCAGCCCGGGGCAGGAACTTTCATCAAGGACTAAGCCTCGGTGAGCACCTTGGTGACGTTGGGGTCGACGGAGATGCCGGGACCGAACGTGGTGGCAACGGTGGCCTTCTGGATGTAGCGGCCCTTGGCAGCGGACGGCTTCAGGCGAAGGACCTCTTCCAGGGCTGCTGCGTAGTTCTCGGCCAGCTTGATGGCGTCGAACGACACCTTGCCGATGATGAAGTGCAGGTTGGAGTGCTTGTCGACGCGGAAGTCGATCTTTCCACCCTTGATGTCGTTGACGGCCTTGGTGACGTCGGGGGTCACGGTGCCCGTCTTCGGGTTCGGCATCAGGTTACGCGGACCAAGGACCTTACCGAGGCGGCCAACCTTACCCATGAGGTCAGGGGTGGCAACGGCTGCGTCGAAGTCGGTCCAGCCGGCGGCGATCTTTTCGATCAGGTCGTCGGAACCAACGAAGTCGGCGCCGGCTGCGATTGCTGCCTCAGCCTTGTCGCCCGTGGCGAAGACCAGGACGCGGGCGGTCTTACCGGTGCCGTGGGGCAGGTTGACCGTACCGCGGACCATCTGGTCAGCCTTGCGGGGGTCAACGCCCAGGCGGAAAGCCACCTCGACGGTTGCGTCGAACTTGGACGGGTTGGTGTCCTTGGCCAGCGTTACTGCCTCGAACGGTGCGTAGTGCTTCTCCGCGTCGATCTTGGCGGCTGCTGCCTCATATGCTTTGCTGCGCTTTGCCATGCTGCTTATTTCTCCTTGTGCAGTTGTGGTCTGCGGACCGCGCTGGGCCCTGCCACAGTCGGTGATCCGGTTCGTTATCCGGCCCGGATGACCGACATTTCAATGTGTTTGGTACCGGTGTCCCGGCGGTGCCGCCCGTCGTCGTCAATTACCTTGACGCTGGACAGCGGGAAGGGTGGTTAGCCCTCGACGGTGATACCCATGGAGCGGGCGGTGCCGGCGATGATCTTGGCTGCGCCTTCGAGGCTGGTGGCGTTGAGGTCTTCCATCTTGGTGGAGGCGATCTCGTTGACCTGGGCCTGGGTCAGCTTGGCAACCTTGACAGTGTGCGGGGTGGATGAACCCTTGGCAACGCCTGCAGCCTTCTTGATGAGCTCTGCAGCCGGCGGGGTCTTGGTGATGAACGTGAAGGAACGGTCCTCGTAGACCGTGATTTCCACGGGGATGACGTTTCCGCGCTGGGCTTCCGTCGCAGCGTTGTACGCCTTGCAGAATTCCATGATGTTGACACCGTGCTGGCCAAGCGCGGGACCGATCGGCGGGGCCGGGTTGGCGGCACCTGCCTGGATCTGCAGCTTGATGAGGCCGGTGACCTTCTTCTTGGGAGCCAATGTAGGGTCCTTCTCTCAATAACGTCCTGGGGCACAGGAGCGTGCCTCAGGTTTGTGGCCGCCACGGCAAGGCGGCCGGCCGTTCCGGCGCCGCTAAGCGGGCGGTGCCGGAACGAATTCTCGGTTGGTCAGATCTTGGTGACCTGGTTGAACGCCAGGGTGACGGGCGTTTCGCGCTCGAAGATGGAGACCAGCACCACGAGGGTCTGGGACTCGGGCTTGATCTCGGAGATCGTGGCGGGAAGGGTCTCGAACGGGCCTTCCTTGACGATGACGGACTCGCCAACCTCGAAGTCGACGGCTACGGGAGCCTGGTTCTGCTTGTTGACCGGCTTGCCCTTCTCGGCCTGCTCTTCCTCGAAGACCGGGGCGAGCATGGAGAAGACCTCGTCCAGGCGCAGCGGGACCGGGTTGTGGGCGTTGCCCACGAAGCCGGTCACGCCGGGGGTGTGGCGGACGGCGCCCCAGGAGGCGTCGGTCAGGTCCATGCGGACCAGGACGTAGCCGGGGATGCGGACGCGGTTGATCACCTTGCGCTGGGCGTTCTTGATCTCCACGACTTCTTCCATGGGCACCTGGATTTCGAAGATGTAATCTTCCATGTCCAGGGTCTGGATGCGGGTTTCAAGGTTGGCCTTCACGCGGTTCTCGTAACCTGCGTAGGAGTGGATGACGTACCAGTCACCCTCCTGGCGGCGCAGTTTGGCCTTGAACTCCTCGGCGGGATCAGCGGCTGCGGCGGCCGCTGCGGCGGCGAGGGCGTCGGCGGACTCGTCGTCGCCGTCTTCCGTGGCGTCGGCTTCTTCACCGGCGGCACCGTCAGCATCGGAGCCGGCGTCGTCGGATTCGGGCGCGAAGGACTCAACCTCGGACTCTTCACCGGCTTCTGCCGCGACGTCCTGGGACTCTTCCAGCCCAGACTCGGTTACCTCGAGCTCCTGCTCAGACACTTGGTCTCCTGCTTCCTCATTGCCTAACATGCCTATTTAAATGGCTCAATTCCGCACACCGGCGCTTCCCTTCCGGTTTCCCGGACGAAACACGCGGCCTGCGGACCATCCAGCCTTAGCTGTCCGTCGAGCCGGTACCGCCGAAGATCCAGCTGACAGCGGTTCCGAAACCAATGTCCAGCAGGCTGACGATGACCATCATGATGGCCACGAACACCAGCACCACGAGCGTGTAGTTGATCAGTTCCTTGCGGGTGGGGGCCACAACCTTCTTGAGTTCGCCAATGATCTGGCGGACAAAGAGAGCAATGCGGGCGAAGAAGCTTGCCTTGGCTTCCTTCTTAGCTGGGCGGCCCTTGGAGCTGCTGGCAGCTGTTTCGGTCACCTGGTCCTCGCTCATCTTTGCAATGGTGGATTACCCGGCCCTGATCAGAACCATGGTTGCTGCGCCTGCCCCGGGCTTTCGCCCGGAGACAGCTTGCGCAGGGCAGACAGGACTCGAACCTGCAACCTGCGGTTTTGGAGACCGCTGCGCTACCAATTGCGCCACTACCCTATGGAGTGAATGCCACTCTTTGACGACCCATGCACCAGTTTGAACTGGGGCGCACGCCATCATCCGTGTTTCAACACCGGTGAACCAGTCTACGCAAGAAGTCCGCGTAGGTAAAACCGGCCCGACCCGGCCCATCCGCCGGCCGGTCCGACTTGTGCAGCAGTCAGCAGTCACAAAACCAAACCGGCTCCCCGGAGGGTCCGCTGAACAGCTTAGAGTAGAACTCGTCGAAACCCACATTCCAGCCTTCAGGCTGCAAGCGAAGAACGGACCTGCCATGTCTGCCGCCCGCGTTTCCAAGCGCATATCCGCAATTGCCGAATCCGCAACCCTTGCCGTTGATGCCAAGGCGAAGGCGCTCAAGGCAGCAGGCCGGCCGGTTATTGGCTTCGGCGCGGGCGAACCCGACTTCCCCACCCCGGACTACATTGTCCAGGCCGCCATCGAAGCGGCCGGCCAGCCCAAGTACCACCGCTATTCCCCTGCGGGCGGCTTGCCGGAGCTGAAGAAGGCCATTGCCGAAAAGACCCTCCGGGACTCGGGCTATACCGTTGACCCCTCGCAGGTGCTGGTCACCAACGGCGGCAAGCAGGCTGTGTACAACACGTTCGCCACCTTGGTGGATCCGGGCGACGAAGTGATCGTGCCCACCCCGTTCTGGACCACCTACCCCGAGGCGATCCGCCTGGCCGGCGGCGTGCCCGTGGAAGTTTTCGCAGGGCCCGAGCAGGAGTACCTGGTAACCGTCGAGCAGTTGGAAGCGGCTGTCACGGACAAGACGAAGATCCTGTTGTTCGTCTCGCCGTCGAACCCCACCGGCGCTGTCTACTCGCCGGAGCAGGTGGCTGAGATCGGCAAGTGGGCCGCAGCAAAGGGCCTCTGGGTTGTCACGGACGAGATCTACGAGCACCTCGCCTACGACGGCGTCCCCTTCACCTCCATCGCCACTGCAGCCCCCGAACTTGGCGACAAGGTGGTCATCCTCAACGGCGTCGCCAAGACGTACGCGATGACCGGCTGGCGCGTGGGCTGGATGATCGGCCCCGCCGACGTCATCAAGGCCGCCACCAACCTGCAGTCGCACGCCACGTCCAACGTCTCCAACATCATGCAGATTGCGGCCCTCGCCGCCGTGTCCGGTCCGCTGACCGCGGTCGATGAGATGAAGGTGGCCTTCGACCGCCGCCGCAAGGCCATCGTCGCCGGCCTGAACGCCATTGACGGCGTGGAATGCCCGACGCCGAAGGGCGCCTTCTACGTCTACGCGGACGTCCGGGGGCTGCTGGGCAAGGAATTCCCCACCGCGTCAGGCACCGCCACGCCTCAGACGTCTGCCGAGCTGGCCGCCCTGATCCTGGATGAGGTAGAGGTGGCTGTGGTCCCCGGCGAGGCGTTCGGCCCGTCCGGATTCGTGCGCCTCTCCTACGCACTGGGCGATGACGACCTCGCCACCGGCGTCCAGCGCCTGCAGGACTTCCTGGGCAAGGCCCAGTAGACGCCCGCTCACTTCCGGCCGGTTAGACACCGACGCCCGCTCACTTTCCTTGAGGAAGTGAGCGGGCGTCGGTGTTTAAGGCGTCAAAGGTGAGCTGGCGTTGTTAGAGGAGGCGGCGCTCGGCGGCCCACTTGGTCAGCTCATGCCGGCTGGAAAGCTGCAGCTTCCGGAGCACCGCGGACACATGCGTTTCCACCGTCTTGATGCTGATGAAGAGTTCCTTGGCCACTTCCTTGTAGCTGTAGCCCCGGGCGATGAGCCGCATGACCTCCAGTTCGCGTGCCGAGAGCTTGTCCAGCTCGTCGTCGGCAATGTCCGCGGGAGCGGTTCCGAATGCGTCCAGGACGAACCCGGCCAGGCGCGGAGAGAACACGGCGTCGCCGCCGGCCACCCGGAACACGGCATCAGTGATCTCGGCGCCGGAAATTGTCTTGGTGACATAGCCCCTGGCCCCGGCGCGGATCACCGCCACCACGTCCTCCGCTGCGTCGGAAACGCTCAGGGCCAGGAAGCGGGTGGCGGAGAGGAGGGGTGCGGAGCCGGCGATGACTTCCCGGCCGCCGCCCCCCAGCCCACCGGGCAGGTGCACGTCCAAGAGGACGACGTCGGGCCGCTGCTCGGCGATCACGGCGATGGCCTGTTCCACGGTGGCGGCTTCCCCCACCACGTGGATGCTGGCGTCGAGGTCGGCCTTCAACCCGGAGCGGAAGATCGCGTGATCGTCCACGATCACCACCCGCACGGATTTGGCCGGCCGGGCGGCTGCGCCCCCTGTTCCCTGGATGGTGCTCATGGTTTCCCTTCCGCGTTCTCCGCTGCCGGCAGCCTCAGCCGAACCTCGGTGCCGTCATCCGTACTGAGGATGGCAGCCGAGCCGCCATGCCTTTTCATTCTGCCGATGATCGATTCCCGGACGCCAAGCCTGTCCGAGGGAACGTTCCCCAGCTCAAAACCGGGGCCCCTGTCCTTGATGAAGATCTCGGCTTGCCCGTCCGAAGCCTCAAGATAAACGGACACCGTTCCGCCGCCGTGCCGGGAGGCATTGAGCATCGCCTCACGGCTGGCCTGGACCAAGGCTTCGTGAGCCTCCGTCATGGCGGCGTCACCCACCGTGACCACCTCCACTGCGTTGCCGAGCAGGTCCTCCACCTCGGCGGCTGCGGCCTTGATCCGGTCCGACAATTGGCCGCTTTCCCGTCCGTGGTCCTGAAAGAGCCAGCCACGCAACTCACGCTCCTGCGCGCGGGCCAGGCGGACGACGTCGTGCTCGTTGCCCGCCCGCCGCTGGATCAAGGCGAGCGTCTGCAGCACTGAGTCGTGCAGGTGGGCCGCGATCTCCGCGCGTTCCGTTTCCCGGATGCGGCCCGCACGCTCGGCTTCGAGGTCCCGCCAGAATTTCAAGGCCCACGGCAGCAGGACCAGCACCACGCCGCCCAGGACCGCCACGGAAGCCAGCAGCGCAAGCCACGTCTGTTCCCAGGAACCCGAGCCGGACACCATCACCAGGACACCGGCAACCACCAGCGCCAGCCCCGCTGCGAGCCGGCCCCAGCCGCCGGCCTGGTCCGCCTTGGTCTTGTCCACCAGTCCCGCCCGGCGGGTCTCGTCCAGTTGCATCCAGGCGATCGAGGCGCCACCCAGGACAGCGGCGGCGGGGATGAGGGTGCCCAGGGACACATCAACACCCAGCAACTGGGCGATCATGATCCCGGCGACCAGCAGGAGCCCGCAGCCGAGCAGGATCTCCTTGCCGTAGCGCATGCCCCGCACCCGGAACCAGGGAGCGCCGGGGGTTGCGCCCGTGCCGGCCGGGCCGGAGCCCGCGGCACCCGTGGGACTTCCGTCGTCGTCCGTTGTTGCGGCGGCGGGCCGGCTCACCGCCGGGGCAATGGGCGACGCCGGGCGGCGGGTATTGCGCCGGGCAGCCTCATCCGCGGTGGGAACCATGATCCAGAGCCACGCGTAAAACACCAGGCCGGCCCCGCCTGCGAAGGACGCGAGGACCATGCCCCAGCGGACGGTCTTCACGGGCCACCCGAGGTGCAGGGCCAGGCCGGAGCACACGCCGGCGATGACCCGGTCACTGCTCCGGGCCAGGGGCGGCCGCGCGGGGAGGGTTGTCATGGATCAATCCAAGCATGGATCAGGGTAGCCCGGACCGGGTTGTGCGCTTTCCCGGGGGTGGCTCAGGGACCGTTCAGGGTTTCCCCCAGTAGAGCGGCGACGGGCTTGGACGGGAGGATCGAAGTATGAACTCGCAGACCCCTTCCCCCGACGACGAACACCCAACCGGGCCGTTGCCCGGCTCCGGCAACCAGCGGCCCACCGAGCCGCTGCCGGCCTCCGACGCGATTCCTCCGGGCCCGGCGTCGGGCCCCGCCCAGGGCGGCCCCGGCGGTTCGCAGGATGGCCCCACCGCTCCCCCAGCTTCCGACCCGGCACAGGGCTATGCCTTCCACGCCGGCCCCACCCCGCCAGCAGCCTCAAGCGACTTCTTCGGCTGGATCCGCAGCCAGGGCATCTCCCGGGGCAGCGACCGCTGGATCGGCGGCGTCTGCAGCGGCATAGCCCACCGGCTCGGCGTGGACCCCATCATCATCCGCGGCGCCCTTATAGTCCTGACCCTCCTGGCAGGCATCGGCGTACTGCTCTACGGCCTGGCCTGGGCCTTCCTCCCGGAACCGGACGGCCGGATCCACGTCCAGGAAGCCGGCGCGGGCCGCTGGTCCAGTGGCATGACGGGCGCACTGATCGCCACCGTCCTCGGATTCACCGGCCTGGGCGGAGGGTTCTGGGGGTGGAGCCACAACGGCTTGAGCGGCCTCCTCTGGACCGTGTTCTGGGTGGCCGGCGCGATCTTCCTGATCTACCACCTCTCCCAGCGCAACAAAGCACGTCCCACCATGGCGGGCCATGCTCCGGCGGCTCCGGGTGCGCCATACACGGCGGGACGGCCAGGTTCCGAACACACGTCGTCCTTCTCCGCGGCCACCACGTCCGGCCCCGCCCAGGGGTTCCCTCCAGCGCCCGCCTATGGCGGCGGCACCGCCGGCGGGCCCGCAGGGAATGGCCCGGGAGCATTCGGAGGGACCGGCGGCCCGGGCGGTTCCGGCGGGGACGGATACCCGGCGCCGTGGGTTCCGCCGCGGCCGCCCAAGCCCCGGCCGGCCGGCCCGGGTGCCCCCGCCGTCGCCATCGCCACCGGCTCTGCCCTGCTGGTGGGCGGAGGCCTCAAGGCACTGGACGCCGGGCATGTCATCGACCTTGGCGGCTCCGGCAACGCGATTGTCTGGGCCAGCGCCGCGGCAGTCCTTGGCCTGGGCATCCTCGTGGCGGGACTGCGCGGCCGGACCTCGGGGATCCTGAGCCTGTTCGCCGTGATCGCCCTGGTTACCGGCGGCGTCTACAACGTGGCGAACGACGGCAGGATGCGTTTCCAGCAGGTGGACTGGAACCCCGCCAGCATCGAGGAGGCGCGCGGCGGCATCGACATCACCGCCGGACGGGGAACCGTGAACCTCACGGACCTGTCCCCCTTAGCCCCCCTGACCTCCGACGTCGTGGTTCCGCTCGATATCACGGCCAGCAACGTCACCGTGGTGATCCCGCAGAACGTGCCCGTGGATATCAAGGCGGACATGACCATGGGCAACCTGAACGAGGCCACAGGCCAGCGCGGCGGGACCACCACCCGCGAGAGCAGCTACAACGCGGACAAACCCGGCAACCACCTGGTGGTGCGGATCGATGGCACCTTCAGCAACGTCACAATCCAGGAAGGCAACTGACATGGACAGCAACATTCCGACGACGGCGGGCCACGAGCCTGCCGATGCGGCGCCGGCCAGGGTGGGAACCGTGGTGTGGGGCCTGATCGTCCTGGCTTTGGCCGCGCTGATCATCGTGGCGCAACTGGGCATCGTCACCCTCAACGGGACCTACGTCCTGATCGGCCTCATGATCGGCGCCGGAGTGGCCCTGGTGGCCGGCGGCCTGCTCTCTGCCCGCAAACGTGACAACGACCCACTGAAAAGGAAGTCTTGAACCATGGATAAGTTCTTCAGCATTGTCAGGGGCCTTGGCCTGAAGCGCGGCCCGCAGCGCTGGCTCGGCGGGGTGCTGGGCGGCATCGCGGCCAAGCTGAACGTGGACGTGGCCTACGTGCGCATCGCGTTCCTGCTGTTCTGCCTCCTCCCGGGACCCGCCGTCGTCTTCTACCTGCTGGCCTGGGTGGTGCTTCCGGACCAACGCGACGAGATCCCGCTGCAAACCTTCCTGGAGCGCCGCTCGACCAACGGCCCACGGATGTAGCTACGGAAGGTGCCTCCCCCACTGGGGGACCAGGCCCCCGCCCTCGTGAACGGATCACGGATGCGGGGGCTTTTTCCTGCCCGCGGCCACCCGCCGGGAAAGCGCAC
Source organism: Arthrobacter sp. MMS24-T111 (assembly GCF_054888995.1). Taxonomy (NCBI): domain Bacteria; kingdom Bacillati; phylum Actinomycetota; class Actinomycetes; order Micrococcales; family Micrococcaceae; genus Arthrobacter; species Arthrobacter sp. MMS24-T111. The sequence continues at coordinate 2,280,129 of NZ_JBTZRO010000001.1, read as the reverse complement.
CGCATGTAACCGGTTTGTGTCGTACCCCACACACCCCACTACACTTCTAGGTGAGCTCAGCGTGGCGCTCTGCCTGTAAACCTTCTCCCAGGATTTGAGCTGAACATGAAAATTGGAATCCTTACCAGTGGTGGCGACTGCCCCGGCTTGAACGCCGTGATCCGCGGCGCCGTGCTGAAGGGCATCGCCATCCACGGCCACGAATTCGTCGGATTCCTCGATGGCTGGCGCGGCGTGGTGGAGGGCGACATCATCGACATCCCCCGCACCATGGTCCGCGGCATCGCGAAACAGGGTGGCACCATCCTGGGCACCTCCCGCACCAACCCGTTCGAAAACGGCGGCGGCCCCGAGGCCATCAAGGCCCACATGGACCGGCTGGGCATCGACGCCATCATCGCGATCGGCGGTGAGGGAACGCTCGCCGCCGCCAAGCGCCTGACCGACGCCGGGCTGAAGATTGTCGGTGTCCCCAAGACCGTGGACAACGACCTCGACGCCACCGACTACACCTTCGGCTTCGATACCGCCGTCCAGATCGCCACCGAAGCGATCGACCGGCTCCGCACCACCGGCGAGTCCCACCACCGCTGCATGATCGCCGAAGTCATGGGCCGGCACGTAGGCTGGATCGCCCTGCACGCTGGCATGGCCGCGGGTGCGCACGCCATCCTCATCCCGGAGCAGAAAGTCAGCATCGAGCAGATCACCGAGTGGGTCAATGAAGCGCACGCCCGCGGCCGCGCGCCCCTGGTGGTGGTGGCTGAGGGCTTTGTCCCGGAGCACATGGAGAGCCCGCACTCCGAGCGCGGCCTGGACACGTTCGGCCGGCCCCGGCTGGGCGGCATTGCCGACCAGCTGGCACCCGAGCTGGAGGCCAGGACCGGCATCGAAACCCGGGCAACCATCCTGGGCCACATCCAGCGCGGTGGCGTACCCTCCGCCTTCGACCGCGTCCTGGCCACCCGGCTGGGCATGGCCGCCATCGACTCCGTGGTGGAGGGGTACTGGGGCACCATGGTGGCGCTGAAGGGAACCGACATCCACCACGTCGCGTTCCAGGAAGCCCTCGGCCAGCTGAAGACCGTTCCGCAGAACCGGTACGACGAAGCGGCTGTCCTGTTCGGATAAGCCGCAGGGCCGCCATAGGCTGGGACCATGACACTCGATCCCGGCTCTGCTGCCATCATCCAGTTGGCGTGGGCGCGCCGGCTGGGCCTTGACGACGACGCGTTCGGGACCGGACTCGCCTCGTCCGAACGGATTGTGCGGGCCGACGAGTCAGCCCGGACCGTTGAGTTCGTGCGGCTGTTCGGAAGTTCAGTGCTCGTGGGGCCGCAGAGCGTGATCGACGCCGCCGCCGGCATCCCGGATGAGGAAATGGCCCAGCACGTGACCCTCCTGACCCTCACCCGGGACCGGGGCGGTCACGGTCTCGGCGCGGCGGCACTGTTCTTCGCGGACGACCTGCCCCTGCAGCAGCCCGCGGAAGAGCTCACCGTGTCCCACGGCAACCCCGAGGCAATCGAGCTGGAGGGCCGCTGCCCGCCCGATGACGTCAACGAAGTTGGCCTCTCCGACCTGGAGAACCGGTACACGATCGTCCACGAGCAGGATGGCCGGCGCGTGCCCTTGGCGTGTGGGGCTTACGGCGAGTGGGAAGGCCTGCTGGCCAACATGGGCGTACTGGTTGACCCCGAGTGGCGCCGGCGCGGCCTCGGTTCCCTGGCGGGCTCCATCGCGGCGCACGAAGCACTCGCGGCGGGACTGACGCTGCAGTGGCGCGCCGACGTCAGCAACACGGGCTGCCTGGCGCTGGCCCGGAAGCTTGGCCTCTCAGCCGGCGGAATCCAGACCAGCGTCCACCTTCGCTGAGGGCTGGCCTTCGGCCGGCGCTCCCCAACCCTGGACGGGCTGCGGCTTTGCGAAGAACAACGCGACGGCCGCCCCCACCAGGATCACCCCGGCGGGAAGAAGGATGGACTGGCCCATCGCCGTCGAAAATCCGCCGTGCAGGAACTCGGGCAGCGAGCCGCCCATCGCCAGGCCTTCGCCGGCGGATCCGCCAGGGCCTCCCGCGGGCAATTCGGCCGCGAGCCGCGACTGGATCAGCACCGCGATCGCGGCACTGCCCAGGACCGCGCCGATCTGGCGGGTGGTGTTGTACACGCCCGAACCCGCCCCTGCCTGCCGCGGCGGCAGGTTCCTGGTGGCCGTGGTGCTCAACGGGGCCCAGATGCCTGCGTTGGCGAAGCCCAGGACGGCACTGGGCAGCAGGAACATCAGGATGGGTGTGTCCGGTTGCATCAGGGCTGAGTTCCAGAGCAGCGCCACAGCCATCAGCACGAGCCCGGTGGCGGTGATGTATTTCGGGTTGACGCGGTCCACCAGCTTGCCCACGACGGGCGCGAGTCCACCGGAAATCAGGGCCATGGGAACCATCATCAGGGCGGACTGGGTGGGAGTCAGGCCCCGGACAAGCTGGTAGTAGAAGATCAGCGGCAGGCTGAAAGCGGTCACGGTGAAGCCCACCGTGGTGATCCCGATGTTGGCGAGCGAAAAGTTCCGGTCCTTGAAGAGCGCCAAGGGCAGCAGCGGCTCGCCCTTGTTGAAGCGCTGCCACGCCACGAAGGCCGCCAGCACCACGATGCCGGCGATGATCAGGCCCCATACGCTGATGGGTCCGGTGATGGTGCCCCAGTTGTAGGTCTCGCCTTCCTGGATGCCAAAAACCAGCAGGAAGAGACCGACGGCGCTGAGCAGGACTCCGGGGATATCGAACTTGTGCGGGTGCGTGCTCAGTGCCGGCACGTTGCGCCACGCCAGGATGAAGCCGACCAGGCCAACCGGGACGTTGATGAAGAAGATCCATTCCCAGCCGAGCCCGTCCACCAGGACGCCGCCGAGGATGGGCCCGACGAGGGTCGCCATACCGGCGGTTGCGCCCCAGACGGCCATCGCGGAGCCGCGGCGGTCCGGCGGGAAGATCCGGGTTATGACGGCCATGGTCTGGGGAGTCATCATGGCGGCGCCGAGGCCTTGGAGCACGCGGGCCGCGATCAGGACGCGGACGTCGCCGGACAGGCCGCACCACAGCGAGGCCAGCGTGAAGACCACCAGGCCGGAGAGGTACAGCTTCTTGGGCCCGAACCTGTCTCCGAGGCGGCCGGTGATGAGCAGCGGGACAGCGTAGGCCAGCAGGTAGGCGCTGGTCACCCAGATGACCGAGTTGATGTCCGCGTGCAGGCCTTCCATGATCCGGGGGTTGGCCACGGACACGATGGTGGTGTCGATCAGGATCATGAAGAACCCGATCACCAGGGACCACAGGGCCGGCCAGGGCTTCGCTACGTTTTCCACTCGATCATCCTTTGAAATTTTGGTGTTGGTGCCGGGCGGCCCCGGCGAAGGCGCTAGCCCAGCAGATCCAGGATCTCCGCGCGGGCGAACATTTGCGCCGCGGCCCGGGCCGACGGCGCTCCGGCATCCGGATCGGCTCCAGCCCCCAGCAGGACCCGGGCCACGTCCGGGTAGCCCTTGAAGGCGGCCCCGGCAAGCGGGGTCTGGCCACGGTCGTTGGCAGTGTTGGCGTCGGCGCCGTGCTTAAGGAGCAACTCCACCGTATCGGCGTGGCCGTGGTACGCGGCCAGCATCAGCAGGGAGTCTCCTGTGGCGTTGGTCATGGTTGCCGGCGCCCCGGCCTCAAGGTAGGCGCCAAGCAGGGCGTCGTTGCCGTCACGGGCGGCCTGGAACAGCGAGTGCGCCAGCGCCACCGCGGCATCGTTGTCCTCCGTGGCCGCCGGCGCAGTACCCGGTGCGGTGTGGTCTGTCATCAGCGAGGCCCTCTCAGGAATCCGGTCTGCCGCCCAACAACCTGGCCGGCGTCGGGGGCGACAATGAGCTCCTGGACGGCCGGATACGGTTCATCGCCGTCCAGGACCGTCAGTATTTCATCCGGCGCCACCGAACGCTTTATGACCGCCAGCGCCACGGGACCCATCTCGTGGTGTTGGGCAACGGTTGTCACGGTCCCCACTTTGCGCTCCCCTGCCATGACCGGGCTGCCGGCCGCGGGCAGCGTGTGCTGCGAACCGTCCAACTGCAGGAAGACGAGCCGGCGCGGCGGGTGGCCAAGATTGTGCACGCGGGCGATGGTTTCCTGCCCCTTGTAGCAGCCCTTGGCCAAGTGCACCGCGGTGCGCAGCAGGTCGAGTTCGTGCGGGATGGTCTTGTCATCGGTTTCTGCGCCGATCCTGGGACGCCAGGCAGCGACACGGAGGGCTTCCGCTGCGAGCACTCCGGCCAGCGGGCGGCCGGCGACGGCGGCCTCGAGTTCCGCGGCGGGGATGAGGTATTCGAACCACGGACGCTCAAGGCCCGGGTGGCTTTCCTCGGACACAGTGGCGTAGGAGTACCCGCCCGCCGAGACATGCGGCCAGGGATCCTGCCAGGCAAGGCGTCCGGCCCATTCGGAAACGGCTGTGGTGCTGCCCACCACGGCCCAATCGGCGGAGACGTCGGCGATCTCCACCCGCAGCATGAACTTCATCCGGTTCAAGTACTCGGCCAGCGGTGCAGCCTCGGCGGCCTCCACGATCAGCCAGGTGGTCCCGCCGTCGTCAACAACCCTGGCGTCAAAGTCGATGCGCCCCTGGACGCTGAGGAGCAGCAGTTCGCTGGACTCACCCGGCGCCAGGGCTGCCACCTGCTGGGACGAGAGGGTGTTGAGCCAGCTCAGCCGGTCCGGTCCGGTGACGGTGACCACACCGCGGTGTGACAGGTCGACGACGGCGGTTCCGGCAGCAAGTGCGCGCTGCTCGCGCAAAGGCTCGCCGTAGTGGGCGGCGACACCGGCGTCAGGGCCGGCGGCCTCCACGGCGCCGGGACGCGACAACAAAGGGCTGGGCGTACTCATATTGGCGGCAACGTCCTTTAGCAACGGGGTATTCCGGGGTGTGAAGCTTCAGCCAACGCTAGCGGTATTCCGGGTTCTCGAAATCGAACCGCGTACCGGCCGCCCATTCACCGGGCAGGTTGCCGTAGGCCGGGTAGCCCCCGGCATCCTTGAGGATCCGGGCCAGGTGCAGGAGGTTCCAGGTCATGAACGTCGTGTTCCGGTTGGTGAAGTCTGTCTCCGGGCCGCCGGAGCCCTCGTCCAGGTAGCTGGGGCCGGGCCCTACCGGCCCGATCCACCCGGCGTCGGCCTGCGGCGGGATGGTAAACCCGATGTGCTGCAGGCTGTAGAGGACGTTCATGGCGCAGTGCTTGATGCCGTCCTCGTTTCCGGTGATGAGGCAGCCGCCGACTTTCGGGTAGAACGCCCACTGGCCCTGGCTGTTGAGCTGGCCGGAGTGGGCGTAGAGGCGCTCGATCAGCTTCTTGGTCTGGGACGAGTTGTCGCCCAGCCAGATGGGCCCGGCCACCACCACGATGTCCGCTTCCTGGACGGCGGGGTAAATCTCCGGCCATTCATCGGTGGCCCAGCCGTGCTCGGTCATGTCTGGGTAGACGCCCGTGGCAATGTCGTGATCGACAGTGCGGATGAGCCTGGTGCTGACGCCCTGCTTCTCCATGATCCGGCGGCTGATGGTGATCAGCCCTTCGGTGTTGGAGGTCTGGGGTGACTTCTTCAGGGTGCCGTTGAAGAAGACGGCCTTGAGGTCGCTGTAGCTGGTGGGCTTGCCTGCGTGTTCCGTTCCGTCTTCCATGGCGGTGCCTTTCCGGGTCAGGAAACTCTTTTCAGGAATGCAGAGGCGTGGGCCTCCAGCCCTTTCCCGGCCTCTCCACCCGTTGCCACGTCCCACCGCCACAAAAGGTTCCCGTCCACCAGGCCGAAGATCCGGGTGGCGGCACTGTAATCCTTGGAATGGCTGCCGCGCATCACCATGTCGGTGGTCAGCTGGATCTGTGGTCCCTTGATCTGGCCGTAGTACAGCTCCGTGATGCCGCCGGGGTGGGCGATGGATACGGAAATGTCGAAGCCGCCGTCCTTGTTGCGCAGCGCTTCCACCTCGTCGGCGCTTTTCAACACGGGAACGATGTCGGCCGGCACCAGCCCCGGGCCGCCGTCGGCGTCCAGCTGCTTGCGCTCCAGCGCCCAGAAGCCGGTCTCGACGGTGAGCGGCCGCAGCCGCGTGCCGTCGTCGTCGGTCAACCAGCTTTCGGCGCGGTACTGGAGGTACGGCAGGCCGTTGTGGGTGAAGGAGACGTGCTGCAGGAAATGCTCGGAATCCTCGTCACCGCTGCCCAGCCGGCCGCGTCCTTCCCACTCACCAATGAGCCAGGAAAGGGGGACGAGTTCGGGGGTCAGGTCTGTGGGAATCTCAATGGGCACTGTCTATTACCTCGAGATACGGCAGGGGGAAAGGATGTGGCTACTTCTGGCCCTTGAAGAGGCGGTAGACCACGAAACCGGCAAACCAGGCCATGGAAACGCTCGCGATACCGAGCAGGACGAGGAAGAAGATTTCAAATGCAAGTACGGACATGGTGCAATCCTAACCCGTTAGTAGATGAGTAGTTTGTCTATGAAGTACGCCAGGGATCCGACGGCTGACACCGGCGCCAGGCCCATGCTCAACGCTGCCAGCATATTCAACGGTGCGCCGCGCAGTGTCGCCAGCCTGCGGAAGCTGGCCAGGACCGCACCGACGATAACGCCGAAGACGGCGGCTGGCAGGACAGCGATATCGGACAGGACCAGACCGGCGAGCGGACCTGCCAGGCCGGCCAGCACAACGCCCAGGGGCGCGACGATGCTGTCCGGCCACTGGATGAGTCCGGCGAGGAGCGCCACGGCGGCACTAATCGCGGCCACCAGGAGCATTTCGCGGACACCGTTGAACCGTGCGCCGGCTATCCAGCCGGCGCCGAGGCAGGACAGGAGGACACCCACGCAGCACCCCAGGGTGGATTCCAGCCGTTGGGCCTGGCCGGTGCCGCGGATGAGTTGGACCACGAAGACGGCCATCATGCCCAGGGCGACGAAGGCGGGCGTCCAGTCGAGGTAGCCCGGGGGCGGAGCCAAGGAGGCGCAGACCGCGGCGGCGGCGCCCGGCAGGGCGATCACGGCGGCCAGGGTCTTCTTCGCCGGGATGCGCAGGAAGTGCGGCCACCCGATGCCCACGGCCGCGGCGATCAGGATGCCGACGGCGGCGAGGGCTTCCGGGGAGGAATAGACACCGGCGATGATGGCAATGAGCCCGGCGATCCCGACGACCCCGATGGTCCAGGAGCCAAGTGACCGCACAGGTGACTGCAGTTCCGCCGTCATCCGGGGCCCGGCCTGTGTTTTGTCGGTGCACTCACTGCGCTGATTTCCCATCCTGGCGTCGGGTGGAAGGCTGGTCCGCCCCCTCGTGGCAGGGCTGGTCCGCCCTGGTCCAATCCTGCCCTATATGAACCGCTTATGTCGCAAAACGTACCTGTCCGGGGCCCGAATCTGTGGCTGGGAAGGGGGTGCCGGGTATACTCAAAGTTCAGCTACGCTCCCTGCTGAGGTGGCTGGCCGGCGGCGCGCTGACGGTCCAACAACCTCCCGCAGGAAGCCCGTACCGGCCGGTGAGAATCCGGTTCAGTCGCCCAATGATGCGCGGACGGCCCTTGGAGGAACAATGTCGCACATCCTGTTACTGACGAACAGCACCGGTTCTTCGGTGGACATCCTGCCTGCCCTCGAGCTGCTGAACCACCGGGTCCACATCCTGCCCGCGGAACCCACTGCCCTGCTGGAGACCGACCCGTGCGACATCGTGCTCCTGGATGCGCGCAAAGACCTTGTGGGTGCCCGTTCCCTCACCCAGCTGCTGAAGGCCACCGGACTGAGCGCACCCCTCGTCCTGATCCTCACCGAGGGCGGCATGGCCGCGGTTTCCTCGGCGTGGGCCGTTGACGACATCGTCCTCGATTCTGCCGGACCCGCCGAGGTGGAAGCCCGCATCCGGCTGTCCGTAGCGCGGGCCGTCCCGGAGCAGGAGGACGCGCCCAGCGAGATCCGGGCGGCCGGTGTGATCATCGACGAAGCAAGCTACACGGCACGCGTCAACGGCGCACCGCTGAACCTGACCTTCAAGGAGTTCGAGCTCCTGAAGTACCTGGCGCAGCACCCCGGCCGCGTCTTCACCCGCCAGCAGCTGCTCACGGAAGTCTGGGGCTACGACTACTACGGCGGCACCCGCACTGTGGATGTCCACGTCCGCCGGCTTCGCGCGAAGCTTGGCGCGGACCACGAGAACCTGATCAGCACGGTCCGGAACGTGGGCTACCGCCTCACCCTGGTCAGGCAGCAGGAAGACGAACTCACCGAAGCCTGAGCCCTGCGCGCCGTCGCCGTATAGCCTTGGCTCATGACTCCAGCGCATCCGCAGAAGTGGCCCGTCCATGTTGTCCGGGGCGGCGTTGACCAGCAACTCCTGAAAGACTCCCGCGACCTCCTCGCGGCGGCCGAGGAATCGGACGGCAATCCCTCGATCTCCGAACAGACCCTGGTGACCATGCGCGCCGGCGACTCGCCGGACCACACCCTGCTGACGTTGGCCTTGTACGCGCCGGATGAGGACTCCGATCCCGCCACCGGCCAGGACCTGGCCGGGTTCGCCGTCGTGGTGGACGAGACGGACGGCAACGGTGTCCTGGAAATCGCCGTGCACCCCTCCTACCGGAACCAGGGCGTGGCGGACCGGCTGGTGGGTGCGCTCAGGGAGGTGCGGGGCTTCGACGGGCTGAAAGCCTGGTCCCACGGGAACCATGAGGCTGCCGCGGACCTCGCGGCCCGCTACGGCTACGCGCCGGTGCGCGAATTGTGGAAGATGCGGATGACGACGGCGGGCGCGGAGCTACCCGACGCCGGCCTGCCGGACGGTGTGGCCATCCGCGCCTTCGTGCCCGGCAAGGATGAGGAGGCGTGGCTGGCGGCCAACCGGGCCGCGTTCGCGCACCACCCCGAGCAAGGAAACCTGACCCGCGCGGACCTGGACGCCCGGATGGCAGAGGACTGGTTTGATCCCGCAGGGTTCTTCCTCGCCGAAGACCGTGACGGCCGTTTGCTCGGCTACCACTGGACCAAGGTCCACCCGCGCCACGGGGAGCATCCGGCTATCGGCGAGGTGTACGTGGTGGGTGTTGCGCCGGAGGCGCAGGGCCTGGGGCTGGGCAAGGCCCTGACGATCGCCGGCGTCAAGCACCTGCGCGACTCCGGCCTTAGCGGGGTCATGCTGTACGTGGATGCGGACAATACTGCGGCAGTCGCCCTGTACCGGCGGCTGGGGTTCACCCGGTGGGACATGGACGTCATGTATGGCCCGGCTGCAGGCTAGGTTAAGGGCCCCGGAACAAAGCCCGGCAGTGCGTTAAACAGGGCCGTGGGGCCGGGGAATGCTTGTAAGGTTGGAGTGGAGCCGCGCGGGGCGGAAGCGCCGGCACCACAGCGCCAGCCATAAGGAGAAGCCATGAACCCGGAACCCTCCGGAACAGCCACGTCCCAGGATGTTGCGTTGCCTGCCCGGGCGCGTTTCGGCTCCTCCGAGGTCCCTGCGGCAAGGGCCACCCAGGACCGCATCGACATCCCGGAATTCGCACCCAACCTGCAGCCTGAGGGCGACATCCGGCCGGACCGTTTCCTGGACCGCGAACTGAGCTGGCTCGCCTTCAATTCCAGGGTGCTGGAGCTGGCCGAAGACCCTACCCTTCACCTCCTGGAACGCGTCAGCTTCCTGTCCATCTTCGCGTCCAACCTGGACGAATTCTTCATGGTCCGCGTGGCCGGCCTCAAGCGGCGCATCGCCACAGGCCTGGCCGTTCCGTCGCCCGCCGGACTCAGCCCGGTGGAGGTGCTGGAGCGGATCAGCGACGAAGCCCACCGACTGCAGGAGCGGCACGCCCAGGTTTTCGCCGACCAGATCCGCCCGGCACTGGCGTACGAGCACATCCACGTCATGCAGTGGGGCGAACTGGACGACGCCGCCCAGCAGCAACTCAGCGTGATGTTTGCCGAGAAGGTCTTCCCCATCCTCACGCCGCTGGCGGTGGACCCTGCGCACCCGTTCCCGTACATCTCCGGGCTGTCACTGAACCTCGCCGTCGTGGTCCGGAACCCGGTCAGCGACAAGGAGCTCTTCGCCCGCGTCAAAGTGCCTGACCAGCTGCCCCGCCTGATTTCCATCGACGGTCCGCGGGCCGGCGCAGTTCCCGGGCGGGTGGCACGGTTCATCGCCCTCGAGGAAGTCATTGCCGTCCACCTGGACAAGCTGTTCCCGGGCATGGAAGTGCTGGAGCACCATACCTTCCGCGTTACCCGCAACGAGGACGTGGAGGTGGAGGAGGACGACGCCGAGAACCTCCTGCAGGCGCTGGAGAAGGAACTGCTGCGCCGCCGCTTCGGCCCTCCGGTGCGGCTTGAGGTGACCACGGACATCAACCCGAACATCCGTGCACTCCTGATCCGCGAACTGGGGGTGGAGGAATCCGAGGTGTATTCGGTTCCCGCGCCGCTGGACATGCGTGGCCTGTCGGTCATTGCCGGAATCGACCGCGCCGACCTCCACTACCCCAAGCACATGCCGCACACCTCGCGGTACCTGAACGAGTCCGAAACCTCCAAGGCCGCCAACGTCTTTGCCGCCATGCGGCGCCGGGACATCCTGCTGCACCACCCGTACGATTCCTTCTCCACCTCGGTGCAGGCGTTCCTGGAGCAGGCGGCGTCGGATCCCAAGGTCCAGGCGATCAAGCAGACCCTCTACCGTACGTCCGGGGACTCCCCCATTGTGGATGCCCTGATCGACGCCGCGGAGGCAGGCAAGCAGGTTCTGGCCCTGGTGGAAATCAAGGCACGCTTCGACGAGCAGGCCAACATCTCCTGGGCCCGGAAGCTGGAGCAGGCAGGTGTGCATGTGGTGTACGGCATCGTCGGCTTGAAGACGCACTGCAAGCTTTCGTTGGTGGTGCGCCAGGAGGTTGACGGGCTGCGCCGCTACTGCCATATCGGCACCGGCAACTACCACCCCCGGACGGCCCGGTACTACGAGGACCTGGGCCTTCTGACCGCGAACGACCAGGTGGGCGAGGACCTTTCCAAGCTCTTCAACCAGCTCTCCGGCTACGCCCCCAAGTCCACCTTCAAGCGTCTGCTCGTAGCGCCCCGGTCCGTCCGGTCGGGACTTATCGACCGGATCGAGACCGAGATCCGCAATGCGCGGGCGGGCGTTCCCGGCCTGGTGCAGATCAAGGTGAACTCGATGGTGGACGAGGCCATCATCGATTCGCTCTACCGTGCATCGCAGGCCGGCGTGAAGGTGGACGTCATTGTCCGAGGCATCTGCTCGCTGCGCCCGGGCGTCCCGGGACTGAGCGAGAACATCACCGTGCGCTCCATCCTGGGCAGGTTCCTCGAACACTCACGGGTCTTCGCCTTCGCCAATGGCGGCGACCCCGTGGTGTACATCGGTTCGGCTGACATGATGCACCGCAACCTGGACCGCCGGGTGGAGGCACTGGTCCAGTTGAGCAGTGCGGACGACATCACCTATGTCCTTGACCTCCTGCAGCGCTACATGGACCCGGAAACGTCCAGCTGGCACCTGGACAACCAAGGCCGCTGGACCCGGCACCACCTATCCGACGACGGCAAGCCGCTTGAGGATGTCCAGTCCTGGTTGCTGGCGTCCCGGCCGCGGCAGCGCACCCTGAGCCGGCGCTAGGCAGCGCATTGTCGAGCGATGCACTCGTAGCCGACCAGACTGACCACCCGGGGGAACCCGTTGCCGTGACGGCTGCGGGTGCCATCCCGTGGCGGGTCAACAAAGACCGGCTGGAAGTCCTGTTGATCCACCGGCCGCGCTATGACGACTGGTCATGGCCCAAGGGAAAGATCGACGACGGCGAGACGGTCCCGGAATGCGCCGTCCGGGAGGTGCGCGAGGAGATCGGCCTCGACGCGCCGCTGGGAATTCCCTTGCCGCCCATCCACTACCACGTTGCCTCCGGCCTCAAGAAGGTCCACTACTGGGCGGTCAAGGTCAACGGCAATGGGCTTGTTCCGGACGGCAAGGAGGTGGACAGCGTGATGTGGTGCGGCCCTGACAAGGCAGCCCGCCTGCTATCCAACCCGTCCGACGTCGTCCCTTTGGAGTACCTGCGGGACGCGCATGGGCGCGGCAGCCTGGACACGTGGCCCCTGGTGGTACTCCGCCATGCCAAGGCCAAACCCCGTTCGTCCTGGAGCAAGGCCGAGGGCGAGCGGCCGCTGGCTGCCACCGGGACCAGGCAGGCCCAGGCCGTGGGCCGGCTCCTGCTGGCATGGAAGCCGATGCGGGTGGTCACCAGCCCGTGGCTGCGCTGCGTTGCCACCGTTGCTCCGTACGCACGGGCCACCGGGGCGAAGGTGAAACTCGCCGAAGGCCTCACCGAGCACAGGCACCAGCGGAGCCCGCGCAAAACGGCGGCCGTCATCGAATCCCTCTTTGACAAGCAGCGGCCAGTGGTTGCCTGCACCCACCGGCCGGCCCTGCCGACAGTACTCAAGCAGCTTGCCGGCCACATGCCTTCGCACCTGGCGAAATTGCTGCCCGCGGACGAGCCCTTCCTCTCCCCGGCGAGCTGGTGGTGTGCCATGTAACCCATGGCGGGAGGAAGCGGATCGTGGCTGTGGAACAGTTCAAGCCGTTCGACGACTAGCCGGACACCGGCTTGACCGAGGGCTCTTGTCCGTCTTGACTGGGGGGACCACGCACTGTTCTGGGGGATAACGTGCACGTTGCCACTATCGCTGTCGTCGACGACGTTCCACCGCTGGCCCTGTTGTGGCCGCTTCTTCTGGCCGGTGGAGTGTACTGGCTCCTCTCGCGGGTCATCCGGGGCGCGAGGGATGGCAGCCCAAGGGCGTCGCGACATGCGTTTCTGGTGGGGCTGATCGGGTGGCTTGCCAGTTCCCTTGTGCCCGCCGCGAACGCGGGAATCATTCCCCTCCCCCACTCAGCGACCATCCCGGCGGCCATCCTTCCCGCCCTTGCTTGGCCGGTCCTCGGTTGCCTGGCTGCGCATGTCCTCGGGCAACTGAGTTATCCACGGCCGCAGTCGACGCCGGACGCTCCAGGCGCGTCCCGGCGCCGCATCCGTGACATCGTTCCCCGCCGCCTTGGATGGACGGTGGCGGCCATCTTCGCGGGAGCCGCGGCGCACATCGCGTGGATGTCCGCGCTGCCGGGTTTCCCTTCCCGCGCCTACGAGTCACGGCCCGACGGCCATGGGGGATTCACCACCTTCGGCGGGGAAGGGCGCATCCCCGGCCAGGAACTGGCACCGTACCTGGGCGGCGCCCTGATCGTCCTGGCGGCGGGAACGTTGTTCGTCCTGGCGCTGGCCGCCCGCCGGCCCCCTCTCGCCGGGCTGGCCCCGAAGGAGGATGACCTGCTGCGGACGATCGCCGGCAACCGCCTCCTCCGGACCGTGGCAACTGTGGCGTCCGGGCTGGGGGCGATCGCCGGAAACCACGCAGCGCGCCCCGATCCGGCCACCGGACTCGGCAGTTGGACCAACCCTGCCGGTGCCCTGAACCTGGTGGTCCTGGCGGTGATGCTCTTCTGGCGCCCGCCCGCCCTCCAGGGCCAGCGGCCACCCCTCAAGGCCGCCCAGGTAAATGCCCGGCCCGAAACCATGCTGGCTGTGTCAGTGGGACCGGCCATGGGGCTCGCGGCGTTCGTTCCCGTGCCGGTGGCCATTTTCGTCCCGTGGGCGGTGACGGGGCACGCCGCCCCGGTGGCGGCAGTTTCGGCGGCTGCGATACTGGCCGTTGTTTCACTCGGGGACTTGGTGATGCACCGCAATTATGGCTCGGCTGGCCTGCCCCGGCATTGGCCCCGGCAGCCCGTGCATCCGGCCTTGATGGTGGCTCTTGTGGCGGCGGCAGCCGTCATGGCGGTGGTGGTCGCCTGTGTCGCAGGCCGGCAGGCGGAACTCGCGGTGCGGCAGACGTGGGAGGTGACAGTGTGGACCGGCGCAGGCACCGCGCTCCTCGCCGCCGTCCCTTTAGTGCTTGCGAGGCGGCGCCGCAGTGTTGCCGCCGAGGTCCCGGGACTCGACGCCGCCCTCCGGGCCATCACGGTACACCGTGTGGCGCGCACACTGACAGCCTTCTTCGCTGCCCAAGCGGGGTTGCTCCTGATGAGCGCGGGGCCCAACCTTGGGCCGCAGGCGGCTTCCGCCCAGGGCCCATGGGACGCGGTGTGGCAGGGGGCGTCCGGCCTCGGCGCCTTGTTGACCGCCGCCGCGGTAGTGATCGCAGTGGCCCCGGTCTCAGCCCTTGCCCGGGGACCCGAAGCCAGCCTTTCGTTGGGACCACCCAGTAGACTTGGGGCGTGAGCATCCCTACGCCTTATGAAGACCTCCTGCGCGATGTCCTGGCCACCGGCACCCATAAATCGGACCGCACCGGCACCGGAACCACCAGCGTTTTCGGCCGCCAGATGCGCTTTGACCTCTCCAAGAGCTTCCCGCTGATCACCACCAAGCGGGTCCACTTCAAGTCCGTGGCGGTGGAACTTCTGTGGTTCCTGCGCGGCGAGACCAACATCAAGTGGATGACGGACCAAGGCGTCACCATCTGGAATGAATGGACCGACGAAGACGGCGACCTGGGCCCGGTCTACGGCGTGCAGTGGCGTTCCTGGCCCACCCCCGACGGCGGCCACATCGACCAGATCGCCGAACTCATCGAGAACCTGAAATCGAACCCTGACTCCCGCCGGCACCTCGTGTCCGCCTGGAACGTCTCCGAGCTCAACGACATGGCGCTCCCGCCCTGCCACGCCTTCTTCCAGTTCTACGTGGCGAACGGCAAGCTCTCCTGCCAGCTCTACCAGCGCTCCGCCGACATGTTCCTGGGCGTCCCGTTCAACATCGCCTCCTACGCATTGCTCACCTGCATGATCGCCCAGCAGGTGGGCCTCGAACCCGGCGAGTTTGTCTGGACCGGCGGGGACGTCCACATCTACGAAAACCACATGGACCAGGTCCTCAAGCAGCTTGAACGCGAGCCCTACGAGTATCCACAGCTGAAAATCACCCGCAAGCCCGCGTCGATCTTCGACTACACACTGGAGGACTTCGACGTGGTGGGCTACCAGCACCACCCCACCATCAAGGCGCCGATCGCGGTATGAGCACCGAAAACTTCACCGATCCGCAGTCCTTCACGGAGGAACTGGCTTCCTCCATCACCGGCGTGGGCCTGGTCTGGGCCCAGACCTCTGATGGGGTCATCGGGATGGAAGGAGACATGCCCTGGCATCTGCCGGAGGACCTCAAGCACTTCAACCGGCTGACCACCGGGCACCCGGTCATCATGGGCCGCAAAACCTGGCTGTCCTTCCCGGACAAGTACCGTCCGCTGCCGGGGCGCACGAACATCGTCATCACCCGGCAGAAAAGCTGGGCCGGCACGCCTGAGGCGGAGGGCGCCGTCGTGGTTCCTTCCCTTGATGACGCGCTCCTTGAGTCGCAGTTTGTCGACGGCGGCGAGACAGTCTGGATCCTGGGCGGCGGGGATGTCTTCCGCCAGTCCACCGAGCTTGCCAACGTTGCAGTGGTCACCACCATCGATGTGAAAGCCGACGGCGACACGTTCGCCCCCGAGCTTGGCCCCAGCTGGGAGGCCACCGCCTCCGTCCCGCCGGACGGCTGGCTGACGGCCACCAACGGCACACGCTACCGATTCACCAAATGGTCACGGACCGAGGGCTAGGAACATGCTGAAGAAACCCGAAACCCTGTTCGTCCTGGGCTACATGCTGCTGCCACTGCTGGCCCTGCTGTCCGCGATCGTGGGGCTGACCATGATCCTGGGCGGCAACAAGATCGCCGGGGCCATCGTGCTGGTGGTGGTCACCCAGGTGTTCACCTTCGGCGCGTTCTTTGCGCTGCGCGCCCGGAAAGCTGCTGTGTTGGAGCAGTCGGACCGGGGTTAGGTCCAGCCAACTTTCAGGTTGCCTGGGGAAAGCGCCCCGTCCCGGCGGTGCTTCCCGTGCGCTAGGCTGGTGCGCGCAGCTTTCCGGGGGCTTTTGAACGAATATTGGGGGAATCCTGATGGCAGGAACTTTGTGGGGCGACGACATCGAGCAAACGAGGGCCCTCGCGCAGCATTTCAGCACGACGGCGGACGTGCTGCAGCAGTGAGCTTCGACAGTGGCCGTGAGCGCCGCAACGATGCCGTCCACGCCGAACATAAGGCCGCGCTTGCGCGGGGTGAAAAACGGGTGCTACGAAACACCAGCACCGGCGAACTGCACAGTTACCCCGCCGACGAAATAGGGTTTTCCCCAGGCCGCGGCCACGTACAGGTCCAAACCTGGTGGGGTATGGGCATCCTGACAGGCGTCCTGGTGCTCTTGGCCATCCTTTCCCTGGTAATACTGCTCAGGCCCCTCGCGGACGGCGGCCAGCCGTTTTGGGGCGCCCTGGTCCTCACTGCATTCGGCATTTTTGGAGCCTGGTATACCGTCCGCATGGCGAGGGAGGAGTATCGGGCCAGGAAACTGCGGAAGGAGCGGCATGCTCCGGAACCTGGAGCAGGACCGCTCGGCGAATGAACCGCACGCCAGGCCGCAGGTGCCCGGTGGAGCAAAGCGATGCGGATTATCCTCCGCACCGTGACGGGTGAACTGCAGAGCCGGCAGGGCCGACCGGCCGTGACGTAACCGACTGCGCCCGGCTGGTTCCGAAGTCTAAACTGGTCGAATGACTACAGCAGCTACCCCCTCCGTCGGCCTGGTCGGATGGCGCGGCATGGTCGGCTCCGTCCTCATGCAGCGCATGCAGGACGAGGGCGACTTCGCCAACATCAACCCGGTGTTCTTCTCCACCTCCAACGCGGGAGGTGCCGCGCCGTCCTTCGCTGACGGCGCCGGCAAGCTCGAGAACGCGTTCGACGTCGACACGCTGGCCAAGCTGCCCATTATCGTCACCGCCCAGGGCGGCGACTACACCAAGCAGGTCCACGGCGAACTGCGCAGCCGCGGCTGGGACGGCCTGTGGATCGACGCCGCTTCCACCCTGCGCATGAGCGACGACTCCATCATTGTCCTGGACCCCATCAACCGCGACGTCATCGACAAGGGCCTGGTCAACGGCACCAAGGACTTCATTGGCGGCAACTGCACCGTGTCCTGCATGCTCATGGGCCTGGGCGGCCTGTTCAAGAACGGACTGGTGGAGTGGGGCACCTCCATGACCTACCAGGCTGCCTCCGGCGGCGGAGCCCGGCACATGCGTGAATTGCTCAGCCAGTTCGGCACGCTCAACGCCGAGGTGAGCACGGAGCTGGACGACCCCGCGTCGGCCATCCTGGACATCGACCGCAAGGTCCTCGCCCACCAGCGCACGGACATCGACGCCACCCAGTTCGGCGTCCCCCTGGCCGGCTCCCTGATCCCCTGGATCGACGCGGACCTGGGCAACGGGCAGTCCAAGGAAGAGTGGAAGGCCGGGGTTGAAACCAACAAGATCCTGGGCACCTCCGAAGAAAACCGGGTGATCATGGACGGACTCTGCGTCCGTATCGGCGCCATGCGCTCCCACTCCCAGGCACTGACCCTCAAGCTCCGCGAAGACCTGTCCGTGGCCGAGATCGAGAAGCTGCTGGACGAGGACAACCAGTGGGCCAAGGTGGTTCCCAACACCAAGGAAGCCTCTATGGCGCAGCTGACCCCCGTTGCCGCCTCCGGCACCCTGGACATCCCGGTGGGCCGCATCCGCAAGATGGAAATGGGCCCGCAGTACATCAGCGCCTTCACCGTGGGCGACCAGCTGCTCTGGGGGGCCGCCGAGCCGCTGCGCCGCATGCTCAACATCGCCACCGGCAACCTGTAACAGCCGGCCCGGCCGCCGCGGAGGCAGATCATGGCATTCCTGGTCCTCGCCCTGATCACCGTGGTTGCCATGGCCGGCCCGTTGCTGGCGCTGCCTGCCAGATGGCGGGTTCCAGTGGTGGCGGGCGAGCTGTTCGCCGGCGTCGCCATTGGCCGGAGCGGGCTGAACCTGGTCGATGCCTCCGACCCCACGCTGCGGCTCCTGTCCGACGTCGGCTTTGCGCTGCTGATGTTCGTCGTCGGTACCCATGTGCCCGTGAGGGACGCCCGGATCCGTTCAGCCCTCGGCCACGGTGCGGTGCAGGCGGGGGTGGCTGCGGTCTTGGCTGCCGCCACCGGAGTTGCCGTGGCGGCGGCCTTCGGTACCGGCCATGCCCCGCTCTATGCGGTCCTGCTCGCTTCCTCCTCAGCAGCCATGGTCCTGCCGATTGTTGACTCACTGGGCCTCGGCGGCCCTCCCGTGCTGGCCATGACGGCACAGGTGGCCATCGCGGATGTCGCCTGCATCGTGGCACTCCCCCTTGCCCTGGACCCCGCGAACGCAGGCCGGGCCGCGGTGGGCTCCCTCGCCGTCGCGCTTTGCTCGGTGGTGCTGTTCCTGCTGCTGCGACGCGCCGAGCAGTCCGGCGCCCGCGCCAGGCTGCATAAACTTTCGGAAAACCGGAGGTTCGCCTTGGAACTCCGGATCCAACTGGCAATCCTCTTCGCCCTGGCCGGACTGGCCGTGCTCAACAACGTATCCATCATGCTGGCCGGTTTCGCCTTCGGCCTGGTGGTGGCGGCGGTGGGTGAGCCCCGGCGCCTTGCCCACCAGTTGTTCGCGGTCAGCGACGGGTTCCTGGGCCCCGTCTTCTTTGTGTGCCTGGGCGCCTCGCTGAACCTGAGTGACTTGGCGGCGCACCCTGGCATGATCCTGCTGGGACTGTGCCTCGGTGGCGGCTCCCTGCTCATTCATGTGGTCCTCCGCCTGCTGGGCGTGCCGGCCATCCTCGGCGTCCTGTCCGCTGCCCAGCTTGGCATCCCGGTGGCCGCGGCCAGCATCGGAACCCGGACGGGGGTCCTGTTGCCCGGTGAGGGCGCCGCAGTGCTGCTCGGGGCTCTGGTCACGATTGCCGCGAGTGCGTTTGCAGGGCAGCGTGCCGCCCGGCGGTGGACGCCGCCGGCAGCTGCGAAGCCGCTTCCATCAACCTAGCGGGCCAGGAACTCCAAATACTCGCGCGCGGCCTTCGCAAGCGCTTTTTGGGCGGCAGGGCCAAACGTTGCGGTTGCGTGGAACATTTCGGGAACGACGACGGCGCTCCGGCCCGTGCCCTGGACCATCCAGGTGCCGGTCACCGTTCCCGCGGCCACCAGGGTCTTTTTGAAGATGCCGTTGCCGCCCGGAACGATCAGGTCGAAGTGCTCCGGGGCCAGGACGGGCGTGCGGTCAGTGTAGCCGAGGACGAACTCGTCAAACCCGGGCAGCAGGCGCACGGAGCGGGCGCCCGGCAGGCCGGTGTCGAGGAGGGACGCCGTCTCGGGCGACATCCAGTATGAGGTCCCTCCCCATTCCAGCTCCACCACTTGCGCACTGACCTCCATGAGCGCGGACCTCACCTCGGTCAGCGGCAGCTGCGTCCACCAGGCGAAGTCCCGGAGGGTGGCCGGGCCGTGGCTGCGGAGGTAGCGCAGCAGGAATTCCGCGACTGCTTCCTCCCGGTCCAGGCGGCGGGAGGAGGGTATCCACTGGTCGAACGCGGCAATCAGCTGCTGGTTCCCGGCCAGGGGACCCAGCACCAGCCAGCCGTGCCGGCAGAGCGAGCCCAAGAGGTGGACGCCCCGCTGTCCCTGGGTCGGCTGGCCGCCGGCGTCGAATTCCCGGAACAATTCGGCGCGGCTGATGGGGCCGTCCGCCAGGATCCGGTCAAGGGCGATGTCCCGCGCCTTCTCAACGTCCGCCCAGGCAATGTCCAGCTGGCGGTGCCGGGCAGCGATGCTCCGGGTGAGCCGCTCGGCGGTGAGATCGAGCATCCAGCGCAGGTCTTGGGGGGCCACCAGATGCAGCGTTCCGCGCATCGGCCAGGACCGCACCACCGTGCCGGTGTTGATGGCGGCCCGCACGTCCGTGAGTCCGGAGCCCGGTACCCGCACTCCCACCGCCCACAGGGCTGCGGGCAGCTCCTGCGCCTGCATGGCAGTCATCCACCGGACCAGTTCCGGCACCGTGCCGCCTCCGCCCGCAAGGCGCTGCGACGCGAGCCGCAGCCTGCCTATCATCCTGCGGTCGCGCGGTGTACCTCGTGCAGCCATGGCCCCATCCTAGGCCGGGGCACGGCTGTCCAGAGTTACACCCCCTTAGAGTTCCAGTCCGATAAGCAGCGGCTCGGGGTGCAGCAGGATACCGAAACGGCGCTCGACGCCGGTGCGCACCTCCCGCGCCACAGCGACCATATCCGCCGCGCTGGCTGAGCCGCGGTTGGTGACGGCGAGCGTGTGCTTGGTGGACAGGGAGGCCCGGCCCGCGGACACGCTTCCCGGTTCCAGCCCGAACCCCTTGCCGAACCCCGCCTGGTCAATCAGCCACGCTGCCGAGAGTTTCACCTGTCCGTCCTGTCCTGCCGGATAGCGGGGAGCCGATTCGGGCAGCGTGTCGGCCACATCGGCCGGGACGATGGGGTTGGTGAAGAACGACCCGGTGGAATAGGTATCCCTGTCGGCGGCGTCCCACACCATCCCCTTGGAGGCGCGCAGCCGCAGCACTTCCCGGCGGACGTCATTGGCGTAAGCGCGCTTGCCCACCTCGACGCCGAGGGACCGGGCCAGTTCGGCATAACGGATGGGCGCGCTCATGCGGCCCAACGGCAGCTGGAATTCAACGGTGAGGACCACGTACCGGGGGGAACCGTCAACGGTGCTCCGCTTCAGGATGGAGTCCCGGTAACCGAATTCCAGCTCCGAATTGGTAAACGTCTGCACCGCGTTCCGTTCCCGGTCCCAGGTACGGACGGCGGCGATGGTCTGGGACACTTCGGCACCGTACGCTCCCACATTTTGGACGGGCGTGGCCCCGGTGGAGCCCGGGATTCCGGACAAGGCCTCTATCCCCGACCAGGCATGGCGAACGGCGTACTCCACCAACCGGTCCCAATTGTGGCCTGCCTGCACCACCACGGCCACACCGCCGCACGAGTCCTCCGCATTCACGGTGAAGCCCTCCGAGGCGATCTTCACCACGGTGCCGGGGTACCCGTCGTCGGACACCAGGAGGTTGGAGCCGCCGCTGATGATCAGGAGCTGCTCGCCGGCGGCATCCGCCGTCCTGACGGCGTCGATGATCTCGCCCTCGGTCCGGGCCTCAATGAAGGTTCCGGCGGGGCCGCCGACGGCGGACGTGGTCAGCTGGGAAAGCATGGTGGCAGTCACCCGTCAACAATACTAGGGAACCTCCAGGCCGCCCCGGCCCGGCCCCGCCTTGCGAGGAGTAACAGAATCGACAAATAACTAACAGGTTCAGTGTTGGATATTTACAAAGTTGTCATATGTGCGTATTTTCGAGCCAGCGGATCACAGACCTGGGTTCGCATTCCCCAAACCGCATAGGACAGCTATGACCATCACCAGGACTCTGGCCACGAGCCTCATGAGCCTATCGACAGCCGCAGTGTTCGCTTTCTCCTCGGCCGGCGGCGCAACAGCGGCACCCTCCGCGCCAGGAAACGACGCAGTACCCGGGATCAGCAGCACCAGGACAACCGGTGACACCGCCGACTACTGGACGCCCGAGCGGATGCGGGCAGCCGTCCCGGGCGATGCACTCGCCAAGAAGGCATTGCAGCGGCAAAAGGGCAATACTGCCCACGTGGGGGAATCGCCCAGCACAGGCAGCGAAACCAAAATCAAGGGATCGGATCCAACGGTCCAGCCGATGGCGAACGCCAGCGAAAACCCCGTCCCGCATATCGGCAAAGTGTTCTTTACCCTGGGCGGGACAGACTATGTGTGCTCGGCCAACTCGGTGGCCTCCACGAACCGGAGCACGGTGTCCACGGCGGGCCACTGCATCAATGAGGGCCCCGGCGCCTTCGCAACCCGGTTCACGTTCGTCCCCGCCTACCTCAACGGGTCAGCTCCGTACGGCAAGTGGACGGCCCGGGCCCTCTACGCCCCCACCGAGTGGAGCTCCTCGGGCAATATGCAGTACGACACCGGGTTCGCCGTGATGTCGCCGCTGAACGGCCGCAACCTCGCGGATGTCGTGGGCGCCTCCGGTGTCCGGTTCAATGCCGCGCGCGGCCTCGCCTACAAGGCATTCGGCTACCCGGCCGCGCCGCCTTTCAACGGGGAAACCCTCAAGAGCTGCTCGGGCACGGCCACCAACGATCCCTACAACCCGCAGTTCAACACCCAAGGCATCCCCTGCAACATGACCGGCGGTTCGTCCGGCGGTCCGTGGTTCATTGGCACCTCCGCGGGCGGTTACCAGAACTCGGTCAACAGCTATGGCTACGGCAGCAACTCCACCACCATGTACGGCCCGTATTGGGGCTCGGTCATCCAGTCGGCCTACAACGCCGCCGCCGCTTCCTGACCCACACGTGCCATAAAAAAGGTTGAGGGAGGATGCCTTCGGGCATCCTCCCTCAACCGCATTAAGCAGCCCGGCCGGTGAAAGGGCCGGGCTGAGGTGTCAGGGCCGGGTCAAGCCAGCTTGACCAGTGCCTGCGCCTTCATCAACACCTTTTGCCCGGCGGCCACAACGGTGAGGTCAATCCGTGCGGTGTTGGCC
This sequence comes from Arthrobacter sp. MMS24-T111, assembly GCF_054888995.1. Classification (NCBI taxonomy): domain Bacteria; kingdom Bacillati; phylum Actinomycetota; class Actinomycetes; order Micrococcales; family Micrococcaceae; genus Arthrobacter; species Arthrobacter sp. MMS24-T111. The sequence goes on along the minus strand of NZ_JBTZRO010000001.1, from coordinate 2,257,506 downwards.
TCGGCGTCGAGCTTTCCGATGATGCCGCTGACCTCCACGGTGGCGCCGGGTTCAGTAGTGCCCGTGGTATCGGTGACCAGGACGGGCTTGGTGAAGCGGGTCTGGAAATCGACGACGGCGGCAGGGTCGCCTGCCCAGTCCGTGACCAGCTGGACGGCAGAGCCCATGGTGAACATGCCATGCGCGATGACACCGGGCAGTTCCACGCTGGTGGCAAAAGCCTCGTTCCAGTGGATGGGGTTGAAGTCCCCGGAGGCGCCGGCATACTTGACCAGGTCGGTGCGGGTCACCTCGATGGTGCGGTTGCCGATGTCCTGGCCGGGGCTGAGTTCAGTGAGGCTGGGGCGCATGGTTACTGTCCCTCTCCGCGGACCAGGATGGACGATGTGGTGGTGGTGACCTGCTCGCGGGAATCCCCGTCGCCGAGGGCGAAGATCTCCGAGCGGGTGGTGATCATGGCGCCGCCGCCCATGGCCCGGACACCGTCGACGTGCAGCTCCGCGACGAGGCGGTCTCCGGCCACGATGGCGCGGTGGTGGGTGAACCGCTGGTCGGCGTGGACCACGCGGGAGAAGTCGATTCCGGCGTCCGGATCCTCGATGAGCTGGGCGTCGGCCCGCTGGGCGATGATGATGGCGAACGTGGGTGGCGCCACGAGATCGCGGTGGCCCAACGCCTTGGCTGCCTCAACGTCGAAGTGTGCAGCGTGCGTGGCCTTCACGGCGCGGGCGAACTCGCGGATTTTCTCCCGGCCAACGTCGTACACCTCTGCGGCAGGGTAGCTGCGGCCCTGCAGGTCCGGATTGATAGTCATGGATTCCAGCCTATCTCCCGCGCGTTGGCGGCAGGAAACGTGCGCCGAAACGCTACCGGCGGAGGTTCTTCCGGATGGACTGCCCGCGGACCACCATGCCGACGACGTGCAGCACCAGGCCCAGCCCGATCAGCGGCAAGGAAGCCATGGCGAGGCCCTGGTTGCCGCCGGTGTTGCCGATGAGGTTGAGGACAATGCCCACGGCAATCAGTCCCATCGCGCTGAAGACCAGGACTTTGTAGCGGGTTGGCGCGGTGGCCCAGAATTCGTTCAGCACCGTCCAAGTCTACCGAGGCCGGCGGCCCGCCAAACCCTGCCGGTTAGAACAGGGCTTCCTGCAGTGCCGGCACGGCTGAGGCGTACTCCCCCAGCACGATGGTCCGGGCGGCCAGTTGGGACAGGTTGACCACGAATCCGGCGTCCGTGCCGTCCAGCCGGACCAGGGCATTCGCCCCGCTCAGCGACGCGACGTCGAAGCCGTGGCGCCCCCGGTCCAATGCGTGCGGGTACGCGTGGCGGGGCCCGGCCGCATGGAGGTCGCCGGCATGCACCGGCCGTACCCACTGCTCCGACACCGCGTCGAAGCCCTCGACCGCGGTCCGTGCCAGCAGCGCCCGCACCTGGCCCGCGGCGCGGGCGTTGACGGCCGTCAACTCGGCACCCGGAAGGGGGTACAACAGGGCCTCGGCCTTAGCCGCGGACCGGACCTGCTGGGTCAGTCCCGCCTCCTCCGTCACCAGGTCCTCAAGGACGCGCACCACCTTTCCGTCCCGTGCCCTGGCGACGTAGGTTGCCGCAGCGGCGCCCTGTTCGGCCAGCCGGTTCCACTTTCGCGGTCCGGAGGCCGTTCCCACCTTCGTGGCGCCGCCTGCGAAGGTGGCCACATACAGCCAGTGTTCCTGCATCAGGTAATCCCGCAAGCCGGGCGTGACCCGGCCGCCGCGGTGGAAATCATGCATCAAACGGGATTCGTCCAGCACGAAGCACCGCTCGCACTGTTTTCCGCGGGCCGCGGCCGCCGCCGAGGCACAAGGGATATGGTCCCGGCGCGTTGACGAGTGAACCACCGTATGCCCCAGGCAGGACTTGCCGGGGCGGACCACCTCGAAGCCCAGGCGTGCCCGCGGCTGGAGGCTGAGCTCCCGGAAGTCCCCGTCCGGTGACTGCAGCCGCAAAACCGGGCTGCCGGCGTCGGGCGCTGCTGTGCAAGCCTGCACTGCCGGGGAGGCGGGCGCCCCATCCCAAAAGACCCCGTGGACCAGGTATGGGGTATCGGTCAACGGGGTCTCCTGCGGGAACGGGGTGGCGTTAAAGGGCCGGCTGGACCCCGAAGGCTACGGCGAGCTTCATGATCTTCTCGGCGCGGCCCAGGCGGGGCAGGTCGGAGCCGTCACGGATCACGCGGCCGTTGGCTTCGAAGTCGTTCATGAAGTCGGTGGCCCATGCGACGTCGGACGGGGTGGGGCTGATGACCTCGTTGATCACCGGGGTCTGGTCGATGGCCAGGCAGAGCTTGCCGGTCATGCCCATCATCACCGTGATGCCGGTCTGTTCGCGCAGGATGGGGTGGTTGGTGCCGACGGTGGGGCCGTCGATGGGGCCGGGCAGGTTGCCCACGCGGCTGGCGACGACCAGCTTGGCGCGCGGGTAGGCCATGGCCTCCGGGGTGGCGGCCATGCCGGTATCGCGGCGGAAATCGCCGGAACCGAATGCCAGCCGGAACGCGCCCTGGGCCTTGGCGATGTTGTTGGCTTCCTCGATGCCGACCGCGGACTCCACCAGCGGGATCACGGGGGTCTTGCCGTCCATGCGGTGGAAGCTCTCGGTCACCTGGTCAGCCGACTCGGTCTTGGCGAGCATGACTCCCAGCAGGCCCGGGGTGCCGCGCAGGCCCGCGAGGTCATCGGCCCAGAACGGGCTGGTGGCGTCGTTGATCCGGACCCAGGCCTGGCCGCCGGCGGTCAGCCAGTCCACCACATTGGCCCTGGCCTGGTCCTTCTGCGACGGGTCCACGGCATCTTCAATATCCAGGATGATCGAATCGGCGCGGGACACGGCCGACTGGTCGAAGAGCTCCGGCTTCATGGCATTGACGAGCAGCCACGAACGGGCGATCTCTGCGGGGATATTGCGTTCCGGCCTTACGGTTTCGGCGGCGATGGTAGACGTCATGGTTTCTACAGTATCCGCCCGGGAAGCGGCACGGCGAAGAAAACGGCCGGCTTGTGAGGATCAATACGAACTAAACGCGTTGTGACCGGATATGGAAGCGGCAGGTGCCCTGATGGCCACGCATCAAGGCACCTGCCGCCACAGGGGTGCGGAACGGTCAGGGGATGTTGCTGCCGCGTGCCGTCACCCAGAGCTGGTACCAGTCGGCCCGGGTCATGGCACCGGCCACCCTCTCCGCCTCGGCACAGGCGAGGATGCGTTCGGGGTTGGCCGTCCCGATCACCGGCGCGATTCCGGCCGGGTGCTTCATCAGCCAGCCCAGCAGGACCGCCTCGCCGGTGGCCCCGTACCCTTCCGCGAGTTCCGCCACAAGCTCGGCGGTGGCGGCCTCTGCCCGGGTGGGGCTTTCCAGCTCCGCCCCGGTGTAGGCGCCCCGGGCGAGGGACCCGTACGCCTGCAGGGTGATGTTGTTGCGGGTGCAGTACTCCAGCGTCCCGTGCGGGAAGCTGTAATCCAGGTGCTCCGGGTGGTTCACCAGGACCTGGCTTTCCAGCCAGGCCCGCTTGAGCAGGCTCATCTCCAGTTGGTTGGCCACCACCGGCGTCTCCAGCCGGTCCTGCAAAGCTTCGATCTGGGCGGCAGACATGTTGGATACACCCAGTTGCCGGACCTTGCCCTCGGCCATCAGCTGCCCGACGGCGGACGCGACCTCCGCCGGGTCCGCCAAGGGATCCGGGCGGTGCAACAGCAGGATGTCCACGAAGTCCGTCCGAAGCCTCCCGAGGCTGCCGTTGACCCGCTCCAGGATGCCTTCCCGGCTGAGGTCGTAGTGGGTCTGCAGGCCGCGTTCATTGAGCCGGATGCCGCACTTGGTCTGCAGCCGGATCCGCTCCCGCAGGCCCGGGGTGGCCGCCAGCACCTCGCCAAAGACTGCTTCCGACTTGCCCCGCCGGTAGATGTCCGCGTGATCGAACAGGGTGGTCCCTGCGGCCATCGCCGCGTGGACGGCGGCAGCGGCCTGGTCCACATGCTTGGCTTCATGCGGCTCGTCAGACCAGCTGCCGCCCAGTCCCATGCACCCGTAGATGAGTTCCTGCATCAGGGGCACCCGGTCCCACGGCTGCCGTGCATCAGCGCAGCCACGCGGTGGTGTTCGCCGGCAGCTTGCCATCCTCCAGCGGCGAGCTGCTAACCAGCACTTCACCGGCGGGAAGGTCCACAGCCGTGGTCCCGAAGTTGGTCACCGACTGCCAGCCGTTGGGGCGCTTGAAGTGCAGCACGTCCGGTGCGCCGGCTTCGATCCACTCCAGCCCTTCACCCGTGAGCAGTTCCCGGCGCAGCTTCAGGGCCTTGCGGTAAAGCTCCAGGGTGGAGCCTTCGGTGCCGTCCTGGGCCTCGACGGCGTACTTGCTGAACCAGTCCGGCTGCGGCAGGTGGGAGCCGCCGTCGCCAAAGCCGAACGAGGTTCCCTCGACCTTCCACGGCAGCGGCACGCGGCAGCCGTCGCGGCCGATTTCCACGCCCTTGTTGCGGAAGAAGGACGGATCCTGGCGTTCCGATTCGGGGATGTCGGCCACTTCCTGCAGGCCCAGTTCCTCGCCCTGGTAGAGGTAGGCGGAGCCGGGAACGGCGAGCATCAGCAAGGTTGCGGCGCGGGCCCGGCGTTCGCCGAGTTCCACGTCCAGCTGGTCCTGTGGTCCCCCGGCGAGCAGCCAGTCCTTGCCGTCCTGGCCCTTGGCACCGGCCTTCTCCTTGGCCACCTGCGGCAGACCGTAACGGGTGGCGTGCCGGACGACGTCGTGGTTGGAGAACACCCAGGTGGAGGAGGCGCCGGTGGCAGCGGCCTCGGCAAGGTTGCGGGTGATGATCTCCTGGTACTCGGCGGCGTCGAAATCGGCCTGCAGCAGGTCGAAGTTGAACGCCTGGCCCAGGCCCTGGGGACTGGCGTAGCGGGCGCGCCGGGTGGCGTGCACCCAGGCTTCGGCCACGGCGGTGCGGGGCGGGCTGTACTCGTTGAACACCTCACGCCATTCGGCGTAGATTTCGTGGACTTCGTCGCGGTCCCAGAACGGGTGCGAGCCGTCGTCGAACCCGTCCACGCCGGTGTTGGCCGCGCTCAGTTCCAGCTTGGACAGCAGCGGCTCGGTGAGGTCCTTGGTCAGCGCGTGCGCCACGTCGACGCGGAAGCCGTCCACGCCGCGGTCGGACCAGAAGCGCAGGGTCTTCAGGAAGTCGTCGCGGATCTCGCGGTTGGACCAGTTCAGGTCCGGCTGCTCCTTGGCGAAGATGTGCATGTACCACTGGCCGGGCGTGCCGTCCGGTTCGGTGATCCGCTCCCACGCGGGTCCGCCGAACACCGAGTCCCAGTCCGACGGCGGGAACTCACCGTTGGGGCCCTTGCCGTCGCGGAAGATGTAGCGGTCGCGGGCCGGGGATCCCTTGGGTGCGGCCAGCGCCTCCTGGAACCACCGGTGCCGGTTGGAGGAGTGGTTGGGGACGATGTCGGCGATCAGCTTGATGCCGGCGTCGTGCAGGGCCTTGGCCATCTCGTCGAAGTCCGCCAGCGTTCCGAGCTTGGGATCGACGTCGCGGTAGTCGTCCACGTCGTAGCCGCCGTCAGCGAGGGCAGAGGGGTAGAACGGGCTCAGCCAGACGGCGTCGATTCCCAGCGACTTCAGGTACGGCACCTTGGCGGTGATGCCCTTCAGGTCACCGATGCCGTCGCCGTTGGAGTCCGCGAAGCTGCGCGGGTAGATCTGGTAGACGGAAGCCTGGCGCCACCAGTTGGGATCGGCGAGGCGGTCGGAGTCGGACAGGGTTGCCAGCGTGGCAGTGGTGGACAAGGAAACGGTCCTTTTCGTCGGTGTGGGTATATTTATATTGGATCTAAATTTACTTCCCCAAGTATTATCTGGTGCATTGTGCAGGAAGGTCAACAGCATGCCTGAGCCGGTTCCGGCGACTCCCCAATTGCTGCGGCGGGTCAGCGCCGGCGCGGTCCTTGAGTTCATGCGCTCCGCCGCGGCAGTCACCGTCACGGACGTCATGGCAGCAACCGGCCTGACCCGCGCCACCACCATTGCCGTCTGCGAGGACCTGGTCCGGCGGGGCTGGGTCCTTGAACGGGAGAACCAGCGCGAGTTCGGGGGCTACCAGAAGGGCCGGCCTGCCCGCCGGTTCGAACTCAACGACCGGGCCGGCGTGGTGCTGGGCATGGACATCGGATACGCCAAGGTCACCGTGGTGGTCTCGGACCTTCGGGGCACAACCGTTGGACGCGCCAGCCGGCCGTTCCAGGCCGGCGAGGTGGGATCCGGGGAACGCATTGCGTTCATCGATGGCGTTGCCATGGCGGCACTGCGCTCCGCCGGAGCGGCACCGGACCAGGTCCTCGCGGTCTGCGCCGGCGTTGCCGCGCCGGTGGACCGGCACGGAGAGGTGCTGGCAACGCAGGAATTCTGGGGCCTGTTCGATCTGGGACTGCGGCCGGCTTTGAAGGAGGCCCGGGGGTGGACCGTGCTGCTCGAGAACGACGCCAACCTGGCCGCCTTGGGCGAGCGGTGGCTCGGCTCGGCCGCCGGGATCGATGACGTCGTGGTAATCCTGGCGAGCGAACGGCTGGGGTCCGGAATCGTGGAAGGGGGCCGGCTGGTGCACGGCAACCGCGGCAGCGCCGGGGAGCTTGCCTACCTGGATTTGGTTGACGGGGTGGGCGACACCTATGGGATCGCCCACCTGGCCCGGACCTGGGCCGCGGAAGCCTTGGCCGGGTCCGCCCCCACCGTGCTCAGGGCCTTCCAGCCGGGCCGGGTCGAGGCCGAGCAGGTCTTCTCGGCCGCCGCGGACGGTGACGCCGTGGCCCAGGACATCCTGGACCGGCTGGCAGACAGGATGGCCCGGGTGGTGGGGACCGTGGCCACCTTGCTCAACCCGGAGCTGGTGGTGATCGGCGGCGGCGTGGCCAATTCCGCGGACATGCTGCTGGGCCCCATCACCGCACGGCTAAAGGACTTTACCGCCACCCCCGCGCGGGTGTCCGTCTCCCCGCTGGGGGACTCGATCGTGACGGTGGGTGCGGTGCGCTGTGCCCTGGACTACGTGGAGAAGCATTCGCTCGACCTTGAGTTGGTGCCGCCGGCGCAAGCGTAGCTATTCCGGCATGATCATGGTGCGCAGGTCCAGTTGCCTCAGCACCCGGTCCGCCACCTCCGGATCCACGTCCGGTTCGTTGCGGGCCGCCACCACTTCCTGCCGCGCGGCATCCAACGCAATCGTCTGGACCGCGATGGCCAGTTCCCGCCCGCGCTTCCGTTTTTCCGCCAGGGGCTCATCCGGGAGGTTTCCGCCCGCCAGCTCTACCTGCAGGCGGCGCATCCGTTCCTTGACCAGGGCCACCATTTCCGGCGGCAGGTCCTTCATCAGATGATGCTGCTTCAGGGCCGCGACGGCGGCGGCCTGGGCGCGCGCGGCGAGTACCCGGACGGCGTTACGTTCGGCCGTCCCGTCCTCGGAGGCGTTCAGGACGCGCATCAGCCACGGCAGCGTCAGGCCCGGAAGGACCAGCGTGGCCAGCAGCACCGCACAGGCAATCACCAGCAGGTAGTCCCGGCCGGGGAACGGCGCACCGTCTGCCAGGGTCAAGGGCAGCGCCAGGGCCAGCGCCAGGGTGGCGAGCCCGCGCATCCCGCACCACGTCAGGATGAGGACTTCCTTCCACGACGTGGGCTGCAGGACGTTCTTGCGCTTCCGGGCACCCGCGGCGAGGACGGCCAGCCACAGGAACCGGACAGCGAAGACCAGGATGCACACCACGGCCGCCACCCCGATCATGCCGAAAATGCCGGCACCCTCATCCCGGATGACGTGCCGGATCTCCAGTCCCACCAGGCCGAAGGCCAGCCCCGTGACCAGCAGCTCCACCACGTCCCAGAAGGCGTTCCGCGTGACGCGCTCGGCGGCGTCCTGGGGGCGGGCGTGGCGCTGCATTTCGAGTGCGGTGACCACGACGGCGATCACGCCGGACGCGTGCACCTCCTCCGCCAAGATGTAGGCGGCAAACGGCACCACCAGGGTCACCGCGCTCCGGGCGACCATGGAGGTGACCAGCCTGGTGACCAGGGCGATCACCCACCCCATGGCGACGCCGACCACCACGGCAAGCGCGGCGCCCAGGAGGAACTTCAGGACGACGTCGGACCCCACCTTGGTGCCGCCCACAGCGGCGGCGACGGCCGCCTGGAAAATGACGATGGCGGCGGCGTCATTGAACAGGCCTTCGCTCTGCAGCACGGTAATCAGGCGCCGCGGCATGTGCACCCGGCCCGCCACGGACTCCACCGCCACCGGATCCGGAGGGGCCACCATGGCGCCGAGCGCGATGGCGGCGGGAACTCCGATGCCGGGAATCATCAGCCACGCCGCCCCGGCCACCACAGCGGTACTGATCACCACCAGGGCCACGGCCAGCATGATCAACGTGCGCCAGCGGACCCGGAACACCGCCCACGCGCTGCGCTGGGCGGTCGCGAACAACAGCGGCGGCAGGAAGATGGGAAGAATCAGCTCGGGTGCAATCTCAAGATCCGGAAATCCTGGAATGAACGTCAACGCCACCGCCAGGAGCAGCATCAGGACCGGGTACGGCAGCCTCAGCCGGTCCCCCAACCCCACGGCCACCACCGTGGCAAGCAGCAGCCCAATGATGAGGGCGAGCTGATCCATCCGGCCCGTTCCCGGCGCCTAGGCGCGCGGTCCCAGGGCGGCCGAGACCGGAAGGGTGCCGTCGCGGAATTCGATGGTCCGGCCTGCGGTCTGGGGCAGGTCCAGCACCGCCGCCGCCACGATGGCCGTGTTGGACCGGGACGTGTCGCGGTCCCCGTCAGGTGACGGGTCGACGTCGATCAGGCCGGTTCCGGGTTTATCAGTCAAGGCACCCGGGCCCAGGATGGTCCACTCAAGGGAGGTACCGCGCAGGTACTCGTCCGCCGCGGCCTTGGCCTCCGCATAGGCGAAGAAGCTGTTGCTTTCGGGGACGCCGTGGTCCTTGCCGGCGCCGAAGTAGGACACCATGACGTACCGGTTGACGCCCGCTTGGGTGGCGGCGTCGATGGAGCGGATGGCAGCGTCCCGGTCAACGGCGTAGGTCCGTTCAGGGTTGCCGCCGCCGGCGCCTGCGGACCAGACCACGGCGTCGTGGCCCTGGAGTCCAGCGGCGATGTCCGCGGTGGAGGCATTCTCGACGTCCAGGACCACCGGCGTGGCGCCGGTCTCCGTAACGTCCGCCGCATGGTCGGGATTCCTGATGAACGAGGTGACGCTGTGGCCCTCCCCGGTCAGGAGGGGGACAGGAGGAGGGCCACTTTCCCGTGGCCGCCAATGATGGCGATGCGTGTCATGCCCCCATTCTGCCTGCTAGGCCAGACATCTGTAACGCAGGTACACCGTGCCCGCTTCGAAGCGGCGCTCATCGACAAGCTCCAGCCGGGACTCCATGCCCTCCGGCAGGAAACGCAGGCCGCCACCCACGGCCACCGGGGTGATGAACAGCCGGCACTCGTCCACGAGGCCGGCATTGAGGGCGTGCGCGGCGAGCGTGGGCCCGCCAATGGTGATGTCCTTGCCGCCGGCGGACTTCAGGCTCCGCACGTCGTCAGGCCGGAACTGGGGTTCCACCCGGGTCCTGGGTGTCGCCGCGGCGTCAAGAGTCCTCGAGTACACCACCTTGTCCGCCCCCTTCCAGATCCGCGCGTAGTCCTGGATCACGGCCGGTTCATCCGACGTGTCCCACGTTTCCCAGGCCGACATGACCTGGTACATCCTGCGGCCGAAAAGGTACGTACCCACGTCCCGTTCGAGGTCGTTGATGAAGGCATGGACCTCCTCGTCAGGGGCGGACCAGGCAAAGTTGCCGTCCCGGTCCGCCGTGTAGCCGTCAAGGGACATGATTCCGGAGTAGATCAGCTGCGCCATGGGCCCATTCTGCACGTGGAAGTCATTCGGGCCCAGGACTTCGTGCCACCAGGTACTGCTGCCCCAAGGTCCAGAGGTTGGAAACAGTCCAGTAGGCCAGCACGCCGATGGGGAAGAAAATGCCGCCCACGCCAAAAACCAGCGGAAGCACATACAGCAGGATCTTCTGCTGCCGGACCAGCGGGCTCTCCGGGTCCTGCGCGGCCATGGTCCGTGCAGCCACGAGCCTCTGGGTCAGGAACTGGCAACCGGTCATCAGCAGGATCATGGCGACAGCGAGCACGGCTACTGCGGCCGGGTCGCCCCCGCCGTGGACCAGGGACGCGGACAGGGATGCCCCGAAAATGTTGGACGAATCGAATTGGGCCACCTGCGCCGTGCCCATGGCGCCGATGCCGGTCCCCTGCTGCGAGGCGTTGGAGACCCCTGACAGGACCTGGAACAGGGCCAGGAAGAACGGCGCCTGGATCAGCAGGGGCAGGCACGCGGAGAAGGGATTGGTGCCGTGCTTCCGGTACAGGGCCATCTGCTCCTGGGCCAGGGCCTGCCGAGAAGCCTGGTCTGTCCTGCCCTTGTACCTGTCCTGCAGTTCCTTCAGGTCCGGCTGCAGGCGGCTCATCCTGCGCTGGGCCCGGACCTGCGCCAGGAACACCGGAATAAGGGCGGCCCGGATCACCAGGACCAGGCCCACAATGGCCAGGGTCCAGGTCCAGCCGGCTGCCGGAGGCATTCCCGCCGAACTGAGCCCGTCGTGGAAATCGACCATGATGACGGACACCAGCCACCGGAACGGCTCCATGACCGCGGCAACAACATCCACCGAATCCCCCATCCGCCAGTTGCTGCAAAGCTACTGCCGATCCGGGAACAGGAAAGCCCCCGGAATCCCTGCGGATTCCGGGGGCTTAGCCTGTAGCGGTGGGGAGGCTCGATCTCCCGACCTCACGATTATGAGTCGTGCGCTCTAACCAACTGAGCTACACCGCCACGAATGAGAAAAACCTGCGTCAAGCCGGTCAAAACCGCCTTGACGCAGGCCCTCATCCAGAGCCCCCCACCGGAATCGATCCGGTGACCTCGTTCTTACCAAGAACGCGCTCTACCACTGAGCTAGGGGGGCAACGAGTAAATACTCTACCGGAAGATTTACGCACCAACAAATCGGCGCCCGGAGCCCCTCCGGGGCGGCTGGACAGGCTCTTATGAGATCCGCGAAAGCGCGGCTTTCCGCGGAAATCCGGGGCTGAAGGGGCACAGGACAGCAAGGAGGACGACGGCGCCAGGGACCTTTCCGGGGCCCCGGACCACCGCGCCGGGGCACGAATGTGGCCAGTCCCACACCCGGGCGCTTAAACGCCGATGGGCCGGCTCGAAAGCCGGCCCATCGCCGTCGTCAATTCCTCAACGCCGGGCGTTTACCACTTGCCCTTGCGGTTGAAGTCGCGGTGTCCGCTGTCGCCGCCGTGGCGGGGCTTGCGGGAGCCGTCGCCGTGGCCACCAAAGCGCGAGTCGCCGGCCTGGCCCCGGTCGCTGAAGGACCGCTCAGACCGCTCGGTGTAAGAGCGTCCGCCCCTCTCAGCGGAGGACCGCTCACCGTCGTTCTTCCGGAATTCCTTCTTGAACCCGCCGTTGCCCTTGAAGTTGCCGCCGCGGTTGCCCTGGTAGCTGGGCCGGTCGCCGGAGGGCCTGCGGCCGTTGTCCAGCTCGAGGTGGATCAGCTCGCCGCCGATCCGGGTACGGGACAGGGCGCGCAGCTGCTCGGGGCTCAGGTCTGCGGGCAGCTCCACCAGGGAGTGGTCCGAGCGGATGTCGATCCCGCCGATCTGCGCGGACGAGATGCCGCCCTCGTTGGCAATGGCGCCCACGATGGAACCGGGCATGACGCGCTGGCGGCGTCCCACGGCGATCCGGTAGGTGGCATTGCCCTCGGTCAGCGCGCGGGTGGGCCCGCGGGAACCGAAGCCGTCCTTGGAGCGCTCGCGCTTCTGGAATTCAGGAGCGGCAGGCAGTTCCTTGACCAGCAGCGGCTGGCCGCCCTGCGCCATCACGGCAAGGGCCGCAGCGATCTCTGCTGCCGGGACGTTGTGCTCTTCCTCATAGGAGGCGATGAGGTCGCGGAACGCCGCGACGTCCTCGGAGGCGAGGGTCTCGGTGATGCGCTCGGCGAACTTGCCCAGGCGCAGCGTGTTCACGGTCTCGGCCGTGGGCAGGTGCATCTGTTCCACCGGCTGGCGGGTGGCCTTTTCGATGGAACGCAGCAAGTACTTCTCCCGCGGCGTCATGAACAGGATCGCTTCGCCGGAACGGCCGGCACGGCCCGTGCGGCCGATGCGGTGCACGTAGGACTCGGTGTCATGCGGGATGTCGTAGTTGATGACGTGGCTGATCCGCTCGACGTCAAGGCCACGGGCGGCAACGTCGGTGGCCACCAGGATGTCGATCCGGCCCTCCTTCAGCGCGTCGACGGTACGCTCGCGCTGCTGCTGCGGGATGTCGCCGTTGATGGCGGCAGCCTGGAAGCCGCGGGACTTCAGCTTGTCAGCCAGGTCCTCGGTGGCCATCTTGGTCCGCACGAAGGCGATGACGCCGTCGAAGTCTTCCACCTCAAGGATGCGGGTCAGCGCGTCCAGCTTCTGCGGGCCCATGATCTGGAGGTAGCGCTGCCGGGTGTTGGCTCCGGTGGTGGTCTTGGACTTGACCTGGACCTCGGCCGGATTGTTGAGGTACTGCTTGGACATCCGGCGGATCTGGCCCGGCATGGTGGCCGAGAACAGCGCCACCTGGCGGTCCTCCGGGGTCTGCTGGAAGATCTGCTCCACGTCTTCGGCGAAGCCCATCCGCAGCATCTCGTCAGCCTCGTCCAGTACCAGGTACTGGAGTTCGGACAGGTCCAGGGAACCCTTGGAGATGTGGTCGATCACGCGGCCGGGGGTACCCACAACCACCTGGGCGCCGCGGCGAAGGCCGGCAAGCTGGGGGCCGTAGGCGGACCCGCCGTAGACCGGCAGGACGGTGAAGTCATCAATGTGCTTGGCGTAGGAGGTGAACGCTTCGGCAACCTGCAGCGCCAGCTCGCGGGTGGGAGCCAGGACCAGGGCCTGGGTCTTCCGGGAGGGGCCGTTGAGATCGTGGAGTTCGGCCAGGCGGGACAGCGCCGGTACTGCGAATGCTGCAGTCTTACCGGTGCCGGTCTGGGCCAGGCCCACCACGTCGCGGCCTTCAAGCAGCAGCGGGATGGTGGCTGCCTGGATGGGGAAGGCTTTTCGTACCCGACGTCCTGCAGGGCGGCCAGGACGCGGCCATCGATGCCAAGATCGGCGAATTTGACGGTGTCTTCGTCTTCATCCGCAGCGGGGGCGGCCGTGGCAGGCGCCTCAGCGGCGGGAGCCTCAGCAGCTGGGGCTTCCGCGGCGGGAGCGGTTACGGGAGCCCCGGCGGCGTCCTCGACAACAGCGGTGGTTTCGTTCTGATTTTCGGGCATAGGGAGATATTCCTCATCCATAGGGGGCCAGGCGGCACAACCCGAGGTGAGCGGAGCCGCAGTACACGTGCCGATGGTGCCGGGCAGACGTTGACCGGCCGGTCACAGAAGTCCGGCGCTTTCGCAATCCCGTGGCAGGACTTCGCGCTGCATCTCTTGGCTGCTATCCCAGCAGTCTGTACAGCGTTTTCTTTAGCCGGCTCTCCCTATGAAAATGCCCGCATCGCTTGCGCGGGCCCCAACACTTGCCAGTCCTGCCTCAAAAATTGGGCAGGAATAAGGGATTTCCGGAGTGGGGGATATTTCAAGTGTAAGGGACGGACACCGCCTGCGGGAAATCAAGGGCCCGACGACGGCGGTGAGCTTGCGCACACGGGCCCGGGGAGCGCGCGCCACAGGGCTGTGGTGGCTACTCCCCCAGCCGCCGCATCAGTACCTCGAACTTGGTGTGGTATTCCTCCTGGAGCCTGATTTCGCCGTCGGCCTCGGCATCGCGGAGGGCCTCGACGGCCTCCGCGTCGGGCGCGCTGAACCACCGGCCGATGGTGACTCCATGGCGCGGCACGAACGTCCGGTGGATGTAATCGCCCGCCTGGACGGTGCCGGTGCGGATAACGCGCAGGTAGGCGCCCACCCGGCCTTCCTCGGTGAAGCGCTTCACCCACTGGGGTTCCTTCATCCGGCGTTGGAAGGTGGCGCAGGGGACGCGCGGCGAGGTGACTTCAAGGACGACGTCGGTCCCTACCTGCCAGCGCTCCCCGATCACCGCATTGGTTGGTTCGATGCCGGAGACCCGCAGGTTCTCCCCAAAGATCCCCGGCGGCAGCTCGCGTCCGAGCGCCCCGGCCCAGAAATCCGCGTCGGACTGGGAGTAGGCGTAGATGGCCTGGTCCTCGCCGCCGTGGTGGACCCGGTTGGCCTGGATGTCCCCGTGCACGCCCAGCTTGTGCACCTTCACGGGACCGTCGGACGGGCGTTTGTCGATCGCCGTGACACCAACGTTTCCTTGGTCTCCCAGGAGCTGGTGGACGCGGCAGACGGCGAGGACAGAAGCTGGTTCCATGGCTTCAGTCTAGGGTTCCTGCCGGTGGTGCCAATCTCGTCAACTCAGTCTTGCAGGGACTACGCTGGGTCGAGACTTGCAGGTGGGGGTGCAGCGCTGCGCCCAAAGAGTATGGACAACCGAGGGGGACGGCCGTGGACTCGAACGAAAAAGACCCGAAAGAGGACCCGGAAAAGGCGCCTCCGGAGGGAGGCGGAACCGCCAAGCCGCCGCCCTGGCAGGTCCCCAAGCCGGAGCTGCGCCCCGACCTCCTCAAGGAGCCGGTCCCCCTGGTGGACCCGTTTGCCCGCGAGCGCGAAAAGCAGCTCAATGCCGCTGCGGCGAAGAAGAAGCGCTCCCAGCGCCGCACGGTGGTGGTGGGCCTGGGCGTTACGGCCCTCCTGGCGGGAACCATCACGGCGGTGGTGGCCAGCAACGAGGACGACCCCGAGTACGCGCAGGTCTGCTTCAACGACGACACCGGCGAGCGCGTCGAGGATACCAACTGCGACAGCTCCGCCGGCCGCAGCGGCGGCGTCTACGCCTGGTATTTCTACTCCCGCGGGGCCAGCGTCCCGCCGGTGGGCCAGAACAGGTCCACGGCGCCGGGTTACACGCGGACCATCCCCAGCGGGGCCAAGGCTTCCACGGGGTACAGCAGCAAGGGCGGCACGGTCAGCCGCGGCGGGTTTGGTTCCAGCGCCAAGAGCGGCTCGAGTGGCGGCGGCGGCAAGGTCTCGGGAGGCTGAGCGGTGAAGAGACTGATATCCGAACCACGGCCCGGCTGGAAGCAGAAGATCGAAGAGCAGGGCCTGGTCTTTTCCACCACCACCATGGACGACGGGCGCCGGATCGAGTACTGGAACGAATCGGCGTATTACGAGTTCAGCATGGACGAGGTGGAGACCCTTGAAGCCGCGGCCGAGGACATGCACCGGATGTGCCTGGAGGCGGCGAAGTTCCTGGCCACCGGGGCCATGGGGAGCATCGGCATCGGCCCCCAGGCACTGGAGCTGGCGGCTGAATCCCTGCAGGCCGCCGACGTGGACGTCTACGGCCGGTTCGACTTCATCTACGACGGCCAGGGCGGCCCGGCGAAGATGCTCGAATACAACGCCGACACCCCCACCGGACTCATCGAAGCCGCCGTGGCGCAGTGGTTCTGGCTGCAGGACGTGTTCCCGGAGAAGGACCAGTGGAACGGCATCCACGAGGCCCTGATCCGGCAGTGGAAGAAGTTCCAGTACCGCACCGGCATGAGCACCCTCCACGTGGCCCACTCTGAGGTGGAGGAATCCGGCGAGGACTGGATGACCGCCGCGTACATGCGCGACGTCGCCAGCCAGGCGGGGTGGACCACCATCGGGATCAACATGTCGGATATCGGCTGGGACCCCAACCTGAACCGGTTCGTTGACCTGGACAACTTCATGATCAGCACCATCTTCAAGCTGTACCCGTGGGAGCTGATGATGAAGGAAGAGTTCGGGCCCCGCCTCCTGGAACGGGCGCATAATCCGCGATGGGTTGAGCCGGCCTGGAAGATGCTGCTTTCCAACAAGGCCCTGCTGGCCGCATTGTGGCACCTCTACCCGGACCACCCCAACCTGCTGCCTGCGTACCTCACGGACCCTGGGCCGCTGAAGGAATGGGTGGCCAAGCCCCTGCACGGCCGCGAAGGCGACAACATCCGGATCCACGCTGACGGCCTCACTGTGGAACAGCCCGGCGGTTACGGCCGCGAGGGCTGGTGCTACCAGCAGTACCACGCCCTTCCAGACTTCGACGGCAACCGTCCCGTGCTGGGCCTTTGGGTGGTGGACGGCGAATCCGTGGGCTGCGGCATCCGGGAATCCGACGGCCCGGTCACCGACTACTTCTGCCGCTTCGTGCCCAACACCATCGACGCACCGGCACCGCTTTCGGCGGTGGCCAACTCCAGCAAGGCAGGTATCGTCCTATGAACCCGGAGACAGCATGAGCACGGATATCACGACGACGGGAGGCCCGGGCAGCGGGCCCGGCGCCCCGGTGCCGGGCAAGGGATTGCGGGCCGGGATCCTGGACCTTGGCGACTCGGTAATGCTGGGGCTGGCCTCCACTGCCCCTGTGTACTCACTGGCCGCAACCTTGGGCCTGATCGTTGCCGTCAACGGCAACTACACTCCCTTGATCCTGCTGCTGGGATTCGTCCCGGTCCTGTTCATCGCCTACGCCTTCCGCGAGCTCAACAGTGCCATCCCGGACTGCGGCACCACTTTCACCTGGTCCCGCCAGGCTTTCGGCCCGTGGGCGGGCTGGTTGGGCGGCTGGGGAGTGGCGCTGGCCGGGATCGTGGTCCTGGCCAACCTCGCCCAAGTGGCCGGCCAGTATGTGTGGCTGCTGGTGGGTGACGGGTCGCTGGCGCAGAACAAGGTGGTGGTCACCGCCACGGGCCTGCTGTTCATCGTCCTGATGACCCTGGTGAACTACCGCGGCATCCGGTTGGGTGAGCACGTCCAGCGGGTGCTGACCTATGTCCAGTACATCGCCCTGGGCGTCTTCGCCCTAGCCCTGGTGGTGCGGATCGTGGGCGGCGCCCCGGAGGGCCAAGCCTTCGATTTCGAGTGGTTCAACCCGGCGGGAGCCTTTGCCGATCCCGGCGCCGTGGTGCATGGAACCCTCCTTGCCCTGTTCATCTACTGGGGCTGGGACACCTGCCTTGCCGTGAACGAGGAGACCGAGGACCCCGCCAGTACGCCCGGCCGCGGGGCCGTGATCTCAGCTTTCGTCCTGATGGCGATCTATGTTTCGGTGGCACTGCTGGTGATGATGTACGCCACCGTGGGCACCGAGGGCATCGGCCTGGGCAACGAGGCAAACAAGGACGATGTCTTCCTCGCCATGAAGGACGTCGTCCTGGGACCCTGGGGCTGGCTGATCGTCGTCGCGGTCCTGGCGTCCGTCCTGTCCTCCACCCAGACCACCATCCTGCCAACGGCCCGCGGCACCCTGTCCATGGGGGTCCACGGGGCCCTGCCGGCGAAGTTCGCGGAGGTCCACGAGCGGAACCAGACGCCCGGTTTTTCCACCCAGGTGATGGGCGGTGCGGCTGCCGCCTACTACGTGGCCATGAGCTTCCTGAGCGAGAACCTGCTGGCAGACTCCATCAGCGCCATCAGCCTGTTCATCGCGTTCTACTACGCCCTCACCGGGTACGCCTGCTTCTGGTACTTCCGGACCACCTTGCGGGATTCCGCACGGAACCTCTGGTTCCGCGGCATCCTTCCCCTCCTCGGGGCGGTGCTGCTGACTGCCGCGTTCTTCGTCTCCGCCGTGCAGATGTGGGACCCGGCGTACGGCGATACCCGGATCTTCGGCGTCGGCGGTGCCTTTGTCAGCGGCGTGGTGCTGCTGGCACTGGGCGTGGTGCTGGCAGCCGTGTGCAGGTTCCTGCCGGCCACCCGCGGCTACTTCGAGGTGAAGCGTTGAGCGCCGGCCCGTCCGATGTCCTGGACCTCGACTCCCTGCTGTCAGCGGACGAGCTCGAGCTCCGCGAGCATATCCGGGACTTCACCCGCCAGCGGATCAAGCCGGATATCGCCCGCTGGTACGAGGACGCGGTGTTCCCCCTGGAGCTGGCCCCCGAACTCGGCGAGCTCGGCGTCCTGGGGATGCACCTGGAAGGCTATGGCTGCCCGGGTCGGACCGCCGTCGAATACGGACTCGCGGCCATGGAACTGGAAGCGGGCGACTCCGGCATCCGCACGTTCGTCTCGGTCCAGGGATCGCTGGCCATGACCGCCATCTACACCTGGGGCTCGGAGGACCAGAAGCAGGAATGGCTGCCGCGGATGGCCGCCGGCGAGGTGATCGGCTGCTTTGCCCTGACCGAGCCCACTGCGGGCTCCGACCCGGCGGCTATGGCTACCTTCGCCACCCGGGACGGCAGTGGAGACGATGCCGGCTGGGTGCTCAACGGGGCCAAGCGCTGGATCGGGCTTGCCTCGGTGGCCGGGGTGATGGTGGTGTGGGCCATGACGGACGACGGCGTGCACGGTTTCCTGGTTCCGGCGGGAACCCCCGGCGTGACGGCAACGCCCATCCGGCAGAAGCTGTCCATGCGCGCCTCCATCCAGTGTGATGTGGTGTTCGACGACGTCCGGCTGGGTCCCGAGGCCCTGCTCCCGGCTGCACGGGGGCTGCGTGGCCCGTTCACCTGCCTGAACGAGGCCCGGTACGGCATCGCCTGGGGCGCCATGGGCGCGGCCCGTGACTCGTACGAGGCCGCGCTGGGCTATTCTCTGGACCGGCTGCAGTTCGGCAAACCGCTGGCCGGCTACCAGCTCACGCAGGAGAAGCTGGTGAACATGCTGCTGGAGATCCAGAAGGGCACCCTCCTGGCCTTGCACCTGGGCCGGCTGAAGGACGCCGGGGCCCTCCGGCCGGAGCAGATTTCGCTGGCCAAGCTGAACAACGTCCGCGAGGCCATCGCCGTGGCGCGCGAAGCCCGGACCATCCTGGGTGGCAACGGCATCACCGGCGACTACTCACCGCTCCGGCACGCCGCGAACCTGGAGTCGGTCCGCACCTACGAGGGCACCGACGAAGTGCACACCCTGATCCTGGGCAGGCATGTCACCGGGCTGGACGCCTTCCACTGACCCTGCCCCCAACTAGCTCGCAGTTGTTGCCGTTTTGGCGGCCCAAAACGGCATCTACTGCGAGCCAGTTGGGAGGGCGCGGGGCCAATGGGGCGAAGTGGGGCGCGGGGAGTTTCAGGCGGAGAAGCCGCCGTCGGCCTTGATCAGCTGCCCGGAGACCCAGCGCCCGGCGGGCGAGAGCAGGAACGCCACCGTTCCGGCGACGTCGGCAGGGGTGCCGAGGCGGCCGGTGGGCTGCTGGGAGGTGAGCTCTTCCTTCAGGTCGGGAGTCATCCAGCCCGTATCGATGGGCCCGGGGTTCAGGACGTTCGCCGAGATGCGCTGTGGACCCAGCTCGCGTGCGGCGGCAATGACGATCCGGTCCAGGGCACCCTTCGAGGCGCCGTAGGGAAGGTTGAACGCGGTGTGGTCGCTGGTCAGTGCCACGACCGCGCCGCCGTCATCCGTGGCCTGGCGGGCGAATGCGGCGATCAGCTGCCAGCTGGCGCGCGTGTTCACCGCGAAGTGCCGGTCGAAGGACTCCACGCTGGTGTCCAGCACCCCCGAATCCACCGATTCGGCATGGCTGAGCACGAGGCCCCGCAGCGGACCGGCCAGCTCCACGGCCTCGGCCACCAGCCTCTCCGGCACACCGGGGTCCTGCAGGTCTGCGGGTACGGCGTGGACCGTGGCGCCGATGGCTTCGAGCTCGGCCGTCAGGCGGAGGACATCCTCCGGCTCACTCCCCCACGGCATCCGGGCGTCATAGCCGGCCCAGTAGGAGAGGACGAGGTCCCAGCCATCGGCAGCCAGCTGCCGGGTGATGCCGGCACCGATGTTCCCGGTGCGCCCGGCGCCGGTGATTAGGGCAACGGGGCGGGCAGCGGCGGGTGCGTCTGATTCCATCCGACCAGCCTAGCGCCGCCCTGTGGGGCGCTGGTTCAGGCCGCAGCCGGCTCCGCTTCCCGCGAACTCCGGTCCCGGCGGATGGTGGCGCTGATGACCGCAGCGATGGTGCACATGGCCGCCGCACCCAGCCAGGCGTAGGTGTAGTGCCCGGTGGCATCGCGCAGGGCTCCGGCGGCGATCGCTGCCGCCGCGGCGCCCAGCTGGTGGGCCGCGAACACCCAGCCGAAGACCACGCTGCCGTCCGCACCGAATGTCTCGCGGCAGATGGCGGCCGTGGGGGAACGGTGGCTACCCAGTCCAGGCCGTAGATCACCACGAACACGATCATGCTGGGCTGGACCTCGGCGTTCAGCAGCAACGGCAGCACCAGCAGGCCGATGCCGCGGAACTGGTAGTAGACGGCCAGCAGGACGCGGGGATTGAACCGGTCGGTCAGCCAGCCGGAGGCGATGGTGCCGATGATGTCGAAGATCCCGACGACGGCGAGCAGTCCTGCCGCCGTGGTTTCGGGCATGCCGTGGTCGTGTGCGGAGGGAATGAAGTGGGTGCCGATCAGCCCGTTGGTGGTGGCCCCGCAGATGGCGAAGCCTGCCGCCAGCGCCCAGAACGTCCGGACTTTGATGGCCCGGCGGAGGACCTGGAGGGCGCGGACGGCGGCGTTGGCGCGTGGCCCGTCCGCGGCTGCGGGGGCTTTGGCTCCTTCCGGCTCCACGGCGTCCGCGGGCACCGGGGGAAGGGCACCGTACGGCAACACCCCGACGTCGGCGGGCGAGTTCTTGAGGAACTTCAGCACCAGCGGGACCACGGCAAGGGCACCGGCGGCGATCAGCAGGGACGCCTGCCGCCAGCCGGGGTCCTGTGCCAGCAAGGCGATGAACGGCAGGAAGACGAGCTGGCCGGCCGCGCTGCCGGCGGTCAGGATGCCGATGACCAGCCCCCGGTTTTTGGTGAACCAGGTGTTGGCGATAGTGGCCGCGAAGACCAATGCCATGGAACCGGTGCCGAGGCCGATCAACAGTCCCCAGGTCAGCAGGATCTGCCAGGACTGGTTCACCAGCACCGTCAAGGCGCTGCCAAGGCCGATCAGGACCAGGGCTGTTGCCGTGACGGCCCGGATGCCGAACCGTTCCATCAGGGCGGCGGCGAATGGTGCGGTCAGGCCGAACAGGACAAGGTTGATGCTGACCGCCGCCGACAGGACCGTGGTGGACCAGCCGAACTCCTGCTGGAGCGGGACCATGAGCACCCCGGGGGCCGCCCGGAATCCGGCCGCCCCGACCAGCGCCAGGAACGCCACGGCGGCGACGATCCATGCCGGGTGCAGCCGGCGGCGCCGGACCGTGTCCGGCCGGGCGGCGGCGTCGGCGGGCAGCTCGGCTGCTTCCTCGGGCAGGGTGCTCACGCGGCCGATCCTTCCCGGGCTGCGGTGGATAACCGGATGGGCTGTTCGGACCGTGACCGGCTGTGCCAGCTGGTGTTCGCGGCGGTGAGCCGCTCCCCGCACCAGGTGCAGGTGTCGGCCGAGGTGGTGGGTTTCCCGCAGCCCGAATGGATGACGTACAGGTGGGCCTGGTCCGAGGGCGCCGGCAGGTGCTTCTCTGCCCAGATGGTGACCGCGTTCAGGACCGGGAGTGCGTCTTCACCCATGGCGGTGAGCACATATTCCTGGCGGGTGCGGCCGCCGTCGTCGTACGGCTTCTTCTCCAGCAGCCCGGACTCGACAAGACCCGCGAGCCGCTTGGTGAGGACCGAGTCGGCCACTTCGAGGCGGGCCTTCATGGGGTCGAAGCGGCCGTTCCCGAAGAAGACCTCGCGCAGGACCAGGACGGACCAGGGGTCGCCCAGTATGTCCAGGCCGCGGGCCATGCTGCAGCTGCGTTGGGACCAGTCGGATCGGAGGGGCATACGGGAACCCTAGCTGACTTTCTTCAAGAAAGCCAGGGTTCCTCTGCAGCCGCTAGGGTATTGCGGAAAAGGCCTGGTCCAGGTCGGCGATGAGGTCCTCGACATCCTCGATGCCGCAGGACAGGCGCAGCAGGTTGACCGGAACTGCAAGCTCGGTCCCTTTCACCGAGGCGTGGGTCATCTCAGACGGGTAGTTCATGAGCGATTCGATCCCGCCCAGCGATTCGGCCAGGGTGAACACGGTGGTGGACTCCGCCACCTTCCGGGCAGCGGCCTCACCGCCCTTGAACTGCACGGACACCATGCCGCCGAACTTGCGCATCTGTGTCCTGGCGAGTTCGTGGCCGGGGTGCGACGGCAGGCCCGGATACAGCACAGCCTCCACCTCGGGACGCTCCAGCAGCCACTCGGCCACCGCCTGGCCGTTCTCGCTGTGCCGGTCCATCCGCACGCCAAGCGTCTTCAGCCCGCGGGTGGTCAGGAAGGCGTCCATGGGGCCGGACACCGCACCCACCGCGAACTGCACGAACCCGATCTTCTCCGCCAGCTCCGCGTCCTTGACCACCACGGCGCCGCCCACCACATCCGAGTGTCCGCCAATGTACTTGGTGGTGGAGTGGACCACGACGTCGGCACCGAGGGCCAGCGGGTTCTGCAGGTAGGGCGAGGCGAAGGTATTGTCCACCACCAGCAGGGCGCCGGCAGCGTGGGCGATATCCGCGAGCGCGGCGATGTCCGTGATCTTCATCAGCGGGTTGGAGGGCGTCTCCACCCACACGAAGCGCGTCTTGTTGGCGGCGACGGCGTTGCGGACGGTGTCCAGGTTGGCCATGTCCACAGGGGTGTTGCCGATCCCCCAATCACCCAGCACGCGGCTGATCAGCCGGTAGGTGCCGCCGTACGCGTCGTTGCCGAGCACAATGTGGTCGCCCGGGCGGGTGAGGGCGCGGATGAGGGCGTCCTCCGCGGCCAGGCCGGAGCTGAAACTGTAGGCGTGCGTCCCGAGTTCCAGGGCGGCAAGCTGTTCCTGCAGCGCGTCCCGGGTGGGGTTGCCGCCGCGGCCGTACTCGTACCCGCTGCGCAAGCCGCCGATGCCGTCCTGGGCATAGGTGGAACTGAAGTGCAGCGGCGGCACCACGGCGCCGGTGCGGGGCTCGAAGGCCTGGCCGGCGTGGACGGCGCGGGTGTTGAATCCTTGGTTCTCAGAGGCAGTCATGGGTGCTCCTTTAGTTGCTCAGGTAGGCCAGCAGGTCGTGCCGGGTGAGGATTCCCACCGGCGCGCCCACGAAGGTGACCATCAGGGTGTCCGCGTCCGAGAGCAGCTCCCTGGCGGCGGAGATGGTTTCCAGCGACCCGATCACGGGCAGCTTGGGCCCCATGTGTTCGGAGATCTTGTCCGTCAGCTTTGCTTCGCCGCGGAACAGCTTGGCGGTCAGGGTGCGCTCGTCCACGGCGCCCAGGACCTCCCCCATCACCACGGGCGGTTCCTGCGAGAGGACCGGGATGTGGCTGACGCCGTACTCGGTCATGATGTTGATGACGTCCCGTACGGATTCGTTGGGGTGGATGTGCACCAGGTCCGGCAAGCTCGCCGTTCTTGGACTTGATGACCTCACCCACCGATGTTTCCTCGCCCCCGGAGAGGAAACCGTAGGAGCGCATCCACTGGTCGTTGAAGATCTTCGCCAGGTAACCGCGGCCCGAGTCGGGCAGGATGACCACGACGACGGCACTTTCGGGCAGGTCCCGCGCTGCCTTGAGCGCCGCCACCACCGCCATGCCTGAGGAGCCGCCCACCAGCAGGCCTTCCTCCCGTGCCAGGCGCCGGGTCATGGCGAAGGAGTCGGCGTCGCTGACGGCGATCACGTCGTCGGGGATGGACTTGTCGTAGTTGCCGGGCCACATGTCCTCGCCCACGCCCTCGACGAAGTAGGGCCGCCCGGTGCCGCCCGAGTAGACCGAGCCCTCGGGGTCGGCGCCGATGATCCTGACCACGCCGCCGTCGGACTCCGGCCGGTCCGCCGAAACTTCCTTTAAATCAGCGGCCGGTCCCGGTGATTGTGCCGCCGGTGCCGGCGCCGATGACGCAGTGCGTGATCCTGCCGTCGGTATCACGCCAAATCTCCGGGCCGGTGGTCTTGTAGTGGCTGCCCGGAGCGGCGGGATTGGAGAACTGGTCCGGCTTGTAGGCACCGGGTGTCTCCCGGGTGATCCGGTCCGAGACGCCGTAGTAGCTTTGCGGGCTCTCCGGCGGGACCGACGTGGGCGTGACCACCACTTCGGCGCCGTAAGCCTGCAGCACGGCCCGCTTGTCTTCGCCGACCTTGTCCGGGACCACGAAGATGCATTTGTAGCCCTTTTGCTGCGCCACCAAGGCCAGGCCCACGCCGGTGTTGCCGGACGTCGGCTCCACGATGGTGCCGCCCGGCTTGAGCTTGCCTTCGCGTTCGGCATCCTCGATCATCTGCGCCGCGATCCGGTCCTTGATGGAACCGCCGGGGTTCAGGTACTCCAGTTTGACCAAAATGGTGGCTTTGATGCCCTCGGTCACGTGGTTGAGTTTGATGAGCGGCGTATTGCCGATGAGGTCCAGGATGGACTGGGCGTACTTCATAGATACAAAGCTACCGCTTCCTGCAGGCCGTTCCCCGCCCGGGATGCGAGGATAGCCCGGTGATGCAGTTCGCATGGCTCAAAGCCACCCGCAGCTACCTCCTGCCCGGCGCAACCCTGGCGGCAGGCCTGGCCACCCTCGCCGTCGGCGCCCTCCCCGTCCCGGCCTTCGGCGAACTGGCCGGACGCACCATTCCCATTCTGGCTTTCGTGCTGGCCATGTCCCTGGTGACCGAACTGGTGGACGAGGCCGGCCTTTTCCGCGTGGTCACGGACCGGTTGGCGGCGATGGGCAGGGGCCGCGTTTTCACTTTGTGGCTGCTTGTGGTGGCCGTGGCCACGGTGGCCACCGTGTTCCTGTCCCTGGACACCACCGCGGTGCTGGTGACACCGGTGGTTGTCCTCCTGGCCGTCCACGCCCGGATTCCTCCCCTGCCGTTCGCGCTGACCAGCATCTGGCTGGCGAACACGGCCTCACTCCTGCTGCCCGTGTCCAACCTGACCAACCTCCTGGCCCAGGACCGGCTTGGCCTGAGCCCATGGCGCTTCGCGGGACTGGTCTGGGCGCCCGCCGTCGTGGGACTGCTGGTCCCCCTCGTCCTGCTCTGGTTGGCGTTCCGGCGGGACCTGCGCGGAACCTACGGGCCCCAGCCATCCCATCCCGTCCGTGACCGCACCCTGTTGAAGGCCGCCGCCGTGACGCTCCTGATCTTGCTCCCGGCCCTGGTTTCAGGCGTCCCGGTCCAGTACCCGGCCCTTGCCGCGGCGGTGGTCCTGCTGGCGGTCTTCCTGCGCCGCAGGCCCTCGGCCCTGCGGTGGTCCATGGTCCCGTGGCGGCCGCTGATGCTGACAGTGGGCCTGTTCATGCTGATGGAAACGCTGCACGCACACGGGCTGACCACGCTGCTGGCAGGCATCGCCGGATCGGGCGACGGACTGCCGGCACTCCTGCAACTGGCCGGGCTGGGCGCGGGGGCGGCCAACGCCGCGAACAACCTTCCCGCCTACCTGGCCCTGGAGCCGGTGGCCGGATCACCGGCCAGGCTGGCCGCCCTGCTCATCGGCGTGAACCTGGGCCCGCTGGTGAGCCCCTGGGCTTCGCTGGCCACGCTGCTGTGGCATGAGCGCCTGCGGGTGCTGAACGTCCCTGTCAGGTGGGGCGGGTTTGCGGTGGCCGGACTGGTGGCCGTCCTGCTGACCGTGCCGCTGGCCGTGTTGGCGCTGTGGCTGGTTTCCGGGATGCCCTGACGGCTCGTCTTTCCAGAGTGCTCAGGCGCTGTCTGAACTCCCGGTGGCCTGCGGCGCGAGGTTCTGCCAGAGCCCCATCACGTTGCCCTCTGAATCCTGGAAGTATGCCGTGTAACCCATCCCCGGAATCTCGTTCCTGGGCATGACCACCGCACCGCCCAGCTCCTCCACGGTTTTGAGTGTGGCGTTGATGTCCGGAACATCCACGGTGATGACGGGGGCGGTGATCCGGCCTTCCCTGGCCATCATTCCACCGTTGATCGCCCCCGGCGTGGTTGGCTGGCCGGTGGCCGCATCCATGTCCGTGGTGATGACCATGGTGTAGTCCATCCCCGGCACCGGTTCCATCCGCCACCCCAGGGCTTCCTGGTAAAACTTCCTGGCCCGCTCGGGGTCGTCCGCGGGAATCTCAAAATGCACTGCTCCGCCCACCATGGCCTCCTGGTCCTCTGCGGCGCGGCTTATGGACAGTCCGCTGCCCGTGCGCCGTCCGCAGTGATCGTAGGCCCGGGCCGCGATGCGGAGAAGGGCCGATAGTCCCGCCGGTGTCGGTGGGCCGTGGGACCATGGAAGACATGACGATCGCAGACGCACCTCCCCGGCTGGCGGCCGCCGCGGATGTGTCCCTGCGCTGGTATCCGGAGGCCCCCTACAGCTTGTCGCGGACCCTTGGACCGCTGCTGCGCGGCAACAGTGACCCGTCTTTCTGCGTCCAGGGCGCTGTCATCTGGAACGCCTTTACGGCTTCCACCGGCCCTGCCACCCTGCGGCTGGCCCCCGCGGGCGGCGACGCGGGCGGCCCCTGGGTGGACGTCCAGGCATGGGGCCCGGGTGCCGCAGCCGCGGTCCACGCAACACCCCGGCTGTTGGGGGCCGACGACGACTGGCGGGGTTTCGACGAACCGGCCTTCCACGCCACGCTGCCCCGCATGGTCCGGGAGGCACGCCGGCGCAGCCAGGCGCTGCGCCTGCCCGCGAGCGGCCGCATGGTGGACCAGCTGGTGCCCATCATCCTGGAACAAAAGGTGACGGTGGTGGAGGCCCGGCGCGCCTACCGGTACCTGGTCCACCGCTACGGGACGCCGGCCCCGAGCGCGGGGGCCTCCACTCCGCCAGGACTCGTCGTGGCGCCAACAGCGGCCCAATGGTTGCAGGTCCCCAGTTGGGAGTGGCACAAGGCCGGCGTGGGTCCGCAGCGTTCCGCCACCGTCATGCGGGCGCTGCGCTCCGCCGCCGCCCTGGAACGGCTGGCAGCGCTGCCGGCTGCGGAAGCCGCGGACAAAATGCAGGTGATTCCCGGGATCGGTGTCTGGACTGCCGCCGAGGTGGTGCAGCGCACCCACGGCTGCCCGGACTCGATCGCGGTGGGCGATTACCACCTGGCAGCCTACATCGGGGCCGCGCTCACCGGCCGCAGGACCGACGACGCCGGCATGATCCGGCTGCTGGAACCGTGGCGCGGGCACCGGCAACGGGTGGTGCGGATGATCCAGAGCACCGGTTACCGCAAACCCACTTTTGGCCCGCGGATGACCATCCAGGACCACCGGAGGCATTGAACTGCACGGCAGGTCAACAGGTGCTTGATCCGGACCGCGATGGGTAAGGCTACAGTGTGGCGTCCAGCCAGGACGGCCGGACCACGATTGAGAGGAACCCCATGAGCTCCGACCCAGGACGCACCAATCACGCCGGCGTGGAACCCCTGGACGTGGATCCAAACGGCCAACACCCCGCGGTGGTGGACCCGGAGGCGCACGATCCTGATCCGGATGCCAAACTGAAGCTGCAACTGGCCATCTTCGACGTGACCCGCCGCGGGGCCACGGGTAAGAGCCTTGAGGAAATCCGGGAGATGCTGCTGACCGCGTTCGCCGCGCGGGACGTTGCCCCACCACCGTTCACCTGGGTGGAGTCGGCGGCGTCCTCCGCGTTTTACGGTGAGCCCTACATCATCGACTACCCCACAGCCATCGCCGCCGACGACCTCGAGGCTGCCCCCGATGAAACGGTCCGCAAGCGGCTCGCCGCCCGCCGGGAACTGCGCGAGGTGCAGCTACCACCCGGAACCTTTCCCTCCCGGGAGGAGTGGAAGATCCCTGCCAACGAGGTCACCGGCACGGCCGGTACCCGCACGCTCTCCCCAGCGGGTTGGAAAAGCAGGGCTGTCCTGGCCGTCGCGGCGTTGGCAGCGGTGGCCGCCGCAGCAATCGCGGCCACCCGGGCCGGCACGGGCCGCCGCCGCAGGGACGCCTAGAGCCCCAGCCGCGCCACCGCTTCCTCCCGCATCTGGACTTTGCGGATCTTCCCGGAGACCGTCATGGGGAAGTTCTCCCGGACCTCCACGTAGCGGGGGATCTTATAGTGGGCCAGCCGTCCCCGGCAGTACTCGGCCACTGCCGCCGCATCCAGCGGTTCGGCCCCGGGTTAAGGATGATGCAGGCCATCAGTTCCTCGCCGTATTTCGGATCCGGGACCCCGATGACCTGGACGTCCTGAATGGACGGGTGGGTATACAGGAACTCCTCGATCTCGCGGGGGTAGATGTTCTCGCCGCCGCGGATCACCATGTCCTTGATCCGGCCTTCCACCACCACATAGCCGTCGTCGTCCATGTGGGCCAGGTCCCCGGTGTGCATCCAGCCATCGGCATCGATCGCCTCGGCCGTCTTGTCCGGCTGGTTCCAATACCCGGACATCACGGCGTAGCCCCGGGTGCAGAGTTCTCCGATCTGCCCGCGCTCCAGGTCCTCCCCCGTAGCCGGGTCAACGATCCGGTTTTCCAGCTGCGGCATGGTCCGGCCCACCGTCTCCGTGCGCTGCCGGAGCGTGTCACCCCTGCGCGTCATGGTGGACACCGGGGACGTTTCGGTCATGCCGTAGCAGATGGCCACATCCACCATGTTCATCTCGGAAATCACCCGGTTCATCACCTCGATGGGGCACAGCGAGCCGGCCATCACCCCGGTCCGTAGCGTCGAAAGGTCATAGGAGCCGAAGTCCGGCAGCGCCAGCTCGGCGATGAACATGGTGGGCACCCCGTACAGCGACGTGCCGGCAAAGTCCTGCACCGCCTCGAGGGCGGCGGCAGGCGAGAAACCGCGGCCGGGGATGATGGTGGCGGCCCCGTGGCTGAGGGCGTTCAGGTTGCCGATCACCATGCCGAAGCAGTGATAGAACGGCACCGGGATGACCACCCGGTCGTGCTCGGTGTAACCCAGCAACTCGCCGATCGCGTAGCCGTTGTTCAGGATGTTGTGGTGGGTCAGCGTGGCACCTTTTGGGAATCCCGTGGTACCGGAGGTGTATTGCAGGTTGATGGGATCGTGCGGGCTGAGCCCGGCCATCCGGGCCTTCAAGGCAGCGTGCCCGACGTCGTCCGCCCGCTTGAGCAGTTCAGCGTACGTGAGTTCCGCGCCGCCTTCGGGGCTGCCGGCCGCCAGGCCGTCCAGGCCATGGTCCGGCAGGAAGACGAGTTCCTTCAAGTCCGGGCACGCGGCCAGGGCCTGGCGGGCCATGCCGACGTAGTCGCTGTTGGCGTCCGACGGCGCGGTGACCAGCATGCGCATGCCGTTTTGCTTGACGACGAATTCGAGTTCGTGGCTGCGGTAGGCGGGGTTGACGTTCACCAGGATCACTCCGGCCTTGGCGGTGGCGTACTGCAGGAGCGTCCACTCGGCGCAGTTGGGGCTCCAGATGCCCACCCGCTCCCCCTTGGCGACCCCCAGGGCGAGGAGCGCCCTGGCCAGCCGGTCGACGTCGTCGTTCATCTTGGTGTAGCTCCAGCGCCGCGCGTCGGCGCCGGGCACGGGGGCGGCCTCGATCAGTGCGTCATGGAGCGGAAAATGCGCGGCGACGCGCTCGAAATTCGCGCCAATGGTTTCTTCCAGGAGCGGGACGTCAGTGTCCCCGGCTGTATAAGCACGCATGCTGGAACGCTACCAACAGGATCCCGGCAGGAGAAGGAAGGCGGGGCCGGATGCGGGCGCAACACGGGAGACGGGCCGGCGGCGCCCGGTATTGTGAAAACCATGAGTGCACCCATTGACCTGATAGCAACGTTCATCCCCAACGACGGCGAGTTCTTCCGCGTCAAACTTGCCCTGGAAATCGCCATCGACGAGGTGGTGAATGAACCGGGCTGCATCCGCTACGAGCTGACCGAGGCAACGGAGGAGAAGCTGGTGCTGACCGAGCAGTGGGCGTCCCAGGAAGAGCTGGACAAGCACTCCAAGGGCACCGCGGTGCAGGACCTGAACGAATCGTTGAGCGCACTGCTGGCCGAACCGGTCAAGGTGGAACGCGTCTAGCACAACCGTTAAACGCAGAAATGCGGGACCTCCGAAGGGAGGTCCCGCATTTCTGCCTTAACAGCGACTTAGAAGTCGGGAATCTGGGTGCCGTCCTGGGGACCGTTCTGGGCGCCGGCGGGCTTGCCGGCCGCGGCAGCTGCTTCCTCCCGCTGGCGGGCCACATGGGCGTGGACCTCATCCATGTCCAGGGCCTTAACAGCGTCAACCACCTGCTCCAGCTGCTGGGCGTTCAGTGCGCCGGGCTGCGAGAACACCAGCACCTTTTCGCGGAAGGCCATCAATGTGGGGATGGAGGTGATGCCTGCCTCCGCCGCGAGCTGCTGTTCGGCTTCGGTGTCCACCTTGGTGAAGAGGACATCCGGATGCTTCTCGGACACGGTGGCGTACGTGGGACCGAACTGCTTGCAGGGGCCGCACCATTCTGCCCAGAAATCGACCAGGACAATATCGTTGCCTTCGATCGTGGATGCGAACTGTTCACCTGTGATGTCAAGGGTAGCCATGCGACTACGCTACGCGCCCGGGGCTGTCCGTGTCGCGGGTGTTCGCTCCCCGCGTCATCGGGAATACCCGGCGTACGACGACCAACGGTTCAGCTGTAGGCATCCCACAGGTGCGGGGCGGGGGTGCGGCTGCCGGGGAGGGCGCTGGTGGCGCGCCATTCGTGGATCCATTCGGGCAGCACCAGGTCCGCCGGCGGGGCACCAAACTCCGCGATGATGTCTTCCTGGCTGACCGGGCCTCCCTTGGTGACCAGCCGGGTGGCGATGTAGGCACGTGCGTAAATCTCGCCGTCGGCCACCATGCGCTGCTCAAAGAAGATCGCCTTGGTGTCCAGCCCGATGACGCGGGTCTCGATGGTGTACTCCTGCCAAAGTTGCAGCGATTTGCGGAAGGCGATGGTTTCGGCGGAAACCACCGGGCTCCAGCCGCGGCGCCGCATCCGCTTCCAGACGCCGCTGCGCACCATGAGGTCGAACCGGCCAAGGTCCATGAGGGAGAGGTACATGCCGTTGTTGACGTGCATGGCGATGTCGATGTCCGTGGGCAGGACCCGAAGCGGCAGCGACGAGGACTCCCACACGGACAGGGGCGCGCGCCGGGCGGAACGGAACAGCAGGAGCAAGGTTCTCAGGAGCAGGTGCATGCCCCAATGCTACCCGCGGGTAACATGCCGGGCACCTGCTGTTGCGTGGGGCGTCGCCGTAGGATTTCCTGCATGACGCAGCAACGCTACCGCGACCTGGCGGAGTGGCCCCTGATGGCAACGGCACTGGTGTTCCTGGCAGCCTACGCGTGGCAGGTCATCGGACGGCTCGAGGGCAGCGGCGCGGACTGGCTGGAAATGGTCATGTGGGTGACGTGGTGCGTGTTCGTGCTGGACTATGCGGCGAACCTGTGGCTGGCGGAGAACCGCCGGCAGTGGTTCATCCGCAACCTCCACGAGCTGGTCATCGTGGCGCTGCCCTTCTTCCGGCCCTTGCGCCTGCTGCGGCTGGTGACGCTGTTGTCCGTTTTGCACCGCACCGTGGGCGAAACGCTGCGCGGCCGGGTGGCCACCTATGTGGCCGGTTCCGCCGCGCTGCTGGTGTTCGTGGGCGCGCTGGCAGTCTTGGACGTGGAACAGTGGGCGCCGGACGCCAAGATCCTCACGTTCGGCGACGCCCTGTGGTGGGCCACCTCCACCATCACCACGGTGGGCTACGGGGACATGTATCCCGTCACGCCCATTGGCCGGCTGGTGGCTACGGCCCTGATGATGAGCGGGATCGCCGTGCTGGGCGTGGTGACCGCGTCCATCGCATCGTGGCTGGTCCAGCGGGTGGAGGACACAGCGGAATCGGTTGCCGAAGCCGTTGAAGAGCCCATGCGGGTGGAAGTGGCGGAACTGGTGGCCGAGATCGCCCTGCTGCGCCGGGAAATCGCGGAACTGCGGGACCGCCGGGCGCTGTAGCGGCAAGTACCGAACGCTCCGGGCCTGAGTAGGGGCGCTGCCGGGGACGAGTACCGGTGCCGAAAACTCGGGTAATTCCTACTGGTGCCCGCGCCGTGGCCGGATTCCTAGACTCGGGATTCCTAGGACCACCACGCACCGGCAGGTGCACCGGGTTGCTTCCGGACGTTCCTGCCATCACGCGGACTTCCGCATTTTCTGGGTATGCGGATGCCTCCATCTTGCACCGCCCGCGGCTCCGGCACCTGCCGGGGCCGGCGGTGCAATGGCATCGCGATCCGTCCTTGACCGGGGGCATGCACCGCATGTCCTGGCGGGACCGAACCCAGATGGGCCCACCCATGAACCAGCCTCTCCCCCTTCCGACGGCACCAGCAGGAGCTTTGTCACCGACGAACCCCGGACGGACCTCACCACCGGACGCCCGGTTATCAGCAACAAGTTATGGGCCGGCATGGCCACGGCGGCCGTAGTCGCCGCAATGGGCATCGGCGCCATGGCTGCCCCACCCGCGTCCCTCAGCGGAGGCACACCTGCGGCGGCGGTCCAGGTAGCGGCGGCCGCCGTTCCGTCGCCGGCTCCCGCCGTTGACTCCAGCGGGGCAGCAGACGCCTCCGGACAAAATGCCCCGGATGCGCCCGCCGCTGAGGCACCCGCAGCCGCGGCAGTGGCCGCCCCAGCCGCGGAAGCAGCCCCGGCACCGGCGCCCGCCCCGGCACCAGCCCCCGAACCAGCTCCGGCACCTGCTCCCGCTCCCGAGCCGGCAGGGGACCCCAACGTCTACACGGTGGTGTCCGGCGACACTGTGGGCGCGATTGCCGCCGGCCACGGCTTGGACATGAATGCGATGCTCGCGGCCAACGGCTTGGGCGCATACAGCATCATCTACCCGGGCCAGACACTGCTGCTGACCGGCCCTGCCATCGCGGTGGCCGCCCCGGCTCCGGCTCCAGCCGCCGCGCCTGCCCCGGCAGCAGCCCCGGCCCCTGCCCCCGCGGCGGCTCCCGCACCTGCGCCGGCACCGGCAGCACCCGCCGTCCGCACCATCTACGTGGCAGGGTCCGGCGGCCAGTCAATGGTGGACGCGTGCATCGGCCCCATCCACTTCACCCCGAACGACGGGTACTCGCTGTTCATCACCGAGCACGACTTCTGCGGCGGCTGGGCACGGTTCTCCGGAATCGGCGTGGGTGAGACCGTCAGCATCCCCGGCTACGGCACCTACACCGTGACCGGCCGCGGCACAGTCCCCAACCCCGGAACCACCAACGACGTGATTGCGGTCTTCGGCGGGTTCCCCCGGGCCATCCTGCAAACCTGCATCCCGGGCACCAGCACGATGCTCCTGATCGCTTTGAACTGACTGCATGTGAACCACGGCGCTGAACCGGGATTTCAGAAGCTTGTCCGCGGGTCCGAACCTTTACCGGCAAGATCCGCGGACAAGGCCATGACGGTTCGCCGGATGGTGTCGACGACGGTCCGGCACCGCTTCCTGGCTTCCTCCGG
Organism: Arthrobacter sp. MMS24-T111; assembly: GCF_054888995.1. Taxonomy (NCBI): domain Bacteria; kingdom Bacillati; phylum Actinomycetota; class Actinomycetes; order Micrococcales; family Micrococcaceae; genus Arthrobacter; species Arthrobacter sp. MMS24-T111. Next base: position 2,223,955 of record NZ_JBTZRO010000001.1, on the reverse strand, counting down.
ACCTGCCGGGAGACACGAAAAAGCCTCCGGAACCTGATGGTTCCGGAGGCTTTTCCAAGGGTGGCAGATGAGGGATTCGAACCCCCGTAGGCATTGCCAGCTGATTTACAGTCAGCCCCCTTTGGCCGCTCGGGTAATCTGCCGAACTTCAAAAGAAGTACCCGCCGATGCAGTGTTCGGAGCGTCCGTTTCCGGTCCGTTCCGCTTCCAGTAACCGCGGGCAAGACAACTTTACAGAACTTCCGGCGAAGAATCGAATCGGGCCCTGCAGCACCCACAATCCCCTGAAATGACGGGAAAAACCGGCCCCCGGTCAGGCCTCACCCAGGATGCGCCCGGCAAGCTTGGCTTCGAAGCTGAGCGCCTGCTCAGCGGTGATCTGGTTCAGCTGCACCGCCCGCTGGAGGTCGGCCCGCACGCCGTCCATCCGCGAGGAAGCGTCCGCCACCGGACTGAAGACGATCGAGGCCGCCACCGCCGCCGCTGCCACCGAGGTTGCTGCCGTTGCCACCGCCCCGGCTGCTGCTGAGGTGGTCCGGGTGACGTAACGGGCGGCTTTGCGGTGCATGGTGTTCCCTTCGAGCTTGTACAACTGCTCCAACTCTCGCCAGGGCGCCTTCGTTCCCGCGGTGCGTCCGCTGAGAGGGAACTGTGAATTCATCGCCGCCCCGGGCGGGGGCATCCGTATTAGGCTTGATGCCAGTGATCCCGGCCCTGTTACGCGCAGGGCTCCCATCAGCAAAAGGAGAGTCATGGCAGGCGAGTCAACGTTCGACGTCGTAAGCAAAGTGGACAAGCAGGAAGTGGCCAACGCCCTCAACCAGGCCCAGAAGGAACTCACGCAGCGCTACGACTTCAAGGGCGTCGGCGCGGAGGTGGACTTCAGCGGCGAGAAAATCCTTATGAAGGCCAACTCGGAGGAGCGTGTGCTGGCCGTCCTGGACGTGCTGCAGTCCAAGCTGATCCGCCGCGGCATCTCGCTGAAGTCGCTGGACACCGGCGAGCCCTACGCCTCCGGCAAGGAATTCCGCCTGGAAGCCTCCATCAAGGAGGGCATCGCCCAGGACCTCGCCAAGAAGATCAACAAGCTGATCCGCGACGAAGCCCCCAAGTCGGTCAAGTCGCAGATCCAGGGCGATGAGCTGCGAGTCTCCTCCAAGTCCCGTGACGACCTCCAGGCCACCATGACGCTCCTTAAGGACTTCGAGGAAGCCGACCTGCAGTTCGTCAACTTCCGCAGCTAGGCGGCCGCCGCCGTCGTCCCCTGCGCGCACGTGCGCGCAGGGAGGAGCGGCTACAGCTGACGGCCGGCCATCCGCTCCAGCCGGGCGATCCGGTCCCGCATGGGCGGGTGGGTGGCGAACAGCTTGTTCATGGCGCCCCCGCGGAACGGGTTGGCGATCATCAGGTGCGAGGCGTTGACCAGGCGCTGGTCCTGCGGCAGCGGAGCAATGCTGACGCCGCGCTCAATCTTGGCCAGGGCTGAGGCAAGCGCCAGCGGATCGCCGGTCAGCTGCGAACCGTCCTCGTCGGCGTCGTACTCCCGGGTACGGGAGATGGCCATTTGGATCAGTGACGCCGCGAAGGGCGCCAGCAGTGCCATGGCGATCATTGCCAGCGGGTTGGCGTTCCGCCGGTCTCCGCCGCCGAAGATCAGGAGCATCTGCCCCACCGAGGTGATGACGCCTGCGACGGCGGCAGCCACCGAGGAGGTGAGGATGTCGCGGTTGTACACGTGCATGAGTTCGTGCCCCAGCACACCCCGGAGCTCGCGGGCATCCAGGAGCTGAAGGATGCCTTCGGTGCAGCAGACGGCCGCGTTGCGCGGGTTGCGTCCGGTGGCGAAGGCGTTGGGGTTCATGGTGGGCGAGACGTAGATGCGCGGCATGGGCTGGTTGGCGCGGGCCGAGAGCTCCCGGACAATCTGGTAGAGCTGCGGAGCCTGTGCTTCGGTGACCGGAAAAGCCTGCATGGACCGGATGGCGATCTTGTCGCTGTTCCAGTAGCCGTAGAACGTGGTGCCGACGCCGATCAGCGCCATAATCACGATGGGCGCCGAACTCCGCGTTCCCACCCCGATCAGGCCGCCAAGGCCCAGCAGCACCGCCCACAGGACGCCGAACAGGGCCGCCGTCTTCAAGCCGTTGTGATGATTGTGCACGTTTCCTCCTCACTAAGGGAACGGTCCGCTAGGGTACCGGGTTCCGCGCGTCATACCGGCGGAATCCCGGCTGCAGCTGAGCCGCCAGCCAAGCGCCCGCGATGCACAACACACCGCCGAGCAGCAGGACCCAGCCCTCATTCAAAATCCTAGTCGCGCCTCCGGCCAGCAGGTCGCCGATCCGCGGCCCGCCGGCCACCACCACGATGAAGACCCCTTGGAGCCGCCCGCGCAGGTGGTCCGGGGCGGCGGCCTGGAGGATGGTGTTGCGGAAGACGCTGCTGATGGAGTCCGCGATGCCGGCCAGGGCGCAGCAGACGGCAGCCGGCAGCAACCAGAGCGTGGCGCCGGCGCCCGGCGCCCGGCCGGCCAACAGAACCACCAGCCCGAAGGCCCCGATGGATGCGCCCCAGCCCATGACGGAAACCACGACGGCGGTCCCCTGGCGGCGCACGCTGCCCAGCGGCCCGGAGAACAGTCCGGCGAGGAAGGCGCCGACGGCGGTGCACGCCAGCAGGATGCCAACGGTTGCCTCTCCGCCGCCGATCATCACGGCGGCAACGGCGGGCAGCAGAGCCCGCGGCTGGGCGAGGATCATGGCAATGAGGTCGATGACGAACGTCATGCGGAGGTTGGGACGGGTGCCAAGGAACCGGAAGCCCTCGACCACGGAGCGGATCCCCGCCTTGCGCCGGCCCCCGGTGGGCGCCATGGGCGGCAGCCGGTACACCGCCCACAGGACAAATGCGAAGCTCACGAAATCGATGGTGTACGTCCAGCCGAAGCCCAGCCACGCGACGAGGAGGCCGGCCAGCAGGGGCCCGGCAGTCATGGCAAGGCCCAGTGAGAGCATGCTCAGGGCGTTGGCGGCAGGCAGGAGTTCCTTGCGGATGAGCATGGGGATGATGGCGCTGCGGGCCGGCTGGTTGATGGCCTGCGCCCCGCTCTGCAGTGCCACCACCAGGTACAGCACCCACACGTTTCCCAGTTGCACCCAGGCCTGCAGGGCAATCATGCCGGTGGTCAGCCAGAGCACCGAAGTGGCCAGCAGGGCGATGCGCCGGCGGTCGTGGGCGTCCGCGATGGAGCCGCCCATGAGGCCGCCCACCACCAGCGGAACCAGCGCAAAAACGCCCAGCAGGCCCACGTAGAAGCTGTCCTGGGTGAGCCGGTACACCTCGAGGCTCACGGCCACCAGGGTGAGTTGGCTGCCGACGGCGGATACCGCCGAGCCGAGCCAGAGCCGGCGGAATGCGGGGCTCTCCTTGAGCGGCGTCATGTCAGCAAGCAGTTTCCCCACCCTGCAACCCTAATGTCACCTGGAAGCTCGGCCGTTCACCAGGAATTGGCAGGAGGTTAGCCGCGCCTTATTGCGATAAATTCAAAATAAGTGTTTGAATGGAGCCATGACGGAGCACTTTGACGGCCAAGACGCGTGGGCTGCGGCCCTGCGCGCCCACGGCCGCAGGGTGACCAAGCAGCGGCTCGCCGTGCTGGCCGCCGTCGAACGCCACCCGCATTCACCTGCCGAAAGCATCCTGGCCGCCGCCCGGGCCGAACTGCCCGAGCTGACGGCCCAGTCGGTCTACGTGGTCCTGGGCGACCTGACGGACCTGCACATGCTGCGCCGCTTCGAGCCGCCGCACTCCCCCGCCCTGTACGAGACGCGCGTGGGCGACAACCACCACCACGCCATCTGCATCAGCTGCGGACGGGTGGAGGACGTGGACTGCGCCGTCGGCCATGCCCCGTGCCTCACGCCCCACTGGAACCCTGACGCCAAGCCCATGACCATCCAGATCGCCGATGTCATGTACCAGGGCATCTGCCAGGACTGCCAGCGGGCCCAGCAACTTCCTCCCCATAGTCCCTCGCAAGAAAAAGAGAAATAGGAGAACAATGACTGCCGTTTCCACAACCCAGTCAGGTGCGCCGGTAACGTCCGACGCTCACTCGAAGTCAGTTGGTGCCGACGGTGCCATCATCCTGACCGACCACTACCTCGTCGAAAAGCTTGCCCAGTTCAACCGCGAACGGGTTCCGGAGCGCGTAGTGCACGCCAAGGGCGGCGGCGCATTCGGCACGTTCAAGGCCACCGAGGACATCTCCAAGTACACCAAGGCCGCGTTCCTGCAGCCGGGCGCCGAGACCGAGATGCTGATCCGCTTCTCTTCCGTCGCCGGCGAGAACGGTTCCCCGGACACCTGGCGCGATCCCCGCGGTTTTGCCGTGAAGTTCTACACCACCGAGGGCAACTACGACCTCGTGGGCAACAACACCCCCGTCTTCTTCATCCGGGACGGCATCAAGTTCCCGGACTTCATCCACTCGCAGAAGCGCCTCCCGGGCACGCACCTGCGTGACGCCGACATGCAGTGGGACTTCTGGACCCTGTCCCCGAGTCCGCACACCAGGTCACCTGGCTCATGGGCGACCGCGGCCTGCCCGCCTCCTGGCGCGAGATGCAGGGCTACGGCTCGCACACCTACCAGTGGATCAACGCCGCAGGCGAGCGCTTCTGGGTCAAGTACCACTTCAAGTCCAACCAGGGCGTGAACTCCATGACCAGCGAGCAGGCTGAGCAGCTGGCCGGTTCCGACGCGGACTTCTACATCCGCGACCTGTCCGAGAACATCGCCGCCGGCAACTTCCCCTCCTGGGACCTGCACGTCCAGGTGATGCCGTACGAGGACGCCAAGACCTACCGCTTCAACCCGTTCGACCTGACCAAGGTGTGGCCGCACAGCGACTACCCGCTGATCAAGGTTGGCACCATGGAGCTGAACCGCAACCCGGAGAACTACTTCGCGCAGATCGAGCAGGCCACGTTTGCGCCGTCGAACTTCGTCCCCGGCATTGCCGCCTCGCCGGACAAGATGCTGCAGGCCCGCATCTTCTCCTACGCCGATGCGCACCGCTACCGCGTGGGCACCAACCACGCCCAGATCCCGGTGAACCAGCCCAAGAACCAGGTCAACAACTACAGCCAGGACGGCGCAGGACGCTACCTGTTCAACGCTCCGTCGGTTCCGGTCTATGCACCGAACTCCGTGGGCGGCCCGGCTGCGGTTGAGCCGCAGAACCCGGCCGGCGGCTGGGAGAACGACGGCGAACTGACCCTCGCCGCGCACTCCCTCCACGCGGAGGACAGCGACTTCGTCCAGGCCGGCGCGCTGTACCGCGAGGTCTACGACGAGGCCGCCAAGGCCCGGTTCCTGGAGACGATCTCCGGTGCAGTGGGCGGCGTCAAGAGCGCCGACATCAAGGAACGGGCCATCCAGTACTGGACCAACGTCGACGCCGAACTGGGCGCCAAGCTGCGCGCCAACCTCGGCGCAGCCGACGCACCCTCGGCTCCGACCTCCCAGGCAGAGTCCGCCAACAAGGTGGGCTAGCACCGCCTTCAGGCCCGCGGGCCACAGAACACCCCGTTCCCGGGCTGCCGGGAACGGGGTGTTCTGCTGTCCGGCTGTTGTTTTTGCACATACGGCTTCCGGGATCTGGCCGGTTGCGGCAGGCAGCCCTAGGCTCCCTACATGAGTACTTTCGCAGGCATTCCCCCGGAGGCCTTTGGCTTCTACGCGCAGCTGGAAGAGAACAACAACCGCGACTGGTGGCAGGAACACAAGGCGACATATGAGGAGGCGGTGAAGCGGCCGCTCACCGCCCTGCTCGCCGAGCTGGAGCCCGAGTTTGGCCCCGCCAAGCTGTTCCGCCCCAACCGGGACATCCGCTTTTCGCTGGACAAATCGCCGTACAAGACAGCCCAGGGAGCATTCGCAGCACGGCAGGAAGGCGTCGGTTTCTACCTCCAGATCAATGCCGACGGACTGTTGATCGGCGGCGGCTACCATTCCCACACCCCTGCCCAGCTGGCCCGTTTCCGGTCGGCCGCCGATGCTTCCGCCAGCGGGTCCGCCCTGCAGGACATCGTGGATGCCGTGGCCGGGGCAGGTTTTGCCATCGAGGGCGAGAAACTGAAGACCGTCCCGCGGGGTTTCGCCAAAGACCACCCCCGCGCCGAGCTGCTCAAGCACAAATCGCTGTCCGCAGGCGTCGAGGTCGGCCAGCCGGAGTGGGTTTCCACACCGGACGCCAAGGCGGAGATCGCGGAACGGTGGCGGAAACTCCGTCCGCTGGTGGAGTGGGTGGGCCGCTACGCAGCCCCCTGACGCCCTCCGGCCTGTGGTCCTGCGGGGTGCTGTGCTGCGGCTTCGAGGCGCGTCTCGAGGTTGTTGAAGAACACGGCCAGCATGAGTTCGAAGGCCTTGGTGGCGGCATCGGGCTGGTTCATCACCACGAAATCGAACTGCAGGCCGTAGAAGGTGGACGTGAAGAGCCGTGCATCGGTGTCCGCGTATTCTTCGGGAATGCCCTGGACCATCAGCCAGTCGCGGGTCTTGTGGTGCAGCAGGCGGAAGTGCTCCTGCGCGGTGCCCCGGGGCGTCGCAGCCACAATGTCCTGCGCTGTGGCCTCGAATTCGAGCCGGGTCAGGTGCCGGTTCCGCTGGGCCATGGTCCACTGCCACGAGTCCAGCAGGAATGCCCGCCACTCGTCCCGGTCAATATCGCGGACATCGGTGTTGCGCATCCGGTCCAGGCGCGACTCGATGGACACCACGATGTCGTTGATCAATTGTTCCCGGCTGCCGAAGTGGTACACCAGCGTGTAGGAACTCATCCCCAAGCCCTCGGCCAGGCTCCGGAAGCTCAGCTCGGCCAGGGTCTTGTCCATCAGGTAGTCAAGGATGGCAGCGAGCAGTTCAGTTTTGCGTTCTGAACGGGAGGGACGTGCCATACCTCCATCCTAGGAGCCGGAAACGCCACTGCCCGCCCGGCTGGGGCCGGGCGGGCAGTTATTGAGGGAAGGGACCTCAGGTCCGGGACAGCTCGTCCTCGTCATCCGACGCATCCGGCGCGTCTGCGGTGGCAGGACGGCTGTTGACGGACGCGTTGGCTTCAGCGAAGCGCTCGTTGAGCCGCGAATGGCGCTGGCCGTAGGCGAAGTAGATGGCCAGGCCAATGACCAGCCAGAAGGCAAAGAAGATCCAGGTCTCCACGGCGAGGTTGGTCATGAGGTACAAGCAAAGGACGGCAGAGACAACCGGCAGCACCTTGCCGAACGGGACACGGAAGGCCGGCTTCAGGTCCGGGCGCTTCTTGCGGAGCACCAGGATTCCCAGGCTCACCACCACGAACGCGGAGAGCGTACCGATGTTGATCATTTCCTCCAGCAGGTCCACGTTGGTAAGGCCCGCAACAAGGGCTACCGCGGCGCCGCAGATGATCTGGAGGCGCGCCGGCGTCGAACGCTTCTCGCTGGTTTTGGACAGGGCCCGGGGCAACAGGCCGTCGCGGCTCATGGCGAGCACCACGCGGGACAAGCCCATGAGGAGCACCATGATCACGGTGGTCAGGCCCACAAGGGACCCGAAGGCGATGACCTTGGCGGCTGACGTGTCACCGACCGCTTCGAAGGCGGTGGTGAGGGTGGGGCTCTTGGCCTCGGCCAGCTGGGTGTAGGACACCATGCCGGTCAGCGCCAGTGACACCAGGATGTACAGCAGCGTGACCAGGGCCAAGCCGCCGAAGATGCCACGGGGAAGGGTCTTTTGCGGGTTCTTCACTTCTTCGGCCGACGTGGCGACCACGTCGAACCCGATGAAGGCGAAGAACACCAGGGCGGCGCCGGCAAAGATGCCCAGGGTGCCGTACTGGGCCGGGGCGGCACCGGTCAGGAAACCGAAGAAGGACTGCTTCAGCACATCCGCGCCGCCGGTGCCGGCGGTGGGCTCCGCCGCGGGAATGAACGGCGTGTAGTTTTCGACCTTGACGTAGGTGAAGCCCACCACGATCACGAAGAGCACCACGCCGATCTTGATCAGGGTGAAAATGTTGCCAACCCGGGCGGAAAGCTTGGTGCCCAGGACCAGCAGCACCGTGAAGATGGCCACGATCAGGAAGGCGCCCCAGTAGAGGTCCACGCCACCCAGCGAGATGGCGGGCGGAATATCGGCCCCGGTGAGCGCGAAAACCTTGCTGAGGTAGATGCCCCAGTATTTGGCAATCACGGCGGCGGCGGTGAACAACTCCAGGATCAGGTTCCAGCCGATGATCCAGGCGAGGAGTTCGCCCATGGTGGCATACGTGAAGACATAGGCTGAACCGGCCACGGGGATGGCGGTGGCGAACTCGGCGTAGCACATGATGGCCAGCGCGCAGGTGACGGCGGCGATGGCGAAGGACAGCGTGACGGCGGGGCCGGCGAAGTTCGCGGCAGCCTTGGCGCCAACGGAAAAGATGCCGGCGCCCACTGCAACGGCGACGCCCATGATCATGAGGTCCCAGGTGCTGAGGGAGCGCTTGAGCTTGCGTCCGGGTTCATCGGCGTCAGCGATCGATTGCTCGATGGATTTTGTCCGCAGAAGATTCATTGGGGGTCACAATCCTGGTATGTGATGGAAACAGACCTATCAACGATAGTGTCCATCCACTGGACGGTCCCAATTGTCCCGAATAGTGAGACGGCCAAAAGCCCGAACTATATTCCGCGAATGCATCCGGGGCCCTCCTGATGGAGAGCCCCGGAGCATGTTGGCCGAACTTCCTAGACGGGCCAGTCCATCAGGGTTGAGCGGATCAGGAAGCGTTTGCCCTCGGGCGCTTCCACGGAAAAGCCGCTTCCCCGGCCCGGAACAACGTCGACAGTCAGATGCGTGTGGCTCCAGTAATTGAACTGTTCCCGGGACATCCAGAACTCCAGGGGCAGGGGCTGCACTCCGTCCGACAGGTCGAACAGCCCCAGCAGGACGTCTGAATCCCCGGTGATGAAATCCCCTGCCGGGTAGCACATCGGCGAGGACCCGTCACAGCAGCCGCCGGACTGGTGGAACATGAGCGGACCGTGCCGCTCCCAGAGCATCCGCAGGAGGTCCACGGCCGCGGGCGTGAGCGCCACCCGGGAGAAGTCCTCCCCGGGCAGCGTCACGGCGGCCTCAAGCCCATGAACGTACATCAGAACTTCAGCACCACGCGGCCGTCGATCTTGGCGTGCTTCATCTCGTCGAACACCGCGTTGACCTCGGAAAGCTCCCGCACGGAGACCGTGGGGTGGATCTTCCCCGGGCGTAGAAATCCAAGGCTTCCGCCAGGTCCTGCCGGGTGCCCACGATCGAGCCGCGAACCGTCAGCCCCTTGAGCACAATGTCGAAAATCGGCGCCGGAAAGTCCCCCGGCGGCAGCCCGTTGAACACGATGGTGCCACCACGGCGGGCCATGCCGATCGCCTGCCCGAACGCTGACGGGTGCACCGCAGTAACCAGGACGCCATGGCAGCCTCCCGTTTCACGTTGGATCACTTCCGCCGGGTCCTCATGCAAGGCGTTGACTGTCACTTCGGCGCCGTGGGTCCTTGCCAGGGCAAGTTTGTCGTCGGCGATATCCACCGCGGCGACGCGCAGGCCCATGGCCACTGCGTATTGGACGGCGATATGGCCCAGGCCACCGATGCCGGAGATGGTGACCCACTGGCCCGGCGTTGCCTCGGTCATCTTCAGGCCTTTGTAGACGGTGACGCCGGCGCAGAGCACCGGCGCCACCTCGACGGGGTCGGATCCCGCCGGTATGCGGGCCGCGAAGCGCGAGTCCACGAGCATGTACTCCCCGAAAGAGCCGTCCACGCTGTAGCCGCCGTTCTGCTGCGACTCGCACAGTGTTTCCCAGCCTGTGCGGCAGTACTGGCAGTCGCCGCAGGCGGACCAAAGCCAGGCGTTGCCCACGAGGTCGCCGAGGGCAAGATCGGTGACGCCCTCGCCCAGGCCCACCACCTCGCCGACCCCTTCGTGGCCGGGAACGAACGGCGGTGTGGGCTTCACCGGCCAGTCGCCCTCCGCGGCGTGGAGGTCGGTGTGGCAGACGCCGGTGGTGAGCACCTTGATCAGCGCCTGTCCCGGCCCGGGCACCGGAACGTCGATGTCCTGGACGGACAGGTCGGTGCCGAATTCGGTTACTACTGCTGCTTGCATTCTCGTCGTCATTGGCGAAATCCTTGCGTCGTTGTAGTGGAGGTAGCGGTGGTTTAGAAGAAGCCCAGCTTGTTCTCGTCGTAGCTGACCAGGAGGTTCTTGGTCTGCTGGTAGTGGTCCAGCATCATCGAGTGGTTCTCACGGCCGATGCCGGAGGACTTGTACCCGCCGAACGCGGCACCGGCCGGGTAGGCGTGGTAGTTGTTGACCCACACGCGCCCGGCCTGGATCTCGCGGCCGGCACGGTAGGCAACATTGCCGTTGCGGGACCAGACGCCGGCGCCGAGGCCGTAGAGGGTGTCGTTGGCGATCCCCATGGCGTCGCTGTAGTCACTGAAGCGGGTCACGGACACCACCGGGCCGAAGATCTCCTCCTGGAAGATCCGCATCTTGTTGTGGCCCTCGAAAACGGTGGGCTGCACGTAGTAGCCGCCGGCCAGGTCGCCGGACAGTTCGGCCCGGGCGCCGCCTGTGAGCAGCTTGGCGCCCTCCTGCTTGCCGATGTCGATGTAGGAGAGGATCTTCTCCAGCTGGTCGTTGGAGGCCTGGGCGCCGAGCTGCGTCTCGGTGTCCAGCGGGTTGCCCTGGATGATCTTCTGCACCCGGGCGATGGCGTCTGCCATGAAGGAGTCGTAGATGCCGTCCTGGACCAGGGCGCGGGACGGGCAGGTGCAGACTTCGCCTTGGTTGAAGGCGAAAAGGGCGAAGCCCTCCTGGGCCTTGTCGTAGAAGGCATCGTTGGACTCGGCGACGTCGTTGAAGAAGATGTTGGGGCTCTTGCCGCCGAGCTCCAGGGTGACCGGGATCAGGTTCTGGCTGGCGTACTGGCTGATCAGGCGGCCCGTGGTGGTCTCGCCGGTAAAGGCGATCTTGCGGATCCGGGGGCTGGAGGCCAGCGGCTTGCCCGCCTCGACTCCGAAGCCGTTGACCACGTTGACCACACCGGCGGGCAGGATGTCGCTGATGAGTTCCATCAGCACCAGGATCGAGGACGGCGTCTGCTCGGCGGGCTTGAGCACCACAGCGTTGCCGGCGGCGAGCGCCGGGGCGAGCTTCCAGACGGCCATCAGGATCGGGAAGTTCCAGGGAATGATCTGGCCGACGACGCCGAGCGGCTCGTGGTAGTGGTACGCGGTGGTGTCATCGTCGAGCTGGGACAGCCGGCCCTCCTGGGCGCGGACGGCGGAGGCAAAGTAGCGGAAGTGGTCCGCGGCCAGCGGAATGTCGGCGTTGAGGGTCTCGCGGATCGGCTTGCCGTTGTCCCAGGATTCGGCGACGGCGAGCATCTCGGTGTTCTCATCGATCCGGTCGGCAATCTTGTTCAGGATCGCGGCGCGCTCGGCCACGGAGGTCTTGCCCCAGGACGGCGCGATCTTGTGGGCGGCGTCCAGCGCCAGTTCGATGTCTTCGGCGGTGCCGCGGGCCACCTCGCAGAAGGCCTTGCCCGTGACCGGGGTGATGTTTTCGAAGTACTGGCCCTTCACCGGGGCCACCCATTCGCCACCAATCCAGTTCTCGTACCGGTCCTTGAAGGTGACCTTCGAACCGTCGGTTCCTGGCTGCGCGTAAACGGTCATTGCTTAGCTCCTTTGCTGTGCAGGAGGCCGGCCCGCTCGGGCCCGCCGTTGCCTACAGCGTAGGAGCCGGGAGGTTGCAGCCAGGTTGCAACGGTGGGTGCGCTTGCCGGAACCCGGTTCCGGGAAGCTCAGCCACTGGGCAGGCCGGGTTTCAGGCGCGCAGTTCGGCTTCCAGCCGCTCAAGATCAGCGACGACGGCGGCCCGCTTGGGTGAGCGCGGCGGCAGGAGGCGGAGCGCGGCACGGCGGATGCCGACGTCGTCAGTTGCCTCGGGAAGCGCGGCAAACTTGAGCAGGGACTCGGCGCTGCCGTCCGTCAGGACCGCCTCACGGAGCAGGGACGACACCCTGCTCCGCAGCTCGACGATGCCAGGCGCCTCCGAGCGGGGCAGCACCGCTCCCCGGTAGATCTCCAGCGCTATCCGGTGGGCTCCGCGCTGCAGGCAACTGAGGACCTGGCCGGTATCGGCCACGATGTCCACCGGGAGCCGGTAGGGACGCGAGCCGGGGACGGCCTCGGGGCTGAGCTGCTGGATCACTTTGCGCAGGCGCACCATCTCGGCCCGGAGCGTCATGGTAGAGCCCTCCCCCGGGTACAGCAAAGAACTGAGTTCCTCGGCGGTAAGCCCATCCGGATTCATCCCCAGCAGGGCAAGGATTTCACTGTGCCGGGCGGACAAGGCAACCGTCTTTCCCCCGAGGCTGAGCAGCGCCTGGTCTCGGCCCAGCAGCTGCAAGCTGTTCCGGTAGAGGCTGCCTTCCGTGGCACTGCGGCCCTGCCCGGCCGCCGCGGCCGGGCTCCGGCGTCGTACGGGTTTCCGTGCCACTTCCGCCGCGTGCTGCAGGCGCTCCACGCGCAGCTGCGCCTGCGCGGCCGCAACCGTTGCTTCCACCAGCGAGAAGGTGTGCGGCGCCACCGCGGTAGCCGTCCCGGTGATGTCCACGACGCCGAGGACAGCTCCCGAGTCGGGGTCGTGGAACGGAACGGCGGTGCAGCTCCAGGGGTGGACTGCGCGCTGGTAGTGCTCTGCGCCGGAGATCTGGATTCCCCGGCCCAGGGCGAGTGCCGTTCCGGGTGCGCTGGTGCCCACGCTTGCTTCGGACCAGTTGGCGCCGGGGACGAACATCATGCCTTCGGCCCGGCGCTGGAGCGCGGGGTCGCCGTCCACCCAAAGGAGCCTGCCCACTTCGTCCCCGACGGCCACCAGGAGCCCGCTGTCGTGGCTCGGCTGCACCAGCAGCTTGTTGATGACCGGCATGATCGCGGCTAGGGGGTGCCGGCGGCGGTAGTCCTCCAGCTCATCCCAGTCGAACGCCAGGGGCGCGGCGGCGTTGTCCGGGTTCGCTTTGAAGCGGGCGGACCGCAGCCAGGATTCGCGGATCAGGGCGCGCAGGCCGGGTATTTCCGGGGTGGCGTCAGCGAACGCATGGTCCAGGCGCTCGTGTCCGGCCAGCGCGGCACGCTGGCGCGGTTCAGGCTGGATCAGGTTCGTCATCGAACTCCCGTTCCGGGGTCTTGTCCGGCGAAGCAGCGCTGGAGGGTGGCCCAGCCAGCATAGCCAAACAACACCCCCGTGTCATCGGCGCACCCGGACCAGTTCCTCCAACGCATCCGCGCCCGCCGCGGCTCCCCCGGCGGCGGCATAGCCGGCGGCGACCTGCCGCGCGCCCGGCGCCTTCCCCAGGGCCCGGTAAACGGCTGCCCGGAGCCGCTCGGGGGTGAGGTTCTTCCGCCCCAGCCGCACCCCGGCGTCGGCGGCCACCACCCGGGCCGCCACCTCGTGCTGGTCGCGGCCGAACGGGACCACCACCACCGGTACTCCCTTGGACAGTGCCTTCTGCGTTGCCCCCATTCCGCCGTGGGTGATGGCAACCGCCGCCCGGTCGAGCACGGTCCCGTGCGGGACGAAGTGCTCCAGCCGCGCATTGGCCGGCAGGGGCCCGAACCGGTCCATGCCGGCGGCCTTGGCGGCACCGGCCGAACCGGCCTGGGCTGCAGGCAGGGTGGCGACGACGGTGAAGGGCTCGCCAGCAAGTCCCGCCAGCGCGGTCCGCACAATGGCTTCGTCCGCCTGGTACTCGGAGGACGTGGTCACCAGGATGACGGGGTGGGTGGCCTCTCCAAGCCAGGCGGGAGGTTCGGCCGGCGGCTCCCATGCGAGTGCGCCAATCATGCGCACGTCGGCACCCCAGTCCGGGTGGGGATACTCGAACGGCTCGGAGGTCGCCACGAGCATCAGAGGCGCGGTGCGGAACATAGAGTCGGCGCCGGTCACCGGGGGAAGCCTGCCTCCGGAAAGTTCGGCCCGAAGTGAATTGATCCGCGGCAGCATCAGCTTTTCCACCGCGCCAATGACCAGGCGGCGAGCCACGGCATCGCGGGCCCTCCCCCACGGGCCGTTCATAGGGGCAAGCCCGGGACCAAAGGGCGGCGTTCCCTTCGATTGCAGCGGCGGGGTGTAGGGGCTGAACGTGGCCCAGGGAAGGCCCGATGACTCGGCTTGGATCCGTGCTCCCCAGGCGTTGATGTCGATGAGCAGCAGGTCCGGGCTGACGTCGGCGATGGCCCGCTGCAGGTCCGGCGCATCGAAACGGGCGCGGCTGGTGAACGTCTCAACGCTGGAAGCCAAGGCAGCCTTGGGGTTTCCGGCCCTGTAGTCCGTGGCCTCGATCGCAAGGATCCTCCCGTCCACGGACCCGGCGTGGAACCCTAACGCCGTAATCATGGGAACCTGCCCGCGAAGGGTGCGCACGTGCACGTCGTGGCCCCGGGCTTTGAGTTCCCCGAGCAGGGGAACCATGGGGAAGAGGTGGCCGATGGCGGGCGAGGTGTAGGCAAGGACGGTGGACATCAGGGCCTCCGGGTGAAGGGTTCCAGCATTTCGAACAGGGAGTGTGCCACCTGGTCACGGCTGAGCCCGGCATCGAGGCGCAGCAGTTTCCAGGTGTAGACGTCGCAGAGGGCGACGAACTGGGCCAGCCGGCGGTCATGGTCCGGTGTACCCGCCATGGCTTCCAGGAATGGCGCAAATACCCGTCCGCACCATTGCCGGTGGAGTTGGCGGGCCGCCCCCGTGATAGGGGCCAGGTCCGCGGACGAGTGTTCCTCGGCGAGGAGTTTCAGGGCGAGCGCGGCGGTGGTTTCGTAGTGGTCGAGCAGGTTTTCCACGGCGGCATGGACGTCACCGGGGGGAACTGCATTTCGCTGGGCCGAGACGCGCGCGGCGGCTGACTCTGCCGTGGCGCGGATCAGGCCGTCCCGGCCGCCGAACCGGCGGATGATGGTCTGGACCGTGACGCCCGCCCGCTCCGCCACGGCGTTCAACGTGACGTCGGCGAGCGGTCCCGCCATGAACAGGTCCTCGGTGGCCTGCAGGATGCGGTGGCCCGTTTGCACCGCAGCCGAGGCGCGTTTCCGCGAGTCATAGGCACGGGTCTTTGCCCCGCCGACTTTCATGTTAATGATGTTAACTCGAATATCCGGCGCTGCACAGGGGTGCGCCGGCGGAAAGCGTCAGCCGCGGGAGATGCGGATCATTTCCTCGCGCGGGACCACCTTGATGCGTTCGCGCACCACATGGTCCAGCCCTTCGGGGCCTGTCCAGGCAGCGCCGAGGCCGGCCTCGTGGGCGTCGAGCTTGTTCCAGCCCTCCCACGTGGTGTACTCGATGCCGCGCTCCTCCAGGAGGTCGATGATGGCCTGCGGATCCGGGTTGCGGGCCGCCGGCAGGTTCAGCCGGTCCTCCAGCAGGAACCCGATGGTCTCCAGGGCATCGCCCTTGGTGTGCCCGATCAGGCCGACGGGGCCGCGCTTGATCCAGCCGGTGGCGTAGATTCCGGGGACGGGCTTGCCATCGGCGTCCAGGACGCGGCCGCCCTCGTTCGGGATAACGCCGCGTTTGGCGTCATATTCCAGTTCGTCGAGCGCCGAGCCGTGGTAGCCGATGGCGCGGTAGACAGCTTGGACGGGGTATTCAACGTATTCCCCCGTGCCCTTGGCGTTTCCGGTCCCGTCCAGCTGCATTCGCTCGAACTTGATGCCGCCCACCTTGCCCGTGCCGTCGTCGAGCACTTCAATGGGGCTGTGCAGGAAGTGCAGGTGCAGCCGGCGGGAGGACGGGTTCTCGGCTTCGGCGTGCTCTTCCACGAGCCAGTTGGTGAGGGTGTTCACCATGGTCTTGATCTGGTTGTTGCTGCGGATGGCCTCGTCCGAGGCGTCGTCGAATTCGAAATCCTCCGGGTAGAGCACAATGTCGACGTCGTCCATGTGGCTGAGCTCGCGCAACTCCAACGGGGTGAACTTGACCTGGGCCGGCCCGCGGCGGCCGAAGACGTGGACGTCGGTAACGGGAGATGACTTCAGGCCCTGGTAGACGTTGTCCGGGATTTCGGTGCTGAGCAGTTCTTCCGGGTGCTTGACCAGCATGCGGGCCACGTCCAGGGCCACATTGCCGTTGCCGATGACCGCGATCTGCTTCGCGTCGAGGGGCCACTCGCGCGGAACGTCCGGGTGCCCGTCGTACCAGGAGACGAAGTCCGCTCCGCCGAAGGAACCCTGGAGGTTGATGCCCGGGATGTCCAGGTCCGCGTCCTTGACCGCACCGGTGGAAAAGATCACGGCGTCGTAGAAAGCGCGGAAGTCGTGCAGGGTCAGGTCGCGTCCGTAGGTCACGTTGCCCAGGAACCGGATATCGCCGCGGTCCAGGACCTTGTGCAGGGCGTTGACGATGCCTTTGATCCGGGGATGGTCCGGGGCCACGCCGTACCGGATCAGCCCGTAGGGCGCCGGGTACGCCTCAAAGAGGTCGATGCTGACCTGGAAGTCGCCGTCCTTGACGCCGCTGGACTTGGTGAGGATGTCCGCAGCATAGACTCCTGCCGGTCCCGCGCCGATGATGGCGACGCGGAGCGGACGGTTGACGGCGGATTCGCTGTGATTGGTCACCGGGAGCCCTTCTGAACTGGTCCTGCTCATGATTCATGCGCTGCATGGTGCAACGCACAAGGCCCCATTCTAGTTGGCGGCCAGGGGCACCACCTGGCCTTCCCGGTACAGGAGTGCCCGGAGTTCGGCTTCGGCGGAGTCCAGCCGCTTCGGATCGATGGTTTCGCCGTCGTGGTAGTGGTCCACCACCCGGGGGTCCACGTAGCTCTTGCGGGCGATCGAGGGGGTGTTTCCCAAGGTCTCCGCGGCCTCGGCCATGGCCCTGCTGATGGCACGCTTCCGCTTGGCGGCCGTGCGCAGAGCGCCGGTCCGCGCCAGGCTGGCCGCTGCGGCAGCCGTTCCCCGCAGGGTCCGGAAGTCCTTGGCCGTGAAATCGGACCCGGTCCGCTCCTTGACGTAGGCGTTGATGTCCGCGCTGGTAACGGGCCGCCAGGTGCGGCCCTCCTTGTAGGCGAGGAGCCGCGCGTTGGATCCGCGCCGCTTAAGCAGGCGCAAAAGGTCGGCGAGGTCGAAATCGCGGATTTCCGATTCCCAGTCCTTGCCGCTTTTGGCCGGGAAGCTCAGCAGGATCCTGTCTTTGCGCACCCGGACGTGGGCACAGAGCAGCGTGGCCAGGCCGCGGCTGCCGTTCTCATTCGTGTAGCGCTCGGAGCCGACCCGCAGGGATCCGCTGTCAAGCATCCGGAAGGCTGCCGCCAGGACGCGTTCCCGGCTGAAGCCCTCGCTTCGCAGATCGATGGTGACCTTGCGGCGGGCCGTAGGCAGCGATTCGGCCAGCTGCAGGGACCGGTCGAACTTGACCCGGTCCTTCCGCTCGCGCCACTCAGGGTGGTAGATGTACTGGCGCCGCCCCACTGCGTCCAGGCCTGTGGCCTGGATGTGGCCGTTCTCAAACGGGGCGATCCAGACGTCGGTCCATGCCGGGGGAATGCCGATACTTTCGAGCCGGTCCCGCACGGGTCCGGGCGGCAGGGTGGAACCGTCAAGGTCCCGGTAACTGAAGCCTGTTCCTGCGGCCACCCTGCGGTAGCCGCGGCCGGAGGCGTTGCTGCGCCGGAGTCTCATCGGGCGCCGGATGGCCGGTAAGCGGATCTCATAAAAGAAAGCCTACTGATTGTTTTGCGGTTTGCCCGTGTTCCGGCTGGAATACCTGCCCCGGGACTGCTGTTATGGACATCGTGCCCATGCCAGAACGAACGTCCCACGCCGCCCCACTCACCACGTCCCCGGCCCCCGGGCAGGAGCCCGCGGCCACCACGGGCCCCAAGCCCGTTGCGAAAGACACGACGGCGGGCATGCTCTTCGGCATCGGCGCGTACGTTTTGTGGGGCCTGCTCCCCCTGTACTTCTTCATCCTCATGCCTGCGGGCGCCGTCGAAATCGTGGCCAACCGCGTGGTGTGGTCGCTGTTGTTCTGCGTCCTCCTGATCACGGTGACCCGGACCTGGAGCGTGCTCGCGGCCGCGGTGAAGGACCGGCGGGTGTTCGGTCCGCTCGCGCTGGCGGCGTTTCTGATCGCGATCAACTGGTTGACCTACACCTACGGCGTGACCACCGGGCAAGCTGTGGAAACCTCGCTGGGCTACTTCATCAACCCGCTCGTTTCCGTTTTGCTGGGCGTGTTCGTGCTGAAGGAACGCCTCCGGCCGCTCCAGTGGGCCGCCGTCGGCGTCGGCTTCATCGCCGTGGGCGTGCTGACCTACTCCTACGGGAAACTTCCCTGGATCGCCCTGACACTGGCGTTCAGCTTCGGACTGTACGGGTTCGTCAAGAACCGGGTGGGCTCCAGGGTGGACGCCATTACCAGCCTTAGCGTGGAAACCATGGTCCTGGCCCCGCTGGCCGCCGTGGCGATGGTTGTCCTGGCCGCCGGGGGCACCGCCACCCTGACCACGGAGGGTGCCGGCCACTTCTGGCTGTTGCTGGCCTCCGGCGTCATCACCGCGGTTCCGCTGCTCTTCTTCGGCGCCTCCGCCCGGCGGCTGCCCATGACCACCATCGGGTTGCTGCAGTACTTCGCGCCGGTGCTGCAGTTCCTGGTGGCGCTGCTGGTGTTCCGGGAGGCCATGACCGTGGAGCGCTGGATCGGCTTTGGAGTGGTGTGGCTGGCGCTGCTGCTGCTCACGGTGGACATGCTGCGGACGGCACGCCGGAACTCGCTGGTCCGCAGGGCCGCGCTCCGCGCCGCCGCCTGAAAGGCTACCCAGGCACAAAGAAGGTGGGCTCCCCATGGGAGCCCACCTTCTTTGCGTTGCCGGAGGGAGTCGTTCCGGTTAGGCGTTGGCCTTGATCGCCGCGGCCAGGACATCCAGCCCGTCGTTGAGCAGCTCCTCGGTGATGACCAGCGGGGGCAGCAGGCGGATGACGTTGCCGTAGGTTCCACAGGTGAGGATAATGACGCCTTCCTTCAGGCAGGCGGCGGCAACGGCCTTGGTCAGCTCCGGGTTGGGTTCCTTGGAACCGGCCTGGACGAGTTCGACGGCGAGCATGGCACCTCGGCCACGGACGTCACCGATGACGGCGGCACCGGCAGCAGCCAGTTCGGACTGCAGGTCGCGGAGGCGGCCCAGTGCGAGTTCCTCGATGTGGCGGGCACGGCCGTTGAGGTCGTATTCCTCCATGGACCCGATGGATGCCAGGGCAGCGGCGCACGCCACGGGGTTGCCGCCGTAGGTGCCGCCCAGGCCGCCGGGGTGGACGGCGTCGAGCAGGTCTGCTCGGCCGGTGATGGCGGACAGCGGCATGCCGCCGGCGATGCCCTTGGCCATGGTGATGATGTCCGGGACGACGCCCTCGTGGTTGACGGCGAACCATTCTCCGGTGCGGCAGAAGCCGGACTGGACTTCGTCGGCGATGAAGACGATGCCCTTGTCCTTGGCCCAGGCGGCCAGCGCGGGCAGGAAGCCCTCGGCCGGGACGATGAAGCCGCCCTCGCCCTGGATGGGTTCGATGATGATCGCGGCAACCTGGTCCCCGCCGATCTGCTTCTCGATCATGGTGATGGCGCGCTTGGCGGCCTCGGCACCGGTGATGGAGGGGTTCTCCTCGCGGTACGGGTAGCTCATGGGCATCCGGTAAACCTCGGGCGCGAAGGGTCCGAAGTTGGTCTTGTACGGCATGGCCTTGGCGGTCAGCGCCATGGTCAGGTTGGTGCGGCCGTGGTAGGCGTGGTCGAAGGCGACGACGGCGTCCCGCCCGGTTGCCAGGCGGGCCACCTTGACGGCGTTCTCCACGGCCTCGGCGCCGGAGTTGAAGAGGACGGTGCGCTTTTCGTAGTCACCCGGGGTGAGGCGGTTCAGCTGCTCGGCGACGGCGACGTAGCCCTCGTACGGGGTGACCATGAAGCAGGTGTGGGTGAAGTGCTCCACCGCTTCCTTGACGGCACCGACGACGGCGGGATCGGAGGCGCCCACGCTGGTCACGGCGATGCCCGAGCCGAGGTCGATGAAGGAGTTGCCGTCGACGTCGTGGATGATGCCGCCGTCGGCGTCTGCAACGTAGACCGGGACGCTGGAGGCGACGCCGGCAGCCACCACGGACTTGCGGCGTTCGGTCAGTGCCACGGACTTGGGGCCCGGGAAGTCGGCCTGGACGTTGCGCTTCTGCTCGAGCCGGTAGGTGATGTCTGATGCGGTGGTGGTCATTGGGGTTCTTTCTGTGCTGGTGGTTGAGCGTGCCGAAACCGCGGTTTTCGGCGAGCTCAACCCGCGGAAACTGGTCAGGCGTCGAGGGCGGACATGACGTGCTTGATGCGGGTGTAGTCCTCCACGCCGTACATGGAGAGGTCCTTGCCGTAGCCGGACTGCTTGAAGCCGCCGTGCGGCATTTCGGCGGTGAGCAGGATGTGGGTGTTGATCCAGACGGCGCCGAAGTCCAGGTCCCGGCTCAGCCGCATGGCGGTGCCGTGGTTGGTGGTCCAGACGCTGGAGGCCAGGGCGTACTCGACGTCGTTGGCCAGTTCCACGGCTTCGGCTTCGGTGCTGAATTTCTGCACGGTGATGACCGGGCCGAAGGTTTCCTTCTGCACCACGTCGTCGGTCTGCTTGGCGCCGGTGATGATGGTGGGTTCGAAGAAGAAACCCTTCTCCCCGCACGGTGGCCGCCGGTTTCGATCCGGCAGTTGGCGGGCAGGTTCTCCACCACCGAGGTCACTGCCTTGAAGTGGTTGATGTTGTTCAGCGGCCCGAAGTAGTTGTCTTCGTCGTTCTGCGAGCCGGTGTGCAGGGTCTTGGTGTGCTCCACCATGGCTGCCACGACGTCGTCGTGCACTGACTCCTCCACCAGGACCCTGGTGATGGCGGTGCAGTCCTGGCCGGCGTTGAAGAACGCGAACTCGGCGATGGCCGCGGCGCTCTTCTTGATGTCCGCGTCCTTGAACACGATCGCCGGAGCCTTCCCGCCCAACTCCAGGTGCGCGCGCTTGAGGCCCTTGGCGGCACCGGAGGCGACGGCAATGCCGGCGCGCACGGAGCCGGTGATGGACACCAGGCCGGGGACCTTGTGCTCCACCATCATGGCCCCGGTTTCGCCGGTGCCCAGGACAACGTTGAGGACGCCGGCCGGGAAGATCTCTCCGGCGAGGCGGGCCAGCACCAGGGTGGACTCCGGCGTGGTGTCAGAAGGCTTGAGCACCACGGTGTTGCCGGCCGCCAGGGCGGGGCCGATCTTCCAGATGGCCATCAGGAACGGGTAGTTCCAGGGCGCAACCTGGGCCACCACGCCGATGGGTTCGCGGCGGACGTAGGAGGTGTGGCCCTCGAAGTACTCACCGGCGGACTTGCCTTCCAGGATGCGGGCGGCACCGGCGAAGAAGCGGAGCTGGTCTGCGCCGGCGGCGATTTCCTCGGAGGCGATGAGGGAGCGGACCTGGCCGGTGTTGCGGTGCTGGGCCTCAACGAGTTCGTCACTGTTGGCCTCGATGGCGTCGGCGAGCTTCAGCAGCATCAGCTGGCGCTGGCCAGGGGTGACGTGCTTCCAGGTCCGGAATGCTTCCTTCGCGGCGGCCATGGCGGCGTCGACATCGGCCTGCACGGAAACGGGGGCTTGTGCCACCACCTCGCCGTTGGCGGGGTTGACCACGTCCAGCAGGGCGGTGCCGGCCGGCGTGACGAACGCGCCGTTGATGAAGTTCTGCAAGGTTTGGACCACGGTGTGCAACCTCTTTCGTAGGAGCCATCAGCGCCCGGGCGGAGGCCGGGACGGATGGATGGAACTGCATTGAGCCTATGCCAGGGCCCCACCGCGGTGAATAGCCACCTGCACACCCTTACGGAACAGGTTTAGTGCGGTTGCCCAGCTCACGTTTATCCTTGCTTCATGGCCATTTCCCTTGCTGCCCTGGTGGGCGTGACGTCGCTGAAGCTGTCCAAGGCGGGCGTGGCGGAGACCACCTGGAACCAGGACATCAACTGGGTGGCCGTCACCGAGCTTGAGGATCCCCAGCGGTTCCTCAACGGTGGAGAGCTGGTCCTCACCACCGGCCTGCGGCTGCGCTCGGCCCCCGAACAGCGCCGCTTTGTCCGCCAGGTGCAGCGGGCCGGCGCGGTGGGCATCGGATTCGGGGTGGGCCTGACGCACGAGGCAGTGCCGCCGGCCCTGCTGGCGGAGGCGAACCGCTGGGGCCTCCCTGTGGTGGAAGTTCCCTACGAGACTCCGTTCATCGCCATTACCAAGCTGGTGGCGGACGCCCAGTCGGCGGACCATTACGCCAAGCTTGAGCGGCTCATCGCCGGCCACCAGGTGCTGGCCAGGGCACTTTTGACCGGCGGCGGCCTGGCCGAGTTGTTGAAGAATTTGGGCGGCATGCTGCGCACAGACATTGCCCTGACCCAGTTCGCCGCGCAGCTGTACAACAGCAGCACGTCCAGCCCGTCCGCGGATACCTGGTCCAGCTACCCCGTCCCCACCGGCCGGCGGGATGCCTGCACGCTGTGGGTCCGCCAACCCTTCGAGGACACGGGCATCATCGGGTACGCGCAGAACCTGATCAGCGTAGAGCTGAACAACATGGTCAAGCAGCGCCAGGCCCAGCGGGCGCTCTGCGGCCAGGTGTTGGAGGACGTGATCCATGGCGCGCTGGAGACCAGCGAGGCGCAGCGCCGCCTGGCAGGCGTGGGCGTGAACAGCACCCGCAAGAACGTGGTGCTGCTGGCGGTGTCCGCCGCCCACGGCAAGGCACTGGGCAGCACCTCGGTGCCGCAGGAAGCTCCAGAAGGCCGTTGCCGCCGTCGTGGGCAAGGATCTGGTGCTGGTGGTCAATGACGACGGCGGAGCGGCACCGGCGCTGGCCCGCGGGCTGAGCGACCACCTGGCGGAGGCCGGAATCCACGCCACGATCGGCATCGGCGGGGCATACACCAAGCCCAACGGCCTGCGCTGGAGCTACTTCGAGGCGCGGGACGCCGCAAGCCACGGCCTGCCGGTCAATGAGCCCGAGCGGCTGAGCCTGACCTCGCTGCTGCTGGCCAGTGAGGACGTGCCGCTGGCGGACATGGCGCATGAGTCCCTGAACCCGCTGCGGGCCTTCGATGCCGCGCACGGCTCGGAGCTGATGTCCACGCTGGAGAGCTACTTGAACAACAACGGCTCGGTGGCCGCTGTGGCGGAAGAGCTCACCCTGCACCGCAACACCGTGCGGTACCGGCTGGCCCAGATCACCGAGCTGACCGGCTACGATCCCTCGGTCACCGCGGACCGGGTGCAGTTGTGGCTGGCCCTGGCCGTGGCGCGGTTGTCGGCCCGGCAGGGCAAATAACCCGCCTCTAGATGATGCCGCGGCGGAAGAGGTCGCGGGATTTCTTCCGGGCCTTCCGGTATTTGGCGTGTGCGGCGAGCATGATCGCATCCTGCTGGCTGAGCAGCTCGGTGTAGACGGCCGCGGCGGCCGGGTCGCTGCCGTCCCCGGCGAGGGCCGTCAGCAGTTCCCTGGCCACCACGGCGTCCTGGAAGCTGCCGAGGATCTTTTGCTGCCGGCGGGCGGCTTTGGCGACTTTGGCGGCGCGCTTGCCGCGGACCAGGGCGGCTGATTCCGCCACGTAGCGCAGCCGCTTGGCATCCTTGCGTACGCGGTGCAGGGCAAGTTCCTGGTCCGTGCCGCGGCGGGCGCGGGTGGCCGCCTTGTGCGAGCGCTTCAACTTCCTGGCACCCTTGTCCACGGCTTTCGCCGCCGCCTTGCGGCCGGAGGTGACGGCGGCGGCGCGCACCGGCGGGTTGTCGCGGAAATCCTCGAGGTTGTCCAGGAGCCGGAAGTAGCGGGCCGAGCCGAGCGCTTCCTGCAGGAGGCGGTAGGCGGCGTCGAAATTTTCACTCGTCCGGTGGTCAACCGCTGCCGTGGCGGCGGCGAGGCCTTCCCCGGCGGAAGGTCGGCCAGCTGGCTGCGGAGCTGCGCGCGCAGGACTTCGGCGTCGCGCGGTTCGCCGAGCAGCCGGCCCAGCCATTTCAGCTCGTCCCGGAGCCGGCGCACCGGTGATGCCCGGTACAGCTTGCCGTACGCTGCCAGGACCGACCGGATGCGGCGGGCCGAGGAGCGCATGGTGTGCACCGCTTCCGGTTCCTCGAGCCGGACGGCGGCGTCGATGGCGAGGATCTCGTCGATCTGCGATGCCACAAAGACGGTGACGACGGCGGCTGCCGGGGCGCGCTTGCCGGCCAGCAGGGCGGGACTGCTTCCGGCGTTACCGCCGGGCGCACCGTCGTCGGGGACGGCGCCGTTGGAGCGTTTCTCGGCTGCCTTGCCTGTGCCCAGGGCACGCGCCAGCTTCGAGGCGTGCGCGGCGGGGCGGGCACCGGCGGCGGTCAGGAGTTCTTCCACCGGTCCGAAGAGGGCGGCCCCGCCGTGGACCAGTTCCACCTCCCACTCGCGCCACTCCCCCTGCGCGCTGGTGCCCTTGTCCCGGGCGGCCAGCCGCTCGGCGGTGACGTGGTCGTCGGCGAGGTCGGCGAGGTGCACGCCGTCGTCGCCGTACAGGGGGTAGGTGGTGCGCCGGGTTTCCAGCCGGACCACGGGCACCGGAACGGATCCCCGCAGGTAGGCGTGAAGGTGGGCCAGGAGGCTGTCCGGCACGGCGTCGGGACGGCCAAGGGGTGCGTGCAGCTCCGTCCGCGGCGCGGGACCGTCAGCGGTGGCGGCGGCAGCGGTGGGCGGGAGCTTCAGGTGCCACCCCGCGTCGGCGCCGCCGGTGCGGCGCCGCAGGGTGATCCGGCGGGCCGCCAGGTCGTGGGCAGGGGTGTCGAAGTACACCGCTTCGAGGAGGTCGGTGTGGGGTTTCCCGGTCCGGGCCACCCCGGCGGCCTGTTCCAGCGCCGGCACCACGGCGTCGGCGTCGACGTCGTACTTCTTCTCGATCTCAAGTCCCCGTGAAGCCTCCACAGCCGTCCTTCCGCACCGCCCGGTCCATGCCAGGCCCTCCGACAGTCCGTTCGCAGTCTATGCCAGCCCCCGGCATGGGCGAGAGGTTGGCCACAAAACCGCAAACATCAAACGTCTAACCTTTAGGGTGGATGGTATGTCCGCCACTCCCCCCGCGTCCGCCCCAGCAGCAACCGCCACCATCCCGGCCGTCACCGCCGGCGCGGTGCCCGCCAAGCCGCGCTCCGCCGTCGTCTTCGGTGTGATTGCCCTGGTGCTCATCGGGCTGAACCTCCGTGCGGGGATCACCGGAGCCTCGGCCCTGCTGCACGACCTTCAAGCCGTCCTGGGCTACGGGGCGCTGGTGGCGGCCATCATCCCGTCCATTCCCACCCTGTGCTTCGCGGTGGCGGGCGCCGCAACATCGTGGCTGAGCGGCAAGCTAGGCGTGGAGAAGGCGATCCTGCTGTCGTTGACCCTGCTGGCTGGCGGGCTCCTGCTGCGGGGTATCCCCGCCACCGGAATGCTCGTGGCCGGCAGCGTGGTGGGCATGTCCGGCCTGGCCGTGTGCAATGTGGCCATGCCGTCCTTCATCCGCGAACACTTCGCCGCCCGGACGTCGCTCATGACGGCCGTCTACACGGTGACCATGACCACGGGCGGCACCCTGTCCGCCGTCCTGGTGGTCCCGCTGGCGCAGGCCCTCGGGTCGCCGTCCGCCGCGGTCGGCATGGTGGGCATCGCCGCCGTCGCGGCGCTCCTGGGCTTCCTCCCGGTGGCCCTGCACGCCCACCGCCACACGGTCCGGAGCACCGCAGCCCACATCTCCCCCTGGCCGCTGCTGAGGACCGGGAAAGGCCGGCTGCTCACCGCTATCTTCACCCTCCAGGCACTGCTGGCCTACGCGCTGCTGAGCTGGCTGCCGTACATGCTCACCACCATGGGAATGAGCGCCTCGGACAGCGGGCTCATGTTCGGCCTGATGCAGCTCGTGTCCGTTCCGGCGGGCATGGTGCTGATTGCCATCGGATCCCGCCCGCGCATGCTGCGCCCGGCCTTTTACCTGGTGAGCGTCACGATGGCGGCCGGAATCGCGGCGCTGCTGGTCCTCCCTGTGGGGCTGGCGGCCATTCCGGCTGTCCTGATCGGTTTCGGCCTGGGCATTTTCCCCCTGGTGATGGTGATGATCAGCCGCAGCGGGTCCAGCACGGCCGAAACCACGGCTTTGTCCACGCTGGCCCAGTCCTCGGGCTACCTGCTGGCGACCGCAGGGCCATTCGGCATGGGCCTGCTGCACAGCGCCACCGGCGGCTGGACCCTGCCACTGGCCCTTCTGCTGGCACTGGCCGTGGCCCAAATCGTGGTGGCCCACCTAATCACGGGACGCCCGATGTCCGGAACCCGCCCCGCGGAAAGGAAGTAGCACCTTGTCTTTGAGCCCCTCCGTCCGCCAGCCGCTGGCCGCCGAAGTCACCGCCAAGCTGCGGGAGATGGTCCACTCCGGTGAGTGGGCGTTGAACCAGCGCATCCCGCCCGAGCCCGAGCTCATGGCGCGGCTCGGGGTTTCCCGCGGGACCCTGCGCGAAGCAGTCAAGGCCCTGGCCCATGGGGGCATGCTGGAGGTCCGCCGGGGCGACGGCACCTACGTGCGGGCAACGAATGAGATGTCCGGCGCCGCGCGGCGGCTGTACCAGGACCATACCGAGCAGCACATCCTCGAGGTCCGGCTCGGCCTGGACACCCAGGCTGCGCGGCTCGCCGCCCGGAATGCCACCGACGACGACGTCGCGGCCCTGCGCGCCTTCCTCGCCGCCCGGGACCAGGCCTGGAAGAACGGCGACATCGAGGCGTGGGCCGACGCAGACTGGCAGTTCCACCAGGGAGTCGCCCAGGCATCCGGCAACCCGCTGCTGCATGAGCTGTATGCCAGCTTCGGCACGGCGTTCCACCAGGACCTGCTCACGCAACAGCGCCGGCCCGGCTTCAATGGGCTCCCGCGGGACGGCCACGAAACCCTGCTGGATGCCATTGAACGGCAGCACGAGGACGATGCCGTGGCCACGGTGAACCGGAACCTGAACTCCTGCGCGGAGTGGCTCGCGGAGTAAAGTTCCCGGGCATGGCGGCGGCCCGGCACTGTGGTGCCGGGCCGCCGTCGTCCGTCCTGTGCCTGCCGGTGAATCAGTTCCGGCGCAGGCCCGCGAGGACGTTGGTGGGGCGCTGCATCTCGCCGTGCTTGGCGCCCAGGATGATCACCAGCGCAGCGAATCCGGGGATGGCCCACTGCAGGAGCTTGAGCTGCTGCTGGGCGGACTTCAGCTCGTCCGATGCCGCCGGCTGCGGCTCCGTGGCTCCCTTGGCCCCCTCATCGGCAAGCTTCTCCACTTTCTTGCCCAGGATGCCCGAGTACAGGGTCACCCCGGCGCCCGCAAGGGTCACGGCTGTCTTGATGGCGGTGTCGCGTGCCACGCCGTCCTGCTTGGCGATCCGGCCCTTGTTGTCCCAGGCGATGGCGAGGTCTGCCGCCAGGTGCGCGGCGAACGCCGCGGTCTGGACCGGCGCCCAGCGCATCCAGCCGGCGCTGGACAGCCGGGTGCGTTCGGCGGGATCCTTGGCCTGCGCCGCTGCTCCGTTCAAGCCGATGGCGCCCATCAGCGATCCGCCGAACCATGCTGCCGCCGTCAGGTCGTGAACTGAACGCGCAAAGAGATTTCCTGCCATGATGTGCATTCCTAACGTTGTGAACGGGTCCCGGCGTGCCGCCCTCCGCGGGTGTCGCATGCCGTGTCCTAATCAAGGTATGGTCCGCTCATACTAAGCACACTTACTAATATTACGAAAGCCCGGCCCCCGGGGCCGCCGACCGCGTAATATCAACGCCATGGGAAACACAGGGACATTGTTCGGCTGGGCCTTCGGGAACCCCGCCCGGGAAAGTGACAGCGGCTATGTGGATGCGCTGGAGCGCGAGGCCCTGGGGAACGCCCGGCAAACCGCCAAGGCCAAGGGCGTCAGCGTCCTCGCCGGTTCCGAAGTGTTCACCGTCCTCAGCGGCCACGATTCACTGGTGGAACTGGACAACGCCCCCGGCCAGCTGGTGGTCCGCTGCACTGTCCACGTTGAGGGTCCGGGAGCCGAGAACATGCGGGCCGAAGGGCCCATGAACGGCTAAGGGATGTCCGACGGCGATTCCACCCTCAGCCAGGCAGCCGACGCGGTCGAAGACGCGTCCAACCACAAGGTCCTCGATGTCCTGGCCCGCACGGGATTCGCCGTCATGGCACTGCTCCATGTGATCGTGGGTGCCATCGCGATCGCCATCGCCTTCGGCCACCAGGGGGACGCCGAGCCAACCGGGGCCATTGCCCGCCTCGCGGACAACCCCTTCGGCACCATCGTCATGTGGGGGTGCGTGGTGGCATGCCTGGCATTGGCCCTCTGGCAGGCCAGCGAAGCGACGCTCCGTGCCCGGAGCCTGCCCCGGAAGGAACGGCTGGCCAAACTGGTGTCGTCGGGTTTCCTCGCCATCGCGTACGGCAGCGTAGGCCTCAGCTTTGCAGGATTCGCCGTGGGGCAGCCCAGCGACTCGGGCGACAACACCAGGGATTTCAGTTCCGGCGTGATGGCGCACCCTGCGGGGCCCTGGGTCCTGGTGGCCCTGGGCCTGACCGTCCTCGGCATTGGCATCTACTTCATCGCCAAGGGCCTCCGCCGCGGGTTCAAGGAGGAACTGTTCCACTTTGACGGCACCCGGCGGGGGCGGCTGATCGACAGCCTGGGCGTCACCGGCCATGTGGCCAAGGGCATCGCCCTGGTCCTTACCGGGCTGCTGTTCGTGATCGCCGCAGCCCGGCACCGGCCCGATGAATCCACCGGATTGGACGGCAGCCTCAAGGCCCTCCAGGACCACCCGTTCGGCCCCACCCTGCTGGTGGCGATTGGCGCGGGCTTCATCGCCTACGGGATTTTCGCGATGATCCGGGCCCGGTTCGGCCGCATGTAGCACCGCCTTTGCCCACGAAGAGAGAAGGAACCCCATGTCCACTGTCTCGCAGCTGTTCAAGTGCCCCGCTGCCGATGTCTGGCGGGTCATCGCCGACGGATGGCTGTATTCCGGCTGGGTGGTGGGCGCCTCCCGGATCAGGGATGTGGATGCCGAATGGCCGGGGCTTGGAGCCCGGCTCCACCACTCCGTGGGAGCGTGGCCGCTGGTGATCAACGACACCAGCCTCGTCACCGCGGTGGAACCCGGCCGCTCCCTGGAACTCGTGGCGCGCGGCTGGCCTGTGGGCGAGGCCAAGGTGGACATCAGGCTCGAGGACCGCGGCGGCGAATGCCTGGTGACCATGGCCGAGGACGCCATCCGCGGGCCGGGAAAGCTGATGCCGAAATTCCTCCGTGATCCTGTCATCTCCGCCCGGAACCGCGAGACGCTCCGCCGGCTGGAGCTCATGGCGATCGGCGGCGCGGGAAAATAGCGCAGCAGGGTTAATGGCAGGAGCCGCGGAACGGTGGTTCCACGGCTCCTGCAGCATCAGGATCCTAGACCTGGGCGGACACGCCATCACGGGAAATGGACACCATGTCCTCGCGCGGCACCACCTTGATCCGCTCACGCTTGACCTCGACGCCGTGCGAGCCGCCGGCCTCGGTGGCCGCCGCGCCGAGCGCAAGTTCGTGGGCGTCCAGTGCCAGCCAGCCTTCCCAGGACGTGAACTTCACGCCGCGGGCGTCGAGCAGCTCAACGACCGCATCCTCCGCCGGCGCGGACGCGACCGGGAGGTTTTCGCGGTCTTCCAGCAGGTAGGTCACGGTTTCCAGGGCGTCGCCCTTGGTGTGCCCGATCAAGCCGACGGGGCCACGCTTGATCCAGCCGGTGGCGTAGATACCCGGCACGTGGTTGCCTTCGGCGTCCAGGACACGGCCGCCGTCGTTCGTCACAACGCCCTTCTTGTGGTCGAACTCGACGTCCGGCAGGGCGGAACCGAAGTAGCCGATGGCGCGGTACACGGCCTGGACCGGGTAGTCCACGAACTCGCCGGTGCCGCGGGCGTTGCCCGTGCCGTCCAGCTCGGTGCGCTCGAACTTGATGCCGGCCACCTTGCCGGGGGCATCGGCGTCGTCGTAGATCTCCACCGGGCTGTGCAGGAAGTGCAGGTGCAGGCGGCGGGAAGCCTTGAGCTCGGAGAGGTCCTCCGGCTGCTCTGCGATCCAGTTGGTCAGCGTGCCCACCATGGTCTTGGTCTGGTTGTTCGTCTGGATCTGGCGGTCCGATTCCTCGTCGAACTCGAAGTCCTCCGGGTACAGGATGATGTCCACGTCCTTGGAATGGGACAGCTCGCGGAGCTCCAGCGGGGTGAACTTGACCTGGGCGGGGCCGCGGCGGCCGAAGACGTGCACGTCCGTGACCGGGGAAGCCTTCAGGCCGGCGTAGACGTTGTCCGGGATTTCCGAAACCAGGAGGTCGTCGGCGTGCTTGGACAGGACGCGCGCCACGTCCAGGGCCACGTTGCCGTTGCCGATCACGGCGATCTCCTTGGCCTCGAGCGGCCACTCGCGGGGCACGTCCGGGTGTCCGTCGTACCAGGAGACGAAGTCGGCGCCGCCGTAGGAGCCGTCCAACTCGATGCCGGGGATGTTCAGGTCGGCGTCCTTGATGGCGCCGGTGGCGAAGATGACGGCGTCATAGTGGGTGCGCAGGTCCTCGATGGTGAGGTCCGTGCCGTAGTCCACGTT
Source organism: Arthrobacter sp. MMS24-T111 (assembly GCF_054888995.1). Lineage (NCBI taxonomy): Bacteria > Bacillati > Actinomycetota > Actinomycetes > Micrococcales > Micrococcaceae > Arthrobacter > Arthrobacter sp. MMS24-T111. The sequence goes on along the minus strand of NZ_JBTZRO010000001.1, from coordinate 2,193,166 downwards.
CCCGAAGAAGCGGATGTCGCCGCGGTCCAGGACCTTGTGCAGGGCGTTGACGATGCCCTTGATGCGGGGGTGGTCCGGGGCCACGCCGTAGCGGATCAGGCCGTAGGGTGCCGGGTAGCGGTCGAAGAGGTCGATGCTGACGGTCAGCTCGCCGCTCTTGACGGCCTCGCTCTTGGTGAGGATGTCGGCGGCGTAGACGCCGGCCGGGCCGGAGCCAACGACGGCGACGCGCAGCGGACGCGCAGCAGTTCCTACGGTGGTGCTGGATGACACGGCTGTGTTCCTTTTCTTCGTTCCGGCCCAACTGGCTCGCATTTGTTGTCGTTTTGACGGCTCAGAACGACAACAACTGCCAGTCAGTTGGGCGGGGCTAGGTGGTGAGGACGGTCTTGCGGGGGCTGTTCGGGGTGGTGGTGCCGTAGTCGGCGGTTTTGAAGTGCGGCGGAGCGAACGGGCTCACGCGCACCACGTCACCGATGACGATCACGGCGGGGTTGGCAACACCGGCGGCGTCGGCCTGGTCCGCGATGGAACCGAGCGTGCCGATAGTGACGCGCTGGTCCGGCAGGTAGCCGTTCTCCACGATACCAACCGGGGTGTCGGCCGGCATGCCTGCTTCGCCCAGCGCGGACGCGGATTCCCGGAGCTGGCCAACGCCCATGAGCAGGACGACGGTGTGGTCCGGGCGGGCGGGAACCTCGGAGAGTTCCTCGTGGCCGGTCACCACGCTGAAGCCCTTGGCCAAGCCGCGGTGCGTCACGGGGATGCCTGCGGCGGCCGGGACGGAGATGGCTGACGTGACACCGGAAACCACCTCAACTTCCACACCGTGCTGCCTGCAGTATTCGGCTTCCTCGCCGCCGCGGCCCAGCACGTACGGATCCCCGCCCTTGAGCCGGACCACGCGGTGGCCTTTCAGCGCTTCTTCAACCAGGATCCGGTTGATCTCCGCCTGGGGCACGGGGTGGTGGCCGGGGGTCTTGCCCACTTCAATGACGCGGACGTCCGGGGCCAGTTCGTTCAGGAGGCTGCGGGGGCCCAGGCGGTCGGCCACCACGACGTCGGCCTGGCCCAGCAGGCGGCGGCCGCGGACGGTGATGAGGCCGGCGTCGCCCGGACCGCCGCCCACCAGGGCAACGGTCCCCCGGTGCGCGCGGCGGCGGCGCAGCGGGAGGTCGCCGGTTTCGAGGGCGGTGGCAACGGCGTCGCGGACTGCCATGGCGCGGCGCGGGTCTCCCCCGGCGTTCACGGCGATCTTGACGTCATCCACTTCGGCGACGGCGGGCGTCCAGGCGGCGGAGGCTTCATGGTTGGAGGCGTTGACGCACCAAACCCGCTGCGCCTCGGCGTCGGCCGACACCTGCGCGTCCACGTCCGGGTCGCCGGTGGCGGTCTGGGCGAACCACACGCCGTCGACATCGCTGGAAAGGTAGGGCCGCGCTTCCCAGGTGAGCAGGCCGGCGTCGGCCATGTCCTTCAGGGCGGGCGAGGCAACCGGGGCCACGACGGTGACCACGGCACCGGCATCGAGCAGGCCCTTGGCGCGGCGTGCCGCAACGGGGCCGCCGCCCACCACCAGCACGGGGCGGCCAAGCAGCCGCAGCGCCGTGGGGTAAATGTCCTGAATTGCCATGGATCAACGGTAGGGCCGCGTCACATTCGCCAACAAAGGCCGAGCAACACCAGTTCACGCAAGGTAATGCAGCGTCACAAACGGTTCCTAGGGCCGCCCGGCGAGGAACCGGCCCCTGCGGATGATCAGGCGCTCCAGGTAGCGGGCCAGGACAAGCCGTTCGACGGCGGTTCCCAGGACTCCGAGCGGGACGGTGAACTCCACCCGGTCCGTCATCACGCTTCCCGTTGCTGTTGCCGCGAAGTCGTGGACATGCCGGAAGGCCTTGAAGGGGCCCTTCACCTGTTCGTCGGTGAAGCTGCGCGGGTAATCCAGATGGGTAATGCGGCTGGTCATGATGAGCGGGACCCCGAAGTGCCGCGCACGCCAAGTCACGTCCTGGCCTTCCCCGATCAGCCCACTGGTGACGCCGCCCACCGCGCGCTCCCCGGATGCCTGCTGCGAGTCCAGGTGCAGGTCGATGCTGCGCGCCCGGTGGAAGAGCTGCTCCATGGGGAGTGGGGACTCGGTGCGGCACACGAAGCTGGCTGTCATGGCGCCAGTCTGCCATCTGTTCCCGAGTCGGCCGGGCAGGACAGCAGAAAGCCCAACGGCGGGAGGTCGCCGTCGGGCTTTCTGCAGTGGTTGGGTGCCGGCGCGGGCTAGCGGGTGCTGCCGGACAGGAGGCCCCGGCTGCGGAGGAGCCGCTTCTCGATGGGGCCGAAGACCAGCAGCTCAATCAGGATGCCCACCGCCAGGATCAGGAGGATGGCAGCCATGACCACGGCCATGTCCGAAAGGGTCCGGCCCTGGTCCAGCAGCGAACCCAGGCCAAAGCCGATGGTGCCGCCCACCGCAATGATTTCGGCGGCCATGAGGGAACGCCAGGAGAAGGCCCAGCCCTGCTTCAGGCCGCCCAGGTACCCCGGCAGCGCGGCCGGAAGGACAATCTGCAATGCCATCTGGAGCCGGGACGCGCCCAGCACGGTGCCCACCCTGCGGTACTGCGGCGGGATCTGGTCCACGCCGGAGATGAGCCCGTTGATGATGGAGGGGATGGCTCCCATGAACACCACGAAGTAGACAGTGGCATCGGTAAGGCCGAACCAGATGATGGCCGCGGGGACCCAGGCCACCGAGGGCAGGACCTGCAGGCCGGAGATCAGCGGGCCGAAGGCTCGCCGCAGCGGCGCCACCTGGGCCAGGAGCAGACCTACCGGCGTGGCGATGGCCACCGAGATGAGGAAGCCCACCACGCCCCGCTGCAGTGACGTCCAGACGGACTCCTGCAGCTTGCCGTCGCTCCAGAGGACCCCGAGCTGGCTGAGGACGTCCAGCGGTCCGGGCACCAGGTCGCGGCGCTTGACGCCCAGCGAGACGTAGAACTGCCAGACCAGCACCAGGACCACCAGGGCAGCCACGGGCAGGAGGATCCGGCTCCAGTCGATCCGGTGTTTGCGGTCGGCGTCGGACTGCAGGGAATCCAGGCCGGACTCCAGCTCGCGTAGGTCCTCTTTGCCGGTGGACGTCCTGGTCAGGGCGGCATGGACGTGACGGGTTTCAGCGGGTGTGGTGTCGACAGGCTCAACCACCGGTTCCTCCTCAACCAGGGGTGGGTTACTTGGCATGGCGGCGAATCTCCTCCCGCAGCCGGGCGGTGATTACCCCGGTCAGCTGGCCGGCGAGCCCGGCGTCGGTTCGGTGTTCCTCGGTGACGGACCATTCCTGGACCACCCGTCCGGGACGGGAGGACAGGAGCAGCACGCGCTGTCCCAGCCGGACAGCCTCGCGGACGTTGTGGGTGACGAAGACGATGGTGCGCCCGGTTTCCTTCCAAATCCGTTCCAGCTCATCGTGCAGCAGGTCACGGGTAATGGCGTCCAGCGCGGCGAACGGCTCGTCCATGAGCAGCAGCTGCCGGTCCTGCGCCAGCGAGCGGGCCAGCGAGACACGCTGCCGCATGCCGCCGGAGAGTTCGTGCGGACGCTTGTCCCCGGCAGAGCCAAGGTGCACCAGTTCCAGGAGTTCCTGGGCCTTGGTGCGGCGCTCGGTTTTGCCCACACCCCGGAGCTTCAGGGCCAGTTCGATGTTTTCCCGGGCCGTGAGCCACGGGAAGAGCGCGGCATCCTGGAACATGAAGGCGGCGCCGTCGCTCGGCACTTCCAGGGCGCCCGACGTCGGCGCTTCCAGTCCCGCAATGATGTTCAGGAGGGTGGACTTGCCGCAGCCGGAGGCACCGAGGAGGGCAACGAATTCACCCTGCTTGATGTTGGCGTTGACGTCGTCCAGTACCGGGGCGCCGTCGCCGAAGCGTTTGCCCAGGTTTTCCAGTACGACTGGCATGGTGCCGTCCTTAGGTAGTGGGTGGGTCAGTCCTGGCCGAGTCCGGCCGCGGAGATCTTGTCGGCGCCACCGGTGACCTGGTTGAGCGCACGGAGGTCGAAGAGCCCGTTGATGTCGGCCTTCTTGGTGGTTCCCGCATCCACGCCGTCCTGCAACAGCTTGGGGTAGCTGCCGGCCAGCGGGTCAAGGGTGAAGGTGATGTTTGCCAGCGACCTGGTAAGGACACCGTTGGGCAATGCTGCCCCGGCGGATTCCTGCAGTGCGGCGTTGATGAGGTTCGCCTTCTCGTCGGCGGGCGCGGAGTTGAGCCAGGCCACGGATTCGGCGTTGCCCTTGAGCAAGGCCTTGACGGTGTCCGGGTGGTCTGCAGCGAACTTCTGGTTGACGATCAGGATGGTGGTGGGAAACTCGCCCGGCTTGCCGGTCCCGGTGCCGTCCCAGAGGTCTTTCTCATCCACCAGCACCTTGGCGCCGGCCTGGAGCACCAGGCGGGAGGCCCACGGCTCAGGCAGCCACGCGCCGTCGAGCTTTCCGTCCTGGAACAGCTTCAGCGTCTGGGCGTTCTCGGTGGGGTTGATGGCGACGTCGCCGCTGCCGTCCACACTGGTCTTGTACCCCTGATTGGAAAGCCAGGCGCGGAGTGCGACGTCCTGGGTGCCGCCCAGCTGCGGCGATGCGAGGGTCTTGCCCTTGAGGTCTGCGGCTGAGGTGATCTCGGGCTTGACCACCAGCTGGGCACCGCCCGCTGCCGCCCCGGCAATTACCCGGACGGACTCGCCCTGGCTCTTGGCGAACGAGTTGATGGCCGGGTTGGGGCCGATGTAGGCGGCGTCGATGGCGCCTGCGTTCAGGGCTTCGATGGCGGCCGGTCCGGCGTTGAAGGTCTGGGTGCTGAGCTTGGTGCTGCCCAGGGCCTGCTGGAGGAATCCTTTTTTGACGCCCACCAGGGCCGGGGCGTGCGTGACGTTGCCGAAGTAGCCCAGTTTCAACTCGGCCGCGGGGCTGGTCTCTGCGGCCTGGGCCTCGGTGTTGCGGGACACGTTCGAGGCCACAATGGCGCCGACGGCGATCAGGAGGACCAGCCCGATGGCCAGGGCAGCTTCGATGGCACGCTTGCGCTTGGGAACCGCGCTTTGGCCTGCCACGATGCGGGTCATCCCGGGCTTGGAACTAGTCATTGTTTCACCATAGGGAGTGGCCCAAACCCGTTCAATGACGCGGAAACGGGGGGTCACGCACGTTCATGTAGCGTCACATTCGGCCGCCCCGGGGCCCGGTTTCACAGATCCAGGCGCTGCGGCGTTGACCACCTGCCACGGCATGTGCTCCACCGTGGCGGGTGCGCCGCCCCATCGTCCCGGCTAACGTGGCTTGGAGGCTTACCGCAACGGCACACCCGCAGCTGCAAGGAGACCAGGCATGGTGAACGTCCAGACCGAGATCCACATCGACAGGCCCCGGCGTGAGGTGGCGGAGTACGCGGCAGACCCGGGGAATGCACCTAGGTGGTACCGGAACATCCACAGCGCCCAGCGGCTCAGCGGAGGTCCTGCAGGGGTGGGTTCCCAGGTGGCTTTCACTGCGAAATTCCTGGGCAGGGAGCTGAAATACACGTACGAATTCGTGGAGTTCATTCCCGGCGAGAGGCTGGTGATGCGGACGGCCCAGGGCCCCTTCCCCATGCAGACCACCTATACCTGGACGGACGACGACGGCGGGACACGCATGACGCTCGGCAACAGCGGGAGCCCCTCGGGTTTCTCCAGGCTCGCCGGGTTGTTCATGGAGCCGATGATCCGGCGCGAAACCCGCCGGGACCTGCAGCGGCTGAAGTCCATCCTCGAGGGGCACAGCCAGATCCGCCCGTCACCACCGATTCGCCGGAAACCTGCGGGCTCGCCGTTCAGGAACGGCGAGCCCGGCAGTCTTCCGGCGAATCGAAAAGGGACTAGATGCTGTAGCGCTCGTCCTCGTGGTCGCCCGGGTGGTCCTTGACCAGGCCGGCGGCCAGCGTGTTGCCGTCCAGCGGGTCGATGACCAGGAACGCTCCGGTGCGGCGGTGGTGCAGGTAGTTCTCCAGCGGCAGCGGGGCAGCGAGCCGGAGCTGGGCGTGGCCGATGTCGTTGAGCTCCAGGTTCGAGGCGGCCTCCAGCTTGAAGGTGGCCAGGTCCAGCTTGCCTGAGACGTTGCGGACCATCGCCTGCACCGTACGGGTGCCGTGCTTGACCAGCACCTTCTGGCCTTCGCGCAGCGGCTTCGGGGAAAGCCAGCACAGGGCGGCGTACAGGTCGGCGGAAGCTTCGCGGACGGTGCCGGCGGCGGCGATGGTGTCACCGCGGGCGACGTCGAACTCGTCCGCCAGCCGGATGGCCACCGACTGCGGGGCGGCGGCTTCCTCCAGGGAAGCGCCGGCGAAGTCGATGCCCGCCACGGTGGTGGTCCGCGGCGACTGGCCCGGCGTCAGCACAGAGACTTTGTCTCCCACCTTGACCGAACCTTCTGTGATCTGGCCGGCGTAGGCACGGTAGTCGCGGTAGGCCTCCACGTCCAGGCCGGCGGCGACGGCGTCCGGGGCCAGGGCACCCTGCGGCCGGATCACCAGTTGCACGGGGAAGCGGAAGCTTTCCAGGTGGCTCTCGAGCTCATCGGCTGCGGGGAGGGTTTCGAGGACCTCGAGCAGGGCGGGCCCGGTGTACCAGGGGGTGCGCTCCGAGCGGTCCACCACGTTGTCGCCGTCGAGCGCCGAGACCGGGATGACCAGGAGGTCGCTGATGCCGTCCGAGCCGAGGCCCAGTTCGCGGCCCACCTGCTGCACATCGGCTTCGATCCCGCGGAAGACGGATTCGCTGAAGTCCACCAGGTCGATCTTGTTCACGGCCACGATCACGTGCGCCACGCGCAGCAGCTGCAGCACGGACAGGTGCCGGCGGGTCTGCTCCAGCACGCCCTTGCGGGCGTCAATGAGGACGACGACGGCATCCGCGGTGGACGCGCCGGTCACCGTGTTCTTGGTGTACTGGACGTGCCCGGGGCAGTCAGCCAGGATGAAGCTGCGCTGGTCGGTGGCGAAGTAGCGGTAGGCCACGTCAATGGTGATGCCCTGTTCGCGCTCGGCGCGCAGGCCGTCGGTCAGCAGGGCCAGGTCGATGCCGCCCTTGTCGCCACCAAAGCCGCGGTCGGCTGAGGTCCGGGCGACGGCGTCGAGCTGGTCAGCCAAAATGGCCTTGGAATCGTGGAGGAGGCGGCCCACCAAAGTGGACTTGCCGTCGTCGACCGATCCCGCCGTGGCGAACCGGAAGAGCGTGGTGGGCAGGCTGTCGTTGATTGAGCCTGTCGAAATCTCGGAAATCGTGCTCATTAGAAGTACCCGTCCTTCTTGCGGTCTTCCATGGCGGCCTCGGAGATGCGGTCATCTGCGCGGGTGGCGCCACGTTCGGTCAGGGTGGAGGCGGCGACTTCAACCACGACGTCGGACACCGTGTAGGCGTTCGATTCCACGGCACCGGTGCAGGACATGTCCCCGACGGTGCGGTAGCGGACGGTCTTGGTGATGACGTCCTCATCAGGGCGCGGCTGGGACACTTCGCCCACTGCACGCCACATGCCGTCGCGGGCGAAGACCTCGCGCTCGTGGGCGTAGTACAGGCCGGGCAGCTCGATGTTCTCGCGCTCGATGTAGCGCCAGATGTCCAGCTCGGTCCAGTTGCTGATGGGGAACGCGCGAACGTGCTGGCCCACGGTGTGGCGGCCGTTGTACAGGTTCCACAGCTCGGGGCGCTGGTTGCGCGGATCCCACTGGCCGAATTCGTCGCGCAGGCTCAAAATGCGCTCCTTGGCGCGGGCCTTGTCCTCGTCGCGGCGGCCGCCGCCGAACACGGCGTCGAACTTGTTCTGCTGGATGGCGTCCAGCAGCGGCACGGTCTGCAACGGGTTGCGGGTGCCGTCGGCGCGCTCTGCCAGCTCGCCCCGGTCGATGAACTCCTGCACGGAGCCGACCACGAGCTTCAGGCCCAGCCGCTCAACGGTGCGGTCGCGGAAGTCGATGACCTCGGGGAAGTTGTGGCCGGTGTCCACGTGCAGCACGGGGAACGGCACCTTGCCGGGCCAGAACGCCTTGGTGGCCAGGTGCAGCATCACCACGGAGTCCTTGCCGCCGGAGAACAGCAGCGCAGGCTTCTCGAATTCGGCAACAACCTCGCGGATGATGTGGATGGCCTCGGACTCCAGGGTGTCCAGGCTGGACAGGCGCGTGGATACGGCGGCGTCAGTCACCTGGGTCTCCTCGGTAAGTGAAGTGCTCATACGTGTAGTCCGCATTCTGTCTTGTCGGTTCCAGCCCAGCGGCCGGCGCGGGGGTCCTCGCCGGGTGCCACCTTGCGGGTGCAGGGCTGGCAGCCGATGGAGGGGTAGCCCTGGGAAAGCAGCGGGTTGACGGGCAGGAGGTTGTCGTCGGAGTACTGGACCAGCTGGTCGAACGTCCAGGCGGCCATCGGGTTGACCTTGACCAGTCCGTTCTTCTCGTCCCAGCCGATCAGGGGGGTGTTGGTCCGGGTGGGGGCTTCGTCGCGGCGGACACCGGTGAACCACAGCTCGTAACCGGCAAGGGTGCGCTGCAGCGGAGCCACCTTGCGCAGGGCGCAGCACTGGGCGGCGTCGCGGGCGAAGAAGTCCTTGCCCAGGAGCCGGTCCTGCTGCTCCACGGTGTTTTCGGGGAGCACGTCCACCACGTTGACGCGGAGGTTCGCGGCCACCTCGTCACGCGTGGCGTAGGTTTCCGGGAAGTGGTAGCCGGTCTCCAGGAACAGGACGTCGACGCCGGGCATCTGGTCAGCGACCAGGGCGGGCAGGACGGCGTCGGCCATGGAGCAGGCGACGGCGACGGCGGGCAGCTCGAAGTTGCGCTCCACCCAGGCGATGACGTCGCGGGCGGGGGCGTCCCAGCCGAGCTCGGCGGCGCCGGCTTCGGCCAGGGCCTTCAGCTCTTCCTTGGAACGGAGCTTGGCCGGCTGTGCGGTTGTCACTGGAGTGCCTCCTCGTCTGCTGCGTGGGTCCATTCGGCGAAGGTCTGGCCTTCGGTGCGGTCGGCGACGAACCGGCGCACCACGCGCTCCACGTAATCGGGCAGGTCGTCGACGTACACCTTCAGGCCGCGGACGGTCCGGCCCAGGCCGGCTTCCTCGCGGGTGTTGTTCGCCAGGCCGCCGCCAAGGTGGACTTGGAAACCCGGGGAGGGCTCGCCGTCGGGCGTTGGCAGCATCATGCCCTTGAGTCCGATGTCCGCCGTCTGAATGCGGGCGCAGGAGTTCGGGCAGCCGTTGATGTGCAGGGACAGTGCCTGCGGCAGCTGGCCGGATTCGGCGAGGTCGGCCAGGCGGCGTTCCAGTTCGGCCACGGCGGTGGCGGCCGTCATCTTGGTTTCAACGATGGCCAGCTTGCAGTATTCGATGCCGGTGCAGGCGATGGTGCCGCGGCGGAACACCGACGGCCGTGCAGAGAGGCCAAGGGCGTCCAGCTCGGCTACCAGCGGCTCCACCTGGTCCTTGTGGACGTCCAGGACCACGAGCTTCTGGTGCGGGGTGGTGCGCAGCCGGTAGGAGCCGCGTGCCTCCAGGGTGTCGGCGAGCTTGACCAGCGCGGAGCCGGAGAGCCGGCCGGCCAGCGGCGTGGCGCCGATGAAGAACTTGCCGTCCTTCTGCTCGTGCACGCCCACATGGTCGCCCGGGGTGGCGGGCTTGGGGGCGGCGGGACCGTCGGCCAGCTTGTAGCCAAGGTATTCGTCCTCGAGGATCTGGCGGAACTTCTCCGGCCCCCAGTCGGCCATCAGGAACTTCAGGCGGGCCTTGGTGCGCATGCGGCGGTACCCGTAGTCGCGGAAGATGCTGGTCACGCCGAGCCATACGTCGGCGGCCTGCTCCGGCTTTACGAAGGCGCCCAGACGCTTGCCCAGCATGGGGTTGGTGGACAGTGCGCCGCCGGCCCAGAGGTCGTAGCCGATGCCGAGTTCGGGGTGCTTGATGCCGACGAGCGCGAAGTCGTTGATCTCGTGCACCACGTCCTGGCTGGGGTGGCCGGTGATGGCGGTCTTGTACTTGCGCGGCAGGTTGGACAGCAGCGGGTTGCCGATGAACCGCTCCCCCAGCTCGGCGATGAGCGGGGTGGGGTCGATGATCTCGTCCTTGGCGATCCCGGCCACGGGCGAACCCAGGATGACGCGGGGCACGTCACCGCAAGCTTCGGTGGTGGACAGGCCCACGGATTCCAGGCGGTTCCAGATCTCGGGGATGTCTTCGACCTGGATCCAGTGCAGTTGGATGTTTTGGCGGTCCGTCAGGTCGGCGGAGTCGCGGGCAAAGTCCACGGAGATCCGGCCGATCACGCGCAGCTGCTCGGTGGTGAGCGCGCCGCCGTCGATCCGTACACGGAGCATGAAGTACTTGTCCTCAAGCTCGTGCGGCTCGAGCGTGGCGGTCTTGCCGCCGTCGATCCCGGGCTTGCGCTGGGTGTACAGGCCCCACCAGCGGAACCGGCCATGCAGGTCCTGGCTCGGGATGGCGTCGAAGCCTTCCTTGGCGTAGATGGTCTCGATACGCTCGCGCACGTTCAGGCCGTCGTCTTCCTGCTTCCAGGTTTCGTTGGCATTCAGCGGCGTCTTGCCGTCCACCTTCCACTGGCCGTGCGGCTTCGCGGCGGGTCGGGACGGGCGTGCGGGGCGCTTGGGGGCAGCCGAGTCCGCAGACGCTCCGGCTAGAGCTGTATCAGTCATGCAACGACTGTAGGGCGCCCCCGATTTACGTCACAAAGGTCCGGAAATGCTGAGTCACCTAGGGAAATATTTCGTCACGAAACGCCGAACGGCCTTGAAGATGCCACCCTGCTGTGCATCGGCGGGCGGCCCGGCCACTCCCGCCGCCGGTGCCTCAGGCGCTGCTTCCGGGGCCGGTTCTGGGCGGGCTTCGTGCATCGTCGCGACGGCGGCGTCGTACCTGTCCAGCGCGATTTCGGCGAGCGTCGCGGATGGCAGCAGGGGTTCGGTGACGACGTCGGCGCCCGCCTTCGCGAGCTGGTCGTGGAAGAAGCCCGGCGCCAGCAGGTAGGAGGCAATCACCACCCGGCCTCCGACGTCGACCGCTCCCGCTGACTCCCCCGCACCCGCACCTCCTGCCAGCTCCTCCCGAAGCATGGCGACGGCGTCGGGCACCGAGGGCTTGGCCGAGGCACCATACGCGGCCACAATCCGGTTGGTCCGGAGCTCCCTGAGCTGGCCCAGCAGCTCCTCGACGCTGACGGCGGCGTTGGGATTGGACGAGCCCGCCGCGGCCAGGACGACGACGTCATTATCCGTGGTGCCGGCCTCGCGCAGCCGCTGGTCCAGCAGGGCGGCAAGCCGGGGGTCCGGGCCCAGCGGAGCGGCGGCGGCGCTGCCGGGGCGGCTCTTCACGGCCCGCGCAATATCCACCTTCACGTGGTACCCGACGCTCAGCAGCAGCGGGACCACCACCGCGGGCTCCCCCTCCGGCAGGCCCGCCACCACGTCCACCAGGTCCGGCTGCTGGACGTCCACATAGGCTTCCCGGACATCCAGGCCCGGCCGGAGTTCAGCGATGGCGGCGCGCAGCGCGTTGACCTCCGCTGCTCCCTGTGTGTTGGACGTCCCATGGGCGCAGGCGATCATGATGGGGCTGTTCATAGGGGCTAGCGTAACGTTGGAGCCGCCCTGTCCGCCCTCTTTGAAATACCGGGACGCCCCATGACATTCGCCTTTGACAACTCCCCGGTGTGGCTGGACCTGCTGGGCGTGTTCTTCTTTGCCGTCTCAGGGTCGTTGCTTGCGGCGAGGAAGCAGATCGACATTGTCGGCTCCCTGCTGCTGGCGTCGCTGGTGGGCCTTGGCGGCGGTGTCATCCGGGACATCATCATCGCCGTGGTCCCGGCAGCGTTCACCAACCCCGCCTACCTTTTCCCGCCGGTCTTCGCCACGGCGCTCGTGTATTTCCTGTTCTCCAGCGTCCAGCGCTACACGTCCCTGCTGGTCCTCTTCGACGCCGCCGGGCTGGCCCTGTTCTGCATGACCGGCACCCTGAAGGCCCTGGCCACCGGGCTGAACCCGGTGGCGTCCGTGCTGCTGGGCGTGACGACCGCGGTGGGCGGCGGCCTCCTGCGCGACATCACCGCCAACGAGGTGCCGGAATTGTTCAACCCCAAGGACATTTACGCGCTGCCGGCGTTCCTGGGTTCGTCCTTGACCGCCGTGCTGTGGGTGCTGGGCGTCTTCAACGTGCTGACGGCGGCGGCCATCGCGGCCTTGGTTTTCACGTTCCGGGTCCTGGCCTGGCGGCGGTCGTGGCAGGCGCCGCTTGCCGTCCGCGGGTGGCACCGGCGGGCTGGCGATACGGGGCTGTAGTGGCTGTTCCGTGTCATTTTGGAGGGTCCGGGATTGGCTAGGATATGAGCATGACTGACATGTTCCTCGAGAAGTTCCGCGCGCTTGTTCCGAAGTATCTCGAGGATGAATGGCAGGAAGCAGATGGCCTGACCCCCGAGGAGCTGGACAGCGCCCTCGCCGAGCACCAGTTCGACATCCCCTTGGTCCTGCGTGAGTTCTACCTTGCCCTGGGCGGCTGCGAAGACCTGATGGAGGCCTACCACTACTTCTGGGACCCGGAAGAGCTCGAAGTCGATGACGAGGGCTTCCTGATGTTCCTCGAAGACGAAGAGGAACAGTTCACCTGGGGCTTCCGCGTGGGCGACCTCGGCGTCCCGGACCCCATTGTCTACCGGCGCAACAACGCCCGCGGCCAGTGGAAGTCCGAGGAAGGCACCTTCTCCGAGTTCGTGTTCGACATGTTCGAGTGGGCTTTCGAGGACGACGAAGAGGAGGAGTAGGGGTTTCCTGCTCCCCCGCTGGGCCGGCCCTCGCTGAATCTCCCCACCTTTGAGGGGTGCCGACGGCGTGTCCCCCGGTGTTGCCCGCGAGTCCCCGGCTTTGCGGTTGAAAGCCGGCAATTTCAGCGGATAACCCTGCCCCTGAGCACCTCCCAGACCTCGGCAAGCACCTTCTGCGGGTTGTGGACCACGTCCGCGTACCCGTATCGCAGCACCGCATAGCCACTGAGGTGCTGGCATTGTTCCGTGAGCGGTCTTTCTTCACCTGTCGCGGCTCCAAGTGGCTGGCACCGTCGATCTCGATGATCAGGAACCCCTCCAGCAGGAAGTCGACGCAGCCGATTCCGGGCAATCCGACCTGGGTCTGGGTATGGATTCCCGCTGCACGAAAGAGGATGATGTCAGTCGTACTGGCGACGGGCTCCGCCGTACCGTGCGGGACCAGGGACCCGCACGGTGCACCACGGCATGCGGCGGCCCCGCGTGCCGGCACAGCAGATGCACCTTCTCCGGCGGGTGCAGCAGCCACAGTCCTCGATAGGGAGCCCCTGAGGCGCAGGTAAGCAGTCCGTTGCCGAGAACCGCAGCCACAAAGTCCTGAGGGGCTTCCCGGAGGGCCAGCACTCCGTGCCTGAGGCGGCAGAGTTCACCGGATGCCGCCGCTGAGGAGCCTGGTTCGCGCTATGTGGGTAACCCGCGGCGCTGAAACTCCTCACGTTCCGGCTGCCGTCCCGGCGTGCCGCCGCAACATGCCGAGGCTGGTCACCCTCCCGGCGCTGAAAGGCGGGCAGACTCGGCGGCAAAACTTTTTGACACGGGCAGTTACAGAAGACTTGCGCATTGTGACAAAGCTGTCATAAGCTATTCACGGATCCGCTAAACGCCTCCGGCGGGTCTGATGCGAACGGAGAGATAGCCCCGGTTCACAGCAGCTTCGGTTGTTGAGGACCGGGGCTATCCCGTTAACGCCACACCATAAGAAGAAGCCCGGCACCTGCTGGCTGGACCAGAGGCGCCGGGCTCCCGCAAAAGATCAGCTGGCGCGGTCCACCACGGCCAGGGCAAAGTTGGACAGCGACTCCTTGACCACGCCGTCCGGCAGGGGTGCCAAGGCGGCGATGGCTTCATCGGCCCAGCGGCGTGCCACTACCCAGGACTCGGCCGTGACGGGGTGCTCCCGCAACCCGGCGACGGCGGCGGCAAGGGCCTCGTCCGAGGTCAGGTCGCCGTCAATCAGCGTCAGGAGCTCGACGGCGGACTGGTCGCCATCGGCGGCAGCCTTGCGCAGGAGCAGCACCGGCAGGGTGGGAACCCCTTCGCGGAGGTCCGTTCCGGGTGACTTGCCGGACTTTACCTTGACACCGGTGACGTCGATGACGTCGTCGGCCAGCTGGAAGGCAACGCCAACCTTCTCGCCGTATTCCACCAGGATGTCCTCGAATGCCTCGTCGGCGCCGGAGAAGATGGCACCGAACTGGCCCGAGGCTGCCACCAGGGAACCCGTCTTGTCCGCGATCACGGACAGGTAGTGCTCCACCGGGTCCTCGTCCGGACGCGGGCCCACGGTCTCGTGCAACTGGCCCAGGCACAGGCGCTCAAACGTGCGGGCCTGGATACCCAGCGCACGCCCGCCCAGTTCGGACACCAGGATGGATGCCCGGGCGAAGATCAGGTCGCCGGTGAGGACGGCCACCGAGTTGCCCCAGACTTCGTGGGCCGTGGGAGCGCCGCGGCGGAACGGGGCGGAGTCCATGACGTCGTCGTGGTAAAGGGTGGCCAGGTGCGTCAGTTCAACCACGACGGCGGCCTGGACCACGGCGGGCAACGATGCGTCACCGAGGTGGGCGCACAGCAGGGTCAGCAGCGGCCGGATGCGCTTGCCCCCGGCTTCCACCAGGTGGCGGGACGTGGCATCGGCAAGCGGATCCGAGTTGGCGATCGCCTCGCGAAGCTTTTTCTCCACCTTTGCCAGGTTGTTGGTGATGGCCGGGCCCAGCTCGGCATCCCCCGCGATCGCCGCGAAGCCTGCCGGCAGCTGGAGGCCCGTGGCAATGGCGGTGGTGTTGAGGCTGGGTTCGGAGTCCGGCAGGCCGTGCCCGGCGTGCGTCCAGCTGTGGTCTGCGGATTTGGTCACGGGTTAACCCTAACTTTTTGTTGCGGATACCGCTGATTCGAAGCTGACGGGGTATTGGACGTGGCCGGAACCAGCGATTCCAGGACGCGGATCACCCGGTCCTCGAAACCCTTCGCTGAAGGGTCCGTGAGGTTGGCCAGGAGCCGGACCACGAACCGCATCAGGACCGGGATGGGCATGCCGGTCCGCAGGGCGAGTTTCATGACGGCGGGCTTGCCGATCAATGCGGCGAAGGCCCGGCCGAGGGTGAAGTGCGAGCCCCACTGGCCGCGCACGTAGTCCGCGTACCGCGACAGGTGCGCATCGGCGTCGTACGTTCCGCCCAAGGCGGCCGAACGGGAGGAGGCGTCGATGATGAACTCGGCCGCATACCGTGCCGACTCCATCGCGTAGGAGATGCCCTCACCGTTGAACGGGGACACCATGCCACCGGCGTCGCCCAGCAGGAGCAGGCCCGGAGCGTAGTGGGGTGTGCGGTTGAAGCCCATGGGCAGCGCGGCGCCGCGGATTTCGCCCACTTGGTTCTCCGGTGTGAAGCCCCAGTCGGCGGGCATCCCG
This sequence comes from Arthrobacter sp. MMS24-T111, assembly GCF_054888995.1. NCBI lineage: Bacteria > Bacillati > Actinomycetota > Actinomycetes > Micrococcales > Micrococcaceae > Arthrobacter > Arthrobacter sp. MMS24-T111. The sequence goes on along the minus strand of NZ_JBTZRO010000001.1, from coordinate 2,177,636 downwards.
GCGGTCCATTCGCGCAGTACCTGCTTGTAGTCCAGTTTGCCGAATTCCTTGGAGGAGTTCAGGATGCCCAGGCCCACGTTGGAGGTGCCGTCGCCCACGCCGAACACCCAGCCGTAGCCGGGCAGCAGTTTTCCGTCGCGGCCGGGGAGTTCCAGCCAGCCCTCCATCCAGTCGTCGTCGGTGCGCGGTGAGGTGAAATAAGTGCGGACCGCAACGCCCAAGGGCCGGTCGTCACGCTTTTGGATCCCGAGGGACACGGCCGTGCGGGTGGAGTTGCCGTCGGCTGCGAGGACGACGTCGGCAGCAAAGTCACGCGTCTCGCCCGTCTTGCGCCCGTTCCCGTCAAGGAGCGATGCGCGGACCCCGGTGACGCGGCCGGCATCGTTCCGGAGGGCATCGGTGACGCTGTGCCGTTCAAGGATGGTGGCACCGGCGGCCTCGGCGTGGCGCGCCAGTTCCTCGTCAAAGCCGAGGCGGGTGCGGATCAGGCCATACTGCGGGAAGTCGGACACCTCGGGCCAGGGCAGCTCGATGGTGCGGCCGCCGGCAATGAGGCGAAGGCCCTTGTTCCTCCGCCAGCCGTCGTTCTCGGGGTGCGGCAGGCCAAGCTTCTGGATTTCGCGGACGGCGCGGGGCGTGAGTCCGTCCCCGCAAACCTTCTCGCGCGGGAACTGCGTCTTTTCCACGACCGTGACCTCAAGGCCGGCCTTGGCGAGGTAGTACGCGGCGGTGGACCCGGCCGGACCTGCGCCGACAATCAGTACCTTCACAGGTCAGCGGACGATGTTGCGGCGCAGCTTGGCCACCGGGCCTTTGTGCGCGGCGATGGCGGCAGCGGCACCCTCGGGGCCGGCGGCAGGCTTGAAGGCCCGGTGCACCGCCACGATGCCGCCGGTGAGGTTGCGGTAGGTGACCTTTTCCCAGCCGCTGTCCTGCAGCCAGGCGGCCAGGTGGTCCTGGTCCGGCCAGGCGCGGATGGACTCGGCAAGGTAGACGTAGGCGTCCGGGTTGGAGGCCACCTTGACGGCGATGGCCGGCAGGGCACGCATCAGGTATTCGGTGTACATGGTGCGCCACAGCGGGACCACGGGCTGGGAGAACTCGGCGATGACCAGGCGGCCGCCGGGTTTGGTGACGCGCAGCATCTCGGCCAGCGCCTTCTTGGGCTCGTTCACATTGCGCAGGCCGAAGGAGATGGTGGTGGCATCAAACGTGTTGTCCGCAAAGGGCAGGTTGGTGGCGTCACCGGCGATGAAGTCGATGTCCGGGCGGCGGCGCTTGCCCACCTTGAGCATGCCCAGGGAGAAGTCGCAGGCCACTACGTCTATGCCGGCGTCGGCATATGGTTCGCTGGAGGTGCCCGTGCCGGCGGCGAGGTCAAGGACGCGCTGGCCCTTGGAGACTTCCATCGCGTCCACCACGATCTTCCGCCAGCGGCGGGTCTGTCCCATGGAAAGGACATCGTTGACGACGTCGTATTTAGGGGCGACGTCGTCAAACATCGTGGCTACTTCGTCCGGACGCTTATCCAAGGATGCTCGGTTCACCATGACATTGTCTCAAATGTTCGCGGCCGTCCGGACCAGCGCCTCCATCTCCTTTTTGCCCCTCCCCGCACCCGGAGATGGCCCGGGCCTACGCGGGAGTAGTGTTGTCTCATCATGACGAGCACGTTCCGCACCCTGACAGTCCCCCTGGATGGCAAAACATTCCCCGGGGGGCTGCCTTCGTTTCTGGTCCGGGACGATGTCCTGTGCTGGACCCGCCGCGAAGCCGGGCTGGCCGGGTTTGGCGAGATTTCACGCTTCACCGCCACAGGTCCGGACCGGTTCCTGGAGGCGGATATCTGGTGGCGGCACCTGGTCCTCGAGGCGGACGTCACGGATGCCGTGGAGCTGCCCGGCACCGGGCCCGTCGCTTTCGGTTCGTTCGCTTTCTCGAAGACCTCGCGGCACGAGTCGCGGCTGATCGTGCCGGAGATCGTGGTGGGCGTCCGGGACAACCAGGTATGGCTCACCCAGCTGACGTTCGACGACGGCCCGCTCACCGAAGAGACGGCGGTTGCGGCACTGGACCGCTGGCTCAGCAGCAGTTCAGCTGCCGGTGAAGCCACGACGACGGCGGACCCGGCCGGGGACGGCACCCTTGATGAGGTGCCTGGCCCAGCCCGCGGCGCCGTCGTGCGTCCCCTCCCCCTGGCCGCCGGCGCAACACTGCACACCGGGTCCCTCAGCGAGGAAGGCTGGATGGACGCCGTGGCAGCCGGCGTCGCCGAGATCCGTACCGGCGCGCTGGAGAAGCTGGTGCTGGCGCGGGATGTGGTGGCAACCATTCCTTCGGGCGTACATGCCGCCGATGTATTGCGTGAGCTCGCCGCCAGGTACCGCGAATGCTGGACCTACGGAGTGGATGGCCTGGTGGGCGCCACGCCGGAGATGCTGATCCAAGTGGAAGGACGCACCGCCCAGGCCCGCGTACTCGCCGGCACCCTTGACCGGCGGGACGCCCACGGCGAGGACGGCGCACCCATGGATTACGCCACCCGGGTCCTGGCGGGTTCGGAGAAGCAGCGCCACGAGCACGAGATCGCCATCCAGTCGCTAACCAAGCAGCTGGCGCCCTTCTCCGAGGCGATGAACGCCCACGACGAACCGTTCATCCTGGAGCTGCCCAATGTCTGGCACCTGGCCTCCGACGTCAAGGCGGAGCTCACCGAGGTGGAAGGGCATGTCCCCACGTGCCTGGCGCTGATCAACGCACTGCACCCCACTGCGGCCGTCTGCGGGACGCCCACCCTCGTGGCGGGCGAGCTGATCCGCAAGCTGGAGCACCTGGACCGTGGACCGTATGCCGGGCCGGTGGGCTGGCTGGACGCCGCGGGCAACGGCGAATGGGGCATCGCGCTGCGCGGTGCCGTCATTGAGTCTGCCGACACCGTCCGGCTTTATGCCGGGTGCGGAATAGTTGACGGCTCGCTGCCGGAGGCCGAATTGGCTGAAACGTGGGCCAAGTTCCGGCCCATGCTGGAATCCCTGGGCATCAACAGCTAGCTTCTTGGGGCCCCGAGTCTGGGATGACAGACAAGTCCTGCTCTGGAAGTCTTGATTTTGCCCCCGCTACAGTTATCCAATAGTGAAACTTAGTTGCGTGTGACGTACCTCTCTTGTTGAGCGTTACACTATAAGCCGCGTTAGTACCTCATAGCCCCTGCAACAAAAGGTAAGAAATGCAGACTCCCCGTACCCTCCTGGGCACCTCCAAGCTGACCGCCGCCACTATGATCGCCATCAGCGCCCTGGCCCTCTCAGCATGCACCAATGCCTCGGAAACGGGTCCCTCCAGCGCGGCCACCTCCTCAGGCAGCGCCAGCGCCAGCTTTGATCCCACCACCGTCAAGAAGGACGACGCCCTGGCCGCCATGGTCCCGGACGCCATCAAGTCCAAGGGCACCATCACCGTTGGTTCTGACACCAGCTACGCCCCCGCCGAGTTCCTCGGTCCGGACGGCCAGACTCCCGTGGGCTACGACGTGGATATCGCCAAGGCCATCGGCGCCACGCTGGGCCTCAAGGTCCAGGTCCAGACTGCCGAGTTCACCGGCATCCTCCCGGCCCTCGGCCCCAAGTACGACCTGGGCATCTCCTCGTTCACCATCAACCCGGAACGCCTGGGTGCCGTGAACATGGTCAGCGACTTTAACGCCGGCACCGCCTGGGCAGTACAGAAGGGCAACCCCAAGAAGTTCTCGCTGGATGATGTCTGCGGCAAGTCCATCGGCGTGCAGACCGGCACCGTGCAGGAAGACCCGGACCTCGCCGACCGCAACAAGAAGTGCGCGGCCGACGGCAAGAAGCCCATTGATATCGTCACGCTGAAGAACCAGACGGACGTCACCACGCGCCTGGTGAACGGCAGCATCGACGCCATGGCCGCCGACTCCCCCATCATCGGCTACGCCCTCACCCAGACCAACGGCCAGCTGGAGAAGCTGGGCGACGTCTACGACTCCGCACCGCAGGGCATCGCCGTGGCCAAGGCCGACACCGCCTGGGCTGACGTCATCCAGAAGGCCGTCACCAAGCTGATGGCAGACGGCTCCTACAAGAAGATCCTGGAAGGCTGGGGCAACTCCGAGGGCGCCATCACCAAGTCCGAGGTCAACCCGGCGGTTAAGTCTTGAGTTTTCGCGTTACCGACGACAAGTCAGGCGTGCACATGGAACACCATCAACAAGGGGACGCACCCGTACTGAACAAGTCAGTGCCGGTGCGCCACCCCGGCCGGTGGATCAGCGCTGCCATCATCCTGCTGCTGGTGGCCGGGCTCGTGCAGAGCCTGTTCACCAACGCCAACTTCCGCTGGGACGTTGTGGGCACCTACATCCTGGACGTCAAGGTTGTCCAGGGCGTGGGGTGGACGCTCCTGCTGACGGTGGCATCGATGGTCCTGGCCATCGTCCTGGCCATCCTGCTGGCGGTCATGCGGCAGTCCGACAATCCGGTCTTCCGCTGGTCCAGCTGGGTCTGGGTGTGGTTCTTCCGCGGAACTCCGGTCTACACGCAGCTGGTGTTCTGGGGCCTTGTCACGGTTCTCTACCCGGCCTTCACGCTGGGGATCCCGTTCGGTCCCGAACTGTTCAGCTATGCGCTCTCCGATCCCAGCAAAGGCCTGATCCCCGCGATCCTCGGCCTCGGCCTGAACGAGTCGGCCTACCTGGCGGAAATCTTCCGGGCCGGCCTCAAGTCCGTGGACCGGGGCCAGCAGGAAGCCGCGGAGGCGCTTGGCATGTCCAAGGGCAAGATCATGTGGCGGATCATCCTGCCGCAGGCCATGCGGATTATCGTCCCGCCCACCGGAAACGAAACCATTGGCATGCTGAAGACCACCTCACTGGTCCTGGCGGTCCCGTTCACGCTGGACCTGACCTTTGCCACCAATGCCCTGGCCAACCGCATCTACCTCCCGATTCCGCTGCTGATCGTTGCCGCGTTCTGGTACCTGCTCGTCACCAGCATCCTCATGGTGGGCCAGCACTACCTCGAGGCGTACTACGGCAAGGGCGTGGACAACCTCGCTCCCGCTGCCGTGAATCCTGCAGCGGCCAAGGCTGCCGGTGCGGGTGCCGACGCCCAGCGGTCCATGAAGACGGACTTCCCCGAGGAGAGTGCACGATGACGGTCACAGCCGAAAAGCCGCTGGTCAAGATCGAGGGCCTGCACAAGTTCTACGGGCCCCACCATGTCCTCCGGGGCATCGATATGACAGTGCAGCAAGGCGAAGTGTCGGTGGTGATCGGGCCTTCGGGTTCCGGAAAGTCCACCATGCTGCGCTGCGTGAACCTGTTGGAATCCATCAGCGCCGGGCGGATCTCCGTAGGCGGCCAGCTGATTGGCTACCGCGAGGTCAATGGCAAGCTCCACGACCTCAAGACCAAGGAAATCGCCGCCCAGCGCCGCGAAATCGGCATGGTGTTCCAGCGGTTCAACCTGTTCCCGCACAAGACTGCGCTGCAGAACGTCATGGAGGCGCCCGTGCACGTTAAGGGCCAGTCCAAGGCTGCCGCGCAGAAGCGTGCGCTGGAGCTGTTGGACCGGGTGGGCCTGGCGGACCGATCCGGCCACTACCCGTCCCAGCTCTCAGGCGGCCAGCAGCAGCGCGTTGCCATCGCACGCGCGCTGGCCATGGACCCGGAACTCATGCTCTTCGACGAGCCCACATCGGCGCTCGACCCGGAGCTCGTGGGCGATGTCCTGAACGTGATGAAGGACCTGGCAAAGTCGGGCATGACCATGATCGTGGTGACCCACGAGATCGGCTTTGCCCGCGAAGTGGGCGACACCCTGACCTTCATGGACGGCGGTGTGGTGGTGGAATCGGGCGACCCCCGGGAGATCATCGCGAACCCGCAGCATGCCCGGACCAAGGAGTTCCTGGGCCGCGTGCTCTGACGCTCCTGCATTTCCCGTTCGATGCGCACATTCCCTGGCGCTGCCGTTATTCCGGCAGCGCCAGGGAATTCTTACGTCACGGGGCAGTTCACCCGTCGAGGGGCACCGACGCGGGGGCGGCGCTTACCGGCCCGCGAGGACTCCCGCGACGGCGGCGGACACGGCGTCCTTGATACGGGCATGGAGCTGCCTGAGCTGCCGGCGGTCCGTGCGGACTTCGACGATGCTGCGCCCCTGCACAGGCTGGCCGAGCGCTTCGGCGAGTCCCGCCGTCGTACTGACCAGTGAATGCCCGACGCCGTACGCCCTGGCAAGTGCCGCGATGTCCACCGAGTGCGGGGTGCCGAAGAGGCGTTCGACGGCGTCCCCGTAGCGGCCGCCCTCCTCCACTCCCCCGTGCTCCAGCAGACTGAAGATGGCGCCCCCGGAATCGTTGAGGACCACGATCCGCAGGTCCGGCTGTTCCTCGCCCGCGCCGAGGAAGAGGCCGCCGGCGTCGTGCAGGAACGTCACGTCGCCCAACAGGACCGTGGTTTCCTGCAGCCCGCCCAACGCGATGCCCGTGGCCGTGGAAATGGTTCCGTCGATCCCGGCCAGGCCCCGGTTGGCGTAGACCGTGGCGGCAGGATCCGGGGCCGGCAAACCGGCCAGGTCAACGTCCCGGATGCCGTTGGAGGATCCGAGCAGCAGGTGGCCGCGGGCATTCCTCCACACCAGAGATGCGACGGATGGGCCGGTGGCGGCGGACTCTTCGGAGACCACCTGGTCCAGCGCGTGCTGGGCGGCCGACCCGGCGAGCAGCCAGGTATCAAGCCAGGCGGAGCTCCCGCGGCCGGCGAAGTCGGCCAGGTCCGCAAGGTTTTCCAGCGGCAGTTCGGTGCGGCGCCCGGGTTCGTACCAGGCGACAGGTACCGGCTGGTACAGGGCTGATTCAATGTCCGCGCGGGCAAGGAGGGAGGCCACGGGGCGGGACAGCGTGGGCCGGCCGAACAGCACCACACGCTCTATGGGGAGTGCTGAGCCGGCCCCGAAGTGCTCCAGCAGCAGCCTGTAGGGGCCCAGCGCGTTGGGCCCGAACCTGGCGTTGGACGAGGGCTCAGCCAGGAGCGGGAGGTTGTGGGCGCGGGCGAAGGCCTCGGCGACAGGCCCTGCGTCGTGCCCGGCGAGCACCACCGCCCGCCGCTCGGGCAGGTCCTCCGGGGCGGGCGGCAGGTTCATGACCAGCGGCTCGAATCCCACCCGGTAGCGTTGCCGCTCCACCGCCTCGGGCAACCCGTCACGTGGCGATGGAACCAGCGGGTCCCGGAACGCGAGGTTGAGCTGGACCGGCCCCGGCGGCAGGTCCGGGAACGCCCCGGTGGCCGCGGACAGCCCGGTTTCCACGGCGCGCTGCGGGCTGGTCCCGGCGGGTATGTCGGCGGCGAACCGGACCTGCTCGCCGAACAGGTCCGGCTGGACTGTGGTTTGGTTGGCGCCGGTCCCGCGCAGTTCCTCCGGCCGGTCCGCCGACAGGACGATCAACGGAACGGCTGCGTGGTTGGCCTCCATCACCGCCGGCATCAGGTTCCCGACGGCGGTCCCGGATGTGGTGAGGACGGCCGCCGGCGTTCCGGTGGCGAGGGCAAGGCCCAGGGCCGCGAAGCCGGCACACCGCTCGTCGATCCGCACCAAGAGCTCCACCCGGCCGGCCGCAGACGCCTCTGCCAGGGCATAGGCCATGGGGGCCGACCGGGAACCGGGCGATACCACCACGTGCCGCACCCCGCCGTCGAGCATGACGTCGACGGCGATCCGTGCCGCAGCAAGGGCGCTCAACCCGGGGGCGGCGTTGGCGTTCCCGGGATCGGTTTCGGCGGAGGTGTCCGGTGCGGGTTCGTTCGGCAAAGTCACCCAACCAGTCTGCCACCCTCCAACCCCCGCTCACCTATGACAGCCAATCCCCCAACGCCCGCTCACCTATGACAACTCAAAAAGAAACGCCCGCTCACCTATGACAACTCAAAAAGAAACGCCCGCTCACCTTATGCGCCCAAGAAGGGCACAAGTGAGCGGGCGTTGCCAGAAAAGCCGTCAAAGGTGAGCGGGCGTTACCAGAAGACCCGTCAAAGGTGAGCGGGCGTTACCAGAAGACCCGTCAAAGGTGAGCGGGCGTTACCAGAAGACCCGTCAAAGGTGAGCGGGCGTCGGGTTTCGGAGACCGGGCGGTGGTGAAGGGTCTAGCCGCGGAACACCTGGACCACTGCGGGACGGGGCGCGCTCACCTTGCCCGGTGCCGGCGTCGTGCCTGCCGGGACGTAGTCCGGGAAGTAGGAGTGCGGCGCCTCGAAGGTGCCTTCCTCGCCCGGGTGCTGAACGGAGACGAAGACGGTGCGCTCGTCGTCGTGGATGACCGGTCCGCAGGTTTCGGCGTCGCGCGGAACCGAAAGGAACTGTTCCACCTTGCCGCGCTCTGCACCGTCCAAGGTGACCTTGAAGAGCCCGTCGTTGTAGCCGATCCCGGACGGGGCGCCGTCGGTGGAGATCCAGAGGTTGCCCACGGAGTCGAAGGCCACGTTGTCCGGGCAGGAGATGGGCGAGACTTTGTCCACCGGGTAGCCGGAGAAGTAGGTGACGTCGCCCTGGGCGGGATCGCCGCAGACCATCAGGAGGGTCCAGTTGAACTTCGTGGAGGTCTGGTCGCCGGTTTCGGTGATTTCCACGATGTGCCCGTCGCGGTTCTGCGTGCGCGGGTTGACTTCGGTGGCGCCTTCCTTGTTGCCGGTACCGCGGTCCGAGTTGTTGGTGCAGACGACGTACACCTTGCCGGTGTGCAGGCTGGGCTGGACGTCCTCGCAACGGTCCATCTTGGTGGGTCCCACTTTGTCCGCGGCCAGGCGGGTGTAGACCAGGACTTCTTCGACGGACATGCCGGGGACGGCGGACTTGCCGCCGACCACCAGGGGCAGCCATTCGCCGGTGCCGTCGAACGCACCGTCGGCGGGAAGCGCCCCGGTTCCGGTGATCTCAGCAGCGGGAGAGTTGCCGGTGAACTTGGCGACATACAGGTCGCCCTCGGTGAGCAGGTCCATGTTGTGCCTGCGGTCGCCCTCACGGTATTTCCCTGCCGAGACGAACTTGTAGAGGTAGTCGAACTTCTCGTCGTCGCCCATGTAGGCCACCACATGGCCGGATTCGGCCATGATCACGTTGGCGCCCTCGTGCTTGAAGCGGCCCATCGCGGAGCGCTTCTTCGGGGTGGAGGTGGGATCGAACGGGTCGACTTCGACGATCCAGCCGAACCGGTTGGTTTCGTTTTCGTAGCCGGCGTTGCGGGTGTCGAAGCGGGGGTCGTCCAGCTCCCACTGGCGCGCGGTGGGCTTGGCGGTGAGGCCGTAGCGCTTGTCGCTGGCGGAGGTGCCGCCGGAGACAAAGTAGCCGTTGAAGTTCTCCTCGCCGGAAAGGATGGTGCCCCAGGGGGTGGTGCCGCCGGAGCAGTTGCCGAACGTTCCCTTGATGGCGCGGCCGGTGGGGTCGGCGACGGTCTTGACCAGGGCCGACCCGGCAACGGGGCCGGTCAGTTCGTAAGTGGTGTCGGAGAGGTAGCGGCGGTTCAGCGGGGCGCCCTTGACGTACGACCACGGCTTGGTGGCGTTCTTGCGCTCGAGTTCCACGACTGCCAGCCCATGGGCGGCGCGTCCGATGGCGCGGGTTTCCTTGGCGTCGTAGCCGGCGGGAACCATGATGTTCTCGTTGGTGTATTCGTGGTTCGTGAACAGCACCGCGCGGCGGCCCTTGCTGTCCGGGATCTCCACGATGTCCGTGTAGTCGTTGTTGTAGCCGAACTGCCGGGCCTGCGCTGCCGCGGTCTGGTTGTTCAGGTCGAAGTCCGGGGAATCGTTGAACAGCGGGTCACCCCAGCGGATGATGGGCTGCCAGGTGAATCCGTCCGGGACGGTGAAGGCATCAACGGCCTTGTCTACCGGCTTGATGGCGGTGAACTGCAGCTTGGACTTGCCGAAGCCCTCCTTGGCGGCCTTGGACAGGCCTGCGGCGGAGGCGGGTTCGGCGGAGGTCACCGCAGAACCGAGGACGACGGCGAGCGCACCGGCGGCGCCCAGGCCCAGGGCGGAGCGGCGGGACAGGGTGGCGGAGGCAATGTCGCGGAAGTAGCCGTTGGAGCTGGTGTTGCAGACCTCGCCGGCGCAGGCGTTGTCGCATTTGAGTGCACATGTGACCGGGCTGCGCTTGCCCTTCGTATGGCCGAGCATGGGCAGCAGGGTGAACTTGCGGGCAGTTTCAGACATGGGGAACCTTCCGAAGGAATGTCTTTGGGGTGCCCGCCCACCCTTCCAGCCCGTTCCTACAGGAAACCGTCCATTCGATGAAGTTATGGTTAACCGCCCGTGACCTGCAGGGACGTTGCCAAAAGTGAGCGGGCGTGCCAAGAGAAACCGCCAAAAGTGAGCGGGCGTGCCAAGAGAAACCGCCAAAAGTGAGCGGGCGTGTCAGGAGGCGGTGAGGAGCGCGTGCACCCGGCGGACGCGGTCCAGCCACCAGTCCCGGCGTTCGGCCGGAGCCGCGAACCGCTCCAGCAGCCCGGCGTCGGGAACGGCATCGCGGAGGCCGATCGCGCCGTCGTCGGCCACCAGGGGGTCCAGGGTGACGTCCGATTCAAACAGCGACACTGTGCCAAGGCCGCAGGCGTAGGGCAGTTCCGGCAAGGCTGCGGCCAGGGCCAGGCCTGCGCGGATCCCCACCGAGGTGTCCAGCGCGGAACTGACGACGGCGGGAAGTCCCGCCTGCGCCACGATATCCAGGGCGCGCCGCACTCCCCCGAGCGGGGCCACTTTGACGACGATCAGGTCCGCCGCACCGGCCCTGGCGACGCGCAGGGGGTCGGTTTCCTTGCGCACGCTCTCGTCGGCGGCGATCAGCACCGGAGTTCCGGCGTCCCGCAGCCGGGAGCGGACCTCGGCCAACCCTTCGATGGTGGGTACCGGCTGCTCGGCGTACTCCAGGCCCACTGCGGCCAGCCGGGTCAGGGCCTCCACCGCTGCGGGCACGTCCCAGCCGCCGTTTGCGTCCACCCGGATGGCGGCCCCGGGCAGGGCCGCCCGGACGGCGTGAAGCCGGGCGGCGTCGTCGTCCAGGGACTGTCCGCGCTCGGCGACCTTGACCTTGACCGCATCCACCCGGCCGAACCGGGCCAGGACCTCCGGCACCCGGTCCGCGGGAACGGCGGGCACGGTCGCGTTGACCGGCACGGACATGCGCAGTGGCGTCGGGAAGCCCTGCCACCCGGCTTCAATGGCGGCGGCCAGCCAGCGGGAAGCCTCGGCGTCGCCGTACTCCGGGAACGGGCAGAACTCGCCCCACCCGGCCGGCCCGCGGAGCAGCAGTGATTCGCGTTCCATGATGCCGCGGAACCTCACCCGCATGGGCAGGCTGACCACGTGTGCTCCTGCCAGGAGTTCGTCCAGCGGGGGTATCGGGGCATCACGGCGGGGCATGCGTTTCACTGTACCGGCGCCGGAGTCCTCCCGGATCTGCGGCAACGGCGGTGTGGAAAACCTAGATCCACTTGTTGTGCTTGAACGCCAGGTACAGGATGAGCCCGAGGAGCAGCATCAGTCCAATGGCATACGGGTAGCCGTAGTCCCACTCGAGCTCGGGCATGATGCGGAAGTTCATGCCGTAAATGGATGCCACGAGCGTGGGGGCGAACAGGATGGCAGCCCAGGAGGAGATCCTTTTGACCTCCTCATTCTGGGCGTAGCTGGAAACTGTCAGGTTCTTCATTTCATCGTTTTGCCGCTGGGCCACCAAGGCGGCGTTGACCGCGAGGGCGTTCTGCAGCAGGGCGCGGAAGGCCGCCACGCGTTCGTTGAGCCGGAGCACGTGGTCCAGGACGTCCCGGTAGTGGTCACGGAGCTCCGATGCCTGCTCGCGGTCCGGGGTTCCGGACATCAGGGCGTGCAGGATCCCGGCCAGCGGACTGGTGGCACGCTGGAACATGATCACCTGGCGGGACAGTTCGTAGATGCGGCGGGATACGTCCGGGTCCGCGCCGAAGAGGTCGTCCTCGATCTCGTCGATATCGTTTTCCAGCCCGGCGGCCACGGGTTCGTACTCGTCCACCACCTGGTCCAGGATGCCGTACAGCACCGCGTCCGGGCCGAGGGCAAGGAATTCCGGCATGGACTCCATCCGCCGCCTGACCCGGGCCAGGTCCGGGGACTCGGCGTGCCGGACGGTGACGACGTATTCTTCGCCGACAAAGACGTGGATCTCGCCAAAGTCGACCTTCTCGACGTCGTCACGGTACTTGGCGGGCCGAAGCACGAGGAACAGGCACTCCCCGTAGTGTTCCAGTTTGGCGCGCTGGTGCCCGGCGAGCGCGTCCTCCACGGCCAGGGGGTTAAGGTCGAATTCTTCGCCGACGGACTCCAGTTCGGCGGCATCGGGCCGGTAGAGCCCGATCCATGCCATCCCCTCACGCTGCCGCAGCAGGAAATAGGTTTCGTCCAGGTCCTCGGGGTCCTCGGTCCGCAGCCCGTTCACGTACACCGCGTTGTCGATGATGGTCACGGCTGCGCCTCCCGTTCCTTTTCCCAGTCGTCCAGCAGGGCCGGCATCCTTGATTTGAGGAAGCGGTAGAAGCGGGCCATCTCGGCCACCCGGGCCCGGGCCGCCGAACCTTCCGGCAGGGCCTCGGCGGTGGCGTCCGTCAGCTCGGCGAGCTTCTCGTAAATGGGACTGTTCCGCATGGACACCACGTACCACTCGTCGTCGTGCAGTGCGTAGAGGTCGCGGCGGCTGCCGGGCTGCGATACGCGGTGCACGAAGCCGACGGTCTGCAGGTAGCGCACCGCCCCGGACACGGCGGCGGCGCTGGCCCCCAGCCGCTCCGCGAGCTCTGCAGCCGTAAGGCTCCCCTGCTCGGATGACACCAGGGCCAGCAGCGTCCTGGCGGGCATCTTGGGAAATCCGGCGGCGGCGAACGCGGCAGCCGTCCGTTCGGCAGCAGCGGCGGCCACCCCGGCGTCCCGGGCGGCAGCCACCCCCGTCCCGGCGCTCATGCCGCCCCCACCTCCCGCCGCCGCATCGCCGCGACGGCAAGCGCGCCGGCGATGACGGCGATGGCCAGCATCCACCACGCCCCGCTCCAGTCGGTCGCGTTCCCGTGCGGGACCGGCGTGTGGGTAAACGGGGAGAGGTCGCGGAGGCTCTGGTCCAGGCCCAGCATGCCGCCGAAGATCCCCAGGAACACCCCGAGCCCCAGCAGGGCCCAGCCAACGCCGATGGTCGCGGCGGGCCACAGGACGAACACCAGGGCGGGCACGGCGAGGTAGACCAGCGCCGCCGGCAGCTGCGCCACGGCGGTTTGCCAGAGTGCATCGGCCGGCATGGCCTGGTCACCGGAACCGGTCAACGTGATCCACGTGCCCACCGCGGTCAGGCCAATAACCAGGACCACTGCTGCGGCACCGAGCACCAGGTAGCCGGCCAGCCAGCGCATCCGCCCCACCGGAGCGGCGAGCAGCAGTTCCGCGGTCCCGGCGGCCTCTTCCTGCCTGAGCCTGATAACGGCCTGCAGCGCGCAGGCAGCGGCCAGGATCCCTGCCATCGAGAACAGGACAGACACCATGAGCTGGGTCAGGGAAGTGCCCTGCGACTGCAGGATCGACCTCAGGACGGCGGTGATATTGGTGTCCGGCGTGTCGACGGCGGCAATCGCCTTTCCCAGCGACCCGGCCAGCAGGCCGAGGGCCAGGCCACCCAGTGCCCAGCCGATGATCGAGTTGGCTTGCAGGCGCAGGGCGAGGGCCGCAGGGCTGCGCAGGCCCGGCCGGGCGGTGAGGCGTCCGGGGCGGGCACCCCAAACGCTGGCGCCGCTGTCCCGGGTGCCCAGGATGGCCCATGCGGCCCCGAGGCAGGCGACGCCGAGCCCCAGCGGCAGCAGCAACGGCCAGGCCCGGTTGCCGGAGAAGGCGAACGTCTGCTGGCCCCATCCGATGGGCGAGAACCAGCTGGCGGCGCCTTCGGTCATGGACGTTCCGTCAGCGTGCGGGGTCCCGGTGGCGTCGCCGATCCCGCGCAGCACGTACGCCAGGACAACCAGGGCGGAGGAGACACCGTTGGCGCCGCGCGAGGTGCTTATGAACTGGGCCACCAGGATGCCCACGCCAAGGAAGGCAAGGCCGACGGCGCCCGTGGCCGCACCCGCAACGAGGGACCCCTGCAGGTCCAGGCCCTGGGCGGCAAGCCCGGCGCAGACTGCGAGCGCCGCCAGGACATTGGCCGCCGCACCGTGCAGGACGGTGGCAATTGTGGGCAAGAGCCGGCCCGCGGGGGTGGCGGCCACCAGCTCGGCGCCCCCGGTTTCCTCGTCGGCACGGGTGTGGCGCACGGCCAGGAACGTGCTCATCAGTCCGGCCAGCAGGGCCAGGAAGGCGTAGACCAGGAAGAACGTGAAGGCGCCCTGGTCAGCGCCGCGGGGCAGGCCGCGCAGCATCAGGATGGCGGGGGTGGCGATGGCCACCTGCAAAATTTCGGCGCGGCTGGCGGCGTTGCCGTACGTCTGGGTCACGGCGGAGGCGGCGAACAGGGCGAAGGCGCCGATTCCCAGGATCCAGCTCAGCAGCTGCCAGCGGTCACGGCGCAACCGCTGGCCCCAGAGGATCATGAGGACGGCCATGTCAGCCACGTCCCCTGGCGCCCAGCAGGTGCCGGCGCGCGCCGTGCCGGTGGTCCCCGTCATCGTCCCGCGCCCCGGATTCGGCACCTGCCGCCGGGTCGCCGTAGTGCCGCAGGAACAGTTCCTCGAGCGACGGCGGCGTAATGGTTAGCCCCTGCACCGCCAGGGCGCCCAGGGCGGGCAGCACCTCCGCCACCCGGTCCGATTCCGCGCTGAACTTGACCCGGCCGGCGTCGAATGTCAGGTCATGCACGGCCCCCAGCCGTGCCAGGGAGGCTGTGTCCAGGCCATCGGCAGCGAACGAAACTTCGGTCCTGGTCAGGTGGCGCAGGGAGTCCAGCGTACCGCCGTCCACAATCCTGCCGGCCCGGATGATGCTTACCCGGTGGCACAACACCTCCACCTCGGTCAGGATGTGGCTGGAGAGCAGCACGGTGGCACCCCGCTCGACGGCGGCCAGCAGTTCCGTGCGGAAGACCGCCTCCATGAGCGGGTCGAGGCCGCTGGTGGGCTCGTCGAGCAGGTAGATTTCGGCGTCCGTGGCGAGGGCGGCGATCAGGGCCACCTTTTGCCGGTTGCCTTTGGAGTAGGCGCGCCCCTTCTTGGCCGGATCAAAGTCGAAGGCCTCGCACAGCCGGTCCTTGCTGCGGCGGTACCCGGCACCATCCGCTGTACCGCCGCGGAGCCGGGAGAGCAGGTCGATGGTTTCGCCGCCAGAGAGGTTGGGCCACAGCCTGACGTCGCCCGGAACATAGGCCAGGCGCCGGTGGAGTTCAACAGCCTGGGTCCACGGGTCCATGCCAAGGACGGTGGCGGACCCGGATGTTGCCTTGGCCAGGCCCAACAGGATGCGCAGGGTGGTCGACTTCCCGGCGCCGTTGGGTCCCAGGAAGCCATGGATCTCCCCTGCCCGGACGTCAAGGTCCAGCCCGTCCAGGGCACGGACCCGGCCAAAGTTCTTGTGCAAGCCCACAGTTTGGATGACGGTGTTCATGGATTAATCTTCGGAGTTTTCACAAGTTTGTGAAGGTACTAAAGTCCCAATCATGAGCACTGAAGGCCAGGCCGCCCGCTCGTCCTCGGCGCCACTGTATGCAGCGGGATTCGTCACAGCTTTTGGCGCCCACAGCATCGCGGCCGGGCTGGGCTCGCAAAGCGGAAATATCGGCCTGACGCTGCTGAACCTCGGAATCCTGCTGGCCTTGTATGACGTTGCCGAGGTGTTCCTCAAACCGGTCTTCGGTGCGCTCAGCGACCGGATCGGAGCCAAACCTGTCGTCGTGGGCGGCCTGCTGGCCTTCGCCGCGCTGTCGCTGATCGGACTTGGCGCGGCCGACCCCTTGGTCCTCGCCCTGGCCCGGCTGGGACAGGGCGCTGCGGCGTCGGCCTTTTCGCCGGCGTCATCCGCGATGGTGGCCCGGATGGCGCGCGGAGGCAAGGCCGGCACCTATTTTGGCCGGTACGGCTCCTGGAAGAGCCTGGGCTATATCATCGGCCCGCCGCTGGGTGCGGGGCTGATCCTGGCGGGCGGTTTCCCGCTGCTGTTCGGCGCCCTCTCCGTCCTGGCCGCCGTCACGGCTGTGTGGGTGCTGGTGTCCGTCGCGCACCTGCCGCCGCTGCCCCGAAAGCGGTACACGGTGATGGACCTCGCCCGGCAGCTTGGCGAGCGTCGTTTTCTGGTACCCACACTGGTGCTGGCCGCGTCCACCGGGGCGCTGGGTGCCGCCGTCGGTTTCCTGCCGGCGCTGGCTGCCCGCCATGGCATGGATGCCTTCGCCGGCACCGCCGCGGTAAGCGTGGTGGCGCTGGGTTCGGTGCTGACCCAGCCGTGGATCGGCAGGCTGCGGGACCGGAACGCCGTCACAGACAACAGGGGCACCGCCGCCGGCCTGCTGCTGATTGCCGCGGGCATCGCCCTCGTTGCGGCCGCCCCGGGCGCGGTGACCGTTTTCGTGGCCGCGGCGTGCATCGGGACAGGGATCGGCGCCGCCACGCCCCTGGGCTTCGCGCACTTGGCGGACACCACGCCACCGGAACGGATGGGCCGGACCATGGGCTCGGCCGAGCTCGGCCGCGAACTGGGTGACGCCGGCGGCCCGCTCCTGGTGGGCGGCATCGCGACGGCCACAGCGCTGCCGTTCGGCCTGGGCGTCCTCGCGGTACTGGTGGCGGCAGCGAGCATTCCCCGGCTCGACCCCGTCAAGCCGGATGCCACCAGCCCCTGAGCAGCCGTCCAGCTTTTTGTGTCACCCTTAAGCGCGATGACTTCTTCACAGCAACTACCCACCAGGACACCGTCCCGGCCCGCTCCGGGTTCGGCGTTCCTGTTCGTGCTGTCCACTGTGGCATGCATTGCCGGTCTGGTTGCCACCTACTACTTCTTCATCCAGACCGCCACGGGCCAGTTCATCGATGAGTCCGCGCTGGTGGAAGCCGTGGACATCCACGGACCGGCAGGCAAGGCCGCCACCCAGTTCCTGGACTGGCTGCCCACCATCTCACTGGTGATGGCCGCCGTCGTGGTCCTGTTCGTCACGGTGATCCGGCGGCACTGGGCGGAAGCGGGAATCGCCGTGGCAGCGTGCATCGGCGCCAACGTGGCCACACAAGTCCTCAAGGACCTGCTGCCTGCCCGGCCGGACAAAGGCGTGCTGACCCTTGAGCTCAACTCCCTGCCGTCCGGGCACACCACGCTGGCGGCCTCGGCCGCGGCCGCCGTGTTCTTGATGGCATCCCCGCGCTGGCGCCCCATGGCCGGCTTCATTGGTGGTTCCTTTGCCATCGCGTCCGGCGCCTCCACGTTGATTAACCAGTGGCACCGGCCCGCGGACGTGGTGGCCGCCTTCCTGCTGGTGGGCGCCTTCATGATCCCTGCGGGCTGGCTGATCCTGCGCCGCGGTTCCTGGAATGAGTGGGACGGGTTCGGCCGGCACCTTGGCTCGGCCCGCATCTGGCTGACGCTTCCGGTGCTGATCGGATTGGCCTCGGCCGGGGTGGCCGTCTATTCGCTGATCCGGATTGCGCCCAGCCCGTGGCAGGAAACCAGCACCACGAACTACTTCTGGGCCGGGATCTCGCTGATTGTGATCGCGGGGTACCTGGCCACGGTGGCAACGACGTCCTTGTTCGCCTTCGCGGCGCGGCGCCGGGACGCGACCGGGCGGTAAGGGTCACCGGGCGGGCGGCACAGTTTACGGCGACTCCCTGACACCCAGCCGGCATCCGGGAACTCTTGACCGAACCTTGCGGAATTTACTCCGGGTAACTTGAGCGCCGCCGTCGATAGTTGCTAGTGCCTGGCGGCGTCTTGAAGTGGGCGCCCCCAGGCACTCCAGTATCCGCCGCCGCCCACGCTCAGGGTTCGAGCCGCCTGCGAAGGAGGCAGAACTCGTTGCCTTCCGGGTCCTGCAGGACATGCCACTGCTCGCGGCCGGTCTGCCCGACGTCGGCCGGACGCGCTCCCAGTGCCAGCAACCGTTCCAGTTCGGCATCCTGGTCCCGGTCCACCGGGTTGATGTCGATGTGCAGCGGGAGCCGCCCCACACGCGGGTTGCTGCTGGGGCTGAAGATGATGGTGGGCTGAAGTCCGCCGAACCCTGCCGCCGGCCCGATTTCGATCGAGCCCTCCTCACGGTCCAGCTCGACGTAGCCAAGGACTCCACACCAGAACCGTGCAAGCAGTTCGGGGTCGGCGCAATTCAGGACGAGTTCACTGATTCGGGATGACATGAGCGCAGTCTACCGACGCGCAAACCCATTTTCGCGGCGCATTTTCCCCTGCGCGCCCCACATATCCGGGGCGGGAGAGCGGCTCCGGGTCGCCAACGAATGTGGGTGTCGCCAGGCCAGCTCGGCGGGAGGAGGTGCCACTGCGTGGGGGGTTGCAGCGGCACCTTCTTCCGCCGAGCTGGCGGGAAAGCCAGGTGCCTAGAACGTGGTGGACAGGCAGGTGACTTTGTTGCTGTTGTTTCCTTGCTCAAGCGAGACTGTGGCCGAGGCCGTGGTCTGTGACTGGTCCGCGTACGTCGCTGTCACACGGATGGTCAACGGAGTGGTGGTCCTGTTGGCCACGACGATCTGCGACGCGATGGTCAGGGTGACCGTGCTGGTCGTTCCCAGGCTCACCGATTCGGTGTAGGCCGGCCCGTAGGTGCCGTTCGACTGGAGGGCGGCGTAGCTGAGTGCCGTTGGCGTCGTCGAGCCTACCGCCGACAGGGTGGCCGTAATTCGCGGGCTGTCGTTGGTGCACGTGAATCCGGAAAACTTGTTGGCAGGCCAGGTGCCGGACGCCGTGACGGCCATGCTCGCCGTCGCGCTTTGCTGCCAGAGGGCCGAGGCCGTGCCGCCGCCGACGCCCAGCAGCACAGTGAGTACGAATGCCCCCACCGCGAGCGTGGCGCCTGGAATGCTCTTCAGCCGCCGCATTTAGGCGGCCTCGGCAGCGGGGTCATCCTGCTTGCGGGCCTTGCGCACGGACTTGTAGACCGTGATGGAGCCGTAGCCGATCAGTGCCACGGCCGCGATGACCGTCCATATTTCCCGGTCCGAATTGCCCAGGAAGTTGGCCACGAAACCGACGTACGGGACGGCGTAGAACAGCTTGCCTTTGACCTGGATGGCCCGGATGGGCTCGGGATCGTTGGCCCCGTTGTTGTCGCCCTTGGTGATGAGCGTCTTCTCGCCGGACTGGGTGGAACCAAAGCCGACAATCCGGTGCGTTTCCACGTCGGGGCGGCCAGAGTACAGCTGGAAGGTGATGACGTCGCCGTACTTGAGTTCGTCGAACGGCACCGGTTTCATCACCATGAAGGTGCCGGGCGGGTAGTGCTGCGCCATGGACTTGGTCAGCACGGTGTAGGTCTGCGAGCCGGTCGCCACCGGCACCACGATCAGGACAAGGGCGGCAAAGAGCGCCACCAGCATCGCCGCCATGCTCAGAATGCGTCCGACGGCGGCCCAGGCGCCTTTGCGCCCGCGTGCCGGCTTTGGTTCGGCTGCGGGAGCGTCGGGTCCGGTGTCTCCGCCGAGCAGGCGTTCGGTCAGGTCAGCAGCCACTGGGCACCCCGCAGAGTTGACGTGCGGTGAGTGGAAGGGAGATGGTCACTGCTTGTCCTTTCACTGTTGACGGGGCGGTGGAGGCGAGGCTGACCTGGAAGCAGAAGATGGTGGACCCGCCTTTGCCCACTGTGGGCGAGACGAGGCCGCTGGTGCCGATCTGCGCGTAGCCGGTGCCGGAGCTGCACTCCGTGGCGGAAACGGCGGTCTTCGCGCTCACGATGATGTAGGAGGCCAGCGTTCCACCGCCGGTGTTGGCCACTGTTGGCTGGCCCACCGTGGTGGCGGTGTTGAACTGGCCGCCGGCGTTGGTGTTGTTGGTGACCATTACTCCCCCGGAGACCGGGCTCCCGGGCCCGAGCGTGCCTGCTGGAGACAATGCCAGGTTCGCCGCGGCACCGTTGGCCAGGGTCATGTTCGTGGTGGTGCCGGAGTTGACCGCCGTCAGCGCCACGTCGAACGAGGCCGCGGATACGGTGCCGGGAGCGGCCACCGCGGACGCGTTCCAGAGGGCAAATGTTCCCTGCACGGTGAACAGTCCCAGGACCACGGCAGCGGCGATCAATGCCGCCGCCTTCAGTGAGCGCGTGATGCGCATGTGGTTTCCTCCTGGTCCTGTTTCCTGGTACTGCCGGCCGGGTGGCCCTGGGGCCACCCGGCCACGTCAGGCTAGGAGAGGCCGGACTGGGTTACCTGGGTCAGCTGGAAGGCCACATTGTTGAAGTTGTAGGTCGCGGTGGTGTCCGCGCGGCCGGTGGTGGTGGACAGGAATTCGAAGGTGATGGTTGCGGTGACCGTCTGGTCCGCGCCCGTTTGCGTGGGCTTGAGCGGGTTGGCGACGGCCGTGCCGCCCACCGTGAGCACAGGAGCGCTCACCGAGACGTTGGCCGGCGTGAAGCCGTTGGTGGCGTTGATGCCGGTGGTGGCAACGTTGGCGGCCATCTTGTTGCCCGTCAGGGTCACGGTCAGGTCCTGGGTGAACGTGAGCTTGTCGCCCGGGACCACCTTGTAGGTGCTGATGTCAATGGTGGCGCCGTTACGGTCTTTCCACACACCGTTGACGCTCTTGACCACGTTCAGGTCACCGGCAACGATCGTGCCGGGAGCGGCGGTTGCTTCTGCGTTCCAGTTGGCCAGGGTTCCTCCGCCGCCCAGCAGCAGTGCGGCGCCAACGGCGATAGCGGCAGTTCCCTTGACCAGAGTGCTGTTCTTCATGATGTCCCCTCAGACTTTGCGGTGTTCGTTTTGTCTAGCTGGGACTTACTTTGCAGTGCCAAGCTCAGGAAGTGAGGGGGTAAAGAGTCAACAAATGCTCAAGGTATTTGAAATTTCAACTGGTGCTTGACCTGCGGTTATATCAACAGCGGCGAGCTTGCACCGGCGGCCGGCCGGTCAGTGCGGCAGTCAGGAGACCGTGTAGGAATTCATCGGCCGGCCTGTACTGCCGTAGGCCAGGTCCAGGACCAGGAGGCCCTTTCGTTCCAGGGTGCTCAGGTAGCGCTGGGCGGTTGGCCTGCTGACGCCAAGCTGCTCGGCAATTTCCGCGGCGTTGACGGGCCCGCGGGCGGCCCGGACGGCGTCGAACACTTTCTGCATGGTGGGCTGGAGGCGCGGGGCCGGAGCCGACGCCTTGATCCCTGCCAACCGTGCCTTGTAGAGGTTGTCGATGGTTGCCTGGTTTGCCGTCGAAACGGCTTCCAGCTCCTCGCGCCACTTCCTGTAGGCCTCCAGCTGCGTGCGGAGGCGGTCGAATCCGAAGGGCTTGACCAGGTAGTAGATGGCGCCGCTGGTCATCGCGGATTTGACGGTGGCCAGGTCCTGCGCGGCGGTGATCACGATGCTGTCGATCTGGGTTCCGGCTGATTGCAGGGACCGGAGGAGGGAGAGTCCGTCCTCGTCCGGCAGGTGGATGTCCAGCAGGAGGAGGTCCGGGTTCAGACGGACTATGGCATCCCGTGCGGCTGCGGCACTGTAGACCTGGCCGACGCACTCGAATCCGTCCACCCGCTCCACCCTGGCCGCATGGATGCCCGCAACCCGGAAATCGTCATCCACGACGAGCGTCTTAATCAACGCCGGCACTCCTGTCTTCAACCGCTGCCTGCGTCTTTGCCGGCAGCCACACCTCAAAGTTACCGCCGGGACCTGGAAACACATCCAGTGTTCCCCCTGCCCTGCGCACGATCCTGCTCACCAGGGCCAGCCCGATGCCTCGACGCATGCCGGGCCGGGGATCCTTGGTTGAGTATCCGTCCACCATGACCTGGTCAAGCTTGTCGGCAGGGATGCCGGGCCCGTTGTCCCGGACGGCGATGAAGACGCCGTCCGCGTCGTCGAACTGTACCGTCACGCGGCGGGGCCGCGGCGTATTCGCCAGCGCGTCCACGGCGTTGTCGAGGAGGTTGCCAACGATGGTTACCAGCTCGGTGGGATCGGCCTCCGGATGTTCCAGCCTGGAGTCGGCGGTCACCTCCATCTGCACGTCTTGTTCGGCGGCGACGGCCACCTTGGCCAGCAGCAAGGCAGCCAGCTCCGGCGGGGAAATGCTGGCGCGCAGCCTTTCCCCCAAGGACCTGGACATGGTTGATACCTGCGAGACGTACTTCTTGGCCTGGTCCAGGTCCCCCATTTCCAGCAGGCCGTCAACAATGTGGAGCCGGTTCGCGTACTCATGTTCCAAGGCCCGCATGGCCTCCATCAAACCTTGGATCGAGTGAAGGTCACGCACCAGGCCTTCGATTTCGGTGCGGTCCCGAAGGGTTACCACTGACCCGATGCTGCGGCCGGCGGTGGCCACCGGCATCCTGTTGACAACCAGCAGGGCATCCTCGGTGAGCGCCACCTGGTCGGCGCCGGGGAGCCGGCCGGCCAGCAGGTCCCGCAGGCGGCCATGCGGCAGCAGCTCGGCAATGGGTTTCCCCAGGGCCTCCCCTTCCAGGTGGAGCAGCCGCCGGGCCTCCTCGTTGATCACCGTCACCTTGCCGTCGTCGTCCAGGCCGACGACGGCCTCCCGGATTCCGTGGAGCAAAGCCTCACGTTCCTGGAGGAGGGAAGCGATCTCGGCTGGCTCCAGGTCGAACGTGACCCGCTTGATGCGCCGCGAGAGGAGCAGGGAGCCCACGATGCCCAAGGCCAGGACCAAGGCGGAGAAGCCCGTGATCAGCCAGATGTTCTGCATCTGGTTGCTCAGGACCTGGGTGTCCTCGATCCCCACCGAGACCTGGCCCACCACCGAGCCGCCGGCACCAAAAATGGGGGCCTTGGCGTTCGCGGAGCGGCCCAGGCTTCCGGGGTCGAAACCGACGTGGGTTTGGCCGTCCAGGACCGCCACGGGTTCTTCCAGCCGGTGGCCGATCAACGCTGGATCCGGGTGCGAGAACCGTATCCCCTCCCGGTCGGTGACGACGACGTAATCGGTCCCGGCGGCTGCCATGACCTGGCGGGCAATCCCGTTGATGAGGTGGCCGGGGTCCCCGGAGGCCACTGCGGAGCGGATCTCGGACATCTGCGCTGTGGTGGTCGCAATTCCGAGGGCGCGCAGCTGGTACTGCTGGTCGAGCGTCTGGTTGCTGATCATCGAAAAGAGGAAACCGCCCAAGGCCACGGTGAAGATCAGCAGCGACAGCGAGGCAAGCAGGATTTGGGCGGTCAGCGTTGTGAAACGCCTGCCGGCCCGTGGCCTGCGCACCGCGGATTCGGTGCTCATCGCGGCCCCGGACGCACGGATTTTGCATGGGTGCAGAAAATGCACAAAACGTGCACTTTTGCGGCTAAAGCACACATCTTACGGAAGTCTTTCTGCCCGGAATGATCACTTCCTAAGCTTCACACAGTTCCAGTGACCACCATCACTAACCCGAACTACATGGACAAGAGACAGCGAGGTCTTGCAATGGACAGCACCCCCACACCCAGGCCGCCCGGGCCTCCGCAGAAGGCCGCCGAAGGGGCGCGGATCGAAGTGTCCGGCCTGACGAAGCGCTACCTGACGCCGAAAGGCGAAACCTTCACGGCCATCCGTGATGTGACGGTGACCGTCGAGGCCGGACAGTTCTGCTCGATCGTCGGACCTACGGGCTGCGGCAAGTCCACCACCCTGGCCCAGGTCTCCGGCCTGGAGCAGCCGAGTGCCGGTTCGGTAAGGGTGGGCGGCAACCTGGTGGAAGGCATCACCGACGGTGTGAGCTACATGTTCCAGGCGGACGCCCTGTTTCCTTGGAAGAGCGTCCTCAGCAACGTCATGATGGGGCCCATCCTTCTCGGCATGCCGAAGCGCCAGGCCACGGACCTTGCCCGGGATTGGCTGCGCCGGGTGGGCCTGGCCGGTTTCGAGGACCGGTATCCGCACCAGCTTTCGGGCGGTATGCGCAAGCGCGTGGCCATGGCGGCGGCGCTTATTAACAATCCGCGGATCCTCCTCATGGACGAGCCGTTTGGAGCACTCGATGTGCAGACGAAGGCCATCATGCAGAACGAACTGCTCAAGCTTTGGGAGGAACTGCGGCCCTCGGTCCTGTTCATCACCCATGACCTGGACGAGGCGGTGGCGCTCTCGGACCGGGTGGTCATCATGACCAGCAGCCCCGGGTCCGTCAAGGACGTCTTCGACATCGACCTTCCCCGGCCCCGCGGCAATGTCCAGGAAATCCGGCACGAGGAGCGCTTCCTGGAACTCCAGGGCCGTATTTGGGAATCCCTGAAGGACGAAGTCACCCGCGCCTATGCCCTGACGGCAGGTGCGGCATGACAACCGTTGCCCACCCCGAAACCCGCAAAAGCGAGACGCCAGTGGAACCAGAAACAGCAGCGAAGAGCGTCGGCCGGATCAAAGCCCGGCGCCGCACCACGTCCATCTGGATCGGCCGGGTGGTCCTGGCCGTCGCGGTGGTGGGCGGCTGGCAGTGGTTCACCACGGAAGGATGGGTGGACAAATTCTTCTTCGGCCAACCCTCCGAAATCTGGGACAGCCTGGTCAAGCTCTTCACCGAAGGGACGGCGTTCGGCACCATCTGGGAGAACCTGGGGGTCACCGCGCAGGAGGCGTTCTTTGGTTTCCTGCTGGGAACCTTCGTCGGCGTGATCCTCGGCATCCTCCTGGGGTCCAACAAGTACCTGTCTGCCGTCGTCGGGCCCTACATCCGGATCGTGAATTCGATTCCGCGCATCGTGCTCGGCTCGATCTTCATCGTGGCGTTCGGCCTCGGGGTCTTCCCGAAAATCCTGCTCGCGGCCGTGCTGGTCTTCTTCGTGGTGTTCTTCAACGCTTTCCAGGGCGTCCGTGAGGTGGACCAGAACCTGGTGGCGAATGTGCGGGTGCTCGGCGCTTCGCCGTACCAGGTGGCGATGCACGTGACCATTCCCTCCGCGATGACGTGGATTATCGCCAGCCTGCACACCGCTTTCGGCTTCGCCATCATCGGAGCGCTTGTGGCCGAGGTGCTCGGCGCGCAGAAAGGCATCGGCCTGATCATCAGCCAGGCGCAGGGGACCTTCGATCCGAATACGGTCTTCGCCTGCATGGTGATCATCGCCGTCGTCACGCTCTTTGCCGAATCCCTGATCAACCTCCTTGAGCACAGGCTCCTCAAATGGCGCCCGCCGAACCGTTCCGAGGCCCAGGCCATCTGACCCCGGACCCAGCTTTCCAACCCGCACTGCCCCTAAACCCGCCACCCATGTCCCGATCGGGACAAACAAAAGGATGCGTAAAACAATGATGATGAAGCGCCCTATTCTTGCCGCTGCAGCCGCCGGAGCGGTTGCCCTCAGCCTGGCAGCCTGCGGCAGCAGTTCCACCCCTGCCTCCAGCGGCGGGTCCGCCGGCGGCAGCGCCTCCGCCGACACCAGTTCCATGCCCACAGTGAAGATGATGGTGGGCGGCATCGACAAGCAGATCTACCTCCCGTACCAACTGGCCCAGCAGCTGGGCTACTACGAGAAGTACGGGGTCAAGATGGAACTCTCCACCGAGCAGCAGGGCGGCGTCGGTGCGGAGGAGGCCATGGCGTCCGGGCAGGTGGACATGGCAGGAGCGTGGTACATCCATACCGTGGACTTCCAGGCCAAAGGCAAGAAGGTCACCAACCTCATCCAGCTCTCCGGCGCCCCCGGCGAGCGCATCATGTGCAGCCCGAAGGCCAACGTCCACTCCGGAGCCGACCTCAAGGGCAAGACGGTCGGCGTCACGGACCTCGGCTCCGGTACCGACGAACTCACCCAGTTCATTGCGTCCAAGGCCGGCCTGTCCAAGAGCGACTACCAGACCATCGCCGTCGGTGCCGGCGCCACCGCCATCGCGGCCATCCAGCGCGGGTCCGCCGACTGCGTCATGACCACCCAGCCAACAGTGGGCGCCCTCGAGGCCAAGAACCTTGCGGTTCCCGCCATTGACCTGGCTACGGCGGATGGCGCCAAGGCGGCCCTCGGCAGTTCGCTGCCGTCCGCAGGCCTGCTCGCCCAGGCGGACTGGGTCAACAGCCACCAGGATGAAGCCCAGAAGGTGGTGGATGCGCTCGTGGACACCATGCACTGGATCAGCACCCACTCGGCCCAGGAGATCGCGGACAAGCTGCCGCCGGCTTTCGTCCAGAACAGCACCATCAGCAAGGACGATTACGTCAAGGCATTGGACCAGGACAAGGGCCAGTTCCTCCCTGACGGCATCATGCCCGCCGGCGGGCCCAAGACAGTCTTTGACGAGGAGAAGACGATTGGCGTTGATACCTCCAAGGTCAACATGGCGGATACGTTCGACCAGAAGTATGCCCAGGCGGCACTGAAGCTTGAGGGCTACACCGCCACCACCACCCCGGCGGGCTCCGACGGCTGATACCGTCCGGGACGCTTTAGTTGCGCTCCTCCGGAAGGCTGACAAGGCTTTCCGGAGGAGCGTTTCAGTTAAGGGGCGGCTGCAGCGAGGCTCAGGGCCGGTCCAGCAACAGCCGGCACCACGCATCGCCCAGCCATCCGGCGAACCGTTCCGGATCCCAGCCGCGCTGGCCCACCAGCAGCCCCCAGTACTCCGGCCCGTTCATGCTCCATACAGCGTCGGCGAGTTCCTCGGCCGGCAGGTCCGTGCGGAGCTTCCCCGTCGTGGCGAGGTCCGCGATGAATTGGCGCATGTTGGCCGCGCGCCGGTCCGAGATCTCCCGCCACAAGGCACCGCAGTCCGGATCGGTGCCGGCCCCATCGCGGAGCGCCTCGTACACCGGCGCCAGCCGGGGCTGGATGCGTGCCAAGGCCTGGGCGTACAGGGAGATCTTCTCGGCCGCCCCCGTCGCCTCGCGTATGCGGATCACATAGTCCCGGCGCTCGGCCGGGACGGCCTGGCCGGTCCCCGAGATCGCCGCTTCCACCACCCCGCGCAGGAGGTCCGGCTTCCGCCCGATCGTGGCGTAGATCGTGTCGACGGCGACACCCGCCCGCCGGGCGATGGCCGCAACGGTGGCGGACCGGTACCCCTCGCCCACGAACAGGTCCCGGGCAGCGGAGAGCACCGCGTCCCGGGTTGCCGCCGCCTGTTCCCGCCGCAACGGGGAGTTGTAGCGGCGCGCCTGGGCATTGACTTCACTCATCGACGGGCCTAGCCTTTATTCATCCGAATGCCATTCGGATGAATTGTAGCAGGAAGCCCGGGACCGCGGCGAAGCGGCACGGACGGAAGGGCAGGACACCATGTCGGAGCGCTTCAACACCGTGGTCATCGGCGGCGGCCAGGCAGGCCTGGCCATGGGATACCACCTTGGCCGCCTCAACCGGCCGTTTGTGATCCTGGATGAACAGGCGGCAGCCGGTGACAGCTGGCGCGCCCGCTGGGAGTCCCTCAGGCTCTTTACCCTGGCCCGCTACGATGCCCTGCCCGGCAGCCGCTTCCCCGCCCCGCAATGGTCCTTCCCCTCCCGCGAAGAGTTCGCCGAATACTTGGGCCGTTATGTTGAAGAGTTCGGGTTGCCGGTCCGGCACAATGTCCGGGTCACCGGCCTCGGCCACAACAGCCACGGTTTCGTCATCGACGCCGGCGGCCGGCGGTTCGAAGCCGACAACGTGGTGGTCGCCTCCGGCTGGGACCGGAAACCCCGGATTCCCGCCTTCGCCGGGCAGCTCAGCCCGGCCATCCGGCAGCTGACGGCCGGGAGCTACCGGAGTCCCCGTGACCTCGCGCCGGGACCGGCCCTGGTGGTCGGCGCCGGCAATTCCGGTGCGGACATCGCCCTGGAACTTGCCTCCACCCGCACCGCCTACCTGTCAGGCCGCCATCCGGGCGAAATCCCCTGGCGCGTCGACGCCGTCGCCGCCCGCCCGCTGACACTTGCCGTCTTCTTCGCCTTCTCCCATATCCTGACGCTCGGCACACCCGCCGGCCGGAAGGCCCGGCCCCGCGTGCTCTCGCACAGCGGACCACTGGTCAGGGTGAAGGACCGGGACCTGGTGCGTGCCGGCGTCGTACGTGTTCCCAGGACGGAAGGCGTCAAAGACGGCCTGCCGCTGTTGGCTGACGGCAGGACACTGGCAGTGGCCAACGTCATCTGGTGCACCGGATTCACTCCGGACCTGGACTGGATCGACCTGCCCGTAATGGGCGCCGACGGCCAGCCGGCCCAAGAGCGGGGCGTGGCCACCGCCCAGCCCGGACTCTACTTCCTCGGCGCCACCTTCCAGCATTCGCTCGCCTCCTCAATGGTCCACGGCGTGGGCCGCGACGCAGAATTCATCGCCGGCCGGATCGCGGCAGCAGCATCTGCAGAGGCAGCACCGGGTGCGGTCAGGCCGGAAGGCTCAGCTGCTCCACAATGATCCTCGCGGTCCCGGGGTCGCCAAGGATCCGGAAGTGCCCGGCCACGGGCAACTCGATATTGGTGGCGCCGGGGAGCACGCTGCCCTCCGGGATGTGCGGATCGAACGGGCCGTACAGGGACGTGATGCGGCTGTTGATGGTCTGCTCGCGCGCCATCTGCAAGGTCAGCGCGTTGCGCGGCGAGAAGATCCGCAGGCTGGGCAGCAGCATGTACCGGGCGTAGCGGGAACCGGAGAATGGTGCGCACACGGCGATCATCCGGTCGATCCGGTGCTCGGGGTCCAGGGACAGCATGGTGTATTTGCCGATCAGCCCGCCCTTGCTGTGGGCCACCAGGATGGCGTTGTGCAGGCCCGCCTCCTCCAGGTGCTGGGCCACCAGCCTGGCGGCGTCCGGCACCTTGAGTTTGTTGCGCTGCAGCACCGTGACCACGTGCACTGGGTGCCCGGCATCATGGATGGCCCGGATGAGCGGCATCATGAACTGCCAGTTTTCGTAGACGCCGGGGATGATCACCACGGGCTGGAGGGTGCCGGTCCGGAAGGAGGCCGGCTGCACGCGGGAGAGGAACCCCCGGACCTGCCAGCCGGTGGCATAGGCATAGTCCTGGGCCCACCACACGGCTTTGTGCAGGGGGCTGGTGCGGGCGCTCACGCCGGGGTCGGTCATGTGTCGAGAATAGCCTGCCGGCGTCAGTAGTTCCGGCGGTGCTTGAGGCGGGGAAGGACGACGGCGAACACGGCCGCCGCCGCGAACCCCAGGATGCCCGTGGCTGAGATCCCCGGCCCCAGGGACGCCAGGGCCGTCACCCCGGACAGGAGCACCGGGCCGCCGGTGGACCCGGCGTCCGCCATGAACCGCCAGAGGCCCAGGAACTGGCCGCGGCCGCGGTCCGGCGAGAAGTCCGCTCCCAGGGTCATCACCAGCCCGGAGCTGATGCCGTTGCCGAAGCCGATCAGCAGCGCCGCCAGCAGCAGTCCCGTGAAGGATCCGGTGAGCGGGATCAGCAGCAGCGCGGTTCCCATGAGCAGCGTGGACGGGATGGCCACCCATTGCCGGCCTTTGCGGTCCATCAGTTTGCCGGCGGGATAGAACACCAGCATGTCGATCGCACCGGAGAGGCCGTAGATCAGGGACGCGGAGGTGGCGTCCATGCCTAGATGGTCGGACCAGAGCGGGATCACCACCTGCCGGGAGGACCGCAGCGCGCTGAGCAGCAGGATGCCCACGCCCAGCGAGAGGAACACGCCCGCGTGCGAGACCGCGACGCTCCGGAGGGTGGGCTGGGCGGCACCGTCCCCGCCCGGCGGAGCGTCCGGTACCGCCAGGTCCGGGATGGTGAGGGAAAGCAGGGCTGCGGCGGCCATGGCCACCACGCCCACCCAGTATGCGCCGGCGATGCCGAAGAACTGCATCACGGCCGCGCCCGCGAAGGGGCCGATGAACACGCCGATGCGGTTCACGCCGCCCAAGGTGGACAGCGCCCTGGCACGGTACGCCACGGGCACGGCCTCGGTGAGGTATTTCTGCCGGGCCAGGCCGAACACCGCACCGGACATCCCGACGACGGTCATCGCCACGGCCAGCAGCCAGAGTCCGTTCGGGGCCAGGGCGGAGGTGGCGGCGGCGGCGAGGGCCAGGCCGGCGGCGACGGCGGCGCCCACGATGGACCAGCGCTCTCCGAAGCGCAGGGTCACCAGTGACGCGGGCAGGTTGAAGAACCAGGAGCCCAGGCCGATGAGGGTCACGATGAGGGCTGCCACGGCCACGGATGCGCCCAGCTCGCGGGCCGACAATGCCACCACCGGGAGGATGGCACCTTGGCCGATTCCGAAGAGCAACGTGGGACCGAACGCGGCGACGGCAATACTGCGCAGGTTGAAGGGCTGGGCGTCATCCGGGGAAGTCATCAGATTTATCCTATGGCCGCCGCCAATGCATCAGGGGTGTGGCGCGAGGGATGGGGTGTGGCAGAGCCCCGGGCCCCTAGCGTTTCCTGGGCCGGGGCTCGATGCCCGCCAACGCACGGACCAGGTTGACCAGCTCCGCCACGGCCCCGATGACCGAGCCCACCATGGCTATCAGCAGGAGCACCCGGACCAGCACCGGCCAGCCGGTCCAGCCGCCCGTGAAGTCGAAGGGGAAGACTTCCCAGACGCGTATGATGGCGGCCATGCCGAAGCCCAGCGCCACCAGGTTTCCCACGGCCAAAAGGGCCCGGGCACGGATCAGGACGCAGACCACGCCCACCACGATGCCGGCGACCAGGGACGCGTTGATGAGGTCGAGGACGCGGACCATGCCGGAGGTGAGGAAGGGCAGCACCTGCCACCCGGGCCAGATGTTGATCGCGTACAGGAGCAGGGCATTGACCACTGCGGAGCCAATGTTGCCGCTCCCGCCGGTGGAAGTCCTGTCCGCCATGGCACCACCATCCCCTGGCCCAACCGCATGCCAAAAGTGCCGAAGGTCCCCAGCCCGCGTGCGGCCCGGCGGTAAAAATACAGGGGTCACAAAAGGGCCGGCGAGGAGTAGCGTTCGCCTTATGGGGCGCTGATTCGTGCCCACCGCCAAGGGGAGGTCATTTCATGGGTGAAGTGTGGGTTCGCACTCTGGGCAACGGGCTGGTCCGGGCAGACCGGGTCACCGAGATTGCGTCCACCCGGGGGTCCTTGCACGAGGACCGCGGGTATTCACTGAAGGTCATTGTGGACGGCAAGGGCCACGTGCTGATTGACGACGCCGGCCTGCAGGGTTCCCTGCCGGAGCGCCTGGAGTATGCCCGGCACATGGAGGATGCCCTGCTGCTGGCCATCGACGAGGCTCGCGAGAACGACGCGTCGATGGTGATCTCCTACGAGCCCGAACGCGAGCGCTGGTCCGCCGCTCCGGTCTCTGTATTAACGGGCAGGCTCCCCGAAGTGGTCTGACCCCGGGGGCCCGCCGCCGGACTGCCTCAGTTGTGCGTCGGTTCCTCCACCAACGCAGTCGCGATGCTGGCCGCGTCCTCCAAGGCTGCCAGGAAGCGTTCCGCGTCCAGGGCAGCCGCGCAGCCGGTGCCGGCCGCAGTGATGGCCTGCCGGTACCGGTGGTCAACGGCATCGCCGCAGGCGAAGACTCCGGAGAGGTTGGTGCAGGTGGTGGGGGCATCCACTTTGATGTAGCCCTCCTCGTCCAGATCCACTTGGCCGGCCACGAGTTCGGTCCGCGGCAGGTGCCCGATGGCCACGAAGATGCCGGTGGCGTCCTGGTGCCGGGTTTCGCCGGTGCGGGTATCCGTGAGGGTCACGCCGGTGACCTTGCCGTCGCCGTGGATGGCGCTGACCGCGGAGTTCCAGGCGAACCGGATCTTGGGGTTGTCCTTGGCCCGTTGCGCCATGATGCGGGAGGCCCGCAGTTCGCCCTTGCGGACCACCACGGTGACGGTCTTGCCGAAGCGGGTCAGGAAAGTTGCTTCCTCCATGGCGGAGTCGCCGCCGCCCACGACGATGATGTCCTGGTCGCGGAAGAAGAACCCGTCGCAGGTGGCGCACCAGGAGACGCCGTGTCCGCTGAACTTCTTCTCCTCCGGCAGGCCGAGCTCCTTGTAGGCCGAGCCGGTGGCCAGGATGACTGCCTGCGCCTCGTACGTCTCCCCGCCGCCGGTGACCACGCGCTTGACGGGGCCTTTGAGCTCAACGGACGTGGCGTCGTCGTACTCGATGCGGGCGCCGAACTTTTCCGCCTGCTGCTGCAGGCCGTCCATCAGCTCCGGGCCTTGGATGCCGCCCGGGAAACCGGGGAAGTTCTCCACTTCGGTGGTGTTCATCAGGGCACCGCCGGCCGTGACGGAGCCGGCCAGGACCAGCGGGTTCAGTCCGGCGCGGGCGGCGTAAATGGCGGCGGTGTAGCCGGACGGGCCGGAACCGATAATGATCAGCTGTTCTTTGCTCATGGGGTGTCCTTCGGAGGCGGTGCTACTGGGGCGTGCCTTGATCACATCACGGATCAGAGCGGAAGGGCCAACGTTCGCTTCGATGTCATAGAGGCCACGGTGTTGCGCACATCACATTCTGTCCCTAATCTGGTTGAGGCTTAGCAAACAGGCCATGCAAGAAGCTGCAGCGTCGCAGCCAATGCCGGGGAAGGCTTTACAACGTGAATTCGAAGCTTAATATCGTGGTCCGCATTGACTTGGACCACAGCAGGGCCCAGGTGATTGCAAAGGGGCATATCACCATCCACAGCATCAACGCACTCTACGTCGTAGCCAAGCGTGCCAACTCCCTCAAAGGGGGCCTGGACCTGGAGCTTGATATCTCCAGCGCCTGGGTGGATGAGGATGCGCTGGAAATGCTCCGGTCCGCCGCCCGGTCCAGGCACCTGCCGGCCAAGATCGATCCCGGCCAGGCACCCTGCACCATCAGCGTGCTGGCTGACCGGCGGCATCGTGCCGCGACGCCCGCCCGCCAGGCCGCATAGCGCGTTCCGGCCGCTCGCCGCGCCCCCTGATCGGGCCAGAGCCGGCCGACTATATTCTTCTTTACCGCTTTAACCCACGAAGTGCAGCTGCACCCGAACAGACGGGTGGCTGCACTTCGTGACGTCAAAGCTTTCTTCCGGGGCGGGGTCCTGTTCGGACAGCGGCCTGGAGCTACAGCAACCGGTCACTGCCGGCGAGGAACTCCCGCAGTTCCGGCTCGGTCAGGCCTGCCGCATCGCTCAGGGCGTCCGGCGCGGCACCCAGCCGGGAAGCGCTGCGCACGGCATTGGCAAACCCTTCCTGCGCGGCATCCAGCTCCCACTGAATGCTCTCCACCCTCGCGGAGGCCAGCCGGACTGCTTCCAGCGGATCTCCGGCGGGTTCGCTATCCATCCGGTATCCGCAGGGGCAGGACCATTCGGAGGAGCCGAGCTCAAGTGGCGCCCAGCCGAGGGAAGCAATGGGGACCGGGGCAGCCGTCATCTCCACGCCACAGTGCATGGGGGCCGCGGGTGCCGTTTGCTCCAGCGCCGGGCTTTCCGCGGGCTGGACGGGAGTCTGGGTGTCTATCGTCACCGGGATCGAGTGCCCGGCCGCCTGAGGTTCAAGTACTGCAGTCATTCGATCCACCATCCGATAGTTCACTAACAATGTAGCTAGTCTAACTAGGATTACTTCGTTGTCTACCGGGATCCAACATGCGGGGCCATGTTGACGGCGTCCACCGCCTCGCGCATGCGCATCAGGAAGTGCATCACCGCTTTGATCTCGTCCGGCGACAGGGACTCGGCGGCCTCGAGCATGCGCTTATGCATCTGGTTGAGGTTATGCCGGACTTCCTCGTCGGCGCCGGGTGCGGGCCGGAGGATGATGGCGCGGCGGTCCGACGGGTGGCGTTCACGCGTTACATGGCCACTGGCAACCAACCGGTCCACGAGCGTGGTCATGGACGCGGAGGTGATACCCAGCCTGCCCGCCAGTTCCGTGGGGCGGACTCCCACGCCGGCGGCTTCAGCGTCAATGAGGTACCGCAAGGCCAGGAGGTCGGTCTCCCCCATGGCGGGCGACGAGCGCGTGCGCCGGCGCATGGCGGTTTCGGATGTGCGGAACTCCCGGAGGGCGTTGATCACATCAACGGCCCTGGGCTCTGTGTCTTCCAGGGTGGGGTACGAGTAGCCTTCGCTTGCACCATGCGGGTTCATGCGAATTCCTTCGATATCCTACTTGCTTGGCTGTCTAACGAATCTATCGTAGCCCATCCGCCGGTCCGGCCCTCGAAGAGCCCGGGCAAGTACCTGCGCCGGTCACCGGAAAAAGTAGAGTACCGGCTACTCGTGCACACGCCCTGACCGCCCAATAAATTGCAAGGAAACCTGCGGCAGCCGATGCCACGGGGTACGACTTGAATGGGGGTGCGGGGTGGCGGTTGGCCCGGCGCATAACAGGGGACCCGAACGGCAAGGGTTCCTGCTGGACCTGATAACAGGTACCGAGGACGACGCCGGCTCCCTGCAGACACTCGCCGACGCAGGGGCCAGGTGGCTGAGTACGACGGCCGGCTCAACGATCGAGTGCGGCGCCGTGCTGCACCGGCAGCGAACCTACGCCGCCGGTGCCGGCAGCACGCCGGGCGCAGCCCGCTTCGCAGCAGCTGAGGAGGAACACGGAGACGGGCCCACAGCGCTGGGCGTGGCGTTGTCAGCACCCGTGGTGGTCAACCCCACGGGTTCCCCCGCGCGCTGGCAAGCGTACCGTCACCGGTTGCTGGATGGCGGATACGGGGCGGCGCTGGCCCTCCCCCTCGAACTGCGGCCCGGTTCCTCGGGAGCCCTGGTGTTCCTGGCCCACGGCAATTACGCCTTCATCACCCGGATCACCAACGAGGCGGCTTGGTTTGCCGGAGTGGCCTCACAGAGCCTGAAGCTTGCCTTGGACGTCCACGGCGTCATCCGCTCGGGGGACAACCTGAAGCAGGTGCTGGAGAGCAGGACCTCCATTGATGTAGCCTGCGGCGTGCTGATGGCACAAAACCGCTGCTCCTACCCCGAGGCCTTCAGCAAGCTCGCCGGGGCGTCGCGGCACCGCAACCTCAAGGTCCGCAGCGTTGCGGACAGCATCCTCAGCACCATGCCCAGCGGCGCCGCCGGTACCCGGTTTGACCCCCCGGCGTTTGCCTGAGGACTACGCGGAGGGATAGCGGCACTCCCCTGCCCGGAGGGATTTTAGTGGCGCGCCCGCGCCCGGATGAGTCCGGCCGCGACGAGCCCGGCAGCTCCGAGGGAAGCCAACATGCCGCCGAGAGCCACGAAGTAATCGGTAATGGTCATTGCCCTGCGCTCCGTTCGTGCCACTGAAACTGCCTGATGAGCCCAAGCTACGCGCCGAATCTCAGCGTTTACCGAAGGATCGCCAGCAGGTTTGGTCAAGATCTGATGAAAATCAGCTGCGGGCATCCACATAGTTCGGCTCCCCGATCTTCCCTTTGGCGGGGCGTTCCGTATTATTCATGCATGTGGACAAAACAAAGCCAGAGCTACTGCCCCACCTGCGGCAGGGCCACTAAGCACGTCACGCATTTCCGCAAGGACGACGCCGGCTCGCTGGTTGCGGAGGTCCGTTGCAGTGAGTGCCCCGAGATCGAGAGTGCCGTCGCCTGAGTCCCTTCCGCGCCTCTTCCGGCCGGACCTAAGGCCTGCCGGCGTGCGGACGGACGACGACGAAGATCACCAGGGCCGCCGCCTGCACCACCGTGATGGTCACGGCCAACGCCGGAATTGATTGTTCGTAGAGCAGGCCGATGAGGAAGCTCCCCGCCAGCCAGGCAAGGCCGTAACAGGCGGTGAACATCCCGTACGCACTCCCCCGCCGGGCTGCGGGTGCCAACCCTGCGACGCCGGCCCGCATGGTGCTTTCCTGGATCCCCATGGCCGCTCCCCACACCAGCACCCCCGCCACCGCGAGCACTGTGTCGTTGCTGAAGCCCAGCCACGGGACCGCTGCGGCAAGCACCGGCAGGACCACGAGGACTTTCAGGCCCACCCGGTCATAGAGCCACCCGGAGGCCAGGGCCGCCACAGCGTCAACGCCCATGGCCACTGCATACAGGACTGGGACCAGGGCGGGCGGCAGCAGTCCGGCCTCCACCAGGTGGAATGAGAGCAGCCCGAACGTGGCATAGCCAAACATGGTGAGGCTGCTGAACGCGGCATAGAGCCAGTACTGCCGGGGCAACGGGGCAGCCCGCCGGACGGTGCCGCATCGTTTTCACGAGCGGTACCGGCCTGCGGGGTGGCGGGCTCCGCGGACGACCCGGCCGGGACGGTCTCGTAGGCGGCCGGGTCGGGCACCTTGTTCTTCAGCCAGAACAGCAGCAGCATGGCCGCCAGCCCGGGGATGGCCAGCAGCAGGAATCCCGGCCCGTAGCTTCCGGTCAGGGCGAGGGCCGCGCCCACCAGGAGCGGCCCCAGCAGTGCTCCTACCTGGTCCAGCGCTTCGTGCAGCGCAAAGGCCTTGCCCTGGCCCAGGGCGGAACCGGCCTCAGCCAGCATGGTGTCCTTGGCAGGGCTCCGCACGGCCTTGCCCAGCCGTTCGGCCAGGACCAGGAGGCAGGCGATCCACAGGGCAGTGCTGATGCCCAGGAGCGGAACGGACAACGCCGTGAGGGCGTAGCCGGAGATGGCGAGGGACCAACGCAGTGCCGGCCGGTCCGCGAGGCGCCCGAACAGGAGGCGGAGGACCAGGGCGACGGCCTCCCCCGCCCCCGTGACCACGCTGACCAGGAGGGCCGAGGCACCCAGGGCGCCCAGGTAGGGCCCGGTGACGCTCCGAGCGCCCTCGTACACCATGTCCATCAGGGCACTGACGATCCCGAAGGCCACAATGAAGCGGACGGCCGTCATGGGCGTTCCCGGAACAGCCCTCCCGGCGCTACTGCTGGTACTCGTGTTCCCTCACCCGCTTCGCCGGGGCGGGAGCTTTGGCCGGGGACTTGGTGTCCGGGTGTTCGGGCCGGGTCACGGCCAGGATCACCCCGATGCCGGCGAGGGAGGAGACCATGGCCGAGCCGCCGTAGGAGATGAACGGCAGCGGGACACCGATGACCGGCAGCAGCCCGCTCACCATGGCGATGTTGATCACGGCCTGCCCCAGGATCCAGGTAATCACGCTGCAGGCAACGATCCGCGAGAAAGTGTCGGTGGTACGGGCAATCGTCTTGAAGACGGTGATGGCAAGGATCGCGAACAGTCCGAGAACCAGCAGGGTACCGGCCAGCCCGAGCTCTTCGCCCAGGATGGAGAAGATGAAGTCGTTGTGGGCTTCCGGGATCCAGTTCCATTTCTGCCGGCTCTGCCCCAGGCCCACTCCGAACCAGCCGCCGGAGGCAAGCGCGTACGCGCCGTGCTGCGCCTGGTAGCCCATGCCCTGGGCGTCCTCGTCCGAACCCATGCCCAGCCAGGACGAGATCCGGCCCATCCTGTTGCCGCTGGTTGCCGCGAGGACCAGGGCGGCCACGACGCAGATCAGGCCGGCCACGGAGAACACCTTCATCCGCACCCCGCCGTAGAACATGGTGGCGGCGAGGATCAGCATGATGATCATGGTGGTGCCGAGGTCGTGCCCCAACGCCACGATGATCATGATCAGCCCGCCGGCGGGGCCCAGCGGGACCACCGCATGTTTCCAGTTCGCCAGCAGGGCTTGTTTCCGGTCCAGGATGGCCGCGGCCCAGACAATCAGCGCCAGCTTGGCGAACTCGGAGGGTTGGGCGGTGAATCCGGCTACGCTCAGCCAGTTCCGGTTGCCGTTCACGGACATGCCCAGTGGCGTGAACACCAGGACCAGGGCTACCAGTGACCCGATCAGCATGGGCCAGCCCAGGCGCCGGATCCGTCGGACCGGCATCCGCGCCAACAGCAGCATGATCACCACGCCCGCAACGGTCCACATGGCCTGCTTGAGGGGGAGATCGTACGGATTGTTTCCTGCCGCCACAGATTCCACGGACGACGCCGATGCCACTTCCACGAGCCCGATCGCCGAGAGCGTGAGGACCACGGCCAGGATCAGCGGCCGGAGGCGGCCCGGCGAGTCATCCTCCAGCCAGAGAGTGAATCGTCCCCATCCGCGCCGGCCAGGGCGGGCCGCGCTGCGTTGTTTTTGACCTGTGTCCATCTGTCCGTTCCTCAGCCTGCACCCCGGGCTTCCTCGACGGCCGGGCCCATCTCCGGGGCGGGTACCGCCGAGAAAAAGAGTACGCCCCCGCCGCCCGGGGACGGCACCGGCGCGGCCGGAAAACCGTGATTCCGGGCGAATTGCCAGCTTGGCCCTGTAGGGTAGCGGAAACCTGTCCCCTCCCGAAGGTCATTTCGTCGTGTTCGGTTCCAGAAAATCTCCCGGCCCGGAACAGGAAGGCTCCGCTCCCGTTGCCTATCCGGGCCAAGGCGAGCTGTATGCCGCCAGTTCCCGCCACGGCAGGCCGCGCCGCCGTGCCCCGCGCTGGGTCAAGGCTGTGGTCGCCGTCGTCTCTGTGCTCCTCCTCGGCGTCCTGGCGTTCGGCGGCTACTGGGCCTGGCGCCTGCAGTCCAACATCAGCACCGCGGCGCTGACCGCCGGTGGCGAACGCACCGAAGGTGCGGTCAATGACAGCACGGACCGGATGCAGATCCTGGTGCTGGGCTCGGACACCAGGAGCGGCAACAACAGCGAGTACGGCAGCGCGGACGATTCCTCCGGCTACGGCCAGTCGGACGTGATGATGCTGCTGGATATCTCGGCGGACAACAAGCACGTCAACGTGGTGAGCTTTCCCCGCGACCTCCTGGTGAACATTCCGGCCTGCACGGACGCGAAGACCGGCCAGCAGTATCCCGCACAGCAGGGCGCCATGATCAACAGCGCCATGAAGCAGGCCGGAATCGGCTGCGCCGTGGACACCGTGAACAAGCTGACCGGGCTGGAGATCGACCATTTCATGATGGCCGATTTCAACGCCGTCAAGGAACTGTCCAACGCGGTGGGCGGCGTGGACGTGTGCGTCAGCGACGCCGTGGACGATCCCGACTCCGGACTGCACCTGCCCGCCGGCACCTCCCAGGTGCAGGGAGAGCAGGCACTGGCGTTCCTGCGCACCCGGCATGGTTTCGCCAATGGCGGGGATCTGGGCCGGATCAAGGCCCAGCAGGGGTTCCTGGCCTCGCTGACCCGCAAACTCAAGTCGGAGGGAACACTCAGCAACCCGCAAAAGGTACTGACCATCGCTGATACGGTCACCAAGAACCTGACCGTGGATTCGGGGCTGTCCTCCGTGCCGTCGCTGCTGACCATCGCCAACCGGCTGAAGAACATCGATCCGGCGAGCGTCAACTTCATCACCACTCCCACCGTCCCGGCACCGCAGGACCCCAACAGGCTGGCCCTGGACGAGCCGGCGGCGTCCAACTTCTTCGCCGCACTGCGCAGCAACCCGGACCTGAGCCAGCCGGCCACCGCCGCCCCCACCCAGGCACCCGCCACACCCGCGGCGCCGGCCTATGACAAGGCTCTGCAGCCGGTATCCGTTGCCAACGGCACCGGCGTGGCGGGCCGCAGTACTGCCATCGCAGGCCTGTTGGCCGACGCCGGCTTCACCAAGGTGACCAAGCTCCAGGCCACCGTCCGCACCCAGACCATGGTCTACTACAGCGCCGGGTATGAGGACGTGGCAGCAGACGTCGCCGCCCTGTTCGGCCTGCCGGCCGGCAGCGTCCAGCAGGTGGCCAACATCCAGGGCGTGCAGCTCTCTGCCGGCACCGACTTCGTGACGGGCACCAAGCCCGCCGCGCCGCCGTCGTCAGCTGATTCCGGAAGCGTGGTGGCGCAGACCGGAAGCGACCAGACCTGCCAGGCCACCAACACCTCCGGCTACTAGCAACGGGGGCTGCCGCAGTCCCAAAGTACACAGTTGCCTGAATACAGCCAGCTATGTACTTTGGGATCATGCAAACCCTAACGCAGGCTCCCGTGCTGGCCCGGTTCGGCTACGCGGTGTCAGACCCCACCCGTGCCCGCGTCCTCCTGGCGCTTTCCGAGGCGGCGTCGTACCCCTCGGACCTGGCGGACAGCCTGGGCGTGTCACGGCAGAGCATGTCCAACCATTTGGCGTGCCTGCGCGGCTGCGGCCTGGTAGTTGCCGTTCCGGACGGCCGGCGCACACGCTACGAGCTCGCGGACGCCCGGATCGGCCACGCCATCACGGACCTGATCAACGTGGTACTGGCCGTGGACCCCACCTGTTGCGGCCCCGACGGGGACGTGGCGTGATGACGGCACTCCACATGCCCGGCACGCATCGCCGGCGGGTCCTCAGCCGCCGGATCCGGCTCTTTGCGGCCGCAACAATCACCTACAACGTCATCGAGGCCGCCGCGGCGCTCTGGGCGGGCGGGGTGGCGGACTCTTCGGCCCTGATCGGCTTCGGGCTGGACTCGGTGATCGAGGTGGCGTCCGCACTGGCGTTGTCCTGGCAGTTCTCCGCCAAGGACCCGGAGCGGCGCGAGCACCTGACGCTGCGGATCATCGCCGTCTCCTTCTTTGCCCTTGCCGCGTTCGTTGCCGTGGACGCCGCCGGCTCGCTGGCAGGCGCGGGAGAAGCGCAGCACTCGGTTCCCGGCATCGTCATCGCGGCCCTGAGCCTGGCCATCATGCCCGTCCTGTCCTGGGCCCAGCGCCGCGCCGGCCGCGAACTCGGTTCCCGGACGGCGGTGGCCGATTCGAAGCAGACCCTGCTGTGCACCTACCTCTCCGCAGTGCTGCTGGTTGGCCTGGTCCTGAACAGCACCTTGGGCTGGTGGTGGGCGGATGCCGGGGCCGCCCTGGTCATTGCGGCAATCGCCGTCCGTGAAGGCATCAGCGCGTGGCGCGGGGACGCCTGCTGCGCGGTTCCGCACGCCGAACAGCACCAGGCAGACGACGACTGCTGCGGGGCGCCGCCGCAGTCCTTGGGCATGCCCACCATAAGGAAGGGCTGACCCGTGGGCAGCGGACACAACCACTCCCACGGCGGAGCCGACCACCACGGCCAGCGCGGAAAGCTGCTGCTGGTTTTCGGCATCACGTTTACCGTGATGCTGGCCGAGATCCTTGGAACGGTCCTGACCGGAAGCCTGGCCCTGCTGGCGGACGCCGGGCACATGTTCAC
Source organism: Arthrobacter sp. MMS24-T111 (assembly GCF_054888995.1). NCBI lineage: Bacteria > Bacillati > Actinomycetota > Actinomycetes > Micrococcales > Micrococcaceae > Arthrobacter > Arthrobacter sp. MMS24-T111. The sequence continues at coordinate 2,136,524 of NZ_JBTZRO010000001.1, read as the reverse complement.
CGATTCCGCCGGGCTCCTCATTGCAGTGATTGCGGCGTCCCTCGCCCTGAAACCTGCCACCCACACCCGCACCTGGGGTTACAAGCGCGCCGAAATCATCGCCGCGGCCGGGCAGGCCGCACTGCTGCTGGGCGTGGGCGGATTCGTCATTGTGGAAGGCATCCGCCGGCTGTTTGCCCCTCCCGAGGTGGGCGGCTCCCTCATGTTGTGGTTCGGCGTCATCGGCCTGGCCGGCAACGCGGCGGGGCTGCTGGTGCTCGCCTCCGGGCGGCACCACAACTTCAACATGAAGGCCGCGTTCCTCGAGGTGCTCAACGACGCCTTGGGTTCGGTTGCTGTGATCGTGGCGGCGCTGGTCATTGCCCTGACAGGCTGGACCCGGGCGGACGCCGTCGTGTCCCTGCTGATCGGCGCGCTGATCATCCCCCGCACCCTCAGCCTGCTCCGGGACACCGTGAACGTGCTGATGGAAAGCACTCCCCCGGCCTGGACCTGGCCAAAGTACGGGAACACATCCTGGCCCTGCCGCACGTCATCGACGTCCACGACCTGCACGCTTCCCTGGTTGCCTCAGGCGTTCCGGTGTTGTCCGCCCACGTCACCGTGCAGGATCAGTGCATGCGCGACGGGCACTCGGCAATCATCCTGGCCGACCTGCAGCGCTGCGTGGCCAAGGACTTCGACGTCAGCATCGAGCATTCAACCTTCCAGATCGAACCCGCTGCGCACCGCGACCAGGAAAGCATCCAGCACTGACGGCCCAGGCCGCCTGTCGGCCGGGGCGGTGGGCGCCGGGACGTCCGGATCAGGCGGCCACCGGCTCCTTGGCGCGCTCCCTGGGTACTGGCTCGACGGCAGGTTCCAGCTTTGCGTTGGCCCACTGCCGGAGCGGCCGCTCCACGAAGCGGAACGACACGTAAGCCACCAGCACGGTGAGGACCGCGGTCAGCGCGATCCGGAGGGGCAACGCCGGGATGAGCCGCATCAGCAACAGGTACACCGGCAAGTGCCAGAGGTACATGGCATAGGACAGGTCGCGGCCGGGCTTGGCGAGCCAGGGGTGGCTCAGGATCCGCGCCAGGAACCCTGCCGGCTGGAGCACCAGGGCCCCGATCAACACAGCTGACAGCAGGGCGAGTACCGCTGGCCCGGCAGACCAGAAAGCAGTGAACCACACGCCGGGCGTGTCAGGTTCCTTGAACAGGAACAGCGCGGCGGCCAGTGTGATGGCGGCCAGCGGGGCTCCCCAGCGGGCTACGGACACCAATCCGCCGTGCAGCCGGGAGCCGGTCCGTACGGAGGTGAACAGCAGGGCGAGTGCGCAGCCAATGAGCAACTCGTCGGCGCGGGTGTCCGGGCCGTTGTAGATCCGGGCCAGCGGCTGGCCCGCGGTGACCAGCAGGAACCGGTTGAGCAGGAAAGCACCGGCCAGTGCCAGCGTGGCGAAGGCGACGGTGCGGACCTTCCAGAACCGGAGCATTACCAGCAGCAGGAGCGGCCACACCAGGTAGAACTGTTCCTCGACGGCCAGGGTCCAGGTGGGGCCCAGCGTTTCCCCGGCGATGGAGTCGCCGAACAGGCCAAAGTGCGCCAGGTTCATCACGTAGGCTGCGGCCGGCAGGACGAACCCCGCCTGGCCGCCCCAGCCCGAGGCAGGGAACAGGAAGCCTGCCACGAGGATCACTGCGCAGAGCACCAGCAACGCCGGCCAGAGCCGGGCCAGTCGCTTGGCGTAGAAGATGCCCAGGTGGAGGCGGCCGGTGGTGCTCCACTCCTTCATGATCAGCAGCGTGATCACGAAGCCGCTGAGCGCGAAGAAAACGTCGACGCCGATGGATCCCCCGGGGACCAGATCGGTGGCGGTGTGAAAGAAGAACACTCCCGCCACGGCGATGGTGCGGAGCCCGTCCAGGGCATGCTTGCGCCCGGCGATGAGCCCCGTTCCGGGCAAGGCCGGGCGCTCCGCGGCTGACAAAATTCCACTGCTTGACCTAAAAACCACCAAGCAAGCATATATAACGTTTCCATAACTGCCCTGTGTGGAAGCTGGGCGGACCCTGAAAATGAGGCCCAACATCGTGGCTTGTGGCCGGACGGCGCGCCTTCTACATTGAACACATGGTGGACCAGGACATGGCAGAAGATTTCGAGCGGCTCGTCGACCTGATCGGCGGCACGGAGGACATCAAATCCGTGTTGGACGCCATCACCACGTTTGCGGCGGCCACGATGACGGACACCACCGGCACGTCGATTGAATGCGCCGTCACCCTGCGCCGGCGCAAGCACACGGCCACCATTGGCGGCAGCAGCGATACTGCGGTGGTGCTGGACAGGATCGAGCAGACGCTGGGAGACGGGCCCTGCGTCGATGCGCTGGAAACCGGCGTCCCCGTCCTGCTTGGTGACGTGGACTCCGACCCCCGGTGGCCGGAGTACCGCAAAGCCCTCGCAGCCGCGGGCATCGCCAGCGCGCTGGGGGTGCCCATGAAACTGCAGGACGACGCCGGGGCCGTCCTGGATTTCTTCGCACCCGCCAGCGGAGTCTTCAGTGAGCGGGCGGTGTCCGAGGCGGTACGGTTTGCGGACATGGCGGGCATGGCCCTGCGCCTGGCCATCCGGATAGCGTCCGCCGACCAGCGTGCCGAGCACCTGAAGGCCGCGATGGACACCAGGACCGCAATTGACGTGGCCTGCGGGATCATCATGGCGCAAAACCAGTGCGGCAAGGACCAGGCGTTTGAAGTGCTCCGCCGGGCTTCCAACACGCGGAACCAAAAGCTCAACGATCTAGCCCAATCCCTGGTGGACCGGTTCACGGGCTCCCAGCCCACAGCCGCCTACTTCGAGGACTGAGGTTGCACGCCGGCGGCGTTCGCCGCCGGCCCGGGAGCCAGCCACGCTGCTGACTCCCGGAGTGTACGGCGTGGATGTGGCCCACCCCCGAATCATGGATTTCCCTTGGGCCACATCCGCGCCAGCTAGGGGGAGGCGGATGCACGCCGGGAAGCGGCTCGGGTGCTGTGGGGAGAGCGGTCACAGATATCCTCAGACGGTGCGTTGCCGGCCGTCTGCCTGACCTTGGGCCAGCCTACAAGCACCTGCCTCCCGGCAACAGCGTGCAAGCGCACAATTTTGGGTCAAGATCATGCAAGGATTCATGGCGGATTTCAGTGCGCAGCACCAAACCATTCCGCCATCGCTTCCGGCAGGCCCGACGCCGAGTGCTCGCCGGCCCAGGCCACATAGCCATCCGGACGCACCAGCACAGCCGTGGGTGCAGGCACCACGCCCAGCACCGGAAGCTCCCACGCGCCGTCGTACGTCCCTGAAACATGCCGCACCCGCCCAGCCCACGCGCCCGCGTCCAGGGCGGGGCCGCCCAGTTCCAGCAGAACGGGCCGTGCCTGGTGCAACAGCTCGTATACCCGCACGGATCCCTCAACGGTGGCGACGTCCAGGTCAGGCATCCGGCGTCCCACGAGGGGGTGGCCCATCCCAGGCCCGTAGGCAACGTCGAGGCCGGTGACCAATCCGGCCATCGGGGCCCCGGCGCCCTCGCGGCGGAGGACTTCGTCCAGCAGGTCGCGGAGCGCCTCCTGTCGAGGATCGGCCTTCTGGAACAGGGACTGCGCCATGGTGTACTTAAGCGCCCGGGCGCCTGCCGGGTGGCGTTCGGCGTGGTAGGTGTCCAGCGTGTGGTCCCCCGCTATTCCGCGGACCACCTGCGCCAGCTTCCATCCAAGGTTCACGGCGTCCTGGAGGCCCAGGCCGATGCCCTGCCCGCCGGTCGGGGAATGGACGTGGGCGGCGTCGCCGGCCAACAGGATGCGGCCCTTCCGGTAGGACTCCGCCTGCCGGGTGGCGTCCGTGAAACGCGAGAGCCAGGCAGGGCTGTGGACGCCGAAGTCCGTGCCGAACACATCGGTTAGGGCGCGGCTCAGGTCCTCCAGCGTGGGCTCGGTGGCAGGGCCGAGTTCCGCTTCGGTCACCACCACCCGGACCATGCCCTCCCCCATCGGGTACAGCCCATGGATGCCGCGGCCATCCACTTTGCCCTGCTGCACGGGTTCGCCGGCCACCTTCACCTCTGCGATCAGGCTGCTGCGGGTGGCGTCCGGGCCGGGGAACTTGATCCCCGCCGAGCGCCGCACCACGCTGCGTCCGCCGTCGGTGCCCACCACAAACCTGGCCCGCACGGGTCCGCCGCCGGCGAGCTGGACGTCGACGCCGTCGTCGTCCGCTGCGACGCCGGTGACATCCACGCCCCGCCGGACCTGCACGCCCAGTTCCTCTGCCCAGCCCAGCAGCAGCCGCTCGATGTGGTTCTGGAACAAGGCCAGTGTGTACGGGTGGCGCGTGGGCAGGCCAGCCAGGTCCAACTGGGTGGCGCCAAACGTTGCCGCCTGAACGGTCTTGCCCTCAGCGAGGAACCGCTCCGCGATGCCGCGCTGGTCCAACAGTTCAATGGTTCGGGCATGGATTCCACCGCCGCGGGAGCCGGCCAGTTCCTGGGAGGGCCGCCGCTCCAGCACCAGGGCCTCCACGCCAGCCAGGTGCAATTCCGCCGCGAGCATCAACCCCGTGGGCCCGCTCCCCACAATCACCACATCTTGCATGTTGTCCCCGCCCTGTGCCCGCACCCGCCAGCCGGGATGCGGCACCCAGTATGCGCCAGCCCGGGGGCCTTGCGGCAAGCCCCCGGGAGCGCGGTACCTTGGAAATACGGGGAAGACTGCAGCCTCTAAGCAGGCGTGCCGCCTTCTCCAGGTTGGGGGTCCCTGAGAAGGCGGCACTGCATCCAAAGTACTGGCCGGCCGCTGTGGAACAGCCCGGCAGCCGCTTTTTCGGCCGGACCTTAACGATTCCTTTACGCCACGGCGGAACGGCACCTCATGACGGTGGCGCATGAACCCCGTTGCCCGGGCGAACTTTATAAACAGTGCTGTCGATCCGGGCTTCCCCTGCGCGTCGTATGGGTAGGGGCTCCAGCAGTGGGCTCTTATTGACAAGCGAAGGGAGTTCAAAATGTCCAAGTATCTGATCCTGATTTACCAGGACGAAGCGGTGACCAGGCAGGCCGAAGGCGAGTCGATCAGCGCCAACTACCAGGAGTTCATGGAACGCCGCGGGGCGTCCCTGATCAGCGGCGCCGCCCTCCATCCGTCCTCCACGGCGACATCCATCCGGCGCGACGGGGCGGGCGGGTTCGTGGTGACGGACGGCCCCTTCGCCGAGTCGAAGGAGACCCTGGGCGGTTACTACCTGGTGGAGGCGGCCGACCTCGACGAGGCGCTGCAGATCGGCAAGGAGGTGCCCGCCGGCGTGGGGGTTGAGGTGTGGCCGGTCCGGGTGGTCAGCTGATGGCGCGGGCCGCCGGCTCGGAGGTTGCTGCCGCGGTTGCCGATGCGCACCGCCGGGAGTGGGCGTTCGTGCTGGCGGCCACGGTGCGGGTTGCCGGCGACATCGACGCCGCTGAGGAAGCCGTCCAGGACGCGTACGCCAGCGCCTTGTCCACGTGGGGCGCGAACGGTGTCCCAAGCAATCCCGGGGCTTGGCTGACCGTGACGGCACGACGACGGGCCTTGGATATGCGGCGCCGTGCGGCAACCGCGCAACGGGCTTTGCCGAAGCTCCTGGGCCGTGAGGACGACGATGGCGGGTTCCCGGCGGGGGACGATATTCCGGATGACCGGCTGAGGTTGATCTTCACCTGCTGCCACCCGGCCCTGCCCTTTGAGGCAAGGGTGGCCCTGACGCTGCGGCTGCTCTGCGGACTGTCCACTGCAGAGGTGGCGCGGGCGTTCCTGGTCCCCGAGGCAACCATGGCGGCACGCATCACCCGGGCGAAGAAGAAGATCACGGCCGCGAACATCCCCTACCGGGTGCCGTCGGTGGACGAGCTGCACGAGCGCGTGGACGGGGTGCTGTCGGTGGTGTACCTCGTGTACACCACCGGGCACACGGCGCCGTCAGGAGCCGACCTGATGCGCCGGGACCTTGCCGAGCGCGGTGTGGAACTTGCCCGGCTGCTGCGTGAACTGCTTCCGGCCGACCCCGACGTGGCCGGGCTCCTGGCCCTGGTCCTGCTGACCGAAGCGCGCCGGGATGCCCGGGTGGACGGCAACCGGGACCTCGTCCTGTTGGAGGACCAGGACCGGTCCAAGTGGGACCGGCACGCGGTCACGGAAGGTGTGGCGCTCGTGCGCGAGGCCCTGGCGTCCCGGCCACCGGGCCGCTTTGCCCTCATGGCGGCGATCGCCGCCGTCCATGACGAGAGCGGGTCCTGGTCCGGCACCGACTGGCAGGAGATCCTTGGCCTTTACGACCTGCTGATGGAGCGGTGGCCCTCCCCCGTGGTCCGGCTCAACCGGGCCATCGCCCTGGGCTTCGCGGTGGGGCCGTCCGAGGGGCTGGCAGAACTCGATGCGCTTGGCGCCGAGCCGCAGCTTGCCAGATACCCGTACCTGGTCGCGGCGCGCGGTGACTTCCTGGTCCGGCTGGGCCGGCCGGTTGAGGCGCGGGTGGCGTTCGAGGAGGCATTGATCCTGACGGACAACGAAGCCGAGCAGCGATTCCTCCGTGCCCGCCTGTCCGGCCTGGCCGGCTGACGCCGCCGGTTGCCGGTTTGCCGCGGCCCGCGGCAAAGGGAAAGCCCCTCCTAGGAGGGGCTTTCAACGTAGTGGTTGTCACTTGGCTTCCGATAGTGGTCGGTGTTGATGCACTCCCCCTTCCCGGACGCCCCCGGGCGCCCATCCGGACTATGACCTAAATCACTTTAGTGACCTCCGGCTAGGGCGTAAAGACCCTATTCGAAAAAAGGCACAACGTTCGACGGCGGGGTCCGGCCGGGATCGGCCGCTAGGACTTTGCCCAGATGGCCACCCAGTCCACCAGGACATGGCCGCTGGTTTCAGGCAGTGGGCACATCGGCGAGCACGACTCGGTCTGCAGGATGTAATGCATCGGCTTATCCGGCGTGAATCGGCGGGACACACCTATCGATTTGCCATCAAGGAAGAACTCGATTTGCCCCGGGCTCCACTCGGTGGTGGCAACGTGCCAATCCCCGAATGGTTCGTTTGGACGAAGGACCTCATCTTTGTGGATACCCCCCTCGACCCCATGCACAGCAGCGTAAATGACCTTGGACAGGTCCCCCTCCGGGAAATCGATCTCGCCATCCTGCGGCCACTGTTTGCTGTCGGGCCACAACAGCCACGCCAATTTGAAGCCCGGCAGGACATCGGCCTTAAAACGCACCGAGTAACGCCCGTAGACTTGGCTGTTGTAGGGGCGCTGGCTGGCTCCACTGAATTTGGGTGATGGAGCAGCTCCCCTTGCTACACCGTCTTCCGAGTGAAGAAACATGTCCAAAACACCATCATGGACACTCAGGACTTTCGAGGGGTAATACCCCGACGTTCTCTCGCCCTTCTTTTGCTGTTGCGCGGCCGTGTCCGGCGTGCCGTCAACGTAGTTCTCGCTCCACCTCGTGCCGTAGACCGGGCCTGGGAACTCGCCAATCCCCACGTTTGCTTCGCTGAAGTCCTCCGCAAAGACCTGTCTCCAGCCAGGCAGGTCGCCCACCGGCATGGCTTCGGAGGCGGCAGAGGGGTCTGAAGCCTGGGAGGGGTCGGAGGACGGGGACGGACTGCCCGTCACCTCCTCGGCGGGAACTGACGGCAAGGTCGATTCGTCTGCGCTTGGCTGCGCAGAACCGGAAACCGTGCTGCCCGGGTCAGCTCCCGGGGAAGGCGCTGAACCCGGAGCACCACGCATGTCGCCACAGGCAACGGCGGATAAACCTGTCAGCATTGAGACGGCGGCAAGGCAAGTCCACGCACGATATTGAATCCTCTTCAAAGGTTTTGCTCCTTCCAGAAGATATTGCGCGGGAGTCTTTCCCCTGTTGGGTTCCAGCCTATGGACGAGTCACGCAGCGGGTCACGAGTAGCGGGTACTCAGTTTTCCAGTCCTTGCCCCGTGCGGCTACCCGTTAATCGGGCAGCGGACCCACACGGATGCGCTACCCCGGCAGGGACGACGGCGGCGCGCGGCCGCCGTCACCTCCCGGTGCCCTGGCCGGGGACCGGGCATTATGCTTCTGACGGAGGGCAGAACTGTGAACAAAAACCGGCTTGAGGCGTTCAGCGATGGCGTGCTGGCAATCATCATCACCATCATGGTGCTGGAGCTGCGTGTACCGGAGGAGCCCACCTGGCATGGGGTCGGCGGGGTGCTGCCGACGTTGCTCAGCTACCTGCTCAGCTTCGTCTATGTGGGGATCTACTGGAACAACCACCACCACCTGATCCAGATTGCGGACCGCGTCAACGGTGCCATCCTCTGGGCCAACCTGCACCTGCTGTTCTGGCTCTCCCTTTCCCCTTCACCACCCGGTGGATGGACGAGTCCGGATTCGTGGAGGTACCGGTGCTGGTCTACGGCATCAACCTTCTCTGCGCAGCCATCGCTTTCTACATCCTGGAGCAGGCACTCATCCGCGAGCAGGGCAAAACCGGTGCCGTTGCCCAGGCCCTGGGCCGGGACTGGAAGGGCAAGGCATCGCCGCTGATCTACCTCGTGGGCATAGCTCTTGCGCTCGCCCAGCCGCTCCTGGGTATCGCCGTCTACACGGTGGTGGCGCTGATCTGGCTGGTTCCCGACCGCCGGGTGGAGCACTTCGTCTACCGCGCCCACCAGCCCGGCGACGCCAACGGTCAGGACGTTCCCGGCCCCACGCCCTAGGTGTCCTTGCGGCGGGACCTATTCCTCTGGTCCGGGACCATCCGCGGAGATGCACTGGTACCAGCAGGTGCCAGTTGACGCTCCTGCCGGGAGGAAAGGAAAAATGGCCACGAAACACAATCCGTCCGCCGTGGCAGCAATCAAGGCGGTCCACACACTCGCGTGGCTGTCGATTGAGCTATGCGTCGTCTACGTGCTCGTCACCGGCTTGGCCGGGCGGACCGACAAGCGCGTCGGCATGGCCGCTGCAGTGGTCACCGCCGAAACCTTGGTGTTTGCCGCAAACGGGTTCCATTGCCCCCTCACGGGCCTTGCGAAACGGTACGGCGCCGAAACCGGCTCGGTCACGGACATCTACCTGCCGAAATGGTTCGCCCACAACCTTCCTGCCATCCACACTCCCCTGCTGGCGCTGATGGCCTACCTCCACCTAAGGAACATCCGCCGAGGGCTGGCAGGCTAAGGCAACGGACCGGCGGCGCTCATCGAGAGTGGAGGAGCTCAGATGTCTGCCAGCAGGGCCGTGGGGTTTTCGATGGCGTCGGCCACGAAGCGGAGAAAGCCGCCGGCGGTGCCGCCGTCGCAGACCCTGTGGTCGAAGGTGAGGGTGAGCTCGGTGACCTTTCGGACAGCGAGCTCGCCGTTGACCACCCACGGCTTGTCGATGATGCGGCCCACCCCGAGGATGCCCACCTCCGGGTGGTTGATGATCGCGGCGGATCCGTCCACGCCGAACACGCCGTAGTTGTTCAGTGTGAAGGTGCCGCTACCGAGTTCGGCGGGTGTCGCCTTGCCGTCCCGGGCCACCTGCGTGAGGCGGCGAATTTCCGCGTCCAGTTCCCGGGCGCTGAGTTTCTCGGCGCCGCGGACGGAAGGCACCACCAGGCCGCGCTCGGTCTGGGCCGCGAACCCAAGGTTGATCCCGTCGAACGAGACGATCTCCTGCGAGCCGTCCTCCGCCGTTTCGATCCGCGTGTTCAGTTCCGGGTACTTCTTCAGCCCGGCGGTGACGAACCGGGCGATGAAGGCGAGCAGGCCCGGAGCTTCCCCACCTTTGGCTTTGAGTCCTTCCCGCAGCTCCATCAACGCCGTGGCATCCACATCCACCCACACGGTCGCTTCCGGGATTTCCGAGCGGCTGCGCGCCATGTTCGCGGCCACTGCCTTCCTTACACCGCGGACAGGAGTGCGGGCGGAGACGGCGAGACCCGTACGGGGATCTGCGGTTTTGGTTTCGACAGGCTCAACCACCGGGGTGCGCCTGGTTTCGGCGGGCTCAACAGCAGGGGTTCGCCCGGTTTCGACGGGCTCAACCGCCGGGGTGCGCCCGGTTTCGACGGGCTCAACCGCCGGGGTGCGCCTGGTTTCGGCGGGCTTGGCCGCCGGGGTGGAGATGGCTGCTTCGACGTCGCGGCGCATGATCAGGCCACTGTCGCCGGAGCCTTGGAGGCCGCCGAGGTCGACGCCGTGCTCCCGTGCCATGCGCCGGACCAGCGGTGAAATCACCGCGCCGAGCTTGCCGGGGACGCGGGTGCGCAGGAGGCTGAGGTCGTCTTCAGTGGTTTGGACAGGCCTGGTTTCGACAGGCTCAACTACCGAGAGGGAGGCCTTGGGGGCACGGGTGCGCCGGGCAACACCGTGACCGCCGGGAGTGCCGTAACCAATCAGGACATTCCCGGAGCCGGCCTTCTCCTCTTCACGGTACGTCTCGGCTGCCGCATCATCCGCGGCGGCGGCACCCGAATCGACCGGCGTCACCGAGATCAGCGGCTTCCCCACGTCCAGGGTCTCCCCCGGCTTCCCATGCAGCTCGGTGACGATCCCCGCGTACGGGGACGGGACCTCGACGGCGGACTTGGCGGTTTCCACCTCGGCGATCGGCTGGTCAACAACAATCGTGTCGCCCACAGAAACGTGCCAGGCAACGAGCTCGGCTTCGGTCAGGCCCTCGCCCAGGTCCGGCAACAAAAACACACACGGTTGGCTCATGGTCAGTTCTCCCACTGAAGGTCGTCGACGGCGTCGAGGATGCGGTCCACGCCGGGCAGGTAGTACTTCTCGAGTTTGGGTGCCGGGTACGGGACGTCGAACCCGGTAACCCGGCGGATGGGGGCGGCCAGGTAATGGAAGCAGCGTTCCTGGACCCGGGCCACGATCTCGGAGGACACGGACGCGAAGCCGTGCGCCTCGGCGATCACCACGGCCCGGCCGGTCTTGCGGACGGACTCACACACGGTGGCGTCGTCGAACGGCACGATGGTCCGCACGTCGATGACTTCCAGCGAGCGCCCTTCCAGCGCGGCTGCCTCGGCGGCGGCGAGCGCGGTGGGGACGGACGGGCCGTAGGCAATCAGCGTGGCGTCCGTGCCGGGACGGGCGACGGCGGCCCGGCCTTCGGAGGTGCGTCCCGTCGTCGTGCCTTCCGCGTGTTGGCGGCGCAGCTCACCCAAGTCGACTTGGTCCTTGGTCCAGTACATCTTCTTGGGCTCCATGAAGATGACGGGGTCGTCGGAGTCGATCGCTTCGCGGAGCATCCGGTAGCCGTCCGCCACGGTGGCGGGGGTGTAAACCTTCAGGCCGGCGGTGTGGGCGTAGTAGGACTCGGAGGAATCGCAGTGGTGTTCCACTCCGCCGATGCCGCCGCCGTACGGGATGCGGATGACCATGGGCAGCTTCACGGCCCCCTTGGTGCGGTTGTGCATCTTGGCTACGTGGCTGACGATCTGCTCGAACGCGGGGTACGCGAACGCGTCGAACTGCATCTCGATCACCGGGCGCATCCCGTTGATCGCCATGCCGACGGCCATGCCCACGATGCCGGATTCGGCCAGCGGGGTATCGAAGCAGCGCTGTTCGCCGAACGTGGCGGTGAGGCCGTCGGTGATGCGGAAGACGCCGCCCAGCATGCCCACGTCCTCACCGAAGACCAGGACGGAGGAGTCGGCGTGCATGGCGTCGGCCAGGGCTGTGTTCAGCGCCTTGGCCATGGTGACCGGCTGCGGCCCGGCGGCTTCGGCGGACGCGGCAGCGGAGGCTGCGGCCCGGGCGGTGGCGGCGGAAACGTTGCCGTTGGCCTCGGACGAGGTGGTGATGGTGGGGCTCACTTGCCGGCCTCCTCTGAATCAGTAGCTGCTGCGTCGCGGGCGAGTTCGTCGGCGAGCATGCCGGATTCTTCCGTCAGCTGCGGCGTCTGCCGGTCGAAAACGTGACGGAACAGCTCCTGCGGGTCGACGGGAACGTCCTCGCTGAGGCCTTCGCGGAGCTGAGCGGCAACGGCCTCAGCGTGTTCACGGATGCGGGCCTCGCCGTCGTCATCCAACAACCCTCGGTCCGTGAGGTACGTGCGCATCCTGTTGACCGGGTCCTTGGCCCGCCACTCTGCAACCTCGCTGTTTTCGCGGTAGCGGGTGTCGTCGTCGGCATTCGTGTGGGCCTGCATGCGGTACGTGTTCGCTTCCACCAACAGCGGGCCGGAGCCCTCACGGGCGAGCTTGACGGCGCGGTCCAGGACGGCCAGGAGCGCCACCACGTCGTTTCCGTCCACGCGTTCGCCCGCCATGCCATAGCCCACGGCCTTGTGCGCGAGCGACGGCGCAACGGACTGGTGTGCCAGCGGCACCGAGATGGCGTATTTGTTGTTTTGGACGAAGAAGATCACCGGCAGGTGGAAGACGGCGGCGAAGTTGAGGGCCTCGTGGAAGTCGCCTTCGCTGGTGGCGCCGTCGCCGCACATGGCCAGGACCACGGTCTCCTCGCCGCGGAGCTTGGCGGCGTGGGCCACCCCCACAGCGTGCAGCAGCTGGGTGGTCAGCGGGGTGCACTGGATGCCCACCTTGTTTTCGAGGGGGTCGTAACCGCCGTGCCAGTCGCCGCGGAAAATGGTCATCACCTGCACCGGGTCCACGCCACGGGTCATGACGGCCACGGCGTCGCGGTAGGTGGGGAACATCCAGTCGGCGTCGGAGAGGCACAGGGCGGCGGCAACCTGGCAGGCTTCCTGCCCGTGGCTGGAGGGGTAGACGGCCATCCGGCCCTGCCGGACCAAGGCGGAGTTCTGGTCGTTGACGCGGCGGCCGACGACGAGTTGCTCGTAGGCTGCCAGCAGTTCCTTGTCGCCGGGCACGGGGTATTCGTGGCCGGGCTGGGTGCCCTGCTCACCTTCGGGGATGAGCCGGCCGTCCGGGTCCACCATCTGGATCTGGTGCCGGGCGGGGAGCATGTAGTCCTCCACCGTGATGCCGAACTTCTTCACAGCGTCGGTCAGCGCGTTTCCTGCTGGCTCGGTGCTGGTGGTGTCCGGCGCGGTGTGGTCTGCGGAGATCGTCATTGGTCCGTCCTTCGGTTGCCACTATTCGCTCCCAGTATGGTCCCGCAGCAGGTTTCGTATCTACCGGACGGGCAAATCGTGGAGAAGCTGCTCCGAAGTGCCTATTATGGGAGACGATTTGTAACTGTGACGTGGATTACCGACGGGAGCCGTGGACAAAATGCCGGGCAAGGATGCCGCAACCGAGGTCCCGCTGGATGAGATCGACCGGCGCATCATCACCGAGCTCACCCGGGACGGCCGGATGTCCGTGACCCAGGTGGCGGAAAACGTCCACATATCCCGGGCGCACGCCTATTCCCGGATCGCCAGGCTGACCGGCGACGGAGTGCTGACCCGGTTCACGGCGCTGGTGGACCCCATCAAGGCGGGCCTGAAGTCCTCCGCGTACGTCACGCTCAAGCTGAAGCAGGATTCGTGGCGTGAACTCCGGGACCAACTCGGTGCCATTCCGGAGGTCCACCACATTGCACTGGTGGGTGGCGACTTCGACGTGATCCTCCTGGTCCGGGCCGTGGACAACATCGACCTGCGCCGGGTCATCTTCGACCAGCTGCAGTCCATGCCCGGCGTGCTGGACACGCAGACCTTCCTGGTATTCGAGGACGTGGATACCCGGTAGGGACGGGCTAACTCGCCGCGCACGTTCGTCGCCGGCGCCGGCATGTGATGCCGACGCGCAGGTCAGGGTGCTGCCCACCCGTGCGAGTACTCACCCGCCGATCCAAGTAGCGGTCAATTCCAGTCGCTGGAAATTCGGGTACCACTACGTGTTGTTGCGCCCTTTTGCGTTCGCAAATATTGGGTCATCGATCCACCGGAAGGCACCTCGATGGAGCCACCTATGGGGGAACGGGTTCTCAATCACACACACAAGGAGTCTTTCCATGCGCCCAATGACCAAGAAGAACAAGATCGCCGCCGTCGCCATGTCCGCAGCCCTGGTGGCTGTTGGTGGCGGTGCCGCGTACGCCTACTGGAGCACCAACGGTTCGGGTACCGGCAACGCAGCCGCCTCGTCCGGGACGAAAGACGTCGTCCTGCACACCTCGTTCGCCGCTGACATCGCACCAGGCGAGACAAGGGCCGTGACCTACACGGCTGACAACCCGAACACGTCCAGCACTGTCGTCGGTTCCTTGACCCCGAGTGTCGTGACGAGCGACCCGACCAACTGTCTCGCCAGCTGGTTTACGGTCGACGCGTCCAACACACCGACGACCGTTTTGGCAAATACGACCGGAACGACTGTTGGTACCGGCACCTTGACCTTCAAAGACACCGCCACCAATCAAGATGCCTGCAAGAGCGCCACTATCACCGTGAACGTCAGCAGCAAGTAAACCAACAGCCAGTCGGGGGCGGCGCAATCCGCCCCCGGCTCGCCGTCGTCTGCACCAAGGAACAAGGGGGCACAGGGTGCACAAGCAGGACGGGCCATCGCGGCACGGCACACGGAACGGCATCAAGGCAGCGCTGATAGCGCTGTTGTTGGTGCTGGGCAGTGCGGGGGCGCTGATCGCGGCATCGAACAATCCAAAGCCGGGCATCACCGTGCAGGTCTCCCCTGCCAGCCAGTCCGTCCAGCAGGGCCAGTCGGCCGCCTACACGGTGACAGTGACGTCCACCGGAGGGTTCAGCGGAGCGGTCAACCTGGCCACCGCGGGACTGCCGGCCGGCGCGGCAGGCGCCTTCACGCCGTCGTCCGTCACCCTGAACTCCGGCAGCACCGCGACCGCAACGTTGAACGCCACCACCAGTGCCACTACTCCGGCCGGAACCAATGCCCTGACCATTACCGGGACCAGCGGCAAGGTGTCCGGCAGCGTGGACGCCAGCCTCACCGTTAACTACAAGATGTCCTCCGCGTTCTCGGTGGCCGCCACACCGGATTCCGTCACCGTCCCACCCGGGGCAACCGCCGTCTACACGCTGCAGCTGGCCCGCAACAACTTTCCCGCCGCCGTCTCCTTCAGCGTCCAGGGCGGACTGCCCGCCGGCGCCACGGCAACGTTCTCGCCCACCCCGACAACCGGCAACTCGAGCACACTCCAGGTGGCAACCACGGCCGCCTCACCGACCGGCAGCTACAACCTGTACCTGGTGGGGACCGGAAAAGACTCCGCCGGGAAATCCCAGTACGCCTACGCGAACGTCCAGCTGGTCCTGGATTCGACCATCAAGCAATTCGCCCTCTCCGGGAACGTGCCCGGGACACTGTCGCCAGGCACCTCGGCCGCACTGGACCTGCAGATCAGCAACCCGAACAACAAATCCGTTTCCCTGACCAACCTGTCCGTGGCTATCGCGGGGGTTACCAGGAGCGCGGATGCCACAGCGAAGAACCTTGCCTGCACGGCGGCCGATTTCGCCCTCACCCAGTACAGCGGGCCGTACCCCCTGGTGGCGCCGACCGGCAGCAGTTCGCTGTCAGGTCTCCGCCTGGCACAGTCTGCGTGGCCGCGGGTGGGGATGCTGGACAGTTCCAGGAACCAGGACGGGTGCAAAGGCGCAACCCTGCAGCTCACGTACTCGGGATCAGGACAGGGGAACTGAGATGACGAGCATCCACAGGCGTCGCGGCATCAAGGCCGCCGCCCTCGCCGGGCTCCTGGCCACTGCCGGCGCCGGTACCGCCTACGCCTACTGGTCCGCGGCAGGCGGAGGCTCCGGGTCCGCCGCGGCCGGCACCATGCAGGCAGTCACAGTCGACGCCCTGGTAGCCGGCGACAACCCCAAGACGGCCCTCATCCCGGGCGGCAGCGCCGACGTCGTGCTCCGCCTGACCAATCCCAACCCCTATTCGGTGCAGGTTTACGGCGTCACTGCGAACGGCCCCGCCGCCGCTGATGCCGCGCATCCGGGCTGCACCACCACCGGTGTCCGCTTCGCCGGTGCCGCGCCGCTCACTCCCGCAACGTACGTTGCCGCGAACTCGTCAGCACTCATCACCCTCCCCGGAGCGGCCACCATGGACACCACTTCCCTCGCCGCCTGCCAGGGCGCAACCTTCAACGTCCCCGTGACGGCGGAGGTGCGGAAATGAGTTTCCTCCTGCTCAGCCGCCCGTCCCGCCGGCTGCCCTGGATCGTCACGGCCCTGCTGCTCCTGCTGGGAACGGGCACCGCCGCGTACGCATTTTGGGCCTCCAGCACCAGCAGCAGCAACGCGGCCGCCACGGCAGACACGCTCTCACCCGGGTCGAAGCCCGCGGTCACCGCCGCCGGCTCCGCCTTAACGGTCACCTGGGCCGGCGGCACCACTGTGAACGGGCGGGCCGCCACCGGCTACACCGTGGCACGCTATTCGGCGGCCACCGGCGGCACGGCTGTTCCGGCCACGGGCGGCTGCGCCGGGACCGTCACCACGCTTACCTGCACGGAACAGTCTGTGCCCGGCGGCATCTGGTACTACACGGTGACTCCTGCGATCGCCCTGTGGACCGGCGCCGAAAGCCCGAGGAGCAACGGCATCAGCAGTGACTCCACCGCACCGGTGGCCACCGTTTCCGGGATCTCGCCCATGCCCAACGCGGCCGGGTGGAACTACACAAGCCCCGTCAGCGTGACGGTCACTGCGGATGACGGTCCGGCCGGGTCCGGCGTCGCCTCCATTTCCTACGCGCTCGACGGCGGCGCGCAGCAGACAGTCAGCGGCGCTGTGGCCGTTGTCCCCGTCAGCGGCGACGGGACCCACACGCTCACGTACTTCGCCACGGACAAGGTGGGCAACGCCGGGTCCGCGAAGAGCCAGACAGTGCGGATCGACACCCAGGCACCGGCCGCGCCGGTGTTCACGCCCACCCCCGGATCCGTCTATTCGGGCAACGTTGGAGCGGTACCGCTGACAGGCACCGCTGAGGCTGGGTCCAAGGTGACGCTTGTTGCCAGCGACGCGGGCTCCGCGCATTCTGTTCCCGCCACGGTGACGGCATCGGGGACGGGTACCTGGTCTGCATCCCTGGACTTGACCAGCCTGAACCAGGGCGCAGTCACCTACTCGGCCACCGTCACGGACGCCGCGGGCAACACCAGCCCGGCCAAGACGGCTACTGCCACGAAGGACACGGTGGCTCCGGCCGCAGCGCAGGGCTTGAGCGTGCCGACGTATATAAATAACGCTGCCACTCAAACGGCGAACAGCGCCAATGCCTCGGCAGTTCCGGTCTCCGGTACTGCTGAAGTCAACGGAACCGTGACGGTCAAAGCAACAGACCCCGCTAATAACTCTGTCAGCGGCACGGTGGTGGCATCGGGTCCTTCAGGGGCATGGTCTCTGAACCTCAACCTTGGCTCCAGCTCGTCCATGGTTGACGGAATCATCACGTACACCGTCACGGTTACCGACGCGGCGGGCAACACCAGCGCCGCAGCTACTGCGGCGGACACAAGGGACACTGCGGCACCTGCGCTGAAGCTCGACACGCTCCAGAACATTCTTTCGGGGAATGCCGCAAACTATCCGGTCAGCGGCAGCAACGACTCCAACACACCCGTAAGTGTAAGCGTCACAGACGGCGCTACCACGGTTCGCGGGACAGCGTCCGGCATGGGATGGAGCACAGGGCCGCTCAACCTGACGAGCCTGAAAGACACGTCAACAGCCAGTCCGACAGTTACCGTCACGGTCATTGCCACCACAAGCGATGCTGCTGGCAACACCACAACCCTCACTTCAACAGTCACCAAGGATGTCGTCAGGCCAGCCGTCACCAACATCGCCATCAGCGGGACCGCCGGAAGGAAGGCAGCGACGCCTGATCCAGGCGACACCATAACCATCACCTTCTCCGAACGCATTGATCCCGCCAAGGCATGCACAGGATGGAGCGGCACTTCGCTGAACGGCACCGCAACCCTGACCGAGGCCGGTACCAATGACCAGATGACCTTCGCTTCGAGCAACTGCCCGAACCTGCTGGGAACGCTGTCGTTGGGAGGCAACTACATCGGGCAAGGCAGCGCCGTCTTCGGGGGCAACGGAAATGGCAATGCCACTACCTTCGTTTTTGACACCACCGGGCAGATCCTGACCATCAAGCTCGGTAACCAGCAGTCGAATCCCAACGGAACACCGATATCGGCAACTCCCACAGTTCCGCCGACTCTGGCCCCGCTAGCGAGCCTGGCCGATTTGGCAGGCAACCCAGCAGGATCGAGCCAAGTCATCTGGGGCACGTCAGGATTCTGATCGTTCTTTAGGGTCTCGAATGCCTAATAAGGTCGCCCTGCAGTCAACTGGACTGCAGGGCGACCTTACTCATGCCCGGAGGCTGCTATTTCCGGCGGCGCACCACCAGCACGATGTACAGGGCAACAGCCACCGCCACCAACGCTCCGACGCTCGGCCCCAAGCTTGCATTGTTGAGCATGCTGCGACTCCTCCGAAGAGCAAATGGCCGTTGAAACTTCAGGATACGTCCGGCCTCTCAGAAGGCGATGACCAAATCCGTTCCCGCTTCGCCGACCGATTGACCCGTGCGTATTGATAAACGCCGTGGTTCAATGGCGCTTGTGCACCCCAGCACAGTCAGGACCACCGAACACCAGGAGGACAGTATGGCTGGAATCAATGCGAAGTTCGACAAGGAATACCTCGATAAAGGCGTCGACGACTTGGCTGCGGCGCCGGTCGAAGCACTGAAGGGCCTTTCCGAGGGCGACGCCCAAAAGCTCAAAGAGGCGCTGAACATCAAGACCGTCAAGGACTTGGGGACCAACAAGTTCTTCCTCTGGGCCCAGGCCGTCTCCAAGCTCGCGGAGTAGCGGGCACAGGCACAGAATCCAAAGGAAGCCCCTGGCGCACACATGCCAGGGGCTTCCTGCTGGTCAGGGGCACAAACACCAACGTTCAGCGGCCCAAAAATCTCCACAGCGGTTGCACAGCGGAGCCCTACATCGGGAACAGCCGGGGCCCGGATGCTTGAGTCATCCCCCTCCAGCGGAGGGCCAACCCAGAAGGAGCCCCACATGAAGACCACCGTAAAGTCAGCGATCGCCAGCCTCGCCCTCGCAGCAGCCATCGGCGGTGGCGCCTTGGCCAGTGCGGCGTTGCCGGCCAATGCCGCCACCACGGACTCGAACACCAGCCAGTCCAGCACCACCACGTCCACCAGTCAGGCTCCGCGGGACGTATCAAAGGGCGGCCACCAGGCCAACGGCATCACGGAGACGCTCCTCACCGGGGACACCGCGACCAAAGTGACGGACGCAGCCCTGGCGGCGAACCCCGGCGCCACCATCCAGCGCGTGGAGAACGACGCCGAAGGCGCCACCTACGAGGCCCACATCATCACGTCGGATGGAACGCGCGCCACCGTCTACCTGGACGCCTCCTTCACCGTGACTTCCACGGAAACCGGCGGCCCCGGCGGCGGCCCGCAGGGCTGATCCGAATCACCATCACAGGACCAGGCAGCAGCGTGCCCGATGGATATTGGCACGCTGCTGTCTGTCCCGCTTTCTGGGAGTGCTGTTCGTCCTGGTCCTACTTCTGCTCCGGAATCCAGAACGGTGCGGCCACCCCCGCGCCCGTGAGGTTGTCACAGCGGACCAACTGGGTGCCGATGCGTTCCAACGGGCAGTCGGCGTAAACGGCGAGGGCATCGTCATCGAGTGCCGTCGTGGCTTGGGCTGGCCCTGCCGGGATGAAGAGTGCTGGGAAGAGGGCGGCAATGATCGGGAAAGAGCGCATGTGCATGGTTGTCTCCTGGGAATGGCCACAACGATGGAAGGGTGGCCGGCCCGAGACCCGGGCGGGCAGAATTGGGTCCCCCAACTGATTCCCAAAATACGGAACCTCTCAGCGCAGGAAGCGCCGATGGGTGCCAGCGTACCGACGGACATACGCCTGCGGTAAGGGTGGACCGTCCCCCTTCCGTTGAATCCGCCTACCCGAATCCGGGCCAGGTTCCCCCAACGCCATGCCGGTAGCCCCCATCAGCCGGCGCTGGCGGTGGGCGCCGGAACAGGCGTGGCGCCGTACCCGGCGTCATTGGTGGGTGCCGGTGTCGCACCGTCAACGGCCGACGTCGGCTGCCCGCCTTCCACGTACTGGCCCGCCGGTGCCGTGGCCGCCCCGGTCCCTGCGGGGGCAGGTGCGGCGGTTTCGGCGGGTGCCGTCGCGGGAACCGCAGCCGGGCCGTCCACTGCGGGGGCAGTGGGTACGGTGGAGGGAACGCCGCTCGGGCCCGCGGACGCCGGGGACGTTGCCACCGATGTCCCTCCGGCTACGGAGTTGCCCTTGACGATGGACGTGATCTGCTCCTTGTATCCGGACAGGGTCGCTTGGATCTGGGAGAGCGGCACGTCCTGGATGTGCCTTCCGTAGTCGGCGATCTGCGCCCACAAGGCCTCGAGCTGCTGCTTGGCGGCCGCATCCAGCGGACCGTCAAGCGTGAGGACAAGCTGGCTGGCCAGTGCATAGGTCAGGCAGTCCAGGCAGTTGTAATTGGCGGCAGCGGAGAGGTTCTGCGGCACGATGACATCGGCTTGCCCCACCACCAGCACCACCTGGAAACCCACGGCCACGGCCGCGCACCCGGTGCAGTTGGCGAAAGCGTAGGCCTCGTTGGTGCTGGTCACAGGCTCGCCGTCCTCGGCCCACACCAGCGCGAACGCCACGCTGTAGGCCACGGAGCCATCGGTGGTGTTGACGGCGAGCGCCTGGTTTCCGTCGGCGGCCGCCGCGGTGGGCCGGTCGAACGGGAAGACCCAGGACGGAGCGGACGCGGGCGAGGAACCGCCGGAAGCAGTGCCGGGCGATGCACCCGCCGGGGATCCGCCAGCGGGCACCAAGACCATGCTCAGCTGCGGGTTGTCCCGGGTGGGCTTGGCGGCTCCAGCGGGCCACAACGCAACGGTCCGTCCGGCACCGCCTTGCCGCAACGCCCCACTGTCGCGGACGGGCAGGATGGCCCGGGTGGCATCGCCCAGCGTCCCGCGTTCGTACGCCTGGACCGGACGGTACGTCCCGCCGT
Source organism: Arthrobacter sp. MMS24-T111 (assembly GCF_054888995.1). Classification (NCBI taxonomy): domain Bacteria; kingdom Bacillati; phylum Actinomycetota; class Actinomycetes; order Micrococcales; family Micrococcaceae; genus Arthrobacter; species Arthrobacter sp. MMS24-T111. Next base: position 2,115,468 of record NZ_JBTZRO010000001.1, on the reverse strand, counting down.
CGGGCCACCATGCCCAGGCGAGTCCCGCCAGCAGGACTGCCACAGCGGTCATGGCCGCCGTGCGCTGCACCGCCTTGCCCCGGGTCTTCTGCCACAGCCCCGTCACCAACTGCCGCAGCAGCCGCACCACGATGTACAGCACGCCCAGCACCGGCACCGCCACCACCACCATGGCCAGCGCCCGCACCGCAACGCCCGCGAAGTCACCGGCGGACAGGCTCGCAGCGAGCTGTTCCTGCTGCTTCCCTGCACTGGCCCAGCCCGTAGCCAGCAGCCTGGGCAGGGACAGGACCATCATCACCATGCTGAAGAGCAGTACCGGCACGGTGACCAGGACCCAGGCGGTGACGACGGCGCGTGCCCAGGGCTTGAGGACCTTGCTTTCAGGGTTCCCCCACCGCCAGGGAAGGATCCCCAGGAGGGTGGGTTTGATCCGCTGGAAGAGGTCCGGCACGCCGGTGGCGTCGGCCAGGATGTGGTAGCCGTCGTACTTGACGAGCGGGATCAGCTGGCGGACCATCTGCAGGATCTGGGTGACCACCACCAGCAGCAGCGCGTCGAAGCCGGTGGCCCACCACAGTCCCATGATGGCCACCGCCACGATGGCGTTGAAGTACAGCCCGCCCAAGTCGGTGCGGATCCTGCCGCCGCGGCCCAGCCGGTAGGAGTCGGTGACGTCGGTGAAGAATGCCGGCCACAGGAGGTACAGCCCGGCCCCCATGGCTCCGGGGGTTGCGCCTCCTTTGCGGGTGGCGGCGGCGTGGCCGAATTCGTGGAAGCCGGCGGAGAGGATGGTGACGGCGAGGATCAGCAACAGGAGGGCCGGCTGGGCAAACGCCTCGTGGGTGGCCGAGCCCAGGCCCTTGACCATGAGCACCCACCAGCAGGCCGCCAGGAACGCCGCGGTCACGGCCACCACGATCAGCGGGTTGAACAGGACAGCGAACGGCGCGGTGATCCTGCGGGTCCGTTCGGGATCCGTCACGATGTAGCGGAACCGCAGGCCCAGCAGCGGGTTGGACTTCTTGACCTCGGGCTGGCTGCCGTCGGCAAGCCGGAGCAGGCCCATCGGGAGCAGCTGCGAATCCATCAGGGTGCGGACGTTCTCCGCGCTGACCAGCCGCCCGGACCCCTCGCTGGCGTGCCGGGCGATTCCGTCAAGGTCCCGGCTCCCGTCCGCCGCCTCCAGCACCAGGTACAGCAGCCGGGTGAGCTGGAGGGTCTGGCCGTCTCCGCGGCGGGCCAGGGCCGGCGGCTCACGGTAGCCGGAGCCCTCAGCCGTGCCAAGCAGCTGCACGCCGTCGGCCAGGGCCGGAAGGTGGGCTCCCGCCGTCGTACTTCCTTGGCCCGGCGGCTCCTGGGCGACGGAAAAGCGTGACGACGGCGGGCCCGCCTCGGGAGGCGGGCCGCCGTGGGTTTGGGTCATCTTGGCTTACTGCTGCAGGTTGGACGTCTGGCCGGCTGTGGCGTTGGCCGCGCCGTCGATGTGCTGCGAAATGGTGGCGCTCTGGTCCGAGATGGCGTACGACTGGCTGTCGATGGAACCGATGTTCGCTGCGACGGCTGCATCGATGGGGGCGGCGACGTTGGCGTTCGCGGCCACGGCACCGTTGATGGGGGCGGCGATGGCGGCGTCGGCGTCCAGGTTCACGTCCACGTTCAGCAGGTTGCCGTTCAGCGCGCCCGCTGCGTCGGTGACGCCACCGGTGCTTGTGGGCGCAGGTGCTGTTCCCGTGGTCCCATCCGTGGTTCCGGTGGTGCCTGTGCCCGTGTCGGTAGCGCCGGTTGTGCCGTCGCCCTGGCCGATCACGCTGTCCTGGGCGGAGTTGGCATTGGCATCGGCCACGATGCCCTGGTCGATGGCAGCGTCCTGGTGCGAGAGTGCCTGCGCGTCAGAGCCGAAGGAGAGGATGTTGGCCGAGGCGGCCGCGTCGATGGGGGCCGCCACGTTCGCGTTGGCGGCTACGGCCAGGTCGATGGGAGCCGCAGCGTTAATGCCCAGGTCCAGGTCCGCATTCAGGTCCAGGACGGATGCCACTTCCTTGTCCGGCAGGGCGGTGGCCTGCTCAGACATCAGTTCTTCATCGGTGAGGGGACGCAGTTCGTTGTCCATGCTTGAGAGACCTCCGGTGCGGCGCGGGTGCTCTGCCCCCAGCGGGCAGCCCACGCCCCACAATAGTAAGCATGATTAGCAGTTTTGCGAAGCACCGCCAGCGTCCCGGCGGCGGGGGCCGACCTTAGCGGCGTCGTGTCCTACTTCTGCTCGGGGATCCAGGCAGGTGCTTCCGCTCCCGTAGGTCCTCGAAGCTGTCCTCGCCTTGCCCGAAAGACGACTCTAACCAATGGAGCGTGAATGTGGGTTTGACCAAGCGTGAAGATGGGTGACCAGCACAAATGTGGGTACGGCCCAGGCATGGGGGAATACGTCACGCGGTTTAGCGACCCCACCAGGAAGGGACCCCGGATTGGACTCACTGCCCCTTGCAGTCCTACTGCTCATATTTGCCGCCGCTGCGGCCGTGATCTGGGTGGCGGGGATCCAGCTGTCCAAACAGACGGACATCCTCGATGACCGCCTGCACCTGGGCTCGGCGCTGGGCGGCCTCATCCTGCTGGCCATCGCCACCAACCTGCCCGAAATCGCCATCACCGTCTCCGCGGCCCTGGCCAACAACATTGGCGTGGCCGTGGGCAACATCCTGGGCGGCATTGCCATCCAGACGGTGGTGCTGGTGGTCCTGGATGCCCTGGGCACCAAAGGCGGCCACCCGCTGAGCTACCGCGCGGCATCCCTGACGCTGGTGATCGAGGCGGTCACCGTCGTCGCCGTCCTGGGCGTGGTGATCGCCGGCAGCCAGATGCCCGGCAACCTGGTGGCGTTCCGGCTCACGCCCGCCGCGGTCCTCATTGCAGTGTTCTGGATTGTTGGCCTGATCCTGGTGCAGCGCTCCCAGAAGGACCTGCCCTGGCACCAGCAAGGGGACGCCCCGGGGCGCAGGACAAACCCCGGGGACACTCCAAAAAGCAAGGCGCCGAGAAGAACAAGCACCTGCGCACCGGCACCTCGGTGCTGATCTTCAGCGTCGCCGCGCTTGCCACCCTGGGCGCCGGTGTGGTGCTGGAGCGCAGCGGTGATGCGATCGCCGGAAACATCGGACTCTCCGGGGTGCTGTTCGGTGCCACGTTCCTGGCGCTGGCAACCTCGCTGCCGGAGATCTCCACCGGGCTAACGTCCGTGAAGCAGGGGGACTACAAACTCGCGTTCAGCGACATCTTCGGCGGCAATGCCTTCCTTCCGGTGCTGTTCCTGGTGGCGGTGCTGATCACGGGCAAGCCGGTACTCCCCCAAGCCCAGTCAACGGACATCTACCTCACCGCGCTGGCCATCCTGCTCACCCTCGTCTACCTGCTGGGGATCCTCTTCCGGCCGCAAAAGAAGCTGCTGGGCATGGGCGTGGACTCCCTGCTGGTCCTGGTGTTGTACCTGCTCGGCGTTGCCGGGCTGTTCGCCGTCGCGGCTTCCTAGAGCGGGCCGCTATTCGTTGTCTCGGATTTCGTCTCGTGGTCGCTTATTGCTTGGCCGGCGCCTGGTTGACCTTGTCCTCGATGGCCTTGGCTTCCTTCTGGATCTTGTCCCCGTAGCCGCCGTTGAGGGCGGTGTCCTTGATCTTGGCGGCGACAGCGTCACGGTCTGAGGCTGCGGCCGCCTCCAAGGTCTTCAGGTCCGCCTGCAGGTTGGCCGGCAGCTTGCCGAAGGCCTGGGCGCGGTGGATCAGGGCGTACGCGATCACGTGGGCCTTGTCCCCAAAGCCGTCGCCGCCCTTGATGTCCACACGGAGTTCGTTGCGGAGCGAACGGACGAACGGGTGGGCGGCGTGCTTGGCGTTGCCGGGACCGGACCCGGAGCCGGCGGACGGGGAGGCCGACGGCGCCGGGCTCTGGCCGTCCGCGAATGCGGCCGTGGCCCCAAAGACGGCTCCGCCCACCAGGACAACGCCTGCCGCGACGGCGCCTCCACGGACTGCCCAAAAGCGTGCGGTACGGTCGCGGGGCGTGCTGGGTGTGGTGTTCATGGTGTTCTCCTCGGCGTTTCATGCCCGGGGCGTTCCGGGCGCTGCAGGTTGTGCGTCTCCAACTGTGGCGCGCCCACATCCGGCGTGTGTTCGGGGAATGTAAGGGGAACGTAAAGTCGCGCGTCCGTGTCTGTGGGCCGGTGCTGCCGGAGCGTTCAATAGATACATGGAACAACCAACAGCCGCCGGCGCCCCGCCGTCCCGTGGCCTGGTGCTGATCGTTGAAGACGAGCGCGCCATCGCCGACGTGCAGCGGATCTACCTGAGCCGGGCAGGGTTTGGCGTGCACGTGGAAACCACCGGCCAAGGGGGCCTGGACCGGGTCCGGGGCCTGCGCCCGGTAGCGGTGGTGCTGGATGTTGGCCTGCCGGACATCGACGGGATTGAGGTGTGCCGGCGGCTGCGTGGGCGGAACGATTGGACGCCCATCATTTTTGTCACCGCCCGCGATGACGAGGTGGACATGCTGCTGGGGCTGGAGCTGGGCGCGGACGATTACATGACCAAACCGTTTTCGCCTCGTGAACTGGTGACCCGGCTCAAGACGGTCCTGCGGCGCAGCGCCGGGATTCCGCGCCCGGGCGTCCTCCGCGCAGGGCCGGTAACCCTGGACCCGGAGGCCCGCACCGTGGGCGTGGACGGCGCGCCGGTGGAGCTGACCGCGCGGGAGTTCGATGTGCTCGCCTACCTGATGGCAAGCCCGGGCCGGGTCTTCAGCCGTGAGCAGTTGCTCTCCGCGGTGTGGGGGCAGGCGGACTATTCGGCGGGGCGCACGGTGGACGTCCACATCGCCCAGCTGCGTTCCAAGCTGGGCCCCGGGAACCCGCTGCGCACCCTGCGGGGCGTGGGCTATTCCGCGGACGCGGAGGGATCGTGAGTGTCCCTACAGGGACGACGGCGGCGCAGGAGCAGCAGCCACGCCGCGCGCGGGCTCCCTGGCTGCGTTCCCTCGCGGGCCGCATCACCCTGGTGACCGCCGTCGTCGCGGTTTTGGCAGCACTGGTCACCGGCAGCGTTGCCTTCCCGCTGATCCGTTCCGCGGCCGTGACCCAGGCCCGGGAGCAGCTGTCCCGCCAGGCCGATGCGTTCAGCGCGGCCCCGGTGGCGTCCCAGGCGCTGGACCTGCGGGAACGCCACCTGCTGGGCCCGGATAATTACGACCTTGCCAGCATCACCCCGTCCGGCACGGTCACCAGCGCGGCCGGCCGGATCCTGGGCGCGGACGAGGTGCAGGCGGTGCGCTCCGGGCAGCCGATCTCCCGGACCATCACCCGCGGCGGCATCCAATACCTGGTGGAAGCAAGGCCGCTGGCCAAGGGCGGCGGGATTGCCCTGATCCGGCCCCTGGCGGACGTCAACGCCGCCTCCGCCCGGCTCCTCCAGCCCATGCTGCTGGCTTTGGCCGCGGGGCTTCTCATCGCGGTGCTGGCGGGCACGCTGCTGGCGCGGTGGCTCTCGGGCCCGCTGGTCCGGACGGCGGCGGCGGCGCGGCGGATGGCCCAGGGCGAGCGGACCGTGCAGTTCAGCCCTGCGGGGGTCACCGAGGTCCGGGCCGTCGGCGAGGCCATCAACACGCTGGACCACGCGCTGCTGGCCAGTGAAAGCAGGCAACGGGAGTTCCTGCTGTCCATTTCGCATGACATCCGCACCCCGCTGACGGCCCTGCGCGGCTACGCCGAAGCCCTCCAGGACGGGCTGATCCCACCCGAGGACACGGTGCGCGTTGGGCAGACCCTCGCCGCCGAAACCGATCGACTGGACGGCTTTGTCCGCGATCTGCTGGCCCTGGCCCGGCTGGAAGCGGACGATTTTACGCTGGACATCCAGCCAGTTGACGTTGCCGCACTCCTTGAACAGGCCCAGCGTGCTTGGCAGCCGGCCGCTGCGCAGGCGGGCGTGGACCTGGTCCTGGAGGTGCCGGCCGTGGACCCGGCCGGGCCGTTGCTGGCCACCACGGATGCGCAGCGGCTCCGCCAGATCGTTGATGGGCTGATCGGCAACGCCCTGCGCGTCGCCCCGGCGGGGAAACCGCTGGTCCTGCAGGCCCGGACAGAAGGCGTGGCCTCGTCCCCCGGCCCGGCACCCGGGAACGGCCACCTCGCGGACCCGCCAGGCGTCGTCGCCGTGCTGGTGCGTGACAGCGGCCCGGGGCTGACGCCGGAGGATGCCGCCGTCGCCTTTGACCGCGGTGTCTTGGCGCGCAGGTACGACGGCCAGCGCCCCACCGGCACCGGCCTGGGCCTATCCATCGCCGCCCGGCTGGCGCAGCGCATGAACCTCCGGCTCACCGTGGAACCAGCCACCCCGGAGCACCCGGGGGCCTGCTTCTGCATCCGGCTGCCCCGCGCAACCACCGCGTAACGCCGGCGTTGGCCCCTGCGGCGGGGCAGGGAGGTACGACGGCGGCGCGCACCACAGTGCAGGCGGGAACCTTCAGCACCTGGCGGAAGCAGCCGTTACCTGCTCTTGGTGGGCTGCGGGCCGGGGACGCTGATCAGGTTCTGCGGCGGGGCGTCGAAGTTGCCGTGGTCGAAGAGGCCAACAACGCCTTGCATGTACTGCGCCCATTGCGGCCCGGCAATGTAGGCCCCGTCCACTGCCGGATAGAACTTTCCGTTGACGGTGATGTTGCGCCCCAGCCGGCTGGGTCCGCCGTTGAAGGGGTCGCCGAAGAACGACGCCGTGGCCAGCCCCTTGGTGTAGCCCACCACCCAGGTCTGGTTGTTGTACTCGTTGGTGCCCGTCTTGGCGGCGTCCGGAACCCCCAGCTTCTGCGGAATCAGCAGGCCCGAGCCCTTGGTGAGGACGTCCTGGAGGACGTTGGTGACGGCCTTTGCCACGTCCGGTTTCAGGGAGCCTGGCTGGCAGGACGGTGCGTCTCCGCCGATCTTCCTGCCTTGGGCGTCGTCCACTTCGGTGATGGAGACGGGTGCGCAGTAAGTGCCGTTGGCGGCAAAGGTTGCGAACGCGTTCGCCATGGTCAGGGGGGCAACGTTCTGGCTGCCCAGGATGTTGCCCAGGGTGGAGAGGTCGATCTTTTGGTCGTGCCCGCTGCCCAGGTGCAGCCCGATGGCGTCCGCCGCACGCTGGACGTCGCAGAAATCGTTCAACCCGGCCAGCGACGCGAAAGTTGCCGTGTTGATCGACTGGTAGATGCCTTCCCGGACCGTCATTGGCCGGTACCAGTTGGGCTCATCGTTTTGCAGGTCGGAGGATTGCGGCACGGTGCTGTCGAACCAGCCCTGGACGGGATGGCAGGTTGTCTTCCACGGGTAGTTGATGCCGTAGCGGCGCTTGGAAGCATCCACCACTTGGTTGGTGGACTTGCCCTCCCCCAGCCACGCGGCGAGGGTGACGGGCTTCATGGTGGAACCGGGCTGCATCCCGCCCACACCGCCGAGGCTGTTCCCGGCGGCGTCGCTGCTGTCCACGTTGAAGTTGTAGTCGGAGACGAACCCGCTGCCTTCATCCGGCAACTTCCTGGAGTTCTGCGCCATGGACAGCACCTTCCCGGTACCGGGTTCAATGGTTACCAGGGAGGCGCCCCATTTGTCCGGATTGGCGCCGGCCGTGGCGTCCACCTGGGACTGGGCCGGTCCTTGCAGCCGCGGGTCCAGGGTGGTTTTGATGGTCAGGCCGCCCGCCATGATCTTCTGGTCCCGTTCATCCTGCGTGGCGCCGTAGGCAGGGTCATTTTCGATCTGGTGGAGCACGTAATCGCAGAAGTACTGGGCCTGGGAGGCGTAGGCGCACCCTTGCTTGGGTGGATTGACCTTGAGTTGGAGGGGCGTGTTCACGGCGTCGTCGTGCTGCTGCTGGTCGATGTAGCCGTGCTGCAGCATGGCGTCCAGCACCAGGTCACGGCGGGCTTTCGCGGCCTCGGGATGGACCGTGGGGTCATAAAGCGAGGGGCCGTTGACCAGCCCGGCCAGCAGCGCCCCCTGCGGCAGCGTGAGGTCCTTGGCGTCAACGGAGAAGAAGTACTGGCTGGCCGCCTCGATACCGTAGGCGTTCGCGTTGAAACCCACCACGTTCAGGTAGCCTGCGAGGATCTGGTCCTTCGAGTACTTTTCTTCGAGGCCGATGGCGAGCTTCATCTCCTGGACCTTCTGGTCCAGGCCTTTCTGCCCGTTCAGCACCACCTGGGCGTCCTTGCCCTGGGCGATGAGGTTTTCGTTGAGCATGTTGGTGACGTACTGCTGGGTCAGGGTTGAGGCCCCCTGGTGGCCGCCGCCGGCGTCGATGACCAAGGCGCGGAAGATGCCTTCGGGATCGATGCCGCCGTGCTGGTAGAACCGGTAGTCCTCAATGGCCACGATGGCGTTCTTGATGTTGGGGGACATCTGGTCAAGGGAAATCCGGGTCCGGTTCTCACTGAACAGGGTGGCGATCAGTGATCCGTCAGCGGCCAGCACCCGCGTCATCTGGGCCGGGGGCGTCGAGAACACGTCGTTGGGCAGATCGGTCTTGAGCGCGGCGGCGCCGTCCGCCACCGCCGTCTCGGTGACCGCCGCCGCGGGCATCATCAGGCCCGCCACCAGGGCGCCGCACAGCGCGCTGACGCCGAGGAACACCATGATCCAGCCAAGGGTGGTTCCCGTGGCGCGGAAGAGGTTGGGGTGCTTGGCGGGTTCCCGCGCGGCAGGGAATTCCTTGGGCATGGGTGTCTCCGGTTCCGCGCGTGGTGGTACAGCACCGGTTGCCAGGTCCCCGCGTCACATCACGCCGGCAACCGTCTTTTCACCCTACTCCGCGAACTCGGCGGAAACGGGCCGGAACCCCGGACAGTCAGGACACTGGCAGGCAACTCACAGGAACTACGAGCCGGCGCTTGAGGCCACCATCCCGAGGCCCAAGGCGGCGAGGATGCCACTGCTCCCGCGTCCGAGGGACCGGCTCACCCGGGGGCGCTGCAGCCACGCCATTGCCTTGGCTGCTACGACGGCGACGGCCGCCAGGTACAGGAATCCAATAACGCTTTCGATGCCGCCCAGCACCAGGGCGGTGTTCAGGGTGTTGCCGCCGTGCGGGATGAACTGGGGCACTACAGCGAGGTAGAACAGGCCAACTTTGGGGTTGAGCAGTGTAGAGAGGGCACCGGCGCCGAACCCGGCCCGGCGGCTGTACGCCCGGCGGGCGGGGACTTCAGGGCCGGCAGTCCCGGCGGTGCGCCGCGCCCGGATCAATGACGAGACTCCCAGGTACAGCAGGTACAGGCCGGCGGCGATCTTAAGCCAACGGAACACCTCGGCGGATTCCTCAAGCACTGCGGCCAGGCCCACACCCACCAGGACGGCCCACACCAGGGCCGCCGCGGCCGAGCCGAAGGCCGCGGCAATTCCGGCACCGGCGTTCTGCAGCGAGATCCGCAGCACCAGGAAGGTGTCGGGACCCGGGGTGACAGACAGCAGCAGGCACAGCCCGGCGAAGGCGAGGAGGGACACGGGAGTCATGGGCACCATTGTGGCGGAGCCCGCCGTCGGACGGCAACGCAGGCACCCCGGCTCTGCGATGTCAGGGCCCGACGGCGGCCTCCTGGCAAGGGCTGTTGCAGGCGGCCCGGGCGGCGCTAGAGTCGGAAGCAGACCAGCCGGCACTTCCCAACAAACCCCAGGAGTCCCCATGCCCCAGCCCACGTTTGCCCCCGGTGATCCCTGCTGGATCGACCTCATGACCTCGGATCCTGAAAGGTCCCGCGAGTTCTACACCCGGCTGTTCGGCTGGACGTACCAGGAGGGTGACCAGGAGAAATACGGCGGTTACATCACGGCCCTTGCCAATGGCCTGCCGGTGGCCGGGATGATGAAGAACGACGGCGAATCCGGCTATCCCGACGTCTGGACCACCTACCTGCGGGTGGAGGACATCAACGCCACGGCGAAGGCTGCCCACGCGGCCGGCGGCCAGGTTTTCATGCCGCCCATGGAGGTTCCGGAGCAGGGGCACATGGCCATGTTCGGTGACACCGGCGGCGCGGCCGTGGGCGCATGGCAGTTCGGCGGCCACACCGGGTACCAGGCGAAGGGCGAACCCGGCACCCCCTACTGGCACGAACTCCACACCCGCGAATACGCACCGTCCGTGAAGTTCTACCAGGACGTCTTCGGCTGGGAAACCGACGTCATGAGCGACACCGAGGACTTCCGTTACACCACGCTCGGCTCAGGGGACTCATCACGGGCCGGAATCATGGATGCCACCTATCTTCCGGATGGTGTTCCGTCGAACTGGCAGGTGTATTTCGCGATTGGGAACGCCGACACGGGAGTGGAGACCGCCACGTCCCTGGGTGGCACGGTGATCCATCCGCCCGAGGATACGCCGTTTGGCCGCATTGCCGCCCTGGCCGATCCCACGGGAGCGCTGTTCAGGATCGCCCAGCGCTAAGTTCCCGGGCTGTGGGTGGGCCCGGCATCCGGCCGGAGATGCCGACCTTGGGTACCGTCAGACCATGATCCAGGCAACGGCTGTGTCCGCACTGACGTCCTATCACTGGCTGGGCATCCCCATCGCCGCTGCGGGCGCAGTCCTGCTCGCGCTGGGAACCCTGTTCCAGCACCGGGCCGTGGAAGACCAGCCGGCCGCTTCCGGGCGTGCGGCCGGGAGCATGGGCGGCGGACGCCTTCAGGCCTTGATCCGCCGGCCGGTGTGGCTGGCGGGGACGGGGATGCTGGGTGCGGCCATCCTCCTCCAGCTGACCAGCCTCCGGTTCTCGCCCCTGATCGTGGTTCAGCCCATCGGCGCCATAGCCCTCGTCGTCACCACTCTGGCTACCGTCCGAATGACCCGCAGGCCGCCCGGGCGCCGGGCCCTCACCGCCGTCGCCCTCTGCATCGGCGGGGTGGGGGTGTTCGTCACCGTGGCGGCGTTCTCGGCGGCGGATGTGGAAATCAGCGACCAGCACCTGGTCACCATCCTGATCGTGCTCGCCGTCGTCCTGGCATGCGTGGCGGTGGCGTACGCGCTGTGGCGCCACCGCTCGGGTGCCGTGGTGTTTACCGCCGGCGCCGGAATCCTGTTCGGGTTCGTCGCAGCCTTGGCCAAGACCGTCATCGCCCGGCTGTTCCAGGGTGATTTCGAGTGGCTGTCCCTGACGTGCCTGGCGGGGCTGCTCATTGCGGCGCTGGCGGGCAGTTTCCTGGTCCAGAATGCCCACACCAGGGGAACGCCGGAACTGGTGGTGGCCGGTCTGACCGTCATCGATCCGCTCGTCGCCGTCGCCATCGGCATCACCATCCTCGGCGAGGCGGCCTCAGCTCCCCCGCTGGCCATCGTCCTGTTCCTGCTGTCCGGAGCCACCGCCGTCGCCGGTGTCTTCCTGCTGGCGACGGTCAAGAACCCGGTCCGGCCAAGGGCCGTCAAACGGTGACTTTCCTGCCATGCGCTATTCGTTGTCGCGGACGTAATCTTCGGGGCTAATGTCCTGGGCCTTGATGCCGGAGGCGTGCTTCGACTCAAAGATGGCGAAGGACAAGCCCAGGCGGTGGCGCAGTTCCAGGGAAGCGTGCTGCCGGAAGTCGGTCAAGCCTTCGCGTTCTTCCTCCGCCATGTGATCACCGTTGGCCTCGTTGACCTTGGCCAGGGCCGCCCACCACTGCTGCGTCCCTGCCTGGTGCCGGGAGACTTCACTGATGGCGTCCCGGATTTCGTTGTGGTCATGGATCGCATCGGTGGTTTCGTCTTCCGGGGAATCCTTCCCGCCTGCGCCCTCCCCCAATTTCAGCAACTCGGGGTAGAACAGGTCCTCTTCCCCTTTGGCGTGGACTTCCAGCAGGATGCGGAGTTGGTTCCAGACGGCCTCGAGGTCTGACGGTTCGGAGCCGTGCATCTCGTCCAACAGGGCGAACCGGCGCCTCTGTTCGTGGTGGTCGTTCAGAATCACTTCAACGATGTCCATGGTGGTCCCTTCGGCAGGTCAGTATCCATCTACACTGGCCCCTGAAGCCACGCCTGTCACCCCGACAGCCCGAAGGGCTCCAATTTCCAACGTATTCACAGCATGGAACCACCGGTCACACGTTCCAGGGCGCTGTCCGCGCGCAGGCGCTACTTCGCCGCAAGCAGCAGCGGTGCTGCTGCCATAGCCATCTGTTTGTGGTCGTGGGCCACACCGGGCACCACGGTCAGCGCCCAGTTGAACTGGTCTCCGTCACGGGCAGCCTTCCGGGAAGCCTCGTAGAACTTCAATCCCCGGCTGAGCCTGTTGTCGCCCTGGGCATCCGTCTGCCGGTCACGTTGAAGGAGCGGGTCCTTGGGGTCTGTGTCGTCAGCCCCCAGCATAATGATGAGGCGCCTGGAAAATGCGTCGCGCAACCCCCGCGACGAAAGCGGCGCGTTCTTAAGTCCGTACGGATATTCAATGCTTTGATCCGGCATCGTGTACCAGCCCGCGTTTGCTGCCACCGCGAGGCTTACATGGTTCGATTCGGTGAATTCCATGAAGCGGTGGACAAACTGGCCTCCCGCTGAGTGGCCGAACAGGGCATACTTTTCGGCTTTACTGTTGGTTTCACGGACGACGGCCTGGAAAAGAGCCTCCACCACATTGAACGTCCAGGCCTCCGGCGGGTTGGCTTTGCCGTTGGCGTCGAAAATGTTGCCTTGGTTGTAGCTGGCAGCACCGGGGTAGTCATCCTTGGAAAACTCCAGCACGAGCAGCAGGGTGTTGGTGTTCCCAATCAACGGCAGCCAGTCGGCACGGTACGATTCGCCGTCCCGGTGGGCGCCCGTCATGACCACCAGAATCTGGGCTGAGGATGGATCCTCGGGAGCCTTGTACCAGACGCGGATGGGCTGGTCTTGAAGCGGGCCTTGGGCGTTGAAGGTGAAGTCACCCGCTTCACCGGGCCGGATCATCCTTGTCTGCGGATTGGTGGCACTGGCGCTTCCCATCATCTCTCCTGGACTGGACGCGGTCGATTTCTCAGGCGTTCCAATAGGGACGCCCGTGCAGGAAGTAGCCACGTTGAGCATACAAAGAAGGCCCGCCAGCATCGTCAGCACCTTCCTGTCCCGTAGTCGCTGGTGCACGCGGCGGCCAATCACTCCGGCGGCTCGAAACAGCGGCACGGCATCCTGGCTACGTCACCCTGGATCTGCAGCGCGGGGTGGACCAGCGGAATTGAACTCACCATTTGCGGTGCGGAGCACGGCTGTGTGTGGAAGCCCGTGAGGAAATTGTCCGTAACCAGGCATTTCACGGCAAATTGGGCGGGGGCATCCCGGCTCAGCTCCAAGGTAAGAGTTATGCCAATACCTTGCTTTCCGTAGGAAACAAAGCGCCCGGGCGTCCCGAACACGAAATTGCCAAGACTGTAGACCACGGGAATGTTGTCGATAAATTCGATTTTATCTGCAATATGCGGCCCCGTGCCCACAATTAGGTCGTATCCGGCGTCGACCATTGCTTTTGCCCAGTAGCGTTGCTCCGGCAGCGTGTCCGTATAGTTGTCGCCCCAGTGCACGTAGGCAACCACCCAGTCAGCACCAGCCGCCCGTGCCAGGTCTTGCCCTCTTTGAACGGCTTCAGGGCTGAACACGACTGTTCCTGGTGTTGCCTCATCGGCGTGGGTCGCCTTGCCGAAGTTTTCCCCAAGTGCCACCACGCCGATCGTCCCCATGTCGGTGTGCCAGATGAGCGGCCGCTCGGCTTCGGCCGCGTTGTGTCCAGCGCCAAACGTGGTCATTCCTGCATTGGCCGCCAGCTTGATGGTGTCCTCAAGTCCCGTGACTCCCATGTCCATCGAGTGGTTGTTGCCCAGCCCCAGTGCATCAATGCCTGCCTTGGACAGTGCCCATGCTGCCCTGGGGTCAACCTGGTATGAATACTGTTTGCCCGGGTTCAGGGGCTGGGTGCTGTAGGTGATTGGACCTTCAGCGTTGGCAATGACAAGATCACCGTCGATCAGGGGAAGGACCCCCGCCAGCGCTGCGTCATAACCAGCGGGATCAGCGAACGGGGTTTCGCCGTCGCCCAGCATGGTATCTCCAAGGAACTGGATTTTCAGGGGCTCGTCTGTTCGGAGGCCCGAGGCTAAATCTATGGATTCAACGTGCGAGGTCTCGTTGGCGGAATAGTTCGCCGCGATGGCGCCGGTTCCGGCCACGGCTACAGCCAATGCGGTGACGATGAGAACCCGGTCGCGCGTCTTGGGATGCATCAGGCACCGCTTTCCTGGTTGTCGGGCAGCCGGTCTACCCCACCGGTTCCCCGCGGGTCAGCCTCACGCCGCAGCGCGTGCTCCGCCGGCGCTGCGAGGTTCGCCTGGATCCAGGCCCTGTCCCTGTATTCCTCACCGGAGATGACCTCCGCTACTGTTCCTTTGTGAAGGACCACCACCTTGTCAGCAAGGGCCATTTCCTGGGGATCCTGGGTGGCGATCAACACGGTCCCGTCATATCTGGCCAGCATGGCGCCGAAGGTCGCCTTCGCCGCTGCGTCGAGGCCGAGGGTGGGCTCATCCAGGAGCAGGATTGGCGGGTTGCCCATGATCGCCCGGCCAAGGGCTATCCGCTGTCGCTGGCTGTATGACACATTGAGCCCTCCTTCCGTGATCCACGTTTGCAGGCCATAGGGGAGGTCCAGCAACATATCGTCCAGCCCGGTGGCGGCCAGGACCCGCTGCACTTCCTCTTCGGAGGCATTTGGTGATGCGTACGTGAGATTGCGCCACATGGAGCCACGCATCAGCGGCAGTTCGGGCCCCATTGTCCCGATCCACCGGGCCGCGGAACGCAGCGAGGTCTTGCTCAGCATCTGCCCGTCGATGAGGAGGCACCCCACATCAGGGTCCACCGTTCGGGAAACCAGGCCCAGCAGGGTCGACTTCCCGCTGCCGCCTTCCCCGGTGATGGCAACCACCTCGCCGGGTGCTATCTGCAGGTTGACGTTCTGCAAGGCCCCTTGCACTGATACGGACATGACGCTGATGGATCCCTTGCGAACCCTCAGCGGACCATGGCCGTTGCTGTCGAGGTCCCGGGTGGAGCTGCGCAGATATTCCTTGATTTTCCCCATGGAGACTTGGGCGCGGTGCCAGTAGTCGTGGGCCAGGCCCAGGGTGCGGACCGGGCCGGAGAGCTGCCTGGTGACGACGACGAAGCCCACCACCGTGCCGATGGTGGCTGTTCCTTGCCGGACCTCGAACAGGCCGGCCGTGAGGACAGCACCCAGTGCCAGCAGTGCGAACGCGGTTGAGACTCCGCGGAGGTAGCCGCGCAGCCTGGCGACTCTCACGAGCGCCCGGGTCAGCTCGTCATTTTGATGTGACAGCCGGCTGAACTCCCCGGCTGACCGACCGAAAACCTGGGCTACCGGCTGGGCATTGAGTTGTTCGTCGATGTTGCTCATCACCAGCGAACGGCGCCGCCGCATGACGCGGGTGGCCTGCCGCATGCGTTGACCGGCGACGAAGGATGCGGCTGCACCGACGGCCACTGTCACAACGATCGCGAGGGACATCCAGATACTGAAGAAGAACAGGACCACCAGGGCTCCGCCCAGAACCAATGCAGCGATTATTCCGCCCACCACACCGCGGCTGATCCACAACCTCGTCATGGAGAGGTCGCCGAGAAAGCGCAGGAGGAGACCGCCGCGGGCGCGATTCTGGAATTGCCGCGGCGTCATTCCTTGCAGGTGGCTGTACATCGTCATTCTTAGTACTTTGACGATTTCGTACCCGGCGGTTTCGGCGACGTTGAAGCCGGCAGCACGAAGCCATCCGTGCAGCAATGCAACCACGGCCAGGAGACCTACCTGGACCAGCGCCCACCGCCATTGCAGGTCTGCGGCAGCGCCGACGGTCATGGGCGCCAAGCCGTCCACGATCAACCGCACCAGCAGAATGTAGGCGATCAGGGTTGCGACTTGTCCGATGCCAATGGCCAGCACTTTGGCATAAACGCTGACGGGAATTCGGTACAGCCTGTCATTGCCGGCCACTGCGTTCACCACGCTTCCGGGCTTCCTGCGGAGGTGCTGGGCCTGGGGAACCCGAAGAATGCAGGCCTTGGCCGTGGCTGGCGTTCCGGTGATGCCGTGAAAGGTCCGATCATGACCTCACTGGTGGCCGGCACGGGCTGGACTTCAACTGCGGCTGCCACTTTGCCTGACTGGGCCGCGGCGAGGATTTTCTGGATACCAAGAAGTGACGCCGCACCGTGGGGTTCTGTCAGTTCTTCGCGCGTCAGCACCGGGAGCCCGGTCACGGCGGCGGCTTCCCGGATGGCCAGGGGCGATCGGGTCAGGAGTCCCGTTACGGCCAGGACTTTATGGCCAAGCGTTTTGAGGTGCGTAACGCCTGCCACCGCACCCATTGAGTCCGGAGCCGCAAAAATCACGGCGTCCACCATGTTCCTGAAAACACCTGCCTCAAGCAGGCGGGAGGTTTCGTCCTGATAGATGCCGTCAGCTACTTCCACCAGGTTGAGATCGGTCCCGGACGCCGTAAGGTGGTCCACCAGCTCAGCAAATTTCGACTCCACCACAGCCATTGGCTGGCGGTAGGTGGACGCGAGTCCTACATCCGTGAAATCGAGCATCAGGTGTGCGCCGGCGTCGATCATGCACCAGTAGTCATTTCCGGAGCCTGTGCCTGTCACTTTTGTGGCTCCGACGGCGAGGCCGGCCTTGCTCAACCCGTTGACGAGTGAGTGCACCGTGGTTGTTTTGCCCGAATTCATTGCCGTGCCGATGATGGCGACGGTCAAGGGCCGGGGACCTTGCGGCAAGGCCGGCGGCAACGCGAAATCCTGGATATTCAGGGGCCGCCCTTTGGCATCTCCGAGGAGGCCCAAAGGCTCGATCTCAGTTGCCCGCCGAACAGCCATGCTGCGGCTTAGCACCTCTGACGCGATTCCTCCCGAGGCCACCAATTGCGCCTCGCCAAGGGTGGCCGGCACCCGGGACTCGAACTGGTCGGTGGCGTACCGGTCCCCGTACGTGACGATGATTTCGTCGTCATCGTGCAGGACGGCGCGCCGGCCGTTCGGCTGCTCGATGTGGCGGTGGTGGCCAAGTTGCACGATCCGGGCCAGCACCAGGTCACCGGAGCGGGGACGGACTGCCCCGGAAACAAGCGAGGCTATTCTCTCCGGCACCACCCGCCGGGTGGTAAAAGCAGATTTGGCCCGCGCCACCCGTTCCGGGCCCAACGGTTTGACCCACACTTTTCGATCTGAGCTCATGACTGGCACGCTAATGGGGAAATTCAGCGCAAGACAGAGCCCCGGGTACTCGAAAATCCGGTTAGGTACTACTTGGGGAAGCATGGGGCCGCAAAATACCCCTTTGCATTTTCGGCGATCACCACAATTATTTTGGGGAAATTTCGAACCAGGCAGTTGAATTTCCAAGCCCTAATTGTGCGGCCCGCGGGCGCCACGAATGCGCAGCGAAAGAAGGCCAGCTGCCTCGAGAACGTAGAAGCACGACGGCGACGCGCAGGTTCCCTGGCCAACCGCAAATACATTCTCGAGCCCCACATCCGGGCCGCGTCAGGAGATCCGCGCAGCGAAAGTGAGGAACGGCAGCGGAAGTGCGCGGGAATGCAGCTAGTGTCGGCGGCGGGCACCGTCAGCCGTGGACCGGTAGCTGTCGTAGCAGTCCCGGGAGCAAAACACCGCAGTGGGAGAGGGAGGGAGGACCAAGCCGCAGACCTTGCACTTTGGCTTTGGGCGAAGACTCCGAAGCACAGTTTTCAGCATGGAAGAAGGATATTTATTCGGTTGGCAGATTTGATCAGTAACGGATACCTGAATCCGCCGGACGGGGTACCTGCCCCGCCTGAATGTCAACCCTTACCGGTACCCGTCCACGATTGCGGCGGCAATCTCCTTGTAGGCGCGCCGCGTTTCGGGCTTCAAAACATCCAGGGTGACCAGGTCGCCGTCGGCCACCCCGCGGTCGTGCGGCACGGCGATCAGTTCGCGGCAAATCCCGGAGAGGTGTTCCTCGATGGCGTCCTTGTCCACCCGGGAGGACACCTCGTCCTTGTCCGTGATGACCACGATCGCGTTCCGGGCCAGGTCCTCGTATCCGTGGCTGGCCAGCCAGTGCAGGGTGCTGCGGGCCCGCTTGGCGCCGGAGACAGCGTAGCCTGCCGCGATCACCAGGTTGTCTGCCGACTGCAGGATCCCGCTCATCGCGT
Organism: Arthrobacter sp. MMS24-T111; assembly: GCF_054888995.1. Lineage (NCBI taxonomy): Bacteria > Bacillati > Actinomycetota > Actinomycetes > Micrococcales > Micrococcaceae > Arthrobacter > Arthrobacter sp. MMS24-T111. Next base: position 2,097,245 of record NZ_JBTZRO010000001.1, on the reverse strand, counting down.
TGTGGGTCACGCCGGTGCCGCAGTCGGTCAGTGCCACGGAGTAGTAGCTGGAGATGAGCTTGCGGATCCGCAGGTATTCCTCGGCGGTCAGCGAGTCCGAGACTTCCGGGTCCTGCTCCCCCGCGATCAGGTGCAGCCGGCCGGCGTGGTGCATGTACCGGGCCAGGGCGGTGAGCGAATCGATGGATTCGATGTTCTCCAGCAGGTCCGTGATGGTCCGCGGGCTGGACTGCTGGTAGATTCCCTCGCCCAGGGCGCGTTCCACGAGGTCGCCGGAGTCCGGGTTGGCGTCGATGGCGCACGGCGCGTCGCCGCGGTATTCGGCAAGGGTCAGTCCCACACCAACCGTGGTGGAGGTCTTGCCGATGCCGCCCTTGAGGCTCAGGACGGCGGTGTTGTAGCTGCCCTGGAGCTGCCGGGAAATCCGGCGGCCCAGCTCGTCTTCCTGGCGCTGCTTGGGGCCGGGGCCCAGGTTCCAGGCGCCGCCGGTCAGGTTGTACAGCGCACCGCGGAACCCGCCCACCGGCCGCGGCTTCTGCTCCTTGACGAACAGGCCGGGCGAGCTGATGAAGTCAGGCATGGGGCTTTCGGCGATCGTGTCGGCCACGGTGGGCCGACTGCGGCGGAATGACGGAGTGTCCGACGACGGCGCTGCTGCTTCCGGCGCAACCCCGCCTGAGCGGCGGGCGGGCTCAGCCGCGGCGGGTTCGGCGGTTCCCGGCCGGGAGGTGCCCGGCACGGAGGCGATGGGTTCGGCGGGCGGCGTTACCGGTGCAGCGGGCGGGGCTGCGGGTGCCGGCGGCGGGGTGCGGGTGGGGGCCGGTGCGCGGGACGGCTTGGTGGCGTCGGCTGCGGCGGCCGCCTCGGCCCAGGACGTGCGGCGCGTCACCGGCTTTCCGGCGTCGTTCTGGCTGGAAGGGGAAGGGGTTACTGCTGGCATGGTTCCTGTCCAGGCATCGTCCACTGTTCCGTCGGCACGACGAAGGTCGCGGCGTCGGCGCAGTTGCGGCTGCCCTGCATCCTCTGCTGGGGCGCCTGCATTCTGATCCGCCGGTTGTGGCATGTCTGTCCCCCCGGACGATCGGCAAACTGTTATGCAGCACTAGTTCAAACAGTAAGTCTACGGGCTATGCCGGGAGCATCGGGCCCGGCCCCGGCGCCACGGACCGCGCCGGAGAAATTTTCGCCTGGCTGCATCCGGGCAGGGCACTCGGCCGGTAGTAGGGGTTGTAAGCGGAACCTCGGCCCCATCGGGGCCCCTGTTTAGGAGTTGGAATGCGCAAGACACTTTCTGCAGTCGCAGGAGCAACGACGCTGCTGGCAGCACTCACTTTCGCCGCCCCGGCCCAGGCGTCCAACTGGCACCATGACCATGACGGGACGGCCAAACTCTCCGTCCTCCACGGCGTCCCGGGCCTGACGGTGGACGTCTGGGTGGACGGCAAGCTCACCCTGGACAACTTCACGCCGGGCACCCTGGCCGGGCCGCTGGACGTTCCGGACGGAGACCACAAAATTGCCATCACGGGCGCCGACGCCACCAGCGCCGACAACCCGGTGATCGGTCCGGTTGACGTGGACCTCAAGGCCGGCAGGGACTACACGGCGGTGGCGCACCTGGCCGCGGACGGGACCCCCACCGCCACGCTGTTCACGAACAGCACCAAGCCCAGCCCTGACGGCAAGGGGAAGCTGACCGTCCGGCACGTCGCGGCCGCCCCGGCCGTCGATGTCCTGGCCGGCGGGACCGCCGTCGTCAAGGGGCTCACCAACCCGGACCAGAAGACCCTCACCCTGAAGGAAGGAACCATCTCGGCCTCGGTGGCGGCAGCGGGAACCACCACGCCGCTGATCGGCCCCGCCAACGTGAACATCGCGGAGGGCAAGAACACGATCGTGTACGCCTGGGGCAGCCTGGCCGATAACACCCTGGGGTTGGCCGTCCAGGTGGTGGACTCCGCCGCACGCGGGCACGACTGCGACGACGACTAACCGCCGAAGCCCGCAGTCATTGGTACCGCAACTGGTCCCCGGCGGCGCCCGCACCGCGGCGCCGCCGGGCACTGGCAGGGGAAATCTCAGCCAGTGCCACGCGCCCGTAGCGGACCGCCCCGGGCAGCGGCATAATGGGGTCAACTCAGGCCCGTTGCCGCCCAAGGAGCACCCGATGGAGGCTGCCGCCACCCGCGATTGGGACCCCGGCCTCGACCAGGCGTTTGCCGGCGGGGACGAGAATGCCCTTGCGGAGGCCTACCGGAGGCTGAGCCCGCTGGTGTACACGTTGGCCCTCAGGTCCCTGGGCGAGCGGAGCGCCGCGGATGATGTCACCCAGGAGGTGTTCATCCGGGCCTGGAAGTCCCGGACCACGTACCGCCCGGAGCTGGCACGGCTCCCCGCCTGGCTGGTGGGGATCACCCGGAACGCCGTCAACGACGCCCTCTCCGCCCGCGCCCGGCAACGCCACGTGGAAGAAGCCGTTGTCCAACTTCTCCCGGACCCTGCCGCCGGACCGGCGGACGGCAACGTGGAGGCCGTGGCCGACCGGTTGATCCTTGACGACGAACTGGAACACCTGGGAGACCCCCAACAGGCGATACTCAGGCTGGCGTTCTACGATGACTTGACGCACGATCAGATCTCGTCACGGCTGAACCTGCCGCTCGGAACCGTCAAGAGCCATATCCGGCGCAGCCTGACCCGGCTGCGGACCCGCCTGGAGGTGGAACATGGAACACCTTGACGCGGAACTGCTCAGCCTCATGGCCCTGGGCGAGACACCGGGCACTGACGCCGACGCAGACCACCTCGCCTCCTGCCCGGAATGCGCCGCAACCCTGCGGGGCTTCCAGCGGGTCGCCGACATCGCCACCTTGGAGCCCGCGGGCATCACGCTCGACCGGCCCAGCGCCCGGACTTGGACGGCCATCCATCAAGCGCTCGGGCTTTCACCGGCCCTCGCGGCCGATCCCCTGGCCGGGGCCGATCCCCTGGCCACGCCCGGGAGCCAGGCTGACCAGTCGGCTACCCCGCCGGCCGAGGTGGAGACACGGTCAGCGCCCGACGACGGCCCGGCCGCCGAGCCAATTCCGCTGCGGCCGAGTGCCAGGGACCGGCGCCGCCCCAGCCTGTGGATGGCAACCGCCGCCGCCGGGATCGTCCTGGGCACGGCTGCTGGTTGGACCGCTGCGGGGGTCCTGGGACAAGGGGGTCCGCCGGCGCCCGGCCCCACCCAGTCAGGTCCGGTTGCACGGGTCCTGGCCGAAACGCCGCTGACTCCCCTGGCCGCGCATACGGGCAGCGGTGAGGCACAGGTGGAGCAACTCCCTGACGGGACCCGTCAACTCACCATCCATCTCTCCGCCGAACAGACTTCGGGATACCGGCAGGTGTGGGTGGGCACCAGCGACCTCTCCGGAATGGTCAGCCTGGGCGTCCTGGCCGACGGCACGGGCACGTTTACCATCCCCACCGGCATCGACCTGGCCCAATATCCGATCGTCGATATTTCAAACCAGGCGTACAACGGGAATCCGGCACATTCGGACGACAGCGTCGCGCGGGGAAAGCTCAGCCCCAAGGCCTGAGACCCGGACGTCCCGGCCACGGCGGTACTCCACCGGCCGGAATGCCTGCTTAGTGGTGTGTGAGCGCTGCCGCCACGACGGCGACCGTGAGGAGCAGGAGGACGGTCAGGACGGCGTAGCCCACCCACTTGGGACGGCCTTTGTGGGGATTGATATCGACATACGGCATGTCAGCGCTTGTTACCTCGGGGTGCGGGACGGACGGGGATCCGGAGTGCGCGGCGCTTGAGCCGGAGCATCTGGTAGAGGACTGCAAAGGGGATCAACAAGGTGCCGAGCAGTGCGCCAAGCGCCATTGCATAGTCGGAAAAAGCCACAACAGTCTCCATTGGTGATAGTGAGCCCCCGCATAGACCCAACCAGATGAAAACGAAATTGACAAATTGAGTCAAAAACTCAAGGTTTCCTCAAGGTGCAACATCTTCGGCCGGTACGTGGCCACAGCCGCATCGAGGATCCCCTCAAAATGTGTCTTCGCCTTCGCTGCCTCGGGTGCCCCGGCTTTGGTTGTCGCAGCGGGACGTGTTGAGACCGTTTAGCCACTGAGAGACGGAGAACTGTGCCTGTCAGCGAGACCTGGAAAAAGATTCGAACGACGACCGCTTACGAAGGCTTCGTGACGGTCAACCGTCAGACCTATGAAGAGCCAAGCGGAGCCGTAACGGACTGGGACGTCATCGTCGGTCGTGACTCCGCAGCGACCCTTGCATTCACACCTGCAGCAAGTCACGTCGTCCTTTTCGAACAGTTCCGCGTTGGACCCGGGAAGGCACTACTCGAACTCCCCGGCGGATACCCCAATGACAACGAGCAACCCATGGAGGCAGCTCTTCGAGAGCTGCGGGAAGAAACCGGCTACTCCTCAGAATCAGCCTTTTACGCTGGTTCAGAATGGTTTGCTGCGAACTCGTCACGGCGTAAACATCTCGTAATCGCGGCCAACGCATCGGAAGAATTTGCAACGACCTGGGATGATTCTGAATCCGGCCACGTGCACCTTCTTCCTATCTCGGAACTCATGGATTTTCTTGTCAGCGGAGAACTCACCGACGCTGGACTTGCCTGCCGCGGCCTTGCGGCCCTCGCACGCAGCACTCCCGAAACCGAAGTACTCGCAGATCTGCGTGACCGCATCCTCCAACTCCTAACGGCCCCGTCGGCGCAGGGGCTCCCGGTAGGGAACGATTAACGGCCGCCGCGGATGGACGAGGCTTTGCGGCTCTGCGCAATGCCGGTGATGGTTAATGCAGCCGTACCCAGCAGAATGAGAATCAGCAGTCTTAGAATCGGGAGCTCATGAATGGCAAGCTGCGGGATACGGCGTGAGGGCACTGCCAGAACACCCACGAACGCTCCGAGCAGGCCAAAGTAGCTGAGCGTAGCGGATCGCCGCACGCTCTGCCGTCCGTTCGGGGATCCCTGCCGGGCGACGGACGACATTTAGGATGGGAGATAAAACCGCAGGCCACCAGGGGGTTCCGCTTTGCCTGAAGAGCAGTCCACGGACAATTCCGTGACCCGCCGGGGGGCCATGGCGGACCGGTTCAAGTCCTGGGCCCTCCCCGTGGCGGCGGCAGTGCTTGCCGTGGGATTCGGGGTGGCCAGCATCTCCAACGGGCTGGCTGACCGGAACCGGGACACGCCCGCGTCGGACCAAAGCGCAGCGGGCCAAGGCACTGCGGACCAAAGCCTGCCCGTCTGTGAGGTGGCGGACCGCGCCAGCCTGGTGCCGTCGTCGGGAGCGCTGTTTGGGGTGAACCTGGACCTGGCCGCCAAACCGCTGGCCCAATACGCCACGGACCTTGGGCACAAGCCTGCCGTGAGTGTCTCCTTTGTGGACTTCCCCTACACGGACCAGGACCGCACCAACCTGCAGCAGGCCGCGGCCCAGATCCGCAAGGACGGGCAGATGATGCTGCTGACGCTCGAACCCAAGAACGGCCTGTCCGCGGTCACCCCCGACGCCATCGCCGGCCTGGTCAAGGACCTGGCAGCCATCAACGGCCAGGGCGTCCCGGTGATCGTCCGCTTTGGGCACGAGATGAACGGCTTCTGGTTCCCGTGGTCGCAGCAGCCGATTGAGTACCGGGCGGCCTTCACCAGGGTGGCTGGCGCCGTCCATGCGGGCGCGCCGGGCTCGGCCATGATGTGGGCGCCGTCCTACGCCGGCGGCTACGCCTACCCCGGCCGCCTCAATGACGCGCAGCCCGGGACGCCGGACTTCGCGGCCCTGGACACGAACCACGACGGCGTCCTCACCATCGCGGATGACCCTTACGCCCCGTATTACCCCGGGGACGCCGCGGTGGACTGGGTGGGCCTGTCCCTTTTCCACTGGGGCGCCACGTATCCGTGGGGTGCCAACGCGGTGCCGGAGGCCAACAAGTTCGCGGACCAGCTCACCGGCAATTACAACGGCGCCAACGGGGATGAGCGGTCCCTGCCGGACTTTTACGGCGAGTACGCGGTGAACCACAACAAGCCGTTGGCCATCCCGGGAACGGCTGCCCTGTACAACCCTGCGGTGGGTGGCGCTTCCGAAGCGGAGATCAAGCGCACCTGGTGGGAGCAGGTGTTCAGCGCCCAGACCCACGCCCGGTTCCCGCAGCTGAAGATGATCAACTGGTTCGAGTGGGACAAGGACGAAGCCGAAGTGAACGGCCGGATCGACTGGACCGTCACCACCACGCCGGCCATCAGGGCAGCCTTCACGGCGGCGCTGCCGGACTGGCTCAGGTACGGATCCGGAACCACGTGCCGTCCGGCCGGGTCGTAGCCGTGGGGAGGATTCCTGCCCGTGACGATGAGTCCAGGAAAGAGAACAGGGCAGAACTGCGCCGGGCGTTCGTGCTGCCCGTCCTGATCGGGCTGGTGGCTTTGGGCGTTGCCGGATGGAACTTCGCCAACGACCTCTCCCAGCGGCAGTCGCAGTCATCCCCGGCGGCGTCCACGTGCGAGGTGGAGCCCCGCGCGTCGCTTGCCCCGGCTGACGGCGCCCTGTTTGGCGTGAACCTGGACTTCCACTCCAAGCCGCTGGCCACGTTCGCCGCGGACCTGGGCCATAAGCCGGCAGTCAGCGTATCCTTCACCGGCTTCCCGCTGACAGCCAAGGATGAGGATGACCTTGCCAAGGCCGTGGACCAGATCCGCGCCGACGGCCACATGATGCTCCTGACCCTGGAGCCCGCCGACGGGTTGTCCACCATTACCGACGCCACCGCCACGGCCCTGGCGAAGGACCTGGACCGGTTCAACAAAAACGGCGTCCCGGTGATTGTCCGGTTCGCCCACGAAATGAACGGCTCCTGGTACGCCTGGTCGCAGCAGCCGCTGGAGTACGTGGCCGCCTTCAAGACCCTCGCCACTGCGGTGCACACCACCGCACCGAGGTCCGCCATGATGTGGGCTCCGAACTATGGAGGGGGCTACCCGTTCGCCGGCGGCAAATATGAGGCCAAGCCGGGCACCGCGGATTTCGCCGCCCTGGACACTAACCACGACGGCGTGATCACCATGGCGGACGACGCCTACGCGCCGTACTACCCGGGTGACGACGCGGTGGACTGGGTGGGGATGTCGCTTTACCACTGGGGCGCGAAGTATCCGTGGGGCGAGAACGAAATCCCGGAGGCGAAGAAGTTCGCGGACCAGTTGACCGGCAACTACAACGGTGCCAACGGCGATGACAGCCTGCTGCCTGATTTCTACGGCGTGTACGGCAAGGACCACAACAAGCCCGTTGCCATCCCGGAAACCGCGGCCCTGTACAACCCTGCGGTGGGTGGCGCGTCCGAGGCGGAGATCAAGCGCGCCTGGTGGGAGCAGGTGTTCGGAGCCCAAACCCACGCACAGTTCCCCAACCTGAAGATGATCAACTGGTTCGAGTGGGACAAGAACGAGACCGAGGTCAACGGCCGGCTCGACTGGACCATCACCAACACCCCCGCCATCCGGGATGCCTTCACCGCGGCCTCGCCGGAGTGGCTGCACTACGGGTCCGGGACCAATTGCAGCCCCGCAGGGTCCTAAGTCAAAGCACCCAAACTAGGGGTGCAAGAGCCCGTTGACGACGGCGGCACCGGCCTTCCGGACGGCGGCGACGGCGGGTGCCAGGACCTCGAGCAGGGGTTCCGCGGCTGCCCAGTCGCCCCGGCAGACCAGCGCCTCCATGGTTTCGGCGAGCGCCGCCAACTGCAGGGCGCCCACCATGGTGGAGGTGACCTTGAGGCTGAGCGCCCGGTCCATGGCGGCCTCTTCGTCACCCGCGGACACGGCATTGCTGACCCGCAAAAGCCGGTCCGGCAGCATCTCCAGGTAGCTGCCCAGGAACGCGTGCGCGCCGGCGGGGCTGTCCAGCTCCTCCCCCAGGTCCCGGACGTGCCGGGGATCCAGCACGGGAAGGGCCAGCGGGTCCAGCACGGAAAGGTGCGCGCTCACGCGGACCACCGCCCGTCGTCGTGGTATTCCTCGTCCAGGCCGTGCGGGGTCTTTTCCCATTTGTGCGGGCTGGAGAGCATCTGCCAGGCCGCACGCCACGCGGCCACGGCGTGCAGCACCCAGTACGCGGGGTTGAGCAGCGCGAAGATGGCGATCCGCCAGCCGTGCCGCCGCCAGGTGGCTATGCCGGACACCAGGATCATCATGGCGTTGCCGAACAGCATGGACACCACCCCGCCCAGCAGCAGCCATTCGGGCAGTACCAGGCCCACGAAGTTGTAGCCCACATAGGTGACCACGGTGAAGCCGAGCACCAGCGGGTAGGCCAGGAACGCCAGCGGGGTGCCCAGGATCAGGCCCAGAAAGCCGACGGCGCCGGCCACCCCGGTGCGTTTGACGTACCGGACGGTGTTGCGGGTGTTCACGGCCGCGGTGACCATGTATCCCTTGATCCAGCGGGTGCGCTGTTTGATCCAGGCCGGCACCTGCGAGCAGGCTTCCTCCCAGGTGGTGGAGTTGATGACGCCCACCCGGTAGCCTTCGACGGCGGCGCGGAGCCCCAGGTCCGCGTCTTCGGTGACGTTCCACGGGTCCCAGGCGCCCACGAGCCGCAGCAGCCGGGTGTCGAAGTGGTTGGAGGTGCCGCCCAGCGGCAGCGGGATGCCGGAGCGGTCCAGGCCCGGGAGCATGGAGTCGAACCAGTGCGTGTATTCGATGGCGAAGAGCCGGGTGAGCACGTTCTGGTCCGCGTTGAAGTAGTTCAGTGCGGCCTGCACGCAGATCAGCGGCCGCCGGTCCGGGGCCAGGTAGCGGCGTTCGAAGGCGTCCTGCCGGAACGCGTCAATGGCCGCGCGGAGCTGTCCCGGATCGGGCCGGTCTTCGGCGTCGTAAATCACCACGTACTCGCCGCGCGCGAAGGTGAGGCCGTAGTTGCAGGCCCGGGGCTTGGTCTGCGGCTCGCCGCGGGGCACCACCAGGATCCGCACGTATTCGGGTGGGCGGGAGCGCTTGGCGGCCTCGATGGTTTCGGTGTCGTCCTCTTCGAGCAGCACCAGCACGTCCAGCTTGGAGCGCGGATAGTCCAGCTGGCCCAGGTTGGCCAGCAGCTTGTTGATGATGTTGGCCTCACGGAACACCGGGACCAGGATGGTGTACACGGGCAGTTCGCCGTCGGGGATCCGCCCGGCCAGCCCGGTCGGATCCCCCAAAGCCCCGGTCCCTACGCCGCGCCGCTCCAGTTCCCGGACGCGTGCCGTGGCGGCGGCCCGGTCATGCAGCGCGTCGAACGGCTGGCGGAGGCTGGCCAGGGTCTTGAAGCCGATGCTCACCAGGAACACCACGTTCACGGCGGTGAGCAGCACGATCACGCTCAGCTGCGCGTCCAGGAGCAGGCCGCCCAGCAGGCAGCTGAGCAGGACGGCGGGCAGCAGCCGCTGCCACAGGTTCAGGGCGGTGCGGGCGGAGCCGTCCGGTTGTTCTTCGGCCAGGCGTTCGGCGGATTCGTAGAGCAGGTGGTTGCGGAAGGCGCGCTGGATGGAGTGGTTGATGTCCCAGTCGGTGGTGGTGCGGAACACCACCTGTTCGGCGCCGGGGATGCGGAGGGCGGCGCGGCGGATCTCGTCGCTGGGTTTGACGGCGGTGGCCACGGTGAGGACGCCGTCTTCCAGGTGCCAGGGCAGCCAGCCGGGCTCTGACACTTCGGTGAAGCTCAGCTGTTCCAGCAGGGCGTCGTCCGAGGGGTGGTGCACCAGGTCCACCAGGGGCGCGCCCCATTGCTCGGCCAGCACCTGGTAGACGTGCCGGCGGTTCAGGCCGGTTTCCAGGATGATGTGCCGGCCCAGCAGGCCGCCTTCGGTGTTGGCGCGGTCCAGGGCGCGGTCCAGCTGCTCCGGGGTGATCAGCCCTGCCATGAGCAGGGACTGGCCCAGCGCCACGGACTGCACGCCCACGCCGTCGTCATAGGAACCGGCGGGACCACCGGCGCGGGCGGTGGAGAGGACCGGGGCCTGCTCTGCCATCAGTTGACGGTCCTTTCGTAGATCCGGTGCGTGGGGCTGGAGAACACCACGGCGTAGCGGGCGTTGAACGTGGGGCTGGCGCTGATGGCCTGGTGCACCAGGTCCGTGAACCCGGAGTCCAGGGGCGCGTCCTCGCCTTCGACGTTCACCAGCACCCATTTGGCGTACTTGGCCGGGTCCTGCAGGGCGGGCCCAAAATGGTCGCCGGCGGCCCGGTTGTAGATGTTGGCGAGCGGGATGCCCATCATGGGGAGCACGGCGTTCCCGCGGGCGCTTTCGTCCAGGAGGATCCCGCCGCCGTCGTAATGCTGTTTTAGCCAGCGGGCCGCGGCGAAGGAGTAGGTGTTGGAGTCGTGGGACATGCGGCCCTCGGCCAGGATGGCCATCCTGCCGGCGGGGTCCTGCAGCCACCACGCGTTTTGCCCGGCCAGGGCGAGCAGGAGGAACGCCACAAACCAGGAGCGGGTACGACGGCGGCGGGTCACCTGGTGCACGAACGCCGCCACGAGCACGGCGGCCAGGGGCAGCGCGGTGAGGGCGAAGCGGTTGTTCCACCAGGTGCTGGGGAGGGAGTGATCGTTGTTGATGGCGGTCTGGCCCAGGTAGAGGCTGAGCAGGGCGAAGGCGTAGGCGCTGCCGGTGACGGCCACCAGCAGGGTGCTGGTGGCAAGCCCGCGCCGGTACACCACCACCAGGGCGCCGCAGGCCGCGGCGGCGAGCACCACCACGCCCAGGGTTTCGAGCAGGGACCAGTGGAACGTCCAGAGGGTCAGGCCCAGGTTGCCCTTGGTGGGGAGCAGGCCGCCGTCGGTGATGTTCTTCTGCTGGGCGTAGGCGGAGTACTGGCCGAACATGAATTCCAGCGGGTTGCCGTAGATGGCCCAGTTGTAGGAGAGCCACCAGAGGACGGCGGCGGCGGGGACCATGGCGTAGGCGGCGGCCATCTTGGTGGCCTCGCGCCACTGGCGGGAGCGGCGGAGTTCGGTGACCAGGACGAACAGGGTGCCGGTGAGTACCAGCGCCCAGCCTTCGTAGCGGGAGAGCACGGCGGCGCCGGAGGGGATCCCGGCGAACACGGCCAGCTCGCCGGCGCTCATGCGGCGGCGGCTGGTGGCCCAGTGCGCCAGCCCTGCCATGCCGGCCACCAGGCACATGAGCAGCACGGGTTCGGTGAGGGCGGTGGTGTAGGTGTAGAGGATGGCGGGGTTGGCCAGGAGGACCAGGACGGCGGCCAGCCGGCCGGTGCGTCCGTAGCCCAGGCGGGCGCAGATCCGGTAGAGCCCGGAGGCGGTGGCGGCGAGGGCGATGATGCCCAGCACGCAGGCGCCCCAGCCGCTGCTGAACATCCAGAGGTTGATGATGAACGGCATGAGCAGCAGGTGCGGCATGGGCAGCCACACGGTGCCGAGTTGTTCGAACCCGGGGGCTTTGCTGTCGAACACGCGCCGGGCGATGGTGAGGTGGCTTTGCGCGTCCGAATAATCCAGGTTGCTGCCCTGCCCGGTGGTGTAGAGGCAGGCGAGGAAGCCGACGGCGGCCGCCACCACGGCGATGGCGGCCGTGCCGGGGACGCGGCGCCCGGCAGCAGGGGCACCCAGGGCGGTCCAGGCGCGGCGCAGCCACGGGGCCCGCTCCCCCGCGGGCGCGGCCGGTCCGGCCGGGGCAGCCGTCAGGGGTGCGGGGGCCGCCTGCAGGTCACTGGCCATGGGCGGTGTCCGCGGCGGCCTGTTCCAGCGCGTCGGCGTGGGCCCGGGCGGTGCGGCGGTGCTTGCGGCGGAGCAGCACCCGGGTGCCCGCGGCCAGGATGAGCGCGGCGGCTGCGGCGGCGAGCCAGAGGGCCAGCGGCCGGAAGCCGTCGGTTACTTCGGCCTGCGGGGTGATGGCGTTGGTCTCCAGCAGCACGGGGTTGCCGGTGGTCTGGGTGACCAGGAGGTTGCGGGACAGGGCGCTCCAGCCGCCGGGCTGCTGCTGGATGTAGCTGGCGAGGCTGGTCTGCAGGGTTCCGGGGGTGGCTGCTGCCTTCGCCGTGGCGTCGGCGGTGTCCGGGGCCCAGCCGCCCAGGAGCAGGAGGTTGCGGCCGTTGTGTTCGTAGGCTTCCAGGGCGCCGTAGGCGGCGGCGGTGCCCACGCCGTATTCGATGTCCTTGCTGGACACGGTGCGGAACCCTGCGAGCCGGAGCGGGGCGCCGGCCTGTTCGGCGGTGGCGGGGGTGGCGCCCACCAGGAGGCCGGAGTCGCTGGAGTCCAGCAGGGCGGCGGGGGTGGTGAGGCGGACGTCCAGGAGGGAGTCGTTGTCGCGTTGGAGGGAGAATGCCAGCGTGGCGGCGTTGATGGTGTTTTCCTGGGCGGTAGCGCCGGCGTCGAACGCGATGGGGAGGGTGGTGCCCAGGACCTGGGGGAAGCGGGCGAAGCCGGGCTTGATGGAGTCGCCGCGCTGGGCGGTGAGTTTGCTGCCGGTGGTGTCCATGGTGAGTTCCATGGGGAGCAGGCCCGCGGGGCCGGAGCAGTCGCCGCCGGCGGGGAGGGCGGTGAGGCGCAGGCGGAGGCCGTTGCGGGATTGGATGTGGCCGGCGGGGACGTCGGCGGTGAGGTCGAAGGTGTCCCCGTCCAGGGTTTGGGAGCTGAGCAGGTAGTCGTTCCAGTAGACGGAGAGTGCGGCCTGCCCGCCGGTGGGGATGGCGGTGTGGGTGCCGCGGAGCTGGAGGCTGAGGGCGGAGACGGGGCCGCCGAATTGGGACTGGTTGACGCCCAGGTAGGTTTCCTGGGTTCCGTAGCCGGCCAGCCGGATGGCCTGGGCGCCCAGGTCCGTGAAGGTTTGTTCGGGTCCGGCGGCGGCGGGGACGGTGGCGGTCATGCCGGTGACGGTGGCGCCGTCCGCCAGGGCGGATTTGGTGTCTGCCAGGGCGCGGGCGGCAGTGCGGAGGCCCTCGCCGGTGCCCGTGATGGTGAGGGCGGGGCGGCCGGCCTGGGTGCCGAGCGTGGTGCTGGCCGCGCCGTCCGTGCTGCTGATGGTGATGATGCGGGAGCCGGCGGGGAGGGCGGCGGCCTGGGCGTCCACGTCCGACGGCGGCACGAGCTTGAGTGCGGCGTCCGGGTAGCGGTGGGCCATGGCGGCGGACGCGGCGAGGATGGCGGCGGAGACGTCCGTGGCGGGCTCGGCCGGGACGGGGATGAGGATGGCGGGCACGGAGGGGGCCAGGAATTCGGCCACGGTGGTGGGCGCGGTTTCGGCCCCCTGGGTGGTGAGGCTGAGGCTGCTGAGCGTGGCGGTGGACTGGGTGGCGGTGCAGACGTCCCGGACGGCGGGGGTGTATTCGAGGGCCAGGACCAGCTGGTGTTCGGTGAGGTCTGCCGCGCTGACGGGGGCGTCCAGGGCGATGGTTCCCTTGGCGGGTGCTTCGAGAAGGGTCCTGCCCTGGGCGCTGACGCGGATGGTGCCGGTGGTGGGCTGGCCGGCGACGGCGATGCTGCCGGTGATGCGGGCGGGCTGCAGGCCGGGGGCCACCGGGACGGCGAGCTGCTGGCCGGGCATGGCCGAGACGGAGCCCAGGCTCACGGGGGCGGTGGCCGGGCTGGTGTGGGACGCGGCGACGCTGTCCGCAGGTACTGCGGCGGGTGCGGCGGCGGTGGCGGGCTGGAATTGGACGGCGGCAAGCAGGGCGCAGGTGAGAACAACGCTCCCTGCCCGGAGACGTGAGAGCATGCCTCCACCTTGGCGGGGCGAACTCAATTTACCCTGCCGTGCACCCTCAAGGTTGACTCAAGAATGGGTGTTTGTGCAGGTCAGGGGTGATTTTTGGCTCTGTGTGCCGGTGGCGCGCTTAGCGCTCCACGGCCATCAGGACCACCCCGATGGTGGCAACGGCCAGGGCGGCCAGTGCCACGTAGGAGATGTACCGCAGCCTGCGCTGCCGTGCATCCCGCTTCGAATAGCGAACGTCGTAACTTCCCCCGTGCCGGCTCATGGGCTGACCATAGGGAGCAAACCTCAAGATTGGCTGTGAACGGCCGTTTGTTACGAGGCGTCGTGGCTGCTGCGCCAGTTCTCTTGGAGCCGTTTGATGAACCACCGGGACTGTTCGGGGCCGTAGGGCAGGACGGGAATGGCTTTGGTGGCATCGTTGGGGGTGTCGCGGATGAACAGCCAACCGACAGTCAATAACCGCAACGCCACCGGCACGATACCGTTAGCGCAAAGTCCGTAGCCCTACCTCGGATGAAAAGGTAATCAGCACCTCGGATAAAGAGGTAATCAGCGTATAAAGAAAACAGGTTTAGGCACCAACGATTGGCCAGACTGGGTCACGGCGACCTGGTGAGCCGCCCAAATTTCGACTCAGCCATTGGTCCGCGAGCCAGCCCCTTCGGGCCGCGTCCGCGCCGCAATGGCGAGTGCTGGTGCCTACGTACTAAAGCGCGGATACACTCGCAATAGCCAGTGAGCGCCTCCCCGCTTTGGGCTCTAAGCCCTCCCTAGACAGCTGGCGGCGCCAGCTATCCGGCGTACGGGACTGCTCGTTTACTGCGCTGCCTACCGCGAAGCCGAAGAGAACTGCGATCGCCGGCCAGGACATCGGCTCCATGACGAAGAAGGCCGGTAGGAAGATTGAGCCCGCTACGGCCATGGCTCGCTGCAACGGGTCCAGCCCTTTACGGCGGACGCCCACCAGCACAAGACAAATAAGTCCAACGACGAGCGCTACGCCGATAAGACCGTAGTCTGCGTAAGCCGTGAAAAATTGATTATCCACGGTTCGGAAAGATGCAAAGCTGTAGGTCTTCGAGGCATCGGCCACAGATCTCGGGCCCCCGCCCACTATGATCTCGGCGCCGGTCGTGATTTGGTTTACAACGTCAAAACCTCCCAGCCTGATGGATTGCTCGCGCGTCGAAAGCTGGTCAAACCGACCAGAAAGGAGGCTGCCTGGTTGCAATCCGAGAATGCCTAGGACCACGGCAAGAACCGCGACAACAAATCTGTGAGATTTATTTGAGCTGCCGTCGCGGCGGACCACAAGCATGGCCGTGATGCCAACCCCAACCATCAACAGCACGCTCCGTGAACCGCTAGCAGCGGCGCCAGCGAGTGGTATGCCAACGGATGGAAAACGCGCGAACAGCCTGCTAGCGGTAGTCCATGCCGGTCTGGCCATATTGACTACCGCGACGAATGCCATGAAGACGCAAAGCACAAGCGGATGCCCAAACAGGGAAGCTGCGCGGAAAGCCGCACGCTGGTTGCTCTGGACCTGAAAATTCGTGAACTCGTAAAGTGGCTTCCCAGTTGCCACCTCGTACAGCGCTATGGCGGCCGTTACGTAGGCTAGGAAGGTGAGCATTCTAAGTAGTCTTTGCCGATCCAGGTGGTCCGCAGCCAAGCCGATGCTGATCGCCAAAGCGACAGATGTAGCTACGACTAAGCCAGCCAAAAGACGGAATTGGTCGAATCCCAGAACACCCACTGTGAGAAGAGGCAGGCCTGAGAGAACCCCAAGGACCATAAGGGGCAAACGCAGACGCTTTTGGCGGGCCCTGAGTAGGTCCAGTGCGGGAAACAGAAGAAGCGCAAACAATATAGCGTAGGCCGCAACCTGAGGTGTGCGCGTCTCCTGCAATCCAGGAACAAGCGGAATGGCTACAGCAAACACGACGCTGACGCCGCCAAGCCTTGCTGGAGACTTTCTCGCCCATAGGACCAGCGCACCGAGACCAATAAAGAGCAGTGCTTGTACGGCGAACCCAAGAAACACTACAGCGAAGGTGCCGATCACAGCTGCAGTTGAGACCGCTCGTCTCAAAGTTCCCCCTAGCTTCCTGCCGGTCTTTACATGGGCCGGGATCATGGAAATCCCGCAAACGCTGGAGGCTTTCCTGTTGACTTGAACAAGCATGACGGCGGCGGTGAGCCACCAGAATCGGCGTTATTTACCGTCGCGTCTCGGTGGTGCCCGTCGGTGTATTTACACTATATAGGGACAAGCTTCTCGTCGTTCTAGCTGCGTCACGGCTCTCGGCTCGCTCCTGCAGGAGTCTCCTGCAGACGCTTAATGAACCAGCGAGACTGCTCAGGTCCGTAAGGTAAGACTGGAATCGCCTTAGTGGCGTCGTTTGGGGTGTCTCGAATGGTCTGGCGGGCTTGACGGACGGCGGTGGTCATGGTGGTAGCCATCGTTTTGACGAACTGGTCGCTGCATGGCTTGCCGTGGCCGGGGATCAAGAATTCGTAGCGGTGGCGCAGGGCAGAGATGTGCCGGAGAGCGCCTGACCATTCCTCGGGGTAGGAATCCTCGAAGGAGGGGTGGGCACCCTGTTCCACAAGGTCACCCACGTACAAAGTGGTGGGTGTTCCCACCAGGAGATCGCCGTCGGTATGGCCGCGTCCTAGATAGAACAGCGTTGCCGTAAGGCCGCCGAGGTCCACCAAGACAGGCTGGTCCTTGACGATTGCGTTGGGTACCACCAGCTCCACGTTGTCACCTTCGCCAGCAGCCATCTCAGGCTCCAGCGTTCCAACTTGCCGGCGCTGCACGTCACCGCGCTGGTCAATCTCGGTTGCGCAGTTCTGGTGCGCCCAGAATTCGGTGATGCCGGCTTCGGCGAAGACGGCGTTGCCGAAGAAGTGGTCGTAGTGAGCATGGGTGTTGACGACCACGACGGGCAGGTCCGTCTTCTCCCTCACCGCGTCCAGGATTTCGCGTCCCTGGCGGGGGCCGCATCCGGTGTCGATGACCATGGCGCGTTCCGAGCCGACGATCAAGCCCGTGTTCAGCAGGGACCCTTCAGTGACCAGTACATAGTTGTCCGCCCCGACTTCGAGCCATTCCGACATTGTTTCTCCGTACCTCCGGCAAATCAGTGTGCGTGTCTTTTTGACCGATTCTACCCGCGTCAGGAACGCAGGCTAGGGTTCGGCGATGCACTGGACGCGAGGAATTTGGGGTCTGCAACCGCCTCGGCAGCTACCGGGGCGCTGTGAACGGGCCACGATACGGTTCTTTCTTATCCCGGGTAATTCGCGACTTCCATGCCGAGGCAAACAGACTTCCAAAAATAAATCCTTCGACAAGTAAGAATCCGCAAAGTATCGAAAACGCTGGACCCGGATTGTCGCTGGACGTAACCAGCAGGATAACAAGTACGGTCGCCACCGAAAAAACAGCTAAACAAAAGAGGATCCGGCGACCCACGAAACGAGAGTATTTTGAATCAGTGGAATCTTCCCGGGCATCATTGTTCATACTTTCAAGCATAATTAAAAAATAGAGGGATGGTCATTTGGCCCGAAGGAAAACCTATGAACCCCCAACCGTCCAATTTTGTCACTCGCTCGCATGTCCTCCCTGATCAACGAATCGTGCCGCAGCAGGAAATCTGCTTTCTCGCCCGCTTACGTCGCTGCGGGTCGTGTCCTGCCTAGGGTCGGGCGGTACAGCCCTGGAGCGCCTGGCCCCACCGGCTTGTTCCGTGGTCAAGGAGCTGTCCTTGGTGTAGTAGCTGTAAGTATATGAGTCGGGCCCCTTGCCGGGCAGAAGGTTGAGTACTAATCCGAGGATGTTTGCCCCCACAAGTTCGAGAGCCCTAAGCGACTTCTCCAAGTCCTGTCGGCGGATTCTTTGAGACCCGACTACCACGGCCACACCCCCAACATGTTGAGCGAGCACTGCGGCGTCAGTGACCGGCAGGAGTGGAGGTGCGTCGATAATTACGAGATCGAAGGCCTGCTCAAGTGAAGCAATAAGCCCGCGCATTTCTTCAGAACCAAGGAGTTCGCTGGGATTCGGCGGAATCCTTCCAGAAGTTAAACACAAAGATTGTCGCTGCCCCAAACGTGCAGAAGTTCGTTGACATCGGCTGCACCCACAAGCGCAGTCGTTAGCCCTGCAGTCGCATCCAAGCCGAGGTATTCGCCAACCATTGGTCGACGAAGATCAGCATCTACCAAACACACTGATTGTCCTGCCTGCGCCAAAGCGATCGCCAGATTTATGGCAGTCGTACTCTTTCCCTCACCGGGAAGCGATGAGGTCACGAGAACGGTCTTGGCGTGCCCGGAGATGTTGGCGAATTGTAAGTTCGTTCGCAGCTGGCGATAGGATTCGGCCCTTCGACTATGTTGGGGCGCCTGAGTAAGAAGCGGACGCTTGGAAGCATCAGGGTCGTAGGAAATCCCGCCAATAATCGGCGATGAAGAAACGTCAGAGACGTCAGATTCTCCACGCACTTTAGTGTCAATCGCCTTACGTCCAAAAGCCAAAGCCAGTCCAGCTATCAAACCAAGACATGCCCCAAGAACGAGGTTCAGCCTCGTATTTGGGGACGTCGGACTGCCGGGGGGAGTAGCGGGGGTTATGACCGATAGCTTAACAGGCGACGCTCCGCCTAGCTTAGGTCTTTCTAGGTCATCTACCACCTTGATCAGGCTGTTACCAATCGCCTGCGCTATAGCTGCCGCCTGCACAGGGGAGTTGTCCACCACAGATATATTAATGACGACGGTATCAAGATCGGTGCTCGCTTTGACCTGCTTGGCCAGCTGGTCGGCGGTGACTGCCAGACCTAAAGAATCAATGACCGGCTGCAGCACAACCGGCGTGGAAACCGTCTTTACGTATGACTGAACACGACCTTGGCTGAACGTGTTCCCCTGTTGCAGCTCCGTGACGCTTCCCGAACTCTGGATGGCGACAAAAAGCTCTGTTTGAGCCGCATATGATGGTTTGCTCAGTAAGGAGAGAGCCCCCCGCCGAGCAGGCCCGCAAGCGCGACCGCCAAAATCAAGGCCCAGCTACGTCGGACAACGTGCAAATAGTCTTTCAGGTCCAAGCTGGGTTCCCCCTGTTTTGTCTCGCAACCAGCCGGTGTGAGATTTCTAGATCTTGCGGTTGGTGTAATTCTACCTAGGAACTCCCGTCGTCTTGGCACCTGTCACAGAGCGGCGTATTTGAGTAGGAACGAACAACAGGCTCGAGCGGGGTCGGATCGACATGGGACACCCGGCGCTTCTAGGTCCAACACCCTCTACCGAGAATGGCGTGAGTGAAGACATCCATTCCTAACAGCCGCATTGGCCCGATCATCGAAGTTTAGGAACCGTGGAGAGAATTCAAGCACCACGGCGTTACTGCATGAATCATCGGCCCCGCAGACCTGTACCTGCTCCCTCACAGCAGGTGAAAAGCAGCTCACCCCACGTCCGTGTGGGTTGATATTGCCACACAGCTCGCCTCAGTTTTCGTGGATGCCGTCCGTGATGATCTACTGTCCGAGCACAAAACTCCGAACCAGCTTAGCCGTAGCTCCACTCGGGCGACCGATCCAAGTAGTTTTTCATTTGTAATCATGCTGAGTGGTATCGGCCGAACACCTGGGACTCATTGACCACACCTAGAGTGACCTAAGCCAGTTTAAGCGACTATGGCCGGCAACCGGTATGCAAGTAGTCTGCAGCCCAGAGACAGGTACTTGCCACTCTTTTGGGCTAAACGGTGACCGGCTACCCTCGCCCCATGTCAAAGTTCAACGCAAGAAGGGCAAACCTTCGCCTAAGCTGCAGAACGCCGAAAAAGACGGTCGACGCTGGTAAGCGAGCTGACGATTCGGTGATTTGCCAGATGTGTCATGCAGGTGTCACTCCAGGTGGGACCCCGCCTTCATTACTGTGTTCATCATGCATCGCTGACAGAGACTGGGCGGCATTTGGAGTCCGACTAGGAGCGTACCCTTTTTGAGCTACAGCTTGAGTCATCTCGACAAGCGCTATATTCTTCACACGCGCTATCCCGGAGGGAGCGCCCTTAGTTGCTATGCGATCTCTCATAGGACGCGTTGAGAATACTCCGGCCACTAGTTCCGGGGGTATTTAGTCCCTCATACACGACGGTCAGCCGCTTCGTTGCTTCGCATGGCAATCCTTCACGGACACAACATAAGCGGTGCAGCCCATAGCACTGTTGTGTTTTCTAGGCCCGCTCTGCCTATACCGAACTGACCGGGGATAACACGCCGGCAGATTGGCTCCCACCAGGAGCCTGGATGATCTAACTTCACCGTCTTCCAGAAAGCAAGAAAGTAACATACACCCAACGCCCTGACATCAATGCGGACGAAAGATCCGCTAGACCGACGTAGTTTGCCCAGTAGAAATGAGGCGCCGGGCCCGACCGGGCGTCAAAACAAGAAAATGCCAAAGAGGTACGTTAAAAAGATAAGTTCTAGCAATGAAAAGGAGAGCAGCCAAACTCAGCAGGTTTCCAATCAGGTTCGCTATCGCTGCGGCCATAACACCGTACATTGGAAAAAATACCAGAATAGATAACGCAGTAGTCGCCAGTGCGATGGCCTCGCCTATCACTGGAGTACCAGGGCGTCCAGATCCAACAAAGCAAAAAGTTAGCACAATTACACCACTAAGAGGGACCTGGGCCGCCGCCAGCATAAACATAATTGGAATCGCAGAGTTAAATGCCGCGCCCAGCACAACTGGCACTATCCAGCCAAGATTGACGCATAAGATCACAGCAGCGAAGAAAGTGAGCGCTATTACGAGCGCAACTGCCTGAGGCGCACTATCCTTATCGCCAGTCGAAACTTTGTTGCGCACTGGAATGCCCACGGCTGTCGGGATTGCATTTAGGACTGATGCTACAGTGGTTGCCACGGCGTAATAACCGAGATCGACCTTACCCGCCATAGCGGTAAGAAGAAGCAGATCTATTCGCTGGTTAAGAAGGCCCAAAGCGCCAGTAGTCCATCCCCTTAGCCCGAATGCTAGCGCCTCCTTTACCTCCTCAATGGGGACAGAACCCGCAGGACGTGTCCCTTTGGCTATGAGCGGCAGGAGCACCCCCGCCAGACTACTTGCAATAAGAAGAGATCCAACAGCTAGGGCATCTGCTTCGAACATAGAGATAAAGACTAGTCCAGCAATATTGAGGCATTGTGGCAGCACTTTTGATAAGGCAACGATACGCCAATTAGATAATCCCATTGAGATAGATACGAGGCAGTACCCAAGTATGAAAAGAGGCGTAACGCATGCATAAAGCATCAATAGCCACCAAGCATGGCTCTCAGCTGGAGATAGGAACTGAACTAACAGTATGTAGGGCCAAATAGCTAGACAACCAATAGCGGCACTAAGCAGAAGCGCCAGCTTGCTCGCCGCACGCCCATTACCATCCCGCGCGCTGCGCCTTGCGAAGTAATCCGGGAGCCCAAGACATAACAACAGCGACAATACAGTGCCAGGGACGACGGCTGTGGCTAGCTCCCCCGCCCCTCGGGGCCGAGCACACGGGCCTGGATGGCGGCGGAGAACACCCCAAGCGCTAAAGCGATGATGTTGGCGGCAGTAAGCATACTACTTGGCCGACGTAGGATCGCACGCATCAAGACCTGTTCCTTTCGCTTTCAGCGGTAACAGGCACGGAAGGTCCACCATTCCTCAAGGCGGTAAGTTCAAAAGAATTTGTAGCATCCATCATGGCTTTGCCGGCAATTTACCGAATTTCTTTACAAAACCCTCAACGTCGGTCCCTGAAAGCTCTGACGCCAACCGCTCAACAGTCGCGTCGTCCCACTCCCACCACTTAATGCTCAGCATCGGACCAATCAGTTCCTGTGGAATTCTGAATTTAACTGGTCTGGCCGGTTGACCAACACAAATCGAGTACGGTGGTACATCGCGGCTCACTAAGCTTCCAGCGCCAATCACTGCCCCGTCACCGATATTCACGCCAGCCAACACAAGAGTTCGCGCACCAATCCACACATCCGATCCAACGTTTATGTTCCCAGGTGAACTTGGGTAGCCGTCACTCCCTGCACCCTCCAAACCAAGCCTGATCCGCAGGGGAAACGTAGTGACGCGATCCGTCGGGTGATTGCCTCCGAGCAAGAACTGGACCTCATGTGCAATAGAGGTATACGCTCCGATGGACAACTTCGTATCATCATGTTCGAAAACACGGACAGACGGATTACCATAGGTGTGTTTTCCCACATTTACTGTCCCGGAAGCGGCCAAACGTTCCAAGTCCGGCTTAGATCGTCGTAGAATTTTAGCAACTCTGGATATCAATTAGCACCTTCCGTAACTCTGTTCTAAATAATCACTATCTCATCCAACTGCTGACGCGAATTTGAACTGCTTCAAATGCGAGTTGGGGCATTATTGAGGCGGCTTGTACTATGCGAGGAATAAATCGCTGTGGGTCCTGAAAAGTTCGTTGCAACCACTCAAGCCCCAACGACTCAGACACCACGGAGGGCGGCTTGCGAAGTCCAACAGCAGTCTCTATGGAACCACCTACTCCAATTACTGTTACCCCGGCAAGGTCAGCAATCTTCCTGCCCCAATTCTCTTGTTTTGGGCTTCCTAAGGCAATGAAGACCAGAGACACATTATTGCTTTGGATACCGTCAAGGACCGTCGCTAATCGCTCTTCATCAATGTTGGTCCCAAATTCTCCGCCAAAACAAATCCATTCAGGTCTTGTTTTCCGAACTCTTTCAAGTGCTGCTTGGGAAGAACCGACAACCGCAATTTTTTCCGTGTTTGACTCGTCAAAGTGCCATTGAACAAGTGCGCGCCCAGTAACCAGTGGAAAATTTCTCCCTGCAAGCTTTAGGCACGCGTTTAGCCAGCGACCATCAATAGTCACAGCGTCGGCCCCTTCGACAGATGAAGCGAAGGCAGGACTCCGGCGTGCAAGCCACAGTTGCCATGGAGCCAGAGTAATAATTTGGCGCGCTCCCGGCTTTATGTCTGTTGTCAAAGACGCTTCGTCCGCAACATTCTTCACAAGCAAAAAGAGAGACTTCATGATGTACGAACCGCTCTTTCGTAGATTTCTGAGATGCGAAGACTCGTTGCTTCCCATGAGTAGTGCTCAACCGCACGCTCGTGTGCGGACTTCTGAAGCTCTCTTATGTCCCCCGAATGTACGAGTTCATCAAGGCGGAGACGGAGATCGTCAACGTCGCCCCATTGGAAAGGCGCGGTTATTCCTCCGCTGATCTCGGGTAATGCCCCCGAATCAGACACCAGTGGCACGCAGTAGTTGGCCATTCCCTCAACAAGCGCTCGCGAAAACTGCTCGCTCCAGCCCTCAAGCTCGTGTGACGGAACACAGATAACGTCAGAGCGCCGCATAACTGCAGCAGCTTCCTCTATCGAGACCGCTCCCGTGAAAGTAACCCTGTCTGCCAAACTTGGGAGTTCAGCGACCCGGGCCCTCAAAACACTTTCCAGGGGACCCGTCCCAACCAGGGTCAGATTCACACGACACTGGCTCTTGGCGATCGCTTCAACCAGGTCCTGTACACCCTTACGCTCGATAAGTCGGCCAACACACACAACTTCGAGAATCTCTGCGGGAGTCGAATCTACCCGCGCATGCTCAGGGACGGCCACCCCATTGCCCACAACCGTAATGGGACGTCGAAAATTTTTCTGCCGAAGTACCTGAGCCGCTTGTGCCGACGGAACGTATGCCTCAGCACTCACATGGAAAATGTACTTCTGAAATCCTGCGAAAGGAAATGGGTATTTCTTGAACTCATTTTGGCTAGATCGAAAAACAACTTTCGCTTTCGATCGGGCCAAAAATCTGCCTAGAAGTATCGATGCGGCAGCCAAGCTGTACGGCTCTTCATGCACATCGATGACATCTGCACGGAATTTAAAAATTTCCATAGCAATGCGCAGAGGGTTATAGAAAAAGAACGGATTACGACGTAGTCCGAAAAGACCAACGGGCGTGACCATAATTAAATCGTTCCGGCGCACGGCAACTGTAGCAGTGGGCAGTTCCCGGAATACCTTTGGCACCAAAAGATGGACTTTGTGTCCAAGCATCGCTAGTTCTTCGTCTCTTCGCTGATAGGCGGGAACACCTCCTCCGTGGAAAACTCTAAGTACTCTCAACGCTTCTCCTTATGCCTTCGAAATACTGTCTCAAGCTAAGCTGACGGCTTCCAAATCTAGGTTCGACTAATATCTTTGAAAGATTTGTGAGGACCGCGATCAGACCCTCTAGATATGTAAAGTGCTTGAACATATAGCGTGTGTGGCCCACCATTCGCTCGACGGAGCGCCATCGATCCGTCACTCCTAGAGAACTGGCGCCGCCAGGTGTTTCCACGACTACGTCGCGAGTCACAGCCGTACGTCCACCCGAGTCTTTCAGCCGCCTGTGCAGGTCCATCTCCTCGCAAAACATGAAGAAGTCGCTGTCGAAGCCACCGAGAGCTGCGAACTTGGATGCTGAGAGTGCCATACAACAACCACTTATGGTCTCCGCAAAGATAAATGACCCGTCTTCTGAGTATCCACGATCTCTTTGTCGCCAAGGCGGCTTTATCGTTCGACCCCATGTCATCTTTTCCCGACCGTCAGGGCCAACAACCTGAGGCCCAACGCAGTCTAGATCGCCAGCCTCGGCTATCGACACCAGGGTCAGAAGTTGATCAAATCCGACCGAAACATCAGGATTCACAAAGGCCAGCCATTGACCAGTTGCAGCCGATGCACCCAGATTCGAACCTCTGCCATACCCAATATTTTTGTCACTTACTAGAACTGTGGCCCCCTCCTCCCTCGCGATTTGAATGGTGTTTTCAGCATCACTGGAGCCGGAGTCCACGATTATGAGCTCACAATCATGATGATTACTGAGATCCAACCTCCGCACAAAATCACGTAGAATGTGGCTTGAGTTATAGGTGACAGTAACGAGCGAAAGTCTCATCACTCGATCCCGCTTAGAACCGTACGAGCAACGGCGGCCCAGTCAGTCAGAGCTACATTCGCAAGATTCCAAGTGGAAATTTGATGACGAAATTCCTGATCTTCTAAGACTCGCTTAATACTTTGCGCAATAGAGGCAGTCGAATATGGATCAAAAGTGCTGGGGACTCCAGAACTTCCGTAAACGAGGCCAAGGTTTCCCAAAGCACTAACGACTGTGGGTGCGCCCGCAGCGGCCAGATCCAGGGCGGGTATGCAAAGTCCTTCGTCAAAAGAGGGCTGGACGTAGCCCGAGCATCCAGCAAGAAGGGATTGGTAGGCAACATCGTCGAGACCCGACACCACCTGAACCGAGTCTTCCAATCCCAGCCTCTTGATGGCGTCTCGTATCTCGAGGCTAGCCGCACCGGGGCGCCCGCAGATCACCAAGCGCCACCCACACGCATCAACCTCATTCCAAGCCTCAACAAGTCGTGCAAGATTCTTGTGATGTTCTTGCGCAGCGACACATAGCACATAGCGATCCTCTGGCGCGGGCCTCCACTCAATCGGGTGAATAGCCTGAATTGGCAAAGGCACGACGGAGGTCGACAGTCCTTCCTCAGCAAGCTCGTTAGCCGTGTACTCCGATATTGCGACGATCTCACGACACCTGGCTGCATACTTCGTCGTCAGGTCTCGGACTAAGTGCTTCGAGTAAAACTGCGGAACTCTCAAAAAACCGATGTCCATAAATACGGGGATGGATCGAACTGCAGAAATAAAAGGCACGGTCTGTCGTGGAACAATGATCCGGTCTGCCCTGTGGCGTGCGGCAGCAAGAGGGAGACTGAAATGCATAAATCCCCTTGAAGGCAAGATCACATCGATCTCGTCATGCGCCCTATCGCCAGCCACGACGAAATCCAATTTGCCATCTTCCGCCAATTGTCGAAAACCCGCTACCAAACCCAAGGTGATATCGCGAACGCCCGATGGTTTGGAAGTCAAAAGTCGTCCATCAAAAACGATTTTCATTTCGTAGTCCCAAGTTTCGAGCGTTTGAAGTCCACGATCTTCTCCACCGTTTCGGCTATACTCACCGCAATATTTCCCGACGCCCCGAGCCACTTCCGAGAATAAATTCTTCGACTCTGATTACTGTACTTCTTCAATAAGAGTGACGGTTCCTTGCCATGGCCTTGATCATGAATTGCCTTCGCGTCGGCAACCGTTGCTACCCGAAGGCCTGCTTTCCACGCTTTGCGGCATATATCAACATCTTCATAGTAAAGAAAGAACTCCGAAGAAAAACCTCCGATTTCTTCGAATGCTCTTCGTCTCCAAAGCATAACCGCGCCGCAAACCCAGCCAACATTCAGTATTTCGTTGTCAGTAGGTATCTGCTCTTCTACGACTCGCGAAGCGATGGACCATGGAGTAGGCAAAGCCCGAGCGGATGAAACAGCCTGTCCGTCGCTGGTGACAAGCTGAGGACCGACGCAAGCTAGACGACTGTCCGAGTCCAAAGCCGCCTTCAGGACCGGCAGAGTGTCGGATCTTAGCTGCACATCAGGATTCACGATTAGGAGAAATTCGTTTTCACGCTCAAAACTCGATATACCTTGGTTCATAGCAGGGCCAAAGCCAATGTTCTCTTTATTGGCTAAAACCTTAACAGGTGCGCCCCACTGCAGGCCCTCCGCCACTGTCGGCGATCCATCAGAGGATGCGTTATCAACGATGACCACTGACCCGTCCAGGCACATTTCAGAAAGACTCGATGCGAGCTTCGGAAGGTATAGGCTCGAGTTATATGAAACGACAACGACATCAATGCCCATATTTCTCTTTCCATAATAGGTGTTTGCAACCATCAAATGCGTTGCGATGATGGGATCTCTTGAAATACACTGCTAGTTATCAAGAAATGCCGCTTGTAATCCAATTCTTCATTTCTGAAGCAAACACGCTTTTATCAAACTTCCAAGCCTGTGCCACACATTGGGTGCCGCCGAGCGATACCGCAGAATGAACCGCATCAGCAAGTTGCCGGGATTCAAAGCTTTCGAGGAGGTATCCCGTCTTACCGTGAATGACGGTTTCAGCCGCTCCACCTACGGCATTGGCAAGGACAGGTGTCCCCGTGGCCATCGCCTCAACGGGCATAATCCCGAAGTCCTCAACCGGCGGGAAGACGTACAGGAGCGTTCGGCGGTAAAGTTCGCGAAGCATCTGAAACGATGGCGTTTCAACGAATGTTACGTGGCCCGGATATTGGGCTGCACAATGCTCCAAAAAGCTGTGGCTTGGCCCGCTACCAGCAAGCACAACGGGAATACCCGCGGCAGCGCCAGCCTTGATAACTAGATCAAGTCGCTTGTACGGGATGAACCGTGACGCTCCGAGAATAAACTCAGAGGGAAGCTGATTTAGCAAATCTTCCTCATCGGACGTCAACACGGTTGTTCCGCCAGCGTAGTCCGCCACGCTAACTGGCGGATAAATGACTTTTGCGCTCCTGCCCCAGCACGTTTCAATTCGGTCCCTGACAAATTGACTAATGCCCGCTATGGAGGAGGGCTCCTGGGCGCGCGCCCTGTCGAGACGCCTGAGCGGTACCGCAGCAGCGCGAGCCGCAAGCGACTTTCCACGCTCATCTAGCTCTGGGGTCCAGATATATCGAGCGGGTGTATAGGCGTACACAAATTTTGAAGCTGCACGAGCAGGACCTGAGAACTTTGCATGATGGGCAAACAAATGTGAACTGCACAAAATCCACTCGGCATCTCCGAATCCCAAGTTGCGCCATGTGATCGGCATAAAGGGGAGAGCGAGCTTCTTAGTCCTACGAAGTGGCGTCCGTGCGAGCCACGTCTCGGTTACGCGTCCGTCCGCGAATCGTTCCGGCGCGTCATCCCACAGAGAACGGATAGGTGCATCGGGAAATATTTCAGCGATCTCCTCCATGACTTTTTCGGCTCCGCCATGGGGCTCGAGCCACTCATGAACAATTACGCCGCTCATATTTGAGGTTCCTGGAAGGTCGTCGCCGAAAGTGATCGCTTTTCAAGATCGATGTCGTTCATCACCATATGTGCGACCATCTCTTCAAAATCCATAGTTGGTTTCCATCCCAATAAGCGCTGCGCTTTTCGGGAGTCTCCTCGCAGCTCGGTCGCATCGGCCGGCCGGACAAACCTTTGATCAATCTCTACGTACTGTTGCCAATTATTTATGCCCACAGCGGCAAACGCACTAGCCACAAAATCAGCAACGGTATGCGATTGACCCGTTGCTATAACGAAGTCCTGCGCATCGGAGTGAGCCGCAATTCGATACATCGCATCGACATAGTCAGGGGCCCACCCCCAGTCGCGTCGAGCATCCAAATTACCTAATAGCAGCGAATCAGCTTGACCCAGGAAGATCTTTGCCACCTGCGACGTTATCTTCCTGGTGACGAACGCTACTGGCCGGCGAGGAGACTCATGATTATATAAAATCGCAGTTGACGCAAACATCCCCCTATTGCGATAGATCTGCACTAAATTGTGCGCCAGCGCCTTGGACGCACCATAAGGCGAAACAGGCTGAATTGAGCAGTTCTCATGCTGCGGAGCCACCGCTGCATTGCCAAAAATTTCGGCGCTCGAGGCTTGCACGAAGCGGATGTCGTTGCCAGTCGCTTCGCGAAGACGCCAAGTCGCTTCAAGAAGCACGGCCACGGCTGTTGAATTCACGGCGACAGTTTCGGCAGGCGAATCCCAAGATCGAGCTACTGAACTGCTGCCAGCGAGGTTGAAGACAACGTCCGGTGAGGCATCTTCTAGCGCATGCTGCAGGCTCTCATGATCGGTCAGGTCACCCGGATGAGGAATAATACCCGCCGATAACTGTGCTACGTCAGTCTTATCCGTCCTGGTTAGAGCGTGTACCGACCACCCCAAATCCAGGAGTTGCTCAGCGAGATAACTTCCATCTTGGCCGCCGACGCCAGTTACGAATGCGGTACTCACTGCTAGCGAACTAATGCAGATTGTTCAGCGAGGTCACTTGCGACCATCATCTGAATCAATTCTTGGAACGCGACCTGGGGCTTCCAGCCCAAAACAGCCTTGGCCTTCGAAGGATCACCTATCAACAGGTCAACTTCAGCAGGACGCATGAAGCGAGGATCCTGTCGAACGTATGGCTCCCAGTCTTCGATGCCGATAGCCTCGAAGGCAACGTTCAGCAGATCACGTATGGAGTGTGTCTCCCCTGTGGCGATTACGTAGTCGTCGGCTTCCGGCTGTTGGAGCATTCGCCACATGGCCTCGACATAGTCGCCGGCGAAACCCCAGTCACGCTTTGCATCGAGATTGCCAAGCACAATTTCGTTCTGAAGTCCTAGCTTGATCCTCGCCACTGCCTGCGTAACCTTTCTGGTTACAAATTCTGGTCCGCGGCGGGGGACTCATGATTAAAAAGGATGCCGCTTGAAGCGTGCATTCCGTAGGACTCGCGGTAGTTAATGGTCATGTAATGGCCGAAGACCTTAGCTACGCCGTACGGTGACCTCGGCCAAAGAAGCGTGCTCTCGCTCTGAGGCACCTGCTGAACCTTCCCAAACATCTCCGACGACGACGCTTGATAGAACTTGACCCGGTCAATGTCATCGCCAGCAAACTGCCGTGTGGCTTCGAGCATGTTCAGGACGCCCTTGCCCGTAACATCCGAGGTCAAGGATGCATTTTCCCAGGAGTAGGCAACATAGGAAATTGCTCCAAGGTTGTAGACCTCGTCCGGAACAGAAACGTTAAGGACTCGAGTCAGTCCGGCAACGTCTGACAAATCACCGGGGAGAAGTTTCACTCCCGGCGCCACGGCAGCAACCAGATCCCTCTTGGGATTGTTTTGACCACGAATCAAGCCGAAAACTTCGTAGCCTTTTGCAAGGAGGAGCTCCGATAGATAGAGCCCATCTTGTCCCGTTATACCCGTAATGAGTGCCCTTGGCATACTTCCCCCTGCGTAATTTCGGCGTCCCCGGATATCCACGGACATCGATAGTTTGTGATAGACCTGTCGACGACGCCACCCGCGCGGTCTTAACGAGCGGTCTGGTCAAACAAGAGCCTTAGATGCACCTGCTTCAGGCTACGGCGCCCGGTCTCCCGGCAATAGTAGCGTTTCCGAGTCAACGGAAGAAAAGTAAGCCACTGACCTCCGCGGGCGACCACGAGGCTTTGCCTATCACGAAGCGAGTTGACGGGATCTGGCGAGCGCCCAGTGCCGTCCAGGAATAGCAACCTGTCAGGTTCATCAACGGGGCGAGGCTATGATTACTCGCGGGGTCGTAGACCCGGATAGTTAGTCGCAGTAGATGGGGAAGCCGTGGGGGGCAACAAAAGCTGGAGAGCACGCTACGCCAGACGGCTTGCGGTGATCGATGCATTCGTCATCACGTGGGCGGTCGCGGGTGCCTACATACTGCGCTTTGGTCTCGACCCGGGCACCCAAAACCAGGACACAGCCTACTTGGCGACTTCCTTCATCCTGGTCATTACCTGGTGGTCCATGCTTGGTGCTTGGAGTAGCCGCGAAAGCCGTATTCTCGGCGCCGGAGCTGACGAGTACAAGCGCGTCGGGGCAGCGTCGTTATGGTTGTTTGGATTCATTGCGATCGTTTCCTATGTGCTGAGGATTGACACCGCCCGAGGTTACGTCGGCGTGGCCCTCCCGGTGGGTCTTATTGGTTTGCTCATTTCACGTTGGCTGCTGCGTCAGCATCTAACTCTTGACCGAAACCGAGGACGAAGCATGTCCACCCTGTTGTTACTCGGAGGCCCTAGTGCCATAACCCACTTAGCCTCATCGCTCCAGCGTTCCAAGCATGCGGGCTACGTTCCGATCGCAGCCTATGCACCGAGTAACTCATCCGATTTGCATTCGAACTCAATTAGCGGTCTTCCAGTCCTAGGCTGCAGTCCCGATGCGGCCTCGATTCTGTCCGCGATAGATATTTGTCAAGCGGACGCTGTCGCGGTTTCTGCAGGCGTTCAACTGCATCCTCAAACGCTGAGGCATTTGGGCTGGGAGCTCGCCGCTCGCAACGTCGGTCTGATCATGGCGCCCGCCCTCACCGACATTGCCGGCCCGCGGATCCACACTCAGCAAGTTGCGGGTCTCCCGCTGATCCACGTCACGACACCTACACTCGAGGGTGGACAGCGTGTAGCAAAACGCCTATTTGATGTAACAATGTCCGGCCTCCTGATCCTTTGCACGGCTCCCCTCATGTCTTTCGTCGCCGTTCTCGTAAGGCTGGACAGTCGTGGGCCCATATTTTTTAGGCAGGAGCGAGTCGGGATTCAGGGGATCCCGTTCCGCATGTTGAAGTTCCGTTCCATGGTCGAGAATGCAGAATCCCAGTTATCCACGCTCGAAGCGTCAAATGAGGGTAGTGGCGTGCTCTTTAAAATGAAGAACGACCCGCGAGTGACGCGGCTCGGACGCGTCTTAAGGAAATACAGTCTCGACGAACTCCCACAGTTGTATAACGTCTTCGCGGGCTCGATGAGCCTAGTAGGTCCACGACCTCCACTACCGCGTGAAGTCCAGTCATACGAGTACGACGTTCGTCGACGTCTACTGGTGAAACCAGGCCTTACAGGTCTCTGGCAAGTGAGCGGCAGGTCCAACCTCTCTTGGCAAGATTCTGTAAGGCTCGACCTCTATTACGTTGAGAACTGGTCCTTGGCCGGTGACCTCATCATCTTGCTGCGAACTGTCCGAGCAGTCTTTGGCAGTTCCGGTGCGTACTAAACCACCCTCATTTTGGCCATCCACCCTGCGGGGAAGGAACAAGTAATGCGAATATCAGTAATCGGCTGCGGCTATCTCGGTGCTGTCCATGCGGCTTGTATGGCAAAGCTGGGACACGAGGTTGTTGGCATCGACGTAGACGAGGCCAAAATTCGTGCACTCTCGGAGGGACAAGCCCCCTTCTTTGAGCCCGAGCTAGGAGACCTCCTTCAGGAAGTGCAAGCGACTGGGCGCCTCTCTTTCACATCCGACATGGCCGCGGCAGCCGGAAGCGCAGTGCATTTCATCTGCGTCGGCACGCCTCAAAAACAGGGGGAAAATGCCGCGGATTTAAGTTACGTCGATGCAGCTACATTTGCACTACTTCCGTATCTCGGGGCAGGCGATGTTGTCGTCGGCAAATCAACTGTACCCGTTGGTACAGCAGCTCGCCTGGCGGAGCTCGTACAACGGGCTGAACCCAGCACCCATTTGATGTGGAACCCAGAGTTCTTGCGAGAGGGGCACGCCGTTTCAGATACTCTCCGTCCGGATCGGCTTGTCTACGGCGTAGCAGGAGGGTCGGAGGAACATGAGGCCGTTCAAACGTTGGACGCTGTCTACGCTAGTCAGCTGGACTTTGGCACGCCGCGAATTGTTACCGACTTGCCGACAGCTGAGTTGGTCAAGACAGCTGCTAATTCCTTCCTTGCTACAAAAATTTCATTCATAAATGCCATGGCGGAACTCTGTGATGCGGCGGGAGCCGACGTTACACTTCTGGCAGATGCCATCGGTATGGATGAAAGAATTGGCCGCAAATTCTTGAACGCCGGAATCGGATTTGGTGGAGGCTGCCTTCCCAAAGACATTCGCGCATTCATGGCACGTGCCGGCGAGCTAGGTGCGGATCAGGCACTAACCTTCCTGCGAGAAGTCGATGCCATCAATATGAGACGTCGGACTCGAGTCGTGGAACTTACGCGGGCAATGTGTGGGGGTTCGCTTTTGGGACAACGAATTACAGTTTTGGGAGCGGCATTCAAACCTGAGAGTGACGACGTCAGGGATTCCCCCGCGCTGAGCATTGCTGCCCAACTTCAACTCCAGGGAGCCGTAGTGACCGTTACGGATCCCGAAGCGCTCCAGAACGCCGCTGGAAGATTTCCGGAGTTGCATTACGAAAAATCGACGGATGTTGCCCTTCGACGTGCGGACGCACTCTTGCTCCTAACTGAATGGCGAGAATACAAAGACCTTGATCCATTCGAGACAGCGACGCTGGTGTCACAAACGAAAATACTTGACGGTAGGAATGTTCTGGACGCCACCAAATGGCGAGCAGCCGGTTGGATGTATCGAGGGCTGGGTCGGCCTTGAATATGAATGACGATGGATTGCAGCAGACAAAGCGAGCCTTCGGAAAATCCGACACCACTAAGCGGCGGCGTCGTTCGAGACGTCGCCTTCTTCTGAGAACTGGCATCCCCCTTGTCGTTCTCGTCCTGGTGATAGGCGGGAGCAGTGCATGGATAGGTCTCAAAGCGACTTCCGTCAAGGCAAACCTGGAAGCCGCATCGAATCTCGTCCCACAGTTAAACAGGAAATTGCCGTATCGGACGCGGATTCGGCTGCCGACACAGTAGCGAAGCTGCGGGACTACACGTCCAAAGCACGGAGCGACGCAGAGGATCCCATATGGACCGTCGCCTCAGGACTTCCATGGCTGGGACCCAATCTTGCTGCCATTTCGGAAGTGGCGCGCACAACAGACGACGTCGCCGTCCTCGGCCTAACACCATTGGTCAATGTATACGAGTCCTTGAATTGGGACGCTCTGATGCCTTCGGGCGCCGGATCCAACCTCGAACCAATTAAGGCGGCCGCCCCAACTGTAGCTTCATCTTCGTATGCGGTGCAGGTGTCCTCCGAGAGGCTTCAAGGGATAGACACGTCGCAGCTTCTGCCGCAAGTTGCAACTCCACTGGTACAAGCGAATGCAGAACTAAAGCAAGTAGTCGGAGCTCTGAGTTCGGCTGCGGATGCTGCCAGCATAGCTCCAGCCATGCTCGGCGCCGACGGACAGAGGAGCTTTTTGCTCATAATTCAGAACAACGCCGAAGCCCGGGCTTCCGGAGGAATACCCGGCGCCTTGGCCATCCTGAATCTTGACCACGGCAAACTGTCACTCGGCGCACAAGGAAGTGCCGCCGACATCGGAATTATGAACCCCAGCTTGCCTGTGGATCCAGAGCAGCAACAAATCTTCTCAACAAGGCTTGGCAAGTACATCCAGGACGTCAATTTGACGCCGGATTTCCCCACAGCTGCCGCAACTGCTAGAGAGATGTGGGAGAAGAAGACCGGTCAACGAGTAGATGGAGTCATCTCCATTGACCCTGTCGTTCTCAGCTACATCCTCCAATCCACGGGACCGGTTTCAGTCGACGGCCCCGAAGTGGCGGCGATTAAGCCGTCAGGCCTACCAACGAAGCTGACCGGTGACAATGTTGTGGCAACTTTGCTCTCAGACGTCTATGGAAAAATCCAACAGCCAAAACTTCAGGACGCTTATTTCGCCGGAGTGGCCAAAGAGATCTTCGCCGCCCTTTCTAGCGGCAAGGGTGAAGCCAAGGGCCTCATCAGTGGGATCACACGCGGGGCGCAAGAAGGCCGTGTCCTCGTGTGGTCCGCTGACAAGTCTGAGCAGTCCATAATTTCAAAATACGCGTTAAGCGGCTCTGTTTCTGGGCCTAGTATTTCGCCGGCCCAATTCGGCGTCTACTTTAACGACGGTACTGGCGCCAAAATGGATTACTACGTCACGCACACTGTGCAGCTAATCAAAGAGTGCCAGAGGGATGGCTACGAACAGACGACGGTACGTATCAAAAGTACGAACACCGCACCCTCAGACGCAGCAACCTCGCTCCCGAGATATGTAACGGGCGGAGGTGCTTTCGGCGTACCTCCCGGTACAGTGCAAACTAACCTCGTTTCCTATGGGCCCGCTCAGGCGAACGTGGAGTCAGCCTCAATTGACGGGCAAATGACGCCCTTTGCCCCCTACATCCATGCGAACAGGCCGGTCGGTGTTGTTGCCCAGCAGCTTGCGCCAGGCGAAAGCAAAACGGTGGAGTTCACTTTCGGGAAGATCGTTCAGCACACGGAACCTAACGTGGTTGTCACACCGACGGTCCAGCCTGTAAAGGACGTTATCCTTCCGACGGAAAACGCGTCCTGTGATCAAGGCCAGTGACGGTCGCGTTAACACTATGTAAACCGACTGGATTGAGGTTGGTTACAACCGATCCGGGATGGTACCTTCTATCTGGGATATCTATCCGTAGTTCTGCACATGGTCTCGTGCGGAGGGGACATTTCCCCAAAATCGGGTAATCAAAACTGAAACGTCTCCGGGGGGACACACATGAAGAAAACACTCGCCGCACTCGCACTTGCGGGCTCAATCGCACTCGTTGGTTCCGCGCCTGCCATGGCCGCAACCTACCCGGCACTTCCGCCGGCAGTTGGTGTCTCCGACGGAACGCCGGCACCGGGCCAGACCTTCGTCTTCACCGCACAGGGCTTCGCTCCCGGTGAGACCGTCACCATCACCATCACTGTGACCACTACCGGCGCAGCAAACGCTGGCGGTACCGCGGTCTCCGCAGCAATTCCTGTTTTCCAGGCCCCGCAGACGCTCAGCGCCACTGCTGACGCCCAGGGGAAGATCTCCATCCCCCTGGCAATCAGTGAAGCTGGCACCTACAGCATCACCGCCAAGGGCAACACCTCCGGTGTGACCGTCGGTCCCGTCACCGTCACCGTGGCAGCTGCACTGGCCAACACCGGCGGCAACGGCAGCACCGTTGCCGGCACCACCGGCGGCGCTCCGCTGGCCAACACGGGCGGCCTGGCCAACACCGGCGCCGACTCCGGCCTGATCCTGTGGACCCTGGTGGGCGCAGGCGCACTGGCCGCCGGTGCAACCTCCGTTGTGGTGGTTCGCCGCCGCGCCAAGGCTGAGGTTGCCGCCTAACCGCAGCAGCTCCTCAGCACCAAAGAAGGTGGGTGCATCTCCGGAAACGGAGATGCACCCACCTTTTGCTTTGAGGTTGATGCTGCGGGTTCCCGCAACCTTGATTCCACCAAGCTCAATCGCCAACGCTTTTGTGGTAACTATTAGGGCTATGGGGAGACATTGGCGCAGGGCACCACGCAAATACGACTTTTCTATCCCGCTCCCCCGCCCACAAGTGCTCGGCTACGCCCTTCTCGTTCTCCTCGCGGCTTGCGCTCTGGCCACTGCCGCCTTCGCCCTTCTACGGACGTCCTGAGGCCCATTTGAGAATCCTCACCAACCACCGGCTGTGGCAGCTGATTCTCGCGGCCATGGTGATTCCGTTGGCGCTTGTCGCTTTCTGGCCGACCCCCGTGGACCAGCCCGTCTCAGGGCAGCTCGCCATCGTGTTGAATTTCCTCCACCACCACGGCATTCCCCTCTGGTTTAACTACGACTTTGTGGAACGATCCACCAACGTTGGCCTATTTCTCCCTGTCGGTTTTGTAGCCGCCCTGGCATTTCCCAGCAAGAAATGGTGGCAAATCGGCGCTTTCGGAATGCTACTCTCCGGCTGCATCGAACTCGGACAGTTCCTGTTTCTTCACAGCCGCTTTGCAAGCCCGTCAGATGTCATGACCAATACGTCAGGCGCTGTCATCGGCGCCTTGCTGGCACTCCTGGCCATGCAAAAAGGGAGGCCCGCCGCCATTCGGCAACGGGCCTCCCAAAAACAATAGAACGCCAGGACTACCCGACGAAGCCCTTCATCCAGGTCTTCAGGTCCTCGCCGAACTCCACGCGCTCCGAAGCCAGCGTGATGACGGCCTTGAGGTAGCTCAGCTTGTCGCCGGTGTCGTAGCGGCGGCCCTTGAAGACCACACCATAAACGCCGGAGCCTTCGCCCTCGCCCGCTGCGAGGGTCTGCAGGGCGTCGGTCAGCTGGATCTCATTGCCACGGCCCGGAGCGGTGTTCTCCAGGACGCCGAACACCGAGTGGTGCAGCACGTAGCGGCCGATCACGGCAAGGTTGGACGGTGCGTCAGCGACGGCCGGCTTCTCCACAAGGCTGTTGACGCGGACGTAGTCCTCGCCTTCAACAACGGAAATGTCAGCGCAGCCGTAGGCACTGATCTGGGAGGGGTCAACCTCGATCAGGGCGATGACGGATCCGCCGGTCTTCTGCTGCACCTCCATCATGGTGCCCAGCAGGTTCTCAGACTCATCGATGAGGTCATCACCCAGGAGCACGGCGAAAGGCTCATCCCCCACGTGCTGCTGGGCGCAGAGCACAGCGTGGCCCAGGCCCTTGGCCTCGCCCTGGCGGACGTAGTGGATGGGACCCAGGTTGGAGGCGTACTCCACCATGCCCAGCTTGTCCTTGTCCCCCTTGGCCTCCAGCGCGGCCTCCAGTCCGGGCTCGCGGTCGAAGTGGTCCTCCAGGGCACGCTTGTTACGGCCCGTGATCATCAGCAGGTCAGTGAGGCCGGCATCCACCGCTTCCTCGACCACATACTGGATGGCCGGGCGGTCAACCACCGGCAACATTTCCTTCGGCATTGCCTTGGTGGCGGGCAGGAAGCGAGTTCCCAATCCGGCAGCAGGAATGACGGCTTTGGTGATAGCTCTCCCCATAGTCATAGCTGAACCTTACAAATCAGAGGCAACGAAAGGCAATTTTCACCACAATCAGGGGTTGGTGAGCCGACCTTGGGTATCTCCCAAATCTTCCGAGACTCGAGACGACCCGAGGTCCACAAAGGCAGACGCCGCCGTCGTCAGGTCCCGACACCTCATCGAAGTGCGATGGGTGATAGGAACGGAAGCTCAAGATTCTGCGAGTAAACGCAATTTTGCATCAACTTTTAGGGCCATTCGGTCCGAAACAGGCCAAACTCTCAACTGCTTTTCTGAGCAGGGACTTAATATTCCATTCTTTTTTGTTTCTGTCATTGTCCAGTTGCCGCCCCAATGCGAGGATTCAAGCAGTCCCAAACTAGGAGGAAAAATGGGTCATCTGTCGCTCGACTACGACGGCGCAAAAAGCTTGGCCGCCGCGCTCAAAGCCGGATCGCAAGAGCAAGTGGCCGCCCTTGGATCACTGAGTGCCCGCGCGGAACCATCGGCTGTCTGGACGGGACAAGCTGCCTCCGAGTACACCAATGCGTACGATCGCTACCAACGCGCCCAAAAAGAACTTTCAGCTGCTTTGGAAGGACTTGGACACACTGTTGCGACGATCGTCGACAACTTTGAAGAGGTCAACCAGCGGGGCGCCGCAGCACTCAGGCAATAGCCGAAGGTGTTCATAGTCAACACCGACCAACTCAACGTGTTGGCCAATCAGCAAGCAGCCGCCAGTGAACTTCCCATCGCCGCTGCTCTCGACCTCGACAGGGCACAGACAGCACTGTCGAGGGAGTTATCGGCGAGCCCATACGATGCCGGACTTGTCAGTGCCGTCGCAAAGTTGAATACCTGCTGGTCAATGGACCTACTTGGAGTTCGAGACTCGTCGAAGAAAGTGTCTGAATTCATAACGGAATACGCGTCCGCCGTGTCTGCGATCGACTCGGCGGGCGCATCGGCGTTCCGCGGTTCGTAGCCCAGCAATGGCAGTTATTGGCACGATTCCATCCACTAGTGGGTTTTTGAATGCAGCAGACTATCTGCAGGATGCCCAGCGCCGTTCGCGCGATGCCGCTCAGCAGCACAACGCAATTGCACAAGGGTTCTCCGGAGTATGGGAGAGTGTTGCTGCTGACGAGGTCCGCCGATTCAACGAGAAGATTGCAAATAAGTGCCATAGAGCGGCTGACGCGTTGGCTAAGGCAGGCGATCAATTGAGAAATGTCGCTGCCTACCTCGTCAGCGTTCGCTCAGAATACGACCTTCTCGCCCGGGAACGGCAGCAGCTAATTAACAAGTCTCCAGCTCTGGAGTTCTCCTTCGGCGTCAGCGCCGACGAACAGCGATTTGCCTACCTGACGTCACGAATGACGGGGATCGAACGTACGGTAATAAACAAAATTGAGCACTCCAAGGGCGCCGTCGATGCTGCCACTGCGATGTCGGAAGACTACGCAAGTGATGTGGCCGTCAACAGCGGCGCGTGGTGGGCGGCTTTTGGCCACGAGCTAGTTGGCGCGACCAACAAGGTAGTGGGCGAGCCAGTCGGCGAAGTTGTCCATGCCGCCACCCACCCCGTTGAGACTCTTACCGGCCTGGCTCACGCCTTCCGAGTAGACCCCCTGGGCACGGTGGGTCAAATGTTCACGGGCATCATTGATGTCGATGCTTGGAAGAAGGATCCTGCCACTGCAATGGGACAAATGGCAACCGGGATTCTCCTGTCGCTGGCTGGAGGGAAGTTAGCTGGCCTTGTCGCCAAGGGAGCCCGGGGAGCTGCCGCCGCGGATGCTGCGGCTTCAAGGATCGGGCTTGTAAAGCTTGACGGCCGTGGCCAAGAAATATTGGAAGCAAGTTCCGGACGCAAATACCAACAGTGGCCGAGCGCGCTCCGCACCCCAGAACCGAATTCGACATATCTGGTAGACGGAAAGTATGTCTACGTCACGGACAGCAGAGGACGTGTTACCGAGGCTGGGGCCCGGATCGAGCGAACCATTGAGCCTGGCGAGAATTACCTTCGACGGAACGAAAACTATCAGAGTTCGGCGGGAGGATTTGACCGGCTGGAGGGAGACCAAGGGGGGCACATCTTCGCTGCCCAGTTCGGCGGCCCCGGGGACTCAATCAACTTGGTCGCTATGAGTAGGCAGCTGAATCAGCCCGGAGGCGCCTACGCCGCTCTCGAAACGCAGTGGAAAAACCTCGTCAATGCGACACCGCCCCATACCGTTGACGTGAAGGTACGCATGCTCTACAGCCCGGAAAGCGCGCGCCCCTCACAATTTATCGTTGAGTACAAGATTGATGGTGGAAAATCCCTATCAGCAATGTTCTTGAACGAGTAAGCCCCGGAAACGAGCGAAAACCATGATGGACATTCGAACCGAACAAGAAGACGCCGGGCGAGCTCTTATGGATCTTGCCGACGCTCTCAACTGGACGGAGATCACGTTCCACGCCCGCTTTCTCGGCAAGTACGGCGAACAAGATTCCGTATCCATCCGACTCAGCAACGGGGACGTCGAGGAGGTCGCTGCACCTGTTGAGCTTTGGCTGGCCCTGCAAACAATGCGAAACAAAATGTACAAACCTGGTGAAGGAACCTGGTTCGGCGTCAGTGGAGTCATGCAACGAACCGGCTATTTGGACATGCATTTCAACTATGGTGAGCCACTGTGGCGAATTCCTCTCGGCGCACTGACCTTCCAGCAAGAACTCGAGAGATTTCCGAGAGAGCCAGGAAACATCCCATCGTGGTTCGTACTGGCCGACTAACCGTTACTGCTCTGGTTGGAGCTGATTTCTCTATACAGATTGGATAACCCTTGCTGCAGCATGAATCCGATGGACAGCAAGTGCTCGAATTGAACATTAGGTTTGACGTCAACCTATCAAGCGCAGCGGGCACGGTATCAGTTGACCGACGCGTCACCTACCTGGCCGATTCAACGGTCGGAGACCTCATCGAAGCCCTGCAACAGGATCCGTCTGTTGTTCCCCCCGAGTGGCTTGAGGTTCAGTCTCATTCGAGGATGGGCCTCTACTACGAGAGCCTGAGCACCAAGACTGACCTTGGCGTGACCGTCATGCGGGGTGGATATCTTCCAGAGACCGGACGTCTTATTCACTGCGGTCTGACTGATGGAAGCTGCCTGTTCTTTGAAGACAGAACTCAGCCACGCGTTGACCGCAATGCATCAGACCTTGTCATAGATGAAGAGCTGAACGATGTCTCCGACTCGGATGCCCTGTACTTAGTGGATGAAAGGGGTACACAAAAAGGGCGGGTTGTTAAGCTACCTTTGGGCCGGCGCGTCACTTACGGCGCGCTCTCTTTCGATGCTGACGTGATAGTTGATGATCAGTTACTCGGCACGAGTGAAATCGGTTTTACCTCGATGGGGTCGCACGCACTGGTCGACATTCCGGACGAAGTCGGCGTTGTATCCATAAGCGGGAACAGGATCAAGTCGGGGCAACACAAACTGACTCCTGGAGCAATTGTTGAATTGACCCGTCACGGCGAAACCGATCCCCGGATCATTTTGTCCATGCGTTCCTACGAAGGCCTTGCTGCGCATCCGAGGTCCGGCAGGGTCAAGTTCGAGCCGAGTGCACGCCAGGGGTTTCCTCGGCATGAAGCGCTGCCGGAGCGCTACCGCCGTATCGCCAAACGTCCCCAAGCTCCGGAGCCGCCCAAGCTCGATTTTGTTCCGGTCCTGACGAGCCTGGTTATGGCCGCAGGCCTCGCTGTTTTTTCTGGCTATTGGGCCTTCGTTCTCATCAGCCCGCTGGTGGCGATACCGATCTGGTGGACGTGGCGATCAGCTTCCAAACGTCAGCAGAGGGAACATGAAAATTCAACCAGCGAATGGCTGAAAACCAGCGGTGAAGCCTTTGAGAAGCTCACCGAATTTGCTGGGGTTGAAGAAATGAAGCTCCGGATCCAGGCGCCCCCGACGGAATACTGGACGCTCCAGGCTTACCGTCGACTCAGCGGCTTGTGGGTACGAGACCACACAGACCCCGACTTCCTGCAGATTCGTGTTGGGGATATCGAGCCGCTGAGCAGGTATCAGATAGAACTGGCGCCGGGAGTGGACATCAAGGATGGGGAGTTTCGCCGCTTGGCCGGGAATGCGCACCGGATTATCACGCGAGAGTATGTACGGCCGAATCTCAGAGATGTTCCAGCGCTCGTAAACCTATCCGAGCAAAACTACGGCATCATCGGCCCCTGGAGTCAAGTCCGGGCATCGGTCACGGACGCAATCCTTCAGCTAGTTTGCTCCCATTCGCCCGGCGTCTTGGCCATTGCACTTCTGGGGCCACGAAGCACACAGGCAAGCGAACTTATTGAGTGGATGAAATGGCTTCCTCACGTTCGATCTGGATCGCGCCTAATGCCTGCTACCCGAATCACCAGGGGAAGTGAAGCCGGCAACGCGTTTCTCCGCTCGCTCCTCGAATTGTTATCCGCGGAGCGAGAGGAACGCACTCCGGAGAATTTACGCCATCACGCTGTTCTTGTAGTGCATGAATCTGCGGAATTAGACCAGGGCCTGTTACAAGAGGTGCTGGAAGCCTCTAAAGGCGCAGTACATCTGCTTTGGTTGGGAACAGGACGCCCTTTGCTCAGCAAGTCGGTGACCTCATGGCTCCACATCCCCAACGATGTTGACTCCTCCGAGGATGCCATCAGGGCGAGCCTGGCGAACAGTACCGAAGGGCTGTCCCAGGAAGTTGTCTTCAACCGCATACTTACAGACGCATTTCGCGTTTCGTCGCGGTTGGCTCCCCTGTACGATCCCCGCGTGACGGGAGCCAGCGCCAGCATCCCGACGAAGGTGCCCTTATCGAGCTTGGGGGCGGTGACAGACGTCGTGTGGTCCAAAGGGTCCGCCGTCGACAGACTGGTGGTGCCCCTTGGAATTTCCGAGGAAGGTGTTTTTGAATTCGACCTCGTCAGTCATGGGCCGCACACACTGATCGGCGGCGCTACGGGGTCAGGCAAGAGTGAGTTACTGCAAACGTTGGTCGCTTCCCTCATGCGCCACCACAGCCCAGACGAAGTTGCACTGTTTCTCGTGGACTTCAAAGGCGGATCTACATTCCAGATGTTCGCGGATTTGCCCCATGTTGTGGGTCACGTCACTGATTTGGACGGGCCTCACGTGGATCGCGCCCTTGCGTTCTTGCGCTCAGAAATTCAACGGAGAATGCACATCTATCGTGGCTGCGGCAATCCGGCCAACTACGAAACCTACCGTGCCCGACTCA
The DNA here is from genome assembly GCF_054888995.1 of Arthrobacter sp. MMS24-T111. Classification (NCBI taxonomy): domain Bacteria; kingdom Bacillati; phylum Actinomycetota; class Actinomycetes; order Micrococcales; family Micrococcaceae; genus Arthrobacter; species Arthrobacter sp. MMS24-T111. The sequence continues at coordinate 2,054,715 of NZ_JBTZRO010000001.1, read as the reverse complement.
GTTCCGCTGGTGAGGGCAAAACGGTGCTGCCTCGGTTGGTGGTCATCTTTGACGAATTCGCAACACTGGTAAAAGATGCCGATGACAGGGCCAAACGTCCGGTACTCGATCTTGCCCAGCGGGGCCGTTCCTTGGGAATTCACCTCGTCTTGGCAACCCAGAGCCCCTCGGCTGACGTGGTCGATCGAAGCGTTAGAGCGAATGTGCACGCCAGCATCGCGCTGCAAACCCTTAGCGCCGAAGAGTCGGAAAACATCATCCGGCGCCCGGAAGCAGCAGCGATTCCAAAGCACCTTCAAGGTCGAGCTCTGTTCCGGCACGGGACAGCAAAAATTCTTGAATTCCAGACGGCATACGCCGGGGCACCTGTCGCTGCGGGTGTGAGCAAGCGAGACAGAACCGTCAAACTGGTACCCCTGGAACTGGAGCTGGAGGGGAACTACTTAGGGGCAGCTCCAAGGGCGCAGTCCCCGGAGGGCCCACCTCTAAAGACTGAAATAGCAGAACTCTTGGAAAGAGTCCTCAAGGTGTGGTCCTTCGTAGAGAAGAGCAGCTTGAGAGACGTAGTCAAACTGCAGCCACCACTCACGCAGGTCGTGCGTCGACCAACGCCTCAGCCAGAGTCCGGCAATGCAGCAGAACGTCACAGCCACATGCGGGCAGTGCCATGGGGGCTTCGTGATCGTCCAGCGCAGGGGGACCAGTCCATCTTCCACGCTGACTTTTCAAGTGGAGTAATCGTTGTAGGAGGCCCGGCGAGAAGTGGTAAAACTACCTCTCTACTAAGCCTCGGATGGAACTGGACTATGACAACCCGGAAGCAGGTTGTGGTCCTCGACGGGGGCGGGTCACTGTCAGAAAGAGCTCGGAGTATGGGCCTTGAATGGCATCTCGTCTCATGTTCGGACAGTACAGAAGTAACCCGCACTATCGACCGCTTCCATCATGTGCTCTCACGGAATATGCGGCCAGGCACACGTTCAGAGCCGCAGGTAGTACTCCTGATCGATGGTTATGAGCGGCTAGCGAGCTTACTGAGTTCCTCGAGGTCAGTTATCTGGTTTGAAAAGTTTCGGGACTTGGTCCGTTACGGACGCGACTACGGCATCGCGCTCGCCCTCTCAGTGTCCTCCGTAGCGCGTATTGGACAGGAAATTGGGCCCGATCTAGGTTCGACAATCAGCCTCTGGGAGAACTACGAAAAGTACGGGACGCCGGTAGATGAAAGGCAACCGGGCATCGGGTATACAACCGATGGAGACCTTGTTCAAGTCTTCTTTGACGATCTAAGTAACCAAAGTGCAATGGAGCTGAAAAACCTCGACCAGCCGATCGTTGCGCCTGCAGCCCTCGACATCTCCATTCTTCTTGAGACCTTCGAGTGTGACTGGTCAGAAATTGTCATAGGCACTGACGACGTCGCCGGCGCTCCAATTACGGTCGACCTGCTGCGTTCTCCCTTGCTGGTGGCCGGCCATGCCAGATCCGGCAAGTCATCACTTCTCCGGTCCATCGCAATGCAGTTAAGAGGTGGCAGCAGCGGCGGGCGTGTAGCGATCCTCTCTTCAAGTATCCGAGGAAATGACCCTGACTTTGTGGTGATCGCCGAAGAAGAGATCAACGAGGTGCGAAACAACGTTCACAGCGTGGCAGAAGAAGCCCTGAAGTTGCTCAGAGCCCGCGACGTTATTTCGATAGGCGGGCGATTCGCGATATTTGTCGACGATGTCAACCAGAGAGCAAACACTGCATCATGGCCTTCCGTCATACAGGCATTGCTCGATTCAGACCGGATAGTTTTGGTTTGGGCGTTTATGCCTCACCAAAGGCTGGGCCCCAATCAGATCGGAAACTTCCATCCCACCGTAATTCTCCAACCCAACCCGCGGTTGGAAGTCGACGAGGGCTCATCACTGCTCTCGGTTCCACTTCAGCACCGGCCGTGGACCAAGTATGAGCCTGGGCAAGGAATTTTCGTGTCTGGTTCATCGCAGCAAGTCATCTTTGCAGCCAAGGTCCCCGCCAAATCGTCCAGATTTGATACGGCCAAGTAGGCAGGCATGATGCATGTACCTGATGCCCCGATGAGGAGGGCAAACTCATGAGCCGCTTCCATACCCGGTTCCTTGGCGGATTCCACTTGCTTGGCGATTTGCTCTTAACCCTGGCCGGCGGCAACCGCGCACGATTGAATCGATGGGGAGTCGACCGTAACTACTACGTTGGGCTCGGATTCTCACTGCTTCTTTCCGCAACGATTGGTTCCGTATCGCTGACGGTGGCGGCCAATATTATTTGGGGACTTACTGATGGGCCGCTCGCTGTGGTGGGGTTGGTCTATTTTGTACTCATACTCGGATTTGACAGGTGGCTAGTTTCGGACGCAACGTCAGGATTCTCACCGACGCAATACAGCAACTATTGGTCGCGCTCATTCGGTTGGGTAGGAAACTTCTTAATTGAGACCCTAAAAATCCTGCCCCGGGTTATCATTGCATCTCTGACATCGCTTTTGTTTGCCGAGATTTTGCTGTTGACCATTTTCGGTACTGAAATACATGAACAAATGAAAGTAGATCAACTTGCTGCCAGCGCCGACTACACCAGTAAAGTGTCCGCGCTTGCAAACTCCCTGGCAGCGCCGCAACAAAAGGTGATCGATGAAGCCGAGAAGCGCAAGGAAACGCTGCAATCCGACCTGGTCGCTGCCACAGCAGCAGTCGCCGCAGCAGAGACAACCAGGCAAAGCGGGCTTCGAGATCTCGCGGCGGCAGGAGTTAGTGTGGCTTGTTGGGACTACACAGTCAACCGCTTTGATGCCGCGGGCCGGCTCTATCCCGTCCGCATCCAAGGGTGCCCTCAACAGGTAGAACTGCTTAATGAAGCCTACGACAACGCAGTAAGACCCTATAAAGATCTCAACCAGCAGAGCGTTGACACCAAGAAGTCAGATATTGATAACGAGGCCGGTGTTCGAGCTGCGCGTGATTACGTTCAAAGTGGAGCAAAGACCGAAGCAGAGAATCAACTCAAGAGCACGGCGCCTCAGACTCTGGAGGATGCCGGCCTGCTGCTGAGGATGAAAGCCCTGGAGCAGCTGACGACTCCGTCGCCAGCCAATTGCGTGAATCCAACCGTCAGCTCAACTTCGACGGCCACACCGCCTAGCACGGGCACTCAGCAGGCGGAAGCATCGCCGAACGCCATCGAACCCTGCCATGTTTACTACAGTGCGTCTGCCGCTCTGCAGAAAGACCTCTGGCGCTGGGTCATCTTCGCTTTCGAGATTTCTGCGGTAGTACTGAAGCTGGTCCGTTCGATCACGAAGAAGACCGGACATGCAGCCTTTATGAGTGCAGTGGATGACGAGGCGCACGCCGAAGCTTTGATCCGAAGAGCCCGGTCAAAATCGAGGCTGCACCACGAATCGGTACGTGCCGAGGAAGAAGCACTCTTGGCAATAAATGACGCAGTTACGGAGAAAGAGATCCACTTGCGAGCCAATGCGCGAGCCAGGGAAAGGTACCGCTTGAGAGCGATGCTGGATCGCTTCCACCGGGCGGACCGTCCCGATCCGAAGCAGTCTGCGAGCAAACTACCCGACGTAGAGGATGCCCTGAACGAAGCCTTTGAGAACTCCGATGTATCGGAAGCTCCACGGGAAGAACCTGTGGCCAAGAAAGTAATCAGAGACGACGACTACCTCCTCAGGTAGAGATTGGGCACATCGGGAGGGCCGGAATTCTTCACGGTCACCCGGTAAATTTCGGTTCGCGCTTCTCCTGGAACGCCCGGAAACCCTCGGCGTAATCATCTGTTTTGCAGAGGCGCGCCTGCTCCTCGTTCTCTTCCTGCATGGCCTGCCACAGGCCCAGGCGCTGGTCGCGGATGTGCGCCACCAGTTCCTTGGAGGCAACGAACGCCCCGGTGGCACCGGCAGCGACGCGCGCAACGATCGCCCGGGTGGAGTCCAGCAGATCGGCCGCCGGCATGGCACGGCTAAACATGCCCTGCGCCACCGCCTCTGCCCCCGAAATCAGGTCCGCCGTGTAAATCAGGTCCAGCGTGCGGTGCATGCCCAGGCGCTCCGTGAAGTACCAGTGCCCGCCCGAATCCAGCGTGGCGCCCAGCTTGGCGAACGGCGAACCGAACTTGGCGTTCTCCGCCACGTACACCACGTCCGTGGCCAGCAGCAGACCCAGCCCGACGCCCAGGCAGGCGCCCTGGGCCGCGGCGAACGTCGGCGCAGGGAACGCGGCCATCTTCTTCAGCAACGGCTCCACCAGCCCGCCCAGGTACGCTGCGGCGTCGTCGCTCTCCGGGGTGACCCCGGCGATGTCCCGGCCCGCGCAGAAGGCCCGGCCCTCTCCCCTCAGCAGCAGCGCCCGCACCTCACCGCGCGAGGCGGCGGCAGCAGCGTCGTCGTATGCCTGGGTTAAATCCCGCAGCGCCTGCTCATCAAGCGAGTTCAGCTTGTGCGGGGCGTCCAGGACGACCTCTGCGATGCCGTTGCTGATGGAAAGGGAAATCATGGGGCTCCTTTTGGTGAAAACGGATTAGACGTCGAAGTCGACCGTGACTTCCTTGCTGGTGGGGTGGCTCTGGCAGGTCAGCACGTAGCCCTTGTCCAGCTCATCCTGCTCCAGCGCGTAGTTCTCGTCCATGGTCACGCTGCCGGTGACCACCTTGGCCCGGCAGGTGCCGCACACTCCCCCGGCACACGCGAACGGCACGTCGGGGCGGACCCGCAGCGCCGCGTTCAGGATGGACTCGCGGGCGTGCGTGGGGCTGGCCACCTCGCCCTGCAGGCCGTCCAGCTTGAACCTGATCTTGTACGTCTCCTTGGACTCGTCCACCACCACGGGACGGCCGGCCTGGCCCTCCGGGCGGTCCGGCTTGCCGGACGTGAACAGCTCGAACCGGACGTTCTCCGGCTTCACCCCGCGCTCGGCCAGGGTGTCCCGGCACAGCGGCACCAGCTCGAACGGCCCGCACAGGAACCACTCATCCACATCGTCCGCGTGCAGGGCGGTGCCCAGCAGCTGCTGCAGCTTCTCGGCGTCGATCCGGCCGGAGAGCAGCGGCGCGATCCGCTGCTCCCGGGAGAGCACGTGGTGGATGGCCAGCCGCTGCGGGTATTTGTCCTTCAGGTCCGCCAGCTCCTCCAGGAACATCACGTCCATGGCGGCCTTGTTGGCGTAGATCAGGTCGAACCGGGTCTCCGGGTTGGCGGCCAGCAGCGTCCTGGCGATCGCGATCACCGGGGTGATCCCGGACCCGGCGGCGATGGCCACGAAGTTCCCTGCCTCCCCCGCGAGGTCTTCCGGGTGGTTCATGGAGTTCATGACGTTCTGCTCCACGGCCACACCGTCGCGGCCGTGCTTGGACACGAACGCGCCCATGGGGCTCATCACGTCCAGGGTGTCCCCGGCCTTCAGCTCGGCGTTGGCCCAGGTGGAGAACAGCCCGCCCAGGTCCTTTTTGATGGCCACCCGGATTTCGCTGGTGCCGTCCTCGAAGCTGCGCGGCTCGGCGCAGATGGAGTAGCTGCGGCGGATTTCCTTCGGCTCGCCTTCCTCGTCCGGCAGCGTGGTGCGCAGGGCAACGTACTGGCCGGGCAGGTAATCGAACTTGCCGGCAAGCTCCGCGGGGACGTGGAAGCTGACCTCGATGGCGTCCTCCGTGAGCCGGCGCACCTCCTGCACGGTGAGGGTATGGAAGGACGGACGACGGCGGCCGGTCACCTCAGCCTCTTCGGCGGCGGTCTGGCGGACAACAGGCATGGGGATTCCTTACAGGACTTTGAAGTAGTCGAACGGTTCCTTGCAGTCCTGGCACACATACAGCGCCTTGCAGGACGTGGAACCGAAGCGGGTGAGTTCCTTGGTGTTCAGGCTGTTGCACTGCGGGCACTTCACCGCCAGGCTCAGCCGGATGGGGCCGGAGTGGCCGCCAGCCTTGGAGTGGCCACTGGGCGGGGCGATGCCGTACTCCTGCAGCTTCTGCTTGCCGGCCTCCGTCATCCAGTCCGTGGTCCACGCCGGGGCCAGGACCAGGTCCACGTGCACGTCCCCGTAGCCCTCCTTCTTGAAGGCCGTGTAGAGGTCGTCCCGGATGGCGTCCATGGCCGGGCAGCCCGAGTAGGTGGGCGTGATGGTGACCGTGACGCTTCCGTCCGTGCCGGCGTCGACCTTCCGCAAAATCCCCAGGTCCGCGATGGTGAGCACCGGGATTTCCGGGTCCACCACCGTGGCGGCGATGTCCCACGCCTTCTGCCGGGGCGTCTGCGTGCGGGTTTCGAAGTCCGAGATGTACATGGCAGTCACCAGCTGGCCCCGGGATGCTCGCGGGCCAGCACCTGCATCTCCGCGAGGATGTAACCCAGGTGCTCCGAGTGCTTTCCATACCGGCCGCCACCCGGGGCTGCGGGCACGTCCGGGACCTCCAGCTCGGCCTCGGTGAGGACGGCGGTGACCAGGCGGTCAAAGTCGCCTTTAAGGCTGGAAGGCGCGACGGCGGCGCCCGCCTCAGCGAGGCGCTGCGTCAGGTCATCGTCCTGGAACAGTTCGTTGACGTACGGCCACATGAGGCGCAGGCCGTGGATCATCCTCTTGCGGGATTCCTCGGTGCCGCCGGCCAGGCGCAGCACCCACTGGCTGCTGTGGTCCCGGTGGTAATCCACTTCCTTCACGGCCTTGGCGGCGATGGCTGCCAGGGTGGCGTCCGTGGATTCGGTGAGGCGGCGGTAGAGCTCGTACTGGTAGTAGCTCACCACGAACTGGCGGGCGATGGTGGCGGCGAAGTCCCCGTTGGGCTGCTCGAACAGCTGGACACTCCGGAACTCGTGTTCGCGGCGGAAGTAGGCCAGCTCATCCTCGGACGTGGCCGTACCGTCCTCCTTGGGCAGGCCGGCGCCGGCGTAGGTGAGGAAGCTGCGGGCGTGGCCCAGCTGGTCCAGGGCGATGTTGCCCAGGGCGATGTCCTCCTCCAGCTCGGGGGCGCGCGAGATCCAGTGGCCCAGCCGCTGGGCGAGGATCAGGGCGTCATCGCCCAGCCTCAGTGCGTACTCGGCGACGTCCCCGCTGGGCTTGACCAGGCCGGTCTTGACCTCGAGCGCGATGTCCTCCGGGCGCAGGGCGTTGCCGGGGGTGATTCTTGTTGCCGATGCGTTGGAGTCGCCGCCGGCCACGCCGGTGGAGATGTCGCCGTGGCCCGTGCTGGTTTCCGCCTGGGTTTCAGGGGTGCTCACAGGTGCTTCACCCCTTCGCTCTTGGTGTAGTACGTGGCGTGCCGGTAATCCTTGCCCTGCGGGGACTCGAAGAAGGAACCCTTGGAATCGGGATCGCTGGCCGCGATGGCATCCGCCGGGACCACCCAGATGGACACGCCCTCGTTGCGGCGGGTGTAGAGGTCGCGGGCATTGCGGAGGGCCATGGCGGCATCCGGTGCATGCAGGGACCCGGCGTGCACGTGGCTCAGGCCGCGGCTGGAGCGGACGAAGACCTCCCAAAGGCCCCAGGCACCGCGGTCGTGGTGCTCCTCCGGCGCTGGTGATGCTTTGGGGGCTTCGCGGTTGATCTCGGTGGCGGAGCTGGCCGGGGTTTCCGGGTTGCCGTGGGGGGCCATGGGGCTCATGCTGCGTGTTCCTTCGTCTTCATCGACTCTTTTGCCTGCTGTTTTGCTGCGTACGCGGCGGCTGCCTCGCGGACCCAGGCGCCGTCGTCGTGCGCTGCCCTCCGGCGCTCAAGGCGCTGGGCGTTGCAGGGGCCGCGGCCGGCCAGGACTTCCTGGAACTCGTGCCAGTCCAGCGGGCCGTGCTCCCACTTCTTGGTGTCCTCGTTGAAGCGGACCTGGTCATCGGGGAGGGTGAGGCCCAGGACCCGGACCTGCTCCACCATCATGCCCACAAAGCGGCTGCGGAGCTCGTCATTGCTGAACCGCTTGATGTTCCAGGCCATCGACTGCTTGGAGTTGGGGGAATCGTCGTCCGGCGGCCCGAACATCATCAGGGCCGGGGCGTACCAGCGGTTCACGGCGTCCTGGGCCATCTGCTTCTGTGCGGGGGTGCCGTTGGAGAGTTCCAGCAGGATCTCAAAACCCTGGCGCTGGTGGAACGACTCTTCCTTGCAGATGCGGACCATGGCCCGGCCGTAGGGGCCGTACGACGCGCGGCACAGCGGGACCTGGTTGCAGATGGCTGCGCCGTCCACCAGCCAGCCGATGGCGCCCATGTCCGCCCAGGTCAGGGCCGGGTAGTTGAAGATGCTGGAGTAACGGGCCTTGCCGGCGATGAGGTCGTCCATCATCTTGTCCCGGGACTGGCCCAGGGTTTCAGCGGCGGAGTAGAGGTAGAGCCCGTGGCCGGCCTCGTCCTGGACCTTGGCCATGAGGATGGCCTTGCGCTTCAGGCTGGGGGCGCGGGAGATCCAGTTGGCCTCCGGTTGCATGCCGATGATCTCGGAGTGGGCGTGCTGGGAGACCTGGCGCAGGAGGGTCTTGCGGTAAGCCGCTGGCATCCAGTCGCGGGGCTCGATCCGGGAGTCCTCGGCGATGATGCGGTCGAAGTGGGCCTGGCCCGCGGCGTCCGCTTCTTGGGTTAGCTCAGCCGGCACTGACTGCAAGTTCTGCGCTGCCATGGTTGCTCCTATGCAAAGACCTGTCGGGCGGCTCGGAATTATTTACCGACCGTTCGTTCAGGATATGCGGGCGCGGCGGACCTCGTCAAGCGTGCACCCCCTCAAACCCCCGCTCACCTTCGACCGCTCTCCCACCGACGCCCGCTCACTTCCGACCGTCTTTCCCGCAACGCCCGCTCACCTTCGACCGTTCCTCCCCCAACGCCCGCTCACCTTCGACCGCTCCTCCCCCACAACGCCCGCTCACCTTCGACCGCCTTCCCCTCAACGCCCGCTCACTTCCGACCACCTTTCCCCCAACGCCCGCTCACCTTTTGCGCGTGGCGCGTGCCGCCGTCGTGCGCTGACTGCCCTAGGCGAGGCCCGCCGTCGTACGTTGTCCCGGTTCTCGACGCACAAATCCACTTTCGACGCGGACGCACCCTCACGCACCCCACGTGTCTGGCGCGCCACGGAATCTGCGCGGCGAAATGGATTCTGGGCATCGCGGGCGACTACGGGCCGCATGGCCGCCACGGCGCGGGAGGGAATCTGCGGGTCGGCACGGAATTTGCGTGTCGCCGGCAGGGCCGCCCTGGAGGCTGCGACATGGCGGGGTGATTGCCCAAGGCGCGGGCCGCCGTCGTGCCTTGCTGCCGTTCTCGACTTAGAAATCCACCTTCGACGCGGATGCACCCTCACGTACCCCACATTTCTGGCGCGCCGAGGAATCTGCTTCGCGGAATGGAATCTGAGCGTCGAAGCCGCCATTGCAGGGCCGCGGCGGCCCCTAGCAGCGAAGAGGAAAAAGCGGTGCGGCGCGGAATATGGACATCGCCAGAATCGCGCTCGCGAGACCGGAGCGGAACCGGTAACGCTAGCGCACTGGGTGCCGTCTCAGCCACGCAAGTGGTGGTGTTCGCCAGCATCGCCTACGCAATCCTGCAAACCATTTCCTTCTCCCTCTACCTCTACTCCGCCGAGCTCTACCCCACCCGGCTCCGCGCCATCGGCACCGGCTTCGGCAGCGCCTGGCTGCGGGCCGGCTCCGCGATCGGACCCATCCTGGTGGGCTGGATCGTGGACAACTACGGCATCAGCCTGGTCTTCACGGTGTTCGCGGCCGTCGCCCTCATCGGCGGACTGATCACCATCTTCTTCGCCGTCGAAACCAAGGGCCAGGTGCTTGAGGAGCTTCTCCCCTGACGGAGTCCCCTATCGCTGGGCGGCTGTGGTTGGGCGGCGGCGCGGATCCTGTTGAAGGGTCCGCGCCGCCCAAGGTGGGAAACCGGCGTCGTACGTTGGCCGCCCAAGGTGGGAGACCGGCGTCGTAACGCGCGCTGGAACTCTGGATTGCCCCTTCTCCCCGGGCTTATACTAACCACGCCTCAGGTGGCCTCAGGCAACAGCGAAACATCTCACGGTCCGGCGTTTTCGACGCCGGCGACAGGCACAGCGCGGGCGCGCGGCCTCCCGAATCCACAGACTAGGCCCGTCCGGACATTCCGGACGGTGGCGACTTTGAAGATGGATGGTCATGAGACGGTTCTTGGCTCCAGTAATTGCTTTTGCGTTGACCTGCATGGTCTTTCCCGTCCTGGCACCAAGCGCCGCCCGGGCCGCGGCCGGACCCTGCATCGGGGCACCCCCGGCCGACGGAACCATATACGCAGAGACCAGGCAGTTTGTGGACAGCCAGTCGTGGTGGATGCCGGACGTTGACCAAGCCAACAACTCCATCACCAATAACGGCCATGTCCACCTGGGGGCCTGCATCCCCGAACGGGAAACGATCAGTTCGGGCAACGTCACCGTGAATGTGCGCGTGATCCTCCACGACAACCCCGGCACGGCCAACTACGTCTCGATGGTATTCATAACCACCGACTCAGAGACCGTCGTGCAAAAGTGCTACCTGAGGGCCACCGCATCCGACTTCACCTGCCCAGGCCCATCCAGCAGCGGCGACGGCGACTTCGTGTGCGCCGGCACCTGCGAACGCTGGCTGACGTTCTCGCGCCCAATCACGGATTTCAACCGCTCAGGACTGCAGGAGATCCATCTCCGCGCGTTTGTCCCGGAGCCGGACGGCAACGAAATGCGGACCAGCCTCAACTGGCAAACCGACATCCAGAACGGCAGGTCCCAGTCTGACGTTTCAAGGTACCCCTTCCTGCGCGGCAAGGGGTGGTACACCCACGCCGGGTATTGTGAGGCGTCGGTCCGCAGCGTCCCCCTTCCGGATGCTCCGGTATCAGGCATCTGGACTCCGGAAGTGGGTTTGACCACCCACCCCAATGCTTCACTCCCGGCGACGCACTCATTCATTTCCATCGACCCCGATTTCCATGCCATGCCGGCAAACCGCGGAACCGTGCTCTGGGATTCTGCCGGTCCGTATGGCCCTGAACCGTTTGGATCCGCTCCCATCTCGATCGATACCCGGACCCTCGCCAACGGCGTGCACAAACTGCACCTCAGAACGTCCTGCCGCGACAACAAGCTGGGTTCAACAAACTCCGGGGTAACGGTCATACCCTTCACGGTGGCCATCTAGTCCTACGCCGGCGCAGACGTTCACCTGCGCACCCAATTACCTGGCGCGCCCCACATATCCGGCGCGCCACGGAATCTGCGCCGGCGGAGGGGAATTGATGGGTCGCCGGCGGCTCCGGAGGGACCAATGTTCCCTGTTCATTGTCAGTGGCGCGGAGCACAATGGGCCTTGCCTGACCAAGAACGGAGCCATCCCATGTCCGAGCACACCAACCCCACCCCCGAGCACGCAGAGAGCCGTGTCCCCCTCCCCGGCTCAGATCGCCCCACGGCGGCACGGATCCAAAACACCCTGGGTCCCGTCAATCCCGCGCACAGGATCGAGGTCACCGTGATCCTGCGCCGCCAGGAACCGCTGCCGGAGACCTCCCGCGAGCCCGCCCAGCCCCTGACCCGCGACGAACTGGCAGCCCGCCACGGCGCCTCCGACGCTGACCTGAACCTTGCCACCGAGACCTTCACCCGACTCGGCGCCGAGGTTGTCGAGGCCGACGCCGCCTCCCGCCGCCTCCGCCTCGCCGGGACGGTGGAGGTGCTGAGCCGGATCTTCGGCACCAGCCTGGAGGAAGTCACCAGCAGCGGTCCGCACGGCCACGACGTCACCCACCGGCACAGGACCGGAGGGCTGGAGATCCCCGCGGAACTGGACGGCGTTGTCACGGCGGTACTGGGCCTTGACGACCGGCCCCAGGCGCGCGCCCAGTTCCATGCGATTCCGAGGGCGGCATCCGGGACCAGCTACACACCGCCCGAACTCGCCCGGATCTACAACTTCCCCGCGGGCGGCGGCGGCGCCGGCCAGACCGTAGCCATCATCGAACTCGGCGGCGGCTTCGCCCAATCCGACCTGGACGCCTACTTCGCCGAACTGGGCATCACCGGGCCCACGGTGCGGGCAGTGGGAGTCGACGGCGCCGCGAACCATCCCGGACAGGATCCCACGGGCGCGGACGGCGAAGTCCTCCTGGACATCGAAGTGGTGGGCGCCCTGGTGCCCCAGGCGGACATTCCGGTCTACTTCGCCCCCAACACCGACGCCGGATTCCTCGACGCCATCATTAACGCCTCCCACGCCACCCCGGCACCCACGTCCATCAGCATCAGCTGGGGCCAAAGCGAGGACGACTGGACCGCCCAGGCCCGGACAGCCTTCGACCAGGCCCTGGCCGACGCCACCGCACTGGGCGTGACCGTCACCGCCGCCGCCGGGGACAACGGCAGCGCAGACGGCGCCACGGACGGCAAAGACCACGCCGATTTCCCCGCCTCCAGCCCCCACGCGCTGGCCTGCGGCGGAACCCGCCTCGACGCGGACCCCGCCACCGGGACCATCACCTCCGAGACCGTGTGGAACGACGGCCCGCACTCGGCCACCGGAGGCGGTTACAGCGACACCTTCCCCGTCCCCGCCTGGCAGTCAGGCCAGTCCGCACACCACGGCGGCCACCACCCCGCAGGGACGAAAGGCCGCGGAGTGCCGGACGTCAGCGCAGTGGCGGACCCCCAGACCGGCTACAAAGTGCGGGTGGACGGCAAGGACATGGTCATCGGCGGCACCAGCGCCGTAGCACCGCTCTGGGCGGCACTCATCGCCCTCCTGGCGGAGTCCACCAACCGCACCTTCGGGCAGATCCAGCCGCTGCTGTACCGCAACAAGGCGGCCTTCCGCGATATCACCACCGGAAACAACGGCACCTACAAGGCTGCCGCCGGCTGGGACCCCTGCACCGGCCTGGGCAGCCCCGACGGAGCAGCACTCCTCACCGCGATCACGGCCGGCCCGTGACCTGAGCGTGCGCCTTCCGCGGTCCTGCGGCGGACACGTTCTTAAGCCTTTCTTAGGAACCCTGGGGAAGGATCGAAACAGAGACCACGGACAGAACCCTGTCCGCCGCAGGACCATCCCGGAGGATTCGTGAACGGACCAACCCGAGCCCACAAGACAACAGTCGGCCCCCGCACCACCGACGCAGCCCGCACCCAGTTCCCCGTGCTCCCCCAGGCCCGGCACTGGCTGCTGCTGGGCGCACTGCTGTGCGCCGCCGTCGTCGCCCTCGGTTTCACGGTGCAGGCCTGCCCGGCGACACCGCCGCCGAACTGCACGTGGACCAGGACCTCAGCACGCACCACGTTGCCGTGCTGACCGCCGTCGCAATGGGCATCAACCTCGTGTTCGGCCCGGTGGCCGGCCTGGGCCTGATCGCCGTCATCGCCCTGGTGGTGCTGTTGGTGCGCCGCGACCTGGCCAAGGCTGTTGCCTTCGGCGTGGTGGCGTGCTCGGGCTGGGTGGCCAGCGAAGTCTTCAAGCTGATCGTCGCCCGGCAACGGCCCAACCCGGCCCTGCTGTTCGACCCCCTGGCGCCGGAGACCGGATCCAACAGCTTCCCCAGCGGCCACGTCAGCTTCGCCGTCGCCCTGGCCTTCGCCCTGTACTTCCTGTCCCGGGGCACTCGCTGGTCCAAGCTGGTGGCCGCTGCCGGCGCCCTCATGGCCGTGATCGTGGCGTGGTCCCGGCTGTACGTCGGCGTGCACTACCCCACCGACGTGGCGGCCTCATTCCTGGCCGCGAGCGCCGCCTTCGTGCTGCTCGCCGGGCTCTGGAACCGCTTCGCTCCCCGGTTCTTCGACCGCCTGCCCGCCGCGCTCACCACCCCGTCCAGCCGACGCTAAAGGACCCCCATGCACAGCTTCCTCACCCCTGACCTGGTCACCGCCATGGCCACCACCGGATCACCGTCCCTGCTGGACCCCGCCGGCCTGCTGGGCGGCCTGGGACCGGCAGCCCTGGGCGTGATCGCCGGGATGGTCTTCATCGAATCCGGCGTCCTGTTCCCGTTCCTGCCCGGGGATTCGCTTCTCTTCACCGCCGGGCTCCTGCACCAGCAGCCGGCTGGCCCTCCCCGTCCTGATCGGCGTGATCACGGCCGCCGCCATCGCCGGCGACCAGGTGGGTTACCTGCTGGGACGTCGGTTCGGCCGGCGCTGGTTCAAGGACGACGCCAAGGTCCTGAAGACCGCCCACCTCACTGCCACCGAGGACTTCTTCCGCCGGCACGGTGGCGCTGCCGTGGTGCTGGCCCGCTTCGTCCCCATCATCAGGACGTTCGCCCCGCTGACCGCCGGAACCGCCCGCTACGGGTACAAGGCCTTCACGCTGTGGAACATTGTGGGAGCCGCCGCCTGGGCCACGTCCGTGACCCTCCTGGGCACCTGGCTGGGGCACTACGAAATCATCGCCAAGAACATCGACGTCATCGCCGTGCTCATGGTCCTGGTGTCCGTGGTGCCTTGGGCCGTGGAATACCTCAAGCGCCGCCGCGCCAACCGCCGCGCCGCCGTCGAGCGTGCCGCAGAGTACGACGACGACGCTGCCGCGGGTGCCCCGCCGCACCTCGACACGGTGGGCACCAGCGCCCGGCAGGACTCTTTCACGGAAGAATAGGCCGCATGACCACCGCGGACCGGCCCTCCCTGCTGCTCGCCGAGGACGATCCCGCGCTGGGACCGCTGATCGCGGAACTGCTGGAGCCGGACTACCGGATCCGGCTCGCCGCCACCGGGCAGGAAGCCCTGCACCTGGGGCTGACGCAGCCCTGGGACGTGATGGTGATTGACCGCGGCCTGCCCGTCATGGACGGGTTGGCCGTCATCGCGGCGCTCCGGGCCAAAGGCATCGCCACCCCCATCCTGATCCTCACCGCGCTGGGCGAGACGGATGAGAAGGTCCGCGGGCTGGACACCGGCGCCAACGACTACATGACCAAACCGTTCGACGCCGGCGAGCTGGCGGCGCGGCTGCGCGCACTGACGCGTACCTTTGCCCCGCCCGCGGGACCGGTGGGCATCGGCAGCTGGGACTTCGATCCGGCGTCGCGCGCTGTCCGTTCCGCCTACGGCGAGGTGGTGACGCTGACCGCCAAGGAAGCCGAAGTCCTGGCGGCGCTGGCCGCCGAACCCAGCAGGGTGTTCACCCGCGACGACCTGCTCGCCGCGCATTTCCAGTCCACGGACCAGCCCGGCGTTATCGACACCTACGTCCACCACCTGCGCCGGAAGATCTCCCGGACCGTCATCCGCACCGTCCACGGCGTGGGCTACCAGATCGGCGACCCCTCATGACCTCTCCCCAAAGCTCCGGCACCGGCTCCTCCGGCCTTGGCTCCCCCCGCCCTGGGGATCCGGACCAGGACACCCTCCGTCGCGCGTCCCTGAAGGTGGCGCTGCGGATCAGCGCCGGCGTGGCCGTCCTGGTGCTGGTGCTGCTCGCTGCCGCCACCGTGTTCCTCATGAACAAGCTGGCCCATCCCACTCCGCCCGGTTCCACTGCAGGCAAGGCCTACACCTACCTGGACTCGAAGGACCTGATCGAGGGCATGATCCTGGCGGGGCTGGCAGGCATCGTGCTGGCCGGCGTGGTGGGCTGGATCAGCGCCCGAAGCGCCATCCGGCCGCTGGGCGAGGCCCTGGCCAGGCAACGGCGCTTCGTCCAGGACGCCAGCCACGAACTCCGCACCCCGCTGGCAATCCTTGATACCCGCATCCAGCTCGCGCAGCGCAAGGCCGAACCCGGGTCCGAGCCGGCGCAGGCTTTGGCGAAGATCCGGGAGGACGCGGCCACGCTGACGGGCATCGTCAACGAACTCCTGTTGGCAGCGACCGGCTCCCCCGGCGCGCCCGGAGGTGCCGTACCGGAGCCGGTGGACGTCGCGGCGGTTGCCCGGTCCGCCGCCGAAAGCCTCCAGGCCCTGGCCGGCCAACAGGGCGTCCTGCTGGACTTCTCCTATGCCGGCGCGGCGTGGGTGCGCGCGGATCCTGGTTCGCTGCGGCGCGCCATCCTGGCCCTGGCCGATAACGCGCTGGCCCACACCCCAGCCGGCGGAACCATCACCATCAGCACCAGTGTTGAGGGATCCCGGGCCGTGGTCCTGGTGGCAGACACCGGGTCCGGCATCACCGGGGTGGACCCCGGGCGGATCTTTGACCGGTTCGTCCGCGCGCCTGGGCTGGACGGATCCGGGGGCAGGCGGAGCTTTGGCATAGGCCTGGCCCTGGTCCGCGACATCGCCACCGCAGCCGGCGGCACCGTGGACGTACAGCGGACCGGATCCGACGGGACGACCATGAGGCTGGCACTCCCGTTGGCGCGGGGCTGACATTGCGGCTGGCACGGGACCGAAACCGCCGGTCCTGCGGGGCTGAAAAGCGGTTGAACGAACGGACTGAAAGCACGCGCTCAGGGTATTGACCCCTCACTTGCTTTTTGCAAGTATCGAGGTTATCCACTCCATCTTGGGAAAAGAGACCGTGATGACCTCAATGTTCGTAAACCTGCCCGTGACAGACCTGGAGCGCGCCAAGGCGTTCTACACGGCGGTGGGTTTCACCATCAACCCGCTTTTCACCGACCACAACGCCGCGTGCGTGGTGGTGGAGGAAGACCACAGCTACTTCATGCTCCTGGTCCGCGAGTACTTCCAGACCTTCAGCGACCGGCCCATTGGCGACCCGTCCGCGACCGTATCGGCCACCACGGCTATCTTCCTGGAGAGCCGGGAAGCGGTGGACGCCAGCGTTGCCAGTGGCCTGGCAGCAGGCGGAACCGAGGCCCAGCCCGCTTCCGATTACGGCTTCATGTACCAGCGCCAGCTGACCGACCCGGATGGCAACATCCTGGAGTTTGGCTACATGGAAGCCGCCGCCGCCGAACAGGGCCCGGAAGCCTTCATGAACCAGCAGGCCTGAGGTTCATGGCCGCACGCGACTACGGACAGTACTCGGGCATCACGCGGGCCATGGAGATCGTGGGCGAACGGTGGGCCCTGCTGATTGTCCGCGACCTGCTCGTGGGGCCGCGCCGCTACGGTGAGCTCGCCGAGGGCCTGCCACGGATCCCGAGCAATATCCTGGCCGCGCGGCTCAAGGAACTGCAGGCGGCCGGCGTGATCCGCCGTGCGCCACGCTCTCGGGTCATCGTCTACGAGCTCACGCCGTACGGACGGGAACTCGAACCGGTGGTTCTCGCGCTGGGCGCCTGGGGCTTCAAGGCCATGGGCGACCCCCGCGAGGACCAGGTCATCAGCCCCGACTCGATGACCATGGACCTGCGAACGGCGTTTCGGCCGGACGTGGCGGCCGCCCTGCCCGCCACCGCCTACGCGGCCCACTTTGGGTCCGCCGACCTCCTGATCAGGGTCCAGGGGCCCAGCCTCGACGTCATCCGCGGTGATGGCGCGGCGGACCTCGCCTTTGCCGCCGGGCCGGACATCCGGCTGCTCATCTCCGGCGACATGGCACCGGACCGGGCGATCGAAAGCGGCGTGATCCGGGTGCTGAGCGGGCCGGGAGACCTCCTCCGCCGCTTTGCGGACACCTTCCACCTGGCGGCCTGACAGGCGGCGGCTCCTTTTGGCTGACGCCCACCCGGGGACGGGGCGTCATGGGGCACGGCGCGGACCGGCGTCGTGAGTCAGCGGCCGGCGAAGAACTCCTTGACCAGCCTTTTGGGTGCCCGGGCCGCCCAGGCTTCCACAAGGATCTCCGCCAGCTCTTCGCGTGACATCTCGCCAAGCCGGGACTCCTGCACCAGGACGGCGTTGTACCCGTCGAAGTGGGGCACGGTGAAGAACGGCAGCGACGGGTCCTCCACCAGTGCTGACTTCGCGGCATCGTCCGGGACCACGATGACCAGCAGGTCCTGGTACGGCTCGCCCGATTCCGGATTAATGGCCGTCTTGTGCGGGGCCCGGTACAGCACGAAGCCCCGGCCCTTGGGTCCCTGCGGCACTTTGTAGGTGGGACGGTCACCCCAGGAGGTCCCCAGCACAACCTCGGGAAGGCCCCTGCAGATGGCATCAATGTCGCCCGGTGTTGCCTTGCGCTCCATCGCCACAACGTAGCCCCGCGCCGTAACCGGCCGCAATGCTTTGCGCCGGGCTCCTACTCGGTGGCGCCCAGGAACTCCGCCACCCAGGTTGACGGCCTCGCGGCAAGAGATGCCGCCTGGGTGCCCGCGGGCCTGACCTGGCTACAACAGTCCGCCCAAGGCAAGCCCGCCGGCAGCAGCGGCCACCGCGGCCAGCGCGGTGCCGACGCCATTGAGGAGGGCCAGCCCAGTGCGGCGGGACTGGATGAGCCGGACCGTCTCAAAGCTTGCCGTGCTGAACGTGGTGTACCCGCCCAGGAACCCGGTGCCGGCAATGGCCTGCAACTCGGCGGGCGCGGCATGCACGATCACGGCTCCGGCGAGCAAGCCAAGCAGGAACGAGCCCGTGACATTGATGATGATGGTTCCCACCGGCAAGGCGGTGCGGGCTCTGGACCGGACCAGGCCGTCCACCACGAACCGGGTGGCCGACCCGAGCCCGCCGGCGACGCCGACCAGGATGATGATGGCGACGCTCACCGACTCTCCTTCTGCAGAGTCTTCCGGTGATCGGTGGCCCGTGCGTGGTGGCCTGCCGCCAGCCAAATTCCCGCCACGGTGGCAGCGGCGCCCGCCACCACACTGACCCCCACGTAGAGCAACCCGTCCGTGACGCGGCCGGCCCCGAACAGGGTGTTCGTTTCCAGCGCCAGCGTGCTGTACGTGGTGAACGCGCCCATGAAGCCGGTGCCGACGAACAGCCGGATCAGCCGAAGCCGCCCCGCATCAGGGCCCCGCCGCACCAGGGCCTCCAGCAGGAGACCGAGCAGGAATGCCCCGGAAAGATTGATGGCCAGGGTGGGAACCGGCCAGCCGCCCGGCGCGGGCAGGATGCCGCTCAGCCCATAACGCGCCAGTGCCCCCAGGATGCCACCCGCAATGACTACGAGGAGGAACCCCGGATGCAGGTGCACCGGCCGGTGGGGGCGCGCCGCACCAAGCGTCCCCTGGTCCGCTGCAGCCTCCCGGCTGCCGGGCTCCGGGCGTCCGGTCCCGTCGTCGTGCGCCTGCTTGTCCGCGGTTCCCGCCTGGGCCTCGGCGTCGGGGACAGGCGGTTCCATCAGTGAGCCGCCTTCGGCTGGTGCCTGTGCGGCGACAGCGGCACCACCAGGACGGGCCGATGCTGGCGGTGGGTGAGGTGCACCGCCACGGATCCCACCAGCAGTTCCTCAAGCCGCGCCCCTAGCCCGCGCTCGCGGGTGCCCACCACAATGACGGACGCATCAGCGGACTCCGCCAGGCGTCCCAGAGCCCGGGCCGGGTCACCCGCAAGGGTCACGAAGGACCAGTCGATGCCGGATCCGTCGAAGGCCGCACGGAGGTCCGCGGCGATGGTGGCACTGATTCCTTCGATATCGTCATCAACCCCGTCCGGGTCGATCGGCCGGGCCTCCACCCTGCCGTCCGGCTCCTCGGCGAGGTAGGTGGTCACGTCCACATAGGCACAGACAAGCTTCACGCCGAGGCTGAACGCCAGCTCGACGGCCCGGTGGGCGACGGCAAGCGGCTGGCCGGGCACGACGCCCATCAGCACCGGCCCGCCGATCTTCCGCGGGACGTACGGGGTGGGGCTTGATTGTTTGCCTGCGTCAGTCATCTGTTCTCCTGTCAGATCCGGATTCTACTGCGCCGCCGGACGTCCAGGAGAAACGTGCAACAAATGCCCCGCGCCGACAGAGATTCCGGACCGGCGTTGCTGTTGATTGAGCACCCTGCGGGGTAGGTTTCTTCCACAAGCGTTCAGGGCAGGGATAAGGGGATACCATGCTTTTTGAGCCGTTATATGCGTACTACCGGACGTTGGGGCGCAGAGGCAGGGCGGTGCTGTTCCAGCTGCCGCTTTCTGTGACGATGCTGATGGTCGTGGTCCTGACGATGGTCCTGCACCCCCAACTCGACGTGGCCGGCCCATTCATCTACAGCCTGGGAGCACACGTGCTCTTACTCGCTGCGTGCGCCCTGGTGCCGTGGGGCCGGCTGCCCGAACGGGCCGTGCTCATCATTCCGTTCCTGGACTGCATAGTCGTGGGGATTTCCCGCGAGGCCGCCGACCAGTACCTCACCGTTTTGGGTTTCCTCCTGGTCTTTCCCGTCGTATGGTTGGCCGCGGACCGGCGTCGCAGCGGCGTCCTTTACGCCGTCGTCGCCACCATCCTCAGCGCCGTGCTGCCCCCGGTCATGCTGGGCACGGGCTTTGACGGCCCAGACTTCATCCGGATCGTCCTGCTGCCAGTCATCCTCGGAGCAGTCGCACTGACATCCTTCGCGATTGCCAACGCCCTCTCGCTGCAGCGGCAGCAGCTGGAAGCACAGGGCTGCGAGGTCCGGGACCTCCTGGTTGCCAGCGAGGACCGTGAGCGCTTGCTTAGCAGCGTCATGGACACCGTGAGTGTAGGAGTATGCGCCGTCGACGCCAAGGGTCAGGCGGTGCTTGCCAATCACCAATTCAGCAGCCATTTCGGCGGCACCGTCACCGGGAGGCTGCTGTCGGAGGAACCACCGGGCTTTCTCGTCTTTGGTCCCGACCGGAAGCATGCCCTGCCTCCAGAGCGACGCCCCGGGTTCCGGGCGGCACGAGGGGAGTCCTTCACCGACGAACTGATCTGGGCGGACAACGGAACCAGTCAGAGGGCCTACTCCGCAACGTGCCGGCTGATCCGTGACTCCCGTGGCGAACACCGGGGAGCGGTCATGGCGTTCACCGATGTCACAGCGCTGGTCGAAGCACTCTCGGCCAAGGACCAGTTCGTCTCCAGCGTCTCCCACGAGCTGAGGACCCCGCTGACCTCGATCCTGGGCTACATGGACCTGGCCCTGGACGAAACGGATCTTGGCTCCGACATCGAGATGTACTTGACCGTCGCAAAACGGAATGCCCAGCGGCTCCTGCACCTTGTCGGGGACCTGCTGACGATCGCCGCGGACACCGTGACCACTAATCCGCGGCCCGCTGACCTCTGTGAAGTTGTCAGGCACTGTGTTGAGGCCGCCCACCCACGTGCCAAGGCCGGCGGCATCACCCTGGACCTGGTCGCAGGCGGAGCGGCCACGGGTCACTTCGACCCGGACCGCCTCGGCCAAGCCGTGGACAACCTAATCTCCAACGCCATCAAATACACTCCGCGCGGCGGCACGGTGACCGTCACGGTCGATGCCACTGGGCACGACTCCGCTGCGAAGTAACAGACACCGGCGTCGGCATGACCGAGGACGAGCTGGACCAGGCCTTCACCCGCTTCTTCCGCGCCGCAAAGGCACATTCCTCGACCATTCCCGGCGCCGGCCTGGGGCTGGCAATCACCAAATCCATCGTGGAAAACCACCGCGGCCACGTCGTCCTGTCCAGCATCCCGGGAGAGGGAACAACGGCGGTCCTGACCCTCCCCTCGGTCAGCATGGAGACCCCCTGAGCACGGCGGTTTTCTCGTGACCGAATCTGACCATGAGACGAACGGCAGGCAGTCCACGGCCCGGCGCCAGGAAAGCGCCCCGCTATGATCAGGAACCGCCGGCTGGGTGGGCAGCCCGTCCCATCCGCTGCTTGGCGGTGTTGGTGCCCGCTCCGACCTGGACATGGTTGGTTGCCTTGGCGAGCCCGAAGAGCGGCATCCCGCTGTAGATGACCTCGATGCCGGCAGCGGGCACCTGATAGGTCTCATGCCAGACGCCGACGTCTCCGGTTCCGGCGAGCTCCTTCATGAAACGGCGCCAGGGTTCCAGATGGGGCGCATCCCTGTCCGCTGCAAACTTCCGCAGGTGCTCCGGGCTCTCCCAGTAGCTGAGCATCATGGTGGTACGCCCCACCCATTGCTGGTAACCGAGCATCCCCGCTGCCGGGTCATCGCCCAAATGCTGAAGCATCCGCCCCATGGCGGCACCAACCCTCCCCACGGTCCCGACCTTCCACCACCGGTTGGCCCGCATCCCGATCAGGAACACCGTGACGGACTCCCGGCCCGGATCGGCCGTATAGCGGCCCGGAAATACCTTCTGCGACATGGGAACCCCTTCGGCACGGTGTTATGTAACGTTGTTACAAAACAAGGTTATGAAACAATGGGGTCCATGGCAAGACCTGTTGTGCATAACGATTCCCTGAGGCAGGACCTGTTGGCCGTCACGGCTGACCTGGTGGACCGCACTGGTCCGGCGCGGGTGACGATGCGGGACGTGGCCGCGGCCGCGGGGACCTCCACCACCGCCGTTTACTCGCTGTTTGGCGGGAAATCGAGCTTGCTCACCGCAGTCGTGGAGGATGGCTTCCGCTCGTTCGGCGAGTCGCAGGTGGCCGCAGCCGACGGCGGCCTGCAGGGGCTTGGCGTGGCGTACCGGGCCTGGGCCCTGGAGCACCAGGCACTCTACCGGCTGATGTTTGGTGGCGTGCTGGCCGCCTACGTCGAGTGCCGGCCGGACCCGGACGTTGCCCTCAATGCCATGCAGCCGCTGATGGACGCCGTCGCTTCTGCACAGTCCGCCGGGACACTCCTGGAAGCGCCCGTGGAACTGGTCGCCGCGGCCATCTGGGGGCAGGTCCATGGCCTGGTCAGTCTGGAACTGGCACAAGTCGGCCCACCGGATGCCGATTGGGCGGCCGTCTACGCCGCCGCCCTGGACGCCGTTGCCCGCGGCTGGGCGGCCTGAAGCACGACTAAGGTCCACGCCGCGGGCCCGGCGGCCCACCACCCGGGCCAGGCTTGGTCCTGTATTCGACACGTCGCCGAACCCTGCTTGATATGGGGTAGCTGCAACCCTTATGAGGCGTTGGGCAGGGGTGTAAATTAGGCCCAGCCGCAAGGACCAGGAAATGAATCGCAGGCTTACATGTTGGCCCACCACAGCGCCAACGGCTTGAATCGGCGGACGAAGGATCGTTTGTGGAGACGAGCGGGACTCGCCGTTGCCCTCACGCTAACTGGCTGTACTTATTCCCCGACGAGCCCGCACCGTCATCAAGCCCACCGAGTCTTTTCGCTTCCCTGGAAAGCCAGGCGCAGCTGTTCATGGACCAAGGCGCGGTGGCCGCCGTCGTACAAATCCGCTGGCCCGAGGGGCAATGGTCAAAGGCCTACGGCGTGCGAGACCTCGAGACCAGGACCCCGGCCCAGCCCACGGACCGGGCTGCGGTGGCAAGCGTCACCAAGACAATGACGGCCATCCCGGTGCTGAAACTGGTGGACGACCACCTGATCGGCCTCGACGATCCCGTCAATGACGTCATTCCCGGGTTCACATCCGCGCTCAAGCCTCCCGGTCCCATTAGCGTGAGGCAACTCCTCAGCCACACGTCCGGGATGCCCGAGGTCAACGATGCCCTGCCGCACGATGTTGACTTCCGCGCCGGGCTCTCAAAGACGCTCACCATGGAGGAGGCCCTCCAATTAGCGGGGACGCTCCCCTGGACCGAGGCCAGTGTGGGGTCCTTCAAGTACTCGAACACAAACTACTTCGCGCTCGGCATCCTTCTCCAGACGTTGCGGCACAAGCCCTACGTGCAGATCATGCAGGAGGAGGTCTTTGACCCCCTCGGTTTGAAGAACACCAGCCTGGCTCGCGTCGACCCGCATGAGCCCGGACTTCTGCACGGCTATGTCACCCTCCGCGGAGAACGGATTGACACCACAGACATCACCCTCGCCGACCCCAACCCAGCCGGCGGCGCGATCTCGACTATGGACGACCTGAACCTCCTGATGGCCGGGATATTCCAGGGACGCGCGGTCTCGGCGGCGTCCCTGCGCGAGATGAAGACCAGCCCCGGCTTTAGCCCGTACGGGCTGGGTCTGTGGGAGCACGCTGACGGATGCTCGAGGGAGTCGAGACATGAAGGACGGGGTGGGTTCTGGGAATATCAGACGGTAGCGGTCAGCAGCAGCGACGGCCGGTACCAGGCCGCCATGACGGTCACGACGCCGCCAATGCCCACGGAGCTTGAGGACCCGTCCACGGAGAACAAGCGTGTACTGCTGAACGGCCAAGTGGAATCGACCCTCAACGAGACCCTGGACCGGATCTGCAAGCCAGCCAGCTGAGAAAACGGGGCTGTGCACCCGTCCTATCCGACAGGATGCCCGTGCGAACAGTGATCCTGCCCCGGCAGAATCTCATGGCCTTGGATGCAAGTTCTCACCGGCGGGAGCGGCCTGTCATGGTAGCTGAGGAAGATGCTGCTGTAGGCACCCTCGACACCCTCGTCCTCCCGCCTCAGCCACTCTCCCAGATGCAGCCTGTGATGATCTCCGGGCTGCTCAGGCTTGGTCGATTCACTTGTCTGATGCCTGAAAGGATTCTTCGTCACGGCAATCGCGACCTTAGTAACGTCTCTGTTCGGCGCAGAGAGGAAACGGTGAAATCATCATAGGAGCCCCAAGTTCCTGCGGCAATTGGCTGCGGAACCACCGGAGACGTCAGTTGGTTTCCGTGACCGATGCCTGGGCCGGTTCCGCCTGCGTAGCGGCCCAGCTGGCCAGGACTTTGAGGGCGTCCTCGGACGGCGAGCCCGGCTCGGCCGTGTAGACGTTGATCCGCAGCCCAGGATCGGCGGGGAGCTCCAGCGCCTCGTAGGTCAGGTCCAGGTCCCCCACGATCGAGTGGTGGAGCCGTTTGCGGCCGGTGCGGTGGTACTTCACGTCGTGCCGGGCCCACCGGGTGCGGAACTCCTCGCTGCGGGTGGAGAGCTCCCCGATCAGGTCGGAAAGGTCCTTGTCATACGGGTTCTTCCCGGCCGTGGACCGCAGGACGGCAACAATGTCGTCCGCGGCGCGTTCCCAGTCGGCGAAGAACTCCCGCGCCTTCGGGCTCAGGAACGTGAACCGTGCGCTGTTGGGCGGGGTGCCGCCGTCGGTCATCATTTCCAGGTACAGGGCCCTGCCCAGCTCGTTGGCGGCCAGGACGTCGCCGCGGTCGTTGCGGACCCAGGCCGGCGCAGCGGTAATCGCGTCAATGACCCTCTGTACGCTGGGCCGCACCGTCAGCGGGCTCCGCTTCCGCCGCACCCGCGGAGCAGCCGTGGACGCCCGGGCCAGGTCGAACAGGTGGGCTGTCTCGGCGTCGTCCAACTGCAACGCCCGGGCCAGCGCCTCCAGCACGCTGTCCGAGGCACCGGAGAGGTTCCCCGTTCCAGCCGGATGTAGTAATCAATGCTCATCCCGGCGAGCATGGCCACCTCCTCCCGGCGCAGGCCCTTCACGCGCCGGTTGCCGCCATACGCCGGCAGCCCGGCTTCGTCCGGTGTGAGCCTGGCCCGGCGGGAAGTCAGGAATTTCCGCACGTCGTCGCTGTTGGTCATGGCACCCACGCTACGCCCGGCCCCCGCCGCGAGGGAGGGACTGGCAGTACCCGGAAGAGCCGTGACTCCCCCGGACATAAACATCACTGTTGCATGGAAGGCATGAAACCCGCACCCACAGCCCGCCCGGCAGCGACCGCCCGCCCGGCAGCCATCCTGGCGATCATCCTTGCCAGCTACTTCATGATCCTGCTGGACAACTCCGTCATCTTCACCGCCTTGCCCAGCCTGGAGGCGGACCTGCACCTCACAACGGGCCAGCTCTCCTGGATCCAGGACGCCTATGTCCTGGTCTTCGGCGGGTTGTTGCTGCTGGGCGCCCGGGCCGGCGACCTGCTCGGTCGGCGACGGGTCTTCGTCGTTGGGTTGGCGGTGTTCTCCATCGCGTCCCTGCTGATCGGCCTGGCCCCCTCCGCGGGGTGGGCCATCGCCGGCCGGGCCGTCCAAGGCATCGGCGCCGCCGTCGTCGCCCCCGCATCCCTGTCGTTGCTGACGGCCAGCTTCCCCGAAGGCCGCGAACGGACCCGCGCCGTGGCACTCTACGGTGCAACGGCAGGGATCGGCGCCAGCCTGGGCCTGGTCATCGGCGGCGCCCTGGCGCACTGGATCTCCTGGCGGGCCGGGTTCTTCGTCAACGTCCCCCTCGGCGCCGCCATGATCCTCCTCGCCCCGAAGTTCCTGCCCGAAACCGGCCACGCCACCGGACGGTTCGACGTCGCCGGAGCCCTCACCGCCACGCTGGGCGCCGGTGCCCTGGTGTTCGGCATCATCAACGCGGCGGAAGCCGGCTGGGACTCGCCGCTGACCCTCTGGACAGTCAGCGCCGGCGTCGTTCTCCTCGTCGCGTTTGTACGAATCGAACGCAGGGCCGCCCAGCCCATCATGCCGCTGCGGCTCTTCGCCAGCCGCCGCCGTACCGGCGCCTACGTGGCCCGGTTCCTGTACCTCGGCGCGATGATCGGGTTCTTCTTCTTCACCACCCAGTTCATGCAGGAAGTGCTGGGCTTCGACCCGCTCCAGGCCGGCATCGGGTTCCTGCCCATGACCGCCGTCAACTTCGCCGTGGCCATGGCCAATCCCCGGCTCGCACGGCGGCTGCCCGGCTCCGTCCTGCTCCTGGCCGGAATCCTGCTGACGCTGGCGGGGATGTTCTGGCTCAGCCTCGCCGGCACGGGGTCCTCCTACCTTTCCGGCGTGGCCCTGCCCATGGTCCTGATCGGCGCCGGCCAGGGCCTAGCGTTCGCGCCGCTGACCTCGTTCGGCATCGTTGGAGCCCCTGCCGCCGATGCCGGGGCCGCCTCCGGCCTGCTGAACACCTTCCACCAGATCGGCACCTGCCTGGGGCTCGCCGTCGCGGTCGCCGCCGCCGCCACCGTCCCGCACGGCCCTGCCACCGCCCACCTGGCGGCGCAGGTCAGCGCCGCCCTCACCGCCGGCAGCGTCCTCCTGCTCCTGGCCCTGGGCACCGCCGCGGTTTTCATCCTCCCGGCAGACCTGGCGGCCCGCCGCACCAACAACCGGCCGACGGCGGCCCGCACCTCCCCGCTGGAGCCCGCCCGGTAGCCACCCATCCGGGCATCCATCCGAAAAGGGGTACTGGCTGCCCCTCCCATAAACAGGCACACCCAAATACCGTGAAGGAATGGTTATGGAACTCACACTCAACAACGGCGTCACGATGCCCGCGCTCGGCCTCGGCGTCTTCCAAAGTCCCCCGGAAGAGACGACGGCGGCCGTCCAGACAGCGCTCGACGTAGGCTACCGGCACATCGACACAGCCGCCGCCTACGGCAACGAGCGCGAAGTGGGCGACGGCATCCGCCGCTCCGGCCTGGACCGTGGCGACTTGTTCATCGAAACCAAGGTCTGGGTCAGCGACTACGGCTACGACGAGTCCCTGCACGCGTGGGACAAAGCGGTGGGAAAGCTGGGCGTGGAGCAGCTGGACCTGCTCATCCTGCACCAGCCTGCGCCGGACCGGTTCGAGAAGACGGTCGCCGCGTACAAGGCGCTGGAAACCCTGCTGGCGGAAGGGCGGGTGCGGGCCATCGGCGTCAGCAACTTCATGCCGCACCACCTGGAGCAACTGCTGGAGGAAACGGACGTGGTCCCGGCCGTCAACCAGATCGAGCTGCACCCCTACTTCGCCCAGCGGAACGTCCAGGCCTCAGACGCAGAGCACGGCATCCTCACCCAGGCGTGGTCGCCGATCGGCGGCATCACCTTCTACCCCGGCTGGGGCGAGAACCGGAAGAACGTCATGCGGGACCCGGCGATCGCCGCCGTCGCAAAGGCCCACGGCAAGACCCCCGCCCAGGTGATGCTGCGCTGGCACCTCCAGCAGGGCCGCTCCGCGATCCCCAAGTCCACCAACCCGGCCCGCATCGCCGAAAACTTCGATGTGTTCGGCTTCGAGCTGTCCGCCGCGGACCTGGCTGCCATTGATGCTCTGGATACCGGCGTCCGCAGCGGCCCGGACCCGGACGTGGCCCGTCCCGAGCGGTTCGCCATGGCCATTCCCGAGGCCTGAGTCCGGAGAAAACCGAGTCCGAAAAAACTGAGTCCCAAAAAACTGAGTCCCCGGCAAAGAGATAAGGAACCAGATGGAATACCGCCCGCTTGGCCGCACCGGCGTGCAGGTCAGCCCCCTGTGCCTCGGCGCGATGATGTTCGGCCCCTGGGGCAACAACGACACCGACGACGCCACCCGCATCATCCACCGCGCCCTTGACGCCGGCATCAACTTTGTCGACACCGCAGACGTCTATTCGGGCGGCGTGTCAGAGGAAATCGTGGGCAAAGCCCTGGCCGGCCGCCGCGACGACGTCTTCCTGGCCACCAAGTTCTTCATGCCGATGGACGAGAAGGACCCCAACCGGCGCGGCGGCTCCCGCCGCTGGATCATGCGCGCCGTGGAGGACTCGCTGCGCCGGCTGCACACGGACCACATCGACCTCTACCAGGTGCACCGGCCCAGCCCGGACACCGATGTGGAGGAAACCCTAGGCGCCCTCACCGACCTGGTCCGCCAAGGCAAGGTGCGCTACCTCGGCTCCTCCTCCTACTCCGGATCGCAGATCGTGGAGGCGCAGTGGGCCTCCCGGGAACGCAACCTTGAACGGTTCGTCACCGAGCAGCCGCCCTACTCCATCCTGACCCGCGGCATCGAGGAGGACGTCCTCCCCACCGTGCAGCGGCACGGGATGGGCACCCTCACCTACAGCCCGCTCGCCGGCGGCTGGCTCTCCGGGCGGTGGCGGAAGGACTCCGCGTCTTCACCCACCTCCACTGCCCGCCCCAGCGCCCGGTTCGACATGTCCCAGCCGGCCAACCAGCGCAAGCTGGACATCGTCGAAGAGCTGGCGCAGGTGGCCGAATGGGCAGGCGTCACGCTCATCGAGCTGGCCATCGCCTTCGTCATCAACCACCCCGGCGTCACCTCCGCGATCGTAGGTCCGCGCACCATGGAACAGCTTGAGTCCTACCTCCCGGCCGCCGACGCGAAGCTGGCGCCGGACGTGCTGGACCGCATCGACCAGCTGGTGGCCCCCGGCGTCACCGTCAACGCCGACGACAACAGCTACGGCGCCCACGAACTCACCGCACAGGCACGACGGCGACACGCGGCTTAGCTGCCGGGCCCCGCCTTACTCTCCACACCCCATGAAAGGACAACCCATGGCAACGTGGCTCATCACAGGCTGCTCCACCGGACTTGGCCGGGCACTCGCGGAAGCCGTGCTCGCATCCGGGCACAACGCCGTCGTCACCGCCCGCAACGTCGAATCCGTGCAGGACATCACCGCAGGCTTCCCGGACACCGCGCTGGCACTTCCCCTGGACGTCACGGACAAGGCGCAGATCAGCGCGGCGGTCAAGGCGGCGGAGGAAAAGTTCGGCAGCATCGACGTGCTGGTCAACAACGCCGGCTACGGCTACCGCGCCGCTGTGGAGGAAGCCGACGACGCCGATATCCGCCAACTGTTCGACACCAACTTCTTCGGTGCGGTGGACATGATCAAGGCGGTGCTGCCGGGCATGCGCGCCAACAAGGGCGGGTCCATCCTGAACGTCTCCTCCATCGGCGCCCGGATCACCCCGGCCGGCTCCGGCTATTACGCTGCCACCAAGGCTGCGCTGGAAGGCATGTCCGGGTCGCTCCGCAACGAACTGAAACCGCTGGGCATCAACGTCACCGCGATCGAACCCGGCGGCTTCCGCACCGATTTCGCGGGCCGCTCGCTGACCCAATCGGCGACGCCGATTGGCGACTACGCCGAGACCGCCGGCAAGCGCCGCAAGGAAAGCGACACGAGCCACGGCAACCAGCCCGGCGATCCGGACAAGGCCGCCCGGGCGATCATCGCCGTCGTCGAATCCCCCACCCCGCCGGGCCTGCTGGTCCTGGGCACGGACGCCTTCGGTGCGTTCGGCATGGTGGCGGACGCCCAGCGGGCCGAACTGGACCAGTGGCAGGAGCTGAGCACCAGCACCGACATCACCGGCTGAGCCAACCAGCTCGCAGTTGTTGTCGTTTTGGAGCGTCAAAACGACAACAACTGCGAGCCAGTTGGGGTTGAGGGTGCGGGTCACCAGTGAACGGCCGCGTCGCCTCGTGGCAAGCCGGGCCCGTTTATACGCGCGCGGAGTCGCCGCTGCGGCCGTGCTCGACGCCGGTGGCGAAGCCGATCGTCACCGGCACCGGGCCGCCACAGCACGCGTCCCCGGCGGCAGCGTCGGCCGGGAGGCTGGTGGAGCAAACCCCGGTTTCCGGGAAGCTCGAGTTCCACGGCGTCCGCAGCCGCGGTATCCCCTGCCAGCGCTGCCGCGAGGGACCGGACCTGCTCATAGCCGGTGGCCATGAGGAACGTGGGCGCCCGGCCGTACGATTTCATGCCGGCAAGGTAGAAGTCCTTTTCCGGCTGGGCGAGGATCCTGGCGCCGTGGGCGGGGACCGTGCCGCAGCTGTGGAAGTCCGGATCGATCAGCGGGCCCAAAGCCTTGGGTGCCTCCACCGCCGGGTCCAGGTCCAGCCGGAGTTCCGACAGGATGGACAGGTCAGGGCGGAACCCGGTGGCGGGAATCACCCGGTCCACGGTCACGCTCCGGCCGTCCGCGGCGTGCACGGTAACCATATCGCCGCGGGTTTCGAGGGATGCCGTGTGGAAGTCCGTAAGGAGCTGGACGGCTCCGGTGTCGACGGCGGTGCGTAGCCGGGTGCCCAGCTGGCCGCGGGCAGGCAGTTCGTCGGCGTTTCCGCCGCCGTAGGCGCCGGCCGGAGAGGCTCCGCGGATGGCCCACAGGACCTCGGTTCCGGGGTTGGCGCGGGCCACGCGGGCGAGGTCAAGCACCATGTTCGCGGCGGAATGTCCGGCACCGACCACCAGGGTGCGGCGCCCGGCGAACCCGCCGGCGGTCACGTCGGGCAGCGGCGCGGTGACCAGCCCGGCGGCACGGGCCTCCGGCTCGCCCAGGGCCGTCAACCCGGAGGATCCCAGCGGCGCGGGCGTGGTCCAGGTCCCGGACGCGTCGATGACGGCGCGAGCCAGAAGCTCGGTGACCTCTCCGCCGTCGTGCTCAATCCGCAGCAGGAACGGCGCCTTGTCCCGGCCCTGGCTGCGGCCCTTGTCCATGCCCTGCCGGGTCACGGCCAGAACGCGGGCGCCGGTCCTGATCCGCCCCTTCAATTCCGGTGTGGCGGCCAGGGGTTCCAGGTAGTCGGAGACGATCTGGGAGCCGTAGGGCAGCGCGGTGGGCCGGGGCGCTTCCCAGCCGCTGCGTTCGAGCAGCCGCACCGAGGCCGGGTCCAGGTTGTATTTCCAGGTGGAGAACAACCGGATGTGGCCCCATTTCCGGATGGCCGACCCCACGGTGGGGCCGGCTTCCAGGACAAGGGGGTCCAGCCCGCGTTCGAGCAGGTGGGCGGCCGCGGCGAGGCCCACGGGCCCGGCGCCGATCACGGCCACGGGCAGCGATTCAACGGATGCCGGGGTGCCCACCGGTCAGCCCTGCGCCGGGGTCAGGGAAGCGATCAGGGCCTCCACGCGGGTCTTGATCTCGTCGCGGATGGGCCGGACCGAGTCCACGCCCTTGCCCGCCGGATCCTCCAGGACCCAGTCTTCGTAGCGCTTGCCCGGGAAGTAGGGGCATTCGTCGCCGCAGCCCATGGTGATCACCACGTCCGAGTCCTGCACCGCTTCCGTGGTGAGGACTTTGGGGATTTCGGCTGACATATCGATGCCCACCTCGGCCATGGCCTGGACGGCGGCCGGATTGACCTTCTCCGCAGGCTGGGACCCAGCGGAGCGGACCTCGATGGCGCCCTGGGAGAGGGTTGTCAGGTACGCGGCGGCCATCTGGGAGCGGCCGGCGTTGTGGACGCAGACGAACAGGACGGAGGGTTTGTGGCTCATGAGAGCACCTTTCGGTCGGCCGCCGGAGCGGTGGAAGCGGCGGTGAGGGAGGGGTAGAGGAAGCGGACCAGGACGAATCCGGCGGCGCCGCCGAGGATCTGCGCCAGGATGAAGGCAGGGGCCGACGACGGTGCGATGCCGGCAAAGGTGTCCGTGACCGTGCGGGCGATGGTCACCGCTGGGTTGGCGAAACTGGTGGAGCTGGTGAACCAGTAGGCGGCGGTGATGTACCCGCCCACGGCGAACGCTACCCGGTCTGCCCGGCCGGACCGGACCGTTCCGAAGATGACCAGCAGCAGGCCCACCGTGGCGATGACCTCCCCCAGCCAGAGCGGGGCGCCGCTGCGCTGGTGCGTGGACCAGGTGACGGCGTCCAGCCCGAACATGAGGTTTGCGGCCACCGTGCCGGCCAGGCCGCCGAGCACCTGGCCGGCGACCAGGCCTGCCGCGGTGGGGGTGTCCACCATCCCCAGCGCCCGTTCCAGCAGGGTCACCACGGGATTGAACGACGCCGACACGGGCTGCAGTGCCACGATCAGCGCCACCAGCGCGGCACCCGTGGCGAGGCTGTTCTGCAAAAGCTGCAGGCCGACGTCGTCCGGTGACAGCCTGGAGGCCATCACGCCCGAGCCGACCACGGCCATGGCCAGGAACGCCGTTCCGATGAATTCCGCCGCCGCCCGGCGGACCAGGACGGTCACGCGGCCTGCCCGCCGATCAGGGCGGCCAGGTTCTGCAGGGCCTCGGTGCGGGCCCGGTAGTAGACCCAGACTCCGCGCTTTTCCCGGTCCAGCAGGCCTGCCTCGTGCAGGATCTTCAGGTGGTGGCTGATGGTGGGTTGGGAGAGGTCGAAGGCATCGTTGAGGTCGCAGACGCAGGCCTCGCCGCCCTGGTGCGAGGCCACCATGGACATCAGCCGGAGCCGGACGGGATCCGCCAATGCCTTCAGCAGCGGCGCGATCCCTTCGGCGTCCGACTCGGACAACGGCTGGCGCGCCAGCGGGGCGCAGCAGGCTGCGGCCTGGACCGGAGTCAGCTCCAAAGACATAGACATACGTAAATATTTACATCCATCAATGTCTTTGGCAATCGCCGCAATAATCCCGCAGGTCCGGGCCGTCCTCTTGCAGCCCGCGGCGGCTGGACAAATAGGATGGCCCCTACAGCTACCCGGCCGCAGATGAAGGGCGTCCCCATGATTGAGATCCTCAGCCCCGCCGAAGTGGCCCGCGCACGCGTCACCGGCACCCTGGTGGCTGACATCCTGCAGGCCATGAAGAGCCGCGCCACGGTGGGCACCAACCTGCTGGACATCGACCAGTGGACCAAGGAGATGATCGCCACGGCCGGGGCCGAGTCCTGCTACGTGGACTACGCGCCGTCCTTCGGGCGCGGCCCGTTCGGGCACTACATCTGCACCGGGGTCAACGACGCCGTGCTGCACGGACTGCCCCACGACTACGCCCTGGCCGACGGCGACCTGCTGACCCTTGACCTCGCCGTCGTCAAGGACGGGGTGGCAGCGGACGCCGCCATCAGCTTCGTCGTGGGCGAATCGCGGCCGGCGGAGAGCGTGGCGATGATCGAGGCCACCGAGAAGGCGCTTGCCGCCGGCATCGCCGCCGCGGGACCGAGCGCCAAGATCGGCGACATCTCCTACGCGATCGGCCGCGTCCTCACCGACGCCGGGTACCCCATCAACACCCAGTTCGGCGGCCACGGCATCGGCTCCACCATGCACCAGGACCCGCACGTGCCCAACATGGGCCGGCCCGGCCGCGGCTTCAAGCTGCGGCCGGGACTGTTGCTGGCGCTGGAGCCATGGATCATGGCCGACACGGCGGAACTGGTCACGGACGACGACGGCTGGACCCTCCGCAGCGCCACCGGCTGCCGGACGGCCCACACGGAGCACACCATCGCCATCACGGACGACGGCGCCGAGATCCTGACCCTGCCCTCGCGGTAGGAGCTATCCGGTCCCGGCCACGGTGCTGCGGCGTTCCAATGTGTCCCCGCCCAGGGTACGGGTCAGCCCTTCACGAGCTGGGCGGGCTTGATCGCGCTGACCATGGCCGGGTAGTAGCCCTGGGAATATCCGTCGGCGGTGGGGTGGAAGTTGAACTGCGTGTACTGGCCCAGGTTGAACCAGGAGGCGGAGGAACCAATTTCGTGGCCGTTGAATTTGGGGGCGACGTCCACGAACTGGGCGCCGGCGTTCCGTGCCTTCGCCGCGAGGACGGCGTTGAGCTGGTCCGTGCCCTTGTCGAACACGGCGGCGGCCGCTGCGGTCATGACGCCGCCGCCGGCGATGACTGTGGTGGATTCCCCGGCCGTCGCAAAGAGCCGGGGGTAGCCGAGCCAGGCGATCTTGGCATTTGGCGCGTAGCCGCGGATTGTACCGACCGTCCCGGCGACGTCGACCCCGTTTGCAAGCTGGACTCCATAGGCTGCGGCCGCCTGGCACCCGGTGGCCTGTGGCGATGCGTCTGCAGCACACGCTCCGATGATCTGGCCGAAGTTGACGTCGTTGCCGCCGGCGGTAAGCGTAACGAGTCCTGTGGTGCTGTTGAGCGCACCATCAAGGGATGCCTTCGCCGCCTGCTGGGCAATAGTGGGAATACCTGAAGTTGTTGCTCCGACAGTCGCGCCCGCACACGCGTAGTCGCCGGTGAGGGCCACCGATTGCAGCTGGTCGAACAGCGCCACGTCGTCAGGACCGCCGTGCAGGCAGGCCGGGCTGCCGAACGCCGGATTCACGGCGGCAGTTGGCGCCAGCGACCCCCAGCCGGCCGAGAAGGAGTCCCCGAGGTTGACGTAGTTGACGGGGCTCTGCGCGGCGAAGGCCGGCGTGGCTGCCCCTGAGAGGATGAGCGTTGTGGCGGCGGCGAAAGCCGCGGCACTGCGGCGGTAGGCCGAGGGAAACTGCATGATGTACTCCGTACTGTCCTCGGGTAAGCGTGTCCATTGACGCTAGGCCTGGGCCGCACGCCCAAACAGGGTCCTTGGACTCTGGCAAACCAGGAGCTATTCCGTCCCGGCCACGGTGCTGCGGCGTTCCAGGAGCAGCGTGTCCTGCCAGTGCCCGGCTTTGGGCCCGGTGCTGATCCGGGCTATCCGCTCCCGGGTCCCCACCACGCGGAACCCGAGACGCTGGTGCAGGACCAGGCTGGCGGTGTTTTCCGGGAAGATGCTGGACTGGATGGTCCAGATGCCCGCGGCCTCGGTGGAATCGATCAGGGCTCCGAGCAGGAGCCGGCCGACGCCCCGGCCCTGCGTCCGCGGCGCCACGTAGATGGAATGCTCCACGAGGCCCCGGTACACCTCCCGGGAGGAAACCCGGGACACGGCGGCCCAGCCCAGGACCCGGCCCGCGTCCTCGGCGATGAGCCGGTGCTCAGGCAACCGGCCGGCGTCGAACGCTTCCCAGGTGGGCGGTTCGCTCTCGAAGGTCGCTTCCCCCGTGGCGATGCCGGCGGCGTAGATCGCGTGCACGGCGTCCCAGTCATCGGGGCGCATGGGGCGGATGGTCACGGGGCTGTCCATGGGTCCCATTATGGTTTACCGGCCCGGTCCCCCTGGCCGGGAGGCGGCCCGGGCGGGGCGTAAATAATCCGTCAATAATTGGCCCCCGCCATCCCGCCTGCGCCTGTGCAGCCCTTTGATGGAGGCATAGGCGGCATGGGAGGCAGGGAGCGCAGATGCGGTGGGATGAGGCGCCGGAGGACCGCGGCAGGGTCAAGTTCGCCGCCGCGGCCGAGGCCGTGGAGGGCTACGGCGGCCGGGCCTTGAACGGGCGTGCCCTGCAGCCGGCCAGCGGCTACCTTTTCCCCGACCAGGACGGCGAGGAATGGTGGGTCATCTTCCAGCCGTGGCCGCCGTCGGGCATGCACGCCCACAAAGTTCCCGGCGACATCCTGGCCTGCAACGATTCCTACGGCGACATGGTGCACGTGGTGGTGCTGGCAGCGGGCGTGTGGGAGGACGACGCCGAGGCCGCCTTCCGCGCGCACGTCCCGCTGACGCTGGCGGACGCCGCCCGGGTGGCGGCCACGGTGGCGCACGTGGCGGCACCGGGGCCCGCTGCACCGGAGCGCCCCGGTCCCGCGCCGAAGCGCAAGGACGGGACGCCGGCGGACCCTCCGGTCAGCCCACGTGGACCCATGGGCGCTGGGTGACATCCGGAACGGCCTCGCGCAGGACCTCACGGGTCACCGGCGCGATCTCGCCCTCGCCCAGGAACAGGAACCGCACCAGGTTGGTGATGGGGTTTCCCTCGGTCCAGCGGAAGTAGATGTGCGGCATCAGCCCGGTCACGTCCCTGATGTGCAGGAGCACGGAGGCGATGGTGTTGGGAACCACCGGCCCGTGGACTTCCAGGACGTGGTAGCCGTGGCGGTTCACGCCGCGGACGTGGAGCTCCGTTTCGAAGTCGGAGGAGTCGTCCACAATGACTTCGAGGAACAGGGCGTCCCCCGCCAGCGGCAGGTGGCTGACCTCGATGGCAGATTCCAGCTTGTCCCGGTACGCCTCCGCTGACAGCCGGAGTGGCTCATGGGCAATGATGGCGATGGGCCCGTCCAGGGTGCTGGACATGAACTCCAGGGCCTGCTGGTCCAGGTGCACCCGGGTTGCGTGGAGTTCGAAGGAACGCCGGACCCTGGACAGCAGGGAGATCACGATGATGCCCAGGATGAAGATGGCCGCGATCCGGATGCCTTCGGGACGTTCGAAGATGTTGGCCACCGTGGTGTACGCGAACACCACCGAGATGGCGCCGAAGCCGAACGTAAGGTTCCGCTGCCCTCGGCGGCGCGCCGACAACGTCACGGCCACGGCGGCGGAGGTCATCAGCACCAGGACGCCGGTGGCGTAGGCGCCGCCCTGGGCGTCCACGTCGGCGTTGAAGATGAACGTGATCACGAAGCCGATCAGGGTGAAGACGAGCACCAGGGGGCGCACCGCCTTGGCCCATCCGGGGGCCATGCCGTAGCGCGGCAGGTAGCGGGGAACCAAGTTCAGCAGGCCGGCCATGGCCGAGGCGCCGGCGAACCAGAGGATGCCGATGGTGCTGATGTCGTAGACGCTGCCGAATCCGACGCCCAGGTATTCGTGCGCAAGGAACGCCAGGGCGCGCCCGTTCGCCTGGCCGCCGGGCTGGAATTCCTGCTCCGGGATCAGGACCACGGTAATGAAGCTGGTGGTCAGCAGGAACACGCTCATGATCGCCGCGGCGGTGGTGAGCATGCGCCGGGCACCGCGGATGCGGCCCGCCGGGTTCTCTTCGGTATCGTCCGCCGCGCCCCGGACCTGCGGCATCACCGCAACGCCCGTCTCAAAGCCGGACAGGCCCAGCGCCAGCTTGGGGAACACCAGCAGCGCGATGGCCACCGCCATCAGGGGATTGCCGTGGGAAACCCACAGGTTGGTCCACCAGTCCCCCATGGCTGCAGGATGGGCAATCACCTGCATCAGGGTGGCCACCACAACCACGGCGTTCAGGCCCAGGTAGAGGACCACCAGGACGACGGCGACGCCGATCGCCTCCTTGAATCCCCGCAGGAATACCGCCGCCAGCAGCGCGAGCAGGAAGAGCGTGACCGGGACGTTCTGGTTTTGCAGCCAGCCGGGGGCAACCGGGTTGCCGATCAGGTGCGCGGTGGCGTCGGCTGCCGAGAGGGTCATGGTGATCATGAAGTCGGTGGCGGCGAACCCGAGCAGGACCAGCACCAGGAGCTTGCCGCCCCAGCGTGGCAGCAGCCGCTCAAGCATGGCGATGGAGCCTTCACCGCGCGGGCTCTCACCGGCAACCCTGCGGTAGACCGGCAGCGCGCCCAGCAGGGTCACCGCCACCAGTACCAGGGTGGCCAGCGGGGAGATGACCCCGGCAGCCAGCGCCGCGATGGCCGGCTGGTACCCCAGGGTGGAGAAGTAGTCCACGCCGGTCAGGCACATGACCTGCCACCACGTGTGCTTCCGTTCGTGCTGCGTCGGAACGCCGCCGGGGCCCGGGTGGGTGCCCTTGCTGTCCTGCAGGCCAAACAGCAGCCAGTCCTTGAGCGCCTTCCTGCCATGCGGGTGGAGCGCGGAAGGATCCGCCGGGGGCCTGCTTAACGTGGTCATGACTACCTTTCCGCGCTGCCCTGTGCACCGCGATCACTGCGAAGCTAGCACCGGCAAAATTGGCTGGCGTGGGAAAGGGGGTTTTCTTAATGATTCCTTTACGCGTGATGTACGACGCCGTCGGGGCCCTTGGCGGGGCGGGTCACGGTTCGAAGCGGTAGCCCATGCCGGCCTCGGTGAGCAGGTGCCGGGGCCGGGCGGGGTCGGCCTCGAGCTTGCGGCGCAGCTGGCCCATGTAGACGCGCAGGTAGTGGGTTTCGTTCTCGTAGCCGGGGCCCCAGACCTTCCGGAGCATCTGCTGCTGCGTGATCAGCCGGCCGGGGTTCCGGGCCAGCAGTTCCAGGATGGCCCATTCGCGGGGCGTGAGCCGGACCGGGTCTCCCGCGCGGGTGACTTTCCGGTTGGCCAGGTCCACTTCGAAATCGCCCACGTCGATGGCCGGGCCGCTGTCCACCGTTTCGGGGGTTCCGCTCCGGCGCCCCGCCACGCGCAGCCGCGCCAGGAGTTCGTCCAGGCCGAACGGCTTGGTCACATAGTCGTCGGCGCCGGCGTCCAGGGCCCGGACCTTGTCCACGGAGCCGTGCCGGGCGGACAACACGATGATGGGCATGCTGCTGGTCCGGCGCACCCTGGTGATGACGTCCACGCCGTTGATGTCCGGCAGCCCGAGATCCAGGACCATCACATCCGGATGGCCGCCCTCCGCGTGGTGCAGGGCGGACGTACCGTCCAGCGCCGTCAGCACCCGGTAGCCTTCAGCTTCAAGGTTCACCTGGAGGGCGCGCAGGAGCTGGGGTTCGTCATCGACGATCAGGATGGTCCTCATGGCGTGCTCCCGGCCGGGCGGCGGCGGTCCGGGGCGGCGGCCCCCGCGGAGAGCGGCAGCCTGATGATCATGGTCAGTCCGCCGCCGGGGGTCGGTTCGGCCACCAGCCGGCCGCCCATGGCCTCCGTAAAGCCCTTGGCGACGGCCAGGCCAAGCCCGATGCCGAGCCCTTCCGGGGCATCATCAAGCCGCTGGAACGGCTGGAACATCGCGGCGGCCGCGGCAGCGGGCACACCCTGCCCGTGATCGACGATGCGCAACTCGCCGAACCCGCCGTCGTCGTCCGTCCTTAGCGTCCCGGCCGAAACGCCCACGATCACCACGTCCGACTCCGGCGCGTATTTGAGCGCGTTCTCCACGATGTTGGCGATGACCCGTTCCAGCATGCCCAGGTCGGCGTCCACGGCGGGCATGGAGGGTGCGAGGTCAACCCGGATCCGGCCTGCCGGGAGCCCGCGCAGCGCGTCCTCGATCGCGTCGCGCCAGGAGACCGGCGCTGTCAGCGGGGCCGCCGAGCCGCTGGAGATGCGGGACATGTCCAGGAGGTTCGAGATCAGGGCGTCCAGGCGCTCGGTGTAGGACTCGATCGTGGCGAGCATCTCGGCCTGCACCTCTTCCGGCAGCCTGCGGTTTTGGCGGCGCAGGGCGGTGACGGCGAGCTTGATCCCGGCCAGCGGGGTGCGCAGGTCGTGGCTGACGGCCCGCAGGATGGACGTGCGGACGCTGTTGCCCTCCGCAAGTTTGGTGGTGCTTTGCAACCTTCGCTGCAGGGCCTGGCGCTGGCGCAGCAGCAGGAGGTGGGCGCCGTGGGCTGCGAGGAGGAGGCGGTCCCCGGCGGTCAGGGTCCGCCCGGAGAGGACCAGCGCCGTCCGGTCGTCGGCCAGTTCCACGCTGTCCGTCAAGGCCGCGGCGTCCGGAGCCGGCGGCGGCGGGGCACCCGAGAAGGCCTGGAGTTCCCACGCTCCGCTGCCGTCACCGGCCACGGTGAACAGGCCTGCCGAGCGGACCTGGAAGGTTTCCCGGACCTTGTCCATGAACGCGGCCACGGTGTCATCGGCGAGCAACGCGTCGCGGGCCAGGTCCGCCAGGGTGGCTGCCTCGGCGCGGGCCCGGGCGGCTTCCCGGGCCCGCCGGGCGGACAGGCCAACCACCAGGGAGACTGCCACCGCCG
This sequence comes from Arthrobacter sp. MMS24-T111, assembly GCF_054888995.1. Lineage (NCBI taxonomy): Bacteria > Bacillati > Actinomycetota > Actinomycetes > Micrococcales > Micrococcaceae > Arthrobacter > Arthrobacter sp. MMS24-T111. The sequence goes on along the minus strand of NZ_JBTZRO010000001.1, from coordinate 2,014,804 downwards.
CCGCCAGGAACACCGCCAGCGCGAACACGTTTTGCGGGTCCTTGATGTTGAACGTTCCCACCGGGTCTGTCTCGAAGAAGTTCAGCAGCAGCGAGTCCAGGACCGCCGCGAGCACCGCCGGCCACAGCCCGCCAATGAAGGCCACCGCCATGACCCCGGTCAGGTGCACCAGCGCGTGGGTGGCGAGGTTAAGGTCCGGGCTGGCGGCCAGGGCGGTGGTCAGGATGATCGGAAGGACGACGGCGAGGATGAACCCGACAGTGGTGCGCGTACGGCCCAGTGCTGCGGTGGCGGGCCTGGGCAGGCCGGCGCCGCCGTGCGGCCGGGACACGATGTGCACGTCGATGTCGCCGGAGTCCTGCACCACCTTGGCCCCGGCTCCGGAACCGAGCAGCCGGCTCCACAGCCCTCCGGTCGAGGCGCCGATGACGATCTGCGTGGCGTTGACGCTGCGGGCGAATTCCAGGAGCGATTGGGCCGCGTCCTCCCCCGAGACTGTGTGCCAGGTCCCGCCGAGATCCGTGACCAGGCGCTGCTGGGCGTCCAGTGCGTGGCCGGATTCGGCGGTGCCGCCGTCTCCCCGCCGCACGTGGACGGCCAGCAGGTCGCCGCCGTGGACCCTGGACAGGATCCGGGATGCCCGCCGGATGAGCAGTTCTCCGTCCGGGCCGCCGTCCAGGCCAACCACCACCCGTTCGCGTGCGGGCCAGGTGGCGGTGATGCCCTGGCTTTTCCGGTAGGTCGCCAATCCTTCGTCCACGCGGTCGGCGAGCCAGATCAGGGCGATTTCGCGCAATGCGATCAGGTTGCCCAGGCGGAATTCGTTGGCCAGGGCCGCATCTATGGCGTCCTTGGCGAACACCTTTCCGTCGGCGACGCGCTGGCGCAGCAGCTCGGGCGGAATGTCCACCAACTCGATGTGCTCTGCCCGCCGCACCACGGCGTCCGGCACGGTTTCACCGCCCGGCTGGTCCGTGATGGCCGCGACGGCGTCCCGCAGCGACGCGACGTGCTGGACGGTAAGGGTGGTCAGCACGTCCGTCCCGGCCGCCAGAAGTTCCTCGATGTCCTGCCAGCGGCGCCCGTTCCGGCTTCCCGGGGCGTTGACGTGGGCATAGTCGTCGACGACGGCCACCTCCGGGTGCCGGGCCAGCAGTGCCGGCACGTCCAACTCGGCGGCCGCCGCTCCGCCGGCGCCGGGCACCGGGCGCGGGGCAACGAGGTCGAGCCCGTCGAGGAGGTGCGCCGTCTCGGTCCTGCCGTGGTCCGCGGCGATGCCGACGGCCACGTCCCGGCCGCACGCCGCAAGGCGGTGCGCCTCGCGCAGCATGGAGTATGTTGTGCCGGCTCCCGTTGCCGCGCCCAGGAAGATGCGAAGCGTTCCCCGTGCCATGTTCACAGTCTTATCCCCTCCGGCCACCCGGACCAACTCCCCGGGCTGCCGGCCGCCCGCAGGTACAGGCTATTCCACCCAGCGGAGCAGCCACACGGTCGTGGCCGGCGGCAGGTACCCGTCCTGGAGGGCGCCGCTGCTGATCACCACGATCTCCTCGGGCACCGGCACGGGCGAGCGGCCGAAGTTGGCGACGCAGTGCCACCCGTACGGCCGGCTGAAATGCAGCAGGGCGTCGTCCCGGGAGTCCTCCCAGTGGACGTAGTTGAAGGACTCCAGTTCGGTCCGCCAGGCAGAGGCCGCGCGCAGGAAGTCCCGCCGGCCGCCGTTGGCACCGAGACGAACGTCCGGGTCCACGGGACCCGCATGGTCCGGGTCAACGGGACCCGCGTCCTCAGGGCAGGGCAGCGCCAGGTTGAGGAGCAGGACGGCCCGGATCCAGTGTTCCGCCAGGCTGCGGTCCCGCGGAGGCTGCCGGAGGGCGGCCCGCACGTTCAGTGAAGGCAATCTTTGCTCGATTCTGTAGGAAGACCCGCGCGCCGCAATGGTGCCGGCGCACGCCGGCGTGGAATACCGGGGTGGTTCAGCGCAGGGACCGCTGGATGGCCAGGCAGGCGGCGCCCTTGCCCCAGAGATCGGCGTCGGCGGGCGCCACCTTGAGCCGGGGCAGGAAGTCGCCGCCCTCGAGCGAATACTCCCGAAGGGACGCCGCCGACCGGTCGGCCAGCAGGTCGTAGGCGGCGGAACCTTCGCCGGTGATGACCACCAGTTCGGGGGCGGCAAGGTTGCACACCACCGCCAGGCCGCGCCCGATCCAGCCGCCTGCGTCATCAAAGGCTGCCCGGGCGGCGGCTGCCCGCCTGCCCTGGCCGTCCCGGGCCAGCCGCATCGCCGTGCCCACATCCGCGGTACCGGCGGCGGCGGCGATCGCTGCGTCGCCGGCGAGCGCTTCCAGGCAGCCCCGCCGGCCGCAGCTGCACAGCGGGCCGTCCGGAACCAGCGGGATGTGGCCCAGTTCCCCGGCGGCTCCCTGGGCCCCGCCGTACACCTTTCCGTCGAACACGAGGCCCAGTCCGATGCCGGGGCCCAAGGTCACCACCGCGAAGTTGCGGGCGTTCCTGCCGTCGCCGAACAGGTGCTCGGCGACGGCCAGGGCGTTGACGTCGTTGTGGACGGTGACGGGCAGCGCAATCTGTTCCGCCAGGGGTGTTGCCACGTCCACCCCCCGCCAGCCAAGGATTGGGGAAAAGCGGCATGTCCCGGCGTCGGGATCCACGTGTCCGCTGACCGCCACCCCCACGCCCAAGGCCTTTTCCCGCGCGCCGGGCACCGAGTCGAGCAGCCGGTCCACCAAGGCGGCGACGGCCCGGAAGGTGTCCGCAGGCGCCAGCGGAACACCCACTTCCTCGCCGCGGGCCAGCACGTTTGCGCCCAGGTCCGTGACGACGCCGGAAATGACCTTGGGACCGATCTTGATGCCCACCGCGGTGTGCTTTGTGGCCACGACTTCGATCAGGCGCTCAGGCCGGCCGCGTCCGTTGGGCGTGGTGGGCGCCTCCACCACGTATCCCTGGTCAACCAGCGGCCGGAGTGTCCGGGCGATGGTGGACGGGTCCAGGGATGCCTGCCGGGCAAGCTCCACCCGCGAGATCGGCGCGTGCCGCAGCACCAGGGAAAACAGCCCGGCCCGGTGCGGATCCCTGAGGGCGGGAACCCCGAAGGCCTGCGTCGGTGTGCTCACATGTCCAACTCTATCCAGTTCAGGTTGATGGCTCCCTTGTCCGTGGCGCCCCTGCCGATGGTGACCAGGTTCAGGCCGGCATCGAGCGTGATGGTGCCGTCCGCCACGCCCCAGGTGTCCCAGGTGGCCAGGCCAGGGAAGCTGACGTGGACCGGACCGTCCACGGTGGAACGGTCCGCCTTTTCGGCGGTGACCGTCATGGTGCTGGTATCGCCGGTGGCATTGGCATACCGGTAGCGGATGGCGTAGCTGCCGCGGTGCGGCACCTGGACCGCGAACGTGACCAGCGGGTCCGCGCTGCCGGAGCCCGCCTGGAGTCCGTCCACGAAGCCGTTGCCGTCATACCCCGGGTGGTTGTTGTTGAAGCCGGCCCCGCCTCCCCAGGCTGCGAAGGCCGCGGGGTACCGGGTGGTGCCGTGCATCTTCGGCGGAGTGACGCGGAAGATGGCCGAGGCGTGCGGGGCCAGCGCGGCCGTGGCGCGGGAGTCCATGCCCAGGTTCCTGTGCTCCCAGAGGTCCCGGACGTTGCCGCCGGTTGCCAGGCCGAGGTCCTTTGCGAAGTCGATGGTCTTGGTGACCGTTTCAGTGTCGCTGCGGTTGAAGAGCGCAACGCCCCACGAACCGTCCGGAAGCTGCCCGGCCCAGCGTTCGGTGTCACGGGAGCCCGGGTCCTTGGAGAACGGGGTGGCGGACCGGTAGAGGGGCTTGCCCACCAGGCCATCGGCATTGAGCTGGAGGACTTCCTTGTTGGTGTACACCCAGGCGTTGTTGCCGATTTGCTGGTAGGTGTCAGCGATGGCCAGGGGTGATCCGGCCGCGACCATCAGGTTCATCATGGTCTTGCGTTCCTCGTCGCTGGCAAAGGTGCTGGCGCGCATGAAGTCGCCGTCCAGGATCAGCTGGCCCCTGCCGTTGCGGTGGGACCAGCCGGTGAACCCGCAGAACGGGTTGGCCCAGTTGGGCCAGGCGTCCTGCCAGTTCTGGCGCATCCCGCTCAGCCGGTCCCAGCCGCCCTTGTCGGCGTCGGCATTGATCCGCACCAGGTCGCCGTTGGCCAGTTCCGCGGAGCCGTCCTGGAACATGTGCGGCATCACGAGCGAAACTTCCATGTCCTCGCCGGCGGCCTCGTTGATCCAGGAGAGGGCGAGTTCGTAGTTGGCCCGGCCGTGCGGGGCGTTGACCTGCCCGATGTTCGCGTCCCTTCCGTCCTCGTACCAGGAGAGGAAGTCGATCCGCAGGTAGGGAACGCCGAGGTCCTTGAAGTAGCGCACGTAGCCCTGGACGTATTCCTTGGCGCCGGACTTGGTCACGTCCAGCCAGTACAGCTGGGTTCCGCCGATGTCCCGGGCGAAGAAGTCCCCGGGCACCACCAGGTCCGCGATCTTGACGTCGGGCCGGCCCAGGACGGTCTTGGAAGCGTCTTCGACGGCGGCCCGGTGCACCCAGAGGGGGTTGTAGTAGACACCCAGCTTCATCTTCCGCGCGGCCAGGTAGTTTGCCCAGTAAGCCCAGTCGTGCTGCCAGGAATCGTTGTAGCTGGTGATGTAGCCGTTGCCGGTGGTGCGGCTGGAGCCTTCGATCCAGCCGTCGGTGCAGGCGATGTCGTAACCGAAATCGGCGAAGTTTCCGGCCAGCCAGTCGATGTTGGCCTTCCACTCGTTTTCCGGAATGGGGGCGTTGTGCGGGAACGAGTAGCCGTAGATGTTCCAGTACCGGGGGCCGGCACCGCTGCGGGTGAACACGCTGTTCCGGCTGGCCAGGCGCAAGGGCGGCGCGGCCGTGACGGGGACGCCCGGGCGGGCGGTGACGGCGGTGACGGCGGTGGCGGCCTGGGCGGAGCCTGCCATGCCCAAGGCGTAGGCGAGGGTGGCGGCGCTGCCGGTGGTGAGCAATGTGCGGCGGGACAGGTTCATCATCGATCAGTCCTTTGGGAGGGAGGTCGGGGCACACCAAAGTATTCACGGGCCATATTCGTGCGTCAAGCATTTAATTAAATTCCGACGCCGGGCCAGCCCTCGGGCGGGCATGGCACCGGGAAGCCGCGGGGTCAGTATGCTGGGCAGATGCCCGACCTTGCCGCACTGGCCCCCACCCTGGCGGCCATTGCCATCCTGGCGGCACTCACGGTGGGCATCCTCTGGGGCTCGCGGACGCCGTCGTACCTCTCCCCTGCCCTTGCCATCCTCCGCGGCGTGCTGCAGCTGGCGGTCATCAGCCTTGTCCTGGGAGGGGTCATCACCAGCCCGCTATGGGTTGGCCTGGCCCTGCTGGTCATGTTCTCCGTGGCGTCCGTGACGGCTACGCGGCGGCTCACCTGGTCCTGGCGGCGGTTCGCCGTGGTGGCCGCGACCATGGCGGCCGGCATCCTGGTGACGGTCGCAATTGTCTTCGGCACAGGGGCCATCGAATTTTCGCCGCGCTACGCCCTGGCCGTGGGCGGGATCGTGATCGGCAACTCCATGACCATCGCCACGCTGGCCGGCCGCCGCTTCGTCGAGGCCGTCCTGGAGCAGTGGGACCAGGTGGAGGGCTGGCTGGCGCTGGGCGCAACGCCCCGGCAGGCCACCCTCCTCCAGGCCCGGCAGGCGGTGCATTCGGCGCTGATACCCTCCACGGACCAGACCAAGACCACCGGACTGGTCACGCTTCCCGGCGCATTCGTGGGCGCCATCTTTGGCGGCGCCTCGCCCCTGGAAGCCGGCCGGTTCCAGGTGGTGGTGCTGGCGTCCATCATGGCGGCAGGGTCCATTACCGCCGTCGCGTTGATCCGTTCGCTGGGCAACGTCACAGTGCGGCCCGAGCCGCTGTAGGGCTACGCGCCGTCACGACCCGGGCGGCACGGGTGCCGATTACGCGCCAGGGCGCTGTTTTCCCTAAAGTGGTACCGGTAATCAGTGGAAGAAGGGGTGGCGATTGGCATGAGCGCGCCGTTCCGCTTCCCCCGCGCCTTCGCGTTCACCGTGGCGATGTTCGCCCTCGCTGCCGGAGCCCACGTGTTGGCCCGTGGCGTGATGCCGCACCCGGCCATCGTCGCCGGCCTCTTTGCCCTGGTGCTGCTGCCGGTCATGGTGCTCGCCAGGATCCGGGTGAACTCCCCTGTGATGGCCGGCCTCCTCATCGGCGGCCAGCTGCTCCTCCACGAGGCCTTCAGCACCCTGTCGGCTTCGTCCGGCTTCACTCCGGCCCCGGGAGCGCACGTCCACCCGGGGCAACCGCTTGCCGCGGCAGCAGTGGCAGCAGCCCCGGAACACCTCCACGCTCCGGACCCGCTGATGCTGGTCCTGCACGCCGCGGCCACCGTGTCCACCGCCCTGGTGCTGGCCCGCGGCGAAGCGGCCCTCTGGGCCCTCGCGGCCTGGCTGCGGCCGCTGATCCGTATCCTGACGGCGGCGTTCCTTCCCGACTGGCCGCAGCTTGCGGCTCCGCGCCGCCTTGTTGTGGTGCTGCGCGCCGAGGTCCTCCGGCTTCCCGCACTCCGCGGTCCGCCGCGCGCTGCCGCCTCCTGAGCGGCACCTCACCCCACCATGCTGACCCGGGCCCAAGGCGATGCCCTTGGACCGCTGCCATCGCGCGCCCCGGTCAGCCATGCCCTCGCGCCCGGCCGCAGCCGCAGGCCGCCCCGGCGCACCCATACCTTGTGAAAGCGACATCATGAATACCTCAATCCGCCACACCGCCAAAGCCTTCGCCGCCATCACCGCGGCCGCCGGAATGCTCGCCGCAGGCGCCGCCGCCGCGTCAGCCCACGTCTCCGTGGACCCGGGCGACACCGGCGCCAACGGCTACTCGCACCTGACCTTCAATGTCCCCAACGAGTCCCCCACCGCCAAGACGAACAAGCTTGAGGTCAAGCTGCCCACCGACACACCGTTCACCTCCGTCTCAGTCAAACCGGTGGAAGGCTGGACCGCGCAGGTCATCACCAGTGACCTGCCCAAACCGGTTACGGTGGCCGGCGCCACGGTCACCAAAGCACCTACTTCGGTGGTCTGGACCGCGGACGAAGCCCACCAGTTGGGGCAGAACCAGTACCAGGCGTTTTCGCTCTCGGTAGGCCGCCTCCCGGCCGAGGGGACCACGGTGGTGCTGGAGGCCGCCCAAAGTTACAGCGACGGGACGGTGGTGAACTGGAACGAGCGCAGTGCTGACGGGCAGCCCGAGCCCAAGCACCCGGCCCCCTCCTTCACCACCACAGCCGAGGACGGCACCACGGCGCACACCACCCCGGCCCCGGCTGCCGCTTCAGCTGCTCCCGCCGCCTCGGATGCCATCGAGCGCACGTCCGAGGCGACCTCAATCTGGGGCGTTGTCCTCGGCGCTGCGGGGTTTGTCCTGGGCGCCGCCGCCCTGGCACTGGTGCTGGCCGGCCGCCGGTCCCGCGCGGCAGCCAAGTAGCAGGGGCCCGGATGTTGGAGAATCTGCTCCGCTGGTTCCAGCGCAGCGTGCTGGTCCTGGCCGTGGCCGCATGTTCGGTTGTCCTGGCTGCACCCGCGCAGGCGCACGATGTGCTCGAATCCAGTGATCCTGCGAATGGATCGTCCGTTCCGGCGGTTCCCAGCCGGATTGGACTGACCTTCGACCACACGCCGATGGGCATCGGCTCGGTGATCCAGGTGCAGGATGGGACCGGCACGGACCAGGCCGACGGCGCCGTCACGATTGTGGACAACCATGTCACCCAGGCCGTGAAGGCCGGTGCACCGGCGGGCAAATACACGGTGATCTGGCGAGTGGCTTCCTCCGATGGCCACCCTATCGAAGGAACCTTCACGTTCACGGCCGGCTCCGGAAACTCCGGTGCGTCGCCGTCCGCAGCTGGTGCTGCCGCCGGTGCCGGCGGGACGCCCGCGGGCGTGATCATTGCCGGCGGGGCTGCCGCCGTACTGGTCATCGGCTTGGCCGGCGGGGCGGTGCTGGTCCGGCGGCGGCTCCGGAACACGGAGTCCGACGCCTGACGAGGCCACAAGCCTGGCCAAGCCGCGGGCTTGGCCAGGCATTACGACCGGCCGGGGCGGCCCTGCGCATCCGGCGCAGTGGCCTCCCCGGCCGGTCGTCGGGCAGATCCCTGTGTCAGCCCTGCTTCACGAGTGCGGCTTCGAGGTTGATCTTCACCTTGTCGCTGACCAGCAGGCCGCCGGCTTCCAGGGCGGCGTTCCAGGTCAGGCCGAACTCCTTGCGGCTGATCTCGGCTTCGGCGGAGAAGCCTGCCCGTGTGGCGCCGAAGGGATCCACGGCAACACCGGTGAACTCCACCTCGAGCTCCACAGGCTTGGTGACACCCTTGATGGTCAGGTCGCCGGTCAGGGTGTATTCCTCGCCGTCACCTTCGATGGCAGTGCCGCGGAACGTCATCTCGGGAAACTTCTCGACGTCGAAGAAGTCCTCACCCCGGACGTGCGCATCACGGTTGGCGTCTCCTGAGTCGAAGCTGGCCGTGGCAACGGTGGCGTGCACGGTGGACTCAGCCAGGGACTCACCCACCCGGGCTTCGGCCTGGGCATCGGTGAAGCGGCCCCGGACCTTGCTGATCCCGGCATGCCGGACGCTGAAGCCGATCTCGCTGTGTGACACGTCCAGGGTCCAGGTTCCCGGGGTGAGTTGCTGGGGAAGGGTCATGGTCATTTCTCCTTGCTCGTAGGGCCGCAGGCTTCGCTGCCCGCTATGGGCGCAAGATTGCGGATGGTCCTAAATATTCCGCATCCAACCCGCATTTATAAGGGGGCGGGGTGAACCGGAAGGGAACTTCGGGCGTATACATAAGCGTGGCACTAAGACTATTGACCGCCCTTGCGTTGTTCATTGATGCCGGCGTACACCTGTTCCTGGCCCCGGGCTACCAGAACGCCCAGCCGGGCACCGTCAGCCAGGGCACCCTGTTCCTGCTGGAGGCCGCGGTAGCGCTTGTGGCCGGAATCTTTGTCCTGCTCCGCGGCAGCCGGGCAGCCTATGCTGTGGCCCTGCTGGTGGCACTGAGCGCCTTCGCGGCCGTGATGCTGTATCGCTACGTTGATATCCCGGCCATCGGACCGATCCCCGCCATGTACGATCCCGTCTGGTTCTTCTCGAAGACCCTCAGCGCCGTCGCCGAGGGAGCCGGGGCCCTCCTGGCCGCCGTGGGACTGGCGCGGGCGTCCGGGAAGCGGCGCTCCGCCGTCGTGAAGCGCCGCGCGACGCGTCCCGGCACGTGATTCCCCGTCCGGATTCCGCGGCACGCCGGTGGCCCGGGCCCGCCGCCGTCGTCGTCAGCGTTCAGGCGGAGGCGGCAGGGCCTCGCGGTGCGGCCGGACGTGCCATCCCCGACGCACTGGCCGCCCTGGCCGCCTACGGTTTGTTGGCGCTGTGGCTGTCGTCCTTGTCAGCCCCCGGGTTTCCCTTGCAACTGGCAGGCCTGGGCGCGGGCGGACTGGTCACGGGTGCGGCGGCCGCTTCCCTGCTGCGGCGGGCACCCAGGTTCTCCACTCCGGCCGACCGCGTGACGCTGCTGCGCGCCGTCCTCGCCGCCCTCTGTGCCGTATTGGCGGTCCCCCAGCTGTTCACGGGGCCGCGGGAGGACCTGCTGATTCCGGTCCTGGGCGGGCTGGCCTTCGCGCTGGACGGGGTAGACGGGGCGGTGGCCCGGCGGACCGGGCTGTCCTCCACGGTGGGGGCGCGCTTTGATGCGGCCACCGACGCCGGGCTGGTCCTTGCGTTGTCCGTCGCGGCCGCTGCCCGGGTGGGGCCGTGGGTGCTCGCGATCGGGGGCATGTACTACGTTTTCGTGGCCGCCGGACGCTTCCGGCCCCACCTCCGCGGGTCTTTGCCGCCACGGCAATCCCGGAAGGCAATCGGGGCGTTCCAGCCGTTCGCGCTGCTCCTGCCACTGCTTCCCGGTATCCCGGCCGTGGCCGCGGTGTCCATTCCGGTGGCGGCCCTGGCGCTGCTGGCGTTTTCCTTCGGGCGGGACGTGGTCCAGCTGGAGCGCCGTCACCGGACGGCCGGCCGCGCTGCAGCCTGGGCGGACCACGGACCGTGCGCCGGCTGACCCAGACTTGCGCTGCGCATTGTCACTCCCGACACAGAAATTCCCCGGCGCGCCCCGCATCCGGGCTGCGCCAGGGAATCCCGGTGTCGAAAATGAAAATCTGAGTCGCCAATCACTTCCCGCGTCGGGCGGACCAACGCCTCACCGCAGGCTGGCGAGGGCCTTCCGGAGCCGCGTCCCGGCGTCGTCCGCCACGTCCTTGACTGCAGGCGCGTCGCTGAGCTGGACCATGGCCTGCGGGTCGATCGCCTCAACTGTGGTCTCTTGCGCACCGGCCTGGCGGCGCACCACCACGTTGCACGGCAGCAGGGCGCCCATTTGCGGCTCGGCGGCGAGGGCTCGGCTGGCAAGGGAGGGATTGCAGGCGCCAAGGATGACATAGTCCCCGACGGCGTCTGCCGCGTCGGTGCCGAGCTTGGCTTCGAAGGTGGAGCGGATGTTGATTTCCGTCAGGATCCCGAAGCCCTCCGCGGCAAGGGCCGCGCGGGTGCGTTCCAGCGCTTCGGCCCAGGGAAGGGCGACGGTGGTGGCCAGCGTGTAGGTCATGGTGCTCCTCGAAGTTGCCGAATGGTCCGCTGCCTTGGGGCTGCCGGGCGTCGAATTATGCCAGGGAGAGGAAGAGCTTCTCCAGGTCTTTCCGGTCCATGGTTTCGTCTTTTTGGGTGATGCACTGCTCCAGGCCGGTGGCAATGATGGCGAAGCCGGCACGGTCAAGGGCCTTGGAGACGGCCGCCAGCTGGGTGACGACGTCCTTGCAATCCCGGCCTTCCTCGAGCATCCGGGTGACCGCGGCGAGCTGGCCCTGGGCGCGCTTGAGGCGGTTGATCACGGGCGTGAGTTCGGTTGGGTTCAGTTCCATAACGGGTTCTCCATCGGTGGGGTGCTGCCCCCAAGCATATACCCCCATGGGTGTTTTGACTACCCCCGGGGGTATCTGTAATACTCGGTGGGGTATCCACCTGCCCCCTTTTGAGAGGCCCCCATGACATCCCCTTCCACAGCAACCGCTGTTACGGCACTAGCCCCCGAGACCCTGCGGTCGTGGTTCAACACGCACCAGGACCTGATGGTGATCGACGTGCGTTCCGCCGCTGAATTCGAGTCAATGCACATCCGCGGCTCCTACAACGTGCCGCTCCCCCTCCTCTCCGAGCACACCGGCGAACTCGCGGCCCGGCTGGGCTCACGCGTGGTCCTGGTCTGCCAGTCCGGCGTCCGCGCCGAGCAGGCCCGCCAGCGGATGGCGGCGGTTGGCCTCGACACCGCCTATGTCCTCACCGGCGGCGTGCCGGGCTTCGCCGCCGCCGGCGGTGACGTGGTCAAAGGCAAGGACCGCTGGGACATGGAACGCCAGGTCCGCCTGGCCGCAGGTTCACTGGTGATGCTGGGCCTGGTGGGCGGCAAGTTCGTCTCGCCCAAGGTCCGCATGCTCGCAGGCGCCATCGGCACCGGCCTGACGTTCTCGGCCGCCACCAACACCTGCGCCATGGGCAAGGCCCTCTCGGCCATGCCGTGGAACAAGGCAGCCACGGAGCCCACCCGCGAAAGCGCCATCCTGCAGCTTCCCGTCCATGGCGCTGAAGAGGACGCCGCGGCATGATCCCGGCCCTGGGTCTGGGGCTCGTCGTCGGAATCGTCCTGGGCGTGGTGGGCGGTGGCGGCTCCATCATCGCCGTTCCCGCACTGGTGTACGGCGTGGGCATGAGCCCCGCCCAGGCCATCCCGACGTCGTTGCTGGTGGTGGGCATATCGTCACTGGCAGCCCTGCTCCCCCGGATCCGGGAGGGCCTGAACTGGCCCGTCATCGCACTGGTCGGGGGCGCCGGCATTCCGGCGGCCTGGGCCGGCGCCGCCGTCGGCAAACTCCTGGATCCGACCATCCTGATGCTGGCGTTTGCCGGAATCATGGTGGCCGCGGGCATCCGGATGCTCAGCAAACCCCGCGAAACCGAGGGCTCCTGCAGCACGGGACCCAACCGGGCCTTCCGGTCCTGCGCCCCGAAGGCCGTGGGCGTTGGATTGCTCGTCGGGCTCCTCACCGGACTGCTTGGCGTGGGGGGCGGCTTCCTCATCACCCCTGCACTGACCATCCTCCTGGGCCTGCGCATGAAGCAGGCCGTCGGAACCTCGCTGGCGATCATCGTGGTCAACTCCGCAGCCGGATTCAGCGCCCACGCCGCCGGCTACACCATCGACTGGGCCACCACGCTGGCATTCGCCGTCCCGGCCATCCTGGGATCACTGGTTGCCGCGCGGTTCGCGGGCCACCTGAAGGACAAGCACATCCGCATCTCATTCGCGGTGCTGATCTTCGCCGTCGCGGCGTGGGTCACGGCCGGCACCGTCACCGCCTGACAACCCCCAACACCGTTACCCGAAGGAGAACAGCATGGGACTGATCGATTCGCTCAAGAAGGCCTTCAGCAAGCCCTACAAGACAATCTCCGTTGCACAGGCCAAGGACCTCCTGGGTTCCGGCGCCACGTTCATCGACGTCAGGTCAGCGCAGGAATGGCGGACCGGCCGGGCACCGCAAGCCAAGCATGTTCCCCTGGACCGGCTGCAGGCCGGCACCGCCGGCATCCAAAAGACCCGCCCCGTGATCGCCATCTGCGCCTCCGGCGTGCGGTCCGCCTCCGCCGCCCGGCTCCTGGCCGCCGAGGGCTACGACGCCTACTCGGTCCGCGGCGGCATGGCCGCCTGGCGCCAGGCCGGCGAACCCGTCCGCTAGACACATCACCCCAGCCAACAACCACTTCGAAGGAGAACCATCATGGCTGAAATCACCATCACCGAAGCCGACCAGCGCCGCAACGCCGCCCGCATCCTCGATGTCCGCGAGGACTTCGAAGTCGCCGAAGGCATGATCCCCGGGGCCCTGCACATCCCCATGGGCCAGCTGCAGGCCCGCCTGGGCGAGCTCGACCCGGCCGTCCCCGTCATTGCGGTCTGCCGCAGCGGCAACCGCAGCGCCGCCGTCGCCGACGCCCTCAACGGCGCAGGCTACACGGCGGACACCATGGCCGGCGGCATGACCGCCTGGACCCGCGCCGGACTCCCCACCACCTGACATTCCTGGGGATATCTCTAGTTGTTGTATACCCCCCTGGTATCTAAAATTGGTACCAGGATTTCATATCTTTCCCATTCGAAGGAGCACCAGATGCTGCTTGAACGCATATACGACGAAGACCTCGCCCAGGCCAGCTACCTGATCGGCTGCCAGGCCAAGGGCGAGGCAATCGTGGTGGACGGCCGCCGGGACATCGCCGTCTACCAGGACCTTGCCGCCAAGAACGGCATGAAGATCGTGGCCGTCACCGAGACCCACATCCACGCCGACTACCTCTCCGGCACGCGCGAACTGGCCGCCGCCACCGGCGCGAAGATCTACGTGTCCGGCGAGGGTGGACCCGACTGGCAGTACGGGTTCGACGGCGAACGGCTGCACGACGGCGACACCATCACCCTGGGCAACATCACCATCAAGGCAGTCCACACCCCCGGCCACACTCCGGAGCACCTGTCCTTCCTGGTCACCGACGGCGCGTTCAGCGACAAGCCCGGCTACCTGCTCTCCGGAGACTTCGTCTTCTCCGGCGACCTGGGCCGGCCCGACCTGCTGGACGAGGCCGCCGGCGGCATCGACACCCGCTTCGAAGGCGCCAAGCAGCTCTTCGCCAGCCTCCGCGACAAGTTCCTCACCCTCCCGGACTACGTCCAGGTCCACCCGGGCCACGGCGCCGGCAGCGCCTGCGGCAAGGCCCTGGGCGCCATCCCCTCCTCCACGGTGGGCTACGAACGCCTCTACGCCTGGTGGGGCCCCTACCTGGCCACCAACGACGAACAGGGCTTCATCAACGAGCTCCTCGACGGCCAGCCCGACGCCCACGCCTACTTCGCCCGCATGAAGCGCGAAAACCGGGAAGGCCCCGCCGTCATGGGCGAACGCGCCCCGCTGCAGGAACTGGACACGGACGCCGTCGCCAAGGGCCTGGCCGAGGACACCCTGACCTTCATCGACACCCGCTCCAGCGGCGAAATCCACCAGGGCACGGTGGCGCGGTCCCTGAACGTCCCGGCCGGCAAGTCCGTAGCCAGCTACGGCGCCTGGGTGGTCAACCCGGAAACCGACAAGAACCCGCTGGTGCTGCTGGCCAGGGACCTGGACCAGGCCCAGGACATGTGGGACCACCTGGTCCGCGTGGGCATCGACAACGTGGCCGGCTACCTCACCAGCATCAAGGGGTTGCCCACCTTCACCCCCAAGCTGATCCAGCCTGGGGAACTCGAGGGTTTCGAGGCGGCCGTGGTCCTGGACGTCCGCAACAAGACCGAGCACAAGGCCGGGCACGTCCCGGGCTCCTACCAGCTCAGCGGCGGCCGCGTGATGTGGCACCTGGATGAGCTGCCGGCCGGCGGCACCATCGTGTCCTACTGCCAGTCCGGCGTGCGCAACTCCGTGGCCGCCAGCGCCCTGCGCCGGGCCGGGTACGACGTCGTCGAACTCGATGGCAGCTACGCCGCCTGGAACGCCTGGCGGAACAGCGTCCCCGCAGCCTGAGCAGGCAATTCCCCCTAGACCGCCCGGGCAAGACCCCCCTCCTGCCCGGGCCCGGCCCGGACGCGTCCCCCGCGCGTCCGGGCCACCTTCTGCTTCACCAGAACGGAGCCACCATGCAGGGCACCCCCCTCCGCGGCACCAGCGGATCCACCCCGGCGGTGCTGGGCTTGCGGCAGAACGTTGCCCAGTTCATGCTGCTGGTGGCCGTGAACGCCCTGGTGGGGGGCACCCTGGGCCAGGAGCGCACGGTCCTTCCGCTGCTCGCCGCCCGGGAATTCCACCTCGACCTGTACACGGGCGCACTGACCTACATCCTCGCCTTCGGCTTGTCCAAGGCCGCCATGAACTACTTCGCGGGTACCCTCTCGGACCGGTACGGCCGGAAACCGGTCCTCATCACCGGCTGGCTGGCAGCGGTGCCCGTCCCGTTGATGCTCATACTCGCTCCGTCATGGGGCTGGATCGTGGCGGCCAACGTGCTGCTGGGCGTCAGCCAGGGCCTCACCTGGTCCACCGCCGTGATCATGAAAATGGACCTCGTGGGCCCCAAACAGCGCGGCCTGGCCATGGGCTTCAACGAGGCCGCGGGCTATCTCGGGGTCGCCGTATCGGCCCTGGCCACCGGCTACCTCGCCACCGCCTACGGCCTGCGCCCGGCCCCGTTCCTATTGGGCGCCGCCTACATCGCGCTGGGTCTGGGTCTCACGGTCCTGGCCGTCCGCGAAACCCACCACCATGCCAGGACCGAGGCCGCGCAGCATGCCGCGGGCCGGGATGCCGCCCGTGCCGGCCTCACCACCGGGCAGGTGTTCACCCTCACCAGCTTCAGGGACCGCTCTCTCTCCGCGGCCAGCCAGGCCGGACTGGTGAACAACCTCAACGACGGCCTGGCATGGGGCCTCTTCCCCGTCCTGTTCGCCGGCGCCGGGCTTGGCCTGGGCCAGATCGGCATCCTGGCCGCCGCCTACCCGGCAGCCTGGGGCGCGGCCCAACTGGTGACCGGAGCAGCCTCCGACCGTTGGGGACGCAAGTGGTTCATCGCCACCGGAATGCTGGTGCAAGCCGGCGCCCTGGCGATCATTGCTTCCGCTCACGGCTTCGCACCGTGGCTCGCCGCCGCCGTCGTGCTGGGCCTCGGTACCGCCATGGTCTACCCCACACTGCTGGCCGCCATCGGCGACGTCGCCCACCCGGCCTGGCGTGCCCGCTCCGTGGGCGTGTACCGGCTGTGGCGCGACGGCGGATTCGCCGTGGGTGCCCTGCTCTCCGGAGTACTCGCGGACCTCTACGGCATCCCCGCGGCCATCGCCGCCGTCGCGGTGCTCACCGCCCTCTCGGGCCTGGTGGTTGCGGGGCGGATGCGCGGGAATGACCACGCTGCGGGATAGCCCCCCTTTATCCGTGCCCGGCCAAGTACTCCACCAGCCCGCCCACCGTGGCCACCGCCGGATAGTCGGCTTCCGGGATGTCGACGCCCGTGGACTCGGCGATGACCTCCACCAGGCGGAGGAAATCCAGCGAGTCCAGTTCCAGGTCCTGGCGCAGCCTGGCAGTGCCGTCCAGGTCGCCGGGCTCGACGTCGGGCGCAACTTTGCCGATCGCCGCCTCCACGGCCAGGCGCGCGTCCTCTTGGTTCACGGTTCCTCCTCGGTCACACGGGTCCGGCTCACAGGTCCTCCGGCGTTTGCAGGAGTTCGTCGATCCTGGCCAGGAAGCGGCCTCCGCGCAGCCCGTCGCTGACCCGGTGGTCCGCGGACAGGGTGGCGGTGGCCGCGTGCCGGATCCCGAGCATCCCGTTGTGCGCCCACGGCTGTTCGATGACCTTGCCGAAACCCACCATGGCAACCTGAGGCGGATAGATCACGCCGTAGACGCTTTCGACCCCAAGGTCGCCCAGGTTGGTGACGGTAATGGTGGGGTCGGCCATCTCCGCGCGCTGCAGCCGGCCCGCCCTGGCCCGGCTGACCAGGCCGCGCAGCTGCTCCATGAGTTCGTCCAGCGTCAGGGTGTCTGCGTCGTGCACCGCCGGGGCCACGATCCCGCCGTGCCGCAGGGCCACCGCGACGCCCAGGTGCACGGCATTGCTCGGCTGGAACGCGCCCCTGGTGAAGAATCCGTTCATGTCCGGCACCTCCTTCGCCGCGAGCGCGGTGGCCTTGAGCAGCAGGGCGGAGGGCACCAGGCGGGCGGTGACGGGCCGCTGCTGGTTGGCCGCCTGCATCCACGCCATGGCCGCGGCAAGGTCCAGGGTGGTGGCGAGGTAGTAGTGCGGGATTTCCTTCTTGGACCGCGACATCAGCGCGCCGATCGCCTGCCGCAGGCTTTCCGCCTTGCTGGCGGCCGCAGCCCGTTCCTGCCGGGGGGCTGCGGGCGGCACGTTTTCCTTTGCGTTCCCGGGTTCCGTTGCCTGCGCGGGCGCCGGCGGGCGGGCTTCCGACGGCGGTGCTTCCGCCGGCTTGTCCGCGCCGGGTTCCCTGGCCGGCCGCCCCCGCGGCGGGACGGCGGCGAGCACGTCTTCCTCGGTGACGGCACCACCCGGGCCCGTGCCCGTGACGGCCGGCAGGTCCACGCCAAGTTCCGCCGCCAGCCGCCGGGCCAGCGGCGAGGACCGCACGCGGTGCGCTTCGGGTGCTTTTGCCGGCTCCGGCGCCCAGGTGCCAGACGCCGCAGCGGCGCGTTCGACGTCGGCCCGGGTCACCTCTCCGCCGGCACCGCTCCCGCTGAGGCGTCCGACGTCGACCCCCAGCGTGTGCGCAAGGTGCCGGACCGGCGGCGGGACCTTGGCGCCGGGCTCCGGGTGGCCGCCAGCGGCGCCCGGGTGAGCGGGCGTTTCCTCTTTTGCTGTCAAAGGTGAGCGGGCGTCGGGGAAAATGCTGCCGGAAGTGAGCGGGGGTTGGGGCGGGGGTGGCGGCGGGAGTTCGGCGGGGGTGGCCGTGATCCGGGCGATGGGGGTCCCCACCTGCACGGTGTCGCCGATGTCCACCAGGAACTCGGCGACGACGCCGTCCTCGAAAGACTCGATGTCCATCACGGTCTTGTCGGTGTCCACGGCCGCCACGAGGTCACCCTTATGGACATAATCCCCCGGCTTGACCAGCCACTCCACCACCTTGCCGTGCTCCATGTCTGCGCCCAGGGACGGCATCCGGAACTCAGCCATTGGCCCCCACGGCCCTTCGCGCGGCGGCCATGACCCGTTCCACCGACGGCAGGGCAGCCTGTTCCAGGTGCTTGGCGTACGGGACGGGCACCTCCAGGCTGCATACCCGTTCCACCGGGGCGTCCAGGTCGAAGAAGGCTTGCTCGCAGATCCGGGCCGCGATCTCCGCGGAGATGCTGCCGCTGCGCCAGCCTTCGTCCACCACCACGGCCCGGTGCGTCCTGGCCACGCTGTCCATGATGGTGTGGGCATCGAGCGGGCGGAGGGTGCGGAGGTCGATCACGTCGGCCTCAATGCCTTCGGCGGCCAGCAGGTCCGCGGCCTCCAGCACCATGGGCAGCGTGCCGCCGTAGGTGACGAGGGTCAGGCCGTCCCCATGCCGGAGGACTGCTGCCTTGTCGATGTCCACGGCGCCGGCGTCGTCGTCGAGCTTCCCCGCAACGTTGTACAGCGAGCCATGCTCGAAGATCAGCACCGGGTCCGGGTCCTGCAACGCGGTCCACAGCATCCCGCGGGCGTCCGCCAAGGTGGCCGGGGCCAGGATCCGCAGCCCGGGAATGTGCGCGTACCAGCCTTCCAGGCTGTGCGAGTGCTGGGCGCCGAGCTGCCGGCCGGCTCCGGTGGTCATCCGGATGACGATGGGCACGTTGAACTGGCCGCCGGACATGTGCAGCAGCGTGGCGGCATTGTTGATGATCTGGTCCAGCGCCAGCAGGCTGAAGTTGACGGTCATGATTTCGACGACGGGACGCATCCCGCCCAGCGCGGAGCCGATGCCCGCGCCGACGAACCCGGACTCGGACAGCGGCGTGTCACGGATCCGTTCGGGCCCGAACTCCTCCAGCAGTCCCAGGCTCACGGCGAAGCTGCCGCCGTACCTGCCTACGTCCTCGCCCATGAGGAACACCCGCTCGTCGCGCTGCATCGCGTCGCGGAGCGCCGCCCGCATCGCTTCCCGGTACGTGGTTTTCATCCTGCTGCCCCTTCTTTCCCGCCGCCGCCGCCGGCGGTGGCAGCGCCGCTGCCGGCTTCCGGCGGGTCGCTGTAGACAAACCGCATGAGTTCGGACACCGGTTCCGGCGTGCCGTTCTCGGCGAATCCCACCGCGGTGCTGATCTCGGCGTCCACGTCCGCCGCCAGCGCCGCCCAGGTGTCCTCCGGCAGCTGTCCCGCGGCCTGCATGGTTCCCTGCAGCAGGCTGATGGGGTCCCGTTCCATCCAGCGGGAAACCTCGGCTTTCTCCCGGTACAGCTGGGATCGAACATGGAGTGGGCGCGGAAGCGGTAGGTGCGCAGTTCCAGGAAGTGCGGCCCGCCCCCGGACCGGACGGCATCCACCGCCCGCCGGGCAGCTTCCTCGACGGCGAGTACGTCCATCCCGTCCACGGCCCACGCGGAGATTTCGTACCCGGCGGCCTTGAGCGCGATGTCCGTCTGGGATTCGGAACGGCCCAGCGCGGTTCCCATGGCGTAGAGGTTGTTTTCGCAGCAGAACAGCACCGGGAGCTGCCAGAGCGCGGCGAGGTTCATGCTTTCGTGGAACTCGCCTTCGGCCACGGCGCCTTCGCCGAAGAAGCAGGCGGTCACGCGCTGGCGGCCGGCCATCCGGTCTGCGAGCGCCAGGCCGACTGCAAGCGGCAGGCCACCTGCCACGATCGCGTTTCCGCCGTAGAAGCGCGCCTCCGCGTCGAAGAGGTGCATGGAACCGCCGCGGCCGCGGCAGCAGCCCTCGGCGTGGCCGTACATTTCGGCGAGGATGGCACCGGCGGAGACGCCCCGGAGCAGGGCGTGGCCGTGCTCCCGGTAGGTGGCCACCACCGCGTCGTCGGGCGCCAGGGTTTCCATCACCCCGGCGGCCACGGCTTCCTCGCCGATGTACACGTGCAGGAAGCCGCGGATCTTGGCCGCGCTGTACAGCTCGATGCATTTTTCTTCGAGCCGGCGGACCCGCAGCATCTGCCGCAGCAGGTGCAGGGCGTGTTCCTGGTCGCGGATGGCCGGGTTCCGCAGGGTGCTCATGGCTGCTCCTTGCCGAGGCCCGGCGCCGGTCCGGCCGGGGCCTCCAGGGTTGAGGTGTCGCCTTCGGGCAGT
Source organism: Arthrobacter sp. MMS24-T111 (assembly GCF_054888995.1). Taxonomy (NCBI): domain Bacteria; kingdom Bacillati; phylum Actinomycetota; class Actinomycetes; order Micrococcales; family Micrococcaceae; genus Arthrobacter; species Arthrobacter sp. MMS24-T111. The sequence continues at coordinate 1,994,835 of NZ_JBTZRO010000001.1, read as the reverse complement.
CCCAGCTCGCGGGCTTTCAGGAGCCGGCGGAGGATCTTTCCGCTCCGGGTCTTGGGCAGCGTACTGGTGAAGTCGAGCAGCCGGGGCGCGACGGCGGCTCCCAGCCGTTTCCGGGCGAAGCCGATGATCTCCAGCTGCAGGGCCTCGCTGGGCTGGTTGCCCGGCTTGAGTTCCACGAAGGCCTTGACCACCTCGCCGGCCACGGGGTCGGGTACTCCGATCACCCCGGCTTCGGCCACCGCGGGGTGTTCCATCAGGCAGCTTTCCACCTCGAACGGGCCGATCAGGTGGCCGGAGGACTTGATGACGTCGTCGCCGCGGCCGACGAACCAGAAGTAGCCGTCGGCGTCCCGTTTCGCCAGGTCACCGGTGAGGTACCAGCCGCCGGCGAAGCACCGCCGGTAGCGCTCCTCCTCGTTGAGGTAGCCGCGGAACATGGACGGCCACCCGGGGCGCAGCGCCAGCTCACCCATGGTGTCCGGTTCCGTGACCAGGACCGCCTGTCCGTCCGTGACGACCGCTTTACCGTCGGCGTCCCGTGCCACGAGCGCCGCCTCGATGCCGGGGAGCGGACGGCCCATGGACCCGGGGCGGATGTCCATGGCGGGATAGTTGGCGATCATGATCCCGCCGGTCTCGGTCTGCCACCAGTTGTCGTGCACCGGCAGGCCCAGGACCTCCTGGCCCCACACCACCGCCTCGGGGTTCAGCGGCTCCCCCACGCTGGCGATGAAGCGCAGCGCTGACAGGTCATGCCCGGCTGCCCGTTCGGCGCCGGCCTTCATGAGCATCCGCAGTGCCGTGGGGGCGGTGTACCAGACCGTGACGTGCTGGTCCGCAAGGATCCGGTACCAGCGGTCCGCGTCCAGCTCCTCCTCGTCCACGATGGCGGTCACGCCGTGCACCAGCGGCGCGATAATTCCGTAGGACATTCCGGTCACCCAGCCGGGATCGGCGGTGCACCAGTAGACGTCCTCCGGGTGCAGGTCCAGGGCGAAGCGGCCGGTGGCGTAATGGGCGGCCACGGCGCCATGGACGTGGATGGCGCCCTTGGGCGTGCCGGTGGTGCCGCTGGTGAAGTGCAGCAGGGCCATGTCCTCCGGCTGGGTGCCGGCGACCTCCCCGATCGGGTCCGCCCGGGACAGGAGTGCTGCCAGGTCAAGGGTCCCGGGTTCGGGGGTGCCATCCGCGTCCGCCAGCAGGATGTGGCGGAGTTCCGGAAGGCTGTCGCGCACCGGCGCCACCTTCTTGCGGTACAGGGCCCTGGTGGTGACCAGGGCCCGGCCCGCGCCGAGGTGCAGCCGCTGCCGGACCGGTTCGGGGCCGAACGCGGAGAAGAGCGGGCAGAAGACGCTGCCGTTCTTGAAGGTTCCCAGCACCGCGGCATACAGCTCCGGGCTGCGGCCCAGGAGGGAGAAGACCCGCTCACCGCGCCCCACCCCCAGGGCCCGGAGCACTGCCGCGAACCTGCCGGACTGCTCCGCAAGGTCACCGTAATCCAGGGACCGGGTGCCGCCGTCGGCCCTGATGAAGCGCAGGGCTTCCCTGCCCCCGCGGCCTCCGGCCACGTGGCGGTCCACGGCCTCGTAGGCGATATTCAGCCCGCGGCCCCCCGGCAGCCCGGCCAGTTCCTCCCGGGCCTGGTCCCAGCTGAAGTCGCGCCGGGCGGCGTCGTAGTCCGGCATGTTGGGCTGCACCGGGAAGGCGGCCACGTCCTTGGCGATGGCGGGCCAGCGTGTCACTCCCTCGCCTCCGGCATGGACCGGCCCACCGGTGACGGCAGCAGGTATTGGCGGAACCAGTCGGCAGCCAGGTTCGCGGCCAATGCCAGGGTTCCGGGCTCCTCGAACAGGTGGGTGGCGCCCGGGACGATCTCGAGCCGGGTGGGCGCCTGCATCCGTGCCATTGCCTGGCGGTTGAGTGCGAGGACCTGGGTGTCCGCACTGCCAACGATCAGGAGGGTGGGGGCCCTGACGGCGTCCAGCCGCGGACCGGCAAGGTCAGGCCGTCCGCCCCGGGACACGACGGCGGCAACGTCGGCGCCGGGCTCGGCCGCGGCCCACAGCGCCGCTCCGGCACCGGTGCTCGCCCCGAAGTAGCCGATCCGTCCGGCCGAGCCGTCATGCCGGACCTTCAGCCAGTGGGTGGCGGCTGAGAGGCGCCGGGCCAGGAGCGCGATATCGAAGACATTGGCACGGTTGACTTCTTCCTCGGGGGTCAGCAGGTCCAGGAGCAAGGTGCCCAGGCCCGCCCCATGCAGGACGGAGGCCACGAAACGGTTGCGCGGGCTGTGCCGGCTGCTCCCGCTGCCGTGGGCGAAGATCACCGTGCCGTCGCACACGGCCGGCAAGTAGAGGCTGCCCCGCAGCACGGCCATCCCGTCCGGAACCTCGACCTCGTCCACCAGGCTGCTGTCCCCCTTTCGGGGCCGCTGCGGGACGGCTGGGACGCGGCGGCGTCCAGCAACTGGACCACCTCGCCATCCTCGGTGGGGAAAAGTCGTGGTAGTAGTAGCCCACGGCCTGGAAGTCCTGCGGCGAAAGCAGGCAGACGACGTCGTCCGGTTCCTTGAGCTCGACGATGGCCCGGGCAGGGGCCACCGGCACGGCAAGGATGACTTTCGCGGCGCCCAAGTGCCGCGCCACCTGGCAGGCGGCCTTGGCCGTGGAGCCGGTGGCGATGCCGTCGTCCACGATCACGGCGGTGCGGCCGGTGAGGTCAAGCATCGGGCGCCCCTGCCGGAACCGTGCCACCCTGCTGTCCAGCAGGGTGCGCTCCCGCCGTTCCACCTGCTGCAGGTCCTCCTGGGAGACGCGGGCCATGGAGATGGTGCGTGGATCCAAGACCCGGACGCCGCCCTCCCCTATGGCTCCCATGGCCACCTCAGGCTGGAACGGGACGCCCAGTTTCCTGACCACGATCACGTCCAGTGGCGCCTCGAGGGCCTTGGCCACCTCGAATGCCACGGGCACGCCGCCTCGGGGCAGGCCCAGCACCACCACGTCCCGTCCCCGGAGTCCGCTGAGCCGCTTGCCCAGCCGCCGGCCGGCGTCGGCCCTGTTCAGGAATGCAACCATCACGCTCACCCGCCATGTGGGAGTTCTTCCGCGGGGAGGATCGCCGCGGCCGCGGGGGTCCAGGACATCCGGAGGACGAAATGGGCCTCGGAACTGCTCCTGGCGATCATCGCCCCTGCGTCTCCCGCCAGATTCACGCCAAATTCGATTTCGATCTGTTCCGGGTACAGCTCCGCCATGGCCTCAAGTGCGGCGTGGGCCGCCGGTCGGACACTGGCGAGTGCATCTTCCAGCCTCCTGCCGGTGTCCAGGATCCCCTGCTCGTTGCGCGCGGGATGGTCCACCCCATAGCTGTTGTCGGCAGCCTCAACGAGCACGGTCCCGGATCCCACCTCGTACCGCATCACTTCGGTCATGGCGGATGCTCCCCTGTCTAGTGCGAGATGCGCAGGTTGTGGTGGGCGTCAGTGCTGGGCTTTATGGCCACCGCGGTGACCACCAGCGCCACTGCCCCCGCAATCCACGACGTCCACGCTGCGCCCGTCGCGCCCGTGTAGGACCCCAGCCATGGCGAGAGGATCAATACTGCGGCAAGGACAGCCTGGGCGTATTCCATGACCGGTGTTCCGGGCATTGCCAGGTTGACGATTCCGCTGACCACCAGGAGCCCGCCGAAGACGAGCATGAGGGTGGTGGACATGTTTTGCTGCCGCGTGAACAGGACCGCCACTGCGGTGAAGAGTCCGGCGGCAGCTGCTGCGTAGTCCTGCCACCGATACCACTTTTTCACTGTTTTTCCTTTCTGGTGTGGGCGGAACGCCAGTACGTTTCCGCCCTATGGGCCTCTGCTGCCCATGGTTCAAGTCAACGCCTGCGGTGGTGCGCCCAGTAGGGCAGAAAGACCTGCCCGCAGGGGTTGCCGTCCAGCTACTCAGTGTTACTATTTACTAGTAGTCAGCAACACTAAGTACCAAGGGGATTCCATGGGCAAGCAAATGACCGAGATGCTCAAGGGCACGCTGGAAGGCATTGTCCTGGCGCTCCTCGCCGCCCAGCCGGCCTACGGCTACGAAATTACCGCCCGGCTGCGCGAACAAGGCTTTTCGGACATTGCCGAGGGCACGGTCTACGCACTGCTGGTCCGCATTGAACAGCGCGGCCTGGTGGACGTCGCCAAAGTCCCCTCGGAAAAAGGACCTCCCGGAAGGTCTATTCGCTGAACGCCTCCGGCGGCGGTTACCTGGACGAGTTCTGGAACTCCTGGAGCTTCCTCGCCGAACGGATCGAGCGGCTCCACCACGCCAAACACAAGCAGGAAAAAGGAGAATGACCATGACGCAGGGATGGCTCGAAAAAGTCACCGGCTCCTTCGACGACAAAAAGCGCTGGCGCCAATACAAGGCCCGCAAAGAACAGCTGCCCGGCAGCTACCGGACCACCATCGACGCCCTGGAACGCTACTTCACGTACGCCGGCGCCATCGTCAAGGGCGACATCCTCATGCAGATGCTTGAGGACCTGGCCGACCTCATCGAGGGGGCCGCCGCGGACGGAACCCCGATCCGCGACATCGTGGGCGACGACCCCGTGGAATTCGCCGAAACCTTCATCAGCAACTACTCGGACGGCCAGTGGATCAGCAAGGAGCGCAAGCGCCTGACCGACACCATCAACCAGGCCGCTTCCGGGGATGCCTGAAACATCCCGCACCGGAAGGACCGGCCATGACTACAGACCAGGCCCTGCACCCCGCCATCCGGGTCCAGGGCATCGAAAAGTCGTTCAAGGACCTGCACGTGCTGCGGGGCGTCGACTTTGACGTGCTGCCGGGAAGCATCTTTGCGCTGCTCGGATCCAATGGCGCCGGAAAAACCACACTGGTGAAGATCCTGTCCACCCTGCTGAAGCCGGATGCCGGCACGGCCACGGTCAACGGTCATGACACCGGCACGGAGCCCGCGCGCGTACGGGAATCCATCAGCCTGACCGGCCAGTTCACAGCGGTGGACGACGTCCTCACGGGCCGTGAAAACCTGGTGCTGGTGGCGCGGCTGCGCCACCTGCCCCGCCCGGACGCGGTTGCCGGCGCCCTGCTGGAGCGCTTCGACCTGGCTGAGGCCGCACACCGCAGGGCGGGCACTTACTCCGGCGGGATGCGGCGGCGCCTGGACATCGCCATGAGCCTGATCGGGAACCCCCGCGTCGTCTTCCTCGACGAGCCCACCACCGGGCTGGATCCGCAGGCACGCAACGAGGTATGGCGGACCATCCGGCAACTGGCGGGCCAAGGCACCACCGTGCTGCTCACCACCCAGTACCTCGATGAGGCAGAACAACTCGCAGACCGCATCGCCATCCTGCACCAAGGCATCATCATCCAAAACGGGACGCTGGCCGAACTCAAGCAGCTCCTGCCCGCCGCCACGGTGGAATACGTGGAGAAACAGCCTTCGCTCGAGGACGTCTTCCTGGCCCTGGTGGGTTCCGGCCCAGACGACCGTCCCAGCGGCGCCCCGGCGCCAGGAAAGGACCACCGATGAGCACCCATGCCTTGCGGGATACCGGCGTCCTGACCGGCCGCTCGCTGCGGCACATCCTGCGCAGCCCGGACACCATCATCACCACCGCGGTGACGCCCGTGGCCATGATGCTGCTGTTCGTCTATGTGTTCGGCGGCGCCATCACCACCGGCTCAGGAGGCTCCTATGTGAACTACCTCCTGCCCGGCATCCTGCTGATCACCGTCGCCTCCGGCGTGGCCTACACCGCCTACCGGCTGTTCCTGGACGTCAAGGGCGGGATCGTCGAACGGCTTGGATCCATGCCGATCGCCAGGCCCAGCATCCTGTGGGCCCATGTGCTCACTTCCCTGGCCGCCAACCTCGCGGCGATCGCCATCGTGATCGGCGTTGCGGTCCTCATGGGCTTCCGCAGCGGCGCATCCCTGGCAGCGTGGCTCGCCGTCGCCGGCATCCTGGTCCTGTTCACCCTGGCCCTGACCTGGCTGGCGGTCGTTGCCGGCCTGACCGCCAAGACGGTGGATGGCGCCAGCGGCATGAGCTACCCGCTGATTTTCCTGCCGTTCATCAGTTCGGCATTCGTTCCCACGGCCACCATGCCCGGCCCGGTCGCCTGGTTTGCCCAGAACCAGCCGGTGACCCCGATCGTGGACACCCTCCGGGCGCTGCTCGCGCAGGAACCCGTGGGCACCGGGATCTGGACGGCGCTTGCCTGGCTGGCCGGGATCCTTGCCCTGGCTTACGCGGCCGCTGCCGCCATCTACCGACGGAAAGTGGGCTGAGGCCGCAACCTGGACAGATTCACTGCGAACTCACAGGAAGTGCCCGTGCAAATCCGGGCCGCGGTATGCGAGAGTGGCCGCAACGCTGGGGCGTAGAGAGAGTCCAGACCGCGGAGGCCGCCCGTGAACCGTTTAAAATCCGATCCCGCAGTGTTGTGCGGGATCATTCGCCAGCAATAGTGCCGGTTTTAGCACTGCTCCTGTTCGCCCTGGTGGCTTGCCAGGCTCCCGCACCAGCCTCCGAGCCTGACACTGCAGCACCGCTGCCGGACATTCCCTCGAAGGCAGGCACGCCGCAGCATGTATTTGTCATCAACCTGGAAAACAAAGGCTACGACTCCGTGTGGGGGAGCAACTCCCCCGCACCTTTCCTGTCCGGAACGCTCCGCAGGAAGGGCGTCCTGCTGATGAACTACTACGGTATCGCCCACAACTCACTGCCCAACTACCTGGCCCAGATTTCCGGCCAGCAGCCCAACATCGATACGGAACAGGACTGCCGCACTTACAAGGAGTTCAACGCCACCGGCACCGGCCCGGAAGGCACGCTGCAGGGCAATGGCTGCCTGTACCCGGAGGAAACCCAGACCCTGGCCGGGCAACTGACAGCCCAAGGTAAAACATGGAAGGGCTACATGGAGGACATGCAACAGCCCTGTGAACACCCGGTCCTCGGTGAACCGGACAACCACGGGCACGCCCTGCCCAACGACATGTACTCCACCCACCACGACCCCTTCGTCTACTTCCGCTCGATTACCTCCTCTCCGGATTGCACCAAAAACGTGGTCAACTTCTCGGCGCTCGCAAACGACCTAAAGTCTGTTGACACCACCCCGAACCTTGCCTATGTCACGCCCAACCTCTGCCACGACGGGCACGATTCGACCTGCGCTGACGGCAGTCGGGGTGGCCTGGGGGCAGTGGACTCGTGGCTCAAGGCCGAGGTACCAGCTATTTTGTCGTCGCCGGCATTCCTGCAGGACGGCATGCTGGTCATCACCTTCGACGAGACCGACGGCGGCACGGTGGGCCCCTCCGAGGGAGACCCGGGAAGCCCCGCAGGCGGTTCGGCCGGCGGGAGGGTGGGGGCACTTGTAATTTCGCCTTTCAGCACCGCGGCCGCCTCGTCAGACCAGCCGTACAACCATTACAGCTTGCTGGCCACCATGGAGGACTTGTTCCACCTCCCGCGGCTCGGGTTGGCGGCCGACCCCGGAGTGAAGACCTTCGGCAGCGACGTCTACCAGTCAGGGTCCTGACATGCGGCGGCTCCGGAACGGACGACGACGTACTGCCCTCGTCCTGGCCGCCGCAACAGTGGTAGCCCTGGCAGTCCTCGCCGCCATGGTGCCAGCCGCGCTGCGCGCCGGCGTATTTCCCGGAGGGGATACCGGGATCGCCAAGATCAAACACGTAGTGATCATCACCCAGGAAAACAGATCCTTCGACAGTTACTTCGGCACCTACCCCGGCGCGGACGGAATACCCATGCAGGACGGCCAGCCCGCTGTCTGCATCCAGGACCCCGCCCATGGTGGTTGCGCACGGCCGTTCCATGACACCAAAGACAGCAACGCCGGCGGCCCTCACAGCCCGGCAGATGCGACGGCCGACATCAGCCATGGCGCCATGGATGGGTTCGTGGCCCAGGCCGAAAAGGGCCTGGCCCACTGCGCGGCGGCGGCGGTTGACTGCAAGTACAGCCAGAAGGCAACGGACGTTTTGGGATACCACGACCGAACCGAACTGCCCACGTACTGGACTTACGCCGACAACTTCGTGCTGCAGGACCATATGTTCACTTCCTCGGCCGCCGGCAGCCTTGCCGCCCACCTGTACCTGGTGTCCGAATGGGCCGCCAAGTGCACCAAGTCCGGGGACCCGTCGTCATGCACCAATGAGCTGCTGAACGTGGACCCAGAACCCGAAAAGCAAGCCCTCGAGCAAAGCCTGATCGGCAAATGCCAGGCCGGGGTTGACCTGGGGCCCTGCAGGGACGCCCTCCAGGCCGTGGGAATCACCCCCGATCTGGCCACCCAGATCGGGCAGCTTGTCAGCGCCAACTGCAAGCCCACGGATTCCTACTCCGCCTGCCGCACCGCTGTCGACTCGGCGGACGTTCCGGCAGACCTGAAAGTGAAACTGACCCAGGCGGCCAAAAACCTCAAACTGCCCAACTATTCGTGGACAGACCTGACGTACCTGCTGCACAAAAACTCAGTGCCTTGGGCGTACTACGTTTTCCAGGGGACGGAACCGGACTGCCGCAACGATGCCGCCACGTGCACCCCGATAGAGCAGGACGCCCAAACGCCGGGCCGGTGGAACCCCCTTCCGTACTTCGACACCGTCAAGCAGGACGGCGAGCTGGGTAACATCAAGCCGCTGAACGGCTTTTACGACGACGCCCGCAACGGCAGGCTCCCCGCGGTCACCTGGATCGCACCCACCGATGTGGTCAGTGAACATCCGCCGGCAAGACTCAGCACCGGGCAGGCATATGTTGCCGGGCTGATCAACGCCATAATGAGCGGCCCGGACTGGGACAGCACGGCCATCTTCCTGACCTGGGATGACTGGGGCGGCTTCTATGACCATGTTGCCCCGCCCGTAGCGGACGGCAACGGCTACGGGGTGCGCGTCCCGGGACTGGTGATCAGCCCGTACGCGAAGAAGGGGTACATCGACCACCAGGTCCTCAGCCATGACGCGTACTTCAAATTCATCGAAGATGACTTCCTGGGAGGGGAGCGCATTGACCCGGCCACCGACGGCCGGCCGGACAACCGTCCCGGCGTCCGCGAGGACAACCCGATACTGGGAAACCTGGCCGCGGCGTTCGATTTCAACCAGGTACCACGGCCGCCGCTGATCCTGCCCAACGCCACCACGTACTGACGCCCCGGATTCCGCGGGTGTTAGGGGATGCAAACCTTTGTGGTAAACGGAACCGGGCGGTGGTTAACTTCCAGCATGTCTGAAACCGTGAAGCTCAGCCACAACGAACCCCACGACAGCAGCGTGGCCGCCCGCCTGAACTGGCTGAGGGCCGGCGTCCTTGGCGCCAACGACGGGATCGTCTCTGTCGCGGCAACCGTGGTGGGCGTCGCGGGTGTCACCAACGACCTCGCCCCGATCCTGGTAGCCGGCACGGCCGCGGTGGTGGGCGGCGCCGTCTCCATGGCCTTGGGCGAATACGTGTCCGTCAGCAGCCAGAGCGACAGCCAGCGGGCATTGATCGAGAAGGAGCGCCAGGAGCTCCGGGACGACCCCGATGGCGAATTGGCCGAGCTTGCGGAGATCTACCAGGCCAAGGGGCTCAGCGAAGCCACGGCCCGGACCGTCGCCGAGGAGCTCACCGCGAAGGACGCGTTGAAGGCGCACCTGTCAGCCGAACTGAACATCGACGAGGAGGAAGTGGTGAGCCCATGGCACGCCGCCTTCGCCTCCGCAATCGCGTTCACGGTCGGCGCCGTGCTGCCGATGCTTGCCATCATTTTCCCGCCGGAGCAGGCGCGCATCCCGGTCACGTTCGTTGCCGTGATCCTGGCGCTCGCCTTGACCGGCACGGTCAGCGCCAGGATTGGCGGAAGCTCCAAGCGCAAGGCAACCCTGCGGCTTGTGGTGGGCGGGGCACTGGCCATGGCCTTCACGTTTGCGGTGGGCAGCCTCCTGGGCACCACCGGCATCGCCTAGTTCCCTGGATCAAGCACTGATCGGAGCTGCCTATGCTGGAAATCGCCGGCCTTCCTGCCCATATCCTGCTTCTTCATGGCGTTGTGGTCCTGGCCCCCCCTTGCAGGGGTTGCAGCAGTGGTGTTCGCGGTGTTCAAGCGTTCCAGGCGTTACTTGGCGTGGCCCCTGGGTGTCCTGGCGCTGCTGTTGGTCCCGCTGTCCGTCCTCACCGCCGAAGCGGGAGAACAGCTGGAGAGGGCAAAAGGGCTGTCGAAGCTCATCGAGGAGCACGCTCAGCAGGGGAAATTCCTCCGCTATGTCACGGTGCTTTTTCTGCTTGCCGCGGCTGCGCAGATCGCAGCCGCTTTCCCATCCCTGCTGACGCGCTGGCCAGCCTTTCGCGGCCTGCGCCGACTCCTGCACGGCCGCTGGCTGCCGCTGGCGGCCTCTGTCGTGGGCATCCTGGCGGGTCTGTTCCTGATGTACCAGAGCATTGTGACGGGCCACTCCGGGGCGGCATCGGTCTGGGCCGGGATCCGCTAGGTGCATGCCACCACCGAAACCTAATTACGTCACGCCATGTTTGCGTAATTGATGTGAACCTCGTCACTTAAAGCGCTTTCCGGCTTGGAGCTTAGGTTTGCCTACCCTACAGTTTTTGAACATAGGCACCGTCTCCCGGTGCCCGTAGAGACTTAGGTTCACGCAGACTTTTCCCCACGAAAGCAGCCTCAATGAAGATCCGCAACAGCGCGCTGGCAGGCATCGCACTCGCCGCCACCGCAGCTCTCGGCCTGACCGCCTGCGGCGGTGGCACGCCCGCCGGTGACAGCTCCGCTTCCAACAGCGCCGCCTCCGGCGAGATCACTGTCTACAACGCCCAGCACGAGAGCCTCACCAAGGAATGGGTGGACGCCTTCACGGCGGAAACCGGCATCAAGGTGACCCTCCGCCAGGGCGACGACACCGAAATGTCCAACCAGATCATCCAGGAAGGCCAGGCGTCCCCCGCGGACGTGTTCCTCACCGAGAACTCCCCCGCCATGACGCAGGTGGAGAACGCCGGCCTGTTCGCCGACGTCAACAAGGACACCCTGGCCCAGGTTCCCGCCGAGTTCGCGCCGTCCACCGGCAAGTGGACGGGCATCGCCGCCCGTTCCACCGTCTTGGTGTACAACAAGACCAAGCTCACCGAGGACCAGCTGCCCAAGTCCATGCTGGACCTGGCCAAGCCGGAGTGGAAGGGCCGCTGGGCCGCTTCGCCCACCGGCGCCGACTTCCAGGCCATCGTCTCGGCACTGCTCGAACTCAAGGGTGAAAGCGCCACCGAAGACTGGCTCAAGGCCATGAAGGACAACTCCAAGGCCTACAAGGGCAACAGCACGGCCATGAAGGCGGTCAACGCCGGCGAAGTGGACGCCGCGCTGATCTACCACTACTACTACTATGGCGACCAGGCCAAGACCGGCGAGAACTCCAACAACGTCACGCCGTACTACTTCAAGAACGAGGACCCGGGCGCGTTCCTGTCCGTCTCCGGCGGCGGCGTGCTCAAGTCCTCCAAGAATGCTGCGGCCGCGCAGGCGTTCCTGAAGTTCATCACCGGCAAGAAGGGGCAGGAAGTGCTGAAGAACGGAACGTCGTTCGAATACGCCATCGGCTCCGATGTGCCCGCCAACGACAAACTGGTGCCCATCAAGGACCTGCAGGCGCCCAAGGTTGACGCCGCGAAGCTCAACTCCCAGAAGGTCAGCGATCTGATGACCCAGGCCGGACTCCTCTAATTCCGTGACCACCGATCTATCGGCTCCCGCCAGGCGGGGCACGACGACGGCGGGCCGGGGCAACAGCCCCCGCCCGCCTTTCGGCGTTTCCGCGGTGTCCATCCTGGCGGTGCTGATCGCCCTCTTCTCCCTCGTCCCGCTGGGGTACGTGGTGTACATGACGGTGGCAACCGGGTGGGACACCGCCGTCGCCCTCATCCTGCGCCCCCGGGTGGGCGAACTGCTGGCCAACACCCTGCTCCTGATGGCCGCCACCGTGCCGCTGTGCCTGCTGCTTGGCGTGGCGGGGGCATGGCTGGTGGAACGGACCAACCTCCGCGGCCGGCGGATCTGGGCTGTCCTGCTGGCCGCTCCCCTGGCCATCCCGGCATTCGTGAACAGCTACGCCTGGGTTTCGGCCATCCCCTCGCTCGGCGGCCTGGGCTCGGGAATCCTGATCTCCACCCTGTCCTACTTCCCGCTGGTGTACATTCCGGCGGCCGCCACGCTCAGCCGGTTGGACCCTGCCATCGAGCAGTCCGCCGCCGCACTGGGACTGGGCGCCTGGCGGGCCTTCTTCCGGGTGGTGCTTCCCCAGCTGCGGATCGCACTGACGGGCGGCGGCCTCCTGGTGGGGCTGCACCTGCTCGCCGAATACGGCGCCTTCGCCATGATCCGGTTCGATACCTTCACCACCGCGATCATGACCCAGTACCGTTCAACGTTCAACGGGGCCGCGGGCAACATGCTGGCCAGCGTGCTGGTGTTCTTCTGCCTGCTGTTGCTGATGGCCGAGGTCCGCAGCCGCGGCACCGCCCGGTACGCGAGGATCGGCTCAGGTGCCCAGGCACGGGCACTCCGGCTCCCGCTGCACGCCTACCAGATCCCGGGCCAGGCCTTCCTGCTGGCGCTGACGGCACTGGCGTTCGGCCTCCCCCTGTACTACGTACTGAAATGGATCGTGGCCGGCGGCGCGGACGTCTGGACCGCCGCCGAATTCCTCCCGGCCCTGCTGGCCACGTTCGGGTATGGCCTGGCCGGCGCTGCCGCCACCATCGTGGTCGCGTTCCCCATGGCCTACCTCGCGGTCCGGAAACCCGGCTGGTTCAGCAAGTCCCTGGAACTGTCCAACTACGTCACCAGCTCCATGCCCGGCATCGTGGTGGCCCTGGCGTTCGTCACCGTCAGCATCCGCGTGATGCCGGGCATCTACCAAACGGCCGGAGTGCTGGTGGCGGCGTACATCCTGCTGTTCCTGCCCCGGGCCCTGGTGAACCTCCGGGCCGGGCTGGCGCAGGCTCCCAAGGAGCTTGACGAGGCCGCGCAGGCGCTGGGCAAGCCGCCGCTGCTGGCCTTCATCCGCGTCACACTGCGGCTGACCGCCCCGGCCGCCGCCGGCGGCGCGGCCCTGGTGTTCCTGGCCATCGCCAATGAGCTCACCGCCACGTTGCTGCTGTCCCCCAACGGCACCAAGACCCTGGCCACCGAGTTCTGGAGCAAGAGCAGCGAAATCGACTACGCCGGAGCCGCGCCCTATGCCCTGCTGATGATCCTGCTTTCCGCCCCGATGACCTATCTCCTCTTCCAACAGTCCAAGAAAGTAGCCGGACAGTGACAGCACCATCCACCCGTCGGCTGCCCGAACCACGGGTCTCCCCCTCCGTGGCGGCAACCACCAACAGCCACCTCCAGATCACGGACGTCACCAAGAACTTTGGATCCCAGGCGGTCCTGAGGGGCGTCAACCTGTCCGTGGCCAAAGGCGGGACCACCGCCATCGTGGGTCCGTCCGGCTCCGGCAAGACCACGCTGCTGCGCCTCATCGCCGGTTTTGAACACCCGGACACGGGCACCATCTCGCTCAACGGCACCACGGTGGCAGGCGAGGGCGCATGGCTCCCCGCCCACAAACGCCAGATCGGCTACGTTGCCCAGGACGGCGCACTGTTCCCGCACCTGACGGTGGGCCAGAACGTTGCCTTCGGCCTGGACCCGGCCAAGCTGGAGGGCGGCCGGCGGGCTGTCGCGGCCCGGGTGGCGGAACTCCTGGAAATGGTGTCCCTGGATCCGGCCATGGCCAAGCGCCGCCCGCACCAGCTCTCCGGCGGCCAGCAGCAGCGCGTGGCCCTGGCCCGCGCCTTGGCCCGGGAACCGGAACTGATGCTCCTGGACGAGCCCTTCTCAGCCTTGGACGCGGGCCTCCGCGTGGCCACCCGCCGCGCCGTGGCCAAGGTCCTGGCCGAGGCCGGGGTCACCACCATCCTGGTCACCCACGACCAGGCCGAGGCATTGTCCTTCGCCGACCAGGTGGCGGTCATGCGCGGCGGCAAGCTGGCCCAGATCGGCAACCCCTTCGTCGTCTACACCCGTCCCGCGGACCGGGCCACCGCCGAGTTCCTGGGCGATGCCGTCATCCTGGACGCCTGGCTCGAAGGGTCGTTGGCCACCTGTTCGCTGGGCGGGATCCCGGTGCGCCGCCCGCCGGCGCAGGGGAAGGTCCAGCTGATGCTGCGGCCCGAGCAGATCCGCATCGCCGAGGACGGCCCCATCCGCGGCGTGGTGGTGGACACTGACTACTTCGGCCCCGAAACCACGGTGCGGCTCAAGCTCAACGTGCCGCAAGAGGTGGCGGAGCACGCGGATCACCGGTACCCCGGCGGCGGCGAAGTGATCACCATCCGGCACTGGAACGCCTCGATCGCACGGCCCGGAATGGAACTGTGCCTCCGGGTGGTGGGCGAAGCCGTCGCGTTCCCGATGGAGGACTGAGCTCCCCGGCCGCACTCAGCGGCGGATCAGAAGCTTGTCCGCGCATCCGAAGCTACAGGGCACAGATGGTCGAACAAGCTTCTGTCCGGTGCGCCCGCCACTCCTGACACAGAAAAAACACCGGGCCGAAACACTCCGGCAACCTCTTCACGGCAAGCTGTGCTTACGGGGACACAACAGCAGGAGGCAGCCCTCATGGAGGCACAAGGAATACGTACCGCGCAGCTCCGCATCGGGGACCAGATCGAAGCCTGGCACCGGGGCAAGCTTTTCCACAGCGGCCGGGTGACCGACGTCGTCCCGGCCCTTGAGCTCTTCTGGATCCTGGATTCCCGGACCGGTGCGCGGAAGCTGCTGGACCCGGAGGCCCTGGAGATCCGGCACGTGGAGGCCCCGGCCGTTCCACCCGCCGCCCAGGCGAAGCCGCTCGCGACCGCCTGAGCAGGGTTTCCGGCCGGGCGGGCCACGGCACCAGCGGCTTAGGTGCGTTCCTGGTAGACGTCCGGGACGCCGTCGTGGTCCGAATCCACCTTCTCGAGCTCTTCGGCGAGCCGGTACTGGCGGTTCCGGGTTCGCAGCACCACCGTCGCCAGCAGCGCGGCGATCAGTGATGCGGCCAGGATGCCCACCTTGGCATGGTCGTCATGCAGGCTGCCGTTGCCGAAGCTGAGCTCCGCCACGAGCAGGGACACGGTGAAGCCGATGCCCGCCAGCAGCGCGACGCCGAACACGTCGATCCAGGTGAAGGAGCTGTCCAGGCTGGCCCTTGTGGCTTTGGTCAGCACCCAGGTGGTGGCAAGGATTCCCACCGGCTTGCCCAGGACCAGGCCCAGAATGATGCCAAGCGCCACCGGGTCCGACAACGCCGAAACCAGGCCTTCCCATCCGCCGACCAGCACGCCCGCGGAGAAGAACGCAAAGATGGGGACCGCAATGCCCGCGGAAATGGGCCGGAACCGGTGTTCGAAGATCTCGGCGAGCCCCGGGCCCGCTTCCGGACCGCCGGAGGCCTGTGACCTGATCACCGGCACGGCGAAGCCCAACAGCACACCGGCCACGGTGGCATGGATGCCGGAGGCATGCACCAGCGCCCAGGTGAGCACCCCCAGCGGCAGCAGGATCAACCACGCCGCGGCGGCATGGCGGCCGAAGAACCGGCGGTACTTTTGCGCCAGGAACGCGTAGGCCGCCAGCGGAATGAACGCCAGGAGCAGCGGGGTGGGCTGGATGTCGCTGGAGTAGAAGAACGCAATGATGGTGATGGCAATCAAGTCATCCACCACGGCCAGCGTCAGCAGGAAGATCCGCAGCGCGCTGGGCAGGTGGGACCCGATGATGGCCAGCACGGCCACGGCAAAAGCAATGTCGGTTGCCGTGGGGATGGCCCAGCCGCGCAGGGTTTCCGGGCTGGAGAGGTTGACGACAAAGTAGATCACCGCCGGGACGGCCACGCCGCCCACGGCGGCGGCCACGGGGACGATCGATTTGCTGATCTGCCGCAGGTCACCGGCCACGAATTCCCGTTTGAGTTCCAGGCCCACCAGGAAGAAGAAAATGGCCAGCAGGCCGTCAGCCGCCCAGGCACCAAGGCTCAGCTCCAGGTGCCACGGCGCATAGCCCACCGTGAAGTCGCGAAGGGCAAAGTAGCTTTCCGACGCCGGGGAGTTGGCCCAGATGAGGGCGATGACCGCCGCGATGACGAGGAGGGCTCCGCCGACCGTTTCCTTGCGGAGGATTTCACCGATCCGGAGGGCCTCGGCGTAGCTGCCGCGGGAGAAGACGGTGGAGCCGAAAAACGTGTTCCGACGGGGCGGTGTTGGTGCAGGCGGGGTGGAGGTCATGGTGGCATCCTTATTTCCGGGTTCGACAAATCCATGCCGACCAGACTTCCCGGCGCACCTGGGTCTATTCTACCGGGCGGGGTGGTCAGCCGGCGCGGCGTCCCCCGGTGTCCCGGCTCCGTCCGTGCACCTGGATGGCCCGCACGGCCCGGTCCAGGTAGGTCCGCCCGTCAACGGAATTGGCAAGCTGCACCAGTTCGGCGGCCACCACCACGAGCTTGACGTTCCGGTGGCTGCTGGTGGCCACGAGCAACTGGAAGGCCTCGTCCGAGCCAAGCTTGAGCAGGCCCATGAGGATGCCGCGTGCCTGGTCGATCACAGTGCGGGTGGAGGTGGCGCCGGCAACGGCGTCCCGCGCCGTCTGTTCGGTTTCGCGCTGCAGGGTCCTGGTGAGGTCCACCATCACGCCTTCGAGGGCCACCACTGATCCGTCGTCGCCGAGGATCGCTTCACCGGAGGTCATCACCCGGCGGGTGTGGCCTTTGGCGTCAATGATGCGGTGGTACATGCAGAAGAAGCCGCCGGTTTCGGCCACCTTGGCGGTGATTTCTTCGCATTGTCCGCGGTCATCGGGATGCTTGTGCGCAAAGACGAGTTCGTGGGTGGGCACCACCTCGCCGCGCTGGTAGCCGTGCAGCCGGTACATGCCATTGGACCAGTGGAACGCCGGCCCGGCCAGGTCCACGCGGAACACCCCGGCGTCGCACTGGTCGTCGCCGAGGGCACTGGAGTAGGTGTACAAGTCGCTCAGCTCGGTCACGAGGCCCACTTCCCAGGTTTTGGCCAGCCCCCAGCGGGCCGGCACCGTACTCGCTCCTCCCAGTATGGGCGAATGGAGCAGCGGAAAGTAGAGCGGGAGGTCCTATGGAACTCCCGGGCTTCATGGTCTAGGGACTTGAACATATATACCCCTAGGGGGTATATTCGAGGTGTTGTCAGTGACGTGGTGTGTCCCGGCCGGTGCCTGCACCGGCCTTACAGCCGGTCAACCCCAGCGCCCCATGATCGTCTATGGAATGGAACTGTCATGAGCCACGGGAACCAGTCCCACCACCCGGCACCGGCCGGCCCCCTCACCCACCCGCCGGCAGGCGCCGACGGTCACGCGAACCCCACCGGGCACCCCCACCCCGGCGGCCACGCGCATGGCGACGACCACGCCTTGCACACCCACGGGCAGCACGCCGGGCACAGCACCGCCATGTTCAAGAACCGGTTCTGGCTGACGCTCGCCCTGTCCGTGCCGGTGGTCTATTTCAGCCCCATGATGGGCCACCTGCTGGGCTACATGGCACCGGAATTCCCCGGCGCCGCCTGGATTCCGCCCGTGCTGGGCACCGTGATCTTCCTGTACGGCGGCCAGCCGTTCCTCAAGGGCGGCCTCCAGGAACTCAAGGACCGCACGCCCGGGATGATGCTGCTGATCGCCATGGCCATCACCGTGGCCTTTGCGGCCTCGTGGGTCACCAGCCTGGGGATCGGCGGCTTCGACCTGGATTTCTGGTGGGAGCTGGCACTCCTGGTGGCCATCATGCTGCTGGGACACTGGATCGAAATGCGCGCCCTCGGATCCGCCCAGGGCGCCCTGGACGCCCTCGCCGCGCTGCTCCCGGACGAGGCCGAGCGCATCACCGGGAGCGGCCTCGAGACAGTCCCTGTTTCCGAACTGGCCCCCAACGATCTGGTCCTGGTCCGCCCCGGAGCCCGGATGCCGGCCGACGGAACCGTAGTGGACGGCCAGGCGGAGTTCGACGAGTCCATGATCACCGGCGAATCCAAAACCGTTCCACGCGGAGCGGGCGATCCGGTGGTGGCCGGAACCGTGGCCACGGACAGCAGCGTCCGGGTCCGCGTCACGGCGGTGGGCGACCAGACCGCCCTGGCCGGAATCCAGCGGCTGGTGGAGGAGGCACAGGCCTCATCCTCGCGCGCGCAAGCCCTCGCGGACCGCGCGGCGGCGTTCCTGTTCTACTTCGCCGCCGGAGCCGGCGTGCTGACCTTCATCGGCTGGACGCTGCTGGGAAGCGTCCCGGACGCCGTTACCCGTACCGTCACTGTCCTGGTGATCGCCTGCCCGCACGCGTTGGGGCTGGCCATCCCGCTGGTCATCGCCATTTCCACCGAACAGGCCGCCCGGGCAGGGGTGCTCATCAAGAACCGAATGGCACTGGAGCGCATGCGCACCGTCGACGTCGTCCTGTTCGACAAGACCGGCACCCTGACCACCGGCGAACCTGAACTGAAGGACATCGCCGCGGTCGAAGGGGCCGAGGCCGATTCCGTGCTCGCCCTCGCCGCCGCCGTCGAATCCGACAGCGAGCATCCCGTGGCGCGTGCCATTGTCCGGGCCGCTGCGGCCCGGAACCTGGAACTCCCGGCGGCAACCGGCTTCACCGCCCTGGCGGGCCGGGGCGTCCGGGCCGCCGTGGACGGCCGCACTGTGCACGTGGGCGGGCCCGCGCTCCTGCGCGAGCTCGGCGTCGTCGAACCCGAGCCCTTGGCCGCCCGGACGCGCGCCTGGAAGGACCGCGGCGCCGCCGTGCTGCACGTGGTGGACGGCGACGGCACCGTCCTGGGTGCCGTGAGCATGGAAGACGCCGTGCGGGCCGAATCGCGGCAGGCAGTGTCAGCCCTCCAGCGCCGCGGTATCAAGGTGGCCATGGTCACCGGCGACGCGCGCCAGGTGGCGCAGACCGTGGCCGCGGACCTGGGCATTGACGAGGTATTCGCTGAGGTCCTTCCAGCGGACAAGGACAAGAAAGTCGCCGAACTGCAGGCCCGCGGCTTGAAGGTGGCCATGGTGGGCGACGGCGTCAACGACTCCCCGGCCCTTGCCCGCGCCGAGGTGGGCATCGCCATTGGCGCCGGGACCGACGTGGCCATGGAATCCGCCGGCGTGGTGCTGGCAGGAAACGATCCGCGGGCCGTGTTGTCCATGGTGGACCTGTCCCGGGCGAGCTACCGGAAGATGTGGCAGAACCTGGTGTGGGCCGCCGGCTACAACATCCTGTCCGTGCCGCTGGCCGCAGGCGTCCTGGCCTTTGCCGGAGTGGTGCTCTCGCCGGCGGCAGGGGCGGTGCTGATGTCCGCCTCCACCGTAGTGGTGGCCCTGAACGCCCAGCTCCTCCGGCGCCTGAAACTGAACCCGTCGGAGGTGCAGTGAACCGGGCGCTGCGCCAGGCCTGGCTGCTGGCCGGCATGCTGGCGGTCATCATCGGGCTCCTGGGCATGCACGTCCTGACCGCGGGCCACGCCTCACACGGGCCTGTTGCGCAGGGCGTTGTGTCACACAGCGCAGCCTCACACACGGCACCCGCCGGGCACACCGCCGTCGTGCAGTCCACGGTTGGAGACCATCACGGCCATACCGGCCACGCGGCCGCAGCGGCTTCCATGCACGCGCCGGCCCTGTCCACGTGCGGCACCTCGTGCCCGGGAGCGCAGGAGTCGGGGGCGCCCTGCGTGCCGTCGGTCCCCGGCAGCCCCGTGGCGGTTTTCCCGCCGCAGGCAACCCTTGCGGTCGTTCCACTGCTGCCGCCGGCGGGCCACCCCAGCTCCTCCTATGGGTACCTGCCGCCCAGCCCCACACCCTGCGACCTGTCCATCAGCCGGACGTAAACCGGACTGTGCCCACCACCCCGGTCCAGTTCCACTACCTCCCTGAAAGACACCATGAAAACCACATTCAAGACCCTGTCCATCACCGTTGCCCTCGCCGCGTCCCTCAGCCTCGCCGGCTGCGCCACCGGCTCCGGCGGCAGCATGCCCATGGACCACGGCAGCTCCAACCCCATGTCGACTACGATGCCTAGCGCCGGCACCATGCCAAGCGCCGGCGCCGACCATAACCAGGCTGACATCATGTTTGCCCAAATGATGATTCCGCACCACACCCAGGCAGTGGAGATGAGCGGCATCATCCTCGCCGAAAAGGACGTGCCGGCAGAGGTGACAGCGCTCGCCACGAAGATCAAGGCGGCCCAGGCACCAGAGATCGAGCAGATGACCGGATGGCTGACGGGCTGGAACGCGCCCACCATGATGGGCGATGACCCCGGGCACGGCATGTCGGGCATGGTGGACGATGCCGGCATCGAGAAGCTGAAGTCCGCCACCGGAACCGAGGCCGCGAAGCTGTTCCTTGAGCAGATGATCGGCCACCATGAGGGCGCCATCGACATGGCCCGGCAGGAAATCAGCGCCGGCACATTCCCGGACGCCGTGAAGCTGGGCCACGACATCGTGGACGCCCAGCAGGCCGAGATCACACAAATGAAGCAGCTGCTGACCGTTCTGTAAGCTGGCCGGCGGGCGCCCGGCATCAAAACACGCACGGCGCGGCAGCGGCACCCGGCCTGGGGCCGTCGTCGCGCCGTTGCGTGTTAAGTTGAAAGGCACGGGCCCACCGGTCCTGCCGCCAGCTGGGAAAGAGAACATCTCCTTGGACAATTCCGCGCCAGTCAAGATCCTGACCGTCTGCACCGGGAACATCTGCCGCTCGCCCGTGGCCGAACGGCTGCTGCAGGCAGGGCTGGACCAAGCCGTGCCGGGAGGATTCCAGGTGGCGAGCGCCGGTACCCGGGCCATGGTGGGCGAACCCATGCAGCCCATTTCCGCGGAGATCGTGCGGACCTTCGGCGGAGATCCGGAGGGCTTTGCGGCACGGCAGCTCACCCCTGCCATCCTGCGCGGCGTGGACCTGGTGCTCACCATGACCTCCGGACACCGCGGCGAGGTCCTGCAGCTCGATGCCTCCCTCCTCAAGCGCACCTTCACCATCCGCGAATTCGCCCGCATGCTCGACGTCCTGGACCAGCGGGACACGTCCGCGTCCACGGACAAGGCGCCCGACGACGACGGCTGGCTGGCTGCCCACACAGCCCGTTGGCGCGGGTTGCCGGCCCGGGCCGCCGGGGTGCGGCACCTCTCACTCCCTGCAGATCCCGCCGAGAACGACATCGTGGACCCGTACCGCCGGCCGCCGGAGGTGTACCGGCAGATGGAGGACCAGCTGGCCCCCGCCATCGTGTCCATCCTGCGCCACGCCCGCCTCAATTCCCCGGTCCGCGGGGACGCAGCCGGCGCGCCGTAACGAACCGTGGGTGCCCGGCGGCCCGGCGACACGCCGCAGGTGACAGTTTGGACAAGCCTGTAGCCAACAGGGGCATCACTGGCGGACACTGATCCCACCCGCAACACGATGAGGTGGAGGCCCCGCATGAGCACGCCTGATCCAACCGGACCAGCCGGTCCCCCCACCAGCCCGTCCGCGCCCCACCGGCCCGCCTGGCTTGCAGCCCTGGGCCGCCGCCGCTGGATCGCCGCCCTGCTGGCACTGGTGCTGGTGGCGGCCGCGGGGATCGCGGTGTTCAGCCTCAACCGCGCGGGCAGGGATGCCGCCCCCGCAGCCACGCAAACCCAGTCGCCAAGTGAAACGCCCACGCCCACACCCACGCCATCTGACACTCCTCCGCCGCCCGCGCCCGCTCCGCCTCCTCCGCCGCAGCCGATTCCTGACCTCCCGGCGGCCGAGATGAATGTGCTGGTCATCGGCAGCGACAGCCGCGGGATCGCCCGGAACGAGGCAAACCACACCGCGGAGACCGGCGAGCCCTCGGACCAGCGCTCGGACTCGTTGATGCTGGTCCATGTGCCCGCGGACCGCCACACGCTCTATGTCATTTCGATCATGCGGGATCTGTGGGTGGACGTCCCGGGCGTGGGCGGCTCCAAGATCAATGCGGCCCTGGAGTACGGCGGCATCGACCTGACCACCCAGACCGTGCAGCAGTTGCTGGGCGTCACCATCGACCACACCCTAATGCTCGATTTCAACGGCTTCCGGGCACTCACGGACGGGCTGGGCGGCATTGACGTCAACGTCCCGTTCGCCTTCCAGTCCACCATCGAAACCCAACATGTGTTCAGCCAGGGCATCAACCATCTTGACGGGCAGGCGGCCTTGGAGTTCAGCCGCGAGCGCTACGCCTTCACCGACGGAGACTTCCAGCGCGTACAGAACCAGCGGACCATGCTGCGTGCCATCCTGGCCCGGCTCACCGGCGGCGGCGCCCTGAACGACGTAAACGCGGTCCGGTCGCTCGTGGACTTCGCGGGCTGCTGCCTCACGGTGGACAAAGGTTTCGACCCCGTCCAGGCCGCCATCCTCGCCTACAGCCTGCGGAACCTGGACGTGAACGCCATCGGCACCATGACCCTGCCCACGGCCGGGACCGGCATGGCGGCCGGGCAGTCGGTGGTATTCCCCGATTATGGCGGCATCGCCGCCGTCGGCGCAGCGCTGCGGGAGGGCAGGATCGCCGACTTCGCTGTCCCGTAGCCTGCCGGCCCAAGCGTCGGGCCCCACCCTGGCCACCGCCTGTTCAGGACCGCCTCACCCCGGGTTTACCCGCAGGACCATGTCCGTGCGTCCGCCCGCGGGAACCTCAGGGTATGACTGAGAACTTCCGCACCACCGTTTCCCGCCGCACCGTCGTCAAAGGCTCGGTCCTGGCCGCCGCTCTCGCGTCCGTCCCCGCCGCCGCCCAGGCAGCCGAAACCGGCCAGTCTCCCGCCGGCGTCGCGTTGGTCCGCAACCGCCTCACCCTCCCCAGCGGCATCGCCACCGGGGACGTCACCTCCGATTCTGCCGTCCTGTGGTCCCGCGCCTCGGGTGCCGGCCGGATGACTGCGGTCCTGCGGGCGGTGGACGACGGCGGCCAGGTCCTGCGCGGGCGCGGCGCCTTTGAAAGGGTCCTTCGCGGCCCCCGTGCCACCCAGGCATCGGATTTCACGGCCAAGATCCATGCCGGCAACCTGCCATCAAACACCCGGTTCGCCTTGGAAATCAGCTTCGAGGACGACGGCGGCGCGGCCAGTGAGACGGTGACCGGCAGTTTCCGGACGGCCCCCGACGCCGGGACGGTCAACGGCAAGGGCCGCACCGGTGGGACGGGCAGCGGCGGCGACGTCCCGGCGTCGTCCGCGCAGAGCTTCGTGTGGACCGGCGACACTGCCGGCCAGGGGTGGGGCATCAACGAGGAGATCGGCGGCATGCGCGGCTACCGGGCCATGCACCAGGCCCGGCCGGACTTCTTCATCCACTCCGGCGACACCATCTATGCCGACGGTCCCATTGCGGAAACCGTCACCGAAAAGGACGGCCAAGTGTGGAAGAACCTGGTGACCGAGGAGGTGTCCAAGGTGGCCGAGACGCTGACCGAGTTCCGCGGCCGGCACCGTTACAACTCGATGGACGCCAACATGCGCGCCTTGTTCGCTGACGTCCCGGTCATCGCCCAGTGGGACGACCACGAGACCCACAACAACTGGTACCCGGGCCAGATCCTGGATGACTCCCGCTACACGGTGCGGGACGTCAACACCCTCGCCGCCCGCGGCCGCCAGGCCTGGCAGGAAAACATGCCCATCGCGGACAGCTCCGCCCTGTGGCGGCCCGGCACATTCGACGACGCCGGCACGTACCAGCCGGCCCGCATCTACCGGAAGATCTCCCGCGGGCCGCAGCTGGACATCTTCTGCCTGGACATGCGCACCTACAAGTCCCCCAACACGGATGGCAAGGAGCCCTACGCCACCGCCATCCTGGGCCAGGAGCAGGTGGACTGGCTCATCAGCGAGGTATCCAAATCCAAGGCAACGTGGAAGGTGATCGCCAACGACCTGCCCCTGGGCGTCGTGGTCCCGGACGGTCCCGTGAATGAGGAAAGCGTCTCCAACCGCGATCCCGGCGCGCCTTTGGGCCGCGAGCTTGAACTGGCCGGGGTACTCAGCGCATTCAAGCGCAACGGCGTGAAGAACACTGTGTGGCTGACCGCCGACGTGCACTACTGCGCCGCCCACCACTACTCCCCCGAAAGGGCCGCGTTCACCGACTTCGACCCCTTCTGGGAATTCGTGGCCGGCCCCATCGCGGCAGGCTCGTTCGGTCCCAACGCCATGGACGGCACGTTCGGGCCGGAGGTGGTCTTTTCCAAGTCCGGCCGCTTCGCCGGTGAGTCCCCGCGGGACGGCGAAAACCAGTTCTTCGGGCACGTACAGCTCGGTGAGGACAACAGCTTCACCGTGAGCCTCCGGAACGCCAACGGCGCCACCGTGTTCTCCAAGACCCTCACGCCCCAAAGGTAGGTGTTCCGGCCCCATCACCCTGGTGCCGGGCCGACGGCGGCTGCGCGCGCCCCTGGCGCCGGGACCGCCGTCGGCCGTTATTTTCCGCCGTTCCTTGGGTACGCCGCACATAGTGGGGCTTCGGCACGGCAAACGGACGGGGTGGTTCCTTGAACGGCGATTCTTCGAAGAAAGACATTTCGGGCGGCGGCCCGTCCGGCGACGACGGCTTGACAGCAGCGGTCAGGGCAGCCGGAGCGGTGGAGCTGCTCCTGGTCCGGCACGGCGAAAGCGAAGGCAACGTGGCCGCCACGGAGGCCCGGGACGCGGGGGTTGAGGTCATCGACGTGCCGGCCCGCGATGCCGATGTGGACCTTTCCGGCACCGGGAAGGACCAGGCAAAGGCGTTGGGTGTTGCCCTGTCCCGGATCGCGGAAGGGTTCCGTCCCGACGCCGTGGTCTCCTCCCCCTATGCGCGCGCTCGTCAGACAGCCCGGATCGCCGTGGAAACGGCAGGCTGGCCGCTGCAGGTTCGGATTGATGAACGGCTGCGGGACCGCGAACTGGGCATCCTGGACCGGCTCACCCGGCTGGGCGTGGAGAACCGCTACCCGGTGGAAGCCGAACGGCGGGACTGGCTGGGCAAACTGTACTACCGGCCGCCGGGCGGGGAATCCTGGGCGGACGTGGCGCTCCGGCTGCGGTCCGTCCTGGCAGAGCTGAATGGCCTGGGTGCCGCCCACCGGGTCATGCTGGTGTGCCATGACGCCGTGATCATGCTGTTCCGGTACGTGCTGGAAGGACTCACGGAGAGGGAGTTGCTGGACCTCGCGGCCACCGAAGCCATCCTTAATGCCTCGGTAACCAGGTTTGTGCGCCCCTCCGGTGAGGGACCGTGGACCCTGGAAAGCTTCAACGTGGCCAGCCACCTGGCCGAGCAGGGCGTCGCTGTCACCGAGCATGCGGGAGACACCAGTGTGCGGCCCCGGTGACGCCGGCGCCACCCTGGTCACCCCGTCGCTCCTGCGCGAGTGGCCCCTGCCGGCACCCGGCGCAGACAAATACTCCCGTGGGTCGGTGCTGGTGATCGGCGGGGCCCGGACCACCCCTGGCGCGGCGCTGCTGGCCGGCACCGCCGCGCTGCGGGCCGGGGCAGGTAAACTCACGCTGGCAGTGGCCGGGTCCGTTGCGGTGCAGCTGGGGGTCGCGTTGCCTGAGTGTGGTTGCATCGGGCTGCCCGAAACTGCGGAAGGTTCCCTCAAGGCGGAACTGGACCCTGTTGCCGCGTATTTGGACGGGGCGGACGCGGTCTTGGTCGGACCGGGCTTGGATGACCCGGACCTTGCGGCGGAACTGTTGGTGGCGATGCTTGACCGCGAGTCGCCCGGTACGGAACGGCCCGCCGTCGTCCTCGATGCCTACGCCCTGGGCGCCCTGGTGCCGCTGGAAGACCGGCTGGACCCCTGGCGCGGCCGGCTGGTCCTGACCCCGAACCCCACCGAAGCGGGAATCCTGCTGGGGCGCGACGTGGCGGACCTTGAAAAAGACCTGGCCGAGGTCTCCGCCCGGTTCGGCGCCGTTGTCAGTTGCCAGGGCCTGATCACGCAGCCTCCAGGCTTCGACGACGGCCCGGGCCCCTGGAAGATCACCACGGGATACGGCGGCCTTGGCACCTCCGGCAGCGGGGATGTGTTGGCGGGGACCATCGCCGGCCTCCGGGCGAGGGGAACCACCGGCGCCCAGGCAGCATGCTGGGGGACGCACCTGCATGCGGCCGCCGCGGACCGGCTGGCCAGCAGGCGAGGCCCCATGGGGTTCCTGGCCCGCGAACTAGCCGAGGAAATGCCTGCGTTGATGCTGGAACTCAGCACCTGATTCCTGATGCCGGGCCACCCGGCCGGTACGTGACCGGAACACAGGGAGGCCGGACACGCGGATGGCCCCCGGCCGAAGCCGGGGGCCACCGTGTCGGGAAGTACAGGCCTCAGCTGCCGATGCGCTGTCTGGCGCTGTGGCGTGCACAGTTTGGCGATCCGCCCCATAAGGCAGTCAACAGGTTTGCCCGCCTCCCGAGCTTTTGTTGTCTGATACTGATTTTGTAGCACTCCGGGCGCGGGCCTTCAAGTGCCCGTGGGGTCAGTCCCTGGTGGGGTCCGGCCGGAGCGGCGCCGGCCCGGGATCGGGAACGGGCAACGGTCCCGGCGCCGGCGGTGCGGGGAACGGATTTGGCGACGGCGGCCCGGGCGGGCGGGGCTGGGTGGGATCCGGGGAACTGGGCTCCGGTCCGGGTTCGGGTGGAAACGGCTCAGGTTCGTGCACTGGCGGGATGGTCATGGAACTTCCCCTCTCAGGCTGGGCAGATGTGCCTTGGACTGATCAGGATACGCCGGACATGCCCCGGCAACCACCCGTCCCGGTCCCCCCGGCTCCCCCGTCAGCGAACGGCCTGCGGACTTGCAGGGACGGGTCTATATATTGAATCCATGACCTCCACCCCGCTGCAGGATTCCACCGGCACCTCCGTCCCGGCACCCCCGGTTGCCAAGAAGATTCCCACCGAACGCACCCACCACGGGGAGACCTTCGTGGACAACTACGAGTGGCTCCGGGACAAGGAATCCCCGGAGGTGGTGGCGCACCTGCGGGCCGAAAACGAGTACCAGGAAGCGGTCACCGCCGGCCAGGAGCCGCTCCGCGAGGCCATATTCCAGGAGATCAAGGGCCGCACCCAGGAAACCGACCTTTCCGTCCCGCACCGGAAGGACGGCTGGTGGTATTTCAGCCGCTCGGCAGAGGGCAAGGAATACGGCATCCACTGCCGGGTGAAGGCGCAGGACACCGGGGACAAGGTGGCCGACTGGACTCCGCCGGCCGTGGAGGCCGGCGTGGGCATCCCGGGCGAAGAAGTCCTGCTGGACGGCAACGTCGAAGCCGAGGGCAAGCCGTTCTTCTCGGTGGGCGGTACCGCCGTCACCATTGACGGCCACCTCTACGCCTACGCGGTGGACAACTCCGGCGATGAGCGCTTCACCCTCCGGATCAAGGACCTTCGCACCGGCACGCTGCTGCCGGATGTCATCGAGAACATCTTCTACGGCATCTCGTTCTCCCCCGACGGCACCCGCCTCTTCTACACGGTGGTGGATGAGACCTGGCGCCCCTACCAGGTGAAGTCCCACGTCCTGGGCACGCCCGTGGCCGACGACACCGTGGTTTACCAGGAGGACGATCCCGCCATGTGGCTGGGCTTCGAGCTTCTCCGCGGACCGGCGCTACCTGGTGCTCGGCATTGGCTGCTCGGAGTACAGCGAAACCCGGCTGCTCCGTTTCGACGACCCCGCCGCAACGGTCAGCACCGTCATTTCGCGGGACGAACGCATCCTTTACGAGGCAGAACCCTTCATGCTGGACGGCGAAGACAAGATCCTGCTCACCCACAACCGCGGCGCCATCAACTCGATGGTCTCCCTGACGGACCCGGCTGAGCTGCACAAACCGCTGGCCGAACAGACCTGGCAGACCGTCGTCGAGCATTCCGACGACGTCCGCGTCAACGGCGCGGGCGTCACCTCCACGCACCTCATCGTCTCCGTCCGCAAGGACACCATCGAGCGGGTCCAGGTGATGGGGCTGGCCGGGCTGGGCACGCCCGCGCAGCAGGCCCCGGTGGAGCCGGCCTTCGATGAGGAGCTTTACACCGCCGGGGTGGGCGGCTCGGACTACGACGCTCCGGTGATCCGGCTTGGATATACGTCCTACTTCACGCCGTCGCGGATCTACGACTTCGTCCTCCCCACCCCCGAACTGCCGTCCGGCGACCTGCTGCTGCGCAAGGAAAGCCCGGTCCTGGGCGGCTACGACGGAAGCGACTACATCGCCACCCGCGAATGGGCCACCGCCGGCGACGGCACGCGCATCCCGCTGTCCGTCCTGCGGCACAAGGGCGTCAAGCAGGATGCGACGGCGGCGGGCCTGGTCTACGGGTACGGCTCCTACGAGATGAGCATGGACCCCGGATTCGGCATCGCCCGGCTGTCCCTGCTGGACCGCGGCGTGGTGTTCGTGATCGCCCACATCCGTGGCGGCGGCGAACTGGGGCGGCACTGGTACGAGGACGGCAAGAAGCTCACCAAGAAGAACACGTTCACCGATTTCATCGACGCCACGGACTGGCTGGCGGGCTCGGGCTGGGTGGACCCGGCGCGGATCGCGGCCCTGGGCGGTTCCGCGGGCGGCCTGCTGATGGGTGCCGTGGCCAACATGGCACCGGAGAAATATGCGGCGATCGTGGCGCAGGTGCCGTTCGTGGATCCGCTCACCAGCATCCTGGATCCGGACCTGCCACTGTCCGCCCTGGAGTGGGAGGAATGGGGCAACCCCATCACCGACCCTGCGGCCTACGCGTACATGAAGTCCTACTCGCCGTACGAGAATGTGCGGGCGGTCGCTTACCCCAAGATCGCGGCCGTGACGTCCTTCAACGACACCCGGGTCCTGTACGTCGAGCCCGCCAAATGGGTGCAGGGCTGCCGGAACAAGACCACCGGTTCCGAGCCCATCGTCATGAAGATCGAGATGGACGGCGGCCACGGCGGGGCCTCCGGGCGCTATGTGCAGTGGCGTGAGCGTGCGTGGGACTACGCCTTCATCGCCGACGCCCTGGGCGCCACCGAGCTGCTGCCCGGCGCCGGGCTGAAGCGGTAGCGGCTGCTCGGCACCGCCCTGTTCCCGGAAATGCTCATCATGCTTACCATTGTGGGGCACTTGTTTTCCGATCCGGGCTACCAAAAGGGGCAGGCATGTCATTAAGCAAGGGAACGCACGTGGAGTGGAACACCTCACAAGGCAAGACCCACGGCAAGATCGTGGAAAAGAAGACCAGCGATTTCGAACTCGACGGCAACACGCACCGCGCCAGCGAGGATGAGCCGCAGTATGTGGTGGAATCGGCCAAGACCGGCGCCCGCGCGGCGCACAAGGCATCCGCCCTGACCGAAAAGAAGTAGGCCCGTGGCTGCCCGCCACGAGGTTGTCATTATCGGTGGCGGCAACGCCGGCATCTCGCTGGCGGCCAGGTTGCAGCGCTACGGCGTCCAGGATGTGGCGGTGGTCGAACCCAAGGACCACCACCTCTACCAGCCGCTGTTCTCGCACATCGCAGGCGGCCGGGCGCAGGCCCGGGAAGCCGTCCGGACCCAGGAGTCGGTGACCCCGGCGGGCGTAACCTGGATCCGGGATGCGGCGGTGGACGTGGACGCCAACGCGAACACGGTCACCCTGGCGTCCGGAGCCTCCGTTGGCTACGGGCAGCTGGTGGTGTGCCCTGGGCTGCAGTATGACTGGGACGCCGTTCCAGGCCTTGCCGACGCCGTGTACTCGCCACACGGCGCCTCCCATTACGAGTTCGACCTTGCCCCCAAGGCCTGGACCCTGCTCAGCGGCCTGGCCTCCGGCACCGCCGTGTTCACCATGCCCGCCGGGCCCGTCAAATGCGCCGGAGCCAGCCAGAAGCCCATGTACCTTGCCTGCGACTATTGGCGGGAGCAGGGCGTCCTGGACAAGATCCGGGTGGTGATGGTGCAGCCGTACCCCACCGTCTTCGGGGTACCTGAGGTGGACCGGGAGCTGGACCGGAAGATCGCCGAGTACGGGATCGAGCTGTGGACCAACAGCGAACTGGTCGCGGTCAACCCCGGCGAGCGCAGGGCAACCATCCGCAACCACGCCGCCAACACCACCGAAGAGCTTACCTACGACGTCCTCAATGCCGTCCCGCCCCAGTCCGCCCCGGACTGGCTCAAGGCCACGGACCTGCCGGCCGCCGGTGGCTCCGGCGGCTTTGTGGAGGTGGACCGCCAGACGCTGCGGCACCTGCGGTATGAAAATGTGTGGTCCTTGGGCGACGCTGCGGGGACCACCAACTCAAAGTCCGGCGGCGCCTTGCGAAAGCAGGCCACGGTCCTGGCGAAGAACCTGGTGGCCGCCCGCAAGGGAAAGCCCCTGCGCACACAGTATGACGGGTACTCGGTGTGCCCGTTCACGGTATCGCGGGACACCGTGGTGTTCGCCGAATTCGACGACCAGTACCGGGTCAAGCCCAGCATCCCGCACGTTCCCACCTGGAATGAAAGCAGGCTGTCCTGGGTGGTGGACCGGGACCTCTTCCCAAAGATCTACTGGAACCTGATCCTCAAGGGC
Organism: Arthrobacter sp. MMS24-T111; assembly: GCF_054888995.1. Lineage (NCBI taxonomy): Bacteria > Bacillati > Actinomycetota > Actinomycetes > Micrococcales > Micrococcaceae > Arthrobacter > Arthrobacter sp. MMS24-T111. The sequence goes on along the minus strand of NZ_JBTZRO010000001.1, from coordinate 1,964,141 downwards.
CGGGCGTAGGGTTCCTTTCCCCGCTCCATTCGTCGGCCAGGACGGCGTAGACCAGTTCGGTGGCCCACTGGCCTTTGTAGAACCACTTGTCCACATGCCGTGCCTCCAGCCGCATCCCCAGCCGATGGCAGAGCGCGGCGGAGGCGGTGTTGAGCTCATCCAGCCGGGCCTCAATCCGGCGCAGGCCGAGCTCCCCGAAGCCGAGGTCCAGGACCGCCGCTGCCGCCTCGGTGGCGTACCCTTTGCCGCGCGCCTGCGGTGCCGTGGACCAGCCGATCTCCGCCTGCCCGCGGCCCGGGAGCCACTTCAGTACCACTTCGCCCAGAAGTCCCGGCTCGTACTTGGCCTCGATGGCCAGCGACAACCAGTCGCCCTCCTTTTCGTACACGAAGTTGGCGTACTTGCCCACGTACTCCATGGACTTGGTGTAGCTTTTGGCCGGTCCCGGCAGGAACCGGGCAGTCTCCGCGAGTGAATGGTAGGCGTGGAAGGCGTCCAGGTCGCGGCCTTCGAAGCGCCGCAGGACCAGCCGGTCGGTGCGGATGGGCAGCAGGATCTCCGGCATTCCGGTTACCTGTTTGAGCCGACGACGGCGGCCGTCGCCTCGGCGATCGCACGTTCTTCATCCGTGGGAACCACCAGGACGGGGATGGCTGAGGACGGGGCGGATACCAGGCGCGGCTCCTTTGACCGTTTGGCGTTCAGGCCGGCGTCGAGCTCGATGCCCAGGGCACCCAGCCGGTCGGCGACGAGCGCCCGGAACTGGGAGGAATTCTCGCCAATCCCGGCAGTGAATACCAGCGCCTTGGCACCGCCGACGGCCACGTGGTACCCACCGATGTACTTGGCCAGCCGGTAGGACGCCACCGCCAGCGCCATCGCGGCTTTGGCGTTCCCGGATTCGGCGGCCTCCACCACGGTGCGCATGTCATTGTTGCCGGCCAGGCCCTTCAGCCCGGATTCCCGGTTCAGCATGGAGTCGATGTCTTCCGGCGTCCACCCGGCGCGGCCCAGGAACACCAGGATGGAGGGGTCAAGGTCGCCCGAGCGGGTGCCCATCACCAGGCCTTCGAGCGGGGTGAAGCCCATGGAGGTGTCCACGGAGTGTCCGCCCCGGATGGCGGTGACCGAGGCGCCGTTGCCCAGGTGGGCTATGACGCCGTCGAACTCCTCCGTGGGGAGGTCCAGCAGAGCAGCGGACCGGCGCGCAACGTACTCGTGCGAGGTGCCGTGGAAGCCGTACCGGCGGATCCCGTGGTTGGTGTAGAGCTCATCGGGGACGGCGTAGCGCCAGGCGTGCTCGGGCAGGGTCCGGTGGAAGGCGGTGTCGAACACGGCCACCTGCGGCATGACCGGCCATTTCCTGGTGATGGCGCGGATGCCCAGGACGTTGGCGGGGTTGTGCAGCGGCGCCAGCGGGTTGAGGCGTTCGATGGCGCGGGTGATCTCGTTGTCGATCAGCACGGGTTCGGCGAACCGCTCGCCGCCGTGCACCACCCGGTGGCCCACCGCGCCCAGTTCCAGGCCGCCAAGTTCCTGGTGGATGGCGGCGTCCACCTGCTCCAGGGCCTCCGCGTGGTCCCGCGGGCCCTCGATCTCGCCGTCCCCTCCGCCACCGTTGCCCATCCCGATCTTCTCGATCAGCCCCTCGGTGAGGACCGTCCCGGCGGCGACGTCGCGGACCTGGTACTTCAGCGACGACGAGCCGGAGTTGATGACGAGCACGAGCATGCGGGGCCTCCTCAGCCTGGCGTCAGCAGTTCAAACCCCACTATAGGTGGCGCCGCTAACGGTCGGTCAGCAGCAGCGTGTTCCCGTCCGGGTCCTGGGCCGTGAAGAAGAGGCAGACGTCCGGCGAGCCCGTAATGGACCCCACCGGGACGCCTTGCTCCGCCAGCTCTGCGCGCTTGGCGTCCAGGTCATCGACTGTGAAGTTGCACGTCGCCCAGGACAGCCCCGGGGAAACCTGGATGCCGCTCTCCGGGCCCATCAGCGTTACGGATGCGGTTCCGCTGCCGGCAAGGAGCGCCGAGAATCGGTTCGCGTCCGCGACGGTGAGTCCCAGCATGCGGCTGTACCAGTGGGCCGCCACTTGAGGGTCGCGGACGGGGATGAAGGCGGTGGTAATGGCTGTACCGGGCATGCCAGTGATGGTAGCTGATGAGTGCACTCTTTCCTTGCGCATGCACCCCGGGTGTGCCTATGGTCGGCGGACAAGGCTGGACCACGGCGAGAGGACATTTCCATGACGAGCGAGCCCACTTCGATCGACGAAAACGACCCCACCAACACGGGATCCAGCAGCACCGCCCCGCTCAATGCGGGCTCCGGCTCCGGGAAGAAAGACCCCACCGTGGTGGAGGGGGCCAACCCCGCCCTGGACGATACGGGCAACCTCAAGGCCGCCGAAACCGGCGAGGCCCCGCAGGCACCGGAGCACCCGGAGGACCTTGACCTGACCCCGCAGGGCCTCTCCGACGAGCCTGCCAAGGAGGAAGATCCGGAGAGCATAGCCAAGCCGGACAACAGCTAGGCTCCCCCATTCCAAAGGACGACGACGGCACTTGCGAAAGTGCCGTCGTCGTCCTTTATCCGTAAAAGACTAGGCGCAGGCGCCCTGTCCCTGCCCCGCCAGGTACTCGAAGAGCCGGCGGAGGCCGAAGGTCCATTCCGGCAGTTCCTCGCATGGACCGACTGTGTTGACCAGGGCGCCCAGGTGGCGGCTGCGGATGGTGACCACATCGCCGTGCTTGTGGGTGAAGCCCTGTCCCGGCTCGTCCCGGTCCTGGGTGGGCGCAAAAAGGGTCCCCGTGAACAGCGCGAAGCCGTCCGGATACTGGTGGTGCTTGCCGTGGGTGGCGGCCACGAGTTCCTCGAAGGGCCTGCTGATGCGGGCAACGCTGTTCCGGCCCTCCAGCAGGTACCCGTCCGGACCGTCCACGCGCAGCAGGATCTCCTCATCGCGCAGCGTCTCCAGCGTGAAGGTCCCGTCGAACAACCTGATGAACGGCCCCAGCGCGCTGGATGCGTTGTTGTCCTTGGCCTTGCCCAGCAGCAGGGCGCTCCTGCCTTCCACGTCCCGCAGATTGACGTCGTTGCCCAGCGTGGCACCCACCACCCGCCCGCCGGCGGTGGCAATGAGCACCAGCTCCGGTTCCGGGTTGTTCCAGGACGAGAAGGCCGGGATGCCGATTCCATCGCCGAGGCCGACCGATGACAGGACGGGCGCCTTGGTGAAGACCTCGGGGTCCGGACCGATCCCCACCTCCAGGTACTGCGACCACAGCCCTTCGGCGACCAGGACCCGCTTGGCTTCAGCGGCTTCCGCCGAGCCGGGCCGGAGGTCTGCCAGGCTTCCGCCCAGCGCACGGCCCACCAACTCCCGCACCTCCGCAGCCCGCCCGGCGTCGCCCGCGCAGCGTTCCTCGATAACGCGCTCGATCATGCTGTCCACGAACGTCACGCCGCAGGCCTTGATGACCTGGAGGTCGATGGGCGCCAGCAGCCGGGTGCGGGTGTGGTCACCCTGCAGGGAGGCGTTGACGACGTCGGGCACCGCCCACCGCGGTTCGGCGAGGGTGGGATCCAGCAGGGCAGCGCGGACGGCAGCGGCGGGGTCCGGCAGTTCCATCAGCGCGGCAACGGTGGGGGCCAGGCGGTTCAGGTCGAAGACGGTGTTCCCGCTGACGGCCACGGGGCGCGGACCCGCCGTTTCCCCATCCCAGACCCGGCCTATGAGCAGCGCCGCGTCGGCGTCCTCGGGAAGGACGGAACGTGCTGCCCCGGACAGCGGGCTCACTGCTGCTCCTCCTTCCCGGCTCCGCCGACGCAGGTGCGTCCGGCCGGATGCTGCCATACGCCGTCGACCCTTTGCGGGACCCGCCAGGGGTTGCTGTCCTGCAGGGGTTCGGGCAGCCGGGACGCAGGGAACGACTGGTAAGCCACCGGGCGGAGGAAGCGGCGGATGGCGGCCGTGCCCACGGACGTGGTGTTTGAGGTGGTGGCCGGGTACGGGCCGCCGTGGTGCTGGGCGTAGCTGACCGTGACGCCCGTGGGCCACCCGTTCCACAGGACGCGCCCGCTGATGTCTGCAAGCCGGGCAGCGAGTTCGGACACGTCGTCGTCCTCCTGGGCCTGGAGGGTGGTGGTCAGCTGCCCTTCCAGCAGGTCCGCCAGCCCGGGCAGTTCGGCCTGGTCCCGGTACTCCACCACCAGGCTGGCGGGGCCGAACATCTCCTGCCGGAGCAGGTGCGGGTCCTTCCGGACTTCCTCCGCAGTGGTGTGCAGGACCGTGGGGGCCGGTTCCTCCGCAAAGTCGCCTGGCACCAGGACATCCACGCCGGCACTGTCCCGGAGGGTGGCCACGGCGTCCGCGTAACCGGCGTGCAGGCGGTCGCTCAGGAGCCGGGACGGAGCGAAACCGGCCAGGGCCTCCCCCAGCTGGGCGCGGATCCCCGCTGCATCCCCCGCGGGGACGAACAGCAGCCCCGGCTTGGTGCAGAACTGTCCCATGCCCAGGGTGAAGGAACCGGCGTACCCCGTGAGGATCTCCGCGCGCCGGGCCGCCCATGCGTTGGGTGCCACGAAGACGGCGTTGATGCCACCCAGTTCGCCGAAGAACGGGATGGGCTCGGGACGGGCGGCAATCCTGTAGAGCAGGGCACGGCCGCCCGCGGTGGAGCCGGTGAAGCCGATGGCCTTGACCAGGGGGTGGTCCACCAGCCCTTCGCCCGCCTGCCGGCCGGTCACCAGGGAGAACAGGCCCGACGGCGCCCCGGCGGTATCCAGGGCTTCGGCCACTACGCGGGCGGTGCGGGCGGCGAGTTCGCGGTGTGCGTCGTGTGCCTTGTGCACCACGGAGCAACCGGCGGCCAGGGCCGAGGCACTGTCCCCTCCCATCACGCTGAACGCGAAAGGGAAGTTGGATGCGCCGAAGACGCCCACGACGCCGAGGGGCACGTTGTACCGCCGGAGGTCCGGCCGCGGACCCATGCCCCAGGCCGGGTCCTCGTGGTCGATGGTGGCGTCAAAGTGCTCGCCCTGGCGGATTTCCGCCGCGAAAAGCCGCAGCTGGAAGACGGTCCGCTTCAGTTCCCCCTCCAGCCGGGCGGTACCAAGGTGGGTTTCCCGGACGGCCGTTTCCACCAGTCCGCCGGCGTCCTGCTCCAGGCCGGCGGCAATCGCTTCGAGCCAGCCGGCACGGGTAGCCGGATCCACGCGGCGGCCCTGGTCAAAGGCAGCTGCTGCGGCTTCCACTGCCGCGGCCAGGGCACCAGGCGTGGTGGGCCCGGCGCTATGGTCCGCGGCGAGGCCGACGGCGGCACTTGCTCCGGCGGTCACCGGCCGGCTCCGGCAGGGGCCGGGGCTGCGCCGGTCACGGCGGCGCGGTTGCCCACTTCCTGCCACCCGGCACCGTTGGGGAATTCCCAGCGGGCGCGGGAGGCGCTGAACATCTCGGCGCCCGTGCCCGGGAGTTCGGGCGCGGCGTAGCGGCCGTTGATGATCCGGACGGGTTCGGCGAAGTGCTCGTGCAGGTGGTCCACGAATTCGATCATGCGGTTTTCCTGGCTCCGGCCCACCACTGCGTAGTCGAAGAAGGAGAAGTGCTGGACCAGTTCGCACAAGCCCACGCCGCCGGCGTGCGGGCAGACGGGCACCCCGAATTTGGCGGCCAGCAGCAGGATGGCGATGTTCTCGTTGACGCCGGCCACCCTGGTGGAGTCGAGCTGAAGCACGTCGATGGCACCGGCCTGGAGCAGCTGCTTGAACACGATGCGGCTTGCCACGGCTTCACCGGTGGCCACCCGGACCGGCGCCACTCCCCTGCGGATTTCTGCGTGGCCCAGGATGTCGTCCGTGCTGGTGGGTTCCTCGATCCAGTACGGGTTGAATTCCGCGAGCTGGTTGACCCATTCAACCGCCTCGGACACCTCCCACCGCTGGTTGGCGTCAATGGCGATGGGCAACGCGCCCACGGCGTCGCGGGCCAGGGCCATCCGCCGGCGGTCGTCGTCGATGTCCCCGCCCACTTTGAGCTTGATCATGGAGAAGCCGTCGGCTGCGGCCTCCTTGCTCAGCCGGACCAGCTTCTCGTCGCTGTATCCCAGCCAGCCCGGGGAGGTGGTGTAGGCGGGGAAGCCGCCGGCCTTGAGTTCGGCGATGCGCTGGTCCCTGCCTTCCTGGCCGGCGCGGAGGATCTCGAGGGCTTCTTCGGGGCTGAGGGCGTCGCGGATGTGGGTGAAGTCCACCACGCTGACCAGTTCTTCGGGTGTCATTTCGGCGAGGAGGAGCCAGAGCGGCTTGTTTTCCCGGCGGGCACGGATGTCCCACAGAGCGCTGACCAGGGCGCCGCAGGCCATCTGGGTGACGCCCTTCTCGGGTCCGAGCCAGCGCAGCTGGGAGTCATGGACCAGGAGCCTGGAGGCCGAGCCGAGGTCGCCGATGAGCTCATCGATGTCGCGGCCCACCAGCAGGCGGGTGTAGGCGTCAATCGCGGACGTCAGGATGTCATTGCCGCGGCCGCAGCTGAAGACGAAGCCGTGGCCCTCATCGCCCGCATCGGTGCGGATGACCACGTAGGCAGCGGAGTAATCGGGGTCTACGTTGACCGCGTCTGAACCGTCAAGCTCAAGGGACGTGGGGAAGCGGACGTCCTGGGTGTTGATGGACGTGATGGAAGGCATGGATCTCAACTTTCGGAGAACTGGAGAAGGGAAAGATTCGATTCCTATACGAATTTCTAGAATCATATAGGAAGCGTGATTCAGGTCAACCCCCTGCAGTGGCGCGCCGGACCGAAAACGCAAAAACCCCGGACCTTGCGGACCGGGGCTGTTCGCCAAATTCCTAGGATGTGATGATGCGCCTGCGCGGCGGGCCGCCGTCCTCCAGCGGCGGCAGCTCACCCTCGAATGCTTGGGCGAAGCGGTCAAAAGAGTTGCGGATGTGGGTGGTCATGGCCGCCTCAGCCCGCTCCGGATCGCAGGCCTCAATGGCTTCCCGCACAGCCGTATGCTCAGCCACGGTGATGGCGCCGTCCACGTCCGCCGGGTACAGCCGGAAGGTGTGCAGGTGGCAGTGGGTCTGCGCAAAAGCATGCCGGACCACGGGGTTGCCGGAGGCGGCAAGGATTGTGTCATGGAAGCGGGTGTCATGGGCCACCAGGTCCTGCCGCAGGTCGCTGGTCCGCTTCATGATGGCCCGGAATCCGCTCAACTCCCTTTCCAGCGAGCCGGCCGGATTGGCAAGGCGGTCCACGGCCGCGGCCCGGGCTGCCCACGGCTCCACAAGGAGCCTGAATTCAAAGAGCGAGCGCAGCTCCGGCAGGTCAAGCAACGGGGTGGTGCTGTAGCCGCGGCCGGGGTTGTAGACCACAAGGTTGTCGCCCTCAAGACGCTGCAGCACCTCACGGACGGGCGTCTGGGACACACCCAGGCCGCGGGCTACGGCATCGATGTTGATCCGGGTGCCGGGCGCAATCTCCCCTTCCAGGATGGAGGCACGCATCGCCGAATAGACATCGGGCACGGCCGCCTTGCCGCGGGAAGTTTCGGACGATTGACGTGGGGGCACGCGGTTACCTCTTGCACTGGGTTGCTGGTACTGGATGGCGGGAAGTCGCTTGGGGGAATCATAAGCCACGGGGCACCGCAGTCTTCATCGAAGCATTTTTCGGCAGGAGACTTGATCCGGGTCACACTTTCTATATGATTAACCCGATTCCTATATGATTTTGGCGCAGATATCTTCCGCGTCTCCCCCTCCCGCCGTGCGCACCGCACCCGAAGCCATGTATATGTCGAAGGAGACCGCATGACTACGCTCGGAAGTAAAACCTCCATCACCACCTCATCCCGGCAACCCCGCCTCATGACCCGCAAACGCTGGGTGATCATCTGGCTTGCCTTCATTGGCCTGAGCATCAACTACCTTGACCGCTCCAGCCTCAGCGTCGCCCTGCCCTTCATGGGCAAGGATTTTGAACTCAGTGCCACCCAACAAGGCTTGATCTTTGCTGCGTTCTTCTGGGCCTACGACTTCTTCCAGCTCGCCGCCGGCTGGTACGTGGACAAGGTGGGACCGCGCCGCTCATTTTTCCTGGCCGCCCTCTGGTGGTCCGTCTTCACCATGGTCACGGCAGCCGCTTCCAGCTTCTGGTCGCTTTTTGCGGCCCGCTTCCTCCTGGGCGTCGGCGAAAGCCCGGCCCCCAGCACCGCGGCCAAGGTGGTGGCCACCTGGTTCCCGGTCCGCGAACGCGCCTTCGCCACCAGCATCTGGGACTCCGGTTCGCGGGTGGGAGCAGTGATCGCGCTGCCGATCGTCACCCTGATTGTCGCGTTCACGTCCTGGCACGCGGTGTTCATCATCATCGGCATCCTTGGAATCATCTGGGCAGCCGTGTGGTGGAAGTACTACCGCAACCCGGAGGAGCACACCGGCGCCAATGCCGCCGAAGTCAGCTACATCCAGGAGGGCGGCGCCCGCGGGGCGGCAAGCGACGACGAAAACGCGGCCAAGCTCCCCTGGCGTTCGCTCTTCAAGTACCGGACCATCCTCAGCATGATGTTCGGCTTCTTCTGCCTGAACAGTGCCATCTATTTCTTCATCACGTTCTTCCCCAGCTACCTGGTCAAGGAACGCGGCTTCGACCTCCTCAAGCTCGGCTTCTTCGGCGCGATCCCCGGCATCTGCGCCGTCCTGTTCGGCTGGCTCGGCGGCTACCTGGCGGACCGTGCCGTGCGGGCAGGATCCCCCGTCAGCAAGGTCCGCAAGACGGCAATCGCCGGCGGCCTGGCCGGCGGCTCCGTCATCATGTTTGCCGCATTGGTTCCGGAGGCCTGGATGGCCCTGGCCCTGCTGTCCATTGCCTACTCCAGCCTCACGGTCGCCGCCACCGGCATCTGGTCGCTGCCGGCTGATGTCGCACCGAGTTCACGCCACGTCGGTTCCATTGGCGGGCTGCAGAACTTCGCTTCCAACCTGGCCGGCATCTTCACGCCCATCCTGATCGGCGTCTTGGTGGACCAGACCGGATCCTTCGTGGCGCCGCTGGCCGTGATCGGCGCAATTTCCCTCATCGGGGCCGCCAACTACCTGTTCGTCATCGGCAAGATCCAGCCGCTGCCGGTCAAGGCAGCCGCCTAGGATTTCCCCGCCCCAAGCAAAAGGACGACGCCGGCACTGGCGAATGTGCCGGCGTCGTCCGTTGTGGGTGGCGCCTTAGGACGCCGGCGTCCCTGCAGGGACCTGCGCCCGTTCCTGCCCGGCATCGCGGGCCTGCGCCTGGATGGCGGTGATGGCCACGGTGTTGACGATGTCCTCCACCGTGCAGCCGCGGGAGAGGTCGTTGACCGGCTTCCGCAGCCCCTGCAGGACCGGGCCCACGGCGACGGCGCCGGAGCTTTGCTGGACTGCTTTGTACGTGTTGTTGCCGGTGTTCAGGTCCGGGAAGATGAACACCGTCGCCTGGCCGGCCACGGAGGACCCTGGCATCTTGGACGCGGCAATGGAGGCGTCAACGGCGGCGTCGTACTGGATGGGCCCCTCCACGGCGAGGTCGGGCCGGCGGGCGCGCACCAGTTCGGTGGCCTGCCGTACCTCGTCCACCGCCTCACCGGACCCCGAGCCGCCGGTCGAGTACGAGAGCATGGCCACCCGCGGCTCCACCCCGAACTGGGCGGCGGTCTCGGCCGAGGCCAAGGCAATGTCCGCCAGCTGCTCGACGTTCGGATCCGGGTTCACGGCACAGTCCCCGTACACCAGCACCCGGTCCGGCATGAGCATCAGGAACACCGAGGACACGATCTTCACGCCCTCGCGGGTCTTCACGAACTCCAGCGCGGGCCGGATGGTGTGCGCGGTGGTGTGCGCGGCGCCTGACACCATGCCGTCCACCACCCCCAGCTGGACCATCATGGTGCCGAAGTAGCTGACGTCCTGCATGATCTCCAGGGCCTTGGCCAGGTCCACGCCCTTGTGGGCCCTCAGCTCGGCATACTTCTCGGCGAATTTCTGCCGCAGCTCCGAGGTGGCGGGATCGACGACGGTGATTCCCGACAGGTCGATGCCGTTGGCTGCGGCCAGCTCGCGGACGTCCGATTCGGGCCCCAGGAGGGTGAGGTCGCAGACGTCCCGCCGGTGGAGGATCTCGGCTGCGCGAAGGATCCGGACATCGGTGCCCTCGGGCAGGACCACATGGCGGCGCTGGGCCCGGGCGCGTTCGATCAGGTCGTGCAGGAACCGCAACGGGGTCATCCGTTCGGCCCGCGGAAGGTGCAGCCGCTCCACCAGTTCGGCTTCATCCACCCGGCGGGACCAGAGCCCCAGCGCCGACGCCACCTTGCGGCGGTGCCCGGACCAAATCTCGCTGCGGACCTCGGAGACCCGGCGCGCCGTCTGGTAGGTGTCCTCGTCCGCCGCGAACACTGGAAAGGGCGCCTGCGCCAGGAGCGGGTAGATGTTGGCATCCGGTGCCAGGCCGCCGGTGAGGATCAGCGCGGAGGCCACGGGAAACTCAGGCGAGAAGGAGGATGCCAGGCAGGCCACCATCACATCCGCACGGTCCCCGGGCACGATCACCAGGGCCCCCTCGTCGAGGACATTCAGGAAGTTGCCCACGTTCATGGCGGCAACCTTGATGTCCTTGACGTCGCGCTCCATGTCCGGGGTTCCCGCGATCTGCCGGACACGCAGGGCCGCTGCCACCTCCCCTGTGGTGGGCCGGGCGATCTCTTCGAGTTCGGGCAGGATGTACACGGGCCGACCGGAGGCCCCCGGCTTCAACGCCGCCGCAATGGCATCCAGGTCCGCGGCGTCCGCCCTGTTGACCATGATGGCCAGCAGCGAGCAGCGTTCGGCGGCAAGCTCCTTGCGGGCAACTTCAACGGCGGCGGCAGTCTCGGCGACGGTCCGCCCCTTGGCGCCCACCACGGCCACCACGGGCGTGGCCAGGTTGTTGGCCAGCCGGGCGTTCAGGTCAAACTCGACGGCGGAGTCCTGGCCCACCAGGTCCGTCCCCTCCACGATCACCACATCACAGTGCCGGGCGATGTCGGCGTAGATTTCCACGCACAGGGCGTCGATCTCCGCGCGGTTGCCTGCCGCAAGGAGTTCGCGGACCTCCGCATAGGTCAGGCCGCCGCGGCACAGGTCGTCATCCAGGGCAAACCGTGCCTTCATCAACGCCACCATGGGGTCGTCCGCTGCGGAGGGGCCGTGGACCACGGGCTTGAAGAAGCCGATCCTGTCCGCGTGCCGGTGCAGGGTGTCCGCCAGGCCCAAGGCCACCAGGGACTTGCCCGACCCAGGGGTGGTTGCGCTGACGTAGATGCCTTTGGCCATGGTCCGCCCTTTGCTGTGCTTGCTCGTGCCGGTCCTCCCATCCTTGCACTTCAGGCGGCCCGGGGGCACATGTGCGGGCCGCCCACCCTTGACACCGGACCCCCTCATGGGATTACCTAATGAACATTCGGTAAATAAAGCTGGAGGCAATGACGCATGGCTGAAGCAACACTTTCCGGGGCCACCCACCCCCTCCTGGAAAACGACTACGCCTCCGAATGGATGGGCATCGAGGTCCTCGCGCTCAGCGACGGCCACGCCACCATCCGGATGACCCTCCGGCAGGAAATGCTCAACGGCTTCGGCATGGCCCACGGCGGAATGATCTTCGCCTTCGGCGACACCGCCTTCGCCCTCGCGTGCAACCCCATCCAGCCTGCACCGGGCGAGGAAAACACCATCACCGTGGCGTCCGGCGTCGACATCAATTTCCTCAAACCGGCATTCCGCGGCCAGGTGCTCACCGCCGTCGCGGACCGCCGCTCCAGCGCGGGGCGCAGCGGCCTGTACGACATCCAGATCTTTGCCGCCGACGCCGCCGCGGCCTCCAAAACCCACCCCAGCTCCCCGGGCGAGCTCATCGCCGAGTTCCGTGGACGCAGCCGCACCATCCCCAAGAAGTAGGAAAACCATGACCCTGCATGCCCCCGAAACCCCCGCCGCTGCCGGCATCGACCCTGGCCTGGACCGCGAAGAGACCATCTCCCGCGACGAACTCGAAGCCCTCCAGCTCAGCCGCCTGCAGCACACGGTGGCCTACGCCTACGACCGGGTGCCGCTGTACAAGCGCAAGTTCGACGACGCCGGCATCCACCCCAGCGACCTGCGCGAGCTTGAAGACCTGGGCAACTTTCCCTTCACTACCAAGGACGACCTCCGCGCCGAGTACCCCTTCGGCATGTTCGCCGTACCGCAAAGCCAAGTAGCCCGGATCCACGCCAGCTCGGGCACCACGGGCCGGCCCACCGTCGTCGGCTACACCAAGCAGGACCTGGCCGATTGGGCCAAACTGGTGGCCCGCAGCTTCCGCGCCTCCGGCATCCGCCCCGGCATGAAGGTCCACAACGCCTACGGCTACGGCCTGTTCACCGGCGGCCTGGGAGCCCACGCCGGCGCCGAAGCCCTGGGCTGCACCGTCATCCCCATGTCCGGCGGCCAGACCGAACGCCAGATCCAGCTGATCCAGGATTTCAAGCCGGACGCCATCCTGGCCACCCCCACCTACCTGCTGACCATCGCCGACGCGATGGCGCACATGGGCATCGACCCCGCCTCCACCTCGCTGAAGTTTGCGGTCCTGGGCGCCGAACCGTGGACCCAGGAGATGCGGCACGAGCTCGAAGTGATGATGGACATCAAGGCCTGCGACATCTACGGCCTGTCCGAGGTCATGGGCCCGGGCGTCGCCGGCGAAGCCGTGGAAACCCAGGACGGCAGCCACATCTGGGAGGACCACTTCCGCCCCGAGATCATCGACGCCTTCAACCCGGTGGCCGGCAAGGAGAACGTCCTGCGCGACGGCGAACACGGCGAGCTGGTGTTCACCTCGCTCACCAAGGAAGCGCTGCCGATCATCCGGTACCGCACCAAGGACCTCACCCGCCTGCTCCCGGGAACTGCCCGCCCCGCGCACCGCCGGATGGGCCGCATCACCGGCCGCAGCGACGACATGATCATCCTGCGCGGGGTGAACCTCTTCCCGTCCCAGATCGAAGAAATCGCCCTCCGCATCCCCGAACTCAGCCCGCACTTCCAGCTCGAGCTCACCCGGCCCGAGGGCCAGCGGATGGACCAGCTGACCGTCCGGATCGAGCGCCGGGACGCCGTCACCAATGAGCAGGGCACGACGGCGGCCCGCACCTTGAAGGAGCAGATCAAGATCCACGTGGGTTCTTCGTGCACCGTGGACGTGGTGGAACCGGGTTCGCTGGAGCGGTCCAACGGCAAGCTGCGCCGCATTTACGACCTCCGCCCGAAGGCTTAATCGTTTCGGTGGTGCTGCGCCGTCCCCGGACTTACCGACCGTTCGTGAGAAACTAGCCACTATGCCCAGCGCCAGCAGAACTGCCAGCACCACCGACACCCCAGCCGCCAACGGCACAGCCGCCGGCGGCACCAAGCGGGGCCGCCCCGGCTATGACCAGCAGTCCGTGCTGCGCATCGCCGTTGACGTCTTCAACCGGCACGGCTATGACGCAACCTCGATGGGCATCCTGGCCGAGAACCTGGGCATTTCCAAGTCCGCTATCTACCACCATGTGCCGTCCAAGGGCGACCTGCTCAAGCTCGCCCTGGACCATGCACTGGGCGGACTTGAAGCCATCCTGGAGCAGCCTGAGGCCACTTCCGGGGCGGCCGACGCCCGGCTCGAGTTCGTGCTGCGGCAAACGGTGGCCGTGCTCGTGGAGCGCCTGCCGTTCGTCACCCTGTTGCTGCGCCTGCGCGGCAACACCGAGATCGAACGGGACGCCATGGAACGGCGGCGGACCTTCGACCACAAGGTGGCCGGCCTGATTTCGGCTGCCCGCGATGAGGGATCGCTGCGCGCAGACATTGATCCCCGTACCGTCTCGCGCCTGCTGTTTGGCATGATCAACTCCATCGTGGAGTGGTACAAGCCGGGCGGCTCGCTTTCCCGGAAAAGCTCGCCGACGACGTCATCACCGTCGCGTTCGACGGCCTGCACAGCAAAGGATAGGAGGCTGGTCCAGCACGCATCACCGCTGATAATAAGCGTGCTTGGTATTTTCCCGGCTCCCCCGCTACGGTGGTAGGAAGCCACCACCCGCTGGAAGGAAATTAAGATGAGCCATCCCAAGGAAGAGCCCGAGGCAGGGTACATCGTTCCGGATCCCTCAAAGCTCCGCGAAGACATCGCCGGTGATTCGGGCGACGAGGCCAACGCCATCCGGTTCAGCGAAGAACAGGCCCTGATCGAGGAACAATCGCACGGTATCCGCCCGGACACCTACAGCGTCCCGCCGGGAGGCCCCACCATGGAAGAGGCCCGCGGCAACATGGACCTCTCCGACCGCAGCGAAGAAGGCCACGGTACCGGCCGCGAGGATGACAGCAGCGACGACGGCCTGCACGGCGGCGCCGAGAACTGACCACCAGGTTCCAAAGCGTCCACCACAGGCAGCAGGGGTGCCCCGATCCGACCGGGGCACCCCTGCTGCCTGTGTTTCAGCGGCTGTTTCTGGGCGCCTAGACCTGGTATTCCGGATTGGCCGCGAGGTTCTGGTGGACGCAGAGGATGTTGTGCTCGGTGTCCATGAACCACGCGCATTTTTCGGATTCCGTGGTGCAGATGTGGTTTTCCGTCCTCAGGGTGGGAAGGTCATAGTCCTGGAACATCACACCCCTGGCCTCCATGTCACGCACGGTCCCCTCAATGTCGGCTACCTCGAAGCTCAGCGCTGTGTGCTCGGAGTGCTTGCCATCGGAGACGGGCATCAACTGCAGCATGGGGCCGCCGTCGGTGCCGAGTAATTCGCTTCCATCGTCTGTCATTCCGCGGTGCGGGAGTCCGAGCTTTTCGGTGTAGAAGCTGCGGGCGCGGGCTGCGTTGTCGACTGGCAGGATGGTTGTGGCTGTGCTCATTCTAAGGTTCATGCGGCCACCTCCTACGGGCAGAATCTTACGCCCGGGCTGCCGGAAAAGCCCCTCCCCCACAACGCCCGCTCACCTTCGACCCCCAAAACCCCAACGCCCGCTCACTTTCGACCCTCAAACCCCAAACGCCCGCTCACTTTCCCGAAAGAAGTGAGCGGGTGTCCCGGCGGAAGCCGCAACAAGTGAGCGGGCGTTGCGGGTTACTTTTCGACGAGGGTGAGGACGTCGTAGGTGGCCACGATGTCGTCGTTCTGGTTTGTCAGGACGGCGTCCCAGGCCACCTCGCCGAACTCATCCGTTTCGCGCGGGGTGATCTTCTTGGCCGTGAGGGTGACCCGGATGGAGTCCCCGGCAGCCACGGGGGTGAGGAAACGGGCGTTCTCCAGGCCGTAGTTGGCCAGCACAGGGCCCGGAGCCGGCTCAACGAAAAGTCCCGCGGCCCAGCTCAGCAGCAGGTAGCCGTGGGCCACGATGCCCGGGAAGAACGGGTTGGCTTCCGCCGCTTCCCGGTTGGTGTGGGCATAGAAGGTGTCGCCAGTGGAGTTGGCAAACGCGGTGATGTCCTCCAGCGTGACCTGCCGCAGGTCAGAGCGGACGGCATCGCCGATTCGAAGCGTGGCAAGGGATTTCCGGAACGGGTGCGCGCCTTCGGTTTCCACAGTGAAGTTGCGGTCCGCCCCGGTATGCCAGACGCCGGTGACGGCGGTGAGCATGTTGGGTGAGCCCTGAATGGCGGTGCGCTGCATGTGGTGCAGCACCGACCGGATACCACCGAGTTCCTCGCCGCCTCCTGCGCGCCCCGGGCCTCCGTGGACCAGGTGCGGCACCGGTGATCCATGGCCGGTGGACGAACGGGCGTCCTCCCGGTTCAGCATCAGGACGCGGCCGTGGTGCGCGGCGATTCCGGTGACCAACTCCCGTGCCACCGCGGGGTCGTTGGTGCAGACCGAGGCCACCAGGGAGCCTCCGCCGCGGGCGGCGAGGCGGACGGCGTCGGCCAAGTCGCGGTAGCCGATCACGGACGATACCGGCCCGAACGCTTCGAGTGAGTGGATCGCGTCCGCTTCGGGGTTTTCCCAGTTCAGGACGACGGGGGCCATGAAGGCGCCGCCGGCCACTACCCCGGTGGTTCCGTCGGCCGAGGTGACCGACGGCGAATCGAGGGTTCCGTACGCAAGCTCACCGCCGGCGTCGAGCATGGACTGGACGGCCGCCCGGACGTCCTTCAACTGTTCCACGGACGCCAGTGCGCCCATGGTGACGCCCTCGCCGCGGGGGTCGCCCAGGACGACGCGTTCCGAAATGCGCTTGCCGATCGCGGCGGTGACGGCGGGAACCAGCTCCTGCGGCACGATGGCGCGGCGGACGGCGGTGCACTTCTGGCCGGCTTTGACGGTCATTTCGGTGACTACGGACTTGACGAACGCATCGAATTCCGGGGTGCCCTCCACCGCGTCCGGGCCAAGGATGGCAGCGTTCAGGGAGTCCGTCTCGGAGGTGAACCTTACCCCGCCCTCCACCACGTTCGGGTGCGCCTTGAGCGACTTTGCGGTGGAAGCCGAGCCGGTGAAGGCGACGAGGTCGCGGTAGTCCAGGACGTCCAGCAGTCCGCGGACGGATCCGGAAATGAGCTGCAGCGAGCCAACCGGGAGGATGTTGGACTCAACGATGGCTTTGACCACGGCCGCGGCAACGTAACCGGTGGGGGTGGCAGGCTTGACGATGGTGGGGACGCCGGCCAGGAAGGCGGGGGCAAACTTCTCCAGCATGCCCCAGACCGGGAAGTTGAAGGCGTTGATCTGGACGGCAACGCCGGGAATGCGGGTGTAGATGTGCTCGCCGGCGAAGGAGCCGTCCTTGGAGAGCACCTCCATTGGCCCGTCCACAACTACCTGCGCGTTGGGCAGTTCGCGCCGGCCTTTGGAACCGAAGGTGAACAGGACGCCGATGCCGCCGTCGATGTCCACCATGGAGTCGATCTTGGTGGCGCCGGTCTGGAACGAGAAGCCGTAGAAGTGTTCGCGGCGGGCGTTCAGGTACTGCGCCAGTTCCTTGAGCTTGAGGGCGCGCTGGTGGAAGGTCAGCTTGCCCAGTTCCGCCTGGCCGGTGGTGCGGCCATATTCGACGACGGCGGCCAGGTCCAGGCCCTCCGTGCTGACCTTGGCCAGGATCTCCCCTGTGCTCGCATCCCGGACAGGGACCGCGGAAGCTGACGAGCCGGCGTCGGGCGTCCACCAGGCATCCTTGACGAAGCTGGGCACTGTCTCCACGGTGTCGACCGTGGCCTGGGGAGCTGTGGCTGTGGTGGTCATCGTTGACGGGTCCTTCCAACGCTGGGGCAGGCAAACAGCAGTCATTACTGACCGTCCGTTCGGTAATATATTCACCATACATGAAGTGCCGTGCCGCACACTAGAAGGCCGGGACTGAATTGGCCACCAAAGGAGAACGAATGAGCGCCCCACACGAGGATTCCGGCGACAACCAGCCGTCGCAGTATGAACTCTGGAAAATCACGCTGGGCGAGCTGGACGAAAAGATGGGCGTGAAGATCCTGGAAGAGTCCGTGGAGCGGGTGGTGGCCACCATGCCGGTGGAGGGAAACCGGCAATCCTTCGGCCTGCTGCACGGCGGCGCCTCGCTGGCCGTCGGCGAGGCCGTGGGCTCCTGGGCCGCCGTGATCCACGCGAGCACCATGGGCAAGACCGCAGTGGGGGTGGACGTTTCCGCCACCCACCACCGGTCCGCTCGGGAGGGCCAGGTAACCATCACGGCAACACCCATCCACCTGGGCGGCACACTGACCACGCACGAGGTTCTGATCACCAACGAGGCCGGCCAGCGGCTCTGCACCCTGCGCATCACCAACCTGCTGATGCGCCGCCACAAGTAACGGTGGTTAAGTCGGCCGCCCCCGGTGCTTGAGCCCGTCGAAACCTAGTCCGATCCCCGCTTCCGGCGCCTGACCAGCACCATAAGCACGATCCCGACGGCGAGCGCGGCCGCCGCGGCAACGGCTGCGGGAACCAGCGCCGTAGCACCGGTGTACGCCAGGCCGCCCGCACCCGCGGAACCGTCGCCGCCCGTGATCGCCAGGCCAGCAGGCGGGACGCTGGGTGCCGGGGTACTGGCCGGCGGCGTGACGACGACGGCCGGGCTGGTCTGGGTGGGTGACGGAGCCGCGGTGGCCTGGGTCGGCGACGGGGCTGCGGTAGCGATACCGGCCGGAGGACTCGTGGGAGGCGGCGAGGCGGGGTTCGACGGCGGCGCAGGGCTCGACGGCGGCGCGGGGCTGGTGGGAGCCGGCGGGGTGGCCGCGAACTCGAAGGTGTTGGCGCCCGACCGGCTGTACCCGTTGACGGTCTCGGCCGTGAAGCGGAGCGGATCCTTGCCTTGCGACGCGGTGAAGCTCCAGTTGCCGGCGGCGTCCACCGGGACCTCGAACGGGCCCTGGCCCTGCAGGGTGATCCGGACCTTGGACCCGGCTGCGACAGCGGACGCCGGAGCCGCTGCCACGGTGCCGGTGATGGTTTGGCCGGAATCATAGGTGCCGCCGGCCGCGGGCGCGGTGACGGCAGGCTTGTTGAGGAACAGTTCCAGCTGGTAGCCGGGAAGTACGGCCAAACTGTTCCGCAAGGTGGCGCCGACGGCAAAGTTTTGGATCACGTTGCCGTTTTGGTCCGGGGTGTCCCCTGCCGAGTGGGTGCCCACGGCGTAATTGCCGCTGACGTAGGGTCCCCCGGAGTCTCCTCCGCTGGACTGCACCCCGTAGGACAGGAACCCGTTGAACGCGCGGATGTCTTTGTTGTCCGAGGCGTAGCCCGGGCCAGGCACCAAGAAGATGCCGACGGCGTCAACTGTTCCGCACGACCAGGCCGAGGAACGTCCCGAGCGGCAAATGGGCATTCCCACAACGGGGTCTTCGGAGCCGATGATCTTGACGTCGGGCCCGGGCTGGGATGGGTTGCCCCACGTGCTGGCTGCGGGAAGGGGATCAATGTCCGGCCGCAGCGACTGGATCACCGAGATGTCAGTCCCCACATTGCCGGGGTTGGTTACCGCCGTCTGGTCCGGACCGATGGCAGTGGTGGGGTCGAGCACGCGGGTGTTCCCCGGGCCGCCGAACTGGCTGAAGCCGAATTTCCCCAGCAGGCCCGCCGGCACCCCTTGGAACTCCAGGGTGGCTGTCTTGGCAGCACCATCCGAAGCACAGTGCCCTGCGGTCAGGACAGTGGGGAGGCCGGTGGGATCGAAGGCAGAGAAACCCGTGGAACAGACATAGCCGATATCGGTCTGGTACCCGACGCCGCCGGGGACGTCCGCCTCGGATTAAGCGGCGTACCGCCGTCGAGCTCGACGTTGGCATAGCGGGAGACGAACTGGGCCGGGGTGATCTTTCCGGCCCCCGGCGACGGGGCTGCGGACGACGACGGGTCTGCGGACGACGACGGCGACAGCGCCTCCGGCGCATTGATCCCGCCCGTCCTGATCACGAACTTTCCGCCGGCATACATCACCGCCTGCAGGCCCTGCGCCCCAACCTCGCGGAGATAGGCCTGGAAGAGCTGCTCCGTGCTGACCGCCAGTTCGGACCCGGTGACGGCGGCGGGCGCCGCGAGGGACAAACCGGAGATCGTGCCTGCGAGGGCGGCAACGGCGGCCTGCAGCTTCTGCCCGGAACCGCTGACGATAATGGATCCATTCTCGATCCGGATTCCCACGTAGCCCGGGACTTGCCGCAGCTGGACAGCCGCCTGCGCTGCCTGGGCACCGAGTTGTCCGGCAGCCTCGAACTGCTGGGGGGTGAGCTTGAGGTCCCGCTGCACGGCGTCGTCGAGGGCCGCCTGCGACAGTGTGGTGGACGCCGGGGCTGTGCTTCCCAAAGTCGGGCTGGGCGACGCTGTCGCCTGATTCGGCGACGCCGGAGCAGGGGACGATTCACCGGCACCGAAAGCGGGAACGGCTGCGTACGCGGAGGATGCCAGCACGCCGGCTGCGGCACCCAGGGCGAGCACCCGCCGCAGCGTGGCAGCACTAAACCCCAGGTCACGCGCCATTGAGGTCTTCTTCCTTGGTGCTGCCGTTGAACTCATGCCCGTCTCTCTGCCGATCAACCTGACCGAGGCAACAACAGTATCTCAGGTCACATGCGTCACGCTGGTCCCATTGTATCTACGCTGTCATCGCAACAAGCCAGGACGGCTTCAAGTTCCACTGCGGTGAGACCGTTGGCCAGGAGGTAGCGGCGGGTATCCAGGTCGCGGACAAACCTGACCACGGTGATCCCCCGTTGTTCCAGCAAGGGCTCAAGTTCACCGGCGTCCAGGTAGCGTTCGCGGTTGTGCGGCGGGCCGTGCGTTCGGTATCTCTCGTTGATGCCGCGTGCCGCCTGCCGGTAGCCCTCTGCGATCGCTTCGTCGGAATCGCCTGCCAGGTCCTGGACCATGGCGGCCACCATTCCACTGCGGTCCCGGCCGGCGGCGCAGTGCAGCAGGACATCCCCCTTGGGTGCGGCATGGGCGATGGCCCGGAAGACGCCCACCAGCTTTTCCGGGAAGAGGCGGGCATTCTCGGCGTACTGCCTGGGGTCGTTCAGGTACGGCCCGGTGACGGCGGTGAAGCGTGGATCGCCGGGCTCTTCCGTGGGGGCCTGGACCACGTCGATGTCCGGCATGGAAGCGTCCGGGACCACCGGGTCGGTGTCCCGGCGCCGGCCTTCCGCTGCATTGCGGAGATCGACGACGGTGCGGACGCCGTCGTCGAACACCTGCCGCCACCCGGACGCCGTCAGCCACTCACGCCGCCCCATCCGGTAGATGCCGCCCGAAATGTGCCAGGCGTTGACAGCTCCATCCCAGTTCATGGGCCTGCCCCGTTTGCTCATCCGCCCAGCTAATCACACGGCGCTGGGAGCCGTATGCCGCACGGGAAGAGTTTTGGCGTCATCAGCGAGCAGCCGTGCCGCGGCGGTGCAGCCGATACTCGAGCCCGGCGCGGACGGCGGGCCATTCGTGGTCCAGGATGGAGAACACCACGGTGTCGCGCAGGTTCCCGTCGCTGGTCCGGGAATGGCTGCGCAGCACTCCGTCCTGCTTGGCACCGAGCCGGGCGATGGCCTCCCGCGACTGGTGGTTCAGCCAGTGGGTGCGGAATTCCACCGCCGGGCAGCCCACGGCCTCGAAGGCGTGCCCCAGCAGCAGGAGCTTGGAGTCCGGGTTGGTTCCGGTCCCCTGCGCGGAGGCCGCGTTCCAGGTGGAGCCAATCTCCACGCGGGGCGTGGCGGCGTCGATGTTCATGTAGGTGGTCATGCCGATGATGCGGCCCGGGCCGCCGGTTTCCGCATCGATCAAGCGGGTGGTGAACGGAAGCATGGATCCCTGGTCCTGCAGTGCCAGCCGCCGCCTGATTTCGGCGGCCATCGCATCGGGCGCCGGCACCGAGGTGTACCAGAGCTTCCAGAGCTCACCGTCCCTGGCGGCGTCCACCAGGCCGTCGTGGTGCTCCTCCGCGAGCGGCTCCAGGATTACGTGCCGGCCGGTCAGGGTAAGGGGTTCAAGGAAAGTCACTGCACCAGCCTAGGCCCACCCGTTCGGGGCCGGTTAAGCTGGGCAAGCACGTGGCCGGCGAGCGAGGGAGTCATTGTGTCAGGAACCAATCCGGATCCGGAAGACGACAAGATCACCGGCCTGGAGCCCGGCGGCGGCGTGCCGCCCGGCGAAACCCCGCCGGGCGAGGCATCCACGGTGGGCCCCCATCGCAAGGAGGAGCGCGGGCCGGGCAAGGGCACGCAGTTCCTCTGGATTGCCATCATCGGGCTCGTAGTCCTGCTCTGCCTGCTGTATTTCATCGGCTACATTGTGGGCTTCTTCGACTAACGCGGGCGGCCGGCTCAGCTCCAGTCGAAGAAGCCTTTGCCGGTCTTGCGGCCCAGTTCCCCGCGGGCCACCTTGTCGCGCAGGATCTGCGGGGGTGCGAACCGGTCACCCAGGGTGGACTGCAGGTATTCGGCGATGCCCAGGCGGACGTCAAGGCCCACGATGTCCGTGGTCCGGAGCGGCCCGGTGGGGTGTTTGTAGCCCAGCACCATGGCGTTGTCGATGTCCTCGGCCGAGGCAACACCTTCTTCAACCATCCGCATGGCCTCCAAGGCGATGGCCACGCCCAGCCGCGAGGACGCGAACCCCGGCGCATCATTGACGACGACGGCGGTCTTGCCGAGTGCCGCCACCCACTTCTTCGCCTCCGCGGCGAGTCCGGGCAGGGTCTGCTCGCCCAGCACCACCTCGATGAGGGTCGACGCCGGCACCGGGTTGAAGAAATGCAGCCCCAGGAAATTGCCCGGCCGCTTCAGCTCTTTCGCGAGCCCGTTGACGGACAGCGAGGACGTGTTGGACGCCAGGCAGGCGTCTTCCGCCAAGCGCTCCTCGATGCCCCGGAGCGCCGTAACTTTCAGGTCCCAGTCCTCCGGGACTGCTTCCACCACCAGCTGGCGGTCCTTGAAGGCGTCATAGTCCACGCCGACGGCCAGGCGGGAGACCAGTTCGTCCAGGTTTGCGTCGGTTGCCCCGCGCTCAATACTCTTTGCCGCTGCGGATTCCACCCGTTCCCGGGCGGCTTCCGCAGACTGTTCGTCGCGTTCCACCACCAGCACGTCGGCGCCCTTAATGAGGAAAGCGTGGGCGATCCCGGCGCCCATCCGGCCACCGCCCAGGACGCCCACCCGGGCCGGGAGGGCTGGAGTCTCTTGCGATTCGCTCATGGTCTACTTTCCGTCTGCGGGGTTGGCGGGGTTGGCCTTTTTCCGGGCACTGCGGTCGAGGAACGCCTGCATACGGTCGAACTTGGCCTGGGATTCGAAGAGGATGCCCTGGGCCAGCTGGTCGATTAGTGGGTGGGCTTCCGCGGGGGCGTGGAACACGGACTTGGTGATGCGGACGGCCAGCGGATCCTGCCGCCCGATCCTGTCGGCAAGGCTGTGGGCCGCGGCCAGCAGGTCTGCGGGGTCGTGGATCTCGGTGATGAGGCTGGCCGCCCGTGCCTCGTCGGCGCCGAGGACCAGGCCGGCCAGGAGGATCTGCTTGGCCAGCGGTTCACCCACGAGTTCCCTGAGCCGCCAGCTGGCGCCCGCCGCGGCCAGGATGCCCAGCCCCGTTTCGGGATTGCCGATGCGCACGGTGGGGGTGCCGATCCGGAAGTCCGCCGCGTAGGCCAGTTCCGCCCCGCCACCCAGGCAGTAGCCGTCCAGTGCGGCAATGACCGGCATGGGCAGCTTCGCAATCCGGACGAAGATGGTGGAGTTGATCCCCTGCAGGGCGTCATCCCGCCGCCGTTCGCGCAACTGGGCGATGTCCGCCCCGGAGGCGAACACCCCGTCCACCCCGGCAATAATCAGGACCCTGGGATTCTGTTCCAGCGCCGCGCACACGGTGTGGAGTTCGTCCACCATCTGCTGGTCGATGGCGTTCTTCACCTCGGGCCGGTTGAGCAGCACCACCACACGGTCGTCCCGTTCCTCTACCTTGAGGGCGGAAAATACTTCGGCGCCAAGGTCCACTGCGGCGGCCATCAGATTTTCTCCAGCAGCATGGCGGTGCCTTGGCCGACGCCGACGCACATGGTAGCGAGGCCGATTTTGGCGTCCTCGCGTTCCATCCGCCCCAGCAGGGTGATGGCGATCCGGGACCCGCTGGAACCAAGCGGGTGGCCCAGCGCGATGGCGCCGCCGTCGCGGTTCACGATGTCCGGATCCAGGCCCAGGCGCCGGATGGAGGCCAGCGACTGGGTGGCAAAGGCTTCATTGAGTTCGACGGCGGACAGGTCACCAACGCTCAGGCCACTGCGCTTGAGCACTTTCTGCGTGGCGGGGACAGGGCCGATGCCCATGATTTCGGGTTCGCAGCCGGCGGAGGCGCCGTCGATGATGCGTGCCCGCGGTGTGAGGCCCAGGCGCTCGATGGCGGCTTCGGAGGCCACGATGATGGCCGAGGCGCCGTCGTTGAGCGAGGACGAGTTTCCGGCGGTGACCACGGAGCCGCCTTGTGTTACCGGCCGGAGGGCCGCGAGAACGTCGAGGCTCGTGCCGGGGCGGGCTCCTTCGTCCGTGTCCACCACCGTTTCGGACTTGCGTGTCTTCACCGTGACGGGGACGATCTCGTCCTTGAAGCGCCCGGCGGCGATGGCATCGAGGGCACGCTGGTGCGAGCGGACGGCAAATGCGTCGGCATCCTCGCGGGAGATGCCGTCCACTCGGGCCACTTCCTCCGCTGTTTCCGGCATGGAGTAGGTCATTTTCCCGTCACGGGACAGGCCGCCGTGCTGGAACTGCGGGTTGGTGAAGCGCCATCCGATGGAGGTGTCGAAGATCTGGCCTGGCTTGGCAAAGGCGGCGGCGGGCTTTTCCTGTACCCAGGGTGCCCGGCTCATGGATTCCACCCCGCCGGCGATAACGATGTCCGCGGCTCCGGCCTTGATCATGTGGCTCGCCTGGATAATGGCGCTCAGTCCAGAGGCGCAGAGCCGGTTGACCGTAATGCCCGGGATGTGGAGCGGAAGGCCCGCCAGCAGGGTGGCCATGCGGGCAACGTTCCGGTTCTCCTCCCCTGCACCATTGGCGTTGCCCAGGATTACTTCGTCGATGCCTTCCGGATCCAGGCCGGCGCGTTCCACTGCTTCGCGGACCACCAGGGCGGCGAGGTCGTCCGGCCGTACGGCGGACAAGGCACCTCCGTACCGGCCCACCGGTGTTCGGACCCCGCCAACAAGGAAAGCCTGCGGACCTGCGGTTGCAGCCATGGATACACCCTTCACGCGATAAACAGCACTGTCATCGGCGGCCGGGACAGCGGAGGAGCCACTTACCGACCGTTCGTTCTGTAAATGGTACACGGCAAGGTTCCGCTCCGCACCCGGCTAAAGGACTGTGACACCAAGGTGTGCGGCGATCAGCGGCGCCAGGAGGCCCAGCTGGTACTCGTCAACAACCAGGCCGGAGAGGCTGCCCAGCCCGCTGATCTTGCGAAACGCGGTTCCGCGGATGTCGAAATCCTTCAGCTTGGCGCCGGCCAGGTCCAGGGATCCAATGGTGCAGTCCTCAAGCCTCACCCGGACGGCTCCCGCGGCCCCAAGGTCCAGTTCATTGATGATGCAGCCGCTGACCAGCACATCCGTAAGCTTGGCACCACGCAGGTTCAGGAAGTCCACCTTGCCGCCGTCGATCCGTACGGACTGCCACCCGGTTTCAGTAGAGCTCCGCTGAACCCAGCCGCGGATTGTGCAGTTCCACGTCCCGCCAGGTGCTGCGGGCACCGCGGAAGACGGGGGCGTACAAGCCGCCAGGATGCAGTCGCGGAAAGATGAACCCCGGAGCTGCACGTCGTTGAAGGACACGGCATCGAACCGGCACTCGGAAAAGACAGATCCGCCCAGGTCGAGCCCCTCTGCGTCCGCGCGGCTAAACCTGGCCCCTTCGTGCCGGTCGCCGCGCCGGAAGGCGGCATCCAGCTGGTCTTCGAGGTCATTGAGCTCCACCGGTGAAACCCGGGGTGCCTGCACGCCGGCCGGCCCCCTCCCGCGCTTTTTCTCCATCCCCCGAGCCTAGCCCGGCCGCCACACCCTTGAATTAGTAAGCAAGCTTCATTTATGGTGAAAATGTAAACGATCGACGGAAACGGAAGGAGGCCACCACCATGGGCCTCGGAGACAAGATCAGCAACGAAGCCGAAGAACTTGGCGGCAAGGCCAAGGAAGCCGCCGGCAACGTCACCCACAATGACCGTCTCAAGGCTGAAGGCCAGGCGGACCAGGTCAAGGCGGATGCCAAGAAGGTCGGCGAAAGCGTCAAGGACGAGTTCAAGCGCGACTGAGAGCGACGCTGCTGCGGCCGCAGCGAACGCGTGCTGCATCAGCCCAACGGCGGCGGATCGGATCGATCCGCCGCCGTTCCGCTGCCCACACCCGTCGATTGCAGAATCACCAGCCGCTGCGGGTGGGGGTGTGGCCCTGGCGGGAATCTTCCGGCATGGTCATTTCCGCCCGCAGCCCGAGCAGCCGGACAGGGCGGCCGGGCTCGATCTTCGCGGCAAGCTCCAAGGCCTGCGCCAGCACTTCCGCAGGGGCGGACGTTTCGGGGATCTTCCGGCCGTACGTTGTGGTGGTGAACGGCGCATAGCGCACCTTCAGGGTGAGGCCGACCACCGGCCGCCCTTCCGCGGCGACATCGTCCATGACGTGCGCTGCCAATTCCCTGAGGGCCCCGTCAATGTCCGCCGCCTCCGTCAGGTCGCGCTGGAAGGTGGTCTCGCGGCTGTGTCCCCGGGCCACCCACGGTGTGTCATCAACCACCCGCGACCCTTCGCCCCGTCCCAACCGGGCGTACCACGGGCCCATCTTGGGACCGAACTCGGGCACCAGGTCCGCCGGGTTGGCCGCCGCGAGCTCGGCAACAGTCTTGATGCCAAGGGTGGCGAGCCGCCGCGACACCGCCTTTCCCACGCCCCACAGGTCGATCGTGGGCCTGTCCCCCATCACCTGGAGCCAGTTCCCTTCCGTCAGCCGGAAGATGCCCGCGGGCTTGCCGAACCCCGTGGCCACCTTGGCCCGGACCAGGGTGTCCCCGATGCCGATGCTGCAGTGCAGCCTGGTTTCCGCCAGGACGGCAAGCTGCAGCTGCCTGGCAATATCTTCGGGGACGCCGCTCTCGATGCCCACGAACGCTTCGTCCCATCCCAGCACCTGGACAGTGGCGCCCGGCTGCGAGCGCAGGACCGCCATCACCTTTTCGGACACGTCAAGGTATGCCTCATGATCCACGGGCAGGATGACCGCGTCCGGCACCTTCCGCGCGGCGATGCGCAGCGGCATCCCGGAGCCCACGCCGTAGGCCCTGGCTTCGTAGGACGCGGTGGACACCACGGCACGTTCGGTGGGGTCGCCGCGGCCACCCACAATCACGGGTTTGCCCGCGAGCTCGGGCCTGCGGAGCACTTCGACCGCAGCGATGAACTGGTCCAGGTCCACGTGCAGCACCCATGGTTCGTTCACAGCCCCAGTTTGCCCGGGCCGGGCGCCGCGCACCAGCTTCCCCGGGTCCGCGGCTGAAATCCACCCCGCTAACCCGTACTGCCCGGTTAGCCTTAGCCGTGACCTACGTTGACCTCAGCGCCGAAAGCGCCACCGCCGGCGGCTCGCCTTCCTTGGGCGGCTACCTTGCCACGCCGGAGGGCCAGGGCCCTTTCCCCGGCGTCGTGATGATCCACGAGGCCTTTGGCCTGACCGACCAAACCCGCAGGCACGCCGACAGGCTGGCCCGGGCCGGCTACCTGACGTTGGCCGTGGATCTGTTCAGCGAGGGCGGGGCCCGCCGCTGCCTGGTCAGCACCATGCGCAGCATGGCTGCCGGCACCGGCAGGGCATTCACGGACATCGCCACGGCGCGGACGTGGCTTGCCGCCTCCCCGCAGTCAACCGGAAAAACCGGTGTGATCGGTTTCTGCATGGGTGGCGGCTTCGCGCTGCTGGTGGCGAAGGACGGTTTCGACGCAGCCTCGGTCAACTACGGTCGCCTGCCCGGAAACCTGGACGACGCGCTCCGCGGCGCCTGCCCCATCGTGGCCAACTACGGCGGCGCGGACAGGCCCCTGAAGGGCGCCGCTGCCCGGCTCGAATCAGCACTGGACAGGCTGGGAATCGAACACAGCGTCAAGGAGTTCCCCGGCGCCGGCCACGCCTTCCTGAACGACACCGACGAAGGTCCCGTGGTCCTCCGCCCGCTCATGCGTGTGATGGGAATCGGGCCTGACCCGGTCTCCGCCCCGGAGGCCTGGCAGCGGATCGAGGACTACTTTGCCCGCTACCTGAAGGACTCCGCCGCCTGACGCACCGGGCCCGCCCGGACATCAAGGAGGAAACGCCGACGGCGGACCACCCCACCCAAGGGACGGCCCGCCGTCGGACGTTGTTCCAGGAAGATCCGGAGTCAGCTGTAGAGCTCGCTCTTGGGCTGGTTGTCCTTGACCTTCTGCCAGCCGAGCCACAGGACCACCGCGAAGAACGGGATGGTGGCCAGGGTCCAGAGGCCCAGGTAGAACACCTCGCCGTCTTTGCTGGTCATGGTGTCGAAGCCGATGAGTACGGTGATGGCAAGCAGGCCCAGCAGCCCGGCCCAGCTGGTCCACGGCGAACCCGGCATCGGCAGGGTGGACGTGATGCCCTTGCGGCGGCGCAGCACGATTTGGCTCGCGAAGATTGAGCCCCAGCAGAAGATCACGCCGATCGAGGCGGTGTTCAGGGCGAGGTCGAACGCGTGTGAGCCGCCCAGCCAGATGTTCAGCAGGATGCCCACCAGGTAGAACGCGGCGATGGCCAGGATGGCGGCATACGGGACGTGCCGCTTGGACATGCGGGTAAGCCACTGCGGGGCGTGGCCGTTGTTGGCCATGGTGCGGAAGACGCGGCCGATCGAGTAGAGCCCGGAGTTGCAGGAGGAGAGGGCGGCGGTGATCACGATCATGTTCATCACGTCACCCACCCAGCCCAGGCCCATCTGGCCGAAGACGGTAACGAACGGGGAGGTGCCGGCCTTGTACTGGTCCGAGGGCAGCAGCATCGCCAGCAGCAGGACGGAGCCCACGTAGAACACCACGATGCGCAGAACGACGGCGCGGATCGCCTTGGGCACCTCGCGTTCGGGCTTTTGCATCTCGCCGGCAGTGACGCCGACCAGCTCGATGCCGTTGTAGGCAAAGATGACGGCGTTCAGGACCAGGACCATCACCAGCGCGCCCTTGGGGAACATGCCGCCCTCGGCCGCGAAGAGGTTGTTGACGGAGGCGTGCCCGTCACCCACCTGGGCGTTGGTGACCACCATGAACGTGCCCACCACCAGGAAGGTCAGGATGGCCCCCACCTTGAGGCAGGAGGCCCAGAATTCGAACTCGCCGAACGCCTTGACGCTGAGCAGGTTCACTGCCACCAGGAGCGCCAGCGCGGCGATGGCCGAAGCTTCCACGGGGACGTTGGGGAAGAAGAACTGGAAGTACAGGCCGATCGCGATGAGCTCGGCGATGCCGGTCATGCCCCAGTTGATGAAGTACATCCAGCCGGACATGTACGCGCCCTTTTTGCCGAACATCTCGCCGGCATAGCTCACCAGGGAGCCTGAGGTCTGCCGGTACATGATGAGTTCGCCGAGGGCCCGCATGAGCAGGTAGGCGATGACGCCGGCGATGGCGTAGGAGAAGATCAGGGCCGGGCCGGTGGAGGCGAGGCGGCCGCCGGCTCCCATGAAGAGGCCCACGCCGATGGCGCCGCCCATGGCGATCATGGTGACGTGGCGTCGGCCCAGGGTCTTGCTGTAGCCCTCGGCGCTGAGGGAGGAGTCGACGGCGGCGGTCGCCGCGGCGGTGTTCTTGAGGTCTGTGGGGGTACTTTGAGGCACAACTGTTCCTTGTGGGTTGGGGGTTGGCCGCATCCGGAATCCGTATGATCAGGCTCACAAAATTCGGCCTTACAGCCATGAAACCAGCGATTGTGAGCGTAAATCATCGAGCAGCCGAAGCTTCACGCGGCCTGTCCATCCTACAAGACCGGGCGCAGAGTACGTGACGCGCGCTACACGGCACCCCCGGCGATAGGCTGAAGCATGGCCACAGCCCATCGCATGCCACCCGCTCCGCAGCCGCAGCTGTACAGTTTTTCCCGACTGGACCTGGCGGCGCTCTGCCTCTACGTGGCCATCGCGGGGTTCTTCGCTGCGGCCGGCGATCTGGTGGCCCCGTTCCTGCGGCAGATTGCGCCGTCCCCGGCCGCTGCCTCGTATGCGGTGAACCTGCTGTTCTATGCCTCGGTGGGAATCGTGGCGCTGTTGGCCGCCCGGAAGGTAGTGGCCCGCGACCTCAGAGTCCTGGCGACCCGGCCATGGTTCACCCTGTTGATGGTTCCCGCCGCGGTCATCGCGATGCTGGTCCTGACCGCGGTCTTGGTGGCGCTGAACGGGCAGGTGGAAACGTCCGCCAACCAGGCAGGCCTGCAGGCGCTGATACAGCAGGTGCCGCCCTGGCTCATGGTGCCCCTGCTGGTGGTGGTGGGACCTTTCGTAGAGGAATACATCTTCCGCCACCTGCTGATCGGCAAGCTGGGCAGGCGGGTGAACATCTGGATCTGCTGCGTCTTGTCGGCAGTGCTGTTCGCGGCGATGCACATCGTGGGGCAGGAGGCCATCACCCTCACGGCACTGCTCCCCTATCTGGCCATGGGCGCCACGCTGGTGTTCGTCTACGTATGGACCGGGAAGAACGTCGTGTTTTCCTACTTCGTCCACGCCGCCAAGAACCTGCTGGCCGTGGTCCTGGTCTACGCCATCCCGCCGGAACTGTTCGAGCAGATGCAGCACGTCCAGGCGTAGGCCGCCACTCAGTCCCGGCACTCAGGCCCGCAGCGTGTACCCGCGCAGTGTGAAGCGGCGCGTGCCGCTGGTCCGCCCCGTGATGTAGACCTTGGTGCCGCCGGCCGCGTTCGTGCCGCCCAGGTAGCGGTAGCTTTCGCCCGGGTTGTAGGTGGCAGGAGTATCCGGATCCGCGGGCAGCCCGGGGCCAAACTCAATCACGTCCGCGCCCACCCGGTATGTTCCGGTACCGGACACCAGCTGGAAGGTTCCGGGCGCACCTGCCGGCTCTACGCCGTCGAGCACCCCGCCTGGCTGAAAGGTCAGCTCGAGCGCGAAGGCCGTGCGCGTCCCTTCGAACCCCAAGTCCAGGCCCACCTGCCCGTCTGCGGCCTCGATCCTGATCTCCGTGGCGAGCCGGTGGACGTCGGCGGCGCGCGAACTGAACTCCATTCCGGCGCTGAACCGGCCTTCATGCTCCAGGGCGTATATGCCGTCCGGGCGCTGCTTGGCCGGCGGCAGGGGCTGGTAGAAGTTGGCTTCGAGCTGTTCGGCGAGCACCAGCGCACCCCCCTTCCGCGCCGTGTTCGGGCTGCGGAAAGGGCCCAGGTCGAAGAAGTTCCTGGACAGCCGCAGATCGGACAGTACGGCGACGCCGTGCCCGAAGCGGAGGAAGGTGGGGTTGGTGGCAAGCCCGGAGCCCACGCCCGGGACCAGCGGGTCGCAGCCGCCGAACACGGTGGCCACGGACCCTGCTGCACGGAACCGGTAGGCGCCGCAACTCTCGAGGGCTGCCCCGGCCGGAGCGAGGGGCTCCGGCAGCGCGGTGGCGTTCGACGGCGGTTCGGCCGGCAGGGCCGCTGAAAGCCAGGGGTCCAGTCGGGTGAGGGCAAGCAGTTTCGCGGGTTCGTGCAGGGGCAGCTTGGCCAGCCAGTGGGCTGCGGCGGCGAAATCGTTTCGGCCATCCTGGGCCGCCAGCCGGCGGTAGAGGTGGAGGAACGGGGCCGCGCCGAATTGCATCCACTGGTCCTGCCGGCGGGAGAAGACGGATTCCACAGTGCCGTCGGCGTTGAACCAGGGCAGGAAGGCGGTGAGGTTCCGCCGGACGTGGTCCAGGAGGTCCGCTCGGCCCGTCGCGTCCGCAATGGTCAGCAGCGAGGGATTGGTCACGGCAGTGGCGTACAAGGGGCTGCGCTCGGAGTACATGCCGTCCGGGAGCTGGTCGATACCCTCGGCCAGCCATTGTTCGATCCGGGCACCGATATCCTGCCGCGGGTGCAGTGTGTTGATCTGCGCCAGCGCGGCGGAGAGCTCCCAGCGGTGGTTTGGGGTGTGGACGCCGCCGGCCACCATGGCGTCAACGCTCTTGGCGATGATGGCCTCGAGCCGCTCGTCCACCTCCGCCAGGAGGGCGTCCGGGGTTTCCGTCCCACGAACCAGCCGGACCGCCAGGCAGACGTCGTTCAGGGTGAACGCGGAGTCCGGCGGCGAGGACAGGTTGGTGCCGTCGAACAGGCCGGTGGGCCCTTGGAGGGCCTCCAGCCGGTCCAGGCACCGCCGCATCGCCGCGGCAAGGGTTTCCCGCAGGTAGTAGCCGGAGCCGGGCTCGGTGACGACCGCAGCCAGGGCCAGCAGCCTGGCCATGGCCGGCCGGTGCGCCAAGGCCCGCACGTCGTCGTCGTGGGTTGCCAGGAACGCCGCGACCTCCCGGTCCGCTTCTGCCACCACCCGCGCCAGGAAGGCCGTGTCCGTTGTTGCTGTCTGCATTGTTGCTTCCCTTCACCGGCCCGCCGTGGCGGGACCGTCCTAATCTTTCAGCCCGGCGCTGACGTCCGCGTTGAGCACGTATTTTTGGAAGACGAAGAACACCAGGACCAGCGGCAGGAGCGAGATCACCGAGGCCCCCAGGAGCACCGGCCAGTCGATGTTTTCCGCCCCCACGATGCTCCGCAGCGCCACCTGCAGGGTGTACCACTTGGGGTCGTTGAGCACGATCAGGGGCCAGATGTAGTCGTTCCACCGCCACTGGAAGGAAAAGATGGCCAGTGTGAACAGGATGGGCTTGGACAACGGGAGCATGATCCGGAAGAAGATGGCCAGCTCGCCCGCACCGTCGATCCTGGCGGAGTGCAGCAGGTCATCCGGAACCGTGAGGAAGAACTGGCGGAACATGAACACCCCGGTGGCCGTGAGCACCGATGGGACGATGATGCCTGCCAGTGAGTTGTAGAGGCCCAGGTCCCGGATGACGGAGAACGTGGGGTTCAGGATTACCTCGGTGGGCAGCATGGTGGTGGCCAGGATGCAGACGAAGAACAGCCTGGTGCCCTTGTTGTTGTACTTGGCCAGCGCATAACCGGTGCAGGCGCTGAAGAAGACCGTCAGCACCGTGGTGGTGATGGACACCGTGGCGGTGTTCAGGAAGTACTGCGCGAAGTCCACCCGTTCCCATGCGTCCACGAAACCCTGGAAGGTCCATTCCCGGGGAATCATGGACAGCGGGTAGCTGAAGAGTTCGCTGCCGGGCTTGAACGAGCTGAGCAGGAACCAGAGCAGGGGAAGCGCGTAGATGGCGGCGATCACCCACATCAGCAGGGTCAGGGGAATGGAGGCCTTGGCCCGGATCTCCCGGTTGCCCGGCTGGGTGCGGCCGTCCCTGCGGCGTGGAGCCTGGGCCTTCAGGGTTGGTGGGGCGTGTTCCTCCGCTACCGCGGGAGGCAGGTTGGCAGCTGTTGCCATTGGGTCAGCCCTTCTTCCTGTTGAACCGCAGCTGGATGAGCGCGATGGCCAGCAGGACCACCATCAATACCATGGAGGCGGCGCTGGCGTAGCCCACCTTTGACTGCTCAAAACCCGTTTTGTAGATGTACTGCACGATCAGGGTGTTCTGCGTTCCGGGCCCGCCGCCGGTCAGCGCCTGGATCATGGCGAATTCCTTCATGGCATGGATGGTGGAGAGCAGGATGACCATGAACGACGTCGGCGCGATGCCCGGCAGGGTGACGTGGCGGAAACGTTGCCAGGCGTTGGCACCATCGAGTTCCGCGGCCTCCAGCAGGGATTCCGGAATGTTCTTCAGCGCGGCGATGAACAGCAGCATGTTGAAGGCGGTGCCGCCCCACGCCGAGGCGAAGATGACCACGGCGAGGGCCAGGTTGCCGTCGCTGGACCATGGCAGCGGATTGCCGCCGAGGCCGGAGATCAGGAAGTTGATGAACCCGAAGTCCTGGCCGAACAGCCACTTCCAGATGACGCCCACCACGATGGGCGAAATGAGCCAGGGCAGGAAGATCACGGTCTTTGCCGCGGTGCGTCCGCGGACGGCTTTGCTGACGAGCAGCGCGGCCACGCCCAGGGAGCAGACGTAGACCAGCGGGACCGACAGGACCGTGTACACGAAGGTCCGGCCCAGGGCGGCGTAGAACGAGCCGTCCGCGAAGAGCTTCTGGAAGTTGGCCAGGCCGATGAAGTGCAGCTTGCCGATTCCGCGGTAGTCCGTGAAGGAGTACAGCATGCCCAGCGCTCCCGGCCAAACAAAGAACACCAGGAAGAGCACCACGTTGACGCCGATGAGGACCAGCGGGGCGATGACGTACCGGTTGCGGCGCTTCAACGCCGCCTTGCTGCGGACCGGCCCTGGCTGCTGAACCAGGGGCGCCGTTGGAGTGATGGTTGGTTGTGCCACGGGATCAGGCCCCGTTGTAGAGCTTCACGATGTTGTCCACCGTGGTCTTGGCGTCCTGGCTGCCGGAGAGCATCTTGACGGTCTCCTCCCGGAGCGGATCGCCGGAGAACGGGGTCTCTGCATAAGCCTCGATGACTACGCGCTTGATGGCGTTGTCCCCCTTCGCCTGGTTGCCGGCGATCTGTTTTTGGTAGAGCTCGAACGATGCCTGCTGGAACGGGTAGTCCACTTTCAGGTCCTTGACGGGCAGGTAGCCGCCGGTCTTGGCGAACTCGGTGTAGTTGGCGTCGTTGTAGAACCAGTCGATGAACTTCTTGGCTTCCTCATCTGCGCCGGTGTCCTTGAAGGCGATCATGAAGCCGCCGCCGAGGTTGGTGGCGTTGACGGCCTTCTTGGGCAGCGGAACTGACAGCCATTCGAAGTCCTTGATGTTCTTGTTGAAGTCCGCCACCTGCCAGCTGCCGGAGTAGTAGGCGGCCACCTGGCCGCTCTTGAACATGGCGTTGCCGTCCTCGCCGCTGAGCCAGACGGACTTGGGCATGGTCTGGTCGTCGTTGATCTTCTTGAAGTAGTCCAAGGTCTCCACGGCTTTGCTGTCGCCGGTGTACTTGCCGTTTTCCTTTGCAAAGGCGGTGCTGCCGAATTCGTACATCATGGCGCGCAGCCGGTGGCCGGAGCGGTCCATCACCACACCGTACTTGGCGCCTGCCTTCTCGCGGACCTGGTTCACGGCTGTGATGAACTCATCCCAGGTCCAGGTGGTGTCGATCGACGTCGGGAAGGCGACGCCGGCCTTGGCGAACAGGCTCTTGTTGATGAAGAGCCCAACTGCGGTCAGGTCGGAGGGGATGGCGGGGATAATGCCGTCCGGCGATTGCTGCAGGAAGTTGGGATCGATGTTGTGGGATTTGGCGATGTCCGTGAGGTCCTGGAGCTGGTTGGCCCACAGCGGGTCGAGGCCGGTGACGCGGGCCAGCGCCGGAAGGTCGTTCGCAGTGGCTGCGTTCTTCAACTTCGTGGTGATGTCCGCGGTGGGGACATCGACTACCTCGATGGTGATCCCGGTGGCTTCTTTGTACTTCTTGGCGGCGGCAGCGAACGCACCGCCCTGGTTGGTGTCGCCGGACAGGATAAGCTGCAGCGTCTTGGCGCCACCGTCCGAGGAGCTTCCTCCCCCTCCTCCGCTGCAGGCGGTCAGGCCGGCAGCCAGGGCCGACAGTCCGAACGCCGTCAGCCCGAACTGGCGGCGGGTAATGCTGGAGGTTCTTGTCGTCTCTGACAATGCTCTGTCCTGTCTCTCGCGATAGCGGGGAAAACCCTTTCCGCTAGAAACTGTGACGTATGTCATGACATATTGTCAAGAATACTTTTGGGTGTTGGAGGGACGGGCCGCACCTTCATGGCAGCCCCTTCCCCAACTCCGCAGCCACCCTTACCGTGGACGGATGGGACTTAATATCCAAATCGTGATCGACTCGTCAAACCCGCATGAGCTCGCCGACTGGTGGGCCGAAACCCTGCAGTGGGCGGTGGAACCACAGGATGCCGGCTTCATCCGTTCCATGATCGAGCAGGGCTATGCCACCGGGGACCAGACCATGACGCACCGTGGAAACCTCGTGTGGAAGGACGGCGCCGCCATCCGGCCGCCCGAGGAAATAGAGGCCAAAGCCCCCGCCCGTCGCATGCTCTTCCAGACCGCTCCCGAGCTGAAAACCGTGAAGAACCGCGTGCACTGGGACGTGCGGCTGGACGGCCGGGACAAGGACGAGGTGCGGCGCGAACTTGAGGCACGGGGCGCCACTTTCCTTTGGACGGCGGGGCAGGGCCCGCATTCCTGGCACACCATGGCGGACCCCGAGGGCAACGAGTTCTGCATCAGCTGACGCCGATTACTAGACTTGGACGGTGAGCAACCAGATCCCCGCCCCGGTGTCCGATGTCTTCGATCCCACGCGCTGGCGGGTGGTTTCCGGTTTCGAGGACTTCCAGGACATGACCTACCACCGGCAGGTGGAGCGGGATTCCGACGGCGGCTGGGTGCGCGACCTGCCCACGGTCCGCATCGCGTTCAACCGGCCGGAGGTCCGCAACGCGTTCCGTCCGGGCACCGTGGATGAGCTGTACCGCGCCATGGACCACGCCCGCATGACCCCGGACGTTGCCACCGTGCTGCTCACCGGCAACGGCCCCTCCCCCAAGGACGGCGGCCACTCCTTCTGCTCGGGCGGCGACCAGCGGATCCGCGGCCGGGACGGCTATCGGTACGTAGTACAAAACACAGCCGACGGCGAGACCCAGGAGACCATCGACCCCGCCCGTGCCGGACGGCTTCACATCCTGGAGGTCCAGCGGCTCATGCGGACCATGCCCAAGGTGGTCATCGCCGTCGTCAACGGCTGGGCGGCCGGCGGCGGGCACTCGCTGCACGTCGTCGCAGACCTCACCATCGCATCCCGGCAGCACGGCAAGTTCAAGCAGACCGACGCCACGGTGGGCAGTTTCGACGCCGGTTACGGTTCGGCGCTGCTGGCGCGGCAGGTGGGGCAGAAGGCCGCCCGCGAAATCTTCTTCCTGGCCCGCGAATATTCCGCTGAGGACATGGTTCGGATGGGCGCCGTAAACGAGGCAGTGGACCACGAGCGGCTGGAGGAAGTAGCGCTGGAATACGCGGCGGACATCGGCCGGCAATCGCCGCAGGCCATCCGCATGCTGAAGTTTGCTTTCAACCTGGCCGATGACGGCCTGGCAGGCCAGCAGGTGTTTGCCGGCGAGGCGACCCGGCTGGCATACATGACCGACGAGGCTGTGGAAGGAAAGGAAGCCTTCCTGCAAAAACGCGACCCCGACTGGTCACGCTTCCCCCACTATTTCTAAGAAGGGACGGCAATGAACAGCGACGAATCACCGGCCCCCGGCACCGGCGGCCCCCTCAATATCGAACCCGCCCTGAAAGCCCTCGCGGCCGCCCTGCACGGCGAGGGCCCCGCCGTCGAACTCTCCGTCGGGACAGGCGGCGGCCTGGTGGTGGGGCACGTGGAAACCCCCGGCTGCGACGACGCCGTGGCCGTGGTCCGCACGTCCGGATCCACCGGCACCCCCAAGGCGACGCTGCTGACGGTGGAATCCCTGGCAGCCTCCTCCATGGCCACGGCGCTGCGGCTCAAGGGAGAGGGGCAGTGGTTGCTGGCGCTGCCCGTGCAGTTCGTTGCCGGAATCCAGGTGCTGGTGCGGTCCCTGTTCGCCGGGACCCGGCCCTGGGTCATGGACATGTCCGGCGGCTTCACGCCGGAGGCCTTCACCGCTGCAGCGCTGGAACTGACGGACAAAATCCGCTTCACTTCCCTGGTTCCCACCCAGCTCCAGCGGCTCCTGGAGGACCCGTCGCCGGAAACCCTCGCGGTGCTGCGCCGGTTCAACGCCATCCTGCTGGGCGGCGCCCCGGCGCCGCAGTCCCTGCTGGCAGCTGCCCGGGACGCCGGCGTGCGGGTGATCACCACCTACGGTTCCGCCGAAACGTCCGGCGGCTGCATCTACGACGGCTACCCCCTGGAAGGCGTCTCCGTCCGCGTGGCCGCGGACGGCCGGATCCTCCTGGGCGGGGACACGGTGGCCGCCGGCTACATCGAGGCACCGGATGAAGAAACCGGGACCTTCTTCGAGGAAGACGGCGTGCGCTGGTACCGCACCAGCGACCTCGGCTCCATTGACGACGACGGCCGCCTCACCGTGCTGGGCCGGGCCGACGACGTCATCATCACCGGCGGTATCAAGGTTTCCGCCGCGCACGTGCAGGAGCAGTTGGAACGGTCCGACGCCATCTCCTCGGCTTTCGTGGCCGGTGTCCCTTCCGCGGAATGGGGCCAGGCCGTGGCCGCCTACGTGGCCCTTGCCGGGGACGGCGCCTCCGGGGGCGGTACCTCCGGGCAGGGCGGCACGGCGAAGGCCGGCGCCGGGCAGGACGCCGGGGACCCCGGCGTCGAGCTTCAAAAGCAGTGGCAGCGCGAATTGGGGGTCCTGGCACCCAAGACCGTGCTCACCGCGCCGGAGTTGCGGATGCTGCCGAACGGCAAACCTGACCGGCTCGCCATGACCGCGGAACTCAGTGCCCTGCACAAGGGAAAGTAGAGTGGACCTGCACCACCGCGGCGGGTGCGCCCGCTCCTTCCTGCCGTCATATCGAAACAACACGAGGTACTAACCGTGGCCACAGCCGCCCAATGGATCCAAGGCGCCCGACTCCGGACACTTCCGGCAGCGATCGCGCCGGTGCTGATCGGCAGCGCCGCCGCCTACGAAATGGACTCGTTCCTGCTGCCCAACGCCATCCTCGCGGCCCTGGTGGCACTCCTGCTGCAAGTGGGCGTGAACTTCGCCAACGACTACTCGGACGGCATCCGCGGTACCGACGACGACCGCGTGGGGCCGTTGCGGCTGGTGGGTTCGGGCGCCGCCAGGCCTGAGCACGTGAAGTGGGCCGCGTTCGGCACGTTTGCCCTGGCCATGGTGTTCGGCCTGGCCTTGGTGGTCCTGACCCAGGCGTGGTGGCTGATCCTGGTGGGGCTGGGCTGCGTCATGGCCGCGTGGGGCTATACGGGCGGCAAGAACCCCTACGGCTATATGGGCCTCGGCGATCTGTTCGTCTTCGTGTTCTTTGGCTTGGTGGCCACCTTGGGTACCACCTACACCCAGGCGGGGCACATCAGCCTGCCGGCAGTCATCGGCGCGATCGGCACCGGGCTGATCGCCACCGCGCTGCTGATGGCCAACAACGTCAGGGACATTCCCACTGACATGCAGGCCGGCAAGAAGACCCTCGCCGTGCGGCTCGGAGACAAGCATGCGCGCGAAAGCTACGTCCTGATGCTGGCCGTCGCCATCCTGCTTGTAGTGATCCTGGCTCCCGGCCGGCCATGGATCCTGATTGTGCTGTTGCTCATCCCGGCCTGCCTGATGCCGGCCTGGCTGATGATCAACGGGCGCAAGCGCAAGAGCCTGATTCCGGTCCTTAAGCAGACCGGCCTGATCAACCTCGGCTACAGCATTTTGTTCTCACTGGGGCTGATCCTCAGCCACGGGTTCTAGGCGTTCTTCTTGCCCTTGGCGTTGTTGATGGTGATGTCAGGGTTGGCATCGAGAAGGGCGTCCTCGGCGTTCGCGTCCTGGATTTCCCCGGCCGAGCGAAGCGGCTTGGCCTTTCCGGAAAAGCGGTGCTGCAGGGCCGCGGTGGCCGCGTCCCGCTGCTTCTGGAAGAACAGGTAGCTGATGGCGAAGGCGATGAGCGCGGCGCAGACCACGGACATCAGCACCCCGACCTGCAGGAACGCGAACAGGACGAACAGGGGCAGGAAGATCGCGAGCCGGATCAGGGAATATTTCAAAAAGGCCACTATTCAAGTTTAGCCGCCTCCGCCCGCGGCCCCTGCGCGTCCTGACGATAGACTTGATTGCATGCTCTTCCGTGTGGCTTTGGCCGTCGCAGTCCTCGTCATCTTTGTGTATGGCCTGGTGGACGTGATCCGTACCGAGGGCCGCCTGACCCGGGGCATTTCCAAACCGGCGTGGATTATCGTCCAGATCATCCTGCCCGTCCTGGGCGCCATCCTGTGGTTGCTGATCGGCAGGCCGCGCGGCACCGCGGAGCCCCGGCCAAGCTACCCCCACCCCACCGCTCCGGACGACGATCCCGACTTCCTCCGCAACCTGGAGGCCCGGCGCCGCACCCAGGCCGAGGCTGAGCGGCTCAAGAAGCTCAAGGATGAACTGGACGCCAAGGCCAAGGACGGCGACCGGAAACCCCGGCACGACACCGACGAACACGATACCGACGGGCTGAAATAGGGGCCATGACGTCCCCGCCCGGAGGAGACGAGCAGCGTCTGTCCCTTCCTCCACCTCGGCCTGGGATGTCCTGGTCCGCACCGCCGCCCATCCCGGCCTCCCCTTCCCTGCCCCGCACCGTCAGGGCTGCCCGCACCCTCTGGGTCCTCAGCTTCCTCGCCGGACTTACCGTGCTGGCCGGCTCATTCGTGGCCCGCGATTCGAACCTGCAGCGCCTCCGCGCCGTGGTGGCGGACACGGCGGCCCGTGGCGGCGTGGCGCCTGCAGGTACTGCAGCGGACATCGTGTTTTGGGGAAGCATGGGCGCCTTGCTGCTGGTCACGCTCCTGGAGGCGGTGGCCTTGGCTGCGGTGCTGGCCCGCAGGGCCTGGGCACGTTGGGTCCTGCTTCCGCTGCTGGCCAGCCACTTGCCCGTGCTGCTGCTGGCGTCCGTCTTCCTGGTCCCCACGGGCGCGGCCGGCAGCTACGTGGTGATGCTGTGGGTGGCCGGCGTGGCCCTGGCGTTCGGCGGACTGGTGCTGCTCTTCCTGCCGCCAGCCGGTGCCTGGCTGCGGCAAGGACGCTCCCTAGGCTGACCGCGGCTGGCGGTGGCCGCCGGAGCTCGCGGCCACCACGCCCTCGCAGCTGCGGATCACCACCCGGCATGCCTCCGCGGCCTGCCTTCCGGTCAGGGGGCTCTCGGCCACCCCGCGCCAGCGTGCCAGGTACCGCCGGGCCTCTGCCGCCAGCACCTCGGTGCCGGAGCCGGCGTCCAGGCCCAGCCGCACCCAAGAGGCCGCACCGCTGCCGCCGACGAGCCGTTCGGCCTCCGCGCTCAGTTCCGGTGGCAGGTCAACGCCCGTGGTCCGCAACATCGCGAGCAACTGGAGCTCCCGGAACTCGTGGGCGTTGGCCTGGAGCCGTTCCAGCGAGGCCCCCAGGCGCTCCGTCCCCTCGCGGGGGCGGCTGGCCAGGAGGTTCTCCACCGCCGCCAGCGCGGTCCTGGCCTTCAGCGCCTCGGACCTCGCTTGGAACTGGCGGTCCAGCACATCCAGCAGCGGATCCAGTCCGCTGCGCCGCGCAAGCTCATGGGCGAGGGGTGTGGCTTCCGTGAACCCGTTCCGGATAAGGACCGAAGCCAGCCGGATGCCAAAGAGCCCGTAGCGCTCCAGGAGGGCCGTCCGTGCCTCCTCCGTCAGTCCCGCGGGTTCGGTGGACCGGCGGAACCTGTCGGCGGAAAGCAGCGTCCTTTCACGGACGGTCCGGTCAAGGCCTGCCAGCATGCGCAAGGCCTCGAAGTCCGCCTGGCGCAAGGTGCGGGCACTCTGGGCCAGGAGTCCGGCCACCGGGACCACCGCCAGCGCCAGTTTCCGCAGGTTGGGGTCGCGGCTGTACCTCTCCGCGATGCTTCCGGCGGAAATCAGGGAGTCAATCCGGCCGGCCCCCACTTCATCGGCACGGGACAGCACCGCGATGGCATTGACCGTGCCGGAGCGCCCGGCCCGGGTGTCACGGAAGGATTCAAGGAACCGGAGGTCCGACGCGTGCAGGTGGCGCATCAGGTAGATGACGGCGTCAGCTTCCGACGCCGAATCCTCCGGCGTGAGGAACGCCAGGCTTCGTGCGGACACGTCCCGGGACAGGGATGCGATCCCCGGGGTGTCGATCAGGGTCATGCGCTGCAGTGCCGGTGCCGGCCATTCGACCTCGAGCTTTTCCACTTCCTCCGCCCGCGTCCCGTCCAGGACGAAGACCAGGCGACCGTCCACGCGTTTCAACGGCAGGTTTCGGGGCTCCCCGTTGAAGGGGAACAGCGTGATGCGGGGCGTGGGCCCGTGCCGGTACCACGTGACGATCCTGGTGCATTCGCCGGTATCCGTGGGAGCGATTTCCTCACCGATAATTGCGTTCAGCAGGGTGGATTTCCCTGCCTTGACCATGCCCGCCACGGCGATCCTGAGCGGCTCGGCCAGGCGCCGGGCATAACCCTGCAGCATCCCGGCGGCTTCCCGGTCGTCGCGGTAGGCCTCCAGGGTGTCCTGGATGAGCTTCGCCGCCCCGGCCATGGTGGCCGCTGTCATCCCACCCCCGCGGCGGTGCGGACGCCGGAGGCGGTTACCTCGGCGGATACAGCTTCGGCGGCCCGATGCAACGCCTCCACCTTCTTGAGCTCGGTCCTGATGTCCCGGATGCGGCCTTCCTTCTCCTGGGCATAGGAGTTGGCGGCCTTTTGGGCTGCCGCCACGGAGTCCGACAGGGAGCGGTGGTATTCGTCGGCGATTTCGGTGAAGTGGTCCCGCGTGGTCCGCTGGACCAGGCGCAGCCGGTCTTTGAGTTGCTTTCCCACCTGGAACGTCACGTCGTCGAGTTGGCGCCTGACCAGGGTTTTAGCTTCGCCCTGGCGGCGTTTCAGCCGCGCTTCCTTGTCTTCCCGGTAGGCCTTGCGTCCCAGCAGCAGGCCGGCTCCAACGGAGAGCGGATTGATCAGGGCCATCCCGAAGATCCCGGTGAGGAGGCCGAACATCAGCACGCCACCGTAAGACCCGCGCATGCCGATCAGGACCTTCTGGACCGGGTTCACCCGGCCGGGATCCAACCCGGGCATCTGGTCCACCGGGTCGAGGGCGTCCCCCGCGTCGGAGACGTGCAGGACCGGCAAGGACACCTCGTCTGCGGCAAAGTGCTCTGCCACTTGGGCCGCGAGCCATTGGGACCGTTCGCTGGTCCAGACGAACGTGTCGGAAACGGCCGCCGCGACGCACTCTTCGAGCCACTGGGAGAATTCGGCCCAGACCGGCCCGGGATCGCCTTGGTCGATCGCGGCCTCGGCTTCGCGTTGGATCCGGCGCAGACGGTCCCTGATGTCGTACTCCATGTCGGCAATGAGGTCGTTGATGCCGTCGCTGAGGGTCAGTTGCCAGCGGGCGGAGCGTTTCCGCAGTTCGTCGGCTTCGGCTTTGGCGTGTTCCAGGGCCTCGAGCATGTGCGGGGTCCCGGCCGGATTCTCCAGGGCCTCCAGCTCGGATTGGAGGGACAACCTGAGGTTCGCGGTGACCGACAGCAGGTCCTGGCTGACGGAGCGCCGCTGGAGGCGCTGGGCCTTCGCCACGACTTCGTTGCGCAGGTGCGCCACCAAGCCGGGATAGCCGGATTCGTCGTTGAGCTCGTTGTCCTGGAGCCGTGAGGCCTCCAGCCGGAGGTCGGCGGACACGGGGAACAGCGGAATGTCCGGTGCCACATGGTCAAGGTGGGCCCGGTCCAGCTCCTCCACGCGCCGCCAGTCAGGGTAGAGGTCGGTCTTGGAGAGCACCGCTGCCACGCTGGGCGTGATCCGCATGGCCTTTCGCAGGAAGCGGAGTTCGGGTTCGGTGTATTCCTGGGACGCATCCGAGACCAGCAGCATGGCATCGGCCGTGGGGAGTGCGGTGAGCGTAGTCAGCGTGTGGGTCGATCCCATGCCGCCCACCCCCGGGGAGTCGATGATGGTGAGGCCGCCGGTCAGGACCCGCCTGGGCAGGCAGACCTCCGCGGCCGTGAGCTTCCTGCTGTTGCCCGGGTTGCCCTGCTCGGAGACGAGGGCGGGCAGGTCCGCCAGGTCTACTGGACGGCGTTCGAGGCCCTCTTCCCCGCCGTCGGGAGTGCCTGCCGTGGGAACCAGGATGGCGGCAGACGCCGGATCCCCGTACCGCACGGCCGTGGGAACAGCAGTGGCAATGTCATCGTCCACCGGGCATACGGGGGCGTTCACCAGGGCATTGATGAGCTTGCTCTTGCCCTGTTTGAACTCCCCCACCACGATCACCCTGATGCTTGGATCCTGCAACCGGGCCACGGCCTGCTCCAGCCTCTTCCGCAGGTCCTGGCGGTCCCCGCTTCCCACCAGCTGCAGGCCCTGCTCAATCAGCGTCATGAGCTGGCCCGCCGTCATTGGATCAAGGGGCCTTGCGGGTCCTGCTTCTGCCACGGCGCGTCCTTCATTCCAGTACCCAATGTCCCGGGCGGGAGGTGAACGCCTCCTGCCCGCCGGTTTACCTTTCCGGCACCAGCGTGTTACAGCCCGGCTGAGTCGTCAACCACCGGAATGTCGACGATGTGGTGGGCCTCCAGGTCCGCATCGGGATGGGCCGGGTTGTCCTCGGCGAAATCGAGCTGGTTGTCCCCGGCCAAGCTGGTGGCTGCGTCGTCCTGGAAGGCGTCGTCCGGGTGTGCATCCAGCGCCACGGAGCCATGGCCGGAGGGATCGCTGTACGAATCGCCCGCAGTGGGGACCAGGCCGGTATCCAGGGCGTCATCGGAATGATCGGGTTCCTCGGCGAACGAGTCACCCGGTTTCAAGCCGGGGTCGGCGGCAGCGGCCTGGACCTGGGGGTCGGCCGCTGCGGCGGGGTCACCGGAGGGCGCCGCAACATCGGTTTCGAACCACTGCTCCACGTCCCCGTGGGCCCAGACGTTCTGTTGCTCTGACTGGCCGGCAAGGGTGGCGCGCTCGTCCACAATAGTTGCGCCCGGGGTGAAGGAGAAGTGGT
The DNA here is from genome assembly GCF_054888995.1 of Arthrobacter sp. MMS24-T111. Classification (NCBI taxonomy): domain Bacteria; kingdom Bacillati; phylum Actinomycetota; class Actinomycetes; order Micrococcales; family Micrococcaceae; genus Arthrobacter; species Arthrobacter sp. MMS24-T111. The sequence goes on along the minus strand of NZ_JBTZRO010000001.1, from coordinate 1,919,776 downwards.
TCACCACGTGGTGGAGCTGCTGGACTGCGTAGGCATGGTCGTCAGCATCGTAGGTTGCGCTGCCGTAGCCCGGGCCGTACCCGCCATGCCCGTTCCATGAGCTGTTGCTGCCGGTGTCGTAGTTGCGCTCGAACGAGGAGGCGCTGACCGTGATGGGGGCATAGTCGAGGACAACAGGCATGGCGGCGTCGACATCCGCCGAACACACATTTCCGAGCCCGTGGTCAGCCAATGCCTGCTCCGGGTTGTCAAGGAACTCCTGGACTGCTTCGCGGTCGCCGAAAAGATGCATGAGGAACTGAACGAGGTCATTTGCGACTGTTGGCATCTGCGTAGTCCTCACATCTTCTTCGATTTCTGGATCGGCGGGCGCGCGGCGCCCCGACTGGTTCAAACCTAGGTACGAGGGCGTTCACGGGGCAACGGGCTCCTTCCCCCAAATGACGACCGCTGCTTCAGGGTACGGATACCCTGTTCGCTAGGGGCATTAGGGTTTCATTCCTGCCGCGGATGCATGTGCTGGGAATTGTCCGCTCCGAGGGCAAGGCGCAGGCGGGCCAGCAGGTCGGAGCGGTTTTCGGCTCCCAGACGGCGACGAATCCGGGCGATGTGATGCTCCGCCGTCCGCGGAGAAATATAGATTGCCTCCCCAATTTCACGGTAGGTCTTGCCCTCCAACACCAGCCGGGCAACTTCTTTCTCCCGCTCGCTCAACGCCGAGCCGTCCGGTTGGGCCGTCCCGCCGGTGTCGGCACTGGATACCGCCGGCGCCTCTGACATACCCGTCACCGCGTCGCCGGTCGGGCCGCCCCGAGGTCGAAGCTCCCGGGCGCAGGAGAGGAGGCGCATCATGTCCCTGCGGTCATCGGCACGCGCGGCCGCGTGTCCGGCAAGCCGTGCACCCTCCCATGGCATCCCCACGGCACCCAGCAGTCGGGCCGCACCCTCCACTTCGGCGGGGCCGAACCTTCCAGCCAGTACAGACACCCAGGCCTTCCCCGCGGCGGCAAGGATTGCGGCGAGGTGGCTGTGGGTGGAAGCTCGCGCAAGTGCGGCAGCGTGCGGGGCAAGATCGGCCGGGCTCTCGTTTAACAGGGCCGCCTGGACTGCGGCCCAATGCAGGGGAACTGCCCACAGCGGCGGTTCCCCCAAGCGGCCGAGCAGCTTCCACGCCTCGTCCATGTATTGCGCCACGCGGCGCGTCTCACGCAGGCGGGACGCAGCAATCATGAGTTCGCCCCACGCCAGCATGCTGTAGAGGTCCACGCACGTATGAAGCATGGCCTCGCGGGCCCGTTCCCATGCCCGCAGGAGCTCCGGGACCTCACCGTTCCTGCGGGCCAGCCCCACGTCGAGCGCCGCGTTGAGGAATTCATCGCGTGGAACCAGGGCCCAGTGGTTGATCTTGGCGGCTTCTCCGGCGGCCAGCCGCGCCTCGTCCGGTTTATCCTGCATCATGGCTGCCCAGGCCTGGAGCAACAGGAGCCTGGGTTGGGCGGCGCTGCCCCCTTGGCCTGCTGCCACTGCCGCCCGGCACACTGTCTCGGCCAGGTGGGGCTCACCGCTGTGCAACGCCACCAGGGCGGCAAGGGCAGCGGGCGTATCCGGCAGCGGGAGCGCAATGCCCGCTGAGTTCAGCAGGTCCGAGGCATGGATCAGTGCGGCGATTCCCTGTTGCGGATTCTCTCCGAGGGTGGCCAGGATGCCCTGGCCCGTCTGTACCAACGCAGCGGCGAGGAGTGTCGGGGAGGCCTGCGGGGCTCCCGGCGGAAAGAAGGCTTCCGCGCCATTGAGGTCTCCGGTCCCCAGGATGGCGACGGCGGCCAGCGGTGCGGACGCCCCCGCGCGGTCCGCACCCAGCCAGTTGTAGACGTCGGCCGCGCGGGCAAGCATTCCCCGGTGTGCCCACACGGAGGCTGCCACATCGACGCCCTTGCGCACATCAGGCGGATCCGTGCTGACCAGTAGCGAATCAACAATCCGCGCTGCGCCGTCAAACTCGCCGTCACCTGCAGCGGCCTGGGCGCGCCTTGCTGCAGTTGCCAGGGGGTCGGCGCCCGCCAGGAGTGCCTCCTCGTAGAGCTGTGAGGCAAGCCTGGGGTCATTCTCCAGCGCGGCGTCGGCGGCGTGCTCAAGTTCCGTGGCAACGCGCGGATCTGCGAGGCCACCCCTGGCCAGCTCCCGGGCAAGATTTCCGAGCGGTTGTCCTGTGGAGGCAAAGACATTCACCAGCTCACGCTGCAGCGCACGGACCTTGGCGGCCGGCGTGACAGCGAGCAAGGTGTGTTTCACGGTCCCCACCACTGTGCCATCCGGTCGCAGCAATCCGGAGGACTCCGCGCGGTCCACCAACGCGTCAAGGTCTTCCCCGAACCCATGTCGAGCCTGCGCTGGAGGTCCGCTGGAAGTGGGCGAGGCAACGCGAAGCCCACGGAAAGCGCCAGCAGCAGTTCACGCACGGCCGCGTTTGCACCCTTCAACTGTTTTGTTATCAGCTCCGGACCGTGGGGCGACTCCGATTGGTCATCCGGTGAGGCGTGCAGGGATGCCGGCCATTCCACACGTTGCAGGTGGGCGTCCATGTCAGGCCGCCGGTGAATACGTCAAGGCCGTGGCAGCGGCGGCATCAGTGGGCATGGGGTTTGTTTCCTCCGGCGTGGGGGAAGGGGCGGTGGCCGGCACAGGCGTCAGGTCTACCGACGTCGGGGACAAACTGGGATCCGTGGCCGGGTCCGAGGCGCCGGTAGACGTGGGCACCGCCGTTGAGAGCGGCGTGGGCGTAGGTGCTGCCGAGGTGGCCGGATCGGTGGGGCTCGTGGAACCGGAAACCGGCGTGGGTTCGGTGGTGCTGCTCGGCGGCGGGGTCTCCGACGGTGTCGAGGTGTCCGACGGAGTGGCAGTTCCCGTCCCGGGGCCCGTGCTGCCGGGCGGGGCGGTATCCGGTGGCGAGGTGGGAGCCGCGGTCACGGATTCAGGCACCACTCCCGTCCCGGCCGTCCCCGTCCCTGCCGGGGCACCCCCCGCCGTGGCACCATCGGCTGCACCGGCGCCCGTGGTTGCCGTACGTCCCAACTCCTGTTGTTTGCTGGTGGGAGAGGCGGAAACGTCCAGGCCCGCCTGCGGCGCGAGCGGCTTTTTCGCAACGGCCTCGATCCCGGCCAGCGGCTGCGGGTTCACCGCGACAGCAGTTCCCCCGGCGCCCGGGGCTTCGGTCCCCGCCGGACCGGTGGCCGCTCCCGGACCCGAAGCTCCGGTGTCTGCCCCTGCCTGCGGGACGAACATCGCAGTCAGGTTCCCCAACCCGTCCGGACTTTGCGCGGCCGTGGCCGTCAGGACCGTCAGGATGGCCGCAGCGGCGGCGACCGCCGTGACGCGGACCGTCGGTCTCGGGGCGTGCGCACCCCTTCGCGTGGCCCGCACTCCGGGAAGCCGGCCCGTCCCCGCCATGGCCCCTGCCGTCGTCGCACGCTGGCGTGACCAGCTGGGCCTGACCGGGGCGCCGGACATGCCCGGTGCCGCAGGGACAGGGACGACGCCGGCCGGGACCCCGGCTGCCTCGGCAACAGGCCCGGACGCTGCGGCCAGGGCAGTGGCGTCAGCTGAGTGTGCCAGGACGGCCGCGACGGCAGCCCCGAGGCAGATGGAGGATTTCGGATCGGCGTCTACCGCGATGGGCCGGCCCAGTTGTTCGGACACCAGCTGCGCCACCAGGGGAATCCGGGACGAGCCACCTATCAGGAGCACCGCGGACAGGTCGGCGGGTTCAAGGTGGAGCCTGGAAAGGGATTGTTCCAGCGCGTCCACCGTGCCCCGCACGGGGTCTTCGATCAGGGCCTCGAATTCGGCCCGCACCAGCCGCACCTGCTGCTGGACTCCGGGCAGGAGCACCGGGATGGTGGCTTCGCTGTCGGCAGAGAGCGCTTCCTTGGCCTCGACGCATTCACGCCGCAGCCGGCTCAGGGCGCCCATCACGGCGGGGTCGGCGGGGTCGAGGTCCGTCAGCGCAGTTCCGGTGTGCTGCGCCACGTAGCGGAATACGGCGGCGTCAAAGTCCGCGCCGCCCAGGTCCTCGATGCCGTCCGGGCGGCCCAGGAGCTCGAAGCTGCCGGCGCCGGATTTCCTCAGCACGGCGGTGTCGAAGGTCCCGCCGCCGAGGTCGTACACCGCGATGGTGCTTCCGTCCTCCACCCGCACTTGGGAGGCGTAGTGCAGGGCCGCAGCCTCGGGTTCGGGAAGGAGCGTGACATTGTCCAGGCCATGGACGGCCAGGGCATCGCGGATGGCGGACAGCCGGTGGATCCCCCAGGCTGCCGGGTGGGTCAGGTAGATGGCCGCCGGAAGCGCGCCTTCGCGTTCGGCCGCCCGGTTTGCCACCCACCGGGCCACGGTGGCGAACACATCTTCAGGCTGTACTGTCAGGGTGCCCAGGGCGAACGGGACGTCGTCGCCGACGCGCCGCTTGAATTCCCTGACGACGCGGCCGGGTGAATCGAGGCCGCGGCGCTCCGCGGCTTCCCCCACCAGGACCGGACCCTCCTCCGGGTAGTACACGACCGAGGGCACGGACGTTCCCCGGAGGCCTAACGGCAGGCACTCCGGGAGGGGCGAAGCACCTTCGTCGAAACGGACAACGGCAGCCGCTGTGTAACTGGTTCCGACGTCGACGGCGAGAGCATAGCCCATGGGTACCTCGGAAAGCTGGTGATCCGCCTGCAAGCTTCATCACAGGGAACCTGACCAAAGTAGCATTTCCGAAGGACCGGGGAACAGCCCTGTTGCTACATCGAATGGTTATTCGATGCAGGCCGCCTTAGAGGCCCGAATAGGAATGGAGCCCGTTGAACAACGTGTTCACGATGGTGAAGTTGAAGATCACGCAGCAGTAGCCAACGATGGACAGCCAAGCGGCCCGGGTTCCGGTCCAGCCGCGCGTGGCGCGGGCGTGCAGGTACCCTGCATAGACAACCCAGATCACGAACGTCCACACCTCTTTGGTGTCCCAGCCCCAGAACCGGCCCCAGGCCTTTTCCGCCCAGATCGCGCCGAACATGAGGGTGAAGGTCCAGCCGATGAAGGCGATGGCGTTGATGCGGTAGGACAGGTTTTCCAGGCTGAGCGCCGAGGGCACCAGGCGCATGAAGCCGAACTTGTCGGCGCCGCCCGCGGCCACGGCCCTCTGCCGGTGGGACTGCACCAGCTGCAGCGCGGACATGGCGAACGTCAGGGTGAACAACGCGGACGACAGCACCGCGATGGAAACGTGGATGACCAGCCAGTAGCTCTGCAGCGCGGGCACGAGGTGGCCGACGGGGGTCCAGAAGGCCACGGACGCAGCAACCATCATGATGATGACCAGGCCCACTACGAAGGTGCCCAGGAAGCGGAGGTCGCGGCGGATCAGGGAGAGCAGGAACACAGCCGCCACCAGGAACGCGCCGGTGGTCAGGAATTCGTACATGTTGCCCCACGGCACCCGGCCGGCACCAAGTGCCCTGGTCACCACTCCGGCGCCGTGGATGAGGACCGCGAGGGTTGTCAGGGCCACGGCAACCCGCGCCGGAACCCGGCGCTCCGCGGCATACTTCATGTCGCCGTCGGCCGTGGCGACGCCTCCGGAACCTGCCGCGTTGGCCTTGGCAGTTGACGACGACGGCCGCTCAGCCCGGCCGGCCGGCCCGTCCAGGCGGGCCTCGGCGGAGCCGGCACCCACGCCGGCTGCTACGCGAACCTTGGCCGGGGCACCCGCTTGGGCGGCCTTGAGGTCCACCGCGCGCAGCGCCTTGCTGCTTTTGGCCAGGTCCCAGGCGAAGGCGATGAAAGCCACCGTGTAGGTACCCGCCGCCAGCAGCATGAAGAGTTCGCTGTACTGGCCCATGGTTTCGTTGATTCCAAATGGCATTACTGGTCCTTTTCGGGCCCGGTGGGGCCTGCTGGGGTGCTGACGGAGCCTGCGACATTATCGCCTGTCCGGCTGGGAGTTTGCTGGGACCCGGCGGTGCTTTCGGCATCAACGTGGTCGGATACCGCTTCTTCGGCGGCGTTGTCCGCGGGCAGTTGCCATTCCGTGGCGAAAAGTTGCCGGAGGGCGGCCGCCTCGCCGGCGAGGCGGTGGTCCTCGCCGCGGGCCAGGAGCCCGTATTCCACCATGGTGCGGCCGTCCGCAGCGGTGCCGGTGCGCACCCAGACGCGCCGGCGGTTGACGTAGAGCGAGACGATCAGGCCGGCCACCGCGAGGAGTGCGAACACCAGGGCGTAGACCTGGCCCGGGTTGTGGTGGATGTCCACGCCGATGTAGCGCTTCACGCCGTCAAAACTGATGGTGCCCTTGCCGTCGGGCAGGGTGTAGGTGGAGCCGGGCGCCAGGGTGATGCCGCCTGCGGCCAGGTTCCGCGCGTTGAGGGGCGTCAGGTTCCTGACGTCGAGTTCGAAGACGTTCTGCGGCGCACCGCTGTTCAGGCCCAGGTCGCCGTAGTAGGAGTTCAGGGTCAGCTGCGGGTTGAAGAGTTCGGGGTCGGCGCTGAACGAAACGTTCTTGTCCGTGACGAAGGCGGTGGGAAGGAAGAAGCCCACGAAGCCCAGCTGGTCCGGCTTGGCGTCGGGGACCTTGATCACCACTGAGGAGTAGTAGTTGTCCCCCTGCAGCTTGGCCACCACCGGGCCCTGCATGGCGATGTTCCCGGCCCCGTCGCGGACGGTGACCACGGGGGCGTAGCCGTTGCCGGTGAGGTAGATGCTCGTGCCGCCCAGGCTCACCGGATCGTTGACCTTCAGGATTTCCTGTTTGGCGGGGGCGTCCGGGGTTTCCCTGGTGGTGACGGCGGCCGAGAAGTCGATGGGCTGCCCGAATTTGCCCTTCGATTCCCGGTCAAAGGTGATGTTGAACTTGTCCAGCTGAAGCGAGTAGGGCTGGAGCTGGCTGGACTGGAAGTTGGTGCCCGGGTTGAACTGGTCGTAGCCCACCAGGGTGTTCACGAACGTGTCGCCCTCCACCAGGATGCGCTGGCCGCTGTACCCGAACAGGCCGCCGGCAGCCACGGACACCAGCACGCCGATCAGCGAGGTGTGGAAGACCAGATTGCCGACCTCCTTCAGGAAACCGCGCTCGGCACCCAGGGACGGCAGGGCGCCGTCGGCATCCCTGACCTCCACCCGGTAGCCGCGCTTGCGGAGCAGCCCGGCGGCGCTGTTGATGGCGTCCGACGCCGGGATCCCGGCGTCGGCGGGAATCACCAGGGTGCCGTATTCGGGGAGCCGGGACAGTCGCTGCGGTGTGCGCGGCGGCTGTGAGCGCATGGCTTTGTAGTGGGCGATGGCGCGCGGCACCACGCAACCGATCAGCGAGATGAAGAGCAGCAGGTAGATCGCCGAGAACCAGGCCGAGGAGTAGACGTCGTAAAGCTGCAGGGAGTCCAGCAGCTTGCCGTAGTCCGGGTGGTCCTTGATGTACTGGGTCACCACGGAGGGGTTGGCAGGCCGCTGCGGGAACAGGGATCCGGGGACGGCCGCGACGGCGAGGAGCAGCAGCAGGAACAGTGCTGTCCGCATGCTGGTCAGCTGGGTCCAGGCCCACCGCAGCATGCCAATCGGGCCCAGCGCCGGGAGGGTGGCCTCTGCCTTGGCTTCCGCGACAGGGGTGGCTTGCTTCTTCTTTACGTTCACACGCTCGCTCATCAGATCGGCAACTTCACGTCGGTTTGGAACCAGTACTGCAGCCCGGTCACCCAGGCCCCCCAGACGCCGGTGGCCATCAGCAGGCCCAGCACCACCAGGATGCCGCCGCCGGTCCGCTGGATGGCAAGGCGGTGCTTGCGGAAGAACGCCATGACGCCCATCCCGCGGCGCACGGCCAGGGCGATCAGCAGGAACGGGATGCCCAGTCCCAGGCTGTAGACGAACGCCAGGAAGGCTCCCTTGGCGGCGGATGATCCGCCGGAGAGGCTGAGCAGTTGCACGGCGGAGTAGGTAGGTCCGATGCAGGGTGCCCAGCCCAACCCGAAGGTCAGGCCCAGCAGGGGTGCTCCCCAGAGTCCCGCAGGCGGTTTGGCGTGGATTTTTGCGTCCCGCTGGAGCCAGCTGAAGCCGCCCATGAACACGATGCCCATGATGATCACCAGGATTCCCAGGAACTGGGTGATCCAAGCGTTGCGGCTGCCGCTGATCAGGGTGCCCAGCTGCCCGAACGCGCCGCCCAGCAGGACGAAGATCACCGAAAAACCCAGGACGAACAAGCCGATGCCTGCCAGCATCCGGCCGCGCTTTTGCTTCTGCAGGTCAACGCCGCTCAATCCCGTGACGTAGCCGAGGTAGCCCGGAACGAGGGGCAGCACGCAGGGCGAAAGGAAGGACACCAGGCCGGCGAGGAGCGCCACCGGGATGGCCAGGAGGAGCGAGCCGCTGAGGATGGCTTCGGCGAAGGGACTGTTCACGGTTCCCGGGCCGCCCTACTCCGCCACGGCGGCGGTGATGAGGGCCTTCAAGGTGCCCTTCTCGATCTCGCCGAGAACCCGGGACGCCACCCGCCCCTGCTTGTCCAGGACCAGGGTGGTGGGAACGGCCCCGGGCGGAACCAGGCCGGACACGGACAGCAGGACGCCGCCGTCCTTGTCATCGAAGCTCGGGTACGTCAGGTTGAAGGTCTTCTCGAACGCCTCCGCCGTGGGCTTCTCGTCCCGGAGGTTGACGCCGAAGAACTGCACGCCCTGGTCCTTGAACTCCTGATGGAGTTCTTCGAGGATGGGCGCCTCCACCCGGCACGGGGCGCAGGCGGCGAACCAGAAGTTCAGGATGCTGACCTTGCCCTGGAAGTCGGCAGGGGTGACCTTGGCCCCGCTGAAGAGTGCCCCCTGGATCTGGACGGCTTCCTTGCGGTCGCCGGCGGCGAACTCGGTGACGGAACCGTCGCCTGCCACATAGTTCTTGTTGTCCCCGGCCTTTGCCTGCTTTGCCAGGGCGTCTTCCTGGGCGCAGCCGGACAGGCCCAGGGTCAGTGCGCCGAGGGCCAGGCCACCCGCGGCGAGCATGCTCCGGCGCGTGGGGAGGAAATCGTTGGTCACAGCTAGGCTCCAGGGGTGCTGGCGGCACCGGGAAGAAGGGACGCGGCGGGTTCGCTGTACTCAACGCGCAGCAGCGAGCCGTCGTCGGCGAACACCAGGGACGTGACGGAGGTCAGCGTGCACTCGCGCTTGCGGGGATCGTGCCACAGGGGCCGGCCTTCGGCGCTGAGCCGTGCGGCCCAGATGGGCAGCTGGTGGCTGACGAGGATGGCCTCGGGTCCAGTGGCACCGAAATCGCCGGCAGCCAGGTCAATCGCCCGGAGCCGGGCGTCCCGCGCTGCCGCGGCAACGCGGGCCGCCTGCTGCGTATAGGGCTCGCCCCAGGACGGGCGCAGCGGATTGACCAGCCGGGGCCAGTGCTTGGGCCGGCGCAGCTCTGCCTTGGTGACCTTCATGCCCTCGAAGTAGTTTTCCGCCTCGATGATCCGCGGCTCGGTGTTGATCTGCAGGTGCAGGGCTTCCGACGTCGGCCGTGCCGTTTCCTGCGCACGCTCAAGCGGCGAGGCGGCCAGGTAGGTGATGCGGGCGCCCTGCTCGGCACGTTGCCGGAAGTGCTCGGCGAGGGTCCTGGCCATCTCCTGCCCCAGTTCGGAGAGGTGGAATTCGGGGAGCCGTCCGTACAGAACGCCGTCGGGATTATGGACCTCGCCGTGGCGGAGCAGATGGACAGTGGCTTGGGGCATAGTTACCAGTTTCTCAAAGATGGCGTGCGATCCGAAATCTTCTACAAACAGTAGAACTTAAGTTTCTGAAGAAATGTTCCAAATGTGGGAACAAAAGATGCAAACGCATGTTTATACTGGATGCAGCAAGTTAGTTGAGGCTTCAACCGATGAAGGTTCAACCGCAAGACCACAACAGGCATTAAGAACAAGGAGCATCATCATGGCACTTCCCGCAGACGTCACCACCGGCACCTGGACCCTGGACAACTCCCACAGCGAGATCGGCTTCACCGTCCGTCACGCCGGCATCAGCAAGGTCCGCGGCCAGTTCACCGAAGCCGCCGCGACGCTTGACCTCCTCGAGGATGTGGCCGACTCGAAGATCAACGCCACCATCAAGACCGCCAGCTTCGATTCCGGCGACGCCAACCGCGACGGCCACGTCAAGGGCGAGGATTTCTTCGACGTGGAGAAGTTCCCGGAGATCTCCTTCGTCTCCAACGGCCTCGTGGCAAAGGGCAACAGCTACGAGCTCACCGGTGACCTCACCATCAAGGGCGTCACACGCCCGGTAACCCTGGAGACCGAGTTCAACGGCGTGGCCGTTGACCCGTTCGGCAACACCCGCGCAGGCGTCTCTGCCGAGACCACCATCAGCCGCAAGGACTTCGGCCTGACCTGGAACGCCGTCCTGGAGACCGGTGGCGTGCTGGTCAGCGACAAGGTTGCCATCAACCTGGAACTCGCCTTCATCGCTCCCGCAGCCTGATTCCGCCCCGGCCCACCCCGGCAGCAGGTATTCCGCCTGGTGCCGGGGTGCCGCATTAACGCCTGTCGCACCTTGAACGGCCCTGCGGAATCACGCACAACCAGGGCTGCCGGGGGTACGGTGGACCTAAGCCATGCTGGGGGCGGCACAGGACCGATTCCCGGCAGCCCGCCCGGATCCCGACCTGCAGAAGGAACGCCCATGAGTACTCCTCCCGTCCCGCCTCCCGTGCCGCACGATCCGACTTCCGGAAGCGACCAGCCCGGCAACGGCCAGCCGGCCGGCGAACAGCCCCGCTACGGACAAAACGCCCCCCAGTATGGGCAGAACGCTCCTCAATACGGACAGAACGCACCCGGTACGCAGCCGCCGGCAGCCCCGCAGTATGGGCAAAACGCTCCGCAGTATGGCCAGAACCCGCCCCAATACGGGCAGAACGCCCCCCAGTACGGGCAGAACCCGCCGCAGGCTCCGGGCTACGGACAGCAGCAGCCCTATGGACAGCAGCCGTACGGCCAGTCCCCCTACGGCCAGTACCCATCGGAGCAGCCGCAGCCGGCGGCAAGCACCGGCATCCCGCAACTGGTCAACATTTCCTTTTGGATGCTGATCACAGCCGCCGTGATCTTCGTCATTTCCCTGCTCACCGGACTGACCCAGCTGGATGATCCCGCATTCCGGCAGGCCTTTGACCAGCAGGTCAAGGCCAGCAACGCCGGCGTCACGTACGACGACATCAAGGGCGTCATCGCCGGAACCCTGGTGGTCTTCGCCATCATCGGTGCCGGGCTGTACCTGCTGGTGGCCTTCTTCGTCCGCAAGGGCAAGAACTGGGCACGCATCCTGGGGACCGTCCTGGCAGCCCTGTCGGTGCTGGGCCTCTTCGGGGTTCCGTCGTTCGCCACGGTGGGCACCGTCCTGGGCATCGCGGCCATTGTGCTGCTGTACCTTCCGGCGGCCGCCCCCTACTTCCGGAAGCAGCAGTTCGGCAACCCGTATGCCGGCGGCTTCGGAAACCCCTACGGCCGGTAGCAGCCTGCCACACCACGGAAAACGGCCCGGGATGCTTCGCAGCGTCCCGGGCCGTTTTCCTTAACCGGTGGTCCTTACGCGGTCTGGCCCGGCGCCTGTGCCCGCTGGGCATGGTAGGCCAGGATCTGCAGCTCGGTGGCCATGTCCACCTTGCGGAGGTTCACGCCTTCCGGGACCTGCAGCATCACGGGCGCGAAGCTCAGGACGCTGTGCACGCCTGCGGCCACCACGCGGTCGCAGATGCCTTGGGCCACAGCCGCCGGGAGCGCCAGCACCACCATGTTGGCTCCGGTGCGGTGCAGGACGGTTTCAAGGTCTGCCACGTCGCTGACCCGCAGCCAGCCCACCTCGTTGCCCACCACCATCTGGTCCGCGTCGAAAATCGCCACGACGTCGAACCCGCGGGATTCGAAGCCGCCGTACCGGGCCAGGGCCTTGCCCAGGTTTCCGGCGCCGACGATCGCGACTTTCCAGTCATGCGTGAGGCCAAGGGCCGCTGCGATATGGCGGCTGAGGTACTGCACCTCGTAGCCCACTCCCCTGGTGCCGTAGGACCCTACATGGGACAGGTCCTTGCGCAGCGTCGAGGAACTGACGCCGGAGGCCTCCGCCAACGACTCGGACGAGACCCGCTCCACCCCCTCGGCCAGCAAGGTATTCAAGGCGCGGAGGTACAGGGTCAGCCGGGCCACCGCCGCGGGCGGGATCTGCTTGGCCGGCGTACCGGTGGCGCCCGGAAGGTCCGGGACGGGCTGGGACATTGATTCCACGGACGTCATTGGCCTCCCCCTACCGGGCCATGGCGCGCTGCAGCACGCGTTCCAGCCGGGCTTCGTCAATTTTCCAAAAGTCGCGCTGGACCCCGTCCACCAGGACCACCGGGATTTCCTCGGCATAGCGTTCGCGCAGCTCGGGCTGGTAGTCCACCGACTCTTCCGCCCAGGTCAGTCCCAACGAGGCAGTAACCCGGCCGACGGCGTCGCGCGCCTCTTCGCAAAGGTGGCAGTCAGCTTTGGTGACCAGGACGACGCGGGGGGTAGCCATGGCTTAACGGTATCGCCGTTCGCGGCATGCGGGCGACGCCGACGGCGGCTGCCCGGCCTATTGACTAGACTCGAGTCCATGCCCGAGGAGAAATACGTCGCCGTAGCCACGCGGCCCGTCACTGCGCCGCAGCCCGGCGAAGCGGCGTTTTTCGACGTGGACAACACCTTGATGCGCGGCGCCAGCCTCTTCCATGTGGCCCGGAAAATGCACCAGCGCGGGGCGTTCACCCTGAGGCAGGCGGCCGGTATGGCCTGGAAACAGTTCAAGTTTGTGGCCCGCGGTGAAAACATGGATGATGTCCACGCCGTCCGGGACTCGGCCCTGACCCTGGCTGTGGGCATCAGCGTTGACGATATCCGGGCGTTGGGCGAAGAGGTCTATGACGAAATGATCGCCTCCCGGATCTGGCCGGGTGCCAAGGCGCTGGCCGAGCAGCACCTGCGCGTGGGCCGCCGGGTGTGGCTGGTCACGGCCACTCCCATCGAAGTTGCCACGGTCATTTCCACCCGCCTGGGCCTGACCGGCGCCCTCGGCACGGTCGGGGAAGTCTCCGACGGCATGTACACCGGCCGCCTGGTGGGCGACATCCTGCATGGCGCGGCCAAGGCCGTGGCGGTCCAGGCCCTCGCCGACGAGGAAGACCTGGACCTGAAGCGCTGCTGGGCGTACAGCGACTCCTTAACGACGTCCCGCTGCTCTCACTGGTAGGCCACCCGGTGGCCATCAACCCCGATGCCAGGCTCCGCCGGCACGCCCGCGACCGCAACTGGCCGGTCTACGATTTCCGTGCCGGCCGCCGTGCCGCCACCTTCGGACTCAAGGTGGCAACCTTTGGCGGCGCCATCTACGGGCTGTGGAAGGGTTTCGCCCGGATGCGCGGCCCGCGCCTGTAGCTTCCCGCGAGTCTGCCTTCCCCCTGCCTGCCGGTTCCCGCACCGTACCCTCCAGCGCACGAAAAACGCCCGCCGCCTTTGCAGGCGACGGGCGTTCTCCACGCTGTTCGAAGTATTGCTACTTCTTGTTGCGGCGCTGGTGACGAGTCTTGCGAAGCAGCTTGCGGTGCTTCTTCTTGGCCATACGCTTGCGACGCTTCTTAATAACTGAACCCACGAAAGTTCCTTACAAACTAGATGCAGTACCTGTCTGATGGAAATGGTTCGTGGACAGAGCTACGAACTGGACAACTGACAGATTCTTACAATGACGTAAAACGTTCCTTAACAGGGTACCGCCTATCGGGGGCGGCTTGGGACAAGCTGCCTTAGGCTGTCTCGGAGTGACCGTCCACCACAGCACCTTTGAGGTACTGCTCCACGGCATTCTCAGGTACCCGGTAGGAGCGGCCGAACCGCACTGCCGGCATTTCGCCGGAGTGGACCAGCCGGTAAACAGTCATTTTGGAGACGCGCATGACCTCGGCTACCTCAGCCACGGTCAGGAACTTCGCGTTGGAGAAGTTCTGTTCTGCCGACATTTCCCTATTTTCCTTTGCTGACGGATGGACAACAGTGACCCCAGGTACGTGCCAATGCGGTGTTCCGATGCTGAGCCATCCACCAATCACCTAAATAGATACTCTAGATGTTCATGTGGCAGATGTGAAAGTAGGTAAAGGCACTATTTCGCCTGCCGGCGCTTCCGCGCCGAGGCCGCCAGCTGCTCCAGCACGGAGGCGGAAACGTCCCAGTCCATGCAGGCGTCGGTGACGCTCTGGCCGTAGACGAGTTCGGAGCGGCCGGCCGCGTGCTCGGCAACGTCCAGGTTCTGGGCGCCGCCCACCAGGAAGCTTTCCAGCATCACCCCGGCGATCGCCTGCGCCGCGGCGCCCCCGTCCTCGAGCTGGGCACCGATCTCGAGTGCCACCTCGGCCTGCCGGTGATGGCTCTTGCCGCTGTTGGCGTGGCTGGCGTCCACCACCAGGCGCGGGTTCAGGCCCTTTCCGGCCAGCTCCCCGGACGCCCGTTCGACGTCGGCGGCTGAGTAGTTGGGTCCCTTGCGGCCGCCGCGGAGGATGACGTGGGTGTCCGGGTTCCCGGCTGTGGCCACCAGTGCTGCCCGGCCGTCGCCGTCGATCCCCAGGAATGCCTGGGCCGCCGCCGCGGCGCCGCATGCGTCAATCGCCACCTGCAGGCCGCCGTCGGTCCCGTTCTTGAAGCCGATGGGCATGGACAGGCCGGAGGCCAGCTGGCGGTGGATCTGGCTTTCGGTGGTGCGGGCGCCGATGGCACCCCAGGAAATCAGGTCCGCCATGTATTGCGGGCTGATCGGCTCCAGGAATTCGGTGGCGGTGGGCAGTCCCAGCGCGGTCACCTGCTGCAGGAACTGCCTGGCGGTGCGCAGGCCGGTGACCATGTCGTGGCTGCCGTCCAGCCGGGGGTCGTTGATCAGGCCCTTCCAGCCCACGGTGGTGCGGGGCTTTTCGAAGTAGGTCCGCATGACCACCAGCAGGTCTTCCTTGTGCTTTTCAGCCTGGCTGACCAGCCGCCGGGCGTATTCCAGGCCGGCTTTGGGATCGTGGATGGAGCACGGGCCCACGATGACCAGCAGTCGGTCATCCACGCCGTCCATGATGGCCCGGACCTGGTCGCGTCCGCGTTCGACGACGTCAGCCGCCCGGGCGTCCAGCGGCAGTTCGGCGAGGAGCCCGGAAGGGGTGGGCAGCGCGGTGAATTCGCTGACGCGCAGGTTCGAGGTGGATTTGGTGCCGGCGTTGGCGGCTGCTGCTGTTGCGGTGCTCATGATCGGGTCCTGTTCCAGATGGGAAGCGGGCCCGGATTTCAGAACCCGCCGGAGAAACGGCGAAGGGCAGAGAATGATCTCTGCCCTGTTGGCTCTGAAGGAATGCTGGATGCGTGTCAGTTAGACGCGGGCCCCTCCAGAGCCAACGAAAAATACGCATACCAACGGTTAGTCATGGGAAAGACCATAAGCCCGGCCGCCCGCCGCCGCAAAATCAGCGTCCGTCACATTCCCGCACCGGCCTACCCCAGAAGCTTGCGCAGGTACTGCAGCTGCCGGATCCAGTGGTGTTCCTGGCCGCCTTCATGGTTGTTGAACCGGTACACCTCGATCTCCTTGGCCGCCCCGGTGGAGGATGCCCCGGACGTCCCGGAGCCGTAGGCGTTGAAGCTGGCGAAAACCGTGGACGGCGGGCAGATGTCGTCCATCTGGGCCACCGAGTACAGCGCCGGTGCCGTGGCGTACCGGGCCAGGTTGACGCCGTCGAAGTAGTTCAGGACCTCAAGGGCGGGCTGGTACCGGTCGCGGTGGCGCGCCAGGAACTGGGCGATCTCCGGGTAAGGCCCGCGCGGGGTGATATCGATGGCGCGGGGAAAGTCCTGCAGGAAGGGGACGTCGGGAAGGGCGGCGATGACGCCGTCGAGCCGTCCCGCAGTGAGGCCCGCCGTGGCCACCACGATGCCGCCGCCCTGGCTGACTCCGGCGAGGACCACCTTAGCGGGGTCGACGGCGGGGTGGGCCTGGGCTGCCTCCACGGCGCGGAAGGCGTCCACGTAGACGCGCCGGTAGTAGTAGTCCTCGCGGTTCGCCAGGCCCCGGGTCATCAGGCCCGCGTGGGCCACGTCCCCGGCGGAGGGGTGCGGGTCCGGAGTGTCCCCCAGGGTGCCGCCGTACCCTTGGCCGCGGGTGTCCATGATGAAATGCGCATAGCCGGCCTGGGCCCAGCGGGTGTCCTGGTTGACCAGGCCCCGGCCGCCCGAATAGCCCACGTAGTGCACCACCACGGGCAGCCTGGTGCCGTCTTCCCGGGCGGCGGGCAGGTGCAGCCAGCCTTTGACCGGCGCCCCGCCGTAGCCGGAAAAGGTGACGTCGAAGGTATCGATGACCGTCAGGTGGTTCTCCACCGGTTCGAACGCGGCGTTCAAGGGGAAGGCCCTGGCTTCTTCGAGGGTGGCGTCCCAAAACGCGCCCAGGTCCTCCGGCGGCGTGACATCGGAAGTGTAGCTGCGCAATTGGGCCAGGGGCAGGTCGAAGAGGGGCATCGTTGTCCGTTCTGTCAGGGGTGGTTGGCGGCCTGGTTGCAGCCTACTTCAGCTTCACCGGATGATGACGACATCCAGCCGCCGGGGCCCGTGGACGCCTTCGACGCGTTCAAGCTCGATGTCCGAGGTTGCGCTCGGTCCGCTGATCATGGTGAGGGGCCTGTTTCCGTCCAGGCGGCGGAGGGCTTCGGGTAGGATCGCGGTGACGTCCCGGCTGCGCACCACGCAGACGTGGTGGTCCGGGATGAGCGAGATGGCGCGGCGGCCCTGGTCCGGACTGCCGTCCAGGATGATGGTCCCGGATTCCGCCACGGTCACCGCGCTGGCAGTCACGACAGCGTCTGTTGTGTCGAGCTCGGTGACGGACCTCGCTCCGTGGCCGCCGCCGTCGTACCTGATCCTGGTGGTGTCTGTCTCCCAGGCCAGCCAGGCCGGGTCCAGGCCGGCCGGTACCACGTAGGTGCCGGCCCCGGCGAGGAGGTCCCGGATGGTGGCGGGGACTGCGTCTTCGTCCACCACGGTGACTCCGGCCTTGCAGTCCTCCAGCCGGTCCACCAGGACGTCGATGCGCTGCTGCGCGTCGGCCTCCCCGTCCAGCCGGTACTTCCGGGGGATGTCCGGGACGGCGGGGGCGTCCTTGAGTGCGGTGCGGACGGCCGCAAGGATATGTTCCCGGGTGCTCATGGCGTCTTGTGCTCCTTGGCCCACCAGTCACGGAAGGACTGCGCAGGGGGCGCCGGGATGTCCCGGCTTTGGGTCCAGCCGGCGGCGAGGCCGGGCAGCTTCTTGATCTTCTTGCCCCGTCCGGCGGCGGCCCGGCCCAGGGGCAGGAGCTTTTCCACGGCGGCCAGGCGGCGTCCGTCGGAGAGCGCCCAGGAGGCGGCCTTGAGTCCCACGTCCATCTGGGACGGCAGGCCGCCGCGGTGGGCGTCCACATCCTTGCCGCGCAGGTGGACCAGGATGTCCGGGATGTTGATCTTCACCGGACAGGCGTCGTAGCAGGCGCCGCAGAGCGAGGACGCATACGGCAACGAGCCGTTCTCTTCCGCCTCGATGCCGGTCATCAGCGGCGACAGGATGGCGCCGATGGGGCCAGGGTACGTGGAGCCGTAGGCGTGGCCGCCTGCCCGCTCGTAGACCGGGCAGACGTTGATGCAGGCGCTGCAGCGGATGCAGTGGAGCGCCGAGCGTCCCATCTTGTCGGCAAGGGCGTTGGTGCGGCCGTTGTCGAGCAGGATCACATGGAAGTTCGACGGACCGTCACCCTCGGTCACGCCGGTCCACAGCGAGGTGTACGGGTTCATCCGCTCGCCGGTGGAGGAGCGCGGCAGGAGCTGGAGGAAGACTTCCAGGTCGGAGAACGTGGGGAGCAGCTTCTCGATGCCCATCACCGTGATCAGGGTTTCGGGGAGGGTCAGGCACATCCGGCCGTTGCCCTCCGACTCCACCACACCCAGCGTGCCGGAGTCGGCGATGCCGAAGTTGGCGCCGGAGACTGCCACCTTCGCGGTGAGGAACTTGGCCCGCAGGTGGGCGCGGGCGGCCATGGCCAGCCGGCGGGGTTCGTCCGTGAGGCCGGGATCGACGCCGGGCATTTCCTGGAGGAAGATGTCGCGGACCTCGGTGCGGTTCTTGTGGATCGCGGGGACCAGGATGTGGCTGGGCTTGTCGTGGCCCAGCTGGACGATGAGCTCGGCGAGGTCGGTCTCGAACGCCGAGATGCCGCGCTCTTCCAGGTACTCGTTCATGCCGATTTCCTGGGTGGCCATGGATTTGACCTTGACCACCTCATCCACGCCTTCGGCGGTGACCAGCCCGTGGATGATCGCGTTGGCCTCGTCGGCGTCGCGGGCCCAGTGGACCGTTCCGCCGCGGGCGGTGACGTTCGCTTCGAAGGCCTCCAGGAGTTCCGGCAGCCGGGCCATGACGGAGGTCTTCAAGGCACTGCCCGCCTCCCGCAGTTCTTCCCAGTCCGGCAGCTCACCGGTCACGGCCAGGCGCTTGGCGCGGATGGTGGACGTGGCGTGCTTCAGGTTCTTCCGCAGCTGGCTGTTGCCGAGCTCGCGGCGGGCAGCGGAAGGAAACTTCTCTTCGGCGAACAGGTTGCCGATGCCAGGGCGCAGGCCGGGCATGCCGATCGGGGTGCGGGACATTATTTGGCCACCACCTTGACGGTTTGTCCGGCGGGCCCGGGGACTGCGACCGGTTCTGTTTCGGTACTGGCAAGGATCTCCGCCAGGTGGAGGGTAGCCACACTTGAGTCCTGCCGGGAGAGGCCGCCGCCGATGTGCATGAGGCAGGAGTAGTCGCCGCCGGCGCACACAGACGCACCGGTGCTGCGGATGTTCGCTGTTTTGTCCGCCAGCATCGCGGATGAGACGTCTGCATTCTTCACGGCGAAAGTGCCGCCGAAGCCGCAGCACTGGTCCGCTTCCGGCAGGTCCACCAGTTCCAGGCCCTTGACGCCGCGCAGCAGCCCGGCCTGCCGGTCACCCAGCTTGAGCAGCCGCATGCCGTGGCAGGACGGGTGGTAGGTCACGGTGTGCGGGAAGTAGGAGCCCAGCTGCGCCGCCGGGTTGGTGACGCCCAGGACGTCCACCAGGAGTTCTGAGAGTTCGTAGGTCTTCTTTCCGACGGCGTCAGCCCGCTCTTCCAGCGCGGTGTCCCCCGCGTGCCGGGCCACCATGGGGTGCTGGTGCTTCACCGACGCGACGCAGGAACCGGACGGCGCCACGGCGACGTCGTAGTCTTCGGATTCGAAGGCCCGCACGTGGTTGGCCACCACGGGAAGGGCCTCCTTGAGGTAGCCGCTGTTGACGTGCATCTGCCCGCAGCATGCCTGCCCCGGGGAAACACCACCTCATGGCCCAGGCGTTCGAGGACCGCCACCGTGGCTTGGGCGGCGCGTGGATACATGGCGTCCACGATGCAGGTGGCGAAAAGTGCGATCTTCATGGGTTCAATTCCTGGCGGCGTTCACGGGCAGGTACGCGGGTTCGTAGCGGCGAAGGCTCGTTCCCGTCGCGATGATTTCGCGCAGTTGCGGCAGCCCGCCCACGGCTGCACCGGCCGCGCGGGCCTGTACGAGCACGTTGCCCAGGGCAGTGGCTTCCACGGGGCCGGCGATGACGGGACGTCCGGTGGCGTTGGCGGTGAGCTGGCAGAGCAGGGTGTTCTGCGAGCCTCCGCCCACCACATGGACCACATCCACGGCACGGCCGGCCAGGCGTTCGGCAGCCGTGACGGTCCGGGCGTAACCACTGGCGAGGCTGTCCATGATGCAGCGGGTGATCGCCGCGGGATCGTCGGGCAGGACCTCACCGGTGCGCCGGACCGCCGCCCGGATGCGCTCGGGCATGTTGTCGGGGGCGATGAAGTAGGGATCATCGGCGTTCACTTGCGGGCCACCGGCAGGAAGGGCCGCGGCTGCCGTGAGCAGGGCGGTCAGTTCCGGCCGGAAGCCCTCCAAGGCCCAGGTCCGCTGGCATTCGCTGAGCAGCCAGAGCCCGCCCATGTTGCGCAGGTACCGGATGGTGCCGTCCACCCCGCGTTCATTGGTGAAGTTGGCTTCCCGGCTGGCCTCGGTGAGGACCGGATGCTTCAGTTCCAGTCCCACCAGCGACCACGTGCCGGAGGAAATGTAGGCAAAGTTCTCTTCTTGCGCAGGGACAGCGGCGACGGCGGAGGCCGTGTCGTGCGAGCCGACGGCCACCACCTTCGTGTCCCGGGGAAGCCCTACCGCAGCGGCGGTCTCCGGCAGCAGCGTGCCGATGGTTTCACCGGGCTGGACCAGCGGCGGGAACAGGTCCTTCCGCAGGCCCAGGGGAGCGAAGAACTCGGTGGCCCACTCCCCTGCCACGGCGTCGAAGAGCCCGGTGGTGGAGGCATTCGTGGCTTCCGTCCGGCGGACGCCCGTGAGCAGGAAGGCGATCAGGTCCGGGATCAGCAGGGCCTGCAGCCCGTCGAGGTCCTGTTCCGCGGCCAATTGGTAGATGGTGTTGAACTGCAGGAACTGCAGCCCCGTGGTGGCGTAGAGGCGCGCGGGGTCCAGCTTGGCGTGGACCGGCGCCACGGCGGCCCGGCTGCGGTCGTCGCGGTAACTGAACGGTTGCGCCACCAGCCGGCCGGCCTTGGTCACCAGGCCGTAGTCCACGGCCCAGGTGTCAATGCCGATGCTGGCAATGGTTTCGCCCTGCGCCGAGGCCACAGTGGCTGCGGCCCGAAGGCCGGCAAGGACTTCGGCGAACAACGCGTCGAAGTCCCAGCGGAGGCCGCCGTCGATCTCCGCCACTCCGTTGGGGAAGCGGTGGACGGTCTCCAGCGACACCCCGGCACCGGCAGTCACGCGGCCCAGCATGACCCGGCCGGACGAGGCACCGATGTCCACGGCGGCGAAGACGCCGGCGCCGTCAATGCTTGGAACGTGCGTGCTCATCGGAGGAAGGCTGCGGCCACTCCGGCGTCCACGGGGATGTGCAGGCCGGTGGTGTGGGACAGTTCGTTGCTGGTGAGGACGGCGGCCGCGTTGGCCACGTGCTCAGGCAGGACTTCGCGCTTGAGCAGGGTGCGCTGGGCGTAGTACTCGCCCAGTTTCTCCTCGTCAACGCCATAGACCGCTGCGCGCTTGGCGCCCCAGCCGCCGGCGAAGATTCCGGAGCCGCGGACCACGCCGTCGGGGTTGATGCCGTTGACGCGGATGCCGTGCTCGCCCAGTTCGGCCGCGAGGAGCCGGACCTGGTGGGCCTGGTCTGCCTTGGTGGCGGAGTAGGCGATGTTGTTGGGGCCGGCGAAGACGGAGTTCTTGGAGGAGATGTAGATGATGTCCCCGCCCAGGCCCTGGGCGATCATCACCCTGGCCGCGGCCTTGGCCACCAGGAAGGAGCCCTTGGCCATGACGTTGTGCTGCAGGTCCCAGTCCTTTTCGGTGGTTTCCAGCAGCGGCTTGGAGATGGACAGTCCGGCGTTGTTGACCACCAGGTCCACGCCGCCGAAGGCCAGCACGGCGGCATCGATCGCCGCGGCGACCTGGGCTTCGTCGGTGACGTCGGCCTGGACGCCGACGGCGACGTCGGAACCGCCGAGTTCCTCGGCCACCTTCTGCGCGTTCTCGAGGTTGAGGTCGGCGATGACCACGCACGCGCCTTCCGCGGCGAGGCGGGTGGCGATGGCCTTGCCGATCCCGGATGCCGCGCCGGTGACCAGTGCGATGCGGGTGGCGTGCGACTTGGGCTTGGGCATCCGGGCCAGCTTGGCTTCCTCCAGCGCCCAGTATTCGATCCGGAACTTCTCGGATTCCTCGATCGGCGCGTAGGTGGAGATGGCCTCGGCGCCGCGCATGACGTTGATGGCGTTGATGTAGAACTCGCCGGCAACCCGGGCGGTCTGCTTGTTGGCACCGAAGGAGAACATGCCCACGCCGGGCACCAGCACGATGGCCGGGTCGGCGCCCCGCAGCGCCGGCGAATCGGCATCGGCGTGGCGGTCGTAGTAGGCCTGGTAGTCCTCCCGGTAGTCGGCGTGGAGTTCCTGAAGCCGGGCAATCGAATCCTCGATCGAGGCATCGGCCGGAAGGTCCAGGATCAGCGGCTTGACCTTGGTGCGCAGGAAGTGGTCCGGGCAGGAGGTGCCCAGGGCGCCCAGGCGCGGGTGCTCGGCCGCTTCGAGGAAGTCCAGGACGACGGCGTCGTCACTGAAGTGCCCCAGCTGCGGCTTGTCCGTGGAGGCCAGGCCGCGTATCACCGGTGCCAGGGCTGCGGCTTTGGCGCGGCGCTCGGCTTCCGGCAAGGCTGCATATCCGGGCAGCTTGGCGCCGAAGGGCTCGGCCGTGCCGTTCTCTGCGATGTACTTTTCGGCCTGTTCGATGATCCACAGGGAATTGGCTTCCGCTTCTTCGCTGGTTGCGCCCCAGGCGGTGATGCCGTGGCCGCCCAGGATGGTGCCGATGGCCTGCGGGTTGGCGTCCTTGATGGCCGCGATGTCCAGGCCCAGCTGGAATCCGGGGCGGCGCCAGGGAACCCAGACCACTTTGTTGCCGAAGATCTTGCTGGTCAGCGCTTCCCCGTCAACGGCGGTGGCGATGGCGATGCCGGAGTCCGGGTGCAGGTGGTCCACATGCGCGGCGTCCACCAGGCCATGCATCGCCGTGTCGATCGACGGCGCGGCGCCGCCCTTGCCGTGCAGGCAGTAATCGAAAGCCGCCACCATCTCGTCTTCACGCTCAACGCCCGGGTACACGTTCTTCAGGGCGGTCAACCGGTCCAGCCGGAGCACGGCCAGGTTTTGTGCCTTCAGCGTGCCCAGGTCCCCACCGGACCCCTTCACCCACAACAGCTGGACATCCTCACCCGTCACCGGGTCCTTCTCGATGCCCTTGGCGGAGGTGTTGCCGCCGGCAAAGTTGGTGTTCCGCTTGTCCGCACCCAGGCGGTTGGAACGGGAAATCAGGTCTTCGACAGTCTTGGCTGCGTTCTGCATGTTCATGCCCTTTATGCGCCCCATCCGGCTTGCTGGCCGCCTGCGCGGTCCTCGTTGATCTGTTTCTGGTAGCCGCTGGCCTTGTAGGCAGCGATCGGGTCCGCGGGCAGGCCGCGGGATTCACGCCATTCGGCCAGGATGGGCCGGACGTCGGTGTAGAACGCATCATTGAAGATGCCGTTCGCGGCCAGCACGTCCCCGGCGCGCTGTGCCTCGCCCAGGGCGGTGGTGTCCACCAGCAGGGCGCGGGCCGTCATCTCCTGGACGTTCAGGACCGAGCGGATCTGTCCCGGGATCTTCTCCTCCAGGTTGTGGCACTGGTCCAGCATGAGGGCGACGCCGGCCTCTTTCCCGAAACCGCCGCCGCGGATCACCTCGTGCATGATGCGGAAAAGCTGGAACGGATCGGCGGCGCCCACAATCAGGTCGTCGTCGGCGTAGAAGCGCGAGTTGAAGTCGAAGGACCCCAGCTTGCCCAGGCGGAGCAGCTGCATCACGATGAACTCGATGTTGGTGCCCGGGGCGTGGTGGCCGGTGTCCAGGCAGACGAACGCCTTCTCGCCAAGGGCCAGGGTCTGGGCGTAGGACGTGCCCCAGTCCGGAACGTCGGTGTGGTAGAACGCCGGTTCAAAGAACTTGTACTCCAGCACCAGCCGCTGTTCATCGCCCAAGGCGGCGTAGATCTCCTGCAGGGATTCGGCCAGCCGGTCCTGCCGGCCGCGGATATCGTCCTGGCCCGGGTAGTTGGTGCCGTCAGCCAACCAGATCTTCAGGTCGCGTGAGCCAGTGGCGTGCATGATCTGGATGCAGTCCAGGTGATGATCGATGGCGCGGCGGCGCACCGATCCGTTGGAGGAGGTCAGGGAACCGAACTTGTACTCGTCATCCTGGAAGGTATTGGAGTTGATGGTGCCCAGCCCCACCCCCAGGCCGGCGGCGTAATCCTTCAGGGCGGCGTAATCGTCCACCTTGTCCCACGGGATGTGCAGGGCCACGGTGGGGGCCAGCCCGGTCAGTTCGTGGACCTTGGCGGCATCGGCCAGCTTTTCCTGGACCGTGCGCGGCGTGCCGGGCGTACCGAACACCTTGAACCGCGTGCCTGAATTTCCATAAGCCCACGAGGGGACCTCGATGGCAAGCTCCTCGAGCCTGCCCAGCGCCGTTGCTACGTCGTTCATGATGTTCTTTCCGGTGTGTGGTTCGTGTGGTTGTGGTGCCCCGCTGCTGGAGCCCTGTTGCTGTCGGTGCGGGAGTTGTGCGCGCGGGCGGTCAGCCCGCGGATGCGCCGGCTGCCAACTGGCTGTCGAGGTTGAAGACTTCCTCCAGCACGCGGAACCCTTCATCGGGCGCCTGGCCGGAGTCTTCAAAAAGTGTCGCCATTTCTGCCTGCCACCTGGTGTTGACGTCCGTCAGGGCCATCCGGGCGCGGACGGCGTCGAAGTCGTCACATTCCACGTACCCCACCAGGAGCCCGTCCTCCCCCAGGAACAGCGAATAGTTGTGCCAGCCTGCTTCTTTGAGGGCGGTCAGCATCTCCGGCCATACCGCCGCGTGCCGGCGCCGGTATTCGTCGATGAGCGCCGGCTGGACCGAGGAACGGAAACAGACCCTCATTGGTTCTCCTGTTCAAACTCGCGATCTTTTGAATCGTTTCATTGTTACGATTCAAAGTACAGTTGAACCTGAGCAGGTGTCAAGCAATGGCAAAGAACTTTTGATCGCCCGCGCGGGACACCCGGCCGCGGACAGACCAGCACGGAGATTCGATGAACCGGACAGCAAGTATCAAGGACGTCGCCACCCACGCGAGCGTGGCCGTGGGAACGGTCTCGAACGTCCTGAATTACCCGGACCGGGTATCGGAGCGGACCAAGGAACGGGTCCTGCGGGCCATCGACGAGCTGGGCTTCGTCCGCAATGATGCCGCCCGCCAGCTCCGGGTTGGCCACAGCCGCACCATCGGCCTCATTGTCCTGGACGTGGGCAACCCCTTCTTCACCTCCGTGGTCCGCTCCGCGGAGGACGCGGCGGCCCTGCAGGGCAGTGCAGTGCTGCTCGGGGACAGCGGCCACGACGCCGGCCGCGAAGCGAATTACATCGACCTCTTCCAGGAGCAGCGCGTTCAGGGCCTGCTGATTTCCCCCGTAGGCGATGTCACGGACCGGTTGGACCTCCTCCGCGAGCGCGGCGTCCCCACCGTCCTGGTGGACCGCCTGGCGGACGAATCCAAGTTCAGCTCCGTGGCAGTGGATGACGACGCCGGCGGCTACCTCGCAGCCCGGCACCTGCTGGACACCGGCCGCCGCCAGCTGGCCTTCGTGGGTGGCCCCACCTCCATCCGCCAGGTGGCGGACCGCCTCGAGGGGGCCCGCCGGGCCGTCAAGGAGGAACCGGACGCCACCTTGGAGGTGCTGGACTCGGAGGGCCAGACGGTCCTTGCCGGCCGAAGCGTGGGCGACATGCTGGTGCAGCGGGGCCGCGCGGAGCTGCCGGACGGGATTTTCTGCGCCAACGACCTCCTGGCCCTGGGCGTCATGCAGTCCCTCACCATGACGCACACCTTCCGCATCCCGGAGGATGTGGCATTGATCGGTTACGACGACATCGATTTTGCGGTTTCCGCCGTGGTCCCCCTCTCCTCCATCCGCCAGCCCACGGAGCTGCTGGGGCGGACCGCCATCGAGCTGTTGTCCGAAGAAGTGGAATCCCAAAACCCCGTCCACCGGGCGGTAGTGTTCACGCCCGAGCTGGTGGTCCGGCAGAGCACGGCGGCGCCGGCAGCCGGCTGAGCCGCGGGTCCGCTACTTGTCCGGCTGCAGCAGCCATTTCATGGACTCTGACCGGGACGTGAAGAAGCGCGTGGGGCACGGCGGAATGTGCACGCCCAGGAAAAAGTTGGCGATAATCCGGTCCACCGGGCTGGCCCCGAGCAGGGCGATGCGGTTGGCCGCGCACGGGATGGAGAACACTCCGCGGGCCTCCCGGCTGACAGACTCCGTGGTGGCCATGTCCACCAGCATGGGGTAGCTGCCGTCGCCGGCGATGTCGTTGACCGCGGCCATGGCCGCCTGCGCATCATGGATTTCGATCCGAACCTTGGGTTCCCAAATGAGATGGAGAATGCCGTCCGGGCCCAGCTCCACGGTGCCCTTGCCGCCGTCGACCAATACGGGTTCCATGTCCCGCCTCCCTTCAGTGGGCAGATGTACGCCTCCTATCTTGCCCCAGTGCGGAAGCGGCCTAAACCTTCTCCACCACCAGGTTGCGGTACGCGGCGCGGAGTGGTGCCATCTGGCGGAATCCGATCCGGCCGCCGCCCAACACTTTGTCCGACGGATCGTGCCACCGAAAGAGCCCCAAACCGTTGATGGCGAACTCCACCTGTGGCCCTTCTTTCACTACTTCGAGCCGGTAGAAGCCGGCGGCGTCTTCCGTGGGCGGCAGCGGATCCGCACCCTGGGCCACCAGTTCGAAGCCGGCACTCTTGCGGAGGTTGCAGGTGCGGAAGGCGCGCTCGGACTGGTGTTTGTGCCGGAAGTAGGAGACGTGCAGTGCATCGATGTCCCCTGAGTGGTACTGCGGGTAGTACCCGGTCCGGGGCGCGAGCGCAGGGCTGAAGAGGTCCAGGCCGCCCTGTCCGGCGGCCGCGAAGAACAGCATGGCCAGGCCCGGTTCGGCGAGCGGCAGGAAGTCCCAGCTGATGCGGATGCCGTCCGGAAATTCCTCGGGGCACCAGAAGGTCCAGTGCGCATGGTCGCCGAATTCGCCGTCGTCCAGGGTGCCGGACAGCTCCAGGGCGCCGTTGTGGCTGCCGAGGCCCAGTGGCCCTTCCGCCACCCAGCCGGCGACATCGTCCGGTCCTGCCAGCGGGTTGCTGTAGAGGACGCCCGCTTCCAAGCTCGCGGCGCCCACCTAGCCCTGTCCCGACGTCGTACCCAATGCCGGTTCCAGCACTCCGTATCCCAGCCGGCCAAGCTGCCGGGCCACCTCCCCGGCCACCAGCATGGCACCCTGCTGCGAAAAGTGGGTGTTGTCCGCCAGGCCGCCTGGCCAGCGGGCGTGCTCACCCGGCGCGAAGTGGCAGAAGAGGTTCCGCGATCTGTCGCGCCCCAGCCGCAGGTACAGGTCCCGGGTCCAGGCGTTCAGGTCCACCACCGGCACCCCCAGTTCCAGGCCGAGTTCGCGGACCACCTCGGGGTAGTCCTCCAGGCTTGCCTCCAGGACAGCGTCCGACGCCGGACCGTCGCCCTGGTGCCGGGCGTCGAGGAAGTGCCGCCGCTCCACCGAGGTGCACAAGACCGGCGCGGCGCCGGCCCCGCGCACCTCGTCCACCATGGTGCGCAGGTTGGCCGCGTATCCGGTTCGGGCAGCGAGGTGCTGCTTCTTCTGGTCGTTGTGGCCGAACTGGATGAGCACCGCGTCGCCGGGCCCGGCCTCGGCCAGCAGGTCCGCCCAGAGTCCCTCGTCGCGGAAGGACTCCGTGCTTGCCCCGCCTTTGGCGAAGTTGTGCACCGAGCCCCACCGGTAGGTATGCGGCGGAAGCTGCGCTCCCCA
Organism: Arthrobacter sp. MMS24-T111; assembly: GCF_054888995.1. Classification (NCBI taxonomy): domain Bacteria; kingdom Bacillati; phylum Actinomycetota; class Actinomycetes; order Micrococcales; family Micrococcaceae; genus Arthrobacter; species Arthrobacter sp. MMS24-T111. The sequence goes on along the minus strand of NZ_JBTZRO010000001.1, from coordinate 1,892,181 downwards.
ACCGCTCATGGGGAACTCTTGGGTGGGGCAATCGGCGACCGTGGAGTCGCCGGCCAGCAGGATTTTCATGGTGTGCTTCCTCCAGTACGGGGTCAGCCCTTGACGGAGCCGATGAGCATGCCCTTGGCGAAGTGCTTTTGCAGGAACGGATAGAAGATCAGGATGGGCAGGGTGGCCACCACGATCACCGCAAACTTGATGCCCTGTTCCGGCGGGATGTAGTTGGGGTCCACGTTGCCGGTGCCCAGGAGGTCCGAGGCGGCGGTGACCTGCCGCAGGTACATTTGCAGCGTCCACTTGGAGTTGTCGCTCAGGTACAGCAGCGGGGACATGAAGTCGTTCCAGATCCCCACGGCGTAAAAGAGCGCGAACGTTGCGAGTACTGGCTTGGACAGCGGCAGCAGGATCCGCCAGAGGATCCCGATTTCGGTGGCGCCGTCCATCTTGGCCGACTCTTCCAGCTCCGCAGGGAGTTCCTGGAAGAAGTTCTTGATGATGATCAGGCTGAAGGGGTTGATGGCTGCCGGCAGGATCAGGGCCCAGTACGAGTTCAGCAGGCCCAGGTCCTTGACCAGCAGGAAAGTGGGGATCATGCCGCCGGAGAAGACCATGGCGAAGACCACCAGCGACAGGATGACGTTCCTGCCGCGCAGGCTCTTCTTGGCCAGCGGGTAGGCCATGGTCACGGTGAAGGCCAGCTGGACCAGGGTGCCCACGGCGGTGACCAGGATGGTGGTGACCAGGGCGCGGGTGAACGCGGGGGTGGCGAAGATGTACTCGTAGGAGCCCAGGGTGAACTGCTCAGGCCAGACGAAGAACGCCCGGCGGGTGATCTCCGCTTCGGTGGCGAAGGACCCGGCGAAGACGTAGACGAACGGCAGCAGGGTGATGATGCCGATCAGGGCGAGGAACACGTAGTTGACGGCGTCGAAAACCCGGCCGCCGCGGGTGTTGTGGATTTTCATGGCTAGAACAGTCCGCTCTGGTTGAATCGTTTGGCCAGCCAGTTGGTGCCGAAGATCAGCACGATGCCTACCAGGGATTTGAACAGGCCCACCGCCGTGGAGTAGCTGTAGGCGCCCTGGGTGATGCCCACGAAGTAGACGTAGGTGTCAAAGACGTCCGCCACCTCGCGGTTGAGGGCGTTGGTCATCAGGTAGATCTGTTCGAAGCCGGTATTGAGCATCTGCCCGATGGCCAGGATCAGCATCACGATGATGGTGGACCGGATCGCGGGAAGCGTGATGTGCCAGACCCGGCGGAACCGGCCGGCGCCGTCGATGATGGCGGCCTCGTACTGGTCCTGGTCCACCGTGGCCAGGGCGGCCAGGAAGATGATGGTGCCCCAGCCGGTGTTCTTCCAGATGTCCTGCAGCACGATCAGGGGCCGGAACCAGGCCGGATCCGACAGGAAATCGATGTTCGTGCCCATGACGTTGTTCAGGAACTGGAACAGCGGGCCGATGTCCAGGGCGAACAGCAGGAAGCTCAACGACGCCACGATGGTCCAGGACAGGAAGTGCGGGATGTACACGAGGGTCTGGACCGTGCGCTTGAGCACGGACAGGCGTACCTCATTGAGCAGCAAGGCCAGGACGATGGTCAGCGGGAACGCGATGCCCAGGTTCAGGAAAGCCAGGATCAGGGTGTTGCCCAACAGCCGCGGGAAGTCCGGGTTGGCAAAGAAATCCGTGAAGTTCTGCACTCCCACCCAGGGGCTGCCGTTCACCCCCAGAAACGGGACGTAATCCTTGAACGCGATGGATACGCCGTACATGGGGGCGTACCGGAACACCGCGAAGTACACCACGCCGGGCAGCAGCAGCAGGTACAGCCACTTGTAGTGCGCGAAATGGACGGAGAACCTGCCGTTCTTCCGTTCCCGCACGGGCGGCCGGTTGGCCGCCCGTGCCTCAGCCTCGACGACGGGGGCTGCCATTTACTTGTTGTCCTGCCAGAGCTTGTTGATCTCTTCCTTGACCTTGTCGCCGCCGCTGGTGTCCCACAGCTTGATGGCGTCCTTCAGCCCCTGCTGATCGATCTGGCCGGCCAGGTATTTGATCCGGGCGTCGGCCACGATGTTGTCCAGCTGGGCTCCCTTGGCCACGTAGGTGGCGGAAACGTAAGGCGCTGCCGGGTTGTAGACGGCGCTCTTGAGGTCTTCAGCCATGACGTCCGTGCGCTTGTCGAAGACCTGCTGTTCGTAGTCGGTGGCCTGCTTGACCGGGTAGAACTGGTTGCCGGCGACGTTCATGCCCAGCTGGGCGTAGCTCTTGATGTCCGTGGTGACGGCCTTGCTGGCGTCCGTTTCCGGCTTGACGGGAGCGGCCTTGCCGTCCACCACCGTGAAGTTGACGCCCTCAATGCCGTTGTTCAGGAGGATGCCGGCGTCCTTGCCGTTGAGGGTGTTCAGGAATTCCAGGACCTTGTCCAGTTCGGCTTCCGTCCGGACACTGGCTTTCGGGACGGCCAGGAAGCCGGAGTAGCCGTCGGTGGGATGGGCGTGCAGCTTGCCGTCGGGGCCTTCGAGGTTGCCCACGAAGCCCACCTTGTTCTGGAAGTTGTTGGGGTCTGCCTGCTTGAACAGGTTGATGAGGACGCTGACCCGGGAATCGACGTCCACGATGATGCCGCCCTTGCCGTTGAAGAACGGCTCATTCCATTTGGTGCTGTCGAACGTGGCGAAGTCGGGGTTGATGAGCTTCTCATCCACCATCTTCTTGATGAAGCGGTCTGCCTGGAGGAACTCGTCGGTCTCGAAGCTGGGTACCAGCTTTCCGTCCCGCTCGGTCCAGCGGTTGCCGGCCCCGAACCATTCCTCGATGACGTCGTAGGGGCTGTTGCTTCCCAGCGCGCCCCATTTGGGAATCGTGATGCCGTAGGTGTCGTTCTTGCCGTTGCCGTCCGGGTCCTGCTCGGTGAACGCCTTGGCCACCTTGTAGAGGTCCTCCACGGTCTTGGGCGGCTGCAGGCCCAGCTTGTCCAGCCAGTCCTGCCGGAACATGACCGCGGTCCGCATCGGGGCGCGGCCGCGGAAGATGCCGTAGACCTTGCCGTTGACGCTGGCGTTCTGCTGGATGTCCGGGTAGGTGGTCTTGAGGTTGGGGTACTTGTCCAGCTTGCCGGTGAGGTCCCAGAAGGCGCCGGCCTGGGCGTTCTTGACGAACCCGGGGCTCTTTCCCTGGATCACCATGACTTGGGGGATGTCCGATCCCGCCAGGGTGATGTTGGTCTTGTCCTCGTAGGAGGCGTTGGGAGCCCAGTTGATCTTTACCTGCTTGCCGGTGATCTCCTCCAACTTCTTTTGGACTGCGCCGTCCGCGCTGGGCGGCTGCGCCTCGAGGAAGGGCGCCATGATGGACACCGAGGTGAGGTCGGCGGCCGGAGCGTCACCTCCGCTGCAGGCCGTGAGGGACAGGGCCGCGGCGGTGACGACGGCGGCGGCCAGGGAAAGTTTCCTGCGGATCATATTTTTCCTATTCCACTTCATTGGGGTTCATTGGGCCTTGAGGCCAGTATTGATACGTTTCATTTAGAGGCCGGCCATGGCGGAGCCGCACCCGGGAGGAGCCCGGTCAGGCGGTGGAGGCTCCCTGCAGGGCGGCCCGGCCGTCCGGTTCCCCAGCCGGCACTTCGGCTACCGATTCGTCATTGGCGGTGAAGAAGCGGTCGCAGAGCCAGCCGGTCAGGAAGAGCCAGGCTCCGATACTGAAGAACGGAATCAGGCCCGGGAGCGCCGCGCTGGCGTACGCCGCGGCGGCGGTGACGAACAGCAGGATGACCGTTCCCGCAAGATGCCGCACGGCAAAGCGCGACGACGTCAACAGGTACTGCCCCAGCGGCAGTTCGTAGCGGGCATACATGGGAAACACGTAGCACGCTGCGCCGGCCAGGAAGATTGCGGCAACAAAGATGCCGGCCGCCATGAGCTGCGGGAAGAGCCCGCGCCCCGCCGAAAAGTAGTTCCAGTTCAGGGCAAGAGCCACGGAGACGGCCATGACCGGCAGCGCAAGAATGTTCGCTCGGCCAAAATTCCTGGCGTATCCGGCAGCAAATCCGCGCACCAGCGGAGCCGCCTCCCCTCGGGCCCGCTTGCGCACCAGGATGTGCGCCGCGGCCGTGGCCGGCCCGGCACCAAGGATGCCGCCGCCCATCAGGGTGAACGCGATCCACAGCAGGTTCAGGCCCGCAATCCATGCGAGCGTGTCAAAAAATGAATAGGCACGCGCACTGAAGGTCCCGGACAGCATGGCTGGGCTCCCTTCTGTTCTCCATCGTTGCAGAGGCGAAGCGGAAAGTGTCCCGCATCACGCTGGTAATCGGTTTCTCGAAAATCTAGACCCCAGCCCGCACCCCGGTCAAGTGAAATTTTGAATCGTTACATAGCTGGACTGGCAATGCCTTCATGCCGCACACTGAACGGTGGAAAGCGCTTGCTGGATGATGGCCCGCGCTACAGGCTGGTGCCCGGACGGGCAGGACGGAGAAAGATGGGAACGGCAACGGAAGCGGCCGGCAAGGACGCCGGAACCGCCCCAAGGACTGCGGCGCGGGTGGCACTGGTGGGCGTGCACGGCTTTGGCACCCACCACCTCCGGAACCTGGAACGCCTGCAGGCGGCAGGCGCCGTCGAGCTGGTGGCGGTTGCCGATCCGCAGCCGCCCGCACCAGGTGCCGTGCCGCCGTCGGCCGCCATCCACCCCGGGCTCGATGAACTCCTCCAGGCGGCCGGGGACCTGGACCTGGTCATCGTGGCCACCCCCATCCAGACGCACGCCCCGCTGGCCCTGGCTGCCCTTGCCACGGACGCGGAGCTGTACTTGGAGAAACCCCCCGTCGCGTCCCTTGCCGATTTCAACCGGCTGTGTGCCGCGGCGGCGGATTCCGGCCGCGGCGTCCAGATCGGGTTCCAAAGCCTCGGTTCGCACGCCCTGCGGGCCATCGAGGAACTGCTCGCGGCCGGCACCATCGGCACCTTGGAGGGGATCTCGGCCACCGGCCGCTGGGTCCGGGACCGGGCGTACTACAAACGCTCGCGCTGGGCCGGGAAACGCAGCATCAACGGGGTGGACGTGGTGGATGGCGTCGCCACCAATCCGTTGGCGCATGCCGTAGCAACCGCCCTCCGGATTGCCGGGGCGCGCACCACCGCTGACATCGCATCCGTGGAGACCGAGCTGTACCGGGCCAACGACATCGAATCGGATGACACCTCCGTGATCCGGATCCGCACCACTCCGGGCCTGCCCATCACCTGCGCGCTGACCATCTGTGCGTCCGAATCCGTTGAGCCCTACGTGACCCTCCAGGGCTCGGCCGGTACCGCCGTGTTCCACTACACCGAGGACCGGCTCAGCGTTGAAACCGCAGCCGGGCGCACCGAGCAAACGTATGGCCGCGATGACCTCACCGAGAACCTGCTGGCCCACCGCGCCACCGGCGTTCAGCTCACCAGCAGCCTGCCGGACAGCGGAGCCTTCATGCTGGTGCTGGAAGCGGTCCGGACGGCGCCGCTGCCCTCCCCCATCGATCCCGCCCACGTCCGGTGGCAGGGCGACGGCGACTCGGCCCACGCCGTCGTGGCAGGCATTGAAGACGCGCTGGAACGTGCGGGCCGGGAGCACGCCACCTTCAGCGAGCTGGGACTCCCCTGGGCCAAGTCTGCCCCGGCCACCTTCGATATTCCGGCCTCCTGATGGAAGGCCAACTCCAAGACGCCGGGCACCTCCACGCAGCCAACCTGCTGACGGACGGGCTTTCCCCCTGCCTGACTGCTTCACCTGCCTCCGCCTTCAGCTGGCAGCTTGCCCAGGACGACGGCGACGATCCCGTCCTGGCACGGCAGACCGGCTACGAAATTGAGGTCCGGGACACCCTGGGCAAGCTGGTGTGGAGTTCAGGCGCGGTGGCTTCCGCCTCCCAGAGCGGCGTGCCCTATGGGGGTCCCGCCCTGGCGGACGACTCCGACTTCGCCTGGCGGGTGCGCATCCGCGATGCTGCCGGCAACCCGGGCTTCTGGTCTTCCCCGCAACCCTTCAGCACCGGCCTGACGGATGCGTCCTGGCAGGCCGGCTGGATCAGCCGGGCCCCGGGCGGGCGGGCACCGCTGGAAATCCACAACCGCGCCCTGCGGGTGGCGGGCTCGCCGTTCCTGCCTCTTCCGTGCCCCGCCCTCCGCAGCGTCCGGATCCAGGCCCGGCTCCGGCCCGTCATGGGCAAAGCCGGCATTATCCTGCGGAGCAGCGGACCCGGGACGGGCCTGCTGCTCGAACTGGGCCCGGCCGGAGAACTGGTACTCCGCCGCACTCCGGACTGGGAAATCCCCTCCCCCGCCGCCCCGGATTCCGAGGTCCTGGGGACCGCCGCACCGGCAGGAGACCGGCAACCTGGCCCCGGATCGTGGCAGGACCTGGATATCAGCGACGACGGGCAGAGCATCCGGGTGTCGCTGGACGGAACGGAACTGCTGGTGGTTGACGTACCGGCATCCCCGGGCAACGGCGGAAGGGCCGCCCTGCACCAGGGACCCCGGAGCCAGGCGGAGTACGCCCGGTTCCGCATCACCGGAGAGGTTCCCGGCCGTTCCGGGGACGTCCTGCTGGAGCACCATTTTGATGCCGGCGAGGACGAAGCGCTTGCCTCGTTGGCACAATGGGACCGCGCCACCGGGCACCGGCAGCCCGACGAGTGGACCCTGTTCCGGGGCACCATGGCGCTGGACGGGACGGTCCGGCGGGCCAGGCTCTTCGTGGCGGCACACCACCATGCGCAGGTTTCGGTGGCCGGGACGCCCTGCCTCGGCACCACCTCATTCGGCTACCCCGGCGAGGGGTATTTCGATGCCGCCGACGTCACCGGGGTCCTGGCGGCACATCCGGCCGGTACGCCCTTGCCGGTGACGGCCCTCCTCCACTGGTACGGTCCGGGCCAGGGCCGCGCCGCAGGTGTTCCCGGCCTGTTGGTCAGGCTGAGTGTTGACTACGACGACGGACGGCGGGACGTCCTTGTCTCAGGCCCCGGCTGGCGTGCCGGCGAGGCCCCGTACCGCCAGTCGGGCTACCGCAATGACGAGGGCGACCCCGTGGAGCACCTGGATGGCGAGGCCGCAGCGTCCCTGGACATCACCGAGGACCTTCCTGCTGCCATCAGCGTTGGCCGGCACCCGTCGTCGGACTTTCCCCGGCTGCACGCCCGCCGGACGTTCCTGGGCGGGGAGTTCGTGGCACCGCGGCGGTTCCTTGCCGCGGAGGACGGCACCATGGTGGCGGACTTCGGGCGCGTCATCCCGGCCCGGCCTGAGGTGGACTTCCTGGCCGGCGTCCCGGGGCGCACGGTCATGCTGCGTGCCGGCTACGTCCTGCGCCCGGACGGCAGGGTGGATGCCGGAAAGACCCCCAGCCAGAACACGGACATGTCCTTCCCCTACACCCAAACCGCCGGGCCACAGCAGTTCCGGGCCTCGGTCCACCTCGGCTTCCGCTACCTGGAACTGCCGGGCGTGGAGGCCGCGGACGTGTCACGCGTCGGCGCCGTCACGGTCTACGGCAACCACCCAGGCGAGGGCAGCTTCAAGAGTTCCGACCCCGTCCTGGACGAGGTCGTCGGGCTGCTGCGCGATTCTGCGCTCTACGGTGTCCAGGAGCAGTTCGTGGACACTCCCACCCGGGAAAAAGGCCAGTTCCTGGCCGACGCCGCCAACATTTCCTACGCCACCATGGCGTTCTTCGGCGAACACGCCTACACGGCGCAGGCACTGCGGGAATTCGCCTGGTCAGCCCGCCGCTACTGGAACACCGGGGCGGACAAGGGCCGGTACAACGCCGTCTATCCCAACGGCGATGGCAAGCGCGACATCCCCGATTTCTCCCTGATGCTGCCGGAGTGGGCGGAGGAGTACCACCTTCGCTCCGGAGACTTGGGCCTGGTCCGCGAACTGCTCCCCCACCTGTGCGACACGGCCGACTACGCGCTGCGCTGCATTCCGGCGGAAGGCCCGACCGCGGGACTGGTCACCAGGCTGGGCGGCGGCTCGGGCCCCTACCTGCACGGCATCGTGGACTGGCCCGCACCCGGCCGGTTCGGCTACGACATGGAGTGCGCGGCCAAGACCACCGTCAACGCCCAGGCCTACTCGGCGCTGGTGTCAACGGCACGGCTCTGCAACGCGGCCGGCAAGGAAGACGCCGCCGTCCGCTACGCCACGGCGGCCCGTGCGCTGGCCGGCGCGATCCGCGGCCGGCTGCGGGTTGGCGGGGTCATGGTGGACGGGCTCCATGAGGACGGGACACCCAGTTCCCACGCCTCCCAGCACGCCACGTCCTTCCCGCTCTCACTGGGCATCACGGACCCCGGCCACGCGGACGCCGATGCCGCCCGGATCGCCGGAATGGGCATGCTGCAGGGTCCCATGACGGTGCACCGGCTGGTCCGTGCCCTGGTCCGCCAGGGCCGCATGGACGCCGTCCTGGACCTCCTCACCGCCAAAGACCAGCCCGGCTGGGCACGGCTCCTGGACCGCGGAGCCACCTTCACCTGGGAAGCCTGGGACCTGGCCGAGGGGACCGACTACAGCCAGTCGCACGCCTGGTCCGCGTCCGTGCTCAAGGAGATCCTTGAGCACCTGCTCGGCATCCGGTACGCCTTGCCCGGCGGCACCGCGGTGGTGATTGAACCGCCGCTGTGCCGCTTGGAGCACGCCCGCGGCAGTATCCCGGTGGACAACGGATACGTACAGGCGGGTTGGCGCAGGCGCGGTGGTTCGGTGGAGCTGGAGTGCACGGTTCCACCGGGCACCACTGCCACCGTGCGGCTGCCCGCCGGCACCTACGGGGTCAAGGGGCCCACTGCGGATGCCGCCCCGGTACCTTCCGCCCCGTTGGGCACCGCGGACAGCGCCGCCAGGGAATTCCGCGTGCACACCGGCACCTGGATCTTTACGCCCCGGTAGTTGCCACTGCAGGACGGGTGCGCCGCCCGTGCCGCCAGAGCAGGAGGCCGATGACCCCGGCGGACAACATGCCCAGGCAGCCGGTGGCCACCAGGCCCGCACGGACTCCGAACTGCTCGGTCAGCCAGCCGGCCAGGAGGCCACCGAGCGCATGTCCGCCCAGCAGGAGTGGCAGGTACAGGGCCATGACGCGGCCGCGGATGGCGGGACCGGCCTCGAGCTGGACGGCGGTGGCGGCGCTGGTGAGGAACAGCAGAGTCATCATGCCGACCACCACCAGCATGGCAGTGAAGAGGCCCACGGTGGGCATGAGCGCCGCCAGCAGCTGGGACAAGCCGAAGAGGCCGGCCGCAGCCACAATGCCTTTCCGGCCCATGGTGCCAAGCCGCGCGGCCAGGAGCGCCCCGGCCAGGGCGCCAACGGCACTGACGGTGTTGAAGAGGCCGAAGCCTTCCACGCCGTTGTGCCACACCCGCTCGGCAAACGCCGCCAGGACCACCGGCCCGTTCATCCCGAAGGCGCCCAGCAGGCCGGCGAGGAGGATGAGGAGCAGGAGCCGCGGCCGCTCCCGGACGTAGTGGAGGCCGGCAAGCACCTGGCCCCGGCCGCGTCCTGCGCGCGGGCCGGGATACAGCTCGCTGGTCCGGATGGCGGTGATCAGGCCCAGGACACCCATGCCGATCAGCGCGTTGGCGGCAAAGGCCGCCGCCGGTCCGGCCTGGGCGATGAGGACCCCGCCCAAAGCCGGCCCGGCCATGCCGCCCAGTTGGGACAGTGCATTGTTCAGTCCGATGGCCGGCCGCAGCGCGGCGTCCCCCACCACTTCATTGACGAAGACCTGCCTGGTGGGCTGGTCCACCGCCGCCGTGATGCCCAAGGCGACGCAGCTGGCGTACACCACCCATACGGTCAGGGTGCCGCTCGCGACCCAGGCAGCGAGGCCAATGCCCAGCAGCACGATGACGGACTGGCACACCATCATGATCCGGCGCTTGGGGAAGAGGTCCACCACCAGTCCGGCCAGCGGGCCCACCACCAGCATGGGCAGGAACTGCAGGGCGACGGCGGCGCCCACCGCTGCGGGGCTTCCGGTCAGCTGCAGCACCAGCCAGTCCTGGGCCAGGCGCTGCATCCACACCCCCAGGCTGCCGGCCAGCTGCATGCCCAGGAACAGCCGGTAGTTGTGCAGCTTCAGCGGGTGGTACCAGCGGGGTTGGCCGGGCCCGGGTTGGCCGCGTAGTTCGGTACGGGCGCGTTGTTCGGTTCGGGCGCGGCGGAACGGCACAGCTAGCGTCGGGGCCGGCCGGAGCGCAGTTTCACTGCCGCCGCGGCGAGGATGAGGGTGCCGGGGACTACCACGAAGAGTGCCGCGAGCATCCAGACGAACACCGCGGCGCAGAACAGCGCGGCCGCGAGCAGCAGCGAACCGGTCCAGTCGCGCAGGGTCATTGCCTGCCCGGCCTGGAGGGCCGTGCGCCAGGAATCCCCTGCGGAGGTGCCGTGGCCGGTTGCGTCGGTCCAGGCCGAGGCGGTGCGGAGCAGCACGACCGCCGCTCCGGCCGCCAGGACCAGGGTGGCGGGAAGCACCACTCCACGGCCCGGCAGTTGCCCCACCCAGGCGAGCAAAAGGTTGAGGACAATCACGACGCCGGCCGCCGCCGTCGTGAGGCCCAGCTTCCAGCTGCCGGGCAGGGCCGCCTTGAAGAGGCTCCAGAGTCCGCGGACGGAATCATCCCGGCCGGCCAGGTGCCGTTCCAGGTGGGCGATGCCGGCCGCGTAGGCGGCCGGGAGGGTCACCAGCGGGATGGACAGCACCAGCACCAGCAGGCCTGCCAGGAGGGTTTCGGAGAACAGGGCAAACCGGTTCACCGGAATGGGCTCGTGGCCGGAAACGGGGGTGGTGCTGTCCATGGCGCTCATTTTTCTCTCCGTTGACCGTTAGCCCTTGAGGCCCTGGGTGGAAACGCCCTCGACGATGTACCGCTGGAAGATCAGGAAGAAGATCAGGACGGGGAGCAGGGCCAGGACGGACATGGCGATCATGGCGCCGTAGTCCGAGGACTGGGTTTGGTCCACGAAGAGGCGCAGGGCCAGGGGCAGCGGGTATTTGTCGGGGGTGTTCAGGTATAGCAGCGGGCCCAGGAAGTCGTTCCAGCTCCAGATGAAGGAGAAGATCGAGGTGGAGATCAGGGCCGGTTTCATCAGGGGCAGCATGATGGAGGTGAAGATCCGGACGTGCCCTGCGCCGTCGATGCGGGCTGCTTCGTCGAGTTCGGCGGGCAGGTTGCGCATGAACTGCACCATCAGGAACACGAAGAACGCGTCTCCGGCGAGGAACTTGCCGATGAGCAGGGGGACGTAGGTATCCACCAGTCCGAGCTGCTGGAAGATGATGTACTGCGGGATGATCACCACGTGGAACGGCAGCAACAAGGTGGCGATCATCATGCCGAAGAACACGCTGCGGCCGGGGAATTTGATCCGGGCGAAGGCGTAGGCGGACACGCTCGCGGAGAGGATGGTGCCGGCGACGGCGCCGATGGCCAGGATCAGCGAGTTGGTGAAGAACTGCAGGGTGGAGACCCCGCCGATGCCATCCATCGCGGTGGCGAAGTTGTCAAAGCTGAAGTTGTTGGACCACAGCGACGTGTTCTGGCCGCCGATTTCGGAGTTGGGTTTGAACGCGGAGGCGATCATCCACAGGGCCGGGTAGAGCACCACGCAGGTCAGCAGGAGGGCTGCGGCGTGGAAGATGGTGCTCTTGGCGCGTTTGGCAGTGGTGGATTCGGACTTCGGGTTGTAGGCCGGGGCGGTGGCACCGGGGGCCGGCTGGACGGGGGTTGCCGTGGTTGTCATTTTGCATCACCGCTGTAGTGGACCCAGGACTTGGAGGTGCGGAAGAAGATCAGCGTGATGATGCCGACCACGATCACCAGCAGCCAGGCCATGGCCGAGGCGTAGCCCATCCGGAAGTCGCTGAAGCCGCGCAGGTACAGGTAGAGGGTGTAGAAGAGGGTGGAGCCGGCGGGGCCGCCGTCACCGTTGGAGATGATGTAGGCCGACGCGAAGATCTGGAACGCGTGGATGGTTTCCATCAGGAGGTTGAAGAAGATCACCGGCGAGAGCATGGGCCAGGTGATGTTGAAGAACTTCCGGACCGGACCGGCACCGTCCATCGATGCCGCCTCGTAGAGTTCGCCCGGGATCTGCTTCAGGCCGGCCAGGAAAATCACCATCGGGGCGCCGAACTGCCACACGGTCAGCAGGATCATCATGGGCATGGTCATGGACGGATTCCCCACCCAGCCGCCGATGTTGATCCCGAAGAAGGACAGGCCCTGGTCCACCGGCCCGGAATCGCCGAACATGGCCTTCCAGACGATCGCGATGGACACCGAGGCCCCGATCAGGGACGGGGCGTAGAACGCCGACCGGTAGAAGCCCTGGCCGCGGCGCTTGCTGTTCAGCAGCATCGCCACTGCCAGGGCCGCGGCGAGCTTGAGCGGGGTACCGAAGACCACGTAGGAGAGGGTCACGCCCACGGACTGCAGGAAGCGTTCGTCCTGGAAGAGGGTGGCGTAGTTGTCGAAGCCGATCCACTTGGGCGGCTCGAACAGGTTGTAGTTGGTGAACGAGAGGTACAGGGAGGAGATCATCGGCCCGACCGTCAGGGCGATGAAACCCAGCAGCCAGGGCAGCAGGAAGGTGTAACCGGCGCGGGCATCCGCCCCGCGCTGCCGCGACTTGCGCGGCAACGCGGTACCGGAGTGCCCCTGGCGCCTGCTCAGGGTTGGGCTTTGAGTCACGAGTTCAATCCGTCAGTCGTGAACACTCGATCAGGCACTGGCCGGATCAGGCGTTCTGCTTGATGAGGTCTTCGGCTTCCTTGAACCACGCGTCGACGGCACCGTCAACGGTGAGCTTGCCGTAGTTGAGGTCGGAGGCGATCCGGCCGAACGATGCTTCCAGCGTGCCGAAACCGACGATGGGCGGCTCGGGTGCGTCTTTGAGGTACTGCTCGATGGACTTCTCGTAATCGACCACCAGCTTGTCGGCACCGTCGAAGGTGGTGCCGTCGCGCTGGGTCTTGGAGGCCGGAACGCCGCGGGAGGTCTTGAAGATCTGGCCCACCTCGGGATCGTTGACCATGAAATCGATGAAGCGTGCGGCAGCGTCCTTGAACTTGGTCTTGGCGCTGGCCACCATCAGCATGGACGGCTTCAGGAACAGGCCCAGGTTGTTCGGGTCGTCCGAGGGTACCGGTACCAGCTTGAGTTGCTTGGCACCGCTGTCAGCCAGGTACCCGGCCATGAAGTTGTCCCAGGTGACCTCGGCGGCACTGACGTTGGAGCCGAACGGCGACTTGGGCTTGAGCTGGGTGACCCTGTCTTCCGGCACGATGGCCTGGGTGCCGCGCAGCTTGGAGTTGAGGTTCCACCAGGTCTTCAGGTCGTCCTTGCTGAATCCCAGCTTCCCGTCGCTGGTGAAGGCCTGGATATTCTTCTGCCGGAGCCAGATGTTGAACTGCCACCAGACACCGGTGAAGTCCGTGGAGCCGTAGAGGGTGCCGTTGCCCTTGTCCCCAACTTCCTTCAGGAAGGCCTGGAATTCGGACCAGGTCCACTTGCCGGTGGGTTCGGCGATGCCCAGGGAGGCCAGCTTGGCGGGATCGTAGTAGACCGCGAAGGCGTTGGTGCTGGTGGGGATGCCGTAGGTCTTGCCCTTGATCTGGCCGGACGGCAGGAGTGATTTCTCGAACGCGGAGGTATCGATCTTCACCGTGCCCAGGTCCAGGAGCTGGTTGCGCTGGCCGTAATCGCGAAGGTAGGACAGGTCCCACTGCATCACGTCAGGCAGGCCGCCGCCGGCCGCTTCGGTGGCGCGCTTCTGCCAGTAGCCGGCGAAGTCCGTGAAGTTGCCGTTGACCTTGATATCCGGGTTCTTCGACTCGAACAGGGCGATGGCCTTGCGGGTCCGCTCGGCGCGGTCGTCGTTGCCCCACCAGGTGTAGTTGATGGTCACGGGTTTTTCGGCGGTTCCGGTCTGGCCGGACGAGCTGCCTCCGTTCCCGCAGGCTGCCAGGGCTGCGGCAGATACGGTGCCAATGGCCACGGTTGTGAGGAAATGCCTTCTGTCGATCACGGGAGCCTCCTTGCTCAATGGGTGCCTGCCTCGGCTCGGTCTACAACGGAAGTAGTGAGCTGGCTAACACGGCGCCTGAAACGATACAATAGCTGCATTCGAATGAATGGGCAAGCGTTTTCCAAGCCCTCAGGCAAGCGCTATCCAAGAAAGCGTTTCCTCACCGTAAGCCAGCCCCTCAGTTGACGAAGGAGTCCCATGACACAGCAGGAAAGCACCCGCCCGTCGAGCGTTTGGTCCACGGTCGAAGGCATCGCGTTCGGGGGCGACTACAACCCTGAGCAATGGCCCGCGAGTGTCCGGCTGGAGGATTTGGAGCTCATGCAGGAGGCGGGCGTGAATTTCCTCAGCGTCGGCATTTTCTCCTGGGCCCTGCTGGAACCCGCCGAAGGGCACTACGAGTTCGGCTGGCTGGACGAAGTACTGGACAACCTCGCCGGGATCGGCGTGAAAGTGGCCCTGGCCACCGCCACCGCCGCACCTCCGGCCTGGCTGGTGCGCAAACACCCGGAAATCCTGCCGGTCAGGGCTGACGGGACCGTGCTGGGACCGGGCTCACGGCGGCACTACACGCCGTCGTCGGCCGTGTACCGCCGCTACGCCGCCGGGATCACCCGCGCACTCGCCGAACGCTACAAGGACCACCCCGCGCTGGCACTGTGGCATGTGGACAACGAACTGGGCTGCCACGTCTCGGAGTTCTACGGCGAAGAGGACGCAGCCGCCTTCCGCACCTGGCTTGAACGCCGGTACGGGAGCATCGCTGCCTTGAACGCTTCCTGGGGCACGGCATTCTGGTCCCAGAACTACGGCTCCTTCGAGGAAATCCTGCCGCCCGCCGTCGCACCGTCCACCCTGAACCCGGGCCAGCAACTGGACTTCCAGCGGTTCAGCTCGTGGGCGCTGATGGACTACTACCGGGAGCTGGTGGCCGTCCTTCGCGAGGTGACCCCGGACATCCCCTGCACCACCAACCTGATGGCCTCAAGTGCCACCAAATCCATGGACTACTTCAGCTGGGCCAAAGACCTGGACGTCATCGCCAACGACCACTACCTCGTGGCCGCGGACCCGGAACGCCACCTGGAACTCGCGTTCAGCGCGGACCTCACGCGCGGCATTGCGGGCGGTGACCCGTGGATCCTGATGGAACATTCGACGTCGGCGGTCAACTGGCAGCCGCGCAACCAACCCAAGATGCCCGGCGAGATGCTGCGCAATTCGCTGGCCCACGTGGCCCGCGGGGCGGACGCCGTGATGTTCTTCCAGTGGCGGCAAAGCTTCGCGGGGTCGGAGAAGTTCCACTCCGCCATGGTGCCGCACGGGGGACGGGACACGCGGGTGTGGCGTGAGGTGGTGGAGCTTGGCGCGGCCCTGCAGCGCCTCGAACCCGTACGCGGTTCGCGGGTCCGGTCGCGTGCCGCCATTGTCTTCGACTACGAGGCCTGGTGGGCCGGTGAAATCGACTCCAAGCCGAGCATCGACGTGAAGTACCTGGAGCTGCTGAGGGCGTTCCACCGGTCGCTGGTCCTCCGCGGCATCTCCGTGGACCTGGTGCATCCCTCAACGTCACTGGCCGGCTACGACCTGGTCCTGGTATGCACGCTGTACGCCGTGTCCGATGAGTCCGCCGCCACCATCGCCGCCGCGGCTTCGCGCGGGGCCACGGTCCTGGTCAGCTATTTCAGCGGCATCGTGGACGCTCAGGACCATGTGCTGCTCGGCGGCTACCCGGGCGCGTTCCGCGATCTCCTGGGCGTCCGGGTGGAGGAGTTCCACCCGCTGCTGGCCGGGGCCCAGCTGAAGTTGAGCGACGGGAGCACCTCGTCCATCTGGAGCGAGCATGTCCACCTTGCCGGCGCCGAAGTGATGCAGGCCTTTACCGAATACCCCCTGGAGGGTGTCCCCTCCCTGACCCGGCGGGCTGTCGGGTCAGGGGCCGCCTGGTACCTGGCCACCTTCCCCGACGCCGACGGCATTGAGGCCCTGGTCGACAAGCTGCTGGCCGAATCAGGCGTTTCCCCCGTCGCCGCTGCCGATCCCGGGGTGGAACTGGTGCGGCGCCTGTCCGCCGAGGGGCGCAGCTACCTCTTCGCCATCAACCACACGAGGGCCGATGCCGCCGTGTCGGCCACCGGCCTGGACCTGCTGACCGGAGAGCCGTTCCCGGGCTCGGTTCCTGCCGGCGGCGTAGCGGTGGTGGCGGAGGGCCAGGCGCAGCCCTAAGGACGGCCGACGGCGGCACGGGCCTGGGAAACAGCTCCGCCCCGGAAGGAACCATCGGTTCCCGCCGGGGCGAGCTGCCACCCGCCGTCGGACGCCTCGGGTGGGGCGTTACCCGCCCGAGGTGTCCGGAGCCGTGTTGGCGGTGTGAAGATCAGTTGCTGATGGCCGACTTCATCTCGTCGGTTGCCTTCTTGCCCGCGTCGGCCGGTGACAGGCGGTCGAACAGGACTTCCGACGTGTACCGCTTGATGATTTCCTGGATGGCTCCCGCACCCTTTGGCGGCGGCGCCGGGGCTTCGCCAAGTTCGCCCTTGATCTGGTCGATGAAGGTGACCACCTTGACGTCGGCCGGGGTCAGTTTGGGCTGGATGGCGGCCCGGACATCCGAGTTGGGGTAGACGCCGCGGTCCGCCAGGAGCGCTTCGCCGGCCTTGACGTTGTTGGTCAGGAAGTTGATGAACTTGGCAGTTTCCTGCGGGTGCTTGGTGCGCGAGGAAGCGGACCAGAACTGCGAGGCTTTGTACCAAAGCTCCGCGTCGGCCGCCGAGCCCGTCTTGGTGGGGAACCGCAGGATCTTGAGGTCTCCGCCACTGGCCTTCTCAAGGGCCGGCGCCTGGTTGGACCACCAGAACGCCATCGCATTCTTGCCGGTCGCCAGTCCGCTCTGGTCAAGCGGAGCGGCTTCAGCCTCAACCACCTCGGACGCTGAGGGCACGGCCTTCTTCTGGCTCAGCTCCTTCAGGAACGCCCACCATTCCGCGATGTCACCGGGCTCAAAGCCCAGTTTGCCGTCGGACGTGTAGAGGGACTTGCCGTCCTGCCGGAGCCAGACTCCCAGGGAGGCTTCATCCGTTCCGTAAGCTGCCGCGCCGTAGGTGCCCTTTGGCGACTTCGCGGTGATCTCGGCGGCGATCCGGCCAAAGTCGTCCCAGGTCCATTTGGTGTCATCCGGCAGCGGAACGCCGGCGGCCTGGAAAACTGCGGGATTGGCCAGGATGGTGGCGGCGTTGATGCCGGCCGCGATGCCCGTCAGGCCTTTCTGGCTCTTGCCGGCATTCAGGGCCGCTTCATCCAGTTTGGAGGTGTCGATGTCGTACTTGGAAAGATCCAGGAGCGCGCCGCGGCTGGAGTATTCAGTGATGTATTTTTCGTCCATCTGGATGATGTCCGGGGCGTCATTGGCCGCCACCTGGGTGGCGAGCTTGTCCCAGTAACCGCTCCAGTCGCCGAATTCCGGTTTGATCTTGATTTTGGGATTTTCGGCTTCGAACTGCTTGATGGCTTCCTGTGTCAACTGGGCGCGCTTGTCGCCGCCCCACCAGGAGAAGCGAAGCTCAACGGTTCCGTCAGCGCTCTGCGGAGCGGCTCCCCCGCCGCAGGCACTGAGGGCCATGACTGCGGCGACTGCGGCTGCGACAGCACCCGCCGTCCGGGTTCGGCGCGGTGCGCGTGAAGGTGGTGCCCCTGCCGGCTGCTTGGCAGCAAATGCAGGACGGGGAAAAAGCGGCACTGTGTAACTCCGATCTTCTTTGATCAAGGTGCGGTGATGTTGGGGGTGGCCTGGCCGCAGCCGTCGAGGTTTCGAAGACTGCACCTAAGCCGCGAAATCGCTTTCTGCATCTGATACTACAAGTCTAAAACTTGTATTACAAGATGTTAGGCGAAGTGCTTCCATCCCATGACGCACGAACGGCCCGTCGCTGGCGACGGGCCGTTCAAACAGGTGAGGCAGGGGCGCGTGGCGCCGGGGTGAGGCCCGGCGTTACTTGATGCCCGTGGTGGCGATGCCCTTGATCAGGAACCGCTGGCCGAACAGGAACACCAGGAAGACCGGCAGCAGGGACACGATGGACATTGCAAACAAGGATCCCCAGCTGGTGGCGGACTGCGAGTCGACGAACGCGCGCAGTGCCACCGGAACGGTGAACATATCCGGGTCCGTGAGGTAGATCAGGGCGCCGAAGAAGTCGTTCCAGGTCCAGATGAACGTGAAGATCGTGGTGGTGGCCAGGGCCGGCACCATCAGCGGCAGGATCACGCGAAGGAAGATGCGCGGGTGGCCGGCTCCGTCGATCCTCGCGGCCTCGTCAAGCTCCTTGGGGATGCCGCGGATGAACTGCACCATGAGGAAGACGAAGAACGCATCCGTGGCCAGCAGCTTGGGGACGATCAGCGGCCAGAAAGTATTCACCCAGCCGATCTGCGAGAACAGGATGTACTGCGGCACGATCACCACGTGGAACGGGAGCATGATGGTCAGCAGCATGATGCCGAAGAACAGCTTCTTGGCGGTGAACTGCAGCCGCGCGAACGCGTAGGCAGCCATCGAGCATGAGACCAGGTTGCCCAGGATCGATCCGATCACCACGATTGCGGAGTTGATCATGTAGTGGCCGAACGGGTGCGTCAGGGCCGACCAACCGGAGGTGTAGTTGCTCATTTCCAGGCTGTTCAGCCACAGGCCCGGTTCACGGAAAATCAGGTCGTTCGGCCGCAGCGAGGAAACCACCATCCACAGGAGCGGATAGATCATCAGCCCGCCGGCCAGGATCAGGATGCCGTGCTTCATCAGCGATTTGCCGCGCTGGGCCCTGCTGAAGGCCAGCGTTCCCCGGGATTCGCGGACCCTGGGCTTGCGGTTCGTAGGCTTGCCGGCGCCCCCGGACTTCTTGTCCGGGGTGGGCAGCGTCTCAAGCTTAGTCGTCATAGAAAACCCAATACTTAGAAGCGATGAAGTTGATGGCGGTGAAGACGCCGATGATGAGCAGCAGCACCCACGCCATGGCTGAGGCGTAGCCCATGTCGAACTGGCCGAAGCCCTTTTGGTAGAGGTACAAGGTGAAGAACATCGTTGAGTCGGAAGGTCCGCCGTTGCCGCCGGAGACGATGAACGCCTGGGTGAAGGACTGGAACGAACCGATGATCTGCAGTACCAGGTTGAAGAAGATGATGGGGCTCAGCAGCGGCATGGTGATCCGCCAGAACTGCTGGAGCGTGGTGGCACCATCAACCCTGGCCGCCTCGTAGTACATGTTGGGGATCTGGCGCAGGCCCGCGAGGAAGATGATCATCGGAGCGCCAAAGGTCCACACGTGCAGCAGGATGATCGATCCCAGGGCCGTGCTGGGGTCCGAGATCCAGCCGGGACCCTGGATGCCGAACATGGCCAGGACCTGGTTGACCAGTCCGGTGGTGCCGAAGATCTGCTTCCACAGGATGGCGACGGCGACAGAACCGCCCAGCAGCGACGGCAGGTAGAACACGGAACGGTAAAACGGAAGGCCGCGGAGCCCCTTATCCAGGACGAGCGCGATCAGCAGTGCCACAGCCAACTGCAGTGGCACACCCACCAGGACGTACGTGAACGTAACCCGCAACGAGTTGTGCAGCCGGGCGTCGCTGAGCATCCTGGTGAAGTTGTCCAGCCCCGTCCACTCCGGCGGCTGCAGCAGGTTGTAGTCCGTAAAGGAAAGGTAGAGGGACATCAACATGGGGCCGATGGTGATGGCCACCAGGCCCACCAGCCACGGGAGCAGGAAAATATAGGCGGCCTTGTTATCCCGCCTGTTGGCCTTCTTCTCCTCAGCGGTGACTTTGCCCTTCCGCCGGCTCAACGAAGACAGTTCGCTGATGGCGCTCACGGTTGTTGCTCCGTCACGGACAGCAGGCAAGCGTCGCCCGGCAGCTGGGCCGGACGGCGCGTCCGGGGAATATGCTTTGCGGCCATGTGGTCTCCTTTGGTCATCGTGGCCTCCACGTTTCGGTCATCGCCAGGCGATGGGGGGAATTGGACTCCCTTCGCGGGCCCGCCGCCTGCCCGTCAGGGCTGGAGCGGTTCCGCCCGCCGGGAGCGTGTTTTAGAAAGCGGCTCCGTACCAAAGTAAACGGTTTCTTGACTCCTGTACAGCCCTTTGTTAGTTTTTGAGAAAACGTTTTCTGTTACATCTGGCAGGGGGACGTGACCACCAAAAGGAGGGGGACAACAATGAGGTTTGGTCTCAGGAAATCGGTAATGGGAATCACCGGCGCCGCCGCAGCGCTTGCCATGGTCCTTACCGGCTGCGGCAATAGCCCGCAGGCCGCGAAGGTGGGGACTGCGGAGGATCCCGTCACCATCCGGTTCGCGTGGTGGGGCAACGACTCCAGGGCAAAGACCACCATGGAGGTCATCAAAGCCTTCGAAGCCGCCAACCCCACCATCAAGGTCCAGGGTGAGAACACCGAGTTCAGCTCCTACTGGGACAAGATGGCCACCCAGATCGCCGGCGGAACCACCCCGGACGTGATCGCCATGAGCGGCGCCTACCCCAGCGAATACTCCAGCCGCGGCGTCCTCCTGGACCTGGACAAGGTCAAGGACCAGATCGACACCTCGAAGTTCGCCGACGGGACCGTCGACCTGGGCAAGATCAACGGAAAGCAGTACACCATTACGGCTGGGGTCAACTCCATGTCCATGGTCCTGGACCCCAAGGTCTTCGAGGCCGCCGGCGTGCCGCTGCCGGACGACGAAACCTGGACGTGGGACGACTACGGACGGATCGCCGCGGAAATTTCCAAAAAGTCGCCGGGCGGAACTTTCGGCACGACCCCCATGGCCAACGATTCCTTCCTCGCCGTCTGGGCACGCCAGAATGGCCAGGAGCTCTACACGGACGACGGCAAGAAGATGGGTATCAGCGAGGACACGCTCGCCAAGTGGTTTGAGCTCAACAAGAAGCTGATGGAAACCGGGGGCGCCCCCTCCGCGTCCCAGACCGTCGAGGACGGGTCCGCCCAGCCTGAGATGACACTGATGGGCCAGGGAAAGCAAGGAATGAAGATCTCCTGGAGCAACCAGATGACGTCCTACTCCGGTGCCCCGCTGGTCATGATGAAACTTCCGGGCGAAAGCAAGACGCCGGGGGCCTGGCTGCGTTCGTCGATGGAATACGCCATCTCGTCCAAATCCGCCCAACCCAAGGAAGCGGCCTTGTTCATCAACTACCTGGTCAACAACATGGACGCGGCCACCAAGATCAAGAGCGACCGCGGCATGCCCGCCAACACCGAGCTGAAGGCCGGCATCACTCCCCTGCTCAAGGAAACCCAGCAGAAGGAAGCCACCTACCTGGACCGGATAGCGGCCATGAAGATCCCGGCACCCAAGCCCTTCCCGGCGGGATCATCCGCAACCCTGGAAGTTTTGAACCGTTACAACACGGATGTACTCTTCGGAAAGATCGCGCCACGGGACGCCGCCAAAGGCATGATTTCAGAGGTTAACCAAAACCTCGCCTGACGCCTGCCGCGGCGGACGGACGAACAGCCACCAACCACGAAAGGAGGCAGGCACATGATCACGGCAACACGGCCCAGCGCCATCGCCGGCTACGACGATTGGCCTGCCTATGTCCGGGCCCATCCCCGCCACCGGGCATCCACCGCGGCGGCGCAGGAACTCTCGGACGCCTTGGGCGTCCCGGCTGCGTCCGCGCCGTTGGAGGTTCGGGTGCAGTGGGAGGAAACGTACGACGACGCCACCACCACCGAGCTGAGCTGGCAGGTGGGCTTCGGGCCGCGCACCACGGGCTGGCTGGTCCGGCCGGCAGGACATTCCGGCCCCCTGCCAGGCGTCCTGGCCCTGCACTGCCACGGCGGAAACAAGTTCGGCGGCGCGGACCGGCTGGTGGAGCTCCCAACAACCCATCCGTCTGCGGCTGCCGCACGCGCAGGCCACTATGACGGCCGTGCGCTGGCCACCGGCATCGCCCGCCAGGGTTTCGCTGTCCTGGCCCATGACACGTTTGCCTGGGGCAGCCGCAGGTTTGACCTCTCCACCCCGCCATGGCGGACCGCCGCGGCCGTTGACGCACGGCAGGCGCAGTGGCGGGCGGACGGCGTCGCGCCTTCCGAGGCGGAGGAATACAACGCCGCGGCCGGCGTCCATGAGGACACTGTGGCCAAGGCGGCGGGGCTGCTCGGCACCAGCCTGGCCGGCATGGTGGCCCATGACGACCTTGCCGCCCTCGACGTCCTGGCCGCACTGCCCGGCGTCGATGCGGGCAGTCTGGGGTGCATCGGTTTCTCCGGCGGCGGCGGCCGTTCCCTCACCCTCGCCGCCCTCAGCCCGCGCATCAGGGCCGCCGTGGTCACCTGCATGATGACCACGTTTGAGTCCCTTTCCCCGCTTACCTCGACGCACATTCGTGGCTGCTGCAGACTCCTGGACTGTGGAAGCTGGGTGACTGGCCCGAACTCACTGCCCGCGCCGGGTCCGCCCGGTTCCTGGTGCAGTACGCCCTTGCTGACGAACTCTTCCCGGAAGCCGGAATGCGGCAGGCCCACCAGTTACTCGAATCCCTACACAGCGGCACGGACAGGTATGCCGGCAGCCTCTGGCCCGGCGGGCACGTCTTCACGGCGGCCATGCAGGACGAGGCCATCGACTTCCTGGCGGAAACGCTCACCTCCTGACCCCCAACCAGCAACGCTCCCAAGGACCCACGTGACCACACAGCATTCGGCGGAATCCACCCATCCGCAGTCCCCGCCCACAGACCTTCCCAGGGTTGCCCTGGTGGGGGTGCACGGCTTCGGCGAACGGCACCTCGCCAACCTGGCCCGGCTCGAACAGGCCGGCGCCCTGGAACTGGTGGCCGTCGCCGATCCCAACCCGCCGCAGCCAGGCAGCCTGGCCGGCTCAGTGGCTGTGTACCCGGACCTGGACCGGCTGCTGGCCGCCAAGCCGGGCGTCGACGTCGTCATTATTGCCACCCCCATCCAGACGCATGCTCCCCTGGCCATCGCGGCATTGTCCGCCGGAATGGACGTCTATGTCGAAAAGCCGCCGGTGGCATCCCTGGCGCAATTCGAGCAGGTCCTGGCCGCGGCCAGGGATCACGGCCGCCTGGTCCAGGTGGGCTTCCAGAGCCTGGGCTCCCAAGCCCTGCCCGCCATCCGGGGCCTGGTGGAGTCAGGTGAAATAGGCACCGTGCTGGGGCTCAGCGCCACCGGCCAATGGCTGCGGACCAAGGCGTACTTCAACCGCTCGCGCTGGGCCGGGAAGCGCAGCCTCGACGGCACGGACGTGGTGGACGGGGTGGCCACGAACGCCCTGGCCCATGCCGTTGCCACCGGACTGCACTTGGCGGGCGCGAATACCCTCGCGGACGTCCGCTCGGTGGAAACGGACCTGTACCGGGCCAACAGCACCGAAAGCGATGACACGTCCATTCTGCGGATTCGCACCGCTGGCGGAGAGACCCTGCTCTGTGCCCTCACGCTCTGTGCCCCCGAGCAGCTCAACCCGGCCGTTACGCTGCACGGAACGCTGGGCGAGATCACGCTCTCCTATACGGAGGACCACGTCGTCATCACCACCCCGGCCGGCGAGCGCCGGGAGTCCTTCGGCCGGACCGACCTGCTCGAAAACCTGCTGGATGCCCGGGCCCACGGGACGCCCCTGCTGTGCGCGCTGGAAGACACCGGAGCGTTCACCGCCGTCCTGGAGGCTATCCGCACCGCACCCGCACCAGCCCCGATCGGCACCGGCTTCATCACGTGGGAAGGCGAGGGCGACGACGCCCATCCGGTGGTGCAGGGCATCTCCGGAACCCTGGAGCGCGCCGTCAAGGCACAGGCAACGTTCGCAGAACTGGGCGTGCCTTGGGCCCGCCCCGTCCCCCGGTCCGGACGCTGACCGTGGAGGGCCACCCGGTGGCGGAATACCAGGACGGCAGCCATATCCGGGCAGTATCCTCCCCGCGCCCCTACCTCCACCCGGTGCGCACCCTGAACGGCGTCGTGGTGACGGATCATCAGCCCCTTGACCACGTGTGGCACCTGGGTGCCGGCGTGGCCCTGCAGGATGTGGACGGGGTGAATTTCTGGGGCGGCCGCACCTACACCAGGGAAGCCGGCCAGTACGTGTGGCGCCCGGACCACGGCAGCATCGCAAGCACCGGCACCGTATCCCTCCAGGCCGACGCCGGCGCGGGCCGGCCCGGCGTCCTGCAGGAGACGCTTAGCTGGAACGGGCCGGACGGCTCCCCCGTTCTCCGTGAGGAACGCACCTGGGCGTGGTCCGCCGTCGAACCCTCCGCCTGGCGGCTGTCACTGGATTTTGCGCTGTCACCCGCCGGGAACTCGCCGGTCAGTCTGGGCAGTCCGGGCTCCAACGGCCGGTTCGAGGGTGGCTACGGCGGCTTCTTCTGGCGGCTGCCCGAATGCGCGGACCCTGCCGTCTGGACGCCCGCCGGCTCCGGTGAGTCGCAGGCCCACGGCAGCGTCACGCCATGGCTCGCCTGGTCGGGAACGTTCGACGGCGGCCCGGCCACCTTGGTGTTCGTCGCTGCCGGGAACTCAACGGACCCCTGGTTTGTCCGGGTTGACGGCTACCCGGGCGTCGGCCAGTCACTGGCCTGGGATTCGCCCGTCATGGCGGAGCCCGGCGCACCGGTGCGGCGGCACGTCACCGTTTTCGTGGCCGACGGACTCCTGGCCACCGCCGACATCGAAGCACTGATCAACGAGCAAGGGGATCCGTCATGACCCAGACCACAGCCGCCGCCGTTCCCCAGCAGGAGGCCCGCCTGGCTCCCGGATCCCCGGGCGACCGGGCCATCAAGCGCCGGCGAGTGCTGGACATCCTGGACGCGGCCGGGCGGGATTCGTTGCTCCTCACCACCAACACGGCGCTGACCTGGTACCTGGATGGCAGCCGGGTGCACGTCAGCCTGGCCGGCGACCCCATCGCCGCCCTGCTCGTGGCGCGCGACGGCGACCACTTGGTGACGTTCAACAACGAAGCCGGCAGGATCGCCGCCGAGGAGCTTCCGCTGGGAGTCAACCTGCATACCGTTCCCTGGTACGCGAACCTGCACCAGGGCGCGGCCGCCGTGGGCAACGATGCCCTGCCGCCGCTGTCCGAGGCAGAGGTTGCCGCCGAACTGCGCGCCGCCCGCCAGCAGCTGCTGCCAGCGGAGAGCGCCCGCTATGCCCTGCTCAGCGCTGACGTTGCCGGCATCATGACCGATGTCCTGTCAGCCGCCCGTCCGGACACTACCGAATTCGCGCTGGTGTCGGCGCTGGCCGCGCGGGTGGTGGCCGCCGGGGCAGAGCCGCTGGTGCTCCTGTGCAACGGCAGCTCCCGCAGCACGTTCCGGCACCCCCTGGCCACGCACGCGCTTCTTGGCCGGCGGGCCATGGCGGTGGTTTGCGCCCGCCGCGACGGCCTGGTGGCCAACA
Organism: Arthrobacter sp. MMS24-T111; assembly: GCF_054888995.1. NCBI lineage: Bacteria > Bacillati > Actinomycetota > Actinomycetes > Micrococcales > Micrococcaceae > Arthrobacter > Arthrobacter sp. MMS24-T111. The sequence continues at coordinate 1,866,638 of NZ_JBTZRO010000001.1, read as the reverse complement.
TCACCCGCTGGATCAGGTTCGACGCCGGCACTCCCGGAGAGCGCGACGCCGAGGCCCGCATCGCGGCAGTGGAGGCGGATATTTTCGATGCCACGGTTCCCGGCACCCGGCTGGACCGGATCTTCACCGAGATCCAGGCCGCCTACGTCCGGCATGGCTTCGGCGCGGACCAATGGGAACAGCACCACCAGGGCGGGCCCGCAGGTTACGCGGGCCGTGACCCCCGGGTCACCTCCGGCGCCACGGATACGGTGGTGCTGGACCAGGCGTTCACGTGGAACCCGTCAGGGCCGGGCGTCAAGATCGAGGACACGGTCCAGCTCACGGAATCCGGGCTCCGCATCCTGACTGTTGATCCGCGCTGGCCGGTGGCCACCGTGAACGGGCTGGAACGCCCCGTGACCCTGCAGCTCTAATTCGACGCCCGCTCACCTGCTGCAGCTTTAATCGAAACGCCCGCTCACTTATGGCCGTCGTTACGGCCATAAGTGAGCGGGCGTTTCGTGTTTGGCTGCAGCAGGTGAGCGGGCGTTTGTTACGGAAGCCGCAGTTCCCCATCCACACGGCGCGGGATCCCCAGCGGATTGTCCTCGCGCAGCGCCGGGTGCAGGACGCTTTCCGGGGCGTCCTGGTAGGCCACGGGACGCTGGAAGCGGCGGACCGCCGTCGCACCCACCGAGGTGAACAGCGAGGTGGTGGCGGGGTACGGGCCGCCGTGCTGCTGGGCCCAGTTCACGGCGACGCCGGTGGGCCAGCCGTCGAACAGGACCCGGCCGGCCAGGCCGGAGAGCTGCTCCACCAGGGCGGCGATGTCCTCGCCCGGTTGTGCATGCACTGTAGCCGTCAGGCTGCCGGGAACCTCCGCCAGGACAGCCGACAGTTCCTGCTGGTCCGTGTACTCAATGAGGATGGTAGTGGGCCCGAAGCATTCTTCAAGAAGCTGCCCGGGCCGGTCCAGGACCTTGGCCGCGGTGGTGGCGAACACCACCGGGGCAGCCCCGTTGGAGGCCGCGTCCTGGTCAACGCTGCCGCCCACCACCTGAACACCCTCCACGGCTGCGAAGCTGCGCAGCCCGTCCGGGTAGGCTTCGGCGATGCGGCTGGTCAGCATGCCGGCCGCGGGCTTGTCTTTGCTGGCTTCCGCTACCTCGGCTGCGAAGGAGGTTCCGGCAGGGATGAACACCAGGCCCGGCTTGGTGCAGAACTGGCCGGCCCCAAGGGTGAAGGAGCCTGCCAGGCCGGCGGCGAGTTCGGTGGAACGGGCCTTCAGTGCTGCCGCGGTGATGACCACCGGGTTGAGGCTGCCCAGCTCTCCGTAGAACGGGATGGGATCCGGGCGGGAGGTGGCGAGGTCGAACAGGGCGCGGCCGCCGGGAATGGACCCGGTGAAGCCCACGGCCTTGATGGCGGGGTCCTGGACCAGCGCCGTTCCCACCTCGCGGCCGCTGACCAGGGCGAACAGGCCCTCCGGAGCACCCGCACTGCGAAGCGCCCCCGCCACAATTTCTGCGGTCCGCTCGGAGAGCCGCAGGTGCCCTGAGTGGGCTTTGACAACCACGGAGCAGCCGACGGCGAGGGCCGAGGCCGTGTCACCGCCTGCCACGGAGAAGGCGAACGGGAAGTTCGACGCCGAGAAGACCGCCACCGGCCCGATGGGCCGCAGGATGCGGCGAAGGTCGGGTGTGGGCGGCGTGGCGGCAGGGTCCGGGTGGTCGATGATGGCTTCAAGGTAGGAGCCCTCGGTGATCACCCGGGCGAACAAGCGCAGCTGGCCGGTGGTGCGGGCCACTTCCCCCGTCAGGCGCGGGACACCGAGGCTGGTTTCGGCGTCGGCGATTTCCACCAGTTCGGCCGCGTTGGCGTCCAGGGCGTCCGCCACCGCGTGAAGCCACGCGGCGCGCTCTGCGTCGGTGGCCGCAGCAGCGGTCCGGGCGGCCTCCGTCGCGGCAGCGGTGAGTTCGGACAGGGAAAGCGTTGCAGTTGTCACGTCAGGTACCTGTTCTGTGGATGTGCGTAGTGGTTACGGTGCGTCCCGGAAACGGAAGCCCAGTCCGGGCTGGTCCGCCAAGGCCACCCTGCTGTTGGTGAACCGCACCGGCGACGGGCCGGCCAGGAGCCCCAACTGTTCGAAGGATGCCTCCTCGACATCTTCCACCATTGTGGGTTCCGCCAGGGTCAGTGCCAGCTGCCCGGACAGTTCCGGCAGCAGGTGCGGCATGACCTTGATGCTGTGGGTCCGTGCCAGCTCCACGATCCGCCGGAACGGGGTGATGCCGCCTACCCGGATGATGTTGGGCTGGATGATGTCCACCGCCTCCGCCTCGATGAAATCGCGGAACCGGTAGATCGTGTGCAGGTTTTCGCCAAGGGCAATAGGCACCGGGGAATGATTGCGGAGCCTTCGGTAGGCCCAGAGGTCGTCCGCGCGGAGAGGTTCTTCCAGCCATTCCAGCCCGAATTCGGCCAGGACATCGAGGGCCCGGAAGGTGGTGGGCAGGTCCCACCGCTGGTTGGCGTCGATCATGAGCCTGCGGTCCGGGCCCAGGACCGAACGGACGGCGGCAACGCGTTCGCGGTCCTCGCGGAGGTCCGGCTTGCCCACCTTGATCTTGACAGCCTGGTGGCCGGCCGCAACCCAGCGTTCGGCCTGCGCCACCAGCTCTTCCAGGGTGTAGTGCAGGTTCACGCCGGAACCGTAGACCTCGGCTGACTCCTGCCGCTGGCCCAGCAGGCCGGTGACGGACATGCCGGCACGGCGGGCCTGCAGGTCCCACAGTGCAAGGTCCACACCGGCCATGGCGATGGTGGTGAGCCCTCCGCCGCCGGCCTCGTGCAGCCGCTTCCAGAGCACGTCCCACACCCCCTCGGGGGTGGCGGGCAGCCCGGTGACGAAAGGGGCGATGTCGTGGTCAAGCAGCGCCTTGACTGCCTGGGGACCGATGGTGGGCGTCCAGGAGAAACCAAAGCCCGTCCCGCCGTCGTCCGTGGAAACCTCGGTGGCAATCACGTGGTTCTCCTGCGCCTCCGCGCCCCAGCTTCGGCGCAGCGCAACGGTGAGGAGCCTCGTCGACAGGCCGGTGATGCGCGGGACGGTGCGGACGGTTTCGGCGGCCAGTGCGCTCATCAGTGCCCGGCCAGCTCGTAGCCCCTGGCCAGGATGGCCTTGAGCTCCACGAGCTGCTCCTCCGTGGGATCCTCCAGCGGCGGCCGTACCGGGCCCACCGGAAGGCCGCCCAGGCGCAGGCCGGCCTTGATCAGGGAGACGCCGAAACCGGGTGTTTGGTCGCGCAGGCGGACCAGCGGCGCGTAGAAGCCCTCAAGGAGGGCATTGCGGCGGTCTTCATCACCGGAAACGTAGGCGTCGTAGTATGCCTTGGCGATCTCCGGCGCCATCGCGAATGCTGCCGAAGAATACAGCGGGATCCCCAGGCCGCGGTAGGCGCCCTGCGTCAGTTCCGCAGTGAGCAGGCCGTTGAAGAACGCGAAGTCCTCCCGGCCGGCAGCCTTGACGGCGGACACGATCTCCTGGGCCAGGCCGACGTCGCCCAGGCCGTCCTTGAAGCCGATGACCTTGGGATTCGCCGCCAGTTTCGCCATGGACGCGGCCGTGAACTTTGCGTTGCCGCGGTGGTAGACAATGACCGGCAGGCTGCTGGCATCGGCGACGGCCTCGATGTAGGCCACCAAGCCGCCGGTGGGTCCGGTCACCAGGTAGGGCGGAAGCACCAGGAGGGCGTCGGCGCCGGCTTCCTCGGCCACCCGGGCGGCAGCGAGGGCGTGGCCCAGCGGTCCACCAGCTCCTGCCACTACGGGGACTTTTCCGGCGACGACCTCGACGGCGGCCGCCACCACGGTGCTGACCTCGTCGATGCTGAGGGCATGGAATTCACCGGTGCCACAGGCAGGGAAGACGCCGCCGGGGCCATAGGGCAGCCGGGAGGCGATGTGTTCCTTGAGCAGTGCGACATCAACGGCGCCGTCGGCCGTGAACGGGGTGACGGGAAAAAACAGTACGCCGTCGAATTTCATGGTGTCTCCTTGCTTCCGCCGCCGGCTGTGACCAGGGTGGAAGCCTCGTCGTTGAGGGTGTGGCGGGACGTGAGTTCGGTGCGCCAGCTGCGCCGCGGCTGCCAGCCCAGGAGTTCCTGTGCCTTGGCGATGGAGAACGCGGGGCTGGTCCCGGTCAAGCCCGCGCTGATGTCTTCGCTGCCCGGCAGGAACCGGGGCATGAGCTCCGCCAGCGGCGCGGTTGCCAGGGCGTCCGCAAGCCCGACGAAGAAGGTTTCGCCGTTGGGAATGTCCGTCATTTTCCGGAGCAGCAGGTCAAGGAAGTCCGCCACATCCCGGGCGTCCACGTAGTTGAACAGGGCCGGCGCCGAAAGGGCGGGATCGGCCAGGCGTTCAGCCAGGGTGTGGCCCTGCTGGGTGGGCGCCCCCTCCCATTCCTCCGGTGAGATCACGAAGCATGGGCGGAATGCCGCGTACCGGATCCGCTCCCCTTGGGCGGCGGCGAACATCTGCACTGTCTGTTCGGCGATGAGCTTGGACAGCGCATAGGCGTTCCAGGGCTTCGGCGGCGTCCGCTCGTCAAGCGGGAACGACGGCGGAAGCCAGCCCGCGGGCGAGCCGTAACCGAGCACGGTGGGGCTGCTCGCGGTGATGATTTTGGGGACGCCCAGCTCGGTGGCGGCGCTGATCACGGCGAAGGCGAGCCGGGTGTTGGTGCCGAAGATGACGTCCTCCGGCGCGCTGAAGGGGACGGCGATCGCTGCAAGGTGGATGACGGCGTCGGGCCTTGACTCCCGGAGGAGGCGCAGCGCCTCCCCCGGCGCCAGGAGGTCCGCGGTTTCCTGCACGACGCCGGGCGGCAGCTGGCCGGCGGGCACGGCGTCGCGGTCCACGGAGACCACCTCGTGGCCCGCCTGGGCTAGCCCTGCGACGACGCTGCGGCCCAGGCGGCCGGAGCCGCCGGTAACGAATATCCTGCTCATGGTTCTTCCTTACTTGCCGCGGCGGAGGTCGACGCCCAGGTCCAGGTCCTCCACGCGGATGGGCAGCGAGGTTTCGAGCGACTGGTTGCCGGCGATGCCCACGGACACAGAACGCAGCCCGTCGAGGTAGCCGGAGGGGCGGCCCAACGGGTCTTCGCCCGGGCCGTTGAAGAGGTCCGAGAGCAGGAGCTCATCGCCCCCGCCGTGGCCGCCTTCGCCATTGACGATCGGGACCTCGTACGCTGCCTCCCAGTGGCGTTGGACCACCAGCCGTTCACCATTGCGGCGCACGGCGTCCTCTTCCTCCACGGGGGTTGCGCTCGGGTCCACCACGGTCTTCTTGTCCGTGCTGTGCAGGACGGCGGCGCGTTCCACCACTTCGAGCTCAGCCCGGCCTTCCGTGCCGTTGACCGCCACCCGGTACCCTTCCCACGGGCTGTGCGCGTTCAGGGAGTAGCTCAGGCGCGGCCCGCCCTGGTACTCAACCACCAGTGCCAGGTTGTCCTCGATGGTGATGCCGCCGGTGAAGACGTCCTGGTCGCGGCGGTAGCCGTCGTAGTGTTCGTTGTCCAGGAAGAGCGCCTTGAGCCGCTCGTCCTCCCGGAGGTCCAGCGCGAACGGGTCCTTGTCACCGGCGGGCGCACCGGCGTCGGGTGTTCCGCGCTCGGGGCGGGGGCCCAGCCCGCGTTCGGCGGCGTTCTTGTCGCCATAGAATTTCAGGCCGCCGGAGGCGAAGACGCGCTCCGGGACGTCGTCGATCCACCAGTTGACGAGGTCGAAGTGGTGGGACGCCTTGTGGATGAGCAGGCCGCCGGAGTTCTTCTTCTCGCGGTGCCAGCGGCGGAAGTAGTCGGCGCCGTGGACCGTGTCCAGGACCCAGCTGAAGTCGATCGAGGTGACCTTGCCGACCACGCCGCTCTGGATGATTTCCTTCAGGGCGCTGTTGCGGGGCGAGTAGCGGTAGTTGAACGTCACCACCACATTCCGGCCGGTTTCCTGGACCGCTTTGGTGATGCGGCGGCAGCCCTCGGCATCGATGGTGAGCGGTTTCTCCACCACCACGTCCGCGCCGGCCCGGAGGGCTTCGACGATGTAGTCGGCGTGGGTGTAGTCCGGAGTGGTCACCACGACGCGGTCAATGTTGTTGGCCTGGATAAACGCCGTCAGGTCCGCCGGATCGAACGAGGCAATGGGGCCGGGAGCGCCGAGTTCCTGGATGAGGCCCTGGTAGAACTCCACGCGGCCGGGGTTCACGTCTGAGAACGCGACCAGTTCCGCGGTGTCGGCGTGCTTGCCGAACACTGCGCGGATGTACATTTCGGAACGCCCTCCGGTGCCGACCAGGGCAAGGCGCGCTTTGCGGCCGTCGGAGGTGGCGCTGCCGGCAGCCGTGTGGGGAGCAGCTGCGGCCGACGTCGTCTCGGCTGTGTTGACCATGTGGGGTACCTTTCGAAAGCTCGTTGCCCGGCCGCCGGGACGGCCGCTGCGGTTCGGCGGTGGCACTCTGCTGCACCTGCCTGAGAAAGCGTTTTCTCAGTTCGCTATAGAAGTTGTATCAACCCGCCCGCCCATCCGTCAACCACTTCGGGCGCTGACAGAAAGCGTTTTCCGGCCCAACGCCGCGCTGGCGCCCTCCCCGGCGGAAAACTGCCGGGAAAAGGATAGAAATCGCTTTCCGGCTGCCGTATATGCTGTCTTCCAAAGCACCTGCCACCCGGGGCTTGTTGGCCCGGCGCGTGCCGCGGCCGGCAGCATCCGTCCGGAGTGGCGCGAAAGAAGGGTTCCCCATGGCCAGGAAATCGGCAAGCGGCCGGATCGGCATCGCGGATGTCGCCGTGAAGGCAGGAGTCTCACACGCCACGGTTTCGCGTGTCATGAACGGGAACTTCACCGTGGACCCGGACATCGCCGCCAGGGTCCGCGCAGCCGCCGCCGAACTGAAGTACCAGCCCAACCCGGTGGGCCGCAGCCTCGCACTGGGGAAGACGGACACCATCGGCATCGTGGTGCCGGACTTGGCCAACCCCACGTTCCAGGCGATCCTTCGCGGCCTCAGCCGGGCCGCGGCACAGGATGGCTACCGGGTGCTGATCGCGGATTCGTTCGAGGTTTCCAGCGAGGAGTCCATCCTGGCCGGCGAAGCGCGCCGCCGCTGCGACGGACTGGTCCTCTGCGCACCCCGCATGTCCGATGCCGAACTGACGGAGATCGCGCCGTCCCTGCACCCGCTGGTGCTGATCAACCGCACCACGGCCGCGCCGGACGTGCCCAGCCTGGTGGTGGACTACGGGCAGGGCGTCCAGGACATCGCCGGACACCTGGTGGAGCTGGGGCACACCCGGCTGGCCTTCCTGGCGGGGCCGCCGCGGAGCGCATCCAACGGCATGCGGCTCAAGGGCCTGGAGGCATTCAAGGCCGCCCACCCGCAGGTGGAGGTGACCATGCTCGAGGGCGGCTCGGACTTCGACACCGGGCATGAAGCAGTTGACGCGGTCCTGGCGAGCGGGGCCACCGGCATCCTCGCCTTCAACGACCTCGTGGCCATGGGCCTGATGAGCGGACTGCATGAACGGGGCCTGGATGTGCCCGGCGACATCTCAGTGACCGGGTTCGACGACATCCCCTTCGCCAAATACACGACGCCGGCGCTCACCACCGCGGCCGTCCCCATTACCGAACTGGGCGAGCAGGCCTGGCACCAGCTCCGGGCATTGATCCGCAAGGAAGGGAACGAGGTGCCCGGCAGCCGCTTCCAGCCCCGACTGGAAGTGCGGGCCAGCAGCGGCCCGGCCAAGGCGCCACGGAGCGCCGTCCACGGCTAGGGTTCCCGGGACCCGGCCCCCAGGCCCGCTTCCTGGTAATACCCCTCGATGTGGGCCGCCACCAGTCCTGCCGCCCGGCCGCCGTCGCCCTTCCGGACCGCAGCGAGGATGGCGTGGTGCTCGGCGCGCAAACGGGAGGCGGTGGCGTCCCAGTCGGGCAGGTTTGACGTCAGCTCTGCAGCGTAGCCCTGGATGGCCTCGCGGAGGGATCCCATCATGGCACTGACCACCGCATTGCCGGCGGCGCTGGCCAGCGCGAAATGGAAGCGGACGTCGAGGGCCAGGAAGTCACCGACCGAGAGGCCTTCCGCCTGGTCCATCCCGGCCAGCAGGGCCGCGGCCTCGTCGAGTTCGGGGGCATCCGGCCTGGCCTTGCCCGCGGCCCAGGACTCCAGCAGGACGCGGGTCTCCACAATGTCCGCCACGGGCAGGTGCTGGGTGGCAACGTGCAGGCGGAGGGCCGAGCCGAGCGCCGCGGTGGGGTCCGAGATGACCACCGTCCCGGCATCGGGACCGGACCCGACACCTGCACGGACCACGCCCATCGCCTCGAGGATCCGGATGGCTTCCCGCACCGACGTCCGGGAGACCTTGAGCTGCTCGGCGAGGGTCCGTTCGGCCGGCAGCCTGCCGCCGACGGCCAGCCGGCCGGCAGAGAGTTGGTCCTCGATCCACGCCAGGACCAGCTGATGGGTTCGCATACGGCCAATGGTAGTTGATGTGGTTGGACCACATGGCCTACAGTGTGGTTGGACCACAGGAGGACGCCATGACCCACATCATCCAGCCCGGCAATCCGGAGGCCGCCCCGGCCCCGGACACCACGGACATTCCCGCAGCGCCCGCCCCTGCCGAGGCGCCGGCGTCGTCCGCCGTGCCCCCTGCCCTGAAGCGCCGCGTGCCCAAGTACGCGGACCTCGCTCCGCTGATGCAGTTCAAGAAGCCCGAGTTCAGCAAGGACGCCCGGCTCAAGCGGGCCAGCACCATCTGGGAACTCCGGGACATCGCCAAGCGGCGGACGCCGCAGGCTCCCTTCGACTACACGGACGGAGCCGCCGAGGAGGAAATCACCCTCCGCCGGGCCCGCCAGGCCTTCCTGGACATCGAATTCCGGCCCGGGATCCTGCGGAACGTCTCAGCCATCGACCTCAGCACCACCGTCCTTGGCAAACCGTCCCGGCTTCCCGTCGGCATCGCTCCCACCGGATTCACCCGGATGATGCAGTCCGAGGGCGAATACGCCGGGTCCCGGGCCGCCGAGGCAGCGGGCATCCCCTACACGCTGTCCACCATGGGCACCGCGTCCATCGAGGACGTGGCCGCCGCTGCACCCAACGGCCGGAACTGGTTCCAGCTGTACCTGTGGACGGACCGCGACCGTTCACTCGAACTGATCGAACGCGCCGCCAAGGCCGGCAACGACACCCTCATGGTGACCGTGGATACGGCCGTGGCCGGCGCCCGCCTCCGCGACGTCCGCAACGGCATGACCATCCCGCCTGCATTGACCCTGAAGACTGTCCTGGACGCCTCCTACCGGCCTGCCTGGTGGTTCAACTTCCTCACCCACGAGCCGCTGACCTTCGCGTCGCTCTCGCGCTACACCGGCACCGTAGCGGACCTGATCAACTCCATGTTCGATCCCACGCTCACCTTCGAGGACCTGGACTGGCTGCGAGAGACCTGGAAGGGCAACCTGGTGGTCAAGGGCATCCAGACGGTGGAGGACGCCCGCCGCGTCGTGGACCACGGCGCGGACGGCGTAGTGCTCTCCAACCACGGCGGCCGCCAGCTGGACCGGGCCCCCATCCCGTTCCACCTGCTCCCCGAGGTCAAGGAGGCCTTCACCAAGGACAACACGGACGCGGCCATCATGCTGGACACCGGCATCATGAGCGGCGCCGACATCGTGGCCGCCCTCGCCCTTGGCGCTGACTTCACCCTGATCGGGCGCGCCTACCTCTACGGCCTGATGGCCGGCGGCCGCGCCGGCGTGGACCGCGCCCTGCAGATCCTGGAGAAGGACATGGCACGCACCATGGCCCTGCTGGGCGTCAGTTCCGTTTCGGGGCTCACGCCGGACCATGTGAGGCTGCTGGGGCGGTAGCCGCTATTTCTTGCGGCCGAACTTGGGCAGGTTGGGGAGGTTTGCCAGCAGGTCCGCGGCTTTGGTGGCCGCGCGGCCAACACTGCGTCCAATCTGCTGCGGAACGCTGTCGTCGCTCAACGGTGCTGCGGTTCCGCCGGGGATGACGACGGCGGGGCTCAGCTCTGCCCCCTCCCGCGCCAGGACGGCCGCCGCGGCGTCCTCCTGGCCCTGCGCCGCGTGCCCAGGTTCGACGGTGGCGGGCGCCTCCGTCGGGCCTGCTGCGGCCGCCGCTGCTGGCCGGCCCTTCGCTGCAGCTGCAGTGTTCCCTGCGGCGGTGTTTGCGGAGGCGTTCTTTGGCGATGCGCTGGTTGGCGAGGAGGCAGCCTTGGCGGCCGTCCCGACGTCGAACGTCTCCAGCCAGCTTGCGATGCCTTCCAGCGGGCCCCGGTTCAAGGCGTAGTACCGCTTTTGGCCCTGCGCGCGCATGCTCACCAGCTGCGCTTCCCGCAGGACCTTCAGGTGCTTCGAAATGGTGGGCTGGCTGGCGTCCAGTTCCTCCACCAGCTCCCCACTGCTTTGTCCCCCGTCCGGAGGGCCACCAGGATGTCCCGCCGGGTGGATTCCGCTATGACGGCAAATACGTCGTCTGTCACCATGCCTCCCACCCTAGCGACATATACGCCGAAAGGCATCAACTATTTCGGTATCCCAGTGTCCCGTTGCGGCACCTGAGCCGCTAGTCGAACCAGGGGTCCAGCCCGTGCAATGGGAACACGGCCTTGCGGGTGGCCATGACGGTACGGTCCACGGCGTCGTTGGGGTCGAAGCCCACTTCCCAGGACCGCCACCACAGCTCCACGTCATCCCCCATCAGCGCCGGGGGCACGGTCCCGAATTTCTCCGCCACATACTGCCGCCAGTCCTCGGGGACGGCGATGCGCAGCGGCACGGGCCGTCCGGCGGCGATGGCCACCAGGTGGCTCCAGGCGCGCGGCACCACGTCCAGGACGTTGTACCCGCCGCCTCCGGTGGCGATCCAGCGGCCCCCGCAGAACCGTTCGGCAAGGTTCGCGACGGCGTTCGCGGCCTCGCGCTGCCCGTCGACGCTGAGATTGAGGTGGGTGAGGGGGTCGCTGCGGTGTGAATCGCAGCCGTGCTGGCTGACGATGACCTCCGGTTCGAAGGCGCCTACCAGCTGCGGCACGATGGCGTAAAAGGCCCGGAGCCAGCCGGCGTCCCCGGTGCCGGCCGGCAGGGCAACGTTGACGGCTGTTCCCTCCGCTGCGGGGCCGCCGATTTCGTTGGCGAACCCAGTTCCGGGAAAGAGGGTCAGTCCTGTTTCGTGCAGCGAGAGCGTCAGGACCCGGGGATCGTCCCAGAAGATGTTCTGCGTGCCGTCGCCGTGGTGGGCATCGACATCGATGTAGGCCACTTTTCCGACGCCGCCGTCGAGGAGCCGCTGCACGGCAAGCGCGGCGTCGTTGTAGATGCAGAATCCACTGGCGCGGTCCCGGGAGGCGTGGTGCATGCCGCCGCCGAAGTTGACCGCATGCACGGCCCAGCCCTCCAGCACGCCCTGGGCGGCCATCAGGGATCCGCCCGCGAGCCGCGCCGCGGCCTCATGCATTCCCGCGAAAGCCGGGTCATCCTCGGTTCCCAGCCCCCGGGACTCGTCCGGCCGGGAGGGGTCGGCGCTGACCCTGCGCACCGCGGCGACATAATCCACCGAGTGAACCGCTTCCAGTTCCGCATCGGAGGCTGTCTCCGGTGCCTGCACGTCCACGTGGTCCAGGTCGAACAGCCCCAGGCTCCGCGCCAGGCGGGCCGTCAGGTCCATCCGTTCCGGTGCCATGGGGTGGCCCGGACCAAAGTTGTAGGCAGTCATGTCAGGGCTCCACGCCACCATCGTCGGCGGCGCGGGCTGGCTTAGACCGGGCAGATATGTCATCAATCACAGGCTACCCGAGCCCGCCGGACTCCCAGCCAGGCCATGAAGCCGGGCTTTAGTGGTTTACTACTGGGGGAAGCAGTTTCGACCGAGGAAAAGCCACACATGACGCAGAGCCAGTCAAGGCCCCGGACCCCGGCCAGCTGGCACCCCCCAGCGCAGGAGCGGGAGGGCCTCTGGATCTTCACGCGGCTTCGCGACTTCATCGACGACATCGCCAACACCTCCCCTGCCAGGCTTGCCCTGACGGCGTTCGCCGCGGTCTGCGTGGTGTTCACGTTCCTGCTGTCCCTGCCCATGGCTTCGGCCGACGGAACCGCCACCCCCATCCACGAGGCCATGTTCACAGCTGTCTCGGCCGTCTGCGTGACGGGACTTACGGTGGTGTCGACGGCGGTGCACTGGTCCTTCTTCGGCCAGCTGGTGATCCTGGTGGGCATCTTCATTGGCGGTTTGGGTACCTTGACGCTGGCCTCGCTGCTGGCGCTGATGGTGAGCAAGCGGCTGGGGGTGCGCGGGAAGATCATTGCCGCCGAATCCATGAACAACGCCGGCCGCCTCGGCGAGGTGGGCACCCTGCTCCGGATCGTCATCACCACCTCCGTGGTCATCGAGGGCGTCCTGGCCCTGGCGCTCGTTCCCCGGTTCCTGACCTTGGGCGAGCCCTTCTGGCAGTCCGTGTGGCATGGCATCTTCTATGCCATTTCGTCGTTCAACAACGCCGGCTTCACCCCGCACTCTGACGGCATCGTGCCCTACGAGACGGACCTGTGGATCCTCATTCCACTAATGGTGGGCGTCTTCCTGGGCAGCCTGGGCTTCCCCGTGGTGATGGTCCTCCAGCAGAACGGCTTGAACTGGAAAAAGTGGAACCTGCACACCAAGCTCACCATCCAGGTATCGCTGATCCTGCTGGTGGCCGGGGCGTTCCTCTGGGCGCTGATGGAGTGGGACAACGTCCGGACCATCGGCACCATGGATGTGGGCGACAAGATCACCCACGCGCTGTTCGCCTCCGTCATGACGCGTTCCGGCGGCTTCAACCTGGTGGACCAGAACCAGATGGATTCGACCACCATGCTGCTGACGGACGCCCTGATGTTCGCCGGCGGCGGTTCCGCATCCACGGCGGGCGGCATCAAGGTCACCACCATCGCCGTGATGTTCCTGGCCATCGTCGCCGAGGCCCGCGGAGACGCGGACGTCAAGGTCTACGGCAGGACCATCCCGCAAGGAAGCATGCGGGTGGCCATCTCGGTGATCGTGGCCGGCGCCACCCTGGTGTCAGTGTCCGCTTTCCTGTTGCTGGCCATCAGCGGCCAGTCGCTTGACCGGGTGCTGTTCGAAACCATTTCCGCGTTCGCCACGGTGGGCCTGAGCACCAACCTCAGCGCCGAGATGCCCCCTGCCGGCGTCTACGTCCTCGCAGCCCTGATGTTCGCGGGCCGTGTGGGAACCGTTACCCTCGCAGCCGCTTTGGCCCTGCGCCAGCGCAGCCAGTTGTACCACTACCCCGAAGAGAGGCCCATCATTGGCTAGTTCCACAGACGCCCCGCGGCGCCCCGCCCACAATGCCCCGGTGCTGGTGATCGGGCTGGGCCGCTTCGGATCATCCACGGCAGAGCAGCTGGTCAAGCAGGGCCGGGAAGTACTCGCGATCGAACGCGACCGGAACCTGGTGCAGAAATGGGCCCCGCTCCTGACCCACGTGGTGGAAGCTGACGCCACCAACATCGACGCACTGCGCCAGCTGGGGGCGCAGGAGTTCAGTTCCGCGGTGGTGGGGGTGGGGACGTCCATCGAGTCCTCCGTGCTGATCACCGTCAACCTGGTGGACCTGGGAATCGAACACCTCTGGGTCAAGGCCATCACCCCCTCGCACGGCAAGATCCTGACGCGGATCGGGGCCAACCACGTGATCTACCCGGAGGCCGACGCCGGCGTCCGGGCAGCCCACCTGGTCTCCGGCAGGATGCTGGACTTCATCGAGTTCGACGACGACTTCGCCATTGTGAAGATGTACCCGCCGCGCGAGACCGTGGGGTTCACGCTGGACGAGTCGAAGGTCCGCTCCAAGTACGGTGTGACCATTGTGGGCGTGAAGTCCCCGGGCGAGGATTTCACCTACGCCCGGCCCGAGACCAAGGTGTCTTCGCGGGACATGCTCATTGTCTCCGGGCACGTCGACCTGCTGGAACGGTTCGCCGCCCGGCCGTGACGTCCCCGGTGGTTGGGTTTGTCGAAAGCGGATTTCGACAAACCCAACCTCCGCTACCCAAGCTGCTTGGTGATTTCCGCTGCCCGGTCCGCTGCCGCCTTGGCGCCGGCGGCGATGATGGCCGGGATGCCTTGTTCGTCGAACGTGGCGATGGCCCGTTCCGTGGTGCCGTTGGGGCTGGTGACAGCTTTGCGCAACGCGGAAGGGTCAGCACCCGGTTCGGCGAGCATGAAGCCTGCGCCGGCCACCGTTTCGCGGGCCAGGAGCAGGGACAGCTCGCGGTCCAGGCCCAACTCCTCCCCCGCCGAAGCCATGGCCTCGGCCAGGTAGAAGGCGTATGCCGGCCCCGAGCCGCTGATCGCTGACAGCGCATCCACCTGCTCTTCGGGCACTTCCACCACAGTCCCGGCGCCCTGCAGTATGTCCTTGACCTTCCGGAGCTGCCCGGGCGTGCAGTGGGTTCCCGGTGACACGGATACCACACCGCGGCCCAGCTTTGCCGGCGTGTTGGGCATGGTCCGGATGACCGGCTGGCCGGCGGGGAGCGCGGCTTCGAGTTGGGCGATGGACACTGCCGCAGCCACGCTGACCACCACGGTGTCCGGCGAAAGGGCCGGGCCGATTTCCCGGGCCAGGTCAGCAATTCCCACCGGCTTGACGCCAAGGATGACGACGGCGGATCCCTTGGTGGCTTGTTTGTTGTTGTCGGGTTCTTCCTCGCCGGCGATCGCGGTAATGCCGGGGTACCGTTCGGCGAGTTCCGAGGCGCGCTCCGCGCGGCGGACGGTGGCCACCACATCCCGGGGTCCGTCCCGGCCTCCAGCAGGCCGCCGAGAATGGCCTCGTTCATGGATCCACAGCCAAGGAATGCAATTCGGTTGCTCATGCCTCCATCATTGCAGTACGCATGCATTCACAGGCAACTCCCATGTTCAGCGCAGGCAGCGCACAACTTGGAGTCCTAAGGTAGTTATTACCTCATTGAGGGTGCGAGTGATGCGGCAGGCATGGGGATGCCTGCCAGGGCACCGGTGGCTCGGCAACAGGTTTTCCCCCATTTTCCTGTTGCCGGCCCCGGTGCTTCCGCAGTTAAGCGCTACTGGAGGCGCTGCCCGGCCAGGCCGAACGTTTGGGTGCTAGATGGCAGGTTCCACCGGGCGGGACGCGGCCACATGGGGCGCCGGTTCCAGCGGCCCGGCGAAGACCAGCTGGTCCAGGCGGCGCAGGATGAGCCCTTCGCGCAGGGCCCAGGGGCAGATGCGCAGCTTCTTGAACTTGAACATCTCCAAGGCCGCCTCGGCCACCAGGGCGCCGGCAAGGAGCTGGTGCGCCCGCGCTTCGGATACACCGGGGAGGTGCAGCCTGTCCTCCGAGCTCATGGCCGAGATCCGCTGGGTCCAGATGCCCAGGTCCGAGGCGTGCAGTTCGCGCTTTACGTAGGGGCCCTCAGCGCTGGGTGCAGCCCCGGCGATCCGGGCCAGGGACCGGAAGGTCTTGGAGGTGCCCGCCACCACGTTCGCCCGGCCGAGGCCGTCGAATTCCCGGACAGCGGGCTTGAGGGTGGCCCTGATGTAGCGTCGCAGTTCCTTGACGCTTTTGGCCGACGGCGGGTCCTCGGGGAACCAGTCCCGGGTGAGCCTGCTGGCGCCAAGCGGCACGGAGGTGGCCACCTCCGGAAGCTCGTCCTGGCCGAAGGCCATTTCAAAGGAGCCGCCACCGATGTCCAGGTTCAGGATGGGGCCGGCGCCCCACCCGTGCCAGCGCCGTACCGCGAAGAACGTCATGGACGCTTCCTCGCTCCCGGTGAGTTCCTGAAGGGTCACCGTGGTCTCGTGCTTGACCCGGGCCAGCACGGCGGGGCCGTTGGTAGCCTCCCGGATGGCCGACGTACAGAATGCCAGCAGGTCTTCGGCCTTGTGCCGGGCGGCGAACTCCCAGGCCTCCAGGACGAACTCGGTCAGCTCATGCTGCCCCTCGTCGCTGATGCTGCCGTCCGGTTCAAGGTATTGGACCAGGGACAGCGGCCGCTTGTGGGACGCAAACGGGACCGGCTGCGCACCGGGATGCGCGTCTACCAGGAGCAGGTGGACGGTGTTGGATCCGATGTCGAGGACGCCTAGACGCATGGGGACATTATTGCTCGTCGGCGCGCTTGAAGTCCCGCCGGATGTTCGCCACGCCTTCGGGATCGATCTCGAAGCCGTAGGCGGCACCGGGGTTGATCACCATGCCCAGTTCGTCGCCGAGGTTGGCGATGATGGCCGCACCCTGGGTGCCCAGCACGTTGGGTGCGGCTTCCAGGTACTGCTGGTCCACCCGGGTGGGGTGTGAGAAGACGGCGAGGACGGGGCGGCCGTCCGCGTTGGCAAGGACCAGCGGCTCAACCTGGGAGTCCACTCCTTCCACCGTGTCCGAGCTGATGATGTAGACCTCGCTGTTCAGGAAGGACAGGATGACGTCCACGGGATTGGCGTCTTCCTGCCCGCCGGTGGCGAGCTTCTCCTCAAGGTCGTTGAGCGGCTGGAGATCCGTGTGCGCGGGCTGTTCAGTCATACCGTCTACCCGATCACGATGTGCCCTGCACCGCAAACAGAGTCGCTGCCATGTCCCGAAATCGCCGGAAAAATGCGGGCTCGCCGGTTCTTTCCGGCGAGCCCGCACCGCTCCGG
Organism: Arthrobacter sp. MMS24-T111; assembly: GCF_054888995.1. Lineage (NCBI taxonomy): Bacteria > Bacillati > Actinomycetota > Actinomycetes > Micrococcales > Micrococcaceae > Arthrobacter > Arthrobacter sp. MMS24-T111. The sequence goes on along the minus strand of NZ_JBTZRO010000001.1, from coordinate 1,849,901 downwards.
CGACTTCGGCGGTCCCAGGACTACTTCTTGGCCGTTGCCTTCTTCTTCGCGGGTGCCTTGCGGGTGGCCGTCCGCTTGACCGGGCCCTTGGCGCGCTTCTCGGCCAACAGCTCCACGGCCTGTTCCCGGGTGAGTTCCTCCAGGGAGGTGGCACGCGGAACCGTGATATTGGTGATGCCGTCGGTGATATATGGACCGAAACGGCCCTCCTTCACCACGATGTTCTTCTCCGACACCGGGTCCGGACCGAACTCCGCCAGCGGCGGCACGGCGGCACGGGCTCCGCGCTGCTTGGGCTGTGAATAGATCTCCAGCGCCTGCTCCAGGGTAATGGTGAAGATTTCCTCTTCGGATCCGATGGAGCGCGAATCCGTGCCCTTCTTCAGGTACGGACCGAACCGGCCGTTCTGCACCGTGATGAGGTTGCCTTCGGCGTCCTCGCCCAGCGCGCGGGGCAGGCTCATGAGCTGCAGGGCCTCGTCCAGTGTCACGGACTCCACGGTCATGGACTTGAACAGCGAACCCGTGCGCGGCTTGGCCTTGACCGGCTTCTTTGGCGGCTTGGGCTTGCCGTTCTTGTAGTACTCCACCGGCTGCCTGGCCAGGTCTTCGTCGGTCATCTCCGGGATGATCTCGGTGACGTAGGCGCCGTAGCGGCCGTTCTTGGCCACAACAGTGTGTCCCGTGTGCGGGTCTGCACCGAGCACGCGCTCCTCCGGCGCCGCAGTCTCCATCAGCTCAATGGCTTTGGCCGCGGTCAGTTCGTCCGGGGCCAGGTCCTCGGGAACGTTCGCGCGGGCAGACTCCACGATCTCGCCCGTCTTGGGATCGACGACGGCTGCGGAACTTTCCAGGTACGGGCCGAACTTGCCCACCCGCAAGGTGATGTCGTCGGTGATCGGGATGGAGTTAATCTCACGTGCATCGATCTCGCCCAGGTTGTTCACGATGCTCAACAGGCCGGGGTCGGAGTCCTCGCCGAAGTAGAAGTGCCGGAGCCACGAAGCTCCCGCCTCCTGGCCGTTGGCGATCTTGTCCAGGTCGCCTTCCATGTCGGCGGTGAATTCGTAGTCCACGTAGTCGCTGAAATGCTGCTCCAACAACCGGATCACCGAGAACGCGATCCAGCTGGGCACCAGTGCGGAGCCCTGCTTCCGGACGTAGCCGCGGTCCTGGATGGTGGAGATCGTGGACGCGTACGTCGACGGGCGGCCAATGCCCTTCTTTTCCAGTTCGGCGGTCAGGGACGCTTCCGTGTAGCGCGGCGGCGGCGAGGTTTCGTGGCCCACCGCCAGGATGTCCGCGGCAGTGAGGGAGTCGTCCTTGGCCACATTCGGGAGCCGGCGTGCTTCGTCGGACTCGTCATCGCCGCGTGTCTCGTCCTTGCCTTCCTCGTAAGCGGCCAGGAAGCCGGGGAAGGTGATGACGGTGCCGGAGGCGGAAAACTCGGCGTCCCGCCCGTCGGCGGCAATGGCACCAAGGCGGATGGTCGCCGTCGAGCCCTTGGCGTCACCCATCTGGGACGCCACGGTGCGCTTCCAGATGAGCTCGTACAGGCGGAACTCGTCCCCGGAGAGCTGCTTGGCAACCTGGGCCGGCGTGCGGAAGGAATCTCCCGCCGGGCGGATGGCCTCGTGCGCTTCCTGCGCGTTGGCGGCCTTGTTCGAGTAGACGCGCGGTGACTGCGGAATGTATTCCGGCCCGTAGAGCTCCGAGGCCTGCCGGCGCGCGGCGGTGATGGCTTCGTCACTCAGCGCCGACGAGTCCGTACGCATATAGGTGATGTAGCCGTTTTCGTAGAGCCGCTGGGCCACCTGCATGGTGCTCTTGGAGGAGAAGCGCAGCTTGCGGCCGGCCTCCTGCTGGAGGGTGGAGGTGGTGAACGGCGCGGCCGGGCGCCGGGTGTACGGCTTGGTGTCCACCGAGCGGACGCGGAAGTCCGCATCCTGGAGCCCGGCGGCGAGGGACGTCGCAAGCTCCTCGTTGAGGTGGGCCACGTTCTTGGCGGTGAGCTCGCCGTTGTCGTTGAAGTCGCGGCCGCTGGCCACCTTGGCGCCGTCAACGGCGGCAAGCTTGGCCTTGAACGAACCGGAGTCCGCGCCGAACTGGCCGGTCAGGTCCCAGTAGGAGGCGGCCTTGAAGGCCATCCGTTCGCGTTCGCGGTCCACCACCATGCGCGTGACCACGGACTGCACACGGCCGGCGGACAGGCCGCGGGCCACCTTGCGCCACAGCACCGGGGAGATCTCGTAGCCGTACAGGCGGTCCAGCACGCGTCGGGTTTCCTGCGCATCCACCAGGTCCTGGTCAACATCGCGCAGGTTGCCCATGGCGCGCTGGATGGCTTCCTTGGTGATTTCGCCGAACGTCATCCGGTAGACCGGGACCTTGGGCTTGAGGACTTCGAGCAGGTGCCACGCAATGGCTTCGCCTTCGCGGTCCCCATCGGTTGCGAGATAGAGTTCGTCGGCGTCCTTGAGCGCAGCCTTGAGCTCGGTCACCTTTTTCTTCTTGTCCGGAGACACCACGTAGTAGGGCTTGAAGTCGTGGTCGATGTCGACGGCGAACTTGCCCACCGACGTTTTCTTCAACTCGGCCGGGAGTTCGGACGGTTGCGGCAGGTCGCGGATGTGACCAATGGAGGCCTCTACGATGAAGCCCTCGCCGAGGTACTTGGCGATGGTCTTGCTTTTGGCCGGAGACTCCACAATCACGAGTTTCTTGCCGGTTTTGGCCTTGCTTGGCACGGTGCTCCTACAGAAAAAGGTTGCTGGGGCAGATGAGCCCATGTTCGCCTAGTTCACCATATTTTGGGGAATCGTGCGCATTCATGTGGAAAAGACGGGGCCCGGCCAGGAGCATAAGGGGGCTTACTGTTCGGCCGGAAACGCGGCCGGAATGAGGAACCCGTCCCGCACAAGGTTGGCCACGTCGGCAAGCAGCGAGCGCTGGAATGACCCGGCCTCTCCGCCCAGGAGGGCCTCCAGTGCCGCGGCGATCTGCCCGGCGGCCAGGTCGCCGTCGCACGCTGAGACGAACCCGGCCAGCTCGGTGCTCATCAGGTTGGTGCGGCGCAACCCCGCGCCCTGCCGGAGCAGGATCACGCCGGGGTGCTCGGCGCCGGGGCGCTGGTGGCGCTCCTCCGTGACGTCGTCGGCCACGAGCAGGTGCGTTTCGGCGAGATCGTGCCCTGCCAGCCAGTCGCTGCGTTCGACGGCGGCGCCCAGGTGGGGTCCGACGGGCTGCTCGATGGGGTACGTGATTTCCTCGTAGCGGCTGATGGCTTCCTGCCCGGCCGCAGCGGGGCGCCGCAGCCACACCATGCCGAAGCCGATCCCAGCGACGTTCCGGGACCCGAAATCCGCGAGATATGCGGCGTAGGCGTCCCGGTAGTGTGTTCGGTCCCGGGATTCGGAGGCGTCCTGCAGCCAGGTTTCCGCGTATTGTTCCGGACTGACCTGCTCCCGTTGGATGAACCAGGCATCGGTGCCTGCCCGCACCCAGGACCTCGGCCGCTCATCCCAGTTGGCGCCGGCGGGGATTTCCCAGTTTCCCAGCATCTGGGCCACGCCGCCCGGCGCCAGCACGCCGGGCAGGTCCGCCACCAGGGACGCGACGATCTCATCACCCGGCAGGCCGCCGTCGCGGTAGGTGAACTGGCCGGCCGCGTCCTCGCCGGCGCTGCGCGGCGTGATCACGAACGGCGGGTTGGACACCACCAGGCCGAACTCCTCGCCGGCCACCGGCTCCAGCAGCGAGCCCAGGCGCAGGCTCACCCGGTCCTCGAGCCGGTCCGGGTCCACGGAGAGCGCCGCGGCGTTGAGCAGGATGTTGAAGCGGGCGTAGGCCAAGGCGCGTTCGGAGATGTCGGTGGCGGTCACGTGCTGGCAGTGGTGCAGCAGGTGGAAGGCCTGGATGCCGCACCCCGTGCCCAGGTCCAGGGCGCGTTCGGTGTGCTGCCGGATGGTGGTCTGCACCAGCGTGGTGGACGCCTGCCCGATGCCCAGGACGTGATCGTGCCGCAGGACTCCTGACTGCTGGTGGGCCGCGAGGTCGCTGGCCACCCACAATTCAGCGCCGCCGCTGCCGTCTGGGTTCGCGTCCCAGCCGTACGGGCGCAGGTCGGCCTTGGCCGTGATGAGGGGCGTGCCGGGGACGGGCTGCACCAGGCCCAGCTCCAGGAGCCCTTCCACGCCGATGCCCGGCAGCGCGGCGTCGAGCGTTTCCCGTTCCTGCGGCTCGGCCAGGAGCCAGAGCCTGACGACGGCGGCAAGCGGCGCCGCCGCTGCGGTGCGCTGCACTGCCTGCGCGGTGGCCAGCATGGCGGGAATGACCTGGTCCCGGTTCAGCGCCGCGGAGGCCGTGGGCCCCAGCAGGCGGGCGACGCCGTCGAGCGTGTAGTCGATCCTGCGGAGGTCAGCGGCGAGCGCCGCGAGCAGCCCGGGAAGGTCGCTGCGGGGTGCGTCGGGAGTGTTGCCGGCGGTGAACTCGTACGGGGATCTAGGCACCGCTCAAGTTTAGTCCGGCCCGGCAGCGGGGTACGGTGGAAGCATGCCTTCCCGCCTGTCCTTCCTTCCGCGCGCCCGCACCGCCGCGGTACGCCGTACGCTGCCGGCGGTACTGGTTGCCGCAGCCCTTGGACTCACCGTCGCAGGGTGCTCGCCTGCGGGCTCGGTGGAGGCCGCGGACGTTCCGCAGTGGCGGGCCACGGCGCTGCCCACGTCCCCGGCGGACGTGGTGCTCCAGGATTCGGGAAAGATCCTCAACCGGGACCACCTTGTGCAGGAAGCAGCTTCCGTTCCTGCCGGCAGCTACACGCTCACGGCGGTGTGTGCCGGCACCGGCAAGGCGTTCTTCGCAGTGTCGCTGGACGGCAAGGCTGTTACCGAAGCGGGTGCGGCCTGCAACGGCCGTGCCGAGACCACCAGGATCAACCTGCCTGCCGGCGGCCGGGTCCAAATCAGCAGCTCCAGCGTGGACGCCCCGCTGCTCTACGCGTACCGGCTGGTCCCGGCGCAATAACACCGGGTTCCGGCTCTGGCCCGGCGCCTGTCGCGGGCATACAGTCGGACTATGCCCAGTGTGCGGAGGTTCTCCGCGCCCCTTCCCCGAAGGACAGCACGGGCGCCGCGGGCACCGAAGCCCGCGGCCGCCGTCGCCCTTGGACTGGTGCTTGCGGCAGGTGCCCTGGCGGGCTGCGAATATACGTACGACGACGGCCGGGCCGGCGCCGTCCAGGGCGGCGCCACCATCGCCCCGGTTCCGGCGTTCACCCGCGATCCTTTGCAACAGGACCCGGTCAGCGGCGCCGACCTCGGTGATTGGGTGTCCCGGGCGCTTCCGGAGGGCACGGGACCGGAGGTCCAGGCCGATGCCGGGTTGTTGGGGTCCGGGGAGGTGCGGACCGTGGCATCACCGGCCCTGGAGGCCGGGACCTACACGCTGGCCCTGGCCTGCCGAAGCCAGCGCAGGGTGACGTTCACGGTGAGTACCGAGGACGTGACGCTGGTGGATCTTGGCCTTCGGTGCGGCATCAACCGGGAGAACGTCTTCTATCTCTCCACCCGGAGCGTCCTGACGGTGCGGCTGGAAGCGGGCAGCGCGGCGAACTATGCGTTCCGGCTGCGCAGGCTTTGACGTGCGGGCTCAGGCAGCGGCGCAGCCTTCGGGGCAGCGGAGCGTCTCCGGGCTGGAGGCGCACCCGGCGCAGTACAGCGTCAGGGTCCGGCAGCTGGGGTTGGAGCAGTTCTCGAATTTGCTGGTGGGTGCGGAGCAGCGGGCACACTGGCCGATCGTTTTGGCGTCCTCGCTGAACTCGAGGTGCATGCGCTTGTCGAAGACGTAGAGTGAGCCTTCCCAGAGCCCTTGGTCCTTGAATGCCTCGCCGTAGCGGACAATACCGCCGTCGAGTTGGTAGACCTCTTTGAAGCCGCGGTTCACCATCAGGCTGGAGAGGACCTCGCAGCGGATGCCGCCGGTGCAGTAGGTGACCACAGGCTTGTCCTTGAGGTCGTCGTACTTGCCCGAGTCGAGTTCCTTGATGAAGTCGTGCGTGGTGGCGACGTCCGGGACCACGGCGTCCTTGAACCGGCCGATTTCGGCTTCGAAGGCATTCCGGCCGTCGAAGAACACCACGTCCTCGCCGCCCTGCTTCTTGGCGTCCACCAGTTCGTGCAGTTCCTCCGGCTTGAGGTGCTTGCCTCCGCCCACTACTCCATTGGCGTCGACAGTCAGTTCTCCGGGAGCACCGAAGGAGACGATCTCGTCCCTCACCTTGACGCTGAGCTTCGGGAAGTCCTCTGCGCCGCCGTCGGACCATTTCACGTCGATGCCCCGGAACCCCGGATACTCGCGGGTGGTCTTGACGTACTGCTTGACCGCGCCGATTTCCCCGCCCACCGTGGCGTTGATTCCGTCCTTGGAGATGAGGATGCGGCCGGTCAGGCCGAGCTTCTCGCACAGGGCGCGCTGCCAAAGCCGCACGGCGTCCGGTTCCGCGATGGGGGTAAAGCCGTAAAAAAGCACAATTCGGTTCAAAGCCACGTATTTAAGGGTACCGCCGGCCGGGTGCACGGTTATCGCCGGCCCGGGAGCAGACGCGTATCACAATTCCATAAGCACTTGGCCACCCCCTGTTGCTGGCGATCCGGCTGGAATAGTCTTCATGCCATGAGTCAGGAAACCCTGGTTGAAGACATCACTGGCCTGTTTCAGGTGTGGGTTGCGGGCTGGGCCGGATGTCGCGGCTACCGGACCTCGACGCAGGGCCGGTTCCCTGCCGTATTCCGGGCTGACACCAGCGGTGACTGGGAAGTTTTTGCGTCCGAACCCACCCCTGACGAGTTCGCGGCCCTGGCCGCCACCACTGCCGAAGCGCCCGCCCGGGTGCTGACCATCCTCACCCACGATCCCGCCAGGTTCAGTGGCCTGGCGGCCAAGCACGGGCTGAACGTCACCTCCGATTCCCAGACGATGATGATCGTGGACATGGAGACCCAGGACGCTGAGGATCCGTGGCTTTCCGACGACGACCTGAGCCTGTCCACGTTCGAGCGGGATGGCGTGCACTACGCAGAGGTCCGATCCGGGGACGAGATCGCGGCCAGCGGAAGGGTGTTCGTGGTTGGCGATACCGCGGTGTTCGACAAGATCATCACCGAGCCCGCATTCCAGCGCAGGGGCCTGGGAAGCCTCATCATGCGGGCCTTGGCGGCCCAGGCCTTCGGCCACGACGTGCGGACAGGACTCCTGCTGGCGTCCACTGACGGGCAGAAACTGTACTCACACCTGGGCTGGACCACGGTGGCCAGCGTCCTGATGCTCTCGGCGTCCCATGACGGAGCGGATCTTTCGCTCAGCTGAGGGTGCCGCTGCCCGGTTGTGCGTTTGGCGAACCGCTGCCCTCCGGCTTGGTGCCGGGTGAAACAATGGTGGGGTGACCCCCCATGACTCCCTGATTCCCCTTCTGGGCCGCGGCCCGGAACCGGAACAGCTCCGTCATGTCCGCACCATCCCCGCGCGGGAGGCGGTCCACGAGCCCTGGCCTGAATGGGTGCACCAGGACCTCGTTGAGGCGTACGGCTCGCTCGGCATCCGGGAGCCGTACCGCCACCAGGTGGAAGCCGCCAACGCCGCCCATGCGGGGAAGCACGTGGTGGTGGCCACCGGAACCGCGTCGGGGAAATCGCTGGCGTACCAGTTGCCGGCGCTGGACGCGATCCACCGGTCGGAGTTGCGTGTGCTGGCGGACCCGGGGAAGATCCACGACGACGGCGCCGTGACGCTGTATCTCTCCCCCACCAAGGCCCTGGCGGCGGACCAGTTGAACGCCATCCGTGCTTTGAAACTGCCCACGGTCCGTGCGGAAACCTACGACGGTGATACCGATCCCGCTGCCCGCCGCTGGATCCGGGACCACGCGAACTTCATCCTTGCCAACCCCGACATGCTGCACTTCGGCATCCTCCCCAACCACGCCTGGTGGGCGTCGTTCTTCCGCCGGCTGCGCTATGTCATCGTCGATGAGGCGCACAGTTACCGTGGCGTGTTCGGCTCCCACGTGGCGAACCTGATGCGGCGGCTTCGCCGGATCTGCGCCTACTACGGGGCAGGATCGTCGTACCCGGAGCCGGTGTTCATTGCGGCGTCGGCCACGGCGTCGGAGCCTGACGTCTCCTTCGCGCGCCTCATTGGCGCCCCCGTCACTGCGGTGTCCCGCGACTGCTCGCCCCACGGTGCCACGACGGTGGCCCTCTGGGAGCCGGCGCTGACGGACGTCCGCGGCGAGAACGGCGCCAAGGAACGACGGACGGCCGTGGCGGAGACCTCTGACTTGCTGGCCAACCTGGTGTCCGCGCAGATCCGCACCATCGCATTCATCAAGTCACGACGTGGCGCGGAAACCATCTCCGCCATTACCAAACGGCTTCTCGACGAAGTGGATCCGAGCCTGCCGCAACGGGTGGCCGCGTACCGCTCGGGCTACCTGCCGGAGGAACGCCGGGCGGTGGAGAAGTCGTTGCGTTCCGGCCAGTTGCTGGGTGTTTCCAGTACGTCGGCCCTGGAACTGGGGATCGACATTTCCGGCCTTGATGCGGTCCTGGTGGCCGGGTGGCCTGGAACCCGGGCCTCCCTGTTCCAGCAGATCGGCAGGGCGGGCCGCGCCGGCCAGGATGCGATTGCGGCCTTCGTGGCAAGCGACGACCCCCTGGACACCTACCTGGTGAACCATCCCGAGGCCATTTTCGATGTTTCGGTGGAAGCAACAGTCTTTGACCCTTCAAATCCCTACGTCCTGGGACCGCATCTGTGCGCCGCGGCCGCTGAACTTCCGCTGGGACCGGCGAAGCTCGATCTCTTCGGCGATACCGCAGAGATGCTCCTGGACCGGCTGGTGGCACAGGGCTACCTCCGGCGCCGGCCTGCCGGCTGGTTCTGGACCCATTCGCAGAGTGCCGCCGCCATGGTCAACCTCCGGGCGGACGGAGGGGGACCAGTCAGCATCGTGGACGCCGAGACCGGTTCGCTCCTGGGGACCATGGACTCGCCGCAGACCCACTACCAGGCGCACACCGGGGCGGTGTACGTCCACCAGGGCGATACCTATGTGGTGGAGGACCTCAACGAGGACGATCACTGCGTCATGGTGCGGCGCGCCAACCCGGACTATTACACGACCGCACGGGACGTGACACAGATCGAGGTGCTGGAGACCCAGCGAACCATGCAGTGGGGTGACGTGACGGTGCACTTCGGCGACGTGAAGGTCACCACCCAGGTTGTGTCATTCCAGCGCAAAGCACTGATTTCCAATGAGGTGCTGGGCGAGGAACCGTTGGAGCTGGGCGCCCGCGACCTGTTCACCAAAGCTGTGTGGTTCGTGGTGGAGAACCGTTCCCTGACGGCGGCGGGACTGATCGAGGCCCAGTTCCCGGGTGCCCTGCACGCTGCCGAACACGCGGCCATTGGTCTTCTTCCCTTGGTGGCTTCCAGCGACCGGTGGGATATCGGCGGGGTATCAACCGCACTGCACGCCGATACCGGGGTGCCCACCATCTTTGTGTATGACGGGCACCCCGGGGGCGCCGGGTTCGCCGAACGGGGCTTCGACAAGGCCATGGTGTGGCTGGCGGCAACGCGGGACGCCATCAAGGCCTGTGAGTGTGACACCGGCTGCCCGTCCTGTGTCCAGTCGCCCAAGTGCGGCAATAAGAACAACCCGTTGGACAAGGCCGCGGCCGTAACCCTGCTGGATGTCCTGCTCAAGGACGCTTCGGAAGCCAGCCGTGAGGTGCTGGACGCCAGGAGCTGAGCGGGATGCGCCAGACTGAAAGACGTCCCGGACAGAAGAAGTGCCGGACTAAAGGACGTTTGGGACTGACGGGCGTGCAGGGAGGCCTGGACAGTCCCTGCGCCGCCACAAGGCAGCCGCTACGGAGGGGGCCCTGCCCGTGCATGTCCCGTGGCGGCGCCCAGGAGCGACCCTTCGTTAAGCTCGGTCCGCACGTCAACGGTCTGTCCGGCCCCTTCCACGCAACTGATCACAGTGGCGGCATGGCGGGCCGACACCTCCGACGCAACCATGCAGGGCTCCCCTGTTGTGATGCCGCGGAGGGCGTCGGCCGCTGCGAGGGCTGCCAAGTCCGCGGCTGCGGCCGCCCGGCTGGCCAGCACGGCCGACTGGGCGAGCAAGAGCATGACGGCCATGGCTGTCATGACCACCAGCGCCAGCCCGGCCGCCATGAGCGTTCCGGAGCCGCGGTCCCGGCCATTGTGCGCACCCAACCAGCTGGACGAACTACCAACACGCCCCAGCCTGTCAACTGGGCGGCAGTACCGTGAGGCCGGGCGGCACGCCCGGGCCTTTGCTGGGAGGCGCTTTTCCATCGCCGTCACCGGTTTCCCTTTCCATCGGTCAGGCCGCTGCCGTTGCGGGTCCCGTCTGCACCGCCGGTTCCCGGCGACTCACTCCGCGTCGATGCACGTGCAGTGAGGGTCCACGGAATCGATGCGCCCAGCGGTCCGGACACATGGTCGGTGACGGTGATGCTGAACCATTCGCCGTCGGCCGCAATGGACGCGGCCGCCGTTTCGCCGGCAAGGGTCCTGACTGTCCGTTCCACGGCGCCGGGGTCTTCGCCCCGAGCCAGGGCCCGCGCCCCGGCGCGGGCTCCTTCTTCGATCCGCAGTTGCGTCATACCTGCGGCGGCTCCGGCCAGCAGCATGGCAAGCAGCGCCAGTACCGCCGGCAGCGCCACTGCGAACTCTGCTGTGACCGCGCCCCTGGCAATCCGCCTGGGCGTCACATCGGCAGCGCCCGGAGCACGGGGTTTGGCAGGCGAACTGGTGCTGCCCGGCGCATGGGGCGTGTCGGGTGAATCGGCAGTGCCCGGCGCATGGGGGCCGGTCACGGCAACGCCAGCGCGGTCCGGATCAGGTTCAGCAGGAAGCCACGGACTTCATCACTGCGAAGGATGAACACGAGCAGCCCTGCGAAGCCGACGGCGGCCAGGGTGGCGATGGCATATTCCGCCGTGGCCATGCCTGCCTCAGAGCCCAGCAGCCGGGCCCTGCGCCGGTTCCCATGCCGGAATGGGTCCGATCCCGGATAAAGCTCAACGACATTGCCGTCTGCGGCCGCTGCCCCATGCCTGGCAGAACCGGTTGGCGCGGAAACCTGCCCGGCGCCGCCGGTGGCGAACCCTTGTCCGCCAGGTGAGGTGCCGGCAGTGGCGGAGTGGGCGAGCGCGGATGTTCCGGCGGAGCAGCCGTGGTGGTTGATGGACATGTGTTTTCCTTTCATGGGTCTGCCGGGATGTTTCCCCGGCTGTCTCGACTCTTCCCGCCGGCGGTGCGGCCGGTAAGGGATGGGGTGGGCTAAGTGGAAAAGCCGGGCCGCCGCCCCCTTGTGGAGGAAAGGACCGAGGCGCCGGGGTGCCCGGGCGGGCGGTCTAGGAGCCGGACGGAACCAGGGCGAGCAGCACCGGGACGACGCCCAGGCAGATGAAGGCAGGGAGCGAGCAAAGGCCCAGCGGGACCACCAGCTTCACGCCAAGCGAGGCGGCGCGTTTTTCTGCGGCACGGAATCTCTCGCGCCGAAGCCTTGCAGCCTGCGCATACAGGATCGCGGATGACGGTGCACCAGTCAGCGCGGCAAACCCGAGGGCGTCCCGGAGCTCCAGGACCTCCGGAAGCCGTACGGCTGAGCTTCGCCACGCCGTCTCCCAGTCGGCGCCGATGGCCAGGGCGGAGACCACTGGACGCAGGGAGTCCCGGTAGTGCGGGGCTGCCGAGGCGGCCACCAGTTCCAGCGACCGCCCGATTCCGGCCCCGGCGTCCAGCATCGCCGCCACGAGTTCGAGCATCATGGCTGTGTCCCTGATGCCCCCAGCACGGCCCTTTTCGGTCCCCGCAGGTGCCTGGTGGTGGTTCTCCCGCGGGGCGTCCAGGTTCAGGCGCCGCAGGCGTCGGCGTGACCGGCTGCGGCCTGAACAGGACAACCAGGCAGCCATGGCGAGGAGCAGGAACAGCGCCGGCCCCTGACCCCATTCCGGCGTCATGGCCCTGACTCCGCAGCGGCCGAAACGAGCCGGGCGGACCACACCCGGCCGGCCATGGTGAGGACTATGCCGCCTACCAGCGCTGCCAGTCCAAGGGGGGTGCCCAGCAGCGTGGCTAACGGGTCAACCCCCAGGGCTGCGCCCAGTCCGAGTCCCATCAACGGAAGCCAGGTCAACAGGCGGACCGTGGCTTTAGGCCCTGCAAGGGCCGTCTGCCTGGCGGCGTCGGCGTCTTCCCCGGCCTCCAGCTGGGCCGCAAACCTGGTCAGCACGTCAGCGAGCGGGCATCCACTGGCTTCAGCGATATCGAGACAGGCCGCCAGCTCAGACCAAGTTGCGGCTTCACGGTCCCGGCCCGGGAATGCCGTGGGAAGCACCCGACGGATGGCCTCGGACACGGGAGCTCCGGTAGCCGCGGCTGCACGGGCTGATGCGAGGACTGTGGTTGACCCGCTCGCCAGTACGGGGCGCTCGGGGCGTGCGGCATCCGGGAGCCGCTGCTCTTGGCCGCCGGGGACGCCGTACACGGCCCACAGTTCATCCCAGAGCCGTGCGGGCGTCCGTCCGCCCCTGAGCAGCGCCGCCAACTGCTGCACCATCAGGGTCAGGCCCATTCCGCGTTTACCGGCCGAGTCGCGGCCGGAGCGCCGGGACCACGGCAGCATCCTGCGCGTGGGGGTTCGTTGCGCTCCCGGGGAGTTCCGCGCCACGGCGCGCAATCTCGCCGGCGCACGCAGCGGCGGTTTGAGGAGCAGCACGGCGGTGCAAAGGAGCGCCGCCAGGAAGAGCGTCACGGGGCTTCCCCGGAATCCAGCCCCAACCGGGCTGCCAGCGCAGGCCACCCCGGGCCCGGCTTTCCGGATTCCTCGACGGCCGGCACCACGCCAAGGCCCTCGGGACCGTCGCCGAGGAGTCCCACGCAAAGTACTTCCCTGCCCCGGGGCGTCCGGCCGAGGTGGATGACCACGTCCAGCGCGCTGGCCGCCTGGAGCCGCACCGCCTCCGGCCCCAATCCGGCGAGGGCCCCGAGCGCTGTGAGCCTGGCCGGGACCGCCGTTGCGGTGTTGGCGTGGATGGTTCCGCCGCCACCGCTGTGGCCGGTGTTCATCGCGGTGAGGAGCTCGCGCACTTCGGGCCCCCGGCACTCGCCCACCACCAGGCGGTCCGGGCGCATGCGCAGGGCCTGCCTGACGAGTTCCCCCAGATCCACGGCTCCCCCGCCTTCAAGGTTTCCATGACGCGATTCAAGGGCCACCACATGCGGGTGGACCGGGTTCAGCTCGGACGCATCCTCGATCAGGACGAGGCGTTCGTCCGGCGCACACAATCCCAACAAGGTGGACAGCAGCGTGGTCTTGCCGGAACCGGTGGCCCCGCTGACCAGGAAGCTTAACCTCCTGGCCACCACGGCTTCCAGCACTGCCTGCACCCTCGGGCCGAACATCCCGGCGGCCCGGAGTTCCGCCATGGTGAATACCCGCTCCCGGCGGATCCGGATGCTCAGCAGCGTCCCGGACGTGGAAACCGGCGGCAACACGGCGTGGACACGGTAGCCGCCGGCGAGCCTTACATCGACGCACGGTGAGCCGTCATCCAGGCGCCGGCCACCTGCAGCCACAAGCCTGCCGGCCAGTGCCCGCACTTGGGCCTCATCGTCGAACCGGACGGAAACCCGCTCGATGCCGTGTCCCCTGTCCACCCAGACAGAGCCCGGCGCGTTCACGAAGATGTCCGTGACGGCCGGATCCCGGGTGAGTTCCTGAAGCGGCCCCAAGCCGTTGAGTTCAGCGCTGATCCGCTCGACCGCGGCCAGCGAACCGGCGGTACCCAGCAGCTTGCCGGTGGCCTGGACCGCCGCGGCAACCCGTGAGGGCGTCACGGCCCCTGCCTCGGCCATCATCGACTCGCGGACGGACTCCAGCAGGCCGGCGTCCACTGCCCTTCCGGTCCCTGCTGCATTCCCCGACCGCCCGGAGCGGCCTGCCTGGTTGGTTTCCAGGATCCGGGCGTTCCGCCGGGCGCCCGCGTTTCCCGGCGCCGCCCCGCTGCCCGCATCCCGCCCGGCGAACCCGGGAGTTCCCTGCGGACGCATCATGCCGCATCCCCCGCGTACAGGTCATCGCCGAGCCACTCGAGGGCCGCGGCGGCGAAGCGCCGTATGTTCCGCCGCTTCCCCAAGTCCAGCAGGCGGCCCGCCTCCGCGGCACCTGGTACGGCGCGCAGTTCGGGGATCCTGCCTTGCACCGGCAGCCCGACGGCGTCGGAGATCAGCGAAGTGTCCAACGCGGCGCCGGGACGCCCGCGGACCAGCAGTGCGGCCTCGACCGGGGGAAGCTCCTGGAGCAGGCGAACGGTTGCCACCGCCGCCTTGAGCTGGGCCGGGACCACCACCATGATCCGGTCGCAGTCCCACGCCACCGTGTTCAGCGGCCCTGCACCCCGCCCCACATCGACCACCACCAGTTCGTAGCCACGGCGGGCGGCGTCGAGGACCCCGGCCATGGCAGCGGCGGGGACCGGCAGCGGTTGCTCCCGGGTGGCAGGCCACGAGAGGAAGGACAAGCCTCCCGCCGCAGGCAGGGAATCCACCAGCTGCACGGGGTCAATGCTGCCCCTGGCCTCGGCGAGGTCCGGCCACCGGAGGCCAGGGATATCCTCCGCGGCGAGCGCAAGTTCAAGTCCACCGCCCCAGGGATCGCCGTCAACCATCAGGACGTGCACACCCAGCCGGGCGGCTGCCTGGGCAATCCAGATGGCGGCCGTGGTGGCCCCTGCACCGCCGCACCCGCCCGTGATGCCCAGGACCACCCCACCCGGACCTGGCGAGCGGGACCGGCTGAGGTGGTCTGCCAGCCAGGCCGCGGCGTCCGGCAGCACGGCTACGCGTTCGGCCCCCAGAGCGGCGGCGAGGTGCCAGAGGCTGTCCCCTTCACCGTCCAGGCCAACCATGACCGCCGGCGTGCGCCGGCGCGGTGGCAGTTCGCGCACATCACTGCCCACGAGGACCGCTGCCGCGGCATCCCAGTGCCTCCCGGCTTCGACGGCATCGGGGACAACACGCAGGTGCGCCCCGGCAGCCGCCACAATGCGCTCCACCTCAGAACGCAGCACTCCGGAGGAGGTGACCAGCAATACTTCACCTGACCCGTTCGGCAGCCAGGCCGCGCCTCGCACGTCCGGCCCATCGGCCGCTCCTGGCGCCCCGCCAGGCGGCCGCCGCGAGGGTGCCCCGGAATGTTCCGGACCGGACCGGGGTGCGTTCAGCTGGTGCCTGCTCATGGAGCCACTCTGTCTATATCCCGGCCCACGGAGGAGTCAGGAAATCCTGTATGTGGACAACGTGCGTCCGGGCAGCTCCGCAAACAGGGCAGAATTGGAGCATGTATCTGCTGCTCGCCGCCCACCCCCGCGGCGCGGCCCTCCAGCAGCTGACGCAGGCGGGACATCCCGAGCCGGCCAACCCGGAACCCCGGCCCGTGGCACTGCCGGACCTTCCCGCCGTCGTCCGCGACCTGGAAGCCCGGCGCCCCGGCGGCCAGCCGCCACGCTGGATTTGGCACCGGACGCAGGACTGGTACCCCGCACTGCTCACATCCGGGGTGGAGGTGGAGCGTTGCTATGACGTCAGCCTCTGCGGCAACATCCTGGCCTTTTCGCAGTTCAGCGCGCACACCGAGTACGCCCGGAACACGGACCGGGTCCCCGTGGAGGATCCGCTGCTGCCCCCGAAGACACTGCTGCCGCCGCGTCCCCCCGCAGACCAGGGCGCATTGTTCGACGACCCCAACGCCGGTGCCGCGCCGGGCGTGTCCCTGGACGAGCTCCGAACCGAGTACGCTGCCCAGCAGGCCGCCATGGCTGCGGTGGACACGGCGGAAAACCGCCGGAACCGGCTCCAGCTGCTGCTGGCGGCGGAGTCAGCGGGCGCCATGGTGGCTGCGGAGATGCAGCACGCCGGCGTCCCGTGGCGCGAAGACCTGCACGAACAAATACTGTCCGGGCACCTCGGGCCCCGGCCCTCCGCCGGGCAGCGTCCGCCCAGGCTCGAAGCGTTGGCGGCGGAACTGCGCGGCCTGCTCAACGCTCCCGGACTCAATCCCGATTCGCCGCAGGACTTGATGCGGGCCCTGCACCGTAACGGAATCGAGGTGAAGAGCACCCGGAAATGGGAGCTGAGGGAGTCGAGCCACCCGGCCATTGAGCCGCTCTTGGAGTACAAGAGCCTGTCCCGGCTGCACACAGCCAACGGCTGGTCCTGGTTGGATGCCTGGGTGGACGGCGGCCGGTTCCGGCCGGAGTACGTCGTGGGGGGCGTGGTCTCGGGCCGCTGGGCTTCCCGCGGCGGCGGCGCCCTGCAGATTCCACGCCAGGTCCGCGGTGCCGTGCACGCCGATCCCGGCTACAAGCTCATCGTTGCGGACGCCTCGGCAGCTCGAACCCCGGGTCCTGGTGGCCCTTGCCCAGGATTCGTCCATGGCGGAGGCGGCCCGGGACCAGGACCTCTACGCCGGGATTGCCGCCAAGGGTTTCGGCGGGGACCGGGCCAAGGCGAAGATGGCGCTGCTGGGCGCAATGTATGGTGCCACCTCCGGTGAAGCAGGCCGGCTGATGCCGCAGCTGGCACGCACCTATCCCCGCGCCGTCGACTTCGTGGAGCGGGCGGCACGGGCGGGCGAAGCCGGAGGAACGGTCACCACCAGGCTGGGCCGGAGCAGCCCTCCCCCGTCCGAGCGCTGGTACCAAAGCCAACGTTCGGCAACAGCGGAGGAGCAACGGCGGGCCGAGTCGATCGCCCGGTCGCGGGGCCGTTTCACGCGGAACTTCGTGGTCCAGGGCTCGGCGGCGGACTGGGCGGCGTGCTGGCTGGCGGAATTACGACGACGGTTGCGCACCTTGCGGGCTGCAGGCGCGGTGGGGAGCGGGGCCGGCCGGCCCGAGCTGGTGTTCTTCCTCCACGACGAAGTGATGGTTCACGCGCCGGCAGAGCGGGTGGAGGCTTGCATCGCCGCCATCGAGGAAGCGGCCAGGGCGGCCAAGGAACTGTTGTTCGGCCCAATACCGGTGGAGTTTCCGGTGAGCCTTGCCGTGGTGGATTCCTACGACCGTGCCAAGTAAGGCGCCCGGAGTTCGGCAGGAAAACACGCCTTTGAGACGCAAGGTAACCTACCCGGCAGTAGCTCGACGGGTACGGTGGCGGCGGTTACAGTCAAAATGGCTGAAGCAGATCCGGTCACTGATGCAACGACGCATACCAGGGAGGTCCCCGTCCATGGCGGGAAGATTTGAAATACACCGTGTTGGGGACGAGTCCTACCGGCTGCGGCTTACCGACGCCGAAGGGAATATCGTCGCGGTTTCTCCGACTTTTCCATCCCTGACGATGCTGCGGGACGGAATCAAGGCAATGCGGGAGAATGCCGCCACGGGGATTGTTGTGGACTTGCGCCGGCAGGCCTGACGCCTAAACCGCAACCGGGTGCAGCCGGTTCCGGTCCCACGGGACGGACCAGCCGAGCTGGTCGAACAGCCCGCTGAGCACAATGCCGGTGAAGCCCCATACCAGCACGCCGTTGACAGTGAATGCCGGGCTGTCGAACGTGCGGCCGGCCCGGTGGACGGTGGCCATCACCCGGTTGTCGGGGTCCAGCAGGTCCCGGACCGGGACGCGGAACACCTGGGCCGATTCACCGTAATCCACCACCCGGACCGGCGACGGGGCATGCCACCAGGCGAGGACCGGCGTCACCAGGAAGTTGCTGTGCGCCAGGCCCAACTCCTGGAGGGTGCCCAAGACCTCCACGCCGGCCGAGTCCAGCCCGGTTTCCTCTTCGGCTTCCCTCAGCGCAGCCGCCACCGGTGTTTCGTCCCGGTCGATGCTGCCGCCGGGGAACGCCACCTGCCCCGGGTGGGACCCCAGGGTGTGGGCCCGTTCCAGGAGCAGGACGTCGAGGTCGGCCGCGGCCAACGGCTTGGCTGACGCGGCAGGGACGTCGTCGAGAACGCCGAAAAGCATGAGGACGGCGGCCCTGCGGGCGCGCTCAACGTCCACGGTCAGCGCGGCCCAGCGCGGGTCAGGGGGGCCGGCGGTTCCCGATTCGGCCTGCCGGACCAGCCTGGCAAGGTCTTCGCGCGCGCTCACGGGGTCCTCACCTGGGACGCCATCCGGATCTCGGCTGCCCGGTGCTGCTCTGACAGGTACTGCTCCAGCAGTGCTTCGCTGCCGGGCGCCAACTCATATTTCAGGAGCTTGGCGGCCTTGGCCGGGTCCGTCTCTCCCATGCCGTAGGAGGGGCACCAGTTGGCCACGGGACAGGCACCGCAGGCCGGCTTCCGGGCGTGGCATACGCGCCGGCCGTGGAAGATCACCCGGTGGGACAGCATGGTCCAGTCCTTGCGCTCGAAGAGCCTGGCCACGTCCTGTTCGATCTGTACGGGATCCTCCGACTGCGTCCAGCCGAACCGCTTGGTGAGGCGGGCGAAGTGGGTGTCCACGGAGATGCCCGGGACGCCGAAGGCGTTGCCCAGGACTACGTTGGCCGTCTTGCGTCCGACGCCGGGCAACGTGACCAGGTCCTTCATCCGGCCCGGAACTTCGCCGTCGAAGTCGTCCACGAGCCGCGTGCACAGCGCGAGGACGTTCTTGGCTTTGGCCCGGAAGAACCCGGTGGGCTTAAGGATGGTTTCCAGCTCCACCGGGTCGGCTTCCGCCAGGGAACGGGCGTCAGGCCAGCGCGCGAACAGCACTTTGGTGACCTGGTTGACGGTGACGTCGGTGGTCTGGGCGGACAGCACCGTTGCCACCAGCAGTTCGAAGGGGTTGCGGAAGTCGAGCTCCGCGTGGGCGTAGGGGTATTTTTCGGCCAGCGCCTTGTGCATGCGCCGCGCCCGCCGTTTCAGTGCCAGCAAGGATTCGGCCGGGACCACGGGCATGCCGGGAGCCTGGTCGTTATTCGCGGTTTGCCCGGCGGGGTCGTTCCCGCCGGGCCTGGCCGCCCGGAGCCCGGCCATGGACGTCAGCCGCGCTCGATGTTGCTGAGGTCGCGCAGGATGCCCAGCCGGCCGTCAGTGTGCTGGACCAGGAACTCGTGTCCCCGGTCTTCCAGTGCCAGCACCCACCCGCCGGGTTCGATGACGAAGGCAGGCGCCCCGGTGCGGGGATCAAAGGCGGTGCGGTGCTGCGCCACGGCAAACCAGAAGGCCTCGTGGGCGGGCTGTGCGTCCGCCTCGTCGTGGCGGACAGTGGGGTCCACGGTTGCGCCGATGGGCTCTTCGGTCCGGATCTGCTGGTGCACCGCGGTGGCGGCCGGCGGCTCCCAGGCTGGCTGCGGGGCACCAAGTGCCGGAGCATCGGCTGCCCGGGTTTCCTCCGCCGCGGGCGCCGCAGCGGGACGGACGACGTCGGCTGCCTGGGTTTCCTCCGCCGCGGGCGCCGCAGCGGGACGGACGACGTCGGCTGCCTGGGTAGGCGGCCCGGCATCCACCTCGGGGGTACGGTCCAAGACCTCCGGGGCGGTGGAAACCGGAGTGGAGGTTGCCGTCGCGGAAGGAGCAGGTGCCGAGGCGGAAGGAGCAGGCGCAGGCGCTGCAGGAGCCGAGGCGGGCACGGCGGCCGTGGCAGGCGGCTGCCCGTTGCCGGCAGGTTCGTGGCTGGCGCCTCCCGGCTGGACCGCGGATGACCCGGCGCCTCCGCCGCCAAAGACGCCTGCGCCCTTGAGTCCGAAGCCGGTCTTGGACTGGCCGGAGCCGGACTCCGGCTTTGCCGGCTTGGGGGCGCGGGGCCTCCGCGCGGGCACTGCGGCTTCGCGTGCCACGATATGGGCCGGCGCATCGGCCCGGCCTTTGAAATCACCGGCGAGATAGGGGATGTAGCGGCCCAGGACCGTGGCTGCGAACAGGACCAGGGAACCGATCAGGCCCACCAGCAGGCTGGTGACATAGGCGCCCGCAACCGACAGGAAGAAAAAGGCGACGGCGAAGGAGGCAACCACCGAGGCGAACTGGTCGATGGACAGCGATCCCACCCGGATTTTGGTACCCGGCACCAGCCGGCGTGCGGCGAACAGCGCGCTGGCGATCACCGGCAGGATGATGCCCAGTCCCAGGAAAAAGAGGTTGTTGAGGTTCCACAGGTTGTAGCGGGCGCCGAACAGCGGCAGCAGGGATGCGACGAAAAGGATCAGGGTGCCGGCGAAAACCGCAAGGTCGCGCACGGTGAACGGTCCGAGCACAGCCTGGTTGGCGTTGGGGTCAATCTTCCACGAGGCCGCCTTCTGCCCTGGAGCGGTGCCGCCGGCAGGGTTTTGGTGGCCTGGTCCCCCGGCGGTTCCGGAGCCGCCGGGTCCCGCTTGGGTGTGCGGGGCCGTTCGCTGGCCGAAGCTCTGCTGGTTCATTCTGCTCTCCTTAGCGTGGCGGCACCGGGCCCGTGCGGACCCGAAAACTGTGCCGTCTTGACATGCGGTCCGGCTCCGGCCCGGCACGGTCCATGCCTGGCCGGAGCCGTCCGAAGTGAAGTCACAATTCCATCTCAGCCTAGTCAACAGCCAAGCTGATCACTAGCTGGCTTGGGGTCGACGGAGCCGCCTGCACACCATTCACCGCTTAACAAATGCCGTTCGCTGGCGCATCTGTGACGGCGGGCACATTGGGTCCGCGGCAAGCATTAGGCTTGGTTGCGGAACAGCTCTTTGCGGTATGTCCGTCCCGGCTGGAGCCCAGTGCCGCGCCAACGGCGGGCCCTGCGGTGAGGGCGTCCCGCGCGGCGACGATCGATGAATGATGAGGTTCATATGTCCCAGGACACCCCCAGCTCCACGGCCACGGTTCCGTCGGATTCCGCCCCGGCCGCAGCCCGGTCCGGCCAGCAGGGTGACGCTTTCGCGAACCTGCTGCACGAGACCCGGGCCTTCCCTCCCAGCGCCGAGTTTGCAGCCGGCGCCATCGCCACGGCAGCCGAGTATGACGATGCGAACGCGGACCGGCCGGCGTTTTGGGCGAAGAAGGCCCGGGAGCTGCTGACGTGGTCCAAGGACTTCACGCAGGCGCTGGACTGGTCTGATCCGCCGTTCGCGAAATGGTTTGTTGGCGGCGAAATCAACGCGGCGTACAACGCGCTGGACCGGCATGTGGAGGCCGGCAACGGTGACCGGGTGGCCATCCATTTCGAGGGTGAACCCGGCGACACCCGCGCGTACACCTATGCGGAGCTGACCGAAGAGGTGAAAAAGGCGGCCAATGCTTTCGAGTCCCTGGGCGTGGCCAAGGGTGACCGGGTGGCGGTGTACCTGCCGATGATCCCGGAGGCCGTGATCACTTTGCTGGCGTGTGCCCGGATCGGCGCGGTTCATTCGGTGGTGTTCGGCGGCTTCTCGGCCGAGGCGCTCCGCTCCCGGATCGACGACGCCGAGGCCAAGCTGGTGGTGACCGCTGACGGTACCTACCGGCGCGGCAAGCCCAGCCCGTTGAAGCCGGCGGTCGACGACGCCCTGGCCCACGACGGCCACACCGTGCAGAACGTGGTGGTGGTCAAGCGCAACGGCCAGGACGTGGACTGGCATGAGGGCCGGGACCACTGGTGGGCGGACACGGTGGGCGCTGCGTCCGCGGAACACACCGCGGTGGGCCACGATTCCGAGCACCCGCTGTTCATCCTGTACACCTCCGGGACCACCGGGAAGCCCAAGGGGATCCTGCACACCACCGGCGGGTACCTCACCCAGGGCGCGTACACGCACAAGGCGGTGTTCGACCTGCACCCGGAAACGGACGTCTACTGGTGCACGGCCGACGTCGGCTGGATCACCGGCCACTCGTACGTCGCCTACGCCCCGCTCATCAACGGCGCCACCCAGGTCATGTACGAGGGCACCCCGGACTCCCCGCACCAGGGCCGCTGGTGGGAGATCGTGGAGAAGTACAAGGTCTCCATCCTCTACACCGCCCCTACCGCCATCCGCACCTTCATGAAGTGGGGCGCGGAGATCCCGGGCAAGTACGATCTGTCCTCGATCCGCGTCCTGGGTTCGGTGGGCGAGCCGATCAACCCCGAGGCCTGGATGTGGTACCGCAAGGTGATCGGTGGCGACAAGGCGCCCATCGTGGACACCTGGTGGCAGACCGAAACCGGCGCCCAGATGATCGCCCCGCTGCCGGGCGTCACCGCCACCAAGCCCGGCTCGGCCCAGGTGCCGCTGCCCGGCATTGCCGTGGACGTGGTGGACGAGATGGGCCAGTCCGTGCCCGACGGCCACGGCGGCTTCCTGGTGATCCGCGAACCCTGGCCGTCCATGCTGCGTGGCATCTGGGGCGACCCCGAGCGGTTCAAGGACACCTACTGGTCCCGATTCGAAAACATGTACTTCGCCGGGGACGGGGCCAAGAAGGATGAGGACGGGGACATCTGGCTCCTGGGCCGGGTGGACGACGTCATGAACGTCTCCGGGCACCGGCTCTCCACCACGGAGATCGAGTCCGCCCTGGTGTCCCACCCCGCCGTAGCTGAGGCCGCCGTCGTGGGCGCCTCTGACGAGACCACCGGCCAGGCCGTCGTCGCGTTCGTCATCCTCCGCGGCGACGCCGTGAACAACGGCGACGCCACCGTCCAGGAACTGCGCAACCACGTGGGCAAGGAAATCGGCCCGATCGCCAAGCCAAAGAACATCCTGGTGGTCCCCGAACTGCCCAAGACCCGATCCGGCAAGATCATGCGGCGCCTCCTCAAGGACGTCGCGGAAGGCCGCGACCCGGGCGACGCCACCACCCTTTCCGACCCAACGATCATGCAGCAGATCGCGCAGTCGCTCAGAAAGTAACACTGGCTTAGTATCCAGCCGGGCACCACCGGACGGCCCCGTTTCCCGCGCCATCACGGGGAAGGCGGGGCCGTTCACGTTTGTGACGATTCAAAAAATCGACGCGCAAAATGTTATTTAGCGTTCTTCCCTGTTCGCTTTTGCGAGGTTATAGTCAGCGTATGTGAGGTGCCTCACACGCGGCTATTTTTCAAGGGAGAGAACATGGCTTCACAGTTTGATGCGTCTGCCACCGCATTTCCGAGCAGGCGGACCATCCTCAAGACAGTCGGCGTAGGAGCGGTTGGCCTGGCCGGCATCCCGTTCCTTGCCGCCTGCACCGGCGGCAGCGCACCGTCGGCAACGGGGTCGGAATCCTCCGGCCTCACTTTCGGCTCCGGAGCCTCGGACGACGTCCCCAAGCGCGCCTACCAGGCCGTGACGGATGCCTTCACAGCCAAGACCGGCAAGACGGTCACCACCAACGTGGTACCCCACAACGATTTCCAGAACAAGATCAACTCCTACCTGCAAGGCTCCCCCGACGATGCGTTCACCTGGTTCGCCGGGTACCGGATGCAGTACTACGCGGGCAAGGGACTGCTGGCACCCATCGACGATGTCTGGCAGACCGTGGGCGCCAACTTTTCCGACGCCCTGAAGAAGGCGTCCACCGGCCCCGACGGGAAGATGTATTTCGTTCCCAACTACAACTACCCGTGGGGGTTCTTCTACCGGAAGAGCCTCTGGACCGAAAAGGGCTACCAGGTACCCGCAACGTTCGATGACCTCAAGGCGCTTGCCACGAAGATGAAGGCTGACGGCCTGATTCCCATTGGCTTCGCCGACAAGGACGGCTGGCCCGCCATGGGCACCTTCGACTACATCAACATGCGACTCAACGGCTACCAGTTCCACGTGGACCTCTGCGCCCACAAGGAGTCCTGGGACCAGCAGAAAGTCAGCGCCGTCTTTGACACCTGGAAGGCCCTCCTGCCGTTCCAGGACCCTGGAGCCCTCGGGCAGACCTGGCAGGACGCCGCAAAGGCCCTGGAGGCGAAGAAGACCGGCATGTACCTGCTCGGTTCCTTCGTCACCCAGCAGTTCACCGACCCCACGGTCCTGGCCGACATCGATTTCTTCGCTTTCCCCGAAATCGCGATGGAAGGCAGGGACTCCGTCGAAGCCCCCATCGACGGACTGCTGTTGTCCAAGAAGGGCGGGGACAACAAGGCAGCCCGCGACTTCCTGGCGTTCCTCGGCACACCGGAGGCGCAGAATGCGTACGCCAAGGTGGACTCGTCAAACATCGCCACCGCCAAGGGCGCGGACACCTCATCGTTCACGCCCCTGAACAAGAAGTGTGCCGACACCATTGCGGGCGCGAAGAACATCAGCCAGTTCTTCGACCGCGATGCTCTGCCGGCCATGGCCAACAACGTGATGATTCCCGCCCTGCAGACGTTCATCAAGGACGGCACCATGGACGTCAAGAACCTTGAGGCCCAGGCCAAGACGCTGTACGCAGCGCAGTAGTTTCCGCCTACGGAACGGCGACGGCGGCGCTTGGCGTGCGCCGTCGCCGTTCCCCTCCTGCATCCGGACCAAGCAAGGGGAAGAATCCCATGAGCAGCACCGCACAAGAATTGATTCCGCCGGAGTCCAGGGACCCGGCCGGAGCGCCCTCGAAGAGGCGGCCCGGGCGCGGCCGGGTACGCCGCCTGTCCAGCCGGGACAAGCTTGTCCTGGCCCTGATGGTGGGGATTCCCACCCTGATCGAACTGATGCTGGTCTGGCTGCCCATGCTGATGTCCGTCGGGCTGAGCTTCAGCCGCTGGAATGGCCTGGACCTGGCAGATCTCCGTCCGGCCGGCACCGACAACTACCAGTTCATCACCCAGGACTACCCGCCGTTCTGGCCCGCGGTGCAGCACAACATGCTGTGGCTGCTGTTCCTGGCCCTCATCGCCACCCCGCTGGGCCTGCTGCTGGCCGTACTCCTGGACCAGAACATCCGCGGCAGCAAGATCTACCAGAGCATCTTCTTCGCCCCGGTCATGCTGTCCCTCGCCCTGATCGGCATCATCTGGCAGCTGTTCTACCAGCGTGACAACGGCCTGCTGAACTTCGTCCTGGGAACGGCGGGGACGCCGCAGGCAGTGGACTGGTTCGGTGATTCGTCCGTCAACATCTGGGCCGCCATGATCGCCGCCACCTGGCGGCATGCCGGCTACGTCATGCTGCTGTACCTGGCCGGCCTCAAGGGCGTGGACCCCAGCCTGAAGGAAGCGGCAGCCATCGACGGCGCCTCCGCCACGCAAACCTTCTTCCGCGTGGTCTTCCCGGCCATGCGGCCGATCAACATCGTCATCGTGGTCATCACCATCATCGAATCCCTCCGCGCATTCGACGTGGTGTACGTGATCAACCGCGGCACCAACGGCCTGGAAATGCTCAGCGCGCTGGTCATCCAGAACCTCGTGGGCGAAGGCCAGGTGATCGGCGTGGGCTCCGCGCTGGCCGTGGTCCTGCTGGTGATTTCCCTTGTCCCCATCGTTTTCTACCTCAGCCGCACCTTTGGCAAGGAGAACAGAGCATGAGCAATGTTGCAGCCCGGCCCCGGCCCGTTCCCGCAGGCGCAGGAACCCGGTCGGGGAGCCGCCCCAAGCGGCACTACGGGACCCACATCTTCCTGACCGTCATGGCCATCGTGTGGCTGGTCCCGCTTGGCTGGTCCGTCTTCACAGCGCTCAGGCCGGTGGCCTCCACCAACCAATACGGGTACTTCAGCCTGGCCGGCGCGTTCAACTTCGACAACTTCATCCAGGCCTGGACGCAGGGCGGGTTTTCCACCTACTTCTGGAATTCGGTGATCATCACGGTCCCGGCCGTGCTGCTGACGCTGTTCCTCGCCTCGCTTATGGCCTTCGCCGTGAGCCGGGTCAACTGGAAATTCAACATCACGCTGCTGATCATGTTCACAGCAGGCAACCTCCTTCCACCGCAGGTCCTCGCCGCGCCATTGTTCGAGATGGCCAAGCACCTTACGGTGCCCTACTCGTTCAGCGATTCCGGGAACATGCTCAACACGTACATCATCGTGATTGCCGTGGACACGGCGTTCCAGATGGGGTTCTGCACCTTCGTGCTGTCCAACTACATGAAGGCGCTGTCCGCAGACCTGACCGAAGCGGCGCTGGTGGACGGGGCGGGCATTTGGCGGCAGTACAGGGAAATTATCCTGCCGCTGTGCCGGCCGGCGTTCGCCGCCCTGGGCACGCTGGAAGTCATCTTCATCTACAACGACTACTTCTGGCCCCTGCTCTTCATCCAGAGCGGCAACCGCCTCCCCATCACCACCGCCATCAACAACCTCCAGGGCCAGTTCCTGAACAACTACAACCTCTTGGCGGCGGGTGCGGTCATCACGGTCATCCCCACCCTGATCATCTACCTGCTCCTGCAGCGGCAGTTTGTGGCGGGGCTGACTCTTGGTTCCAGCAAGGGGTAGGCAAAGATGGAACGTGAACGGGACATTTCTCCCTTAGCCGCCCGAAAGGAACTCCATGCTTCCCGCAGCACGTCACCAGGCCATCGTGGACGCCGTCCAGCGGGAGCGGGTGGTCCGTGTGTCAGACCTCGCCCACCAGCTGGGTGTCTCGCTCATGACGGTCCGGCGGGACATCGAGCTGCTGGAGGAGGGCGGCCGGGTGGAGCGGATCCACGGCGGTGCCAAGCTCCCCGGCGGTGCAACCACCCATGAGCCCGGATTTGAACTGAAGTCAACCCAGCTGCCGGCCGAGAAGCGCGCCATTGCGGCTGAGGCCGCGCGGATGGTGCATGAGGGCATGGCGGTGGGCCTCAGCGCCGGCACCACCACGTGGGCGCTGGCCCAGGAACTGGCCAAGGGGCCTCGGATCACGGTGGTGACCAACTCCGTGCGCATTGCGGACCTGTTCCACCACGGGGCCGCTTCCGGGGCTGCCCGCTACGGTTCAACCGTGATCCTGATCGGCGGCGAGCGCACGCCGTCGGACGCCCTGGTGGGGCCGATTGCCACCGCAGCACTGAAACAGCTGCATCTGGACTTGCTGTTCCTGGGCGTGCACGGCATGGATCCGGAAGCAGGATTCACCACTCCCAACCTCCTGGAGGCGGAGACCGACCGGGCCTTCGTGGCGGCGTCCCGGAAGCTGGTGGTGGTGGCGGACCACACCAAGTGGGGTACGCAGGGCATGAGCACCATCGCCGCGCTGGAGGAAGCGGACGAGGTCATCAGTGATGCCGGCCTCAGCGCGGACGCCCGCCGGATCCTGCAGGAGAGCGTCAGCCGGCTGCGGATCGCTGCGCCGGCCTAGCTCCTACGGGCAGCCGCAGGACTGGCGGATGCGCAGCGTAGTGGGGAAGATCCGGTGCCGCGGTTTCCCGCCGCGGCCGGCTTCCAGCAGCGCCCCGACGGCGGCTTCGGCCATGGCCACCACCGGCTGCTCCACGGTGGTCAGCGGCGGCCAGGAGTATTCCGAGTCCGCCGATCCGTCAAAGGACGCGATGGCGATGTCACCCGGGACGGAAAGGCCCGCCTCGTGGATGGCGCGGAGGAGTCCGATGCCCTGCATGTCGGACGTGGCAAAGATGGCGGTGGGCCGGTTCACCGATGCCAGCAGCCGCTGCCCGGCAGCATACCCGCCGGGCCTGGTGAACGCGCTGTAGGCAATGGGGCCCTCCGGCAGGCCTGCCTCCTGGAGCGCCTGGCGCCAGCCCAGCTCGCGGCCATCGGTGGAGCCGGAGACGTTGGTGCCCATCGCCAGCCCGATATTGGTGTGCCCATGGCCGATGAGGTGCTCCACCGCGATCCTGGCACCGGCTGCCAGGTCCACGCCGACGCTGTTGAAGCCGGGCGCATCGCGTTCCTGGTTCAACAGCACCGCCGGGATGTCCGCCGTCTCCAGGACTTCGAGGTCAGGTTCGAAGAGGACGCTGGCGAGCAGCACCCCGTCCACCTGCCGGGCGGCGAGGTTGCGGACGTTCCGCCGCTCCTTGGCCAGGTTCCCGTCCGAGTTGCTCAGGACCAGGGCGTAGCCAAGGGCGGCGGCCGCGTCCTCCACCGCGTGGGAGAACAACGAGAAGAAGGGGTTGGCGATATCCGGGACAATGAGCCCCAGCGTCTCGCTGGACCCCAGCTTGAGCGCCCTGGCGGCGGCATTGGGCCGGTAGCCGAGGACGCGGATGGCGTCCTGGACTTTGGCTTCGGTGGCGGGGGCCACCTTCTTGGGACCTCCGTTGACCACGTAGCTGACGACGGCGGTGCTGACGCCCGCGAACCGGGCAACATCCTTGCGCGTCACCGGCCCGCGCGGGGACGGCACAGCCGAAGTGGTCATGGAGTACATGCTAGCTACCAGGTGGCGGGCGCGTCGCCGAAGTCAGGGATGGGCAGGCGCGCGCCGTCTTGCCGTGCCGATTCGTGGGCCACGATTCCGGGTAGCGTGAACCGCGCGGCGACCCAGGCATTGACGGGCGGCAGCGAGCGGTTGTTCACCGCGGTGACGAAGTCGTCCACCAGGAAGTGGTGGCTGCCTTCATGCCCGTTGGGCGCGCCGTGGAACTCCGCGGGCAGCCGTGCTGCGTCGTGCACCGGGGCGAGTCCCGACACGAAGGCGTCCCGGAGTTCGGGGGCGACGTTGGCCAGCGACGGATCGTCCAGCGGAATGCTGGGCCGGGTTTCCATCTGCTCGGAGATGTCGTGGACGTCCTGTTTGTCCTGCCACACGGTGACCTTGGCGAGCTGTTCGAAGCTGGCCTCGGTGCCGAAGAACCGGAACCTGGATTCGCGGATGTGGGAGGGGTAGCCCACCCGGCGCATTTCGTTGGTTCGCATGGCACCGCCGTCGTTCAGTTCGAAGAGCGCGGTGGCGTTGGATAGGTCGTTGCCGAACATACTGACGTCCTTGTCGAAGACGCCGTCGTTCCGCTGGTCCGAGACCCCTATGCAGCTGACGCTGACGGCATGTGCCGGAAGGGCCCCGAGCACGCCGCCGATCGCGTGCGTGGGGTAGAGCATGGGCGGGTAGCTGGCGGTTTCCTTCCACCGCTCGCCGCCGCTGTACTGGTAGGCGTCGTAGAACCCCAGGTCCATGTCGTGGACATAATCGCCCTCGGAGTAGAAGACCCTGCCGAATTTTCCGGCAGCGTGCTGCTCGCGGGCATAGACCGTGGCGGGGTTGTAGTAGCTGGTTTCACCCATCATGTAGACGTTTCCGGTTTCCCGGACGGCGTCGATGATGCGGGCGATTTCCGCTTCCGAGACTGCCATGGGAACGGCAGAGTAGACGTGCTTGCCTGCGCGGAGCGCCCGTTCCACCAGGGGGCCGTGGGTCCAGCGCTGGGTGAAGATGGCAACGGCGTCGACGTCGGAGGCCAGCAGGGCGTCGAAGTCCGCTTCCTGCCCCGCCAGGTTGTACCGTTCGACGGCTTCGGCCGCCCGTTCCGGGCGCTCATCGGCCACGTAGACGGCGTGGACACCGGGGTGAAGGTTGAACAGGTGCGCGAACTGGGAGCCGAACTGGCCCGCGCCCACGATGCCGATCGAGAACGTCATTGTCATGCCTTTCGTCAGGGTTACCTGAGTCTTGCATCGGTTTCTACTCGAGTCAATATCCGGTAAATGGAGAAAAAGCCTTTGAAACAGGCAGAAATTAACCTCTTGCCACCCCAGCATCTACTCGTGTAGATTGTTCCGCAGCCTGTTACTTCCATCACAATCAGGAAAGGGTCGACGATGACCACCCTTACCAGGAACGCCAGCCCGGCAGAACATGCAGTGCGCCGGCCGCTGAAGCGCAGGGGACAAAGTGACCTGAAGATCGCGCTGTTCTTCATCGCTCCCGCCATGATCGGATTTCTCGTCTTTTACCTGGTGCCGACGCTTCGCGGCATCTACCTCAGCTTCACCGAATACAGCATCCTCGGGGACCCCACGTGGATTGGCACCGCCAACTACGAGGCGATCGCGAAGGATCCCCTGTTCTGGAACGCCTTGGCGGTCACCTCGCAGTACGTCCTGATCAACATCGTCCTGCAGACCGCACTGGCCCTGGGGCTGGCCCTGCTGATGCACCGGGTGGCCAAGTCAACCTGGATCCGCGGCGCACTCCTGCTGCCGTACCTGATGGCCAACGTGATCGCCGCCCTCCTGTGGTTCTGGCTGCTGGACTACCAGATCGGCATCGTCAACTACTTCATCGAATCCATCGGCCTGCCCAAGGTGGCGTTTTTCGGCAGCGAGGAATGGGCCATCCCCACCCAGGCGCTGATCAACACATGGCGGCACATGGGCTACACAGCGCTGCTGCTCTTCGCCGGCCTGCAGTCCATCCCCCACCACGTCTACGAGGTGTCCAACCTGGACGGCGCCTCCCCGTGGCAGACGTTCCGCAAAATCACGGTGCCGCTGCTGCGTCCCGTCCTGGTCCTGGTCCTGATCGTCACCGTCATCGGCTCGTTCCAGGTCTTCGACACCGTGGCCGTGACCACCCTTGGCGGCCCGGTCAACGCCAGCCGGGTGCTGCAGTTCTACATCTACCAAAAGGCCTTCACGGAATCGGATTTCGGATACGGCTCCGCCCTGGCAGTCATCCTCTTCGTCATCCTCGCCTTGGTGGCCTTCATCCAGATGAAGTTCCTCAAGGGCAACGAATCAGACCTGGACTAAGGACACTTCCATGACCACCGCAAAAGTTTCCGCCCCCGCCCGGCCCGCCGCCCGCCGTCGTCCGTTCAGCTGGCGCCGCGCCGCCGCCTGGGCCCTCGTTGCCCTCGCAGTCGCCGTATCGGTCCTCCCGTTCTACTGGATCCTGCGGACGGCGCTGTCCACCAACGGATCCCTTGCCGGCAACGCCACCAACCTGCTCCCGGCGGACTTCAACCTCGGCGCCTTCAAACGGGTCTTCGGCCTGCAGTCACCGGAAGAAGCTGTCGCCGAAGGCGGCTCCGGAGCCCAGATCGACTTCTGGAGCTACCTCCGCAACTCCGTGCTCTTCGCCTCCATCACCACCACCGGGGCCGTGTTCTTCAGCGCCATGGCCGCCTACGCGTTCGCCCGGTTGCGGTGGCGGGGACGGAACCTGGTGTTCAGCCTCTTCCTGGCCACCATGATGGTGCCGCCGATCTTCACGGCACTGCCCAACTTCCTGCTCATCAAGAACCTGGGCCTGCTCAACACCCTGGCGGGGCTGGTACTCCCCTACATCTTCATGACCCCGTTTGCCATCTTCTTCCTGCGTCAGTTCTTCCTGAACATGTCCCGCGAGGTGGAGGAAGCGGCCATGCTCGACGGCGCCAAGCACCTTCGGATCTTCTTCCAGATCATCCTGCCCAACGCCGCAGCCCCCATCGCCACGCTGGCCCTGCTCACCTTCATCGGCCAGTGGAACGAGTATTTCTGGCCGCTGCTGGTGGGCCAGGACGAATCCGTCCGCGTCCTCACGGTGGGCCTGGGCGTCTTCAAATCCCAGTCGCCGCAGGGCGCGCCGGACTGGTCCGGGCTGATGGCCGCCACCCTTGTCTCCGCCCTGCCGGTCCTGATCCTGTTCGCCGCGTTCGGCAAGAAAATCGTCAACTCCATCGGCTTCTCCGGCATCAAGTAAGTCCCCTTCCCGCGTAACCCACCCGCCCCATCCCCGGCGCCGGGCCATGGCGGCCTGCCCGGAAGCACTGTGAAAGGAACACCCATGAAAAAGAAAGCACTCACCTCCCTCGCCGCAGCGGCAGCCGCTGTCCTGGCACTGTCGGCCTGCGGAGGCGGCGGATCCGCCGAGGCCGGCAAGGGCGAAATCAACTACTGGCTGTGGGATGCCAACCAGCTCCCGGCGTACAAGCAGTGCGCCGACGACTTCCACAAGGCCAACCCGGACATCACCGTCAAGGTCACCCAGCGCGGCTGGGACGACTACTGGGGCACCCTCACCAACGGCTTCGTGGCGGGCACCGCCCCGGACGTGTTCACCGACCACCTGGGCAAGTACCCGGAATTCATCAAGAACAAGCAACTGCTCGCCCTCGATGACGCGGTCAAGAAGGACAACATCGACACCAGCATCTACAACTCAGGGCTAGCGGACCTCTGGGTGGGCCAGGACGGCAAGCGGTACGGCCTCCCCAAGGACTGGGACACCATCGCCCTGTTCTACAACACCAAGCTCGCAGCCGACGCCGGCGTCACCCCCGAACAGATGGCCAACCTGAGCTGGAACCCCCAGGACGGCGGCACGTACGAAAAGACCATCGCCCACCTGACCGTGGACAAGAACGGCAAACGCGGCGACGAAGCCGGCTTCGACAAGAACAACGTTGCCGTCTACGGGCTCGGCCTCAACGGTTCCGGCTCCGGCCAGGGCCAGACCGAGTGGAGCTACCTGACCGGAACCACCGGCTGGACGCACACGGACAAGAACCCGTGGGGCAAGCACTTCAACTACGACGACCCCAAGTTCCAGGAAAGCATCGACTGGTTCGCCGGGCTCGTGGACAAGGGCTACATGCCGAAACTTGAAACCACGGTGGGCGCCAGCATGGCGGACACCTTTGCCGCCGGCAAGTCCGTCATCAACGCCAACGGTTCGTGGATGATCGGCCAGTACACCGGCTACAAGGACGTCAAGGTGGGCATCGCCCCGACGCCCACGGGAGTCGACGGCAAGCGCGCCAGCATGTACAACGGCCTGGCGGACTCCATCTACGCCGGCACCAAGAAGCCGGACGCCGCCATCAAGTGGGTGGAATACCTGGGTTCCGCAGCCTGCCAGGACGTGGTCGCTGCCAAGGCCGTCGTCTTCCCCGCCATCAAGACCTCCGCCGACAAGGCAGTGGAAGCGTTCAAGGCCAAGGGCGTGGACGTGACCCCGTTCAGCCAGCAGGTCAAGGACGGCACCACATTCCTCTACCCGATCGCGGACAACGCCGCCAAGGTTGACGGCATCATGAAGCCGGCCATGGACGCCGTGGTGTCCGGCAAGGCCAAGGCCAGCTCCCTCACCCAGGCCAACGACCAGGTCAACGCCCTGTTCAAGTAACCCATCCAACGTGGCTGCGTATGTGGTCGCAGCCACCGGCCCGGGCGCCGCCGTCCTCCTCCTCGCGGCGGCGGCGCCCGGCCACCCCTTCCCGGATTTCCCTCCTGTGCGTAACTTAAGACGCAACGCTGAACACTGAAAGAGACCTCCTATGGATCCCCTGTATCTCCGTTCCGCCGGCACCAGCCTGCTGATCAGCTTCGACAGCGGGGAGGCCGAGGTCATCCATTGGGGCGCCGACCTGGGTTCGGAGCTTGCCGGACCTGGGCTTCCTGGCCGGACCTATCGGGCACTCTTCGGTCGACGCGCGCGTACCGTCCGGCCTCCTCCCCCAGGCGTCCTCCTCGTGGCGGGGCCGCCCCGCCCTCCGCGGCCACCGCATCACCGGCAACGGCCCCGGCTTCGACTTTTCCACCCGCCTCCGCGTCACGTCCGTCCACGCCGAGGGCCGCACCGCCACGATCGGCCAGGCCGACCTCGACGCCGGCATCAGCGTCTCCACCTCCCTGACGCTGCACGACGGCGGCCTGCTGGAACTGCGCCACACCGTCACCAATGACGGCACCACCCCGTTCCAGGTGGACGAGCTGGCAACCGTCCTCCCGGTGGCCCCCGACGCCGTCGAACTCCTGGACCTCACCGGCCGCTGGTGCCGGGAACGCCACCCGCAACGGCAGCGCATCCAGCAGGGCACCTGGGTCCGGACCGGCCGGCACGGCCGCACCGGGCACGACTCGTCACTGATCTTCGCCGCAGGCACCGAGGGCTTCGGCAACCGGCACGGCAAGGTGTGGGCGACCCACCTGGCCTGGAGCGGCAACCACGAACAGTTCGCGGACACCATCGGCGATGGCCGCACCGTGATCGGCGGCTCGGAGCTGCTGGGGCCGGCCGAGGTCATCCTCGAACCGGGCGCCGGCTACACCACACCGGCCCTTTTCGCCGCCTACTCCGGCCATGGCCTGGACGGCATCAGCGAGGCGTTCTACAGCTGGTTCCGTGCCCGGCCGCACCATGTGCTGCCCGCCGCCTCCACAGGACTGCCGGCCGGTAAACCGCGCCCGGTGGTGCTGAACACGTGGGAGGCAGTGTATTTCGACCACAACCTGGACACGCTGATCGAACTGGCTGATTCCGCGGCGGACCTTGGCGTGGAGCGCTTCGTGCTCGACGACGGCTGGTTCCGCGGGCGCCGCGACGACCACGCCGGGCTGGGCGACTGGTACGTCGACGAGACGGTGTGGCCGGACGGCCTGACCCCGCTGATCGACGCCGTCACCTCCCGTGGCATGGAATTCGGCCTCTGGGTGGAGCCGGAAATGGTCAACCTGGATTCGGACGTGGCCCGTGCGCACCCGGAATGGATCGTGGGTCCTTCCGCTTCGGCGCACAAGGACGGCGGCCGGCTGCCCCTGGAGTGGCGCAACCAGCACGTCATCGACCTGGTGAACCCGGAGGCCTGGCAATACGTGTTCGACCGGATCTCCGCGCTCCTGTCCGGCAACAACATCAGCTACTTGAAATGGGACCAGAACCGGGATCTCGTGGAACACGGCCATGCCGGCCGGGCCTCCGTCCACGAGCAGACCCTTGCCGCGTACCGGCTGTTCGATGAACTCCGCAAGGCCCATCCCGGCGTCGAAATCGAGAGTTGCTCGTCCGGCGGCGCCCGTGTGGACCTGGGCATCCTGGATCGGACCGACCGCATCTGGGCCTCGGACTGCAACGACGCGCTGGAGCGGCAGACAATCCAGCGCTGGACCGGCGTGGTGGTCCCGCCCGAGCTGGTGGGCAGCCACATCGGGCCCACCACCTCCCACACCACCGCCCGCACCCACGACCTCTCGTTCCGGGCCATTACCGCCTTGTTCGGCCACTTCGGGATGGAATGGGATGTCCGGGGCGTCCAAGGCAAGGAGCGGGAAGAGTTGCGGCGCCTGGTGGGGCTGTACAAGGAACACCGGGGCCTGGTCCACAGCGGGCTGCCTGTCCACGCGGACATCGCCGATGACGCGTTCCAGCTGTACGGCGTGGTGGCCCCCGCGCCCGTTGAAGGCACGACGGCGGCGCTGTTCGCCGTCGTGGGCATGCGCACCTCGGCATCCGAGACCCCCGGCAGGATGGGCGTTCCCGGGTTGGACGCGGAGCGCAGCTACCGGGTGGAGGCCGTCTTCCCCGCACCGGTGGACGCCGACTACGCCCACACCTTCACCCAGGTCCAGCCTCCGGCCTGGCTTTCGGGCGGCGCGGTTGCCACCGGACGGTTCCTCGCCGAAGTGGGGCTGCCCATGCCCATGTTGAACCCGGAGCACGCGTTGCTGTTCAAGGTCACGGCCCTCTAGCAGCTGCTGTGGGCCCGCTGCCCGCCGCCCCTACCAACGTAAGAATGCGCGGCGGGCAGCACCAACCGATAGATTTGCACGCATGACTGAAGCCTCCTCCACTGTCGAAGCCGGCCGCGGCACCATCCTCGTCATCAACGGCCCCAACCTGAACCTGCTGGGCACCCGGGAACCGGAGAAGTACGGCACCTCAACCCTTGCGGACGTGGAGCAGCTGGCAGCCTCCGCCGCCGCCAAGCACGGCTTCGCGGTGGAGTGTGTGCAGTCCAACCATGAGGGTGTCCTGCTGGATGCCATCCACGCGGCCCGGGGCGCCGCCGCAGGAATTGTCCTGAATGCCGGCGCCTTCACACACACGTCCGTGGCGCTCCGTGACGCCCTGGCTGCGGTGCAGCTGCCCACCGTCGAGGTGCACATCACCAACGTGCACCAGCGGGAAGAGTTCCGGCACCACTCGTACCTGTCGCCGGTATGCGCCGCGGTGATCGTGGGCGCCGGCGTGTTCGGCTACAAACTCGCCATCGACTACCTGGCCGAGGTCCTGTAGCCGGCAGCCCTGGTTCTTCACTCCCTGGCTTCCGGCAGCCCTACTTCTGGATGCACTGCCCGGAGGAGACGGGCGCGGACAGGGTGGGCGCCTGCTGGGCCACGGGGTTCAGGTCGCTCATGGTGATGGCGAATCCCACTTCTGCGTCCGAGGTTGCCTTGGCAAAGATCACGCCGGCCACCTGGCCGTCAGTGGTCAGCAGCGGGCCGCCCGAGTTCCCCGGCTGCACGTCCCCCGCCAGGCGGTAGATGTCTTCAGGCGACGGGTTGTTTCCGTAAATGTCCGGCACCAGCACGGTGGCGATGTCCTGCACCGTGGCCGGCTTGGACTGGAAGGGCCCGCCGTGGGGGTAACCGGCGAAGGCGGCCTGGCTGCCGCCGGGCAGGTCGCGGCTCAGCGGCAGGGGCTGGGACGGAAGGTTGTCCACCGCCAGGACTGCCAGGTCCCGCTTGGTGTCGAAGTAGACCACACGCCCCGGCATCGCGCCGCCGTCGGGCATCTCCACGACGGGCTGCGACACGCCCGCCACAACGTGCGCGTTGGTGACCACGCGGCCCTGGGACACCACGAACCCGGTACCGGTCTGGTTCTGGCCGCATTCGTACGCCGTGCCGGCGATCCTCAGGACCGACTGGGCTGCCCTGTTCAAGGCCGGAGTGTTGGTGCTGGCGTTGGGCACCTGGACCGGCTGGCCTTGGTCCAGGCCTTCGAACAACGTGGGTATCCCGTTGCCGATAACCGTGGACCGCAGTTCAGCCATGGTCGCCTTGACCGGGGTGGGCGTGAGCCCGTCGATGAACCGGATCACCTTGGATTCAGCCAATTGCTGCGACACGACCGGCACGCCCAGGGAGCTGACGCTGAAGGCCAACATGGACATCACCAGCGCGGACACCACCAGGTTCAGGGCCCCGCCCACCAGCCGGTCCACGGCACGCAGCGGCCGGATCCGCATGGCACCGCGGATTTGCCGGCCCACCATGGTGCCCAGCCCGTGGCCCAGGGCCATGAGGACGACGGCGGCCGCAATGATGGCGGTCAGCCTCCATCCGGAGTCCGGAACGAAGGTGCTGACCAGGGGGACGGCAAAGAACGCCGCGACGGCGCCGGCCGCGAAACCGGCCAGGCCGCCGACCGTGACCAGGAACCCATTGCGGAGGCCGTAAACCAGGTATGACAGCAGCGCCAGGATCAGGACGAGGTCCAGGACAGTCAAGCCGACCACAAAGGCTCCTTATTAAACAGTTGAACCCCCATTCTAGTGGCGGACACTGACAAACTTCTGTGGGCTTCAGCGCCCTCCCATTGACCCGGATCCGGTTGTTCACGGGCGTTTCGGCTGCCAAGTTCGTCACAGAACCTTGAAAATTCTGAAACAATGGCTCAAGCGCCACAGCCGATACTTTTACTCAGGAGATTTCATGGACATCGAGGTACTGCGCCGAGCACCCCTTTTCGCCACGCTCGACGACGACGCATTCCGTCTGCTGACGGACGAGCTCACCGAGGTGGACCTTTCCCGCGGCGCATCCGTGTTCCGCGAGGGCGACCAGGGTGACCAGCTCTACTTCATCGTCTCCGGCAAGGTGAAACTCGGCCGCACGTCCCCGGACGGCCGGGAATCCCTGCTCGCCATCCTCGGCCCGGGCGAACTCTTCGGCGAGATGGCCCTCTTCGACCCCAGCCCCCGCACCGCCACCGCCACCGCGGTCTCGGAAACCCGGCTGGCCGGGCTCAAGAATGAGAGCCTGAACACCCTGCTGCGGACCCGCCCCGAGGTTTCCGCCCAGCTGCTGCAGGCCCTGGCCCGCCGCCTGCGCCGCACCAACGACTCCCTGTCCGACCTTGTCTTCTCGGACGTTCCGGGCCGCGTGGCCAAGGCCCTGCTGGACTTGGCGGACCGCTTCGGCCGGCCGGCAACCGACGGCGTCCTGGTGGCACACGAGCTGACCCAAGAGGAACTGGCGCAGCTGGTGGGCGCGTCCCGCGAAACCGTCAACAAGGCCCTCGCCGAGTTCGTCCAGCGCGGCTGGCTCCGCCTCGAAGCCCGCGCCGTGGTCATCCTGGACATGCAGCGCCTCCGCCAGCGCTCCCGCTAGGACCTACGAAAAAGGCCGCCCCGAGGGGCGGCCTTTTCGTGCCCGGGAACGGCGCACGGTGGTTGCGACAAGCTCAACCACCAGGTTTCGACAAGACCGCCTGGCGTCAGCGTTCGC
Source organism: Arthrobacter sp. MMS24-T111 (assembly GCF_054888995.1). Lineage (NCBI taxonomy): Bacteria > Bacillati > Actinomycetota > Actinomycetes > Micrococcales > Micrococcaceae > Arthrobacter > Arthrobacter sp. MMS24-T111. The sequence goes on along the minus strand of NZ_JBTZRO010000001.1, from coordinate 1,811,880 downwards.
GCTGGTGGTCCCCTGCCACGGTCTTGGCGGCCTCGACCTCAAGCATCAGCTTGCCGTTTTCCTCCACCAGGACCGGCTGGTACACGTGGGGCTTGCGCTTGTAGCTCAGGTAGGCGATGCAGCCGTTGGCGGCCGCCATCTTTTCGATCATGATCTCCGAACCGGGAACCAGCAGCTCACCCAGGGGACGGCCCACGGTGTTCTCCTGGCCGGCCTCGTCGCCGAGTGCGGTGGTATTCCTTTCCTGCACCACCTGCGCCGCGTTGACCCACCTGCCCCAGACGCCCTTGCCCTCAAGCAGTGAGGGTTCCTGGCCCAGCGGGACGGTGGCGGCAAAGTACCGGGTATCGAACCGGCGGTGCGCAAAATCCGGGCTGCGCCAGTTGACCAGGGATTTGAGCAGGTCCGTGCGCAGCGAGAGGCCGCGCTTGCCCAGGACCTGGGCCAGCGTCTTCTCCTGGTCCGCGACCGCGATGCGGGCGCGCATCCATTCGGACGAGGATGTGGCTTCCACGGTGTTGGACATGTCCGGACCAGCCAGCAGGATGCCGGTCTCTTCGAAGAGTTCCCGGATGGCGCCCACCACGTGGCGCCGGGCCAGCCCGACGTCGGCCGTTCCCATCTGCTCGGCCCAATGCTGCGGCGAGGGGCCAAGCCAGCCCATGGCGTCGTCGTCGGCCGGGTCAAGGGAACCGCCGGGGAAGGCGAGGACTCCCAGCGGCGAGGAGCCGGGCCGGTAACCCAGCCAGGTCTCCAGGCCGGTGGGCGAATCACGCAGGAGGACTACGGAAGAGGCGTAGCGCGCGGCCCGGGGAGTCCGTTCGCCGTGTTCGAGCCAGCTTTGAGCCGCCCCTTCAAGGTCCTGGGGAAGTGCAAAAAGGCGTCGTGCGAGGTGAGGCAAGGGAAGTGACCGGTCCTAGCTGAATTCGGCGATCAGTTCGACTTCAACAGGAGAGTCGAGCGGAAGAACGGCAACGCCGACGGCGGAACGTGCGTGCTGCCCGGCGTCGCCAAGGACACGGCCCAGCAGCTCAGAGGCGCCGTTGATAACGGCGGGCTGGCCCGTGAACGACGGGTCCGAGGAGACGAATCCGACCACCTTGACGATGCGGGTGATGCGGTCCAGGTCGCCGATGACGCTCTTGACCGCGGCCAGGGCGTTCACGGCACACACGGCGGCATACTTCTGGGCGTCCTCCGGAGAGACCGTGGGCTCGTCGGCGAACCCTTCGGTACCGGCGGACACCTTGCCGGTAGCTTCGAGTTTGCCGTTAATGAACGGCAGCTGGCCGGAGGTGAACACGTGGTTGCCGGAGACGATGGCGGGGACGTAGGACGCCACGGGAGCGGCGACCTCCGGGAGAGTGATGCCAAGTTCCGCGAGGCGCTGCTCGACGGCGGAGGCCGGCGCCGTTGCGGCGCCGGAAGGGGCTTCTGCGGGGGTGCTCATGCTACTGCTTCTCCCTCTTGAGGTAGGCGACAAGTCCGTTGCCGTCGGGTCCGGGAACAACTTGGACAAGCTCCCAGCCGTCCTCCCCCACTGGTCCAGGATCTGCTTGGTGGCGTGAATAATGAGCGGAATCGTCGCGTACTCCCATTTGGTCATGAGAGAAAGCGTAGCCCTTGCCGGTAAAGTGGAAAACATGGCGACTCGCAACAACCCCTTATTCGACACTGCCACCACACTGGGTAAGATCCTTCTTTTCCTCGGTGTGAGCGCGATTTGCGGTGTCCTGGTGGCGGGCCTTCTGGTCCCTGCCGCTGCCGTCTCGGGCAGCGCGGCAAGCGGTTCCATCAACTTCTTCGACTCCCTCCCCGCGGAACTGAAGGTTGACCCGCCCAGCCAGACCACCCGCATCCTGGCCGCCGACGGCAGCGAGATCGCCAGCGTCTATACGGAGAACCGCACCAAGGTTCCGTTGGACCAAATTTCCCCGAACATGAAGAACGCCATCATTGCCGTGGAGGACAGCCGCTTCTACGAGCATGGCGGCGTGGACACCACCGGCATCCTTCGCGCGCTGGTCGCCACCGCCCGCGGCAACAAGCAGGGTGCATCCACCATCACGCAGCAGTACGTCAACAACGTGCTCAATGCGAATCTCGCCGCTGCCGGCGAAGAAGACCAGATCAAGCTCAACGGCGTCAACAAGGGTGTTGGCGACAAGCTCCGCGAAATGAAGCTCTCCATCGCCCTGGAAAAGGAGTTCACCAAGGACCAGATCCTTGAGGGCTACCTGAACATCGTGTTCTTCAACCGCGACGCGTACGGCATCGAGGCCGCCTCCCGGTACTTCTTCAGCACCACCGCCAAGGACCTGACCCTCCCGCAGGCGGCACTCCTGGCGGGCCTGGTGAACAGCCCGTCCATGTTCGACCCCATCACCAATCCGGAGAAGTCCAAGCAGCGCCGCGACCTGGTGCTGGGCCTGATGAAGGACCAGGGCAAGATCACCGCGGACGAATACCAGGCTGCGGTGGCCACCCCCGTTGAACCGAAGGTCACCCAGCCCAAGCAAGGATGTGCGTACGCGGCCACCGCTCCGTACTTCTGCGACTACGTCCTGCATCTGCTGGAGAACAACCCGGCCTACGGTGCGGAGGTCAAGGACCGCCAGCGGCTCATCTACGGCGGCGGCCTGACCATCACCACCACCCTGGACCCCAAAGCCCAGGCCACCGCACAGGAGCAAGCCGACGCCGCGGCCGGCGCCAACCCGGATAAATGGGGCGCGTCAATGGTCTCGGTGCAGCCCGGCACCGGCAAGATCATCTCCATGGCCCAGAACACCTCGTTCCTGGCCGGCGCGGGCGGCTTTAATTCACAGTTGAACTTCAACGTGGACAAGCTGGACAAGGACGGGAACGACCTCAACGGCGTCGGCGGGTTCCAGCCTGGTTCCACCATGAAGCCGTTCACCTTCGCGGAGTGGCTCAACGAGGGCAAGACCATGAATACCGTGGTCAATGCAGCCCAGCGTGTCTACCCGATCGGTTACCCGTGGAAGAACACTTGCGGGAAGGTCCAAGGTGCATACAGCACAGCGCAGAAGAACGCAGGCCTGGACGCTACCGATGACCTCCAGAACGCCGAGCCACAGTGGTACCGGCCGCTGACCGTCCTCGAGGGCCTTTACAACTCCATCAACACGGTGACGTTCGCGTCCGCGGCGCAACTGGACTTCTGCGGCATCCAAAAGATCGCCGATGCCGTTGGACTGCACAGCGGCCTCCCCTCGGCGGATGGCAGCGAGCCGCACCCCAAGATCAACATGATGACCCTGGGCAACCTGCTGGGATCCACCCAGACGTCGCCGCTGACCATGGCCAGCGCGTTCGCCACGTTTGCGAACGACGGCAAGTACTGCGAGCCCATTGCCATCACCTCGGTGACCGACGCCACCGGCAAGCAAGCCCGGCCCAGTCCAGCAGCTGCCGCGACGCCATCAAGCCGGAGGTTGCCCGCGGCGTGAACTATGCGCTGCAGGAAGTCATGAACAGGGGTTCGGGCGCGCTGATCCAGCCGCGTCTTTCCACCAAGACCAGCTTCCCGATCGGCGCCAAGACCGGTACGTCGAACAACAACGGCTCCACCTGGGTTGTTGGCCACACCACCGGATTGGCCACGGCTGCCTGGTTCGGTGACCCGCTGGGCGACCAGGGCCGCGCCGGCCAGAACATCACCGTCAACGGAAAGTTCTACCAGGGCATTGACGGTTACATGGTTGCCGGTCCCATGTTTTCGAACTTCATGACCAAGATCGCGCCGGGCTACGGCACCAACCCGTTCCCGGCACCGCCGAGCAACATGGTCAACGGAACTACTACCAATTCGGCACCCGCCCAGAGCAGCCCGCAGGCCAGCCAGGCCCCTGCAGCCCCTGCAACCCAGGCACCCGCCACCCAGGCGCCCGCCCCGGCCCCGAGCAACAACGGGAACGGCAATGGCAAGGGCAACGGCTAAGTACGCATGAGCATCGACAGCCTGGCAAGCCGCGCCCGTTCAATCGGGCGCGGCTTTGCCGTTGCCGCAGGTGCAGGAACTGCAGCCGGGATGGCGGCCTTCGGCTATGGCTTGTGGGAGAAGAACCAGTTTGTCCTCCGCGAGGAAACCCTGGCCATCCTCCCTCCCGGCCGCAACCCGTTCCGCGTCCTGCACTTGAGCGACATCCACTTCGTGCCCGGGCAACACCAGAAGGCCCGGTGGCTCGGCTCATTGGCAGACCTGCAGCCCGACCTGGTGGTCAACACGGGCGACAACCTCAGCCACGTGATGGCCGTGGACCCGCTCCTGGCTGCGCTCCGGCCGCTGCTGCAATTTCCCGGGGTCTTCGTTCCGGGCTCCAACGACTACTTCGCTCCCACATTCAAGAACCCTGCGTCCTACCTGTTGGGCCCCTCCAAGGCCGTGCCCAAGCCCACCGCCCTGGATTGGCCCCGCCTTCGTTCCGGGTTCGGCATGGGCGGCTGGGTGGACCTGACCAACCGCCACCAGTCGCTGATCTTGAACGGCATGCGCTTCGACTTCTCCGGTGTTGACGATCCGCACCTTAACCGCGAGCGGTACGCCGGCTGGCCGCGCGGCACGGTCAACCAGGACGCCAACGACCACCTCAAGGTCGCGGTCATCCACGCCCCGTACCAGCGGGTCCTGGACCACTTCACGGAAAGCGGCGCGGACCTCCTGCTCGCCGGCCATACGCATGGCGGCCAAATTTGCATCCCCGGGTACGGTGCCGTCGTTGCCAACTGCGACCTCCCCACGTGGCGCGCAAAGGGCCTCCACGACTGGACCAGCAAGGGGCGCACGACGCCGGTCAACGTCTCCGGCGGCATCGGCACCTCACGCTTCGCCCCGGTAAGGATCGCCTGCAAGCCGGAGGCAGTCCTGCTCACGTTGACCTCCCGCGGCTGACCCTCCCATTACGGACTGCAATAACTGGGCAAGCCGGGCGCCCTGGCGGCAACCCCCTGTGAATCGTCTCACTCCATGGCATAGGGTAGTTGCCAGAGGAAACTACATTCGTTTTAGAGCTTGAGAAGCGGGCATGGCCAAGCAGACTCCATTTTTCAGATCAATCAGCCGTCTCTATCCGCACGTCCGCCCCATCATCCCCCGGCTTGTGCTGGGGCTTCTCTGTGCGCTGGCGGCAAGTATCGTTGCCCTGACCATCCCCCAGGTGCTGCGCGTCCTGGTCAACACGGCGCTGCAGCCGGGGGCTGGCGCGGACGGGGTGTGGATTTCCGCCGGCGTCATCCTGGTGCTGGGCGTCGCCGAGGCCGGCCTGGTGGCGCTCCGCCGGCAGTTCGTCATCAACCCCGCCACCACGGTGGAAACCCGAATGCGGGTCTCGCTCTACGACCACCTGCAGGAACTGACCGTCTCCTTCCACGACCGCTGGGGTTCCGGCCAGCTGCTTTCCAGGTCCATGACGGACCTGAACTTCCTGCGCCGGTGGATGGCCTTCGGCGCCATCATGCTGGTGGTCACCACCCTCACCGTGATAATCGGGATCGTGGCCATGTTCGCCATGAGCTGGCAGCTGGCCCTGATCTTCCTCGCCGCCGCCGTTCCCATCACCATCAACAGCTTCCGGTTCCGCACCCGGTTCAGCAAGGTGGCCCGGCGCAGCCAGGACCAGGCCGGGGACCTCGCCACCACGGTGGAGGAATCGGTCCACGGCATCCGGGTGCTCAAGGCGTTTGGCCGCAGCCGGGAAGCCTTGGAGAACTTCAACGAACAAGCCGAGGAACTGCGCCAGACCGAAATCGAGAAGGCCCTCCACCAGGCCACCTTCACCATGGTGGTCACCCTGCTCCCCGAACTCGCCCTCGGAACCGGCCTGGTGGTGGGCGTCATGCTGTGTGCCGGCGGCCAGCTGAGCATCGGCTCCCTGGTGGCGTTCTTCGCAACGGCCGCCGTCATCGCCTCGCCTGTGGAATTCTCCGGCATGCTGCTGGCCATGGCACTCACGGCCAAGACCGCCGTCGACCGCCACTACGAGGTGATGGATACGCAGAACACCATCACCAGCCCCGCCGAGCCGCGCCGCCCGGACGAACTCGCGGGCGCACTGCGCTTCGACAACGCAACGTTCGCCTTCGAGGACGCCCCGGACAAACCGATCCTTAAGGACATCAACCTCGAGGTGCGGCCCGGCGAAACCATGGCCCTGGTGGGCGTCACCGGGAGCGGCAAGAGCGCGCTCATCCAGCTGGTCCCCCGCCTCTACGACGTCACCGCCGGTTCCATCAGCATCGATGGCGTGGACATCCGCGACTTCGACGTCGAGGAACTGCGCAGGATCGTCGGAGTGGCCTTCGAAGACACCACGCTGTTCTCCAATTCCGTCCGGGACAACGTCCTCCTCGGCGCGCCGGTGCGGACCGAGGAGATCCTGGAGGAGGCCCTGGACGTGGCCCAGGCGCACTTCTCCTACTCCCTGCCGCAGGGCGTGGACACACTGATCGGCGAGGAAGGGCTCAGCCTGTCCGGCGGCCAGCGCCAGCGCATTGCCCTGGCACGCGCCATCGCCGCCCGTCCACGCGTCCTGGTCCTGGACGATCCCCTCTCTGCCCTGGACGTCCACACCGAGGAACTCGTGGAGGCCCGCCTCCGCGAGGTGCTCAAGGACACCACCACCCTGATCGTGGCGCACCGGCCGTCCACAGTGGCCCTGGCCGACAGGGTGGCGCTGCTGGAGGACGGCCGCATCACCGCCGTCGGCACGCATACGGACCTGCTGGCCGGCAACCAGCACTACCGTTACGTCATCGCCAGCCTTGAGCGTGAACCGCGCGACCTGGACTCCGAACTGTCCGCCCTTGAGGACCAGGCAGAGGAAGTGACCCGATGAGCACGGCAACGTTCGGCACCGCCAACGAGGACAACGCCCACCTCAGCAAGAGTGACAGCAAGGCTGTCCGGCGACGGTCGATTGCCTTGCTGGCGTCCCTGATCCGGCCGGTGCGGGTGCGGTTCTGGCTGACCATCGCCATGGTGGTCCTTTCCCAGGCAGCCCGCGTGGCCGGCCCGGCACTGATTGCCTTCGGCATCGACCACGCCCTCCCGGCCCTCCGGTCAGGTGACAACCTCCCGCTGGTGTTCACCGGCGTCGCCTACCTCCTGGCGGCCATCGCGACGGCGGGGCTCACCGCCCTGTACGTCACCTCCACGGCACGGCTCAGCCAGGCCATGCTGCTGGACCTGCGCGTCCGGGTCTTCCGGCACACACAGCGGCTCAGCCTGGAATTCCATGAAAGGTACACATCCGGCCGGATCATTGCCCGCCAGACGTCGGACCTGGAGGCGTTGCGCGAACTCCTCGATTCCGGCGTCAGCTCGCTGGCCTCCGGGATGCTCTTCATGGCGTTCACCGCCGCCACGATCTTTGCCCTGGACTGGCGAAGCGGCCTGCTGGTACTGGCCGCCGGCGTGCCCATGTTCTTCCTGGCCCGCTGGTACCAGAAGCATTCCCAAATCGCCTTCCGGGAATCACGGGTGGTTTCCGCCCGGCTGATCGTGCATTTCGTCGAAACCATGACCGGAATCCGCGCGGTCAAGGCCTTCCGCAAGGAAAAGGGAAACTCCGAAACCTACGGCAACCTTGCCGAGGACTACCGCCTGGTCACGGTCCGGTCCATCAACCTCAACGGGATCTTCCAGCCCGGGCTGGTGCTGATCGGCAACGTCTGCGTGGCAGTGGTGCTGCTCTTCGGGGGCTTCCGGGTGCTGGGCGGCGACCTGGCCGTAGGCGTCCTCCTGGCCCTCATCCTCTCCACCAAGCGGTTTTTCCAGCCCGTGGACCAGATGGCCATGTTCTACAACTCGTTCCAGAGCGCGCAGGCAGCCCTCGAAAAGGTGTCCGGGCTCCTCGAGGAAGTACCCACCGTCCGGCCGCCGAAGAACCCGGTCCCGCTTCCCGCAGCCACCGGGCGCATCGACTTCAAGGACGTCGAGTTCCGCTACGGCGACGGACCCGTGGTGGTTCCCCTCCTTAACCTGCATATCCCGGCTGGGCAGACAGTCGCCCTGGTGGGACAGACCGGCGCCGGCAAGTCCACCCTGGCCAAACTCATCGCCCGGTTCTACGACGTCACCTCGGGACACCTGACCCTGGACGGCGTGGACCTCCGCGACCTTGCCACCACCGACCTCCGCCGGAACATCGTCATGGTCACCCAGGAAGCCTTCCTGTTCAGCGGTTCGGTGGCGGACAACATCGCACTGGGCCGGCCGGAAGCATCACGTGCCGAGATCGAGGAAGCCGCCAAGGCCGTTGGGGCGCACGACTTCATCCTGGAACTCCCCGGGGGCTACGACACCGACGTCAACAAGCGCGGCGGCAGGGTCTCCTCCGGGCAGCGGCAGTTGATCAGCTTCGCCAGGGCCTTCCTGGCGCGGCCGGCAGTACTGATCCTGGACGAGGCCACCTCCTCCTTGGACATCCCCTCTGAACGGCTTGTGCAGGCCGGGCTGGCCCGCCTGCTCGCCGGGACGGAGGCGGCGCGCAGGACGGCACTGATCATCGCGCACCGGCTGTCAACCGTCGAGACAGCTGACAGGGTACTGGTGGTGCACGACGGCCGGATCGTGGAGGACGGCACTCCGGAAGAACTGATCGGCGGCGGCGGCCGCTTCGCGGACCTGCACGGGGCCTGGAAGGATTCCTTGGTCTAAGCCGCCGCCCAGGCTCCCGGCGGCCGGATTTCGCATCGGGCCCCGCCATCGGCTATCCTTGTAAAGTTGCTTTTGCAGCGGATCGGGATGTAGCGCAGCTTGGTAGCGCGCTTCGTTCGGGACGAAGAGGTCGCAGGTTCAAATCCTGTCATCCCGACCATAACGAAAAGAGGGTCTCCACTGGGGCCCTCTTTTTGCGTCTCTATTTGGTGACGCCCCGCCGGAGATCCCGCTGCCGTAAAGCCCCGCCACCCGGTTAAAGGAATGGCCCCAGAGCTGTTGCTCCGGGGCCATCCTCGCCTCCTGGGTGAGGAAGCAGTTTATGCGGGATCAGGCCAGTTGCCCACGTACGTGGTGTAGGTAGTGGTAGTGGTCTTATCCTTCTTCACCTTTGCGGAGGCGGGGTCAGGCCAGTTGCCTACTGCTACAGACGTACTCGAATTATCGGCGACGGAGCCTGAGGCCAGGACAGCCGGAGCTGCCGCGGAAAAAGCCAGGGCCCCGGCCAGGACGGCCGCGGTTGCGATCTTCTTCAACATATAAGTTCCTCAATACGAGTCGGATTCGTTACAAAGCCAGCACTGTCCTTGTTGACACACATTGTAAAATATTTTCCACAGGGGCTGTCAAGCATCCGTCAGCCCCACTTGTCCCAAGGAGGAGGATACGCGTGGGCAACGGGTTCGGAGAAAAGCTCCGCGCTGAGCGCCTTGAGCGTGGACTGACGCAGGCCGAACTGGGCAAGGACCTGTACTCACCCAGCTACATCTCGCTGCTTGAAACGGGCCGCCGCGAACCGACGGCGGAAGTCATCGAGGAACTGGCGCGCAGGCTGGAGCTGGCACCGAAAGCCCTGGAGGCCTGGAGCCAGCCCATTTCCGTCAGCGACGCCGAGTATGTACTGGCTGGCCTCTATGCCCGGCAGGCGTGGGACCTGCGCGACTATCCCCTGGCGGCAAGCCACGCGGCCACGGCCGCGAAGATCGCCCTGGAGGGGCGGAACACCAGTGCGTGGTGGAACATGACGTACATGCAGGCCGAGTGCCTGATCAAGCAGGGCAACTGGCGGGAAGCCCAGAAGATCATGGAGCACCTGCTGGAACATCCCATGGCCAGGGAATCGGCAGGACTTGCCGTCCGGGCACACCAGATGCTCGCCGGCATCTACCAGGGCCAAGGCCAGCTGAGCCTCGCCGTGGACCAGGGAATCCTGGCCGTGGACCTCTGCAAGCAGCTCCCCAAGGGATCAACCCTCATCATCAACGCCCACCACGCCCTCATCGGGGCACTTGCCGAGAGCGGACGGCTTGATGAAGCCTGGGGGTACTGCCAGGCCATGATCGAGCACGTGGACGAACTCTCCATGAGCCAGCTCGCCGGCGAGGTGGCCTGGGTGGTGGGTAACGTCGCCTTCATGCGGCACGACTACGCCGAGGGCGTGAAGCACCACGAGCGTGCGGCGCGCCTGCTCTCCCCCGCCAATGACATTGGACTGTGGGCCCGGTTCAACAAGGCGTCCGCGGCGGTCCGGCTCTCCTCCGGCATCGTTGAGCCGGAAACGCTGTCTGCGATCGAACGTGCTGAACTGGCGCTGTCAATCGTGGGTGGAAACAAGTCAGACCAGCTGGAGGTAGCGTTCATCCGCGCCCGCTGGCTGTACCTGACCGGGGACATTGTGGCCGCCGTCGAGAAACTCCGCGAAATCCACGCCGAGCGCGCAAGCCTCGCCAAGCACACAGCCGGTGAGGTCTCGCTCCTCCTGGGCAAGTCGCTCAAGGCTGCCGGTGACACCGAGGAAGCCCTGGTGCACCTGGAGGAAGCCCAGAAGGCCTTTGCCGCGGCAGGCGCCCAGGACAGGGTCCAGCAGGCCTTGGACGCGATCCTTGAAATCAAGCTGGCCCAGAAGCGCGCGGCTGCCGCCGCGAAAGCCAGCTGAAACACGCCAGGTGAACCCCCGGCGCGTCCACCTGGCGTGGCCGGGTCTCAGGCGAACGTCTTCCCGGTGATCTTCTCGTACGCTTCGACGTACCGACTGCGGGTGCGTTCCACCACGTCGGCAGGCAGCGCCGGCGGCGGGGTGTCGGATGAACGGTCCCAGCCGGACGCGGCAGAGGTCAGCCAGTCCCGCACGTACTGCTTGTCGTAGGAGGGCTGGGCCTGGCCGGGCTTGTAGGTTGCGGCGTCCCAGAAACGGGAAGAATCAGGAGTCAGCACCTCGTCGCCCAGGGTGATCGACCCGGAGACGGCGTCATAGCCGAATTCCACCTTGGTGTCGGCGAGGATGATGCCGCGTTCCCGCGCAATCTTCTCCGCCGTGGTGTAGATCTTCAGGGTCAGCTCGCTCAGGCGGCCAGCGATGTCATCCCCCACGAGCGCCACCACGGCGTCATAGGTGATGTTCTCGTCGTGCTCACCGATCAATGCCTTGGCGGACGGGGTGAAGATGGCGTGCTCCAGCCGGGAGCCATCCACCAGCCCCTCCGGGAGCGGGATATCGCATACCGTTCCGGACGCCTTGTACTCCAGCAGCCCCGAACCCGTGAGGTAGCCGCGGGCAATGCACTCCACCGGGAACATGTCCAGCTTCTTGCAGATCATGGCCCGGCCTTCCACCTCCGCGGGCACGCCGTCTTCCACCGTGGACCCGAGCACATGGTGCTCGACGCCCAGCTGGTCGAACCACCAGAGGCTCAGCTGGGTGAGGATGCGGCCCTTGTCCGGGATCTCGCTGGAGAGCACATGGTCAAAGGCGCTGATGCGGTCGCTGGCCACCACCAGGACGCAATCCTGGCCCAGGCGTTGCACGATCGACTCGTCGGCAGGTTCGTAAAGGTCGCGGACCTTGCCGGAGTAGACGTGCGTCCACCCCTCCAGTTCCAGGGTGTCCGTGGCGTAGCCACGGTTCTCGGGAGTTCCACTCATGTCAGGCCTTCGCTTTCACTACGGGCAGCGATCCGGTGGCACCGTACGGTACCTTGATTTCCCCGCGGGCTGCCTTGCGGGCAATGTCGCTGCGGTACTGGGAGCCTTCAAGCTGGACCAGCTCAACGCCGTCATAGGCCCTTTCCCGGGCCTCCACCAGGTCACTGCCCAGGGCGACGACGGCCAGGACGCGGCCGCCGGCGGAGACCACCTTGCCCTCGTCGTCCAGGGCGGTGCCGGCGTGGATGACGTGCACGCCGTCGAGGGCGTCCACTTTCTTGAGTCCGCGGATTCGGTCACCGGTGCGGGGCGTGTCAGGGTAGTTTTCCGAGGCCACGACGACGGCGACGGCGGCGTCCTTGGACCAGCGCAGCTCTTCCGCTTTGTCCAGTTCGCCCTTGGCGGCTGCCATGAGCAGCGCACCCAGGGGGGTCTTGAGCCGGGCGAGGACCGCTTGCGTCTCGGGGTCGCCGAAACGGACGTTGAATTCGATGACGCGGGTTCCGCGGGACGTGAGCGCGAGCCCGACGAAGAGGACGCCCACAAAGGGAGTGCCGCGGCGCGCCATCTCGTTCACGGTGGGCTGCGCCACCCGGTCAAGGACTTCCTGCACCAGGCCCTCGGGTGCCCACTCGAGGGGGGTGTAGGCGCCCATGCCGCCCGTGTTGGGGCCTTCGTCGTTGTCGAAGATGCGCTTGAAATCCTGGGCCGGCGAGAGTGCCACGGTGTTCTGCCCATCGCAGAGGACGAAGAGGGAAACCTCGGGGCCGTCCAGGAACTCCTCGATCACCACGGATCCACCGGCGTCGAAGCACGACTGGGCGTGGGCCAGGGCTTCGTCCCGGTTCCTGGTGACCACTACGCCCTTGCCGGCGGCCAGGCCGTCGTCCTTCACCACGTACGGAGCGCCGAAGGTGTCCAGCGCGGACGCTGCCTCTTCGGCATTGGTGGCCACCATGGCCATGGCGGTGGGAACGCCTGCCTCCGCCATGACCTCCTTGGCGAACGCTTTCGATGCCTCCAGCTGGGCTGCTGCCTTGCTGGGCCCGAATACGGGAATGCCGGCGGCGCGGACGGCGTCGGACACACCGGCGGCCAGCGGAGCTTCGGGGCCCACCACCACGAGGTCGACCGTGAGCCGGGCGGCCAGCTCGGCAACAGCCTGGGGATCGTTGCCGTTGATGTTGTAGGTGGGTACCAGCTTGCTGATACCGGCATTGCCGGGCGCCGCGTGGACTTCGGACACGTTGGGGTCGGCAAGCAGGGAGCGGACAATGGCGTGTTCGCGGCCTCCGGGGCCAATGACGAGTACCTTCACAGTCTCCAAGGGTACTTTGTGCACCCTTCCCGCTCCTAAGCTGTGACCTTGCCGGCCCGGCCGGTCAATCCGGACCACCCGCCGCTCCGAACCACCACCATGACAAAGCTTCGGAACCGCTTGACCGGCCCCTCCGCCCTGGCTGCCCTGGCAGGTGTGGTGGCAGCCGCCGTCGTACTTGCCGTTGCGGAGCTCCTCGGCGCATTTTTCACCGCCAGGGCAACCCCGCTGTTCGCCCTGGGGTCCACCTTCATTGACTTCACGCCGCCCCGGCTGAAGGACTTTGCGATTGCCACCTTCGGCACCAACGACAAGACTGCCCTGTTCGTGGGCATGGGACTGACCATCGCGGTGCTCGCCTGCGTCCTGGGCATCGTGGCCTACCGGAAATGGGTCCTGGGCGTCCTGGGCGTCCTGTTCATGGGCGCGGTCATCGTTGCGTGTGTCGTGACGCGTGCAGGCGTCAGCGAAGTTGACGCCATCCCGTCCGTACTGGGCACGGTGGCCGGCCTGGTGGCCCTCCGCCTGCTGGTGGCACCGCTCTGGCGGCTGAAGGAAAGCAAGCCATGGCCCGAGACTCCCGCGGACCAGGCAGCCGACGCCGATGCCCGGCCGGGGAACGAAGGCGCCAGCCGTCGTCGTTTCTTCGCTGCGGCAGGGATCACCGCGGTGGCCGCCGGCATCGCCGCGACCGGCGGACGGTTGCTGGGCGCGGCGCGCAACAACGTGGCCAAGGCCCGCGAAGCGCTCACCCTGCCGGCGCCGGCAAAAGCCGCAGCCGCGGTTCCCGCCGGCGTACAGTCCCCCGTCCCCGGCGTCACGCCATGGCTGACGGACAACGCCGACTTCTACCGGATCGACACCGCGCTGAGCGTCCCGGAAATCAACGTCAACGACTGGGAACTGCGGGTCCACGGCCTCGTGGAGCAGGAAGTCACCCTCACATTCCAGGACCTGCTGGATGCCAGCCTGATCGAATCGCACGTCACCCTCACCTGCGTCTCCAACCCCGTGGGCGGCAACCTCGCCGGAAATGCCAAATGGCTGGGCCTGCCCATCCGCGACGTCCTGGCCCGGGCCAAGCCCAAGGACGGGGCGGACATGGTGCTCTCCAAGTCCATCGACGGCTTCAGCGCCTCCACCCCCCTGGAGGTCCTGCAGGACGGGCGTGACGCCATGCTGGCCATCGGCATGAACGGCGAGCCGCTGCCGCTGGAGCACGGCTATCCGGTGCGGATGGTGGTCCCGGGGCTCTACGGGTTCGTCTCCGCCACCAAGTGGGTGGTGGACCTGGAGGTCACCCGGTTTGCGGACAACAAGGCCTACTGGACCGAGCGTGGCTGGTCCGAACGCGGCCCCATCAAGACAATGGCGCGTGTGGAGGTACCTAAGTCCTTCGCCAAGGTCCCCGCCGGGAAAGTCGCCGTTGGCGGTACTGCCTGGGCACAGACCCGGGGAATCACCAAGGTTGAAATCCAGATCGACAACGGCGAATGGACCGAGACGGTCCTCTCCACGGAAGCCTCAACCATCACGTGGCGCCAGTGGTCCTACGAATGGGACGCCACGCCGGGCCCGCACTACATCAAAGTCCGTGCCACCGACGGTACCGGGCAGGTGCAGACGGACCAGCGCGCAGATCCTGTCCCTGACGGCGCGTCAGGCTGGCAGTCGGTGATGGTGACCGTTCAGTAGCCACCCGCGACCGGCCCGCGGGTGGCCCGCCATCCGCGAACCGGCCCATAGACTGGCAGTATGCCGCACAATCCGCATGCCACCTTCACCGTTGACTCCGCCGTCGAACTGGCCGTCATAGAACGCAGCGGCTTCGTGGAGTCCCGGCACATCGGCTCTGCGGTGCTCGTCGCCGCCGACGGCTCGGTGGTCACCGAACTCGGCGACATCAACACCCCCATCTATGCACGGTCCACCCTCAAGCCCTTCCAGGCGCTGGCGTCCATGCAATCGGGCGTACCGCTGCGGGGTGCCCAGGTGGCCATCGCGTGCGGCAGCCACACCGGTTCGCTGGACCACATGGATGTGGTGGCAGGCATGCTCAAGGCGGCGGGCGTACGGGAAGACCAGCTGCAGTGCCCGGAAGCCTGGCCGGAGGACGAAACGGCGCGGAACTGGCTGGTCCGGTCCGAAAAGGGCAAGTCGCGGCTGGCCTACAACTGTTCCGGCAAGCACGCCGCCTTCCTGTGGGCCTGCACCGAGAACGGCTGGGACACGCACAGCTACCTGGAACCCAACCACCCCCTGCAGCAGCGGGTACGCACCGTCATCGAGGAATACACCGGTGAGCGGATCGCGCACCTGGGCATCGACGGCTGCGGCGCTCCCGTGGCCGCGGTTTCGTTGAAAGGACTGGCGCTGGCGTACTCCCAGCTGGCCAAGGCTCCCGGCGACCACAGCTTCAGCGCCAGGGCCGCGACGATCGCCACCTCCATGCTGGACTATCCCTGGGCCGTTCAGGGCCGGGGTGAAGCGAACACCTTGGTGATGGATGAGCTGGAAATCATCGCCAAGATCGGTGCCGAGGGCGTCCTGGCGATGGCCACACCGCAAGGAGTCTCGGTGGCCGTCAAGATCCTGGACGGAAACGTGCGGGCAACCTCTTTGGTGGCCCTCACGCTGCTCGCCGCCGCCGGGGCCGTGGAGATTCCCGGAGTCGCCAGCGCCTTGGAGAAAGTGGTGGCTCCGGTGCTCGGGGGCGGCCGGCCGGTGGGGAAGATCCGGCTGGGCCCCGCGGTATCCGCCCTCCTTGACTAGCTCCAGATTCCGTGCCGACGCCAAAGGAAAATTGAAAGCATGGCCACAGCCCGCCGTCGTATTGATGTCCACGAGGGCAAAGCAGCAGTGAAGGCGTGGCTGGAAGCCGCCCAGTCGCCGTCGGACGCTCCCCTGCCGCGCGCCGCCCTGGCCACGGCCGTGCGGTACTCCCTGGAGGAAGTGACCGCCCGGGCGCCGGGAAACTCCGTGGAGGTGCGCGTGCCGCCCTTCGGCGTCACCCAGTGCGTGGAGGGCCCGCGGCACACACGCGGCACCCCGCCGAACGTCATTGAGTGCGACGCCGCCACCTGGCTGGCGATGGTCACCGGCCAGGTGGCGTGGGCGGACGCAGTTGCAGCCGGCAAAGTGGCAGCCTCGGGCCTGCGCGCAGACTTATCGGCCCTGCTGCCCCTCTAGCCCGGGCTCGTCTCCCGCGTGCCTGCCACGGGTGGTGCGGGGCTCTCCGGCCCCCTCCGCCGGGGAAATCCGTGCCGGGTGGGGGACCGAGTTCTGCAGTTTCGTGGACAAGGCCGCCACTACGGCGAAGGCAAGCGCGGCCACGGCAATAAGGACCGACATCACCGCAACCGTGCCGTAGCCGGCTGCCCGCGGGTCCAGGAACGGATAGGGATACCAGTCCACGATGGGACCCCGGACCAGGCTGTAGACCAGGTACAGCAGGGGAAAAACCAGCCACACCAGGGATGTCCGGACCGGAATCCGCACCCGTGGGAGGTCCACCAGCCAGTCGATCACCATGACGGTGGGTCCGGTGTAATGGAGCACCACATTGACCCACGGGATGGGGGTGTTGACGTCAATGTCGCTCAACAGCAGGCTGTAGGTGATCCCGGTGATGGTCATATACACGGTGGCCGCACCCCGGAGGAGTTCAAGCCACCGCGGGCTTGCCCCCTTCCAGGCAAACCAGCCGGCGATCCCCAGGGTCACGAAGGCGATGATGTTTGATTCGATGGTGAAGTAGCTGAAGTAGTTTCCGGCGCTGGCGCCCGGTACGTTCTGCACCAGGTGCAGCAGCTGGAACAGCACCGCCACGAACCCCAGCAGCGCGAACCAGAAGCGGAAAAGTGCAAGTCCCCTGTTTGCGGTCATGTGCCGATCCTAGGCTCTGGGCGGCCACCCGCCCCGCCACGGCGGTCCGGCGTGCCTACCCGCGGCCAATGAAAGGCATGCCGGCCGCCGTGACCACCACGGAGCCGACGCTGGCCGACGCCGGCATGTTGGCCATCATTAAGACGGCACGCGCCGCGTCCGCCACCGGAAACATCGGTTCCACCTTGCGGCTGCCGTCCGCCTGCAACGCCCCGGAACCGACACCGATGGTGTCCATGATGTCGGTGGCGGTGTTGCCGATATCGATCTGCCCGCACGTGATGCCGTAACCGCGGCCGTCCAGGTCGATGCTCTTGGTCAGCCCGGACATCGCGTGCTTGGTGACCGTGTAGGCCACGGTACGCGGCCGGGGCGAGTGGGCGGAGATGGACCCGTTGTTGATGATGCGGCCGCCCTGGGGCTCCTGGGCTTTCATCGTCCGGACTGCCGCTGCCGCGCACAGCATGGACCCGGTAAGGTTCACGGCCACCGTGGCGTTCCAGTCTTCCAGGCTGATTTCGTCCACGCCGGCCGACGGGCCGAACACCCCGGCGTTGTTGAACAGGACGTCCACGCGCCCCCACTGCTGGCGGACGGCCTCGAAAAGCCGCTCGACGTCGTCGGGCCGGGTGACGTCGCAGGGCACCACCAGGGCGTCCGGGCTGCCGTCCGCGGTTTCCAACAGCAGCGCCTCGCGCCGCCCGGCAAGTGCCACGCGGTAGCCGTCGGCCAGCATCTGCCGCGCCACCTCCCGGCCGATGCCGGACCCGGCTCCGGTGACGACGGCGACGCGGGCGGCGGGCTGTGGGGTGTTCATTCGGTTCTCCTGGCTTAAAGCTGCGCCGGAACGGCCGGCTGGTGCAGCGGCCAGCCTATGACGGTCTTGGGCCGCGGTGCAGCGAAGGTCCGCACTTTGGAGGTGGACAGGCGCATGCGCACCAACGATTCGGCGATGGTCACTGCCGAGGCCACACCGTCCACCACGGGGACGCCTGCCCGCTGCCGGATCTGCTCGTCCAGGCCTGCCATGCCGCCGCAGCCGAGCACAATCACTTCCGCCTTGTCCCGGGTAACGGCCAGCAGTGCCTCGTTGATGATGGCTTCCACCGCCCGTTCCGGTTCCTCTTCAAGTTCCAGGACGGCCATGCCGCTGGCACGGACGGACGCGCACCTGGCATCCAGGCCGGCCAGTTTCAGCCGGTCCTCAATGAGCGGAACCGTGCGGTCCAGTGTTGTGACCACCGAGTACTTGTGGCCAAGGAACATCGCCATGCTTGCGGCGGCCTCCGTGATGTCAACCACCGGAACATCCAGCAGTTCCTGCAGCCCCTCCCGGCCGTGTTCCCCGTAGCCGGCCTGGATAACGGCGTCGAACGGCCCGGGGTAGGAGGTGACGGCGTCCATGACGGCGATGGCGGCCAGGTAGCTTTCGAAGTTTCCTTCGCAGGAGTCTGCGCCGAACCGCGGCGTGAGGCCAACGATTTCGGTGTCCGGGGCGGCCGCGGCGCGTGCGGAGGCCGCGATGGAGTCGGTCATTGAGTGGGTGGTGTTCACATTTGCGACGAGGAGGCGCATGGGAAGTTCCTTTGTCAGCCGGTGGTGGCAGCCCTTGCCGGGTCCTGGGCTTCAGTGGGTGCCGGGGTTCAGTGGGTGCTGGGGTTCAGTGGGTGCTGGCGACGGCGATGGCCTCGCCGTCGTGGTCCACGAGCACTTGGTTGCGGTCGGCGATGAAGAAGTACAGCGCGGCGGCGATGCCGGCGGCGAAGAACCAAGCAAAGGGTGCCGCCGCAGCCAGGCCGGGAACGAAGGCGATCAGCAGGGCTAGGACGGCTGCCGGCACCATGGCGGTGATCGCACGGGGGTTGACGCCCTTCTTGTAGAAGTACGCGCCCTCCGGCGATGCTGTGTAGAGCTCCGGCACGTTGACCTTGCCACGCCTGATCAGCCAGTAGTCAGCCATGACCACGCCGAACAGGGGGCCGAGCAACGCCCCGAGTCCGCCGAGGAAGTACACGATGACCAGCGGGTTGTTGTAGAGGTTCCAGGGCAGGATCACCAGGCCGATGCTGGCGGAGACCATTGCCGCCTTGCGGAAGTTCAGTTTCTTGGGGAACAGGTTGGTCAGGGCGTAGACGGGGGCCACGAAGTTGGCCATGAGGTTCACTGCGATGGTCAGGATCAACAGCGCAAGGCAGGCGAGGACCAGGAACAGCGTGTTGGGAATGGTCTGGACGATGTCGGACGGGCTCTTGATGATGGTCCCGTTGATCTTGAACTGTCCGCCGGCCATGACCACCACGATGGCGCCGAAGACCAGCATGTTGATGGGGATGCCCCAGAAGTTGCCCCGCACCACTGCTTTCTTCGAAACGGCTGACCGGGTGAAGTCGCAGAAGTTGAGGACGAAAGTGCCGTAGATGGAGACCCACAGCGCGCCGCCGGCGAAGATGGTGAGCCACATTTCCGGACCTTCCAGGGCCTTGTTGGAAGCCCAGGCGATGCTGCCTCCGGCTTCCACGAAGATCCAGGCGGCCATCGCTGCCATGGTGGCCAGGATGACCGGACCCGCGAAAGCCTCGTACTTGCGGATCATTTCCATGCCGAAGCTGACGATCACCAGTTGGACCACCCAGAGCGTCACGAATGCCATCCACCCCAGCGTGGACAGGCCCAGGATCGAGTCCTTGTCCAGCTCTGCGAGTGACGGGAACATGGCTGTGAGCATGACGCGGAAGACCACCGATGCGAGGTAGGTCTGGATGCCAAACCAGGCGACCGCCACGGCCCCGCGGAGGAGGCTGGCGATCTGTGCCCCGCGGATACCGAAGCTGATCCGGCTCATGACCGGGAAGGGCACACCTGTCTTGACGCCCATGAATCCCGACAGGGTAAGCAGGCCGAACAGCAGCGCAGCCCCGATGCCCAAGGCAAGGAGGATCTGCCATCCACCCAGCCCGAGGGCGAAGAGTCCGATGGCGAATGCGTAGTTGCCCAGGCTGTGCACGTCGTTGGCCCAGAGGGTAAAGATGCTGTAGCTGGTCCAGCTGCGGCCGGCGCGCTTGGTCGGGGCAAGGTCAGTGTTGTAGAGGGTGGGGCTGATGCTCGTGCCTGACGCTGCGCTGGCGGAATCGCAGAGTGCTTCGATAGTGCCAGACGGGTGGACAGTACTGGCTGACGGCTTTGTCAGGTCCTTGTCCGCGTCCACGCCCGCAGTTGGAGGGGTTTGCATGGGGTCTCAATTCTTGGGCCGATTCCGAGTGGTGAGTCCGACCGGAGGTCGTTGCTGTTATTCCACATTGCGGAAGTGAGATATTGAATAGTGAAATAAGGGTATGACCCAGGTCACTGGCGGTCAAGCGCCGCAGCCGCCGCATTCCGGTCACAAACGGTCGATTGCCGCCAATATGCGGTGCCCACGGCGCGGTGACGGCTATCGCATTGACCCGTCCGGCTGGCCTCAGTAATCTCATATAGCAATAATGTTTTCTCACAATACGAAAACATGCGCAGATGCGTTCAACGATGAAAAGAGGCTGCCGTGGCTGCAGGAGAAGATACCTCCCATATCCTCAGCGGGTTGACTAACCAGCTGCCTGATCGTGATCCGGAAGAGACTGCCGAGTGGGTTGAGTCCCTGGATGCGTTGATCAGGGAACAGGGCACTGAGCGTGCCCAATACATCATGCGGAGCCTGCTGCAGCGCGCGGGCGCGCAGAGCGTCGGGGTGCCGATGGTGACCACCACCGATTACGTGAACACCATCCCGGTGGACCAGGAAGCGGAGTTCCCGGGCAACGAGGAATTCGAGCGCCGGTACCGGGCCTACATGCGGTGGAACGCCGCGGTCATGGTGCACCGGGCGCAGCGGCCCGAGATCGGCGTCGGCGGGCATATCTCCACCTACGCCGGGGCAGCGACCCTGTACGAGGTCGGGTTCAACCACTTCTTCCGCGGCAAGGACCACCCCGGCGGCGGGGACCAGGTTTTCTTCCAGGGCCACGCCTCCCCCGGCATGTACGCCCGGGCGTTCATGGAAGGACGCCTCTCCGAGGAAGACCTCGACGGGTTCCGGCAGGAAAAGTCCCGTGCCGGCCACGCCCTGTCTTCCTACCCGCACCCGCGGCTGATGCCGGACTTCTGGGAATTCCCCACCGTGTCCATGGGCATCGGGCCGATGAACGCGATCTACCAGGCCCAGAACAACCGCTACCTGCACAACCGGGGCCTGAAAGACACCTCGGACCAGCAGGTCTGGGCGTTCCTGGGCGACGGGGAAATGGACGAGCCCGAGTCCCGCGGCCTGCTCCAGCTCGCCGCGAACGAAAACCTGGACAACCTGAACTTCGTGATCAACTGCAACCTCCAGCGCCTCGACGGCCCGGTCCGGGGCAACGGGAAGATCATGCAGGAACTCGAAGCGTTCTTCCGCGGTGCGGGCTGGAACGTCATCAAGGTTGTCTGGGGCCGGGAATGGGATGACCTGCTCACCCGCGACACCGACGGCTCGCTCGTGAAAATCATGAACGAAACCGTCGACGGCGACTACCAGACCTACAAAGCCGAATCCGGCGGCTTCGTCCGCGAACACTTCTTCGGTAAAACCCCGCAAACCAAAGACCTCGTCGCGGACCTCACCGACGACCAGATCTGGAACCTCAAACGCGGCGGCCACGACTACCGCAAGGTCTACGCCGCCTACAAAGCCGCCACCGAATTCAAGGGCAAACCCACCGTCATCCTCGCCCACACCGTCAAAGGCTACGGACTCGGACCACACTTCGAGGGCCGCAACGCGACCCACCAGATGAAGAAACTGACCCTGGATGACCTGAAGAAGTTCCGCGACCACCTCCGGATCCCGATCACCGACGAAGAGCTCGAGAAGGATTCGTACCGGCCGCCGTATTTCCACCCGGGCACCGACGCGCCGGAAATCAAGTACATGATGGAACGCCGCGCAGCACTGGGCGGCTCCGTGCCTGAGCGGCGCAGCAAGCACTCCGAGATCACCTTGCCGGACGCGAAGTCCTACGAGGTGGCCAAGCGCGGGTCCGGCAAGCAGCAGGCCGCCACCACCATGGCATTCGTGCGCCTGCTCAAGGACCTGATGCGGGATAAGAACTTCGGCAAGCACATCGCCCCGATCATTCCCGACGAAGCCCGGACGTTCGGTATGGACGCGTTCTTCCCGACCGCGAAAATCTACAACCCCAAGGGCCAGAACTACCTCTCCGTGGACCGCGACCTCGTCCTGGCCTACAAAGAATCCCCCGCAGGCCAACTCATCCACCCCGGCATCAACGAAGCCGGCGCCGTAGCAGCGTTCACCGCCGCCGGAACCGCCTACGCCACCCACGGCGTGCCCCTGGTCCCGGTCTACGTGTTCTACTCCATGTTCGGCTTCCAACGCACCGGCGACGCCTTCTGGGCCGCCGCGGACCAAATGACCCGCGGCTTCATCATCGGCGCCACCGCAGGACGGACCACCCTCACCGGCGAAGGCCTCCAACACGCCGACGGCCACTCCCCCCTCCTGGCCTCCACCAACCCCGCCGTCCTCACCTACGACCCCGCCTACGGCTACGAAATCGGACACATCATCCGCTCCGGCCTCGAACGCATGTACGGGCCGGACTCCACGGACAAGAACCTCCTGTACTACCTCACCGTGTACAACGAACCCATCGTCCAACCCGCCGAACCCGAAAACCTCGACGTCGAAGGCCTCATCAAGGGCATCTACCTCCTCGCCCCGGCAAAGATCGACGGTCCCCGCACCCAGATCCTCGCCTCCGGCGTCTCCGTGCCCTGGGCCATCGAAGCCCAACGCATCCTCGCCGACGACTGGAACGTCTCCGCCGACGTCTGGTCCGTCACCTCCTGGAACGAACTGCGCCGCGACGGCCTCGCCGCCGAAGAAGAAGCCTTCCTCAACCCCGGCCAACCCGCCCGCACCCCGTTCGTCACCCAGCAACTCGAAGGCGCCACCGGCCCCATCGTCGCCGTCACCGACTACATGAAAGCCATCCCCGACCAAATCCGGCAGTTCGTCCCCAACGAATTCGCCACCCTCGGCGCCGACGGCTTCGGCTTCTCCGACACCCGCGCAGCAGCCCGCCGCTACTTCAAAAACGACACCCACTCCATCGTGGTCAAAGCGTTGCAGATGCTCGCGGCACGTGGGGAGGTTGAGGAGGGCGCTCCGGCATACGCCATGGACCGGTACAAGCTCCTGGACGTGAACGCCGGCACCACCGGCGGGGCGGGCGGAGACGCCTAAGTCCACGTCGGCGGCAGTCGGGGCAGTTTCCGGGGGAAGCTGCCCCGGCTGCTTCGGCGTTGGCTAGGGTGCAGTTATGGAGAACATCGAGGAATCCGGAGGGCCGGGCGTCCGGGTGACGGGGGTATTGCTTGCCGCGGGTGCGGGCACCCGCCTGGGGCTGGGCCCAAAGGCCCTGCTTCCATACCGGGGGCGGCCCCTGGTGGAGGTGCTCGCCGGCAAGCTGCTTGAGGGCGGCTGCCGGGAGGTGGTAGTTGTCGTTGGCGCAGGAGCATCCGAGGTGCAGGCTGCCGCCGCCCTCGCTTGCTGCCGCGTGGTGGTCAATCCGGAATGGCAGTCCGGCATGGGCAGCTCGTTCTTGCTGGGCAACAACACCGCGGATCCTGAAGACCACCTGCTCATTGCCCTCGTGGACCAGCCCGGGCTGACCGCTGAGACCGTCCGGCGGCTGTTGGCCGCCCACATTCCGGGGCGGATCACGGCTGCAGCCTACCTCGGTCCTGAGTCCGACGGCGGCCTGCCGGACACCCGCAGCCCGATCGGCGGCTCCCCGAACACCCACAGCCCGGATGGCAGTGCCGGCCACGACGGCAACAGAGGGCAGTCGTGGGAACTCCGCCGCGGGCATCCACTGTTCATCGACGGGTCGCTGCGGGCCTCGGTGGCCGCAACGGTGACCGGTGACGCCGGCGCGCGCATCTTCCTCCGTACCCATCCGGAACTCGTCGATGAGGTGGATTGCAGTGACCAGTCCAGCGGCGAGGATATCGACACCCCGGACCAGCTCCGTCTTCTCCGGTAAACACTCAGGTACTCAGGAATGGGCGCCCAGGAACCCCTCCAAGGCATCCTCCCAAGGAGATCCGCGGTAGCGGACAATGTCTGCGGCACCCCCAAGGCATCCATGGGGCCACTTTGTGGGTTCCCAGTCCTGGTGTTCGCTGTGGTAGTGGCGGCCGGCCGGTGAGGTCCATCCCGGTGGGCCGGTTTTACTCGCCGGGGTGGGCTTCCAACCGGTGGTATGCCGGAGCCGGTGATGTTTCGGGCACGGCTGTCCCAAGTTGCTGATCCCGGTAGTCCCACCATCGGCCCAGGCCAGGATGTGATCGGCCTCCGTGTCCAGCGAGGAGTTGCTGCAGCCGGGGAACGGGCACTTACCGTCCCGGAGCCGGAGCCAGTTCCGCATCGCCTTGCCCACCCGGTAACTCTTCCGGCCAATCTCCAACGGCGCCCCGTCCCGCGGATCCACGAGAACCCGGTAAAACGAGCCCGCCCCCTCAGCGACCAACCGCCGGGCCATCGACGCCGGGATCGGCCCATACCCATCCAGCACCGCCGCCTCATCCGTCAACCCCAACAACGAAAACACCGGCACGGTCACCAACACCTGCGCCCGGACCGGATCAGACGGGACATCGGCAGACCTCTCGAAGTCATCGAGGCCGGCGCAACCTTCGCCTGGCCCCACGTCCCTCCCGGCCGCCTGTCCCGTGCTCAGCCCCTCAGCACCACCTCCGCCACCGCCTCCGGTACCGCTCCCTGTGGCGCGGCCGGGGGCGAGCCCCTTGGTAAGGATCGCTGCGGCAAACACGTCGGCCCGGAGCTGGGTGAGGGTCCTGGCCTCGCCCGGGCCCTGCACGCCCCGGGCAACAGCGGTGAGCCGATTCCACCCCGCCGCCGCCTGGTCCGCGGGCAGGTACGCCCCCAGCCAGGCCATCCCGTCCCGGTCCGGCCGGTACTCCACCCGCCGGTCCACCACCCCCGTGGCGTGGCGCTGCTCAATGCTCCCGGCATGGTGGCGTTCCCGCCAAACCCTGGCCTTGGCCCGGAACCGGTGCGCCGGCAACTCCCCCACCGCACACCCCCGCACCGCATCCGGTGCATCGGGGTCCAGGAAATGGGCCTCCAACCCCGCCGCCCCCGCAGCATCCAGCCCCGCGGTTTCATCGGCCATCACCGTGGCGTGCTGCCAGGACAGGGTCCCGTCGTTCAAAGCAGCCGCAGTCCGCGGCAACCCCTTGACCACAGCCTGCGAGGTGGCCAGGAACGCCCCCGCAGCCCGCGGACCCAGCGCCAGCACACACCCGATCTCCGCCGCGACCGCCATCTCCTGCGCCACCACCGGCACCCCCGGCCCCGCCACAACACAGGCAGCATCCGTAAACGCCACCGCAGCCCGAGCCTTCAAACCGGCGACCCGGGCCTCCACCTCACGGACACCGGCCAGAACATCAAGACACCCATCCACCAAACCAGCCAACGGATCAGCAGCACAGAACGGCTCCGCGCCACACCCGTCCACCTCGGCAAGCAGCACGGCAAGGGCAGCACGAATATCCGCCAACGCCTCCACCACCGCCGCTTTCCCCATAAACCCATCATGGCAAGGGGGTACGACATTAAGGGGCCGAGATGAGGGCCGCGCACGACAACCAGGCGCCCAAAGAAGGCAGATTGGGTTTCGACAAGCCCAACCACCGGCGGGCTCAACCACCGACAAGCCCGGCCACCCGGCAAACAGCCCAGATCCGGCTTCGTTTTGGGGATGACGGCCTCGCTCCGGTACCCTATTGAGGTTGGTGACGTGTCCGAGCGGCCGAAGGTGCAACACTCGAAATGTTGTTTGGTGTAAAAGCCAACGTGGGTTCAAATCCCACCGTCACCGCCACGTAGAAAGGCCCTGGTTCCCTTGGAAACAATGGAACCGGGGCCTTTCGCTTGCCCGGGCCGGGATGGGGTTCAATTCCTCGGGCGGACCGACTTACCCGGGCGGACAGCCCGTCAGAGGCGTCAGCGGCTCGGATCGATCATGGTCATGCCCGCGACGTTTGCGCTGTCCAGCCGGGGCAGCATCTCCGCAGCCTCTTCCAACCCGATGACCCGCTCAATGAGCTTCTGAGGCTGGAGTGCGCCGGATTCTATCAGGGCCAGCATTCCGGGGTAATCCGCCGCGGCCATCCCGTGGCTTCCGAAAACGTCCAACTCCCACGCAATAACCCGGGCCATCTGAACGCGGGGGTGGCCCTCAACCGGCGGCAGGAGCCCGATCTGGACGTGCCGGCCGCGTCGTCGGAGGCTCAGGATCGCGTCGGCGCAGGTCTGCTCGCTGCCGACTGCGTCGATGGAGACGTGGCTTCCTCCCGTCAGGTCCTGTACCTTCGACGGAATATCGGAACCGTCGGCGAGCACTACGTGATCGGCCCCGAGGGAAGCCGCCACATCAAGGGCAGCCGCGTTCCGGTCCACGGCAATGACCTTGCCGCCCAGTGCCTTGGCAATCATGACGGCGCTGAGGCCAACGCCGCCCACTCCAGCAATGGTGACCCATTCACCGGCGGCCAGGCGTGCCCGGCTTGTCAGGGCCCGGTACGCGGTGGCAAAACGACAGCCCAGGCTGGCCGCCGCTTCGAAGCTGACCCCCTCGGGGATCGCCACGAGATTGGTGTCCGCCGCGTGGATCACCACGCGCTCTGCGAACGACCCCCAATGTGTGAACCCCGGCTGCTGCTGGTCAGGGCATACCTGTGCATTGCCGCCGAGGCACCACTCGCAGGTCCCGCAACCCTCCACGAAAGGGGCCGTCACCCGGTCACCCACCGCCCAGCCGGTCACTCCAGGGCCGACCTCAACGACGACGCCGGCGAACTCGTGGCCGGGAACGTGCGGCAGGGCGATGTCGTCGTGTCCGGCCCACGCGTGCCAGTCGCTGCGGCACAAGCCCGTGGCGACGACGGAGATCACCACACCCCCTACCGGGGCCTCAGGCTGGTCCACGTCCTGGACGGTCAGCGGTCCAGCGATCTGGCGCATAACAAGGGAACGCACTGGCCCTCCTTCGGCTTGGTTGTCCAGCCCAGTCTAGGTGGGGGCGACGGTGGACCGAGCGCGCCTTCATAGTTGCGGCGCACGTTCCTGTGGCCCCGTCCCAACGGCCGGTACGCGTCCCGTGACTGAAGCGAATGGCCAGCAGATGTGCGTTGTGCAACATTCATGCAGAATAGGGTTTCAATCAGGCGTCTGCGCCTGGAAAACAGGCCTAAGAGCGGAGCGGGGACACGGATGAACGAGTTTTTCGCGGCGTCCTGCGAGCGCGGGGTCTGCGGCTGCGCTGGGCCCCGGACGTCCACCTAACGTACGAGATTGCCGTTCGGGCGGCGCGGGCCCTGCAGGGCTTCAGCGACGGGTGGGTCCTGCCACTCCTGGTTGACCTGAACGGAGTGGCAGGGTTGACGCCCGAGGCCAGGGCGGGCATGAATGCCTACAGGGGGTTCTCGGCGGTAGCACTCATCGGCGACGGACCCATGGGCAAGGTCGTGGCGGCGTTTTCCCAGCGGTCGCTGACTCCCACTGCGTACTTCACGAACGAGAGCGAAGCCCTTGATTGGTTGTCGGGCCAGGGCAGCAGGGCCGCGAAGTAGCGCACGGGCATACCATGGGGGCACTCCCCTTCAGTGTGGGGCGGACGACGGCGGAACGCTGGCTGCCCCCTCTGCGCGCCTTTTGATGCCCAGCAGCATTGCCCGGTCCATCACGAGGTAGCCGGGCCGGAGCAGGAAGTCCATCACGCGTAACCCGGCAGGCCAACCCGCGCCGTACCGCGTCCTGAGCAGGAGCCTGGTGCCTGAAGGGCCGGCGTCGTGCAGCACGAACTGCCACGTACCGGTCACTGTTCCGGGCGGGGCACCCGGGCTGGAATCCAGGACGAGGTGGCGGTCCTCCGCCAAGTCCACGACGCGCGGCCCCCGCCGGCCGCCAGGGTAGCCGACAGGTGTGAAGGCGATGATGTCTCCCACCTTCAGGTCCTGCCACTCGGGATGGATGCGGTCCGCGTTGGTGACCCCCAGGCGGAGCAAGCCGTTCTCCACCGCCGTGTAGGAATACAGGCCGGCGCGGTCTACTCCCATTTGCACGAGCCATGGCCAGACCTGGCCGGGGGGTGCGGCGACGGTAACCGCCATGGTCCAGACGTCGTCGGCGTCGGGAATGAGTTCGTCACCCGGAAGCGGCGCAGTCTTTTCCGGCCCGGTGGCACCCCATGTCCGCAGGACCCGCGGCAAGAGACCATGCGTGGACAGACCGGTTGCGACGGCGGCCGCAAGGAAACCCCGAAGCCGGCGTCGCCGGGGGCCAGGCCCGGATTGTGGACCGAAACGGACGCCGAGACCCGCCGCTGTGCCGCC
This sequence comes from Arthrobacter sp. MMS24-T111, assembly GCF_054888995.1. Taxonomy (NCBI): domain Bacteria; kingdom Bacillati; phylum Actinomycetota; class Actinomycetes; order Micrococcales; family Micrococcaceae; genus Arthrobacter; species Arthrobacter sp. MMS24-T111. The sequence goes on along the minus strand of NZ_JBTZRO010000001.1, from coordinate 1,783,615 downwards.
CATGGCACACCTCCTCTTGGTTCCAGGGATGCCTCGAGGCTACAAACCGACACCCCGAGGCCCCCAGAGTCCAAAGCCCCTACAGCCGCGTGTCGAAGGATCCGCAGAACACGTTCTCGTTGAAGGTGCCTTGGAAGCCGGATTTGCCCTGGATTTTTTCCACAGTGGCCCGGATGGCCTCCCGGGTCCCGGCGTGCGCGTGGATTGCCGTCTTGACCATGGGCACGTCGATGAGGTGGTTCGGCTGGTTCAGGGACACGAACACGGTGGGCACCTCGGTGACGTACCAGGGGATTTCCGCTGCCATGGGCGAAGACCACTTGATCCGGATGGCGGCCTCCTGCGCAAAACCCTTCACATTGGCGAACACGAAGGCGGCGTCGTACTTGTCCGCATAGTCCCCCGTGGCCTCCTCGGAGATGACGGACATGAAGTTGACCCCGGTCTCCCCCGCGGCCTCGCGCTGTTCAGCCGTCCTGAACAAGGACACTTGGAAGCCCGCCGCCTCCAGTTCCTCCTTCACCACGTCCAGGTAGGCCAGCGGATCAGCCCGCGTGAAGTCGGCACCGCCGGAGATGCCGTAGAGGCGGATCCGCGGATGGGTTTCGGGTGTGATGGGCAGGTTCCCCGCGGTGTCCTTGACCAGGGTCACGGTCTTGTCGGCGATCTCCGCAGCCACCGAACGGTGCGCAGCGGATCCAATGACGGCAAGCGCCTCCGCCGGCGGCACGAGCTGGTCAACAGGCTTGAGGTGCAGGCCCAGCGACGCCTTCAGGCCGAGGATGCGCCGCAGGGCGTCGTGCAGCCGCTGCTCGGTGATGACGCCCGACTTGTAGCCGTCCAGCATGTACTGGAAGTCCTCGGCCGGGTTCCGGAAGAAGAGGAACATGTCGCAGCCGGCGGCGATCGTGGCAGGCACCAGGTCCTTGCGCTTCATGGCCTGCGTGAGGCCCACCATCTGCGAGGCATCCGTGAGGACCAGCCCGTTGAAGCCGAGCTCCCCGCGCAGCAGGTCCTGCAGGAAGCTCCGGGGACAACGTGGCCGGCAGGATCTCTGCGTCGGCCAGGCCGGGCCGGAAGTGCCGCGAAACTTCCGGCGCTCCAATGTGGCCCACCATGATCGACTGGACACCGTGGCCGATCATTTCCCGGTACACGTGCCCGTAGGTACGGTTCCATTCGTCGTACCCAAGGGTGTTGTAGGAGGTAACCACGTGCTGGTCCCGCTCATCGATGCCGTCCCCCGGGAAGTGCTTCATGGCGCAGGCCGTGGGTGATTCGCTGATGCCGTCGAAGTACTCCTTGGCCCGCTCCACCACAACGTCCGGGGTGTTGCCGAACGAGCGGGTCGAGATCACGGTGTTCCGCCAGTTGTAGTGGATGTCCACGATCGGCGCGAAGGCCCAGTTGCAGCCCAGGGCCGCGGTCTCCACCCCGGCCACCTGCCCCATTTGCCGGGCAATATTCTTGTCCGGGTGGGAACCGGCCTGCAGGTGCGTGGAGACGAAGGTGCCGTCATCGCAACTGCCTGCACCGCCCATTTCCGGGTTGGACGCAACCAGCAGCGGGATCCTGGACCTGGACTGGGCGTACCGGATGTGTTCCTGCACGGCGGCTGACGGTCCGGGGCGGTAGCGCATGCCGCCCACGTGGTAGTTGTCCAGCACGCCGTCGAGGTACCCGGGCGAGTAGTCGTTGTTGTGGTTGATGAACAGTTGCCCGATCTTTTCCTCGAGCGTCATCCCCGCAAGGGTGCCCTCCACCCAGGCGATGGCCCCGGCGTCGAGGTTGAACGGCGCGGCGGCAAGGTCGACGCCGAACTGCCGCGGCGGGCTGCCCCGGCCGGGCGGGCGGGAGGTACGACGCCGGCGATCCCCTTGAGTGCCTGGGCCACGACTTCGGCGACGGGTGCGGCGATGTCCACCACGACTCCGGCTTCGTCGTCCTGGAGCGGTTCGAGGGTGGCGAGCTGGGAGTCCAGGAGCGCGGGTGGCATGAAGTGGCCGCTGCGGCCTTCTGTCCGCGCCTTCAGGACTTCCTTGCTGCCGTTCAGGTGCAGGAACACCGTATCCGGTGCCTGGGCGCGGATGGCGTCGCGGTACGTGCGGCGCAGCGCCGAGCATGCAAGGACCAGGCCACCGTCGGCCGCGCCGGCGAGCCTGCTGCCCACGGTGGCCAGCCAGGGCCAGCGGTCCTCGTCCGTCAGGGGCGTGCCGGCTGCCATCTTGGCGACATTTTCCACCGGGTGCAAGGAATCGCCGTCCAGGAACGGGATGCCCAGTTCGCGGGCCACGAGATCGCCGATGGTGGTCTTGCCGCAGCCGGAGACGCCCATCACGACGATTCGGATCTTGTTCATCGGGCGCTTTCCTTACCAGTCGTGGCCAGCCTCACCAGTCGTGCACCGTGCCGTCGACCAGGCGGTTGTACGGCAGGTAGGCCTGCTGGTAGGGGTAGGCGGCGGCGGCTTCCTCGTTGAATTCGACGCCGATGCCGGGCTTGTCGCCGGGGTGCAGGTAGCCGTCGGTGAAGGTCATGGACTGTTCGAAGACCTCGTTGGTCTTGTCCGAGTGCTGCATGTACTCCTGGATGCCGTAGTTGTGGATGGCAAGGCCCACATGCAGCTGCGCGGCGAAGCCCACGGGGGAAATGTCCGTGGGGCCGTGGAAACCGGACTTGATCTGGTACTGCGCCGCAAAGTCCATAACCTTCTTCAGCGGCGAAATCCCGCCGAAGTGCGTGGACGCTGCCCGGACGTAGTCGATCAGCTGTTCCTTGATCAGCGTCTGGAAGTCGAACACGGTGTTGAAAATTTCACCAATCGCCAGCGGTGTGGTGGTGTGCTGGCGGACCAGGCGCAGGCCCTCCTGGTTCTCCGCCGGAGTGCAGTCCTCCAGCCAGAACAGGTCGTAGGGCTCCAGTGCCTTGCCCAGTTTCGCGGCCTGGATGGGCGTCATCCGGTGGTGCCCGTCATGCAGCAGCGGGATCTCGGGGCCGAACTCGTTCCGGACAGCCTCGAAGACCGTGGGCAGGTGCCGCAGGTAGGCGCGGGTGTCCCAGTCCTCTTCCTGCGGGAACGCCCCCCGGCCGGCGGGCTCGTAGTCATATCGCTCCCCCGACGCCTGCGCCTGGGCAGCCACGCCGTAGACGGCTTTGATCCCCGGGATGGCGGTCTGGATCCGGATCGACTTGTAGCCGAGCTCCAGGTGCTCCCGCACGGAATCGAACAGCGACTCGATGTCCGAGCCGGACGCGTGGCCGTAGGCGCGCAGCCCGTTCCGGGACGCCCCGCCCAGCAGCTGGTACACGGGAAGCCCGGCAACCTTGCCCTTGATATCCCACAGTGCCATGTCCACGGCGGCGATGGCCGCCATGGTGACCGGGCCGCGGCGCCAGTACGCGCTCCGGTAGAGGAACTGCCAGGTGTCCTCGATCCGGTGCGGGTCCTTGCCGATGAGCAGCTGCGCGACGTGCTCCTTGAGGTAGGCGGCGACGGCGAGCTCGCGGCCGTTCAGGGTGGCGTCGCCGATACCCGTCACGCCGTCGTCCGTGGTGATTCGGAGGGTCACGAAGTTTCGGGTGGGGCTGGTGACGAACACTTCCGCGGCAATGATTTTCATGGGACTAACTGTTCCTTCCGGAAGTAAAAGCGGGTTTCAGGTACGTGCAGGGGTGGCGGCCGGGGTCGTGGCGAAGGATCCGAGCAGCCGGGAAACAAGGGCGACGACGTCAGGGTCCTCTGCGAGGGCAGCGCTGACGAGGCGAAGCAAACCCTGCACCCGTTTGGTGCCGTCGAGTGCCACAGCAGCCTGGATTTCGGCGGCGAGCGGATCCTGGAAGTCGTTTCCCGCGGTGACGTAGTCAATCCAGGCGGCAAGCATCAAAGCGCTGCCTGCGCCACTGCGGCCGTCGGCCCGTTCCGCCGCCATCACGGGTACCGCGCGCATGCGCAGCTTGGTGGTGGCATCGGCCGCGATCTGTGCGAGCCGGTGGGCGATACGCGCGTTTCCGAAGCGGTCCAGCAGGGCCCGGCGGTAGGTCGGGATGTCCAGCCCTTCCCCCTGCAGGTGGCGGGCTGCCTCGTCCCAGAAGTCCTCCACCGCTTTCCGGCAGAGGGGGTCTGCCAGGGCGTCCGCCACGGTGGCATGCCCGCGGAGCTGTCCCGCGTAGGCGAGGATGGAATGCGAGCCGTTGAGGAGCCACAGCTTCCGGTTCTCATACGGCTCGATGTCACCGACCACGACGGCGCCGGCCTCCTCCCAGCGGGGACGCCCGGCCGGGAAGTCCCCGCTGAGCACCCAGTTCCGGAAAGGTTCAGCCACCACCGGCGAAGTGTCGCTGTAACCGCATTGCTCTTCCACCTCTGCGATGTCCGCCTCGGTGGTCCGCGGCGTAATCCTGTCCACGGACGTGCTGACAAAGCTGACGTTCGCCTCGATCCATCCGGCCAGCCCGGAACCCCATCCGGAGGCCAGTCCCAGGACGGCCCGGCGGGCAACTTCACCGTTTGCGGACAGGTTGTCGCAGCTGACGACGGCGATGGGTCCCGCGCCGCTGTCCCGGCGCCTGGCAAGGGCCAACACCAGGCGCCCCAGCGGCGTGCCGGGCACTCCGGCCTCCCCGGACGCTGCTGCCGACAGCGCCCGGAGGTCATCCGCCGTGCCTGGGGCGCCGGCGTCGAACGTTCCATCCGCGGCCAGCCCGTAGGCTGCCTCGGTGATGGTCAGCGTGACCACCGCTGTCTCCTTCGCCGCGACAAGCTCGCAGAGCCGTGCGGTGTTGGCGCCGTCCACCGCTTCCACGATGCTGCCGATGACTTCGAAGCTGTCCCCGCGGGCCGACCGCTCCACCAGCGTGTAGAGGCAGTCCTGGCGGGACAGCGCTTCCGCGGCGTCGGGCCGGCGGCCCGTGAACGCCGCGATCCCCCACTCCGCCGCGTCCGGGGCGTGCTGGGTATACCAAGCCTGGTGGGAGCGGTGGAACGCCCCCAGCCCAAGGTGCACGATGCGCACCGGAGGCTTAGGCAGCGGCTTCAGGCTGCGGTTGAGTGCAGGCAGCGCGGCGTTCACAGCTTGAACACCCTCCGTGGCGACCCGTCCACGATATCCACGATAAGTTCGTGTGCCCGCTCCTCGGTGACCCGGTGTTCGGCCACGAGGCGGGCCAGGAAGGACGCCTCGATCCGCCGGGCCGTGTCATGGCGGGCCGGGATGGAACAGAAGGCGCGGGTGTCATCGATGAACCCGGAGGACCGCGTGAAACCCGCGGTCTCCGTCACCGCGGACCGGAAGCGCAGCATGGCGTCCGGGGCGTCCAGGAACCACCAGGGCGCACCGAGGTAGACCGACGGGTAGAACCCGGCCAGCGGCGCCAGTTCGCGGGAGAAGACGGTCTCGTCCAGGGTGAACAGGACCAGGTGGAAGTCCTTGGCCGTGCCAAAGTCCTGCAACAGCGGCCGGATGGCTTCGGTGTAGTTCACCGCCACCGGGATGTCGTGTCCGGTATCGGCGCCGAAGGCCTCGAACGTGGGTGCGTGGTGGTTCCGGAAGGAGCCCGGGTGGATGGTCATGACCAGCCCGTCCTCCACCGACATCCTGGCCATCTGGTAGAGCATGTGGGCTTCGAAGGCGTCCCTGTCCCGGGCGCTCGCCTGGCCCGTCCTGCCGCGCTCAAAAAGCCGCTCCGCCTCGCCGTCGTCCAGTTTCAGGGTGGCAGGGGTGAAGACGCCGTGGTCGGCGGAGACGGCGCCGCGCTCCACGAAGTGCCGCCGCCGCGACTCAAGCGCCTTGATGTACCCGGCATAGCCGGTGGCACCCTCCCCCGCCGAGCCGAGAAGGCGTTCAACGTTCTCCTGCCAGGCCGGATGTGCCATGTTCAAGTACGGGTCCGGCCGGAAGGTGGGCAGCACCCGGCCGGCGAAGGCGGGGTCCGCATGCAGCGCAGCGTGGCTGTCCAGCGAATCCAGCGGGTCATCCGTGGTGGCGAGCACCTCGATGTTGAATTCCTTGAACAGTTCCCGGGGCCGGAAACCGGGCTCGGACAACTTGGCCTGCAAGGCATCGTAGAGCCGGTCGGCGTTCTGGCCGGACGGTTCCTCGGCCAGGCCGAAGACGTGGGCGAACTCCTGCCGGATCCAGTACCCGGAGGCGGTTCCCTCGAAGGCGGGCCATGCTTCACAGAAGTGCCGCCAGACCTGGCGCGAGTCCGCGGGCTGGTTGCCAAGGCCCAGCTGGTCCATGGTCACTCCGCCCGCGTGGATCAGGCGGGTGACGTAATGGTCCGGGGTGACCAGGAGTGCGGCCGGGTCCGGGAACGGCGTGTTTTGTTCGATAACTGCGGCGTCGACGTGCCCGTGCGGGGAAATGATGGGGAGTTTTTCCACTCGTGAGAAGAGCGAGCGGGCAACCTCCCGGACCCCGGGATCGGCAGGCAGGAGCCGGTCCGGGTGGTCCGCTATGGTCTGCGCCATGGCTCAACGCCTCCCGGCTGCGACATTGAGCCCAGCCAGGGCCGCCGTTGCGCGGAGGTACTCAAGGTTCCCGGCGGTTCGTTCAGCCAGCGGCTGATCGGTGGAAAAGTCCTCCACGGTCACCCAGCCGTCGTATCCGAAGGCTGCGAGCGCCTTGAAATACTGCAGGACGCTGCCCTGTCCCGCACGCAGGGGCGCCCACTCATTCTTGAAAATGGCTGCCCCTGATTCGTCGGTCTCGCCGCTGTCCACCCACACCGCGTTCTTCACGTGCACGTGCGCCAGGTAGTCGCCGAGGAGCTCGAAGGCGGGGAGATAATCCTCCTGCCCTTCGATCAGCAGGTTTCCCAGGTCATGGATGACGCCGACGTGCCGGGGGTCCAGGCCGTCCAGGAGCCGCAGCGCCGATGATGCCGATGCGGTGATGGTGCGGTGATGCAGCTCCACGAGCGCCTTCACTCCGTGGTGCGCCGCCCGCTCGGCAATCCATTCGAAATCGCGGCGGGCAGCGGCGAAGAGTTCCGGGTACGGGGTGCCGCTGGCCGGTTCGTTGCCCCAGGCTGCGGTTCCGAGCGGCGGCGTGGTCACCCGCACCTGGCCGGCTCCGAGCTTGGCGGTGGCGGCGAGCATGCGGTCCACATCGTCATGGTTGTCGCACCGCGCGTACCCGCCGATGCCGGAGAACTCCAGGCCGGCGTCGCTGGTTATGGCGGCGATCCGGTCCAGGTGGTCTTCCATTCCGGCCAGCGGCACGGTTGCCTTGTTCCCGGCCCAGAAGCCGGGCTCGGGGGCTTCGCCCTGGTCCGTGATGCGCCATTCGACGCCGTCCCAGCCTTGGCCGGCGAGCTGCTGGACGGCCTCCTCGGGGGTCCACTCGGGGGTTGATGCGGTAAATACTGAGAACTTCATGGTGTCAGGCGCTTTCTGCCGTGCTGCCGGTGTGGACTTCGAGGTCGTTGTACTTGCCTGCCAGGACATCCTCGAAGAGGACGGGCTGGCCGAGGGTGGCCGAGACGTACACCGAACGCACCGCGGCAAGGGCATTGACGGCGTCGCTGACAGTAACTCCGGGTTGCTTCCCACCGGCGATGGCGGCCAGGATGTCCCGGTACTGACGGACGTGGCCGGCCGGGTACACGGTGGGATCGGCTGCTTTGTAGTCTTCCTCCGGGTACTTGGCCAGTTCTTCCTGCGCCTGGTTGCCGCCGCCCTGGAGTCCCATGTCCGCCGAGGCGCCGCCTGCGGCGCGGCTGTGGAAGTAATCCAGCCGGTCGTTGTCCACCACGGCCGAGCCCTCGGAGCCCATGAGCTGCACGCGCACGGTCAGTCCCGGGTAGGCGGCAGTGGTGGCGTGGAGGACGGCCAGGCCGCCGTTCTCGAAGGTCACGGTGGCTACCGCCGTGTCCTCCACTTCGATCCGTTCGTGGGCGAGGCGGGCCGTGTGCGCAAAGATTTCCACCGGCCGTCCCATGAACCACAGGAGCAGGTCCACGGTGTGCACGCCCTGGTTCATGAGGGCGCCGCCGCCGTCCATCGCCCAAGTGCCGCGCCAGTCGCCGGAGTCGTAGTAGCCCTGGCTGCGCCACCATGCCACCGAGGCGATGGCGGACGTCAGCTTGCCGAAGCGGCCATCTGCGATGGCGCGGGACACGGCGACGCTGGACTGGTCGAACCGGTGCTGGCTGATGACCGAGGCAACGATGCCCTTGCCGGCTGCTTCCTTCGCGGCTGCCTCGATTTCCTGGGCCCGCCTGAGGTCCACGTCGAGGGGCTTTTCGATGACCACGTGCTTGCCTGCCGCCAGCACCTCAAGGCTCTGCTGGATGTGCAGGCCGCTGGGAGTCGCCAGTGCCACGAGGTGGATGTCTTCGGCGGCGAAGGCCTCCGCCTGGGTGGTGTACAGGGCCGGCCGCGTACCGCCCTGCTGTTCGATGAAGTCCGCGAGTGCTTCGGCGGCCGCCGGGATGGCATCGATGAGGGCGACGATGCGGACTTCCGGGAATTCGCGGAGGGCTACGGCGTGCGTGCGGCCAATGACGCCGCACCCGGTAATGGCTGCGTTCAAGGTGCTCATGCGGTCTGGACTCCTGCTTCTGCGGTGACTTTGGCGAAGGCGCGGGCTGCGATTCCGAAGGCCGTGGGGCCGGAGAAACCGCCCAGGCCGTGGGCACCGGCGAGGTGCGGCTCAAGGGAAGCGAAGCCTTCGTAGCCGTCCGCCTTGAGCGCCTCGACGGTCTTCAGGACGTCCCCGTCGCCTTCGCCGGCAGGCACTACGTGGCCGTTGGCGAAGAGGGCATCCTTGACCTGGAGGTATTCCAGGTGCGGGCGCAGCTTGGCGTATCCCTCGTCGAAGGGCTTGACGCCCACCTGGACGAAGTTTGCCGCGTCCCAGGCCACTTTCAGGGCGGGTGACTCCACGGTCTCGATGATGTCCAGCACGCGGTCCGGGACGTCTCCGAAGATGTCCTTCTCGTTTTCGTGCAGGAGGATCACACCGGCTTCCTCGGCCACCGCGGCCAGGGCGCGCATGCGCTCGATGACGTCGTCCCGGATGCTGTCCACCTGGACTGACTCGCCGTAGTAGAAGGAGAAGATGCGGATGTACTTCGCGTCCAGGACCTTGGCGGCATTAACCGCACGGCGCAACCGCTCCACCTCATGCTCCACCGGGAGGCTGACGTCCACTTTTCCAATGGGCGAGGCAATCGCCGAGACCTTCATGCCTTTATCCGCCAGCAGGGCGGCAAGTGCCTGGAGCTGTTCGTCGCTGAGGTCCACAATGTTGGTTCCCCATGCGCTGCGGACCTCGATGTGGTTGGCGCCGAGGGCCTGCAGCACGGCGATCTGGACTGCGGGGTCGTCGTCGATTTCGTCGCCGAAACCGGACAGCTGCCACGTGACCTGGGTGGTCGAGACCATGGTTATTTAACTCCTCCGGCGGTCAGCCCGCCTACTAGGTAACGCTGGAAAATCAGGTAGAGAATGACCACCGGTGCTGCACACACCAGGGCTGCGGCCATCATCTGGCCGTAGTAGGGAATGGCGCCGCCTTCCTGCGAGGCACCAAAGATTTGCAGGGCGACGGCGGCGGTCTGGCTTTCGGGGCGCGTCATCACCGAGGCGAAGAGCACGTCGTTCCAGCCGAGCAGGAAGGCGAAGATGCCGGAGACGACGATTCCGGGCCAGCTCAGGGGCAGCACGATGCGGAAGAGGACGCCGAGGTTGGACGCGCCGTCGATCTTGGCTGCTTCCTCAAGTTCCTTGGGGAGCCCGCGCAGGTAGGTGACCATCACCCAGGTGGAGAACGGCATGGCGAAGGTCAGGTAGGTCACGAACAGGCCCCACTGGGTCCCGATCACCTGAATGCCAAGGTAGGTTGCCGCCGAGGAAAAGAGCACGAACACCGGCAGCACCATCAAGGTTCCCGGGACGGACTGCAGTGCCAGCAGGCCGCGCAGGATGCTGAGCCTTCCACGGAAGCTGTACCGGACCAGGACGAACGCAGTGGACACGGACAAGGCCGCGGATACCACGGCGGTTGATCCGGCCACCAGGACACTGTTGGTCAGGCCGGTGGCGAGACCCACGCTGGTCCAGATCTTCGAGTAGTTCTCGAAGGTCACTGATGACGGCCAGAACTCGCCGTTGGCAACGCCGATGTCCGAGTTCACCGATGCCAGGAAGATGTAGAGCACCGGAATGAGGACGAGTGCACCCAGGAAGACAAGGATGATGACCAGCAGGGGGCCGGGCAGGAGCCGCAGCACCTCGTGCTGGCGGTGTGAGCCCGGACGCTCGACGTCCGCGGTCGGCGCGCTCCGGCGACCGGCGATGGTGGCGCTCATTTCTTCGCTCCTGGGGTGTCGGCGTCGTCAAGCTTCACGGCGCGGAGGTAGACGAACAACGGGATGGCGATGAGCACCAGGGAAATGAAGGCCATCGCAGCACTCAGCCCAAAGCGGAAGCTCTGGAAGCTGGTGACGTAGGTCAGGATGGGGAGGACTTCCACGTCCGTTGGCGCCGGGACCCCGAACAGCACGAACGGAAGGGTGAAGTTGTTGATGTGGTGCAGCATTCCGATCAGGAAGGCCAGGGCCAGCGGGCCCTTCAGGTACGGGAAGATCACGTAGCGGAGTTTGTTCCACCACAACGCCCCGTCCAGGGCTGAGGCCTCGTGCACCTCGTGGTCCACGGACTGCAGGCCGGACAATGCCAGCAGGTAGATGAACGGCCAGGAAGCCCAGATCTGTACCAGGACCAACGTCCAGAAGGTTTGCGGTCCGTTGAGCCAGAGTCCCACGTGGATTCCCACGGTGGCCAGGGCCTCGTCCACGATGCCGCCGGGCTGGAGCATGGTCCGCCAGACGGTGGCCACCACGAAGGACGGCAGGACATACGGGATGAGGAAGACCGAGCGGATCAGGGCGCGGCCCTTGAAGGCGTTCTGGGTTGCCACGGCGGCGGCAATGCCCAGCGGCAGGGTCACCACCATGGCAAGCAGCGAGTAGCTGACGCTGAGCCACACGGCGTGGAGCAGCGGCGAGTTGGTGACGGCTTCAACGAAGTTTTCGACTCCGATGATTGGTGCACTGACCCACTTCCGCAGCGTGTACTGGTCCAGGTTGAGGATGGACATGTAAATGCCCAGCAGCAGCGGCACCACGATGATGATGATCATCAGGACCCCGCCGGGGATCAGCATCCAGAGCGGACGGTTCCGCTCGCTCAGGCCCTTGTGCCGCGGGCCGTCCTTGGGGCCGGGCTGCTGCCCGGCGTCATTGGCGGTCCGGGGCGCCCGGCCTGCGGCGGATTCCACCGCAGGCCGTACTTCATGAGAGGCGTCGGTTGACATCAGAACTTATCCTTTGGAGGCCCGGTCCAGGGAAGCCTGGCCCTTGTTTTGGGCGTCTTTGATCCGGGTATCGAGGGCGGATCCGTCCACCTTGCCGGCGGCCAGGTCCGGGATCGACTGGACAGTGACGTTCAGCAGGCCCAGCTGGATATCGCCCCAGGCGCCCGTGAACGGGGTGGCCTTTGACTTGGCGGCAGCATCGGCCAGCGGCTTGAGCTTGGCGTCGGTCAGGGTGGCGAGGGCCTCGGCGTTGGCCGGAAGGTCACCGAAGACCTTCTGGTAGTTCAGCTGTTCGTCCTTGGAGGTGATCAGCTTGATGTAGGCGAAGGCCAAGTCCTTCTGCTTGGAGTAGTCGGCCACCACCAGGTTGTCGCCGGAGAGGATGCTGGCAGCATCGCCGTCGGACTTGGACTGGGTCTGGCCCGGAGCAATCGTGGGCATCAGGGCGTATTCGTACTTGCCGGCGACGGCTGACTTGTCCAGGGTGGGAATCGAGCTGGACGTGGTCATCATCAGGTACCCGGCCTTGCCGCTGGCGAAGGCAGCCACGGCGTTGCTGTTGCTCCAGCCAATCGATGCGGGGTCAACCACTTTGTCGTTGGTGAGCCAGCCGAAGTACGTTTCGTAGGCCTTCTTGACCGTGGGGTCATCCATCTTCAGCTTGTTGCCGTCCACCAGCGGGTTGCCGGCCTGGACGGACATGGCCCAGATGAACTTCCAGGGATCGAAGCTGTCCTTGTATCCGGTGGCGATGCCATAGGTGCCGTCCTTGGTCATCTTCTTGGCCTGGGCGGCCAGGTCATCCCAGTTGGTGGCAGGCTTGTCGATGCCCGCCGCAGCCAACAGGTCCTTGTTGTACGCCATGACGAACGGCCGGCTGACGAACGGGATGCCGGCCAGGTGGTCCTTGTCCGGCCCGGAGATTCCCAGGGTTGCCGGGTTGAAGCGGTCCTTGCCACCCACCTTCTTCCAGTCGTCGTCGGAGAGGGTCACGAAGGCCTTGGTGGCATATGCCGTGGGGGTGAACGTGGTTCCGAGGCTGTAGACGTCCGGGCCCTGGCCCGAGACCACGGACGTTTGGATCCGCGTGAGTTCATCGTTGGCCGAAGCAAAGGTCTCGAATTTCACGTCGGCGCCGGTCTCAGCTTTGAACTTCGCGGCAATATCGGACTGCCACTGCTTCTGCTGTTCCGGGTACTGGCTGGAAACGTTCACCAGGACGCTCAGCGTCTTCCCGGTGCCGTCCACTTTGCCGTCCGAGCTGGTTGAGCCGCCCCCGTTGCCGGAGCTTCGATCCACACCCGGTCAAGGCGAGCGCTGCAGCCGTGACGATCGCCGCAAGCCCAGTAGTCGATTTAAACCTCATTGTTTTTTCTCCTCTAGGACACCCGCATGGCCACATCCGTCTTGTGGCGGAAATCACTGCAGGCGACTCGAGAGTCAGTCTAGGAAATTGGAAAGCTTGCGGCAAGCGGTTGCCAAAAGTTGCCATGAGTGGTGTCATTGGATCATCCCAAGTCGGAGAAACGCAGCGCGGATGCTGCCGGCGGATTCTCCAAGCCAGCGATGAAAGGTCGGCAACTATGGCTAATCCATCGGTGGAACCCGCTCCGCAGGGGGCCGGAGACGCAAACGCCCGGCGGGACCGTCCGCCCACCATCCGGGATGTTGCCGAGCTTGCGGGCGTGGCCACGTCCACGGTGTCACGGGCGCTCTCGCGGCCCGAGCGGGTCAATCCGCGGACGCGGGTCCGGATCGAAGAGGCAGCCGCAGAACTCAACTACATTCCCAGCTCGCAGGCGCGCGGCCTCAGCTCGGGGCGGACGAATGCCGTGGCCGTGCTGGTTCCCGACATCACCAACCCGTTCTACTTCGACATCATCCGGGGTACCCAGCACCAGCTCAAGGCAGCCGGCGTGACACAGCTCCTGGTGGACACGGAGGAGTCCAGCGAGATGGAACTGGATGCGCTGCACAAAATGCGCAAGTCCGCCGATGGCTTCATCCTGGCGGCGTCCCGCCTGACCGACGCCCAGCTGACGGAAGTCTCCCAGACACAGCCACTGGTCACTTTCAACCGCGCGTCCACCAGCGCTCCCACCGTGATGATCGATACGCCGTCGGCCATCATCCAGGCGCTGGAGCACCTGGCATCGCTGGGCCATCACAAAGTCTGCTACGTCGCCGGGCCTCCCACCTCCTGGTCAAACCAGATGCGATGGAAGGTGTTCGAAGAGGACGCCACGAAGCGGGGAATGGAAGTCCACCGGATTGGCCCCTACGCGCCAAAGACAACGTCCGGGGCGGCCGCGGCGGATGCCGCTGTCCGCACCGGGGCCACGGCCTGCATCGTGTTCAACGACCTGCTCGCCATTGGCATGCTCCAGCGGCTGCAGGCCCGCGGCATCCGGGTGCCTGCGGACATGAGCATCATCGGCTCGGACGATATCTTCGGCGCCGATTTCTGCAATCCGCCGCTGACCACCATTTCCAGCCCCATCGAGCAGGCTGGCAGGGTGGCGGTGTCCATGCTCCTGGCCCAGCTCAATCCCCTCCCGGGAAGCGCCACCCGGAAACTCGCCGTCATGCCCACCCACCTGACGGTCCGGGAATCGACGGGCCCGGCCCCCGCCTGATCAGCCCAAGGTAAACGGCAGCACCAGCCGGTGTCCCGGGGTGAAGGTATTGGGGGAAGGGGTAAAGGCGCACCACATACGACTCGACGAAGGCTAGGACAGCTGGAAGCGGTCCAGGGCCTCCCGAAGCATGCGGTGGCCTTGCCGTTCAAAGTTCCCATCCCCCACCTGGTACGCCCAGACCGCCGTACCGATCGCTTCCCGGAGCAAGTCGATGCGCCACACCTCCATGGACCTGGGGTCAGCTCCGTATCCCTCCAGAAAGGCCTTCTCGAGCTCCGGCCTTCCCCGCCATTGCTGCACCGCCAACCGGCACAGATCAGTGGCGGCCGGCCTGAAATCGAACCTGCCGAAGTCGATAATCCGAAGCTCGCCATTGTGGATGAGCCAGTTCCGCGGCTGCCAGTCACCATGGGTGGGAACTACGGTGATGGGGGCAGGCCGGTACTCCGCAAGGCGACTCCGTGCCTCCAACTCGATGGATGGATCGATGCGATGGTCCCGGTCCAACCACGCAAACGCCTTCGCCGTGGCCCGCGCTTCGCAGGTGTCATCGCAGCGGCGCTCCTGGCTGTGAAGCACCTTCAACAGTTCGCCGGCCTGGGCGTAGGTCTCCGGGACCTGCTCGGCCGGGGTTGCCTCCACCAGAACGCCCTCAAGGTACTCAGTCACCAGGATGTTGGCGTCCGGGTCTGAATGAAGCAGGCGGGCTGCCCGGCCGCGCCGGGCAAGCGGCCGTGTGTAGGCGTTGTGGGCCGCGACCTCGCGGCCCAGGTGGTGGTTCGAAGGTCCGGCAGCCTTGATGATTACCTGCCCGGTGGCCGCCCGGACCTTGAGGACCTTGGTGTCCACGATCCCCCAGGACAGGTCGGCGATAAGTTTCGGCGAGCCAAGCCACCCCTCAGCCAGCCTGGACTGTTCGGCGCTCAGCAGCCCGCCATCCCACTGCCCTGCCCCCGAACTTTGCCCCATGATCTGAAGCCTAGCAACGGGCGGTCCAGGGAGGATCCGGCCGACCCGGCAAAGAGGCGGGCGTACGACGCCGGGAGCCACCCGTCGTCGTACGCCCGCCTTCATATCGCGCTGCTTAGGCTTCCACGAGCTTGGCCCCGGCCGGCACCTCTGCCGGAACGCCGGGCTCGCCGCGGCCGTACAGCCAGTCGTTGTACTGGAAGTTGTTGTCGCCGCGGCTCTTGAACAGCATGTTCCGAAGCACCCGGGCCACGCCGCCGACGTGCCAGGACTCGCCCCAGATCCTGGCGGTGCGCTGCACGCGGGCGGTGCGGGCTGCGCGGGTTTCATTGAACTCGCGGAAGGCATCCTCCCAGGCACCGGCGTCGATCCCCTCGGGGGTGAAAACCTGGTTCCGGGACACATCCTGGAGCACTGCCGCGTCCTCCAGCGCCTGGCACGCACCCTGGGCCAGGTACTGGAGCATCGGGTGGGCGGCATCGCCGATCAGCGCCATGCGGCCGGACACCCAGTTGTCGATCGGATTGCGGTCGTACATGGGCCAGCGGATGCCGGTGGCCAAGTTCTTCAGGGCCGCCTGCACCGCGGGGACGCAGCCGGCGTAGGCCGCCTCGAGTTCGTCCACGCCGCCGTACTGCTCTTCGCCGCGCTCGAATGATGCCGACTTGAACACGGCAACCGTATTGAGCAGCTGGCCCTTCCGGAGTGGGTACTGGACCAGGTGGCAGTTGGGGCCGAGGTAGACGATGACGTCCTCCAGGTCCGCAGCGGGGGTCTCCTCCGTGATCGGCACGGTTCCCCGGTAGGCCACATAGGCCGAGTTCACGGGACCGTCATTGGCAACCGTGCCGCGCAGGGTGGATTTGAGCCCGTCCGCGGCCAGGATGGCGTCGGCTTCGAACACCTCGCCCTTGGCGGTGTAGGCCCGCGCCCGGTCACCGTCGGTTTCCACCTTCTGCACCAGGACATCGTTCACCAGGGTCACGCCGGCTGCCTGGCAGGCCTCGAGCAGGATTCGGTGCAGGTCGCTGCGGTGGATCACCACGTAGGGCGCCCCGTAGCGCTCCTCAAACTCGCCTCGCAGGGTCTGGCGCGTCAGTTCCTCCCCCGTAACCGCGTCGCGGAACACCAGGTGCTTGGGCTGGACGCCGATTTCCAGGGCTTTCTCCAGCAGTCCCCAGCGCTTGAGTACCCGGGACGCGTTGGGGGCCATCTGCAGCCCGGCTCCCACTTCGCCGAAGGCCGGTGCCACTTCAACCAGCGTGACGTCGGCGCCGTTTTCGCGCAGGGCGAGCGCTCCGGCCAGCCCGGCCATGCCGCCGCCCACCACGAGGACATCGGTGGACTCTTTGACGTTAGACATTGGTAGCTCCTACTGCTGTTGATTTCTTGATTTTGGTGCCGACGGCCGCGATCAGGACCGCCGCCGCGGCTGCTGCTCCGGCGAAGGCCAGGAAGTTGGAATTGACGCCCAGTCCCGCTGCGAGCAGGAGCCCGCCGGCCTGCGGCGCGGCCACGGCGCCAATCCGGCCGACGCCCAGCGCCCAGCCGAGGGCGGTGCCGCGCAGGTGCGCCGGGTAGTGGCTGGCCACTGCGGCGATGATCAGGCACTGGGTGCCGTGCGTTCCCACGCCGGCGAGCACCAGCATGAGGTAGACGACGGCGACCGGCGGTCCGGTCACCAGCACCACCAGGGCGAGGGCGGCCACGCCCGCTGCCGCGATGGCAGTGGGGAGGGGACCGAACCGGGTGCCGGCCCAGGCCGTGAGGACTGACCCGGCCACGGCGCCCAGGTTGAGCGCCAGGGCGAAGGTCAGCGCGGAGCCCAGGTTGTAACCGGCCAGCTGCATGAGGTTGGGCAGCCACGTTCCCAGGCCGTACCAGGCAAACAGCGTCACCAGGGTGGCCACCGCAAACAGCAGGCTGGTGCCAAGGTAGGGCGCCCTCAGCAGGGTCCCGAATCCCGCGGACGCCTTCGCGGTGCTGCCGGCGGCTGTCTTGGGTGCCAGGGTTTCCGGCAGGTAGCGGAGCCCCAGCGGGATCACCACCACCAGGGCCACGACGGCCACCAGGAACATCGCCGGCCAGCCGAAGGCCGGGATCAGCGGAATACCCACGAGCGCGGCGATTGAACCGCCAATGGGGACACCGGACATCATGAGGGTGGCGATGGTGGACCGCCACTTTTCCGGAACGAGCTCGGCCACCAGGGCGTTGGCCGATGGCACCAGGCCGCCCAGGCCAATGCCTGCCAGCAGCCGGAGGCCGCCGAACACCGGGGCGCTCGGGGCAAACGCACAGAGGATGGTGAAGAGGGAGAACACTACGGCGCAGTAGATGATGGTGCGGCGGCGGCCCCAGGTGTCGGCCATCCGTCCGGCAAAAACGGCTCCGATCATCATGCCCACGAAGGCCATGGATCCGATCGTTCCAGCCGTTGCCTTGGTCAGGCCCCAGCCGGTGTCGCTGATGAGCGAGCCTTGGACGGTGCCGTAGACGATCAGGTCGTAGCCGTCGAAAACGACCAGCAGCCAGCACACCAGGACGGCGAGCACGGAACGCCGGGGAAACCCGGAAAGGCCTGCGCCCGGGGCGGGGGCGGCCGTGCGCTGCGGCACTGCAGCGGAAGTTGTGTGATTCATCCCACCACTGTGCTGGCAGTCATACCAGCGCGCCCATAAGATTCTGTCATGCAGAATCTTCCTGCCCGGCGGAAACCCACCTACTCGATCGAGGCGGTGGACAACGCCCTGCAACTCCTCCAGTTGCTGCGGGACGTGGGGAGCCTGCGGCTCAAGGACGCCGCGGCGGAGCTCGGCGTGGCACCCTCCACGGCACACCGGCTGCTGGCCATGCTGGTGTACCGGGGCTTCGCGGTGCAGGACGAAACGCGGCGGTACGTTCCCGGTCCCGCCATGGGGGCCGGACCCGCAGGGTTCAGCTGGACACGGCAGCTGCGCGACATCTCCCGGCCGCACATGGAACTGCTGTGCGCCCGCACCAACGAGACCGTGAACCTCATGATCCGGGTGGGCACCAAGGTCCGTTTCCTGGACACGGTGGAAAGCAGCAACATCCTGCGCGTTGGCGACCGCCAGGGCACGCTGCTCCCGGCACACAAGGCCTCCGGCGGCAAGGCCATCCTGGCCGAAATGGATCCCGCCATGCTCGAGCAGCTGTTCCGCAGCCCGAATGCTGAGCTCGCGGGCGACTACATCCCCGAGGCCGAGTATCCGGCGTTCCTTCGCGAGCTTGAATCCGTGCGCGCCAACGGCTTCGCGGCCAACTTCGAGGGCACGGAGGAAGGCATCAGCGCCTTTGGCATGGCACTGCACAACGGGAAGGGAATGGTGGTGGGTGCGCTGAGCGTAGCCACGCCGGTAGCCAGGTTCCGGCCACTGTTCGACGCCGGGCTGGTGGGCGTCATGATGGAAACCCGGCGCCAGCTGGAGCTGGACATCGCTGCCAACCCGGCGGACGGCGCAGTGGGGAGCTGACCCGGGCGGACACGCCACTCCGAGGAATATTCTGCCAGCCAGAATATGCTGGGGATCACAGCCCGCTTTCCCTAAGGTCGAATCCACGCCGCAGTCAGTCCGCACGCAAGGAGAAGGCCAGTGTCCATCAGCGCTGAAAACCAAACACATGAAACCGTGGCCCAGGAGCACCATGTCCCCGAGCCCACTCCGGAAGAGGCTGCCCAGTTGGGGCAGCTGTATAAGGATTTCGATAAAGGGAACCTGATTCCGTTGTGGACGGAGATCGCGGACCTGATGCCTATGGTTCCGTCCCCGAAGGCCGTTCCGCACGTGTGGCGGTGGGAGGACCTGTACCCGCTGGCCGCCCGCGCCGGGGACCTGGTGCCCGTGGGCCGCGGTGGGGAACGCCGCGCCATCGCGCTGGCCAACCCCGGCCTGGCCGGCACCCCGTACGCCACCCCCACGCTGTGGGCCGCCATCCAGTACCTGGGCGGCCGTGAGACCGCCCCGGAGCACCGCCACTCCCAGAACGCGTTCCGGTTCGTCGTCGAAGGCGAAGGGGTTTGGACCGTGGTGAACGGGGACCCGGTCCGGATGTCCCGCGGCGACTTCCTGCTCACCCCGGGCTGGAACTTCCACGGCCACCACAACGACACCGACCAGCCCATGGCGTGGATTGACGGCCTGGACATCCCATTCGTGCACTACGCGGACGCCGGGTTCTTCGAGTTCGGCACCGAACGCGTCACCGACGAGGCCACCCCGGACATCTCCCGCTCCGAGCGGCTCTGGGCCCACCCAGGGCTGCGCCCCCTCTCGGGGCTCGATGACACCACCAACTCCCCCATCGCCGCGTACCGGTGGAAGTACACCGACGCCGCGCTGCGCGAACAGCTGCTCCTTGAGGACGAAGGCCACCCGGCCACGGTGTCCCAGGGCCACGCCGCCATCCGGTACACCAACCCCACCACCGGCGGGGACGTCATGCCCACCATCCGCGCGGAGTTCCACCGGCTCCGCGCCGACGCCACCACCGAAGCCGTCCGCGAGGTGGGCTCCAGCGTCTGGCAGGTCTTCGAAGGCACCGGCACCGTGACCCTGAACGGCGAAACCAAGCAGCTGGCCAAGGGCGACCTCTTCGTGGTCCCGTCCTGGGCTGCCTGGTCGCTGCAGGCCGAATCTGAGTTTGATCTGTTCCGGTTCAGCGACGCACCGATCTTTGAGCGCCTGAACTTCAACCGCACCTACATCGAAGGACGCACCAAGTAATGAAACTCCTCACCCTCCGCCTGGATAACGGCACAGGCAACGGCAAGAGCACGACGGCGGTCCGCCAGGACGGCGACACCCTCACCGAAATCCCGGGGTTCGCCGACGTCGGGGCCCTGCTGAAGGACCCCAACTGGGAAACCACCGCCAAGGAAGCCAACGGCGCAACCCACGCGTACGACGGCGCCGACCTCGCCGCCGTCGTGCCTTACCCCGGCAAGATCATCTGCGTGGGCCACAACTACCGCAACCACATCAAGGAGATGGGCCGGGAGGTTCCCGAGTACCCCACCCTGTTCGCCAAGTACGCCGAATCCCTGATCGGACCGAACGATGACCTGGCCCTGCCGCAGGAATCGGACACCGTGGACTGGGAAGCAGAACTCGCCGTCGTCATCGGCAAGGCCGGCCGGCGCATCCCCGAAGCCGAAGCCGTGGACCACATCGCCGGGTACGCCGTCCTGAACGACATCTCCATGCGCGACTACCAGTTCCGCACCATCCAGTGGCTGCAGGGCAAGACCTGGGAAAAGTCCACGCCGTTCGGCCCCGCACTGGTCACCAAGGACGAATTCACGCCCGGCCCGCTCATGACCTCCGCCGTGGACGGCGACGTCCAGCAGTCCACCCCCACCTCGGACCTGGTGTTCACCCCCGAATTCCTGGTCGCCTACATCTCCACCATCATCACCCTCAACCCGGGCGACGTGATCGCCACCGGCACCCCCGGCGGTGTGGGCCACGCCCAGGATCCCAAGCGCTACCTGCAGGAGGGCCAGGTCCTGGTCACCACCATCGAGGGCCTGGGCCGGCTGACCAACCGCGTGGTCAAGGAAGCCTGATGGTTGCCCGGCACGACCAGGCCACCGACCCCGTCCTGCTCGACGGGCTGCTGCAGGCCCGGCGCGGCACCGCGTTTTTCGCCCGCAAGCTCAACGAGCTTCCCGACGCGGAACTGGACGCGGACTCGCTGCTGCCGGGATGGACCCGCCGCCACGTTGTAGCCCACGTGGGCTACAACGCCCGGGCCATCGCCCGCCTGGTCGAGTGGGCTGCCACCGGGATGGAAACACCCATGTACCCGTCCGTGGAAGTCCGCAACCACGAGATCGACTTCGGCGCGACGCTGTCCCCAATCGCCCTGCGGAACCTCTTCGACCACTCCGCCGTGCACCTGAACGTCGAATGGCGCGACCTGCCCGCCGACAACTGGCACCACAAGGTCAAAACCGTCCAGGGCAGGACCGTCCCGGCCGAGGAGACCGTGTGGATGCGCACCCGCGAAGTCTGGGTCCACGCCGTGGACCTGGACAACGGGGCCACCTTCAAGGACATCCCCGCCCCCGTCCTGGAACGGCTGCTCACGGACATCAGCGGCGCCTGGCACACCCGCGGCAGCGACGCCGGACTCCTCGTCACCGTGGACGGGACGGACTTGGCCTTCGGGGACACCGCGGCCGCGTCGCCCACCGTGGTCTCCGGTTCACTGGCCGCCATCGCGCAGTGGGCCACCGGCCGCGGCACGGACGGAACCACGGCAAGGCACGACGCCGGATCCGTCACCCCGGTGCCCGCGGCACCGGCCTGGATCTAGACACCCCGGGCACACCCTCACACCGCACCAATGGCGGGCCGGCCGTGCCGGCCCGCCATTGGGCGTTGCCGCACGGGCACGCCGTTTCCCCGGCAGCGCGTCCGCCTCAGACTGGAAACCAAAAACGGGCCAGTTGTCTTGGAACAGATTCCATAATCCTGCCCCCTGCGGCTGGATAGCATGAGGTGACCGGACAAAGCCGTCCGGCGGGATCAACGCAAAAGGACAACCATGGCCGCGGTTACGGTGGATGACATCCTCTCGGATCTTCCCCTTGGCTTCGCCAGCCTCATCCTCCGGCCCGGCCCTTCGGCGCCGGACATCGAACGGTTCCTGATCGTCGACGCCGACGATGAGGCGGTGGACGCCGCCAAAGCCTTCGTCCTGCTCATCGGGGTCCGCGGCCGGTCCGCCCTGCCGGCCCTCCGGCGCCTCCTGGAGGATCCGCCCCCGGTGGTCGCACTGAAAGGCCGCCGGGACGACCTCGCCGAAGCGGAGGAGCTCCTGCGCGCAGCGGGGTCGGGGCTGCTGCTGGTGGATCCTGCTGCAGACTGGGACAGCCTGCTGTCGATTGCCAAGGACCGGATCCAGCCGCGCAGCTACCAGAGCGAAGTCCTGACATTGCTCGAGGAAGACCTGTTTGCGATCGCCCAGACCACGGCACGGCTCACGTCCAGCCACGTGCTCATTGAGGATGCGGCCAACAAAGTCCTTGCCTATTCCACGGTCACCAATGACATCGATGAGCTCCGGAAGGCGTCCATCCTGGCCCGCCGCGGCCCACGGAAGTACGAACTGCTCCTCAAGGACTTGGGCGCCTACCGGGAACTCCACCGCACCCGGCAACCCGTCCGCGTCCCGGCGAGGCCGCAGGACGGGCTGCGGGAGCGGGTTGCCATCGCGCTCTTTGCCGGCGAGCGGATCATGGGATACATCTGGCTGCAGGAGACCGGTGCAGGCTTCGGGCCCGACGTCGAATATGTCCTGACCGGGTCCGCTGCCCGCGTCTCGGCCGAACTGATCCGCTACCGCAACCAGCAGTCGGTCCACATGCGGGAAGACCGGATTGCGCGGATCCTGTCGGGTCCGGCAGAAGCCGCCGCCGGTGCGCACAGCGGAAAAATCCCGTCCGAAGCTCCTGCCGCGCTCATCCTGATGGGCATGTCCGACGCCGATTCGCGGGCCGACGACGCCGCCCTCAAGCACGGCGAACTGGCCAACCTCGCCTCCATCCACGCGGCCGCGTACAAGGCTTCCGCCGTCGTGGGCCAGTTCAACGGTGACACGGCCATCATCGTCCCGGACCTGCAGTCCAGCACCGCGGAGCCGGGGCTTCGGTCCCTGGCCGAGGCAATCGTCCGGGACGCCCGGAAACACCTCGGCATCACCCCGTTCGCCGCCGTCGGCCCCCTGGTGCCGGACCTGCTGTCCCTCCACACGGTGACCCGTGTAACGGAGGCGCTGCTGGCCTGCGTGGGCACCGCAGAACCCGGCACCGTGGCGGGAGTGGCCGATTTCGAAGCGGAAATCCTGTACCGCGAGGCGGTCCGCAACTTCCAGGCCTCGCCCTTCCGGCACCGCAGCCTGGCCGCCCTCCTGCAGGAGGACGCCGAGCTCGCCGCCACCCTCCGCGCCTACTTCGACGCCGCCTTCGACGTCGCCGAGTGCGCCAGGAGCATGAACCTCCACAAGAACACCGTCTACTACCGGGTGGCCAAGGCCGCCCGGGTGACCGGCATCAACTTCGGCAGTCCCCGGGACTCACTGGTGGCACTGCTCCATCTCCAGGAGTGGGCTGCCTCCAACAACACTTCAGGCAGGAAATGACCACGACACTCAGCGCACCGCCCCTGGACATCCTCCTCGAGGAAATCGTCCGGGAGCACCGGCCCCGGAAGGAAGCCGGTGCCGTACCCGGCAACATCCCAGTCCTGGCCGCCGTTCCCTTCAACCGTTTTGGCATCGCCGTTGCCACCACCTCCGGCAAGGTCTTCAGCTCCGGCGACGCGGACGTCCCGTTCTCCATCCAGAGCATCTCCAAGGTGTTCACCCTGGCCATGGCGCTGCAGGGCGGCCGGTCCGGCATGCTGTGGTCACGGGTGCTGCGCGAACCATCCGGAACAGCTTTCAACTCGCTGGTCCAGCTCGAAGCCGAGCACGGCATCCCGCGCAATCCCTTTATCAACGCCGGCGCCCTGGTGGTCACGGACCACCTGATGGAAGAGACGTCCGACGCCGTCGGGCACCTCCTGCAGTTCCTCACCCGGCAGGCGGGTACCGGAGGACAACCAGGCCGGGAGGGGGGTCCGGCACCGTACATTGACGAGGCCGCTGCTGCCGGTGAACTGGCCGGCAGCAGCCGCAACCTGGCCCTGGCCCACTTCCTGAAGGACTTCGGCAACCTCACCCAGCCGGCCGCGGCAGTGGTGGAGAACTACGTCCGCCAGTGCTCCATCATGATGACCTGCGTCCAGCTGGCCAAGGCGGGCCTGTTCCTTGCCAACGACGGCCAGGGAGCCCCGGGGGCCGTGTTGTCCCCGAGCGAGGCCAAGCGGATCGGTTCCATCATGCTGACCTGCGGCATGTATGACGCCGCCGGCGAGTTCGCGTACCGCGTGGGCCTGCCCGGCAAAAGCGGAGTGGGCGGCGGCATCCTGGTCATCGTCCCGGGCCAGTGCGCCATCTGCGTCTGGAGCCCCCGCTTGGACGCCAAAGGCAATTCCCTCGCGGGCACGGCGGCCCTGGCCGACCTCTCCGACCGCACCGGCTGGTCAGTCTTCTAAGTTCCCCAACCAACAAGATCTTTTCCGGATCGAAAGGAATCCCCATGCCCAACAACCCCAATGACGAGGTTGAGCCGGACCATTTGATTGATGGTGGTCACGCGCATGCGTCTGAGACTTCCCTGCACGCGGAGGACAAGGGTTACCACAAGAACCTCAAGCCGCGGCAGATCCAGATGATCGCGATCGGCGGTGCGATCGGTACCGGCCTGTTCCTGGGTGCCGGCGGCCGCCTGAACGCCGCGGGCCCGTCCCTGGTCATCGCGTACGCGGTCTGCGGGTTCTTCGCGTTCCTGATCCTCCGCGCCCTGGGCGAACTGGTCCTGCACCGCCCCTCCTCAGGCTCCTTCGTCTCCTACGCCCGCGAATTCTTCGGCGAGAAAGCCGCGTTCGTCTCCGGCTGGTTCTACTGGATCAACTGGGCCACCACCACCATCGTGGACATCACCGCCGCCGCCCTCTACATGCACTTCTTCGGCAACTACATCCCCTGGATGGCCGAGGTCCCGCAGTGGGCCTGGGCCCTGACCGCCCTCGTCGTCGTCCTCGCCCTGAACCTCGTCTCCGTGAAAGTCTTCGGCGAAATGGAATTCTGGTTCGCCCTGATCAAAGTCGCCGCCCTCGTCGCCTTCCTGATCATCGGCACCTACTTCGTCATCTTCGGCACCCCCGTAACCGGGCAGCAAGTCGGCATCAGCCTCCTCTCCGACCACGGCGGGATCTTCCCCACCGGCCTGCTCCCCATGATCATCCTCATGCAAGGCGTCCTCTTCGCCTACGCCTCCATCGAACTCGTCGGCACCGCCGCCGGCGAAACCGAAAACCCCGAAAAAATCATGCCCAAAGCCATCAACTCCGTGGTCTTCCGCATCGCCGTGTTCTACGTCGGCTCCGTCATCCTCCTCGCCCTCCTGCTCCCCTACACCACCTACCAAAAAGGCGTCAGCCCCTTCGTGACGTTCTTCGGCTCCATCGGCGTCCAAGGCGTAGACGTCATCATGAACCTCGTCGTCCTCACCGCCGCCCTGTCCTCCCTGAACGCCGGGCTCTACTCCACCGGCCGGATCCTGCGCTCCATGTCCGTCAACGGCTCCGCCCCCCGCTTCGCCTCCCGCATGAACAAAGCAGGCGTCCCCTACGGCGGCATCGCCATCACCGCCACCGTCTCCCTCCTCGGCGTCCCCCTGAACTACCTCGTCCCCGCCGACGCCTTCGAAATCGTCCTCAACATCGCCTCCGTCGGCATCATCATGACCTGGGCCACCATTGTCCTGTGCCAAATCCAACTCAAACGCTGGGCCGACAAAGGCTGGGTCCAACGCCCCACCTTCCGCATGTTCGGCGCCCCCTACACCGGCTACCTCTCCCTCCTGTTCCTCATCGGCGTCCTCGTCATGGTCTTCATCGACTCACCCCTGACCATGCTCGTCACCGCCATCGCCTCCATCCTCATGACCGCCGGCTGGTACGCCTGCCGCACCCGCATCCGCCACATCGCCGAAACCCGCGACGGCTACACCGGCACCTCCCCCGTCATCGCCAACCGGACACCCATCACCTGACCCGGACCTTCCGCCACCCTTCGAACCAAAGAAAGAACATGACTCCAGAGCCGCAGCCCTCCCTGACCGCATCCCGTTCCCAGCCCGCCGCCGTCGTCGATGACCCGCAGGACCTCCGCCCAAACGTGCCGGAGAACGCGCAGCCAACCCTGAAGTCCGCCGGGCATGTCATTGTCGATTCCCTGGTGGCGCATGGCGTGGAGCGCACCTACGTTGTTCCCGGCGAGAGCTTCCTTGACGTGCTGGACGGCCTGCACGGGTCCGCCATCGAAACCATCGTCTGCCGCCATGAGGGCGGCGCCGCCTACATGGCCGAGGCCGACGGCAAGATGAACCAGCGTCCCGGGGTGGCGATGGTGACCCGCGGGCCGGGCGCCGCCAACGCCCATGTGGGACTGCACACCGCCTGGCAGGACTCCACCCCCATGCTGCTCTTCGTAGGGCTCATCCCGTTTGCGCACCGGGACCGCGAGGCGTTCCAGGAGTTCGATATCAAGTCCTGGTTCGATACCGGAGCCAAGCGGGTCATGGTCCTTGACCACCCGGAGCGGGCCTCCGAAATCGTGGCCGAAGCGATGTTCGCGGCCATGAGCGGACGGCCCGGCCCCGTGGTGGTCGGCCTGCCGGAGGACGTGATCCGGCGGCAGGTCAGCCCGGCCTTGCATCCGGCGATCCCCGTGGCAGCCGGCGGCATGGGCAGCACGGATTCCGCAGCCCTTGAAGCCGCCCTGGCCAGGTCCAGCAAGCCGCTGTTCGTCACTGGCGGCAACGACTGGACCCAGGAAGCCGCCCTCCAGCTCACCGGGTGGCTGGAACGGCACCACATCCCGGCCGCTGCCGAGTGGCGGACCCAGGGAACAGTTCCCTTCGATTCGCCGTCCTACGTGGGCCCTATCGGGTACGGCCGCCCCCGGCCTACCTACGACCTGTTGGAGGAAACCGACCTGCTGGTCTTTGTGGGCACGGTCCCAGGCGATGTCATTACTGATGGCTTCGTCTGCCGGCAGGACTGGACCAAGGAGAACTTCCTGGTCACGGTGGACCCGTCGCTGCGCGGACGGTCCGGCCCGGTTTCCCGGCAAATCCTGGCCAAACCGGAGGCCTTCGTGCGAGACCTCCAGGGCGTCACCCTGCCGGTCAAGGACGAGTGGCGTGACTGGACGGCCCGGATGCGGGCGGAACAGGAACGCTTCGCCGCGCTGCCACCCGCTGCCCCGGGGGCCGGACAGGCCAGGATGGACACCCTGATGGCCAACCTGGTGCCCCGGCTTACCGAGGACGCCGTGGTGACCTTCGGGGCCGGCGAACATACCAACTGGGCGCACCGGTACTTCCCCACCCGCCGCTATGCGTCCATGCTCAGTGCCCGCAACGGCTCCATGGGGTACTCCATCCCGTCCGCCATTGCCGCATCGCTGGCCGAGCCGCACCGGCGCGTCGTGACCATCGCGGGGGACG
The DNA here is from genome assembly GCF_054888995.1 of Arthrobacter sp. MMS24-T111. Classification (NCBI taxonomy): domain Bacteria; kingdom Bacillati; phylum Actinomycetota; class Actinomycetes; order Micrococcales; family Micrococcaceae; genus Arthrobacter; species Arthrobacter sp. MMS24-T111. The sequence continues at coordinate 1,756,541 of NZ_JBTZRO010000001.1, read as the reverse complement.
GCGAATTCCTCATGAACGGCCAGGAATTGGCAACCGCCGCCCAGTATGGCGCCACACCCCTGGTGGTGGTCATGGACAACCAGGAGTACGGCACCATCCGCACGCACCAGGAACGGCATTACCCGCAGCGGGTCTCCGGCACCCAACTCAAGAACCCGGACTTCGGGTTGATGGCCACGGCGTTCGGTGGCTTCGGCATCACGGTCACGGATGACCGCGACGTGCCGGCGGCCCTGGACGCCGCCTTGGCCGCCATCGACCGGGACCGCACGTTCGCGCTGATCCACCTCGTGGTGGACCAGCGCGTCAAGGCGTACTAGGCAGCACCTCTGGGTGCTGCCCTGGTGGGCGGACGACGACGGGCCGCACCCGGCGTCGTCCGCTTGGCTTTAAGGGCCTGCCGACGGCGGTGCTGCCCGCTACAGTGCCGACCATCCGCCGTCGGAAGCGAGCACGACGCCGTTGACGTTCGTGCCGTCGTCGCTGAGCAGGAAGGTGATGGACGCGGCGAGCTGCGCAGCGGTGGCGGGTGTCGGGATGTTCGCCTGCATCAGCGGACCCAGCCGCCCTGCCGCCAGCTCCGAGCCCCAGTTCGCCTCGATATTGGTGATGGTGGCGCCCGGCGCCACGGTGTTGAAGCGCAGCCCCAACGGCCCGTACATGACGGCCGAGTTCCTGGTGAGGCCCACCACTGCATGCTTGGAGGCCGTGTAGGCCGCACCCGCGGCGGAACCCCGCAGCCCGGCCTCCGAGGAGACATTGACCACGGAGCCGGTGCCCGCCTCCAGCATCAGCGGCACCACCGCACGGGTGAGCCGCATCAGCGCGGTGACGTTGATCCGGAAGACCCGCTCCCAGACCTCGTCGTCCACCTCGTGGATGGGGGCGAAATTGTCCATGATGCCGGCAACGTTGGCCAGCGCATCCACCCTGCCGCCGGCAGCCGCCACCACTGCCGCCACAGCCTCTTCGGTGGAGATGTCACCGGTAACGGCAACCAGGTCCAGGCCGGGGTTCCCGGCTGCAAGGCCATCCAGCCGTTCCTTGCTTATGTCCGCCGCGATCACGCGGCCGCCCTCCTTGGCGACGCGCAGCGCGGTTGCCTGACCGATGCCCGAGCCTGCACCGGTGACAATGACGGTCCTGCCGGCGAACCGGCCCGCGGTAGTGGTTTCCTGCCATGCAGCTTCGTTGCCCATGATGTTCCTTCCAACAGAGATATGGTGCACTGGCGTCCCAAACACTGATGGCCGGCATCGAAAACGATGCCGGCCATCAGCCAGGTTTCCGGGCTACAGCCGGTCTGTCCGGTCTTCGCCGCCCTTGTGGCCGGTCCCGCGGAGGTTCTCTTGGACCTTGCCGAACAAATCCTTGATGGTGGATTCGGCGTTGGTGATGACGTCCACGGGAACGAAGACCTCGTGGGCAGCCGGCAGGTCGTACTCATCCTTCAGGTGCGTGCCGTTTCCCACCCCTGCCAGGGAGATGTAGACCATGGCTTCCGTCCGCGCGATTCCTGCGAGCTTACCGAAGACCACCGTGAATTCATTCGGCTGGAAGCTGATTGTCTGCCCGATGTGGCTGCGGCCCAGTTCACCGGCTGTGACTGCCTTTTCCGACTGGCTTCCGGTGTAGTCCATGAACTTCTCCTTCGATCGCCGACGCTTACGCAGGCAGTCTAACCCCGCCCTTCCCCGTGGCACACGGGCCTTCCGGACCCCTGCACCGAGCCGCTGGAGGCCTGCACAAAGAAGAAGCGTGGGGCGTGGTCACTCCTCCATTGAGTTGGGCGGCAGCGTCCCTGTTTGATGGCTTCATTGGGCGGCAGTTGCCGCCGCAACCACGCCGTGCAAAGGAATAACCGTGACTTCAATGACGAGCCGCGTAAAAAGCCCTGTCCGCTGGGACCCGGTCGAGACCGGCGACCTGGTGGAACTCCGCAGGAACGGCCGCGTGGCCTTCAGCGGCGTGGTGGATGACAGGACGGACGACGGCAGCATCGTGTGGGTGACCGCGCCCGCCGGGGGCCGCCGGCTGTTCCACATCGCCGACGGCCTGGACCTGGCAGGGGTGCCGGCATGACGGAGTGCCCCGAGGACTGCCCGTACTGCACCGGACCGGAGACAGACTGAGGATGCCGGATGCCGTCCCGCGGGAGCCCTCCAGTGACCGGATCATCACGATCCGGGCATCAAATTGCCGCCAAGGCAGGTGGCATCGTTGACGCGGGCAACCGGTACGGCGAAGGTGGTGCCATGAGGTCTCAGATAATTTCCCAGGCGATTGCCCTGACGACGGCGGCAGCAGCGGCAACGCTGTTGCTCACCGCGTGCGCTCCAAGCCAGCCGCAGTCCCAAACGACGACGACACCCGCGACCGGGCAGGCCAGCCAGTCGCCCACGTCGTCGGCATCCCCGGCCCCGCCGTCGTCCTCCGCACCTGCCACAACGCCGGAATCCCCGCCCCCGGCACCAGCGCCGCCGGAGCACCTGCCCTGTGCAAGGCGGCCGGACTCACGGCAGCCACCGATGCCTCCGGCGGTGGCGCGGCGGGCAGCGTCTACATGAAGCTCAACCTCACCAACAAGGGAACCGAACCCTGCATCCTCAAGGGGTTCGCCGGCGTCTCCCTGGTTGCGGACGCCGCAGGGGCCCCGATCGGAGCCCCGGCCACGCGCGACGACTCCGCGGGAGTGGTTGACGTCCTGCTGGCCCCCGGCCAGACCGGCACCGCGGTACTGCGCTACACGCAGGCCGGCAACTACATGGACTGCTCGCCGGTGGATGCCGCCGGCTACCGGGTCTACCCGCCCGAGGACACCGACTCCCTGTTCCTCCCGCAGCCCACCAAGGCCTGCAGCAACGCGCAAATCACGTTGCTCTCCATCGGGGCGTTCCAACCGGCCTGACCGCGCACGGCCCGGCGGCCCTGGCCGCGGTCCGGCATCCACGCCGGGTCGCGGCGGGCGTCGAAACCCGGTGTCGGTGCCTTGGGGCATGATGGAGGCATGAACCAGGAACAGCGTCCTGCCGGCAGCGCTTCCGGCTCCGCTGCGCCCATGGCCCAGTTCAGCCGCGCCACCCGGGACTGGTTCCTGGGCGCCTTTTCCGAACCAACACCGGCCCAGGCCGGGGCCTGGACTGCCATCTCGTCAGGTTCCCACGCACTGGTGGTGGCACCCACCGGGTCCGGCAAGACCCTCGCCGCCTTCCTGTGGGCCCTGGACCGCCTCCTCGGAACAGCCCCGGTGCCCCCCGATCCCGCAGCGGAAACCCCGGCCAAAGGAAAGCGGTCCCGGGCACCCAAACGCAAAACGCGCGTCCTCTACATTTCGCCCCTCAAGGCGTTGGGCGTTGACGTTGAACGCAACCTCCGCTCGCCGCTGATCGGCATCACGCAAACGGCCAAGCGGCTGGGGCTCCCGGCACCGCTGATCACCGTGGGCGTCCGGTCCGGGGATACCCCCACAGCAGACCGCCGGGCCCTGCTCAGCAACCCCCCGGACATCCTCATCACCACCCCCGAATCGCTGTTCCTCATGCTCACCTCCAGGGCCCGCGAAACCCTCACCGAGGTGGACACCATCATCATCGACGAGGTCCATGCCGTGGCCGGAACCAAGCGCGGCGCCCACCTTGCGGTGTCCCTGGAGCGGCTCGATGCGCTGCTGCCCAAACCTGCGCAACGCATCGGGCTTTCCGCCACCGTGGAGCCGCGGGAACTCGTGGCGCAGTTCCTGGCCGGTTCGGCCCCCGTGGAGATCGTCGCGCCGCCGGCCAGCAAGAACTGGGACCTCACGGTGTCGGTGCCGGTGGAGGATATGTCGGACCTGCAGGGCGCTGCGGGGGCGTTCGACTCCGGGCCCGCTTCCGGCCTGCAGCCGCAGGCATCCATCTGGCCCCATGTGGAGGAAAAGATTGTTGACCTGGTGCTGGCTAACCAGTCCACCATCGTCTTCGCGAATTCCCGGCGCCTCGCCGAACGCCTCACCGCCCGGCTCAACGAAATCTACGCCGAACGCCAACTGGTGGCCGTGGGCGGCGGCTGGGACGACGCCGCTCCGGAAGGGCTCGACGCCGCGCCGGGCACCCCGGGGGACCGTCGTCGGGCCTTCCCGCTTCAACGGCCACACCCGCGCACATGATGGCGCAAGCGGGCAGTTCCGCCGGCGCGGATCCGGTACTGGCGCGGGCGCACCATGGTTCCGTTTCCAAGGACCAGAGGGCATTGATCGAGGACGATCTTAAATCCGGGCGGCTGCGGTGCGTGGTGGCCACGTCCTCACTGGAACTTGGCATCGATATGGGCGCCGTGGACCTGGTGGTCCAGGTGGAATCGCCCCCGTCGGTGGCCAGCGGCCTGCAGCGGGTGGGCCGTGCGGGCCACCAGGTGGGCGAGGTCTCCCAAGGCGTCCTGTTCCCCAAGCACCGGGCGGACCTGGTCCACACGGCCATCACCGTGGAACGGATGCTGGATGGGAAGATCGAGCGGCTGGCCATCCCGGCCAACCCGCTGGACATCCTGGCCCAGCAGACGGTGGCGGCAACGGCCCTTGGGAGCATCGACGTGGAGGAATGGTTCAGCACCGTGCGCCGTTCCGCTCCCTTCGCGTCCCTCCCCCGCTCCGCGTTCGAGGCCACCCTCGACCTGCTGGCGGGACGGTACCCGTCCGACGAATTCGCCGAGCTCCGCCCGAGGATCATCTGGGACCGGAATGCCGGCACCATCGAGGGCCGTCCCGGCGCGCAACGTCTGGCCGTCACGTCCGGCGGCACCATCCCGGACCGCGGACTGTTCGGCGTCTACATCATCGGCACCGAGGCGGAAGGCTCGGCGTCCCCGGCCGAGGACGGAAAACCGGCGCGTGGGCCCAAGGGTGGCCGGCGCGTGGGCGAACTCGACGAGGAAATGGTCTACGAGTCGCGGGTGGGCGATGTCTTTGCCCTCGGCGCCACCAGCTGGAAGATCGAGGACATCACCCACGACCGCGTCCTGGTCTCCCCCGCGTTCGGCCAGCCAGGCAAGCTGCCGTTCTGGAAGGGCGACTCCCTGGGGCGCCCGGTGGACCTGGGCCGCGCCCTGGGCGCGTTCGTCCGCGAACTGTCCGCGTCCGATCCCGGCCCGGCCACCGAACGGTGCAAAGCCAGCGGCCTGGACGACTTCGCCGCCAACAACCTCATCCAGTACCTCAGCGAGCAGAAGCAGGCCACCGAGGTGGTCCCCAGCGACACCACGCTTGTGGTGGAGCGGTTCCACGACGAACTGGGCGACTGGCGCGTGATCCTGCACAGCCCGTTCGGCATGCCCGTCCATGCGCCATGGGCCCTCGCGGTGGGGCAGCGGCTTCACCAGCGGTATGGGCTGGACGGCTCGGCCATGGCGGCCGACGACGGCATCGTCCTGCGGGTGCCCATGATGGAAGACGAGCCGCCGGGCGCCGAACTGTTCCTCTTCGACCCGGAGGAACTGGAGCAGATCGTCACCGCCGAGGTGGGCGGCAGCGCCCTCTTCGCCTCGCGTTTCCGCGAGTGTGCGGCCCGCGCGCTGCTGCTGCCCCGGCAGACCCCCGGGAAGCGGCAGCCGCTCTGGCAGCAGCGCCAACGGTCCGCCCAGCTGCTGGACGTGGCCAGGAAGTACCCCACGTTCCCCATCGTGCTCGAAACGGTCCGCGAATGCCTGCAGGACGTCTACGATCTGCCGGCGTTGAAGGACATCGCCGCCTCCGTCGAAAGGCGCGAGCTGCGGATTGTGGAGACCACCACCCAACAGCCCTCGCCATTCGCCAAGTCCCTGCTTTTCGGTTACGTCGCCCAGTTCCTCTACGAGGGCGATTCCCCGCTCGCGGAACGCCGGGCCGCGGCCCTGGCCCTGGACTCCACGCTGCTCAACGAACTGCTGGGCCGGGTGGAGCTGCGCGAACTCCTGGACGCCAAGGTCATTGAGGCCACCGAACGCGAACTGCAACGGCTGACCCCGGACCGGCGTGCGCGGGGCATGGAGGGAGTGGCCGATCTCCTGCGGCTGCTGGGCCCGCTCGCGCCGGAAGAGGCAGCCGCGCGGTTGCAGGGCACGGGCCCGGCGGTTGAGTCTGCCGAGACCACCGCGGCAGTTGGGGGCGCCGAAACCTCTCCGGAGGTTGAGGCCGCCGAAACCGGGCAGCCCGACACCCCCGCCACCATCGCCGACGCGGCCGCCCACCTTGCCGCGCTCCAGCGCGCCAATCGCGCCATCAAGGTCAACATCGGCGGGTTTGAGCGGTTCGCCGCCGTCGAGGATGCCGCACGCCTCCGCGATGCCATTGGCGTGCCGCTGCCCATGGGTGTGCCATTGGCCTTCATCGAGCCCGTTGCCGATCCGCTGGGCGACCTCGTGTCCCGGTATGCCCGGACGCATGGTCCCTTCACCGCAGCCGAAGCCGCCACCAGGCTGGGCCTGGGCGTTGCCGTGGTGGGCACGGCGCTGAAACGCCTGGCAGCGGACGGACGCGTCGTGGAAGGGGAATTCCGGCCCCACGTCACCCCGCCCGAGGCCCCACCACTGGAGCCGGCCGGGCACGAATCCGGGCCGGGGGATCAAAGCCGGCCGGCTGGTCAACCGGCACCATCGGGCAGTTCCGCACCTGACGGCCAGCAGGCGGTTGCAAGCGAATGGTGCGACGCCGAGGTGCTGCGCAAGCTCCGCCGCCGCTCCCTGGCCGCGCTCCGCGCCGAAGTGGAACCGGTGGACGCCGCAGCCTATGGGCGCTTCCTGCCGTCCTGGCAGCATGTCAGGGCCCCCGGCGGCGGGCGCGGCCAACCCTCCCTGCGCGGCCTGGACGGCATCATCACCGCCATCGACCAGCTCTCCGGGGTCCCCGTTCCCGCCTCGGCCTGGGAGCCACTGGTCCTGGCAAGCCGGGTATCCAACTACCAGCCCGCCATGCTGGATGAACTCATGGCGGCAGGTGAGGTCCTGTGGTCGGGCGCCGGATCATTGCCGGGAAACGACGGCTGGATCAGCCTCCACCTCGCTGATTCCGCGGAGTTGACGCTCAATCCTGCCCCTGACTTCGAGCCCGGGGATGCCGGCCGGCGCCTCCTGGACCACCTGCGGAACAACGGCGGCGGCTACTTCTTCCGGCAGCTCACCGAAGTGGCTGGCGGCATGGATGCCGTCCTCAGCGACCAGGAGGTGGTCACCGCGCTGTGGGAACTCGCATGGGCCGGCAGGATTACCGGCGACACATTCGCCCCGGTCCGGTCCCTGATCGCCGGCGGACATACAGCGCACCGGCAGGTGGCCCGTGCCCCGCGCGCCCGGGCACCGCGGTTGAGCCGGCTGGGCCGCTCCCACGGCACCGGCCTGATGGGCTCCCCCGGGCTGGCCGGCGGCCGGTACGGAGCGCAGGGCGCTTCAACGCCTCCTACGGCAGCCGGGCGCTGGTCCGCCCTTCCCGAGCCCGAACTCGATGCCACCATCCACGCCCGCGCCACCGCGGAACTCCTGCTGGACCGCTATGGCGTGGTCACCAGGGGCTCGGTCATGGCCGAACAAATCCTCGGCGGCTTCGGGCTCATGTACAAGGTGCTGGCGCGGCTGGAGGAGGCCGGCCGGTGCCGGCGCGGCTACTTCATCGAACACCTCGGCGCCGCCCAGTTCGCCGTTCCCGCCACCGTGGACCGGCTCCGTTCCTACTCGGAGGACACACAACTGGCCAAGGCGGAACCGGTGGCCCTGGCCCTTGCAGCCACTGATCCCGCCAACCCTTTCGGCGCCGCACTCCCCTGGCCCGCACTGCGGGACGACGCCGGTACCGGGCACCGTCCCGGGCGGAAGGCGGGTGCGCTGGTAGTGCTGGTGGATGGTGCGCTGGTGCTGTACGTGGAACGCGGTGGCAAGACCCTTTTGGCATTCAGCGATGACGCCGCCGTCCTGGCGGCTGCCGGCGCTGCCCTGGTGGGGGTGGTCACCCGGGGAGCCGTGGACAAACTGATCATGGAGAAGGTGAACGGGCAGGGAATCCTGGATACCCCCGTTGCCGCGGCCCTCAGCGCCGCGGGCGCCTACTCCACGCCAAAGGGATTGAGGATCCGTGCCTGAGGGGGATTCCGTCTGGCGGGCGGCCCGTCAACTGCACCAGGCCCTGGCGGGGCAGGCGCTGCTTGCCTCGGATTTTCGTGTGCCGCGGTTTGCCACGCTGAACCTTGCAGGGTGGACCGTCGAGGAGGTGGTCCCGCGCGGCAAGCACCTGCTGATGCGGGTGCTGGGCCCGGAGGACAAGCGGCTGACCATCCACTCACACCTGAAAATGGAAGGGGCCTGGCAGGTCTACCCGCCGGGCGGACGGTGGCGGAAGCCCGGATTCACCGCCCGGTGCGTACTGCGGACGGCCGCTGCGGACGCCGTCGGCTTCTCCCTGGGAATCCTGGAAGTGGTGGCCACGGCCAACGAGGACTCCGTCGTGGGATTCCTGGGTCCGGACCTCCTGGGCCCGGACTGGGACCTGGATGAAGCCGAACGCCGTGTCCGGTCCCGCCCGGAGGTACCGATCGGCGTGGCGTTGCTGGACCAACGGAATCTCGCGGGCATCGGCAACATCTACCGCTGCGAGGCGTGCTTCCTGTCGGGGGTGCATCCCGCCACGCCCGTGGCCGACGTCGCGGACGTGCGGACCATGATGACCGACGCAAAGCAGTTGTTAGAGGCCAACCTGGGACCGGGCCGCCGCGTTACGGTCCTCAATGCCCGGGGCCTTCCTGTAGGCAGGATGGCCGGCAGGCCCGGCTATTGGGTGTACGGCGGGGAACGACGGCCGTGCCTCAAGTGTGGAACGCCCATCCAGCGCGGCCTCCTGGGCAAGCCCAACGGCGAGGAGGAGCGGGACATCTACTTCTGCCCCCAGTGCCAGCCGGTGCCTGACTGACAGCAGCTGGCCTGGCGGGGACTCAGCAATTGGCGGGAGCCGGCTTGCTTGCCGCTTTCGGCGGTGCCGCAGGAACCATGAAGCGCGGCAGCAGGACATGGACCAAGGGGCCGATGGCCAAGGCATAAACCACGGTGCCCACGCCCACGGAGCCGCCGAGCAGCCACCCGATGGCCAGCACGGTCACCTCAATGAGGGTGCGGGACAGCCGGACCGACCAGCCGGTCCGGCGGGCCAGTCCGGTCATCAGACCATCCCGCGCGCCGGGCCCGAAACGTGCCCCGATGTAGCAGGCGGAGGCGATGCCGTTCAGCACGATGGCCCCGCCGAGGAGGCCGATTTGGCCGGCCAGGAGGGAAACCGGCGGGATCAACGCCAGTCCAATGTCCGCGAACACTCCCACAAGCACCGCGTTGCACAGCGTGCCGAAGCCTGGCCGCTGCCGCAACGGAATCCACAGGAGCAGCACCAGGAAGCTCACCACGATAACCACCACCCCGATGCTCAAACCGGTCCGGTTGGCCACGCCCTGGTGGAACACATCCCAGGGGTCCAGGCCCAGGCCGGCACGGATGAACATGGCCAGCGAAATGCCGTACATGGCCAGGCCGGTGAAGAGTTGGAGGAGTCTGCGGGTCATCATGTAAACAACCATTCCACGCAACTGGCATTGGAATACATAGCCAGTTTGAGATACTGGCTCTATGGCTGTCCTCACTCCCCAGGCTTTGTCCCGCCTCCTCGGCCCGTGGAACAGCGGCACGGGGCCGGCTTACCGCGAGCTGGCGGACGTAGTACGGCTCCTGATCCTGGACGGCCGGATTGCCCTGGATACCGCACTGCCCAGCGAGCGCTCGCTCAGCTCCGTCCTCGGGGTCAGCCGGACAACCGTTACGGCGGCGTATGCCACCCTCCGGGACCAGGGCTTCCTGAGCACCGGCCAAGGCAGCCGGGGCAAGACCCGCATCCCCGAACTGACCCCGTTCGGGCCGGCGCTATTTGGCCCGCAACCCCAATCCGCGTCCCCGCTGGCGGCACCGGGCCTGACCGCCCCCGAAGGGCTGATCGATTTGGCCTATTCCGCACTGCCCGCCAGCGGCGAAGTGGTGCACCGGGCTTTTGCCGCAGCGCTGACGGAGCTGCCGGCCCTGTTGCCGGGGTTTGGCTACGACGCCTTGGGGCTGCTGCCGTTGCGCCAGGCAGTTGCGGACCGGTACACAGCTGCCGGTGTGCCGACACAGCCGGGGCAGATCATGGTTACGTCCGGAGCCCAGCACGCCTTGACCATCATCATCCGGACCCTGGCCGACCGGCAGGACAGGATCCTGGTGGAGCACCCCAGCTATCCCCACGCGCTGGATGCCATCCGTTCGGCACGCTGCCGCCCCGTCCCGGTGGCCTTCGCCGAGTCCGGCTGGGACCTGCCGGCCCTCGAATCGGCCCTGGTCCAGCAGCGGCCCAAGCTCGCCTACCTCGTGCCGGACTTCCACAACCCCACAGGGATGATCATGCCCGACGAACAACGGCGCCTGCTGGCCCGCGCGGCGGCCGCATCCGGAACAGTGCTGGTGGCGGATGAAACGCTGCGTGACCTCAACCTCGACGGCATCGCCACCACCCCGCTGGCCGGCTTCGGCAGCGGAATCGTATCGATCGGCTCGCTGAGCAAGTCGCATTGGGGCGGCCTGCGCACCGGGTGGATCCGAGCCTCCGAAACGATGATCCAGCGCTTCGCCGCCGCGCGCACCACGCTGGACCTGGGCGGCCCCGTCATGGAGCAGCTGGCCGCAGCCCACCTGGTGCGGGCACTTGAGGAGCCGCTGCCCGCACTGTTGCACACGCTGCGGGGCAACCGCTCAACCCTGCTCGGCCTGCTCGCGGAACACTTGCCCACCTGGCAGACGACTCCTCCCGCCGGGGGCCTCTCCGTCTGGTGCAGGCTTCCCGCCCCCATCAGCACGGCCCTCACGGTCCTGGCGCCGGAATTCGGCATCAGGCTCGCGGCCGGCCCCAGGTTCGGGATCGGCGGCGCCTTTGAACGCAACCTGCGCCTGCCCTTCACGCTCGCACCGGACAAACTGGAGGCGGCGGTACTGGGACTCCGCGCCGCCCAGGACCGGCTGGACGCCGCTCCCCAGCTGCGCCGGTCACTGATCCACGCCCCCGCCGTCGCCATCGCCTGATCCGGCCACCGTCGCCTGACCCGGTCCACCGAAATCGCCGGAGGTGTGCGTAACCGCCGGAACGGAACGGCGATCCCGCACCGTTCCGGCGATCAGGGCGCAAAAAGGGAATCGTGGCTACGCGTACACGTGTTCCAGGAACCCACCCCACGCCTTGGCCGTGGTCTCGGAGTCTCCGGCGCCGCCGAAATCGTGAACCGTCATGCCCACCGGGGCGCCGAAGGCGTTGCGGCCGAAGAACCGGTACAGGGCGTCCTGGGTGCGCAGGCCCAGGAAGTGCTCGTTCGAGAAGTCCACCTCGCCCGCCAGCCGCCCCACGCCGTCGAGCTCCATGTCAAAGCTGTCCCCCTGCCCGGCGGTTCCCAGGCCCAGCGCTTCCCGCAGCTTGGCGAATCCGTCCGGTGCCTGCGAAGCCGCGGGAGCCTGAATGTCGGTGAACACCACGGGACGGCCGTCGAAGTACTGCAGGTATTGGCCCAGCGTGTGCAGGTAGAACTCGGTGTGGCGGCTGGCGCCGTCGTACTGCTCATCCCAGTTGTCGGCGAAAATGCCGCTGTGGACGTAGTGCAGGCGTGCACGGCCGCCGTCCAGCGGCTCCAGGACGTGTTCCAGCTGGTTGAACCAGCCGTCCGGGCCCTCCATCCTGGATACCAGGTGGCTGGGGTACTCTTCCACGGTCCTGACGGCGGGCCACTGGTCCGTGGGGAACATCCAGGCCGGGGTTCCGGCGGTGACGGCTTCCCACACCCGCTCTGGCGTACCGGGAAGCTCAGAGTCGTGGACGATTTCAAAGGTGTGCTTGTTGTTCATTTGTCCTGTTCCTTGCCTGGAGTGGATTCGTTGGTTGCTTTGGGGGCATTGGTTTCTTTGAGGACCGGGTGCAGGGCCACGACCAGCCGGTGCCGCCGCCCGTGTGGGGACCCGTCGTCGTGGTACTTGTCCACCAGCCGGGTGACCTCCACGCCGAGCTCCTCCGCGAAGGCTGCCCGGTCGGCGGCGGTGCGGAATGTAATCTCGCCGTCGATGGCGAACGTTGCCAGTTTCTGCCGGGCAGCGGCCGCACCGGCTATCAGTTTTCCCACTTCCCGGACCATCCGGCCGGCGAGCGCCAGCAGCCAGAATGCGGAGAAACGGTCTGAGAAATGGTGCGGATCCGGCGAGATCGAGGCCAGCGCGGACGGTGAGATCAGGTAGGAAGCTGCGGTGGCCTGGAGCACGCGCTCAGTGACGTTCCCTTTGCGCCGTTCCTCCACCAGCTCCACCAGGCCATGCCGCTCCAGCGCCTTGAGGTGGTAGTTGACCTTTTGCCTGGGCAGACCCACCCGGACCGCCAACTGCGTTGCGGAGCCGGGCCGGGCCAGCTCCCGCAGGATGCTGGTGCGGATGGGGTCCAGCGACGCTTCGGCCGCGGCCGGGTCCTCGATGACTGCAATTTCCTGCATGCCACTATTCTCGCTACCGACAACTTTTATTGTCAAGAACTTTTTTGTCGTCGGTGGTTCGCGGGATCCTGGGCCCGCTGGCCGCCCAGGGGCACCGGTAGAATAGGGCGGTGATGCAATCCCCCCTCCCCGTGCGCGACGGCGTCAACGCCACCCGCCTGCGCCTCCCGGACGAGGGCCCCTGGGACACCGCGATGGACTACATGATGCACCGCTGGGGGCACATCGATCCGCAGGGCATCGAGGACCGGTTCGACGCCGGCGAGATCGTGGGCGAGGGCGGCATCCCCCTGGACCGCAGCACCCCGCTGCGGGACCACACGTTCATCTGGTACTACCGCACGCTGCCGCCGGAGACCCGGCTGCCCGTAGAACTGAGCATCCTGCACCAGGACGAGCACCTGCTGGTGGTGGACAAACCGCACTTCCTGCCCACCACTCCGGGCGGCACCTACATCCAGGAATCCGCCCTGGTGCGGCTGCGGAACCAACTGGACCTGCCGGACCTGATTCCCATGCACCGGCTGGACCGCATGACCGCCGGTGTCCTGCTCTTCTCCACCAACCCGCAGACCCGGGGCAAGTACCAGGTGCTGTTCGAGAAGCGGCAGGTGCAGAAGGAGTACGAGTGCGTCTCCGCCGCGGAGCCCGCACCGGGACATCCCGCCGTCGAATTTCCCGTGGTGGTCCGCAACCGGATGACCAAGTCGCGCAGCTACCTGCTGGCGGAAGTCATTGACGGCGAGCCGAACGCGGAAACCAGGATAGAGCAGCTGGAAACGTTCGACGCCGGCGGCCGGGCAGGTGCCTCCGGCAGCGATGGCAGCGGCACCGGCAGGCGCCGCCTTGCCAAGTACCGGCTGGAACCGCACACCGGCAAGACCCACCAGCTGCGGGTGCATATGGCCTCGCTGGGACTGGGAATCGTCAACGACGCCTTCTACCCTGATCTGCTGGACAAAGCCCCCGACGACTACGCGAAACCGCTGCAGCTGCTGGCCCGCGGCATCCGCTTCGTCGACCCGATCTCAGGCCGGCCGGTAGAGTACCGCAGCGCCCTGGACCTCAGCGAAGCTGTCCGAACACGTCCCTGAACACCTCTTCCACCCCGGACGTGTGGAGCACGAACTCCACCACCTCCAGGTCGCTGGCCGGGTGCAGCGCCTGGAATCCGGCCAGGGCGTCCAGGGCCGCGCGTGCGACCGCATCCGCCGCCCAACCGTAAGCGCCCGCACCCACCGCCGGGAACGCCAGTCCGCGGGCGCCCAGGGAGTCCGCCAGCCGCAGGCTTTCGCTGAAGCAGGACACCAGGAGGGCCCTGTTCGTCTGCCCGGCATGCCGGTTCGGGCCGACGGTGTGGATGACCCAACGGGCCGGCAGCCGGAATCCGGCCGTTGCCACGGCGGCGCCGGTCTGCAGTCCGTCCTGGAGGTCGGTTGCCCGCAACTGACGGCACGCAGCCAACAGTTCCGGACCGGCTGCCCGGTGCAGCGCCCCGTCCACTCCCCCGCCGCCCAGCAGCGACGAATTCGCGGCATTGACCACCGCGTCCACCCGCCGCTGCGTTATGTCGCCCTGCAAAACCGTGATCCGCATGCCGCCAGTTTCCCACTCCACCATCCGTTCCGGGCACGGACGGCCGCGGAGGTATTCCTCCCCAGGTGGGTGCCCGTCACAGGCACCGCCGGCCCGCCAAAAGTGCGGTACCTTGTGGCAATGGACTTCGGCAGCGCTGACAGCTGGGGGCGGCCCTCTATTTCTGGGTCATCCCTTTGGTGGTTGGCGACGCCATTTTCCCGCCCATCCCCTCGGAGATGGTGGTGATTACCGGCGGGGCATTGTCCGCGGATGGCCGGGCCAATGTGTTCCTCGTCCTGGTGCTCGCCGCCCTGGCGTCCTGGATTGGCGACATGGTGGTGTTCCACCTGTTCCGCCGCCGGCTCAGCCACGTACTGGACCGCTGGAAATGGGGGCGCCGAGTGCACGCCGGCATCCATGCGGCACTGGCCAAGGCCGGGCGGTCGTCCACCTATGGCACCATCATCGGCGCCCGGTTCATCCCCGGCGGCCGGCTGGCCACCTCGGCAGCGTCAGGGATCGCAAATGTCTCAGTGCGCGGCTTCGGACTGTGCGCCGGGCTGGGGCGGTCCTCTGGGCCTGCTGGCTCGTCGGACTGGGGTACTTTACGGGATCGACCACCAGGCTGCCGTTCTGGGCCAGTTCCCTCATCGGGGTGGCGGTGGGCCTGGTGATCGGCGCCGTCGTGGGGCTGATCGTCACCCGGCGGCGCGGCGACAGGTCCCCGGTGGAAGACGAGCCCATTCCGGACGCAGGCTAGACGGGCAGCCACTTGCCGCGGCTGCGCCGCAGCACGCTGAGCGCACCTGTCAGCGCGACGCGTTCGACGGCGTCGCGCATCATGCTTGCCGACTCCAGCGCCTGCTGGTTCTCACCGGAGTACTCGGTGGCTTCCACAAGGAACCGAAGGTTGAGTTGCGGCACTCCGCCGGCAATCTGCAGCTGGTGCGCCTCCACGTGGTGGCGGGTGCCCAGCGCCTCCACGGCGGCGTCCATGACGGACTCCGGCGGATTCCCCGGCCGCAGCCCGGTGATCTTGAGGCGGGTCTGGAAAGAAGGCATGCCCTCCACCCTATCCAAACCCCCGCTCACATCCTGCCGCCAAAAAGCCAACCCCCGCTCACATCCTGTCCCCTAAACCCAAACCCCCGCTCACTCTCTTCAAGAGAGTGAGCGGGGGTTGGGGTTGGAACGGCAAAACGTGAGCGGGGGTTTGGGTTGGAACGGCAAAACGTGAGCGCGCGTCGGAAGAAATGCCGCCGGAAGTGAGCGGTCGTTCCTAGCCGGTGTTGCGCAGGCCTGCGGCAACACCGTTCACGGTGATGAGCATGGCCCGCTGGAGGCGCTCGTCGATCTCGGCCCCGCTGATCTCCGCCTCGGTCCGGATACGGCGCATCAGCTCAACCTGCAGGTAGCTGATGGGATCCAGGTACTGGTCGCGGATCTCCAGGGAACGCTTCAGCGTGGGCTGGGCGTCCAAGAGGATGTCCTCGCCGGTGAGCTTGCGGACTTCGGCCACCGTGAGCTCGTACTCCTCCCGGATGGTGCGGAACAGGTGGTGCAGTTCCTCCGGGACCAGGGTGGACACGTAGTAGCCGGCGATGTCCATGTCCGTCTTGGCCAGGGTCATCTCCACGTTGGACAGCACGGACCGGAAGAAGTTCCAGTGATCCATCATCTCCACCAGCTGGGCAGAGTGACCGGCTTCCCGGGCAGCCTTCAGCCCCGAGCCCACGCCAAACCAGCCCGGCACGATCTGCCGCGACTGCGTCCAGCCGAACACCCATGGGATGGCGCGCAGGCCACCGAGGCCCGCGCCCGAATCCGGACGCTTGGACGGGCGGGAGCCGATGTTGAGCGAGCCGAGCTGCTCCACCGGGGTGGACGCCATAAAGTAGGCGGGCAGGTCCGGGTGGTCGATCAGCTTGCGGTAGCGGTCGAACGCGGCATCCGAGATGGATTCCATGACGTGTCCGTACCGCTCCCGCTGGTCCTCGGAGGTCCGGGGGTTGCGGTGCAGGGCCGAACCCTGCAGCACCGCGGCGAGCGAGAGCTCCAGGTTCTCCCGGGCCAGTTCGGGCAGGGAGTATTTGTCCGAGATGACCTCGCCCTGTTCCGTGAACTTGATCTCGCCTTCCAGGACACCGTTGGGCTGGGCCAGGATGGCGTCATACGTGGGTCCGCCGCCACGGCCCACGGAACCGCCGCGGCCGTGGAACAGGCGGACGCGGACGCCGTGCTTGGCCGCGATATCGCGCAGCTTGCGCTGGGTCTTATGGATCTCCCACTGGCTGGTCATGACGCCGGATTCCTTGTTCGAGTCCGAGTAGCCCAGCATCACTTCCTGGACATCCCCGCGCAGCCGCACCAGTTCCCGGTAGGAGGGATCGGACAGCAGCTGGTCCACAATCTCGGCCGAGGCACGCAGCTCCTCCACCGTTTCCAGCAGCGGCGCGAAGCCAAGCTTGGCGTAAGGCTTGTCGCCGAACAGGTTCACCAGGCCGGCCTCGCGGGCCAGGACGGCGGCGGCGAGGACGTCGTCGGCGCCGCGGGTCATGGAGATGATGTAGGTTTCGATGACGTCCGGCCCGTACATGCGCAGGGCCCGCCGGATCTCCCGGAAGACGTCGTACGTGCCGTCGGCGGCGCCGTCGAGCTTGATCGGGTGGCCGGAGAGCGGGCGACGGGACGCCAGTTCGGAGCCCAGCACCTCGAAACGTTCCTCGCGGCTCAGCTCCGCGTAGCGCAGCCCGGGGCCGCCGATCCGGTCCATCAGCTGGCCGACGGCGTCGTGGTGGTGGTCGGCGTGTTCGCGGATGTCCAGCGTGGCCAGGTGCAGCCCGAACGAGGCAATGGCGCGGCGCACCCGTGCCAGCGAACCGTCTGCGGCCAGGGCTGCCGAGTGGTTGCGGAGCGAGAGCTCCAGCAGCTGCAGGTCGGCCATGAGTTCATCGGTGGCGTTGTAGTCGCGCCCGTGCTCGTGGTTCGAATTGACGGCCACCCGCTTGCCCGTGTTGATGAGCTTGGCCTTGATGCAGGTGAGCTTCAGCCGGTAGGGCTCCTGCGCATTCAGTTCCAGGACCCGCTTGTCCAGGCCCGGCAGGTTCTTCAGGTCCGTATCGATTGATTCGAGCAGCGCCCGGTCGGCACCGGCCAGGGCCGTGGAGTTGGACAGCACGGAGATCAGTTCATCGATCATGCCGATGCTGATGCGGATGGCGCTCTGGTTTTGGATCTGGAGGATTTCCCGCGTCACGGCCGCGGTGACGTTCGGGTTGCCGTCGCGGTCACCGCCGATCCAGGAACCGAACCGGATGGGTGCGTCCTTGGCAGCCAGGCTGACCCCGTGCTCGCCCAGGAGGTCGGCGAGTTCGGACAGCATGTGCGGCATGGCGTCGGTGAGGATGCCGCCCAGGTAGTAGATGGCGTTCCGGGCCTCATCCACGGGCGTGGGCCGGACCTGGCGCAGTTCGTCGGTCTGCCACATCTGGTCGATGATCTCGGCCAGCTGCCGGTCCTGCCTCCGCCGCGCCGTTGACCCCTCGGCCGTGGAGTGGGACAGGACGTCGGAGATCTTGCGGATCTTGTCCAAGACCGAACGGCGGGACGCTTCGGTGGGGTGGGCGGTGAAGATCGGACGGACGTCCAGGCCGTTGACCACTTCCTGCAGGACGTCCGGGCCTGCCTGCTCGGCGATCTCCGCGACGGTCTTGGCCAGCCAGCCGTCCTTTTCCGACCGGTTGCGCAGGCCGCGGACCCGATGGACCTGCTCGGCGGCGTTGGCCAGGTGGAAATAGAACGCAAAGGCGCGCACCAAGTCGGTTGCCTGCTCGATTGGCAGGGAGCCGAGCAGTTCGCGGACCTGGGCGACGACGTCGTGCGCGCTCCAGGGGCCGGTGGCGTCTGCGCCGCCGCGCGCCGCTTCCTTGGATTCCTTGGTCAGCAGCCTGACCTGTTCCACGAGGTCCAGGAGTTCAGGGCCGTGCTGGCGGACCAGGGATTCGCCGAGGAGGGTGGAAACACGGCGGACGTCTGCCCTCAGTTCGGAGGCCAGGTCTGTTTCGGGATGTGCGGCAGTGTGAGCCATGGAAGCAATCTTTCGAGGGTTTCGGACTTGGCTCGTACACTGCGCTGGATACTGTGAGCCACGTTACTAGCTAAAGATGCTACCCCCGGTCCGGCGCCACAGTGGAATCCGTCTCAAAAGATGTCGCCACCCGCGGAATGAACAGGAAATACCCGTGGTTGTAGCGTGGGCAGACGCAACCGGAAGGAACCATGTCCACCACCACCGCAGCCAAGCTCGAGCGCTGGCAGCGCTTCCGCACCAACCGGGACAAGGCGCTTGCAGCCCCGCACGGCTGGCTCACCCTCACCTCTTTCCAATGGCTCGAAGACTCACCGGCCGGCGTCGACCTCGCCCCGGGCCTCTGGTCCGTGGACGGCGCGACGGCGGTACTCACCGCGGTCCCGGCGGACGGGCTCACGCTGGTGGAGACGGGCGAAAAGGTGGACGGCGCCGTGTCCGCTGTCCTTGCGGACGAGGAGTCGTTGATGTGGGTCCGGTTCGGCGGCCCGGACGGGAACCAGGTGGTGGTGGAACTGGCGATGCGCGGCGGGAAATACGCGATCCGCACCCGGGACTCGGCCTCGCCGGTGTTCACCGAGTTCGACGCCGTACCCACCTATCCGTACACCCCGGAGTGGGAAGTCACCGGCCGGTTCGTGCCCTACCCTGAGCCGGTGGACGTACCGATCGGAACCGCCAACCCGCTGGTTGACGGCGTGCACCGCAGCGTGGGTGAGGTGGTCTTCGGCCTCCCCGGCAGCAGCCACGAGTTCCGGCTGCAGGCCGAGGAGGAGAAACTGGGCGCCCTGACCGTCACCTTCCACGACGAAACGAATGGCGACACCACGGACGACTGGCGGAAGCTCTCGCTCCCCCGGCCCCGCCCGGACGGCTCCGTGGTGCTGGACTTCAACCGTGCCATCAACTACCCCAGCGCCTTCACGCCCTACGGCACGTGCCCGATGCCGGTCAGGAACAACAGCTTGGATATCCGCGTGGAGGCAGGCGAGAAGCAGCCCTACCCAGGCGCCTGACCGGTTTCGACAGGCTCAACCCCCGAAATCAGGTTCAGCCACCGAAGACAGGCTCAACCACCGAACGCTGACACCCCTGTGATGGCCCGGCCCACGATCAGGGTGTTGACCTCGAACGAGCCCTCGTAGGTGTAGATGGCCTCGGCGTCGGCGAAGATCTTGGCCATCCGGTAGTCGGTGACAATGCCGTTGCCGCCAAGGATGGACCGGCCCAGCGCCACGGTTTCGCGCATCCGGGCGCTGAGGTACGACTTGGCCAGGGCCACCTGCGGCATGCCCGCGGCGCCCTGGTCCTGGAGCCTGGCGATCCCGGCCATCATTCCCATGCTGGCCACGGTGTTGCCCAGCATGGTCACCAGCTGTTGCTGGATCAGCTGGAAGTGGGCCAGCGGCCGGCCGAACTGGTGCCGCTCCACGGCGTACTGCCGGGCTACGTCGAACGCTGCCAGCTGCTGGCCCACCGTCTGCCAGGCCACCATGATCCGCGAACTGCGCAGCAGCTCCTTGGTGTCCTCGAAGCTGCCGATGCCGCCGAAGCGGTCCGCCTCCGGGACCCGGACGTCGCTGAAGACGATGTCCGCGTTCTGGACAGTCCGCAGGGCGATCTTGTTCTCGATCCGGCTCCGGCTCACGCCAGGCAGGTCCGCGTCCACGATGAAGCCCCGGACGGAACCGTCGGCTTCATCGCGCGCCCAGACCAGCATGTAGTCGCAGAACGTCCCGTTGCCGATCCAGCGTTTGGCGCCGTTGAGCACCCAGGTGTCGCCGGCGTCGTCCGCTTCTCCGGTGCCGGAGGAAATGCGCCGGGCACGTGTCTCCATGCCGCCGGCGACGTCGGAGCCGTGCAGGGGCTCGGTGAGGGCGAAGGCACCGGTGATCCGCAGGTCCGAGGCGTCGGCCAGCAGCCTGCGCTTCTGGTCCGCCGAGCCGAAGGCGTGCAGGGATTCGACGAAGAGGTCGTGGTGGACCAGGAAGAACGTGGCCAGGGAGGTGTCCACGCGGGTCATCTCCGCGATGACCAGCCCGGCAAAAAGGTTGCTGTAGCCGCGGTGCGCCGGCGTGCTCAGTTCCAGGGCGGCCAGTTTGGGCAGGATGTGGGCAGGGAACTCGGCTTTGTTCCACCAGTCGCCGGCGTAGGGTGCCACTTCGGCTGCCAGGAAGTCCCGCAGCTCCGCCAGCTTGTAGCGCTCGGCCTGGCCCAGCATGGATTCGACGGCGAAGAAATCCGCCACCGGCAGGTCCGTGATGTCCGGAGCACTCATCGCGGCCCCATCCGGATGGCGCCGTCCAAGCGGATGGTCTCCCCATTCAGCATGGCGTTGCCCACGATGTGCGCCACCAGGTTGGCGTACTCCGCCGGCTTCCCCAGCCGGGACGGGTGCGGTACCTGCGCGCCCAGCGAGTCCTGGGCTTCCTGCGGCAGGCCGGCCATCATGGGCGTTTCGAAGATGCCCGGGGCGATGGTGACCACGCGGACCAGCGAGCGCGCCAGTTCCCGGGCGATGGGAAGCGTCATGGCGGCGACAGCCCCCTTGGAGGCTGCGTAGGCGGGCTGGCCGATCTGCCCTTCGAAGGCGGCCACGGATGCCGTGTTGATGATGACGCCGCGCTCCGGGCCGCCGAGCCGGGTGGTCACGGGCTCGGTGGCCACCATGGCCTCGGCCGCCAGCCGCAGGACGTTGAAGGTGCCCACCAGGTTGACCTGGACGACGCGGCTGAACGCTTCCAGCGGCAGGACGCCATCACGGCCCAGCACCTTGCCGGGAGTGGCAATTCCTGCGCAGTTCACCACGATCCGCAGCGGGCCCAGCCCGGCGGCTGTTGCGACGGCGGCCCGCACCTCGGCGTCGCTGGTCACGTCCGCAGGGGTAAAGAGGGCGGACTGCCCGGCCTGGGCGTGGCTGTTGAGGTCGTCCGCCACCGCCTGGCCGTCCGAGGAGGCGAGGTCCAGGAGCACCACCGAGGCGCCGTCGTCGAACAACCTGCGTGCGGTGGCCGCTCCGAGCCCGGAGGCCCCGCCTGTGACCAGGGCGACGCTGCCTTTGATGTCCATACATCCTCCTTGATGCGCGTGCCTCCGGCCGTGGCGCGGCCTTGGGCAACAGTTAATGAATGTTAACTGAAATACGGCGCCGCCGCACCCACCCCGCGGGGCCGAGGACCCGGCACCGCCGCTAGGGTGGACGGCATGACCTCCAGCAGCACCTCCTTGGCCACCTGGCAGGACCGTGCGAACCACGCCGCCCGCTCCGTGACCGGGCTGTTCGGCCGGAACCTGTTGTTCCTGCCCGGAACCCACCTCGCCGCCGTCGTGTGGCAGGGCAGGCACCCGGCTGGGAAGGGCTCCCCCGCGGCGGGGCAAGAACCCGTTGCGGGGCAAGAACCCGCCACTCCGCCGCGCGAGCGGTGGCTCGCCGCACTCCGCCGCGCAAGGCCCGCCGCGGGACTGCTGCTCCCGTGGCACTACTGGTGGCAGGCGCATTACGTGGACTGCCTGGTGGACACCGGCCTGCGGGAATTGGCCGGCGGAGCCACCCCTGCGGTGCGGTTCAACGGACCGGACCTGCCCAGCGCGGGACACCTGGCCTCACGGCTGGTCACCGGCATGAGGCTCCGCAATGCCCTGACGCTCGTGAACAGCTACTACGACGACATGGCATGGCTGGCCCTGGCGACCCTGCGGCTGGACAGGCTCGCAGAAGAAGCGCAGCGGCCGGGACGCCGGCGCAACGCCCGGGTGCGTTCCGCACTGGCCCTGCAGTTCGACTCCGCCTGCACCGACGATTTGGGCGGGGGGACGTTCTGGAGCAAGAAGCGCGACTTCAAGAACACCCCGGCCACGGCACCTGTGGCGTTGTTCTATGCCCGCACCGGCCGGCGCGGCACGGCTCAGACGCTGCTGGACTGGCTGGACGCCACCCTCTTCGACCAGGGCCAGGGACTCTACCTCGACGGTGCACGGCTGGGTCCTGCCGGGGATGTGCTGGTTGAACGGTCGCTGTACACCTACAACCAAGGCCCGGTCCTGGGTGCCCTCCTGGAACTGGGCGGCGACGCCAACCTTGCCCGGGCCACCGCGCTGGTGGACTCCGTGCAGCGGCTGCTGACCGTCCCGGCAGCCGGCGGCAACGCTGCCGCCGCAACGGTGCTGCGCTGCGAAGGAACGGGCGACGGCGGCCTCTTCACCGGGATCCTCTGCCGGTACCTCGCGCTTGCGGCGGCAGACCGACGGCTACCCGCGACCGCCCGCGCCACAGCCGCTGCGTTGGTGCTGGCCACCGCCGAGGCGTTCTGGGCCGGACGGCGGCCGGTGGGCGCCGGTGAAGCAAAGGCGCCCCTGGCCGGCAGGAGCATCTTCTCCGTACACGCCGGCCAACCCGCGGACCGGACCTATCCGCCGGGAGCGCCGGTGGAGCTCGCCACCCAGCTGCAGGCCTGGATGACGCTGGAGGCAGCGGCCACGGTCATCGCTGCCGGCCCGGCCACCTGACAGGCACGGCCGGCCGAACCGGCGGGACCTGCGCTCAGCGGATACCGGACAGCGGCGTGACCGTGCCGGCTTTGAGCGTCAAGGGCACGTCGGCGGCCAGCTGGACCGCTTTCGGACCTGCCGGCGGGAACATGAGGGACGTCAGGGACTGTCCGTCCACGAAGACCTCCACGGAGGACCGGTCCACGTAGGCTGTCAGCCTCACGGTCCCGCCGGCGGGGCGTGCTTCCACCGAGCGGGGCTGGCGGTACTCGCCACTGCCCTCGGAGGGCTCCTTCCCCTGGCCGCCGGCCACGGCGTCCCCGTCCCGGGTAATGAAGGCCCGGCCGGCGGCGAAGTCGTAGCCGATGGTGGCGTAGGTGGTGCCACCGCTTTGCAGGAGCAGGGTGGCTTTCCCGGTGCCGTCCGCGGGTTCTTCCAGCTCGACGTCCGCCTTGAACACTCCGCTGTCCGGGATGGGAAGGGTCCGGGCATCCCGGACCGGGCCGGCGGGCACCTGGACCGGCGCCCCTTCCAGGGACTGGAGCGCCGGGGTGGGCGACTGCACCAGGGCGGGGCGGCCGGCACCGGACGTGAGCCGGATGTCGCGGACCACCGAGGCGGCCCCGAACCAGCCGTCGGTGGGCAATTGCCGGGCGTAGGCCCAATTGTTCATCCAGCCGATGGCATGCCGGAATGCCTTCCGCTGGCCATCGCTTTGGCGCGGATCATCCCAGGTGACGGCCGCGTAGAAGTCCGCCCCGCCGTCGAGCCACTGGTGGCCACCGTCCGCTGTGAAGGCCTTGCCGTCGAACTTGCCGGTCCAGTAAGCCAGGCCGGTGGTGCGGCCGTCCTTGGAACCGTTGGCGCTGGCGGCCAGGACCCAGGTGCGTTTGGCGGGGTCGCCGTCGATGTCCATTTGGAAGAAGTCCGGGCATTCCAGGATTCCCAGACCGTCCTGCTCGAATCCGGACATATAGGTCCACCGCTTGAGGTCGGGGGAGGTATAGAACCCGATCTTGTGGCCCTCTGCGAGGAGCATGAGCCACTGGTTGTTGGCGTCGTCGCGGACAATGCGCGGGTCCCGCCAGTGCTCCGCGCCAGGGTTTTCCATCACCGGGTTCTGTCCGTAGCTTTGGAAGCTGTAGCCCTGGTCCGTGGAGTAGAAGAGGGACTGGCGCTGCACACCGTCGAGCTGCTGGGTGAGCACAGCGATGACCGCCCCCTTGCCAAAGCCCGCGGTACCTTCAGTGTCCACCACGGCGGAGCCGGTCTCGATGTCCCCCAGTCCGTTGCGGAACTTGGGGATGGCCACGCCCCGGTTCTCCCAGTGCACCAGATCGGTGCTGGTGGCGTGGAACCACTCGGTGCCGTTCCCCTCCGGATAGTCGGCGTTGTAGAGGTAGTAGTAGTGCCAGAGGCCATCCAGGTAGAAGGGCCGCTGGGGATCGTTCATCCAGCGCTGGTCCGGGGTGAGGTGGTAGGCAGGCCGGTAGCCGCTTTGGTCAGCCGGCGGCGCCTGCGGCCCTGGGGGTGCCGTGGATGCTGGCGGTGCCGTGGATGCCGTACCGCCGTGCTGTCCTTCGACCGTCCGGGTGTTCCCGGCGATCACCAGGGCCGCCACCAGGAGCACGGCCACGGCTGCGGCCACCCACAGGAGGGGGCGGCGCCGAAGGGCGGCATACGCGGGTCCGAAAATTTTGGGGAGCATGGGGTCATCGATCCGTCGCTGAACGCACAAGTGCCGTCCCCCGGTTCGGGGAACGGCACCAGCGCAAGTGAACCGTCAATTTTACCCGGCGGGCCGCCCGGAGCCGAATCCGGCGCGTCATGCGGGAGCCGCTAGTCCCGGCCTGCGGGGCGCTTCTTTTGCGGATACGGCGTCTCGCCCCGTGCCAGCATCTCCACGAACCCGGCGATCCGGCGTTCCCGGGTGGCTGCCTGCTTGGCCGTGTTGGTCCGGAACACCAGGGCGAACAGGTTGGTCTTGGTCAGGACATCGAACATCTCCTGCGCTGCCGGGTTCGCGGCGATCGCTGCCGCAAGGTCCGGGGGCACCTCCACATCGGCCTGGCCGCCGTAGGCTGCCTCCCAGCGGCCGTCCGCCTTGGCCGCGGCAACTGCCGCCCTGCCGGCGTCGGTCATTTTTCCCTCTTCCTCCAGCCGGGCGATATGTCCCGCGTTCCGGGCGGACCAAATGCTGCGGGGACGTCGTGGCGTCCACCGCTGGAACGAGCTTTCATCATCGCGGCGCCGGAGCTGCCCGTCGATCCAGCCAAAGCACAGGGCCTCATCCAGGGCCGCCGGATAGTCAAGGCCGGTCACCGTGCCGCCCTTCTTGTGCAGCACCAGCCAGACGCCGGGGCTGGTGCTGTGGTTCGCTTCCAGCCAGGCGCGCCAGGCGGCGGCGTCGGGCACCAGCAGTTCCTCGAGGTCATCAGCCATGGCCCCATTCTGCCGGGAAAATGCCCTGCCACAAGCCCCACTGCGCAGCGGGCCATCACGTGGCATCATGGCCATAGAGCCGCACGCCACCCAGCACCAAGGACAACGCCATGCTCCGAGTCCGCCCCGTCCATTTCACGTCCCGCACCGAGTCCTGGACGCAACTCCTCACCGTCCTGGGCATGGTGAGGACGGAGGACGACGGCGGCTGGCAGGTTTTCGATTCGGCGTCGGGCCGCCTGGCGCTGCACCCGGCCGAGGCCGGTTCGGACCGCGACGGCCGCACCGTCTTTGCGGTGGAAGTGGGCGACGTCGCCGAATTCGCCCGCCGCACCAACGACTCGGCACAGGAGGAGGCAACCCTGCCGGCCGAACTGGTCACCGCCGACCACGGCGAAGCCTGCCGCATCAGCGCGCCGGACGGCTTCAGCTTTTTGGCCGACAAGGCCGTCCACGGCGCCCAGTGTGCCGACGCCGACCCCGCCCTGGCCGTCGTCGCCGTCTGGTATACCGCAGATCCGGAGGCCGCCGTCCGCACCATGCTGCATATCGGGGCGCGGCCGCGGCCCGTGCCGGACGACGACGAAACCGCCGACTTCACGGCCAAGAACGGCGGCGTCCTGCTGGTTCGGGCGGCATCCGGGCCGTCCCGCTCCGGCCTGGGCTTCGAGCACGGCGGCCCGCTGGAACCGTTGCGGGAGCGCCTCGCGGCCGCCGGGATCGCCGCCGGCATCACCGAGGAGGCCTTCGGAAGCACCCTCCACGTGGCCAATCCGGACGCGGGCAGCCCCAACGCGCCCGCCACCGTCTGGATCTCGGAGCGCCGCCCCATGGGGTAGAACTTAACCATGAACGTGCGCACACCTGACCCGAATCCCGGCTGGCTCTCCGAAGAAGACCTCTTTGAGGCGCGCGGGCGGCTGCCCATGGTGTACGTGGAGGCAGTTCCGGTCAGGCTGGACCCGCTGGGCTACGTCAACGAGGTGGGAACACTGCTGCAGGCCGACGCCGACGGGACCATGGTGCGCTCCCTGGTGTCCGGCCGGGTCATCTACCGCGAGACCATCCGCGCCGCCCTGCTGCGGCACATGGAAAAAGACCTGGGCCCCCTCGCCTTCCCCCAGCTTCCCCTCAGCCCGGTGCCGTTCACGGTGGCCGAATACTTTCCGGCACCGTCCCAGACGGGGTTCACCGACGAGCGGCAACACGCCGTGTCGCTGGCGTACATCATCCCGGTCACGGGCGAGTGCGAACCCCGCCAGGACGCCCTGGAACTGACCTGGATGACCCCGGAGGAAGTGCTCAGCCCGGGCGTCCAGATGGAGTTTTCCGGCGGCCGCGGCGGCCTCATCCGGCAGGCACTGGCATTCGCAGGCGTGGGCTTCTGACATCCCCGCCGGGACGTGGGGGTCCCCGGTTTTAGGTGCCCGCCTTTGTAGACTGTAGGGCGGACCGCAAGAGAACTTAAGGACTCCCATGACCGAAACACCAGCCGCCAGGCACCACCGTGAACAGCAGGCTGGATCTCTGACCACCGGCACCCACATCCTCCTTCCGGACGGCCACCGCACCGCCGAAATCGACCAGGTGGAGCTTGAGCGGGACGACTACGGCTCCCCGGCCTTGGTGCTGGCGAGCCTTTCCGGCGGCGGAACGCTGAGGGTTGCCGTGGGCGCCACGGTCACCGTTGTGGATGGAGCGCACGACGACGTCACGCAGCTTCCGCTGCCGGCGGACCTTCCTGAGGCCGCGCCCTTGGCCGAGGCAGGGGCCGTGCCGGCCCAGCCGGCCGCCGGGACGGGACCCATTGCGGTGGCGCCCGCCGTCGTCCTTCCCCCGCTGCCGCCCGCGCCGCCCGCCGTGAACGGGCCCAGCGAGGAGGAGCTCGCGCTCATCCCGGCACCGGTCGGCACACCCGAATCCGTGGTGGAAGCCGCCGCGGAAGCGCACCCTGATGCGGAGGGTGTCCTGCTCCTGGCAGACCGGCTGTCCAAAGGCGTCAACTTCAAGTCCGGCAGCTGCCTGAAGGACCTCAGCGACCTCGCGCACGAACTGTTCGTCACGCTCAAGGACGCAGACGCCGCGCTGTCCGTCGCGGACCTCCTCACCGTGCTGCCCTACGACGGCAACCCGGGCCGGTGGACCTCCGTGGAAGCGTCCCTGGCACTGGCCAGCTACATCTGCCGGCAGGACGGCCAGGACAAAAGAGCCGAGGTCTACGAGAAACTGATCCGTACCCCGGAAAACCAGGAAACGGATCCGTTCAAGGCGCGCATGGCCGCCAAGGTTCGGCAGCGTTCACTCAACGAGCCCAATCTGTACGACAAGGAAATCTTCCGCTCGATCGACAACTCCAACCACGACGCAGAACGCGAATGGCGGCTCCTGCGGCTGGAGTCCCTGCTGTTCCTGCGAGCCCACGGCGGCTCGGAAACCATCGGCATGACCGAACTTGAACGGCGCATCAGCAACGAGCTCGAGGCAGTCCGCGCCTGAGCCCGGCGGCGCCCCTCCGGCGGTAAAAATTCCCCCTACCCGGGGCGTAGCCGGAGTTGTACATTCGGGGCTATGACGAACAATCTCAGCGTAGTGATCAACGCCGACGCGCCGCAGGTCTGGACCATGCTGCGTGAACCGTCCAAGGTGGCCCAGTGGCACGGCTGGCAGGCCGAGGACCTGGAGTCCGAGATCAAGCAGATCTACTTCTCCGGCGACGAACAGGAATCCGCGGACCACACCAGCCTGACCGTGCACGGCGGGGACACGTTCGAACTCCACCCGGTGCCGGAAGGTACCAGGGTCAGCGTCACGCGCGGGGCGCTGGACCACGATTCCGAATGGGCGGCCTGGGACGAGGACATCACCCAGGGGTGGCTGACGTTCCTGCAGCAGCTCCGCTTCGCCCTGGAACGCCATCCGCACGGCAAGCGGCACACCCTGTTCCTGCACCTGACGGACGGGAAGGGTTCGGCCATCGAAAAACTCGGGCTGAAGGACCTCCCGGCCCCGGGCGAGCCGTACCAGGTCATCCTGGATACCGGAGAGGAAATCAGCGGGAAGGTCTGGTACCGGACCAGCCACCAGGTGGGCCTCACGGTGCACGGTTACGCCGAACACGGCGAAGGGCTGCTGGTGGTTGCGGACCACCCTGCCATCAAGGACGTCCGTGCGGAGGGCGACGGTTCGCTGGTGGTGGTTTCCACCTACGACCTTGGCGCCGGAGCCTTCGACGCCGTGCGTTCCGCCTGGGATTCGTGGCGGGAGGCCAACTACCCCGGGACGGACCCAGCCAGCTGACGCTCCGCCGCCGGCCTGCCCGGGCCCGGTTGCCGGCGTCGTGAGGTTTGCTGGCAGACTGGTGTGGTGCCTGCCAACCCTGCCTTCGCCCTGCCTGAAACCCAATCGCAGTTCTCCTTCACCGTGGGCACGCGGCTGGCGGACTCCTGCCCGCCGTCGGCGGCCCAAGAGGAGGAAAACGGCGGGAAGTTCCTGGGCCGCACCGGCACCATCACCACCCCGCACGGCGAGATCCAGACGCCGGCGTTCATCGCCGTCGGCACCAAGGCAACGGTCAAGGCGGTACTGCCGGAATCGATGGCGGACCTGGGCGCGCAGGCCCTGCTGGCCAACGCCTACCACCTGTACCTTCAGCCCGGCCCGGACATCCTGGACGAGGCCGGCGGCCTGGGCGCCTTCATGAACTGGTCCGGTCCCACGTTCACGGACTCCGGCGGTTTCCAGGTGATGAGCCTGGGGTCCGGGTTCAAGAAGGTCATCGACATGAAGTCCGTGGATACTTCCGGGCCTGATGATGCCGTGGCCCCCGGCAAGGAGCGCCTGGCGCACATCGACGACGACGGCGTCTGGTTCAAGTCCCACCTCAATGGCGACCGCCACCGGTTCTCCCCCGAGATCTCCATGCAGGTCCAGCACCAGATCGGCGCGGACATCATGTTCGCGTTCGACGAGCTCACCACCCTGCAGAACTCCCGCCGCTACCAGGAGGAGTCCCTGGAGCGCACCCGACTGTGGGCGGTGCGGTGCATCGAGGAGCACTTCCGCCTGACAGAGGACCGCGCGGGCAAGCCGTACCAAGCCCTGTTCGGCGTGATCCAGGGGGCACAGTACGAGGACCTGCGCCGCAAGGCGTGCCGGGACCTTGGCGCGATGCCGTTCGACGGCTTCGGCATCGGCGGCGCGCTGGAGAAGGAAAACCTGGGCACCATCGTCCGTTGGTGCAACGAGGAATTGCCGGAGGACAAACCGCGCCACCTGCTGGGGATCTCCGAGCCCGACGACATCTTTACTGCCATCGAAAACGGCGCCGACACGTTCGACTGCGTCTCCCCCACCCGCGTGGCCCGGAACTCCGCCTTCTACACCCCGGAAGGCCGGTTCAACCTTTCCGGCGCCAAGTACAAGCGCGATTTCGGGCCCCTGCAGGAGGGCTGCGACTGCTACGCGTGTGCCAACTATTCGCGGGCATACATCCACCACCTGTTCAAGGCCAAGGAGATGGTGTCCGCCACCCTGATCTCCATCCACAACGAGCGGTTCGTGGTGAAGATGGTGGACGATGCGCGGCTGGCCATCGAGTCCGGCACGTTCTTCGACTTCAAGGCGGAAACCCTGGGCCGGTACTACTCCTGAGTGTTGCTCCCGGCAGCCTCCGCTATCCTGACCAGATGCTCATTGAGATCCAGGCCGCAGCAGGCCCTGCCGAAGCCCTTGTCGTCCGTCCGTCCAGCGGTACCGGCCCGTTCCCCGGCGTGATCCTCTACATGGACGCCTTTGGCCTGCGCCCCCGCATCGAGGAGATGGCCCAGCGCATCGCGGACTGGGGCTACGTGGTGCTTGCGCCCAACGTCTTCTACCATGACGGAACCGTGGAGCAGCTGGCCCCGGCCGTTGACATGTCCACCCAGGAGGGCCGGGAGGCGGCCGGCAAGGCGGCGTTCCCGCGGGTCGGCCACCTGACGTCGGACAAGGCGCTGCCAGACATCGATGCATGGGTTGCCGCGCTGGCCGGACTCGACGGCGTCGCCCCCGGCCCGATCGGAACCACTGGCTACTGCATGGGCGCACGCCTTGCCGTCCGGACCGCCACCGCGCACCCCGAGGTGGTGGCAGCCTGCGGCGGCTTCCACGGCGGCGGCCTGGCCACTGACGAGCCGGACAGCCCGCATCTTGGGCTGTGGAAGGCACGGGCCCGCTTCGTGTTCGGCCACGCGGACAACGACAGGAGCATGGCCCCGGACGCGGTGACCCGCCTCGGCGACGCGCTGCGTGA
This sequence comes from Arthrobacter sp. MMS24-T111, assembly GCF_054888995.1. Taxonomy (NCBI): domain Bacteria; kingdom Bacillati; phylum Actinomycetota; class Actinomycetes; order Micrococcales; family Micrococcaceae; genus Arthrobacter; species Arthrobacter sp. MMS24-T111. Next base: position 1,726,129 of record NZ_JBTZRO010000001.1, on the reverse strand, counting down.
CGCGGGCTTGGAGGCGTCCAATGAGATCTATGCCGGGGCACCGCACGGCTACACCATGGCGGACACGTCCGCGTTCCACCCCGAGGCCACGGAACGCCATTTCCGTGAGCTGCGTGCCCTCCTGGACGGAACGCTGAAGGCCTGACCCGGCCGGCCGCCGTCGAACTCGCCGGAAAGCTGCCGGATCGCCGGAACGTTGCGGCGAGCCGGACGGGTTCCGGCGAGCCGGGGCATCAGGACGGCATGGGCAGGTTTTCCACATGACGACGGCGGCGCCTTCCTGGGTTGCCGCAGCGGCGGGATCCTGTCGGGATGACACTCGAGCCGCATTTCCGTCTCCCCTCCCTTCCGAGCACCGGCAACCTGTGGCGGACGGAGCAATTGCAGGAGAAGGGCCTCAATTCCCGGGCTATCAAGGCATTGGTCCTCCACGGGAAGCTGGTACGTCTTCGCCACGGCTGCTACATCCGCGCAGAGCTGTGGGAGAAACAGTCACGTTCCGTCCGCAGCAAGCAGTTGATTCGCGCCCATGCGCACGGGACGCTGACCACCTCATCCGGCGGCTATGTGTACAGCCATACTTCTGCGGCCCGGCTGCACGGTCTGCACTTGTGGGCAGTAGATGACACGATCCACCTCCTGCTTCCGGGGAACCCTTCCAGCGAGCGGCTCGGCAAGGATGTCCAGGGCCATACCCGGCCGTGGACAGCGTCGGAGGTGGTAACCCTCGGCGGCCTCAGGGCGACCTCGCTGGAGCGGACAGCAGTGGATTGCGCCATGATGCTGGGTTACCGGCAGGCACTGGTATTGACCGATCACGCCCTCCGGCTAGGGGCCGACAAAACCTTCCTCGAAAGCATGGCTGATGGCCTGGAGGGACGCCGCGGGATCCGGACCCTCCGGCGCGCCCTTACCCACGCAGACCCACGTTCGGAGTCGGCCGGTGAAACACTGACCCGCGAACTCCTGGCTCGGCTGAAACTTCCCCTGCCGGAACCCCAGGTGTTGGTGGCAACACGTGCTGGCCAGCACCGGCTGGATTTCGCCTGGAAGGATAAAAGGGTGGCACTCGAATTCGACGGGAAAACGAAGTACTTCGACTACGGGCCAACGGCTGAGGCGTTGTTTCAGGAGCGGCAGCGCGAGAAGGCCCTCACCGAGAACGGCTGGACCTTCCTTCGCCTGACCTGGGCCGACCTTTTCCGCGAACACGAGTTCAAAGCGCGTGTCCTTAACGCTCTTGGGCGGTAGCCAAACCGCCGGAACGGTGCCAGATCGCCGGTTTTTTCCGGCGACCTGGCACCTTTCCGGCGACCTGGCACCTTTCCGGCGATCTGACATCCTTCCCGCGTGGGGGTGGTGCTGTTGACAGGGACCGGCGCGGCGCTGACAGCCTCTGAGCCGCTGGATCCCTGACCATACGACGTCCCGATGCCCTGTACGTCACCACATGGAAAGCGCCCGAGTCCAGGTGGCAGGATGGGGGCATGACTTCCGTTTCCCCTGATGCGACGCTGTCCGCCGCCGGTCCCGCCGTCGTCCTCACCATCGCAGGTTCCGAGGCAACCGGCGGTGCCGGCGCCCAGGCCGACCTGAAAACATTCCAGGAGCTGGGCGTCTTCGGCATCGCGAACCTGACCTGCATCGTCTCCTTCGACCCGAAGGACAGCTGGAACCACCGCTTCGTGCCCGTGGACCAGCAGGTGATCGCTGACCAGCTGGAGGCGACGACGGCGGCGTATGGTCCGGCGTCCGGCGCACCGTCCGCGCTGGACACGGTGAAGATCGGCATGCTGGGCAGCCCGGCAACGATCAGCACGGTGGCCTCCGCGCTGCAGGAAAACAGCTTCGCCAACGTGGTCCTGGACCCGGTGCTGATCTGCAAGGGCCAGGAACCGGGCCACGCGCTGGATACGGACCAGGCCCTGAAGGCGCAGATCCTTCCGCTGGCAACCTTCGTCACGCCCAACCACTTCGAGGCGGAGTCCCTGTCCGGGCTGGACATCACCGACGTCGAGTCCCTGAAGGCTGCCGCCGTCCGGATCCACGAACTCAGCGGCGCGGCGGTCCTGGCCAAGGGCGGCGTGCGACTGGAAGGCCCGAACGCCGTCGACGTCTTCTACGACGGTGAGACCCTGGAAGTCCTCACCGCCCCGAAGGTGGGCGAGGTTGCCGTCTCCGGTGCCGGCTGCTCGCTCGCCGCGGCCGTGACCGCGGAATTGGCCAAGGGCGCCAGCCCGCTGGAGGCTGCCCGGACCGCCAAGGACTTCGTCACCGCAGGGATCCGGAACCGCGTAGCCTCGGGCGCCCCTTTCGATGCGCTTTGGCAGGGCGGCGCACGGTAGATCCGGCCTGCCTGCACCGGGTTCGCCGGAAACCCTCGAGATCGCCGGGATTTTCCGGCGAACCGGTCAGTTTCCGGCGAACCCGGCAGTTTCCGGCGAACCCGGCAGTTTCCGGCGAACGCGATGTGTTCCTAGCGCCGGGGGATGTTGCGCAGGTTGCTGCGGGCCATGCTCACGGCTTCGCCGGCACCGCGGTTCAGCACCACCTTGGACATGGCGGTGGCGAACCCCAGCACCTGTGACCCGGAGATCTTTGGCGGGATGGACAGCGCTTTGGGATCGGTGATCAGCTCCACCAGGGAGGGACCGGGGTGTGCAAAGGCCTCCCGGTATGCCGACTCGATCTGCGCCGGATCGGTCACCCGCAAAGCGTGGAAGCCCAAGGCCTGAGCCACCGCGGCGTAGTTGGCGTCCGGCACGTCCACGCCGAAGTCCGGCAGCCCGTCCACCAGCATCTCGAGCTTGACCATGCCCAGCGTGGAGTTGTTGAAGACCACCACGTTGACCGGCAGTTTGTAGGCAGCGAGCGTGATGAGTTCGCCCAGCAGCATGGACAGCCCGCCGTCGCCCGAGACCGAGATGACCTGGCGGCCCGGGTTTGCCAGTTGCGCGCCGATGGCATGCGGCAGGGCGTTGGCCATGGAACCGTGCAGGAAGGACCCGATCAGCCGCCGGGTGCCCAGCGGGTTGATGTAGCGGGCGGTCCAGACGTTGCACATGCCCGTGTCCGCGGTGAAAATGGCGTTCTCTGCCGCCACCTGGTCCAGGAGCGAGGCCGCGTACTCCGGGTGGATGGGCTGCTTTTTCTCCACCTTGCGGGTGTAGGCGCCCACGGCCTTGTTCATCAGCCGGTCGTGCTTCTTGAGCATCTGGTCCAGGAACCGGCGGCTCTTCTTGGCCTTCACCAGCGGCAGCAGGGCCCGCAGGGTGGGGAGGACGTCGCCGTGGACGGCAATGTCGACGTCGGTCCGCCGGCCCAGCCGCTGCGCCGCCCGGTCCACCTGCGCGGTCCTGGTATCGGGCAGGAACTGGTCGTACGGGAAGTCCGTGCCGAGGAGGATCAGCAGGTCGGCGTCTTCGATGCCCTCGGCGGCGGCGCCGTAGCCGAGCAGGCCGGTCATGCCGATGTCGAAGGGGTTGTCGTACTGGACGAAGTCCTTGCCGCGGAGCGAGTGCCCCACCGGCGCCTTGGCCAGCTCAGCGAGCGCCATCAGCTCTGCGTGTGCCCCCTCCACGCCGGCGCCGGCGAAAATTGCCACCTTGCCGGCGTCGTTGATGGCGTCCGCGAGCGCTTGGACGCTGGCCGGATCCGGGACCAGGCTGGCGGGACGGAAGGCGGCCGGCAGCGGGGTGGGTGCCGTTGCCTCGAGTCCGGCAATATCGCCGGGAAGGGTCACGACGGCGACTCCCCCGAGGCCCACGGCGTGCTGGATGGCGCTGTGCATGACCCGCGGCGCCTGCTCGGCGGTGCTGACCAGTTCGGAGTACACCGAACATTCGTTGAAGAGCCGGTCCGGGTGGGTTTCCTGGAAGAAGCTGCTGCCGATCTGCTTGCTGGGGATGTGGGAGGCAATGGCCAGCACGGGCGCCCCGGACCGGTTGGCGTCGTACAGGCCGTTGATCAGGTGCAGGTTGCCGGGGCCGCAGGATCCTGCGCAGACCGCGAGCTTGCCGGTGAGCTGCGCTTCGGCGGCTGCGGCAAAGGCGGCGGCTTCCTCATGGCGGACGTGGATCCAGTCGATCCCACCCTTCGCCGCCCCGCCTGTTTGCCGGACGGCGTCCACGATCGGGTTGAGGCTGTCACCCACAATCCCGTAGATCCGCTGCACGCCGGCAGCCTGGAGTTGTTCGATGAGCTGGGTGGCAAGTTCCTTGGCCATGAGTGCAGACTCCCGCGTTTGTGGTGCTGTGCTGACATGGCCCAATATAGTCCGCCCGCGCCCGGCGGACCGCCCGCCGCCAGCGGCCGCGGTGGTGCAGCTAGCCGGGCGCGTTTGCCAACGCTGCCTGCGCCTCCGCGAAGAGCGCGCCGGCGAGCAGGGTGGCGGTCCGCACAATGAACGCACGACGCCGGGCGGTGCGGTCAGGGCCGCTGCCCGCCAGGAGGGTGTCGATCTGGGGCAGGACGGGCCAGCCGTCGCAGAGGGTGATGACGGTGATCAGCAGGTCCGCGGCGTCCGTGCGGTCGATCCCGGGCAGGACGTCAAGCACCTGGCCCACCTTGATGGCGCAGTGGTCGGACCGGGTGGCACGGCTGACGGTTTCCTTGCCGCGTTCAAGCCCTTCCCAGAACAGGAGCCGGGGCAGGACGCCGTCGGTGGTATGCCGGTCAAAGAGGCGGCCGGCGTATTCCCCGAACGCTTCCGGCCCGGTGCCGGTAATGGGTACCTCGGTCATGACCCGGACCATTTCGGCGGCCAGGACCGCGTCGAAGAGCTCGTCCTTCTTGCCGAAGTACTGGTAGATGCGCTCCTTGTTCACGCCCGCGGCAGCTGCGATCCGGTCCACCCGCGCTCCCGCGAGGCCCTTGGCACTGAACTCCTCCGTGGCAGCCGCGAGCAACAGTTCCTTGGTCCGCTTCGTGTTCCACGCCATGACACAAGTCTACGCAATCCCAACCAAGTAGTTGCAATTGGCGCGGGCCGCGTTTATTGTCATTGCAAGTAAAAAGCAACTAACTAGTTGGAGTTCTTATGGACACGGTGACCCAGCCCGCCTCCCCCGCTATCGCCCATTCGGCCACCCCCATGCCACCGGAGCCCGCGGCAGTGCCCTCGCCGCCGTCTATCCATGTCCGCGCAGCCATCACCTGGCTGGCCATCTTCCCCCTGGTGGCCCTCGGAATGATGGTTTCCGCTCCGTTGATGGAAACCTGGCATCCCATCTTCCGGGCGATGGCCCTGACCATGGTGGTGGTGCCGACTGCGGTGTACGTGGTACTGCCCCGCCTGTTCGCTGCCCACGGCTTCCTGGCGCGGCGGCGGACTGCCCGGCACTAAGGACCCCCAGCGCATAAAGGAGGCGTACGACGGCGGCCTGGCAGCCGTCGTCGTACGCCTCCTTTGGAACCAGGCACCTGGGTGCCTCCCGGACTAGACGCCGAGCGGATCCTTGTCCTTGCCGCCGCCCCGCGGCGTTTGTTCCCACGCGTGGCCCTGTTCGCCATCGAGGTGGGTGGCCTTCTTGTTCTTCAGGGCGAAAATGTAGACCAGCAGCGAGATGCCGATCGCCACGGTGACGTACGTGAAGAGGAGCTCAACCTGCCCGGCCTTCTGCAGCGCGGCACCGATCAAAGGCACCGTGCCGCCGAAGAGGGAGTTCGCGATCGCGTAGCCCAGGCCGACGCCGAGGGCGCGGATGGAGGCCGGGAACAGTTCGGCCTTCACCAGGGCGTTGATGGAGGTGTAGCCGCCAACGATCAGCAGGCCGCCCATCATCAGCATGAAGGCCACGAAGGGATCCTTCGTCCCGGCGAGCGCGGACATCAGCGGCCAGGTGAACAGCACACCGGTGATGCCGAACCAGAGAAGCAAGGGCTTGCGGCCCACCTTGTCCGAAATGATGCCGTAGACGGGCTGGAGCAGCATGAAGATGAACAGCGCCCAGAAGTTGATGACCGAGGTCGTTTCCTTGGCGATGCCGCTGGTGGTGTTCATGAAGCTGAGGATGAAGTTGGTGTAGGTGTAGAACGCCACCGTGCCACCCAGGGTGACGCCGATGCAGATCAGCAGCGCCTTCCAGTGCTTGGTGAAGAGCAGACGGAGCGTTCCGGGCTGGGCTTCCCCGGATGCCTTGGCCTTTGCGGCCGCCTCGACCTGGCTGGCGGAGACGGTTTCCTCCATGGAACGCCGCAGCCACAGCACTACCAGTGCGGCCACGCCGCCGATGGCGAACGGGATGCGCCAGCCCCATCCGGCCAGGGCCTCCTTGTCCAGGACGTTCTGCAGGACCACCAGCACCAGCAGTGCCAGCATCTGGCCGCCGATCAGCGTGACGTACTGGAAGCTGGAGAAGAATCCGCGGCGTTTGGCGGTGGCCGCCTCCGACATGTAGGTGGCGCTGGTGCCGTATTCGCCGCCCACCGAGAAGCCCTGGACCAGGCGCGCCAGCACCAGCAGGACCAGCGCCCAGACGCCGATCACGTCCTTGGTGGGCAGGATGGCAATGAAGAATGAGCCCGCGGACATCATGGTCACGCTCAGCGTCAGGGCCGCCTTCCTGCCCTTGCGGTCAGCGAACCTGCCGAAGAACCAGCTGCCGATGGGCCGCATGAGGAACGTGACGGCAAAGACCGCCATGCCTTCGAGTGCGCCCTGCAGAGGATCCTTGGAGTTGAAGAAGTGTGGCTGGAAGTACGCCAGGAACGCCGTGTAGATGTAGACGTCGTACCATTCCACGAGGTTGCCCGCGGAGCCCTTCAGGATGTTGCCCACCGCCCGGCGGGTCTGGGCTGCCTCCGACTGGGGCGCGGCTTGTTGGGTGCTCATCGGTGAGTTCCTCCTGGTAGTAACCTCGGCCTCCTGCGGCGGAGGGCCTCATCCACGGTATGGGTGATCCACCGCACAACCAACGGGGAACGCACTTTCCTAACACTTCCTTAGGTTTCGCCGGTGATCCGCTTTCCCTCCTGCCGGACCTCCCGCAGTCGGGCAAATTGCGCCGCCACGCGGTAGTCTCACGGGGGCGGGAATGAACCGGCAACTGGACCTGGAAACAGTGGAAACGCGGCAAGGAAGATGGCCATGGACGTGCTGATCGTCGAGGACGACGACGCCATGGCCGGTGCGCTCACGGCCGCCGTCGAAAGTGCCGGGCACCACCCGCGACGGTTGTCCCGGGGCGCTGACGCGCTGCTCTCCCACCGGAATTTCCAGGTGATCCTGCTGGACCTGGGGCTTCCGGACATGGACGGCCTGGAGGTGCTGCGCAAGCTCCGCCAGGTCACCGACGTGCCCATCCTGATTTTGACCGCGCGCGACGACGAACGCAGCGTGGTGCTCGGGCTCCGCTCCGGCGCGGACGACTACCTGGTCAAACCGGTGAAGCTGGTGGAACTGCTGGCCCGGATAGAGGCTGTAACGCGCCGGGCCGGGCGCAGCAGGGGGAAGCCGCCGGAGGTGATCGTGCTGGACGACGTGGAGATCGACCTGGCCAAGCGCACCGCGTCCAAGGCCGGCGAACCGGTTCCGCTGACTGCCACGGAGTTCGAACTCCTCGCGTTGCTGGCCCGCCACGCAGGCTCGGTAGTCACCAGGGAACAGATCCTGGACGCCCTCTGGGGTGACGCCTTCCTGGCCTCCTCCAGGTCCCTGGATGTGCACCTCACGGGGCTGCGGGCAAAACTCCGCAAGCCGGGATTCATCATCAATGTCCGCGGCGTGGGCTATCGCGTGGAGGCGGCTGCCGGATGAGGCTGCGGGTGCTCGGGGTCCTCAGCGTGCTGTGCCTGGTGGTGGTCTTCCTCATCTCGGGCACCATCCTGACCTCCGCTTCCCGGGAGCTGACCCAGGAACTGCAGATCAATCGGGCGGCCTCCTTGAACCGGCTGGCACAAGTAGCCTTTGACGCCGCGAACGACGGCGACACCGTGCGCCTGCAGCGGGAAATGGATACCTATTCCGGGCTGTATGGCGAAGGGATTGTGGTCCGCGTCCAGCAGGCCACACTGCGTTCGGGGGACCTGGACGCGGGTCGGCCCGACGTGCAGGACGCACTGTCGATGGCCCGGCTGAACGTGAGCAATACGTCCCTGGAACCGCTGGAACCCTTCGGCGCGGGGTCGCACGTCATTTTCCGGCCGTTCGGCAGCGCCAGCCAGGTGCTCGGTGCCGTGGTCCTGGACGTCCACGCGGAGACGGCCCGGCAGAAGCTCCAGCAGCGCTGGCTCGGTGTGGGAGTTGCGGCCCTGGCGCTGGCAGCAGTGCTCCTGCTGGGGGCGGCCAGGGTCACCGGCTGGGTGCTGCGGCCCGTCCTCCGGCTTGATTCGGCGGTGCATGAGCTGGAACGGACCGGGCGAACCGAGCGGCTTCCGGAGGAAGGTCCCCCGGAACTGCGGGAACTGAGCCGGTCGTTCACGGCTATGGCCAGGACCGTGAGCGCCAGCATGGAAGCGCAACGGCAGCTGATTGCGGACACGTCCCACCAGCTGCGCAACCCCGTGGGCGCACTCCGGCTGCGGCTGGACCTGCTCCAGCTTGAGCTGAAATCCGCCCGCGAACACGACGCAGCGGAGCGGGCAGTGGCGGAGCTTGAGCGGGTGGAGGACATCCTTGACGGGGTTTTGAAACTTGCCGCCGCGGAACACAGGGCATCCGAGGGGTCCCTGCGGGCATCTGTCTCTCCCGCAGACCACGCCGCCGCCCCGCCCATCGACCCCTTTCCCGTCTTACAGGGCGAAATCGAACGGGTGGCACCCCTGGCGGACCAGGCCGGGTGCCGACTGGTGCTCGTGCCGGCGCCCCATCCGGCGGCCCTGATTGCGTGCCGGGCCGCCGAGCTGGCCCAGATGCTGGACGAACTTCTCGGCAACGCCTTCAAGTACGCGCCCGGGGCCACCGTCACCGCCGCCGTGCGGGCGGAAATGGACGCGGTTGTGGTAGAAATTTCCGACGACGGCCCGGGGCTTTCGGCGTCCGAGCGCGCCTCGGCTGCCACCAGGTTTTGGCGGTCTCCGCGGCACTCCTCGGTTCCGGGAACCGGGCTGGGCATGACCATTGTGGGTGAGCTGGCCGCAGCGAACGGGGGCCGGCTGGTGCTGGCTCAGGCTTCCCCGCACGGGTTGTCGGCCCGGATCGAGTTCAGCTCCTACTCAAACGCCGCCCCTGATGCGATGCCCGGCGGTGGTACCCGTGCCTAGCGTTTCCATCCCCGCACCGCACCCTTCCCGCCGCTCCGTCCTGACGTGGGCCACCGCCGTCGGGCTTGCAACCGTGCTGCCGGCCGCGCTCAATGCCTGCACCGGCGGGGACCGGCCGGAGAGCCTTATTGTGGCGGGCGGCGAACCGGGCGGCTTCTATCTCGAGTTCTCTACGCTCCTGGCGGCGGCCCTGGAGCGTCACGGCGTGGCCAGCCATGCACGCGCCGTAGCCACCGGCGGGAGCCTGGACAACATTGCGGAGCTCCGGGCCGGGCGCGCCGCGTTTGCCGTGGCCCTCGCGGACGCTGCCGGGGACCAGTCCAGCGGGAATGCGGCAGACATCGCCGCGATCGGCAAGGTCTACGAAAACTACGTCCACTGCGTGGTGCGCAAGGACAGCGGGATCCGGGATGTCTCCGGGCTTGCCGGGCGCCGGGTTGCCGTGGGACAGCCGGGGTCCGGCACCTCCCTGACCACCCCCAGGCTCCTCGAAGCGGCCGGCCTGGGTGCCTCGGCAACTGCCGCAGCGCCCGCAGCCGGGACCGCCGCCGTCGAAAATCTTGGCCTGAACGACGGCATCGCGGCGCTCAAGGCGGGGACCGTGGATGCGCTGTTCTGGTCCGGTGGCGTGCCCACCGCCGCCATCGCCACAGCCCAGCAGGACGTGGCGTTGGGGCTGCTGGACCTATCCGGCCTGCTTCCGGAACTGCGTCGGCGGTACGGCGGCATGTACGACCGCGTCCTCATCCCCGAAGGCAGCTACCCCGGCATCCCGGCAGTGTGGACCGTGGGCGCGCCCAACCTGCTGCTGTGCCGCCGGGACCTGGACCACGCCACGGTGGAGCGGACGGTGCAACTGCTGGTGCACAACGCCGGCGAACTCATTCCACAATCCAGCCTGGGGGTGCAGTTCCTCAGCGCCGAAAGCCTCATCAATACCGCCGGCGTCCCCCTGCACCCCGCCGCGGCCGACGCCTACCGGACCCTGCACGGCTGACCCAACGCCCGCTCACCTCCGACAAGAAAACCCCAAACGCCCGCTCACTTCTTTGGCAAGACATGAGCGGGCGTTGCTGGGATAGCCGCAAGATGTGAGCGGGCGTGCGTGGGATAACCGCAAGATACGAGCGGGCGTGCGGCTAGCTCCCGGAGTGGGCCTGCAGGAAGCTGTACACCTCGGTTTCGTCCACGCCGGGGAAGGCGCCCGGGGGCATCGCGGCCAGCAGGTGCGAGTGGGCCCGCGCCGAAGGCCAGGCATTGCCGGCCCACTGGTTGGTCAGTTCGGCAGGCGGGCGCTTGCAGCAGTTCGGATCCGGGCAGTTGGAGGTGGCCCGGGCCGTGGTCTCGCGCCCGCGGAACCACTTCACGTGCTGGTAGGGCACCCCGATGCTCAGCGAGAATTCCCCGGCGGCGGAGCGTTCCGTGCGGGCGGTGCACCAGTACGTGCCTGACGGTGTGTCCGTGTACTGGCTGTACGCGCTGAACTTGTCCGGCACGTCGAACACCGCCCGCGATGTCCACGCCTTGCACGACGGTTGCCCCTCAATGGCGCCGGTGTGGTCCTGGGGGAAGTTCACGCCGTCGTTCTCGTAGGCCTTGTAGATGATCCCGCTTTGGTGCGTTTTCTGGAAATGCGTGGTGATGCCCAGGTGCTTGGTGGCCAGGTTGGTGAACCGGTGCGCCGCGGTCTCGTAGGAGACAGCGAACGCGTCCCGGATGTCCTCCACCGCGATTTCCTTGGCAGCTTTGGCTTTCTGCAGAAATTCCACCGTGGCCTGTTCGGGCAGGAGCAGGGCGGCCGCGAAATAGTTGGTGGCCACCCGCTGGGCCAGGAAGTCGCCGTAGTTCTTGGGCGTTTCATGGCCCAGGACGTAGTGGCCCAATGCCTGCAGCAGCACCGAGCGGGGGTCGTGGTCCTGCCGCTGGCTCTGGGTCAGGTAAATTTTGCGGTTCTTCAGGTCAGTCACCGACCGGGTGGAATGCGGCAGATCCCCCACATGGTGCAGGGTGAAGCCCAAATGTGCGGCAATGTCAGCGATGACGTGCTGGCTGAGCGGACCGGTGGTGTAGCCAACCTCCTGAAGGACCTTCTGCGCCTCGGCCTCGTACTCCGGAAAGTAGTTGCCGCGCTCCCGCATCATGGCCCGCAACTCACCGTTGGCGCGGCGGGCTTCCTCCGGGGTGGCCACCTGCTCGTTCATCTTCCGTTCGAGCTCATGCAGCAGCCCCACCTGGGCCTCCAGGACATCCACCGGAAGCCGCGAACTGATGCGGATTTTGGGCAGGTTCAGCGACTCGTACAGCGGTCCGCGCTGGTACCGTTCCAGCTCAATTTCCAGCGCGGCGCGGCGGCTGGGCGGCTCGGCCCCGAGCAGCTGGTCGATGCTGACATTGAGCGCCCCCGCGAGGTGCTGCAGCAGCGTCAGTTTGGGCTCACGCTTGCCGTTTTCGATCAGGCTCAGCTGGCTGGGAGCGGTGCCGACGGCGGCACTCAAGTCATCGAGCGTCAGGCCGGCTTGCTTGCGCAGGTGGCGGACGCGGCGGCCGAGGGCAATGACGTCCAGTTCCGGGGCGGCGGTGGGCGATGGCTGGGAGACGTCCCTGTTCCAGCTTGAAGGTGACATTTCTGAAGAATACGGGAAGAAGTGCATTTCTTTCCAGAGCATTCATCTAGAAAGGTGGTTGAAAGTGCTGAAAAGTAGTTGTTACGGAAAGAAACACCGCACCGGATAAGCCGGTGGGAGCCTCAACGGCGCGGTTCCCACCTACTCCATCCGGAGCTCAATCAAGGAGATCAACGATGACTGCAGCATTTGAGCCCACCCAGCAGACGCCCGAAGAGCAGGCCGCCGCCCTGGAGCTCGAGTGGGCCGCCAACCCCCGCTGGGAAGGTGTGACCCGGGACTACTCAGCCTCCGACGTCGTCCGTCTCCGGGGCCGTGTCTCCGAGGAACACACGCTGGCCCGCCGCGGTTCGGAAAAGCTGTGGAAGCAGCTCACCGAGGAGCACAAGACCGGCGGCTACACCAACGCACTCGGTGCCCTGACCGGCAACCAGGCCGTGCAGCAGGTCAAGGCCGGCCTGCGCGCCATCTACCTCTCCGGCTGGCAGGTCGCCGCAGACGCCAACAATTCCGGCCACACCTACCCGGACCAGTCGCTCTACCCGGCCAACTCTGTCCCCACGGTGGTCCGCCGCATCAACAACGCGCTGCTCCGCGCCGACCAGATCGAGTTCTCCGAGGGCATCCAGACCGTTGAGGACTGGATGGTGCCGATCGTTGCCGACGCCGAGGCCGGCTTCGGCGGACCGCTGAACGCCTACGAGCTGATGAAGTCCATGATCCAGGCCGGCGCCTCGGGCGTGCACTGGGAAGACCAGCTTGCCTCGGAGAAGAAGTGCGGCCACCTCGGCGGCAAGGTCCTGATCCCCACCCAGCAGCACGTCCGCACCCTGAACGCCGCCCGCCTCGCAGCCGACGTCGCAGGCACCCCCACCGTCGTCATCGCCCGCACCGACGCGGAGGCAGCCACCCTGATCACCTCCGACGTCGACGAGCGCGACCAGGAATTCATCACCGGCGAGCGCACGGCCGAAGGCTTCTACAAGGTCCGCAACGGCATCGAACCCTGCATCGCCCGCGCCAAGGCCTACGCCCCGTACTCCGACCTCATCTGGATGGAAACGGGCACCCCGGACCTGGAGCTGGCCCGCAAGTTCGCCGAATCCGTCAAGGCCGAGTTCCCGGACCAGATGCTCTCCTACAACTGCTCGCCGTCCTTCAACTGGCGCAAGCACCTCGACGACGACACCATCGCGAAGTTCCAGCGCGAACTCGGCGCCATGGGCTTCACCTTCCAGTTCATCACCCTGGCCGGCTTCCACGCCCTGAACTACTCGATGTTCGACCTCGCCCACGGCTACGCCCGCAACGGCATGAGTGCCTACGTCGAACTCCAGGAAAAGGAGTTCGCCTCCGAATCCCGCGGCTACACCGCAACCAAGCACCAGCGCGAAGTCGGCACCGGCTACTTCGACACCATCTCCACGGCGCTCAACCCGAACGCGTCGACCCTCGCCCTCGTGGGATCCACCGAAGAAGGCCAGTTCCACTAATCCTTCCGACGGCGGTCCTCGCCTACGGCCTTCGGTCCGGCATTGCTCTGCCTGCTATTCCCCATGTCCGGCTCGACCTCGCTGAGCGAGGTCGAGCCGGACACAGGGCCCCTTTTACGCAGGCTGCCGCAATACCGGCACCTTCGGCCTTGTGGGCACCGCACCTCAGCTGCGTGTCGCCGTCGACCTTGCTTCTTCTCTAAGGAGAGATTTGAAATGAACAGCTTCACTGACAGCTTCACCATCAATGGCATTACTTTGACCGCCCAGCCGATTTGCCGGCAGGACGAGGTGCTGACGCCGGACGCCCTGTCGTTTATCGCGAAGCTGCACCGGGCCACCGTCGACCGCCGGCAGGAGCTGTTGCAGGCCCGCCGCACCCGGCGGGCCGATATTGCCGCCGGCGCGGACCCCAGGTTCCTCCGGGAGACCGAGCACATCCGGAATGATCCGTCCTGGCGGGTGGCACCTCCGGCCCCGGGTCTGGAGGACCGCCGCGTCGAGATCACCGGCCCGGTGGACAAGAAGATGACCATCAACGCCCTGAACTCGGGAGCGAAAGTATGGCTCGCCGACATGGAGGACTCTTCGACCCCCACCTGGCGGAACGTCATCAAGGGCCAGCTGAACCTGACCGATGCGCTGGAACGCCGGATCGACTTCACCACCGAGGAAGGCAAGGAATACAAGCTGAAGGCGGACGGCGACCTGCTCACCATCGTGGTCCGCCCCCGCGGCTGGCACCTGCCGGAGAAGCACATGCTCATCGACGGCCAGCCCATCGCCGGCGGCATCGTGGACTTCGGGCTGTTCTTCTTCCACAACGCCCGCCGCCTGCTCGCCCAGGGCAAGGGCCCCTACTTCTACCTGCCCAAGATCGAGAACCACCTCGAAGCCCGGCTGTGGAACGACATCTTCATCCTGGCCCAAGACCTGCTCGGCATCCCCCAGGGCACCATCCGCGCCACCGTGCTGATCGAAACCATCACCGCAGCGTTCGAGATGGAGGAGATCCTCTACGAACTCCGCGACCACGCCTCGGGCCTGAACGCCGGCCGCTGGGACTACATCTTCTCCCTGATCAAGAACTTCCGCACCCGCGGCCCGCGCTTCGTCCTCCCGGACCGCGGCCAGGTAACCATGACGCAGCCGTTCATGCGCGCCTACACCGAACAGCTGGTCCGGGCCTGCCATAAGCGTGGCGCCATGGCCATCGGCGGCATGGCCGCGGCCGTTCCCAACCGCAAGGACCCGGAAGCCAACGCCAACGCCCTCGAGAAGGTGCGTGCGGACAAGACCCGCGAGGCCAACGACGGGTTCGACGGTTCCTGGGTGGCACACCCAGACCTGGTGCCCGTCTGCCGCGAAGTGTTTGATGGCGTCCTCGGCAGCAAGCCCAACCAGCTGGACCGGCTCCGCGAGGACGTCACCCCCGATGACCGCGCCCTGATCAACGTCGCTGCCACTACAGGCACCATCACCGAGCAGGGCATCCGGAACAACATCGAGGTGGGCATCCGCTACATCGAGTCCTGGCTTCGCGGCAACGGCGCTGTAGCGATCCACAATCTGATGGAGGACGCCGCCACCGCGGAGATCTCCCGCTCGCAGCTGTGGCAGTGGATCTTCGCCCGGGCCATCACGGACCAGGGCGAGATCGTCAGCCACGAGTGGGTGGAGGAACTCCTGGACGAGGAATTCGCCCGGCTGGAGCGCTTCGACGGCGACCGTTTCGAGGACGCCCGCGACATCTTCGAGGAAGTCACGCTCAGCCGTGAGTTCCCGTCCTTCCTGACGCTCCCCGCCTACGCCCGCTACCTCACGGAAGCCCGCGAGAAGGCCACGGTCGAGGAGCTGGCAGCGGCCTGACCCACCACAACTTCCGTTTGCCGGGCCGGCACGCCCTTCGCAACAGGCCCCCCGAAATCCGGGGCGCCGGCCCGGCGACGGAGCACCCCTCACACCCCCGCTCACTTGTTGCAGGAAAACCCGAAACGCCCGCTCACTTTCCCCAAGAAGTGAGCGGGCGTTCCGCCATTCAGCGCAACAAGTGAGCGGGCGTTCCGCCATTTGGCGCAACAAGTGAGCGGGCGTCCGACGGCGGCCGACGGCTTAGCGCCCCTTCGGCACCTTCCGCACGGACAGGGTGGTGCTGGCGAAGAAGGTCAGCACGGAGGCCAGGATGACCAGCAGGGCCGGCGTCCACGAGCCGGACGTGTCGTGGACGAAGCCCACCAGCGGAGGGGCAACGGCAGCGAGGCAATAGCCAAGGCCTTGGACCGTTGCGGACATCCGGCCGGCGGAGGCTTGGTCGCGCGCCAGCTTGATCACGGCGATGAAGATCAGGGTGATGCCGCCGCCTTGGGCGATGCCGCCGGACGTGGACCACAGCCACCACAGCTGCGGCAGGACCAGAAGCCCTACGGGAACGGCCAGCCACAACGTCCCCAAGGTGACCGCCACCGCCGTCGTACTCATGTACTTGGCTGCAAACGGAACGCCGAGGCCGCCCACGATCGCCAGGATCTGGAAGATCGAGGACGCGGCGCCAGCCTGGGCGGCATTCATCCCCAGTTCGTCGTGGAGGTAGCTGGGCAGCCACGCGGTGACGCCGTAGTAGGAGAACGCCTGGCCACCGAAGCCCGCCGTCAGCCCGAACGTCGTCCAGCCGGAACTGCGCGCCGTCGCCACCTGCCCCTCCGCACTACCCCCACCCTCGGCCTCATCCGAGACCAGGAATGCCGTGCGCGGCCCCACCGCCAGGACCCACACCACAATGGCGGCGACGGCAAGGACAGCGACGGCGGCGAGCGCAAGCCGCCACCCGGTGACCGCTGCCAGCGGGGCCATGGCCACCGAGGTCAGGAAGGACCCGATGTTCAGTGCCGCCGTGTAGATCCCCATGGCGGTCCCCTGCCGGCGCGGTGCGAAATCGCGGCGGATGATCAGGGGCACCGCAATGTTTCCCACGGTGATGGCCACCCCGATGAGCACGGTACCGGCCACCACCAGCACCGGGCCGCCCGCGGAACGGACCACCACGCCGGCAAGGACACCCAAAATGGTCAGCGTGACGGCGAACTCTGCTCCGAACCGCCGCGCCGCCAGGGAGGCCAACGGGGCGGCGAGCGAGAAGCAGAGCACGGGGATACTGGTCAGCAAGCCGAGCAGGACCGGCGAAAAGTGCAG
This sequence comes from Arthrobacter sp. MMS24-T111, assembly GCF_054888995.1. Classification (NCBI taxonomy): domain Bacteria; kingdom Bacillati; phylum Actinomycetota; class Actinomycetes; order Micrococcales; family Micrococcaceae; genus Arthrobacter; species Arthrobacter sp. MMS24-T111. The sequence continues at coordinate 1,709,622 of NZ_JBTZRO010000001.1, read as the reverse complement.
TTCCGCCTGCATGAGGTCCACCAGGGGCGCGACCGCCACGAAGGGACCCCGCAGGTTCAGGGCCAGCAGGCCGATGCACGCCAGCAGGATCCAGCTCTTGGGCACGCGGGAAAGGACGCCGGCGCTCACAGGGACAACATGGGGAATGGGCTTTGATTCATCACCCTCATTGCTATCACGCCGCGCGTGCCCGGGGCTCCAGGCGCCCAGCCGTGGGGCCCTGCCATACGATGAACGTGACTGTGGACGACTGGACACCGCAAAGGACACCCATGACGCAACGGCTTGCCATCCTTGATGACTACCAGGACGTGGCCCATGGCTTCGCCGACTTCGCGGCCCTGGAGGCTGCCGGCGTCACCATCACCTCATACCGGGATCCCTTCTCCTCCCGCGACGCCCTGGTCTCGGCGTTGGCAGGCACCACCATGGTGATCGCCATGCGCGAGCGGACCGCGTTCCCGCGTGAGGTATTTGAGCAACTTCCCGCCCTGCAGCTGCTGGTGACCACCGGCATGGCCAACGCCTCGATCGACGTCGCGGCGGCAACCGAACACGGAGTCACCGTCTGCGGCACACCCGGCTCACCCACTGCCGCCCCGGAGCTGACCTGGGCCCTGCTCATGGCCATCGCACGGCACCTCCCGGCCGAGGACCACTCTCTGCGCAACGGCAGTTGGCAGTCCACGGTGGGCTTCGAACTGGCAGGGAAGACCCTGGGCATCGTCGGGCTGGGCAAGATCGGCCGCCGGGTAGCGGCGTACGGCCGGGCCTTCGGGATGGATGTGGTGGCGTGGAGCCGGAACCTGACGGCGGAGGCCGCGGCCGATGCCGGCGCGCGCCTGGTCTCGAAGGAGGAACTGTTCACCCTCGCCGACGTCGCAACCCTCCACCTGCGGCTCTCCCCGCGCTCCGAAAACATCGTGGGCGAGGAGGAACTGCGGCTGCTCGGCCCCGAAGGCATCCTGGTGAACACCGCGCGGGGTCCCCTGGTTGACCAGGACGCACTCCTCAAGGCGCTGGCCGAGGGCTGGATCCGCGGCGCCGCCCTGGATGTCTTCGACCAGGAACCGCTGCCGGCCGGGCACCCGCTCCTGGCCGCCCCGAACACGGTCCTCTCGCCCCACCTGGGCTACGTCACGCAGGAAAGCTACCGGCAGTTCTACGGCGGAGCCGTGGAGGACATCGCCGCCTGGCTTGCCGGCTCCCCCATCCGCACCATCACCGCCTGAGCCGGAAGGAACCCCCATGACCCACAGCATCCGCAGGGCAACAGCGGACGACGCCGGCCCGCTGGCCGCGCTGGCAGCCGTCACCTTTCCGCTTGCCTGCCCGCCGTCGTCGTCACCGTCCGACATCGCCGCGCACCTGGCCAACACGCTCAGCGAAGCGCACTTCACGGGCTACCTCGCGGATCCGGACACCACCATCCTGGTCATCGACGCCGACGGCCCGCTCACCGGCTACAGCCTGCTGGTGGACCGGCCCGCCGCGGACCCGGACGTGTCCTCCGCCCTGACGCTGGTCCCCTCCGTGGAGATCAGCAAGTGCTACGTCCACCCTGACTACCACGGGTTGGGCGCCGCCGCCGAGCTCATGCACGCCAGCCTCGAGGCAGCCGCCGCAACCGGTGCGGACGGGGCCTGGCTGGGCGTCAACAGCCAGAATGCCCGGGCCATCCGTTTCTACGAGAAATCGGGTTTCCGCAAGGTGGGAACCAAGTCCTTCCGGCTGGGCAGCACCGTGGAACACGACTTCGTACTGGAACGCCCCCTCCCTTAGGGGAGCCTGCGGGTGCCAACGCCGGCAGCCGCCCCTTCCAGCGGGTAGGCCAGCGGGGGCCGGGGCCCGGCGAGCAGCTTCAGTCCCGGCGGAAGGCCTTCAATGGTGCCTGTGGTTCCGGTGGCTTTGATGGTCACCCGGCTTCCGTCCAGCAGGACATTTTCCGCCCGGAAGGTGCCCACGGACTCCGGCAGGATCGGGGCCAGGTGCACCACCCCGCGGGTGAAGACGGGGTCGAACCGGAGCAGGATCCGTGCCAGTTGCACCGGCGCCGCCGCGGCCCAGGCCTGCGGCGAGCACGCGGTGGGATACGGAACCGGGCCAGGGTACTCGCCACGGTCGAACCCGCAGAACAGCTCCGGCAGCCGCCCGTCGAAATGCCGGGCTGCGTCGAGGATCCCGGAGGCCACCCGCTTGGCCTCGTCCACGAACCCGTACCGCATCAGCCCGGTGGCCACCAGGGCCGTGTCGTGGGGCCACACCGAGCCGTTGTGGTAGCTGACCGGATTGTAGGCGCCCATGTCGGACGCCAGCGTGCGGATGCCCCAGCCGGTGAACATCTGCGGGGACATCAGGTTCTCCATGACGGACACGGCTTTGTCTTCGTCCACGACGCCCGTCCAGAGGCAGTGGCCGATGTTCGAGGTCAGCGCATCGACGGGCCGTTTGTCCTTGTCCAGCGCCACCGCGTAGTAGCCCTTGTCCGGCAGCCAGAACTTCTTGTTGAACTCCTCTTTGAAGGCGGCTGCCTTGTCTGCCCAGTGCTTTTCGAGGGCGGAATCGCCGCTCCAGTGGGCCAGCAGGGACCTGCCAAGGTACGCAGAGTAGACATACGCCTGGACTTCACAGAGGGCGATCGGGGCTTCGGCGATGGTTCCGTCGGCGAAGTTGATCCCGTCCCAGGAGTCCTTCCAGCCCTGGTTCACCAGGCCGTGGTCGTTGGGCCGGAGGTATTCCACGAAACCGTCGCCGTCGCGGTCGCCGTATTTTTCGATCCATTCCAGCGCCCGGTCCGCGTGTGGCAGCAGGGGCTGGATCGCGTCCCGGGAGAGGCCCCACCGGCTCAGCTCGCCCAAGGTGGAGACGAAAGGGGGGTGGCGTCGGCCGTGCCGTAATAGGCCGTACCGCCCAGGGACAGGCCGGCGGTAACGCCGAGCCGGACCTCATGCGGGATGCGGCCGGGTTCCTCCTCGGAATCCACGTCCACTTTCTTTCCCTGGATCCCGGCCAGGGTTTGGAGCGTGCCCAGGGCGAGGTTGGGGTTGACCATCAGGCTCATGTAGGAGGTCAGCAGCGAATCCCGGCCGAACAGGGCCATGAACCACGGCGCCCCGGCCGCCACCGCAGCCCGGTTGGGGTGGTGGGCATCGAAGATGCGCAGGGCACCAAGGTCGCTCTGGCTCCGGTTGAGCACGTTCTGGAAGCTCGAGTCCTCGATGCTGATCCGCGGAACGCCTTCCTCCCAGTCCAGGTGCCGGCGCACCCCTTCCCGGTGGTGCGGAAGCCGCCCCTCCTTGAAGGGCTCCTCCGGCGCCTCACCGTTGACCAGGGGCACCACGATGACGCTGGTGCTCCATTTGCCCCGCGCCGGAACCGTGACGTGGAACCGCAGCCCGTCAGTGCTGACCTCTGCCCCCCGTGCGCCGACGGCAGTGCCTCGCTGCTGGCCGTGCCGTGATGCCTCAATGACCAGCCTCCCGTCCGTGATGGCCCGGGTGGTGTCGTCCAGGCCGCTGGTACGGCCGCCCTTGACCTCGAAGAGGTCTGCCTGGTCGGCGTCGACGAGCAGCTCGATCTCGCAATCCACCGCTTCGGCCGCATAGTTTTCGAGGGAAATATCGTCCTGCAGCCCTGGGCCGATGTGGCGGACCTGGCGGACCACCAGGGGGCTGTCAAACCTGCCGCCGGGCCATTTGGCGCGCCCCACGAACGTGGCCTCGAACGGTTGCGGCCGCTGGGCTGACAATGGTTCGCGCAGTGCGCCGTTGATCCTGAGCATCCAGCGCGAGATGATCCGCGTGTCCTGGAAGAAGACTCCGTTGGTCCCGGCATCAGGACTGATGTCGCCAGTGCCGGAGGAGATGCAGAACGATGATCCCTCCAGGACCGTGACCGAGCCCGAATCGGATACTGCTGCCTCGTTGTCTTCATTCCAGGCGGTCATGGAAAGGCTCCCTTCTCCGGCAGATGCCCCCGGGGGATCGGGAAGCATTCAGGCCCCCAGTAAATTCTGGTGCACCCGGGGAACCTGCGGAACCCCTGAGGGCGTCCTCCCTTCAATGAGTTCGGCGTAGAGCTCCAGGTGGTCGGCAACCATGCGGGCGGCGCTGAAGCGCTCTTCCACGGCTTGCCGGCACACGGCCCTGTCCATCCGGGCCGCGGCCGCCACAAAGCCGGCCAGTTCCTCGGTTTTTCCCAGGAATCCCGTCCGGCCGTGCTCCACAATTTCCGGGGCCGCTCCGATGAGAGTACCAATCACCGGGGTGCCGGTGGCGAGCGCCTCGATCATCACCAGGCCGAACGGTTCTGACCATTGGATGGGGTTCAGGAATGCCGTCGCATCGCCCACCAACCGGTATTTGGCGGCATCGTCCACCTCCCCGACGAAGTCCTCGGTGGGGCCCAAAATCGGTTCAATCACTTCCCGGAAAAAGCGGACCTCTTCCGGTTCGCGCATTTTGACCGCAATTTTGAGGTGCATTCCAGCCTGCCTGGCGATCGTGATGGCCTCGAGCAGTCCCTTGTCCGGACTCGAGCGGCCAACGAAGCACAGGTATCCGCCGCTGCCGTTCCCCACGGGCACGGCGGAGAGGTCCATTCCGTGGTGGATGATCCGGGTGACGGGAACTGCGGGGGCGTGCGACGCCTGGTCCTTGGAGATGGCGATCACGGCACCACGCCGGGCAACGGCGCGGTAGATATCCGCCGCCCGGGCGTCGATGGGTCCGTGGATGGTGGTGGCCAGCGGGACCCCGGCCGGACGGTGCAGGTAGAGGGGCCCCGCCATGGTGTGGTCGTGGATGATGTCCGCGTCCTGCAGTCCCTCGTAGGCCCTGACAACATGGCTGAGTTCGCTGATGCTGGTGCCGAGCCCCTCGTACTCAGCGGGCCGCATCCCCGGAACGAGCCTTACCGGGCACGTACTCTCGAGCGGTGCCGCGAGCAGGACCTCGTGCCCGGCTGCGGCGAAGCCCCGGGCAAGGGCGTCCACTACCCTTTCCGTGCCTCCGTAGGTGGCCGGCGGGACCGGGATCCACGGCCCTGAGACAAGTCCAATCCGCATTCCTGGCCTCCCAGGTTACAGGCCGGGCTCCCCAGCAGGCCGGGCAAAATATCACCGGATGCGCTCTTGCACCCGATGAGTCTTCGATTCCGAGGGCCGCTGCATGACCACCTGATCCGACTATTGCCCACGACGGCCGCCGCCACAAGACCCAATGTGGCGGATCTCATAGCGGGCGCCGGAATGGCGCCCCCTGCCGGCCGGTTATGCAGGCCATGAAGATTGAGATCTGGTCCGACGTCGCCTGCCCGTGGTGCTTCATCGGCAAACGCCGCTTTGAGGCCGCCCTGGCATCCTTTCCGCACCGTGATGCTGTTGATGTGGTGTGGCGGAGCTACCAGTTGGATCCCGGGCTGCCGGAGCATTTCGATGGCACCGAACTGGAGTACTTGAGCAGCCGCAAGGGGATGCCGGCCCAGCAGGTCTCGCAGATGTTCGACCATGTGGCACGGCAGGCCAAGGACGAGGGCCTGAACTACCGCTTCGACAAGGTGGTGGTGGCCAACAGTTTCACGGCGCACCGGCTGATCCACCTCGCTGCCGCCCACGGCAAGCAGGACGCCGCCAAGGAACGCCTGCTCAGCGACCATTTCGAGCACGGCAAGGACATTGGCAGCCGGGAGTACCTGGCAGGACTGGGCAGGGAGCTTGGCTTGCCGGAGGACGAGGTGGACGAACTGTTCACCACGGACAAGTACGCGGACGCGGTCCGGTCCGACTTCCAGGAGGGCCAGTCCCTGGGCATCAGTGGTGTCCCGTTCTTTGTCATTGACCGCAAGTTCGGCCTGTCCGGCGCCCAGCCGGCGGAAACGTTCACGCGCGCGCTTAACCAGGCATGGCAGGAAGCCAACCCGCTGGTGCTGGTCGATTCCGCGGAGGCCGGGGCCTGCGGTCCGGATGGCTGCGCAATCTAGCGCCGTTTACTGACACATCGCGGTAAAGTGTCTGCATGCCCAGGATTTCAGCGGCCAGCAACGCCGAACAACGCGCTGACACGCAGCGCCGTATCCTCACAGCCTTCGGCGAACTCCTTTTCACCCACGGCCTTCCCGGGTTGACCATGACGGACGTGGCCCGGCACGCAGGGGTGGGCCGGACCGCCGTCTACAACTACTACGCGGACATCGAAGAACTGTTGATTTCCTACGCGCTGGAGGAGACGGAAAAGTTCCTCTCGGACCTGCGCGATTCGTTGGGCCGCCTGGAGAACCCGGTGGAGCGGCTGGCCCTTTACGTCCGCGCCCAGGTGGTTGACCTCAGCCGCCGCCACCTTCCGCCCGGACCGGCCATGGGCGCTGTGCTGTCGCCGTCGTCCTTTGCGAAACTCTCAGACCATGTCAGCGAGCTCAGCACCCTGCTGCAGGGCATCCTGCGTGACGGCATGGAGCAGGGCTACCTGCCGGTGGCGGACGTGGGGCAGCAGTCCCAGCTGATCCTGGGCACGCTGTCCTCCAGTGCCGCCAGGGGCAGCGACGAGCCTGCCGAACTGGAAGCGCGCGTGGCCCGCACGGTGCGGTTCATCCAGCTGGGCGCGGGAGCAAGGTTCGACGACGAAGGGCGGCCCCTGCGCGTGGCCGGCCTTCCAGCGGCGGCCGGCTAAGCCGTGGTCAGCGCGCCGGCACTACCGGAAGCTTGTTGGCATCCGCAATGCGGCGGCTTTCCCGGGGCAGCCCAGGGTCCCCGGGGTCTGGTCCACCACGTCGGCCGGGACGAGCGCTGCGAAGTCATGGGCCAGGATGACGTCCACGCTGGCGTCGGTCCTGCTGTCCTGGAAGTAGTCGGACCCCGGAACGTTGCGCTGCACCGTGAAAGCGGCGGCCTGCCCGGCCGCTCCAGAGACCACCGCCGCAACGCCCCGGTAGCCCGCATTGACGTTCGACACATTGCCCACCGCGAACTTCCGCGCCAGGAACTCATCCGCCACGGAGCGGGCCAGGCCGGCCCGGGTGGTGGAGTTGAAGACGTTCAGGCTGACCTTGTCGTTGGGCGTGTAGTCGAACACCGCGGTGGGGCACGAAGACACCGGCTTCTGGCTGGGCTCGGCCGTGGGAACCTTCAGCCGCCCGTTAATGATGGCAAGGGCAACGATGATGGCCGCGGCGATCAGCCCAACCAACAGGACCAGGACCACGCCGTGGAGCACGCGCCGGCGGACCCGGGCCGTTTCGTCGGCGTCCTTGGCCGCTTCCATCGCCGCCCGCAGCTCGGCGCCGGACACCACCCGGTGACCGTGCAGGACGCTGGGGTCCTTCGGCCGGCGGCTAGCCATCGAGCACCAGGACCCGGGCGTGGATCGCCGTGCGCTGGTGCAGTGCCGTACGGACCGCGCGGTGCAGGCCGTCCTCCAGGTAAAGGGTTCCCTGGTATTGCACCACGTGCGGGAACAGGTCACCGAAGAATGTGGAATCTTCGGCCAGCAACGCCTCGAGGTCCAGCGTGCGCTTGGTGGTCACCAGTTCGTCCAGCCGGACCGGCCGCGGCGGCAGCGACGCCCACTGTTTAGGGGTGCTGTAACCATGGTCGGGGTAAGGGCGGCCCTCGCCCACAGCTTTGAATATCACCATGCAACAGTAGGCACCGCGCCGCTCCAGCGAAAGCATCCGGGCGGACCGGCGCCAGGTTGTAGCCAAACAGTGACCATCCGTCACATCGGCCCGTTCCACGGCAGCGGGCCGGTTCCTGCTGACAGAATGGAGCCATGACCGCATCCGACTCCCCCGCCATGCCCGTGTCCGGAACCCGACTGCCATCCACGCCGCCGCTGGCGCTGCTGCTGGATGTGGACGGACCGGTGGCAAGCCCGGTGACCCGCGACGTGAAGCCGGACATCATCCTTGACCTGGTGGCGCTCGCGGCAGCCGGAATCCCCGTCATCTTCAACACCGGCCGCTCGGACGCGTTCATCCGCGAACAGGTCATGGAACCGATGATCGCCGCCGGAATCCCGGCGGGAACGGTCATCCACGCCGTGTGCGAGAAGGGCGCCGTCTGGTTCAGCTACACAAACGCCGGGGCAGGCCCCATCCACGTGGACCGGGAACTGGCTGTCCCTGCAGCGTACGGCGACGACATCCGGCGCCTGGTGGCGGATGATTACGCCGCCCACATGTTCTTTGACGAAACCAAACGTGCCATGGTCTCGGTGGAGCAGCACATCGACGTGCCCAGCGCCGAGTACCTGGCCGAGCAAAAACTGTTCGACGCGGACGCCATGGAGCTCATGGGCAGCCACGGCCTGGGCGTTGTCCGGCTGGACCACCATGCGCCCAATTCCGACGACGCCGTGGGCTACCGGGTGGATCCCACCATCATCTCCACCGACATCGAGTCCGTTCGGCTGGGCAAGGACCTAGGCGCCAGCCGCGCGGTGGAACTGCTGGCCGCCCAGGGGATCACGCCCCAGGCCTGGCGGACGGTGGGCGATTCCCGGACCGACTACGCGATGGCCGACTGGCTGCACCACAACGACCACCCGGTCAAGCACGTTGACGTCCGGCCCGCGGACGGCGTGCCCGGCAAACCATACCCGGTCCTCACGGCAGCGGACCTGGGACTGGACAGCACGGTGATCCACGACGACGCCGGCGGCGCTTTCCTGCGCGCCTGGCGGGAGGCGCTGGGCGCCTAAATCCCTGCCGCCGCGGGCCGAAACCTGCTGTTACCACGGCAGGACTATCATGCAGGTAAGAAAGCTTACTTCGACCACCACGGAGACAACCATTACAGAAGCACCGGTCCAGGACGAGGTCTACTACGGCGGCCAGGCGTCCGTGGAGGAACAATTTCACGCCGAGATCACCTCGGCGGCGGCGGAGCAGCGGCTCAGGCACCGCCCCGATGTCATCCGGCACAAGGGCCGCTACGCCCTGATCAACGACACCAGGACCCCTTACCAGGCCATGGTGGAGGACCTGCTGTTCCTGCGGAATGTCCTGGCAAACGCAGGCCTGGCGTACCTCCTGGTCCGCGGCAACAACGACCGCCCGGTGGTGGCGCTGGACTGGAAGAGCCGGAAGAAACTCCGCGCCGCCCTGGTGGAGGCGTGCCGGGACGAGCCCTTCTACTCCATGACCGTGGACGCCAAGAAGAAGACCTCCGTCCTGGTGGCCGACGGCGAGCTGTCCTCCAACCGGCAGGCACGGATCTTCCGCCTGTACCGGCCGCGGGTGGAGCCGGTGGGCGGTTTCGAGTTCGGCGCCTCCGCCGGCGTCCAGATCGAGCTGTGGTCCTTTGAAGGCGAGGAACTGATCCTCCCCATCGAGAACTCCCTGACCCGCAGGACCATGCTGCGGCAGGACGCCGTCCGCGGCACGGTGGAACGCTACGGCCACACCTGGCCCACCATCGAGAACATGTTCGCCGACCACGCCAGCGACATCAGCTTCGACATCGACCTGGTCTTTTCCTGGGTGGACGGAAGTTCTCCGGAGTACATCGCGGCCCGCCGCGCGCAGCAGCAGGGCGTGGTCCTGGGCGAGGGCGACGACCATGAGGCCCGGTTCCGGCAGATCAACGAACTCAAGTACGCGCTGCGCTCCGTGTACATGTTCGCCCCGTGGATCCGCCGCATCTTCATCGCCACGGACTCCCCCGCTCCGGCCTGGCTGGCAGAGCACCCGTCCGTCACGATCGTCCGCAGCGAAGAGTTCTTTGCCGATCCCTCAGTGCTGCCCACGCACAATTCCCAGGCTGTCGAGTGCCAACTGCACCACATCGAAGGATTGTCTGAACACTTCCTCTACTCCAATGACGACATGTTCTTTGGCCGGCCCGTAGGCCCGGACATGTTCTTCACCCCCGGCGGCATCACCAAGTTCATTGAGGCCGAAACCAGGATCGGCCTGGGCGAGAACGCTGCCGAACGCAGCGGGTTTGAGAACGCCGCCCGGGTCAACCGCAAGCTCCTCTGGAACCGGTTCGGGCGGATCACCACCCGGCACCTGGAACACACGGCAGCTCCGCTGCGGCGCAGCCTCGTAGCCCAGATGGAGGAAGAGTTCCCGGAAGAATTCCGGAAGACGGCGGCCAGCAGGTTCCGGGCGGCGGACAATATCTCCGTCACCAACTCGTTCTACCACTACTACGCCCTGCTGACGGGCCGCGCGGTCACGCAGACCGCCGCGAAGGTGCGCTACGTGGACACCACCATGCGGGCCGGGATCAACTATCTGCCCAAGCTGCTCGCCAAGCGGAACATGGACTTCTTCTGCCTGAACGATGGCAGTTTCCCCGAAGTCAGTGCCGACGAACGCGCAGAAGCGGTGACCGAGTTCCTGGAAAAGTACTTCCCCATCAAGGCGCCCTGGGAAAAGTAGGCCCGGGCACGGGTGCCCGGACCTGCCGGCGGGCCATCTCCGGGACCGGCGCTCCTATTTGCTGCTGGTCATGCCCTGCTTGGTGCTGCGGCGCTGCTTGGCGGTTTCCGGAATCCGGACTCCGGCAGCTGCCAGGCGCCGGGCGGTTTCCTCGGGTGAGACGTATTCACCCACGGTGGCGCCACGGCCCATCGGCACCACGGAGTGCACAATCGTGTGCTCGTACACGTGCACCAGGTTGAAGGCCTGTCCGCCGTCCTGCCCGCGGGTGCCTCCCACCGGAACGTTGAGGTCCTGCGTGTAGCAGGATGCGGACGCGACCGAGACCGGGACACCGGCGAAGCTGGCCGTGGTGGAGTAATGCAGGTGGCCGGCCAGGATGGTACGGACGTCAGAGTTGCGGACCACCGCTGCCAGGGAGGCTTGGTCGCGCAGCTCCACCAGCACCGAAAGATCGAGCACCGACGGGACCGGCGGGTGGTGGAGTGCAAGGATGGTGCCGTCCGGTGCCGGCGTTTCGAGTTGCTGTGCCAGCCACTCAAGCTGTGCTGTGCTCAGCTCGCCGTGGTGGAATCCAGGGACGGTGGTGTCCAGGGTAATGACGCGCAACCCGTTGATGAAATAGCTGTGGTCCACCGGTTCATCGGTGCCTGGCTGGTCCAGCAGGCCCCGGCGGAAGTTCGCGCGGTCGTCATGGTTTCCCATGGCCCAGATCACCTTGGCGCCGATTTCCTCGCATGCAGGGTCCACGATGGCACGGAGTTTCACATAGGCTTCGGGATCACCCTTGTCTGCGAGGTCGCCCGTGAAAATCACAGCCTCCGGCCGTGCACCGGACGCTTTGACTTCCTCGAAGAGCTGGATGAGGCGTGCTTCGCTGTCGACGGTTCCGTAGAGGGGTTCTGGACCTCCCAACAGGTGGGGATCGCTCAAGTGGAGTAGGAAGTGGCGTGGCCGGGGATGTTCGGCCTCGATGTGCTCCATTGCTACCTCTATGGTCGGTGGGAAGCCGTTCTTCCCTTGTACCCTTCAGTAATATTTATCCAATCAGACATTTGGCAAACTTGGGGTGAATCGCCGTAGCTGATGTGGAAAAAAACAAAAGAACTGCGCTTCTGCAGACTTAATTCGGCCTGCCGGGCGTATCAGCCCAGCGCTTCCTCTATCGCTTCGATGACCTTGGGCGCGTCCGGCTCCACGGTGGGGCCGAACCTGGCCGCCACCGTCCCGTCACGGCCCACCAAGAACTTTTCGAAATTCCACTTCACCGCTCCCGGCAGCAAACCGGTCCGGAACTTGGTCAGCTCGGAATAGAGCAGGTGCTGGTTGCGGCCCCGGACGTCCGCCTTGGCTGTCAGCGGGAAGGTCACCCCGAAGTTGCGCTCGCAGAATTCCGCGATTTCGCTGTCGGTGCCGGGCTCCTGGCCGGCGAACTGGTTACACGGGACGCCGAGGATCTCGAAGCCGCGGTCGCGGAATTTTCCGTAGAGGGCCTCGAGGCCGGCGTACTGGGGCGTGAAGCCGCAGTTGGAGGCGACATTGACCACCAGCACCACCTTGCCCTTGAACTGGCCGAAGTTCGTCCTGGTTCCGTCGTTGAGGAGCAACGGGATCGGGTACAGGGGCGCCGGGCGCTGTGTTTGCGAAAGGAAGCTCATAAGGGCAATTCGTTGCCGTCGGCACGGTGTACGGGTCCGACGTTGAAGAATTTTCCCGTCTAGGACGTCGTCGGGACAGGCGTGGGCTCCGTCGTCGTCGGGGCAGGTGCTGGCGAAATCGTCGTAGGGACGGGCGTGGGCTCCGCCGTCGTCGGGGCAGGTGCTGGCGAAATCGTCGTCTCAGGCGCCGTCGGGGCAGGCGCGGGCTCCACCGTCGTCGGGGCAGGTGCTGGCGTCGACTCCGTAGGCGTCGGCGTCGGGCTCGGCTCCGTCGGCGTCGGCGTCGGCGTCGGGCTCGGCTCCGTCGGCGTCGGCGTCGGGCTCGGCTCCGTCGGCGTCGGGCTCGGGCTCGGGCTCGGGTCCGTAGGCGTCGGCGTCGGCGTCGGGGTCGCTTGAGTGGGAGACGGGGACGGAGACGCCGTCGGGCTGCCGGGTGCCGGATCGGTCGACGGCGGTGCGGCACTGGGCGAAGGCGGGGCAGACGCCGTCGGGGCCGGCGTCGTCAACTGCCCGTTGGACATTGGAAAGAAGGTACCGGACGGCGCGGGGCCAGGCAGCAGGGGCGTCTGACCAGGCGATGCCTCCAGCCCGGCGGCCGGGGACAATCCCCGGTCCACCAGGAGCGGAATGGTCCAGCTGACCCTCCCGTCGGACAACCCAGGCCCGGGGCCGTAGGAAACCATGCCGGCCGGGAGTGCCTGGCCCACGGCGTGCAGCTGGACGAAGCTCCAATTCAACGGATTGGTGTAGCGGCCGTTCTGGATGGTCTCAAAGTGGAGATGGCAGCCCGTTGACCAGCCCGTGGTTCCCACCCGGGCGATGACCTGGCCCACCTGGACCCGATCGCCGGTATGGACGCCAGTCGATTCAAGATGGTTGTACGTGGTGATGAGGCCGTCACCGTGATCGATCTCAACCCGGTTGCCTCCACCCCAGGGGTGCCATCCGGCCGCCCGGACCACCCCGGAATCGGCCGCATAGACGGGGGTTCCGCAAGCGGCCGCGTAGTCCTGGCCAAGGTGGAAGTCTCCCGACGTCCCGCTGAGGGGACTCACCCGGAAACCGAAGGGCGAGCTCGTGTCGAGCACCTGGAGCGGCGCCATCAGGAAGCCTGCCGGCGGCCGGCCTACACCGGCCGGGCTTACCACTACTCCCGCCGACGGATCCTGGAAACCGCCCAGCGCTGCATGCGGGAAGGCCAAAGTGACATTGGGATCCGAGGCGATGGCCGGCGGAAGGGAACCGGCACCAACCTGGTCCAAGGCCTGCCGCCCGGTACTTCCATCCGCCGCCCCGGTGTCCGCGCCCGGGACCGCCCCGGCCGACGCCACGCCACCGGCAGTCCCGGCCCGGTCAAGCTCCCCTGCCAACCGGACGGGACCTGCGGGGCCACCGGAGAGATTGACTGCATAAGCGGCAGCCGCGACTATAGCGGCGGCGAACACGGCACGGACCAGGTGGGGAAAGGTCCGCTGGGCCGGTTTGCCGTTACCGGGCACCCAATAATTGCCCATTGATTGACTCCAGGACGGGGGTTGCCGCGCGTTGTCTCGACGGTACGTCCCATGGGACCACAGGTCCGGGCGCCGGGGAACCCTGGAGGAGCACAATGCGGGATTTTTTGTGGGCTTTAGGTGCAGGGACTTACCTGCCGGCCAAGCCGCCGACTGACGCGCAGACCGAAATGGGCAAGAATGGCTCATGCGCAATTTCGTTCGTACCTGGCGGGACGAAATCAAGAAGACTTTCTCCGGGAATGCCGACGCACCACCGGAGTGGTCGCTGCGGCTCGCGGAGGGCGACGACGCCGGCTACCACCTGCCAGGGTCGGCGGTGTGGGCGGTCCACGGCTCCATGTCCCCCATTGTGGGCGGTATCCGGACACTGCTGATGCAGTCGCTGCATCCCGGCGCCCTGGCGGGCGTGCACGAGCATTCCAACTTCCGCGAGGATCCCCTCCGCCGGCTGGCCAACACCATCCGCTGGATTTTCACCGTGACTTACGGTTCCACGGCCGCCGCGGAGGAGGCCTCACGGCGCGTCCGCCGCCTCCATGAGCCGGTGCAAGGCAGCTACCAGGACAACGCCGGCACCGAGCGCTCCTACAGCGCCAACGATCCCGGGCTGGCTGCCTGGATCCACATCGCCTTCACGGACGGTTTCCTGGCCGCCCACCGGATCTGGGGCGGCCCGATCCCCGGCGGAGAAGATGCCTATGTCCGCGAGTGGGCACAGGCCGGACGGCTCATGGGTGTGGAGGACCCGCCGGTCACCCGGGCGCAGATGCGGAGCCAGCTGGACGCCTGGTATGAGCGGGGCGAACTGCGGGCTGACGGCAGGGTCAAGGAAACGGTGGAGTTCATTCGCAACGCACCCCTGCATCCACTGTTGAGGCCGGGTTACCGCGTCTTGTTCGCGGCCGCCGTTTACAGCCTGGAGCCCCGGTACCGCCGGATGCTGGGCCTCTCCGTTCCACGGCTGGGCCCTTTCCCGCTTCCGGTACGGTTGGCCACAAAGCTGGTTCTCGGCTTCGTGCATCTCGCCCTGGGCGGCATCCGCAGGCGCAAGGGTCCCAGCGAATCAGCGGCGCTGGAGCGGCTGCGGCGCCTGGGCGAACCCGCCGCTGATTTGGCCTGAGAAACTCAACCGCCGTCCCGTGGGGGAGGACTGGTGGTTTAACGAAAGAACCCGGCCCCGGCAACTGCCGGGGCCGGGTTCCAACCGGCGGAGAATGGGGGATTTGAACCCCCGAGGGCGTTAACCCAACACGCGTTCCAGGCGTGCGCCATAGGCCGCTAGGCGAATTCTCCAACTGCTTCTGAATCAAAAGCAGGTACCAGATTACCTGAACTTTTCCGCATCGCCCAATTGGCCCGCGCGGGACCCGTTTTCGAACGTGCCCGGCAAGACCTTCAGAGTCCCGCCAGGCTCCGTCCCGACCTGGCAATGGACGCCCCCAATGCGCCCATTCCCTGTTGCTGCACCGTTGAGCTGCCGGGTCCGGTTCGTTCAACCAGGCCACGCAGCTCACAATCTTGAGATTGCCCCAATCGGTGTATATACAAATGATCATGGCTGCCCCGGGGATAAGCAATGGAAATCCGCGACGTGACCGGCGTTTCCTGCCTCGCGCCACCTCCGTCACCGCGGCAGCCGGCCGATTCGAGTCGCGCCCCATGTTCAGGTAAAGTGTTTGACGGCCCCTCATGTGGCGTCATCCTGTTGAACTCCCCCAGGACCGGAAGGTAGCAAGGGTAAATGGGCTCTGGCGGGTGCATGGGGGGTCTTTACTATTCCCCCACAGGGCGGCAGGATGTCAGCCCGGATTGGTAGGGTTTTCTCTGTGACAGTTACCACCGCCCTGTACCGCAGATACCGTCCCGACTCGTTCGCTGACGTTATCGGGCAGGAGCATGTCACCGAACCGTTGATGACGGCTTTGCGCAAGAACCGTGTCAACCACGCCTACCTTTTCTCCGGTCCCAGGGGCTGCGGCAAAACCACCTCCGCCCGCATCCTGGCGCGCTGCCTCAACTGTGCCCAAGGCCCCACGGACACCCCGTGCGGAACCTGCCCCAGCTGTGTGGAACTGGCCCGTGGCGGCTCGGGTTCCCTCGACGTCATCGAGATCGACGCCGCGAGCCATGGCGGCGTGGACGATGCCCGGGACCTCCGTGAGCGCGCCACCTACGCCCCGGTCCGGGACCGCTACAAGATCTTCATCATCGACGAAGCCCACATGGTCACCTCGGCCGGGTTCAACGCCCTCCTGAAGATCGTCGAAGAGCCGCCGGAACACATCAAGTTCATCTTTGCCACCACGGAGCCGGACAAGGTCATCGGCACCATCCGCTCCCGGACCCACCACTACCCGTTCCGGCTGGTACCGCCGGAGCCGCTGATGGCTTACCTTGAGCTGCTGTGCCGCCAGGAGAATGTTCCGGTGGCTCCCGGCGTGCTGTCCCTGGTTATCCGGGCCGGCGGCGGATCCGTCCGCGACTCCCTGTCCGTCCTGGACCAGCTCATGGCAGGTGCCGGACCCAACGGGCTGGACTACGAGCTCGCCGTTGCGCTCCTCGGTTACACCCACGCCTCGCTGCTGGACGACGTCGTGGAGGCCGTGGCCGCTTCTGACGCCGCAACGGTCTTCCGGGCCGTGGACCGCGTCATCCAGACAGGCCATGATCCGCGGCGGTTCGTGGAAGACCTGCTGGAACGCTTCCGCGACCTCATCATCGTCCAGGCGATGCCGGAGAGCGCGCATGCCATCCTGCGCGGCATGCCGGCGGACCAGATCGCACGGCTTCAGAACCAGGCGCACAACCTTGGCGCCGCAGAGCTGTCGCGGGCTGCGGACGTTACCAACACGGCCCTGAC
This sequence comes from Arthrobacter sp. MMS24-T111, assembly GCF_054888995.1. Lineage (NCBI taxonomy): Bacteria > Bacillati > Actinomycetota > Actinomycetes > Micrococcales > Micrococcaceae > Arthrobacter > Arthrobacter sp. MMS24-T111. The sequence goes on along the minus strand of NZ_JBTZRO010000001.1, from coordinate 1,693,207 downwards.
CGAGATGACCGGAGCCACGTCACCGCGGCTGCACCTTGAACTGTTGTGCGCGCGGATCCTCCTGCCCAGCTCCGAGCAGAACGAACGCGGCATGGCGGCACGGATCGACCGGGTGGAGCGGCGGCTCAACTACGCCGGGAACGACGTCGGCGCTGCCGCAACGGCCCTGCCGGCAGCCGCGGCAGCGCCTTCGGCGCCCGCACCGGCTGCCTCCGCCCCCACACAAGCGGCACCTGTCTCGGCACCAGCGGCCCCCGTCTCGGCACCAGCCACCCCCGCCCAGGCGCAGGTGCCCGCCGGACCGGCGTCCGGCCCTGCGTCACCCAGCCAACACCCTGCCGAGGAAGCCGCCCGGCCCGTTCCCCACCCCGGCCGGGATTCGGCGGACCAGCCATCGAATGCCTCGCCGGCGCCCGCCGTTCGCACGCAGGAAACCGAACAGGCCGCTCCCGCCCAGGCCGGATCGGCCGCCCCTGCGGCGACGGCTCCTTCCGCGGGACCGGCAGCCCCTGCAGGTCCGGCTTCCGCGAGCAGCCAGGGAGCGTCCGCGCAGGATGCACGCAACTCCCTCACTCCCCCACGCGTGAGCACCAACGACTGGCCCGTGGAGGAGCCGGCCCGCGGCCGCCCAGCCCAGGCGCCCGTTGCGGCAGCAGCCCCCAAGGCAACGCCTCCGGCGCCACAGGAGCAACCTGCACGGTCCGCCCCTGCAGCTTCCCCGGCAATGGGCGATGTTGAAGTCCTCCGCAGGGCCTGGCCTGATGTCCTGCAGACCTTGTCGAAGATCAAGCGCAGCACCTGGGCCTTGGTGGAACCCAACGCACAGGTCAGCGCCTTCGACGGCAGCACCCTGACCCTCTCCTTCACCACGCCCGGACTCGCCGGAGCCTTCGGCCGGGCGGACCACTCCGACAATCTGCGCCAGGCCATCCACAAGACGGTTGGCATCGATCTGCAGATCAACGCGGTTGCCGGCGGCGCCAGCCAGGCGAGCTCTGAGCCAAACCCAAAAGTGCCGGCCAGCCCGGTGGTTCCGGCCACTTCAGCTGACGTTGCCTGGGGGCTTGCTCCGGCCCCCGCCACATCATCCGAGGCCACGGCGGACAGTGCTGCCGCAACCACGCCGGCTGCAGCACCAGTACCTGCACCCGCGTCGCCGGCACCAGCCGTAGCCCCTGTATCGGCACCTGCCTCCGCATCCGCCCAGGCCGCGTCGTCTCCGGCATCCGCTGCAGCCGCTCCGCCCGCTGGTAAGAACCAGCGCCGGGAGTCCGTCCGGCCGGGCTCTGAAGGCACTGGAGCCCCGGGCAACGCATCCGGCCCCGCCGTGTCGCAGTCGCCCTACCCCTCCGCCGCCGGAGACTACTCGTATTCGGACGACGACTGGGGCCCGCCCCGGGACGAGGACGCTCCGCCGCTGGATGAAGAGCCCCCCATGGACTGGGAACCTTCGGCCCCTGCTTCCGGCCCCACCGCAGTGCCTGCCTCGACCGCCGGCGCGGACCGGCCTTCCGGCAGCAACCGCACAGAAGCCGCGCCTAACGCGGAACCGGCAGCTTCCCCTTCCGGCAATTCCGCACACGGAGAGGCCCCCTTTGCGGTAGCCGCCCACGACCCCTGGGCCCGGGCCGTCGAGCAGGCCCCCGGCGTTTGGGTGGTTGGAGACAAGACCAACGTGGGTTCACCGTCTGTCAGTGCTTCCGCGAACGAACCGGCGCCCCCGGCCCCGGCTCCGCATTACGAACCGGCCACTGCGCAAGTGCCGGCTGCCATCCCCGCCAGCGCAACCCGGGCCACGGCCGAGGCCGACTGGGGTGTGGGAGCGGTCAACCACAACAGTCGTGCGGACTCCGTCCGGGAAACGTACAAGCCGGTTGAGGCCAAGCCTGCTCCGGAACCCGAACTGGCCATGGCATCAGCCGGGCCTGCCACAACTGCCCCGTCCCGGCCACAGGCTCCGGCGGCCGCACCCTCAGCAGGGCGGCCTGAAACGCGGCAAAGCCTTTACCAGCGGCTGTCCAACAGCCCGGAAGCCGAGGCCGGCCGGGCCAAGGCGCCCGCCAGGGCCGCAACTGCACCCAGCGCGTACGTCCAGGACATCCCCAGCGCCGACGACGAAACCATCGAGGAGTCCGGTGTGTTCGGACGGGCGGCGGTGGAGCGTATTCTGGGCGGAAAGCTGATCGAGGAACGGTCCAACGACGGCACTCCCATAACGCCCCGGTACTGACCGGCCACAACGCCGCAAACCGTTGGTCCGCACCTGTTGACCTGCCCGCCATCCATGTCGAACTAAAGAGGGAATTGTGTACGAAGGTGCTGTCCAGGAGCTGATTGACGAGCTCGGACGCCTTCCAGGGGTGGGACCCAAGTCGGCGCAACGGCTGGCGTTCCACATCCTCGAGGCCGATCCCCAGGACATGAAACGGCTGGTCGAGGCCATCACCACGGTCAAGGACAAGGTCAAGTTCTGCACTGTCTGCGGCAACGTCACTGAACAGGAACTCTGCAACATATGCAGGGATCCGCGCCGGGACCCTGCCGTGATCTGCGTCGTGGAGGAGTCCAAGGACGTCCTGGCCGTGGAACGCACCCGGTCCTTCCGTGGCCGGTACCACGTACTTGGCGGTGCGATCAATCCCATTGCCGGCGTCGGGCCCGAGCAACTTCGGATTCGCGAACTGCTCACGCGGCTGAACGACGGCGCCATCCAGGAAGTCATCATCGCCACAGACCCCAACCTGGAGGGCGAGGCCACGGCCACGTACCTTGCCCGCATGCTGAAGACGATCGGTATCACCGTCACCCGCCTGGCGTCCGGCCTGCCGGTGGGGGGCGATCTCGAATACGCGGACGAAGTCACTTTGGGCCGCGCCTTCGAAGGCCGTCGAAACGCCTTGGCCTGACCGGCTCCCCGTCGGCTGCAGCATCGGGCACGGCCGGATTTTCCTGCCGAAGTCGCCGCCGCTTGGACGCCATCCGGGCTCCAGCCACCAGCGCGCCGGCAACGACGCCCTGGATCAGCAGGCCGGTAGCACCCAGAGGCACGTGCGTGGCCTCCCCGCCCAATGGTTCACCGTTGACGCATGGCACCTGGGTTCCGTCTGCTGCTTCCTGCAGTCGGGACGACAACCAGCCGAAGGGCTCCTTCGCGGCGTCCTGCCCGGCAGCAAGCATGACGAACACCACGCTGGGGCTGGATGCGGCCAGCCACATGATGCGCTCGGTCCGGTAAACCTCGGTGGTTCCTGCCTGGACCCTTGAGCATTCATAGGCCAGGAAGGTCCCATCCTGAGCCTGTTGAACATTCATGGCCACAGTTACCGGTTCCTCAGAACGGACGGCGGGGAGCAACAGGACGCAGGTCCCGATGCCGCCGGCCACCAGGAACAGGGCCACGAACCACCCCGCAACGCCGGCCCAGGCGCGGTTCCGCACCAGGGACGCCACTGCCGTCCCCATGCCGCTGAAGAACCCGGCCTCGACCGCCGCCACCACGGCGGAGACCGCTGCCGGTGTTGCATGCTGCCCGGCCATCGCCGCCAGGGCCAGGAGGACGGCCAGGATGAGCACCGCGAATACCAGGCTGCGCATGATCGAAGCCACGATCGGGGCCACCAGGCCGGCCGGCCAACCTGGCCCCACGGACCTGCGCCAACAGTCCATGCCCCAGTGCATTGCCACGAACGCGGATGCAGCCGGCAACAGCAGGAGCGCGAGCAGATAGGCAGTCACGGGCATCGATCCGGCAGGCTCGTCCGCACCCCCGAACAGCAAGGAAAGCGTCCCCACAACAACCCCCATGGCGACGGCGGCGCCCATGGTGGACGACCAGAAACGCAGGGTATGCACAACCCGCCACCAGTCCAGCGCCGCTGCCCGCACCGCCGGTCCGAACACCGGACCGGCGGTGGATTCAGCCGCCTCGTCGCCCAGCGGTTGGCGGCCGCCGTCGTCCCGTCCGATGGGTTCGAAGTAGGGCCCGGGCCGTTGCGGATCGGGGAGCTGCCAATCGTCGGCCATGCGTGGACTCCTTTCCCCGGACAGGCCGTCCGGGCGTTGTCCGGCCGGGCCGCCGCCTTCATGCCAGTCCCATCGTGGGCCGGTATGTGGTCATAATTCAACGTCCCTCCGGGCACGGCGATAAACTGTCGGAGGAAGTCGCGCCGCCAGGCTTCATGGCCTCCAAAACTCCAACTGATCCGATGAAGGTACGCGCATGAGTACGCCCACTACCGAACTGCACAACGCAACCCAGCCGCAGGTGGCGCCCGACGCCGGCGCGGTGACCAAACAGCTCATCGTGCAGAAATTCGGCGGCTCCTCCGTGGCGGACGCCGAGGGGATCAAGCGCGTGGCCAAGCGCGTGGTCGATGCCCAGGACGCCGGCAACGAGGTGGTGGTTGTCGTCTCGGCAATGGGCGACACGACAGATGAGCTCCTGGACCTCGCAGCGCAGGTGACAGATTCCGCCCCCGCCCGCGAAATGGACATGCTCCTGTCCGCCGGGGAGCGCATTTCCATGGCGCTGCTGGCCATGGCCATCAACAAGCTCGGTGCGTCCGCACAGTCCTTCACCGGGTCCCAGGCCGGCATGATCACGGACGGCATCCACGGCAAAGCCCGGATTATCGACGTCGACCCGCACCGTATCCGGACTGCGCTGGACAAGGGCAACATCGCCATCGTTGCGGGCTTCCAGGGCATGAGCCGGGCCACCAACGAAATCACCACCTTGGGCCGTGGCGGCTCGGACACAACGGCTGTGGCACTTGCCGCGGCGCTCGAAGCGGATGTCTGCGAAATCTACACCGACGTCGACGGCATCTACACGGCCGATCCGCGCGTTGTCCCCTCAGCCCAGAAGATCGACACCATATCCAGCGAGGAGATGCTGGAACTCGCCGCCTCGGGCGCGAAAATCCTGCACCTTCGCTGCGTGGAATATGCCCGCCGGTTCGGCGTGCCGCTGCACGTCCGTTCCTCATTCAGCCAGCATGAAGGCACCTGGGTCATTCCCGGCGCCGACGACAAGATCACCACTCAAGAGGGAGTTGCCTTGGAGCAGCCAATCATCTCCGGCGTTGCGCACGACCGTTCCGAAGCGAAGGTCACCGTGGTCGGCGTTCCCGACATCCCCGGCAAGGCCGCTGCGATCTTCCAGGTCATCGCCGACGCCCACTCGAATATCGACATGATCGTCCAGAACGTTTCCACCCACGGCACGGGCAAGACGGACATCTCCTTCACCCTGCCGATCGTCGAGGGTGCCGATGCCCTGGCCGCCCTCCACGCAGCGCAGGACCAGATCGGCTTCGAGGCCATTGAATACAACGAGCAGATCGGCAAGCTCTCCCTGATCGGCGCCGGCATGCGGTCACACCCCGGCGTTTCGGCCACGTTCTTCAAGGCCCTGTCCGATGCCGGCATCAACATCAACATGATCTCCACCTCTGAAATCCGCATCTCGGTGGTAACCCACGCTGACCTGCTGGACGAGGCCGTGCGCGTGATCCACCAGGCGTTCGGCCTGGACAGTGAAAGCGAAGCGACAGTTTACGGCGGCACCGGCCGCTGAGCAGGCACGAAAAAGCCGGGCTGCCGTTACTTTGGTAACGGCAGCCCGGCTTTTTCGTATCAGGACTCCCGGTCCAGGTCTTCCCGGCGCACTGCGTAGTGGTGGCCCGTTGAATCGGTTTCCACCACGAAATGTGAAAGATCCTCTTCGGAGGCCTGCTCAAATTCGTCGTGTCGGTGCACCACGGGCGTGTCGGCATCCAGCCGGGTGGCAGGGCCGAAGAAGAAGCGGAGCCTCTCGGTCAGGCCCATGAAACCGCTGAGGACATGTGCCACTGTTTCCCACCCCCTTCCCGAACCTCGGGCGAAAGTGCTGCTGCCTCCTAGCGGAAACAGTGCCCTTATTCTAATCCCGGCGCCGGAAAAAGGCGCCGGTGACGGCGGCGTGAAAGGGCTACCGCAAGGAACGGTCCTCAGGGTTCCTGGGCACAACATAGGTGCTGCCATCCGGTCTGGTAATGGTCTCCCACTGCTGGGTTTCCGCCTGGCGCTGGGCCAGCAGCCGGCGGTTTTCCTCGGTCATGTCGTGGGCCAGCGCGGAGCGGTTGGCCGGGCCGAAGACAGCCCTGAGTTTTCCCGTGGCGCGCATGAAGCGCTGGGAGGCGTTGCCTTTGTCCCCGGACCTGTCCCTGGCCATGAACGCGTTCCTTCCATTCACTGCTTGTTTCCCATCAATGTACACTAATAATTAGTGCACTAACAATGTAAGGAAGCCATGACCACCACATCTCCCGTCGATGCCGCTGATGAAGACCTCTTGCTGGAACACCAGCTGTGCTTTGCGCTGACGGTGGCCGCCCGAAGCGTCGTGGGCGCCTACAAGCCAGTGTTGGAAAAACTCAACCTCACACACCCGCAGTACCTGGTGATGCTGTGCCTGTGGGAGACCAGTCCGCGTACGGTACGGAACATCAGTGAGGCTTTGGCCCAGGAACCGGCAACCATCTCTCCGCTCCTGCGCAGGCTCGAGGCGGCAGGGTTGATTACCCGGGGCCGCGCTGAGGGTAACGAACGCGCCTTGGCGGTTGCCCTGACGCCAGAAGGAAGAGCGCTCCGGCAACAAGCCCTGCAGGTTCCGGGGACCATGATGGAACGGCTGGGCCTCACCAGGGAACAGTTGGCCGAACTGCACGCCTCCATGATGGGACTCATCGCCGCAACGTCGGAGGGCACGCGCTGACCGGTCAACCATCAAGCGGCCCGCCTGCCGGCCCGGGGTTCTGCCGCAAAACCGACGACTAGAATGGCATGACGAAAGGGAGGTGGCCTGATGCGTAACCTACGGTTGGCCGCGGCGGCCCTGGCCATGGGTGCAGGGCTGCTCTCCGGCTGCAGCGGCTCCTCCACCGGCGGGCCCACCGCGTCCGGCAATTCACCCGTGGGCCCCACTCCCGGTACTGAAACTTCGGCTGCGGCCCCTGCGCCCGCAACTTCACGGCCCAGCAACGGGCCGGGACAGGGAAACGCTGAGCTTGCCATTACCGTGATGCCGTCCGAGGGCGCACCCGCGCTCGCCTACACCCTGGTCTGCACCTCCGGAACTCCCGCCGCGAAGAGCAGCCACCCGGATCCTGCTGCTGCCTGCGCGGCCCTCAAGGCGAACCCCGCCATCGTGGCCTCGGCGGCGCCGGGAAGCGACCGGACCTGCACCCAGCAGTATGGCGGCCCACAGAAGGCGACTGTGACCGGGGCCGTGGATGGCGTCGCCGTCGAATCCTCCTTCGCCCGGACCAACGGGTGTGAAATCAGTGCGTGGGACGCTGCCAAGGATGTGCTCGGTGCTGCCGGTGGAGCCTCTTAGCCTGCTGGCGGAGGACAGCGCCCAGGCACGGGAGGAAGCCCACCTGCAGCGCGTCAGCCGCTACGCCGATCCTTATCTTGCCCGCCGGTCAGCCGGGCAGAAGCATCCGGTGGAAGATTTCCTTTTCACCTATTACACCCAGAAGCCGGGCCAGCTGAAGCGCTGGCACCCGGGGGCCGGGACCGTCCTCACGGGCGGGCAGGCGGCCGCCCGGCAGGGCTGGAAGCACTACCGGACGCTCGACGACGGCGAGCTTGCCTCGCTGGGACTGACTGCGGGGAGCATGGCAGTCACCTTCGACCGGGCGGCCTTCCTTGCCGACCGCACGGAGGCAGTGGCGTTCGCCGGGGTGATCCTTCGCGGCACGGCGGCACGGCCTGCACAGTTCGGCTGCTTCGGCCTGCATGAATGGGCCATGGTCTACCGGCAGGACAAGTTCGATCTCCGCCACGAATACCTGCACCTGCGGCTGGGATCAGCCGGTACGGACAAGGTGGTGGAGGACAACAAGATCCGGTGCACCCACTTTGATGCGTTCCGGTTCTACACCCCTGACGCCATTCCGCTCAACGAGTTTTCACCCAGCCGTGAATCGCAGCGCCACCTGGAGCAGCCGGGCTGCCTGCACGCCAACATGGACCTCTATAAGTGGGCGTACAAGCTGCTGCCGGCCCTTTCGAGCGAACTGGTCATGGACTGCTTCGAACTCTCCTGGCGCATCCGGGCCATGGACATGCAGGCTTCCCCGTACGACCTCGCCGAGTGGGGCTACCCCGCCATTCCCATCGAAACTCCGCAGGGCAAGGCTTCCTACGTTGAGCACCAGCGCAATTTTGCCGCCGAGGCTGCCGCCTTGCGCGAGAGGCTTGCCCTGGACCTGGACGCCCTCGCAGCGGGAGCGCCGATGTGATCGACCTGTCCATCAGCGTCCGAGAAGCCCCGGATGCCCCCGAGTATGTTTTCCGGCTGGTGGCGGAGGACGGAACTTTGGCGGCCGAAACCACCCTGCCGGCACCGGAGGCCGCCCTGGCGACCGTGGAGGAATTCGGGGAAGACATCTTCTTTCCCCGGCCCGGGCCACCGAGGCTGTGCACCCAGCAGTACGGAGGACCCCAGGTTGCCGTCGTTTCCGGCACGTTCCATGGACGCCCGGTCCATTCGGTCTTCACCCGGACAGACGGCTGCGAGATCGCCCGGTGGAAGGCCATGGCTCCCCTGCTGGGCGGTAACGCCACCTGACTGCCGGCAGCCGGGCACGAAAAGGGTCCCGGACAAGTCGTCCGGGACCTTCCCCCATGCTTACGTGATGGTCAGGCTCCGGGTACTGCCTGCGCAATGCCCATCTGGGGCGCGCCGGCCGGAGCCGGGGCAGAACCGGAACCCACCTGCACGTTTACCCAGGTCTTGATGCCGTTGCTGCCCAGGCTCAGCCGCGAAAGGTATTGCCCAACACCCAGGCCGGTCCAGTTCAGCGTGGCCGAGGTGGCCGTCCCGTTGGGTGCCACGATCGGGTTGGGGTTGACGGTCAGGTTGCCGGCGTCGCCCGCAAAACTCACCGCCTGGACCGAGGCCGTGGCCGGCCCGTTGTCCGGGGTGGCGTACAGGTTGGCCACCACGTAATAGGTGCCGGGCCGGGGCGATTCCAGGTCAAGGAACTCGCTCGCCGAGGCCGTCGCCACCTGGGTGGCCGTCAAGCCGCCCGAACCGTTGGGCGCGTACACCACCATGTCCCAGTCGACGTCGTTCGACTGCGCCTGGATGCCCAGCCGCGCGAAGGTGGAGCCAGCGGGAACCTGCACTTGGACCAGGGCATTGTGGGCATCATTCGTAGGTGCGTAGGCGCCCGGGGTCTTGGTGATCGCGGTCTGGTTCAGTGGCGCCAGGCCTTCCACGCCGACGGCGATCGGGCTGTCCGAGCCCGACACCAACTCCATGGAGCCGCTGCCCGTGCCCGTGGCCGAGCTGAACGAGAACGACGGAGCGATCTGGGCGTCGACCGGGCGGATGGCAATCGGCGATGTGACGGTGCGCGGCCCCTTCCAGGTGAGGCTTCCGGTGCTGAATTTGCCGACCGGTGCGCTGACGTTCCGGATGGTCAGTGTGACTTCACGCGTTTGTCCGGCTTTGGCGAAGTTCAGCGCCTTGGGTTCGACATTGACGTTGAAACCCGGCATGTTCACCTCGGGCCGGTACATGCCCGGTACCAGGGCCGTCAGCTTGCGCTTGACCTGGACCTCACCCACCAGGCTGCCCAAGGCGACCGACGGGAGGTTGAGGTCGCGGGCAGCGATGGAGCCGGCCTGCGGGGCCCCGGTATCGACGCCTTGTCCGTTCAGGAAACCAAGCCAGTCCCGGATGCCGGAGTCGTAAACGAGGCCGGGATCGAGGACCCGGGTGGAGTCGATGTGGCCGGCGCCGCCCTGGAACGGATCCGTGTTGGGCGAACCATCCGCGTTGACCAGCGGGTAGGCGGTGGTCATCATGGCCGACTTCACCATGGCGGGTGACCATTTCGGTTGCTTGCCGAGCACCAAGGCGCCGAAGCCCGCAATGTGCGGCGCGGCCATGGAGGTACCGGACATGAATCCGAACTGGTCGCCATGGTTGCCGATCGTGGAGACGCCGGCAAGGACGTTCACGCCCGGGGCCGAGATATCAGGCTTGAGCAGGTCGCCGCCTGAGGCGACGGTGGGTCCGCGGGACGAGAAGCCCGCGATCTGGGGCGCCGGCGCCGAGGGAAGTCCGGTCAGGTCACCCTTGACCAGGCTAACCGTCAGTGCCGTGTTTGCCTGCAGCTTGGACTTCAGTTCCAAGCTCTTGGGTGCGTTGACGTGGACGGTGGGAATGACATGGTTGTCGGCGTCCTCGGAGCTGCTGGTGAGATTCACCAGGATCATGCCAAGACCGCCCTTGTCCAGGACTTCCTTGCTCTTGGCTGTCCGGTCCACCACTCCGCGGTCGCAGACCACCACTTTGCCGGCCACCTTGGCGGGGTCCAGGGTTCCGGGCCCGCACAGGTTGGCGTTTTCCGCTCCGGGAGCAGCGGCAGCAGCGGCCACCACGACGGGCTTGTCCGCAACCTCGGATTTCATGATGGAAGCGCCGCGGTACAGCGAGCCGTCGGAAACCTTGACCGTTCCCACCAGGTCGCTGGGGAAGGTGGAGGCGGCCACGGTGGTCAGCCATGGTGAGGCATGGTTCACGGTGGAGGCTGTCGGGCCGGAGTTGCCGGCCGAGGCCGACACGAAGACGCCTGCGGCGGCTGCGTTAAGGAAGGCGAGCGCCACGGGATCAGTGGTGCTGTTGTTGTTGCCCGAAATTGAGTAGTTCAGGACGTCCACGCCGTCCTTGATGGCTGCGTCGACGGCCTCAACCGACGATGACGAGTAGCAGCCGCCGGTGTCCGGGTTGGTGTCCTCCCAGCAGACCTTGTAGACCGATACCTTGGCTGCCGGAGCCACGCCGGAGCTCTTTCCGAAGCTCGCTCCGTCGATGACCTGCTCGACGTTGGCGTTGCCAGCTGCCGTTGTTGCCGTATGGGTGCCGTGGCTGCCCACGTCCACGGGGGAAATCTGCTCCTCGGGGGCGCGGTCGCCGGGGGGTATGTACTGGAGGAAGGAGTCGGCGAAGTAGCGGGCGCCGATCACCTTGGAGTTGCAGAGCGAGCCGTCGAAGCCGGCACCGGTTCCCTGGCCTTTTTGGCATTCACCTTCAAAGGTGGTTCCGTCCGCCTTGAGCATGGCAATCTTGCCGTCGCCGGTGCGGTAGGGGACGCCCACCTGCGGGGTACCCTGCAGGGGCTGCAGGGGCTCGCCCTGGAGGAAGGGGTTGTCCGGGGCGTAGCCGGAATCGATCACGCCCACCACCACGCCCTTGCCGGCGTTGGCTTCACCCCCGAACTGCTTGGCCCAGGTCCCGTCCGGTCCAGTGAGTTTGAGGAAGTCGGTGCTGGTGTAATCGGGCTTGTTCTCGACGTCCGGCGCCACCACAAGCACACGCTTGTCCTTGGACAGTTCGGCCGCCTGGTGGGCGGTCAGCTCCGCGGTGAATCCGTTGAGGGCGGCGGTGTACTGCTTGGCCGGGGACACTCCCTGGGCTCCCGCAACGTCACGCTGCTGCTGGCGCAGGTGCGCGTCGTAGGCTTTGTAGTTTGGGCTGCCGGCATCCAGTTTGCGGCCTTGCTGCGGTTTGGTTGCGCCAAGCCCGGCGGCTCCCCCTCGTAGGCTGCTGCAGCCGGGCCGGCCAAGACCACGATGTACCGGCCGTCCTTGAACTGGCTGTCTTTCGCGGTGGCGGCGGCATTCCCGGGACTTTGGCTCCCCGGCGCCGCCGTGGCCGGCGTTACTGCCAGCGAGCTTATAAGGAGGGGCAACCCAACAGCCAGGGCGGCCGCCTTCCGAAGTCCCCAGCCCGCAAGGGGCTCTTTCCAGTTGATTTCACGCGCAACCCTTTCACGATGTACCGCCCAGACTTGGTGGGCGCCCCAGACGACTGGAACTGCAGAAGTAATTACAGATCTTGTAATTAGCTGAGACCAGACTGTTCACAGGGTACAGACTGAGAGCGAGATATGACATAGAGCACATTTTGGAAATTTTCGCTTGTCATATCCGTCCCGCCGGAACATTCGGGCATACAAAAAGGACGCCCCGAAGGGCGCCCCGGAGTTGCTGGGGAATTCCGCGCGGCTAGTGGCGGGGGGTCCGCACCACGTCGCTGATCCACTGCCTGGTCTTCTCGTCCAACGGGCCGGCGACCCGGGTTTCGCGGGCCATGCGGTCCGCCTTCACCTTCTGCAGCACCATCCTGCCCAGGCCGGCAAAAACGGCAGCGGCAACCATCGGCAACAGCAAGGACTTGGAATTTTGCGCCATCAACCAACCCTAGCGAACGCCCCACTGCAACTCCAGAAGCACATCCTTCGGGCCTCCACCCCGGTCCTCCCGGATCGGGGTCTGCTCCATGAACGTGCGGAATGCGGCGGCATGGGCCCGGGCCGGTAGAATAATAGGGCAAGCTCGCGGAGCGCCCGTCCACCATGTCCCCGACACCCCGGTACGGCGTGAGACGGCACCACTCCGCTGCGCCCTTAACCAAGCTCACGCACAGGAGTTGCCGGATGCCCCGGATCGTTGTTGACGTCATGCCCAAGCCCGAGATTCTGGACCCGCAGGGGAAGGCGATCGTTGGCGCTCTCCCCCGGCTGGGCTTCACCAGCTTCAGCTCTGTCCGCCAGGGCAAGCGCTTCGAACTGACGGTCGACGGCGAGGTGACGGAAGAGATCCTGGCCCAGGCCCGCGATGCCGCCGAGACCCTCCTGTCCAACCCTGTGATCGAGGACGTCGTCAACGTCGAGGTCGTCGAGGCCTGAGATGACTGAACTTCCCTTGATCGGCGAGGCAGTGGCCGTCGCCGCAGAGCCGCGCCTCGCCGGCGCCCGGATCGGCGTCGTGACTTTCCCCGGAACCCTTGACGACCGGGACGCCGCCCGGGCCGTGCGCCTGGCCGGCGCCACCGCCGTCGAACTCTGGCACGGCGACACGGAACTTGGCGACGTGGACGCAGTGGTCATCCCCGGCGGTTTCTCCTACGGCGATTACCTGCGCGCCGGCGCGATCGCCCGTTTCGCCCCGTTGATGTCAAAGATCATCGATGCCGCGAACAGCGACGCCAAGCTCCCCGTGCTGGGCATCTGCAACGGGTTCCAGATCCTGACCGAGTCGCACCTGCTGCCCGGCTCCATGATCAAGAACGACCACCTGAAGTTCCTCTGCCGCGACCAGGTGCTGCGCGTCGAGAACGCCAACACCGCGTGGACGCTGGACTACCAGGCGGGCCAGGAGATCACCATCCCGCTGAAGAACCAGGACGGCCAGTACATCGCGGACGAGAAGACCCTGGACGCCCTTGAGGCCGAGGGCCGCGTGGTGTTCCGCTACGTCGGCTTCAACCCGAACGGCTCCCGCCGCGACATCGCCGGTATCTCCAACGCCGCAGGCAACGTGGTGGGCCTCATGCCGCACCCGGAGCACGCCGTTGAGCCGGGCTTCGGCCCCGAGGCTGCGTTCTCCCGTGAGACGGGCATCGGCGGTTCCGACACCGACGGCCTCGGCTTCTTCACCTCCGTACTGAACAAGATTGTGGGAGGCGACAAGTGACCACCGAAACCACCAAGAAGTTCAACATCGACACCGTCGAGAACGCAGCCAAGACCCCGGACACCGAGCTGCCCTGGGCCGAACTCGGCCTGAAGCAGAACGAGTTCGACGAGATCGTCAAGGTCCTGGGCCGCCGCCCCACCGGCGCCGAACTGGCCATGTACTCCGTCATGTGGAGCGAGCACTGCTCCTACAAGTCCTCCAAGAACCACCTGCGCCAGTTCGGCCAGAAGGTCACCGAGGAAATGAAGAAGGACATGCTGGTGGGCATCGGCGAAAACGCCGGCGTGACCAACCTGGGGGACGGCTGGGCCGTGACCTTCAAGATCGAATCGCACAACTCGCCGTCGTTCGTTGAGCCCTACCAGGGCGCCGCGACCGGCATCGGCGGCATTGTCCGCGACATCATCTCCATGGGCGCCCGCCCCGTGGCCGTCATGGATCCGCTGCGGTTCGGCGCCATCGACCATCCGGACACCGCCCGCGTCATGCACGGCGCCGTGGCCGGCATCGGCGGCTACGGCAACTCCCTGGGCCTGCCGAACATCGGCGGCGAGATGGTGTTCGACTCCGTCTACCAGGGCAACCCGCTGGTCAACGCCCTGGCAGTGGGCGTCATGCGGCACGAGGACATCCGGCTGGCCAACGCCTCCGGCAAGGGCAACAAGGTGGTCCTGTTCGGTGCGCGCACCGGCGGCGACGGCATCGGCGGCGCCTCCGTGCTGGCCTCCGAGTCGTTCGATAACACCAAGCCCTCCAAGCGCCCGGCAGTCCAGGTGGGCGACCCGTTCGCGGAGAAGGTCCTGATCGAGTGCTGCCTCGAGCTCTTCAAGGGGTCCCTGGTGGAAGGCATCCAGGACCTCGGCGCCGCAGGCATCTCCTGCGCCACGTCGGAGCTGGCCTCCAACGGTGACGGCGGCATGCAGGTTGAGCTGACCTCCGTCCTGCTCCGCGACCCCACGCTGACCCCTGGCGAGATCCTGATGTCCGAGTCGCAGGAACGCATGATGGCCGTGGTCACTCCCGAGAACGTGGAAGCGTTCGAGGCCGTGATGGACAAGTGGGCTGTTGAGTATTCCTGGCTGGGCGAGGTGACCGACACCGGCCGCCTCATCATCACCTGGGAAGGCGACGTGATCGTCGACGTCGATCCCCGCACCGTGGCCCACGACGGCCCGGTCTACGACCGTCCGTTCGCCCGCCCGGAGTGGCAGGATGCCATCCAGGCCGACACCTTCACGGGCTCGGTCCAGGACGCCGGCCGTCCGGCCGCCCCTGCTGAGCTGGCCAAGGCCGTCACCGAACTCGTGGCATCGCCGAACATGTGCTCCAAGTCCTGGATCACCAACCAGTACGACCGGTACGTGGGTGGCAACACCGCCATGGCATTCCCCGATGACGCCGGCGTGGTCCGGGTGGACGAGGAATCAGGCCTGGGCGTGGCCCTGGCCACCGACGCCAACGGCCGCTACACCTACCTCGATCCGTACCACGGCGCGCAGCTGGCCCTGGCGGAGGCCTACCGCAACGTGGCCACTGCCGGCGCCATCCCGATGGCCGTCAGCGACTGCCTGAACTTCGGCTCCCCCGAGGACCCGGACGTCATGTGGCAGCTCGCCGAAGCGATCCGCGGCCTGTCCGACGCCTGCATGGTGCTGGGCATCCCGGTCACCGGCGGCAACGTCTCGCTGTACAACCAGACGGGCACCACGCCCATCCACCCCTCCCCCGTGGTCGCAGTCCTGGGCAAGCTCGACGACGTCGCACGCCGCACGCCGTCAGGCTGGCGCGAAGACGGCCAGGCCATCTACCTGCTGGGCACCACGGGCGCCGAGCTGGATGGTTCCGAGTGGGCGAACATGCGCGGCCACCTGGGCGGCCAGCCGCCGAAGGTGGACCTCGAGGCCGAACGCGCACTGGGTGAAATCCTGATCAACGCGTCCCGCGACGGCATGATCGACTCCGCGCACGACCTCTCCGAAGGCGGCCTCGCGGCTGCACTGGTGGAGTCCTCGCTGCGTTACGGCGTTGGCGCCCGGATCGCGCTGCAGGACGTCATGGACCGCGACGACGTGGACCTGTTCACGGCGCTCTTCTCCGAGTCGCAGGGCCGCGCCGTGGTGGGCGTTCCGCGCTCCGAGGAAGTCCGTTTCACCGACATGTGCACCGCCCGCGGCTTTGCCCACACCCGCATCGGCGTGGTGGATGCGGCCAGCGGCACCCTGGACATCAATGGCGTGGAGAGCCTGTCCCTGGATGACCTCCGCGAAGCCCACGAGGGGACGCTGCCGAAGTACTTCGGCTAGGCCCCACAAAACGCGGACGGACACTCAAGCCCATAGAGAGGGTTTTGGGTGTCCGTCCGCATTTAAGGACCGGTTCAGTCCTCGCTGTGGAGCTCCCGCTGGCGGGCGCTGAGCAGCTCAATCTCCGGCAGGCCTGCCACGAAGCGCTCGACGGCGGCAAGCACCTCCACCAGGTGCGCCCGGTCAGCAGAAACCAAGCCGACGCCCAGCTGCGTGCGCCGGTACTGGGCGTGGTCACCCACCTCAGCCACCGAGACATCGAACCGGCGCCTCAGTTCAGCCAGCAGCGGCCTGACAACCGAGCGCTTCTCCTTGAGGCTGTGGACCGGCCCCAGCAGTATGTCGAACTCGATCCAACCGATCCACATGGATTCATGCTATCGAGGGTCAGATGGTGAGTTCACCCATCAGGTCCCAGCCTTCGCCGTCGAACTGGCGGCTGACGATTTTCGGTGTTTCCACCAGGGCCTGCGGCATGTCCGCCATGGCCTTCTTGAAATGCTCGCTGTTGACGTGGTCGCCTGCAGCGTCGTCCTTGAAGGCTTCCACCAGGACGTATTCGTTGGGGTCCTCCAAGCTGCGGGACCAGTCAAACCACAGGTTGCCCGGCTCCTGCCGGGTGGCCTGGGTGAAGTCCGCAACGAGGTCCGGCCAGCGTTCAGACCATTCGGGCTTGACCTTGAACTTGACGACGATAAAGATCACTGGGATGTTCCTTCCGCGGCGAGAGAGCGTGCCCCTTCAATGTACCGGGAAGTAACGTGCCGCT
Organism: Arthrobacter sp. MMS24-T111; assembly: GCF_054888995.1. Taxonomy (NCBI): domain Bacteria; kingdom Bacillati; phylum Actinomycetota; class Actinomycetes; order Micrococcales; family Micrococcaceae; genus Arthrobacter; species Arthrobacter sp. MMS24-T111. The sequence continues at coordinate 1,676,596 of NZ_JBTZRO010000001.1, read as the reverse complement.
GCGCCGCGCGGGTGACTGGTCCGCCGGCGGCGTAGAACCAGTTGGCCGGCTTGCTGAAGGCACGGATGCGAAGCCACACCTTCCCCTCCCCGTCAAGCTCCGCTTCGAAGGACTCCTCGCCACGGGCGGGGTGGCCGGGAAGCGTACCGTAGCCAAAGCCGGCCGATTGCGGCCCGTCCAGGTCCGAGGGTTCGTGGACCCACACCACCTGGCAGGGCGCATTGAGGCGAAAGGGCCCGACGCCGAATCCGCTCACCACGCGAACGCCGGGCGCCGCCCTTGGCGACCCCGCACGGACCCGCAGCCCGGCCCGCCGCTGCAGCTCCCAGCCCAGGATTCCATCCGCGACGTGCCGGTACACTTTGGTCCCGGAGCCAAGGTACGCCTCTTTGAGGACACGGCCATACCCGGCCGGTGCCGCACCCGTTTCAGTGCTGCCTATGCCGGGGTACTTCAGGCCACCCCCAGGCTGTCCCTCTTCAATCATCGCTTCCGGCCCTTTCGAGGCGCGCCCACCCCAGTTGCTCCTGCTGCTTCCGGCTCAGGCCGGCCACCACCAGGTCATAGGAGTCCTCCACCATGTCCCGGATCATCGCTGCCGGCAGGTTGCCATCAAGGCGCACCCCGTTCCAATGGGTCTTGTTCATATGCCACGCACCGGTAATCTCCGGGTGCACTGCGCGCAGCTGTACCGCCAGCGCCGGTTCACACTTCAGGCTCACCGAAAAGTCGCGCTCGTCCATGGTGGACAACGCGAACAACTTGGCCTCGTGCCGGGCACCCCCGGCGATGTGGGCCCGGACCTTGAAGACTGAGGTTTCCGGCCCGAACGGAAAATCCTCATATGCTCCCGGGAACGAAAGGCAGATCGTCCTCAGCTCAGTTGGGTCCATGAAGGAAGCCTATAAAGCCGGGCTGCTCGGTGCTAGTCTGCGAGCATGTCACACGACCAGGGCCCCATACCTGTTCTGGACCTGCATTCCGCACGGCAAGCGGACGGCTCTTTCAGCCCGGAATTCATCGAACAACTGCGGCACGCCACCCACAATGTCGGGTTCTTCCAAATCACGGGATACGGGGGCAGGCCAGGGCAGGCCGAACAGCTCCTGGACACCATCCGGCGCTTCTTCAACCTGCCGCTGGACGAACGGATGAAGCTGGACAACCGTTTGTCACCGCACTTCCGCGGCTACACGCGCATGGGTACCGAAGTCACCCAGGGGCGTGCGGACGCCCGGGAACAGATCGATTATTCGCCGGAACGCGAGCCCGTCACGGAGGTTCCGGCAGACCAGCCGTACTGGCTTTTACAGGGCCCCAACCTCTGGCCCGGAGAGGCGTTCCCCGAACTCCGGCCGGCCGCCATGGAGTGGGCCGCGCTGATGTCCGGTGTGGGCATGGAACTGCTCAGGGCCATTGCCGTCTCGCTGAAACTCCCCGAAGACTACTTCGACGAGCCTTTCCGCGATGCCCCCGCCTGGATGGGCAAGCTGGTGCATTATGTGGGCGGTGTGGTGGAAGCCGCCGGCGACCAGGGCGTGGGCTCGCATGCCGACTACGGCTTCGTCACCCTGTTGCTGCAGGACAACGTGGGCGGCCTTGAGGTGCTGCCGCCGGGTACCAGCCGCTGGCTGCCGGTGGAACCGCTGCCGGCGGCCCTGGTGGTGAACTTGGGCGAGATGCTGGAAGTAGCCACCGAGGGTTACCTTGCGGCCACCATCCACCGGGTCCAGGCGCCGCCTCCGGGCGTCGACCGCTACTCGGTACCGTTCTTCTGGTCGCCCCGGCTGGACGCGGTGATCCAGCCGGTCCCTCTGGCTCCGGAGCTTAAGGCCGCGGCACGGGGCATCACTGATGATCCCGCCAACCCCCTGTTGGCGTCCTTTGGCATGAACATGCTCAAAGGACGCATGCGCGCCCATCCGGACGTCACCGAACGGCACTATCCGGAGCTGATGAAGCGCTAGAGGTTGTACTTCCAGGCCAATTGGGCCGGGCAGGCGTTCATCACCACGTCCAGCCCTGCCGCCTTGGCGCGTTCCGCGGCGGCCTCGTCGATCACCCCCAGCTGCAGCCATACGGCTTTGGCGCCGGTGGCGATGGCCTGGTCCACCACGTCACCCACCCGCTGCGAGTTCACGAAGCAGTCCACGACGTCGATGGGCCGCTTTTCCGCCGGAATGTCGGCGAGGGTGCGGTACCCGGTCTCGCCATGGACAGGTTCGCCGGGCAGATTGACGGGGATGATGTCCATGCCGAGCTTGTCCCGGATGAACAGCGACGTATCGTAGGCGGCGCGCCACTCATTGGTGGTCAGGCCCACGATGGCCCACCGCCCTTTGGTGCGCATGAGGCGTTCAATGACTGCGGGATCGTTGGTGTGGCCCATGCGATCAGCCTACGCTGCACTTTCCGGAGACGTTGAGGCCAGGCAACGGCCGGGCCAGCGGACTACTTCGCCGGGGATTCAGCCTTCCGGCCGCTGCCCAGGCCCGGCGACTGGCCCACAGGTCCCGGCGCATCAGCCGACGTGGGCGTGACTGCACCGGGGCCGTCCTGGCCCTCTGCCGCGGCCTTCGCCGCGGGCGCGTCCGGCTTGCCTGCTGCCGGCGTCCCCGGAGGCGCGGCGTCTGCCGCCGGTGGTGCACCGCCGTCGTTCCGGCTGCGGCCGTTCCCGTCCGTCCCGCCTCCCGGCGTGGCGGGGAAAGCAGCCCAGGGCCGGGCCGGCACGCAGGCTCCCGGCCTGCCGCCGTCGTCGTGCGTGGAAGCTCCGCCGCAGCTTGGCACGCCCCCGCGGCCAGCAACTCCGGCAGCGTCGTCCAAGAAGCGGCTTGCGTGGCTTTTGCCGGGCGCGGCGGGTGAAGGTGACGAAACCGTGCCCGGGCCTTCGCCGTCGGCGGCGAGGACCGGGGACCGGTAGCCGCCTCCTGCGGCCGAAGCACTGGTGGCGGACGGCGCGCCCCACGGTGGAGGCCAGTCAGCCAGCACTTGCTGCACTGTTTCGTTGCCGGGTGCGGAGGAGCTGGCGGCCACCCCGCCAACCCCCAATCCCATTCCCGCCACCAGGACCAGGCCCAGGGCGGTGGGGCGGTGGCGCCGCCGCCGACGGCGCGCGAGGTCATCTGCGGGCTGCTCCCCGGCAGGAGGGTCTTCCAAGGCGCCTCCCGCCACGGGCGTGCCGGCGGCTGGCGCCAGCAAAGCTGCAAGCTCCGCACTGGGTGCCGGGGCGGGGAGCGAAGCCAGTGCACCGAGCGAAAGCAGGACGTCGCGAAGTTGCGGGTCATCGCCGCAGCCGGCGTCCCGGAGCAGGTCGTCGACAAGGGACACGAGGTTGCCGGATGGTGGTGTCATGGCGCGAGGTACTCCTTCACTGACGCCAGTTCCCGGAGTTTCAGCAGCGCACGGCGCTGGAGCTGCTTCACGGACCCGGGGCTCTTGTCCATGGCCTCCGCCGCCTGTTCCACGGTCAGGCCGGCCACGAGTCGAAGCGAGAGCGCTTCGCGCTGGTCTTGGGGCAGCCCGGACAGGAGTTCCAGGACCTCGCCGGGCGAGATGTTGCGCAGGGCTTCTTTTTCGGCGGAGGTGTCTTCGCGCTGGTCGAGCTCGGGCTCAAACGGCAGCTTTACCGGGTGACGGCTTTGGCGCCGGCGATCGTCCACCATACGGGCATGGGCAACGCTGAAGATGAAGGTCCGCAGCCCCGCTTCGCCTCCCCGCACGGTGTCGAGGCGGGGCAGGACGGAAAGGAACACTTCCTGCATGGCCGCCTCCGGATCGTCGACTCCCCGGGCCGTAAGGTAGCCCAGGACTTGTGATGCGTACGTTTTGTAGACGAGGCTGAAGGCAGCAGGCCCGGGGACGGCGTGGTCAGGGGCCGCATCTGTCTGTGCATCGGTCACTGACGTGGTGCTTTCAATCAAAAGGGCGTCGGCAAGGGAAGCGTCTCGCGTGGATCCGGAACGCTCCTCTTACTTTACCCTTCAGTAACCTCCCTGGCCGGCGATCGCCACGGGACGCCGCCCGTGCGGCGGCACTGCCAAGAGATCAAAAGAGCCGGCCTGGAACGTGATGGGGGACAGGTTCCAGACCGGCACTTCACAGGGGTAATCGCTGCGGACCGCGGGAGGGTTACGCCTGCACGGAAGTTTTTTTGGATTTTTTTCGGCCGGTCCTCAGCGGGCCGATGCGTTGGTCCAGCGCGGCGCGGCCTGCCTGCGCGGCGTTTTCGCCAGTGCATAGGCGTGCAGCCTCACCGGCAGCCGCTGGTCATCGCACGCAGGTACGACGACGGCGGGCAGGTCGCCGGAAACGGCGTCGGCGGCCGCAGCGGGTGCAGCGGCAGGACGGGAGACTGCCCCGGCGGGGCTGAGATCGGTCACCAGGCCAGTCCCCGCACATTCACGCACGGCCGCGATACCGGCAGCTACAGCCGCTTTGTCCTCGAAGCCTTGCGAGACGGCCATGACCGACCCGTCCGGCCCCAGGAGCCGGAACCTGTAGAGCAACTCCGGATCAAGAAAGACTTCAAAGTTCCCTGCCACGGCATGTCCTTCCGGTCTGGTGTTTTCGACCGGCGACGGCTCTTCGCTGGGTGCATCCCTGCACCGCCAAACGCATAGCGGGACCGTCCGCTGATCAGTTCAAATGGTGTTAACGAGTCTGGCCGCGGCGGCTGCAGGGGTACAAGACCCACTGCGTTAAGCCTGTGTAAATTACTGCCCACTCCGCCAAACACCAGCGGCGGCCCACCTGCAAGGGGTGGGCCGCCGCCGTCGTCTACCGTGTTCCGGAGGGACGTGTCAGTCGTTGATGAGGTCGTTCACCACGATGGTCTGGTCCCGGTCCGGACCAACGCCAATGGCGGAGAACCGGGTTCCGGAGAGCTTCTCCAGCGCCAGCACGTAGTTCCTGGCGTTTTCCGGGAGGTCCGCGAGGGTGCGGGCGCCGGTAATGTCCTCGGTCCAGCCGTCGAAGTATTCGAAGATGGGCTTGGCGTGGTGGAACTCGGTCTGCGTCATTGGCATCTCGTCGTGGCGGACCCCGTCCACGTCGTAGGCCACGCACACAGGGATCTGTTCGATGCCGGTGAGCACGTCCAGCTTGGTGACGAAGTAGTCCGTGAAGCCGTTTACGCGGGAGGCGTGGCGGGCCAGGACGGCGTCGTACCAGCCGCAGCGGCGCGGGCGGCCGGTATTGACGCCGAACTCACCGCCGGTCTTCTGCAGGTACATGCCCATCTCGTCGAAGAGCTCGGTGGGGAACGGTCCGGCGCCTACGCGGGTGGTGTAGGCCTTGATGATGCCGATGGAGCGCGAGATGCGGGTGGGCCCGATGCCGGAGCCGACGGACGCGCCGCCGGCGGTCGGGTTGGAGGAGGTCACGAACGGGTAGGTGCCGTGGTCCACGTCCAGGAACGTGGCCTGGCCGCCCTCCATGAGGACCACCTTGCCCTCATCCAGGGCGGTGTTGAGGACCAGTGTGCTGTCGATGACCAGCGGGCGGAGGCGGTCGGCAAAGGACAGGAAGTACTCAACGATCTCGTCCACCACCACGCCTCGGCGGTTGTAAACCTTGACCAGGAGTTCGTTCTTCTGGCGCAGCGAGCCTTCCACCTTCTGGCGGAGGATGGATTCGTCAAAGACGTCCTGGACACGGATGCCCAGCCTGGCCACCTTGTCCATGTAGGCGGGGCCAATGCCGCGGCCGGTGGTTCCGATGGCGCGGCTGCCGAGGAAACGTTCGGTCACTTTGTCCAGCACCTGGTGGTAGGGGGCCACCAGGTGGGCGTTGGCGGAGACGCGGAGCCGCGAGGTATCGGCGCCGCGGGCCTGGAGTCCGTCGATCTCTTGGAAAAGGGCTTCGAGGTTCACCACGCAGCCATTGCCGATGATGGGGACCGCGTTGGGGCTGAGAATGCCTGCGGGCAGCAGTTTGAGTTCGTACTTTTCACCGCCTACGACGACGGTGTGCCCGGCGTTGTTGCCGCCGTTGGGCTTGACGACGTAGTCAACACGGCCGCCCAGAAGGTCGGTGGCCTTGCCTTTTCCTTCGTCGCCCCACTGGGCTCCTACGATCACAATTGCTGGCATGGGATCCTCCCCCATTCGTTCGGGCTGCCCGGGGCCGGCCGCGGGGAGCGGACCTGCGCAGCGCCGTTCATGAGAATGCCCCGAACAGACCGGCCTTCGCCGCACCGCGGGGCGGCGAAGCGATGCAAGAGTTCCGGGGCTCTTACCACCCAAGTTTAGCGGATCAGGCACTTTGTCCACTCGATGGGCCCGCCGCAGCCCCGCAAGGGACTACGGCGGGCCTGGCCCCTTACTCGTCCTCGGCTTCCCCGGCCGGCCGGGACGTCTGTTCGGCGAGAGTGTCCCAGAAGGAGGTGTCGGCGTCGGCAATGGAACCGTCCGCGATCGCCGCGGCGGTAGAGGTCAGGGTGGTGACCGTCTGCTTGATCAGGTAGCCGTTACTCCGCTGCCCCAGCGCGTAACCATCCAGGTAATGGTCGGACATGCCGCGCATCTCGAAAAGCAGGGTGGCAATTCCGTATTCCACGGAGATTCCGTTGCGGCTGATGGTCTCCGCACTGCCGCCCTGGTACTTGCCCAGGTGGCCCCAGCCGGTGGAGTCCACGTTGTTGAAAACCACGGCACCAAGCCGCTTGGACTTTTCAACAACGGCGGGATCGGCGTTGGGGGTGGTGGGGTACAGGATGGATCCGGATACCAGCTTTCCGTCCCGCTCGGCCCGCGTTCCCTGGTGGTGCAGGTCGATCATGTAGTCGATCCGGTACTTGCTCATCACGTTGTTGTGCAGCGCCTGGGTTTCCGGCTGGATTTTGGCCACGTGGTCGCGGTTGAGGTCGACTCCCTCGGCGTTGTACCGGGTCAGGTTGCGGTCTCCCTTGGCGAGGTAGTTGTCCAGCGGGAAGTTCACGTCCCCCATGGCGCCGTCCGCGTTGAGCATGGGCAGCACCAGGATGTTCACGCCCTTGAGGATGTCCGCGGACTTCCCCGTCCCCAGGTGCTTGATGAACTCCATGGCGCCCTCGGTGGTGAGCTGTTCGTTGCCGTGCTGCTGGGTCAGGTACAGGATGGTGGGCTTGGCCGGATCCGAGATGTACTTGGCCAGATGGATGTCGCGGCCCTTGACTGTTTGGCCGATCACTTCCAGCTCCATGGCCGGCTGCTTGGCGTCCTGGTCCTCCAGGAAGGAAACCATCTGGCTGTAGGTCGCCAGCTTGCTGGTGGTGATCTGGCCGTTGCCGCCGTAGTTGGGGCCTTCGCCAACCGCCAGGGCAGGCGCGGGTGCGGCGACGACAGCGAGCGACAGGGCGCCTGCTGCCGCAAGGGCCTTGAAAGCAGCCAGGGATTTCTTCACGTGCGGTACCTCTTTCGAGTGCATTGAGTGGGTCCAGCCGCCATGTCCCCCATCGCGGGCTGTGACAAAATCCAAGCAATAATGTGAAATTCTGTCAATTTATTTGACGGCTTGTATTTAATACCGGAATGTACCGCACGCCAACGCTCATAACGGTTGGAAAGTCGAGAAAGTTCCCATGCTGGAGTAGACGATTATGACGGTCGATAATTAATCGGTCCGGCGGCAGAAGTACCCAGGTAAAGACTCAAAAGTCCGGGATGATTAATCAGGCCAACGCGGACGGCAGAAACTTTATATTCACCGGCTCGCGCTGAGACGTCGCCTGGTTTTACGCCCTGCCACGGCTTGTCAGGCTGGACGTTGACGTGGATGGAAACAAGGGAGCCGAACGCCGTCACGACAGTTCCGGCATCGGTAAGCGCGCCTGCGACGATTGGGGCCAGCGTTGCCTCCAGAGTGGACACCACCGTGTCCAGTGGCACCGCAACGGAGTTGGTGACGGCAGACACAACCCCGTTCACCAGCAGTGACGTCAACGGTGAGCTTAGGTTTAGCCCCAAGGGAATGACGGTTGGTTGAACGGTTCCTGCCCTGAATTGCCCCACGCTTCCGGCGATCTCAATCCTGGTGCTGCCCAACGAAACGCCAGTGAGCGGGACCTCAACGCTCGCCGTGACAGTCGCAGACACGATCACGGCATCAACAGCCGTCCGCAGGCGCGTGGTGATCTGTGCCAGGAGAGCCCGCGCATCCGCCTGCAATTGCGTTATGTCCGCCTCCGTCAGGAACACCGGCGTGTTAGGGTCCCGCCCGCTAGCGAGCGTTTCCTTTCCCGGAAGCTTGGCCAGATCCACGTTGAGGCGGCCCGTACCAAGGTTGAGAGTGATAGCACCTCGTGCCTGGGGTTGGGTAAGCACCTTCCGGACTTCATCGAGATTCATGGCTCCCACGTCGGCCGATGTGGTGGTCTTAACCAGGCCCAGAGGCGCCAGCGCGTTCTGAACGGCTTGACCCAGTGCACTGATGAGGTTTTGCTGCAGGACCTGCGGTGTGGGCATGCTGCCGAGCGCGGCGTTCGTGGTGCTAATGATTGATTCGGCAGCAGGCACATTCGTGCCCAGGTTCAGGCTGGCGACACCGTACTCCCGCGTGACGGCAGGGTTTGCCGCCAGCGTAGGCCAGCCGTTGACCAGGTCGCATCCCTGGACGGACGCGGACGACGCCACAGCACCTACGTCCAGTGACACTCCGGCCAGTGACGCAGGAACAAGATTGTCCAGCCTGACGGTGGCCGACTGGGGTGCGGTGGCAGCTCCGGTGGCCGTTCCGCCCACGTCCACAGCGCCGGACTGGTCGGTGACCAGTCCGGCGGCGGCGCGGGATTGTCCACTGTCCTGCGCCTGCGCCCACTGCGTGTACGTGCCCAGGCCTCCTACCGGAACGCCGAGGCCCAGGCCCACGGTCACAGGGTTGGTCCCCAGGGCCGTGACAGGCAGCTTGCTGATAAAGGCGTCCGGAATCCCCGTCACCGGAGTAGCCGACAGCGGCTGCGGCGACGCTGCGCCGCCGGCGTTGGTGACGGTGAGGCCTTCAACTCCCGCGATGGAATTGAGGTCCGTTCCCAGTACCCTGCCGGAAAGCTGGGTTGCGGACGCCTGGCCGCTGAAAAGGGTGTTGGTGGAACAGTCCCCCGGGGAACCAACGCCGACAGAACCGCCGGCCCATTCGTTGTCCACCCATGCCGCCGTGGTGACGGTGGTGGTCGCCACCAGGGAGACTGCGGCCGCTGCCGCTATGGCAACGGATGTCAGTGGGTTCCTTGCCCCGCGTCGCAGCAGGTTCCCGCGCGCGGTCTTCACGATGCCTCCCCCCTCCGGGTCATGTTCCGGCGGACTGCAGCCACCACCGCTGCGCCGAGGAGCAACAGGCCGCCGCCGGCCAACAGCCCCTGCACTACCGCTGCCCCGGTATTGGCCAACGGTGCGGGCGGCCGCTGGCCGGACGGGACCACGGCGTGGTCGTTCCCGGCAGCGGTGACCCCAATACCCAGCGTCAGCGCGGTGTCCGGCGGGTCCTGCGAATCCGCGGGCCGGGACAAGACAAATCGAAGGTAGGGCGAGGATCCGATGCGCAGATCACGCAAGGGAACCAGCACATCCTGGCGATGTTCAACGAGCGTTACCGGCGCTATCCGCGGCGTGGAGCCGATGGGGCAACGCAGGTCCCCGCCCAAGCCGCTGCTTCCCTGCCACGGGACATCGCATTCGTCCACGGACACAACGTAGGTGTCCGTACCGGCGATCTCACCGTCGGCGGTGACCTGCAGGGTGGACTCGCTGCTGGGCTGGTCCAGCGAAATGCCTATTTGCCAACTGAACGATTCCCCCGCTGACAGCCCCGGCAGTGTCAGTGGATAGACCGACGAGGAAAGCGACAGGAAGCCGGCCGCCCCCGTCTCCGGTACCGGAATCAGCTGCTCGTCCGCCACGGCTGCGCCAGGCGCAGCGCCCACCAGCAAAACCGCGACAACCCCCGCGGCCCGTACGACGTCCCTGGTGCTGGGTCCCGCCATGTCATCTACGACCTTACTGTTGTGGTTTAGCCCCGGTGGCGCAGATCTCTGCCTGGACCGCGGCCCGGCGCCGCGGCCAGTAGGCCCACGTGACCAGTGCTGCCACCGCCAGGGTTGCCGCGCCCAGGAACTCCGGCCCCCGGGAGGCCATGATCCAGGTTCCCAACCCGGGAACCGTGAAGAGCACCTTCTGCGCCGTGGCCACCTCGTAGGGCAACGGATCATCCGAAGTGTTGGCGTCGCCGCGGAGCCTTAGCGACGCTGTGGCCCCCTCCACACTGGGCGGGTCAACTGCCACCACGCGGTGGGTCACCAGAGCGGTCGCCGCTTCCCGGCGGACCGACACGACGTCGCCCGGGACGAGATCCTTGGCGGTGACCTGCACGGTCAGGGACAGCGCACCGACTGGATAGAGCGGCTCCATCGATCCCGTACGGAAGACGACGAAGGACGCCTTGAAGAAGAAGCCCAGGACCAGGACCAGGATGCACGCCAGCCCCAACAGGGCAACGACGGTGAGCAAAGCTTCGCGGAATCCCCTGGCCACACGGAGGGCAGCCGGCCGGGCCCGGGGTTCGGACGCCAATCCCGGCAACCGGAACCCGGGCTTGCGCCGGGACGCTGTCTGCCTCATCGGAGGGGTTATGGCAGGCCCACTGTGCTTGAGAACTTCCAGAGCGGGACGGTCTTCTGCCCCTGCAGGGATGACGGGGCATCCGTGGGGAGGGTCAGCGCGAAGCAGATGTCCACTGCGGAACCGGCGGTGACGTTGTCGCCCTTGGGCAGGCTGATATTGGTCGCTGCCCCGGGGATGGAGATGGCGCTAAGGAGTGAACCCGCAGGAATGATATTTGCATTCTGCACGGACCCGAATCCTGCAGCGTTGCATGAAGACTTCGGCACGCCCTGCTTGGCTTCGTACCTCAGGGCCGAGTAGAGCTGGGACGAGTTGGTGACGGCGTCAATGGGAGTGGATTGCGCGGTTTCAGTCAAGCTGGCTACCAGGGCTTCGGATCCGGCCACCGCCCGCAGCTGCATCGGTGCGTAAACGGTGCTGCCCGGCACCAGGTTGTCCGCATTGACGCTGAACGTCAAAGCGCCGCCGTTCCGGTCCGGCTGGTCACTCCATGCTGCTGTTCCACCGGTGCCTGTCCACGTGTTTTGCTGCATCTGGTACACCTTGGTCCCCGGGCCACCGCCGTTGTCGCTCTGGCCGAAGACCCACTCGTTGTCCGTCCACGCCGCGAGAGTGAAGGCCGCGCCGATCCCCAAGACAAGGCCGCCGGCAAGAATAGCGCGGACTCTATTAGCCTTTTGCGAGCGCGGCTTAGCGCTGGCTGATCCAACCATAATTTCCCCCAAATTAGAATTAAACCCCGAACGGTAAGACCGGGACACGGGTATGGGGGATTATCGGTATTTCCCCCAAAAGACCGATGTTTCTAGATCACCATCACTTACTAATTAAAGTCAAGTCGGTGTATTAAATGTTATCAAGTACCGCTTTCTCTCGGCGGAATCGTGCGGACGAGCTCCGACTGACGCTGCCGCGCCACAATATGAAACCGATTTGCCCCGCCGCCACGCTGTCGCTTTAGGTAAGAGAGGACCATCCGGAGCGGCCGAGAGACCTGGCTCAATGACGCCGCAGCAACCACGGTCCGGCAGGAAAGCTGCCGCCCGAAGGTGCTACTGCCAGGACCGATGGAAAGGAAGATTCCAGCATGCCGCTCAACACCGACCACATTCGCTCCACCCACGCCGGGTCCTTGCCCCGCACCGACGAACTCATCGCGGCCAACACCACAAAGGAATCCGACGGGATCACCCCGGCGTTCCTGGAGCTCCTGGAAGACTCCGTTGTGGGCGTGGTCCAGCGCCAGAAGGACTTGGGCATCGATATCCCCAACGACGGCGAGTACGGGCACACGATGTCCAACTCCGTTGACTACGGAGCCTGGTGGAACTACTCCTTTGCCCGGCTCGGCGGCCTGGAGCCGACCACCGTGGACCGGTGGGCGGAAGCCGCAGTCCGGCGGTCCTCCCCCGGAAACGTTGTCCTGACGTCCTTCCCCGACCGGAGGGACCGGCAGGCGTTCAACGAGGCGTACAGCGATCCTTCCTCCGGGATCCTGGCGCACCGAAAGAGCGTGTCCCAGCCCAAGATCGCCGGGCCCCTGACATATACCGGCCATGACCTGGTGGCCTCGGACATCAGGAACCTGAAGACCGGGCTCGCCGCGGCCGGCCTCAGCGAAGGATTCGTGGCGTCCCTGTCCCCCGGTTCCTGCGCCCGCGTTGCCAATGAGTACTACAAGAGCGATGAGGAACTCGTCTACGCCTGCGCCGACGCGATGCGCGAGGAATACAAGGCCATCATCGACGCCGGCCTGACGGTCCAGCTCGACGATCCGTCCCTGGCCGAGAGCTGGGACCAGATCAACCCGGAGCCGTCGCTGGAGGACTACCTGAAGTTCATCCAGCTGCGCGTCGAGGCCACCAACTGGGCCTTGCGGGACCTTCCGCAGGAACAGATCCGGCTGCACGTTTGCTGGGGCTCCTGGCATGGTCCGCACACTACGGACATCCCCTTCGCCGACATTATCGGCTCAGTGCTGCAGGTCAACGCCGGCGCCTACTCCTTCGAGGCGGCCAACGTCCGCCACGAGCACGAATGGCGGGTCTGGGAGGACACCGCCCTTCCTGAAGGCAAAGTCATCATCCCCGGCGTCGTCTCCCACGCCACCAATGTGGTGGAACACCCGGACCTGGTGGCGGACCGGATTGTCCGCTTCGCCAAGCTGGTGGGACGCGAGAACGTCATCGCCTCCACCGACTGCGGCCTGGGCGGCCGGGTGCATCCGCAAATCGCATTCGCCAAGCTGGAGGCTCTTGGCGAGGGCGCCCGCCGCGCCACCAAGCGCCTCTGGTAGTTATCCGCCCCTTCCGGGAATGACCGCCGGTCCACTGCGCCATGAATGAGGTGCGCTGGACCGGCGTTTCGTTTCTCCGGGCTTGGTAAACTGGCAAAGGTCGACCCGGAATCGGCCCACCCCAACTAACCACCGTTGATGAGCTGCGCCACCGTGCGCCCATTTTCGGCGGTGGACGCAACATCAATCCCCGCAGGAGAACCAGCCCTTCATGACCGCACTGGCCCCCGAAACATTCCACGAACAGCTCATGAGCCGCCGCTACGAGCCCAGCGTTGCCGCTGTCAACGAGCTGTGCGATTCCCTGCAGGACGCCAAGCCCGGAACCGTGGTGCCCTATGTGGACCCCATGCACGATGTTGAGGAATGCCGCATCATCAGCCTGTACTCCAACATTGGCGAGATGGACCAGTCCGGTTTCATCACTGCCGGTGACCAGGACGCCGCGACCCGCATGCTGGGCATCCAGTGGAAGCTTGGCCTGCGCCCGGAATTCGTGATGCCCTGGAACGTCCACCCGTGGCACGTCCCGGGCGAGGCCAACGGTAAATTCACCCCGGACCAGGTGCAGGCGGGCCTGAAGCCGCTGCTGAAGTTCCTTGCCCTCGTCCCCCGCGCCTCCGTGATCGTGGCGCACGGCACCGAGGCAAACCGCCTGGCCAACCTGCTGCTGAAGACCGAAGTACCGCTGCTGTGGCGCCGCGGCCTCAAGACCTACAAGGTCCGCTCCCTGAGTGGCCGCGCCTTCGCCGGTTCACCGGCCCGCCAGGAGGAGTTCCTCGCGGACATGCATACGGCCTACGCCGATGCCATGGCACGCACCGGCATCGCCAACCAGGCCTAGGGTTTCGCCAGGCTCAACCATCGACGACGGCAGGTCACCTTCGCTGGGAAGGTAACCTGCCGTCGTCGTAATTATTCGAATCTAGCCCTCGATGGCTGCCTTCGCCGCGGGATCGGAGTCGTTCAGGAACTTCTCGATCCGCTCCGGCTCGTCAGCTTCCCCGATGGCCGACGAAGCCCTGCCCAGCGAGTAGAGCGCACGGAGGAACCCGCGGTTCGGCTCGTGCTCCCACGGGATGGGCCCGACGCCGCGCCAGCCGTTGCGGCGCAGCGCATCCAGTCCGCGGTGGTAGCCCACCCGGGCGTACGCGTAGGAGTCGATGGTGCGGCCCTCGGTCCACGCTTCCTCGGCCAGGATCGCCCACAACAGTGAGGACGTGGGGTGCTTTTCCACCAGGTCCAGGGCCTCGTGCCCGGCTTCCAGCTGCGCGTTGACCTCGGTTTCCGCAGGCAGGAGCGTGGGCTCGGGCCCCATCAGGTTCCTGCGGAACTCATCCGACATCTAGAACGTCTTTCCGGCCGAACCGAGCTGCTTGGTGGCTTCCACCACGCGGGCCGCCAGGCCGGCTTCGGCGGAAGCGCCCCAGACGCGGGGGTCGTAGGTCTTCTTGTTGCCCACTTCGCCGTCGACCTTCAGGACGCCGTCGTAGTTCTTGAACATGTGGTCCGCCACCGGGCGGGTGTAGGCGTACTGGGTGTCGGTGTCGATGTTCATCTTGATCACGCCGTAGGAGACGGCGTCGGCGATTTCCTGGTCCGAGGATCCCGAGCCGCCGTGGAACACGAGGTCGAACGGGTTGTCCTTGCCGATCTTCGCACCCACCTGGGCCTGGATGTCCTTGAGGATCTCCGGGCGCAGCTTGACGCCGCCGGGCTTGTACACGCCGTGGACGTTGCCGAAGGTCAGTGCGGTGATGTAGCGGCCGTTTTCGCCGGCGCCCAGGGCGTCGATGGTGGCCAGGGCGTCCTCGACCGTGGTGTAGAGCTTGTCGTTGATGGCGTTTTCGACGCCGTCTTCCTCGCCGCCGACCGTGCCGATCTCCACCTCGAGGATCATCTTTGCGGCAGCCGTGCGCTGGAGCAGGTCGCGGGCGATGCGCAAGTTCTCCTGCAGGGTTTCGGCAGAACCGTCCCACATGTGCGAGTTGAAGAGCGGGTTGCGGCCGGCCTTGACCTCGGCCTCGGAAGCCTCAAGCAGCGGCAGGACAAAGCCGTCCAGCTTGTCCTTGGGGCAGTGGTCCGTGTGCAGGGCGATGTTTACGTTGTAGTTCTTGGCAACTTCGCGGGCGAAGGCCGCGAAACCCAGGGAACCGGCAACCATGTCCTTGGTGGACGCGCCGGACCAATAGGCGGCGCCGCCGGTGGAGACCTGCACGATGCCGTCGGACTCCGCCTCCGCGAAGCCCCGCAGTGCCGCGTTCAGCGTCTGCGAGGACGTGACGTTGACGGCGGGGAAGGCGAATCCGCCCGCCTTCGCGCGGTCGATCATCTCGGCGTAGATCTCTGGGGTTGCAATGGGCATGCTGGCTCCTCTGCTGAGTTTCGTCTGTGGGTGGATGACCCTCAAGTAGACCGCTTACGGCTAGGCACCATCCTAGCCATTCCCGGGCAGGCCGGGTGTTTCGGGTCACGGGTTGGTAATACTCAGACGTGCTGGCCGAAGACGTGCCGGCGGACCCAGGCGTGCATGGCGATGGCGGCTGCGGAGGCGGCGTTGATGGACCGGGTGGAGCCAAACTGCTCGATGGACAGGGTGGCGACGGCTGCCTCGTGGACCTCCGGAGTCAGGCCAGGGCCTTCCTGGCCGAACACCAGCACGCAGTCCCGGGGCAGCGCGTAGGTTTCCAGCGGGACGGAGTCCGGGAAGATGTCGATCCCGATGATGGCGAGCCCCTCCCCCTGCGCCCACTGGACGAAGTCCTCCACGGTGGGGTGGTGGCGTACGTGCTGGTAGCGGTCGGTGACCATGGCACCGCGCCTGTTCCACCGCCGTCGGCCGATGATGTGGACCTCTTTGGCGAGGAAGGCGTTGGCGGTGCGCACCACCGTGCCGATATTGAGGTCGTGCTGCCAGTTTTCGATGGCCACGTGGAAGTTGTGCCGCCGCGAGTCCAGCTCCGCAACGATCGCCTCGTGTTTCCAGTAGCGGTACTTGTCCAGCACGTTGCGCCGGTCCCCGTCCGCCAGGAGGTCAGGGTCCCAGTGGTCGCCTTCCGGCCATTCGCCTTCCCAGGGCCCGACGCCGACCTCGGCCTTGGCGGGTTCGGCATCCCCGGGCTCGCGGTTGGGTTCGTCTGTCATCCCGGGCGTTTGGTTCACCCTTCAACACTAGACTGGACCACTGGAGCATTCATCACCGGTGGAGGTAGACGTGGCAGAAGAAGTCCAGGCAGCAGGAAACCCCGCGGTTTACCGCAACGGCCAAGAAATTGAATGCTGGCTGACGGACATGGACGGCGTCCTGGTCCACGAGAACCAGCCTATTCCGGGCGCTGCGGAGCTGATCCAGCGCTGGGTGGATACATCCAAGCGGTTCCTGGTGCTGACCAACAACTCGATCTTCACCCCGCGCGACCTTGCTGCCCGCCTGCGCTCCTCAGGTTTGGAAATCCCGGAGGAAAATATCTGGACCTCGGCGCTGGCCACGGCCCAGTTCCTGAAGGACCAGGTGCGCGGCTCGGAATCCGGAAACCGCGCCTACACCATCGGCGAGGCGGGCCTGACGACGGCGCTGCACGAGGCGGGTTTCATCCTCACCGACCAGAATCCGGACTTCGTGGTGCTCGGCGAGACCCGGACGTACTCCTTCGAGGCCATCACCATGGCCATCCGCCTGATCCTGGCCGGCGCCAGGTTCATAGCGACCAACCCGGATGCCACCGGCCCGTCCAAGGACGGCCCCATGCCGGCCACCGGGGCGATCGCCGCCCTGATCACCAAGGCCACCGGCCGGGAACCCTACATTGTGGGCAAGCCGAACCCGATGATGTTCCGTTCCGCGATGAACCAGATCGACGCCCACTCCGAGACCACGGCCATGATCGGTGACCGAATGGACACGGACATCATCGCGGGCATGGAGGCGGGCCTGCACACGGTGCTGGTGCTCAGCGGCATCACGCATAAGGACGATATTGCCGCCTACCCGTTCCGGCCCAACCAGGTGCTGAACTCCGTGGCGGACCTGAAGAACCAGATCTAGAAGATACTTACCCGGGAGCCGCCCCTGGGCAACGGGAAGTACTCGTCCAGCAGCTCCGTCAGGAGGGGCCGGTAGATTTGCGGGTTCCAGCCGGGGCTGGCGTGGGCCGGCGCGGCTCCGATGGTTTGCAGGCCGCTGGATACCATGTTGTCCTTGAACGCCACGGCCCACGTCTCCGAGGCCGTTTCGTAGTCGACGGTCTGGTCTTTGGGGTTGCCGACGTAGGCCATCTTGGCCGTTCCAAGCTGCCCCGCGAACTGGCTGCCCTCGAAGTGGTAGATGTACGCCGACTCGGTCTGGATGAGCACGCTGGAAGGGGCGATCGGCGAAAGTTGTTCCAGCGTCTGGTCCAGGATCTGGCGCCAGCTCCGTTCGTCCTTGTGGATGATCCGTTCCCCCAGTTCGTAGCCGCCGCGGAGGGTGGACGGGAACCTGAAGCCGCGCTCGTAAAGGAACACCACGCCGTCGAACCAGCTCTGGTCCAGGACGTCATGCGCACTGTAGGGACTTGAGTCCAGCAGGATGAACTGCACCTGGATACCTGCCACGGCAAGGAGCCGGGCGGCTACTTGGGTGGCCAGCATGCCGCCGAAGCTGTGCCCATAGAAGAACAGTTTGGTGATCTTCTCCACGGCGACGTACTCGGAGATCGCGCGGACCACTTCGGTGACGTCCAGGCCCAGGTTGGAATAGCCGACGGCGGCAAGCCGGGCGCGCTTGTTCAGCGAGCCGCGAAGGGTGTTGAGGATCCACTGCGCTTCTTCCCAGCTGGTTTTGTACCCGGGAAAGAGGAACCAGCAGGCGTCCGGGTAATAGGCGTCGGCGAAATCATCCGCAACAGGCAGGATCTTGGTGGTTTGGCGCTGCGACTGCACTTCACGGGTCAGCAGCATGTCCGCAGCGAGCAACCCTGAGGCCCCGGCACCGGCGAGGAACGTCCGGCGGGAAAAGCGTCTGAGGGCAGCCGCCTCCGCCAGCAGCCGGGCCTGGGGGACCCCGCGCCGGTTTTCCGGACCTCTCTCCCCCTCATACGGCACACCCCTACCGTAAGCACACCTGAACTAAACGCCGCAAGGAGCGGTATGTAACCATTCCGCGACGCGGCGGTCAGCTGGCCGCCTGGCCCTCCGCTGCGGGGAACGGAGCCTGGGGCTTTTGCTGCCGGCGGACGATTTCCAGGCCAATGTCGTTGTAGCGGCCCAGCAGGTCCGCACCGTCAAACGCCTGCGGGTTGTCCAGCAGGGCGAAGACGGAATCGCTGGCGTTGAGCAGTTCTTCGTCCGAGTACTCGGTCAGCGGGCGGCCGTAGAGTACTTCGAAGAAAATCACGGGCAACTGAGGGAGTCCCTCGGCAAAATCACCGCCGGCGGTGAACAGCTCCGTGACATCGTCGTCCATAAGAAGCGGTTGGGTGGTCGATGGGCCGTCGGCGTTGCGGTCGTAACTGGCGGTTACAAGCTGGAGGGTCACCCCGGCGGAGGGAAGGCCTGGCAGGGAGTTGGTGTCCATGGCGTTCAGGTCGCCGCGCAACCCGGCGAGCGCCGATGATTCGATCAGGGCAGCCTGCGACAGATCAACACAAATACGGCAACGCAGGCCCATCCGCCGGACACGTCGAATGATGTGGACGAGTTCCGCACGGGTGTCGTGGCGAAGGGTTCCCCGGACTTCAATCCGGACGATGTCAGCTGAGACATCGAGGTCAACTAGTGCGTCAAGCGCGCGGTCCATAGGTACTCCAAAAGAGGTTCTATGGCCGACGGCTCAACCTCCGCAAGCGTAACCTCCAGCGGGAGCCCCGCACAAGCCGTCCCTCAGGCGCTCTGGCCCGGCCTGACGCTTCCCGGCTCCTGGTAGTGGGTGTGCGCGCCTGCCCCGCCGACGGAATCCACCAGCGACCTGGCGATGTCGCGCAGCTTGGTGTTGCTGTTGCTGGACGCCTCCGTGAGGATTTCGACGGCGGCCGCCTGGCTGCAGCGGTTTTGCGCCATGACAATGCCAATGGCGATGTCGATGATGGTCCGCGATTCCAGGGTGGCGCGGAGATTTGAGGCGCTGTCCGCATGCAGTGAGAACCTGACCGCGAGGCGCAGTGCCTGCGAAATCTCCCTGGTGAAGTCCCGCGCACGGGCAGCCGCCCCGCCATCGAACTTGTGCGGGACGTCGGAATAGAGGTTCAAGGCAGCCTTGGCCTCGCCCTGCAGGTTGAAGGGCAGGGAAAGCACCGAACGCAGCCCGTGGGACGCAACAGCGTTGGCGTAGTCCGGCCCCCACCTGTCCTCCTCGAAAAGGTCCGGAACATAGACCTCACGCTCGTCCTTTGCCGCGGAAAGGCACGGCCCTTGGGACAGGGAGTACTGGATTTCATCCACTTCCCGTGCCGAGTCACTGCTCCAGCCGATCGTGGCTGCCTTCCGGTCACGGAGCAGTGTGATTCCGCACAGGGCGTCGTCGCCGTCGCCTGCCATCTGGTGCGCGGAAAACCGCGCAAGCTCGTTGAGGAAGTCCTCAAAGTCAGCGCTGTCCAGAATCAGGTTCTGGACCTTGTCGGTAGCGCTCAAAGGTTGTTCTTGGGTGGGCAAGTGTATGGTCTCCAAGCAACTGAAGGGTGATAAGGCAAATATTAGGTCACCCGCTGGCCCTGACCAAGTGCGGACCCCAGTCCGAACCGACGCAATTCTTCGGAGCCGAAGGCGGTCAGTCGGACGGAGCGCGGGTGCGAGCCACGGATCAACCAGCCCCGGTCCAACGCGCCTGCTGCGAACAGTTCGGCAAAAAGCCCGGCCGCGTGGTCTACCCGTTCGGTCCAGTCCAGGCATGGCCGTGCCGGCGCACGGGTGGGATTCGCCGGTAACGGCATCCCAACGTCGCGGGCCCAGGCCCGGCCATTGTCAGTGACCGTCCAGTCGGATGAGAGGAGCCCTTTGTCCAGCCAGGTCCGGGTCACTGCAACCCCGAGGGCCCCGGCCAGGTGGTGGTAACAGGTCCGGCCTTGTTGCAGTTCATGGTTATGTTTCTGCGCCCGGAAGGACCGGGGCACCACGGGTTCTGCGCGCGGGCTCAGCCGGACCAGCGCCTCCACCGCGTCGGCCACGTTCCGGTTCTTCAGCCTCACATACCTGTGCCGCCCCTGGCGGACGTCCTCGACCAACCCCGCGTCAGTGAGTTTGTTAAGGTGCACCGTGGCGGTCCCGCGGGTGATGCCAGCGCTCTCCGCCAGTTCCGCCGCGGTCCATGCCCGCCCGTCCATGAGGGAGATCAGCATCCTGGCCCTCGACTCCTCAGCCATGGCCCGCGCCGTCAAAGCCAAGTCATCTGCCCAGAATGGTGCCATGCTCCAATAGTTCCACGGAGATGGTTTGGCCGGCACCAAACTGTTGAAGGGCCACTATTGGAGCATGTTCACCGCCATCACCCCGGGCGCCCACTACTTTGGCTCCCTCGTTGTCCTTCTGACCACCGCGAACCCCGACGGCAGCACGAACATCACACCCATATCCTCTGCATGGTCCCTGGGGGACCATTACGCCCTGGGGCTCGGCACCGCCAACCAGGGCCACGCGAATCTGATGCGGAGCGGCGAAGTTGTACTCAACCTTCCCGAGGCGCGCCTGGCCGGGAAAATAGAGCAGATTGCCATGACGACCGGAATGGACCCGGTACCGCCCCAGAAGAAGCGGCTGTACCGATACATACCCGACAAATGGGCCCTTACCGGCTGGACCAGCCTTCCGAGCATGGAAGTTTCGCCGCCCCGGATCGCCGAATGCCCCGTCCACATTGAGGCAACCCTGGAAAACAGTCTGGCCTTGGACACGGACATGGAGGCGGTGCACGTCCGGGTGCGCAAAGTCCACGTCAGGGACGACCTCGCCCTCGACGCACGACATGTGGACGTCGGCGCATGGCAACCGCTGTTCTATACGTTCCGCCACTATTTCGGGCAGGGCCACCACCTTGGATCCAACACCAGGGCGGAGCAGCGGCTGCCGGAGCCGGCCGGGCGGTAAGGGCAGCGTCCTGCCGCCGCCCTTACCGGGTACTAGGCAAGGCCGAGCCGTCCTTGCCGAACGCGAACAGGTAGGGAACACCCGTTTCCGCCTCGATCTTTTCCTTGGCGCCGGTGTCGCGGTCAACGATCACGGCCACGGCCACGACCTTCCCCCAGCCTTCCGCACGCCTTCCACTGCCGTCAGCGCCGATCCTCCGGTGGTGGACGTATCCTCCAGGACCAGCACCTTCCGACCTTCGACGGAAGGTCCCTCCACCTGGCGGCCCATGCCGTAAGACTTCTGGGCTTTGCGGACCACGAAAGCGTCAACTGGCCGGCCTGCGTCAACCGCGGCGTGCATCACCGCGGTCCCAACCGGGTCTGCGCCCATGGTGAGCCCGCCGGCGCACTCAAAGTCGATCCCGGCGTCGTCAGCCAGGGCCAACATCACCTGGCCCACCAGCTTGGAGGCTTCGTGGTGCAGGGTGATCCTGCGCAGGTCGATGTAGTAGTCGGCCTCGGCCCCGCTGGAAAGGATCACCTTGCCGCGGACAACGGCGAGCTCCTTGATCAGTTCGAGCAGTCGGGCGCGGGCAGCGGCAGCGTCTGGCGCAGCGTGAGTGGGCGAAGTCATGGGCTCCAGTTTAGTGGGTGAGCGGGCGGGCAAAGCCTGGCGCGTGCTCCGGAAGCGGACCGAAAGCGATGACCCGCGGCAGGATGCGCCGCAAGACAGGGTTGTGCCTGACAACGAACAGCAGCGCCTCGCGGAGCCTGGGCGTGTTTCCGGCTGCAGCGGCGGCCGGAAATTTCCCGGCGAACAACGGAACGAACACTGCCCTGTGCATGGCCCGCTGCACGGTTTGCACCACCACGGTGGGCATCCAGCGGCGGCGCTGGACCGCAGCAAGGGTGGCGGTACGCACCTGTCCGCGGCGCAGGTCCGGCGCCAGCCGCCTCGCAGCGG
Organism: Arthrobacter sp. MMS24-T111; assembly: GCF_054888995.1. Taxonomy (NCBI): domain Bacteria; kingdom Bacillati; phylum Actinomycetota; class Actinomycetes; order Micrococcales; family Micrococcaceae; genus Arthrobacter; species Arthrobacter sp. MMS24-T111. Next base: position 1,654,708 of record NZ_JBTZRO010000001.1, on the reverse strand, counting down.
CCACCGCGTCCTGGATGGCCAGGTTGATTCCGACGCCCCCGGCCGGGGACATGGCATGCGCGGCATCCCCGATGCACAGGAAACCGTCGGCATACCACCGGTGCAGGCGGTTCAGCCTGACATCGAGCCAGTGCAGGTCTTCCACGCTGCTGATCGAACCGATACTGTCCGCCAGGTCGGGACGGAGTGCGGCCACACGCCGGCGGAACCGTTCCACGCCTTCGGCCCGGATCCTGGCGTCCGCACCCTTCGGGGCGAGGTAGCCCATCTGGTAGTAGTCAGTGCGGTTCAGTGCAATCATCGCTTCCCGGTCACCGAACGCCGGGACCACCCCGGCCGCCTCACTCCCTCCAGACGCCGGGCGCGGAAGTTTGAACCACCACACATCAAACGGCACCGGATACTCCTTCGGGGACAACCCCGCGGCCCGGCGCAGCACCGACTGCCGGCCATCAGCCGCCACCACCACGTCGGCGTGAAGCACCTGCTCTCCGCCGTCCACGGTATCGCCGGAGGCCCGGTAGCGCACCCCGGTGATGCGTCCGCCGTCGTCGAACTCCAATCCCGTGGCTTCGCATTCCATCAGGAGCGTGAATGTCGGTTCAGCCTTGGCGGCGGATGCAAGGAAATCCAGGAAGTCCCACTGCGGCATCATCGCCACATAGTTGTACGGGGGCTTCAAGGACTCGAAGTCAGCCAGGGTAACCAGGCCGGCGCCCGGCACCGGGAATGCCACATTCTGCAGGCGGCTCTGCGGCAGCGCACGGAACCCGGGGCCCAGGCCCAGCTCGTCCATGAGCCGGATCGTGGAAGCATGCACCGTGTCGCCCCGGAAATCCCGCAGGAAATCGCCATGTTTTTCCAGGACGGCCACGTCCACCCCGGCCCTGGCCAGCAACAGTCCGAGCATCATTCCCGCCGGGCCGCCGCCCACCACTGCACACCCCGTCCGCTCCATGCAGTTACGCTACGCCGGACGCCGCGCGTCCGGAACAGTTGAGGGTTGTTGACAGCGCTGGCTAGGCTGGACCACATGCGCGAACTCCAGGCCAAAATCATTGAAGAAATGGGCGTTCTGCCCCGGATCGACCCCGCAGGGGAGGTGCGCAAGCGCGTCACATTCCTGAAGGAATACCTCAAGGCAACGCATACCAAGGGCTTCGTCCTGGGCATCTCCGGCGGGCTGGATTCCTCCCTGGCCGGGCGCCTTGCGCAGCTGGCGGTGGAGGAGCTCCAGGCCGAGGGCGTGGAAGCGAACTTCGTGGCTGTGCGGCTGCCGTACGGCGTGCAGCACGATGAGGATGACGCGCAGGCAGCCCTGGACTTCATCAAGGCCAAGACCGAGTGGACCTTCAACATCTCCGCAGCCGTGGACGGTTTTGAGGACGAGTTCGAAAAAACGGTGGGCTCGGAGATTTCCGACTTCCACAAGGGCAACACGAAGGCCCGTACCCGCATGATCGCCCAGTACGCACTGGCCGGGGAATTCAACTACCTGGTGATCGGCACAGACCACGGCGCCGAATCCGTGACCGGCTTCTTCACCAAGTACGGCGACGGCGGCGCGGACGTCCTGCCCCTGTTCGGCCTCAACAAACGGCAGAACCGGGCCCTGTTGGCCGAACTGGGAGCGCCGGCCCGCATCTGGGAGAAGGTTCCCACCGCCGACCTCCTCGATGACAGTCCCGGCCGCACTGACGAAGACGAACTCGGCATCAGCTACGACCAGATCGACGACTACCTCGAAGGCCGCGACGTTCCGGAAACAGTGGCCGAATCGATCGAACAGAAGTTCATCCGCACCCGCCACAAGCGCACGGTTCCGGTGACCATCTTTGACACCTGGTGGAAGGACCAGGGCCCGGAGGAGCCCCGCGCCGGACTCTAGCGGGAACGCCGGCCGTCCGCGCCGCCCAACTGCTGCGTAATCCGGTGCGCCTCCGCCATCAGCAGGCCACCCAGCTCCTCCTGCCGTTCCGGTTTGAAGCGCGGCTCAATGCCGGTCAACGACAAAGCCCAGGCCGGCTTGCCGGATCGGTCGAACACAGCCGCGCCCATCCCCCAGCTGCCCTCCAGGACCAGCCCGGGGTTCACCGAGTAGCCCGCCAGCCGTGTGCGGGCAAGGTTTTTCCGGACCAGTGCGGCCGTGTGCTTTGCCGCAAATGCTCCTGCGTGGTGGGTCCACCGGTCCAGCAGTTCCTCCTGCTCGCTTTCCGGCAGGAAGGCCAGGATGGCTGTGCCGGCTGACGCGACGCCCAGCGGGAACCGCACGCCCTCGTGCAGGACGAAGGAACGCACGGGGAAGCTTCCTTCCTCCCGCAGCAGGCAGACCGTCTCAGCGCCGCGCCGGATCGAAAAGAAGGCGCTCTCCCCCGTGGCCTCGGCAAGTCGCCGAAGGCTGGGGCGGGCAATGTCCTCCATCGGAAACCGTGCCGCGGCCACCGACCCCATGAGCAACACCTCCGGGCCGAGCACCCAGTTGCCGGTGGCGGGATCGTGGTCCAGCAAGCCTTCAGAGGCGAGGGACGAAAGGAGCCGGTGGACCGTGGGGCGGGTGAGCCCTGATTCGCGGACCAACCCGGCCAGCGGCATGCCCTCCGCACTCCGGCCCACCAGCCGCAGCAGTCCGGCAATCCGCGTCACCACCTGGGCGCCCTGCACCGGCGTCGTGATCACAACCCCTCCTAATGTCCACAATATGGATACATTTAAGCATAACGTCCACACTGTAAATCCTTAGCAATGTTTCCTTGACAGGTACATTGAGCCGCCCGTAGTCTCCAGAAGCAGATCCCGCGTCCACTAAGTGGACGCCTACTGCGCTCAACGAGGAGACATCGTGAACAAACTCCAGCCTTCTGCCATCGCAGCCCTGGTAGGCGCACTGCGCGACGGGATGACCCTCGCCGTTGGCGGCTTTGGCCTGAGCGGCATCCCCGCTGACCTGATCGAGGCGGTGCGCGACTCCGGTGTCAAGGAACTGACCGTCGTCTCGAACAACATGGGCGTGGACGGCAAAGGCCTAGGCATCCTGATCGAAGCCGGCCAGGTCCGCAAGGTCATCGCCTCCTACGTTGGCGAGAACAAACTCTTCGCGGAGCAGTACCTCGCAGGGAAACTCGAGGTTGAGTTCACCCCGCAGGGAACACTGGCGGAACGCCTCCGCGCCGCCGGCGCCGGCATTCCGGCCTTCTACACCAAAACCGGCGTGGGCACCCTGGTGGCCGAAGGCAAGCCGCACGAGGTGTTCGACGGCGAAACCTTCGTCCAGGAGCGCGCCATCAAGGCCGACGTCGCACTGGTCCACGCACACACCGCGGACACGGACGGCAACCTCATTTACCGTTTCACTGCCCGGAACTTCAACCCGGTGGTGGCAACCGCAGCGGTCCTCACCATCGCCGAAGCGGAAGTCATCGTCTCCCCCGGCGAACTGGACCCGAACCACATCGTCACCCCCGGGGTCTTCGTCCAGCGGCTTGTGCAGGCCACGGCCCGGGTGAAGGACATCGAGCAGCGGACGGTACGCCAGCGCACTGTGGCTGCCGGCGCCGAAGCGCTGGCCGTCTGAGCCGGACCGGGAACTCAAGGGAGAGCACCACTTCATGACCACCACGCAACCCGATGACCTGGGTGTTCGCCAAAAGGGCCTGGCCCGGATGGCGGAGAGACTGGCCGGATGGACACAGAAATGGTTCCCGGACGCGTACATCTTCGCCCTGGCAGGGGTGCTGCTCGTCGCTGTCGCAGCGTTGGCGGCAGGCGCTTCGCCCAAAGCCGTGGTGGATTCCTTCGGCAACGGATTCTGGGACCTCACCGCTTTCACCCTGCAGATGTCAATGGTTGTCCTGACCGGTTACGTCGTGGCAACCTCGCCGCCGGTGGCCCGGCTGATTGAACGCCTGGCCCAGGTTCCCGGCTCCGCACGGACCGCCGTCAGCTTCGTCGCGGTCATGTCCATGTCGGTGTCATTCGTCAATTGGGGCCTGAGCCTGATCTTCGGCGGACTCCTGGCCCGTGCAGTGGCCCGGCGCGTGGACCTCCGCGTTGATTACCGGGCCCTCGGCGCGGCGGCGTTCATGGGACTGGGCGCAGTCTGGGCGCTGGGGATGTCCTCCTCCGCGGCCCAGCTCCAGGCAACCAAGGCTTCCATTCCACCGGCGCTCCTGAAGATCACCGGCGTCCTGGATTTCGGCACCACCATTTTCACGTGGCAGTCCCTGCTGACGCTCGTCATCCTGATGCTGCTGACAACCGTCATTGCCCACTTTTCCGCGCCGACCGGGAGCGCCATCAAAACAGCCGCCGATCTCGGCGTCGACCTTGACGACCAGCCCGAGCCGCCGGACGGGAAGTCCCGCCCCGGCGAGTGGCTCGAATACAGCAGGGTACTGCCCATCCTGGCGGGGGTGCTCACCCTCGGCTGGCTGGTGTCCCAGCTCCTGACCCTGCCCATCCTGAGCGTGGTCAGCTCACTGAACGGTTACCTCCTGGTTTTCCTCATGCTGGGGCTGGTGCTGCACGGCACGCCGCGAAGGTTCCTGCAGTCAGTGGCCAAGGCCGTGCCCGCAACAGCCGGAATCCTGGTCCAGTTCCCGCTCTATGCCGCGATGGCGGCCATCCTCACCAAGGCGACGGGCGCCGGCGGCCTGTCCGTGTCCGAGCACCTGGCGCAGTTCTTCACCAGCATCGGCGGTAACGGGGCGTTCGCCATCATCATCGCCCTCTACACAGCCTTCCTGGGGATGTTCGTCCCTTCCGGGGGAGGCAAGTGGCTGGTCGAGGCACCCTATGTCATGCAATCCGCGACGGACGTGAACATGAACCTCGGCTGGACCGTGCAGATCTACAACATGGCCGAGGCACTGCCCAACCTGGTCAACCCGTTCTTCATGCTGCCGCTGCTGGCCGTCCTGGGCCTGCGGGCGCGCGACTTGGTGGGCTTCACGTTCCAGCAGTTCCTGTTCCACCTGCCCGTAGTGCTGCTGTTGGCCTGGCTGCTGGGAATGACTTTCGAATTCGTGCCGCCGGTAATACCCAACTGACTACAGACACCCGAATACTGCGAGAAACAAGAAGGAGTTTCGCCATGGCCTGGACCAGGAATGAGATGGCTGCGATTGCGGCCGGGGAACTGAATGACGGCGACTACGTCAACCTGGGGATCGGCATCCCCACACTGGTGGCCAACAACCTGCCCGAGGGCGTGCGGGTGGTGCTGCAGAGCGAGAACGGGCTGCTGGGCATGGGGCCGTTCCCGTTCGAGGGCGAAGAGGACGCAGACCTGATCAACGCCGGCAAGCAGACCGTCACTGTGTTGCCCGGCGGCAGCATCTTCGACTCCGCCACGTCGTTCGGCATGATCCGCGGGGGCCACGTCAAGGTGGCCATCCTGGGCGCCATGCAGGTCTCCGGCAACGGCGACCTGGCCAACTGGACCATCCCGGGCAAGATGGTCAAAGGCATGGGCGGCGCCATGGACCTGGTGGCCGGAACACCGCGCGTGGTGGTCCTGACCGAACACAACGCCAAGGACGGCAGCGCCAAGATCGTCAGCCAATGCACCCTCCCGCTGACGGGGCTCAGCTGTGTGGACAGGATCATCAGCGACCTCGCCGTGTTTGACCTTTACAAAACGGACGACGGCGGAAGGCAGCTCACGCTGACCCGGCTGGCGCCAGGCGTCACCGAAGAGGAGATCCGGGAAAAGACCGACGCCGGCTTCGATGTCCGGCTTGAGAACGAGGAAGTGGCAGCGTGAGCCTGAAAGAACAGTTCGGCAAGGATGTCCTGATCACCGGCTGGGGGCACAGCAGGTTTGGGAAGCTGGTGGACGAGACCCTCGAATCGCTGATCGTTCAGGTGGCCACGGACGCCCTCAGCACAGCGGGCGTTGAACCGTCGCAGATCGACGAGGTCTACGTGGCCCAGTTCAACGCCGGCATGATGCCGCTGGCCTTCCCGTCGTCGCTGGCCCTGCAGGTTTCCCCGGACCTGACCAACGTCCCGGCCACCCGCGTGGAGAACGCATGCGCTTCCGGCTCGGCCGCGTTCCAGCAGGGCACCAAGTCGTTGCTGGCGGGTACCGCAAAGACGGTCCTTGTGATTGGCGCGGAAAAGATGACCCATGCCGGGGCAGACGTGGTGGGGGCCGCGCTTCTCGGGGCGGACTATGACATGGCCGGGAAGCAGTCCACCACGGGTTTCACAGGGCTCTTCGCCGAGGTGGCAAAGCACTACGCCAAGCGCTACGACGCCGCCGGCAACCTGGGAGACGTGCTGGGCAGCATTGCCGCGAAGAACCACCGCAACGGCGTGGACAACCCGTACGCCCAGCTCCGCAAGGACCTTGGCGAGGAGTTCTGCCGGACCGTCTCGGACAAGAACCCGATGGTGGCCGACCCCCTGCGCCGCACCGACTGCTCCCCGTCTCCGACGGTGCAGCCGCCGTCGTCCTGTCCGTCTCCCCCACCGGCGGTGCCACGGCTCCGGTACGGCTTGCCGGCTTCGGCCAAGCCAACGACTTCTTCCCCACCGACCGCCGCGACCGCACGGCGTTCGAGGCCACCCGGGCGTCCTGGCACCGCGCCTTGGCGATGGCCGGCGTCGGGCTCGAAGACCTGGACCTGGCCGAAGTCCATGACTGCTTCACCATCGCGGAACTGCTCATGTACGAAGCCATGGGCCTGACCGCCCCCGGCGAAGGTGCCCGTGCCATCGAGGAAGGCTGGGTGTACAAGGACGGCAAGCTGCCGGTCAACGTCTCCGGCGGGCTCAAGGCCAAGGGCCATCCGGTGGGCGCCACGGGAGTATCGCAGCATGTGCTCGCTGCGATGCAGCTCACCGGGACCGCCGGCGATATGCAGCTGGCGGCCCCGCGCAGGGCTGCGGTGCAGAACATGGGCGGCGTCGGCATCGCCAACTACGTCAGCATCCTTGAGGCTGCCTGACTTAATGCGATTGGGGCAACCGCGTCCTGCTTACTTCGCGGCACCCGCAACAGCATCGGCGCCGGCGGTGGCACAAGCTTCATCCAGGGCGCCATCAGGTGCCCCGCCCACGCCGATGCCGGCAACAGAAACGCCATTGACCTTCAACGGGACACCGCCTGCCAGGAACAGCGTGCCCGGCAGGTCGGCGATCGAGGGACCATTGCCATTGACGCGCTTGGCGAGTTCGCTGGTGGGTGCACCGAAGGCTGCGGCCGTGTAGGCCTTCTGCTTGGCGGCCTCAATGGTGTGGGCGGCGGCGTTGTCTCCCCGGAGCACGGCCTGGACCGTGCCGAAGCGGTCAACGACGGCCACCGTGACGAAGGGCAGCTTGTCTGCCTGGCATTTGGCGAGCGCCGCAGTCACGGCCTGGGCCGAAGCTCCGGCAGTGATCCGGTTCTGCTGCACCACTGTTTCCGGAGCCGGCTGGACATCAACGGCCGGTACGACGGCGGGAGCTTCCGCGCCGTTCGCCCGGCCGGTACCGGCGTTCGCGGCCACCGTCGCTCCGGCCGTGGCCAGGATCGCTGCGGCTGCTGCGGCGGTGAGTGCTTTGTGCGACGTCTTCATGATGCTTCCTTCGGTTCGATGGGCGTGCTGCTACCGGGTTCCATCCTTCCGGCCCCGCCCTGCGGCGGCATCGGTTGATGGGCTGTTCCTGGCTACCCCGAAAGGCCGGTCATATCAGCCAAAAGGCTGAGGGCAGCCAGGGCCGGGACGCCTAGCATGGAATGCAGTGCCACCCATGAGAACCGGATCCCGCATGCCCACCAGAGATGCCATACCAGCCACAGGTCCGGCTGCCGGCGCCGCCCAAGGCCCGGACGCCAGGCGGCCCCCTCCTGCCCCGGCTGTGAACGGCCGCCTCGGCGGGATCGAGGCCGCGGTCCATCTTGGCTTCGCGGTGCTCCTCGTCGCCTCCGTGGTGCGGTACGTTCTGCGGCACTCACCGGCCGACAACGTACTGGTGCTGGGCCTCGCCGCTGCCGCCAGCCTGCTGTACGCCGTCGTGGCCCTTCTGTCGGCACGTGACCGGCACAGCGTTACGTGGGTGGTGGCGTTGGTTGTCGTGTGGGCGGCCCTTGTGGTGGCGGCACCAAGCTTCGCGTGGTGTTCCTTTGCCCTGTTTTTCCTGTGCAGGAGTGCTTTGCGGGGCGCTGCCGCCTACATCCTGGCGACCGTCATTACCCTGGCAACAGCCGCCGGCCTGTTCCGGCTCGGCAACGGCACCGATATCGCGATGCTGCTGGGTCCGCTGGCCGTCGGCACCATGCTGACGCTCATCTATGACAGGATCCAAAACGACGCCCAAGAGCAGCGCCGCCTGAACGCGCAGGTTTCCCTGGCCCAAGGGCAACTCGCGGCCAGCGAGCGCCGCGCCGGCACCATCGCCGAACGGGAGCGGGTATCCCGGGAAATCCACGACACCGTCACCCAGGGGCTCGCCAGCAGCCTGCTCCTGCTCGAAGCAGCGGGCCGCGGGTGGCCGGCTGCGGCCGCGCGGGATGGTCTGCGCCAAGCCACCGAACTCCTCCGCGCCAACCTGGCGGACACCCGGAACCTGGTCCACGAACTCGCCTCCCCAGGGTTGGAATCGACGCCGTTGCCGGATTCGCTGCTGCTTGCCGCCCGGCGGTACTTGCCGGCGGCCACCTTGGCGGTGACGGGCGAACCGGGCCCCGTTCCCCGGACGTTCGGCACGCCCTGCTGCGGGTTGCGCAGAGTGCCTCCTCCAACATCGCGCTGCATGCTTCGGCTTCGATGGCCGCCCTGACGTTGGGTTTCCTGCAGGACACTGTCACCTTGGACATTTACGACGACGGCGCGGGCTTTGACCCGGCGGCGGCAGCCCCGCCGTCGGCCTCAGGTGGGTACGGCCTGCGGGCAATGCGGCAACGGGTGGAGCAGCTGGGCGGGAGCTTCTCGGTGCAGCTTCCCCGGGCGAGGGGACCATCGTGGCGGCGCAACTTCCTTTGGAGGGGCCATAGATGGGCGGCATTACGGTCCTTCTGGTGGACGACCACCTGGTGGTTCGCAGCGGCTTGCGTGCGTTGCTTGCGACCCAGCCTGATATGGATGTCGTCGCAGAGGCATCGTCGGGTGAAGAGGCGTTGCAGCTGGTCCATTCGCACGCCCCGGCGGTGGTGGTGATGGACCTGGCCATGGGGCCGGGCATGGATGGCATTGAAGCCATCAGGCAGATCCGAAACCTCGGCACCGGCCAAGCGGTCTTGGTTTTCACCACGTACGACTCCGACGCCGATATTGTCCGCGCTGTTGATTCCGGGGCCATGGGCTACCTGTTGAAAGATGCGGCACCGGAGGAGATCTTCGCCGCCATCCGGGGCGCGGTCCAGGGCAGGAGCGTGATGAGCCCGCCGGTGGCCTCCAGGCTGTTCCAGCAGCTGCGCAACCCCGACGAGGTCCTCACTCCCCGCGAGGCGGAGCTGCTCAGCCTGCTCACTGAAGGCCTCAGCAACCGCGAACTCGGCCGGCGGCTGTTCATTTCCGAAGCCACGGTGAAAACCCACCTGGCACACGTCTATGCCAAGCTCGGAGTGGATACCCGGGCGGCCGCTATTGCCACCGCCATCCGCCGCGAAGGCATGCGTTAACCGCACATTATGGCCGCTACCCTTGCACCCGGGGCCCGCGCCCCGTACGTTGGGGACTGTGGGGGACTAACTCCCGCGCACCCCGGGACGGTTCCGGGGAGAGAATCAGAGTCACATGAAGGAATGCAGCCATGGCAACAGGCACAGTTAAATGGTTCAACGCCGAAAAGGGTTTTGGCTTCATTGCCCCCGATGACGGGTCCGCTGACGTATTCGCCCACTACTCGGCAATCGCCACCAGCGGCTACCGCTCACTGGACGAAAACCAGAAGGTCGAATTCGATGTGACCCAGGGCCCCAAGGGTCCGCAGGCAGAGAACATCCGCCCGCTCTAAGTCTTCGGCGGCTCCGGCAACAGCCGGGACCCCGTCCAGCGGCCCCTCCAACGAACGTTGGAAGGGCCGCTGTTTTTCTTCCCCGATGGTGTTCGCCGGCACTGTTTCGCGGCATTGCTTTCGCCGGCGTTGTTTTCCGCCGGCGGTGTCCTTCGCGGCATTGTGGGTTTGGGATAATTGACCCATGACCGGAAAGGATCAGGACAAGGATCCGTGGGTCGAGTTCGACGGACTCGGTCCCGCTGCACCCGACCGCGTCCCGGGCCAGCCCGGCGGCGAACCCCACGGCTTCGGATTCCGCACGGGCGTACGCAGCGCCCGGGTCGCCGTCGGCTTTGCCGTCTACGCCCTGGCCCTGGGCACCATCCTGGCCCTGACGGGTTGCGTCGTGTTCATCACCCGGCAGCAATGGCTGCTGGTAGGCCTCATGCTGATGTTTGAATCCATCTTTGTCTTTGCCTTCACACGGCTTGTGGCCCAGGCGCGGCACCGGACACCGCGAAACGGTCCGGCCAAGTAAGCGGACAAGTCCCCTTGACCTTGACGCAGCGTCAACCCCTAGGCTCAAGGGCATGGAAGAAATCCGTGGCAACGGCTTGAGGGATTGGCCCATCCAGGATGTGGCCAGGATGGCCGGCACCACCAGCCGCACACTCAGGCACTACGACGACATTGGGCTCTTGAAGCCCAGCCGGGTGGGCGGCAACGGCTACCGCTATTACGACGGCGCCGCCCTCCTTCAGCTGCAGCGGATCCTTTTGCTGCGGGAGCTGGGCCTGGGCCTGCCGGCCATCGCCGAAGTCTTCCAACGCCAGGCCGACCCCGTCGCCGCACTCTCCCGCCACCTTGAGTGGCTGGGGCAGGAGCAGCAACGGCTGGCCCGGCAAGCGCAGTCCGTGCGGCAAACCATCGAAACAGTGAGGGCAGGAGGCCAACTGATGGCTGAGAACATGTTTGACGGCTTTGACCATACCCAGTACCGGGAGGAGGTCGAGGAACGCTGGGGCAAGGACGCCTATGCGGCCTCTGATGCGTGGTGGCGGGGGATGGACGCCGCGGAAAAGCAGGCATGGAAGTCCAGGGTGGAGGAGCTGGGCAAGGACTGGATCGCGGCCGGCGCTTCAGGGATGCCGGCGGAGGGACGTGAGGCCCAGGACCTGGCACGCAGGCACGTGGCCTGGCTCCAGTCCATTCCCGGAACTCCCGCTGCGGCCGCGGGCGGCGACATCAAGGGATATGTCACCGGACTCGCTGACATGTATGTTGCGGATCCGCGTTTTGCCGCCAACTATGGGGGCACCGACGGAGCAGCCTTCGTGCGGAGCGCCCTGCGCTTTTTTGCGGAGAAGCATCTCTAGGGACACCTGTCAGCGGCCGGCCCTGACCCGCCTGCCCCTCCTGACCCGCCGGATGATGAGCAGCGCAACCGCAACTCCCAGCGCCGCGTAAACGGCGTAATTCAGGAAATGCGAGTACTTCTCGATCAGCTGGTACTGGGTGCCCAGCAGGTAGCCGAGGCCAATGAGAGCCCCGTTCCACAGCCCGCTGCCGGCGAGGGTGAAGATGCTGAAAGTTCCCAGCGGCATGGCGGCGGCGCCGGCCGGCAATGAGATGAGGCTGCGGATGCCCGGCAGCAGGCGGCCGAAAAAGATGGATGACCTTCCGTGGCGGCGGAACCAGTCCGTGGCCTGTTCAAAGTCCTCGCGGTCCACCAGGGGCAGTTTGGACAGGCCCCGAATTGACCGGTCCAGGCCAAGTTTGGCGCCGAGCCAGTACAGCAGCAGGGCTCCCAGGGAGGCGCCCAGGGTGCTGGTGGCGAAGACCAGGAGGAAGTTGAGGGAGCCTTGCTTGGCAAGGTAGCCGGCCAGGGGAAGGATCACTTCGCTGGGGATGGGAGGCACCACCGTCTCCGCGAGCGTGAAGGCACCCACGCCCCATTCCCCCAGGGTGTCGATGGCCCTCGCGGCGAAGCCCACGATGCCCGTGAGTCCGTCGGTGGGGCTGGCTGCACCGGTCATGGTTGTCCACATACGTCTGTCCCCGTTCGCTGGCATGGCATGGACGTCTGTTACCCGTCATGTCCACAATACGGGCCGCGCAATTCGTCGAGCGCCCCAAAGTCCCGGACAGCGCGTCCCGGGGTCACCGGTGCTTGAACTGCGGCTCACGCTTTTCTGCGAACGCCGCCATCCCTTCCTTTTGGTCTTCGGTGGCGAACAGCGAGTGGAAGAGCCTCCGTTCAAACAGGACCCCTTGGGCCAGCCCGGTTTCGAAGGCTGCATTCACGGCTTCCTTCGCAGCCATGGCAGCGGGCTTCGACTTGGCGGCGATCAGCCCGGCTGCCTTGAGGGCCTCTGACACCACTTCCTCAGCCGGGACAACCCGGGAGACCAGTCCGCACCGGTCCGCTTCCTCGGCGCCGATGAACCTGCCGGTGAGGATCAGGTCCATGGCCTTGGCCTTGCCGATCGCGCGGGTGAGCCGCTGCGAACCTCCCATCCCGGGAAGTACGGCAAGGTTGATTTCCGGCTGGCCGAATTTGGCGTTGTCCCCCGCAATAATGAGGTCGCACATCATCGCGAGCTCGCAGCCGCCGCCCAGGGCGAACCCGGACACCGCCGCGATGGTGGGGATCCGCAGCCGGGTGAAGTCCTCCCAGCCGCGGAACCAGTCCGCGGTGTACATGTCCATGTAGCCCTGGTCGGCCATCTCCTTGATGTCGGCTCCGGCAGCAAACGCCTTGGCCGAGCCCGTGATCACCACGGCGCCTACGCCCGGATCGGAGTCCATCGCGGTCACGGCGGCGACCAGTTCTTCCATGGTGGCTTTGTTGAGCGCATTCAACGCCGATGGCCGGTTGAGGGTCACCAGCCCCACCCTGCCTTGTCGCTCCACCAGGATGTTGGCGTATTCAGTCATTCGGGGCTCCCGTCGTCGTGTGCTGCCGTGGTCCGGCTCCGGCCCGTTGCGTCCGTTCCTGTTGCCGCCGCCGTGGTGTCCGCGGCAGCCGGTTCCGCGCTGCCGCGGATATCCGTGATGATGGCGGAGAAGTCGCGGCCGGCGCCGCCCTCCGCGGCAAACGTATCGTAGATGCGGGCGGCGAGCGCCCCCATCTGTCCCGCCGCTCCCGTGCTGTTGAGGGCGTTGACCGCCAGGCTGAGGTCTTTGGCCATCAGCGCCGCCGTAAAGCCCGGCTGGTAGTCCCTGTTGGCCGGGCTGGAGGGGACGGGTCCCGGTACCGGGCAGTTGGTGGTGAGCGCCCAGCACTGGCCCGAGGCCGCGGAGGCGACGTCGAACAGGGCCTGGTGGCTCAGCCCCAGCTTTTCGCCGAGGACAAAAGCCTCGCTGACCGCGATCATGGAAACGCCCAGGATGAGGTTGTTGCAGATCTTGGCGGCCTGGCCCGCGCCGTGGCCGCCGCAATGGACCACGCGTTTGCCCATTACCTCCAGGAGCGGCCGCACCGACTCGAAGTCCTGCGCTTCGCCGCCGGCCATGAACGTCAACGTCGCTGCTTCGGCGCCAACCACGCCGCCCGAAACAGGCGCGTCGACGGAACGGTGGCCCGCTTCACCGGCCAGGCGCGCGGCTTCCCGTGCCTCATCGACGTTGATGGTGGAGCAGTCAAGGAACATGGTGCCCGGCGGAGCCGCAGCCAACAATCCGGGTTGTCCGGCGTCGCCGCGGTAGGCGTCCAGGACGTGTCCGCCGCTGGGGAACATGGTCACCACGACGTCGGCCCCGGCTACGGCCCCATCCGCGCTGGCCGCGACCGGCACACCATGTTCCCGTGCCGTTTGGACGGCGGCAGGCACCACGTCGAAACCAACCACCGCGTAGCCGGCCCGGACCAGGTTCGCGGCCATGGGACCGCCCATGTGCCCCAAGCCGAGGAAAGCCACGGTTCCTTTCTCAGGCATGGTCCGCCTCCTCGGGTGCAAGTTCCGTATGCAGGTCCAGCTCTCCGCCCTCGAGCGGTTCGAAGAACCTGTCCACCTGGCCTGGAAGCACGTCAGCCAAAGTTGCCGGTTTCCACTGCGGATTCCTGTCCTTGTCCACAACTTGGGCGCGGATGCCTTCGCGGAAGTCGGGACCGGCCAGGAATCGGATCCCGGCACGGTACTCCTGGGCCAGCGCTTCATCCAGGGTCAACGCCGCGGCCCGGCGCAGCGACGCCAGGGTGACTTTGACGGAGGTGGGTGACTTCGCTTCAATCGTGTCGGCCGCCTCCGCCGCGCCCTCCTTCCCGGGCCCGGCCCACTCCCGGAGGCTCCGGACGATCCCGGCTGCGTCATCCGAGGCGTAGCAGGCGTCGATCCAGTCACGCTGCCCGGCGAGCAGCGAGGCCGGGGCGGGCTCGGCATACCGTTCGACGACGTCTTCCGGGCTATGGTCCTCAAGTGCGGCCGCCAGGTCCGGCAGCGATCCTGACGGTATGTAGTGGTCCGCCAGGCCGAGGAACACCGCATCGCCGGCGCCAAGATGCGCGCCGGTCAGGGCAGCGTGCGTTCCAGCCTCGCCGGGTGCGTGCGAGAGCAGGTACGTGCCACCGACGTCCGGGGCGAACCCGATGGTGGTTTCGGGCATGCCCATCCTGGTCCGCTCCGTAACCACCCGGACGCTCCCATGGGCGGAGATCCCCACCCCGCCGCCGAGGACCAGGCCGTCCATAAAGGCGACGAACGGCTTGGGATACCGGGCGATCAGGGAGTTCAGGCGGTATTCGGCCTGCCAGAAACCAGCCGTCCGGGTTCCGCCGTGCAGCATGTCCTCATAGATGGCCACAATGTCGCCGCCGGCACAGAGGCCACGCTCCCCGGCGCCCTGCACCAGGATGGTGGCGACGTCGTGGTCCCCGGCCCACGCTGTCAGCTGCCGGAGCATCACGTCCACCATGCCGGTGGTGAGTGCGTTCACGGCCTTAGGCCGGTTGAGCGTTACCACTCCCAGCCGGCCGCGGCGTTCAAACAGTACTTCCGGGTGCCCGTCGCCGGCGGCACCATCCATTCCCTTGGCTGCGGTCATCGGCTGGCTGCTCCTTCGCATGGTGGCCGGATGAGTGATCCAGGTCATTCTGGTTGCGAATATACCCGCCGCGTCATGCTTGGGACCAACCGCATGCGCGGTACCGCCCGGGCCGGCGGGAAGCTTTACCCGGCGCACGGCTCCCAAGGTAAGTTAGGAACCGTGAAGATAGCTACCTGGAATGTGAATTCGCTCCGTGCCCGCGCCGACCGTGTTGAAGCCTGGCTCCAGCGCAGCGACTGCGATGTCCTGGCCATCCAGGAGACCAAGTGCAAGGACGAGAACTTCCCGTGGAAGCTCTTCGAACGGATGGGCTACGAGGTTGCCCACTTCGGCGTCAACCAGTGGAACGGTGTGGCCATCGCCTCCCGCGTTGGACTGGAGGACGTGGAGCGGACGTTCCTGGACCAGCCCTCGTTCGGCAAGGCCGGCAAGGACCCCGTCCAGGAGGCCCGCGCCATGGCTGCCACCTGCGGCGGCGTCAGGGTCTGGAGCCTGTATGTCCCCAACGGGCGTTCACTGGACGACGAACACATGCCTTACAAGCTCAAGTGGCTGGAAAGCCTGAAAACGCACGCCCAGGGCCTGGTCACGGACAACCCGCAGGCGCAGGTCGCCTTGATGGGCGACTGGAACATCGCCCCGTTCGACGACGACGTCTGGGACATCGACTTGTTCGTCAACAACCGCTACACCCACGTCAGTCCGCCGGAGCGTGCGGCGTTCCATGCCTTCGAGTCCGCCGGCTTCACCGACGTCGTGCGCCCCTATACCCCGGGCCCGGGCGTCTACACGTACTGGGACTACACCCAGCTCCGGTTCCCCAAGAAGGAGGGCATGCGGATCGACTTCATCCTGGCCTCCCCTGCCTTGGCGGCCCGGGTCACCGGCGCCTCCATCGACCGCGAGGAACGCAAAGGCAAAGGCGCCTCGGATCACGCACCCGTGCTGGTAGACCTGGCGGACTGATGACAGCCCCCTGCGCCCATCCAAGGAGACCGTCATGACGGGAAACCTCTACCGGGGCCAGGCAGGCCTGCCATTTTCTTCGACGCTCCGCGTCTACGAACCCTTGGACGCCTTTCCGGCGGAACAACGCCCTGCCCTCCAGGCCGCCGCCGAGCGCGCCGCGTCCCGTGCCGCCGTCGAAAACGCTGAACTGCTGGCCTCGCTGGGACGGATCACCCGCTCCGGCGGTGACCCGTTTCCCACCGGGCGCACCGACCTGGTGCGCGTCACCACCGCGCCGGCACCGGACGGCGGAACGGCCGACGACGGCGCTGCCGCCGGCACCGCGCCAGTGTTGCTGTACTGCCCCAGCCAGCTGGTCCTGCGCGCCGGGCTGGCCGCCAATGCCCTGATGGAAGGGATCCACGGCCCGCTGGCGGAGCTTGCTGATCCCTGAGGAACAGCGCGACCGGCACCAGGAGCGGATCGACCTGATGAAGGCACGGGACGGATCCGTCCGCGTGCATACGCGGGCCTCCACCTGGGGCATCCCGTTCAGTTGGTTCTCGCTGTTCATGGAGTCCGACCGCAAGGACGTAGTGGAAGCCGCCGGCCGCATCCTTACGGTCCGCGTCTGGGCGCCGATCACAGATGCCTTGGAGCGGGCCCGCTATGCCGTGGCCAACCTGGCGCTGGCCGCCCCGGACCTGGACATGCTTGACGACCTGGCACAGCTGACCGAATGGCTGGAGCTGTTCCACGTGGACTCCATGGTGGAGCTGGACTACGGTGCCGTCGCAGACAAGGTGTACCCGGACGAATCACCCATGGACATCAGGCTGGGGATCGAGTGCCTGGCTGAGGGCGACATGACCGGCGCCGCGGCCGCCTACCGCAGGCTCGCCTCGCGCTGGATCCCCATCCGGCAGCTTGCCCGCGCTTCCTGAGGCCGTTTCAGCCCTTGGGGGGCGCGGTGGTTCGCCGGATGATCAGTTCATGCGGCGCGACGGCGGACCGGACGGAGCCGATGTCCCCGTCCAGTTCGTCCAGAAGCATCTTGGTGGCCAGTTCGGCCTGCTCGTCCGGACGTTGTCCAACGGTGGTGAGGCCCATGGCCTCCGCGAAGTCGTGGTTGTCGATCCCCACCACTGACAGTTCGGCGGGGATGTTGACGCCGAGGCGGTTGGCTTCGAAGATGACCCCCATGGCCATTTCGTCGGAGGCGCAGAAGATCGCCGTGGGCTTTGGCCCGGACCCTGACCAAAGGCGGCGGAAGGCTTCCTGGCCGCTGCGCACCGTGAAGTCGCCCCATTCGTCCCATTCCGGCCGGGTAGCAAGGCCTGCGGCGGCCATGACGTCCTTGAACGCCAGGATACGCACCCTCGGAACGTCGAAGTTAAGGTCGGTCTCGTCGTCGCCGTGCAGCAACGCGATGTCCCGGTGGCCCAGGTCGATCAAGTGCCGGACCGCGGTTGAGGCCGCCGCGTAATCGTCAATGCCGATGTAGGGGCACTCTTCGACGTGGCCGCCCACCACCACCAGCGGAATGTCGATTTTTTGCAGGTGTTCGATTTCTTCGTGGCTGAGCGCCATACAGAGCACCAGCAGGGCATCGATCTGCTTGTAGACCATGGTCTTGCTGAAGAGCCGCTCGCGGTTGCTGCCGTGGCCGCCGAGATTGAACAGGGAGAGGTTGTAATGCCGGGCGTGAAGCTCGCGGTCCGCACCCTCAATGGCCTTGGAGAAGAACCAGCGGCTCACGAACGGCGCCAGGACGCCAATGGTCTTGGTGCGTCCCGTCGCCAGGCCGGAAGCGGAGGACGATGCCACGTAGCCCAGGTTTCCAGCGACTTCGAGGATCTTCTCCCTGGTGGCCGGCGAAACGCGGGGCAAACCACGTACGGCGCGGGAGACGGTTGCGGTTGAGACTCCGGCGGCCGCTGCCACGTCCTCGATGCTGACGCCGTTATGGCCGCCCCGTTGGGACCTTTCCGTTGTCCGTGCCACCGTGTCCCCTCATAACTCCTGCGCGGCGTAGGGCCGGGCTGGCCCTGCGTTTACCCCCAAGCCTCGTATTTTTCCATTCCGCGGCCGGGCAGTGGTAACTGTGGCGGGGACCGCTGTTGTGGATGCGCCTACTTGCGGGCCGGGAGCTTACGCCGCAGGCGCACCATTCCGTACAGGGCGAGCAGGGTTGCCAGCAGGCCCAATGCCCAGCCGATGGCCGGCTGCGCAGTGATTTCCATCCACACAGTGACCGCCAGGAGGACCACTGCCCAAAAACCAAGGAAACCGATGATGATGTCGAAATCCTCGCCCGACCTGACCAGCCGGCTGCGGTTGCCCGCCCCCGCTGGTGTGCGGGGGCGGGAACCGTGCTCCGTCACTTGACCGCACCTGCCGTGAGGCCGGCGACGATCTTGCGCTGGAAGACCAGGACCAGGATCACCAGCGGAATGGTGACAATGGTGCCGGCGGCCATGATGGCCGTGTACGGGATCTGGTTTGGCTGTGCACCGGCGAAGTTGGCGATTGCCACTGTCACCGGCTGCGTTGCGTCGCTGGAGAGCTGGCTGGCAATCAGGAACTCATTCCAGGAGGAAATGAACGCCAGGATTGCCGTGGTGAAGATCGCCGGCGCCGCCAGGGGCATGATGACCTTTCGGAAGGCCTGACCCTGGGTGCAGCCATCAACGCGGGCCGATTCCTCCAGCTCCCACGGCATTTCACGGAAGAACGAGGTCATGGTGTAGACCGTCAGCGGGAGCACAAAGGAGATGTTGGGGATAATCAGCGCCTGGTAGGTGCCCATCCAGCCGATGTTGGTGAACAGCTGGAAAAGCGGGGTGATCAGGGCAACGCCCGGGAACATGGAAGCCCCCAGGATGAAACCGAGCACCAGGTACTTGAACCGGAAATTCAACCGGGCCAGGGCGTAGGCGGCGAACACGCCGATCACCAGAGACACCACCGTCACCACGCCGCCAATGAACACACTGTTCAGCAGTGCCTGTCCGAACCTGTTGCCGAAGGACGTATCGAAGGCGGTGATGAAGTTGTCCATGGTGACATGGGTGGGCAGGATCGAGGTGTCGTACGTGAACCCGACCTCGCGGAAGGCGGTGACCACCATCCAGTAGGCCGGCGCAAGGCACCAGATCAGGACGACTACTGCACTGATGTAGGTCCTGCCTTGGGCCCACTTTTCCCGGTTCTGGGCAGTTTTGCGGCCCTTGTCCTGGCGCGCCCGCAGCGCGGTGGCGTCTGCTGTTGCCGTGGTCATTTCTTCCCCTTTCCGGTTGCGCCGCTCTGCTCAACCACATTTGCCCCGAGGAAGCGGACAAAGATGAAGGCGACGAGGAAGATGATGATGAACGTGATGGTGGACAACGCCGCCGCGGAATTGAAGCCCTGCCTGATCTGGTTGATGACCAGGATGGACAGCGTGGTGGTGTTGTTCGCGCCGCCGGTAAGGATGTACGGGAGGTCAAACATGCGCAGCGCATCCAGGGTACGGAACAGGATCGCCACCATCAGCGCCGGCTTGACCAGCGGCAAGGTGATGAGCCGGAACCGCTGCCACGCGGACGCACCGTCCACCTTGGCCGCCTCATAGACTTCGGCCGGAATCATCTGCAGGCCTGCAAGGATCAGCAGTGCCATGAACGGCGTGGTCTTCCAGACGTCGGCAATAATGACGGCCCACTTGGCCGGCCACTCGCTGCCGGTCCACAGGATGGTGGTGTTGAACAGCTTGTTGGCGATCCCCTCGAAAGCGAAGATGAAGAACCAGAGCTTTGCCGTCACAGCCGTGGGGATGGCCCACGGCACCAGGACGGCCGCGCGGACGAGGCTCCGGCCGCGGAAGGTCCGGGCCATGATCACGGCCATCCAGAACCCCAGCACCGTTTCCAGCGTCACCGTCACGATGGTGAAGAAGAAGGTCGTGGCAGTGGCGGACCAGAACTGGCCGCCCAGGGTGCCTGGCGGGCAGGCCACGGTACCGCCGGCGGGCGCGGAGCACTGCTGCGCCAGCCAGTTGACATAGTTTTGGATGCCGGCCGAGCCGCCGGCCGTGAACAGGCCGGTGGCGGGATCCAGGCCGGCGTCCTTCTGGAAGGACATCACGATGGCGCTGACGATGGGGTACACGATCACAATGCCCAGGGCCACGATGGTCGGGGCGAGCAGCCAGGACGCCCAGCGACCCTGGCTTGCGATCCTGTTGTCTTCCCCTACGCCCTTGGGCGCGTGATGGACAGGGGCAGCGCCCGACGCCGGTGACTTAACCGGCGTCGGGCCTAGTTCGGTTGCCATGGCAGGACTACGATCCTGCACCGGCGGATTGGATGGCGTTCTGCATGTCGGAAAGTGCAGCGTCCACTGTCTTTTCTCCCTTGATAGCGGAGTAGGCATTATCTTGGATTGCCTTGGTGACAGCCGGGTAGAAAGGCGTTACGGGACGCGGTACGGCGTTCTCGATGGACGTCTTCAGGACCGGCAGGTAGGGCAGCTTGGAAACCAGTTCCTGGTCTTCATACAGCGAGCCGAGGACCGGAGCCAGGGAGCCCTGGGTCGCGTAGAACTTCTCGGTCTCCGCGGAGGTCATGAACTTCATGAAGTCCAGTGCGGTGGCCTTGTTCTTGGAGTACACGCTGGTGGCGAGGTTGTGACCGCCCAGCGAGGACGCACCCGGACCGCTCTTGCCGGGGAGTGCCGCAAGGCCGGTCTTGTCCTTCACAGCCGAAGATCCTTCGGTGGTGATCAGGTTGAAGGCGTAGGGCCAGTTGCGCAGGAACAGGAGCTTTCCGCTCTGGAATGCCTGGCGGCTGTCCTCTTCCTTGTACGTGATGGCTTCCTTGGGGATGTTCCCGTCAGCGTAGGCCTTGGCCAGGTTGCCCAGGCCGGCCTTCGCTTCCGGCGTGTTCACGCTGGGCTTGCCGTCCTTGTCCAGGACTGAGCCGCCTGCGGAGTTGATGGCCTCGGATGCGTTGACGGTCAGGCCTTCATACTTGCTGAACTGGCCGGCGTAGCAACCAATGTTGTTCTGCTTGGCGATGGAGCACATGCTCATCATCTCGTCCCAGGTCTTGGGAGGCGTGGGAACCAGGTCCTTGCGGTAGTACAGGATGCCGCCGTCAGAGGTTTGCGGGGCCGCGTACAGGGTGCCCTTGTAGGTGGCGCTGTCCACGGTGGGCTTCAGCATGGCGCTGGTGTCGATCGCCATCTTGTCCTTCAGCGGCTGCAGCCAGCCCTTGGCCGCAAACTCCGCGGTCCAGACAACGTCTACGTCAACAACGTCGTAGTCGGACTGCTTGGCCTGGAAGTGCTGGACCAGGTCATCATGCTGCTGGTCGGCCTGGTCGGTCTGCTCCTTGAAGGTGACCTTTTCATTCGGGTGCGCGGCATTCCACTTGTCAATGAGCGGGCGGACGACGTTGCTGTTGTCCTTGCCCTGGACATACGTGATGGGGCCGCGGCCGTCGAGGTTGGCGTCAGCATCGCTGCCTCCCCCGCCGCCGGTGGTGCCCCCTCCGCCGCCACCGCAGGCGGACAACGTCAGGGCCAGAATGCCGGCCGTGGCGGCCGGAAGCAGGAATCTCGGGGTTTTCATTAGCTTGAAGCTCCTCGCTGAGTGACAAGTAAGTCGACAGTGCGCTTGTAGGTGAGGTTGATGTGGTGACCATCACACTAGTAAGGTTGCTGTCTCGAATGCAAGCGTTTACATCAAAAAGTTATCTTAGGGGAACCAAATGCCCAACCCGTCCGTTCCGGTACCCCGTTCCGTACCCTCCGCATGGTGGGCGGACGCGGTCGTCTACCAGATTTACCCCCGGTCCTTCGCCGACGGCAATGGCGATGGAATGGGCGATTTGCGGGGCGTCCTGCAGCGGCTCCCCTACCTGGAAAAGCTGGGAGTGGACGCTGTCTGGCTCTCTCCCTTTTACAAGTCGCCCCAGGCCGACGGCGGTTACGACGTCGCCGACTACCGCCAGGTGGATCCGCTCTTCGGCACCTTGGCGGATTTCGACGCGATGTTGCAGGAAGCTCACCGCCGCGGCCTGAAAGTCATCGTTGACCTGGTCCCAAACCACACTTCCGACGAACACGCCTGGTTCCAGGCGGCGCTGCGGGCAGGCCCGGGAAGCCCGGAACGGGAACGGTACATCTTCCGTGACGGCAAAGACGAGGTGCCGGGATCGGGGGATGGCCGGCTGGCGCCCAACAATTGGAAATCCATCTTCGGCGGACCGGCATGGAGCCGCCTTACCAACGCTGACGGCTCACCCGGCCAGTGGTACCTGCACTTGTTCGACACCAGGCAACCCGACCTGAACTGGGAAAACCCGGAAGTACAGGAGGAGATGCGCTCCGTGCTGCGTTTCTGGCTGGACCGCGGGGCGGACGGCTTCCGGGTGGACGTGGCCCACGGACTGGTCAAAGAGGCAGGCCTCCCTGACTGGGACGGAGCCGCGGCCATGGTGGAAGGAACAACGGGTCCGCGCAGGGAAAGCCACCTGCCCGGAGACGCTCCCCATGCCCACACCGATGCCGAGGAACCGCACCGGGCCGTCTCACCGATGTACCCGCCATCGCCCTTCTTCGACCAGGATGGCGTGCATGAGATCTACCGTGACTGGAACCGGGTCCTGGCCGAATACGGAGGGGACCGGATGATGGTGGCGGAGGCCTGGGTTGAACCGGCCGAACGCCTGGCCAGGTACGTCAGGCCGGATGAGATGCAACAGGCCTTCAATTTTGATTTCCTGCTGGCCGGCTGGGACGCCGAGCGGATGGCTGGCGCCATCAACGCGTCCTTGGCAGCGGCCGCTTCCGTGGGCGCGCCGTGCACCTGGGTGCTCAGCAACCACGACACGGTCCGGCACAGCACAAGGTTCGGACTCAAGGATCCGACCACGTTCCCGAAGGGCATTGGTGCCGGCGACGAACAACCGGACGCTGCCTTGGGCCTCGCCCGCGCACGCGCCGCCACCCTGGTTGCACTGGCATTGCCGGGTTCGGCCTACCTCTACCAGGGCGAGGAGTTGGGGCTCCCGGAACACACCACCCTTCCCGACTCGGCCAGGCAGGACCCGACATTCTTCAGGACCAAGGGAGCCGAGATCGGCCGCGACGGGTGCCGCGTCCCGCTGCCATGGGCCCAGGGCGAACCGGGGTTCGGGTTCTCCGCCGGTCCCTCCGGCCAGGCGCCTTGGCTCCCGCAGCCTGAAAGCTTCGGCCCCCTGGCCGCGGACCAGCAGGACGGCGAGGCAGGTTCAACCCTTGAGCTCTACCGGGCCGCTATTGCGTTCAGGTCTGCGCACCACCTTGGCAAGGGAACAGTGGAGTGGACAGATGAGCACGCGCCGGACAGCGGGCTGCTGGCATTCCGGAACGGAGATGTCATTGTCCTGTCCAACCTGGGCTTCGCCTCCGCGCCCGTGCCTGGCGGTTACACCGTAGCGCTCTCCAGCAGGCCTGAACCGGCCAACGAGCAGGCAGCGATGCGGGAAGTTCCCGTGGACTGCACCGTCTACCTTCTGCGGGACTGAGCCGGCAGGAGGACTGGCCGGCGGCCCCGCCTGCCGTTCAGCGGACGCGCTCAGCCCGGCTGAAGCGCGTCCGCGCCCCCGCACCGATGTGGATAAGGACCGGAATCTCCTTGCCCACCACAGCGTCCAAGGCGTCCAGGAGCACCGATACCTCGGCAGCCAACAGGTGTGGCGCCACGCCCTGCCGAGGCAAAAGCCGGACCTTGAGCGCGGGTGAGCCCTTCACGTCATAGGTGGTGACGGTGGAACCGGCAAGGTCCGGACGCCCCTCAAGGGCCTGCTTGAGCGCCTGTTCGGCGACGCCGCCACCGATCCGGACATCGCCGGGAACGTCACCGGGGTCGTACTCGGCCGCAAGGACGTTGGCGCGGCCCTTTCCCTGCTGCGCAATCCAGGCCACCATGAGTCCCATCAGGACCAGCAGCGCCAAGGCCACCGCGATCCACAGCCAGCTTTCCTGCTGTCCGGGTAAACGGGTGGAACTGAAAGCCTGGTTGATGCCTTCCCATGCCCCGGAGGCCCAGGCGTGCCACCACGGACCGGTTGCCGGCACAGCTGCCAGCAAGACCAGCAGCAGGCCCACCGTCAGCAGGATAACGCCCAGCAGGGTGAGGAGGATCCGGTTCAGCAGCGCAGGGGTGCTGGTCATGCGCCGATCACCCCGGACGGGGCCACGTTGACACGGGCAACGGGGGCCGGTTGAAGCTGCATCTGGTCCAATTCATCGCTGACGGCTTCAAGGACGCGCCCCTGGTCCACCGCAACGCCGGAGGTGGGCCGGACGTTCACCAGGACCTGGCGCTGGGAGACCACCACCATGACCTGCTCAGGCGTGACATTCGCAGCCAGCCGGGCACGGCGTGCGATCGAAGACGCCACGACTTCGTCGTCCACCACGGCCGCCGAGGACCCGCCACGACGGCCGCCGGCCAGCTGGTGGCGCGCCCGCCGTCCCGGAAGTATCCCGTTGAGGAAGAAGATCACGCCCAGCATGCCGAGCACCCCGCCGATCGCTCCCAGCAACAGTGGCGGTACACCGGAAGGCAGGTCCACGATCCGTTGGGCCGCCACCTGCGGTTCAATCAGCCAGGCAGACTGCCCGACGGCATGGACACCGGATTCGAGGACGCCGTAAGCGGCCAGCACCAGGACTAGGGCTGCAGCCACGACCGAGACTGCGGCGCGCGTTGAATGCGTCTCGCGGTAGGTGATCCGGCGCATGTCCGGCCCGTCGCTGCCCCGGGAACCTGCCCTTGCACGGCGGTTCTCCACGCTGCCGCTCATTGCACCCGCCCTCCTGTACTGATCTTTGCCCCGCTGACGCGGATATCCACCCGGCTCAGCCTGGAACCGCTGAGCTCCGAGACTGTCTGCAGAATGACTGCTTTGGCCTTGACCGTGCGATCCCAGATGGATCCGCCGGATGCCTGGACCCGCGCGGGATCAAGTACAACCGACCCCAAAGGCGGGATGCTGATGGGCGCCACGAGGGACAAAGCCAGCAGGCCGTCGTCGTCCGTCCAATCCGCCCGCACGTCCTGCGCCTCGACGCCCAGGGCCTGGGCGGCGGCCGCTTTGGCGAGGCTGGTCAATGCCTGGGTACTGATCCGGTTGTGGCCGCTGAGCGCCTGCCCACTCGCAACGGGCGCTGGTGAGCTCATGAGGACGAACGCCGGCCGATGATGGCATCGATCACGCCGCGCAGATCCAGCTTCCCCTCGGCGGCGCGGCCCAGGACGGCACCGATAGCCATGAAGAGCAGGGACACGATGAATCCCCACAAGCCGAACTGCAATGACATGAAGGCCACGAAGGCGCCCATGGCCGTACCCGCAACGGTGAGGTTCACAGCAACGCCTCCCGGTCCACAGCCGCCGGCTTGACCGGCGGCGGCACGTACACGTCCGTGATCTCGACATTGACTTCGATGACCTGCAGGCCCACCAGTTCCTCGACGGCGCGGTAAACGGCGGCACGGACGTCATTGGCCAGCGAGTGCAAGGGGGTCCCGTAGCTTGCCACCAAGGTGATGTCCACGGCTACCTGCGTTTCGCCCACTTCCGCGTGGACTCCGGCCGCATGGTCCGAACTTCCGACGGCGTCCCGGATGGCACCCAGCGCGCGGGACGGACCCGAGCCAAGGGAATAGACGCCGGGAACGGACCGTGCCGCGATACCCGCCACCTTGGCCACTGCGGTTTCGGAGATTACGGTGCGCCCGGGCCCCGGACCCGTCACCGGGCTGGCGGCAGGACGGTTTGGCACCACGGGTTGTGGGTTCTGGTATTCCATCAGGCACTCCCCCTTCTGTTGATTCCACCCTATCCCCAGCCTGCGACAGATGCGCCGGAAACACTGCGGGGCGCCGCGCCCAAGCTTCCGCCCGGACGGAAAAGGCCCAGGCGGGGAAGCCCCCAAGGACATCCCCGCCTGGGCGGTATACGGCCGGATTTACCGGCGGTGGATCAAGAAACGGCCTACTTGTAGAGGCCCTCGCCGCCTACCCTGACGTTGGTGGGCAGGTAGCCGAACGGGCCGAGGCCGTTCCGGCCAAAGCTGCGGTCAACCTGGGATACGCCGTTGCGGAAGTTGATCTTCACGGTCGGCGACAGCGAGCCGCCGCGGACGCCGTTGACGTTGTCGATGAACGACTGCACCAGGCCGCCGGGCTGCACGTAGTGCGAATAGGCCTGGAACTGCCGCCCGTTCTGCTTAGCGGACGGGCTCTCCGGTGCGTTGGCTGCCAGGTTGAGGTCCGTCGGGGATCCCAGGGCCAGGCCGCTGTTGTTCATCGGCTGGAAGTCGGAACGGATGCCGTCGCCCGCGAAGCCGTAGACGCCGTCGGGACCGCGCATACCGGCTGCATAGGTGAACTGGTGGCTGATGGTGAACAGGTAGTACTTGTTCTTCCCACCCTCATTCTGGATGAAGATCTGCGGCCGTTCAGTCTGGTCGTTCACGCAGTTCGCGGAAAGGATCGGCGGGAGGAAGGACCACTTGGTGAGGTCCTTGTTGTCGGCCACGGCGAGGCCAACGTTTGCGGTCTGGTAGTAGGCGCCGCTGTTCTGGACGTCACTGACGTTCTCGGCGTGGGGATCGCCCGGCTTGTAGCCAAGGTCCTCGTCCTTGCACTTGTAATCGCCGCGGGTGCCGCCGGTGTTGCCTTCGAACACCATGTAAGTCTTGCCGGGGTGGGCCGGGTCAACGAACGTGTAGGGGTCGCGGAACGCGAAGCCGGGGTTCTGCGCCTTGGTCTGGTACATCTTGCCGTCCGGTTCCAGCAGTTTGGTGTGCTGGAACCCATCGAACGTGACGCCATTCTTGTCGGCGTGGATGTTGCCCAAGGCCTTCGCGATCGCAGCATCGGGAGCAATCCCGCCGCCACCGGCATTACGCTGGGCGATGTCGTAGAACGTGGTGGCCGTGTAGAAGACGTTGACGTGGTCACCCTGCATCAGGCGGGAGGAGCCGGACCACTCGGTGTTGCCGATGGATGTGTTGTCCAGGAACAGGTGGCCGCCGTAGTTCCACTTGTCCTTGGCCGGGTCGGCGTTGGTCTTGCGGAAGAAGTAGCCGATCCGGGCGTTCCAGTGGCGCTGGTCGAAGCCGTAGCCGGCGTGGCGGTCCGCCACCAGGGAGAAGATAACATCCCAGCCCTTGTAGCTGATCTGGTTGGCATTCTCGTCGGTCAGGGACCAGGTGTCCCAAACCCACACGTCGTCGTTCATGGTAGGGAAATCCTGGGGGATCTCGGGCATGGTGACGTCGGGGCTCATGGAGTTTGCGCCGGGAGTGACGGTCGAGTCGCTCTGGGCCATGATCTGCTTGGCGTCGGCACGGGTCCACTTGGACGTGAAGTCCGACGCCGGATCGAACGCCTGCTGCGTGTGTCCGGTCGGGAGGGGGAAGCCTGGAGCGGGTGCCGGCATTTGCTGCACGGCGGGCGGGTCGGACGGCTCGTTGGCCTGTGCCGAGGGGACTGCCAGGAAGGCGGAGGCGGCGACGGCCGCGGCCAATGCTGCGGCGGCGGGGCGCCACCGCAGCATCCGGTTTTGGGGGTGCTTGTGCATTGTTGCTCTTCTCGCGGAGTTGTAACTGTTCGTGGAAGACGGGCATATGTGCCCATTGCCCCGAGAACATCCGCGGCCCCGGCAACACCTCAGGTGCCGTCGGAGACGCCTTTGTGTGTCGGGAATCAGCAGGGCCTGGGTAGGACCCCGGGCAGATGGAAAGCATGCTTTCCCTCGCCGCGATCCACGCTATGGGGCATTCCGCAGCCATTTCAAACCCTGTTTCACCGTCCCGAAAGACCTACCGGCGGGTAAGGTGCAAGCGCTTACGCAAGCCAATGCGCGCGCGTGCCACAACGGTTTGGCGAAGGTCAAATGTTTCGTGGCAAGGACAATTTTTTTTGTTGCAACCTGCCCGGATGTTGCGCAGGCCACTGGCTGAGCCGAGGCCAGAGCGGCTCTGCGGCGGGCCAGTTGGGGGGGAATCGCGTGCAGTCCCGGCTCGTCCCGCCAGGCAAGGGTGGCAATGCCGGACACTTGGGCGCAGGGTTCGAGGCCGGGATTCCTGGCCCGCCGCAGGCGGGCCGTGCACCCTCACCTTCGCGCCGCATATGCCCTAGGCGACGCGTAAGCGCGGGTCGCACGGATGCCCGTGGATGGCACACGATTCCATGCCTTAAACGAAGAAAAGCACCAGTTCCGAAGAACTGATGCTTCCCAGTGGTGGCTCCGACCGGCGTCGATCCGGTGACCTTTCGATTTTCAGTCGAACGCTCTACCAACTGAGCTACAGAGCCTAGGTGACTAGTCACCATGAGAGCCGGAATTGCTTCCAACAATCAGAGCGACCCTGACGGGACTTGAACCCGCGACCTCCGCCGTGACAGGGCGGCGCGCTAACCAACTGCGCTACAGGGCCTTGCGTTTCTTGCTTTCGCAGTATCTCTACCGCTTTTTTCAAGGCTTCCAGCCTACCAGACTTTTTCAGCCTGCCTGACCAGTTCCTTGCGTACCCCCAACGGGATTCGAACCCGTGCCGCCGCCGTGAAAGGGCGGTGTCCTAGGCCGCTAGACGATGGGGGCCAGAACCCGTTCGGCACAAAATAAAAGGCGTCAAGCGAGGCTTTCCGTCTTTGTCCTTTGCGTTTCTCCGAACTGGACTCAACAACTATAGGGCCTTCGCAGGAATTATCCAAAATCAGCCAAAAACACCGCCATTCCGCCATTGCAGGGGCCAAGATGGACGGATGGATGCCGTCACAGCCCTCAACGAGATTGCTTTCTGGCTGGAGCGCGGGCGCGCTGCCACCTTCAAGGTGCAGGCCTTCCGCAAGGCTGCCGCCAGCATCGGTGCGCTGGATCCGGACGAACTGGCGTCCCGCGCGCTGTCCGGGCGGCTGAAGTCCATGAAGGGGATCGGCGACCGGACCTACACCGTGATCCGGGAGGCCGTGGACGGACAAGTGCCCGAGTACCTGGCGGACCTCCGGGAGAAGGGTGCGCAGCCACTGGCGGCCGGCGGCACGGACATCCAGGAGGCGTTGCGCGGCGACCTTCACAGCCACAGCGAGTGGTCCGACGGCGGCTCCCCCATTGAGCTGATGGTGGCCGCCGCGGAGGTACTGGGCCGGGAGTACCTGGCCCTGACGGACCACTCCCCCAACCTCACCATCGCCAACGGTCTCTCGCCCGAACGCCTGCGCGACCAGCTGGACGTGGTGGCGGGCATCAATGGCAAGGGCGGACCCACCCGGCTCCTGGCGGGCATCGAGGTGGACATCCTGGAATCGGGAGAGCTGGACCAGGAACCGGAGCTGCTGGACAGGTTGGACATCGTGGTGGCCAGCGTCCATTCCAAGCTGCGCGCTGACCGCAAGACCATGACCACGCGGATGCTCGGAGGGATCACCGACCCCCGGACCAACGTCCTGGGCCACTGCACCGGCCGGCTGGTAGAGGGCTCGCGAGGGACCAGGCCGCCGTCGGAATTCGATGCCAAGGAAGTTTTTGCCGCCTGCGCTGAGCACAACGTCGCCGTGGAGATCAATTCCCGTCCGGAGCGGCAGGACCCGCCCGACGCCCTGATCCAGCTGGCTTTGGAGGCCGGCTGCCTGTTCTCGATCGACAGCGATGCCCACGCACCCGGGCAGCTGGATTTCCTGCAGTACGGTGCCGAACGGGCGGCCCGAAACAACGTTCCTGTTGAGCGGATCATCACCACCTGGCCGGCGGACAAGCTGCTGGCCTGGGCCGCATCACCCTAGAGCCCCATCGGGCATCGGGGAGTCCCCACCGCCGTACCTCGTTGTCCGATTCCCGCCAGCCGGGCGCCACCGCCGCCGCTACATTTGGTTCATGCCCTCATCCAGCCCCGCACCCGAAGCACTCACTCCCCAGCTCCCGCAGCCGCCCCGGTGAGGGCCCTCGGCGTGGCGGCAATGGCGGTCACCGTGCTGCTGTGGGCTTCGGCATTCGTGGGAATCCGCGCGATCGGACCGTATTTCTCCCCCGGCTCCCTGACGTTGGGCAGGCTGGCGGTTGCCGCCGTCGTCCTGGCCTTCCTGGTGCTGCCGCAACTCCTGAGGAGCCGCATGGTGCCCCGGGGGCGGGAGTGGCTGCCCATCCTCGCCTACGGGGTGATGTGGTTCGGTGGCTACAACGTGGCGCTGAATGCCGCCGAGCACATCCTGGACGCAGGGACCAGCGCCCTCCTGATCAACGTCAATCCCATCCTGGTGGCAATCATGGCCGGCATCTTCCTCAAGGAAGGTTTTCCACGCTGGCTGCTGATTGGCAGTACGGTGGCCTTTGCCGGTGTCGCGATGATTGCCATCGGTTCCGGGCAGCCGCGAACCCCGGGCGGGAGTACGACGCCGGACCTTGCCGGCGTGGCGCTGTGCCTCCTTGCCGCGGTGCTCGCCGCAGTCAGCGTCATCATCCAGAAGCCGGTGGTGCGGAAGTTTCCCGCGGCCCAGGCCACCTGGTTCGGCATCGTGGTGGGGGCCCTCTGCTGCCTGCCCTTCGCCGGGCAGCGCGCGGCCGAAGTACAGGCAAGCTCCGCCGCAGGCCACCTGGGGGCTGGTGTACCTGGGGGTCTTCCCCACCGCCATCGCCTTCACCACATGGGCTTACGCGTTGTCCCTGGTGGATGCCGGGAAGCTGGCCGCCACCACGTACCTGGTGCCCGGAACCACCGTCCTCATCTCCTGGCTCCTGCTGGGCGAGATTCCTACCG
The DNA here is from genome assembly GCF_054888995.1 of Arthrobacter sp. MMS24-T111. Classification (NCBI taxonomy): domain Bacteria; kingdom Bacillati; phylum Actinomycetota; class Actinomycetes; order Micrococcales; family Micrococcaceae; genus Arthrobacter; species Arthrobacter sp. MMS24-T111. The sequence continues at coordinate 1,623,998 of NZ_JBTZRO010000001.1, read as the reverse complement.
CCTGGGGACTGGCGGGTGGCTTGGTGTGCCTCGTGGGCGTCGGCCTGACCCGGCGCCGGACCCGGGCGTCCGGCGGGCGCCGCCGCCCGCATCGGGGCTAGAGTCGACCTATGCCAGCCAGCCTGCCACCGGGCCTGCCGATTGTCCCCTCGAGTCCGGACGGAGCAACCCCTAAGGAACCGGTTGCGGACGCGCCCGCCGGATTCGCCATGTCTCCGGACGAGTTCGAGACCGCCGTCCAGGATGCCCTGGACGGCATTCCGGACCGCCTGGCCCGCGCCATGGACAACGTGGCCGTCTTCATCGAAGACGATTATGTTCCCGGACCCGGGGAAGATCCGGACGCCGTCCTGCTGGGACTCTATGAAGGGGTACCGCTCACGGAACGCGACTCGTGGTGGGATGCCGGTTCCCTGCCGGACCGCATCACCATCTTCCGCGAACCCATCCTGGAGCTCTGCGGCTCCCGGGATGACGTGATCCACGAAGTGGCGGTGACCGTGGTGCACGAAATCGCCCACCACTTTGGCATCTCCGATGCCCGGCTGCACGAGTTGGGCTGGGGCTGAGCCGCCTCCGGCGTGCGACCGTTTCCGCGACACGCCCCCTCAACCACCACCACGAATGACATTCTTGTGGTTTATGTTATTGCTGTGACTGCTGTTGCCAATGTGCAGCCAGTCACGTAACCTCGGACTGCTGGCGAGCAACTGAGGGGCACCGTCGTGCCGCATCCAGAACCTCACTCCCAGCTCAATTGTTGCGAGGTCTCTGCACATGGTTTTATCCGGATCCGGCCGCAAAACGGCCGTGCTGTGCGCCGCCGTCGTACTCTTTGCCTCCGTTGCAACACCCGCAGCAGCCGTACCGGCTCCTTCCGCGCCGCTGTCCGTCCCAGCATCGCCGGACATCCCGTCCCCGGAAGACATTGCCGCGGCAAAAGCCAGCGAAACCGCGACGGCGGACCAGGTCACCGCGATCGAACGCATCCTTGCCGACGCATCCACGGCCCAGCAGGCGGCCTTCGCCGTGGCGATGCAGGCAAACAACTCCTACAGCGAAGCGCTGGTGGAGCTGCAGCAACGGACCCAGGCTGCGTCCGCGGCCTCCGCCCGGGCCTCGTCCGCGAAGGAGCAGCTGGACAAAACCCGGAAACAGGTGGGGCAACTCGCCGGCGACCTTTACCGCAACGGCGGACTGAACCCCACGCTCGGAACGTTGGCCGGCGGTGGGGACAGCCTGCAGCAGGCAGCCACGCTCGAAGCACTGTCCGCCAGCAGGAGCCGTGCTTTTGAAGCTGCGGATGCCGCGGCCACCGCGTACCGCTCCCTGACGGCATCCGCCGACGATGCCACGAAGGCCGCTGACGATGCTGCGAAAACGGCCGAGCAGCGGAAGTCCCAGGCCGAAGAAGCCAACGCCGCGCAGGCCAAGGCCGTGTCCGACGCGAAGGCGCAGCGGACTATCCTGGTGGACCAGCTGGCGCAGCTCCGCAACACCACCGTTGCGCTGGAATCGGCCCGGGTGGATGCCCTGGACAGGCAGCGTGAAGAAGCGCGGCTTGCGGCGTTGTCTGCCGCTGCCGACAAGGCCGCTGCCGACAAAGCGGCTCAGGACCAAGCGTCACAGGACCAGTCCGCTGCGCAGAACGCCCCGGCCCGGGACGCGGCACCTGCTCCTGCCGCTCCGGCGCCGGCGGCCCCGGCTCCGGCCCCGGTTCCAGCCCAGCCGCCTGCAGCTCCGGCGCCAGCCGCACCCGCTCCCGCGGCCCCGGCCCCCGCTGAGCCCGCGCCGGCCCCTGCTCCCGCCGACCCCGCACCGGCACCGGCACCGGCACCCGTTCCGGCGCCCCCGTCGACCGGCTCAGGCACCTACGAGACAGCGATCTCCGTCGCCTTGGGGAAGGTTGGCGCACCGTACTACTACCAGTGGGGCGGCACCGGCGTGTACGGCTTTGATTGCTCCGGCCTGGTGCAGAACGCCTTCGCCGCCGCCGGAAAGTACCTCCCGCGCACAGCATCGCAGCAGTACGCTGCCGCCCCTGTCCACGTCCCGATCTCACAGGCGCGCCGCGGCGATCTCCTGGTGTGGGGCTCGGCTCCGAACTTCTACCACGTGGCCATCTACCTCGGAAACGGCCAGGTGGTGCAGGCGCTGAATCCGCAGGAAGGCATCACCGTCTCCAGCATCAGTTCCATGGTGGGAATGGACCTCTACCCGTACGCCGCCCGCTACTGAGCCGCACTGCGGGTCCGCCCACCAGTCAGCTCAAGACGTCCTTGGTGACAAACCGGCCATACGCCAGCGCCCCGAACACCGCCACATAGCCTGCTTGGAGCAGTCCATTGGCGGCGAACGAGTCCCACAGCACCGGCTGGCGCAACATGTCACCGAAACCAAGCCAGTAATGGCTGAACAACCACGGATGCAGCCATTCCAGCTGGGGAAGCTGGTCCAGGACTTCGGAAACGACAGAGACCACCACGGTGGCCGCCATCGCACCGACGGGGACCACAGTCATGGTGGACAGGAACAGCCCAATCGCTGAGAGGCCCGCCAGGGACACGGCAATGTAGGCGGCAATGAGCACTATCCGCACGGCGGCCTCGGCGGGCTGGACCACCCCGCCGGACAGCAGGGTCACCGGCCCTACTGGAAAGAGCGCCGCGCCGATGGCCGCCCCCATCAGGCCGATGGTCAACGGCGCCACGATGCAGAAGGCCACGGCGCCCACGTATTTGACCAGGAGCAGCCGCACCCTTCCCGCCGGGGCCACCAGCAAATAGCGGAGGGTTCCCAGGCTCGCTTCCCCGGCTATAGTGTCGCCGGCCACCACGCCCACGGCGAGCGGCATGAACAGCGGCACGGAAACCAGCATGGCTGTGAAGGCCACGAACAGGCCGTTTTGGGTGATCCGGTCAAGGAACGCAGGGCCGCGCCCGGGCGGGACGGCGGACGAGACCTTGACCGCGACGGCGATGAGCACCGGAATGGCAGCCAGGGCCAGCAGCAGCGCCCAGGTGCGCCGCCGGGTGAACAGGACCCTGAGTTCCGAGGCCAGCAATGACAACCCGGCACCTGCCGTCCTGGAACCGGACCGCCTGGACGTACTCTGCGGGGCTGCGGCGCGGGCGGTTCCCGCGCCCTGTGGGATGTCGGCAGGCACGCTACTGGGCAACGTCGAATCCTTCCCCGGTAAGGGCAACAAAGCGGTCTTCGAGGCTTTCGCGTTCGACGGCGAAGCCCCGGACACGGACGCCGGCCTGGACCAGGTGCGCCACCACTTCTTCCGGGAGCGGGGCGGGTTGCTCCATTGAGGTGCCCAGGGCTGCGACGATGGTCTCGCCGTCCGGCGAGTGCTTGCCGGATTCCCCTTCCGGAGGTGCAGGTGCCAGCCCGAGCCGGGCGAAGACGTCCCGCGCCGCGCCGCCGTCCGGGGTGACCAGCCGGAGGCGGGTGCTGCCGGCTTGCCGGAGTTCGGCCAGCGGCCCTTGCGCCACGAGCTTGCCGGCGCTCATCACGGCGGCGTGGGTACACATCTGGTCCACCTCGGCCAGCAGGTGGCTGGAGACGAACACGGTGGTGCCCTCGTGGGCCAGGGACCGGATCAGGTTGCGCACCTCCCGCGTACCTTGCGGATCCAGCCCGTTGGTGGGCTCATCCAGCACCAGCAGGTCCCGGGGAGACAGCAGCGCGTTGGCTATGCCCAGCCGCTGCTTCATGCCCAGCGAGTATGCGTGGACCCGCTTCCCGGCCGCGTGTTCCAGGCCCACGCGCTCCAAGGCCCGTTCCACCCTGGCCTTGCGGGTGGCCGGAACGGTGTGCCGCCCGGCGGCATCAAGGCGGTGGAGGTTGGCGGCCCCGGAGAGAAAGGGATAGAACGCCGGTCCTTCCACCAAGGCACCGACCCGCGGAAGCACGTCGTGGAACTCATCCGGCATCTGCCTGCCGAGCATTTTCACGGTTCCGGCGGACGCGGCCGCCAGGCCGAGCAGCATGCGGATGGTGGTGGTCTTGCCGGACCCGTTGGGCCCGAGGAAACCGAACACCGCCCCGTGCGGGACGGCAAGATCCACAGCGTCGACGGCGGTCTGGTGGCCGAACCGCTTACTCAGGCCACGGGTCTCGATCGCAAGCCCGGCAGCCGCCGGACCAGCGCCCGCCGGGCCCGTACTCACCGAGCCGCTGCCGCTGCGGCCTGCAGTGCCTCCGGCGGCACCATGCCGGCAAATATCCGGCCGTCGTCAGTGACCAGTACGTTCAGCAAGGCGGTGGAAAGAAGGCGGCCGCCGGAGACGGGGACTGCGGCCTGTGCCAGCAGCGGATCGGCCAGCAGGGACGTTGCAGCTGAACCGGATGCGCCCGCTGCCGTGCCCACTACCGTTTCCCAGCCGGTTCCGGCCACCGTGACGTGCGCCTTCGCTTCAAGCTGGGGCAGCAATTGGTCCGGGTTGGCCATGGGCCCCGGATGTGCAGCATCTGTGGGCTCATGGGACTTGTCCGGAACCGGAACGTCCTTAACAGTGCTGCCGGGCGGTGGCGTGAAGCTGAACAGGGACTGGTCAGGCGTGGCCAGGGACAAGGCGGTGAAACCGGAACGGAAAGCCGGTTTGTCGGCTCCGCGGGCGGTCACCTGGACGGACAGCGGCAAGCCCGTTTGGCCATCGACTGCGATGGCCACCCTGCCCACCAGGGTGGCATCGGTGCGGGGTTCAATCACCAGGTTGTAGGCGCTGCGGCCGGCAACGACGACGTCCGGTCCCACGGTGACGGCCGTGGTGGGATCCACCTTGGACAGGAACTGCTGCGCCAGGTCGCCCGGCGCAGGGACGCCGGGTGTTCCCTGCGCGTCCCTCGAGGGGCTCGAATCCTGGGTTTTGGCGGGCAGCGTCAGGTGCTCGGCGGTGTTGTCCTTCGACGAGTAGAACCAGACATCATTGCCATGCCGGACCACGTCCCGTTCCGCCAACTGATCCACTACCTGCACACGGGAGTTGTCCTTGCCGTCGACGTAGATGCGGGCGCTGTGGCGGCCGGACAGGAACTCAATCACGGCGGCTGCGCTGCCGGCTGATGCAGGGGCGGAGGTCTTGCCGGTGGCCGGAAGCTCGGGCAGGCCCAACTCCGACACCTGCTCCAATGTTCCCGAGAAAGAGTGCACCTGATGGGTGGCCACCAGTTCCAGGACCTGTGCAGGGGTTTTCGCAGGCAGCGGGTCCCCGGCGCTGGCCGGCAGGGAACTGGTGAGCGCGCCCACAGCGATCACCACCGGGGCCGCGGCGGCCGGCATCCACCGAAGCCATGGCCGTCGGCTCAACCTGCTGCGCTGTCGGAACTCTCCACTGGAATCCAGCGTGTTGGAACCCATAGATCAAGGTTACGCCCGCGCGGCCGGGTCGGTGCCGGTAGCGGTCCCTAAAAGTTTGGTACCCGCCGGACGTTCGGGCACGACGGTTCCCGCACCGCCGTCGACCGTTACTCTCTGGCCGGTGGTTATCAGCCTGGTGGCATCTGCCACTCCAACGACAGCAGGGATCCCGTATTCCCTGGCCACGACGGCGCCATGGGAGTTGGCGCCGCCCATTTCCATCACCAGCCCTCCCGCAGTGAGGAACAACGGTGTCCACCCGGGGTCAGTGGACGGGGCAACCAGGATCTCGCCCGGTTCGAGGCGGGCGCCGACGGGGTCCAGGACCACCCGCGCCGCTGCCGTCACCGTCCCTGCCGAGGCAGGACTTCCGGCCAGCGTTCCTTCCGCAATGCCGGCGGCGGTACGGACCGCCTCGGGTTCGGTGCCGTCCGAGAGGAGCACCCGGGGTATACGGCGCCGATCAAGCTCCCGGCCGTAGTCCGCCCGCCGGCCGGCGACAAGCTGCCTGACGTCCGGGAACGTTGCTCGCGGATCCCCTGTTCCACCGGTAAGGGCCTGCCGCGCCTCGGCGAAGTCCAGGAAGAAGACGTCGTCCGGGCGGTCGAGGGCTCCTGCCTCCGCGAGTTCAGCGCCCACCAGGAGCAGTTGCCTGCGGACTTCTCCAAGGCCAACCACCAGCTGGTACTTGGGCAGTTCACGGAGGCCGGCGAAGAGCCGCGCCCTGCGCAGGGCGGCCCGCACCAGCACGCCCCTGATCCTGCCGCGCCCGGCTGCGCGGGCCACGAGCCGGTCGGCCTGGGCTTCAGCGTCCTCGGCTGCTGTGCTGAACTGCAGGTCCGGCGCGAGGGCGGGATCCTCCAACCGGAGGTAGTTGGCCAGGATGCCCAGGATGTGTGCGGGCTCTTCCGACCACCGCGGCAGCCCGACGTCGATCTCAGCCACGGCCCGGTGTCCGTACCGGTCCAGGAACCTCCCCAGCCCGGCGTCCAGGCGCGCGGGCAGCCGCCCGGCCTTGAAGTGGTCCGCCAGTGCCACTGGATCCGATCCCATCAGGGCGGCCGCCGATTCGCCATCATCCTTGATGGCCTTGGCGAGGCGCCACAGCTCAAGGTCCATCTCGGTGGTGACGTTGTTCGGCAGGCCCCGGATAACAGGCTGGAGTTCGTCCCACGCGTCGTCGCCAAGGAGCTTCCCGGCGAGGCCCAGCATCGCAAAACCCACCAAGGGAAGGGGAAGTATGGCCGGAACAATCGGAAACAGGCGTGCTCCGAGGAGGGCCTCGACATGGTCCAGCCTGGCCACGGCCCCCGCACCATCGGCGGGGGCCAAGGATCCCTCGAAGTCCCGGGTAAAGCGGTCCAGCCGGCGGAGTGCCGCCCCGGGCCGGAGCAGGGCCCGGAGTATTGCCTGCGGAACCTTGAAGTGGACTGCTGCCAGGCCCGCGTGCCGGAGGAGCCCGAGGGGCGTCCTGCCGGTCACCGAAAATGCAGGGTCCTCGAACAGTTGCCGCATGACCGTTGCGGTCCGTGCCTCCATGACGTCAAAGACCCGGGGAACGATCCAGCGGCCCACGGCGCTGCGAAGGGGCGTGGTGAAGTCGATGTATATCCGCTGCCCTGCCTCGGCGTACGGGGACGGCCCCCGCCGGGGTTCGGGGACAGGGAACCGTGCGGCCGTGGCCACGGACGAGGCGACAAGGCGCAAGGCGGCCAGCCCCATGGGGGTAAGAGGCCGGGTGAGTCCCTGTGCCAGGCTGAAGCACAGGTACGCCCTGGTGCCGCCGGCGCCGCGCCCGCCTTGGCGGACGTGGGCGGCCCCGTTGCTTTCCGGGACCGGGTAGAGGGTGGTGATGGGCCGGGATTGGGTCAGCCACAGGGTGCCGGCGTTATCGATGGCCCATTCGGTGTCCTGCGGGGCGCCGAAGTGGTCTTCGGCCTGCAGCCCGAGCCTCGCCAGGGCGGCCAGCTGGGGTTCCGTCAGGCAGGGTGTTCCGGTGCCGCCCGGCAACTTCCTCGTCTCCGTGCCGCCGCCGGGAAGGGCCCGGACCTCGATGCCTTCCCCGCCAAGCCGCTGCTCCACCATCCTGCCGGTCAGGCCATCCACCACGAAGTGGTCGGGGTTGACCGCGCCGGAGACCACGGCTTCGCCCAGGCCCCGGCCGGCATCGATGACGATCTGCCGGCGCCGCCCGGTGAGTGGGTCCGCCGTGAACATGACTCCCGCCGTGTCCGCATCCACCATCCGCTGGACCACCACGGCGAGGGCCACCCCGGCGGGGTCGATGCTCAGGCTTGCCCGGTAGGCGGTTGCACGGTCGGTCCAGAGCGATGCCCAGCAATTGCGCACTGCCCCAAGGACCGCATCCACGCCAACGACGTTGAGGTAGGTGTCCTGCTGGCCGGCGAAACTCGCAAATGGCAGGTCCTCGGCGGTGGCGGAGGACCGTACCGCCACCGGCACGTCCGGGCCCATCGCGGCGTACGCCTGCCGGACGGCGTCGGATACTGCTGCCGGAAGCGGCGCCGCCAGGATTGCGGCGCGCGCGGCTCCGGCCACCCCTGCCAGGTCGATGGCCTCGTGGGCGGCAAAATCACGGCTTGTGGCCCCTGCTGCTGCCTGCAGTGCCGCGTAGGCGTCCGCAAGCGCCGGAAGGACGGGCGCAGGGGCGCCGACCACCTGCCAATATGCATCCGTGGTCAGGCAGAAACCTTCCGGGACGGGCAGCCCGGCGGACATCAGCTCGCCGAGGTTCGCCGCCGTGCCGCCCACGAGGGCCAGCATCCCGGCGTCGAGGGCGGCCAGCGGCAGGACCGGCCCGGCGTCTGCGCTGGTGCCCGATGACGGTGTCCCGTGCTGCCCCATGGTGTGGCTGCCCTGCCGGCGGACCTGGTGTGCCTACGCGGCGTCGCCCAGGATGGGCCCGAACCGTGCCCGGTCTGCCAGGCGTGGGTCTTCCCGGTCCGGCACCACCATGACCGGTCCTTTGGCGTGATGGAGTACGCCGTCCGATGTTGAGCCGAGGAGCATGCCGGTGAAGCCACCGCGGCCGCGGGTGCCCACCACCACCAGCTCCACGTGCCTGCTTTCCTCTACGAGGACGTCGACGGGCGAACCATCCTTGAGCTCGTAATCGGCCCGCAGGTGGGGATAGTGGCTGCGAAGCCAGGCCATGCCGGCATCCAGGGTGACGCGGATGTCCTCAAACAGGGCTTTCCGGTCCATCGGGGCGGGAACCCAGGCCAAGGAACCGCTGTACTGCGGGACGGCACAGACCACACGGAGCGCGGCGCCGAGCCGTTCGGCCTGGTCAGCCGCTTCCAGGACGGCCACCCTGGCCTGCTCGGAACCGTCGACGCCGACCACCACCACGTTCTCGACCGGCCGGTGGCCGGATTTGGCCTGCTCTGCCTTGATGCGCCGGTCCTCGGTGGTCTCACCGAGCCGCTCCGAGCAGAACAGCGGCACGGTCACCGTGGGGCATTTCGCATGGGCGGGCAGCGCGCTGCTCACCGACCCCAGGAGCCTGCCCACGAAGCCGCCGCGGCCGCGGGTTCCCACCACCAGGAGCTCGGCGGTTTCGGAGATCTCCAGCAGCACACCGGCGGCGTCGCCGTTCTCAACCGATGAGCTGACCTCGACGTCGTACGTTGAAACCTTCTCGAGGGCCTGTTTGGCGATGGCCTCGGCCCCCTCCCGGATGACCGAGTCGTCCACGGTGGCGTAGCCGCCGTCCAGGCCGGACGCGGCGAAGATCGGCACCGAATAGGCGGTGACGATATGGAGGGGACGACGACGGCGCTGGGCCTCCCGCGCGGCCCACACCAGGGCGCACTGGCCATGCTCGGAGCCATCGACACCCACCACGATGCCTTCGGGAGCGGCCGGAGAACCACCGCCGTCCCGGGCCGGGTCCGGATGCAACTCTTGTGAGCCCATGGGGGCCGCCTCCTCGCGATACTGCCTGATGTTGCGGCTATTCTGCCAGAAAACGGCCCCGGGTCCGTGCACCCCGTCCCGCTGCTGCAACGGCAGGGAACAGACCGCTTCCATTTCCCACTATTCTCCGTCCCCCGCGGCTTAGCAAGCCTGTTCAGGGGCGGGAACGAGGGTTATCCACAGGCTTTCCCGGCGCTCCCGGAAAGCGCCTTCACCACCGCGCGAATGTTTTCTCCAATGGGCTATTCACGGCCGCAATTGTTCTGTAGTCTTCAGGACATTGTTGGTCCGGGACGCCAGCTGCAACTTCCTGTTGGGGGCGGCCCGGCCATGCGCTGCGACCGTGCTTGGGGGCATCGGGACGCGAGCCGGCGAGGTCGCCGGCAACCTGCCGAAGCTTCGAAGGAGGGAAACTGTAGTGTCAAGCATGCCTGGGAGTGCCGGGACCGAACAGACCACCACTGTGATCATTGGCACCGGACTGTCCGGGCTGGCCGTGGCCGCTGAACTGCGGCGGCACGGAGTGGACTCCATCGTGGTGGACGGCCTGGATATCCTGGGCGCGGCGCAGCCGGCGAACACGTCGTCGCTGCAGCGCTGCGACGCCGCTGACAGTGACACCCTGAGGGAGCGGAACGAGATCCTGCGGCACCTGCGCAACTACGCCGCAAGCCACAGCGTCGACGTGCGGAATACCACCCGGGCTGTGCAGCTGACCATGCTTGAGGGTCCGGAGGATACCGCAGCGCCCCAGTGGCAGGTCCACACGCCCACAGGCATCCTGGTGGCAGACCACATTGTCCTGACGCGTTGCGCCCACAGCCAACTGCGGCGCATGCTCAGCGACTTCGGCATTACCGTAGGCAAGAACGTGGCAGCAGCCATGCGGGCGATCGGCATCTACCTGGTGGGCGTCGGCGAGCTGATCACGCCGTCACCCAAGGAGGTGCTGCGCCAGGCCAAGACCGTAGGCCAGGCGATCTCCGCCAAGGTCAACGTTGGCACCGTCCAGCCGTCGGCCGGCGCCTTCCCTGCAACGGGCAGCTTTGCGGCGCTGACCTGCTGACGGCAATCCTTTTGACCGCCGGCCTTGATCTGCCTGCTCTGCCAAGCGCCCGCTACGGGCGGGCCTCTCCGTCCGTGTCGGCGTCACCGGGCTGGTCCGCGTCGTCGGGCTGGTCTGCTTCGTCGGGCTGGTCTGCGTCGTCGGGCTGGTCTGCGTCGTCAAGCGTGTCACCGTCACCGGATAGCCGGCGCCGGGCCAGGACGCCCAGGCTGACGAGCAATCCAACGGCCACAGCGGCAAACAGCACGATGCTCCATTGGAAGGGTTCGGCTGCGCCGGCAGGTGCTGACGGTTCCTCCGTCACCCCCGGCCTCGCGGTGCTTATGCCGGGGACGGCGCCGGCCGCCGTCGAACTTTCCGACGGGGCAGGGACTGAGGCAGCGGCTCCCGCAGGGGCGGATCCCGACGCCGCGGTGAACGTGAACGTCCCCTCGATCGGGTGTGAATCTGAGCTGACCACGCGCCACGCCACCGTGTACGCCCCCGCCGGGCCACCCGATCGAAGCTTTTGGGTGGCGACGTTGTCGACGATGCGGACGGAACCGTCAGCCCACTCCTTCCCGGACGCATCCTTGACCGAGAACGAGGAACCAATGCCCAGCGGCGGGTTGCTGAAGGTCACCGAAACTTCTTCAGGCGGGGCCGCCAACGCGGCTCCCTGCGCCGGGGTGGTGGATTCCGCGGCATCATGCGCGGAGGCCGGCCCCACCAGGCCAAGGGTGGCGGTTGCAAGGACGAACAAACCGAGCATTATGCTCAGCAACTGCCGGTGGACCGGGCGCATGGGCTGCTCCTCATGTTGGCTTCCTTACAGACTAGGCGAATTTGGCCGCCCCCACCGTGCAGCACCCTTAGGATGCAGGTATCCCCACACATTCCCCCGGAGGACTAATGCTTAAGCAAGGCTCTGCCCTGGACCGGTATTTCATGGCCACGGAGCGAGGCTCCAACTTTTCCCGCGAGATCCGCGGCGGGTTCGCCACCTTCTTCGCCATGAGCTACATCGTGGTGCTGAACCCCCTGATCCTGTCCGGCCCCGACTCCACCGGGGCAACGCTCGGTTTCACCGCCGTTGCCGCCGTAACCGCGCTCGTGGCCGGGGTCCTGACCATCCTCATGGGCGCATGGGGACGGCACCCCTTCGCACTGGCCACCGGCCTGGGCGTCAACGCCTTCGTAGCCGTGACGGTCGCCAGGAATCCGGGCCTCACCTGGCCGGACATGATGGGCCTGGTGGTCCTCTCCGGCATCACCATGCTGATCCTGGTCCTCACCGGTTTCCGCACCGCCGTCTTCAAGGCCGTACCTGAGGGGCTCAAGACAGCAATCGTGGTGGGCATCGGCCTGTTCATCGCCCTGATCGGCTTGGTCAATGCCGGGTTCGTACGGCGAATCCCGGACGTGGCAGGAACCACCGTGCCCGTGGGCCTGGGCTTCGACGGCAAACTGCTGGGCTGGCCCACGGCCGTGTTCGTCTTCGGCCTGATCCTGACCATCGCCCTGGTGGTCCGGAAGGTCAAGGGCGCCATCCTGATCGGCATCATCACCTCGACCGTACTGTCCGTCATCCTTGAGATGACCCTCCACATCGGCCCGAGCTTTGACGGCAAGACCTCCAACCCGCAGGGCTGGTCCCTGGTGGCCCCCACGTTCAGCGGCTGGGCAGCCCCGGACCTCTCCCTGATCGGCAAGGCCAACCCGTTCGGCGCCTTCTCCGATCTCGGCTTCGTGGCCGCCACCCTGCTGGCCTTCGTGATCCTGCTCAGCATCTTCTTCGACGCCATGGGCACCATGGTGGGCCTGGCCAACGAAGCCGGCACGGTCGACGAACACGGCAACATTCCCGACGTGGACCGGGTGCTCCAGGTGGACGCCCTCGGTGCCATCATCGGCGGCGGCGCGTCCGTCTCCTCCAACCAGATCTACGTCGAAGCCGGTGCCGGCATCGGTGAGGGCGCCCGGACCGGCATCGCCTCGATCGTCACCGGCCTGCTGTTCCTGGTGGCCATGTTCTTCACCCCGCTGATCAACCTGGTCCCGTTCGAGGCCGTAGCCCCGGCCCTTGTGGTGGTGGGCTTCATGATGGTCTCCCAGGTGGGCAAGATCGACTGGCAGGACTGGGGCATTGCCATCCCGGCCTTCCTGACCTTCACCCTCATGCCGTTCACCTACTCCATCGCCAACGGCCTGGGCGCCGGCTTTATCGCCTACGTCCTGATCCGTACGGTCCAGGGCAAGGTAAAGGACATCCACCCCCTGATGTGGGCCGTGGCCGCGGCATTCCTGCTGTTCTTCGCCATCGGCCCGATCGAGGCCGCCCTCAGCATGTAACCACCCGCCGGACGAAAAAGGGCTGGTGCGGCGTCTGCCGTACCAGCCCTTTGCCTTAACCGGCCGGCTATACCGGCGTGTTGGGCGCGAGTCCTTCGTCCCCGGAAACCGCCAGCGCCCGTTTCTCGCGCAGCCGGTCCAGCCGGTTCATCAGCGGCGAGGTAGTGGCACCGTGGATCACGATGGACAACGCCACCACCAGCCCCACAAAGGACCAGAGCCAGTGCGCCTGGTCCGAGAAATGGTCCTCCCCCAGGGCAAAGGCCAAGTAGTACAGCGATCCGATGCCGCGGATGCCGAAGAAGGACAGCGCCACCCGTTCGCGCGGCCCGGTCTTGCCGCCCAACAGGCCCAGCCACCCCGCAAGGGGCCTGATTACCAGCAGGAACGCCAAGGCAACCAGCACCTCCGCCGGCCCGATTCCGGCGAGGAGCCCCCGGGCTATGGCACCGCCGAGCAGGACAAGGATCACCACGGTCAGGAGCCGTTCGAGCTGCTCCACGTATGAGTGCAGCACCCGGTGGTAGCCGTGGCTGCGCTCGGCCGCACGGATGGTCACGGCACACACGAAGACGGCGATGAAGCCGTAGCCCTCCGCCAGCTGCGTCAGCCCGTACGCCAGGAAAGTGGCCGCCAGCGCCACGAAGCCCTCCGAGTGGTTGGAAAGCCGCAGGCTGTCGCGGCGCGCTGAGAAGAACAGCTTCGCCAGCATTTTTCCGGTGAGGAAACCCACCAGCAGGCCGACCGCCAGCCGCCACAGCACGTCCACCCCGAACCATTCGGGAAACCAGGCCGACGGCGAGGCGCCGGCCACGCTGATGGCGATGGCGAGGTAGACGAACGGGAAGGCTAAGCCGTCGTTGAGGCCCGCCTCCGAGGTGAGGCCGAACCGCACCTCATCTTCCCTTTCGATGCCTTCTTCCTCGTCCGCCGGTTCGCCCACCTGCACTTCCGAGGCCAGGACCGGATCCGTGGGGGCCAGGCTGGCGGCCACCAGCAGTGCCGCACCAAGGCCCAGGCCCAGGAACCACATGCCCAGCAGCGTCAGGCCCGCGATGCACAGCGGCATGGCGATGCCCAGCAGCCGCCAGGTGGTGGACCACCGTTTGCGCCCTACCGGCCGGTCAAGGGCAAGCCCGGCGCCCATCAGCGAAATAATGACGCAGATTTCCGCCAGGTGCATCACGAAGCCACTGTGCTCCACCGGGTTGGGATCCGGGAGCGAGGGAATCAGCGCAAAGGCCCCCATGCCGGCACCGAGGAAGACCATCGGCATGGACAGGGGCATGTTGCGCAACAGCTTTGGCAAGACGGCGGCAACGAAGACGGCCGCTCCGGCGGCCGCAAAGATGATGTTAGCGGCGTCGAACATGGGCGGCCTCCAGCTTGGAAAGGTGCGTGGTTCCGGCACAGGCACGTCACGCTTGGATCTGGCCGACCGCTCCCACCCTACCCCCGCCCCGCCCCGCGGGGTTGGTTCTTGGATCCCGGACAGGACGACGGCGGCGGTGCTGGTTTTTGTGCCCGGCGTACGGTGAGCTTGAAGCATGCCTTTCCAGTCCCCAGCCGTTGACGTCCCCCCGCAGCCCTGGACAGGGAGGTACGACGGCGACGGCCCGGCCCACCGCCGCTGGTGGCAGGCAGTGAACCACGCGCTCCAGCCCGGGCCGTTGGACGCCCCGGGCGGCCAGGGTGCCGGGCAACCAGTGGCCTCGGGCCGGAAGCCGCTGGCCTTGCTGGGTTTCGCCAGCGACGAGGGGGTACGCCGGAACAAGGGCCGGACCGGGGCTGCCGCCGCCCCCGCTGCGCTGCGGAGGGCGCTCGGCCCGCTGGCCTTCCATCTGAACCGGGCCGTTTCCGATTGCGGTGACGTAGTGGTGTCCGGAGACCGGCTTGAGGCCGGCCAGGAACGGCTGGGCCACGCCCTGGCAACCCTGCTCGACGCCGGCCACCAGACTGTCGTCCTGGGCGGCGGCCACGAAACCGCCTACGCCAGCTACCTTGGCGTCAGTGCGTCGGCCGCCGTCCGGAGCGGACAGCGCCTGGGCGTGCTGAACCTCGACGCGCACTTCGACCTCCGCGACGAAGCGGTTCCGAGTTCGGGGACGCCGTTCCTGCAGATGGCCCGTGCGGAAGCGGAGGCCGGACGCGACTTCCGCTACGCCGTCGTCGGCATTTCGGAGCCAAACAACACCCGGGCCCTGTTCGACACCAGCGGAAAACTCGGCGTCCGTTACCTGCTGGACGAAGACTGCGAGGCAGAACGCGTCCGGGCGTTCGTGGCGGACTTCCTGGCGGAAACCGACGTCCTGTACCTGACCATCGACCTGGATGTACTCCCCGCCGCGGTGGCCCCGGGCGTCAGCGCCCCCGCAGCCTACGGCGTGCCACTTCCAGTGATCGCGGCCGTGTGCCGGCAGGTGGCCGCGAGCGGGAAGCTGCTGCACCTTGACGTGGCGGAACTGAACCCCGCGTTCGACATTGACGGCCGGACCGCGAGAACGGCCGCCCGGCTGGTTGATACGCTGCTGCGCTGACAGTCCTTTGGCGGCCGGCCGGGTCAAGCCGAATCAGGCAGAATCAGGCCTTCAAGACATAACGCCGTTCCGGCCGCCCCACGCCGTACTTGAGCCGCACGTCCAGGGCGCCTTCGTCATGCAGGTATTCCAGGTAACGGCGGGCGCTGACGCGGGACGTTCCCAACTCCTGGGCAACCTCCGCGGCGGACACGTCGCCGGCGGCAGCGTTGAGGGCGGCCTCCACCAGTTTCAGGGTCTCGATGCTGCACCCCTTGGGCAGCGGCCGTTCGCCGCGGTCCAGGCCGAATACCCGGTTGACGTCCGATTGCTCGGCCACGTCCTTGGCGGCATCCAGGCCCTGGTACGCGCTGCGGTAATGTTCCAGCCGCTCCTGCAGGTCCGACTGGGAAAACGGCTTGATCAGGTAATGCACAATGCCGCCCCGGAGCGCCTTCCGTACCGTTTCGACCTCGCGGGCGGCACTGATCACGAGGACGTCCAGTTCGGGGGCCACGCTGCGCAGCCGGTGCATGAGGTCCAGGCCGTTGACGTCGGGCAGGTGGATGTCCAGCAACACCAGGTCGGGCCGGAGCCGTTGGGTCTCGGCAACTGCCTGCGCCCCGGTGTGGGCCGCCCCCACCACGGTGAAGCCGGGCGTGCGCTGGATGAATCCGGCATGCACTTTGGCCACCATGAAGTCGTCGTCGACGATCAGGACTTTGATCATGCCTGCGTACTCCCTCGTTTCAGCACGGCTGTGAAGACCGCCCCGTGGTCATTGGCCACCGTCAGGTCCCCGCCGCCGCGGCGGCAGACAACCCTGGACATCGCCAGGCCAAAGCCGCGGCTGCCCGCCGGTCCTGGTTCTTTAGTGGTGAAGCCCTGGCGGAAAATGTGGTCGGCCGAGCCGCCCGGGACGCCGGGCCCGTTATCCCGGACTGTGACCACCACGTCTTGCCCGGCCCGGCCTTCCACCAGCACCGTGACGGCTGCCTGCGGAAGCCCGGTGACGGCGTCGAACGCGTTGTCGACGAGGTTCCCCACCACCGTGGTGAGGTCCCGGGACAGCGCGTCATCCACCTTGTCCAACCCTGAACCCGGGTCCAGTTGCAGGGCCACGCCGCGCTCGGCGGCCAGGCTGGATTTGGCGATCAGCAGGGCGGCGAGCGCGGGATCGGCGATCCGGCCGGTCACCTCGTCATTGAGCCGGGTCCGGTCCACCGTGGCACCGTTGACGAACTGGACCACGGACTCGTACTCGCCGATCTGGATCAAGCCGGAGATGACATGGAGCTGGTTGGCAAACTCATGCGCCTGGGCCCGAAGGGTGTCTGTGGCGGTGCGGGTGGCGCCCAGCTCCTGCTCGAGTTCGGAGAGCTCCGTCCGGTCGCGGAGCGTGGCCACCGATCCGATGACCTTGCCGCGGGACCGGATGGGCACCCGGTTCATCACCACCAGGCGGTCCCCGACGAGCACCAGCTGGTCCGGTCCGGGCTGGTCCCGGGTGAGGACTTCCTTGAGGGCCGGCTCGACGGCCAGGCCGGACACCCGCTTGCCCACGCAGTCCGGCGGAAGGCCCAACAGCGACCGTGCACTGTGGTTGGCCACCGTGATCCGTTCGTGCAGGTCAAGGGCCACCACGCCCTCCTTGAGGCCGTGCAGCATGGCCTCCCGGTTTTCCACCAGGCTGGTGATTTCGCTGGGTTCCATGCCGAGGGTCTGCCGCTTGACCCTGCGGGACAGCAGGAGGGACCCGGCGATGCCCAGGACACTGGCAACCCCAAGGTAGGTGAGGAGATTGGGGACGGCGTCGCCCAGCCGTTCCAGGACGGTGGGATAGTTGCGGCTGATGGAGGCGATCCCGATCATGCGGCCGGAATCGTCCAGGACCGGGACATGGGCGGACAGGAGCGGGGCGGGCGTGCCGCCCACCACCCCGGTCCAGGCCCTGCCTTCCATCACCCGGCTGGCACCGAGCTCCAGCGGCTGGCCGAGCAGGCTGGGATCCGAGGAAGCCACCACGGTACGGTCCAGTTTCGCCAGCGCCACCCGGGATGAGCCCGAGACAATGCGCACGGACTCCGCCACCGCCGGCAACACGGCACCGCCACGCGGTTCTGTTTCCGGAAGCAGTTCACGCACCACCGGGTTGCCGCCAAGCGCTTCCGCCGCCGAGAGGGCACGCCTGCCCTCGGTCCGTTCGAACGCCGCCGCGGACTGGGCCAGGGAAATGGCCACCACGCCCACCAGCACCGCCAGGACAATGAGCAACTGCAGCAGAAGGTACTGCCCCGCAAGGGACATTCCTCGTCGTCGAGTCACAATGGTCTTCCTGGTGTTCCGGGGGGCGATACCCGGGAACTATATCCCAAAGCCTCCGGCGGGGACGGTGCGGGGCCTTTGACGCGTGAACGCAATGAACACAACTTTCTCTGCGTACACAAGAGTGATCGCCGTCACTGCCGCCCCTAGCATCGGAACCACCAGTCAGCCGATGCTGATCAGATTTTGATGAGAAGAGGAATACATGCGCCAGATCCGCGCATTGCGAGTCGCCGCCATTGCCGCCGGCATCGCCCTGATGGCCACCGGTTGCGGTGCCACCAGCAAGAGCTCCACCGGCACGGAAAGTTCCGGCGCCGCCGCCGGTCCCATCACCGGCCTGCAGATCATGGTCCCCAACACCCCGGGCGGCGGCTACGACACCACCGCACGCGCCGCAGCGAAGGTGCTCGACGACGCAAAGATCTCCACAAACACCGAAGTGTTCAACCTTGCCGGTGCCGGCGGCACCGTGGGACTGGCCCGCATCGTCAACGAGAAGGGCAACGGCGACCTCGCCATGCTCATGGGCCTGGGTGTGGTGGGCGCCAGCTACACCAACAAGTCCGAGTCGAAGCTGACCGACACCACCCCGCTGGCCCGGCTGATCGAAGAACCGGGCGCCATCATGGTGGGCAAGAATTCGCCCTTCAAGACCATCGACGACCTGGTGAAGGCCTGGAAAGCCGATCCCGGCTCCATCGCCGTTGGCGGCGGGTCCTCCCCGGCGGCCCGGACCACCTCCTGCCGATGCAGCTGGCCGGCGCCGTGGGCATCGACGCCACCAAGGTCAACTACGTGGCGTACGACGGCGGCGGCGACCTTTTGCCCGCAATCCTCGGCAACAAGCTCGGTTTCGCTGCCTCCGGTGCCGGCGAGTACCTCAAGCAGATCGAATCCGGCGAGGTCCGCGTCCTGGCCACCAGCGGTGAGAAGCGCCTGGACGGTGTGGACTCACCCACGCTGAAGGAGTCCAACATCGACCTGGTGTTCACCAACTGGCGCGGCGTGGTGGCCCCTCCGGGCATCAGCGACAAGGACAAGGCCGCCCTGATCGCGGCCCTGGAGAAGATGCACGGCACCGACGGCTGGAAGGAAGCGCTGAAGACTCACAGCTGGACCGATGCCTTCATCACCGGCGACCAGTTCACCACCTTCCTCACCGAGCAGGACAAGCGCGTAGCCAACGTCCTCACCAAGCTCGGGCTGGCGTGACGTCCCTGGCAACAGGCCTCAAAGGCCGCTCCGAGCTGGGAGTTGCCCTCCTGCTCGGGGCGGCCGGCTTCCTGGTCTTTCTGGACGCCAACGGCCTGGCAACCCCGTATTCGAAATCCGATCCGGTAGGGCCCAAGACGGTTCCGTTCATCGTGGCCGGAATGCTGGTGGTCTGCGCCGTGCTGCTGGCACTCAACGTCCTGCGCGGCGGCAAGGGCGAGGCGGAAGCCGGCGAAGACGTCGACCTCACCCACCCCGCCGACTGGAAGACCGTCCTCCCGCTGGCAGGAGCCTTCATCCTGAACATCCTGCTCATCGACTGGGCCGGATGGGTGATCTCCGGAACGGTCCTGTTCTGGGGCAGCGTCCTGGCCCTCGGCAGCCGCCGCTACGTCCGGGACGGGCTGATCTCCGTTGCCTTGTCCCTGCTGACCTTCTACGGCTTCTACCTCGGCCTGGGCATTGCACTGCCGGCCGGCCTCCTGGAAGGAATCCTGTAAATGGACGTCTGGTCCTCCCTGATGGACGGTTTCGCCACCGCCCTCACCCCCATGAACTTCCTGTACGCCGTGATCGGCGTGATCCTGGGAACCGCCGTCGGTGTCCTTCCCGGCCTGGGCCCGGCCATGACCGTTGCCCTGCTGCTCCCCGTCACCTACGCCCTGGAGCCCACCAGCGCCTTCATCATGTTCGCCGGCATCTACTACGGCGGCATGTACGGCGGCTCCACCACCTCGATCCTCCTCAATACCCCCGGCGAATCGTCCTCCGTGGTCACCGCCATCGAGGGCAACAAGATGGCCAAGGCGGGCAGGGCGGCGCAGGCGCTGGCGACGGCGGCCATCGGCTCCTTCGTTGCCGGCACCATTGGCACCGCATTGCTGGCGGTCTGCGCGCCGATCGTGGTGAAGTTCGCCGTCAGCCTTGGCGCTCCCAGCTACTTCGCCATCATGGTCCTGGCCCTGCTGGCCGTGACCGCGGTGCTGGGCTCCTCACGGTTGCGCGGTTTCGCGTCCCTGGGCCTGGGCCTGGCCATCGGCCTGGTGGGCATGGACTCGGTGACCGGCCAGCGCCGCCTGACGTTTGGCCAGCCGCTCCTGGCGGACGGCCTGGACATCGTGGTGGTGGCCGTAGCCATCTTCGCCGTGGGCGAGGCCCTCTGGGTTGCCGCGCACCTTCGCCGGACCCCGATGCACATCATTCCCGTGGGCCAGCCGTGGATGGGCAAGAAGGACTGGCAGCGGTCCTGGAAGCCCTGGCTCCGGGGCACGGTGTTCGGGTTCCCGTTCGGCGCCCTGCCTGCCGGCGGCGCTGAAATCCCCACTTTCCTCTCTTACGTCACCGAGAAGCGCCTCACCAAGCACCCGGAGGAGTTCGGCAAGGGCGCCATCGAGGGCGTAGCCGGTCCGGAAGCGGCCAACAATGCGGCTGCGGCCGGCACGCTGACGCCGATGCTGGCCTTGGGCCTGCCGACGAATGCCACCGCAGCCGTCATGCTGGCCGCCTTCACCAGTTACGGCATCCAGCCTGGACCGCAGCTCTTCGAAAGCGAAGGGCCGCTGGTGTGGGCGCTGATCGCGAGCCTGTTCATCGGCAACACCCTGCTCCTGCTGATCAACCTGCCGCTGGCGCCGCTCTGGGCCAAGCTGCTGCAGCTCCCCGGCCGTACTTGTACGCCGGCATCCTGTTCTTCGCCACCCTGGGCGCCTATTCGGTGAACCTGCAGGCATTCGACCTGGTGATCCTGCTGGTCCTGGGCGCACTCGGTTTCATGATGCGGCGATTCGGCCTGCCCGTGCTGCCGCTGATCCTCGGCGTGATCCTGGGACCGCGTATTGAAGGGCAGCTCCGCAAGACCCTGCAACTGAGTGCGGGCGACCCCGCGGGTCTCCTCAGCGAGCCGATCGCCGTCGGTATCTACGTGATTATCGGCATCATCCTGCTCTGGCCTTTCGCCTACAGGGTGTTCCGCCGCAACCGTCCGGTTCCCGCTTCAGCAGGCGGGGCCGCACCCCTTGCCTCGGAACCCCTTGATGCGGTCCACTCGAAGCAGGACGCCTTCAGTCCCGACCAAAAGGAGCGATCATGACCGTCGTTGTGGGATACGTCCCGACCCCGGAGGGCGAAGCTGCCCTGACGCAGGCCATCACCGAGGCCCGAAAAGCCAGCAGCACCCTGGTGCTGATCAACTCCTCCAAGGGTGAAGCGGCAGTGGACAGCCGGTTTGCGCAGGAAGGCGAGATCCAGGACATCGAGCAGCGGCTGGCCGGCGAGGGCATCGAGTACCTGATCAAGCGCCCAGTCCGGGGCCATGACGCTGCCGCCGAGGTACTGGACGCTGCCGAGGAACACAAGGCCAACCTGATCGTGATCGGCCTCCGCCGCCGCACCCCGGTTGGCAAGCTGATCATGGGCAGCACATCCCAACGCATCCTGCTGGAGGCGGACTGCCCGGTGCTGGCTGTAAAAGCCGGCCAGTAACCCTAGGCCGTAGCGGCCGCCGGCGCCCTGAACAACTCCTGGCGCTGGCGGCCCAGGCCTGCCACTTCGACCTCCACCACGTCGCCCGGTTGGAGGTACGGGAAACGGCCGCTCAGAGCCACGCCCTCCGGGGTTCCGGTGAGGATCACGTCGCCCGCTTCCAACCGCATGTACTGGCTGCAGTGGTGGACCAGGGTGGCTGCGTCAAAGATGAGCTCCGAGGTCGAGGAGTCCTGGCGTGGTTCCCCGTTGACCCAGCTGCGCAGCGGGAGGTTGCCGCCGTCAATGTCTTTCGCCGGAACCAGCCACGGGCCAAGCGGGGTTGACCCGGGCAGCGACTTGCCTTTGGTCCATTGGCCCGCGGCCCCCGGCAACTGGTATTCGCGTTCCGAGAGGTCGTTGGCCGTGACGTAGCCTGCGATACACGCGGTTGCTTCTTCCGGGGAGCCCAGGTAGCAGGCCTCCCGGCCGATCACAATGCCCAGTTCCACCTCCCAGTCGTACTTTTGGGAATGCGGAGGGAGCGGGGCCGGGTCGAACGGGCCGGTGACCGTATTGCTTGGCTTGAGGAAGACCACCGGAATCGTGGGCGGCTCGGCCCCCGATTCGGCTGCGTGGGCGGCATAGTTCATCCCGATTCCCACCACGGCGCCGGGTCTCGCCACGGGCGGTCCGACCCGCAGCCCGTCCGCGTCTTCGAGGACCGGCAGGTCACCTGCCGCCAGGGCTTTCCGGACCTTGTCCAGGCCCCCAGCGGCGAGGAAACCGCCGTCGACATCGTCAGTCAGCGGCAGCAGGCTGAAGTACCGGCCGGCGCCGTCCGCTGAGGGAACGAACACTGCGGGCTGTTCGCTGCCGCTGTTGCCCAGGCGCATGATCTTCATACCGAATCTCCTCAAGGTGTGGGGGCGGGACTGCTGGATGGGGCCCCGGCAGTGCCCGCTTCCATGGTCGTTGATTCCGTCCGGCGCCGCGAACAAACGCTTTGTGACCGCCTCTCACAGGCTATGGGAGGGCAGTCATCTGACATATATGGATACTGATCGATAGAATAGCGGAGCCACCCGGCACGAAACACAGAAAGTTCAGTACATGATCACAAGCACTTTGGAGCGCGTCCCCGCCGCTGCCAAAACCGCCGAAGGCCCGGAGCTCCGGTCCATCAGCCTCGAGTTCTCCAGCGCCAGCGAGGTTCACTCCGGACTGGAAGAGGCAGTAGCCGAGCTGATTGAGGTGGCAGCGAAGGACGCCGCCTGCGGCATCCTGGTGACCAGGCTGCACCCGGGGCGCTACACGGTTGCCCTGGACGAATCCGTACCCTTTGGCGAGACCTACGAATCCTTCGCGGCCTGAGTTGCCGGCTGCGCCCCGGACGGCGGCCTGAGTTGCCGGCCGACTGGCTCGCTGTTCAGGGCAGCCCCCGGGCCACCGGACGAACGCTGAGAGCCAAAGAAAGAATCCCCGCAGTGCCGTAACGCGCTGCGGGGATTCTCTTGTCTAGCGGGTGCTGCCTTCAGGCGAGGCGGACCTGGACGCCGTCGGACTTAAGGAGAAGCTGCTTTTCCGACAGGTCTGACGGTCCGGCCGGCACCAGCCAGAGGACGTTGCCGCTCTGCGACACCTCTTCCACTTCCCCGGCTGCCACCACATGCGCATGCTTGATGATTTCGACGCGGTCCCCGGCCTTGAGGGCCTTCCAGTTGGATACCGCGGCGGAATGGGCGTTGCGCCTGGACAGGACTGCCCCACGTGCTTTCATTTGAACTTCTACCCCTTTGTATTGTTCTGCTGCCACAGCTTCGTTGATGTGACTTTCACTACACCATCAGTTCTACTACACTCCGGACTCCGCCATTGGCAGTGTCGCCGGATATTCCACACTTCGGACCGGAGCGCAGCAGGTACTGAAGATCCTTCGGTTTTCAGGCCAGGAAGCCGACGGCGGATTCGGCCGCGCGTCGCACCTCCCCGGAAGCAACCAGCCGGTCCGCCGCTTCCAGTTCCGGAGACAGGAAACGGTCCGTCCCCGGTCCCTCCACCACGGCGCGAAGGGCAGCCACGACGGCGGTGCCCGCCGGGCCCGGAGTGAGCTCCCCACCGGAAAGCTGCGTGCGGATATCCAAGGCCCGCGCAGACGTGACCAGCTCGATGGCCAGGACCCGCCGGAGGTTCTCCACCGCCTTGCGCAGCTTCCGCGCCGCGTGCCAGCCCATGGAGACGTGGTCCTCCTGCATGGCGGAGCTCGGAATGGAATCCACCGACGCCGGCACGGCCAGCCGCTTGTTGTCGGATACGAGGCCTGCCTGGGTGTACTGGGCAATCATCAGGCCCGAGTCCACGCCGGGATCGGAGGCCAGGAAGGCGGGGAGGCCGTGCGAACGGGCGGGATCAAGCATCCGGTCGGTCCGGCGTTCGGCGATGGAGCTGAGGTCCGCGACCGCGATGGCAAGGTAGTCCAGGACGTACGCCACCGGGGCGCCGTGGAAGTTGCCGTTTGAGCTCACGCGCCCGTCGGGCAGGACCACCGGGTTGTCGATGGCCGCGGCCAGTTCGCGGGTTGCCACGAGTTCCGCATGGTCCACGGTGTCACGGACGGCACCGGCAACCTGCGGGGCGCAGCGCAGCGAGTACGCATCCTGGACCCGGGAGTCCCCCACCTTGTGGGACGCGACAATCGGCGAATCCGAGAGCACGCGCAGCATGTTGTCGGCACTGGCTGCCTGGCCGGGATGCGGGCGCAGCGCGGCGTGCAGTTCGGGAACGAATACCTGGTCGGTGCCCAGCAGCGCCTCGACACTGAGCGCGGCGGTAATGTCCGCCGTCGCCAGCAACTGGCGGAGGTCGGCAATGGCCATCAGGAGCATGCCCAGCATGCCCTCGGTGCCGTTGACCAGCGCCAGCCCTTCCTTCTCGGCCAGGGTGACCGGCTCGATGCCGTGGTCTGCAAGCAGCTCGGCAACAGTCCGCTCTCCGCGCCCGCCGTAAGTGACGCCGTCGGGCCCTTCCGCTTCGCCTTCACCCATCAGCACCAGGGCGCAGTGCGAGAGCGGCGCGAGGTCGCCGGAGCAGCCCAGCGAGCCGAACTCGCGGACCACCGGCGTGATTCCGGCGTTCAGCACGTCCACCATGGTCTGCAGCACCACGGGGCGGACGCCGGTTCGGCCGGAGGCGAGGGTCTTGGCGCGCAGGAACATGATGCCGCGGACCACTTCGCGTTCCACGGCCGGACCCATGCCGGCGGCGTGGCTGCGGATCAGCGACTTCTGCAGTTGGGTGCGCAGGTCATTGGGGATGTGGCGGTTGGCCAGGGCACCAAAGCCTGTGGAGATCCCGTAAGCCGGGATGTCGCTGGACGCGAGGCTGTCGATGTGGGCGCGGACCTTGGCCACGGCGTCCAGGGCTTCCTGGGCGATGGTCACCTGCGCGTCGTGGCGTGCGACGGCGACGACGTCCTCGGGCGTGACGCCGACGGACCCAAGCGTGACGGTGAGCGGTGAGTGGGTTGTGAGAGTCATCGGATGTTCCTAGTTCATTGCTTCTGCGGAGTCGGCGAACTCCTGCATGGGGATCCGGACGCCGCGTTCCTTGGCGACGTCAAGGGCTCGTTCGTAGCCGGCGTCGGCGTGGCGGATGACGCCCATGCCGGGGTCGTTGGTGAGGAGGCGCTCGAGCTTTTCGGCTGCGAGGTCGGTGCCGTCAGCGACCGACACCTGCCCGGCGTGGATGGAGCGGCCGATGCCCACGCCGCCGCCGTGATGGAGGGAGACCCAGGTGGCGCCGGAGGCGGTGTTGAGCAGCGCGTTCAGCAGCGGCCAGTCGGCGATCGCGTCCGAGCCGTCAGCCATGGCCTCGGTCTCGCGGTACGGGGAGGCAACGGAGCCGGAGTCCAGGTGGTCGCGGCCGATCACAATAGGAGCCTTGACCTTACCCTCCTTGACCAGCTGGTTGAACAGCAGGCCGGCCTTGGCGCGTTCGCCGTAGCCGAGCCAGCATATGCGGGCGGGCAGGCCTTCGAATTCCACCCGCTCCTGGGCGGCGTCGATCCAGCGGTGCAGGTGCTTGTTCTCGGGGAAGAGTTCCTTGATGGCCTCGTCCGTGACGCGGATGTCCTCAGGGTCGCCGGAGAGGGCCACCCAGCGGAACGGGCCCAGGCCCTCGCAGAACAGCGGCCGGATGTAGGCCGGGACGAAGCCGGGGAACTCGAAGGCCCGGGTGTAGCCGCCCTTGCGGGCTTCGTCGCGGATGGAGTTGCCGTAGTCGAAGACCTCGGCGCCGGCGTCCTGGAACTCGACCATGGCCTGGACGTGGCGGGCCATTGAGGCCTGGGCTTTCTTGGTGAAGCCTTCCGGGTCCGCTTCAGCCTCACGGTGCCATTCCTCGACCGTGATGCCCTCGGGCAGGTAGCTCAGGGGGTCGTGCGCGGAGGTCTGGTCCGTGACGATGTCGACGGTGAACTCGCCGGCGTTGTGCCGGCGGAGGATCTCGGGGAAGACCTCGGCGGCGTTGCCCACATAGCCTACGGACCAGCCGCGACGCTCCTCCTTGGCCTTGAGGACCTTGGCGATGGCGGTGTCGAGGTCGGTTTCGACCTCGTCGAGGTAGCGCTTGCCGGCACGGCGGCGGAGGCGCGTCTCGTCGACGTCGACGATCAGGCAGGCGCCGTCATTCAGGGTGACGGCGAGCGGCTGCGCGCCGCCCATGCCGCCGCAGCCGCCGGTGAGGGTCAGGGTTCCGGCGAGTGTGCCGTTCTGGTCCCCGGTAAGTTTGCGGGCGATTGCAGCGAAGGTTTCGAAAGTGCCCTGCAGGATGCCTTGGGTGCCGATGTAGATCCAGGACCCGGCGGTCATCTGGCCGTACATCATCAGGCCCTCGGCCTCAAGCCGGCGGAACTCGGGCCAGTTGGCCCAGTCGCCGACGAGGTTGGAGTTGGCCAGCAGCACGCGCGGGGCCCATTCGTTGGTGCGGAAGACGCCCACCGGCTTGCCGGACTGGACCAGGAGGGTCTCGTCCTTTTCCATCGTTTCCAGCGTGCGGGTGATGGCGTCGAATGCGGCCCAGGACCTGACGGCGCGGCCGGTGCCGCCGTAGACCACCAGGTCATCCGGGCGCTCGGCGACCTCGGGGTCCAGGTTGTTCATGAGCATGCGCAGCGGCGCTTCGGTCTGCCATGACTTTGCAGTGAGCTCGGTGCCGCGGGCTGCTTTGACCGGGCGGGCACCGGTGGTGAAATCGGCGGGTGCCATGATGGGCTCCTTCGGGTGGTGTCTGTTGGAGGAAAGAAGTTCTGTATCAACTAAAGCCCTTGGCGCACGGGCTTCACAGGGGTTTTGACGGGGCGCTGTCCGGTATTCCAGACATGGCTGCCGCTCGATTCCGGCTCGCTTGCCCAGGTTCTCCAGCGGCCTGGATGAAGGCAAAGGTTGGCAGGGCAAACCCTGCGGGAGGCGCTATTTTCCGGGCCGGCCGTGGAGGCGGAGCGAGAGTTCATCGGCCACCTTCTGGACGCGCGCCGCAAGGACGGGCCATTCCGCCGCGGGCAGCTTGTCCTCGAGGAAGGTGACTGCCACGGCGGCAGTTGGCCATCCCAGGTGGTCGGTCACGGCAGCGGCAATGGAACCGAAGCCAGGCGTAACCTCGCCGTGTTCGGTGGCGTACCCCCGCTGGCGGACCTGGTCCAGGTGCGAGGACAACGCGGAATATTTCATGATGGCGCCCTCCACCTCATGCCGGGCGGTGAAGGCGGCGGCGTTCGGGTAGAGGGCACGCACCTGCGACTTGGGCAGCGCGGCAAGGATGGCGCGTCCGCTGGCGGTGAGGTGGCTGGGAAGGCGGACGCCGACGTCGGTCACCAGCGACGGACGGTTCTTGGCCCGTTCCTCCACGATGTACAGGACATCGCGGCCGTGCAGCACTGCCAGGTGGGCGCTCTCACCGATGGCATCCACGAGGCTCGCGAGGAGGGGGCGGCCCAGCCGCGACAAAGGTTCCTGCCGTGAATAGGCGGAACTGAGTTCGAAGGCGCTGATGCCCAGCCCGTAGCGTTGCTCCTCATGCAAATGGAGGACGAAGCCGTTCGCCTCCATGACGCCCAGCAAGTGGTAAACACTGGACCGGGGAAGGCTCAGGCTGGAGGCGATCTGGGAGGCCGCCATTGGCCCGCGCCGAGAGGCCAGCAACTTGAGGATGCGGAGGGTATTTTCCGCAGCAGGGACTTTTGAGGATGCTTTGACCGCAGCGCTGGGCGCGTGGGCTTCGGCTCGTGTTTCGGCGCCCGGTCTTTCGGCGCCCGGTCTTTCGGCGCCCCGTGATGCGGCGCTTAGTGCAGTGCTCATGGGCTCAAATGGTCTTTCTGGCTAGCTCTGTCCGGTATCCCGTACTTCAGTGTGACGGCTGCCCTTTCCGCTTACGGCACCGCCGCAATTCAATGTGTCCGGTATACCAGACGCTGGCCTGCCCAGCGCAGCTTGCGGTGCCGAATCATCCACGTTTCGGTAGAGTCCGGACCATGGACGGGAAAGAAACCCTGCACACGTACCTCCGGATCCGGCGGGACAACCTGTTGGGCAAGCTGGACGGACTGAGCGATTACGACATGCGCCGGCCCCTCACGCCAACGGGCACCAACCTGTTGGGACTGGTCAAACACGTTGCCAGCGTGGAGTTGGACTACTTCGGCGTGGTCTTCGGCCGGCCCAGTGGGCGCCACCTGCCGTGGCTCGAGGACGGCGGCCGCCCGGACGCAGACATGTGGGTAACGGCTGACGAGTCATTCGAAGACATCGTCGAACTCCACCGCTTCGCAGGAACGCACAGCGACGCGACCATCGAGGCTCTGCCGCTCGACGCTCCAGGCTCCGTGCCGTGGTGGCCGGAGGAGCGCCGCCAGGTTACGCTGCAGCAGATTCTCGTCCATATGGTTGCTGAACGTGCCCACCATCTGGGCCACGCGGACATACTCCGTGAACTGATTGACGCGACCGTCGGCCAGCGTCCAGGGGACCCGAACCTGACGTCCAGGACAGCGGAAGAGTGGGCGGCGCACCGCGCCGAAATCGAAGATGCAGCGCGGGACGCAGCCGGTACCTGGCGGAATTGATGCCAGCGTGAAGCGCCCAGGGTATTAAAGAGGAAGCGCCCGAAAAGTGCAGGGTCTGACCGCAACGGGTCCCGAATCTGCGGTCACGGAGGAGCGCGCTGATCTCGGAGGAGGCAAGTCCTGAAGGCACGGGGCAGGTTCCAGCCTGGTCAGGGTGGAGCCTCGAGGTAGCGGGACAACGCGTTTTCCCAGGGAGATCCGTGGTGGCGCACTATATCGATGGTTCCCGCCCGCGCCAACGACGTTCCCTGTGAGGGCGGACAATGGGTTGGCCAGTGGGGTGGTTCCCAGTCCTGGTGCTCGCTGCTGTAGCGGCGACCGGAGGGTGAAATCCAGCCGGGTGGTTTGTTTTTGCCGGCAGTCGTGGGTTTCCAGGCCGTGGTATGCCGGAGCCTGTGGTGTTTGGGGCAGGGCTGACCGAGGTTGCTGATCCCGGTGGCACCGCCCTTGGCCCAGCTGAGGAGATGGTCGGCGTCGTTGTCGAGGGAATGGTTGCTGCACCCGGGAAACGGGCATTTTCCGTCCCGCATCCGCAGCCAAGCCCGCATGGCCTTGGTCAGCCGATAGCTGGTCCGCCCGATTTCCAGCGGTGCACCGTCCCTCGGATCCACCAGCACCCGGTAGAACGACCCCGCCCCCTCGGCCACCAGGGCCCGTGCCATCAACGGTGGAATGGGACCGTACCCGTCCAGGACCGCCGGTTCATCGGTGAAGCCCATCAGCGAGAACACCGGGACAGTGACCAGCACCTGAGCGCGGATTCCGGAGAAAGGGCGCTCAGCGGCCTGGCATCCCCGGCTGCCTGCGGGGAAGGTAGCCAGCAGCGACGAGGCGTAGTTGTCAGCCCGCAACTGGGATAGCGTGCGACCTTCCTCAGTACCCTGCATGCTGCGAGCCTCGGAGGTGAGCCGGTCCCAGACTGCCGAGGCTTGGCCGGCGGGCAGGTATGCGGACAGCCAGGCCATGCCGTCCCGGTCCGGCCTGTACTCCACCCGCCGTTCTGCCACTCCCTTGGAGTGACGGGCTTCGATACTCCCGGCATGGTGACGCTCCCGCCACGTGCGGGCCTTCACCCTGAACCGGTGCGCCGGCATCTCCCCGGGGGACAGCCCCGCGCCGGATCGGGGGCATCCGGGTCCAGGAAATGCGCCTCCAACGCCGCAGCCCCGTTTACATCCAGGCTCGCCGTCTCATCCGCCATCACCACCGCGTGGCCCCAGGACAGGGTCCCTGCCTGCAGCCCCGCAAGGGTCCGCGGCAACGAGGTAACAACGGCGTGCGAGGTAGCCAGGAATGTCGATGCCGCCCTCGGTCCAACCGCCAGGACGCAGCCAACTTCCGCCGCGACCGCCATCTCATGGGCCTGCACCGGCACGTCGGGCCCCGCAACAGCAGAAGCACTTTCCGCATAAGCGACCGCGGCCTTCGCTTTCAGCCCTGCGATCATGGCCTCCACGGCCCTGACGCCCGCCAGGATGTCGAGGCACCCATCAACTAAGGTGGCCAACGGGTCAGCACACTCCTTCGTGGCGGCAACCGATCCGCGTCCAGCTCTGTCCACCTCGGTGTCCAGCGCGGCAAGGGCAGCCCTGATCTCCTCGAATGCCCTCACCGCCGCCGCTTTCCCCATGACCCAACTATGGCAAGGGGGTACGACATTCAAACCCGGCCAGGTTTCGACTGATCACCTCCCGCACAGTCTGGAACCGAAGACAGCAACCAGCCGTGAGCCTCATCACGATGCCTGCGAAAATGGTCTGCTGGTTAGCGGCTCCCCTCCCAATGACGAGAAGGTATTCGCATGCAACCAGCTCCAACCCCAACCCGGACCGAAACCGCGGCGGAAACGCACAAGCCGGCTGACGCCGTCGGTCGCGTCCTCAACCGCGGCCTGAACGTGCGGCACATCCGCTTCATGGCCCTGGGATCGGCGATCGGCACAGGCCTCTTCTACGGCTCCGCTTCCGCCATCCAGAAAGCCGGACCAGCCGTCCTGCTCGCCTACATCATCGGCGGCGCCGCGGTGTTCATGGTAATGCGCGCCCTCGGCGAGATGGCGGTGAGGCACCCGGTGTCCGGTTCCTTCAGCCAATACGCCGGCCGGTACCTTGGCCCCCTGGCCGGCTTCGTGACCGGCTGGACGTACGTGTTCGAGATGGCCATCGTGGCCATCGCCGACGTCACTGCCTTCAGTATCTACATGGGGTTCTGGTTCCCGCAGGTGGACCGCTGGATCTGGGTCCTGGCCGTCATCTGCTTCCTGGCGGCGTTGAACCTGCTCAGTGTCAAGGTCTTCGGCGAACTCGAATTCTGGTTCTCACTGATCAAGGTCGCCGCCATCATCGCCATGATTGCAGGCGGCGCCGCGATCATCACCTTCGGGTTCCAGGCCGCCGGTTCAACCGTGGCACCGGGCCTTGGCAACCTCGTTGACCACGGCGGCCTGTTCCCGAACGGCTTCGAAGGCCTGCTGGCGTCCTTTGCCGTGGTGATGTTCGCCTTCGGCGGGATCGAGACCCTTGGCATCACCGCCGGTGAAGCGGCCGACCCCAAGAAGGTCATCCCCAAGGCCGTCAACACCGTCCCGGTCCGCGTACTGCTCTTCTACGTCCTGACGCTGGGCGTCCTGATGAGCCTTTTCCCGTGGGACCAGGTGGGCACAGACGGCAGCCCCTTCGTCCAGATCTTCAGCGGCCTGGGCATTCCCGCAGCGCCCCACATCCTCAACGCCGTGGTGATCACCGCCGCACTGTCCGCCATCAACAGCGATATCTTCGGCGCCGGCCGCATCCTCTTCGGACTCTCCAACCAAGGCCACGCACCGGCGGCATTCGGCAAAGTCTCCCGCCACGGCGTCCCCTGGATGACGGTGGTCATGATGGCCGGGATCCTGCTGGTGGGCGTGGTTCTCAACGCGGTCATCCCGGAGGACGTGTTCCTGGTCATCGCGTCGATCGCCACCTTCGCCACGGTGTGGGTGTGGGTGATGATCCTGGCCTCCCACGTGGCAATGGAGCGGGAAATCGCCCGGAAGGGCCTGCCGGAGTCGGAATTCCCCTCACCGTGGTGGCCGGCCGCGTCAGTCCTCACCATTGCCTTCATGGCGCTGGTGATCGCCATTTTGGGCGCTTTCGAGGACACCCGGGTGGCCCTCTACGTGGGTGCCGCCTGGCTTGGCCTGCTGGTCCTGGCCTACCGGCTGTGGGTTAGAGGTGACGGACGACGCCGGGCCCACCTTGAGGACGAAACGTCGCAGCTGCCGGTGGTTGGCACCGCCCGCAACAGCGGGTAGGACGAGCCCACGCGAAAGGTGCCCGGCCCCGCCGGGGCCGGGCACCTTTCGCCGTCCGCTGCCGTACTGCCTTCCGCTGCCTTACGCCGAAGCCGCGGCGGTCCGGACGGCCTGGGCGAGGGACGTCGTCGGGCGTCCAATGAGCCGCCGGAGGTCTCCGGTGCTGACCAGGAGGTCACCGCGGGCGATGCCGAGATCCGAGTCCGCAAGGACCTCGGCGAATGCCTCCGGGACGCCGACGGAGGTGAGCAGGCCGGCGTAGTCCTTGGCGGGGAGGTCGTTGTAGGTGATGGATTTGCCGGTGGCGGAGCTGATCTCGGCGGCGAGGTCAGCCATGCTGAACGCTTCGTCGCCGCCCAGCTCGTACACCTTGCCGGCCTGGTCCTCGGCCACCAGGACCGCCGCGGCGGCATGGGCGTAGTCCACCCGGGCAGCGCCACTGACTTTTCCGTCCCCGGCGCTGCCTGCGACCGCACCCTGGGCGAGGGTACCGGGCAACTGCTCGGTGTAGTTTTCCAGGTACCAGCCGTTGCGGAGCAAGACGAAGGGAATGCCGGACTCGCGCAGGAGGGCCTCCGTGGCCTTGTGCTCCCCGGCCAGCAGCATGCCGGTAGTGTCCGCATTGGCGATGCTCGTGTAGGCCAGCAGCTCCACGCCCTCTGCCCGTGCTGCTTCAATGACGGTGCGGTGCTGTTCGACGCGCTGGCCCACTTCGCTGCCGGAGATCAGCAGCACCCGTGTTGCTCCCTTGAGCGCGGCGGCAACTGACGCCGCGTCGGCGTAGTCCATGGCCTTGACGTTGACACCGCGCGCGGCGAAGTCGGCCAGTTTTTCCACGGAACGTCCGGCGGCCACGATTCCGGTGGCCGGCACCCCACGTTCAAGAAGGGCTTCGATGACGTGCTGGCCCAGCTGTCCGGTGGCGCCTGTAACAACAATGCTCACAATGGATCCTTTCGAAGAATTTCATCTGTCGAAGGGCACAACCATGAGCCATCACGATTACTTCCTCAAAGAGAGTACGCACTTTTAAGTAAGGTACTGACCTTTAGGTAAGCTTGTGGATATGGAAGCTGTTCCGCAGGCCGTACCCCTGCCCCTCGCGTTCGCCGACGGCGTGTTCCCCGCCGGGTGCCCCAGCAGGACCCTGCTGGACCACATCACCAGCAAATGGGGCGTCCTGATCCTGATTGCCCTGTCCGAAGGCGAGCAGCGCTGGAGTGATCTGCGGCGCCGGGCCGAGGGCATCAGCGAGAAGATGCTGGCCCAGACCCTGAAGACCCTTGAGCGGGACGGCCTTGTCAGCAGGAACGCCCAACCGGTCATTCCGCCCCGAGTGGACTACAGCCTCACCGAGCGCGGCTACGAGTTGAGCGGGCTTCTGGTGCCCCTGGTGGCGTGGGCCTTCGAGAACGCGGAGGACATCATCAAAGGAAGCCGCTGATGCTCCGCCGGACTGCGGAGGATGCGCCCGCGCCCACGGCAAGTAGTTCGGCGGGCGCAAGACAAGTACTTGTTACGGGTGTTGCTGATGTGAATAGCGCCTAGCGTAGGCGTACGGTGCCGGCCGGAGCGGGAGGACCATCCTCCGCTGGGAGCGTTCCGCCGACCAACACCGTTAGCAGGCGGCCGGCTGCCGCCTGGAGGAGAGGCTCACATGGCCAAGGGCTACGTACAGGACCTTTCCGGCATGGGCCGGCCCGTCAGCCTGCGCGATGCCGTGGCGACAGTATGGCACCGGGCCACGCGGGCCATCAGCCCACGATGCCCCTACCGGGTGGGCGACACCGTGATTGGCGACGACCCCTTCAGCGGCAGGCGCGAAGGGGTCGTCGTATGGCAGGATCGACGGTCGGTGGGGCTGAAGACCACCCATGGCGTCTTCTTCTACGACCACCGCGTGGTCAAACCGCTGGACTAACGGGGTAACCTACCGGGCAGACCAGCCGCCGTCCATGGTGTAGCTGGCCCCCGTGACCATACCGGCACCGTCCGAGGCCAGCCACGCCACCAGGGACGCCACTTCGTCCGGTTCCACTAAACGCTTGATGGCCGATTCGGTGAGCATCACCTTGGCCAGGACCTCAGACTCGTCGATCCCGTGCACCTGGGCCTGGTCCGCGATCTGCTTCTCCACCAGGGGCGTGCGAACGTAGCCCGGGTTAACGCAGTTGGAGGTGACACCGTGCTCCCCGCCCTCCAGCGCCGTCACCTTGCTCAACCCTTCGAGGCCGTGCTTGGCGGATACGTACGCGCTCTTGAACGGGGAAGCACGGATACCGTGCACCGAGGACACGTTGATGATGCGGCCAAACTTGTTGGCGTACATGTGCGGCAGGGCGGCCCGGACCAGCAGGAACGGCGCCTCCAGCATCAGGCTGATGATCCTGCGGAAGTCCGCCGGGTCAAAGTCCTGGATGGGGCTGATGCGTTGGATTCCCGCGTTGTTCACCAGGATGTCCACATCCAGGCTGAGGGTGGCCAGCGCGTCCACGTCCAGGAGGTCCACGGCCCAGGCGGTGCCGCCCACCTCGTCGGCGAGCTTGGCAGCGGCGGCGGAGTCGACGTCGGCCACCACCACTTTCGCCCCTTGGGCCGCGAGTGCGCGCACGCAGGCGGCACCGATTCCGCTGGCACCGCCGGTGACCAGTGCCTTGCGTCCATTCAACGTGTTATCCATTGCAGTTCTCCTTCATGCGCCCAAAAACGGTCCAGCGGCTCCAGCAGCCTAGCGGCGGCCGGCCGCGAGCAATCCTTCGCGGGTGGCGTCTTTCTTGTCCACGTCCTCCAGGGCGATGCCCTTGGTTTCCTTCAGGCTCAGCACGGCCACAGCGGTGATGGCGCAGGCAATGAGCAGGTAGATGGCCGTCGGCACCCACGAGCCGGTGTCCTTCAGCCACTGGGTGGCCAGGAGCGGCGCCAGCGAGCCGGCGAAGATCGACGTTACCTGCGAACCGAGGGATGCACCGGAGTACCGCATGCGGGTGGGGAACATCTCGGCCATGATGGCAGGCTGTCCGGCGTACATCAGGCCGTGCAGGCACAGGCCGATGGTGACGGCGAGGACGATGACCACGGCGTTGCGGGTGTCGAACATGGGGAAGGCGAAGAACGGCCAGGTGGCCCCGAGGATGGCGCCGGCCAGGTAGACGGGCTTGCGTCCGATCCGGTCCGCCAGGCGGCCGTACTGCGGGATGATCGCGAAGTGGACCACGTGCGCGATCAGCAGTGCCAGCAGCAGCGATGAGGTGTCGTACTTGTGCACGCTCTTGAGGTAGACGATCGCGAAGCTGACCACCAGGTAGTACATGATGTTTTCGGCGAACCGCAGGCCCATGGCCTGGAAGATGCCCTTGGGGTACTTGCGGACAACCTCGAACACTCCGTAGCTGACGGCCTGTTCCTTCTCCACCAGTTCCTTGGCTTCGAGGAAGATGGGTGATTCGCTGACGTTGGTCCGGATGTAGTAGCCCACGAACACGATCACCGCGGAGAGCCAGAAGGCCACGCGCCAACCCCAGCCGAGGAATGCCTCGCTGCTGAGGGTGGTGGACATGATGTAGAGGACCAGGGTGGCCAGCAGGTTGCCCACGGGGACGGCGGCCTGGGGCCAGCTGGACCAGAAGGCGCGGGTCTTGTCCGGGCTGTGTTCGGCCACGAGGAGGACGGCGCCGCCCCACTCACCGCCGAGCGCGAAGCCCTGGATGAACCGCAGCGCCACCAGCAGGGCCGGGGCCAGGTATCCGATGTCGGCGAAACCGGGGAGGCAGCCCATCAGGAACGTGGACACGCCGATGATGACGATCGTCAGCTGCAGCGTGGGCTTGCGGCCGAGCTTGTCGCCGATCTGGCCGAAGACGATGCCACCCAGCGGCCGGGCAATGAAGCCCACCGCGTAGGTCAGGAAGGCTTGGATGATGCCGTCCAGGTCATTGCCGGTGGACGGGAAGAAGTACTTGCCAAAGACCAGGGTGGCGGCGGTGGCGTACAAGAAAAACTCGTACCATTCCACCACTGTGCCCACCATGGAGGCAGCAACGATTTTCTTCAGTCCGGTTCCTTTGGGTGCGTACCTGGCTTCGTTTGCCTGGCTGTGCTCAACGCTCATGGTTCTCCTCAGTGTCCACATTGACACGTGCTGTGATCTCCAGCACAAGTGACTCAGATGAGTATTGCTGCACAAACTTTGCAGTTCAATGCCCAAAGAGGCACCAGGCATGTGCACAATTGCAGATATGAATGCCAATCCCGACGACCTGCTGGTCCTCCTGGCGGTGTCCCGCTCTGCGAAATTCACGACGGCGGCCCAAGCCTTGGGCTTGAACCACACCACCGTCTCGCGCAGGATCGCCGCCCTGGAGAAGTCGCTTGGCGGCCGGGTCCTGTCCCGGGCCGCCGGCGGCTGGGAACTCACCGAACTGGGCGAGCGGGCTGTGCAGGTGGCCGAACAGGTCGAAGAGGTGCTGGGCACGCTGGGACCGGCGGGCCAGGCGCCCGACCCGATTACCGGCGTCGTACGCATGACGGCGACCGACGGCTTCAGCGCCTACATCGCAGCCCCGGCCGTGGCGCGGCTGCGCCGGGACCATCCCGGCCTGAGCGTGGAGGTGGTAACCATGACCCGCCGGGCACTGCAGCAGCGCTCCGGGCTGGACATCGAGGTGGTGGTGGGCGAGCCGCAGGTGCACCGCGCGGAGGCCATCCGGCTGGGCGAATACCGGCTGGGAATGTATGCCTCCCGCACCTACCTTGCAGAGCATGGAACTCCGGCCACCGTGGCCGAACTCAATGAGCATCCCCTGGTCTATTTCGTGGATTCGATGCTCCAGGTGGACGATCTCGATGCGCCGCGGCGGCTGGTGCCGGCCATGCGCGAGGGCCTGACGTCAACCAATGTGTTCGTCCATGTGGAGGCCACCCGGGCAGGCGCCGGGGTGGGATTCCTGCCGTGCTTCATGGGCGATCTCCATGACGACCTGGTCCGGTTGCTGCCTGGCGAAATCGGTGAACTGCTCCCCTACTGGATGGTCCTGCGCCCGGACTCGCTCCGCCGCCCGGCGGTGGCCGCCGTCGTGCAGGCCCTGCGGGAACGGATGGCCGAGCACCGTGGCGCGCTCCTGGGCCGGGGTTAGATCACCGGATGCTTGGCTCAACCGGCTCGTCATGCCGGACCGGCGCACCGGCCGCGAAGGCCCGGACCTGGGCATCGTCCCAGAGATGGGCGGGGACGGCGCCGCCAAGGAGCCGGCGCCGAAGTTGGGGATCGTCGCCGAACGGGACGTCGCTGCCGGCCATCACCATGTTGCCGTAGCGCCGGCCCTTCAGCATGGCGGGGTCGGCGATGATCACCGTGTGTTTGAAGGCAGCGGCGATGGTGGCGGCGTCCTCCCGCGCGTTCTTGAGGTCCGGGGCGTCCCCGAGTTGGCAACGAACAAGCCGCCCGGTGCCAGGACCCGCTTGGCGTGGGCGGTGAATTCGGCGGTGGTGAGCGGCCGCGGGGTGAAGGCCCCGGCAAAGACATCGCGGATGATGAAGTCCCTGGTGTGCTCCGTGAGGGTTTCGGTCACGGCCCGGGCCTCCCCCACGCGGATGCGGAGCAGGGGCGCCTTCGGGAGGTCGAACCAGCCGCGCACGTATTCAGCGAGCTTGCCGTCCAGTTCCACCACCACCTGCCGGGCATCAGGGTAGGCGGCGGCGAAATAGCGTGCCATGGAACACGCACCCCCGCCCAGGTGCAGGCCGCGGAGCTTATGGGCGGTCCCGGCGACGGTGGTGACTCCGGCGGACGGCGGCCATCGGGACTCGATGAGCGCCGCCATCCAGCGCATATATTCAAAGTCCAGGAACAGGGGGTCGGCGAGGTCGATGTGCGAGCTCATGACACCGTTGATCTTCAGCAGCCATCCGGTGGAGTTGTCCTGGTCCGCGATCAGCTCGCAGTCGCCGGTGTCGATGTAGTAGACGCCTTCGACGGGACCGTCCGGCGCGGCGCCCTTGGGCACCTCCACCACGCCTGCGGACCGGCCCCGGCCTCCCGGCTTTCCTCGTTTGGCCATTACCGGCGCCCGCTTTCCCTCATGGTTCAACCCTAGTTGAAGCCGTCGACGCCCGGTCAGCGTGCCTCATGGCGTGAACGCTGCCGCGTGGCCACGCCGGATCCGTTCAACTGGTGCCTGTGCAGCCGAGGCGTCCCCTGCCCGCGACGCCTGGAAGAGCGGTCTTCCTGGGCCGGCGGAACGGAACCACCTGGTTGGCCGAAGAGGCCGTCCGCGCTTCCCGTTCCGTCCTCGCCTTGCGGTCCCCGACCGGACCGTCCATGCCGGCGCCTTCTTCCAGCCGGCGCTGCAATTCCGTCAGCACCCTCGCCAGGCGACGGGAAACCTGCATTTGGGACATACCGAGCCGCTTGCCCAACTGCACCTGCGTTTCCTCGCAAAAATAGCGGCGGTACAGCAGTTCCCGATCCAATTCCGTCAGGTCCTTCATGGCAGCGCGCAGGCCGGCGAGCTCCTCAAGCCTCTCCAGCGGCGTTTCAGGACTGGCCAGCATCTCACCAATGGAGGGGGCCTCGGAGTGGGGACTCACCGCGTCGAGGGAGTCGGGGTGCATGCTGCTGGAGGCCGACATGGCTTCCAGCACGTCCACGGGATCCGTGCCCAGCTCTCCGGCCAATTCGGCCACACTGGGGATCCGGCCCAAGGACTGGGTGAGTTCCGGCTCCGCCCTGAACAGGCGGGTCCTCAAGTCCTGGACCTGGCGTGGGGGGCGGACCACCCATGTCCGGTCGCGGAGATACCTTTTGAGTTCACCGGTGATGGTGGGCGCGGCGTAGGCCGGGAAACTCTCCCCCTTGGCCTCGTCGAATCCGCGGGCGGCTTTCACCAGTCCCAGGTAGGCGACCTGGTTGAGGTCCGCCCGTTCCCTGCCGCGCGCTTCAAACCGTGCGGCCAAGGCCTCGGCGAGGTCCAGGTACCTCAAAACCATGTCGTTTTCGGATGCTCCCTGCGAACGCTCCGAGGCGGCCGGTGGAGATGGCGGATCAGGTGTTTCGGCCTGCTGATGGGACAGGGCAGTGTTCGCGGCCAAGGCGGCAAAGGATTCGGGCATGGGTGCTGTTTCCCTCGGTCTGGTTCCGAAAGCCTGCGGCAAGACTTAGAAGCAGGAAATCATAAGGCTGCTTATAAAACAATCCTTGTCCGCCCGCGCGGGCGTGGGAACGGAAGAAGGAACCTCCTTCCGTTCCCACGCCGCAGCGGAAGCAAACCAGCTTAGAGGCCCGCGTGCGGGTTCTTCACGTCGCGCACATCGCGGTCCGCGTCGTCGTTGGTGTTCCGCCGACCGGCCTCAGTCCGCGGATCCACAGTTGGGGAATCAGGGCGCTCTGCGTCAATGCGCCGCGCATCACTGGACTCCGCGTCAGCGCCCGCAGCGTCGCTGCCCACAGAGTCATGGTGCCGAGTATCAGAGTGCGGCAGGTCGTTGCCCGCAGCGTCACGGTGCCCAGCCCCGGCCTGCGGCAGGTCGTTGCCTACAGTACCGTGGCGCCCAGTTTCGCGATGCACGGCCGGGTCATGCCCGACGTCGGCCGCATTGCCGCCATGGTTGGCAGCCCCGGCCTGTACCTGCCTGTCCCGGCCCGTCTCGTGCACGCCGCGGCGGGTGCCGTCACGGCCGACGTCGGGATCCAACTCGTCCGCCTCGCGGGCGTGGCCGGCAACGTCACTGCGGAGGGACTGCGCTTCCCGGCTGCGTTCCTCGGCTTCCTGCCGCAGCCGGGCCGCGTCCACCTGGGCCTGCTCGGCGTCGGCGCGCGCACGGATGGCCTTGGCTTCCCGTTCGCGGGCGTCGAGTTCCATGTTTTCAGCCTTGCGGCGGATCTCGGCCGCTTTTTCCCGATTCTCCTGGTCCCGTTTCTCCTGCATCGCCTTGCGGCGCCGTCCGCCGGAGAGGAGCAGCACCACAATCAGGGCCACGACGACAACCGCAACCACTACCCATACCCATGGAGCTGTGTCCATGTTTCCCACCACTTCCCACTTCGTTGTGACCGGGCAGGCCAGAGCCATTCCGGCTGACATTTTTACTCGAACGGTTAGAACCCAATTAGCAAGGGTACTTACCTTTCATTAGTAAACATGCTTACTATTTTACGGCCAGTACCGCTGGTTCTTGATCAGCAACCAGCCTTCTTTCTGAAAGGAAGAGCGAAGATGACGGAGAACCAATGGCCCGAGGACACCGCAAACACGGCTCCTCAGGCCCATACAGGAATCCCCGGCGAGCGCCGGCCCGCAACCTTTCCGTCTCCGGCAGCCAGCTATGGCGCTGAGAGCGGAAACGGGTACGCACCCGCCGATTACGAACAAACCCGGACCATGCCGGAGAGTGCCGGCACCGGTTCTGCGTCCTCACGCACCGAAGCTGCCAAGGACGAGGCGGCAGGCGTAGCCAGGACAGCAGCGGGTTCCGCACAGAACGTGGCACAGACTGCCAAGGAAGAGGCAGCCAACGTGGCCTCGGAGGCAAAGTCCAACGCGCAGGACCTGTTGTACCAGGCCAAGTCAGGCCTCACGAGCGAGGCCGCAACGCAGCAGCAGAAGGCTGCGGAAGGCATCCGCAACATTTCCGGCCAGCTGCACAGCATGGCCAGCGCCCCGGACCAGCAAGGCATGGCCAGCGACCTGGTCCGGCAGGCGGCCGAGCGGACATCCTCGATCGCCACTTGGTTGGAGAACCGGGAACCCGGAGACCTCCTGAACGAGGTCCAGCGGTTCGCCCGCAACCGGCCCGGCACGTTCCTGCTCCTCGCCGCCGGAGCCGGCGTCCTCGCCGGACGCCTCACCAGGGGCCTCACAGCGGGTGCCCCGGAGTCACCCGCAGGTACCACCGGCCTTTCCGGCCAGCACGCAGGCACGGCATCCCCGGACCAATACGGCCAGCCGCCGGCCGCCGGTGGAGTAGTGCCTCCGCCGCCAGTCCAGCTGCCCGGTCCGGCCACCACCACGGCCGGATACGACGGCGGCGCGCCGGGCAGCAGCTACCCCGAGTCCATATCGACTGCCAGCGGCCTCGACAGCCCGCAATTGGTGGAGGAACCGTGGTCCGGAAACCAGGTTTCCGATGACGCCCTGCGCGACCGCGAATTGGCCGATGACCCAATGGCGGATGACCTCTTGACCCGGGACCGCTCCAGGGGCGGCCAGGCTGGCGGACTCTGATGAGCAGCTTCATACCTGAGCCGCCGCCAAGCGCAGCGCACGTGAAAGCGGACAACGCCTCCCTCGGGGAGTTGCTCGGCGACGTAACCCGGGACTTGTCCACCCTGATGCGCCAGGAAGTCGATCTGGCCAAGGCTGAACTGAAACAGACCGCCACCCGCGCAGGAAAAGGATCCGGCATGCTGGCCGGCGCCGGGATTGGCGGACACTTTGTCCTGCTTTTCCTTTCCTTGGCCCTGATGTTCGCCCTCGGCGCCGTCATGCCGCTGGGCTGGTCCGCCCTGATCACTGCCGTGGTCTGGGCCATCATTGCAGCTGTCCTGGCCTCCATGGGCCGCAAGGAACTGAAGCAAATCAAGGGCATGCCCCAGACCGGCGAAACCCTTTCTGAGATACCCCCAACCCTTAAACCAGGTGAGGTAAACCGATGAGCGAAAACCCTGACGTCATCCGCGCAGACATCGAAGCCACCCGGGCACGCCTGGGAACAAACGTGGACGCCGTGGCCGACAAAGTCACGCCGTCCAACATCGTCCACCGGCAGACCGACAAGCTCAAGGATGCGGCCACCGGGATGAAGGAGAAAATCATGGGTGCAGCAGACACCGCCACCACCAACGTCCACAACAACGCGGGCGCCGGCGCGCACTCCGCGGCGGACAGCCTGCACCAGGCTGGCGACACCGTCTCGGCGAAGCTTTCCGATGCCGGCCACGCCGTCTCCCAAACCCCGGGCCAGGTGAAGTCAAAGACCGCTGGCAACCCGCTGGCTGCAGGCCTCATCGCGTTCGGGGCCGGACTCCTGGTCTCGTCGCTGATTCCTCCAAGCCAGAAAGAGCGGGAAGCGGCCGATCAGCTCAAGACGGCAGCCCAACCACTGGCCGCCGAACTTACTGACGCCGCTAAAAACATGGCCCAAGACCTCAAGGAGCCGGCACAGGAAGCCATGGAAAACGTCAAGGCCACGGCAACCGACGCCGCCCAGAACGTCAAAGCTGAGGGCCAGCACGCAGCCGACGACGTCAAAGACCGTGCCGCAGATGCGAAGGACACCGTCCAAAGCAGCTGACGCTCCGCTTACCGCGGCTCCCTAAAGGCAACACCTAAGACGACAGGCCGGCACCGCCACCCGCGGGGTCGGCCTGTCGTCTTAGCCCCAAGATCGAGAGGACTCCCTCAATGGCCACTCACAACACGTCCGAGACCAGTACCGCGAAGGCGGGCCAGGCCCCCGATCCGAACGATTCGCGAAAACCCGGGAGCCCCCGGGACTTGGAGAAGCCCTCCTGGAAGTACATCGCCAGGAAGACGTTGCGGGAATTCAGCAAAGACCAGTGCCCGGACCTGGCAGCGGCCCTGACCTACTACTCCGTACTTTCGATCTTTCCGGCGCTGCTGGCGCTGGTATCCCTCCTGGGAATCTTCGGCGACCCGCAAAAGACCACCTCCGCCCTGCTGGATATCGTCCAAGGTTTCGCCCCCGGGCAGACCGTGGAGACGATCCGGCCGGTGGTCCAGGACCTCGCGAGTTCCTCGGCCGCCGGCTTCACCCTTGTCCTGGGCCTCCTCACGGCACTCTGGTCCGCGTCCGGCTACGTCGGTGCCTTCGGCAGGGCCATGAACCGTGTCTACGAAGTCGATGAAGGCCGTGCCTTCGTGAAGCTGCGGGGCACCATGCTCGGCGTCACCGTCGTGAACCTGCTGATCGTCGTCGTCATCGCGGCGATGCTCGTGCTGAGCGGCCCTGTGGCAGAATCCGTCGGGAACCTGATCGGGCTTGGAGGCGCCTTCCTGACGGTGTGGAACATCGCCAAGTGGCCGGTCATGCTGGTGCTGATCACCGTGGCGATCGCCATCCTCTACTACGCCACACCAAACGTGAAACAGCCGAAATTCCGGTGGATGAGCATGGGTTCGGCCATCGCCCTGGTGGTGTTCCTGCTGGCTTCGCTGGCCTTCGGCTTCTACGTGGCGTACTCCAACAGCTACAACAAGACCTACGGCGCCATTGGCGGTGTCATCGTCGCGCTGCTCTGGCTGTGGATCCTGAACATGTCCTTGTTGTTCGGAGCCGAATTCGACGCCGAAGTGGAGCGCGGCCGCGAACTCCAGGCCGGCATCAAGGCCGAGGAAACCATTCAGTTGCCGCCCCGGGACACCAAAAAGAGCGAAAAACTGCAGCAGCAGATCGAGGAAGACATCAAGCACGGCCGGGAACTCCGGGAGAAGCACGGCCAGGAGGGCAATGACGTGCAGAACCGTGGCGAACGGCACCGGGACAAGGTTCGCGAGAAGGTCCGGGCCCGCGCCGAAGAGGGAGAGTCCGACGGCGGGGGCCGGCCGGGCAGCAACATGTAACGGTCCGGGCCGGCCAGGGAGGAAGGGACTAGGCAGGACCTTCGAGAAAGAGGAAAATTCATGGTGAAGGTCCTGTCGAAGTTTCCCGGGCTGTGGGGTCCGGGGTGAAGCGGGGCCGGCGGTGAGATGGCCTCTTCTGAGACCGAGGCCAGTCCCCCCAGTCGCCGTCGGCCCCCCCAGGGGCCTGCCCCCTTTCGGCGTGACTGGACAAGCCGCGCCTCCTGCAATAGTTTCGTGAATACCTTGCCGGGGCCTTTTGGGAACCGGCGTGGCCGCTGAAGCAGACGGCGGATACAAGCTCCAACCAAATGAGCGAACATGACTGCTACACATTTTGACCAGTTCCTAGCCGAGGCAGTTGTCCCGGACAGGGAGCCCGG
This sequence comes from Arthrobacter sp. MMS24-T111, assembly GCF_054888995.1. Classification (NCBI taxonomy): domain Bacteria; kingdom Bacillati; phylum Actinomycetota; class Actinomycetes; order Micrococcales; family Micrococcaceae; genus Arthrobacter; species Arthrobacter sp. MMS24-T111. The sequence continues at coordinate 1,580,413 of NZ_JBTZRO010000001.1, read as the reverse complement.
ACTGGGCCTTGGACGGGACGAGCTCTATGGCCTTTACACCAGCTGGTGCCTCCTGAATAAGGCCGAGCCCCACACCCCGTCCTCCCTGTGGGAGGCGTTGCAGCAGGCAGGCATCGATCCCGACAGCAACAACCTTTCCATGACCGGACCGGCGGCGGCGGACTACATCGTGGCGAGCGCTCCGGACCTCGTGTGACCGCCGGACGCACGCGCCGTCAGGGTTGTGCCAGCGCCAGGAGGTAAGCGGCGAACCCGCCGGGCGCGCGGCCGCTGGTCCGCCCGGAGGTAAGGACGCGCGTGGTGTCAGTGGAAACGATTGCTGCCCCGCCCGCGCGAAGCCGCTCCACCAGGATCCTGTCTTCGTCGCGGTCAATCCCAGGGAAGCCTCCGGCCGCAAGATAGGCCGAAGCGCGGACACCCAGGTTGGCCCCATGGACGTGCGGGTGGTCCTCGGCCAAGGCATGCCGGGCGTGCCAGCGGGCCAACAGCTCGTGGTGTGTCCCATGGGCATCGGGCTCCACGGAGCCAAGGACAAGGTCGGCTCCGGCGGCTGCCAGTTCCAGCTGCCGGAGCAGCCAGTCTTCCGGTACCTGTGAATCGGCGTCGGTGTTGGCCAACCACAGGCGACGTGCCGGAATACCCGCCGCGCCGGTACCGCCCAGGCTTTCCAGCACCGCCCCGCAACCTGCCCGGCGGCTCTTTCCCACACTGTGGAAACCGACGGGCAGGACGCGGAAGCGGAGGTCACGGGCTGCGAAGCCGGCGGCTATCTCCAGCGACCGGTCCGTGCAGGCGTCGAGGACAATAACAACCTCCGCCTCAGTTCCGGGACTGTCCACGGCCAGCCGGTCCGCGGCGGTGCCGGCTGAAGTGAGCGCCCGCTCCAGGGCCTGTTCCTCGTTGTGCGCCGGGATCACGACGGCCACTTTGTCGATCCGCGTTGCCCCCATGCCGTGCCGAAACCCTGCGGCTGGTCCCCCCGAGGCCGCCAGCGTCATGCCACGCCCGTCCCGCGGGCCGGGCATACCAGGACTTCCAGGACGAAGTCGCGCTCCCGGTACAGCCCCGTGGTTGGCCAGCGCAACCGTTGGCGGGCGAGCGCGTGGACGGTGTCGCCGTCGAGCTGCCAGCCGTCGATCGGGTGCCGCCAGTGGCACAGGACCAGGACCCCGCCCGGTTCCAGTGAGGCCTCCACCCGGTCCCACAGGTCAGCGAGCTCGCCGGGGGCCAGGTAGTAGCCGACCTCGGACACCACCAGCAGGTCGAATGTTCCGCCGGGCCAGGAGCCGGGGACCACTCGCTGCTCGACGCGGACCCCGTGGTTGCCGTCAAGCCGTTGCGTGGCTCGGCGAACCGCGGTCCCACTGGCATCAACGGCCAGCAGGCTGCGGCAGCGGCCCGCGAGGTCCTCCGTGAGGGTACCGATGGAGCAGCCCACTTCCAGGCCGCGCTCATAGGTCTCATCCGGGAGGGCCGCGAGGGTGATCGCCCGCTTGCGCCGCTCATACCAGTTCGAGGCGTAATTCCAGGGGTCGGCGGAGCCGTTGTGGACGGCGTCGAAAACCTCCTCGGCATCCTGGCTGGAGTGCCCCGGGCCGGACGCGTCCCTGGGCGGTGTCCAGGCAAACACTTCGTAGTTGCGGGCGAAATGGCCCAGGAACTCGGGGCTCAGCAGGGTTTCGTCCCCCGGGGCCGGGGACAGCGGCATGACTTGGGTGGCGTGGGCGGCCATGGCACGTTCCTTGGCCGCGCCGGACGCGCCGTCCAGCGGGAACCGGACCCATGACCGCCAGTGCTGGTCCCCGGGCGTGGCCCAGTGCCAGTACCAGATGGGGTACTCCAGCAGTGCGTAGCCGTCCTTCCTGGCGGTTTCCGCCGCCACGGCACCGAGGGCGTCGTGGTCGGAGTGGCCGTCGGAACGGTAGGGCGCAACCAGGACCAGCTGGTCGGGCCGCCCGGGCAGCCGTGCCGCTGCATCCCTGACGGCGGCGGCGATGGCGTCCGCGTGGGAGCCGAGGCCGCGGTCCGGTAAACCGAGGAAGCGCCACCGGTCCCGCATTCCCAGGACGGACAGTGCCGCGGCGAATTCCGCCAACCGGGCCTGCGCCAACTCCTCGGGTGATGTGGTGGGCGAATCCGGGTGGGATCCCTCCCCCGCCGTGCACAGGAGGACTTCCACTTGCGCGCCCAGCGCGGCCAGCCGCGCCATGAGTCCGCCCGCGCCGAGGGTCTCGTCGTCAGGATGGGCGGCCAGGACCACGAAGCGCAGCGCAGCGAGTTCAGCGGGGCCGAGCGGCAGTTCCGGCGCGACCGCCAGTTCGCTTCCGGCCCAGGCTGATTCGGCGGTGCCTTGGTCCGCGTGCGAGAAAATCACCACGGGCAGTCTCCCTTGAGCGTGAGGCGGCCCAGCTGGGCGTCGTCCCGCGCCCCGTGGTGCTGGCGCACGTACAGTCCCAGGTCCGCCGTCCGTTTGGCATAGCGTTCGTCGAAGGCGAGTGGGCCGGGGCCCCGGTTGGAAAGCACCAGGTGCAGGACGCGTTCGACGGCGGCCGCGACGGTTCCGCGGACACGCTGGGCTTCGCTCCAGGTACTTTGGCCGGCGGCGCCCAGGCTGCCGTCGTCGATGCGTGCCGCGGTGCGGGCAAGGTATTGCATGGCGGCAGTGAGGGTGCGGTCCACCTCGCCGAGGGCGGCGAACGCCACTTGGTCCGGTTCCCTCCCTGCGTCGGCGCCGGCCAGCAGGCCGGCGCGGAAATCGCGGGCCACGCCCACCGCACCGCCCAACCAGCAGGCGGCCACGCCCATGCCTCCCCACGCGAAGCCGGGGCGGCTGTGATACCAACCGGTTCCGCCCAGGGCCACTGCCGGAACCTGGTCGAAATGCACGGTTCCGCTGGGGATTTCCCGGAGGCCGCGCGCCACCCAGGCGGGCTCTTCGCACCGGACCCCGGCGTTGTGGAGGTCGACGGCGAAAGCCGCCCTGCCGCCGTCGTCCGTGTGGGCGGTGATGACGGCACGGTCCAGGCTTGCAGCCAAGGAGCACCACGGTTTGGCCCCGTCCAGGACCACCGTGCCGCCGTCGCGCCTGGCCTGCAGGCTGACGCCGGGGGCCTCCGCCGCGAAGACGCCCCATGACGCTCCGACGCCGTCCCCGGCCGGCTGGTCAGCGGTAGCCGTGCCGGCGGCCTGGGAAAGAATGGCAATGGCGTCCAAATGCGGCTCAAATACCCGGGCTGCCGCCACGTCGATGGCGGCGACGGAGGCCAAGCTTCCCACAAGAGCAGCGTCCGGCCTGCACCGGGACGCGGCCAGGTTTCGCCCGCTTCCACGGCAATGGCCAGCAGGGCAGTGACGTCGCCCGCAGCGTCCGGAACTGCGCGGAGGATTGGGCTCCACGGGGAGATGCCGGCGGCAGTGGAGCCAAGGAGGACAGGAGTGGTTTCCGCTGGCAAACGTTCCTCCATCGTCGCTGTGAGCGTCCGGCCCCCGGACGCATCTACACAGCTTACTTACTATTTGGCGGGAGGATGCGGGCAAGGGCGAATCCGTCCCAGCCTTTGGTGCCCACGGTCTGGATCACGGTGGCGTCCAGGCGCGGATGATTGCCCAGAAGCGTGAGGGCGTCAATGATTCCGGGCGCATTGACCGGATCCATGCCCGGGTCCAGGACTGCCCCCTCCCAAATGGTGTTGTCCAGCACCACGGTTGCACCCGACTTGCCCAGCCTGACGGCCCACTCAAGGTAGCGGCTGTTGTTCTGCTTGTCGGCGTCAATGAAGATGAAATCGAACGGTTCCCGGTCTTCTTCCTCGAGGGCTGCAAGGGTGTCGAGCGCCGGCCCGAGCCGGATCTCCACCTTCTCCCCCAGGCCGGCGGCGTCAATGTTCGCCCACGCCACCTCGGCGTGCTGGGGCAGGTATTCGCATGTGACCAGCGTGCCACTGGGCGGAAGGCCCCGGCCCAGCCAGATGGTGCTGTAGCCGGCCAGCGTTCCGATTTCCAGGATGCGGCGGGCCCCTGACATCTGGACCAGCAGCTTCAGCAGCTTCCCGGCGTTGGGTGCCACCTCGATGGCGGGCATCCCGGCGTCCGCCGCCGCCCGGATGGCCTGCTGGAGGGCCGCGTCCGGATGCACCACGGTTCGGGACAGGAACTCTTCGGTGGCTATCCACTCCGGCCGGGGCTTGTGCTCGAACATGGGCACAGTTTGGCACGGGGCGCCGTGGGGGTCCAGATGCGTCCGGCCCTCCCGCCGGCTCAGGATTCCTGGGCCAGCGCGCCTTCCAGGCGGTCCACTTTCGCTGTAAGTTCGCCCGAGTAGCCGGGCCGGATATCAGCCTTGATCACCAGCGACACGCGGCTGCCGTAACGTCCAACGGCCTCGGTGGCACGCTTGACGACGTCGAACACCTCGTCCCATTCACCCTCGATGGTGGTGAACATGGAATCCGTCCGGTTGGGCAGCCCCGATTCCCGGACGATCTTTACCGCGGCGGCAACGGCGTCGTGCACTGATGCGTCGTCGGGCCTGGCGCCCTCGCTGGGAACACCTGAGGGAGCCACGGAAAATGCAAGCAACATGCCCCCAGTGTCCCACGCGGATCCTGCCCGCCGCAGGCCGGACCACCGGCAGCGGCCGTCACATAAGCGCCTACCGTGCGGTAACCATGCTGGCCCGAGCCTCCGTTGCTAACCTTTTGGCCATGAGCCTCGCAGTCGCCCGAAAGCCCCTCCGTGCGGACGCAGCGCGGAACGTGGACAAGATCATCACGGCGGCGCGCCAGTGTTTCCGGGAATTCGGCCCCGAAGTGCCGCTCCAAACCATCGCAACAACTGCCGGGGTGGGCCCGGCGACCCTGTTCCGGAACTTCGCGGACAAGGAAGAACTGGTCCTCGCCGCCCTCAACCGGCAACTCCGCCTTACCGTGGACCCCGTCATGGACGGCGCCCTTGCCGATATCGACGCCACAGCCGGGCTGCTGCGCGTACTCGAAGCACTGATGGCGGCCGCCAGCGCCGACGCCAACCTGCTGTGCGCCGTCGCCGGGCGGCGGGAACTCCTCACCGGGATCACCGGTTCGCTCATGGAGTCCATCAGTGTGCTGCTGGTCCGGGGACAAGGACAGGGCACGCTGCGTGCCGACATTTCCATGACCGACATGTTCCGGCTGCTTGCCATGCTGATCGGCGTGGTGGACACCATGGAGCCCGGCTCCGATGCGTGGCGGCGGCCCCTGGCGCTGGTGGAGGATGCCATCCGCGCCGACCGGCCGGCGCGTCCGCTTCCCGCGCACGTGCCTGTCCCGGCCCCCACAGCCTGAACCAGCGCTGGCCCACTGGCCATCCGGCGCGGAGCCGCCGTGCCGGGTCCACTTCGGTGCGGGGTCATTGTGGGGGCCTTGTCCAGTGCCATAGAATCTGGAGAGGTTAAGCAGCCAGCCGCGGGAATTTCAGCTGGAGGCGACCCATGAGCAATTTTGCGCCCTTCCGCCGCGCAATGGCAGCACTGCAATGAACAGTTCACACCTTGTCCGCTACCTCACGGACCCCCGTGGGCCCGAGGAAGTCCTCCCGGCCCTGGAGCCTGCGGAACTCGCGGAGCTGCTGGACGCCCTCTACCAGAACCTTGATACGCCCGAGCCCGAGTTCGGCGCCGAGGCGTGGTACGAGATGGCAGTCGAGGAAAGCTGCCGCAGGGCCGCTTCGCCCGATGGAGCCAGCCAAAGACTGGCTTAGCCAGCGAGCCCCGCCCGGGGCTCATCCCGGACAGCACGGAAATACAACCCGCCCCTGTTCGATGCCGGGCACGGCAGTCAGGATTCTTCCGGGGCCTTTTCTGCAGCATCGCCTTTGCCCTCGGGCCGGCCCGGTTCGGTGTCGTGGGCATGCGGGTGGTGTTCGTGGAACTCGTTGGGAATGTGTTCCTTCGCTTCCATCAGGTGCTGCTGCAGCTTTTCTTCCGCATCCCGGCGCCGCCTGGCGGTGTCCCGCAATTCCCGGGTTCCTTCCGAGCCGCGGGGATCGAGATAGGCGGATCGCTGCTTCGCGGGCTGCTCCGCTGCCGAACTCCCGGCGGAGTAATCGTCCGGCCTGTTCTTCCCGGCGTCTTCGGTGCCCTGGCTGTCTTCCGGCCCGGCGGGCCGTGACTGTTCGTCCATTTCGGTTCCTCCTTTGTGGCGGCGCCCATGAGGGCCGCCTCTGTTCCAGTGCACCATACGCGGCACCCGGAATGCTGGGGGCGTTAGGCCCTGCCGCCCTCAGCCCGTTTGCGGAGCTCCCGGCGCACCAGGGCTTGCAAGGCAGGGGCGGACGACGACGGGTCCACGTCGAGTGCCGCCTGGAACCGCTGCGACAGGATTTCGAGGTCCTCCGGCGGCACGTCCGACAAGCCCGCAAAGCGCTTGAAGAACCGTTTCTCGGGAAGTCCTGCCCGGCGTCGAGCATTTTTGTGCGGGCGACCGCCCGCCACGTCCCTTGCCACCTGCAGCTTGTTTTCCATGGGTGCCGTTCATCGCGAATGCCGTGGCCAGCTGCATAAGCCGATTTCATAGTACAACCGGCAAACCGCACAGGGCGTGATCTATATCACTCCGTGGATGGTGGTGGTCAGTTCCAGCCCAGCAACCTCAGCAGCGCCGCCGTTCCTGCCCCGGCGATAACCACCACCAGGAAAGGCGCGCGGAACGCCAAGGCCACCGCGGCCGCCGCCAGCGCACCCAGCCGTGCGTCGGCCGCCAGCGCCTGCCCGGATGCCACGGCGTTGACCACGGTCAGCGAGGCGAGCAGCCCGATGGTCATGGTGCCGGCAATACGCGAAGCCCGCGGGTCCGCCAGGAGCTTGGCAGGAACGAAATACCCCACCAGTTTCCACGCGTAGGCAAGGACGCACGCGATCAACACCCAGATCCACAGGCTCATGGGGCTGCCGCCGGGCCTGTGGTGTCGCCGCGCTCCGCCCCCGCATTCGGTGCACTCCCGCGCGCATGGCGGCCGGCGGGGTGCCCGTATGGCTCGATGTCCGGTTCAAGTCCTTCGTCACGCCGGCCGTGGCTCAGCCATCCCGCCAGCGCCGCCACCACAGCTGCCACCAGGATAGGGACCCCTGGCGGCACGAACGGCACGGCACTCACGGTGGCTACGGCGCACGCCACCGCGATCGCAACGGGCTCCCGGCCTTTGAGCCGCGGCCAGAGCAGCGCGAGGAACGCTGCCACGGCGGCGCCATCGAGTCCCCACTGTTTGGGATCGCCCAGTCCGCTCCCGGCCAGCGCGCCGACGAGCGTGAAGACGTTCCACAGCACATAAATGCCAATCCCGGCGGTCCAGAATCCGCGGCGCTGCTCGGCCGGATCCGTCTGTCCGGTGCTGGTGGCGGTGGACTCGTCGATGGTCAGCTGCGCCCCCACGTACTTGCGCCAGCCACTGGGCCTCAGCAGCGCGTTCAACTGCATGCCGTAGATGCCGTTGCGCATGCCCAACAAGGTGGCGGCGCTCATGGCCGCGATACCCGAGCCTCCTCCGGCCACAACACCGATGAACGCGAACTGCGAGCCGCCGCTGAACAGGAGCAGGCTCAGCGCCATGGTCTGCCACAGGTTGAGGCCGGAGGTCACTGACAACGCCCCAAAGGAGATTCCATACAGGCCGGTGGCGATGCTGATGGAGATTCCCACCTTCACCGCCGGCGAGCCCGTCAGTTTCACGGCCGGCGTCCCGGCGGGCACCTTGGCGAGGCCGGCTTTCGCAGGCTCCAGGCCCACAGGATCAGTGGCGCCTGCAGCGGGAGCCGCAGCGAGTGGATCTTCCGGCGGCGGGGTGAGCCCTCCGGACCGTACGCCCGCACCAGGGCGTCGACGTGCCCTGCCAGGAATGCGGTGAACATCCCGGTGAGGGCGGTGGCAGTCAGCTTCCGGGTGGGCGGGAGGAGGATGCCGACGGCGGCAGCCAGTTCCAGCAGCCCGCTTACCGCGATCCATTCGTCCCGGGAAAGGAGCGCCAGCGGGTGCTGGGGCACCCGGGACAGGCCGGGTTGCGGGTCCACTCGGCAGAGGTATTCCGGAACAACGTCACGGAAGAAACCAGGGTCCCGGAAATGCTTTCCGGCGCTGGCCAGCAGGAGGGCGCCCATGGCCGCGGCGGACAAGCCTTGGAGCGGACGGCCGTGCAACGGCGGGACGTTCAAGGGCAGGTCCTGGGCAGCGGGGCCGGACCGGGGAAAAGACATGGAACCACTCAACCACAGCAGGAGCCGGCGCTCGAAACCCGGCTGGGCCGGCCGCGGCGGGGCGGAAAAGAGGCGACGCGGGGCCTTTCCTTCAGGCCCAGGTCAGCGTGGAGCTGCCGTAGGCCGGGGGCGGAGACGGATAGTCCAGGGGCCGCCCCCCGGAAAGCAGCGGCGGCCCAACGTAGCGGAGCACGCCGTAGGGGCTGTCCATGGTGCGGTACTCCGGTGCTGCCAGCTCCCCGCGGCCTGCCTCGGTGTCCGGCAACGCAAACAGTTCCTCCGCCGTCCGGGCCAGTGACAGGTGCGCGGCGCCACCCGCCCCCGCCTGCCTGCGGCTGTCGAGCAGGTGGATCACTGCCGCCACCACGCCGTACCCCGTGGCGTGGTCCAGAGCCTGGACCGGAAGGGCACCCGGGCGCCACCCGTCGTCGTCGTTCTTCCCGTACGCGTGGGCAATCCCGCAGGCGGCCTGGACAATGCTGTCGAAGCCGCGCAGGCCGCTCCAGGGCCCGGTCCTGCCCCAACTGTTGAGGGTAACCACCACCAGGCCCGGGTGTTCCGCCAGCAGTTCACGGGGGTTGAGCCCAAAACGGTCCAGGGCGGCGTGCCGGTAGCCGGTGACCACTACATCCGCACCGGCCAGCAGCTGCCGCAGGCTGTGCTGGTTCGCCGGGAGACCAAGATCGGCTTCCGCACTGCGCTTGCCGAACGCCGTGTCCACGAACTGGTCCGCGATCTCGGGGAAAGCCGGCGGGTCGATCCGGAGGACATCCGCTCCGAGCGCGGCCAGCAAACGGGTAGCGACGGGCCCTGCGATGACCCTGGTCAGGTCCAGGACACGGATGCCGTCCAAGGGCCGGCCACCAGTGTGCCGACGACCCGGGGTTGTTGCCGCGAAGTCACCCAGGCCCAGGCCGGCCGTCCCGCCCGCGGCAAACTCCACCGCGACCCAGGGTCCCTGGCCGGCGGCCCGGCCCATCTCCGTCGCCAGCCATTCGCTGCGGGTCCTGACCGCCGCGGCGATACCGCCGTTGCCTTGAATGGCAGCTTCGGCCTGCAGCGACGGCATGCCGCGGAGTGCCTGGTCCGCGGCATCGGCGGAGGACGCCCCCAGCGCCTGCAGCAGCCGCTGCTCATGGTGCGGGTAGTTGGCGTGCAGCCGGATCCAGCCGTCCGCGGTGCGCCGGAAGCCCGACAGCGGCGCGAAGCCCTGCAGCTGGCGCCCGTCGATCTGCAAGTGCCCGAAGGAGTCGAAGGCTGCCGCCGTCATGGCAGCGGTGGTGCTGAACCGGCCCGCGTCACCCGTGTACCGGTTCAGCGCGTCCGCCGCTGCCCCCACCGAGTGCAGGGCCAGGCCCTCCACGTCCAGCGGACCGGCCCACCACCTGCGCGGGAAGGATCCGTCGACGCCGCCCTCCGCCACGGCCGTTCTACTTCGCCTGCGGTGACGCCACGCGGAGCTGGCCCAGGACCCGGGCCGGCACATTGGTGGTGATCTCCTGGATGCCCAGGTCCTGGCACAGGTCAACATCCTCGGGAGCGTCGACCGTCCAGACCCTGAAGCGCCGGCCGGAGTCCAGCCAGCGGCGGACGGTGTCCCGGCGTTCGCGGACGTAGTCGATGCCGGGACCCGCCATGCCCACCAGGCAGTCGTCCAGGATTTGTTCGCCCTCGAGTTGGGTGGCCTTCATCAGGTTGGCGATCGCTCCGCCGGTAATCGGACCCACGCCCAGTCCGCCGCGTATCTCGTGGACGGTGAGATCGTCCACGAGCTGGCAAATGTACCGGGGCGGGACGGATTCCAGGAGGTGGCGGACGGAATCGGGGCTGAAACTCATGAAGGTCACGGCCACGTTGTCCAGCGTGGAGCTTTCCGGATCCCAGCCTTCGCTGCGGAGCACTTCCAGTACCCGGTCCTCCAGCTTGAGCTGGTAAGGGCTTGGATGCTTGAGCTCAATGGCCAGGCCCACGGGTCGCCCCGCACCGCGAAGGATGTCCAGGAGCTCCGGAAGGGTCAGGAACTGCTCGGAACGGGCGCCGTAGGCTTCGGGGATACGCGCCCCCTTCCAGGACGAAAAGTCCAGCTGCCGCAGTTCGTGCAGTGTCCGGTCCCCCACCGGCCCCGTGCCGTCAGAGGTCCGGTCCAGGTTGGCGTCGTGGAGCAGTACCACGTGCTGGTCCCGGGTCAGGTGGACATCGCACTCCACCCCGTCGGCCCCGTCAGTCAGGGCCTGCAGGTAGGCGGCGCGGGTATGTTCAGCGTAGGTGCCGCTGGAGCCCCGGTGGGCGTAGACCAACGGCCGTTGCGGCACAGACTCGTCAGTTGTCATGCTCACACGGTAGCGGACCGGCTTCCGCCTTCGGGGCTAGGCTTGGCACATGCAGGTGAACTCTGAGGCAACTACCGGGCACGCCGCGCAGGATGCACCAGCGGAGGCGACGCGGCAGGTGCCTCAGGGCACCCGGGTGGCGGGCGCCGTCGTCGCTCGTGATCCTGGTGCCGGTGACGCCGAAAAAGCGGCAGCGCTGCGGAAGATGAAGCTGCTGGCGCTGAGCCTGCTCATTGCCATGGCCGTGATCTTCGTCTTCGCGTTTGCCCTCCAGAAGGACTACCCGTGGCTGCAGTACGTGCGCGCGGCGGCCGAGGGCGGCATGGTGGGCGCACTCGCCGACTGGTTCGCCGTCACGGCCCTGTTCAAGTACCCCATGGGCATCAAGATTCCGCACACCGCGATCATTCCCCGCCGGAAAGACCAGATCGGCGCCTCCCTGGGCGAGTTCGTCGAGACGAATTTCCTGTCCGAACAGGTGGTCCAGGACAAGCTGGCCAGCGTCAACATCGCCGGCCGTGCCGGCCAGTGGCTGGCCGCGCCGGGCGGTGCGGAGCGGGTGGCCAAGGAAGGCGCCGCCGTGATCCGCGGCGCCTTCAAGGTTTTGAATGACGACGACGTCCAGGCCGTCATCGAGGGCATGGTGCGCAAGCACCTGCTCACCCCGCCGTGGGGGCCGCCGGTGGGCAGGCTCGCCGAGCGGATCTTCCATGACGGGCACCACCACACGCTGGTGGACCTGATGGTGGACCGCGCCGCGGACTGGGTGGACGACAACCACGAGACGGTCAGCCGCCTGGTGTCCGACCGCTCCCCCACCTGGGTGCCGCAGTTCGTGGACGGGCTGGTGGGCGACAAGGTGTACGTCGAGATCTTGAAGTTCGTCCGGGCGGTCCAGGCCGACCCCAACCACCAGGTGCGGCAGTCGATCGACAAGTGCCTGAACGACCTCGCGCAGGACCTTCAGCACGACCCGGCCATGATTGCCCGGGCCGAGGACATCAAGGCCCAGGTCCTGGGTGATCCCGAGGTGCGCGAACTCGCGTCCCGCACGTGGGGCACCGTCAAGAATGCGCTGCTCGGTGCCGTGGACGATCCCGACAGCGAACTCACCATCAAGTTCAAGGCAGCTGTGCGGGATTTCGGGACCAGGCTGGTGGGCGACCCCGAACTGGCGGGGAAGGTCAACGCCTGGATCGGGGACGCCGCGGCCTACTTGGTGAAGACTTACCGCTCGGACATCGCCGGGGTCATCACGGACACGGTGGCCCGCTGGGATGCCGAGGAGACCTCGCAGAAGATCGAACTGCAGGTGGGCAAGGACCTGCAGTTCATCCGCATCAACGGCACGGTGGTTGGTTCCTTGGCGGGGCTTGCGATCTTCACGGTGGCGCAACTCATCTTTGGCTAATTGATCGGTCCACCACGAACAGTTTTCTGTGCGGCGCACATCCGATCTCGACGCGACCCGTCCTCCACGCAGCGCATATTCCTTTGCGCTCCGGATATTTGGGGTGCGCCAATGCCTTTGGGCCGCGCCACCAAATACCTGGGTCGAAGACTTACGCGAACGGCTCGAACTGGACGCCTGCTGCCTCAAGTCCTGCCCTGATCCGGACCGCCATCTCCACGGCTTCAGGTGTCCCACCGTGAATGCACAGGGAGTCCGGCCGGACCGCAATGACAGTTCCGTCCACGGCCGCCACTTCGCCTCGCGTGGCCAGGCGGACGGCCCGTTCCACAACCGCATCGACGTCGTACAGGACGGCATCGTCCTCGGAAAGCGGCACCGGGCTGCCATCGGCGCGGTAGGCACGGTCGGCGAAGGCCTCGACGAACACCGGGTGCCCCGCTTCCTTGGCCTGCTTCAGCAGCTCCGAGCCGGGGAGGCCCAGGATGGGCAGGCCGGGATCGTAGGCGTTGATGGCCGCCACCACGGCGGAGGCCTGCTCGGCCTCGCGGACAGTGGTGTCGTACAGCGCACCATGCGCCTTCACGTAGTCAACGGAGGCACCCACCGCATGCGCGACGCCGTCGAGCGCCCCCAGCTGGTACAGCACGTCGCCGAACAGCTCATCAAAACTCATATCCAGCGAGCGGCGGCCGTAGCCGGCCAGATCGCGGTAGCCGAGGTGGGCCCCGACGGTGACATCCAGTTCGTAGGCGGCCCTGCAGCTGTCCAACATGGTGATGGGGTCACCGGCGTGCAGGCCGCACGCCACATTTACGCTGGTGGCCACCTGGAACATAGCCGGATCGCCTCCTGCGGTCCAGGAGCCGAATGATTGCCCTACGTCAGCGTTGAGATCCAAGTGTGTTGCCTTCCAGCGTCAGGTTGTCCGGCGCGGCAGCGGCGGTCAGCTCGCCGGGAATGGTGTCCGGCATCGGCCCAAAAGCCTCGCGGGCGTTCCTGGCCACTGCGCGGCCCATCATGAGGTTACCGGCCCCACCCACAACAGCGCCTATCCCGAAGGGCAGGGCGCGGCCAAACAACGCCGTGCCCTGCCGCTTCAGGAGATTCTTCAGGAAGGCCGACTGGATCCGCTTGCGGACGCTCCCGAATCCCGGCACCACCATCGACTTGGACAGGACGCTCCCCCAGGCATTGCCGGCGCTGTTGCCGGCTGCCTGGCCGCTGAGGGTCCCCAGCAGCGCGGTGCCCTCTTCGCCGAGCATGATGGCCATGACCATGGTGCCGGCTTTCTCCGGGTTGGTCAGCCTGATGCCGTGCAGTTCAGCCAGTGAGGTTGCATAAAGGGCTGTGGCTTCGAGGAAGCCAACGGTGGCGGCCGCGGAAAGTCCCAGCGACGCCACGGTTCCAACGCCGGGGACGACGGCGGTGGCACCCACCAGGGCGCCTCCGCCGGCAACAGCGCGGAGGTAGTCGCGTTCTGCGATGTCCGCCAACTGCGCGGCCGTGGCCCGCGGATGCTTCTTTTGGAGCCTCCGGATGTAGCCCACCACCAAAGGCCGCTGGATCTGCACCGCTTTCAGGAGCATGTTGTGGACGCCGGGCTTGGGCTTGCCCTGGGCGTCAAACAACGCGTTATGGGCGGTTTCCTGTGCGATACGGAGTGCGGGGTTGCTGCGCCGGGCCATGGTCACCTTCATTCAAATCGACCTGCAGCGCGTGGCTGCCGTGTCATCCCATCCTAAGTGGATAAACACTAAGCATGCTTACACTTTTTGGGCCGGCTCTTCAGCGTCCGCGCGTTCGCCGCTGCGACCGGCGGCCTCGTCGGCCCGAAGCTCCGCCCGGAAGACCTCGAAGCGGGTCAGGTGCGCGGGACGGCGCCGAAGAATGGCCCACGCCACGCCAAGGATGACGAACCAGATGGGGGTCACCAGCAGAGCAGCGAGCGTATCGGGCTGGGTGGTCAGGGCCCAGAGGACGAAGGCGAAGAACGCGTACACCACCCACACGGCGGGGATGCCACCGGGCATTTTGAACTTCGAGGCCGCATGCAGGTGCGGGCGGCGGCGGCGGAAGGAGATGTAGCTGGCGAGGATGATCGACCAGACGAAGACGAAGCAGACCGCAGACACGGTGGTCACCATTTCAAAAGCCATGCCAACATCCTGGCCGGCATACATGAGGACGACGCCGGACAGCAGCAGGACGCACGACAGGAACAGCGCGTTGCTGGGCACCTTCCGTGAGGAGAGCCGGCTGAAGACACCGGGGGCGTCGCCTTCCTGGGCCAGGCCGAAGACCATACGGGACGTGGAGTAGATGCCGGAGTTCGCAGAGGACATCGCCGAAGTGAGGACCACCAGGTTGACCACTGTAGCCGCGGCACCGAGACCGGCCAGGGAGAACATCCCAATGAAGGGGCTGTGGCCTGCGGCGAACTGGGTCCACGGGGTGACTGACATCAGGATGACCAGCGCGCCGACATAGAAGAGCAAAACGCGGACGGGGATGGCGTTGATGGCCCTGGGCAGCGTGCGCTCGGGATTCTTGGCCTCGGCGGCGGTGGTGCCCACCAGTTCGATGCCCACGAAGGCGAATACTGCAATCTGGAATCCGGCCACGAAGCCCATGAACTCATTGGGGAAGAACCCGCCGTGGCTCCACAGGTTGGTGAAGCTTGCGGTGCCCGCGTCGCTCTGGAAACCGGTGAAGATCATGAAGAGCCCCACAATAAACAGGGCCGCTATGGCGACGATCTTGATGAGGGCGAACCAGAACTCGGTCTCGCCGAAGGCCTTGACCGTTGCGAGGTTCAGCAGCAGCAGGATGCCCACCGTGGCCAGGCCCGGGATCCAAAGCGGCAGCGCCGGCCAAAGTTCCTTCGAGTACCCTGCGATGGCGATGACGTCCGCGATTCCGGTGATCACCCAGCAGAACCAGTATGTCCACCCGGTGAAGAAGCCTGCCCACGGACCCAGGAGGTCGGCGGCGAAATCACTGAAGGACTTGTAGTTCAGGTTGCTCAGCAGCAACTCGCCCATGGCACGCATGACGAAGAAAAGCATGAAGCCGATGATCATGTACACGAAGATCACGGAAGGTCCGGCGGCGGAAATGGTCTTGCCGGAACCCATGAACAGGCCCGTGCCGATCGCGCCACCAATGGCGATGAGCTGGATATGCCGGTTGGTGAGTTGCCGTTCCAGGTGGGGAGGCCCGCTGCGGGCTGCCGTGCCAGCGCCCTGGCCGCGGGCTGGTTCGCTGTTGGACGTGGGGGGATGAATCGCCATGAGGAACTCCATCGATAAAGCGGCTTTTGGGGCCGCAAAGATTTGGTTCCTCCCCGCTCTGTTGTGGACCTGAGAGTTTCCGCGGCCAAAGCCGCTTGCACCGTCGGTGAGCCAAGGCCATGCCTGGCTGCTTTCCAGAGTTGCCTGTCCGCGGCGGTACGTGGGCCTGAGAGTTTCCTGGGGAGGGTTTGCTCCTACGGCGCCTGCTGGGTGTACCCGGCAGGACTCTCCCGCCGCAGGTCGAAGGCGTATTCAGTTGGGGGCCGCCGGCCTTTTAGGCCGAGGCCGGCCATGCAACGGGACAGGCGCCGACTGGTGGACTGCTCCGGATACGCTGAGCCAGCCACCGGCGGCGCCAATCCCGGGTTCAGTGTGGTGTCCGTCACGATCGAATGTCAAACCCCTCCCGACACAAGCGGGGAATGAAGGCGTCACGTGCCCACTCAAGCCCCTCACCGAACCCTGCCGATTTGCCATGGACGGGTCCGGCCCGGTACCTTGTGAGCCGAATCACCCACATTTGAATAAGCCTTTCGAGCTGTGACGGGAGAGTCCTCCCGGCGAATCACCGGACAGGCGCCGTAGGAGCAAATCCTCCCCAGGAATCTCTCAGGCCCATGTACCGTCACGGCGAGGCGACTCTGGAAAGCAACCAGGCTTCTGCCGGGTTCACCGACGGTGCAAGCGGCCCCTGCCACCAGCAGGCAACGCGGAATCTCTCAGGTCCAATACAGAGCGGGGAGGGACCCATCCCACGCCGTGCCACCCTGGCCGGCCAGATCCGGAGTTCCTCATGACGATTCATTCGCATCCAACATCGTTTGTTGACCGCCATATCGGCGCACGCCGCCAGGCCGACGTCGACACCATGCTCAAGGCCGTGGG
Organism: Arthrobacter sp. MMS24-T111; assembly: GCF_054888995.1. Taxonomy (NCBI): domain Bacteria; kingdom Bacillati; phylum Actinomycetota; class Actinomycetes; order Micrococcales; family Micrococcaceae; genus Arthrobacter; species Arthrobacter sp. MMS24-T111. The sequence continues at coordinate 1,564,270 of NZ_JBTZRO010000001.1, read as the reverse complement.
CTACGACAGCCTTGATGGCCTGGTTGACGTGGCCGTCCCTGCGTCCATCCGCCAGGAAACTGCGCTGAACCTGACCGAAGCCCTCAGTGAGGTGGAGGTCCTCGCCGAGCTGCGCCGGATCGCCGGCCGGAACAAGACCGCCATCCAGATGATCGGCCAGGGCTACTACGACACCGTGACCCCGCCGGTGATCCGCCGCAACATCCTGGAATCCCCGGCCTGGTATACCGCCTACACCCCATACCAGCCGGAAATCTCGCAGGGCCGGCTCGAGGCACTGCTGAACTTCCAGACCATGGTGCAGGACCTCACTGCACTCCCCGTGGCCAACGCCTCGTTGCTGGACGAGGCCACCGCCGTGGCCGAGGCCGTGCTCTAATGCGCAGGGCAAATAAGGACAAGAATGCCAAGGATGGCAGGACCGTGCTCGACGCCGACTGCCTGCCGCAGACCATCGCCATCGTGCAGGGTCGCGCCGAGGCGCTCGGCTTCGAGGTGGAGGTCGCGGACCTGTCCACGGGCCTGCCGGAGGGTGCCATCAACGGCGTCGTGCTGCAGCAACCTGGGGTGTCCGGCCGCGTGTGGGACCACTCCGCCGTGATCGCCGCTGCCAAGGACCGGGGCGCGCTGGTCACGGTCGCGGCCGACCTGCTGGCGCTGGCCCTGATCACCCCTCCCGGTGAGCAGGGCGCGGACATCGCCGTCGGCTCCACCCAGCGTTTTGGCGTGCCGTTGTTCTTTGGGGGGCCGCACGCCGCCTACATGGCGGTCCGGAAGGGGATGGAACGTACCCTTCCGGGCAGGATCGTAGGAGTGTCCAAGGACAACGCCGGCACCCCTGCCTACCGCCTGGCTTTGCAGACCCGCGAGCAGCACATCCGCCGCGAGAAGGCCACGTCCAATATCTGCACGGCCCAGGCGCTGCTGGCCATCGTTGCGTCCATGTATGCCGTGTACCACGGCCCCGACGGCCTGAAGGCGATTGCCGAGACCGTCCACCACAAGGCCAGGGTCCTGGCCACCGCCCTTAGGGCCATGGGCCGCGAACTGGTTAGCGATTCCTTCTTCGACACCGTGACGGTGCGCGTTCCGGGCAAGGCTGCCAAGGTGGTCACCGCTGCCGAGGCGCGCGGCATCAACCTGCGCTTCGTTGACCAGGACACCGTCGGCGTCTCCGTCGATGAGACGACGACGGCGGCAACACTATCCGCCGTCGCCGTCGCCTTTGGTGCCGGTCCGGTGGGTGACGCCCAAGGTTTCGAACTGCCCGACGCCATCTTGCGCACCTCGGCCTATCTGCAGCATCCGGTGTTCAACACGCACCGGTCTGAAACCCAGCTGCTGCGTTACATCCGCAAGCTCTCTGACCGTGACCTGGCCCTGGACCGGACCATGATCCCGTTGGGTTCGTGCACCATGAAGTTGAACGCGACGGCTGAGATGGAAGCGATTTCCTGGCCGGAGTTCGCCTCGATCCACCCGTTCGCCCCGGATACCCAGACCGAGGGCTGGCGCGAACTCATTTCCGGCCTGGAAGCGGACCTTGCCGAGATCACCGGGTATGACCAGGTCTCCATCCAGCCCAACGCCGGCTCCCAGGGCGAACTCGCCGGCCTGCTGGCGATCCGCGGCTACCACCACTCCCGCGGTGAGCAGCAGCGTAACGTCTGCCTGATCCCGGCCTCGGCGCACGGCACCAACGCCGCCTCCGCCGTCCTCGCCGGCATGAAGGTCGTGGTCGTGGCCACCGCCGCTGACGGGACGATCGACCACGAGGACCTGACGGCCAAGATCGAGGCGAACAAGGATGTCCTGTCGGCCATCATGATCACCTACCCCTCCACCCACGGCGTGTTCGACGGGGATGTCCGGGAGGTCTGCGACGCCGTCCACGCCGCGGGGGGCCAGGTCTACATTGACGGGGCGAACCTGAACGCCCTGGTGGGGCTGGCCCAGCCGGGCCGGTTCGGCGGGGACGTCTCGCACCTGAACCTGCATAAGACCTTCTGCATCCCGCACGGTGGCGGGGGACCCGGTGTGGGCCCGGTCGCTGCGAAGGCGCACCTGGCACCGTTCATGCCCGGCGATGCGAACAAGGCCGCGCACGAGCCCGGGCACGGGGTGGCGATTTCGGCGTCCAGGTTCGGTTCGGCCGGGGTGCTGCCGATCTCGTGGGCGTACGTGAAGCTGATGGGCGGGCAAGGCCTGACCGAGGCCACCAAGTCCGCGCTGCTGGCCGCGAACTATGTCGCGTCCCGCCTGAACGAGTACTTCCCGGTCCTCTACACCGGTGAGGGCGGGCTGGTGGCGCACGAGTGCATCCTGGACCTGCGCGAACTCACGGCGAAGACCGGGGTCACGGCCGAGGACGTGGCCAAACGGCTGATCGACTTCGGGTTCCACGCCCCCACCCTGTCCTTCCCCGTCGCGGGCACCCTCATGGTGGAACCCACCGAGTCCGAGGACCTCGCCGAGATCGACCGCTTCATCGAAGCCATGATCACCATCCGCCAGGAAATCGACCAGGTAGCCAACGGCGACATCACCCTGGAGGCATCCCCGGTGCGCAACGCACCCCACACGGCTGCCGCCGTCGTCTCCTCTGACTGGGACCGCGCCTACCCGCGGGAGCAAGCCGCGTTCCCCGTTGCCTCGCTCCGCCAGGACAAGTACTTCCCACCCGTCGGCCGGATCGACGGCGCCGCCGGCGACCGGAACCTGGTCTGCTCCTGCCCGCCCCTCGAAGCGTTCGAGACTTCGACAAGCTCAATCACCGGATTGGAAGACTGATTCCCATGACCGAGAACTACACCGCTCTTTTCGAGCAGCACAAGAAGGCCGGGGCCTCGTTCACGGACTTCGGCGGCTGGCAGATGCCGCTCAAGTACGAGTCTGAACTCGCGGAACACCACGCTGTCCGCAAGGCCGCCGGGCTGTTCGACCTCTCCCACATGGGAGAAGTCTGGGTCACCGGCCCCGACGCCGCCGCGTTCCTGGACTACGCCCTGGTGGGCAAGATCTCCGCGGTCGCCATCGGCAAGGCAAAGTACTCGCTGATCTGCAACGAAGACGGCGGCATCATCGACGACCTCATCACCTACCGCCGGCCATCCCCCGAAGAGGGCGTTGACAGGTACCTGGTGGTGCCCAACGCGGGCAACGCCGCAGTGGTGGCCAAGGAACTCCTGGAACGCTCCGCCGCCTTCGACGTCACTGTGGAGGACGCCTCCGCCAACACCTCGCTGATCGCCGTCCAGGGACCGAATTCCGAAGCGATCCTCCTGACGCTGGTCCCGGCCGAACAGCACGCACTACTCACCGGGCTCAAGTACTACGCCGCCGTGGAGGTGGGCATCGCCGTCAACGGCACGGTCCAAGACCTGCTCGTGGCCCGGACCGGCTACACCGGCGAGGACGGGTTCGAGATCTACGTTCCCAACCTGGACGCGCCCGCGCTGTGGGAGGCACTGCTCCAGGCCGGCGAAGGCTCCGGCCTGGTGCCCGCCGGCCTCGCCGCCCGCGACTCGCTACGCCTCGAAGCCGGGATGCCGCTCTACGGCAACGAACTCTCCCGCTACGTCAACGCTTACGCGGCAGGCCTGGGCCCCGTGGTGTCGCTGGCCAAGGAGAGCGACTTCGTGGGCAAGGACGCCCTGGCAGCCATCAAGGCCGCCGGAGTCGGATCAACCATCGGGCAGAAGCTGGTGGGCCTCAAGGGGGCCGGACGCCGTGCCGCCCGCGCCCACTACCCCGTCCTTAAGGACGGCACCCTGGTGGGCGAAGTAACCTCGGGCCAGCCCTCCCCCACGCTCGGATACCCCATCGCCATGGCCTACGTCGAGGTCGAATTTGCTGAAGTCGGCACCGTCCTGGACATCGACCTCCGCGGCAAGCCCGAGCGCTTCGAAGTGGTGCCCCTCCCCTTCTATAAGCGCCAGAAGTAACCCCTTTTCGCCCGACCACGACTTGTTTTTGATAAAGAAGGAAAAATAGGCAATGAGCAAAGTTGTAGCTGAACTGAAATACTCCGCCGAGCACGAATGGGTTGCTGTGGACGGATCCGGGCCTGCGGGGATCGGGATTTCCGCCGTGGCGGCCGACGCCCTGGGCGACATCGTCTACGTGGATCTGCCCGAGGTCGGCTCCATCGTCACGGCCGGCGAAACCTGCGGCGAGGTGGAATCCACCAAGTCCGTCTCCGACCTCTACGCCCCGGTCACCGGCGAGGTCACCGAGATCAACGACGGCGTGGTCTCGGACCCCGCCCTGATCAACAGCGATCCCTACGGTGCAGGCTGGCTCTTCAAGGTGTCCGTCACCGAGGAAGGCCCGCTCATGTCCGCCGAGGAATACGCCGCAGCAAACGGCGGCGAGCTGTGAGCGCCCCGGCAGAAGTGGGCGCCTTCGAGCAGGTGGCCTCCCCCAGCCTGAACGCCGACCTGTCCGTCCTGGACCCTGAGGTTGCCGCCAGGATCGACGACGAGCTTGGCCGCCAGCGCGACGGCCTGGAAATGATCGCCTCCGAGAACCACACGGCCGCCGCCGTCATGCAGGCCCAAGGCTCAGTCCTGACCAACAAGTACGCCGAGGGCTACCCGGGCAAGCGCTACTACGGCGGCTGCGAACACGTCGACGTGATCGAGCAACTGGCGATCGACCGGGTGAAGGCCCTGTTCGGCGCGGAATACGCCAACGTCCAGCCGCACTCCGGAGCCCAAGCCAACGCCTCCGTGATGCACGCCCTGATCAAGCCCGGCGACACCATCATGGGCCTGAACCTGGCGCACGGCGGCCACCTCACGCACGGCATGCGCATCAACTTCTCCGGCAAGCTCTACAACGTGGTGCCGTACCAGGTCCGGGAGGACACCCACACCATCGACATGGCCGAGGTGGAACGCCTGGCCCAGGAGCACAAGCCGCAGCTCATCGTGGCCGGCTGGTCCGCCTACGCCCGCCAGCTGGATTTCGCCGAGTTCCGCCGGATCGCCGATTCCGTGGGCGCGTACCTGATGGTGGACATGGCGCACTTCGCCGGGCTGGTCGCAGCAGGCCTGCACCCGAGCCCGGTGCCGCACGCGCACGTCACCACCTCCACCACGCACAAGACCCTCGCCGGTCCGCGCGGCGGGATCATCCTGAGCAACGACGCCGACATCGCCAAGAAGATCAACTCGGCAGTGTTCCCGGGACAGCAGGGCGGCCCGCTGGAACACGTCATCGCCGGCAAGGCGGTGGCCTTCAAGATCGCCGCCACCGAAGAGTTCCGCGAACGCCAGGAACGTGTGCTCGCCGGCGCGCGCCTGCTGGCAGAACGCCTGGTCCAGCCGGACGTTGTGGCAAAGGGCATCAGTGTGGTCTCCGGCGGCACCGACGTGCACCTGGTCCTCGTCGACCTGCGCAACTGCGAACTTGACGGACAGCAGGCCGAGGACCGGCTCGCCGCGATCGACATCACCGTCAACCGCAACGCCGTGCCCTTCGACCCGCGCCCGCCCATGGTCACCTCAGGCCTGCGCATCGGCACCCCGGCGCTGGCCACCCGCGGCTTCGGCGAGGACGCCTTCCGGGAGGTTGCGGACATCATCGCCGAGGCATTGACGGCCGACGCCGGCGCGGACCTTTCCGGGCTCCGTCACCGCGTCGAGGCCCTCGCCACAGCCCACCCGCTTTACCCAGGCATCGCGCCCCTGTCCTGACCCTGGTTCCGACAGGCTCAACGTACAGTCGTTGAGCCTGTCGGAGCGCCTTTCGAGCAAACAAAGGAAACTACCATGACATTGGCACCTGAAGGCCGGAAGATGCTGCGGATCGAGCAGCGCAATGCTGCCGTTCCGGTGGAGCGGAAGCCGGAATGGATCAAGGCCAAGGTCCAGATGGGCCCGGAGTTCGTCGGGCTGAAGAACCTGGTCAAAAAGGAAGGCCTGCACACCGTCTGTGAAGAGGCCGGCTGCCCGAACATCTTCGAATGCTGGGAAGACAAGGAAGCGACCTTCCTGATCGGCGGGTCCGAATGCACCCGCCGCTGCGACTTCTGCCAGATCGACACCGGCAAACCCTCCCCCGTGGACATGTTCGAACCCACCAAGGTGGCCCGCTCCGTCCAGTCCATGCAACTGCGCTACGCCACCGTCACCGGCGTGGCCCGCGACGACCTCGAAGACGAAGGCGTCTGGCTCTACGCCGAAACCGTCCGCAAGATCCACGAACTGAACCCCGGCACCGGCGTGGAACTGCTCATCCCCGACTTCTCCGGCAACCCCGACCACATCAAGGCGATCTGCGACTCCGCCCCCGAAGTCTTCGCCCACAACGTCGAAACCGTGCCCCGGATCTTCAAACGGATCCGGCCCGCGTTCCGCTACGACCGCTCCCTGGACGTCATCACCCAGGGCCGCAACCTGGGCATGGTCACCAAATCCAACCTCATCCTGGGCATGGGCGAAACCCGCGAGGAAATCTCCGAAGCCCTCCGCGACCTCCACGAAGCCGGCTGCGACCTGATCACCATCACCCAATACCTCCGCCCCTCCGAACGCCACCTCCCCGTGGACCGCTGGGTCAAACCCCAGGAATTCGTGGACCTCCAGCACGAAGCCCAGGACATCGGCTTCCTCGGCGTCATGTCCGGCCCCCTGGTCCGCTCCTCCTACCGCGCCGGCCGCCTCTGGGCCACCGCCATGCGCAAAAAAGGCCGCGACATCCCCGCCGAACTCGCCCACATCGCCGACGGCATCCAAGACTCCGGCACCACCCGCCAGGAAGCCAGCACCCTCCTGGCCGGGTAATCCAGGACGGGGTTCGGCCGGCCCTGCCCAGGGTGGTTGTCCCGGCCGGAACGCCCCTAGACTTGGCCTATGCCCACGCCCAAAGCTTTGCGGCCGTTTGCCCATCGCGAGTACCGTGTGCTGATTGGGGCCCTGGCCATCTCGATTTTCGGGTCCGGGATGTGGGCCGTGGCCATGGTCTACCAGGTGATCCACCTGGGTGGCGGCCCATTGGACCTCTCCCTGGTGGCAGCGGCGGGCAGCGTTGGCCTGGTGGCCTTCGTCCTGGCCGGCGGGATCGCGGCCGACCGGGTCCCCCAGCGCCGCCTCATCATCGCCGTGGAAGGCGCCAACCTTGCAGTGATCGCCGCCATCAGCGGGCTGGCGATCGCCGGTTGGCTGGAATTGTGGCACGTGGCGGTGGGCGCGTTCGTGCTGGGGGTGGGTGCGGCGTTCTTCTTCCCGGCGTACTCAGCCATCCTGCCGCGCATCCTGCCACCGGAGGACCTGCTGGCGGCCAACGGCATGGAAGGGTCCATGCGGCCGGTTTTGCAACAGGCGGCCGGGCCCGCGGCGGCCGGCGTCCTGGTGGCAGCGCTCTCGCCGTCGCACGCAGTAACCGCGGTTGCCGGTTGCCACTTCGCGGCTTTCGTCATCCTGAACTTCCTGCGCCCCCAGGAACGCCCGGACACCCGCGGCGAAGGCGGGGAAGCGGCGGAAGGCGCGGAACGCCGTCGGCAATCCTTCATCCGGGACTTGCGTGAGGGCGTCAGCTACACCGTGCGCACCCCTTGGCTCCTGTGGACACTCCTGTGGGCCTGCATCTCGGTGCTGTTCCTGATCGGCCCCATCGAGGTGCTGCTCCCGTTTGTGGTCCGCGACCAGCTCGGCGGGGATTCAAGCGCGTTCGGGTTCCTGCTCGCCATCATGGGCGTCGGCGCTGCCCTGGGCTCGCTGCTCACCGCGTCCTTCCGGCTGCCGCGGCGGTACCTCACGGTCATGATGGTGTCCTGGGGTGCCGGCAGCCTTCCCCTGGCCGCGATCGGCGTGATGGACAACTTCTGGGCGGTCGGCGCGGCCCTCTTCGTGTTCGGTGCCACCGGCAGCGTCGGCATGGTCATCTGGGGCACCCTGCTCCAGAGACGCGTGCCGCCGCACCTGCTGGGAAGGATTTCCAGCCTGGACTTTTTTGTGTCGCTGGCCCTGATGCCGGTCTCCATGGCGCTGGCAGGACCGGCGGCGGAGGTACTGCCCATCTGGCTGATCTTCCTCGTGGCCGGCGGCGTGTGCCCCGTCGTGGCGGTGGTGGCCATGGCAGCCGCCGACATGTCCCGCGATGAACGCGCGCACCCGCTGGACGCGGCACTCCAGGTGGAAGGGGCGACGACGGCAGGAGACTAGGGCGGCGGGCGCACCACCGTCTCCTCCCGCCGTCGGACCCACCCGGGTGCCCGGCAGGGGCCTAGCTGTGGCCGCGGACCACCGGGATGCTCGCCGTCGGAAGGCCGCTGGGGAAGACCGTCGGTTCAGGAATGGCCACCGGCTCCAGCGGGACCTGCACGCCCTGCGCCGCTGCGAGGACCCGCTGGCCCCGGACGTCAATTTCCAGGGGTTCACCTTCCTGCACGGTGAGAGTGATGGAACCGGACGCGAGCTGGACCAGCAACAGCCGGCCTCTGACCTTCAGGTGGAAGGCCAGCGAATCCCACTCCGCGGGCAGGCGCGGATCGAAGAACGGGACCGGCCCTTGGTCCCGCAAGCCTGCGAAGCCGCACACCAGGGAGGACCACACGCCGCCCGTGGAGGCGATGTGGACGCCGTCGATCGTATTGCCGTGGGTGTCGTCCAGGTCGATGAACGCGGCACTGGTGAAGTGGTCCAGGGCTTCCTTTGAATACCCCACCTCGGCCGCCATGATCCCCTGCACGCAGGCGGACAGGGTGGAGTCGCCGGTGGTGATGGGATCGTAGAAGTCGAAGGCCCGCTGCTTCTCCCGTGCCGTGAAGTCCTGCCACTGGAGGAACATGGCCAGGACCGTGTCCGCCTGCTTGAGGACCTGGTGGCGGTAGATCACCAGCGGGTGGAAGTGCAGCAGCAGGGGGTACTTGGACCGCGGGGTGGTCCAGTCCCAGGCTTCCAGGGTCATGAAGTCGTTGTCCTGGGAGTGCACCTGCAGGTCCTCATCGAAGGGCAGCTGCATCCGGTTGGCGGCCTGCTCCCAGAGCTTCCCGCTCGGCGTCGTCGATCCCGGGGTGGTCCAGCGCCGCGGCGACCCGCAGGTTGAAGCGGGCCATCACGTTCGTATAGAGGTTGTCATTCACCACGGCCGTGTATTCGTCGGGCCCGGTGACGCCATGGATGTGGAAAAGGCCGTCCTTGCCGAAGAAGCCCAGGGAGATCCACATCCGGGCCGTCTCGATGAGCAGTTGGGCACCCATTCCGTCCCGGAAGGCGGCATCGCCGGTGGCCCAGAGGTACCTGTTGGTGGCGAAGGCGATCGCGGCCGCGATGTGGAACTGGGCCGTTCCGGCAGCGTAATAGGCACTTGCTTCGAGTCCGTTGATGGTGCGCCACGGGAAGAGTGCACCGTCAACGCTCAGTTCCTTGGCGCGGATCTTGGCCTCTGGCAGCATGCCGTGGCGGAACTCCAGGACCTGCCGCGCGCCGTCGGGGTTGGTGTAGGTGAGGTAGGGCAGCAGGTACACCTCCTGGTCCCAGAAGTAGTGCCCCTCGTAGCCGGAGCCGGTTACTCCCTTGGCGGGAATGCCGGCAACATCGGCGCGGGCCGTCGCCTGGGCCAGCTGGAAGAGGTTCCACCGGATGGCCTGCTGAAGCCCCGGGCTGCCGCCGCCCACCACAATGTCGGACGTGGCCCAGTAGCCGCGGTAGTGGGCCATGCTCTCGGCGAAGATCTCGTTCACCGGACGAAGGGCTTCCTCGGCCACCGCGGCTGCATCGACGTTCGGGTCCTGGACGCGGCGGCCGGCGGCGTAGCTGACGCTCTTTTCCAGCCGGAAGGGTTCGTCCGGCTCCACTGCCAGGACATACCGGACGCTGCTGTCATCCTGGTCCACCAGGGTTTCGAAAGGCTGGTGCCCCGCAGAGGTCCAGTGGTCCACGGCCAGGCCCACCCGTTGCTTTGATTCTGCGGCCTCCCACGAGAGGCGCAGCGAACCGTCGCCGCCGTCAAGGTTTACGGGCAGCAGTACCCGTCCGGCGTGGCGGCCGGACCGGCGCGGATCGTGCACGGAGTGGTCCTCCACCGGCTGGTCCTGGCGGTTGATCACCTGGGAGGTGACGTCCAGCGAAACCAGCCGGTCCGTGGCCACTTCCAGCGAGATGCCGAGGCAGCCGCGGGACTCGAAGCCGACGGCGCGCCGTTCAGTGGTGGTCACGGCGGCCCCGGACCGGCACTGCCAGGTGATGCGGCATTCGTAGATTCCGGTGGAAAAGTCCACGGCGCGCCGGTATTCCAGGACCTCGGACTCGGCGAGGCTGAGGCTTTCGCCGTCCACCACCACCGCGAAGTTGTTGGCATCCGGAACGTAGATGATGCGTTGCCCGGTCCGGGCAAAGCCAAAGGCGTTTTCCGCGTGCTTGATGTCCCAAATTTCATGCAGCCCGTTGATGAAGCTGCCGGGCAGGCCGCCATCCGCCGCCGCCCAGTGGGCGCCGCGGATACCCAGGTGCCCGTTTCCCAGGGCAAAGAGTGTTTCGAGGGTGCCTGCGCCACCAGCCTCGTGGCGGGTTTCGACGAGTTGCCAGGGGGTGTCGGGGAACCGTTCGCGGTCCGCGGTAATGACTGCCATGGTGGGGATCCTTTTGGCCTTGCTGGGTGCCGCCGGGGGGCGGGCACGAGGTATTCGGGGAGAATGCGCTGCTCGGATGGGTGCCACTTGGGGGGGTAGCGGCACCGGTAGCCCGGGGGGAACGGGCATCACCGGCTTAGGGGATGAGTTCCTGAAGGTCATTGACCACCAAGGTGGCACCGGCGTCCAGGAGCGTCTGCCGGCCGGCGCCCCGGTCCACCCCAACGACGGAGTGGAACGACCCGGCCCGTCCGGCCTGCACCCCGGACACGGCGTCTTCAACCACCACGCACTCGGCGCTGGAGAGATCCAGCAGTTTCGCGGCGTATTCGTAGGTGGCAGGGCTCGGCTTGCCGGGCAGGCCCTGTTCCGCGGCAACCACCCCGTCCACCACGACCGGGAAGTGGTGGCTGAGCCCGGCCGCCTGCAGGACGGCGGGCGCGTTCCGGGAGGACGAGACGACGGCGACTTTGAGTCCCTGCGCCAGCACCGCTTCGAGGAACCGCACCGAGCCGTCGAAAGGTTCGACGCCGGCGCTGACGATGTCGTTGAAGATCCCGTTCTTCCGGTTGCCCAGGCCCTGGACCGTTTCGTGGGCGGGGTCGTCGTCGAGCGGGCCTTCGGGCAGGGTGATACCGCGGGACGAAAGGAAGTCCCGCACCCCGTCGAAGCGGGGTTTGCCGTCAATATGGTCGAAGTAGTCGCTTTCGCGGTACCCGGGAACGTCCGGATGCGAGGCCAGGTAGCCGTCGAAGAGTTCCTGCCACGCGCGCTCATGCACTGTGGCTGTGGGCGTCAGTACTCCGTCGAGGTCGAACAGGATTGCGGCGGCGCCGGTCCAGTCGGTAGTCCCGGGTGACGTGAGGTGTGTCATCAGCGGTGCGGTGTCCTTTCAGTCTGCGGACAGCCGGCCCCGCCGGTGCGGCCACAGGAGGCTCCCGTGCGCACGCGCACAGCAGCATCTCCGTGTCCGCCCACTGCAGGACCGATCATGGCCACAGACGAGTGTAAGCGCTTGCAAATTTGACTGGCAACTGTTTTTTCCCGGCCCGGCAGCACCGGGCGGAGTTCAGCGCAGCACGTAGTGGCGCAGGAATGCGCTGATGTCCACCATCTCGGCTTTGGACATGGCGTGCCCCATGCCCGGGTAGGTCCGGGCCGTCAGCAATGTGTTGGCAGCCAGCCACTCGGCGGTGTAGCCGGTGGCATCCTCATTGATCACCAGGTCCGCCTTGTCCCGCCCCCAGAAGAACGGCGGCTTGGTGTCGAAGGAGTCCATCGTGGACAGGAGTTCGTGGTTGAGCACGAAGCCGGACAGCCCCACCACGGCCTTGTAGTCATCGGGGTGCAGCCGCAGGAGCGTGCTCGCCATCGCCATCCCCTGGGAATACCCCATCAGGGTGACGCTGCTGTGCTGGTCCTTGACCGCTCCGATCCAGGCCCGCACGGAGGTGGCCGCGGAGATGACGTCCGCGAAGTCGTTGGCCAGGAAGTAGTCGAGCAGGAACCACCCCCAGTGGTCCCCGATGGGCATGGGAGCGCGCAGCGCGGCGAAGGTGAACTCCTGGGGCAGGTACTCGAAGAGGCGCACCATCCGGGACTCGTCCGTGCCGTAGCCGTGCATCATCACCAGCAAGGGGGTGCCGGCGCGCAACTCCTCCGGCTTGGACCACACAACTGTTTCCACCGGACCAGCCTAGCGAGGCATGCACGCCGCCCCGGCGCGGTGATTGAATCCGGAATCGCGGGGAGGTAGCGTGTCGCCTGACAGACAGCATGCTTATCAGTGGCACCACACGCACCACCATCACCGCAATGCCCTACCAGCGCCGCACAGGACGCGGCTATAAGGAGCACGTCATGAGAATTGGCTCGTCTATCTTCCTCATCGCCCTCGGCGCCATTCTTGCCTGGGCCGTGGCTCCAGGGCTGATCCCGTTCGTGGACCAGCAGCTGGTGGGCTACATCCTGATCGCCGTGGGCGTGATTGGCTTGATCGCCTCGCTGATCCTGGCCTCCCCGGGCCGGAGCCGCCGCGTCAGCGAGTCCCGCTCGGTCGTCGATCCCAACACGGGCGAGCGCATCACCCGGCACGAAACCCGCGACGGCGGCATCTAGCCACAGCGGATCCCGGAACGAGAGTCCGGAGCAAGCCATGAACCCGGAAAGCCGGGCTGGACCACCACAGGTCCGGCCCGGCTTTCCCGCGTCCAAAGGGCTTCTTCCCACCCGATTTTGTTTCGTGTGGGTTTCCATTGACAAACCAACATAAGCAAAGATAAAGTCAAGTAACTCAACATCAATGTGATGCCAGTCACGCAGGAACCTACGCAACGGAGGGTACGTGTTCGCCGAAGAGCGCCAGCAAAAGATTGCCGAGCTTGTCGCCGGCAACGGCCGGGTCAGCGTGACCCTGCTGGCAGAGCGCTTCCGCATCACCACCGAAACCGTGCGCAGGGACCTTGCCGCTCTGGAGAACGCGGGCACCGTCCGCCGGGTCCACGGCGGCGCCGTGGCTGCCGACCGCTTCAGCACCACCGAAGAAAGCGTCACCGAGCGTGCCATCCAGCGGCCGGACCAGAAGATCCGCATCGCGGAGGCCGCACTCGCGCTCATTCCACGGAACTCGCCGGCCAGCGTCCTCATGGACGGCGGCACCACCACCGAGGTCCTGGCGGACCTGCTGGCGCGCCGTACCGCCATCGAACCGACCGACGGGACCGGGCCGCACCACGAACTGGTGGTCATCACCCACGCTGTCCCTATCGCCAGCAAACTCTCCAACGTTCCCGGCGTAGCCCTGCAGATCCTGGGCGGACGCGTCCGCGGCATTACCCAGGTTGCCGTGGGGCAGGCGACGGTGGACGCCGCCGCCCGCATTCGCCCGGACATAGCGTTCATCGGCACCAACGGCATCCACGCCACCTTCGGCGTCAGCACTCCCGATCCTGAAGAAGCGGCCGTCAAGGCAGCCTTCGTCCAGTCGGCACGCCGCATTGTGGTGTTGGCCGACTCCTCCAAGCTGGACACGGAAACCCTGGTCCAGTTCGCCTCCCTGAAAGACCTGGACACCTTGATCACAGACAGTGAACCCGGGCCGGAACTCGCGGCCGCCCTGGAAGACGCCGGCGTCGACGTGGTGATCGCATGATCGTCACCTTCACGGCCAACCCCAGCCTTGACCGGACCGTTGCCCTGCCCGGCCCGCTGGCCCGCGGTGAGGTGCAGCGCGCCGTCTCCGTCCGCCAGGAGTCCGGCGGCAAAGGAGTCAACGTCTCCCGCGCCCTGGTGGCGTCCGGCCTCGATTCCCTGGCGGTCCTGCCCGGAGCGGACGGCGATCCCGTCCTGGCCGGACTGCGCGAGCAGGGGGTGCCTTTCGTCTCCCTGCCCATCGACGAGCCGCTGCGGACCAATGTGGCGCTCACCGAACCCGGCGGCGTCACCACGAAGATCAACGAACCCGGGCCGGTCCTGGCCGCAGACCAGCAGGAAGCGCTCATCAAGTTGCTGCTGGAAAGCTCGCGCGGCGCCAACTGGGTGGTCCTGGCCGGCTCGCTGCCACCCGGGTTCCCGGACAACTTCTACGCCATGGTGGCCCGGCGGATCCGGGAGGCGGGCAATGGCACAGCGCCCCTGATCGCCGTCGACTCCTCCGGGGCGCCCCTGGCCGCCTCCCTGACCGACGCCGGAAGCTTTGACGACGGTACGGGCAGCGGCGCAACAACCCCAGGTTCCGGGAAACCGGACCTCCTCAAACCCAACGCCGAAGAACTGGCTGAGCTGGCCGCAGCCGCCGGTTTTGCCCCGGCCACCGGAGACGAGCTGGAAGCGGACCCGGCTGCAGCCGCAGCCGCCGCGGCCGCCGTCGTTCGTTCCGGTGTGGGTGCTGTGCTGGCAACTCTCGGTTCCAAGGGAGCTGTCCTTGTAACGGCCGACGGCGCGTGGCTGGCCACGCACCCGCCGGTCGCCGCAGTGAGCACGGTGGGTGCGGGCGACTCCGCGCTGGCCGGCTACCTGCTCGCCCACGGCCGGGGATCCGCCCCGGCCGACTGCCTTCGTCAGGCGGTGGCCCACGGTGCCGCCGCCGCCTCCCTGCCGGGTTCCACTGTTCCGGCAGTACACCAAACAACCCCGGATGCCGTAACCATCACGGCCCTTCGAAAGGATTGACAGTGACTCAGCTCATCACCACGGAACTGGTCGAGCTCGACCAGAACCTGGGTAACGCGCCCGAAGCGGTGATCCGGCATCTGGCAAGCAAGGTAGCTGCCACCGGACGTGCCTCAGAAGTCGAGGGCCTCTTCGCCGACGCCTTCGCCCGCGAGCAGAAGACCGCCACCGGCATCCCCGGCGGCATCGCCATCCCGCACTGCCGCTCGGCCGCCGTCACGGTACCCACCCTGGCCATGGCCCGCCTGAACCCCAAGGTGGACTTCGGCGCCAAGGACGGCCCGGCGGACCTGGTCTTCTTCATCGCCGCCCCGGACGGCGCGGACCAGGAACACCTGAAGCTGCTCTCCAAACTGGCCCGCTCCCTGATCAAGAAGGACTTCACCGCAGCGCTGCGCAACGCCTCCTCCGAGGCCGAGATCGTGGAACTCGTTGAAGGGGCCTTGGCGGACAAGCCCGCCGCGCACGCTGCCACCGCCCCCGCGGACGCGGTACCGGTTGGTGCCAGCGTTGGCGCAGGTGCCGCCGGCTCCGCCGCCGGTGCCCCGGCCGCCGGTGCGGCCGGGTCCGGCGGGCGCGGCCCCAAGCGCCTGGTAGCCGTCACGGCCTGCCCCACCGGGATCGCACACACCTACATGGCGGCCGATTCCCTCGTGGCAGCCGCCCGGGAAATGGGCGTGGACCTCCAGGTGGAAACCCAAGGCTCGTCCGGCGCCAAGGCACTGGACCCCGCCGTCATCGCCGCCGCGGACGCCGTCATCTTCGCGGTGGACGTGGATGTGCGCGGCAAGGAGCGCTTTGCCGGCAAGCCCGTGATCAACGCCCCCGTGAAGCGCGGCATCGACGAGCCGGACAAGATGGTCCAGGAAGCACTCGCCGCAGCCGACAACCCCCACGCCCGCCGCGTCCCGCACTTCGGTGCCGAGGAGCAGGCCGAGCACGAGGCTGAGGAGAAGGGCGAGCACATCGGGCAGAAGCTGAAGAAGGCCCTGCTCACCGGTGTCAGCTACATGATTCCGTTCGTGGCAGGTGGCGGCCTCCTGATCGCCCTCGGCTTCCTCATGGGCGGCTACCTGATCACCAAGTACGCGGACAACATCGTGGTCCAGAACAGCCTGTTCAACCTGCCCACCGAGTTCCCTGACAACGCGTGGGGTCCGCTGGGCGCCTACCTGGGGGCCGTACTGTTCAAGATCGGTGCGCTCTCGCTGGGCTTCCTGGTCCCGGCGCTGGCCGGCTACATCGCCTACGCGATCGCCGACCGTCCGGGCATCGCCCCCGGCTTCGTCGCCGGTGCCGTGGCCGGATTCATGGGAGCCGGCTTCCTCGGCGGCATCGTCGGCGGCCTGCTCGCCGGCTACATCGCCCACGTGGTGGGCCGCCTGCAGGTAGCCCGCTGGCTGCGTGGCCTGATGCCCGTGGTGATCATCCCGCTGCTGGCATCGCTGGTGGCGTCCGGCCTGATGTTCCTGATCCTGGGCGGCCCGATCGTGGCCATCACCAAGGGCCTGAATGCCTGGCTGTCCGGCCTGACCGGTGCCGGTGCCATCGCGCTCGGCGTGATCCTGGGCCTGATGATGTGCTTCGACCTCGGCGGTCCCGTCAACAAGGTTGCCTACTCCTTCGCCGTCGCCGGCCTGGGGGCCGCAACCATCGACAACCAGGCGCCCTGGCAGATCATGGCCGCGGTCATGGCCTCCGGCATGGTTCCCCCGCTGGCCATGGCGCTGGCCTCCACCGTCCTGAACAAGAAGCTGTTCAGCCTCGCGGAGCAGGAAAACGGCAAGGCTGCCTGGCTGCTTGGGGCGTCCTTCATCTCCGAAGGTGCCATCCCGTTCGCCGCGGCAGACCCGCTGCGCGTCATCCCTGCCAGCATGCTGGGCGGCGCGGTGACCGGCGCCATCTCGATGGCGGCGGGCGTCGGATCCAAGGCACCGCACGGCGGCATCTTCGTCTTCTTCGCCATCGACAACTTCCTGATGTTCGTTGTCTCGATCGTGGTCGGTACGGTAGTTACGGCCCTGTCCGTGATCGCCCTCAAACGCTGGGCAGTCAAGAAGACCGTTGATACGGTTGAACCGGTTCCCGTAACCGTCTAAGCCGGCCCCGACCCACCTATCCTCCCGGCGCTGAAACGTCAGCACGCCGAACGACAAAGGAGCAACAATGCCAGAACGCACCGCAACCGTCGCCAGCCGAGTGGGCCTGCACGCACGCCCCGCCGCCATCTTCGCTGAAGCGGCAGGCGAATTCGACCTGGAGATCACCATCGCCCGTGAGGGAGAGCCGGCAGAGGAAGCAATGGATGCCGCCAGCATCCTGTCCCTCATGAGCCTGGGCGCCTCGCACGGCGACGTGGTGGTCCTCCGCGCCGAGGGCGCGGGTGCGGACGACGCCCTGGAGCGCCTGGTGCAGATCCTGGAAACGGATCACGACGCCGAGTAGCAGCCACGCTGCCTGGCAGCACACAGCCGGCGGCCGCCGTCGGGCTTCCCCTGAAGAGGGACGCCCGACGGCGGCCGCTTGGCTTTAAGCGCCACACCACCCAAGCAGGTCGCAGTGGGGGCGGGAATCAGCCGCGTTCGGCGATGGCCTTCACGTCCGCCACCAGCTTGTCCCACATCGCCTGGGAGTGGGCGGCAGCTTCTTCGCTGGGGTTGTTGTCCTGGGCCAGGGCCAGGCGGGTGGTGCCGCCTTGGTCCTCCAGGGTCCATTCGAGCGTGTGGTAGTTTCCGGGCTCGTCAGGTTGGCCGGACAGCGGACTGAAGTGGGTGTGGACCAATTTCCGCCCAGGTTCCACGGCCAGGATCTCGCCCTTGTCCTGGTACGGCTTCCCTTCCCACTCGCCCTGCCAAATGATGGGGCTGCCAACTTTCCAGTCCGTCTGCATGGTGGCTCCGAACATGAACTCCTTCACCGCCGCGGGGTCGGTGATCACCTCCCATACACGGTCCGGCGGGGCGTCGATGGTGGTGACTGACGTTGCCACGTGGTTTCCGGTCATGCTCAATCCTTCCTCGCGGTGAAGACCAGGTATTCCCATTCCATTTGGAACGGGATGTCGCCGTGCGCATCCCCGTAGGAGTCCGCCAGGTCCGTGAGCGCCCGGTCCAGGGCTTTGACCTTGTCCGGGTCATCGGCCAGTGATTTGTACACGGAGATCATGGGCCCATAATGCGATTTGAAGTACCTGACGAAGTCTGCCGGCTGGTGGAAGCTCCGAACGGCCAGGTTCTGCTTCCGGGTGCGGATACCGGCCACCCTGTCCCCCAGGAGTCCGCGGAGGTGTTCCTCGCTCCCCCACAGCGTGGCGGGCTGCGCACCGGGCGGGGGCGGCGGCGCGAAGGGTCCCAAGGCGGCAAACAGTTCCCCGATGAACCCTTCCGGCGTCCAGCAGAGCAGCCCGATGGTGCCACCCCGTTTGCAGACGCGGAGCAGTTCATCGGCGGCGGCCTGGTGGTGCGGCGCGAACATCACTCCGATGCAGCTCATTACAGTGTCGAACTCCTCATCGGCAAAGGGCAGGGCTTCGGCGTCGGCCTCCCTCCAGTCGAGGGTGACGCCCCGGTTCGCTGCCTCTTTGCGGCCTGCGTCGAAGAGTTCGGGGGTGAGGTCGCCGGCCACTACTTTGGCGCCCATCATGGCAGCGGGAATTGCTGCGTTGCCGGTCCCTGCCGCAACATCGAGGACGCGCTGCCGCGGGTTGATGCCGCACGCCTCCACCAGCACGGCACCCAGTTCCAGGAGCAGTTCGGCCGCGAGCGCCGGGTAGTCCCCCGACGCCCACATGGCCCGGTGCTTTGCCTTGAGTTGCCGGTCCGCCTCCGCTGCTGCCTGGTCGTTCATGTCCGCGCCCCTTTACGTGCCCGTTCCCACGGGTCCGTTCCCATTGGACAGCACGCTGTTCGCACAGCGGAGGCTGCGATGCGACTCATTGTGGACGCCATGGCAGCCCCTGTAAAGGCGCAGGAACAGTTCCGGCCGGGCAGGATCAGGCAGGCTTGCGGGTCCTGGTGCTGGACTTCGCGGCTGGTTTGCCATCGGCTGCGCCGGTGGATTTGGTGCCGGCGGACTTGGTGCCCGAGGTCTTGGCGGCGGTTTTGGCCGCCGGCTTCGCGGCCGCTTTGGTGGCAGCGGCTTTACCGGCCTGCCTCGCGGTGGCGGGCTTTGCGTCGTCGGTACCCGTCTTGGCAGCCGCTGTCCTGGCGCCGGAGGCTGTGGTGCCGGAGGCCTTGCGTGCGGGCTTGGCAGGTTCTTCGTCCCCCGCGTCCGCGCCGCCGTCGGAATCCCCGCCCGCAGCAGCACCGCCGCGCTTCCGGTCCAGGCTCCGCTTCAGGGCTTCCATCAGGTCGATGACCTCGCCCTTGCCGCCCTCACCGGACTCGACGCCGAAAGTCTCCTCCGTATCCAGCGATTCACCCTGTTCGAGTTTCGCTTCGATGAGCTGGCGGAGCTGCACCTGGTACTCGTCGGTGAAGGAGGTGGGGTCGAAGTCAGCGGCCATGGACTCCACCAGGGCCGCGGACATGTCCCGTTCCTGCGCCGAGATCCTGATGTCGGCTTCGAGGGACGGGAAGCTGGCCTCCCGCACCTCGTCCGGCCAGAGGAGGGACTGCAGCACCAGCACGTCGTCCTTGATCCGCAGGGCCCCCAGCCGGGTCTTCTCCCGCAGCGCGAATTGGACCACCGCCAACCGGTCCGTATCCTCCAGTGCCCGCCGGAGCAGGACGTACGCCTTGGGCGACTTGGAATCCGGTTCCAGGTAGTAGCTCTTCTCGAACATCATGGGGTCAAGCTGCTCGGACGGCACGAACTGCACCACTTCGATCTCGTGGCTGTTCTCCGCCGGAATGGACTTGAGTTCCTCCTTGGACAGCACCACGGTCCGGCCGTCCTCCTCGAACGCCTTCTCAATGTCCGAGTAGTCCACCACCTCCCCGCAAACCTCGCAGCGGCGCTGGTAGCGGATCCTTCCGCCGTCGGCGTTGTGCACCTGGTGCAGACTGATGTCATGATCCTCAGTGGCGCTGTAGACCTTCACGGGCACGTTGACCAGCCCGAACGCGATGGCACCCTTCCAGATGGCTCTCATTCATACAGTCAACATCAGAGCGGGCCGGAGGTGAAGACCTGTGGCCGGCACTAGGGAACGTGTCCGGGTGGCGGGACGCGAATTGACGCTCACCAACCTGGACAAAATCATCTATCCCGAGACCGGCACCACCAAGGCTGACGTGCTGGCCTACTACGCCGCCGTGGCCCACGTCCTGATACCCGCCGCGGCCAACCGGCCGGCCACCCGCAAGCGGTGGGTCAACGGGGTGGGCACGGCAGGCAAACCAGGTGAGGTGTTCTTCCAAAAGGACCTGGAGGACTCCGCCCCCGGCTGGCTGCCCCGGGCCGCGATCACCCACAAGGACCGGACCATCCACTACCCCTTGGTCAATGACGCCGCCACGCTGGCCTGGTTCGGGCAGATCAACTCACTCGAAATCCACGTGCCGCAGTGGCGGGTGGACGCGCACGGCAACCAGCTGAACCCGGACCGGCTGGTACTGGACCTTGACCCGGGCGAAGGCGCGGGCCTGCCGGAATGCCGCGAGGTGGCACTGCTGGCGAGGTCCATCCTGGAGGACGTTGGCTTGGAACCGGTGCCGGTGACCAGCGGCAGCAAGGGCATCCACCTGTATGCCGCGCTGGACGGGAGCCAGACCTCCGAACAGATCTCGGCGTTTGCCCGGGAACTGGCCCGGGCGCTTGAGGCGGACCACCCTGACCTCGCCGTCAGCGACATGAAGAAGACGCTCCGCAGGGGCAAGGTGCTGGTGGACTGGAGCCAGAACAACGCGGCGAAAACCACGGTGGTTCCCTACTCGCTGCGCGGCCGGCCCACGCCCATGGTGGCAGCCCCGCGGACGTGGCGGGAAATCGGGTCTCCCGGGCTGAAGCACCTGGACTATAGGGAAGTGCTGCGCCGGGTGCGGGACGGCAAGGACCCGTTCGCCGTCGTCGTCAATGCTGCGGCCCGCGGGGAGGAACCGGAGGACGGGCACGACGGCGACCCCCGCCTGGGCGCGTACCGCTCCATGCGGGATCCCAAGGCCACGCCGGAGCCTTTCGCGGGCATCCCGACGGGCGGGAACGCGTTCGTCATCCAGGAACACCACGCCAGCCGGCTGCACTGGGACCTGCGCCTGGAGCACGAGGGCGTCATGGTGTCCTGGGCGTTGCCCAAAGGGGTCCCCGAAACCGGCGGCAAGAACCATCTGGCCGTCCAAACCGAGGACCATCCCATGGACTACCTCACCTTCCACGGGACCATCCCCAAGGGACAGTACGGGGCCGGCGAAATGACTATTTGGGACACCGGCACCTACGAGCTGCACAAGTGGATCAATGGCAAGGAAGTCATCGTCACCCTGACCGGATCGGAGGGTGGCGGCCTGGGAGGGCCCACGAAACTGGCGCTCATCCACACCGGCCGCGGCCGGGACAAGGACGGGGAGAAGCAGTGGCTCATCCACTTCATGGACCCGGAACGCCCAAGCGGGAGGCCGCAGCACGCAACGCAGGGAGCAGCAGGGCCGTCGCAGGAACTGGGCGACGCCGGCCCTGGTGGCACGGCGGCTGCTGCAGTGCCTGCCCGGACCGCTGCCACCGCGCCGGAGCCTGCCGAATACCGCCCCATGATGGCCACGGCGGGCACCGAACCCGACCTGCGCGGCAGCGCGTGGCAATTTGAACTCAAATGGGACGGGGTCCGGGCAATCCTGGTGGCCGACAGGGAAAAAATCCGGATCTTGAGCCGCAACGGCAACGACGTGACCAAGACCTACCCGGAGCTTACGGACCGCGCCTGCTGGCCGGAGCAGCCGTTCGTGGCCGATGGCGAGATCATCGCCGTCGGGCCCGGCGGCAGGCCCGACTTTGGGCTCCTGCAGGGCCGGATGAAACTCACCCGGGCCGCCGACGTCGCCAAAGCCCGCACCGCCATCCCTGTGCAACTGATGCTGTTCGACCTGCTCTTCGACGACGGGAAGGACCTGCGGCGCCTGCCGCTCAACACCCGCCGGCGGCGGCTCGAGGAGTTCTTCAGGCCGTCGGACTGTCCGGTTGACCTGTCCATGGTGCTCGACGAGCCAGTGGGGTTGCTGTTGGAAAGCGCGCGCGAGCTTGGCCTGGAAGGAATCATGGCCAAACGGACGGACAGCCGGTACGTCAGCGGCCAACGGACCCGGACCTGGATCAAACTCAAGCTTGAGCAAACCCAGGAAGTGGTGGTGGGCGGTTGGCGGCCGGGGAAGGGCGGCCGGGAGGAAACGGTGGGCTCATTGCTGGTGGGGATTCCCGACGGCGACAAGCTGCAGTACGTGGGCCGGGTGGGCAGTGGTTTCAGCATGCGCGAACTCACGGAACTGCGGCAAACCGTGGAACGGCTGGGCCGGAAGGCATCCCCGTTCCACGATGTCCCCCGTTTGGACGCAGCAGACGCCCATTGGGTGGCCCCGGAACTGGTGGGAGAGGTGACCTACAGCGAATGGACCGGGCCGGGCAGGCTGCGGCACCCGCGGTGGCGGGGCTGGCGCGTGGACAAGGACCCGGCTGAAGTGGTCCGGGAATGACGCCCCGGTTTGCAACGTACCGGGCAGGCGGCGAGCCGGAAATTACCTGGCGCCCAGGACATTTCCGGGGCGCCAGGTAATTTGCGTTTCGATCGGTGCGGTGGCCGTCGCCAGGCGGCTACGAGGAGTGCGGCATCTGCGGCCGGCCAGTCCGGTGGACGGCGGTTACTGCCGCTTCGTGGCCCATGCGGCCGTGGCCGGCAGCCCGGTCCTTCGGATGCCGGCGTTTGCCGCCACCGTCCGGCCATGCATTCTGCGCGGCCGGCGGGACAGCCCCGGTTGCTGCGGGTCCCGGCGTGACCGGGGCATCCATGGCTGCAGCAAGGTGGTCCGCCACCTCCGGCCTGATGTGGAACTGGTTGGACTCTTCACCCATGTTTCTTCCCTTCTTTCCGTCGTTCTTCGTTGAAACGAGGCGCCGGCTGGGGCGCCCGGGCGTGCGCGGGCAGTCAGCCGAAAAGAAGTGTGTTCATCGCTCTACCATAGGCACCCCGGAGGCTCCTGTGAACCCCTCCGGAGGCCGTGACCGCGCTCACTTCGGAGGCCCGCGACTACCCAATAAAACGGCTTGAAACGGTTCCCGGCAGAAAATTTTTGGTAACGGCGCCGTTGATCAGCCTGCTTCCCAGTAGTAGCGCGGGAATCTGCGGTCAAAAAAGGTACCAAATGCGGTGCCCCAGGGGTAGAAAAGGGAGCATGCTACGCCATTGAACCGAGCAAACGCCATAGACATCCCGTAAAATTGAAGGCCTGCCCGGAGCGGGGCAGCTACAAGTCGCAAGCAAATGACCTCCACAGGAGTTGCCCAAATGCCCACAGACCGAAGCAGTAACCACTCTCCAGCAGGCGCCAAGAGCGCCCGCGGAACCGACCCGGCGGCCCCCATGGCTGCCAAGAAGCCCCGGCTGCTGCCACGCCGCCGGCTCAAGGAATCCGACGTCAACGTGGTTGACCAGCCCATGCTCAAAAAAGCACTCGGCGGCACCATCGTTGGGAACACGATGGAATGGTACGACGTCGGCGTTTTCGGCTACCTCATCACCACCATGGGGCCGGTGTTCCTGCCGGAATCCGATCCCACGACGCAGAATCTCTTCCTGCTGGGCACGTTCGCGGCGACCTTTATCGCCCGCCCCCTTGGTGGCGTCATCTTCGGCTGGCTCGGCGACAAAGTGGGCCGGCAAAAGATCCTGGCCACCACGCTGATGATCATGGCGGCCAGCACGTTCGCCGTCGGCCTGCTGCCCGGATACGCCCAGATTGGATTGTGGGCGGCGGCACTGCTGGTGCTCCTCAAGGTCATCCAGGGTTTCTCCACCGGCGGTGAATACGCCGGTGCCACCACATTCGTCAGCGAGTATGCCGCCGACAAGCGGCGTGGCTTCTTTGCCAGCTTCCTGGACCTGGGCAGCTACATGGGCTTCGCTATCGGCGCGGCCTTGGTCTCGGTCCTGCAGTTGACCCTGGGCCAAGCCACCATGGAGGACTGGGGCTGGCGCATCCCGTTCCTGATCGCGGGTCCGCTGGGCCTGATCGCCGTGTACTTCCGGAGCAAGATCGAGGAGTCGCCGCAGTTCCAGGCCACCCTGGACGCCCAGGAGGAAAACGCCAAGAACGCCTCCGAAGGCACCGCTACGGCCAAGGGACCTGTCGGCATCGTCAAGGCCTACTGGCGTCAGATCATCGTGGCCATGGTTGTGGTTGCGGCCGCCAACACGGCTGGTTACGCCCTGACCTCCTACATGCCCACCTACCTGACCGACGCAAAGGGTTACGACGAGCTCCACGGCACGCTGTTGACCATCCCCGTGCTGGTGGTCATGAGCCTTTGCATCCCGCTGACCGGCAAGCTGTCTGACCGGATCGGCCGCCGCCCCGTGTTGTGGATCGGCGCCGTGAGCACCATCGTCCTGGCCGTCCCGGCGTTCCTGCTGATCGGTATCGGTGCCGTTTGGTCCACCCTGGCAGGCCTGGCCCTGGTGGCCTTCCCCGTCACCTTCTACGTGGCCAACCTCGCCTCGGCCCTGCCGGCACAGTTCCCCACGTCCAGCCGCTACGGAGCCATGGGTATTGCCTACAACTTCGCTGTGGCGATCTTCGGCGGAACCACCCCCTTCATCGTGGAGCTGCTGATCAAGTCGACCGGCAACGACATGATGCCGGCGTACTACCTGATGGCAACTTCCCTGGTTGGTGCCGTGGCCATCTACTTCCTGAAGGAATCCGCCAACCGCCCCCTCCCGGGATCAATGCCCAGCGTTGACACCCAGGCGGAGGCCAGGGAACTGGTGGAAACCCAGGACCAGAACCCGCTGATCAACCTGGACGAACTGCCGTTCGACACCCAGGACGGGACGGATCCGCACTCCCACCGCGGTGTTCCGGCAGGAGCGTAAGCTTCCGCCTGCCGCCCGGGCATTCTTGTAGCCCACGCTCACAGGCCCGCTCCTGTGCTTCCTGCGGGAAGTACGGAAGCGGGCCTTCGCGTGCCTGCCGGATGTCCTGGTGTGTCACGAGCCCAGCCGGCAACATATGGCTCTGCGGGATGCCTGGTGATACGTTCCCAAGGGCCGTATCAGGCGCCGGCATGGCAATAGCAGGGAATGGATTCGGGATATGAAGCGGGTAGTGGACCAGGTGCGCGCGCTGCACCGCCTGGAACCGGCCACCAACGACCATCTTGCGGCGCTCCGGGTTGCCCTTGGCGTCGCAGCCCCCTCCCTGGTCCTGTTGGCCTTGGGCCGGACTGACCTGATCATCTACGCCGTATTCGGGGCCCTCACCGGGATGTACGGCCGCTCGGAGCCCCACCAGTTGCGGCTCCGGCACCAGGGCCAGGGCGCCTTGGTACTGCTCAGCGGAGTGGCCGTGGGAATCACGCTGTCCAGCAACCACCTCCACTCCTGGTGGCTGGTAGCCGTGGAAGCCATCCTTGCCGGGGTGGGCTCGGTCTACTCGGACCGGGTGCGGCTGAAACCCAACGGACCCTTCTTCGGCATCCTGGCGCTCGGAGCCTGCGCTTCCGTTCCTGTCGCCGTCCCCTGGCATGTGGCGATGCTCATCGCCGGCGGATCGGCCGTGTTCTCCATTGCGGTGGGCTTCAGCGGCTGGGTGCGGCGCAGGTCCTGGGAACCCGGCGCCACCAGGGCCGTGCCCTCCCCCTCACCGGCAGGCCGCCGTGAACTGTTGGTCCACGCCGCACGGTATGTGCTTGCCGTGGGCGCCGCGGGAACAGTGGGCGTCATCAGCGGCAGCGGCCACCCGCACTGGGCCATGGCTGCCGCGGCAGTGCCGCTCGCCGGAGCCGACCTTCCCAGCCGCGTCCGGCGCGGCATCCACCGCATCGTGGGGACGTTCCTGGGCCTCGCCGTGACCGCCGTCGTCCTCCTTCCGGCACCCTGGACACTGGCCGGGCTGTACCCCGCGTTCCAGGAGCCTGCGCGCCATGCCCAGGTGCTGGCCCTCCTGGTGATCCTGTTCCAGTTCGCCACCGAGCTGTTCATGACCAGGCACTACGGCTTGGCGATGGTCTGGTTTACCCCGGTGATCCTGCTCATGACCCAACTGGCCTCTCCGGCCGAACCAGGGGTCCTGATCCTGGAGCGGGCCGTGGAAACGTTGGTGGGCGCGCTGCTGGGGATCCTGGTGGTGGTGGCCGTCCGCCGCTCCGGGCCGCACGCAGGCACCGGCTTCGAAAGCCCGGTGCAGCTACCCGGGGTTGCGCGCCGGCTTGGGTTTGCGCGCCGGTCCCGCCATTAGCCGCGCCGGCGCCAGCTTGGCCACGGCGGCCACCGCCTTGTAGCGCCTGGAAGGCACGGACACCGCCTTGCCGCGCTCGTTGTCCGCGAGCCCTTCCCGCACCACCCGCTCCGCGCGCAGCCACGTCCAGGACGGGGCCACGGACTTGTCCATGCCCATCCGGTCGTGGAATTCGGTGTGAGTGAAACCCGGACATACCGCGGTGACCTTGATCCCGCGCGAGCGGTACGCCAGGTTGGCCCACCGGCTGAAACTGACCAGCCAGGCTTTCGCTGCCGAGTAGGTGCCGCGGGGAAGGAAGGCGGCCACGCTGGCCACGTTGATGATCCTGCCCTCCCCGCGTTCGAGCATTCCGCCGAGCGCCGCATGGGTGAGCACCATGGCCGTTTCCCCGTGCAGCTTCAGGTGGTCTTTTTCCACGCTGATCGGGTTGTCTTCGAAGTTGTGCAGCAGCCCGATTCCGGCGTTGTTCACCAGGATTCCCACCGGCCGCGCGGGGTCCTGGAGACGTTCGACGACGGCGGCGACGTCGGCGTCCACCGTGAGGTCAGCGCGCAGCACCTCAGCCGTGATCCCGTAGCGCCGGTGCAGGTCCGCCGCTGTTTCCTCCAGGCGGGAGGCGTTGCGGGCCACCAGGACAAGGTTGTTCCCCTGGGCCGCTAGCTGCTTGGCGAATTCGTGTCCCAGCCCGGCGCTGGCTCCGGTAACGAGTGCGATTGTTGGCTCCATGCTGCCAGCCTAACCAGTTGCCGGTGCTACACCCCTGCGAACCGGGCCAGCGGGTTGGCCAGGCGTCCGGCCAGCTGCAGGCCGCCGGAGGGATCGGAGAGGTCCAGCATGTGCTGGTTGTTGCGCAGCTGCAGCCGGTTGAGGCACGACAGGGGAAAGTCCGGGGCGAACAGGTTGTGCCTTGCGAACTGGTCCGCGAGCTCGGGATGCTCCGCCTGGTAGTCCCGGATGGCTGCGGCTGCGGTGCGCCAGAACTCTTCCTGGGGCAGGGTGCCGTCCGCGTCCAGCAGGGCCGCGAGGAAGCGGAAAATGCAGTCGAAGACGTCGGTGAAGATTGCCAGTACCTTCTCCCCGTCCGGAATCGCGGCCTTGATCCTTGCGGCTTCGGCGGGCACCTCCAGCCGGTCCCCCATCACCACGATTTCCTCGGCAATGTCCTTCATGACGGCCCGGACGGGCACGCCGTCGTCGAGGACCAGGATGACGTTTTCGCCGTGCGGCATGAACGCCAGCTCGTAGCGGCAGAGGCAGTGCACCAGGGGAACCAGGTAGGCCTCGAAGTACCGGCGGAGCCACGTGGCCGGCGCCAGTCCGGAACGTTCGATCAGTGCGGCGGCCATCGGTTTTCCTGACGCATCCACATGCAGGAGCGACGCCATGGTGGCCAGCTGCCCGCCGTCGCGCACCAGCGGCAGCGGACTTTCCCGCCACAGGGCGGACAGCATCTTGCGGTACGGTGAGCCTTCCGCGGAGCCGGCCTCGTAATGCCGGTTGTGGTAGCCGACGGCGGCCACCTCGCCAATCATGGTGAACCCGCGGCGCTGCAGCGCCGGGTCTGAGCCCATCAATCCCCGCAGCCAGTCGTTGATGGCGGGCGTCGCCTTCATGTACTGGGGGAGAGTCCGCGCATGAAGCCCATGTTCAGCACGGACAGGGCGGTCTTGACGTAGTGCTTGGCGGGGGCTGTGGTGTTGAAGAACGTCCGGATCGACTGCTGCGCCTGGTACTGATCGGTTCCCGTGCCCAGGTGGACGATGCGTTGCCGGGCGATCTCCGCCGCGAACGTACCCGTGAGCTTGTTCTGCCACTGCCAGGGATGCACCGGCATGAGGAAGTACTGCTCCGGCCGGAGTCCCTGTTCCACCAGCACGGCCTGGAAAGTGCCCAGCAGGGGCCCCAGTTCGGCGGCCAGGTGTGTCCGGTAATCCAGCCCCGCTGCGGAGGTGAAGACGGCGCAGCTGCGGTGCACGGCGATCCATTCCAGGCGCACGGCGGCACCGGTTTCGGGGGCGAAGGCGTGGTAGTCGCCGATGCCGAAGCCCAGCCGGCCGTTGTTGGCCACGAAGCAGGGGTGGCCCTCGGACATGCAGCGTTCGATGGCCTGGAAATCGGCGGCAGCGTCAGCGCCGCCGGTTATTCCGGCCGCCAGCTCCGCCGAGTCCGGCCGGCGGGCCGCCAGTTTGTAGGCGTGTCCGGCCAGCGTGCTGCTGGCTTCTTCCAGGTAGACCGGAAGCATGGAGATGGTGATGCCGAGGGTCTTGTGGAAGGCAGTGATGAACTCCATGGCGTCCAGCGGCGCCTCGGAGCCTTCGTGGAGATGCCGGATTGAACCGGCGTCGATGGACCAGTGGTCCAGGTCCAGGATCCGCGCGTCGAAACGGTACTCGCGGGTTCCGTCGTCGCTGACCACCCGATAACTGGCGGTGTGCTCCGTCCCGCTGAGGCGCTCAGGCGCAAGGATCCGTTCGTGCGAGAACTCGGCGAGCGCCTTGCGGAGCAGATGCCGGTTGGCTGCCTCCCAGCGGTGCGGGCTGAGGTGGGAAACGTCGGACGGGAAGGCAGGGGCCGGGGCGGGGTAGAGGTCAGTGGTCACAGTGGTGCTCCATTGCGGTCGGAGTGGCGGGCAAGCGGATTGGGGCGGTGAGAAGGTTCAACGCCCGGGCGGCCAGGTAGTCCTCCCGGCTGCAAAAGCTCAGGAGCGCGTCCTTGTCCGGGAGGGCCACCACCCCCTCGGGGCGGAAGCCGAGCCGTTTATTGAGGGAGTGGATCCGGGTATTCCGGACGTCGGGTTCCACCACGATCCGGTCCACCCCGGGCTTGGCGAACAGCCGGGCCAGCACGGCATCCATGACGGCCGTGGTGAAGCCGGCCACAGGAGCGTTCGACGGCGGGGCCACCAGCAGGTGCATGCCGGCGTCACCGGGCCGGACCGGGTAGGCCGTGGCCAGCGGTGAGGACGCGGGCAGGTACTCCTCAACGAGGAAGGCCGGCACGCCGTCGTCGAGCCCCAGCAGGGCGTGGTGGTGTCCGCTCGCCTGGATGGTGGCGTACTCCTTTTCGACGTCGTCAACGCCGGCGGCCAGCATTCCCCAAAAGGAGGCGTAGGGCCTCGTGACCCAGCTGTGCAGGAGCGGGGCGTCGGCCGCGGGGTCGACGCAGCGGAACGTGAACCTCATGCGTGCACCTCCGCCGTGATGCTCTCCGGTGCGCCGAAGTGTTGGAACGCGATGCTGCGTTCCACCGGGTAGACCTCCCGCCCGCTAATTGCCCGGAGGATGCACGAGTTGCGGTAGGCGCCCATGCCCAGGTCCGGGGCGGCGAATCCGTGGGTGTGCAGTTCGGCGTTCTGGACGAAGATCTCTCCGGGTTCCACGCCGGTGCTGTAGTTGCGGTCCACCGCAAAACGGCCCCCGCTGTCCCGGGCAATCCTGTCCCGGATTCCCGCGAGGAACTCCGGTTCCCGGTAGGTGTAGCCGGTGGCGAAAACCACGGCGTCGCTGTCCAGGGTGTAGGGGGTGCCCTGCTCGTCGTGGTGCAGGTGCAGGGTGTGGGTTCCGGCGGCGGCGTCCCATGCGGCGGCTGTGAGCGTGGAACGGGTCAGCAGCCGCGTGTCCACCAGCCCTGCGAGGCTCCGGGTGTAGAGGAGGTCGTAGATCGCGTCGATCAGGTCCGCGTTGATGCCCTTGTAGAGGTTCTTCTGCGCCTTGTTGAGGTGGTCGCGGCGGTGCGGCGGGAGGCCATGGAAGTAGTCCACGTACTCGGGCGAGGTCATCTCGAGGGTCAGTTTGGTGTACTCCAGGGGAAAGAACCGGCCGGAACGGGTCACCCAGTCCAGCCGGTAGCCGTGGGCGTCCGCGTCCGTGAGCAGGTCAAAGTAGATCTCCGCCGCACTTTGCCCGCTGCCCACGATGGTGATGCTGCGGCGCTGCTGCAGTTCCGCCTTCCGGGCCAGGTAGTCGGCATTGTGGAAGGCCATGCCCCCGCGGCCTGCGGCGGCCTCGGCCATGATGCGCTGGCCGGCTTCCGGTACGTAGGGGCCGGTGCCGGTGCCCAGCACCAGCCGGCGGGCGGAACGTACCTCCGTGCCGCCGGGTCCGGAGACGGCCAGCCGGTACACGCCGTCGTCGTACGCCGCATCCAGCACGGTTGTGCCAAAACGTACCGAAGGCAACTGCCCGGCCACCCACTGGCAGTACTGGTTGTATTCGGCTCGCAGCGGGTGGAAGTCCTCGCGGATGTAGAACCGGTACAGCCGGCCGGTCTGCTTGAGGAAGTTCAGGAACGAGTAGGGCGACGTGGGGTCCGCCATGGTCACCAGGTCCGCCAGGAAAGGGACCTGCAGGTGGGCCGGTTCCAGCATCATGCCGGGATGCCACTCGAAGGATTCGCGCTGGTCGAGGAAGATGCCGGCCAGGCCCTCGACGGGCTCAGCCAGGGCGGCGAGGCCAAGGTTGAAGGGGCCGACGCCGATGGCTGCGAAGTCATGGACGTGGCCGGTTGCGGGGGTGGTCATGCGGCTGCCCCGTCCTGCAGGAGGTCCGCGCCGGTGCGGCGCAGGAGGGCGATGATCCCGGCGATGTCCTCGAGGGTGGCCTCGGCATTGAGGAGGGTGAACTTCAGGTAGTGGCGGCCGCCCACCGTGGTCCCGGCAACCACCGCCCGCCCGGACGCGAAGACGGCGGCGCGCACGGCAGGATTGAGCGCGTCGGCGGCGTCCTCACTGAGCCGCGCTCCCCCGTCCAGCCTCGGGCGGTAGCGGAACACGAGGGTGCTGAGCTGCGGCGGTGCCGCGAGTTCGAAGTCGTCGTCTGCGTCGAGGAGCAATCCGACGCGCCCCGCGAGGTCGATGGCTTCGTCGAACAGAGCGCCGATGGCGTCCGCACCCATGACCCGCAGCGTGAGCCACAGTTTCAGGGCGTCGAAGCGGCGGGTGGTCTGGAGGCTCTTGTCCACCTGGTTGGGAATGTCCGCGAGGGCAGCGCTTTCCGGGTTCAGGTAGTCGGCATGGAAGGTGACGTGCCTCAGCATGGCCCGGTCCCGGACCAGAAGCGCACTGGAGCTGACGGGCTGGAAGAAGGTCTTGTGGAAATCCACGGTGACCGAGTCCGCGAACCGGGTCCCGTCCAGGAGGTGCCGGTACCGGCCGGAGACCATGAGGCCGCCGCCGTAGGCGGCGTCCACGTGGAGCCAGGCGCCGGAGGCGCGGGTAAGGGCTGCGAGGTCTGCGAGCGGGTCCACCGCGCCAAAGTCGGTGGTCCCGGCGGTGGCCACCACCGCCATCGGGACCAGGCCGGCCCGGTTGGCGTCGGCCAGTGCACCGGCGAGGGCTTCGGGGTCCATCCGGCGGTCCGGGGTGTAGGGGACGCTGATGACGGCGTCGAATCCGAGGCCGAGCATGGCGGCCGACTTTTGGATGCTGAAGTGGCTGTCCCCGGAGGTGAAGATCCGGAGTTTATCCAGCAGCGCCGGCAGGCGGAGGCTGCTGCGGGCCGGGTCCTGGCGGAGGCCTGCCACGGCATGGTTGCGGGCGATCAGCAGCGCCTGCAGGTTGGACTGGCTGCCGCCGGAGGTGAAGATGCCGTCCGCGGTGGCGCCCAGGTGCAGCCGTTGCGCGGTCCAGTCGATGAGGCGGCGCTCGATCATGGTGGCCCCGGCGCTCTGGTCCCAGGTGTCCAGCGAGGAGTTGACGGCGGAAAGGACGGCTTCGCCCACCAGCGCCGGGATCACCACCGGGCAATTGAGGTGCGCCGCGTATTTTGGGTCGTGGAAATAGACGGCGTCGCGCAGGTAGACGTCCTCGAGCTCCGCCAGTGCCGCAGCGGTGTCCCGCAGCGGCACGTCCAGGTCAACCGTTCCCACCCGGGCCTCCAGCTCTGACGGTTCGACGCCGGTGAAGGGCCGGGTGGTCCGCTCCAGCTTGGTGGCCACGGCGGTGACACCCTGCAGGACCTGCGCCACGTACCGGGCTGAGTTCCTGGCATTGAGGAGGTGGTTGCTGGCCCCGAGCACCAGTTCCAGCCGGGAGGCAAAATCCTCACCGGCCGAAGTGGATGGCGGGCTCTTTGGGGAGGCGGTGGCGGGTCGCGGTGTTTCCACGTGCGGAGCAGGGTGGGGCATCAGCGGCATGGGTTTCCTTTGCTGGGCATTGCCGGAGTGGCAGTGGTCGTATAGCAGGCAGGGCTGGAGCGGAACACCCCGCCCTGCATTCTTGTAAGGTAAGCCTTACTTAGGTAACCCTTTTAATCAAACTTTTGTGATGTATTTCGTGTTGAACCGCAGCTACCCGCCCGGAGGCGCCGGCGGAGCCCCACGACGCTACGCTGGCCAAGCGGGCACTAGGGGCTGCCGGTCCATCACCAGATACCAGAACTTGTGCATCAATTAGTAAGCATGCTTTTCTTGTGGGGTAGATGAACCTCCGCAAGCAGTTCGCGGCGGGACTGCCGGCCATGGCGGTTCCGTGAAAGAAGCCCAAGGAAGAACATAATGACCACCGCAATGGATGAGCAGCTGATGGCGTTTGGGGAGCGCCGCGAACCGGCTGAGCAGTTTCTGGCCACCACGGTACCTGTCGACGCAGGACTGCTGGTGACCCTCAATTCGCGCATGCACTGCCGCACGCCGATGCAGCTTGTCGATCACGGAGAACTACCGGTCCGTCAGCCCGTTTACGTTGACGGAACCTCCGTGGTTGCACTGCGGCCGGAGGCGGCCGAAACCGTCACCACCTACCGCTGCGCCTGCGGCTTCA
Source organism: Arthrobacter sp. MMS24-T111 (assembly GCF_054888995.1). Classification (NCBI taxonomy): domain Bacteria; kingdom Bacillati; phylum Actinomycetota; class Actinomycetes; order Micrococcales; family Micrococcaceae; genus Arthrobacter; species Arthrobacter sp. MMS24-T111. Next base: position 1,531,383 of record NZ_JBTZRO010000001.1, on the reverse strand, counting down.
CCATCGACGACCCCGGGACCGCCTGGGCGGTCAGCGATTCGGCCCTGGCCAGCTGACTCTGCTCCGAGCGCGGACGCCGGCCAGCGGCCAGCGGTCATCGCATGCGATCAGCGTGCGGGGCCGGCGGGCGGGTCAGCGCTCGGGCCAGTCCACGAACTGTTCGTAGCCCTCGTGCTTGCGGAGGTAGCTGGACATAAACGGGCAGTGCGGGATGATGCGTTTGCCGGTGGCCACCACGTCATCCAGGGCAAAATGCGCCAGCACCTTGCCCAGCCCTTGCCCTTCGAAGTCCTGGCCCGTTTCGGTATGGGTGAAGTCGATATGTCCCGGCAGGTCGTGGAAGAAGGCCTGGACAGCGAGCCTGCCGTCCACCAGGAGTTCATACCGGTGGTCCGCGTCGTTGCGCCGGAGGGTGACGTTGGGGGTGAACTTATCCTCTGTGGACATGGTGTTCTCGGTCATGGTTTGACACTGGCACTACTTCACCCCGCTGGCAATGCCCCTTCGGCCGCGCCTCCGGCGGGAGGTGGTCCGTGCCGCCGGGCCGCGCGCCGGCCGTCGCGGGGGTCTGGTTCCGGCCAATGGCCGGCGCCGCAGCGGAAACCCGCCCAGCAGGAGGATCGCCGCGGAAAAGCACAAGGTGCCGGCAGCCAGCAGCCCCAGTGACAATCCTTTAAGGGCGGCGTCTGCCGCGGGAAGGAATACCACTACGACGGCGGCCGCCGCCAAGGCTGGCCGGCTGCGGTAGGCGTATGGCGCCGTCACCCGATCCTCAAGGCGGCCGAAGGCGGCAGCCACGGGGAGCAGCAGGAGGACCAGGGCCAGGACCACCACGGGCCGCGACCACCACCATGCGGCGGTGCCGGCACCGGGCTTGGGGAACGGCACCAGGAGCAGCAGCCCCGACATCGCGCCCAGCAGCGGCAGGTGCCACAAGTACACCGTCAGGGACCGGCTGCCCGCCAGGCCTACGAGGCGGCCAATCCAGCGGACCTCGGCGAGCGACGCGAGGACCGGCCGCGCCAGCTCCATCACGGCCAGTTGGGAAACGCCCAAGAGGACCAGGGTGAGGTTGGGTGGATTGAGGTTCACCAGCATGTTGCCGGTGTACAGGCCCAGCCCCGTCACCAGGCCCAACGAAAGGTTTGCTGCCAGCGCGATGGCCAGCAGCCCGGAACGGGACAGCCGGGACGTCCAGCCGTCTGCCGCCAGGAAGCCCAGTTGCTGCACTGCGCACCACACGAACACCAGGTTCGCGTAGGCAAGGTTCGGCAGCGCCTCGCGGAGGCAATCCACGGCGACCACCAGGCCGAGGAGCAGGCCGAGGGCCAGCCAGGGGGAACGCGCATGGAGCGCCGCCAGGACCGGAATGTTCAACTGCGCCGCGAGGTAGGCGGCCAGGAACCACAGCGGCATGCCGGCGCCGGTGGCCATGAGCTGGACCACCTGAGGGTCCACCCCGAGGGCACGGGCCAACGACAGTCCCAGGACCATCGCCGCAAGCAGCGCGGTGGCCGGACGGACCAGGCGCAGGAGCCGTGCCCGGATGAACTGGGCCGCCGTCCCGCCCCGCGCCTTCAGCCGGCGCCAGGACTGCAGGCCGGTCACACCCCCGGTAACGAAGAACAGGGGCATCACCATGAAGATCCAGATGACGGGGACAAACCAGTCCTGGTCGCCAAGGGTGTTCTCCGTTGTCACGGTCCCGTCCGGGTGCAGGACCGGACTGACCATCATGGAATGGCCCACCACTACCAATGCCAGGCAGACGAAGCGGACAAGGTCGATCGCCGGATCACGGCCTGCCGTGTCCGAGTGCTTTTCGTTCCCTTGACCCCGCCGCACCGCGTGGCCTTACAGCGTCCCGGCCCTGTTCACAGCACCATTCTGCGCCTGTTGCCGGTGGTGTAGAAGGGGCAGCGGTGCCGGACTAGAGCACCGCCAGCAGGCCCAGGACGACGGCGAGCAGCGGCGTTGCGCCCTGGGTGGCGGCCGCACGGAGGTACTTGCGGCCGCTGAGGGCCAGGACCACGGCCGCCAGGAGCATGGAGCCGCAGCTTGAAAACACCAGGGTCCAGCCCGCCACGTGCTGCGCCGGGCCGGCCCCGAACACCACCAGGCCGATTCCAATCAGGGCGCCCACCGCCAGGAACAGGTTGTAAAACCCTTGGTTGTACGCCAGTGGCCTGGTGATCTCCGCATGATCCTGGGATGCGATGCTGAAGCGTTTCCAGGTGGCGGGCCGGGTCCAGGTCACGGATTCCATGGTGAAGATGAAAACGTGCAGCGCCGCGGCGAGGAAGGCAAAAGAGGGAGGCCAGGATCATGGCTTGATCCTAGCCTCCCCCGGAGTGGAGCCTTTCCTACCGTGCCAGCGTGGCCAGGGTTGCGGTGGCGAAGTCCTTGGCCGAGTGGTTCCACCGGGCCAGCAGGCCCTGCAGGTTTTCGCCGTCCGCACGGTGGGCGGGCAGCTGGTCCTGGAGGGTGGCCAGCACGCCGGTCCGCAGCTCGGTGTTGAAGTTGACCTTGCCTACGTTCATGGCCGCGGCTTTCACCAGTTCGCCGGCGGGGATGCCGGAAGCGCCGTGCAGCACCAGCGGAATGTGGACCCGGGCCGCAATGTCCTGGAGTACGTCCCAGCGCAGCCGCGGCTCACCTTTGTACTTGCCGTGGACATTGCCCACGGCAACGGCGAGCAGTTCCGCGCCGGTGCGGGACACGAAATCCTCCACCTGCGCGGAGTCGGTCAGGCCCGCAACGTCGGCGCCGGACTGGTCTGCACCGAAGGCGCGGTCTTCGTCGCCGGCCAGGCCGCCAAGTTCCGCTTCAAGCACCACGTCGGGGCCCAGCAGGGCGCGGGCCGACTTGACCAGGGCAATGTTGTCCTCGTAGGGAAGGGACGAACCGTCGGCGAGGACCGAATCCGCCCCTGCTGCGACGGCGTCGGCCATCACCTTCAAGTCGCTGGCGTGGTCAAGCTGCACGGCCACCGGAACCGCGGCCGCGTCAGCCAGGGTGCGGAGCGCCGCGATGAGCCTGAGTCCGTTCGTGGTGGCGGCGGTCTTGGGTGCCACCAGCAGGATGGCGCCGCGTCCTGATTCCTCTGCGGCACCCACCACGGCCAGTGCGGTGGTGAAGTCGTAGCAGGTGAAAGCCGGCACGGCGGAACCCTGCTGCAGGGCGGAGGTCACCAGGTGGTCCAGTCGGGTACGCATCAGACTCCCAGGCCTCCCACCAGGATCCAGGCCACGAAGGTCAGCGCGAAGCCGGCCAGGCCCAGGATGGTGGTCAGGACGGTCCACGTCTTCAGGCCGTCCGAGACGGTCAGTCCGTAGTAGCGCACCACCACCCAGAAGCCGGCGTCCGTGACGTGGGAGAGGCCCAAGGCGCCAAAGCCGATGGCGATCACGATCACGGCGATCTGGGCCGGGCTGTAGCCGCCGCCGCTGACCGCTGCGGAGAGCAGGCCGGTGGTGGTCACGATGGCCACGGTGGCCGAACCTTGGGCAGCACGCAGTGCGAGGGAAATGATGAAGCCGAGCAGCAGCAGCGGCACGCCGAGCGTGTCCAGGGTCTTGGAGAGCGCCCCGCCGATGCCGGAGACCTGCAGGACGTTGCCGAACACGCCGCCGGCAGCCACCACCATCAGGATGGAGGCGATGGGAGGCAGGGCCCCTTCGAAGATTTCACCGGTCTCCTTGAAGGACCAGCCGCGGCGGACGGCCAGCAGGAAGAAGGACAGCGCCACAGCCACCAGCAGGGCCAGGAAGGGGTTGCCGATGAAGGATGCCAGGCCGTAGAGGGGGTCGCTCTTGGGGAGGATGAGGGTGCCGGCGGTACCCAGGAGGATCTGCACGATCGGTGCGGCGATCAGGAAGATGATCAGGCCCGGGCGAGGGGGTGCGATGGCGGCAGCACCGGGGCCGTCGTGGCCCACCTTGACCAGCGAGTCGGAACCGAACTCCTCCACCTGGGTCTTCACGGCCGGCAGCAGCTCGTAGTCCTTGCGGTTCATGATGGACGCCACCCAGTAGGACAGGAAGCCGAGCGGAATGCAGATGAGCAGTGAGATCAGGGCGATCAGCCCGATGTCGGCACCCAGCACGCCGGCGCCGGCAACGATTCCCGGGTGCGGCGGAACGGCCACGTGGATGGCGAGCATGATGCCGGCCATGGGCAGGCCGAACTTGACCGGGTGGACCTTGGCGATCTTGGCGAAGGCGTAGACGATGGGCACCAGCACGATGATGCCGACTTCGAAGAACACGGGGATGGCCACCAGGAAGCCGACGGCGGTCAGTGCCACGGCCACCCGGCGTGCGCCGAGTTTGCGGGTGAAGTGGTCGGCCAGCGACTGGACACCGCCGGAAACCTCGATCATGCGGCCCAGCACGGCACCGAGCGCGATCAGGATGGCCACCTTGCCCATGGTGCTGCCCACGCCGCCGGACACCACGGTGAAGATGTCCTGGAGCGGGATCGTGGCGGCCACGGCGACCAGGATGCTGACGGTCAGCAGGGCCACGAACGCCTGGACCTTGAAGCGGATGATCATCACCAGCAGGATGGCGATGCCAACGGCGGCGATGGTGAGCAGCAGCGGGGTGCCCAGCTCCACGGCGGGCTTGATGGCCGGAGCATCGGCCGCCCGCTGTATCAGCGGGCTCATCAGGTGGTTCACGGGAAATGTCTCCTTTGACGTGCCGGTCCGGGGCAGACGGGCATCAGGTATCGCGGCGGGGATGGAACGCTGCGGAACAAAGCCGCAACGCTGGGAGGTACGACGACGGCGGAGGGGGGACCGCCGTCGTCGTACCGTTTGGGGGAAGGCGCTTACTTGGTCCGCTTGGCCGGGGCGACCACCTTGATGACGGCGGAGTCATCGGCGGCGGCGAGGCCCTGGGCCTGGCCCAGCAGGTAGAGCTGCTCGGCGGCGGCGGCAACGGGGGCGGCCAGGCCGGCGGCGCGGGTGGCTTTGCCCACGATGCCCATGTCCTTGACGAAGATGTCCAGGCGGGACAGGACCTCGGCGCCTTCTTCGTTGTAGGCCTCCAGGATGCGGGGGCCGCGGTTGGACAGCATGAAGGAACCGGCAGCGCCGGCTTCGAGGGCGGCAAGGGTCTTGGCCTGGTCCAGTCCCAGCGCGTCGGCCAGGGCCAGGGCCTCGGCGGCCGCGGCGATGTGGACGCCGCACAGGAGCTGGTTGACGGTCTTCAGGGCCTGGCCGTCGCCGGGGTTGTCACCCACCACGGTGAGCGTGGAGGCCAGCAGGTCCAGGGCCGGCGCGGCCTTTTCGCGGGCTTCGGGGGACGCGCCGACGACGATCAGCAGGTCGCCTTCGCCGGCGCGCTTGGGGCCGCCGGACAGCGGGGCGTCCACCAGGTCCACGCCGTATTCGGCCAGCTTGGCCACGGTGGCGGGGATGGCGTCGGTGCCCACCGTGCTGCCGAGGATGACGACGGCGCCCGGCTCCAGGACGGAGGCCACGCCGTTTTCGCCGAAGAGGACGTCGTTGAGCTGCTCGCCGTTGCGGACGGCCAGGAGGACGGCGTCCGCGCCCTTGGCGGCTTCGCGGGCGGTGGTGAAGGTGGCAATGCCGGATTCTTCGGCGAGCTTGAGGCGGGGCTCGGCGATGTCGAAGCCGTGGACAGTCAGCTGGGAGGCCAGGCGGGTGGCCATGGGCAGGCCCATGGCGCCGAGGCCCAGGACGGTGACGGTGTAGTTGCTGGTCATGGTGTTCTCCGTTGAATTTGTTCGGGACTCTTAGAACTTGTTGCTGAGCTTGCGGGTGACCTGGGCCAGGGAGTCGTCGTCGCCCACGTTGCCGGCGAACACGATGTACGGGATGCCCTTGGCGGGGCCGTCCACCGGTTCCCAGAGGCTGACGATGCCCGGGAGCATGGGACCGCGGACAATGCCGTGCCGGATTTCCAGGCCGTGGGCGGCGACGTCGGAGGACGTGATCCCGCCCTTGGCGATGACGAACCGCGGCGGGAAGGTCTTCAGGGTGCGGTTGACCACGTCCACGACGGCGGCGGAGACCGTGCGGGCGATCCGCAGGCTTTCGGCGGGGTCGTCCGTCTTGATCAGCAGGCGGCTGGTGTGGACGATCACGTCACCGGCGTGAAGGGCCTCGACCACGGCGTCCACCGTGCGGTCCAGGTGCTCCATGGCGTCGGGGTCGGCCGTTCCAGTTTCGGCGGCGAGGAGCTTCTCGACGTCGATCTCGATGATGTGCGCCGAGCTGTGTTCGGCGGTGAGGACGTTGAGCTGGCGGGTGGTCAGGCCGACGTGCGAGCCCACCACGATCAGGCCGCCCGCCTCCGACGGGGTGTTGCCTGCGTAGGCCTCTTCGGAAGTCAGTGCGGTGCGGACTTCCTGGCCGATCCGGCCGCGGACGAATGGCGGGCCCACGCGGTACAGGAGCTTCTTGCCGCGGCGTTCGGCCTCTTCCAGGCCCAGCGCCAGGGCGCGGAAGTCGTTCTCGGTGACGATGTCCGCCACGATGGGCGTGGAATCGGTGGCGGGCTCGATGGCGTCCGCGATCGCCTTGGCGGAGATGGCCGGGTCCTGGGCGGCGGCGCCGGCACGGATAATGTTCAGGTCCAGGACGACCACTGAGTCCGCGGGGAACCTGCCCTGGGATTTCTCAGCGACATAGTCGGCCATGACGGAGGTGCTGAAGCCGAAGGACGCATCCCTGGCGAATTCGGTCTCGGAGACGGGGAGCACAGTGCCCTTGGCGTCACCGGTGCCGCGCATGTAGTGGACGCCGCCGATGGTGAGCCGGCCGGCGTCGGGGAATGCGGGGACCAGGACCACGCCGTCGGTCTTCTCTCCGCTGACCTCCGCAACGGTGGCCGCGATGACGTCGGGCTCCAGCGGGTAGTGGCCGCGGAGGGTGGAGTCGCTGCGGCTGACGAATCCCAGCCGCAGGGAGTCGGGCGATCCTGCTGCGGTGAGGGCGTTGCGGACCACTTCCTCATTGCGCGCTGCCGCTTCGGCGGGGTCGAGGGACCGGGTGTTGGTGAGGACGTAGACCGCGGGTTTCCCCTGCGCAAAAGCCCAGGTGAAGTCCTCCACGTCCCACCTGGTGAGCACGGGGAGGTCTGCCACGGACTGGGTGCCGGTGGGGTCGTCGTCGAGCACCACCAGGACGCGGGGAACCTCTGCGTTGGAAGCGGCCAGGGTGCCGGCAACGAGTCCTGCGGGGATCTCGAGGTCTGCCGGATAGGCGGCCAGAAGGTCTGCTTCAAGCGTCACAGTGCACTCCATTGTGTAGCGATCCGGGACCCGGATACTGATGTAAAGGTAACTGTAAGATGTCTGACATCTTGCATTTGAATGTTAGTGTGGCACACGGCATAAAGACGCGCAAGTAGACTTGTCTGACATATCCGCCGGGCGTGGGCCGGAAGCAGGAAGCGGGGGAACCATGGCAAGGAAATCGCTGGTCGGCATCGTGGCCGATGAGCTGCTGGACCGCATCATCGAAGGCGAGTTTCCGCCCGGCGCCACGGTTCCCGGCGAACTGGAACTCAGCGCCCGCCATGAAGTCAGCCGCATGACGGTCCGTGAAGCCATGAAGACGCTCCAGGCCCAACAGATCCTCAGCGTCGAACGCGGGCGGGGGACGTTCGTCAACCCCCTGAGCCGGTGGACATCGCTGGAAGCGGTGCTGCGGGCGGCATCGGAAGGCAAGAACGACGCCGACGCCTCCATCCAGCTCATCGAGCTCCGCCGGATGCTGGAAACCGGAGCCTGCGAACTTGCCGCCGGACGCATCTCGGAGGAGGACATTGCCTCCTTGTTCGCCTACGTTTCCGCCATGAAGGCCGCCAACAGCATCAACGACGTCGCAGCGTTCGTAGAAGCCGATCTCGGCTTCCACGACGTCATCCTGCGCGCCTCGGGGAACGTCTTCGTCTCGGTCCTGTTCGAGCCGCTGCACCGCGTCCTGGAAAAGCGGCGCGCCGAGACTTCGGCGGTACCGGCCATCCAGGAACACGCCATCGGGCACCACCAGAACATCGCCGAGGCCCTCGAGTCCCGCGACCCGGCCCGCTCCCGCACCGCCATGGACGCCCACATGCAGCAGACCCTGGACGACCTGCGGAACCTGGTCCTGCCCGCCAAGTGAGTCCGCGGGCGGCCTGTATGAAGGGGGCCCGCCCCTCTGGTCAACGCTCTCGCAGTGCCACTAGGCTTCAGGAACGGCCCGCAACCGGGAGCAACGATGATCACGAGGAGCGAAGTTGTCCAACCACACGTACAGCATTTCTGAAATTGTCGGCACCTCCACCGAAGGCGTGGACGACGCGGTCCGGAACGGGATCGCCAAAGCCTCCCAGACCCTCCGGAACCTCGACTGGTTCGAGGTGAAGGAAATCCGCGGCCACCTGGAGGAAGGCAAGGTCGCGGACTGGCAGGTAACCATCAAACTCGGCTTCCGGCTGGAAGATCACTGAGCACTCCAGCCTTAACGCCGGGAGGTCGTGAAGCACTGGCTTCACGACCTCCCGATTTCAAGCTTGGTGCCCCGGGCTCGTGCCTTAGTTGGCTGTTCCCGGGCTGCGGCGCCGCCAGACTGTTGGAACGCCGTCGAACGCGGGGAAAACCTGGCCTTCGAAGAAGGACAGGACGGTGCGGGAATCGGAGTCCGGGCTCCAGAGTCCGGAGGCCGGGCAGTGCGAACCCGTGGCTGTGGACGTGGCACCGGCGGAAGCCTGGCGTTCCTTCAGCAGTGCGATGCGTTTCATCGTTGAGACCATCCTGGGGTGATAAGAACCGGGCGGGAAAGCTTGCTCTTCAACCCTAGGAAACAGCCGGCCGAAGCCCAATGGGCGGCTGGCCAGAATCGGTGCCATTCGCTGGACGAATGTACAGTTACCGCGCCCTTGCCGCCCCGCTTAGTCCGCCGGGCCGCCGTCGGCCGCCGTGGCTGCGGCCCGCAGCGTGCTTGCATCCCCCGCACCAGGAGCACTGGGCGCACCCAGGCTGCCAAGCAGGGCCAACGCGTCCGACGACGGCGAGCCCGGACGGGCCGAATACACCCGCAGCATCTGGTCGGGATCCTCCGGCAGGACCAGGTTCTCAAAGTTCAGTTCCAGGTCGCCCACCGCCGGATGGTGCAGCCGGACAGTTCCCGCCGCCCTGGTGGCCACCCGGTGCCCGGCCCACCACTGGCGGAAATGCTCGCTGTTCACGGCCAGCTCCCCACCAGGTGGTTGGCCTGGGGATCGTTGGGATGCCGGCCCACGTCGAGCCGAAGGGATCCGGCGGCTTCGGCAGCCACTGTCTTCCAGTCCCTGAAAAGCTCCCGCGCCGCTGGATCAAGGATGGTCCAGCGGGTGAGGTTCCGCTCCGCCGCAGGCAGTGCCGGAAAATCGGTGAACAGCAGGAACGCCATCCGGTTGCCGGCCAGGACATCGCTGCGCCGGCCCAGTACCAGGGCGGGAACCTCCCCCACCGCGTCGAGGAGCTGGCGCAGCGCGGGCCGGACACCCTGCGCAGCCGCCGTGCCGGCCTCGCGCGGACCACCGGCGCAGTTCTCCAGCAGGTCCAGCATGTGCGCGTGCTCGCTGCTGTCCAGCCGCAGCGCCCTTGCCACGGCGTCCAGGACGGTACGTGAGGGGTGGATGTTGCGCCCCTGCTCCAGCCGGACGTAGTAGTCGGTGCTGACCCCGGCCAGCCGCGCCACTTCCTCCCGCCGCAGGCCCGGAACCCTGCGGGCACCGGTGCTGGGACCCGTTCCGGCAACCTCCGGACTCAGCCGGGACCGCATGGCTTTGAGGAATTTTCCGAACTCGGCGCTTTGACCCATGCAGACCATTCTGCCCGGGAAGGGTGCCCCGCTCCACCCAAAAGGTAGGACTGGGAATCCTAGGAAAAACAGGAACAGCCTTGCCTGCTGACTTGTCGGGCAAAAGTGCATAGGCTCAGGAGTGAGCCAGCGGAAACCGCTTTCTTCGTCGAGCAGCCGGCACCGATCCACATCACCATCGTCCTAGGAGCACACCCATGTCAGAGCTGACACTCAACAACGGCGTCACCATCCCGCAACTTGGCTTCGGCGTTTTCCAGGTTCCGCCGGAAGACACCCAGCGCACCGTGGAGGACGCCCTTGAGGCCGGCTACCGGCACATCGATACCGCCGCCGCCTATCGCAACGAGGCCGGAGTGGGTGCGGCGCTGGCCGCCACCGGCATCGACCGCGACGAGATCTTCGTAACCACCAAGCTGCGCAACGGCGAGCAGGGCCGCGCGCAGGAGGCCTTCCAAAACAGCCGCAAAGCACTGGGCCTGGACTTCATCGACCTCTACCTCATCCACTGGCCGGTCCCCTCACAGGGTTTGTTCGTCCAGGCGTGGAAGGAGATGGAGCGGCTGTACCAGAACAAGGAAATCCGCGCGATCGGGGTCTCGAACTTCCTCTCCGACCACCTGGACACCCTGCTGGAGTCCGCCGAAACCGTCCCTGCCGTCAACCAGATCGAACTGCACCCCAGCTACCAGCAGGCGGACCTCGCCGCAAAGTGCCGGGACCTGGGCATCGCCGTGGAGGCGTACAGCCCGCTGGGCCAGGGCGGGGACCTGAACGGAAACGCCGTCACCGCGATCGCCAGCGCCCACGAGGCCACCACTGCCCAAGTGGTACTCGCCTGGCACCTGGCCCAGGGAAACATCGTCATCCCCAAGTCGGCCAACCCCGGCCGGATCCGGGAAAACTTCGCGGCATCATCGCTCACGCTCTCCACCGACGAACTGGCCGCCATTACGGCACTTGAGTCCGGTGCCCGCATCGGGTCCGATCCCGCCGTCGCGGCCTTTACCCAGATGTAGTTTCGACAAGCCCGACCACCGGGCCGACAAGCTCCACCACCGAAAGGATCTTCCGTGCAGTACACCCACCTGGGCCGCTCCGGCCTGAAAGTCTCCCGCCTCTGCCTTGGCACCATGAACTTCGGGCCGCAGACGGAGGAAGCGGACGCCCACAGCATCATGGACTCCGCGCACGCGTCCGGCATCAACTTCTTCGACACCGCCAACGTGTATGGCGGGGCAGACCACCGCGGCTGGACCGAGGAAATCATTGGGCGCTGGTTCGCGAAGGGCGGCGAGCGCCGGGAGAACACCGTCCTGGCCACCAAGCTCTACGGCACCATGACGGACCGGCCCAACGAGTCCAAGCTCTCGGCACTGAACATCCGCAGGGCCCTGGATGCGAGCCTCAAGCGGCTGCAGACGGACTACATCGATGTGTACCAGTTCCACCACATCGACCGTGACACACCGTGGGACGAGATCTGGCAGGCCATCGAGGTGGCGGTGCAGCAGGGCAAGATCCTGTACTCCGGCAGCAGCAACTTCGCCGGCTGGCACATCGCCCAGGCCCAGGAAGCGGCGCGGCGCCGGAATTACACCGGGCTGGTCAGCGAACAGTCCATCTACAACCTGTTCATGCGGCAGGTGGAGCTGGAAGTCATCCCGGCGGCGCAGCAGTACGGCCTGGGCCTGATCCCTTGGTCCCCGCTGCAGGGTGGCCTGTTGGGCGGTGTGCTGAAGAAGGAGCGCCAGGGCGTGCGGCGTACCGAAGGCCGTGCCGCCGAGACGCTGAAGAAGCATGAAGACCAGATCCGCCAGTACGAGGACTTCGCCGACGAACTGGGGCACGAACCGGGCGACGTCGCACTGGCGTGGCTGCTGCACCAGCCCGCCGTGACCGCCCCGATCGTGGGCCCGCGCACGCAGGAACAACTGGATGCCGCCATCCGCGCCCTGGACGTCACTCTCGACGCAGACGCGCTCAAGCGGCTCGACGACATCTTCCCCGGCCACCGCACGGCACCGGAAGACTACGCGTGGTAAATCCCCTTGCGGCCGGCACGGTGGCGCCAAGGAACCTCCTTTCGTCGGCGGCACCGGGGTCATCAGCGCGGCGGCGGCAGAACACGCCGTCGCGCTGGGCCACCGGCTGACCATCCTGAACCGGGGCCAATCCACCAGGCCGGTTCCGGACGGGGCTGAAGTGCTGCACGCGGACGTCCGTGATGCGGCCGCCGTCCGTGAGGTGCTGGGCGGCAGGGAGTTCGACGCCGTGGCGGACTTCATCGCCTATACCCCGGACCAGGCGCAAACCAGCATGGAACTGTTCCGGGACCGGGTGGGCCAGTACGTCTTCATCAGCTCCGCCTCTGCCTACCAGAAGCCGCCCACCAGGCTGCCCATCTTGGAGTCCACGCCATTGAAGAATCCCTTCTGGCAGTACTCCCGGGACAAGATCGCGTGCGAGGAACTGTTGTTCCGGGCCTACCGGGAAGAGGACTTTCCGCTGACCGTGGTCCGGCCGTCGCACACCTACGACCGCACCAAAATCGCCATGGTGGGCGGCTGGACGGACATCCACCGGATGCGGAGCGGACTTCCGGTCATGGTGCACGGCGATGGCACCTCACTGTGGACGCTGACGCACAGCAAAGACTTCGCCAAGGCGTTTGTTGGCCTGCTCGGAAGGCCCCAGGCGGTGGGTGAAAGCTACACCATCACCTCCGACGAATACCTGCCGTGGAACCAGATCTACCGGCTGTTCGCCCGGGCGGCAGGCGTCCGTGAACCCGAACTGGTGCACGTGGCATCCCAGACCATCGCCGCGCACGACCAGGAACTGGGCTCAAACCTGCTGGGCGACCGGTCCCACTCGGTGGTCTTCGACAACACCAAGATCAAATCCCTGGTCCCGGACTACACGGCCACCATCCCGTTCGCGGACGGAGCCCGGGAAATTGTCCGGTGGTACGACGCCCACCCGGAGCTGCAGCAGGTCAACGAGGCCTATATGCAGCTTTCGGACAAGCTCACCGGCTGGGCCCGGCAAGGCGCCTGATCCGTACCTGCCGGTGTGGCCGGCCTGCCGCACCATCCCGCGGCAGGCCGGCCACATTGCCGCTGTGCTAGATTTCGGCGCATGACCTCACCCCCTCCCAGCCATCCTGCCGACGGGCCTGTCGCCGCCGCCATCGAACTCCTGGCAAAGCAGGGTTTCGATGCGACGTCTGTTGAGGAACTCGCGGAGGCCTCGGGCATGAGCCGCAGCACGTTCTTCCGGAGGTTCGGGTCCAAGGAGGATGTGGTCTTCGCTGACCATGAGCGCATCCTGCAGCAGGTGAACAACCGGCTGGCGGACTCGCGGCTGGAGCCCCTGGCCGCCGTGGCGGATGCGGCACTCCTGGTGTTCGACCACCATTTGCGGAACCGCGAAACGTCCCTGGCCCGGTACGGTCTGCTGCAGGCGGTGCCGGCCCTCCGGGACCGGGAACTGGTCACCTCCCACCGGTATGAGCGGGCCTTCCTGCGGTACCTCAATGACAACCTGCCCAAGGACGGCCACCGCGAGTACGCCGCCGTTGCCTTCGCCGCAGCCGTGGTGGCCGTGCATAACGCCTTCCTCCGGCAATGGCTTCGCGCGTCCCCCGCGCCCGGGGAATCCGGGCAGCCTGACAGGGCCCGGGCGGCAGCCCTCGCGAGTGAACTCGCAGCGCTGGCCGATACGTTCCGGCCAATCCTCCTCGGTCCTGGCGCCACTGTTGACACCACGGATCAGAAGGCGGCCACAGTCGTCGTCACCGTGCTCGCCGGCCCGGCGGACAAGGATGCCATCGCCCAGGCGGTCCGCGATGCCTTGCCCTGACGCCCGGGCACGCAATTTGGCACGGAGTTTCTTGACGTGGGACTGCGTTTCAGTGCATTCTTAGTCGGTGCGGCGTGAGCCACATCACCCGGGCGGCCCGCAGCCGCCGCTGAACCAGAGGATGCAGACATGACGACGACGTCGCCCAGCCCGGCACCCACCGTCACCGGCGGTGCGCCGGACTTCCCGGCCGGGACGGTGGAACCCGAGTACCTTCTCACCGAGGCCCTCGGCACCGATCCCGCCTCGGTCTTTGCCGGCATCAACACCGAAGACCGAAAGTACTGGGACCGTGCCCGCCGCTTCGTCCAGGAGGAAGTCCTCCCTGTCATCGACGGGTACTGGGAGCGCGGTGAGTACCCGCTGCACCTCCTGCACCGCCTCGGCGAACTTGACCTGCTCCGCGACGGCATCGCCGTGGACGGCTTCGAACCGATGAGCAGCATGGCCGCCGGACTGGTGAACATGGAAATCAGCCGCGGGGACGGATCCGTGGCCACCATGATCGCGGTCCAGGGCGGCCTCGCCCTGCGGTCCGTCGCGGAGTGCGGATCCGAGGCGCAGATGGAACGCTGGCTGCCCGCGATCGCCCGCGGAACCGAGTATGCAGCCTTTGCCCTCACGGAGCCCACCCATGGATCCGACTCCGTGGCCCTGGAAACTACGGCGACCCGCACTGACGGCGGATTCCTGCTCAATGGCGAAAAGAAGTGGATTGGCAACGGCTCCATCGGCGGCGTCAGCGTTGTCTGGGCGCGCGGTGACGATGGCCAGGTGCACGGCTACCTGGTCCCCCAGGATTCCCCCGGCTACGCCGCCACCAGGATCGAGGGCAAGCTGGCCCTTCGCGCCATCTGGCAGGCCCACATCCGGCTGGAGAACGTCTTTGTGCCCGAAAGCAACGTCCTGCCGGGCGCACGCACGTTCAAGGACACGGCCCGCGTCCTGTTGGCGACCCGGCTCGGTGTGGCCTGGTCCGCCGTCGGGCATGCCACCGCCTGCTACGAGACGGCCGTCCAGTACGCCAAGCAGCGCAAGCAGTTCGGCCGGCCCTTGGCCGCCTCCCAGATCATCCAGGAGCGCCTGGCTCGGATGCTCAGCGAACTGGCCACCATGCAGCTCATGGTGGTGCAGATGACCCGGCTCGACGAAGCCGGAACGCTGACCCCGGAGCAGGCCTCGCTGGTCAAGTACACCTGCACCCGGACGGCCCGCGGGATCGCCTCGAATGCCCGCGACCTGTTGGGCGGCAACGGCATCCTGCTGGCCAACCGGGTGGCCCGGCACCTGGCCGATATCGAAGCGATCCATACCTACGAAGGCACCGAAACCGTGCAGGCCCTGATCATCGGCCGCGGCATCACAGGTGTCTCCGCCTTCGCCTGACCCCTGCCGGCCGACTTTGGCCGCCCCATCGTCCCGAAAGGATTGTTCTTGAACCAGAACGCCAACATCCCCGTCATCCTCGGCGGCGCCCGGACTCCCTTCGGCAGGTTCCGCGGCGGCCTCACCCCCTTCTCCTCAAGCGAGCTGGGCGCCCACGCGATCCGGGCAGCGCTGGAACGGACGGGCGTGGCCCCGGAACTCATCGGAGCCGTCATCGTGGGGCAGGTCATCCAGGCCGGCGCCGGCCAGGGCCCGGCGCGGCAGGCCAGCCTGGCCGCCGGCATCGGCTGGGACGTTCCCACCATCACCATCAACAAGCTCTGCCTGTCCGGCCTGACGGCAGTCATTGACGCCGCCCGGATGATCCGCACCGGCGAAGCCGACTTCATTGTCGCCGCCGGCCAGGAATCAATGACCAACGCACCGCACCTTGTGCCCGGGCTTCGCGCCGGCGTCGTCATCGGCGATGCCCCCATGCTGGACTCACTGAACCACGACGGGCTCCAGGATCCGGTGAGCGGCAAACTGATGGGCGAGGCAACTGACGCCGGAAACGTCGAACGCGGGATCACCCGTGCCGAGCAGGACGCCGTGGCCGCCCGCTCCCACCAGCGCGCCGAAGCGGCGCGCGCTTCCGGTGTCCTGGCAGAGGAAATCGCGCCGATCCAGGTACCGCAGCGCAAAGGCCCCGCCCTGACCCTTGAGCACGACGAGGGCATCCGGCCGGAAACCACGGCCGAATCGCTGGCCCAGCCCGGCCTGCCTTCTCAAAGGATGCCGCAGCCACCATCACCGCCGGCTCGGCGTCGCCTCTGTCCGACGGCGCGGCCGCACTGGTGATTGCCAGCAAGGCAGCCGCCATCGCCGCGGGGCTGGAATGGATCGCCGAGATCGGCGCGCACGGCCAGACTGCCGGCCCGGACGGATCACTGCACTCCCAGCCCGCACGGGCCATCGAGCGCGCCCTCAAGGTCGAGGGCCTCAGCACGCAGGACCTCGACCTGGTGGAAATCAACGAGGCCTTCGCCTCGGTCCTGATCCAGTCCGCGAACGATCTTGGCATCGACGCCGAAACGGTAAACGCCGAGGGCGGGGCGATTGCCCTGGGCCACCCCGTCGGCGCCTCGGGCGCCCGCCTGGTGCTGCACCAGGCGTTGGCACTCAAACGGCGCGGCGGCGGCACCGGCGTCGTAGCCCTCTGCGGGGGCGGCGGCCAAGGCGACGCCCTCATCCTCAAAGCCTGACCCTCCCACCAGCGCGCCACTCCCACCAAAGAAGCAGGCCATGAACACCAACAACTCCGCCGACGGTTTCGCCACCATCTCTGTCGCCGCCATCCTGGCCGAATCGGCACACCGGACCCCGGACAGCATTGCCCTCGTCGTCGGTGAGGACCAGGTCAGCTACCGGGACCTGTGGAGCCAGACCCGCGCCTACGCCGGAGCGTTGCGGGCCCGCGGCATAGGTTCGGGAGACGCCGTCGCCGTCCTGATTCCCAACGTTCCGGACTTCGCGCGGGTTTACTACGCCATCCTGTCCCTGGGCGCCATCGTGGTCCCAGTGCACGCCTTGCTCAAGGCCCGTGAGATCGAATATGTCCTGCAGGACAGCGGGGCCGGGCTGCTGATCTGCGCTGCCCCGCTCCTGGCCGAGGGTGCGGCGGGTGCTGCCGCCAGCGGAGTGGACGTGGTGACGGTGTTGGCACCGGACGACGACGGGTTCCCCCGGCTGGAGACGGCGGCCGCCGCCGCCGACCCCATCCGGACCTATGAACCCTGCCGCCCCTCGGACACGGCCACCATCCTTTACACCTCGGGCACCACGGGCAAACCGAAAGGGGCGCTGGGCACGCACTTCGCCCTGGTGGAACAGACCAGCGTCCTGCTCACCAGCGTGATGGACTTCCGGCCCGGCGACGTCCTGTTCGGTGGACTGCCCCTGTTCCACACCTTCGGCCAGACCGTTGTCCTCAACACGGGACTCCGCGCCGGTGCCACGATCGTCCTGATGCCGCGATTCACCGGCGCAGACGCCCTGCAGCTGCTGGTAAAGCACGACGTGAACATCTTCCTCGGCGTGCCCACCATGTACGTCGCTCTCCTGGAAGCCGCCAAGTCAGCGCCTGAACGGCCGGCGGCCTTGCGGTACGGCATCTCCGGCGGGGCCTCCCTTCCGCTGGCCGTGATGGACCGGTTCCGCGACGTCTTTGGGGTGGAAATCCATGAAGGCTACGGCCTCACCGAGACCTCCCCGGTGGCCGCCTTCAACCACGTGGGCACCCCTCCCCGGCCGGGAACCATCGGGGTCCCGATCTGGGGCGTGGACATCGAGATCGCCCGTCCCGAGACGGTGGAAAGCATCGAACTGCTGCCCAACGGGGAACTGGGCGAGCTCGTGATCCGCGGACACCTGCTGATGAAGGGCTACCTCAACCGCCCGGAGGCAACGGCGGAAGCGGTGGTGGACGGCTGGTTCCGCAGCGGCGACCTTGGGACAAAGGACGACGACGGCTACCTCACCATCGTGGACCGCAAGAAGGACATGATCATCCGCAATGGATACAACGTCTATCCCCGGGAGGTGGAGGAAGTCCTGCTGACCCACCCGGCCGTGGTCAGCGCCGCCGTTTACGGAATTCCGGACGAGATGCATGGGCAGGAGATCGCGGCCGCAATCGTACTGGACCCGGGAGCCGCCGTCACCGAATCCGAGCTGGTCGAGTTCGCCAGCACCCGACTGGCGGCCTACAAGTACCCGCGGGTGGTCAGGATCCTCTCCGAACTGCCCCTCGGACCAAGTGGAAAGATCCTCAAGCGGAAACTGGCCGGGGACGCCGGCTAAGCCCGCGGGACCGGCACACCGGAGGACAAACCCCAAAGCTTCCCCCGAAACCTCATGGACGAAGGCACCGCCGCGGCCGATTCAGGGCAGACTGATGCCATGACACTTGCACCGCTCATCCCCCTCAATGACGGCAACAGCATTCCCCAAATGGGCCTTGGCACCTGGCCGCTGGACGACGACCAGGTGGCTGCCGCCGTCGTACAGGCCGTGGAAGCCGGGTACCGGCACATCGATACGGCCGTGAAGTACGGCAACGAACGCGGCGTGGGCAACGGCATCCGGGCGAGCGGACTGGACCGCAGCGAGCTCTTCATCACCACCAAGCTCGACGGTGAGTTCCAGGGCCACGACCGCGCCGTCTCAGGACTGGAAGGCTCGCTGAAACGCCTGGGCCTGGAGTACGTGGACCTTCTGCTGATCCATTGGCCCCTCCCGGGCAGGGACCAATATATTTCCACCTGGCAGACGTTCGAGCGGCTGCAGGCGGAGGGAAAGGCCAGGTCCATTGGGGTGTCCAATTTCAAGCCGTCGCACCTGGAGCGCCTGATGGCGGAGACGGACGTGGTGCCCGCGGTCAACCAGGTCCAGCTCAGCCCCGCAATTACCCGGACCGCTGAGCGCGAATTCCATGCCAGGCACGGGATCGTCACGGAATCCTACAGCCCATTGGGTGGATCCGGAGCGGGTTTGCTGGGTGCCCCCATTCTGGCGCAACTGGCGGAAAAACACGGGAAAACACCCGGCCAGCTGGTCCTGCGATGGCACATACAAAACGGATTGGTAACGATTCCCAAGACCTCGTCCCCGGAGCGGATGCGGGAGAATCTGGACGTGTTCGATTTCGCCCTGGACCCGCAGGATCTAGCGGAACTTTCGGTCCTGGACGAGGGTCCCGGGGCCGGCAATGATTCCGACAAAACCGGGCACTAGAAACAGCCTGGAGAGCACTTTTTCCAAAACAGGTTGGCAAATAGATAGTAAGCATGATTACTATTGAGCCAGAAGGATGAAGTGCCTCCGGGACCCGGAGGCCTCCTCTACCTAGGAAGAGAGCAACAAATGGGATTTATTGCATTTCTGATTCTCGGACTTATCGCTGGTGCGATCGCTAAGGCGATCCTCCCGGGCAGGCAGGGTGGCGGCTGGGTCGTCACGCTGATCCTGGGCGTTGTTGGTGCGCTCCTCGGCGGCTGGCTGGGCGGAATGATCTTCGGCAGTGGACTGCAGGAGTTCTTCTCCATCCAGACGTGGCTGCTGGCGATCGTCGGCTCGCTGATCGTCCTTGCCATCTACGGCATGGTCACTCGGCGCAGCGCCCGCTAACACCTCGGGCAAGCCAGGAAGCCGGCTTGGGGACATCCTCCCCAGGCCGGCTTTCATTTCTCCGGCAACGGGCGCCCCCGCCCACTGCCGGAACTGACAACCCTCTCGCAGAGCAGGAGTTCATCGTGAAAAACAAGCTTCTTTTGGGTGTGGGCGTGGCTGTCGGCTACGTTCTCGGCTCACGGTCCGGCCGTGCAGCGTACGACAAACTGAAGGCGCGCGCGGCCGGCATCTGGGAAAGCAAGCCGGTCCAGGAGAAGGTCGCCGCAGCCACGGAGGCCGTCAAGGATAAGGCTCCTGAAGTGGCAGACCAGCTCGGCGAAGCCGCCCGCAGGGCAGGCACCGTGATCGGCTCCGCAATGCACCGCGACGGTGCGTCCGACGGGAGCCGGACCTCCGCCACCGTTCCGGGCATCTCTCCGACTGACAGCGCGGCAGGGGTGGGCGAAGACCACGTTCCCGCCCACAGTACCCACCCGGAGACCACCAACCTTGGCACCTCGGACATGGCCGGACGTTAGGCCTGACTCCAGGTCTTCGCCATAATTCAGTGCTGCAGCCGTGTGACAAGCACAGCCGGCCAGTGTTGTGCTACAACTGAATCGCCTTGCTGGCCGTCGCGATCCTTGGGGGACGCGGCGGCCAGCATTGTTTTAAGCGCGGCGGGGTCATTTCCAAAGGGCAGAATTCCTGCGCCGCGGCGGGACTTAGCCCCTGCCGGTCCCGGTCAGGGCGCGCCCCGCCACCACCGTCGCGTCCAGGTCCTCCGAGCGGACCGTCTGCGTCCGGAAACCGGCCCCGGACAGGATGGCAGCTGTGCCGGCCGCTTGGCGATCACTGGTTTCGATCAGCACGTGTCCTCCGGGTGCGAGCCACTCGATGGAGCCGGCGGCAACGCGTCGGTGGAAGTCCAGCCCGTCCTCGCCGCCGTCCAGCGAGGCCACAGGCTCGTGGAGCCGGGCCTCGGGCGGCATGGTCCTGATGGCCCCGGTGGGCACATAGGGCGCGTTGACAGCCAGCAGCCCGACCCGGCCGTGCAGCGAGGAAGGGAGTGCCTCGAACAGATCGCCCCGGTGGACGCGGCCGCCAAGCGGCCCGATGTTTCGCATCGCACACCGGGTGGCGGTGGCGTCGATGTCGGCCGCGTGCAGCTCCACGCCGGGCAACGCGTACAGGATGGCTGCCCCCACGGCACCGGACCCGCAGCACAGGTCGACGACCACCGGGGGTTCCGCCACTGACCAGCCGGACAAGAGTGCCACAGCGTGGTTGGCCAGCAGCTCAGTGCGGCGCCGGGGTACGAAAACCCCGGCCTCAACACCAATGCGGCGGCCCGCGAACTCCGCCCAGCCCAGCACGTACTCCAGCGGCACCCCCTCAACGCGCCGCCGCACATTCCGCGCGAGCTCTGCTGGCCCGGACGCTTCCGCCAGCAGCAGCCGGGCCTCCTCCTCGGCGAAAACGCAACCGGCCGAGCGCAGGAGGGTGACGATGTGGTCGAAGGCCCGGGTGGGGTGGCCGGCAACAGCGCTTGATTCAGGAACTGGCATGTCGACGCCTCTCAGGTGAATCAGCAGGAACACCCACCGCACCGGCCGCCAAGAGTTTCGAACGGCATCCGGCAGGCCTCCGAAACTGCAGAAAACGGCACGGCGCCCTCCTGCCACAGCCGGAATTCCCATGCTAGCGGCCAGCGCGATGCAGGGAAATGGGGCCCAGTCCTGCACCGCCTTTCCACCCCGTCACCCACCGCCCTCATAGCCGCCGGCTGACGGCAAGGCATCCGGGTAAGCCACCTTCCCCAAACGCTGGAGTAATCCGATGCAAGCGCTTACAGTTGTGACTTGGTTCACAAGGACAGCAAGCTGTCCTTTCGAGCTTCTCCTGCCGCATCCCCATGTCAACGGCACGCCTGTACAGCAGCGCTGCTTCCCAGGAAGGTCTCACCCTTGTTATTCCGCACCCCTCATGGCGCGCCCCCACGCGCCCACCTGCCGGGCACTCCGGCACCCTCCCAACACGTCCCTGCGTCCCGACGGAACAAACGGTCCCGCCGCGCCGCATTCCGGCCAACTGCCGCAGTCTGCTACACCGCTGCCCGGTCCGCCGCCGCATTGCTGGCAACGGCACTGGCCGCAGGCATTGCGGTTCTCCCGGCCCAGGCGGCGCCAGGGACCAAGGACCCCGGATCCGCTCCGGCACTGCATTCGCTGCGCGGCCCGGTGACCGACGAAAACTTCTACTTTGTCATGGCGGACCGGTTCAACAACGGCAGCACCGCCAACGACCAGGGCGGTCTGGGCCCGGATCCCATGGTGTCCGGCTTCGACCCCACCAAGAAGGGTTTCTACAACGGCGGCGACCTGGCTGGCCTGCTCAACAAGATCGACTACATCCAGGGCCTGGGCACCACCTCCATCTGGTTGACGCCCAGCTTCAAGAACAAGGCAGTCCAGCCGGAGGACAAGTCGGCCGGTTACCACGGTTACTGGGTCACCGACTTCACCCAGATCGATCCGCACCTGGGCACCAACGATGAACTCAAGGCGCTCATCGACCAGGCCCACGCCCGCGGCATGAAGGTCTACTTCGACATCATTACCAACCACACGGCGGACGTCATCGGCTACCAGGAGGGCGACCGCAAAGGCTACGTGTCGAAGGACGCCGCACCGTACAAAACTGCCTCGGGCCAACCGTTCGATGACCGGGATTACGCCGGCACCGGGACCTTCCCGCAGCTGGATGCCGGGGCATCCTTCCCCTACAAGCCGGTCCTGGCGCCCGGCGAAGAGAACCTCAAGGTGCCGGCCTGGTTGAACGATCCCACGCTCTACCACAACCGCGGCGACACCACCTTCACCGGCGAAGATTCCATGTACGGCGACTTCTTCGGCCTCGATGACCTCTTCACCGAAAATCCGACGGTGGTGCACGGCATGGAAGACATCTACAAGTCGTGGATCGGCAATTTCGGCGTGGACGGCTTCCGGATCGACACCATGAAGCACGTGAACAACGAGTTCTGGCAGGAGTTCGGCCCCAACGTCCTCAGCTACGCCAAGGAACACGGCAAGGACGAATTCTTCATGTTCGGCGAGGTGTTCGATACCAGCAAGAGCTTCACCTCCCAGTTCACCACCCGCAACAAAATGCAGGCAGTCCTGGATTTCCCGTTTCAGGATGCCGCCCGCAACTTCGCGTCCAAGAGCCAGGAAGCCAAAGCACTGCAGGCTTTCTTCGCCGGCGATGACTGGTACACCGACGCCGATTCCAACGTCTACGAGCTGCCTACCTTCCTGGGAAACCACGATATGGGCCGCATCGGCAGCTTCATCAGCCAGGACAACCCCGCCGCAGGCGACGCCGAGAAGGTGGCACGGGACGAACTGGCCCACGAGCTGATGTACTTCTCGCGCGGCAACCCGGTGGTGTACTACGGCGACGAACAGGGATTCACCGGCCCGGGCGGTGACCAGGATGCCCGGCAGACGCTCTTCGCCAGCAAAGTTCCGGACTACCTCGACGACGACCTGCTGGGCACGGACGCCACCCACGCCACCGACAACTTCAACCCAAGCCACCCGCTGTACGCCAAGATCCGGGAGCTTGCAGCCCTCACCAAGGAGCACCCGGCGCTGCGGAACGGCGCGCACCAAAACCGTTACGCCTCCGACGGCCCGGGCATCTACGCCTTCTCCCGCACGGACGCCCAGGACCAGCGCGAATACGTGGTGGCATTGAACAACAGTGCCCAGGCCCGGACGGCGGACGTTCCCACCTACATCGCCAAGCGCAGCTACACGCGCGTCTACGGCGAAGGCGCAGATGAAGCCAAAACCTCCGACGACGCCAAACTGACAGTGACCGTCCCGCCGCTCTCCGCCGTCGTCTACGAATCCTCAGGCCGCATTCCGCACTCAAAGGCCGCTCCCGCCGTCGCCCTCCAGCAACCGGCGGCAGCCGCGAGTGACAACGGACGCATCCAGGTGACGGCCGACGTCGACGGTACCTCGTTCAACGAGGTCACCTTCGAGGCCAGGACGGCAGGCGGCAGCTGGGAACCGATCGGGACGGACGATACCGCCCCGTACCAGGTATTCCACGACGTGGCGGCCCTGGATGCCGGGACACCGCTGGAATACCGCGCCACCGTGCTGGACAACGGCGGCCACACAGCCACCAGCCAAAGCCGCTCCACCAACGTTCCCGCGCCCGTGCTGACCCTGCAGAAGCCGGCCGACGGCAGCAGCGTCGAAGGCAAGGTTGAACTCAGTGCCACCGCCGACCCGGAGAAGGCAAGCCATGTGGTGTCCTTCGAGCGCAGCGTCAACGGCATGGACTGGACTGCTGTGGGCACAGACTCGTCCTCGCCCGTGTACTCGGCCACTGATGACGTCTCCGGACTGGCGGACGGCACCAAGGTCCAATACCGGGCCGTGATGACTGGCGCCGGCTTCAACATCACCAGCAACACCAGGACTGTCCTGGTGGGCCAGGCCCCGCAACCCGATTCGGTCACGGTGGCCGGATCACTGAACCAGGCGATGGGCTGCAGCGCACAATGGGACCCGGCCTGCTCCCAGGCACGGATGGCGCTGGACCCGGCGGACCGGATCTGGCGGCTGACCGTGGACCTGCCGGCCGGGAAGTACGAATACAAGGCAGCGCTCAACGGCGGCTGGGACGAAAACTACGGCGCAGACGGCCAGCTCAACGGGCAGAACATCGTGCTGGACCACCCCGGCGGCCCGGTCACGTTCCGCTATGACAACAGCACCCACCTGCTCAGCGCCGTCTACGCGTCGCAGCAGCCGGCCGCCGTGGCAGCCGCCGGAAGCATGGACAGCGAGCTGGGCTGCGCCTCGGACTGGGAGCCGTCCTGTCCCCAGGCGCAGCTGGTACTGGACCCTGCCGACCTCCTCTGGAAGCTGTCCATCCCGGACCTCCCGGCGGGAAGCTACGAGTTCAAGGCCGCCCTCAACAAGTCATGGGACGTCAGCTACGGAGCGGGCGGGGCAACGCCTGGCGCCAACATCGTGTTTAAGCACGACGGCGGCCCGGTCACCTTCCGCTACGACCACTTCATCCATGTGATGACCGCCGGCTAGCGTTCGCCGGCAACACCGAAGGGCCCCGCCGCTTCCCGGGCAGTTCACGCAGCGGCGGGGCCCTTCGTCAATGAAGACCAGTCAGGACCCGTGCAGGGCCCCCTCCACCACCGCGAGCAGCGAACTGAACCTCTTGTTGGCCGGGAGGTCGTCCAGGAAAACCGGCTTGCCGTCGGGGCCGCCCAGAGGCACCTGCCAGTTGGGGTACAGCGCTTCGGTGGTCCCGGGCTGGTTCTGGACCCGCCGCTCCCCTACCGCATCCACCAGGGCCACGCCGAGCAGTACCGAGGGCGCCTGGGCCAGCAGCAGGTGCAGCGCCTCGATGGTGTTCTCCTCGGCACCGGGTTCGCCCGGTCCGGTGGCATTCGCCTCGGTGAGATAGCCGCGTTCGCGCAGCAGGGCGAACATCTTTTCCAGCGACGCGTTGTGTTCGGCCCGCTCGTCCTCCTCGGAGCGCTCCAGCAGGCCAAGACGGCTCCGCAACGCCACATGGTCCCCGGCGAGGTAGCCGGCGGTGGGCGGGAGGTCGTGGGTGTTGACGCTGGCGAGTGCCTGCGTACGGTACTTTTCGGGCGCCAGCGGAGAGTCGCCGTCGTACTCGAACCACAGGATGGACGTGCCCAGGATGCCGCGGGCAGCGAGGTAGTCACGCACCCACGGTTCAAAGGTTCCCAGGTCTTCCCCGATCACCACGGCACCGGCGCGGTGCGCTTCGAGGGCGAGGATGCCGATCAGGGCCTCATGGTCGTACCGGACGTAGGCGCCGTCCCCCGGCGCGTTGCCTGCGGGGATCCACCACAACCGGAACAGGCCCAGGATGTGGTCAACGCGGATGCCGCCGGCGTGCCTGAGCACGGTGGCGAGCATGTTGCGGAACGGCTCGTAGCCGGTTTCGGCAAGCCGGGTGGGGTGCCATGGCGGCTGGCCCCAATCCTGGCCCTGCTGGTTGTACATGTCCGGCGGTGCGCCCACGCTGGTGGCCGGCGCCAGCACGCCGCGCAGCGTCCACGCGTCGGCACTGCTGTGGTCCACCCCTACGGCGAGGTCGTGCACCACTCCCAGCCGCATTCCGGAGCGCAAGGCTGCCTGCTGGGCTTCTTCCAACTGTTCGTCGCAGATCCACTGAAGCCAGCGGTGGAAACCGATCCGGTCCGCCAATTTCTCCCGCAGTGCCTCCGCCTCGCGGGTTCCGATGGCGCAGGCCGGGTCTGTCCAGAGCGGATCGTCCGGCGCGAGGTCCTCCCTGATGGCGGACCAGAGGGCAAAGTCGTCCAGGCCGCTGCCGGAGATATGGCAGAACTCGTCGAACGCCGCCTGCCGGGCCGGCGAGCGCCGGGTGTGGTACAGCATTTCCAGCGCCTGGAGCTTCGCCGCGTAGACGGCATCGCGGTGCAGCCGGGCCCCGTCCCTGTTCAGCCCGGCGACTTCCTCGTGCAGCTTTTCCAGCGCCGCCCGTTTCCGCGGCCGCAGGTAGGCAAGCTCGGGGACCGCCTCAATACGGATGTAGAGCGGGTTGAAGAACCGCCGCGTGGACGGGGAATAGGGCGAGGGCTGGATGGGTGGCACCGGTTCCGCCGCATGCAGGGGATTGACCAGCACATAATCGGCGCCGCGCCCGCCACTGATCGCCGCCAGGTCCGCCAGGTCCGCGAAATCGCCGATGCCCCACGAACGCTTGGACCGGACCGAATACAACTGCGTGGCCAGGCCCCAGCCGCGCCGCTCCATCAGGGGCGCCGCCGTGTCCAGGCGCGCCGGCGTCACCACCAGCGTGGCGGTGGCCGTGGCGCCCTCGGAGTCGGCGTGCAGGGTATGCCAGCCCAGCGGGAGATCCGGC
Organism: Arthrobacter sp. MMS24-T111; assembly: GCF_054888995.1. Classification (NCBI taxonomy): domain Bacteria; kingdom Bacillati; phylum Actinomycetota; class Actinomycetes; order Micrococcales; family Micrococcaceae; genus Arthrobacter; species Arthrobacter sp. MMS24-T111. The sequence goes on along the minus strand of NZ_JBTZRO010000001.1, from coordinate 1,505,195 downwards.
GGCAGGGAAAAGGTGGCGCGTCCGGTGGGGATGCCGTCGACGTCCCGGGGCTGGACCCAAACGTCCTCCTGGGCCGCCTCGAGTGAGCCTGCGCCGCCTTCGAGGGCGACCGTCAGCCGGGCCGTTGCGCCGTCCCGGACATGGACCGGAACCTGGGCGGGCTCACCCTGCTTGATGACGACGGCGGGCGGCAGCATCCGCCGCCATGGCGCCAGTTCCGCTTCCGCCAGGGCAGCTTCGATGTGCTGGTTCGTATGGGCCTGCACACCCAGGGCGGCGAGCACCTTGATCAGCGTTGGCGCGGCCACGGAGTGCGGGAGCCCGTCCCAGCCTTGGAAGGACGTGCCCACCCCGTGCGCATCCGCCAACTGCTGGAGCAGGTGCGGATCCACCGGCGCCTGGGCGGCGGGAGGGTCTGCGGGCATGTTTGGCCGTGGTTCGTGCTGGTCTGAAGCCGTCATGGGTGTCCGCCTCGTCTGTGATGGTCCCGAACTTACAGTGCTGCCTGTTGCCCCGGGAGCTGACACCCCAGTGCACAACCGTTGGTTCAGATTATTGCAGGGGGCAGCCGGGGCGAAACCCGGGCCGCGGATGGCGGCGGCCGCCACAAAACGTCATCCTGCGGCGCTCCGGTTACTCCATGCGACGAAAAGAGAAGGACTAAGGCGGAATTCTGCGGCCGTCCGCGGAATCTGTGTAGCGTCATGACGATCCACGGCGCGGCAACTATATGGAGGAGACCGGAGATGAGCCTTAGCGAACTGCGGGTGTTCGGACGGTCAGGCACCCCTATCAGCCCGCTCACCCTTGGCACCATGAACTTTGGCGAAGGAACCGGTGGGCCGCCGGGCGCCCCCACAGGCGCCGATGAGGCCATCCGCATCATCCACGCGGCGCTTGATGCCGGCATCACGGCGGTGGACACCGCCGATGTCTATTCCCAGGGCGAGTCCGAACAGGTGGTGGGGAGGGCACTGCGCGGGCGGCGGGATGACGTCTTCCTGGCCACCAAGTTCCACGGCCAGATGAGCCCCAATCCGGCGCACTCGGGCAACTCCCGCCGCTGGATCACCCAGGCCGTCGAGGGCAGCCTCCGCCGGCTGCAGACGGACCGCATCGACCTATACCAGGCGCACCGGCCGGACTACAACACCGACGTCCTGGAAACCATCACCACCCTCAACGACCTCATCCGCCAGGGCAAGATCCTCTACTACGGCACGTCGGTGTTTACCCCGGCGCAGTCGTCGAAGCGCAGTGGCTGGCAACCACCAACCACCTGATTCCGCCGCTGGGCAACCAGGTTCCCTATTCAATGCTGGTCCGCGGCAACGAACGCGACGTGCTGCCCATCGCCCAGCAGTACGGTCTGGGCGTTCTGGCGTACGGACCCTTGGCGGGCGGCTGGCTTTCCGGCAGCTTCGTCCTTGACTCGGGGAAGCCGCCCACCCGGGTGCACACGCTGCCGGGGCGGTACGACATTTCCGGGCCCTCCAGCGAACGGAAGCTGCTGGCAGCGGATTCCCTGGCCCGGCTGGCGGACAAGCTGGAGATGCCCCTGGTGGACCTGGCCGTCGGCTTCGCCCTGACCCACCCCGCGATCAGCAGCGTAATCGTCGGCCCGCGCAGCGAGGAACACCTCCAGGCATACCTCCGCGCCGCGGATGTCCAGTTGGGCGAGACGGTCCTGGACGCCATCGACGATCTGGTTCCGCCGGGGACCAACTTCGTGGAGCGGGACGCCGGGGCAATTGTCCCGTCCATCGAGTTCGCCGAATTACGACGCCGGTAGCGGGCCCACGGGCGCGGCAGAACGGTCCGCCTCCGGCAGAACCGTCACGGCCCGGCGTCGAACGACGCCGGCGGGCGGGACGGCCGGGCGGGCGGGGCGGGCGGGGCGGGCGGGGCGGGCAGGGCGGGCCGCCGGGGAAACTATTGACTAAGCGGTAGAAGACTTCTACGGTCGATAGCGAAACCGCCTCCCAGGGAATACAGGGGCTGCCATGCCAATGTCCGATGAGGAGCGACGCCTGCTCAAGGAGCTGGAACTGGGGCTGATCGCGGACGATCCCCATCTGGCCATGGAACTGCTGTCCGGCTATCCAGCGCGCCGTTTCCCCACAGCCCTCCTCCCGGGATTGGCGGTGGCGGTCATCGGCCTGGTGTTGATCCTGGCGGGGGCAGGCCTGCCGGCGCCGGGCGCGGTGGTGCTAGGAATCCTGCTGCTGGGGCTGGGCGCCTGCCTGTTGCTGGGCCCCATCGGGTTGAACAGGAGCACGCGGCGGCAGCCCACCGCCTGACGGCGCCGCTGGTGAGCGCGGACCCGGGATCGCTGCCGGCCCTGGTACGGCCCGGGTGCGCGGCGCCAGGATGAACAGGCTGGCCAGGACCGCGGCGGCGCCAAGCCAGCCGAGCGCCGGAAGCCGTTCACCCACTACGAATACCGCCAGTACGGCGGCAACCACCGTTTCGAGCAGCGAGATGCCGGTGGCCGTGCTCGCCCCCACCCGGGCAAGGCCCCAGCCGAACAGGAGATAGCCGGCGAACATCGGCACCACCGCCATATAGGCGCCGACGCCGACCGTGGACCAGGAGGCCAGGAGTGGGCCGCCCGTCAGGGCAAGGACCGGCATCAGGAAGAGCCCGCCCAGGCCAAAGACCGTGCCCATGGCCGCCCTGGGTGTGACACCGTCCCCGATCAGGCGGTGGGCTGCCCAGGAATACAGGGCGTACGTGCTGCCGGCCAGCAGTCCCAGGGCCACTCCCGCCGTGGTGGTCCAGGAATCCGTGGCGGCGGGCCCGGCAGGGCCGTGCCCGGCAAAGGAAAGGAGCGCCGCTCCACCCACTCCGAGCATTGCCCCGGCAATCCACCGCCGGCGCAGTGGATTCCTGTCCGCCGCCCGCTCGATGAGGGCCGCCGCGATGGGGGCCGAGCCGATGGAGACCACAGTTCCCACGGCCACGCCGGAGAGGTGCATTGAGCTGTAGAAGGCCAAGGGATAGACAGCCACCGCTGCCGCCCCCAACAACACCAGTCGCCACCGCCGGAACAGGCCGGCTGGCCGGCTGGCAATGTGCCGTGCGGCGTACAGCGCCTGCAGCAACCCTCCGGCCCCCATGGCCACCGCGCCGATGGCCAGGGGACTTACATCCGGTGCGAAGGTGGCGGCCGTCCCGGTGGTCCCCCAGAGGACGGACGCCGCCACCACGGACAACGCTCCCCAGGGCAACGCAGGGCGGCGTGGAGTGGAGTTCACAGCGTGTCCAACAGTTGCGCGGCGATGGCCCGGGCTTGCCGCAGCGGCGCGTCGCCGCCCTCCAGGCCTGCCCTGGCCATGGCACCTTCGAGGAGGAAGGCCAAGTGGGCGGCAACGGCGGGCGCTTGCCCCTCCCTCCCGGGCAACAGTGCCGTGACGTGCCGGGCCAGGAGTTCCTCTACTTCCTCCTTGTGGAGCCGCACTGCAGTCCGCCCGGGGTCCCCTGCGGGCAGTTCAGCCGCCGCGTTCAGCAGCCCGCAGCCGCGGAATCCGTGCTGGTAGGCGGCATTTGCGTGGTCCAGGTAGGCGTCGAAGACCGCCAGTGCCTGCTCCGCCGGGGTCCCGGCCTTTTCCAGCCGAGTCCGGTAAAGGCCCAGCCACTCCTCATGCCGTGCTTCCAGGTAGGCGGCCACGAGGTCCGCTTTGGACGTGAAGTTGTTGTAGAGGCTCTTTTTGGCCACGCCCGCCTCCGCAGTGATCGTGTCGATCCCGGTGGCCGCAACGCCGCGGTCGTAGAAGAGGCGGGCGGCGGCGTTGATCAGCAGTTCCCGGGCGGGACGCCGGCTGGTCGCCGAGGCGTGTGACACAGGCATGGGGCTCCTTGCGGTGGCAGTAGGTAGACCAGTCTACCTACTGCCATCGCCACGCGGAATACCCGTTTGTGGATCAGGCGGTGCGGACCGCCCGTGCGGACAGGCCTTGGAAGCTCCGTGGCCAGCCGTTCCACCAGGAAGCCGGGGGCACGGTGATATCGGCCAGGACGTGGGCCTCATCCTGGTCCAGTTCCTCCAAGGCTGCGAACTGGGATTCCAGCAGGGTCCGCGGCATGAACTCATGGGCGCGGGCTTCCATCCGCGCGCCAATGGTGTCTGTGCTTCCGGTCAGGTGGATAAACACAACATCCGGCGCAGCGCTGCGCAGCAGGTCCCGGTACCGGCGCTTCAACGCTGAGCAGGCGACGATCGGCGGGACTGTCGTGACGCCGTCGGCCTTTCCTGCGAGCAACTCCCCCAGCGTGCCAAGCCAGGGGTCCCTGTCAGCGTCCGTGAGCGGTATGCCGGCGCCCATTTTCTGCTTGTTGGCGGCCGGATGGAAATCGTCGCCATCGAAGAACGGCATGTCCAGGCGCAGGCCCAGCAGGGAGCCCATGGTGGATTTCCCCGAACCGGACACGCCCATCACCACCAGGGGCGGCAACGGGGCGTTCACCGGCCCTCCCCTTTCCCGTCGAAGCTGAGGAGGACTTTGCCGGAGCTGGTGGAGTCTTTGGCCATTTCGAAGGCGTGCAGGGCGTCCTCCACGGGGTATTGGTGGGTGATGACGGGGTCGATGTGCAGTGACCTGTCGGCAAGCGCCGCGATGACCTCGTCGATTTCGTCGTTGAAGCGGAAGGAGCCTTTGAGGTCCAGTTCGCGGGTGATGGCCAGCGAGATGGGTAGCGGCTGCATGCCGGTGGGCAGCAGCCCCACCATGACCACGGTCCCGCCGCGGACCGCGCCGCGGATGGCGGAGGCCAGGCCGTGGTGGTTGCCGGAGGATTCGATCACCACATCGGCCTCCACGGCGGCGATCGCTTCGGTGTCTGCGGCGTTGATGACCTGGTCCGCGCCGACGGCCCGGGCGATCTCCAGGGGTTTGGGATGGAGGTCCACAGCGGTGATGTGCGCGGCTCCAGCGCGTTTGAGGACCGCGACAGCGAGGGCACCGATGGGGCCGGAGCCGATCACCAGCGCGGTCTTCCCGGCCACGTCCCCGGCCCGGGAGACCGCGTGCCAGGCCACGGACGCGGGCTCGACCAGGGCGGCCGTGCGCAGGTCGATGCCCTCGGGCAGGGCCCGCAGCATCCGGACGGGCAGGTTCACGTACCGGCTGAAGGCGCCGTCCGTGTGCGGGTTACGGGCGGCGCTGCCCAGGTACGTGCACCCGGGTGAGAGGTTGGGCCGGTCCACAGGGTACCGGGCCGCACCCGGGCCCGGGGTGGCGGGGTGGACGGCGACGGCGGTTCCAGGCTGCGGGCCCTGGCCGTTGGCCGCGGCGCGGACCACCACACCGGAAATCTCATGGCCCAGCACCAAGGGCGCCTTCAGGATGGACTCCCCGGCCGCGCCGTGCAGCCAGTAATGCAGGTCCGACCCACAGATCCCGCCATACAACACCTCAACCACGGCCTGGTCATCCGCCGGCCGGGCCAGCGGGACCACATCGACCCGGAGGTCCCCCGCGGCGTGCGCCACCACGGCCGGCCCGGAGCCGGGCAGCATCTGGGCCCCTGCCTGGACAGGTGCGTTCGCGGGCATCAGACCACCACCGTCATTCCACCGTCGATAAAAATGGTCTGCCCGTTCACGAAATCCGACCCGTCCGAAGCCAACCAGACCACCGGCCCGGCCAGATCCTCCGGCGTGCCCCAGCGATGGGCCGGGGTCCGGCCCAGGATCCAGGCATTGAACTGCTCGTCATCCACCAGGTTCTGCGTCATCTCCGTATGGATATACCCCGGCGCGATCCCGTTCACCTGCAGACCGGAAGCGGCCCACTCGGCCGTCATCGCCCGGGTCAGGTTCCGCAGCCCACCCTTGGCCGCAACATACGGGGCGATCGTCGGGCGGGCCAGGTCCGTCTGCACCGAACAAATATTGATGATCTTGCCCCGGCCCCGCGGAATCATGTGCCGGGCCGCTTCCCGCCCCACCAGGAACGCACTGGTCAGGTCCGTGGAAATCACCCGCTCCCAATCCGCCACCTCCAACTCCAACATCGGCACCCGGTGCTGGATCCCGGCATTATTCACCAGAATCTCCAACGGACCCACATGCTCTTCGATCCACGCGATACCGCGGGCTGCCGCCTCACCGTCGGTAACGTCAAACGCGATGCTGGCGATGCGGCCGGCCGGAAAGTCGGCGGCGAGCGCGGCTTCGGCTTCCTTGAGCCGCTCCGGGTTGACGCCGTTCAGCACCACCGTGGCACCAGCGTCGGCCAACGCCCGGGCGAGCGAGGAACCGATACCGCGGCTGGAGCCCGTCACCAACGCAACCCGACCGGTCAGGTCGAACAGGGAGCTCATGCGAACGGTCCCTGCTGCACCAGGTTGACCGGGGTTTCGCCGGCTGCGAGGGCCTCAAGCTGCCGTTTCAGGAGTTTGAGGATCCGCGGCTCGAACGCTGACGCGTTGCCGCCAACATGCGGAGTGATGAGGGCGTTCTCCGAGGACCAGAGCGGGTGGCCGGCGGGCAGCGGTTCGGGATCGACGACGTCGATGGCGCAGTGCAGGCGGCCGGACACCACTTCAGCCGAGAGGGCGTCGGTGTCGATCACGGAGCCGCGGCCCACGTTGACCACCAAGGCTCCGTCCGGCAGGGCGGCCAGGACCTTGGCTCCCACCAGGTGGTGGCTCGCCTCGGTGAGGGGAAGGACGGAGACCAGGATGTCGTGGCTGGCGGCGAGCTCTACGAGTTCATCCGGACCGTGGACCTGACCATCCGCATCGGTACGGGCGGCGCTTCCCACCCGGGTCAGTGTGACTTCGAAGGGCTCCAGGCGGCGGGCCAACTCCTTCCCGATTCCGCCGATGCCCAGCAGCAGGACCTTCCGGTCGGCCAGCGACTGGCGGCGTTGCGGGTTCCAGCGTTCGGCCTGCTGGTCCCGGACAGCCTGGTCAATGCCGCGCAGTTTGGCGAGGATGAGGCCAACGGCCAGCTCCGCGGTGGCAGCTGCATGGACGCCCGAGGCGTTTGCCACCCCGGCGGCCGGACCTGCTGCCTCGCGGACGCCGTCGAACCCTGTTGACTGTGTTTGCACGAACTTCAGGTCCGGGACGCTGCCAAGGGAACCCAGCACGGCGCCGGCGTCGATGTAGGGGAGGATGACGCCGTCGATCCCGCCCAGGTGGGCGCCCGGTGCTTCCGTCATGTCCCACACCACCCCGCGGAGGCTGCCCGGAAGTGGCGACAGCTGGGCCAGGAGCTCGGAATCGGGAAAACTGACGGTTTGCACGTGCTGCATCGTTGAAGGCCTATCGGTTGGTGGGAAGGTGCTGCGGGCGGATCGTTATGCGTCGCGGCGGTCGAAGGTCAGTCCGCCGGGGACCTGGAAGGTGGGCATGAGCTCGAGCATGCCCACATTCACGTGCCGCGGGGTTTCGATGGCGTAATCAAGGGCATTGACGATGTCGTCCGTGGTGAGCGATTCGTAGCCCTCGTAGTAGGTCTGCCAGGCTTCTTCCATGGCCTCGGGGCTGCCGCCCAGGTTGCGGCCGAAGATTTCGGTCTCCACGCGGCCGGGGCAGATTTCGGTGACGCGGATGCGCTTGCCGACCGTGTCGTTGCGCAACTGCCGGGAGATCTGGTGCACGGCGGCCTTGGTGGCGTGGTACGCGGTGTGGCCGTAGAAGTTGTAGAGCCCGGCGATTGAACTGATGTTGACCACGTGGCCCAGGTCCCGCTCCACCATGCCGGGCAGTACCAGCCGGGTGAGCTGCAGCAGGCCGCGGAGGTTGACGTCGATGAGTTCGTCGATGTCCTGCTCGGAGGAGTCCAGGATGTTGCCGGTCCGGGAGACCCCGGCGCAGTTCACCAGGACGTCCACCTTGAGGTCGCGGACGACGCCGGCCAGGGCGGCGGTGTCGGTCAGGTCCACCACATGCGGGACTGCTCCCGTGCGGTCGGCCAGTTCGGCGAGGCGTTCCTCGTTGCGGGCCACCGCGTGCACGGTCAGTCCGCGCTTGGCAAGACGTTCGGCGATGGCCGCTCCCATGCCGGTGGACGCTCCGGTGACGAGGGCTGTGGTGTAGTCGGAAAAAGGCACAGGGACTCCAATAAGTGGTAAGTGGCGGGCTCTTAGGTCCGGCAACGGGCTTGGCGTAGTGGTTGGCAGGGGTTAGGGATCGCGCGGCAGTTTGTGGGTGCGGTCCCGGGCGGGAGGACGGGCATTCATGATGTTCAGGCTCCTGACGCCGGGCTGAGTTCGTGCCAGCGCTGGCCGGCGCCGACGCCGAGGAGTCCGAAGACCGTGTTCACGGTGTTCCGGAGTCTGTCCAGGTCCAGGCAGGCTGCGCGGTGCATGGCTGTTGCTTCAGCCACGGTTGTCTTTCTGAAGGTGACGGTGTGTCCAGGCCTGGATTGCGCCAGGACATCCAGGGAGCGGCTCGTGACGACCCCCAGGACCGGATAGCCCGCCGTAACGCCGCGTCCCCGGTGCAGGACCAGCAGTTCGTCCCGGGACGGAACCTCGATGGCCCCCACCGGGACACCGCGGGAGAGGACCTCGGAGGTGAGCTGGCGTTCGGGCAGTGCGCCGCCTAGCCGGAGTCCGATGTGGTTGCTTCGGGGGCTCACGGTGTACTGCGTGGTGAAAAGCAGGTCTGCGGTGTCGCCGAATTCGGCTACGTCCGGCCCGTCGGTGACGTCGATGACCGGGTGGGTTGTGAATTCCGGCTTTGCCAGCCCCAACCGGAACAGGGGCAGGCCGAAATGTGGCTGGGTGATCGGTGCGGTGGTCTTTTGCGTTGCAAGCCGGGTGCCCTCTACAAGTTTCAGTCCGAAGCCCACCACCGTGTCCGGTGCGCAACTGCCCAGCAGGGTGGGGACGGTGAAGGAACCGCGGACGGCGATGTAGGCCCGGAGACCGGTGCGGATTCCGCGGACCGTCACTGTTTCGCCGGCCCGGACGGAGACGGGCTCCCACTGGGGGCAGCCGCGGCCGCCCACAGAGAGGTCCAGCGGCGCGCCGGTCACGGCGATCAGCAGGTCCGTGGTGGCGCGCATCCTGAAGTCCAGGGCGGTGAGTTCCAGCAGCGGATCGTTGTCCCCGTTGCCGGCCAGGATGTTCGCGGCCTTGGCCGAAAACTGGTCCAGGGCGCCGTTGACGGGAAGTCCGAAGGCAGGACCCTTCGTCCGGCCAAGGTCGGTGACGACGGAGTGTCCAGGTTGGAGGACGATAAGTGACCCGGTCATGGCCGGGCCTCCAGGAACTGCCCCTCGTACTTTCCGAAGTCCTCCGGGGGAATGCGGTAGAAGCGCAGTTCATCGCCGGGGACGTAGGGCACCAGGGGTTCGCGTGCTGCGTCCAGGACCGTCAGGGGGGTCTGGCCGATGACGCACCAGCCGCCTGGTGCGACGGCGGGCGCGATCACGGCTTGGCGTCCGGCCACGGATACTGCCCCGGCGGGTACGGACAGCCGCGGGTCCTTGAGCCTGGGGACGGGGACCGGGAAGTCTGGTCCGTCCATCATGGGCGAGCCTGCCGGCGCTCCGAGGCAGCGGATGACGTAGGTCTTGGCCGTGTGCCGGGCGATCACGTCCTGGACATCCAGGCCCTGGTGTTCTGCCACGCTTTCCAGGTCCGGCCCGTAGCTGCCGCCGTACACGACGGGTACCTCGAAGCGGCGCGGCTCGCGCAGGGTGGTGCCCACAAAGTCCAGCTGGCGCATCCCCAGGAGGATGAACGCCCTGACCTGGCGGGCGGAGGTGAGGTAGGGGTCGAATTCGACCAGGACGGAGTCGTAGGTGGGAACGGCGCCGTGGATGCCGTCGACGCCGACGGTCGCCAGCCAGCCGGCCAGGGAGTGGACGGTGGCCCAGTTGGCTTCTGCGTCACCGGACTGTGCCACCACGCGCAGGGCGGCGTCGCCCGACTCGTAGATCTCCAGCATTGTCCGGCTGGTTGTCGTTGGGGCGGCCATGGTCAGGAGACCTTTTGCTTTGCGGCGAGCACTTGTGCCAACGGGGCAATGGTGACGCCCGCGGCGACCAGTTCGCTGCGGACCAGGCGGGCAAGTTCGACGGCGCCCGGATTGTCGCCGTGGAGCAGCACCGTGTCGGCATGGACGGCGATGTCGCTGCCGGAGACTGTTTCGATGAGTCCTTCGGTCACCATCCGCACAGTGCGCCGGACAATGACGGAGGGGTCGTGGATCACGGCGCCGGGCCGGCTGCGCGGCACCAGAGTCCCGTCATCCTGGTAGGCTCGGTCCGCGATGCCAACGATGGCCACCCGCAGGCCGCGCTCCGCCGCCGCAGTGGCGAGTTCACCGTCCTGCGCCAGGATGATCAGTTTCGGGTCCACCCGGGCGGCGGCATCGGCTACGGCTCGGGCGTAGTCCGCGCGGGTGGCCACCAGGTTGCCCAGGCGGCCGTGGGGAGCCAGGTGGGAGACGGTCCCCCCGTGGTAGGCGGCAAACGCCGACAGGGCACCCAGCTGGTAGATGACGTCGTTGCGGACTTCGTCAGCCGTGAGGTCCATGGCCCGGCGGCCGAAGCCGCGAAGATCCGGGAAGCTCGGATGGGCGCCGATGCCGACTCCCGTCCTGACACATTCAGCCACGGTGGCGTCCATGATGTCAGGGTCCCCTGCGTGGAAGCCGCAGGCGATGTTGGCGCTGGACACGATGTCCAGGAGGGCGTTGTCGTCGCCGATCGAGTAGGCGCCAAAACCTTCACCAAGATCCGCTACGAGATCGACTGTGGGCATTGCGGGCCTTCCTCTGCTGGTGCTGCGGGTGTAAATCAGTGTGGCATCGGGATTGGAGCCACACAAAGACGAATGCGGTATCACGCTATAGGGAACAGTTATGACCTTTGGAGGCCGCTATTGGCGACCTAAAAACGCAAGCGGTCCTTATTTCGTGACGACAAGACTGGCCCTTTCCAACAAACCATTTCCCTGCTTATGCACAAAACATATGCCGGCATCAAAACCGGCGATGGCTTGGGTCGGGATAGAATGCTCTGGTCATTGGAAAGTCATCTGCAATTAACCTATGCCCGAGACTCGGATCACACAAAGACGTATTGCCTGTCCCGCCATAGCGCCAACGTATGACCCCGCATGCTGTGCCGTCCCCGGCTGGAAAAGAGGAGCGCTATGGACACCCGGAAGCTGGCGTACTTCGTGAAGATCGTTGACTCGGGAAGCATCACGAAGGCGGCCGCCGCCCTCCACGTCGCCCAGCCGGCGCTGAGCCAGCAGGTGTCGGCCCTGGAAACGGAACTGAAGCAGCGGCTCCTGATCAGGAGCAAGCAGGGCGTGGAGCCCACGGCGGCCGGCCATACCCTCTACCGGCACGCCCAGACCATCTTGCGCCAAGTGGAGCAGGCAAGGATCGATGTCGCAGCTTCAGGGGCAGCACCTTCCGGGCGCGTCTCCATAGCAATCGCCCCCTACAGCATGGCCTCAAGCCTTACCCCTCGGATTATCCGCGAAGTAGGGCGGCGCTACCCAGACATCGTGCTGCACCTGACCGAGATATACGGCGGCGTACTCAGCGAGGCCATCAAGAACGGGCGGCTGGACATGGCCCTCATCTACGAACCGGGGCCCATCCGGGGTGTGCAATTCACTACCCTCATCGTCGAGGACCTGTACCTGGTGGTCAACGCCGCGCGGGAGCTTCCGGTGGATCCCGGGGCCGGCACCATCACCCTGGAAGCGGCGGCCACGCTGGGCCTGTTCCTGCCCGAACGGATCCACACCCTCCGCCAGGTGGTGGAGGCGGGCTTCGACAGCAAGGGCCTCACGCTGCATCTGGTGGGGGAAGTGGAATCGGTGCCGTCCCTGACCAGGCTGCTGCGCAGCGACCTGGGCGCCACCATCCTGCCCAAGTCGGCCGCGGATGCCCTGTTCCATGAGGAGGACTTCCGGGTCCTCCGGATCACCGGACCTGCACTGCAGTGCAAGATCGCGCTGTGCACTCCGGACCACGAACCGCTCTCCGAGGCCGGTTCCGCCGTCCTGCTGGTACTGAAGGAAATGCTCCAGGAAATGCTGCGCAGCAAATACCAGCCGCTTTCCAGTGGAACACCCTCCGCTGGCGCGGATGCATCATAAGCGGCCCTTATCAGGTCACGCTCCATTAGTCTTATCCATAGATTTTGCTGAGTCCTAGGATAAAAGCCATAAAGGTTCGCCAACGGCGTTTACCCGGCACAAATGATTCCCTTGGAGCCCAGCATGAAAAAGATCACCAGCCTGCAATACCGGAAATCCACGGAACGAAGGATCCAGCTTAAGGCCAGCACCGGTTCGCATTGCCCCACCAATGGTTTCTGGCGGGCCGAGGACGGCGCTGCCTCGGATCCGGTGTTTGTCTTCGAGGGCAGCATGATGCCGCCGGGCAAGCGCGGATCCACCATGTGGTACCTGGACGACTCCCAGGTGGGGCCGCCTGCGTATCTTCTTCCCGGGATGAACTGAGGTGGCTTGAACCACCGCACCGCCGGCGGCCAACAGAAGGCCCGGAGTTCCAGGAGGAACTCCGGGCCTCTGTGGTTCAACCCCATCGGCGTGAAGCTACAGCGCGGGCTCCAATTCGGCGTCTTCCACCAGCAGCCCCTTGGCCTTCAGGACCTCGGTCAGCTTGCACAACTCGATGGTGGTGCCACCCTCCTTGTAGCGGCGGATGAGGTCGTCCTCAGCGTCCACGCGTGCCTGCGACAGCTTGATGACTTCCTCGATCTCATCCTTGCGGACCACCACCACACCGTCGGCATCACCCAGCAGGACATCGCCCGGATAGACAATTTCGTCGCCGAACACCAGGGGATGGTTGATCGGGCCAATGGTTTCCTTGACGGTCCCCTTGATGCAGACACTGCCGGAGAACACCGGCAATCCGAGTTCAATCAGGTCCTTGGTGTCGCGGACACCTGAATCCGTGACCATACCCGCCAGGCCTTTCGCCTTCATGGCGTTGCCCAGCACGTCGCCGAATGTCCCGGCTTCCTCGTACTCACCGGCTGCCACGAGGACAACGTCGCCCTTCCGGGCGTAGTGGATGGCCACCTGAAGCATCAGGTTGTCCCGCGGTGCACAGACCACGGTGACGGCGGGGCCGCAGAAGGACATGCTGCGGTCAATCGGCTTGATCTTCGAACTCAGCGCACCTTTGCGGCCCTGTGCTTCATGCACTGTGGCAGAGGAGAACTTGGAAAGTCGCTGAACGGCGTCTTCGGAAGGGCGGTCGAATTTCGTTTTGACATGGATCATGAGGTGCTCCTGTTTTGTAGAAAGCGTGGGCAGAGTAGTGGTTGGGTCAGGCAAGCGCCCTGACGGCCTTTTCGATGGCAGCGATGGCATCCTCGATCACCGGCAGCCCGGTGGCATAGGAAATCCGGAAGTAGGGGCTTAGTCCGTACGCCGATCCCTGGATGACGGCAACTGACGCCGCTTCCAGCAGGTACAGCGTGAAGTCCTCGTCGTTGCTGATCTGCCTGCCATCGGGCGTCGTCTTGCCGATGACCCCGGCGCAGTTGACGTACGCGTAAAAGGCGCCTTCCGGCGTCGCGCACTGCAGGCCATTGACCGCGTTAAGCCCGGAGACTGCCGCATCACGCCGTTCGCGGTACACCTCCACGCTTTCGCGGACGAAAGCATGGTCTCCGGTGAGTGCCGCGGCGGCAGCCGCCTGGCTGATCGAGGACGGGCAGGAGGACATTTGGGACTGCAGCTTGTTGATGGCAGCCACCAGGGGCGCCGGACCGCCGGCGTAACCCAGCCGCCATCCGGTCATCGCGTAGGCCTTGGACACCCCGTTGGTGACCAGCACACGGTCCTTAAGCTCAGGGGCAACGGCCACGAAACCCGTAATGGGCTCTTCGCCGAAGTGGATCTCATCGTAGATCTCGTCAGTGAGGACATAAACGCCAGGGTGGTCCTTGAGGACGGCGGCCAGGCCTGCCAATTCTTCGCGGGAGTACACCGCTCCTGTGGGGTTGGAGGGCGTGTTGAGGATGACCCACTTGGTGCGCTCCGTCAGTGCGCCTGCCAGTGCCTCAGGGGTTAGTTTGAAACCGGTGTCCTCACCACAGGAAACGATGACGGGGGTGCCTTCGTTGGCGAGCACCATGTCCGGGTAGGAGACCCAGTACGGTGCGGGAATGACAACCTCGTCGCCCGCGTCGAGGGTGGCCATGAATGCGGTGAAGATGACCTGCTTGCCGCCTCCCCCGATGGTGATTTCGCCGGCGGTGTAGTGCTGCCCGGTTTTGCGGTGCAGCGTCTGCAGGATGGCCTTTTGCAGTTCGGGCGTCCCGGTGACCGAGGTGTACTTGGTTTCACCGCGGTCGATGGCTGCGACGGCAGCGTCCTTGATGTGCTGGGGCGTGTCGAAATCCGGCTCGCCGACCGTCAGGTCCAGGATCCGGCGGCCCTCGGCCTTGAGCTCCCGGACACGGGCCGCCGCGGCAACGCTGGGTGAGGATTTGATACGGGTTACGCGTGATGCGGGCACGAATTCAGGCATGGTGTCTTCCAGGCTTCCGGTACGGATGAGGGTGGTTCATTCGAGCCTAGGGAAAGAGCCGCCCCCTTGGATAAGACCTAAAGTGCGTGGACAGATAAGCAGCCCTTATGACGGAGCACCTAGAACTTTCGCCTATTGCTCCACGCACTTTCGGTATTGCCCTGCCGGCTTGCCCGGGGCGTAACCTGCAGGGTGGATCACGGGCCCACTGAAGGCACACCGCCGGCCCCCGCGACGCCTCCAAGGCCGACGGGCCGAACCGCAGGAGGGGTACGCCTGCCGGCGGGGAGCCGCGCGGGCACGGAACACCAACGGAGACAAGGAGCAGAGGTGCCCGGCAGAAAAACTCACGATCGGATACCCCCGCGTTCAGCCAGCGCCGGAAAGGCCTCGGCCGGCGTGGCAGCGTACCGGTACCGCGGCGTCCCGAAGCCGGACCCCGCCACCGCCCGAGCCCAACAAGCCCTGGCCATGCTGGCCCAGCTGAGGACGACCCTGGCACTTCGGTCCAGCAGGGTACGCGCCCTCACCACCGAGTTGGGTGATTGCCTCGCCCAGGCCGTGTGCGATGGCGTGAAAGTTGCCGCGGTCGCGAAGGCCGCCGGACAGCCCGCAGCCAGTATCCGGTCTGCCGCGCTGGCACGCGGCGAGCTGCACCCGTCCGGCCAATCCCAGAGCGGCCATCTTCACCTCATTGCGGGATTGGCTTCGGAGCTGGCGGCAGCCGAAGGCGCCCGGAGTGACGCGGAAGAACAACGAACGCAGGTACTGGCCCGGGCCAGGAAATCCCGGCTCCTTGACGACTACCAACTTGCCGGGGCAAGCGGGCTTAAGTCCGACGAAATCCGCAAAATGACCAGAGGCGTCGGCTTGCGTGTGGCCCAGCCGCAATAATCGTCCCGGCTGATCCCATGCCGGCGGCCCTCCGCTCTCCCATCCCCGTTCCACGGCGAGCTTCCTGTCGTCCAACGTCTACAGGTTCGGCGACTCCAAGCCATAACAAATCGCTATGTAGGTACATAAAAGCCGACTTTGTGTGACCCATACCGCAAACGTTAACTTGATGTTTGAGGCCGGTCCGCAAAGCCGTAAACACGATTTGCGAGAGAGCTCACAGCAGGACCCACAGGACATTCCATTCAAGATCTCTTTCCGAGAGCCCAGGTTTAGCGGCAACCGGTGTTCACCCATCACCCACGGAGACGAAATGACAGAAACCACACTTCCCAGGAAGACCCCGGTCAAGGCCGCAATCGCGGCCTGGATCGGTACGACGTTGGAGTACTACGACTTCGCGGTGTACGGCACCTCGTCGGCGTTGGTTCTGAACGTGCTCTTCTTTTCACCTGAGCTTCCCCAGGGCCTCAGCGTGCTGCTCGCCATGATCACCTTCGCGGTCGGCTACGCGGTGCGCCCCCTCGGCTCCCTCATCCTGGGGCCGCTGGGCGATCGTCGCGGCCGCAAGTTCGTCATGATGATCACACTGTTCGGCATCGGCGGCTGCACCTTCCTGATCGGGTGCCTGCCCACATACGCCCAAATCGGTCCTCTTGCTCCAGTCTTGCTCGTGCTGATCCGCGTCATCCAGGGACTGTGCCTTTCCGGTGAGCAGCCCAGTGCCATCACCATGAGCCTGGAGCATGCTTCCGACGGCCGGCGCGGGTTCCTGGCGAGCTTCACCACCTTGGGTTCCTCCTCCGGCACGCTGCTTACCCTGCTGGTCTTCATCCCGATCGCCGCCATGCCTTCGGAGCAGTTGCTGAGCTGGGGTTGGCGGCTGCCGTTCTGGGCCTCCGCCCTCGTCGTCGTCGCTGCCTACCTGATCCGCCGCCACATCGAGGAGCCGCCGGAGTTCGTAAAGGCCCAGGCCGCCAAGGTGAACGTTGCTCCCCTCCGGCACCTTCTGCGCTTCCACTGGCGGGCGGTGCTGCGGATCGTGTTCTGTGCCCTCATCGCGGGTACGAGCTACATGATGCAGACCTTCTCGGTGGCATTCGGTACCGCCGGATACAAGCTGGATAAGCCCACCATGCTCCTGACGACTACCGTCTCGGCCGTGATCGCCCTCGGGATCACGCCCCTCGCAGGATTCCTTGTGGACAAGATCGGCCGCAAGACGATGTTCCTCATCGCAACGGGCGGCGTGGGCGTCACGATGGTCCCCTACCTGTGGTCAATCACGACCGGGAACTGGTCGCTGATCTTCCTGTTCGGCATCATCAACTACTCCCTCTTCTACTCAATGGTGAACGCGTCCTGGCCGTCATTCTTCGCGGAGATGTTCCCCGGCCGCCTGCGCGTCTCCGGACTCGCCCTTGGCACCCAGGTCGGCTTCGCCATCTCGGGCGTCATCGGCCCCGTTCTCTCGACAGCACTCGCTGGCCCCGACCTGAAGGATTGGGTCGGGCCGTCCATGGTGGCGCTCGGGTTCATGGTCCTGGCCGGAGCCTCAGCCCTGACCGCCAAGGAGACCAAGAAGTACACCCTCAAGGAGCTCGACGAGGTGCAGCAGAGCGAACGGGAAACGTCCGTCCTCACGGCCGCGGCCATGTCCCCAAGTTCAGCTGCCCGCGGCCTCGCCGGTTAGACCGAAAAGCAGGATGACGGGATATCTCCCTTGAGATGATCACTGGCTCGCTGAACGTCCCACAACGTTGATTCCGTTGTGAACAGTGAAGACCTCTTAGTGACGGCACCAACAGCCAACCACTAAGAGGTCTTCCTGTTGCCAGGACCGCCGCACCACCAATCCCCGCGTACCCTGGTTCCAGTCCGGAAGACCCTGGCCCGCCGCCCCGATAAGTGCTGGGATAGTGCCTTCAACTGCTGGCGATGTGGAGGCGATGGCGATGGCACGGTTGGACGGGCGGATTGCGGTAGTGACCGGGGCAGCCGGCGGCATTGGACGGGCGGTTGCTGCCGGCCTTACCCGCGAAGGGGCCGCCGTCGTGGTGGTGGCCCGCAGCCAGGCGCGCGCCCTGGCGGCCATGGCGGATATCCGGACCCGCGTCCCGTTCGCGGAGCTGGAGCCCCTGGCCTGTGACCTGTCGCTGCAATCGTCCATCCGTGAGGCCATGGCCGAACTTCTTTCCCGTCACGACCGGGTGGACGTCCTGGTGAACACCGCCGGCGTCTTCCGGAAGGAACGCCAGGAAACCGCGGAAGGGCTGGAGCTCACCTTTGCCACGAACGTGATGTCCTATTTCCTGGTGACCGGGCTCCTCCTGGATGCCCTCAAGAAGGGTGCCACGGCCGCCCTGCCGTCACGCATCATCAATATCGCCTCCAAATACGGCAACGTCAGGCTCCCGTTCGATGACCTGCAGACCGCCACGGGCAAATACAGTTTCCTCCGTTCCACGCCACCCACCATGCTGGCCCGGATCCTGCTGACGCAGGAGTTCGCCGAACGGCTGCGCGGCACGGGCGTGGTGGCCAATGCGGTGCACCCGGGACTGGTGCGGAATACGGGGCTGCTGCAGGACGTGGGCGGTCCGTTACGCCGGCTGACCAACACGCTGGGCAAGACGGCGGAACGGGCCGCGGACACGCCGCTGTGGCTGGCAACCTCGCCCGAGGCTGCAGCCGTGACCGGCAAGTTGTGGGGGAAGCGGAAACAGCTTCCCACCCCGGGCATGGGCTCGGACCCGGAAGCCAGGCGGCGGTTGTGGGAGGCGTGCGTGCGCCTGGCCGGTACGGATTTCGCGTGAACGGCTCCCGGACGGCAACGGACTGGCCAACGTAGCGGGCAGGGAATTTGTTGACGCGCCCCTGCGTTGTCGATCTGTCCAGAACAATCTGGACAACTGCAGCTCGACAGGAGAAAACACCACATGTCAGTTGACTACGACGCTCCGCGGGTTACTCCCGAGGAAGAGCCGAACGTCGCTTTGGAGGAGCTGAAGTCCGATAAGTCCGGCCGCCGGGAGGCCAGTCCCGACATGGACGAGACGGACCTCGCGGACAGCTTCGAGCTGCCCGGCGCGGATCTTTCCAACGAGGAACTCCTTATCCAGGTGGTCCCGGTGCAGGCCGATGAGTTCACCTGCATGTCCTGCTTCCTGGTCCACCACCGCAGCCAGCTGGCCCGGGAGAAGGACGGCAAGAAGTACTGCAAGGAATGTGAGGGATAGCCGGCAGGCAGGCCGGCCAGGTTCGGATTCCAACCATTGGAATCCGGGCTCGTGGACGGAGCGTGTGGAAGCCATGATGTAGGTCACGCTCCGGCAAGGGCCGGCCGACTGGAAAGAAGGAAACCATGTCCCTCAGCGTTGAGGAAATGAACAAGCAACTCCCGGTGGCCAACGCGCTGCCCGGCGAGGCAGTCCCGTATTACATGGCGTCCGGTGAGGGCGCACGCTACGAGATCAACGGCCAGCTGGTGACAGTCATCGCCCGCGCCGCCGATACCGGAGGGATCTTCAGCGCAGCCTACGTTTCCGGCGGCATGGGAGCCGAATCCCCCTTTGTCAGCCACAGCATCGAGCACAAGACGCTCTACGTGTTCGATGGAATCCTGCACGTCTGGCTGCCTGGCGAGAGCCGGATCCTCACGCCGGGCGACTCGGTGGTCATCCCCCCGAACACTCCGCACGCCTACCGGATGGCGAGCCACTACACCCGGTTCCTGAACTGGATGACTCCCGGCGGCGGCGAAGCCTACTACGAGGGGGTCGGCACCCCCATCGATTCGCACGTCCCGCCGGCCAGGCCCGGGCACAAGGCCAGCCTGCAGGAGCAGGCCGAGGTGGGCGCCGAGTTCGGCATCACGTTCCCCGACGTTGAGCGCGTGGCGCCGTCGTTCAAGCACGACGCCGGCCTGCCGCCCACGCAGAGCCCCTACTTCCTTAGCGCCGGCGAGGGGGAGCGGCTGGCCAGCTACCAGACGATGTTCACCTACCTGTCCCGGCCCGCCAACACCGGCTCCAACTACTTCGCCGTGCACACCAAGGGCGCCAAATCCCCCTACATTCCGCTGCACTTCCACTCGCAGCACACGGAGAACTTCCTCTGCACTGAAGGCCGGATGTGGCTGTACGCCAACGGCCGCGAGATGCTCCTGACCAAGGGCGACTTTGTGCATGCCCCCGCCGGAACCGTCCACTCGTTCGCGCTCGATGCCCACAACACCCAGATGGTGGGTTTCCTCACGCCCTCGGTTTTCAACGGGTTCTTTGAGTACTTCAACAAGCCCACCGAGGACTACATCTACACCGAAGGGGGCGAACCGTACATGGACATGGAAGGCTTCGGCCGCGCCCAGGCCGAGATGGACCTGACCGTGGTGGGTCCCCCGCCGCAGCGCCGCGCAGCCCTGGACATCCCCTAAGCCGCACCACAGAAGGCCCGGACTTCCGAAAGGAAATCCGGGCCTTCCCTGTGTTACCGGGTGGTTTGCCTGACGAGTTCCCGGCCGTAGTCGTTGCCGTTGGGCGTGCGGACCACGGTGTGCATGTGGAACGGGGCAGGCTCCTCGTTGCTGAGGAACACGCCGGTGTGGTGGTCCAGCTCCAGGACCACCACGGGGCTCTGCAGCCGGAAATAGAACGCCTCGCCGCCTTCCCAGCCTCCGATCCAGCTGAAGTATGTCTCGCCGTAGTGCTCGCGGATTTCGCGGCGGCGGGCTGCTCGCGGGCCTTCCGGGAGGTAGGCGGTGAAATCGTCCACCACCGCGTCCAGCAAGGCGCGCGCCCCGGAGGGCATGTCAGCAACCCGGATGCCCTCGTACGGGATCACCCGGTTGTCCTGGAAACAGCCGCCCAGGTGCCGTTCGTCCCCGGGGTGGAGGCGGCCTTCCGGCATGGCAGGGTCCACCATTGCCCCGTACACAACGGCGCGGGATCGTAGCTCGGCCGGCAGGGCGCGCATCAGTTCCCGGGCCAGGGCGATGCGCTCCTTGAATACTTTGACGCCCCGGTGCGGGCCGGCGTCGATCATGTCCGGCTCGGCGCCCATGAACACCGGCGAGATGACCAGCTGCGTCCCCGCGACCAGGCAGTTCAGCGCCGCGTGGTGGCCGAAGCTTGCCACCCCCACGGTTCGGTTTCTGACGGCGCGCCATAGAGGGCGAAGTTGTAGCTGAACTCGTTCATCAGCAGCGGCAGCTCCACCAGGTCACCCAGGAATCCGTTGATGCGCATCAGGTTCCGCACCAGTTCAAAGCCTTCGGCGCTCAGGCTGGCTTCCACCACGCCAAGCACGGCGTCGCGCACCGCGGGTTCCACTTCATCGAGCCGGAGGCCGGTGTCGTGCTGCATGAACTCCGGGTTGGCCCAGCTCTGCCATTCGGGGGCGTCCACGGCATGGCTGAGCTTCCGGGCCCGGTCGGCGTCCAGGGTGCCGAGGAGCTTACGGGCTGCCGCCACCATCTGCGCGGTGGGTGCTTCTTCGCCGGGCCTCGCCGGTGCGAGCTGGTACAGCCCTTCCCGCCGGACGCCGTCGCTGGTGATCCCGGTGAAAGGCTGAGGGTAGAGCTCGCTGCCACCCTTCGATCATGGGCCCGGCGAACGAATCGGTCTTGGCGGCTTCCGCGTACTCGCGGGCGTCCAGTCCGCGGATCCCAGCGACGCGCGGATGGTCCGGGGGGAACAGGTAGTCACGGAAGGACGGCGTCTGCACGGATGCTCCTGGTGGTCTCGAGGGAAGTGGGCGACCAGCCGGCCGCTACGGACAAGGCGGCGCCTGCGGCAGCGGCGGAATTGCCCCGCCACGCCACGTGCTGGTCCGGGCGGACCAGCAGGGTGCCGGCGCCCCATACCTGCGAAAGGTGCGTGCCGTCGTCGGCGGGTCCGACGACGGCGATGGTCACCGGGCAGCCGGTGCGGGCAGCCGCCGCCAGCACCGGCTGGAAGGCTTCCGCCGCCGGCACCCCGGCCAGCGCGCCGGCGTCGGCCAGCAGCGTGAAGCCGATTCCCAAGTGGCTGTACAGGGAGGTGCCGTCCGCCAGCCAGGCGTGCGGCAGCAGGGCGCCGGGGGCGGCTGAGGGAAGGTAGTGGATGGGGTCCTCGGCGGGGGCTGGCAGGGCGTCCGGCACCACCAGGGTTGAGTCCGCGTACGAATAGCCGAGCACCAGGCCCAGTGAGTCGAACTCGCTCCGCTTTATTGCCAGTGCCGCATTGGCGGCCCGCCGCGCCGCGTTGCCCCGTGCCCCTGGGGCCGCGAGGTGGGTGTCCGCGAAGTGGTACGCCAGGGCCTTGCCGTTTTCGGCGGCGTCCCGGATGGTGCGGGCGGCCACCGGGCGGCGCTCCTCCCCATAGCTGGGCAGGAGTCCGGGGCCGGCCCATCCGTTGATGGCGGCGGCGAGCTTCCAGGCCAGGTTGGCGGCGTCGCCAATGCAGGTGTTGAAGCCGTGGCCGCCCCACGGCGGGTTCAGGTGTGCGGCATCGCCCACCAGGAAGATGCTGCCGTGGCTGTACTGCGGAGCCAGCAGCATCCGGGCGGTCCAGGGGTCGGTAGCCACCACCTCAATGTCCACCTCCGCGCCCACGAGGGAGCGGACCATCCCGGCGGCGTCTTCCGCGGTGACATTGACGGCGGGATCCACGCCCTGGACGATCGCCCACCAGGTGCCTTCCAGGTCCATGGGCCCCACCATGCCGGAGGTTTCGGACCCCACCACCCAGTACTGGACGGCCGGGTCCAGTGCAATTGCCGATGCCAGGGACTGCGAGCGGAACAGGATGCTGACGTTGGACAAGGCCGCGGAGCCGCCCTCCAGCCGCAGCCCCAGGCTGCGGCGGACGGTGGAGGACCCGCCGTCGGCTCCGATCAGGTACTGTGCCCACAGCGTGCGGGAGGTGCCCACCGCATCGGTGACGACGACGGCGTGCGGCCCGGTGGCATCGCCGCCCGCAGAGCTGGCATCGGTGACAGACCACCCGGTGACGAAGGTGACCAGGGGGTTGTCCGTTGCGGCCTTGCGGAGGACTTCCTCAAGGACCGGCTGCGGCACCTGCTGGCCGCACTCGGGTTGCGGGCCGTACCGGCCGGGGACCAGTTGGAAGGCGTTGCGGAACCGGCGCAGTTCGTGGGCGGCGGGGCCGGTGAGCCCGGTGCAGAAGATCACGTCCTGCCCATAGTCCACCGGCAGCGGCGCCGCGTCCCGGAGCGCGTCCGCGAGCCCCAGCCGGCGCAGGTGGGTCATGGTGCGGGCGTTGGTGGTCTTGGCCCGCGGCCGGGTGTGGTCCACGGCGGTGCGGGGTTCGATGACGGTGCTGGCGATGCCGCGCGAGGCGAGGTCCAATGCCAGGAAGAGCCCGCTGGGGCCGCCGCCGGCGATGAGTACCTGCGCCTCCGCCGGAAGGTCTGCAGCGTGATGGGATGCGGTCATCAGGCACGGCTCCGCAGGGAAAGGTCCCCCACCGGCGTGGTCAGCGTGCCGAGCTTCTCGATCTCCACTTCCACGGTGTCGCCGGGCTGGAGGAGCCACTGCGGGGTGCGGGCATAGCCAACGCCGTCGGGGGTGCCGGTGGCGATGACGTCGCCGGGGTGCAGCGTGAACGTCTGGCTGATGAGGGCAATGATGGCGGGGACGGAGAAGATCATGTCCCGGGTGTTGCCGTTCTGGGCCTCGATGCCGTTGACGCGGGTGCGGACCTGCAGGCCTTCGCGGAGGTCCCCCACCTCATCGCGGCTGACCAGGGGACCCAGCGGCCCGCTGAAATCGCCGTTCTTGCCCAGGGTCCACTGCGAGGTGAGCTTCTGGGCCCTGCGGGAGGTGATGTCGTTGAACGTGGAGTAGCCAAAGACGGCGTCGCCGGCGGCGGATTCGTCCACTGACTCGACCCGGCGGCCGATGTAGGCGGCCACTTCGCCTTCCCAGTCCAGCCCGTCTTCGCCGGCGGGGACGGGGACCGGGACGTTGCCCACCGACAGGGACGCCGTCCAGCGGGCGAACAGGGTGGGGTACGGGGGCAGTTCCTGGTCTTTGAAGCTGCCTTCGGCAACGTGTGCCTTGTAGTTCAGCCCGACGCAGATAATCCGGGCCGAGGCGGGGACCAGCGGCACCTCGGTGACGCTGCGGCGCTCAAGCCAGGCGCCGGCGTCGGACGCTTCACTGCCCGCCGCGCCGGCAACCAGGCCCGCGGCCTTGTCCTGCCAGCCCTCGGCGTCGGCCCAGAATCCTGGGACGGGTACGAGCGGGAGGACGCGGGAACCGGCGAGGGCGGCTGCCCAGGGTTCGCCGTGGTGGGTGATGCCGATGAACTGCATTGGGGGCCTTTCAGGTCCGGTTCCCGGAGTGCGCGTACGCACCGGGCAAGGGTTGGGAAATCAGTGCAGGTCCGCCTGGCGGCGGAAGAACTCGATGGTGGCGGCGGTGGCCTGTTCCGCGGCCGTGGTGCTGCGGTCCGGGAAGCTGCCACATGTGGTCCGCGTCCTCCAGCAGGAGGAGGTCGACGACGTTTCCGGCGGCTTTCAGCGCGGCGGCGAAGGCGGTGGACTGTTCCACGGGGACGAAGCGGTCGGCCGTGCCATGGATCAGCAGGAACGGCGGCGCGTCCGGGTGCACGTAGGTGGCGGGACTGGCGGCGCGTGCTTTGGCGGGGGCGTCCGCCGGCTGGGCACCGATCAGCAGGGATTCGCGGGAGCCGGGGTCGTCGGCGCGTGCAACGGCATCAGGCCGCGCCTGGGACCCCATGGTCACAAGGTCAGTGGGCGGGTACCAGGCCACGACGCCGGCCACGCGGCTGTCGACGTCGGCGTCGGGGCCAGGGGCCGGGTCCACAAAATCCGCGCCTCCTGACGTCAGGCCGAGGAGGCTGGC
Source organism: Arthrobacter sp. MMS24-T111 (assembly GCF_054888995.1). Taxonomy (NCBI): domain Bacteria; kingdom Bacillati; phylum Actinomycetota; class Actinomycetes; order Micrococcales; family Micrococcaceae; genus Arthrobacter; species Arthrobacter sp. MMS24-T111. The sequence goes on along the minus strand of NZ_JBTZRO010000001.1, from coordinate 1,480,936 downwards.
CAGGTGGCCGCCGGCGGAGTCACCCCAGGCGTAGATCCGGTCCGGGTCCACCCCGTACTCGGCAGCGTGGGCCCGGAGCCAGCGGACGGCTGCTTTGGCGTCCAGCAGCTGCGCCGGGAAGGTGGCGGTGTCCGTCAGGCGGTAGTCGGCCGAGGCCACCACGAAGCTGGCGGCCGCGAGCTGCTCAATGGGGCTGAGGCGGAAACCGTCCACGCCAGGGCCCAGGGAGGACCGCTCCCCCGTCCGCCAGCCGCCGCCGTGGAAATGGACCACGGCGGGCAGGCCGGCCTGGCGGCTGCCCCCGCCTCCCGGGGGCGCCGCCTCCGGAAGGTAAAGGTCCAGCAGCAGCGGGTCCGCGTTCTGTGGCCGGCCGAACTCGATCCCCCGGAGGATCCGCAGTGCCGTCATCGTTGACTCCATGTGTGCCGCGCCGTTTCTGTCCTGTTGCCTCTGTCCCGGCGTTGCCGGGCGCCGGACCAAGGTGGTCCGCGTTCATGGACTCAACTGTGGGGCATGGGCGGGTCCGGATGCGCGGGCGGTTTCACTGAATGAAACTGGTTCGCTGAGGACCGAACGGTGACTGGCAGGAGCACGGGGGTGACCCCGGCGATTCGGTCAGCGCGCTTCCTGCGCCGGTGGCTCTTCCTTCAGCGGACGCCTGGCCAGCCACGCCGCAACGATGGCGCCGGAGATGTTGTGCCACAGGGAGAAAACGGCGGACGGGAGTGCCGCGAGCGGGGCGAAGTGGGCGATGGCCAGCGTCGATGCAAGGCCGGAGTTCTGCATCCCCACTTCGAACGCCAGGGCACGGCGGGCCTTGTCGTCCAGGCGGCCCAGCTTGCCGGCCAGGTAGCCCAGGCCCAGGCCGAAACCGTTGTGGAGCACCACGGCAAGGAACACGATGGCCCCGGCGTCGAGGATCTTGTTGGCGCTGCCGGCCATCACGATGGCCACGATCAGGGAGATCACGACGGCGGAGGCCCAGGGCAGCGCCGGCAGCACCTTCGCGACGAGCTTCTTGAGGAACAGCCGGGCCAGCAGTCCGGCGACCACGGGCAGGAGCACCGTCTTGACGATGTCCAGCACCATGCCGGCGGCGTCGATCTGCAGGTACGAGCCGGCCAGGAACAGGACCAGCAGCGGCGCGACGATCGGGGCGATCAGGGTTGAAACGGAGGCGACGGCGACAGAGAGGGCCACGTCGCCCTTGGCCAGGAACGCCATCACATTGGAAGCGGTTCCGGAGGGTGCGCAGCCCACCAGGATGACGCCGACGGCGAGTTCGGGGTTGAGGTTGAGGGCTCCGGCGATGAGCCAGCCGGCACCGGGCATGATGACGTAGTGCGCCACGATTCCGAGCGCCACCGCCCATGGCCGCTTGGCCACCGCCGCGAAGTCCGGCGGGGTCAGGGTCAGGCCCATGCAGAACATGATGATGCCCAGCAGGTAGGGCACGCTGGGCGCCATGGGTTTGAAGACCCCGGGGAGCAGGAAGCCGATGACACCTGCGGCCACCACCAGGATGGGAAACACCGTCACCGCGATGCGGGCGATCCGGCTCTCCGCTTCCAGCGCAGGGTTGGCGGGTGCCCCGTCCGGGGAATTCTGGGGTTTAGTTGCCTCAAGCATCCAATCATGGTGACACCGGCTGGCACGGCTCCGCCAATTGATGACCGGGAAGGGTAACAACGGCGGGGCCGCACCGCGCCAGGACGTCCACGTCAGAGCTGTTTGCGGAGCTCCATCTTGCGGATCTTTCCGCTGGCTGTGCGGGGCATCTCGGCCACCACCACCAGGGACTTGGGGATCTTGTACCGGGCCAGCCGGCCGTCGAGGAAGCTCCGCAGCCCGTCCGCCGTCAGGGATTCGCCCTCGCGCAGGGTCACGATCGCCTGCGGCACCTCGCCCCATTTGTCATCCGGAACGCCGATAACGGCCACGCTCCCCACGGCGCTGTGCTCGGCGATGACAGCCTCCACCTCGGCCGGGTAGATGTTCTCCCCGCCGGAGATGATCATGTCCTTGAGCCGGTCGGAGACAAACAGGAAGCCTTCCCCGTCCCGGTAGCCCATGTCGCCGGAACGGAACCAGACCGAATCGGCGTAGCTTCCGGCCGTCGCCTCAGGCCGGTTCCAGTACTCCTTGATCACGTTGGGCCCGGAGATCTGGATCTCCCCCACCTCCCCGGGAGCCACGGCGCCGCCCATGGGATCGGCGATCCGGACGTCCGTGAAGAAGTGCGGCAGGCCCGCCGAACCGGCCTTCTCCCGTGACCGCGCCACGGGAAGCATGGTGACTCCCGGCGCTGTTTCGGTCATGCCGTAGCAGCTGGTGAACCCGATACCGCGGTCCTCGTACGCATCCAGGACCCGGCGGGGAATGGCGGAGCCGCCGCACGTGAGCTTGTCCAGGGAGCTGAGGTCCGCCCCCTCCCAGCCCGGGTGTTCGCAGAGCAGCTGGAACGTGGTGGGCACCCCGTTGAGGGTGGTCACCTTGTGCTGCTCGACCAGTTCCAGGACCCTGGCGGGATCGAACTTGGCCTCCAGCACCACGGTGGCGCCCTTCAGGAGCATCGGCAGCAGGCCCATGTCCAGCGATGCCACATGGAAAAGCGGTGAGATCATCAGTGCCACATCGTTGCGGTTCAGGTCCATGTCCACGATGGTGTTGATGCAGTTCCACGTGATGTTCCCGTGGGTCAGGAGCGCGCCCTTGGGTTTCCCGGTGGTCCCCGAGGTGTAGAGGATCATTGCCCCGTCATCGAGCCCCACCGGCACGTCGGGGTGGTCCGGCGCCCCCGCCTGCAGCGCCTCTTCGTAGTGTTCCACCGTGACGGAGTGTTCGACGCCGGCCCGTGGCTGGGCGCCGGAAGGTTCCGTCCCGCCGTCGGCCGCCATCACCAGGCAGTGGGTGACCCCTGTCCCCTCCACCGCGGCGGAAGCGGACGGTTCCAGGGCGGCCGCGTTGACCAGGAGCCGGGCCCCGGAATCCTCAAGCTGGAACTGAAGTTCAGGCGGAGCAAGCCGGGTGTTGAGCGGGACGAAGATGGCGCCCAGCAGGCCGCAGGCGAAGAAGGTCTCCACGAAGGACGGGTGGTTCTCCCCCAGGTACGCCACCCGCTCCCCCTTGGCCACTCCGCGGCCCCGGAGTGCGTTGGCCAGGCGGTCGGCCCGCTCGGCCAGTTCCTCATAGCCAAGGTTGCTGGTTCCGGAAATGAGGGCTGCCTTGGAACCTGATTTGTGCCGGCGGCGCTGCAGCCAGGATCCAACTCCGTTGTTGTCCATGGTTCTCCTAACGGACCGTGGTGAGGTCGTTGTTCTTAGATTCCCGCGTCAGGGCGATGAAGACAATCGAGACGAGGGCCATGACGGACAGGAACACCACCACCGGCAGGATGCTCTGGCCGGAATCCTTGTAGAGGCCGGCGATGATGCCCGGGGTGAAGCCTGCGCCGATGAGGGTGGCCAGCTGGTAGCCCATCGCGGCACCGGTGTAGCGGGACGTGGTGCCGAACTGTTCGGACACGAACGCTGCCAGCGGCCCGTACAGGGATGAGTGCAGGATCAGCGCAACGGTAAATGCTACGAAGACCAGGCCGACATTGCCGGAGCCCAGCATGCCGAACATGGGGAACAGGTAGGCGATGAACAGGGCCAGGCCGGCGATCATCACGGGCCGGCGGCCGAACCGGTCGGACAGGCGGCCGCCCAGGAGGACGAAGATGATGGAGATGGCCGAGGCCCCGGCGAACGCGTACAGCACACCTTGCTGCGGCGCTCCCTTGGAGACGGCATAGGTGACCGAGAAGGTGGGCAGCACCACCTGCAGGCCGAACCCGGCGGCGCCGGCGAACATGATCATGATCAGCGCTTTGGGCCGGCGCAGCACCTCAAGGAGCGGGATCTTGCGCTTGGTGCCGGCCTGGGCCTCCTCCTTGGCCACCGCTTCGGCGAAAATGGGGCTTTCCGAGACCCGCAGGCGGACGAACATGCCCACGATCAGGAGCACGAAGGACAGCAGGAACGGCACACGCCAGCCCCAGGCAAGGAAGGCGTCCTGCGGAAGGGCCGAGAAGGCACCCATCACCAAGGTGCCCAGCACGGCGCCGGTGGGGGCGCCGGCGTTGACGAAGGACGCCGCGAAGCCGCGCCGCTTGGGATCGGCGTGTTCCAGCGCCATGAGGGCGGCGCCGCCCCATTCACCGCCGACGGCGATGCCCTGGCAGACCCGCAGGAGCACCAGGATCACGGCGCCCCACGGCCCGATGACGCCGGCGCCCGGGATCAGGCCGATGAGGGTGGAGGCGATGCCCATCATGGCCATCGAGATGATCAGCATCCCCTTGCGGCCCACCTTGTCACCGAAGTGGCCGAAGATGATGCCGCCCAGCGGCCTGGCCACGTACCCGGCAGCGAAGGTGGCATAGGCCGCCACCACGCCCACCCATTCGTCCGTGCCGGCGAAGAAGACCTTGGGGAAGGCCACCGCTGCGGCCGTGGCGTACAACAGGAAGTCGTAGAACTCGATGGTGCTGCCCAGATAGCTGGACAGGATGACCGTGCGCGCTTCCTTGCGCTTGGCGGCCGTGCCCGCGGGTGCGAGCGTGGTGTGTCCGGACATGGCTGTTCCTAAAGACGGAGGAATGTGGGGTTTTTGGGGTTGCCTGAGGCGGCGGCGCCTAAGGGCGCAGCCTCGGTTTTGGAACTGCTGTTACTGGTGGAACTGGCTCACTTGTAGAAGCGGGCCAGGAATTCGGCGACGACGGCGGGCCGTTCCTGGCCTTCGATCTCGATGGTGGCGTTGACCTTGATCTGGGCGCCGCCCTTGACCTCGGTGACGTCGGCGATGGTGGCCTGCATGCGGACCTTGGAGCCGACCTTCACCGGGGAGGTGAAGCGGACCTTGTCAAGGCCGTAGTTGACCTTGGTGGTGACGCCGTCGACGTCGAACAGCTCGCCCCAGAACGGGATGATCAGCGACAGGGTGAGGAAGCCGTGCGCGATGGGGGCGCCGAACGGGCCGTCTTTGGCGCGTTCGGGGTCGGTGTGGATCCACTGCCGGTCGTCGGTGGCGTCCGCGAACTGGTTGATCTGGTCCTGGGTGATCTGGCGGTAGTCGGTGGTGCCGAGGTCCTTGCCGGACAGGGTGAGCAGGGTGTCGAAATCGACGACGAGATTGGGCATCGTTGCCTCCTGGCAGTTGTTTGTTGGGTGAAGAAGTAGTGGTTCAGCGGGTGAAGGCGCTTTCGCCCGTGAGGGCGCGGCCGATGATGAGGGCGTTGATCTCGTGGGTGCCTTCGTAGGAGTAGACGGCCTCGGCGTCAGCGTGGAAACGCGCGACGTCGGCGGCGAGGGTGATGCCGTTTCCGCCCACCACTTCCCGGGCCAGCGCTACGGTGTCGCGCATGAACAGGGATGTCTGCATCTTGGCCAGGGCCGAGTCCTGGTCGCGGTAGATGCCTTTGGCCTGCTGCTCGGTGAGCCTGACCACCAGGGACATGCTGGCCGTGACGTTGCCCAGCATGCGGGCCAGTTTCTCCTGGACCAGTTGGAAGGACCCCAGGGTGCGTCCGAACTGACGGCGTTCGTTGACGTAGGCGAGGGCTGCCTCGAAGGCGCCGGCGGCTATTCCGGTGGCGATCCAGGCGACGTCCGAGCGCATGGCCCGGAGCATCGCCGCGACGTCCCTGAACGAGTCCACGTTGTGCAGCCGCATGGACTCGTGGACACGGACGCCTTCCAACGTGATGTGGGCGTTCTGCATCATCCGCAGGGCCGTCTTCCCGTGGATCTTCTCCGACGTGACCCCGTCGGCCTCCCGGTCCACGAGGAAGGCCTTGACCTGTCCGTCGGCGGTGTCCCGGGCGAAGACGGCCAGGACGTCCGCGGTGGCGGCGCCACCGATCCAGCGCTTGGCGCCGTCAAGGATCCAGCCGTCCCCTTCACGGCGTGCGGTGGTGGACAGTCCGCCGGCGATGTCCGATCCATGCTCAGGCTCGGTCAGGGAGAAGACGCCCTTGAGCGAGAAGTCGATGACCCGTGGCATCCACTCGCGCTGCTGCTCCGCCGAGGCGCCCACCCGGATGGTGGTGCGGAACAGGCCGGCCTGGGCGGTGTACCAGGTGGCCAGCGAGGCATCGGTGCGGGCAAGTTCGAAGATCCGGAAGCCCTGGTAGATTCCGCGGGCGGGCCCGTCTTCGGTGAGTTCAGCCGGCTCCATCAGGTCCAGGTCGATCAGCGGCCGGGCGAGCTGCTCCGGGAATTCGCCGCGTTCCCAGTACTCGGCCAGCAGGGGTTGTGCTTCCCGGTCCAGGAAGTCCCGCAGCCGGGACAGGACCCGGCGCTCGTCCTGTGTGAGCAGGGACTCGGCGTCGTACCAGTCCGCCGCTTGGTAGAGCCGGGCACCCACGCCGGGTGCCGTCGTCGTGCTGCTGGTGCCCATCTCAGCCACCCAGCCCGAGGAGGCGCACCGCGTTGTCCTTGAGGATCTTGGGCCGGACCTCGTCCTTCAGGGGTAGGTCCGCGAAGGCACCGAGCCATTTCTGCGGGGTGATCAGCGGGAAGTCGGTGCCGAACAGCACCTTGTCCTGGAGGTAGGAGTTGGAGGCCTTCACCAGGGACTCCGGGAAGTACTTGGGCGACCAGCCGGAGAGGTCGATGAACACGTTGGCCTTGTGCGTGGCGATGGAGTTTGCCTCGTCCTGCCACGGCACCGAGGGGTGGGCCATGATGATCTGCAAGCCCGGGAAGTCCGCCGCCACGGCGTCCAGGAGGAGGGGGTTGGAGTAGGCGAGCTTGATGCCATAGCCGCCGGGCAGGCCCGCGCCCATGCCATTCTGGCCGGTGTGGAAGATGGCGGGCAACCCCAGTTCCTGGAGGGTCTCCCACAGCGGGTAGAAGCGTTCGTTGGACGGATCGAAACCCTGCAGGGAGGGGTGGAACTTGAAGCCGCGGGCGCCGAGTTGGATGGCCTGGTGCTTGGCCCCTGCGATGGCGTCCTCGCCGGTGCGCGGATCGACGCTGCCGAACGGGATCAGGACGTCGTTGTTCCGGGCGGCGCCGGCGATGAGTTCGGGGATGCTGTTGGGTTCGTGCTTGAGCTGGGTGCGGGCGTCCACGGTGAAGACGACGGCGGCCATGTTCAGTTCGCGGTACACCTCGGCGATGCGGTCAAGGGACGGGGTGCGGTCCTCGGCCTTGAAGTATTTGGCCGAGGCTTCCGTCAGTTCCTCCGGCAGGGAGCCGTGGCCGCAGCTGTCCACCTCGAGGTGGACGTGCATGTCGATGGCGTCGAGCTTGGTGGCGTCGACGCCCAGCTCGTAGCGGTCGGTAGCCATGATCAGCGGGCCTGGGCCGGTTCGGGCTGGAGGTCGGCTGGCAGCGGCAGGAATTCCTCGCCGTAACTTTGAAGCGTCTCCGGTGTGAACAACTGGCCGGCGCTTTCCAGCAGCGCCTCGTAACTCCAGCCACCTTCCCGGTATTCGGTAGTGGCTGCCTCCGGGTGGGTCCACACCTGCAGCCGGTCACCGCCTGCACCGATGGCCTGGCCGGTGATGGTGGCGGCCTCGTCGGAGGCGAGGAAGGCAACCAGCCCGGCGACGTCGTCGGCCGTTCCAAAGCCCAGGTCGTGGCGGAAGAAGGACGGCATGGCCTCGCCGCGCTCGTCCGCCTCCACCGCCTTCTGGAAGTAGGGGACGGTCTTGGTCATGGCGGTGGCGGCCACGGGAATGACGCTGTTGACCGTGACGCCTGCCTTTTTCATTTCCAGCGCCCAGGTGCGGACCATGCCCACGATCCCGGCCTTCGCCGCCGCATAGTTGGTCTGGCCGAAGTTCCCGCGCTGCCCGGTGGGCGACCCGATGGTGATGATGCGGCCCTGCACGTTGTTTTCGTTGAAGTACGCGAAGGCCTCCCGGACGCAGGTGAAGGTGCCCTTGAGGTGGACGTTGATGACCACGTCGAAGTCCTCGTCCGTCATCTTCAGCAGGGACTTGTCCCGCAGGATTCCGGCGTTGGTGACCAGGATATCGAGCCGGCCGAACGTGTCGACGGCTCCGGCCACCAGCGCCTTGGCGGCGTCCGTCGTCCCTACCGGAACCACCACCGCGGTGGCCCGGCCGCCGTCGGCCTCGATCTGCGCCACAGCCTGGGCGGCAGTCTCGGCGTTCACGTCGTTGATGACGACGGCGGCGCCCTGGCGGGCCAGTTCCTGTGCGTAGGCAAGGCCAAGGCCCTGCCCGCTGCCCGTGACGATTGCAACTTTGCCGTTCAAACTCATTGGCCTGCTCCTTCGCATGCGCCGGCCGAAGCCGCTGGGGTGGTCCCACTTCGGTGTGAGATCCTTGTTTAGATCAATGAAATTACGGATCATTGAAAAAGTCAACGATTGTTTTTTACACCGGAGTTGTGATGGCCACCTTGGGCACCGAAGTTCAGACCCCCCGCCTTGCGGCAGCGAGGATCGGCAGTGATGTGGGCCTGCTGCTGGCCAAACTGCACGCCGCCGGCTCGGTGCTGAACAACAAAGCCCTGGCTGACTTTGGCCTGCGGGAGCGCTCCTTCTCGGTCCTGACGCTGGCGTGCAGCGGGCTGGAGCCCACGCAGCGGGAACTGGCGGACTTCCTCAGCCTGGACCCGAGCCAGGTGGTCACCCTGGTGGACGACCTGGAGCGCCGCGGCCTGGTGGAAAGGGCGCAGGGGAAGCAGGACCGGCGCGCCAAGATCATCGTCTCCACGGCCGAGGGCCGCAGGATGCATACCAAGGCCCGGGCAGCCCTGGACGCCGCGGAACTTCACCAGCTGGCCGGACTGACCGATGGTGAGTCCCAGGAACTGAAGCGGCTTTTGCGCAAGGCCCTTTGGGGCGCGGCGGAGTAGGTCGCTGCCTGGATTTCTGTAATTCTCATCGTCCCGCTGTGGCTACCACGACCCCGACGTTTCTTCGACGAGGTTTCGGACGACTCAGAATCCCCTGACGCCTCCCGTCAAACGCCGGGTCCCCACGGCAGAGCCGCCTAGTCACGGCCTATGCAGGACACGTCATCCGAGCGTCCGCTGAAGGATCGCTTACCGGGCACTCACGTGACGTCCTGACGCAGTTCCCAGTTGGCTTCCGTTGAGCCCGGGCTGATAAAACATCGGCGCTGAGGTTAGTGCTACGAAGCTTCTGGCCGGCCTGTGCACGGGTGAGTGCCAGGAAGCGGCCTGCCCGCCGAAAGTCACGGGCCAGAAATCCGAGCCCTGTGACCAGTACTGCCGCACCGATCGCCATCGCCCATCCGAATAGGCTGTCGCCACGCTTGTTTGAGTCGCTTTCATCGCGCTGAACGAAGCAGGCTACACGCCACCGGGCGTGATGCTCGGGCTCGTCACGGGAGAGCTGATGGCTCTGATTTCAGCGGCGGGTCTAGCTCTCTTTCTTGGAAGTCGTCCGTCAATGAGCGTTAGTCACTGACTTAGTCAGTTGTCTTTACGGCAGTAATGGGAGCGTCCGCAGAAGGATCCGCCACCGCACACCTCGTCGATAGCGCGTTACTTGGTGAATTTCTGGCCTAGCACTTTGCCGGTTTCACCATCGATGGTCACGCGGTACCCATTCCAGGTATTTGCAAGGACAGTGCCGTCATCGGATAGGTCCATGGATAGGTAGCAGTCATGAGAACCTGTCGTCTCCGGAAGGTCTGCGAGCCAGACAAGTGCGCCTTGTTCCGTGAATTTTGCTAAATTGCGGGCAGGACCTTCGCCCATCTCCATGTAGTCCAGTAGGACGAGGACAGAGCCCTCAGTTGGAAGCTCTTTGACGTCTAGTACGGTCACCCCAAGGACTTTGCCGTCGTCACTGATGCCATTGAACATGGAGGAAAGCCTACGCATTGCACGCCACCCATCTTGAAATGCGCGTCTGTGCGTCCACCGGTCGCCCCCGGTTCGCTGTCCCACCGGGCCATCGGCCTACGGGACTTATGAGCGAGGCCAGACAGAGTGAGGACCACAACCGTCCCGCGGCCGAGGCGCAGAGCCAGAAGGCCTGAAGGGGCCTATTTTGCAACCAACCAGACTTCGATGCCACTGAGGATCAGGCCGAGGGCCACCGCGCTAACAACTGTCACTAACAAGCCTCGATGCTTGCCATCGTCTATTTTGAATCTCTTTACGACGGCAAAGATCATGCACCCGACTCCTTCCTCCCAGGCAGAGCAGCAACGCAACCAGAACCAAATCAGCGGGCCCCATCCATCACTCCCTTGTTTCGGATCAGACTAGCTTTTCTGCGTCAGATTGATACGGCCGCCCTTTAAGGGATCCTTAACCGCACGCCCCAGCGTCGCTCGGTTTACTTCGATTCGAAGGAGATGGTCTCTGTGGTCGCGTCTTCGACTGCAGGCTTCCCGTAGATCAGTGCATACCGGGAGTACGGCTCTGGCTGATCGTTTTTGGAGGTATGGTGATCCTCCCAGCGGAGGAAAATCTCGAAGGGATTTCCTCCTGCTTTGCTTCTTGCCCAGGCGATAACGTCAGTGACTTCTCTGGCATCGGTGATATCCCATTCATCAACGAGCCAGGCGAAATTCATGGCCGGCGGTGGAAACCAAAAACGCACTCTGTAGCTCGGCGGTAGATCGCCACCTCCGACGGAGTCATCTGGAGCAGCTCGCACAATTCGCATGGGCCCGAGCCTACGCCGCGAAGTCGGGAGCAGGTGGCCCATGGACCATCCTTTACAGGGCGCATGGGAAACCGAACTGAAGACGTTGCTCGACCTTGCCGGTATTCATACCCGCTGCTCAGTGCCTTGCAGGTCACTCCAATGGAGGCTCCGTCTCCGTGAGATCGACGCGTTGCTCAGGCTGCGGAGTGGTGGCATGGGCCGAGCCCGCGGGCGGGGCATCAGGGTGCTTCAGCCATGCGTTGGACTCCGCATCTCCGTGCGCGACAACCTCGACTGCCACAGAATCCCAGCGATAGACGATGGTGCCGGCGGCGGGACGCTGCGATGTGATGTAGAAAAGTCGGGGCCAAGCTAGGGCGCCGATTGGCGGTCCATCGGGATCCGGGTTCGCCAGGCTCACGCCAGCTTCCCATGCCACATCGCGACCGACATGAAATGGCAGCCCGACAACATCAGGCACCGTTACCCGGTCGGCGGGCCTTTCTTTCATTCTCTAAATTTACTCCGAAGGTATCCGCTGCAACGGCGTCCGGTGGGGATCGGTCACCGGGCGCTCAAGAATTCACGGTGATTCCAGGAAGCGGGGACACCCCCAACCGGAGGGATCTGCAGCTCCGGGTCCTCCGTTCTGACTAGACACATCATGCGGTGTCCGAACAGGGCGGCGTAGGTTGCCTGTTTGGCGAAAATGTCTAAGAGGATGCGGGCGGTTACCGCGTCCCTGCCCGCGAAAGTCCCATACCCGTCGACTACAAGAACTAGCCCTGTGTCGGACGCGGCCCATCCATAGGATTGGACGGCAACGTCGTTGAGACAATCGTTGAGCGCATCGAGATTGGAGCCGTAGTACTCGGGGAAATCAAGAACCTGGGCGATATCGTTGTGGAGATCGGCCTGAGATCGCCACGCAGCAGAGTCAACTTGAACCACTTTGTAGCTGTGGTTGAGTAGCCACGAGATTGCCTCGCGGAGGACGTCGTGCCGACGAAACAGTGTGATGAATCCGTTGTGGATCAAAAGAAAGTCCAGCGGATGGTTCAGCTCGTCGGCCGTTTCCCAAATTGCCATGAATTAAACTCTATTCGTTGGGTCGTCTTTCGTTCCGGATGCCGACAACCGGATGATCGGTTTATTGCGATCTACCCGAAAGACCATCGGCCTACGGGACTTATGAGCGGGACCGGATGGAGTGAAGACCACAACCGTCCCCGCGGCCAAGGCGCAGAGCCAGACTGCGTTAAGAGATCCTATTTTGCGACCAACCAGACTTCGATGCCACTGAGGATCAGGCCGAGGGCTACCGCGCTAACAACTGTCACGAACAAGCCTCGATGCTTGCCATCGTCTATTTTGAATCCCTTTACGACGGCAAAGATCATGCGCCCGACTCCTCCTCCCAGACAGAGCAGCAACGCAACCAGAACCAAATCAGCGGGCCCTTGTTTCGGATCAGACTAGCTTTCTGCGTTAGATTGATACGGCCGCCCGTTAAGGGGATGGGCTTATGCGTTGAGGCTGTTTTCGGTGGAGACCTCACGAACCTCGGCAAAGTAACCGTCAGCCTTAAGGCCGAGGGCAAGGTGGGCTTTGCGGCTCCAACGCATGAAGAAGAAGCCAGCCAGGCAGTACGGCACGAAGGATGCGAAGAAGATGAGGATAGCCGTGTCGGCTGCTGCCCGATACTCGTAGTAACTGGGGTGACCGAATGCTATGTCTCCCCTGAGCAAGGGGTAAATCACCCCGGCCAAGTAGGCCAAGGCACCTATGCATGGGAGTACGAGAAGCCCATAGATCGCCCTCAGGCGCTTAGCTGTGCGCTTGTACTGGCCATATTGCTTCTCCCATTCCGCTCGGTTGGTGACAAGCAGTACGGGTGCCGTGTTTTCCATATATCCCCCAAGAAGTTTTCCCTCGCTGAACAAAGATTAGTCCCCAAGCAGGCCGCGGCCTGAACGTCCCATGTAAGAGCCCGCAGCCTGCCCGTAAGCCGGTGGCTCAAAGGGCGCACATGTGCCCGATTGTGGATCCCTCATCGGCGCAGCTGCTTTATCTCGGAGCGACCTCTTGAGGGATTTGCCCAAAAACCTTCCCGTGCCTGCAGTTTTGTGAGTGACTTTTCCCAGGAAGAAGGGCTAACCATACTGCGGGCAGGTAGAGCATGAGCGAAGCATTAGTTTTCGCCTTCGTGGGGACGGTATGGCTCATTTTTAGAAAGCGTATCGCTCGCCGGCAGGCGCAGATCATCACGGTTCTTGTTAGAGGCAAAGAAGTGCCCGGTAGCCGCGTGAAGGGATTGGAACAGCTCGGGCTGGCTTTTTGCGTCTTGCTGTTGGTAGCCGCGGGAGTCATCACTTTCGTCACTCTGGCGGTCAGGACATGACCTGGGGGCCCGATGTAACGGGGCCATTCTTTGTCATTATGGGCATCTTCCTACTGCTGAGTGCAGTTGGTCTTTTTTTGATGCTGCGGTGGATGCTTGCCCGCTTCGAAGCGTTGCCGCGGAAAGATCTCGCCCGACGTGGAAGACCAGGAAGTGTTGGTTTCCAGTACAAGCACGTAGTAGCCTCGTCGGTTCTTGTCGGACTCTTGGGCGCCGCATGCCTAGTAATCGGAATATTGAACCAATAGATCCCCCTGCGCGGGTCCGTAATCCGGTGGTTCAGCGGTCTCCCTGGCGCCAGGTAAAGGATCCCTGTACGCGCGTACCGTATCGGACTCTTTCTGCGAACCCTATCCGTCGTCAGTTATCGATTCCAGGACGTCTTGGAAAGCTGGACTGACTATGATCTCCAGGCCACCGTCCTCGCGGACGTGGGTAAGTTGTTCATAGCTTGTGCCATTCCACCAGAAGACGTGAGGGCTCACCGATCCGGGCGCATCGGCGTATCCCATGGCCGTGAAGCGGGCCATCCCGTTGAGCACAGAGATGACCGTGGCGTCTTCGATAATGTGCCAGACAACTTGGTGCCGGTTTGGGACGCTCATAAGCCACCCGAAGTCCTCTTGAACGCCCTGACCCGTGAGATCAGTAGCCAAGTCGGGAAGAAGCAGTGCCCTGCTCGCGGTATAGACAGATTCGCCTAGGAGGGCATTGAAGGTGCCCCCTCCGGGTGCTGGGAGGGTTTCGAGTTGTTCAGGCTCCAACCCCCGGAGGTTTCCCATTCCCTGCCTTCGGAGGGCTTCCCATCCTCCGAACTTGTTTGCATTGTCGTGGTTGAAAACGGCAACGGTTTCGGGGAGGTCCAGCGCGAGCATCTCGACGATGCCCGGCGCGACCTCCCTGTATGGGTACCTGTGGATCCCTGGAATGCTCGCTTCATCGTAAAGGCGCGCGAAGGTTCGCCTCGATATGTCTGGGGGCGCCATGACATCGAAAGGATCGAGTGCTTGGAAGCTCGCCAGCACACGTTGAAGGTGGTCGCGGATCACGCCCCGCCACTTAGACTGCGGCTGCGCATTACAACAGGCGGCCACGTTCCAAAAGCCGAACTCCCGTCCGGAGTCATCGACAGCATGACCAGGGTGGACCTGAACCTCGAGTCCCATCTCGGCGAAGACTTCGCGTGCGATGGCCCGGAACTCGGCTGCCTTGGAACATGTGAAAAAAGTCAGATCGGAGTCATTTGTCTCCGCTTGCGGAGACTTCCTTTTGAAGATGCCCACAGGCCCGCTTTCGTTGGGACGCTCGATGCATTCAAGCTGACAATGGTTGGCCGGAGCTAACGATACTTCCCTGGCTCCCACGCTGAGCATGATTGTGTCGCAGCCCGACAGGAAAGCATTGTTGTGACCCCCAGCCGGAGACGCATTACAGTACCCCCGGCGTGCTAACTCCCGCCTCCCCGCAGGTCGCGATGTCCGCACTCGCTCTGAGGCCCGCCTAGCAACAAGACCAAAATTCGCGAACACCACACCGCCCGTAAGCCGGTCCTCTATCGGGACAACCAGATGCTGGCCTGCGGCTTTGTTACGCCGTAGGCCAGAGTTTCCCGTATACCCGGCCCGCAAAACTGCCCGGTGGAGGTGCCCTGTACGCTACACACAAAGTTGCCTCGAAACCCTAGGGTTTCGAGGGACCGCTCAAAGGCTGGAGCCCCGCAGCACACGCCTGTGAGTAAGGGCTGAAGGCCGGCGGAAGCTGTGCAACTGGGTGGCGGGGTTTGGCCCCTTAATCACGGCCGCGAGCACACGAACGTGACCGTCCGGATTCGCCGCTCGGCGAGGTTGGCCACTTGGTTGGCCGTCATCTGCGCGAAGCTGTCGCCAAGGAAGGTAGCGAACGTCACCGGTGGCGGACCCTCCCGCTGGATTTTGGCACGCATGTGCTGGAACCAGGTGAGGCTTTCTTCTGAAGAGTCGACCTCCGAGATGACGTCGAAACCTGCCAAAGGGAGGAGGCGGCGCATGTCCTCCAGGGTCGCGAGGAAGCTCGTCGAGGGGTCGGCGGCCCACGGCACCGGGTAATGCACCTCGCCGCCTTCACCCCTCAGCACGTCGTAAACCACCAACCTGCCGCCCGGCCGCAGGACCCGGAAAGCCTCGGCGTACAGCGCGTGCTTATCCGGGATGTTCATCGCCACATGCACGGTCATCGCAGCATCCACAGACTCGTCCGGAAGGCCGGTGGCTGTGGCGTCCCCAACGTGGAAGCGGGTGCGGCCCGACAAGCCTGTCCACTCGGAAAGCGCCGTCGCTACCTGGCAGAACTCCGGCGTCAGGTCCACCCCTGTCACCGCGCACCCCGTCACCTCGGCGACCGTCCGGGCAGGGCCGCCCAATCCGCTGCCGAGATCGAGCACACGGGAGTCCGCAGAAAGTCCCAGTGCTTCGATGATTTCCAGCGTGGCCCTGCGTCCACGGATATGGAATTCGTCGACAGCAGCGAGGTCGGCCGGCCGGAGCGCCGTACGGTCCACGCCGGCCGCATCCAGGGCAGCACTGATGGCCGCCAAAAGCTGACCAGGGCCGGTGTAAAAGGCCGAAACCTCATTCATGGCGCCATCCTCACACCGGGTGACGGCGCGGTCAACGGGAAGCCCTGCAAGTGGCGGGTTGCCCGTCGTGGACGGGCAACGCGGCAGTCATGTCCAAGTGCTCCACGTGAGGGCAGCCCTGTCGCCGGGTCAGCGAACGATGAAGACGGCGATCTTCACCGAGTCCGGGTAGCGCTCGCCGGTGCCCACCGCCACAGTATGGTTCAGCCACCCCCACGCCTCGGAGGAGGTGGAAAACCTCAACGAGCAGCGGAAGTAGATGGCGTCCGGATCCACGGCCTCAGCCCGGTTGAGCCTGGCGATGTCGGCCGCGGAGCCGTGGCGGAGGGCGCTGTTGTGCACGTGGATCAATGCCCCGTCCGCCGCCTTGATGACGTAGCGGGCATCGAGTTCGGTCAGTTCCGGGCTGTGCAGGGTCTGGAAATCCGCGCCGCCGGGCAGCACCGTGCCGCTGAGGGCGGGCCCCGTCAGCGAACCGCCGGTGATCGGTATGATCCGGCGGTGTCCCGTGGGAGCCGGGCCGACATCAATAGGTGTTTCTACCATGACATGCAGCTCCGTCAGGAACTCCAGGCGCGGCGGTACGGGAGTGCTCACAGCAGGCCAACCGTCAGGCGGCTGGGGTGGGAGGCGCCCACATGGATGCGCTGGTTGGCGGTTACGGCAATTCCCGATTCGTAGGCGAGCTTGCCGGTGTTAAGGTTCCGGTCCCAGCGCGGGTGGCAGCTGGAGGTGACCTGCACGCGCAGCCGCTCCCCCGGCGCAAAGGTCAACGCCGTCTCCCAGAGGGAGATGGTGTACTCATAGACCCGGTCCGGCTCGATGGCAGAGGGCGGGAATCCCTCCTTGAACAGCCCGGTTTCCGCATAAGCATCGCGCCAGGACGCCCGGACAATGCCGTCGGCAATGCCCAGCGAAACACCGTCCGCCGACACCTTGCAGAGCCGGACAACCCAGTCCGTGTCCACGGCACTGGATGATGCGAACAACGTTGCAGTGACGGCACCGAAAACGGTGGTGGCCTCGGTGAAGGGCTCCGTGGTGAAGACTGCGACGTCGGCCCGCGCCTCGACGGCGTCCTGCCGCGCCGGTCCCGCAGGAAAGGCGCCGGCCAGCATGGTGGCCCCGCCGGTGGTGGGCACCGGGTCCAGCGGATCGTAGGCGTACCCAACGTCGCCGTCCGCAGCCGCCTGGTCCAGCAGCCCGCCGTCAGCCGAAAGGAACCATGACCTCTGCGCGGAGGGAACCGGCAGTTCATCAAAGCCGCGCCAGCGGTTGTCGCCCAGGAAATACACCATCACCGGGGGGACCTCAGCGATGGCCGCTCCGTCCTCCTTGAGGACGGCGTCGAACCAGGACGTGTGGAGGGACGACAGATCTCCGCGGCCATCGACGATGCCGGAGGACGCGGCCGCGCCGAAGTGGATGTCCGGGTACCCGCCGGTGAGATTGGTGTGTGCCCACGGCCCCAGGATGAGTCGGGGTTCAATGCCGGGGAAAGTCTTGCTGAGGGCCGCCTGGCGGCGGTACTGGTCCAGCGTGTTGGGGGCGAAGATATCGAACCAGCCGCCGATGTGCAGCGTTGGCAGCGGCACCGCCGCATCGGAAGCGGCATCCCACAACCGGCAGAAATCATTCCCCGGCCCCTCCCCCGCGGACGGGGTGACCTCGTTGCGAAGGAAGGTGCCCACCCTGGGCTCCAGGTCCCGCAGCGGGAGGACTCCGTAGCAGGAACCATCGGCAAATCCAGCGTCCAGGGCAAGCCATTCCTGGAACTCCTTCGCGCGCCGCTCGGGATCGTCAGCATGTTCCCGCATCAGTTCATTCAGCGAAATCGAGGCGTGCCCCCAGCCCAGGCGGCTGCCCAGCTCATGGGCGCCACCCCGATACAGGGCTCCGTTGTTGGCGTTACCGCCCGCAGAGACACCGGGTGCCAGTGCCTTGAGCCCGGCCGGAGCGTACCGGGCGGCACGCCACTGGGTTTCCGCGAAATAGGACCGGCCCCACATGCCCACCCGGCCGTTGGACCATGGGAGGCGCGCGGCCCACTCCACTGTTGCGGCGCCGTCGGACGCTTCATTCACCGAAGGCTCAAACCTGCCGTCGGAGCCGAACCTGCCGCGGCAATCCTGCATCACCACCACGTACCCGGACGCCGCGACCGTCACGGGATTGAAGTACGCCGAGTTGACCGCCAGGTCCCGCCCGTAGGGCGTGCGCGTCAGCAGCACCGGGAAGGTGCTGCCGGGTGCGTCCGGCCGGTAGACGGTGGACCGGAGGACGGTTCCGTCGGTCATGGTTGCTTCAACATCGCCGTCGACGACGACCGGGTAGCGCACGTGCGTGCCTTTCGTTTGGGGGGCTGGTTTGGTGCTCAGGCGGCCTGGACGGGCCGCTTGCCGAGGTCTTCCGTCCGGGTCCGGTAGGTCTCCTTGACCCACACGGCGGTTACGACGGCGGAGACCAGGCAGCAGGCGGCCGTGAAGACGGCAACGGGCAGCCACCCGTCAGGGCCGGGCTGGACGATCGCGGCGGCAATGGCGGGAGCAAAGCCGGTGACGACGAGCCCCAGCTGGGAGGCAGTGGCAGCCCCGGTGTACCGGATCCTGGTTTCGAACATTTCCGCGGTCATGGACGGGCCAAGCGGGTTGACCATGCCGTAGCCGACGGTCATGAAGAGGATGGCCGTGGCAAAGATCAACGGAATGGAGCCGGCGCTGATCGACCAGAAGAAGGCAAAGACAGCCCCGGCGCAAACGATGTTGCCCGTGATGAACACCGGTTTACGTCCGATCCGGTCGGCCAGGATGCCTGCGTACGGCTGGACGATGATACCCAGGGCCGCGGTGACGATGGTGACGGTGAGCATGACGGCCGCGGGGACTCCGAGCTTGCCGGCGTAGGCAAGACCAAAGGCCGCGAACACCGAGGAGACCACGCTCCACAGGCCGAAGAGGATCACCTTGAGGATGGTGGCCCAATGGTCGCGCAGGACCACCTTGATGGGCAGTTCCTGGGCGCCCGCAGATTCCTTGGCGGCCTCGAACACTTCCGATTCCGGGAGGCGGAGCCTGATGTACAGGCCCACCGCGACCACCAGGATGCTGGCAAGGAACGGCAGGCGCCAGCCCCATGCGAGCAAATCGTCCTGCGGCAGCAGCGATACTGCAAGGAACGCGAGCGACGCCAGCATGATGCCGGCCACCGCCCCGGTGTTGACCCAGCTGGCGTAGAAGGCCCTCCTGTGGGTGGGGGCGTGTTCCATGGTCATGGTCACAGCACCCACGGACTCGCCGGCGGCCGAAGCCCCCTGCAGTGCGCGCAGGAGGACCAGCAGGACGGGTGCGGCGGCACCGATGGCGGATACCGGGGGAAGGCAGCCGATCAGGAACGTGGCCACGCCCATCAGGACCAGCGTCAGGACCAGCATCTGCCGGCGCCCGATCCGGTCGCCAAAGTGGCCGATCACGCCGGCGGCCAGGGGCCTCACCACGTAGCCGATGCCAATCGTGGCCATGGAAAGGACCATGCCCAGCGCGGGGTCGATGCCCGGGAAGAAGATCTTGTTGAAGATCAGCGCCGAGGCTGATCCGTAGATGAAGAAGTCGTAATACTCGAGGGTGCTGCCGATGAAACTGGCCACGGCGGCCCTGCGGGCATTCTGCGTGCCCTGCTCGGTGGATGCGGGAGCGGATATGGCGTCCGGGGACAACGGCGTCACCGGACTGGGACCTGCGGTCATTGCGGATCTCCTGGAAATGATGGGGTAGCAGGCGCCTGCTGAAGGATGGTCGCGCCGGCACACTGTTGTGGGCCGGATCACTATCTAAATGCTATGCGCAATTTGATACGACCGTCAATAAAACTGCAGAAGATTGCTTCCTGTGCGTTCCGGGCCTGAGAAGATGGACCGTGACCCCAGAGCCCCATGCCCCACCCGGCCACCCCGCCAGCGCCCGGATTGCCGCCGAACAGGTCAATTTCCCGCGGCCGCTGAAAGGGTCTGCATCCCAGCACCTGGTGGTGACAATGCTGGCGGACTACTGGCGGGGCTCGGCCGCGTGGCTGCCGTCCCGCATGATTGTGTCGCTTGCCGGCTCCCTTGGCCTCAGCCCCTCCGCAGCGTCGACCGCATTGAGCCGCCTGGCCGGGCGCGATGTCCTGGAGCAGTCGAATGCGGGCCGCACGTCCCGCTACCGGTTCACGCCCGAGGCGAAGGCCCGCCTGGACATCGGCGTAGGACAAATCGGCGGTTTCGGTTCGCAGGAGCGCCGGTGGGACGGGATGTGGACCGTGGTGGCGTTCACCGTGCCGGAGAGCTCCCGGGAAATGCGCGAGCTCCTGCGCAGCCGGCTCAAATGGCTGGGCTTCGCTCCGCTGTATGGGGCCGTCTGGGTTTCGGCATGGGACACGGCGGACGAGCTGGAGGACTCCGTCCGCCACCTCGGCGTCGAAAATTACGCCATCTTCCGCACGCCGGAGTCGGCTCTGCGCGGCCGGCCGCTGCTTGAGGCGTGGGATCTTGACGATGTCCGGCGGCAGTACACGCCCTTCATCGATACTTATGGTCCAACGGCCCGGTCCCTGGACCCGCACCAACTCAGCGGTGAAGAGGCCTTCAGGCTGCGGACCGAGGTCATTGACGCGTGGCGGGCGTTCCCCTGGGAGGACCCCGGGCTGCCGCCGGAACTCCTCCCCCGTGAATTTCCGCTGTTCGAGGCGCGGCGGATCTTTGTCGCCCTGTACAACTCGCTCGCCGAGGCCGCCGCCGCGTACGTGGAAGAGACCGCCGTCCGGCTCGCCCCCGACGTGGCTGGCGAGATCCACGCTTTCCAGGTCAGGGCATAGGACCCCACCGCCTATGCCGCCCGAACCGCCGCCAGTTCCCGCGCCAGGAAGTCCAGGGCGGGCTGCCCCTCGGGAAGCCCCGCCGTGTGGTTGAGGTGGCCGTGGACGGCGCCCCGGGCCAGGAAGGAGGATACCGGAACCCCGGCCCGCTCCAACGAGGAAGCAAAAAGCTCGGTCGAGCCGCGGCCGTCGTCGTATTCGCACGCAAGCAGGGCCGTGGGCGGAAGGCCAGCGGGATCGGCATACCCGGGCATCGCATAGGACGGCGCCATGCTGACAGGTCCGCCCACGTAGTTCTCCGCCGTGCGGATGCAGTCCTCCAGGGTGAACCGTAAATGCCGGGGCAGGCCGGCCATGACCGCCTGGTCCAGGCCGCCGGCCGGCGGCGGGAGTTCGGCATGCAGGAAGGGGTAGGCCAGCAGGAGCTTGGCCGGCAGCGGTTTGCCCGCGTCAATCAGGTAGAGCGCGGCGCCCACGGCCAGGTTGCCGCCGGCACCGGCACCGCCCAAACAGAGCAGGTCCGGATCCAGCCCCAGGGATGCGGCGTTCTTCCGCGCCCAGAACCATCCGGTCAGGGCATCGTCATGCGGAATGGGGTAGGAGACCCCGTCCCGTGCCAGCCGGTAGTCAACGGACAGCACCGGCGTCCCCCGGTCCGCAAGCACCCGGGCCAGGTAATCAGACTCGGGAATGTCCACGCTGCCGCTGACGAAGCCGCCGCCGTGCAGCCACACCAGGGCCGGGCTTCCGGTTCCGGCTGCTTCGCCGTAGATCCGGAGCGCCACCGGCCCGTGCCGCCCGTCCGCAGTGACCGTGTGGATGGGGACGTCGGGGCCAGGCGTCCGGACGGCGTCGGGATTCAGGAACTGCGGGCCTTCAGGGCTGGCAAGGTATTCGGCGAAACCGTCGGCGGTTCCCTCCCGGCCGCCGGCCGTGGAAGCCTCCGTGGCAACCGCCACCGGCTCTGTCCCTGGTGTCATGGCGTGCCCAGCTTCCTGGAGAAGTAGCGGACGGCAGAGTCGAGGATGTCAGCCATCCTGTCCTCAGCGCCGAAGAAGCAGTGGTCGGCGCCCTCGATGGTCACCACCTCGTGCTCCACCCCCGCCTTGGCGAGCGCGGCGGCCAGCAGGTCGGTCTGCGAATGCGGCACCAGCCCGTCGGAGTCACCGTGCACCAGGAGGAACGGGGCGGCGCCGGCGTCCACGTAGCTGACCGGGCTGGCCGCAGCCAGCAGCTCCGGATCATCCGAGCCGCCCACCAGCATGTACTCAGGCTGCAGGGACATGCCAGGCGGCACCGCCGCGGTCAGGGCAGCGGGAAAAAGGCCCTCAGGCATGGACATGGGAGGGATGTCCACCAGCGAGGAAACACCGTAAAAGTCGACGACGGCGCTGACGCCACTGGAGTGCCCTTGCGCACCAAGTCCGCCTTCAAGGTTCACGTGGTTGCCGGTCAGTCCAAGGAGGGCCACCAGGTGGCCGCCGGCGGATTCACCCCAGGCGCCGAACCGGTCGCGGTCGACGTTCAGCTCTGCGGCAAATTCGCGCAGGTACCGGACGGCGGCTTTGAGGTCGTGGAGCTGGGCGGGGAAGGGTGCCTCAAGGGAGTGCCGGTACTCAGCCGTGGCACAGGCAATGCCGGCCTCGTTGAGCAGCCGGAACACCGAGTTGGGTGCGAACGTGGGCGGCAGTTCCCGGCGGTCGCCCAGCTGGAACGCGCCACCGTGCACCCAGAGCACCAGCGGTGTGGGGCCGGACGCCTGGCGCGGCAGCCAGATGTCCAGCTTCAGCGGCCGGAACCCGATGGCCCGGGCATACGTGATTTCCCGGTGCACGGCGGACACGTCCGAGACCTGCTCCGGTGTTCCGGGCGCGTCAAAGACGGGGAACGCCGGAACGTCCCTGCCGCCCGGCCGGGAAACGTCAGGACGGGCGGGGTCGAGAATGCCGGTAGCGTCTTCCACTGTCATAGTGTGCTCCTCATCAGTTCGGGTGTGGCAGCGTCCCCACCGGTGGCGGCAACGAAAGTATGGATTCCCGGCCCGACGACGACGGCCGGTTCGCCGGGCAGCAGCACCTCCGCGGTGGTGCCGGCGGGGATCGTGGCAGTGAGCGTCAGCCCGGCGTCGTGCTGTTTCCCCGGGGACGCCATCCCCTCCGCCACGGCCCACTCCACCTGGATCAGGCCGCGCGGCCCCAGGTGGGAGGTGGAGGCGGAGGCCAGCCCGGCACCGGGGCGTGGCTCGATGATGATCCGTTCCCAGCCGGCGCTTCCCGGTGCCTGGCGCAGCCCGGCCGTATACCGGTGCAGGAAGGTCACCACCGCGCCCTTGCTGTAGTGGTTGAGGGACTGGTGTGCGGTGCCGGCGGCGTCGATGCCGTTCCACAGCTCCCACACGGTGGTGGCGCCGCGGTCCACCATGGCCAGCCAGGACGGTTCAGTGTCCTGCATGAGCAGCTGGTAGGCCAGGTCCAGTTCCCCGTTGTCGGCCAGGACGGGGAGCAGGTAGGGCGTGGCCAGGAAGCCGGTGCCCAGGTGCGTGCCGGCGTCCCGGATCAGCTCCGCCAGCTGCGCCGTCACGCCGGCGCAGCGGTCGGGGCCAACCAGGCCGAAGGCCAGGGCACGGACGCAGTTGGCCTGGCTCGGTTGGGTGACGCGGCCGTCCGGGCCGAGGTATTCCGTTTCCCAGGCGTCCCGGATCCGGCCCGAGAGTTCTGCCAGCCCTGCCGCCTCGTCATCGCGCCCCAAAACACTCGCGATGCGTGCCATCAGGTCCGTGGTGTGGCGGTAGTAGGCGGTGGCCACGATGCCGTTGTCGGCGCTGCGGGCGGCGAAGAGGTCCGGCTCGGGACCGTCCGGCTCCATCCATTCGCCGAAATGGAAGCCCGTGTCCCACAGGCATTGTTCGTGCGGTGCCGGGGTGGGGTGCGCGGCGGCCCTGGCGGGGTGCCGCCGGGTTTCGGCGGAGGTCCGGACGAAGCCGAGCCAGCGCTTCATCGCGTCAAAGTTTTCGGCCAGGATCGAGGCGTCACCGGTGGCCAGGTAGAGCTCCCACGGCACCATGACGATCGCGTCGCCCCAGCCGGCGGAGCCGTTGGTGAAGCCCATGAAGTCGGCCGAGGTGACGGCGGGGCCGGCCGACGGTGAAATATTGGCGATGACGCCGTTCTGCCATTGGTCCGCGCGGACGTCCCGCAGCCACTTGCGGGAGAACCCGGTGACGTCGTACAGGTAGGCGGCGGCGGGGACGAACAGCTGCCAGTCTCCGGTCCAGCCGGCTTTCTCGCGCTGGGGACAATCGGTAGGGACTTCGCAGGAGTTCCCCAGGAAGCTCCATTCCGCGATGTCGTGGAGCGTGTTCAGCCGCTCGTCGCTGCACCGGAAGGTGCCGATGCGTTCCAGGTCCGTCCGGACCAGGCAGCCGGTGACGTCCTCGGGATGCAGGTCCCGGCGAAGGCCCTGCACGGACACGTACTGGAAGCCATGGGTGGTGTGGCGGGGTTCGAAGACCTCGCCGGGCGCGCCGGAGGAGATGACCGTGTCCACCTGGCCGGCGTCGAGGAACGCCCCAGGTGAGCGGAAATCATGCGGGCGCAGGTGGTCCCGGGTGACGTCGCCGTCACCGCCGAGCGCCTCGGCGTATTCCAGCGTGACGATGTCGCCCGGCGCCCCCAGCTGGGTGAGGCGGATCCAGCCGTGGATGTTCTGGCCGAAGTCCACCACCTGGTTGCCGCTTGGAAGGCGCGTGATGGAAACGGGGGTGAGTTCCCGGGTGACCCGGGTGGGCGGGGCGAGGGGTCCGGCCAGTGCGTCCACACTGCCGGGACGGACGACGGCGGGACGGGGCCCTGGTGCCGTGCCTCCGGCAGGTGCGCGGCCGGCGTCGTCCGATCGAAAATCGACGCGCTGGCCTGCCATGAGGTCCGCGCTGGTGATCTCCGTAGCGGTCACCTGCCACGTCGCGTCCGTGCCGATGACCTGACTGCCCGCCCCGGACTCCAGCTCGAGCTGCGCCAGGAGGGCCGTGTGCGTGCCGTACGTGTCGGCGTCGCGCGTGTAGCCGAAGCTGCCGCGGTACCAGCCGTCGGTGAGGACGGCGCGGATGGTGTTGACGCCTTCGCGGAGCAGGCCGGTGACGTCGTGGGCCTGGACCTGGAGGGTGGTGTTGTAGCTGGTGGAGCCGGGGGTGAGCTGCTGGTCTCCGACGCGGCGGCCGTTGATGAAGAGCTCGTAGATGCCGTGGGCAGTGGCGTAGGCGCGGGCCTGCTCCGGGGCGGTCTGCAGGGTGAAGGTTTTTGTGAGGGCCCAGCCGGGCCGCTCCCCGGGGGCGGGGACGTCCTCATCGCCGGGCCCGATCCACTGCGCCGTCCAGTCGGAGGCGTGCAGGAGGCCGAGCTCTACGGACATCGGTTCGGACCAGCCGCTGGCCGTTTCGGTGCCGGCGGGGTCGATGTTCCAGGTGCGGACCCGCCACTCGAACCGGCTGCGGGAGTCCAGCGCGGGGCCGCTGTAGGGGATGCCGCCGCTTTCAGCCGACTCCACCCTGCCGGTATCCCAGCCGTTGCCGGCTGTGATCCGGTAGGCGGCCTGGCGGACGGTTCCGGCGGGCGGTTTCCAGCCGAGCCGCGGTTCGCGGATGGTCAGGCCCATCGCCTCGGACAGGTGTTCGGCCCGAAGCCGGGTGGGGGCGGTCATGCGGCGGGACTCCTGGAGTGCGGTTGCTGGGAGTTCCAGCATCGCGTGCCGCCACCGGTCCCCCACAGGGTGCTTTCAATGGTTGGAATAGTATTGTGGTTCAGCTCACTGCGGGCCACCGCAACGATCCACGGCGCGAGGAACCACTGCCATGACTGCCACCCCGGAAACGGATACCCCGCCGGCCCGCGGCAAGCGGCCAAAACAGGGCGAACCGGTCATTGACCGCGCGCTGAGCCTGCTCGCCGTCTTCTCGGACCGGCGCCGGGCACTGACCCTGTCCGAGTTGGCCCGGTACGCAGAGATGCCGGCGCCCACGGCGCTGCGGCTGATCGCCCGGCTGGTGGCGTGGGGTGCATTGGAACGGCTGGACGACGGCCGCTATGTGGTGGGGGTCCGGCTGTGGGAGGTCGCGTCGCTGTCGCCGCGCGGGCACGGGGTGCGGGAGATCGCGCTCCCCTACCTGGAGGACCTCTTCGAGGTCACCCGGCACCACGTCCTGCTGGCGGTGCGGGACAACGAGCAGGCGGTGCTGATCGAGCGGCTGTCCGCGAAGGACGCCACCGAGGTGGCGTACCGGGTGGGCGGCCGGGCACCGCTCCGGTCCACGGCCATCGGCCTGGTGCTCCTGGCCGGAGCGGACCAGCAGTTCCAGGAAACCATCCTGAAGCGGCCGCCGGAGATCGAACCCGGCGTATCCGAGATGCCCGAGGGCCAGCTGCGCCGGACCTTGTCCGATGTGCGGCGGACCGGCATCGCCATGATCCGCCGCAGCCTGCCCTCCCGGACCGTGTCCGTGGCATCGCCCATCTTCGACGCCCAGGGTGCCGTGGTGGCGTCCCTGTCCATCGTGGTTCCGGACGGCTCCACGCCGCCGAACGTCCTGGCCCCGGCGGTCCGCGCCGCCGCCAGGGCGGTGTCCCGCAACCTCGGCTTCCAAGCACAGGCAAGCGCGGACGTCAGGACGCACTCGCAGGGGTAACGGCGGCACCGGCCGCGTCAGTCCTGGCCGCAATAGTCCAGGCGGCGAACCACTACGTCTCCTTCCACGGCGTAGGCGCCGAAGGCCCGCCCGGTAAACGCCTTGGCGGTTTCAAACGCCCAGTGCCTGCCGTCCAGTTCGGTGAGCAGCACCTCACTGGCACGGCCATCCGAGACAGCGTCAGGCGCCGCAGGCCGGGCGAGGAGGCGGATCCTGTCGCCGCCCACGGCCCCGGCCGTGAAATCGCGCGACGGCGGCTCGGCCAGGATCGCCAATTCAACGTCACCGTGCGGGAGCGTTGCCTCCCAAGTACGGTCAAAGCCTGCGACGACGGCCCGCGCGGTGACCGTAACACCCGCGCTGCTGCTGCCGGCTTCAACGCCGAACCAGTTGTCCTCCGCGTTGCGCACGGCGATGCCGCCGCTCCCGGCGGTGACGTCCAGGACGGCCCGCAATTCGATGCCGAGGTGGCGCTGACGCTGCCCGACGAAGGCAGGCCGGGGCGCGTCAAGGGTGTTCCCGTCTCCAGTGATGACCAGTCCGCCGTCCGTTGGCGTGGTGAAGTCCGCAGGTGTCCGCCGGACTCCAATCCAGTGCGGGCGGTCCAGGCCGGCACCCGCGGTGAAGTCATGCCCGGCCCGTTCGGGCAGGACGGAGGACGGCACCGGCAGGCTTGCGTACGGCCAGCCGTCAACCCAGTCCACCGTGGTCAGGAAGGTTTCGCGGCCCAGCGGGGAGAACGCCTGGGTGAGGCCCACCGGACGGACGCCCAGCAGCACCATGGCGGTGCCGCCGTCGGGAAGCTCCACCAGGTCTGCGTGCCCGGTGTTCTGGATGGGCGAGCCCGTACCGGCCGCGGTGAGGATGGGATTGCGCGGCGCCGCCTCGAAGGGTCCGTCCGGGCGGCGCGAACGGGCCACCGTGACGGCGTGGCCCCTGTCCGTCCCGCCCTCGGCCGCCAGCAGGTACCACCAGTCGCCGCGCCGGTAGAGGTGCGGACCCTCAGGCGAGTAGAGGCCGCTGCCCCACCAGAGCGGCCTGGGCTCCTCCAGGGCCGTCCCGGTCTCCAGATCCACGCGGACCTGCTGGATCGCGTCCGGGTGCCGGGCGAAGGTCACGTACGCGGTTCCGTCCTCATCCCAGGCCAGGTCCGGGTCGATGCCGTCCACCGCGTCGATGACAATCCCGTCGCTCCAGGGGCCGGCGGGGTCTGTGGCCGTGAACAGCACGCAGCCGCGGCCCCCGAGGAAGACCGAGACGATCAGGTGGAACACGCCGTCCCGGTACCGGAGCGTCGGCGCCCAGACCCCTCCGGGCGTCGGGACGTTGGCAACGTGGACCTGCTCCTCACGCGTGGCCACATGCCCGATCAGCTCCCAGCTTTGCAGGTCCTGGCTGTGATAAACCGGCAGTCCGGGGAGGTACTCGAACGATGACGTCACCACGTAATACCCGTCCGGGGTACTGACGATAGTCGGGTCCGGGTTGAAGCCGGGAAGGATGGGATTGGAGTGCATCCAGCCATCCTTTCGCCTGGCCCGGCGCACCGTGTGGCCCTATTTCATTCGTTGGAACGCGTTCCGGGGCCGGCGGCGCAGGCCGCTACGCGAAGCTGCCGCGGCGGAGCCCAAGATCTTCGGTGCCGGACAGGCGTACGGTGGTCCGGTGGCCGTTCCAGCTGACCTCCCGGTGGACTGGCGCGGCAGACCGCAGCACGACGCTGTCCAGGACGCCCCCGGACCAGCGGAGGTCCACCTCGATTCCGCCCACCGCCCGCAGGCCAGTGACCGATCCCTCCCGCCATGATTCCGGCAGGGCCGGCAGCAGCCGGATGGCGGCCGGGTCCGACTGGAGCAGCATCTCGGCGATGCCGGCGGTGGCACCGAAGTTCGCATCGATCTGGAACGGCGGGTGGGCGGTGAACAGGTTTGGGTAGACCCCGCCGCGCCCGTCGAAGCCCTCCCCCGCCACCCGGAGTGCCAGGTTGAGGCTCTCCTCAGCTTTTGCCGCGTTGCCAAGCCGCGCCCAGAGGGCGATGCGCCAGGCCATGGCCCAGCCGGTGGACTCGGGGCCGCGGAAGTCCAGGGTCCTGGCAGCAGCGGCTGCGAGCGCCGGCGTGGCCTCTGGATTCCACTGCCGCAGCGGATAGACGGCCGCCAGGTGGGAGGTGTGCCGGTGGTCCGGTGCATGCTCAGTGGCCGGGAACGACCATTCCCGGATTTCTCCCCGGTCCCCGGTGGCCGGCCCGGGAAGGGCATGCACCTTGTCCGCGAGGTCCGCCAGCCAAGGTGGGTCTTCCGCCAAGGCTGCGGCGGCGTGCCGAGCCGTATCCAGGAGCCCGCGGAGGAGGGAAACATCCATGGTGGAGGACCGGCTCACCGACGCCGGCGCCCCGTCCGTGGCGACGTACTGGTTCTCGGGAGAGGTGGACGGCGACGTGTGCGTTCCGGTGTCCGTATCCCCGACGATCCAGTCCAGGGCGAAGAGGCATGCCCCTTCGATGGCCGGCCAGGAAGCGCGCAACCGGCCGGCATCCCCGGTGTAGGCGTAGTGCTGCCAGGCTGACTGGACCAGCCACGTGCCTCCCATGGCCCAGCTGGCCCACATGGAGTCGCCTTCACCGGCGCCGGCGGCAAACGGGTAGCCCCAGGGATCCGTATTGTGGTGGACCGCCCATCCCCGCGCCCCGTACAGGGCCGCAGCGGGCCGGCCGGTGCGGGCAAGCGTGTCCACCAGCTGCAGCAGCGGTTCGTGGCATTCGGCAAGGTTGGCGGGCAGTGCCGGCCAGTAGTTCATTTCCGTGTTGATGTTCACGGTGTAGTTGCTGCTCCACGGTGGCGGCAGTTCCTCGTTCCAGATGCCTTGGAGGTTGGCCGGGAACCCACCGGCGCGGGAGGAGGCAATCAACAGGTACCGGCCGTAGTGGAACAGGAGGGAGACCAGGGCGGTGTCGGTCTTGTCGTCTTCGAAGTCGCGGATGCGCTGGTCCGTTGGCTTACCCGGACCGGAGCCTGCGCCGGCGTCCGGGCCGAGATCCATTCGGACCCTGCCGTAAAGCCCGGCGTGGTCGGCAACGTGGCGTTCCAGCACCGCCTCCGCGGAGTCCTGGAGGGCCCGCGCCACACGGCCGGTGAGGAGTACGGCAAGGTCGTCAGGGGAACCGGCGGTGTTCGCGTGCCGGCCTGTGAGCGGATGCGCCAGGACCGTTCCGGTGGCAATGGCCAGCCGCACGGAACGTGCGCCCGTGACTGCGAGGACTCCCGCGGTGGCGTCCGTAGCCCCGTCGGTGGCGACGCCGGCATGGACTGCTCCGGCGCGCGAGTCGCCGTCGTAATGGATATGCTCGGCAGTCCGCTCAAAGGCGGGCGCCACGTCGCTGGGCAGCAGCAACCGCAGGCGCAGTTCGTTCCCCCACTCATGCTCTGCGACATCCTGTCCAAGGGGCCGGATGCCGTCGGGGTGCAACCCGATCCGCACGGTGATAGGAGCGTCGGCGGTGATCTCGTGGATGATCACGGCGTCCGGGTGGGAGGCGAAGGTCCGGTGCCTGACCTCGGCGCCGTCAACCACGTATCGGTGCTCCGCGATGCCGGTCCGGAGGTCGAGCCAGCGGGCGGGACCACCGTCAACAGCTGCCGCGGACCCGGCAACGTCCACTGCCAGGACAGCGAACGGCAGGTACGCCTGCGAATGCGTGCCCTGGAATGCCAGCAGCAGCTCCTCCGCCCGCCGCACATCCCCGGCATCCACCGCCGAACGGACAGCGTGGAGCGTTGCCGGCCCGGCGGATGGATCCAGTACCGGCGCGGACCGGCTGGTTGGCCCGGACCACGCCGAACCCTCATTGAGCTGGAGGCGCTCGCCACCCACCAGGCCGCGAACCGTGGCCCCTGCGAGTCCGTTGCCCACCGGCAGGGACTCGACGGACCGTTCCGCCTGGCCCCGGTACCAGAGCACGTGGGCGGGATCAGGGCCGGGCGCTCCAACCGGCCCCGCGGATCCAGGCGATGCCCCCGCTTCAGCGCTCAGTACTCGCCCTTAATGACGAAGTAGGAGCCGCGGATGGTGCCCGCAAGCTTGGACTTCTGGCGGGCGAACTTGAAGCTGGACGCCAGTTCCTCCGGAACGTCCATGCCGTCCGAGAGTTTGAACCCGACCGCCCGCTTGCCGCCTTCCGCAATGCCGTACATGACGTTGATGGACAGCCCGGACTCATAGAACACGTACGCCATCCGCAGCCCGTCCACCTCGAAAGAGGACACCTCAAGCGGCTTCGAGGAGATCACCAGGTTCCGCTCGGTGGAGAGGATGTTGTGGACATAGTCAACCGTTTCCGGCGCCTCGTCCGCGGGGACCACGGTGAAGTCGTGGTCGTATTTGTTCTTGTAGTAGCGTGCCTCGTTGGCCCGCAGCCCGGCCAGCGCGTCCGCAACCGGCGACGATTCCAAACCAACGGTGGACACGTTCTTGAAATCCACGGTGTACGGCATGAGTCCTCCTGGGAATGGTTTTTTGCCACATCGTTGCAGATCAGCGCCCCCGCCGCACCTCATCGAAGCAGGCGGAGGCCATTCCCGTCGATTCTTACACCTGTGAGCCGGACCCGTTCGTTCGGTGTGTCGTTCGGCCCGTGAAAGACCAGGTAGTCGCACCCGCCGGAGGTGCGGAGGACCATGCCATGCCCGCCGTTGTCCGGCCACAAGGGTTCATCCTGCTGCACCCATGGCCCCGTCAGCGTTCCCCCTGCTGACTCGGCGATACCCATGGCATAACCGGCTTCGCCGCGGCTGGACCACAGCATCAGCAGTGACCCTTGTGCTGAACGGAGGAGGAACGGCCCGTCGGTAAACAGCGGGTCCTTGGCAAGGTTCAGTCCCGGCGGAGGTTCTGCGCCGTCCGGGAGACGGAGCGGCCTGGCCCAGGGGGCCGAGGAGGCCGTGAACAGCAGGACCGGCTCACCAACGGCGGCGCGAAGATCATGGGCCGAGCGGACCGCGCACATGTGGCCGTCGGCGGTCCCCGGTTCCTCCTGTGTCCCTTCCGCCCCGCGGCTGTAGACCAGCCACCGGGCGCCGGCGTCGTCAACGTAAAGTGTTCCATCCAGGCAGGGCTGCGCAGCCGGGGTGACCGGTCCGTCGCTCCACGGCCGGTAGGGGCCGATCGCCGCATCGGCAACGAGCACCACAACGCCCCGAGGGCGGGCCCGGGACGATGTTGCGAGCGTGGCAAACATGAAGAACCGCCCGTCCAGCGAATACACCTCCGGAGCCCAGAACTGGGTGTCCGCCCAGAAATCCACCGGCGGCCGGAAGGCGGCAAAGGGGCCATCCCAATGTTCCAGGTCCTCGCTGGTGTAGCAGTCAAAGCCGGTGGCCGGTCCGCCCCACACATTTTCATCGCTGGTCCCGAACAGGACGAACCCGCCGGGAGCGGACTCCAGGATGAACGGGTCCCGCATCCGGATCCCGTCGAGGCGCAGGGCAGGTTCCGTGCGGGCAGCGGCCCCCATCAGCGGGCCACCGACGGTTCCCGCACCGCAACAGGGCAGTCAAAGCGGCGCGTCCCGCCCTCCATGGCGTGCCGCGCACCGTCCGGAAGCACGACGTCGGCCGCCACCCCGGCAGGGACGGTCGCCTCCAGGCGGAACGCACCGCCGTCGAGCGTCCATTCCACCCGGACCTCACCGTGCGGAGTCTTCAGGGAGGTTTTGGCCCAGCTGATCCCGTCCCCCGGCTGCGGTGCGATGAGCACCCGGGCGTAACCGGGCTCCAGCGGCCGGATGCCGCCGATGGCTTTGTGCATCCAGTCGGCCACCGCGCCCAGGGCGTAGTGGTTGAAGCTGGTCATTTCACCGGGGTTGATGGTGCCGTCCGGGAGCATGGAATCCCAGCGTTCCCAGACTGTTGTGGCGCCCATCGTCACCGGGTACAGCCAGGACGGGCAGCCCTCCTCCAGCAGCAGCCGGTAGGCCTCGTCCACGTGGCCGGTGTCCGTCAGCGCGTGGGTGATGAACGGGGTGCCGGCGAACCCGGTGGACACGCGGTAGTTGTTGTCCCGGACCAGATCGGCCAGGCGGCTCCCGGCGAATTCCCGCAGCTCCGGGGTCGGCAGGACATCGAAGGCGATGGCCAGCGCGTAGACGGTGGTGCAGTCGCTGCGGATGGTGCCGCCGGCTGCCACGTAGTGTTCGGCGAAGGCGCTCCGCACCCGGGCGGCGACCGCCTCGAAGTACGCTTCGTCGTCGTGCTTTCCCAGCAGCCCGGCGGCCTGCGCAGTGAGGCGCGCGGTGCGGTACATGCAGGCGGTGGCCACCACGCCGGTGTCAGCCTTGGCCGCCCATGGCTGGTCCGGCGCGGCGTCGGGGTCCAGCCAGTCGCCGAACTGGAAGCCGGAGTCCCACAGTCCCGTGGGCGAGAGCAGCCCCTCCACCCGGCGGGTGTGCGAGGCCATGGACTCGTACTGGTTTCGCAGGACGCTGATGTCCCCGTAGGCCTCCCAGAGTGCCCAGGGCACCCACACGGAGGCTTCGCTCCAGAGCGCCGAGGATTCCGAGGCCGGGAATTCCGGTGGTTGCGGGCAGTACTTCAGGGCATCGGGCACGGTGATGGGCACCAGGCCGTTTGCCGCCTTTTGCTCGGCGGCGAGGTCCAGCAGCCAGTCCTGAAGGAAGCCCTTGACGTCGTACAGGTAGGCGGCGGTAGGGGCGAAGACCGCGATGTCGCCGGTCCAGCCCAGGCGCTCGTCGCGCTGCGGGCAGTCGGTGGGCAGGTCCAGGAAGTTGCCGCGGAGGCCCCAGACGATGTTGCGGTGCAGCTGGTTGGCGAGTTCGTTGGAGCATTCGAAAGTGCCGGTGCGCTCAAGGTCTGAGTGGACCACCACGGCCTCAACGTCATCCGCGGTCAGTGTTCCCGGCCAGCCGGCGATTTCGGCGTAGCGGAAGCCGTGGAAGGTCTTGGTGGGTTCAAAGACGTCTTCCCCGCCGGAGAGGATGAACGTGTCCGTGGCCTTCGCGGACCGCAGGGGCCGGACACCGAGTTCGCCGTTTTCCAGCACCTCGGCATGCCGGACGGTGATGGCCTGCCCGGCCTTGCCCCGAACGGTGAACCGGAGCCAGCCCACCAGGTTCTGGCCGAAGTCCACCAGTGTCCGGCCGCCGGGTGAGGTGAAGATTTCCACGGGACGGACGACGCCGGCCCGCACCACGGGCGGGCCCACAGGCTCAGCGAGCCGGCCGCCGTCGAACGCCAGTTCACGCACGCCCGTCCAGTCAGAGCCTGGCACAAAGCCGGGCTCCGCCCAGCCCTTCTGAGAGCGGCGGGCGTCGATGGCCTGGCCGTCGTAGAGGTCGTTGAAGGTGGTGGTGGAAGGGCCTGCGTGCCAGGTGGTGTCCGAGGCGATCGACTGGACGTGGCCGTCCTCGAACTCGATGTCCAGCTGGCCGAAGAACCCCAGCTCGCTGCCGTAGAGGTTGGACATGCCGTGCCAGGCCAGCCGGCCGCGGTACCAGCCGTTGCCCAGTTCCACCCCCAGCACGCTGGTGGGGGTCACCAGGGACGTGACGTCATAGCTGCGGTAGCGGAGCCGCCACTCGTAGGAGCTCCAGCCCGGGCTCAGGACGTCATGCCCCACCGGTGAGCCGTTGATGAACGCCTCATAGACGCCGAAAGCGGTGGCCCGCAGCGTCGCCCTCACCACGCCGCCGTGGCCCTCCTCGAGCGCAAATTCCTTGCGGAGCAGCGGGGCGCCGTCGAAGTCCTGCTCGGGCGAAATCATGGCGGCGAGCCAGGGAGTGGAAGTCATGGAAGAAGGGGTCCGTTCTGAAGTTGAGGCAAGGGGTTCAGGCGTAGTGGCAGGCGACGTCGGCCGTCCCCACCCGGCGCAGCGCCGGCCGCTCGGTGGCGCACAGGTCGGTGGCCAGGGGGCAGCGGAGCCGGAAGGGGCAGCCGCCGGGTGCGGGCACCGCAGCCGCCCCGGTGCGGACACCCAGTGATTCGCGCGCTTCGCGACGCGCCGCCTGCTCCGCCGGACGCGGTACCGGGGAGGCGGCCACGAGCGCCTGGGTGAAGGGGTGCCTCGGGTTTTCAGTAACGGCCGCGGCAGGTCCGCTTTCCATGACCTGCCCGCGGTACAGCACCACCACGCGCTGGGCCAGGAATTGCACCACGGCGATGTCGTGGGCGATGAACAGGTAGCTCAGGCCCCGCTCGTCGCGGAGGTCGGCCAGCAGGTTGAGCACCTGCGCCTGGGTGGAAAGGTCCAGGGCACTGACGGCTTCGTCGCAGACCACCAGCCGGGGATCGCAGATGAGGGCACGTGCCACGGAAATGCGCTGGCGCTGGCCGCCGGAGAACTGGCTGGGGTACCGGTCCACGGCGTCCCGCGGCAGGCCCACGCGTTCCAGCATGTCCTCCGCTTTAGCACGCGCTTCCGCCGCGGACAGGCCGCGGAGGCGCAGCGGTTCCGCCAGGGAGGTGCCCACCGTGTTGCGCGGGTTCAGCGAGGAGTTGGGGTCCTGGAAGACGGCCCGCAGTTCCCCGCCCAGAGCCCGGCGCTCCGCGGCGCCGGCGGAGGTGACGTCCTTGCCCTGGTAGGTGATGGTGCCGCCGGAGACCTTTTGCAGGCCAAGGATTGCCTTGCCAATGGTGGACTTCCCGGAGCCGGACTCCCCCACCAGTCCCACGGTCTCCCCGGGGGCGATGCTGAAGCTGACATGGTCGACGGCGGCGGGGGCCGCGGCTGCCTTCCGGCCCCGGCCGTAGCGGACCACCAGGTCCTTGACCTCCAGCATGGGGGTGGCGGCGGAAGGCGGCGTGGAATCGCGGCGTTCGGTGACTGCGGTGCTCATGCCAGGTCCTTTTCGACGATGGTCTGCAGACTGCGCGGATTCTGCGTGGGGGTGATCTCCAGGGCGCGGGCGGCGGGTACGTCCGTGGCCAGCCAGTCCATGCCTTCGACGGCGAGCTGGTCCGCTTTGACGCACCGCACCACGCCTGAACCGGCGCCCGAGGACAGCAGCGGGACGGGTTCCAGGCAGGCGGAGCCGGCGAACTGGCAGCGGGCGGCGAACCGGCACCCGGTGGGCCAGTCCTTGGGCTGGGGGACCTGCCCTTGAATCGTGGCGAGGCGTTCCGGCATGTCGTTTGCGTGGTTGGCGTGCGGGTCTGCGGCAAGCAGGGCCAGGGTGTAGGGGTGCCGGGGATTGTCCAGGATGCTCTCCGTCCTGCCGTTCTCCACCACCTGGCCGGCGTACATGACGGCAACCTGGTCACAGATGTCCGCCACCACGCCGAGGTCGTGCGTCACCATGACCACGGACATGCCGGTCTCCCTCACCAGGGCGCGCAGCAGGGACAGGATTTCGGCCTGCACCGTGACGTCCAGGGCGGTGGTTGGTTCGTCAGCCACCAGCAGTTTCGGCTGCCCGGCGAGCGCCAGGGCGATGGCCACGCGCTGGGCCATGCCGCCGCTGATCTGGTGCGGATAGGTCTTCAGGATGCGTGCGGCGTCCACGATCCCCACCTTCTCCAGAAGGTTACGGGCTTCCTCCCGGGCCTCCGCTTTGCCCATGCCGCGGAGCCGCCGGATGGTGGCGGTGAGCTGGTAGCCCACCGTGAACATGGGATCCAGGGCGCGCATGGGTTCCTGGCTGATCAGGGCGATGTCCCGGCCGCGGACGGTTTCCATGGCCTTGTCGGTGGTGGCGGCAAGGTTCCTGCCGTTCCAGAGGATCTGGCCGCCCGTGACGGAGACCCCGGACGGCAGCAGCCCGAGGAGGGACAGCGCGGTCATCGTCTTGCCGCAGCCGGATTCCCCCACCAGCCCCAGGACCGTGCCTTGTTCGACGTCGAAGGAGACATCGGTGACCAGGCGGACGCCGCTGCCCGCACCGGTATTGTCGACGCCGACGGACAGGTTGCGGACGCTGAGCGTCCCCTTCGCCACCCCATCCTGCGTGATGGGAGCGGGGGCTGCTGAAGCGATGGCGGCGACTGCCTTGGCGCGCTGGCGCCGGGCGGCGGCGGAAGGCAGATGTGAGGCTGTGGCGTTGGGCGCCTTGCCGAGGGCGTTGCCGATGGCGTTGGCCGACAGGACGGTCAGGGCAAGTACGGCGCCGGTGGGCACCATCATCCAGGGTGCGTCATAGACGTGCTGGGAGGCGCCTTGGATCATTCCGCCCCAGCTGGGTTGCGGGATGGGCGGCCCGAATCCGATGAACGCCAGGCCTGCCTGGATCAGCATGCCGACGGCGAAGATCAGCGCCGCCTGGACGACGATGGTGTTGGTCAGGCCGGGCAGCACATGGCGCAGGCTGATACCCGCGGTGCTGACACCGTCCACTTTGGCGGCGTCCACGTACAGCTGCGACTGAAGGGATTTGGCCTGCCCGAGCATCACCCGGTAGATGCCGGCCGAGATCAGCACGCCCAGGATTCCCATGATCATCGGAATATTGGTTCCCACGGCCCCGATCACGGCCAGGATGATCACGGTGCCGGGCAGCGACATCATGATCTCCGTGACGCGGCTGACGGCGTTCTCCACGCGCTCGCCGGCGGCTGCGGCCAGCATCGCAAGGAGCGTTCCGAGTCCGACGGCGACAATCACCGTGATCATTGACGTTCCGAGGGTGCCGGCGGCGGAGGCGAAGATCCGGCTCAGGAGGTCACGGCCCAGTTCATCCGTGCCAAGCCAGTGCGCGGCGGTTGGGCCGGAAAGAACGGCGGTGAAGTCCTGGTCCTCGGTCTTGAACGGCAGCCACAGCGGGGCGGTCAGGGAGGCGGCCACGAGGACGGCCAGCCAGGCCACCCCTGCGATGCTCCCGGGCGAGCCGAACAGCTTGCTGCCGGTGAACTTCTTCGGCGCGCCTTGGCGACGTGTCTTGCGAAGGTCCGCGGCCGTCGTCGGCTGTGCTTGATCTGCGGACGCGGGGGCAACGTTGGGAATCATGAGGCACGCAACTTCGGGTCGAGGAACTTGGTGGCGAGTTCCAGCACCAGGTTCACGGCGACCACCACCACGGTGGCGATCACCACCACGCCCTGCACGGACGGGGCGTCATGGGTGCTGACGGAGTTCTGGACGGCCTGGCCCAGGCCGGGCATGGCGAACAGTTGCTCCGCGATGACCGAACCGCCGAACAGCTGGATGAACTGCAGGGCGATGCCGGCCACAATCGGGAGGCTGGCGTAGCGCAGGGCATGGACGTAGAGGATTTTCCAGGTGGGTGTGGCCGTGGCCCGCAGCGTGCGGATGTGTTCCTGCTGCAGGGCCTCGAGCATGGAGGCACGGGTCTGGCGGGCGATGAATGCCGCTCCGCCCACCGCCAGGGTGATCACGGGCAACGCCAGGGACAGGGCCCAGTCCTGTGGGGAGGCGTCAAAGGGGACATAACCGGTCGCCGGGAAGACGGAGGACTGGACGGCCAGCAGGTACACGAAGATGATGCCGATCCAGAAGGCGGGCAGGGCAACGGCCATGCCTGCCACTCCGCCGATGATCCGGTCCACGACGCCGCCGCGGACCGCTGCGGTGACGCCCAGGCCGATGCCAAGGACCGCGCTGAGGATGGTGGCGCCGGCAGCCAGCGAGGCGGTGACGGGCAGCCGGCTGGCGAGGTCGGCGCTGACCGAGCGGCCGTCGATGAGCGAGACGCCCAGGTCGCCCTGGACCGCGGAACCGAGCCAGGTGAAGAACTGCGCCGGCAGCGGGTCGTTCCAGCCCATCCGCTGGTTGACCTCGTCGATCGCCTGCTGGGAGGCGCCGGCGCCGAGGGACACGGCCCCGGGGCTGCCCGGCATTGCGTGGACCAGCAGGAATGCCAGGACCGCAACCACCAGCACGGTGGCCAGCGCCATCAGCAGGCGCTTGGTAATGAATAGTGCCATGGTGACCTCCATCGGTCATGCCCCTTCCCGGACGGCCCTTGCCCTGGTGGACAAGGGCCGCCCGGGACGGTGCGGGTATCAGCTGGCCGGCGTGTAGGACGAGAGGAGCGGGTAGGCGTTGGTGCCGGCGAACTTCACCTGCGCCACCTTCTTGGTGTTGTAGCCCTGGTTGGTCAAGGCCTCGTACAGCGGGATCATCCAACCGGATTCCACCAGCCGGGTGTTCAGCTTCGTGGCGGCGGCCTTCACGGCGGCGTCGTCCTTCGCTGCGGCCAGCTCGCCGGTGGCGGCGCTGAGCTGGTCATCGGTGGCCTTCTGGACGTTGGTGAATCCGTTGAGGACGGCGCCGTACATCACGCCGACGGGGTTGTCCCAGTTCAGGGGAGCGTAGCCCAGGGGCGTGGTGGCCACGGCGGCGAAAGCTTCGTCGGTGGAGGCGGCCATCTTCACGTTCATGGTGATGCCGACGGCGGCGAGGTCCTTCTGGACTGCCTGCAGGTCCGTCTGGGTCTGTGCGCCGGCGATGATGGTGAACTCGAAACCGTTGGGGTAGCCGGCCTCGGCCAGCAGGCTCTTCGCCTTGTCCCGGTTGTACGCGAACTCTGTTTCGAGGTCTTTGGTGAAGCCGGCCGAATCCTTGGGGAGGGCATTCCAGGCGGGGATGTCACCCTTGTGGAGGGCGTCCACCAGGGCCTGGCGGTTGATGGCGTACTGGATGGCCTGGCGGACCTTCTCCTGGGCGAACGCCGGGGCGGTCTTGCCGATCTTGTCGAAGGAGATCATGGTGTTGACCGTGCCGCCGATCTGGGAAACGCCGACGCCCTTGGACTTCGCGAAGTCAACGGTGTTCGAGGTCAGCATGGCCACGTCGGCCTGACCGGAGACCAGGGCGTTGGCGCGGGCCTGGGGGTCCAGGACAACGCTGAAGACCACCTTCTTGTAGGCGTACTTGGAAGCGTCAGCGCTCTTGTCGTTCTTCACCAGGACGTACTTGTTGCCCTTCACGGTGGAGGGGTCAAGGGTGTACGGGCCGGAACCGTCAGGGGTCGCAGCGAGGCTGGAGGTGTCGGCGACACCGTTCTTGCCCACGATCATGCCGGTGGTGGAGGCCAGGTTCTTCTCGAATCCGGGCTGCGGCTTGGCGAAGGTCAGGGCCACCTGGGTGGGGCTGACCACGTCCACGGAGGTGATTTCCTGGGCGCCGCCCTTGGCGACGGCGGAGTAGGCGCTCAGTGCGGGATCGGAGCGGCGGTCCAGGTTGGCCTTGACCAGGGCGGCATCCAGTTTGGAGCCGTCGGTGAACGTGACGTCGTCCTTGAGGTTCAGCGTCAGGACGGTGTTGTCCGCGTTGTAGCTGAAGTCCTTGGCCAGGCCCGGACCTGCGGAACCGTCCGGCTGAAGGGTCATCAGGCTGTCGTAGAGGCCTTCGAAGAACTGGCGCTGGGCTGCGGAGACACGCAGCGGGTCGAAACCGAAGGAGGCTGAGTCGCTGTCGATGGCCAGGGTGAGGCTGCTGGTATCAGCCTTTGCAGCGGCTTGGCTGGACCCGCCGCCGCAGGCGGCCAGGGAACCCATCAGCAGGGCACCGGCCAGAACGGCGGAGCTCGCACGGGCGGTGGAGTTCGGAAGTTTCATGTAGTGCGCCTTTGCATTCTGATGTGACGACGGAGGAACGGTTGTGGGGGCTGGCTGCTCGCCGGCTCCCTTCAAGAATCAGCCGGGGCCACAGGCACCAAACATGACAATGTCATTGATTGAAAAAGTATTGTGGCGGCGGTCACGCCTGGCGGAAGGATGGATGGAAGGCAGCGAAGCCTCGGACGCCCAAACGCGTCCATCACGAAAGGAACCCCATGACCAACCCGTTCCCCCGCGACTTCCTTTGGGGCGTGGCCACCGCCGGCCACCAGGTGGAAGGCAACAACGTCAACAGCGATACTTGGTTCCTGGAGCACCTTCCCCAAACGATTTTCGCGGAGCCGTCCGGGGATGCCGTGGACCACTACCACCGCTACCGCGAGGACATCGCACTGATCGCCGGCCTCGGTTTTACCAGCTACCGCTTCTCCGTGGAATGGGCCCGGATCGAACCGGAGGAAGGCAAGTTCTCGGTGGCAGCACTGGACCACTACAAGCGGGTGCTGGAAGCCTGCCACGACCATGGACTCACCCCGGTGGTCACGTTCCACCACTTCACGTCACCGCTGTGGCTCCTTCGGATCGGCGGTTGGGAGGGCAGCCGGACACCCGAACTCTTCGCACGCTACTGCGACCGGGTCATGGCCCACCTGGGTGACCTGATCGGCGTCGCCTGCACCCTGAACGAGCCCAACCTCCCTTGGCTGCTGGAGTCGTTCGGCATCGGCGGGGAAGCCCCGGAGAACCGCGGTTCGGTGCCCATCTGGGCGGCCGCCGCCGAGCGCCTGGGCGTGGCGGCTGCCACCCTCGCGCCGTTCCAGTTCTGCTCCACCAAAGCCGGTTTCGAGGTTAAGGTGGCCGCGCACCGGGCCGCCACCAAGGCCATCAAGGCCCGTCGCCCGGACCTCCAGGTGGGGTGGACCCTCGCAAACTCCGATATCCAGGCGCTGCCCGGTGGCGAAGGGATTGCAGGCCGGGTGCGTCGGGACGTCAACGAGCGTTTCCTCGAGGCCTCCCGCGGCGACGACGTCGTGGGCATCCAGACCTACGGGCGCACCGTGTACGGCCCGGAAGGCCATGCCCCGGCACCGGAGGGTGTGCCTACCAACCAGATGGGCGAGGAAATCTATCCCCAGGCGCTGGAGGCCACCATCCGCGAGGCCCACAGGATCGCCGGCATCCCGGTGATCGTCACCGAGAACGGCCTGGCCACCGAGGATGACACGCAGCGGGTGGCGTACCTGAAGGCGGCCGTCGACGGCGTTGCTTCCTGCCTTGCGGACGGCATCGATGTCCGCGGGTACATCGCCTGGACCGCGCTCGACAACTTCGAATGGATCTTCGGCTACGGGCCCAAGTTCGGCCTGATCGCCGTCGACCGCTCCAGCCAGGAACGGACTCCCAAGGACAGCGCGCGCTGGCTGGGGAACCTGGCCAGGGAGCACGCCAGGGCCGGGGCGCCGCAGCCCGCCTAGCACCAAGGGCAATGGTCCGGGTTTCCACGGGAAGCCCGGACCATGCCTGTTCCGCCGGAACCGGCGGCGCATTCGCTAGGCTGGGACATGCCGCAGACTGTCGCGGCGAGAATGGATTCGGGGGGATCTGTGCCGCAGTCAGGCCAGTGGGGCAGGGCGTACTTTGCCGTTCAAGCTGTCGCCGGGTGTTTGTGGTGGATTGCGGTCTTCCT
The DNA here is from genome assembly GCF_054888995.1 of Arthrobacter sp. MMS24-T111. Classification (NCBI taxonomy): domain Bacteria; kingdom Bacillati; phylum Actinomycetota; class Actinomycetes; order Micrococcales; family Micrococcaceae; genus Arthrobacter; species Arthrobacter sp. MMS24-T111. The sequence continues at coordinate 1,439,539 of NZ_JBTZRO010000001.1, read as the reverse complement.
GGACCCGGCGGTGCGCCGGGCAACCCTGGGAGGCTTGGACCCGTTCCTGGTTGCCGTGTTCGACATTCCGCTGTTTGTCCTTGCCTCTGCGGCCGCAGCCTGCGGCGTGCGGTCCGCAGCGGTTGCCGGCACCGTGTGGACCACCATTGTTACCGTTGCCCTGGCCGTCTATGCCACGGTAAGCGCCCGGGCGGGCCTCGGCGTGCTGGCCATGGGCGCCGCCACTGCGGGGTCGGTTGCCGGACTGTGCCTGGTGCTGTTTGGCCGCATCCCCACGGCGTGGATTGTCCGTGGCCCGTTTGCGTTCCGACCGGCCCGGAAACGCACGAACGCAGGAGCCCATGTGGCCGCCACGTTCGGACAGATTGTCTTGTTCTGGGGATTCTTCCTGGGGCTGGTCCCGGACTGCCTGGCCGTTCTCGAACAGCGCTGGGGGTTGGGCCTGGACTTCCCGGCAGTTGCCGTCCCGGCCGGCGTCGCCATCCTCATCCTTGCGAGCGCCTTGGGGATCTGGTCTGCCGCCGTGATGTCCACCCTCGGAGACGGGACGCCGTTGCCGTCCGTGATGGCAAACCGCCTTGTGGTTGCCGGGCCGTACCGCTGGATCCGCAATCCGATGGCGGTGGCGGGCATCGTTCAGGGGGCCGCCGTCGGGCTCATCCTGCAGTCGTGGCTGGTGGTTGGCTATGCGGTGCTGGGCTCACTGGTGTGGAACTATGCCGTCAGGCCACTGGAAGAAGCAGACCTCTCGAAGCGTTTTGGCCAGGAATTCCAGCGCTACCGCGAAACCGTCCGGTGCTGGATCCCGACTCTTCCCGCCAGCCGCCGTACCGGCACCGCTAATCAACGGCCGGTTCGCGGATAACCAGCACCGGGCAGTGTGCGTGGTGGATGGTCTGGTGCGAAACGGAGCCAAGCATCATGCCGGTGAATCCGCCGTGGCCGCGGGAGCCCACCACTATGAGGTTGGCATCTTTGGATGCCTCGATGAGCGCCGAAGCCGGGTTCCCCTCCACGATGCGGCCGGTGATGGCAACGTCCTGGTCCTTGACGCGTTCCAGCTCCGCCTCCAGGATCGCCTGCGCGTCCTTCTCGAAGATTTCATAGTCCCAGGCGGTGCCCAGGGCATCAGTGACATAGGGGAAGTTCCAGGCGGTTACGGCCTGCACTTCGCCGTGCCGCAGCCTGGCTTCCTGCACGGCCCAGTCCATGGCGGCCCGGGACTGCTCCGATCCGTCCGTTCCCACCACGATCTTGTACTTTCCGTCACCGGCCATGGCTCCCCTTTTCCGTTTCAGGCTTCCAGCCGGGTCAGCCCTGGCCGGCGGCGGCGCCCGGGGCCGGAACGGCCACGGTGGAGTGCTCGGCTTTGGGGGCCTGGTGCGGATTTCCCGCTTCCTTGGCACAGTGGAGGCAGCAGTAGATGCCTGCTTCGCTTTCCACCGGATGGCCCAGGATCCGGCAGCCGCAGTGCTCACAGGCGGGAGCCATCATGTGGATTGCACACTCAAAGCTGTCGAACGTGCCGATCTGGTTTCCCATACTGACGGTAAAAATGCGGCCCTCGCTGCTGCCGCAGACATCGCACGCGCCCATGGTCCCTGCCTCCTGATATTGCTGCCTGTTCCGGACAATCAAGTTGACCGCTTGGAGCCTTTTCCTGCCTAGGGGCGAAGGTCCTCGGGCAGCTAGAGGTGGCGGAGGTAGCGTTCGGGCGAGTCCATGAACCGTTGCCAGTTCGCCACGAGCTCCAGCTCCGCCCAGGACCGGGACCGCAAACCCCAAGGCCCCGCTTCCAGGATGGTCGCGCCGGGCAAGGCGGCCAGCAGCGGCGAATGGGTGGACATGATCACTTGGGACTGGCCGCCGGCCAACAGTTCGTTCAGGACGGACAGGAGGCTCAGGCAGCCCGAAAAGGACAGTGCAGACTCCGGTTCGTCCAGGACCCAGAGTCCGGCTCCGCGGAACCGGTCGGCTGCCAACTGCAGGAAGGACTCGCCATGGGACATGTCATGGAACGGGATGTCCGGCGTGAACGTGCTGGGATTCTTTTCCAGGTAGGTGTACAGCCCGTGCATTGTCTCGGCCCGGAGAAAGTAGCCCCGCCGGGTGGCGCCCGGGTTCCGAACCAGCTGCAAATGGTCGCCGAGGACGGACTCGGTAGGCCGGGTGGTGTGCCTGGCGCCCGTGGACCCGCCCTCCGGGGACAGCCCGTAGGCGAGCGCGATACCTTCCACCAGCGTGGATTTACCCGAGCCGTTCTCACCCACCAGGATGGTGGCCGGGCCCAGGTCGAGCCCCTGGTCGAGGACTTGGGCCACCGGCGGCAGGACGGCCGGCCAGCGTACGCGGTCAAGGACGTTCGAGGGGTCCTCTGCCAGGCGCCGGATCGGGTAGGAGCGCAGGGGCATGGGCCCATTCTTACAGGAAAAAATCTTCTCCACTTCACCCATCCATTCCGGGTTCCGCTCCGAAGTCCAGTGGAACAGGTGTAGCAAAGGCTAGGACGGGACAATGGATGCCGTGGACCAGCAAGCCCTGACGGGGGCCGTCATCAAGGAGCACCGGCTGGATATCTCGCAGCTGTGGCTCGAATTCGTGGGGCTCGGCGGCGACGCCTCGGAACAACTCATCCGTGCGTACTGCGCCGGCGAAGCCACCCTGTCGGCGAAGGAACGGGACGCACTGTCGTTGGCCGTCAATGAGCACTGCACTGCCAAGGGCCTGAGGCTCCGGGCACCACTGAGCAGTTCCGCCCTGATCCTCCGGCACACCCGGAATGACTCCCCGTCGGGAGGCCCGCAAAGCTGAGCAGGTCCCCGCGGCCGCCGTGGGGCGCCCCCACGACGTAACCTGTCAACCATGACCCTCCTCTCCACCCCCGGTGGTTCCCTCCGCGGCACCTCCCTCGGAACTGACGGGACCACCGTCCACCGGTTCCTTGGCATCCCGTACGCCGGGCCGCCGTCGGGCGTGAACCGCTTCCGTCCGCCCGTGCCATTGGAGTCGTGGGACGGGGTGCTGGACTGCACCGCCGCCGGGCCTGCGGCACCGCAGAACCCCGAATCCCCGGCACCTCCAGGTGCCGTGCCGCGGAGGTGGAGCGAGGACGCCTGCCTGAACCTGAACGTCTGGACACCGGATTCCGGCGGCCAGGCGCGGCCGGTGATGGTTTGGATCCACGGCGGCGCGTACGTGCTGGGCGCCAACAGCGACGCCATGTACGACGGCGCCAGGCTCGCCGCCGCGGCGGGCGCGGTGGTGGTGTCCATAAATTACAGGCTCGGCGCGCTGGGCTTCCTGCACCTGGCGGACCTGCTGGGGGACGGGTACGCCGAGTCGTCCAACGTTGCCTTGCTGGACCAGCTGGAGGCCCTTCGCTGGGTCCGCCGCAACATCGGCGCCTTCGGCGGCGACCCGGGGAACGTGACCATCTTCGGCGAGTCGGCGGGAGCCGCGGCGATTGGCACCCTGCTGGGGATGCCGGCGTCGGAAGGGCTGTTCCGCCGGGCCATCATGCAAAGCGGAACGGCCGAGCGGTACCGCCAACCGGAGGAGTCCACGCGGATCAGCGCCGCGTTCCTTGACCGGTGCGGCCTGGCCCCCGCGTCAGCAGCGGAACTCCTCACCCTCCCTGCGGAGCAGCTGCTGGCAGCGCAAAAAGGCCTTGAGAAGCGTTTCGCCGCGCAGTCCTACGCAGTCCCGCTCCCCTTCCAGCCGACAGTGGGGACGCCGTCATTGCCGGCGCCGCCGCTCGACGCGGTCCGGAACGGGGTGAACAGCGGCGTCGACCTGCTGATCGGAACCAACCTCAACGAGGGCTCGTTCGCGGTGGAGATGCGGCCGCCCTCGCCGGCCGACCCCGGATACCCGGAGCGTGCCGCCGCCGTCCTTGCCGCGGCCGGGATTCCTGCCGCCCATGCCGGCGGATACGCGGCCGCGCTGGAGGAGGTGCTGCAGCGTGAACCGGCAGGCAAGGAACTCCTGGAATCCGCCATTGCCGATTCCCTGTACCGGCAGCCCAGCAACCGGCTCCTGGCGGCCCGGCGCGCGGCGGGCGGCGCCGGGAAGAGCTTTGCCTACCTGTTCACGTGGCGCAGCCCGGCCATGGGCGGCAAGCTCGGGGCCTGCCATGCCCTGGAAATCCCGTTCGTCTTCCGGCACCTGGACGCACCGGCGGCGGCTTTCCTCACCCGCGGCAGCGCACCACCCCGGCTCAGCGACGCCATGAGCGGGGCCTGGGCATCCTTTGCGCGGACAGGGTCACCGGACACGGCACAGCTCGTGTGGCCCGAGTACGGGCACGGACGCAGCACCATGGTGTTCGACGACGAGACGCGCCTTGAGGCCGACCCGCGCGGTGCGCTTCGGGCATTTTTTGAGGCCGTCAGCCCGCTGCCAGCGAGTTAAGGGTGTCCCGGATGCCGTTCAGGGCGGGGTCCCGCAGTGAGTTGAAGGCCGGTTTAAGCAGCGGCTGGATGATCTTGGCCGGCCCGTTGATGCTGAACTCGGCCGTGTACGTGACCACAGAACCTGTCCCGCTGGCGCGGACGTCGATGGAGTCGTACGAGGTGACGGTCTTGTTCTCGCCCCGGAGCTTGATGTGGTTTTCCGAGAGCTCGATGACCTCGTAGGTCAGGGCCTGGCGTTTGCCGCGAAACTCGGATTCGGCGTGGTACTTGTGCCCCACGGCCACCGGCCCCGGCGTGATCTTGTCCATGACAGGGGTGTTGGGGTCCCATTTGCTGGTGTTCTCGAACTCGCTCAGGAAGGCAAAGGCCTTCTCCGCGGACAGGTTGGTTTCCACACTTCCGGTGACTGTGATCATCACCCCAGTGTAGGAGGACCAGGCCGTGGAGCGGCGGCCATTCTGCGCCGGGGCCCCGCGGGGCCCCGGCCGGTCCTCCCGCCGGGGCCACCGCGAGCGCCGCGTGCCTGGTTACCGGGCGGCCGCCAGCGAAAGATGCTGCGGCTGGCCTGCCACGACCGTCGCGAGCACCCGCCCCGCCGCCAGGTCATCCGGCGCCGCCGTCAGCGGATCAATATCGAAGACCGTGAAATCGGCGCGTTTACCCACGGCGACGGAACCGGCGACCTGCCACTCCCCCGCAGCCTTGGCGGCGTGGGACGTGTAGCCTTCCAATGCCTGCCTTGCGCTAAGGGCCTGGCCCGGCACGATCGGCTGTTCCAGCGGGTGCCCGGACCGGCGCCGCAACTGTGCGTCGGCCAGGATAGGCAGCGGTTCAAACGGAGCCACGGGCCAGTCGGAACCGAGTGCAAGCGATACCCCCGCGGCCCGCAGGTCGGCGCACCGCCAGCCACGGTCCGCCCGATCCTTTCCCAGGCGGCGCGACCAATTGTCGGTCTGGTCCGCGCGCGAATAGTGCGTGCAGTGGCTGGGCTGCATGCTGGCAATCAGGCCCGACTCCGCGAACCGCCGGATCAGTGGGTCCGGGACCGTTTCAATGTGCTCAATCCGGTGCGGCGCGGGCGGCAGCCCGGCCGGCAGGGCCTCGAAGGCAGCGAGGACAGCCGCCACCCCGGCGTCGCCAATGGCATGGGTGGCCGTGGGAATCCCCCGGCCGGCAAAGAACCGGATGGCCCGCGCATACTCCGCCGGGCTCGGCCAAAACGGTGCCGTTGACTGTCCCTGGGTGTCCGGTTCGAACAGCCAGGCGGTGCCGTTGTCCACCGTGCCGTCAACGAACAGCTTGACGCCGGCCACTTCCCACCGCTTCCCGCGCACCGTTCCCACCTGCCCTGCGAGCCGCCGCCAGTCTTCCTCCCGGCTGCCGGGCATGCACCAGGGCGAAATGCGCACGCGCAGCGGCAGTCCGCCGTCGGGTCCGCGTTCCAGGTCGGCCAGGAGCTCCAGCGTCTCGCCGCCGCAGTCCATGACATGGATGCCCGTCAGGCCTGCCCTGGAAAACCCCGCAAAGACCTCGGCCAGCCGCCGCTTCCGTTCCTGGAACGTTTCCGTTGGCATGTGCGCCAGGACGAGGTCCAGCGCGGCAGCCTCAAGCAGGAGCCCGGTGGGCCTTCCGCTGCCGTCGCAGACCACTTCTGCGGCCTGGTCGAAGGCGCGCGGCCCGCTCACCCCGGCAAGGTCCAGTGCCGCACTGCTGGCCAGAGCGGAGTGGGCGTCGAACAGCCGCAGCAGGGCCGGCCGGCCCGCCACGACGTCGTCAATCAGTTCCCGGTGGGGCTGCGCTGAGCCAAAGACGTTCGGATCAAGGCCCCAGGCACGGATCCATTCCCCGGCCGGAGTTGCGTCCGCTTCCGCCCGCAGCCGGGCGCGGACGGTGGCGAGGTCGGAGGCGCCGGAAAGATCGCAGCCACGGGTCATGTCCAGCCCCATGACTGGATGGACGTGGCAGTCCACCAGGCCTGGGGTCAACACGGCATCACCGAAATCGATCAGGTTCTCCGCCGTTGCCCAGGCTTCTGCTTCCTTCCGGGTCCCGATGGCTTGGATGCGGCCGTCCCTGATGGCCACAGCCTGGGGGGCCGGGCCGGTTGCAGGCGCCGTTTCCATGGTGTGGATGGTGCCGGCGAGGATGATGAGGTCAGGATTCATGTGCTTCAAAGCTTCCAATGCGGTCGAAGGTGCCGGGACGGCGGCGGCGCACCCAGCGCGCGGCCAGCAGTCCGCCGGCGAAGACCACCGGCGTGACGAGGATGAGGATGGTGTTGGTCAGGGCGTCGGCTGCGGTGAGGAGCTCGATGTTCAAGGCGATGAGCAGGACGACGCCGAAGAGGAGTACGGCGGAGACCAGGCTGAGCGGGGCCAGGAGTTTGTTGGCGGCGGCAAGGGGGTTCCGGCGGAGGTAGAGGAATGCTGCCACCGAAACGAGGCCCTGGAGGGCCACGATGCCGAAGATTCCGGGCGTGTTCACCCAGATGAGGAGCTGCTGGTAGGGGTCCGCGTTCAGGAGGGCGCAGATGGTGATCACCGCAGCCGCCAGCAGGGTCTGCAGCTGCCCGGCGCGGTGCGGGGACCGGAACCGGGGGTGGGTGCGGCCCAGGAACGCGGGCAGGACGCCGTCCTTGGCGAGCATGTAGACGTAGCGGTTGATGGCGTTGTGGAAAGCCAGCTGGGACGCGTAGACGCTGGTGACGATCAGGACGTACATTGCGGTTTCGGCCCAAGGCCCCACGTACTGCCCAATGGTTTGGAAGAACATTCCGCCGGACAGCTCCCCGGCCGCGGCAACCACCTGGTCCTCGCCGAAAGCCTGGATGACGGTCCAGACAATGAAAGCGTAGAAGACGGACATGAACCCCACGGCGATGTACATGGCCCGTGGGACTGACCTGTCCGGGTTGCGGGCTTCGGCACGGTAGAGAACGGTGGACTCAAAGCCCATGAACGCGGCGAAGCAGATGCCAAGGATCGCCAGGACGCCGGGGCCGAAGGCTTGTTCCGGGCTGAAGGAACCAACGCTGATTCCGTGCGCGCCTCCGCTGCCCAGGATGCCTGCGCCCATCACGCCCAGGATGCCGGTCTCGGCGACCAGCAGGACGCCGAGGACTTTAGCGCCGACGTCGATCCCGCGGTACCCGAGGAACCAGACGGCCGCGACGGCTGCCAGCGCCACGACAGGCCACGGAACGTCGAGGCCGAAAAGGACATGAAGCATGTCGTGGGTCTGTACGGCGAAGAGTCCGTAGACGCCGACCTGGAGGCAGTTGTAGGAAATGATCGCCAGGATGGCCGAAGCCAGGCCCACGGTCTTGCCCAGTGAAATCGAGATGTAGGTGTAGAAGCCGCCGGAGGCTTTGACGTGCCGCGTCATGGCCATGAACCCGATGGCGAAGAGGGTCAGCACGATGCCGGCCAGGAGGTAGCCGGCAGGGGCGCCGATGCCCGCTACTCCGATCGCCACGGGGGCTACGCCGGCCATCACTGTCAGGGGTGCTGCCGCCGAGATCACCAGGAAGGCGATGCCTCCTGTTCCCAGGGCGTTGCGTTTGAGCCCGCCGTCCGCAGACGGCGTCTTGGGCTTGGTTTTGGTCTCGGACAAGGCTCGGTCCTTTCTTGGAAGCCCACTTAAACGAAAGGCTTTCGTTTAGTATGGAACCAAGTGACCTGGAGCACAAGGGTTTTTTGGCAACGGCGGATATGTGACAGGGCAGTAGGCTGGAGCGGATGTCCGAACGCAGTCAGGAGAACAGATGGGCCGCCCCCTCCTCCCCTTGATTTCCGTGGAGGCCATCACCACGGCCGCCCTGGAACTGGTTGATGAGAGCGGGGATTTCAGCTTCCCCAAGCTTGCGAAACGGATCGGCGTCAGCCAGTCCTCGATCTACAACCACGTCAGCGGGCGGGACCAGATCCTGGAACTGTTGAGGCACCGGATCATTACCGAGGAGCCGTATCCTCCAGTGGACCACCGGGACTGGGAAGCTGCGCTGCGGATACTGATCCGCACGTACCGGGACGCGTTTGCCCGCCATCCGCGGCTGGCACCCCTGATGGTGCTGCAGTCCATTACCGATGCCGACGTCATTGGCCTGTATGAGGACCTCGCACTGGCACTGGAAGCGGCCGGCTTCAAGGGCCGGGAGGTGGTGTCTGCCATTTCGACCATCGACAGTTTCGCCCTGGGCGCGGCCCTGGACCTCGCGGCTCCGGATGTGGTGTGGGATCCACCTGCGGAGGGCTATCCCGCACTCAAACGCGCCTTGGGTTTTGCCGGGCCGCCCGCAGAACGCGGAAACCACGCCTTCGATTTCGGGCTGGACGTGATCATCGGCGGCCTGCGCGCGAAGCTGGGCGGCTGAAGACCACCCAGCTCCGGGGCACGGCCTGTCAGCAGGACTCGAAGTCGGAAAGCACCTTCACTTTGCCAGCCGAGGCCGACGCCGGGTCGAACGTGTAGCCGATCCATTCCCTGGCGAGGCGGCGGGCGAGTTCGATGCCCACCACCCGCTGTCCCATGGTGAGGACCTGGCAGTCGTTCGACAAGATGGAGCGTTCCACGGAGAAGGAGTCGTGGGCGGCGGTGGCGCGGATGCCTTCGACCTTGTTGGCGGCGATGGCGACGCCGATTCCGGTGCCGCAGAACAGGATGGCCCGGTCAGCGGCGCCGTCCCGGATCATCTCGCCGGCGGCAATGCCCACGAAGGGGTAGGGCCGGGTGAAATCGTCCGGCGCGTCGCTCCGGTTGACGCCGATGTCGATGACCTCGCTGACGCGCGGATCGTTCTTCAGGTCCGCGAGGACCTTGTCCTTGTAGTCCACGCCCGCTTCGTCCGCGCCGACAATGAGCCGCAGCCCCATGGTGTTTCCTTCCCTTGTCATGACTCAGCGGCCGTCGCCGCAATGGTGGTGGCGCCGGCTTCGGCCCCGGCGGCGCCGGTGAAGTGCGGCCCCATGACGGCGAAGACCATGGCCAGCGATGTGGCGCCGGGGTCCGCCGCGCCCAGGCTCTTTTCAGCGAGGGGCCGGGCCCGGCCCTTGAGTGGCAGGAGGTCCGCGGTGGCCTCCGCGGCGATGGCCGCCTCGCGTGCCGCGTCCTGCCATGCCCGTCCCGGTTCCACGCCGTAGCCCATCGCCCGGCTGAACCCGGCAACAAACGGCAGCAGGGCGTCCACCATAGTCTTGTCCCCAGCTTCGGCTTTGCCCAGCTGGACAATCCGGTCCGCGAACGCCGTCACTGCTGCCGCCAGCGCACTGGGTGCGGGTGCGGAAGCATTGCCCACCGTCTCGCCGAAGGCCCGCAGCCCAGCACCCCACAGGACACCGGAGGTGCCACCTGCCTTGTCCGCCCAGGCGTCGCCGGCGGCAGCCAGCACATCGCCGGCGCCGGCGCCGTGGCCCAGGGCGGCGGAGGCGGCTGCGGCGGCCGCGTCGACGCCGCGGACCATGCCCCGGCCGTGGTCGCCGTCGCCGGCAATCGCATCCATTCGACCCAGCCGCTCTTCGGCGTCGTGCAGGGACGAACGGGCGGCATCAATGGCCGCTACGCAGGCGGCGGCGTACTCGCGGGAGGCGTCTGTGGCGACGAACGCAGAGACTCCCGCGCCGCCGTCGGCCGTTTCCTCGACGCCTCGGGCCCCGGTTTCCCGGGCAGCGCTGCCGCGGCGGTACGCGGGAGTCTCTGCCGGGGCAGCCCACAGGGGTTCCAGTTCCTCATCAAGCCAGGTGACGGTCAGCGAGACGCCGGCCATGTCAAGGCTGGTGACCAGTTCGCCCACCTCGGGCATCACCAGCGTGCAGCCGGCGGCGCGCAGCAGCGGCGCCACGGTCCCCCAGAGGACGAAGAGCTCCTCATGCTTGGTGGAGCCGAGGCCATTGAGGATGACGGCGACGCGGCTGCCGGCGTCCGGCGGGGTTTCGGAGAGTACGCGGGCCACCAGTTCGTGGCCCAACTCCTTGGCCGAGGGCAGGTCGGTGTCATGCAGGCCGGGTTCGCCGTGGATGCCCAGGCCCAGGCCCATCTGCCCTTCGGGCAGCGTGAACAGGGCCGATTCGGCGCCCGGGAAGGTGCACCCGGCGAAGGCGCTCCCGATGGTGCGGGTGCGTTCATTGGCCTTGCGGCCCAGGCGGACCACCTCGGCCAGGTCCGCGCCGTTCTCGGCGGCGGCGCCCATGATCTTGAAGACCGTGAAGTCACCGGCGATGCCGCGGCGTTTGGCGGATTCCGACGGCGGGGCGCTGGCGATGTCGTCAGTGACCAGGACGTTCTCCACGGCGATACCCTCGGCGGCCAGGCGCTCGCTGGCCATGCCGAAGTTCATCACGTCGCCGGCGTAGTTGCCGTAGGTGAAGACGACGCCGGCGCCGGACTCGGCGGCCTTGGCCACCGCGTAGGCCTGCTGGGCGGACGGCGAGGTGAAGATGTTGCCCACCACGGCGCCGTCGGCGAAGCCGGAGCCGACCAGCCCGGCGAAGGCCGGGTAGTGGCCCGAGCCGCCGCCGGCCAGGACTGCCACCTTGGGCTGTGCCGGCCGGAAGCGGCGGACGGCACCGCCGGGAACCTGCCGGACCAGGTCCGAGTGGACGTCGCAGAACCCGGCGAGGGCTTCTTCGGCGAAGTCGGAGGGGTCGTTGAAGATCTTTGTCATGGAGGGAGCTTTCTGGCTGGCGCCGGGGCCGGCTGTTAGTGGATGTGGCTGCCGCCGTTGATGTCAATGGTGGTGCCGGTGAGGTAGGCGGAGTCCTCGGAGGACAGGAAGGTGATCACGGAGGCCACTTCCTCGGTGGTGGCGTTCCGGCCCAGCGGGATGCCGGCGTTGATGGCTGCTTCCTGCTCCTCGGTGCTGCCCACGCGGATGTTGGTGTCCACCGCACCCGGGGTGATGGCGTTGACGGTGACGCCGGTGCTACCGAGCTCACGGGCGAGGGCCTTGGTGAAGCCCAGGATGGCCGCCTTGGCAGCGGAGTAGGGAACCTTGCCGAAGACGCCGCCGCCGCGCTGGGCGGAGACGGAGGACATGTTCACGATCCGGCCCCAGCCGTTGTCGATCATGGCGGGCAGGAAGGCCTTGGTCACCAGGTAGGTGCCGGTGGCGTTGACGTCCATGACCTTGTGCCACAGTTCCAGGGTGGTCTCCAGGAACGGAATCGGGGAGGTGATGCCGGCGATGTTGGCCAGGGCGCCAACAGGGGGCAGGTTGCCCGCTGCCACTTCGGCGGCGACGGCGCCCTGGGCGGCGGTGACGGAGGCTTCATTGGCGACGTCGATCTCGTGGCCGAACGCGGGGACATTGAATTCGTTGCCGATTTCGGCTGCGACCTTGGCGGACTTCTCGCCGTCGAGGTCCAGGATGACGATGCCCCAGCCTTCACGGGCATAACGGCGGGCGGTGGTGATGCCGATGCCCCGGTCCGAAGTTGCTCCGGTGAGGACGGCGGTGCGCTGGATGGTGGTCATGGTGGTGCTCCTTGGGTGTGTGCAGGTCAGATGAGGTCGGTGATGAAGCTTGCAGCCTTGGCGGCGGCGGCCGGGCGTTCGTCATGGGTGACGTCCCGGGTTTCCAGTTCGAGCGAGAAGTGGCCGGCATAGCCGTCGGCCGCGAGACGCTTCAGGCCCCCGGCGAAGTCGGCGTTGCCGTTGCCGATGCTGAGGTTGATGTTCCCGGGCACGGCGTCACGCAGGTGGACGTGGCTGATGAGGCCGGGGTGCCGGTCAAGGTACGCCTGGATGTCCTCGCCGGCGGCGGTGATGTGGCTGAAGTCCATGACGATTCCGACGCCGGATCCGGCCAGCCGGTCGGCCAGCAGTCCCGCACGTTCCAGGTTCCAGCAGAACCGCAGGAAGTGCAGGGATTCGGTCCAGAGTTCGACGCCGAAACCTGCAGCGCGCCGGGCCGCAGCCGCGAGCTGCCCGGCAATGAGGTCCAGGTCTTCCTCGACGTTCCGGACCGGGTTGTGGTCGAGGGCGCCGCAGGGCAGCACCAGGGCGTTGGCCCCAATGTTGGCAGTGAGGGCGAGCAGGGCGTCAAGGTGGCGCTGCCTGGCGTCCTGCCCATCGGCGTCGAGGACTGCGTTCAAGTCCCCGATGTCGCCGTTCACTGAGCGGACGCGCAGACCGGAAGCGACGACTTCCTGCGACACCGCAGCCACGGCGGCCTCGTCAAGTTCGTAGGGGACATGGTCGCAGACCCCGGGCAGGGCGCCCAGATCGATCTCTTCGAACCCCAGACCCTTCATGGTGCCCAGGGCAGTACCCAGGTCCTGGTGCCGAAAGCTGATGGATGAGCACCCAAGTCTGGAATGGAACATCATTGATCCTTTGAATCGTGCCGAGCCGTAGTGATGGGCACCACATTAGCTGCGTTAACTGTCAACAGTCAACTCTCAAAGTCGACTGTTGACAGTAAAGATGAGGTGCGTCACACTGGTCGTACCAAATTGTTAACAGTCGACAGCGGCGGAACTTCCACAGCCGCTTTTCGAAAGGGAACCACCATGAGCAAAGATGCTCTGACCATGCGCGGCCCGGTCCACGGCACCAAGGACGCCCGCCGAGTTGCCATCGGATCCGGCGTGGGGGCCGTCATCGAGACGTATGACTTCATCGGCTTCGGCACCGCTGCCGCGCTGTACTTCGGCACCGCCTTCTTCCCCGGCAGCGATCCCGTCACGGGGACCCTCGCCTCCTTCGCCACCTTGGGCGTCGGCTTCGCGGCCCGTCCGCTGGGCGGCATCATCGGCGGCCACCTGGGCGACAAGGTGGGCCGCAAGCCCGTCCTGGTCTCCTCGCTGATCCTGATGGGCCTGGCAACCTTCGCGATCGGCCTGCTCCCCACCTACTCCGCCGTCGGCCTGTTGGCTCCGGCACTGCTGGTCTTCGTCCGCATCGTCCAGGGCCTGGCCTTCGGCGCCGAATGGGGCGGCGCCATCCTGATGAGCTACGAGCATGCGCCCTGGAAGACCAAGGGCAAGTACACCGGCATCGTCCAGGCCGGCTTCCCGGTGGGCCTGCTGCTGGCCAACCTGACGTTCCTCGCGAGCGCCGGCCTCGGTGGGGAACTTGCCTGGCGCATCCCGTTCCTGGCCAGCATCGTGCTGGTCGCCGTCGGCTTGATCATCCGGTCCAAGGTTCCCGAGTCCCCGTCTTCGACGAGGTCAAGGACAGCGGCACGATCGTGAAGGCACCCATCGTCGAGGTCCTCAAGACGGACTGGCGCAACATCGTCAAGGGTATCGGCCTGCGCATCGCCGAGACCGCCGGCTACGCCGTATCCATCACCTACATGATTTCCTACCTCAACAGCCAGCACCTGGCGGACAAGACCCAAACCCTCGTCGCCCTCTGCATCGCCTCTGCCATCGGCATCTTCGCCACCCAGGCCTGGGCCGCGCTGACGGACCGCATCGGCCGCCGTCCCCTGTACATCTGGTCCACTGCCTTCGCCGCACTGTTCGCGATCCCGATGTTCCTGCTGGTCAACACCGGCCTGTTCGTCGCCATCATCCTCACCATCGCGATCTCCTACGCGGTCTGCCAGAACTCCCTGGCCGGCGCCCAGGGCGCCTGGTTCCCCGAACTCTTCCAGGCCAAGACCCGCGCCTCCGGTGCCAGCCTGGCCTACCAGATCTCCGCCATGGTTTCCGGCTTCACGCCGTTCATCACCACCTTGCTGTTCGTCAGCTTCGGCTGGATGGGCCCGGCGCTGCTCTTCGGCGCCTACGCCCTGATCGGCCTCTGGGCCGCGCTCGCCACTCGGGAAACCTGGGGCAAGCGGGAACGGCAGCTCGCTTACGAAGCCACCAAAAGCACCCCCAACACGGTCAACGCCTGAATGACCACCACGCACCAGAGAATCACGGAGCACGCAATGCCTACAGAAACCATCCAGGGCGCCGCCCCGCAGGGACAGACACAGGCCGGGGCGACCCCGGAGCGGGTGGACAAGATAAGCGCCGCCGCGTACCGCATCCGGCACCACGCCCTGAACATGGGCGAAGTCCAAGGCCAGGGCTACGTGGGGCAGGCCCTGGGGGCCGCGGACATGCTGGCCACCGTCTACGGGGACCAGCTGCGGTTCAAGGCAGAGGATCCGCACTGGGAGGCCCGCGACCGGTTCCTCCTCTCCACCGGCCACTACGCGATCGGCCACTACGCTGCCCTCGCCGAGGCCGGGATCGTCCCGGTCCAGGAGCTGGAAACCTATGGCTCCGATGATTCGCGGCTGCCGATGTCCGGGATGTCCACCTACACGCCCGGCATGGAAATCTCGGGCGGTTCGCTGGGGCACGGGCTGACCATCGCCGTCGGCATGGCTTTGGGCCTGCGCTTCCAGGGCTCCAGCGCCCGGGTTTTCAACTTCCTCTCCGACGGCGAACTGGACGAGGGCTCCACCTGGGAGGCCGCCATGGGCGCGCACCACCACCAGCTGGGCAACCTCACCGCCATGGTGGACATCAACGCCCTGCAGGCCGACGGCAAGACCGACACCGTGCTCCGCACCGAGCCGGTCACCGAAAAGTGGGAAGCGTTCGGCTGGTACACCCAGCGGGTGGACGGGAACGACGTCGGCGCGCTGCTCGCGGCGTTCGACAACGCAGCCGCCCAGGCCGCCGCCGTCGGACGTCCCTCCGTGATCCTGTGCGACACCAAGGTGGGCCGCGGCGTCCCGCTGCTGGAGGAGCGCGAAAAAGCGCACTTCATGCGCATCGAAGAACACGAATGGCAGGTCTGCCGCGAGCAGCTCACCGCCGGTTATGAAGGAAAGGCTTCAGCATGAGCACCACCACGACGACGGCCACACCCGCCAAGCCCAAGCTGAAGACCTCGGCGATGATCGCCTCCTTCGCCGACCCGGGCCAGAAGACCTCTTCCGCGCCGTTCGGGCACGCCCTGGTCAAGGCTGCGCAGGAGAACGACAAGATCGTGGGCCTGACCGCCGACCTCGGCAAATACACGGACATGCACATCTTCGCCCAGGCCTTCCCGGAGCGGTTCTTCCAGATGGGCATGGCCGAGCAGCTGCTCTTCGGCGCCGCGGCCGGACTGGCCGAAACCGGGCTGGTCCCGTTCGCGTCCACCTACTCGGTGTTCGCGGCCCGCCGCGCCTACGACTTCCTGTGCCTGGACGCTGCCGAACCAAACCTGAACGTCAACATCGTGGGCGGCCTGCCGGGCCTCACCACCGGGTACGGTCCCAGCCACCAGGCCACCGAGGACATGGCGATCTTCCGCGGCATGCCCAACCTGACCATCGTGGACCCCTGCGACTCAGTGGACATCGAGCAGGCGGTGCCGCAGCTGGCAGCTTCGGAAGGCCCCACCTACCTGCGCCTGCTGCGCGGCAACGTGCCCACCGTCCTGGACGAGTACGGTTACACCTTCGAACTCGGCAAAGCCAAAGTGCTGCGCGGCGGCAACGACGTCGTGTTCATCTCCTCCGGGCTGATGACCATGCGTGCCCTCCAGGCAGCCAAGGCGCTGGCGGCACACAACGTGGACGTCGCCGTCGTTCACACCCCCACGATCAAGCCGTTCGACGCCGAAACCGTCCTTGCGGAGCTCAATACCGACCGCCTCGCCATCACGCTGGAAAACCACTCCGTAGTGGGCGGGCTGTTCGAAGCCGTCGCCTCCGCCGTCGTCACCGCGGGGCTGGGCAAGCGCGTGGTGCCCGTGGCACTCCCGGACCAGTTCCTGGACGCCGGCGCCCTGCCCACCCTGCACGACCGCTACGGCCTGGCCACGGACCGCATCGTCGCCAAGGTCCTCGCCGAACTCGGCTAAGGCAAGGCACCCCATGGAGAATGCACGGCACCGGTCCCAAGCCGGTGCCGTGCATTCTGCCGTACTATCGAGAAACTACTCCCGACTGTAGACAGTCGACTTATGACATTGAGGACAGAAGCCATGGCCGGACTCACCGCCCCGTTGCTGGGACTGGAAAAGAAAAGCCTGCGCGAGCAGGCGCTCTCGGCGCTGCGGACCGCCATCACCAGCGGAGAACTGGAACCCGGCCGCCACCTGGTGGAAACCGAACTGTCCGAGATGCTGCAGATCAGCCGGGGCACCCTCCGCGAGGCGCTCCGCCAGCTGGAACAGGAGGGCCTGCTCTCCGCAGGCCCCCGCGGCAGGCTGTCCGTCCGGCACCTGGACGAAAAGGAAATCCGCGACATCTACTCCGTCCGCGCCGCCCTGGAATCGCTCGCCGCCCGGACCCTGTGCGAACTGCCTGACCGGCAGCAGGTCACCGACTCGCTGCACAAGGCCATTGACGCCATGGATGCCGCCGCCGGCGGCAGCCTGGAGGGACGGATCGAATCCGACCTCGAATTCCACCGCACGCTGTGCCGGCTCACCGGCAACGAAACACTGCTCCACTCCTGGGAATCCCTGGAGGGCTCCATCCGCATGTCCATCATGTTCGCCGGACTGGAAAAAGGCGTCAGCAACATGAGCGTGGACCGGCACAAGGACATTGTGGCCGCCATCGATACCGGCGATGCCGCGCTGGCCCGGAAGACCATCCTGGAACACATGGACACGGCCGCTGCCAACCTGGTGGCATAGTCCGCCGGCGGCACCAAAAACCGCGCCGCCTGTGCCTGTTTGGGAATCCTCGAAAGCTCCCGGCCGTTAACCTACTGTGCGGTAGAGTGCCGCAGCGTTAACGAGGGACGGTATGACCGCAAAGTTTGTGTCAGTTGAGGACGACGCCGGAAAGGTCACCCGGTATGCCCGCCACGACAACGGCGGCGGACTCATCGCTCCGGGAGCGAAGGTGGCCGAGAGCGCGCGGATCGGCCCCATGACCTACGTAGAGCACGGTGCGCAGGTGGGTTCAGGCTGCAGGATCGGGCACGGCAGCTGGATCGACCGTGACGCACGGATCGGTGACCGGACAGTGATCGGCGACGGCGTGCGCATCGGCCGCGGCACGGTCATCGGCAACCGGGTCCATATTGGCAGCCATTCCAGGATCGGCTCCGGCGTCCTGGTGGAGCACGGCGCCCACCTGGTCACGGACAGCACGGTGCCCGATGGCAGCGAAGTCCTCGCCGGGGCGCATTCGCGCCTGGCCGCCGCCGCCCACCGGCCGCACCGCAAAGCCAAGGGAAAACTCGCGGCGTAGGCCCCGGCCTGTTAGGGCCCGGGCACCGGCGCGGTCAGGGAACCGTACTGGCGCGCACCACCAGTTCAGCCGGATAGACCACCGGGGCCACGTGTTCCCCGGGGGAGCCGATCGCGCTGACCAAGAGGTGTCCTGCCGCTGACGCCATGTCCACCATGGGGTGCGCCACCGTGGTGAGTCCCAGGCTGTTTGATGCCTGGATGGCGTGGTTGTCGAAGCCAACCACTGCCACATCCTCCGGTACGCGCCGGCCCATGCCCCGAAGGGCATCCACGACGCCGAGCGCCATGAGGTCGGAGGCGGCGAAAACCCCGTCCACCCCGGGCGCCACGCCCAGCAGGCGCCCGGCCGCCGCGGCCCCGCCCGTCGTCGTAAAGTCCCCGTGGATGACGGGCCCGGGCTGCAGGCCCGCGTCCCGGAGTCCCTGGAGCCAGCCATCGAGGCGGTCGACGGCGGCCGTCATGTCGGTGGGGCCGGCAACAGTTGCCAGCGTGGTGCGGCCCAGGGACGCCAGGTGCCGGGCTGCCAGCCGGCCGCCCTCGAAGTTGTCCAGGTCCACGTAGGGAATTCCCGATCCCGTGTCCCATGGCCTGCCGATGAAGACGGTGGGCAGCCCCGTGGCACCCAGGGTCTCCACCCAGTCGTCCGTCCGGTGGTGGGACACCACGATGGCACCGTCCACGTGCCCGCCGCGCAGGTAGCGGAGGGTCCGGGCGGAGTCGTCCCCGGCCCGGGACATCAGCAGCACCAACTGCAGGTCGGTGCCGCGCAGCGCTTCATTGACGCCCGTGATCACGGCGGCGAAGTAGGGGTCCATCATGACCCGGGCGTCAGGTTCAGGGATGACCAGCGCCACCGAACCGGCGCGCCGGGTGACAAGGCTCCGCGCAGCGCGGTTCGGTGTGTAGCCCAACGCCACGATTGCGGCATCGACGGCGGCCTGGGCCTGCGCGCTCACCTTGGACCCGCCGTTGATGGCGCGGGAGGCGGTGGAGCGGGATACCCCGGCGGCCGACGCCAGGTCCTCCAGCGTAGGACTGGCCCGCCCTCCTCGTGGCGTGCCCGGGCGGCTGGAGTTTGCGTTCATTCCAACGACAATACGACACCAAGGGTGCGTGGGAGCGCTCCCGAAAAGCCTTGCCGGGGCAAAAACGCAATGCTACGCTTCCCCGACGGGAGCGCTCCCACCACTCGGCCCGGCTGCCCCAGCTGCCCTGGCCGTCCACCCCATCACCGACAGGACCAGCAATGCCGCTAGCCCCACGCCCTGATACACCCCAGCCCCTACCGTTACAGCGCCTGCACCGGGCCGGAACGATTGCGGCCGCCGCCGCCTTGCTCATGGGGCTCTTCGCCGCCGGCGGGGCAGCACCCGCGCAGGCCGCCGCACCAGCCCGGGGCCCGGCCGCTCAGGCACCGGCATCGCCAATGCCCCAAGCCCCGGCTCCGGCTCCGGCTCCGGCAGCAGGGAATCCGTTCGGACCAAACACCTACGTTTTCGATCCCAGCATGCCGGTGTCCCGGATCAAGGCCACGGTGGATACCATTGCGGCGCAACAAGTGGACGACGAGATGGGGACCAAGCGCTACTCCCTGCTGTTCAAGCCCGGCACCTACGGCACGGCCCAAGAGCCGCTGAGCATCCAAGTGGGGTATTCCACCGAGGTTGCGGGCTTGGGCGCTGCCCCCACCGACGTCACCATCAACGGGCACGTGGACGTCTACAACAGGTGCCTGGCCGCCGATAACTGCATCGCGCTCAACAACTTCTGGCGCTCCTTGTCCAACCTCACCATCAACGTCACCGGCCTGGAGGGCTGCCGAAGTTCCGCCAACTTCTGGGCTGCCTCCCAGGCCTCCCCCATGCGCCGGGTCAACATCACCGGCGGCAACCTCTCCCTGATGGACTACTGCACGGCCGGTCCGCAGTACGCCAGCGGCGGTTTCATCGCTGATTCAAAGACGGGCGCCGTCATCAATGGCTCCCAGCAGCAGTACCTGGTCCGCAACAGCAGCATCGGGAGCTGGTCCAACGGAGTCTGGAACCAGGTGTTCTCAGGGGTGAACGGTGCACCTGCCGATTCCTTTCCGAACCCGCCGTACACCACCTTGGACAGCACTCCCGTCAGCCGCGAGAAGCCCTACCTGACCGTGGATCCGGCCGGCCAGTACAGCGTCTTCGTGCCGGCTGTCCGCCGGGACTCGGCCGGGACCACGTGGGAGAACGGCCCTACGGCCGGCCGCAGCATCCCCCTGGCAGACTTCTATGTCGCGACGCCCGCCGATTCAGCGCAGGCCATCAACTCCCAGCTGGCCCGCGGAAAGAACCTGCTCCTGACCCCCGGGGTCTACGACGTTGACCGGAGCATTGAGGTCAAGCGGGCCGGAACCGTGGTCCTGGGACTCGGCATGACAACCCTCACTGCCGTCAACGGCTCAGTTCCCCTGACGGTGGCAGATGTTCCCGGAGTAGACATCGCCGCCGTCACGGTGGACGCCGGCGAGGTGAATTCGCCCGCCCTGATGCGCATCGGCAGGGGCAATGGGAGCGGGCCGTCCAGCTCATCCGTGCACAATGATCCGGCAAACCCCACCACGCTCCATGATGTGTTCTTCCGCGTCGGTGGACCGCACAGCGGCAAAGCCTCGGTCAGCCTGGAAGTCAACAGCGACAACGTCCTCCTGGACCACATCTGGGCCTGGCGCGCCGACCACGGGAACGGCGTCGGCTGGACCACCAACACCGGCGCGAACGGCGTGATCGTCAACGGCAACAACGTCACCGCCACGGGCCTGTTCGTGGAGCACTACCAGCAGTACAACGTCATCTGGAATGGAGAAGGCGGCAGGACGGTCTTCTTCCAGAACGAGCTGCCCTACGACGCCCCCAACCAGGCCGCGTGGCAGCATGACGGGGTCCTGGGCTGGGCAGGCTACAAGGTGGCGGACTCCGTCAAGGCCCACGAGCTCTGGGGCGGCGGCAGCTACGTTTACACCAACGTCGACCCCAGCATCCACGCAACGAGGGGTTTCGAGGTGCCGGTAACGCCGGGCGTGAAGCTGCACAGCCTTTTGACGGTGAACCTCGGCGCAGGCACGCTGGATCACGTGGTCAACGACACGGGGGCGCCGGTCTCAACCGACGCCGTGGGTGTTCCCAGCTACGTAGCCGATTTCGGCTGACCAGGCTGATTCCGTCCGGTAAGGTCCGGACCTGGCGGGCGCGGTGCCGGTGGTACCGCGCCCCGTCACTTGGTTCGGAATGCCTTGCCCTTCAGCGCCGCGCCGGCCCATACGGCCAACAGCAAGGCCACCAGCAGCAGGCCGGCGTCGCCCAGGTCGATCGATCCGAGCCACCCCGTCACGGGGTCGTCAAGGGACAACGCGGAGTGCAGGAATCCGCCCAGCGTGATCACGGCAATGAACAGGGCGGACACTGCCGAGATGCCCGTGACCACGGCGTTGAAACCGAGCTTCCGCCGGGGGTCGTCCAGCGCGGAGCGGTACATCCGCAGCATGGCCATGCCGTTCACGGAGTCGCAGAGTGTCATCGCGGCGGCAAAAGAGACCGGCAGTGCAAGCAAAGCGAACGGCGGCACTCCGGCCAGCGAGGCCGCCGTCGTCATCATCAGCAGCCCGATGGTGGTGGCAGTGTCAAAGCCCAGGCCGAACAGGAACCCGATCACGTAGATGTTCCGCGGCCGGCGCACCCTGGACAGCGGCCGGGCCAGCAGCCGCGCCACCGCGCCTTGCGATTCCAGGTCCCCGGGCTCGACGGCGGCGCCTTTGCGGGCGCGGCGGTAGGCGCCGGCGGAGCGGACGAAGGCGGAACCGTTGAACAGTCCCATGGCCAGCAGGAACAGGCCGGACACGCCGCTGCCGATCAGGCCCAGGACCAGGTTGCCGGCCGAACCGTCCTGCATCAGTCCACCCACCAGGGATACTCCCGCGATGACCAGCACCCCGGCGAGGGCCACCACGGAGCTGTGCCCCAGGCTGAAGGCGAAGCCAACACTGACCGGGTCTTGACGCTGCGCCACAAACTTGCGGGTGGAGTTGTCGATGGCTGCCAGGTGGTCCCAGTCGTAGCTGTGCTTCACGCCGGCCAGGTAGGCGGTGAGGAACAGGCCCCAGGTCAGCGGTTGCCCGCCGCCGGCGGCCGTGCCGGCGAGCAGGAGGACGACGGCGGCGGCGTGCAGTGCGGCCACCGCGCCGAAAGTGAACAGAACGCGGGTCCGGAGCGGCAGGGAGTCCCGGTCCCGGTAGAGCGCGGCGATGCTGGTCATCAGTGCTTCCTCAGGTCCAGCGGGCCTTGGCCGAACCAGCGACTGCGCAGGAGGTCGGTGCAGGACCGGAGCAGCCGGTTCAGTTCGTCGGTGCTGTTGGAGAGGCTCCGCAGAACCAGCCCGGTGGTCCCCGCAGCTGGGCGCGTCAGTGAGATGCCTGTCAGCGCGTCGCGGCCGGCGGTGAGCCCGTGCAGTTCGTCGGCGAGCGCCTGGTCAACCCTCGCATCCACTACCACCAGGGACCCGAGGTGGCTGTGGCCTTCCATGAATCCGAGCCCGGTAACGTCGTGCAGTGGCGGCCGGATCAGCAGGTTGTCCAGCGCCAGCAGGTGGGTTCCGCCGTCGGTTTCGACGCGGATTTCGTTGCGCAGCCGCACTTCCCGGTACTGGAAAGCCGAACCGTCCGGCGACCAGCCGGGAGTGACCACCTCAGCCATGACCAGGGACGACGACGGCCGCAGTGTCACGGAGGTCCGCTGCCGGTAGCTGGCCTCGCGGTAGGCGATGAGCTGGTCCGGCAAGGATTCCAGCCGCGCCCCCTCCCCCAGCCGCACCGCCATCCGCTGCTCGGCAAACGACCCGGGAGTCCGATAAACCTTGGTAGCCGACTGCGTAGTGAGCAGCAGGGAAGCAGAGTCACCCACCTCGACATCCACCAAGAACAGGTCAGCCCCCAGATAGGCCCCACCAGGATTCACAACGACATAACAAACCTGCCCCGAGTCATCGAGGTAGTGAGGCCGGAGTACCCGAAGGGCCCCCTCATGGAACTGATGTGAGGCAAGGGACCTCCGCCCGCGCACCTCGACGCCCAACTCCAAACGCCCTCTCACTGGGCGAACAGCGAACGCGGATGAAGGGGGCCGCGGCGTGGCGGGCACCGCGAAGCGGGCACGGCCCCCTTCATCCGCGGGCGCCTCCCAAGGTGATTGGACGCTGGAACTGTTGGAGGTCATTGCGCCAGATCGAGCATCAGGACGTCGTGCCGGATCCAGTCGATGACCTTGTCCAGGCCCTCGTCAGTTTTCAGGTTGGTGAAGCAGAACGGTTTGTTGCCGCGGAATTCCTTGGAGTCCCGCTCCATGATGGCCAGGTCAGCGCCGACGTGGGGTGCGAGGTCGGTTTTGTTGATGATGAAGAGGTCGGACTTGATCATGCCTTGGCCGGCTTTGCGGGGGATCTTTTCGCCTTGGGCCACGTCGATGATGTAGATGGAGAAGTCGACGAGTTCCGGGCTGAAGGTGGCGGAAAGGTTGTCGCCGCCGGATTCTACGAAGATGACCTGCAGGTCGGGGTGGCGGGTTTTGAGTTCCTCGATGGCGGCGGTGTTCATGGAGGTGTCTTCGCGGATGGCGGTGTGCGGGCAGCCGCCGGTTTCGACGCCGATGATCCGGTCCACGGGGAGGATGCCGTTGGCGGCAAGGATTTTGGCGTCCTCAATGGTGTAGATGTCGTTGGTGATGGCGGCCATGGAGATTTCCCCGCTCATGTGCCGGGTGAGCCGCTCCACGAGCTGCGTCTTTCCTGCACCGACGGGTCCGCCGACGCCGATCTTGATGGGTTCAGGCATGTGTCCTCCTTTGACTCAAAAGCACGGTATTTTCAAGCACGGTCAGCTCATGAACATGCGGGCACGTTGGCGTTCGTGCCTCATTTGCGATATTTCCAGGCCGGGGCTGACGGCCCCAAAGTCGTCCGGCGTGAGGTGAGCGATCCTGTCGATGGCGGCAGCGACGTCGTCGTGCGCTGCCCGCAGCACCCGCTGCCCGGCGTTTTGGCCCAGCGGAATGGCGCGCACGGCGTTCTGCGTCAGCGAGGTGACGGTGGCGAAAAGGTAGGCGGCGAGCGCCTCCTGGAGCGGAACGTCCAGGGAGCGGGCGACGACGGCGAACGCGAGCGGCTGGTGCCCTGCGGCCCGGCCGCTGGCCACTGAGTCCCGGTACAGTTCGAGCCCAGGTGAGGGAAACACTTCAGCACCGATTTCCAATAACCGGAGCCCCATTTTGCAGCTCGCCTCCCGCACCTGCCGGGGCAAGAGAGAAGCAGAAAGAAGAGAATCCAGCTCCCCACATCGGCCCCCGCATAAAGAAGCCGAATCGCCAGCCCATCCGAGTAAGTCAGCTGCTGCGACACAAAAGCGGACAGCCACCTACCAAACGAAGCCTCATCTAAAACGAGCTTCCCGCTCGATGTAGGTTTCGAAACCCAAAGAGTGCGCAAAAGCCCCAGTAGGAAGCGCAGAGTCAGTGAGCTGCTGCAGCGCCAGCTGATAGCTGCCGACACTGGCGGTGGCGGGTGAAGGGGGCTGCGGCGTGGTGGGCACCGCGAAGCGGGCCCAGCCCCCTTCACCCGCCACCGCACCCAAGGTGCCGCTGATACTAGTGCGAGTGTTCAGCATGGCGGAAAGGCACAGGCATGACGCGTTCCTGGCGGGTGTAGGGCACTGAGTTGTGGCGGAGGTAGTCCTCGACGGTGTGGTCGTAGGCGCACACCATGACGTCGGCCCCGTATTCGGAGGACGCGTCGAAGAACTGTGCCTGGAGGTGCCTGTTGCCGAGGGAGTGTGCGGTGACGCCCATTTCGTGGATGGTGCGGGGCGCAATGACCAGGACGTCGGTGGGCAGCACCGAGACCACGATCATGTTGGAATCCTCCACGTGGAGGATGTCGCCATCGCGCAGGTCCCCGGACCCGGCGGGCAGGCGGATGCCGATCTCCTTGCCGTGGTCCGTGGTGGCGCGCTGGATGCGTTTGACCAGCTGGGCGCTGGGCAGAACCACCTTTTCCTGGTGCAGTCCGGCGTAGGCCCCGGGCTCCGGAAGTTCGTGCAGGTTGCCGAGGACTTTGTCGATGATCATGGGGTTTCTCCGGCTCTAGAACAGGAAGTAGCGCTGTGCCATGGGCAGGACGTCGGAGGGTTCGCAGGTGACGTCCTCGCCGTCGACCGTCACTTGGTAGGTTTCCGGGTCCACCTGGATGTCGGGGGTTGCGTCGTTGTATTTGAGGTCGGCTTTGGTGAGGTTGCGGATGCCGGAGACGGGCCGGATGACCTTCTCCAGCCCCAATTCCCCGGGCACGCCGGCGTCGATCGCTGCCTGGGACAGGAAGGTGATGGAGGACTGCTGCATCGCCTTGCCGAACGTGGCGAACATGGGCCGCATGGTGCGCGGCTGCGGTGTGGGAATGGACCCGTTGGAGTCCCCCATGAGGGCGTAGGCAATCTGGCCGCCCTTGAGCACCAGTTCTGGTTTGACGCCGAAGAAGGCCGGGTCCCAGAGCACGAGGTCGGCGAATTTGCCCACTTCCACGGAGCCCACCGAGTCCGCGATGCCCTGCGCGATGGCCGGGTTGATCGTGTACTTGGCCACGTAGCGTTTGAGCCGGAAGTTGTCGCTGCCGGGTGAGCCGTGGCTGCCCGGGCCGGTCCCGCCGCCGCCCTCGTCCAAGGCTCCGCGCTGCTTCTTCATCTTGTCCGCCACCTGCCAGGTGCGGGTGATGACCTCGCCCACCCGGCCCATGGCCTGGGAATCGGAGGAGGTGATGGAGAAAATGCCCAGGTCCTGCAGGACGTCCTCGGCGGCGATGGTCTCGGCGCGGATGCGGGAGTCCGCGAAGGCCACGTCCTCGGGGATGTCCGGGTTGAGGTGGTGGCACACCATGAGCATGTCCAGGTGCTCTTCGATGGTGTTGCGGGTGTAAGGCAGGGTGGGGTTGGTGGAGGCGGGCAGGACGTTGGGCATGCCGGCGATCTTGATGATGTCCGGCGCGTGCCCGCCGCCGGCGCCTTCGGTGTGGAAGGTGTGGATCACGCGCCCGTTGATGGCCCGGATGGTGTCCTCCACGAAACCGCACTCGTTCAGGGTGTCGGTGTGGATGGCCACCTGGACGTCGTATTCGTCGGCGACGGTGAGCGAGGTGTCGATCGAGGAGGTGGTGGATCCCCAGTCCTCGTGGACTTTCAGTCCGATGGCGCCGGCACGGATCTGCTCGGCAAGGGGTTCGGTGGCGGACGCGTGGCCTTTTCCGAACAGGCCGATGTTCATGGGCAGCCCTTCGGCTGCCTGCAGCATCCGCTGGATGTGCCACTTTCCGGGGGTCACGGTGGTGGCCTTGGTGCCTTCGGCCGGCCCGGTGCCGCCTCCGATCATGGTGGTCACGCCGCTGGCCAGGGCGGTGGGCACCTGGTCCGGTGAGATGAAGTGGATGTGGGTGTCGATGCCGCCGGCGGTAAGGATCTTCCGTTCCCCGGCGATGATTTCAGTGCTGGCCCCGATGACGATGTCCACGCCGTCGGTGATCTGCGGGTTGCCCGCCTTGCCGATGCGGAAGATGTGGCCGTCCTTGATGGCCACGTCCGCTTTGTAGATGCCGGTGTAGTCAAGGATGACGGCGTTGGTGATGACGGTGTCGGGGATGTCCTCATCATGGGTGGCCTGGCCGTTCTGGCCCATGCCGTCGCGGATCACCTTGCCGCCGCCGAACACCACTTCCTCACCGTAGGCGGTGAAGTCTTTTTCGATCTCGAGGAACAGGTCGGTGTCCGCCAGGCGGATCTTGTCCCCAGCGGTGGGGCCGTAGAGGTCCGCGTATTGCCGGCGTGGAATCTCGAAGCTCACTTGGCGCCCCCGTCCAGGCGGGTGCCGCCGTCGAGCTTTCCGTTGACGGCGTTGCTGAGTCCGTAGACCTCGCGTGCGCCGGCCAGTTCGATCAGCCGCACGCTGCGGGAGTCGCCGGGTTCGAACCGGGCAGCTGTTCCGGCCGGAATGTCCAGGCGCCGGCCGTAGGCTGCCTCCCGGTCAAAGGACAGGGCGGCGTTGGCCTCGGCGAAGTGGAAGTGGGAGCCCACCTGGACGGGCCGGTCACCGGTGTTGGTCACCGCCACCTCAATCGCGTCCCTGCCGGCGTTCGCCGTCACGGGTTCGGGCCGGAGGATGTACTCGCCTGGAATCATTACGGCGCTCCTTAGCGGATTGGGTTGTGGACGGTGACCAGCTTGGTGCCGTCGGGGAAGGTGGCCTCGATCTGCACGTCATGGATCATCTCGGGCACCCCTTCCATGACGTCGTCACGGCCCAGCAGGGTGGTGCCGTAGCTCATGAGCTCGGCCACGGTCCTGCCGTCCCGGGCGCCTTCGATCAGTTCGTAGCTGATGATGGCCACCGCTTCGGGGTAGTTGAGCTTCAGTCCCCGCCCCTGGCGGCGGCGGGCGAGGTCGGCGGCCACCACGATCAGGAGCTTTTCCTGCTCACGCGGCATCAGATGCATGGGGTTCCCTTCGACGGCCTGGGGCGTGCTGCCAGCCTAGGCCGGTCACGTTTCCGCCACGTTTCAGGTCCATCATCCGGACGGAACGCTAGGGTGCGGATTCCCGGATCTTCAGCTCAAATCCCGATTCCATGTGCACGCCCTGCCCGGATGTTTCACGCCCGCCGATCCGGTCCAGCAGCAGGGTGATCGAACGCTCCGCGATCTCATCCATGCCCGGGGAGACGGTGGTCAGGGACGGGGACGCGAAACGGGCTTCGTCAATGTCGTCAAAGCCGGCGACCGCCACGTCCGCCGGCACATTTACGCCCTTGATCAGCAGTTCGTGCATGGCGCCCAATGCCAGGACGTCGTTCAAGCCGAAGACGGCGTCGAACTGCACGCCGGAGGCCATCAGGCCGGCCACGGCGGCGGCACCTGTGTCGCGGCGCCATTCGGCGGGGGCCACCAGGTCGGCGTCGAATTGGACGCCCGCCTGTTCCAGCGCCTTCCGGTACCCGTTCATGCGCAGTCCCGCGGTCCCGGTGGACTCCCCCGGGTGGGCGCCGATCACTGCAATACGACGGCGGCCGGCCTGGAGC
This sequence comes from Arthrobacter sp. MMS24-T111, assembly GCF_054888995.1. Classification (NCBI taxonomy): domain Bacteria; kingdom Bacillati; phylum Actinomycetota; class Actinomycetes; order Micrococcales; family Micrococcaceae; genus Arthrobacter; species Arthrobacter sp. MMS24-T111. The sequence goes on along the minus strand of NZ_JBTZRO010000001.1, from coordinate 1,411,857 downwards.
AGGTGCGTGGTCAGCGCAGCCGCGGCTTCCTCGTTCTTCATGGTGACCAGGTCGAAGCGGGGGTCCATGATGTGCTCGCCGAGCATCACCAGGGGTTTGGTGCCGGCGCGGGCGGCGATGGCGTCGGCGTCCAGCACCAGCGGGGTGAAGAGCAGCCCGTCGGTGAGCTGCCGGAACGTCCCGTGCAGGGCACTGAGTTCAACGGAAGCCTCAGCGCCGGACTGTTCCACCAGCACCCGGTAGCCATGGCGTGATGCGGCCTTCATCAGCCTGGACGCCAGTTCCGCGTAATAGGGCGCCGAGAGGTCGGAGAGCACCAGGCCCAGCATGGACGTCTTGCCCGAGCGCAGGCTGCGGGCGGTGAGGTTGGCCTCATACCCCAGTTCAGCAATGGCGTCCTGCACACGCTGCTTGGTGGCCGGGCGGATGAACTCGTAGTCGTTCAGGACGTTCGAGACCGTTTTGAGCGAAACGCCGGCCGCGCGGGCGACGTCGTTCATGGTGACTGCCATTAACGTTCTTTTCCTGCCTTCGCCGCCGCCTTGGCCGCTTGCTTGCTGGCCCGCACCTTGGCCAGGGATTCCGGGTCCACGATGTCCGCCACGGACAGATAGGAGCCCTCTTCCCCGTAATGGCCGGCCGCTTCCCGCCACCCGGGCGCGTCAAGGCCCCGCTGCTTGCCCAGCAGGGCCAGGAAGATCTTTGCTTTTTGCTCACCGAAGCCGGGCAGCGCCTTGAGCCGCTTCAACACCTCTGCACCGTCGGGTGAGCCCTTGGTCCAGATGGCTGCGGCGTCGCCGTCCCAGTCGTTCCGGACAGCCTCGGCGAGTGCCTGCACCCTGCCGGCCATGGATCCGGGGAAGCGGTGGACGGCGGGCCGTTCCTTGAATATTTCCACGAAGTCCGCGGGGTCGTGCCCGGCGATGGCCTCGGGCGCCAGGGTGCCCATCCGGGTCCTGATCTTTTCCGGTCCGGCGAAGGCAGATTCCATGGTGACCTGCTGGTCCAGCAGCATGCCGGTCAGCAGGGCGAAGGCGTCCTCACTCAACAACTTGTCCGCGGCGGGATCGCCCGTGATGTGCAGTTCCATGCCGTCCATCCTCCCACCTGCGGGCCGCCGTCGTCATGGGGACACCTCCGCCCTGGCACGCAGCCCGGTCAGGCCTCCACGGCAAGCCGGATCATGGACCAGGACACGGCCGGGAGCTGGGCCGTAAGGTGTCCGCCGTCGGCCCTGGCCGTGACGTTCTCCGCAGGCAGGACCGAGCTGGAATCGTCGGCCGTGGCCTGCCAGTAGGGGTCCTTGTTGGAGTATGTCAGCGCCTCGATGACCCGGACGTTGCCCAGGCCCCCGACGGCGGCGTCAAGGGTGAGTGCCCCGGCGGCCGAGCGGTTGACGGCGAACACCACTGCCTCGCCCTTTGCCGCGTCATAGGTGGCGACGGCGGACAGGGCGGCGAAGTCGGCCGTCGTGCCGCCGCTGACAAGGGGGGATTCGACGGCGAGCTGCAGGACCGTGCCGGACGCATGCCGGGAAGTCAGGGCGAACGGGTGGAAGGTGGTCTGCTTCCAGGACCGGCCGCCGGGTTCGGTCATGATGGGGGCGATGACGTTCACCAGTTGCGCCAGGCTTGCCGAGTGGACGCGGTCCGTGTTCCGGAGCAGCGTGACCAGGAGGTCCCCCACCACCACGGCGTCGGCCACCGTGTAGGTGTCTTCCAGCAGGACCGGGGCCACGGGCCAGTCGCTTCCGCTGGGGACTTTGGATTCGCCGCGGCTCATGTGCCAGACGTTCCATTCGTCGAAGGAGATGTTGACCTGTTTGGTGGACTTTCGGACGGACTTCACGTGGTCGATGTGGCTGACGATGTCCCGGATGAAGGCTTCCATCTTGTGCCCGGCGGCGAGGTGTTCCTGGAGGTCGCCGGAGTCTTCGAAGTACTGGTGCGCGGAGACCAGGTCCACCACGTCGTAGGTTTCGGTCAGGACCACACGCTCCCACTCGCCGAACGTGGGCATCGTGGGGCCGGAGCTGCCGCAGGCCACGAGTTCCAGGCCGGGATCGATCATGCGCATTCCGCGGGCGGTGTCCGCGGCCAGCCTGCCGTACTCCTGGGCGTTCTTGTGCCCGATCTGCCAGGGGCCGTCCATTTCGTTGCCCAGGCACCACATCCTGATGCCGTAGCCGTTGGCGGCACCGTTGGCGCGTCGCTGCTCGGAGAGGGCGGTGCCGCCGTCAATGTTGCAGTACTCCAGCAGGTCAAGGGCCTCCTGGACGCCGCGCGTGCCCAGGTTCACGGCCATCATGGGCTCCACGCCGGCCTTGGCGGACCACTTGGCGAACTCGTCCACGCCCACGGAGTTGGGATCGGTGGAGTGCCAGGCCAAATCCAGCCGGACAGGCCGCTGGTCCACCGGTCCCACGCCGTCCTCCCAACGGTATCCGGAGACGAAGTTGCCGCCGGGATACCGCACCGTGGAAACGCCCAGTTCACGGGTGAGCTCAAGTACGTCCTTCCGGAAGCCGTCCTCGTCGGCGTCAGGGTGGTCCGGTTCGAAAATTCCGGTGTACACGCAGCGCCCGAGGTGCTCAACGAAGGCGCCGAAGGTGCGCCGCCGGACAGGGCCCACGGTGAAGGCGGGATCGATGGTGATCGTTGCCGGGGTGGATTCTGCTGGGGTCACGAAAACATCCTTGTCTCAATTTTTACAACGTTATAGAAACATTGTTTGCGGTTCTGTCCGGCGAGTCAAGGAAACGGGGGTGTCCGTCGTGCCTGTCCTCTCCCGGCACCCTCGCCCGGCGGGGCAGGAGCCCACCTGCGGCAACGGCCCAAAAGGCATCGCAGGAGCAGGATTCCAAGTACTGCCCCATCCCAAAAACAGGTACCAGCTACGCATTCACCGGGCGCTTCCCGGCCACTAAATTCTTCCCAGAGGCAATACCAATTCCGGCTTTCGGTACTTGACTCACTAGGGGGGTGTGGGACCGGCAATGAATGCACCACACCCACGTACAGGTTTCCCGGCCCGCAGGGCCCGGGTAGTAAGCGGGGCCGGCGACGAGGAGCTCTTCGAGACCAAGGGCTCTCCCCCAGCCGTCGCCGGCCCTCCAACCTCACGCGGCCCCGGCGGGGGCAGCGCTGCCATCACTGCGCCTGCCTCGCCAGGACCCGAGGGCCGATGCGATCCCGCCCTCCTGTTGGACCTGGTCAGCGGCACCCAAACCCTCGCAGACTCCCTGGACCTACTGGTGGCCGCAGCCGCCGGGCACATCGCCAGGACGGCGGGGATTGAGGTGGGTTGCGGCCTGGTGCTGCAGCAGCCCAAGCGGAGCCCGGCGCTGTCCGGCACCTCCGAAGAGGTCCTCCGCCTGCTCGGCTGGGAACGCGGGTCCGCGGAGGGGCCGGTGACCGATGTCTTGTCGGGAGGCCATCCGGTGGCGGTGCTTCAACGGAACGGTGACTTCCGCTGGCCGCAGTACTCCGGGCGGCTGCAGTCCGCCGGATACGGCAGCGCCCTGGCAGTACGGCTCCAGCTGGACGCCGGGGTCCCGGCGGCGGAGATGCTTCCCGCCGAGGCCGACCCGGGCCGGATGACCGCGGCCCTCGCTTTCTTCGCACCGGATGCGAAAGCCTTTCCGCTGCAGGTCATCGCCGAGGCCCGCGGGTTCGCCGCCCTGGCGGCCAGGAGCCTTCACATGGCCGTCGACCTGCACACTGCCCGGTCCCTCGCGACCGACCTCCACTCTGCCCTGGACAGCAGGACGTCCATCAACGTTGCCTGCGGCGTGATCATGGCCCAGAACAGGTGCTCCTACGAGGAGGCGTTCGCCATCCTCGCCAAAGCGTCGAGCCACCGGAACATCAAGGTCCGCAAGGTGGCAGAGGGCATCCTGGAGCGGCTTCCGGAGGGGGCGCCGGCGCCGCACTTCGGCCACTAGCCGATTCCGGAGGGCTGTGTGTCCAGGCCCTGAATGCCGGGCAGGGGCATTTGCTACACGGGGGCGGCGGTACTGGCCCGCACCACGAGCTCGGGCGGGACCACCGTGGAACTGACTGCTGCACCGGACTCGATTTCCTTGAGCATGATGTCCATGCAGCGCCGCCCAAGTTCCTCGAAATCCTGCCGGACGGTGGTCAGCGGCGGCGTGAAGTACCCCGCTTCCGGCTGGTCGTCGAAGCCCACCACGGAGACGTCGTCGGGCACTTTGATCCCCGCTTCCGTGAAGGCGCGCAGCAGGCCCAAAGCCATCTGGTCGTTGCCCACGAAGATGGCCGTCGCGGTGCGCCCGGACGCCAGCTTGCGGCCGATCGCGTAGCCGCTGCCTGCGCTCCAGTCCCCTTTCACCAGCAGGGACTCCTCCAGCCCGGCCTCCCGGAGCGCGGCGCGCCAGCCCTCCGCACGCTCGGCGCCGTCAGTCCAGTCCGGCGGGCCCGCGATGTGCCCGATCTTCCGGTGGCCTTCCTTGATGAGATATTCGACGGCGAGCCTGGCTCCCGCGCGCTGGTCCACCATCGCGCCGCTCACCGAGGCACTGCCGGCGGAGCCCACAGCCACCACGGGCACGGGAAGGTTCATCTGTTCCAGCACGGCCAGGGTGTCCGAATGCGGTACCAGCACGGCGATACCGTCAACGGCTTGGTCCATGAAATGGCCCACCGCGTTGGATATGGCGTCCCTGCTGACTTCCCGCAGCGCGGCGATACTGACGAAGTAGCCGGCGTTGCGTGCTGCCTGCTCGACGCCCAGGAGGGTATTGGCAGGGCCATACTGCGAGAGTTCGCTGGCCAGCACGCCGATGGTCTGCGAGCGCCGGGTGACCAGGCTCCGGGCAGCGGTATTGCGCCGGTACCCCAGTTCGGCAATGGCCGCCTCCACCTTTTCCCGCGTCGCCTTGCTGACGTTGGGGTGGTTGTTCACCACCCGGGAAACGGTCTGGTGGGAGACACCGGCTACCTTGGCCACGTCTTCCAGGCGCGGCATCCGGCCCTTGCTGGTATTTGCCATGTGCCTATTGTGCCTTTCGGCCGCGGCGGCAGCCTGTTTTGCAGCGCCAGCGGTGGGAACAAATCCTTGCGCGGCCCCCAGGTGGTGGGAAGGATGAAGGTGATCCGCGTCTGCAAAGAAGGAGCCCGACCAATGACCAAGTACCTGATCTCGTTCCCCAGTGGCGTCATGGACATCCCCGACGGCGGGCTGCAGGAAGTTGCCGACGCGGCCCATGCGGTGGTCCAGGAGGCAAAGGAAGCCGGTGTCTGGGTGTTTGGCGGGGGCATCGACGAGAGCGTCCCTCCCGTGATGGTCAGCGGCGACGGAGCAGTGCGCGAGGGCACCTACCCCCAGACAGCGCAGATCGAGGGCGGCTACACAATACTGGAGTTGCCCACGTACGACGCCGCCCTCCACTGGGCCTCCAAGATCGCCACCGCCTGCCGCTGCGCCCAGGAAGTGCGGGCCTTCCAATACGATCCCGCCAGCTGAACGCCGAACACGGCAGGCACTGGGGCCCTGGAGCAGCGGTGGAGCTGGCGTTCCCAGCTCGTTCCGTGGCGGGATACCGCGCAACGGGATAGTCGTGCGAGCCTGAATCCCAGGCTTAAAGGAAAAGGCCCGCCTCACGGCGGACCTTCAAAACCTTCTGCGGGTGGGCCCTGTGGGGCTCGAACCCACGACCCACGGATTAAAAGTCCGATGCTCTACCAACTGAGCTAAAGGCCCCTGCCGGTCGGTCAGACACGCTGTGTCGTTCCGCCCGGCCCAATCCATTTCTGGACGTTAATACTCTAACCCATGGTTCCGGCGTCCTCGCACACGTCCCCACCGCCGCCGTCGGCCGCCTTTCCCGGCCCGCGCTTACCGCGTCCAGGCACCTCCGCCGGGCGCCGCCCATGCTCGATTTACCCCATGGCACAGGAGTAGCGTGGGGGCATGAGCGAGCAAGCAGGAACCAGCCCCTACGGCGGCAGCAACCGGCACCACAAGCCAAAGCCGTTCGCCCCGATGGATTTCGAGCCGTTCGCCGGCGGCGCCGATCCCGCCCGTGTCTCGGAGGCCGCCCACCTTGCCGCGCAGGCGCTGGTCCGCCATGGCCGGGACAGCGACGACCCCGTCATTACCGAACGCTTGGTGAAGCTCGCCGACGAGCAAGGCCTGGATGCCATTGCCGAGATGTGGGCCGAAAGCCCGGCACGGTCCCTGCCGGGTGCGCTTTGGCGGCTCTACGCGCTTCGTGCCGCCACGGTCCGTGACCCTGAGCGGATATCTGTCTACTTCCGGGCCGGCCGGGACACGGCGCAGGTGTCCAACGTGGTGGCCGGTGCCGCGGAGCCGCCGGGCGCTGATGAAATGCGCACCATGGCAGACGCCATCCTCTCCGGCGCGTTCGACGGCGATTTCGACGTTGCGCTGGAACGTTCGGCCGCTTTCTGCCGGGTGGTGGCCCTCGGCCAGGCCACGCTCGCGGACGGCGCCGAGCACGCCAATGAAGCCCATGCCAGCAAGCTGACCCGCAATTCCCACCAGCTGGTCAAAACCGCCGAAGACCTGGAACACGCCGCCAACGCGTGGCGCCTGGGCGAACTCGATTAGGCACTGCCCCGCCGTTTTCCGCACCCGCCAATGGCCGGCTGTCAAGATTGACTTGGGCCTTGCGAAGTAGAAGACTGAAGCCGGTGCCGAGCCGCGAAACCCCCGGGCTTCAACAATTAGCCGCCTAGAGCGGCCTACCGCCGAGAGGCGTATCCGGTTCGGCACCATTTTTCTGCCCTCTTCCCTGCAGCCAATTCAAGGCACACTCTTTTGGGCCGGTAGAGTAGGCGACAGTTGCTCGTCGGCGTCAAGTCACACGGCAGCAACGCCCGCCTTTAACACTCCCCGGAGACCGGTAAACACGTGAAGCTGCGCCTTTTTCCCCAGGAGCCCGCAGGGCTGAACCTCCTATCGCAGATGGCACAACAGATCGTGCTGGCCAGCGCGACCCTGGCCGAAATCCTTGGCGTACCCGCGGACGAGCACGGCAAGCTCGTAGATCACATGCACAACCTCGAGGCCAAGTCCGCCGAACTGCATTTCGCGCTGCTGACGCACATGCGCACCAGCTTCGTGAACCCCCTCCCGCGCGAGGACATGTACGCCCTGTCCCGCTACCTCAACGAGGCCATGGAGAAGATGGACGCGGCGGCGGAACTGGTGGCCCTGTACAAACTGGACCGCCTGCCCAAGCGGGCGGCCGACCAGCTGGAGATCATCAGCCGGCAGGCGGAGCTGACAGTTGATGCCATGCGCCGGCTCAATGACCTGGATGACCTCGAGGATTACTGGATCGAGATACTGCGTCTTGCCAAACGCGCCGAGCGCACCCACCGGGTGTGGGTTGCCGACATGATCGCCGACATGAAGTGGGCGCAGTACTCGCGCAACCGGGACATCGCCAACCAGCTGGTGGAGGTCACAAAGGACATGCGGCGGGTGGCCACCCAGGTAGGCAGCATCATCGTCAAGGAATCCTGACATGGCCGCAGCCATCTTCGCTGCGGTGGTCCTGCTGGCCGCAGCGTTTGCCTTCCTCAACGGCTTCCGTGACGCCTCCACCTCGGTTGCCCTCGCCGTGCGGAACCGTGCCCTCACGCCCAGCGTGGCGGTGCTCCTGGCTGCGTTCTTCAACTTCGTGGGCGCCCTGCTGAGCGCGATGCTCGCCGTCGCCGCCAGCCGGACCTGGATCAACCTTCCGGCCGGGCCGGGCGGCCTCGCCATCCTGGTGGCCGGCCTGGCCAGCGCCTGCGCCTGGGGCCTGCTGATGTGGCGTCGCGGCATCCCGGCATCCTCCACCCATGCCTTGGTGGGGGACTTGCAGGGGCGGGGCTGGCCAGCCTTGCGGTGGGAGGCCCCGGGGTGGCGGGCGTCGACCAGTCGCTGCTGTTCCAGGTGGTCCTCCCGCTGGTGCTTTCCCCGCTCGTGGCCTACAGCGGATCCTTCCTGCTGGTCTATCCGGCCACCTGGGGAGCGCGCTACACCCAACCCAACGTGGTGAACCAGCGATTCCGCAGGGCGCAGGCGATTGCCGCCGGCGCGGTGGCTTTCGGCCACGGCCTGCAGGACGGCCAGCGGGTGAGCGCCGTGCTGTTGCTGGCCCTGCTCGCCGCAGGGTACGCCGACGGCGGGATCCCCATCTGGGTGGCCCTGCTGTCAGCGGTGATGATGACCGCCGGGACGTTGTTCGGAGGATGGCGGATCTCGTACACCATCGGCTACAAGATCACCCGGATCGATCCCCTGCGCGGCTCCGTGGCCCAGACCTTCAGCGCGCTGATGCTCTTTGTGGGTGCCATCGGGTTGCACTGGCCGCTGTCCACCACCCACACCGTCACGGCCGGCACCCTGGGCGCGGGCGAGAACCAGCACTTCTCAGTGACCAACCGGAAGCTGGTCATCAGGATCATCTGGCTCTGGGTCCTGACGCCGGTGGCCACCTGCGCCCTGGCCTTCGTGCTGGCGCTGGCGCTGTCACCGCTGGCCAGGTAGCCGGGGACCGCAGAAAGGCGCGGGCTTAGATGGCGGCGGCCGATGCGTCAGGGGCCACCAGGATCGCGGCCAGCTCGTCGGCAGAGAGGTTCGCCGCCGTGCAGAGCTCATCCCGGGCGATGCCCGCAGAAGAAGCCTTCCGGACCGCCTGGCGCAGCGCTTCCAGCGCGCTGTCCAACTCCCACTGCTTGCCCTCGAGGTAGAGCTGGTCCGCCACACCTCCGTAAGCACATCGTCCGCATCCCCGGCAGCCGTTGCGGCCTCCGGATCAATTTGCGGGATAAGCGGGCCGCCCCCAAGGGTGGCGGCGAGCCCAGCGGCCGCGTCAAAGTCCTGAACGTGCGCTGCGGGCGGCGCCGGTGCGCCCGCAGGGGGTACGGAAACCGTAAGCTGGGGGCCGGGGTTGCTGGCCGTCTGCGTCATGGCAAAACTCCTTAAGCTGGCTTACTACTAGTTTCCAAAGTATCTAGTTGAGCGTACTAAATACTGTCGGGGTTCGCCAACAAGGAGGAGCCGTTTACCCGAAGCGTCCCGAGACATAGTCCTCGGTGGCCTTCTGTACCGGGTTGCTGAAGATGGTGTGGGTGTCACCGTACTCGATCAACTTGCCCGGCTTGCCGGTGCCCGCGATGTTGAAGAAAGCTGTCTTATCGGAGACGCGGGCTGCCTGCTGCATGTTGTGGGTCACGATCACCACGGTGTACTGGTCCTTGAGCTCATTGATGAGGTCTTCAATGGCCAGGGTGGAAATCGGGTCCAGGGCGGAGCAGGGCTCGTCCATCAGGATCACCTGCGGTTCCACCGCGATGGCGCGGGCGATGCAGAGCCGCTGCTGCTGGCCGCCGGAGAGGCCGGAGCCGGGCTTCTCCAGCCGGTCCTTGACCTCGTTCCACAAGTTGGCGCCCTTGAGCGAGCGCTCCACCAGGACATCGGCCTCGCCCTTGGAGATCTTCTTGTTGTTCAGCTTGACGCCGGCCAGCACGTTGTCCCGGATGGACATGGTGGGGAACGGGTTGGGCCGCTGGAAAACCATGCCGATCTGGGAACGGACCGTCACGGGATCCACGCCGGGACCGTAGAGGTTGTCGCCGTCCAGCAGCACCTCGCCTTCCACGCGGGCGCCGGGGATGACCTCGTGCATGCGGTTCAGGGTCCGCAGGAACGTGGACTTGCCACAGCCGGACGGGCCGATGAACGCGGTGACGGACTTGGCCTCGATGTTGATGCTGACGTCCTCAACGGCGAGGAAATCGCCGTAATACACGTTCAGGTCCTTGACGTCGATGCGCTTAGACATGGTGTTCCTTCACTTACTGGGTACGGATTGAAGTCTAGGATCCGCCACGGTGGGACGGAAGGCCGGGCCGGTGGCCTGGTTACCGGCCGGTCTTGGGGGCGAAGATCCTGGCGATCAGGCGGGCCACCAGGTTCAGGACCATGACCAGGATGATCAGCACCAGCGCCGCTCCCCAGGCCCGCTGCGAGGACGGATCCGGGTTCGATGGCGAGGTGGGGTTCAGGATCTGGGTGTAGATGAACGTGGGCAGTGATGCCATCCACCCGCCGAACACATTGGAGTTGATGCTGGTGGCAAAGCCCGCGGTGACCAGGATGGGCGCCGTCTCGCCGATGACCCGGGCGATCGCCAGGGTGACGCCGGACGCGATGCCGGAAATCGCGGTCGGGATGACCACTTTGAGGATGGTCCGCCACTTGCGCACGCCCAGGGCGTAGGCGGCCTCGCGCAGTTCGTTGGGGACAATCTTGAGCATTTCCTCGCTCGAGCGGACCACCACGGGGATCATCAGGACAGAAAGGGCGACGGCGGCCACCGCACCGGTCTTGGTGCCCGGGCCCACCACCACGAAGAAGAATGCGGCGGCAAAGAGGCCGGCCACGATGGAGGGGATGCCGGTCATGACGTCCACGAAGAACGTGATGGCCTTGGCCAGGCGGCCGTCGTGGCCGTACTCCACCAGGTAGATGGCCGTGAGCAGCCCCACGGGTACGGAGATCACGGTGGCCAGCAGGGTGATCTGCACGGTGCCCAGGATCGCGTGGTAGATGCCGCCCATGACCGGGCCGCCGCTCTCCACGGCCTTGTTGTCGAACGCGCCCGTAACGCCGTTCATGGAGGTGGTGAGGAAGCCGGGGTCCACAAGTCCCGGAATGCCGTTCACCAGCACCGTCCAGATCACCGAAACGAGCGGCAGGAGTGCCACCAGGAACGAGCCAACCACCAGGCAGGTGGCCAGCTTGTCCTTGGCCCTGCGGGAACCTTCCACCGCCGCGCTCCAGGACACCAGTCCTGTGGCGAAGAGGATGGCCGAGACGACGCCCCAGCCGAACGCATTGAAGCCAACCAGGGCAAGGATGGCTGCGCCGACGATCAATGCCGCAGCAAGGACGGCGTAGGGGGCGTACTTGGGCAGCTGGCCTTTGGTGAGCGCGGACCGCTTGCTGCGGACCGGAGTAAGCGTGGAGGTCATTTAGTTGGCTCCCGAGAATTCTTTGTGCCGGGTGATGACCCAGCGGGCGATCATGTTCACGGCCAGGGTGATGACGAACAGGACCAGGCCGGCGGCGATCAGGGTACTGACCTTGATGCCGCTGGCCTCCGGGAAGTTCAGGGCGATCTCGGCCGCGATGGTCTGGTTGCCGGACTGGATCAGGCTGGCGGTCAGGGCGCCGGAGGACAGGACCAGGGCAACGGCCATGGTTTCGCCCAGTGCGCGGCCCAGCCCCAGCATGACCGCACTGATGATGCCCGGGCGGGCGAAGGGCAGCACGGCCATCTTGATCATTTCCCAGCGGGTGGCACCGAGTGCCAGTGCGGCCTCCTCGTGCAGCTTGGGGGTCTGCAGGAAGATCTCGCGGGACAGCGAGGTGATGATCGGCAGGACCATAACCGCGAGGACGATGCCCGCGGTGAGGATGGTCTTGCCGGTGGTGGAAGCCGGGCCCTGGAAGATGGGGAGCCAGCCCATGTTCTCCGCAAGCCACCCATAGGCGGGAGAAATCTGCTTGGCCAGGAACGCTGCACCCCAGGCGCCATAGACCACGGAAGGGATCGCTGCGAGCAGGTCCACGACGTAGCCAAGGCCCGAGGCCAGGCTGCGGGGCGCGAAGTGCGAGATGAACAGCGCCACTCCGATGGCGACGGGCGTGGCGATCACCAGCGCGATGACGGCGGCGATGAGGGTTCCGATGACAATGGGCCAGATGTAGGCGAAGAAGCCCTGCCCGCCCTGGATCTTGTCGGCGGGTGCGGTCAGCGCGGGAATTGCCTGGACCACCAGGAAGAGTGCGACGCCGAAGAGGACGGCAAGGATCAGGCAGCCGGCGGCCAGTGCGGCTCCGGAGAAGACTTTGTCCCCGGTGCGTCCGGCGCCCTGTGTTCTGGTCAGGGAGGTGGCGGTCATTCGACGGCCCTTCGATTCGTTGCTGGATTAAGGAAGCAGGGTGCAAAGCCAAGTTCCCCGCACTGCCTTCCGGCAGGCGGGGAACCCGGTTTTTGCGGCGGTGGTTAGGACTTGACCTTGATCGAGTCGATGGCCTTGACGGCCTTGGCTGCGAGGTCGGAGGACAGCGGAGCGGACTTGGCCGAGTCCGCGGCGGCCTTCTGGCCCTCAGCGGAAACTACGTAGTGCTCGAATGCCTTGACCAGGTCAACGGTCTCCTGCTTGTCGTACGTGGTGCACAGGACGTGGAAGGACACCAGGACGATCGGGTAGGCGCCGGCGATGGTGGTCTTACGGTCCAGCTTGATGGAGAGGTCGTTGGCGGCGCGGCCGTCAACGGGCTTGCCGGCGTCCACTGCCTTGGCGGCGGCATCGGCGGAGATCTTGGTGAAGGAATCGCCCACCTTGATCTGTGCAACGCCCAGCTTGCCGCTCACAGCGGAGTCGTCGGCGTAGGTCACGGCGCCGGGGGTGTCCGTGACGGTCTTGACCACGCCGGAGGTGCCCTTGGCGTTCTCGCCCTGGAGGCTGGCGGGCCAGACACCGGCGGCCTTGTCGGTCCAGACGTCGGAGGCTGCGGCGGACAGGTAGTCCGTGAAGTTCTGGGTGGTGCCGGAGTCATCGGAGCGGTTCACCGGGGTGACCTTGAGGTCGGGCAGCGAGACGCCCGCGTTCAGGGCGGCGATCGCGGGGTCGTTCCACTTGGCGATCTGGCCGCGGAAGATCTTGGCGACGGTGGTGGCGTCCAGCTTCAGGTCGGTGACACCGGGAACGTTGAAGGCCACGGCGATCGGGGAGATGTAGACCGGGACGTTGATGGCGCCATCGGTGCCGCACTTGTCCTTCGAGGAGGCGTACTCGGCATCGCTCAGGTAGGCATCCGAGCCGGCGAACTGGGCCGAGCCGTCGAGGATAGCCTTGCGGCCGGCACCGGAGCCGTCCGGGGAATACTGCACGCTGGCGCCGGAGTTGGCGGAGGCGAAGTTCGTCTTCCATGCGTCCATGGCCGCACCCTGCGCGGAGGAGCCGATGCCGGTCAGCGTGCCGGTGACCTTGGGGCCGGAGGAAGCCTGGTTGCCTGCAGGCGCGGTGCCCGTGGCGTTGTCTGAACCGCAGGCGGACAGCGCGAGTGCGCCCGCAGCGATAACAGCGATAGCCGCGTGGCGGCCGAAGCGAAGTGCCTTCACTAGATGTACCCCTTCCAGGGTTATTCAGGTGCGGGACAGGGACGGAGAACCCTGCTGCGCGATGCGTACGTTGTGTACCTTCAAGAAAGTTATGGGCCGCAGGTAACGGGATGGGCTTTCCAAAGTGAACGGATGATTAACGACGGCGGGATATTGGCTGACAAATGCCGGGTCACCATTGCGCAGATCACATGCGCAGCCGTAGTGGAGCCGTGCCCGGCAGTGGACGGGCACTGAATAGACTTGACCGCATGGCCATCCCAGCAGGACTCTCAGCAAGCCGGCGGTTCCTGCGCGCCCGCATCCGGACCGGGCTGATCCGCAGCCGCAACTCCTTCGTGCCGGCCATCCAGATGACCGTCTGCGCAGTGGGTGCCTACGCTTTCGCGGAGTACGTCCTGGGCCACTCAGGCCCCCTGTTCGCCGCCACGTCCTCGCTGATCGCCTTGGGATTCTCGCGTGAGCCGCGGCTGCGCAGGGTGATGGAGGTGGGGCTTGGCTGCACCATCGGCATCGCCGTGGGCGACCTGCTCCTGCACTGGCTGGGCGGCGAAATCTGGGTGGCCGCCGTCGTGCTTCTCTTCTCCATCCTGCTGGCCCGGTTCCTGGACAGCGGAAACATCTTCACCACCCAGTTGGCACTCCAATCGCTGCTGGTGGTGCTGCTGCCGGCGCCGTCCGGTGGCCCGTTCACCCGAAGTATCGACGCCGTGGTGGGGGGCCTGTGCGCGCTGCTGGTGACCATCCTGGTGCCCAAGGACCCCCGCCGTGAGCCGCGGCGTGACGTCCAGAAGCTGCTGCATGAACTGGCCGAAGTCCTGCGTGAATGCGCCGGTGCGCTGGTGAACAGCGATTCCACGCAGGCGTGGCACGCGCTGATCCGCGGCAGGAACTGCCAGCCCCTGGTGGATGCCATGCGCCAGTCCCTCCGGGCGTCAGGGGAGGTGGCCACGCTGGCGCCGGCCTACCGGCGGCACCGTGAAGAGCTTGACCGGCTGAAGCAGTCGCTGGACTTCATCGATCTGGCGCTGCGGAACAGCCGCGTCTTCGCGCGGCGGCTGACCAGCGCCATCAACCACACCGCCCTCTCGGACGAGGCCACGGACAGCATTGCCGGGGTGCTCCAGGAGACCGCTGCCGCGATTGACGAGCTCTCGCTGGGCCTGGCGGAAACGCACGACGGCGTCCGGCGCGCCCACCTGCGCACGGCCCGGCGCGACCTCAGTGAAATAGCGCTGCGGCTGCACCCGAAGCTGCTGGAGGTCCAGCGGCTGGAGGGCGAAACGGTGGTCATGCTGTTCCGCCCCCTCATGGTGGACCTGCTGGAAGCAACCGGCATGGACGCGGCCGAGGCCAGGGACATCCTGCCCGCGCTGTAAAAACCGGTGGTTGGGCCTGGGCCACCGCCGCAGGGGTTCCGTGGCCGGGCTTGCGAGGCCAGGGAACGGGTGGGGTCGAACCCCGCATCGACGCTGATGTCAGTGCACGCCACTAGGGTTGAACCCATGGCAACAAAGACTTCCCGGGCATCAAAAGCGCCCGCCTATAAATGCGCCGAATGCGGCTGGACCACCGCCAAATGGGTGGGCCGTTGCGGCGAGTGCCAGGCGTGGGGCACCGTTGAGGAAACGGGCACCGCGGTGGCCCGGACAACGGCCGCAACAACGGTGCTGGAGCCGGCGCGCCGCATCGCGGATGTGGACGCCACCACGGCGGCGTTCCTGCCCACCGGCGTGGACGAGCTGGACCGCGTCCTGGGCGGCGGGCTGGTTCCCGGCGCCGTAATCCTGCTGGCGGGCGAACCCGGCGTGGGCAAGTCGACGCTGCTTTTGGACGTGGCCGCCAAGTTCGCCCGGACGGCCCAGGACGTCCTCTACGTCACGGGGGAAGAGTCGGCAGCGCAGGTGAAGCTGCGCGCGGAGCGGATCGACGCCGTCGCGGAATCCCTGTACCTGTCCGCGGAGACGGACTTGGGCCAGGCGCTGGGCCAGGTGGAACAAATAGAACCGCGGCTGCTGATCGTGGACTCCGTGCAGACCCTCAGCAGTGCGGACGTGGATGGCAGCGCCGGCGGCGTTTCCCAGGTGCGCGAGGTGGCGGCATCGATCATTGCCGCGGCCAAGCGGCGGAACATGACCACTTTGCTGGTGGGGCACGTCACCAAGGACGGTTCGATCGCCGGGCCGCGGCTCCTGGAACACCTGGTGGACGTGGTGTGCCAGTTCGAGGGCGAGCGGCACTCCCGGCTGCGGATGCTGCGCGCCGTGAAGAACCGGTATGGCCCCACCGATGACGTGGGCTGCTTCGACCTCAACGAAAATGGAATCGAGGGCCTCGCCGATCCCAGCGGGCTGTTCGTCAGCCGGACCAAGGACCCGGTTTCGGGCACCTGCATCACGGTCACCATGGAGGGGCGCCGCCCCCTGCTCGCCGAGGTTCAATCGCTCCTGGCCGAAAGTCCCAACTCGCAGCCGCGCCGGGCCACCAGCGGCCTGGACGGTTCACGGGTGTCAATGCTGCTGGCGGTACTGCAGCAGCGCGCAGGCACCATGCTGCACAAAGACGATTCCTACGTCGCCACCGTTGGCGGCGTCAAGCTCAGCGAACCGGCCACGGACCTCGCCGTGGCCCTCGCCGTAGCATCGGCGAAGGCCCGCAAACCGCTGCCCATCCGGCTGATTGCTTTCGGCGAGGTGGGGCTGGCCGGCGAGGTCCGTCCGGTACCGGGCATCAACCAGCGCATCCAGGAGGCCCACCGGCTGGGATTCACACATGCTGTGGTGCCCGCCAGCCATGCGGGGCCCGGACCCGTGCCCGCCGGCTTCTCGGTGCGGGAAGTGGAACACCTGACGGAGGCGCTGAGCCTTTTGATCGGATGACCCCATGCCAATAAACCCGGCGCCCACCGTGAGAACCTGCATTCACCCGGGTACTGTGGCTGCAGGACCTTTAGCAAACGGAGGCATGACATTTCTGTGCTGGGGGCAGCGTGGTAATCCGGGAAGCGCAGGGCACAAGCGATGTGCCCGGCCAGGCACGCATTGCGCTGCCCGAACCAGTGGTGTCGGACCGGCTTGACGGGCTCTTCGGTGGCCTCAGCGCCCGGCAACGGGTGATGGCCAGCC
This sequence comes from Arthrobacter sp. MMS24-T111, assembly GCF_054888995.1. Classification (NCBI taxonomy): domain Bacteria; kingdom Bacillati; phylum Actinomycetota; class Actinomycetes; order Micrococcales; family Micrococcaceae; genus Arthrobacter; species Arthrobacter sp. MMS24-T111. The sequence goes on along the minus strand of NZ_JBTZRO010000001.1, from coordinate 1,395,561 downwards.
AACTGCCCGTCAGCCTGACGGTGGCACTGGTAGTCGTGGCGGCGGCCATGTTCAGCCCATGGACCTTGGCGGACAGCAGGTTCCTGAACGCGTTGCTGTTCCACCTGGCGATCGCCGCAGCGTGCATCGCCCTGCCGTGGGGCCGGCTCCCATCCGGGGCATTCGCCGTCATCCCGCTTCTTGACTGCCTCGCCATCGGCTTTACCCGCGAGGCAGGGGGCCCGTCCTTCAGCGTCCTGAGCATGACGCTGGTGTTCCCCGTCATCTGGCTATCGGCCCAGGTCCGGCCGTACATGCCCGCCCTCGCGATTGCCGGGACCGTCCTCAGCACCGTGGTCCCGGCCGCAGCGCTTGGGTCGCCGCCAGCTGCCGGCTCGATGATCCGCGTCCTCATCCTCCCCCTGGTCATGTCCGTCATGGCCGTAACCGCGCACGTTGTGGCCACCACCATCCGCCGGCACCGGACCAAGCTGATGGACAGCGAATACCACCTTGGCAGGACGCTGGACGAAAGCGTCCGGCGCCAGAACCTGCTTGATGCAGTACTCGGCGCCGTGGGCGTGGGCGTGTGGGTGGTGGACCGCAACGGCAACACCGTGCTGACGAACAAGACCCTGCAGTCCGATCCTGCCCTGGTCGGCCTTGTTGAACCAGGAGGCGGAACTACCCAGCTGCTGGCGGCAGACCGCACCACCTGCGTTCGGGCCGGGTCACGTCCTGCCGAGCGCGCGGCCGCCGGGGAGGCTTTCATGGACGAGCTCTACTGGGCCGGACCCGAAGACAGCCAACGCGCGTACTCGGTAAGCTCGCACGGGTTTCCTGCCGCAGGCAGCCAGGAAGGCGGCGGGGTCATCACCTTCGCGGATGTGACCGACCTGATCAGCGCCCTGGCCGCCAAGGACGACTTCGTGGCCACCGTTTCGCACGAGCTGCGGACTCCCCTGACATCAATCCTCGGCTACCTGGAACTGGTCCTCGACGAGCCCGGCCACGACGATATCCGCGCAGAGCTGCTGGTGGTCCGGCGCAACGCTGACCATCTCATGGGGCTGGTGGACGACCTCATTGCCGTGGCATCCGAGCGCGTGGAACTGTGCCTGGAGGAGACGGACCTTGCCCAGCTGGTGACCCGTGCGGTGGACGCCGCACTGCCCCGCGCGGCCGGGAACGGCCTGAGCGTGAAGCTCGAGGTGGAGCAGCCACTCCCGGTGCGCGCCGATCCTGCCAGGATCAGCCAGGTCCTGCACAACCTGCTGTCCAACGCCGTCAAATACTCCCCGGACGGTGGGCTCATCACCGCCACCGCAGCCAGGACCGACGCCGGTCTGGTCTGTTCCATCACGGACACCGGCATGGGCATGAGCGAAGAAGAGCAGGAACAGGCGTTTACCAAGTTCTTCCGCTCCGCACGCTCGCGGTCCACCGCCATACCGGGGGCAGGCCTGGGATTGCCGGTCAGCAAGACCATCGTGGAAGGCCACGGCGGATCGATCAGCCTGGCCAGCACACCCGGTGCCGGCACCAGCGCCACCTTCATCCTGCCGGAATCGTGAGCCGCCCGGGGCGGCGATCAGGAACCGGAGCCGGTCAACCAGTTCGAGACGTCACTGCGCAGCACCATAAGGGGCCCGCCGGTTGGGCTGACGTTGCCGTTTGCCACGTAGTAGCCGCGGCCCGATCCTGTTCCTCCGGCGGCGCGGTCCAGCGCCTCCACCAGGTGGCGCGGCAGGTGGCCCTGCGGACCAAGGCTGCGGAGTTCAGCAACTTCCTCCGGCGTGAGCCGTCCAAAAACCTCAGCAATATTGGCCATGACCGGGTCCCTTCGAGCAGAGTGCCTGAAGGAATAACCTAAAGCAGGGCCGTGAATACCACGTTAACGGCGGACGGCGATTGAGCGTCACCAACAACAGCCGGGAAGGGACCCAAATGCCGGTTCGAAGTGCAGGCATCCTGCTGTACCAGCGGCATCAGGGCAACGCGGCCGGCCCCGGCGATGGGCTGCAGGTGTGGATCGCCCACATGGGTGGCCCGTTCTGGAGCCGCAAGGACGCCCACGCCTGGTCCATCCCCAAAGGGGAGTACTCCAACGGCGAGGACGCCCTGGCCGCGGCGCTGCGCGAATTCGCCGAGGAAATGGGTGTCCCCGCCCCAGATGCCGAATACCGCCTGTTGGGTGAGTTCCGGCAGTCGTCGGGAAAAATCATTACCGTCTTCGCAGCCCAGGCCGGATTTGCACCGGACGCCATCCGCAGCAACACCTTTCCCCTTGAATGGCCCAAGGGATCGGGGAGGATCCAGCACTACCCCGAGGTCGACGACGCCCGGTGGTTCCCGGAGCAAGAGGCCCGGCTCAAACTCGTGAAAGGCCAGCTGCCCGTCCTGGACGCGCTGCTCCAGGACCTTTCACCGGCTTAGGCGGGAGCTTGCAGCTGTTCCTTGGCCCGGCCCTGACGGCGGCCACTGACATTGCGATGCCCGGCTAAGCTAAGTCGTCACCTTTTGATACCCGGAGGGCATCATGTTCACGTTCGATCAACTGGCCGGCTTTATCGCCGTAGCCGAGGAGCTGCACTTCGGCAGGGCTGCCGAGCGGCTGAACATGACGCAGCCTCCCCTGAGCCGGCAGATCCAAAAGCTGGAGAAGATCGTCGGGGCCGAACTGCTGGAGCGGGACAACCGCAAGGTGGAGCTCACCTCCGCCGGCCGGACCTTCCTGGACGAGGCCCGACGGCTCATGGCGCTGGCGGAACGCGCGCCTGCAACGGCCCGCCGGATCGCGTCCGGACGCTCGGGCGTGCTGCGGATCGGTTTCACGGCAGCCAGCGGCTTCAGCATTCTTGGCCCCGTGCTGGACGAGCTGTCACGCATCATCCCCGACGTCGATATCGAGCTGCAGGAACTGGTCACCGGCGAGCAGCTTGCGGGGCTGCTGACCGGCGAACTGGACTTGGGCCTCGCCCGCCCACCCTTCGACCAGACCACCTTTGACTCGCGCCTGCTCTACCGGGAATCCATGATGCTTGCCGTACCGGAAGGTCACCGGCTCGCACTCCTGGACCGGCCGGTCACCGCGGACGACCTCAACGACGAGCCGCTGATCATGCATTCCCCCACCCAGGCCCGATATTTCTACGACCTCGTGGTCCGCATGTTCCCCGTACGGCACGCCAACGTGGTGCATACGGTCAGCCAGATCCTCACCATGGTTTCGCTGGTGGCCGCAAAGCGCGGTCTGGCCTTCGTTCCCCACTCGGCCACCACGCTGGGCATCCACGGCGTCGGCTTCCTGCCACTGAAGGGCGGGAGCCGCGAGCCAGTGGAACTGCACGCCCTGTGGAACCGGCGGATCACCAACCCCGCGCTCTCCCGCCTGCTGCGGGACCTGGAATTCGCCACGGAGTAACCTCCCGGGCCCGGCGCAAGGCACTTGGCGTAGACCCGCGATGCCTCAAAGGTATCAAAGCATCCCAAAAAGCACTTGGACAGGCATCAATAACGGTCCCTAGGCTGGAGAAAACCACCCAGACCCGCCGCCCGCGGCAACACACCGGAGGACCCCATGGCAAGGTACACACCCCAGGAACTGGCGGACACCCTCAAGGAAGGACTGCTGTCCTTTCCCGTCACCTCATTTGATGCAAACTTGGCGTTCGACGAGGAGAACTACCGCAAGCACCTCGCGTGGCAGGCAAGCTTCCCGGTGGCCGGCCTGTTCGCTGCCGGCGGCACCGGGGAAGGCTTCTCCCTCACCCCGGCCGAATCGGAACGTGTGGTGCGCACCGCCGTCGACGAAGTGGGAGCCCGGGTCCCCGTGCTGGCATCGGCCGGCGGGTCCACCGCCCAGGCCATCGAAAACGCCAGGGCGGCAGAAGCCGCCGGCGCAGAAGGCATCCTGCTGCTGCCGCCCTACCTGACCGAAGCGGACCAGGAAGGGCTGGCCGAGCACGTCAGTGCCGTCTGCCGCGCAACCTCGCTCGGCGTCATCATCTACAACCGCGCCAACGCCATCTACAAGGACACCACCGTGGCAACCCTGGCCGATCGGCACCAGAACCTGATCGGGTTCAAGGACGGCGTGGGAGACCTGGAACATGACGCCCGCGTGTACGCCAAGCTCGGTGACCGGCTCTTCTACCTGGGCGGCCTGCCCACCGCCGAAACCTTCGCCCTGCCCCTGCTGCAGCTGGGGATGAGCACCTACTCCAGTGCCATGTACAACTTCGTCCCGCAGTTCGCACTGGATTTCTACCAGGATGTCCGCAACAACGACCGCGCCGCCGTCAACAGGAAGCTCAACGACTTCGTGATCCCCTACCTGGACATCCGCGACCGCGTGAAAGGCTACTCGGTGTCCATCGTCAAGGGCGGCCTGGACGCCATCGGCCGGTCGGCAGGGCCGGTACGCACCCCGCTGCAGAACCTGGCTCCGCAGGACCTCGCGGACCTCAAAGCCCTGATCGCCACCGTTTCCTGAGAGACAAACAGCACCACTCCCACCACAGGAGGAAACCCATGAACCTCACCGGACATTCACTCATCGCCGGCCGGACGGTTGCCGGCGACGGAAAGACCACTAACGGCTTCGATCCATCCACCAACCAGGCCCTGGAACCGGCCTATTCCCTGCTCACCGCGGAACAGCTCAAGGCCGCAACGGCCGCAGCCGCCGAAGCGTTCCCGTCATTTCGCGCCCTGGACCCGGAAACCCACGCCGCGTTCCTGGAAGCCATCGCGGACAACATCGACGCCATCGGTGATGACCTCATCACCCGCGCCTGCCAGGAAACCGGGCTGCCCGCAGCCCGGCTCCAAGGCGAACGTGCCCGCACCACCGGCCAGCTGCGCCTGTTCGCCGGAGTGGTCCGCCAAGGCGACTTCCGCGGCGTCCGCATCGACCCCGCCATCCCGGACCGCACACCGCTCCCGCGCGCAGACATCCGCCAGCGGCAGATCCCGCTTGGCCCAGTGGCCGTGTTCGGCGCCAGCAACTTCCCGCTCGCCTTCTCGACGGCGGGAGGAGACACCGCCTCGGCCCTCGCCGCCGGCTGCCCTGTGGTCTTCAAGGCCCACAACGCCCACCCCGGCACCAGCGAACTCGTGGGCCAGGCCGTCACCAAAGCCGTCAAGGACCACGGCCTGCACCCCGGCGTCTTCTCCCTGATCTACGGCCCGGGCTCCAGCATCGGCCAGGCTCTTGTGGCAGACCCAGCCATCAAGGCCGTCGGGTTTACCGGATCCCAGTCCGCCGGCATCGCCCTGATGCGCACCGCCGGCGCCCGCCCGGAACCCATTCCGGTCTACGCGGAAATGTCGTCCCTGAACCCGGTCTTCGTGTTCGAGGGCGCCCTCGCCGGCAGCCCCGAAAGCGTCGATGCCCTGGCCCGGCAGTACGTCGCGTCCGTCACGGGCAGCTCAGGCCAGCTGTGCACCTCCCCCGGCCTGCTGTTCGCCCCCGCAGGCGAGCCGGGAGACAACCTCGCCGCCGCCGTCGGACGCGCCATCGCCGCCAGCACAGGCCAAACCATGCTCACCGAAGGCATCGCCGCGTCCTGGAACACCGGAACCGAAGCGCTCAGCTCGGCCGCCGGCGTCGAACTCATCGGCCAGGGCACTCCCGGCCCCACCGAAAACGCCCCGGCACCGGCCATCTACGGCACCGGCGTGGACCAGTTCGCAGGCAACCCCATCCTGCACCAGGAAATCTTCGGCGCAACGTCCCTGGTGATCCGCTACAAGAGCATCGAAGACCTGCTGCAGGCTGCCTCCCGGATAGAGGGCCAGCTCACCGCATCCCTGCAGCTCACCGAATCGGACTACCCGACGGCGGCACACCTGATCCCCGTCCTCGAACAAAAAGTGGGACGCATCATCGTCAACGGCTGGCCCACCGGAGTGGAAGTAGGCCACGCCATGGTCCACGGCGGCCCCTTCCCCGCCACGTCCGACACCCGCACCACCTCAGTGGGAACCCTGGCCATCAACCGCTTCCTGCGCCCGGTGGCCTACCAGGACCTGCCCCAGGAACTGCTCCCCGAAGCGTTGCAGGACACCAACCCCTGGCACCTGAACCGGCGCATCAACGGCGAGGTCACCCCCGCCGAAGCGGCCGCCGCGCTGGGCGCGTAGCCTACGCGCCCGTTATCACCAGGGCCACACTGTGGCCGCCAAAGCCGAAGGCATTCACCAGCCCTGCCGGGGCAAATCCCGGCGGAAGGCGGTGGGTGCCTTCGGTGATGACGTTAAGGTCCACGTCGGGGTCCTGCTCCTCGACGTTCAGCGTTCCCGGCACCTGGCCGGTCCGCAGGGCTTCGAGGACCACGACGGCGGCCAGCGAGCCGGCACCGCCGAGCAGGTGGCCGGTGTGCCCCTTGGTGGAGGTGACCGGCACGTCGGCGCCGAAAACGGCATTGATGGCTTGGCCTTCCAGCCGGTCACCAACGGGAGTGGAGGTGGCATGCGCATGGATGAATCCGATGTCCGCCGGCTGCATCCCGGCGGAGTCAAGCGCCTTCTGCATGACCCGGCGCTGCATGGCCGGGTCCGCGGCCACGATGTCGTTGGCGTCCGAGGTCACGGCCCCGCCGGCAACGGCGCCCAGTACGGCGGCACCGCGCGCACGTGCGTGCGCCTCACTCTCCAGCACCACCACCGCGGCGCCTTCTGCCAGCACAAAGCCGTCCCTGCCGCCGTCGAACGGGCGGGAGGCGCGCTGCGGATCGCCGGCGCGCGTGGACAGGGCACGGATCTGCGAAAAGCCGCTGATCACCAGATCGTTCACCGAGGCGTCCACCCCACCGGCAATCACGACGTCGGCCACACCCGAGCGGATCATTTCGGCGCCCTGCACAATCGCCTCAGCCCCTGAGGCGCAGGCGCTCACGGGCGTCCGGGCGCCGCCACGGGCACCGAGGTCGATGGACACCCATGCGGCGGGACCGTTGACCATGAGGCGGGTGAGGGTGTGCGGGGACACCTTGCGCGGGCCGGAGCGTCCCAGCGCGCGGTCCTGCTCAAGGGTGGAGCCAAGGCCGCCGTAGGCGGAGCCGATCACCACGGCGAACCGCTCCGGGTCCACGTCCGGGGTGCCCGCTTGGGTCCAGGCTTCCCGCGCCGCGACCAGGGCCAGCTGGCCGCAGCGGTCCATCCGCTTCATTTCACGGGTGCCAAGGTGCTCCGAAAGGTCCGCCGTGACCTGCCCGGCGATCTTGACCGGCAACTGCTCCGCCCAGTCCTGGGTCAGCTCCGCAATCCCTGAGCGACCGTCCAGCAGGGCCTCCCAGGTTTCCTTCACGGTGGAACCGAGCGGGTTGATGGTTCCGGCGCCGGTGACCAGGACGCGTGGTTGTACAGGCATGTCAGGCAACGGAGCCGCCCTACTTCGCCGGGTTGTGCGTGCCGATGGGCACGAGCGTCAGGTCCGGATGGTTCTTCTCGATCCGCCGCAGCGCCCAAACGTCGTTGAACAAGGCGAGGTATTCGCCGTCGGACCGCAGGAGCACCTCCGCGCCGGGGACGTTGGCCAGGGCGGGCATGGCATCCGCCGTCGAAATCCGGGCCAGGGAGTACGGCAGGCGCTCCAGGCGCATGGGAGCGCTGAAGTCGTGCGCCATGCGGTCCTCCACCACCTCGAACTGCATCGGTCCGACGGCGGCGAGCACCGGCGCCTGGTCGCCGCGGAGGTCTGAGCGGAGGAGCTGGATGACGCCCTCGTGCTCGAGTTGTTCGATGCCGCGGCGGAACTGCTTGAACTTGCTGGGGTCCTTGGACCGTGCCACCTGGAAGTGCTCCGGGGCGAACAGCGGGATGGCCGGGTATTCCACCGCCTCCTCGAGGAACAGGCTGTCACCCACCCGCAGCGAGGAAGCGTTGACCAGGCCAACCACGTCCCCGGGGTAGGCCTCGTCGATGACCTCGCGTTCGCGCCCGAAGACCTGCTGCGCGTACTTGGTGGCGAAGGATTTGCCGGTGCGGGTCTGGGTGACCACCATGCCGCGCTCAAAGACGCCCGAGCAGACGCGGATAAAGGCCACGTGGTCCCGGTGCGCCTTGTTCATGCCGGCCTGGACCTTGAACACGAACCCGGAGAACGGTGCTTCCACCGCGCGGGGGTTGCCGTCGATGTCCGGCCGGGGAGCTGCGGGCGGGGCGAAATCCACCAAGGCGTCCAGCAGTTCCTTGACACCGAAGTTGAGGGCGGCCGAACTGAACAGGATGGGGGTGGCCTTGCCGGCGTGGAAGGCATCGACGTCGAACTCGAGGTTGGACTCGATGACCAGGCCGGCCTCATCCACGGCGTCGGACCAGTTGCTGCCCTGGTTTTCGGCGGCTTCCTCCGGGGTGAAGTACTCCGTGATGGCGATCTGGGCGCCGGCGTTGTTCCGCTGGAACCGGGCAAAGCGGTCGTTGCGGAGGTCCCAGACGCCGCGGAAATCGCCCGAGATGCCCACGGCCCAGGTCAGCGGCATGGGCTGCAGGCCGGTGCGTTCGGTGATTTCATCCATCAGGGCCAGGGCGTCCAGGCCCGGGCGGTCCCACTTGTTGATGACGGTGATGATGGGCAGGTTGCGCTGCTTGCAGACCTCGAAGAGCTTCATGGTCTGGGTTTCCAGGCCCTTGGCGGCGTCCACCAGCATCACGGCGCAGTCGACGGCGGCGAGCACCCGGTAGGTGTCCTCGGAGAAGTCCGCGTGGCCGGGGGTGTCCAGCAGGTTGATGACGGTATCCCGGTAGGAGAACTGCAGCGCCGCAGAGCTGATGGAGATACCGCGGTCCTTTTCCATCTGCATCCAGTCCGAGACCGTTTCCCTGCGGTTGGCCTTGCCGCTGGAGGCGCCGGCCGTTCCGATCACCTTTGCGTGCAGCGCCAGCGCTTCGGTGAGCGTGGACTTGCCGGCGTCCGGGTGGGAAATGACGGCGAAGGTCCTGCGGCGGCCTGCTTCCTTGTGAATCTCGGAGATCCGGGCGGGGGTCAGGACATCTTGGGACACGGTGCTACTTTCGCTGCGGTTGTGGCTGCCCAGGGGCCTGTCGGTTAGTGCGCTGCGGCTCAAGGGCGGGGAATGTCATTGGCAAGCGGCCAAAGTACAAGTTTATCGCAGGGCCGCAAACGGGAGCCGTTCCGCTTAACGAGTGCGAAACCGGACGTTCAAGGACACGAAATGCCTACCGGCTAGCTTGGGCGGATGATGCACGCTCCACCTTCTCCGGCAACCTCTTCTTCGATCCGCTGGCTACAAACCTCGGCAATAACCTCGCGGCAGGCCTGGCCACCGCCGGAACTGCCGACCCGGCTCCCGCCAGGCACCCAGGGGCGTCGCGGAAGCGCGGGGTCCAGTCGGCCGCCGAACACAAGGCGCTCCGGGCAGCTTCCCTCTCCAAAGTCAGCCGTGACCTGGAGCGGATGCTCAGGGAACGTAAACGCTGAAGTTCCCACCATCGTGCCGCGGGAACGGCATGATGTGTTCATGCGCAGCATCGAGCTGGTCTTCGATGACCCCACCGATTCCCTGGTCAGGGCCGACTGGGCACGGCTTGCGGCCGCCGGCCTCCCCAGCCTGGCGGCGCACACCTCCCCCAGCAACAGCCCGCACATCACGCTGGCGGCAGGCGCAGGGCTGGAGGCCGGTCCGGATGGGCCCTGGGACCGGCTGCCCCTGGACGTGACGTTCTCCGGGGCGATCATTTTCCCTGCGGGTACGGGGAAGTACGTCCTGGCCCGCTCGGTCCTGCTGGATCCCGCCCTGCTGGACCTGCACCGCGCGCTGCACCGGGACGTGTCCGGGGCGCTTCCACTGACGCGTCCGGGCGCCTGGACGCCGCACGTCACCATTGCCCGCCGCATCGCCGGGGCCCAGCTCGGAACAGCGATGGACCTGCTGGACCTGCGGATCGAGGGCCGGTGCACCGGCGCCAGACTCTGGGACGAAAGCACCAGGACCGTGACGCCCTTGGCCACCGGGTCCTCCTGAGCAGTGCCTGGAGCCCGGGCCAACGAAGGGGAAAGTGCCCTCCCTGGACCGGCTGCGGCGCCCACTTTCCCGGCTGTTCCGTGCACCCCCTAATGAGGCACTTTGGGGCTTGCCCGTGCGGAAGTGGCGATTCTTACCCCTATCATTGAGCTTGCGGGAATCAGCGCACTTTTTGATCCTGCCGGCCAACTGCGGATGCCGGCATTCCCGCAGCCGGCGGTCCGCACCTTTGAAGGGAAACACCATGGCGCGGAGCCCCGAAGAATCGCTGCGGGCCACTCTGGGCAGGGTGGCCCCCGGAACGCCCCTCCGCGACGGCCTGGAACGCATCCTCCGCGGGCGTACCGGCGCGCTGATCGTCCTGGGCTCCGACCGGACCATCGACTCCATCTGCTCCGGCGGCTTCGACATCGGGATCGAGTTCTCGCCCACCCGGCTGCGCGAGCTGGCCAAGATGGACGGCGCCATCATCTGCGACAAGGATGCCGGCAACATCCTGCGGGCCGCCGTCCAGCTGGTCCCGGACTCAAGCATCGAGACGCAGGAATCCGGAACCCGCCACCGCACGGCCGAGCGGGTGGCCAAACAGACCGGCGTCCCGGTAATCTCCGTGAGCCAGTCCATGCAGATCATCGCCCTCTACGTCAATGGCCTCCGGCACGTCCTGGAAGGCTCCGAAAACGTCCTGGCGCGCGCGAACCAGGCCCTTGCCACCCTTGAGCGCTACCGAGCCCGGCTGGACCAGGTCACCAGCTCCCCTTCGGCCCTGGAAATCGAGGCGATGGTGACGGTGCGGGATGTGGCCGTGACCTTGCAGCGGCAGGAAATGGTCCGCCGCATCTCCGAGGAAATCTCCCAGTATGTCCTGGAACTCGGCGAGGACGGCCGGCTTCTTTCCCTCCAGCTCGACGAACTCACCGTGGGGCGGGGCCCCGGCAGCGATGTGATCATCCGCGACTACGCCAGCCCCAACGCCTCCGCGGAGGACATCGAGAAGGCCGTCAGCGAATTGGTGAACCTGGGGCCAACGGAATTGATCGACCTGGGCAAAATTTCGGCGATCGTGGGATTCGCCGGCGGCGAGGCCAATCTCGATGCCGTCGTGCAGCCGCGCGGCTACCGGCTGCTGTCCGGCCTGAAGGCAGTCCCCAAGGCCGTGGCCGACCGCCTGGTGGACCATTTCGGGGGCCTGCAGTTCCTGATGGCAGCCACCATCGATGACCTGATGACCGTGGACGGCATCGGCGACCAGCGCGCCCGCACGGTCCGCGAAGGACTCAGCCGGATGGCCGAAGCAAGTCTCCTGGACCGATTCCTCTAGACACCGCCCCAACTAGCCGCCCCAGGAAACTTCCCGGCGGTTTCCCACAAGCTGGGGTCAGTTCAGCTGGAATACGGCCTTCGGGCTGGCCCGCGAGCCCAGTTTCGCGGTGAAGATGTAGTACGCCCCGCCACCGCCGGGTGCTGCCGAAACGGGCTTGCAGCCATCGGCGCTGCGGTTCCGGCCCCAGGGGAAGTTGGCGGTTTCGCTGGCGCCGGGAGCAATGACCTTCTCCAGGTCCTCGCTTGATGCCTGGCAGTCCTTTGAGGAGAAGATCCGGTCCGAGCCGCTGGTCACCAGGAACTCCATTTGCGAGGTTCCAATGTTGACCTCGCAGGGCACGGTTCCGCCGTTGGTGACCTTCAGCGTGAGCATCGGGTTTTCACCGGGACCATAGGCGGCCTTGTCCGTGGACGCCGTCACGGTCACCAGGCTCTGGTTGCACGTGGGGGTGGCTGCGGCAGTGGGCGACGGCGTTGCGGAGGGCGTCGCGGACGGGGTGGCGGGCGGCGCCGGGGAGGCCTCCGGATCAGCGGTGGAAGGTTGCGTCGAGGAGGCCTGCTGCGAGCCGCCCTTGAAAGCCCCCGCCAGGGCGAGGCCGCCCAGCACCAGGGCAATCACCAGGAGCAGGGCACCGCCGGCTGCCAGCCGGCGGCGACGGTACACGGCCGGGCTCGGCTTCCGGACGCTGCTGGAACCGGATGCCGTGCCGCGTGCTGATGAATTGCCTTGCCTGCCCATCCTCCTAGGCTATGGAACGCCTCTGGTTCTGCACCGCCACCACGCCGCCGGGCCGCCATCGCTCTGGTCACAACCGGTTTTCAGCGGGCCGGAAACGATCAACTACAGTGTTGGAATCGACACTCAAACCACCTCCACCACCCCGGCCGTGCCCGGCCCGGACCGCCTGCAGCTGCTCCATCACCGGATCAACGGCTGGTTCGCCGGCATCGCCCGCGACCTCCCCTGGCGCGAGCCTGACTGCTCCCCCTGGGGCGTACTGGTCAGCGAGATCATGCTGCAGCAGACCCCCGTGGTGCGGGTGCTTCCCGTCTGGCACGAATGGCTCAAGCGCTGGCCCACCCCGGCCGGCCTGGCCGGCGAACCCGCGGGCGAAGCCGTGCGGTCCTGGGGCCGGCTGGGCTACCCCAGGCGGGCACTCCGGCTGCACGCCGCGGCCACGGCCATTGTGCAGGACCATGGCGGCAAGGTCCCGGACACGTACGCGGCCCTGTTGGCACTTCCCGGGGTGGGCAGCTATACGGCGGCGGCGGTGGCCGCCTTCGCGTACGGACGCCGGGAAACGGTGGTGGATACCAACATCCGCCGGGTGCACGCCCGGCTGATCTCCGGCGTCGCCCTTCCCGCCCCCGCGCTGACCGCGGCGGAGATGCGCCTGGCCGCGGCACTGCTGCCGGACGACGACGACACCTCCGTGCGCTGGAACGCTGCGGTCATGGAGCTGGGAGCGCTGGTGTGCACGGCCCGGGCACCCAAGTGTGCCGCGTGCCCGGTGAAGGACTCCTGTGCCTGGCTCGCGGCGGGTGAGCCGCCGCCGTCGTACGTGCCCAAAGGCCAGGCCTGGCACGGCACCGACCGGCAGGTCCGCGGCGCCGTCCTGGCCGTCCTGCGGCTGGCCGATGCGCCCGTGCCGCCGGAGATGTTCCAGCGCGAACCCGCCGACCTCGGCTTCGCCCCGGAAGGCGTCGGCGTGCCGCTGGCCGCCCTGCACCGGCTCAACTCCGCGCCCGAACAGCTGGAACGGGCGCTTGCCGGGCTGCTCGCTGACGGCCTGGCAGAAATGCACGACGGCGGCTACCGGCTCCCGGCCTGAGGCGCCCGGAGTGCGGGACGGGGATGGCATACTTCTTGGTGACCGGAACCGGGGGAAGCCATGAAGATCATTCTGTACATCGTGTGGGCACTGTTCGTTGCCGCCGCCATCGTCGCGCTGGTGCGCTCCGTGCGCAAAACCAGGCAGCACGACCAGCGGACGGCGGCCTGGCCCAAGACGCAGGCCACAGTAACCGGCAGCACCACCGGCTGGACTAGTGGCGTGGGCGGCTCCAACCGGAACCTCCGCCACTACCCCACCTACCAGTTCACGGATCCGCAGGGCACCCTCTTCATGGGCAAGTCCGAGGTCTCCCTTGCCGAGCAGCCCGTCCCGGGATCCCTCGTGGAGGTGGCGTACAACCCGGCGAACCCCAACGAGTCGTTCCAGGTTTCCTCATCGTCCCGCGCCGCCCTCGGCTGCCTGATCCCGTTCTTCGCAGTCTTCGCCATCGCCCTGTTCTGGTTCATCGGAATCTTCCCGCTCGGGTGAGCGCGCGGCGCGTAACGATGTTGCCGCGAATCCGGCACGAACCGCCCTGTAACTCCGCCTCGGACGTAGCCTGAAAGCATGGGCAGGCCCGGACTCCTCTTGGTTTTGATCACCGCCGCAGTGTCACTGCCGGCGTGCGGATCCGCCCCCAGCGCGTGCCCGGCGATCGCGCAGGCCACCGCAGTCTCCGTCACAGTCAGCGCCGACTACGCTCCGCGGGTCGGCAGGCTGCATCTTCGCGCCTGCCAGGACGGCTCGTGCCGGGAAGGGGACCTCGAACTGCGCCCGGGCAGCGCATCCGTTGACCAAGGCTGCGCTGGTGCGATCTGTTCCGCCACGGCCTCGCCCGACGGCACCGCGGTGGGCATGCTCATGCTGGAAACCCTGACGGAATCGCCCATGGCCATCACGGCCTCCGGCGCCGCTCCAGACGGCTCCGCGCTGCCCGTGCGGACCCTGGAACTCCACCCGCAGGCGGCGTATCCCTTCGGCAAGCAGTGCGGCAAGGTCGTGTCAGCATCCGTCACGCTGGACAGCTCGGGACTGCACCCGCGGACCTGAACCGGCCTAGAAGAGTGCCGGCTGGCTGAAAGGTTCGCCTCCCGACGTTCCAGGCACCACAGCGCCGCCCACCGGCTCAGCGGTCCACTCGAACCCGAGTTCTGCGAGCAGCTCCTCCACCGATATCTGGCCGTCCAGCACTTCAATATCCGGTGGGTTCTCTGCAGGCGGCCGTTCCATGGCATCGAGCTTATTCCCAGGAAAGCGCGCAGGCCTCCGGAACACACCGCGAAGCCCCGGATTGGAACGTCACGGTTCACCGAAGCCGGACTGCACCAAGGCGCCCACGTAGCTCACGGCCCGTTCGGCATCCGCGCCCCAGGCCTCCACATGCAGGACCGAACCCTTGCCTGCGCCCAGGGTCATCAGGCCCGTCATGGAGGCGCCGTCCACCCCGTTGATGGTCACTTCCGCGTCGAGGGAGGACAGGCCGCCGGCCATTTTCGCGGCCGGCCGCGCGTGCATGCCGGCCTGGTTTACCAGTTCGAAGTCGCCGGTGCAGTCCGGTGGCGTGCCGGCGCCCGGGCCCTCATCGGCGGCCTGACCGGAACCCGGCGCCAGCTGGCGTGCCGGGCCCAACGCCGCCTCCGCAGCACGCTTGACTGCCTGCGCGTCAGCCCCGCCCTGCGCAGCCACCGCCGCGGCCACCAGGCCCTCCACCAGGGGCGCATCTGCGAGCAGGACGCCTTCGGGATCTCCCAGGAACTCGAGAGCCGATTCGGCGGTCATCACGGCCGACCCCAAATCCGTGAGGACCACTGTCCCGTCCCCGCCGGCCTGCTCCAGGGCGGCGAGGACTTTTTCCAGGCTGGTGCCGATCCTGCCGTCGTCGGTGCCTCCGGCAGCCAGGAGTACCACGTCAGGTGCCATCTGGGCGGCAAGTTCCCTGGCGCCGTCGGCAATCTTTGCGCTGTGGGAGACCACCACGATGCTTACGGTCACGCGGCAGCCCCGACTGCCGCACGCAGGATCAAGGCGCTGGAAACAGCGCCGGGATCCCGGTGCCCGGCACTGCGTTCGCCGAGGTAGCTGGCTCGGCCCTTGCGGGCAATCAGCGGATCCGTGGCTACGGCACCGGCCTCGGCAGCTTCCGCCGCCGCCACGAGGACGCCAAGGAGGCCGGCGCTCCCGCCGTCCGCGGCGGCCCGCGCAGCGTCAACCGCAGGTGTCCACGCGTCCACCATCGTCTTGTCCCCGGGCTCCGCCTTCCCGCGCGCCACGATCCCGTCCCGGGCGGCTGCCAGCGCATCGGCCCAGGCGGAGGGATCGATCTCGGCAGCATCGCCCACCGCCGTGGCTGCACGCAGGAACGCGGTGCCGTAGAGCGGGCCCGCAGCACCGCCAACCTTGGACATCAGGGTCATTGCCGTCATCTTCAAGGCCGCACCCGGGGTCTCCGGCGTGGATTCGCCGAGCTTGGCCAGGACCGCCTGGAAGCCGCGGTCCATGTTCTCCCCGTGGTCCGAATCCCCGATGGCCCGGTCCAGTTCGATCAGTTCCACCCGGTGCTCGGCCATGGCCTGCGCGCAGAGGGTCAGCCACTTCACGGCCCAGTTCGCGTCCAGCCCCATGGCTACACGCCCCAGCGCAGGGCAGCGGTATGGACGGGGGCGTCCCACAATTCCGTGAGCTCGTCATCGAGCCGGAGCACCGAGATGGAGCAGCCCTGCATCTCCAGGGCGGTGATGTAGTTGCCCACCAAAGAGCGTTCCACCGTGGCGCCGGCATCTGCAAGCACCTGCACGGCCCGCCGGTACACGATGTAGAGCTCGCTCAGCGGGGTGCCGCCCATGCCGTTGACGAACAGCAGCACCTTGTCCCCTGCACTGATGCCCAGGTCCCCAAGGACGGGTTCCAGCAGGCGGTTGGTGATGCTGTCTGCGTTTTCCATCGGGATTTTGTGGCGGCCTGGCTCGCCATGGATTCCGATGCCGATTTCAATCTCGTCGTCGGCGAGGTCGAAGCTCGGGGTGCCGGCGTGGGGAACGGTGCAGGCGGACAGCGCAACGCCCATGGTCCTGACGTTGGCATTGACCTTCTCGCCGATGGCGGCCACGGCGTCGAGGTCGTCGCCGCGTTCCGCCGCGGCCCCGGCGATCTTTTCCACCAGGACCGTGCCGCCCACGCCCCGCCGGCCGGCCGTGTAGAGCGAGTCCTCAACTGCGACGTCGTCGTTGACCAGGACCGTGCGGACGCTGACGCCTTCGGCCTCGGCGAGCTCGGCGGCGGTCTCGAAGTTCAGGACGTCGCCGGTGTAGTTCTTGACGATATGCACCACCCCGGCTCCGGAGTTGACGGCCAGGGTGGCCGGAAGTATCTGGTCCGGCGTCGGTGAGGTGAACACCGCCCCCGGCACGGCGGCGTCGAGCATTCCTTTGCCCACATAGCCGGCGTGCAACGGCTCGTGGCCGCTGCCCCCGCCGGAAACCAGTCCCACCTTGCCGGCCACGGGCGCATCCTTGCGCGTGATGTAGGTGGGGTCTTCGCTGACCGTGACGAGTTCGGCGTAGGCCAGGCCAAATCCCTGGACGGCTTCCTGGACGACGGATTTGGGATCGTTGATGAGTTTCTTCATGGCGGTGCTCCTGGCTGCGCTCCTGGAGGATGTGTTTTTCGACCCTACTACCGGGGTCGCCACGGCGGTAGGTTCGTCCGATCCGGTTTTCCTTTGGCACCGGCCCCGGACGCAGCAAAGGGACAGCCCCCAATGACTGTCCCTCTCCTGAGGCCCCCCAATATCCCGGCCGTGACTATTTTATCCATCAATTCGAATAATGCAAAGATGGGTCATCGCCTCCCTGCCGGGACGCCATTCAGAGAATGCGGATCATCCGGGTGTTGCCCAGGGTGTTCGGTTTGACGCGTGCCAGGTCCAGGAATTCGGCAACGCCTTCGTCATGGGAGCGCAGGAGCTCCGAGTACACCTCCGGGTCCACCGCCGACTGGTCGGCCATCACTTCGAAGCCGTGGCGCTTGAAGAAGTCCACCTCGAACGTAAGGCAGAAAACCCGGGCCACGCCAAGGGCCCGGGCTTCCTCCAGCAGGTTCTCCACCAGGACGTGCCCCACCCCTTTGCCCCGCCATTGCCCGGAGGCCGCGAGGGTGCGGATTTCGGCAAGGTCCTCCCACATGACGTGCAGCGCCCCGCAGCCGATCATTTCGCCGTCGCTGGACTCGGCGATCCTGAACTCCTGCAGGCTCTCGTAGTAGGCCACGGTCTCCTTCGCCATCAGGATGCGTTCCTCGGCCAGGGGCGCCACGAGCTTCTTGATGGCCGGGACGTCGCTGGTGCGTGCAGGGCGGATGTGGAAGGAGTCAGTCACAAAGCCATCCTACGAGGCGAAGGAGGCTGGGACATTTGCGTAGCTTGCGTCAAAGCTGGGCCCACGCTGGTGAGGGTCCCCGGCCGAGCTTGCGAGGCAGGGGGCCAGCGGGGAGGAACGAGCAGCAAGCGGCAAACGCCCCAGCCTCCGAGCCGGAGTATCGAACAGCCTAGAGGCCGAGTTCTGCGGGCAGCTCGGTCTCTTGGCCCAGGACGTTCTTGGCCAGGAACCACTCCACCACCTGGTACCAGACCTTGGCGTGCTGCGGCTTGAGGATCCAGTGGTTCTCGTCCGGGAAGTAGAGGAACCGGTGCGGCGTCTGCCCGTCGTCGTCCGCGGCCAGCCGGGATTTGGACAGCAGCTCATACCAGAGTCGCAGCCCCTCGCCGATGGGCACCCGGTAGTCCTTGTCGCCATGGATCACCAGCATGGGGGTGCTGATGTTTTCCGCGTGGAGATGCGGGGAGTTTTCCAGTGCCATCTCCTCGGTCATTTCCTTCAGCCAGTACTGCGAAGCATCCGTGGTGGGACCAAACTGGTCCAGGGCCCACAGGCTGGCGTGGGTGACCACGGCCTTGAACCGGTCCGTATTGCCGGCAACCCAGTTGGCCATGTAGCCGCCAAACGAGCCTCCCATCGCTGCGGTCCGCTCATGGTCAATATCCGGGCGCTCCACGGCGGCGTCCGTGACCGCCATGAGGTCGGTGAACGGCGCCTTGCCCCAGGAACCCCAGCCGCGCTGGATGTGCGATTGCCCGTATCCGGTGGACAAGGCCGGATCAGGGAGCAGGACGGCGTATCCCTTGGCCGCCAGGAGCCAGGGGTTCCAACGCCAGGTCCAGGCGTTCCAGGAGCCCAGCGGACCGCCGTGGATCCAGAGAAGCAGCGGCACCGGCGACTCGGCAGAGGCACCCTCCGGCAGCGCAAGGTAGGCGGGGACGCGGGCACCGTCGGCAGCGGAGGCTGCAATGCGCTCCAGCCGTCCGGGACTGGCCGGGCGTTCGGCCGGAGCGGGCAGGCGCGTGGTTTCACCGGTGGCCAGGTCGATGCGCACGGCCTCGGGTGGGAACGCATAGGAGCTCCGGAGGGCATACGCGTGGCGTCCCTGCGGCGAGATGAGGACGTCGGTGTACGCCGCGGCGTCCTGCGTCACCCGGGTGACGCCCACCTCGGCGGCAGCGGACGGAACGCTGACCCGGAAAACCGGCGACGCGCCGTCGTCGTCCGCCGTGACGAGGATGGCGGAGCCGTCGGGAAGCCAGGCTGCGGGCTTGGCCCAGCGGTCCCAGTCGTGGGCTAGGGGCTGCAGGCCGGAAGCGTCGTCGACGGCGGCGTCACCGGACACGTCGAGCAGGTGCAGCTTGATCTCCGGCGCCTTGTGCGGGGTGGAGTCGGACTCGCTGACCACCACAAGCGTCCTGCCGTCAGGGCTGACCGGCCCGGGAAAGTAGCTCATGCCTTCATGGTCCAGCAGGACCTTGAGGCTGCCCGAGGCCACATCCACGGCCACGAGGATGGAGCGGCTGTCAGCCTTGGCAAGGGGCCTGGTGTAACTGCTGTAAATGGTTTTCCCGTCCGGGCTGACCACGGTTTCCGCTTCGCGCAGCCGGGGACCGGCGTCGGGCGTGAGGTTGCGAAGGGAAAGAGGGGCGGTGGCGTCAACCGTGGCGGGCTTGCCAGGAGCCGTGTCCTCCCCGGCTCGACGGCAAAGATGCGCGGTTGGGACGGCCCCAGGTCTGCGTCCCAGTAGCGGACCGGGTATTCGCTGTGCAGGATGGCCGAGACCTTCTTGTCCTTCCGGGACTTGCGCCGCTCGGCGTCGTCGCCTTCGTCGGCAGATCCAGCCAGGACCTCTGCCGTCACGAAGGCCGCGTCGGCGTCCCTGGCCGTCATGATGCGGCTGATGCCGCCGGCCCGGCTGAGGACCACCCGGGCCTCGCCGCCGTCGGCCGGAAGCATCCAGAGCGCGTTGACCGGCTCCTCGTCCGGGCTGTCCGGGTCCGGCCGTGCGGAGGTGAAGTACACATCACCGTTGGCCGCAAAGGCGGCACCCGCTTCGCCCTTGGCGCTGCGGGTGATGCGGCGGGCGTGTTTCTGCCCTGCGGGTCCAGCTTCCCACAGCGCCGTGGCGAATTCGGTGCCCTTGCCGTTCAGGGTGCTGACGGTGGTGACCAGCCGCGAGCCGTCAGGGCTCAGGGCGAGGCCGCTTACCCGTGGGATGGCGAGGTAGTGGTCGAGGTCGTGGAAGGGGGTCAGTGGTTGCTCATCCGGGATCACCGGTTCCAAGTTAGCCATGCCCCGATTCAACACGGTTTGTGCCGCCGATCACAATGCGAAAGCCCCGCCGCTCCGTGGGGAGCGGCGGGGCTTTGGCTGTGGAGGCTAGACGCTCGGGGCGATCTCCGGGATGCGCGGCTTGGCGTTGCCCGCGAAGGTGAACTTCGCTTCGTCGCCTTCGCCCTCGACATCCACCACGACGATGTCGCCGGGGTGGATCTCGCCGAACAGGATTTTCTCGGAGAGCTGGTCCTCGATCTCGCGCTGGATGGTGCGGCGCAGCGGCCGGGCACCCATGGCGGGATCGTAGCCGCGGGTTGCCAGGAGCACCTTTGCGGCCTTGGTGAGCTCGATGCCCATGTCCTTGTCCTTGAGTCGCTTCTCCAGGCGGGTGACGAACAGGTCCACGATCTCGATGATCTCGTCCTGGGTCAGCTGCGGGAACACCACGACGTCGTCAACACGGTTCAGGAACTCGGGGCGGAAGTGCTGCTTGAGTTCCTCCGTGACCCGTGCACGCATGCGGTTGTAGCCGGTCTGCGTGTCGGTGCCGGACTGGAAGCCGGTGGCAACGCTCTTGGAGATGTCCCGGGTACCCAGGTTGGTGGTCATGATGATCACGGTGTTCTTGAAGTCCACCACGCGGCCCTGGGAGTCGGTCAGGCGGCCGTCTTCCAGGATCTGCAGCAGCGAGTTGAAGAGGTCCGCGTGGGCCTTTTCAACTTCGTCGAACAGCACTACGGAGAACGGACGGCGGCGGACCTTTTCGGTCAGCTGGCCGCCTTCCTCGTAGCCCACGTAGCCCGGAGGGGCACCGAAGAGCCGGGAAACGGTGTGCTTCTCGGAGTACTCGGACATGTCCAAGGTGATGAGGGCGTCCTCTTCACCGAAGAGGAACTCGGCGAGGGCCTTGGCGAGCTCGGTCTTGCCGACGCCGGTGGGGCCGGCGAAGATGAACGAGCCACCGGGGCGCTTGGGGTCCTTGAGCCCTGCACGGGTGCGGCGGATGGCCTGGGAGAGCGCCTTGATGGCCTCGTCCTGGCCGACGACGCGCTTGTGCAGTTCCTCTTCCATCTTGAGCAGGCGCGAGGACTCTTCCTCGGTCAGCTTGAAGACGGGGATGCCCGTGGAGTTGGCCAGCACCTCGGCAATGAGGTCCTCATCCACCTCGGAGATGTCGTCCATGCCGCCGGACTTCCAGTGCCGTTCCTTCTCCGACCGCTCGGAGATCATCTTCTGCTCCTTGTCGCGGAGCGCGGCGGCACCTTCGAAGTCCTGGGCGTCGATGGCGGATTCCTTCTCCATCTTCAGCTTGGCGATGCGCTCGTCCATGGCCTTGAGCTCCGGCGGAGCGGTCATGCGGCGGATGCGCAACCGGGCGCCGGCCTCGTCGATCAGGTCGATCGCCTTGTCTGGCAGGAAGCGATCAGAGATGTAGCGCTCGGCCAGGCTTGCAGCGGACGCCAGGGCACCATCGGTGATGGTGACGCGGTGGTGAGCCTCGTACCGGTCGCGCAGGCCCTTGAGGATCTCGATGGCGTGCGCCACGGAGGGTTCCTTGACCTGGATCGGCTGGAAGCGGCGCTCCAGCGCGGCATCCTTCTCGATGTGCTTGCGGTACTCGTCCAGCGTGGTGGCACCGATGGTCTGCAGCTCCCCGCGGGCCAGCATGGGCTTCAGGATCGAAGCCGCATCGATGGCGCCTTCGGCGGCACCGGCACCCACCAGGGTGTGGATCTCGTCGATGAACAGGATGATGTCACCGCGGGTGCGGATCTCCTTGAGGACCTTCTTGAGCCGCTCTTCGAAGTCGCCGCGGTAGCGGGAACCAGCCACCAGGGAGCCAAGGTCCAGGGTGTACAGCTGCTTGTCGCGGATGGTCTCCGGGACATCGCCGCGCACGATCGCCTGGGCCAGGCCCTCGACGACGGCGGTCTTGCCGACGCCGGGCTCGCCAATGAGGACAGGGTTGTTCTTGGTGCGGCGGGAAAGGACCTGCATGACGCGTTCCATTTCCTGCTCGCGGCCGATCACCGGGTCCAGCTTGTTCTCGCGCGCAGCCTGGGTCAGGTTGCGGCCGAACTGGTCCAGGACCACGGAACCGGCGGGTGCGCCTTCAGGCTGTCCGCCACCGACGCCTGCGCCGCTGGTTTCCTTGCCCTGGTAGCCGGAGAGGAGCTGGATGACCTGCTGGCGGACCCGGTTGAGGTCTGCGCCGAGCTTGACCAGAACCTGGGCGGCGACGCCCTCACCCTCGCGGATGAGGCCGAGCAGGATGTGCTCCGTGCCGATGTAGTTGTGGCCCAACTGGAGGGCTTCGCGCAGCGAGAGCTCCAGTACCTTCTTGGCACGGGGGGTGAAGGGGATGTGGCCGGAAGGAGCCTGCTGGCCCTGTCCGATGATCTCCTGCACCTGCTCGCGAACGCCGTCGAGCGAAATGCTCAAGGACTCAAGAGCTTTAGCGGCAACACCCTCACCCTCATGGATTAGACCCAAGAGGATGTGTTCGGTACCGATGTAATTGTGGTTCAGCATGCGTGCCTCTTCTTGGGCAAGCACAACTACGCGACGGGCACGGTCCGTAAATCGCTCAAACATTTCGCCACACTCCTAGCTACGACGTACTTTGATGCTACGTGCCCGGTCCGGAGTTGTGGAGCGTGTTCGCCACAGGGGAAACCGGGCCGCTTGCGGGAATAACCCCGATGGCAGGCCGGCCAGACCCGCAGCCGGGCGATGCCGGGAGCACGAAGCCCGGATGGGCCTGTTGTTTCAATGCGCCGGCCGGCCCGAATTTTGGGGCCGGGCTTGCGGTCGAAGCGGCCTAAATAGCCAAATGGCCAAAGCGGACGCAGGTGCGGCGGCCGGCTTATTCCACAATGAAAAACCCCGCTCCGCCTTGCGGCGGTAAGCGGGGTTTCTGCGCAGCTAAAGCCCGGGCTAGGAATTTGCCTTTTGGTAGGCTTCCTGGATTTCGGCCTGAATTCGGCCGCGGCTGTTAACCGTGTAGCCGTTGTCCCGCGCCCATTGCCGGATTTGCGCCGAATCGTGGCCGCGTCCGCCGGCAGGTGCCTTGGCCCGCTGGGCCCTGGCCGCACCGGAAGCCTTGCGGGCAACGCCGATGAAGCGCTCCAGCGAAGACCGGAGTTCAGCGGCATTGGCAGCCGACAGGTCAATCTCGTAGTTGACCCCGTCGAGGCCGAACTTAACATTCTCGTCTGCGGATCCCCCATCCAGATCATCAACGAGGATGATGTTTACTTTCTGTGCCATTAAAGTCTTCCTCTTGCTGGAAAGTTCGATTTTCAGAAAAGCAGGATGTTTCCCTAAAAAGTATGACTCTTATGTTGGCAACGCGTCAAAGCGCCTTTTGGTTCCCGGTGGATAAAGGCGGAAAGTCGGCGGGGATTTAATCTATTGCGATTCCGGCCGCGGGCGGTCGGCGGGCCGCGCCGGGAGCGAATCCGCCTCGGCCTGGGCACGGGCCTCTGCCTGGCGCTCGGCCTTGTCCGCGTTGAAGATCGCCTTCATGGCAAACCAGAAAATCAGGCCCACCACCAAGGAGGGAAGAATGACGGCTACGTATTCCATGGTCAGTGCCCTTCGGGCTTCAGCAGCGGGAACAGGATGGTTTCGCGGATGCCGGCTCCGGTGAACAGCATCACCAGCCGGTCGATGCCCAGGCCGATGCCGCCCATGGGCGGGGCGCCGTACTCAAGGGCGCGCAGGAAGTCCTCGTCCAGCTGCATGGCTTCGACGTCGCCGGCGGCCGCGTGCAGGGACTGCTCGGTGAGGCGTTCGCGCTGGATGACGGGGTCGATCAGTTCGGAGAACGCGGTGCCGCGTTCCATACCGCCGATGATCAGGTCCCAGGCCTCGATCAGCCGGCCGTCCTCACGGTGCGGGCGGGCCAGCGGCTGGGCCGAGGGCGGGTAGTCGTACACGAAAGTGGGGTTCAGCAGGGTGGGCTCCACGATTTCGCCGAAGAGCTCAACCACCAGCTTCTCGGCGTCCCACTTGGGATCGACCTTGACCTCGTGCTTGGCAGCGAGCTCGCGGAGCACGTCCACGGAGGTGTCCGGCGTAATGTCCTGCCCGACCGCCTCGGAAAGCCCCGGGTAGACGGGCAGCCAGGCCCAGTCGCCGTCGAGGTTGATCTCCCCCGCCTCGGTCTGGAGCACGCGGCCGGCCCCCACGGCGTCCGCGGCGTCGAGGATGATCTCCTTGATCCGTTCCGCCATGACGAACTGGTCGGCCCAGGCCTCGTAGCACTCAAGGGTGGTGAATTCGGGGCTGTGGGTGGAATCGACACCCTCGTTGCGGAACACGCGGCCCATGTCGTAGACGCGGTCGATGCCGCCCACCACTGCCCGCTTGAGGTACAGCTCGGTGGCGATCCGCAGGGTCATCTTCTGGTCGAACGCGTTCATGTGGGTCTCGAACGGGCGCGCCAGGGCGCCGCCGTGGACCAGCTGCAGGATGGGCGTTTCCACTTCCACGTAGCGGCGGCGGAACAGCGTTTCGCGGATGGAGCGGGTGATGGCGGCGCGGGTGTAGACCATTTCGCGGGCTTCGTCACGGACCATCAGGTCCACGTAGCGCTGGCGGACGCGGGTTTCCTCGTTCAGGTCCGCGTGCAGGACGGGCAGCGGGCGGAGGGCCTTGGATGCCATGGACCAGGATTCGGCCATGACGGACAGTTCGCCGCGGCGGGAGGAAATGACCTCGCCCTTGATGAACACATGGTCGCCAAGGTCCACCAGGGCTTTCCATTCCGCGAGGGCTTCCTCGCCCACGTTGGCCAGGCTCAGCATGGCCTGAAGGCGCGTGCCCTTGCCGTCGGTGCCGCCCTCCTGCAGGGTGGCGAAGCAGAGCTTGCCGGTGTTCCGGACGAAGACCACCCGACCGGTGACGCCCACGGTGTCGCCGGTGGTGTCGTCCGCTTCGAGGTGGGCGTATTTTTCCCGGATCTCGGCGAGGGAATGCGTGCGTTCCACTCCCACGGGGTACGCCTCCGCGCCGCGCTCAAGAAGTTTGGCGCGCTTTTCCATGCGGATCCGCATCTGCTCGCTGGCGTCGAGGGGCTCCGGGGCGTTCTTGGGCGCGGGGGTGTTTTGGGAAGTCACAATCATCAAGTTTACCGGGATTTGGCCACCCGGACTTTCAGCTGGCCCGCAGGCTTGCCCCCTAGGATGGGCGGGTGAAAGAACGGGTACTCCCAACGCACGACGGCGGCAGGCTGGCTGTATACAGCTACGGCACCGAGGATGCGCCGGGAGAACGGCGCGTCGTGCTGATCGGCGGCGCGTTCCTCACCGCCTCGATCTACCGGCCCTTCTCGGTGGAACTGGCGAAGGGGTTGGGCGAGGGCTGGGCGGTGGACGTGTACGACCGGCGCGGCCGGGGCAACTCCTCAGAGCAGCCGCCGGGCTACTCCATGGCCACCGAAATCTCGGATGTCCGGACCGTGATGGATGCCACCGGTGCCCGGAACATCCTGGGCCACAGCCTGGGCGGGGCGGTGGCCCTCAATGCCGTCCAGGAGTTCACCGGCACCGGCTACGTGCCGGACAAACTCGCGGTGTACGACGCCGCGGTGAACATCGATGGCAGCATCGACACCGCCTGGCTGGACGGCTTCGAGGACGCCGTCAACAACGGCAGGATTGGCCGCGCCCTGGCATACATGAAGAAGGCCACCAGTCCCGGCTCCGTCATGGCACGGATCCCGGATCCCGTGCTGGCCGGCCTGATGGCCGTGCTGTCGCGGACCAAGGTGAACACGTTGTTCCGCCAGGTGATGCCCAGCGGAGTGGGTGAGCTGCGCGCGGCCTTCGACGAAGAGGACCACGCCCGCGACTTCAGCGTGTTGCCGGCCAGCACGCATTTCATGGCCGGTGGCAAGAGCCCCGACTATTACAAGGTGACCGCGGAGCGGCTGCACGCTGCCGTCCCGGGCAGCACCCACCAGCTCTCGCCCAAATGCTTCCACGGTTCCATTCCGGCGGCGGTCGAAGAGCTCGTGGCTGATATCTCCGCGTACTTCACCGGCGGGAATCCGGGCGGGCCGCCCCGACCGGATTCCTCCGGAGCTATCCCCGTTCCCCGCGGCTGAAGCCCGCCAAGGCAGCCTCCCCCAGGTCCCGCCACACGGTCCGCGGCTTCGGCTCATTACTCCGGTCGGCCAGCCAGTCGCCCCAGGCGGTGATGTCCTCCCCGCCCGCAGCGGCCACGGCGTCACAGGCGAACCCGACGGCGGCCGTCCCGTCACGGAGCTGGACCGACCCAAGCAGCATTGGCTCAGGAAGGGCGGCCAGGAACGTCCCCAAGGCCGCGGGCGGCAGCAGCCACCGCTCCCCTGCCAGCTCTGCGCCGTCGTCGGACCGGTACACGCCGGGCTTCGGCGGCACCGTGTCCAGTGCCACCATCCGGTAGCGCGCAGCGGTGCGGACGGGCCCGTCCCAGAAGGCGCCGAGTTCCTCAAGCTCCCGGGCCAGCGGCTGGCCCTTGCGGTGGGCGCCCACCACCACCAGCGGCAGGGCCGTTGCGCCGGCTTCG
The DNA here is from genome assembly GCF_054888995.1 of Arthrobacter sp. MMS24-T111. Classification (NCBI taxonomy): domain Bacteria; kingdom Bacillati; phylum Actinomycetota; class Actinomycetes; order Micrococcales; family Micrococcaceae; genus Arthrobacter; species Arthrobacter sp. MMS24-T111. Next base: position 1,369,227 of record NZ_JBTZRO010000001.1, on the reverse strand, counting down.
GCCGGCCAGGGAATGGGCGACGACGGCCGGGCGGCTCCTGCGGCTGCCTCCAGTCCTGCGGCACCAGGCGCTGCCCCGGCCGCGAAGAGTCCAGGCTGCACCGGAGTGGTTTCCAGCCGGCGGGCGATGTCCGCCGCCACGGCGTCATCGAACGCCCGGCCCACCACCGTGACGCCGAACTGGGCGCCGTCCACCTCGCCGGCCGGGACAGCCACGGCACAAAGATCGAACAGGTTGCAGAAATTCGTGTAGGTGCCCATCAACGAGTTCACGCCCACCGGATCCGCGGCCACCTCGGCCAGGGTGGGGTGGAACGGTGCCGTCGGAACCAGGAGGGCATCGAAGCCCTGGAGGCGGCCCATGGCGGTGGCCTTCAATTCCTCCAGCCTGGCGGTGTCGGCGACGTACCGGGAGGCGGACACCGTGCCGGCGGCCCGGATGATGCCTTCCACGGTGGGGTCGATGCCTGCACGGCCGTCCGTGCCGGCGTCGTGCTTTGTCAGGAAGTCCCCCACTGCAGCGTGGCGTTCGGCCACCAGTGCTCCGTCGTAGAGCAGCCGTGCTGCCTGCAGGAACGCGTCGAATTCGATCGGTTCGGCATCCACCCCGCTGGAGCGCAGGCGGTCAACCTGCCGCTGGAATTCGGCAGCCCACCCAGGCGGCAGGGCCGGGAGGCTCGCGGGGTAGGCCACCCGGGGCCGGGACGGCGCTGCGAGCTTTGTGTCCGCCGGCCACGCCCGCGCACCGCCGGCCATGATGCCCATGGCGAGCTCGGCGGTGGCCAGGTTCCGGGCGAAAATGGTGACGGCGTCCCAGGACCGGCAGGCGGGCACCACCCCTGCCGTGGAGACGACGTTCAGCGTTGCCTTGACGCCCACAATGCCCTGCAACCCGGCGGGGACCCGGCCGGATCCTGCCGTGTCGGTGCCGATGGCGATGTCCACCAGTCCCAGCGCCACGGCCACGGCGGACCCGGAGCTGGACCCGCCGGAGATCCGGTCCGGCCGGCGCGAATCCCGGACGGCGCCGTAGGGGCTGCGCGTCCCCACCAGGCCGGTGGCGAACTGGTCAAGGTTGGTTGCGCCGAGGACCAGGGCACCGGCGGCGCGGAGCCGCGCCACGGCTTCGGCATCCTGCTCCGGCACGTAGGCGAAGCCGGGGCAGGCCGCCGTGGTGGGGATCCCGGCCACGTCAACGTTGTTCTTGACGGCCAGCACCAGCCCGGCCAGCGGCAGGTGGGCACCCCGGGCAACGGCGGCGTCGATGGTTGCCGCTTCGGCCAGGACGTCCTCGCGGCCGCGGAGCGTTATCCAGATTTCCGGGCGGTCCACGGCTTTAACCGCGGCCAGTGCTGCTTCGGCGCGCCGCGTGGCGGCGCCGGTGGGTGCCGGGTTCATACCGTTGCCCCTTCCAGTTCCAGGTCCTCAACCTCGAGCAGCGCGAGGTCGCTGCTGCCGAGGACAACCACTGCCTCGCCGGCAACCACCTGCGAACCCGCCGCGGGCAGGACCCGGAGCACCACGCCGTCGCACGGCGCCTCCAGGACTGTTTCCATTTTCATGGCCTCCAGTGACACCAGGGGCTGCCCCTTGGCCACGCGGTCGCCTTCGGCCACATCCACTTTCCAGACGCTTGCGGCGAACGGGGCGGAGACCAGGGACCCGCCGTCCGGAACCACCACGTCATCCGCTGCGGGGGCGGCGACGGCGGCGAGCGCCTCGGCACGGTCGAACTCGCCGGCGTCAGCCCAGGCCTGCCGTTCCACAGCGAAAGCCGCACCCTGCTTGTCCCGGAACGCCTCGATGGACACGCGGTTTTCGGCCAGGAACTGTTCGTGCTCAGCGAGCGAGAACGTGCCGTCCTCGATCTCCACGCCGCGGCCGCGTCCGGCGGCCATGTCGGCGCGCAGGTCCAGGAGTTCCTCCGGGCTGACGGGGTACCAGGAAATCCGGTCGAAGAAGCGGAGCAACCAGGGCGATCCGGGTTCGAACGGAGCGGAATCGGCGTACCGGGACCACACCTGGGTGGTGCGGCCCACGAACTGGTAGCCGCCGGGGCCCTCCATCCCGTAAATGCACATGTAGGCGCCGCCGATGCCCACCGCGTTCTCCGGGGTCCAGGTGCGCGCCGGGTTGTACTTGGTGGTGACCAGGCGGTGCCGCGGGTCCAGCGGCGTGGCCACGGGCGCACCCAGGTACACGTCGCCCAGGCCCAGGACCAGGTATTCGGCGTTGAAGACGGTGTCGAAGACGTCATTGACGGAGTCCAGTCCGTTGATCCGGCGGATGAACTCGATGTTCCACGGGCACCACGGTGCATCATCCCGGACGCCTGCCATGTAGCGTTCGATCGCCTCGCGGGTGGCGGGGTCGTCCCAGGACAGCGGCAGCCGGACGGTGCGGCTGGGAACCACCAGCTCGAGCTCGCCGGCAGGGCTGCCTCGACCTCCTGGACCAAGCCCAGCAGCCGGCGGGTGGACAGGGCGGACGGGTCCACCTTGATCTGCAGCGACCGGATACCCGGGGTCAGGTCAACGATGCCGGGCACCCGGAGCGCTTCGATCTGCTGGTGCAGGGCGTGGACCCGGGCACGCAGGCCCAGGTCCAGCACCATCTCGCCGTATTCCACCAGCAGGTTGTCATCGCCGGAGCGGCGGTACGTGACCGCGGGCCGGCCGGAACCTTCCGGCACCCGGCCCAGCACGCCGTCGTCGCCATCTCCGCGGACCGGCCCCGGCGCTGCCGCTGCCCCTGCCGGAAGCTTCAGGGCGGCACTGCCGGACCAGCCGGCGTCGCCCGGGAGGACCAGCTGGCGGCCGGGTCCCAAGTCCGTGGCCGACGGCGCCTGGCCGGCTTTGATGGGCACGAACCGGACCTTGTCCCCCGGGCGGAGCTGGCCGAGCTTCCAGCGCTCGGCCGTCACGACGGTGACGGGGCAGACGAACCCGCCCAGGCTGGGCCCGTCCGGGCCAAGCAGGATGGGGGTATCGCCGGTGAAGTCCAGGGCGCCCACCGAGTAGGCGGTGTCGTGGATGTTGGAGGGGTGCAGGCCTGCCTCGCCGCCGTCGGTCCGTGCCCAACGGGGTTTGGGGCCGATCAGCCGGACGCCGGTGCGGGCGGAATTGAAGTGCACCTCGTACTCCGCGGCATACAGTTCCTCGATGTCTTCGCGCTGGAAGAACTCGGGGGCACCGTGCGGCCCTTCGGCCACTGCCAGCTCCCAGGTGGACACGAGGACGGGGCGGCTGTCGTCGGGCACCGCTGCGGCCGGCCCTGCGGCCGGTACCCCGTCCACCGTGACCGTGCGAAGTACGTCGCCGGCGCGCAGCACCCGTCCGGCGTGGCCGCCGAACTGGCCCAGGGTAAAGGTGGACGCGCTGCCCAGGTAGGTGGGAATGTCCAGGCCGCCCTGGAACAGGATGTAGCCGCGCAGGCCCTTGCCGGTGGCCGTGCCGGCGTCGAGCGTCCCACCTGCCGGGACGGTCACGGGGGTCCAGGCGGGCACCTCCACGCCGTCGACGGTCACTGTGGCCTCCGCTCCGGTCACGCAGACGGTGGTGGCATGCGTGAACACCAGGCTGGGTCCAGTCATGGTGAACTCCAGGCCCGGGGCTCCTTCGGGGTTTCCCAGCGCCGTGTTGCCCAGGCGGAAGGAGAGGTCATCCATGGGGCCGCTGGGCGGAACGCCGATCTGCCAGAGCCCCGTGCGTCCAGGCCAGTCCTGCACGCTGGTCTGCAGCCCGGGACGTTCCACGGTGATCCGCGGCTCAGGGTCCCCCACGTTGTCCAGGGTGCTGGTGGAGTGCTCGACGGCGCGGACCACGTCCATGCCGCTCACGGCGCGGAGCAACCCTAGGTTGGTCTCGATGCCATCGATCCGGGTGTTGCCCAGCGCAACGGCGAGGCGGTCGAAGGCCTCGGTGCGGCTTGCGCCGGAGGTGATGATTTTGCCCAGGAGGGGATCGTAGTTGGTGGAGACGTCGGTGCCGGTTTCCACCCAGGCATCCACGCGTGCTTCCGCCGGCCCAGGGTAGGCGGCGTTGGTGACGGTTCCGGCACTGGGCTGGAAGCCGCGCGCCGGGTCTTCGGCGTAAACACGGGCCTCCACGGCGTGCCCGGATACCGGCAACGCATCCGGCACGTCCGCCAACACCGTGTGCGCCTCGGCGCCGCCCTGGGCCAGCCGGAGCATCCATTCCACCAGGTCCACCCCGGTGACGGACTCGGTGACGGGGTGCTCCACCTGGAGCCGGGCGTTGACTTCCAGGAAGGAGGCTTCCTTGCGGGCGGAGTCGTAGACGAACTCGACCGTGCCGGCGGAGCGGTAGTTGAGGGAGGCACAGAGGGCGCGGAGCTGCGGTGCAGTTCCTCACGCAGATCGGCGGGCAGGTCCGGGGCGGGGGCTTCCTCGAGGACTTTCTGGTGGCGCCGCTGGAGGGAGCAGTCCCGGTCGCCCAGGCTGACCACCCGGCCTTCGCCATCACCAAAGACCTGGACCTCCACGTGGCGGGCGTTCTCCACATACCGTTCGGCGAAGACCCCTGCCGTTCCGAAGCTGGCACCGGCAAGCCGGGCGACGCGGGGGAAGCTGTCCACGAGCTCGGCCTCCGTGCGGCAGACCGTCATGCCGATCCCGCCGCCACCGCCGGTGGCCTTGAGCATCAGCGGGAACCCAATGGTTGCGGAGGCCGCGACGGCGGCGTCCACGTCCTCAAGCAGGCCGGAACCGGCGATCATGGGTACCCCGGCCGCCCGTGCGGCGTCGCGCGCGGTGTGCTTGGTTCCGAAGATCCGCAGCTGTTCGGGCTTGGGCCCAACAAAGACGAGACCTGCGGCTTCCACGGCCTCGGCGAAGGCCGCGTCCTCGGACAGGAAGCCGTAACCCGGGTGGATGGCGCCGGCGCCGGTTTCCTTTGCCGCGGCCAGGATCGCCTCCACCCGGAGGTAGGACTCCTTGGCGGGCGCTGGCCCCAGCAGCACAGCCTCGTCGGCGAGCCGGACGTGCTTGGCGCCCCGGTCGGCCTCGGAGAAGACGGCGATGGTGCGAAGCCCCAGTTTCCTGGCGGATTCGATGATGCGGCACGCGATTTCGCCGCGGTTGGCGATCAGGAGGGTGTCGAAGAGTTTTGTGGTGGTCACAGTGCAGCCTCCGGACGGGTGACGATCATGCGGACGGGCGTGGGGTTGAAGCCATTGCACGGGTTGTTGATTTGCGGGCAGTTGGAGACGAGCACCAGGGTGTCCACCTCCGCCTTCAGCGCAACGCGCTTGCCGGGGGCGGACAGTCCGTCCACGATCCCCAGGGCGCCGTCCGGGTCCACCGGGACATTCATGAACCAGTTGATGTTGGACACCAGGTCCCGTTTGCCCAGGCCCCAGCGGGAGCCCTCGATCAGGAAGTTCTCCACGCAGGCGTGCTGTTCACGGGTGTGTTGGCCGTAGCGGAGGGTGTTGGATTCCTGCGAGCAGGCGCCGCCAATGGTGTCGTGCACCCCCACTTCGTCCGCCACAACGGTCATCAGGGCAGCACCGGTGTCGGCGCGCAGGACCGAACCGGTGGTGAGGACGATGGACTGCTGTGCGGCGATGGTGGCTGCCGCCGAGTAGCGCACGGTGGTGTCCCCGGCTGCGTAGAGCAGGCAGTCAACGGCCTGGTTGCCTTCCAGGTCCACGATGGTCAGCACGTCGCCGGCTGCCACCACTGCCGACCAGGGGCCGCGGGCTTCGACAAATTCGTCCAGGATCAGGGTGCCGGGGGCCAGTGCCGTGCCTGCAGCGTCCGGGCGGGTCTCAATGGCGGTGTTCATCGGGCGTTCCTTGCGGTGAGATCGTGTTCGGTATTGAGCAGGGCCTGCAGGTGTTCCGGGGCCAGTGGGCCAACCAGGCGGCCTGCTTCGAGTTCGCGAAGGTCCTGCGGCGCGTGCCAGGCAAGGATGTCCACGGCGGTTCCGATGAACTCCCGGCGGGGGTCCAGCGGGTGCGCTGTGTTGGCCAGGACCAGGACGGCGTCCAGGTGGAGAAGGAGTTCGACGGCGGCACCGGGGCCTGCGCTGCCGGTGAAGGTGATGCTGCCGGCCGGGTCAACGGTGATGCCCTTGAAGAAGGACAGCGACGGAGCGACGTCCCGCGGACCCATCCCGTTCTTCAGGGCGCCCAGCGTGAGCAGTTCGCGCGCCGCCGGAGATGCGCTGTGGACTGTTCCCGCACCGTATTTCGCGGTGTTGCCGGTGAGCGTGGTGGCGCCCGTCAGGGCATCATGCCGGGCGGAGGTATCGGCCACGATGGTGGCCATCAGCCGGCCGGCGTCGGACAGCAGCGGGTGCCCGGCAGCGGGATAGGCCTGCCACGGGACCTTGACGGTGTCGGCGACATTCAGTCGTTCGTGGGTTGCACCGGTCCGGTACAGGAGCGCGTGGACGCAGCCGTCGCCGGCGGTATCCGTGAGCCGGATCCGGGTGCCTCGGGCCAATGCCATGGTGGTGTAGCGGCCGAAGGCGAGGGACTCCGCCCAGGTGGGGGACGCGTCGTCGGGCATCCCGGACAGGAGGCGCTTTGGCGCGGAGGCTGCCGGGACGAAGCGCATGGTTTCGGCGGTCTTGCCGTGCTGGTCCCTGGCGTGGGCGCGGGCGCCGGCCGTGGTGGCGGTGCCGGTGGCGGTGCCGGTGGCGGTGCCGGTGGCGGCCGTTTCGATGGTCTGTGTCATGGTCGAGGTCCTGGTTGTTGTCGGGAACGATGGGAATTTAGGCCTCAGGCCTTGGTGGCTGCGAGGTTCCTGCGCCGGACCCAGACGCCCAGGAGCAGGACGGCGGCGACCATGAGCGGTGCGGACCACAGGAGCAGCCCGTTGTCGCCGGAGGGGTCGTACACCTCGGGCCGGGGCCAGGCGAGGTTGACCACCATGAGGCCTCCGTAGAGGACGGCGAGGATGTTGACCGGCAGGCCCCAACGGCCCAGGGAGAACAGGCCGGCAGGCATGGTCTGGCCCACCCGCGCCCAGTCACCGCGGAGGCGGTTGATCAGCTGCGGGACGGTGACCAGGAGGTAGGCGATGTAAACCATTACGATGCAGACGCTGCACAGGGTGGTGAAGAGGGCGGCGTTGCCGACGTTGATGGCCAGCACGGCAACTGCCAGCGCGCCGATCACGATCGAGGGCCACATGGGCGTCCCGCGGGTGGGGTGGACGGAGGAGAGCAAGGCCGACGCCGGGAGCTTGCCGTCGCGGGCCATCGAGAATACGAGCCGGGAACCGGCGGTCTGGATTGCCAGGGTGCAGACGAAGATGGCAATGGCAACGTCAACCAGCAGGACCTTTCCCCAGAAGGTTCCCAGGACGGCGGTGAGGACGTAGGGCAGGCCTTCGGTGGCGAGGCGGCCGTCGTCGAGGCTGGGGGCGGCCATCAGGGCGGTGATGATCATCAGGGCGCCGCCAATGCCGGAGATGAGCAGGGCGGAGAGGATGGTCCGCGGTGCGGTGCGGCGCGGGTCCTTGGTTTCCTCGGAGAGCTCCCCGGCGGAGTTGAAGCCCACCATGACGTAGGCGGCCATGAGCCCCGAGACCAGGAAGGCTCCCACGGCGCCGAGGTCCGAGCCCTCAAGGACGGTGGTGTCCGCCACCACGTCCGGACCGCGCTGGGCGGCGCTGATGAGGGCGAGGATCACGGCTGCGACGCCGACGATTTCGCAGGTGACACCGACGGAGTTCACGTGCGCCATGAGCTTGACGCCCAGGGAGTTGATGATGGTGGTGGCCACCAGCAGGACGGCACCCAGGATCACCGCGTTGGATGCCCCGGTGACGGTGTTGAGGGCGGGGTCACCACCCACCACCTGGAATCCGTCCCACAGCTGGGGCAGGACCACCTGCAGGGCGATGGCTGCGGCTGCCGCGGTGACCACCTGCGCGATGGCCATGAACCAGCCGGCAAACCAGCCCACGGCTTCCCCGCCGACGCGGCGCGCCCACTGGTAAACAGCTCCGGAGAGCGGGTAGCGGGCGGCGAGTTCGGCAAAATTGAGGGCCACGAGCAGCTGGCCCACCAGCACTACCGGCCAGGTCCAGAAGAACGCGGGACCAGCGAAGGAGTAGCCGAAGGCGAAGAGCTGGAAGATGGTGGTGAGGATGGAGACGAAGGAGAAACCGGCGGCAAAGGAAGCGTAGCGGCCGAGCTTTCGGTGCAGGGTGGGCTGGTAGCCAAGGGACGTCAGGTCTGCATCGTCCTGGTGGACGGTGGGAAGAACGGTGGATGTCATGGGAATCTCCGGGGCTGGAAAGGGATCTCGGGGGCGAAGCCTTCCGGCAGTGCAGCGCTCGGCCGAAGGCTGCGGATTACCGGTCACTTGATAGTTTTCCAGCGCGATGTCCCCAAACAGTTTCCCCTCTGTAAAAGGCGGATAGACATCTTGTTTCGGGGATATTTCCATCCCCTCACCGTTCCCGCAGGGCACCTTCGAGCCCGCTTTGCGGTGCAAGAATGAGTCGGTGACTTACGCCGGACCGGGACGCCCCCGCCACCAACAGCCATCACGGCCAGGCGCCACCGCCCGCGACGAAATCCTCGATGCCGCGGCGGAACTGTTCACCACCCAAGGTTTCGCCAGCACCTCCACCCGGTCCATCGCGGACGCGGTCGGGATCCGGCAGTCATCGCTCTACCACCACTTCAAGACCAAGGACGACATCCTTGAGGACCTGCTCGAGGGAACGGTGTCCGGCGGCCTGGAGTTTGCCCGGGCCGTGGCCGCGCTGCCCGCCGGCAGCGCAGGGACCGAAAGCCCGGCCGGGAGCCGGCTGCACGCCGTCGCGCTGTATGACGGCACGCAACTGTGCAGCGCACGGTGGAACCTCGGCGTCCTCTACCACCTGCCCGAGGTCCGGAGCACGCGTTTTGCCCGGTTCCTGGCCGACCGGCAGGAACTGCGGCGGCTCTACGGGGAACTTGGCAGCGGCCTGTCCGCCACCGCCTCCGGGCCGGACGGCGGCGACTTCACCTTCCGCCTGGTCGAATCACTGATCTACCTCCGCGCGGACGGTGCGGCAAACGCAGAATCGGCCCTGCAGGCGGCGGATGCCGGGCTCATCCTTTGTGGACTCGGCGCGGAACTCCCGGACATCCGCGCAGCCAGCAGGGAGCTGATCGGGCGGCTCGCCTGAGCCTGGCCGCACCGGCCAGTGATGCCCGCACCCGGCTTGCTCGGCTAGGCTCGGAACATGACGCGAGAGAACATCAGGACCCCCGACGGCGGCACTGTGGAGCTCTTCTCCACCGGCGCGGAACTCGCTTCGGCTGGTTCGGGCGTGGTGGTGGTGCCGCCCTCCATGGTGACGGCTGCGGACTACACCAAATTTGCCCAGAAACTGAGCGCCGCCCTGGGCCGGCCGGTGCACACGTTCAACCGCCGCGGCCGCGGCTCATCGTCCCCGCAGCCCGAGGACTACACGCTGGACGTGGACATCCGGGACCTGGACATCGTCATGAAGCACACCGCCAGCACTGACGTCTTCGGCCACAGCTTCGGTGGAGCGGTTGCCCTGCACGCGGCACGGACGCTGCCGGTGGAACGGCTGGCGGTCTACGACCCCGCCGTCTCGGTGAACGGCAGCGTCACGGCCAGCTGGATCGTGGAGTACGAACGCGCCGTTGCTGCCGGAGACGACGACCGGGCCCTCGCGGTGATCCAGCGCGGCCTCGAGGCCGGCGGCACGTTCTCCTCGCGCATGCCGCTGTCCATGCTGACGCTGGCCAACAAGCTGACCGCGGGCACCACGGAGGGCAAGCAGCAACGCGAACTGATGCGCACCGGTGTCCGCGAGATCAAGGCCATCATCGCCGCAGACATGCCGGCCGAACCGTTCCAGGCGCTCCCCCTGGAGACGCTGATCGTGGTGGGCGAAAAGAGCCCGGCCTACTTCGGCATCGCGTGCGGCCAGATCCATGACGTCCTCTCCGGCTCCAGCTACACCATCCTGCCCGGCTTCGGCCACGACGGCGCCATCAAGGCCCCCGACAAGCTGATCAAGGAACTGAGCGACTTCTTCGCCGGCTGATCCCGGCCCGGTTGGGCTAGTGGGCGCCGTGGCCCGGTCCGGCGCCTTCAGTCTTGCGCATCATTGCGGACAGCACGACGGCGGCAAGGGCTATGACGGTTGCCGTCAGGAAGGCGGCGCTCATCCCGGCGACAAGCCCCGACGTCGCACTCACCACGGCGAAGATGGACACGAGCAGCGCCGTCCCGGCGGCACCGGCCACCTGCTGGGTGGTGCTCATGATCGCGGAGCCGTGCGAGTAGAGGTGCGGTGGCAGCGGGTTCAGGCCGGTGGTGAAGGCCGGGGTGAACAGCAGGGCCAGGCCGAAACTCAGCCCGACGTGCAGGGTGATGATCCACCACACCGCCGTGCCCGCGTCGAGCATTGAAAACTGCCAGAGCGTCACCACCATCAGGATGGATCCCGTCACGGTGAGCGGCAACGGGCCCACCCTGTCGAACGCGCGGCCGATCACCGGGCCGAGCAGCCCCATGGCCAGGCCGCCGGGGAGCAGCGCGAGTCCGGTTTCCAGCGAGCCCAGGCCCCGGACTTCCTGCAGGTAGAGCGGCAGCAGGATGACCCCGCCGAACAGTGCCATCATGGCCACCACCATCAGCAGGACCGAGACGGTGAACATCCGGAATTTGAACGCACGCAGGTCCAGCAGCGGCGCAGCGGCCTTCTGCAGGCGGACCTGGCGGAGGATGAAAACCGCGAGGGCGGCCACGCCGATGACCAGGGCGGCGATGGCTGCGGCGCCGGGACCGGACTGGCCGCCGTGGCCGCCGCCGATTTGGCTGAGTCCGTACACAAGGCCGCCGAACGCGGGGACCGTGAGGAGCACGGAGGAGAAGTCCAGCTTGGTCTTCTCCGCCTCACCCACGTTGGTGAGGAATTTTGCGCCGATGGCCAGGGCCGCCAGGGCCACCGGCAACACGAACACGAACATGAAGCGCCAGGTGAAGTGTTCGAGGATCAGCCCGGAAACAGTGGGGCCCATGGCCGGGGCGACCGAGATGGCGATGCTGACGTTGCCCATGACCGCGCCGCGTCTGGCCAGCGGGACCAGGGTGAGGATGGTGGTCATCAGCAGCGGGAGCATGATGGCCGTGCCGCCTGCCTGGACGATGCGTGCCAGCAGGAGGACTTCGAATCCGGGGGCCACGGCGGCAAGTGCGGTGCCGCCGGCAAACAATCCCATGGCCAGCATGAAAACGGCCCGGGTGGACAGGCTTTGCAGGATGAAACCGGTGGTGGGGATGACCACGGCCATGGTGAGCATGAACCCGGTGGAGAGCCACTGGACCGTGGGTGCGTCCACGCGGAGGTCCACCATGAGCCGCTGCAGGGCGACGTTCATGATGGTCTCGTTGAGGATCACCACGAACGTCGCCACCAGCAGCGTGCTGATGATGGTCACTGACTCCCGGGACATCTTCTCCGGCGCAGCGGGCCCGGTGCCCGTGCGGGGTTCCGCGACGGTTCCTGCGGCGGGAACGGACTGGCCGCCGGCGTTGGGAGAGACTTCGGTAGACATGGGTGTTCCCTCAGGGGTTCTTGAAAGTGATGGGCGGTCGGCGCCGCTGCAGATGCCAACACTCTACCCGCTGGAGTAATTCCCCGGCACGGGAATTTCCCCTAAACCCTGAGGGAACAGTTGGGGCTTTAGGCTGTCTGGCCCGCGTGCCGGCCTTCCGAGATCTCCTCCACCAGCTTGCTGTTGAATGCCGGGAGGTCATCCGGGTTGCGGCTGGTCACCAGGCCTTGGTCCACCACAACTTCCTGGTCCGACCAGTTGGCGCCGGCGTTCTTCAGGTCCGTCTCAAGGGTGAAGTAGGACGTGACGTTCCGGCCCTTGATGACTCCTGCATCAATCAGCAGCCACGGCCCGTGGCAGATGGACGCCACCGGCTTGTGCTGTTCAAAGAAGCTGCGCGTGAAGGCCCGGGCGTCCTTGTCCACCCGCAGGTGGTCCGCGTTGACAACCCCGCCGGGAAGGACCAGCGCGTCATAATCGGAGGGATTTGCCTCCGCCACCGTGAGGTCGACGTCGAAGGTATCGCCCTTGTCCGTGCCGTTGTAGCCCTGCAGCTTGCCGCTCTTGGGCGCCAAAAGGGTGGGCTCGCCGCCGGCGTCCTTCACGGCCTGCCAGGGACTGGTGAGCTCCACCTGCTCCACGCCGTCAGTCAGCAGGAATGCGACCTTCTTGCCTGCGATGTTGTGCTCCGACATAGCTCCTCCTTGCCTGAGGCGGACCATGCACCACTGCGGTGCCCGGATCCGCTTCCAGAGTTGAATTCCTGACAACTTCCACCCTAGGAAAGGTGAAAGTGATAAGCAAGCTGACTATATTGGAATCCACGTGACGCCGTGGTGGCGGTTCCTTCCCGGGACCTTCGACTCTGGCGGTGCGGCTGTATGCGGGATCGGGGTACAGACAGGACCCGGTTTCCGGCAGTAAGGTTTCACCTACGCGCAGTGCTCTCGTAGCCGCAGCGGCCACCCCACGGGCCACTTCGGATTGGTGCAAGGAGGCCCCGATGACAGTAGAGCGAATGTTCCAAGGCGTCCCCTCGGACCCGGACCCGTGGATGTCCGGCGACACTCCCGAGGACGTCCGGCAGTTCGCCATCGAATCGCTCCGGTGGCAGGCGCAGGAGATTATCGATGAGGTGCTCTGCAGCAAGGATCCGCGGGAAGAGTGGGTGCGGGACCGGCTCCGCGGGTGCGTGGCCAGGAATCCCGGGCGCCCGGAGCGCGCGCTCCTCGAACAGCTCATGAACAGCCCGGACAGGCCGGGCTGGTAGCCCGGGCCATGTGACGCCGGGCTGCAAGCCGCCGGCGCTCAGGAACTCAACGGCATGTTGTCGATCAGGCGGACCGGGCCCACCTTGGCCGCGATGAGGGCCAGGGCGTCGCCGCGGAACGGGGTCTCCCTGCAGTTTTCCGCCAACGGCTCAAGCGTGCCGGGGTCCACCACGTCGAAGTAGTCCAGTTCCACCAGCGGCTGGGACTCCACCAGGGCCAGCGCCGATTCCAGGTCCAGCGGTTCGTGGGCATTTGCGCGCTGTTCCAGCAGCCGCAGTGCCCGGGACAGGACCAACGCGGCTTCCCGCTCGTCCGCGGACAGGAAGCGGTTGCGGCTGGACAACGCCAGCCCGTCCGCAGACCTCACCGTGGGCACACCAACGATCTCCACCGGGAAGTTCAGGTCCGCCGCCATCCGCCGCACCAAGGCCAGCTGCTGGGCGTCTTTGTGCCCAAAGTACGCCCGGTACGCCGGCAGTCCGCCGGGCAAAGCCGGGTTCGCGGACCCGGCCGGAAGACCGGCAGCGGGCATGCCGTAATGCAGCAGCTTCGCCACCACGGTCAGCGCGCCGTCGAAATGGCCCGGACGCGACGCACCCTCCCACTTTTCGCCAAGGCGGCCGGAGGTGATCCGAACCAGGGGTTCCCCGTTTGGATAGACCTCCTCCACGGATGGCGCGAAGGCCAGGTCCACGCCCTGTTCCTCCAGCAGGGCAAGGTCCGCCTCAAGCGTCCGCGGGTAGCGGTCCAGGTCCCCGACGTCGCCAAACTGCAGGGGGTTGACGAAGATGCTCGCCACCACCACGTCGTTCTGCTCGACGGCGGTGCGCGCCAGCGCGGCATGGCCGTCATGGAGTGCGCCCATGGTGGGTACCAGCCCCTGCGAGAGACCCTTCTTGGCGCCAAGGAGCCTGGCGCTCTCGGCGTGCAGGCCTGCGACGGTGGTGACGAGTTGAATGGACATTCAGTCTTCCTTCGGGTCGAGGGCCTCGCGCAGCCCCTTCAGCTGGTCGGGTTTGAGCAGTCCGCGGCCCTCTGCCCGCAGGGCTGTGGCCCGGGCCATCGCCAGGTAGGCTTCCAGCACGTCACCGTGCCCGCCGCCGTCGAACTCCCGCAGCGCTTCCGCGTGGGCACGGACCGTTCCCACGTCACCGCGGGCCACGGGGCCGGTCAGTGCGGATTCCCCGGAGGCCAGCGCGTTTTCCAGCGTTGCCCGCAGGAGCGGGCCGAGCATGCGCTCCGGCAGCTCCACCCCCACCTCGCGCAGCAACTGGGATGCCTGGGCAACCAGGGTGACCAGGTGGTTGGAACCATGGGCCAAGGCGGCGTGGTAGAGGGTCCTGTCCGCTTCGGCGATGGCCACCGGCTCCGCCCCCATCTCCACCACCAGGGCCTGGGCGATCGGCAGCATGGCGGCATCTGCGGTCACGCCAAAGGTGCAGTCCAGGAGCCGGGTAAGGTCCAGGCTCATGCCCGTGAACGTCATGGCCGGATGCAGGGCCAGCGGCACGGCACCGGCGGACCGCACCGGGTGCAGCACGCCCACGCCGAACCGGCCGGAGGTGTGGGCCACCAGCTGGCCGGGCTGCCAGGCGCCGAGCTTCGCCAGTCCCTCCACGAGGCCCGGCAGGGCGTCGTCGGGCACGGCCAGCAGCACCAGCTCGGCGCGCTCCACGATGTCCTGCACCTCCAGGATGGGAACGCCCGGCAGCAGGGCCTCAGCCCGTTCCCGGCTTGCGTCCGAGACCGCCGAGACCCCGACGACGGCGTGCTCTGCTGCGCGCAGGGCCGCGCCCAGCACGGCCCCCACCTTTCCGGCGCCGATGATTCCGACGCCGAGGCGTCCGGGTTTAGCCATGCTGCTGGCCCTCCTGTTGGTAAGGGGTGCTGGTGGTCATAGGTCCCGCGGCCGGGGCAACCTGCTGGAGCCACTGTTCCGTGGTTTGCCGTTTCCGGGCCAGCCGGGCACGCGCAGACTGGTCGTTGAAGAGCTGCCGGGCCTCATCCAGGCCCGCCTGGGCCAGCCGCGGGGCGACGGGCCCGGCGGTGGTGTGCAGCACCAGGTCCGCCACCCGGAACCGCCGCGCCACGGGCCCCTGCTGCAGGGCCAGCGACTGCGTCCGCTGATGGGGAACCACCACCAGCTCACGCCACCACCGCCCGGAGCGGATCAACAGGGCCGTGTCCGTGGCGGCAAAGCCGTTGCGGCGCCACGCAAAGGGTGCCAGCAGCCAGGCCCGCCGCGGCGTGGTGATGAACCCGCCGTCGGAATCCCTGCCGTTCAAGCCGGCTGCAAAGACGGCCGCAGGCTGGTCAGTACCGGGGTCCGGCAGCACCAGCGAGAGCATGGCCAGGACATCGGGAAGTTTACCCACCGGCAGGAGGATGGTCCGGGTATTGCCCTCGACGGCGTTGCCGGACTGCCCGTAACCGGCCACGTTCACCTGCATCCGGTACCAGCCGAACGGGCGCCACAGCGGGGACTGGGCCACTTTTACCGCCTGGATCCGGCCGGGCGGAAGGGTCTGCGCCTGGGTGTCCAGCAGCCCGTACCTCAGCCGGATGCCGTCCGGCGAGACTGCCGCCGTGAAGTTGTAGCCCCTGTTGAAGAAATTCCAGTAGCCGGCCGCCAGGCCCAGCACCGCCGGCACCAGGTAGAAGTAGAAGGCGCGGTTGTCCGTCACCGCGGACAGCACCACGGAGGCGGCGCCGCCCACCACCACGAAAAAGCTCTGCTCACTCAGCAGCAGCGAACCGAGAAGGCGCGACGGCGGGACGGCAAGTACCGGGAATTCCGGCGCCTCGGCGGCCCGGGCCGGCTGTCCCGCCCCGGAAGTGCCGGCCCCGGGCACGGCGACGGCTGCGGCACCGGACGCGCGGGCCAGGATGGTGGCGCGCAGTTGGCGCGCATCGTCGATTTTGAGGTAGGCGAGCCGCACCGCGGACTCCCCTGCGTCGGCCACCTCGAATTTGAGTTCGGCCAGGCCGAAGATGCGGGCCAGCAGCGGCTGCACGATGTCGATGGCCTGCACCCGGTCCAGCCGCGCCTGCCGGTGCTGGCGGAACAGCAAGCCGCTGGTGACCCGGACGTAGCCGCCGGACACCTGGTATTTGGTGAAGTACCAGGTCAGTACGAACCCCAGCACCGCCACCACCAGCACGGCCGCGCCACCGCCCAGGAGCCACGGAGCGCGCCGCCCCAGGCCTTCCTCGAAAACGGGCTGGCCCTGCAGGGCCCGTTCAAAAATGTCCCGCCCAAAGAAGAACGCAATGGCGGCCAGGGCAAACCAGCCCCTCACAAACGGTGACGCGGGGTGCACCCGCTGCCAGCCGTCGTCGGACTCGGCTGCGGTGTCCCGGCCGGCCGCTGCGGGCGGCACCGCCGGCAGCTGGCCGTCAGCGGTCACAGCCCGGCCAGCCTGGCTTCGCCGCGTGCCGTCAGCTCTTCCCTGAGCCGGGCGCCCTCAGCCACCGGCAGGCCGGGAATGCGTGCATGGGTTCCGGGCGAGGCGGTATGGAGCTTCAGCGTGCACAGGCCCAGGGCCCGCTCCACCGGCCCCACGGCGATATCCACGTACTGCATGCGCCCGTACGGCACGGCCATGGTGCGCTGGAAGAAGATGCCGCCCCTGACCAGCAGGTCCTCGTCCCGCTCGGCGTAACCGATGGCCCGGACCTGCCGCGGAATGAGCACCAGCCGCCACAAGGCCAGCACCAGCATGGCGGCCGGGACGGTCACGGCAAGCCACACAGGCGGCCAGGACCACCAGCCCAGGATGACAAACACCAGCGGAGCGGACAGGACCAGCACCGCAACCAGGTTGCCGAGGGCCCACTCCGCCAGCCGGACCGTGACGTACCGTGGCGACACCCGCTGCCAGGAAATACCGGGCGGGTCAATCGCCTCGGTACGCATATTCGCCTTCCCCGGCAGCCTCGCCGCGGGCAGGGCGGCCCTTGCCATCGGTGCTGGTGGTGTCGCCGTCCTCCGGAGGGATCCGGCAGAACCGTTCCACCACGAGCCCCACCACGATCATCACCAGGCCGCCGCCGGCCATGGCCAAGGCAAGCCAGGTGATGCCCTGGTCGCTCCGCAGGCTCCAGATCCGCAACTGGTCCAGGACGATGCCCGCGTGCCAGCCCAGCAGGACCGTTCCGGCGTAGGCGCACGCCTGGGCGAGGATCAGTGTCCTTGCGGCCAGGAGCGGATCAAGTTGGGTCTTCTTTGCCTTGCTGCCGGGCTTGAGGCTGTTGCGCCACCGCACGACGCGGATGCCCAGGATCAGCGTGATGATGACGATGACGCCCATGGTGGCCAGCGCGGTGGCGGGAAGGACTGGTGTGGCAATGCTGTAGCGGCTGGTGACCACGGTCGCCGACCAGCCCGCGACGGCAAGGATGACGCCGATCAGCATCAGGCGCAGCGGGTTGATGGGTTTCATCGCGGCTCCACCGCTCCTGCCGTCGGCATCCCGTCGAAGTCCCCGAAACCGTCGAACGGCGCAAGGTCGCCGAAGTCCGGGGCACGGACCGCCAGGGCGCTGATCCGTTCCCCGCCCAGCATGGCGGCGGGTTCGATCAGCGACCACGGGTACAGGACGAAGGCCCGGGTGGCAGCACGGGGATGCGGGAGCGTCAGCGCCGGATCGTCACTGTGCAGGTCGCCATAGGTGATGATGTCGACGTCGAGCGTCCGCGGCCCCCAGCGGACCTCGCGGACGCGGAGGTGCTTGTTCTCCACCGCCTGGCAGTGCTCCAGCAGTTCCTGCGCACCCAGGCTGGTCTCCACGGTAATCACCATGTTCAGGAAGTCCGGCTGGCCGGACGGGCCGCCCACGGCTTTGGTCTGGACGATCGGGGAGACAGCCAGGAGCCTGACTTCCGGCGGATCCACGAGGTCGGCCACGGCTTCGGTCAGGGTTTCATTCCGCTCGCCAAGGTTGCTGCCCAAGGCCAGCACGGCCTTGGTGTAGGCGCGGTTCATGCCGGCTCCCCGGACAGGCCGCTGTCGGCCGGGACACGGCTCCGGTGGACGGTCACGGCGACGTCGCCAAAAGGCACTGCGATGGGAGCCTGGGGTTTGTGGACGGTGATGTCCACCGCCTGGAGCGGGAATTCGTCAAGCAGGCTCTCGGCAATCCGCACGGCCAACGCCTCGATGAGGTTCAGGGGTTCCCCGGCGATCCAGTCGGTAATACGCTGCGCCACCTCGCCGTAGTGCGCGGTGTCCCGGACGTCGTCTGACTCCGCTGCTGCGGCGAAGTCAAGATAGAGCACCGCGTCCACCACGAAAGGCTGGCCCTCGCGGCGCTCAAAATCAAACACGCCGTGATGACCGACGGCGGTCACGCCCGTCAGCGTAATCCTGTCCATGGGGTCCCCCGGCCCTAGTGCGTCTTGGGTACGGCTTGTGGCGTGGGTACCGCTGCCATGCGGGCAGCGACCTTGACGGCGTCAAGGCTTGGCCCGACGTCGTGCACGCGGACTGCCCATGCGCCGCGCGAGGCGCTGATGGCGGTGATTGCCGCCGTGGCACCGTCCCGTTCCTCCGGAGCGGCGGACTTGCCGGCCACGGTGAGCAGCGTGCCCAGGAACCTCTTGCGGGAGGCCGCCACCAGGACCCGGTGGCCCAGGCTGTCCAGCTGGTCCAGGTTCTGCAGCAGCTCCCAGTTGTGGGCGTCGTTCTTGGCGAACCCCAGGCCGGGGTCCACGATGATCTGCTCGTGGCTGACTCCTGCGGCGTAGAGCTTGTCCCGCACCCCCGCCAGCTCGGCCACGACCTCGCCTGCCACGTCCGTGTACTCAGCGAGTGAATTCATGGTCCGGGCGTCCCCGCGGCGGTGCGTGAGGACGTAGGGGACCTTGGATGCTGCCACGAGCTCCGCCATCTCCGGTTCGATGGTCAGCCCGGAGACGTCATTGATGATGGCGGCGCCGGCCTTCAGGGCGGCGGCCGCAGTGGCGGCGTGGGTGGTGTCGATGCTGACCAGCGCACCGGCCTTCACGAGTGCTTCGATGACCGGCAGGACGCGCCGCTGCTCTTCTTCCGGCGTGACGTCCTCGGCACCGGGGCGGGTGGACTCCCCGCCGACGTCGATGATGTCCGCCCCTGCGTACAACATCCGCAGGCCGGCAGCGATGGCGGTGTCCGCGGTGGGGTGCTTTCCGCCGTCGCTGAAGGAATCCGGGGTGACGTTCAGGATCCCCATGACCAGTGTGCGGCCGGTGGGGAGGTCCTCGAAGCGGGCCGCCGGGCGGGGCTTGCGGAGGATGGGCAGCGGCGAGGTCGCGGGCCCCGTTCCGGGGGCTGCGGCTAGTGAATCCATGGTTTGTTACCTTCCGAGGATGAGGCTCATGGCCTCGGCACGGGTGGCCGGGTCATGCAGCTGCCCGCGGACCGCACTGGTGACGGTCTTCGCTCCGGGCTTGCGGATGCCGCGCATCGACATGCACATGTGCTCGCATTCGACAACGACGATCGCCCCGCGGGGCTTGAGGTAGCGGACCATCGCTTCGACGATCTCCGTGGTCAGCCGCTCCTGGACCTGCGGGCGGCGGGCGTAGATGTCCACCAGCCGGGCCAGCTTGCTCAACCCGGTGACCTTGCCGTCATGCGACGGGATGTAGCCAACGTGCGCCACCCCGTGGAATGGCACCAGGTGGTGCTCGCAGGTGGAATAGAACGGAATGTCCTTGACCAGGACGAGTTCCTCGTGGTCCAGGTCAAAGGTGGTGGACAGGACCTCGGCGGGGTCGTGGTGCAGCCCGGCGAACACCTCGGCGTACGCCTTCGCAACCCGTTTGGGGGTATCTACGAGCCCGCCGCGGTCCGGGTCCTCGCCGATGGCGAGGAGGATCTCGCGGACGGCCGCCTCGATCCGGGGCCGGTCCACTCTTTCATGTTTTGAGGACCGGTGACCGCCTTCCGCCAGGTGATCGGCGGAGGCGGAAACGTCGTCGTCGTCGAAGGAAGTCACAGGGAAAGCTTAGCCGCGAAGGGTGCCGGGCCCCGATTCGGGGGTGCCGCCATGAAACGGCGCATCCTCCGCAACACCTTGGGAATGCGGCGGCTGGGCGTCCAGCGGCTCGTCCATCCGGGCCTTCTTCGCTTCCTCCTGGGCCTCGCGTTCTGCCCGCTCCAGGCGGCTCTCCACCGGACCCGCCATCTGCACGGGGCGGGTTTCCTTGGACAGCCACACCTCGCGGAAGTCACGCTTGCGGACGTCACGGAAGATGTCGGCGATCTCGGCCTGGTTCAGGGTTTCCCGCTCCAGCAGTTCCAGGGCCAGGATGTCCAGGATGTCCCGGTTTTCGGTGAGGATTTCGTACGCTTCGTCATGGGCCTGCTCAATCAGGCGGCGCACTTCCTCATCCACGACGTACGCGATCTGGTCCGAGTAGTTGCGCTCGTGCCCGGCGTCGCGGCCCAGGAACGGCTCGCCGCCGCCCTGGCCCAGCCGGACCGCGCCGACGCGTTCGCTCATGCCGTATTCGGTGACCATCTTCCGGGCGGTGCCGGTGGCCTTTTCGATGTCGTTGGAGGCGCCGGTGGACGGATCGTGGAACACGATCTCCTCGGCGACGCGCCCGCCCATGGCGTACGCCATCTGGTCCAGGAGTTCGTTGCGGGTCACGGAGTACTTGTCGTTGTCCGGCACCACCATGGTGTAACCCAGGGCCCGGCCGCGCGGGAGGATGGTGATCTTGGTGACCGGCGCAGAGTTCCGCAGGGCCGCGGCAACCAGGGCGTGCCCGCCCTCGTGGTAGGCGGTGATCTTCCGCTCGTGTTCCTTCATGACGCGGCTGCGCTTCTGCGGGCCGGCCATGACGCGGTCGATGGCCTCGTCCAGGGCGCGGTCATCAATCAGGTTCGCGTTGGAGCGGGCGGTAAGCAGGGCGGCCTCGTTGAGGACGTTCGCCAGGTCCGCACCGGTGTAACCCGGCGTCTTCTTGGCGACGGCCTTGAGGTCGACGCCCGGAGCCATCGGCTTGCCCTTGGCGTGGACCTTGAGGATCTGGTCGCGGCCGATCAGGTCGGGGGCCTCCACACCGATCTGGCGGTCGAAGCGGCCCGGACGCAGCAGTGCCGGGTCCAGGACGTCGGGCCGGTTGGTGGCGGCGATCAGGATGACGTTGGTCTTGACGTCGAAGCCGTCCATCTCCACCAGCAGCTGGTTGAGGGTCTGCTCGCGTTCGTCGTTGCCGCCGCCAATGCCGGCGCCGCGGTGCCGGCCCACGGCGTCGATCTCGTCCACGAAGATGATGGCGGGCGAGTTGGCCTTGGCCTGTTCAAAGAGGTCGCGGACGCGGGAGGCACCGACGCCGACGAACATTTCCACGAAGTCCGAGCCCGAGATGGAGAAGAAGGGGACGCCTGCCTCACCGGCCACTGCGCGGGCCAGCAGAGTCTTACCGGTGCCTGGCGGGCCGTAGAGCAACACGCCCTTGGGGATCTTGGCGCCGACGGCCTGGAACTTTGCGGGCTCCTGCAGGAATTCCTTGATTTCCTGCAGTTCCTCCACTGCCTCGTCGGAACCTGCGACATCGGCGAAGGTCACCTGCGGCATGTCCTTGCTGACCATCTTGGCCTTGGACTTGCCGAACTGCATGATCTTGGAGCCGCCGCCCTGCATCCGGGTCATCAGGAACCAGAACAGGGCGCCCAGGAGGATCACGGGGATCAGGAGCGAGAGCAGGCCGGAGAACCAGTTGCTCTCGATGGGCTGGTCTGTGAAGCCTTGGGCGGGCTTGGCGTCGGTGACAGCCTTCACCACATCCTGCGCGCGGGCGTCCACGAAGAAGAACTGCACGCTCTTGCCTTTGTCCTGCCCGTTCACCTGCAGGTTGTCCTTCAGCGTGAGGTCAACGCGGTTTTCGCCGTCGAAGATCTTGGCCTGCTCCACCTTGTTGCTGGAGAGCAGCTCCAGGCCCTTGTCCGTGTCGATCCGGGCTGCACCGCCGGGGGCGAGCGTTGCAAAAGCCACCAGGAGCAGACCGACCACAACGACGATCCAGATGCCCGGGCCTTTGAAGAAGTTCTTAGCTTTCATCTGTTCGGGGGCTCGCCCCGTCCCTTCCGGTAGTGCTTCACGGCGAGTAGTCTGCGCGCGTGATGGTGCTGCGTCAGCTTCTAGCTATACACCGTCCGGAGTACATCACGCATAGCGAAAAGCAAAAGTTCCCTGTGGGCGTAGCGGGCCCGGAAGTCAGGGAATGCCCCGGTCAGGGCTGTTCCGGCGGCGCTGCGACGGACCCGCGGGTTACCAGCGGGCAGCCGAGGAGCACCGGGCCGGATGTTCCGCCGCGGGCGCCGGCGCCGCTTCTGGGGGCTTCGCCGGATTCGGCTTCGATGGCGTCGGCTTCGATGGCGTCGATCAGCCGGTCCGCCGCCCACGCACCCATTTCGTAGTGCGGCAGGGCCACGGTGCTCAGGCCGGGGTGGAGGCTGGCGGCAATCAGTTCCTGGTCATCGAAGCCGACGACGGACAGGTCGCCCGGGATGGAGAGGCCCAGTTCCGCGGCCGCGCGGTAGGCGCCCATGGCCATGCGGTCGTTGTAGCAGAAGAGGCCCGACGGCGGGTGGCCGCTTCCCAGCATCCTGCGGGCGGCAGCGTATCCCCCGGCAGCATCGGACGACGCCGGCTCGACGGGGGCGGAGGAACCGTCCAGGCCCGCGCGGGTCAGCGTGTCCCGGAAACCCTGCAGCCGCCGGACGGTGGAGGGAACGTCCTCGGTGTTGTTGATGAACCCGATCCGGGTATGGCCCGCGGCAAGGAGGGCTTCCACCGCGGCGGCCGCACCGCCGTACTCGTCCGGGACCACTGCCGGAAAACTGTCATCCGCTGTGACGGCATCCACCAGAACCGAAGGGACCTTGCCGAGGTTGGCAGGCGCGTGCAGGTACCGGTGGTACATGGTGGCGTAGAGGATGCCGTCCACCTGCCGCTCCAGCAGGGACTCCACGTCGGCTTCACGGGAGCCGTGGTCCGCCGAGCCCGCCGTGTTGATGATCATCAGGGTGTAGCCCCGGGCGCGGGCCGCTTCGTCGGCGCCGAGGATGATGCGGCCGGCATGCGGCGTGGTGGCCACGTCCTCGCTGACCAGGCCCAGCACGCCTGACTTGCGGCTGCGGAGGGCCCGGGCCAGCCGGTTGGGCCCGTACCCCAGCCGGGCCGCCGTCGACTTCACTTTTTCGCGGGTTTCGGGGCTGACGCGGGCGTATGGCGCGTCATTGAGGACATGGGAGACGGTGGTGGCGGACACCCCTGCCGCCCGGGCCACGTCCCTGATGCCAACGTTCCTGCTACCCACGGTGGTGGCCCCGGGCAGCAGGGGCTGCTGTCGCGGGCAGCTTATTCGTAGACGTGCGGGGCGAGGGTGCCCACGAAGTCCAGGTTGCGGTACTTTTCGGCGTAGTCCAGGCCGTAGCCCACCACGAATTCGTTGGGGATGTCGTAGCCAACGTACTTGACGTCGATCTCCACCTTGGCGGCGGTGGGCTTGCGGAAGGCTGTGCAGATCTCCACCGAGGCGGTGCCGCGGGATTCCAGGTTGGTCTTCAGCCAGGACAAGGTGAGGCCGGAATCGATGATGTCCTCGACGATCAGCACGTCCTTGCCCATCAGGTCGGTGTCCAGGTCCTTCAGGATCCGCACCACGCCGGAGGACTGCGTCCCGGAGCCGTAGGAAGACACCGCCATCCAGTCCATGGACACGTGGCTGTGCAGGGCCCGGGCCAGGTCCGCCATGACCATCACGGCCCCCTTGAGGACACCGACAACGAGGATCTCGCGCCCTTCATAGTCCTTGTCGATCTGCGCGGCGAGTTCGGTGATCCGCTGCTGGATCTGTTCCTTGGTGTAGAGAACGTGCTTGAGGTCTGCCTGGACGTCGTTTGAATCCACCAATGGCTCCTGTTTAGATGCGGGGTGCGACTATTTTTCGGGCGGTTTTTGAGGCCGGAATACTAGCTTCCCACAGCGCGCCCGTTCACGGGGAACGGAAGCGGCGCCTCCCGGGCTGCCGGCACCGGCAGGCCGTTCCAGTTGCGCCAGCGACAACCGGTACACGCTCACGCCGCCCGGAAGCTCCACCGGGCCTGCGGAACCCTGCCGCCGAAGCAGCGCTTCCGCCGCCAAAAGGCGCTGGTAGCCGGGCTGCTGGCCGCCGGCGTCGGCCGCTGCCTTGGCAATCACGCGGAACCTGATGGCTGGGGCCAAAGCCCCCAGCGCCTCCTCCGGCAGGCTGAGGTCCGTGCCGTCCCGCTCCACGAGGGAGGCATAGGTGCTTTCCGCCACATCCTCCAGGTAGTCCGCGTCCAGCTGCAGGATCGCGGCGGTGCGGGCCAGGGACTCGGCCACTCCCGGACCCAGCTTTTGCTCAAGGTGCGGGAGCACTTCCACCCTGGTGCGCGAGCGGGCGAAGGCAGGGTCGGTGTTGGTGGGGTCGTGCCAGGGTTCCAGCTCCTCGACGGCGCAGATCTCCTCCGTATCTGCCCGGCGCAGCCCCAGGAAAGGGCGCAGCAGCACGCTGTGTCCGGTTCCTGCGCGGGCGGGCCGCATGCCGGCGAGGGACCGCGTTCCGGAGCCGCGGGCCAGGCCCAGCAGGACCTGTTCGGCCTGGTCGTCGAGGGTGTGTCCCAGGAGGATGGCGCCGGCGCCCTGCTGGTCCGCTGCAGCCTCCAGCGCGGCGTGCCGGGCCTCGCGGGCCGCAGCTTCTGGGCCCATGCCGGCCGCCGAGACCGTGACGGTGCGGATTTCGACAGGATCGAGGCCCAGCTCCCGCAGGGCTTCAGCGGTGCGGGCGGCAACCTGGGCGGACCCTGCCTGCAACTGGTGGTCCACCACCACGGCGCCCACGGCCAGCGGGTGGCCGTCAACGTGGCCGCGCCGGGCGAAGTAGGCGGCCACCGCGGCGAGTGCCAGGGAGTCGGGCCCGCCGCTGCATGCCACGGTGATACGGCGGGGATAGCCGGCGTCGGCGAGCGCTTTTTGCAGCATTTTGCGAGCAGTGCCGACGACGGGGGCGAGCCTGCCGGGACGGCGCCGTCCGCTGCGGCGCGGGGTTGGGTCGGTGGAAGGATTCTCAGGCATGGGCGGGTGGTGCGGCTGGGCGTCCGGCAATCAGAGGCCCATCCGGTCAATCCACAGCTTGGCGTCGTGGATCTCCGGCTCCGTGGGCAAGTGGTCCACCGACTCCCAGACCCTGTTGAAGCCCTCCATGCCGGCCACGTCCACCACCGCGCGGACAAAGCGGGCGCCGTCGGAGTACTGGCGCATTTTCGCGTCCAGGCCCAGGAGGCTCCGGATGAACTTTTCGATCACGCCGCGGTCCTTGCCGCGGTCGTTGAACCGCTGCCGGATGGTCTTCACGGAGGGGACGATGCTGGCGTCAACGGCGTCCATCACCACGTTGGCGTGCCCTTCGAGGAGGCTCATCACCGCGGTGAGGTGGGAGATGGCGGCCTTCTCTTCGGGGTCCTGCAGCAGGTCCAGGATGGCGCCCCGGCCGGGCGTGTTTCCGGTGGCGGAACGGTCCTTCAACGAACGGGCAGCGGCGGAGGCGCGCTCCATCAGGGAATCGACGTTCCCCAGCAGGTGGCCGCTGAGTTCGTCGATCTGTTCGAGCATGTGGTGGCGCAGCCAAGGTGCCGCGGCGAACTGGACCCGGTGGGTCTGCTCGTGCAGGCACACCCAGAGCCTGAAGTCCTCCGGCGCGACGTTGAGTTCACGCTCCACCGAGACGATGTTCGGTGCTACGAGCAGGAGCCGGCCCGCAGCAGGCGCACTGGAGTTCTCGGCCAGGGCCGCGAAAGGATCGTACTGGCCCAGCACCTTGCTGGAGAGGAAGGCGAGCACGGCGCCGAGCTGGCCGCCGGTGATGGCGCCGCTGACGCTGGCCGCGGAGGGGCTCAGGGTGCCGCGGCGGCTGTCCAGCATCTTCTGCATGGCGGGCTTGAGCATCACCGCGAAGCTCTGGGTGTTGGCCTTGGCCCAGGATGCCCGGTCCACCACCAGCACGGAGGAGTCCCGCAGGTCCCGCGCGGCTTCCAGGCCGGTGATGTCGTGGACATGCGGGACGGATGCGTCGGCGAGCCGGCGGAGGCTGTCCACCGCCTCGCCAATGGCCTTTTCATCCAGCACCGGGCCGGCCGGAGCCAGCCGCGCCGCCGCGGAAGCAGCGAGGTCCCAGTTGATCAGGGACTGGGCCGTTGGGGACAACGTCGGTGCGGACTCGCGCGCGGTGGACTCCATGGTCCCATCAGAACACAGCGCGCCGGACAACGTCCTTAAAGTTCGCTGACCGGCGAACTTCCACAGCCACCGCACAGGGCGTCGAAAGCGGCGGCCCAGCCGGCCCGGCCATCGTTGGGGTACAGGCCAAGAACCCTCAGAAGGAGGCCGCCATGATCCCCTACCGCCCCATCCCTCCCCTGGCCGCAGGCCCGCGCAAGGGCTGGGCGTCGGTGCTTGCCGCCGTCGTCATGGCCGCATTGCTGGGCGTGCAGCCGCAGCAGGTCAGCGGCAGCCGCACCCGGCCAGCACCGTGGCCGCACGGTCCAGCGCCTGCTTGTTCCCTGCCGCCCCCGGCGTGAGCCCGTTGCCAATGAACGAGAACACCAGGAGGCGGCCGTCCGCGTCCACCACGTAGCCGCTCAGGGCCAGCACGGTGTTCAAGGTCCCGGTCTTGGCGCGCACCAGGCCTGCCCCGCCCGCCGTGCCGGCATCCCCGTACCGGGTGTCCAGGGTGCCGGACAGGCCGCCCACCGGAAAGCCGTCCAAGGCACCGCGAAGCCTGGCATCGGCACCGGTGGTCATGGCCCTGACCACGTCCGTGAACTGGCGGGCCGATACCTGGTTGCCCAGGGCCAGCCCGCACACGTCCGCCAGTTTGATGGTGTCCGTGGCGACTCCGGCGGCCCCCGCCTCGGCAACGACCGCTGCCGTTGCGCCGTCATTGCTGCCGGACCGGCCGGTGGCCAGCGCCGCCATCCGGCCCATGGTCTCGGCCAGGTAGTTGTCCGATACCTGCAGCATCAGGTCCACCTGCTCGGCCACGGTGGCCGATTCAACCTCTCCCAGCAGGACGGGCTGCGCCTGCACGGCGGCGCCTGCCGCCGCGGCCGTGCCGGGTGCGCGTTCGACGCCGGCCGCGACGGTCAGGCCCGCTCCGGCACCTGCAGCGCGGAGCCGCGCAGCGAATTCACCGGCCGCGGCCATGGCTGCGTCCTGCGGCCGTGGGCCTGTGGTGACCGCAGGATCGAAGCGCGCGGAGTTGAGGGCGAGTGGGTAGAGCGGGGCAATTTCGCCGGCTTCCACGTCGCCCGCCAGCCAGGCCGGGTTCAGCGCCGGACCGGTGAAGAGCGAGTCATCCAGCAGCACTGTAATTTCCCCGGTGGTGCCGGCAGCCCGCAAGGCATCCACGGCCTGCGCCGCAAGGGTGGCCAGGCCGGCGTGGCCCAGGGTTTGTTCGGGCCGCGACTCCCCGGCCCCCAGCAGGACGTCGCCGCCACCTACCAGCACTACCTGCCCCGGAGCGGGACCGCGCAGCACCTTGGTGGCGAAGCGGTGGTCCGGCCCCAGGGTCCGCAGCGCGGCTGCCGACGTCAGCAGCTTGAGGTTGGACGCCGGCACCCGGCCTTCCGAACCGCCCCGGTCAAAAAGGACCTGGCCGGTGGACGCGTCCTGCACCATGCCCGTGAAAGTGCCGCCGCCGTCGGTGGTCAACAGCGGATCCACTTGGGCCGCCACCGCCGAGGGCGCGGGCACCGGCGCGGACTGCTGGAGCGGGGCAAGGACTTGCGGGGCGGACACCGTGGCGGGGGCTCGCTGCCAGGCCGGAACCGGCGCGGCCGGGACAGTCGCTCCGGGGGCGACGAATCCCGGTGCCACCAGCAGGGCCGCCGGGACTGCCAGGACCAACAGCAGCAAGACCACCAGCACCGGGGGGATGGCCGCCCGCAGGGCCTGGCCCAGGCCTGCGGAGCCCAAGGAACGCCGGCCACGCCGGGATTCCGTGCCGGGTGTGTTGCTCATGCTGGTGCTGGTCCTCAAGTCCTGAAATTTCCCCACAAGTTCCTGATTCCAGGGCCTCTCGCTATATCCTCAATAATAGTCGGCGGTACCGACACTCTCTTTTGTGGGCCGTCAAGTGTGCCGCGCACCCCCTGTAATTGCCGAGGAGCATTCCATGAAGCATGACGTGACCATCGAGATCCCCAAGGGATCACGCGTCAAGTATGAAGTTGACCACGAGACCGGCCGCGTCCGCCTGGACCGCGTCCTCTTCACCTCCATGCAGTACCCCACCCACTACGGGTACTTCGAAAACACCCTCGGCGAGGACGGCGACCCGCTGGACGCGCTGGTGCTGCTGCAGGACTTCGACCTGCACCCCGGCGTCATCGTCGAATCCCGCCCCATCGGCGTCTTCAACATGACCGACGACGGTGGCGGAGACGCCAAGATCCTGTGCGTCCCGGTGGATGCCCGCTTTGACCACATCCAGGAAGTGAGCGATGTCAACGAGTTCCTGATCAAGGAAATCGAGCACTTCTTCACCCGCTACAAGGACCTGGAGCCCGGCAAGTGGGTCAAGGCCGAGGGCTGGGGCGACCGTGCCGCCGCCGAAGCCGAATTGGAAGCCTCCATCAAGCGCTACGTGCCCACCGGCCACTAATTCCTGCGGCGGCCCGCCTGGGCGCGGCCTTCGCCACAAGTCCCCGCATCTCGGACTATTCCCCGCATCACGCGATGGGGAATTGTCCGGGAGGCGGGGATTTCTGTTGTCCGGCCACTGGAAATCTGTGGAATCGTGGACCTGTGCCTACCGAGCCGACGCTTAACTCCACGTTGTTGTTCAATCCGCCCTGCGGCCCCGTCACCGGCTGGCGGGACGGCGATGTCCTTCGTGCCACCGGAATCCCGTACGCCCGGGCCCCACGTTTCCAAGCCCCGGCACCGGTCGCGGACTGGACCAGCGACTATGCCGCCACGGCGTTGGCCCCGGCCTGCCCGCAAGGCCCGGTCCCGTTCCTCGACGACGTCCTGGGCACCACCTACGGGGAGCTCCCGGGCAGCGAGGACTGCCAGAACCTCTCCATCACCATGCCCGGCGACCTCCAGCCGGGGGAACGGCTGCCCGTCATGGTGTGGATCCATGGAGGTTCCTACACCACCGGATCCGGAGACCTGGCCATCTTCGATCCCGCCAGGCTGGTGTCCGAAAACCGCGTGGTGGTGGTATCCATGACCTACCGCCTGGGCCTGTTTGGGTTCCTGGCCACGCCGGCCGGGCGTCCAGGCAACCTGGGTCTCCTGGACCAACTGGAAGCCTTCCGCTGGGTACAGCGGAACATCGGGGCGTTCGGCGGCGACCCGGGCCGGGTGACCGCCTTCGGCCAGTCCGCCGGCGGCGACGCGATCGCCCACCTCATGGCCACGCCGGACGCGCCCGGGCTCTTCCAGCGTGCCATCATCCAAAGCGCACCGCTGGGCATTGCCGTGGGACGCGCCCGGATGAACCATGCCATGGGCATCGCCGCCGAAACGGTGACCGAGGAAACGCCGGCCATGGAGGTGGTGGAACGCGAGGCACAGGTGGCCCAGGTGGCGCGGAAGTTCGGGATGCTCGCGGCCATGCCGTTTGGAACGCAGTACGGCCACGATCCGCTCCCGGAGGAGGACGCCATCGAGGCGGCCTGGGACCGGACCGCCCCCGCGATTGACGTGCTGATCGGGCACACAACCGAGGAAGCCCGGTTGTTCCTCCCCGCAGCCCGCGGCTCATGCGGCTGGCCGCCGTTCCGTTGGTGGGTGCCACTGCCGTCCGCGTCATCGACTGGGTGGTCACCGAAACCGTGTACGGCCGGGCCACCCGCCGCTTTGCCCGCCGGCACGCGAAGGCAGGCGGCCGCGCGCACCGGTACGTCCTGGACTGGCACGCCCCCGGCAACATTTTCGGCGCAGCCCACACCATCGACCTGCCCCTACTGCTCGGCACCCGGAAGACCTGGGACGGCGTGGGCCTGATCAACGGTGCCCGGTGGGAGGACGTGGACTCTACCGGCCGTTCAGTGCGGGCCCTGTGGGCCGGCTTTGCCCGGGGCGATGACCTGGGCGAAGCCGGAGCCGTTGACGGGGCGCTGCGCTACAGGCGCGTCTGATCCCGGCATGAAGACCCTCGGCGTGGACCTCGCGGCGGCCACCAGGAAGACCGCGGTGGCGGTCATTGAGTGGGGCGCAGGCAGCACGGGCAGCGGGGCCGCCCGGCTCACCCACCTGGCCCTGGACGTGGACGACCAGCACATCGTGGAGCTGTTCGGCAGCACCGACATGACCGGCGTCGACTGCCCCGTAGGCTGGCCCGATGCCCTGATCCCGTTCCTCACCGGGCACCTGGACAACATCGCGGCCCCCGTCCTTGAACACGACGGAATCGCCGGCCGCCGGCTGCTCGCGTACCGGGACACGGACCGCTTCGTCACGCGCGAAACCGGGCTGATCCCGCTCAGCGTCTCCGCGGACCGGCTGGCCCACCCTGCCATGCGCTGCGCGGTCATCCAGGCAAAGATCGCCCAACTCCACGGCCCGCAGCCAAGGGACGGTTCCGGCCGCCTGGCCGAGGTGTACCCCGCGGCGTCCCTGAAGATCTGGGGCCTCAACGGCCGCGGCTACAAGGGCCGCGGCGTCCCGGAAGCCGAGCGCCTGGCCCTCCTGCTGGCCGCCCTCGAGGAACAGGCGCCGTGGCTGGACCTGGCCGGGCACCGCGACAGCCTGGCAGGCTCGGACGACCTCTTCGACGCCGTCATCGCCTCCCTGACCGCCCGCGCCGCCGCCCGGCGTCGTACCCTCCTGCCGGACAGCACCCACGCAGCGGCCGCCCGCACCGAAGGCTGGATCCACCTTCCGGACTGCCGCCTCGACGAACTCCCGGACAGCCCTAGCCGCCCAGGGTCCAGTTCCGGATTTCCGCCGGGTCCTCGCCATGCGTGCGGGTGTGCTCGCGGGCCCGGTTGCGCCGGTCCTGCAGCTCCTGGCGCAACAGCGCGTGCTTTCCCGCCAGGCCGGGGACACGGTCGATCGCGTCGATGGCCAGCGTGAAGCGGTCAATGCCGTTGAGCATGGCCATGTCGAACGGCGTGGTGGTGGTGCCCTCTTCCTTGTACCCGTGCACGTGCAGGCCCTGCTGGTTGGTGCGGCGGTACGCGAGCCGGTGGATCAGCGCCGGATAGCCGTGGTAGGCGAAAATGACCGGCTTGTCCGCGGTGAAGATCCCGTCGAAGTCGTGCGCGGGGAGGCCGTGGGGATGCTCGCTGTCATCCTGCAGCCGCATCAGGTCCACCACGTTCACCACCCGTACCTTGAGCCCGGGAGCGCCGTCCCGGAGCAGTTCCGCGGCGGCCACGGTCTCCACGGTGGGGACATCACCGGCGCAGGCCAGGACGACGTCGGGCTCCTCACCTGGCACCTCGGACCCCGCGAACGTCCAGATGCCCAGGCCGCGCCGGCAATGGTTGGCGGCCTCCGCCGGACCCAGCCAGGTGGGTGACGGTTGCTTGCCGCTGACCACGATGTTCACGTAGTCCGTGGAGGCCAGGCAGTGCTCCAGGACGGAGAGCAGGGTATTGGTGTCCGGCGGCAGGTAGACCCGGATGACCTCTGCCTTCTTGTTCACCGCGTGGTCGATGAACCCTGGATCCTGGTGCGAGAAGCCATTGTGGTCCTGCTGCCAGACATGCGAGGACAGCAGGTAGTTCAGGGAGGCCACCGGCCGGCGCCATGGCAGCCCGCGGGAAACCTTCAGCCATTTGGCGTGCTGGTTGAACATGGAATCGACAATGTGGACGAAGGCCTCGTAGCAGTTGAAGACCCCGTGCCGGCCGGTCAGGAGATATCCTTCCAGCCAGCCCTGGCACAAGTGCTCGCTCAGCACCTCCAGGACCCGGCCGGACCGCGCAAGGTGCTCGTCGACGTCGTCAATCCTGTACTGCCACACCTTGTCGGTGGCCTCGTAGACGTTCTGCAGCCGGTTGGAGGCCGTCTCGTCCGGGCCGAACAGCCGGAAGTTCTCCATGTTCTGCGCGATGACGTCCCGCATCCAGGAGCCCAGCGTGACCATGGGGCTCACCCGTTCGGTACCCGGGTGGTGTACCTCCACGGCGTGGTCCCGGTAGGCGGGCAGCTTCAGGGCGCGCCTGAGCAGTCCGCCGTTGGCATGCGGTGTGGCGCTCATGCGGAAGTCGCCGGTGGGGGCGCCCTCGGCGACGTCGGCGCGGAGCCGGCCGCCGCCGTCGAACAGTTCCCGGGGCCGGTAGGACTGCATCCATTCCTCCAGCTGCTTCAGGTGGTCACCGTTGGTGCGGACTTCGGACAGCGGCACCTGGTGCGCCCGCCACGTGCCTTCAACCTGCAGCCCGTCCACGGTCCGCGGCCCGGTCCAGCCCTTGGGCGAGCGCAGCACGATCAGGGGCCAGCGGTGTCCGCCCTCCCCCGCCTCTTCACCGGAAGCGTCCTGCCGGTGGGCATCCTGGATGGCCTTGATGTCCGCCAGGCACCGGTCCAGGACGCCGGCGAAATCACGGTGTGCCTGTTCCGTGTTGTCCGGGTCGGCCACGGTGACGAAGTACGGTTCGTGTCCGTACCCGCGCAGCAGCTGCTCCAACTGCTGCTCAGGCATCCGGGCCAGGATGGTGGGATTGGCGATCTTGTAGCCGTTCAGGTGCAGGATGGGCAGCACCGCGCCGTCCGCTGCGGGATCCAGGAAGTTGTGGGAGTGCCAGCTGGCAGCCAGGGGCCCGGTTTCCGCCTCGCCGTCGCCAATCACGACGGCGGTCACCAGCTGCGGGTTGTCGAACACCGACCCGTACGCGTGCGCCAGGGAATACCCGAGTTCCCCGCCTTCGCTGATGGAGCCGGGAGTTTCCGGGGCGGCATGGCTGGGGATGCCGCCGGGGTAGGAGAACTGCTGGAACAGTTCAGCCATGCCGGCCTCATCGTTGCCCACGTGCGCATAGATTTCGGAGTAGGTCCCCTCCATCCAGGCATTGGCGACGACGGCGGGACCGCCATGGCCGGGACCGGCAACAAAGAGCATCTCCAGGGAGTCGCGGCGGATCACGCGGTTCAGGTGGGCGTAGACGAAGTTAAGCCCGGGCGTGGTGCCCCAGTGGCCCAACAGCCGGGACTTGGTGTCCGCCGCCTGCAGCGGCTCCCGCAGCAACGGGTTGGAGCGCAGGTAAATCTGCCCCACGGAGAGGTAGTTGGCGGCGCGCCACCAGCGGTCCACCAGGGCCAGATCGTCCGCCGACGCCCCGGCCTGCCCCCGCCGGTCGTGCCGCATGTCGTCGTGCCCTGTATTCCCGGCCATAGCCATCCTTACATCGGGTGTGCCGCTGGGCGGCCGTTCCCCCATGGCAACAGATGAAGGGGCACGCAGGCAAGGCCCGGCGTCGTGCCCCGCGCCCATTCCAGGACTTTCACACCCCCGGCCGCGGCGGTTTCGTCATTTCTACTTCCGGGTAGTGTGTACCCAGAATGTTCACGCTGACCATCAACCAGACTGACAGCCGGCGCGACGGCGACCAGGTGCCGCAGCTGCTCAAAGCGCTGCGACATATCCCTGCGCGCCTGGATTTTGACCGGTCCGTCGAGGATGAAGTGCAGGGTGTGGTGGACTGCCCGCACCAGGCTGTGGAGGCGGCGCTGATCGCTTTGCGCAGCGGATCCTGGTACGTGGGAATCGGCGCCGGGCCGGTGGACGAGCCGCTGCCCAACCAAATCAAGGACGCCACCGGCCATGGCCTGGTCTACGCGCGCAGGGCCGTGGACCGGCTCCGCAGCAGCAAGGAGCGGATTCCGGTTGCAGTGGAGGGGCCCCTTGCCGATGTGGCCCATGACGCGGAGGCCGTGCTGCGGCTGCTCGGACACATTGTCCGGGACCGTTCCGGCGCCGAATGGCGGGTGCTGGACCTGCTGACGCCCGGGGTCCGCGGCCAGCAAAAAGCGGTGGCGCAGGAACTGGGCATCACCACCCAGGCTGTCAGCAAGGCAGTGTCCCGGGCGCAGTGGAACGAGGAACATTCCGCCCGGCCCGCGGCAGCGAGGCTGCTGGCCCTGATCCTCGAAGCGAGGTAGCAGGGCCCGCCCTGCGCTGGGGCAGGCCTGCTTGGCTGCCGGTCAGGAGGCGGCTGGTTGGACTGCGGGTCGGGCGACCGTGGCGGGTCAGGCGGCTGGTCAGACTCCCGCGGCTGCCATCATCGGTTCACCGTTGAAATACTCCAGTTTCCACCCGTCCACAGCATGGTGGTGTGCCAGGTTCAGGGCGGCGTTGTCCACGCTGGCCAAGGTCTGGCCGATGGCACGGCTGAGGCTGACCCGCAGCAGGGTGCCGTGCGCCACCACCAGTACCCGCTGCCCACGGAATTCATCCGCCAATGCCTCAAGAGCGGCGAGGCCACGGTCCGCCGCCTCGGCTTCGCTCTCCGCGCCCTTGAACCCGCCGGGCACCCGCAGCGCCTCCAGTTCGGGGCCGGCCTGCATTCCTTCGGCCGGGCCGAAGCTGCGCTCGGTCAGCCCGGGGATGCGCCGGGCCACGGCGAGCCCCAATCCTTCGGCGATCAGGTCCGCGGTCTCAGCGGCCCGGCTCAGCGGGGAGGAGACAATCACGTCCCATTCGTACGGGGCCAGGACGGCGACGGCGTCACGCGCCTGGCCGCGTCCGACGTCGTTCAGGGGGATATCGGTGGCACCCTGCAGCCGGCGCTCGGCATTCCAGTCGGTCTGGCCATGGCGGACGAGGGCGAACGTCGTAAGGGTCATGGTCCTATTCTGCCTTGGCGCCGGGTGCCGGCTGGAATCCGGGCTACCGGAGTGGACAGGTCAGAGGAGGCTGCGCAGTACGTGGGCCGCGCCGTCGTCGAACACCGAGTGGGTGACCTCATCGGCCGCCGCAATCACTTCCTCCGGAGCCTGCCCCATGGCAACTCCGCGGCCGGCCCAGCTGAGCATCTCGATATCGTTCCGGCCATCGCCAACGGCCACGGTGCGGTGCTGCTCGATCCCGAGCCGGAGCCGAAGGTTCTCCAGGGCGCTGGCCTTGGTGACCCCTGCCGCTGCGATATCCAGCCACGCGGTCCAGCCCACCGAGTAGGTCACCCCGGCCAGTCCCACGTGTTCGATGGCCTCGTTGAATTCCTCAGGCGTGTTTTCAGTACTGAACACCACCACGCGCACCGCGGTGGCCTCCAGCATGGTGTGGAAGTCGACGCCTACGGCCTCGACGCCGAAACTGGCGTCCTGGAACCGTTCCGTGGAGAGGAAGTTTCCGTCCGCGTCCTCCAATGCGTACTTGGCCGAGGGGAGCCGCTCCCGGAGGGCCCTCAGGGCGGGCCCGGGGTCGAAGGTGGCTTTGTGGATGATCTCGTAGCCGTTGGCCAGTTCGGGGTGGAGCCGGAGGGTCACGCCGCCGTTGCAGCAGACAGCGTAGCCGCGCTCTATGCCGATCTTTTCGATGACGGGAAGGGTGGCATTCAAGGAGCGGCCGGTGGCGATCATTACTTCGTGCCCGGCCGCCACCACCGCCTGCGCCGCGTCCCGCACGCCCGGCGTCATGTGGCCGTCGTGGTCCACCAGGGTGCCGTCCACGTCCAGCGCGACCATCAGCTTCTGGCCGATTCCCGAAAAGCCGTAGGTGTTGGTGTTGTCTTGGTTGTTCTCTCGCCGGTCATCGTTGCCGGCGACTGAGGTTTCAGTCAGCGTTGTCATTGAAACAGTGAAGCAGACCCCACTGACAGGCGCTAGGACGCAGGACACAGCTTTACTGAACTGTTGATTAACTGCGGGTTTCCGCACCTCGCGGCGGGTCACCGGTGGGTCCGCGGTACCGCCTGTCAGAGGCTTGATCGCCGAGCGCACCCTTCAAGAATCTGATTCGCGAACAAGCTTAGGGATACCGGGGGTACGGGCGCTCACCTGCTCCGGATGCCGGCAGCCAGGAGTTTGGCGCGGAGCCGGTCAGGATTCTGCAAGTCGGCCCAGCGCCAACGAACGAAGCCATGACCAAGTGCCCGGATCCGGTCCTCACGGATCTTCTCCCGGTAGACCGCCTCTTCGGCAGTGATTCCTCCGCGCAGGGCGGCCTGAACATACTTGCTTTTGCCATCGAATTCGCCAACCACCCCCGGGTTCGGCCACCAGAAATCAGTCCTCCCAATGAAACCCTCCCGGTCGGCAAAAGTGCGCTGAAGGACCGGCTGCTCAAAGCCAAGGAACTCGAACACTGCCCTGCTGTAGGACTCCCCCACAGATTCCGACAACGGGCTGGCAAGGGAAGCGGCGCGTTCGGCACGTGCCGCGGCGGAAGCATGCGGAAGCGCCCGGATCCCGTCCCGGATGTCCTGAAGCGACCACAAGCTGGCATCAGCGGGCATTCGGCCAGCCTTGTGGAGCTTTCGTGCGGCTCCGTCGGCAACAACCAGGGCCTGGCTCAGGCTGCGGGTTGCCATGATGTCCAAGGTGGTCTCCACCAGCCCGAGACTGAGGAATTCGCCGTGGCGCACAAGTTCATGTACCTGCTTTAGCCGGTATTGGAGGGGGTAGGACCGCACCTCCCGCGCTGCCTGGGCGGCCTTGTCCGTGCCGAGCACCACGAACGGCGACTTCCTGATCCCGCTCCGGCCTGGCAGGCTGGTTGCCAACTCCACACATTGGGGGTCGCCCAGCGTTGGTAGGCCGATGGCCCATGCAGCCGTCTGCCCACAGAGGACCGCGCCGCTGACGGATCTCGCAATCGCCGCCGTCGACCACGCGAAGCGTTGTGCGGGCGTGGCACTGATCCAGTCATTGGTCCGCACGTAGAAGCCTCGCCGGAGCCGTACGAGCTGCCCGGCCTTGAACGCGCGGTGCAGGGCATCAGTGCCGGCGCCGGCGCGGAGAATGGCGGCAGTATCAATCAGGCCAGGTGGTATCTCCATATCCCAAGGATGCGGGGCTGGAGCCTTCCGGACGGATCGCCTGTGGCCCTATGTGGACACTTCTGGGCGAAACCAGAGCTTGTTCGCGCATCCGATCGGTGAAGGACTGGTTGCGCGAACAAGCTTATGAAAAGGGACGGCCCCTACAGGACCGGCAGAACCTCGAGCCCGCCGAGGTACTTCTGCAGCGCCTTGGGTACGTTGACCGAGCCGTCCGCGTTCTGGTGGTGCTCCAGCAGCGCTACGATCCAGCGGGTGGTGGCCAGGGTGCCGTTCAGGGTGGCCACGGCGCGGGTGCCCTTGGCGACGCCGTCAGCGTTGACCGCGCGCTCACGGATGTTGAGGCGGCGCGCCTGGAACGTGGTGCAGTTTGAGGTGGAGGTCAGCTCGCGGTAGGCGCCCTGGGTGGGGACCCACGCTTCGCAGTCGTACTTCCTGGCCGCGGACATGCCGAGGTCGCCCGCCGCGGTGTCGATGACCCGGTACGGCAGCTCGCACTTGGCCAGCATCTCCTCTTCCCAGGCCAGCAGCCGCTGGTGCTCAGCCGCAGCTTCCTCAACGGTGGTGTAGATGAACATCTCCACCTTGTTGAACTGGTGCACGCGGATGATGCCGCGGGTGTCCTTGCCGTGCGAGCCGGCCTCGCGGCGGTAGCAGGAGCTCTGCCCGGCGTAGCGGATGGGCCCGGCGGAGAAGTCCAGGATCTCGTCGGCGTGGTAGCCGGCCAGTGCCACCTCGGAGGTTCCCACCAGGTACAGGTCGTCCTCGGCGAGGCGGTAGATCTCGGCGTCGTGCTTCACATCGAAGCCCGTACCCTGCATGGTCTCCGGACGCACCAGCGTGGGGGTGATCATGGGGATGAAGCCCGCCTCGATGGCCTGGTCCATGGCCATCTGCAGCAGGGCCATTTCCAGCCGGGCTCCAACGCCGCGGAGGAAGTAGAAGCGGGCACCGGAGACCTTGGCGCCGCGTTCCATGTCAATTGCCCCGATCAGCTCACCGATCTCCAGGTGGTCCTTGGGCTCAAAGTCCGGGAACTCGCGCGGGGTGCCAACGGTCTTGACCACCACGTAGTCGTCCTCGCCGCCTTCGGGAACGCCGTCCTCCACCAGGTTGGGGACGGTGCGCAGCAGCTCTTCCTGCTTGGTCTGCGCGGCGTCGGCCTCGGCGGAGGCCGCCTTGACGGAGTTGGCCAGCTCCTTGACCTCTGCCAGCAGCGCCTGCTTCTCCTCACCCTTGGCCTGCGCCACCTTCTTGCCGAAGGCGTTCTGCTCGGCGCGGAGGTTTTCGAAGCGGATCAGGGCTGCGCGGCGAGCGGCATCCGCGGAGATGATCGCGTCCACCACTGATTCGTCGGCGCCGCGGGCGCGCTGGCTGGCACGGAACTTGTCCGGGTTTTCGCTGAGGTCTTTTACGTCGATCACCAGACAAGGGTATCCAATACCGCGCACGACGGCGGGCGGCGGGCCCCGTGCGCCGGGCCGCCGCGCGCCGGGCTACTGTTGAACCACCATGAGCGACTGGATTCTCTACCTGCTGATTGCGGTGGCCCTTGCCTTTGCCACCTCCAGCTGGTGGGGGGTCCGGCGCCTCCAGGCCCTGCACGTGCGCAGCACGGTGGCTGGCGAAGCCTACGATCCGGGCCTGGCGCAGCAGCGGGTGGCCGTTGTCCTCAATCCGATCAAGGCGCGGGCAGAAGAAGCAAAGGCCACCATCCAGCGCGCCTGCCTGGCAGCGGGCTGGGAGGAACCGGCCTTTTTCGAAACAACCGCGGACGACCCCGGCTTTTCCCAGATGCAGGCGGCATTGGCCGGGAAGCCCGACGTCGTGCTGGTGGGCGGCGGGGACGGAACGGTCCGCGTGGTGGCCGAGGCCCTCGCGCACACCGATGTTGCCATGGGTTTGATACCGCTGGGAACCGGGAACCTGCTGGCCCGGAACGTCGACCTTGACGTGAACGACCTCCATGGAAACGTCCAGACGGCGTTGTTTGGGCGGCAGCGCTACATCGACACCGCCCGCATGGCCATTGAGAACTCCCGCACCGGGCACTACTCCGAGCACGTCTTCCTGGTCATTGCCGGGATTGGCATGGA
This sequence comes from Arthrobacter sp. MMS24-T111, assembly GCF_054888995.1. Taxonomy (NCBI): domain Bacteria; kingdom Bacillati; phylum Actinomycetota; class Actinomycetes; order Micrococcales; family Micrococcaceae; genus Arthrobacter; species Arthrobacter sp. MMS24-T111. The sequence continues at coordinate 1,330,326 of NZ_JBTZRO010000001.1, read as the reverse complement.
CGCGGAAGTCCTGGCGGACACCAACGACGGTTTGAAGAAGGCGGTGGGCTGGCTCGCCTACACCGAGGCGGGCGTCCGGCACCTCCCGGGCCGGCGGAAAAAGGTGTCCATTTCGCTGGACGGCAGCCCGGAGCAGGTGCGGAACATCCGCAGCGTACTTTTTGCCAACTGCGGGCTGGTGCCCGGCGGCATCGACTTCATCCCGCAGGCAATGATTGACGACGGAATGCTGGACGTGGTGGTCATGAGTCCCCGCAGCGCCCTGGGCTGGCTGCTGATGTACATGAAGATCATGTTCAAGCACAGCGGGAAGCTGCCGATCATGACTGTCTACAGGTCGGTCAAGGTGGTCATCAAGTGTCCCGAGCCCATGCCCACCCAAATCGATGGCGACACGTCCGGGGAAGCGACCCAACTCACCGTCCAGGTGGAACCGAAGTCACTGCTGGTCAGGGTCAAAGCACATGAGCCGGGCGGCCCGGGGCCGGCGAAGATCCGCGTTTAGGCGTGGGCGGCCTATCAGCGTCTGAGGGAATGCCGGGCCCGGCCTGACCGGCCGGTTCACGTGGATCAGGCGCCGGAGTCCTTCTTCTCTGCCTCAGCGGCTGCTTTGGCAGCGGCATGGGCCTCGGACTGTTCACGGATCATTGCCTGTTCCTCTTCGAAACGCAGGCGGTCCGCGCGGTCAGCATCGTCGCCGTCCCAGTCCTGGTTGTCTGCGGCAGGCTTGGGGTTGACGATCATCCCCTGGCCGTCATTGTCAGTGGTGCTGGTCATGACCCGCTCCCTTCATTAGGGGCCATACCCCGTGTGGATCAAGCAAGCATACGCATTGTGCACACCCCGCGGAAGTACTCCGCAAGGCATTTGCCTACGCTGTGGGCGAAGACCCGGAACCGCTTTCACCTGCGGTGGATGCCGTGTCAAGTATGGATCCGACCCACTCCCGGGCGGCCGAGAAGGCGGCATCGGCAGTATGCGCCGGCACCGAGGTGGCCTGCCCGTCAGCCCGGGCATACGACCCCAGGAAACGGGTCCCGGGGCTGATGCGGTGCAGACCCGCCAGGGCATCCGCAACGCGTGCCTCGCCGGCGTGGCCATCCGCGTCGATGCTGAAAAAGTAGTGGCCCAGGTACTGCCCGGTGGGACGCGATTCGATCCGGCTGAGGTTGACGCCGCGGCTGGCGAACTGGTCGAGGATCTCCATCAGCGCACCCGGACGGTCCTCCGGCAGCGGGACAACAAGCGTGGTCTTGTCCGCGCCGGTGCGTTCCGGAAGGACACCCGGACGGCTCACCAGGATGAAGCGCGTCACGGCGCCCGGATTGTCACCAATGTTTTCCGCCAAGACCTGCAGGCCCGGATGCGCTTGCGCTACGAGCGGCGCACAGATGGCGGCATCGTAATGGCAGTCGCCGTCCAGCAGTCCGATGGCCGCGGCCGCCGTTGAAGACCCCGGAACATATTCCGCACCGGGCATGTTGTTTTCCATCCACATCCGGCACTGGGCCCACGCGTGGCCGTGGGTGGACACGCGCCGTACGTCCTCCCTGCGCACGCCAGGCCGGGTCACCAGGACAAAGCTGATGGGTACCAGGACCTCGCGGATGATCCGCAGCTCCTGGCCGCTCGCTATCGCGTCGAGGGTGGCGGTGACGCCGCCTTCGACCGAATTTTCAATCGGAACCATGGCAGCGTCGGCAGAACCGCTGCGCACTTGGTCCAGGGCGGCATTGACGTTCGACGCCGGCACCCGGACTGCTTCTTGCGCACCGGGCACCTGCAACAGGGCAGCCTCGGTGAACGTGCCCTCGGGTCCGAGGAACGCGTAGGTGGGGGACTGCCGTGCACTACAGCACCAGCGGCTTGAGTCCGTTGTCGGAAACCAAGGGTTTGCCCGATTCCAGCCACTGGTCCATCCCGCCGGAGACGTTGATGGCGGTGTACCCCTGGCCCGTGAGCCACTGGGCAACACGGAACGACCTTCCGCCGGTCCGGCAGATGACATACACGTCCTCATCCGGATCGAGTTCGCCCAGCCGGGCCGGGATCTGGTCCATGGGAATGTGGAGTGCGCCGTCGGCATGCCCGGCGACCCACTCGTAGTCCTCCCGGACGTCCAGGATGACGGCATCAGCCGGGATGTCGTGGACGGGCACGGTATCGAAATCGCTCATCGGAGTCCTGTCGTGGCGGATCAGAGTCAGGTTAAAGCCTAGTCCTTCCTCCGCAGGTGGTGCGGAAAACCGGCAAGCTAGGCTGGTGGCTCCCGAGGAGGTTTCGATGTCCCGTCAACAGTCTGCCCGCCCGGCGCCACAGCAGTCGTTCCCCGGCCGATATCCCGGCGGGTATGCCGGACCCTCCACGGCCAAGGAGCCGGAGGGCCGGGTCCTTGGCTGAACTCGACGAACTCCCCGCGCTGGACCTGCGGGACCTCCTGCGCGGCGGGACGGTGTCCGCTGCTGAGGCCACCGCACATTTCCTGGGGCGGATCAGCCGGCAGAACCCGCTGCTGGGAGCCTTCATCACCGTTACCGCGGATCAGGCCATGGACCGGGCCCGGGCGGCTGATGACCTGCATGCCCATACCGACGCCGACGACTTGCCGTTGCTGCACGGCATGCCACTGGGTTTCAAGGACCTGACCGATGTGGCGGGCGTGGTGACCACCCACGGAAGCGCCGCCGTCGAACATAAACCGGCTCCCGCGGACGCTCCCCTGGTGGCTCTCCTCACGGAGGCCGGCGCGGTTTCCCTGGGCAAGACCCAAGTACCCGAATTTGGCCTGACGGCCTACAGCGAAAACCGCATCGCGCCGCCGTCGCGCAATCCTTACGCACCCAGCAGGAGTTCGGGCGGATCCTCCGGCGGCAGCGCTGCCGCCGTGGCGGCGGGATTGCTGCCATTCGCGCCGGGGACCGACGGCGGTGGTTCAGTCAGGATTCCGGCAGCCGCCTGCGGCCTGGTGGGGCTGAAGCCGGGCCGTGGGCTGGTGGCTGCCGGGGAAAGCGGCGGTGACCCGGCCCGGCTGGTGGTCCCGGGCCCCCTTGCCCGGAACGCCAAGGATGCCGCCCTGATGCTGGACGCCATGGCACCGGGGAACGGATACCTCGCGGGCATAGGCCAAGAGCCGCCGTCGTTGAGGATCGGCGTCACGCTGGACAGCCCTTGGTCCGGCACCTTCCCCTTCAGCCTCGAGCCTGAAGCACTCGATGCCCTGCGGGCAGCCGAAAGGCTCCTGGAACACGCCGGCCATACCCTGGCCGAAGCCCCCGTGCGGTACGACAACCGCTATCCGGATGCCTTCACCACCGCCTGGACAGCAGGCGTGGGCTCGGCACGGATCAGCCCCTCCCGCGAAGCGCTGCTGGCGCCGTTGACCCGGACCTTCCGGCGGCGGGCCCAACAACGCAGCCCGGCGAAGCTCGCCGAAGCCCTGGCATTCCTGCGGCAGTTCCAGCACGACACCGTGGCGCAGTACGGCCAGTGGGACCTGATGATGATGCCCGCGCTGGCGCAGACACCCCGCCCCGTGGGCTGGTTCACCGGGACCGGCCACGGCGGCGGGCGCTGGCCGGCCGCGCAATGGCCGGGAGATGCGGACGGCGACTACCGGAAGCAGTGCGAATATGCGCCATGGTCCTCAATGGTGAACGTCTGCGGATTGCCGGCCATCACGCTCCCTGTCCACTGGACCGGTGGATCCGACGGAAGCGGACTCCCAATGGGCGTCCAGCTGGTGGGTCCCATGGGTTCGGAAGCCCTCCTGCTGCAGGTGGCGCATCAACTGGACTTCTAGGCGCCGCGGCGGTGTGGTGTTGTTGACCTGAACCTAACGCCCGCTTAACCCGGCGGTAACCCCAGCGGCGCAGACTGGAAAAACCACCTTTCGCACCCTCCGTACGCCTTTCCGCCCAATGAGGAGCTGCACCACCATGAATGCTGAACAGCACGCCACCGGCGCCGGCCCCACCGAAACTGCTGACGACGGGCGGCCGGACCTGAGCAACTCCAACGTCAGGGAGGACCTGGCCATGGCCGGCCGCTGCGGCTTGGTGCACCTGCCCACGGGCCGGGCCTGCCTCCTTCCGCTGCGCCACGGTGGTCCCTGCGAGTTCCACCGCCCGCAGGAGGCGCAGGATGTGGTGACGGGCGGCCGCTGACAGGCGCATGCCAGCGGCCATGCCGGACTATCGACTCCACCGCCGATGTGGAGGACGATTAAAGGGCAGTCACCATGAGGAGGTCTGTGATGTGCTATTCATCAAGCAAGGACTTCGGGTGGGGCGCCAGGAAAGAAACCGGGCGCCAGCCTGAAGAGCGGCCTGAGACCCACGAAACTCCGCAGCCGGCCAAGGCACCGGAATTCACCTTCTGGGCCTTCCCGAACTGGCGCAGGACGCCTCCGTCGGGAACGCCCACCGGCGAACGGAACAAACAACGGGTCTGATGTCCGGACGGCCATGAGCCGGACAAGGGAGCCGATGGAGGGGCTCCCGGGCCGGGCCCCGTCGTTTCCCGCATGCTGTCCCGGTGCAGCCCTGCCGGCGCCACAGCATGAGACCGCCGGGCAACGCGCCGCGCGCTCGTTGTGCTGCGGCAACGCGGGCGTCTATGGTTACATCATAAGCATGCTTAGCATTCTGCGAAAGGAACGGGCATGAGCGAAGGACAGTACACGCCAGGATCAAACAGCCAGGCGGACCCGGACGCCAACGTCACGCAGGCGAACGCGGACCGGCCGGCTGGCGGCCGGGAAGCAACCTACGGTGGCGCGCCGTCCTACGCCCCGGATGCCCCGGATGCGCCCGTAGTTCCAGCACCGCCGGCAAGCACCGAAAAGGCCGCAGCCGGTGGCCGCACGCCCGAAAGCAAAGTTACCCGCGCCGGCGTCATCTGGGCCGGCGTTGTGGCCTCGCTGATCCTGTTGATCCTGCTGATCATCTTCATCCTGCAGAACCAGGAACAGGCCATGGTGAAGTTCCTGGGCTTTGAGGGTTCTGTTCCGCTGGGCATGGCACTCTTCATTGCCGCCGTCACCGGCGGGGTCCTGGTGGCTGTGGCAGGCGGGGCGCGCATCCTGCAACTGCGCGCCACCGCCCACCGGGCCAAGGTCCGTCAACGCCGCTAGGGCAAACGACGGCCGGGGCCGCCGGGGCGAATACGCCGGCGGCCGCGTCCGTGCGGTGCGTCAGTTGCCACCCAGGTTCCGGTACTTCCGGAACCGCGCCCCTACCAGCCATGCCACGGGGATGTCGGCAACGGACGCGAGTTCGTATTCAATGGCACGGGCTATCCGGGCACAGAATTCGCGCGGCTCCAGGGATGCGTCGTCGCGCTCGTCCACGATGTGGTCCACCAGTCCGTTCGCATACAGCGCAGCCACATTGACGCCCTGCGCCTGCGCCATCCCGGGCGCGAAGGCCGTGGTGCGGTGCACGATCGCGCTGGCTCCCTCGGGCGGCAGCGGCGACAGCCAGCTGTGCTGCGCGGCGATGGTCCTGTCCGCGGGCAGCAGCGCCAACGCCCCTCCCCGGCCCCCTGGCCAAGCAGCACCGAGACCGACGGCGATTCCAGGCCGATCAGCTCATACAAGGAGCGTGCGATCTCGCCGGCGAGCCCGCCTTCCTCCGCCTCCTGGGAGAGCGCGGCTCCGGCGGTGTCGATGACCGTGAGCAGGGGGAGCCGCAGTTCTTCGGCCAGCTTCATGCCGCGGCGCGCTTCCCGCAATGACCCGGGCCCCATTCCGGCGGCGTCCTTGCGCAGCGGGCGGGCATGGCCGAGCACAATGCAGGACCGGCTGCCGAACCTGGCAAGCGCCAGCAGCAACCCGGGGTCCTTTTCCCCTGCCCCGTCCCGTTCAGCGGCAGGGCATCGCTGGCGCCGAACTTGAGGAGCTGGCGCAGGTCCGGCCGCCGCGGCCGGCGCGAAATCCCGATCGACGTCCAGGCGTCCACGGCGGCCGGCCGCACGGCCAGGGTGGCCGGTGCGGCGGGCCGGACCACCGTCCCTGACGCCGCCTCCCGGCGCGGCGCCAGGATGTCCAGCGCCCGGGCCACCAGTTCCGCGAGGTCCTCGGGCTTCACGACGCCGTCGATCAGCCCCTTGTTGAAGAGGTTTTCCGCCACCTGCACGTTGTCAGGGAAGGACTCCCCATGCAGTGCTTCGAACACGCGGGGGCCCAGGAATCCGAGCAGGGCGCCCGGTTCGGCAACATTGATGTGGCCCAGGGACCCCCAGGATGCCATGACTCCCCCGGTGGTTGGATGCCGGAGGTAGACCAGGTAGGGCAGGCCTGCTTGGCGGTGCGCCCGGACGGCTCCGGTGATTTTGACCATGGAAAGGAACGCCGGCGTCCCCTCCTGCATCCGGGTTCCCCCGGAGGCCGGGCCTGCCAGCAGGGGCAGTCCCTCGGATGTGGCCCGTTCGACGGCGGCAACGATACGCTGCGCCGCGGCGTGGCCGATGGAGCCGGCGAGGAAGGAAAACTCGCTGACGATCAGCGCCACCCGGCGCCCCCGGATCAGCCCGGTGCCGGTGAGCACCGATTCGTCGGCTCCGCTGCGTTCGCGGGCTTTGGCCAGGTCACGGGCATACTCTTCGGACAGCGCCGGCTGGTGCGGCGGCGTATCCCAGGGGACAAACGAATCCTGGTCCACCACGGCGTCGATCAGTTCAGCTGCGCGCAAGTGCCGCACTTTCTCGGTGGTTGGCATGCTAGTTCACCCCGGCCGCCACGGGAGCCGGCAAACCGAGCCACTCACGGATGGCGGGCCCGTCCGCGTCCAGCAGCGGCGGCGCGGCGTGGTCCGTCAGGGTGGTTTCGGCTGCGTCCCCCTGTTCGAAGAACCGCAGCGGGGGCCCGGGGAGGCTGACCGCTCCGAGCAATGGATGCTCCACGTCCACCACGAGCCCCTGGGAGGCCACCTGGTCCCAGGCGTACACCTCGTCCAGGGAGCGCACCTTCCCTGCCGGGATCCCGGCGTCGTTCAGTTTCTCCAGCAGTTCCGCCGCGCCGTAGCCGGCGAAAGCGCGTTCGACGGCGGCAATCACCCCGGCGCGGTTCCGCACCCGTTCGGCGTTGCTGGCGAATCCGGGCGCGGCCGGGTCCAGGCCGAAGGCCGAAGCAAATGACTGCCAGAGCTTCTCGCTGCCGACGCTGATCTGCACGCTGCCGTCCTTGCAGCCGAACAGCCCGTAAGGGGCGATGGACGGGTGGTGGTTGCCCTGGGCCTGCGGAACCTCGCCGGCCACGGTGGTCCGGGTGCCCTGGAAGGCGTGGACGCCAATCAGTGACGCCAGGAGGGAGGTGCGCACCACCTGGCCGCGGCCGGTGCGGTTCCGTTCCACCAGCGCCGCGAGCACGCCAAAGGCGCCGTTCATGCCGGAAAGGAGGTCTGCAATGGGGACGCCGACGCGCTGGGGGTCGTCGGGCCCGGAGCCGGTGAGTGACATGAGTCCGGCCTCGCCCTGGAGGATCTGGTCGTAGCCGCTGCGCCGTGATTCGGGCCCGTCATGGCCGAAGCCCGTGATGGACAGGATCACCAGCCGGGGGTTGAGCTCATGGATGGCTGCCGTGGAGAAGCCCAGCCGGTCCATCACGCCGGGACGGAAGTTCTCGATGACCACGTCCGCACGCTCCAGCAGCCCGCGCAGCACCGCCTGCCCGTCCTGGCTCTTCAGGTCCAGGCTGATGGACTCCTTGTTGCGGTTGCAGGACATGAAGTAAGTGGACTGCAGGTCATCTTCCGGGCCCACGAAGGGCGGCCCCCAGCCGCGGGTGTCATCCCCTGTGCCGGGGTTTTCCACCTTGATCACGCGGGCGCCGAGGTCCGCCAGCATCATGCCGGCGTGCGGGCCCGCCAGTGCGCGGCTCAGGTCGACGACGGTGTGCCCGGCCAGGGGGCCTCGGGAATTTTCGGCGGTGCTCATGTGCTGGGTTTCCTTTCTCAAGTACGGGCGGCGTGCAGGGTGGCTGCGCCGGCTAGAGCCAGCCGGGGACCACCAGCGCCAGCCAGGCCAGGATGGGTCCGGCCACGATCACGATGCCGCTGTAGCCGAGGATCTTTTTGTAGAACCGGTCCTTGTCCACGCCCTCCGGGGCATTGGCCAGGACCAGGGCGCCGTTGGTGGAGAACGGGGAGACGTCCACGATCGTGGCGGAGACCGCGAGCGCGCAGATGACGCCGACGGCGCCGATCTCACCGGTGGAGAGGAAGGGCACGGCCAGCGGGATGAGCGCGGCCAGGATGGCGGTGGAGGAGGCGAAGGCGGACACGATGGCGCCAATGAAGCAGATGATGAGGGCCGCCAGCAGCGGCATTCCCATGCCGGCCACGCCGCTGGAGACGAATTCGATGGTGCCCGCTTCTTCCAGGACGCCGACGAAGGTCAGCATGCCGCAGATCAGCAGCACGGTGGACCAGCTGATCTTGTTGATGGCACCCTTCTGGGCCGCCGGCGAGACCAGCGCAAGGACGATCGCGATGGTGATGGACACGAAGCCGACGTCCATCTTGAAGCCGAGGGCCACGACGGCCAGTACGACCAGCCCTGCAATGGTGACCAGCTGCGGAATCCGTTCCTTGCGCTCCTTGGTGGCGGCAACGCCGTCGCCTGCCGGGTCGCGGGGGCCGTACATGCCGGAGCCGAAGCCTTTGAACGGAACGTCGGTGCCGGCTTTGGCGCCGACGCTGACGGCCATCCGTGCCTCGGCGGCCTGCTCCACGAACTGGCCCACCTTGGAGGACATGAGGTTTTTGCCACCCAGGACCACAAAGAGGACCAGGGAGATGACCAGGTTGAAGATGAAGCTTGAAAGGAAAAGTGCTGCCGGGCTGAAGGCGAGATCGGTCTTGGCGATGATGCCGTTGACGGTGACGCCGTAGACGGCGATGGGCGAGAAGCCCCCGGCCTGGGCGCCGTGGATCACCATCATGCCCATCAGCAATGGGCTGATCTTGTATTTTCCGGCGAAACTGAGGGCAATCGGGGCAATGATGGCGACGGCGGCGGGAGACAGCGCGCCCACGGCCGTGATGACGGCGGTGATGGCGAACATGACCCAGGGGATCAGGGCGACGCGGCTGCCCACCAGCTTGACGGCACCCCGGACCAGGAGGTCGATGGTGCCGTTGTTTTGGGCGATGGCGAACAGGTAGGTGACGCCGACGATCGTCAGGAAGAGGCCGCCGGGGAAGTTGGCAAGGATGTCATTGGTGGACATGCCCAGCACCAGGGAGCCAAGCAGGAACGCGCCCACGAAGGCGAGGGCGCCCATGTTGAGGGGCAGGACGGTGGCGAGCAGGAACATCGCCGCCAGGATGATGATCGATAAGACAGGAGCGGACATCGTTGGTCCTCCATTGGAACGAAAGAATGTGACGTGAGTTACTGGCTCACTGGACTAGCCTCTTAGACAGTGAGTCTATCTGTCAATAGATGAAGAGGGTATTCTGGTCCGAGAACCTCGGGAGGAACTGTGGAAAAGACGGCACGGGCAGGCCTGGAACGGGTCTCGCGCCCCCGGCTCTATGAGCAGCTGGTGGAGCAGATCCTCGCCTATATCGAGTCGGCCCAGCTCCGCCCCGGAGACCTGTTGCCTGCCGAACGCGACCTTGCTGAGCGGCTGGGAGTTTCCCGGGCCACCCTGGCCCAGGCCCTGGTGGCCCTCGAAGTGCTGGGCGTGATCGACGTGCAGCACGGCACCGGCGCAGTCCTGGCACGGCGCCCCAGCGTGGCATCCGTCATCAAGGGCCTCCGCGAGCACCAAAGCCGGCTGCCGGAGATCGTCGAAGCCCGCAGCACGCTGGAAGGGAAGCTCGCGGCACTGGCCGCCGAACGCCGGACCGAAGACGATCTCGCCGCTATCGACAACGCCCTCGACGTCATGGCCCGGGAAATCAACGACGGCGACCGAGGCACCCACGGCGATGAACTCTTCCACCAGGCCATAACCGCGGCGGCGCATTCCTCAGTGCTGGCGCAGCTGATGGCCTTCATCGCCGAGATGATCCTGGAAACCCGGATGGAATCGCTGGGCCAGCCCGGACGTCCGGAACAGTCGCTGGCGTCACACCGCCGGATCGCCGACGCCATCCGCGCGCAGGATCCGGCCGCGGCGACGGAGGCCATGCTGGCGCACATCGACCTCGTTTCGGATGTGGAGCTGCTCCGCTAGCGGCACGCCGCCGGGTTCCCAGCGGCTAATCCCCCTCGCGTGGACCAGCCCCCCTGCCATACGCAGGGGAGCAGTCCATCCGGGGGGACTTTGCTCGGGGCCGACCCTTAACCGCCCCGCGGCGGGGGCAGGGCGTCTAGAAGGTCCCGGAATTCGCACCCGTGGTGCTGGCGACGGTGAGGCCGATGATGAGCAGCAACCAGATGGCGCCGTACCCCAGCAGGCACAGGTAGCCCAACACCAGGCCGGAGATGGACATCCCCTTGCCGGACGGCTCGCGCCTGAGGGCGAGGTGGCCGGTAATAATGGCGGCCAGCTGGGGAAGGAGCAGCCAGCCCATGATGACCGAGGCGATGCCGCAGACCATGCTGGCGATGCTCAGGGTCTTCGGCTCGGCCTGGCTGCCGTAATAGGCCGGCTGGCCGTAGTACTGCCCCTGGCCGTACGGGGACTGGTTGTACTGGCCTTGCCCATACTGCGTCTGGCCATATTGGGCCGGCGGCTTGTAGCTGGGCCACGGCGCATCGTTGCCCTGGTGGTCGGGACGCTGGTAGTCGGGCCCCTGGGACGGCTGGTCAGTCATGGTTTCTCCCCTGCGGATCTGGCTCCAGCCTACTTCAGTGCAGGACCAGGCGGACGGCCAGCACCAGCATCAAAACACCGATGCCGGCATCAATCCAGCGCCAGGTGCGCGGGCTGCCCAGGATGCCCGCCAGGGCCCGCGCCCCGTACCCCAGCCCTGAGAACCACAGGATGCTTCCGGCCACGGCGCCGGCGGCAAAGATCCAGCGGAGGTCCGGTCCCTGCTGGTTGGCCAGGCTGCCGAGCAGCACCACGGTGTCCAGGTAGACGTGGGGATTCAGGAATGTGAGGGCCGCCGTGGTGGCGAAAACTGAGTGTTTGGACCGGGGCTCCTGCTCCGCCAACACTGAGGGATTCGCTGCCGCCAGGAAGGACCGGACCGCGAACCACAAAAGGTAGGCGGCCCCGGCCCACCGCAGGACTTCCAGCGCCGCGAAAAAGCGGGTCACCACTGCCCCGATTCCGGCGGTACCGCCCACGATCAGCAGCGCGTCGCCGGCCATGCACACCGCCACCACCACGCCGATGTGTTCGCGGCGCATCCCCTGCCGCAGGACGAAGGCGTTCTGGGCACCGATCGCCACGATGAGCGCCAGCCCGGTCAGCATGCCGGTTATCCACGAGGTCCACATGACTACGACGGTAGGGTCAGGAAGGATACGTAGGCAAATAAAGGATTCTGCGTACACATTAGAATCTCTTCATGAATCTGGAGCATCTCAAGGCCCTGGTTGCGGTCATCGACGAAGGAACGTTCGAGGCGGCGGCGGACCTCCTGCGCATCACGCCGTCAGCCGTCAGCCAGCGCATCAAGGCCCTCGAGGGATCCGTGGGCCAGGTCCTGGTCCGCCGGCGGTTGCCCTGCACCACAACGGATGCCGGCGCGCTGCTGCTGCGCATGGCGCGTCAGGTCCAGGTGCTCGAGGCGGAGACATCCGCAGCGCTCGGTGCGGGGCCGCCAGCCCGCGCCCACCTGCCCGTGGCCATCAACGCGGACTCCCTGGCCACCTGGTTTGTCCCCGTCCTCCAGCGGGCCGCCGGGTGGGAGGACGCCGTGCTGGACCTGCGTGTCGAAGACCAGGGCTACAGCAGCCAGCTGCTCCGCGAAGGAGACGTGATGGGCGCCGTGACCTCTGATCCCGTGCCCGTCAGCGGGTGCCGGGCAGAAATACTGGGTTCCATGCGGTACCTCCCGGTGGCCAGCGCCGGATTGCGGCGCCGGTTTGCAGCCTCCGGCGGTGTTGACTGGGCAGCCATGCCGGTCCTGAAGTTCAACGCCAAGGACAACCTCCAGCTGCAACTGCTGGCGGCCAAGGGCATTGGGCAGCCTCCCCCACGCATACCGTGCCGTCGTCGGAGGGCTTCTTCGCGGCGGTCAAGGCGGGCCTGGGCTGGGGCATGATCCCGGAACTCCAGCTCGCGGATGGCCTTTCGGACGGCACCCTGGTCCGGCTGGACGACGGCTACCAGGATGTGGCCCTCTACTGGCAGGCCTGGACCCTCGATTCTGACGGCCTCAACAGGATCACCCGCGCGGTACGGGCCGCGGCCAAAGACCGGCTGCGGCCCGGCGCCGGACTGGGTGTCAGCGGGCCAAGTAGGGCAGGAAATAAACGGCAAAAATGACGAAGGCCGCCAGCAGGGCCAACTTCCCGCCGCTGGTGCCGCTCTGCTGCGCTTTGGCTTTCCCGCCGCGCCGGCCGGCCGGAATGCCTGCCGGCGCTCCTGCCCGGGATCCGCCTGCCGGCAGGTTGCGGCCGGCCGGATGCCGGGACATGCTTCCGCTGCGGCCCTTGCCGTCAAAAGGCCTGCTCCCTTCCGCCGTACCCGCGACGGGGCCGGCAGGCGGCAATGCCCCTGCCGGGCGCACCACGGTTCCGGGGCGGACGTTCCGCAGGGCCGTGATGCCGGGCTCCTGTTCATGCGTGAGCTGCTGGCCCAGTTGTTCGTACAACCCCACCACCGCCTGCGGATCCAGCACCGGCGGAAGCGCCTCAATGGTCCGCACCACCCGGTGGGAACCCGCCACGGCTACATCGGAGGCGGTCACCCCGAAGAGATCCTGCTGGGCCGCCATGCAGATGAGCGGACGCACCAGGCGGCGGTGCTGGGGGGCCAGCACCGAGGCGACGGCGGCGCACTGGGCCAGCGCCCCCTCCACGGCCTGGGTCCGGGCGTAGCGGCCCTGCCAGAGCACTCCGGACACCACGCGCACTTCCCCGGTCCAATTCTTCGAATCCACCACCACCACCCCGCCGGGGCCCACCAGGACATGGTCAAGATTGGCCTTGGGCCGGCCCGGCCAGTGGACATCGTGCAGCAGGTACCAGCCACGAGGGACCAGTTCGCTGAGCTTGTCCGCCACCACCCGTTCGCCCAGGGCTCCGGCGTCCCAGGCCTTGGTGGAACGTTCGGCCTCATCCAGCTGGCGCTTCAGCCTGGCAACGCGTTCGGCAGCGAGCCTGGACTGCTCGGCTGCCCCGTCTCCTGCCCCCATTGGACGTCCCCGCTTCCTTGCCGGACGGGACGATCGGCGGTGCCGCCGTCGTCCGTTGCCTTCGCTTGCGTGCCTGGAATTTTCTTGAAAATAGCAGGGCGCTGAAGGGCCGGTATATAGGTACTTTCACGGCCCTGTACTCAGGTGGACTACTTGGTTGGTGACGTCATTGCGTCTCACAGCGTCCGGATCCTGGGCAATTCGTTTTGACTCCCGCCAGGTTCTGGCATGCTGGTCCCATGGCTAGCCGCGCGGGTACAGTTGCCCAACCCCAGGACCTTGTTGACATCACTGCGCTACTTGACGCGTATTACGACATCGCGCCGGACCTGGGTGATCCCGGCCAGCGCGTGGTGTTCGGCACCTCCGGACACCGGGGCTCCAGCCTCAAGGCGTCCTTCAATGAGCAGCACATCGTGGCCATCACCCAGGCGATCGTGGAATACCGGGCGGCGCAGGGCGTCACCGGCCCGCTGTTCCTGGCCAAGGACACCCATGCCCTGAGCGAACCGGCGCAGAACTCCGCCTTGGAGGTGCTGGCCGCCAACGGCGTCCACGTCCTGGTGGACGCCCGCCACGGCTACACCCCCACCCCGGCCTTGAGCCACGCCATCCTCACATACAACCGGAAGGCCGCGCCCGGCGCCCCGCAGGCTGACGGCATTGTGGTGACCCCCAGCCACAACCCGCCGGCCGATGGCGGCTTCAAGTACAACCCGCCGCACGGCGGACCCGCGGACTCGGACGCCACCGGCTGGATTGCCAACCGTGCCAACGAACTGCTGGAGAACGGACTGCGCGGCGTCAAGAGGATCCCGCTGGCCGACGCGCAGGCCGCGGACACCACCGGCAAGTTCGACTTCCTGAGCAGCTACGTGGATGACCTTCCGTCCGTCCTGAACCTGGACGCCATCCGCGAGGCCGGAGTCCGGATCGGCGCCGATCCCATGGGCGGGGCGTCCGTGGACTACTGGGGCGAGATCGCCGAACGGCACCACCTGAACCTCACCGTCGTCAACCCCACCGTGGACCCGCAGTGGGCCTTCATGACCCTGGACTGGGACGAGAAGATCCGGATGGACTGCTCGTCGCCGTCCGCCATGGCCTCCCTGATCAGCCGGATGTCCGTGGGTGCCGACGGGTCCGTGCCCTTCGACGTCGCCACCGGCAACGACGCCGACGCCGACCGCCACGGGATCGTCACCCCCGACGGCGGCCTGATGAACCCGAACCACTACCTCGCGGTCGCCATCGACTACCTCTACCGCAACCGCAGCGGCTGGAACCCCGAATCCGTGGTGGGCAAGACCCTCGTGTCCTCCTCGATCATCGACCGGGTGGCGGAGAGCCTGGGCCGCAAGTTGGTGGAAGTCCCGGTGGGCTTCAAATGGTTTGTCCCCGGTCTGCTCTCCGGTGAAGGCGCGTTCGGTGGCGAGGAATCCGCCGGCGCATCCTTCAACAAGCTGGACGGCAGCGTGTGGACCACCGACAAGGACGGAATCCTGCTGGCGCTGCTGGCCTCCGAGATCACCGCCATGACCGGGAAGTCGCCGTCACAGCTGTACAAGGGGTTGACCGACCAGTTCGGCGCTCCCGTCTACGCCCGCATTGACGCAGCCGCCACACGTGAGCAGAAGTCCAAGCTGGGCAAGCTCTCCGCCGCTGACGTCACGGCCACCGAACTGGCCGGGGAGGCGATCACCGCCAAGCTCACCGAGGCACCCGGCAACGGCGCTGCCATCGGCGGCCTGAAAGTGGTCACCGAGAACGCCTGGTTCGCTGCCCGCCCGTCCGGCACCGAGGACGTGTACAAGATCTATGCCGAGTCCTTCAAGGGTGAGGAACACCTCAAGCAGGTGCAGGCCGAGGCCAAGGCGCTGGTGGACAGCGTCATCGCCTGACCGGAAGCCCCGCAGCTTAAGCACGAACGCCCCATCACCAAGTGATGGGGCGTTCGTGGTTTAGCCGCGGAACGTGCCGTGGCGTCAGACGGTGCGGACGGCGTCGTCGTAGGAGTACTTGGGCTTCGCCTCGCCCCAGGCTTCCTCGCCGGGCTGGCCGATGTTGACCACCAGGAAGCTCTTCTGGTCGCCGGCCGGGAAGAAGGCGGTGTCGATGGCCTTGAAGTCGGCGCCCGTCATCGGGCCGGCGGCGAAACCGAGTGAGCGGACGGCCAGGATGAAGTAGCCGGCCTGCAGGTGGGCGTTGTTGTTTCCCGTCGCGGCGGCGAGCTCGGGATCGGCGTCGTACATGGCCTTGGGGGCGTTGTAGCCGGGCAGGAAGTTGTCCCACTTGCCCGCCCAGTCGGTGTCATAGCTGAGGATGGCCACCAGAGGAGCCGACGCGGTCTTGGCCTGGTTGCCGCGGGACAGCGCATCCACCAGGGTGGCGCGGGCTTCGGGCGAGCGGACGTAGGTAACGCGCAGCGGCTGGGAGTTGAAGGCGGTGGGCCCGAACTTGGTCAGTTCGTAAATGGCCTGCGCCTGCTCCTCGGTCACCTCGCCGGTGAACGTGTTGGCGGTGCGGGCCTGGGCGAAGATCGCGTCCACGGCTGCCGAATCGATAACCGCTTCTTCGTGGGCAATGGTCATTGGCTTACCTTTCGCTGTGCCGCCCGCTTGCCGGGGTGGCCTCTGTGCTTTCCATAGTTGCAACTTCAAGTGCTTGGTTCCTCTTCCCATGACGGCAGGTGACGTTGGCCACACGGGACGGCAGTCAAATACTTGGCGGTATTCTGGACCGAGTTATCCTTCGCCCCCTCGCGGCACCCCCTGAAAGGCATTCCTTCCCATGAGCATGCTCGGAATCAAATGGAAGCTGCACGGCACCGGCAAAACCATCAAGCCCGGCCAGGTGGTGGCCCCGGATGAGCGGCTGGCCTGGCCCCTGACCATCGGCGTAGGCATGCAGCACGTGGTGGCAATGTTCGGCGCCACCTTCCTGGTGCCCATCATCACCGGGATGCCGCCGGCCACCACGCTGTTCTTCTCCGGCATCGGAACACTGCTGTTCCTGGTAGTCACCAAGGGCCGGGTGCCCAGCTACCTCGGCTCCAGCTTTGCGTTCATCGCGCCCATCACGGCCTCGCAGGCACAGTTCGGCATCCCCGGCGCGCTGGGCGGCGTCGTGCTCGCCGGCGCCACCCTGGCCCTCGTGGGTGCCGTAGTGCAGAAGTTCGGCGCCGGGTGGATCAACCGGCTGATGCCGCCCATCGTCACCGGCGCCATCGTCGCGTTGATCGGCCTGAACCTTGCCCCCGCAGCCAAGCAGAACTTCGACGCCGCACCCATCACCGCCGTCGTCACGCTGGCCACGATCATCCTGGTCAGCGTCCTGTTCCGCGGAATCCTCGGCCGGCTCAGCATCCTGGTGGGCGTCGTGGTGGGTTACCTGGTGGCCATGCTCCGGGGCGAGGTGGCCTACGACAAAATGGACGCCGCAGCCTGGGTTGGCCTGCCGCATTTCCAGACCCCCGAGTTCCACATCGGCGTGCTGGGGCTGTTCGTCCCCGTCGTCCTGGTGCTGGTGGCAGAGAACATTGGCCATGTGAAGTCGGTCGCCGCCATGACGGGGCAGAACCTCGACGGCGTCTCCGGCCGGGCGCTGATGGCCGACGGCGCGGCAACAGTCCTCGCCGGCCTCGGCGGCGGCTCGGGAACCACCACCTACGCCGAAAACATCGGCGTCATGGCGGCTACCAAGGTCTATTCGACGGCGGCCTACTGGGTGGCCGGCATGTTCGCCGTCCTGCTGAGCTTCTCCCCCAAGTTCGGCGAACTGATTGCCACCGTCCCGGCCGGCGTCCTGGGCGGCGCGGCCACCATGCTCTACGGCATGATCGGCATCCTGGGCGTGAAGATCTGGGTGCAGAACAAGGTGAACTTCGCCAATCCCGTAAACCTGACCACCGCGGCCGTGGCCCTGATCATCGGCATCGCCGACTACACCTGGACCATCGGCGACCTCAAGTTCACCGGCATCGCGCTCGGTTCGGCAGCCGCACTGGTGATCTACCACGGCATGCGGTCCATCGCCAAGGCGCGGGGAACAGCAGCCGAGCCCGAAACCGAGCAGACGGGACTGCCACCGGCCGTCAAGGCTGCCATGAATGCAGCCTCGAAGCGGACGCCCAGGAAGCGCTGACCCGGACCGGCCTCAGGCCACCCGGCCCGCCTTCCCGTCCGGGCCGCCGGCTGCCGCGCCGGGGCCCGTCGCCGGGTGCCCCGGCGGGAAGGGACCGGGAAGGCCTTGGCCGAAGACCGGCCCGGCCTGCGGCCGCTTGGCCGCCAGCGCGTCGGCCTGGTGGGGCCGCAACTGCTTGAGTACCCAGGGCATGAAGTACTGCCGCGCCCACACCAGGTCCTCCGCCCGGGCCTGCGTCCACCCGTGGGCCGGCAGCGGCCTTGGCTGCAACGGCTTAAGCGCATGCTCCACTCCCAGCGCATCCAGGGTTGCCACAGCAACCACATGGTGGCCCAGCGGCGACAGATGCAGCCGGTCCGGGTCCCACATTGACGCATGCTGAAGCTCCGGCAGGCACCACAGGTCAACCATGATGGCGTGATGCCGGGCCCCGATGGTGTGCAGGTGCTCGTTGTAGATGGCCACGCGGCCGCGGATTTTGCCGAAGACCGGCGTGTTGCCCCAGTCCGGGCCCGCAAAGAGGAGCACGGTGGCACCGGTGGCCGCGAGCGTGCCGATGGCCTGGTCCAGCTTCCCGGCCAGTTTGTCCGGATCGCCGTGCCTGAAGATGATGTCATTGCCACCGGCGGCAATGGCGACAAGGTCCGGCTTCAGGGACAGCGCTGCGGCCAGTTGCCCGTCGAGGATCTGCCGCAGCAGCATTCCCCGGATGGCAAGGTTGGCGTACGCAAAGTCGGGACGGCCGGACGCCAGTTCCTCGGCCACACGGTCCGCCCAACCCCGGAGGCCGCCCAGGCTGAGCGGTTCCGGATCGCCGATTCCTTCGGTGTAGGAATCTCCCAGCGCAACGAACCGGTGCCAGGGGTGGCTGTCCGGCCCGGCCGCGATGAATCGCGGCTCCTGCTTCTGGATGGTCATGCTGTCCTCCCCTCTGCGGGAGGCGGGGTTTCCGTCTTCACCGCAGCGTTCCTGCGGGGTTGCTTTCCGGTTGGGAAGCCCCGCCCCGCCGCCGACGGACGCGGCAGCTCCGCGACGCCGTCGTACGCTTCCTGCCGCAACGCGGACGGCGGTGCGCCGCTCCGGTCCCGGCCGGTCCCCGGGGCCACGACGTTCAGGGCCGCGTCCCGGAAGCCAAGCTCATGGTGCAGTGCCTGCGTCTGCAGGAAAAGCAGCGCCGCCTCCCTGCTGAGGCCGTATTCGCTGGTGAGGCTGCGCACGGCCAGGTCCACCAGGACCAGGGAGCTTTGGACGACGGCGAGGCCGGCCGTCGCTTCGGCCCGCTCGGCCACGCGGAATACGAGGCGAAGGGCCCGGGCCATCTGGCGCGCAAAGCCCTGAATCCTGACCAGGTCGTCGCTGGCAAACGCATGCGGCACGCCCGCGTAGAAGGTGATGGCGGCGCTCGTCCCGCCTTCAGACATGATGGGCACGGAAAGCATCGACTGCACCCCGTGGCCCGACGCCGCACTCGCGTAACCAGGCCACCGACGGTCACGGCTGAGATCGGATACCAGGACGAAGGACTCGGTGCGCATGGCCTCCATGAGGGGCCCGTCGGCGAACGAGCACTGTTCCCGGTCCGCCTCCTGCGCCTGCTCCGTGCTGGCCGCAAGGGTGTGCCCCTGGCCCAGGTGGAAGAGCGTGGCGGCCCAGCCGATACCGCGGCGTTCACCCTTGATCTCGCTCATGAAGTCATGGGTGACTTCCCGGAGGAAGGTTTCGACATCCTTGCTGTCGAAGACCGGCTCCGGGGTAACTGGAAGCAGCCCCCAGCCAACCTGCCCCGAAGGTTCAGCCGCCATGTTCCAGCCCTGTTCGAAGCGCTTCGGCCTACTACAAAACCTGGTTCCCAGAATACGTCCGAACCGGGCCCTGGCGGGAGTGGCAGCAGGAATAAGCCAAAAAGAGGAAGAAATTGTTCGCTGATAGGGTCCCTGTACGGCAACAGCTGCACCGCAGCACAGGTCCGGCCGGAGAGGAGCCCCGTTTGGACACCCGGAAGCTGAAATATTTCCTGGCGGTGGTGGACCACGGCGGGTTCAACCGCGCGGCCGAACACCTGCTGATCGCCCAGCCCTCACTGTCCCAGACCATCGCGGGCCTGGAAAGGGAACTGGGTGTTCCGCTGTTCCACCGGATTGGCCGCCGCGCCGTCCTCAGCGACGCGGGCAGGGAGCTGGTGGGGCCGGCCCGGCTGGTGATGCGGGACCTGGACGCCGCGCAATCCGCGGTTCAGGCGTTGCGCGGCGTCCGCAGCGGGCAGCTGGACATCGTCACCATGCCCTCGCCCGGAATCGAACCGCTGACCTCCATGATCGCCGCGTTCACCCGGTCCTATCCGTCGGTGAGGCTGAACGTGGAGGCAGCCTTCACGCCGGAGGAGGTCATCGAGTCGGTGCGCAACGGCAGCACCGAGATCGGGCTGGCCGGTTCTGCCACCGCCATCCGCGTGCCCGGGGTGGAAGTGCTTGGGCTGGAGCGCCAGCCGCTGATCCTGATCGTCAATCCGCAGGCAGACACCTTTGGCCCGGGTAAGGCCATCGCGCGGGAGGACCTGAACGGGCACCGGCTCATCGCCAGCCAGCGGGGCTCCCTGATGCGCTGGCTGGTGGATGACGCCCTGGCGCGCGGGGTCAATGCCGAGATCGTCGTGGAAGTGGCCCACCGCACCTCGGTCCTGCCCCTCGTGCTGGCAGGGGTGGGGCACGCGGTGATGCCTTCCTCGTGGGCCCCGACCGCCGGGAAGGCCGGCTTGCGCACGCTCCTCATTGAGCCGGTTTCCCACCTGGAGGTGGCCATCCTGAGCCGCAAGGACGACCTCACGCCAGCGGCGCGCGCCTTCTTGCAGGTGGCCAAGGACCACGCGGAATAGCCACCCATCGTTGATAGGCCCTTCCTATCAGCAGGATCGAATCTTGGTCTTGGACGCCCAACCCGCTGCGCCCGTCTACTTGAAGAGGAAGAAAGCAGTGTGACCGGGGCGACACCCGCACACTGCCCACACTCAACGAGGAGGTAGGCACATGAGCGCCAACCAGACATTCAGCATCGCTTCGATCCCGGCCGACGGCGTGGGCAAGGAAGTGGTGTCCGCAGGCCGCCGAGTCCTGGACGCCCTGGCCGAACACTCGAACGGAAAGTTTGCCTTCGACTGGACCGAGTTCCCTTGGGGCAGCGAGTACTACGCCAGGACCGGCCAGATGATGGACCCCAAGGGCCTGGACGCCCTGAAGGACTTCGACGCCATCTACTTCGGGGCCGTCGGCTGGGAAAACGTCCCGGACCACATCAGCCTCTGGGGCCTGCGCCTGAACATCACCCAGAACTTCGACCAGTGGGCCAACATCCGCCCGGTGAAGTTCCTCCCCGGCGTGCAGTCCCCGCTCCGCAAGGCCGACACCACCGAATTGGACTGGGTGGTGGTCCGCGAGAACAGCGAGGGTGAATACGCCGGCCTCGGCGGCAGGAACCTCAGTGGGCGCGGACCCGGCAATGAGGTGGCGCTGCAGACCGCCCTGTTCACCGAGAAGGGCTGCGAGCGCATCATGCGGTTCGCCTTCGACCTGGCCCGGACCCGGGCCGTCAAGAAGGTTTCCTCGGTCACCAAGTCCAACGCGCAGCAGTACGGGATGGTCCTCTGGGACGAGGTCTTCAACCGCGTCGCCCTGGACTACCCGGACGTCCAGACCGAAAGCGTCCTGGTGGATGCCATGAGCGCCAAGTTCATCCTCAAGCCCGAGGACCTCTCCGTCGTCGTCGCCTCCAACCTGAACGCCGACATCCTCTCCGACCTCGGCTCGGCGCTGGCCGGCAGCCTGGGCCTGGCGGCCAGCGCCAACCTGAACCCGGAGCGCCGCTTCCCGTCCATGTTCGAACCGGTCCATGGCTCTGCCCCGGACATCGCCGGCCAGGGCATCAGCAACCCGATCGGCGCCATCGCCAGCGCCGCCCTGATGCTGGACCACTTCGGCCTGCACGCGGAAGCCCGCCAGGTGGAAGCCGCCATCGAGGCGGCCACCGGCGCCGGCCACCTGACCCGCGACGTGGGGGGCAAGGCAAACACCGGGGACGTCACCGAAGCCATCATCAAGGCCCTGACGCTCACTCCGGCAGCGGTCTAGGCACGCAGTAGCCCCCGGCGCCGCCATTCGGTTGCCGATTCCAAGCACGGGGCGGGCGGTGAAGCAGTACCGCCGGCCGCCCCGCACCAACTTTCTTCAGAACATCCTCCAGCGACATTCCACAATGAGGTAGGAATCATGGACCACACCAGCACCGCCGCGGCTACAACAGCGGCCCCGAAAACCCGGTGGTACCGCCAGCTGTACTTTTGGGTACTGACGGCGATCGTCATCGGCATCCTGGTCGGCTGGCTCGCCCCGGCAACCGGTATCGCGATGGAACCGATCGGCACCACTTTCGTGAACGCGATGAAGATGCTCATCGGGCCCATCGTGTTCCTCACGATCGTCGGCGGCATCGCCAGCGTGGCTGACCTGAAGAAGGTGGGCATGACCGGGCTGAAGGCGCTGACCTACTTCCAGGTCGGCACCATCTGCGCCCTGGCATTCGGCCTGGTAGCCATCAACGTCTTCCGGCTCGGCGAAGGCGTGAACGCCGATCCGGGCGCCATCAAGACCTCGGACTCGGCCGCCAAACTGATCGATGCGGGCCAGCACCAGGAATGGTGGCAGTTCATCACCAACATCGTCCCCACCAGCGTGGTCCAGCCCTTCGTCGTTGGCGACATCCTGCAAATCATCTTCATTGCGGTGGTCTTCGGAATCGCCCTGAACGCCCTGGGCAAGGTGGGCGCCCCGGTCCTTGACGGGGTGCAGCGGCTGACCGGGGTCATGTTCAAGATCCTCGGCTTCATCATGAAGGCCGCGCCCCTGGGAGCCTTCGGCGCCATGGCCTTTGCCGTGGGCAAGTACGGCGTCTCATCGCTCACCAGCATGGGCGGCCTGATCGCCCTGTTCTATGCCACCTCCATCCTCTTCGTCGTGGTGGTCCTCGGCTCGGTCATGGCGTTCCTGAAGCTGAACATCTTCAGCATGATCCGGCACCTCAAGGAGGAATACATGCTCATCCTGGGCACCTCCACCGCCGAGCCCGCCCTTCCAGGCCTGATGCGCAAGCTTGAGAATGCCGGAGTCAAGAAGGAAACGGTCGGCCTGGTGGTCCCCACCGGCTACAGCTTCAACCTGGACGGCGCCGCCATCTACCTGTCTTTGGCCGCCCTCTACATTGCACAGGCCACCAACACCCACCTGAGCATTGGCCAGCAGCTGGGCCTGCTCGCGGTCATGCTGCTCACCTCCAAGGGCGCGGCAGGAGTCGCCGGCGGCGGCTTCATCGCCCTAACCGCCACCCTGGCCACCATCGGGACCATCCCCGCCGCCGGAATCATGCTGATCTTCGGCATCGACAAGTTCATGTCCGAATGCCGGGCCCTGGTCAACTTCACCGGCAACGCCGTAGCCACCCTGTTTATCGCCTGGTGGGACCGCACCCTCGACGCGGACCGTGTGCGCCGCGTCTTCGCCGGCGAAGCCGTGGACCCGCTTCCGGCCCCGGCGCCGGGCCACCTCGAGGCCGCCGACGGTTCAGGCGCCCACCCCCACAAGGAGCCGGCCCTCCAGGAAAGTACCGCCGGCGTCGAACCTTCCCTGCCTGCCCGCAGTCCCGCCTACTCCGAAACCGCCTGACATGCCCGCCAACACCACGGTCCGCGCCCTGATCGCACCTGACAAATTCAAGGGCAGCCTCACCGCAGGCGAGGTGGCACACGCCCTGGCGGCCGGGCTCCGGTCCACCGCCGGGGCCGCCCGGACCATCGAATGCGAGCTGCTTCCGCTGGCCGACGGCGGGGACGGCAGCGTGGACGCGGCCGTCTCGGCCGGCTTCGCCCGGCACGCCTGCACCGTCACGGGCCCCACGGGGCAAACGGTCCGGTCGTCCATCGCTTTCGACGGCGTCACCGCCGTCGTCGAAGTCGCCAACACCTGCGGGATCGCGCTCCTGGCGGACGGCTCCCTGGATGCCCTCAATGCATCCAGCCGCGGTTTCGGTGAGGCGGTCCGGTTCGCCCTGGGCCTGTCGCCCGCGCGGATCGTCCTGGCCTTGGGCGGCAGCGCCAGCACCGACGGCGGCATGGGAATGCTGACCGCCCTGGGATACGCCTTCCTCGCGGCCGACGGCACGGAACTGCCGGGGACCGGCCACGCACTCGGCCGGATCCACGCCGTCCGGGGATCCCTCCTGCCAGGCCTGGCAGGGACGGAACTGGTGGTCGCCAGCGACGTCTCCAATCCCCTCACCGGACCGGCCGGGGCAGCGGCCGTCTTCGGGCCGCAAAAAGGCGCCGGCCCGGCGGATGTCGACGCCCTCGACGCCGGGCTGGAACATTTCGTGGGGAGGATGGCGGACGCGGGGTTCGGCGCCGCGGCCGGCCTGGCACGGCATGACGGAGCCGGCAGCGCCGGGGGAATCGGGTTCGCGTGCCTGCTCCTGGGCGCGCGCCAGGTCTCCGGAGCGGACTTCTTCCTTGACCTGCTGGACTTCGATGCCCGCAAGGACAGCTGCGACGTCGTCATCACGGGCGAAGGCAGCATCGACGCGCAGACCCTCGCCGGCAAGCTGCCCGCCGCGGTGGCCCGGCGCTCCGGCACCCGCACCCTCATCGCCGTTGCCGGCCGCTCCCTGCTCCCCCGGAACGCTGGGCGGACCTGTCCCTGGCGCAGGTCTACGCCCTGGCCGACTACACCAGCCGGGACTCCGCCAAGGACCCCGTGCTGTCCGCCGCCCTGCTCACCCGGATCGGCCGCGACATCGGCCGGCAGATCGGCCAAGGCATCCGCCAGCCCGGCACGTTTGTCCCGTCCACCGGTTGCACCGCCCAGTAGCATCGGGAGAGGGAACACCGAATACTCCCTGTCCGGCTGGGTACCTTTCCACGGGCAAGGGGCTACGGAGCATCCATGCCAGCACGGAGACGAGCAGTGGAAAGAGGAGCTTATGCGGGAGCCGGGGACCAGCGAGCGCGTTTCGGATGCGGATAACACCGCCGGAGTGGGGGAAGGGGAGGCAGCCGCCACGGAGCCGGCAGCGGACCTGGAAGTCACTTTCGACGAACAGTTCTTCGCCGCCCGGCCAAAAGCGCTGCGGCCCGTCGCGAGGCGGCGCCAATTCGTGGGCAACAGGCCCTCCTTCGAATTCGACGGCCGGAACGCTGCGTACGTGGATTGGCTGCGCAACCAGGCCATGCTCGGTGACGCCAACGTCCTGGCCCGGCAATTGTCCGGCCAGGCCAGCATGTGGCAGAACTCGTACGCGCATCCGAACCCCCGGGCCGCCGTCGAACGCGCCCCTGTCTGGTTCACCGCTTACCCGCTGTCCTTCATCACCGAGCCGGGCCGGTCCTTCCTCTCCGCCCTGGGAGACAAGGCCATGTGGGAAGCCTTCCGCGAGATCGGCATCCGCGGCATCCACACCGGGCCGGTGAAACTGGCCGGCGGCATCAGCGGCTGGTCGCACACGCCCAGTGTTGACGGGCACTTCGACCGGATCAGCATGGCGATCGATCCGGTCTTCGGCACCGAAGAAGAGTTCCGCAGCATGTGCGAGGTCGCTGCCGAGCACGGCGGCACGGTCATTGACGACATCGTCCCGGGCCACACCGGCAAGGGCGCCGACTTCCGGCTGGCCGAAATGAACTTCCGCGACTACCCCGGGATCTACCACATGGTGGACATTCCGGAGGAGGACTGGAACCTCCTGCCCGATGTCCCGGAGGGGGCGGATTCGGTCAACCTCAGCCCTGATTCTGAACAGGCGCTGCAGAAAGCCGGGTACATCATCGGCAGGCTCCAGCGCGTCATCTTCTACGAACCCGGGGTGAAGGAAACCAACTGGAGCGCCACCCGGCCCATCGTGGACACCACCGGCAAGACCCGCCGCTGGGTCTACCTGCACTACTTCAAGGCCGGGCAGCCCTCCATCAACTGGCTGGACCCCACCTTCGCGGGCATGCGGCTGGTGGTGGGCGACGCCCTGCACTCCCTGGTGGACTTGGGTACCGGGGCGCTCCGCCTCGACGCCAACGGGTTCCTGGGCGTGGAAAAGAGCGCCGAGGAACAGCCCGGCTGGTCCGAGGGCCACCCGCTGTCCGAGGCAGCCAACCAGCTGATCGGATCCATGATCCGCAAGGTGGGCGGGTTCTCCTTCCAGGAACTGAACCTCACCATCGACGACATCAAGGCAACCTCCGAATCGGGTCCCGACCTGTCGTACGACTTCATCACCCGGCCCGCGTACCACTACGCCCTGGTCACCGCGGACACCGAATTCCTGCGGCTGACGCTGCGCCTGTCCATGGAGATCGGGGTGGACCAGGCGTCCCTGGTCCATGCCCTGCAGAACCATGACGAACTGACCTACGAGCTCCTGCACTTCGCCGCCGGGCACCGGGAGGAGATGTTCGAACTCAACGGTGAGGAACTCACCGGCGCACAGCTCGCCGAGCAGGTCCAGCAGACCCTGCGGGACCGGCTGACCGGTGAGAACGGACCGTACAACGCCGTCTTCACCACCAACGGCATCGCCTGCACCACCGTCAGCTTCATCATGGCCGCCCTGGGCATCCAGGATCCGGACGCCGTGACCCCGGAGCAGGAGGCACAGATCCGGGACGTCCACATCCTCCTGGCCATGTACAACGCGCTGCAGCCGGGAGTCTTCGCCCTCTCCGGCTGGGACCTCACGGGCATCCTGGCCCTGGACCGGAGCAGCGTCCGGGAACTCACCTCCCAGGGCGACACCCGCTGGATCAACCGCGGCGCGCACGACCTCATGGGGACCAGCCCGGACGCCACCACGTCCTCGGCGGGCATGCCGCGGGCGCGCAGCCTGTACGGCACGCTGCCGGAGCAGCTTCAGGATGCGAACTCGTTCGCGCGCAGGCTGCAGCGGATCCTTGCCGTCCGCGAGGACAACGGCATTGCCACGGGCACGTTGCTCGATGTCCCCGAGGTCTCCAACCGCGGGGCACTGGTGCTGGTCAACCGGCTCCAGGACGGCGCCTTGCAGGTCACGGCGCTCAACTTCTCCGGGCAGGACATCGCCGGCAGCATCCAGTCCAACGAGCTGCCCTCCGGGGCCAACGTCAAGGACCTCTTCAGCGGCGAGACGGTGGGGCAGGTGGATGACCTGCACAGCTTCTTCCTCGAACTGCCGGCCTACGGCGGGACGGCACTGCTCCTTACCGAGGCACCGGAGCCGGACGCGGAGGCATAACGGAGGACGCCGGGCGGCGCCGGAGGATTCGTTCCCGGCGCCGCCCGGCGCTGCTTTTTGCTACCCCGCGATCGCGCCCGAAAGCGTGGCTTCGATGATGGCCGGCGAGAGGACGTACTGGGTAACCAGCTGGCTCGCGCCGAGGACGGCCGCCTGGTCGCCTGCCCGGGAGACATTGATGCGCAGGTGCGAGGTGGCCAGCGGCGGGGAGCGCCGGTACACCACCTCACGGATTCCCGCCACCAGGTGCTCACCCGTTTCGCCGAAACTGCCGCCCACCACGATGACGGACGGGTTGAGCAGGTTCACCGCGGTGGCAAGCACCTCACCGATGTCCCGGCCGGCCTGCCGCAGCGCCTGGATGGCCTGCAGGTTGCCGTCGGCGGCGAGCCGGAGCACATCCGCGCCCCTGGCGACGTCCACGCCCTGGTCCCGGAGGGAGCGTGCGACGGCGGGCCCGGACGCGAGTGCCTCAAGGCACCCGTAGTTTCCGCAGGCACACAGGACCTCCGCACCGCGGGCCACCTGGACGTGGCCAAGGTCGCCGGCCGTGCCGTTCGCCCCGCGCTGCAGCTGCCCGTTGCTGATGATGCCGGACCCGATGCCGGTGGCCACCTTCACGAAGAAGAAATTGTTGTGCTCGGGCCAGTGGGCGGACTGCTCCCCCAGCGCCATGATGTTCACGTCGTTGTCCACGAGCACATGGACGGGCAGGGACCGCTGGACGTAGCTGACCACGTCGAACCCGTCCCAGCCAGGCATAATGGGCGGCTTGACCGGTTTTCCGGTGTCGTGTTCCACCGGCCCCGGAAGCCCGATGCCAATCCCGGCAAGTTCGGTGACGCTGCGTCCCGCGGACGCCAGCAGTTCCTTGCCCTGCGCAACCACCTGGTCCAGCACGGCTTCCGGCCCGTCTGCCACCTGCAGGGACAGCCGATGCTCGGCGAGGATTGTCCCGCCAAGGTCGGTGACCGCGACAATCACGTGCGTGGCACCGACGTCGACGGCCAACACCAGGCGGGCGGACGGGTTGAAGGCAAAGCGCGACGGCGGCCTCCCCCCACTGGAGAGTGCCTCACCGGCGGGTCCCACCAGGCCGGAGAGCATGAGCGCGTCAATCCGGGAGGCAACCGTGGACCGGGCGAGGCCCGTGCTCAGGGCCAGCTCGGCACGGGTACGGGCCCTGCCGTCCCGCAGCAGCTGGAACAGGTCCCCCGCGCGCGACAGATTGCCGGCGTCGGATTCCTTCCCGAGCTGTTTCCCGGCGGGTGAAGAAGTCATGCACTAAGTCATAACACTCTTACTTAGCACTGTCATCACGCCAGAAGAATAACGAGAAACAAGCAACTTTTGCTTGACGGGCGGCAAAAGTAGTTCTACCTTGTGACTCGGGGCACATTCGTGAATCCGATGGCTGGTATCCACCACGGTGATCCCAACCACTGCAGAGTCCGCTTACGAAGAGGTAATTGAACTTGTCCCATCACACCGCGCCGACAGACCGGCCCTTGGGGGTTGGCATCCTGGGGGCAGGACCGGTGACCCAGGCTATCCACCTTCCCGCCCTGGCCCGGCTCCGCGATGTCCTCGAGGTACGGCACATCATGGATGTCGACGCAGCAGTTGCGTCTTCCGTGGCGGCGCGCGTCGGGGCAACGTCAAGCTCGAGCATGGACGAGCTGCTGGGCGATCCGGCCGTGGACATCGTCGCGATCTGCAGCCCCCACCAGTTCCACGCGGACCAGGTCATCGCCGCCTGCCGGGCCGGCAAGAAGGCCGTCCTCTGCGAAAAGCCGTTCGCAATGAACGCCGAGGAAGCCACCCGCATCTCCGCGGTCAGCACCGAAACCGGGGTCCCGATCGTCGTCGGCGCCATGCACACCTTCGATCCGGGCTGGCTCGCCGCCGAACAGAACTGGGGCGACCTTCCCGAAACGGCCCACACCATCCGTTCCTCCATCGTCCTGCCACCGAACGCCCGGTTCGAAGACTTCGCCACGGAAATCCTCACCCGCCCCGCCGCCGGCCGGCAGGACTACTCGGACATCGAGGTCCTCAAAGCCGCCCTCCAGGGCGGGATCATGGGCCTGGCCATCCACGACCTTCCGCTGGTGCGCCGGTTCACGCCCGATTTCGAGCACGTCGAAGTCCTGCAGGCACGGCACGTCCGCCCGTTCGGCTACGCCGTCTCCCTCCGGACCCCCTCCCGGGTCATTGAACTGCGGGCCGTCATGAACGGCACCTGGAAGCCCGAGTGGACTTTCGAGGCCATCGCCGACGATTCCGCGCTCCGGATCGACTTCACGCCCTCCTACGTCCAGGCCGGCTCCGCCGTGGCCACCTTCACCCGCAATGACGGCAGCGAGACCTCCAGCTTCGGCCCCTTCGGCCACAACGGCTACGAGGGCGAGTGGCGCGAACTTGCCGGGCTCGCCAATGGAACCCGGCAGGCCCCGCCCGCCCAAACCCTGATCGACGACCTCACGTTTGCCCTGGCCATCGCCGGGGCCACAGTGGAAAGCGCCGCCCGGGACCATGCGGCCGCAACCGACACGGCAGGAGTTTCCGCATGAGCGCCCACTTCACGGTGCAGGCCACGCCCGCAGCCAGGGAGGCAGGCGCGGTCACCGAGACGGTGGCATCGCTGCCTGCAACGTTCGGCCCCATGCCGGCCGGGCATTCCGGCCAGGCCGACGTGCTGGTGGTTGCGGGCAGCCGCGGATGGGCCGCCGAAGCCGCCGGCGCCGTGCAGGCAGGGGCCCGCGGCGTTGTGGTGGCCAACCCCGTGCCCGAGGACACTTCGGAGCTCGCGGCTGCGGCAGACGCGGCGGGGGCCGTCGTCGTCCTCGATCTCCGATGGGCCGCGAACCCGGCCCTGGTTGCCGAAGGTTCCGGCACGGATGCCCGCGGCGCAGTGCGCAGCGGGCTTGGCAGCGCCTCGCTGCTGGACAGCGTGGCGACGGCGGCGCCCGGCACCGATCCACGGCAACTCCTCAGCGACCACCTCGCCGCCCTGCTTGCCGTGGCAGGCCGGCTGGACGGCGTGGCCGTCCTGCGCCTGGACGCCTCCGGTTACACGGCCAGCGGCAGGCTGGCGAATGGCGCGCCGTTCACCGCCCAGGGCGTGCTTACCGCCGCCCGGCCGGCCGGCGTCGACATCCGCCTTTACACCGCCGACGGCGGGGTTGCCGTCCGGGTCCCCGATCCGGACGCCGCCTGGCCTGCGGAGGTCCGGGTCACCGGGCCGCACGGCGACCTCCTGCTTCCCACCCTGTACGAATCCGCCCACCGGTTTGCGTGGCGGCGGCTGAAGGAGCACCTCAGCGCCGGCACCAGGCCGGACGATCTGGCCGGGTTCGCCCGGCTGACCGACCTCTACGCAACCCTGACCGCCACGTAACCAGCCTTCAGATACGCAACCGAACACAGCAGTCCAGTCCCACCTCCACTCTCAACGATGAGCAGGACCGTACCAACGGCACACTGCGCCCGACGGTCCCGAAAGGACACACCATGAATGCATCTTCCGAACCACGCCGCTCCTTCTCCCGCCGCGGCTTCCTGGGCCTGACGGCTGCCGCGGCCTCCGTGCCGCTGCTGGCAGCCTGTGGTGGCGGTTCGGCGTCGCAGGGCGGCGGAGGCGGAGCCGGCGGGACCGTCAAGTTCTGGGACATGCCTTGGGCAACGCCGGCCTACAATGATGCCGCCAAGAGCATCGCCGAGGGCTTCTCCGGTGCCAACGGCAGCAAGGCCAGCTACCAGATCATCCAGTGGAACAACTTCTACCAGACCTTCTCCTCCGCGATTGCTTCCAAGACCGGTCCCGCGGTTTCCACCGGCGGCGGCTTCCAGGCGTTCCAGTTCGAGCAGCAGGGCCAGATCGCCTATGCGGACAAGGTGATTGACAAGCTGAAGGCGAACGGCCAGTTCGACGACTTCCTGCCCGGCGTGCTGGACCCGTTCAAGTCGGACAAGGGCTATGTGGCTGTTCCCTGGCAGCTGGACATGCGCGTCTTCTGGTACCGCAAGTCCCTCTTCGAGAAGGCAAACGTTGCCCTGCCCACGGACTGGCCGTCCCTCCTTGAAGCCGGCAAGGCCCTGAAGAAGGTCGGCGCCTTCGGCTTCACCACCGGCGCAGGTGCCGGCAACAACTACGCCAACCACTCCATGATCATGATGATGGTCAACAACGGCGGCGGCGTGTTCAACAAGGACGGCGAGCTGGACCTGTTGAACGACCGCAACGTCGAGGCTATGGAGTTCGTCCTGGAGCTCGTGTCCAACGGCATCGTGGACCCCGCCGCGGTCAGCTACACCACCGACAACATGTCAGCCCAGTGGAAGGACGGCAAGGCAGGCTACGGCCTCTTCCAGGTGAACGTTCCGCAGCGCGTGGGCGACACCTCAGGCGACCTCCTGGTGGCTGACCCGATCAAGGGCCCGCACGGGGACAAAGCCACCATCGTGTTCCCGAACAACATCATGATGTACACCAACACCCCCTCCCAGGACGCCTCCGAGGAGTTCCTGGTGTACTACCTGGGCCAGCTCAAGCAGCTGTGGCAGAAGAAGCTCATGTCCGCACTGCCGGTCTTCAAATCCATCACGGAGATGCCCGAGTTCGCGGACGACCCCAACAACGTCAAGATCGTCAAGGACTGGCAGCCGATCGCCAAGACCTTCGCCTCCCAGGGCAGCAAGCTGAACGCCAACCTGGCCGCCCTCGACGGCGGCCAGGCCCTGAACCAGTTCAGCCAGACCATCATCACCGGAAAGGCCGACGCCAAGACCGCCCTGCAGACCTTCCAGTCCGGCCTCGAGTCCGTCCTGAAGAAGTAAGCGCCCGCCATGTCCTCCACCACTGCACAATCCGGCCTCGCCCGGGCCCGCCGCGGGCTTGCCCCCGGCGGATCCGGGGCCGCCCCCGGCAAACGCAAGAGCAAACTCTCGGCCCAGGCCACCAGGACCTTCTTCTGGCTCCTGCTCCCCTCTGTGGTCCTCCTGGTCCTGATCCACGGCTACCCGCTGATCTATGCCGCGGTCCAGGCGACGCACGACGGCGACCTGCTCCAGACCGGCAACTTCGTCGGCGTCCAGAACTTCACCACCGTCCTGACCTCGCCGGCGTTCTGGAAAGCCGCCCAGTTCACCCTCTGGTTCACCATCGTCGGCGTGTTCGGATCCTGGCTCGTGGGCCTGGGCCTCGCCCTGCTCCTGCGCACCAAGATCCCCGCCGGCAACACGTTCAAGGTCCTGCTGCTCCTGCCCTGGGTGGTGCCGATCGTGGTGTCCTCCACCGCCTGGAACTGGCTGGTGGCCACCCCGGACAGCCTGATTCCCGCACTGTTCCGGAACCTCGGCCTGGGCACCCCGCTGTTCCTGGCAGACCCCACCCTGGCCTCCATCACCGTGATGGTCTTCAAAGTCTGGGTCAGCTTCCCGTTCATGATGATGATGATCTCGGCCGCCCTGGCGTCCGTGGACACCACCGTCTACGAGGCCGCCAGCATGGACGGCGCCAGCCGCTGGCAGCAATTCACCCAGATCACCCTGCCGCTGATCGCCCGCTCCACCTACATCAGCTGGATCCTGATGACCATCTTCTGCGTCAACGACTTCCCCACCATCTACCTGCTCACCGGCGGCGGACCCGTCAACGCCACCACCTCCCTGGTGGTCCTGGCCTACCGCACCGTGTTCCAGGACTTCGCCACCGGCCCCGGCGTGGCCATCGCCTTCCTCATGACCATGACCCTGGTGGTCATCTCGGTCATCCTGTACCGCCAGATCCGAAAGTCGAGTGTCGAATAATGAGCGCAGCAGTCCACGCCCATCCCCAATCCGGCCCGACCCTCGGCGTCGGCCAGGCAGGCAACACCCGCCGGGTACTCTCCGAAGCCGGCCAACGCGGCCGCTGGTGGCGGTTCATCGCCATCCTCATCATCACCGCGATCGTACTGGTACCCATCATGGTCACCATCGTGCTCGCCTTCACCCCCGGTCCCAACAGCACCGCCACCGGCCTGACCTTCGAGAACCTCAGCAACGTCTTCTCCAAGACCCTTGCCGCCACCTGGCTGAAGAACAGCCTGGTCACCACCCTCTCCACCGTGGTGGTATCGGTGGCGGTGGCCGCACCCGCCGGCTACGTCCTCTCCCGCGGCCGGTCCAAGGCCGTCTCCGGCTACTCCCTGCTCCTGTTCGTCATGCAGTCGCTGCCCATCATCACCTCGGTGGTGCCGCTGTTCATCCTGTTCGCCGGGATGGGCCTGGTGGACAACCTCCTGGGCCTGACCATCATCTACGTCGGTTCCACCATGACGGTGGCCACCTGGATGATGGCCGCGTACTTCGACTCCATCCCCATCAGCCTCGAGGAAGCGTCCTGGATCGACGGCTGCTCCGTCTTCGGATCCTTCACCAAAGTGGTCCTCCGGAACTCCCTCCCCGGCGTCCTCTCCACCGCCATCTTCGCCTTCCTCCTGGCCTGGAACGACTACCTCGTGGCCATCGTCTTCCTCCGCTCCAACGAAATCTTCACCCTTCCCATGGGCGTGCAGTCCTTCTTCCAGCAAAACGCGACAGACTGGACCTCAGTCATGGCCCTGGCCGTGGTCATGATGCTCCCGCCCGTCATCGTGTTCGCCGCCCTGAACAAATACTTCAGCGTCGGTGGCATCGGCGGCTCCCTCGCGGGCCGCTGACCTCCGGCATTCGTCCAACCGCTTCCCAACACCGTTAAGGAAACCCATGTCCTACTCGCTTCAGCTCTACACGCTCCGCAACGCCATCTCCGAGGACCTGCCCGGCACCATCAAGAAGGTTGCCGATATTGGCTTCACCCAGGTGGAGCCCTACAACTTCGTGGCCACGGCCAAGGAACTCGGCGCAGCCCTGAAAGAGAACGGCCTCACCGCACCGTCCGGGCACGCCCCGCTGATGAGCCAGGACCAGGACGAAATCTTCACCGCGGCCAAGGAACTGGGGATCAGCACGGTCATTGACCCGTTCCTGCCTGCCGAGCACTGGCAGAAGGCCGAAGACATCCAAGCCACCGCCGATAAGCTCAACCAGGCTGCCAGGAAGGGGGCCGAATACGGCATCCGGGTGGGCTACCACAACCACGCCTGGGAACTGGAGTCCATCATTGACGGCCGCACCGCGCTGGAATACTTCGAATCCCTGCTGGACCCGGAACTCGTCCTCGAAGTGGACACGTACTGGGTAGCCGTTGGCGGGCAGGACCCGGTGGACATCCTGGCAAAGCTGGGTGACCGGGTGAAGTTCATCCACATCAAGGACGGCCCCCTCACCAGGGACAACAAGGCCCAGCAGCCGGCAGGCCAGGGCAAAGTGCCGGTCATGGACGTGATCGCCGCGGCCACGTCGCTTGAAGTGGGAGTGGTGGAGTTCGACGACTACGCCGGTGACATCTTCGAAGGCATCGCCGAAAGCCTCGCTTTCCTGAACAGCAACTCCGCAGCCGAGGGGGCCAACGCGTGAGCACCCCCGCAGCAAAATCTCCCCGCAAGGGCCCGGTGGGCGTCGGCGTGATCGGCGCCGGCGTGATCAGCAAGCAGTACCTGGACAACCTCACGGCGTTCCCGGACCTGAAGGTCCACGTCATCGCGGACCTCTTCGAGGAAGCCGCCGAGGCGCGTGCCAAGGAGTACGGCGTCCCCGAGTGGGGCGGGGTGGAGAAGGCCCTGAACCATCCCGACGTCGAAATCATCGTCAACCTCACCATCCCGGCAGCACACGTGGAGGTGGCCACCGCCGCCGTCAACGCCGGAAAGCACGTCTGGACCGAAAAGCCCTTTTCCCTGGACCGCGAGTCCGGGCTTGGCCTGCTCAAAACGGCGGACACCGCCGGTATCCGCCTGGGCTGCGCCCCGGACACGTTCCTCGGTGCCGGGATCCAGACCGCCCTGCGCCTGATCCAGGGCGGCGACATCGGCACCCCGCTGACGGCAATGACCACGTTCCAGACCCCCGGCCCGGAGTCCTGGCACCCCAATCCGGCGTTCCTCTTCCAGCACGGTGCCGGCCCGCTGTTCGACATGGGCCCGTACTACCTCACCACCCTGGTCCAGGCGTTCGGCTCCATCCGCAAGGTGGCCGCCGTCGGGTCCAAGGCCAAGGATGTCCGCGTGATCGGTTCCGGCCCCAAGGCGGGCGAGGAATTCACGGTCGAGGTGCCCACGCACGTCTCGGCCATGGCGCAGTTCGAGTCCGGCGCCTCCTCGCACAGCGTCTTCTCCTTCGAGTCCCCCGGACCCGGATGGGCTTCGTGGAGATCACGGGCACCGAAGCGACCCTGTCGCTGCCGGATCCCAACTACTTCACCGGCGACATCAAGCTCTGGCGCGCCGGCGACGAGGACTGGACCACTGTTCCGGCCACCGGGCCTGCCAACGGCCGCGGCATGGGCGTCCTGGACATGGCACGGTCCATCCGCGCCGGCGTCCCGCACCGCGCCACCGGAGACCTGGCGTACCACGTGCTGGACACCATGGTTTCCATCAGTGAGTCCATCGACTCCGGCACGTTCATCGACGTCGAGCAGCCGCCCCGGCATCCTCCGCCATCCCGGAGGACTGGGCTCCGGAAACCGCCACCCTCTGACAGGCAGCAGGAACGCATCATGAGCACACCCGCACACCCCTCCGAATCCACGCCCTCCCGCCCGTTGGGGGTCGCGGCGATCGGTTACGCCTTCATGGGCAAGGCGCACTCCAACGCATGGCGGAACGTGGCCAGCTTCTTCGACGTCCCGGCCTTCGAGCAGAAAGTCCTCGTGGGCCGGGATGCCACCGCCGTGGCCGAGGCCGCGGCCGCGTACGGCTGGGCGGAGTCGGCCACAGACTGGCGCACCGTGATTGAACGGGATGACATCGACATCGTGGACATCTGCGCGCCGGGCTGGATGCATGCCGAGATTGCCATCGCAGCGCTGGAGGCGGGCAAGCACGTGCTGGTGGAAAAACCGCTGGCCAACACGCTGGCCGAGGCCGAACTCATGACGGCCGCGGCCGCGAAGGCACGTGCCCGGGGAGTGCAGTCGATGATCGGATTCAATTACCGGCGCGTCCCGGCGCTGGCCCTGGCCAGGGAACTGATCGCCGAGGGCCGCCTGGGCACGGTCCGGCACGTCCGCGCCGCCTACCTCCAGGACTGGCTCGCCGATGCGCAGGCGCCCATGACCTGGCGGCTGCGGAAGGAAACCGCCGGGTCCGGCGCGCTCGGGGACATCGCCAGCCACGCCATCGACCAGGTCCTCTTCCTCCTTGGCGACCAGGTCAGCGAGGTCAGCGGCCGGCTGCACACCTTCGTGGACCGCCGCCCCGGCACAAGTGGTCCCGCAGGCGGCCTAGAAGAAGTGACGGTCGACGACGCCGCCTGGGCCACGCTGTCCCTCACCTCCGGGGCGGTCGCCTCAGTGGAGGTGTCCCGGGTGGCCACCGGCAGGAAGAACTCCCTCCAGATCGAGGTGTACGGCGAGAAGGGCAGCCTCCTGTTCGACCTGGAAAACCTCAACGAACTCGGCTTCCTGGACGCCACCCTCCCGGTCCGTGAGCAGGGCTTCCGCCGCATCCTGGTCAACGAGCCCGAGCACCCCTACCTGGAAGCGTGGTGGCCGCAGGGCCACATCATCGGCTGGGAACACACCTTCACCCACCAGGTCCGCGACTTCCTGCTCGCGGTCCGGGACGGAACCCAGCCCTCGCCGTCGTTCGAAGAAGGCCTGAACGTCCAGCACATCCTCAGTGCCGTGGAGGAATCCGCAGCCAATAAGAGCACCCTCACCGTCGTGCGCCACTAGCGCCCCACCATCAAGGAGCCCCCATGCCCCGCCCCTTCACCCTGTTCACCGGCCAGTGGGCCGACCTGCCCTTCGAAGAAGTCGCGCGCCTGGCCTCCGGCTGGGGCTACGACGGACTGGAAATCGCCGTGTCCGGCGACCACCTGGACGCCTGGCGCTGGGACGAACCCGGCTACGTCGAGTCCAAACTCGAGATCCTGGACAAGTACAACCTCAAAGTCTGGGCCATCTCCAACCACCTCAAAGGCCAGGCCGTCTGCGATGACCCCATCGACTTCCGGCACCAGGCCATCGTCGGCTCCAAAGTCTGGGGCGACGGCGACCCCGAAGGCGTCCGCACCCGCGCCGCCGAGGAAATGAAACACACCGCCCGGCTCGCCAAAGCACTCGGCGTAGACACCGTCGTCGGGTTCACCGGCTCCGCCATCTGGCAGTACGTGGCCATGTTCCCGCCCGTCCCGGAAAAAGTCATCGACGCCGGCTACCAGGACTTCGCCGACCGCTGGAACCCCATCCTGGACGTCTTCGACGAACAAGGCGTCCGGTTCGCC
Source organism: Arthrobacter sp. MMS24-T111 (assembly GCF_054888995.1). Taxonomy (NCBI): domain Bacteria; kingdom Bacillati; phylum Actinomycetota; class Actinomycetes; order Micrococcales; family Micrococcaceae; genus Arthrobacter; species Arthrobacter sp. MMS24-T111. Next base: position 1,293,256 of record NZ_JBTZRO010000001.1, on the reverse strand, counting down.
CACGAAGTCCACCCCTCCGAGATCGCGTACGACTACTGGACCACCGTCCGCACCCTCGAAGCGATCGGCCACCGCGAAGCATTCGGCCTGAACTGGGACCCCTCGCACATGATGTGGCAGGGCATCGACCCCGTCTCCTTCATCTGGGATTTCAAGGACCGGATCTACCACGTGGACTGCAAGGACACCAAGATCCGCCAGACCGGACGCAACACCGTGATGGGCTCCCACCTGCCTTGGGGCGACCCCCGCCGCGGCTGGGACTTCGTCTCCGCCGGACGCGGCGACGTCCCGTGGGAAGCCTCCTTCCGCGCCCTGTCCGCGATTGGCTACAACGGCCCCATCAGCATCGAATGGGAAGACGCCGGCATGGACCGCCTCCACGGAGCCCCCGAAGCCCTCGCCGCCCTGAAGAAGTACGACTTCCCCGCCTCCCAAACCAGCTTCGACGCCGCCTTCAGCAGCAACGACTGACGCCGCATGCGAACCCTCCTACCGGGCCAGCAGTGCCAGGTGTGGATCGCGTCGTTGACCGGGGAATCGACACTGCTGTTCAGCACGGACCGAATCCTCCTTGAGGCGCCCAACTGGTCCCTCGATGGATCATCGCTGATCCTGAACGGGGATGGGAAACTCTGGAGCCTTAACGTTGCCTCCGGCGGGCTTGCCGAGGTCCCGCTCACGGGCATCCCCGAGATCAATAACGACCATGTCCTGGCCCCTGATGGCGAAACCATCTTCCTGTCCGCCAATGACGGCCACATCTACCGGGGCGCACTCACCGGCGGCGCCGTCCAACGCATCACCAGCGACGACGGCTCACTCCACTTCCTGCACGGGGTGAGCCCGGACGGCAAGGATCTGGCCTACGTGGGAATCGAGGCGGGAGACTTTACCCGGGCCGGCCGGCTGATGACCATGCCGTCTGCCGGCGGTGCCGCCACCGGCGTGGACGTCGGGCCGGGCCACTGCGACGGGCCCGAATACTCGCCGGACGGGAAATGGCTCTACTTCAACACGGAGTCTTTCTCGACCACGCACGGTCATGCCCAGCTCGCCCGCATCCGTGCAGATGGCACCGGCTTCGAACAACTCCTCGAAAGCCGCACCGTCGACTGGTTTCCGCACCTCTCCCCCGACGGGCGCTGCGCCACGTATGTCCGGTTCCCGGGCGGCACGGAAGGCCATCCTGCAGACCGGCCGGTCGCCGTCGTCCTTGTCTCGACAGATGACTGGACCACTCCGCTGCACACCTGGCCGCTGTCCGGCGGCCAAGGAACCCTCAACGTCAACAGCTGGTCCCCGGACTCGACGCGCTTCGCGTTCGTTGCCTACCCGCTTGCCAGCCCCACGGAGGCCGATACAGCATGACCGAATCCCAGCGGCTCACCGAATTTCGCCGGCAGGAAGAGGAACTCGTCTTCGAAAGCTTTGACCACCATGCCGCCTGGCGGCTGGGATCGTTGATAGCCGGCCATAACGGAAGGCTTCGGCGTGGCCATTGATATCCGCCGCCACAACGTGGTCCTCTTTCGCTGCATCCTCCCCGGCGCTACGGCAGACCAGGAGGAGTGGATCAGGCGAAAGTCCAACTCCGTGCTGCGGTTTGAACACAGCACCGCTTTACTCGCGGAGCAATTTCCGGACCGCAACCCGCTTGGAGGCGGCTGGCTGGACCCCGCCGACTACACCCTGGCCGGCGGCTCTTTCCCCTGCGGGTGCGTGGAGCCGGCGTCATCGGCGCGGTTACTGTGTCCGGGCTGGCCTCCGATAAGGACCACCAGTTGGTGGTTGGCGGGATCCGGAACTACCTCAAAACGGTGGCCCCTGGAACCAGTATCTGATCCAGGGGCCACCGTCTTAGGTCCCTTTATCCGGCGTCGAAGCTCTCGTCGTCGTCATTGGGCGATTCCTCCTGCGGGAGGTCGTTTCCGCTGCCGTCCGGAAGGCCCGCGGCTTCCTCGCCGGATTCGGAGGAAACCGGCGACGAGCCCTGGGAATCGTCATTCGACTCATCGATTTCCGCGGCGCTGGAGGGGAGGTCCATGTCGTGCGGAACGGGTTCCTGGCCCGCTTCCTGTTGGGGTGAGTTGGTGTCTGCCCCGGCGGAAGACCCGCCGCCGGACTGCTGGCCCTGCGTACCGGCCGCTTCCTGCTCGGCCGTGGGGGTGCCGTAACCGCCCGGGGCGGACTCGGGTTCAGCCTGCTGGTTTTCCTGCGTCATGCTTCCTCCTGCGTGCCAACTTCGGGTGATAATCAGCAAACTTATCAAATATGGGTGCAAGTGCAACGGGGGCGCCTTGTTTCCGGGTACGGGAGGAGTAGAAAGAAGACCTGGGACGTGGCCTGCGAGGAAGGAGGACCGGTGTCCGATGTGGAGGACTATACGGGCCGTACGGGACGGAATGAGACCCGCGAGGAGCAGCTGGACCGCAACTGGGCAGAACTCCTGCAGGAGCTTCGTGTGCTCCAGACCGGGGTGCAGATCCTGGCCGGCTTCCTGCTGACGCTGCCGTTCCAGCAGCGGTTTGCAACGCTTGATGACGTGGAGGTGGGCCTCTACCTCGCGAACGTCGCGGTGGCGGCCCTGACCACCGCCTTCATCCTCCTGCCGGTCAGCGTGCACCGCAGGCTGTTCCGGAAACGACTGAAGGAAACACTGGTATCCAGCGCGGACACCATCACCAAGATTGCCCTTGGCGGCATCGCCCTTCTCAGCGCGGGCACGGCAGCCCTCGTCTTCGACGTCGCGGCCGGACGTTCGGCCGGAGTCACCGCCGGTGGAGCTTTGCTGGGCGTCATGGTGGTGCTGCTGGTATTCGTTCCGCTCCGACTCAACAGGCGGGCTTCGGCGAAGCCCGCCCCGCTCCCTCCCGGCGAGGCGCAGTAAGGCGGACTTGGGCCCCCGTAACCCCTGGCCGGTTAGGCGCCTTCGAGCACCTGGCTTGTTGCCCAGGCGAGGTACTTGCCCGCGTTGGCGACGGCGTCGTCCGGGCTCGCTGCGACGTCCAGCAACTGCGCCGCTGCCACCACGCCATGCCCGGCGAGGTCTTCCAGGGTGACCAGGATCCGGCCGGCCACCACGATTACCGGAATCCCGCGCTCCCGGGCTGCATCCGCGAGCGCGATCGGCGCTTTGCCGGTCAGCGACTGCGAGTCCATGGACCCCTCGCCCGTGATCACCAGGTCCGCGCTGTCCAGCTGGCCGGCCAGGCCGGTCAGGCCGGCCACCAGTGCGAAGCCGCCCTCCAGCGTGGCGTCGGTGAAGGCAAGGAACGACGCCGGGAAGCCGCCGGCGGCGCCCGCCCCGGGGACGTTCACGTCCCGGCCCGTCACTTCCCGCAGTATGGACGCCCAGTTGCGCAGGCCGGCGTCGAGCAGTTCCGCGGCCTCCGGGTCCGCACCTTTCTGGGGGCCGAAGACGTGGGCCGCGCCGGACGGGCCATACAGCGGGTTGCGGACGTCCACGGCGATCCGGAACGTGGTGGCCGCGAGCCTGGGGTCCAGCCCGGACGTGTCCAGGGATACGACGTCGGCCAGCGACCCGCCGCCCAGCGGCACCACATTCCCGGCCGTATCCAGCGGCTTCAACCCCAGAGCGCGCAGGGCACCGCTGCCGCCGTCGGTCATTGCCGAACCGCCCAGGCCCAGGACGATCTCGGTGGCGCCTGCATCCAGGGCAGCGGCGATGAGCTGGCCGCAACCGTAGCTGTGGGCTCGCAGGGCGTTGGGAGGGGTTGGTTCCATGTCGGCCAGCCCGGACGCCTGCGCCGTCTCGATCACTGCCGTGACCTTGCCGTCGGCCCTTTTGTGGATGGCCCAGGCGGCGCCGACGGGAGCAAGGATCGGTCCCACCACGGCGTTGAGCCGCTCCTCGTACCCGGCCGCTACGGCGGCCTCCAAGGTCCCCTCCCCGCCGTCGGCGATGGGGAACTGGGTGGCCACGGCATCCGGGTAGACCCGCAGCGCCCCCTCAGCGATGGCGGCGGCCGCTTCCGCCGCCGTGAGGGACCCCTTGAACTTGTCCGGAGCAATAAGAATGCGCATGCGCTCCATCATGCCAGCATGCGCCGGGAAAGCGCTTGCCGTAGCGTAATACGGACGCCCCGGATGCCGGAAATGCGGCCCGCCAGGCGGGGCGGCAGGTCAGGCGGGTCGGCGGAGTTCCGGCTTGTAGGACCCGTCGGTGGCGCCGGAGCGCCCACGTGGTCCGGCGGCGAGGCCGGGCCGGTTCTCGGGCACGGCCATCAACGGGACGGCGAATGTCACCACGGGCCGGCTGGCGTCATCCTCGGACCTGACGGTCAGGCTCCTGGTGCCGGGAGGCACCGACGGGGTAAAGACCTGCAGGTTGCGGGCGCCCACCGTGGCCGAATCCTGCAGGGTGTATTCGGTCCCGAAGTGGTCCTGGAGAATGAGCCGCGGCTCGGGCGCACCGTCCGCGGGCAGATGGATGTTGACCACCAGCCCGGCCCCCCACACCTCCACGGACAGGATGGTGAATTCGGCAGCGGCGGTGACGTGCCGCCCGTAGGTGGGCGGCAGCAGCAGCCTGCGGAGCGCCCCGGACGGAATGAACTTACGGGTGCTGTTGCCTTGGTCCCCTGCCACAGCTGCTTTCCTTTCGTGCGGCCCAATTGATAAGCGCACTTACCATGGAGCCCCCGGATCCGCCCCATGTCAAGGACCCGGGCGAGTACTGTGTGGTGGACTGCGGAGATGCGCACAGGCCTGCGGAAACGTGCGGAAAAGCAGGGCCAGCGCGCTACCGCCGGGGCCGGACCACTGCGTAATATCCGGGCACCCGGTCCTGCCCGGGGACGCCCGTCACCGGATTGGTTTCGATGGCAACCTGGCCGTCTTCCAGGACATCCCAGTCCGACGGCGGGAACGCCCGTTCGCGTTCTTCGGGGCCAAAGTGGCCGGGCATCGGCAACCCGCGGATGGCCAGTTCCAGCGGCGCCGGGATGCCGCGCGTGGTGGCACCAAGGTGGGACACGTACTCCACCGGGTTCCCGTGGAAGTTGGTTTCCGCCATGAAGACGGTGCCGCGGTTGCCGGCAAGGGTCCCCAGGTTCCTGACGAGCGCCTTCTGGTGGGCGGGATCGAGGACGTGCAGGACTCCGCGAATGAAGACATTGGCGCCATCAGCACCCGCCTGGATGGACTCTGCCAGGGCAGCGCCGGCGCCGGGAGCTGTCATATCGCGCGCTTCGAAAGCGGGGTTGGCAGTTCCCGCGGACTGCCGCCGCGCCATATCAACCGCGTGCGGTGAAACATCTACGCCAATAACCCGCGGAAAGACACCCGCGAGCGCCCGGGTGAAACCGCCGTGGCCGCAACCGGCGTCCACCACCGGGAGGGCCGGGTCCAGATAGCGCAGGAGATTGTCCTGGTAGCCGAGGAACTCGTGGTCGCTGCCCGAATCCCACAGGACCTCGCCGCCAGGGCCCGTGGCGGTGATACCAGCCCAATACTGGTCCCACGCCTTGTGCCGGTCCTTGGGAGCGCTCCGCGACAACCTGACGAGCTTGGGGATCATCAGGTACTTCCGCCAGGCGGACGGCGTCGATTTAGTTCGGGAGGACACGGCTCAAATATATGTTCCCGCCCCCGCAGGCGGCGCACCTTGCGCTACATTACGGCGCGCCCCGGCCCTGGGCGGCCGATTCGGCCATGGAACGGCCATGGTGGCCCCCGGCACACCGCATCCCCCTACAATGTACTCAACTGGGAGGGAAGGGAGCACTGTGACGGCTGTCCCGAGTGACGCGCGCCTGCCCCGCACCGCCGTCGTCGCCGATCCCGACGCCGGGCGCCTGGCCCTTAACGCACAGGCACTGCGGGAGGCCGGCTACACCGTTCTTGAAGCCGCCGACTCCGCGTCCCTGAACCGGCTGCTAGATGCCGGCGAGCCTTCCATCATCGTCGCCGACGCGCCGCTGTCAGCGGTCCGGACGAATGCCCCGGTCCTGGTGATGGTGGACCTGGACGATCCCGCGGACATCGAGGCGGCGAACCCCGCCGGCATCCACGACTGCATCACCAAGCCGCCCGCACCCCGGGAGCTGGTCCACCGCGCGTCGGTCCTCATCGAGCAGGTATCCCGCCGCCGCGCGTCACGGCAGGAGGCGGAGGGGCTCCGCGAGCAGCTGCGGGAAGTTTCCGCGGCAGTGCGCGCCACCAACGATCCCCAGGAAATTGCCAACCACGTCGTGGCCGGATTCGGCCGGACCTTCAAGGCCGACTACGTTGTCCTGGCCACCTTCGAGGACCACAGGGTCCCGGTGATCACGGCCACCTGGCGCCGGCGCGGGCTGGTGGAGCTGCGCCCCGAAGCCCTGCCTGGCGAGGACGAAGCCCGAGCCACGGCAGATGCCCTCTGGGCGGGCACGGAAACGCTGTCTGCCGACGGAAGCGAGGCCGCCGCGGATCCCGCCGCCAGGCCGGCACCCGCCGTAGCCGGCGCCGCCTCCACCCTGGCGGTTCCCATCGGTGAAGGTAACTCGTCCCTGGGCATCATCTGGATCGCCACGATGGAGCGGCCCAGGACCTGGTCAAGCGCCGAGCTCGGGCTGATCCAGCACGTCGCGGGCAACGCCGCGTACGGACTGATCCAAAGCCACCTGATTAACAGCCAGCAGCAGGTGGTCAAACAGCTGCGGGAACTCGACAAGGCAAAGACGGACTTCCTAGCCACCGTGAACCACGAGCTGAGGACGCCGCTGACCTCGATCATGGCGTACCTGGACATGATCCAGGAAAGCACTGAGCACCCGGTATCCAAGGAAGTCCACCAGATGCTGGACATCGTGGTCCGCAACACCGAACGGCTGCGGACGCTCATCGAAGACATGCTCAGCGTCTCGCGTGGCGGACTCGATGACACCATGATGCACTTGGCGCCAGTACGCCTTGGGCAAACCCTTGACCTGGTGGCCGCCGCGCTGCGGCCGCTGGCCACGCTGCAGAACGTCACCATCGACGTCGACCCCGTTCCAGAGGATCCGGAGATCCTGGCTGACGAGGTGCAGCTCCAGCAGGTCTTCACCAACCTGGTGTCCAACGCCATCAAGTTCACGCCCAGCGGCGGACGCATCGAGGTGGGCAGTGAGTCCCACGCCGGTGCCGACGGATCCAAATGGGCCACCGTCCGGATCGCCGATACCGGCATCGGCATTTCCAGCGACGAGATCAACCACGTGTTCACGCGCTTCTACCGGGCTTCCAATGCCATGAGCGGGGCCATCCCGGGCACGGGCCTGGGCCTGGCCATCTCCAAGGACATCGTGGACCGCCACGGCGGCAGCATCGAGGTGGCCTCCACCCTGGGTGCCGGGACCACTGTGACAGTCAGCCTTCCCCTTGGCACCGACCACGTCCAGGTCAACTAAGCGGGAAGGAGGACTGGCGATGTTTGCCGACGACGACCCCCGGCTTTCCCAGCTGCTGGAAGGCATTGTCCGGCTCGCTTCCGGCGACCTCACCTCCCGGATTGAGGTCTCCCCCGCCCGGGACGAACTCGACGCCATCATCATGGGCACCAACCTGCTCGCCGAGGATTTGGAGATCATCTACCAGGAACTCGAACAGCGGGTCCAGGTCCGGACCCAACTGCTGCACGAGGCCCACCTGGAAATGCAGAAAATGGCGATGCAGGACCCCCTGACCGGCCTGGCAAACCGGTCCGCCCTCATCGAAGCCCTTCGGACCGCCCTGCTGGCTGTGGACGGAAGGGGCCTGGAACCGGCCGGGGAGTGCCCGGCGATCCTGCTGATGGACCTGGACTCGTTCAAGTCGATCAACGACAGCCTTGGACATACCGCCGGCGACCAGGTGCTGGTGACCGTGGGCGAACGGCTGCGGGGCGCGGTGCGCGTTTCCGACGTCGTTGCCCGCCTGGGCGGCGACGAATTCGCCATCGTGATGCCCACGGCATCGCCGGACCAGGCCGCCATCGTGGCACACCGCATCCTGGCGGCGCTCAGCGAACCCATCGAGCTTCCCCGGCCGCAGCGTGCGCTGCGGTGCCAGCATCGGGCTCAGCCTGGGCAGCGAGGGCCAGAGCCCGGAGGACATGCTGATGGAGGCCGACGTCGCCATGTACGCCTCCAAGGCGGAGGGCCAGAACAAGCTGCACCGGTTCGAACCCGCGCTGCTGCTGATGCGGCGCCTCCGCAGCCAGCTGGTGGATGACCTGCGCGCAGCCATCAAGGAGGATGGCCTGACCCTCTACTACCAGCCGGTGGTTGAGCTCAACACCGGACGCGTCGAGGGCGTGGAGGCGCTGGTCCGCTGGAACCATCCCACCCGGGGCTTCATCATGCCGGACGAGTTCATCCCGCTGGCGGAGGAGGCGGGGCTGATCTCCGAGCTGGGCCTGTGGGTCCTCAGGACCGCTGTGTGGCAGCTGCGGGAATGGATCGACAGCTCGCTGGTGGACAGCGATTTCTCGGTGCGGATCAACATCTCCGCCACGGACCTCCAAAGCCTGCAGTTCATCGAGGACGTGCGCAACGTCCTGAAGGAAACCCGCGTCCGGCCCGACCAGGTGGTCCTGGAACTGACGGAAGTGGCAATCGTCAAGGGCAATGAGCTGGACCGATACTCGCTGGGCGGCCTGCGGGGCCTGGGCGTAGGCATTGAAATCGACGACTTTGGCACCGGCTACTCATCCATCAGCTACCTCCGCCGCTTGCCGGTGGACCGGGTCAAAGTTGACCGGTCGCTGATCACCGGGCTGGAGAGCGACCCCAGCCAGCCTGCCCTGGTGGCAGCAGTCCTCCAGCTGGTGCGTGCCTGCGGGCTGGAAGCTGTCTGGGAGGGGGTGGAAACGGCGGAGCAGGCGGAAATCCTTCGCAGCCTGGACTGCCGCAGCGCCCAGGGCTACTACTTCGGCCGGCCGGTCCCACCCGACCAGATTCCAGGTTTATTGAAAGAGCGGGCGGAAAGCGCTAACCAGTAGTGCGCAAACTACTGCGCTTTTGTGGCCGCCGTTATACGATCAGCGTGCGGTGTCCGGCTTTTTCGTCGCCGCGGAATTTCAGGTCTCACAGCAGCACCGGACTCTAAAAGGCGTTTTTGAAATTGAACATTAATGGGCCAATGGGTCATTACTTCGTCAACTGGGGGCGTAGCTAATGTCGGTTCGTGTACAAGCATGGGGAATTATCGCCGCAGTACTCTCGGATACGGATCCCGCGGGGGCCGCTGTCCGGCAGCGGCTGAGCGACAGCCTCGACGAGAATCCCGGCGTGCCCGAGCGGGCCCTGCTGGAATATCTCCTGGAGGCCCGGAAGAGCGACGCCAACACGGCGGAAACCATTGAATCCGTACGGCAGATGCGCCTGGCGCCGCCCGTACTGCCACCGAAGCTGGCCGAACAGCTGGACGCCATCCGCAGCGCCTCCCGGATCAGCGCCCTGCTGGAAAACCACATGCTGATGACCGCCTTCCAGCCCATCTACGGGCTGGAGGGAAAGGCCGTGGTGGGTGTGGAGGCGCTCTCGCGCTTCGTCAGCGACGACGGCGCCACCGCCGAACTCTGGTTTGCCGAGGCAGAGGCCGTGGGCCTGGGCGCGAACCTTGAGTTCTCCGCCCTGGGCTCGGCTGCAGCAGCTGCCCGTGACCTGCCCGGTTCCCTCTACGTGTCCCTCAACATCTCCCCCACGTCCTGCATGGACCCGCGGCTGCCCGAACTGTTCGAGCACATCGAGCTCCCCATCGACCGGGTGGTGCTCGAATTGACGGAAGACATTCCGGAAGAGGAATACCTTCAGTTCATCTCCGCACTCAATCCCCTCCGCGAAAAGGGCCTCCGGATCGCCGTGGACGACACCCACACCGGAGCCGGCGCCCTGAGCCGCATGATCCACCTGCGCCCGGACTTCCTCAAGGTGGGCCGCAACGTGATCGGTGACGTGGACAAAGACGGCGTCCAGCGCGCCCTCGCCGCTTGCCTGGTGGACTTCACGGACCAGATCGGCATCACCCTGGTGGCCGAAGGCATTGAGACAGTGGGCGAGCTGAAGGTCCTGACGGAACTCGGCATCAGCGCCGGCCAGGGCTACCTGCTGGGCCGCCCCTCGGTACGGCCTGAGGACTGGGCCAACTGGAACACCCGCCTGGACGTGGACGGCCTGGAACGCCACCTGGCCAGCCCCGGCGAGTAGCCGGCACGGAACCTACCGGGGTTCCTGCGCCGGCGGCCACTGGCCGCGTGCACTGAGCACCTCGCGCAGCAGGTCCGCACGGTCCGTGACGATGCCGTCCACTCCGAGCTCGAGGAGGCGGTGCATCTCAGCGGCCTCGTTGATGGTCCAGACATGCACCACCAGGCCAAGGTCGTGGGCGCGGCGGATGAAGCCTGCGGTGACCACGGGGACCCGTCCGTACCGCACGGGAACCTGCAATGCCTGGATATCGCGGAGCGGCCGGCGCATGATCCGGCGGAAGGCCGCCCGCGGAAGGACAGGTCCCAGGAGGGTGAAGAGGGCATTCGAGGCCACGCCGGCGGAGGAGGCCACCGGCCGGCTGAGCAGCTTCAGCACCGCCCGCCGCCGCCGGTCCGAAAAGCTGGTGACCAGCACCCGGTGGTGCACCTGGTGCCGCTCGATCGCGGCGGCAGTGCTCCGCACCGAATCCCAGTCCTTGACGTCGAGGTTCAGCCTGGCCTCCGGCAGGCCGGTGACCAGCTCGTCGAACGTGGGAATGGGTTCACGGCCGTCGATCCGCGCCTTCGCCACCTCTGCGGCGGCAAGGTCCCCGACCCTTCCTTTGCCGTCGGTCACCCGGTTCAGGAATTCATCGTGGAACAGCAGCAGCACGCCGTCCGCCGTGGTGTGGACATCCGTTTCGAGATAGCGGAAGCCGAGTTCGATGCCGGCGCGGAACGCGGCCATGGAGTTTTCCAGCCCGTCCACCGAGAAGCCCCGGTGGGCCATGGCGATGGGAAGCTGCCGCCCGGCGTCGTCGGGGTGTTGAAAAAGGGCAGGGTCACCCTGCGAGCGTACCCGAGGCCCGCACCGTCAGTCCCGGCAGTCGGTCTCGCCGCAGGGCAGGATGTCCACGCCGTCGCCGCAGTGCAGCAGGACGCGTCCGCGGCCGCCATCCAGGTGGACCCAGACGGCGCTGTGGTCTGCGGTGATGGTGTCCACTACCCCGCTCGCTTGGAAGCCGGGTGACAGCAGGACGCGGACTCTGTCGCCCTGGCGCAACTGCTTCCAGTGCGGATCAGGCGTTGCCTTGCGCAGCGGCGCGTCTGCTGCGCGCTGTTTGACGCTTCGTGCCATCGGAACCCCCTGTGAGCCGGCCGGTGAGGGGCGAACCCTCCACGCTTGACGCTACAGGCGAAAGGTAAACGCCAGGTGAGCGCCAGCTGGAAGTATGGGGCGGGAGTCAGGAAAACTGGACGCCCAGGGCTGCCAGCCTGGCCTCGAGGACCTGGGCCACGCCGTCGTCGTCGAAGTGCGGTGCCTGCCGGCCCGCCGCTCTGATGGCCTCGGGGTGGCCGCTGGCCATCGCGTAACCGTGCCCGGCCCAGCGGAGCATCTCGATGTCGTTGGGCATGTCGCCGAAGGCGACCACGTCGGCGGCATCGATGCCCAGTGCGGCCGCGTACTCGGCCAGGGTGACGGCCTTGTTCACGCCCGGAAGGGACAGTTCCAGCATGGCGACGCCGGGCGAGGAGTGGGTGGCGGCGGCCAGGTGTTCGACGGCGGGCGCCACCTCGGCGAGGAAGTCATCCGGGGTGCCCTCCCGGACAATGGCCAGGAATTTGACCACGGAATCGTCCCCCGTGAGCGTTTCATGGAGCGGCGCCGGAGTGAATTCGGCGAGGAGTTCGCTGGATTCGTTTTCGATGAAGCCCGGCTCAAGGTGGAACCCGGTGAGCGTTTCCGCTGCGAACAGCGCGGCGGGCCGGAGTTCCTTGATGATGCGCCGGATGTCCAGGACGGAAGCGGTGGCCAGCGCGCGGGCGGATACCAGTCGGTCCGCTTCCAAGTCCCAGACGACGGCACCGTTGGAGCAGATCACCCGTCCGGCGTGGCCCAGCTGCTCCTCGAGCGGGTGCAGCCAGCGCGGGGGGCGCCCGGTGACGAAGACCAGTTCGACGCCGGCATCCCGGCAGGCGTGGAAGGCGCGTATGGTGCGCGGGCTGATTTTTCCGTCGTGCCCAAGGATCGTTCCGTCAATATCGCTTGCAACCAGCCGCATCCTGCAAGTCTACGTTGGCCGCCGGGTCCCGTTGTCGGCCTCCGGCGCTACACTGAAGTATCGAACATATTTTCGAATAAGGGTGTGTTGTGGGCGTTGTTATCGGTCCCCGCGTGATAGACGCGGGCGCCTCCTTGTTGTCCGTGCTGATCGCGCCCGTGGCAGTGGCGGCGGGGTTTCCGTCGCCCGCACAGGACTATTTCGATGGCCGGATCGACCTGAACGCCCACCTGATCAAGGACATCACCAGCACGTTCGTGGTCCGGGTAACCGGGGACTCCATGGAAGGCGCGGGCATCAGCGACGGCGATGAACTCATTGTGAACCGGGCCCTGGAACCGCGGGACGGGTCTGTGGTGATCGCCGTCCTGGACGGAGAACTGACGGTCAAGCGCCTTCGCATCACCGTCAACGGAGTGGTGCTACAGGCGGAAAACCCGCGGTATCCGGACATTCGGGTACCGGCCTTGTCCGAGCTGACCATCTGGGGCGTTGCCACCCGGTGCCTGCATCATGTGTGAGGTGCCTCGTGGCTAAACCGGCTCCCATGCGGCGCATGCCGCAGATCGCCCACGTGGACGTCAACTGCTTCTACGCGTCGGCGGAGCGCGCCTTCGATCCCTCCCTGGAAGGCCGGCCGCTCGTCGTCCTGTCCAACAATGACGGCTGCGCGGTTACCCGGTCCCCCGAGGCGAAAGCCCTCGGCATCTCCACCGGGGAACCCTGGTTCAAGCTCGCGCCGCGGGCCAAAGAATGGGGCCTGGTGGCCAGGTCCAGCAATTATGAGCTGTACGGGGACATCAGTGCCCGCGTCATGGAGCTGCTGGGCCGCTACTCGGCGTGGCTGGAGGTGTACAGCATTGACGAGGCGTTCCTCGGCGTCAAGGGCGGCCCGGACCAGTTGCTGGTCCTTGGCCGCGGGATCAAGGAGGCCGTGCTGCGGCATGTCGGGGTTCCTGTGTGCGTAGGGATAGCTCCCACCAAAACACTGGCCAAGCTGTGCAACAAGTGGGCCAAGAACAATCCCGCATTTGGCGGAGTGTGCCTCTGGGAGTCAGTGCCGCCGCCGGTGCGGGAGGGTTTGATGGGCCGGTTGCCCGTGGACGAGATCTGGGGCGTCGCCGGGCGCCTGGCCAAGCGCCTGAATGCCATGGGGGTCTTCACCGTGCTGGACCTGATGCACGCCGACCCGGTGGTGATCAGGGGAAAGTTTTCGGTGGTGCTGATGCGTACGGTCCTCGAACTGCGCGGCACTCCCTGCATTCCCATGGAGGAGGAGCGCGTTGGCCGCGACCAGTTGATCTTTTCCCGCTCCTTCGCCACCCCGGTGACCACGCCTGCCGGTTTGCGGGAGGTGCTGGGTATTTACAGCCAGCAGGCGAGCGCACGCCTGTCCAAACATGGGCTCCAGGCAAAGGTGCTGACGGCGTTCGCAGCCACCTCGCCGTTCCGGAACCAGGAGCAGGCGTACCCTTCGGTGTGCGTCCGGCTTCCCGTGCCCACCGCGGATCCGCTCCTGCTCACCAAGGCCGCGCACGCGCTGCTGCCGAAAATCCGGGAAGGGCTCAAATACGCGAAAGCAGGCCTGATGCTGACCGATCTTCGGCCCACGGGCAACCAGCCGCCGCTGGAGCCTTTCGAGAACAGGCACGAGGAACGCGGCATCGGGCCGCTGCTGGAGGATGTCAGCCGCCGCTTTGGGCGGGGTTCCATCGGATTGGGGTACGCAGGGGTCAAGTCCGGCCTTGACTGGACCATGAAGCGCAATATGCGTTCACCCCGGTACACAACGCATTGGGACGAACTGCCGCTGGTGAAGGCCGCCTGACCCTTGGGGTCCCCGCCGGCGGCACCACGGCCGGCGGCAGGGACCCTTGTGCCCATCAGGCGCGGGACCTGCCGCGGACGAAATGGAAGATCAGGACTACCACGGCAACAACCAAAAGGATGTGAATGAGCCCGCCGCCAATGTTGGCGAGCAGTCCGAGGAGCCAGAGAACGGCGATGATAATAGCGATCCAAAGCAACATGATTTTCTCCTGCATTGTTATTCGTTGGAACTGGTGCACGTGCAGTACGGCGCCTTAGCCGGGCCTACTGCAAGGAATACTCCCCTACCTCCCACTCCAGGCCCCCATGCCGCTTCCATTCATCAGCACGGCCGGTAAAACATCGCAGTGACCTGCTGAATCCCCACACCTAAATTGCGTGGCAAATCCCAGACTATTTCAGGATGCCCCTGCTGGAAATGGCAGGGCATCAAAAAATAAACGTGTCCCCTTTGCGCGGGATTTCGCGCCAGGATGCAGTATCCCAACAGTTCGCAGCGAACACGCCGGGGCCGGGGCAGGATCAGGCGGTGGTGAACCGGGCAGTTGCCCCGCCGGCGAGGGCACCGTTGGGCAGCCGGCGGTCCATGAGCACCATCAGGAGATGATGAGCGGCGCCGCGGAGGGGTTCGCCATCTCCGAAGGCCCAGTCCAGATCGGTGGCTTCGAGCCGGACGCCGGACAGGTCAAGGCGGAAATGCTTCCGGCTGAGCGGGCTGGTCGCGTGGTCGAGGACCGTGAGGAGGCTTGCGTCGCTGACCGGATGTTTGAGGCCGAGCGGGATGGTGATGTCCAGGCCATGGACGATGTCGTGGGTAAGGGCTCCCTGGAGTCCACCGCCTGGCGGCTTCCACAGCGTGTCCTCGTTCGCGCGCCAGCGGTGAAGCAAGGTGCTGACCGCCTCCTGGGCGTCGTGGCGCGCGACCCGATCCGCCATGCGGGCGAAGTTGGCGCGGGAGCGGAGCAACTCGCCGATGAACCGCGGGGTGGAGAAGCGCAGGGGCATGGCCATGTGCGCGACGACTTCCCGGACACGCCAGCCGGCGCAGAGCGAGGGGGCGTCCCACGCCTGCTGGGGCAGCAGTTCCAGGATCTTGGTAAAGGCCCGCCGCTCGGCTGCTATGTTCGCCATGGGCCGGCCGTCCGCACTCATCGGTGGGCTCCGGCGTGCTGGGCCAGGTAGGTCTCGAAGCGGTCCAGTGAGGTGAGGAATCCGGCCTGGGCTGCGGGATCCAGCATTGGTGCCGGAACGTTCGTTTGTTCGATGTCGACTTGGGTGCGGCGCGTGCCGAGCTCGGTGAAGGTGATGGTCACGGTCATCCCCGAGTGGTCCTCTATCCACGACAGGCGCTCTGGCGGGTTCACCTCAACGTACCGTGCGCTGGTCGGGTAGGTGCTGCCGTCGACGTCGTTGACCATGACGGTGGTGAAGGCACCTCCGACCCGGGCATCCACGGTGATTGTGTCCAAGGGCGTGGTGACGCCAGTCGGACCCCAGAAATGGGTCAGGTGCTCGGGTTCGACCATGCAGCTGAAGACCAGCTGCCGTGGCGCCTCGAAGATGCGGGTGAAGCGGAGGGTGTTCTCATTCATGGCGGTCTCCATTCGGGGGTTCCTGCAGGTTGCGGAGGTGTTGGTCGAGCTTGTCGAAGCGCTCAGACCAGAGGCGCCGGCTCTCCTCGATCCAGCCGGCAGCGACGTCGAGGGCCTGCAACTCCAGGTGGCAGGGTCGGAACTGGGCTTTCCGGCCTCGACTGATCAATCCCGATCTTTCGAGAACCTTCAGGTGCTTGGAGATGCCCGGAAGGCTCAAGTTGAACGGTTCCGCCAGTTCGTTGACGGTGGCGTCGCCGGCGGCGAGCCGGACCACGATGGCCCGGCGCGTCGGGTCGGAAAGCGCGCTGAACATCGCGTCGAGCCGCTGATCTTCCACAACTGTCATGTGGGCCTCCAAAATTTCTCCATCTCAGTATTTTACTTACTGGCTAATTAACCGTCAAGCAAAATACTGTCCTGGCATCCGCCGCTGCGGGGCCGGCGGGGCCGCACGCAAAGAGACGCTTCACGACGTTTTTTGACGCCGCGCGACGCCGCGTTGCGCCTTCGCGTCGCCGGGTGAACCAGTGCGACACGAACGATTGTGGCCCCGGGGGCGCTCCGTAACCTCGTCTCAGCATCCGCCCCAGCAAAGGAATCCCCATGACCAACCCGCAGGACAACGGTCCGCAGAACCCGCAGAAGTCCACGCGCATCGTGGCCGGCCAGTCAGCCAAACCCAAGCGCCCTTTGGGCCTGAAAATCGGCATCACGGCGGCAATCCTGGCCCTGGTTGGCGGTGGCGCCGCCGTCGCCTCCGCCGTCAACAGTGGCGCCCCGGCCGCAACCCAGGAGAGCGCCCCGTCCGGCAACCCGGCAGCCGAGCTGAAACTGGGCTACTTCGGCAACGTCACGCACGCCCCGGCCCTGGTGGGCGTCAGCAAAGGCTTTATCGCCGGGGAACTGGGCAGCACCAAACTCAGCACCCAGGTTTTCAATGCCGGTCCGGCCGCCATCGAAGCCCTGAACGCGGGCGCCATCGATGCCACCTATATCGGCCCCAACCCGGCCATCAACTCATTCGTCAAGAGCCAGGGCCAATCGGTGAGCATCATCGCCGGAGCTTGCCGCCGGCGGAGCGCAGCTCGTGGTCAAGCCGGAGATCACCTCCGCCGCAGACCTCAAGGGCAAGACCCTGGCATCGCCGCAGCTGGGCGGCACCCAGGACGTCGCCCTTCGGGCCTGGCTCTCATCGCAGGGCTACAAAACGAATGTCGACGGCAGCGGCGACGTCGCCATCAACCCCACCGAGAACGCCCAGACGCTCAAGCTGTTCCAGGACGGAAAGCTCGACGGCGCGTGGTTGCCGGAGCCCTGGGCCTCCCGCCTGGTGCTGAACGCCGGCGCCAAGGTGCTGGTGGATGAAAAGGACCTGTGGGACGGCTCCCTCTCAGGCAAGCCGGGCGAGTTCCCCACCACCATCCTGATCGTCAACCAGAAGTTCGCGGCGGACCACCCGGACACCGTCAAGGCGCTGCTGAAGGGCCACGTGAAATCGGTTGAGTGGCTGAACAGCGCTTCTGCCGCCGACAAGGCCACAGTGATCAATTCCGCCTTGAAGGAAGCCGCCGGCGCGGAGCTGAAACCGGATGTCATTGACCGGTCCCTGAAGAACATCGTCTTCACCGTGGACCCGCTTGCCGGAACCTACCAAAAGCTCCTGGCCGACGGCGTGACCGCCGGCACCACCAAGCAGGCCGACATCAACGGGCTCTTCGACCTGCGGGCGCTCAACAGCGTGTCCGGTGAGAAGACCTCGGCCGCCGGGCTCGGCAAGGAATAGTTTCGCCGCACGCCCGCTCACTTATTACCTCTTTTAGGTCAACGCCCGCTCACTCCCTTCAGGAAAGTGAGCGGGCGTCGCCGTTTTGGGAGCAAGAAGTGAGCGGGCGTTGCCGTTTTGGGAGCAAGAAGTGAGCGGGCGTCGCAGGGGAGGGAGTATCAGCGTGGCGGATATCTGATATCGAAAACCTGCCATTCCCCGAATATATGAAGTGCCTCACAGTGGTAACAGGACCTGCACCAAACCGCAGCCGGTAAAACCCAGAAGGACTTCAACGTGGAAACTCCCCTCTCCCATCTTGCCCACCTCGAGATCACCAGCCCGGACGTCGAAGCGTCCGCACGGTTCTACGAGGAAAAGTTCGGCATGCGCATCGTCGACCGCGTGGACGGCAACGTCTACCTCCGCTGCTGGGGCGACTACTACCGCTACAGCCTGGTGGTCACCGAAGGACCGGAAGCATCGCTGGGCCGGATGGCCTGGCGCACCAACTCGCAGGCCGCCCTCGAAGCAGCCGCCCAGCGCATCGAAGCGACCGGAGTGCAGGGCACCTGGACCGCAGGCGGCCATGGCTACGGCAAGGCCTACGAATTCACCGGCCCCTACGGCCACCACATGCGCCTCTTCTACGACGTGGAAAAGTTCGTCGCCGAGCCCGGGTTCGAATCCACCTACCCGGACCGGCCGGAGCGCCGCAGCAGCCACGCCGCAGCACCGCGCTTCCTGGACCACGTCACCGTCGCCGCCTCCGACGTCCGCGGCTTCGCCAAGTGGTACGGCGACGCCCTGGGCTTCCGCGTGATGGCCTTCGTGGACCTGGACGAAGCCCCCATCACCGTGTTCTCGGTCCTGACCACCAACGAGAAGTCCCACGACCTCGGCGTCGTCAAGGACACGTCCCAGCGTGCCGGCCGCGTCAACCACATCGCCTTCTGGGTGGACACCACAGAGGACCTGCTCCGCACCGCGGACGTCATGATGGAAAACGGCACCGCCATGGAATATGGCCCCTCCATCCACGGCGTGGGCGAGCAGAACTTCCTCTACTTCCGCGAACCGTCCGGCCTGCGCGTCGAGCTGAACTCCGGCGGCTACCGCAACTACGTCCCGGACTGGGAGGCCAACACCTGGAAGCCGTCGGAGGGCTCCAACAACTTCTACAAGAACGGCGCCATGCCGCACTCCATGACCGAGTCGTTCCCGCCGGCTGAAGGCTTCACGGCCACCGAGGAAGGCGCGTCGCCGGAGATGAAGGAAGCCCTCCTGAACCCGTACGCCAAGCAGGGACGGGGCTAACGGCACCATGGCCGAAGCACCTTACGCACTCATCCGGTTCCAGGAGCCTGGCGGCGGGAAGGCCCGCGCGGGCCTGCTGGTTGATGACAGGGTCCTGCCCCTGGACGGGGACATCAACTCCCTGATCGAGCACTGGGACACCACGGAAGGACAGCTGGAGGCCCTGGCCGCCTCTGCGGGCAAGGGCACCGGCCTGGCGCTGGCCGACGTCGAGGTTCTGGCCCCCGTGGAGCCGGTCCAGATCCTGCAGACCGGCGCCAACTACCGCAAGCACGTGGTCGACCTGGCCGTGGCGCACCGCGAGCCGGGCGAAGACGCGGAAGAGGTGCGCGCCAAGACTGCCGCGATGATGGACAAGCGCGCGGGGCAGGGCACACCGTACTTCTTCATCGGGCTTCCGACGGCAGTCGCGTCCGCCACGGACGACCTCACCCTGCCCGCCTACAGCAAGTCCCACGACTGGGAGCTGGAACTGGCCGCGGTGATCGGGAAGACGGCGTTCCGGGTCACCCCCGCAGAAGCCCTGGAGCACGTCTTCGGGTACACCATGGTCAATGACATCACCACGCGCGAGTACGTCTTCCGCAAGGACATGCCCGCCATCGGATCGGACTGGTACCGCGCCAAGAACGCCCCCGGCTTCCTGCCCACGGGACCGCTGCTGGTGCCGGCCAAATTCTTCGGCGACCCGCAGGACGTCCAGGTGACCCTGAAGCTCAACGGCAAGGCCATGCAGGACGAATCCACGCAGGACATGATCTTCGGCGTTGCCAAACTGGTCAGCGAAGCCTCGCAGATCATGCCGCTGCGCCCCGGCGACCTTGTCCTCACCGGCAGCCCGGCCGGTAACGGCCAGCACTGGGGACGGCTGCTCCAGGACGGCGACGTCATGGAAGGCACCATCACCGGGCTGGGCACCCAGCGCATCCTCTGCAAGGACGAAACTCCAACCGAAAGCAGCAAGCCGTGACCACCCAGGACACAGCAACCGGCGCCGGGGAATCCATTGATTCCCCGGTTATCCGGCGTGAGGATCCGCTCGGCAGCATCCGCGCCATGGCCCGGGAACACAGCAACTGGGGCCGTTGGGGCCAGGACGACGTCCTGGGCACCCTGAACTTCATCGACGCCGCCAAACGGGTCGAGGCCGCCGCGCTGGTCAGCACCGGGGAGGCGTTCTCGCTCTCCCAACCGTTCGACACCAACGGCCCGCAAAAAGGCTGGCGCCGCCGCACCAACCCGGTCCACACCATGACGGACACGGGCGTTGACGCCGAACGCGGCAACCAGGGCTTCCCGCACGGCTTCGGCGGCGCTGACGACGTGATCGCCATGCCCCTGCAATGCTCCACGCAGTGGGACGGCCTGGGCCATATCTTCGACCAGGGCAAGGCCTGGAACGGCCGGGCCGCCGGCGACGTCGTCACCTCCGAAGGCGACCTGGTCACCGGCATCGAAACAGCCGCGGCGAAGATCGTCACCCGGGGCGTCCTGCTCGACGTCGGCCGGGCGCTTGGTCCCGACCTGGGACGGAACGACGGCGAGCTGCCGGACGGGTTCGCCATCACCCCCGAGCACCTCGAGCGGACCATCGCACTCCAGGGGCCCAGTTCCGAGGTGCGGCGCGGCGACATCGTGGTGATCCGCACCGGGCAATACACCCGGGTGAGCCGCGACGGCTGGGGCGACTATGCCGGCGGCTCGGCCCCGGGGCTGTCCTTCACCACCGCGCCTTGGCTGCACCGCAGCGAGATCGCCGGCATCGCCACCGACACCTGGGGTTTCGAGGTCCGGCCCAACGAGTTCGACGGCGCCTTCCAGCCCCTCCACCAGATCGCCATCCCCAACCTGGGCCTGTTCCTCGGCGAGATGTGGGATCCGGACGCCCTGGCGGAGGCGTGCGCGGCGGACGGCAGGTACGACTTCCTGTTGACGGCCGCTCCCCTCCCCATCACCGGGGCCGTGGGATCACCGGTCAACCCGATCGCCGTCCGGTAGCTTTCAGTACAACAAACCACCAGCAGTAACGCCGTCAATACAAAGGAGTCAGCGATGGCAGCAGTACAGAACGTCGGAATCGTGGGGGCGGGAGCCGCGGGGCTGGCCGCCGCCATCCTCCTGGCCGACGCCGGAATCCGGGTGGAAGTCCTCGAGAAGGCAGACGCACCGCAAACCCTCGGGTCCGGCATCACACTGCAGGGGAACGCCTTGCGCGTCCTCCGCCAGCTCGGCGCCTGGGACCAGGTGGAGGCCAAGGGCTACGCCTTCAGCACGCTCGGCCTGCGGGCCCCGGACCCGGCCGGCACGGTGCTCGCCGTCCTGGAGGACATCCGCACCGGCGGCGACGACCTCCCGGCCACCATGGGCATGTACCGGCCGGACCTCACGGCCATCCTCCGTGAACGGGCGGAACAGGCGGGGGCCCGGATCAGCTACGGCCGGACGGTCACCAGCATCACGGACGACGGCGGTTCGGTCACCGTGGGCACCGCCGATGGCGGCACGGCCACCTACGACCTCCTGATCGGCGCCGACGGCCTCCACTCGGCCGTCCGCAAGGCTATTGGCATCGAGATGGAACCCCAGCCAACCGGCATGGGCATCTGGCGGGCGTTCGTGGAGCGGCCGGCGGAAGTGGTCCGGACCGACCTCACCTACGGCGGCCCCTGCTTCATCGCCGGCTACTGCCCCACCGGCCCGGACACCATCTACGCCTACCTGGTGGAGAAGGCCCAGGAACGCAAGCACGAGGACGGCCCCCGCATCATGGCCGAACTTGCAGCAGCCTACGGCGGGCCCTGGAACGAGATCCGCGCCAACCTGGACCACAGTGCCCGCATCAACTACACGTGGTTCACCACCCACCTGGTGGACGGACCCTGGAACCGCGGCCGCACGGTGATCATCGGCGACGCCGCGCACAGCTGCCCCCCAACGGTGGCACAAGGTGCCGCCATGGCCCTGGAGGACGCCGCCGTCCTGGCCGAGCTGCTGATCAAGGCCGACGACGTCACCGAAACCCTGTTCAAGGAGTTCAGCGACCGCCGGCTGGACCGCGCCACGGCAGTGGTGAACGCCTCGGTCCAGCTGGGCCAGTGGATGCTCGACGGCGTCCGCGACGCCGATGTGCCCGGCCTGATGCACGGCCTGTCCGTCATGCTGAAGGAGCCGGCATGAGCACCCTTCCCGGCCCGAACCCCACGGTGGATGTGCACGCACACATCCTGCTGCCGGCCCTCCAGCAGCTGGTGGCCGAAGCGGATCCTGACGGCTTCGGCGCCCAGCAAGCCCTGGAGGTGCGCCGCAACGGCCCGGAGTCCATGGCCGCCTCGGGCCGGATGATCAAGGAACGCTGGCCGCAGCTGACCGACCTGGACCGCCGGCTGGCGGACATGGATGCCCAGGGCGTGGACGTGCAGCTGGTCTCGCCGTCGCCGTCGCACTTCTACTACTTTGCGGGCGAACAGCTGGCGCTGGACGTGGCACAGGAGGCCAACCGGGCGGTGCGCGGGTTCGTGGACCGCGCGCCGGTGAGACTGAACGGGTTGGGCCTGGTCCCGCTCCAGCACCCGGGCCTGATGGTGGATGCCTTGGAACACGCCGTCCTGGAGTGCGGCCTGCTGGGAGTCGAAATCGGGTCCTTCGCCGCCACTCCCGGTGACCCGGAACGGAGCACCGTTGAACTCTCGGACCCCCGGCTGGAACCGTTCTGGACCCGCGCCGAAGAGCTGGGCGCCGTGGTGTTCCTGCACCCGTTCGGCTGCTCGCTGGATGAGCGGCTGGACCGCTTCTACCTGGCCAACACCGTGTCCCAGCCGGCCGAGAACGCGGTGGCCCTGTCCCACCTGATTTTCAGCGGTGTCCTGGACCGGCACCCCGCCTTGAAGGTCCTGGCCGCCCACGGCGGCGGCTACCTGCCCACGACGCTGGGCCGGTCGGACCGTGCCTGGAAAGTGCGTCCGGAGGCTCATGGGTGCGCCGCGCCGCCGTCGTCCTACCTGCGGAAGCTGTACTTCGACTCGCTCGTCCACAGCCCGGCTGAACTGCGGGCCCTTGTTGCCGCCGCCGGGCCGGAGCAGGTGCTGCTCGGCTCGGACTACCCGTTCGACATGGGGTCCGACCTTCCGGTGGACGAGGTGGAAGCCGCCGCACTCCCGGCCGACGACGCGGCCCGGGTCTTGGGCGGCAACGCACGTGCCCTGGGCATCACCGCGGCAGCCGCCCTGGCCACCCACCCCAACGCTTAAGGAAACCCCCACATGGTCAAGATTGCCCGTTGGAACCACGACGGCGGGACGTGGTCCGGCTTCGTGGACGGCGAACACTGCTATGCGCTGCCGGCAGGCCAGTCCATACAGACACTGCTCGATGCCGGCCTGCAGGAGACACTCGACCTTGCCCGGAAAGTTACCGCATCCGCCGCACCCGTACCGCTGGCGGAGGTGCGGCTGCTGGCCCCACTGGAACCGGCCACCATCCGGGACTTCGTGGCGTTTGAGGAACACGTGGAGGGAGTGCGGAAAAGCATCGACGGCGTGGCCGGCGTAGTGCCCGAATGGTACGAGGCACCCACGTTCTACTTCACCAACCCGCACACCGTCACCGGTACGGGCGAGGTGATTGGGATTCCCGCAGGCTGCACGGACCTGGACTTCGAAACAGAGGTTGCCGCCGTCGTCGGGCGCGTCCCTGGCAGCGACGGACGGAACCTGGACGCCGAGCAAGCCCACCGGCACATCTTCGGCTACACGGTGCTCAATGACTGGTCCGCCCGGGACCTCCAGCGCCGGGAGATGAAAGTCAGCCTGGGTCCGTGCAAAGGCAAGGACTTCGCCAACACGCTGGGGCCCTGGATCGTCACCGCCGACGAATTCGAGGCCCTGCGCGACGCCGAGGGCTTCCTGCCCATCTCCATGTCCGTCGAAGTCAACGGGCAGCTGATCGGGCAGGACCTGCTCTCCAACATGGGCTGGCCGTTCGCCGAACTGGTGGCCTATGCGTCGCAGGATTCCGTGGTGCGGCCCGGGGACGTGCTGGGCTCCGGCACCTGCGGCAGCGGCTGCCTGGCCGAGCTCTGGGGCCGGAACGAGGCACAGACTCCCCCGCCGCTGAAAACCGGTGACGTGGTCCGGATGACCGTGGAAGGCATCGGCAGCGTCGAGAACAGGGTGGGTGACCGCCGCGAGGCCGTGACCCGGGTACCGGCCCGGACCCGGCCGCGGAACCGCGTTGCAACCGCGGTTCCCACCGGTACCTAGGGTGGTTGGCCTCGACCTGGAGGGCCGGACGGTGGCGGTCACCGGCGCCGGCCAGGGCCAGGGTGCCGCCGAGGCGTGGCTCCTGGTGGAAGCCGGGGCCCGCGTCATCGCCACCGACCTTGCGCCGGAGCCGCCGCCTGGGCTCGGCGCGGTGTCCTCAGGCGGGCAACTGACCTACCGGCAGCTGGACGTCACCGACGGCCCGGGCTGGGCGAAACTCGCAGAGTGGATCCGGTCCCGGGACTGGCGGGTGGACGGGCTGGTCAACAATGCCGGCATCACCCGGCGCAGCCGTTTGCTGGACGCGCCGGTGGCCGACCTGCAGGAGGTCTATGAGGTGAATGTCGCCGGCAGCCTCCTGGGCATCCAGGCCCTCGCTCCCCTGATGGGCAGCGGGGCCTCGATCGTGAATGTCGGGTCCGTTGCAGGACTGACGGCGCACTATCCGGTGGCCTACACAGCGAGCAAGTGGGCGCTGCGTGGGCTCTCCCAGGTTGCCGCCATGGAGCTGGGCCCGAGCGGGATCAGGGTCAACACGGTCCACCCCGGCTTCATCGAAACGCCCATGACCGCGGGCGCCAAGCCGGAATTCCGGAAAGCCACCCTGGCCGAGACTCCGCTGGGGCGGACGGGCAGCGTGCAGGAGGTGGCCGGAGTCGTGCTCTTTCTCCTGAGTCCGCTGTCCTCGTTCGTGACCGGCGCGGAAATCCCCGTCGACTGCGGGCAGGCAGGCCACGGCGGGGCCAAGTCGGTCTCCGACGCCCTGCGCTGACCGTCCCCGCCCGAACGGACTGGTCAGCCCGGCAGCACAGCCGACCAGCCGCCGTCCACCATCAGGTTCGCTCCCGTCACATAGGACGCTTCGTCGGACGCCAGGAACAGCGCGCAGGCGGCCACTTCCTCCGGCGCGCCAATCCTGCCCAAGGGAATGCTGCCGGCGATGGTCCGCATGGGGTGGTCGGGAGCGAGGAGGTTGCCCTCGGTGGCGGCCGTGCGGATCATGCCTGGGCTGACGGCATTAACACGCAGCCCGTGCGGCGCTCCTTCGGCCGCCAGCTGTTTGGTCATGGCCACCACGGCTCCCTTGGTGGCGGTGTGCGCCAACCGGCCATTGGTCATGGAGCCCGTCACACCGGCGGTGGAACCCGCCAAAACGATGGCGGCGTTCCGCGCTGCGATCAGCTGCGGCCAGAAGTACTTCACGGGCAGGAACACCACGTCCATCTCGTGCTCCACGTTCCACTTCCAGTCCGCGAACGTCAGCCGCTCCACCGGCGCGAACCGCGTGATGGCCGCATTGGCATAGAGGATATGGACCTGCCCGTGGGCTTCCGCGACCTCCCGGGCCCAGGCGGCCACGGCGGCCTCGTCCGTCAGGTCCACCCGGCTGCTGCCCATCCGACCCCCGGCAGCGGTGACCGCCGCGACCGTGGCTGCCGCGCCGTCGTCGTCCATGTCGCAGCCCACCACCACGGCACCCGCCGCAGCGAACGCGAGCGCCGCGGCCCTGCCCTGGCCGCTGGCCGTTCCGGTGATGACGGCGGTCTTGCCGGCCAGGCGCTGGCTGGAAACGGGCATGGGGTTCCTTCCGAAAGCATGTTTCTTCGACTTTCGCAGGAACCGGCCCGGCGCAGAACGCCGTCTTGGGTCTAGATGGTATCCGCCTCGTGGATGGTCAGGGGGTGGGCTGCGGCGGGAAAGAGTTCGTGCAGCCGGGCGCAGGAGCGCTGCACCACCGAACGCAGCCAGACACCGGCAGGGTCCTCCGCCTGCGAGGGGTGCCAGTACATGGCCTCTACCAGGGACGCTTCTGCGTCGTCGTCGAACTGCAGCACCGCAATGTTGGCGCCCCGCTGGGCCCGGGCCGCCAGCATCCCGGGCACCAGCGCCACCAGGTCCGTGCCTTCCACCAGCAGGGGCAGCGACAGGAACCCGCCCACCACGGCAGCCACCCGGCGCTGGATGCCGCGCGATTCGAACAGCTTGTCCGCGGGAGTGCTGATGCCTTCCCCGAAGTAGCCGACGGCGTGGGGCACCTTGGCCAGGTCGGCAAGGGTAAGGCGGGGCTGCTGGAGCAAAGGGTTGCCGGCATCCGCAACGGCCATGAAGCTGTCCCTGAAGAGTTGCCGGCTGGCCCCCTGCATCTGGTACCCGGTGGGCCCGACGAGCAGGTCGATCTTGGAGTAGTCAGCCATCTGGCCCTGGATCCCGGACTTTGACGTGGGAACGAAATCCACGGAGACCCCGGGCGCCTCCTCCCGCAGGATGCCCCGGAGCGGGCCCACGATCAGCGCCGCCGCATAGTCGGAGGCGGCAATCACGAACTCCCGCTCGCTGGACGCAGGATCGAACCCGGAGCGAACGCGCGTGGCCCGCTGGATGTGGAGCATGGCTTCATCAACCAGCGGGACCAGGGACTGGGCGAAGGGCGTCAGGTCGTAGGTGCGGCCATTGCGGACCAGGAGCTCGTCGTCGAAATGGCGCCGAAGCCTTGCCATTGCCGCGCTGGTGGCAGGTTGGCTGAGCTGGAGGCGCTCAGCAGCCCGGGTGATGTTCCTCAGCTCCAGCAGGACCTGCAGGTGGGGCAGCAGGTTCAGGTCCAGGTTCTTCATACCCACAGGTTAGCCGCGCCCGGACGCCCGGAACCGCCGCCGGACCGCCGGCGCTTCAGGATCCCAGTTCTTGGGCGACCCGCCGGGCACCGCGGACGGCGATGGCCACGCTCATCAGCGTGGGGTTCATGGCCGTGGCCGTCGGTATGAGCGCGTTCCCGCCCACCACCAGGTTCTCGTAGCCCCACACCCGGGACCATGGATCGGCAACGGAGCTGCCGTCGTCGGCCGCTCCCATGCGCATGGTGCCCTGGTAGTGCAGGCTGGAGCCGTTGGGCATCAGCCGGGGTTCGGCCACAAAGACGCCCAAGGCCTTGCCAGCACGCCGCAGCCGGTCGGTGGCCTGGGCAATTTCCGCCTCCTCGCGTTCGGTGAGTGCGTACTCGATGGTCATGTTGGGGAAACCGCGGTAGTCGGGCTCATGGTCGTCGAAGCTGACGGCGTCCTCGTAGCGGGGATGCTTGCGCATGCCGTAGCCCATGTTCACGTAGCCCCACCGGTTGTCCGAGTACGGGGTGCCCGGTTCCATTGGGAACGGGGTGGACTCCGAGTACATGACCTGCACGGAGAAGGGGTGTTCGGGTTCGGAGAAGGGGATGCGGTTGACTGCGGCCACGGGGTCGGCGGGATTTTGGGCGCGCCGGGCCAGTTCCGCGTCAAGGTCACCCTCGGCGGCAAAACGGAGCATCTTGTCGGCGTCAAGAGCCACGGTGGAGATCACCACCGGGTGTTCGGTCAGGTAGTGGCCCAGCGCTTGGGGGCGGATGCCCGAGGCCCACAGGAGCTGCGGCGAGCGGAAGGCATCTGCCGCTACCACCACCACGTCCGCCGGAACAAAGGACTCCGTACCCGTGCGGAGATCCTGCACGGTGACCCCGGCGGCCCGGTTTCCATCGAGGTCAACCCGGCGGACCAGGGTGAGGTCGCGGAGTTCGAACCGCTGTGAGAGCGCGTTGCCGGGGTCGATCAACGGCCCGAGGACGACGTCGGCCCCCGCCCAGCGGACGGACCCGTCGGGTTGCGGGTCACCGGCCACCGGAAGGGTTCCCACCCCGTAGCCGTCGGGCAGCTCCGCGCCGAACTCTTCGTCCAGGAGGGAGCGGATGGCTTCGCCGACTTTGGAGTCCGCGAAGGCTGCACTGTGGACGTGCAGGAGGCCCTTGGCCGCTTCAATCAGGCCGTCCCACTCGTCGTCGGCGATGAAGGGGATCTTTTCGCTGAACGCGGGCGACGGCGTCGCGCAGGTCCAGTGCGCGCCCTGGCCGCCAACGTTGGTGGCGGCAGCCGCCGCCGGGAACGAGGGGGCGTGCGCTGACCCTTCTCCGCCGAAGTCCAGGAGGTGCGTGCCCTGGCGCGCGGTGAACATGCCCTCGGTGACTGTTGCTGCCGGGATGCCGAGGGACTCCCGGAACGCCCCGGCCTGCGGTCCCTGCGACATTTCCCGGGCGCGTGCTTTCTCGGCTGGGTCCGGGATGTTCCGGACGCTCTCGCCGGGAACGGCTGTCAGTTGCGGCCCGGCTTCGAACATCACCACCCGGGCGGTGGGGACTTGCTCCAGCAGCAGGCGGGCGTAAGTGGAACCGATGGGTCCGCTGCCGACGACGGCAATGGTGGGGTTGGACATGATGTCTCCTTTGAGATCAGGCCGGGAGGGTTTCGGAAGGTGCGTGGGCAGGGACGGGTTCGTCGGACAGGCGGCCGTGCGGGAGCAGGACTGCCGCCAGGATGCCCAGGGCGTAGGCGCAGGCAAGGGCGATGAAGATGGGTGTGAAGACGGATGAGTAGATCTGGGCGACGTCGGCTTGGACCGCCGGTGCCGCTTGGTGTACCTGCTGCGGGGTGAGGGTGGAGGCGTCCAGCCCCGCCGGCAGGAGGGCCGCGACCCCGGAGCCGATGACGCCGCCGATGACCGCCGTCGCCACGGTTGATCCCACCTGCCGGACCAGGTTGATGGTTGCGGTGATGGTGCCGGTCTGGCCTGCGGGGACGGCGCCCTGGACCACGGCCACGATGAGGCTCATGAACGCCCCGGTGCCCAGGCCCACGGCACCCATCACGATCATGGGCGCCCACAGCGGGAGGCCGGCCGGGAGCAGCGCCATCACCAGCAGGGCCACGGCTCCCAGCACCGTTCCGCCGACCGGGAAGATCCGGTAACGCCCGGTGCGGCTGGCCAGCCAGCCCGTGAGGAGGTTGCTGATCAGCATGCCGAAGACGGTGGCGATGGGAACCAGCCCGGACACCGTAGCCGAGGTCCGGTAGGCCATCTGGAAGTAGGTGGGCAGGTAGGCGGTGATGGAGAAGAAGCCGACGCCGATGATCGCCGAGAGTGCCGTACCGGCAGCAATGGTGCGGTTGGCGAAGAAGTGCAGCGGAATGATGGGCTCAGGTGCCCGCCGCTCGATCAGGAAAAAGGCGATAAAGCCCGCGATGCTGGCCGCGAGCGCGCTTCCGGCCGCAGGACCGCCGTCCCTTTCCGCGGCCCAGGAGGCGGCAAGGACGAGCGCCACCAGCGCGGAGGTAAAGACGGCGGAGCCGGCGATGTCGAAGTGCCGGGGCGCCGGGCCCGGTTCCAGGTGGGGAACGGCCACCAGTGCCAGGGCGAACGCAGCGGCGCCCACCGGGATGTTGATCCAGAAGACCCACTGCCAGCCCCAGTAATCGGTGATGGCACCGCCCACCACCGGGCCCACCAGGATGGCGATGGGAAAAGCCGCCCCGATGATGGCCATGTAGCGGGGCCGTTCCCGCTGCGTGGTCACGCGGGCGATGATGGTCTGCGACATGAGCTGCAGGCCCGCCGAGCTCATGCCCTGGAGGACACGGGCGGCAATGAGCCACGCGATGTCCGTGGCAAAACCGCAGGCCAGGGATGCGGCCAGGAACATCACCAGGGAAACAAGGAAGATCCGCCGGGCGCCGAGGACATCGCCGAGCCTGCCGAGCACGGGCAGCAGCACCGTGCTGGCCAGGGTGTAGCCCACCACCACCCAGCTCATCAGCTGCAGGGCACCCAGCTCTCCGGAAATGGTGGCAAGGGATGTGGAGACCACCGTGTGGTCCAGTGCCCCGAGGAACGAGACAGTGAGCAGGGAGGTGGTGAGGAGGCGAAGTTTTACAGGTGATAGTTGCATAGTGGTCTGTCCGAACGATCGGACCGTCGACGCGACGTGGTGTGCCCCCGGCGCACCAACACGACGGGGAACGGGTCCGGATGGGACCCCGGCGCCACTCCCCACCCTACAACCACTTACGTCTAAAAACAACAAAAGATTGCACGTAATCGACGGAGTCACTGGGCGGCCCGCGCGCTCGCCACGTCGTGCGCCAGCCGTTGGTCTTCCACCAGTTCTTCCAGGTCAGCCACCTCCCTGCCGCTCGAGGCGGCTTCGATGGCGCGGCGCAAGGCCAGCCGGGCCGGAGCCTCGTAGCGCTCCGGCGCCGTCAGCGCACCCTCCACCGTCGAGGCCTCCAGCTTGACCCGACCGGCAGCGTGGTCAATGGCAACCTCCGTCCTGACCTCGCCCAAGCCCAGGACCTGGAGCAAGCCGCCCGCGGCGGGCCCTTCGAGGACGGTGCCCACCAGGGTGGACGAAAGGCGGCTTCCGCCGGCCACCGGCGAGTCCAGCAGTGCCATGGTGCCCTGCGCGGCCGCCATACCCGCCCGGAAGGTCAGCCGGGAACCTGCCAGGAACCGGGCCCAGCCGAGGCCGTCACGGATCACGGCATCCAGGAGGGCGGCGGGGGCGGCGCACTCCACGGTGACCACCCTCGGCAGGGTCCCGCGCCGCGCCCGGACCGCGTCCGCCACCATGTCGGTGCGGAGGCCGGGGCGGTCGACGACCACCGGAATACCTCCGGACCAGGCGCCCGCGGCGAAGACCTCCCGGGGCAGGGCCGCGGGATCCGCGATCACCACCGCCGCCGCTCCCCGGTCCCGGGCATCCAGCAGCCCGGCCCACCAGTTGCCGGAGCCGGGTATGACGGCAACAGCACCGCGCACGTCCTCCGCCAGCCTGGCACTGGCGGGAAGCCCGGCCGCGGCCGCCACGTAGGCGGGCAACCGGGTAAAGACGCCGGCACGGCGCCCTTGCAGCGTCACTGCCGGCCCGCTTCGAGGATCTTTGCGGCGGCAGCATCAGCCAGGTCGATTGCGTAGTGCGCGTCAGCCAGCAGTTCGTCGTACTCCACCGGGACCCCCTCCTCAAGGCGCGAGGCCAGGGCGCGCCACTCAGCCACATAGCCGTCCACGGGATCCCTCCCGTATCCGGTCCACTGTCCATCGTCCGCGCGTACATTGATGACGGCGCTTCCCGCATGGACGAAGGCCGACGGGAAGGTGACCTCGATCCGGTCACGGGAGGTGGCGATGGCCATGCGCCAATAGGCGTCGGGGCCTTCCGGAAGCATGGTGAGGGCGAGTTGGACCAGGACACTGCCTGCCCGGTACCCCACCAGGTAGCCGATGGGCGGGGCGAGCCGTGCATAGACGACCTCGTCAATGCACGGTGCGACGTCCCTGACCGCAGGCAGGTCATGGATGGCCAGCCCGGTCAGCAGCTGCCGCAGGACTCCTGCAGCCACCGCCGGATCGCCCAGGTCCGGGCGGGCGTGGGCTGCGGCCTGGAACGGGCCGCCTTCCGCCACGAGCCGGTGGTACCTTTCGTTGGGCGGAAGCGCCAAAGTGACCAATACGGCCCGCACCCCGCCGCCGAGCGAAGCAAGGTGGCGCCTGGCGCGGTCCCAAGCGGCATCAAACACGTGGTTTGTGCCGACCAGGAGGATGGCGCCGGCCGCCCGGCAGGCATCGATGGCGCGGCCGGCATCTTGCTTGGTGGTGGCCAGGGGCTTTTCGCAGAAGATGGCCCGCTTGCCGGCCGCCACTGCCGCCAGGATATGGCGGGCGTGTTCTGACGGCGGGCTGCAGACAGCCACCACCTGCACCTCCGGGTCAGCCAGCAGCTCCGCTCCCCGCTGGACCAGTGCGCACCACACGGTTCAGCAAGATCCCGGGAACGGCCACTTCCGGCTTCGGCGATATGCACCACATCGAACAGGTCCGGGAGTCCGCGCAACACCGGCAAATGAAGGGCCGCAACGCCGGGTCCGGCTCCGAGTATCCCTATCCTCCAAGGCATCGCCACCTCCTTCTTATGTCTCTATTATTCATAAGTCGGCGAATTTTTAGCCATAGTGGATCTGATTTCGCGCCTTAGTCGCGTGCAATGTGTGAGAATTGGTGCCATGACGACAGACTCCACCCTCCGTTTCGGAGCACAAACGGACGAAGTGACCAGCCTGCTGCGGATCGTCAACCTGGTGCGGACAGGCGAGGCGACCACCCGGCCGGAAATCGGCAAGGTTACCGGGCTGGGCCGGGGCGTCGTGAGCCAGCGGGTTGACCAGGCCATCGCGATTGGATTCCTGGGTGACGGCGACTTCGGAGCCTCGTCCGGAGGCCGCGCGCCGCGGACCCTCCGTTTTCGCTCAGAACAGGGGCGGATTGTCATATGCGCCCTCGGCGCGGCACACATCAGGGTGGGCTTCGCGGCGCTCGACGGCGACATCATTGACCACGCACACCGCAGCTGGGACATCGCCCAGGGACCGGAGAAGACGATCGATGCTGTCATGTCCCTTGTTGAGGATGTGCTCAAGAATCATCCTCCCGTGCCGGTATGGGGCGTCGTGGTTGGCCTGCCGGGACCGGTGGACTTCGCTACGGGACAGCCCGTGGCTCCGCCGATCATGCCCGGGTGGAACGGCTACGACGTCCGGACGCCCTTCGAGGAACGCTTCAACGCGCCGGTATGGGTGGATAACGACTCCAACCTTCTGGCGCTTGGTGAGCGGGCCCGCCGTCGCGACATGCTCACGGACCTGATCTACTGCAAGATCGGCTCAGGCGTCGGCTCCGGCCTGCTGTCCAAGGGCCGGATCCACCGTGGTGCCAACGGCGCTGCCGGGGACATTGGCCACGTCCGGGTCTCTGATTCCAACGAGCAGTGCCGCTGCGGCAAGGTCGGATGCCTCGAAGCCGTGGCCGGCGGATGGGCCCTGGTACGGGACGCGGAGCAGGCCATCAAGGAAGGCGCCACCACTTCCCTTGCCGGCCGGGCAAAGGAGCGGGCACTGACGCTGGAGGACATCACGCTCGCGGCACAGGCCGGTGATTCGCTCGCCATCTCGCTCGTCCAGAAGTCCGCCCATGTAGCCGGCGAGACCATTTCAGCCCTGGTCAATATGTTCAACCCGGGAGTCATTGTCATCGGCGGCGCCATTGCTTCTGCCGGCGAGGTATTCCTGGCCGAGGTTCGGCAACGCGTGTATGAGCTGTCACTGCCCCTGGCCACCCGCGACCTCACCATCACGTTGTCCGTGAACGACGAGCGCGAACCTCTGCGCGGCGGAGCCGAACTTGCGCGCGAGCAGCTGTTCGACGTCACCTTCCCGCGGTGGTTTGCCGACGGCCGGCCATCCCCCGAACGCACGGCAGTGCCGGCCTGACTTGGCATTCCGGCCTGGCGGCGCCACTCACGCGACGTCCCGGGAGATGCCCGGCACCACGGCAGGACGTACAGCCAGCCGGGCCTCAACGTGAAACGGGAGTACCAGCGCCGACCCTGATGGGGCCTGGAGGTAAGGCACCATCAGGGTGAAATCGACGGCGACGGCATGCGTACCGGCGGAGATTTCCTGCGGGACCGCCAGGACAAGCCTGTCCTGAATGAACCACCAGCCGGGCTCGGCCCGCAAGGCCTCGGCAGGCACGCGCCTGGCACCGAGCCCCACCGACACCCGGTCCGCCGCCACCGGCACTGAATCCACTTCCACAGCCAGGCCGGCCACACTGGAGAGCGGCATCGAACGGATCCACGGCAAACCGAGCCGGAGCTCGAAACCAGCGGGAACGGCGGTCAGCGCATCGTCACGCAAAGCGGTTTCCAATCCAACACCCTTCCTTTATCCTAAAACTGACATAAGTTTGTCAGTTAAGTGCATAAAAGGAAAGGGAGCCATGGCTAACGAAATTCCCGGCGGCTGGACCCTCTGCGCCAGCTCATTCAACTGGGCGCCCGACATCGTGGCCGCCCGGCGCCCGGCCAGGGACATCGTTTCCGGCATCGCGGACTCGGTGCGGACGGTGGAGTCGAACCGGGGCTCGTATGGCGGTCCTTTCCCGCTCCCCAGGACGATGAGGCGGACGCCCTGCGGGAATCCCTGGCGGCGAAAGGGGCCCGCATCAGCATTGTCGGGGCGAGCCTGGACGACTTCACCTCCCCCGGCACCAGACGTTCCCAGAAGGAGCGGCTGGACTTCCTGGTGCCCCAACTGCACGCTGCGCACCGGGTGGGAGCCCACGGCGTGCGCCTGCCGATCGGCCAGTCAGGGCCGGAACTGCTCACCCTGCTGCAACCACTGCTGCACCGGCTGGACCTGGTGTTGTACGAGGAAATCCAAGGGCAGCAGGCCCCGGGGAGCCCCGGCGTCGACCCTGCACTGGAGGCGATCGCCACGCTGGCGGATGACCACGTGCGGGTGCTCGTGGACATCAGCATGCTCATGCCCGCCCTTCCCCCACCTACCTCGAGGAACTTCGCCAAGGCGGCATTCCCGCGGACCTCCTGGCACGCCTAGAACACGACTGGCAGGATCCCGCCACCCTCGACGCCGTCACGGCCCTGCTCCGGTCGGGGGAGGTGCCGCCGCGGATCCACACCCTCTACATGAACCTGTTGATCCGTTTCGGCCGCAGCCAAGCAGGAGACCTGCAGGCCATCATGCCCCTGGTGGGGGCCTTCCACCTGAAGTTCTGGGACCTGAACGACGACGGCGGGCGGGTATCGCAGCCGCTGCGGGACCTTGCCGGCCTGCTCAGCCGGACCAGCTTCACCGGCACGCTGACCAGCGAGTGGGGCGGCCACGAGTGGCTGCAGGAGGACCCCACCGAGATGACGCAGCGTCATCTGGCCCTGGCGGAGGCAGCCCTTTCCACGGGTGGTTGAGCCTGGGAACAAAACACAACGGCCGGCCCGGAAGATTCCGGGCCGGCCGTTGTGTTGGCGGTGCTATTTGGTGCTGAAGGCGGCGTCGAAGGCGACCGCAGATGGCTCGTAGCCGGAAAGCCTGCGGACAAACTCAAGCGCTTCAGGAGCGCCGTCCAACCGGTCCATGCCTGCGTCCTCCCATTCCACTGAGAGCGGTCCGCGGTAGCCGATCGAATTGAGCATCCGGAACGCGTCCTCCCAGGGCACATCGCCGTGGCCGGTGGAGATGAAATCCCAGCCCCGGCGCGGGTCGGCCCACGGCAGGTGGGACGACAGCCTGCCGTTGCGCCCGTTGACCAGCCGCTTCTTCGTGTCCTTGCAGTGCACATGGTAAATGCGGTCCTGGAAGTCCCACAGGAATCCCACGGGATCAATGTCCTGCCAGACCATGTGGCTCGGGTCCCAGTTCAACCCGAAGGCTTCCCGGTGCCCGATCGCCTCCAGGGTGCGCCGGGTGGTCCAGTAGTCGTAGGCAATCTCGGACGGGTGCACCTCATGGGCAAACCGGACGCCCACCTCGTCAAAAACGTCGAGGATCGGGTTCCACCGGTCGGCAAAGTCCTGGTAGCCGGCGTCGACCATCTTCTCCGTGGCCGGCGGGAACATGGCAACGTACTTCCAGATGGACGATCCCGTAAAGCCCGTCACCGTCTTCACGCCAAGCTTCGCAGCCAGCCGTGCGGTGTTCTTCAACTCCTCGGCGGCGCGCCGGCGGACGCCCTCCGGATCGCCGTCGCCCCACACCACGTCGGGCAGGATGCCCCGGTGCCGTTCGTCGATCGGGTCGTCGCACACTGCCTGGCCCTTGAGATGGTTGGAAATGGTCCACACCTTCAGGCCGTTGCGTTCCAGGATGTCCAGCTTGCCCTGCACGTAGGCGTCGTCGTCCCAGCGCCACGGATCCAGGTGGTCGCCCCAGCAGGCGATCTCCAGGCCGTCATAGCCCCATTCGCCGGCGAGGCGGGCCACTTCTTCGAAGGGCAGGTCGGCCCACTGGCCGGTGAACAAAGTGATCGGTCGTGCCACGGTTGTCTCCTCCCTACACTGCCGGGGCGGGTACGCCGGCGGCGACCCGTGTCCAGGCGGAATCATTGTCGGAACTGCGTTCAACTGCCTCCAGTACCTGTTGCACCTGCAGCCCGTCGGCGAAGGTCGGTTGCGGGTGGGCGCCGTTGGCGATGCCCTCCACCAGGTCCTTCACCTGGTGCGAGAACCCGTGCTCGTAGCCGAGCATGTGGCCGGCGGGCCACCACCCGGACAGGTACGGGTGCTCCGGCTCGGTGACCAGGATCTTCCGGAACCCTTGGCGGTCCGGGGAAGCGGTCCGGTCGTAGAACTGGACGCTGTTGAGGTCTTCGAGGTCGAAGGCAAGGGCCCCCTTGTCCCCGGAAACCTCAATTTGCAGCGCGTTCTTCCTGCCGGTCGCGAACCTGGAAGCCTCGAAGGAGGCCAGGGCGCCGGATTCGAAGCGGCCGGTGAAAATGGCGATGTCATCCACCGTTACCTTGCCGAATCCCGCACCCGCGGTTCCGGACAGCCCCGCGCCCGATTCGAGCAGGGGCCGTTCCTTCACGATGGTCTCGATTACACCGGAGACCGTGCGGAGGGTGAGGCCGGTGACGAACTGGGCGAGGTCGATGGCGTGGGCTCCGATGTCGCCCAGCGCACCGGATCCGGCGTGTTCCTTCTGCAGGCGCCACGCGAGCGGCATGTCCGGGTCAACCAGCCAGTCCTGCCGGTAGGAGGCCCGGACCTGGCGGACTGTTCCCACCGCACCTTCGGCAATGAGATTGCGCATGAGGGTTGCCCCGGGGACGCGGCGGTAGGTGAACCCCACCATCGCACGAAGGCCGCGGGCGGCGGCCCTTTCCGCAGCTTCGGCCATTGCTTCGGCTTCGGCCACGGTGTTAGCCAGCGGCTTCTCGCACAGGACGTGCTTTCCCGCCTCCAGGGCAGCAATGGCGATCTCGGCGTGGGAGTCGCCTGGGGTGACAATGTCGACGACGTCGATGTCTTCCCGCGCGATCACGTCGCGCCAGTCGGTGGTCGCCTCAGCCCACCCCCACTTCCGCGCCGCCTCATTCACCGCTTGGGCGTTCCGGCCGACAATGACCGCCATGTCCGGCTCGGCGGGAAGGTCGAACACCCGCGGAGCCGTGCGCCAGCCCTGGGAATGCGCGGCGCCCATGAACCCGTACCCGATCATGGCCACGCGCAGGGTGGTCATGCCAGCACAACCCTTCGGTCCACGGCCACCCGGTTCCCGACGTACCGCATTGGAGCGATCTGCATGTAGAGGAGGCGGAGGGTCAGGATGACCTCGACGTCGATTTCCTCGCCGGCGTCGGGAACACGGTCCAACGGGATGATGATGTCCGGCTTGTCAGCCACGAACCACAGGGTGTCCCACTGCTCCGGAAGCTCCGCGATGGAGTAGGAACGGCCCTGCAGTTCGAAGCGGAGGGATTCCTTGGAGATCTCCACGCCGTTGACGGTTGCCGCGACGTCGTCCACGGCGGACAGCCAGAGACTCCGGTACCACGGGAGCTGGACGGCTACGGAGATGCCTTCCGGGTGCCGGCGGACGTCGGCGTCCTGGAACAGCGAATTGTGAGTTGCCATGGGCTTTCCTTACTTAGCAGTCTCGACCAAGGTCGGGTGGGAGTCGGATGCGTTCGGTACCACTGATTCTTCGATGGCCTTGCGCATGAGGGCGTGCTGCTTCTTGACGAGCTCGATGGGGTCGGATTCGCCGAGGTCGGCAAACGCGTGGCCCTCCCACTCGCTGGACAGGAAGCCCTGGTAGCCGCCCTTGACGAACTGGCGCACAATCCTCGGAATGTCCATGGCGGGTTCGTTGCCGTTCTCGTCGATGTCATAGAACTTGGCGTGGACGTGGAACATCTGCGGCATGATGTCCAGCCATTCCTCCGGTGGAACCAGGCCGTGCATGTTGAAGGCCAGCCGGGTGAAGGGACCAAGCTGCGCCGGATCGAAGTTGTTCTCCCGCAGGTAGTCCTCAAATTCCTGGTTGCGTTCCTGCATGGGCAGGGGCTTGCGCCAGATGTCCTGCATGACGGCGAAGTGTTCCTGCGGCAGGCCCATCTGGGTCAGCGTGCGGAACAGGGTGGGAGAGAGGCTGTGCATGGTGGAGCTGAAGTCAGCGGTGAAACCCAGGCGATCGCTGTCCAGCTCGGCGTACATCTCCCGGATCTGCAGGATCTTCGGATCGTTGGGGCCCTGGGGGGCGTGGATCTCGTAGCCCAGCTTCTGGTCGTACTTTTCGGCCAGGGGAAGAAGCCGCCGCAGCAGTTCCTTGCCGGCGGACCGGATCACGATCTTGTTGAAGCCGAGCGTGTTGGCGGTCTTGAGTTGCCTGGCGAAGAAGTCGAATTCCTCGTCCGGCGTCATGTCCCGGTCCTTGCGCCGGCCCATGTCCAGGTTCGTGCCGACGGCGCTCGGGGTGAGGCCGTAGCGGTCCATGCTGTCGCGCCACAGTTTCACGAAGTCGTCATCCACGTCGGGATAGGTGCGCAGCATTTGCGCGATGTTGAATTCGACGCCGGGACCCAGGCCTTCGTCGGCGACGGCCTTGATCAGGGTCTCGGGGGTGTACAGCCCGGCAGCGAATTCGGAGGTGAGTGAGTAAAGGGTGATGCCAAGCTCGATGCCGGAGCCTGCGATTCCTTCTGACATGTTCTGTGATCCCTTCGGTGTCAGCCGCGGACGGGCTGAGCGAGGTGGCTGTTGAGGATGCGTCGCGCTTCGGCGGCGTCGGTGACCATGGCTGAGCCGGCGTCGGCAGCGGCGGAGCGCTGGACGGCCTGCTCGCCGCGGATGATGTCGAACGGGTCCTGCCAGTTGTTCCAGTGCCAGCCTTCGTATTCGCTGGAAATCGCACCGGAATAGCCGTTCTCCACCAGCTGGCGGACCAGGCCGCGCACCGGCACGGACGGCTCTTCGCCGTTCTCGTCGATGCCGAAGAACTTTCCGTGGACGTGCCGGACCCACGGCATGATTTCCAACCAGGTGTCCAGCGGTGCGGGGCCGAAGAGGCCGGTTCCATTGATGGCGAAGTCGATGCCCAGGTCCGGGCGGCCGTTGCGTGCGGCCAGGCCGATAAAGGCGCCGAACCGCTCGCCGTGGACTTTCTGGGTGTTGGGCGGTCCTTCCGCGTAGAAACCGTTCCACAGGTCCACCACCTGCTGGAGCAGGTCCTCGGATGCTCCGCGGCGGCGGTATGCCTCCAACAGCGAAGGGGCGAAGCCGGTGACGGTGGCGCCCCAGTCTGCGGTGAAGCCCAGCAGTGGGGAGTCGAGCTTCTCGTAGCGGTCGCGCAGCGCAAGGACGCGTTCGTGTGCCCCGTGCTGGTCGGCGTGGACTTCCAGCGCCAGTGTGACGTTGTACTTTTCTGCGACGGGAAGGAGGCTCTCCATGGCATCGGGTGTCAGCGAGATTTGAACCCGGGCGATCGGGAAGCCGAGCCTTGCTGCCACTTCGATCTGCTTGCGCATGTATTCGACCAGTTCATCGTGGTTCATGAGCCGGTCGCGGCGGATTCCGGTGTCAACGTTGACGGCGAGCGAGGTGGGCACCAGGTCCACCTCCGCCACAAGGTCCCGGAACTGCCCCACGAAATTGTCATCGACGTGGTCGGGGAAGCCGCGCAGGCTGGAGAAGCCAATGACTTCGAGCCCGGGTCCAAAGCCCTCCGCCGCCACTTTGCGGATCAGGCCGTCGAGATCGTACTGCCGGCCGTGGAAGGCGCGGGTGAAGCTGTAGAGGGTGACGCCCTGGATGGGCGTGCCAAGGCTGGTCATCGTTGTGCCACCTTCATGGTCTTGGTGTCGTGCTCTTCGATGTGCAGCACGCCGTGGTCGGTGATGATGTACGGAATGTAGAGCTTCAGGTCCACCCGCACCTCGTGCCCAGCCTTGGAAGGATCGACGGGAAGGTCCCCGGAAAGCACGGCGGAGTCCAGCGGGAACCACCATTCGCCGGTCTGTTCCACGAGCTCCCCGAAGCTGAATGTGCGGTTGTTCATGGTCCAGCGCAGCGATTCCTCCGGTGCGGCAACACCGTCAATGGTGAGGGCGGCCCCGGCGATGCATGATCCCGGGAGGGCCCGGTACCAGGGAATGCGGACCTCGACGGCGGCGCGGCCGTCCTGGCTGGTAAGTGTTCCTTGCTCGATTATGCGGTCGGCGATCATCGAGACCTCCTTGTCTGCGGCATGCCTTGCCGGCATCGGAATAGCGGCAACGTGCGCTTATTCATTATTTAGTCATTCTATTGTCTGAATCAGACATAAGTAAAGCGTCGGCGAGTTCCGCCGCGATTTTTGCTGCGCCGCGGACCGCGAGCGCCACCGATGTCAGGGTGGGGTTGCACGCCGTGGCGGTGGGAATCACGCCGTTGCCGGCCACGAAGAGGCCGGGGACCTGCCAGACCTCACTGTCCGGGGAACACACGCTTCCGCCGTCGTCGTACTGCCCCATCCGCGTGGTGCCCTGGTAGTGCAGCGAGGCACCCGGCGGGAGGACGAACGGCCGCTCATCGATCGGCTCTCCCACGGCCCTGCCGAGCCGCACAATCTCCTCCTTGGCCCGTTCAAGCACCTCCCGGTCCTTGTCGGTCAGGCTGTAGTGGATGCGCAGGGCAGGCATCCCATAGCTGTCCACGGCGGCGTCGTCGAAGGCGACCCTGTCGTCCCGCTGGAGGTCCTTGGCGCAGAACAGCCCCAGCCCCACAATCGATCCGGGAACGACCGGGTCGTCGTCGGCAAGGGGAATGGGTGAAGCATCCAACTGCATGATCTGGCCATGGAACGGCATCTCATCCGTGTACGGCACCCAGGTCACCCCGCTCTGCTCGCTGAGGGCTCCGTCCGCGCCGGACTGCCCCTCCTCGGCACTGACGCCGCGCAGCCGGGTGGCGAACACCACCTGGGCCTGGTCATTGAGGTACCGGCCCAAGGCCTCCGGCCGGATCCCGGAAGCCCACAACAGTTGGGGGGTGCGCAGCGCGTCACCGCCCACCACCACATAGCGGGCGGCAATCCGGTGCGTGCCGCCATCGCGGCGGTCTTCCACCTCGACCCCGGCGGCGCGGCCGCCCTCAACCAGGACCCGCCGGACCAGGGACTCGTCGAACAGGTCGAACCGCTGGTTTTCCCGGGTGGAAGGACCCATCACGACGTCGGATCCGGACCATACGAGGCGGCCGTCGGCTCGCCGGTGCACGGCGAGGGGCATGGGCTGGACGCGGAAGGCCGGGCTGCGGCCGTCGTCGACGGCGGCCGCGAGCCGATCGTGGACGAGGCCGGAGAACGGTGCCGCCTCAAAGGCAGAAGTGGTGACGCCGAGGAGGCGGTCGGCTTCGTCCAGCAGCTGATCCAAGTCCGGCAGGAACCCGATGCGTTCCTTTCCGCCGGGGCGCGGGCAGGCGGCGGTCCAGTGGGCGGCCATGCCGCCCACGTTGCTGGACATTGCCGCGACGGGCATGCCGTCCTCGCCCGGGAAGGCGTAGCCGTCCTGCAGCAGATACGTTCCGGGACGGGCGCGCCGTTCGCCGCTCTTCACGGCGCCGGGCGAATTGACCGTCTCGGCCCCGGGGCCGGGGCCTTCCGAAGCCCGTTGGGCGGCTGCACGGCGGGCCTCGTCCTCGATGTTCTTGACGTGGGCGCCCGGTGGAGAACTGACCGTGGGTCCCACCTCGAACATGGCGATGCTGGCGCCGGGGGCCCGCTCACTGAGGATGCGGGCGTACGCGGATGCGGTGGGCCCGCTGCCCACGATGGCTACATCGACGGTGGCGGGGTAGCGGCTGCTGCTCACCGTCCTGCCGCCAGTTCTTGGATGCGCCGGACAGACTTGGCGGACTCAATCGTGGGGTAGTACTCAAGCCCGATGGGGCCGGCGTAGCCACTGTCCTGCAGGTCGGTGAGCCTGGCGGCCCAGTCGATGGAACCCGACCCCGGTTCGCCGCGGCCCGGTGCGTCGGCAATCTGGACGTACTTGACCAGCCGGCCCGCATTGGCGAGCTCCGCCGCCACATCCTCCCCTTCCACTGTTGAGTGGTACAGGTCGTAGAGGACGCCGAAGTTGGGCGAGTCCACTCCCCTGGCGACGTAGACGGCCTCGGAGGTCCGGTCCAGCAACGCCCCGGGGTGGTCCACCCGGATGTTGACCGGCTCCAGGACAAGGGTGATCCCGGAGCCTTCGATATGGGCAACGCCCTTGGTGAAGATCTCAATGAGTTCATCGAGCTGGTCCTGCCGCTTGCGGCCGCCGAAGCCGGTGCCGCTGCCTACGACGATCCGCGGGCAGCCCAGTTCCTGTGCGACCTTTACGCCGGCATCGAGGCCCTCGTAGAAGGGCTCGTGGTTCTTTGGCGGAATCATGAACTGCATCCGTGGCTCGGCCAGCTGGGCGGTGAGCTGGACACCGGTTTCCTCAAGTGCCGCCTTGAGAGCCGGGATGTCCTTGCCGGTGGGACCCCACATTTCCACGGCATCGAAGCCTGCCGCGGCCGCCGCGCGTACGCGGTCTGCGGCGCTGTCGCCTGCTTCGGAGAACAAAAGGTCGATATTGGGTGCGAGCTGGAACATGGCAGTCTCCTGGAATTCTTGGAAAGGGGTGGCTAAAACATGGGGTGGTCGTGCACCGGGTGGTCCGGGACGGTCTGGAGCACATCCCAGTGCTCAACGATGCGCCCGGCTTCGAAGCGGTAGATATCTGCGACGGCGGCGTCGGGACGCCCGGGTCCTGATGCCCGGACGTGCACCATGGCCAGGTCTCCGTCAACGAGGATCCGCTGGACCTCGAAGCGCGAGTCCGGTGAACCGTCGAACTTCGGCGTGAGCATCCGGATGGCGGCCTCCGGACCGTCCGGGATGGTGGGATTGTGTTGCTTGTACTCATCGGCAACAAGGAACTCGAAGGCTTCCCGCACCCGTTTTTGGGTGTAGAAGATCTCCACGAAGCGTTCAAACGCTTCGCGGTTGCCGGCCATGCGGGTCAGCCTTTGAGTCCGCCGGAGAAGCCCTGGATGAAGCGCTTTTGCGCGAACAGGAACAACGCCAGGATGGGAATCATGGACACGATGACGATCGCGAAGATGGAATTCCACTTCGAGACCAGCGACCCGATGAAGTAGTACATGGCTACCGGGAGCGTCTGGTTGGCGGATCCGCCGAGGAAGATCAGCGAGGTGAAGAAATCGTTCCACACGATCAGTCCGGCGAAGATGGTGACCGTTCCGGTGGCCGGAGCCATCATGGGAAACACCACCTTGGAGAAGACCTGGGTCTTGCTGGCACCGTCGATCGTGGCGGCTTCCTCGTAGTCCGTCCCGAGGCCCCGGAAGAAGTTTGAGTACAGGAAGATCGAGAGCGGCAGCAGCAT
The DNA here is from genome assembly GCF_054888995.1 of Arthrobacter sp. MMS24-T111. NCBI lineage: Bacteria > Bacillati > Actinomycetota > Actinomycetes > Micrococcales > Micrococcaceae > Arthrobacter > Arthrobacter sp. MMS24-T111. Next base: position 1,250,213 of record NZ_JBTZRO010000001.1, on the reverse strand, counting down.
CCCGGTATACAGGACGATCAGGCCCCAGGCCGATCCGGTGAGCCCCAGTCCACGGGCGCCCATGTACAGCGGCACTGCGCCGAGCTGTCCCGGAAGGATGATGGCTACCAGGAAGAGGTAGTACGCAGCCTTGCTCCACCTGCGCGTGCTGCGGGAAATGACGTAGCCGGTAATGGAGCCCAGTGCGATCAACCCGAGGATGCTTCCGGTGGTGATGATGACGCTGTTGACCAGTCCGGCCATGACGTTGGAATTGCCGGTTGCCGTGAGGACCTTGACGAAGTTGCCAAAGTCCGGATTGCCGGGAAGCGCCAGGGCGGAGGTGGTGTACATTTCGCTGTCCGGCTTCAGCGCCGTGGTCACCAGGAAGTAGAACGGGGCGAGGAAGACCAGGGCCAGGGCCCACAGCCCGATTTCGCGGATCAGGGTGAATTTCGTGTAGCGGAACATGGGTTAGTCCTCAGGATTCGATCGCGTCAGCCGCTGCTGGATCACGGCGAAGATCAGGATGATGAAGGCGAGCACCAGGGCCAGGGCAGCGCCGCCGCCGAAGTTGCCCAGCGCGAATGCCTGCTTGTACACCTGGGTGGCCAGCGTTTCCGTGGCCCCTGCCGGGCCGCCGCCGGTAAGCGCCATGATGGGGTCGAAGACCCGGAGGCCCTGGACAATGCCCAGCGTGGTGGCGATTGCGACGGCGGGACGGATGGCCGGCAGGGTGACGTTCCGGAAGCGCTGCCACAAGTTGGCGCCGTCGATTGCCGCGGCTTCTTCCACCTCCACCGCAACACCGGTGAGTCCGGCCATGAAGATCACCATGGCGAACCCGGTGGACGACCACACGAGGACCACCAGGACTGTCCAGATGGCCCACTGGGGGTCTGCGAGCCAGGGCTTTGCCAGTTCACCGAGGCCCGCTGCCTTCAGCAGGACGTTGATGGGACCGTTGAAATCGAAGATGTACTTCCAGATGTAGGCGGTGGCGAGGGGGCTGAGGACCACCGGCATGAAGAACAGCGTGCGGAGGATGTAGCGCGTCTTCACCACACGGTTGAGTCCCAGCGCAATGATCAGCCCGGCGATGTTGCCCAGCAGTACCGATCCGAACGCGAGGAACAGTGTGTTGGAGAGGGCGCCAACCTTGGTGGGGTCCTTGAAGATTGCCTCGAAGTTGTTCAAACCGGTGATCTTGAAGGAACCGATTCCCGTCCAGTTGGTAAAGGCGAAGAACCCGCCGATACCGGTTGCCACGTAGTGGATGGCGATGACGAGGGCGATCCCGGGGAGCGCCCACCACCAGTGTCCAAATTCCAGGGAGCGGCCCCGGGGACGGGCAGGCCTGCCCGTCCCCGGGGCGCGCTTGCCTCGCCGGGGTGCTTCTGCTGCTTCGCTCTTGGGTTGCATCGTCGCAGTCATGATAATTCCTTGCTTGTCCCGTTGAGTCGTTGGAACGGTAGTGGAGTGGAAGACTTACTGTCCCCAGGCGGCATCCATGGCCTGCAGGACCTGGTCAGTGGTCTTCTGCCCGGTGATCAACCCCTGGACGCCGGTGGCCAGGGCGTCGTAGACGGACGAGTTGGGCCACTGGCTGTTGGGGAGGGGCCCGTACTTTCCGCCCTTGATCAGGTCGGCTACGTTCTTGTAGGCACTGCCGTTGAAGTCATAGCTGTCCAGTCCGCTGACAGGAAGGGCGCCGTCAATCTCGGCAAAGGCCTTGGTCTGTTCCGGCTCAGCCGCCCAGTCGAGGAAGGCTTTGGCAGCGTCTTTGTTCTTGGAAGCGGCATTGATGGAGAACGCGTAGTTGGCACTGGCGAACGTGTAGGCCTTGTCCGAGGCCTGCTCGGCCGGGAGGGCGCGGACATCGAATTCCGAACCGGCGGCGGCGGTCTTCAGCTGCTTCCAGCTTGGGGCGGGGATGAAGCCGGCAACGGATGTTCCGCTGGCAAGGCCCTGGGTGATGGCATCAAATCCGGCGCCGGCTGCACCTTGCTGGAAGCAGCCCGCATCATTGAGCTTCTTCACGGCGTCGAGGGAAGACTTCCACCCGTCCGAGCCGGCAAACGTCACCTGGTTTGCGGTCCGCTTGGCATTCCAGTCAGGATCGCCTGCATAGACCCGGCTGGCAGCAAGGGACATGGCCATCAGCCCGGTGTTCGGGGCAGCCGCGCCGGCCAGGGCGAAGAGGGACTTGCCGGAAGACTGAAGGTTCTTGCACTGCTTCTCCATGGCGGCGAAGTCTGCGGGGAAATCGGTGATGCCGGAGGCCTTGGCGGCCGTTTCGTTGGCCACCAGGCCTACGACAGTGATCTCCATGGCTTGGCCATAGACCTTGCTGTCCGTGCCGAAGAGGGCGTCGCTGCCGGAGGGAACCAGTTTCTTGGCGGCATCGTCCAGCGGCTCCAGGAAGCCTGCCTGTGCGAGGGGAAGGATGCTGCGCCCCTGTCCGGAACCCGGCGTCGTGACCACGACATCCGAGGCGTTGCCGGCCTGGAGTTGGGTCCGCAGGGTCTGGTCGTAAGAATCATTGGGCTGCGGGTTGAACGTGATCTTCACGTTCGAGTGGGACTTCATGTAGTCCTCCGCCAGCGTCTGGAAGGGGCTCTCGATGTTGTTGGAGGTGGCGAAGGAGAGGGAAAATTCCTGGGATCCACCGGAAGAAGAGGTGCTGCTGGCGGAGGTGGAGCAGCCAGAGAGGGCAAGGGCCGCAATGGTGGGAACGGCGAGGGCGCCGACCACCTTCAATCCCGCGGGGCGACGGTGCTGTGTCATGTCCAGCCTTTCAGACTTCGTTGTCGAGGAATCCGGGGTCGTGACCCCGGTCACTCACAAGTATGCGGGAGATGTGTAGAAAAAGCACATAAGTATTGCAGATGACAGACATAAGTTTCACGAAGGTTCGCAGAAGGATCACATAAAGAGCCGCGATGATGCGGTCGGTCCGGCACGCCCTGTGCGGGCTGCCGCTCGTTGCAACGCCCCGGAGGTCGCGTGGCGGCTGCTTAGCTGCCCGGTCCCAGGTGGATGGTGACGATGGTCCCGTACTCGGGGGCGGGACCGAGGTCAAGCCGTCCGCCGGCCGCAGCGGCAATCCGGGCACAGGTTGCCAGGCCCAGGCCGGATCCGGGCGGGTCGCCCTGGCGGTCGAGGCGTACCAGCGGATCGAGCACGCGTTCGCGGTCGCCGGAGGCGATGCCCTTGCCGTTGTCGATTACGCGCAGGACCGCACCATCTTCGCCACGGTGGCCGGTGATGTGGATGACCGGCGGGACGCCAGGACGGCGGTAGGCCAAGGCGTTGTGGATGAGGTTCTGCAGGAGCACCCGGGTCTGGACCGGGTCAGCGGTAAATACCAGCTCCCCGAGTCCACGGACGCCCCCGACTCCTCCACAGCGGTGGCCAGGTCCACGATGACATCCCCCACCAGGTCCGCCAGGGAAACCGCGGCCGGCTGCAGGTCGCCACCGATCGTGGCGAAGGCCAGGACATCCTCAACCATTGCCAGCATGCGCCGCCCGGTCCGGCCCACAATGCCCAGGTACTCCGGAAGCCGGGCGTCGTCGCCTGCTTCTGCGTCCATTTCGCCCAGCTCCACGAATCCGAGGATCGAAGTCAGCGGGTTGCGGAGGTCGTGACTGATCCGGCCGGCAAACTCCGCCAGGAGGGTGTTGCTCCGCTCGGCTTCGGCCAGCGCATCAGCCAGGCGGCGTGCGCGTTGTTCCAACTGGAGGACGTCGACGATTTGGGCGGCGAGGATTTCAAGGCCTCGGAGTTGTTCGCCGCTGAGCCGGCCGGTTTCCCGGGCGCCGGCACAAAGGGTGCCAAGGACAGAGCCGTCGTCGGTCACCAGCGGAATGGAGGCGTAGAACCTGACCCTGCTGCGCCGGCCGTCCACGTAGGGGTTGTCGCGGTACCGGGAATCCAGGGAAGCGTCCTCGAGGACAGTGGGTTCACCGCTGAGGAACCCCACCGCGCACATCGAGTCTTCCCTGGTGCACAGATACGGTTCCATGCCCGCCGTGGCTGCCTGGTACTGGAGGTCTTCGGTAATGATGTTGATGGCTGTTACCGGCTGGCCACAGACCGTGCGGGCCAGTTCAACAAGATTCTGCAATCGTTCCGACGCAGCCGGAACTTCAACGTGTCCGTCCGGACCTGGAATGGGCAGTCCGGTTCCGGCGAGGACCGCGTCGCGGACCATCTCGTTCACCGTCATGACCTGCGGCCCTTGCCGTCAGCGCGCTGGAACCACCGGCCATCCGCACGTGCGGTGGCCAGGCCTTCCATGCCGGGATCGTCCACCGATCCAGCATCCCATACCGGCGCCGCCGCGCAGGGAGAACACGGGAGGGCCGGCTCAAATGCATGAGTCGGCCCTCCTTGCCTTCCCGGGCGCCGCGGCGTCACGGGGAAGGTGAACCAATCAGCCCGGGACGTTCCGGGGATCGTTGCCGTAGCTGTACTTCTCCCCGATCTGGCCGTCCTGGTTCTTGATGACGTGTTCCACCTTGTCTGCTTTCGCGGCGTCGCGGCCGGCAGCTACCGCCTCTTCCTTGGTGCCGTAGCCGGCACCAAATGCGCGGTCAGCACCTTCGCGCTTGTTCTTCCACTGGCCGTCTTCGTAGTACGTCTCAATATCGCCCTGAGCCATTGCACACTCCCTCTGCTGTTCGGTTCCAAGACACCTGCTGCGCAAGCGCGGAAAGCGAAAAGCCCCGCAGTACCTGTTGATGTAAAGCGGGGCCTCCGTGGCAACCACTCCGCCTGTTGGGGGGCTGGCGGAGAAGCTGACACCAAACTAATAGAAAGCATGCTTAGTTTTCAAGCCGGAACGGAATGCATGCTCTTCCGAATCAGGTCATGCTGCCTGCGCACCAGCAGCAAGGGGTCCACCTCCCCCAGTTCGGCGAAGGCATGGCCCTCCCATTCGCTTGACCAGTAGCCGCGGTAGCCGCCTTCGACGAACACGCGCACCAGCTCCGGATAGTCGATTGCAGGCTCGTTGCCAGCGTCGTCGATGTCGTAGAACTTGGCGTGGACGTGCAGGATCTGGGGCATGATGTCTGCCCATTCCCGCGGACTCACATGGCCGTGCATGTTGAAGGCGAGATGGGCGAAAGAGCCAAGCCGGGCAGGATCGAAGGCCCGGCCCTTCAGGTATCCAATGAACTCCTCCTGGCGCGCCCGCATCGGCGCGTCTGTGGCCCAGATGGCCTGCAGCTTTTCCACTGCTTCGTTGTCGAGCCCGGCACGGCGGACGGCCCGGAGGAGCGTGGGCGACATGCTGTGCATCGTGGAGGAGAAATCGGCGACAAAGCCCAGGAGCGGCGAATCGAACTCCGCGTACACGTCCCGGACCTTCATGATTTCCGGCGAGTTCGGCCCCAGTGGGGCATGGATTTCATACGCGAGCTGGAGTTCCAATCTTTCGGCCAAGGGCAGGAGGCGGCGCAGGAGGTCCGGTTTGGCGCTCTGGATCCGGACCAGCGGGAAGCCAAGTTTCTTGGCTCCGTGGAAAAGAGTCTCCGTGAACTCATACTCCTCGTCCGGGGTCATGTCACGGTCGCGCCGCCGGCCCATGTCCAGGTTGGCCCCAAAGGAGCTGGCGGTGAAGCCGTGCTTGTCGAAGGAAGCGTGCCACGACCGGGCGAATTCCTCCGTGACGCGTGGGTAGGAGGGCAGCACCTGGGATGCCACAATTTCGATGCCTGGTCCGATTCCCAGCTCTGCAACGCGGTTGAGCAGGCCGTCGAAGTCGTACCAGCCGGCCCTGAATTCGGAGCTTGCCGAGTAGAGCGTGAGGCCAAGCGAGAAGGGGTCCCCGGCAGCCGCGGGCGGAGGCGGCGTGTCCGCCGTCGCCAACGCAGGTGCGGGTGCCGCCCTGTCCGTGACGCTCAACTCCAGCGTCTGGTTCACAAAGTTGGGGACGTACATGCCGGGACCGCCATCCGGGCCCGGGGCAATCTGCATGTACGGCAGCCTCAGCTCACCGATGAGCTGGACCGTGTGCCGGCTGCCCAAGGTGGCGGCAGTGGCCCTTTTGGCGATGAGGAGGGGGTGGTCCTGGAGGTACCAGAGGGTTTCGCTTTGTGCGGCCAGGTCCGGAGTGCGTAGCGGATGCCACCGAGTTCCAGGGACAAGTCCCCGGCCGGGATTTCCTCGCCGTCGATGGTGAGAGTGAAGCTGGTGACCGAGGAGAGCCAGAGGCTCCGGTACCACGGCAGGGTCAGGGAGAGGGCAAGGCCCTCCGGGTGGGCCCGGAGGCTGGATTGGTCAAGAAGTCCGTTCGGCATGGGTGTCTCTTTACTGGGAGCAGGAATAGGTCAGACGAGGTCGGAGGTGATGCGCCGGATCAGGGCGTGCTGGCGCCGCACCTGTTCGATGGCCCGCCACGGAGTCCGGTCGCCCTCGTACTCGCTGGAGAGGAAGCCGGTGTAGCCGGAGTCCTTGAGGGCTTGAAGCACCGGGCGCCACGGAATCTGCTGGTCTTCCAACTGTTCGTTGATGTCGTGGAATTTCGCCTGGATGAACACCACGTATGGTGCTATGTCCTTGAGGTCTGCGGGGTCCACGCCGATCCCGTCCAGGAAGGCGGGGCGTGCCTCCCGGGTCTCGCCTTCACGCAGCGGGATGGGGCGGTCCTGGAAGATCCCGGTATCGATGAGCAGGCCGAAGTTCTTGGTGCCAGTGCGCTCGATCAAGCCAATGTAGTCATCCACCACGGGATGTTTAATGGGTGTTGGTGAGTGGATCTCGGGGCAGATGACCACGTCCAACTCATGCGCCAGGTCCAGCGAGCGCTCCACGGATTCGGTCCAGATGGGGTCCGGTACAAGGTCACCGGAGATAACGCCGATCTTGGGCCGGACAAAGCTGAAGCCCAGCCTGCCGGCAAGTTTCAGGTCGCGCTGGAGCGCTTCCGCCCCTTCCGCAGCGGTCATGGACCGGCCCGGGTGCAGCCGGGTGTCGATCCAGGACCCGTAGTTGGTGGGCTCGAGGGAGTACTTTTCCAGCAGGTTGAACCAGGTGTCGATCCAGGCCGGAGAGGGTTCCGGATAGCCGGGGATATGCGCCTCGCCGAGAATCTCCACCCCGGTGGCGCCGACATCGGCAACGTGGGCCAGGGCGGTTTCCAGGTCCAGGACCGTTCCGTAGTCGCCCATATAGCTGTAAAGGGAGACGCCGTAGCGGAACGTACCCTCGCTGCCTTCGGGGGCCAGTGTGACCTTTCGGCTGACCCGGTGGATGGTGGGCTGGTGCTCCACCGGAATGTAGGACATCCGGAGGCGCAGTTCAACCGTAAGGTCGTGCACTCCCTGCGGCAGGCCGCCGTCGAACGGCACGGTGACCACCGCCGCTTCCTCCAGCGGCCAGCGGACGCCGTCGCTGTCCCATAGCTGCCGCAGGGTAAACGTGCGGCCACCGAAACTCCACAGCGGGACGTGCGGTTCCACATCCACCAGGCCGCCGACACGCACGGCGACGCCGTCGATGAGGGACGCGGCCATGCCCCGGTAGGAGGGCATCCGGAGCCGGAACTGGAAGCCCGTGACGCGGCCGCCTTCGGTGACATTACGGAAGCCGGCCGACTGGATGAGGTCTCTTTCGAGAAGCATCGTTGCTCACTCTCTCTAGGTTCCCAACGAGCATACCAGCATTATGTCTCTTTTCTACTAAAGTATGTAGACTTCCATCCTAACTTCCCCACTTTTCAAGAATCGAGGCGTTGATGCCATGACCGAGATGTTGAATGCCCTCATCCTTTCCGGGCACATGACCCGGGAGCACGACAACGAGGTCCGCAGCTTCCGCCAGCACAACGAATGGCTCACCACCGTCCTTGAGGACACCGGCCGGTTCCGGGTCAGGGTGGTGGAGGACCCCCGGGGGCTGGGGTCGAACATCATCGACAAATACGACGTTGTCCTGGTGGTATTCGAGGGCCGCGACGGCTACCACGACAAGGCGGTGGGATTCGGCCCGGAGACCGACGCCGCGTTGCTGAAGTTCGTGCACCAGGACGGCAAGGGCATCGTTTGGTTCCATGGCTCTGCCGTGCAGGAGGACGACTGGGGCTACCCCGAGGAGTACAACATCATGCGTGGCGCGAAGCTCAGCGTGCCCACCGGACTCCGCCCGCGCCCGTGGGGGAAGCCTTGCTGCAGACCGCCGAGCCCCGCCACCCCATCACCGAAGGCATCAGCAGGACCTGGACAGTGACCGGAGACGACATCCTGACCGGCGTACAACTCTACGAAGGAGCAGAAGTGCTTCTCTCGGTATTCGACGACCTGGAATCCTACGAGCAGGCACCCATGTGGCCGATGTCCCACTATCCCGTGGCCATCCCGCTGGAAGGACCAAGCGGCCTTCCGGGCATTAACACGCAGCAGCCGCTGGCTTGGATCAACAACTACGGCGAGGGCCGCAGCTTCACCATCACCATCGGGCACGATATCGACACTTTCCGGCGGATTGAGTTCATCCGGATGTTCCCCGCGGCGTTGAGTGGGCCGCGACGGGGAAAGTCACCCTGGAAGGGCCGGACCGGCGCGGTGAGCGCCGCTTCCTGCCGTGGCCGTACTACAACCACGAAGGATAGCGGCTACCCGCCCACTGTGTTCAGCTCGGTTCGGGTGGGCGGGTTGGCGCCGGGGCGCGACACCGTGACGGCAGCCGCGCGGGCAGCGTGCGCCAGGAGTTCGGCCAGCCCTTCGGCGGGCAGGTCGCGCAGTTCCTCGCGGTTCTGCGCGCCGTCCAGCTCCCGGTCGACCAAGCCGGAGAGGAGCGCGGCCATGAACGAGTCGCCGGCGCCCACGGTGTCCGCCACCTCCACTTTGGGCGCGGGCACTGACGTTTCGCCCGCGCGGCAGATACCCCAGGGCCCGTCCGCGCCGCGGGTGACCACTACCAGGGCAGGGCCCTCCTCCCCGCCAAGCGCCAGCCATGCGCGCGCGGAGTCCAGCACATCCTGGCCGGGGTAGAGCCATTCCAGGTCTTCGTCGGAGGCCTTGACTACGTCCGCCAGGCTGACGAACTTCTCCGCCTGCCGGCGCGCGTAGTCCACATCGGTGATGATGCTGGGACGGCAGTTGGGATCGAAGCTGATGGTGGCGGACGGGTGGGCATGCTCGACGGCGGCCAGCACCTCGGCGGCGCCCGGCGCCAGCATGGTGGCAATGGAGCCGGTGTGCAGCAGCGTGGTGCCCTGCAGCATGAAGCCGAGCCGGTCCGCGAGGCCGGGCAGTTCCCAGGCGAGGTCGAAGGTGTAGGTGGCGGCGCCGTCGTCGTCAATCAGCGCGGTGGCAACGCTGGTAGGCAACTCGTCCGGAGGAAGCGGCAGCATCACGGAACTGGCGCGAAGGTGCGCGGCCACGGAGTCGCCGTAGGCGTCCCGGCCGTAGCGGCCGATGAACTGCACCGGATGGTCCAGCCGGGCCAGGCCGACCGCGACATTGAGGGGGCTGCCGCCCACGTGCGCCTCGATTCCCGAGGCACGCTGGACGACGTCGACAAGGCCTTCGCCAATAACTGTGAGCATGGTCATACTCTGCCAGAAAGCGGCCCTGGTCAGCAGTTCATGTCAGCCCAGCAGCCGGGCCGCCAGTTCGCGGCATACCGCATACGCCGGGGACTCGGGATTGATCAGGTCGAAGTGGTCACCGGGCACCATGACCAGTTGCGCAGGCACGCCTCCGGCCCCGCTTGCGTCCACGTAGAGCGCCGACATGGCCAGCGGCACGTCGTCATCCGCCTCAGCATGCACCGCATAGACCGGCACATCCAGCGGCAGGGCGGCCATGGGGTCGGCGCGGCGGTAGCGTCGGGGAAATTCCGACGACGATCCGCCAAGCAGGTTGGCCACCGCACCGTTGCTGAGGTTGAGGCGTTCGGCCTCGGCCAGGTTCAGGACGCCCGATTGGCTGACCACCCCGGCGAGGCGGACGCCGCCGGTGTCCGCGGGCTCCGCGCCCGGACCCGGCCCGGCCAGGTGCCCGCGGCCCGCCGCCCAGACGGCAAGATGGCCGCCGGCAGAATGGCCCACGGCCACCACTTTGCCGAGGTCAAGCGAGTGCTGCCCTGCCAGTTCAGCGAGTTTGTCGATCCCGGCCAGGACATCCTGGAAGGTGGCGGGCCAGCCCCCGCCTTTGCCGGCGCGGCGGTACTCCAGGTTCCAGGCGGCCATCCCATGTTCGGCAAGATCCACGGCAAGCGGCTCCCCAAGCTCTGCCCCGTACGTTGAGCGCCAGTAGCCGCCATGGATCACCACCACTACCCCCCGGGGCTGCCCGGCCGCGGGAGGATCTGGCAGGAAAAGCTCGCCCCATTGGCTGGGGGCCGCGCCGTAGGAGTACTTCAGCCGCTGCACCATGTGCCAGAGACTACAGGGGTTGCTGCAGCGCTGGCGGGCCCCTCAACGTTCTGTAATAAGCGAAAGTTCCCTCTTATTTAATTCTTCTATTTGCTGGACTTGCCTTCTGACCTGTGCTTATGCTGGGGGCTGCTGTAAAAGCAACTCTGGGGGAGGCGTTCTGAGTGAAGTCACATCTTGATCCGCGGGCTTTTCTCCGCCCCCTCCTGCTTGCCCTCGCCGCTACTGCCGCCTGGGTAGCCCTGTCCGCCGGCGGGGCCTCTGCCGATAGCGGGGCAGACGATTCTGATTCCCGGCATTCCCTGGTGGGATCCCTTAGCTCATCCCTTCGCTCGGCCACCACCAACGTTGCACATCAAGCCAAAGGTGCCTTGGAACCGGTGGAGGCCTCCATCAAGGGCGGTCCGGATCATGCGCCTGTCTCGAGTGTTCCGGCGCTGATCCCCGCGCCATCCCTGGGCCCGGCGGTGAAAGACGTCACCGGACTTGCCGATCAGGTTGTGCAGGCCGTACCTGTAGCCAACAGGGTAGTGCCGGCCGGCACGGTGGGCATGGTGGTGGACCCGGTTGCCGGCACGGTGGATACCGTTGTGGACCGTACCGTGAAAACCGTGGCCCCAGTTGCCGGCGCTGTCCTTGAGCCGCTTGACCCCGTTGTGGAACCGGTCATCGACGCAGTTCCGCTTCCCGGCGTAAACCCGAATGAACCTGACGCGGTTCTTCCCGCGGTCACCGACGCCATCGACTTTGTCGCCCCCGACCCGGCCTCCGACACCACCGCTACTGTGACCGGCGTTCCGCAGGCAGGCCAAGCAGCGGATGCGTCTGTCACGGCCACAAACACTGATGCCGCCGGCACCACGCCAGGTCGAGCCACGATGAGTCACAGGGATGCCCTGCCCGGAGCGGGCCAGGCCTGTGACACCCGAATGAAGTCAGTGGCAAACGTCCCGGCACTTGCCGAAGCCGGCCCAGACCACGCACCAATCCATGAACCTTCGGATGCCCTCCCGGGCATGCCGGGTGCCACCACCGGCGGAATCAGCTCCTCCGGCTTCAACGGCCCGGCCGTCCCCGCGTGGCTCAACGCCCACCATTTCCACGTTCCTGCGGCGGGTACTGCCGCCATCGAAGGCCGCCTGCTGGCGGCCCCCGCGCCGGTGTCTTTCGACCCCGGATCTTCTCCTGATTAGTTGAGGCCCCGCCGCGCATTCACGTGCGGAAACTGAGCCAATTCCGGGCCAAGAAATACGCCCACTTCAACTTTTCAGGAGAACTCAAAATGATGCATCGCAACATTCGCAGGTGCCTGCTCGGCACCGCATTTGCCGGCGGACTGCTGGCCTTCGGCGGTGTCGCCGCCAACGCAGCAGACACCACAACCTCGGGAAATGACGGGCTTCTTTCAGGGACTCAGGTGGTGGCTCCGATCAACATCCCGGTCAACCTCGGAGCCACTTCGCTGGGCCTTGTTGGCGATTCGTCAGCGAGCACCCAGAATGCCGGAGCACCGGCAGCACCGGCCCCGGCACCCGCTGCGACCACCACCGGCAGTGACGGCATCGCATCCGGAACCCAGGTGGTCGCCCCGATCACCGCTCCCATTACCGTGGGAGCAACCTCCGTGGGCGCCGTAGGCGACTCGGCAGCAAGCACACAGAGTCCCGCAACTTCGGGCACGGCACCGGCAGCACCCGCTCCGGCACCCGCCGCATCCACCGGCGGCGGCGAGGGCATCGCATCCGGAACCCAGGTGGTCGCCCCGATCACCGCGCCGATCAACCTCGGGGCCACGTCCGTGGGCCTCGTCGGGGATTCAGCCGCAAGTGTTGAAGGCGCCGGCACCACAGGCACCACGACGGCACCCGCTGGACCCATCACCACCGGCGGAACCGACGGACTCCTCTCGGGAACCCAAGTGGCGGCCCCGATCACTCTTCCAATCTCCCTTGGTGCCACCTCCGTGGGCGTGATTGGTGATTCGACAGCCACCGTAGTGAACCCTCCGGTTGTCACGCCGCCTGTTGTAACTCCTCCGGTCGTGAACCCCCCGGTGGTTACTCCTCCGGTCGTGAACCCTCCGGTAGTTACCCCTCCGACCGTCACCACCCCTACGGTCACCACTCCGTCCACCGAGGTTCCGGCGGCCGGCGTCTCTGACGTCCGCGCCGCAGCGGCTCCAATGCAGGCCAACTATGCTGCAGCCCCGGCCCTCGCCAACACGGGAGCAAATACGGGCATGTTGCTGGTGGGCCTGCTGTTCCTGGCCTTCGGCGGTCTGCTGACGCTGGTCCTGCGCCGGAAGCAGGGCTGACCCAATCCCGAAGTGCGGTGGGCTGCCCCAGGCAGCCCGCCGCACTTTCCCGCGCCCAAAACCCAGGGCCGCCGGGCAGGCCACAGCGGAACGGCGGCCGCAGGATCACGCGGCCAGCTTGGTGCAGACGGGTGTCAGGAATGCGTTGAGCGGATGACGTCGGCGACGCTCTCCAGGTGCACCCGCATCGCGTCAGCGGCGGCATCGGGATTGTGCGCGCAGACAGCGTCGATGATCGCGAGGTGTTGGGGCAGTGAAACTGCCGGCCGGCCGGGCTGCCTGGCGAGCCGGAACTGGAAGCGAACGGCCTGGCCGCGGAGCCGGTGGATGGTAGCTGCGGCCGTTTGCTGTGCGCTGATGTCGATGACCCTGGCATGCAGGATCTGGTTGCACTCCGAATAGGAGTCCCGGTCGCCGCGTTCCACGGCGTCCTTCATCCGCCCGGCAAGCTCCTGAAGCTCGGCGGCTTCATCCTCCGTGATCCGCTCGGCCGCCTTCCGTGCGCAGAGCGCCTCGAGGGCGGCGCGGACCTCGGTGATCTCCACGGCCTCTTCCACGGAAACAGCGCGCACACGGGCGCCGCGGTTCTGGACCCGCTCCACCAAGCCTTCGACCGTCAGTTCCGCCAACGCGGCCCTGATGTTTCCCCGGCTGGCCCCATATTCGGAGGCCAAGTCCGCCTCCACCAGACGCTGGTTTGGCACCAGGTCTCCGCCCACGATGGCGGACCTCAGTACATCCACCAGTTCGGCAACCGTAAGGGACCGGCCCGTGATGCCTTCGAGGGTTTCCATGCCTTGCCACCTCCGTGCGCTTGTCCAGGGCAAGCAATATTGTCAACAACTTTGTACCAGCCTACTTGCCCCTCCACCCAGGGACATCCACCCCCAAAGAGAACCGTCAACATAAATGTACAAGAAATTGTTGACAATCCTGAATGTAACTTGGTTCACTTGAGGCGACGGCGCCGCTATCGAGGACGCCCTCCCACATCACCAAAGGACAAACCATGGATGAGGGCATTCCCCTGGCGGCGGGCACGGGCCGCGTGGACCCAGTGGCCCCGCAGACCACGCCCGCTCACGTCGGAGACCCCGCCGGAGGCCAAACCCCCGTACCCTGCTGGCTTATGCGGGGCGGAACCTCGAAGGGTCCGTTCTTCCGTGCAATCGACCTGCCCGCCGACATTCCAAGCAGGGATGCGGTCCTGCTGGCGGCCATGGGCTCACCGGACCCGCGACAGATCGACGGACTGGGCGGCGCCCACCCACTAACCAGCAAAGCCGGGATCGTCTCGACCAGCGATCGGGCTGGGGTGGACCTAGAGTTCCTGTTCGCCCAGCTCCAGCCGGACAGCGGCCAGGTGGACACCACGCCCAACTGCGGGAACATGCTGGCCGCCGCGCTCCCGTTCGCGATTGAGTCAGGCCTTCTGACTCCCGACGGCGACACCACCACGGCGCGGGTCCTCACCGTGAACACCGGCATGGTCGCCGAGATTACGGTCCGGACGCCCATGGGGCCGGCAGGACGGTACGTCGAATACGCCGGAGACGCCCGGATCGACGGTGTCCCCGGCACGGCCGCGCCAGTGACCATCAACTTCCTGGACACGGCGGGCTCGGTCTGCGACTCACTGCTGCCCACCGGCAACCTCCGCGACACCGTGGATATCGCCGGGGTGGGGGCGGTGGAGGTGACCTGCATCGACAATGGCCAACCGCTGGTGATCATCAACGCCGGTGACCTGGGCCGCACGGGGCTGGAGTCCGTCGTCGACCTTAACAAGGACACCGAACTCAAGGGCCGCCTTGAGGACCTGCGGCTGGCATGCGGAAAACTCATGGGCCTGGGCGACGTGGCGGACAAGAATTACCCCAAAATGACCTTGGTCTCGGCACCGGCCTCCGGCGGTGCGGTCAATACCCGCAGCTTCATCCCGCACGTCTGCCATGAATCCATCGGCGTGCTCGCCGCGGTCACGGCCGCCGCCGCCGCAATCCTCAAAGGGACTGTGGCGCACGACGTCGCCGTCCTGCCAAACGGAACCACGCCCACGGTCGCCGTGGAGCATCCCGGCGGTGAATTCACCGTCGAGCTCGGCCTGGACGCCGAAGACCCCACCAAAGTGGTCAAATCCGCGCTGATCCGCACGGCCCGGCTTCTCATGGCGGGCAGCGTCATGGTCCCCGCCCACCTCTCATTCCAGGAGCACACACTGTGATTATCGATATCCACGGCCACTACACCACGGCCCCGGCGGCCCTGGGCCGGTGGCGGGACCGGCAGGTCGCCGCACTGCAGGACACCGCCTTGGCGCCTTCCCCGGAAGACTTGAAAATTTCCGACGACGAACTCCGGGAGAGCATCGAGACGAACCAACTGCGGCTCATGGACGAACGGGGGATCGACCTCACCGTCTTCTCGCCCCGGGCTTCCTTCATGGCACACCACATCGGATCCTTCGAGACCTCCGCCGAGTGGGCGGCGATCTGCAATGAGCTCTGCTACCGGGTCAGCCGGCTCTACCCGGACCGGTTCGTCCCGGCTGCGATGCTCCCGCAGTCCCCCGGCGTGGATCCGGCCACGTCCATCCCGGAACTCACACGCTGCGTTGAGGAATACGGGGCCGTGGCCCTGAACCTGAACCCCGACCCTTCCGGCGGGCACTGGACCGCTCCGCCACTGACCGACCGGTACTGGTACCCGATCTACGAAAAGATGGTGGAGTTCGACATCCCCGCCATGGTCCACGTCAGCACCAGCGTCAACCCAGCCTTCCACACCACCGGCGCGCACTACCTCAACGCCGACACCACCGCCGTCATGCAACTCATCCAGGGCGACCTGTTCACCGACTTTCCCACCCTGAAACTGGTCATCCCGCACGGCGGCGGGGCCGTCCCCTACCACTGGGGACGCTTCCGGGGCCTGGCCATGGCGCTGGGAAAACCGGCCCTGGAAGAACACCTGCTGCGCAACGTCTTCTTCGATACCTGCGTCTACCATCAGCCCGGGATCGACCTGCTCCTGGATGTCATCCCCACCAGGAACATCCTGTTTGCCTCCGAAATGATCGGCGCCGTCCGCGACATCGACCCCTGCACGGGCCACAACTTCGACGACACAGCACGCTACCTCGACGCCGCCGGGCTGAACGAAGCCGACCAAGCAGCCATCCAGGAACACAATGCCCGCACCGTCTACCCCCGCCTCAACGCCCTGCTCAAGCAGCAGGGCCGCTAGCCATCCCAGGAGCCCGAACATGCAGGAACTCGGCGTGGTCCACACCACCATCACCCGCGCAGCGGAACAAGACGTCAAAGCCCTCTCCGCCTTCGGCGTCAGCACCATCCACGAAGCCATGGGCCGGCTGGGCCTCATGCGCCCCTACCTCCGCCCCGTCTACCCCGGCGCCGCCATGTGCGGCACCGCCGTCACCGTGCTGCTCCAGCCCGGAGACAACTGGATGATGCACGTCGCCGCCGAACAGGTGCAGCCCGGGGACGTCGTGGTCGCCGCGTGCACCACCGAAAGCGAAGACGGCTTCTTCGGCGACCTGCTCGCCACCTCCCTCAAAGCCCGCGGCGCACGCGGATTGATCATCGACGGCGGCTGCCGCGACGTCGCCACGCTGCAGGAGATGAACTTCCCCGTCTTCAGTCGCGCCATCAACTCCAAAGGCACCGTCAAAGCCACCCTCGGATCCGTCAACATCCCCGTTATCTGCGCCAACGCCCTGGTCAACCCGGGCGATGTAGTGGTCGCGGACGTCGACGGCGTCGTCGTCGTCCCGGCAAACCGCGCCGCGGACGTCGCGGAGGCTGCGCGGAAACGCGAAGACAACGAAGAGGCGAAACGCCTCCGTTTTGCCAACGGAGAACTCGGACTCGACATCTACAACATGCGCGGACCCCTAAAAGCAGCAGGCCTGCGCTATGTCCACTGACGCACGCGGGACTGCCGCCCATTCAACTGCCGGCCAAAGGAACCTCATGGACAGCACTTTCACCAAGTCACCCGGCTGGCTCGACTGGTACAGCAACCCCTCCACGCCACGCTTCACGCTTCCGGCGGGCACGGTGGACGCGCACTGCCACGTCTTCGGACCCGGGAACGAGTTCCCGTTCGCGCCGGAGCGGAAGTACACGCCCTGCAACGCCGGCAAGGACCAACTGTTCGCCCTGCGCGACCACCTCGGCGTCAGCCGCAACGTGATCGTACAGGCCACCTGCCACGGCGCCGACAACAGCGCCATGGTGGACGCCGTCCAAGCCTCCGGGGGCCGCGCCCGCGGAGTGGCCACCGTCCGCCCGGACATCAGCGACGCCGAGCTGGAACGGCTGGACGCCGCTGGCGTGCGTGGTGTCCGGTTCAACTTCCTGAAGCGGCTGGTCAACGCGGCACCGCAAGAGGAACTGGCCGCAATTGCCCGCAGGATCGCCCCGCTGGGCTGGCACGTAGTCATCTATTTCGAAGGCCAGGACCTCGAAGGGCTGGAAGGGTTCTTCGGGTCGCTGCCCACTCCGCTGGTGGTGGACCACATGGGGCGCCCCGACGTGGCCAAACCAGCGACCGGACCGGAGTTCGGCCGGTTCCTGCGCTTTGTGGAGAACAATGACGTCTGGGTCAAGGTCAGCTGCCCGGAACGGCTCAGCATCTCCGGCCCGCCCGCGCTGGACGGAGAGCCCGCCCCGTACCGGGACGTGGTGGCGTTCGGCCGCACCGTCGTCGAGGAATTCCCGGACCGTGTCCTGTGGGGAACCGACTGGCCGCACCCGAACCTCACCCACCACATGCCGGACGACGGCCTGCTGGTGGACTACATCCCGCACGTGGCCACCACCCCGGCGCTTCAGCACAAACTGCTCGTCAGCAACCCCATGAACCTCTACTGGCCCGGCGAAAACGCCTAGCCCTCCCCCGGAGCCTCCGACCTCTTGCCCCAAGGATTTCAATGATGCATTCCAACGCCGCCAACCGCCTCGACCGGTTGCCAATTTCCAAATTCCATAAGATCGCCCTGGTGGCCGTCTCGTTCGCCTACTTCTTCGAGTTCGCCGACATCAACAGCTTCGCCACCACCGTGCCCAAACTGATCAAGCTGTGGGGTGTCAGCGTCAACGAGGTGGCGTACGTGACGTCCGCATCCTTCGTTGGCATGTTCTTCGGCTCACTCATCGCCAGCTGGATGGCAGACCGCTGGGGCCGCAAGAACGCCCTGGTCATCACCACCCTCTGGTACGCGACCTTCTCGCTGGTAGCCGCGTTCTCCTGGGACATCGTGTCGCTCGGCCTCTTCCGGATCCTCACCTCGGCCGGGCTCTCGGCCATGACAGTGGTGGCGGTCATCTACGTCAACGAACTGTTCCCCGCGGCCAAGCGCGGCAAATACCAGGCGTATGCGATCGTCATCGGCATCTGCGGGACACCGGCCACCAACCTCATCGCCAGCCTGGTGGTTCCCCTGGCTGACTGGACCTGGCGGCTGGTCTACGTGTGGGGCGCACTGGGCATCCTCTTCATCCTGTTCACGCGGCGGCTCAAGGAATCCCCGCGCTGGTATGAAAACAAGGGCGACTACGCCAAGGCGGACGCCATCCTCAAGGAAATCGAGGCTACCGTCAGCGCAGAAAAGGGAGCCCTCCCCGCGCCCGCCGCCCCGGCCGAGACTCCCGCCGCCGCCAAGGCACCCCTGACGCTGCTGCTGCAGAAGAAATACCTGGCACCTACCCTCCTGCTCACCGTCCTCTGGGTCACCCAGACCATCGGCTTCTTCGGCTACTCCAGCTGGGCACCGACGCTGCTGGCCAAGGAAGGCTTCAGCGTTGAAAACTCCATCTTCTACGTGGCGCTGACCACAGTTGGCGCGCCCCTCGGCTCCTATCTCGCATCCCTGGTCACGGACCGCTTCGAGCGGAAGTGGTCCCTGGTGGTCTTTGGCAGCGTCATCGCCGTGTGCGGCCTCCTCTACGGCCTCACGTTCAACCCGGTGCTGATCGTCCTGTTCGGCTTCCTGGTCAACTTGTTCGAGCGCGGCTACACGGCTCTTGCCTACGCCTACTCGCCCGAACTGTTCGACACCAACGGACGCTCCATGGGCACCGGCGTATCCTACGGACTGGGCCGGCTTTCCAATGCTGCCGGTCCGCTGATCATCGCTGCCCTCTATAACGGCAGCGGCTACCAGAGCGTCTTCTTCTTCATCGCCGGCACCTGGCTCTTCGGCGCCGTCGCCCTGGCCATCTTCGGCCCCGCAACGCAAAAGGCCCGCTTGTTCGCGGCAACGGGAGCAGGCCCCGCAGCCGGGCCGGTGGACGGAACCGCCGCAGTCAGAACGCACGACGGCGGCATCCGCCACTAATCCGTGCGATCCAGAGCCCGGTGCCGCACGGCGGCACCGGGCTCTTCCGTTAACTCCGGGGCCGCATGCTCCCCTCGGAGGGTTGACACTGCGCCACTTATGTCTAATGCTTAAACGAAAGTTTGTGCAGTGGCGCACATCCGATGGGAGCAGTCAATGACAGACACCACATTCCACAAACGGCGCAGTGCCGTTTCCCGCAGAAGCCTCCTCCTGGCCGGATTGGGAACGGCCATGTCAGCGCCGTTCCTGGCATCCTGCGCGGGGTTCGACACCAGCGGCGCGGCCGCAGGCCAGGGAACCGTAGGGTTCCTGTCCACCCAGTTCACCCCGGTGGAAGAAAAGCAACGGTACGAAGCTGTCCTCAAGAAGTTCGCCAAGGTGCCCATGGCCTACAACTCCGTGGACCCCGGCGTTTTCTCCTCAACGGTGAGCACCCAGGCGGCCGCAGGAAACGTGAAAACCTCCCTTCTGGGCGGCCTGCACGGTGAACTGGCCCCTCTCGCCGATTCCCTCGAGGATGTCGACGCCCTCCTCCGGGACCTGGCCGGGCGCGGGTTCACCAAGGAAATGCTTGACCTCACCAAGGTGGGCGGCTCCACCTCGCGGTATGTCCCCTGGATGCAAGCCACCTACGTGGTGGCCGTGAACAAGAAGGCCCTGGAGTGGCTGCCCGCCGGCGTGGACGTCAATGACCTGACCTACGAGGGCTACCTGGCCTGGGCCAAAGCCGCCAAACAGGGTGCCGGCAGGCCGGTATTCGGGATGCCCGCCGGCCCCAAAGGCCTGCACCACCGCTTCTACCAGGGGTTCCTGCTGCCCAGCTTTACCGGCGGCCAAATCACCACGTTCCGCAACCAGGATGCGGTGGCCGCGTGGTCCTATATGCAGGAACTGTGGTCCGCAATGGCCCCGGCCTCCACCAACTACGACTACATGCAGGAACCACTCGCCCGCGGCGAAATCCTGGTCGCCTGGGACCACGTTGCACGCCTGGTCAACGCGCCGGCAGACAAACCCGACGACTGGCTCATGGTCCCGGCGCCCCGTGGGCCGAAAGGGCGCGGATACATGCTGATCATCGCGGGTATGGCATTGCCCAGGAACGGCAAGGACCGCGATCTTGCCGAGAAGGCCATCCGGGCCCTGACCGAGCCGGCCTCCCAGATCGAGACCCTGCGCAGCAACGCGTTCTTCCCTGTGGTCCAGACCGAACTTCCCTCGGACCTGACCGGTGCCATCGCGCTGGAGGCCGCAGCGGTACGCCGGCAACAGCGATCCGCCGGGGCGTTGCTGGCACTTCCGCCGGTAGGGCTGGGCGCCAAGGAAGGGGAAGTTTCACAGATCTTCAAGAACTGCTTCCAGCAGATTTGCCTGGAAACCCGGCCCATCCAGCAGGTCCTCGATACGCAGGCAACCCAGCTGAACACCATCCTGAAGGGCCTGAATGTTCCTTGCTGGGCGCCCGATCCGATCTCGATGAAATGCGAGGTAGCGTAATGGCCGTAGAGGCACCCCCCACAGCAGCCGCAACAGTTGCTCCACCGCGGCGGCGCAGGATACCGCCCGCGGTCCTGCTGATTGCCCCGTCCGTCATCTTCATGGCCCTGCTCCTGGGCTGGCCCGTTATCCAAGGCGTCCTGCAGGCCTTCAAGGATGACCAGGGCTTCACCCTCGAGTTCGTCAGCCGCATGGTGCAGGACCCGTACTTTTGGCCGGCAGTCCGCAACACGCTGCTCCTGATCGTTGTGATGATCCCCCTGCAGTTCGCGCTTGCGATCGCCATGGCCCTGATGCTGCGGAGCAATCCGCGGCTGCACAAGGTCCACTTCTTCATCTGGGCCATTCCCCTGGCCCTCAGCGACCTGGCGGCCGGTTTGGTTTGGCTTGCGATCTTCAACGACCGCGGATACCTGAACTCGGTGCTCTCATGGATGGGCCTGCAGGGCACTTCGTGGCTCGCCTACGACAACCAGACCAGCATGTTCACCTGCGTCCTCATCGCCGAACTCTGGCGGGCAACCTCCCTGGTGCTGATCATCGTCGTCGCCGGGCTCCAAGGCATCCCCAAGGACTACGACGAGGCCGCGCAGGTATTTGGTGCCACGTTCTGGCAGCGCCTGCGGCACGTGACCCTGCCGCTGCTGAAACCCAGCCTCCAGGTGGCCTTGATCCTCCGGACCATCCTCGCTTTCCAGACGTTCGCCGTGGCGCAGGCG
Organism: Arthrobacter sp. MMS24-T111; assembly: GCF_054888995.1. Taxonomy (NCBI): domain Bacteria; kingdom Bacillati; phylum Actinomycetota; class Actinomycetes; order Micrococcales; family Micrococcaceae; genus Arthrobacter; species Arthrobacter sp. MMS24-T111. Next base: position 1,228,950 of record NZ_JBTZRO010000001.1, on the reverse strand, counting down.
CTGACCGGCCAGAACTTCCCCCTGGTGGTGGGCGAAACGTACCGCTGGTACACCGGGCTGCAGAACCCCAACGTGGCTGCCGCACTGGCCCTGGTCATCCTCGTCGTCTCGATGGCCACGTCGATCTTTTACCTGCGGGCGCTCCGCGACAAGAACCAGGGAGGACTCCGATGAGCCCCACAGTGGACACCACACCCATCGCCCGGCAGAAGCGGAACCGGTTCCTGCTGCAGGCGGCATGCATCGCCGTCTCGCTGTTCATGCTGATTCCCATCTACCTGATCTCCCTCGCAGCGCTTTCCACCAGGGCGTCGCTCAACGATTTTCCGCTCTCGCTCCTTCCCACCAACCTCTCCGTGGAAACGCTCAACGGCTTCCTGGGGGCGACGGGCATTTTCGGGGCACTGGGGAACTCGCTGATCGTCGGGACCGGTACGCTGATCCTGGCAGCGCTGATCGGCGTACCCGCGGGATACGCGCTGGCCCGCTTCAGCTTCCGAGGCAAGGACCCCTACCAACTCTTCCTGCTGTTCACCCGTGCCCTGCCGATCGTGGTGCTGTCCGTCCCGCTCGCCAGGCTCTTCCTCACGGTGGACATCTACGACACGACCTATGCAGTGATCCTCCTGCACACCGCGCTGGCGCTGCCCACCACAATCCTGATCTCCGCCAGCGTTTTCCTCAGCGTTCCCATCGATGTCGAGGAAGCGGCACGCCTTTTTGGCTGCTCACCGCTCGGCGCGTTCGGCAGGGTGGTGCTGCCCATGGCACTGCCGGGCCTCGCCGCGGCGTCGATCTTTACCTTCGTCATGTCCTGGAACGAAGTGCTGGGTGCATCGATCCTCACCCTTGACCACCGCACCCTCCCCGCCCAGGTCCTCAGCTCGCTGTCCGACTCCCCGCTGGCTTACCGGTTTGCGGGCGGTTTTGCCCTGGTCATTCCGTCCATCATCTTCATCGCGCTGATGCGCCGCTACCTCACCAACATGTGGGGCTCAACCATCCGTTAGGCCGCGCCGGCCTGCCCCCACTTTCCCCGAAGGAGCCGATTGTGGCTGATATCCAGATTTCCAACCTTGTGAAGACGTATCCGGGCGGATCCGAGCGCGCCACGGACGACGTGTCCCTCTCCATCCGCGACGGCGAGTTCACCGTCCTGCTCGGACCGTCCGGCTGCGGAAAGACCACCTTGCTGCGGATGATCGCCGGACTCGAACTTCCGGACTCCGGCTCGATCTCCATCGGCGGCCGTGACGTCACTTACCTGCCGCCAAACAAGCGCAACCTCTCCATGGTGTTCCAGTCCTACGCCGTGTTTCCGCACCGCAAGGTCCGCTACAACATCGGCTTCGGGCTGCGGATGGCGAAGGTGCCGGCCGACGAGATTGAGCGGAAGGTCCAGTGGGCCGCCGACCTTCTCCAGCTGGGTCCATACCTGGACCGGCTTCCGGCCAACCTCTCCGGCGGACAACGGCAGCGGGTGGCCGTGGCACGGGCCATCGTGATGGATGCCGATGTGCTGCTGATGGATGAACCGCTGTCCAACCTCGACGCCCTGCTGCGCCTGACCTTCCGGTCCGAGCTGAAGAAGATCGTCCAGGACCTCGGCACCACAACGGTCTACGTCACCCACGACCAAAGCGAGGCGTTGTCCCTCGGCGACCAGGTGGCCGTCATGCGCAAGGGCCGCATCGTCCAGCTGGGAGATCCGCTGGACGTCTACGACGCGCCTGCCGACCAGTTCGTGGGCGGCTTCATCGGGTCCCCGCCCATGAACTTCCTGGATGCCGCGGTCAGCCACGACGGCGGCACGCTGGTCCTGGGTGAACAGCAGCTCATGGCGCCGTCCATCCTGCGCTCTTTTGCGGGCAAGGACGTTCTCCTGGGCGTCCGGGCGGAGAACGTGACAGTCAGCAACCAGCGCTCTTCAGGCGACGTGGCGGCCACGGTCCTCGTCGTCGAACCGATGGGATCCACCGTCCTGCTCACGGTGGATGTGGACGGCCACAGCCTCAAGGTCCAGGCACCGCCCACTTTCAAGACGGCTCCCCGGCACACCATCTGGCTGGGCTTCGCCCCGAACACTATGCGCGTCTATGACCGCGAAACATCAATGGCACTGGAGGCCAAATGAACCCGACCCGCTCCCTGTCCAGTGAAGAACTGCGCTCAGCCGCCATCGACGTCCTGAGGATCAACGACCTGGGCACCATGACCAGCGCGGCCCCCAACCTCTACCCCCATATGTGGAGCTGGGACGCGGCATTCGTTGCCATCGGGCTTGCCCGCACCAACGTCCCCCGCGCCGTCACGGAACTGCGCAGTCTGCTGGGCGCGCAGTGGTCCACGGGGATGATTCCGCACATCGTCTTCAGCGACAATGACACCGGCTACTTCCCGGGCTTCGACCGGTGGGGAACAGCAGACGCTGCAGCACTGCCCGCAGGAATCCGCAGCAGCGGCATCTGCCAACCGCCCGTGCACGCCATCGCCCTGCGCCACATCGTTGACCGCGGGCGGGAAAACGGCGGCGCCGACCAGGAAGCGGCCGAGGAGTTCCTGGCCGAGTCCTTTGACGGTTGGCTGGCGTGGCACCGGTGGCTGGCCACGGTCCGCGACCCGGACGGTGTGGGCCTGGTCGAAATCCACCACGGCTGGGAATCGGGCTTCGATAATTCACCCCGCTGGGACGGCCCCTACTCAAGGATCGCGCCGGGGGCCGTTCCGGCCTATTCCCGCCGGGACGTCCTGCACGTCGCGGACGCCAGCGAACGGCCCGACGACGCCGAGTACACCAAGTACCTCTGGCTGGTGCAGCAGATGGCAGAGGTTAAATTCGATGACACCGCAGTGCAGGACGTGGTCGACTTCCGGGTCCGGGACGTCTTCTTCTCCGCCATCATGGCGGCGTCCAGCGAGGTCCTCGCCGGCCTGGCCCTGGAACTCGGACGCGAACAGGATGCCTTGGAGCTCCAGGGAATGGCGGCGCGGTTCCGTGCGGGGGTGGCGTCCACGGTGGACCCGGAAACCGGGCTGGCCAGGGACTACGACGTGCTCGCCAAGGAGTGGATCGGCACCGAGACGGTCTCCGGCTTCGCCCCCCTCGTTGCCGGCGGCGATCCTGCCCTCCTCGCGGCCCAGCGCGACCTCCTGCGCGGACCGCGCTGGATGGGTTTCCCGGAGCTCCGGTTTCCACTGCCCCCTTCGACCTCGCCGGCCAGCGGTGCGTTCCGGCCGCGGACCTATTGGCGTGGACCGGTGTGGCCCTTCCTGAACCTGCTGCTGGGCTGGGCCAGCGCACGTGACGGTGCCACGGGGCTCTTCGAGGAGCTCCGGTCCGCATCACTCCAGCAGCTCTCCGACCTTCAGTTCGGCGAGTACTACGAGCCCTTCACCGGCGAACCGCTGGGGAGCCTCGCCCAGGCATGGACAGCGGCAGCAGCTTTGGAGTGGATGGGAACCGCGCGGGAGGACGCGTCAGGCAAGTAGGCTTGTGGACCGGGAGAAGGGGGCCGCGTGACCGTTGAGAGAGTGCCTGCCAGCTTGGGTGGAGCGACGTCGCACGGACACCTGCTGGAGCTGATCCGCGCCGCGGACGGATTGTCCCGCCAGCAGCTCCTTCCACCACCGGGATGTCGCGGGCCACGCTGTATGAACGGCTGGATACCCTCACCCGCCGGGGTTACATCTATGAAGCAGAACCTCTGGATTCAACCGGCGGGCGCCCTTCGCGGAAGATCCGTTTCGAAGACCGGGGCCGGGTGGTCCTGGCCATCACGCTCGGCCAGACCCACGGCACCGTGAGCATTGCCGACACCACGGGCAGGCAACTGCGCTCCGTGACCAGGGGGCTGGATATCAGTGATCCCGCCGCGTCCGTCCTGGATCCCTTGATCCAGGACGGACGCGCGCTGCTGGCGCAAGGCGCTGATGAGACCCTCCTGGGCATCGGTGTCAGCCTCCCCGCGCCGGTGGAGGCAGTCACCGGATTCGTAAAACACCCAACCACCATCCCAGGCTGGGCCCCGGACTCGGTGGTGTCGGCCGTAAAAGCGGCATGGGATCTACCCCTTGTCATCGAAAATGATGCGCGCGCCGCCGCCCTGGGCGAACGGAACAGCGACACCGAAACGGTTGTCTATGTGAAGGTCGGGACGGGCATCGGCTGCGGCATCGTGGTGGAGGGATCAATCCTCCGCGGCGCCCACGGGTCGGCCGGCGACATCGGCCACATCCGGATGACACCGGACGGACCGCTGTGCCGGTGCGGGCGCCGCGGCTGCCTCGCAGCCTACAGTTCCGGCCGCGCCATCCAGGACCAGCTCGGTCATCTGGACTTTTCGACGGCGGCCCAGGTCAGCGATGCAGCAATGGCCGGAAACGCCGAGGTGCTGAACGCCCTCGACTCGGCTGCGGATGTCCTGGGGCAGGCACTTGCCGCCACCGTCACCACGCTGAACCCGGACCGGCTGGTACTCGGCGGGCAGCTGGGTTCCCTGGCAACGTTCGTGGAGCGGGTGGCCCGCCGGGTCCTCGCCGACGTCGTTGACCGGATCGCCGAAGGCATGGTGGTGGAAGCAGGCCACCCGGAAGACCTGGCGGCCTGCCACGGACTCACCACACTGGTGATGCGCGACATCTTTGCCCCCCGCGCCGTTGACCGGATGTTCTCGGATGTGACGGCCTTGGCGTGACGCCTGGGCCGTCACGCCTCCCACCATCGAAGGAAAGGCTGACCGTGGCACGCATCTTCATCACCGGCTCCACTGAGGGGCTGGGCCTGGCGACGGCGGAGACGCTGCTCCGGGACGGCCACGAGGTGATCGTGCATGCGCGGTCCTCCCGGCGGCTCCCCGCAGTACAGCACCTGCTGGACCGCGGGGCGCGCAGCGTCGTCGGAGACCTGGCCGTCCTGGCGGACGTCAGGCAACTGGCGGCGGACGCCAACGGAATCGGCGGCATCGACGCCGTCATCCACAACGCCGGCGTACTCAGCGGCCCGGCCCTGCTGCCCGTCAACGTGGTTGCCCCTTACCTGCTGACGGCACTCATGCCGGGTCCGCGGCGCCTGGTCTACCTGAGCAGCGGCATGCACCGCGGCGGCGACGCCGGACTGGCGGGCCTGGGCTGGGAAGGGCGCACGACGACGGCCTCCTACTCCACCACCAAGCTCCAGGTCACAGCGCTGACCTTGGCGCTGGCCCGGCTGGTGCCACATGTCGCCAGTAACGCCGTCGACCCCGGCTGGGTGCCCACGCGGATGGGTGGCAGGTCCGCGCCGGACAGCCTGGAACTGGGCCACCGCACCCAGGAGTGGCTGGCCACCAGCGATGATCCGGAGGCCGTGGCCAGCGGCGGCTACTGGTACCACCAGAAGCGGCAAACCCCGCATCCGGCAGCCGGCGATCCCCGCTTCCAGGACGCCTTGCTGGCGCAGCTCGCGGACTACACCGGCACCACCCTGGAAGCGCTCAGCTAGACCGTTCAGAAGGCACGGATGGTGATTCCGGAAAAGACGGCCGGTCCGCCGTCGCTGTAGAACGAGATGCCGGTATCGCCGTCGGTGAACTGCACTTGCTGCGACAAGACCGTGTGCCCGGCGTTCACGAACACCTCCACGCTCTGGGTATCCACGAAGATGCGCAGGTGCACGGACCTGGCGGCGGCGTCAATGGGGGCCGCGGCACGGGTATACGGCACCAGTGAGTAGCCGGCAAGGTCCGAGGGCGCGCGGTCGACGTAGAGCTCAGCACCGTATTTGCCGATATTTGTGTGGCGGGCACCGTCCGCGGAGCGGCCGACAGACACGCCAACGTTCGCCGCGGCGCTCCAGGAGATGTCCAGCTCCAGCTCATAGGCCCTGCCATTCCAGGGCAGGACAACGCTGCCGTCCACCGTCCGGTCCGGGAGCACCATGGTGGAGGTGGCGTAGCCTGCGAGCGCGGGAACCGGGCTGCTCAAGAGGCTGTACCAGCCTCCGCCCTGGCGGACCAGGCGAAGTTCGCGAACGATCGAGTTTTGGCCGTTGTACCCGTCGGTGGCGTCCGTGGGAACATCCCGGGCCGCGTATTTCCAGTTGTTCATCCAGGCGACGGCGTATCGGCGCGTCTCCGGCGCGTCCGGCACCGGCCAGGTCACCGCCGCATACCAGTCCCAGCCCCAGTCCAGCCATTGCGGGTTGTCCACGTCGTCGGCAAGGAACTGGTTTCCGTCCCAGGTTCCGGTCCAGTAGGCGTACGTCATGGGCAACCCGATGCTGTAGGCGTCCATGCTGGCGCCCAGCACCCAATGCCAGGTGCCGTCGTCGGCCTTCATCTGGAACAGGTCCGGACACTCGATGCCGCCCAGCGCATGGTTGGGGTAGTCGAAGTTGCGTTTCAGCTGCCAGTCCCGCAGGTTCACGGATGTGTAGAAGGCGGCGTACCGGGCGCGGCCGATCACGCACACCCATTCGTTGCGGGCAGCGTCCCAGTGGATCTTCGGGTCCCGGAACCATTCCGCGTTGTCGATCTCTGCCTGTGTGGTGGCCGCCCGGCCGTCCGTGTTGACGATGACCGGGTCCGCGAGGGCCGTGAACGTGTAACCGCCGTCGGTGGACCAGTAGAGGTATTGCTCCTGGTATTTCCTGATGCCGTCCGTGGGCTGCGTGGCGAGCACGACGATCGCTCCGGCGCGGAAGCCTGCGGTGTTGGCGGTGTCCACCACTGCGGATCCGGACCACACGGGAAAATCGGGCTGCAGCGGCAGCGCCACGCCGTGATGCGTGAAGGCCACGGCGTCGGTGGTGCTGGCATGGTCCCACCCGCCCTGCCCGTTGTTTTGCGTGGAATGCAGGTAGTACAGGTGGTGGGCCCCGTTGACGAACACCGGCCGCTGGGGGTCGCACAGCCATCCCGATGGCGGGGTCATGTGGAAGACCGCGCGCAGGGAATCCCGGGCGTGCGCGGGTGGGGCGGATATGGCTCCGGCCGCCAGGAGGGCGAACGCTCCTGCTCCGGTGCCTTGCAGGATGTGGCGGCGGGACATGGCATGGGTCATCATTGACTTCCTCTCGCGGGGGCGGCGGCTCCGCCGCCGGGCGCTCAGTGGGGAACCCTCGTTGGTCCGCACGGTCACCGCAGTGATTAAGCGCTTTAGCAGGACAAGATACCCAGCCCGGCTGGATTGGTCAAGCGTTTCAGCAAAGTGGCCTACGTCATAAATGGAGCCTTGGGCCCCTCGGAAAGTATTTTTGCTAAAACGCTTGATCAGCGCTTGCTTTCACGTTAGCTTCTAGGTGATCAAACGCTTTAGCAGAACGGACATCACCGCTGATGAGCTACCCAGTCTTCTTCCAGCCCGCCGATGCGTGGGTTGGCGACCTTATCCCCTTCCAGAAGGATGGCGAGTTCTGGCTCTTCTATCTTCATGAAGTGCGCGCCGATCCGAAGCCCGGTACGGCGTGGAACCTGGTGACCACCAAAGACCTCACGCAGTTCCAGGACCATGGCGTGGCCCTCCACCACGGCACCGCAGACGACCTGGACTTCAACTGCTATACCGGCAGCATCGTCGCCGACGAGTCCGGCGTCCACCACCTCTTTTACACGGGCCAGAACCCGGCCAACCTCGGCCCCGGCGGCCTGCCCCTGCAACTGGTCATGCAGGCCACCAGCACCGACGGGATGGCCACCTGGACCAAGCACCCCGAACTCACCTTCGGCGCCCCGGACGGCTACGATTCCGCAGACTGGCGGGACCCTTTCGTCTTCCGCGATGAGGCAGCCGGCGTGTGGCGGATGCTCCTCGCCGCCAGGCACTCCACCGGACCGGACCGCCGCCGGGGCGTGATCGCGCAGTGCGTCTCCACCGACCTGATGACCTGGTCCGATGCCGAACCCTTCTGGGATCCCCGCCGGTACATCACCCATGAGTGCCCCGACGTGTTCCAGTGGGGCGGCTGGTGGTACATGGTCTACTCGGAATTCTCCGAAACCTTCACCACCCGGTACCGGATGGCCACGAGCCCCGACGGCCCATGGACCGTTCCGGCCCGGGACAGCATCGACGGGCGCGCCTTCTACGCTGCAAAAACGGCGGAGCGGGACGGCCGGCGGTTCTTCTTCGGCTGGATCGCCAGCAAGGAAGGAAATTCCGACGACGGCGCCTGGCAATGGGCGGGCACCATGGCCGTGCTGGAGGCCCGTCAAAACGCCGACGGGACGTTGGCGTTCGGGTTCGCCGACGAACTGGTGGACAGCTTCTGGGACGATGTCCCGCTTGAGCTTGGGAGCGGGCTGCCCCTCCGGCTGGACGTCCCGGACGGCTACGCTGCCGCCATTTCCGCGAATCCGATGCCCACGCAGTTCTACGCCAAGGCGGTGCTGGACATCGGTCCCGGCACCACGGAATGCGGGCTGCTGCTGCGGTCGACTGCGGACGGGGACCACTCCTACGTCCTCCGCCTCGAACCGAAACGCGGACGCCTGGTGTTCGACCGCTGGCCACGAGCCGTCACCGGCGACGCCCAATGGCACGTCTCGGGCGACGTCCCGTACGCCATAGAACTTGAACGCCCGTGCGACCTCGCACCCGGACGCCACACGCTGGAAATGGTGGTGGACGGCGATCTGTGCGTCGCCGTCGTGGACCGGCAGGTGGCCCTGAGTGCCCGCATCTACGACCTCGCCGCCGGCGCACTGGGCGTGTTCGCCGGCGAAGGTTCGGTCACTGTCACAGATCTCGAAGTCCGCAAGCGCACCGACAACTGAATACCCATCCTCCGTTCCATCCGACCCGTTCCAACGATCCGTTCAATCAAGGGAGATTGCCCCAATGAAGAACCTGCTCCGCGCTGCCGCCGTCGCAGCCGCCACCGCCCTGGCACTGACCGCCTGTGGCGGCGGCAGTTCCACGAATTCCTCCGACGTCAGCCCCACCGGCGAGATCAAGCCCCATGAGATCTCCTGGCTCCTCTCCCGCCCGGCAGATGGCGCCGTCATCAACATCATGAAGAAGCTGGCCGACGAATACGCCGCGGACCACCCCGGCTTCAAGCTGAACCTGATCACCACCCCTGACCGGCCCTCCTACATCCAGAAGCTTGAGACCCTGGCCGCGGCCAACAAACTTCCCGAACTTTTCGACACCGATGCCACCCCGTTCGCCCAGCAGCTGGCCAAACAGGGCAAGATGCTCGACGCCGAGAAGCTGCTTAATCCCTGGACATCTACGGCAACTACCGCCCGGGGGCATTGGACTACCAGCGCTTCGACGACGGCTCCCTCTACATGATTCCGTTCCAGTTCGAGCTTGAGTTCATGTGGTACAACAAGGCACTGCTGGCGAAGGCCGGGGTAGCCGTACCCAAGTCCCTGGACGATATCCCCGCCATGTGCACCGCCCTGCGCAGCAAGGGAATCACCCCCATTGCCATCGACGGCCAGGACCAGTGGCCGCTGGAGCGGTACGTCGCCTACCAGCCGTTCCGCGAAGCCGGCCCCGACTTTGTGCAGAAACTGAAGAAGGGCGATGCCAAGTTCAGCGATGCCGCCGGGCAGAAGACCGTCAACTGGATGGCCGAACTGGGCAAGGCCAAGTGCTTCCAGGACGGCTTCTCCGCACAGGGCTACTCCGACGCGCAGAACCAGTTCACCTCCGGCCAGGCCGCCATGTACAACATCGGAACCTGGGAGCTGCCCAGCCTGGCCACCGACAAGCTCAACCCCGCCGTCCGCAACGACGTCGACTTCTTCACCCTGCCCACCACCGCAGGATCGGTGACGGCGGCGAACGAGTTCGTCTCGCCGTCGGGCATTGGCATGGCCGTCAACGCCAAGACCTACGATCCCCTGGTCAGCGACTTCCTGAAGTTCGCGCTGAAGAAGTACCCGGCCCAATACGCGGCCACCGGCGCACTGTCGCCCACCACCGACGTCCAGACCACCGTCCCCGCCAACGCCACGCCGCTGTTCCAAAAGGCCCTGGACCAGGCAAAGGACCTCGGGTCCAAGCAGGCCATGCCGTGGGACACCCAGCTGGACCCCACCACCAACGGCCGGCTCCAGCAGGAACTGGTCCTGCTGGTCCAGGGCGAGGTCACTCCCCAGCAGTTCACGGAAACCCTGGACAGCACCATCGCCCAGAACGCCCCCAAGTTCTTCAAGTAAAGGTCCGCCATGCTGCCCAACAGGTCACGGACATCGGTCCTGGTCTTCCTGCTCCCGCCGCTGCTGCTCTATGGCGCCGCGGTCCTCTTCCCCATCCTCCAGTCCCTGTTCCTGAGCTTCTTCTCCTGGAACGGCATCAGCGAGATGGAATTCGTCGGCCTGGCGAACTACATCCGGATGTTCGTCGGCGATGACATCTTCTGGCGGGCGTTCCTGAACGCGCTGATCTACCTCGCCATCTGCCTGGTGCTGCAGCTCGGCGGTGCCCTGGCAGTCGCCAGCCTCCTCACCTCCCTCCGCCGCGGACGGGAGCTCATCAAGACCCTCTACCTGCTGCCGGCCGTGATTTCCACGGTGGCCATTGCCTTCCTCTTCGTCCGGATCTACTCGCTGGAACCAGTGGGGCTGCTGAACCAGCTGCTCCACTGGATCGGGCTGGGCAGCCTGGAACGGCCGTGGCTGTCGGATGTGAACACGGTCCTGGCGGCCGTGTCCGCACCGGAAGGCTGGCGGTTCACCGGGTTGTACATGCTGATCATCTACGCGGCACTGCTCGCGGTGCCCAAGGAACTGGAGGAAGCGGCCGTCCTGGACGGCGCGTCCCGCTGGACCCTGTTCAGCAAGATCCGGTTCCCGTACATCCGCCCGGTGTGGATCACCACCACCATCATGGCCACCACCTACGGCCTGCGGGGTTTCGACATCCCCTACCTGATGACCAACGGCGGTCCGGGGCAGTCCTCCGACCTGCTCACCACCTATATGTACAAGACGGCGTTCACCAGCACGGACTTTGGCTACGCGAGCACCATCTCGGTGTTCATCGTCATCGAGTGCCTCGCCGCCGTCGGCCTCATCCTGTTCCTGCTGAAGCGAAAGGCAGACGCATGATCACCCAGGCAGCCCCGCCCGCCCAGCCGCCCGCCGTCGTACCTCCCAGGGCCGCCGTGAGGCGCCGCAAACGCCGGCCGGACCTGTTCCGCACACTCTCCCGCGTGCTGATCATGCTCATCGTGATCGTGCAGGTGTATCCGCTGGCCTGGCTGTTCCTGACCAGCCTGCGCAGCGAACACGACTTCGCCACCGGCGACCCCTTCGCGTTGCCGAGTTCGCTGACGTGGGAGAACTACGCCCGGGCCTTCGAAACCGGCGACCTCGGCCGGAACATCCTGAACAGCTTCGTGGTGACCATGGGCGCCAACGTGCTCATCGTCCTGCTGGGGATGATGGCCGCCTATGCCATCCAGGTACTCGGGTTCCGGCTCAGCAAGCTGGTCCGCGGGCTGTTCCTCATCGGCATCATCGTCCCGGTGCAGATCGCGCTGGTTCCGCTGTTCATCGACTACTCGCAGGTGAACCTGCTGGATACGTACCAGTCGATGATCATCCCGCTGGCCGGTTTCTCCCTGCCCATGTCCGTCTATCTGTTCTCCTCGTTCTACGAATATATTCCCAAGGAGACATATGAGGCGGCGACCCTGGACGGGGCGGGACCGTACCGGATCTTCGGCCTGATCACGCTGCCACTGTCAGTGAACACGGTAGTCACCGTGGTCCTGGTGAACAGCATCTTCATCTGGAACGACTTCATTTTCGCCAACACCTTCGTGCTCTCCGAGGACCTCAAGACCATCCCCCTGGGCCTGCAGAACTACATCGGCGCCATGGGCAAGGTGGACTGGACGGCGACCTTTGCGGCCGTGTGCGTCACCATCACCCCGCTCCTGCTGGTGTTCCTGGTGCTCAACAAGGCCATGATCCAGGGGCTCGAGAGCGGGGCGACCAAGGGATGATGGCACCTGCTGCTGGATATACTCCTGAAGGAGGGCAGATGAGTTCAATGGAGAATGGTGCGGGCGCGGCCGGCGGCGCGCCGCAGGATCCGCCGCACGCGCCGGAGCGGGCCCACCCCGTGACCCTCCGCGAGGTCGCGGAAGCGGCCGGTGTTTCCACCGCCACGGTATCGCTGGTGGTCAACAAGAAGAAGGACGCCCGCATTGCCGAGGAAACCCGGCGGCGGGTGAAGGAGGCCCTCCGCACCTTGGGCTACCGGCCCAACGCGATGGCAAAGACCCTGGTCAGCGGCACCTCCAAGTTCATCGGGCTGGTGGCCGACGGCGTGGCCACCACGCCCTTTGCCGGCCAGATCATCCACGGGGCGCAGGACGAGGCATGGAAGCACGGGTATGCGCTGCTCATTGCCAATACCGAGGGCAACGGCGAGCTGGAGCAGGACGCCATCAGCATGATGCTCGAATACAAGGTCCGCGGCATCCTCTACTCCACCTGGTTCCACCGGGCCACCGATATCCCGGCCCCGCTGCGCGAAGCCGACTTTGTGCTGGTGAACTGCTTTTCGAACGAGCCGGGCGCCCGGGCCGTCGTCCCGGACGAGGTCCAGGGTGGCCGCTCGGCCACGGAGATCCTGCTGCGGAACGGCCACCGGCGCATCGCGTTCATCAATGCCACCATTCCGGCGCCGGCCAAGGATGGCCGGCTGGCCGGATACCGGCAGGCCCTGGAGGAGGGGGCGTCCCGTTCGATCCGGCCCTGGTGATGGAGTCCTATCCGGACCAGGAAGGCGGCTACCGGGCCACGGCGGAGCTGCTCAAACGGGATGTCACCGCCGTGTTCTGCTACAACGACCGAATGGCCATGGGCCTCTATGACGGCCTGCGGGAACACGGCCTGGCCATCCCGGACGACATGGCGGTGGTGGGGTTCGACAACCAGGAAGTGATTGCCGCCCACCTGCGCCCGCCGCTGTCCACGGTTGCCCTGCCGCATTACGAGTTGGGCGCTGCGGGTGTCCGCATGCTCCTGGGCCTCGACCCTGCCGTCGACGGGGCAGCGAAGATCCACTGCCCCGCCGTCGAACGGACCTCCGTCCAGACCAAGGCCCGGGCGTAGCCCCCGGCTGGCGAAGGGTCAGGACGCGCGGAGGCGGCGTTCGACGTCGGCCGTCTCCGGGTACGCCGCCTGGGTGCCTTTCCGGGTGGTGGCCAGGGCAGCCGCCACAGAGGCGAAGGCGGCGGCTTCGGCGAGGGCGTCTCCGGCGGCCAGCCGGACGGCAACCGCTCCCGTGAAGGCGTCGCCGGCTCCGGTGGTGTCCACGGCGTCCACGCGCGTGGGCGCCACGAAGGTTACCTGGGCGCCTGGAGCCGCCTCCGAATCCAGCACCACGGACCCGTGCGCGCCGAGGGTCACCAGGACCTGCCGGATCCCACGCCCGGCAAACCGCTCCCGGACCGCATCCCATTGCGCCGCGTGGGCGTCCGCGCCCGGGACCGAAGCCCCGGGGCCAAGGAACAGCGCCGCCTCGTGGGCGTTCACCAGCAGGACGTCTGTCAGTTCAGCCAGCTCCGCCGGAATGTGCGCGTACGGTGACAGATTCAGCAGAACGGTTGCGCCGGCGTCGTGCCCTGCCTGGGCTGCGGCCAGCACGGTGGGCATGGCCACCTCCAGGCAGAGGCTGACGACGGCGGCACCGTCCAGGACGTCCGCGGCGCCGGCGACGTCGGCCGGGGACAGGGTGCCGTTGGCTCCGGCGGAGATGATGATGTTGTTCTCGCCGTGGGCGTCCACGGCGATCACCGCGACGCCGGTGGGTTCGCTGGAGGTCCGCACGTGCCCCACGTCCACCCCTGCACCGGCAACCGAGGCCTGGAGCATGTTGCCGTTGGCGTCATCCCCCACGGCACCCACCAGGCTGACGTGTCCGCCCAGCCGGCCCGCGGCCACGGCCTGGTTGGCGCTCTTGCCGCCCGGGTTCACGGCGAATCCGTTGCCGTGCACCGTCTCGCCGGGCTGCGGCAGGCGTTCGCAGTAGATGGTCAGGTCTGCATTCAAGGAGCCGACGACGACGATCCGGCCGGTGTTCTGCGCCGCGGCACTCACGGGGCCACCTCGGCCTCAACCGGCTTGGGAATCAGCAGCGAGGCGGCGAACGCCGCCACGGTGAGGGCCAGCCCGACAAGCACGACGGTCAGGTAGGAGGCCTTCGCATCGCCGAGCGCCTGCGTGGCCACCAGGACCGCGGGCAGGATGAGGAAGCTCAGGCCCGCACCCAGGTTGAAGGCGCCGGCATTCATGCCGGGCAGGAAGCCGGGGTTGCCGGCGGGCGAGAGGACAACGCCGAGTCCGTTGAGCATGATGTTGACGGTACCGGCGTACATGATGCCCAGCAAGACGGTGCCGGCAATCATCATCGGCAGGCTGCCCAGGCCGAGGAAGGCGATGACGGCCAGTGCGGCGATGCTGCCGAGGAGCCCGATCCGCAGCACCTTGGTGTACCCGAGGACGGGGGCCAGCCGCCCGCTGAGCGGACCCACCAGCCAGCCGAGCAGGGCGTACGGGGTGAGGATGATCAGCGACATTTCGGTGGGGCCGATGCTGAAGCCGGGCGCCGCGGCCTGGACGTAGGCCGGGACGATGCCGTTGATGACGGCAAAGATGCCGGTCATGGTCAGGGTGGTGGTGAGCAGGGGGGCCCAGGTGGCGCGCTGGCGCAGGTGCACGGTTTCCACCATCGGCTGGGCGGCCCGCTGTTCGGTGCGCCAGAAGGCGAAGAAGGCGACGGCGGAGACGAGGACCAGCGCAATGCCCAGCATCAGCGTGGCGGCGGAGAAGCCGGCCACCAGCTTGGAGCCTTCGTTCAGGGCGGTCAGCAGGGCGCCCACGGCCACGACGATGAAGAAGACGCCGCGCCAGTCCATGGTGGTGCCTGCGGCAGGCTTGCTCTCCCTGGCAAGGACCAGGACGAGGGCGGTGGCGGCGGCAGCCAGGACCACCATCAGCCAGAAGATGCTGCGGAAGCCGAAGTGCTCGGCGAAGTAGCCGCCCACGAAGGAGTCGACGCCGGCCACGCCGCCGTTGACGGCGGTGATGAGGCCCATGAGCGTGCCGTATTTGCGCGGGTTGCTCACGGCGGAGCGCAGCATGATCAGGCAAAGCGGGACGGTGGGTCCGCTGACGCCCTGGATGATGCGGCCCACGAAGAGCCAGGTGACGTCCGGGGCGAGCGCGGCGATGACGGAGCCCGCGGCCATCAGCACCATCATGCCCACCAAGACCTTCTTGCGCCCCACAATGTCGCTGAGGCGGGGCAGGAACAGGGAGAACAGGGCGGCGGCGGTGAAGAACCAAGTCTGGGAGAGGCCGATGACGGCCTGGTCGGTCTTGAGTTCCTCGCCCATGGTCACCAGGGCGGGGCTGAGCATGGAGGCGTTGAGCTGGAACGCCACGCAGGCGGCCAGCAGGGCGGTCATGAGGGCTGCGGTATTGCCGCGGCCGGTGGTGGTTTCGGTGGTCGTGGCAGTCATTTACTTGACCCCTCCGGCGGTGAGGTGGGCACTGTGGCCGGGTTCGACGTCGGACGCGTTGCCGTTGTCCTTGTGGTCACCGGTGCCGGGCTCGCCGATGCGGACCAGTGCGTCGGTGACGAGGTCCCAGAACCGCGCGTGGTCCAGGTCCACGGCCACGCTGGTGTGGCAGTCGGCGGGCGCGGGGGCGCGGAAGTCGGCCACGGTCATGCCGAGGGTGAGGGTGCCCTGCAGTTCGATGTTGACCGGCACCTTGCGGGTGCTGACGATGCTGGGATCGATCACGTAGGCCACGGCACAGGGGTCGTGGACGGGCGGGTAGTCGAAGCCCTGGGCGTCCTTGTAGGTGTGGGCGAAGAAGTCCATCAGTTCGGTGACGAACTTCGCCGGGGCGGTGCCGATGGCGGCGATTTTCGCCACGACGTCCGGGGTGGCGAGCGCCTGGTGGGTGAGGTCCAGGCCCACCATCACCACGGGCCACTTCTCGTTGAAGACGATGTGGGCTGCCTCGGGGTCGATGATGATGTTGAATTCGGCCACGGCGCTCCAGTTGCCCACGTGGTAGCCGCCGCCCATCAGGACAACTTCCTTGACCCGTTCCACGATGCGCGGTTCCTTGCGGGCGGCCAGGGCGATGTTGGTCAGGCCGGCGGTGGGGACCAAGGTGACGGTGCCGGGTTCGTGGGCCATGACGGTGTCGATGATGAGGTCGACGGCGTGGCGCGGGTCCAGTTCGATGGTGGACTCGGGCAGGGCGGGGCCGTCCATGCCGGACTCGCCGTGGATGTCCGGGGCGGTTTCGATGCTGCGGACCAGGGGCCGCGGGCAGCCGGCGGCGAAGGGGACGCCGGTGATGCCGGCGATGGTGCCTACGGCCAGGGCGTTGCGGGTGACTTTTTCGAGGGTCTGGTTGCCCACCACCGTGGTGACGGCCAGCAGTTCGATGTCCGGGTTGCCGTGCGCGAGCAGCAGGGCCACGGCGTCGTCGTGGCC
The DNA here is from genome assembly GCF_054888995.1 of Arthrobacter sp. MMS24-T111. Classification (NCBI taxonomy): domain Bacteria; kingdom Bacillati; phylum Actinomycetota; class Actinomycetes; order Micrococcales; family Micrococcaceae; genus Arthrobacter; species Arthrobacter sp. MMS24-T111. The sequence continues at coordinate 1,212,488 of NZ_JBTZRO010000001.1, read as the reverse complement.
GGGGTCGCAGTCCAGGATGATCTTCCGGGGCTGGTGCTGACTCTGTTGCGGGTTTGGTTCCACGATGGTTCTCCACGTCATTGGGGCCTGCCGGGGAGGCAGGGGTCCAGTATTCCGGGAGTGATCATGGCACCGTTTTGTGGTCTACGTCAAGCGCTTAACGTTGCGATGGCGTTTGCCCACGTCAAACGCTTGATGCCTTGCCATCGCTTGCGGCGGCCGGGGGCCGATAAGATCGAGGCATGGATTCCGGGGAACAGGTGCAGCAGCGGGCGCGGCCCCGGAGGGTGACGGCGGCCATGGTGGCCGCGCGGGCCGGTGTTTCGGTTGCCACGGTGTCGCTGGTGGCCAACGGCAAGACGGCCGGCCGGGTCTCCGAGGACAACATTTCCCGGGTGCAGGAAGCCATTGCCGAGCTTGGCTACGTGGTGGATGGCATCGGCAAGCTCGCTGGCCAAGGGCGTCAGTTCGATCGTGATCCTGGTGGCACCGGATATCTCCAACCCATTCTTCGCCAAGGTAATCAGCGGGGTCCGGGAATCGCTGGGGCCCAATTACCAGCTGCTCCTCTCGGTCACGGACTCAGGTGAATTTCCCAAGGCTGCTGACGTCCGGAAGCTGATGTCCCTGCGGCCGGCGGGGCTTTTGGTTGATGCCCCGAATGCCGGGTTCCTGGCGGACCTTTCGGTGGCCGGCCCCCTGGTCCTGCTGGATGCTCCCGGCCTGAAGTCATTTGCGCCGGCCGTGAACCTTGACGTCGCCCAGGGTGCGCGGGAGCTGGCTGCGCACCTTGCCGGGGCGGGCCACAGGCGCGTGGCCTACCTGGACAGCGTTACCGGAACCGCCACGTTCTCCATCCGCCGGGAGGCCTTCCTGGCCGAAGCCGCATCACTGGGCATGACCGTGGATCCGGACCATATGCCCGCCACCACCATCGATGTGGGTGCTGCCGCGGCTGTCTTCGCCGACGCGTGGCCGGACTGGCAGCGCGCGGGGGTGACCGCCGTCGTCTGCGCCACTGACACCCATGCGTACGGGGTGCTGCAGGAAGCCCGCGTGGCCGGAGTGCGCATTCCTGCGGAGCTGGCCGTGGCAGGGTTCGATGACCTGCCGTATTCGGCGACCAGCAGCCCGGGCCTGACCAGTGTGCACCTGCCGGCGGCGAGCCTGGGGCTGAAGGCTGGTGAACAGCTGCGCCGGCTGATGGAAGGGCGGGCGTTGGAGCAGGAGGAACTCGTCCTGGAAAGTTCCCTGGTGGTGCGCGGCTCAACGTCGGCAGGCGAAACGTAGCGGCGCCGGCGGGTTCATGTCGGACCCCGGCCGTAAGCTGGGATTATGCCGAGTAACTGGGAGAGTCTGGACGCGCCGCAGCGTGAGTCGGTACAGCACAATGTGGAGATCTACGAGCGCGTCCGGCCTGCCCTGAAGCTCATCACCCGGGACGTCCTCCTCACCCTTCGGGACATGCTCAAGGGCACCGAGGTGACGCCGCTGTTCGTCAGCGGGCGCACCAAGACGGTGGAGTCTTTCAAGGAAAAGATCTCGCGGACCGAAGAGCCGCTGGAGCCCGGCGGCCCGCGGCTGCTCAAGTTCCCGGACCCGTTCCGGACGCTCAATGACATGGTGGGCATCCGGGTGATCACCAAGCTCCCGGCGGAGAACGCCGTGGTGGCCAACATCATCAAGCGCCAGCGGCAACTCTTCGACTGCCGTGGCGACCGGGAGAAGGACATCGGCTCCATCGAATCCGGCACCTATGGATACTCCAGCCGGCACCTGATCCTGCGGACCATCCAGAACGAGGCCGTCAAGGAGTACCAGCAGGCCTTCAATCCGGACGCAGTGCCCAACGGCAGCTACTTCTTCGAGTGCCAGATCCGTACCATCTTCGCCCATGCGTGGAGCGAGATTGAGCATGACATCAGGTTCAAGGCCGAGGATCCGCGCGCGTGGACACCGCACTTCGACCGGCAATTCACGGCCACCGCCGCCATGCTGGAAACCGTGGAAACGGCTTTCGCGGACCTGCATGAACGGTACGAGGAAGTCCGCAGCTTCTGGGACATGGACGGGGAAGGCGCGGCAGCCCTTACCCCGAACCGGATCCGCGACGTCTGGCGGACCCTGCTCCCGCACGTGGACCGGAAAGTGGACGACGACTGGGGCTGGGCCGCGGAACTCCTGGCCGCCCACGGCCTCAACCAGACCGTGCAACTCGCGGGCCTGCTCAGTGCCAACCGCATCACCGAGGTCCGCAAGGCTCTGGACCACCGCTACTCCCCCGGCCCCGACCGGCTGATGGACGACCTCCTGCTGTGGCAGTACGGCACCAAGCACATCGACCTCACCGCGGAACCGGCCGACGCCGTCCCGCACCCCCGGCGCGACAGCCTCCTGCGGCGGCTGCGGCAGATCGAGCGGTACAGGATGACGAAGACGTAGGGGTTCGTGTTAGGAGCATTTGGCTGGCTCCATGGGCGATCCCCTCTTCCCAGGCCGTTCAGGAAAGGCTGTGGACTGCCCCGGCCCAGCGGGGGCCGGAGACGGCCCGGCGGACCGCCCTGGCGCGCGCGTGGAAGTCGATCTTTGGCGTACGCGGGTAATCGTCAGCGCGACTACCGGGATCACCCAAGGTGGCGGGCGGTGCCGCATTGGCGGCTGTTGTGGCGTGGTCGGCGATCAGTCCCATGCCGGCGTATTCGCGTACAGCGGCGATGCCGGCAACGGCGTCGGTCTTGGTAGCGAAGGGCTTGGACACTGCCATAACGGTTCCATCGGGTGCTGTCAGCCGGAACCTGAACGCTGATTCTGCGTCGATAAACAGTTCGAACATTCCTGCCATTGCGATCCTTTCGTCTGCGGGATCTTTAGGCGGCGCCGTCGCCGCCAAGCAGGCACGAGGCATCGTTGCCTTCGTTTTCCCTGGTAGATCCCGCCGTCCAAATTTTCATCAATTCAGCATGCGTTCCTCGAGTTTCTCGTGGGACACCTTGCCGGCGCAAGATGTCCCCTGGCATCCGGTAGAAGTGATCATCCGCTCTCGGGTGCGGGCAGCTTTAACGAGCCGACGTGGGCCCGCGGCATGCCGTCAACACATGTTGACCAAAGTTCCCTGCGTCAACTAATGTTGACGCATGGAGGTGGAGCAGATGAAGACCTTGGTTGCATCCATGGACGGGAAAGGACCGGCTGAAGCCCTGCAGGCGGTCGCCCAGCTGCAGAAGGAAGTCGGGCGCGCGGAAGCGTCCCTGGTCCGGAAAGCCCGGCAGGCCGGCCTCTCCTGGGAAGCCATCGCCCTGTGCCTGGGCGTGAGCAAGCAGGCCGTCCACCGTAAATACGGGAAGCGGTAGATGCTGTTTCCCGACCCTGGGCTGCGGGCGTGGTGGCGGGCGGCCGCCGAGGTAGCGCGCAGCGAGGTGGCGGGCAGCCACTCCCCTGCCTCGGCCAAGGAACCTTGAAGTGCCGATAATGGAGATTATGTCAACTAGAACAATGATTATTGCATCCGATGCATGATCGTCCCTCTCCTTACCGTCACTCGCCGCCAGGTAGTCGTTCATCTTCGAAAAGTGCCTTTGCCCTGTCTCGGGCTAGGAAAGGCTGTGTATTGCCCCGGCCCATCGGGGCCCGGAGACGGCCCTGCGGACCGCCCTGGCGCGGGCGTGGAAGTCGATCTTTTGAACCATCACGGTATTGGCGGATTGACCTGCAGGATCTTCACCGGTTGAAGGTTTCGTGGGCAAGATTTCTGTGCAGGAGTCGGTGATCAGGCCCATGCCGGCGTACTCGCGGACGGCGGCAATCCCTGCGACAGCGTCGATCTTGGTGGTAAAAGGTTTGGATACGGCCATCACGGTGCCGTCTGGTGCTGTAAGGCGGAACCTGAAGGCCGATTCTGCGTCGATATAGAGTTCGAACATTCCTGCCATTGCGATCCTTTCGGTCTGCGGGATCCGTGGACGGCGTCGTTGCCGTCCGTGCGCATGGCAACGTTGCCGGCGCTTTTCTTGGTGTGTCCCGCTCCAAATTTTCATCAATTCAGCATGCGTTCGACGAGTCTTCCGTAGGTACGCCTGCTGACGCAAGGGATTCCCGGCATCCAGCCGAAGTGATGCCCGGCTCTCGGTCGGCCCGGCCGCACTTCGGGCGACGTCCCCAAGGCACCCTCAGCGCGCCGTCGTCGTTATCACCCAGGACGTTTTTCCTGCCTGAGCCCCTACTGTTGGAATGGCCGACGCGTTGCGTCCGGCGAGACCACGGCCCCAAGCCAACCTCTCTCAGACTCGAGCCCTCAAAGGAGTTCCATGTCGGACCTGGTCCCGGAGTACCTCACCTATGACTACCGCTGCACCTTCCGCGGGGTTCCCGGCGTCCATCACGACCCGGACGATTATCCGATGTTCTGGACCGTGAAGGTCAAGGGCCGGGTTTGGGAGGACGGTGATGATGGTGATGGCAAGGAAGTGACCGTCGGCGAGGCCGAGCTGTACATCGTCCCGGACGCAGGCATCATCGATCTCTTCCTGATTTTGGACGCGGTAAACCAAGAGGTCACCAACATCGGCGAGATGCTCACCGTCGACCGACCAGACCTGATCCACGAGATGAGCCTCGGCGGGGATCTGCTGATCCTGTCGTGGCTGAAAGTCGTACCAAAATTCCGCGGGAACAAGCTTGGCCACTCGATCCTGAAAGCGGTCCTCAGCACGATTGGCAGGTCATCGACCAAAGTCATCATTGAGGCCACTCCCCCTTTGACCGACAACGGTCCTACGGAAGGCAGTCCGGAATACCTTGCCGGGAAGGCCGCGCTGCGGCGGTACTGGGAAAGCTTCGGGTTCCAGCCGGCCCACGGCGACTACCTGGTCTTCGACGACATGGCCGACGGCATCGAGTGAGCCGCATCACCCCACTCCCCACCGCCCAGACCTTGACGTTCCCCCGGCACACCCTGACACTCGATTCCACAAGTTAAGGGTTGGAGGCGGCCGTGAACGGTCAGCGCATCGGCTATGTGCGGGTCAGCACGCTCGACCAGAATGAGCGGCGCCAGCTCGAGGGCCACGTCCTGGACAGGATCTTCACGGATAAGGCCTCCGGCCGGGACACCGCGCGGCCGCAGCTGACAGAGCTGCTCCGGTTTGTCCGCGAAGGTGACACGGTTGTCGTGCACAGCATGGACCGGCTCGCCCGCAACCTCGATGACCTTCGCGCCCTGGTCCAGGGGCTCACCCGACGCGGGGTGGGGGTGGAGTTCCTCAAGGAACAGCTCGTCTTTACCGGCGAGGACTCCCCTATGGCCAACCTCATGCTGTCCGTCATGGGGGCCTTCGCCGAATTCGAACGCTCCCTGATTAAAGAACGCCAGCGCGAAGGCATCGCCCTGGCCAAGCAGCGCGGCGCCTACAAAGGACGGAAGAAGACGTTGACGCCCGAGCGAGCAGCGGAACTAGTTCAACGCGCCGGCAGCGGTATCCCCAAAGTCGTCCTTGCCCGCGATTACGGAATCAGCAGGGAAACGGTCTATCAGTACCTCCGCCAAGGGGCATCGAAGTAGACCACTCCTACTCCCCCGGCGCGCTCCCAGCTAGCGTTAGGGCTGAACCCTCAGGGTTATGCACGGAACCTCAATCGGCGCTAGCTTATGTTCTGATTTGGGCTGATCACTCATCAGCCTCGCTCACTTCGAACCCGATTTGGCCGCGTTCGGCCACGGGTAGCGTTATGGGCGCACCAAAAACTTTGGATGTAATGCTTGCGATGCCTTCTCGTAGGTACGGGAACAGCGTCATAACCGCCACTTCGTTGGCAAAGAGTTCGACATTACGGCGCGGCGGCTGCTCCCCGTGAAGAAGTTTGTATTCGACGGCGGCGACTACTCGAACCTCTCCGATCGCAACCGCGACATCTCCGACGATTCGAATTCCGAACCCATCCAAATCGGCACGGTGCTGGAAGCCTAGGCTGATTTGGCCCTCGTGAGGCTCCTCTGAGTCAGGAACACCTTCAAATCTCTTCGCTGAGACCTCGTGGAACTCAATGGAAGCAAGTTCCGAACGCTGCAGAAGGTCCCTGACCAGCTCAATATCCCTTGCTGCGGCATCTTGCACAGGAGTCACCGAGCAAGAGCAAAGTCGGTTTGCTTGGATGTTGCAGCGGACCAGGCCGCACCTAGTAATGAGCTTTGCGTGTATTGGCTACGCACATCCATGAAACGTATCGCGTCGACGGGCACCCAATCCGATCTCGCAGCTGCCAGTACCAGGGACTGTCCTTGGTCGCGCTCAACTCGGTGCTCTACCAGAGCACCCACGGCGTTGGCGTACCTGCGGACCGTGGAAAGCTTTGGGTCTGAGTCATAGCGTTCGAATTTGGAAACGGCCTGCTGCGTGACGCCCATGCGATTGGCAACGTCGCCCTGAGTCAGACCGGCTTCCCGCCGCAGTGCGACGAGCTCTGAGCGCATGGTTCGGTGTTCGCGAGCCAGGACTTTGGCGCGAGCCCTGACAACTTCTGGGGTCATCAAAGGTGCCGAAAGGGTTGCGGTGGACATGTGGCAATCATTGCTCACAACCTCTAGGTTGTGCAAGCTCGATTGCTAATCGTTATGACCACATCGGGTAGCCATCGGAGTACCGCTTCACGGCGAAGTCGATCTCGTTCTGCTGCTGCCCAGAGCCCTTCATATGCTTATGAAGGGCCAAAAGCCCTTCGGGAAGTTCAGAAGGTTCGGCGTGATAAAAGCGTAGGTGCTTGGACAACGCCTTTCGCCTTAGTTCAAAAACGTCAGGATCCGCTCGAATCGGCTTGATGGGGGTTCGTGCATCCCCCGTATCCTCGAGCTTCGCCCAAAGATGCGGCCTCGAAAAGATCATCAATTTCACCGAGTTCATGACTGCGGCTGAACACGGGAAGACTCTGGATCCAAGATTCGAATGCTTGCACGGATTCATGAGACGTATCGATGTAAAAACGCCAGGTCCTCGGGTAAGGCACGGGCGTGCAGCATCTCGAGTCGCGTCCCCTACGTCGATCCATACAGCACATGCTAATAGGTGGGTCTGACAAATTGATCGATTGCGGGCGCCAGCCAGGCGCCCAGGAACAAAGTACTGCAGCGCATTCCAGGAACGCCTGCTAGACCTCCGTAGGCGGCTTCCCCGAGATAAAGCGGACCAAACTTCTCGCCAACGGATCCTTTTTGGCCAGCCGCATGGCCTTTCCTCGCAAAGCCAGCTTTACAGAATATCCACTATCGGCTCTTTAAATGCGCGGGGAGGGTCGAAAAGGGCCTTCTTTCCCGACGATAAGGGTTCTGTCCGCGGGCGGGGCGACCGCGCTCAGACCTTCGTTGCGCCCCTGTTCCGTTGGCCTGTGTGAGTTGTCGGTGGCATCCCTAGCGAACGACACCGGCTCCCGCTTTTGTGACGTCACCGGGAAAGCCAACGATCATATGGTGGGTGGACGGTGCCCGCTCTCAGACATGATCCAGCCCGCCCCTTTAACAGCCGACCCCCACCCGGCCCGAAAGTGGCCTTGTAGCTGACGGCTGCGAGGGTGGATGTGACCAGAACGACAAAAAGGTTCAAAAAACTATTGACCGGTCATTTACTTAATTGTACGGTCAATACATGAGCACGCCACTTCATGTGAAGATCCGCACAGGCCTCGAGGCGCGGATTCAGTCCGGCGAGCTGCCTCCCGGGGCAAGGATGCCGACCGAGGCCGAACTGCAGGCAGAGCACGGCGTAAGCCGTTCGGTTGCCCAGCGGGTCCTGAACGATCTGGCTCAGGCTGGGCTGGTCGTGCGTCAGAAGCGGTTGGGCACCCATGTCGCCGAAGGTGCCCGCCAAGTGAATCTGCTTCGATCCTTGGATCCTCGGATCGACAGTGCGGGCCTTCCCGGCCGTATGTTTGTGATTTCGGCCGAGATCATGCCGGCCGGCAAGGCAGAGGTCCAGGTACCGGGCCTCGATGACGATGACCCTGTTACACAGTTGGTCCGAGTCAGGCACGACCAGGACGACACCCCCATCGTCATCGAGGTCGTCGCCATCCCCTTCTCCTTGGCACCCAGGCTGCTTGAAGAACAACTCGAAAGCCTGTCAGTCAGGGCCCATTTTACGAAGAACAAAGTGTCAATCGCAAGATCGCGAATGTACTTCGACCCCATCCTGCTGGAGCCCCGTCAGGCGGACCTCCTCGGCATCGAACCAGGGGTTGCCGTACTGCGACGCCGGCGCCTGATGTGGCAGCCCAACGGTCAAATCGCGGAGTCGGCGGCGTACTACCTTCGCCCTGACGCCCTTGAGTTCTACGTCGAATACTCCGAACCAAGCCATTAAGAAGCCCAAGGACCTCATCCCTGGGCCGAAGAACAAAACTTTTCAGGAGCACACCCCAATGAAACGACGACTTACCGTCTTGGCCCTCGCCTCTGTGATGGGCATTTTCGGGATGAGCGCTTGCGCTAATCCCACCGATAACGCCGGCGCCCAGCAATCAGGCAGCACGGATATCCTTGCAGCTGTCCAGAAGGACGACGCCATCGCCGCGATGCTGCCAGAAGAGATCCGCCAAAAGGGCGGCTTCACAATCTCTATCAATGCCGACGTGGCCCCGGTCAAGTTCGTCGATGGGGACGGCAAGATCACGGGCCTGAACCCCAGCTCCTCAGGGCAGCAGCGAAAGTTCTCGGCACCGAAGCCCAGTTCCAGGAGGGCACCTTCGATGCCATGGTTCCCGGGCTGGAAGCGAAACGCTATGACGCCATCGCTTCAGTCGCTGACTTTGTCGAGAGGCAAACCCGGATTGACTTTATCGACTACCTGAAAAACGGTACGGCGATCATCGCCAGCAAGAACTTTGACAAGGACCAGGTCACCCCCGAGCAGTTTTGCGGCATGAGCATCGGCTACGCCCGCGGTACATCGCAGCAGGGCAACCTCGAGAAGTATGCCCAGACCTGTGCAGAAAAGGGAAGCTCCGAAGCTGGAAGTCAACGGGTATCAGAACTCTGGCGCCGGGATCCTATCGGTGAAGAGCGGGGCAGCGACCGCCTACTGGGGTGACCTCCCGCAGATGTCCTACAACGTCAAGACCGATCCTGACTCTTTCAAGATCGTCTACCAGGAACAAAAAAGCGTCCTGGGAATCGGCATCAACAAGGACAACCCGAAGCTCAGGGACGCGCTCCGTGCCGCTCTGCTCAAGCTGGTCGAGGATGGCACGTACGACGCTCTCTTGGACAAATGGGGCCTCAAGGACTTCGGAATCCCTGACATGCATGTGAACAGCACCAACAGGCTTGGAGGCAAATAACATGTCCAGTCTTTTGACAAAGCGACGGACAGCCCACCCGTCCACGCCTTCGAGGACGCCAACCGACCTGGCTGGCCTCAAAATCAGGCCCAGAATCGGCGTAGCCCAGTGGCTGAGCATCGCCCTTGCGGTTTATGTGGGCCTGGCAACCCTTGAGTTCTTCGCCTTCAATGACAACTGGAAATGGGATGTAGTTTTCTCCTATCTGTTCAGCCAGATCATCATGAACGGACTGTTGAACACGATCTACCTCACAGTTCTCACCACATTCTTCGGTCTGATTCTGGGTGTGCTCACGGCGTGGGCACGCATGTCCCCCCTGGTTGTGCTGCGAACAATCGCGATCCTTTACATCTGGTTGATGCGGGCCATGCCCCCGCTGGTCATGCTGCTGTTTGTGTTCTTCTTCGGCGCACTGGCGCCCACATTGGGTATTGGGATTCCTTTTGGCCCTACGTTCGCCGAAGTCCCGGCCAACGATGTCATATCCCGCTTCAGCGCGGCAATCATCGGCTTGTCAATCTACCTGGGCGCCTACTCGGCAGAAATTTTCCGCGGCGGCATATTAGCTCTGCCCTCAGGACAGTTCGAGGCCTGCAAGTCACTTGGTCTTCCGCCGTTCAAGGCCTACCAGAAAATCCTCGGCCCACAGCTGATCCGCGTCATCATCCCATCGCTGGCCAATGACGTCATCACGATCTTCAAGAGCACCTCGCTGGTCTCGGTCATCGGCTATACCGAACTTCTGACCACTGTCCAGACCATTTACGCCCGGAACTTTGAAACCATTCCCCTCCTCGTCGTCGCCGTCATCTGGTACCTCGTGCTGACAAGCATCGCGATGTTCGGCCAAGCATGGCTGGAAAAACGGTTCGGACGCGGATTTGCACGCCGGAACCCCAGCAACCCAAAGGCAGCAGCCCTTGAGAACGCAGGCAAGGAAGACCTCTGAGATGACAACCAACCTGAAAACAGAAACACCGCTGCTTCAACTCGTCGGAGTAAGCAAACACTTCGGCGCCCTCAAAGCAGTAGACGACGTCAGCCTGGACATCCGAAGCGGTTCCGTAACCTGCCTTGTTGGCCCATCCGGGTCCGGTAAGAGCACCCTGCTCCGCACGGTAAACATGATGGAAGAAATCAATGAGGGTGCCATCTTCTTCGAAGGCAAAATGATCGGACACGAAGTCCGCAACGGCCACCGTGTGCCCGTGTCCAAAAAAGTCGGGCGTAAACAGACCCTGAATTTCGGCATGGTGTTCCAGCACTTCAATCTCTTCCCGCACTACACGGCGCTGGAAAACGTAACAGCTGCGCCGATGATCGTGAAGGGCCTGCGGAAGAAGGACGCCGAAACTATCGGCCGGAGGGTACTCGAACAAGTTGGCTTGGGCAGCCGAATGGACCACTACCCCAGCGAACTCTCCGGCGGCCAGCAACAGCGCGTTGCCATCGCCCGCGCCCTGGCAATGGAACCTAAAGTCCTGCTCTTTGACGAACCCACCAGCGCTCTTGACCCCGAACTTGTCGCCGAAGTCCTGGCAGTAATGAAGGGCCTCGCCGAACAGGGATCAACCATGATCATCGTTACCCACGAAATGCGGTTCGCAGAAGATGTCGCCGACGAGGTGGTCATGATGGACGCTGGCCGCATCATTGAACGCGGAGCGCCCCAAGAGATACTTCACACCCCCAAAACACCGCGAGCAAAGAAATTCTTCGCATCCGTCGGCGCCCTCTAAGACCCGGAAAGGCTGATAACCAGTCGTGCAACACAAAGTACTCATCATCGGGGCCGGAGTCATCGGCTGCTGCCTAGCAGATGAACTAACCCGCCGGGGCGCGTCAGTCACGGTCATTGACGCAGCCGAAGTCGGATCCGCCACCAGCGCGGCCACTTTCGCCTGGGTGAACTCCAACAACAAAACCCCGGAGGAATATAGCAACCTCAATCTCCTCGGCCTTCAAGCCCACGAACGCTCAGCCGCCCGAGGCGGTGGACGGTGGTTCCACCAAACCGGAAACGTCCAGATCGCACAAAGCAACGACGAGCTCGAAGCCCTCCACCACAAAGTCGAAAAGCTCGCATCCAACGGCTACGACGTGCGCCTGCTAACACCTGATCAGGTACGGGAACTCGAACCCGCACTCGTAGCTCCACGCCTTACCGGCGGTGCCTTCTACCCGAAAGAAGGGTGGATAGACACACTTACCATGTGCTCCAGCCTTCTGAACCGAGCCATCGAGGCAGGCGCAGCCTTCGCGCCCTACCAAACCGTCACAAATATCCAGCCGAACCGTGTGACAACACAAACCCCCGACGGCAGCGTGCATGACTATGAGGCAGACACCATTATTCTGGCCGCAGGCAACGGAAACCGAAAGATACTCGCCGGCGCTGGCATCGACTTCCCCACCCTCGAGCCATCGGGAAGTGGTGCCGAAGGCGACGCGAAGAATGCCGGCATCGGGATCATCAGCACCACAGGACCCGTAGCATCCGGAATGCGCCACATAGTTCGGGCAAATGGCATCGCCATGCGGCCAGCCCGCAACGGCGGGATAACCTTCGCCGACCACCCCACAGGCGGCAAATGGGACATCGACGACCCCAGAATCTGGACAGTCCCGGCACTGTTGCTTGAGCGTGCCCGCGAACTCTACCCCGCCCTGAAAAACGTAGCCACAGAGAACGTCAGTCTGGGCATCAGGGTCCTGCCCGAAGACGGACTCACCATCGCCGACCGAGTAACCAACCACCCCTCCATCTACGCCGTTGCCACGCACAGTGGGGTCACACTCTCAGCTCACCTTGCAGAAGCTGTCGCAGAAGAGGTCCTTACGGGAAACCGGCACACGTCACTGCAGGCCTTCGGCCTGTCCCGATTCGCCGCATTGTAGAAAACAAATCCGGGGCAGTGGTTCCGCCACCGACACTGACGGAACCACTCCCCCGGCTGCACCAATCTTCTTACGCGCTTCGGAGACGTTTCGACGAGGCAAGTTTCATGAGGCCGTCCGCGCGGCTCATGTCACGGTGACCCTAGCGACGGAGCGGCCTTCGCCGCTGGAATACCAGCCAGATCGACCCGCCACAATGGCCGCACTAAAGAGGCCACAGTGCCCTTTTCGATGAAAGAAGACGATGGTTAACGTCATTATCCGTTCCAATGAGGCGAATGCCGCGGCAACTGCGCTGACCCTGGCAGCGAGGGACCACCACGTGTGTCTCCTATCGGACAAAGTTTCTCCGGGGCTTTATCAGTTCTCATATTTTGGAGAGCCACGGAACGAGGTTCTCCGTGCGGTCGATGAACTTAAAGCTGGAGCACCGGTAATCGGGGTTGTCTTCGCGGAGGGCGAGGACGTGCAGGCCGGCATGCAGGACGTCCTACGGGTTGCCTCGCCACAGCTGATGGTCATCGTCGGAGGCGGTATCACCGGCGCCGTTGAAGCGGCCGAAGCGGCGCGCCGGTTTGGTCTCGATACCTCGAGCGTGCTGCAAATCGGAGCTTTTCTGTTCGGGGGGAATCTGAGCTCAGTGCGAGCGGAAAAGCATGACGTGTTGGCAGGCTTCCTAGGGCCAGAAACCCCTGACCATCTCGTGGAGCTGGCTCTGGCGACCTTCCCCCGACTTTCATTAGGCAATCCGGCCGCAGTCGCACTGTCGAGTATCAACGCCTTGTTCCACGTCCCTCCGATGCTTCTCAACGCGATGAGTGTCGAGCGGGCAGAATCCATAAGGTTCTATGTCGAAGGGTTCGGTGACAGCGTTTGCAGGCTCCTGCTTGAGCTGGACGCAGATCGCCTAAGACTCGGCGCCGCGTTGGGTCTTGGGCTCGTGCCGGTCCAAGAGCTGAAGGCCAGGTACAGCGGACCAGATGCACCAAAAGGCTTGAGTCTGAGAGAACAAGTCAACACCCTGTCCAGCCAGACCGCCGCCCTCCCTTCAAGCTTCCACCACCGGTTCCTGCGTCACGAACTGCGGTCCTCATTTGCCCCCATGGCGGCACTGGCCGCAGCAGTCCGGGTAGACGTCCCCACCATCAGTTCCATTCTAAGGCTCAGTGAGATTTTGCTTGAAGAAGACATCCTGGACCATGCCGCACGACCGGCCCAGGACTTCCTGAACCTGATGAATACTCATTCTCTTTCAATCAACTGAACGCCCATGGTAACCACTGCGCTCGAATCGCCTGTTAGCGGCCATGAAAAACTGCCCATAGCGGCTGAGCGGCGGCGCCGCTCCGTGTCCATCGAAAATATGCGTTCGGGTCCCCATTACGTGTGGCCGTGACTGGGTTTTGCGCGAAGGATGGATACGTCCGTCACGGTCAACGCCGGATCCGCCTTGGTGCTTTTGCCCGCCCCATAGCGTGGTGAGAAGGACCTCCACGGGAACCGTGGAATGTTGCTTCGAGCACGAGTAATAGATTCCTGCCTTACTCCTGTCCTTCCCGGACGGACGCTTCAAATTCGAGCCAAGGAGGAACATCGTGGATCTCGTGCATGAACGAGCTGTAGGCATCGACATTTCAAAACGGGACGCGAAGGTTTGCGTTCGTAAGCCGGCAAAGCGCAAGGGCCAGTTCACCTCGACAGTCACGACATGGGGATCGACGACAAACGACATCCTCAAGCTTTGTCAGTTCATCGTGAGCACGCAGGCAACGATCGTGGTGATGGAGGCAACCAGTGATTACTGGAAGCCGTTCTACTACCTCATGGAGGAAACCTTGCCGGTGATGCTGGTCAACGCAAAACATGCCAGGAACATCCCGGGCAGGAAAACCGATGTCTCTGATGCAACCTGGCTTGCCCAGCTCGCTGCTCATGGGCTGCTGCGGGCATCCTTTGTCCCGCCGGCACCGATTAGGGAGCTGCGGGATCTCACCCGCGCCCGTGCGGCGGCTGTCGGAGACCGAACACGGGAAGTCCTGCGGCTCGAGAAGATGTTGGAAAGCTCAGGAATTAAGCTCTCCGGTTCGGTTGCCAGTCTGACGGGGGTTTCGTCCCGAGCGATGCTGGACGCGATGATTCATGGGGAGCGTGACCCTCAGATTCTCGCGCAGCTCGCACAGCGCCGGATGAGATCCAAAATCCCTGAACTAGTCGAGGCGCTTACCGGCAGCTTCACCGATCATCATGCGTTTATGGCTCAGCTCTATCTGGATGAGATTGACATGCATACGCGAACCGTGGACGCGCTCACCAGAAGGATAGAGAAGGCCATGAAGCCTTTTGAATCCGCTCGTGAGGCTCTCGTGACAATCCCAGGTGTTTCGGCGCTGGTCGCTGACGTGATCATCGCCGAAACCGGTGCTGACATGACTGTCTTTCCCGATGCGGCTCACTTGGCATCTTGGGCTGGAGTATGTCCGCGGGCAGACGAGTCCGCTGGTCGAATCAAGTCGTCCAAGACAATGCCCGGCAACAAGTACTTGAAGGCAGCGCTGGGTATCGCTGCCCTGGCTGCTTCTCACCACCGCAGCAGCTACCTGGCCGTGAAGTATCGACGAATTGCTGCTCGACGTGGCCCGGTAAAAGCTGTCGTGGCCTTGGAACACACCATATTGAATGCAGTGTGGAACATGCTCGGCAATGGCCAGTGTTTTCAGGATCTTGGCTCCGACTACTATGCGCGACTAAACCCGCAGGCATTGAAGGCGCGAGCCTTGCAGCAACTCCGGCAGCTCGGATACGAGGTCACCCTCACCTCACCAGGCATCCCGTGAGCACATTAATTTTCGTAATAGGCGGCCACGAAAATGCCCACTGACGGCCAGTAGAACTGCCCATCGGTGGCCATGAGATCTGCCCACTTCCTTACTTGTCCTGCCGCGTCTTAAGCGGCGGGGGCCTCTCCCCGGGATTTGATGACGGTGTCTAGTCGCATCGAATTTCGCCAGGAAGAGGCCCTGTATGAAGTCTGACGGAGAAATCATGGAAATACTCGCTGCCTACGATCTGACTGGATCGTTGCGGGCAACCGCGGAGCTGACGGGCTGCTCGCACCACACTGTTGCCAGGCATGTCGCGGCCCGAGATGCGGGCCGGCCCATCGCCGAACCAGCACCTCGCGACCGTGTCACTGACGCGTTCCTGCCCAAGATCGAAGAATGGGTCGAGGCGTCCAAGGGCAGAATCCGCGCCGATAAAGCCCACGAGAAGCTCCTCGCCCTGGGTTATCAGGGTTCGGAGCGCTCCACCCGCCGCGCGATCGCGCAGGTCAAGGCTGCCTGGCGGCTCGGTCACACACGCGTCCACCGCCCCTGGATCGCGGAGCCTGGCATGTGGCTGCAGTACGACTTCGGCGACGGGCCGCGTATCAACGGCGTGAAGACCATCCTGTTCGTTGCCTGGTTGGCGTTCTCCAGGTTCCGGATCGTGATCCCGTTAAGGGACCGGACCGCGCCGAGCGTTTTCGCAGCGCTTGACCGCTGTTTCCGGATCCTGGGTGGGGCGCCGACCTATGTGCTGACCGATAACGAGAAGACAGTGACCACCGCCCATGTTGCTGGGGTACCGGTGCGGAACCAGCAAACCCTGGACTTCGCCCGGCATTACGGAGTCACGGTGCTGACCTGCCAGCCCGCCGATCCTGCCACGAAGGGCGGGGTCGAGGCATCGGTGAAGCTGGCCAAGGCCGACCTTGTGCCCACTGATACCAATCTCCGGGCCGAATACACGTCGTTCGCTGAGCTCGAAGCAGCATGCGCAGCGTTCATGGACGAGATGAACAACCGCGAGCACCGGGTGACCCGGCGCAAACCGGCTGCGGTTCTGACCGAGGAAGCACCCCGTTTGCACCGGGTCCCGGAGACCGCACACACAGTCGCGTTTGGGCTCGCCCGAATCGTTCCGGAGAACACCCCGATGGTGACGTTCGAGAACGCCCAGTATTCCGTCCCGGCGCACTTGCTCGGGTCCCGGGTGTTCGTCCGCGCCCATGGCACCGGCCCTGGCGAGCAGGTCATCATCGTCCACCACGGCCCCGCCGGCCCGGTCGAGGTCGCCCGGCACGAACGGGCCAGGCCCGGCAGCCCGGCCATCAACGATGAGCAGTTCCCCGGGACCAGGACCCGAATCCCGGGCGATTATGCCGTGAAGGCCCGCACCGCCGACGAGGCCGAGTTCCTCGGCATCGGCAAGGGCGCAGCCACGTGGTTGATCGAAGCCGCCGCGGCCGGGACGGGCCGGATCAACGTGAAGATGGCAGAAGCGGTGGCCCTGGCCAAGATCGCCGGGACCGAGCAGGTGGACCGGGCCCTGGGCGAAGCAGCACTCTATGGCCGTTTCGCCCACGGCGACCTGGCATCGATCCTGAACGCGAACGTCAGACGCATCACCACCCACGCCGCGGACGAAACCCGCTCCCTGACCCAGGGCACCAGCGCGTGGGCCGACCTCGGCACCAGACCCGCCACGACGATGGAGGAGCAAAACCAATGAGCCCCGTCACCACCACCGCCCCACCGCTGCCGGCCGAGCTAGAAGCATTGATGCGGCAACTGAAAATGCCTCACGCCCGTGCCCTGGCACCGGAACTGATCGCGACCGCACGTGCCCAGCGATGGGAACCGGCCGAGATCATCAAAGCACTCTTCACCGAGGAAGCCACGGGCCGGGCCCGGTCCATGCTCGCCACCCGCCGCAAAGCAGCAGGATTCCCCACCGGGAAAACCTTCGACGCCTGGGACCCGGCAGTCTCCTCCATCCCGGCACCGACCCAGCAGGCACTGCGCACGCTGGAATGGATTACCCGCAGGGAAAACCTCGTCCTCTGCGGACCCTCCGGCACCGGGAAAACGTTCTTCCTCGAAGCCCTCGGCCAGCAAGCAGTCGAAGCCGGCATGCGCGTGGCCTGGTTCAGACTCGAAGACCTCGGAGCCCTCATTCGCGCCCACCGCACCGACGACAGCGTCACCCGCGCCGTCACCAGAATCCTGCGCGCCGAACTCGTGGTCATTGACGACATCGGGCTCCTGCCGGTGGCCACCGACGCCGCCGAAGGACTCTACCGGGTCGTGGACGCAGCCTACGAAAAACGCTCCGTCGCGATCTCCTCGAACCTTCACCCGGCCGGCTTCGACGAGCTCATGCCCAAAACCCTCGCCACAGCCACAGTGGACCGTCTCCTGCACCACGCCCACGTCTGCCAAACCAGTGGCGATTCCATCCGCCTCACCCAGGCCCTCGCCGGGAAAGGAGTCAACCAACTGAACTAACCAAAGCCGACGATGGCCAATCCCGCCGAACCAATCAGTGGGCAGATCTACTGGCCATCACCGGGCAGTTTTACTGGCCACCAGCGGGCACATCAACTGGCCGCCCGTGGGCAGAAACTAATGGCCATTGACAATCGCCCGCGTCCGGTCACCGGGAGCAAACATCTACAGCCTTGCAGGCAAATGGCCCGGAACCGGGCAGACCCCAAACAGGTAAGACGCTGCCTAGCACAACAACAGCAACAAGTCCCTGCGACGATGAATGTCACTTTTTCCTTGGCCCGGAAACAGACTGATCCTCAAACCCCGGCTCTGTAACTTCCAACCTGATCAGATTCCTAGACCACCGCAACCTTCTGATGCTCGCAACTCGGAAGGTTCCGGTCCTCCACCCGACACCCGCATGGGCCTGCAGTGCAGGTGGAACACTTTGAACAGCGAAGCCCTTTGGCAGAAGGAACGCGATGAAATCCGGACTATCTCCAGAAACGCGACTTGCCGACACCAATCAACTAGCTGAAGCACTGCCTCTTGAAGCCTTTGCCGCAATCCTGCGAAAACTAAATAAGGACGATCAGGTCTGCCTGCGCTTGGTTGACGGGACCAGCACCACCGGGATGGTTGACCTGATCTCCATCCACGGCGATGTCATGTGGCTTATAACTGCCGGCGGCCGACAGATGTTTATTCCGGACGACGTGAACGACATCGTCCGGAAGGCGCCCGAGCCACGAACGCATAAGGGCGCAAAGCCCTGCTAGAAGCCTTGGAACCAGCGACGAGAACCTGTTCACCGTCTGACTCGCCGAGGCGCCAGTGACGTGTGCGGATCGGGACTCGACCGCTGGAGTGCTTGATCTTTAGTGCTGGTTCCCACGCTGACCTTTGCCACAACCACGATCTACAGGAACCCGATGCGCCCACGTAAAAAAGTTGGGCGTCCGCGAAAGACCCGCGGGCGCGCCGGTCGGTTACCAGATTCCGTTTGAAGAGTTTTGCCGCGGTCCTGCGCCTGCTGCGCAAACAGGACCACGTGACCATACAGCTCCTCAACGGCCACAGCACCACCGGAACCGTCGACCTGGTCTCACTCAACGGGGACCTACTATGGCTCCATACTCCCTACGGCCGCCAAATGTTCATCTATAACGATGTCAGGGACATTACAAAATCTGCACCCGGCGGCTCCCCGTGAAGCCCAAGCGAGCATCGGTTGCCGGGCTCCATTGTCTGCGCTCCCCTGCAGGTCCCGCTCAACTCACGATCGCGCCGTGAGGACAGACGTGGAAAACCAGAGACCACAACAGAGCTAGTTTAATGAAGAAGAGCGCAGGTCGAATTCAGCGATGAAGAAATTTATCCCCCGCAAACGTAGAGCCGAGAGTAGAGGCCCTAGCCGGCCCGTTTCCCGAACCGGAGGACACTGCCCGATGACCGGGTGGTGGCAGCAGTAAGCATGGACGGCACCAAGCGCTTTGTGACTGAAGGAAGCATCATGCCTGCAAAGACGGACCAACCAGTCGAATGGATGCTCATCTCAGCTGACGCTGGACTGCGGCCGCCTACTCATGCCGTTCCCCCCGTAGGAGCCTGGATTGACTGATGTTGGCCGGCCCGTCACAGCCCTGGACGAGAAGCTTGCATTGCACTCCGTATCACTGCCCCCCCTGGCCGGGTAGGAATATGGGCATGCCTGCGGGCAGCAATAGCAAAATCGACCTCGGCATGACTGCAGGGTCATTTGAGCTACGCGTAGTTCCAGATGAGGTGGGTAGCCAAACCCGGTCTGAGATTCACTGCGAGGATGACTGCCATTACTCCACGGGCCAGAGACGGATTAGCAGCCTACGGATGCGGCGGTGCCCCCACAGGTGGGGCCTCAGTTTCCGGAGCCTCCCAATCCTCGCAACTCGGGAGGCTCCGGTCCTCAAATGACTTCAAGGCGGCACGGGATGCCATCACGGGATGTTTTCACCACTGATTTAGGTATCGGCTATGTGGATCTGCTCTCTGTCTGTGTCTCATCCGGCAAGATGTCGGAATCCGGCTCCCGGTGGAAAAAAATGAAACCGTCCACTAGGAATCAGCACCGGGACGCCATCGAAGACAGCGTCTCGTCACTCTCCGACAATGAACTGATATTGCATCACCCGGCGACTTACTGTGTGGTCGTGTTGGGTGTCATATACCCGAGCGTCGTTCGGCAGCCGCGGTACCACGACCCTTTGGCCGAACCGGCTTTGCCGGCGGGAGCCACAGAGATGAGACGGAGCACCGACATTATCTTCTACGATCCCCTTTCAAGCAGTGCCAGCTTGGAATCGCTCCGAGCGAAACGCACAGCAATTGGGGAACCGTCCCAAACGAGCGCACGAAGGACCGATATAGGTCGACAAGAAGCCATAAATGCTGTGGTAGCCGACTTAGCGCGGCTGGCGGAAAAATCACTATCGTTCAAAATCCCGCAAGGGGAACAGAAAATGCCTATGGATTAAATTCTGGACATGAAACTCAGCGGCGGCACTGTTTTCGTCGCACTCCAGAGGCTATTCAGCCGCGGTTGAGGGATCGTTCTGGCCACCCCTCAATCGGTGGCTCCGGATTCCCGCCGAAACCAGCCGTAACGGCTACGTCTCGCAGGTAGCCGGAAGACGACTGTCGGCGCGCAGTCCGAGGAACACCATTCCTACATCGTGGGCCACAGCGCCAAAACCCCGGGCCCTCATAGTCCAGTGTGGATTCTCAAATAGCACCACCAATTACAAC
Organism: Arthrobacter sp. MMS24-T111; assembly: GCF_054888995.1. NCBI lineage: Bacteria > Bacillati > Actinomycetota > Actinomycetes > Micrococcales > Micrococcaceae > Arthrobacter > Arthrobacter sp. MMS24-T111. Next base: position 1,192,173 of record NZ_JBTZRO010000001.1, on the reverse strand, counting down.
CGGAGACCTCTCTGTGGACCAAGCTCCGCGGCATTTCAGGGCCAGTCGCTCGCACCCCGCCCGCCGAACCCTGCTGTTGGCGGGAGCCGCAGCAACAATCATGGCCACAAAAGCGCTCACTCAGCAGGACCAGCCAATTCCGGACCTGCGGCAAAGTGAAAGCTCGCCTGCCAGCGGCAACGTCGGCTCGGACCAGGAAACCCCCTCACCCCAAGTCGCGGAAACAAGTATGCAAATTGGTACCGCCGCATCGCGGTCACCGTCCCGGTTGGAAATCGTGACCTCCTACGCCGGGCGAAGCCCCCGGTACTGGGGCCTGGAGGCCCCCGGCGTCCTGACCCACCTTGCAGCCGGCTCGGAAGGGATCGCCCTGACAGTCGATGTCTGCGGTGGCCCCGGCGGCAACGACTACGATTCAGCTCTAATTACGGCATTGCGGGACCGCCACATCCCCGCGACACTGTTCCTGAATTCCAGGTGGATTACCGCCAACATAGAAACAGCCCGCCAACTCGCCGTTGATCCGCTCTTCGAGCTGGCCAACCATGGAACCTCCCACCTGCCACTGTCCACCGCTGGAAAGTCCGCGTACGGAATCACAGGCACGCAAAACCCCGGGGAAGTGTACGACGAAGTAATGACCAACACTTCCGTCCTAGCCCAACTCACTGGAATTAGCCCCCGCTTATTCAGGCCCGGAACCGCTTACCTCGACGAGGTCGCGGCAAATATCGTCAAGGCTCTAGGTATGACCCCTACAGGCTTCAGCATCAACGCAGATGGCGGAGCAACATACCCGGCAGCAACCGTGGCCAGCGAAACAAGCAAGGCCCGGTCAGGGGACATCATCATATGCCACGGCAACCATCCTGGCTCCGGGACAGCCGAAGGCCTCATGCGCGCCCTGGACACCATCGCCGCCCGAGGACTACTTTTCGTCCATCTCGACTAGGTGTCGTGCCCGGCTGCGGTCTTATCATCCACCCTGGCGCAGCTGCAACTGTTGATCTATCTCCGAGTCGTCTCCAGGCGGACTCCGGAAGGTGAAGAGCGTCAAAGGCTCGATCCAGTGATTACGAAGCCCTCTCAGCGATGACCGGCGCCGGAATGGATTACACCCCAACCTGACGCCCGAGTGTCTTGGTCTTGACTTCCTTGCAGGACGGGTTTAGAACTCAACCTCACGGGCAAAGGGTAGGAGCAACAATGGCCGGCCAGCGGATTGGGTACGTGCGCGTGAGCACTCTGGACCAGAACGAGAAGCGCCAACTAGAAGGCCAGGTTCTGGACCGGGTCTTCACAGATAAAGCCTCGGGCAGAGACACTGGTAGGCCACAGCTCACCGAGCTGCTGCGCTTCGCCCGCGACGGGGACACCGTTGTCGTGCACAGCATGGACCGGCTCGCCCGAAACTTGGACGACTTACGTGCTCTCGTCCAAGGCCTCACTCGAAAGGGGGTGCGCGTAGAGTTCGTCAAAGAGAGCCTGGTCTTCACGGGCGAGGACTCGCCCATGGCGAACCTCATGCTCTCCGTCATGGGCGCGTTTGCCGAATTCGAACGCTCCCTCATCAGGGAACGACAACGGGAAGGCATCGCCCTCGCCAAGCAGCGCGGCGCTTACAAAGGACGGCAAAAAACCCTCACACCGGAACGAGCCGCCGAACTGGTCCAACGCGCTGACAGCGGAATTCCAAAAGTCGTTCTTGCTCACGATTACGGGATTAGCAGGGAGACTGTCTACCAGTACCTGCGCCAAGCCAAGCATGCGGGGAACCCTGCTCCTGTAGAGTCGGGAGCCATTCTGTAGCTTGTCTTACGTATGAAGGGCGCTCCTGCTGCGCCAGCATCCGGCGGGTCTGTTCGCCCTTTCAAACGAAGAGCTCATACGAGCGCCCCCGCGCGGCAATTGTGTTAGATTCTATTCATCAGACATCGCCCCCCTCTGAGCCTCGGCCCAAGGGGGCGATTTTCATTGTGCGACAAACGGTGAAGCGTGGAGTATACAAAGGAATTTAAAGAGCGCGACGAGCTGCTTCAACAACTCGAAGTCCGTGGCCTCACGATTCCTGACCGCGCCGAGGCGCTCAACTTCCTGACACGCGTCGGCTACTTCCGCTCCGGCGCGTACCGGTACGTCTTCCGGAGGCTGCTCCCCGCGGACGCAATCGATGCGCGCCTGCACCAGTACCGTTCAGATGACTACATACCGGGTGCGAGCATCGATCACGTCATGAAGCTGGAAGCATTCGACTTCAAGTTGGCCCGGATCTGCCAGGAAGGCTTGCTTGAATTCGAGGTGCGCTTAAGGGCTGCCATCGCCCACACGCTCGCCTCAAGGAACGTCGCAGCTCACGCATCGAAGGAATATCTGGATGCGCAAAGTTGCGATAAAGCTGTCGGCAACCACACAAAGTTTGACGCATGGACGAAGACCTGGCGGGAAGCTGTTTCTTCTGGCGCGGAGGACGAAGACTTCATCAAGCACCACCTTTTAAAGTACCCGGAACAAGATGTTCCCATCTGGGCTGTCACTGAAGTGTTGAGCTTCGGAAATCTACCGTTCCTCTACGACCTCATGCAGACCCCGGACGCGCGTTCGGTCGCCCGCATGTTTGGATTCGCCCACCCCAGCCGCTTCGGTGCCGTGCTGCGTATGATGGTGGACTTTCGGAACACGTGCGCCCACGGTTCGCGTCTTTTCAACCGCGCCTTTAAGAGGTCGCTCTCCCTTCGCGAACATGACACAGCCGGTGAGCTCCTAGCCCACTTACTCGACCCCGACTTCACTGTCACGCCTAAAGCACATCAAAGGCTCTATATCTACGCCGCCGTCCTGGCCTTCATGCTCCGATCTCACACGAGTGGCACGAACTGGCATCTGACCTTCAAGACGCAAATCAGAAAACTCGACATCAAGCTTCAAGCGCCGGACGGTTCCGAACTCATCTCACCAGATGTGAGTATGGGCTTTCCCGCCAGTTGGTTGGACTTGGACCTATGGAAGCCCCAGCCCTGAACTTGGCTCGCGGTGCTGGTGGCTCTCTCGCGAGTAGAGCTGGCATTCGGCTGCGTGATCAGCAAGCACGCGTTTGCCCGATTTGGGTAGGTTGACGGAATCTTTATTATCGGCGTTTAAAGCACGGGAGTAGAAGTGGATGCGGGAACTCCCGTGCTTGGAGGAACCGGAGTGTTTCCGCAGGTCAGCTGCGGCGACGGCAACTACCAGTACTGTGATTGGCTTCCTTCGATAAGGAACGTCGCCCACCCCTCAGGGGCGCTGTCGCTGGAATTCAGTCCATACAGTCGGGCCAAATTTGGTAGCCCCAGTCGGGAACGGGATTGTCGTCAGGGCCGTAGAGCCACCCTTCGGCGGCCATGCTCCCGGAGGGGTCAGCTTTGGCGAGCAGCCATTCAACGTGTTGTCCGGAACGCCCGGGCATTGCCAGGCCCTTCCTGGCGTAGATCCGTGTCCCCGGAACAGCAGATGGAGTCCACCAGCCGGTGACTGGGCAGTGGATTCCTGTCGAGGACCGAACCTCGGCGCGGTCGCATAGCAGTTTCCTCAAGTTCGATGTCGTTGCTATTCGCTTCATGATCAGGATCGCCTCCGGAATACAAGTGGCGTGCTGTACATCGCGAGAAACGGTTGCCATGATTCACGCTACCACGTACTAACGCTTGTTAGTTTAGAGTCCAGAATGATTTATGTCAAGAGAAAAATGAACGTACGACCGTTTGGTCGTCTGCTACCGTCCCGCAAGCCAGCGCTGGCGGTTTGCAAGATGGGTAGGCGCGCCCCTGGGCATTAGACGAATTCCCTCGACGCACGCCCTTGGGCCCCGTTGAGTAGTTACGGTCCCATCCAATGTATGGTCTGGCTGGTTGTGGATACCCGACAAAATCCCGACCCCAGCCGGAAACTAGCGTCAGCGTTGGAACACAACCAGCGCAAAGGACGATCAATGACGATTCAGGCAGATCCGGCAACCACCCGGTACGGGATTCTCGAAACCGCCCGCCAGCAGGTCCTGGAGGAAGGACGCGGGCTGACGCAGGAGCAACTGGTGGAGGTCCTGCGTCTTCCCGAAGAGGTACTTCCCGCGGCCCTGCAGCTGGCCCACGAGGTCCGGCTCCGGCACTGCGGCGAGGACGTCGAGGTGGAGGGCATCATCTCCATCAAGACCGGCGGCTGCCCGGAGGACTGCCACTTCTGCAGCCAGTCCGGACTCTTCGACTCCCCCGTCCGTGGCGTCTGGCTGGACATCCCGGAGCTGGTCAAGGCCGCCAAGGAAACGGCGGCCACCGGGGCCACGGAGTTCTGCATCGTCGCCGCCGTCCGCGGACCCGACATCAAGCTGATGAACCAGATCAAGTTCGCGATCGACCGCATCAACGAGGAGGTGGAGATCAACATCGCCTGCTCGCTGGGCATGCTCACCCAGCGCCAGGTCGACCAGCTCGCCGAGTGGGGCGTCCACCGCTACAACCACAACCTGGAAACCGCCCGCAGCTACTTCCCGGAAGTGGTCACGACCCACAGCTACGAGGAGCGCCTCGAGACCTGCGCCATGGTCAAGGCCGCCGGCATGGAACTGTGCTGCGGGGCCCTGATCGGGATGGGCGAATCCCTCGAGCAGCGGGCCGAACTCGCCGCCCAGCTCGCGGCCCTCGAACCCCACGAGGTCCCGCTCAACTTCCTCAACCCCCGGCCCGGGACACCGCTGGAAAACCAGGGGATCATGGACGGCAAAGACGCCCTGCGCGCGATCGCCGCGTTCCGCCTGGCCATGCCCCGGACCGTGCTGCGCTACGCCGGCGGGCGGGAGCTGACCCTCGGGGACCTCGGCACCAGGGAGGGCCTCCTCGGCGGCATCAACGCCGTCATCGTCGGCAACTACCTCACCACGTTGGGCCGTCCCGCCGACGCGGACCTGAGCCTGCTGGTCGAGCTGAACATGCCCATCAAGGAGTTCCAGAAGTCGCTGTGAGCTCCTCAATGAACTCTTCACTCCGGAAACCGAAGCTCGCCGGCGTCCCGGCGGACGCGGCCACCGGCACGTTTTGCGGGCGCTGCGGGACGCCCGACGACGGCGGTTCCGGGCCGGCGTCGGACCCTCACCTTCCCTGCCGAGAACAGCTGGTGCTGGAACCGCCGCGCTATTGCGCCGCCTGCCGGCGGCGGATGAAGGTCCAGGTCACCCCGGCGGGTTGGATCGCGGAATGCTCCCGCCATGGGGTCCTGGTTCGATGACACCGTCCCAGGGGAGCCTGATTCAGCGGGACCGCGCACGCCTGTGGCACCCCTATGCCCCCGCGTCCCCGGACCTTCCGTTGTGGGAGGTCGAGGCGGCCGACGGCGTGCGGCTGCGGCTCCGCGGCGACGACGGCACCGGCCATGACGTCGTTGATGCCATGTCCTCGTGGTGGTCGGCGATCCACGGCTACCGCCACCCCGTGCTGGATGCCGCCGCGGGGCGGCAACTTGCTGACTTCAGCCATGTGATGTTCGGCGGCCTCACCCATGCCCCGGCGGTGGAACTGGCCGAGCGGCTGGTGGACATGGCCCCCTCTGCGCCCGGGCGGCCGGATCTGGCGCGGGTGTTCCTTGCGGATTCGGGTTCGGTATCCGTGGAGGTGGCACTGAAGCTGGCGGTGCAGTTCCAGACCGCGTCCGGCCACCCTGGGCGCCAGCGGTTCCTGAGCTTCCGCGGCGGATACCATGGGGACACTTTTGCGGCGATGGGGGTCTGCGATCCCGTGGACGGCATGCACTCGGTCTTCCCCGGCCTGCTGGCCGGCAACGTGTTTGCTCCCCGTCCCCCGGCCGCTGCGTCGGCAACCCCGGAGTCCGTTCAGGCGTGGGCCTCGGAACTCCAGGACACCGCGGCCGCGCATGCCGGGGAGCTGGCCGCGATCATCGTCGAACCGCTGCTTCAGGGCGCCGGCGGCATGCACGCCTACCCGGCGGAGTGCCTCACGGTCTTGCGGCAGGTGGCGGACCGGTACGGGCTGCTGCTGATTTTCGATGAGATCGCCACCGGTTTTGGCCGCACGGGCGAGCTGTTTGCCGCCGGCCATGCCGGAGTGGTCCCGGACATCATGTGCGTGGGCAAGGCCCTGACCGGCGGGTACCTGACCCTCGCCGCCATGCTCTGCACGGACGAGATTGCGTCAACGGTATCCGGAGGCCACGCCGGGGCGCTGCTGCACGGCCCCACCTTTATGGGCAACCCGCTGGCGTGCGCGGTGGCCAACGCCAGCCTGCGCATCATCGGCGACGGCGGCTGGCGGGCCGACGTCGCTCGGATCGGCGCCGGCCTGGAGACGGGGCTGGCCCCCGCGCGGGACCTCGAGGCCGTGGCAGATGTCCGCGCCCTCGGCGCCGTCGGGGTCATCGAACTCCACGACGTCGTCGATGTCCCGGCCGTCACCCGGGCCGCCATCCGGCACGGGGTCTGGGTCCGGCCGTTCCGGAACCTCGTCTACACCATACCGCCGTACATCAGCACCGCGGCGGATGTTGAACAGATCACGGCAGGTATGACGGCGGCCGTCGCCGAAGTCCATGAACGCACCCCCGCAGGGGCCTCGGCGCGGTCAGGAGACGCGGTATGAGCGCCTCGATGACCCAATGGCTCCAGCGGCAGGCTGAGGCCAGGGACCGGCGGGGCCTGGTCCGCCGGCCGCTGCCCCGGGCTGCGGATGATCGCTTCATCGACCTGGCCAGCAATGACTATCTCGGCCTGGCCTCGGATCCCCGGCTTGCGGAAGCCGCCGCGGACGCCGCTTCGCTGTGGGGCACGGGCGCCACGTCCTCGCGGCTGGTCGCCGGGACCACCCAGCTGCACCTGAACCTGGAGCAGGAACTGGCCCGCCTGGCCGGCATGGAGGCCGCCTTGGTGTTCTCCTCCGGCTATCTGGCGAACATGGGCGTGATCACCGCCCTCGGCGGGCCCGGGACCCTGATCGTGGCGGATGAACACTGCCACGCCTCGATGATCGACGGATTCCGGCTGAGCCGTTCCCGGACGGAATCGTTCACCCACAACGACCTGGAGGAGGCCGGCCGGCAGCTCGCGGCCAGGTCGGAGCCGCGGGCGCTCATCGCCGTCGAATCCGTCTACAGCGTGCACGGCGACGAGGCGCCGCTCGAGGGGCTGCTCGCCTTGGCAGAGCGGCACGACGCCGTGCTGCTCGTTGATGAGGCGCACAGCCTGGGGGTCACCGGCACCGGCGAGTTTCAGGGACACGGCTCGGTGGCCGGGACGGCCCTTGCCGGACACCCGAACGTGGTTCTGACGGCAACCCTGTCCAAGGCCCTGGGCGGCCAGGGTGGGGCAGTCCTCGGCTCGTCCCTGCTGCGCGAACACCTCATCAACCGGGCCCGAAGCTTCATCTTCGACACCGGACTGGCACCGGCATCGGCGGCTGCGGCCCTCGCCGGGGTGCGGATCATCCGGGACGAACCCTGGCGGGCCGGAGCCGTCCGGACCAACGCCGCGGCACTTGCCGCCGGGCTGGGCCCGGTCCTTACGGGCCGCGGGGCCACGATCGAGCCGACGGCGGGGGCCGTTCAATCCATCGCCATGCCGTCGGCTCAGCGTGCGGCGGCGGCAGCAGCGGCCGCACGCCAGTCCGGGGTGCGGATCGGCTGCTTCCGTCCGCCGTCCGTCCCCGACGGGATTTCCCGGCTTCGGCTCACCGCATGCGCCACGCTGACACCCGAGGACATCGACGAGAGCTGCGCAGTGCTGCGCGGCATTTTGGAGGAACTTTCATGAACCTGCCCGGAATCATCCTGGTCACCGGAACGGACACCGGAGTGGGCAAGACGATCACGACGGCGGCCCTCGCCGCCGCCCTCCAGGGACAGGGGCGCAGCGTCGCGGTTTACAAGCCCTGCCAGTCGGGCGCCGCCGTCGGCGATTCCGACACGGCAGAAATCATTCGGCTCGCCGGCGCCGTGACGGCCGAGGCCGGCGTCGTGTTGCAGGAGCCGCTGGCGCCCGTCGCGGCGGCCGCCGTCGACGGAACACCGCTGCCCCGGCTGGCCGTGCATGCCGCACGGATCCGCGAGCTCGCCGGCTCCCACGATCATGTTCTGGTGGAGGGGGCGGGCGGCCTGCTGGTGGAGCTGGACGCCGACGGCGGCACTGTCGCCGACCTCGGATCCGTCTTGGCGGCCGCCTTCGTGCTCGTCGCCCGGCCGGCCCTCGGCACGTTGAACCACACCGCCCTGACCCTGGAAGCCCTGGCAGCCCGGGAGCTCCACGTCCTGGGCATCGTTCTCGGCAGCTGGCCCGGCACCCCCGACTATCTGCATCACAGCAACCGGCAAGTCCTCGGAACACTGCCGGTGCCCTTTCTCGGCGCCCTCCCCGAACAGGCCTCCGCAATGAGCCCGGCACGTTTCCGTGCAGAAGCAGCCGCCTGGCTGAACGGAGTACCCGCATGAACCCGGCACCGGCAACCAGCTCCGCAGAGCCGCTGGTGGAAAGCCAGGAACAGACAAAAAACCGTGCACAGGCCCGGTGCCCGTACCTGGTGGTACGTGACCCGGACACCGTCCGCGACGTCCTGCATCGGCCCGGCGATTTCAGCCCCGCCAACGCACTGGTCGCGGTGACGCCCCTTGCAGGCCCTGCCCTGCGGGTGCTGCAGCGCGTCCGCTTCGCCCTGCCACCTGTGCTGGCCAGCAACGACACCCCGACACACGCCGGGATCCGCAAGGTCGTGGCAGGCTATTTCACCCCGGCCACGGTCGCCGCCATGGAGCCACGCATCCGCGAACTCGCCCGGGAAGCGGCGACGAACGCGGCGCAACAGCTCGACCGCACCGGCCACGCAAACCTCGTGCAGGAGGTGGCGGCGTTCACCCCGGCCGTCATCATGCTCGAACTCCTCGGGCTGCCCGTCCGGGACCTGGTGAAACTCAAGCGCTGGGGCCTTGACTCCATGGAACTGTTCTGGGGCTGGCCCGACGCAACTCGGCAACTCGAACTCGCCTACAGCGCCGCGGACTTCTACGTCTGGCTGCGCCAGCTCGTCACCGAATCCATCACCGCACCCGGACGCAACCTGTTCAAATCACTGGCAGAACACGGACTGTCCACCCCCGAGATCTGTTCGCTCGGCTACTTCCTCCTGATTGCCGGACAGGAAACAACCACCCAGCTGATCAGCACTGCACTCTTCCGGCTCCTCGAAGGCTCCGCGCCGGCAACCTGGACCGACGCGGCCACCGAGCCAGGGGCCCGCACCACAATCAGGCACGTGCTCACCACCGAATCATCCGTCCCCACCTGGCGCCGCGTGGCGCCGGTGTCCACCCGCCTGTCCGGCGAGCTGATCCCGGCCGGCACTGAAATCCTCCTCGAACTGACCGGCAACCACATCACCCAAGCAACCGAACCGGACGGGTGGCCCCCAAAGACACAAACCGCACCCCCCAGGCCGACAAACGCCTACGGCCTGGTCTTTGGATCGGGCATCCACCGCTGCCTCGGCGCCAAACTGGCAGAACTCGAAGCCGCCATCATTGTCCAGGAAACCGCTGCCGCACTGCCCGAAATCCAATCATGGGACCGTGAGCCTGAGTGGATCCGGTTCCTGTCCTTCCAGGCACCCAGGACAGTCACCATAACCAATAGCCAAGGTTGACCGCGCGGAAGGTGCGTAGAGACTGCATTCCTCCGCCGTTCTCCTAATTAGTCGATAGTCAGCCACTTTCTATCGTCAAATTTTGAGACGAAGTCGCATTCCGATCTTTTCGCGCCGGGGCGCCGTCGAGTGAGGACGCGAGCAGCGTGCGTGTACTCGTGCCGGGGTGGTGGAGACCGCGTCAGTGAGACCGTTCTCCACCACCTCGCCTTGGCGTATCGGCTGTGCCGCCCTCACTGCGCTGACACTTTTCTTCGTTCCAGAGACCAGTCCAGCCATAACGCCATGTGCCCGACGCCGGAAAACCATCGGATGTAGACACCACGGTCTGACGTTCCGTCCCCCTTTCGTCCCGTGCGGGGGTTGCGGCAGCCGCGGTCTCGGGTTCTTACTGGTTGCATAGGACAGGCTCTCCCGCGCACGTACAGTACTGCGGGAGAGCCTTCAAACGACGAAATTCGGAGGTTTGACGATGTTCGCTCGAGTCAGCACGTATCGGCCTGCTCCAGGCACGACGGGTGTGCCATCAGACGAAACCGTTCAAAAGGTTCTAAGCCTGCCCGGGTGCAAGGGCATCTACTACTTGGCCGGCGACGAGGGGAAATCGCTGTCAATCACACTCTGGGACGCCAAAGACTCGCTCCTGGCCAGTCAGGAGCCTGCCAACGCCATCCGCTCCGCTACAAGTACCGAACAGAACTTGGCCATTGTCGGCGTTGAAGAGTTTGAGGTGCTGACGGAGCAATTGAAGGACTGAACGACAAACCTGACAGAACAAGTGGCGGATGCGGCGGCCGCCTAGGCGAGAGCCTGAACCAGGCCGTCGCATTCCCTGATCCACTGGAGGAAAATCTGGCGGCTGATCTTCCCTCTGTCAGTCAAAGGGAGCTCCTTCAACACGAAGTATTGGAACGGCCGTTTCTTCCTGGGCAGCAGTCCCTCCAGACCTGCGGCCAGTCCTGCGGCGGTAAGCCCGCCGCAGGACGGAAGAATTCCGGCGACAATGCGCTGGCCCCGCATGTCATCGGGAACTCCGACAACCAACGCTGCGCCGACACCGGGGACAGAGTTCAGGGCCAGCTCGACCTCATGCGGATAGACATTGCTGCCCGCGGTGACGATCGTCTCCGACCCCCTGCCCAGGATGTGCAGCCGGCCGTCCGCAAGGAACCCGCGGTCCGCGACGGTGACCCAGGCACCACGACACTGGACAATGCCTGTGTCACCACCCCACAGGTATCCATCGCCGACCATGGAGCTGCGGACAAAGATGTTGCCGGCTTCACCGTCGGGAACCGCTGCCCCGTTGTCATCCAATATGCGCACTTTAACCCCGGGCAGTGGGATGCCGATGGCGGTACTCTCCCAGGCTGCGGGCGCCCCGGGGTCCAGCCGCGTGGCCGTGACGAAGCTCAGTTCTGATGCGCCGTAGTACTCAAAAATCGTCGCGTTGGGAGCCCACCGTCGCGCGGATTCCAGGGTGCGCAGGTCCAGCTTGGAACCCGCGCAGATGATGGTTCGGATCCCGGACGCGTCGACGGAACTCATCATCCCCTGCTCGCTCAATACCCGGAGCATACTGGGCATGACGACAAGGCGGGTGATTCCGTCGTGAGCTATGGACGCGTGGCCGGCCCCGACCTCAGATTCCTCCAGAGCGTGAAACGGCGCGCCGGCAAAAAGGCATTCAGCAAGGGCATAGAGATTCAGGCTTGCGGCGAAGGGGCCCGGGGCCAATGTCCTGTCATCCTGGGTCAGGTTGAAGAATTCGATCGAAGCATGAAAGGAGCGTTGCCAGGACTTCCTTGAACGGCGAAACGCTTTCGGGACCGATGTGGTTCCGGCGGTCAGTCCGACAAGGAATGACTCTGTCGCTGCTCCGTCGATGAGTTCAGTGCCGGCTTCCTGTTCGGGGCTTCCGAGCCGGGCCGCGATTTCTTCACGGAGCTGTTCAGGCCATGCCGGATCGAGGACTGCGCATTGACGCCCGCCCGCGACTGCGGCGGCAAAGGACACTATGAAGTCCAGCGTGTTGGTTCCATCGAGAACTGTGGTCCTGGGAGCGGCGACCCGGGCGGCGGCCTGGTTTTCCAGTTCTGACCACGACAGGCCACGGCCGCCGACGACAACTGCCGTGTCGTCCGGCCGTTCCCGGGCCCAACGTCTCAGCCGGTTGAGGAACGGCATCTTCTACTCCGGTTTCTCTTTGGAAGGCCGGCTGCCTGCGATGAGGCTGAGGATCACCACAGCACCGCCGCGGAGCTCATTCCACGTGACCCTCTCTTGGAGGACGAAAACACCCAGCGCCACACCGACCAGTGGCATCACATAGGTCGTGCTGGACGCTGCGACGGCTCCAACCCGTGCGATGAGTCCAAAGCTCCAGATATAGGCAAATCCGGTGCTCAGGACTCCAAGGGTGAGCATGCTCAGCACGACAGGCATTCCGAGATGAACATCCTGGGTGGCCAAGGCCGGGCCGAGCATGCCCATGATCGCCGCGGCCAGCAGCATCTGTACCGTCGCGACGGCGGCGGGTTCCTCGCCGAGGGCTGAAACAAACCTTCGGGTGTAAGCGAAGACGGCTCCCAGGCTGAGTGCCGCGCCGAGACGCGCCAGCTGACTCCACATATCGGGCCAGCTTTCCGTCTGGAAGCGCCACGGCGACAGGACCAGCAACACCCCGGCTCCCCCGGCCAGTAATGCGATCAACTGTCGCAGTCTCACTGTCTCCTGGCGGAGCACGAAGAGGGTTGCGGCAGCAGTGATCAGCGGGGTGGCGGCGTTGAAAATACTGGACAGGCCGCTGGGGATCTTCCCTACGGCCGATGCATAGAGCAGGAAGGGCACAACACAGCGAAAACAGGCCAGGACTCCGGCGTGGGCCCGAAGCTTGGGATTCAGCGGAAGCCCGCGCCGCGTAAGCAGCTGAACGAGGAGCAGCGACGCTGCGCCCAACACCACCCGGCCAAGGACGATCTGGCCGGGTGATAACCCTGTCGACGCGACCTTCATGAAGAGGAAGCTGGAGCCCCAGACGACCGCCATTCCCAGGAATCGAAAAAGATCTCCCGGTGAATGGCGGACGTCCCCTGAGGCCATGATGCTTTGCCGTGGACTACATGGTCCTTGGCTTTAGCGGCGTTATCAGCTGACGGCGATTTGGGCTTCTTCACGGCGCTTCATGAGGGCTGTGCGGCGGACCACGCAGACCATTTCGCCGCGCTGGTTGTAGCCGCGGTGTTCGATGCCAATGATTCCGGTCTCGGGCCGCGACTTGGAGATGCGCTTGTCGAGTGCCTCTGTCTCCACCCGAAGGGTGTCTCCGATGAACACCGGCTTGGGGAACTCGATCTCACGGAAGCCAAGATTCCCGAGGGTAGTCCCGAGTGTCGTTTCCTGGACGGGGATGCCGGTGACCAGACCCAGCGTGAAAATGCTGTTGACGATTTGCCGCCCGTACATGCTCTGGGACGCGAACTCGGCGTCCAGATGCAGGGGCTGTACGTTCATCGTCAGGGTAGTGATGAGAAGGTTGTCGGCTTCGGTTACCGTGCGGGTCACCTCGTGGCGAATCACTTCACCGACCGTAAAATCTTCGTAGTACATTCCGGCCATGATGTCTCCTTGGTGTGTGTGGGTAGTGCGGACGGGTCTTAGCCGTTGGCTGCCAACGCCAGGGCCTGGCGGGCATGGTTGGCGTGGGCGAGATCGATGTGGTCGCCCCGGTAGGACACTGCGCCGTGTCCTTCGCGCTGACCTTGCTCGAATGCCTCGACCAAGCCTTCGTAGTAGTCGCGGAGCTTTTCCGAAAGTCCGTATTCCTCATTGGCTACAGGCGCATGGCTAGGGTGGATCAGAACCTGGCCCGTGTAACCCAGCCCGTTGTTGTCCTGCGCGAAGGTACGCAGCCCGTCAAGGTTCCTGACTTCCTGCCAGAGACCAAGAACAATGCTCCGGAGCCCGGCGGCCCTGGCGGCCAGCACAACCTTGCTGCGAAGGTAGAGGGTTTCCGTGCCTGCAGCGGTCCAACTGAAGCCAACCTCGCGTGAAACGTCGGCATCCTTGGCTGCGGCAGCCATGACGCCGCCGACGCGTGGTCCGGCCAGAATTTCGTCGACCTTATTGATGGATGCCGCCGTTTCCAGTGACGGAATCAGTTCGATCGTGCCCCGGGGGATGCCGTGGGCGAGCTCAGCTGCTGAAACCAGGGCATCAAAGCGTACGACGTCATCGCGGGAGAACAGTTTCGGCAGCAGGAAACCGGTGAGGTTCGCGTGGGAAACTTCCGCGACGTCGGCACCGAAGTGCGTGGTGTCCAGAGCGTTTGGACGGACCAGAATGCCCTTGGCGCCGTCGTGCTTTTCCAATGCGTCGCTGGCGTTGATGCGTGCCAGTGCCTTCTCGGCGTCGGGGACGGAATCTTCGAGATCGATGATGATGGCGTCGGCGTCGGAGGCCAGCGCCTTATCGATCCACTCTCGTTTGTGGCCCGGTACGAACAGCAGGGAGCGGAAGGGCTTCACTAGTTCACCTCAGCAAGGACGAGCTGGGTCAGCAGTGTACCGGCGGCCAGGGAATCGCCGACGGCGGCGTGAATGGGACCGACGGTGCCGGCAGCAGGGGCGTGGATCGGGTTTTCCATCTTCATCGCTTCCAGGACGAACAGCAGGTCGCCCGTTTCAACACTCTGGCCTTCATCGACATTGACCTTGACGATCGTTCCCTGCATGGGAGCCTTGACACTGCCGTCGGAGGCCTTGCCCTTGTGGCGTGTCCGGCCTGGTCCGCGCTGTCGTTGTCCTGCCCCTGCGTTGTCCGAGGGCGCAGCCGGTGCGGCTGCGGCTGCCTGGAAGAACCCATTCTGACCGGGACGGTAGTCCGGGAATTGGGGGATCACATAAAAGCGTCCGACGACCTCGACTTCGTTGCGGGCCAAAGGTTCATCCTCGGGCTCGTCGGAGAAGTCAACGCTTTCTTCGAGCCAGCGGGTGGAAAACTGGCCGCTGCGGAAGTCTTCATGCCGGATAACAGTCAGCGCGGCGGGAACAGTAGTCGGCACGCCCCGCACGATCAGTCGCTGCAGTCCGTCTTCCAGACGGGCGAGGGCCGTTTCCCTGTCGGGGCCGTAAGCAATCAGCTTGCCGATAAGGCTGTCGTAGTACGGGAGTACCTCGTCACCGCTCTCGTAGCCTGCATCAAAGCGCAGGCCCTCACCTTCCGGTCCTGCCAGCTCTTCCAGGAGCCCCGGTGCGGGGAGGAACCGGCCGCCGGCTACGTCTTCTGCGTTGATGCGTGCCTCGATGGCGGCTCCCTGCGGCACCAGCCGGTCACGAAGGCTGAGTTCATTGCCGGCCGCAACCCTGATCTGTTCGGCAATCAGGTCAACACCATGCACCATTTCGGTCACCGGGTGTTCGACCTGGATGCGGGTGTTCATTTCCAGGAAGTAGAACTTGTCGCCTTCGACGAGGAATTCAACCGTCCCGGCACCGGCGTAGCCAACATGCTCTGCCAGGCGGACGGCCGAAGCGCCCATAGCTGCCCTCAGCTCTTCAGAGAGTCCGGGGGCAGGGGATTCCTCCAGCAGCTTCTGGTGGCGGCGCTGAACCGAGCAGTCGCGGTCCCCGACGTAAACAGTGTTGCCGAGCTTGTCAGCGAAGACCTGGACTTCCACGTGCCGGGCGCTGGTGAGGTAGCGCTCGAGGTACACCTCGCCGTTTCCAAAGGCAGCCGTGGCCTCCCGGACGGCCGCAGCGACGGCGTCTTCTGCCTGGCTCTCAGACTCGACGAGCCGCATTCCGCGGCCGCCGCCGCCCGCTGACGCTTTGACCAGGATCGGGTAGCCGTGCTCGGTGCCAAAGGCCACGACGTCTGCTGCTCCACTGATGGCGCCGTTGGAGCCGGGAGCCAAAGGAACTTCTGCTGCCACGGCAACAGCGCGCGCAGCGACCTTTTCGCCCATGGTGGAGATGGCTTCGGGGCTCGGCCCGATGAAGACCAGACCGGCGTCACTCACGGCGCGGGCGAACGAGGCGTTCTCGGACAGGAATCCGTAGCCTGGATGAATGGCCTGGGCTCCCGTGGCTTTGGCCGCGGCGAGAATCTTATCGACGTTGAGGTAGTTCTCGCTTGCCGCGCCGGGACCGAGGTCTACGGCTTCATCCGCGAGGCGGACGTGGTAGGAGCCGGAGTCGGCTTCGGAGTGAACCGCAACGGAGGCAATGCCCAGAGAGCGGCAACTGCGGATGACGCGGACCGCGATTTCTCCGCGGTTTGCGATCAGGATCTTGGTGAACATGGATGTCCCTTGTCTTGTGCGTTGGAGAGTGTGAGCCGTCTAGAAGACGACGCAACGGTTTGAGGTTGCGCCCAGGGTGCTGATGCTGGTCTCCAGCAGCGACCCTGCGGCGAGGAATTCCTTGGGCTCGCGGCCGTCACCAACTCCGCCGGGGGTGCCGGTGAGAATGACGTCGCCGGGCCGGAGGGTGGTGATGGCCGAGATGTACCGGATCAGCTCTACTGGACCGAAAACGAGTTCCGAGGTGCGGGAATGCTGTTTGGTGGTTCCGTTGACGGCGCAGGTGATTTCGAGGTCCGGTTCCGGACCTGTTTCATCAACCGTGACCAGGAAGGGTCCAAGGGGTGTGGTCCTGTCGAAGGTCTTACCCTGCAGCCACTCTGGTGTGCGTCGCTGGAAATCACGGGCCGAGACATCGTTCGACACCGAGAATCCCGCGATGGCGGTTCGTGCGGCTGTCTCGTCTGCGCGGCTGACGGTGGTGCCGACCACGACGGCCAGTTCACCTTCCCAGTCGACCCGGTCCGACCCGGGAGGGAGCACGATGTCATCGTTGGCGCCGACGAGAGAGTCGGAGAACTTGGCGAACAGCGTTGGGTACTCCGGCAGTTCGCGTCCCATCTCCAGGATGTGGTCCCGGTAATTCAGGCCGACGCAGATGATCTTTCCGGGAGAAGGCAGCAACGGAGCAAAATCAGCGTCTGCCGCAGGCACCGGCTCTCCCGCCATGTGCTCACGCCAGTTGGGGGATTCTGCGTTCAGCCAGGCTCCGACATCGGACAAGTCCAGCGGTTGCAGCAGATCGCCGTCCAATACGGCCGCGTGCGTTTTTCCGTTTGTCCTGATCGTTGCGACCCTCATGCTTCCCACCCCAGATTGACCTTAAGCTGACTTTTCACGAGCTTTCCCGCCGACGACCGCGGAAGTTCGTGCGGTTGAACGAACACCATCTTCTTGGGGATCTTGTAGCCGGCCAGGTGTTGCCGAAGGAAGCCGGACAATTCCATGGCGTCGGCTGACCGCCCCGTTCGCAGGACCACAACAGCACGGACTTCCTCATCCCACTTCGGATCCGGAACCCCCATGACCACTGCCTCAAGAACGGCCGGGTGAAGGTGCAGAACCTGTTCTATTTCGGCGCAGTACACATTCTCGCCGCCGGTTTTGATCATTTCCTTGAGGCGGTCGCGGAAGTAGAAGTAGCCACGCTCGTCCTGGACTGCCAGGTCACCCGTGTGCAGCCATCCCCCGCGCATCGCCTCGGCCGTGGCCTCGGGTCGGCCGAAGTATCCCGTCATGAGACCGGGACCGCGTACGCAAATCTCTCCGAGTTCGCCGGCGGGCACGGGGTGGCCGTATTCATCCTGGAGCTGCGCTTCAGCGAGCAGGTACTCGGTGCCGATGGATCCGTCGACACGCGGATCCAGCATGTCGACAGGTTTCAGCCGTGTGACCATGGGACCGGCCTCAGTAAGTCCATAGCGGAAGTACAGTTCTGCCCCCGGCAGCATCTCGGCAAACAATTGCTTGTCTGGCATGCGGAGAAGTCCTGCTCCGGTGTGAACCGCTTTGAGGTTCCTGCGTACGTCCGGTTCAGCCAGGACTCCCCCGTCCATGAGGCGGCGCATCATGTTGGGGATCATGAAAGTATTCGTAATCGATTCCCGGCCCACGAGATCCACCACGGCTTCATCGCTGAATTTTTGGGCGATGACGCTCGTTGCACCGGCGATGAAATGGGGAACCAGCCAGCAGAGAAGGGCAGCGGAGTGAAAGAGCGGGGTGACGATCAGGCCGCGCTCGTTTTCGCGACTGCCAACACCGCAGTCGTACATCTCGTTGAGTGCATTGGCCAGTGAAGACCGGTGTGAGAGCACCACACCCTTCGGCGTTCCGGTGCTTCCGCCGGTGTAGACGATACACAGCGGCGATTCAGGTTCTGCCACGTCCTCCAAGGGGCCAGTTCCGGTTCGCAGTGCGTCGATTTCGATGCCCTGCCGGACGACCCGCGGAAGCGACTCGGTCTTTTCCACCAGGATCGCCAGCGCTTCATTGAGCAGGGGCAGGTGGGTTTCTTCGACGATGATGACTTTGGCTTGTGTTTCGAGGATTCCGGCGGCAAGTTCTGCTGGCGCCCAGCGCCAGTTGTACGCGATATAGACACCTCCGCTGGCGGCCGTGGCCAGGAAAGATTCTGCGTTGAATACTGTGTTCCCGGCGAGGACTCCGACTCCGTCGCCGGCTTCGATGCCGGCGCTGCGCAGTCCCCTGCCCAGCTGCCAGGCTCTCTCTGCCGCTTCGCCGAAAGTGACCCGGCCGTCAACACCGACGAAGGCCTCTCTCGCTGGGTTCCGCCGGCTATTTAGGCGAATCCAGTCTCCGATCGTACGCATCGTTGCCTTTCTGGAAGGGAAATAAACCCGCTGTCCCGGGCCGACCTCTCTGCCAGCCCATCTAATACGAACAAGCGTACGTCCGAGCATGGGTAAGCGCAATGCAGGATCGGAGAAATCGGCTTTAAGCCTTGCGGTCCACCCTCTGGTCCGCGTCGACGACGTTCAGTTCGCGGAGTGCCAGCTTCGTGTAGGTCGCCACGATCTCGGCAAGGCTAAGGCGACCGCCCGGCTTGTACCAGCCTGCAATGTGCGTGGCCTGGGCGACGAAGCTGTACATGTGGATCTTGGAATCGATGACGCTCGCCAGGTCCGCAGTGCCAGTGGCCTCGATGAGCTCCTGCAGTAGGGACTCATACTCATGCCGCTTTGCCTCCACGACCTGGCGGGCGGACTCAGAAAGCGATCGAAGTTCGGCGTTGCCAATAAAGACTTCCTGCGCACGCTCGGCATGGAAACGGATATGCGCAGCCAGAACCGCCTGCAGCTGATCGACAGCATCACCGCCCGAAGCCAGCGCGGACCGGGCATCGGCGAGGAGGTCATCGATGATCCCGCCCATGATCTGCAGGAGAAGGTGCTCCTTGCTATCGATGTGGTTGTAGAGGCTTCCGACCTTCAACCCTGCGGCCGAGGCCACCTGGCGCAATGTCGTGGCGTCGTAGCCGCGGTCAAAGAATAGTTTTGCGGCCTCGGCGCGAATGACTGCCGCGCTGTTCCGTTCACTGGTCACAGTCATTGGATTGCTGTCCCTTTCCTAACTTCTGACTTCATGTTATCCACTCCACCCTTCACGGATGCTGTTCCATCCGGCCAAAACGTTGACTTTCGCGGGCCGGCATCCAACACTTATATGAACGTACGTACGATCGTAATGATCCCACACGAGGTGACCTTTTGTCCGAGAGACTTTTAAGCCAGTGGTCCTTGGCGGCCAGGTTCTGCCCAACCGCATTGTCCTGCCACCACTCACCCGCAGCCGGGCGAACGACGATGGCACGCCCACTGAGCTCATGTCCCGCTATTACCGCCAGCGCGCCAGCGCCGGCCTGGTCATTTGCGAAGGCACCGTCGTCTCTCCCCAGGGGGCCTCCTATGCCCGCGTGCCCGGCCTCTATTCCCAGGCCCAGGTAGATGCCTGGCGGCCGGTGGTCGCAGCGGCAAAATCCAACGGAGCCGCCGTTTACGCCCAGCTTTGGCACGTGGGACGACAGGCTCATTCTTCCGTCCAGCCGGACGGCCTGCCCCCCATGGCCCCGTCGCCCATCCCCATCCTCGACTGGAAGTATCGAAGCCCGCACGGGAGGATCCCTTTTGAGACGCCAAGGGAACTGAGCGCTGAAGGCATCGCTGAGATTGTGGGGCAGTTTGCAGGCGCGGCGCGAAATTCGCGCGAGGCCGGCTTCGACGGGGTCGAACTGCACGCCGCCAACGGCTACCTGTTCGACCAGTTCCTGAATTCGGGGTCGAATGTGCGAACTGACAGGTACGGCGGGCCGGTCGAGAACCGGCTTCGTTTCGTCAATGAGGTCCTCGATGCTGTGGGCCAGATCCTGCCGCTCAGTCGGGTCGGTATCCGGCTGTCCCCGTCCTCGAGCTGGATGGACGTGACGGACCCCGACAAGAAGTCCCTGTATTCGGCACTGATCCGCAATGTGAACGCCCGCGGGCTGGCCTACCTGCATCTGGTGGAACCCGGCATCGCAGGCTCCCTGAGCGTTAATTCGGACCCGGAGTCCATTCCCAGCGCAGACCTTGCCCGCCTCTTTGACGGTCCGGTGATCATCACCGGTGGCCTGTCTGCAGAAACGGCAGCTGCATTGGTTGCCGCCGGTGTCGCGGATCTGGTCGGTTTTGGCCGGCTGTTTATCGCCAACCCCGACCTTCCCCACCGGTTCCGCCACGGTTCCGCTCTGGCTGAAGTCCGCTCCGATGGGCTGTATTCCGGCGAAGAAGCCGGCTACACGGACTATCCGCACATCCATGCCCCCGAATGACACCTGGAGAGTCAATGCAAACGCGTAGCTTGAACGTCCTTATTACCGGCGCCGCCGGCGGCATGTGCCGCGGCATCAACAAGAGATTGGCGGCCGCGGGACACACGCTGGTGTGCGTGGATCTTGATCTGGAGCGGTGCCAGGCCGCCGCGGAAGAACTCCGGCGCCAAGGCGCCCAGGCCTTTGCCTTCGCGGCCGATGTCACCCGGGAGGAAGAGATCGAAAGACTCCGCCGGGACGTCCGTGCAGAGGTGGGCGACATTCATGCCATAGTCAACGCAGCCGGCATCCTCGACCGAAAAATGCTTCTCGACCACGACGTGGCGTCGTTCACGCGTGCCATCAATATCAACCTGATCGGCCCCTTTGCCCTGATCCGCGCCTACGCAGAGGAACTTCTGGCAGCCGGTTGGGGAAGGATCGTGAACATCTCATCCATTGCAGGCACCCGAGGCTACCCCTACCCGAGCTACGCGGCCTCCAAGGCCGGGCTGTCCAACCTCACCCGCTCGCTGCTCATGGATTTCTGGGGTACCGGGATCACTGTCAATTCAGTGTGCCCCGGTGTCGTGGACACACCCATGGTCGTCCAGGCGGTGAGGGACCAGATCGCTCACAAGGTACCGACCGGTCAAATCATTGACCCCGACGAAATCGGCGCCGTCGTGGCCTTCCTCCTGACGGAGGACGCACGAAGCATCAACGGAGCCGATCTGGTTGTTGATGGTGGGGCGACTCAGCTGTTCCGGCTTTTCGACCCCGCGGCCGTTTGATGGGCGTAACGGTTGAGATCACCGGGACGCGGCAACGGGAGGCATGGCAACAAAAGTTACTGCCACCGGTAGAGCTAGTAGCTGACGGAGTATGGTCAGTGCCGATCGTGTTCCCGGGGAACCCGATGCGCTACACGCTGAGTTATGTTCTGGTTGAGGGCGATGAATGCCTCGTAGTGGATCCCGGATTCGACAGCCAGAAAGGGTACCGGCAGCTGCAGTCCGGACTCGCACAGGCCGGCCTTGGGCTGCGGGATGTCACCGGGATCCTGGCCACCCATTTCCACACCGACCACTTGGGCATGGCCAAGCGCCTCGCGCGCGACTCAGGGGCGTGGATTGGACTGGGGCGGGCGGAAACGCGCAATATTTCGATCTTCGAAGACGCACAGGCGGAGTCGGAAGCCGACAAGGCCAGAATGCGCGGATGGGGCGTTCCCGAAGACAGGGTCCCGGAAGCTGCACTGGACGTTGCGGGGCTGATGCATCTGCGGGGACTCGCAGACCCGGACATCCGTCTCGCTGATGGAGAGAGGGTACCGTTTGGGCAGCGCTCCCTCATGGTGATCGAGACGCCGGGCCACACCCCGGGGCATATCTGCCTCCGGGACGCGGAGCGGGAGATCTTCCTGAGCGGAGACCACGTACTTCCAAGGATCACTCCCAACGTCTCGTTGGAGATCCGCGGCGACAAGGATCCGCTCCGCCACTGCCTGGAGTCTCTGGAGCGCATTGAAGCCGATGACCACTTTGAGGTTCTCCCCGCCCACGAATACCGCTTCCGGGGTTTGGCGCAGCGCGCAAGGGCCCTCCATCAGCACGCGTTGGAGCGGACGGCGGAAGTGATGCTCGCCCTGACGTTCCACGATGAGGCCACAGTCTGGGACGTAGCTTCAAGCCTGAGCTGGTCCAGGGGCTTTGACTCTCTCTCCGGACTGCAGCTCCGGCTGGCGCTGAGTGAAACGGCCGCACATCTGCAGTACCTGTCTACCCTTGGCGTCCGCGACGGCGTGCCTGGACTCCCTGCTGTCTAAACCTGAAAAGCACGCCTCCCTTGTGGGGAGGCGTGCTTTTTCCGTGTGGGAACCTCTACCCGTTCAGGTCGATTTCCCGCTCCTCGGCAAGAAACCATTGAACGTTGTCCAGGAACTCGTGCTCGTGGGCGAACAGCTCCTTGGCTTCATCTCCGGCATATGCCTTCCTGACGTCCGCGACGGAGTCAAACCACAGTTCGGCCATGCCGCTGAACGGCCAGGTCTTGGCGTGGTCAATGGCAGGATTCTGCCGGTAGCGCCGAATCCCCGGCAGACGCCTGACGAAGGCAGGATGCTCGACGTTCCAGAGCCGGATAAATTCCTCGCGGCTCAAATCGGGCTTGGCGGTGATGACAGCAACGACTTTAATCACGCACGTTTCCTTAGACAGGGGTGACGGCCTGGCGCCGCTCCACCGGCACGGTCTTACGGCGGCCGTAAAGGTCAAGACGGTTCATCAGGTCCGCACGCAGGTCATTGGCGGGAACGACCGCCTCGACTGCGTTGGCATTGGCAATCTTGAAGACGTCGATGCCCTCGGCGTATTCGCTGTGCTTCTCCATGATGAACTTCTTGCGTTCCTCCGGATCCTCAATCTCGTGGATCTGGTTGTAGTAGACCCCGTTGACGGCAGCGTCAGGGCCCATCAGGGCCGGCCGGGCGGTCGGGAGGGCGATGACGGCGTCAGGGTTCATCGGGGCTCCGGACATGGCCAAGTAGCCGCCGCCGTAGGCCTTGCGCACCAGCACTGTAATACGCGGCACACGGCACTCCGAGACAGCGAAGATCATCTTGGCGCCGTGACGAATGATCCCCTGGCGTTCCACGGCCGAGCCGATCATGTAGCCCGCGATGTCGACCAAGAAGATGATCGGAATGTTGTAGGCGTTGCAGATCCAGATGAATCGCGCAGCCTTGTCCGAGGAATCCGGGAAAATCGAACCGCCCATGTGCTTGGGCTGGTTGCCGACGAGGCCCACCGGGCGCCCGCCGATCCTTGCGAACCCGGTCAGCATTTCGGGAGCGAACAGCTCCTTGTACGGGAACCAGCTGCCTTCATCGACAAGGGACTCAACAAACTCTTCCATGTCGAAGACCTCAGCCTCGCGAAGCGGCACGATCTCCTGCAGTGACCGGCCCGGGCGCGGGTCCGTGGACGGTGCAACGGGTGCAGGCAATTCCCAGCTCGCCGGGAGAAAACTGAGCCAGACGCGGATGGCGGCGATAGCCTCGGCGTCGTCCTCGACGAGAACATCACCCAGCCCTGAAACCGTGCAGTGCATCTCCGCCCCGCCCATCTCCTCCAGGGTGACCTTCTCCCCCGTGACCATCTCTGCCAGGCGCGGCGAGCCAAGATACGCGGTCGCATGCCCGCGGACCATGATCGTCAGATCACAAAGAGCGGGAACATAGGCTGAACCTGCCGGGGAGGGTCCGAACAGGGCGCATACCTGCGGCACGCGGCCGGAGATCTGAACCTGGTTGTAGAAGATGTTGCCCCAGGCATGGCGGCCGGCGAAGCTTTCGAACTGCTCGTCGATACGCGCACCAGCTGAATCAAACAGGTAGACGATCGGGATGCCGGCGGCGTTGGACTTTTCCTGCGCAGCGGTGATCTTCTCGAACGTACGGTTGCCCCACGTCCCAGCCTTCACGCTGTAGTCGTTGGCGATCACGCATACCTGGCGTCCGTCGACCTTGCCGAAGGCGGTGACGACGGCATCACCGGGAAGCCCGTCCTCGAAGCGGGCCAGCAGACCGTCCTCGGTGTACTCGTTATCGTCGAACAGCAGGGCCAGTCGCTCGCGGACCAGAAGTTTCCCCGACTCCACGATCTTGCGGCGGTTCTTCTCTGAACCACCGAGGCGTGCTGTACCGAGCTTCTCGACGAGAAGCTCATGTACCGTCGGGGCCTGGACCTCCGGGGTGATGGTTGTGCTCATGCGGGCCTCCCAATAGGAAAAGCAAAAATATTTACCCCTCTAGTATACGAACAAGCGTTCGCTAGTCTAGTCTTGATTCATCGGAATTTACCGCCAGCGGCAATGAAGCCGCCCGTCCCGAGGGGGAGATATGCAAGACACCGCCGCATCCGGAACCGATCAGGGCATCAAGGAAGTAAAAGGCCGGCCCGATCACTACTGGGACGCCCTGGTGGAGGGCGACCGGATCGACAGCCCCGCAATCACAGTTACCGAAGCCCATTTGGTGCAGTGGGCCGGCCTGACAGGCGACTGGGTATCCCTGCACCTGGATGCCGAATACGCCGCCACCACACCCTTCGGACAGCGCATCGGCCACGGGCCACTGACCCTGGCGGTCGGGCTCGGTCTCATGACCCAGACCGGATATTTCACCAATGTCGTCGCCTGGCTCGGACTCGACGAAGTTCGAGCCGTTCAGCCGGTGTTCATCGGTGACACCATCCACGCGGAAGTAACGGTGCGGACGGCGCGGGCAACCAAACGCCCTGACGCCGGCATCTGGACCCTGGACTACACCATAGTGAAGCAGGACGGCACCACCGTGATGACCTTCACCACCAGCCTGATGATCAAGAGGCGCTGACCGGTGGCCGTGGAACGCAGAGTCGGAACACCTCTGCCCGCGCCCCAGGCGGCCGCGGGAACACGCTCCCGCCGCGAACAACCCCGCGCTGCTAGCCTGCGGACGCGTGTCCGTGCCCTACTGGACGAGCACGTCACCCAGGAACGGCTCCGCCACTTCGATGAAGCCGAAGAATACGACCTGGAACTCTATAGGGAATTGGGCAAGGCCGGGTTGCTCGCTCTTGAGGACGACGCACACCCTGGCCACCCCTCACATGTCAGTCAGACCGTCGTGCTCGAGGAACTGGCGGCGGGCCCCACATCGGTCGCGGTCAGCATGGTCGTGCAATACATGGGCGTGCAACTGCTGCATTCCCACGGGACCGCCGACCACAAGGGGCGGTTCCTCGATCCCCTGCAGAAGGCCGAAGCCCGCATGTCCTTTGCCCTGAGCGAGCCGGGCGGGGGTACGGATGTTGCCCGCGCCATGCAGACAATGGCCATCCGTCGCCCGGATGGCAGCTACTCCATTACCGGCCGGAAAAAGTGGATCGGCGGGGCCATGGATGCGGATTTCCTTGTCGTGCTGGCCCGAACGGGCAGCGCCGGCTCTGCCATTGACGGGATAACCACGTTCCTCGTACCCCGGAGCACGCCCGGCATCCGGACCGAGGAGATCCCGACGATGGGAATCCGGGCCTTGGCCCAGTGCGATGTCTACTTCGACGACGTCCGCGTACCCGGGGAATTGGTCCTGGGCGAAGTGGGCAAGGGATTCCGACAGGTCCTGGGCACATTGAACGGCGAACGACTGAATGCTGCCGCCGTCGCACTGGGCATCGCCCAAGCGGCACTTGACGCCGCAGTCGCGTGGTCGAAAACCCGTGAGGCGTTCGGGCATCCCATCGGGCACTTCCAGTCCCTGCAGCACAGCCTGGTGAACGCGGGTCTCAGCGTCGAATCCGCAAGGTTGCTGCTTCGGGAGGCGGCCGAGTCTTCGGACGCCCATGATTCGCCGGATGAAACGCTCTCCGCCATGGCCAAACTGGGCGCCTCGAACGCAGCCACCCAGGCGACCGACGCCGGAATGCGCCTTATGGCCGGCTGGGGCTTCGCACGCGAGCTTCCGATGCAGCGGTATTTCCGGGATGCCCGCCTGTACACATTCGCCCCGCTCACCGATGAGATGATGCGGAACTTCCTCGGCGAAAAGTTGCTGGGACTGCCCCGCTCCTACTAAGCAGCCCCGCACAACCTGCGAGCCCGGCACGACCCGGACATCCGACAAATGAAACTCCGCACGGCATACCGGGCGGAGTTTCATTTGTTTGGCCGTGCGTGCCCCGTTCCGGCATCCAACCAGAACGGGGACCGGCGGAACGGTTCTTCTATGACTGGTAGTCGATTTCCAGGTCGAAGACTTCCTGGTCCTTGAGGTTGACCACGATGTTGTCCGGGGTCCGGGTGGTCATCCAGATCAGTTCCTCGGTCTTGGATGCGTTGCCCTCGATGTGGGGCATGTAGGGAGGCACAAAAACGAAGTCGCCTTCCTCCAGGTAGACAATTTCGCCGTACCCTTCCCCGTAGCGAATGAATCCGCGACCCTTGAAGACGTAGCCGCCGGTCTGCGCCTCGCCGTGGTGGTGCGGATCGGAAACTTCGCCCGGACCCGTGTAGACCTTGCCGAACCAGATGTGGTCGGCGGCGCTGTTTTCCTTGCTGACACCGGAGATGCGCCGGGCATGGAGCGTCTGACCCGGAGCTGCTTCCAGATCTGCTGCACGGTTGACCCTGAAGATGTCGGTGTTCTTGTTGATGTCGAAGGCGACGTCTGTCATCGCTGATCCTTTCGAGGTGACTTCGCTGGCACGTCTTTCCCTCCAAGGAGGCTGAAGGGAGCGCTAATTCCAGTATCCCGGTGAAGCCTCCCATGGTCAAGACAAACGTTCGTTCGTGGTTTCATATATGTTTCACGCCCGCCCTTTCGAAACATCTTTGTTAATTCGTGAGGAAAGTCACGATCTCCCTTGACATGCGACTGTTGCGCGGACCACACTCATTTATACGAACAAGCGCTCGTACTGAAAGCTTCTCGGGACAACGACGTACCCCGCTCTCGGACGCCCTTGTCCCCAAGACACACAGATGGAAGTGAAAAATCGATGAAAGCAACGACCCGCGTGGCCCTGCCTGCAGCTGTCCTGACCGCCGTAGCGCTCCTGGCCACGGGCTGCGCCAGCACCGAAACGAACACCGGCGCCGCGGCCGCGCAGCAGACCGGCGCGACGACCTTCGGCACAGGCGATATCACCCAGTACTGCCCGAAGGAACCCACCAAGGTGGCTTATGCCAAGGGCAGCAACAACTCCTGGACCGCGATCACTCTCGCGGAAATCCGGGATGAAGCGTCCAAGTGCAAGACGATCACTGATGTCATCTTCACTGACGCCCAGGGAAACCAGCAGCAGGCAGTGTCCGACCTCAACGGGCTTGTCGCCCAGGGGGTGAAGGCCATCGTCGTGCAGCCGGAGTTCGGCCAGGCGCAGATCCCGTCCATTGCCGCCGCACACAACGCCGGCGTCGGAATTGTCCCGCTCATTTCAGATCCGGGCGGATCCCCGGGTACGGACTACTCCCAGGCCGTCCTTCAGGACTATGCAGGAGCCGGCAAGGATTGGGCGGACTGGCTGAACAAGACCGTCAAAAAAGGCACCGTTGCCTTCCTAGGCGGTACCCCGGGCGCCGCCTCGAGCGCATCGTTCTTCAACGGCCTCAAGGAAGCACTCAAGCAGTATCCGGACCTAAAGCTCGTCTCCGACTCCGTCATCGACACCAACTGGGACGCAGGACAGAAGAAGCGCGTCGTTTCGGGCCTGCTAGCCCAGCACGGCCGCATCGACGCCGTCGTCTCCGACTACGGACTGACTGACACCGGCGTCATCGAGGCCTACAAGGCCGCCGGCGTCAAGCTCCCTGCGCTTGCGACGCTGGCCAGCGGCAACGCGAACGGATGCCAGTGGAAGCAGGACAACTTCCAGTACCTGAGCCTCGACGAGACGACCACCCTGGGCCGGATCGCACTCCGGAAGGCCCTGGCCGCCGAGCAGAAGATAGAAAACAACGAACCAACAACCATCAGGCTCCCAATTTCCATCGACACGACCGCTGGAAAGAACCCGAAGTGCGAATCGACTCTGCCCCCGGATGCTGACCTGAGCTCCAAACTGTCGGTAGAGCAGCTCAAGAAACTGTTTGGATAATCATGACTCAGATAGCAACGGAACCCTCGGAGGCCGTGACGGCTGACGTCGTGCTGGAAGCCTCCGGGGTGTCCAAGAGATACCCCGGCGTTGTGGCTCTGGCCGACGTCGACCTGAGGGTCGTCGCCGGTGAGGTCCATGGCATCGTCGGTGAGAACGGCGCCGGAAAGTCCACCCTAATGGGTGTCGTATCAGGCTCGGTGGCACCGGACACAGGCAAGGTCTGTATCGCAGGCTCCGACCTGGCTCCTTTCGCCGCCTCGACGGCCAAAACACTTGGGCTGTCGATCGTCCGGCAGGAACCGGCACTGCTGCCGGATCTTTCGGTGGGCGAGAACCTGTTCCTGGGCATGCCGACGGAGCAGCGGCCGCCGGTGGCCAAGATTAACTCATGGGCAGCTGAGATTCTGGCCCGGTGGGACAAGGATTTTGCCCTGGACCCCCGGACTCGTGTTGAGCAGCTGCTTCCCGAACAACGGTTCATCGTCGAGATCTGCAGAGCACTGGCGTCCGGGCCGAAAGTCCTGGTTCTGGACGAGCCTACAGAGCACCTTGCCGCGGCAGACGTCGAAAAGCTCTTCACGCACGTACGCCGCATCGCTGCAGAAGGCACGGCCGTCATTTACATTTCCCACCGGATTCCTGAGATCAAGGCTATTGCCCGGCGGATTTCAGTCCTGCGCAACGGCCGTTCGCAAGGAACCTATGACGCGTCCGGGCTGAGCGAATCCGATATCGTCAATCTGATCGTTGGGCGGGTGCTCGAAGCGACTTTCCCGCCGAAGGGAAACCCGACCGGCACAACGACGCACCGGCTTCTCATCGATGGATTCACCGCACCCCGATTCACGAACATCGATTTGAAGGTCGCACCTGGCGAAGTCGTGGGCCTGGCAGGCATTGAAGGAAACGGGCAGCGTGACTTCCTGCGGGCCCTCGCAGGCATTGACCGCCATACAGGTCAGCTAAGCATCGACGGGAAACCTGCTTCAATTGCAAACACAACACAGGCCTCGGAAGCCGGTGTCGCGTATATCGCCCCGGACCGTCACCGAGAAGGCATCTTTGCGGGCCTTAGTGTCCGCGAAAACATCGCGGCCCGGAACCTGTCACGGTTCAGGACACGGGGCCTGATCTCGAGCAAGGCCGAAACAGCGGCGACTTCCCGCTATGCCAAGGAATTTGCCGTAAAAACTCCCGGCATCGAGACAGACATCGCTTCACTATCCGGCGGAAACCAGCAAAAAGCGGTCCTCGCGGGTGCCTTCGCTTCAGAGCCCAAAGTATTGCTTCTGGACGAGCCAACCCAGGGCGTCGATGTCGGAGCACGCAGTGAGATCTACACCCTCATCCGTGAACGTGCCACCGAGACCGGCATGGCAACAGTCGTTGTGTCCTCCGACGCCATGGAGCTCGCCGGCCTATGCGACCGGGTCCTCGTTTTCTCCCGCGGCAGGATCATTGCCGAATTCTCAGGCGACGACGTCTCCGAGGAACACATCACAGACGCAGCACTTCAGGCCACCGCTGTGCGGGAGAAGCCGAAACAACGCCACAACGCCTTCCTGGAATGGCTTTCAGGTGACTGGGCGCCGGCCGCACTGGTTGGCGCCGCGCTCGTCACCCTCGCTGTTATCGCCCAGATCAGCAACCCCCTGTTCCTCAGCCCGCTCAGCATTGCCAGCCTGCTGACCCTTGCGACAACACTGATCTTCGCTTCGCTCGCGCAGAATCTCGTGCTTCTGGTGGGGGGCATCGACCTGTCGGTGGGCCCCTTCATGGGTTTCCTTGTCGTTGTGATGTCCTTCTTCCTGGTCAACGGCACACCCGTCGCCGGCCAGTTGACCGGCTGGCTGCTCGTCATCGTGCTGCCGATAGTTCTTGGCCTGATCAACTGGGCGCTCAGTGACGTGGCGAAGATCCACCCCATGATCGCCACACTGGTTACATTCATGGCTCTACAGGCACTGTCCCTGATCCTCCGTCCCGTCCCGGGCGGCGTCATCAGCA
This sequence comes from Arthrobacter sp. MMS24-T111, assembly GCF_054888995.1. Taxonomy (NCBI): domain Bacteria; kingdom Bacillati; phylum Actinomycetota; class Actinomycetes; order Micrococcales; family Micrococcaceae; genus Arthrobacter; species Arthrobacter sp. MMS24-T111. The sequence continues at coordinate 1,162,194 of NZ_JBTZRO010000001.1, read as the reverse complement.
GGAACATTACTGTCCCGTTGACCATGAAAATCGGTCCAATTCCGGTGGTCTTCATTGTCGCTGTACTCATCAGTGTCGTTCTTGGCTGGTGGCTGACACGAACTCGGGCCGGGGTCGTCCTGCGCGCCGTCGGTTCCCGTTCAGAGACCGCCAAGGTCAACGGCCTGCCTCCTGCGAAGGTCCGGTTGCTCGCATACGTTGGAGCGAGTCTCCTCGCCGCGCTGGGTGCAATCACGCTCATGGCCCAGCTGGGTTCCGGTGATCCCAACGCCGGCAGTTCCTACACCTTGTCCTCAATCAGTGCCGCGGTTATCGGCGGCGCCAGTCTTCTGGGCGGACGCGGATCATTCCTCGGCGCGCTCCTTGGCGCGCTGCTGATTCAGACAGCAATGTCGGTGACAACGTTCATGGGACTGGACTCAGCCTGGCAGTCATTCCTGCTCGGCGGACTGACGATTGTCGCCGTGGCCGGATACTCCAAGAGCCGGCAGCTCGTGAAAGTAGAGGCACACTGACATGGAAACAAACGTAAAGACGACGGTCGGCCTCCCACAGCCGGCAGGCACCGCTGTGCCGCGAAAGAAGCTCCCTCCATTCACAGCCATTGCCGTCGCGACAGTCCTTTTGTTCGCCATCAGCGCGAGCGTCGCACCTCGAACGATGTCCTCCATCTCGCTTCTTGCCATGCTCCCGTTTGCCGCGGTGCTGGCAGTCGCGGCTGTGGGACAGACCTTCGTTGTTCAACAACGGGGAATCGACCTGTCCGTCGGCGGCACGATCTCACTGGCCGCGATCACAGTCTCCGTTGTTCCCGCCCGGACCGGAATCCCGACGGTGGCCGCCGTTGTCCTTGCGCTGGTGCTATGTGCATTAGTCGGGGCACTCAACAGCATTCTGGTATCCAAACTGGCCATTACACCCTTGGTATCCACCCTCGCAATGAACGCACTGCTTACGGGCGCAGTGGTCCTGTACACCAAAGGGTCCCCTGCGACAGCGCCCCAGGATCTCTCCGACGTCGTATCCGCAAATTTCCTGGGCCTTCCTGCTCTTGTATGGTTCGCAGTGATTTTTGTGGCCATCATCGCCCTGTTTGCAAGCAGGACAGTCACTGGCCGCCAGTTCGTTCTGTCCGGGGCGAACCCGTCCTCGGCCACAATCTCGGCCATCAGGGTCGACAGGAATATTCTCCTTGCCTACATTGGCGGGGCACTATGCTACGGAACCGCGGGCGTCCTCCTGGCAGGATTCCTGCGGAACACAGCGGTCGGCGTTGGCAACAGCTACCTCATGTCAGTCATCGCCGTCGTAATCGTCGGTGGTACGCCATTGACCGGCGGCAAGGGAACGATCATCGGCACCGCGATCTCCGCATTGTTCCTTTCCCAGCTGATCCAGCTTGTCCTTACTTTGGGTGCACCAACTGCTTCGCAGCTGCTGATCCAGGCAGTCGCGATCGCCGTGGCCGCGATTCTCGGAGGCGTCAGCAGCCAGAAGATCCGCAGTTCCCTCGGCAAATTGGTTTCCAGAAAACAGCAGCCGGAGCATGCTTAACGACATGACCAAGGAGGGAACGACATGATCGGAATCCACGACCTTGGAGGCTTCGACAATCTCGGCCGGGTGCACCCTGAACACGACGGAAATTTCCATGAGGAATGGGAAAAGGTGACGTCGGTCTGCAGATGCTCGGCGCAGCCGTGGGTGACTGGACCGCGGATGAATACCGCCATTACATCGAGCTTATGCCTCCGGCCGACTACATGAATGCCTCCTACTACGTCCACTGGTTGGTGGCGCTCGAGGAGCTGTACACGAGCCGAGGGTTTATGACCAGGGACGAGCTGGCGAAGCGGCAGGAGGAGATTCGGGCCGGTGCGGAGCTGCCACCTCCCGCACCTATAGACCCGGAAGTCCCTGCTCGGCTCATAGCCGCCATGAAGCAGGCAGCCTTCCATGGAGGTGGTGTCAGAAAACCTGGTCCGGAACAGACCTTCGCCGTCGGGGATCGGGTCCGTGCGAAAACCCGTGCAATCCCGGGACATACACGGTTACAGCGATATGCATTCGGCATGTCAGGCGTCATCATTTCGTACAAGGGGGTCTACGCCCTGCCGGAGACAGCGGCAAAACGCGATGTTGAAACAGTATCGGAACCGGTCTACGGTGTGCGGTTTGAAGGAACGGATCTGTGGGGCGAGGGCGCCGAACCCGGCACCAGCGTCACCCTTGATCTCTGGGAGAGCTATATAGAACACGACGACCAGTCCACACAGAAAGGAGCCCACTAATGGGCGGCAACAACCACCCCTCAGAGCTGTCCGATGGGGAGGTCAGGGCCCGAGCCCTGGAATCCCTGCTGCGTGAGAAAGGAATTCTCCAGGGCGATGTAGTGGACGAAATCATCAGCGTCTACACCAGCGACATCGGGCCCCTCAACGGCGCCCGCGCAGTCGCTAAAGCCTGGACAGACCCGGATTTCAAAAAGCGCCTCCTCGAGAACGCCACGAAAGCGTTGGCGGAACTGGGTATCGGAGGAATGGAGGGCGAGAACATGATCGCCCTGGAAAACACCGACACGGTACACAACGTGGTCGTCTGTACACTCTGCTCCTGCTACCCATGGCCCGTTCTGGGTCTCCCTCCGACCTGGTGTAAGGACGCGCCTTATCGGGCACACGTGGTCCGTGAGCCGCGGGCCGTCCTCGCGGAATTCGGTACCAGCGTACCGGCTGACCGGGACGTCCGAGTCTGGGATAGCAACTCCGAGATCCGCTACTTCGTTCTGCCCCAGCGCCCTGCCGGGACCGACACCTTTAGCGAGGAACAACTTACGACACTCGTCCCGCGGGACTCGCTGATCGGTGTCACGGTTCTCCCGGACGTCACGGAATTGGCAGGTGCGCGATGACCAGCGAAGCACCCGTCTGCCAGACGCAGTCACCCGGGGCTGAGGTTGACCGCAATGTCTCATCAATGACAGAGGGTCTCGCCGTTCCGCGCAGCAACGGAGAACTGGTGTTCGACGCCCCATGGCAGAGCCGCGCTTTTGGCATGGCCGTCGGCCTCTCCCAAGCAGGGCTGTTCACGTGGGACAGCTTCCGTGCTGCCTTGGCGAAGGCCATCGCAGACAAGGGGTGGCTGGGCGTGGACGAGTACTATGCCCGCTGGCTCGATGCCCTGGAAGCTGTTCTGGAGTCCTCCGCCGGGCTCGACCATGAGGCGCTCCATCTCCGGGAAGAAGAATTCCGCACACACACCAGGGATGAGGTCTTCTGATGCCCGATTCCCCCCAAGGCGCCTCAGCTCCAAACCAAGCTGTCCGTCTCCTCGCCCGGGAGATCGGCGTTCCGATCGATCCCGCCGATTTCGGCATGATCGCCGGAATGGTCCAGGCGCTGTGGCGAAGCGGCGGAAGAATCAGATCGGCCTTCGACAACAATGTGTCAGTGATCCCCCTGACAGCAGTCCCTGACCACATCCCCGGAGTAAGTGAATGAGTTTGAGCCAGATCGTCCCTGGTGACATTGCCGAGGCAGCAGCCCTGATCCGCAACCGCGAAATCACATGTCGGGAACTCGTGGACGGGTACCTGGAGAGAGTAGAACTCGCTGAACCGACCATCAACGCCTTCATCACCATCGCCGCCCGTCAGGCCCGTGAATCTGCCGATGCTGCTGACGCGATGCTCCGCGCCGGTTACTCTCTCGGACCCCTGCACGGTTTGCCGGTAGGCGTCAAAGACAACATCGATACGGCAGGGATCAGGACGACGTCCGGTTCCGGGATGTTGCGGGATAACGTACCGTCCCGGGATGCGACGGTCGTGGACCGACTCAAGCGTGCGGGTGCCATCGTTATCGGCAAGACTAACCTCCACGAATTTGCCTGGGGCGGCAGCACCGAGAATGAACATTTTGGTGCAACAAAGAACCCGTGGGACATAGCCCGGAATGCCGCCGGCTCCAGCGGAGGCTCCGGCGCAGCAGTTGCTGCCGGCGAGTGTTTGTTCTCACTCGGAACTGACACCGGCGGATCCATCAGACTGCCCGCCGCTGCGGCGGGAATCTCCGGCCTTCGTCCTACCGTGGGACGTGTCAGCAATTCCGGCGTCATGCCACTTGCATGGACCATGGACACCGTCGGCCCGCTCGCCCGAACCGTGGACGACGTTGCTCTTGTCCACGGAGTAATCGCCGGTCACGACCCGGCAGACCAAGCATCTTCAGGGCGGACCGTCCCGGAGTTTGTCCGGCGTGCCCGCGGGTTACAGGGGGCACGCCTCGGCATCATCAAGGATTTCAGCCTTGCGAAGATGCAACCCGCGGTAGAGGAAGCGACCCGGAGTGCCTTGCATGAAATCCAGTCGGCTGGAGCCGAAATCGTCGAGGTTGATCTTGGGGATATCTCTCAGTTCTACGATGCCTGGCTGGCCATCCACGTCGCAGAACCCAGCGCCGTGCACCAGCAGAGGCTTCGGACCAACCCCGAGGCCTTCGGCGACGATGTCCGGGCCTTCCTGCAGGCGGGGGAATTCATACTCGCCACGGACTACATCCAAGCCCAGCGGTACCGCAGTCACCTCCGGGCAAGATTCCTGTCAGCCTTCGAGGGGATTGATGCGCTCCTGACACCCACCGCAGCGGCACCTGCCGCCCTGCTGGGGGCTTCACCTACTGCTTTTGCCAGCTCGCTGGTGGATCCTAACGGGGAACTGAACTTCTTCACGGGGCTTCCAAGCGTCCTGGCATTCCCGGCGCTCTCCGTTCCCTGTGGTTTCGCTGAGGATGTGCCTGTCGGCCTGCAAATCATTGGACGGCCCTACGACGAAGCCGGAATCCTGGCCATCGGATCCGCCTACCAGGCAGCTTCGGATTGGCACTCACACCGCGCGCCCCTGCTTCAATCCCTGGGCGCCGCCCCTCCAAAGGATTGAGAGCTGAGTGACTACTGCTCTGACGCTCGAAACACCCCTGGGTTCCGGATGGAAACGTCAGGAAAAGGCCAAGCTGACAGGCATCCTAGGTGTCATCGCGGCGTTGCACATAGGCGGAATCGTCCTCTACTTGGCTGGGCAAGGTCAGATAGCTGGGGCAAGCGGCCTGGTGGGAGCCGGGGTTTTGGCTTACGTGCTGGGCATGCGCCACGCCTTTGACGCTAATCATATAGCCGTCATTGACTACACCACCCGGGCCATGAGCTACAGGGGAAGCAGGCAGCACCATCGCCGTCCGTACCCTGATGTATCTGAGCCGCACCGGCTACAGCCCTGTAGGTCTCTTCCTGAGGACCAACGGCGAAGCACGCGTCGCGATAGGTAAGAACCCGGATGCACGGATTGAAATCCCGCTGCCCAACACCCATAACCAGTGGCGGTACGTCACTTTTGACGTGGATGCAGAAAAGTTGACCGGTATTGACCTCGGCGGGGAGAACCTGGCCTACCTCACTGTCGTCGGAACCGGCGTCAGCGTCGACTTCGACCACGTCAACCTTGAAGCGAAAAACCAACTGACGATTCCTCAGTTTTCCTCTGATGCCGCCACCCCGATTATCGGCCTGGCTGGAACGGAATTGAGTCTTTCGCTGTCCGCCACTGATGCAGCAGCCGAAGTGCTTCGCTACACAGCTTCCGGCCTGCCCGGGGGAGCGCGCCTTCATCCCGAGACCGGCATTCTGACCTGGAAGCCGAAAGCCTCCAGTATGGGAAGCCAAACCATCCAAGTCACTGCCGATGACGGGACCACCCTGGCAACACGTCCGGCCAACGTCGTGATTGCTGCCGACCGCCCATCAGCATTCGATCAGGCAATGGCCGGCTATGACCCGGCCTCCACCTACGTGGCTGCCTCGCTGGCAACCTTCATCACAGTCAGGGATGAGGTACGTGCGTCAATGGCCACAGACGGAGACAGCCAGTACATGGGGCAGCTTGTCAGGCTTCAGCAGGCAGTCAACGCCCTCCAGCTACTCACTCCTCGACTGACCGACGGATCCATCGATTACAGGGCAATGGTCGCCACCAATCCAACATCCGTTCAGCCGCGCAACTTGGTCGACGGGGACTTTAATACAACGACCGGTGACCTCCGGGCGCCCTTCAGTATCGACTTCGGCGCCGACTTCCGGGTATCAGCAGACGCGATCGGTCTGCAAGCGCGGTACAACTTCGCAAACCGATCAGAAGGCGCAAACGTGTATGGCTCCGAGGACGGGAGCATATGGACGCTCCTGACCGAACGGGCAACCACCAACACCACTGCGTCAGGCTTTGGAATGGAAACCATCCCCGTACGGAAAGTAGTGCGCGGCCAACAGTTCCGTTTCCTGAAAGTTCAGGTGGACAACCCAGGCGCACCGACAGACCCGGTATACCCGGGCATCTCATCATTCAGCGAGCTCCGTATCCACGGTGAGCGCCATGAGTAAGGCGCCTGGTAGATATCGGTCCTCCTCGATGAGCGTCGTTTTCAGAGAAGAGGGCTTCCCCACTATGGGAGACCTCCTCTCTGTCGTCCGGTCACGGACTCTGGAGGTCAAAGGGAAAGACACGCGCACAAGATTCGGGCGTCTCGCACTGTCCGTGAGTTCGTCCAGCTGGAGCCCATCCCGCCCTAACAACCACGGTCAGTGCCCTAGCCAAGCGCCAAGGCACCTACGAGGGCCGGACAAAGACCCTCACACGGGGAACGCGCGGCGGAACTTGTTCATCGCGCCGGCCCGGTATTCCGAAAAGTGGTCCGTGCCCGCGACTGCGCGGTCAGCAGGGCGACCGTCTACCAGTACCTGCTGCGCCACGCCAATCCCGAGTGAACCGCTCCCTGCTCGATCGGCCGTCATGCTGTAGTCGAACCGGCCGTAGCCTGACGGGAGGTCAATCGACCGCGTTTACGACCCGAGGGCAGAAACGATGTGCCGACTGCGCACAGCTACCGAGGCGGTAGTGCGATGGCAGTTCGACTGCGCCAGGGCCGATGACGTCGCACTGCAAAATGACAAAGAGCGTGCGCTGGCGACGGGAATCACCGAAAGGCCCGGAGGTCATCATGAGAGTCATTTCTACCTAGTAGAATTGGGTGATGATGACCAGCATGGAAAGGGCGGGCCGCGGCATGTCTGATGGTGTGGTTGAGGAGCGGAAGAAGGTCGACGCGGTGGAGCGTGCCCTTTCGATTCTTGGGGCTTTCGATGACCGGTCCCCTCGTCTGTCCCTGTCGGAAATTGCCAAGCGGACGGGGCTGTACCCGAGCACGACGCTGCGTCTGGCCGGTTCTTTGGAGTATTGGGGCTATCTGCGCCGGGATGCTGATGGGCACTTCCGATTGGGGCCGACGGTGCTGCGTCTGGGGTCCTTATACCAGGACTCATTTGACCTCGGTGGCGTGGTCCGGCCGGTGTTGAGGAATTTGAGTGAAGAGTCTGGTGAGACTGCTGCGTTTTACGTGCGCGAGGGCGACGATCGTGTCTGCCTCTACAGGCACCACTCCAGGCACCCCTTGCGGCATCACATTGACGAAGGGGTGCGCCTTCCGCTTGACCGCGGTGCTGGCGGGCATGTGCTTTCCGCCTATACCGGTGGCGATTCTGAGGTGCACCGCGCGGTCCGGGCTGAAGGTTTTCGGGTCTCCTTCGGGGAACGCGACCCGGAGACGGCGGCCGTTTCCGTTCCGGTGTTCGGCAGTGGTGGCTCCTTCCTGGGAGCCCTTACCTTGGTGGGAACCCGGACAAGGATCACAGATGAGGTCGTGCCGCAGCTTGTTGGGCTCCTGAAGGAAGCTGCAGTCCAATTGCAGGACGAGCTGGACGGTCGCCGGACTCCTGTCAGGGCCTAGCAGCTAGCCCTGCGGCTGAGATGAGTAAGGGGTGCCGGGAGGCTGGTTAAGCTTCCCGGCACCCCTTACTGAGTTGGTGTTGGTGCGTTGATCCTCAGACGCGGGTGATGGCGTCTGCAGGCAGGGAGATGGTCCCGGCGTCGAGGAGTCTGTCGATCTCGTCAGGACCGTACCCGAGGGCCTGTGCGATGTCGGCGCTGTGTTCGCCGGGCTGCGGCAGGTCAAGCCGGACGCCGAGGCGTTGACCGTCCATCTCGATGGGCAGGGCCGGCAGGGGCAGTTTCCGTCCGTTTGGCAGCGTTACTTCCGGCATGGCGCCGGGCTGTGCGAGGTGGGGGTCGTCGAAGAGGTCTTCGGGTTTCTGCAGCGGGGCGAACGGCAGGCTGGCCTTTTCGCAAAGTTCGGCCGCTTCTGCCCGGGTGAGCTCGGCAAGCCGGGCACGGACGACCGGGATGACCCTGTCGCGGGCGGCCACACGTCCTGGGTTGGTGGCCAGGGTGCTGTCGGCGGCAAGCTCGGGCAGGTCGAAGGCGGTGCAGAAGGCGCGCCAGTTTGTGTCGCTGACGACGCCGATGAAGATTTTCTCGTCTTTGGTGTCGAAGACTTCATAGATGGCCCAGGCCGAGAGGCGTGCCGGCATTGGAGAAGCGGGGACACCGGTAACACCGTACTGGGCCATGTGCTGTCCGACGAGGAAGGCGTTGTTCTCGAACAGGGAGCTGCGTACGAGCTGTCCGCGGCCGGTGCGTTGGCGTTCGATCAGGGCGGCCATTACGGCCATGGCCCCGAACAGCCCGCCCATGATGTCGTTGACCGAGGTCCCGGCGCGGAGCGGCTGGCCTGGGTTGCCGGTCATGTAGGCGAGCCCGCCCATCATCTGGACTACTTCATCGAGCGCTGCCCGGTGCTCGTAGGGACCTTGGAGGAAACCCTTCATGGAGAGGTAGATCAGTCCGGGGTTGTCCTGGCTGAGGCGTTCGTAGCCGAGTCCCATGGCTTCCAGCCCGCCGGGCCGGAAGTTTTCTGTGACGACGTCGGCTTCGGCGATCAGCCGCCGGACCAGGTCCAGGCCTTCCTCGCTTTTGAGGTTCACGGCGAGGCTCTTTTTGTTGCGGTTGAACATCGGGAAGTAGCCTGCCCCGGAGCCGGGCAGGGAGCGGGTCTTGTCCCCCTCTCCGACCGGTTCGATTTTCACGACGTCAGCGCCGAGATCAGCCAGGGCCAGCCCGGACGTTGGCCCCATGACCATGTGGGAGAACTCGACGACCTTGATCCCGGCCAGGGGCAGTTCCCGGTTCATCGGGCTGCTACCTGGTCAGCGGCGTAGGCGAAGCCCTTGTGCACGCCGGCGTCCGGTACGTGCCCGTACAAGGGCTCCCCGGGAAGGCCTTCGGCGACGATGGCACGGGCCGCGATCAAGCGGTCGAGGTCAACGCCGGTGCGCAGGCCCATGGCCTCAAGGAGGTAGACCAGGTCTTCGGTCACGATGTTTCCGCTGGCGCCGGGGGCGTAGGGGCACCCGCCGAGGCCTCCGTGGGAGGAATCGAACACCCGCACTCCCGCGTCGAGGCCGGCAACAACGTTGGCCAGACCCTGACCGCGGGTGTTGTGGAGGTGGGCGCCGCCGGCCTTGTCGCCGAGTTCGCTGCGCAGGCGCGTGAACATCCGGCGCACCTGGGCGGGGTTGGCCATGCCGGTTGTGTCAGAGAGCCCGACGCTTTGGGCTCCGGCCTCGGCGCACTGCACTGCCAGGTCGATGACCCAGTCCTCGGAGACGTTTCCTTCCATGGTGCAGCCGAAGGCTGTGGAGATGCCTACCTCGACGCTTGTCGCTGCCGGCTGGGATGCGAGCAGTTCGGCGACGAGCTTGACTTGGCCGACCGCTTCTTCGGGTGTCATGCCGATGTTTGCCTGGCTGTGTTCGCGCGATGCCGATACCGGCATGGACAACGCCCTGGTGCCTGCAGCCACGGCGTTCTGCGCCCCGCGCAGGTTCGGAACCAGAGCGAGCACGTTCAGGTTTTCAATGGTTTGGGCGTGCTCCACCACCAGAGCGGCATCGGCCATCTGGGGCAGCCGCTTCGGGGAGACGAATGATCCAACCTCAATCTCCCGCAATCCGGCGTCGGCGAGGGCATCAATCCATCGGAACTTCAGCTCCGTGGCCATGGTCCGGTCCACACTCTGCAGCCCGTCGCGGGGGCCCACTTCGCTGACCAGTACATCAATCTCATCCAGTTGTGACATCGCTCGGCGCCTTCTCTTTCTATCTAATAGAACTCGTGTCTATCTGATAGAAACTTTAGACCCGGAAGGCGGGCGGGTCAATACATTCAGTGGCACCGTCAGGAGCTTGACGTGGATCACATGCTGAGCCTATGGTCTTCTATCTGATGAACAACAGTTCTATCTGACAGAAAGAGAATGTGAGCATGATGAACACTGAAGGAGCTAGGAACCGCTGCTGTTTCCGAAGCGCCAATACCCACCACAGGGCAAAGCGGCGAGGGGATGTTGTACGCCGATGAACCTCAGCGGCCACATCAAGACACGTCAGATGGAAGTGTTCAGTTCCATGCCGGACGCCCTGCGTGCACCCCGTGAATCCTCTGCGTGGGCCAAGGCCAATAAACCTGGGCATGTCGTCGACGCGTTCATCGAAGGCCCCACGTTCCTTCCGGACGGACGCCTGGCCATCACGGATATCCCGTTCGGCCGGATCCTGACCGTCACCCCCGGGGGTGACTGGGAAGTCATCGCCGACTATGACGGTGAACCCAACGGCATGGTCCTGGATATCGATGGCAGCCTCGTCATCGCCGACTACGCACGGGGGCTCCTCCGGCTGCACGTTGCAACGGGTGCAGTAGAAGCTGTTCTTCCCCGCCGCAACGGCGAGGGATTCAAAGGGTTGAACGATGTAATCCGCGCTCCCGACGGGGAACTGTATTTCACCGACCAGGGGCAGACAGGACTGCACGACCAAACAGGCCGGGTGTACCGTCTGTGCGATGGACGCCTTGATGCGCTGCTCGGCAACGGCATCAGCCCGAACGGGCTGGCGCTCACACCCGACGGGCAGGTGCTGTTCGTCGCGATGACCCGCGACAACAGCGTGTGGCGCATCCCGTTGCTCACGGATGGCGGAGTGGCCAAGGTGGGCCGCTTCTGCCAGTTGTTCGGTGCCAGCGGACCCGACGGCATGGCGATGACCGTTGCCGGTGAGCTGCTGGTAGCCCACGCTTCGCTGGGTTCGGTGTTCCGCTACGCACCCAACGGAGAGCTCATCGAACGCCTCGCCTCGCCGGTCGGTTCCACGGTCACCAACCTGACCTTTGACCCGTCCGATCCCCACCGCCTCGTGGCCACGGAATCCTCCAGTAACACCGTGCTGACCACCACCCTCGACGTCGCCGGCGTTGTCTAGGGACTTTTCCTTCGCGGGCACGGGCCCGTCACCAGCAGGAGCAAATAATATGACCACCACCGCTACAGGGCCGATGATTTCGATCCGCGGCGTCAACAAGTACTACGGGCCTCTCCACGTGCTCAAGGACATCAATCTCGACATCGCCCCCGGCGAGGTCGTTGTCGTCCTCGGACCTTCCGGTTCCGGAAAATCCACTCTCTGCCGCACCATCAACCGTCTGGAAACCATCAACAGCGGCGAAATTCTCTTCCAGGGCCGCACGCTACCGGCCGAAGGCAAGGACCTGGCTGCTCTGCGGGCCGAGATCGGCATGGTGTTCCAGTCGTTCAACCTCTTCGCCCACAAAACGATCCGGGAGAACATCACCCTGGCCCCGATCAACATCCTGAAGCAGAAGAAACAAAAGGCCGACGCTAAAGCAGACCGGCTGCTGGATCGGGTCGGCGTCGGACAGCAGGCCGACAAGATGCCCAACCAGCTTCTCCGGCGGACAGCAGCAGCGCGTGGCCATCGCACGGGCACTGGCCATGGGACCCAAGGCGATCCTCTTTGACGAGCCGACCTCGGCCCTCGACCCGGAAATGGTCACCGAAGTACTCGAAGTCATGAAGGAACTGGCCGCCTCCGGCATGACGATGGTCGTGGTCACCCATGAGATGGGCTTCGCACGATCGGCGGCTGACCGCATCGTCTTCATGGATGCCGGAGAGATTGTCGAGGTCGCAACTCCCGAGCGGTTCTTCGCCCGTCCGGAGTCCGAACGCGCCCGTGACTTCCTGTCTAAGATCCTCGTCCACTAGGAGCCTGCCCCATGCGAGCAATCCGCACCGTCACCGCGCCCGCTGTCTTCCTGCTGGCCCTGGCGTTCGTCGCCCTCTTCGGCTCCACCTCCCTGGTCAGCCCCGGCCTTGAAACCCCACCCGCACAATCACCCCAACTCGTCCCCGGCAGCACCCCCGACACCATTGCCAAGCGCGGCGTCCTGCGTGTCGGCGTGAAATTCGACCACCCAGGACTGTCGATGAAGAACCTCCAAGGGACACCGGAGGGCTTCGAAGTCGACATGGTGGAGTACGTCGCCGCGAAAATGGGCCTGTCCAAGGACGCCATCGAATGGACCGAAGTCACCTCGGCCAACCGCGAGCAGTTGGTGAACCAAGGCAAAGTCGACATGATTGTCGCCACGCTCACCATGACCGAGAAGCGCATGAAGATCATCGACTTCGCCGGGCCATACCTGGACATCACCCAAGACCTCATCGTGCCCATGGGCAACCCGCAAGGGATCAAGTCCCCTTCCGATCCGGCCGGTATCTCGGTCTGCTCGACCCTGGGCGGAGCCGTCTCCCAGGCCACCCGCAAGGCCTACCCCGACGTCAAACTCATCGAGTTCGACAACTCGGCCAAATGCATCGACGCCATCAAGACGGGTGCCGTGGACGCCTTCGCCACCCAAAGTGCGATCGGTGCCGGTTACGTTTCCAAAGACAAGGAATACCTCGAAATGCTCGGCAACCCCTACGGCCCCGAAAAATGGGGCATCGGGCTGAAAAAGGGCGACCCCACCCTGTGCTCCTTCATCAATGAACAGCTGGCATCCTTCGAATCCGACGGCTCCTACTCCGAAGCCTGGGACAAATCCATCGGCCAGTACTCCAAAGAACCGGCCGCCCTGCCCGAGCTGGTGAAGTGCCAGTGAGCATCCCCCAGCCCATCCCCACCCGACCCCACAGCCAAAGGAGCCTCCCGTGGACGTCGTGCTGAACAATATGGACCTCCTGCTGCAAGGGTTTGCTGTCAGCCTGCAACTGATTGGCCTGTCGACGGTATTCGCGTTCGCCGGCGGCTGCATCCTCGCAATGATGCGCATATCTCCCGTGCCGCTGCTGCAGAAACTCGCTACCGGATACACCGAAACCTTCCGGAACGTGCCCACCGCGGTGATCCTCTTCTTCACCCTCTTCGCACTCCCCCAGGTCGGACTTCAGCTCTCATTCTTCGGAGCTGCCGTCGTAGGTCTGTCCATCTACTACGCAGCGTTCTTCGCCGAATCAGTCCGCTCCGGCATCAACTCCATTCCCACCGGACAGTTCGAAGCGGCCCGGGCCGTCGGCATGCCCTTCGGCCTGACCGTCCGCCTCGTGGTACTCCCGCAGGCCCTGCGCGCTGTTGTGCCGCCGCTGATCAACAACTTCATCGCCCTGACCAAGAGTTCCGCCATTGCCAGCGCCTTCGGCGTAGGTGAGCTCCTGACATCGGCCGACCAACTGATCCCGGCCAACCCCGATGCAGTCATGTTCATCCTTACCGCTGTGGCCCTGTTCTACCTTGCCATCACGATCCCCGCCGGACTCTTCTCACACTTCCTCGAACGAAAGGTGGCGATGACCAAATGAGCGCCCCCGCCATGTATGACGTGATGGGACCGCAGGCCGAACGCCGCGTCCGCCGCTTCACAGCCACCGGCGCTGTAATCGCCGCTGCCATCGCCGCCCTCGCCCTCTGGCAACTGGGCGCCCACGGACTGCTTCGCTGGGAAGTATGGTCCATCCTGACCAACCGCGACTTCGCACGGCTCATGTTCGACGGCGCCTGGGCCACCCTCCAGGTGGCGCTGATCGCCATCGTCCTGTCATTCGCAGGTGGCCTCGGACTCGCACTGTGCGCCCTGTCCGACTCCAAGGTTCTGTACTACATCACCAAGGTCTGGATCGAGATCTTCCGCGGTGTCCCGCTGCTGGTGCTGGTCTTCTTCCTCTACCTCGGCCTGCCCGCCGTCGGTATCGTCCTGAACCCCTTCTGGTCCCTGATCCTGGCAATCGCGCTGTACAACAGCGCCGTCATGTGCGAGATCCTCCGCTCCGGCGTCAACGCTCTCCCGCGCGGCCAATCCGAAGCCGCCTACGCCCTCGGATTCCGCAAATCCCAGGTCCTGGCCAAGGTCGTCCTGCCCCAGGCGATCAAAATCATGCTGCCCGCACTCGTGAGCCAAATGGTCATCGTCCTCAAAGAAAGCTCCCTCGGCTTCGTCATCGGCTACGGCGAACTCCTGCGCAACGGACGCATCACCGTGGACTACTCCGGCACCATCCACGCCATCCCTGTGTACATCACCATCGCGCTGATCTACCTCTCCATCAACATCCTGCTCTCCAAAATCGCCCGCGAAATCCAACGCCGAAACTCCCGCGAAGCCACATCCTAAACGGAAACCACGCAACCTTCAGGCCCGTCTGCCACGGGTGCTGAAACCATTTGAAGGGAAAGCCATTGCCCGCCACCATCCTGACCATTAGGGACCGGACCCCCGCCATCGCCCCCGAGGCCTGGATCGCACCAACCGCCGCCGTCATCGGCGACGTCACGCTGGGTCCCCACACCGGGATCTTCTACGGAGCCGTTCTCAGAGCAGACATGGAATCCATCACCATCGCGGAGGGAACCAACGTCCAGGACACCGCGGTCATCCACGCAGACCCAGGATTCCCTGCACGAATCGGACGGAACGTGAGCATCGGCCACGGGGCCGTTCTTCACGGCTGCACCGTTGGGGACGGGTCCCTGATCGGCATGAACGCCACCGTGCTCAACGGAGCCGACATCGGCGCAGGGTCCCTCGTGGCAGCCAACGCGCTCGTCCTTGAAGGCACCCAGATCCCTGCAGGATCCCTCGTCGCCGGAGTTCCCGCTAAAGTGCGGCGGGCCCTGACCGCCGAGGAGATCGCCCACTGCACCGCCAATGCCCGCACCTACCAACGGCTGAAAACAGAACACGCGGACGCGCTGGACCTGAACTCTGCGCCGGAAACCGTTTAGGCATGCCCCTGACGGAAACCGCGCCCGAGGAAAAGGAAAAGGAGGAGTCCTCACCCGGGCACCAGCGCCCGGGGAAGGGCGCAGGAGCACATGAAGGATCCCGTGCGGCCGGGCCCATGGCGCGGCCGCATCGCGGCGTTGCTGGGGATCCTGGCGCTGGCCCTCAGTCTGAGGGCCGCTGTCGTCGCCGTTCCTCCCCTGCTCGGCAGCATCGGCCCCGAGCTTGGGTTTGACGCCTTCGGCACCGGCCTGCTGGCCATGCTCGCCCCCGTGGTCTTCGCGGCCGCCGGCATCACCACGCCGTGGCTGATCCGACGGCTGGGTATCAAGACGGTCCTGGTCGCGGCCGTGATACTCGCAGCTGGAGGTCAGGTCGCCCGGGCATTTACGGGTGATGTTCTTTCCTTCCTCTCCTTCTCGGCCGTGACCATGGCTGGCTACGGGATTGGCAACGTGGTGCTGCCGCCGCTGGTCAAAAGGTACTTCCCCGACAGGCTCGGCGCGGTCACGGCCGGCTACGTCACTCTCCTGGCCGTGGGAACAGCCATGAGCCCGCAATTCGCCGTGCCCTTGGCCGAAGCCGTCACCTGGCGCTTCTCCATAGGCTTCTGGAGCCTGGCAAGCCTCGTCGTCTTGGCTCCCTGGGCGGTCCAGCTGATCAAGGACAGCAATGACGCCAGACAGGTGCGTCGTTCGCAGACCCCGGCTTCAGCCGGCACGAACGGAATTCGGCACGGCCAAGAACCGCGGTTGAACCCCTGGCGCTCACCGGTCGGGTGGGGCCTTGCCCTCTTCCTGGCAGGCAATTCAGCCCAAACCTACGTCTACTTCACCTGGCTGCCGCCCTACCTTGCATCACAAGGCATCGATCCTGCCACGGCGGGCAGCGCCCTGGCATACTTCGCAATCCTCGGCCTGCCCGTGAGCCTCCTGGTACCGCTCTGGGTCCCCCGGCTAAGAAACCCCGTCCTGGCAGTGCTGCTGTTTACGGTCTGCTGGATCGCAGGCCACACCGGGCTGTACCTGCTGCCGCAGGAGAACACCCTGCTCTGGGTCACGTTCGCCGGACTCGGCCAAGGGACCTTCGCCACAGCGCTGCTCATGATGAACCTGCGTTCCAGGACCACACACGGATCCGCGATGCTCTCAGGCTTCAGCCAAGGCATCGGATACTTCGGGGCCGCCCTGGTGCCCATGCTTTTCGGAGTAGTCCACGACGCGACCGGCACCGGGGGGCTTCCTTCGGCATGCTTGGCCTGTGCATCGTGGCGATGCTCATAGGAGCCACCATAATCAACGGACCACGCCGGATCGAAGATCCGAGGAGCACACAGACACATACGCTGTACTCCCGGACGCCACCGAAACCGGAACGCCGGGCGGTGCGGCAACAACAAACAGCAGACGCGGCAGGATCGAACCTGGACCGGACCCTATAAAGCTCCTGACAGGGGCGCGGGGACCCCGCCAGCAGGACAGGACCACCCCACCACATCAACAAAGGAAAGACCCATGACAGCCCAGACCGCAGCAATGTCACCCGCCGAGCATTTCCAACGCGTCCTCAACTGGTGCCAACTCTCACGCACCGAAGAAGTAACCGTCCACCGGCCGAACCAAAACATGATCACCGGCCGCATCGACATGGTGGCCCTGGACGGAAGCGTCTTCTGGATCATCCTCGATGACGGAAAAGGACGCACCATGATCCACCGGAACGACAACGCGAAGGTCTACCGCGCATAGCCCCAAGCCCTGACCCCCAACACGGTCGTCCTACGGATGCGCTTTGGGACTGTAAGAAAAACGGTGTGTGAGGGTCCGGCCTGATCCGAAAGGAGACGGCCGTGTCAGAGCCCACGACCGAGATGACAGGGGTGATGATCGATCCTGTGACGGGAGAGATCATCGATCAGAAGGAGCTTGCGGAGCGGTTGCTCACGCAGGCCAACGAGCAGGGCGTGAGCCTGGTGGGCCCGGGCGGGCTGCTGAACCAGCTTACGAGGAATGTGCTGGAGACCGCGCTGGAAGCGGAACTGACCGAGCACCTGGGCCACGAGCATGGCCAGACGCCTGTCGGCGCTAACATGCGGAACGGCACGAGGTCCAAGACCGTGCTGACTGAGATCGGCCCGGTCGAGATTGAGGTGCCCCGGGATCGGGACGGGTCGTTCGAGCCGGTAATCGTGCCCAAGCGGAAACGGCGTCTGGACGGGATCGACCAGATCGTCCTCTCGCTGTCCGCACGGGGGCTGACGACCGGGGAGATCGCGGCGCACTTCGAGGAGGTTTACGGGGCCAAGGTCTCTAAGGACACCATCAGCCGCATCACGGAGAAAGTCGCCGAGGAACTGGCCGAATGGTCGGCCCGGCCTTTGGATCCGGTCTATCCGGTGCTGTTCGTTGATGCGGTCGTGGTCAAGGTCCGTGACGGGCAGGTGCGCAATACCCCGTTCTATGTCGTCATGGGCGTGACCGTGAACGGGGATCGGGAGATTCTGGGGATCTGGGCCGGCGACGGCGGCGAGGGTGCCCGGTTCTGGCTGCAGGTCTTCTCGGAGCTGAAGAACCGGGGCGTGGAGGATGTGTTGATCGCTGTTTGCGATGGGCTCAAGGGCTTGCCGGAGGCGATCACGACCACGTGGGAGCGGACGGTGGTGCAGCAGTGCATCGTGCACTTGATGTCCCTGCGCTTTCCCGGTGCCTGGCAGGTTGACGCGGTCGCCTGCCGGCGCGGCCTTAGCCGCAGCCGAAACGGCCTTTCATCCATCGATCCTTCTTCCTGGCCCTGCCACCGTCCTTCGGGATGGTGTGAAAAACTGGTTCCTTAGATCAGTCAGGGGAGTATCGAGCACGTGTCGACACATAGCATTGCCGAGGCCTCGGCCGACTCTGCGCCGAGCATGAACGACGTTGCCCGGGTGGCCGGGGTATCTCTGGG
Organism: Arthrobacter sp. MMS24-T111; assembly: GCF_054888995.1. NCBI lineage: Bacteria > Bacillati > Actinomycetota > Actinomycetes > Micrococcales > Micrococcaceae > Arthrobacter > Arthrobacter sp. MMS24-T111. The sequence goes on along the minus strand of NZ_JBTZRO010000001.1, from coordinate 1,144,175 downwards.
AACTGTTTCGAATGTGCTGAATAAGCCAGAGATCGTATCGGAGAAGACCCGGCGTAAGGTGCAGGCTGCCATTGACGAGCTCGGGTTTGTCCGTAATTCGGCGGCACGTTCACTGGCGGCGGGAAGCAGCAGGACCATCGGACTGGTCCTTACTGATGTGGGAAACTCCCTCTTTGTCGACATAGCCCGGGGGGCCGAAAGCGCTGCTGCCGAGCAGGGCCATTCCCTGCTTTTGGCCAACAGTGATGTGGACTTCCAGAAGCAGGAGGGATATCTCGATATCTTTGATGAGGCCCGAGTGGCAGGCATTATCCTTGCCCCGTTGGACGCAGGGCTCGAAGGGGTGGACCGGGTCCGCCGCCACGGACGGAACATTGTTCTCGTCAACTACGCCGGCGGAAGGACGGATTGCTGCAGCGTTCTTGTCGACGAGGAACACGGGGGCTACCTGGCGGCCCGCCACCTGATCGGCCTTGGCCGCCGTCGGCTGGTATTCGCCGGTGGTCCCGATGATCTGCATGCTGTGAACGACCGCCGCAAGGGAGCCATGCGTGCTGCTTCCGAGACCAGGGGCATGGTTTCGCTTGAGGTGATCATGGGGCGGAGCCTGAACAGCCCTGAAGGCCGCCGGATCGCCGGGGACCTGGCAAGCCGTGGCCGGAGCAGGATGCCTGATGGCATCATCGCGCCCTCAGACCAGTTGGCGGCGGGGATCATTCATGAACTCACCGGCACTTACGGCCTGAAAGTCCCGCAGGATATTGCGGTGATTGGCTACGACAACAACCAGTTCGCGACCGAAGGCGCCATTCCCATGTCCACCGTCGGGCAGCCAGGACACGAGATGGGCCGGGTGGCCACTAAGCTCTTGTTGGAGGAAGTGAACCATCCCGGCCAGCACGTGCACCGCAACCTGATGCTGGAGCCGACACTGTTTGCCCGAGCCAGCACACTGGGGCGCTAAGCCACCGTTTCCACCACATAGTTAAACGTTCCCGAGCCGACCTCCAGCGGCTCCTGGCCGGGAAGTTCCACCCTTGCCGTGCAGCCCGTTGGCACCTCGACTTTGACCTCGAGGCCCGCAGCTTTCAGTGTCCAAGTGATCGAGGCTGTTCCATAAGGGGTTTCGTGCCGCGCGGACGCGTGGGTGAGGTTTCCGCCGGGACGTGGTTTGAACAGGATCTTGCGGTACCCGGGCTCAAGCAGGGACATCCCGGCCACTACACGGTGCATCCAATCCGCCACGGCTCCGAGTGCGTAGTGGTTGAAAGAGGTCATGTTGCCGGGGTTGACTGTCCCATCCGGCTGCATGGCGTCCCAGCGTTCCCAGATGGTGGTTCCGCCCTGCTCCACGGCGTAGAGCCAGGATGGGCATCCCTTTTCCATCAGGAGCGCGTAGGCCGCGTCGAGTGCGCCGATGCTGGTCAGGGCATCGGAGATCAGCGGCGTACCGGCGAAACCGGTGGCAATCCTGTTTCCCCCTTCGGCGACCAGCTGCCTAAGCCGCTCTCCCGCCAGGTGCTTCTGGTCTTCGCTGGGGAAGAGGTCGAAAACGATGGCCAGGGCGTAGGCTGTCTGGGCGTCACCGGCGACCGTGCCGGTGGGGTAGATGTACTCATCAGCGAAGGCCTTTGCTACGGCCCGGCCTAGTTCGGTGTAATGCAGTTCGTCTGCGGTGTTGCCGAGAACGCTGGCGGTCTTGCCCAAGTGGAGGGCTGACCAGGCGAAGTAGGCGGTTGCTACGAGGTAGGGATCGGTTTTCGCGGCGGTGGGATCATGTGGAGGAGCTGTGGGGTCCAGCCAGTCACCAAGTTGAAACCCTGTGTTCCACAGGTGTGTCGGGCCTGCCTTGGTATCCATGAGGTCCACCCAGGCTTTGGCACTCTGGTATTGATTCCTGAGGATTTGCGTGTCGCCGAAGCGTTCGTAGAGGGTCCACGGGGTCAGCACAGCCACGTCGCCCCATACGGCGCCGGGTCGGATGGGGGTCCATTCGTCGCCGCCCGGGATTACCGGGACGTACCAGGGGATGGTGCCGTCGGACAGCTGCTCGACGGCGACGTCCTTGAGCCAGGAGCTGAGCATTCCGGAGCAGTCATAGAGGAAGGATGCTGTGGGGGCGAAGACCTGGATGTCGCCGGTCCAGCCCAACCGCTCGTCGCGCTGGGGGCAGTCGGTGGGGATGTCCACAAAGTTGCCTCGCATGCTCCACCGAACGTTTTCGTGAAGCCGGTTCAGGTCCGGGTTGGAGCTTTCGAACCAGCCGGTCCGCTGCATATCCGTGTGGTAGACGCGGGCCACAACATTGTCTTCAATGTCGTCTCCGGTCCAGCCGTCGATTTCGGCGTACCGGAAGCCGTGGATGGTGAACCGCGGCTCCCACGTTTCGGGTCCGTCACCCGCGATGGTGTAGGTGTCGGTGGAGATGGCACGGCGGAGCGGTCGGGTGAACAGTTCGCCGCCCTGAAGCACCTCTGCGTGGCGGAGGGTAACCTGGTCCCCGGGTTTACCCTGGACGGTGATGCGAAGGCGGCCAACCAGGTTCTGGCCGAAATCCACCAGCAACTTGCCAGCGGGGCTTGTGAACACCGAGGCTGGCGACACTTCCTCGGTACAGCGCACGGGAGGGCCGTCCGGGGCCACGAGCGTGGATGGGCCCCGTTCAACTTCGACGACCTGGCTCCAGCCGGCGTCGTCGAAACCGGGCTGGCTCCAGCCGGGCTGAACCTGCCGGGCATCGTAGCTTTCGCCCTCATAAAGCCCGGTGAACCCAATGGGACCGAATGCGGCCTTCCACTGGGTATCGGTACCCACGACGGTGACCGAACCGTCGTCGTGCGTGATGTGGAGCTGGGCCAGCAGGGCGACCTTGTCACCGTAGAGGTTGCGGTAGCCGTCGTGGAAGCCGATGCGCCCCCGGTACCAGCCATCAGCCAACCAGCTTCCGACGGAGTTATCGCCCTGGTGCACGAGTGCTGTCACGTCGTAGGTGTAGTAGCGCAGGCGCTCACCGTAGACGGTCCAGCCGGGTGAGAGGATATCGGTGCCCACGCGGATTCCATTGATTTCCATTTCATACAGGCCATGAGCCGTTACATGAAGCCTGGCCTTGCTGATCGCACGCGGAACCGAGAAATCCCGGCGGAGCAGCGGCGGGCGGCGGTCCGATTCAGGGTCCTCTTTCCAGGCGGGGGCAACGGCTGTTGCCGTCCAATCCTCGGGGGCAAGGAGCCCTGCTTCGACCGTGGAGGGGGCGCTCCAGTCGCTGGCGTCGACGTCGCCCTCGCCCCATACCCGGACACGAACGGTGACTTCCTCCCCGGAGAGCAACGGGGACGAGGGCCAGGGAACCAGAACCGATTCGCCGGAATCGACGCGCGGGCCTACTTCGACAGCGCCCGCACGGGTGGTCTCGATCTGGTACGCGACCGGGGTCCAGCCAGCCGGGGCAGTGGTTTTCCAGGAAATCCGCGGGGTGCTGTTACCAACGCCGATGGCTTCCCGGTAGTGCTCGAAGGTTACCGGATTAGCGGTCGCTGACATGTGTGTTTCTCCTGGAGGTGTTGCAGGCGGATAGGGCCTTGGATTTGGCGGTCATTAGTGGCGCAAAAGGGTCGATGGTGGGATCTAGCCCTTAACGGCGCCGCCGGCGAGGCCCTTCATGACGCGTTGGTTGAGGAAGAGGTACAGGACAAGCGTGCCGAAGACGTTGATGCAGATCGCGGCGAACAGCGGGCCGTACTGCACGGCCCCGAACTCCCCGGTGAAGTTCAGCAGGCCTACCTGGATGGTGTTCAGCTGAGCGTTGTTGGTAAAGGTCAGGGCGATGAGCAGGTCGTTCCAGATGAAGAAGAACTGGACCAGGGCGACGGTGAAGACCGCGTTGCGGACCATGGGGAAGCCGATGGAGAAAAAGGCGCGGATCATGCTGGCGCCGTCCAGGGTCGCTGCCTCGAAGACTTCCCGGGGCACGGCCCGGAAATAGGTGGCCATCATGAATACGGTCAGCGGAAGCCCGGTGGCGGTGTAGGTGATGATCAGGGGCCAGAGGGTTCCGGTCAGCCCAACCTGGAAGTAGGCGGAAAACAGCGGGAGCAGGATCATCTGGCCGGGAACCATGATGCCGGCGAGGAAGGTCAGCAACACGGCATTGCGGCCTTTCCAGACCAGCACTTCGAGGGCGAAGCCGGCCGCGACTCCGAAGAGCACGATGAGGAACAGGGAGGGGATGGTGGCGATAAGGCTGTTGCCGACGTAGGTGGCGAGGTTGCCGGTTGTCCACGCTTCGGCGTAGTTATCGAAGCTGAAGGTTTGCGGAAAGGCCCAGGCGGGGCTGTTGAGGAACTCATCCTGGGTTTTGAAGGAGCCCAGGAAGAGCCAGACCAGGGGAAAGATCTCCACGATCAGCAGCAGGGCCACCAAGAGGTTGATAGGCATGCGTTTGAGGACTTTGAGGTTTTGGGCGCGGCGGCGTGAGGCCGGGACCTCTCGGCTCGTGTTGATGCGGGCGGGAGACGTAACAGGAGCGGTCATCGTCGGTCAGTCCTTGGTGAGGTCACGTCGTGAGGAGCGGAAGATGAAGAGCGTGACGATAAGGCACAGAATCGTCAGCAGCAGGGCGATGGAGCTGCCGTAGCCGTAGTCCCCGTAGGTGAATGAGGTGCGGAACATGTGCAGGGTCAGCGGCGTTGTGGCACTTCCGGGACCCCCGTTGGTCAACGCCACAATCGAATCGAAGACCTTCAGGGTGCCGTTGATGCTGAAGATGATGGAGGAGAGCAGGACCGGCAGGGACAACGGCAGGATGATGTGACGGATGAGCCGCAGCCCTTGGGCGCCGTCGAGGCGGGCGGATTCCAAGATGTCTTCGGGGATGTCCACGAGCCCCGTGTAGAGGAGGACGGCGTAGAAGCCCATGGATCGCCACAGGTCCATGATGACGATGACCCAGAAGGCCCGGGTTCCGTCGCCGAACCAGTCGATGGAGCCCATGCCAAAGACGTTCAGTGCGGAGTTGACCAGGCCATTCTGCGGTGCGATTTCAAACATTTTCTGGAACAGCAGTGCCACGGCGACAGTGGGCAGCACGACGGGGAAAAACACCAGGGTGCGGATGAGGCTTGAGCCGCGTTTGAGCGCGAAAACGTAGAGCAGGGAGAGCAGGTATCCCAGGAACACCTGCCCTGCGGTGATGATGATGGCGTAGCGGACAGTAAACCAGAGGGCTTCCCCGACGGCGGGGTCGGAGAAGAGTTTTTCGAAGTTGGAGAGCCCGGCAAATGTGAAGCCCGTGATGGCGTTACCGGAGAGGAAGGTGTAGCCGAGGGACCAGAAAACTGGTATCAGCATGGCCAGCGTGTAAACCAGCAGCGCGGGACCGAGCAGGACGACGACAGCCTTCTTGTCTCCCAGGACGTTGTTCATGATGCTTCCTTCATTGCTTGCGTGGGCGGGCAGGAAGCAGGGGCCGGCAGTGCACCGGCCCCTGCGGTCCGGCTACTTCGCAGCCAGGTCGTTCTGGACGAGTTCCATGAACTTCTGCGGCGAGATGCTGCCGGAAGCGAGTCCGGCAGCGTTGGTCTGGCTCGTGGTGGTGGCTTTCGTGCTGAAGAGCGCCTCAAACCACAAAACGCTGTCCTTGGTGCTGTTCACCGTTTCCTGGGTGGACTTCACCAGTGGGTCCAGATTCTCCACCGCAGTGTTGACCTTGAATCCTGAGATAGAGGCCTGGTCCTTCAGGGCAGCGGATCCGTAATTCGTGGCAATGCACTTCAGCCAGGCCGAGGCGTTTTCGTCGTACTTCTTGGCGTTGAAAGTCATTGGCAGCCCGACGTTGGCGGCGTACTGGTTCTCAATGCCCTGACCGCCGGAGACCTTGGGGAACGGCAGGAACCCGATGTTTTCCTCGCCGATCTTGTTGGCTTCCTTCTTTGAGAAGTTGGAAAGGATCCAGCTGCCCATGTAGAACATGCCGGCCTTGCCGGTCAGGAACTGGTTCACGGCGGTGTCGTAATCAATCGAACCGACACCCTCACCGAAGTAGCCCTTGCCGCCAAGATCGGCGACAGCCTGCGCTGCCTTGACGTATTCGGGATCGGTCAGCTTCGCTTCGCCGTCGGCGACCTTCTTCAGCGCGTCAGCGCCGAGATCGCTGAAAAGGTATCCGCTGACGAGACGGGTGAGGGGCCAACCCTGCTTACCGGAAGCGGACAGCGGCTGGACACCCGCGGCCTTGAGCTTCTCGCCCGCAGCCACGAAATCATCCCACGTCTTGGGCGCCTCAATGTTGTTGTCCGCGAAGAGCTTCTTGTTGTACCAGATGCCCTCGACGTTGTACTGGTAGGGCAGGACGTTCACTTTGCCGCCATACAGCGCCTTGATCGTCGATGCAGCTCCGGGAAGGATCGCATCGGACATCTTCAAATCACCTAGGGCCTTCTCGAAGTCCAGGATGTTGCCGGACTTGTCCAGGTCAAGGGTCAGAGCCGGTGCGTTCCCCGCGGCGAACTGCACCGGAAGCGAGTTCTGTCCCGCAAGCAGCTGAAGCTTCTGGTCCAAGCTGGTCTGCGGAACGGTCTCCACCTTCAAGGGAGCCTTTTCATTCTCTGCCTTGCACTGATCCTTGCTCAGCGTCTCCAGCTCACCGCGGATGGTGGTGTTCTCCACATTGGTGAGGTAGGTGAACTCCTTGGAGCCCTGTGCGGTAGCACCGCCACCTCCTGCCCCACATCCGGTAAGCAGCAGAGCCAACGCTCCTGCCGACGCGACCAGTGGAGCAAATACTCGGGCCTTCGGCCGCGACGATACAGAAACCACAGTTCCTCCTTGAAGTGTGCTTCTTTTGAAGCGTTTCAATTACAGTAAGGCGTGACGGCTTTTTGTGTCAACCATCACCTACGTACTTAGCCGGAGGCTTGCAGGGCTTATCGAGCTTTCACGCTATTTTTTCCGCATACTGACTGATTCGTCAGGAATGGAGCGCTTCAACTATCTGGTTCGGTACACGCGCGTAACCGCAGACATCAACGACCGAGGCGGCTATCTCTGAGCTCCCCAAGCTTCCTGACGTGGACGTGCGGCTTGGGTGCTTGAAATTGATCCACGGCAGCCTCATGAAGGTCGGGGCCGTTCTGCGCATGTAGTCGCGGGGTCGGCGGCGGGAAGGGAACCATGGACGGAAGAGGGCCCGCGGGGTCCCTTGCGCTGGCGGCCCTGCCTATCTGAGTGTTCGCGCTCTCTTCGAAACCCGGCAGATCTGCCTACACCCCAACCTGACGTCGGGCAGGAACGAAATATGCGTCTGTATAGGGTCCAATCCGACTCTCTCTGACAGGTCGCCCGCAGAGTCCTAGGCCCTAGTCTGACGATTCGCAAATGGACGGCGGCGCAAACGAAGCTGTAGAACCGCCCGTTAGCAGCTTCTCCGGCTCAGCGCAACGGCACCCTGCAGCGCCCGCACAACTCGCTGGATGGAAACCGCAGGGCCAATGGTCACCGAGGGCGACTGCCGGCTGCGGCTCATGGAGCGGGATGGGACCACCGAGACTGCAACCGATACGACCGGCCGGGCAACCGAACGGCAAGGCTAAGACCCGGCCCAAGGAACTGGACAGACAACAACCGGGGGGCCGTATCCCGAAACCCACGGCACCCCATCCCGGCGACCGCCAGACGTTTCCTAGAGCGCGGCCAAGAGGGTTCGGGCGGAGTCGAGGTATGCCGTTTCGGCGTCCTCTCCGGCCAGGGCGGACTGGATGGCGCAGCCCTGGATCAGGCCCATGACTGCCGGGGCGAGGCGGCGGGCCTGTAATTCCGCGTCTTCGGAGGGGCGAGCGGCGCGCAGCCACGCCTCCAAATATGTCTCGATGTGCCCCCGAATTTGGGTAAGGATGCTGCGCGCCACCTCTCCAAGGCGCTCGTTGCGGACGGCTTCGCCCCACACCTGGACCGCGACCCCGGGGAAGAAATCCATCTGCATCAGTCCGGCCATGAGCGCCACAATGGCCTGCTCAGGCGGCGGGACTGAGTCCTGCCCGCCAAGCCCCTCCAGCGCTGCCATCCGTTCGGCGAAAAGCCGCCGGCCCGCATCAACAATCAGTTCTTCTTTGCTGCGGTAGTACACGTACACGGCACCGGCCGAAAGGCCCGCTTCCGCGATGATGTCCCCCATCGAGACATTCGAAAAGCCCTTTTCCGCCACGCACTCCAGCGCAGCCTGCTGGATACGCTCACGCATGGCAAGCCGGTGTTCTTCGCTCACCTTCGGCATGGGTACATGCTATGACAAAAGAAAACGAATGATCATTCTTGACGATTCGGCGAGGATGGATCCAGAATGAAGAACGAACATTCTTTTTCACCATTACGCCTCGAGGGGCAGCCACTCCATGTCTACACTCACTGAACGCAGCCAGGCTCCCGGCCACCGGCAGGCCCCCACGCCGGGCACTCACACCCCATGGCCGCACGCGCTGCGCACCGCCTTGCTTGCCGCAGCTGCCGTCTGCATCGTCCTGCTGGCCTTTGCCTGGCCAAGCGTCACCGCAAAGGTCCAGAATCTTCCCATCGCGGCGGTGGGACACCCAGACCAGATTTCCCAGATCACCGCCAAGGCTCCCGCCGGAAGCCTCAACGTACGCACGGCTTCAAGCCGCGATGAGGCTGTCAAGCTCATCGAACAGCGCGAGGTGTACGGCGCGATTGTCCTGGGTGCTTCACCCGAGATCCTGGTCGCCAGTGCAGGCAGCCCGGTCGCATCGCAGGCACTGACCCAGATGGGTGCCCAGATGCAGGCCCAGATCCAGAGCCAGGCCATCGCCAAGCTTCAGGAGGCCCTCACCCAGACGGCAACGAAAGCTCAGGGCGGCCAAACGGGGCAGGCCCAGCAAGGCACACCGGTCACGGTCCCCCAGGTAACTGTGACCGACGTCGTACCACTCTCGCCTGACGACGCGCGCGGCACCGGACTCGCCGTTGCAGGCCTTCCGCTGGCCATGGGCGGCATGATCGGGGGCGTGCTCATTTCCCTCCTCGTCTCGGGGACATGGCGACGACTAGGGGCGACCCTCGCCTACGGCGTTATCGCAGGCGCTGGCCTCGCCGGAATCCTGCAGGCCTGGTTCCACACCCTCCAAGGCAGCTACTGGACGAATGCGGGCGCGATCGGACTGGGAATCGTTGCAACGGCCGCCACCATCGTCGGCCTCAATGCACTCATCGGGCAGGCGGGCATCGCGGTTGGCGCGATCATTACCCTCTTCATCGGCAACCCGCTTTCCTCGCTGACCCAACCCAAGGAGTTCCTCCCCGCACCGTGGGGTGATGTCGGCCAATGGCTGGTCCCCGGCGCCTCCGGGACGCTCCTGCGCGACCTCTCCTACTTCCCCGACGCTGCCACCGCGTTCCCATGGCTCGTACTGGCCGGCTGGGCCGCCACCGGGGCAGTCCTGATCGCCGTTGGCCACTTTCGCAACGCCCCGGCCATCGCCGACATCTAGGACTGCCCATGGCGTCACAAGCCGGGCTCAGTGGTTGCCCCGGGAATGCCGGATACACAACTCGTGCAACTATTCGGAACCGTCGTCCGCTGCTTCAAGGTGCTTGGCCATGGCTTCAACTGCCTGGTTCCACCGTAGGGTAAGAGCTTGCCTGCTCAGTGGTTCGAACATGCCGGTCAGGACTTTCTCCAGCGCATCATAAGCGGCGTCTTTGACGCGTTCCTGAGCCGCCGGGCTGTAATAGTTCATACCAATGATTCGAGACTCCACCCGCGAAGGATGGCCGCCTGCGGCCATCGGCCCGGGACCCGTCCGCGGGGGCAGCGGGCACGAATTATCAGTAGAGAGGGCGATACCGTATCGGCCAAGACCTTTTGGAGGGGTGTTCTCGTGACGCGACGATTAACCCAAGCGCCAGCATCGCCCTCACGCCGTCTTGTGATGACGGTAGTCGCGGCCGTATCGATGTTCGCTTTGGCAGGATGCGGTGCGGGTCCTGGTAACCCCGCGTATGGTCCAGGCACGTCGGCAGCGGCCCCAGCTGTTGCAAGCTCCCCACCAGCAGCAGCGCCGTCCGATATTCCCGCTACGGACGCTGGTGGGCCGTCGGGGGCTGCATTGATGGTCTGCGGCGACGAGACGCGGGGCAACATCAGCCGGATTCTGGCCCTTTCCTCCGCTCCAGGGACCACCGCATCCTGGGCGGATAAAATCTACACCTGCACCTATGCGCTTCCGGCCGGGTCCCTCGTACTCTCTGTCAAAGAAGCAGCGGACCCGGATACCGCCCGCGCTACGTTCCAGGACCAACAGCGGACCACACCGGCTGCCGCCCCAATCGAAGGATTGGCCAACCTCGGATTCCCGGCATTCCAAACGCCCGCCTCCGCCGTCTTCGCGAAGGACAACTTCGTGTTAACCGTGGACGCGGCAGCCCTCCCGGAAACAGTGGGACCAAACCAAGTCACGCGCGCCGCGTTCGCCTACCAGGTGGCGACGACAGTCCTTGCCTGCTGGTCCGAATAGCACCGCATTCCCCGGCAGGAACTCCATGCCCGCCTGGTTGGGACGAGGCGTTTCCCGGCAGTGACCAATCCGTGATCCAGGCCACAACGAATTGCTGAAGTCACAGTCATGGGCGTGCCCATCAGGGGAGCGTTCACTGTCAACGGAGGAAACTCGTCATGAAGAAATCCGCTTTCCTGATTGCCCCGGTCCTGGCCCTGGGCGCCCTCGCGCTCTCCACCAGCCCGGCCCTCGCCGCAGACAACACGATGTACCAGGCAAACCTCGCAGCTATCAACGGCAGCAATGCCTCTGGAACCGTCATGATCACCGTCAACGGCGACCAGGCCACCGTGACCGAGAAGGTTTCCGGCCTCGCTGCGATGTTCAACGGCAGCCCCTACCCGCACGTCCAGCACATCCATATCGGTGCCAAGGGAACCTGCCCGGACATGTCAGCTGATACCAGCAAGGACGGCGTCATCAGTACCACCGAGGGCGCCCCCTTCTACGGCGGGATCGGCACCACCTTGTCCACCAGCGGTGACACCAGCCCTGCTGCCGGAACCGACCTGAAGGTCGCCGGGATGGGTGCCTCCTACACCTATAACCGGACCTTCACTCTGGACGCAAAGACGGCTGATTCGCTCAAGGCCGGGACCGCCGTCGTCGTCGTCCATGGCTTGGATCCGGCAACCCTGCCCGCCGCCGCGCAAAAAGAACCCAGCGATCTGGTCCCGTCCCTGCCGCTGGCCGCTACCTCGCCGGCCCTTTGCGGGACGCTGAAGGCAATGCCTGCCGGAGCCCCGGGCACAGGCCTCGCCACTCCGGCCCCGGCTGGCCCGGACCTGGGACTCCTCGCCGCCGGTGGCGGCCTCTTCCTGGCAGCCGGCGGAGCCTACGCGCTGCGCCGCAAGATGGCAGCCTAAGGGCCGAGAAGCAAAGGGAATTTCAGGGCTCTGATGGGATCTGAAACGAGCAGCCGCCGCGGACGCCTTGTCGCGTCTGCGGCGGCCGCCATGCTCCTGGCCGGCGGCATCACCGCCATCGGCCTGGGCCTGCACGCCGAACCACCCAACCCTTCTCCAACCAGCAGGGTGACGGCTGCAGCACCATCTCCCGACCCAACGATTCAGGCGCCCCCTTCGTCGCAGGCGGCTGTGGATCCGGCAGCGACCGACCCGACCATGCTTCCCGCGCCGCCGGACGCCGCCCTGCCGGCCTCCGTCCCGGTCCGGGTCCAAGTCCCCTCCATCGGGGTCGATGCAGGCCTGATTCCACTGGGCAAGCAAGCGAACGGCGAAATCCAGACCCCGTCCGGTGAACCGGGTTCTCCCGGGGGCTGGTACCAGGACTCACCCACCCCCGGCCAAACGGGGTCCGCGATAATCCTTGGCCACGTGAACGCCACCAACAGCGATGTCGGGCTGTTCTACCGGCTTCACGAAGTCACCCCAGGCCAGGACATCACCATCACCCGCGCAGACCACACAGCTGCCGTGTTCACCGTGGACAAGGTCGATGTCTACCGCAAAGCCACGTTCCCCACGATCGAGGTCTACCAAAACGCGGACCGCCCCGAAGTCCGGCTCATCACATGCGGCGGCTACAACCCCGCTACGAGGGAATACCTGGACAACACCGTCGTATACGCACACCTCACCTCCAGCCACCCCGCATCCTGATGCCTGCACCGCCCGCCCGTTCACGGTCGGCCTCGGTCCCAGGGCTTTCCGATGCCGATCCCGAAGGCCAACTCCATGAAGACCATCAAGACCAGCCAACGCCTCACCCTGACCCTGATAGGCGCAGCGACGATCATTGGGGCCAGCGCGTGCGGAACCGCCAGCGGCACAAGTTCATCGCCGGCGTCGTCAACAGCGGCCGGATCCGCCAGCGCCTCCATGGATCCAGGCATGAACATGGGCTCCTCCCCAGTGGCTTCGGCAACACCGTCGTCAATGGGAGAGGCCAGCAGTACCGCCGGGACAGCGGCTGAGATGACGATCCACATCAAATCATTTGCCTACACCGGCGCGGACAGTGTCCTCGCAGGGTCAACGGTGACGGTGATGAACATGGACAACGTGGCCCACACCGTGACCGCGGACGACGGATCCTTCGACGCAGTCGTCAAAGCCGGGACCAGCACTACCTTCACCGCCCCGGCAAAGCCTGGCACCTACACCTACCACTGCACCTACCACTCCAACATGCACGGAACACTGAACATCAAATGAGCCGCAGCTTGCCCTAGCGCAGGGCCCTAAGCATACTGATGAAACACCACTGAATGAGTGCGACAGGAGACACATGAATCTCGAACAGGACCCCTATTCCCGCCTGCCTCAACTTCCCGAGTTCACGCTGTCCAGCACAGACATTTCCGACGGCGACAAGCTTCCGGTTGCGCAAGCGAGCGGCAAAATGGGAATAGAGGGAGGCAAAGACCAGTCCCCCAGCTCGCCTGGGAAGGATTCCCTCCGGAAACCCGCAGCTTTGCGGTCACCGTATTCGACCCAGACGCTCCCACCGGCAGTGGGTTCTGGCACTGGGCGGCGTTTAATCTTCCGGTATCCACCACATCCCTGCCCTCGGGTGCGGCAGATTCCGGGCTGCCAGCCGGCGCCGTGCAGTTGGCCAACGACGCCGGCATGCGCGGTTTTGTAGGGGCTGCTCCCCCACCCGGCCACGGCGTGCACCACTATCACGTCGTCGTTCACGCCGTTGACGTCGAACACCTGGACATCCCGGCCGATGCCAGTCCCGCCTACCTCGGCTTCAACCTCTTTACCCACGCAATAGCGCGGGCCCGGATAGTGGCAACCTTCGAGCAGCCCTAGCAGGCGGCCTGGCGAACGAAACAGGTCACTCCTGTGGGGCAGCCACCCAGCCCGCGGTCAGGCCGGTGACCCGGCTGCCGTCCAGGTCGGCCAGTTTGGTGGCCACGAAGTCGTGCGCCCAGGACGAGGTCTGGATCCGGAAGGCCGGCTCAGCGCCTTCCATGGTGGCCAGCACCACCGCCGCGACATCCGCCGGTTGCTGCGCGCTGCTGCTGGCGAACTGTGTGCTGGTTCGTTCCAGGTAGGCCGAGATGGCAGGGGTGTAGGAGCCGGCCGTTTCCAGCAGGGCCGGGACATCGATCCCGGCGTTCGCCACGAAATTGCTGGAAACGGCACCGGGTTCAATGACGTGCACCCCGACGCCAACGGTCTTGGCCACGGGCTGCAGGCTTTCCAGGAATCCTTCAACGGCAAATTTGGCGGCGCAATAGGCTTCGTTGAAGGGCTGGCCCACTATCCCGCCCACCGAACTGATGGTAACGACGCGTCCGCCGCTCTCACGCAGGTGCGGCAAGGCGGCACGGGTCAGGGCCACCACGCCAAAGAAGTTAACCTCCATGGCGCTGCGGAAATCTTCCAGACCCAGCATTTCCACCGTACCCACCGCCGCACTTCCGGCGTTGTTGACCAGGACGTCCAGCCGGCCGTAGGAACTGATGCAATACGCAATCTCACGGTCGATGTCCGCTGTGTCCGTGACGTCAAGCCGACGAACGTCCAGGGATACTCCGGCCTCATCGGCCGCGGCCCGAAGCGCGTCCGCGCGCTGCAGGTCGCGCATGGTGGCAATGGTGGTCCAGCCTGCCCGCGCGGCCTCCACCGCGGTGGCAAGGCCTATGCCCGTGGACGTTCCGGTAATCAGCACCACACCCTTGGCCGGCGTAGGTGACGGGGCAACGTTCTGTTCGCTCACGGGCGCTCCTAGGTGCTGCTGGTGCTTGGGCCATTGAATGCCTTCAGTTTCTCCGGCGTCCCCGGATCCAGCAAGGTGCAGGCTGCCTTACCCCTTCCGCTCCGCCCGGTACGCGCTGGGGCTGACCCCGTGCAGCCGGCGGAACTGGCGGGAAAAGTAGAACTGGTCCTGCAGCCCCACCTCGCGGCCCACCTGCGCGATAGTCAGGTCCGTGGTATCCAGCAGGTGCCGCGCCCGCGCCATTTTCAGGGCCGTGTGGTGTGCCAGCACTCCCCCGCCGGTCGCCTCCCGGAACAGCTTGCTTAAGTGCGGCGACGAGATACCCACCAGCGCGGCCAGGTCAGCCAGCCGGATGGCGCCGTCCGCCCGTTCCTCCAGGTAGTTCATGGCCTGCTGCAGCGGCGTCCCCTTCTCCGGAACCCGGCGGTCCACGGCCAACGTGGCCAGCAGCTTCCATGCCATTCCTGCCGTGGCAACCAGGCGGGCGGGTGACTGGTCCTTCTCCAGGGCGCTGACGATCTCATCCAGCATCGCTGTCAGCCGGTCTGCCGCCACCATAGGAACAATGCACCGGCCGGGCCTGACCCCGGCTCCCTCAACCAGCTCCGCCGCATCCGTTCCGCGGACGTGGCACCACCAGATCGTCCATGGATCATCCGCGGCGGCCCCATACGCGTGGGCCTCGCCCGTGCCGCCGGGAAGGACGACGGCGGTCCCCTTGCCGACGTCGGTCCGCGCACCGGCGGTTTCCACCCACCCGCGTCCGTCAACGCACAGGATGACGATGGTTTCGTCCGCACCCTGCGGCCGGTAGCGGCCATGGTCCGCTGCGGCGGGAAACAATCCTGCGTCGGTGACTACCAGGCGCCGGGTGATGGGACGGTTGAGGGCTTCGAGGACCAAGGGCCGGGGAACCACCACCAGCCGCTGATTCTGGAATCCATGCGCCCGTTCCACCTGCGTCCCCTCCGTCACGAAACGTCCATCCTACGACGGCGGGAGGGCTCAGCCCAGGTCTTCCCGCCAATCGGACCAGCACACCAGCTGCACCCTTTCAACGGCAAGCAAGTCCCCAGACGTGGCGTCCCGCAGGCGCTGGGCCGCGGCGGGCAGCCCCACCTCTGCATCCTTGGAAAGCGGCAGGACCTGGAGCAAGACCTCCGAGCCGGCGCGGATGCCGGCATCACCGGTGTCGATGACCCACGCCGATCCGTCCCAGAAGCGGTCGGCCACCACACGACCGTCCACGAGCAGCCGGGCAACGTCACCCGCCCAGGTGATCTCCAGCTCGGTGGACGCACCGCCGGTGGCGGCGTCCGTCGTCGGAAGTTCAATCCTGTACTCCGCGGAGAGCTCCGCCATCGCTTCCCGGCCCGGCGCGGCAGCCCGGCCCGCCAGCGAGCCGAAGGACGCCGGAATGGCGGCGGCAGCGCGGACCGGCACCAGGGGAACGTCGCGGCGGGCAGGTGCCCTCAACTGCATTGCGGCAGATACAGCCTCAAACCGCCCGGTTTCGCGTGCATACCGCCGGACCGAGGGCGCGCCCAGCGAGCGGCCCGCCAGCAAGCCGCCGGCGTCCATCCACGCCGGTTCGGCGGACAGCACCAGCTCCCGGCCGCGCGGCGTCTCCAGCACCCACGCCTGGTCCGCCAAGGAAGCGGGGAGGACCAGGATCTTCAAGGCACCCCCGGAACACGTCGCCGTCAGCGGAGCCAGGGAGGGGCGGACAGCCCAGGTATTCCCGCCCAGCGGAGCAGCCTCGCCTTCCAGGACCGTTCCCTCCGGCAGGCACAGCCGCGGTTCGATGCCGGCTTCTGCGGCGAGCACCAGCGTCGGCGATCCCCCGGGATCGAGCACTGTTAGCGCGGACGCGGTGGCCCAGAGCAACCGGACGCCCCCAACCTCCAGGTTCACCGGCCAGGCGGCGATGGTGCCTGCGGGGATGTCGACGGGAACGTCGGGAACCGTCACAGGCCCATCTGTCAGACCCAGGCGGAACTGCGCACCACTATATGCCGGAAGCGGTATATGCGGCTGGTGCCAAGTGATGAACACAAAGCCGGACGTCCCGTCGGCGCGCAACGCCCAGCGCAGCATCTCCGTGTCCTCCACGCCGGACGGCTCCCGGTCCGGCAGGGTGGACGGCATCGACGCCAGGAGCTCCCCGAACGCGGCGAGGAACGCGTGGTGCCGGCGCAGCAGGGCAAAGCCCGGCGCCAGCCTGCCGGATGCGCCGATGGGCGCATGGAAGTCGTAATCGAATTCCGGGAGGTCATTTGGGTAGCCCGTCGCCTGGGACTCCTGCAGGCCGGCCGCGGGGTTCGTCCCGCCGGCGAACATGTAATAGCCCTGCCAGCCGGAGCCGCTGCCGATCTTGTTGTTGGCCACGGCCGCCACGTCCTTGCCCGCTGGCCATGGCCGTCGTTGATAGGCCGTGGCCATGCCGCCGGTCAGCTCGCAGGTGGCCGCCGGATAAAGGTCGGAGGTGGACCGGGGCGGCGCGGCCTCGTTTCCGGACAGGTGTTCGCGGAGGTCGGCCCCGATGCCGGGATCGTCCCACTGGTGGCTGAAGAAGTAGTGCTGGCGGAAGGTCGGATCCCACGGCGCGCCGGCATCCACCCAGAATCCGTCCCCGTAACCGCCGAAGACCGGCAGCACCTCGGCCCCGGGCAGGTCCGCCCCGCCCCACGCGGTCGCGGTCCAGAGGGGGGCGCCGAGCCCGGCCGCCCTGGCCAGCTCCTTCAACCGGGAAAGATGGGCCGGCTGGTCGTAGAGCTCGTTTTCCAACTGGATGCCGATCACGTTGCTGTCCGGCCCGCACAAGCCGCGCAGTTCGGCCCCCAGCCGGTTGTACCAGCGCTCCACCATGTCCAGGTAGGCGGGATCATTGGTGCGGTGGCGGACGGGGGCCGCCTGCACCCAGTCCGGAAAGCCGCCGTTGCGGACCTCGCCGTGGGCCCAGGGCCCGATGCGCAGGACGACGTCCAGGTCCAGCGCGGCACAGAGCCGCACGAACGCCGCAACATCGAGGTTGCCGTCAAAGCGCGCACCACCTTCCACCGGCTCGTGGTGGATCCAGAAGACGTAGCAGGCCACTACGGTGATACCGCCGGCTTTCATCAGGCGGAGCCTGTCCTCCCAGCGGTTCCTGGGCAGCCTGCTGAAGTGGATTTCCCCGGAGACCGGGATGGCCGGACGTCCGCCACACTCCAGGTAGTGGTTGGTGACCCGCCACCTGCCGTGCGGATCCTCGGTGTTGCTCATGGCCGGCCGCAGCAAGGCATTGCTGTGCGGCCGGTGGGTGGCGGTCAGGAGGTCAAGGTCCGTGTTCGGGGAGGGCATGGCGGCGTCTTTCAGGTCACGGGTGCGGTACGGATCAGGTGGTTCATGCGGCGCTGCCAGTCTTCGTCGGCCCACAGCGGGTGGTGCGGCGCAGCGTTGGAGCACAGCACCATGCCCCACACGCCGTGCTCCAAGGCGGTGCGGATGCCGTGTTCGGCGAGGTCGCGGCCCACCGGCCCCTCCTCGAAGGTGCCGAGCAGCGGTGTGTAGCCGATCCAGCCCTCGCCCACCACCGCGGGGACGTCCTTCCAGCGGGCCCACGCGGCGATGGCGGTCACCCGCGATTCAATCTCGCGCCGCATCACTTCCCGGTAGGGTCCGTATTCGTTGTACAGCCAGGTGTCCCAGGCATCGGGATCGATCCAGTCGTAGCCGTAGAACATCTGGCCGGTGACCACGGTGGCGCGGTACTTCCACTCGGCCAGCCGGCCGTACTCCGCGACCGACGGAGCGCCAGGCTTCAGCAAAGCCCGCAGGGCCTGGTTGGGAAACCCGCCGCTCCCTTCGGAACGGATGTCGATCTGCTGCTGAAGGGCGTCCAGCACCCCGTAGCTGTACACGTGGAACTGCGCCGCGCCCAGGCCATCGGGCAGGGTGTGCATGGCAAGATGCGGCGGCTTTCCGTAGCTGGCCGTGATCAACAGGTCCGGATGCAGCGAGCGCAGCCGTGCCACTTCACCACTGCCGTTGGCGAGCGCGGGGAGGATGGAGAAGTCCACCTCGTTGTGCAGTTCCACCAGGGCGATGCGGTCCCGATGCCCGGCATCTGACACCTCGCCGATCAACCGGTCCCAGGCGTCGGCCAGGACACGGTACCGATTTTCCAGCGGGACTGCGTCGATGGCTTCGAACCATTCCGGCGATTCTGCGAAGGCGGGTGACTGCTGGTACTCCCAGCTGGCCAGGATCACCACCAGCCCGTGCCGTGCGGCGGCCTCGAACAGGTCCAGGAGCCGCGTCCGCAGGTTGATGCGGTACCCGCCGGGAACGTCATACCAGCGGGTCCCCCTGCCATACATCCCGCCGTCGGACGCCTTTCCCAGTCCTTCGATCACCAGGTCCTCCGCGAGCGCCTCCAGCCCCAGGCCGCCATGGAGCAGCAGCGGTGCGGCGCAGATGCGGACGGCGTTGTATCCGAGCCCGGCGGCCCGTGCGCAGGCAGCGTCCAGGTCCGCGTAGGGTCCGCCCGCCTCGGCGCGGGTATACCAGGAGAAGTCCCAGAGGCTGATGGCCAGGCGGGGCGGAAGGTGCGACGGCGGGACTCCCGTCAGGGAGCACGTGTCCACAGGGACCGTTCCGGAACCGAGGTAACGGGGTTCTGCACTCACAGGGCACCCGTTCCTTCGAGCTGCGGGCTGCGGGCCAGCAGCCGGCCCTGCCCGGCCAACTCCCGGAGTGACGCAGCCGCCGCGCGGCGGGACTCGGCGGTGTCGGTGGCGAACAGCAACAGTTCGGGCAGCGATGTGGCGAAATAGTCGGGCGCGGCGGGGGCAGCTTCCAGTTCGTCGGCCCGTTCCTCCAGCAGGCGCCATAGGATTTCAGCGGCGCCGCCCCTGCCCAGGCGGGACATGGCGACGCCGCGCCAGTAGTCGGCCGGGCCGGCCGGGCCGGGGTCAACGGCCAGGGGGCCGGCCTGCCTGCAGGCCCGAGTCCAGGCCTCCACCGCGGCCGGAGTATCCCCGGCACGTTCCAGCGCATCACCGAGCGCCACGAAGCGTTCAGCCATGCTGTCCCGGGGATGCCGGCCCTCGCCCAGGTTCGCGGGCGCTTCGACGCCCGTGCGCAGCAAGGTGATGGCCGCCGTCGGGTCCTGCCCCATCAACGTCCGCGCATGCTGCACCGCTGCCCGGTCGTAGGCGGCGAGCACCAGGCCCTCACCCCCCTCGAACGGCTGGAACGTGCGGGATCCCAGGAGCGCCAGGGCTTCCTGCGGCCGCCCCGCGTCGGTCAGCAGGTTGGCGTAGAGAACGGCAAGATCGTCCCGCGCCAGGACGGCCGGACCATGCTGTTCGATGGCGGCGAGCCGCTCCTCCGCAGGCAACCCGCGGAGCTTCCGACAGGACGGACCGTTCGAAGACGAGCCGCGCGTCATCCGGGCTCAGTTCCAAGGCCCGCGCAAAATACGCATCAGCGGCGGCGGGATCCCCACCGGAATTGACCGTGGCCAGCGCAGCATTGCGCCACACCACGGGATCGGTGGACCCGTGGATCATCGCTTTCTGCAGGTGGCCCAGCGCATCCTTGGTCCGTTCCGCGTCAAGCAGCCAACAACCCAGCAGCCCGTGCGCCACGGGATCACGCGGGTCGGCTTCGAGGGCCCGGTGCAGCGCATCGAACTCGTCCAGGCCGTACGGGAAGGCATGGGTGGTGTCCGCCCGCCGCGCCTTTGCCCGTTGCGCGGCAGCCTCCTGCGGGTCCAGCAATTCTTCCAGCCACCCGGCGCGCAAGTAGTGGCGGATGGGCGTGGGGTTGCCGAAGGCCGGGTCAGCACCTGCGGGCGGCGCGCTCTCGGTGAGGTCCAGGGCGAGCTGCCACTGGCCTGCGCGGGCCAGCCAGCAGGCGACGGCCAGGCCGGTCTTGGGGTCTGCGACGTCAAGGGATCCGGCGAGCGAGAGGGCCACGGGATCGAGTGGATCCGCGGCCAGGATGTCCTGCAGCAGCCCGGCGCTGTCAGCCGTGCGGCCCAGGTTTTCCAGGGCCAGGTACCGGAGATGCCTGGCTTCCGGGCTGGTTGATTCCAAGGCCAGCGCGGCATCGGCATGACGGAGCGCGGTGGCCGGCTCACCTTCCCGGAGGGCCAGTCGGGCCAAGGCCAGGCGGGCAGGGTGCGCCCAGGCCCTGTCCCAGGCGGCCTTCCCGAAGCGTTCACGGGCCTCATCGAGCCGGCCCGTACGTTCCAGGACCAGGCCCAGCCGGTAGCTTGCCTCCCCGCTGGGCGGGTTCAGGTTGCGGCCGGTCAGCCGGTCCAGGGCGGTTTCAAGGAGTTTCCGGACCCCGGCATAGGCCCCGGCCCGATACTGGGTGGCAGCAAGGGCGGTGGCGGCGCGGGAATCCCCTGGATCCCGGCGGAGCATCTCCTCAAGGTAGGGCTGGGGCCTCCTGGTGGGGTGCCGGTTTTGGGCCAGGTGGGTTGCGGTGACATGGAGCTCGTCAGCGCTTTCGATCTCCCGCGGAGGCGCTGGTTCGGTGGCTGCCCAGGGCTCTGCGGGACGGTCCGTTGGCTGCCGTGGGGTCCAGGAGATGAGTTCCCTGGCGCCTTCCATGACGCTGAGGGCCAGGTCCGTTTCCTCGGCCGGGGCGGGCAGCTGAACCGTGGCGGTGAAGGGCCGGTCCGGGGATAGTCCGGCGGTCCACGTGTGGAGGGTTTCGCCATGCAGGGCCAGGACCACCGTGGCATTTTCCGTATGGCCCGTGCCGGCAACACCCACCGTGGCGGTCCGGCCGGCGTCGTCAAGGGTAAGCGCGACGGCGGCCTCCAGGTTCGCCTGGTGCGCCGGGCCGATGTGCCGGATGGGGTACCAGTACTGGCTGAAGGTGCGCATCTCGCCAGGAGCGAGGTAGCTGAAGTCCGGCTGGTTGTCGGTGAAGACGCCGGCCATCAACTCGACGTACGGGCCGTCGTCGTCCGTTAGGTGCTTGTCCCAGGCCTTGCCCACGGAACCGTTCCCCCACGTCCACTGTTTCTTGCCGGGTGCAATGCTGCGGTCCGCCCAATGCACGAAGCCGGCCTTGGCGTCGTGGTCGTATCCGCCGAAGAAGCTGTCAGCCGTGTCTGTGACCATGTAGGACGTGGGGACGGGGATGTTGGCGTAGAAATCGAGCCGGTCGGCATCCGGGGTTCCATGCTGTCCGGCGAGCGCGGGGTAGTCCACGCCGTAGTAGGGCCGGTCGGCGCGGGGGAAGGCCGTGATGGCGCGGCGTGCATGGTCCGCCACGTGGGACACGTCGGTGGGGAAGAAGGACTGGTAGTTCCCGTGCACGCGGGCGGCGGCGTTCGCCCACCACAGGAAGGTTTGGGGCTCGTCCGTACGGTTGTAGAGCCGGGCCTCCACCTCGATGAGGGAGCTTGCCTGGCCGGAGGCGGACGCCATGGGTTCCGCGCATCCGCTGCAACGGGTCCAGGTCCGTGTGCCAGGCGGTGACGCTGCCGTCGCCGGCAGGCTCCACGGCGGTTTCCACCGGCAGGAACGTGCCGGGCCGGTGGTGCTGGGGCCAGTTGAATTCCACTCCGCCGGAGATCCAGGGCCCGGCCAGTCCCACCAGCCCGGGCTTGATCACGTTGTTCCGGTAGAAGAAGTCATAGCCTGCGGTCTTGTCATATCCCACGTGGATGCGGCCGCCGATTTCGGGCAGCAGCATTAGGCGGACGTACCGGTTTTCCAGGTGGATGGCCTGCCACAGCCTGGGCTTCTTGTCCGGTTCGATGCTGTCGATGAACGGCATGGGGTACACCTTGCCGCTGGATCCCTGGTACACCCGCCGGTCAAGGAACAACGGATACCGGTCCGGCTCCCCTGGGGCGTAGGTGTCGATAAGGACGGGTTCGCTCCAGCAGGCCACGCCGCCTGCATCCAGGATGTCCTGCTGGTCCTGCGGCGCGTCGGGCAGCACAATCCTGCCCGGCGGGGTAAGTTCGTTGGTCACCCCCCCAAGGCTATGAAGGCGCCCTAGGCGGTGGCCATGGCAAAAACGCGCGATTATATGGACGATCGTGTACGCGGCGTTGGCCCCGATGAGCCTAAAGCGCCAGCCGCGGCCCGTCCCCGGCGGGATGGACCGACGGCATGACCGGCAGGGACCCGGTAAGGGCTTCCACCACAGCGAGCTGGCCGGTGCCGTCCGGAACCCCCGGGTACTGGACCTGCGCCGGTTCGAGGGAGGGGGCCGGGTCTTCCTGCCGCATCCGGACCAGCGCCACCGCGGAGATCAGGAACCAGGCCACGTTCGTGACAACGGACGGCCATGCCCCGTGCAGGGTTCCGTTGATGATGAAGGCAACGGAACCGAACAGGTTGGCCGTCTGGAAGCCCTTGCCTGCCTTCAGCCAGCCCATGGAAACGGCCAGGTACGCACTGAGTATCGCAACCGCGCCTGCCCAGTCGGCAATTTCCCACAGCAGTTCCATGGCGTCCTTCCAAGGTGGTGCCTGCGCAGTATCCGGGCAGGGCTCAAGATGGTGAATCAAGGTTTGGTCTCGCCGCGTGCCGGACCCGCAGGACCGCTCACATCCAGCTCTGCGTTGCCTCAAGCCCTGTTCGGGCGAGGACCTCATACGCTGGCCGGCGGCATAATCATACCCCGCACCCCGAGGCACTTTTGACGCCCGTTTCCCCGCCGCCGAGGAGGGTGGACAAGACCCCCGCGGCGTAGCACGATCGGAGCTGTGACCAGCAGTCCAGCCGCCGATCCCTACCTCCGGGAACTCACCCAACTCCGCCGCGTCAAGGACCGGATGGACCGGGAGTACGCGCAGCCGCTGGACGTTGAATCCCTCGCCAGGGACGTGCACATGTCCGCCGGCCACTTCAGCCGCCGGTTCAAGCTCGCCTACGGGGAATCCCCCTACAGCTACCTCATGACCCGCCGCATTGAACGCGCCATGGCGCTGCTCCGCATGGGGGACCTCAGCGTGACGGATGTGTGCTTCGCCGTCGGCTGTTCCTCGCTGGGGACCTTCAGCACCCGCTTCAGCGAACTGGTGGGGATGCCGCCCAGCGTCTACAAGCAGGAGGCAGCGAACTCGACGGCGGGCATCCCGGCATGCGTGGCGAAGCAGGTCACCAGACCGGTCAGGAATCGAGAAGCGCCCGCCCCTGAGCCGTTACTAGCATGACTGCCATGGACATCAACATTTCCTCAACCTTCCTTCCTGCCACCGATCCCGACGCCTCGCTGGCGTTCTACCGCGACGCCCTGGGCTTCGAAATCCGCAACGACGTTGGCAGGGGCACCATGCGGTGGATCACCGTGGGACCTGCCGGCCAGAAGGACGTCTCCATCGTCCTGCATCCACCGGCGGTGGACCCCGGCATCACCGACGACGAGCGCCGCACCATCGCTGAAATGATGGCCAAAGGCACCTACGCCACGATCGTCCTCTCGTCCTCTGACGTGGACGCGGCGTTCGCCAAGGTGGAGGCGACCGGCGCGGACGTCGTGCAGGAACCCATTGACCAGCCCTACGGAATCCGCGACTGCGCCTTCCGCGACCCGGCCGGCAACACCGTGCGCATCAACCAGCAGCCTTAGGCATATAACCAGCAACGTATATAACAGACGACGCCGCGGGAGGCTGCCAACGCAGCCTCCCCGCAGTGCCGCCCAAGACACAGGGGGACACCTTGAGCACCGACACCAGCACCGACGCCGCGCACACCGGAATGCATCTGGCCGACAGCCACGACCTCATCCGTGTCCAGGGCGCACGGGAAAACAACCTCAAGGGCGTCAGCCTTGAGCTGCCCAAGCGGCGTCTCACCGCGTTCACGGGAGTATCCGGGTCGGGCAAGAGCTCCCTGGTGTTCGCCACTATCGCCGCCGAATCGCAGCGCATGATCAACGAGACCTACAGCGCGTTCGTCCAAGGCTTCATGCCCAGCCTGGCCCGGCCGGACGTGGACCGGCTGGAGGGGCTGACGACGGCGATCATCGTGGACCAGGAGCGCATGGGCGCCAACCCGCGGTCCACCGTGGGTACCGCCACTGATGCCAACGCCATGCTGCGGATCCTGTTCAGCCGGCTGGGCCAGCCCTACGTCGGGCCGCCCACCGCCTTCTCCTTCAACGTGCCCACCCGCAAGGCCAGCGGCGTCATGAGCACCGAAAAGGGCGGCCGGGTGGAAAAGAACGTGGTCCGCCAAGTGACCTACCTCGGCGGCATGTGCCCAAGGTGCGAGGGCATGGGCAACATCAGCGACATCGACCGCACCGCCCTGTACGACGATTCGAAGTCCCTGGCCGAGGGCGCCCTCACCGTCCCCGGCTACTCCATGGACGGCTGGTACGGCCGGCTGTTCGAGGGCATGGGCCTGCCCATGGACAAACCGATCGCGACGTTCACGGCGAAACAGCTGGACACGATGCTGTACGCCGAGCCCACCAAGATCAAGGTGGAGGGCGTCAACCTCACCTTCGAAGGGATCATCCCCAAGATCCAGAAGTCCATGCTGTCCAAGGACGTGGAGGCCATGCAGCCGCACGTGAAGCGGTTCGTGGAACGGGCGGTCACGTTCGCCACCTGCCCGGACTGCGGCGGCACGCGCCTCACGCCGGAGGTGCTCGACTCACGGATCAACGGCAAGAACATCGCGGACCTGTGCACCATGCAGATCAGCGACCTCGCGCACTGGATCCGCGGCCTGGACGAGCCCACGGTGCGCCCGCTGCTGGCCGGGCTGCGGGACCTCCTGGACTCCTTCGCGGAGATCGGCCTGGGCTACCTTTCGCTGGACCGTCCGGCCGGCACCCTCTCCGGCGGCGAAGCGCAGCGGACCAAGATGATCCGGCACCTGGGCTCGTCCCTCACCGATGTCACCTATGTCTTCGACGAGCCAAGCATCGGCCTGCACCCGCACGACATCGAGCGGATGAACACGCTCCTGCTGCAGCTGCGGGACAAAGGCAACACCGTCCTGGTGGTGGAGCACAAACCGGAGATGATCGCGATCGCCGACCACGTAGTCGACCTCGGTCCGGGCGCCGGTGCCGGCGGTGGTGAGATCGTCTACGAGGGCGACGTCGACGGGTTGCGTGCCAGCGGCACCATCACCGGGCGGCACCTGGGTGACAAGTCCCGGCTGAAGGACTCCGTCCGGGCGGCCCGCGGCGCGCTGGAGGTCCGCGGCGCCTCCACCAACAACCTGCGCGACGTGGACGTCGACGTGCCGCTGGGCGTGCTGTGCGTGGTGACGGGCGTCGCGGGGTCCGGCAAGAGCTCCCTGATCCACGGCTCGTTGGCGAAGCGTGACGGGGTGATCGTCATTGACCAGGGCGCCATCAAGGGGTCCCGGCGCAGCAATCCGGCCACCTACACCGGGCTGCTGGAACCCATCCGCAAAGCCTTCGCCAAGGCCAACGGGGTCAAGCCCGCGCTGTTCAGCTCAAACTCCGAGGGCGCCTGCCCCACCTGCAATGGAGCCGGCGTGATCTTCACCGAACTCGGCGTCATGGCCACGGTGGAGTCCACCTGCGAGGAGTGCGAGGGCCGCCGGTTCCAGGCCGCCGTCCTGGAGTACACCCTGGGCGGGAAGAACATCGCCGACGTCCTGGACCTTTCCGTGGACGCGGCGCTGGCGTACTTTGCCGACGGCGAGGCCAGGACACCCGCGGCGCACAAGGTCCTGGAGCGGCTTGCCGATGTCGGGCTGGGCTACATCACCCTGGGCCAGCCACTGACCACGTTGTCCGGCGGCGAGCGCCAGCGGCTCAAGCTCGCCTCGCAGATGGCCGAGGCCGGGGAGATCTACATCCTGGACGAGCCCACGGTGGGCCTGCACCTGGCCGACGTCGAACAGCTCCTCGGCCTGCTGGACCGGCTGGTCGACGCCGGGAAGTCCGTTATCGTCATCGAGCACCACCAGGCGGTCATGGCGCACGCGGACTGGATCATCGACATCGGACCGGGAGCCGGGCACGACGGCGGCTCGATCGTTTTCGAGGGGACGCCGGCGGATCTGGTGGCCGGCCGGGCCACGCTCACCGGGCAGCACCTGGCGGCCTACGTCGGAGCTTGATCCGGGCGGTGCCGGCGGTTGCGCCCGCCGGCGGTTGCGCCCGCCGGCGGTTGCGCCCGCCGGCGGTTGCGCCTGCCGGCGGTTGCGCCTGCCGGTGGTTGGCGCCTGCCGGTGGTTGAGTCTGTCGAAACCTAGCTCCGCTGGAGCTGCCCCAGGAAGGACACGGTAGCTGCAGCGATCTGCTGCTGTGCGGCCTGCCGGCTGATGCCGGGTTCGCCGTCGCCGGGCTGCGCCCCGTAGTCGCCAAAGAACGCGTGCACCCCGCCCTGGACCGCGGCGAACTCCGTATCCACGGGGAGGAGGTCCCGGGATGCCTGAATCTTGGCGGGGGTGCTGAGTCCGTCCTGGCTGCCGGAGACGGACAGGACGGACAGGCCGGTCCGCCCGCGCAGGGATTCGATCGGGTAGGAAGCGTAGAGAACCAGCCCGCTGACATCGGTGTTGGCCAGGGCGAAGGACGATGCTGATACCCCGCCAAGTGAGTGGCCGCCCACCGCCCAGGTCCTGATGTCCGGGTTGTCGGCCATGGCGCTCCTGGCCTGGCTTCCGTCCAGCAGGCTTAGCCCCAGCGGTTCCTTCAGGATGACCACCCGGTATCCGGCCCCCACGGCGGGGGCCAGGATGTCCTGGTACGCCTTGGCGTCCACCCGGGCACCCGGGTAGAAAACCAACCCCTTGGTGGCAGTCCTGCCCTCAGGTGACATGGTGATGGCGGTGGCTGACTCGGTGACGGCGAGGTCCGACGTCGGGCCCGCCTCCGCTGCCTGGCCCGGCTGGTAGGCGAAGGGGCTTAGCCAGGCCAGGCCGGCGGCGAGCGCCAGCACGGCGATCCTGCCCGCCCAGGCGCCGACGGCCCGGACACGGGAGCGGGGCCGCGGAACATCGCGGCGCACCCACAGCAGGATGGCCCAGACGACGCCGGACGCAGCCGCCACCAGCAGGATGCCCGGCAGCAGGGGGTGTCCGCCCAGGACTGCGAGATTGCCGGCAAGCATCCACGCGGGAACCAGGATGAGGGCGGCGGCACAGGCCACCGACGCCCAGAAGAGGACGGTCCTGTGCCTGGCGGGCAGAACCCGGGCTGCGGTTGATGAGGTATCCATGGGTCTGATCTTTCCACCGGGCGGCCGGATTGCGGGGAACGGCATACGCTGGCGGTATGGCTGAAAGCTTCCGGTACGACGTCGAGATCCTGCACCTGCTGGTGTCCCCCGCGCACGCCTACTTCGGCCGTGCCCGGGACGGTGCCGCCGATGTTCCGACCGAAGATGCTGCACAGGCTGAGGTGGTGGCCGGGAAGGGCATCGTGGGCGACCGGTTCTTCGGCAAGGCCGCCCACATGGACGCCGCGGTGACCCTGTTCGCCGTCGAATCCCTTGAGGCGATCGCCGCCGAGCTGGGCGCGCAGCCGTTCGATCCCCTGCTGACCCGGCGGAACGTGGTGCTCCGCGGGGCGCAGCTGGCGCCGCTGCTGGGCCACGATTTTTCGCTGGAGTCCGGCGGGGACGTGGTGGAGTTCCATGGCGGCAGGCATGCCCAGCCCTGCGCGTGGATGGACGGGGTGCTCGCCCCGGGCGCCCACCCGGCCATGCGGGGCCGCGGCGGCATCCGGTGCCGCGCCCTGACCGGCGGGTTCCTGCACCGGGGCCCTGCCGTGCTGGCCAGTCCGGTACCGCTGGATCCGGGCCGGGCCGGGGAGTCGAGCTTCCTGCGGCCCTCGCGGCTTCCCTAGTAACGCGTACGACGGCGTCACGCACGGCACGCTTTCGGCCCGCCATCGGCGGGGAAGCCCCGGAAACCCGGCCCACCGCCGTCGTGCGCTGCCTGAAAGCGTGCCCCGCGTGACGCGGGTGCGGCCTAGCTGGCTTTTTGGCCCTCGAGGTCCTCAAGCGACTTGCCTTTCGTGTCCGAGGACATCAGGGTGGCCACGGCGGACACCAGGCAGATCCCCAGCGTGGTCAGGCCAATGGTGAGCGGCACGTTGGTGGAACCGGGAGGAGCGATCGCAGTGAAGATGCTCGGGAAGAATGAAGCGATCATCAGCCCGATGTTCTGCGAGACGGCGAAGCCGGTTACCCGCATCCGCATGGGGAACTGCTCCTGGAAGAACGTGGCGAAGGTGGCGTTCCACATCTGGAAGAAGATGCCCTGCACGATCACGACGCACACGAAGACCAGCGGCAGGCTGCCCTGCTGGATCGCCCACAGGTACCCGGTGACCAGCACGCCGCCAATGACGCCGCCGGCCGCCATGAGCATCCGCCGGCCGATCCGGTCGGACAGTGCACCGAAAAACGGAATGGTGATCACGGCAGCGATGTTGGCCACCAGGGTCACCCAGAGGAACTCGCTGCTGGAGAAGCCGTTGCCGTAGCCCTTCTGGGTGGCGTAGGAGACGCCGAAGATCAGCGTGGCCATGCCGATCACGTTGGTGAACGTCATGGCGACGCAGCGGACCAGGACGCCGGGGCGGGTGCGGAGGAGTTCTATGAGCGGGAAGCGCTGCTTGGCGGGGGCCGCTCCGGACTGCGCGGCGTACGCAGGGGGTTCGGTCACGCGGCGGCGGATCAGGTACCCGGCCAGGATGACGACGGCGCTGAGCAGGAACGGGATGCGCCAGCCCCAGGAGCTGAACTGGTCCGCCGGGAGGAGGGCGGCGAGCGGGAGCAGGACGGCGGTGGCCAGGATCGAGCCCACCTGGGTGCCCTGGAGGCTGAAGCTGGCGAAGAACCCGCGCTTTGCGTCAGGGGAATGCTCCACGATCATGGCGCTGGCACCGCCCAGTTCACCGGCAACGGCGAAACCCTGAATGAGCCGGAGGATCACCAGCAGAGCAGGCGCCAGGAGGCCCACCTGGCCATATGTGGGGAGCAGGCCAACAGCGAACGTCGCGAAGCCCATGAGCAGCATCGCGAAGACAAGCACTTTCTTGCGGCCGTGCCGGTCACCATACGCGCCGAGCACCACGGCGCCGATGGGACGGGAGACGTAGCCGACGGCGTAGGTGGCCAGGGAGGCGATGATGGCGACGGTCGGGTTCCCGGACGGGAAGAAGATGGCGGGAAAGACCAGGGTTGCCGCCAGGGAGTACAGCGCGAAGTCGTAGTACTCGAGGGCGCTTCCGATCCAGCCGCTCATCGCGGCCTTCCTGGGGTCCCGAACGCCGGCTCCAGCCCCTTGGCTGGTGAGGGGCGCGCGGGTGGGGGTGGTGCTCATGTGCTTGTCCTTCGTCTTCATTGGCAAGGAACCGGAACCGCTGGTGGGCAATGTTCAGGGTTTGATGTGCTGCGCCGGAGCCGGATCGGGGCAGGAGAGCGGCAACTCTTGAATCGATTCATCCAATATAGAAGGTGACGCGGACAACGTCAACGGCAAGCGCTATCCCGACGGGCTGGGGCGCCCTGGAAAGGAGCCCTGCTACCTGCTGGCATGATACGCGGCGGCCATGTCCTGCTTGGCGCGGCCCTGGTCCGCCACCCGGTCAAGCCGGGCGGCAGCGGCCTCGGCTCCGTCGAGTTTCAGGCCTTCGGCTGCGGCGGCATCGACAATGAGGTGGGCGTCCTTGCGGGCGGTGTCCACGGCGAAGGACGCCGGCTCCAGGCCGTCGTCAAGGATGAGTCCCATCTTGGTGCGCAGGTAGGGCAGGTCCAGCGGACCGCCGTCGAGCACGTTGAGGAACTGCCCGGGATCGACGGCCAGCGCCTGGGCAAGCGCCACCACCTCGCCCGCGGCGTTGGAGGCGGCAATGACCCAGCTGTTGACCACCAGCTTGAGCCGGGCAGCCGAACCCTTGGCGGGGTCGTCGCCGGTCCAGATGGTGCGTTCGCCGATGGCATCGAGGACCGGCGCTACGCGGGGGCGGATGGCTTCGGGGCCGGCGGCGAGGACCAGCAGCTGGCCCGCCTCGGCGGGGGCGCGGGTGCCGGAGACAGGTGCTTCCACCAGGTCCAGGCCGAGGTCGGCGGCCAAGGCGGCGAGAACGGGAACGTCCTGCACTCCCACGGTGGTGGACTGGAGCCAGGCCGTGCCGGAGCGAATGCCGGGCGCCGCCTGCCGCATGACCTGCGCCACCGCGGCGGCGTCGTACAGCATGGTGAGGACAACGTCGGCGGCTTCCACGGCTTCGGCAGGGCTGGAGGCACGCACGGCACCCTCGGCGGTGAGCGGCTCGGCTTTGGCCGGGTCCCGGTTCCACACCGTCACTTTGTGGCCGGCCCGAAGGAGGTTGCGCGCCATGGCAGCCCCCATGATTCCGGTCCCCAGCACCGCCACGCTCATCCTGTTGTCCATGCGTCCATTCTCCTGCCCCTGCCCTGCTCAGGGCAGACGAACAGCAGGTACCCATGCCGGGATGAGCCCAAACGCGTGAGAATGCGCGTCACATACGGGAGAGGCGCCGCAGGATTGGCGGCAAAGAAGTGGCTACCAGGCCTGGTGTTCCCGGGTGAGGCCGAAGGGGACCGCCTCGCTGAGGGCAACGGTGAATTTGTCCACGCCGTGCCGGGTGACGAGGATACCGTGCCGCTTGCCGGTGAGGGCGTGGGCCTTGGCGGCTGCGACGGCGGCGTCGAGTTCGCTGTCCATGCTCTGGCGGTCGGACACGGTGAGGGTCAGGGGGAAGTTCATGTGATGGTGCCTTATGTCTTTCGTGGGGTTGGGGTGGTCATATGACGCCCTGCGCTCCCCCTGGCTGCATAGGCGGTGGGCACTCACGTGCCTCGCACCATGGTGCCTGAGCAATTAAGTGCCAGCAACTTTAGATAAAGGCCGCAGGTCAGGCGCGTGGAGTCCCGGGCTTGTCCTGACAATTATTGGCGGAGATGCGCCGTGAATTAGAGTTGAACGGGACTGGAACCCGAAATCCAAGGCCTCCAATCTCCATGAGACCCGCTTCGGGGCACGACCCGAGCCATTTTGCGCCGCCGCTGACTGTGCAACGACCTGACAAGGAATCCGCCATTTCCACCGACGCTCTCTTCGGCAACCTCACCCGGATCCGCGACGTCATCCTCCCGGCGAGGGTGCGTACGGCGTTGAACAGCGGGCGCGGGCTGCTGGGCGGCTTCATTGTGGTGCACCTGGTCTTCCTGGTGTTCGGCGCATCCTTGTCCCTGCGCGGCGAGGCCTTCAGCGACACCTTCATTTACCGCGAGTGGGCCATGGCCGGCTTCAACGACGCGAACCTCTCCGGCGGCCCCAGCCCCTGGGTCTACCCCATCCTGGCGTTGATCCCCATGGCTATCGCGGGCGTGGCGGGACCGGGGCCGTTCTTCTTCCTCTGGGTCCTCATGACCACGCTCCTCAACGGCTGGGCGCTGCTGAAACTCACGGCGCGGGGCCGCAACACCAACGCCATCCCCGCCGGCTGGTGGTGGCTGGCCTTCACGTTCCTGATGGGCTGGCTGGGATTCGCCCGCGTGGACGGACTCACCGCCCCGCTGGTCCTGGTAGCCCTGGCGTACGGGGTCCAGCGCCCGTTCGTGGCCTCGGTCCTGCTGGCCATCGGCACCTGGGTGAAGGTGTGGCCGGCAGCCATCATGCTGGCCCTCTTCGCGGTGGTAAAGAGCCGCCTGCTGGTGGTGCTGGCAGGAATCGCGACGACGGCGGGCGTCGTGGCGCTGGCGGCCGCCCTGGGCAGCGTTTCCAAGCTCCTGAACTTCCTCACGCAGCAGGGCGACCGCGGCATGCAACTCGAGGCCACCTTCACCACCCCTTGGCTCTGGCTGTCCGTCCTGAACGCGGGCGGTTCCCGGATGTACATGAACACGGACATCAACTCCATGCAGGTGGACGGCCCGGGCACCGCCACCATGTCCGTGCTGATGCAGCCGCTCCTTGTCCTGGCCGCCCTGCTGGTGGCAGGCCTGGCCTTCTGGGCGCTCCACAACGGCAAGCAGCACAAGGTGGCCGGCGGTGTTGACCGCACGGAACTGCTTCTCGCCGGCGCCCTCGCCCTCGCCGCCGCCTTCGTGGTCTTCAACAAAGTGGGCTCCCCGCAGTTCATGGTGTGGCTGGGACCCGCCGTCGCCGTCGGCCTGGCCCACAGCTGGCGCGAATGGCGCGTTCCGGCGGCGATGCTGATCGCCATCGCCGTGGCCACGTACTTCATCTACCCGCTGTTCTACGACGCCCTCAGCCACAACAACCCGTGGATGGCCCTCGTCCTGACCATCCGCAACGTCCTGCTCGTGGTCCTGTTCCTGTGGAGCGTCCGGCGCCTGTACTCCCTGGGCAGGAAGACCGCAACACCTGCCCCCGCGCTCAAGGAGACCTGAAATTTCCACGAGGTTCTTTGACCGCCTGGTGACGGTCCGCAGCAAAGTCCTCCCGGCCGCCGTGGTGGACTGGTTCGCCAGACCGTCCAGCGTCTGGTGGGGCTTCGCCGTCGTGCACATGTATTTCCTGGGCTGGATGGCGTCCTTCTTCCTGAACGGCAATACGTTCAGCGACACCGAGCAGTACCGTCAGTGGGCCATGGCCGGCTACAACCCGGCGGACCTGACCGGGAAGATCAGCCCCTGGGTCTACCCGGTGCTGGCGCAGATCCCCATCTTCCTTGCCAACATCGCCGGGCCCGGCCCCTACCTGCTGGTCTGGTTCCTGATCATCACGGCGCTGAACGCCGTCGGACTGCTCTACCTGACCCGCGGACCGCGGACCGTCACCGGTGTTGCTCCTGCCTGGTGGTGGCTGTTCTTCACGGTCTTCATGGGGTACCTCAGCTTTGCCCGGGTGGAAGGGATTACCGCCCCGATCGTCCTGATCGCGCTGCTCTATGTGGCGGAACGGCCCGTGGTGGCAGGCGTGCTGCTCAGCATCGCCACCTGGATCAAGGTGTGGCCCGCGGCTGTGCTGGTGCCTATCGTGATCGCCAGCCACAAGCGCGTCCAGGTGGTGCTCGCCGGCGCCGCCGTGACCGCCGTCGTCGGCCTGGGAACCTGGCTGACCGGCGGCCTGCCGCACATCATGGACTTCCTCACCAACCAGGGCGAGCGCGGCATGCAGCTCGAAGCCACGTTCTCCACCCCCTGGGTGTGGCTGAGCGTGTTCCAGATTGCCGGCTCGAAAATGGCCGACAATACCGCCATCAACTCCACCGAGGTCTACGGCCCGGGAGCCAGTACCGCGGCGTTCCTGATGCAGCCGCTGCTGGTCCTGGCGGCCGTCACCGCAGCCATCCTGCTGGTGCGTGCCCTGCGGCGCGGCGCCGAGCGGGAAGAACTGTTCCTCGAGGGTGCCCTGATGATGGTCACCGCGTTCATCGTCTTCAACAAGGTGGGCTCCCCGCAGTTCATCATCTGGCTGGCGCCGGTGATCATCGCCGGCCTCACCCACGACTGGGAGCGCTGGAAGGTCCCGGCAGCGTTGCTGATGGGCATCGCCATGACCACGTTCGTGATCTACCCGCTGTTCTACACGCCGCTCATCCACGCCCACCCGGTCATGGCGGCCATCCTCACCACCCGCAACGTTCTCCTGGTGGTGCTGCTGTGGTGGTCGGTGAAGCGCACCGCGGGCTGGCCGGAAAACCACCGCGCAGGTACCGGCAGGAGCCTAGGGGGCCTCGGAGCGGTCGACGGCGGCGCGGGCTTCAGCCCGTCGCGCAGCCCGGCGTTCCAGTGCCCACGTCCACGCCCGCCGCGCCACATCCAGCGGCCGGCCTTCGATCAGCAGTTTCCGGGTGTGGACATCCAGGACCAGCAGGTAGAACGTGAAGGCCAGGGCGGTGAAGAACGCCAGGGACGAGGCGTCGATGGGCAACTCCACGAAGGACCAGACCGAGAGCTGGTCCTGGGCGCCGAACACCACGAAGAACGTCACGCCCACGTACAGCGAGCGGATCTGCCAGTCGTCCCGGATGCCGGTGACGGCCAGGAACGGCAGGAACCACAGGATATACCACGGCTGGATGATGGGGAAAGCATTACGACGGCGGTGAACGCCAGGGCCATCCGCCGCACCGCCCGCGAGTAGTCGCCGCGGAACATCAGCAGCAGGACCAGGCCGATGGCTGCCCACTTCATGCCGGTCCGCAGCAGGGTGGCCAAGGTTCCGCCCGGCAGGCCCAGGGCGTTGGCCAGCATCTCCACCTGCTGGCCCAGGAAGCCGGAGGGGGAATAACCCGTATAGCCGGGGGTGGGGTCCATGATGGCCCAGGTCCAGCCGATACCCAGGTTGAACGGGATGCCGCTGAGGGCCAGGACGCCAAAACTGATGCCCGCCGTGGCCGCCCACATGAGGAACTTCCGCGGCCAGGTGGCCCCCGGGCCGGCCCACATGAGGCCGATGAAGGGCAGCAGCAGCACCGTGATGGGCTTGATGCCGATCGAGGCGGTCACCAGGAGGATGCCCAGGAGGTACCGGCGGGTGGCGGCCAGGTACACGCCGGCGACGGCGAGCCCCACCATGAGCGCGTCGTTGTGCGCGCTGGCGATGAAGCTGATGAGGAACAGCGGGTTGGCCACGGAGACCCAGAGTGCGCGCGCCCCGTTGATGCCGTGCAGCTCGGCGAGCTTGGGCACGTAGATGACGCAGAGCAGCACGCCGACGCCGGCCAGCAGGCGGAACAGCAGGACGGATGCGTCCGGTTGGGCGCCGGTCAGTCCCACCACCCCGCGCGCCAGCCACAGGAAGTAGGGGCCGTAGGGTGTCCGGTTTTCCGCCCAGGCGGGGTCGGCGCCAAGCGCGAACCAGTTGTTGAGGGTGGAGATGCCAACCTCGTAGGGGTTTTGGCCTTCCATCACCAGCCGGCCCTGGCCCGTGTAGGCGTAGACGTCGCGGGAGAAGACCGGGACGCAGAACAGCAGGGGCAACGACCAGGCGGAGATGGCCACCACCACGGACCGCAGCGACGAATGGCCCCAGTCCCCCAGCCGCTGGCCCAGCCGGAGCCAGGAGCGCATCAGCAGCATGGCCCCGGCGGTCAACAGGACGGTGGAGACCGCCACTCCCCACCCCTCGGTGCGGAGCGCGATCACAACGGGCTGGCGGATCATGGGTGAGCCGTTGGCAATCCAACCCGTGCCGATGGAACCGACGAACATCATCAGGGCGCCGATGAAACCTTCAATGGTTGCCAGGTAGGCGCGGCCCTTGGCAGGCACGGAAGCATTGGCCGGTTCGCCCGGCCGGCTGTCCGATGTCCTGAGGTGTGACCCGCCTGCCGTCATGATGTGTGTGGTCCCCTACCTTGTTACGGCCCTGGCTCAACCAGCTTCAAGGCCGCCCTGCAACCCGGCCATTTTATCAGCCATGCTTATTGCTGCCCGGGCCATCCTGCCGGGCACGAAGCAGCGCAAGGAATTCGTCGGCCATGCCGAGTTGTTCCTCCAGCTTGGCCCGGCGCCGGGCAGCCTCCTCGATGAATTCGTTCAGTTCGGACCTGACACTTGCGTCCTCCACGCCCGGTTCGGCCGCCTCCAGCGCGTCGATGACCCGCAAGAGGCCGGACATGGCCTCGAGCGTGAACCCGAGTGGCTTCATCCGGCGGATCAGGAGCAGGCGCGTGAAGTCACGCTCGGTGTACAGGCGGAACCCGCCTTCGGTGCGCCCCGACGGTTTGAGCAGCCCAACCTCGTCGTAGTGGCGGATGGTCCGTAACGACATCTGGGAACGGTCGGCCAGCTCCCCGATATGCATCGTGGCCACCACTTCTTCAGCGGTCATTTCGTTCACCATCACGTCACCAATCCGGCTCAACCCTCACGTTAGGGTAGTGTTGCAGATGCAGCCGAGAGTTCCCGGCGCATTCTCTCTCCATCCCCATTGTCTTCCATGACCGGGCTGGACCCGCGCGCACCGTGGCGCGCAAAACGTTGACCACCCACCCTCCCTTGAGGGCCCACGTCCCTGGAGCCGCCCCTTGTCCGTCGCCGACAATCCCCGCCTTCTTCGGAAGCCGGTCACGGTCCTGACCGCGCTGCGCTCCCCGCGGCAGCTTTCCCGCGAGGTCCTTGCCGGCATGGTGACCACCCTTGCGCTGGTCCCTGAAGTCATTTCGTTTTCTATCGTCGCCGGTGTCGATCCGATGGTCAGCCTGGTGGCCTCCATCGTGCTGGCCCTGACCATGTCGGTCCTCGGCGGCCGTCCGGGCGTGGTGACGGCGGCGGCGGGCTCCGTAGCCTTGGTGATCGCGCCGCTGGTCCACGAGCACGGCGTCGAGTACGTCCTGCCCACGGTGCTCCTCGCCGGCGTCATCCAGATCGTCTTCGGCCTGGCCGGCCTGGCCCGGCTGATGCGGTTCATCCCGCGTTCAGTGATGATCGGCTTCGTCAACGCCCTGGGCGTGCTGATCTTCATGGCGCAGGTGCCGCACGTCCTCAACGTCCCCTGGCTCGCCTACGTCCTGTTCGGCCTGACGTTCGCGATCATCTTCATCCTGCCGCGCTTCACCAAGGCGGTCCCGTCGCCGCTGGTGGCGATCGTCGTTGTCACCGCCATCGCCATCATCGCCGGCCTCGCCGTTCCGAACGTCGCGGACGAGGACCCGCTCACCGGCAAGATGCCCGGGATCACCCCATTCCAGTTTCCGCTGACCCTGGAGACATTCCAACTGGTTCTGCCCACCGCGCTGAGCGTGGCGTTCGTCGGCCTCATGGAAACCCTGCTCACGGCCAAGCTCGTCGACGACATCACGGACACCCCGTCGCACAAGGGCCGCGAGTCCTGGGCCCTGGGCGTCTCGAACATCTTCGCCGGCCTCTATGGCGGGATCGCCGGCTGCGCCATGATCGGCCAGACCGTCCTCAACGTGAAGACCGGGCAGGCCCGCACCCGCATCTCGACGTTCGTGGCGGGGATCTTCCTTTTGGCCCTGGTGACGGGGCTCAGTTCGATCATGGGACAGATCCCCATGGTGGCGCTGGCGGCCGTGATGATGGTGGTCGCCGTGACCACCGTGGACTGGCACAGCGTCAAACCGTCCACCCTGAAGCGGATGCCGGTCCCCGAGACGCTCGTCATGGGTGTCACGGTCGCGGTCGTGGTCCTGACCGGGAACCTTGCCTATGGGGTCCTGGTGGGCGTGATCCTCGCCATGGTGCTGTTCGCACGCCGCGTGGCCCATGTCATCACCGTTGAGCGGACCTTGGCGGTCGACGGCGGAAGCGTCCGCTACGAGGTGGTGGGGCCGTTGTTCTTCGGCAGCAGCAATGACCTCGTGGAGCACTTCGCCTACGCCGACGACCCCGCTTCCGTGACCATCGACCTCAGCCGGGCCCAAATCTGGGACGCTTCAACGGTTGCCGCCCTGGACTCGATCGAGACGAAGTACGCGGATCATGGCGCCGAAGTGGCCATCGAAGGCCTGGACGAGCGCAGCACCCGGTTCCACCGCCGCCTCACGGGGCATTTGGGCGCCTGATTCCGGACGGCATCCGGTCCGGCAGGCGCAGGCAAAGGGGCGGAGCCGCACTCAGCACGGCCCCGCCCCTTTGACCCGGCCTAGGAGAAGCGTCCCGGCCGGAAGGTGGCCAGCATGGGGTGCTTCCTGCCGGTCAGGATTTCCCCGGCCAGGAGCTCACCGGCAATGAGTCCCAGCGTGGCGCCGGAGTGCGTGAAGGCAACGAAGCATCCGGGCACCTGGCCCAGTTCGCCGAGGACGGGTTCGCCGTCCCCGGGAATGGGCTTGTAGCCCATCTTCCAGGAGGCGGGCTTGAGTTCCGGATTGCCGGCAACAAGCTTCGATGCCTCATCGGCCAGTTCCTGGACCACCTCATCGGGGATGCTGAAGGAGCCGTCCGAGTGCTCGGTAATGCGTTCCTCGTACCAGTCGTGGTCCAGGGCAAACGTCCCGCCCGGGTTGGGCCGCAAGGCTGCGCGCGGGGTGTTCATCACCGCGGCCACATCGTGCTGCACCTGCTTGGTCACCACCAGCATGGACACGGGAGAGCCGTTCGGGATCTGCACTCCCAGGGGTTCGACGACGGCGGGCGTCGCTGCACCGCAAGCCACCAGCACCGCGTCGGCCTGGTATGTCCCGCCCGACGCTGTCTCCACGCCGGAGGTGCGGCCGCCTTCCACCATGACGGAGGCTTTTCCCGCGTTCAGGACCAATTCGCCGCCGCGGGCGTGGAACTCCTCCATGAGGAAGTCGATCAGGTCCGGCAGGCTCACCCAGCCCTCGCCGGGATTGAAAATGGCATTCTCCGGCACGGCGTCCGCATCAATGCCGGGGGTGGTGGCTGCGATATGGCTGGGGGCGAGAAGCCGGGAGTCGTAGCCGATGGACTTTTCGTAGGCGTGCCGGCCCGCCGTGGCCTCGCCCTGCCCGGCAGCATTCCACATCAGGCCGCCGCCAAACTGCAGCCAGTCGCGGCTGGGGTCCGAGGCGAAGAGGGTGCGGTAGCGGTCAACACCGGCCACACGCAGCTGGTGGTACGGGGTGGACCGTTCGCCGGCGGAGTTGAGCCAGGACAGCGAGCGGCCGCTGGCCTCGCTGGCGAGCCCGCGCTCGGTCAGCAGGATCACGGACGCTCCTTCGCGGAGCAGGTGGACTGCGGTGGAGACCCCGAGGATGCCGCCGCCGATGACGGCAACGCGCTTGGTCGCTGGAAGAGAGGACATGTTGTCCCTTTCTGTGAAATTCGTGGTTGCGGAAGACGCTGACGATGTGTCAGGGGAAGTTGGGGGTGGCGTCAGGCCAGGGCGTGGATGCCCTCGATGACCTTCAGCACCTCAAGCGGTTCGGCGGGATCCACCGGCAGCGGCCCGTTTCCGTGCAGGGCGGTGGCCAACTGGACGTAGAACTGCGGGTAGGCGCCGCGTTCGGCGCGGACCGGCGCGGTTGCCCCGTCCACCCCCACGAGCCCCCAACGCTCCTGGGGTTCCACGCCATAGGCGGGGTCCGACGGCGGCATCCCGGCAGCGAGGGCAGGTTCTTGTCCGTCCAGGCCCCACTTGGTGTAGCCGGCGCGGGAACCGAGGACGTGGAACCGCGGCCCGGCCTGGGCGGCCATGCCGTTCATCCAGAGCCGCGTGCGGACGCCGGAGGCGTGCAGCAACGACACGAAGGCTTCGGTATCCGCCGCGTCCGGATGCGGACCGCGATTGGCAGTTTCGCCGTAGCTCCGTTCCACCGGGCCGAAAAGGTGGATGGCCTGGTCGATCAGGTGCGCGCCGAGGTCGTGCAGGATGCCGCCGCCCTCGGAAAGGGACACCGTGTCACGCCAGTTGCCGAAGCCTTCGGGCCGCCACCATTCGAACCGCGATTCGAAGCTGGTGATCCTGCCAAGGCCTCCGGACGCCAACACTTTCTGGAGGGTGAGGAAGTCTGCATCCCACCGGCGGTTCTGGAACACCGTCAGCTGCACCCCGCCGTCGGCCGCCCTGCTGATCAGCTCCGCGCCCAAGTCGGAGGTGGGGACGAAAGGCTTGTCCACCACCACGTGCAGGCCGTGGGCGATGGCTGTCGCGGCCAGGCCGTAGTGCGTGTGCGGCGGGGTTCCCAGGATGACCAGGTCCAGGTCCGCTGCCAGGGCGAACAGCTCCTCCGGGGTGCCGGCAATCCGTGCCTGCGGATAGAGGCGTGCCGCCTCCGCCGCACGGTCCGGCTGGGCCGTGACGATGACGTCCAGCGAGAAGTCCGGGTTGGCCGCGACCAGGGGCGCGTGGAAGACCTTGCCGGAGATTCCAAAGCCGACGACGGCGGTCCGGATGGGTGCCGCTGCAACCGCACCCATCAGAGCACCTCGGAGAGGAAGCGCTGGAGGCGTTCGCTGCGGGGGTTGTCGAAGAGTTGGGCGGGTGTCCCGGCCTCCACCACTTCGCCTTCATCCATGAAGACCACCTGGTCTGCCACTTTCCGGGCGAAGCCCATTTCGTGGGTGACGACGAGCATGGTCATGCCGCGGCGGCCCAGGCCGGCCATGAGGTTCAGGACGCCTTTGACCAGTTCGGGGTCCAGGGCGCTGGTGGCTTCGTCGAAGAGCATCACTTCGGGTTCCATGGCCAGGGCGCGGGCGATGGCGACTCGTTGCTGCTGGCCGCCGGAGAGGTCACGGGGGCGGTGGTCGGCACGTTCGGCGAGGCCAACCTCGGCGAGCCGTTGGCGGGCGCGTTCCATGGCCTGGGCCTTGGGCATGCCTTTGACACTCCAGAGGGCGAGTGCCACGTTTTCCTCGGCAGTGTGGTCCGGGAAGAGGTTGAAGTGCTGGAACACCATGCCGATGCGGGTGCGGAGGGTGTCCGGGTTGACGGTCAGGGTGCTGTCGCCCGCGAGCAGGACGTTTCCGCTTTTTGGTTCGTGCAGCCGGTTGACGCCGCGCAGCAGGGTGGATTTGCCGGATCCCGAGGGGCCGATGATGCAGGTGGTGGTGCCCGGCGCCACGGTGAGGCTGACGTTGCGCAGTACCTCGATGTCGCCGTACGCCATGGTGAGGTTGCGCAGTTCCAGGCTTGAGCCGCGGAACGACTGCGCCTCAGGAGTGGCGGTATTCATGGTGGTGGGGGTGGGGGTGTTCATGTGTTGCTCCCGGCTGTGAGCGGCGAGGCCGCGTCGAGTTCCTTGACTTCCTTCAGTCCGCTGGTGGGTGGTGCGGCGCGGCGGCGGCCGGTGCGGAACTTGTTGTCGAAGTGGTTCACCAGGTGCGTCAGCGGGACGGTGATCACCAGGTAGAGGAGGCCGGCGGCCACCAGGGGTGAAAGGTTCCCGGACAGCACGGCGGCGTCCTGGCCCACGCGGAAGAGTTCGCGTTCGGTGACCAGCAGGCCCAGGAAGTACACCAGGGAGGAGTCCTTGACGATGGCGATGAACTGGTTCACCAGCGCCGGGAGGACCCGGCGGACACCTTGGGGCACCACCACCAGGGCCATGGACTTGGCGTAGCTCATGCCCAGGGCACGGCAGGCCTCGCCTTGGCCCTTGTCCACGCTGAGGATCCCGGCGCGGAAGATCTCCCCAATGTAGGCGCTGGCGATCAGGCTCAGCGCGATGATGCCCAGCGGGTAGGGGGACGGGCCGAAGATCGACTGGCTCAGGCGGGCAAAGCCCTGGCCAATCAGCAGGATGGTGAGGATGGCCGGCAGGCCGCGGAAAAGGTCCGTGTAGATCCTGGCCGGGACGCGCAGCCACTTGGACGGTGAAATGCCCATGACGGCCACCACCATTCCCAGCACCGTGCCAAGGACGGTGGCGGCAATGGAGATGATCAGCGTGTTCAGCAGGCCGACCGTCAGGAGTTGGGGCAGGACCTCGGCCATAGCGCCGAAGTCAAAGAAGGTACGGATGATGGTGTTGAGCCAGTCCATGGTTGCTCTCAGACGTAGATGAAGGGGAGGTGCCGGGCAGTCCGCGTAAGGCGGCCCGCCCGGCCAGGTGGCCCGAAGCCTGCCAGCCCGGCAAATGATGCTTGGGGCTTACTTGCTCGGCGAGGGTGATGCGGTCTGCTCAGCCTTGGGCAGGTACTGCTCGGGCATCGGTGAGCCCGGGAACCACTTCTGGTAGAGCTTCTTCCAGGTGCCGTCTTCCATGGCTGCGGCCAGGCCCTTGTTCAGGGCTTCCTTGAAGGCCGTCTTGCCCTTGGCCACCGCAAACCCGGCCGGGGCGTCGAAGGACGGGATGTCCGCGGCGCTGACCAGGCCGTGCTGCTCCTCATAGGCCTTGGCGGCCTCGTAGTCCAGGAAGTGCGCGTCCACGGTTCCGCTGTTCACGGCGGCGATAGCGGTGTTGTTGTCAGGGAAGCGGACCAGGCTGGCCGAGGTGAAGTTCTTCACCGCGTAGGCTTCCTGCAGGGTTCCCTGGACCACACCCAGGCGTTTGCCGGCCAGCCCGTCCGCGCTGGTGATGCCGGAGGTCTTGGTGGTGATGACCGTGAGGTAGCCGGCCAGGTAACCGTCCGAGAAGTCCACGGTTTCTTTCCGCTTGTCGGTGATACCGATGGCCGCGACACCGGCATCAAACTGTCCGTTGGCCACAGCGGCGAGGAGGCCCGAGAAGTCCTGCCCGGTGAAGACTACGTTGTCCACACCGGCCCGGTGGGCCACGTCCTTGAAGAGTTCGACGTCGAAGCCGGTGAAATTTCCGGAGGCATCAGCGAACGTGTACGGCTTTGAGTCACCGAGGCTTGCCACCCGGATGGTGCCGGGCTGGATAAGTCCGTAGGGGTTGTTTTCGGTGGTGGAGGCGGCCGAGGTGGAGCCGCAGCCGGAAAGTGCCAGGACCGCGGCAAGGGCTGCTGCGGCAAATCCGGCAGGTCGGAGGTTCTTGTTCTTCACAGCGTTGTCCAATCGTTGGTGGGAAGGCGGTGCTGTCAGGGCCGCCGAAGAAAGTCGCCGATGGTCTTGTTGAGTCCGGTCTCACACCATAAGATTGAGACCGGACTCACATCGATGGATAGAAATGTAGCTGAAGTCACAGGGGGCGTCAACACCCCCTCGAAAGGTGAAGATGAACGGTGATGGAGCACGACGGCGGGACGTAACCGTTGCCGACGTCGCAAAAGCTGCGCAGGTCTCCAAGGCGCAGGCCGCACGGGCGCTGGGCAATTACGGCGCTGTCAGCGACGACGTCCGCGAGCGCGTCCTCGCGGCCGCCGAAGCGCTTTCGTACCGGCCCAACGAGCTGGCCCGCAGCATGAACACCGGCAAATCGCACACCATCGGCGTGGTGGTGGGTGACATCGAAAACCCGCATTTTGGGCTTGCCACGCGGGGCATCACGGACACGGCCAAAAAAGCCGGCTACAACGTCATCCTGGTCAACACTGACGAGGACCGGGCCGCAGAAGTGGACGCGGTGCGGGTTTTGCTGGACAAGCGGGTGGACGGCCTTATCGTCGCCCCGGCGTCATCCGTGGACACCGAACACCTGCAGGATGTCCACCGGTCCGGACGCCCCCTGGTGTTCATCGACC
The DNA here is from genome assembly GCF_054888995.1 of Arthrobacter sp. MMS24-T111. Lineage (NCBI taxonomy): Bacteria > Bacillati > Actinomycetota > Actinomycetes > Micrococcales > Micrococcaceae > Arthrobacter > Arthrobacter sp. MMS24-T111. The sequence continues at coordinate 1,100,993 of NZ_JBTZRO010000001.1, read as the reverse complement.
GCACCGCCGGCGACCTTGAGGTGGAGACCATGGCCGTGGACATGGTGAGGATTTCCCTGGAGGCCACACAATATCTTCTCGAGGCAGGGCACCGGCGCATCGCCTTCATTTCCACGCTGCGGACCGACTCGCCCTATACGCCGGGCATGACCTTGGAGTCCTCCCAGATTGCGGACCGCATTGAGGGGATGCGGCAGGCTTTCCTTGCTGCGGGACTGCCATTCCCGGAAGACCTTGTCAGGTTGAATGCGGGCGACGAAGACTCCATCCGCAGCATCACCCGCGAAGTACTGCGGGATCCCAACCGCGCCACAGCCGTGGTCGCATCGGATGGCCTGATCGCCCTCAGCGTGGTCGAGGCCATCCAGGAACTGGGACTGTCCATTCCGGCCGATGTTTCGTTCCTCATGTATGACGACTTCGCCTGGACCAGGCTCGTGAGCCCACCCCTTACCGTTATTGCCCAGCCCGTCTACAACATGGGCGTTGCAGCGGCCAAGGCGCTCATCCGCCAGATAGAGGGCCTACCCTCCGCCGCTCCGGCACAGTTCACTGCCACCTTGGTGCGGCGCGGATCGGTGGGACCGCTCCAGACGGGAGGGGACCGGGCAGACCTGCAACCGTCCGGACTGGGTCTACCCTGAGCCATGAGCCTCCAACAAAAGACCTGGCACGAGAAACACAAAGCTTCCCTGAGCAAGGGACAGCGTGCCGCTGACATCATGCGCAACGGGATGGGAAGCTGGCCCTTCGTTGGCAGCTTCATCGGCTTCATGCTCATTTGGGCCGCGATCAATACCGTGGCACTGGCCGCCAACGCCTGGGATCCGTATCCCTATATCCTGCTGAACCTTTTGCTTTCCATGCTCGCCGGACTGCAGGGCGCCATTTTGCTCATCGCCGCCAAGCGGCAGGACGCCATTGCCGCCGCCATGGCCCAACACGACTACGACACCAATGTCGAGGCGAAAAAGGAGATCGAGCTGCTGATCTCCATGAACCGGGTCCAGCTGGAAATCCTGCAGGAATTGAAGAAGGCGGCTGCCCGGTAGGCCGGTGCCCTACTGGGCGGCGTCGTAGCCTGCCAGCAGGCGCCGGGACGCTGTCTGCATGTGGGAGCGCATGGTGGCGGTCACGGCGTCTGCGTCACGGGCCGCCAGGGCTTCGTGGATCATGGCATGCTCCTTGAGGGCGGCCGCAGCATGGCCCTCATCAGTGAGGGCGCGGTCCACCCAGATCCGCAGCAGCGAGCGGATACTTTGCAGGAGCTCCTGGAGGACCTGATTGCCTGAAGCCGCAGCGATTTCACGGTGGAAGGCTGCGTCCGCCTCGACGAAGGCGCCGAGGTCATCCAGGGTGCGGGCCATGGTGTCCAGATTGTCGCGCATCCGTGCCAGCGCTTCAACCGTAATGCGCTCCGCGGCCAGCTGGGCAGCCTGTACTTCCAGTCCGCTGCGCAGCTCCACGAGCTCGCGCGTGCGTGGGGCGCCCAGCATCATGCCCCAGCTCAGGGTGCGGGGCAGAAGCTCCGAGACGCCGTCCCGAAGATAGGTGCCGGACCCCGGCCGGACCACCACAATGCCCAGGATTTCCAGCGCAGCGAGGGCCTCCCGCACCGCTGACCGGCCCACGCCAAGGGAGGCAGCCAGCGTGCGCTCGGCAGGGAGCCTGGTTCCCGGTGCAATGTCACCGCTCGTAAAGAAAGCCAGCAGGCGCTCGGCCACTTCCGACACCACTGAACCCTGCCCCAGAGAACCCAGGGCGGCGCTGATCTTGGCCGTCGAGGCGGCGGATTCTACGGACACCACCCAAGCGTAACAACTGGTTGACCACGCCCCGCCGCGCGCGGCGTACACATGACCGCCGCCATCCAGAAACGATAACTAGTCAACCGGTTGACCAATTTACGTTTTGGTCCTATGGTGGAACTCACAGCTTCACGCACCGCGGCGCCTCCCAGTCCGCGCGTATATGAGACCACCCCACGCCTCCAGTGACGGATGCGGCCGGGGCACCAACATCTAGGAGTCAATGTGGACACCACACAATCGGTGGTCGAAAAATCCGCAATCAGGAAAGTGGCGATCCGGCTTGTCCCGTTCGTCGCACTGATGTTCTTCATCAACTACCTCGACCGCACGGCCATCTCTTTTGCCGGCCCCAACGGCATGAACACGGACCTGGCGCTCAACGCCGCCCAGTTCGGTTTCGCCTCGGGCGTCTTCTTCATCGGCTACATCCTGCTTGAAGTCCCCTCCAACCTGGCCCTCCACAAGTTCGGCGCCCGCCGCTGGCTGGCCCGCATCATGGTCAGCTGGGGCATCGTCTCCCTGCTGTTCACCTGGGTGGCCAACGTTGAACAGCTCTACATCCTGCGCTTCATCCTGGGTGTGGCCGAGGCCGGCTTCTTCCCCGGCGCCATCCTCTTCCTGAGCCTCTGGGTTCCCGCACGGCACCGCAGCAAGATCCTGGCACTGTTCTACCTGGCCCAGCCGCTGACCACCGTGGTCGGCGCCCCGCTGGCAGGCCTCCTGATCCAGCAGCACGGCCTCTTCGGCCTTGAAGGCTGGCGCGTCATGTTCCTCGGCGTGGCCATTCCCGCCATCCTGATCGGCATCATTTCCTGGTTCTACCTGGCCGATTCCCCCGCGAAGGCCAAGTGGCTCTCCGCCGAGGAAAAGACCTGGCTGACGGGCGCCCTGGAAAAGGAAAAGAACGAAACGGCCGCCGGCAACAAGCACGTCAGCGTCCGCACCGTGTTCGGCAACGGCCGCGTCTGGATGCTCTCCCTGATCTACTTCGGCTTCATCTACGGCCTGTACGCACTCGGCTTCTTCCTGCCCACCATCATCTCCGGCTTCGAAGGCATTTACGGCACCAAGTTTGACGTCCTCCAGAAGGGCCTGATCACTGCCATCCCGTACCTGCCGGCAGCCTTCGCCCTCTACTTCTGGTCAAAGGACGCCACCAAGCGCGGCGTCAAGACCTGGCACATTGCGGTTCCGGCACTGGTGGGTGGACTTAGCATCCCGCTGGCACTCTTTGCGGGAAGCCCGGCAGCCACCATCGCCGTCATCACCATCACGGCCATGGCCATCTTCGCGGCACTCCCCAACTTCTGGACGGTTCCCACCCAGTTCCTGACCGGTGCGGCAGCGGCAGCCGGCATCGCCCTGATCAACACCGTGGGCAACCTGGCAGGCTTCAGCGCCGGCTACATCACCGGCTGGCTCAAGGACTGGACAGGCGACTACACCGTGCCGATGTTCGTCGTGGGCGGGTTCATGCTCCTGTCCGCCGTCCTGATGGTGGCCCTCAGCCGTTCCGGCCGTGCCAGCGAGGGCGTCCGCACTGAGGCACTGGACCCCGCCGGCGCCGCACAGCACGCCGAACCGTAGCAGGCCCGGGGGCATCCGCCTCATCCGCGGATGCCCCCGTACCACCCCCCGAACCAGATCGTCCCCCCGTTAGGCCCAGGAGCTTTCCCATGACCCGCCTCTTCAACGAACCTTCAGCCTTCGCTGACGAAATGATCGAGGGCTTCGTCGCCTCCCACGGACGCTGGGTCAAACGCGTTCCTGGCGGCGTGGTCCGCAGCACCAAGAGCACCCCGGAGACGGTGGCACTGGTGATCGGCGGGGGCTCCGGCCACTATCCCGCATTCGCGGGCCTGGTGGGCCAGGGCCTGGCGCACGGCGCCGCGATGGGCAACCTGTTCGCGTCGCCGTCGGCACAACAGATTTACAACGTGGCCAAGGCGGCCAACAACGGCGCCGGGTTGCTCTTGGGCTACGGCAACTACGCCGGCGACGTCCTGCACTTCACCCAGGCCCGGGAGAAGCTGCGCAGGGAAGGCATCGATTGCCGCAGCATCGCCGTCACCGACGACGTGTCTTCCGCCCCGATCGAAGAGCACACCAAGCGCCGCGGCATTGCCGGGGACCTGACCGTATTCAAGGTGGCGGCCGCCGCCGCGGAAGCACGCTACGGAATGGACGCGGTGATGGAAATCGCAGAACGCGCCAACCACCGCACCCGTTCCTTCGGGGTGGCCTTCAGCGGATGCACCCTGCCGGGAGCCACCCAGCCCCTGTTCTCTGTCCCCGAGGGTCGCATGGCCGTCGGCATGGGCATCCACGGAGAGCCGGGCATCGACGAAACGGCGATTCCGACGGCGGATGAGCTCGCCGGACTCCTCGTCGCCAAGCTCTTGACCGAGGTGCCGGAGGGCGTGGACCCCAAGGGTGCACGCGTGGTCCCCATCCTGAACGGCTTGGGCAGCGTGAAGTACGAGGAGCTGTTCGTGGTCTACCGCCGCGTGGCGCAACTCCTCGCCGAGGCCGGCCTGCAGGCAGTGGATCCGCAGGTGGGCGAGCTGGTCACCAGCTTCGACATGGCCGGCACGTCCCTGACGCTCTTCTGGCTCGACGACGAACTCGAAGCCCTCTGGAACGCCCCTGCCGACGCCCCGGCCTTCCGCCGCGGTGCCGTCACGGCCGAAGCGCTGGAAGAGACCGTCGACGATGTGGCCGACGTCGAACTTCCCATTCCCGAGGCGACTCCCGCGTCCCGTGCCGGGGCCGTCCGTGTCCTCGCAGCGCTCGGCGCGGCCAAGGACGTGGTGGACGCCAACGCAGGCGAACTGGGCCGCATCGATGCGGTCGCCGGTGACGGCGACCACGGCATCGGCATGGAGCGGGGCGTCGGGGCCGCCGTGAAGGCCGCGGCAGACGCCGTCGCCCGCGGCGCCGGGGCTGCCACCACCCTCTACTTCGCCGCAGACGCCTGGGCGGACAAGGCCGGTGGCACCTCCGGCGCCCTGTGGGGCATGGCCCTGCGCGCCGTCGGTGACGCCGTGGGCGATGACAAAGCTCCCGACGCCGGTGCTGTCGCCACCGGAGTGGCCGGCGCCGCCGCAGCCATCATGGACTTCGGCAAGGCCACGGTGGGCGACAAGACGCTGGTGGACGTGCTGGTTCCCTTCCGGGATGCCCTCACCGCCGGCGTGGACAGCGGAAAGCCGCTGTCCGGAGCCTGGGACGCTGCCGCCACCGCCGCGCAGCAGGCCGCCGAGGACACCGCCAACCTGCTGCCGCTGATGGGCCGGGCACGTCCGCACGCGGAGAAGAGCCTCGGCACCCCGGACGCGGGCGCCGTCTCCATGGCCCTGATCGTGCGGGCCATCCACAACACCCTCAGCCGGAACACCACCATCAAGGAGAACGCATGAGCGCCAAACTGCGCCTGGTCATCGGAGCCGACGACGCCGGTTTCGACTACAAGGAAGCCCTCAAGGCCGACCTCGAGGCCTCCGACCTGGTCGAGTCCGTCACCGACGTGGGCGTGGACGCCATTAGCCACGCCCCTTATCCCTCCGTCGCCATCGCGGCAGCGGAACTCATCGCCGCAGGACGGGCCGACCGCGCGCTGCTGGTCTGCGGAACCGGGCTCGGCGTCGCCATCGCAGCGAACAAGGTTCCCGGGGTCCGCGCGGTGACCGCCCACGACAGCTTCTCCGTCGAACGCGCCATCCTGAGCAACAACGCCCAGGTCCTGACCTTCGGCCAGCGCGTCGTCGGACTTGAACTCGCCCGGCGCCTCGCCAGGGAATGGCTCACCTACACCTTCGACGAAGCCTCCGCCTCGGCAGAGAAAGTTTCCCTGATTAAGGACTACGAAGGTGTCACTTCCTGCTAAGCCCCGCACCGGACCCACGGCCATCATCGGCGTCAGCCTGAAGATGTACTTCGGCTACGCCCGCTCCGTGGACTACTGCCGCGACGTCGCATCCCTCGCCTTCGCCCACCCCGCGGTGCAAAGCGGCGACATCGAACTCTTCGTCCTGCCCATCCTTCCGGCACTCCCGGAAGCGGCACGGATCCTCGGTCCGGCAGGTGCTGCCACCGGAGCGCAGGACATCTTCTGGGAAGACGAAGGCGCGTTCACCGGCGAAGTCGGCGGCAAAACAGTAGCTGAACTCGGCGGCCGGTACGCCGAGGTGGGCCACGCTGAACGCCGCCGGATCTTTGACGAGGACCAGCGCGTGATCGGACTGAAGACCGCTGCGGCCTACCGCAACGGCCTGACCCCCGTCCTGTGCGTCGGGGAACTGCACCGCGGATCCGTTGAGGAAGCCATTGCCCAGTGCACGGCCGAAATCGATGGCATCCTCAAACGCGCGTCATCGCTGGCAGCGGCCGCCAGGACCATCGTGGCATACGAGCCGCAGTGGGCCATCGGCGCTCCGGAGCCGGCCACGCCCGGGTATATCAACGCCGTCATTTCGGGCCTTGACGAGCACCTGCGCAGCCTCCCGGGGCAGGAAGACAGCCGCGTCATCTATGGCGGCAGCGCCGGGCCGGGCCTGATCACCCAGCTCGGTCCCGCCGTCGCCGGCCTGTTCCTGGGCCGCTTCGCCCATGACCCCACAGCACTGAAGGCCGTCCTTGACGAAGCCGCGGCGCGGCTGCAAACGATGGCGGTGCCGGCATGACCTCACGGATTGGGCTGAGCAGTTACGCCTTCTTCTGGCAGCTTTCGGAGAGGGTCTCCCAGCCGCTGAGCCTTCATGATGTCCTGGAGCGGACCGCGGAACTGGGCGTGGACCTGTTCCAGGTTTGCGACTACGCACCCCTGGAAGCCATGGCTGACACGGAACTCCGAGCCGTGCGGGACACCGCGGACAGGCTGGGAATCTCCCTGGAGCTGGGCACCAAGGGCATCCGACCGGACCACCTGCGAAGGTTCCTGCACATCGCCGGCATCCTCGGCTCGCCGCTGCTGCGCACCATGTTCAACGCCCCCGGCCACAGCCCCACCACCGAGGAAGCGGTGGCGATCTTCAAGGACGTGCTGCCGGAATTCGAGGACGCCGGGGTGAAGATCGCGGTGGAAACCTACGAACAGGTCCCCACCGCCCGCATCCTGGACGTGGTCCGCGGCGTGGACAGCCCGTACCTGGGGATCTGCAGCGACCCCGCCAACACCGTCGCAGCGCTGGAAATGCCCCGCGAGGTGATTGACGCCGTCGCCCCCTACGTCCTGAACATGCACATCAAGGACTTTGCCTTCAGCCGCAAGGACGGATGGGTGGGTTTCACCTACTCCGGCGCGCCGCTTGGCGAAGGCCTGCTCGACTACGCGTACATGGTCGAAAAAATCCGGCCGCACGAACGAAACATCAACCAGATCGTCGAACACTGGCTGCCCTGGCAGGACACCGAGGCGGGCACCATCCGGCTCGAAAACCAGTGGACCCGGCACAGCATCGAATTCCTAAGGAGCAAGTGAAATGTCAGCAGAAACTTTGACCGTCGCCGTCATCGGAGCCGGAGGCAAGATGGGGATGCGCGTTTCCCGCAACCTCCAGAAGTCCGGCCACACCGTCTTCTACAGCGAGAACTCCCCCGCCGGCCAGGAACGCGTCCAGGCGGAAGGCCGCCAGATCACTGCCACGGACGACGCCGTCAAGGGCGCCGACGTGGTGATCCTCGCCGTCCCGGACACCGTCCTGGGCATCGTCTCCGAAGGTGTGGTGCCGCAGCTGAAGGCCGGCGCCATCCTGCTCACCCTTGACCCCGCCGCCGCGTACGCGGGCCTGCTGGCCAAGCGCGACGACGTCGTCCAGGCAGTCGCGCACCCGTGCCACCCGTCGGTGTTCCTGGAGCGCACCACCAAGGAGGAATGGGCAGACACCTTCGGCGGCGAGGGCGCCCCGCAGAACGTCGTCGCCGCCATCGACGACGACGCGCCGGCAGCCACCCGCGACTCCGCGGAAGCCGTCATCCGCACCATCTACGCGCCGGTCATCGACGTGCACTGGGTCACCGTCAAGCAGCTCGCCATCCTGGAGCCCACCCTGGTGGAAACCGTGGCCTGCATGATCGGCACGCTGCTCAACGAGGCGCTGCACGAGACCGTCCACACGGCCGGCGTGCCGGAGGCGGCGGCGAAGGCCATGTTGTTCGGCCACGTCCAGATCGCCCTGACCAACGCCCTGCGCGGGTCCAACCCCTTCTCGGAAGCCTGCGAAATCGCCATCCAGTACGGCAAGGACACCATCATCAAGGACGACTGGAAGAAGATCTTCGACGACTCCGAACTCGACGGCGTCATCGCCAAGATGCTCAAGCTCGAAGCCGTCAAACGCTAGGAATCCCACCCGCACGGCGGCTGCCACCCCGGTCTTTTCGGCCGGGTGGGCGGCCGCCCGTCGTTTAAATCCTGGACCGGGCCAGGCCCCGTGCTCGCCGTCAGTCCGCGGGAGGTGCAGTGGATTCCCGGACGATCACCTGCGTGGCCAGTTCCACGCGGTGCGAATCCAGGACCTCACCGCGTGCTTGCCGCAGCAGCGACCGCAGGGCAGCCCGGCCCATCTCCTCCAGCGGTTGGGCCACGGACGTCAACGCCGGGACGGACTCTTCACCCTGGATGGTGCCGTCGAACCCGATGAGGCTGATGTCCCCGGGGACCCGGAGGCCGTGGTGTGCAGCTTCGGCCAGAACCCCCAGGGCAATGCTGTCGCTTCCGGCGAAGATGGCCGTGGGGCGGTTTTCGAGGCGGAGCAGTGCCTTCAGGCCGGCAACTCCGCTATCCCGGCGGAACCTGCCGCCGGTGACGATGTATTGGGGATCCACGGGCACGCCGTGGGCCGTCAAGGCCGCCATGTAGCCGTGCAACCGGGCCTGATTGCACTCCGCCCGCTCGATTCCGCCGATGTAGGCAATGCGCCGGTGGCCCAGGTCCAGGAGGTGCTCGGTGGCGGCCTTCCCCCGGCCCAGTTCGTGGCACCGATGCTGACCACGTCCGCCGGCGGCGGATTGAGCGGATCGATGACGACGACGGGAATGTGGCGCCGCCGGAAGGCATGCAGCTGCGCCTCGCTGAAGGCCGAGGTCACCACGATCATTCCCGCCCTGCCATCGTCGACCATGCGCTGGGCCCGGCGTTCAGCGCTTTGGGCGGAGGGTGCCGTGGGGCCCGTAACGCTCAGCATGACCTCGACGTCCTCGGCTGCGGCGAAGTTCAGTACTCCCGCCAGGACTTCGGAGGTATAGGCGGATGTGAGGACATCCACCACCACTTCGATCACCGTGCCTGTCCTGGTGGCGGTACGCCGCTGCACCGGCGACTGGTATCCGGCTTGTTCAAGTGCCCGGAGGATCCGGGCCCGGGTATCCGGTGCCACGTCCTCACGGCCGTTGACCACCTTCGAAACCGTGGGAGTCGAAACCCCTGCCTGCAAGGCAACTGCCGCCAGAGTCGCCTTTTGCGTGCGCTCAGTCCTTACCAAGGGACCATCCCATCCTTCGAAACATTTCGACTACGGCAATCTTGCACCCCATAACCCGAGGGGTCAATGAAGTCCCTGTAAGAATGCAAAAAGAGGCTGCGTGTGGCCCTTGACTGTGACGCGGCTCACCGATACATTTTGACAACCGGCCGCAAGTTTTCGAAATATTTCGAGCTATTGTCGGTGCGACCATCAACCGAATCGATGTGGGTGATCCGCCTCGGAGCCGAGGCAATGCCTGCTTCATACGTTACCGGGACCCAGCGTTGAGCCCGGAGGATGAACGGAAACGACATGACATTTCGAAAGTTGCGTTCGGCAGCCGTGGCAATCACTGCGGCAGGACTGGCAGTCAGCCTCGCCGCCTGCGGTTCTTCAGGACCGGCAGGTTCCAGCGTCAGCAGCGACTCGGCCAGCATGTGGGGCCTGACCGGCGGCAACCAGCCTGTCCTGCAGAAATCGGTGGACGATTGGAACCAGGCAAATCCGGACAAGTCGATCAAACTCGATTTCTTCGCCAACGACGCGTACAAGACAAAGGTCCGCACGGCCATCGGCGCCGGTGAAGGACCCACGTTCGTCTACGGCTGGGGCGGCGGCGTGCTGAAATCGTACGTCGATGCCGGCCAGGTGGATGACCTGTCCACGTTCGTCAAGGACAACCCGCAGGTCAAGGACCGCTACCTTCCATCGGTGCTCAAGAACGGTGAAGTAAACGGCAAGACCTACGCGTTGCCGAACAACAACGTCCAGCCGGTCGTCCTCTACTTCAACAAAGACGTCTTCGACAAGGTCGGTGCCCAGCCGCCCAGGACCTGGGACGACTTGATGGCCCTGGTGCCGAAGTTCAAGCAGGCCGGCATCGCTCCCTTCTCCCTGGGCGGCCAATCGAAGTGGCCGGACCTTATGTGGCTCGAGTACCTCGTGGAGCGCATCGGCGGCCCTGAAGTCTTCGCCAATATCGCTGCCAACAAGCCCGGTGCCTGGTCTGATCCTGCCGTGAAGGAAGCGCTCACGAAGATCCAGGAGCTGGCCGGCGCGGGCGGGTTCATCAACGGCTTCTCTTCGGTGGCTGCCGACAGCAACGCGGACCAGGCCCTGATGTACACGGGCAAGGCAGCCATGATCCTGCAGGGCGGCTGGATCTACCAGGGCATGAAGAAGGACGCCGCGGACTTCGTCAAGAGCGGGAAGCTTGGCTACACCACCTTCCCCACCGTCTCCGGCGGCAAGGGAGACCCGGCGAACGTCGTCGGAAATCCCTCCAACTTCTGGTCCATTTCAGCCAAGGCGACTGACGCCCAGAAGAAGGCCGCCTTGGACTATGTCAAGGACGGCATGTTCACCGACGCGAATACCGACGCCCTCATCAGTTCCGGCGCTGTGCCGGTGGTCAAGGGAATTGAAGACAAGCTGGCCGCCTCGCCGGACAAGGATTTCCTGACCTTCGTCTATGGCCTGGCCAAGAACGCCCCCAGCTTCACTCTCTCCTGGGACCAGGCGCTCAGCCCGGCCCAGGGAGACGCCATGCTGTCGAACCTGGACCAGATCTTCCTGCAGAAGATCAGCCCGGACCAGTTCATCAGCACCATGAACGCCACGATAGGAAAGTAAGCGGCCATGGCGGTTCTTGGTTCTACCAACCGGGGGGTCCGTGACTCGGGCCCTTCGGGGTGGCTCGCGGTCCCGGCGCTGGTCTTCTTCCTCGCCTTTGCCGTCATCCCGCTGATCGGCGTTGTCTTCCTCAGCTTCACAAGCTGGAACGGACTGGGCGAGATCAAGCTGCAGGGCCTGGCCAGCTGGACGACGATACTGACCGATCCGGTAACGGGCAACGCGCTGGTCGTGACTGCCAAAGTCATGTTCTTCTCGTTCATCGTCCAGGCCCCCGTCAGCCTGCTGCTGGGGGTCTTCACCGCCGGCGGCCAAAAGTACCGGGCGGCCCTTGCCGTCCTCTATTTCCTGCCGTTGCTGCTGTCGTCAGCGGCAGTTGCCATCGCCTTCAAAGCCCTGCTCGATCCCAACTTCGGCCTGGGCCCCGGATTCAACCTGCCCATCCTCGCCCAGGACTGGCTTGGCAACTCGGATCTGGTCCTCTTCGTGGTGGTCTTCGTCATTGCCTGGCAGTTTGTCCCGTTCCACACACTGATCTACCAAGGCGGCGTTCGCCAGATCCCGGCCTCGCTCTATGAGGCAGCCGAGATCGACGGCGCGGGCCGGTTCCGCCAGTTCTGGAACATCACCCTGCCGCAGCTGAAATACACCATCATCACCTCCTCCACCCTGATGGTGGTGGGCAGCCTGGCCTACTTCGACCTGATCTTCGTGCTGACCGGCGGCGGACCGGGCTACAGCACCCGGCTCCTTCCGCTGCATATGTACCTCACGGGCTTCAAGGCCAATGACATGGGCGCGGCGAGCGCCCTCGGCGTCATGCTGATCGTCATCGGCCTGGGACTGGCGCTCCTGCTCCAGCGCCTCGGCGGAAAGAACCGCAACGCGAGCCAATTGGAAGGTGCCTGATGGCGTCCACGACACAACTCCCGATTCCCCCGTCGCCGGCCACCGGAACCATCGCGGAAAAAACGGCTGTCCGGCCCAAGGGGCCGGGCCGGATGCGGCCAAACCTCCTGGGCGGCTTGGGCGGCTGGCTTTGGCTCGCCGTCATCATCGTGCCCATCTATTACGTGGTGATCACCAGCTTCAAGAACCAGGCGGGGTTCTTCACGTCCAACCCGATGCTGCCGGCAACGGAACCTACGCTGGATAACTACAAGCTGGTGCTGGACAACAACTTCGCCAGGTACTTCACCAACAGCCTGATCGTCACGCTGGGCACGGTGCTGCCGGCGCTGCTGGTCTCCTTCATGGCCGCGTATGCCATCGTCCGCGGACGGGGAAAGTTCCTGAGCCTGACGAACAACCTTTTCCTCCTGGGCCTGGCCATCCCGCTGCACGCCACGATCATCCCCATCTACTGGATGATCACCAAGGCCCACATGTACGACACGTTGCTGGCGCTGATCCTGCCGTCCGTGGCCTTTGCCATCCCGGTCAGCGTCCTCATCCTGTCCAACTTCATGCGGGACGTCCCCAATGAACTGTTTGAGTCGATGCGCCTGGACGGTTGCTCGGACTGGGCCATGATGTGGCGGCTTGCGCTTCCCATGACCAAGCCCGCCGTCATTACGGTGGGCATCTACAACGCCCTCCACGTCTGGAATGGCTTCCTCTTCCCGCTGATCCTGACGCAGAGTCCCGCCACCAGGGTGCTGCCCCTGTCGCTGTGGACCTTCCAAGGCGAGTTCAGCGTGAACATCCCCGCCATTCTCGCCTCCGTCGTGCTGGCCACCCTTCCACTCCTCGTGGTGTACGTCATCGCCCGCCGGCAGCTGCTCAGCGGCCTGACCGCCGGCTTCAGCAAGTAGAAAGGACCGATGCCATGAGCACCGCCAAACCCCTCCGCGTGGGCATGGTGGGCTACGCCTTCATGGGTGCCGCCCACTCCCACGCCTGGCGCACCGCGCCACGGTTCTTCGACCTGCCGCTGCAGCCACGGCTCACCGCAGTGGCCGGGCGGAATGCCGACGGCGTCCAGGCGGCCGCAGACAAGCTGGGATGGGAGTCGGTGGAGACTGACTGGCGCCGCCTGATCGAACGCGACGACATCGACCTCATCGATATCTGCACGCCCGGCAACACCCATGCGGAGATCGCCATCGCGGCCCTCGAAGCCGGCAAGCACGTGCTGTGCGAAAAGCCGCTGGCCAACTCTGTGGAAGAAGCCGAACGGATGACCCTGGCCGCGGAGACCGCCGCCAAGCACGGCGTCCTCTCCATGTGCGGCTTCAGCTACCGCCGCACCCCGGCCCTGGCACTGGCCAGGCGGTTTGTGGAGCAGGGACGGATCGGCGACATCCGGCACGTCCGGGCCCAATACCTGCAGGACTGGCTTTCCGACGCCAACGCCCCCATGACCTGGCGGCTGGACAAGGCCAAGTCCGGATCCGGGTCCCTGGGCGACATCGGAGCACACAGCATCGATGCCGCCCAATGGGTCACGGGACAAAACATCGGCGGCGTTTCGGCACTGATGGAAACCTTCGTCCCGGAACGCCCGCTCGCCGGGGACCTGGTGGGCCTGGGCGGCCACGGCGACGTCAGCAGCGAGGCCCCGCGCGGGAGGGTCACCGTCGATGATGCGGCCATCTTCAGCGCAAGGTTCGACGGCGGCGCCTCCGGAGGCGCGATCGGCGTCTTTGAAGCAACCCGGTACGCCCTGGGCCGGAAGAACGCCATGCGGCTGGAGGTGAACGGCACCAAGGGTTCCCTCGCCTTTGACTTCGAGGACATGAACGTCCTCTCCTACTACGACGCGGCCGAATCGCCCGATGCAGGATTCCGCCGGATCTTCGTCACCGAGCCCGAGCACCCGTACGTCGGAAACTGGTGGCCCACCGGTCACGGCCTCGGATACGAACACGGCTTCACCCACCAGGTGGTGGACCTTGTCACCGCCATCGGCGAAGGGCGGCAGCCTGAACCGTCCTTCGCCGATGCCCTGCAGGTACAGCGGGTCCTCGCCGCCGTGGAGTCCAGCGCCGCGAATTCGAGCCAATGGCAAAAAGTCTGAGCGATCCACAGCTCCAAGAACCCAAGGAACACCCAATGACACGACCAATCACGCTGTTCACCGGCCAATGGGCCGACCTGCCCTTCGAGGAAGTGGCCCGGCTTGCCGGCGAGTGGGGCTTTGACGGGCTGGAAATCGCCTGCTGGGGCGACCACCTGGACCCCCGCCGGGCAGCGGAGGACGACAACTACCTCCAGGGCCGGCTGGACATCCTCGAGAAGAACAACCTCCAGGTGTTCGCGATCGCCAACCATTTGACCGGCCAGGCCGTCTGCGACGACCCCATCGATGAGCGCCACCAAGGCATCCTGTCGGCGGAGGTCTGGGGCAATGGTGAGCCTGAAGGGGTGCGCCGGCGGGCGGCGGAGGCCATGAAGGACACCGCGCGGGCGGCCGCACGGCTTGGCGTCAAGACCGTAACGGGGTTCACCGGCTCCTCCATCTGGAAGGCCGTCGCCATGTTCCCGCCCGCCACGCAGGCAATGATCGACGGCGGCTACCAGGACTTCGCGGACCGGTGGAACCCCATCCTGGACGTCTTCGACGACGTGGGAGTCAGGTTTGCCCTGGAGGTCCACCCGTCCGAGATCGCCTACGACTACTGGACCACGAAGCGGACCCTTGAAGCTATTGGCCACAGGGAAAATTTTGGGCTGAACTTCGATCCCTCCCACTTCATCTGGCAGGACCTGGATCCCGTGATGTTCCTCCAGGACTTCGCGGACAGGATCTTCCATGTGCATGTGAAGGAGTCCGTCCGGCAGCTGGATGGGCGCAACGGCCGGCTGGGTTCACACCTCGCCTGGGCGGACCCCCGCCGGGGCTGGGACTTCGTCACGGCAGGACACGGTGACGTGCAGTGGAACCGGATCTTCCGGACACTGAACGCCATTGGCTACGAGGGTCCCACCAGCATCGAATGGGAGGATGCTGGAATGGACCGCCTCATCGGCGCCCCGCAGGCCCTTGCCATGGTCCGGGAACTGGCACGCATCGCCCCGCCCGCAGCCGCTTTCGACGCCGCCTTCGCCAGCCGCTGATCCCTGCTCCTTCCGGCCCGCGAGGCCGGTAGCCAAACAAAGGAAATCCAATGACAGAACGCAAGCATGCACTGGTGGTCCGGGGCGGCTGGGACGGCCACCAGCCCTACGAGGCCACCGAGCTCTTCATTCCCTATCTCAAAGACAACGGCTATGACGTCCGGGTGGAGGAATCCCCCAAGGTCTACGCCGACGCCGCGTACATGGCCGGGGTGGACCTGATCATGCAGTGCATGACCATGTCCACCATCGAAAAGGACGAGTTCGCCGGACTGCGGGCCGCCGTGGAGAACGGCACCGGCCTGGCCGGCTGGCACGGGGGAATCGCCGATTCCTACCGGAACACCGCCGACTACCTGCACCTGATCGGCGGCCAGTTCGCCTGCCACCCCGGCAAACACCCGGATGAGTGCATCGGCGAGCAGTCGGACAACTATGTGCCCTACACCGTCAATATGCTGCCCGCGGCGGCCGAACACCCCATCACCCGGGGCATCCAGGACTTCGACCTGGAGACCGAGCAGTACTGGGTCCTCTCGGACGACTACATCGACGTCCTCGCCACCACCACCCAAAAAGTCCGCGAGTGGGACCCCTGGCACCGCGAAGTCACCTCCCCCGCCATCTGGACCCGCCAGTGGGGCAAGGGCCGGATCTTCGTCTGCACGCCCGGGCACCGGGTGGAAATCCTGCAGGACCGGAACATACGCACCATCATCGAAAGGGGCCTGCTGTGGGCAAGCCGTTGAACGTAGGGATCATTGGCTGCGGAGCCATCATCGCCCAGTACCTCACCACTTTCCGCCGGTTGGACGGCATCCGGCTGGTCGCCGTCGCGGACTTGGATCCCGCGCGTGCCCAGGCCGTGGCGGATGACTACGACGGAGTCCGCGCCGTCTCCGTGGACGAACTGCTCGCCGCTGACGACATCGACCTGGTCCTGAACCTGACCATCCCCGCCGCGCATGCTGACGTTGCGCTAAAGGCGATCGCCGCCGGCAAGAGCGTCTACGGCGAAAAGCCGCTGGCAGCCACAACCGAGGAAGCACGCCAGGTGCTGGATGCGGCACGCGAGGCCGGTGTCGCCGTCGGCTGCGCCCCTGACACCGTGCTGGGCACCGGGATCCAAACCGCCCGCAAAGCGATCGACGACGGCCTGATCGGCGCACCCATCTCGGCCACCGCCACCATGGCAACTCCGGGGCACGAACGCTGGCACCCAAACCCGGACTTCTACTACCAGCCCGGCGGCGGGCCCCTCCTGGACATGGGGCCCTACTACGTCACGGCCTTGGTGACGCTGCTGGGACCGGTGGTGTCCGTGGTGGGTGCCGCCAGCCATACCCGGAACCAACGAACCATCGGGTCCGGACCGCGGCAGGGCGAGCAGGTAGCCGTTAACATCGACTCCCACGTCACGGGCGTCCTGGTCCACGCCTCGGGTGCACTTTCCACCCTGTTCATGAGCTTCGACGCCGTGAAGTCCAAGTCCCCGAACATCGAAATCCACGGCGAACGCGGATCCCTGGTGGTGCCGGACCCCAACCACTTCGACGGCGACGTCCAGCTGTTCTCCCTGGGCGCCGAGGACTGGGAAACACTTCCCGCCTCCGCAGGCTACATCGACTCCGGACGCGGGTTCGGCATCGCTGACCTGGCTTCCACCCCGCAGGGCAAGGAACCGCGCGCGGGAGGTGCCCTGGCCTACCACGTCCTGGAAGTCATGGAATCCATCCTCGATTCGGCCCGCAAGGGCACCTCCGTGGCCATCCAGAGCACCGTGGACCGGCCCGAAGCCGTGGCCCTGACGCTCCTTGCCGGCCAGGCGGACGCCCTCCAGCCGCACTGACCGGCAGTCCGGAGCCGCGCCGCCCTACAGCATCTCGTCGCTGCGGGCGGCGCGGTTCCTGCCCAGCGATTTGGCCCGGTAGAGGGCCGCATCGGCCGAAGCGATAAGGCGGTCCACGCTGGAGGTGCCGGCGTCGTAGACGGAAATCCCGTAACTGGCCGTGGGCAGCTCCAATCCGCCCGGCGCGGCAGCGTCGGCCAGCCGCCTGCTGATCTCCTCCGCGATTGCCTCCCCCGCTCGGCGCTGGCCCCGGGAACCAGGATGACGAACTCCTCCCCGCCGTACCTCCCGGTCAAGTCCGTGGAACGCACGGTGGCTACGCAGGCGTCAGCGAAGGCCTTCAGGGCAAAGTCCCCGGCAGCGTGCCCGTAGGTGTCGTTGACCGTCTTGAAATGGTCCAGGTCGGCAAGGATCAACGCCCCGGATCCGCGGGTGATGGCGCGGTCTGCGAGCTGCTCGGCAGCAAGGTCCAGGAACGCCTTGCGGTTCAGGAGCCCGGTGAGGTCATCGCGGGTGGCCACCACGCGGAGGGCACGCGTCTGCTGTTCGCTGCTCAGTGCTGCCATGCTGAAGGAGACCACCACCAGCAGCACCATGGTCACCAGGGTGGTCACGGCGGACCCGAAGACCGTGACGAACACTGGACCGTCCTGGCCGTCCAGGAGGAAGGCCACCCACCGGAACAGGTAGAAAACGGACAGCCCTCCAGCAGCCACGGCCATGGGAATGCGGACCCTCGAGTAGCCGGGTTCCAGGCGCCAGAGCTCATGGGATGCCAGCCCGATGGTGGCGCTCATGGCGGCGAGGAACACGGCGCCACCGGACCATGTGTTGGTGGCCGGGTGGTCCAGCACGGAGGCAACCAGCGTGACCAGCGGGATGCCCGTGAAGGCCCACTTCGGCGGCGGCGCCGTCCGCAGGGAACGTGCCCCGGCCCAGACCGCCACCGCACCGTACACCAGCACCGCGTTACCCAGCGGATTGGCCCAAACCTGGTGGGGGGTGCCGTTCAGCAGGAAGCAGCCCGACCCCGCCAGGAAGAACACCAGGGCAACGCACCACCAGCCGCTGTACGGCGAGCGCGTCACCCGGTAAGCGGAAAAGTAGAAGAGGACCACCAGCGCCAGGGCCATCAGGCCAAACGCGATGCGCAGGGTTGCGGTGTCCAGAACCATATGCAGGAAGTCCCCCCAAAAGCCCGAATGCTGCCGCAGCAAGTATCACACCCCGTTGCGCCTGGCAGAAGAACCCGCACCATGATTAAGCGCGGAACCCCGCACTGGACGGCAGCTGGGGGCCCGCTGGGAACTTCGCCGGGGGAAGCGGAGTTGAACCGAATATGGACGACCCTCCTTCACATATGCCCTGGCCCCTCTGCCGCCTGACCGGATCACCGGCCACCACAGGAGAGGGGCGCCCCAATGTATGAATGGATCATGCTGGGCATCGGCCTGGTCCTGACCGTCGGCACCGGCTTCTTCGTCGCCTCCGAGTTCGCCCTGGTGAACCTTGACCGGCATGACCTCGAGTCCCGCCAGGCCCGCGGCGAGAAGCGCCTGGGCCCCACCATCAAAGCGCTGCGGATCACCTCAACCCACCTTTCCGGTGCGCAGCTGGGTATCACGCTGACCACCCTCCTCACCGGCTACACCTTTGAACCGGCCATCAGCCGGTTGCTCAGCGCGCCGCTCACCTCGCTGGGTGTTCCCGATGCGGTGGTTCCCGCCGTCGGCTCCGTTGCCGGGATCTTCCTGGCTACGGTCTTTTCGATGGTGGTGGGCGAGCTCGTCCCGAAGAACTTCGCCCTGGCACTGCCGCTGGCTACCGCCAAGGTGGTGGTCCCGTTCCAGGCCCTTTTCACGGCTGTGTTCAAGCCGGTGATCCTGCTCTTCAACAACACAGCCAACCGGATCATCCGGGGGTTTGGGATCGAACCGAAGGAGGAGCTCTCCGGTGCGCGCAGCGCGGAGGAGCTGAGCTCCCTGGTGCGCCGCTCCGCGGTCGAAGGGGTCCTGGACCTTGACCACGCCACCCTGTTGCGCCGCACCCTGCGTTTTTCGGAGTACAGCGCAGCGGACGTGATGACTCCGCGCGTGCGCATGGCGGCTGTCGCGTCCGGTGACACCGCCGAGGACATTGTGGCCCTTGCCACGGCGACCGGTTACTCCCGCTTTCCCGTGATCGGCCGCGACCGGGACGAGGTGCTGGGCCTCCTGCACGTCAAGCAGGCGTTCGCGCTGCCCCTGGACCAGCGCGCCGGGACCACCGCGGCGGGGCTGATGGTTGAACCGCTCAGGGTCCCGGAGTCGATGGGCGTGGACACCCTCCTGGGCCTCCTCCGCCGGCAGGGGCTCCAGGTGGCCATCGTCTCCGACGAGTACGGCGGTACCGCCGGAATCGTCACTCTCGAGGACCTGGTGGAGGAGATCGTGGGTGAACTCGAGGATGAACACGACCGCGCGCGGGCGGGTGTGGTCCGGGTTGGCCGGTCCGTCACGTTCGACGCCGCGCTGCGCCCCGATGAGTTGCTGGACCGCACCGGCATCGAGGTTCCGGACGGGGAGGAGTACGACACTGTTGGCGGGTTCGTCACGGACCAGCTGGACCGGCTGCCGGAGCTGGGCGACGAAGTGGCGGTCGACGGCGGCACCCTCCGTGTGGAGCGCGTGGCGGGGATGCATGTGGAGCGGCTCCGCTTCACTCCCGCCGGGGCCGCCGAACCGCCGCGGAGCCCGCATGACCGGATGATCGACAACCTGACCCAGGCTGGCCCATGAGTGACTACCTTCCCGGCATCATCTGGCTGGCCGTGCTCCTGCTGGTGAACGGCTTCTTCGTCGGTGCCGAGTTTGCCGTGATTTCCGCACGCCGGTCACAGATTGAGCCCAAGGCGGAGGCGGGGAGCAAGGCGGCCAAAACCACCCTCTGGGCCATGGAGCACGCCACCCTCATGCTGGCCACCAGCCAGTTGGGCATCACTGTCTGCTCGCTGGTCATCCTGAACGTCTCCGAGCCCGCCATCCACCACCTCCTGGAAATCCCGCTGGGCCTGACATCCCTGTCCTATGAGGCGATCAGTATCATCGCGTTCGTTGTGGCGCTGCTGCTGGTGACGTTCCTGCATGTGGTGGTGGGGGAAATGGTGCCCAAGAACATCTCCTTCTCGGTTCCCACGCGGGCGGCCCTGTTGCTCGCTCCCCCGTTGGTCCTGGTGGCCCGGGTGTTCAAACCGGTGATCTGGTCGCTGAACGGGATTGCCAATGCCGTCCTCCGGCTCTTCCGGGTGGAGCCCAAGGACGAGGCCACCAGCGCTTACACGCTGGACGAGGTCGCCACCATCGTGGAGCAGTCCACCAGGGACGGGATGCTGGCTGACACCAGCGGCACCCTGAGCAACGCGTTCGAATTCACGGCCAAGACCGTGGCGGATGTCCAGGTCCCCCTGGCGGAGATGGTGCTGCTGCCGGAGTCGGCCACGCCTGCTGATATCCAGCTGGCCGTGGCCAGGCACGGCTACTCCCGGTACATCCTGACCAACGCGGCCGGGGAACCTGGCGGCTACCTCCACCTGAAGGACGTCATGGACCTGACCACGGCCGCGAAGTTCCACCAGCCGGTGCCGGCCAAGCGGATCCGGCGCCTTGCCTCGGCCTTTGCCGGCGCCGACCTTGAGGATGCGCTGGCCGCCATGCGCCGGACGGGGGCCCACGTGGCCCGGGTGTTCGACGCCGGCGGCAGGACCACCGGGATGCTCTTCCTCGAAGACATCATCGAGGAGCTGGTGGGCGAGGTCCAGGACGCCACCAGCGCCTAGCGGCCGGAGGGGGGTGGATTCATGGGAGTCCGCCCCCCTTGTGGTCCAGGCTCTGGTGCCCGACGCCGGCGGCCACTAAAGTGGGTCCCGGCCCCATCCTGCCGTTCCCGGCAGGGTGACGGGACCCGCACGAGGGAGAGGAGGTGGCTTTGATGACTGCGACTGCCGCGCGCCGTGAGCGCCCCGCATCAACACCATCAACCATCCTTTCCCGTTGCACGCGCCGTTCCTGAGATTCCTGTCCGGTACCTCGCGCCTGCTCTGGGACCCTTTCCAAGGAAACCAACGTGCATATTCCTTCAGGCAACGCCCTGGACAACCCTGGCATCAACACCCCTTCAACAGCCGAGGGCCCCTTCGCTTACGGCTACACGCCCGCCGTCGCCCGCCATTTCGCCGCGCACCCCAACCCCGAGGCCACCGGCACCGGCCGGGTGGTGCGCGTGGACCGAACGCTGCTGCTGGTGGCCGTCGCTGACGGGCTGCTCCACCTGCCCTACCCGCTCACCGGCGACCAGCCCGTTACCGGTGACTGGGTCTGGATCGGCCCCAACCGCGCCGGCGGGCGGCAGATCCTGGCCATCCTGCCCCGCCGGTCCGAGCTCAGCCGCAAACGTGCCTTCGAGGACTCCTCCGCCGAGCAGGTCCTGGCCGCCAACATGGACACCGTCGGCGTGGTGGTGCCCGTGGACCGGCCGCTCACCCACAACCGGCTGGAACGGACACTGGTGGCGGTATGGGACTCGGGCGCCACTCCCCTGGTGATCATCACCAAGGCTGACCTTGCGCAGGTGGCGGACGACGTCGTCGGGAAGGTGGTCCTTCAGGCGGCGGGCGTGGACGTGGTGACCACCTCAGCCGAAAACGGCGACGGCATCGACGAACTGATGGGCCGTATTCCTGCCGGAGGCACCATTGTGCTCCTGGGGCCGTCCGGAGCCGGCAAGTCCACCTTGATCAACGCCCTGGCGGGGCAGGAAGTCCAAGAGACCGGTGCGGTGAGGTCCGGTGATTTCAAGGGCAAGCACACCACCACCGCGCGCGAACTGGTGCCGCTGTCCAACGGCACGGTGCTGATGGACACACCCGGCGTGCGGGGTTTCGGGCTGTTCGACGCCGGCGAAGGCCTGGGCGGGATGTTCGGCGACGTGGAGGAACTGGCCGCGGGCTGCCGGTTTGCGGACTGCGCGCACGGAACTGAGCCCGGCTGCGCAGTCCGGGAAGCCATAGACGGGGGCTTCCTGGAGGAGCGGCGCTGGAATTCGTACCTGAAGATGCAGCGTGAACTCGCAGCCCTGGCCCGCCGCTCCGACGCTGCTGCCCAGCGCGCTTACCACCGGGAGTGGCAGCAGAAGGTGGTCTCCGCGGGAAAGTCGCAGCGCTCCGCTGAGCGCGAGGCCTTAGAACGCGGCAGCCGGAACGCCGGGAAAGGCCGGAACCGGAAGCGGTCGCGGCCCCTTGATCCGGCGCAGGGGGTGGGGGTAGGGTGCGGTCATGGACATCATCCTGGTACCCGGATTCTGGTTGGACGCTTCATCCTGGGCGGAGGTGACACCTGCCCTGGAGGCAGCGGGCCACCGCCCCCACCCCCTGACCCTGCCCGGACTGGAATCGGTGGACTCCAGTCGGGCCGGAATAGGGCTGCAGGACCACATAGACGCCGTGGTACAGGCCGTCGATGCCATCGGCGGCAAGGTGGTCCTGGTGGGGCATTCGGGAGGTGGCGCCATCATCCACGGGGCCGTTGACGCACGGCCGGACAAGGTGGAGCGCGCCATCTACGTGGACAGCGGCCCACTGGGCGAAGGGGGTGTGATCAATGACGAACTGCCCGCCGAGGGTGACGACATTCCCCTTCCGCCCTGGGAAAGCTTCGACGACGCCGACCTGGTGGACCTGGACGACGGGCTCCGCCAGGCTTTCCGCACACGCGCCATTCCCGAACCGCGGGGCGTGGCGTATGGCAGGCAGCACCTGCATGACGAGCGCCGCTACGCCGTGCCCGCCACTGTGATTGCGTGCGAGTTTCCCGCGGCCCTGCTCAAGGAGTGGATCGCGGCCGGCAGTCCATTCGTCGCCGAGCTGGCGCGGGTCCACGACGTCGACTATGTCGACCTGCCCACCGGCCACTGGCCGCAATTCACCAAGCCGGCGGAACTGGCACGGGCCATCCTGGCAGCAGTTGACCGGTCAGGTATGGACTGAATCGGCGTAACCCTTGCGCACGACGCATCCGCCTCCCCATAATAAATGAATGTCATTCATTTATTCGACCGCCGTTGGGGCCGCCGCCGCCCCCAACCACGTTTCCCCCTCCGACGCCGGGATGCCCGCCGAATGGGAGGCCCACCAGCGCACGTGGATGGCATTTCCGCCACCCAACGAAACCTTCGGTCCAACAGGCAGCCCAACCCTTGACCGCGCCCGCGCCGCGTGGACCCGGGTGGCACAGGCCATCGCCAGGTACGAGCCGGTCACCGTGGTGGCCGATCCCCGGGACGCCACCGCCGCAAGGGAATGGCTTGGCACGGGCATCGACGTCGTGGAGGTCCCCCTCGACGACGCCTGGCTTCGGGACAGCGGGCCTACCTTTGTCCACCAACCGGACGGATCAGTGGCCGCCGTGGACTGGATCTTCAACGGTTGGGGCGCCCAGGAATGGGCGGCCTGGGGCAAGGACGAAGCCGTGGCAAAGGCCGTCGCCGCCACAACCGGTGCCCCCGTCC
The DNA here is from genome assembly GCF_054888995.1 of Arthrobacter sp. MMS24-T111. Classification (NCBI taxonomy): domain Bacteria; kingdom Bacillati; phylum Actinomycetota; class Actinomycetes; order Micrococcales; family Micrococcaceae; genus Arthrobacter; species Arthrobacter sp. MMS24-T111. Next base: position 1,077,639 of record NZ_JBTZRO010000001.1, on the reverse strand, counting down.
GGGCAAGTTCGCTGGTCAACGAGGGCGGCGGATTCCACGTGGACGGCGAAGGGACAGTGCTGCTGACCGAGACCGTCCAGCTTGATCGCGGCCGCAACCCCGGCGCCACCAAGGAATCCGTGGAAGCGGAGGTTTCCGCGGCCCTCGGGACCAGCAAAGCCATCTGGCTGCCGCGCGGACTCACGCGCGATTACGACGAATTCGGCACCCGCGGCCATGTGGACATCGTGGCAACCTTCGCTGGACCCGGCACCATCCTGCTTCACCGCCAAGACGACCCCGCACACCCGGATCACGCCGTCTACCTTCAACTGAAGGCGGTCCTTTCCGGCCAAATGGACGCCCAGGGCCGGCCGCTGCGCATCATCGACGTTCCCGCACCCACCACCCTCAAGGACGACGAAGGCTGGGTGGACTGGTCCTACATCAACCACTACGTGGCCAACGACGTGGTGGTGCTGTGCAGCTTCGATGATCCCAACGACGCCATCGCCGCGGGCATCCTCCAGCGCGCGTACCCGGGCCGGACGGTGGAACTGGTGGACGCCCGCGACATCTTCGCCTTCGGCGGCGGCATCCACTGCATCACCCAGCAGCAGCCTGCCCCGAGGGAGGAGGCCGCGTGAAACTGGTCGAGGAGCAAAAGTCCGCGCCCGCAGCCCGCCCATTCAACGTTGTCGAGGCCGGCATCAGCCGGCTGCGTGCGGCGCTCGAGTCCGGCGAGGTCACCAGCGAGGAGCTGGTGGAGCTGTACCTGGAGCGGATCAGAAAGTATGACTCATCAGGCATATGCCTAAATGCCATGGTGGTCATGAATCCGGAGGCGGTGGCCGAGGCTCAGGCGTCCGACCGGCGCCGGGCGGCCGGCTTCACGCTGGGCCCGCTGGACGGCATCCCCTACACGGCCAAGGACAGCTACCAGGTCCGCGGCCTCACCGTGGCCGCCGGCTCCCCGGCGTTCAAGGACCTGGTGGCGCAGCGCGACGCCTTCACCATTGAACGGCTCCGGGCAGGCGGCGCAGTCCTGATCGGGCTTACCAACATGCCTCCCATGGCCAACGGCGGGATGCAGCGCGGGGTCTACGGCCGGGCAGAAAGCCCCTACAACGCGGGCTACGTCACGGCCGCATTCGCGTCAGGTTCGTCCAACGGCTCCGGGACCGCCACCGCCGCCAGTTTCGCGGCGTTCGGCCTCGCGGAAGAGACCTGGTCCTCCGGTCGCGCCCCGGCGTCCAACAACGCCCTCTGCGCCTATACCCCCTCGCGCGGGGTCATCTCCGTCCGCGGAAACTGGCCCTTGGTGCCCACCATGGACGTGGTGGTTCCGCACGCCCGGACCATGGCCGACCTGCTCGAAGTCCTGGACGTCGTGGTGGCGGACGACGCCGAGGCACGCGGGGATTTCTGGCGCGTCCAGCCGTGGGTGCCGGTACCCAAGGCATCAAGTGTCCGCCCGCCGTCGTACGTTGACCTGGCCGTGCCTGACGCTTCCGCAGCGAGCGGCGTCCTCGCGGGCAAGCGGCTGGGTATCCCCCGGATGTACATCAACGCCGATCCCGACGCCGGGACGTCGGACCATCCGGGCATCGGTGGTCCCACGGGGCAGCGGATCAATACCCGGGACTCGGTGCTGGACCTCTGGAACGCAGCCCGGCAGGACCTCGAGGCCGCAGGTGCGGAGGTCATCGAGGTGGACTTCCCCGTGGTGTCCAACTACGAAGGGGACCGGCCGGGCGCACCCACCATCGCCACGCGGGGATTCGTGTCCCCGGAGTATCTGCGGCGGGAGATCGTGGACCTGTCGGCCTGGGCGTGGAATGACTTCCTTGATGCCAACGGTGATCCGCGGCTGAACCGCCTGTCTGACGTGGACGGCTCCGCCATCTTCCCAGCCCCCGAAGGTTCGCTGCCGGACCGCTACGACGGGTTCGATGACGACATCAGCGACTATCCCGCCTGGATCCGGCAACACGGCGTACCGGCGCTGGCCGATATACAGCACCTGCCCCAAGGATTGGCGGGGCTGGAGGAAACCCGCCGTGTCGACCTGGAGGAATGGATGGACCGGCTGGGACTGGATGCCGTGGTGTTCCCGGCAGCTGCCGACGTTGCACCCGCCGATGCCGACAGCAACGAGGCTTCCGCAGACATCGCGTGGCGCAACGGCGTGTGGGTGGCCAACGGAAACCTGGTCCCCCGGCACCTGGGCATCCCCACGGTCACGGTCCCCATGGGAATCGCGGCCGACCTTGCCATGCCCGTAGGCCTGACCATCGCCGGAAAAGCCTACAGCGACACGGACCTGCTCCGGCTGGCTGCAGCCTTCGAAGCCACCGGCAGCCGCCGCGTTCCGCCGCCGCGCACCACGCAGGCAGGAGATACAGGGGCCTCCTGACAGAGCAAGCCCGGAATGGCTATTCTGGTCGCAGTGACTTCCATGCATTCCCTGTGACCTCCCGCCGGCAGTTCTTGTCCTTCCGTACAGGAACGGTGATTCCGTGCGCCCCGGAGGGGAACCCAAACCCGGGTTCCCCTCCTTTCCGCACCCTTATCGGAACCACCCCACGGAGCCCCCATGGAACCCACTACCCCAAGCCTCACACCTGACTGCACCCAGTGCTTTGCACTGTGTTGCACCGCCTTCGGATTCACCCGCTCCGCGGACTTTGCCATCGACAAGCCGCAGGCCACCCCGTGCCCCAACCTGGCAGGCGACTTCTCCTGCACCATCCACCGCAGCCTGCGCGCCCGCGGGTTCGCCGGCTGCACTGCCTTTGACTGCTTTGGCGCGGGCCAGGCAGTCAGCCAGCGGCTTTTCGAGGGGACCAGCTGGCGGGGCGATCCCCGGTCGGCCAAGGACATGTTTGCCGCCTTCAAGGTCCTGCGGCAGCTCCACGAAATGCTCTGGCAACTGGACCGGGCGGAGTCGCTTGCTTACAGCCCGGAAACGGCACGGGAGGTGGACCAGGTACACAGCCTCGTACAGGGAATCGCCGGTGGAAGCCTCGAAACGGTCCTTGCAGCCGACGTCGGGTCCCTCCATGAGAGTGTTGGCGCGGTTCTGCGGGAGGTCAGCGAGGAGGTCCGCGCAGGTTGCCGCGGCGCGGGGCAGCGCGGCCACGAGCCTCCCGGCGGGTATCGGACGGCCCGGACACTGGCGGGCCGCCGCCCGCACAGCGGAAGTGCCTTGACAGCCCACTTTGTTAGCGCTGACAGTGGAATGACCCCAACACCAAGCGAAAGCCACTCAATGAAGAACTGGGCAGGAAACCTCCAATACTCCTCCGCTGATGTCCGGCGGCCGGAATCGGTCAGCGAACTGGCTGCCATCGTCGCCGGATCGACGCGGGTGAAGGCCTTGGGGTCACGGCACTCATTCAACAGCGTCGGAGACACGGACGGTGTGCACGTCCTCCTCGATGCACTCCCCCAGCAGGTGGAGGTGGGTGCGGACCGTTCAACGGTCCGGGTCAGCGGCGGGGTGAGCTACGGTGCCCTGTGCCGGAAGCTCGAAGAGGCCGGCCTTGCCATCCACAACATGGCATCACTGCCGCACATCTCGGTAGCCGGCGCGGTGCAGACCGGCACCCACGGTTCCGGCGTCAACAACCCCGCACTGGCCGGCGCCGTGGAATCGATCGACATGGTTCGGGCCTCGGGCGAGCAGGTCACGCTGTCCCGGAAGGACGGGGACGACTTCCTGGCCAGCGTGGTGGGCATGGGTGCCCTCGGCATCGTCACCGGGCTGGAACTGGCGGTACGGCCAAGCTTCAGCATGCGCCAGCGCGTCCTGGAAGACCTTCCGTGGGATGCCGCGCTGGAGGACTTCACCGCCATCGTGTCCAGCGCCTACAGCGTCAGCCTCTTTACGGACTATGCCGGTGACACCGTCAACCAGGTCTGGCTCAAAGCCCTTGCCGGGGAAGAGCCGCTGGCCAACCTGTACGGCGCCACACCGGCCCAGCGCCCGCGCCATCCACTGCCGGACATGTCTGCCGAGAACTGCACCCTCCAGCTGGACCAGCCCGGGCCCTGGCTGGACCGTCTCCCGCATTTCCGCCATGAATTCACGCCGAGCAACGGGGACGCCTGCAAAGCGAGTTCATCCTGCCCATCGGGCAGGCCCCCGCGGCCCTCCAGGCGGTCCGGGCCCTCGCGGACGAGCTCGCACCCCTGCTCTTTGTCTCGGAGATCCGCACCGGCGCCGCCGATGAGTTTTGGCTCAGCCCGTTCTTCCGGCAGCCGAGCGTGGCCTTGCACTTTACCTGGAAGCCGATGCAACCCGAGGTGGAGGCTTTCCTTCCGGTCCTTGAAGAAGCCCTGCGGCCCTTCGGGGCGAGGCCGCACTGGGGAAAGCTGTTTTCCGCGGACGCTTACGACTGGGAGAAGCTCTATCCGCGCTTCGCAGACTTCCGGGCCTTCGCCGCCGGGCACGATCCGGAGGGCAAATTCCGGAATGGGCTGCTGGACGGCATCCTGGGGGTTCCCGCCCGCCGGTAGGCTGGAACCATGATCCGCCGCCACGCAGCCCTCACCGCCGTCCTGTCCGCAGCTTTATTGTTGACCGGATGCGGCGCGGCAGGGGACGCGGCCGGCAACGCGGCCAGCGCCGCCGCTTCCCAGGCCGCCTCCGCCGTTGCCCAGGAGGTCACCAAGCAGATCTGCGCCAGGGTCCAGGACGGACTTGTCAGCGTGGACGATAAGAAGGCGCTGGCAGGGTTGGTGTCCGCGGCCCGGGAGGCCGGGGTCCCGGCGGAAATCACGACGCCGCTCGGCGACGTGGCTGCATCCGGGGACCAAGTGCCGGCGGACTCGGTCAAAGCCCTCAACGACGCCTGCCCGGCCTGACCGGCACGAGGGTTCCGCGGACGTTCGGCACGCTCCCCGCGTGTGATCAGTTCTGCCGGGGCTGGTCCCAGCTGCGCATGCCGCCGGCACGGCTGGCCTGGCCGCGGTGCCCCGTACGGTGTTCGGGCGGCGCGAAGGGAACTACTCCGGAGTCATGGCCCGGCGGGACCGCGTGGACGAACTTCGTCAGCTCCTCGCGGAGGGCTTTCCACGAAATATCGGAGTCGCGCGGGTAGGCGTTGACCTCCGCTTCCCGTGCGGCTTCGACCGCGGCACTGCCCGCATCCGTCAGTTCCACCTTTAGTTGCCGGCGGTCCGTGACCTGGCGGGTCCGGGTAATCAGGCCGGCGGCTTCGAGCCGCAGGAGGACCCGGCCCAGCGTCTGGCTCTGGACCCGGATTTCCTCGGCAAGTTGTTCCTGGTTCAGCGGACCCTCCGTCAACCCTTCCAGGGCAATGACGGCGGCACGGGTGAGGCCAAGGTGGGCCAAGGCATCGTCCTGGCGCCGCTGGATCAGGCGCGCCGCCAACGCGATCAGGCGGTAACTGCTCCGGGCATCAGGATCGAGGTTGCTGGTCATCGGGCCGCGGCCTTCCTGCAGGTGGCAAGGTGCTGGTCACCCCGCGTCGCTACCCTCCTACAATAAGCATGCTTAGCAACATATTCGCAAGTAGACTTATTATTTGGCCGCGACGGACCCGTGAATGATTATCTTTTGCCCTTTTTCCGCGATCCCCTGCCACGGCCCTTGTCCGGGTTGGGAGCATAGCGCTGGGCCACTTTCGGGGCTTTTTTGGTGCCGGTTCCCCGCCGGTCCGGTTTGGGATCCTTCTTTTCCTTGACCGGCTGGGCAGAGGGCTGCCGCGAACTGTGGGCAGTGCGCCCGCGGACGATGCCGATGAACTCTTCAAGGACCTCGTCCGTGGCGTCAACAGGCCAGGCCAGCCCGATTTCCGTCCCGTCCAACCCGGTCAGCCGCCGCGCCACCGTGTCTTTGACGTTGAGGTGGCGCGCCACCGGCATGGGGAGGATCACCAGCCCGGCGCCGGTGGCAACCACCTGGAGCGCCGCCTCCGGTCCACCCAATGAAGCCACATCCAGGATCGATTCCTCTTCCAGGTCGGCAAGCGCCACTTCCTCGAACACGGAGATCTCGTGGCCTTTGGGGGCCACCACCACGGGCTGCTCCTCATACAGCGGGATGACATTGAGGCCGTTCCGGTCCACCGGAAGCCGGACAAAGGCCATGTCCGCCCTGCCGTCGCGAAGCACCTCCAGCTGGTCGCCGTCGTCAACCATGGATGCGCGCAGCGGAATATCCTGCATCCGCTCCTCCCACCGGCGGATCCACTTACCGGGCGTCACTCCTGCCACGTAGGAGATGCGAAGCATCCGCGGCTCTGCGCCGGCAACGGCATCCGGGGCGTCAGGGGCAGGGGTATTGTCGGCGGGCACGTCTTCACAGTACCCGCCGCCCGGATACCCTTGAAGCATGACCTCTGCAAACTCCCAGTCCATGAAGCCGGCCACCGTTGCCAAGAAACTTGGCATCTACCTGCCTGCTGCGCCGCAGGAGTTCCAGGATTCAACCATCACCCGCGAGGAATTCGCCGAGCTCCAGGCCAACCCGCCGGAGTGGCTCGCCGAGCTCCGCCGCAACGGCCCGCACCCCCGCCCGGTGGTGGCACAGAAGCTGAACGTGTCCATCAGCGGCCTTGCCCGCGGCGGCGTGGAGGAAGCGCTTACGACGGCGGAAATCACCGCCCTGCTGCAGGCACCGCCACAATGGCTGGTCACCGAGCGTTCCACGCACGCTGCCGTCCGCGCCGAGGCCCAGCGGGTCAAGGAAGAGGCGGCGAAAAAGCAGGCCAAGAAGGACCGCGCGAAGGCGGAGTAGCCCTCAGTCCTGGTGGATCTGGATGTAGTTGCCGCAGCCGTCGTCGAACACGGCACTGGTGCCGAAGGGATCCGTGGTGGGCGGCGTCTTGAAGCTGACGCCGGCCGCCGTCAGCCGTTCGAATTCGGCCTGGACGTCCGGGACGCCGAAGACGATGGCGGGCAGGCCCGCTTCGCGCACGGCGTTCATGTAGTCCGCGCCGATCGGGTTGTCGCTGGGCTCCAGGAGCAACCCCGTGGAACTGTCGTCCGCGCCGGGGTCCTTGATGATGTATAGGTTGTACTCAGGCATGGCCATGAGCGTGTCAAAGCCCAGGGTCCCCGTGTAGAAGGCATGGGCCGCTGCGGGATCCTGGACATGGATGCTGCACATTTTGATACGCATGGGTCCACGCTACCCACCTCCCGATGCTTTGCAGTACGCCCTGTGGCCATTCCCTGACGCCATTGACGCGGTGCCCGGAAGACGATGCAATGGAATGACCAGCCCGGGCGTTCCGGCCGGGGCCTGCGGGCGCTGGAGGTGCACAATGTCAGCCATGGCCGAATTCCTGTTCCAGGGACTGCATCAAGGTGCGTGGGCGGTCCTGTTGTGTGGTCCGGTCCTGGTTGCCAGCGTGGCCGCCACAGTTTTTGCCGTACGACGCCGGGCACTGGGACCCAAGGGCCGCGCCGCCGAGGTGCCGGACCAGCTGTTCTGGGACCTTTTCCTGGGCTCGTGCGTTGCACTTCCGGCGTTGATCATCCCTGCGATGGTGTCCCCCTGGTCCGGGCTTGTCATGGCGGGCGCGGCGGTGGCCGCGGGAATTGCCGCCCACCACGCCACCCCCCGGTACCTGGCCTGGCATGCGGGCCGCCGTGAGCACCGCCGGCAGCTCTCTGCCCATCAGGCGGCGACGGCTCGGCATGACGAGCTTTTGCTCCGCTGGCGCCGCTATGAGCTCGATCCGGCCAGCATGATCGACTACCCCGCCCTGACGGACGTGCGCCTGCCGGAGACCTCCGCCCTGATCAAGGCGATGCGCACGGCGGACCAGCTGCGCACTGCCGCGCACGCGACGTACCCGGACGCCGTCGGGAGCCTGGCGGCAACCCTGGCGGCGGCCGAACGGGCGTCCGGAATTCCATCCCGCCAGCCGGCCGACCAGGCCGGCTGAGGTTAACTGCTGTGTCGGGGGCGGTGGATCGGGCCGCCGCCCCGGCGATAGCATCCGAAGATGAAGCCTGAGGAAGTGCCGGTCCATGACAAGTTCGGCCGGCTGTTGGAGGACCGTGGAGTCTGGCGCCAAGCCACTACCCTTGAGGCCGCCGGGGAACTGACGGCCCGGTGGCTGGAGGGCGGTAGTTCCTACCAGCCCGGACACTTTGCCCCGGGCTCCGACGACGAGACCAGGCCCATCGCCGGGGCCTTGGCAGAGCTGAACCGGCACGGCCTCTTCACCAAGGAATCCCAACCGGGCATCCGGGACGGTGCGGCGGCGCAACGCGAATACGTCACGGGCTTCTGCAGTGCCGCCACCGCTGGTGAACTGCTGGCGCTGTCCACCCGCACCGAACTGGTGACGGTGGCGCACGCGCCTGGCGAGGCCAGCAGCGCAGCCATCCCCGTGACCATCGCCGGATCGGAAGTGACCACGGTCCTCGGCTCCAGCGAAAACCCGGTGGAAGAGGAACAGATCCGGGACTGGGCCGTGGAAACCAACGATGCCCTGGCCCTGCTCCTCGCGGACTCCTGGTACGTGGAGATCCTGGATCCGCTGTGGGGCCGCAATGACGTGCTGCTGCCGGCAGTCCTGCAGGCGTTGAAAAGGGCGGAGCAGCCGTAGCCGCTCCGCCCCCTGGTTCTGCTAAAGCTCCACGGTTCCGCTCTCGCCAACACTCATCCGGCTGTTGGTGACCTTAGACTTCACCCACTGCAGCACGGTGGCCGCAGTGCCACCCGGGCTGGTCCAGTACTCCGCGGAGTCCGATTCGACCCGGAGCAGGCACACTTCGGGGGTGTCCGGACCGTCGGGGAACCACGCCTCGACCACCTGGTTCCACATTTCGTGGATCTTGGCCCGGTCCGTGACCACCTCGGCGGTTCCGGCAACGGAAACCCATTCGGTGTTCTTGCCAAAGGCGACGTTGACGCGCGGATCTGCCCGGACGTGCGCCACCTGCGAGGTGCCCAGGCCGGTGAAGAACCACATATCGCCGTCGTCCATGACCTCCTGGACTGCCAGCGGCCGGCTGACGAGGGCGCCTTCTTCGTTGATGGTGGTGACCATCCCGATCTTGGCATCGTTGATGATCTCAGTAACCTTGCTGATGCTCTGCGCGTCAGTCATGCCTCACCTCGTTCGTCTGAAGTCGGGGACGCTCCCCGCCGCCAGCCTATTAGTAAGCATGCTTATTTACCAGCCGGCGGCAACCGGAACCTTCGCCACCTCGGCGATGCGCGCGGCGGTCAGGCGCCCCATGCGGACGGCACCGTCGACGTGCTGGTAGCCTTCCGCAGCCAGGTCGGACGAGGACCAGTAGATAGGTCCCACGGGGGCCAGCTGGTCCTTGCCGTAGCGGTGCAGGCCGCCCAGGTCGTAGCTGGCAGCGTAGGCGCCGCGGGTCCACTCCTCCGAACCCCAGTCGGATTCGAAGTAGACCTCCGGAGCCAGGGCTTCGTCACCAAGGAAGCCGGCAATGGATTCCAGGATGGCCTTCTTCCGGGCGTCGGCGCTGAGCTCAAAGACGGCGTCCGCCTTCTCATCCGAGACGAAGCCCACCAGCGTGCCGCGGGAATCTCCGTAGTTGGTGTTGTCGTAGACCTCCTGCACCAAAGCATCCGCGCCAAAGCCGGTACCCGAAAGTCCCTTGTCCCGCCAGAAAGGAGTGGCGTAGACGGCATGGACCTTGATAACCAGGCCCAGGGACTGGTGCTGGTGCATCTGGTGCTGGCGGCGCGGCAACGGCGGGTTGAACGAGACCCGGGAGTAGAGGTTGGGCGGCACGGCCATGACCACAAAGCGGGCATTGACGGTGGCGCGGTCAGACTCGACGGCCACCCGGTAGCCGCCGTCGGCATCCTGCTCCCAGTTGATGGTGCGCACCGGGGAGTCCAGCACGACGTCGTCGCCCAGTTCCTGCGCCTGGAGCAGCGAAACCTGCTGCATCCCGCCCACCACGCGCCGGTCGAGGATAAAGTCCTCGTCTGTCAGGTGGGTGAACGACCCGGCGGAGGCTGCCATCAGGACCGCCTGCAGGGCGGAGAAGGCGTGGGCCGGCTTGGTGAGCATGCCGCCTGCGATGAAGAGGCCGATGTTCTTGCAGGCTTCCTCGTTGGCCGAGTGCTGCCGCAGCCAGTGATGGAAGGAGATGGTGTCCAGTTCGCGGGCTTTCGGGTGGGCCCACGGCTCCGTAGCGCCAATCTCGGCAGCCAGTCCGTCCAGGAGGGCCACCAGGCGGTCCATTTCGACGGCGGTGTCCGCGTCCACGGGGAAGGAGTCGCCGGTGTACCGCACGGGGGTGCCGTCCGCACCGATGTAGATGGACTCGCCGTCGCGGTAGCGCGGGTAGGTCTCCAGGTTCAGTTCCCGGAGGAGTTCCAGGAGGGCGGTCTGGTCCGGGGAAACCCACTGGCCGCCAATCTCGAGCATGGCGCCGTCCACGGTGTCCGTCCAGGTGCGGCCGCCCACGCGGTCGCGGGCCTCAAGTACGGCGACGGTGAGGCCGGCCTTCTTCAGTTCACGGGCGGCGGTGAGTCCGGACGGCCCGGCTCCAACGACCACGACGTCGCGGTTCAGGTTCAGCATGATGTCCTCTCTTCGGCTTCCTTAGTGACGGAAACCACTAAATGAATGGCATTCATTTAGTAGAACTATAACCGGTGGCATCCGGGAGCGGAAGTCCCGGATGGAATAATGCTGGAGACCACCGACGAAAGGGCAGGAATGCCGGCACTATCAGCCGCACAGGGACGCGCCGCCACCAGCGGGGGCGCGCAGAGGAGGCGGGCGGGCAGGCCGTCGGCGGCGGTTCTGGACAAAGCGGGGATCACCTCGGCGGCGCTGAAGCTGGTCAGCCGCAAGGGCTATGACGGACTGACCATGGCCGCCCTCGCGAAGATGCTCGACGTTGCGCCGTCCGCCCTTTACAACCACGTGGCGTCCAAGCACGACGTGCTGCTCCTGGTGGAGGACCATCTGATGTCCCTGGTGGATGTCTCCGGATTTGGCCACGGCAGCTGGGAAGACGCCGTGCGCACCTGGGCCTGGAGCTACCGGGATGTCTTTGCCGAACACACCCCGCTGATTCCCGTCATCGCTGTCCTGCCTGTAACCGATGCCCCGCAGACCCTCGCCATGTACGAGACCGTCAGCAAGGGATTTTCCGACGCCGGGTTCCCCCAGGACCGGATCGTGCCATCCATAGTGGCACTGGAGTCCTTTATCTTCGGCTCCGCCTACGACGTCACTGCGCCCGAGGACATTTTCGACGCCGGTTCTATGGCGGAATCCACGCCCTATTTCACGGCCGCCGTGCGAAATTCCGCATCAGGGGAAGTGGCGCCGGCCGGGCAGGAACGCGGCCGCCCGGCCGACACCGCCTTTCGCCTTGGACTCGAGGCGCTGATTGCAGGCTTCGGGGCAATCAGGAAGTAACGGTCACTGCGGACTCAGGCTGTGTGGTCCACCGCCACGACGATCTTGCCCCGGGTATGTCCTTCCATGTTGAGCCGGAATGCATCCGCTGCGCGGGCCAGGGGAAACACCTCGGCAACCTCCACCCGCATCTTCCTGTCGTCCACCAGGTCAGCCAGTTCCTGAAGCTGGGCGCCAACAGGACTGACCCACATCCAGGTTCCGCCATGCTCTTCAACGTCGCTGTCGGCGATAGAAGCATGCCGTCCGCCTTCGGCAAGCACGGCGAGGGTGGCCGCCAGGTTGCCGCCGACAAAATCGGCAACCACCTCCACTCCATCAGGACGGAGGGACCGGACCCGGTCGGCAAGACCCTCACCATACGTGACGGGGTGCGCGCCCAGGGAGCGGAGGAAATCGTGATTCTTTTCCGACGCCGTCGCAATGACCTCGGCGCCCAGTGCCACCGCAATCTGGATGCCCAGGGATCCCACTCCGCCGGCGCCGCCGTGGATCAGTACGGTCTCGCCTGAGCTGAGGCCGAGGCGCTTTAGCACCTGGTAGGCAGTCAAGCCCGCCAGCGGAAGGCCTGCGGACCCGTTCCAGTCAAGGGTGGCGGGCTTCCGCGCCAGGAGCCTTTCGGGCAACGCAATGTATTCGGCGAAGCTGCCGCCGTGGACGTAGTCCTTGCGCCCGTAGGCGATTACTTCGTCGCCGGGCTTGAACTGCGGGGAATCGATTCCCACCGACTCCACCACGCCGGCAACATCCCATCCCGGGATCGCCGGAAACTGCAGGTCCATGGCGGCGTCCAGGTAACCCGCCATGATCTTCCAGTCCACCGGATTGACTGCAGCCGCCTTCACCTTGACCAGGACCATTCCCGGGCCCACCTTCGGCATGGGCTGCTCGGTGAGCTCGAGGACGTCGGGGCTGCCGTATTCGCTGTAGGTAATTGCCTTCATGCCTGGGTCAACGGCATCGCCGCCGGGCGCTATTCCTGCCGCGGCCCGGGAGTGGCGAGTACAACAGAAAACCGTCGCCTTCGGCTTGTAACCTTGACCCATGAGCCGGAACCTCACCGCGGATCTCGCCGCTGACCTTCGAAACCGCATTGTCGACGGCGTCATCCAGCCGGGCGAGAAGCTGCCCAGCGAGAACACGCTCATCAGTGATTTCGGCGTCAGCCGCACGGTGGTCCGGGCAGCCCTGACACGGCTGCAGGCCGAGGGACTCGTTGAAACCGAACGCGGACGCGGCAGTTTCGCCCTCACGCCGCCCTCGGACTCGCCGCCGGCCATGCCGGGTGGACGTCCTGTGGCCAGCACCGAGGACAGGCTGCGCCTGCTGGAATTCCGCATGGGCGTGGAGACGGAGGCCGCGGCACTGGCAGCCCGCAACCGCACCGACAGGCAGTTGCGGGCCGTCGGCACGGCATTGGAAGCCTTTACCGAAAGCTCCGGCCACCCTGCCCACGCCATGAAGTCGGACTTCGAATTCCACCGTGCCGTGGCTGCGGCCTCCGGCAACGCCTATTACTCGGACTGCCTGGCAGCCTTGGGGCAGACCATGATCGCGATGCCGCGCACCCGCCTGATGACCGGCGTCGAGCATTATGCCCGGGACCATTTCGATCAGGTAGTACTGGAGCACCGCTCCATCCTGGAGGCCATCGCGGATGGTGACGAGGCGGCCGCGGCGGCTGCCATGCGGAGCCACCTGGCCAATTCACGACGCCGGTTCAAGGCGTCCGCGCGCCCGGCCGCGCCGCAGGACGCTTCGCCGCCGCATTCCTAAGCGTGTTCGCACACCCGCTCTTTATAGGGACGGATCCGCGAACCAGCCCATGAGCGGCCAGGAACGCAAAAAAGCCCCGGTCCAAGACCGGGGCTTTTCCATGTGCGTGCGCGAGGGGGGATTTGAACCCCCACGCCCTTTCGGACACTGGCACCTGAAGCCAGCGCGTCTGCCGTTCCGCCACTCGCGCGCAACTTCTTCCACTCAGCCGGCCCGGATTTCCGTACCTGCACCTCGTAAAAGCAGCGAGATCAAGCATAACGGACACATGCGGCAAATTACCAATTGGCCGCCAGGCAGCCGCCTCCGGCACCCCGGATCTGGTTGGCGGCAGCGCAAAAACTGCACAGGAACGGGCCGGGGAGGCCGCCGAGAGCCGGTCCGGCGGCAGTGATGCCCGGTTGTGAAGACGAACTTTTGCCGGCGCCCGGCCGTTGTGGATTAAGGTCATTCACGGGGCTGGCCAGTAGTATCGGATACAGGAGCGGCTGCCGTCGGCAGCCACCCCACAATGCGGCGCACTGCACTGCAGGTGCTGGTCAGGAACAACGTCTTCCCTGGAACCGGGGGAAAGGAGAAGAACCATGGGTCTGCTGGACAGGGTCGAACGCGGCATTGAAAAGGCCGTCCGCGGTGTCTTCTCCACCGGGTCCAAGGCCCAGGTCGAGCCTGTGGAGATTGCCAGCAGGCTCCGCCGCGAAGTGGACCACAAGGCCCTTACCGTGGCTGCAGGCCGCACATTGGTGCCCAACGTTTTCGATGTGCAGCTCAGCGATGAGGACTTCCGGCGGGCACAGGAGTGGGGTACTCCCCTCGCCGAGGAACTCTGCGACGTCGTCATCAACCATGTCCGCGGCCAGGACTACATTCTCCAAGGGCCGGTCAGGATTTCCTTTCGCCGGGAGTCCGGGCTTCGGGCCGGTGACTTCGAGATCGCTTCCTCCACCGAGAAATCCCAAGGCTCCCCAGCTCCGGCACCCGCCCCGGCGCGGCCCAACGTTCCCGCAGCACCGAGCCGGCAGCCCGCGAGGCTCCAGCCTGTGCTCGATATCGACGGCCAGCGCTATTCGCTGAACGCCCCGTCCATCATCCTGGGCCGGTCCTCCGAGGCAGACATCCATATCGAGGACACGGGTGTCTCGCGCCGCCACCTCGAAATCCGCACGGCCGACGGCGTAACGAATGCGGTGGACCTTGGTTCCACCAACGGCAGCTACGTCAACGGGCAGAGGGTCTCCGGGAGCACCGAACTCACGGACGGCTCCACCATCACGATGGGACGGACAAAGATTATCTTCCGCCTGCTTCCTGCCAGCCCGGGTGGCCGCGCATGAGCGACCTCACCATCACCGCGCTGCGGTTCGGCTTCCTGCTGCTCCTCTGGGTACTCATCTTCAGCATCGTCTCCGCCATGCGCCGCGACCTCATGGTGGGCCGCAAGGCAGCGGCCGGCGCACCCACGGCACGCCAGGTCCGGCGCAACCCGGAACTGGCCGAACCGACGCAACAGCCTGTGAAGCAGCAGGCCCGGCAACTGGTGGTCGTGGAAGGCCCACTCAAGGGCAAGACCCTTCCCCTGGCCGCCAGCCCCATCCTCCTGGGACGCGCCCAGGAAGCCACCCTGGTCCTGGAGGACGATTACGCCTCCGGCCGCCACGCCAGGCTGTTCCCGCAGGGAAGCCGGTGGTTCATCGAAGATCTCGGCTCCACCAATGGAACATACCTGGGAGACCAGCAACTGACCCGCGCCTTGCCGGTTGAGCCAGGGGTACCCGTGAGAATCGGCAAGACGGTCATCGAATTGAGGCCGTAGCCGTGGCCGTGACTGAAAAACCCGCACCCGGATCCGATCCGGCGGAGCGGCCCCTCATCATGCGCTACGCAGCGCGTTCGGACGTGGGCCGGATCCGCTCCAAGAATGACGACTCCGCCTACGTCGGCCGGCACCTCGCAGTGGTGGCCGATGGCATGGGTGGGCACGCAGGTGGTGACGTCGCCTCCGCCGCCACCGTCCTGGACATGATCCACCTGGACCGGCCCGACTACGGCGACGATGCCGGCACCATCCTGGCCGACGAAATACAGACCGCCAACTCCCTGCTCTCCGAACTGGTGCACATCAATCCCAAGCTCGCGGGAATGGGCACCACCGTGACCGCCCTGCTGCTTGCCGGGGAAAGCTGCACTTCGCCCACATCGGTGATTCCCGCGCCTACCGGCTCCGCGACGGCGAATTCAAGCAAGTCAGCGTGGACCACACCTTTGTCCAGCGGCTGATCGACGAAGGCCGCCTCCGGCCCGAGGAAGCCGAAACGCACCCGCACAAGAACGTACTGATGCGTGTCCTGGGTGATGTCGACGCCAGCCCCGAGCTGGATCTGGACACCCTCGAAGCGCGGCAGGGCGACCGCTGGCTGCTGTGCTCGGATGGACTGAACTACGTTGCAGGGCATGCAGTCGAACGGACAATCCGGGAAACCAAGGACCTGCGCGAGTGCGCGGAAACCCTGGTTGACCTGACCCTTGAGGCTGGCTCCCCGGACAACGTCACCGTGGTGGTGCTGGACATCGTTCCGGAAACGCCCGACGACGTCAGCACGGCCGCCGTCGAGATCATCATGCCGCCGCCGGGCACCAAGTCCGCTGCCGCGGCAGCTGCCGGAGGGACCGCCAAGCCTGCAACCCCCGCCGCGGATCAAGCCAGTCAGGCTCCCGCACCGGCGGATAGAGGCACCGGCGACGATGCGAACGGCTCCGCATCCACCGACCCCGGGGACGGCGACGCCACCGACCCGGACTCAGGTTCCGCCGAGCCCGGTAGCACGGACCCGCACTTGGGCGAACACCTGTCCGCCGAGGTCCTCCGCGAGGAGCTCGCCTCCCGTCCACATGAACTGGTGGGCGCGGCTGCTTCGGCCGCGGAATCCGGGTCCATCCCCACGGTTGCCGGCCGTACCGTGGCCAGGCGCGCAGCGACACTGCTCACCCACAAAGCGGAACCTGCCGGCGACACCGCGGACACCCTTGTTCCGCTTCGTCCACGCCGCTGGATCGCGTGGTCCGTTGCGGCCGCCGTCGTGGTCGTGGTGGCGATCGGCCTATGGCTGGGATACGCCTGGACGCAAACCCGCTATTACGTGGGCGAGTTTGACTCCCGGGTGGCCATCTACAACGGGGTTTCCCAGCGGCTTGGCCCCATCCAGCTCTCGTCCCTCGAAGCTGTGACTGATATCCGGATGGATTCCCTGCCGCCCTTCTCGCAGCAGCGCGTCCGCCAGACCGTGCCGGCGAACGACCTCTACGACGCCCAGCGGATTGTCAAGAACCTCGAACTGACGGGCAGCACCTCACCGGAAGAGGAATGCCCCAGGCCGTCCGCGTCCGCGTCGCCGCCCGCACCAACCGACAGTGCGGCTCCCCCGCCGGCATCAGGCGCTCCAGCTCCCACGCCCACACCGACGGCACCGTCACCTTCACCCACACCCACCGTCACCTGCCAGGGGGCCAAATGAGCCAGGTCAATACCGCCCCCAAGCCCCGCCGCAACGTTGAACTCCTCCTGCTGCTGCTGGCACTGATGGTGGGCATCGGCGCCAACATGCTGGTGGGCGTGGACCAGGAGAAGGCCTTCGACTCCGATTTCTGGTTCCAGTCAAGCCTGCTCGCCGTTGCCGCCTTGGTGTTCCACGGAGTATTGCGGTTCCGGGCAAAATATGCCGATCCAGTAATACTTCCAATCGTTGTTGCCCTCAATGGCTTGGGCCTCGCGATGATCCACCGCCTGGACGCTCCCGGCGAGGACACCGGCAACAACCAGCTCCGGTGGACCCTCATCGCCATGGCGGTGGCCATGGCGGTGGTCTTCTTCCTTAAGGACCACCGCGTCCTGCGACGGTTCACCTTCATCTCCTTGGCTGCCTCGGCCCTGCTGCTGATCCTGCCGCTTGTCCCAGGGATTGGCGCTGGCGAGATCCTTGGCGCGCAGGTGTGGATCAGGGTGGGTTCCATGACCTTCCAGCCGGGCGAGGTAGCCAAAATCACCCTGGCCATATTCTTTGCCGGGTATCTTTCCTCCAACCGCGACCTCATCCTGCTGGCTGGCCGCAAGATCGGCCCCATGCAGTTCCCGCGGTTCAAGGACATGGGACCCATGATCACGGCATGGCTGGTCAGCATCGGCGTACTTGTCTTCCAGCGGGACCTGGGTTCCTCCGTGCTGTTTTTCGGCCTGTTTATCGTGATGATCTACGTAGCCACGAGCAGGATCAGCTGGGTGGTGATCGGGATGGCCCTGCTCCTTGGCGGCGGCTTCATTGCGGCTCAGGTGTTCTCCCACGTCCAGCAGCGCGTCTATGGCTGGCTCAACGCCTTCTCCCCCGATGTCTACGAGAACGGCAGCCGGCAGGTCATTGAGGGGCTGTTCGGCATGGCCAACGGTGGGCTGGTGGGCACCGGCCTTGGCCAAGGGCGGCCGGACCTTGTTCCCTTCGCCAACAGCGACATGATCGTCGCCTCACTGGGCGAGGAGCTTGGCCTGATCGGCCTGTTCGCCGTGGTCCTGCTGTACTTGCTGTTTATCACCCGCGGCTTCCGTGCCGCCCTGGGCACCCGTGATGCATTCGGAAAGCTCCTTGCCTGCGGCCTGTCCTTCGCAATCGCCCTTCAATGCTTCGTGGTCATTGGCGGCGTCACCCGGCTCATTCCCCTGACCGGGCTCACCACACCGTTCCTTGCTGCCGGGGGTTCCTCGCTCTTGGCCAACTGGATCATCGCAGGACTTCTCCTGCTGATTTCGCACGCGGCGCGCGGCCCTGTGGACACAACTCCGCTCCCTCCCACCGGAACGGCGGCGGCAATTGGCATTGATACTCCAACAGAGGCGGTGAAACAGGCATGAACCAGGCGATCCGACACTCCTGGGTAGCCGCAGTGGCTATGTTTGCCCTGATCTTCGGCGCCATCAGCTTCGTGCAGGTTGTGGGGGCCGACGACCTCAAAACCAATCCGCTGAACCAGCGCGCCATTCTCCAGAACTACTGCAACGACCGCGGCGCCATTATCGTGGGCGGGACGCCGGTGGCGGAGTCGGTGGATACCGGTTCGGAGACCTGCAAGTTCCAACGTACCTACGCGCAGCCGGAGCTCTACGCCGGGCTCACAGGATACTTCTCCAAAAACTACGGGGCCACAGGGCTGGAGCAGTCCATGGGCGCCGAACTTGCGGGCAATTCCGACCAGCTCTTCCTGGACCGGGTGGGCCAACTCTTCTTGGGTAACCAGCCCAAGGGCGCGTCGGTGGAGCTCACCATCGACCCCCAGCTCCAGCAGCTCGCCTACAGCCTGATCCCGGACGGCCAGCGCGGTTCGATCGTGGTCACCAACCCCAAGACCGGCGCCATCCTGGCCATGGCATCCAAGCCGTCCTATAACCCGAACCTGGCAGCCACGCAGAACGCCGCCGCGGAAAGCGCCAACATGAACGAACTGGTGAAGGTCCCTGGCATCAACTTGAACCAGAACGTCAGCGGCCCCACCGGCGAACTCCTCGCTCCGGGTTCGGTATTCAAGCTCGTTGATACGGCGGCCGCCCTGGCTTCCGGAAAGTACAACAAAGACAGCGTCCTTCCCAACCCCGCGGAAATGCCGTTCGACGGCATCCAGTACAAACTGCCCAACTATGCCGGCGGCAACTGCTACACCAAGGACACCGCAAGCTTCGCTTTCGCGCTGCAGCAGTCCTGCAATACGCCGTTCGCCAGCATCGCCCTGGACCTTGGCCGCGACGCCATCGCGGCCCAGTACAAGAAGTTCGGGCTCGGCGAGGATGTTGGGGGTCTACTGAAGCTGGGCCACGCGACCGGAAATGGGTTCCCCGACAACCTGGACAAGCCCGGACTGGCCCAGTCCGCCATCGGCCAGAAGGATGTCCGTGTCACGCCGCTGCAGGTCAACATGATGACAAACGCCATCGCGAACGGCGGCGTCCAGATGGCACCGAGCCTGGTCAAGACCCTGCGGTCCCCGGATCTGCGCGTCATTGACGAGCCCCAGCCGGCACAGCTCAGGACGTCCACCACCCCGGAAATCGCCAAGCAAATCACCGACTGGATGACCAGCGTGGTGACTGACGGCATCGCCAAGGGCGCCGCCGTCCCCGGGGTACAGGTCGCGGGCAAGACCGGCACCGCCGAGCTCGGAAACGGAACCAACAATTCGTGGTTCACCGGGTTCGCCCCCGCTGATAACCCGAAAGTCAGCGTCACGATTGTCATGGAAGGCGTAGACATCTACGCGGGAGCAAAGCTGACCAGTCCGAACGCGAAGAAGATTTTTGAGGCGGTGTTGAATAAGTGAGGCCTACAACCGGAATCACCCTCGGCGGCAGATTCCAGCTGACCACGCGGATCGCGATCGGCGGTATGGGCGAAGTCTGGAAAGCCAAAGACCTCGTCCTGGGCCGCATCGTCGCGATCAAGGTGCTGAAGGAGGAATACACCGGCGACCCCGGCTTCCTGCAGCGTTTCCGCGCCGAGGCCCGCCACACGGCCCTGCTCAACCACGTGGGCATCGCCAACGTCTTCGACTATGGCGAAGAAGAGGGCTCCGCCTACCTGGTCATGGAACTGGTCCCGGGCCAGCCGCTGAGCAGCATCATCGAGCACGAACAAGTGCTCTCGCCGGACCGTACGCTCTCGATGATCGCCCAGACCGCCCGGGCGTTGGCCGTTGCCCACGCACAGGGCCTGGTCCACCGCGACGTCAAGCCGGGCAACCTGCTGATCACCCCCGACGGCCGGGTGAAGGTCACCGACTTCGGTATCGCCCGCCTCGCCGACCAGGTCCCCCTGACCCAGACGGGCCAGGTCATGGGGACAGCACAGTACCTGGCGCCGGAACAGGCCACCGGGCAGACGGCTACCGGTTCATCGGACATCTATTCCCTGGGCGTCATCGGCTACGAGTGCCTCACCGGCCACCGGCCCTTCTCCGGTGAATCGCAGATCGCCATTGCCCTGGCCCAGGTGAACGATGCGCCGCCTCCACTCCCGGAGTCCCTGCCCACCCCGGTCCGTGCGCTCCTGATGTCCATGCTGGCCAAGGATCCGAAGAACCGCCCGGCCAACGCCATCAAACTGGCTGAGGCCGCGGAGGCCATCCGGAACGGCGACATCAACGCAGCACGCGCCGCCGTGCCGGGCATGCTGCTGTTCGATGCCGAGACCGGACCCATCACCGCCCCGGTGGACACAGCCACTGCTCCCACCGGCGTGATCGGCGCTCAGCGTGATTCCGCTCCCACCGCAACGTCGGCATTGCCGGTCCTGGGTGCCGGTGCCGCGGCCGGGGTTGCTGCAGGCGCAGCGGCGGCCGGCGCGGACGGTCCGCAGGGGCCCCTCGCTCGCGCGAACGCCCTGGAGGCGGAGCGGAACTGGGACCAGGAGGAGGAGACGTACGACGACGGCCCCGCCGACGAGCCGCGGCGCAAGGGCCGCAGTCCCTGGACCTGGCCTTTGGTCGCCTTAATCCTGCTGCTCCTGTTTGCCCTGGTGGGTTTCCTGCTGAACCAGGTGGGCCTCTTCTCGCCGACCGGCAACCCGACGTCCGGCACCAGCACCAGCACCAGCAGCAGCCCTTCCCCGTCGGCCACCCCCACCCGCACCACCCCGTCGGCCACGCCCACACAGACCCGCAGCACACCGACCCCCACGCCCACGCCCACCCAGGACACGGTCAACGTGATCCCCGCGGCCTATCTGGGCAAGGATTACCGGCAGGTCCAGGCTTCGCTGGCAGGCCTGGGGCTCCAGGTGACGGTCCTGCCGCAGGAGAGTACTGCAACCCCTGGAACTGTCCTGGAGCTAAACCCCACCGGAACGGTGCCCAAGGGTTCGCTCATTACCGTCATCTACGCCACCGCACCGAAACCCGCCCCCACCACGGCGGCCCCGACACCGGCGCCCACCACCTCACCCGTGGCGGGGCCGACGCCCATCTCACCGCTGCCAAGCTGTGCGGCCGGCCAAACGCCCGGAACGCCACCAACCTGCACTCCCTGACCGCCGGGACCACCAGTGAATGAGTCATCACGCACACCGCTGCACCGGGAGGACAAGCTTCCGGTGGATAACCGGCGTGTCCTGAGCGGCCGGTACGAGCTCGGCAGCCTCATTGGCCGCGGCGGCATGGCTGATGTCTACCGGGGAACCGACACCCGCCTCGGCAGGACAGTGGCCATCAAACTGCTGCGCCCAGACATGGCCAGGGACCCCCAGTTCCAGGCACGGTTCAAGCGTGAGGCCCAGGCGGTGGCTGCCTTGAACCACCCCTCCATCGTGGCCATCTTCGATACCGGCGAGCACCTGGTCCACGATGGCTCCGCCGAGGACGTGCGGGTGCCCTACATCGTGATGGAATTCGTCGAGGGCAAAACGCTGCGCGATATGATCCGGGCCAAGGAAGTGACCATAGATCACGCCATCGATTACTGCCTGGGGGTGCTGGGGGCCCTGGAATACAGCCATAAAGCCGGGATCGTTCACCGGGACATCAAACCGGCCAACGTGATGTACTGCCCGGGTACCAATTCGGTGAAAGTGATGGACTTCGGCATTGCCCGGGCCATTGCTGACTCCTCCGCCACCATGACCCAGACCCAGGCGGTGGTGGGCACGGCGCAGTACCTGTCTCCGGAGCAGGCCAGGGGCGAAACCGTCGACGCCCGCAGCGACCTCTACTCCGCAGCGTGCCTGCTCTACGAGATGCTGACCTCCCGGCCGCCGTTCGTTGGGGACAGCCCGGTATCCGTGGCGTACCAGCACGTGCGGGAAATTGCCGATCCACCCAGCAGCCTGAACCCCGACGTTTCGCCCGCCCTGGATACAGTCATCGCCAAGGCCCTGCAGAAGAACCGTGACGACAGGTTCCAGGACGCTGCAGCCTTCAGGCGTGCCCTGCGGGCGGCGAAGGCCGGCGTGGCCGTGCCGGCCGTGGCGGCGTCGGAGGCGCCCACGGATCCCAACGACCATGTACCGGATGCCGAGCCGCGCACCGAGGCTTTCGCGGCGACGGGCGCAAGCTTCCTTGATGATGCTCCCACGGGGCGACTGGCTGCCGCCGGCCTGTACCACGACGACGACCCGGCCGGTCCGCTGGAAGTGGCGGACGCGCACACAACGGCTGAGCCGCTGCCGCTCGGCCTCCCTCCGGAACGTGAGCCCAGCAGGCGGCAGAAGTCCCGTCGTCGTGCGTGGATTGCCACCCTGGTGATCTTGACCCTGCTGGTCCTTGCAGGGGCCGGCCTTTGGCTTTATGAAACAGTCAACCGCCCGGCGCCGGTGGCCAAGGTGCAGATACCTTCGGTGGCGGCCATGACGGAGAGCGCCGCGCTGCAGACGCTGTACAACGCGAACCTGCGCCCCAAGATCACCAGGCTGCAGAACGATACCGTTGCCAAGGGAACTGCCATCGGCACCGACCCTTCGGCCGGGGCGTCGATGGATCCAGGTGCCGAGGTGGTCCTCAACGTCTCCGATGGCCCCAGCGCAGTGAAGATTCCTGACAGCCTCCCGGGCAAGACCGAGGCTGCCGCACGGGACATCCTTCGCCAGGTGGGCCTGGTGGGCGCTCCATCGACCACCACGGCCAACAGCGCCACGGTGCCGGCCGGAATCGTCATTACGTCGAACCCGGCCCCCGGGCAGAGCGTCGGCGTGGGCACCAGCGTCGAGCTGGTGGTGTCCACGGGCAAGGTGGTGGTTCCTGAACTGCGGGGCCTCTCACGCGAGGAAGCCGAGGCCGCGCTGAAGGGGATCGGGTTGGTCCCCCTGGTGGTCGAGGTGGAGAACTCCCAAGTGGAACCGGGCAAGGTGACGGATCAAAGCGACCCCGTCAACGCCGCCGTCGAACAGGGAAAGACCATCACGGTGGTGGTTGCCAAGGCACCCGCCCCCACGCCGTCTCCGACGCCGACCCCCACCGACACGCCCACGCCCACGCCGAAGCCCACCAAGAAGGGCTGAACCGCCGCCCTTCGGCCCTGTTAGTGCTGGATGAGCGGGCTTAGCTTCGCCGCACGCGCGGCGGCGCCCGTCATGCCCAGGGACTCAAGCCAGTTGCCAAGCATCTGGTAGCCGCCCTCGGTGAGGACCGATTCGGGATGGAACTGGACTCCGCAAAGCGGTGCGGTCTTGTGCTGCAGTCCCATCACCACCCCGGAAGCGGTTTGTGCCGTGACCTCCAGGACGTCGGGAATGGATTCCCGGACCGCCGCCAGCGAGTGGTAGCGGGTGGCCGTGATGGGGGAGGGGAGGCCCGCGAACACGCTGGTGCCGTTGTGCTCCACCTGCGAGGTCTTGCCGTGCATCAGCTCCGGGGCATGGGTGACGGTGCCGCCGAACGCTTCCGCCAGTGCCTGGTGGCCCAGGCACACACCGAACATCGGAACGCCGTGTTCACCGCACCACTTGATCAGCTCGATGCAGACGCCTGCCTCGGCGGGGTTGCCGGGCCCGGGTGAGATCAGGACGCCGTCCCGGGCGCCGGCGAGTTCGATCGCCTCGGCCAGGGTGACGTCGTCGTTGCGGACCACTGTGGTTTCTGCGCCGAGCTCCTGGAGGTAACCCACCAGGGTGTAGACAAAGCTGTCGTAGTTGTCCACTACGAGGATCTTGGTTGTGGTCATGGCTGGTCTGCTGAACCAATCGTCGAGTCGGTGAATTGGGTGAAGTGGGACATCCAGGGGAACAGGAACTGGACCATCAATACCAGGGCAAGGGCTACCAGTACCAATGAGAAGACAATCCTCAGCCAGAGCGGACCGGGGAGGTGGCGGAAAATCCAGGCGTACATGCTCAGCCCTTCCCTGTGGCGGCTGCAACCTGTGCCGCGATCTCAGCCGGCGGGCCGGCGGATGCCGGACGCCAGCTGTCCAGCAGGGCATAGGCAATGATGCGTTCTTCGGCGCCGAAGCGGGGGTTGCAGCTGGTCATGGTCAGGTAACTTTCCGTGGGTGCCACACCGGGTTGGGTGGGTACCGGTTCCAGGACATCGGTGCGGGACGGCAGCACTATCTGGTTGTTGCGGAAAACGTAGACGTAGAAGCCGTCCCTGGTCTGGACGTAGATCTTGTCGCCCGGAACCAGGGTATGGATATTGTCCAGCACCGCGCCGTGCGTCTGTCGGTGGCCGGCCACCGCGAAGTTGCCCACCGCGCCGGGCATGGCCGTGTTGCTGTAGTGTCCCAGCCCCAAGGTGTCCAGCACATCCTGGCTGGTCCCCTGGACGATTGGACGGGTGTAGGTGGCGCCGAACCGGGGGATGTACATGATGCCGATCGTGCCGGCGTGGCCCGGGGCGGTACCCACCACGGGCTTGCCGAAATCTTCCCCGCCTGCCGGTGGCGCGGCCGGTGCCGTTGCTGCCGGGGACGGCGCGGCGGTGCTGAGGTCCTGGGCAAATTCCTTGATGACCTGGCTCTGTTTGGCGTCGGATTCAACATTTGTCCACCACAGCTGCCACGCCACGAAGAGCAGGAGGATGATGCCTGCGGTGATCAGCAGTTCGCCGATGACCTGGATGGTTCCACGTAGCAAGGAGCCACGGCGGGCGGGCGGGGCCACGGGCCCGGCCTTCTCCTGCAATACCACGCGTTCTCCTCCGGGCGTCCACCCCGGGCACCGGGTGCCCATCAACTGCGGCTAGAATTGGCTGCTAGTAAGAATCCAGATTTGACCAAGATCGCGCAGACCGCTGGCAATTTCCTTCTTGCAGGATATCAAGCCCGGGCCGCCGAGCTTGCCCAGCCTGCCAAGGAGAGCCAGTGCCCGAGTCGAAACCTCGCAAGAAGACCGTCAGCACCGCCCAGCCGGCTTCCACCGAGTCCTACAAGCCCAACCCCGTCTGGTTCAAGCCGGTGATGTTCGGCCTGATGATCATCGGACTCTTCTGGATCATCACGTTCTACATCAGTGAGGGACGTTTTCCGGTCCAGGCGTGGCAGTCCTGGAACATCGTGGCAGGCTTCGGCATTGCCATCGTGGGGTTCCTGATGACCACCCGCTGGCGTTCCTGACGCGTTCGCAACGCTACTTTCGAGGAGGATCAAGCTGTCTCCCGATTCCGCCGGCGTGGTCATTGGCGACGACGGCCTGGCCCGGCCCGCGTGGGCATCCACAGATCCGCTGATGCGCGCCTATTACGACCAGGAGTGGGGGCTGCCCGTCACTGACGAGCAGGGCCTCTATGAACGTATTTGCCTGGAGGGATTCCAGGCCGGGCTCTCCTGGGCCACCATCCTGCGCAAGCGTCCCGGCTTCCGTGCCGCCTTTGCCGGTTTTGATCCCGACGCCGTGGCCTTGTTCGGCGATGGCGACGTGGAACGGCTGATGCAGGACCCGGGGATCGTCAGGAACCGCCTGAAGATCCATGCCGCGGTCAAGAACGCCCGGGCCACCCTGGAGCTTCGGAACGACGGCGGCCTGGTGGACTTTGTCTGGAGTTTCCGCCCGGCGAGCACGCCGCGTCCGCGTGTAGCCTCGGACATTCCCACCCAGTCGACGGAGTCGGTCGCATTGTCCAAGGCGTTGCGGAAACGGGGCTTCTCGTTCGTTGGCCCCACCACCATGTTCGCCCTGATGGAAGCGGTGGGAATAGTGGACACGCACCTTGTGGCGAGCCACCGTCGGGGTTCCTCGGGGATCTGGGCCGAGTAGCGCCGCTACGGCTGTCCCCAGTTGTGGGCAAGGTTATCCACAGTGTGGATAACGTTGCCGGTATCGTGCATCAGCGTTCTCCTGTGGCGCCCGACTGCCCAGCCAGGCGGAAATTTGCCCGGCAGATGTGGTTATTAACAGTGTGGAATACCTGTGGATAACCAGCGTCCCGGCCGGATCCGCTGCTAGGGGCGGTTGCGCCTGACGGGATGGTGGCTGGTGATGGAAACCCGGTTGAAGGCATTCATGGTCACAGCCACCCAGCTCACTGCGGAGAATTCATCCGCCGTGAGGCTCTGCCTTGCAAAGGCTTCTTCCCTCTCGCGCGATTCCTGGTCGGGCAGTTCCGTAATGCTTTCCACCAACGCCAGCGCAGCCCTTTCCTTGTCCGTAAACAGGGCCGTTTCCCGCCATGCCGGCAGCACCGCGAGCCGCTGGGAACTTTCGCCTGCGTCCGTGGCCTTCCGCACGTGCAGGTCCAGGCAGTAGGCGCAGCCGTTGATCTGCGAGATCCGCACGTTGAGGAGCTCCAGCAGGCCGGCGCTCACGCCTGCGGCTTCCGCTGCCTCCTGCACCTTCAGTCCAAGGCCGCTGATCGCCCTCCACAGGGCTGGGTGCTGCTTATCGAGGTACAGGTGCTCGGTGGCGCTCACGGAAGTCCTTCAGGGTAGAACGGCTGGGCAGGGCACCATCATAGGCAGACGCGCCGGAGGGGCCGACGCCGCGGTTATGCACTTAACAACATCCGGATACCCACAAGTTATCCACAACTGTGGGTAACAGCGTGGAAATCAAAGGCGGTTTGGCGGTCTGGCCTACTCGCACCGCGAATTCGGTGCGGGAAACTACAGGGTTGTTACTTATTAACAGTGTGCATAACGCTGTCGATAAGTGTGGGTATTACCTTGGACGGGGGCGCCCAGGGGGTACTTTGCGGGCTGTTATCCACATATTGGCCCTGGATCGTCCGCTTATCCACTTACGCACAACCCTATCCCCACAGGTTATCCACAGGTGTGGAGAAATCGAGGATATCCGGGGCCGAGAAAGAAATTGAAGGCCACTGTCCGGGAAACAGGATCTGAACTACACCTCTGTAAGTTACCAACACTGTGGATAAGGTCTGTGGAAAACACGAATGCCCGGCACCTGTGGTGCCGGGCATTCGGGTTGCTCGTGAACCGCTGGGAGTTACAGGGAGACCCGCAACCACGTCAGGGCAACAAGCAGGGCCACCACCGCGGCGAGCCCCGCGGCCTGGATGAGGCCCTGCCGGGGTCCCCGCGGGGTGTAGGCGAGGACGGCTGCACAAAGCCCGCCGGTGACCAGTCCGCCCAAGTGGGCCTGCCAGGCGATTTGGGGGACCAGGAAGCCGATGACGCCGTTGATGGCGATCAACACCCACAGCTGGCGGGTATCGCCTCCGCGCTGGCGCTGGACCAGCAGCATGGCGCCAAACAGGCCGAAGATCGCTCCGGATGCCCCAACCACCCCGACCGGCGGGGCCTGTGTCAGTAGGGGGGTGAGCAAGAGGTATCCGACCGATCCCCCCACGGCGGAAATTAGATAGAGAGCCAGGAAACGAAAACGTCCCAGAAGTGGTTCCAGGGCCTGGCCGAAGATCCACAAGGTGTACATATTGAGCAGGATATGGAGGAAGTTGTCCGGCGAATGCAGGAATGCCGAGGTGAGCATCCGCCACGGTTCAAGCTGCCCCACAATCGGGTCGACGAACACGTTGGCATATGCGAACGTGTTGAAGATCCACCGCCCCGGGACAATGAACTGGAAGACCTGGAGGACCGCGCAGACCGCAATGATGGCAAACGTCACCATCGGCCTGCCGGTGGCCACAGCCCCGCCGTAGACCGTCCGGGCTTCGGGCGTCGTCCGCCGGGTTTCGTTGACGCAGTCAACGCACTGGAATCCGACGGCGGCCGCCCGCTGGCAGTCCGGGCACGCCGGGCGGCCGCAGCGCTGGCAGCGCACATAGGACGGCCGGTCCGGGTGCCGGGGGCAGACCGGAACCTGGGCGGACGGCTCAGCCGACGGAATTCCGTAACTCATGCTGTGGTATTAGAGCTGTTCGATGTCGATGCTGTTGATGGTGACATCCTCCACGGGGCGGTCACCCATGCCGGTGCGGACGCCTTCGATGGCGTCGACGACCTTCTTGGACTCCTCGTCCGCCACCTCACCGAAAATGGTGTGCTTGCCCTGCAGCCAGTCCGTGGGAATGGTGGTGATGAAGAACTGTGAACCGTTGGTGCCTTTGCCCATCTGGATGCCGGCGTTGGCCATGGCGAGCTTGTAGGGCTGGTTGAAGCTCAGTTCCGGGTGGATTTCGTCATCGAAGCGGTAGCCGGGGCCACCGGTTCCGCGGCCCAGGGGATCGCCGGCCTGGACCATGAAGTCCTTGATGATGCGGTGGAAGATGGTTCCGTTGTACAGCGGAGTGCCGGTCTTGTCCTCACCGGTTTCCGGGTGGGTCCAGGCCTGCTCGCCGGTGGCAAGGCCAACGAAGTTCTTGACCGTCTTGGGCGCGTGGTTCCCGAAGAGGTTAACCACGATGTCGCCGAGGCTGGTGTGGATGGTTGCTTTTGCAGTTGCGATGGCAGTCATAAGCCTCATTCTTCCATGTCCACTTTGGGCGGCAACGGCTGCGGCAGCAGTTCCGCGCTGGGTGAAATCGGCCTAAAATCCGCAGAGTGAATAGCCCGTGGTGGTCCGGGCACGTAGGCTAGCGACAGAACCGTCACATTAATCGGGAGGTAGTTGTGAAGAAATCGGATCGTATTGCCCGTGACCTTGAGCAGTCGGTCACCAGTGCGGTGGAAAATGCCAAGGACTGGGCGGCCCCCCGGGTGGAAGCAGCGGTGGACTGGGCTGTTCCGCGGCTCCAGCACAGCCTGGATACCGCATCTCCCAAAATCCAGGAGGGCCTGAAGACCGCAGCGCACAACCTGGCTGACGGTGTCGCCACTGTGACTCCCAGGATCCAGGACGGACTGGCCCAGTTGGCGCCGAAGATCAACGACGTCGTGGAAAACGCATCGCCCAAGCTTCACGACGCCCTGGACAAGGCAACGCCCGTGGTCCTGAACGCCCGTGACCGCGTGGTGGTGGACTACCTGCCCAAGCTCTCCGACCAGATCGGCGTGGCTTCGGACGCGGTGCACCGCACCCTTGAAGGTGCACCTGCCCGCGTCGACGCCGTCGCCCAGAAGCTCGGCGACGCGGGAATCGTGCACGCCATCCAGGAGCAGGCACAGGCCACCGGAACGCAGCTCAAGGCCGCCGCAACCGAGGCAGGCCGCACGGTCGGCCTCCAGCTGTCGCAGCCCGAGCCCAAGAAGAAGCGCGGCTGGCTGGTCTTTGGCGTGATTGCGGCGGCAGTGGCCGCCGGCGTTGCCGCCTGGAAGGCCTCCAAGCCCGTGGAGGACCCCTGGAAGACTCCGTCGCCGGTTAGCCCCACGCCTGCTCCGGTGCCCGCCACCACCGTCAGCGAGGTCAAGGAGCATGTGGCCGACGCCGCCGGTAAGGCTGCAGACGCCGCAGGTTCCGCAGCCTCCGCCGTCGCCGACAAGGCAGCGGACGCGGCCGAAGCGGTCAAGGACAAGGCTGCAGACGCCGCTGACAAGGCCAAGCACGTGGCCGACGATGCGGCAGGGGAAGCATCCACCGCCGCAACTGATGCCAAGACGGCCACCAAGAACATCGCGTCGAACATCGGCAACGACGGTAAGGGCACCACCGAGGCTTAGTCCCTCACCACGCACTGGGGGCTCCGTTTTGAACGGGGCCCCTTTTGTGTGCCCGCGTAGGCTCCGGGCCCGGCCGCGGCAGGACACCGCCCGGATGCTAGATTTGAACTGATGTCAGCCGATCGATCCTCTGGGGATGCCTTGAACGACGCAGCCGAACAGCTCCGCGTGTCCATTGTCATTCCGGCGTACAACGAGGAAAGCGTCATCAGGCAGTGCCTGATCGCTGCCATCTACCAGTCGGTTCCGGCCCACGAGATTATCGTGGTGGACAACCTCTCGAGCGACCGCACGGCCGCGATCGTCAGCCAGATGCAGCTCGAATACCCGGAAAGCCCCATCATCCTGCTCAGCCAGGACCGGGAGCAGGGCCTGATCCCCACCAGGAACTTCGGGCTCAATCACGCCACGGGAGATGTCCTTGGGCGGATTGACGCGGATTCCATCGTAGAACCCGACTGGGTGGAACAAGTCCAGAAGGCCTTTGCAGATCCCGTCGTCCAGGCCGCAACCGGGCCCGTGGTGTATTACGACATGCCGATGCGCCGTTTTGGGCTGAAGGCGGACGACAAGATGCGCCAGCTCATGCTGAAGCTGGCCAAGCACCAGTACCATTTCTTGTTTGGCTCCAACATGGCGCTGCGCGCCAGCGCCTGGGAGACCATCCGGGACGAGACCTGCCGGGACGAGAAAGACGAGATGCACGAGGACATCGATTTGTCCTTGCACCTGGCCGACCATGAGCTGCCGGTCCGCTACTGGCCGCAGATGGTGTCCGGCATGTCCGCGCGCCGGCTTGAGGACTCTCCGCGGGACTACCGCTACTACGTCACCCGGTTCGACCGGACCTACAAAGCCCATAATGTGCGCAAGATGGCATTGAAGGCCCCCATGGTGGTCTTTTTTTCCGTGTATTTCCCGGCGAAGCTCCTGCGGGCCATCCACACCGTCAACACCGCCCAGCCCGTACGCCGCGGCGGACAGTAGGGCCCGGCGGCGGCAGGCTTCCTGTCAGTCCGTCCCCAGTTCGGCCAGTGGACGGCCCGACGGCGGTTCCTCCCCGGGCGGCAGTGGCGGCTTCCCTGCCCTGCCGGAGCGTTGCCCCAGGACGACGACGGCGAGTCCCGCCAGGATGAGGCCCAGCCCGGCGTAGGTGCCCGCCGGAAGGGTCTCGTGCAGGAAGACGGCAGCCAGCAGCGCGGCCCCGGGAATTTCCAGCAGGATGATCATGGAGACGATGAGGGGGCTCATGGTGGCCAGCAGGTGGTTGAAGGCCGTATGGCCCACCAACTGGGCGCAGACGGTGATGGCAGCGATACCCAGCCACCCTGCCGGCTCGAACCCGGCCAGGGGCTGGCCGGCCACCACGGCCAGCACCGCCACGAGGACCGCGCACATCCCGTAGCAGAGCGTGGTGTACGTCCCCGTGGTCATGCTCTGCCGGGCCCTGCCGCCGGCCAGCGTGTAGAGCCCCGCCAGGGCGCCGCCCGCCATGGCCAGCAGGTCTCCGGTCAGTGCCTGCGGAGAGGATCCCAAATCGAAGCCGGTAATCGCGACAACGCCGCCGAAGGCAATGCCCAGGCCGGCAAGGACCTGCCAGCGGTGCCGGGTTCCGCGGATGAGTTGGAAGACGGCTATCCAGCCGGACTGCAGGCACACCAGCGCTGTGGCCGCGGCAACGGAGGTCAGTTGCAGCGATGTGATGAAGCAGGCGAAGTGCAGGGCGAGGGCGACGGCGGCCAGCAGGGACCAGCGGAACTCGCGGGCAGTGATGCTGCCGAACTGGCGGGGCTCCCGGATAAGTGTGGGCGCAGCCATGACCACGGAACCGATGGCGTTGCGCCAAAAGGCGATGGCGAGGGCGCTGACGCTGGTGGCACCCAGGGTTGCAGCGATGAGGGGGCCCGACGAGGCGACGCCGAGGACACCCAGGGCCGCGAAGAAGAAGTTCATTGGATACCCCCTGGTGACGTCCCCGGAGGGAAAGGAGAACAAAAAATCCCGGCCGGCGTTTCCGCTGACCGGGACTTTCCTATGGTGGAGGCACGGGGACTCGAACCCCGAACCCCCTGCTTGCAAAGCAGGTGCGCTACCAATTGCGCCATGCCCCCATAAGAAGCAACCCGTCCATCATACCCCAGGAAATACGAGGCCTTGACGGCTTCCGTACCTGGCGTCCAGGCTAGTCAACCGTGTCGGTTGACTTGCTCCAGACTGTTTTCCGGGCTTCGGATTCCTGTGCTTTCCGGAAGACCAGGAAACCTGCGATCGCCGCTGCGAGTACCAGCAACTTCTTCACATGCTCCCCGTTCCGGCCGGGTACCGGACGGATCCGGACCAAACCTCCGTTTGAAACCTGCACAGGTTCCGTGGGCGTACCAGGACTTGAACCTGGGACCTCTTCGTTATCAGCGAAGCGCTCTAACCGCCTGAGCTATACGCCCCGATGCCTCATCGGGCCGAGATATGACTTTACAGCACATCCCGGCCCGATCTCAAATCGGGCATTTCCACCGGATTAACCCCGGTGAAAGCGGGTTCTTAATCGTCCGTCAAGGTAACGCCAATTCCACCCACAAGCGTGGCGGAAATGTTGTAGAGGACGGCAGAGAGCATGGACAGCGCCGTCAGCAGCACAACGTTGACCACAGCGATGATGGTGGCAAATGAAGCCACCTGCCCCAGCGAAGCCACCTTCTTCAGTTCGAAGCCGCCGCTTTCGGAGCCGGCGAGCGTTCCCAGCAGGCTGTCCACCTGGTCGAAGATTCCGGTCAGGTCCAGCACCGTCCACAAGACAATTGCTGCCACCACGGTGACGATGCCAAGTGCCACCGACAGCAGGAATGCCATCTTCAGCACCGACCAAGGGTCCACCTTGCTGATCAGCAGCCGGGCCCGCCGTACCTTTGCCTTCGGTGCGGGCTTCACCAGGCCGGGATTGCCCTGTCCCTGGGCCGGCCGCTGGCCGGATGCTGCAGGGCGCTGGCCGGGCTGGCCCTGGAAGGGCCGCTGACCGGGCTGCGCGGGGCGGTCGCCCTGTTGCGGGCGCTGGCCCGGCACCGCGGGACGCTGCCCGGGGGCACCTGCGGCCGCTGCCGGTCGCTGCTGCGGACGGACGGGGGCGTTCACGCGGGGCGCCGCTGAAGGCCGGTTCCCGTCAGGAACAGTGCTGTTCGGCTTGGGAAATGAGTCGGAATTACTCACTCGTTACCTCCGTGTTGTCTTCGTTCGGCTCAGCGTCGCCCGAGGCGTCCTCTGACTCAACGGCCGGTGATTCTTCTGCCATTGCTGGCTCGGCGGAATCCCCAGCGGGACCGCCATCTTCAGCCAACGTTACGTCATCCTCGGCGGATTCATCGTCCTCGAGGCCCCGTTCGCTGTTACGCGCCACCTCGATGATCCGGTCATTCTTGTCCGGTTTGGCGAAGATGACGCCCATCGTGTCACGGCCCTTTGCCGGAACACCGGCCACGGAAGACCGGACCACCTTGCCCCCCTCCATGACCACCAGGACCTCATCCTCTTCCTGGACGATGAGGGCTCCCACGAGGTGGCCGCGTTCTTCCTGGTACTTGCCAACCTTGATGCCGAGCCCGCCACGGCCCTGGAGGCGGTATTCCTCCACCGCCGTGCGTTTGGCGTACCCGCCCTCCGTCACGATGAAGACGAACGAGCCGTCAGTCACCACGTCGGCGGCCAGCAGTTCGTCGTCCTCGCGGAACTTCATCCCGGTAACGCCGGAGGTTGCCCGGCCCATGGGGCGCAGGGCGTCGTCCGTAGCGGTGAAGCGGATGGACTGGCCCATGCGGGAGACCAGGAAGAGGTCGTCTGTTTCCGAGACGAGCTGCGCCGACACCAGTTCGTCGCCGTCGCGCAGGTTGATCGCAATGACGCCGGCGGAACGGTTGGTGTCGTAGTCCTCGAGCCTCGTCTTCTTCACCAGGCCCCGCTTGGTGGCGAGCACCAGGTACGGCGCCTGCTGGTAGTCCTTCAGGTCCAGCACCTGGGCAATGTGTTCGTCAGGCTGGAATGCGAGCAGGTTGGCAACGTGCTGGCCCTTGGCGTCCCGGCCCGCTTCCATGAGCTCGTACGCCTTGGCACGGTATACACGGCCGAGGTTGGTGAAGAAGAGCAGCCAGTGGTGCGTTGTGGTGACGAAGAAGTGTTCCACGACGTCGTCGCCGCGAAGCTGGGCACCCTTGATGCCTTTGCCGCCGCGCTGTTGTGAGCGGTAGTTGTCACTGCGCGTGCGCTTGACGTAGCCGCCGCGGGTGATGGTGACCACCATTTCCTCTTCGGGGATCAGGTCTTCCATGGACATATCGCCATCGAAGCCCATGAGGATCTTGGTGCGGCGGTCATCGCCGTGCTTGTCCACGATTTCGGCCAGCTCGACGCTGATGATCTCGCGCTGGCGCTGTTCGGAGGCCAGGATCGCGTTGTATTCGGCGATCAGGGCCTCGAGCTCGGTGTGCCGGTCCTGGATCTTCTGGCGTTCCAGGGCGGCGAGGCGGCGCAGCTGCATGTCCAGGATGGCGCGGGCCTGCAGCTCGTCGATATCAAGCAGTTCCATCAACCCGTCGCGTGCGGCTTCGGTGGTGTTCGAGGCGCGAATCAGGGCGATGACTTCGTCGAGCATATCCAGTGCCTTCAGCAGGGCACGGAGGATATGGGCTTCCTCCTCGGCCTTGCGCAGGCGGTACCGGGTTCGGCGTGCAATGACGTCCATTTGGTGGGTCACCCAGTGCCGGATGAAGGCATCCAGGCTGAGTGTCCGGGGCACGCCGTCAACGATGGCCAGCATATTGGCGGAGAAGTTGCTCTGCAGCTCGGTGTGCTTGTAGAGGTTGTTCAGCACCACTTTGGGTACGGCGTCGCGCTTCAACACGATCACCAGGCGCTGGCCGGTGCGGCCGGAGGTTTCATCGCGGAGGTCCGCGATGCCGGAGATTTTGCCGTCCTTGACCAATTCGGCGATCTTGATGGCCAGGTTGTCAGGGTTGGCCTGGTACGGCAGTTCCGTGACCACCAGGCAGGTGCGTCCCTGGAGTTCCTCCACCGCAACCACTGCACGCATGGTGACGGAACCGCGGCCGGTCCGGTAGGCGTCTTCGATGCCCTTGTGTCCCAGGATGGTGGCACCCGTGGGGAAATCCGGGCCCTTGACCCGCAGCAGCAGTTCTTCGAGGAGTTCCTCGCGGGTGGCGCCGGGGTTGGCCAGGTACCACTGGACCCCGTCCGCCACTTCCCGCAGGTTGTGCGGCGGGATGTTGGTGGCCATGCCGACCGCAATGCCGGAGGATCCGTTCACCAGCAGGTTGGGGAACCTGGCGGGCAGGATGGTGGGTTCCTGATTCTTGCCGTCGTAGTTGTCCTGGAAATCGACGGTTTCCTCGTCGATGTCGCGGACCATTTCCATGGCCAGGGGCGCCATCTTGGTCTCGGTGTACCGGGGTGCGGCGGCACCGTCGTTGCCTGGCGAACCGAAGTTGCCCTGGCCGAGCGCCAGCGGGTAGCGCATGGTCCAGTCCTGGATCAGGCGGACCAGGGCATCGTAGATGGCGGTGTCGCCGTGCGGGTGGTACTGGCCCATGACTTCGCCCACCACGCGGGCGCACTTGTTGAAGGAACGGTCGGGGCGGTATCCGCCGTCGAACATCGCATAGAGCACGCGGCGGTGGACGGGCTTGAGGCCGTCGCGGACGTCCGGGAGGGCACGTCCTACGATGACGGCCATGGCGTAGTCCAGGTAGGACCGCTGCATTTCCGTTTGCAGGTCCACCTGTTCAACGCGGTCGATCAGCACGTCGCCTTCAAGAACGGTGTCCGGTTCTCCGGCCTCGGGGGCGGGAATATCGGGGGTTTCGTCGCTCATTCTTTATTTCCGTTTCAGGTATATGTCTGGTTCCGAATACTTTGGAGCGGGTCCTTAGATGTCCAGGAACCTGACGTCCTTGGCGTTCTGCTGAATGAAGTTACGCCGTGACTCCACGTCTTCGCCCATGAGGACGGAGAAGATCTGGTCGGCGGCAAGGGCGTCATCCATGGTCACCTGCAGCAGGGTGCGGTGGTCAGGGTCCATGGTGGTGTCCCAGAAGCTCGGTGTAGTCCATCTCGCCCAGGCCCTTGTAGCGCTGGATGCCGTTGTCCTTGGGGATGCGGCGTCCGGCCGCCTGGCCAGCCACCAATTTGGCGTCGCGTTCGCGGTCGCTGTACACGTAGTCGTGCGGTGCGTTGGACCACTTGATCCGGTACAGCGGCGGTTGTGCCAGGTAGACATAGCCGTTCTCGATCAGGGGACGCATGTAGCGGAACAGCAAGGTCATCAGCAGGGTGGTGATGTGCTGGCCGTCCACGTCGGCATCGGCCATGAGCACGATCTTGTGGTACCGAAGTTTGGCGAGGTCGAAGTCCTCGCCAATCCCGGTGCCAAACGCGGTGATCATGGACTGGACCTCCGCGTTGCCCAGGGCTTTGTCCAGGCGTGCACGTTCCACATTCAGGATCTTGCCGCGCAGGGGCAGGATGGCCTGTGTTTCGGGGTTGCGGCCGCGCTTGGCGGAACCGCCGGCGGAGTCGCCCTCCACGATGTAGACCTCGCACTTCTCCGGGTCCTTGGAGGAGCAGTCGGAAAGCTTGCCCGGCATGCCGAACGATTCCAGCGGGCTCTTGCGACGGGCGTTGTCGCGGGCCTTCCGCGCGGCCATGCGTGCCTGTGCCGCCGAAATGGCCTTGCGGATGACGTCGCGCGCGGGGCCCGGGTTGCGCTCCAGCCAGTCGCCCAGGCCGTCGGTGACCACGCGCTGGACGAATCCCTTGACCTCGGAGTTGCCCAGCTTCGTCTTGGTCTGGCCTTCGAACTGGGGCTCCGCCAGTTTGACGGAGATGACCGCGGTGAGGCCCTCGCGGATGTCGTCGCCCGTGAGGTTGTCGTCCTTCTCCTTGATGATGCCCTTTTCCCGGGCATACCTGTTTATCAAGGACGTCAGTGCGGCACGGAAGCCTTCTTCATGGGTGCCGCCCTCGTGGGTGTTGATGGTGTTGGCGTAGGTGTGCACGCTCTCGGAATAGGCACTGGTCCACTGCATCGCCATTTCCAGGGCAATCCGGCGTTCAGTGTCCTCGGTTTCGAAGGCGATGACGTCCTCGTGGACCACCTCCACCTTCTTGCCCGAGTTCAGGTGCTTGACGTAGTCCAGCAGGCCTTCGTCGTACTGGTAGACCACGGTGCGGTGTTCGGCGCTGATCTCGCCGTCGGTGCTGAGGTCATCGAGGTCGAGGTCGCCGTCGGTTTCATCACTTTCGGCGGCACGCTCATCCGTCAGCGTTATGCGCAGGCCCTTGTTGAGGAAGGCCATCTGCTGGAAGCGGGCACGGAGGGTCTCAAAGTCGAACTCGGTGGTTTCAAAGATCGCCGGGTCCGGATAGAAGGTCTGGGTGGTGCCGGTGGCATCGGTCTCTTCACCTTGGACCAGGCTGCCCTGCGGCTTGCCTCCGTCGGCAAAGGACATCCGCCAGACGTGGCCCTGGCGCCTTACCTCGGTGTCCACCCTGCTGGAGAGGGCGTTGACC
The DNA here is from genome assembly GCF_054888995.1 of Arthrobacter sp. MMS24-T111. Lineage (NCBI taxonomy): Bacteria > Bacillati > Actinomycetota > Actinomycetes > Micrococcales > Micrococcaceae > Arthrobacter > Arthrobacter sp. MMS24-T111. Next base: position 1,040,436 of record NZ_JBTZRO010000001.1, on the reverse strand, counting down.
ACGGAAATGCCCACACCGTGCAGGCCGCCGGAGACCGCATACCCGCCGCCACCGAATTTGCCGCCGGCGTGCAGGATGGTCATGACCACCTCGACGGTGGGCTTGTGCTCGGTGGGGTGCATGTCCACCGGGATTCCGCGGCCGTCGTCGACTACTTTGACGCCGCCGTCGGCCTGCAGGACCACTTCGATATGGCTGCAGTACCCGGCGAGTGCCTCATCCACGGAGTTGTCCACCACTTCATAGACCAGGTGGTGGAGTCCCCGGGGACCCGTGGAACCGATATACATGCCCGGGCGCTTGCGGACAGCTTCGAGGCCTTCAAGGACAGTGATGTCGCTGGCACCGTACTCCCTTGGGCTGGTAGACGCAGCCGGGGTGTCAGGGGTACGGCCATCCTCGACCGCTGTATCTGCTGCCAGAATATCTGTATTGTCGTTAGCCACAGGCGCTGCGACTCCTCTGTTCTCGATGATGGCCGGCTGATTTCTTTTCGCAGGGAAAAGTGACCCGCCAACAGGCACAAACCTATGGCGCCGGTGACTCGATGACGGTCGGTGATCCGCGCTCTGCGTGCGGGACGCGCGCGGAGAACGGACTGAAGTCAACGTTTCATCCGCGCCCAGTTATCTCGGTCAATTCTACCGCGAACACGCCCATATCCTCGCATTCCAGGGGCGTGGGCGGACGGTGAATGTGCCTGTGCGAGGCTCTTGGCCCCGCCTAGGGCGGCCCAGTGGTACGCCCTCCGGGTGCCTATACACGCCGCGGCCCTTACCGGCCTCTATACGCCTTTGGGCGAAGTTTCAAGAGCTGGGGCCCGGCTATCCGTAAGTGTCCCGGGGGCCACGCCCGTTGACGCTGCGTCCGCCCTTGCGCCAGCTGGGCGCTGTGGGACCGAGGACCTGGATCCTCGTAACCACGCCGTCACCCAGTTCCCGGCGGAATTTCTCCAGCAAGCTGTTGCTCAGCAGCCTGAGCTGGGTGGCCCAGGCCGTGGAGTCACACCGAACGTGCAGGGTGGTGTCGGTGAAGCTTTCGGGCGTGCAGTGCGCTGAAATCTCCGGGCCCACCAAGGTGGCCCATTCCGCCATGACGGAACCCACCGCCACCGGGGAAGTCCAGCCGCGTTCTGCAACCAGCCGCCCAACAACCTTGCCCAGGCCGAGCGGGTCCCGGCCGGTGGCGTGGAACTGGCTGAAGCCGCGGGTGTCACGGATACTGCCCTTGGCCTTTGGGGAACCGGGCCGGGGCGCCTTCCTGCGGACTTCGCCGCGGGCGGCAGCCGCCTCCCGCATCCGGTTCAGTGCCGCCTGAGGGGCATCGATGTGGTCAGGTTCGCGGCCGGGCTGCAGCCCGGCATCCTCGTCACTGCTCATCGATTCCTCCCGGGATGACCTTCACCCGCCGTCCGGACAGCTCTTCCGGAATATCGGCGTCGACGGCGGCGGTCACCAGGACCTGTTCCGCGCCGGAGACTATAGCCGCCAGTTTACGCCGCCGCTGGACGTCGAGTTCGGCAAAGACGTCGTCCAGAATGAGGATCGGGGCGGACCCTCCTGTGCGGGCGTCATCAAGCATCACGTAATACGACGCCAACCGCAGGGAGAGGCACATGGACCAGGTCTCCCCGTGCGAGGCATATCCCTTCGCAGGTGCCTGGCCGAGGATGAGCTCCAGTTCGTCACGGTGCGGGCCGACGAGTGAAATTCCACGTTCCAGTTCCTTCTTCCGTGATTCCGCGAAAGCCTGGATGTAGCGCTCGGTCAGCTGTTCGACACCGAGCAAACGCAGGTCCTCCTGCGCGGCGGACGAAGCCCCGGCCGTGGTGCGCTGGGCATGTGCGGCCGGAACGCCGTCGTCGTCCATCTGGTTCTGGAGCGTGGAGCGGTACAGGGCATCAGCGGGCTTCGAAGCATCCGTCAGCTCGGCGTAGGTACGGGCGAGGTGGGGGCGGAGCCGTTCCACGAGTTCCAGCCGGGCGTGCAGCAGCTGTGCTCCAGCACGGGCCATGTGCTGGTCCCAAACATCCAGGGTGGCTTCATGGGCAGCCGTGAACCGTCCGGCCCGCGCTGATTTGAGCAGGGCGTTGCGTTGTTTCAGGACGCGGTCATAATCGCTGCGGGTAGCTGCATGATGCGGAACGAGGCTGGCGAGCAGTTCGTCCAGGAAGCGCCGGCGGTTGGCGGGATCCCCCTTGACCAGTGCCAGGTCCTCGGGAGCGAACAGGACAGTCTGGCAGATGCCCAGCAGGTCGCGGGCGCGGACTGGATTGCTGCGGTTGATCCGGCCGCGGTTGGCCCGGCCGGCATTGATCTCCAGCTCAAGCACCGTGGTCTGCTCTCCGCGGACCAACCGGGCCCGGACCAGGGCGCGCTCCGTACCGAACCGAAGCAGGGGGCCATCGGAACTGACCCGGTGGGAGCTGAGCGTGGCCAGGTAGCCGATGGCCTCCATCAGATTGGTCTTGCCGATGCCGTTGGATCCCACCAGGACGGTGACTCCCGGGCCCAGGCTGAGGTCAACCTGGGCGTAGCTGCGGAAGTCCGTCAGGGAAAGATGTTCAAGATACACGCGGTGGTCGGCAATTCTGGAACCGGTGGCGGCTCCCGGTGGATGCTACTTGGCGGGACGGGTTGCATGGCCGCCGAACTGGTGGCGCAGCGCAGAAACCATCTTCATCGCGGGGGACGTGTCCTCCCGGGAAGCAAAACGGGCAAACAGGGCAGCCGTGATGGCCGGGGCGGGAACCGCATTCGCGATGGCCTCTTCAACTGTCCAGCGGCCCTCGCCCGAATCCTCCACGTAGTCGTCGATGGACTCCAGGCCTGGATCTTCATCCAAGGCCTTGACCATGAGGTCCAGCAGCCAGGACCGGACCACGGTTCCCTTCTGCCAGGCGCGGAACGTGCCCGGCAGGTCCGTGACGATGTCCTTGGCGGCAAGCAGTTCGTACCCTTCGGCGTACGCCTGCATCAAGCCGTATTCGATCCCGTTGTGGACCATCTTTGCGTAGTGGCCGGCGCCGATTCCGCCAACGTGGACAAAACTGTCAGCCCTGTCGCCTTCGGGCCGCAGTGCATCAAAAACCGGCATGGCGCGTTCGATGTCGCCGGCGTCGCCGCCTGCCATCAGTCCATAGCCGTTCTGCAGGCCCCACACCCCGCCGGACACCCCGCAGTCGGCGAACCGGATTCCCTTGGCGGCAAGCACCTCACCGTGTTTCTGGTCTTCCGTGAACCGCGAGTTTCCACCGTCGATCACAAGGTCGCCGGGCTCGAGTTTGCCGGCCAATTCGGTGATGACGGCGTCCGTGACGGGGCCGGCCGGGACCATGACCCAGATGACCCTTGGCGCCGGGACGGCGGCGATCAGGTCATCGACGCTTGCGGCATCCGTGACGTCGGGATTCCGGTCGTAGCCGGTGACATCCACGCCGCCCTTGCGCAGGCGTTCACGCATGTTGAAACCCATTTTGCCGAGGCCAATCAGTCCAATGTGCACGGTGGAACTCTTTTCTGCGCTGGTGTGTGAAGGCTAAGAGCCAGTGGGTGGGCCCAGGCCGCCCGGGTTCCCTTGCCGAGCATGCGAGGCAAGGGGGCGGTGGGGACTAGTTGGGGAGGCGGACAGGCATCACCAGGTAGCGGTAGTCATCCTGGTCTTCACCGTCGGCATCTGCCTGTGCCGTGATCATGGCAGGCTTGGGTGCCGTGGTGAACGAGAACCGGACAAACTTCGTCTCGATGACACTGAGGCCTTCGATCAGGTAGTGCGGGTTGAAGGCCACGGTGATGTCCTCGCCGGACAGCTGCGCCTCAAGCTCCTCCGACGCCTGGGCGTCCTCACCGGTCCCGGCATCGAGGTTGAGCAGTCCGCTGCTGAATGCCAGGCGGACCGGGGTGTTGCGTTCGGCGACAAGTGACACGCGGCGGACGGCTTCCACCAGCTCTTGGGTTTGGACCGTGGCATGGATCGGTGTTGACTCCGGGAAGAGGGACCGGATTTTCGGGTAATCCCCATCCACCAGCAGCGACGTGGTGGTGCGTCCGCCGCTTTCGAATCCGATCAGCCGGCTGTCATCGTCGGAGAGGGCGAGGTTGATGTCGCCGCTGTTTCCGAGGGTTTTGGCGACTTCGTTGAGGGTCTTGGCCTTTACCAGGGCGCTCGTGGAAATTCCGGGGGTCACAGGCTTCCACGGCACTTCGCGCATGGCCAGCCGGTACCGGTCGGTGGCAAGGAGGGTGATCAGGTCATCTTCGATCTCCATCCGCACGCCCGTGAGGATGGGAAGGGTGTCGTCCTTGCTGGCGGCGATGATCACCTGGGAAACAGCTTGCGCGAAAGCGTCGCCGGGCACTGTGCCGCTGATGGCGGGAAGGGCAGGCAGCGGCGGATATTCGGCTTCCGGCATGGTGGCCAGATGGAAGCTGCTTCGGCGGCAGGTGAGCGTGACCTTGTTGCCGTCGGTTTCGACGTCCACCGGTGCCGAGGGCAGGCTGCGGCAGATGTCCGCAAGGAGCCGGCCGGAAACCAGGATGGTTCCTTCGTCCCTGATATCGGCGGCGATTTCCAGCCGCGCGGAGGTTTCGTAGTCAAAGCTCGAGAGGCTGACCGTTCCCGCTTCGGCTTTCAGGAGCAGGCCGGAAAGGACGGGGACCGGCGGCCGCGGAGACAACGAGCGGGCTGTCCAGGTGACGGCTTCGGCCAGGACGTCCCGATCGACTCTGAACTTCACGGAAGGGTGCCGCCTTTCATTGCTGCTGCCATGTAAACCCGGGAACTTCGCAGTGAAACTCCGGAAAATGTTGTGCGCGCCCCGGCCGGTGCATGGTCCGTGCAGACGGAAACCACACAAAACCCGGGGATGGGAGCGCTGCTGACAGCTTAGCCGGAAGATCCGCGATTAACCCATCCCCAAACACCCGGCCCGGCCCTTCCAGGGGCCGGAGGGCCCGCCCCGTGGAGGTGCGGATGGATCTTGTTGTTTGAGGGAATTCAATTTTTTGGGATTCGTAGTGTTAATAACTGCTGTGGAAACTGTGGATAACCCGATCTTGACCCACGTTTCCGGGGTTAAGCCCTGTTCACGGACTGTGCGTTACCTGGGTTTTAAACAGGGTGTGGATGGGGACAACCCAAAGGGCCGATTTTGATGATCCACAGACGCCTTAAGGGTTTTAAGCCCATTAAGCGCGCTTGTCCCCTTAAGTATCCACAGGCTTATCCACATGCCCCTGTTAATAAGGTATAGAGTGCGTGGCCAGGTGTGGATTCAGGAGTCGCGCTGTTGCTGCTTGATCCGGTTGGTCAGTTCCGTCACCTGGTTGTAAATCACACGGCGTTCGGCCATCAGCTCACGGATCTTGCGGTCGGCATGGATCACCGTGGTGTGGTCGCGGCCGCCGAGTTCCTGGCCGATCTTGGGGAGCGACATGTCCGTCAGTTCCCGGCAGAGGTACATGGCGATCTGGCGTGCGGTGACCAGGGTCCGGGTGCGGGACTTGCTGCAGAGCTCTTCCATGCTGAGCTTGAAGTAGTCAGCGGTCTGCTGGAGGATCTGCGCTGAGGTGATTTCCTGCGCACCGTCGTCAGTGATCAGGTCCTTGAGCACCATTTCCGCCAGCGCAACGTCCACCGGTTGGCGGTTCAGGCTGGCGAAGGCGGTGACGCGGATCAGCGCACCCTCAAGCTCGCGGATGTTGCTGGAAATCTTCGACGCGATGTACTCCAAGGCGTCATCAGGTGCCGACAGTCCCTCGCTGAGTGCCTTCTTCCGCAAGATCGCGATACGCGTTTCAAGTTCCGGCGGCTGGATGTCCGTCAGGAGTCCCCACTCGAAGCGCGACTTCATCCGGTCTTCGAATCCGGCGAGCAGCTTGGGCGGCTGGTCCGAGGTGATGACCACCTGCTTGTTGTTGTTGTGCAGTGAGTTGAACGTGTGGAAGAACTCCTCCAGCGTCCGGTCCTTGCCGGCCAGGAACTGGATGTCGTCGATCAACAGAACGTCCACGTTGCGGTAGGTGGTTTTGAAGCTGGCGCCTTCGTCGTCCCGGATGGAGTTGATGAAGTCGTTGGTGAACTCTTCGGAGTTGACATACCGGACCCGGATGCCGCTGTAGAGCCGGCGGGCGTAGTGCCCGATGGCGTGCAGGAGGTGCGTTTTGCCGAGGCCGGAGTCGCCGTAGATGAACAGCGGATTGTAGGCCTTGGCGGGTGCCTCGGCAACGGCGACGGCGGCTGCGTGGGCAAAGCGGTTGGAGGAACCAATCACGAACGTGTCGAAGACGTACTTGGGATTCAGCCGGCCGAACTCATGCGATGTGCTGGGCAGCATGGGCTGCGGCTTTTGTTCGATCAGCTGGTCCGGTGCGAACGCAGGTTCGACGACGGGCTCGGGCTCTTCGTGGATGGGCACCAGATCGGTGTCGACGTCGATGGCGCAGCGGATGTCCTCGGAGAAGACATTGTGCAGAGCGTCGTCCAGGGCGTCCTTGACCTGGGTCTGGAGCACTTCCCGGGTGAGTTCGTTGGGGACGGCCACCAGGAGGGTGGAGCCGATCAGGCCTTGGGCTTGGGCGAGGATGACGAACCCCCGCTGGCGCGGTGAAACACGGTGGTCCTGTTCCAGCAGGCTGACAACCCGGCGCCAGGAACTTCCGACAGTATTGGCGTGGTTGGCTTCGTCTACTGTCATCAATCGGTTCCCTCAAAACTTGCTATGCCTGCATTGCCTGCAGCCAAGTCCGGAACCAGGATGCTGGCCCAACTTAATCCACAGGGTTATGCACAGTCCGTGGATAATCGGCTACTGGGACACTCTAGGGGATCAAAAGCCTAGAAGATAGCTGACTATCCGGCTGTGGATAATTACACGGTTGTGGTTCCCGGGAGGCCCCCGTGAGCCACTTCATCCACAGCCTGTTGGGGATACTTAGGCACAGCTGGGGATAGCACCCCAGGGGCTTCCCGGTTTGACTCCGGCCCTCAAATTGCCCTAACGTTGTGAAGTCCTTTGTGTCCGCTTTTTGGCCCCATCTGAACTTCCAGGCGCAGTGCGCTTGGACAGCCGGGGGAAGCGTGCATATACAAAACTTAGCGTCGGCCAGTTCTTCCCCATATTGATCGGGTGGGCGCACCTTTGATCCACTGGAGTAACTAACGTGAGCAAGCGGACTTTTCAGCCGAATAACCGCCGTCGAGCCAAGAAGCACGGCTTCCGCCTTCGTATGCGTACCCGTGCCGGCCGCGCCATCCTGGCAGCCCGTCGTGGCAAGGGCCGTACCGAGCTTTCGGCCTAAACAACTGACTTGTCGGTAGACATCCCTTTGCGAGTTTAAGGTGCTGGCCGCCCGCAACCGCCTGAGGACTGCAACCGATTTTTCAATAACCGTACGTTCCGGTGTCCGCAATGGACGCCGGAACGTAGTGTTATATGCGGCAGCCATCGCTGCCGACGAACCCAGCCGGATCGGGTTCATTGTTTCCAAGAGTGTAGGGAACGCCGTGGTCAGGAACCTCGTTAAGAGGAGACTGAGGGAAGCGGCTGCCGCCTCACTGAGCGAACATGCAACTGGACTCGCCATCGTGGTGCGGGCACTGCCCGCCTCCGCGTCTGCCAGTTGGGATCAACTGCTGGCGGATTACAACGCAGCACTGGAAACAACGCAGAACCGGCTGGCCGGACGGCCGCCACGGCCTGCCGCAAAAGGTTCGGCCGGTACAACACGGGAGGGGACAACGCGTGCCTAGCACCACTGCCGCCGTCGCCCGTTTCCGCGACGTGACTGCCGCCGTCGCAAAGTTCCTCTGGAACCTGCCCCGGAACATCCTCATTCTTTTGCTGATGGCCTACCGCAAGGTGGTGTCTCCCTTGTACGGCCCCGTCTGCCGATTCTTCCCTTCATGCTCGGCCTATGCCCTTGAAGCGGTCACCGTCCACGGCGCTGTCAAGGGAAGCTGGCTCGCAGTCCGGCGCCTTGGCCACTGCCACCCATGGAATGCCGGCGGAGTGGACCACGTCCCCGCCGGCGGCCGGGAATGGCCTGCGGGCCGAACCCCCACAATTGTTGTGCTGAACAATCCGGACAAGTACCTGGTTGCTCGGACTGATGAAGAAGGCCGCAGTGCGGCCTGACGAATAGGGATAAGTATGGACATCTTTGGAGCAATAATCGGCCCGTTCAAGTGGCTGGTTTCGTTCATCATGGTGGCGTTCCACGACGGGCTGAGCAGCATCGGCATGCCCGCCGCGAACGGCTGGACCTGGACGTTGGCCATCATCGGGCTGGTGCTGGTCATTCGTGCCGCGCTGATCCCGGTATTCGTCAAGCAGATCAAGGCCCAGCGCGGCATGCAGTTGCTGCAGCCGGACCTGAAGAAGCTGCAGGAGAAGTACAAGGGTAAAACCGACCAGCTGTCCCGCCAGGCCATGGCCCAGGAACAGATGGCCATGTACAAGAAGCACGGCACCAACCCGTTCTCCGCCTGCCTTCCCATGCTGATCCAGATGCCCTTCTTCTTCGCACTGTTCCAGGTGCTTTCGGGCATTTCCCAGGCCAAGGACCAGGGAGCCGGCATCGGTGCGATGAGCCACGAACAGGTGGTGGAGTTCGATGCCTCCAGCATTTTCGGTGCGCCGCTGTCCGCCGCCCTGCTGCACGGCGGTGCCGGGAACACAGCCGTGGTGGTGCTCTCGATCGTGATGATCCTGGCCATGACGGCGTCCCAGTTCATCACCCAGAAGCAGATCATGGCCAAGAACATGTCTGAAGAAGCCATGGCCAGCCCCTTCATGCGGCAGCAGAAGATGATGCTTTACATCCTGCCGGTGGTCTTCGGCGTGGGTGGCATCAACTTCCCCATCGGCGTCCTGATCTACTGGACCACCACCAACCTCTGGACCATGGGCCAGCAGTTCTTTGTGATCCGCCGCATGCCGACGCCGGGATCCCCCGCTGCCAAGGCCCTCGCCGAACGCCGCGCCGCCAAGGGCCTGCCGGCCCTTTCCGTCCTCACCGGCAAGCGGGATGAAGCAGCCGACGCCGCCGCGGCTGCCGCCGTGGAAGCCAAGGGACAGCGCGTCCAGCCCCAGCGTAAGAACAGGAAGAAGAAGTAATGTCAGCCGAGAGCACAGAGCACGTCCTTGCCGAAGAGATTGCAGACCAGGACGAGTCCGTGAACCAGGACGGGTCCCCCACCAAGGCCACTGCGGCCAGCCGCCTCGAGGAAGAGGGCGACGTCGCCGCAGACTACCTGGAGGAACTGCTGGACATCGCCGACATCGACGGCGACATCGACATCGAGGTCCGCAACGGCCGCACCTACATCTCCATTGTCGCGGAGGAAGAATCCGAGGGCCTCGAAGGCCTGGTAGGGGAAGACGGCGAGGTGCTTGAGGCTCTCCAGGAACTCACCCGGTTGGCTGTACTCTCGGCTACTGAGAACCGTTCACGGCTAGTGCTGGACATCAATGGCTACCGCCAGGAACGTACCGGCCACCTGCAGAAGATTGCCGAAGACGCGGCAGCATCCGTCAAGGAGACCGGCAAGCCGGTTGCCCTTGAGCCGATGAGTGCCTACGAGCGCAAGATTGTGCACGACGCCGTGGCTGACCTTGGATTGGTCAGCGAATCCGAGGGCGAGGGCTCCGGACGCCACATTGTTGTTTCCGCAGACTAGAGAATGCCAGCACGATAACCATGGTTGATATCACGGCAGCAGAGCTTCGGGCTGCTGAGAAGATTTTCGGGGACCGCCTGGACCTGGCCAAACGCTATGTTGAGCACCTGGCCACGTCCGGGACCGAGCGCGGGCTGATCGGGCCCCGCGAGGTTCCCCGTCTGTGGAGCCGCCACGTACTCAATTGCGCGGTCATCGAAAGTGAGATCCCCCAGGGAAGCCACGTTGCCGACGTCGGAAGCGGGGCAGGCCTGCCGGGCCTGTGCCTTGCCATTGCCCGCCCCGACCTCGAACTGACGCTCATCGAACCCCTCGAACGAAGGGTCATCTGGCTCCAGGAAGTGGTGGACGACCTCGGCCTGGACAACGTCACCGTCATGCGTACCAGGGCCGAACTGGCGGTGGGGCAGGTGGAGGCCGACGTGGTTACGGCCCGTGCCGTCTCAGCCCTGACGAACCTCGCAGGCCTGACCATTCCGCTCCTTGCCGGACACGGTGAAGTGGTGGCCATCAAGGGCCGCAGTGCCGGGGAAGAGATCGAAAAGGCCGCCAAGGTCATCCGCAAGCTTGGCGGTGTGCAGACATCGGTGGTCACCGTGGGTGACAACCTCCTTGAGGAGCCCACCACTGTGGTGCGCATCGTAGTGAACAAGTCCCAAAAGAAGTCCTAAAGTGGGCCCGCTGACGGTGGTCAGACGGGTGGAGCAGTTAGGCTAGACAACGGCAGCAAAATTGGCTGAACGAGAGTGAGTGTGCCCCAGTGACGAGTAGTGAAGCCTCCGCACAACGGATCCCGCCGTTTGTGTCCCTGGGGTCGGCACGTTCCGTCGCTGGGTCCGGGTTGGCCGGTTTGGGAATGGCCCCGGCCCGGGGCGGAAACCATCCACGTCCGGCCTCGGGTGCCGTTGGAAGCGCAGTTTCACGTGAAACAACCTCTTCCGGTAGGTCGAACGTCATCGATGCCATTGACGATTCGAGTCCTATCGCCCGCGAGCTCGCACACGAGACCAAGCGCCGGGAACGCCTGATGGGACGTCAGCTCCCGCGTCCGGAGCAGACCCGGATCTTCACCGTGTCCAACCAGAAGGGCGGCGTGGGCAAGACCACGACGACCGTGAACATTGCCGCAGCCCTTGCGGCCGCCGGACTCAACGTCCTGGTCATCGATATCGATCCCCAAGGAAACGCCTCCACTGCCCTCGGCATTGAACACCACGCCGATGTGGACAGCATCTACGATGTCCTGATCAACGACATCCCGCTGGCGGATGTTGTTGCCCCGTGCCCGGATATCGGGAAGCTGATCTGCGCTCCGGCCACAATCCATCTGGCCGGTGCCGAGATCGAGCTCGTCTCCCTGGTTGCCCGGGAACAGCGGCTGCGGCGCGCTATCGACGTTTACGCCAAGACCCGCGAAAAGAACGGCGAAGAGCGCCTCGACTACGTTTTTATCGATTGCCCGCCCAGCCTTGGCCTCCTGACGGTCAACGCCTTCTGCGCGGCGAGTGAAGTGCTGATTCCTATCCAATGCGAGTACTACGCCCTGGAAGGCCTCAGCCAGCTCCTCAAGAACATCGAGATGATCCAGAAGCATCTCAACGCGGACCTCGTTGTTTCAACGATCCTGCTCACCATGTATGACGGCCGGACCAATCTCGCCGCCCAGGTTGCTGCCGAAGTACGCCAACATTTCCCTGAACAGGTGCTCTCCGCCGTCGTTCCCCGCTCGGTGCGGATCTCTGAAGCTCCCAGCTACCAGCAGACGGTCATGACCTACGACCCGTCCTCGAGTGGTGCCCTGTCCTACCTGGAAGCCGCCGCTGAAATAGCGGAACGCTAGAATCTTCAATACCGCAACGCATGGAGGCCCGGGTCATCCTGGCTTCACCACTGGAGGGATTTACCCATGAGCGATAAGCGACGGGGCTTAGGCCGCGGTCTTGGCGCGCTGATTCCGAGTTCCGCCGCAGCCAATGGTTCTGCCAACGGCGCAGCGGTATCGCGGCCAGTGGACCTGTTCTTTCCGGAAGGCCGGAAGAAGACCGAGGCCGTAGAGCAACCTGCACCGCCGGCTGCAGCCAAGGCTCAGGAAAAAGAAGGCCAGGCTCCCTCGGCCCGGGGTTCTGCAGCCAAGACAACCTCCGCAAAGGCGGCAGCCAGCGACAAGCCCGCCACTGCGACGGCGGCTGCCAACGGGGCAGCTGACAAGAAGGTCCCCGCCAGGAAGGCGCCGGCCTCGCGCTCCAAGGCCGCGGATGAGCCCGCCCCCGCAGCGGCATCAGCTGAGGCAACCCGGCCGGTTGGTGCCGCGAAAGCGGATAGCGTACAAGAATCAGTAGTCCCGGACTCCGGTGTTGAACTGGTTGAGGTGCCCGGCGCGCGATTCGCCGAATTGCCGGTGGGCGACATCCACCCCAACCGTAAGCAGCCCCGAAATGTCTTCGACGAAGACGACATGGCCGAGCTGGTTCACTCTGTTCGCGAAATCGGCGTCCTCCAGCCAATTGTTGTCCGTACTTCAACCGAATCTGGTAGCGAACCCTATGAACTGGTCATGGGTGAGCGCCGTTGGCGGGCTGTCCAGGCCGCGGGGCTTGAAACCATCCCCGCCATTATCCGCGACACCACCGATGATGACCTGCTGCGCGATGCCCTCCTGGAGAACCTGCACCGCAGCCAGCTGAATCCGTTGGAAGAGGCGGCGGCATACCAGCAGCTGCTTGAGGACTTCGGTACCACCCACGAGCAGCTCGCTGACCGGATTGGCCGTTCCCGTCCACAGGTGTCGAACACGCTACGCCTGTTGAAGCTTCCTCCGCTCGTGCAGCGCCGCGTAGCCGCCGGCGTCCTGTCGGCCGGCCACGCCCGCGCCCTGCTCTCGCTGCCGGATGCAGCTGCCATGGAACGGCTCGCCCAGAAGATCGTGGCCGAGGGCATGTCCGTGCGCGCCACCGAAGAAGCAGTCACGCTCTACCAGGATCCCGCTAAACCGGCCAAAAACAACATCCCCCGCCCAGGGGCCCGGCATGAGCGGCTGGACTACTTGGCGTCATCGCTTTCGGACCGCTTGGACACCAATGTGAAGATTTCCCTTGGTGTTCGAAAGGGTAAGGTCAGCATTGAGTTTGCCAGCGTAGAGGACCTCAACCGAATTATGGATGTGCTCGCGCCGGGAGCAACCAACTAGCGCTCCCAGTCACTGAATTCTAAAGAGGCCCGATTCACTGCGAATCGGGCCTCTTTTCGTTTCTGGGACCTCTCGTTCCTGGGCGGCCCGCCGTACTGGGTCCCCGGATGCGAATTTTCTGAAGCGGTAGAGGATGAGCTCGGTTAGGGAGGTGTCTTGGTGCGCATTCGTCTACCTGCATATTTTCTCCCGCTGCGAAGAATTGTCTAATCCTCCAGTTCGGTGTGGTCCAGGCACGTACTTCGACGTGCAGCGCGGGTATTTTCTCGGGCTGCCCGCCTTCCGTGCGCGCGGAGGGCGTAGGTTTGGCACTTTACCGGCTTTCGTGGCTTGTAAGGGATCATTTCCTCGCAAATAGTCGAACCATCGCTTTGGTACACCCGCGCTCTTTGGTACGCCCGCGAGGGCGGTCCCTGTGGCCTCAACGCGTCGGGCCACCATAGGAAGCGCTTGACGCTGGCCGCAGCCCGTCAGCGGCTCTTCTGCTGCCTCCGGGCGGTTCTTCTTGAAGATTCTCCGCTTGTCTTGCGGACGCTGGAGCGAAGGAATGTTTAGCCGGAGGCGAGTTGAGACGGGCCAGGCCTCTTTTGGCGACGCGGTCCGGTCCGGTTGTTTCACGTGAAACGGGATCAACGATTGGCGCTCCTTGGAGTTTCGTCGCACTACTTTGGGTGCAAGTATCTTGGAGTGTTTCCGATTATTGGTCCCAAAAGTGCTTCCCGCCCAGGATGAAATTTCCCCGGGTACGCGGGAGTATTTTGCCCTGTGCGGCCCGAAATCCACTGCGATGAATAACGTCAGCTGTTGTTCATTTTCGACTACAAATCTTCGACACTGCCACCTGCGCTTGTGGCTTTTCATTTTCGACAAAAAGGTCATACCCGAAACCAGGCGACACGCCATTTCTGCGGTTCCCGTGCGCTGCTTGTACGACCAACCACATCGTACAAGCGGCATTGGAGGTGGCACCAGCTGGCAGTCGGACGTTGTCCCCACCTCAATCGGTGGTTGGCAATCGGTCCTGGACTAGGCGGGACATGCTCGATGTATCAGTGTTTTCCGGTCTTGGGCTTTGAACCAGCAGGTCGAAGGTCTCTGATTCCTACCTTTAGTTAGCTCACTGGGAATATCTACGCTTGCAACGTGGACGAGATTCGTGAACTGGTGGTGTGGCCCGCCTCTTGATATCGGAGATCAAATACTGCTCGAAGGTGCTTTTCTAAATTTCCGACAGATTATTGGGTGTGCCTGAGTGGGACCACTGTTCGGTGTGGAGCGATGATGTGTCCTGTGTTGCTGGTCGCCCTCATTGCAGTCGCTGTTTCACGTGAAACAACTCAGCGCTGACCGGTGCTTCTAGCAGGGCAAGCCCTGTTTCACGTGAAACAGGGCTATGTCGACGTCTATCTCACTTACGACGCAAATGCAGGTTACCGCGAGACAGAAAGCGGATGAGCGTCCATCACCACGCGGCTCTGCGGGTGTGCCTGATTGAGGCTAGATAGACTTTGGCGGCGAGGTGGGTGGCGATGCATCCTCCGTCTTCCAGTTCACTTGGCGGGACGGGTCTACCTGAGCTGTTCCCTACTTCTCATAGACTTGTGAGGGGACTCCCCCGAGCACTCGGTCCCGCCATGGGTTCCCCGCTTACTCTTGAGGAACAGTAGCCGCTCCCCCATCTTCGCCATCGCAGCCTACTGAGCATGGTGCACCGCGGATAACCGACGCAGAGATTCGGCGGCGCATGGCCCGCAGTGTCGAAAAGCGGCACTTACCGTTGGCCTCTGATATTGAGTTCCCTCGAGGTCAGACATGCGTAGCCTAAGCGTGGCATCGCGTGGGCGATGAGCGGACCTGCTTAAAGTACCATTCTGGCTCTTGCCGGGCTGCCCAGGGACCACCTCCTCTTCCAACGATGAGTCAGCCTTTCGGCGATCGGATGCTTGCACGGAATGCGGAGTACGTGATGCGCCGATCCCGCGGGGCGATTTCGCTGCCTGCTTGAGGGCCGCTCCATTGCTATGACTCGAGGGTAAATGGACATGCCAACGAACCTCGTGTGCTGACGCCCGCGATGACCACAGCTGGTCGTCGGCACCCAATGGGCATCTTGGGCGGAGATGCAGTCCGGCAGGTTCGGCGTGGAGTGTCCAAGAAGGTGGTGGGCCCGCTTCGCGGCAAACAGGGCTTCTGGCGCAGTTGAGGTGGTCACGGTTCGATTTGTACGGCGTGTAGCTGGGCTCCGTGGGGTCCAAGCTGCTGTTGGACGGCACGCGAAATGGGCAGCCACCAGCGTCTAGAGCAGCGGTGTTGCACCGGGAACGCCCGCCGAGCTCGGCAGTACGGTTCCAGCTCGAGCCGGCCGTAGGCGCATGTTGTACGGAATGACCGATCCCAGAAGGGACCCAATTGCCGGACGCTTGCATCGGACTGCGGTGGATATTCCTGTGGATAACTTTGTGAATAAGTTGACTCCCCGACCCACAGGCCGGGTTCATCTCGACTGCCTCTTGGAGCGCAGGGTAGTTACTCACTGGACGACGGCGCGCGCTACAAGACTGTCCTTACTCGCGGTGTTTCACGTGAAACATCCTCATGTACTTTCGAGTGGAGACAAGTAGCCAATTTTAAGTTGAATATATGCAATTTTCAGCGTCGGAAGAGTTGACCTGCGTCCAGACTGTCCGCCCTCACTCCCGCCCAGTCGCTGTTCCGGCGTTGGCCTGATCACCGTAGATGTCGAATTGGCTCTTGAGAATCCACTGTGACCCTCGGTAGACGCTTGGCATGCCTGTGGATATTCCTGTGCATAACTCGACGCGGCTGCTGTGGATAACATGTGAGTATGCGCACGGTCGGAAGACCAAGTATGGGATCGCGGTCAGGCTAGAGGCTCTTGGCGAAGGTGGTGGAGCATTTGGTCCGACGCGTGGGATCTTGAATCCGAAGCCAGTTCGAGGCCCATGAAGTGTTCGAGTTTCCACTGCTCTGTCCGGAACCCTTTGGGCGGCGCATACCGTTGCGCCCCTCGATTCCCGTGGACCTGCCAGCCGCCTAGGAGCGGCGACACCCTCGCGTACCTGCTGCAGATATTCTTGCTGTTCACCATCGCCAGAGCCTGGATCTTGCAGCGCGCACACCGCTTGCAGTGGTGTGTTGATCCTTGCCGTTCATTACCAATTTCTAATGGGCATCTGTGCGGGTTCTCGTTTCACGTGAAACATCGAACAACACCTCCACCACAGGCCGGCACCGGTTGCTTCACAGAAGTTTGAGCGCGCAGCATGGAAGGTCGTATATGGGTATGCGGTGTGAAATACGAAACAACCACGACCAACCTGAGGAACTTCTACCCCCGACGCCGACCCAGCTAGCCTGAGCGCCAGTGCGTTCCTAGGCGCGCTACATCGGGCAGGCCGCAGAGCCAGTCTCCTGGCACTGGGCTGATGGTGCGAAGCCTCGTTGGGGGTCCCCGTCAGCCTGCGCATCAGGGGCAGTGTGGATGGTTGACCCTACTGACTAAGGGCACGTTCTGGACGAAATCAAATACCGGACCTGGTGTGCGCCTTCACACGGCTGTGTAGGCAGCCACACTGGACCGGTAGGGTTGACATCTTCAGAACTCCCCTCTCCTAAACGTGTGACATCTGCGTGGATTACCCCGGGGCATCTATGCAGGGAAGATGGCCATGGACTTGGTTGGATATCTTCCTCTTCAGAGGGCCTGCGTAGAGGTGTGGTGCATTTAGACCATGCCTCTTGGAACGCAGTGGACGCTCGTTCTGTGGTTTCGTGTAATAGTCGTTGATCGCTAATGGGAGTGATTGTCCTCTGCTCGACTGGTAGACATTAGGTCGCAGCCGCTCAGAAGGTGGAAGTCGACTTCCTGGTCCCCCTCGATTATCGTGAGCCGCTGGATTAGCTCACCGTCACCGGAACGCCAAACTGTCTGTGACCGGGATTGGCCCAGGAACGTAAGATGTTTGACCGGTTGAAATCATCCCAGCAGAGGCTTCCCTGTCGGGGCGGGTGATCATATGTCGACTCCAGATTGATTGAACGTAGACGGTTTGCTGCCAGTGTGACATCGTCAGCAGTGTTTCACGTGAAACATGCTTACGCCAGGCGGGACATCGGTGCGCATCCCGGTACGTTTATCGCGCTTCTCGGTACGTTGTTTGGTGCCTACCAGGATGCGCACCGGCATATTTCGACGGCAGATCGTGGGCAGTGGACAACTGGAGTCAAAGTCTGATGCTACGAAGTAGGACGCCGGCGAGGTATGCAGCTAGCCGAAACTGTCAGATTCGAGGTAGACACCATGCCGCACCTAGGGTTTAAGTCTCACCGGTATAACCAAGGAGTGTGGCCGCACTAATTGGTATTGAACGCTGTAGTTGGCTAAGCGAAATGGCAAAGCGGACGAAAAGTGTTTCACGTGAAACGCATCTGTCCGGTACCGGCAGCGGATACCCTTGCAGCGCTGAATTCCTGAACTTATGAGGAAATTGCTACCGAAGAACAGCAGGGAACACATAAAAAAGTGGTCCCCGCCAGACGACGGGAACCACTTTCAGATTATTTCAGGTCAGACCCATGAGGCCTGCGGCTCAGGAGAGAACGTCAGAGAATTCCTTCTCAAAGAACTGCTTCGGCTTTGCACCGATAACCGTGCTCTTCACTTCGCCGCCCTGGAACAGATAGACGGCGGGGATTGAGGTGATGCCGTATTCGGCAGCAATTGCCGGGTTGTCATCCACGTTTACCTTGACGACGTCGACCTTCTCGCTGTATTCGACCGAGATCTCGTCGAGGATCGGGCCAAGCTTACGGCAGGGACCGCACCACTCAGCCCAGAAGTCGACGATGACGGGCTTTTCGGAGGACAGAACGTCAGTGCCGAAACTTGCGTCAGTTACATCTTTTGCGTTGCTCATAACCTTGTCTTTCTCTTCGGATAACAGTGGCGCGGATTAGGCGGGCAGATCGGCCAGATAGTGTTCGACGTCAATAGCCGCAACACATCCGGAACCGGAAGCAGTAATTGCCTGGCGGTAGGTCGGGTCAACAACGTCGCCGGCCGCGAACACACCCGGGACGCTTGTCCTGGAACTCCGGCCCTCCACGGCGATGGTGCCCTCGGGCGTCAACGCCAGGACGTCTTTAACGAGATCGGTCCGGGGATCGTTGCCGATGGCTACAAAGACACCCGTAACGGCAAGCTCAGACACGGATCCGTCCAGCAGATTCTTCAACCGCAGTCCGGTGACTTTGTCCTCCCCGAGGACATCGTCCACGGTGCTGTTCCACGCAAAGGAAATCTTCTCGTGGGCGAGTGCACGGTCCGCCATGATCTTGGAAGCCTTGAGCGAATCACGGCGGTGTACAACCGTTACTGATTTCGCAAACTTTGTGAGGAAGAGGGCTTCCTCCATTGCGGAGTCGCCGCCGCCAATGACGGCAATGTCCTGGTCCTTGAAAAAGAAACCATCGCAGGTTGCGCACCAGCTGACTCCATGGCCGGACAGGCGCTTTTCATTGGGGAGCCCGAGTTCCCGGTACGCCGATCCGGTGGAAAGGATGACAGCCTTCGCCCTGAAGGTCTCCCCCGTGCCGATGGTGACTGTCTTCACCGGTCCGCTGAGGTCGAGCCCGGTCACATCCTCAAACTGGATTTCAGTTCCAAACCTGGCGGCTTGCTTCTCAAAGTTTTCCATCAGGTCCGGCCCCATGATTCCTTCAGGGAAGCCGGGGTAGTTTTCCACGTCCGTGGTGTTCATCAACTCGCCGCCTGCAGTCACTGAACCTGCGAGCAGCAGGGGCTTGAGGTTTGCCCGTGCGGTGTACACGGCTGCCGTGTAACCTGCCGGGCCCGAGCCAACGATGATGACATCACGTACGTCGGACGCCGTGTTTTCTGCGATGGTCACTGGAACGTGAACCTCTTCCTTGTTCGACTCGCCTCCCCTTGGAGGCCGGCCACATGGCACAACCGTGCCCGCGTGCTGAATATTCCAGCGCCCGGACAAGGTGAACCACCGCAAAAGGTACAGGACTAGCCTTCGCAGGGCGCTCTTTCCAGAGTACATTCCCCGCACGGGGCGCCTGTCGCGGCTGTAACAGCCGCGGGGCGTCGAGGCGGCCTACTGGACCTTGATTTCCGCGAGGCGGAGACCGTAACCGTACCGGGTCTTCGGGGCCGCCAGCTTGGGAAGCGAATTGATGGAAACAATCACGTATTGCGCCTGGACCGGCTCGGAAAGGGGCATGTTCAGGTCTGTGGACGTGAAACTGCTGGTGCCAATGGACTTGGCTCCATCCAGGGATGGCTGGTCGTTGGTGTAAACGGTGATGTTGCCGCCGGATCCGCCGAGCTGGGAGAGTGTGACGGAAGAAACCGTGGCCTTGCTCTTCAGCTTTACCACCAGCGGAACGCCCTGCGGGGCCAGGCCGCCCCAGTTCTCCGTGGCGAATTCCATATCGGACCAGTAGCTGGCGTTGTTGCCGTCGTAAGCCTTGACCAGGTCGCCATCGAATGTCGCAGCAAAGTCGAAGTTCCCCTGCCGGGTCACACTTTCAATAGCGGGCGGCACCGCCGGCGGCGCTGACGGGGCCGCCTGGGTGGCCGGCGCGGACGCCTGGGGTGCGCTGGTGCTGGCGGGCGGAGTCGACTTGGCCTGGGGCTGCCCTGGGGTGAAGAGGCTGCCAAGGTTGGTGACGGCGAAGATCAGGCCTGCAATCAGCACAACGGCCAGGAGGCCGCCAACCAACCAGCGCATGGAACGTGGCTGGTTGTCGGACTCATCACGGTCGTCGTCGTCCTGATCGGCAAATGCGGTACCGGCAGCCGCCGGGGCCGCCGCACGGGCAAACAGGGCGGACCTGCCGCTGCCGCTGCGGGGCTCTTGGGGGGCGTCGCTGTCCTGGTGATAGTCCTCGTCGGCCGATTGGGCGTAGTCGTCATCAGACCACAGGGAAACCTTCGGCTTGGCGTCCGAAGCGGACTGCTGGGGGTGTGCCTGGGTGGTGTCGGTTGGACCGGTGTCCGTATCCTCAGTGTTTGCCGGCTTGAAGCCGCCGTGCTCGGCTGCAGGCTGTACGGGCTGGGCGGCAGTGGCATCGGGATCCACATTGGCGGGTCGTCGAGCCGCCGCGGCGGCACCGGCTGCTGCTGCAGCACCTGCCGCACCGGCGGCTGCTGCACTTGCGGCACCAGTGCGGCCTGAAGCCGGAGGTACCGCGGGAGCCTGGCCTGCAGGCCGGACCGGGGGCCTGGGCGGTGCGGCCGGCGCGGAAGGATAAGGATCAACCTGGCTCGGGTGCGAGTCGGCGTAGTTGATGTACCCGGCGTCGACGTTGTCTTCCTCGTCGTAGGGCTCGGGTTCGTGGGAACGGGCCTGGCCGAAGATCTCACTGCCCAGCGTGTCCGTGAAGAACGGTTCGACGTAGGGCGGGTTGGATGCCACCACAAGGTCCAGGAGGTCTGCGGCGGAGGTGTGGTTGGTGATGAGGTAGGTGGTGTCTTCGGTAACGCCGAGGTCCAGAACCTGTACCGTGCCGGGACGTTCGCCGGTGGCCACTTCGCGGGCGCTCTGGGCAACCTGCTCGGTGTTTTCCGGGCCCGCCACCAGGATGCTGACCGGCCGGTTGAGGACCTGGTCCACGCCGTCCAGCACCAGATCGTGGTCGTGGGAGGCCAATACCGTGGCTGTGACCTTGTAACGGCCACCCAGTACTGATCCGACATCGATCGGGTTGGACACGTGTTCCTCCTAGACTGTCCGGGATTGCCGGCCTCAATGACGCAACCGCCGTTCAGGCGCCGCGCACGGCCGAACCCTGAATGCAACTACCCCTGTACCTGTTCGATCCTAGCCGATCAGCCCCGGACGGCCGTGGAGAAGACCGGCGCCAGACCGCAACGGCATCACTTTTTCCGTGGGCGGCGGTTCTTGAAGTAAGGGTTCTCGCCGGCCTTCCCCTGGTACGTCCGGCGGCCCGGAAGGGGAATCTGTTCGCTGAGCAGGCCCCCACGCGCCGTGGCGGGCTGCTCCTCACCGGGCAGGTACTCTGCCGCCGGCTCCTGCCGCCTGCCGTCGTCGTGCACGTCCTGGCGGCGCACCCCGCGCTCCGGATCCGGGCCCGCCCGGAAGGAGACGGCATCGAACTCGCCGGAAATCCGTGGGATGAGGCCGGTGTCCACGGAGGTGGTGGCCCGTTCAGGACGGTGCCCGGAGGAACCTGTGGCGGGAGCGGACGACGGCGCGTCCCCGGTTTCGGCAGCGGGGGCTTGGTCCCCGCGGCCCAGCCGGCCCAGCAGCGGCCGGAGCATATCGCCCAGTTCGGTGACCCGGAACAGCCGGAGGAGGACGAAGTAGACGGCGAGCATGACCGGCCCTGCCACGGCGACCGTAAGCAGGGCCTGCAGGCGGCCGCTCCAGGCGAAACCATCAGGGTTGTAGCTGCCCATCAGCCAGAGCGCGGCCGAACCGGCGAACGCCGAACCAAGGGCCGCATACCCCATGCGGATGTACGAGTTGGCGATCCGCGGACCGTCCAGGCTGCCCAGCATGCGCCGCAGGAAGACCGCGCTGATCACCACCGAGAGGATGTTGCCCACCATATAAAGGACGGCGATGGCGTAGATGATCTGGCCCACTGGCAGGAACTGGTTGGCGAACGCGCCGGCTACATAGACAACGGCGAGCAGCAGCTGCACGTAGAACGGCGTCCGGGCGTCCTCGTTGGCATAGAACACCCGGGACATCATGAAGTTGGCACTCATGAAGGGGGTGCTGAGGGCAAGGATGGTGAGCGTCTGGGCCAGCATGACGCCGTCCTGGCGCGAGCCGCCGGAGAAGAACATGCCCAGCGGACCTGCCAGGGCAAACAGCGCCAGGGCGCCGAACACTGTGGCTACGGCCATGGTCCGCAGCCCGTGCGAGAGCGCGTCACGAAGCTCCGCACGGTTGCCGTCCTGCGACGCGCGCGTCATCCGGTTGAACAGGACGGTGGCCAGCGATAGGGCAATGATCGAGTGCGGCAGCAGGTACAGCTGGCTGGCCACCTCCAGGACGGCATTGCCGGGGAGGGTGGAGGCGGACGGGTCCCCCGCCTCCTGCAACCGGATGCGTTCAGCGCCGGGGATGGTGGCGATGCGCATGACGTAGAGGAAGGCCAGCTGCCCGACGGCGGCCGTCAGGAGGGTCCATACGCTCAGCCGTGCAGCGTGCCCCAGCCCCACGCCCCGCCAGCCGAACCGGGGCCGGAGCCCGAGCTTCAGACGGAAGACCGGTACCAGCAGGATGGCTGTTTGGGATAGCACGCCGATGGTGGAGAACCCGGCCACCAGCAGCGTCTGCGTGGATCCCCAGTTGTCGATTGTGTGGCCGCTGAACTCGTTGGTCCCGAAGATCCAGATGAACATTCCCAGGCCGGCGATGGCAACCAGGTTGTTCAGGATGGGTGCCCACATGGCTGGGCCAAACGCGCCGTTGGCGTTCAGGACCTGGGTGAGCAGGGCGTACAGGCCGTAGAAGAAGATCTGCGGCAGGCACCAGAACGCGAACGTGACCGCGAGAGCCTTCTGTTGCGGCGAGTACCCCTGTGTTGTCAGCTCGATGACCCCCGGCGCGGCCAGTGTTACCAGCGCCGTCAGGCCGAACAGGAGCAGGACAGCAAGCGTCAGCAGCCGGCTGATGTAGTCCGCTCCCCTGTCCGGTGCCTTGCTTGCCTTGATGATCTGCGGTACGAGCACGGCGTTGAAGACACCGCCGGCCACCAGGAGGAAGATCAGGTTGGGCAGGTTGTTGGCGTTGATGAACGTGTCGTTGACCGTCGAGCCCAGGCCCAGGGCGGTGCCCAGCATCCAGGTCTTGCCGAATCCCAGGAAACGGGAAACGAGCGTCCCTGCGGCCATGATGGCGCTGGAACGGGACTCGCTGGGACCCGCGGCCGCGGGCTGCGCGGTCTCCGGTGCTGCCGCCTCGGCGGTAGCATCGCCGGGTGCGGCATCATCGG
The DNA here is from genome assembly GCF_054888995.1 of Arthrobacter sp. MMS24-T111. NCBI lineage: Bacteria > Bacillati > Actinomycetota > Actinomycetes > Micrococcales > Micrococcaceae > Arthrobacter > Arthrobacter sp. MMS24-T111. Next base: position 1,017,551 of record NZ_JBTZRO010000001.1, on the reverse strand, counting down.
GCCGGCCGGACCGGTCGGAAGGAAAGTTGGTAGCTGACATCGAGTTCATCGTCTCACCCACCGGCCCGTAACACCGCAATGACGACGGCGGGGTCCGGGCTTAGAGGTGTCCGGGCAGGACCTCGCGGGCAAGGTCCGCGATGCGGCGCTCGTTCGGGAAGGACAGCTTGCGGGCCAGCCTGGATGGGCACCCAGGCCACATCCACGGCTTCCTGGTCGGGATCGTTCTCGATGGTGAGCTCGCCGCCGGTGGCCCGCAGGAGGTAGTGGTGCACGGTTTTATGGACCCGGTGGCCGCTGACCGTGAACCAGTAGTCGATGCTGCCCAACGGCGCCAGGATGTCTCCCTCGATGCCGGTTTCCTCGGCAATTTCGCGGACGGCAGCCTGCTCGTTGTTTTCCTTGCCCTCCGGATGTCCCTTGGGGAGGCACCATTCCAACCGTCCGCCGCGATTAAGGCGGGCGATGATCGCAACCCTCAATTCGGCGTCGGATGTGTCCACCACAACGCCGCCGGCCGAGACTTCCTCAACCGTTGGCAGCGAGGCCGGTGCCGATTGCTGGGCAGGGGCAACGTGCGCCCCGATTGCCGATGGCAATGGTGCGTTCGTCCTCCTGCCGGGAGCGCTCGGTACTGGATGGGCCATGGAGTCCACTCTAACGACTGTTGCCCGTTCGTGATGACCGGAACATGACACCAACATGGACGGGATGTGACGCATTTTGAGGCCGGGAACGTCAATCAGCGCTGATCTTGACGCTTTTTTGGACTGCCGCGCCGCTGGTTTCTGCCAAGCTTAAGGAACTATGTCGCATGCAGATCACAAGATTGATTCCCACACCGTTGACTTCAAGGTGGACCCGGTGGTCCTGGAGCTCGGTCAGCGGTTCGTGGATGCCGGCCACGAGCTGTCCCTTGTGGGTGGGCCGGTGCGCGACCTTTTCCTTGGCCGGGTTTCGCCCGACCTCGACTTCACCACGGATGCCACGCCGGACCAGACGGTGGCGCTGATCAAGAAGTGGGCGGACAACTTCTGGGAGATCGGGCGTGCGTTCGGCACGATCGGCATGCGCAAGGGCGGCTTCCAGATCGAGATCACCACCTACCGGGCCGAGGCCTACGATCCCGACTCCCGCAAGCCCGTGGTGGCGTTTGGTTCCTCCCTCACCGACGACCTGCTGCGGCGCGACTTCACCATCAATGCCATGGCGTTGAAACTGCCTTCCCTGGAACTGGTGGATCCGTTTGGCGGGGTGCGGGACCTGCATGCCTCCCTGCTGGCCACTCCCGGGGCGCCGGAGGCCTCCTTCTCCGATGACCCGTTGAGGATGATGCGGGCGGCCCGCTTCGCCGCGCAGCTGGGGGTTTCAGTCCGCGACGACGTCCGCGAGGCCATGACCCACATGGCTGACCGGATCAAGATCATTTCCGCGGAGCGGGTGCGGGACGAACTGGTCAAACTGATCTGCGGCGCCCGGCCTCGCGTGGGCGTGGATCTCCTCGTGGACACGGGGCTGGCCGAGTATGTGCTGCCCGAGGTCTCCGCCCTCCGGCTCGAAGCCGATGAGCACCACCGGCACAAGGATGTCTACCAGCACTCCCTCCAGGTACTGGAGCAGGCAGCGGAGCTTGAAACGGACGCCGAAGGCCCTGTGCCGGGCCCGGACTTCGTGCTGCGCTTCGCCGCGTTGATGCACGACGTCGGCAAGCCGGCGACGCGCCGGTTCGAACCGGGCGGCGCGGTGAGCTTCCGCCACCACGACATGGTGGGTGCCAAGCTCACCTCCAAACGGATGAAGGCGCTGCGGTTCGACAATGACACCACCAAGGCCGTGGCGCGGCTGGTGGAACTCCATATGCGTTTCTATGGCTACGGCGATGCCGGCTGGAGCGACTCGGCTGTCCGGCGGTACGTCACCGACGCCGGTTCCCTGCTGGAACGGCTGCACAGGCTTACCCGGTCCGATGTCACCACCCGAAACCAGCGCAAGGCCGATCGGCTGTCTTTCGCTTACGACGACCTTGAGTCCCGCATTGCTGCGCTCCGCGAACAGGAATCCCTTGACGCAGTACGCCCGGACCTGGACGGGGCCCGGATCATGGAGCTGCTGGGGCTCAAGCCGGGCCCCGTGGTGGGCCGCGCCTACAAGTTCCTCCTGAATGAACGGATGGAGCACGGACCGTTGCCAGCGGAAGAGGCCGAGGCGCGCCTGCTCCGCTGGTGGGCCGAACAGCCTGAATCAGCACCTGCCGGGCCCGAACCCGGAGCCTCTCCCGCCGACGTCGAACCTTCACCCGCTGAGGAGTCCAAATGACCAATCCCGCCTTCGCTCCGCGCCCCCAGCTGTGGATCCTCCGCCACGGCGAAACCGAATGGTCCAAAAGCGGGCAGTACACGGGCCTCACGGACCTCCCCCTGACGGTGGAAGGCGAACAGCAGGCCGTAGAGGCACGCAAGGTCCTGGACGGCGTCGACTTCGACCTGGTGCTCACCTCGCCGCTGCGGCGTGCGCGGCGCACTGCCGAACTCGCCGGTTTCCCGGATGCCCGGCACGAACCGCTCGCGGTGGAGTGGAACTACGGGGACTACGAAGGCATCAGCTCGGACCTGATCCGCAAGGACAATCCCGACTACCTGATCTGGACCCACGGCGTTCCCAACGGTGAAACCCTTGATGAGGTGGCCGCGAGGGCGGACAAGATCATCGGCCGGATCCTGGAATCCGGGATGGACAATGTGCTGATCGTGGCGCACGGTCATTTCTCCCGGATCCTTACCGCGCGCTGGCTGGAATTGCCGCCCACGGAAGGCCGCCACTTTATCCTCGGCACTGCCAAAGTGTGCACCCTGGGCTGGGATAAGAAGACGCCCGCTATTGTGCGCTGGGGCCTGTGAATCGCCTTTAGATAAAAACTTTTCCGTATTTCCCGGGAATTGCTGGCCTTTCGCCGATTCCTGGGGTAGCTTTATTCCTGACCACGCGGCAATCTGCCCGGGTCCAAGACCGCATTGCACACCACGCAGCGGACAGCAGAAAAGGAGGTTGGGAAAATGATGACTTTGACTGGCGAATGGAACACCCCCATCAATGCATTCCCGGCCTTTGCTGGTGCTGCGCGCGTGGCTACGGTTGGCACCGGGCGGCGGTCTGCCGCCCTCCCCGGTTCTCCACGGCGCCGCTAGCCGGAACCATGTTCCCCGGGACTCCGCCCTGCCAGGGCCAGTCCCAAGGATAACGGCCGGTACGCCGCACCTCCTGCGCTGACTCCCCGGATCAGCACCTGCCCGAGCCCACGCTTCGCTGACGCCTGAAACCGCGTCCGCGCAAGCGAGAGTTCAAGCTCCGCGCCAGGTGCTTGCTGTCCGGCATTGCCGGCATCCCCCGGAATTGTGTTCTCTTACGCAATTTCAGCCTATTTCCGCCATGGAATTCACGCGCCTTCTTTCCGCGCTTTTACGCGCCGAAAAACGGCGCTAATTTGTCATGCACTTTTGTGCCTCATTAAACGAAAGGAGGTGCCTTCCTTGATGCGAAAAATCCTGGGACTCCTGTCCCTCCCCTTGCAGCGACGCAGCTCATTCAACAGTGACCTGCTGGAGCAGCATCGAAACGAAGTTTTCGTGCTCATGCACCAGCAGCTCGGCGGCTTGCGCTGAGTGCCGGCCCCCGCGCTTTGCGCAGGGGCCGGCTGTAAGCTCGACTCCATGCACGAGACCCAGCCGCCGGAGGGTGGACGACGGCCCCGAATCGTGGTGCCAAGCCGCAGCGATAAACTGCTCCGGAATTTTACGGAGGTGATCGGCGGGCCGCTCGGGACCAAGGCGGATCCCGGCGTTACCTCCCCCGGGATCTACACCGTGCAGCGTGTGCTGGTGGTCCTGACGGCACTGGCCGCCCTGACGGGCATCCTGCTTAAGGGCTACTGCCGGGTCAACGGCTGGGAGACACCAACCCAGTTCTACGCCACGTGCTACTCGGACTTTCCGGAGCTGTTCCGGAACCGCGGCATGGCACAAGGGGTCTTCCCCATCCTCGGCAGCGGCAGCCAGTTTGAATACCCGGTGCTCATCGGCCTAATTGCGGGGCTGACGGCCTGGCTGGTTCCCGGAGGAGACGCCAACGCCCGGGCCTTGGCCTACTTCGACATCAATGCCGTGCTGCTGGCGGCCGTGGCGATGGTCACTGTCCTGGCAATTGCCCGCATGCCCGGCCGCCGTCCCTGGGATGCCGCCATGGTGGCGGTCGCCCCGGGGATTATCCTTGCCGGAACCATCAACTGGGATCTCTGGGCAGCCTGCCTGCTGGCTGTGGGCATGTACTTTTTCGCCAAGAACCGCCCCGTGCCAGCCGGCATCCTGATCGGGCTGGCCACGGCAACCAAGCTTTACCCGCTGCTGGTCCTCGGGGCCATCCTGCTGCTTTCCGTGCGCACCGGCCGGTGGCGGCCGTTGCTGGTGACCGCCGGAAGTGCCGCCGCCACCTGGATGGTGGTCAACCTGCCGTTCGCAGCGGCCAACCCGTCCGGCTGGGCCTATTTTTTCCAGTACAGCGCGGACCGTGGCGCCGGGTACAGTTCCCCGTGGTTCGCCTACAACCTGGTGGCCGGCAGGCTGGGCTGGTCCGGGCTGGCACCGGACGGAGTCAGCGCACTTTCAGCCGGACTGTTCGTCCTGTTGTGCGCCGCCATAGCAGCCGTTGCGCTGACCGCTCCCCGCCGCCCCCGCCTGGCGCAGCTCGCTTTCCTGATCGTCGCGGCCTTCATCCTCACCAGCAAGGTCTACTCACCCCAGTACGTCGTGTGGCTGATCCCGCTGCTTGCCCTCGCCAGGCCGCGGTGGCGCGACTTCCTGGTCTGGCAGGGGATCGAAGCCCTGCACTGGGCCGCGATCTGGATGTACCTTGGACAGGTGACCAGCTCCGGTTCGTCCCAACACAACCTGGACATGCCGTACTACGTCCTCGCTGTCGCCGCTCACATGGCCGCGGTGGCCTACCTCATGGCGCGCATCGTGTGGGATATCTACGACCCCGCCTATGACCCCATCCGCCGCCACCACGTTGATGATCCGCACGGCGGGCCCTTCACCAACGCGCCCGACTGGTTCCGGCTGGATCCCGCCCGGCACTCGGAATCGGTGATCCCGTGGAAAGCAGGGGCCCGTGCCTGATGTCGCGGTAGTAGGCTCCGGTCCCAACGGACTCTCTGCAGCGGCCGTCATGGCAAGGGCAGGGCTGTCGGTGGAAGTCTTCGAGGCAGCCCAGACCATCGGCGGTGGCACGCGCACCACCGAACTCATGCAGGCCGGACACTTCCACGACGTCTGCTCCGCGGTGCATCCCATGGCGTTGGCATCCCCGTTCTTCCGTGCCTTCGAACTGACCCGGAGGGTGGACCTGATAACGCCCGAGGTGTCTTTCGGTTCCCCGCTGGACGGCGGCCGGGCTGCCTTGGCCTATACCTCGCTGGAGCGGACTGCGACGGAACTGGGCCGGGACGGCGCTGCGTACCGCCGGCTCATGGAACCGCTGGTCCGGCATATTGGCGACATCATGGATTTCACCCAAAACCAGCTCCTGCGGATCCCCCGCAACCCGGTGATGGCGGCCGTCTACGGACTGCGGACGCTGGAACAGGGAACCGGATTGTGGAACGCACGGTTCCGGGAAGATCTTGCACCCGCCCTCCTGAGCGGGGTTGCCGCCCACGCCATCTCGCATTTACCGTCCCTGGCGGCGTCCGGGGCCGGCCTGATGCTCGGTGCCCTGGGACATGCGGACGGTTGGCCCATCCCCCGCGGCGGTTCCGCCTCCATCGCGGCAGCCCTCGCCGACGATATCCGCGCCCACGGCGGCGTCATCCACACCGGCACCCCCATCGACCGGCTGGAACAACTGCCGGCAACCCGGGCCACCCTGCTGGATGTGGCACCCCGCGGCCTGCTGGACATGGCAGGCGATGCGCTGCCGGGCCACTATCGAAGAGCCCTCGAGGCGTTCCGGTACGGAAACGGCTCCTGCAAGGTGGACTTCATCCTGTCCGGTCCGGTGCCGTGGCAGGCCGGCGGACTTGCCGACGCCGGCACGGTCCACGTGAGCGGGACCAGGGCCGAGCTGGCGGCTTCGGAGAACGAGGTCAGCGCCGGCCGGCATCCCGGGCGGCCGTATGTCCTGGTGGCCCAGCCCTCCCGGTTCGACCCCGGACGGGCGCCGGACGGGCGGCACACACTGTGGACCTACTGCCACGTCCCCGCAGGTTCCACGCGGGACATGACCGGCGAGGTGATGGCGCAGCTGGAACGGTTTGCCCGGGATTTCGAGACCTCGTGGTGGACTCGCACGCTATCACGGCGGCGCAGCTGGCGCAGTACAACCGCAACTACATTGGCGGCGACTTCAGCGCCGGAGTCATGGACGTACGCGGCCTGGTCCAAAAGCCCGTGGTGTCTCCCGTCCCGTGGCGGACCCCGCTGCTGGGCGTCTATCTCTGCTCATCGTCAACGCCGCCGGGCCCGGGCGTCACGGGAATGCCCGGGATGCACGCGGCAACGTACGCCCTGAAGGACATCTTCAGGCTGCCGCTTCCGGACCTTTCCCTCGGCTAGGTCCCGACGGCCGGCGGCCCTGCCACAACCGCCTGGCCTGCGACGGCACGGCGCAGCACGGTGCCGGGGCGGGGGATAATGGCCACATGGGGAAATCAACAAAACTTTCGCTTGCCGTAGCTGCGCTCGTCCTGGGTACCTCCCTGGTGGCCTGCGACGACGGAAAGAGCGGGGCTGAAGCCGCCGCCCGGCAATTGGCCGGCGCGGTCTCAACGCTGGACGTTGGCTCGGTGGCCTTTGACGGCAAGGACGCCGCCGCGGCCAACGACCAGCTGCACCAGGTCTTCGCTGCCCTGGATCCGCAGAAGCCCGAGGTCCAGGCAGGCGGACTCACCCTCGACGGCGATAAAGCATCCGCGCCGCTGAGCTACACCTGGAAGTTCGGCGACGCCGAATGGAAGTACACCAGCTCGGCGAACTTCAAGAAGTCAGGGGACAAGTGGCTGACGGTGTGGGACCCCGCCCTCCTGGCACCCGGCCTGACGGACAGCGAGATTGTTACCAAGGGCTCCCAGTCCCCCAGCGGGCCGACATCCTTGGTGCCGGCGACGTGCCGCTGGTCACCTACCGTCCCGTGGTGAATGTCGGCATCGACAAGCCGCAACTGGGCGCCGCAGACCCCTCCGAGTCCGCCGGGAAACTGGCCGCGCTGGTGGGAGTGGACCCGGCCGCGTATGTGCAGCAGGTCAAGGCTGCCGGGGCACAGGCTTTTGTCCCCGCCATCACGCTGCGTGAAGAAGGCAGGAACATCTCGGATCAACAGATCCAGGCCATCCCCGGCGCGCGCGGTATCCCCGCGTCCATGCCGCTGGCTCCCAGCAGGACGTTTGCCCGCGCCGTGCTCGGATCGGTCGGCGAAGCCACGGCAGAACAGATCGATGCATCCAACGGTGCCCTGGACGCCGGGGATGTCACGGGCATCGGCGGGCTCCAGCAGCAGTACGACGCACAGCTCCGCGGATCAGACGCCGTGGTCATCCGGGCGCAGCGGGCCGACCTGACGCGCGAACAGATCCAGTCCGCCGGCACCGACCCCAGGCGCGTCCTTTTCGAGGTGGCACCCAAGCCCGGCACTCCGCTGAAGACCACCCTCGATCCGCGCCTCCAGACCCTGGCTGAGTCCACCCTGGAGGGTGTGGGCCCGGCGTCGGCCATCGTGGCACTCCGGCCCTCCACCGGGGCCGTGCTTGCCGCGGCCTCCGGCCCTGGCAGCAACGGCTACAACACGGCCATGCTGGGCCAGTACGCCCCGGGCTCGATCTTCAAGATGGTGGATTCCCTGGCCATGTTCCGGAACGGCATGAATCCGGACTCCACCGTCCAGTGCACCCCAACCCTCACGGTGGACGGGCGCACCTTCAAGAACTCCGAGGGCTACCCCACCACCTCCCTGGGCGCGGTAACCCTCCGGGATGCCTTTGCGCACTCCTGCAACACCGCCTTCATATCCCAGCGCGACTCGGTATCCCAAAGCCAACTCGAAGCCGCCGCCACCTCCATGGGCGTCGCGGTCGAAGCGCCGAAACTCGGGGCGGAAGCGTTCTTGGGTTCGGTGCCGGGGCAGGCCCAGGGCACCGAACACGCGGCCTCCATGATTGGCCAGGGCAAGGTTTTGCTCTCCCCCTGGCCGCCGCGATCATGGCCGGCTCTGTTGCCAAGGGCGCCCCCGTTTCGGCGCAGCTGGTCCTCAACCCTGACGCCGCTGCCCCCGCTGCGGGAACCACCCCGGGGTCCACCGCTCCGGCGGCCGAACCAACTGCCACGGCCACGGCCGAAGCACCGTCCACGGCATCGGACAAACCGATCACGGCAGCGGAGGCGGCATCGCTGGCTGACATGATGCGCGCGGTGGTCACCTCCGGCCACGCGGGGTTCCTCGCCAGCGTCCCCGGGGCTCCCGTGGGTGCGAAAACGGGGACCGCCGAATTCGGCACCGAAAATCCGCCCAAGACGCACGCGTGGATCGTGGCCGTCCACGGCGACCTGGCAGTGGCAGTGTTCGTGGAGGACGGCGGCCTGGGTGCCACCACCTCGGGTCCGCTGCTGAAGCAGTTCCTCACCGCCGCCGGCTAGGTTCCGCCGTGGGAGGATTGACGGCGTGGCCCATATTGACGTTTCCGGCATCGACTACTTCCTCTCCGACGGCACCCAGCTCCTGAACGGAGTGACCTTCAAGGTCCCGGACGGTACCAAGACCGCCTTGATCGGGCCCAACGGCACAGGAAAAACCACGCTGTTCCGGATCATCGCCGGAGACCTGGTCCCGGACGAGGGCGTCATCGGGCGGTCCGGGAACATGGGCATCATGCGCCAGTTCGTGGGGCAGGTCCGAGACGGTTCAACAGTCCGGGACCTGCTGGTGTCCGCTGCTCCCCGGCTTTGGCGGCCGCTGCCCGCGAGGTGGATGATGCCGAGCTGGCCATGATGGAGCACGACGACGAGCCCACCCAGATGCGGTACGCCCAGGCCATCGTGGACTGGGGCGACGCCGGCGGTTACGACGTCGAGACGGTGTGGGACGAAGTCTGCATGGCCGCTCTGGGACTGCCGTTTGACCGCGCACAGCACCGCCCGGCGTCCACCCTTTCCGGCGGCGAGCAGAAGCGCCTGGTGCTGGAAGCACTGTTCGCAGGCCCTGACGACCTCCTCCTCCTGGACGAACCGGACAACTATCTCGACGTTCCGGGCAAGCGATGGCTGGAGGAAAAGCTCAACGAGTCGAAGAAGACGGTCTTCTTCATCAGCCACGACCGCGAACTCCTGAACAACGCTGCCGGGAGGATTGTCACCCTCGAGCCCGGGATCAACGGGGCCGCAGCCTGGATCCACGGCGGCGGGTTCGGATCTTACGTGGAGGCCCGCGCGGACCGGAACGCGCGCTTCGAGGAATTGCGGAAGCGCTGGGACGAGGAGCACATCAAGCTCAAGGAACTCGTCAACATGTACAAGAACAAGGCGGCCTTCCGCTCTGACATGGCCAACCGGTACCACGCCGCCCAGACCCGGCTGGCCAAGTTCCTCGAAGTGGGGCCGCCGGAGGCGCTGCCGATCGAACAGAACGTCCAGATGCGGCTCAAGGGCGGCCGCACCGCCAAGCGCGCCATCGTTGCCGAACGGTTGGAACTGACCGGCCTGATGAAGCCCTTCTCCACCGAGGTCTGGTTCGGCGACCGGGTCGGCGTACTGGGCTCCAACGGCTCCGGCAAGAGCCACTTCCTGCGGCTGCTCGCCACCGGTGGCACCGACCCCGAACGGGAACACCTGCCGGTTTCCGACGTGGAAATCGCCGAGGTCCCGCACGAAGGGACCGTCAAGCTCGGTGCGCGGATCCGGCCCGGATTCTTTGCCCAGACCCATGTCCGGCCGGATCTCCTGGGCAAGACGCTCCTGGAAATCCTGCATCGCGGCGACGAACACCGTTCGGGGCTGGGCCGGGAGGCGGCCGCCGGCGCCCTGGATGGCTACGGCCTGGCGGGACAGTCCGAGCAAAAATACGAGTCGCTGTCCGGCGGCCAGCAGGCGCGTTTCCAGATCCTGCTCCTGCAGCTCAGCGGAGCCACCCTGCTGCTGTTGGACGAGCCAACGGACAACCTGGACCTCCACTCCGCCGAGGCGCTGGAGCGGGCCATTGACCACTTTGAGGGCACAGTCCTTGCCGTCACCCATGACCGCTGGTTCGCTCGTACGTTCGACCGGTTCCTGGTATTCGGATCGGACGGGAAGGTCTACGAATCAGCGGAGCCGGTCTGGGACGAACAACGGGTGGAACGCGCCCGCTGAGGAGCCACTGAGCAGACTTATGAGCAAATGATCATAAATTGATAGCATTTGATCATGAAGACGGATGAGCGGCACAGAACCATTGCCGAAATCCTCCGGCGGCAGGCCGAGGCGAGCGTCGAAGAGCTGATGCTGGCCTGCGACGCTTCCGGGGCCACGATCCGACGCGACCTTGAGGCGCTGGCAGGCAACGGCGTCCTCCGGCGGATCCACGGCGGAGCCAAGAGCCTGATCGGGCAAGGGCAGCACCCCGGTTACGGGCTCCGGGAGCTGGAGGACCGGGACGCCAAGAGGCGCATCGCCGCCGCTGTCGCCACGCTGCTGCTGGAACGCGAACACGTCTGGCTGGACAGCGGGAGCACGGCAACCGAGGTGGCCCGTGCCGTGACCGGCCGGGAACTGACCCTGATGCCGATGTCCCTGCCGGGACTCAATGCGGCCGCCGGCGGGGACACTGCCGCAGGCTCCAGGCCTGCACTGTTGCTGCCAGGAGGGAGCCTGGTGCCCGGTGAGCTATGTTTCCGCGGGCCACTGGCGGAGTCCAACATCAGGTCGCTGCGTTTTGATACCGCCGTGCTCACCCCCTGTGCCGTTGACTTCACTGATGGCCTCCTGGCCCACGACCTGGACGATGCCGCGGTCAAGAGGGCCGGCCTGGACGCGTCGGCGCGGGTGGTGGTTGCCGCATCGGCGGCTAAATGGCAGGCGCACGCGAGGGTCCTCATCGGCGGCCTGGACCGGGTTGACGTGATTGTCACCGACCGGAAATTCAGTGGCCAGGAACAAGCCCAACTCGACCAATACTCTGTGGAAGTAGTGAACGTATGAGCATCAACGCCGGCACCGAACAGCATGCTGGACTGAAAGCGGCGGCCGCGGCCACGTTCGTGGTCTTTGGCATTAATGGGCTCGTGTTCGCCAGCTGGGCAGCACGGATCCCCGCCGTCACGCAGACGCTGCACATCACCTCCGGCCAAATGGGCACCCTGCTGCTGTGCACGGCCGTAGGGTCGCTTCTGGCACTCCCCACGGCGGGCATGGTGGTGGGCCGGATCGGAACAGCCAACACCGTCCGCTTCGCCGGCCTGCTTGCTGCCGCCGCGGGCATCGGCATCGCCACGGCGCTGTCAGCCACCTCCATACCCGGAACCGCGGTCTCGCTGTTCTTCTTCGGAATCGGCATCGGCCTGTGGGATGTTGCGCAAAACATCGAAGGCGCCGACGTGGAACACAAACTCCGCCGGACTGTCATGCCGCAATTCCACGCGGCCTTCAGCGGCGGCGCGTTCGTGGGCGCACTGGTGGGCGCCGGCCTGTCCAGCCTGGGCGTGGACCTTCCCCTGCACCTGATGGTCATTGCCGGTGTGGTGGTGCTGGTGGCCCTGACCGCGCCGCGCTTCTTCCTCCCCCACATTTCCACCGCAGCCGCGCCCGGGGAACCCAAAGCCGCCAAGGGTCCCTCGGCATGGCGGGACAGCAGGACGTTGCTGATCGGCGTCGTGGTCCTGGGAGCCACCCTCACCGAGGGGGCCGGCAACGATTGGATCGCCAAAGCCTCCGTGGACGGCCTGGCCACTTCTGAGTCCACGGGCGCACTCATGTTTGCCCTCTTCGTCCTTGCCATGACGGCCATGCGCTTCCTCGGCGGCCGAGTGATCGACAAGTACGGCCGGGTGGCCGTGCTGCGGGCCAGCATGGCCGCCGCAGCCGCCGGGCTGGGCCTCTTCGTCCTGGCGCCGAATATCTGGCTGGCCGGTGTCGGTGCGGCTCTTTGGGGCGTCGGTGCAGCGTTGGCCTTCCCAATGGGGATGTCCGCAGCCTCCGACGACCCCAGGCATTCGGCAGCACGTGTATCCGTTGTATCCACTTTGGGTTATATATCGTTCCTGGCCGGACCGCCGCTGCTCGGCTACCTCGGCGACCTCACGGGCATCCACACCGCGCTGCTGGCGATCATGGCACCGATCCTCGTCGCACTGCTGCTGGCCGGTGCCGCCAGGCCCCTGCGGCTCGAAGGCACCAAAGAGCCCTGACGGGATTCTGCCGCCGCGCTGGAAGCCGTGCAGCGGCCTGCGAAAGCGCCTCGGGTTTAGGGTGATCACATGCAAAGCACGAGGCACCGCCGCCGGAGTTGGCCCAGCCGCATCGACAGATACCTTCTCCAGCATGTTTCGAACCTGCCCGGCGGCAGCCACGACGTGTTCTTCAGACGGCTCTCCGCTTCGGCAAACCAGGGAAAGCTCTGGATCGGGATCGCAGCCGTCCTGGCCTTGTTCCCCGGCAAATCCCGGCGCGCTGCCCTCCACGGGCTGATCGCCCAGGGCGTCGCCTCGGCCGTCACAAACCTGGTGTTCAAGACCCTGCTCCCCCGGACCCGGCCGCAGCCGGAAAATCTCCCGGTGTTCCGGTTCGTCCACCCCCAGCCACGGAGTTCGTCCATGCCTTCGGGACATTCAGCGTCCGCCGTCGCCTTTGCGGTGGGCGCCGGCCTGGTCCAGCCTGCGCTCGGGGCCGCGTTGGCCCCCGCGGCACTCGGGGTGGCTTACTCCAGGGTCCATACCGGCGCGCACTGGCCCTCCGACGTGATTTTCGGTTCGATACTTGGTGCGGGCGCCGCCATGATCACCCGGCACTGGTGGCCCGTCCGGCCACCCATTCCGCAGACAACCCGGACATGGGCTGAAGCGCCCGGGCTGCCCGATGGCGAAGGCCTCAGCATCGTGGTCAACACGTTGGGAGGATCCTTCAAGGACGAAACGGCCGCCGCCCTCAAAGAAGTATTCCCGAAGGCTTATATAAATACCGTGCAGCCCGACGATGATCTGGTGCAGCAGATCAATGCCACCGCGGACGTCCCCGGGACCCTGGCTCTGGGTGTCTGGGGCGGCGACGGAACCGTCGGCGCTGCGGCCGCTGCCGCCGTCGGGCGCTCCCTCCCCCTGCTGGTGCTGCCCGGCGGAACCCTGAACCATTTCGCGCGGGACGCCGGGACCGGGAACCTCAAGGACGCCGTGGAAGCGGCAACCAGGGGTGAGGCCGCACTGGCGGACATCGGCGTGGTGACCGCGGAACGTGGCCTCGCGGGCAACCCCGAAGTGTCCGAACTGGTCATGCTCAACACGTCCAGTGTGGGCCTCTATCCCAATCTGGTGCGTCGCAGGGAGCACCTGCAACCCGCGCTCGGAAAGCCGCTGGCCGGCGTCGTGGCCATGTTCCGCACGTTCGCCGCGGGAACCCCCATCACCCTGTCCGTCGACGGCATCCGGCACAAGGTGTGGATTGCCTACCTTGGTCGGGGCCGGTACTACCCCCGGGACCACGCGCCGCTCATCCGGCCCGTCATGGACGACGGCGTACTGGACGTCAGGCTGATCACCGCCGACGAGTCATTTGCCCGCGTGCGGCTGCTCTGGGCCGTCCTGACCGGCACGGTGGCAAGTTCCCGGATCACGCACCTGCGCGAGGCCTTGGCGGTCACCCTCGATGCCGGCGGCGCACCCATGGCCCTTGCCGTGGACGGTGAAGCTCTGGCCGGAGTGCGCCGGGTGGCCTACTCCGTGCGGCGCAGGGCGTTGACGTACTACTCCCCACGCCCCTGAGCAGGGAAGGCATTGTTCCGGAGCAACCCTGATTCTCCCCTGAATCATCCCTGAGTACGGCGAAAAGCGGTGATGGCCCCGTTAGCGTAGGGAGTGAACTCCCACAGAACGCCATCCGCAGCCGCGCGCTGCCGTCAAAAGGAATATTCATGATCGAGGCAAACGGGCTGACAAAGGTCTACGGGGCTAAGACCGCCGTAGCCGGCGTCAGCTTCACCGTCAGGGCAGGGCAAGTCACAGGATTCCTGGGCCCCAACGGGGCAGGAAAGTCCACCACGATGCGAATGATCATGGGACTGGACCGGCCGACGTCGGGCTCAGTCACCGTGAACGGCCTCCCCTACGTCAAGCACACGGCTCCGTTGCGCCAGGTGGGTGCCCTGCTGGACGCGAAAGCGGTCCACACCAGCCGCAGCGCCTACAACCACCTGCTGGCCATGGCAGCGACGCACGGGATTCCCAAATCCCGGGTGCACGAAGTGATCGAGATGACCGGCCTTGACGCGGTGGCGCGAAAGAAAGCCGGCGGCTTCTCGCTGGGCATGGGCCAGCGGCTGGGCATCGCTGCGGCGTTGCTCGGTGACCCGCAGACCCTGATCCTCGACGAACCCGTCAACGGGCTGGACCCGGAAGGCGTGGTCTGGGTGCGAAACCTGGTCCGATACCTCGCCGGGCAGGGACGGACGGTGTTCCTCTCCAGCCACCTCATGAGCGAGATGGCCCAGACCGCCGACCACCTCATCGTCATCGGCCGCGGCCGGGTGATCGCCGATGCTCCCATCCGCGACATCATCACCGGCAAGGGCCAGGCACGCGTCCGAGTCCGCACCGACCAGCCGGACCGGCTGCAGCAGCTGCTGGCCGGCCGCGGCGCCTCAATCGAGGTCGCGGAACGGGAGCTGCTCGAAGTGACCGGCCTCGAACCACGGGCGATCGCTGCGGCAGCCCTGGAAAACCAGGTCATGGTCTATGAACTCACTCCCCTGACGGCCAGCCTCGAGGAAGCGTACATGGAACTGACCAAGGACGACGTCGAATACCACTCCCTGCCCGCTGCGGAGGTAAGCAAATAATGAGCGCCATGACCACAGAATCAACGGCTTCGCCCGAACCGGCATCATCGCCCGCAGGCCACAGCCACGGCCACGGAGGGTCCCTGCCGGGCCCCACGTTCTTTCGGGTGCTCAACTCGGAACTCATCAAGTTCCGGAGCCTGCTCTCAACGCTGATCCTGCTCGCCGCCACGGCGGTTGTGATGGTGGGCTTCGGTGCGCTGTCCGCATGGGGCACCGGCCAGTTCGCCAACGCGGCATCGCGGGATCCGCAGGCGGCCGTGCGGGCGGCCTCCCAAGGCGGGGACCTCGCCATCAGCGTGCCCACCTCGGGGATCGCCTTCGCCCAGCTGATCCTTGGGTCCCTGGGCGTGCTCTTGATGAGCTCGGAATTCACCACCGGCATGGCGCGGTCCACGTTCGCGGCGGTGCCCAAGAGGCTGCCCGCGTTCACTGCCAAACTGGTGGTGGTCATGGTGGTCTCCTTCGCGGTCACGGCCCTCTCCACCTGGGTGGCCGGACTGGTGGCGGTTCCCATCCTGGACAACTACGGACTGAAGCTGGACCTGGCAAGTTCCGAATCCGTGAAACTGCTCCTGGTCAACAGCATCTACGTGGCAGCCGTAGCCGCGATCGGCATGGCCCTGGGCACGCTGCTCCGGAACTCGGCCGGCGGCATCATGAGCCTGGTGGGCATCTTCTTCGTGGCGCCCATCGCTTTCCAGCTCATTCCAGGGGACTTCTTCAAGGAGGCCAGGAAGTACCTGCCCGGCAACACGGTTGAGCCCCTGACGGCCGCCCAGCACGTGCCGGACACCCTCGAAACATGGCAGGCGGCCCTGGTCCTGGGCGCCTGGGTGGTGATCCCCGTGCTGGTCGCAGCCGTCCTGCTGAAGCGCCGGGACGTCTAGGCGGGATATCCTGCGCCGGCCACCTGGGGGTGGCCGGCGCGTGGTTTCCGGCACATTACAAAAGTGCCTGGCGGGAAACATTATTTGCCTGCCATGGTTCCTGCTTGGAGTGCCGTCCTGTTGGGCGCAACCAGATCTGTTGGAGTGCACAAAGCAAGGCGCATAATGGCGGACCTAGGGTGAAACGACGATGTGGTGCACCACACGGTCCGCCGGGGTACACCAACGAACGTCGCACAACCTCTGCAATTTCCCAACAGGACGGCACTTCCATGCATGCTGACCAGCAACTCTCAAAGTCCCTGAAACCCAGGCACCTGTCCATGATCGCCATTGCCGGCGTGATCGGTGCAGGGCTCTTCGTCGGCTCGGGGGCCGCGATCCAGCAGGCCGGCCCGGGCATCCTTGTCGCGTACGCAGCCGCCGGCCTCGTGGTCATCCTGGTGATGCGCATGCTGGGTGAGATGGCCGCCGCCAACCCGGAAACGGGCTCTTTCTCGACCTATGCGGACAAGGCCTTGGGCCGCTGGGCAGGGTTCAGCATCGGCTGGCTCTACGCCTGGTTCTGGATCATCGTCCTGGGCATCGAGGCCACGGCCGGCGCCGCGATCATGCACCGCTGGGTGCCCGGCATCGACCAGTGGGTCTGGGCCCTGGCCCTGATGATCCTGCTGACCCTGACCAACCTCGGCTCGGTGAAGTCCTACGGCGAGTTCGAGTTCTGGTTTGCCTCCATCAAGGTGGCCGCCATCGTCCTCTTCCTGGTCTTCGGCGCCGCCGCCATCCTGGGCCTGGTCCCCGGCGTTCCGGCCCCCGGACTGAGCAACCTGCTCAACAACGGCGGATTCATGCCCAACGGTCCCGGCGCAGTCCTGGCCGGCATCCTCGTGGTGGTCTTCTCCTTCTTCGGCGCCGAGATCGCCACCATCGCCGCCGGCGAATCCGAAAACCCCGTGGATGCCGTCAAGAAGGCCGTGAAGTCCACCGTCTGGCGCATCCTGGTGTTCTACATCGGCTCCATCGCCGTGGTGGTCACCCTGCTGCCCTGGAACTCGGCCTCCGTCGCCAAGAGCCCCTACGTCGCGGTCATCGAACTGTTCGGCATACCCGGTGCCGGCACCATCATGGACGTGGTGGTCCTGACCTCCGTCCTGTCCTGCCTCAACTCAGGGCTGTACACCGCAAGCCGCATGCTGTTCTCGCTCTCCACCCGCGGGGACGCCCCACGCTCATGGACGCGGATTTCCCGGCGCGGCGTCCCCGCCGCCGCCGTGCTCGCTTCCACGGTGGTCGGCTTCATCACCGTGGGCCTGAACTACATCGCACCGGACACCGTGTTCCTGTTCCTGGTCAACACCTCCGGTGCCATCGCCCTCTTCGTCTGGCTGGTCATCTCCGTGTCGCAGCTGATTCTCCGCCGCCGGATGGGTGCCGCCGCCCAGGACCTCCAGTTGAAGATGTGGCTGTTCCCCTACCTCACCTGGGCAGCAATCGTCAGCATCGTGGCCCTGCTTATCGGCATGGTGATCGTGGAATCAACCCGCGAATCACTGCTGCTCTCCATCGCGTTGGCGGTGGTGGTGGTTGCCGTGGGCGTGCTGCGCTACCGTCGCAAGGACGCGGCCACGGCAGCAGAACCGGCAAGGGCAACCGAGGCCGCCGCACCGGTGGAGTAGGCCGCACTAGACTCGGGACCATGCCTTTGACTTCCTCTGCCGCAGACCACATCCAGGACCTTGGCGCCTTTGTCAGCGCATCGCCGTCGAGCTTCCATGCCGCCCACGAGGGCGGCCGGCGGCTGGAGGAAGCCGGCTTCCTCCGCCTGGACGAGCTGCAGCCGTGGGAAGGCGGGCCCGGCTCCTTCTTCATGATCCGCGACGGCGCCCTGATCGCCTGGGTGGTTCCCGAAGGGGCCGGACCCGCCACCGGCTTCAATATCCTTGGCGCGCACACCGACTCGCCGTCCTTCAAACTCAAGCCAAAGCCCACCACCGGTGCCCATGGCTGGCTGCAGGCCGGAGTGGAAATCTACGGCGGGCCGCTGCTCAACTCCTGGCTGGACCGGGAAGCTCCGGCTCGCCGGCCGGCTGGTGATGCTCGACGGCACGCAACAACTGGCCGCCACCGGACCGCTGCTCCGCTTCCCGCAGCTGGCCATCCACTTGGACCGTGCCGTGAATGACGGGCTTACCCTGGACAAACAGCGCCATATGAACCCGGTGTGGGGGCTGGGAAACCCCACCGATGCGGACCTGTTGAGCGTCCTCGCCGCGTCCGCTGACGGCGCCTCCATTGATCCGGCCGGCATTGGCGGGTACGACGTCGTCATTGCGGACACGCAGGCGCCTGCGGTTTTCGGGAGCAAGGGGGAGTTCTTCGCATCCGGGCGGCTGGACAACCTTTCGGCCACGCACGCCGGGCTGGCTGCCTTGGCCGCGCATGCCGCCTCCGGCACGGCCGGGGGGCCCATTGCCGTGCTCGCAGCGTTCGACCACGAGGAAATCGGCTCCAACTCCCGCTCCGGTGCCTGCGGACCCATCCTTGAAGACGTGCTGGTGCGCATCTCCGACGGCCTGGGTGCGACGGTGAGCCAACGGCGGCAGGCGCTCGCGGCGTCGTTCTGCCTGTCAGCCGACGCCGGGCACGCGGTCCACCCCAACTACGCCGAGCGGCACGACCCCGCCAACCACCCCGTGCTCAACGGGGGACCGCTCCTGAAGATCAACGCCAACCAGCGCTACGCCACGGATGCGTTTGGCGCGGCCTTCTGGGCCAGGCTTTGCGGCGAAGCGGGCGTGCCGTACCAGGAATTCGTCTCCAACAACGTGGTGCCCTGCGGTTCCACCATCGGACCCCTCACCGCCACAAGGCTGGGCATCCGGACCGTGGACGTGGGCGTGCCGTTGCTGTCCATGCATTCCGCACGGGAGCTGTGCGGAGTGGAGGATCCCCTCCGCCTCGCCGCCGTCTCGGAGCTGTTCTTCCGGACTGCGGCCTAGCTGCTAGAGGCCTCTCCCGTATTTGTACTGCCCGTGCTCGATCTCATGGGCGGGCACGCCGACCCACGTTTCACCGTCGGGAACGCTGCTGAGGACCGCCGCGCCCATGCCGATCGTCGCGTAGTCTCCTACCGACGTTCTTTCCCTAACGCTCGAATTCAATCCAAGGTGGGCGCCCCTGCCTATCCTGACACCACCCCCCAATGAAACGCCGGCGGCGATTGTGGCAAAGTCGGAAACGTCGTCGTCGTAGGAGAACGTCACGGATGGCATGACTACCACGTGCGAACCCAAACTGACGGCCGTAGTGAACGTGACGTTGCGCAGCAGGATGCTTCCGCGGCCGATTCGGCAACCTTCCGGGTACTGGACTGAAGGGTCTACGGCGGTGGCAAATCTTGACTCGCCGATCCCGAGTGATGCAAGGCGTGACACCACTGCTTCACGGTCCCTGCTGGATGTGACGCAAACCAGGAAGAAGGCATGCCTGTACTGCGGCGCGTCGTCAACTCCTCCGAGGACAGGGGCGCCGTCGACGGTGACGCCGGCCATCTCCATATCGTCGTCGAGCAGGCCAACCACGTCATACTGGCCGCTGCTGCGAACCATTGCCAGAACTTCACGCGCCAGGCCACCGGTGCTGATGAGGATTAGCTCGCTCACGTGATCGGACTGACTTCAGCCTGGTGCTGGCGCATTTTGAGTGTCTCGGCCACGTGATCCCTTTCCGGCGTCGCTTAACGTCCTTTGACCGTGCTCCATGCTATTTCGCAGGCACTGTAATCACCGACCGGTCGCCGGGGTCTTGTGGTTTCGAAGCGCCGAATATGCGGGTACTGCGGATAGTCGCGAAGTTACAAGACGGGCAGGACATACGGCTCCAGGTCCGGGCTTCCCTTCCCGGTGGCGAGGGCAGTCAGCTGCGCCCGGGATTCAACACCAAGCTTGCGATAGATGGCGGTGAGGCGCACCTCGACCGTACGGACGGAAACATACAGCGTGGCGGCTATTTCCTTGTTGCGCATGCCACGGGCCACCATCATTGCCAGAGCGCGTTCATGATCTGCGAGCAGCAGCATCCACGGATTGTCCTGCGGGACGGCAGCCTCCGCTCGTCCGTCCAGCAGGAGGGCATCCACGCGCTGGGTCCACGCGTCCGCACCTGCCTCGTCAAACATCACCTTGGCCCGAGTCAGGGCTTCCCGGGCATCGCGCAACCGGCCGAAAGCATGCAGCCGTTCGGCGTAGCACATCAAGGTCCTGCCCCGCTCTAGCCTGTTCCCGTTCCTGTCCTCAAGCGCCTTGCTGAAGAACAGCAGGGCCTGCTCGCCATCCGCAAGCATGGCGCGACTTCGCGCAATGACCGTAAGCAGCCACGGCGAGCGTAACCCCTCGGAGCGGTTACCGAGGCGCCTAAAGGCCTGGCTGGCCTCGTGGTGGCGCCCAAGTCGTACCAGGACCTCCACCAGATCAGCCTCACAGCGCAGCAGGCAGGGATTGCCCAAGCCCATGCCGATCTCGGCGGCCCTGGACAACTGGGCAATCGACTCTGTCAGATCACCGCGCAAGAGTGCGAATTGGCCTTGAATGGCCGCCAGTTGGGCCGTGTGAGCAATATGGTTTCCCGATTGAAGGCAGCGTTGGGCTTCGGCGGCGTGGGCCCGCGCCAGTGCGTCGTCGCCCAGCGAGTAGGCACGCCAGACGCGGAGCAGGTGCCGCGTTCCGCGATGGTAGCGCAAGTCAGGCTCGCGGAGCTCAAGATCGTCGATAAGCTTCACTGCTGTTCCTACGTTTCCTGCACGGATCTCATTGTCGACTGCCATGAGCGCTGAGGTTTGCCGCCAGATAACGTGGTCGTGTCCGGTGGAGCTTTGAAGCATTGCGAAGGCGTCCCGGGCGTTTCCGTAGTGCTCCGCATAGGTGAGGGCGCGGCCCCGCACCAATAGGCCTTCTGCCCTGGCGGCGCTGCCGGCCTGCTGGTCCCTCCGTCCGAGGTTTGTCCCATCACCGCTGATGCATTCGGCCAGCAGGTTGGCGTGGTCGGCTATGGCCCGGCCCTGCGCCGACGCGTAACTGCGGAAAGCGCTGCCGTGGAGGAGAAGCCGAGCGGCATCTTTCAGTTCCCACCGCTCGGCATAATAGAGGGCGCCGACGGCCAGGAGGGCCGCTGAATACGCCGGATCGTGATGGCCAAGCTCCTTCACCAGACGTTCCACCATGCCGCTGCGAACGGCAGTGCCCTGGACGAACTGGATTTTGTAGGACAGGCCGGTCAACCGCAGAATCAACGCGGAGTCGTGCGTCAGGCCCTGCGCCCATTCCAGGTAACGCAGCGCGTATACCAGTTCACCGCGGTTGAACAGCAATTCGGCGAGGCGGGTCAGACTCGCCGCCGTTTCCGCGCTCTCCCATCGGTTGATGGCCAGGGCCCTTTCGATGCACTCCACGGCGAAGGAGAGCTGACCGCTCCGAACAAGGCCAGTCGCATGACGGAGAAGTCGGTTCGGAGTTTGACGGTCCGGCTCGGCGAAGCTGATGTGCCAGGTGACAGCACTTGGATCCGTGTCCAACGCTGCTTCTGCGAGGGCCCGGTGGCCGGCGGTGCGGACCGCCGGCGGCATTGCCTTGTAGATGTACCCGCGCAGGAGTTGATCACCGATTCCCACGTGTGGTCCTGACTGCTTCACAAAGCCAGCAGCCAACAGTTCGTCGAGACTCGTCCGGACATCACATGGGAGGGTCTCAAGGGTCGAAATGTGGCTGCGGAAGGAGAGTGCCAGCAGGTCCAGGACCGTACGCGCGGAAGGGGACAGGGGGGCCACTGCGGACGCATACAGTGAGTCAAAATTGTTGATGGTGGCCGTCAACGGCACCGGCAATGCCTCCCTGGCTTCAAGGTGCCGTTCCATCTGCTTGAGGTAAATTTTGACGGCCGCCAGGGCGTTGCCGTCTGCGGCAGCGGCAACGGCGTGGGCGGCCGCAGTCATGGTCCGTTTGGTTGGGAGACTCTCCAGCATCCGCACGGTGTCGCCGAAGCTCAACGCAGGCAGGTGGAGGGCAGGAAGGCCCCTGAAGGGGCTTTCCTGTTGGTCCTCCCGGGCCCCGACGAACATGACGACATCAGTCCCGGTCAATCGGCGGGCCAGGAAGCCGATCACTGTTTGGCTGCTGAGGTCCAGCTGATCTGCGTCATCAATCACGACTACGGTCCGCGCCGAAGAACGCTGATGCAGGCCGTAGAGCAACTGGTTGGAAAGAGACAGGAGAGTTAGGGCCCCGGTGGTGTCCTGATGGAACTTATCCGCAATCCGGTGCAGGACGGGATCGTCAAGCCCATTCAGCAGTGAGGTCAATCCGGACAGCTGCCAGTCCGATTCTGCCGGGCCGGCCGCAAAGAAGACAGTCCGGTAATCGGATATAGCAGGAATTTCAGACAGAAGGGCTGATTTTCCCGTACCACGGCTGCCGACAACGGCCAAAGCTGATTCTTTGGGACCACGGATCGAGGAAAGGATTCGCTTGATTTCCTTGTCCCTGCCCACGAGCGGCATGGTGTCCCCAATCATCGAAGAAGGAGACCGTATTTTGTACTGCTCGCACGAAGTATGCCACACACCCCAATGCGTTGGCTATTACACGCGAATATAGCGCCTAAACCAACCAGAGGGCCATCTAATTTCCACTGTATTTCATCAAGATTTATGCTGCTTTTGCTCAAGATTGCGGCCTGACGGTCTCCGCGGTAAATACATCAAAGGCACCGAATCACAGGCGCGGACCGGCGTCGCGCGGGTATACCCTGATGGCGCCGGATGCGTGGGGCATCGATCTACTCCCACCGACAGCAGTTAGTGTGCCGTCGACAGCCCATGCCTGGTCACATGGGGATGGCTTCGTCATACGCGCCCCGCTGCGCAAGGGCCATTCCCCAGCCCGGCCGTGTCGGGGGCACCGGAAATCCCCTATACCTAACGCAGGCCGCAATCCCGGAGCCCTTTACTTGCCTAACAGGGGGTGAACGCTGGGTAAAAACTGAGTACCCACTACTCGTGATACCTGCATTAGGTAGGAGATAGTCTTCCGGATACGGCCAGAGGATTGGCGATGGGTTGCTGGGGGTCAGCGACCAGACCATGACCGGATTGAGCGTTGGTGTCGCCGCCACAACGGCCGGCGGCATTGTCAAGAATCCGAACTGTCATGAAGTGGTGAGGCAATTGTCGATTTCGCCCCAACTTCCAGCTCTTTTTCCGAGCCGGGACCTTTATCTCCGCAAGCATCAATCAGCGTAGTCATTCCGACGTTGAATGAGGAAAAAAACATACCCTGGGTTCTGCGACGGATGCCGTCTTATGTTGACGAGGTGATAATTGTTGACGGCCGCTCGCAGGACAACACCGTCGAAGTGGCAAAAGCACTGCGAGCCGGCGTTGTGATCGTTAATGAAACCCGAAAAGGGAAAGGCGTAGCCCTCCGATCCGGTTTCTCAGCAGCCTCCGGGGACATCATCGTAATGTTGGACGCGGACGGAAGCATGGACCCCCGCGAGATCGGATGGTTCGTTGCGCCCCTCCAGCATGACTTTGATTTTGTGAAGGGCTCCCGGCATGTCACCGGCGGCGGGTCCGAGGACCTGACCCGACTGCGGAAGGCAGGCAACAGGGCCCTCACAGGGTTGGCGAATGCTGTCCTTCACAGCAACTACTCAGATCTCTGCTACGGATACATCGCCTTCCGGCGGGAGTGCCTTGAGGTACTGGAGTTGGAGTCCGACGGTTTCGAAATCGAGACAGAACTCATCGTCAGGGCGGCCAAGGCGGGGTTGCGGATTGCCGAGGTCCCCAGCTTGGAGTTGGACCGGATTTCCGGAGCATCCAACCTTCAGACATTCCGGGACGGTTGGCGAGTGCTGCACACGCTGGCAAGGGAGTGCACGGTGTGGGAAGCTCCGACGGCAGGAGCCCGACCGGAAGCCCTCCGCCGGGTGAAATACACCTACTCCAACGTCCGTTTCCCGCGGCTGCCCGTTGATCCGCATACCGTTCTTACGCCGGCGGTGAGCCAGCATGCTTGATCGCATGAAACCCTTGTCGGTCACAGTGGTCATCTGCGCCTACACGACGGAACGGTGGGGCACGCTGCTGGACGTGATCGAATCAGTTCGCCACCAGACCATGGCGCCCGACCAGGTGCTGGTAGTCATCGACCATAACCAAGACCTGCACGAAAGGCTCGTAGAAATCGTCGACGACGTCACTATCGTCGAGAGCACCGGACTGCCAGGCCTGTCCGGTGCCCGGAACACCGGTGTTGGGCTGGCCGAGTCCGACATCGTCGCCTTCCTTGACGACGACGCCGAAGCGGCCCCGGATTGGCTCGAACGCTTGGTCGCGTTGTACGACGACCCGGACGTCCTTGCTGTGGGAGGGAAGGTAGTTCCGTTGTGGGAATCCGGCCGGCCGGGCTACTTCGCGGAGGAGTTGGACTGGATTGTTGGTTGCAGTCACCGCGGATTGCCTCGTGTGGCCTCCGAAGTCCGAAATGTCATCGGAGCCAACATGTCGTTCCGGCTCGAGGTCCTGCGACAAGTGGGAGGCTTTAACCAAGCCCTCGGACGGAAGGGCACGCTGCCATTGGGCTGCGAGGAAACGGAAATTTGTATCCGATCCACGATGGGCGCACCTGGATCCCGCATCGTCTACGAACCGGCCGCTCTGGTCCGGCATCATGTGCCGGCGGAAAGGGCCACCGTTCGCTATATGCTGTCTAGGTCTTGGTCCGAGGGAATTTCCAAAGCCCAGGTCAGCCATATCGTTGGACATAAACGTGCCCTCGGCCCTGAACGGCGCTACGTCCGCAGCACTCTGCCTCGAGCGGTGTTTTCCGGAATCCGGGACTGGAGCCGCGGCACCAACCCTCAAGGTCTTGGCCGTGCAGGGTCTGTCATCGCAGTGCTGGCCTTCACTTCCGCCGGCTATATCCGTGGACGCCGGATGGCCCACGGAACTCCAAGCCAGCTAAGTGAGCTTACCCTCCAGGGCGCACCGTGGCGGGAAGTCCAGTGACGGCGACTCGCCAAGCCAAGTAGGACCCTCAGTCGCAAGGGCTTGGGCACGGTTAACACCGGACCCAAGCCCCTGTTTCGTGGGCAGCCGTCCGCTGTTCCATCGGAAGGGGGTAGGCGGTTCGAGCCTGTGCCGGTGCTTGGCAAGAGCAGGCTGGACTGCAGCCTTCGGGTCCGGTCTGCGTGTTCGGGGATACGGCGAAGTGTCCTAGCCGGCCAGCGGGTGCCAGTAACGCAGACCACCATTGATGGCACCGGCGTCGTCGACTTCGATAAAGGCATAGGGGAAGGCCTGGCGGTCCGCTTGGTCGGGCCCCTGACCGCGGACGTCCGAGGACCAGGTGCCAGTGTTGATGTAGCGGGTTGGAGAAGCCTCAAGCGATGCTTCGATGGCACGGTGCGTATGCGCTGAGATATACCAGGCCACCGGGGACCGGTGGGTCTCGAGGATTCCGGCCACCTTGCCTGCTGCAGCAGGGGGTTGCCCGCCATTGACGTTGCGTCCGGTGGACGCCAGCACTAGGCGGGTGGCGGCACGTGGGAGCGCTGAGACTGTCCGGAAACGGGACAGTCGAGCCAGTTCGCGCACGGCGGTCCCGTCAAGCGTGAGCCGCCGCGACTCCGTTTGCAGCAGCTCGTCATAGGCAGGCTTACGGGCACGGCGTTCGGCCCGCTCGGACGCCAGGCAGGCCCGGGCAACGACTCCGGCGCGGCTTAGCCGCGAGCTTGTTGGGTGTGCGTGCAAGGCGGCCAGCGGGGAAGCTCCAGTTCGTCCGTGCCGTTTATCGCGGTGCGGAGCACCTCCGGAATCCGGTGCAGCGCGTGGTGCAGATGCCCGTGCTCGGCCAAGAGCACGCTGGGGACGTAGAGAAGCCACGGGTGCACCTGAACCAGAGTGGGATCAGCCGCTGACAACAACTCGGACAGGCGGGCGGCCACCGAGGGGCGCGCCAGTTCCACGTCATGGTTGCCGCATACGAAGTGCAGCTCAGCGCCAGCTGCCGAGCATGCTTGCAGGGCACGCAAGGTGTCCGGGTGGCTGGCAAGAATGGACTCGAGCCGCGCAAGGCTCTCGGCTTCGGTCAGGTCAGCAAGCTCGAACGTGTCGCCAAGGAAAACAATGTGCTGTTGCGGGCGGAAATCGGCGAGGACGGTGCGCCGCAGGAAGCTGGCCAGCATTCTGCCGGCGTGCCGGGGATCGTCATCCGACCCGTCCAAGTGGAGGTCGCTGACGAGTAACCATCGCGCGCCACGGCTCACGTGAGCAGTCCCAGCACGCGGGGAAACAGGAGGGCCAGGAACAACACCCACATGACGGCGACAACGATCCTCATGTTCACGGTTGAGCCGAGAATTGTCGGATGGAGCGGCTGTGCCGCGTTCGGTCCGGCGTGCCGGACCTCGAGCGCGACGAGGGTGACCAGCAGAATGGCGGCCGCGACAAGTCCGGCTATTTCGATCATGATGCTGCCTCCTGCCGTGCGCGTGCCAGGCACGCGAAGACGGTGATGGATCCCATGGCAACAACGCATGCCTGCCATGACCAAACGGTGAGGTAGAACATTGCCGTGGACACCGCGGTGAGTGTTGCAAGTCCAAGCGCCATGACGAGCAGCGCAGCGAGTGCGAGGTCGGTCACCGGCGTGAGCCGGGTCATTGCCTGCCCTGGGAGCAGGACGAGAACCGCTGCCGCCACCAGCGCCTGGAGCGGTATCGGCAGGCCGATCAGCAGAACCAGCGACAACACAGGAGCTGCAATGCCCAGCGCCAGAGTTGGCCGGCTGACTCCGCTCCGTTTCATGGCCCCACCCGGTATACGCGCGCGTCGCTGTTACTGAACACGAGGTCTACTCCGTTCTGATCGCTGAGCCAGTTCTCCAGCTCATCAAAAGCCTGCGTGGTGGTCTGACCCTGCACTATCAGGCTTGTCGCGGACGAGCGCAGGAGCAGTAGGTAACCGCCACCGGAATTGTGCCGGGCATAGCCGTAGATGAGGGGCCCGCACGTCCGGGCCGACAAGTCGGAGGGGCACAGGTCCTCGACAGTCCGGTACCTGTGGCCGAGGTAGTCCGCGCTGCGCCAAGGAGTTGGATGGGCAGCGGAGATGATGGCCGCGCCTTGCGGAGCGATACGGTCCACCATGCTGACGGCATCGATCTCACTGCGGGTGAAGACGTCATACTGCGCGTTGCCGAAACGTCCGGTGACCGTCATCACGGCCAGCAGGAGGAAGGTGAGCACAAGTGCTCCGGAAGTCCGGACCGAAGGCCGTATGATCCGCATGCCCTCTTCCGGGAGCAGGGCGGAACACGCCTGCAAGGCGACGAATGGAAGCGCGAACAGCGAGATGCGGATCAGCATCTCCCCGCCGTAGGACTGCGCGGGAAACAGCAGCAATGGGGTGACCGCGAGGAGGAGCACACGGATGTCCACGTGGCGCCTGCGCCAGTCACGGACCATGCCTATGGCAGCCAAGGCCCAGAGCAGGAGGGTGAGGGCCATCCGAATCTGCACCACGAGGACGTGTCCAGCGGTACCGGTTGTGCGGTCCACGACGTTCGCTGCAATAGCGTTCTGGAGCCCTGCGTCCGCCAATGGCGGGTGCCCGGACAGGTACGTGCTGGCGGGGTAGGCGAGCCAAAGGACCAGCACGACGCCGGCAATCAGCGCCAGCCGGCCGGACCAGACGCGTCCGGACAGGGTCAGGGCGGTAACGGCGATGAGCACCATGAAAGGAGTCAGTTGGTGGCTCGCGCAAATGACCACAATAAGCAGGAGCGTTATGGCCAGGGCGCCCACCCGATGGCGTGGACGGGGATCGGCGGGTATGCGTCCGCGCCACCACGCCGTCAAGTCGGCGCGGCGGAAGCCGCCGAAGCGGGGGGCAGTGGCGGCTAACGGGCCGAGGACCAGGGCGATGACAACGAGGTACAGGAAGAACCCGAAAGCCTGGGGGGACAGGTAGTCCTGGTCCTGCCAGTTTCCGAGGCAGAAGAGCCACAGCACGAGCCAGCGGCGGCGGGGATCCTTCGTCAGGTACCGCGTCACGACGGCCACGGCCATCAGCCACAGGGCAACGTTAAACACGGGCGCCCAAAGGGCAACGGACACCGGGGCCAGGCCGGAGGCGCGGAGGAGAGTGGCCAGGAGGCCAAAGAAGCCCGGCCAATTGAAGTACGCGTCGATGTTGGGGTCGATCCCCGTGTTTTGCGAGAGGGCGTCGGCGATTCCCAGATGGCGGAATGCGACTTCACCCCGCGGTACGTCCGTGACAAAGGCTGCGGTGCCGAACAGAACGAGCACTTGCACCGTGACCAGCCACACCATGACGGGGCTGCGTGCGGGGCCGGCTGCGTCCCCCCGGAGTGCCACGACGAAGGTGATGTTGAGGATCAGGACCGCTGCCCAGAACGGATAGGGCAGGACTCCGATGAGCCCCAGGTCACTGTTGATGGGCAAAGTAACCGTCGACGCGGCCCAGGCCGCAATCGCCAGTGAAACTGCGCCCGCCACTGCGCACCAGACATCGCGTGCTTTCCATCGTGCCAGCGGTCGGATGGTCTCCTTAAGCGTGCTGGTCATGATGCCTCCTTTTTATGACGGCGGAGAATAGCGAGAAGCCGGAGGCCGACCACGACAGCCCCGAGGGAGAGCACCACCAGCCAGGCAAGTGCCATGGCGCTGGAGCCCTGCCCGGCGGCCAATAAAGCCGAGATGCAGAGTGCGGCTCCGAGGACCACGCCAACCATGATTGCTTCCGTATAGAGTCCGAGGACCCTGCATACGGAGTTGTACGCCTGAAGCACGGCGTATGCCACCAGCCCGGCAGCCAGCAGCCGCAGGGCGTCGGTGGAGGCATTTGCGTACCTGTCCCCGAGCAGATGGAGCAACGGGTGGGCGAAGACGATGAGTACGGCTGCAGCGAGGATTCCGATGACAAGCGACCAGCGAAAACTTGCCCACGTCGTCGCAGCCAGGCGCTCCGGTTCGCGGACCCCCTCGGAGAATTGGACGATGCCTATCAGCATCGGAGCCGTGTAGGCGGCCCAGGCCATCATCCACGCCGGATACCAGTATGCAGCGACCTCCGGTGACACCAAGTGCGCTAGAAGCAGCGGCAACACCAGCCCCGGGGCGCGCTCGGTGAGCGTAAGAAGTTGGTTGGGGATACCAAGCATGAGCAACGAACGCCCGTGTGCGGGGTGCAGGGAAGGTCTTGGCCGGTAACCGACCAGTCTGCGCAACTGGACGAAACCTATGACGCATGAAACGGCCGATCCCAAGGTCCAACAGGCCATCAGCACGTCGGCCCCGGCGCCGTTTGCCAGCCAGGCCACCAATGCCGTCGCCCCAAGTGGGACCAGGCCGCCTACGGTGTACCTCATTGTCGCGCTCCCACCGCGTCCCAGCGCCACGAGCGCTTGGTCCAGCACGGTACACATCGTCCCCGTGACGGCGGCCATGATGAACACGAGCCAGAAAAGAACGGTCAGCGATGCCACGTCCGGCGACACAGCAGTCTCCAGCACAAGATAGGCAAGGGCCAGCACGGTGCCGGCGACCCCAACCAGGCCAAAGGCGGCATCGAGCACCCGCGCCGGCGGCTCCCCCTTCCCACAGAGACGATCACAGCCGATCCCGTGCCCAGAACAGCGAGCTGGGTGCAGATCATCACCGCGGAGACTGCAGCGGTGGTGAGCCCAACCTCACGGTCCAACGTCGCGTGCGCGGCCAGGATCCAAAAGGCGAAGCCCGTCCCGGTCTGTACGCCCTTGGCTATGACGAGGCCAATAGAGCTGCGAAGGGGAGAGTGCCTTACGACGGGCGGAGCCTCGGAAGGAGCGATTTCCCGTTCAGCCGTCACGACCTAAACCCCTCGCCATCCCCGCATAGTTGTACCAGCAGAAGGCGATGTAGTAACGCAGCCATTTGGGCTGGCCTGCGGCAAGGCTCAACGCGGTGCCCCGAACTGCCGCTGCGGCGGGAAGGAGCGCCAATCTCGCGCCGCTCCATCCGTGTTTGCGGACCATCCGCCCCAGTCCTGTGCCGTCCATGAGGAACTGATCCAAGGCGAACTCAAAGTCATCTGCCGCGAACCTGTGTTCTACCATGACCCGCTGCGACACCCCGGTCTTCATTCCGGACTGCCGCATCCGCCAACGTAGTTCGATGTCCTCCCCGGATTTGAATGAGTCATCGAAACCCAAACCCAGCATCAGGTCCCGGTCCACGAGCGTTGCGACGAGTCCGAACCAGTTGCGGCTGCGCCCGGTGCGATGGTGATGCGCAAGTGCCTGCCCCCAGTAGCCTGGCCCAGCAACGCTCTCAAGGCCGGCCTGGAGGGCGTCGTATCCATCCTCCATAAACTCGATGAGCAGGTCCGCGACGCCCGTCGCGCCGAAGACGACATCGGCATCCACGAGCAGGACCCAATGGGTACTGCTGCTTTGGACACCCAGCGTCCGGGCCCACGGCAGGCCGCGCCCCTCGTCACTAAGGACCCGGGCCCCGGCAGCACGGGCCATTTCGACAGTGCGGTCGGTGGACAACCCGTCTACAACAATGATCTCGGCGACACCGGACTGGCGCAGCGCTTCCAGGCAACGCGGAAGCAACTGCTCTGCGTTGCGGGCGGGAACGACTGCTGTGACGTCTGCTGTACTGAAGCCCACGGTGTCCTCCTAGGCCGGCTCGTCGAGAACCGACGGCAGCAGCTCTTCAAGATGCCGGACGATATCGTCCGAAGCCTCGTCCGCCGAGTAGGCGGCCGGAACTTGCAGCAGGTGGCAGGGACGCCCGTCGAGGGCCTTGCTCAAAACCAGCCCTTTTGACGCAAAGTGCTCCCGCCAAGGGAGTACAGACGTCGCGGCCAGGCCTGTCACGACCCGCTGTGAGAAGCCGGCCATTTCGATGTGGAAGTTGCCGATCATGCGGTCGACCATCCAGTCGCGCGTCTTTTCGACAGCCCGGGTCCGTGCGCCGTCGTAGCGTTCGATGTAGATGGCAGCCGCGAGCGGAGCGTTTGTGGTGATTTCCCGGCCCGGGAATGCAGCCTGGGGGGTGACCATGCGGTGCTCTGGTGACCAACGACGGGAGAAATCCGCGAGCCGTGGGTAACGGATGACGTACGGATGGACCACTGTGGTCAGGCGCCCAACCGTTCCGGAGAGCTGCGAGGGGACCAGCGGCTTGCGGGCACCTTCGAACAGATGCGGGTAGATTTCCCGGTGATGCGGCTTGATGAACATAGGCTTTGCGTAACCGAGCAAAGTGGCATCCTCAGCGAGGAATGCCCAGTCGTCTCCCATGAACGACCAACCGTCACGGCGCATCAGCTTGGCGGCAGTGCTTGTCTTGCCCGTCCCGCCTGCGGCGGGAAGCGCAATCGCGTGGCCTCGGTACGCCATGGTTGCCGCGTGGAACATGGCGGCTCCCCGCGCGACCATTGCGGCATCGAGAACGGGCACCACTGAGGTCAGCAGCTCACCGGGCCCGTGAATTCGCCAGTGGTCGCCGTCCCTTACTACCTGGACCCGATCGGCCTGGAAACGCACGCTGTTATCTGTATAGGCCAGCTCGTGCTCGACGTGACCTGCATCCGGCATCGCTTCCGGCTGGTCGTCGACGATGATTTCAGCTTGCCGTTCTGTTTCCGAGGCAAAACATGCCAGCATGCTCTGAAGCTGCCTCGCTGCCGGGGCAGCTGCGTCAACGCTGATCGTGACGCGGCCGTGAATGTCGAAGTGCAGTGCCTTCGTCCGCCTGGTGCTCATAGTCCTCCCCTGTCTGATTGGTGTCAGCCGAATGCTGCTCCGGCCTGGGCCAATCCACCCAGTGCCCGTAGACGGATTCGAAGCCCCCGGCTGTGTAACTCCGCCGGCAGAATTGAGCGTAGGGTAGGCCGGTCCAGTAAGCACCGGTAGTGAGTACTCGCCTTTTGCATCGCCTGCTACGTGGGGAATTCGGTGTTTTCGGCAGTGCTGGGGGTGGAGGGGAATCCGTGCGTCCCGGGTTAAGTACGTTGGGGGGTTGTCCCATCCCGGGGCCAGGTAGAAGGGGTACCTTACAGATGAATGGTTACCGGTAGGCCGCGTATACGCGGACCCAGTCCACCCGCATCTCGCCAGGCCCGTTGGAAGTGCCGTCCGGGAACCAGTCCAATTGGAGCGTTTGGTGCATCGAACCGGGAGGCTGGTGTGCAGGATCTCTGTCTTCAAACCATTTCACGCCGTCGATGTAGCCAACGATGACACTGGGAGACCAGTCAACTGCGTAGTTGTGGAACTTGGTAATGTCCAGGGCCTTGGATACAGATGTCTTGAGGTTTGCACAGCCGTAGTGATGGAAGAAGTTAATTGTGTTCCAATCGCCCGTAGTCTCCGCGTAGTCGACTTCGCCGTCACAGGGCCAGTTACCACTGTCCGGCCACAGGATCGAAACCATGTGGTATTCGTCGTCGCCCGAGCCGGCGGCCCGGACTTCCCAGCGGCCATATTTCTGGCGGCCGAACTTGGCGCTGATGCCGGCGGAAGTACCGTCAGCTGTTCCGGCAATGATCATCTGGGAACCGTCCACGGTGACTTGCCCGGGACTGCGGGTGCCGTTGCCTGCGTGTCCCGGGCTGTCGTAGACGGACCACTTCGTGGCGTCCGGTTCACCGGTGTAGTCAAACTCATCTCCGGCGATGGGCGGCCCCCAGTCAAGCGCTGTCGCGGCCGAGTCTGTCACTGATACGTTGCCCTGCGGTGCAACTGCCGCTGAAGTGGACGTTGCTCCCTCCCCGGTGACAGCCGGCTGGGATGCAGGGGTTGTACAGCCATTCATCAACATTGCCACGACAGCAGTGGCGATCAAATGGCGGCGCATACGTCAGATGATAGGGCCGCGACGGCGGGATGGGCTATGTGCCTCCGGTCGCGGTAGCCGGCGACGCCCTGAAAATTTCCAAGCCGGCCGACTGGACTTTTTCCACATAGGCTCGCGCCGAGCTGATTCCTTTTCGCAAGGACCTTAGCCTTGAGTCAAGCGCGAATCGCCTATCAGGTCCAGATGCACTAAGATATTGAAGTCTGTGCTGTGTCCTGCCTCCGTACTGGTGGCAAGGCGCTGCGCGGAATCGCAAATGAACCTCCTGTTACGGAAATGCCGTAACCGCTTAGCCCAAAGGAGGTGGGTTCACATATGCGTCCTTACGAATTGATGGTAATCATCGACCCCGAGGTCGAAGAGCGTACCGTTGAGCCGTCGCTTCAGAAGTTCCTGAACGTCATCACCAACGATGGTGGAACCATCGAAAAGGTTGACATCTGGGGCCGTCGTCGTCTGGCTTACGAGATCAAGAAGAAGTCCGAAGGTATCTACGCCGTGGTGAACTTCACCGCCAAGCCGGAAACCGCCAAGGAACTTGACCGCCAGCTGTCTCTTAACGAGACCATCATGCGCACCAAGATCACCCGCCCCGAAGAGCAGAAGGTTGTTGCTGAGTAATCAGCACCAAAATTCATTCTTTACCCCGCAGGAACGCACTCTTCACCCAGGATCGAACAAGGAGGCAGTAGATGGCAGGCGAGACCACCATTACGGTCATCGGTAACCTCACCAATGACCCGGAATTGCGGTTCACACCGTCCGGTTCCGCAGTAGCGAACTTCACCATCGCTTCCACCCCCCGCACCTTTGATCGCCAGTCCAACGAGTGGAAGGACGGGGAGACCCTGTTCCTCCGCGCCGCTGTCTGGCGTGAAGCTGCCGAGAACGTCGCCGAATCCCTGACCAAGGGCATGCGCGTGATCGTCACCGGCCGCTTGAAGAGCCGTTCCTACGAAACAAAAGAAGGCGAAAAGCGCACCGTAATCGAGCTTGAGGTCGACGAAATCGGCCCCAGCCTGCGCTACGCCAACGCCAAGGTCAACCGCACCCAGCGCTCCGGCGGACAGGGTGGGGGCGGCTTCGGCGGTGGCAACGGCGGCGGTGGCTTCGGAGGCGGCAACCCTGGTGTTAACCAGGGCGGCAACTCCGGTGGAGGCTGGGGCGGCGGCAACCAGCAGGCTGCACAGGACGATCCCTGGGCCACGCCCGGCGTGTCCAATGCAGGTGGCTGGGGCAACGGCCCCGATTCCGAACCTCCCTTCTAAAACCCAAACAACGGCCCGATGCCGGGACTGCCCGGGAGCCGCAAGGCACCCAAGGTTTTGCCGCCGTCGGACCACCACCATCCCGTGGATCAATATCCACGGGCTCCCTAGAATAGGAGCTCCACGATGGCTAAGGCTGAACTCCGTAAGCCCAAACCAAAGTCCAACCCCTTGAAGGCCGCTGACATCACTGTCATCGACTACAAGGACGTAGCATTGCTGCGCAAGTTCATCTCCGACCGCGGAAAGATCCGCGCCCGTCGCGTCACTGGCGTCACGGTGCAGGAACAGCGCAAGATCGCCCAGGCAATCAAGAACGCCCGCGAAGTTGCTCTGCTGCCTTACTCCGGCGCTGGCCGCGGCTAAGGAAGGGATTAACTAACATGGCAAAGCTCATTCTGACCCACGAAGTAACCGGTCTCGGTGCTGCTGGCGATGTTGTCGAGGTCAAGGACGGTTACGCACGTAACTTCCTGCTGCCCCGCGGCTTCGCCCTGACCTGGACCAAGGGTGGCGAGAAGCAGGTTGAGTCCATCAAGGCTGCCCGCGCCGCCCGTGCGCACGCTTCTGTTGAAGCTGCACAGGCACAGGCCCAGGCTCTGTCCTCCAAGAAGGTCAAGCTCGAGGTGAAGGCCGGCGAGTCCGGTCGTCTCTTCGGCACCGTCAAGCCTGCTGATGTCGCTGCCGCTGTCGAGGCCGCCGGCCTCGGAGCCATCGACAAGCGCAACGTTGAACTGCCGAACCACATCAAGTCTGTCGGTTCATACACGGCCAACGTCCGCCTGCACGAGGATGTTTCCGCTGTCATCGACCTTGAGGTCGTTGCCGGAAAGTAGTTCCGCACCGCAGTTGAATGGCCCCCGCCCGGGATTCCGGTGCGGGGGCCATTTGCGTGCAAGGTCACCGCCTTGGCTGCCCGCCGCCGGGTGCGCGCACCATAAGCTTGGAGGCGGGCCGCCGTCCCTGGCCTGCACCACCGCACCGGTTCCACGGAAGGTAACCCAGCTTTGCCGTTCCTCTTCGTCAGCTGCATCCTCCTGGTGGCCGCAGCAATCAGCTTTGCGGCCGACCGGAGGCGCCTGCGGAACGGAGTCTTCCTTGTCTCCGGGGCGGTCACCGGCTGGCTTGGGCTCCTCCTGGTCTCCGGCAACAACTCAGTCCCCGTCCTTCTGACCGTGGCCCTGGGCCTCCTGCTCATCGTCTCAGTGCCCGTCCTGGCCATGTTCCTGGTCCTCAACGGCCTCATCATGCTGCGCCGCGAAGGCCGCAGCCTGGCAAACCTCTTGTCCCTGCTGGCGGGGCTGGCCGTAGTGGCCGTTCCCCTCGTCCTGGCCGCCCTGCAAACGGCCGTACCCGCGGTCAGGGCGCTCACGTCGGCGGCTGCCCTGCTGTCCGGCTACGTGGGCTTTGTGTTCGTCAGCTACCTGGTCTACTCGCTGATTTACTCGACCCTGCCGCCGCGCCGCCACCCCGAATACGTGGTGGTTCTGGGTTCCGGGCTGGCCGGCAGCTCCGTTCCGCCCCTGCTGGCCGCCCGGCTTGACGCGGCGGTGCGCCTGTACCGGGGCAAGCGTGGCGGGTCCATCCGGGCGCTGATTCCCAGTGGCGGGCAGGGGCCCGACGAACTCCTCGCCGAAGGGACAGCGATGGCCCGCTACCTGCAGGAAAAAGGTATTCCTGCCAACAGGATCATCGTGGAGGACCGGGCAGCCACCACTATGGAGAACCTGCACTTTTCGCGCGCGTTGATGGAGCGGCCGGGCGCGCCCGTCACGGTGGTCACCAGCAGCTACCACGTGTTCCGCGCGGCCATGTATACCCGGCGTGCGGGTCTGCGCGCCCACGTCACCGGGGCCAGGACGGCGGGCTACTTTATCCCCAGCGCGTTCCTTCGGGAATTCGTCGCCATCCTCGCAACCTACCGGTGGATCAACCTGGGCTTCTGCGCTGCGCTCATCGCCGTTCCGTTGGCGGCCATGGCCCTGCCGCTGCTCCCCTCCTAGGACCGGCAGTCCGTCCTGGGGGCGGTGGTAACCTCCTCCGGTGAATCCGACTCCCAGAAACCGTCCCTTCCACCAGGTGGATGTCTTCGCCGGCGATGCCTACCGGGGCAACCCGCTCGCCGTCGTTCTCGATGCCCGGGGCCTTGACGCGGCAACCATGCAGCACTTCGCCAACTGGACCAACCTCTCCGAAACCACCTTCCTCTTTCCTGCGGAGGATCCCCGCGCCGACTACAAGGTCCGTATCTTCACGGGGAGCGAGGAGTTCCCGTTCGCGGGGCACCCCACGCTGGGATCAGCACATACCTGGCTGCAGGCGGGTGGAGTACCGAAGTCCAGCGATTTCGTGGTCCAGGAGTGCGGTGCCGGGCTGGTCAGGATCAAGCGCGACGCCGGCCGGCTGGCTTTCGCCGCACCGCCCTTAACCCGCTTTGAGGCCGTGGACGGGCCCCTTCGGCAACAGCTGGCCGACGCCCTGGGAATCCCGGCCGGTGACATCGTGGACGCGTCCTGGCTGGTCAACGGCCCGGAATGGATCGGTGTCCTGCTGGGCTCTGCCGACCAGGTGCTGGCGCTCGTGCCGGATCCGGTGGCCACGGGAAGCCTGAAGGTCGGAGTCATCGGCCCGCATGCTCCCGGCGGGGATGCCGACTTTGAGGTGCAGACGTTCATCCCGGGCGACGCGATGGTGGAGGACCCGGTGACGGGCAGCTTCAACGCAGGGGCCGCCCAGTGGCTTATTGGAAGCGGCAGGGCACCCCGGAGCTACGTCGCCGCGCAGGGCACCGTACTGGGCCGGGCAGGCCGCGTGCATGTCACCGCCGAGGATGAGGACGTGTGGGTGGGCGGAGAGTCCACTACCTGCATCCAAGGCACCGTCCTGCTTTGACCCAGGTCACGGGAATACATGAGGGGGTACGGCCGTTCAGGGATATAGATGCAAATGCATGTATGATGGAATGAACGAGCACCAGGAGATTGCCATGGAAACCCGCCGTATTACCGTCCTCTCCGCCGGACTTGGCGTCCCGTCATCCAGCCGGCTGCTGGCCGACCAGCTCGCAGCCGCTGCCGAGCGGCGGCTGACCGCGGGCGGCCACGAGGTGGTGGTTGACGTCGTCGAACTCCGGGACCTGGCCGTGGACATCGCCAACAACTTCGTCACCGGATACGCCGCACCCCGCCTGGCGGAGGTCATTGCCGGGGTTGAGGCCTCGGATGGGATCATCGCCGTGACGCCGGTCTTCAGCGCCTCCTACAGCGGCCTCTTCAAATCGTTCTTCGACGTCCTGGATCCCAAGTCCCTCGACGGCAAGGCTGTCCTGCTGGGTGCCACCGGAGGCACCGACCGGCACCAGATGGTGCTGGATTACGCCTTGCGCCCGTTGTTCAGCTACCTGCGCACCCGCACGGCCGCCACGGGCGTCTTTGCCGGGCCCCAGGACTGGGGAACCTCGGAAGAGGGGGGCTCTTCGCTGGCCGACCGCATCGAGCGCGCCGCCGCCGAATTTAGCCTTTTGCTGGAGGGGCCCCAGCCCGGCCGGAAGCCCGCACCCCTGGAGTCCCTGCCGTTCGAGCAGCTGCTGGCCGGTATTGCCGGATCCCGCTAACGACGGCTGATTGATCGTTCGGCCGGAGTGCGGGGGGCCTGTGCCGGTGAGGTCCGTGGGCGCAGAAAGCCGCCCCTTGGGGGTTAGGGGATCGGGCCCCGCGGGTTTAGGGGGTCAGCCGGGGATTGCTTTTACTGCTTACACCGCCAAAACTGAGCGATCTGGGGGTTGACTGCTAATTCAACACCGGGGAGTGAAGCTGATGGACCATCCAAGATCCAGCACGGACGAGCATTTTCGAGGTGCCGGGAGTTTCTGGCCCTTTTCTATACGGGGAGCGTCTGCCGCTGGGGGGCCCCGTCTGACTAGGTTTCGCTTGGGATTTCCAGCATTGCTGGCGGCCCTCCTGGTGGTGCTTGGTGGTCTCGTTGTGCCGGTCGCGGCGTCGGCGGCTGCTGGTGATGTCGGCGTCGAGGGCCTTTCCCACTCTGGTACCGGGACGCCCACGGGTACCAAAAGGCAGTCAAATTCCCTGTGGTTTAACGACGGGATCTGGTGGGGTAACCTTTGGGACGCCGGAAGTTCCAGCTTCCGCATTTTCAGGTTCAATGCCTCTACAAATTCCTGGACAAGTACAGGGGTTGTTACGGAGACCCGGGCGAACACCCATCATGACGTGCTGTGGGACGGGAAAACCTTGTACGTGGCGAGCCACCGGTTCGTCAACGACGGACTCCCCGCCGAACCGAATTTTCCCACCACCATGCGGCGGTACAGCTACAACTCAAACACCAAGTCATATACAAGCCTTGGATCCAGCCAGATAAACAACCAAAAAATTGAAACCCTCTCAATTGATAAAGACTCGACCGGGCGGGTCTGGGCCACGTGGCAACAGGGAAATCGGATCTATATGAACGTCACTGGCACTGACGGTGCAACGTGGGGGACGCCATTCGCGCACCCTGCGTCCTTGAGTAACGTGTCCGTGGACGACAACTCGGCTGTCATCGCATTCAGCGGGACCAAGGTCGGCGTGATGTGGAGCCGGCAAGTCGGGGATGCCACCGACGGCATGTACTGGAGCTACCACATCGATGGACAGCCGAGCTCGTCCTGGACCACGCCTGTGGCCGCGGTGAAAGGGCAGCGAAGTGGTGACGACCACATGAACCTGAAATGGCTGGATGCTTCATCAGACCAGGTCTTTGCTGCGATAAAGACCTCATACACGTCGGCGTCCCAGCCCTTGATCCAGTTGCTGGCCTTGAATACTTCGACCTCCACATGGTCCGCACACACGATTGCAACTGTGGCCGAATGTCCCAACCGGGTGATCGTCCTGATTGACGAAAGCACGCAGAAACTGCGGACCTTCGCCACCTATCCGAAGCCGAGCGGAACCACCAACGCAGGTGTCTGCACAAGCACAGGAGGGGCGATCTATGAGAAGTCCACACCCTTGGACTCCATTAGCTTCACCACTACCAAGACTCCCCGAATCGTCGACGCGGACCAGTACGTCCACAACGTCACGTCCACCAGGCAGAACCTGAACAGTTCCGCCCGCGGCACGGCCAACAGCGGCTTGCTGGTCCTCGCTGATGTGAATGCCACCAGCCGGTACTGGCACTTTTACGATGGCAGCGGCGGCAGTGGCGGTGGTACCCCGGACACGACGGCTCCGACCGTGACGGCTACGTCACCGGCAGTTGGTGCCACCGGTGTGGCGGCGGGAGCGGACGTGACGGGGACGTTCTCGGAGCCGATGAATACGTCGACGATTACGTCAAGCACTTTCACCGTGACGGGCCCAACGGGTACCGTGCCGGCAACGGTGACAACTGACAGTGCGGCAAAGGTTGCGACCCTGAATCCGTCCACCGACCTCGCTGGGGCCACAACCTACACGGCGACCATCCGAGGAGGGTCCGGCGGGGTAAAGGATGCCGCCGGCAACCCTTTGGCAGCGGATAAGACGTGGACCTTCACAACGGCTGCCACCGGAGGCGGCACGCCACAAACCGTTACGCTAACGGCGACTGCTGACACTTACGCTTCGGGCGGAGCGGCGGGAACCAACTACGGTACCAGTACCCTTCTGGGCGTCGACAACAGCCCGGCCGAGGTGACGTACCTGAAGTTCGATTTGTCGCCGTACGCCGGCAAAAACCTGCAGGGGGCAACGTTGCAGCTGCGAAGCGCCGGGAGCGGGTCGACAGGTACACAGAACGTCAAGCTGGTAGTGGACGACAATTGGACCGAGACTGGTCTTACGTTCAACTCCCGCCCAGCGCTCGGGTCCAGTGTCGGCACGTTCGGTCCGACAGTCACCAACACCAACTACAACATTTCACTGGCCGTCAACGGCCTCGCGGGAGAGCTCGGCCAACAGCTCTCACTGGGGTTGGATACCGCCAGCAGTGATGGCTTGGACCTGAATTCCAAAGAGGCCGGTCCTACTGTGGCGCCCAAGCTGGTCCTCACCTTCCAGTAGGAGGCCCAGACGGCTGAGCGGGCCGGGACTGCATCCGAAACGATGGAGTCCCGGCCCCAGCTGTGTCCTGGCATTCGAGCGGGCGTGGCCCGGCGAGTTGAAGCAGCGGTCTAGTCGTCCAGCAGCGCGATGAATTCCCGGGCCTGGACCGGGGAAATGTCCGAGTGGCGCGTCAGGGCGGTAACGGCAGCCTCGGTGTCCCCGCTGCGGGCCAAGGAGCGGATTCGGCCGTAGATTTCGTCGTTGAGCATATTGCTGCTCACTTCACGGGTCACGTCACCCTTGCTGGCGATGGCCCGGTAGCGGTACGGGAAGCGTTGTGGCTCGTCGTCCTCCTGCACCGCCTCCACCGGCTCCTGCTGGCGGTAGGGCTGGGGGTGGGCCGCCAGGGCGCCGACGGCGTCGCGCGAGGCCCGGAGTCCCTCGCCGGTGACCTCCTGGTACAGCCTGATGGCGGCCAACGGCTGCCCTTGCGCGATCATGGCGTACAACCGCCGGTGTTCGCTTTCTGACAACTTGCCGGCCGCGGCGCGGGCCAGTTCCGGTGCCGGTTCCTTTGCCGGGCCGGCCGGCCCGGACAGGGCTCCTCCACCTGCCGCCCTGCGCCCCCGGACTGCGCGGTAGGCAACGATAACCCCCGCCACGACGGCGAGCAGGATAAGGACCGGGACCACTAGGGATTCCATTTTTACGAGCCGTTCTGTGTACTTCCTGGCGGTCGCCAAGGCGGTTGCGTTGCCGGCTGTCCGTCCAGCCATGGCCATACCTAGAAGCTTAATCCAGAACCCGGTTATCCACAGCAATATTCACCGTGCTGCATACTGCATCGTTCCCCTGACGGTCAAGCTCCGCCAGGGGAATATGAGCAGCGCCACGCGGCTTGGGGCCGGCATGGCGGGACCGGCCCCGGCCGGTTTCGGCCCGCGGGTGCATGCCCGGACCTGTGGATGAAATTCCTGGAAAGAAATATTTACTCCACATACTGGTGAAGATGTTTCCGCAGGTCAGAGTCTTTTTGACCGATAAAAAATTCCTGTATCCACAGGATTCCCCACAGGCTGTGCACAAGCTATGCCTCGTAGTGCACAGGTTATCCACAAGAGGCCCGGCCTACTGGCTTTGCTGCTGGACCGGTGGCGGCTACCGTAGCGGGGTACCTGTTTTTCACGGCCGGGCCAAGGCCTGCAAGCCGCGATCCAGAGCCTCTCCCGTGGCCCTTTCCGGGCGCTCTGTGGAAAAGCTGTGGATAGTGGGGATAACTCCTGGCCGGAGGTTGCATCCGGTCCGCGGGTGCCTCATTGTCAGAGCTTCCGGGTAGTACTGGACGCGTGGCGGTTCCGTTTCGGATCCGCAAACAGGATGGATCACCGGGCGCCTGGCCCGGCACAAATGGAGGACGGCAGCTTTGACAATCGCGCATCTGGACCCGGTGGAAGCGACCCGCGGATCGGACGCGAGCCGGAAACCTCCCCAGGACATCCCCGCGGAACAGTCGGTCCTGGGCGGCATGATGTTGTCCAAGGACGCCATTGCCGATGTCGTGGAGATCCTCCGGGGCCAGGATTTCTACCGCCCGGCCCATGAGACCATTTACGAGGCCATCATCGACCTCTACGGACGCGGGGAACCGGCGGATGCCGTCACGGTGTCGGACGAACTGACCAAACGCGCCGAAATCAACAGGATTGGCGGCCCTGCCTACCTGCACGAGCTCATCCAGACCGTACCCACTGCGGCCAACGCCGGGTACTACGCCGAGATCGTCGCCGAACGGGCCGTACTGCGCCGGCTGGTCAATGCCGGCACCAAGATCGTCCAGTTGGGCTACGGCTCGGACGGCGAAGTGGAAGACCTGGTGAACCAGGCGCAGGCCGAAGTCTACGCCGTGGCGGAACGCCGCACCGCGGAAGACTACGTGGTCCTCAAGGACGTCATGGAATCCACGGTGGATGAAATCGAGGCGTCCGGCCACCGCGGCGAGGGCATGACCGGTGTGCCCACCGGCTTCTACGAACTCGATGAGCTGACCCACGGCCTCCACCCGGGGCAGATGATCGTCATCGCGGCCCGCCCCGCCGTGGGTAAGTCAACCTTCGCCCTGGACTTCGCACGGTCCGCGGCCATCAAGAACAACCTGTCCACCGTCATGTTCTCCCTGGAAATGGGCCGCAACGAGATCGCCATGCGCCTGCTGTCCGCCGAGGCCACCATTGGCCTCCAGGACCTCCGCAAGGGAACCATCAAGGACGAGCAGTGGTCCAAGATCGCCACCACCATGGGCAGGATGAATGATGCCCCGCTGTTCATTGACGACAGCCCCAACATGTCCCTGATGGAGATCAGGGCCAAGTGCCGGCGCCTGAAGCAGCAGCACGACCTCAAGCTGGTCATCCTCGACTACCTGCAGCTGATGAGCTCAGGCAAGAAGGTGGAATCGCGCCAGCAGGAAGTGTCCGAGTTTTCCCGTGCGCTCAAGCTCCTCGCCAAGGAACTCCAGGTGCCCGTGATCGCCCTGTCCCAACTGAACCGTGGCTCGGAACAGCGCCAGGACAAGCGGCCCATGGTCTCTGACCTGCGCGAGTCAGGCTCCATCGAACAGGACGCCGATATGGTCATCCTGCTGCACCGCGAAGACGTCTACGACAAGGAGTCCCCCGTGCGGGCGAGGCGGACATCCTGGTGGCCAAGCACCGTAACGGCCCCACCAAGGACATCGTGGTGGCTTTCCAGGGCCATTACTCCCGATTCGCCAACATGGCGGGCGACTCCGGGGGCGGCGGCTTCTAGGCTCCGTTGGCGGTGGTGGCTGCGGGAGCCGCGCCGGCCAGCAGGTGGTTGGGCAGCCGGTTGCCGGGCGCCGTTCCCCGGATCTCCAGGAGTTCGCGGGCGTGGGCATGAAGCCGCTTGTCTTCGTCGCTGACCGGCACCCAGGGCGGGACGGGCACTGAATTTCCCTCGTCGTCGCGCGCCACCATCACGGTAAGGCAGTAGGTGGTGAGGTTAAGCTCACGGCCCTTCGGGTCCCCGGAGCGGACGTGGACGGCGATGTGCATGCCCTTGTTGCCGGTGTACACCAACCGGGCCTCCACCTCCACCACATGGCCGATCAGCAAGGGCCGGTAGAACCGCACGCCGCCGGAGAAGACCGCCACGGTATCGAGGCCGCAGTAGCGTGAGGCACACAGGTAGGCGGCCTCGTCGATCCACTTCATCACGATGCCGCCGTGAACCTTGCCGCCCCAGTTCACATCGGTGGGGGCGGCCATGAACCGGAGCGTGACGCGTTCGGCGGTGCCGGCGTCCGTATATTCCTGGCGGTTCATGGCTTCCACGATCTGTTCGCGGACCTTGATCCTTGCCAGCGCGTGGTCGCGCTGCTCAACCTCGGCGGGGGTGCCGGGCTCAAACTGGGGCACCGGGATGGGTTTGCCGTCCGCCCCCACGGCC
Organism: Arthrobacter sp. MMS24-T111; assembly: GCF_054888995.1. Classification (NCBI taxonomy): domain Bacteria; kingdom Bacillati; phylum Actinomycetota; class Actinomycetes; order Micrococcales; family Micrococcaceae; genus Arthrobacter; species Arthrobacter sp. MMS24-T111. Next base: position 973,910 of record NZ_JBTZRO010000001.1, on the reverse strand, counting down.
ACGAAGATCACCATGCACTGGCTGCGCATGGTGGCCGCGCCGCCTTTCGGATCCCCGGATGAGACCACGGTGCGGATATGCATCGAGGAGCGGCCGGTGTAGACGATGGTGGCTTCAACCTCCACCATGTCGCCGCTGTTGACGGGGTCGGCGAAGTGGATGTTTCCCACGTATGCGGTCACGCAATAGGACTTGGCCCAGCCCACCGCCGCCGCATATGCGGCCTTGTCCACCCATTCGAGCACCGTTCCTGCATCCACGGAGCCGCTGTGCCCAACATCGGTGGGGGCGGCGAGGAAGCGGAGGGTCACGGAGTTGGGGCGGCCGGTCTCAGTCATGCTGCGATCATACTGAGGGCCCGGGTTACCCGCCGGTTCACGCCGCAGCGGCCTGGGCCGGCGTGCAGCCGCCGGGGGAGCGCCGCTTAACGCCCGACGGCGGCCGGTCGCCATGGCGTGGCCGGCCGCCGTGAGGCGTTTGGGGACGGAAGTGGACTAGGCGAGGACGGCCAGCCGTGAGGTGCGCCGGCCGAAAAGCGCCCGGTCGAGGGAGAGCCGGCCGGGTCCGGCCAGTGCCAGCGCGAAGGCTGCCGCGGCCAGGAGGAGGACCAGTTCGTAGCCTCCGTTCGCCGCGAAGACGCCTGCGGGAGCGTGGACAAGGAAGAGCGCCCCGAGCATGTCGAGGACCAGGAGGGCTGCCACCACGCGGGTGAGGATGCCCAGGATCAGGGCTGCGCCGCCTGCCAGTTCAAGGACGGCGACGGCCGGGGCCATGACGTCCGCGGCGGGGACGCCCATCTTGGCGAAGGAGGCCTGGGTGCCGGCGATGGTCCATTCATTGAACTTCTGCCAGCCGTGGGCCGCGAAGAGGAAACCCAGGATGACACGCAGGACGGTAAGGGCAACTGTGGTCAGTCGTGACTGGTTCATGGAGTCAACCCTTGCCCACATATTATTGAAGAGTCAACAAAATCCAGGCGATTGTGGGCTTTGTCATGTTCTCTTCCGGAGCCATTGCGCCCGGTTAAGCTGGCACGGTGCCAACAGAACCCTCCTCCGCCGCCACGGCCCCTCCCCGGAGCCATTCCCGGGAGATACTCCGCCTCGCCGTGCCAGCCTTCGGAGCCTTGGTTGCCGAGCCGCTGTTCCTGCTGGCGGATTCGGCCATCGTAGGGCACCTCGGCGTTCCCCAGCTCGCAGGCGTGGGCCTGGCCTCAGCGGTGCTGCAGACCGTCGTCGGACTCATGGTGTTCCTTGCCTACTCAACCACCCCCGCCGTGGCCCGCGCCCTTGGCCAGGGCCAGGTGGCGAAGGCCTTGGCCGCCGGACGCGACGGCGTCTGGCTGGCGCTGCTGCTAGGCGTGCTGCTGGCGGTGGCCGGGTTCATCGCAGCGGAACCGCTCATCGGCCTGCTCGGCGCCGACGGCAGCGTGCGCAGCTTTGCCATCGACTATTTCCGGTGGTCCATGCCCGGACTCGTGGCAATGCTGCTGGTCTTCGCCGGGACCGGTGTGCTCCGCGGGTTGCAGGACACCCGGACGCCGCTGGTGGTGGCCACCGCGGGGTTCGGCGTGAATATCGCCTTGAATTTGTGGCTCGTGTACGGGCTGGGGTTGTCCGTGGTGGGTTCGGCGATGGGCACCAGCCTGGCGCAATGGGCCATGGCTGCCGTCTACCTGGTGATGGTTCGCAGGTACGCGGTCCGCCACGGCGTCACCCTGGTGCCCAGCTGGCGGGGCATCCGGAGCATGGCGCGCGTCGGGTCCTGGCTGATGCTGCGCACCCTCAGCCTGCGCGCAGCCATTCTGGCCACCGTGGTGGTGGTGACGGCCCAGGGTGAGGTCAACCTTGCCGCGCACCAGTTGGCCATGACCATCTTTTCCTTCCTGGCGTTTGCGCTGGATGCCCTGGCCATTGCCGCCCAGGCGCTGATCGGCAAGGAACTGGGCGCCTCCAATGCGGCCAAGGCCCGGGAGTTGACCCGGACCATGGTCCGTTGGGGGGCGGGGTTCGGGGTGGTGACGGGCCTGCTGCTCGCCGCGGTGGCGCCCTGGGTGGGGATCTTGTTTACCCCGGATGCCCACGTGCAGTGGGTGCTCGCCGTTGCCCTCTGGGTGCTGGCGGCGGGCCAGCCCATCGCCGGGTATGTCTTCGTGCTGGACGGGGTGCTGATCGGTGCCGGCGACGCCCGGTACCTGGCGCTGGCCGGCTTGGTGAACCTTGCTGCCTACCTGCCGCTGCTGGCGGCGGTGGCGCTGTCCGGTGGCCCGGGCGCTGCCGGGCTGGGGTGGCTTTGGGCGGCTTTCGCCCTGGGCTATATGGCGGCGCGCGCCGTCACCCTCGGACTGCGCGCCCGGTCAGACCGCTGGATGGTGCTTGGTGCGGCCTGAATCACCGGCTGCCGGGGCCCGGTTCGACCTTCCAGCTGCCCCCACTAAACTGGACCGGTGACGCAACCATCGACTCCCGCGGGCGCAGTTCCCGGAACCACACCCCGCCCTGAACTCTGGAAGCCAATCCTGCTCCGTTCCGCGGTGGCGCTGGTGTTCGGCGCCGTAACGGTTTTCTGGACCTCTCCGTCCGTGGAAGTCATGGGCTGGGCGGGAGGGCTCTACCTGCTGGCCGCCGGCGTCGTGTCCCTGCAGGCCATCCCGGCCGCCGGGTTTGCCCGGAACTCCGCTCCCGGCAAGCTGCTGTCCGCGGCGGGGTCGGCGCTTGCCGGCGCCGGTGTGGCAGTGATCCTGCTGCACAGCGACCTGCTGTTTGGTGTCACTGCCGCCTTGGGCCTGGGCGTGGCCGGGGTTCTTGAGCTGGCGTGCGGCCTGCGGCATCGGGGGCGGCACGTCCTGGCACGGGACTGGATCGCATCTGGGGCAATCGGGATCGGCACGGCGGTGCTGCTGCCGTTCTTCATCAACCTTGGTGCCCATGCACTGCTGGGCGTGGCCGGCGGCGGCGCGATTATTTCGGGTGTGCTGTGGGTGCTTTCCGGCCTGACCCTGCGGCATGATGCCCGCGCCGGTGCCGTCAAGCCGTAAACTAGGAAGAGCGCCCTTCTACTAGTTGTAGAAATTTTGGTGCTACACCGCAATTCGTGAAACCAGGCCGGCCGCGTGCCGCCTGCAGGGAGGAACCACAGTGGCTGACCAGCATCCAGGAAAACCGCGCAAGCTGCGGACCTCGGTGAAGGGGCCGCTGATGTTCTCGGCGTTCTGGGCCGTCGTCGCTTTCGTTGCCGTGCTGATCTTCGCCTCCGGCGGCAGCGCCCGCGCCCCCCGCTTCGATCTCGCCTTCACGGCAGCCGGGATCGCCTTCATCGTCACCCTGGTGGTGGCCGCCATGTTGTCCATGAGCTACAAGGAAAACGCCGAACACCTCGGCAAGGGATCCGGCGTGAACCTCAGCTCCGCGCCCAAGCCCGGCCATGGTTTCGGTGCTCCCACCACCCAGGACCCCGAGGGCGACACGGACGGCGCCCCGCGCCAGGGATAGTACTGCTGCGGCGGAACACCTAACCCGCCGCTGCCTGCCTGGCACGGTAGGCGGCAACGTGCGCCCGGTTGGCGCAGTTGCCGGTATCGCAGTACCGCTTGGAGCGGTTCCGGCTCAAGTCCAGTACGGCAGCATTGCAGTCTTCCGATTCACATGTCCGCAGGCGGTCCATCTCCTTGCTGCGGATCACATCTGCCAGGGCCATGGCCGCCTCGGTGCTCATCCTGTCCGCCAGCGGGGCCTCGGGAGCGGTGGCATGCAGGTGCCAGTCCCAGCCGTCATGCTTCATCAGCTGCGGGAGGGCGTTGGCGTCCCGCAAGAGCCGGTTGACCGTGTCCACGGCGGCGTCCTCGCCCGCTGTCCACACCCCTGCCAGTAAGCCCCGCAGCTGCAGGACGCTCTGCAATTCCGCGGCGTCCCGTGTCCTGGCCCCGGAAAAGCCCTCGGCCGCCAGGAAGCTGTCCAGGTCCCCGACCGAGGCCAAACCTTCCCTGCCGTTCGCGGCCGTATTGATGAGGTTCACCACCGTGCGGAGGGCCACCTCCGTGTCAGGGGCGAAAACCATGTTGACTCCTTACAGTGCAGAAGCGTACTGTCATGACCATTACCCCACTTTACTCCTGACAGGAGGCGACGGTGCCTGCCGCCACGAACCATACACACCCCCGAGCGCCCTTCAGGCGGCCCGGTTTCCTCGCCTCCGGGCTTGGCATCGCGCTTTTTTCCTCCGCGGTCTTCGGCCTGTCCGGGTCCTTTGCCAAAGCGCTCCTCGAAACCGGCTGGTCCCCCGGGGCGGCCGTCACCGCCCGCCTGACAGGCGCCGCACTGATCCTTGCCCTGCCGGCAGTCTCCGCGCTCAAGGGCCGCTGGCACCAGCTGCGGGACAACTGGCTCACCATCGGGCTGTTCGGGCTGATCGGCGTGGCGGCCTGCCAGCTGTTCTACTTCAACGCCGTGGCCCGGCTGTCCGTCGGGGTTGCACTGCTGCTCGAATACCTTGCTCCGGTGATCATCGTCCTGTGGCTCTGGGCCGCAAGCCGGCGGCGCCCCCGGGTGCTGACCGCCGGCGGGACGCTGCTGTCCCTGGCCGGGCTGGTGCTGGTCCTTGACCTCACCGGCGCCGTCAAGATCGACCTGGCAGGTGTCCTGTGGGGCATGGCCGCCGCCGTCTGCCTTGCCATCTACTTCTTCATTACCGCCAAGGAAAACGACACCCTGCCGCCCATCGTCCTGGCCTCGGGCGGACTCCTCGTGGGGGCGGCTGTGATGTGGCTGGCGGGTTCCGTGGGGGTCTTTCCCATGGTCTTCAGCACGGCGGACACCCGCCTGGGCCCCTGGACCATGCCATGGTGGGGGCCGCTGGCGGGGCTGGTGGTACTGGCCACCGTCCTGGCCTACACCTCAGGCATCATGGCGGCACGGGCCCTGGGCTCCAAGGTGGCATCCTTCGTGTCGCTGACCGAAGTGCTTTTCGCCGTCGTCTGGGCGTGGCTGCTGCTGGGCGAACTCCCGGGTGCCATCCAGCTGCTGGGCGGCGCTCTGATCGTCGGCGGCGTGATCCTGGTGCGGCTCGACGAGCTCCGCGCCGCGGCCGCGGTGCCGGTCGGGGCAGCGCCCGTAGCACCCGTGCCGGCGTCGCCCCTGGAGCACGCGAACGACGTCGAACCCGTGCCGTAGCCGCTGCCAGAGCGGAACCCGCGCCTTAACGAGAACGGCCCGGGCACCTTGCGGTGCCCGGGCCGTTTGGGCAGCACATCGTGCCGCCAAAGGCATTAGCCGTTCGAGGCCTGGCTCTGCTGCTCAGCGTTGCGCTTGGCCTGGCTGCCGGCGTCTTTCAGTGCCTCGGCAACCTTGGTCAGCATGGTGACGTGCTGGCCATCCCATTCGCCCTTGAACTTGTCCGCGTCCGGGCCCTTCCAGTCGGTCCCGTGCAGAAGTTTGGTAAGTGTGGATTTCTGCGTCTCGATCTCGGACGCCCCTGCCTGAAGCTTGCTGCCGAGCTGGCGAAGCTGCTCAACGTCTGCACCCCAAATAGCCATCAGTTTCTCCTTGTTAGAACGTGGATCCGAACCTGGTCGGCATCCCCAGCGGCCCCCCGGCTCATCCGGAAGATCCATTGCCTAAAACCTACCCCGGCCCCTAAAACGGTGTCGATGGGCAGCCCTGCCCATGCAGGCCTCCCCATGGCGCCGTGGCTGGATCCGGGAAAAAGGGGTCGATCCCAGGCGTTCGAAGAGCCTAGCATGGCGGTATGTGCCGGAATATCCGAACCCTTCACAACTTTGAACCGCATGCCACCTCTGAGGAAGTCCATGCTGCCGCGTTGCAGTATGTCCGCAAAATCAGTGGCAGCACCAAACCCTCGAAGGTCAACCAGGATGCCTTTGACGATGCGGTGCACGAGATTGCGCACATCACGCAGCACCTGCTCGACGCCCTGGTGACCCAGGCGCCGCCCAAGGACCGTGAGGCCGAAGCGGCCAAGGCCAGGGCGCGGGCGTCCGTGCGGTACGGCACCGCCTGAGGCTTACCGCCGCTATTTTCCGAAGCTGCGCAACCGCAGCGAGTTGGCAACCACCAGGACCGAGCTGGCAGCCATCGCGGCTCCGGCAATCATCGGGTTGAGCAGGCCGAAGGCCGCCACCGGGATGCCCACCGCGTTGTAGAAGAATGCCCAGAACAGGTTGGTCTTGATGGTGGCCAGGGTCTTCCGGGACAGCTCGATGGCCTGCGCCACCTGGCCCAGGTCGCTGCCCATGACGGTCAGGTCTGCGGCCTCGATGGCAACGTCGGTTCCGGACCCCATGGCAATCCCCAGATCCGCCTGGGCCAGTGCTGCGGCGTCATTCACGCCGTCGCCGGCCATGGCCACCGTGGCACCACCGGCCTGGAGCCTGCGCACCGCTTCGACCTTCCCTTCGGGCAGGACGCCGGCGTGGACATCGTCCGCGGCGATGCCGACGGCGGCGGCCACCCGGGCGGCGACCGCTGCATTGTCCCCGGTCAACAGGATGGGCCTCAGACCCAGCGCCTTCAACCGGGCGACGGCGGCCGCGGAACCTTCCTTGACGGTATCCCGGAGGCTGATGATTCCGGCCGGAGCGCCGTCCACCGCGACGCAAACAGCCGTGGCACCGCTTTCCTCGGCGGCCACCAGGTTGGCCTGGTGGGCGGCGTCCAGGATGACGCCGTTTTGCCCCAGCCAGCCGCTGCGTCCCGCCAACACAAACCTGCCCTGCACGGTTCCGGACACCCCGCCGCCCGGGGCGGAACTGAACCCTTGTACTGGCGGCAGGCCGCCGTCGTCGGTTGTGCCCGCAGGATCCGGGGCGGAAGCCGCGGCCGCAACGGCCCGGCCCACGGGGTGCTCGGAGGCGGCCTCGACGGCGCAGGCCAGCCGGAGGATCTCATGCCGGCTGAACCCGGGGAATGCCAGCACGGCGTCTACGGCCAAGGCGCCGGTGGTGACGGTGCCGGTCTTGTCCAGCAGGATGGTGTCCACGGTGCGGGTATCTTCCAGGACCTGCGGTCCCTTGATCAGCAGGCCCAGCTGCGCTCCGCGGCCGCTGCCCGTCAGCAGGCCGACCGGGGTGGCCAGGCCCAGGGCGCACGGGCAGGCAATCACCAGCACGGCGACAGCCGCCGTGAATGCCTGCCGAAGGTGGCCGCCGTCCGCGTCCGGACCGGCGAGCAGGAGCCACAACACGAACGTGAGTACGGCAACGGCCAGGACCACCGGAACGAACACCGCACTGATGCGGTCCGCGAGGCGGGCGATGGGTGCCTTGCCGGTCTGGGCCTGGGATACCAAGCGGGCCATCTGGGCCAGGGTGGTCTGTGCCCCCACCCTGGTTGCCCGGACCAGCAGGCGGCCGGAAGTGTTGATGGTGGCGCCGGTTACGCGGCTGCCCGGGGCCACTTCCACGGGAACGGATTCGCCCGTGACCAGCGAGGTGTCCACGGCGGAATCGCCGTCGATCACCACGCCGTCGGTGGCGATCTTCTCGCCCGGGCGGACCACCATGAGGTCGCCCAGCTGCAGGTGGTCCGCGGGGACCTGCTGTTCGCACCCGCCGCGCAGGACCGTGGCGTCCTTCGCGCCCAGGTTCAGCAGCGCCTGGAGTGCATCGCCGGCCTTATGTTTGGCATTGGCCTCCAGGTAGCGGCCAAGGAGCAGGAAGGTGGTGACCACGGAAGCCACCTCGAAGTACAGGCCGCCGGACATGGCTTCCATGCCCGGGTGCTCCGTCATGCCGGGGTCGGCCAACAGCTGCCAGGCCGAGAAAAGGTAGGCGGCGGCTACGCCGAGCGACACCAGGGTGTCCATGGTGGAGGCCAGGTGCCGGGCGTTGACTGCGGCCGCCCGGTGGAAGGGCCACGCCGCCCAGGTAACCACGGGAAGGGACAGCAGGGCCGCCACCCAGCCCCAGTTGGGGATCTGGAATGCGGGGACCATGCTCACCAGGAAGACCGGCACGGTCAGGACGGCGGCGAGGATCAGGCGCGGGCGAAGCTGTGCGGCGGCGTGTTCGGCGTCGGGTTCCGCCGTGCGCGGCACACGGACGCTCGCCGTGTACCCTGCGGCGTTGACCGTGTCCACCAGCTGCTCGTCAGTGATGCTGTCCGGGGCTGTCACATAGGCCTGTTCCAGGGGCAGGTTGACGGTGGCTGCCACGCCGTCGAGCTTGCCGAGTTTCTTCTCCACCCGGTTGACGCAGGAGGCGCAGGTCATCCCCTGGATGTCCAGTTCCACCACGCGGGTGCCCGGCGGGTGCAGCAGTTCTTGGTGGCTCATGTCCGCTTTCCGGTATGGGAGGGTGTTCAGGCCTCGTTGGCGACCATCAGGTAGCCGGCCTCAGCTACGGCCTCCCCGAGGTCCTGGGGCGAGAGGTCGCCGCTGGACGTGATGGTCACGGTGGAGATGCCGCCGGCGTTGAGGTCCACCTTCACGGCTTGGACCCCGTCCAGGGCTTCGATTTCTTCGCTGACCGCGGATACGCAGTGGCCGCAGGTCATGCCCGAGACACTGATGGTGGTGGTGGCGGGGGAGGTCGTGCTCATGGCGTGCTCCTTCTTTCTGGCCGGCGGTGGCCGGGATGGGGTTCTGTGGTCAGCGAAGCAGGCGGCCGATGGCGTCGGCGGCTTCCTTCACCTTGGCGTCGATCGCCTCGGCGCGTGCGGCGGGGTCCGGTTCGGAGGCTGCGCCCACCACGCAATGGCCGATGTGTTCCTCGACCAGGCCCAGGCTGACGGCATGCAGGGCCTTGGTGACGGCGGAAACCTGGGTCAGGATGTCGATGCAGTACTTGTCTTCATCCACCATGCGGGCGATGCCCCGGACCTGGCCTTCGATGCGCTTCAGGCGCCGAAGGTAGGCCTCCTTGTTCCCCGTGTACCCGTGTTGGGGTGCTGCACTGCCGGCCGGGCGGGCATGTTCCACCGCCGCGGCTGCTTCTTCGGTAGGGTTCATATACCCGAATCTATACCCCGTGGGGGTATAACGCAAGTACCCCATGGGGGTATCAGGCGCCGACGTGATTACTGCTTGGCCGGCTGCCAAAAAGAGCACAAAAAAGCTCCGGAGTGCGTTATTGGGGGATACGCACTCCGGAGCAGCATTTGGGCAGTTTGCCGTTTCCACTTCCGCGGAACCGTCCTGCTTGAACCAGCTTACTGGCTGGTAAGGCACCGCGCCAGCTACGCGAATAACTACTTTCGCTTTACTTTAGGCGGTCACCCGGCGGGCTGTTTTCCGGTGGAATCTGCGGGTCACGGAGCGTCTTCATGGGCCGGCATCCGGTAGGGGACCACCAGGACGGGGCGGCTCTGGTGGTGGCTGAGCCACGTGCCCGCCGAGCCGCTGAGGGCCTCCGAGAGGCGGTGTGAAAAGCCGCGTTCGGAGGTTCCGACGATGATCATCGGGGCGTCCAGTTCGGCGGCGAGCTGCCCCAGGGCGCGGGCCGGATCCCCGGCGAGCGTGCGGAGCGACCACTCCGGCGCGCCGCCACCGGAGGCCGCTTTGTCCACGGCAGCCTGGATCTGGGCCTTCAGTTCGGTTGCAAGGCCGCGGATGTCGGTGTAATCGTCCGGGTGCAGGGAAAGGCGGTGGGCGGATCGGGCAGGGTCCCACTCGACCAAGTAGCTGGCCTCATCCACGTAAGCGCACACCAGGGGCGCGGCCAGCCGGGCGGCAAGGTTTGCCGCGGTCTGGAGGACCTCGGGGTGCTGTTTGGGTGTAACCCCCACCAGCAGCGGTGCACCGTCAGCGTATTCCCACGTCATGCTGCCCATTGTCCGCCGACGGGGCGCGGCGTCAACAGGTACCTTCGGCCTGTCGCATGGAGTTGTTCGCCCTGTGCTGTTGCCGGTTTCGGAGCTAGGCCGCCGCCGGGTAGGCAGTGACCACAACATTCTTGCCCCACGGATCTTCCGTGTAGCAGCTGATCAGGACCAGCCGGTTGGGCACCATGTCCCAGACCGGGCTGTCCTTCAGGGTGGACTTCACGTAAGTGGTGACGCTGTCCACTTTGTAGGTGATGGTGCCGGCAGCGGTTTCCACCTCAAAGCGGTCGCCCGCGGCCGCCGCTGAACTGAGGTGGTTGAAAGGGGCGTCCGCACCCTCCCAGCTGTGGCCGATCACGTATGTGGTGTTGCCGGAGCCTTTGCCCGGGATCCCGAACGGTGTCAGCCAGTAGCCGTCCTTGGTGGCAGGCGGCTCGATGGTCCGGCTGGACTGGGCGGCGCCATCGAGGTCCAGGGGATGGATGGCCACATCGAAGCCAGCGGAGGGGTAGCGGATGTGGACGGGTTGCGCTGCAGCCGGAAGCTGGGGTCCTGCCGGGGCCGCCGAGGCCGGGATTGCGGCCGGGGACGCCTGGACGGGGGCGGGCGTGGCATCCGGCGTGCCTGTTACGGCCATCGGGGCGGCCGCACTTCCGGACGGCATGGCGCCTGGCGTCATGGGGGCGGTGACCGCGGAGCCGGTATGGGGCGCCGCGTGTCCCTGGGGGAACAGCGGACTGCCAAAGGTGAACGACAGGAAGGCCACCACGCCGCAGGAGAGGATGGCCAGGTCGCCCCGGTTCAAGCGCCGCCACGGCCGCCGGGTCCGGGCAGCGTGCCGGCTCCGTTGCTGTGCCATGGCACTCCTCCTGCGTTGGTTCGGGGTTGGAAGGAAGGCGTCCTGCCGGGCACTGGCAGGACGCCTTCCTTGTCGCGGGGCCGCTGCGAGCGGCCTGTACCGGCTAGCCTGCGGTGTTCACGGAGCGGGACCGGCGGCGTACTGCCACCGCAGCTCCTGCGGCAGCCAGCGCTCCCACGCCGGCAAGCCATGCCGGGCCGCCGTCCCTGGCGTCAACCGCCGTCTGGGCGTTGAAGCCCTGGTTGGTTCCCACACTGACGGGGGCTGCCACCGGAGCGGCCTGGGCTGCAGCTTGCGGGGCCGCGGCAACCTGCTGGGCGGGAGCGGGCTGGGCCGGCGCAGCCGCAGCCACGACGGGGGCCGGCGGGTTGGCCACCGGAGCCGCGGCCGGCGGTTGCACCACGGGCTGAGCGACGACGACGGGCGGATCCACGACGGTGGGCGGTGTGACCACCGGCGGGTCCACGACGACGGGCGGTGTCACGACCGGCGGGTCCACGACGACGGGCGGTGTCACGACCGGCGGGGTCACCACGGGGGGATCGACAACGACGGGCGGATCGATGACCTCGCCCGGGGGCAGCGGCGCGCAATTGGCGACATAGAGGATCTTTCCTGCGTTGGTCCAGTTCTTTCCCTGTGGAAGTTTGGGCGTCGGCGGGATGATGTCTTGTGCATGCTGGTCGTGGCCGCCAATCCCGTTGACGTTGAACGACAACGGCGTCAGGCCGCTGCCGTCCCAGTGGCAGACCACCACCTGGTCCGAGGCCGCCATGGCGGGGGCTGTGACGCTGAGCAGGCCCAGCCCCATCACCCCCAGTGTGGCTAAGGTGCGTTTCATGTTTTCTCCCCATATATATGTGTGAAACGGACCATGGTGAGGAAAGGCAGCGGTGGCGCCAATGGCCCCAGCAGCACGGTCAGCTTGCTTGAGTTTTCAGGCTAGGGTCGCCCCCGAAGGCAGTCGCGAGTAGCGGCTACTCGTCTTTTAGGCGGCCCGGACGGCCAGGTTACTTGCGGGTACCCTAAAAGCCGCACGGCCCACCTGCTTCCGCTGCCAAGCCTTGTCCGGCACCTGCCCCGCGCCTAACGTTTTAACTGACGCAGGGAGGTGAACATGGAAATCTTCATGTGGTGGCTGGATCTGGACCTTGCAAGCAAGGAGTGGCTCCGGGAAAACCTCTACGCGGAGGAGTTGCCGCTGCAGGTGCTCCAGGGCATTGCGGAGGCCGGCGGACCCCACCCCGGTAATCCGGCGGCCGTCCTTAACGCCGCCGACTGGGACTTCATCCAGACCCAATCGGAGTTTGTGGACTGAACGTCAGTGGGACCCTGGAAACCGTTGCGCGCTGATCCATCGGGTGGTTGCATGGTGCGCATGGCAACGGCGCAAACATACCTCCTGGCGATCGGCACCAAAAAGGGACTGTGGCTGGCCACAAGCGAGGACCGGCAGCAGTGGTCTTTCACCGGGCCCCATTTCCTGATGGCAGAAATCCCCAGCATCGGGATCGACACCAGGGCGGGCCGCACCAGGATCATGGTGGGAGTCAGCAGCCCGCACTGGGGTCCCACGGTGGCGCACTCCGATGATCTCGGCGCCACCTGGACCGAGCCGGAGCACGGGGCCATCAGGTTCCCGGAAGACACGGGCGCGGCCTTGGAGCGCGTCTGGCAGATCTATCCGGATGCGGAGTCACGCCCCGGTGTGGTGTGGGCAGGAGCCGAACCCATCTCGGTCTGGAAGTCCACGGACGGCGGCGAGCACTTCGAGCTGAACCGCGGTTTGTGGGACCACCCCCACCGCACCGAATGGGGAGCCGGCTACGGCGGGGCGGCGGCGCACTCGATCGTGGTCCACCCCGGAGGCGACACCGTCCACGTGGCCATGAGCACCGGCGGCGTTTACCGCTCGCTCGACGGCGGCACGTCCTGGGAAGCGCGCAACAAGGGAATCTCCGCGTACTTCATGCCGGATCCCAACCCCGAGTTTGGCCAGTGCGTGCACAAGATCGCGGCGGACGCAGTGGTGGACGGGCGCCTCTACGCCCAAAACCATCACGGGGTTTACCGGACGGACAACAATGCCGAGAGCTGGGACTCCATCGCCGAGGGCCTGCCGGCCGATTTCGGTTTCGTCATGCTGGCCCACCCGCGCAGGGAGGGGACGGCATGGGTGGTTCCGCTGAAGGCCGACGGCGAACGCATCCCGCCCGGGGCAAGCTCGCCGTGCACCGTACGGACGACGCCGGGAACACCTGGACCAGGCTGGATGCCGGCCTGCCGGACAAGGAATACAACAGCGTGCTCCGGGACGCAGCGTCGGTGGACACCGCCGAGCCGGCAGGGGTGTACTTCGGCACCCGGGGAGGGACCGTTTACGCGAGTGCGGATGAGGGCGCAACGTTCACGGAAGTGGCCACCCACCTGCCGGATGTCCTGTGCGTGCGGGCGGCAGTGGTGGCCGGTGCCTGACATCTCGTTGGTGCTGCCCGGCGTCCTGCAGCCCCTGGCCGGCGGGCAATCCGTCCTGACTGCACCCGCCGACGGGCCGGTGACGGTGGGAAAGCTCCTTGATGCGGTGGCGGCCGACTACGCCATCCTGGGCAGGCGGCTCCGCGACGAAACCGGCGCGCTGCGGCGGTTCGTCAACATCTACGTGGGTGGCGACGAGGTGCGGCGGCAGCAGGGCCTGGATACCGAAGTCGCGCCGGGCCAGGAGGTGCTGGTGATCCAGTCGGTGGCGGGCGGCTGAAAGGCAGTGTCCGTTCGGCCTGGCGGCGGGCAGTCCTGACTGACTGCGCCCGCCGCCAAACGTCCGGTGCCTAGGCCACGCGCCACACGCTGCATTCGTCCGTATTGATGGCTTTCCGGACCCCCGTGATCCGGTCCAGGATCCAGACCACGCCGATCCCGGGGGCGGTTTCCTGGACGCTGCCGCGGCGGATCACCACGTCGTCGTAGGAGGGCCCCACCGAGAGGCGGGCTTCGATTTCGTCACCGCGGTGGAGCTGGTCCAGTGCGCGGACTCTGGTTACATGCGTGGTCGCCTTCTTCAACATCGCGGGGCCTCCTGGCTGGAGCTGGTGCCGGCTCTTGCCTGCGTTAACCAGTGTGGGCGCGGATTGTTGCGTGCCGGTTTCCTCGCGGTTAGGGCGCGGTTAGTTCTTCGCGCCGCGGCGGTTTCATGCCGCTGTTCCGCCCCGGTAGGCGGCCAGGAAGCTGGAGATCCGCCGGACAGCTTCCTCGATGTCCAGCACCGAGGGGAGGATCACGAAGCGGAAGTGGTCCGGTGCGGGCCAGTTGAAGGCCGAGCCGTGGGAGACCAGGATTTTTTGGTCCCGGAGCAGGTCCAGGACGAACTGTTCGTCGCTCTTGATGGGGTAGAGCTCCGGATCCAGGCGGGGAAAGAGGTACATGGCGCCCGACGCCGGCACGCAGGTGACGCCGGGGATGGCCGTGAGCAGCTTGTGGGCGAGGTCGCGCTGTTCCCGCAGCCGGCCGCCGGGCTTCACCAGGGCCTCGATGCTCTGGTAGCCGCCCAGGCAGGTCTGGATGGCGTGCTGGGCGGGTACGTTGGCGCACAGGCGCAGCGACGCGAGCAGTTCGAGGGCTTCGCGGTAACCGGCGGTGGCGGCCAGCGGCCCGGTGACGGCCACCCAGCCGGCCCGGTAGCCGGGCATTCGGTAGGCCTTGGACAGCCCGCTGAACGTCAGGCAGCAGATGTCCTCGGCGACCGCCGCGGTATGGATGTGCTGGGCGTCCGCGTACAGCACTTTCTCGTAGATCTCGTCAGAGAACAGGACCAGGTTGTGCTTCCTGGCCAGTTCCGCGAACTGCTCCAGGATGTGGCGCGGGTAGACGGCACCGGTGGGGTTGTTCGGGTTGATGATCACGATGCCCTTGGTGCGGCGGGTGATCTTCGCTTCCACATCGGCCATGTCCGGCCACCAGTTCTCCGCTTCGTCGCAGAGGTAGTGAACCGGCTTGCCGCCGGTCAGGGTCACGGCGGCCGTCCAGAGGGGATAATCCGGTGCCGGGACCAGGATTTCGTCGCCGTTTTCCAGGAACGCCTGCAGGCACATGTTGATCAGTTCGCTGACGCCGTTGCCGATCACGATGTCCTCGACGCCGATATTCATCAGGCCCCGGGTCTGGTAGTACTGCGAGATGGCGGTCCGCGCCGTGAAGATGCCCTTGGAATCGCTGTAGCCCTGGGCACCGCGGAGGTGGTGGATCATGTCCACCACCACGGACTCCGGCGCTTCCAGCCCGAAAGGTGCGGTGTCCCCGAGGTTCATCTTGAGGATCCGGTGGCCCTCGGCCTCCATATTCTTGGCCGCCTGCAGGATCGGTCCCCGGAGTTCGTACCGGACGTTCTGGAGCTTGCTGGAATGTTGCATGGGGCGCATGGTTGATTTTTTCACACACGCCGGTCCGCGGCGTGTGGCAGCCCACGTCGTGGACGCCTGCCGACCGAAGGCCACTTGTTGGATAAGTTGGATACTTGTAGTCCCACTCGTCCCGAACCGGGCAGTTGGCGCGGGACCGGAAGGAAGTACATCCTATGGGCGGAGTGCTGATTGGCCTCGCCGTGATCGGCGTCGTCATCGCCGTGGGCTACCTTGCTGCACGCTGCGGTCTGGGCGACGAACCCACCATCATGGCACTGACCCGGACCGCCTTCTTCATCACCAACCCGGTGCTGCTCTTCACGGTGGTGCTGAAATCGGATCTGTCAGTGGTCTTCTCCGCCTACGTACCGCTGGCCGTGATCACGGCCGCCGCCACCGCGTTGCTGTATGTGGCAGCCAGCCGGATCTGGTTTCCGCGGCCGCTCGCGGAGACGGCCGTCGGCGCGATGGCGGGGTCCTATGTCAACGCCAACAACATAGGCATCCCCATTACGCTCTATGCGTTGGGGGACGCCACCCCCGTGGCCCCCGTGCTCCTGGTCCAGCTGCTCCTGTTCGCCCCGCTGGTCCTCACCCTGCTGGACCTGTCCGCCGCGGGGCGTTTCTCTCCGCGGCTGATGCTCACCCAGCCCTTCCGGAACCCCATGATCATCGCCTCCCTCCTGGGCGTGGTCCTGGCCGCGCTGCACGTGGAGCTTCCGGCCCCGGTGATGGCCCCGCTGACGCTCCTGGGCGGGGCGGCCGTCCCGGTGGTGCTGCTGGCGTTCGGGATGTCGCTGCGCGGAACCACCATGCTTCGAAGTGCCGGCCACACCCCTGAAATCCTTACTGCCACGGCACTGAAGTCCGCGGTGATGCCCGTGGTGGCGTTCGTCGTCGGACGCTTCCTGTTCAACCTCGACCATCACATGCTCCTGGGCGTGGTGCTCATGGCGGCGCTTCCCTCGGCGCAGAACGTGTTCCTGTTCGCCAGCAAGTACGGCCGCGGCGTAGCCGTGGCACGGGAAACCATACTGCTCTCCACTGCCGCCGCGGCACCGGTGCTGGTGCTGATCGTCTGGCTTTTGGCCGCCTGAAGCCGTGCCGCCCTACCGTCGAGGGGTGCGGCCGGGCAAGAATGGGCGCTATGGAACTTCCCGTGATGCCGCCCGTCCCGCCCATGCTCGCCAAGGCCGTCAGCGGCATCGATGGGATTCCAGGCGGCGGGGACCTCAGCTACGAGCCCAAATGGGACGGCTTCCGGTCCATCATCTTCAGGGACGGGGACGACCTGGAGATCGGCAGCCGCAATGAGAAACCCATGACCCGCTATTTCCCGGAACTGGTGGCCGCCTTGAAGGAGAACCTGCCGCCCCGCTGCGTGGTGGACGGCGAGATTATCCTGGTGGGCGCCTCCGGAGACCGGCTCGATTTCGATACCCTGCAGCAGCGCATCCACCCCGCCGCCAGCCGGGTGAAGCTTCTGGCCCAGCAGACACCCGCCTCCTTCGTGGCGTTCGACCTCCTGGCCCTGGGCGATGACGACTACACCGGCCGGCCGTTCTCGGAGCGGCGGGCAGCCCTGGAGAAGGCGCTCGCGGGCAGCAGCGCGCCCGTCCACCTGACGTCAGCCACCACGGACAAGGACACCGCCGCGCAGTGGTTTGAGCAGTTCGAGGGGGCGGGTCTGGACGGCATCGTGGCCAAGCGCCTGGCGGGCCGGTACGAAGCGGACAAGCGCGTGATGTTCAAGGTCAAGCACGAACGGACCGCTGACTGCGTGGTGGCCGGCTACCGGCTCCATAAGAGCGGGCCCGACGCCATCGGTTCCCTGCTGCTGGGCTTGTACAAGGACGACGGCGGCCTGGCCAGCGTGGGCGTGATCGGCGCTTTCCCGATGAAGCGGCGCAAGGAATTGTTCGACGAGCTCCAGCCGCTGGTGACAGACTTCGACCACCACCCATGGTCCTGGGCCAAGCAGGAGGAGGGCGAGCGGACGCCGCGGAACGCCGAGGGCAGCCGCTGGAGCGCCGGCAAGGACCTGTCCTTTATTCCCTTGCGGCCCGAGCTCGTGGTGGAAGTCCGCTACGACCACATGGAGGGCGAGAGATTCCGGCACACCGCGCAGTTCAACCGCTGGCGGCCGGACCGGGATCCGGAATCCTGCACCTACGCCCAGCTCGAGGAGCCGGTGAACTTCGACCTCGCTTCGGTGCTGGAGACCGGCAGGTAACCGCGGTGGGGCGGGTGGCCGCAAGGCGATCCGCCACGGTACGTATCCAACAGATACGGGGGCTGTGGGCCGGGGATACCATTGTTGAACCGTTCACGAAGATGGCGCCCGATTGGCTTCCGCGCAAGGGACGGATCATTACACCAGGAGATAAATGCTGTGGCAGAATCACCGGCCAAGAACCGCCCTGCGCGGAATGAATCTGCCAGGATAAACGCCCTGCTGTCGGACCACCCGGTGATCGCCAGCATCAAGGATGAGGATGGTTTGCGGGCGGTCCTGACGGCACCGTGCCCTGTTGTCTTTGTCCTCTTTGGATCCGTGATGTCGGTCAGGGGGATCGTGGAGACGCTCAAGTCTGCGGGCAAGACCGTCTTTGTCGATGTGGACCTCCTGGATGGCTTCGCCAGCAAGCCGGTGGTGATCGATTTTCTCAGAACGAACACCCGTGTGGACGGCATTCTCAGCGCAAAGGCTGCCATGGTCCGGGCGGCGAAGACGGCGGGATTCTTGTCGATCCACCGCCTCTTCCTGATCGATTCGTTCAGCTACAACAATCTGCCCAAACAGGTTTCCGTGTCAGGCGCAGACGCTATCGAGATCCTGCCGGGATGCATGCCCCGCGTGATCTCCTGGGTTTGCGAAGACATAGATCTTCCGCTGATTGCCGGCGGCCTGGTTTGTGACAAAGAGGACGTGATCGGGGCGCTGGGCGCGGGTGCCACAGCCGTGGCGTCGTCCAACCGGGACGTCTGGCTCATGTAGCAGGCATTCAAATTGCCCCCTAGGCAGACCTCCGGCCACATGCTAGAGTCCTTTTCAACTTAAAACTTCATACTTGTTCCGGGCTCTGCCCGTGACGGTGGCTAAAAACTAGAGAAC
This sequence comes from Arthrobacter sp. MMS24-T111, assembly GCF_054888995.1. Lineage (NCBI taxonomy): Bacteria > Bacillati > Actinomycetota > Actinomycetes > Micrococcales > Micrococcaceae > Arthrobacter > Arthrobacter sp. MMS24-T111. The sequence continues at coordinate 955,769 of NZ_JBTZRO010000001.1, read as the reverse complement.
AGCGACCCCCAATTCCAAGGGGATCGCTGTTCTCTTTTTTGTGCCTTTCCAGGACAAGGTGGAGGTTGAGTCAGCACGCAAAAGCGCGAATGCCTAACACGAACGGAAACAGACAAATTGACAACCCTCAAACGCGAAGAGATCGTAAGCGCCTACGTCGATATCCTCGGCAGCGACCGCGTCATCACGGATGAGCAGACGCTTCGGGAAAACAGCGTTGACCGCTATTACAAAGTCGAGAATGTCTTTGGTATTTATTCATTGCCCCTCCCGGCGGCAGTCGTCCGGCCCGGTACCCCGGAAGAAGTTTCGTCAGTACTAAAACTGGCGAACGAATACGGAATCAGCGTCGTACCCAAAACCGGAGGCTCAGCAACCGAGGGCGGCCTTGAAACAGTCGTCGAGAATTCTGTGGTTGTTGATGGTTCCCTAATGAACGAGATCATCAGCATCGACACCGAGAACATGCTGGCGACGGTCCAGTGCGGCGTCCGGCTGCAGGATCTTGAGGACGAGCTCCGAAAGATCGGCTACACCACCGGGCACTCCCCGCAGTCCAAGCCAATCGCGCAGTTCGGCGGCCTCGTTGCAACGCGGTCCATTGGACAGTTCTCGACTCTTTACGGTGGCATCGAGGACATGCTCGTCGGCGTGGAGACCGTGTTTGCCAATGGTGAGATTTGCCGGATCAAAAACGTCCCGCGCCGGGCGGCCGGCCCGGACATCCGCCACTTGGTGCTTGGAAACGAGGGCGCCCTCAACTTCATCACCGAGGTTAGTGTCAAGATCTTCCGCTACTTCCCGGAAAACAACCGGTTCTACGGTTACCTGCTGGACGACATGAAGACCGGCTTCGAAATCCTCCGGGAAGTAGTCACCCAGGGCTACAAGCCTTCTGTTGCCCGCCTTTACGACAAGGAGGACGGGCTGTACCACTTCGGGCATTTCTCCGAAGGCCGTTGCGTACTGATTTTCATGGCGGAGGGTCCAGAGCTCATCGCCGATGCCACCGGGAAAGCCATCGAGCAGATTGTCTCCTCCTTCACTACGGCAGAACGTGTCGCAGACTCGCTGATCGAGGACTGGTTCAACCACCTGAACTGGGACGTCTCCAAAATCGAAGAGGAAAGGGTGGAGATACGCGAGACGTTGAACAACGGCTTCACCACTGAAATCTCCGGAAACTGGAGTGTCATCAACGACATTTACAACAATGCCCTTGCACGAATCCGGAAGGAAGTGCCGGCACAATTCAGCCTCTTGGGCGGCCACTCCAGCCACAGCTATCTCAATGGAACGAATATGTATTTCGTCTATTACTACAAAATAGACGTGGACCCCACCGAGGAACGCACTGTCTACCACGACCCAATCCAGAACATCATTGTGGAGGAAACGCTCAAGCTCGGTGGTTCAATGTGCCATCACCACGGTGTGGGCAAGCACCGGACGCACTTTCTCGCAGAAGAATACGGTTCCTCGCTGTACATGCTGGAAGCTCTCAAGACTGCGTTCGACCCGAACGGAATCATGAACCCGGGGACAATCTTCCCTCTCTGATCCAGATCATTACCAATTAAGAACCAGGGAGTTTGTATGCCCGATTTTAACATTGCCGATTTTCAAATGAGCTTTTTCTCATTGAAAGGCAAGAATGCGATCGTCACCGGTGGAAATACCGGCCTCGGTCAAGCCTTCTCACTTGCGCTGGCCAAGGCGGGAGCCAACGTGTTGGCAGCCAGCATCATGCCTGACGATGGCAGCACGGCGACCATGGTTGAGGAAGCCGGCGCAAAATACGCCTACATCATGTCCGACATCACGGAAAAGGGAAACCCTAAAAAGGTTGTGGATGCCTGCATATCCGAGTTTGGAAGCGTTGACGTTCTCGTCAATTGTGCCGGACGCAGCATCAACGAACCCGACGTCCTCAACTACACCCGCGAACAGTGGGACCCCATGGTAGCTCTGAACCTAACGGCAGCCTTCGAAATGTCCCACGAGTGCGCCAAACACATGGTTCCGCAGGGCAGCGGCAAGATCATCAACATCTGCTCGGTCTTCACATTCCTCGGAGGACAATGGTCACCGGCGTATGCAGCCACCAAGCATGGCATTGCAGGATTCACCAAGGCCTACTGCGACGAGTTGGCCCAGTTCGGTGTGCAGGTCAACGGCATCGCGCCCGGTTACTACGCAACGGAACTAACCACTGCCACCAGATCTGACCCGGAGGCCAATCGCCGGGTCCTGGACCACATCCCGGCAAACCGCTGGGGGCAGACCCAGGACCTCATGGGCGCGACAGTATTCCTGGCCAGCCGGGCATCCGACTACGTCAATGGCCACATCCTGAGTGTCGACGGCGGCTATCTGGTGCGCTAGGCGCCGTCAAAGCAGATGAGGAAATGACATGACCACCAACTACATCATCGGACTTGATGGTGGATCCCAAAGCTCGAAGGTAGTCATCTTCGACACGAACGGCCACATCGTATGCGAGGCAAGTGAGCCGTTGGCTCCCATGCACACCCCCGGGGCGGGTATAGCGGAACACCCTGACGACGACCTTTACGACTCCATCGTTGCCGCAGCCTCCCGGGCGATGAAAGCCTTTCCCGGAGATCCCAAGGACATCATCGGCGTTGGATTGTGCACCATCCGGTGCTGTCGGGCCCTTGTTCGCGCGGACGGGACGCTCGCCGAGCCCGTCCAAAGCTGGATGGACCACCGTCTCTCCAGGGCGTATGAGCACAACAACGACGACGTCTCTTACGTCACCACCGCTTCGGGGTATCTAATGGGCAGGCTCACCGGTGAGCTCACGGACACCGCGGCCAACTACGTTGGCCCTTGGCCCATGGATGTCCGCACGTGGGACTGGTTTGACGACCAGGCAAAGTTCGAGTCGTTCAATGTACCGCGGGACATGTTGTACCGGTTGCAGATGCCGGGCGACGTGGGCGGTTTTGTGAGCGCCGGCTTTGCAGAGCACACCGGAATCCCCCAAGGGATACCTGTGGTCCACACCGCCAACGACAAGGCGGCTGAGGCACTGGGTTCCGGCCTCCGCGACGACGCAACCGGCCTTGTCTCGCTTGGCACGTACATTGCCGGCATGGTTGTTGGGAAGGAACTTGCGGCCGAACCGCAGACATACTTCTCGAACTTTGCGGCCGAGCCTTACCGCTACATATACGAATGCGGCGGTATTCGGCGGGGCATGTGGACTGTCTCCTGGCTGCGGGACCTGTTTGGTGCGGAGAACGCCCTTGCTGCGGCAGAAGACGGGATCAGTGCCGAGGAGCGCCTGAACAGGTTGGCTTCCGGCATTTCGGCCGGAAGCGATGGCCTGCTGTGCGTTCTCGACTGGCTCGCGCCGCCGGACAAGCCCTTTAAGAAGGGAATGTTCATCGGCTTTGACGAACGGCATGGTTACGCGCACATGTATCGCGCCGTCCTGGAAGGCATCGCCTTCACCATGAAGCGAAACATGGCTGCCATGACCGCCGAACGAGACGTGGATCTGCGGACGCTTGTTATCTCTGGTGGCGGCTCAAACAGCGATCTCATGATGCAGATCTTCGCCGACGTCTTCAACATTCCAGTGGTCCGGAATGTTGTCCGGAACGCCGCAGGACTCGGCGCCGCCATCTGCGTTGCCGTGGCCTGTGGAATCTACCCGGACTTCGACTCCGCATCTGCCCATATGGTGCGGCGCGAGGACCGCTTCGAACCCACACCACTGAACGCCGCCCTGTACGGGCATTTGTGCACGGTTGCGGCCGAAATACCGATGCACACTGATCCCATTCTGGAAAAAATCCACAAAATACTATCTGACAAATAAGGAGCCGTTTCATGCTCAAGCTCGGCAAATCAAAGAAGATTTTTCAGCTTGTTTTGCTCATTCTCGCGGCGGGCTCAATCTATCCGCTGGTGTACCTTCGACAGAACTTTGAATCCACGATCCTGACCGTGTTCCACCTCAGCAACTCAGAGTTGGCGGGCCTCTATTCCATGCTGGGGATCATCTTCGTGATCGGCTACATACCCAGCGGATGGTTGGCCGACAAGATCTCCGTGCGGTACCTCATTACGTTCTCGCTGGTGCTCACCGCTGTCACGGGCCTCTTCTACGCGCAGGTGCCGGATAAATCCACCTTGGTCTACGTGTACCTTGTTTGGGGATTTGCCACAGTCTTTACATTCTGGAGTGCAATTCTCAAAACTGTCAGCCTGCTGGCGGACAAGAATGAGGAAGGTACTTATTTTGGTGCGCTTGACGGTGGCCGGGGACTGGTGGAAGCAATTTTGGCAAGCTGCGCAGTCGGTCTTTTCGCCCTGTTTGCCGGGGACGGAACCTCCGACATCACGCAGACCCGGGCGGGTTTCCAAGCCGTGGTCTACATGTACTGTGCCGTACTCATCCTCATCGCCGTGCTGGTCTTCTTCGTACTTTCCGATACTCAGCAAAAGAGCCCAAGGTCCAACGGAGAACCGGTAGAGTCGACGTTCGCCGCGGTACGGAGGATCCTGAAGATCCGCGAGGTATGGGTAATGAGCCTGGTCCTCTTCTGTGGCTACACGCTGTTCTGGGGACATTACTACTTCTCCGGGTACCTCAACGTGAATCACGCCGTGACCCCGGTAAATGCGGGCGTAGTGACGGTGATCGTCCTGTGGATGCGTCCAATCGGCGGCTTTGGAGGAGGGTTCCTCGCAGACCGGCTCGGCAAGAGCCGGGTCTTGGCGGTCTCACTGGTTGTCGCAGCCCTGGGGTTCATCAGCCTGGGCTTCCTGCCAAGCGGTTCGACTGGCCTGGCCTACGTGCTAGTGGTGGTAGTTGGCCTCTTCCTGTACGCAATCCGTGGGATCTACTGGTCGCTGCTTGATGATTGCCGTGTCCCCGCCGCGGCGACCGGTATCGCCATCGGGATCATCTCATTCGTGGGTTACCTCCCCGACATCGTTATTCCGCAGATCAGCGGCGCGATTTACACTGCCTTCGGCGACGATGTGACGGGAGCAAACAACTTGTTCTTCCTTGTCACCGCGGGTTTCGGGCTGGTTGGGGCGGCTGCTGCCGCTTACTTCGCAGTCCTGATGAGGAAGCGCCGGAATTTTGAGACTGCCAGCGCCGTAGAGGCGTCGCCGAGCACGATCTAGCCGCTTTCCGGTGGTCCTTCCGCATGTCACGGCGAAGCCCGCCACCCCTGGCCATTCCTGGGGTGGCGGGCTTCGCCTGCTGTTAAGTCGGGTGAAACTGCTGTTACGTCATGCCCAGCAGCCTGGTGGGGGTCCGGAAAGACTCCTTGGCGGTCAGGGCCGAGACGGCGGCGATGGCGCAGATGATGCCGGTGAAGACGGAGATCTGTACCCAGCCGCCGGGCTGGATGCCGCCCATGGCCGCAACGATGGCGGGGGCGAAGCCTGCCATCAGGAAGCCGAGCTGCGTGCCGATGGCCAGGCCGGAGAAGCGGACCTTGGTGCTGAACATCTCGGCGTAGAAGGACGGCCAGACCGCGTTGGCTGCCGCGTAGCCGCCGGAGAAGTAGCCAATGGCGGCCAGGAACATCAAGGGGATGCTGCCGGACTCCAGGCTGAGCAGGAACACCGGGGTGAGGATTGCGCTGGCCACGGCGCCGTAGATGAAGACGGGCTTGCGGCCGATCTTGTCCGCCAGCATCCCGAAGAGTGGCTGCGTGCCCAGGGCCACCAGGTTTGCACCCACCACGAGCCACAGGGTGGTGGTGCCGTCCACGCCGGCCACGGTCTTCGCATAGCTGATGGCCAGGGTGCCGAACACGGTGGACACGGCGGCGATGAACGCGCAGCAGATGACGCGGAGGACGTCGCGCCAGTGGCCCTTGAGCAGATCCGCGACGGGCAGCTTGGCGATCTGGGCGGTCTTGCGGGCTTCTTCGAACGCGGGCGGTTCGTGCAGGGTGCGCCGGATCAGGAACGCCACCACCACCACAACGGCGCTGAGCCAGAATGGGATGCGCCAGCCGATGCCGAACTTGATCTCGTCCGGCAGGGCCAGGACGGGGATGAAGACGAGGGCGGCGAGGATCTGGCCGCCCTGGGTGCCGGTGAGGGTCCATGAGGTGAAGAAGGAGCGGCGGTTGTCCGGGGCGTGCTCGAGCGTCATGGAGGAGGCGCCGGCTTGCTCGCCTGCGGCCGAGAGGCCCTGGCAGAGGCGGGCCAGCACCAGCAGGACGGGAGCCCACCAGCCGACGGTCTTGAAGTCCGGCAGGCAGCCGATCACGAACGTGGAGGCGCCCATCAGCAACAACGTAAACATCAGCACCTTGCGGCGGCCCACCCGGTCACCGAAGTGGCCCAGGATGATGGCGCCCACCGGCCGGGCCACGTAGGCGAATCCGAACGTCGCAAAGGACATGATCGCGGCGTTGGTGTCGGCGTCGGGGAAGAAGACCTTGGGGAAGATCAGGGCGGCCGCGGAGCCGAAGATGAAGAAGTCGTAATACTCGACGGCGCTGCCGAGGAAGCTGGCAAGGGCTGCCTTCTTGGGCGTCCCGCCGGAGGTGAGGGCACCCGCCCCGGCGGACGGAAGTGTCTGGCTCATGGTGTTCCTTTGGTGTGACGACATTGTCGCGGATGGATCTGGTGGTCGCAGCCGCCGCTGCCTGGGTGCGGGCGGCGCGATGCGGCTGGAGTCCGGAAAGACCCGGCAATTTGTAGCCACATGGTGAGAGCTACTTTTGCGATACAGAAACTATGACTGTGAGGGCAGTCACTTGTCAAGAAAATACTCACGATCTAGAAATAGCTCTCACATTGTGGCAACATCGAGTTATGAGTGTGAACCAAACCACAGTGGCCGACGATGAATCCACTGGTCCCGGCCCGGCTGTCCCCGGCCAGACGCCCGTCAATGCCCTGCCTCCCGAACCCAAGGCCGCCACCAAGGCTGCCGAGCGCCCGGACATGGTGGGCAAGGCCCTCAGCCTGCTGGTCCTCCTGGGGGACGAACCCCGGGGGCAAGCGCCGCGGAAATCTCGCGGCGCGCGGAGCTGCCGTTCAGCACCACGTACAGGCTGCTGGGATCGCTGGCGCGCGACGGCTTCGTTGATTATGAGCCGGAGGGCCGCCGCTACCACCTGGGCCTGCGGATCTTCCAGCTCGGCCAGCGGGTCTCCAACCATCACGGCTTCGCCGGCACCTCCCTGCCCATCCTGCGGCGGGTGACCGAGCGGACGGGGGAGGCCACCATCCTCAGCGTCCGCGACGGCCTGCACCACCTCACGGTCAGCAAGGTGGACGGCCCGCAGATCTTCCGCGTCACCAGCGACCCCGGCCACCTGGGCTCACTTTCCACCACTGCCGTAGGCAAGGCCCTGGTGGCTTTCGCCGACGATGCGGAACGCGAGCGGCTGCTCTCGGAGCTTCCGCTGGAGGCCCTCACCGAACGGTCCATCACGGACCGCGACGCCTTCCGGCGGGAAATCGATGAAGTGCGCCGCCGCGGCTACGCGGTCATGGACGAGGAGAACGAGGCCGGTATGCGCGCCGTGGCCGTCCCGCTGCTCAACAGCCAAGGGCATGCCTTCGCCTCTTTGGCCACGGCAGTCCCCGTGTTTCGGCTCAGCCTTGAAGAGCTGGAGGCCCACGTTCCCGTCCTGCAGGAGGCGGCCGCAGAGCTGGCTGACCGCCTGCCGCAGCGCGGCTGACCGCCTCGAGTCGCGCCAACAAAGCCTGCGGTCCACCAACTATGTTCGTATCTCGAACTAGAGTGCGCACAGTGAACAAATGCTGTACTGTAATCCCTATCACCGGACAAGCCGCTCCCCGCGTGGACGCAGCTCTCCGGTGCCGTTACCAAAGGAGCTGCACGGATGAGTAATCGAACTGAGTCCTACCTCGTAGGACTGGTCGGAGACGGCGTCATGCCATCACTCACCCCTCCCATGCATGAACGCGAAGGGGATGTGCAGGGCCTGCGCTACCTCTACCGCCCCATTGACCTCCTTGACCTGGGACTGTCCGGCGAATCCGTCGGCACCATCCTGCAGAGTGCACGCACCCTGGGCTTCAACGGCCTGAACATCACCCACCCCTGCAAGCAGATCGTCCTGGAGCACCTGGATGAGATCTCCCCGGATGCCCGCCGCCTGGGTGCCGTCAACACCGTGGTCATCCGGGACGGCCGCTTCATCGGGCACAACACCGATTTCTCCGGCTTCGCCGCCGCCCTGGCATCCGGCCTCCCCGGAGCCCGCCTGGACCGCGTCGTGCAGCTGGGCGCCGGCGGCGCCGGATCCGCCGTCGCCTATGCCCTGCTCACGGCCGGCGTGCGGACCCTTGACCTCGTGGACATGGACCCGGCCCGGGCGGCTGCCCGGGCCGCCGAGCTGCAGGGCTTCTTCCCGGACAGCACCATCACGGCAGGCACGCCGGCGGACCTGCCGCGGCTGATGCCGCTGGCGGACGGGCTGGTGCACTGCACCCCCGTGGGGATGGCCGCCCACCCAGGCCTGCCGCTGGACCTGGACCTGCTGGAGCAACGCCACTGGGTCGCGGACATCGTCTACCGCCCCATCGAGACCGAACTGGTCCGCGGGGCCCGCGCCAAGGGCTGCGAGGTCCTGGACGGCGGCCGGATGGCCGTGGGCCAGGCAGCGGACGCCTTCCGGATCTTCACCGGCCAGGACGCAGACCCGGACCGGATGCGGGCACACTTCCTGGAGCTTGTGGCCGCCGAGGAGGTGGCAGCCTGATGCGTACGGGAATCGCCACCGTCTGCCTGTCCGGCACGCTGAAGGAAAAGATGCAGGCTTGCGCGATCGCCGGGTTCGACGGCATCGAGATTTTTGAGCAGGACCTGGTCACCTCGCCCCTCAGCCCCGAGGACGTGCGGAAAATGGCAGCCGACCTTGGCCTCGGCCTGGACCTCTACCAGCCGTTCCGGGACTTCGACGGCGTCACCCCGGACCTGCTCAAGGCCAACCTCCGGCGCGCAGAGGCGAAGTTCAAGCTCATGTCCCGCCTGGGCATGGACACCATCCTGGTGTGCTCCAACGTCGCCACGGCCACCATCGACGACGACGCCCTGCGCGCCGAACAGCTCGCCGGGCTGGCGCAGCTGGCCGGGGACCACGGCGTCAAGGTGGCGTACGAGGCACTCGCCTGGGGCAAGTACGTCAACGACTACGAACACGCCTACCGGCTGGTGGAGACCGTGGACCACCCCAACCTGGGGACCTGCCTGGACTCCTTCCACATCCTCTCCCGGGACTGGGACACGGCGCCGATCGAAACCATCAACCCGGACAAGATCTTCTTCGTCCAGGTTGCGGACGCCCCCAAACTCTCCATGGACGTGCTGTCCTGGAGCCGCCACTACCGGGTTTTCCCCGGCGAAGGCCAGTTCGAGCTGGCAAAGTTCATGGGCCACGTGGTCCGTGCCGGGTACACCGGCCCGGTTTCCCTGGAGGTCTTCAACGACGTCTTCCGGCAGTCCGACGTGGACCGCACGGCCGTCGATGCCATGCGGTCGCTCATCTGGCTGGAGGAACAGAGCGCCAACTGGCTCGCGGACGCCCCCGCCGCCGGCACCGTTCCCGGCGGCGTCGCGCCCCGCCGTCGTTATCCCATGGAACTGGCCACCCTGCCCAAGGTCAACGAACCGGCCGGGTTCAACTTCGCCGAGGTCAAGGCTGACGATACCGCGCAGCTGGAGAAGCTCCTGGGCCAGCTCGGCTTCGCGTTCGAGGGGCGGCACCGCACCAAGGACGTCCAGCTCTGGAGCATGGGCCAGGCCCGCGTGATCATCAACGAACAGGCGGCCTCGCACGCCGAACCCGCCATCGCCGCGCTGGGGTTCGACGTCGATTCCCCCGTGATTGCCTCGGCCCGGGCCCAGCAGCTCAAGGCCCCCGTGGTGGCCCGCAAGGTCCAGGCGGACGAGGAAGTCTTCCAGGGCATCGCCGCCCCGGACTCCACCGAAATCTTCCTCTGCCAGGGCAGCCCGGACGGCACCGCCGCCTGGACCCACGAGTTCGGCGAAGGCCTCGAACACCCCTCCGCGGGAGCCCGGGCCGTGATTGACCACGTCAACCTTGCCCAGCCGTGGCAGCACTTCGACGAAGCCGTCCTCTTCTACACCAGCGCCCTGGCCTTGGAGCCCCAGCCGTTCGCCGAGGTGCCCAGCCCCAGCGGCCTGGTGCGCTCGCAGGTCATGCAGACCTCCAACGGAGCTGTGCGGCTGGTGCTCAACCTCGCCCCGGTGCAGCAGGCGCACGGCCAGAAAACGTACCAGGAACACATCGCCTTCGCCGTGGACGACCTCGTGGCCACGGCCCGCGCCGCCCGCGACAAGGGCCTCGAGTTCCTGCAGATCCCCGCCAACTACTACGAAGACCTGGACGCACGGTTCGACCTCGAACCCGGATTCCTGGCCACGCTGCAGGAACTCAACCTGCTCTTCGACCGGGACGCGGACGGGGAATTCCTGCATTTCTACACCGCCACCGTTGGCAGCGTGTTCTTCGAAATGGTGGAACGCCGCGGCAGCTACGACGGTTACGGCGCACCCAACGCCCCGGTGCGCCACGCCGTGCAGTACGACTCACTGCACCGCAGCTGAGCCAACCCAAACCACAGACACTACAAACCCAACAGATGAGAAAGGAGCCAGCCATGCCGGAAGACATCACCGCGGAGCTGGAGTCGGAGGAACTCGTGCCCCCGGCCGAACCGAAGGCTGCCCACCAGCCACTGGACAAGGCCATCGAATCGCAGGCGGACCTCAGCGCAGAGATCAACGCCATTGGCGAGGCATACCAGCGGGCCCTCAAAGACGGCGGCCTGCCTGAGACCCAGCCGCGGCTGGACTACCCGCCCTACCGCAGCAGCATCCTGCGCCACCCCACCAAGAGCCTGCACCACGCCGACCCCGAAACCATTGAGCTCTACTCGCCGGCGTTCGGGCACCAGGACGTGCACGCCCTGGAGTCCGACCTGACCATCCAGCACAACGGCGAACCCCTGGGTGAGCGGATCATCGTCTCCGGCAAGGTCCTGGACGGCGAGGGCCGTCCGGTGGCGGGACAGCTGGTGGAGATCTGGCAGGCCAACTCCTCAGGCCGGTACATCCACAAGCGTGACCAGCACCCGGCCCCGATCGACCCCAACTTCACGGGCATCGGCCGCTGCATCACGGGCCCGGACGGCTCGTACCGGTTCGTCACCATCAAGCCCGGTGCCTACCCCTGGAAGAACCACCTGAACGCGTGGCGCCCGGCGCACATCCACTTCTCGCTGTTCGGCACCGAGTTCACCCAGCGCATCATCACCCAGATGTACTTCCCCGGCGACCAGCTCTTTCCGCTGGACCCGATCTACCAGACCATCGTGGACCAGGACGCCCGCGACCGGCTGGTGGCCACCTACGACCACAGCCTCACCGAGCCCGAATGGGCGCTGGGGTACAACTGGGACATCGTCCTGACCGGGCCCAAGCGGACCTGGACCGAAAACGAAGCGCTCGGCGCAGAAGGTGACGAGGAATAGGAAAATGAGCACCAAACTTGTTCCCACCCCGGGCCAGACCGTCGGCCCGTTCTATGGCTACGCGCTCCCGTTCGACAAGGACAACGAGCTCCTGGCACCCGGCTCGCCCGGCTCCATCCGCCTCCAGGGCACCGTTTACGACGGCGCCGGCCACACCATCCCGGACGCCATCCTTGAAATCTGGCAGCCCGACGCGCGCGGCAACGTCGTCCAGCGCACCGGTTCCCTGGTCCGTGACGGCTACACCTTCACCGGCTGGGGCCGCGGCGCCGTGGGCAACTCCGGCGTCTTTACGTTCACCACGGTGAACCCCGGTCCCACCAAGCCGGGCACGGCCCCGTTCATCTCCGTGGCGATCTTCGCCCGCGGCCTGACCAACCGCCTGTTCACCCGCATTTACCTGCCGGAAGACACCGAGGCGCTGGCCAACGACCCCCTGCTGAGCTCGCTGGATCCCGAACGCCGCAAGACGCTGATTGCCCGCCGCGATGAGGACGGCGGCCTCACCTGGGACATCCGCCTCCAGGGCGAGGGCGAGACGGTCTTCCTGGACTTCCAGTGACCAACGCCGCCCTGGGAGATCTGCGCGGCTTCGCGGAAGAGGCCGACGCCGGACTGCTCAGTCCCGTGTCAGCGTCACCACTGGTGGCAGCGCTGACGGGGGACCGGGCAGTGCTGGCGGCTATTCTCGCCGTCGAATCCGGCTGGGCCGCCGTGCTGGAAAGGGCCGGGCTGGCGCCTGCCGGTTCCGCCGCCGTCGTCGCCTCCGCTGCCGAGGCGGGCCGCTACGACCTCGCCGATATCGCGCTGCGCGCCCAGGGTGGCGGCAACCCGGTGATCCCGCTGCTGGCGGACCTCCGGAAGAACGTGGCGGCGCTCGATGCCGCCGGAGTCGGTGCCGCGAAGGCCGTGCACACCTCCCTGACCAGCCAGGACGTCCTGGACACGGCCCTGATGCTGCTGGCCCGCAATACCGTCCACGCGGTGCTGGCGGACCTGAAAGGCACCACGACGGCGCTGGCGCACCTTGCGGGGCAGCATGCGGACACGCTGTGCGTGGGCAGGAGCCTGACCCAGCACTCGCTTCCGTACACCTTCGGGCTCCGTGCTGGCCAGTGGTTCCAGGGAGTGGCGGCGGCGGGGCGGCAGCTGGCGGCCCTTGGGTTCCCGGTCCAGTTCGGCGGCGCGGCAGGAACGCTGGCCGCCGGAACCGTGCTGACCGGTGGCTCCGCTGCCACCCCGTTTACCCTGGCCGATGCCCTGGCAGCCCAGCTGGGACTGGCCCCCGCGCCGGCCCCCTGGCACACCAACCGGCTGGCCATCACGTCCCTGGGGCACGCCCTGGCTTCCGTCCTGGATGCCTTCGGCAAGATTGCCGCTGACGTCCTGTTCCTGAGCCGGCCCGAGGTGGCCGAGGTCGCAGAGCCGCGCGCCGCCGGCCGCGGCGTGTCCTCCGCCATGCCGCAAAAACAGAACCCCGTGCTGTCCGTTTTGGTTCGCAGCGCCGCACTCCAAGCCCCCGGCCTGGCTTCCCAGCTGCACCTGGCCGCCGCCACCTTCAACGACGAGCGCCCGGACGGGGCCTGGCACACCGAATGGCCCGCACTCCGCCAGCTCCTGTCCCTCACCCTCGGGGCCGCCGGCCACCTCCGCGAACTGGCGGAAGGACTGCAGGTGTTCCCGGACGCCATGCGCCGCAACCTGGACCTCGCCGGTCCGCTGCTGTTGGCGGAGGGCATCAGTGCCGCCATCGCGCCGCTGCTGGTGGAGAACGCCGGCCGCAGCGGCAAGCAACAGCTGCAGGACGTGGTGGACCGGACCCTGCAGGCACCGGCAGGGGAGCAGGCGGCAACCTACCGGAAACTGCTCCGGGAGGCAGTCCCCCCTGACGCCGTCCCGGACGCCCGGCTGGAGGAACTCCTGGATCCCGCCGGCTACCTGGGCCAATCGGCGGAGATTTCCCGCCGCATCCTGGCAGCCTTCCCCGAATTTGTCACCCGCACCCCCAACGCGAACGGAGCTTCCCGTGGCTAAACCGGCCGTCAAAGCAGCGCTGCTCTCACCCCAGCGACCCTTGGGCGACCACCCCCTGCTGGTGGTCGGTCCTTCCCTGGGCACATCGTCCATCCTTTGGAACCGGGCGGCGTCCCTGCTCGGCAACGACTACGACGTGGTGGCCTGGGACCTGCCCGGGCACGGCGTCTCACCCGCCGCAACGGAACCCTTCGATGTAGCGGCCCTGGCTGACGCCGTCGTGGACCTGGTGGATTCCATCGCCCCGGACGAAGCCTTCCACTACGCCGGCGTCTCCCTGGGCGGCGCCGTGGGGCTGCAGCTCGGGATCAAGCACGGTGGACGGCTCAAGAGCCTCTCCGTGCAGAACAGCGGCGCGAAGATCGGCACCCCCGAAGGCTGGCTGGAGCGCGCCGAAACGGTCCGCACCCAGGGCACGCCCGTGATGATCCAGGGCTCCGCCCAACGGTGGTTCGCCCCCGGCTTCATGGACCGCGAACCGGAGTTCAGCAGCCGGCTCCTGCATTCACTGCGCGATGCCGACCGCTTCAGCTACGCTTTCTGCTGCGAAGCGCTGGCAGCCTTCGACGTGCGCGGTGAACTCGGCGGCATTACCGTCCCCACCCAGGTCATTGCGGGCGCGCTGGACGCCGTGGCTACGCCGGACATGGCGGACGAAGTGGCCACCGGCATCACCGCCGGGGGCGGCACTGCCACCGCGGTGACGGTGGAAGGCATCTCGCACCTCGCTCCCGCCGAAGCCCCCGCCCACGTCGCGGACCTGATGCGCAGCCTTATCGGCTGGACCGAATCAAGGGAGGCCGCCAAATGAACGCCGCCGAGCACGCCGGCCCGGAGCGCCACGGCGTGGTCCAGCCCGGCGCCACCAGCCAGGAAATTTACGACGGCGGCATGGTGGTCCGGCGCGAAGTCCTCGGAGACGCGCACGTGGACCGGGCGAACGCCAACAAGGACGAATTCACCGAGGACTTCCAGGACATGATCACCCGCATTGCGTGGGGTGGCATCTGGACCCGGCCCGGACTCCCGCGCCGGATGCGCTCCGCGGTGACCATCACTGCCATGGTGGCCCACGGCCACTGGGAGGAGCTGCCCATGCACATCCGTGCGGCCATCACCAACGGCCTCAGCAGGGACGAGATCAAGGAGATCCTGCTGCAGACCGCCATCTACTGCGGCGTCCCGTCCGCCAATACCGCCTTCAAAACTGCCCAGCAGGTCTTCAAAGAAATGGATACCAACCCGTGAACCAGGCTTTTGTGTACGACGCTGTGCGCACCCCGTTTGGCAAGTTCGGTTCCGGTCTTGCCGGGGTGCGGCCGGATGACCTTGCCGCGCATGTGATCAGGGAGTCTGTGCAGCGGGCTCCCGGGCTTGATGTTGAGCGGATTGATGAGGTGGTGTTCGGGAACGCTAACGGTGCCGGTGAGGAGAACCGGAACATCGCCCGGATGGGGACCCTTTTGGCTGGTCTTCCGGTGTCGATCCCGGGGACTACGGTGAACCGGCTGTGCGGGTCGTCGCTGGACGCGGCGATCATCGCGTCCCGGCAGGTCAACGCCGGCGACGCCGATCTCATGCTCGTGGGCGGGGCGGAGTCGATGTCCCGTGCCCCGTGGGTGCTGCCGAAGACGGAGAAGCCCTACCCGGCCGGGGACATGACCCTGGCCTCCACCACCCTGGGGTGGCGGCTGGTGAACAAGGCCATGCCGAAGGAGTGGACCATCTCCCTGGGTGAGGCCACCGAGCGGCTGCGGGAGAAGTACAACGTGACGCGGGAGGCGCAGGACGAGTTTGCCGCCAACAGCCACAATCTGTCCGCCGCGGCCTGGGATGAGGGGTTTTATGACAACCTGGTCGCCCCGGTGCCCGGGACGGACCTGGTGCGGGATGAGGGCATCCGTGCGGGTTCGTCGGCGGAGAAGCTGGCCGGGTTGAAGACGGTGTTCCGGGCTGAGGACGGCACGGTCACTGCGGGGAACGCGTCGCCGTTGTCCGACGGCGCGTCCGCGGCGTGGATCGGGTCCGAGGCGGCCGCCGGGCTGCTGGGGCTGGATCCGCTGGCCCGGATCGCCGGGCGCGGCGCGCACGGGAATGATCCGCAGTATTTTGGCTACGCCCCGGTGGAGGCGGCGAACAAGGCCCTCGCGAAGGCGGGGATCGGCTGGGACGAGGTGGGCGCCGTCGAGCTTAACGAAGCCTTTGCTGCGCAGTCCCTGGCCTGCATCAATGCCTGGGGGATTGACCCCAAAATCGTGAACCGGCACGGTGGGGCGATCGCCATGGGCCACCCGCTGGGTGCTTCCGGCACCCGGATCCTGGGCACCCTGGCCCGGTCGCTGCAGGCCTCCGGGCAGCGCTGGGGCGTCGCCGCGATCTGTATTGGCGTGGGCCAGGGCCTGGCTGTGGTGCTCGAGAACGTCACCGCCGCCCTGCCGGCAAAACCAGTGAAGGGCTAGGAAAATGCTGACTTTTGTTGATTCGGTCCGGGAGGCCGTGGCCGGGATCAAGGACGGTTCCACGGTGATGATCGGCGGGTTCGGCAATGCCGGGCAGCCGTTCGAATTGATCGATGCGCTGCTGGAGTGCGGGGCCACGGACCTGACCGTGGTGAACAACAACGCCGGGCAGGGCGATCAGGGCCTGGCCCTGCTGATCAAGGAAGGCCGGGTGCGGAAGATGATTTGTTCGTTCCCGCGGCAGTCCGATTCGTGGCACTTCGATGCCAAGTACAAGGCCGGGGAGATTGAGCTGGAGCTGGTGCCGCAGGGCAACCTTGCCGAACGCATCCGCGCCGCCGGGGCCGGGATCGGCGGGTTCTTCACGCCCACCGGATACGGAACCATGCTGGCCGAGGGCAAGGAAACCCGCATCATCGACGGGCGCGGGCAGGTCTTCGAGACCCCCATCCACGCCGACGTCGCCCTCATCAAGGCCCTGAAAGCGGACGGCAAGGGCAACCTGGTGTACCGGAAGACGGCCCGGAACTTCGGCCCCATCATGGCCGCGGCGGCGAAGCACACCGTCGTCCAGGTCTCCGAGATCGTCCCGACCGGCGGGCTGGACCCGGAGAACGTGGTCACTCCCGGCATCTACGTCAACACCGTGGTTAAAGTTGCCCGCAGCGGCAGCGCAGCAGAAAAGGTGGCCTGAGATGAGCCTCACCGGAACCAGCATCAAGACCTCCGAGACGCCCCTGGGCCGGGACGACCTCGCCCGGCTCGTGGCACGGGACATCGCCCCGGGCTCGTTCGTGAACCTCGGGATCGGCCAGCCCACCCTGGTGTCCAACTACCTCACCGAGGAACAGAACATCACCCTCCACACCGAGAACGGGATGCTCGGCATGGGCCCGGAAGCCACGGGCGGGGAGATTGATGAGGACCTCATCAACGCCGGCAAGATCCCCGTCACCGAGCTGCCCGGCGCGTCCTACTTCCACCACGCCGATTCCTTCGCGATCATGCGCGGCGGGCACCTGGACATCTGCGTCCTGGGCGCCTTCCAGGTCTCGGCCACCGGTGACCTCGCGAACTGGCACACCGGGGCGCCCGGGGCGATTCCCGCCGTCGGCGGTGCCATGGACCTGGCCACCGGCGCCAAGGACGTCTTCGTCATGATGACCCTCCTGACCCGCGACGGCGCCTCCAAAATCGTCGAGGCCTGCACCTACCCCGTCACCGGCGTCGGCTGCGTCACCCGCGTCTACACCGACAAAGCCGTCTTCCTCACCGGCCCCCACGGCATCACCGTCCGCGAAACCTTCGGCACCACCCTCGAAGAACTCCAGGAACTCCTCCCCGTCCCCCTCAAAGCCGCAGCCGCCGCTGGTTGAGCCGGCGCCCACCACCGGCTCCGGCCGGTGGTGGGCCTGTCGAAATCCCAGCACCCCTAAAATTGGTGACCATGACCGACGCCGTCCGCACAGACACCCAGGCCGCACCGCAGGCCAGCGACCAGTACGTCCAGTCGCTGGCACGCGGCCTGGCGGTGATCCGCGCCTTCGATGCCGACCGGCCGGTGATGACCCTCACCGAGGTGGCGGGCCGGACCGGCCTGACGCGGGCCACCGCGCGCAGGTTCCTGCACACCCTGGTGGAGCTGGGCTACGTGCGGACCGACGGGAAGACGTTCGCGCTGACGGCCAAGGTGCTCCAGCTGGGATACGCATACCTTTCCGGACTGTCACTGCCGCAGCTGGCCCAGCCACACCTCGAGGAGCTCTCCCTGAAGCTGGGCGAGTCCACCTCCGCCGCCGTACTGGACGGTACGGACATTGCCTACATCGCCCGGGTCACCACCCGCCGCATCATGACCATCGGGATCACGGTGGGCACCCGCTTCCCGGCGTACGCCACGTCGATGGGCCGCGTCCTGCTGGCCCACCTGCCGGCGCCGGAGCTCAAGGCCTATTTGGCGGCGGCCGACGTCAAGCCGCTCACCCCCCGCGCCCTGGGCAGCGTCCCGGAGCTGCTGGCCGTGCTGGAGACCGTCCGGGCACAAGGCTGGTGCCTGCTGGACCAGGAGCTTGAGCTGGGCCTCATGTCCGTGGCTGCCCCCGTCTATGACGGTTCCAAGGTGGTCGCAGCGGTCAACGTGTCCCTGCAGGCCCAGTCGGTGGAAGCCAAACCGGACCGGGACGCCTACCTGGCTTCCGTGGCACGCGAAATCGTGGCGACCGCGAAATTCATTTCCGCCGACCTTACCGCCCGCGGTTAGGTCGATTCGCCGACGGGATGAACCGGGGGCGACGACACAAAAGGTCCCCTGCGCCCCGCTCCCATCATTTTCACGGCATTTCTTCAGGTGCCCCTTTTAAGGTCCAGCCATGACCTCAAAATCCCTTGTTATCAACCTGGGCCTGGGCGCCGTCATTCTTGCCCTCGGCGCAGGCACCTACCTCACGGCCACGGCGGCTGGCTCCACCACCCCGTCGGCGTCCGCGCGCACGGTAACGGTGGGCAAGGCGGCCATTTCTTCGGTGGCCACGGCCTCGGGCAATGTCGCCCCGCAAACCACTACGGTGGTCAGCGCCCAGAACTGCAGCGGCGTGATCCAATCGGTGGCAGCGACATTGGGCCAGCAGGTGACCGCCGGACAGTTGCTGGTGTCCATTGATCCCACCAACGCCCAGAACGCCCTGAACGCGGCCCAGGCCCAGCTGGATTCGGTGGCGGCACAGGCCAACCAGCAGCAGGTATCCGCCGCCGGGCAGGTGGCAACGGCGAACCAGACCCTGGTGAACGCACAGCAGTCCGCCGGCCTGGACTCCTCCCAGCAGTCCGCTGCGGTGGCCGCGGCCCAGAAAGCGGTTGATGCCGACAACGCTGCCGTGACCGCCGCCCAGGCCGTGGCCGCCCCCACCCCGAAGCCTGCCAACTGGACCGACCCGGTGGCGGCGGCCCAGAACCAGCTGGCCAAGGACCAGGCCGCGCTGACCCAGGCGCAGAACCAAGCCGCCTCCACACAGCTCAAGGACAAGCAGCAGGTTGCCTCCGCCACCACTGCCCTGGGCAATGCCCAAAACGCGGCGGCCTCGGCAGGGGGGACGAATGTCACCAGTGCCCAGCTCGCCGTCGAGACGGACAAAGCGAACCTCGCCGCGTGCAACCTGACCTCGCCGGTGACCGGAACCGTCACGTCGGTCACCGCAACGGCCGGTGCGCTGACGGGATCCTCCTCAGGGTCCCCGGCAGCGTCGTCAGGGTCCGCCGCCAGCGGGGGCACCGGAGCGGCCACGTCCGCGTCCTCCGGGGCAGCGTCCTCCGCCGGGTCAAGCTCCGGCAGCGGCCTGGTCACCATCAGCGACACCGGCCACCTGCAGGTGGTGGCCGGGTTCTCCGAGTCCGATGTCACCAGCATGAAGCCGGACCAGACGGCCCAGTTCACCTTCCCCGCCCTGGCCCAGGATCCTGCCGCCCCACCCGTCACCGGCAAGGTGGTTTCCATAGCCCAGACCTCAAGCACCACCAACGGCGTGGTCACCTATCCGGTGACGGTCTCCATCGCCAACCCGCCTGCCGGACTGCGCCTGGGCCAGAGCGCCAACATTTCGGTCACCACCGCCACGGCCGACGACGCCCTGGTGGTGCCCAGCCTCGCCATCACCACCACGGGGAACCGGCAAACGGTCAACGTCCTCAAGAACGGCACCCCGACGCCGGTGACGGTCACCACCGGGATCAGCGCCAACGGGCGCACCCAGGTCCTGACCGGGCTGGCTGACGGGGACCAGGTGGAGCTTCCGGCCATTTCCAGCACGCTTGACACCGGCAGCACGTCCACCGGCGGCGGATTCGGCGCCGGCGGACTGGGCGGCGCGGGCACCCGCGGCGGCGGCACCCGGAACGGCGGCCAGTGACCGTGGCAGCCGTCATCGACCTGTCCGGCGTCAGCAAGGTCTACGGCAAGGGTGAGGCAGAGGTGCGCGCGCTGGACGCCGTGGACATCGCGATCGAGCAGGGCGACTTTGTGGCCATTATCGGAGCCTCGGGGTCCGGGAAGTCCACGATGATGAACATCATCGGCTGCCTCGACGCGCCCAGCACCGGAAGCTACCACCTGGACGGCATCAATACCCGGGAACTGGACGAGTACCAGCAAGCGCAGATCCGCAACCGCAAGATCGGCTTCGTGTTCCAGAACTTCAACCTGATCTCCAGGACCCGGGCGGTGGACAATGTGGCCATGCCGCTCGCCTACGCCAAGGTGGGACGCCACGAGCGGCGCAGCCGCGCACTGGCCATGCTCGATACCGTGGGGTTGTCCAGCCGCGCCGGCCACAAGCCGTCACAGCTCTCCGGCGGCCAGCAGCAACGAGTGGCCATTGCGAGGGCCCTGGTGACCAACCCCGTCCTCCTGCTGGCCGATGAGCCCACGGGGGCGCTGGACTCGCGGTCCTCGGCCGAGATCCTGGACCTTTTCGGGAACCTGCACGCCAGCGGGCGGACCATCGTGATGATCACGCACGAAATGGATGTCGCCGAGCGGGCCGGCAGGGTGGTGCGTATGCAGGACGGCCGGATCGTCTCCGATGTCAGGCAGCAGCCGGTGCCCGCGGGAACCTTCGCGGTGGCGCCGTGAACCTCCTCGAATCGGCGCGTTTCGCCCTCTCCGGGGTGGCCGCCAACAAGTTGCGCTCCGTCCTCACCACGCTGGGGATCCTGATCGGCATCGCCGCCGTCATCATCCTGCTCGCGGTCGGTGCGGGGACAAGCAACAACATCAAAGCCCAGATCGGCAAGCTGGGCACCAACGTCCTCACCGTCAGCCGCTCCACCAGCGTGGGCGGCCGCAGCACCGGCGGCCAGGCCGGGGCAAGCCGTACCCGCAGCACCAACCTCACCCTTGAGGACGAGCACGCCCTCACGGATGCCGTCCTGGCCCCCGATGTGGCCCGCACGGCGCCGATCGTCCAGGCGCAGGGTGTCACGGCAACGTACACCAGCGCCACCCACTCCGTTGCCAGCTTCCTCGGGACCACGTCCTCGTACTTCGATATCACCAACAGCGCCATGGCGTCCGGGGCGTCCTTCACCGAAGCCGACCAGCAGGCAGGGAACCCGGTGGCCATCATCGGAAACACGGTGGCCAGTGATCTCTTCGGCGCCACCACAGGTTCCGCGGTCGGCCAGACCATCCAGCTGAACGGCCAGAACTTCACGGTGTCCGGCGTGCTCGCGGTCAAGGGCTCCACCGGCTTGAACGATCCCGACGACATCGTGGTGGTGCCGTTCTCCGCCGCGCAGAACAAGTTCACCGGCTATGCGCCCACACTCGCGTCCATTACGGTGCAGGCAGCCTCCGCGGACGTCATGAACCAGGCCCAAAACGAGATCCAGATGATCCTGGACGCCCGCCACCACGTCGACTCCACCAACCGGGATTACCAGGTCCGCAACCAGGCGCAGATCCTCACCACCGCCACCAACACCACCCAAACACTGACCATCCTGCTGGGCGCGGTGGCTGCCATCAGCCTCCTGGTCGGCGGCATCGGCGTCATGAACATCATGCTGGTCACTGTGACTGAACGGACCCGGGAGATCGGCATCAGGAAGGCCATCGGCGCGTCCCGGGGCAGCATCGTGACGCAGTTCCTGATCGAATCCCTGGTGATTTCGGTCATCGGCGGGGTGGCCGGGATTGCCGTCGGCTTCGCGGGCAGTGCGTTCCCCGTGCTCGGCGTCCAGCCCGAGGTGCAGGCCTGGACAGCCTGGCTGTCCCTGGCGGTTTCAGCCGTCATTGGACTGGTTTTTGGGGTCTACCCCGCCAACAAGGCCGCGAAGCTGCGGCCCATCGATGCCCTCCGCTATGAATAGGAAACCCGTGAACAGCTCCAGCCCATACACCCCGGACACCGACGCAGCCACCGAAGCGCTGCCCGTTCCCCTGACCGCCCCCGGCGAGGACCACGGGCCGTTCCGGGACCAGCCGGCCGAAGTCCAGGCCGACGACGAACCCTTCATTCCCAGGAAGCGGTACACGCCCGGCCGCACCACGAAAGTCCTGGTCTGCGTACTGCTGGTGGTGGCCGGATTCTTCGGCGGCTCGATGGTGCAGAAGCAGCTTGACCTCGGTGCCCGGGCCGGCCGGACAAACGTGGGCAACTTCCAGGGAACCAACGGCCGTGCCGGGGCCGGTGCCGGCGACGCCTCCGGCACCCAAACGCCCGGCCAGGGCCGCCGCAACGGCAACAACGGTGCTGCCGCGCCAACCGCCGCGCCCACCGGTGCTGCCGGCCAGTAGGGCGTCCGGCCCGCAAAGGTGAGGCCGACGGCGGGAGTTGCGTCCCGTCGTCGGCCTCGCTTTTTGCTGCGGGTCCGGGCAGTCCGGGGTCTACCTGACCGGGTTGCCGAGTTCACGCAGCGGGGTCTTGGCGGTTTCCCGGGCCCACAAGGCTCCGGTCACGGCCAGGATGGACGACGCCGCGACAATCCAGGCCGCAGGGCCCCAGTTGGCCTTCTCGGCACCCACGAGGGCGGTTCCCAGCAGCGGGGTGAAGCCGGCGCAGAGGATGCCGATCTGGAGGCCGATCGCCATGCCGGAGTAGCGGACCTTGACGTTGAAGAGCTCGGAGAACCACGCCGGGTAGATCGCGTTGGACATGGCGTACGTTCCGGCGGTAATCAGGGTGCTGGTCAGGAAGATCATCGGGATGTTGCCCGTGGAGATCACCGAGAAGTACACGAAGATCATGGCGCCGGAGCCGAGGACCCCGGCGATGAAGATGGGCCGGCGGCCATAGGTGTCGGACAGCCGGGCCATCAGCGGCTGGCTGGCCATGGCCAGGACGTTTCCGAGGATGCTCACCCACAGCATGGTGGACGCGGGCACGCCCACGGACACGGCGTAGGCCAGGCCGAACGATTGCATGAAGGTGTTGGTGACCGTCTCGAAGGACATCAGCGCCACCTGGAAGAACTGCGCGGGATGGGTCTGGAACATCTTGGCGAACGGCAGCTTCACCAGTTCGCCGTGGTCCTGCTTTTCCTCGAAGACCTCAGGTTCTTCCAGTGAGCGGCGGACCAGGTAGGCGACGATGAGCACCACGATGGACAGCCAGAAGGGGATTCGCCAGCCCCATGCGAGCCGGTCTGCCTCGCTCATGGCGGCCACGGGCAGGAACGCCAGGGAGGCGAGGACGATGCCGGCAGAGATGCCGCTCATCGAGAAGCTGGCGAAGAAGCCGCGGCGGCCCTCGGGGGCTTCCTCGGTGGACAGGGCCGAGGCGCCGGCGGTCTCCGCGCCGGCAGAGAGGCCCTGCATCAGGCGCAGCAGCACCAGCAGGGCGGGCGCCCAGTAGCCGGCGGCGTTGAAGTCGGGCAGGGCGCCGATCAGGAATGTGGCGCTGCCCATGAGCACCAGGGTGAGCACCAGCGTGTTCTTGCGTCCGATCTTGTCACCCAGGTGGCCGAAGACGACGGCGCCGAACGGCCTGGCGACGTAGGCCACCCCGAACGTTGCGAACGAGGCCAGCAGGGCGATGGTCGGATCGCCCGCCGGGAAGAAGATCTTCGAGAACACCAGGGAGGCGGCGGTGGCGTAGATGAAGAAGTCGTAGTACTCCAGGGCGCCGCCCAGGAAGGCAGCCAGCGCAGCCTTCCTGGCGCGCTTGAGGCGGCGTTGGGCGTCCGGCGTGTACTGGGCCTGGGAGCCTGCTGCGATGTCGGTCATGGGGGTGTCCTTCCGCGCTGAAGGTAAGCGTGAATTCCTATTTTGTGCGCATAACGAACAAGTGTGCGATATGCGTTTGAGTAGAGGATACTAGCCAGTGAGGCCAATCACAATGGCACTGCGCGAAAGGTGCGTCATGACGAATCCTTCTGTGGAGGCATCCCGCCTGGTCCTGATCGGGTCCGCTGCGTCCGCGGCCATGTCTCCCGATCTGTGGAACCCCGTCCTGCAGGAACTCGGCAACGGCTGGACTTATGAACCCTGGGACGTCCCTGCCGGCGGTGACCTGGCCCGGACCCGGCGCAGGCTCCTGGAACCGGACATCCTGGCGGCCAATGTCACCATGCCGCACAAGCACTGGGCCGCCGAGGCCGCGGACCGCGCCACCGGCCCGGTCCGGCTGAGCGGCGCCTGCAACCTCCTGGTCAGGGAGGGCGTGGAGCTGGTGGGGCACAACACCGACATCACGGCAGTGGAGGTGCTGCTGGGCGGAGTAACCCACCGGCATGCACTGCTCCTTGGGGCCGGCGGAGCGGCCAGGGCCGCGCTGATCGCCCTGCGCGGAAACGTGGATGCCGTGTCCATCACCGACCAGGACCCCCGCGCCGCCAATGAGTTGACGGACCTCGGCCTGGAACTTGGCATCGAATCCCGGCCCGTCTCATGGCGTGCGGCGCAGGATCTCGCCGCGGACGTATCACTGGTGGTTAACGCCACCCCCATCGGCAAGGGCAGTTCGGACGGTCCCGCGTGGGGCAGCGCGCCGCTCGCGCCGGACGCCGTCCTCTACGACTTCGTGTACGCCCGCCACGCCACCCCAAGCGTGGCCCGGGGCCGCCGCCTGGGGGTCCGCTGCATCGACGGATGGGACCACCTCCGCGAGCAGGCAGTGGCCATGGTCCCGCTGCTGGCCCTGGACGGCCGGGTCCGCGGGCTGCTGCAGGAAACGCTGGCGGATCTCCGGGCGAGGTCCTGACAGCCGCCACCGATATGATCGGACAGGCGCTGAAGCCCGGCAAACCTGAGCGGTGCGCCACCGACGTCCGGAGAGGAAACCGCAACGCCCATGGAGGAGCAGGCAGGCTACTTTGTGAAGTCCGTGGAGAAGGCCTTCGACGTCCTGCTCGCCTTCACCCCGGACCAGCCAAGGCTCACCGTTTCCCAAGTGGCGGCCGCAACGGACATGACGCGCGCCTCCGCACGCCGGTTCCTGCTGACGCTGGCCGATCTTGGCTATGTCCGGGCCGAAGGGTCCGCTTTCGAACTGACCGCCCGGTCCCTCGACGTCGGCCGCTCCTACCTGGCCGGCCTGACCCTGCCCAGGGTGG
The DNA here is from genome assembly GCF_054888995.1 of Arthrobacter sp. MMS24-T111. Classification (NCBI taxonomy): domain Bacteria; kingdom Bacillati; phylum Actinomycetota; class Actinomycetes; order Micrococcales; family Micrococcaceae; genus Arthrobacter; species Arthrobacter sp. MMS24-T111. The sequence goes on along the minus strand of NZ_JBTZRO010000001.1, from coordinate 930,693 downwards.
CGGAGCCGCACCTGAAGGAACTCGCGGAGCACCTGAACGAAACCACGGCCCTGTGCATCCTCGACGGCGGCGACGTGGTCTACGTGGCCTGCGTGCCCTCACCACGCCTGCTGAGCGTTTCCATCACCGTTGGCACCCGCTTCCCGGCCTGGGCCACCTCCATGGGCCGGGTCCTGCTCGCCGGCCTGCCCGCCGCGCGGCTGGAGGACTATCTCCAGTCGGTCCAGCTCCACCGCTTCACCGACCGCTCCCTCGGCAGCGTCGAGGACCTGAGGGCCGAGGTGGAGGCCACGCGCCGGAAAGGCTGGTCCATGGTCTCGCAGGAACTCGAAGAAGGCCTCCGCGGCGTCGCTGTCCCCGTGATGCGCGGACACGAGGTTGTAGCGGCGGCCAACGTTTCCTTGCAGACGCACCGAGCCGCAGCCCAGGACATCGAGGCGACAGTCCTCCCCGAGCTCCTGGAAGCCGCGCGGCGGATCGCCCTGGATTACGGCGGGTCGGCGCGCGCTGCCGCGAGGTAACTGTTTGCCATCCAAGCCGGCCACCCTACTCCCGCCGCGGCGTGCAGGGCTCTAGACTCAAGCCAACTGCGTGCAGCAGAGCCGCTGCCACGCCCTTCAGGAAGAGGAGGCAGCGGGTGAAACTGGGCATTCCGCGGGAACGCCGGGAGGGCGAGCGGCGCGTGGCCGCCACCCCCGACACCGTCAGGCAGTTGACCGGAATGGGCTTGGACGTCCTGCTCGAAACCGGGGCCGGGACGGCCGCGGGCCACTCCGACCATGACTACCGGCAGGCGGGCGCGGAGATCGTCCCGGAACTGGACCACGGCGCCCTCGACATCCTGGCCCACGTCCGCCCGCTGGACCCGGACACGGCTGCAGCGTTGAAACGGGAAGCGGTGGCTGTGGGGCTCGGGTCGCCGTCGTCCGAACTGCCCACGGTGCAGGCGCTCGCCGACAACGGCGTCACCTCCTTCGCCCTGGAGCTGGTGCCCCGCATTTCCCGGGCCCAGTCCATGGATGCGCTGACCTCGCAGGCGCTGGTGGCCGGCTACCGCTGCGTGCTCGAAGCGGCCATCCGGCTGCCACGGTTCTTCCCGCTGTACATGACCGCCGCCGGGACCATCCCGCCGGCCCGCGTCCTGGTCCTTGGGGCGGGCGTGGCGGGACTGCAGGCCATCGGGACGGCAAAGCGGCTGGGGGCGCGGGTGTTCGCCAACGATATCCGGCCCGCCTCCGCTGACGAGGTGGCCTCCATGGGCGGCACCTTCATCCGGCTGGACCTTGAAACCGCGGAAGCGGCGGGCGGCTACGCGCGGCAGCTGAGCTCCGATGCCGGCACCAGGCAGCGCCAGCTGCTGGCCCCGCACGTCGCCCAATCGGACGTTTTGATCACGACGGCGGCCGTCCCGGGCCGTCCCGCGCCCCTCCTGGTGACCCGTGAAATGGTGCAGGGCATGCGCCCCGGATCGGTCGTCGTTGACCTCGCCGCGGAGTCCGGCGGGAACGTGGAGGGATCCGTGCCCGGCCAGGACATCCCCATCCCCACCGCGGACGGGTCCGGGCAGATTACCCTGGTGGGCCTGAAGGACCCAGCCTCTGCGATGGCCTCCGACGCCTCCCGCCTGTACGCCAAGAACGTGGCCAACCTGCTGGCGCTGATGGTCCGGGACGGCGCGCTGGCCCTGGATTTCGATGACGAAGTGGTGGCCGGAGCCTGCCTGACCCACGACGGCGTGGTGCGGCACCAGCCCACGGCCGCACTGCTGGCCGCACGGACCGGCGCAGCCGCCACGGCACGGCAGGACGGAGCACTCTGATGGACGGGACAGCCCTGCTGACCATTACCGTACTGGCAGTGTTCGTCGGCTTCGAGGTGGTGTCCAAGGTCTCCAGCACCCTGCACACCCCGCTGATGTCCGGCGCGAATGCCATCCACGGGATCATCCTGGTGGGTGCCATCATCGTGGCCGGCCAGGCGGCAGACCCGTGGGTCCTGGCGGTGGCACTGCTCGCGGTGGTCCTCGCCACCGCCAACCTGGTGGGCGGGTTCGTGGTGACGGACCGGATGCTGCACATGTTCCATGCGAAAAAGGATGCCGGGCAAGCCAAGGGCGGCAGCAAATGAGCATCCTCGATCCCGTCTGGACCGCCCTGCTCTACCTGGCCGCAGCGATCTTCTTCATCCTGGCGCTGCGCGGACTCAGTTCGCCCCGCACCGCCCGCCGCGGAAACCTGGTGGGCGCCCTGGGTGCCGTGATCGCCGTCGTGACCGTCTTCCTGTCCGCCCGGCTCGAGAACGTCCCGTGGATCCTGGGCGCGATCGTGGTGGGCTCCGCCGTCGCCGCCCCCGTGGCGCGGCGGGTCAGGATGACGCAGATGCCGCAACTGGTGGCCCTGTTCAACGGGGTGGGAGGCGGCGCTGCTGCGCTGGTGGCCCTCCTCGAGCTGGGCCATGCGGGGGAACCGTGGGTCCGCGTGGCCATCGTTTTCACGCTCCTGGTGGGGGCCGTTTCGTTCGCCGGCTCGGGCATCACGTTCGCCAAGCTGCAGGAGCTGATGACCACCCGGCCCGTGGTGTTCCCGGGGCTGCCCGTGGTGATGTCGGTGGTACTGCTCGCGGCGGTGGCCTCCGGCGTCGCCGTCGTCGTTTCCGGGTCGCTGCCCCTTGCGGTCCTGCTGCTGGTCCTGGGCCTCGCCGCGGGCGTCCTGCTGGTCCTGCCCGTGGGCGGCGCCGACGTGCCCATCGTCATCTCGCTGCTCAACGCCTTCACCGGCCTGGCCGTCGCGGCGTCCGGCGTGGTGCTCGGCAACGTCCTGCTGGTGGTGGCCGGCACGCTGGTGGGCGCCTCGGGCACCATCCTCACCCGCGCCATGGCTGCGGCCATGGGCCGGAGCGTCGCGGGCATCCTGTTTGGCGCCTTCCGCGGAGGGTCGACGGCGGGGTCCACGGCAGTGAGCGAGCGTCCGGTCCGGTCCTCCTCGCCGGAGGACGTGGCGGTCCTGCTGGGCTACGCCCAGCGCGTGATTATTGTTCCCGGCTACGGCCTGGCCGTGGCGCAGGGGCAGCACACCGCCGCCGAACTGGCGCTGGCTTTGGAAGCCCGGGGCATCCAGGTGGACTTCGCCATCCACCCGGTGGCCGGCCGCATGCCCGGCCACATGAACGTGCTGCTGGCGGAAGCCAACGTGCCCTACGAATCGCTCAAGGAAATGGGCGAGATCAACCCGGAGTTCAAGACCGCCGATGTCGCCTTGGTGGTGGGTGCCAATGACGTCGTCAACCCGGCGGCCAAGACATCCTCAGGGTCGCCGATCTACGGGATGCCCATCTTGGAGGTGGCGGAAGCGCGGCAGGTGGTGTTCTTTAAGCGTTCCATGCGCCCTGGGTTTGCCGGCATCGAAAACGAACTCCTGTTCGAGCCGCAGACGTCCCTGCTGTTCGGCGACGCCAAGGAGTCCCTGGCCCAGGTGCTGGGTGCCGTCAAGGCGCTGTAGGCGCGGAACTGCAGCCGCTTCGGGTTACTCTTCTCTCAACAGCCTGCTTGCTTTCCACCCCACCAGAGGACGCCATGACTGACACCAGCTCCACTTCGCCCAAACGTGCCGCCATCATTGTCAATCCTGCCAAGCCGGTGGACTTCGACGTACGCGGCCTGGTGGCCAAGCACTGCGTCGAGAACGGCTGGGGCGAGCCCATCTGGCTGGAGACCACCAAGGAGGATCCCGGCGTCGGGCAGGCAAAGGAAGCCCTGGCTCAGGGGGCGGACCTCGTCATCGCGGCCGGCGGCGACGGTACCGTCCGGTGCGTCGCCGAGGTCCTGGCCGGCGGTGATACGCCCATGGGCCTGCTCCCCCTGGGCACCGGGAACCTGCTGGCACGCAACCTGGGCATGGACGTGACCGATTACGACGGCGCCATGGCCGGCGCCCTGACCGGCGCCGAACGGAAGATCGACGTGGTCCGCGCCAAGCGGAGCGATCCGGACCAGGACCAGCTCTTCCTGGTCATGGCGGGCCTGGGCTACGACGCCACCATCATGGGCGACACCAACGAGGACCTCAAGGACAAGGTTGGGTGGCTGGCCTACGTGGATGCCGGCATCCGGAACCTGCCCGGGAAGCCCGTGAAGGCCACCCTCGCAATTGACGGCAAGACCGTGATGCACCGCGGCGTGCGCAGCGTGATGGTGGGCAACTGCGGCAAGGTCCAGGGCGGCGTGGAGATCTTCCCTGACGCCAAGATCGACGACGGCCTGCTGGACATCGCGGTCCTGGCACCCCACCACGGCAAGCTCGGCTGGCTGTCCGTGCTGGCCGGCATCATCGGCAAGGGCCGGAACGGGGATACGGCGGTGGAGTATTTCCAGGGCAAGACGGTTGAGATCACCCTGGAGCACAAGGACGACTACCAACTGGACGGGGACCACGAGGGTGAGGGCAAGCACGTGCTGATGAGCATCGAGCCCGGAGCCCTGACCCTGCGGATGTAAGCGCCCGGCGGGGCACGCCGGCTAGGCCAGGAGCCTGCCCCAGCGCGGCTCCAACAGCGGAGCCCCCGCCAGTTTCAGGGCGTGCCAGAGGGTGACCGCCACGGAGTCAAGGACCGGAACGCCGGTGCTCTCCTCGATCTCGGCGGTGATGTTGGCGCCGTAGAGGTTGGTGCACAGGTACACCAGGGCGTCGGGCGCGGCGGCGGCGAGTTCCCGCGATCCCGGCAGCATCTCCGCGTCCGTGACCCTGGCGAACGACTCGTTGTCGCTGAGCCCGAGCGCCCGGTGGTCCACGGTTTTAATGCCTTCGCGCTCGTAGGAGGCGATGACCTGGTGGTTCACATCGCCTGTGTACGGCGTGAACAGGCCGATCCGTTCGGTGCCGAAGGCCCGGAACGCCTCAAGGTAGGCCAGCGTGGAGGTAGTGGCCGGGATGCCCGTGGCCTCAGTAATTTCCGCCGCCAGCTCCCGGTCGTGCGCCGAACCCAGCCACGACCCCGAGGTGCCGTTCCAGGCGATGACGTCCACGTCCGCCGTCGCCAGCAGCCGTGCGGCCTCCCGCATGACGGCGGGGTCGAACTGGCGGTTGGCGGAGTCGTCCAGGGCGATCCGGGTGACGGGAATGCGGGTGAAGTGGACCGTGACGTCGCTGCGGCCACCGAGGATCCGGTAGGTCTGCGGCTCCAGGCAGGTGTTGGAGGACGGCACGATCATGCCGATCCGGCGGGGGCGTGTGGTTGCAGGCATGGGAACTCCTAGAGGGCGGCGGCAGGCGCCGCGGCGGCGGAAAGGGACTGGTGCTCGCGGAAGCCGTTGCGGTTGATGAACCGGCCTGCGGGGCCGGGATCGTGGAAGCCGTCCGCGTCCAGCACCACCCGGCCGTTGGAAACCACGACGGCGGGCCAGCCGGTGAGTGCCTTCCCATGGAAGGGCGAGAAATCGGTCCCCATGTGCAGGGCGGCGCCATCCACGGTCCGTTCCTCGGTGGGGTCGAAAACCACCAGGTCGGCGTCGAACCCCTCGGCGATGCGGCCTTTGTCGGGGACCGCGTTGATGCGGGCGGGGCCGGCCGCGAAGGCCTCGACGAACTGCTCCACGGAGGCGCCGGCGGAAGTCATCGCGGTGAACGTCACCGGCATCCGGGTCTCCACGCCGGGCAGCCCGTGCGGCATGGCGCGCACGTCATCGGTGCGCTCGCGCTTCTGGGACAGGTCGTAGCAGGAGTGGTCCGAGGACATGGTGTGGATGGCCCCGGACGCCAGCCGCTCCTTGAGCGCGGCCACGGTTTCCGGGCTGCGCATGGGCGGGCAGCAGGCGAACCATTCGGGAAAGGCGGACGCGTAGACAGTGTCGTCCAAGGTGACGTAGTGCGGGCAGGTCTCGGAGTAGGCCTGGAGCCCGCGCCCGCGTGCCTCCGAGACGAGGTCCACGGCCCCTGGCGTGGACTGGTGGACGAAGTAGACCGGCGCCCCGGTGTATTCGGCCATGGCCAGGGTTTCCTTCACCGAGATCTCCTCGGCCAGCTCGGGGCGCGTCCGGTGCAGGTGTTCGATCCCAATCCGGCCGTCCTGGGCGTGCTGTTCGGTGCAGTCGGCGATGATGGGATCGTGTTCGGCATGGATGTACGCCAGGCCGTCCAGCCGGACCAGTTCCCGCATGACCTTCAGGATGGTGTCCCCGTCAGCCATGGTGGTGCCGCGGTTGGTGGTGTACATCTTTACGGAGCGGACGCCTTCGGCGGCAAGCTGCTCGAGCTGCCAGGGGATGGTTTCGTCCCAGGCGACCACCGCACCGTGGAGGGCGACGTCGCACCGGGATTCGGTGGCGAGTTCCTTCTTGTGCAGGGCGGCGGCGAGCGGGGTTTCCTGGGCGTCCCGGGGGATGCCGAAGTCGATGATGGTGGTGGTACCGCCCCAGAGTGCCGCGGTGGACGTGGTCCGGAAGTCGTCAAGGGTGCGGAAGCGTCCGGTGACCTGGGCGACGTGGCAGTGTCCGTCAACGCCGCCGGGGATGACGAGTTTGCCGGCGGCGTCGATGGTGCGGCCGGCGGCAGGGACCGGCTGGTCAACGTCGATGAGGGCGGCGATACAGCCGTCCTGCACCACGATGTGGGCGGCCTGGCGGCCATGGCTGTTGACGATTGTGGCGTTGGCAATGACGAGTTCTGGCTGGTGGGACATCGGTGTCCTCCTTGTGGGTGTGGTGGCGTCTGGCGTCTGGCTTTAGGCGGCAGGCTGGGGCGCGCCGGCGTGCTCCTGGCGGGCCGCAAGGGCTGCGTCCAGGCTGCCGGAGAGGCCTTTTCGGTCCTTCGCCGGGGGAGGGGCGAACGCGCCGGCGCGGTGCGGTCCGGACTGCAGTCCGGCCACCGCTTCGGCCATGCGGATGCCGGCGGAGATGCCGTCAACCACCGGCACGGGGATCTGTCCCTTGAGGTCGCGGGCGAGTCCTGCCAGCGGGGCGCCGGCGAGGATGACGACGTCGGCGCCGTCCTCCGCCACGGCCTGCCGGCTGAGTGCCAGCAGGGTTTCCCTGAAGTCCTGCTGGACCGAGCCGATGCTGGTGAGGGAGTCGTTGATGGAGCGGATGGAGGCCAGCCGGCCGGCAAGCCCGAAGTGTTCCACGCACTCGCGGTACCAGGGCTTGATCCGGTCCGAGATGGCGATGATGGAGAAGCGGTGGCCCTGCAGGGCCGCCGCGCAGAGTGCGGCCTCGGTGATGCCGATGACCGGGACGTCGGCCAATTCCTTCAAGGCGGGCATGCCGGGGTCGCCGAAGGCCGCCACCACGATGGCGTCAACCGGGTCCGCGCCGGGGCGGGTGTGCTCGGCGACGATTTCGGCGACGGCCCCGGCGGCGATGAGGGCTTCGAACCGGGTTTCGATGTATTCGACGCCGTGACCGGCGGTCCGCACCAGCAGGTCGGTGCCGGGGGCGGCGGAGCGGAGCGCCTCGGATTCGATCAGGGCCGTGACGTCGGCGCTGATGTTGGGGTTGATGACCAGGAGTTTCATTTTCTCTTCCGGTGGAATTCTGGTTCGGTTTTCTGGAAGTCCTCGGGGAACTGTTCCCGGTACTTTCCGATGTGGGAGGCGGATTGGGCGGCCGCCCGGTCGGGGTCGCCGCTGGCAATGGCGGCGTAGAGCTTCCCGGTGTTCGCGGATCAGTTCGGGCAGGTCGCTGACGTGCCGGAACAGCCAGTGCATCCGGCCCTGCAGGGGTTCCAGGGCCGATTTGAGGAAGTTGTTGTCCGCGATCCCGGTGATGGCGTCGTGGAACTCGCTGTTGGAGCGGTGCGCTTCCATCACCGCTCCCTTGGCAAGGAAAGCCTCTGCGTTGTCCAGCAGCCCCTTGAGGTAGGCCAGGTCCTCAGCGGTGGCGCGGCGGGCGGCGAGCCGGCAGGCCAGCACCTCGAGGGACTGGCGGACGTCGAAGAGGTCCTCCACATCCTTGGGGCTGAGGCTGCTTACTTCCGCCCCGCGGGCCCCGCGGTCGCTGATGAGGCCTTCCTGCCGGAGCATGCGGAGGGCTTCGCGGACCGGCAGGCGGGAGACGGAGAATTCGGCGGCGAGGTCGCGTTCCACCAGCCGCGTGCCGGGAGCGTAGTGCCCTTCGAAAATGCGGGTGCGGAGGGTGTCCCGGACGGTCTCGCGGAGGGGGCGGTCCTTGTCCTGGGTCTCTTCTGCGGTCAGCATGGTGCTCCATTTTCGATTTCTTGTATGGCACTGCTCCCGGCTGCGGGGGCGTGGTTTGCAAGTTTCCCTGCGAGGGCCAGCTTAGACAGGAAGCCGCTTGTTGTAGTTCAGGGTGAGGACCGATGCGCCCATGATCACCGCGGAACCGACAAAGTACAGCAGCGCCCAGGTGTAGGAGCCGGTGGCCCCGACGATCAGGCCGACGACGATGGGGGTCACGAAGCCGGAGATGTTGCCGCTGAGGTTCATGGCGCCGCCCAGGACCCCGGCGTTGGTGCGTCCGCCCAGGATGGACGGGATGCTCCAGAACAGGCCCACCCAGCGCAGGAAGAACAGGACAACGGAGAGCAGGACGACGGCGGTGGTGGCGTCGGGGACCACGGTGACGCCTACCAGGCCCGCTACGACGATGGCGCTGGAGACGCCCAGGAGGGTGCGCATCACGAGGTTGGCGGAGGCGCCGGAGGCCCGCCACTTGTCGGCGATGGTGCCGCCGATGATTTCTCCGACGAACCCGGCCCCGAAGATCACCAGGGTGGACCAGCCGATGGTCTTCAGGTCGAAGCCCTTGGCTTGGGCCAGGTAGAGCGGCCCCCAGGTCAGCAGGCCGTAGAACACTCCGTTGAATCCGAGCCAGCCCAGGCACATGGCCCAGAAGGAGCGGAACTTCAGGTAGGGAAGGAGGCCTCGTTTGCCTGTGCTGCCGTCCATGGTGGCTTCGGCGTCCTCGGCGGCGTGCGAGGCTTCGATGTAGGACGCTTCGGCTTCGTTGACGGCACGGTGTTCCCGGGGGTTGTCCCGGACGTACCACCAGACGGCGAGTCCCATGAGGACGGTGGCGGCGCCGGCGATCACGAAGGACCAGCGCCAGCTGCCGGTGGTGGCAATGAGGCCGGCGATGATGATGCCGCCAAGGCCGGCACCCAGGGGTGCGCCGGCGTCCAGGATGGTGGCGCCGCGGCCGCGTTCGGACCGGTGCATCCAGATGGCGTTGAGCTTGCCCCCGGCGGGCATCACCCCTGCTTCGGTCACGCCGATTCCAAGCCGGGCGATGAACATGCTCAGGAATCCGCCGGCCATGCCGGAGGCTGCCGTGGCGGCGCCCCAGCCCAGGCAGGACGCGGTCATTACCTTGCGGGGGCCGAACTTGTCGATCAGCCAGCCCACGGGAACCTGCATCAGGGCGTAGGTCCAGAAGAAGGCGGACAGCAGCAGGCCCACCAGCTGGGGGCGAGGTTGAATTCCTTTTGGATGATGGGCAACGCCACGGAGATGGAGCCGCGGTCGATGTAGTTGACGGACACGAGGACCAGGAGCAGCAGGAAGAGCCGCCACCGGACGGAACTGCGCCGTTGCAGTCCATCCTTGCGGGGCTGGGTGGTGTGGGATGCGGACTCGGCGGACGGTGCCGTTGTTTCAGTGTTTGGGACGGACACAGCTTCTCCTTCACGGGGAAGTTCACGAATGGGGAGGATTCGATTTTGGGATCCCAAGTTGGGATCCCAAAAACAAAGTTAGAAGTGACTCCCGCCACTGTCAAGGGTTTTTTGCCCGGCAGCGTTCCGCGGCTCCTCCGGACGGATTGTGACTGGCGCCAGCACGGCCTCGACCGCTAGGCGGACGAGCCGGTCCGGCGGTGGGACAGGGTTTCGGCCAGCTCGGCGAGGCGGTGGGCCCGTGCGGATTCGGCCGGAGTAAACGGCTCGCCCGGTCGGGAAAAGGTGATGGGTCCCTGCCAGGCCGTGGGGATCTTCAGCCGCGTCCCGTCGTCGGCCGGTGACCCGGCATCGTGTGGCGGCACGATCTGCGCATGCAGCAGCTCCGCCACCGCCAGGGGCAGTTCGTCCGGCGCGGCGGCGATCCGCGCCGCGAGGCTGAGCGCCTTCGTCTGCCCGTCCGCCATGGCCAGGGACGTGGTGGGCCATACGTGCGAACGGCTGCCGCCGCCGTCGTGCAGGGCCGCCAGCAGCTCGCGCTCGCCCACCTCGCCCGGGACCGCGAGGACGAATTCGTCCAGGACCCCGTCCGGGGCGGGGTGCACGTGCAGGCCCAGGATGTTGGCGTCGAGCCGGGCCAGTGTCCGGGTCATCCTCTGCAGCGAACCGGGCTGGTCCGCCAGCAGTGTCCGTGCCCGCCACAACGACGGGGCTGCCGCCAGCTGGCGGCGGTGCCGCAGTGCCGGCGCGTGGAGCCAGCTGCGCAGGATCCTTGCCGCCGACGGTTCGGCCACCCAAATCACCAGGACTGTGGCGGTGAACGTCAGGACCAGCACCTTGGCCACGTAGGGAAGGTGGGTCTCCACCACCAGGGCATGGACAAGGAGTTCGATGGGCAGCATGACGGCCACGTTGGCAACGGTGAGCCGCGCCTTGGGCGGCTCGGGCATCCGGCCGCAGACCTCGCAGCTCAGGTCGGCAGTGGGCGTGTTGTGCGGAGGACGCTTCATGACTCAAGCATCACCGGGTGCTGTTTCCGCCCCGTTGCTTCCTGATTCCATTCATGGGAACGTACCGGGCGTCCCCGGTGCCTCCCGCCGTAGGATCTAGCAGGAACGTCAGCGCGGCCGCCCGACATAACCCACCCCCAAGGAAGGCGCTGCCCACGTGAAGATGTTTGCCGAGATGTTCAGCATTGGTCCCGGCAACAAGGACCACCATCCGGCGCTGAGGTGCGCCGTCGGTGTGTTCGTGCCGCTGATCACCCTGGTGCTCCTGGGCCGGCTGGACCTGGCAATCTTCGCGTCCTTCGGGGCGTTCACGGGCATCTACGGCCGCGGCGAGCCGCACGCGGTCCGGTTCATGCTGCAGTTGCGGGCCGGACTGCTGATGCTGCTGGTGATCTTCCTGGCGGCGCTCGCGGCACGAATGGAATCCGCCTTCGGCCTTGACCGCTCCACCACCACCTGGCTCCTGGTCCTGGCCACCACCCTGGTTGCCGGGGCCTGCTCGGTGGCCATCTCCTGGTTGCGGCTTCGCCCAGCCGGGTCCCTCTTCCACATCTTCGCCTTTGCCGCCATCGCTTCCATTCCCAACCAGCCGCCGCTGTGGCAGGGGATGCTGGTGGCCGTCCTCACCACCGTGTTCGCCCTGCTCATCGGGTTCTCATCCCGGATCCTTCCCAGCCACCGGACACCCTGGATCCGGCCGGTCCCGATCCGCCGCACCCCCGCAGAGAAGCGCGCAGCCCGGCTTGAAGGCTTCGGCTACCTGGTGGCTGCCGGACTTGCCGGGTCACTGGCCACCTGGGCCGGCAGCCGCCTGGGATTCGGCCACAACTATTGGGCCATGGTGGCGGCGGTGGTGCCCCTGGTGGGCCACTCCACGCGGCACCGGGTGCGCCGGGGTATCCAAAGGATCATCGGCACCGTCCTGGGCCTCTTGGTGCTGGCCGCCGTCCTGCTGCTCGGCCTGCAACCCTGGCAGACCGTGCTCGTCATGGCGCTGTGCCAGTTCGGCGCCGAAATGTTCATCCTCCGCCAGTACTTGCTGGCCCAGGTGTTCGTTACGCCCCTGGCGCTGGTGTCAACGCTGCTGGTGGTCCCGGCGTCGCCAACCCTTTTGCTGCGCGACCGCATCATCGAAACCGTCATCGGTGCCGCCGTCGGCATTGCCGTGGTGCTGGCTCCCGGCGCGTGGCGCCGCCTCAGGCAGGGTTCGACGACGGCCTGACCGCCTTCCCGCGCGGGTTCCGCCCGGGCGCGGTACGCTGGACTTCCCGTTGAACGGAAGGACTGGCGGTGGCAAACTCGAGCTCGGGCGACTCCGTGGTGGACCGGATCGTGCGCCTGATCTCCGCGTTCCCCCAGGACGTGGGCGCCCTGCGGTTGTCTGAGCTCGCGGAGCGGGCAGGCCTTCCGCTGACCACCACGCACCGGCTGGTGGGGCAGCTGGCAGGGCACGGGCTGCTGGAAACCGCTCCGGGTGGAATGGTCCGGCCCGGGCTCCGGCTCTGGGAACTGGTCAACCGCGCCTCACCCGCGCTGGCGCTCCGGCAGGCCGCCATGCCGTTCATGGAGGACATCCAACAGGTGCTGAACCAGAACGTCAACCTGGCCGTGCTCGATGGCTGGGAGGCCCTCTTCGTGGAACGCCTGTCCCGCCGGGGCTCGGTGGCCAACCGGGCGCAGGTGGCGGGCAGGATGCCCATCCATATCTCGTCCGCCGGACTGGCACTGATGGCCCACCAGGACAAGGCCATGCAGGCCAGGTACCTCGCGGGGTTCGCCGACCCGGACGGCAAACTTACCGCGGATGGGGTCCGGGCGCTGCTGGCCGAAACCTCCCACCAGGGCTTCGCGCAGTTGAAGGGTGTGGTGGACCCGGACACCTGGGGAATCGCGGTTCCGGTCCTGGACCGCCGGAAGCGGGCGGTGGCATCGCTGGGCGTGGTGGTACCGCTGCAGGAGATGCGTCTCCAGGCCTTGGTTCCCGCGCTGCAGACGGCCGCCCGGGGCATCGCGCGAGGCCTGGCCGGAGCCTGACTCCCACCGCCTTTCTGTTGAACGGAATTGTTGTAACGCCAGTCACCCCTGCGGGGCCACACTGAATGCCAGGCAACCACTCCGGCCCCCACCCGGGCCCCGCAACGAAGCGAGACGCAGTCATGGCACGTAAGATCATCACCACGCAGGTGGCCATCATGGGCGGCGGCCCGGCCGGCCTCATGCTCTCCCACCTGCTGGCCACGGCCGGAATCGAGTCCACGGTGGTCGAGGTCCGCAGCCACGAGGAAATCTCCCACACCGTCCGGGCCGGCATCCTGGAGCACGGCACGGTAAACCTCCTCGTGGACAGTGGGGTCTCGGACCGGGTGCTGCGGGACGGGGACCGGCACGACGGCATCGAGCTGCGGTTCAACGGCGAGAGCCACCGCATCGATTTCAAGGACCTGGTGGGCGAGTCGGTGTGGCTCTACCCGCAGACGGACGTGTTCCTGGACCTGGCAGCGCGCAGGAAGGACGACGGCGGCGATGTCCGCTACAGCGTCAGCGACACATCGGTCCATGACCTGGAGGGCAAGCCGAAGGTCTGGTTCACCGATTCCGAGGGGGTTGAGTTCGAGATCCAGGCCGATTTCGTGGTGGGGGCGGACGGCTCGCGCAGCCACTGCCGCTTCCAGATCCCGGAGGCGCACCGCAAGTGGTACTTCCACGAATACCCCTTCGCCTGGTTCGGCATCCTGGCCGAAGCCCCGCGCAGTTCCGGCGAGCTGATCTATGCCAACTCCGCCAACGGTTTCGCCCTGATCAGCCAGCGCACCGAGACCGTCCAGCGGATGTACTTCCAGTGCGATCCCAAGGAAAACGTGGCGGAGTGGGATGACGAACGGATCTGGGCCGAATTCCGCGGCCGGGTCAACGGCAACGGGTTCGAGCTCAAGGAGGGCCCGGTCCTGGAGAAGATGGTGCTGCCGTTCCGCAGCTTCGTCCACACCCCCATGCGCCACGGCAACCTGTTCCTCGCCGGCGACGCCGCACACACGGTGCCGCCCACCGGCGCCAAGGGACTGAACCTGGCCATCAACGACGTCAAGGTCCTTTTCGAGGGGCTGGACAGCCACTACAACTCCGGATCGGGACATCTGCTGGACACCTACAGCGACCGCGCCCTGGACCGGGTGTGGAAGGCGCAGCAGTTCTCGTACTGGATGACCACCATGCTGCACACCCCCGCGGACGCAGACGACTTTTCCCGGGCCCGCCAGCTTGGCGAACTGAATTCCGTGGTTTCATCGCGGCACGGCATGGCCTACCTTGCCGAGGCGTACACAGGCTGGCCCGCCGCGTCCTAGCGGCCCGGGAGGACGACGACGGACTGCCGGGTCCGCTTTACGGGGCCAGCAGGCGGCGGATCGCCGCTGCGGTTGCGGCCGGGTCGGGCTGCTGGTCCCGGCGGACGGTGAGCAGATGCAGCAAGAGACCGTCGGCGTAGTCGGCGACGTCCCGCGCCCGCCCTGCCGCGCCCGCCACTCCCAAACCATCCAGGGCCTGCTCCAGCCCGCCCACCAGCAGGTAGTGGCCGGCGGTCACCGCCTCGGGCCGGTCCAGCGACAGGGCCAACCGCGCCCGCGTGAGGCCGGCGTGCTGCCGGGCCAGGGCGAGCACCATGGCGGCCAGCTGGTCGGCCAGTTCCGGAATGCCCGGCGGCGGTCCGGCGGGACCGGCCTCGCGCAGCAGTCCGGCATCAAGCTGCAGGAGGCGGTCCAGCGCGGCCTCCACGAGGGCTGCCCGGCTCCGGAAGTAATTGGACGTGGTGCCTTCCGGGAGGCCGGTGGCGGCGTCGACGGCGCGGTGGGTCAAGCCCTTCATTCCCTTGTCCGCCACCACCCTCAGGGCGGCGTCCATCAGTTCCGTGCGGCGGTTGGGCATGCGCCCAGTGTAAGTGCCTCTTCCATGCCACTACAAAAGTAGTAGAATCGCCTGCATGGAAGCGATCTCGATCGTGGGCGGCGGCATCGCGGGCTTGGCCCTGGCGGCCAGCCTGGACCCTTCACGCTACGACGTGTCCATCTTCGAGAAGCGCCCCGAACTGCCCACGGTGGGCACCGTGCTGGCCATGTGGCCCAATGCGCAGCGTGCGCTGGCGCGGGTGGGGGTCCTCGCCGGGGCGCGTGCGGCCAGCCCGGTGCTGGGAAACGGATCCATCCGCAATGCCGCAGGCTTGCCCTGGGTCACTGTCCGCGGCGGGGAGTTGTTCGGCATTTCCCGCGTGGACCTGTTGCGGCTGCTGGACGGAGCCGTGCCCGGAAGCGTCCGCAGGGTGGCTTCCCATGTGCGGCAATTGCCTCCGGTTGACGGGCTGCTGGTGGGTGCCGACGGGGTGCACAGCGTTGTCCGCCACGAGGTGTGGGGTGCTGCAACGGATGCCAGGCTGGCTTCCGCCCTTGCTGTCCGCGGCACCATTCCTTCCCCGGTAGAAGCCGGCGAGGTGGGGGAGTATTGGGGGCGGGGCGACCTGTTCGGCATTGCCGCCGCCCCGGGTGGAACCAACTGGTACGGGAGCTGGCGGTCAACGCTCGGCCCCACGGGAATCGACGTGGAAGAGGCGCTCACGCAGGCGAGGCGGCGCTTTGCGGACCACGCACCCGCCATCCGGCAGGTGCTGGCCGCCGCGAGTCCGGAGCTTTCGTTGGCCCAAAGGATCTGGACTGTGCCCCCATTGCGGTCCTATGTCAGCGGTGCGGCGGTGCTGGTGGGGGACGCGGCCCACGCCATGACGCCAAACCTCGGCCGGGGCGCCTGTGAATCGCTGGTGGATGCCGTGGTCCTGGCGGATCTGCTGAACAGCCTGCCGCGGGAAAAGGCGCTCGCCGCCTACGACCGGCAGCGCCGGCTGCGGACTCGCGCCCTCAGCCTCGGGTCCGCGGCGATGATGAAGGTGGCCTTGGCGGACGGTGCCCAACCCTTCCGGGACCGCCTGCTCAACCTCGCCCGACGGCGGAACGAACGGGCCGCCGTCGGCAGCGGTTCGGGGACGTAGTCAACGGATGGCAGCGGCCGGGCTGGTGGCGTCGTCCCTGCCCGGGGTCTGGTCGCCGGGAAGCCCCGCGCCCGGGACCTGTGGGCCGGCAGGGACCGCGGGTATCCGCCTCCGGGCCCGGCGCCGTCCGGACCTGCCGTAGACGAGGTACATCGTCACGCCCGTGATGATCATCAGGAGCACGGTGTAAACGAACGTATTCGCGATCCCCTCACTGCCCTCCGCCCCATCCGTGTTGGCCTTGATCACCAGGCCCAGCGGCTGCACCAGCGGGTGGGCCAGGAAGATGGCGGTGTCATAGTCGTCCAGCAGGCTGTTGAAGTTCAGGGCCGTGATCGCTGCCGCCGCCGGGAGTACCAGCGGCAGCAGGATGCGTCGGAAGACATACAGGGTCCTGGCGCCCATGATGGCAGCAGCTTCCTCCAGTGTCGAATTTACCGAGGCAAACGACGCTTTGAGCATTCGCAGGGTAAACGGGATCTTTACCGTCACAAAGGCGATGAGCAGGATCACCGTTGTTCCGGTGAGGACGGCCCCGCCCACCAGCGGGCTCGGGTGGTCGTAGCTGACGATCAGTCCCAATGCCAGCAGTGCCGAGGGCAGGATCCACGGGATGTGGAGCAGGTACTCGAATGCCGAGCTCACCCAGTTCCTGTATTTCTGCAGCAGGCGGGCAACAAAGAGGAGTCCGCCGACGGCGATGACGGCGGCCAAGGCGCTGTACACAACGCTCACGATGAACGGCCTGAGCCCGGACTCCTGGGTCAGCACGCGGACGTAGTTGTCCAGCGTCAGGTTGGCGAGCGAGCTGCCCCGTCTGGATGGCTGCGCCGTCGGCAAACGAATAGAGCAGGATCAGCAGCACTGGAAGCGTGTAGATGGCAAACAGGAGATAGGCGGCGGCGTGCACGGCCAGGTTGGCGGCGGGATTGGTGATGTCCTGCTTCTGCAGCGCGGAGGACACTTTGGAGACCGAAAAGTACGTACCGCCCTTCTCCAGGCGGGACATGATGGCCAGCATCAGCATGGTGGCCAGGCCCAGGATCACGGCCAGGAGGGCCGCAAGGTCCCGGGAGGTGGGGCTGTTGGTGAAGGTCAGGATCATCGGGGTGATGGTCTGGAAATCACGGCCGCCCAGCACCTGCGGGGCACTCAAAGCCCCCAGCCCGGTGAGGAAGGACAGGATGGTGACGGCGAACAAGGTGGGTTTGAGCATGGGCAGCACGATGCGCCGCAGGATGGTCCATGTGGAGGCGCCAAGATTCCGTGCGGCCTCGATGGTCTGGTAGTCGATGCCTTTGAGCGCGTTGGCGACAAAAAGCATGTGGTTGGTGGTGGTGGCGAAGGTCATGACCAGCAGGACGGCAAAAAACCCGGAAAACCACCCCGGATCCATTCCGGGAATCAGCCTGACCAGCAGGGCGGTGACGATCCCCTTCTCCCCATAAATGAACTTGTACCCCGCGGCCAGCACAATGCCGCCGTAGATGAACGTGGAGGCATATCCGAGGAACAGGACTTTCGAGCCGCGGATCCGGAAGTACTGCGTGACGAGGACGATGAAGACGCCCACCAGGTTGACTGTGACGGACAGGGCTACGGCCAGGAGGAAGCTGTTGCCCAACGCCTTCATGGCCCGCTGTGAAGAGAACAGCTTCTCGGCGGCGCGGCCGGAAAAGCTCCCGTCGGGAAAGAAGGTTGCCATCAGGATGTTGACGTTGGGCCACACCAGGAACGCGGCAATGAACCAAGTGAGGACGACTCCCACTACCACGACGAAGGGTGAACGGGCCATGGTGCGCACGGCGGTGGTGCTCATGGCAGCGCAACCGCTTGCTCCTGGGCCAGCGAGACGCCGGTTTTCGGATGGTACTGGAGGACGTGCTCCGGCTGGAGGTAGACGGTTGTGGTCGTGCCGGTCTCCGGATGAGCGCAGCCGTCTTCCCTGACCAGGAGACGGATGTCCGAGCCGTGGCTGCGGACCACGTAGCGGCTGTGCAGGCCATGATAGGTGCGTGAGACCACGGTGGCGGGGAGCCCGGCGGCGGTGCCTCCGTCCGCGGGCCTGTCCAGCGACGCTTTTTCCACCCGCAGGTAGGATCTGGCGTCAGTGCTGAGGCCGGCCGCCGAGAGCCGGTTCACCTCGGAGACGAATTCAGGGGAAAGCTCGGAACTGTCACCGATGAAGTTGCAAACGAACTCCGTAGCGGCATGATCGTAGATCTCCTGTGGCGTCCCAACCTGTTCGATCACGCCCTTGTTGAACACCGCTACGCGGTCGCTCATGGCAAGGGCCTCGTCCTGGTCGTGGGTGACGTACACGGTGGTGATGCCAAATTCGCTTTGCAGGTCTTTGAGCTGCTGGCGCAGCTGGTGCCGGAGCTTGGCATCGAGGTTGGACAGCGGCTCATCCAGCAGCAGGATCTTGGGCCGCAGCACCAGTGCCCGTGCCACCGCTACCCGTTGCTGCTGGCCACCGGACAGCTCGGCCACGTTCTTGGTCAGCTGCTCGTCGCTGAGCTCCACCCGCCGGGCTATGTCGCGCACCAGGCGGTCGCTGTCTGCGGCCTTCTCCTTCCGGACCCGGAGCCCGAAAGCGATGTTCTCCCACACGCTCATACTGGGGAACAGCGCATAGTTCTGGAACACCATGCCAACCTGCCGTTTATCGCTTGGAAGGCGGGTGACATCCTTCCCGTCCACCCGGACCGTACCCCCGGCCGGCTGGATGAAGCCAGCCAGGGTGCGCAGCGCCGTCGTCTTTCCGCAACCGGATGGCCCCAGCAGGGTGAAGAACTCGCCGGGGCGGACATGCAGGTCCAGATGCGGAATGGCGGTGAAATCGCCAAAGGTAACTTCGATGTTTTCCAAGCGGATCATGTCAAACCTGTCTGAGGGAACGCGCGGGAACGGTGGCTGGCACTGCGGGTTACGTCATGTATTCGAGTTCGATCTTTTCCACCCATGCGCCCATGCTCTTCTGGACGAAGTCCCAGTCGATGTCCTGCTGCTTAAGGCCGGCGAAGAAGTTCACGACCTCGGGATTGGCCTTTGCCTGGGCGCTCTTGTTGACCGGCATGGAGTTGAACTTCTGGGCGAACTCGCCCTGGACCTCGGCACTGCCGAACCAGTCGATGAGTTTCTGCGCCTGCTCCTTCTTCTTGGTTCCCTTCACCAGCGCTATCTGCTCCACGGCCAGCGGGACCCCCACGGAAGGCATGACCGTTTCCACGTTCACCTTGAAGGACTTTTCACGGTCGGCGATGATCGAGGACGGCATCTGGCCCATATCCACCTCGCCGGACGCGATGCGGGCAAACAGGTCGGTCTTGGCAACGGCGGGGCTGCCGTTCTTGAAGTACTGCTCAACCTGCTTCCATCCCTCATCGGAAATTCCCAGATCGCCGGAGTCGTCCCGGTAACGGGATAGGATCCCGGCGAAGACCAGCTGGGCCGTGGCGGTCCCCATCCCGGTGACCCGTTCGTAGCGGCGCTTGAAATCATCCTTGGTCCACAGGTCGGTCCAGTCCTTCGGCGCAGCGTCCTTGGCGATTTTGTCCGAGTTGTAGCCAAGGAGAATGGCCTGCTTCACCAGCGGCCAGTAGGTCTCTCCGTCGCCAAGGCCCTTGTCCACTTCGCCTGCCCACGAGGGTTGGTACGCTTCCAGCGCCCCTTCTTCTTGATCTGGGAAAAGTACATGTTGTTGAGGCCGAACGCGACGTCTGCGATGGGGTTGTTCTTCTCTGCAATCAGCTTGTTGGTGGCATCGGCGCCACCGGCCCCCACGATCTGAATCTTGAACCCGGCCTCCGCCGCCTTGGCGGCCAGCCATTCTCCCCTGCCTTCACCGTTCGAGTTCGTGTAAACAACCAGGGTGTCCCCGGACGCCCCTGCCGGAGTGCCGGAGGCGTCCCCTGACGACGTTGGTGGGGTTGAACCTCCACCGCATCCGGCGAGGAGGGTGGCGGCGACGGCGGCGGCAACCAAAGTCTGCAATTTACGCACGATCAGGACTCATTTCTGGACTGGAATCGGAGCATGTCCGCACAGCCTATAGCCGGGCATGACAAAAACCGGGCTGTTATAGCTATCGATTCGATAAACAGCCCGGCTGGTTACTTTGTCCCAGTCGGTGAAACGGTCAGGGCCCCTGGCGTGAACCGGAGGCGAACACTAATCCTGCTGCCGTGTCTCCGTGAGGTGGTGGGTGGGGATCCGGTCGCGGTCGTAGGTGATCTCCGTGTAACCGTGCGGTTCGGGTTTGCCGGCGGCGTTCAGGTTGACGAAGACGATCTCCTCGATGGTGAGGATGCTTTGCCTGGTGATCATGTTGCGGACTTCGGCCCGCATGGTCAGCGAGGTCCGGCCAAACCGGGTGGCCGTGAGGCCCATTTCGATGAGGTCTCCCTGCACCGCGGAGCTGACAAAGTTGATCTCGGAGATGTACTTGGTGACGGCGCGGCCGTTTCCCAGCTGCAGGATCGCGTAGATCGCGGCTTCTTCGTCGATCCACTTCAGCAGGCTCCCGCCAAACAGCGTCCCGTTGGCGTTGAGGTCCTCGGGCCTGACCCACTTGCGGGTGCGGAACGTGATGTCTGCTGTTTCCATAGGCTGAGGTTAGCGGAACGCACCGCGGGCGCTCCCACTGTGACGGGCCCGCGGTGCCGTCCGTTCCTAGGCCATGGCCGTGTGGGCGGCGCTGCGGGCGTTGATGCTTTTGGCGTAGCAGTAAGAGTGCTGCACCCCGATATAAGGACCAAAATTCGGGATCCCCTCAAAGCCGGAATTTTCGTAGAAGTTCCTGCCGTCGGGCTGGGCAGATCCGGCCTCCGCCTTGATGCGCGTAATGCCCTGTTTGAAGGCCTCTGCCTCAAGGGCTGCCAGGATGGAGCTGGCGACGCCCGAACCGCGCGTGTATGGCAGGACGTAGAGCCTTTTGATCTCCGCCGTCGAACCGTCCAGGAGCCGCAGCCCGCCGCAGCCCACGGGCTGACCCGAGCCCTTGTCATAGGCCACCAGGAAGACGGCGCAGTCGGCGCCCGACGGCGGTGGGCCGGGTTCGTGATCCGGCCGGCCAAAGCGGGCGTCGAGTTCGGCCTGCTGGGCGCGGCGAAGATCGGCGCCCACGGGGTTGGACCAGGGGACCTGCCTGATGTTCAGCCTGGGGTTTGTCTGCATATCTGCCTCGATTCGCCGGAGGGGTATGCCTGACAAGGCTAGGTGCCGGGGATTACGCGGGTGTTTCCTGGCGGTAAGCACCTGGATAACGCCGTTGCGCTGCGTATCGGTAAGTTGCTTGGCAGGCTAGTTATCAGGTGGTCTAAAATGATTTCATGGTTTCTACGGGCAATGAGGGCTCCGGCTACTGGTATGGACCTGACGGGCAGCTGGACTACAGCGCAGCAGTATTGAAGTCGCTCCGCGACTACCGGTCGGCGGAGACGGAAATCCGCCGTACCACCAGGGACTCCATGGGGATGGGCGAAACGGACATTCTCGCCCTGCGGTACCTGCTGCGGGTGCAGGCGTCCGGGAAGCAGGCAGTGCCCAAGGATCTGAGTCAGTTCCTCAATATTACGAGCGCTTCCACGACGTCGTTGATCGACCGGCTGGTCGCCAGCGGCCATGTCCGGCGTGAACCGCACCCCACCGACCGGCGCTCCGTGGTGGTCATCGCCACCGGGGAATCGGATAAGGAAGTCCGCGAAACGCTGGGGGCCATGCATCGCCGGATGATGTCCGTGGCGGAAAGTCTCTCGGCCGAGGAGGCGCGCATCGTGGTTGATTTCCTGCAGCGGATGACGGATGCCCTCGCTGCCCACGACGGAGAACAGAAAAAGATTAGCTAGGCGGACTAGCTAGATCAACTAGTTATATGTAAGCTTACGATTGTTCCCCGAAGCTGCTTCCCAACGGAGTCGTGAGTGAGTTGGTAACTTTCACCGAAATTTCACCGCCTGATCCCCGCGACGATGCGGCCGTGCTGACCAATACCCTCTTGTTGCGACCCTCCCTGGACGGCAATTCCGCGCCGCAGGGAAAGTCCGCGGTCCACTGCGGGACGGCAATGCAGCTGGTCACTCCCGCTGTGGGGGCCGAGGGCGCCAGCTACACGTTCGCGCCGGCCGGCGGCGACGGCATTGAACTTCCGCCCGTGTGGCGCTGCGGCTGTGGGTTCCAGCTCGATGCGTGGGCTGCGAGCGGTGACCGCAAACGATCTGCGGGTGCTTCCCGCCAGGGATCCTCCTCAGCTGTCCTTCCGGCATGACCGCCGTCGGGACGGTGATGCCCGCGGCAGTGCAGCAGCCCCCCAATCCCACCGCGGGCGTGGTGTTGGCCGGCCGGTACCGTCTTGGCGAGAGGCTGGGCCGCGGCTCCGCTGCCGAGGTCTTCCGGGCCGTTGACCTGGAAGGAGGCCCCGATGCCGCCGTAAAGATTGCCACAGCAGGTCACCGGAAGCACCAGCAGCGGATCCACAACGAGGCGGCAGTCTTGGCCGGGCTGGACCACCCGTCGATCGTGAGGTTCATTGCCGGAGGCGTCATTCCTGCCGGTGGCCCCTCCGCCGGGCATGCCTTCCTGATAGAAGAACTGGCCCTCGGGACAAGCCTCGCGGAGGCCATCCGAATGCAGAGCATGCGCCAGGCAGACATTGCCGTGTGGGCGCGTGGTCTCTTCGGTGCGCTCGCGCACCTTCATTCCAAGGGCCTGGTGCACCGCGACATCAAACCGGCCAACCTGATGCTGAGTGGCCTGCGGAGGAGTCCGGTCCGGATCATCGACTTCGGAATTGCCGCGCCTGCCGGGTCCGCCCCCGAACCGGGCATCTCCTCCGGGACTGTGCATTACATGAGTCCGGAGCAGGCTTCCGGCCACGTAGCGGACCCATCGTGGGATGTTTATGCCATGGGCCTGGTCCTCCTGGAACTCCTCACCGGGACCAAGGCGTTCCCCGGCACGGCGATAGAGTCCCTCGTGGCCCGGACCTTGAGGTCCCCGAAGGTCCCGGACCACCTGGGCGACTGGGGCGTCCTGTTGCGCGCCCTGACGGCGATGGACGCCACGCAGAGGCCGGCGGCTGCGGATGCAGCGGCCATGGCGGCCCAGCTTGTCCCCGCGGTTCCGCGGGGCAGCCAGGGCAATCCGTGCCGGACACGGCGGATCTTCCCCGGCCGGCGGCACCGGCAGCAGCTCTAGGGAGCCGTGGCGGCCCGGCCGGTCGGATCCCCTGCGGCCGGGTCGGCCAAGGCCAGGCCGCCTACGGGGCTGCCATCCCAGTGGATCAGGTCCCACCCGCCATCCAGGCTGCCTTCGACCGCCACGATTCCGGTGTTCGCCAGGATATGCCGGGCCGCAAACTCGTGGCCTGCACCGCGCGCCCGCAGGCCCGCCCACGTACGGATGGCGGCACCGTGGCTGACCACAGCCGCCGTGCCATGCCGGTCCCGCATCGCCCGCTCCACCACGTTCGCGATCGCAGCGTCGAAACGGTCGAAGAAGGCATGGCCGTCGGGCCCCGCCGGCATGCGCTGGTCCAGGTCCCCTGCGGCCCAGGAGATGACGGTCCCCATGTAGCGCTTGTGCGATTCGTGGTCCGTGAGCTTCTCCAGGGAGCCTGCCTCGATTTCATGCAGGCCGTCCAGGACCTCGATGTCCAGGGAGTGCCGCCGGGCCAGCGGCGCCGCGGTGATCTGCGTCCGGACCAGCGTGGAGGCGTAGAGCGCCCCGATCCGCTCGTTGGCCAGGGCCCGTGCCATGGCCTCGGCCTGGCGTTCACCCAGTTCGGTCAACCCGGGACCGGGGTGGTCGGTGTCCAGTTGGCCCAGGACGTTGCCGGGAGTCTCGCCGTGTCGGATCAGGAGCAGCCTCATGGTTCCAGTTTCCCACCCGATCGGACTCCGGCTCTCACCTGCGCTGCAGCGGCAGCCCGGCACGCGGGCCGGGATACACGGACGGCGCCGGACCCTCCGGGGCCCGGCGCCGTCGTCGTGCGTTGCTGCCCTGCTGCGGGCTTTACTTCAGGTGGTCCACCAGCTGGGCCGCAATGCCGGTGTACCTGCCGGGCGTGAGGGCCAGGAGCCGGGCCTCGGCCTCGGGGGACAGGCCCAGGCCCTGCACGAATTCCTGCATGCGGGCGGCGTCCACGCGGTGGCCGCGGGTGAGGTCCTTCAGCCGTTCGTACGGGTTCTCCATACCTTCGACGCCGGCGATCGCTTCGGCGCGCATGACCATCTGGATGGCCTCGCCCAGGACTTCCCAGTTGGTGTCCAGGTCCACTGCCAGCACGTCCTCGGCAACGTCCAGGCGCTCCAGGCCCTTGGCAACGTTCGAGATGGCGAGCAGGGAGTGGCCGAAAGCGACGCCGATGTTGCGCTGGCTGGAGGAGTCGGTGAGGTCGCGCTGCCAGCGGGAGGTGACCAGGGTGGAACCCAGGACGTCCAGCAGACCGGAGGAGATCTCCAGGTTGGCTTCGGCGTTTTCGAACCGGATGGGGTTGACCTTGTGCGGCATGGTGGACGAGCCAGTGGCACCGGCGACGGGGATCTGCGCGAAGTAGCCGATGGAGATGTAGCTCCAGATGTCGGTGCAGACGTTGTGCAGGATCCGGTTGAAGCGGGCCACGTCGGCGTACAGCTCGGCCTGCCAGTCGTGGCTTTCGATCTGGGTGGTCAAGGGGTTCCAGGTGAGGCCGAGCCCTTCGACGAAGGACTTGGACACCTGCTGCCAGTCAGCACCCGGGACGGAGGCCACGTGGGCGGCGTAGGTACCGGTGGCGCCGTTGATCTTGCCCAGGTATTCGGTCTTGGCGATCCGGTCCAGCTGGCGGGTCAGGCGGTGCGCGATGACGGCCAGTTCCTTGCCCAGGGTGGTGGGGGTGGCGGGCTGGCCGTGCGTGCGGGACAGCATGGGAACCGCACGGTTCTCCTCCGCCATCGTGCTGATTTGCGCCACGAGCTTGCGGGCAGCGGGGAGCCACACGTCCTCCACGGCCCCCTTCACGCCGAGGGCGTAGGACAGGTTGTTGATGTCCTCGGAGGTGCAGCCGAAGTGGACCATGGCGGTCAGGTTTTCGATGCCGATGGCGGGCAGGCGGCGCCCGATGTAGTACTCCACGGCCTTCACGTCGTGGACCGTGACGGCCTCGATTTCTGCGAGTTCGGCCACGGAGGCGGCGTCGAACTCCGTGACGACGGCGCGGAGCTGCTCCTGCTGTTCGGTGCTCAGCGGGCCGGCGCCTGGGAGGACGTTGTTGCTGGTCAGGTGGATGAGCCATTCCACTTCAACGGCCACGCGGTCCCGGTTGAGCGCTGCCTCGGACAAGTAATCGACCAGGGGCGCGACGGCGGGCTGGTAGCGGCCGTCGAGGGGTCCGAGCGCGATTTTTTCCGGCGACGCGGCGAGTGCCAGGCGTCCTGAGGGCGTACGGGTGTCAGCTGTGGCGGCAGTTTCAGGCATGTGTTGATTCTTTCACGAAGTCGGGCGGCGCCTTAAGCGCGCAGCGCACGTTACTTGTCCACATAGCCGACGGCGGCCCTTATGCGTCGCGGCCGGTGTTCCTAGCGTTGGGGTTGGCAGGTGGCGGGGCGGGGAGCGATGAGTCCGGAAGGCAGGCAGGAAAGGGCATGGGGAACGATTTGACGGAGGGGATCTGGGGCAGTGCGCAGCGCACCGGCGGCGAGCTCGAGCAACTGACGGGCCGGATCTCTGGCTGTGAGGGCCTGGTTGAACAGGTCCTGGCAGGCATCCGCGATACCCAGTTGCTCAACTGGGAGTCGCCGGCTGGCCGCGCCTACCGGGATGCGCTCTCAGTCCAGGCTGCCGCGTTGCACTCCGCAATCAGGTGGCTCGAGGATGCCAGGCATGCGGTGGGCCGCCGTGCGGGCGAGCAGGTTGCCCTCCTCCCCACCGGCTCGGGGTGGCCGGAATGACCACAGACTTCCCGCCCGGCGCCGAGGGCATCAGGCTGTCCCCCTCCTCGAGGGACGGGGACCTGACGGTGCGCGGCGGGGTCGGCGGTATCAACGTCCAGCTCGAGGAACTGACAATGGGCGCCCGGAAGATTGACGACCTTGCCGGAGATCTCCTCAGGGCGGAGGCGGAGATGGGTCGTGTCCTGGATAACCTCTGCCTGCTCGACCATCAGCCCCCGTGGTCAGATGCGCCGCACGTGGGGGCTGTCCGGGAAAGCCACTCCCGGCTTCGCACGGTGCGCAGCGGGATGCAGGAGATTGCCGCCCACGTTCGGGCCTGTGTACGTGGCTACGCTGACGCCGAGCATTGGGCCGCAGAGGGCCGGCGGATTGGCATCAACTGGTCCAGTGACGCCGGACCTTCCCTCGGACTCATGACCCAGGCCCGCGCCGTGGACCGTTCCGCGATGGAATCGATCATCGTGGGCCTGGGACTTGGGGCACCGGAAGTGCAGAGGCGAATCGAGGATGCACCCTATTCCAGGGACCTGGCCATGAAGCTCTTTGCCGGGAACGCGGTTCCACGGGCCATCTCTGTTCGGCAGGAGGAATCGGTGCAGGTGGACCTTGATACGTCACCTGCCGGTCTCCTGGAACAGATCCGCCTCATCGATGCACGCGGGGCCGGTTTTATCGAGGTCATCCAGGTCGAAAACGGCGGTCAAAAGACGTTCGTCGTCGTGATTCCGGGAACCCAGGCCGCCGGAAAGTACGCCGGCGGTTCAAACCCCTTCGATGAGGCCGGCATCGCCGAGGGAATGCTCTACGACTCCGAGCAGATCAACGCTGCCGTGCTCCAGGCACTGGCTGCCGCCGGGGCCGAACCCGGCGCACCCGTGGTGGCCGTGGGATACAGCCAGGGTGGCATCCACGCCATGAACTTTGCCTCCGACCCGCGGGCTGGGCAGGAATTCGACGTGAAGTATGTGCTGACGGCAGGGTCGCCGGTGGCAGGAATCAGCGTTGACGAAAAGGTCTCGGCCCTGCACCTGGAGCACCAGGCCGATTGGGTCCCGGGCGCGGACGGTGCGGCGAACCCCGAAACCCGCAATCGCGTTACCGTCTCTGTCGACACTCCGCTCCGTGAGGTGGAGGGCGAGGGCGCCCTCGGGCTGGGCCACGGGTTGACCGGCTACCAGGACGGGGCTCGGCTCGTCTCGGCAAGCAGTGATCCCTCACTCGTCCAGTCCACCGCTGCTTTGGGCAGTGTGTTGGGAGCGGGCGGGGTTGCCACCGCCACACGGTTTTCCTTGACCCGGGCAAAAGCGCCGTCATCCCTGGTTCCCCCTGATGCCCGCGCCAGGGAGCGCCACCTCGGCGGCCGCTAGGTCACGAGATCTGGGCGGCGTGCATCGCGGCGTAGGCATCCAGCGGGGCCGGGGCGGGGTCCTGCGGCTGGACCGGCGGCGGAGCCGCGGGGGCCGGGGCCGTGCCGGGGCACCGGTAGTTGTAGTCGAGGTCCCCGTCAGTGAATTGGGTGAGGGCGACCGTGCCGCCGGGCGTGAGGGGAGCGGCCCCGCACAGTTCCTGCGCCGTGGAAGTGGATTCCGCACCCGCCAGCCAGCTCTTGAGCCCGGAGAGGTTGCTTCCCGGTTTGATGGCGCCGACGATTTCACCGAATTGATACGCCGTGGAGTAGATCCCCACCTCCGCACCCGTGCTTTGCAGGTACGCCGTCATGCCTTCCAGTTCGGCCGCGTTGGCGGCCTCGTCCCAGAGCCAGCTGTTTCCGGTCTCGACATCCAGCCACCACATACGCCGCTCGCCGGCGCCCGCTTCCTTCAGGATCACCACATCATTGACGGCCATGGCATAGCCGTGGACGTAGGCGCAGGCCGGGGATGCTGAGCCGTCGCACATTCCGTAGGGGTTTCCCACATCCTTGCCCTGGTAGGTGTTGCCCGCCGGCCACCACAAGGGTTCCACCGGCCCGGTGGCGGCGGTGTTCACGTAAACGGCCGCCGGAGTTCCTCCGATGGCATCGGAGGTGCCCTCCGCCCAGGCCAGTTGGGCGGACAGGCAGGGATTGACAGTGTCCGGGCGCCCGCCGTTGACCCCCACGACCGCGAAGGCGGGCGGTCCGGGAAGGCCGCCGCCGCATTGGGGCCAGGAGATGTCGTTGCCGAGCGCGGCCCCGTCGGCAGGGGCGGGCCCTGCCGTGACTGCCCCTTGTGCCGGGCCCCCCTGCCAGGCGAACAGCAGGCAGGCGGCAACCAGGATCCTTATGGCCTTCACAGATGGCCCCCGTTCCAGTTACTGATAGCAACGGGCCGCACGGCGGCCCAACTGGCAGCAGCCTAGGAGGCCGGGTCCTGCGGGTCATGGGTGGCCGGTACTGCATTTCCACCGGGGTTCAGCGGAAGCGCACCTGCGGTGTACTTGGTTCGGGGTGTATTCCTACTTGGGCGGGAGGGCCCGGACGGCCGGGGATCAGCGCCGTCCGCCCGGCAGGATGCCCGCCACCATGGAGACCAGGGAGATGATGATGGCGGCAAGCACCGCTGTCCAGAAGAAGGAATCAATGGTGAGGTGAACGGGGGTGTAACTGCTGATCCAGGCGGTCAGGTAGAGCATGGCGGCGTTGATGACGATGGCGAACAGGCCAAGCGTCAGGATGGTGATGGGCAGGGCCAGGAGCCTTACCAATGGCCGCACGAAGGCGTTGACCACCCCGAAGATGAGGCCGATAAAGAGATAGGCCAGGACAATCCCGATGGTGCCGGTATCCTGCGATATCCCGGACCGTGCCACCGCATCGGACGTCGCGGTGCTTGAGATGTCCATTCCCGGCAGTATCCAACTGGCCACCCAGAGGGCTGCTGCGTTGACGCCGACGCGAAGGATGAAGGAACCCATGCCACCATGCTTCCACATGGCCGGGGCGGCGGCTTGAAGCAGGGGCGTGGATTTTCGGGTTTGCCTCCCGGGTTCCCCCGGCAGCCGCGAAGTAGGCTGGAACCATGACCTCATCTGAGACCAGGGAAGGCGGAATAGCGCCGCGCCCGGTGCTGGACCGGCTGCCCCGTTACGCCGCAGGAAAACCGCCCGCCGCCGTCAGTGGACTGACCAGTTACAAGCTGTCATCAAACGAGAACCCGCTGCCGCCGATCCCTGCGGTGCTGGAGGCCATCGCGCGGCAGGATGACTTCAACCGGTACCCGGATCCCCTGAGCAGCAAGCTGCGGGCAGTCTTGCCGGATTCCTAGGCGTACCGGCCGAGGACATCGTGACCGGCGCGGGAAGCCTGGGGGCCCTGGGCCAGATCCTTGCCGCCTTCGCCGGTCAGAATGAGGACGGGAAAGCCGACGAGGTCATCTATGCCTGGCGGTCCTTTGAGGCCTACCCCATCAGCGTCGGCCTTGCAGGTGCGGAAAGTGTACGCATCCCTGTGCTTCCGGACGGCCGGCACGACCTGGACGCCATGGCCGCTGCAGTCACCGCCCGCACCAGGGTCATCCTCCTCTGCACGCCCAACAATCCCACCGGGCCCGCCCTCACGGCAGCCGAGACTGAGGCCTTCATCCGGTCCGTTCCCGCGGACGTGGTGGTGGTGATCGACGAGGCCTACCAGGAGTTCGTCAGGGCGGCAGGTGCCGTGGACGGGATCGACTTCTACCGCAAATACCCCAATGTCGTCGTACTCCGCACGTTCTCCAAGGCCCACGGCCTGGCAGGACTCCGGGTCGGCTACAGCGTGTCCCATCCCCAACTGACCCAGTACCTTCGCATCGCAGCAACACCGTTTGCGGTGTCCCAAATCGCCGAGCGCGCGGCACTTGTTTCGCTCGAGAACAACGGCGAGGTTGTGGAAAGGGTACAAAAGCTCGTCGATGAGAGGGACCGTGTCACCGCCGGCCTGCGGGAGCTGGGCTGGGATATTCCCGATGCGCAGGGCAACTTCGTATGGCTGGCCCTCGGCGCCGAAAGTGCTGCGTTTGCGGAGCTGGCCGGCGCACGCGCCCTCTCCGTGCGGGCGTTTCCCGGCGAGGGTGTGCGGGTAAGTATCGGGGAGGTCGAAGCCAACACGCGTTTCCTCCAGTTGTGTGCCGACTATACAAAGGCGCCGGCCAGTTCCTAGCACTTAACAAGTAGCCCTTCCGCTACCTACCGAAGATAAAGTTAGGATCAGTAAGCCAATGTATATGCCGCAAGCGGAATGTATTCCTTCTGCGGCATATATCCCAGCGACATTTGCATTGCATCCGGATGCGGCAAGCAAGGAGACGGTATGGGCACTCATCTGCCTTCCACCGAGTTCGACGGAACAGCGGTAGACGACCAGCGCGAAGCTGATGCTGAGGCTGTCTTGGGCGAGCCCGCGGCCCCGATGGTTCAGCTGCTCGGCCCCGATGGAAAGCTGGGCGCCGATCCGGTGTTCAGCAGCTATGCGGACAAGCTCACCCCGGACGCGCTGCGCGGCCTGTACGCCGACATGGCCGCGATCCGCCGGTTCGACGTCGAAGCCACCGCCCTCCAGCGCCAGGGCCAGCTGGCATTGTGGGTGCCCCTCACGGGCCAGGAAGCTGCCCAGATCGGCTCGGGCCGCGCCAGCCAGCCGCAGGACTACATCTTCCCCACGTACCGTGAGCACGGCGTCGCCCTGACCCGAAACGTGGACCTTGCCGAGCTCCTGCGCCAGTTCCGCGGAGTCTCCAACGGCGGCTGGAACCCCAAGGACACCAACTTCCACCTGTACACGCTGGTCCTGGCCGCACAGACGCTCCATGCCGTTGGCTATGCGATGGGAATTCAGCGCGACCAGAAGCTCGCCGCCGCAACCGGCGGCTCAGGCAAGGAGCCGGACGCCGCCGTGATCGCCTACTTCGGCGACGGCGCCAGCTCCGAGGGCGACGTCCACGAATCAATGGTGTTCGCCTCCTCCTACAACGCCCCCGTGGTGTTCTTCTGCCAGAACAACCACTGGGCCATCTCCGTGCCCACCAACGTCCAGACCCGGGTCCCGCTCTCCAACCGGGCCAAGGGGTATGGCTTCCCGGGCATCCGGGTGGACGGCAACGACGTGATCGCCGTGCACGCGGTCACCGAATGGGCGCTGGAGCACGCCCGCCACGGCAACGGGCCGGTCCTGATCGAAGCCTTCACGTACCGGGTGGGAGCGCACACTACCGCCGACGATCCCACCAAGTACCGCCAGTCCGCCGAAGAGGACGCGTGGCGGGCCAAGGATCCGCTGATGCGGCTGGAGAAGTACCTGCGTGCCGAAGGCCTGGCGGATGACGACTTCTTCGCCAAGGTCAAGGCCGACGGCGACGAGCTCGCCTCCTACGTCCGGCGCACCGCCCACGACCTCCAGGACCCGGACATCCGGCAGGCTTTCGCCAACGTCTATGCCGAGGCCCACCCGCTGGTGGCCGAGGAACTGGCGTGGTTCGAGGAATACAGCGCAGGATTCGCCGGCGAGGACGAGTCCGCCGGGCAGGCAGCAAAGGCAGGCCACTGATGACCACCATGACCATCGCGAAGGCCATCAACGAAGGCCTCCGCGCCACGCTGGCGGCCAACCCCAAGTCGCTCCTGATGGGCGAGGACATCGGCCCCCTCGGCGGTGTCTACCGGGTAACGGACGGGCTGATCGGCGAATTCGGCCCCGACCGGGTCGTGGACACGCCGCTGGCCGAGTCCGGGATCATCGGCACCGCGATAGGCCTGGCCCTGCGCGGGTACAGCCCGGTGTGCGAGATCCAGTTCGACGGCTTCGTCTTCCCCGGCTTCAACCAGATCACCACCCAGCTGGCCAAGATCCATTCGCGCAGCAGCGGCAACCTCAGCGTGCCCGTCGTCATCCGGATCCCCTACGGCGGCGGCATTGGCTCCATCGAGCACCACTCCGAGTCTCCCGAGGCGCTGTTCGCGCACACGGCCGGCCTGCGCATCATCACCCCGTCCAACCCGCATGACGCCTACTGGATGATCCAGCAGGCCGTGGAGTGCAAGGACCCGGTGATCATCTTCGAACCCAAGCGGCGCTACTGGCTCAAGGGCGACGTTGACGTCCAGGCGCCCGGCCCCTCCGCAGACCCCTTCAAGGCCCACGTCCTCCGCGAGGGGACCGACGCCACCGTGGTGGCGTACGGCCCCTTGGTGCCCGTTGCCCTGGCGGCCGCGAATGCCGCGGAGGAGGACGGCAGGAGCCTCGAGGTCATCGACCTCCGGTCCATCTCCCCGATCGACTTCGATACCGTCACAGCGTCCGTCCTGAAGACCGGCCGGCTGATCGTCGCGCACGAGGCTCCCACGTTCGGCGGAGTGGGCGGCGAGATCGCCGCCAGGATCAGCGAGCGGGCGTTCCACTCCCTGGAGGCGCCGGTCATCCGCGTCGGCGGTTTCCACATGCCGTACCCCGTTGCCAAGGTGGAGGAAGACTACCTTCCGGACATCGACCGCATCCTGGAGGCGCTGGACCGCGCCCTCTCCTACTGAGGACACCATGACCCTTAACAAGTTCAACCTGCCGGACGTCGGCGAGGGCCTTACCGAGGCTGAAATCGTTTCCTGGAAGGTCAAGCCGGGCGACGCCGTCGCCATCAATGACGTGATCTGCGAGATCGAAACCGCAAAGTCGATCGTGGAACTGCCCTCCCCCTTTGCCGGGACCGTCAGTGAGCTGCTGGTGGCGGAGGGCGTGACCGTTGACGTCGGCACGGCCATCATCAGCGTCAGCGACGAAGTCTCCGGCGATCCCACTCCTGCCGATGTCCGCGCGCCGGAGGCCCCGGCGCAGCCGCTGTACGGCAAGCTCCCGGTGGACGCGGCGGAAGAGCCGACGGCGGCCGGCAGCGGGAAGCTCGCCCGCCAATGCTCCCTTGGTGGGTTCCGGACCCAAGGCCGACGCCGTCAAGCGGCGCCCCCGCAAGAACGCGCCCGCCGCCTCGGTGACGCATAACGCTCCTGAGGTGGAGCCGGTGCAGCCGCGGACGCCAGCGGAGGTGACCGGCAGCGAGACTGCCGCCGTGGACAACCGTCCCACCCTGGGCGGCACCATTACGGGCCTGGTCAACCGGGTCCTGGCCAAGCCTCCGGTCCGCAAGATTGCCCGCGACCTCGGCATCGACCTCGCGGATGTGGTGGCCACCGGTTCCCGCGGCGAGGTCACGCGCGAGGACCTGGTCAGCTACCAGGCGCAGCGCGATGCGGAACTGGACAAGGCTGACGGCTTCTGGGGCAAGGCCGGCAAGCCACAGGACCAGCGCATCGAGCGCATCCCGGTCAAGGGTGTCCGCAAGGCCACGGCCAAGGCGATGGTGGAGTCCGCTTTCGCGGCCCCGCACGTCAGCATCTTCGTGGACGTCGACGCCAGCCGCACCATGGAATTCGTCAAGCGGCTCAAGGCCTCCCGCGATTTTGAGGGCATCAGGGTATCCCCGCTCCTCATCCTGGCCAAGGCCGTTATCTGGGCCGCCGCCCGTAACCCCAGCGTGAACGCATCGTGGGTGGACAACGGCGACGGCAGCGCCGAGATCCAGGTCAAGCACTTCATGAACCTGGGCATTGCCGCCGCCACCCCGCGCGGTTTGATGGTGCCGAACATCAAGAACGCCCAGGACCTGTCGTTGAAGGAACTGGCCCTGGCGCTGAACAACCTGGCCACCACCGCCCGGGCAGGGAAGACCCAGCCCGCGGAAATGCAGGGCGGCACGCTCACGGTCACCAACATCGGCGCACTGGGCATCGACACGGGAACGCCCATCATCAACCCGGGCGAGGTGGCTATCGTCGCGTTCGGCACCATCAAGCAGAAGCCGTGGGTCCTGGACGGCGAGGTGATTCCGCGCTGGATCACCACGCTGGGCGGGTCCTTTGACCACCGCGTGGTGGACGGTGATTTGTCAGCCCGCTTCATGGCCGACGTCGCGGCCATCCTGGAAGAGCCCGCGCTCCTCCTGGACTAGGCCGTGCCTGTCAACACTGTGCCCTTGCGGGCGAAGAACCGCGCGGCCACGTGGATCACTGAGGTGTTCCAGCCGCCGGTGGTGGTGAGCATCCAGCTGCTGATCAGCCCGCTGGCCGAGCCGGGGTTTCCGGGAACCATCGGCTACGGCGCACTCGCGGCGTTGTTTGTCTGCGTGCTGCCGCTGGTCGTGCTGCTGGTCCTGGTCCGGCGGGGTAAGGTCACGGACCACCACGTGAGCGACCGCAAGCAGCGCGCACCCGTGCTCCTGATGGCGCTGGCATCCATCGCCGTCGGACTGCTGGTCCTCGCGGCCGCAGGTGCGCCGAACAGCGTGATTGCCATGGTACTGGCGGTGGTGGGCGGCGTGGCGGTGTTGGCCGCTGTCAGCCCGTTCTGGAAAATGAGCGGCCATGCCGCTGCCATGTCCTGCGCCGCGGTCGTATCGGTGTTGATGCTCGGTGCCGCCTGGGCTCCGTTGCTGGTGCTGGTTCCGGCGGTCTGCTGGTCACGCGTTGTGCTCCGGGCGCACACGCCGGCCCAAGTGGTGGCAGGTGCGCTCTTTGGCGGAGTGGTGATGGCCGGGATCTGGTGGCTGCTGCGCGGCTGGCTGGTGGGCTGAAAGCCCGTCCCGGGGGGGCGTGCGGCCTAGTAGGCGTAGGCCGTGAAGGCTTCGAGGACTGCCGGGTCGGCGCTGGTGCCGAGGAAGACGGCGGCGGCCGTCATCAGGCCTCCCAGCAGGGCGGCTGCACCTGCCCAGGCGCTGAGGAGTTTCCAGTCTTCGCGCAGGACGCTCCGCACGGTCTGCGGCAGCTGCAGTCCGGGGGCGATCAGGTTTGGCGCGCTGTCCAGGCTGCCGTCGTCGAGCAGTGCCACCACCCTGCCGTTGCTGCGGTCCACCCGCATGGAGGAGATGTGGTTCCCGTGGCGGGCCAGGAGGATGTCGTGGCCGACGAGCTGACGGCGCTGCAGAGTAATCAAGGGAGGCCTTTGCTGGAGGTGAATGGACGTGTCCACGCCTTTGGGGGCCTCTCCAATTTTATCGTTGCAGACCGTGCCTGGCCGCCGTTTCAGCGGTGAGAACGGACACCCCCCGCAGCGATGTCCGCCACCACGGGGAGTGTCCGCCGTTACGCCTCAGTCGGCGTCGTAGGTGTTGGCGATGTAGACGTCGCAGGGCGCGTTGTGCGCCACGCTGTTGGCCACGCTGCCCAGGACCCGACCGATTCCGTGCATCCGCCGGTTTCCCACCACGATCATGCGTGCGTCCACGCGCAGGGCTTCCTTGATGAGGGCGTCCGCCGGCCGCCCGCGCGCGGCCGAGTACGTCACCGTGATGTCCCGGCCCAGGGATTCCGCCACGGTGCGGGCGACCTGTTCGGCGGCATCGGCGTCGGACACGATCCAGCGGTCGCTGCCGCTGCCGAACACCTCAGTCTTGTCGCTGTCGAACGCGGACACCACGTGCAGCGAGCTGCCCAGCGCCGCAGCCAGGTCCTTTGCCGACTCGGCCGCTTTCTTTGCCGTTGCGCTGCCGTCGACCCCTACAACGATGATTCCACCCATATGCATGCTCCCTTGCTCGGTTTTCGGCACTCGTGAGCCTTACGCTACAGCGCCGCAATCGCTTCCTGAAGCACCGGCGCCAATCGGCGGACGCCCTCCGCGATGGCGTCCGGGGACGGCGCTGAAGGCGAGCCGCAGCTTGTTGGACGGCTCGTCCGACGGCGTGAAGGCGGCTCCGGGGATGAACACCACGCCGGCGTCGATCGCTTTGTGCAGCAGCGGGTAGGTGTCCACGCCCTGGGGCAGCGTCACCCAGACGAAGAAGCCGCCCTGCGGGCTGGTCCAGGTGGTTCCGGCCGGCATGTATTCCTCGAGGGCGGCCAGCATGGCCCGGCACCGTTCGGCGTAGAGGACCCGGTAGGTTTCGATCTGGCCCTTCCAGTCGTACTCGCGCAGGTACGCGGACACCAACATCTGGTTCAAGGCCGGCGGGCAGAGGGTGACGGACTCGGCGGCCAGGTAGTAGCGCCGCTGCAGGTGTTCCGGGACCAGTGCCCAGCCGATCCGCAGGCCCGGGGCGAAGATCTTGGAAAACGAGCCCAGGTAGATCACGTCGTCGGGATTGGCGGCGCGCAGGGGTGCCAGCGGTTCGCCCTCGAAGCGGAGGAGTCCGTAGGGATTGTCCTCGAGCACCAGGATATTCGCCCTGCGGCATATATCCACCACCTGCTGCCGGCGCTCCTTGGCCAGCGTGATGCCGGAGGGGTTGTTGAAGTTGGGAATTGTGTACAGGAACTTGATGCTTTTTCCGGCGAGCTGGAGGGCTGCAATCCGCGCCTCCAGCAAGCTCCGGGACCAGGCCGTACTGGTCCATCTCCACCGTTTCCACCTGGACCTGGTAGGCCTCGAACGTGTTGAGCGCCCCGACGTAGGTGGGGTCCTCCACCAGGACGACGTCGCCGGGATTGCAGAACAGCTTGGTGGCCACGTCCTGTGCCGACTGCGAGCCTGCCGTGATCACCACATTCCGCGGGTTTGCATCCAGGATGCCTTCCGCGGCCATGACCTCGCAGATCTGTTCCCGGAGCTCCTCGGTGCCCTGGCCCGCCCCGTACTGGAGCGCCGTCAACCCGTCGTTGGCGATGATTGCGGCCGCCGTTTCCGCCAGCCGGTCCAGCGGCAGAGACTGCAGGTAGGGACTGCCACCGGCCAGCGAGACCAGGCCCGGGCGCAGCGAGATGTCGAAGACATCCCGGACGGCTGACTGGCGGATGTTCGCCGCCCGTTCCGAGAAGCTCTTCGTGGCGGTGTGCCGAGGTGGCGGCACGCTCGATCGCATCGATGGCCTCCGCGGGCAGCGTGCCGGCGGACGCGTCAAGTGTTTCGTGGGTCACAGAGCCAGAATACAACCAGCTGTTGCTTGAAAGGCAACAGCTGTTGATTCCTTATTTACGATGACCGGGATGTGGAACGCCCCGGAGACGCCGGAGCCCGGCACGCGTGATGCGTACCGGGCACCGAAAGGGGCCGGGCGGCCTAGGCTGCCGGGGTGGGGGCGGCCAGCGAGTCGAAGATGCCCTTGATCTGTTCCACGATCTCTGCGTCGTCCTTGGGGTGGACTTCGGCGAAGCGGACCATGGAGCCCGGAACGGCAAGCTTGACGTCTTCCAGGACGCGGGCGCCGGCGATGCCGGCAGCCTTGCGTGCTTCGTCCTGGGCCCAGACGCCACCGTACTGGCCAAAGGCGGTTCCGACGACGGCGGTCGGCTTGCCTGCCAGCGCGCCGGCGCCGAAGGGGCGGGACAGCCAGTCGATGGCGTTCTTCAGTGTTGCGGGAACCGTGCCGTTGTATTCCGGCGTGACCAGCAGGACGGTGTCGGCCTCGGCGGCTGCGGCGCGCAGGGCTGCGGCCGCGGCCGGCACCTCGCCTTCGACGTCGATGTCCTCGTTGTAGAAGGGGATGTTGCCCAGGCTCTCGTGGATCACGACGTCCACCTGCTCCGGCGCGTTGAGCTGGATTGCTTCCGCCAGCTTCTGGTTGGTGGACTCGGCGCGGAGGCTGCCGACGAGGGTCAGTACGGTGCTCTTGGTCATGGGAACTCCTGGCTAGGGGCGCGGCGGGGGCCGCGATCGGTCAGAGGTCAGGCTCAGGGAGCCTTCACCAGACTAAACGGACCGCGGTCCGTTTATATTCCCCATGGCTACACTGTCTTTGTGAGTTCCATCCCAGTGCGGCCGGGAATGACACCGGTGACGGCCGCGGAACGCAGCGATGCTGCCCGCAACCGGGAGCGCCTCCTGCTCGCTGCCCGCGACCTGATCGAACAGGGAGGCGCCGCGGCGCTCACCATGGACCGCCTGGCCGAACACGCCGGAGTGGGCAAGGGGACGGTCTTCCGGCGTTTTGGGAGCCGCGCGGGACTCATGCTGACGCTGTTGAACGACTCCGAGGCCGCCTTCCAGGCCCGCTTCCTGTTTGGGCCGCCGCCCCTGGGGCCGGGCGCTGCGCCCATGGACCGGCTGATTGCTTTCGGTACCGAAAGGATCGCCTACGTCGTCGAGTACGGGGACTTGGTCCTGGCGGCTGGAAACGCCTCCCGGGGCAGGTTTGAAGTTCCGGCGGTGGCGCTCTGGAACCAGCATGTGGAAATGCTGCTGCGCGCTGGTGGTGTTGAGTCCCGGGAGCCGGGGCTGCTGGCCGGCTCCCTGACGGCGACCCTCGACCCGGAGCGGCTCCTGCACCTCATCCGCGAGCACGGCGTCACGAGCGG
The DNA here is from genome assembly GCF_054888995.1 of Arthrobacter sp. MMS24-T111. NCBI lineage: Bacteria > Bacillati > Actinomycetota > Actinomycetes > Micrococcales > Micrococcaceae > Arthrobacter > Arthrobacter sp. MMS24-T111. The sequence goes on along the minus strand of NZ_JBTZRO010000001.1, from coordinate 892,874 downwards.
GCGACTGGCTGCATCGTGGTCCGAGCTTGTCACACGGGTGGCGGCGTCGGCGTAGATTACGCGGATGAGAGCGCTTTCGTCCAGTCAAGCCAACTTCACAGAACTATTCATAACGATCTGATACGGCCCGCGGTATTTCGGGGGATTACTGCGCTTTCCGGCTAATGGCTTGTGATAGTTTCCTCTGGAATGTGACCCGCAACATAGTCCACCAGGACGTGCCCTTGAGGCGGCGGGAGGCCAGCTATCCGCTGGCCGCAGGTCCCGGGGAGGCCGGCACAACCCGTGCTCGCCCGGGGAAGACGGAAGGATCCAGCAGTGATGGTTGATGTGGGCGGCATGGCATACCAGCGGACACCGGAGTGTTTTTCCATTCACCGCACGGCGGCGCCGCGGAAGAAATAGCGCCCCATGCTCAAATACCTCGCCAAGCGCGGCATTACCTACGTGGTGATGATCTTCCTCACCACGTCCGCCGGCTACTTCCTGGCTGTCAGCTCACTCAAGCCGGCACTCCTCGAGCAGGAACGCATCCCCCGGCCCACCCCCGAGCAGGTCGCCAACTCCATGCGGCTCAAGGGGCTGGATCCGGACCTCAGCCCGTGGGAGCGTTACGTCGACTGGCTCACCGGCATCATCACCCGCTGGGACTGGGGCCGGAGCCCCAACGGCGCCTACATCAACGCAGAGTTCGGGGACCGCGTCTGGATCTCCACCCGCCTCTTCCTGGCCTCGATCATCCTGACCCTGGTCATCGGCGTCGCCCTGGGCGTGTACTCGGCGGCGCGGCAGTACAAGTTCCAGGACCGGGTCATCACGTCCTACAGCTACCTCGCGTACATCGTGCCCGCACCCATCGCCTACTTCCTGGTGCAGCTGGGTGCCATCAACATCAACGAATCCGTCGGTGACCGGATCTTCTTCGTCACGGGCATCTCAACCCCGGGTGTTGCACCCGGCTGGCCCCAGTTCGCCGACCTGATGGCGCACTACGTGGTGCCCACCGTGGCCATCACCCTCGTGGGCTGGGGCGCCTACCAGATCGCCCAGCGGCAGTACCTGCTGGACAACGTCAACGCCGATTTCGTCCGCACCGCCCGGGCCAAGGGCCTGAGCCGGAACCAGGCCATCGCCCGGCACGCGCTCCGGGTTTCCTTCATCCCGGTGGCCCAGAGCATCGCCTTCACCATCCCGGCCATCTTCGCCGGCGGTTTCTTCGCCGAGAAGATCTTCGCGTGGCCCGGCGTGGGGTCCTGGAGCATCGACGCCATCTCGCTGCAGGACGTCAACGCCGCCACCGCCACGCTCGCTTACGGCTCAGTGATCTTCGCCCTGGGCGCCATCCTGGCGGACTTCGCCACCACGCTTGTCGACCCGAGAGTGCGGGTGCAGTAGCCATGACCAACCTGAACGCCGTTGACCCGGCAGCCGTGGCGCAGGACGCGCACCTGGAAAGCGCGGACGTCGTCATTGGCAAATCCACCATCATCATCCGCCGGTTCCTGCGCAACAAGACCGCCGTGACGGGCCTGGCCATCTTTGTTGCCCTGACCGTCTTCTCGTTCATCGGGGGATTCTTCACCCAGTGGGACAAGGAAACCATCGACCCCTTCAACATCGGGATGCCGCCCTCCGGCGAGCACTACCTGGGCACCTCGCAGGCGGGGATCGATCTGTATGCCATGACAGTCGAAGGAACCAGGATCTCCATCCTGATCGGCCTGGTGGTGGGCCTGGTGTCGGTGTTGATCGCCGCCGTCTACGGCTGCAGCATGGCCTACTTCGGCGGCAAGGTGGACAAGGTCATGCTGTTCATCCTGGAAGCATTGATCATGATGCCGGCGCTCCTGGTGGTGGCCGTTGCCACCAGCGGAGGCGGGGCGGGACTGAAGCGCGACCTGCCGTCCTGGCTGCTGCTGATCATCGTCCTGCTCGTGTTCAGCTGGATGGGAACCGCCAGGTTGATCCGGTCCATGTCCATGTCCCTCATGCAGCGCGACTTCGTCAAGGCGGCCCAGTACATGGGCGTCCCCCCGCGCCGGATCGTATGGCGGCACCTGGTGCCCAACATCGGCTCGCTGCTGATCCTGGACATCACCCGCGGCGTCACCGCAGCCATCCTGGCCGAGGTCGCCTTCTCCTTCATCGGCATCGGCATCAAAGTCCCCGACGTGAGCCTGGGCGTGCTGATCGGCCAGGCCACCTCCCAGGTCTCAACCTTCCCGTGGATGTTCTGGGTTCCGTTGACCGTGATGTTCCTGCTGACCGGTTCCCTCGCCATGATGAACGACGGCCTGCGCGACGCCTTTGACCCCAGCTCCACTTCCAGCGGCAAAGCCAAAAAAGCCAAAGCCCGGACTATCCGTGCGGAGAAGAAGACGCCATGAGCAGCGAAACCACCACCGGAGCCACGGACCCGTCCGAGTCGACCGTGGAGCGCCTGCACGTGGCAGGGCTGCACGCCCCCGGCGACGCCGTCCTGTCCGTCCGGGACCTGAACGTTCGCTTCAATACCGAAAACGGTGTTGTGCACGCCGTCCGGGGCATCGATTTCGACCTGCTGCCCGGCCGCACCCTGGGAATCGTGGGGGAATCGGGCTCCGGCAAATCGGTCACGTCCCTGGCCATCATGGGCTTGCTCGCGCCGACGGCGGAGGTCACCGGGTCTGTCCGGCTCAAGGGCCGCGAGTTGCTCGGGCTGAGCGATAAGGCCATGTGCGAATACCGCGGCAACGAGCTCGCGATGGTCTTCCAGGACCCGTTGTCTTCCCTCACCCCGGTGTTCACCGTGGGCACCCAGATCATCGAAGCGCTCACCATCCACAACCCCGCGATGAGCAAGAAGGCCAAGGAGGCCCGCGCCGTCGAACTCCTGGCCATGGTGGGTATACCCAGCCCCAAGGACCGGCTGAAGGCCTTCCCGCACGAATTCTCCGGCGGCATGCGCCAGCGAGTCATGATCGCGATCGCGATCGCCAACAACCCGCGCGTCCTGATCGCGGATGAGCCGACGACGGCACTGGACGTCACCATCCAGGCGCAGGTCCTCGAGGTGCTGCACAAGGCGCAGGAGGAGACCGGCGCCGCCGTCGTCATGATCACCCACGACCTGGGCGTGGTGGCCGGAATGGCCGACGACATCATGGTCATGTACGCGGGCAAGCCGGTGGAAACCGGGGCCGTGGACCACATCTACTACAACCCGCGGATGCCCTACACCATGGGCCTGCTCGGCGCCGTCCCGCGCGTGGACGTGGCCGAGAAATCCTCGCTCGTGCCCATCGAGGGGATGCCGCCGAACCTCCTGCACGCCCCCACCGGATGCTCGTTCGCGCCCCGCTGCCCGCTGGCGTCGGACGCCTGCCTGGACGGCGAACCCGCCTTGGCACCCGTGGCCGACGAGGGACTCCACCGCGCCGCCTGCATCAAGTCCGACTCCCTCGGCGGGACGGTGGACGTGCACGATGTCTTCGCCGCCCCGCCGGTACCCGTCTCCCGCTTTGACGCCATCCCGCGGGCGGACCGGGCCACCGTCCTGCAGCTCACGGACGTCCGCAAGCACTTCCCGCTGACCAGGGGCGCCCTGATCAAGCGCAGGATCGGCACCGTCAAGGCGGTGGACGGCCTGAGCTTCGACATCCGCGAGGGCGAATGCTTCTCCATCGTGGGCGAGTCCGGCTCGGGAAAGACCACCACCCTCCTGGAAATCATGGAATTCCACCCGGACCAGGATGGCGAGGTGGTGATCGGCGGCCTGAGCAACAAGCAGGCGGCCGATGCCAAGACCAAGGGCAAGATGCGCCGCGAACTCCAGATGGTCTTCCAGGACCCCACAGGTGCCCTGGACCCGCGTTTCACGGTCTATGAGGTCCTGGCCGAACCTTTGCAGAACGCGGGCATGGACCGGACGGCCATCAAGAAGCGGATCATGGAGCTGATGAAGCTCGTGGGCCTGCAGCCGGACCACGTCAACCGCTTCCCCAACCAGTTCTCCGGCGGCCAGCGGCAGCGGATCGGGATCGCACGGGCCCTGGCCGTGAACCCCAAACTGGTGGTCCTGGATGAACCCGTCTCCGCCCTGGACGTATCGGTCCAGGCCGGCGTCATCAACCTCCTGGACCAGCTCCGCGCGGAACTGGGCCTGAGCTACCTGCTGGTGGCCCACGACCTGTCGGTGGTGCGCCACATCTCCAACCGCGTGGCCGTGATGTACCTCGGAAAGATCGTGGAAATCGGGGCTGTGGACCGGGTGTTCGACAACCCCCGCCACCCCTACACCCGCGCCCTGCTGTCCGCCATCCCGGTCCCCGATCCGCAGCTGGAACGGACCCGCGAACGCATCATCCTCCAAGGCGACCTGCCGTCCCCGCTGCAGGCCCCTAAAGGCTGCAACTTCGCCACACGCTGCCCGGTCTTCGCCGCGTTGCCGCCGGCGAAGCAGGAAAAATGCCTCACCCTCGAACCGCTCCTGGAAGCCGCAGCACCCTCGGCGGCCGTGCAGGTCCTCCAGCAGGCTCCCGTGCCCGCGCCGGACCAGCAGTTCGCCTGCTTCTACCCGGACGGGGAAATTGATGAGGACATGCTGGTGGTCCACGAACCGGCGGACCACCTTGCACCCTAGGATTTTTTCGACCCACCCGCACCACCACTCGCACCAATCGAAGGGAAAACCATGAGGAAACTGAACAGGATCGGCGGGGCAGCAGCCATTGCTGCCGCCCTGACGCTGACGGCCTGCGGCGGTGGCGGTGCCAGCGGCCCCGAAACAGCCAAGGGGCAGGAGGCAGGCAGCGACCTGTCCAAGCTGATCAGCATCAACGAGAAGCCGGCAGCCGACCTCCAGCAGGGCGGCAAGGTCACCCTGCCGCTGGGCAACATCGGCCCGGACTTCAACGGCTTCTCCAACAACGGAAACAGCGCAGACAACTCTGCCCTGCAGATTCCCATGAACCCGGTGGCCATGAACAGCGGCGGCATTGGTGGCTGCTGGAAGGTGGACTTCAAGGGCAAGGTCACCCCGAACACCGACTTCTGCGAGTCGGTGAAGAGCGAGGTGAAGGACGGCAAGCAGACCATCACCATCGAGGTCAACCCCAAGGCCACCTACAACGACGGCACCCCGATTGACGTCAAGGCCTTCAAGAACACCTGGAACATCCTCAAGAGCCCGGACGCCGGCTACGACATCGTCAGCTCCGGAGCCTACGAATTCGTCGATTCCGTTGAGGCCGGCAGCAGCGACAAGGAAGTCATCGTCAAGACGTCCCGCCCGGTCTTCCCGGTCGATTCGCTGTTCTTCGGCCTGATCCACCCCGCCGTGAACACCCCGGAGATCTTCAACGAAGGCTTCAATGGCAACATGCACCCGGAGTGGATGGCGGGCCCGTTCAAGCTGGACCAGTACGACACCGCGGCCAAGACCGTGACCCTGGTTCCGAACGACAAGTGGTGGGGCCAGAAGCCGGTCTTGGCCAACGTGACCTTCCGCCAGTTGGAGACCAGCGCACAGATCGCCGCGTTCAAGAACGGTGAGATCGATGCCATGTCCGCCAACACCATCTCGCTGTACAAGCAGCTGGACGGCACCAAGGATTCAGACATCCGCCGCGGCCAGCGCCTCTTTGCCGGTGGCCTGAACCTCAACGCCCAGCGCATCACCGACGTCAACGTCCGCAAGGCCATCTTCGCCGCCGTGGACCGCGAAGCACTCCGCAAGGTCCGCTTCAACGGCCTGAACTGGAAGAGCCCAGCTCCGGTTCCATGATGCTGCTGCCGTTCTCCGAGTACTACCAGGACAACTACCCGGTCAAGGAAACCGGCCCCGACGCCGCCAAGAAGGTCCTCACGGACGCCGGCTACACCGCCAACGCCAGCGGCGTCATGGAGAAGGACGGCAAGCCCGCCTCCTTCAAGATCAGCAACTTCGGTGACGATCCCACCACCCTGGCCGTGGCGCAGACCCTGCAGAAGCAGCTCCAGGCCGGCGGCATGGATGTGGGCATCGACCAGCGCGCCTCCGCCGACTTCGGCAAGGTCCTGGGCAGCCGCGAGTTCGACCTGAGCATCTCCGGCTACACCGTGGGCCCGGATGCCACCGACGCCGTCAAGCAGTACTACGACTCCAAGGTCAACGAGAACAAGCTGGGCGACGCCGATCTGGACAAGAAGATCGCCGACCTCGCCTCCATCGAGGACAACGCAGCGCGCAACAAGGCTGCCATGGACGTGGAGAAGGAGCACATGGCGAAGTACTACTCCATGGGCGTGGTCTTCAACGGCCCGCAGATCTCCTTCGTCCGCACCGGCCTGGCCAACTACGGCCCGTCGCTCTTCCAGAGCACCTCGCAGGTCCCGGACTGGACCACCATCGGCTGGGTAAAGAAGTAACCCACCGCGGTCCAACCAAAAAGCCGGCACTCCTGGTTCACCAGGGGTGCCGGCCCGTTTAACGCTGCCCACCCCGCGATAGCGTAGTTTCCATGACTGGAGCTGAAGGCCACCCCCGCACCATCCGCACCGCCGTCGTCGGCTACGGGCTGGCAGGGAGCGTGTTCCACGCGCCGTTGCTGGCAGCCAACGGCCACTATTCGCTGGACGTCATTGCCACGTCCGACGCCGGGCGGCAGGCGGCTGCCGCATCCCGGCTGCCGGAGGCGGACGTGGTGCGCGACGGCGCCGCTGTCCTGGGGCGGGCAGCTGACCTTGACCTGGTGGTATTTGCCACGCCGCCGGACACGCACTATCCGCTGGCCCGGGCGGCCCTGGAGGCCGGACTGGACGTGGTGGTGGATAAACCGTTCACGGTGACCAGTGCACAGGGGCAGGAGCTGGTCGAGGCGGCCCGGCAGCTGGGCAGGGTATTGACGGTGTTCCACAACCGGAGGTGGGATGGTGATTTCCTGACCCTGCGGAAACTGCTGGCTGCCCGGTCCCTGGGCCAGGTGACACGCTTCGAGTCCCGGTTCGAACGCTGGCAGCCCACTATCGCCAAGCCATGGAAAGCACGGGCCACCGCCGCGGACGGGGGAGGGGCACTGTTCGACCTTGGCAGCCACCTGGTGGACCAGGCGCTGCAGCTGTTCGGTCCCGCCACGGTGGCCCACGCCGAGCTGGCGGCGCGCCGGTCCGATGAGCGGGCGGACGATGATGTCTTCCTGGTCCTGCGGCACGAATCGGGCGTCATAAGCCACCTGACCATGAACATGCTGTGCGCGCAGCAGGAGCCGCGCTTCCGGGTGCTCGGTTCGGTGGGCGGGTACACGAAAAACGGCGTGGACCCGCAGGAGCCCTACCTTGCCGCCGGCGGCAGCCCCCTGGACGCCGCGTACGGGCAGGAAGCGCCTGGATGGGCGGGGCTGCTGGGCCGCGACGGCCACCTGGACGCCCTGCCCACCGAACGGGGAGCCTACCCGGAGTTCTACCGGATCCTGGCGGAGAAGATCCTCCACGGCGGCGCAGCCTCGTCCCTGCCCCTCCCGGTAAATCCGGAGGATGCCGTGGAGGTCCTAAGAATCATTGAAAAGGCACGCGAACTGGCTTAAAACCGTCGATTGCTCCGTAGATGCCGTTTTGAGGGCTCAAAAGGACAAGTACGGAGCAATCGATGAAGGGCTTAGGCGGAGACCAGGTCGTGCCAGTCGGCGACGAGCGGCAGGTTGTGCGCCTCGGACACCGAGTGGTGTGCCACGTGGCCGGCGGCGATGTTGAGGCCGGCGGCCAGGGCGGGGTCGCGGTCGAACGCGGCCTTGACGCCCAGGTTGGCCAGGGACACGGCGTAGCGCAGGGTGACGTTGGTCAGTGCGTACGTGGAGGTGTTGGGCACGGCGCCGGGCATGTTGGCCACGCAGTAGAAGATGGTGTTGTGCACCTTGTAGGTGGGTTCCTGGTGCGTGGTGGGGTGCGTGTCCTCGAAGCAGCCGCCCTGGTCCACGGCGATGTCCACCAGGACTGAGCCGGGCTTCATCCGGGCCACGAGGTCGTTGGTGACCAGCTTGGGGGCCTTGGCGCCGGGGATCAGCACCGAGCCGATCACGAGGTCGGCGTCCACCACTGACTTTTCGATCTCGTACTTGTTGGAGGCAACCGTCTTCAGCCGGCCCTGGTACTGGGCGTCGAGTTCGCGGAGCCGGTTGATGTTGATGTCCAGGATGGTCACGTCGGCACCCAGGCCCAGGGCCATGGCGGCGGCGTTGGTTCCCGCCACGCCGGCGCCCAGGACAACCACCTTGGCGGGACGGACGCCCGGGACGCCGCCCAGCAGCACGCCCTTGCCGCCGGCCGGAGCCATCAGCGAGGTGGCGCCCACCTGGACGGACAGGCGGCCGGCCACCTCGGACATCGGGGCCAGCAGCGGCAGCGTCCGGCCTTCCTGCACGGTCTCGTAGGCGATTGCCGTGACGCCGGAGTTGATGAGCGCCTGGGTCAGTTCAGGCTCGGCGGCGAGGTGCAGGTAGGTGAAGAGGATCAGGCCCTTGCGGAAGCGGTGGTACTCGGACTTGATGGGCTCCTTGACCTTCATGACCATGTCGGCGCGGGACCAGACGTCGTCCGCCTCGTGCACGATCTCGGCGCCCGCGATCGCGTACTCCTCGTCGGTGATGCCCGAGCCCAGGCCGGCCCCGCGCTCCACCAGGACGGTGTGGCCGTGGGTGCGGAACTCATGGACGCCGGCAGCGGTGATGGCTACGCGGAATTCGTTGTTCTTGATCTCTTTGGGGACGCCGATGATCATCGTCTGCTCCAAGGTGTGGTCCCGGCAAGCCGGGAAAAGTGGAAGGATTTTCGTGTTTCAACGATAAATCCGGCTGTGAGCCAGGCGACAGGAAGCGGCTGGAAGCTGGAAAGCGGAGCCGCGTGATTCCGGGGTTTTTGCCGTGCCGTGCTCGACAACTGTCGGCTCCTGAAGCGTCAGGTGTCGCCTCGTGTTGGTTCGTGGGACCGGCTTCGCAGGCAGTAGTGTGAGCCCATGCAGCAGCAGGGTGTGGAACAACTCGTCGAACAGGTGGCACAGAAGCTTGGCCGCGGCCTATCCCTGGAGGACCTGGACGGCATCCTGCTTGCCTACAGCTCCAACCAGTCCCACGCAGACCGCGTCCGGGTGAACTTCCTGCTGAGCAAGAAGGTCCCGGCGGATGTCAGCGCCTGGCAGCTCTCCCACGGGATCGCCACCGCCGTCCGGCCGGTGGTGATTCCGGGGAACCCGGACCTGGGCATGCTGGGCCGGGTCTGCGTTCCGCTGATGGTCCGGGGCTTCCGCGTGGGCTATCTGTGGGTGCAGCAGGACTCGGCAGAGGAAAGCCCGACGGCGATCCTCACCCAATTGCCGGGCGTCAACCACGAGCTTGAGCTGCTTTCGGGGCTCCTGCTCGACTCGAACACGGCGGAATCTGAGTTCCGGCGGGGCCGTGAGCGTGAGTTCCTGGCAGCCTGTGCGGGGGAACCCAACGCGGTGGCGGCGGTGGCCGGCTGGAAGGAAGTTCAGGGCCGCGGCCCCTGGCAGATGGTCACCATCCTCGACGCGGACGGCTGGGCCAGCGGGCCGGACCCCATCGCTTCGGCCCTGATCCACCGCTCAACAGCGCTGCAGGCCACGGTGGGTGTGGACGCCGCCCTCTTCAGTGCCGGCACCGATACCCATTCGGTGGTGCTGTTCCGCGAATCGACGGGCCGGGCCAACCACGCCCAGGTGCTGGTGCACTACCAGCTGGAGCTGGCCAAGCGCTCCGGCCGGCCGGTCCACCGGATCATCCTGGGGATCAGCGAGGGGTTCGCCAGGACGCGCCAGCTCGCGGAGGCCTACCGGCAGTCCCGGCTGGCAGCCCAGGCGGCCGCCGTCGACCCGCAGCTGGGCGAGCTGGTGGACTGCCGCGCCACCGGCGTCTACCAGCTGCTCGCGTCGGCCGGCGGGGGAGTGGGTGCGTGGGCTGATTCCGGGTCCGTGTACTTCCGGATGCTCGAGGACCACGACCGCAACGGCGAGCTCATTCCCGTGCTGGAGCTGCTGTATGACAATGACGGCTCCGTCCAGGACGTGGCCACCCGGCTCCACCTGCACCGCAGCAGCATCTACAACCGGCTGGGGCGGATCCGTCAACTGCTGGGGGTGGACCCACTGAAGGGATTGCCGCGGCTGGAACTGCATGCCGCGCTCAAGATGCGGCGCTGGGCGGCAAGGCCCAGGATCTGACGCCGGGAATCCGGGTTAGCGGGAGGGTGCCCCGACGAAGGACCGGATGGCATCCGCAACCTGCCGCGGGCGCACATGCTGGACCACGTGGCCTGCCTGCGGTATTTCCACGAAACTTCCCTGCGGCACGGCCTGGGCGAGCCGGATGCACCACTGCGGCCCGGCCACCTGGTCATGGTTGCCGCGCAGGACCAGGACGGGCACATTGATGCCGGCCAGCCGCTGCTCCGTGGGGTAGCCCATCATCACCGGCACCTCGGTGAAGTACCAGCGCGGGCCGCAGCGGAAGTAGTCCGTGAGGACAATCCAGTTGGATGAGGGAGTTTCCCGGAGCAGCGCGTCCAGGGAGAGCGCCACGCCCTGCCGCAGGACGCTCCGGTGCCGGGAGTCCACCACGGGTCCCATCAGGACCAGCCGGCGCGCCCGTTCGGGGGCGTAGAGCGCGGCCTCGATGGTGAACTGCACGCCCATCGAGTGTCCAACCAGGATGTAGGAGTCGATGCCGCTTGCCTTCAATGCCTGGGCGATGAACGCGCCGTAGTCCGCCGCGGAGAGCTGCCTGCCGGGCCGGGGGGTGCCGGCGAACCCCGGCAGGTCAAGGGAGTAGGTAGGGGCGCCGGCCAGTTCCCCGTGCAGCCGTCGAAGGTAGCGGTGGGAGACGCCGATGCCGTGGATGAGCACAAAGGCCGGTCCGGCGGGGCTGCCTGCGGCGCCCTGTCCGGGTGCGGGCGTACCGTCAGCCCAGAACAACCTCCCCGTCAAACCATTGGCGGCCACCTCCGCAGAGCGCAGCCCGGCGTCCTTCCGGCGCAGCAGGCCACGGGGAAACCGCACTACTCCGCCTCGCCGGCGTGGCCGACGTCGGCCTTGTCCTGCTTGCGCTTCCGGTCCTCAAGCTTCTGTTGCTCCAGCCACGCAAGGATGTCGGCCTGCCGGATCCTGCGGTGCGAGCCGCGGTACTCCACCGGAATCTCGCCGCGGTCGGTCATGTTGCGCAGGTACGTGTGCGAGATCCCCGCCAGTTCCGCGGCCTGGGAAGTGGTCAGCATTTCTTCCACGCTGCTCACAGTCACCGTTTCGCCGCGGCCCAGCCGTGCCAGGAGATCCACGACGGCGTCCCGTGCCTGCGCGGGCAGGCGGTGGACGGTGCCGTCAACGAAGACGGTGATGTCGTTGCTGTCCTTCAGGGCGCGCGCAAGGCTGCCGGCCTCGCCTGCGGGCAGGCCGGCCGTAACGCGGGGGGCTATCAATGCCATGGACGTAGCCTATCCCGCGTCCGGGTGCCGGCAGGCGAGGCCGATTCCTCCGGATCAGAGCCCCAGTTCCTCCAGGACCGGCAGTTTCTCCCGTACCCATGCCCGGGCTTCCGTGGCGCTAGGCGCGGAGAGGGCAAGTTTTGCCAGTTCCTGGGCCTCGGAGAGGGTGACCGTCTTCAGCACGGCGGCCACCGCGGCGAGCGAGCGGGCCGTCATGGACAGGGTGGTCACGCCAAGCCCGGTGAGGACGACGGCGAGGGCGGGGTCCGCGGCAGCCTCACCGCAGACACCCACGGGCTTGTTGTGGCCTTCGGCCCTGGAACCTTCAACCGTGAGCCCGACGAGGCGCAGGACCGCGGGCTGCCACGGGGTGTTCAGGTTGGCCAGGGGGCCGAGCTGGCGGTCGGCGGCCATGGCGTACTGGGTGAGGTCGTTGGTGCCCAGGCTGGCGAAGCCCACTTCGCGGAGGATCGCTTCGGCGGTGAGGGCGGCGGAGGGGACCTCCACCATGACGCCGGGGGTCTTGATGCCGGCGTCCGCGCACATGGAGGCGAAGCGCGCGGCTTCCTCGGCGGTGGAGATCATGGGGGCCATGACCCAGACGTCGGCCTCGGACTGCTGCTGGGCCAGTGCGATGGCTTCCAGCTGCCGGTCCAGGACGCCGGGAGTGGTGAAGTCGGTGCGGTAGCCGCGGACACCCAGCGCCGGGTTGGGTTCCGTGGAGTCGGTCAGGAAGGGCAGGGGCTTGTCGGCGCCGGCGTCCAGCGTGCGCAGGACCACTTTCTTGCCGGGGAATGCGTCGAAGACGCTCTTGTAGGCAGCTGCCTGCTCTTCGACGCTGGGTTCGGTGTCGCGTTCCAGGAAGCAGAACTCGGTGCGGAACAGGCCCACGCCCTGGGCTCCGAGCTTCGCAGCGGCCTCGGCGTCCTTGCCGCCGCCCACGTTGGCGAGCAGCGGCACCTCGTGGCCGTCCGCCGTCGTGCCCGTGCCGTTGAATTCTGCCAGCAGCGACGCCGTGGCAGCCCAGGCCTCGGCTGTTGCCCGGAGGGTCTCGTCCGGTTCGGAAGTGATGTTGCCGGCAGCGCCGTCAACGTACACCTCGGTGCCGTCCGCGAGTTCGTCAACGCCGACGGCGGCAACGACTGCCGGGAGACCCAGGGACCGGGCGATGATGGCCGTGTGGGACTGCGGGCCACCCCCGGCAGTGACCAGCGCCAGGACCTTGTTGGGGTCCAGCGTGGCGGTGTCTGCCGGCGCCAGGTCCTCGGCCACCAGGACGAACGGGGTGTTGGAGGCGGGGATGCCGGGGGCGGGAACCCCGCGAAGCTCCGCGACGATCCGGGCCCGGACGTCCAGGACGTCGGTGGCGCGTTCGGCCATGTAGCCGCCCAGGTTGTGCAGCATCTCGGAAACCGAGGAACCGGATTCCCAGATGGCGCGTTCGGCGGAGGTCCCGCGGGCCACAAGCTTGGCCGCGCCCTTGATCAGCATGGTGTCCTTGGCCATCAGCGCGGTGGCTTCCAGGACTGCCTTGCCGTCACCCACGGCATGGGTTGCCCGGTCCTTCAGTTCGTCGTGCACGGCCTGGGCCGCGGCCTTCAATGCTGCAGTCGCTTCTTCGGCAGTGGTGCCGGCCGCCAGCTGCTCGCCGGCAGGCGGCTCGCTGATTGGTTTGGGCATCTGGCGGATGGTGCCGATGACGCGGCCTGGACTGACGCCTACTCCTGGGAAGTTCTGCACTGAAGGTCCTCATTCTCTGCCGGTAGACAGGCCCGCCAAGGTCTCCGGCGCCGTGCCGGGGCTGCCGGTGGACTGCTACGTCCAGGGCAGGAAACGCGCCTGAAAAAATTGTATGTGATTCAGTTCATATAGCAACGCTATAGGTGCTAGGGTAGCGGTTATGAGTTTGGATGGCCAGCTTCCCCCAAAATGCGGCTGCTCCGCGCAGCCGCGGAGCTTGCTGGCAAATTCCGCGGGAGCGCCGGTGTCCACCCGCCAGATCACCCAGCTGGCGGGCGTTTCGGCGCCCACGCTGTACCACCACTTCGGTGACAAGGAAGGACTGTTCGACGCCGTCGTCGCCGCAGGGTTTGAGGAATATGTCGCGGGCGAAAGGGATTTCGCCCCTTCCGGACAGCCGCTTGAGGACATCCGGAGAATGTGGGACAACCACGTCCAGTTCGGCCTGAACCAGCCCGAGCTGTACCTGGTGATGTTCGGCAACATCCGCCCGGAAAGCCGGCCTGCCATCGTGGCGGACGCCGAGTCGCTGATGGAGGAGATGCTGAACAAGGCAGCGGCGGCGGGCCAGCTGAACGTCCAGCCGAGGGAAGCGGCCAGGTCCATCCTGGCGGCCAACGTGGGCGTGACGTTGATGCTGATTGCGGAGTCCGTCGCCGAGAGGAACCTCGAATTGTCCACCATGACCCGGGACGCCATGATCTTCGCGGTGTCCGCCGAGCCCGCCAGCGGCCCGGCCGCGGGCAGCACCGGAAAGTCCTCGGTGGTGGTGGCAGCGATCGCCCTGAACGCCGCACTTCAGGCCTCGCACTCTGACCAGCTTTCCAGCTCGGAACTCAAGCTCTTTCTCGAATGGCTGCACCGGATCTCCACCAGCACCGCCGGTTAAGCCCCAATCAGCGCATCACCCAGCACTACGTCGTCGTAATCATTCGGACCATCCTGCGGAGCAGCAGGAATGACGGTTAGGAAATCACATGGCAACAGAGACAGTTGCAAAACCCCGCACCAGCGCGCGCGTGCACGTCCAAAAGTTCGGGACATTCCTGTCCGGCATGATCATGCCCAACATCGGTGCGTTCATCGCCTGGGGCATCATCACCGCCCTCTTCATTGAGAAGGGCTGGCTGCCGGTGCCTCAGCTGGGTGGTTTCGGCGAGACCGACGGGAAGCCCAACATCGGCCTCGTTGGCCCCATGATCACCTACCTGCTGCCCCTGCTGATCGGCTACACGGGCGGCAAGATGGTCTACGACGTCCGCGGCGGCGTGGTGGGTGCCATCGGCACCATGGGTGTGATCGTCGGTGCCGGCATCCCCATGTTCATCGGCGCCATGATCATGGGCCCGCTGGGCGGCTGGACCATGAAGAAGATCGACTCCATCTGGGACGGCAAGATCCGCCCCGGCTTCGAGATGCTGGTCAACAACTTCTCCGCCGGCATTTGGGGTGCCTTGCTGGCCCTGCTGGGCTTCTATGGCATATCGCCGCTGGTTACTGCGTTCAGTACGGCTGCAGGCAACTTCGTGCAGTTCCTGGTCCACAACGGACTCCTGCCGCTGACCAGCATCTTTATCGAGCCCGCCAAGGTCCTGTTCCTGAACAACGCCATCAACCACGGCGTGCTCACCCCGCTGGGCGTGCAACAGTCGCTGGAGCAGGGCAAATCCATCCTGTTCCTGCTGGAAGCCAATCCCGGCCCCGGCCTGGGCCTGCTCCTCGCGTATGCGTTCTTCGGCCGTGGTGCCGCCAAGGCTTCAGCCCCCGGCGCAGCCATCATCCAGTTCCTGGGCGGCATCCACGAGATCTACTTCCCGTATGTCCTGATGCGCCCGCTGCTGATCCTGGGCACCATCGCCGGCGGCATGACCGGCATCGCCACCCTCGCCGTCACCAACTCCGGCCTCGTGGCGCCGGCCGCCCCGGGCTCCATCTTCGCCGTGCTGGCGCAGACCTCCCGCGACAGCTACTTCGGCGTGATCCTGTCCGTGGTCCTCGCGGCGGCAGTTTCCTTCCTGGTGTCCTCGGTCATCCTGCGGACCACCAAGCACAGCGATGAGGCCGACCTCGGCGACGCCACCGCCCGGATGGAGGAGATGAAGGGCAAGAAGAGCTCGGTTGCCTCAACCCTCACCGGAGCCGGCATGGGAACTGCCGCCGGTGCGGCCGCCGGCCGCGGCGGGGTGGGCGTCCTGGCCGGCCCGGTCCGCAACGTGGTGTTCGCTTGCGACGCCGGCATGGGCTCCAGTGCCATGGGAGCCTCGGTGCTGCGGAACAAGATCAAGGCCGCCGGTTTCCCCGACGTCAAGGTCACCAACGCCTCGATTGCCAACCTCACCGACAGCTACGACGTCGTGGTGACCCACCAGGACCTCACCGAGCGTGCCAAGCCGGCGACGTCCAGCGCCGTGCACTACTCCGTGGACAACTTCATGAGCAGCCCGCGGTATGACGAGATTGTCGAGCTGGTCCGCGAAAGCAACACCGAGCGCGATGGCTCGGCCGACGCCGGCGCCACCCACGGTGCGCACGCCGCCGAGGCTCCGGTGGACGCTGCGCCTGCTGCCGCGGCAGGGACCGCAGCCCCCGCCGCCGGGACCTCCGAGATCCTGGCACGGGAGAGCGTGGTCCTGACGGGCTCGGCCACCACCCGCGACGCCGCCATCGACGAAGCCGGCAGGCTCCTGCTGGCCCGGGGCGCAGTGGATGAGGGCTACATCGCCGCCATGCACGAGCGCGAGGAATCGGTGTCCACCTACATGGGCAGCTTCCTGGCCATCCCGCACGGCACCAACGCCGCCAAGGACCACATCCGCAAGTCCGCGGTGTCCGTGATCCGCTACCCGGAAGGCATCGACTGGAATGGCAAGGAAGTGAAGTTCGTGGTGGGTGTCGCAGGCATCAACAACGAACACCTGCACATCCTGTCCTCCATCGCCAAGGTCTTCACGAACAAGGAGCAAGTGGCCCGGCTCGAGGCTGCCACGTCTGAGGATGAAGTCCTGGAGCTCTTCGGAAAGGTCAACGCATAGTGAAGGCTGTACATTTTGGCGCCGGCAACATCGGGCGCGGCTTCGTGGGCCTGCTCCTGCATGATGCCGGCTACGAGGTGGTGTTCGCGGACGTGGCCGAGGAACTGATCACCCGGCTGGCGGCTGCGGACAGCTACGCGGTCCACGAGGTGGGTGAGAACCCCGCCGTGCGGACGGTGGACAACTTCCGGGCGCTGAACTCCAACGCCCAGGAGGCTGAGCTGGTCGCGGAGATCGCGACCGCGGACATTGTCACCACGGCGGTAGGCCCGCACATCCTGAAGTTCGTGGCGCCCGTGATCGCCAAGGGCATCGCCGCCAGGGAGCCCGGCCGGGCTCCCCTGCAGGTGATGGCCTGCGAGAACGCCATCAACGCCACGGACATCCTGGCCAAGGAGGTGGCCGCCCAGCCGGGGGCCGCCGCCGGGGCCCTTGACGGGAAGGTGGTCTTCGCGAACACCGCCGTGGACAGGATCGTGCCCAACCAGGAGCCCGGCCAGGGCCTGGACGTCACCGTGGAAACCTTCTACGAATGGGTGATCGACAGGACAGCCTTCGGCGACTCCGCCCCCGTGATCCCCGGTGCCAGCTTCGTGGACGACCTCTCGCCGTACATCGAACGGAAGCTGTTCACCGTGAACACCGGGCACGCCTCCGCGGCCTACCTGGGGTTTGAGGCGGGGCTGGAAAAGATCTCCGACGCCATGGCGGACCAGGATGTGGCGGAGGATGTCCGGGCGGTGCTGGAGGAGACCAAGCAGCTCCTGGTGGCCAAGCACGGCTTCAGCAACGACGAGCAGGAGGCGTATGTCCAGAAAATCCTGGTCCGGTTCTCCAACCCGTACCTGCCGGATACCGTCAACCGGGTGGGCCGAGCCCCGCTGCGGAAGCTGAGCCGCCACGAGAGGTTCATGGGCCCGGCGGCGGAGCTGGCAGAACGCGGCGTGGTGCCGGAGGCCCTGCTGGGCGCCATCGCTGCCGCACTCCGCTTCAACGATCCCGCAGACGCGGAGGCCACCGAACTCGCGGGCATTCTCGGCTCCGCCAGCCCGGCTGACGCCACGGCCAGGATCACCGGACTCGAAGCCGACCACCCGCTGTTCAGTGCCGTCGCCACCCTTGTAGAGGAACGGCAGGCTGAACTGGCAGGCGCCCCCGCCTGACGCGCGCCATCCCGACGACGCCGGCACCCACTTCATCGCAGGAGTGGGTGCCGGCGTCGTCAGTCGTGCAGCGCCCCGGAAACCCCCGCTCACCTTTTGCGTGTTTTACCGCAACCCCCGCTCACCTTTTGCCGGGTTTCCCCAAACCCCCGCTCAGATCCTGTGCCAAGCTGGGCAGGTGACCGATATCCAAAGCGCCGTGACTCCTTTGCTGACCGCCGACGTCGACGGCGGCACGTTCCGCCTCCGCCACGCCACCCCTGCCGACCTCCCGGCCATGGTGCAGCTGCTCGCTGACGACGCCCTGGGCGCCGGCCGCGAGACCGCACAGGACATGGAGCCGTACCAGCGGGCCTTTGACGCGATCGACGCCGACCCCGCCCACCTCTTGATCGTCGGCGAGACCGTGCCGGCGGGGGACCAGGCCGGCCCCGTGGTGGCCACCTTCCAGCTCAGTTTCCTTCCCGGCATCTCCCGGCAGGGTGCGTGGCGTTCGCAGCTCGAGGGCGTCCGTGTTGCCGCGTCCCTTCGCGGGCAGGGCCTGGGGAAGCTCATGGTGGGCTGGGCCATCGCGGAGTCCCGGCGCCGGGGCTGCACCCTGATGCAGCTGACCACGCACCACAGCCGCTCCGCCGCGCACCGGTTCTACGGGCAGCTGGGCTTCGAGGCCAGCCACGTCGGGATGAAGTTGACTCTCTAAATCTTGACTGTTAGGTGCCCTAAATGTTAGGCTACCTAACGATGAACGACGATAACTCACTCCAGGAACTTGCCAGCGGATTCCGCGAGGCCCTCCGCCACAGCGTTTACCTGGTCCGGCGCCTCGACGCCGACGGTGAACTCAGCGCCGCCCAGCTCAGCACCCTCAAGATGCTGCTGGACGAGGGCCAGCGCGTCGGCGAGATCGCCCGCAATCTCGGGGTCCGCGTCCCCAGCGCCACCGAGCAGATCATCAAGCTCGAACGCGCCGGGCTGGCCCGCCGCGAACCGGATCCGAAAGACTCCCGCGCTGTCAGGGTGATCCTCACCCCCGAAGGCCGGGACGCCGTCGATTCGGCAAACCGGCGCCGCAACCAAGTGATGGCAGGCATCCTGAGCACCCTCAGCGACCAGGACCGCAAAGCCCTTTCGGACGCGCTGCCGGTCATCGACAAAATCAACGCTTACCTCCAGAACTGAACCAGTGACGAATTTAGGAGTACCCTCCATGGACGGCCAGCTCGCAGAAACCCTGCCGGCACCAGAAAACACCTTGCAGGCTGAAAAGGCCTCATTCCTCAAGCAGCCGAAGGCGGTGTGGGCCACCGCGCTCGCTGCAGTGTTCGCCTTCATGGGCATCGGCCTGGTGGACCCCATCCTCCCCGCCATTGCCACCAACCTGCAGGCGAGCCCCAGCCAGGTCTCGCTGCTGTTCACCAGCTACTTCCTGGTCACTGCCCTCGCCATGCTGATCACCGGGTTTGTCTCGTCCCGGATCGGCGGCAAACGGACCCTGCTGATCGGCCTGGCCGTCATCGTCGTCTTCTCCTCGCTCTCCGGCCTGTCCGCCAGCGTCAGTGAGCTGGTGGGCTTCCGGGCCGGCTGGGGCCTGGGCAATGCCCTGTTCGTGGCCACGGCCCTGGCCGTCATCGTCGGCGTCGCCAGCGGCGGCGCCGGGACCGCGATCATCCTCTACGAAGCTGCCCTGGGCCTGGGCATCTCGCTCGGCCCGCTTCTGGGCGCCCTCCTGGGCGGCTGGCAGTGGCGCGCACCGTTCTTCGGCACCGCCGTCCTCATGGCGGCCGCCTTCATCGCCTTGATTGCCCTGCTGCCCAAGACGCCGCTGCCCGAGCGCAAGGTCCGCCTGCGGGACCCCTTGCTGGCACTGGGCCACAAGGGACTGCGGACGACGGCGGCGAGTGGCCTGTTCTACAACTACGGCTTCTTCACCATCCTGGCTTTCACGCCGTTCATCCTGGGCATGAACGCCTACGGAATCGGCGGCGTCTTCTTCGGCTGGGGCGTGGCCGTGGCCGTCTTCTCCGTCTTCGTGGCACCGCCGCTGCAGGCCCGCTTCGGTGCCGTCAAGGTACTGACCGGCACGCTGTTCCTGCTCATGCTGGACCTGGCCGGGCTGGGCCTGGCGGCGGGGCACTCGGTGCCGGCCGTCGTCGTCCTCGTGATCGTTGCCGGCGCCCTGCTGGGCGTCAACAACACCATCTACACGGAACTGGCCATGGGTGTTTCCGATTCGCCCCGCCCGGTGGCGTCCTCCGGCTACAACTTCGTCCGCTGGATGGGCGGCGCCCTGGCCCCCTTCGCGGCGGCACAGCTCGGTGAGCACTTTGGCCCGCAGGTTCCGTTCTTTGCCGGTGCGGCGGCCATGGTGGTGGCCATCCTGATCGCCCTCGGCGGCCGGGCGTACCTTTCCTCACACGAACCACACGTGGTGTAAGCGGCCGGACAACAACAAACCCTCCATCACGCCAGGTGATGGAGGGTTTGTTGTTTCCAGCGAAAGCCGGGGCGCCGTTACGAGGCCTTCTTGGAACCCTTGGGAACGAACAGCGTCTCTGCCTGCTCCAGGGACATTCCGTTGGTCTCCGGCACCTTGAACATCACGAAGAAGAAGGACGCCGCCGCGAACAGCGCGTACATGGCGTACGTCAGGGGTAGCGAGCCGGCGGCCATCACCGGGAAGCTGAGCGTAATGGCGAAGTTGGCCACCCACTGCGCGGCAGCTGCCAGGCCCAAGGCCCGGGCACGGATCTTGGACGGGAAGATCTCGCCCAGGAGCACCCACACCAGCGGCCCCCAGGACGCGCCGAAGCTGATCACGAACACGTTGGCTGCCACCAGTGCCACCGGCCCCCAGGCGCCCGGCAGGGTGATGTCCTCGCCGCTGCCCGTTGCCGAGGAGAATGCGAGGGCCATGGCGGCCAGGGACACCGCCATCCCCACGGACCCGGTGAGGAGGATGGGGCGCCGGCCAATACGGTCCACCAGGGCGATGGCCACCAGGGTGACCAGGATGTTGGTCACGGCCGTCGCCACCGAAATGGCCAGCGAGTCCTTTTCCTGGAACCCGACGGCCTTCCACAGCGTGGTGGAGTAGTAGAAGATCACGTTGATGCCCACGAACTGCTGCAGCACGGACAGGATGATGCCCACCCACACCACCGCCTGCAGGCCAAACGCCTTGCCGCGCAGGGAACCCTTTTGGCCGGCCAGCTTGTCTTCCTCGATGGCTTCCCGGATGTCGCGGATGTGCCGGTCGGTGTCCTCGGCGGGCGCAATCGAATCGAAGACCTTCCGTGCCTGGTCTTCCTTGCCCTGGAACACCAGGAAGCGCGGGGATTCAGGCAGCGTGAAGGCCACCCAGCCGTACACGACGGCGGGAACGGCGGCGGCAAGGAACATCCACCGCCAGGCTTCGATACCGAGCCAGAACGACTGGTCTGCGCCACCGGCCGTCGTGGCCAGGAGCGCATCGGAGAGCAGGGCTGCGAAGATACCGGTGGTGATGGCCAGTTGCTGCAGGGAGGCCAGTCGTCCCCGGACCTTTCGCGGTGAAATCTCGGAAATGTAGGCGGGGGCGATCACGGACGCCAGGCCGATGCCCAGGCCGCCCACCAGGCGCCAGAAGATCAGGTCCCAGACGCCGAAGCAGAAGCCCGTGCCCACAGCGCTCACCAGGAAGAGCAACGCGCCCAGTTTCATGGCGGGAATGCGGCCGTAGCGGTCCGCCACCTTGCCGGCCAGGAAGGCCCCGGCGGCGCAGCCAAGCAGGGCGATGGCGACGGCGAAGCCGGTCACGGCCTCGGACAGGGCGAATTCTTCCTTCATGGCGTCCACGGCACCGTTGACCACGGACGAATCGAAGCCGAAGAGGAATCCGCCCACCGCCCCCGCGAGCGCCAGCCAGATCACCCGCCGCGGAATCCGGGTGGTTGTCTGCTCCTGTGCAGTGGGCATGGTTCTCCCTGGTGTTGGGGGTTTATGGATGCGGTGCGGACGTCGTCGGCTGCGGTACCGGCCCAACGGGCCGGCGCACACGCGCTAAACAGTGTGGCACGTCACCGCCGCAGGTTCCACTTGGCGCCCCTTGCCCCACATCTTGCCCCACAACGAAAAACGACGACGGCGGGCCGTGCCGCCGTCGTCGTTTGTCCGTGCTTTTCCGGGCCTAGTGGGCCGGAATCTGCATGTCGTCCTTGTCCTGCGGCGAGGCTTTTTGGTCCGTCAGCTTTTTCCGCGGCAACGCAAAGCTGATGAGGAACGCCAGGCCCGTCAGGGCGGCAGCGGTCAGCATCACGGTGTCGATCGAGGTGGCGAAGCCTTCGGTGATGGGCCTGGTCAGGGTGGAGTTGGCGCTGTGCAGCCAGCTGGTGTCGTTCAGCGAATCGTTGGAGGCGCCGTTCTTGAAGAAGTCATACAGCTTGGCGTTGGCAGGATCGGACGCGACCGCCGGGTCCTTCAGGACGGCGAGGTAGGCGGGGTCCGTGGTGGCGCTCTTCATGCCGTCGGCGATCCGGCTGGCGGCCAGGCTGAAGAGCATGGAGATGAACACGGCGGTCCCCACGGCGCCGCCCATGGAGCGGAAGAAGGCCGCGGAGGAGGTGCCTACACCCATGTCGCGCGGCGGAACGGAGGTCTGCATGGCAAGGGTGAGGGGCTGCATGCAGAAGCCCAGGCCGATGCCGAAGAACACGGCGATGAGGCCGGGAACCCACAGCCCTGTGTCCACGCCCAGGGAGAAGCCCATCACCAGCGCGGCAGCGGTCAGGATGCCGGTGCCCATGATGGGGAAGATGCGGAACGTTCCGGACGCGGAAATGGTGCGGCCGGCGGTGATGGAACCGAACAGGATGCCCACCGTGAAGGTGATCATCATCAGGCCCGCCTGCGTGGGGGTGAGGCCCTTCACCAGCTGCAGGTACATGGGAAGCATGGCGATGGCGCCGAACATGCCGATGCCGATGATGAAGTTCAGCAGCGAGGACAGCCCGAACGTGACGTTGTGGAAGAGCCGCAGCGGGATCAGGGCGTAGTCGCCGGCGCGCTTTTCGGCGAGCAGGAACCAGGCAATGCCCACGACGCCCAGGCCGTAGCAGAGGAAGGAGTTGACCGAGGCCCAGCCCCAGGAACGGCCTTGCTCGGCCACCAGCAGGAGCGGAACGATGGCCACCGTGATGGCCGCGGCGCCCCAGTAGTCGATCTTCTGCTTCAGGTGCTTCGCAGGCAGGTGCAGGAACAGGAACACCACCGTCAGGGCGGCAAAGCCGATGGGGATGTTGATGAAGAAGACCCAGCGCCAGCCGTCAAAGCCCAGGATGTTCGCTGATCCGGCGAATGCGCCGCCCACCACGGGACCGAGAACCGAGGAAATGCCGAACACGGACATGAAGTAGCCCTGGAACTTGGCACGGTCCTTGAGGGAGACGATGTCGCCGATGATGGTCAGCGCCAGGGCCAGCAGCCCGCCCGCGCCGAGGCCCTGTATGCCGCGGGCAATGGCCAGCTCGGTCATCGAGTGCACAGAGCCCGCGTAGAGCGAACCCACCAGGAAGATGGCGATGGCCGTCAGGTACAGCGGCCGGCGGCCGAAGATGTCGCTCAACTTGCCGTACAGCGGGGTGCTGACGGTGGACGTGATCAGGTACGCGGTGGTGGCCCACGCCTGCAGCGAGAGCCCGTCGAGATCGTTGGCGATGGTGTAAATGGACGTCGAAACGATGGTCTGGTCCAGGGATGCGAGGAACATACCCAGCATCAGGCCAACCATTACCGTGACGATCTGGCGTTGCGTCAGTGTTTCTCCGGCGCGCGGCGCGGCAGAGGCTTTAGACATGGGGGCTCCAGGGGAAGAAAAGGATATAAGCAGCGATAGTTGCTTTCAGTAACTATCTTACTCGCACTTTTTATTCCCTGCCCTGCCAACTTTTCTGCGGCGGCCGGTGCCGGGTGCGCTCCCTGCCTAGGCCTCCACGAGGATGCCGTCGGGGTCGCACCAGATGCCGGCCCCGGTACGGATGGTGACGCCGTCGATCACCACGTCCACGTCGACCTCCCCGGCGCCGGCCTTCAGGCTCTTCTTCGGGTTGCTGCCGAGCGCCTTGACCCCAAGGTCCAGCCGGGCAAGGGCCTCCCGGTCCCGGATGGCGCCATTGATCACGACGCCGGCCCAGCCGTTCGCCACGGCGCTTTCGGCGATCATGTCCCCCATCAGGGCCGTCCCCAGCGATCCGCCGCCGTCCACCACCAGGACGGCGCCGTTCCCCGGGGATGCCAGCGTCGACTTCACCAGGGCGTTGTCCTGGAAGCACCGGATGGTCCGGGCCGGGCCGCTGAAATGCGTCCGGCCGCCCAGGGACTGGAACTGCAGGGAGATCGATGCCAGTTCGGAGCCGCGCTCGTCATAGAGGTCTGCAGTGTTCACGGGTGCGTTTCCTGCGGGAGTGGGTGCGCTCATCTGTTGCTCCTTGGTCTTCAGTGACGGGGCGGCCGGGGCGGGGCCCAGCGGCCAGGTACGGCCCACGATAGTCTGATTCCCACCGCCAACCGGCCGCACCAGGGGGAGCCAAGCCAATGAGTCTGTCCAAGAAGCCTCTGCCGCCGGGCGGCTCTCCACCGGAAAGTGCGGCGGCGGCGCTCGCCGAGCCGGTGCAGAAGGTCACCGCGCGGTGGGTGACCGGCCTGGTATTGGTGAACGTCGGCATCAACGCGGCCTTCTTCGGCCCGATCAACGTGTTCATCGGCCAACAGGCCATCAGCATCGACGCGCCCAGCAAGGAAGCCATCCTTTCCCTGGTGACGGCCTGCGGCGCCGCCGTGTCCTTGGTGGCCAACCCGCTTTTCGGCGCCCTCTCGGACCGGACCACCTCAAGCTTTGGCCGCCGCGCCCCGTGGGTTTTGGCAGGGGCGGTCCTGGCGACGGCGGCCCTCCTGGCCATGTCGTTTTCAGGGGCCGTGGCGCTCATGGTGCTTTTCTGGTGCCTGGTGCAGCTGGGCGCGAACGCCGCCTACGCCGCCATCACCGCCGCTGTCCCGGACCGGGTGCCCGTCGCCCAGCGCGGCGGAGTGGGCGGACTCGCGGCGATGGGCCAGACCCTGGGCATCCTCACCGGCGCCGTCTTCGGGGCGGTGGTTGCAGGCAACTTCATGGTGGGCTACTGGCTGTGCGCCGCGGCCCTCCTGCTGTCCGTCCTGCCGTACCTCTTCCACCGGAACGATCCCGCCCTGCCGGCGTCGGAACTGGAAGCTTTCCGCCCCGCGCCTTTCTCAAGGGATTCTGGATCAGCCCGGTGCGGTATCCGGACTTCGCCTGGGCGTGGCTGGCGCGGTTCCTGGTGAACGTGGGCAACCAGCTGACCATCGTGTACCTGCTGTTCTTCCTGCGGGACGTGATCGGCTACCCGGACCCGGCCGCGGGGGTACTGGTCCTGACCGGCATCTATGCGGTGATGGTGATGATCACCGCCGTGCTGGCCGGTCCCTGGAGCGACAGGGTGGGCCGGCGGAAGCCGTTCGTCATCGGTTCGTCCGCCACGATCGCCATGGCCGGGGCCATCATGGCGTTCTTCCCGGTGTGGCCGGGCGCCCTCGCCGGGGCGGCGGTCCTGGGCATCGGCTTCGGAGCCTACCTTGCGGTGGACTTCGCCCTGCTGACCCAGGTCCTCCCGTTCGCCGTCAGCCGCGGCAAGGACATGGGCGTCATCAACGTGGCCAACTCCCTGCCCCAGGTGGTTGCCCCGGCCCTGGCGCTGGTGGCCGTGACGTATGCGGGCGGCTACCGGACCTTGTTCCTGACCGCCGCCGTCATTGGGCTTTTGGGCGCTGTTTTCGTCGTCAAGATCAAGGGCGTGGACTGACCCGAAGACGGCGGAAGGTAAGCCCGCTGACCAACCTGCTCGGTGCGGTTGCCGTATAGTTGAACCGGGCTGCAGGGTGGTACGGAAGTGGGGGCACTCCTGGCCGCAGTCCCCTAAAACACAACCCCGGAATGCTGATGCCCGAGACTTTTTCAGACCATCCGCCCATGGCCGCCCGGCCTTCCGCTCCCCGCCAGCGCCTCCGTTACGCGCGGATCCTCGATACCGCCGCAGGGTTTGCCCGCAAGGGGCTGGACGCCGTGGAGCTGTCCGAAGTCGCAGAAAAAGCCGACGTCCCGCTGGGGACGCTCTACCGGTATTTCCCGTCTCCCACCCACCTGATGCTCGCACTCTTCCGGCACCAGCTGGACGAGCTGCAGGCCGGTGCCCGTGGATCGTCGCCGCGTTTCCGCGGCCGTGCACTCTCCGGCCTGGTGATGGAGATCTTCCACATGCGCGTCATGCAGCCTGCCGTGGAGCAGTGCCTGAGCCGGAGTGTCTACCTGCCGGAGCGGGATACCACGGAGCTTCCTGCGCGAGATCGACGCGCTCAGTGAGAAGCTCGTTGCCGGCGCGTGCGGCGATGCGGTGGGCGCGCGGGTCCTCCTGCTGACTGTCACTGGTCTGGTCCAGTCCGTGCGGAACCGCCGGCTTTCCCTCTTCGAGGCCGAGGAAGACCTCAAAAAGGCCTGCGGGCGCTTGTCTCCGGACGCTGAATCCGGATTAACAGTGACCAAAACCGCGTAACTGGTCTAGACCAATAGGCAATTAAATCCGCCATAATGTCGTGATCTGGGTCACTAAATTGCGCGCTTAAACCTTTTGGCACTGCATGAGTGGCTCTTTGAGGTCCAGGCCGGCCGTTCGGGGGTGCCTACCATGGTCGCACCGGAGCGGCAGGGCGGAAACACCCCCGGCGTTCCCCCTGGACCCGCCACCCCTGGGTTTCCGGTCGCACTACTTTCCCCGCTGGGCCCGGCCGGGTTCCAGCTCCATGTGCCGTGCGCCCACGGCGAGCACCAGGAGACAACGACGTGTCCATTGACGCAGTTACCGCCACCGACAACTCAGCAGCGACGGCCCTGACCGAAGACGAGATCTTCGGCGCGCACCGGGGCGGCAAGCTGTCCGTGACCAGCACCGTTCCGCTCTCCAACAAGCGGGACCTGTCCATCGCCTACACCCCCGGTGTTGCCGAAGTCAGCCGCGCCATCCACGCCAGGCCGGAACTGGCCCGCACCCTCACCTGGGCCGAGCGCCTGGTGGTCGTGGTCAGCGACGGCACGGCCGTCCTGGGCCTGGGAAACATCGGCGCCAGCGCCTCCCTGCCCGTCATGGAAGGCAAATCGGCGCTCTTCAAGACCTTCGGCGACCTCGACTCCATCCCGCTGGTCCTGAACACCACCGACGTGGACGAGATCGTGGAGACCCTGGTCCGGCTGCGCCCCAGCTTCGGCGCCGTCAACCTCGAGGACATCTCCGCACCCCGCTGCTTCGAGCTCGAGGAAAAGCTGATCGAAGCGCTGGACTGCCCCGTCATGCACGACGACCAGCACGGGACCGCCGTCGTGGCCCTCGCAGCCCTCACCAACGCCGCCAAGGTGACAGGCCGGGGCCTTGAGGGCCTCAAGGTGGTGGTATCCGGTGCCGGCGCCGCCGGCATCGCCGTCGCCGAGATCCTCCTGGCCGCCGGCATCACCGACGTCGTCCTTCTGGACTCGCGCGGCATCATCAACAGCAGCCGCGCCGACCTTGCAGCCGACACCGCCGGCAAGAAGGCGGACATCGCAGCCCGCAGCAACCCCCGCGGCATCACCGGCGGCCCCGCCGAAGCACTGGCCGGCGCGGACGTGTTCATCGGCGTCTCCTCCTCCAAGCTGGCCGAGGAACACCTGGCATTGATGAACCAGGACGCCATTGTGTTCGCCCTGTCCAACCCGGACCCCGAAGTCCTGCCCGAGGTAGCCGTGAAGTACGCCGCGGTGGTGGCTACCGGCCGCAGCGACTTCCCGAACCAGATCAACAACGTCCTGGCCTTCCCGGGTATTTTCCGCGGCGCGCTGGACGCCGGCGCACGCCGAATCACGCCGGCCATGAAACTGGCCGCCGCCCGCGCCATCGCGGAGCTCGCCGCCGAGGACCTGTCGGCCGACTACATCGTGCCCAGCCCGCTGGACCCCCGCGTCGCCCCCGCGGTCACCGCCGCCGTCGCCGCGGCGGTGGACGCGGAGTAGGCCCGCGCCTGGGGACAGGCAACGACGGCGGTGCCTCCTTCGCGGAAGGAAGCACCGCCGTCGGGCGCTTCAGGAGCGCCCCTAGACTGGGGACCATGACCTCCGAAACCGTGGTGACCATCCTGTGCGGCCTGGGAATCCTGGTGGGCGTGGCCGGCACCATCATCCCCGTCCTTCCCGGCAGCGTCCTGGTAGGCATCAGCCTGCTGGCCTGGGCCATCTGGGGCGGCGCAGGCACCGTGGGATGGGTGGTATTCGCGGTGGCCATGATCTTTGTTGCCGCGGGCATGACCGCCGGCGCCGTGCTCACCGGCAGGAAGCTCAAGCAGCACGCCATCCCCAGTCGGAGCGTCGTGGTGGCGCTCGTGGCGGCCGTTGTGGGGATGTTCATCATCCCGGTGCTGGGACTCTTCATTGGTTTTGCCGCCGGCCTGCTGGTCAGCGAGTTCCTCCGCACCAGGGATTTTCCGACGGCGGCCAGGTCCAGTTGGGCTGCCCTGAAGGCCACCGGCCTGGGAATGCTCGCCGAGTTCGGGCTGGCCTGCCTGGCCGCCAGCACCTGGGTGGTCGGGGTATGGATTACGGCCGCCGGTCGCTGACCGCCCGGCGGGGCCCCACCCCTTCCCGGCTAGCATGGAACGATGAGCGCCGGGGACACCGCACCGATCTACTGGGACAGCCGTGACCTCACTCCGTTCGGGCACGCCCAGCTGCGGACGCCGGTCCACGACCTTGCCGGCGGCGTGGGCGGCCTGCTTACCGGCGTGCTGGGCGGACGGAACCCGGCGCTGCTGTCCATCGACGGCGAGGTTCCGAGGCTTAAACGGTTGCCGTCAAAGCCCGCCAGGGCAGTTCACGAGGCGGTCTTCTCCAGCCGCGAACCCGAGCGGCTGATCTACCTGGCGCGGACCTACCCCGGCTGGGCCGGGCTGTGCTACCTCATGGCAGGCCTCCTTGAGTACAAACATGGCGGCTACCTCCGTGCCTCCGAACTCCTGCAGCGCGGGCTCACCACCCGGAACGATGAGGAGGCCAACCGGTACTCCTCCACCTACCTCACCAGGATCGTCACCCGGGTCGAACTGGCTGAACGGGTGGAAATCCCGGTGCTGTTCAGCGAGGAGTCGGTGTTCCTGGCCCTGGCCCATGCGTTGCGCGAGACAGGCCGCACGGAAGCTGCCCTGGACGCCCTGGCGGGGTTGCCGCCGTCACTTCCCATGGCCTTGGCCCGCTGCTCGCTGGCCCTGGACCTGGGCCGGAGCCGAACCGTCATCGACTGGACGGAGGGCTTGCTGAATGCCGACGACCTCTCCGCGGCCCTGCTCCTGGTCCGTGCCCGGGCGCTGCGCCGGGAAGGGCGGCTGGATGCGGCGCACCAGGCCATCGCCGAGGTCCTGCGCCGCCGCAAGACCCATCTGGCACTCCGCAACGACGCCCTGACAGACCGTGCGCTGCTGGTGTTGGAGTCAAGCCGGCGGTCCCTGAACCCGCGCGACTGGGGACGCCGGCGCGCGGACCCGGAGCCGCAGCGCGAAATCGGGGCGCCCGTGCCCATCCGCAAGGATGAGGAAATGCGGCGGATGTGGGAGCAGGACTGGAAGGAACTCAGCGGGGACTAGGCGCGGCCGGCCAGCAAGGGCACCAGCTGCTCCCCGAGCAGGACGGTCCCCAAGGCAACCATGATGATGCCGCTGGCAAGGGTCACCACGCGCGCAGCACCGGGCCGGCTCTGCAAGAGCGTTCTCGAGAGCAGTGCCACCGCCGTGTAGACGAGCCCCGCCAGGGCCACGAACGTCATACCCAGCAGCCCCGACTGCACCGGCACCGGCAGGGAGGCGTCCGCGCTGACGAACTGCGGAATCAGCGCCACATAGAACAGCAGCCCCTTGGGGTTGATCCCGCTGGTTCCCATGCCCTGCAGGAAGGTACGCAGCTGCGTTCGGGAGCCGCCTGCCGCCGCGGCACCAAAGCTTGCACCCCGCCAGGACCGGAGGGTCCCAATGCCGAGCCAGAGAAGATAGGCCGCACCGGCCAGGGTGATCCAGCCCAGGAGGCCGGGCATTCCGGCCAACAGCGCCGCCAGGCCCGCCACCAGCAGGACCGTGTGGAGGACGTAGCCGCCGCAAAGCCCCGCCACCGCCGGCAAGAAACTGCGCTGCCGGAGGCCGGCGGCAATGGTGTAGGCCCAATCCACTCCCGGCGTGCAGGCCAAAGCGGCGGCCACCACGATGAAGGCCAGGAACAGCTGGGGATTCACGAGGTTCTCCTGTCGACGGTCTCTCAAGAGCAACCATAGGGAGAATCACGCCAAAAGTGCTGTCCGGTTTTCGCCCGCCCCGCGGTGCCGGCAGTATGTTTATTGCGTGATAGATCGCATTGACAGGAATATTTTGCGATACCTCCAGGAAGATGGCCGGATGACTGCCACGGCACTCGCTGCAAAGGTGGGCCTGACGGTGGCACCCTGCCACCGCCGGCTGCGTGACCTGGAGCAGTCAGGCGTGATCCGCGGCTACAAGGCGGACATCGACCCGGCGGCGGTCGGCCTGGGTTTCGAGGCGATCGTGTTCGTTACCCTGCGCCAGGTTGACCGTCCCACGATGGAGATCTTCGAGAACCGGGTGGCGGACAATCCCAATATCGTGGAGGCGCAGCGGTTGTTCGGTTCCCCCGACTACCTGCTGAAGATCATCGCCGCGGATCTGCCCGCCTACCAGCGCTTTTACGACACCGAACTGACATCGCTTCCCGGAGTCGAGCGGCTGACGTCGACCCTGGTGATGAAGAACCTGAAGTCCAACGCCGGCCCGCCGGTATAGCGGCTGCCTAGGGTTTGCCCGTGGCGGCGATACCGGCCTCGGCCTCCGGGGTGTAATACTTCCCGGCGAGCTGCACGGAGTAAATGAACGTGATCCGGCCGGTGTCGTGGTTGGAGAGGATCTCGGCTGAAAAGACGGTCCCGGTCTTGTTGCCCATTCCGGGATTCCACTGTTCCTTGCCGGAACCGTCCTTGAAGCCCGCCCCAATGGGTTCGGCGTCCTGCAGAATGACGAACCCCAGTTCATCCGCCGCCCGCCTGATTTCGGCATTGGCGTCCCGGGCATCAGGGTAGTTGATGAAGATGTCGATGTGGTCGACGATATTGTCCGCTCCGGGACGGATCCGGATGGTGTCCGTGCGCATCTCAACCACACCCTTCGGCGTGGTCATGCTGACGTCGATCAGCCTGCCGGAGTCAGCTGCCACCAGGGCTCCGTCTGATCCTGCCGGGAATCCGAGGGCGGACATGTCCATAGGCAGGCTGGTGAAGTCGAAGACCGCTTTCCCGCCGCTCTTGATGGCATCGATGCCTTCCGGGGTGAACTGGGAATTGCCGTTGGCCACGATCTCGTCCTTTTCGTTTGAATGTGCGTCGGGGAACGTGCCGCAGCCGCTCAACAGCGCCGCGAGCAAGGCGGTGAGGACAAATCGCAGCTTCACGGGGCACCCACAGCCTTGCGAACGTCCTTCGGCACCATCCGGTACTCCTCCACTCGGCCAGGCATGGGTTTCACCATCTCACCGTAAGGGTCCTTCTCTCTGTGCAGCCAGTTCTCGTAGGCGCCGAGGGTGTCCTGGTCGATGAGGCGCCACCGATCCTCCCGGACAGAGATGTTGCCGTGATGGACATCGATGCCGACCGGCGGGAACCTGCTGATGTCAACGTACGGGGTCGCCGCAGGGAACTGCTCGTAGTAGGACTTCGCCCCTTCGATACTCGGTTCACCCAGCACCGTCATGGCCTCGGTAAAGATCGTTCCGGTGGTGCGCCCGCGGATGTTGTCGTAGTCATCGGCGATGACGTAGTTCTGCTCCTGGTCCGCCATGTTGAGCGACGCCTGGTGCAGGACCGTCTTCTCGGCAGGCGAGAGGTGGTGGAAGCCCTCCGGGCCCGGATACGCCGGGACAGAGTCAATGCCGGCCCACGCGTCATTCATTCGACTGCTCACCAGGCCGGCCGCCTCCATGCGCCGGATCTCGGCCAGACCGCCTTGCTGGTAGGCAAAGTGCTGGGATCCGATGTCCGTGAAGATCTCCTTCTGCATGTCCAGGAAGGTGGTTTCGTAGTACTGCAGCTCAGAGGTGCTGAACTCCGCCAGCGCGGCCAGCGCTGCGCGCTTCACCGGATCTCCGCCTGACAACAGTGGAGTGATGTCCCGGCCGGCCTCCGCCATGTGGTGGAGGAAGGCGATGTCTTCAAAGCCGGCGATAAAGGTTGGCCCCACCTGGTTGGCCATGCCGATCCACTCCATACGGGGATCGCCCTTGTACAGCTCGGCGTAAAAGGCGTACACCTTGTAGATATCGGCGCGGTTGTAGTCAACACCCTTGGATGGGTCCCAGTGGGTGGGGTCGATCCCGGCCTGCCGCATGGCGGATTCCGCCCAATACTGCTGGAGGAACTGGCCGTAGGCGTTGACCCTTCCGCCCGGGCCGGTGGCCGGCAGGGCGCCGGAGGCAACCAGGCCGTCCAGGACGCCTTTCGCGGCATCGGCATTGGCCTGGTTCTGACGGACCCATTGCGCGAATTCCCCGGACTTCAGGTAGGCATCGCGTTCCGCAGGAGCCATTCCGTTGAGTTTGTCCGTCAGCTCCCGGGCGGCGTCGTCATGCGACGATGTGCCGCCACCGCCCGGCCTTCCGGATCCGCCGCCCGCCGGGCCGTTGCTGGCCCGGTCCTGCTCGTCGGCGTTCTGCAGCAGCGCTTTTGATGCGCTGCGGACGCCGGCTGCCGCCGCCTTCAGCGTCCGTGCGTGGGAGCCGTTCCAGTCGCCGCGGAAGCGCTCGCCGTCATTGCCCTTCCAGCCCGTGGAGGCAATGGAGCCGCCCAGTTGCTGCCCCAACTGCTCCAGCCGGCCGGCGCCGCTGGCCAGTTCCTGTGCCAGCCGGCGCAGCTGTGCGACGTCGGCGCCATAGAAGTTTCCCGCCATTTTTCCCCCAAGTAAATCTCTCGCTGCCAGCCTAGCCGCAGCAGCTGACCGGCGGCGATGGGGAAGCTGCCCCGTGGGCGCCAGGCTACTCCTGCCCGTCCTGCAGGAGCCCGGTGGTCCGGTACGGGATGACCTCGCGCAGGAACATGCTCGTTGAGGTGCGGACAATGCCAGGGCAGAGGCGGATCTCCTCGGATACCCGGTAGAGATCGTCGGGGCTCTTGGCCACCACGCGGATCAGCAGGTCGGTGTCTCCAGCAGGGGCATGGCACTCCAGGACTTCGGGGATCTTGCGCAGCGCGGCGATCGCCTCGTTAAGGTGGCTTTGGTCCAGTTCTGCGCTGACGGCGGCGGCCACGCCGCGGCCGAGCGCGGAGGGCAGGACCCGGCTGCTGTTGGGGCGGAGGGCGCCTGAGGCAGCCATCCGCTCCAGGCGCGACTGGACGGTGCCGCGGGCAAGGCCCAGTTTCTGCGCAAGCACCATGATGGGCACCCGTGGATCGTCATCAAGCGCGGCCAGGATGCGCCGGTCGGTCGAATCGAGTTCCTGCAATCTGACCACTTCCTGCTTTGTAATGCATCAACAATTAGTCAATCTGACTACTTTTGATCTCTCCGATTGCGCCTACTGTAGGTCATCTGCTGAAATCATGGCAATAGGGAAGCAGGCTACCGCCGCAGTCCCGCAGGCTACAGGATCCCCGGCACACCACCCGGTCCCTGGACCAGGCTTCCCGCAAGGACGCTGCCGCAGATTGACTCTTGTTCACACCAATGTCATTCCGCATCACACGGCAAGAGCCCCTGAGCTACCGACGTCGGCATTCCCGAAGTCATCGGTAGCTGAGGGGCTCTTGTGCTGTCCGCTTAGGGTGGATCCATGACCTCCGCCGGACGCTTCGCCCCCAGTCCCTCCGGTGACCTGCACGTCGGAAACCTGCGGACCGCCATCCTCGCCTGGCTCTTTGCCCGATCCACGGGGCGGGCCTTCCTCCTGCGGGTGGAGGACCTGGACCGCGCCCGCGCCGGATCAGAGGCGGGACAGCTGCGGGACCTCCAGGCCGTCGGCGTGAGCTGGGACGGCGACGTGGTGCGGCAGACGACGCGCGGCCACCTCTACGCCCGGGCCATTGCAGGGCTGGAGCAGGCGGGGCTGACCTACGAGTGCTTCTGCACCCGCCGGGAAATCCAGGAAGCCGCCTCCGCGCCGCACGCCCCCCAAGGCGCCTACCCGGGGACCTGCCGGAACCTGGACCGGGCAGAGCTGGAGTTCAAGCGCTCCACCCGGCCCGCGGCCCTCCGGCTGCGGGCGGACGTCACCGAATTCACGGTCCATGACACCCTGCACGGCGAGTTCACCGGGGTGGTGGACGACCTTGTCCTGCGCCGCAATGACGGTGTAACCGCCTACAACCTCGCGGTGATGGTGGACGATGCCGCGCAAGGCATAGACCAGGTGGTCCGGGGTGACGATCTCCTGCCGTCCACGCCACGCCAGGCCTACCTCGCGTCCCTGCTGAATATTCCTGTGCCGGAATATGCCCACGTGCCCCTCGTGGTCAACCGCGACGGCGCCCGGCTGGCGAAGCGCGACGGCGCGGTGACCCTGGCGGACCTGGCCACCGCCGGCGTGGACCCCGCCCGGGTCCGGGACACGCTCCTCGAGTCGCTGGGCCTCCCGCCCGGACCACTGGCCGGTGCCCTCGGGTCCTTTGACCCCCGCTCGCTCCCCATGGAGCCATGGACGTGGCCGGGTGTGCCCGGGGCGGGCGCGTAGGCTGGACCCATGCCAGAAACAGGAACCGCGGACGCGAGCCTCCAGGGCCCGCGATTCACGGTGGAGACTGCCAAGGTCCTCGCCGAAGTTGCCCACAACCGCCAAAAGGACAAACTCAAGCGGCCGTACCGCGAGCATGTCCTGGCCGTCGGCGACGCCCTGGCGGACTTCGACGACGACATCCGGATCGCCGGCTACCTCCATGACATCGCGGAAGACACCCCGATCACCCGCCAGGCGCTGCTGGACATGGGCGTCTCCGAGCGCGCCGTGCGGATCATCGAGCGCGTCACCAAACGGCTGCACGACAACCCGGACGACTACCAGGCCGGAATCCGCTTCATTGCCGAGGACCACGACGCGACCCTGGTCAAAATTGCCGACAACGCCCATAATTCGCTGCCCGAACGGGTGAAGGCCCTCGCGGAAAAGTGGCCGGACAAACCGCCCGTCACCCGCTACGACGACGCCCGCCCGGTGCTCTACGCCGCGGTTCCCGTGGAGGAAACCCGCAAGATCCTGGCCCGGATCAACCCCTGGCTGCTGGAGGAATTCGACGCCATGCTGGACGAGGACGACGACACCGACTACGAGAACCTCTCCTACGACGACGTTTCCGGGGATTAGACCCGGCCCAGCGAGCCGATGTCCTCCAGGAAATCCGCCTGCACTTCAGCGCTGACTGTGGTGCGCGTTTCACCGATCGCATCCAGGTAGTCCTGGGTGGACGGGCCTTTCCGCACCGCCTCGCGCACCGAAACGTCACCGCCGGAAGCCAGCCCGCCGTCGTCGTACACTGCCTTTTCCAAAGCCCGCTGCGAAGCGCTGCGGGCAGCGTATTCGATGTCCGCCGGCGAAAACCCTTCGGTGCGTTCCACCAGCAGCTCCACGTCCACCGCGTCCACCACGGCCGCGGGGATGAACCGCTGCCACATCGCCTCGCGTGCCTGCCGGTCCGGCAATCCGATGGGAATGACGTAGTCGAACCTGCCGTGGCGCAGGAAGGCGGAGTCCAGCGCCCGGATGAAATTGGTGGCGCACACCAGCAGCCGGCCGGGCTGCTCGCGGAATGCCGGAATGATCTTCAGCAGCTCATTGGTCACCCCCTGCAGCGGCGACGGCGGATCACCGGCCCGCTGGGATGCGATCTCCTCCACCTCGTCGATGAATACCACGGCGTGCTCCAGCTCCGCGATCTCCAGGAAGGTCTCCCGCAGCGCACCGGCCAGGCCCTGCGGGTCGCCGGCCAGCCGGGACGGGAACACCTCCACGAACGGCCACTCCAGCCGGGAGGCGATGGCCTTCGCGAAAGTGGTCTTGCCGGTGCCCGGCGGGCCGAAGAGGACGACGGCGCGCGGCGGCACCACGCCGAATTCATCCGCAAGGTCCGCCTCGGCCAGCGGGAGCACCAGGCGGCGTTCCAGCAGCTCCTTTTCCTTGCGCATGCCGGCCACGTTCTCCCACAGGTCCCGGGCGAGGACGCGGCCGCCCAGCTGGCCCAGGGCCCCCAGCTCCTGGCGCTGCACCGGAATGGTGCGCTCGAAGTACCGCAGGTTCTTCTTCAGCGCAAAGCCCCTGCCCAGGAAGGCCTCCACCCGGGTTTCGGACTCCGGCATCAGCGCTGAGAGTTTGTTCAGTCCGTGCGGGGCCATGCGGTTCTCGACGGCGGCCAGCAGCGAGGTGCCGATGCCGCGGCCCCGGTATTCGGGGAGCGTGGCCAGGAACACGATCCACCCTTGGTCGTGCGCGGCGCGTCCGACGGCGGCGCCCACCACCTGGTCGCCCTGCACCGCCACCACCGCGTGGTCCTTCTCGCAGGACGCGAGGACTTCGGAGAGCGCATACACAGGTTCGACGTTGTTCGCCTTCAGGGTCTCCCAAAGGTGCAGGATCCCGTCGAGGTCAGCTGAGTGGAAATCCCTGATCCGCCAGTTGGTCATGGGTTGCTCCTGTTGGTTCGTCGTTGAGCCAGTGTGGACATCTCAGGTGAGCATATGCGAACCGCGCGGCGGGCGGGGTTGCGGCGGCGTTGCATGACGCCGGCCGCCCGCGCCCCTGGCTTCGTTCAGATCCCCAGCCTGTCCATCGTGTTCCGCAAGGTGTCGGCGGAAAGCTGCAGGGCTGCCAGTTCGCCGCTGTCCATGGGTGTGTCCAGGACCCGGTGCACCCCGCCGCGGCCCACCACGCTGGGAAGTGACAGGGCCACTCCCGAGATTCCGTACTGCCCGGACAAAACCGTGGAGACGGGGAGGACGGCATTGTCATCCCGCAGCAGCGCCTCGACGATGCGGGCGCCGGAGAGGCCGATGGCGTAGTTGGTGGCCCCCTTGCCGGCGATGACCTTGTACGCGGCCTGCACCACGTCCCGGGCAGTGGCGGCCAGGTTGTCGGAGGTGAAGACCCGCCCGCCACCGTCCGTCCAGTCGCGGATCGGGACAGGCCCGATCGTGGCCCCGGACCACAGCGGAAATTCGGTGTCGCCGTGTTCGCCCACCATGCTGGCATGCACGCTGGTGACGGAGACACCTGCACGCCGGGCCAGCAGCCAGCGCAGCCGGGAGGTGTCCAGGACGGTGCCGGAAGAGAAGACCCGTTCCGGTGGCAGCCCGGAGATGCGCTGGGCCGCCACCGTCAGGACGTCGCACGGGTTGGTGACCAGGACATAGACCGCCTCCGGCGCCCGCTCCAGGAGCGGCGGCATCAGCTGTTCAAGGATCCGGACGTTGGTGCCGGCCAGGTCCAGGCGGCTCTGGCCCGGGTTCTGTTTGGCGCCCGCGGTAATCACCACGACGTCGGCGCCCTCCGTGACGGCGATGTCCCCGCCGCCGGCCACCGTGGCCGACGCCGCGGCGAACTGGCTGCCATGGGCAAGGTCCAGGGCCTCCGCCTCGGCCTTGGGCGCATTGACGTCGAACAGGGCGATGCTGCTTGCCGAGCCGCGGATCAGCGCGGCGTAGGCCAGCGACGTGCCTACGCTCCCGGCCCCCACTACGGCGAGTTTGGATCCACCAGGCATGGTGCCCTTCCTTTCGGAATCGTTGAGTGTGTCCTACCCGAAGAGTAGCGTGGCCACCATCACACGAACCCCCACTAAGGAGCCACCATGCCACATTTCGGACGCCGGCTCGCTGCTGTGACGGCGGCGCTGGCCATCGGCGTGACCACCGGGGCCATCAGTCCCGCTGCAGCGGACCCCCGGCAGACCGACAAGAATCCCACGGCCACCGGGTACGGCGGTGCGGTCAGTACGGTGGACCCGGAAGCGTCGGCAGCGGCCATCGAAGTCCTCCGGAAGGGCGGGAACGCCGTGGACGCCGCGGTTGCCGCCGCAGCCACGCTGGGCGTCACCGAACCCTACAGTGCCGGCATCGGCGGGGGCGGCTATTTTGTCTACTACGACGCCAAGTCCGGGAAGGTCAGCACCATTGACGGCCGCGAGACTGCGCCGGCCGGAATCAAGCCGGATGCCTTCATCAATCCCGCTACCGGCAAGCCCTACCCGTTCACCCCGGAACTGGTCACCAGCGGCGTCTCCGTGGGTGTGCCCGGCACCCCGGCCACCTGGGAACGTGCGCTGGAACGCTGGGGCAGCATCAGCCTGGGGGAGGCCCTGAAACCGGCCATCAAGGTAGCGGACCGAGGTTTCGTGGTGGACGAGACATTCCGCAACCAGACCCAGGACAACCAGAGACGGTTCGCGGCGTTCACCTCCACCAAGGACCTGTACCTCCAGGGCGGCAAGCTGCCGGAGGTGGGCTCGGTCTTCAAGAACCACGACCTCGCGGACACCTACCGGCTGCTGGCCCGCAACGGCATGGACGCGTTCTACAACGGCCCGCTCGCCGAAGAGATCGCCAACACCGTCCAAAACCCTCCGGTGGATCTGACCATTGACAGGAAGGACCGGCTCCCCGTTCCCGTTGGCTCCATGACGGCGGAGGACCTGGAACACTACAAGGCCGTGGACCAAGACCCCACCCACGTGAACTACCGCGGCTATGACGTCTACGGCATGGCCCCCTCCAGCAGCGGCGGCACCACCGTCGGGGAGTCCCTGAACATCCTGGACGTCTTCGACCTGCCGGCCTTGAAGGCAGACCAGCCGGCCGTCCTGCACCACTACCTCGAAGCCAGTGCCCTGGCGTTCGCCGACCGCGGGAAATACGTTGGCGATCCCGCCTTCGTGAAAGTCCCCACGAAAGCCCTGACGGACCCCGTCTTCGGCAAGGAACGCGCCTGCGAGCTGGACCCAACCCATGCCGCAACCAAGCCGGTCCTGCCCGGCGACGTGACCTCCTACGACGGCACCTGCCCGGCCGGCCCGGCTGCTGCCGCCGAGGAGAAGGACACCGAAAACATTTCCACCACCAACATGACCGTCTCGGACAAGTGGGGGAACGTGGTGGAGTACACGCTGACCATCGAGCAGACCGGCGGGTCCGGCATGGTGGTTCCCGGCCGCGGCTTCCTGTTGAACAACGAGCTCACGGACTTCTCCACGGTGTACAGCGCCACCGATCCCAACCGGATTGAGCCGGGCAAGCGGCCGCGGTCCTCGATGTCGCCCACCATCCTGCTGGAGGACGGCAAGCCGTTCCTGGCCCTGGGCTCCCCTGGTGGCTCCACCATCATCACCACGGTGCTGCAGACCCTGGTTAACAGGATCGACCTGGGTATGAGCATCCCGGACGCCATCGCCGCGCCGCGTGCGTCGCAACGGAACACGGCCAGCGTCACGGCCGAGCCCGCCTTCATCGACAAGTACGGGGCAGCACTGACGTCGCGCTTCGGCCACACCTTGACCCCATCGGGCGACTCGTTCTCCTCCGCCTCGGAGATCGGGGCGGCCACCGCCATCGAGTTCCTGGGGGACGGCCGGACACTAGCGGCAGCCGAGCCGGTCAGGCGCGGCGGCGGCTCAGCCATGGTGGTCAAACCGTCGCAGTAGGAGAACCACCGCATTAACGCCGACGGCGGCACCCGGGTTCGGGGATTCCAGAACCCAGGTGCCGCCGTCGGCGGTTAAGCCCGAAGGCTGTTACTTCTTGAAGGTATTCGCCGGCGCGTTGGCGATGACGGGGGAGGTGCCGGTGTAGCCGTCGCGGGTTTCGGCGATGTGGCGGATGCGGGTGCGGCAGGCGTACCAGCCGGCGATCATGAGGATGGAGGCGATGGCGGTGACGAGCATGGTCAGGGGTGAGTCGATGAAGACCATGATGAGGACGCCGATGAGGAAGAGGAGGGAGAGGTAGCCGGTGTAGGGGGCGCCGAACATGCGGAAGGTGGGGCGTTGGACCCAGCCTTTGTCGGCCCAGCGTTTGAGTTGGATTTGGCACAGGACGATGGTGGCCCAGGTCATGATGATGCCGACGGAGGCGATGTTGAGGACGATTTCGAAGGCGTCGGCGGGGACGAGGTAGTTCAGGGGGACGCCGAGGAGGGAGACGGTGGCGGTGATGGCGATGCCGCCGTAGGGGACGCCTGCTTTGTTCATGCGGGAGGCGAAGCGGGGGGCGGAGCCGTTGACGGACATGGAGCGCAGGATCCGGCCGGTGGAGTAGAGCCCGGCGTTCAGGGAGGACAGGGCGGCGGTGAGGACGACGAGGTTCATGATGACGTCTACGCCTTGGACGCCGATGGAGCCGAAGAACGTCACGAAGGGGCTGACGCCTTTTTGGTAGGTGGTGTAAGGCAGGAGGAGGGCGAGGAGGATCACGGAGCCGACGTAGAACACGGCGATGCGGAAGACCACGGAGTTGATGGCTTTGGGCATGATTTTTTCGGGGTTTTCGGTTTCGCCGGCGGCGGTGCCGACGAGTTCGATGGAGGCGTAGGCGAACAGGACCCCTTGCATGAGGATGATCATGGGGAGC
Organism: Arthrobacter sp. MMS24-T111; assembly: GCF_054888995.1. Taxonomy (NCBI): domain Bacteria; kingdom Bacillati; phylum Actinomycetota; class Actinomycetes; order Micrococcales; family Micrococcaceae; genus Arthrobacter; species Arthrobacter sp. MMS24-T111. The sequence continues at coordinate 852,793 of NZ_JBTZRO010000001.1, read as the reverse complement.
AGGCCGGTGGGGAAGATCCCGCCGTGGTCGGAGAGGAGGCTGATGCCGACTTGTTGGCCGGTCACGGGGGTGCCGAAGATGACGAAGTAGGCGCCGATGATCAGGAACGCGACGAGGGCGGCGACTTTGATCAGGGCGAACCAGAATTCCATTTCGCCGAAGACTTTCACGGAGACGAGGTTCAGGGCGAGGACGACGACGAGGGCGGTCAGGGCCCAGGCCCACTGCGGGACATCGGCCATCCAGGGGATGTAGTTGCCGAAGAAGTGCATGTAGAGGGCGGCGGCGGTGATGTCCACGATGGTGGTGGTGGCCCAGTTGATCCAGTAGAACCAGCCGGAGACGAACGCGGCTTTTTCGCCGAAGAATTCGCGGGCGTAGGAGACGAAGGAGCCTGAGGAGGGCCGGTGCAGGACCAGTTCGCCCAGGGCGCGCAGGATCAGGAACGCGAAGAACCCGCAGACCGCGTAGGCGATGACCAGGGACGGGCCCGCGGCGTTGAGCCGGCCGCCGGCGCCCAGGAACAGGCCGGTACCGATCGCACCGCCGATCGCGATCATCTGGATCTGCCGCGGCTTGAGGTTCTTGTGGTAACCCTTGTCCTCCGCGTGCAGGGAAGTCTCGGACGCATGCGCGTGACCACCATCAATTACATGGTCTGGAAGGGGGGAATTTGTCATTGGAGTGTCCTTTGGGGGGTGGTGGGCCCACGCCTGCCGGGTGCCCTGGCCGAGCGTGCGAGGCGAGGGAGCAGGTGGGGACTACTTGCTGAGGTTTGCCAGGCGTTCGGGGCTGAGGAGGTCCTGGAGCTGGGCATCGGTGAGGAGCCCGTGTTCGAGGACCAGTTCAGCCACGCCCTTGCCGGTGGCAAGAGCTTCCTGCGCGATGGCGGTGGCGGTGGCGTAGCCGAGGTGGGGATTCAAAGCGGTGACCAGGCCGATGGACTGCTCCACGGTACGGCGCAGGTGTTCGGTGTTGGCGGTGATCCCATTGATGCAGCGGGCCGTGAGGGTGCGGCAGGCGGCTTCCAGGTGGGAGATGCTCTTGTGGAGGCTGTGGACGATGATCGGTTCGAAGGCGTTGAGCTGGAGCTGCCCGGCTTCGGCGGCCATGGTGATGGTGACGTCGTTGCCGATGACCTCATAGGCCACCTGCGAGACCACCTCGGGGATTACCGGGTTGATCTTGCCGGGCATGATCGAGGAGCCGGACTGGACGGCGGGAAGGTTGATCTCCCCGAATCCGGCCCGGGGTCCTGACGAGAGCAGGCGCAGGTCGTTGCAGATCTTGGACAGTTTGACCGCAACACGCTTGAGCACGCCGGAGAGGTGCACGAAGGCCCCCACGTCCTGGGTGGCTTCAATCAGGTCGACGGCGGTGACCAGCGGCAGGCCGGTGATCTCCGCCAGGTGCCGGCAGGCCGCTTCGGCGTAACCCGCCGGGGCGTTCAGGCCGGTGCCGATGGCGGTGGCGCCGAGGTTGATCTCGTGGATCAGCAATTCGGCCTCCGCCAGGCGGAGCCGGTCCTCGCCGATGGTGACGGCGTAGCTGCCGAACTCCTGGCCCAAGGTCATGGGGACTGCGTCCTGCAACTGGGTGCGGCCCATCTTGACCACGGTGCGGAACTCCATGGCCTTGGCGGCGCAGGCGTCCTCGAGTTCTTCGAGTGCGGCCAGCAGCTCGCGGGCGGCAAAGATGGTGCCCAGCTTCACGGCCGTGGGGTACACGTCGTTGGTGGACTGGCTGAGGTTGACGTGGTCGTTCGGGTGCAGCCTGGCGTAGTCGCCCTTGGGGTAGCCAAGGATTTCCAGGGCACGGTTGGCTATGACCTCGTTGGCGTTCATGTTCGACGACGTCCCGGCGCCGCCCTGGACCACGTCCACCACGAACTGGTCGGCCAGCCGGCCGGCCAGGACGTCCTGGCACGCCTGCTCGATGGCATCGGCGCGGTCGGCGTCCAGCAGGCCCAGCTCACGGTTGGTCCGGGCGGACGCGAGCTTGACGGCGGCCAGCCCGCGGACCAGGTGCATGTTGGAGGACAGTTTTTGGCCGGTGATGGGGAAATTTTCCACGGCCCGGAGCGTGTGCACGCCCCAGTAGGCGTTCGCCGGTACGTCGCGGTCGCCGAGCAGGTCGTGCTCGGAACGGACGTCGGCGGCAGTGTCAATGATGGTCATGGGGTCCTCACAGGGCTTCGTTGTCGGGCGTGGACGGGGTGGTATCCAGGAAATCGGTGGCCAGCAGTTGCCCCACTTGGTGGCCGCCGCCCAGGACGGGGGCGGTGGCGATACCGGCGAGCGGTTCGATGTCCACGCCCAGCGCCTCCAGCAGGCGGACGGTGGCGGGCATCCGGGCGCGGTCGCCGCCGTCGGAAATCTTGACGGCTGCGGCACTGCCGTCGGCCAGGCCCACCAGCTGGACGCCCTCGAAGCCGTCCTTGGCCACGGCGCCCGGGAGCAGCCGCATCAGGTCGGTGACGTCCCGGCCTTCACCGGCAACCATGCCAGGGTGCTGCTGCATGGCCAGCCCGACGGCGGCTTCTGCGCTTCCGGAACCGGGCCCGCCGTCGTCGTGCGTGGCTGCAAGGGAAGCCGCCCGGGCGATCCGGCCGAACGCGCGGGCCATGCCGCCCAGGGTGAGGGCGAACAGCGGGGTGCCGCAGCCGTCGGTGCTCAGTGCGGCAGGTGTCTCTCCGGTCAGCTCGGTGACGGTCCGCGCCACGAGCTGCTGCAGCGGGTGGGAGGGATCCAGGTAGCCCCGGACGGGCCAGCCGTTGATCACACAGGTCGCGGCCATGGCGGCGTGCTTTCCGGAGCAGTTCTGGGTGGTCTGCGTGGGCCCGCCGCCGGTGCGCAGCCAGTCCTCACGTTCGGCGGTGCCGTAGGGCAGGTCGGAGCTGTTCTCCAGGTCGGTGGCGGCCAGCCCGTGCAAATCGAGGATGCGCCGGGTGCCGTCGCGGTGCGCCGAGGAGCCCGAGTGGCTTGCGGCGGCGAGGGCCAGGAGGTCGGCTGGAAGGTCCAGGCCGGCCCGGACCATGGCGACGGCCTGGAGCGGCTTGAGCGCGGACCGCGGGTAGAAGGGGGCCTGGGGATCACCGGCGGCTGCCGCCAAGGACCCGTCAGCCGCGAGGGCGATTGCCGAGCCGTAGTGCACGCTCTCCACGAGGCCGTCACGGACGGCGGCCACCAGCGGGGTGTGGTGCGGCAGGGCCGCCCCATCCAGGGCAGCGGTGTGGGCAGCGGAAAACACGGGGGATGGCATGGCGTCCTTGGAAGGGTTGGTTGGATATGTCTAGTTGTTGAGGATGGAGTCCAGGGCGGCGCCCACAGCTTCCAGGTGGTGGGCCATGGCGGCGCGGGCGTTGTCCGCGGAGCCTGCCTCGATGGCGGCCAGGATCTGCTGGTGTTCCACGTCGGAGGCGTGCTGGCGGTCGGCCACCATGTTCAGCGTCTCGGACTGGTGTGCCAGTGCATCCCGGATGTCCGTCACCACGCTGGCGAAGACTTTGTTGCCGCTGGCGCGGGCGATGGCGGCATGGAAGGAGGAGTCCAGGGCCACCCAGGACTCGGGGTCGGTTTCCGTGGCCATGGCCGCCACGATGTCACGGAGGGTATCCAGTTCTTCAGCGGTACGCCGCTGTGCGGCCAGTCCGGCGGCCGGGACCTCGATGTGCGGGCGGGCCTCGGTCAGGTCACGCGCCGAGTACTGCCCCAGGGTGAGGTCGTTGGCTACCTTGCCGGCAATGACGAACGTGCCTTTGCCGGTCCGGGTAACCGTCAGGCCCAAGGCGGTGCAGGAGCGGAGCGCTTCCCGGATGACCGAGCGGCTGACCCCGTATTGCTGGGACAGGGTGGCCTCCGAGCTGAGCTTGCTGCCCACCGGCAGGGTGCCGGACTCGATGTCCGCGCGAAGGGTGTTGAACACTGCCTCGGCAGCACTCAGCCGGGCAAGGGGATGGTAAGCAGGCTGTCCTGCTGTCCGGCTGTCTGACAGGTTCACGCCTTAAATATGGCACCCGTCACAGTCGCTGTCAAGCCCTCCCTAGTCCCGCTGCCGCCCTGCGGCGCGGCGGTCCTGCCGCCGTCGCCGTGAGCGGAAGTGCCAGGCAACCAGCGCGACCACCGCCACCGCGGCGATGACGACGGCGATGTCCCGGCCGGCTGCCTGGGCCACGGCTTCATAGGAGTTGCCCGCCAAAAAGCCCAGGAGGACGAAGCCAATGCCCCACACCACGCCGCCCGCAGCGTTGTAGGCAAGGAAGCGGCCGTACGGCATCCGGGAGGTTCCGGCCAGGGCGGGCATGACCGCCCGGAAGAACGCGGTGAAACGCCCGAGGAAGACGGCAGAGCCGCCCCGCCGGCGCAACAGGTCCTGGGCGTTCTGCAGCTTTTCGGAGTGCCGGGCCAGCGCCCTGGTCTTCAGGATGCGGCTGCCCAGGTGCTTGCCTACCTCGTACCCCACGCTGTCGCCCACGATCGCGGCGGCGACCACCAGGGCCATCATCGCTCCCAGCTGGACTTCGCCCCGGCTGGCCACCACTCCGCCCAGGACGGCCGCGGTTTCTCCCGGGATGACGAAGCCGATGAACAATGCGTCCTCGGCAAAGACGAGGCAGAACACCGCGATGTACGCCACCAGGGGGCTGACGTTCATGAGGCCGTCGATGAACCCGGTCATGGCAGCAACCCCGGGCCCGCAACGCCGGGCTGAACACCACGCCGGCGAACGGGGGCCGCGGCAGGTGCCGCGGGCGCAGCGCCGATCGGGCGGGTGGGGGCGGACGTCACGGTGGAGCCTTCTTTGGCCGGCGGTCAGGTACGTACGAGTATGCGCCTTCGCGCCTGGAAATTCCCTGACAGTTTGGTCTCGCTTGGTTATTACGCTAGTCGGCACGAACGTACCGCCTGCCGGGCCCTGGGCCTTATCTTTTCACTCCCAGGGTGCTAACTTGGCCATAATCGGCACGATCGTGCCTGGGAGGTGTAGTGACTGATTCCCTGATGGGGCAGGTGGCCCTGGAGGTACGCGCGCGGCGCAAGGCCCTGCGGCTCAACCAGCGCGACCTGGCGGACATTGCCGGCGTCTCCGAGCGCTTCGTCCGGTTCGTGGAACAGGGCAAGCCCAGTGTCCAGGTGGACTCGCTGCTTGCCCTCTTGGATGCTTTGGGGCTCCAACTCGAGGTCGTGCCACGGGCCAGCCACGCCCCCCGGACGCTCGCACGGTCGGCGGCCGGGGACGGTGGAACCGGCGAATGAGGCACCGCGTGGCAGACGTGTACAAGGCCGGGGTCCTGGCCGCCCGGCTTGAGCGGCACCACGGCGGCACCCGCTTCAGCTACCTGCCCTCGTACCTGGCATCCGGCAGGCCCGCCGTCGCCAGTTCGCTCCCCCTTACGGACCAACCCGTGCTGTCCGCCGCCGGCGCCGCTCCGCCCTACTTCACGGGGCTGCTGCCCGAAGGACGCCGCCTCAACGCGCTCCGGCGGTCCATCAAGGCCAGCGCCGACGACGACCTCACCCTGCTCATCGCGGCCGGCGGAAATCCGGTGGGCGACGTCCAGGTGGTTGGCCATGGGGAGCCGCTGGACCCGGACGAACACGCCGTGCGCCTGGATCCAGGGCAGCCGGTGGATTTCGACCAGCTCATCGGAGACCCCGACCTGATCGATCCCGTAGCGCTCGCCGGGGTGCAGGACAAGCTGTCCGCAGGAATGATCTCGCTGCCGGTGGCTACTGCGGGGAAACGGTACATCCTTAAACTCAATGCACCCGAGTTCCCGCATGTGGTGGAGAACGAGTTCATCATGTTCCGCTACGCCGCGAAGCTCCGGATTCCGCTTAGCCGGGTCCGGATGATCCACGATGTCGCCGGACGCCCCGGGCTGTTGGTGGAACGCTTCGACCGGGTTCCGCTCGCTGGCGGCGGTCCGGACGACGTCCAGCGCCTTGCCGTTGAAGACGGGGCGCAGGTGCTCAAGCTCTACCCCGCGGACAAGTACAACGTGGGGTACGGGCAGGTCTGCCGCGCGCTGGCGGATCACTGCGCGGCGCCGCTGCCTGCCCTTCGGAACCTCGCCCTGCAGGCCGCCTTTGCATGGCTCACGGGCAACGGCGACTTGCACGCCAAGAACGTATCCATGGTCCAGGACCCGGGCGGGGAATGGGGAATTGCCCCGGTGTACGACATCCCCTCCACCGTGGTTTACGGGGACAAGACCCTGGCGCTCACCCTGGGCGGCAAGCGGATCGGCATCTCCCACCGGCATTTCCTGGCCTGGGCAACGGCATTGGGTTTGCCGGCGCGTGCGGCCGCCGCGGTGGTGGAGTTGGCGCTGAAGGCTGCCGGGCCGCTCCTGGCCGACCTTGAGGCAGGGACGGCCTTCGCCGTCGGGAACGCCTCCACGGCGGGCGGCGACGGCGGATCACCCTTTCCGGCGATGGTCACCCGGGCGTGGATCAAGGAGTTGAAGCACCGGCGTCGCCTGTTTGAGGCTTCGTAGCCCGACTTCGATGATCCAGCCCTAGAGGTGCTGGATGCCCGCCCGCTGCATGGCATCACGGTAGGTTTCCACGCTCTTGGCGAGCAGCTCTTCCTGCTTGGCCTCTGAAACAGCAAAGGCCCTGCCGCCGAGGGCGGAGGCCTTGTAGATTTTGATGCCGCTGTTCTTCAGCGACGAGTGGTAGGTCTTCTCAAAGAGAGTCAGGAACGTCGAGGCGTCCGTACCGTGCGCGATGACGGCTGAGACGCGGGAATTGATCTTGAGGAACTGGCGGAAGGGGCGCAGGCCGTCGGTTTTCTCCTGGACGCTCAGCGCCGACGGGCTGCCGCTGTCGCGGATCCAGGGGTAGGCGTTCCACGGCATGACGTACTGCGGATCCAGTTCGGCGAGTTCGTAGATCTGGGTGGCGCGGCGGGCTGCCTCGTCGTCGTTGTAGAGCGAGACGAACCCGGATTCGGTGCCCTTGCCGGGGCTGGCCTGGAGGCTGATGATTCTGCACTCGTCTTCGTCATGGACGGGGTCGATGTAGGGGACGGTGGAACCGGGCTTCTTTTCCATCAGTTCTTCGCAAAGTTGGGTTACCTTCGCGATGTTCGGTTCCTGTAGCAGGGCCTTTTTTTCGTCCCAATCAATTGTCACGATTTCTCCCTTTGCAGCGAGGCGTCCAGAATCAGGCGTCCTATGTCACTCTACGCTTCCGCGGCGAGCGGTGGGCACACTTGATTTTTGGCCCGGGCCAGCCTAGTGGCGGCCCCGCAGGTGCTGGTTGTGGAGCTCATCGAGCTGCTCGTCGGTCAGTTCGTCGAAAGCCACCGCTTCGCGCTTGTCGCTGCGCGAGAAGCGGATGAACATGAGGATGATCAGCGGCAGGTCCACCACCTCGCAGATGAACCAGAGCAGATTCCCTGCGAACTGCTGGTCCTGGAGGGCGTCCCGGAACCACCACTGGGGATCCGGGACGGTCAGTGCATGGTCGAGGACCTGGCCGTTGAGGCTGAGGAGGATGCCGGGGACGGCATCGATGAGCAGCTCAATGAACACGAACATGAATTCCAGGGTCAGGTAGGCGCTGGACCGTTGGAAGTTGGATTCTTCGATGATGGGCAGTGCCATGAGCATGCCCAGCAGGGGGACGCCGAGCGTGAGCAGAGCGTCGGCCGCAGGGTTGGTCCGCAGCGTGTAGAAGGCGGGGGTCAGGAAGGTGGAAAAGAGCGCCAGCCCCAGCAGGGGTGCGCCGAATGAATTGCTGACGAACCGCACCGGACGGCTGGAGAGCACGGCGTCAAAGACTCTAATGCCGTGGTCCGGCAACGCCGCACGCGCCAGCGTCAGCGGCTTGCCCAGGCCGATGAGCAGCGGGACCACAAAGAGCAGCAGGGAAATCTTGAGGGTGAAGGCCCACCGTTGCTGCGGGCCGTACACGCCGGTGAAACCGCAGGTCAGGATGACGAAAGTACCGAGGCCCAGGACGTAGAACGCCACCGCGCGCCAGGCCGGCCACCGGTGGCCTTTCCGTCCGGCTGAACGCATCCCCCACCCGTAGAGGGCTCCGGCGGCAACGACGAAAGCCGTGGCGGCCCAGTCCAGGCGCCAGGAGGAAACAAGGATCTCAAGGGGTGGCACGGGGCTATGGTAGCCAGTCTTCCTGAGAGGAGGATGGGCGTTTACCGGAAACCGGGGCTGCACTGCCGGGATGCTGTTCAATGTGAGGATGCAGTTCACCGGGAAGGGCCTGAAAGACGACGGCTTCTTGGGCTTCCGGCCCCTGAAGGACCTTGACGCCATGCGGGTCCCGCGGGGAACGGGTCTTTTCGCCGTAATGGCGCCGGACACGTTCCAGCCGGAATTCCTGACAAAGAGCACCGCCGGTGTCTTCAAAAAGAAAGATCCCTCCCTGCCGGTGCAGGACCTTCGAGCTTCCTGGCTGGACACCGCAGCCGTCCTGTACCTCGGCAAAGCCGGCCCGGGCAGCAAGGGCAACCGCGGGCTGAGACGGCAGGTCCAGGAGTTCCTGGACTTCGGACACGGAAAGCCGCCGGGCCACTGGGACGGCCGGCTCATCTGGCAACTCAGGGATGCGGGCACGCTGCTGGTTGCGTGGAAGGAAATAGCCGCCGAATCCCTCAACCAGGCCGAGGCGGATTACCACTCGGGCTTTGTCGAGGAATACGGGAAACTGCCGTATGCGAACCTCGTGCGGGCCCGGACCAAAAGCTGACCCAAGGGTGAACGGGTCAGGCCGGTCCCTTAAGGCGCTCCATCTCCCGGCGGTCCTTCTTGGTGGGCCGCCCGGCACCCCGGTCGCGCTGCGGGAGCCCCAGCGCCGGCAGGACGGGCCGCGGGGGAGTGTGGTCCGTAAAGCAGTGGGAGGCGGCCTCGGCTCCCACCCGCTTGGCGATCAGCCGCCGGACCTCAAGGATGCGCTCGTACCCGGACATGCGCACCGTCACCGTGTCTCCCGTGACCAGCGTCGCGGAAGCCTTGGCGGGACTGCCGTTGAGGCGGACGTGCCCGGCGCGGCAGGCTGCGGTGGCGGCCGACCGTGTCTTGTAGGCGCGGATGGCCCACAACCACGCATCGATTCGGACGCTGGCGGGAGAGGAAGGGAGGCTGGTCATGATTGGCACCGAGTATAGCCCCGGCCCCGCCGGCTTCACTCCACCGTGACCGTGACCCGCTGCACCACGTTGTTGCCCATCCCCTGGTAGTTCCAGTTCTGCTCCAGCGGCTGGGTGGCACCGGTGGTGTCGGTGGCGCGGCAGGCCAGGACATGCTCACCGGGTGCGGCCTCCCACGTCATGCTCCACCCCCGCCACGCATAGCCGCCCGCGGGCTTGTCCAAACGGGCGGGCAGCCACGTGCCATCGACGGCCACCTCGACGCCGGCCACGGCACCTTCCCCAGACCACGCCCGGCCCTGCAGGCTGACCGGGCCTGGGCGGACAAACCGCCGGCGGGTGAAGAAGTCAGGGATACCCGGCGGAACCATCAGCGAACGCACCCTGATCCTCGAGACCGGCCTGCCGGCGTCGTCCGCGGTGGCCTGGTACCTGTAGGCCGACTGCTGCTGGAACCCGGTGAACGGCTCCCTCGCCACTTCGATCGACTCCAGCCACTTGACGCTGGCCATCCCGTACCAGCCCGGAACCACCAGCCGCAGCGGGTAACCATGCTGCGGCGGCAGTTCGGTGCCGCTCATGGCGTAGGCAAGGACCACGTCGGGACGCAGGGCTTCGCGGACCGGAAGGCTGCGTGCGTAGTGGTGCGGGACGCCGCCTTGAACCCCCGCGTCCGCGCCGGTGAAGACCACTTCCAGGGCGCCGGGCTGTATTCCCGCCTTATCCAGGAGATAGGCCAGCGGAACACCGGTCCATTGCGCCGTGCCCACCGCTTCCAGCACCCACGGCTGGCTGAGGGGCCGCGGCTCCAGCAGCGACCTGCCGTTGCCCGCGCATTCAAGGGTGACCGGGACGGTGATGGCCGGGGCCCTGCGGAGGGCCGCCAGGTTCAGCTCCAGGGCCCGTTCCACCGCACCCCGGATCCGCAGGTGCCAGGAGGTGGCCTGGATGTCCGGGATATCGAAATGCGTGAGTACGTAGTGCAGCCCGGGAGGCGTGAGGTCGCGGCGGAGCGCTTCGAGCGGCATTGAATGGTTGCGGGCGGAGAGCTGCAGTTCCTCGGGAGTAAGGGAACCCTCCGACGGGCCCGCGGATACCGGAGGGGCTTCCGCGGCCGCTGGCTGGCTGTGTTCTCTGGTCTGTGTCATGGCGCCGGGATTCTGTGGGCCGTGCTCCGCCGGGATGGCGGCGCCTAGCCACTGGTCTACGCCGGGTTCCCCGGTCCGTCAACAGCCCACGGACCGGGGAACGGAACGCTACAGGACTGGCCGCGTCAGGAACTCGGCCAGGCTGATGGGGTCCTGGCCGGTCAAGCCGTGCACGTCAGGTGAAAGCCCTGCCATTTCGCCGGCCGCCATTGCCGTGTACGTGCTCACCCATGCGTCCAGCTGCCATTGCGGAGCGCCGTAGGACGCCCGGGAGGCGTAGGCTTCCTCCACGGTCTCCGGGTGGTAGCTGACCGTCCGTCCGGTTCCGTCGCTCAGCACCCGGGCGGCCTGCGCCATGGTCAGTTCTTCCGGTCCGGTCAGGTTGTAGGTCATTCCCTTGTGGATCGCCGGGTCCCGGAGCACTGCGTGGGCGGAGCGGGCCACATCCTCCCGTGCCACACCGGAAAACAGGCCGTCTCCGGCGGGGCCGCGGATCACGCCGTCCTCTCCGGTCATGAGCGGCAGGAAGTCCAGGTAGAAGTTGTCCCGCAGGAAGGTGAAGTCCATGCCGGAGGCCTTGATCCGCTCCTCCGTGGCGTAATGGTCCCGCGCCAGGGTGAACGTGGCATCCGGCGCGGCGCCGTAGAAGGACGTGTACACCACATGCTGGACTCCTGCGTCAGCGGCTGCGTCAACGAACGCGTAATGCTGCTGCAGCCGGTCTTCGGCCTCGGCAGCGGACACCATGAACAGGAGCTTCACGCCATCCAGGGCCTGCCGGGACGCCGCGCCGTCGCCGTAGGAACACACCATGGCGGAGGCGCCCGCCAGTTCCGGCGCCCGGGCGGGGTCGCGCACCAGTAGCCGCTGCGCGAATCCGGACCCGGCAAGTTGCCGCGCCAGCATGCCGCCCAGGCCTCCGGTGGATCCGGTGACCGCCAGCTCGGGGAGATCGGCCGGGGTGGCCATTCAGGCTTCCCGGGTGGCCGGCGACTTGGTCTGGGCCGGGTCGCGTTCGGCCAGGCCGCCGATGGCGTCGTCAATCTTCTTGAGGACCTCGGCATCCAGCCGCACCCCTGCCGCCGCAACGGTGTCCGCGATCTGTTCCGGTCGGGACGCACCCACGATGGCGGACGCCACGTTCGGGTTCTGGAGGACCCACGCAACGGCGAGCTGCGGCATGGTCAGGCCGGCTTCGGCGGCAATCGGCTTCAGGTCCTGCACGCCGGCCAGGACGTCGTCGCGCATCCACCGCTCGATCATCTTGGCGCCACCCTTTTCATCGGTGGCGCGGCTGCCTTCCGGGGCCGGCTGGCCGGGAAGGTACTTGCCGCTAAGGACGCCCTGGGCCATGGGCGACCAGACGATCTGGGACACCCCCAGCTCCTCCGACGCCGGGACCACTTCCGCTTCGATGACCCGCCACAGCATGGAGTACTGGGGCTGGTTGGAGATGAGCTGGAAGCCGAGTTCCCTGGACAACCGGTGGCCTTCGCGGAGCTGGTCGGCGGTCCACTCACTGACGCCGATGTAGAGCGCCTTGCCTTGCCGGACAATGTCCGCGAACGCCTGCATGGTCTCTTCCAGCGGCGTCTCGAAGTCGTAGCGGTGGGCCTGGTAGAGGTCCACGTAGTCCGTCTGCAGCCGGCGCAGGGACCCGTTGATGGATTCCATGATGTGCTTGCGGGAGAGCCCAAGATCGTTCTTGCCCTTGGGGCCGGTGGGGCCGAAGACCTTGGTGAAGATTTCCAGGGACTCGCGCCGTTCGTCCTTCAAGGCCTCGCCCAGGACGGTTTCCGCTGCGGTGTTCGCGTAGACATCCGCGGTGTCGAAGGTGCTGATGCCGGCGTCGAGGGCTGCCCGCACGCATTGGCCGGCAACGTCGTTTTCCACCTGCGAGCCGTGGGTCAGCCAGTTGCCGAACGTGATTTCCGAGACTTTGAAGCCACTGTTTCCGAGGTATCTGAATTCCATGGGTTTCACGCTAACCCAGTTGGTTGCTCAGGGTAAGGGCTTAGCCGTTCTCCGGCGCTTTGTCCTTGAGGACCTGCTTCGGGCCGGCGAGCGAAACGAGGGACCCGGTATCCAGCGGCGGTACCGGATGTGGCGGCACGGGCTTATTGAAGGACCTCGGCATTTCATGCGGCGGCCGGTGGTTGTGCAGGGCGGATTCCACCAGCGGGGCTACCTGGGCAACTTTGTCGGCGGGCGCCGCCGGGTCCGGAAGGTCCCGCACCGAGAGCTTGATTTCCGGCGCGGCGGCCCGCGCCCTGGCTTCGGCGCGTTTGTCGGCCTCGGCCACGGCTGAGGCCCAGTCTTCGGCCAGGACAGGCGGCTCGGGCCGGGCTGCGGCAAATTTGGGGTGGCGTACGACGACGGTGCGCAGCGACTCCCTGAGCCGCGCCGGCTTCAAGGCGGCGGCACGTTCCCGCCAGGATGGGCGGCCCCCCGGGCGGTCGCTCCGTGCCGCCATCAACAGCGCACGGCCCTTCCGGGGGCCCTTTCCGAACAGGGCCATCACCACGAGGCCCGTCAGCCGGCCCAGGCCGGCCAGCACCAGCGTAAGCACCCCAAGGAGGAAGAGGACCAGGAACATCAGGAGGGCCACGCCCATGGTGCCGAAGAAGGTCAGGTTGAGGACCAGAGTGTCCGGCTGCTCCACGTCATCACTCCTTTCCACCAACATCCCGGGCCCGCTGCCAGCGCACAGCGACGGGGCAAGCTCCTTCTCAACCATACGGATTTTTGGCGTGCCATGCCGCCGGGCGCGGTGGCGTGGACAGGGTTGTAGCGAAGCTGTTACCCGATGTGACACCATCACCGGATGACCGAATCGAATGAGTCCGCAAACTGCGTGTGCCTGTCCGGCGAACCGTACGTCGAGTGCTGCGGCAGGTTCCTTTCCGGCAAGGCCGAAGCTTCAACCGCGGAACAGCTGATGCGGTCCCGCTACAGTGCATTTGCCCGGCTGGATGAGGGCTACCTGTTGCGGACCCAGCACCCGTCAACGGTCCCGGCCGGCCTCGACCTGGATCCGGCCATGCAGTGGCGGCGCCTGGACATCGTCGCCACCAGCCAGGGCGGTCCCTTCGACACCGAGGGGACCGTCGAGTTCAAGGCCTATTACCGGCACGGCGCGGACCGCGGGGTTCTGCATGAAGCCAGCAGGTTTGTCCGCGAAGGCGGCCGGTGGCTCTATGTGGATGGCGACATCCTGTCCCCCTAGCAGCGGCGCGCCGCCTGCGGGCTACTCGCCGTCGTCGTAATACTCGCTGTCCGGGGTGAAGCCGGCACGGTCAACCCTGCGGTGGAACCGCATCCCCGCAAGGCCGCCGAGGACGGCGCCCACCAGGGCCACGGCCGCCACTACCACGGCTGCGATGATGCTGGTGGTGGTCAGTTGTCCCTCGTTGACGGGGATCCGGGGGAAGCTGTTGAGGTTGGCCAGGACGTTGAACTGCTGCCCCAGCACGAGGCCCAGGATGGCGACCACGACGGCCGCGATCAGGGCCCAGATCCACACCATGAGACCCTGCCTTGCGCCGTTGAAGCGCGCCATCCGCCCGGCGACGTAACCGCCGCAATAGTAGGAGAGGAACAGGATCACCAGCAGGACGATGATGCCCACCAGCCCCACGGTGCCGCTGTTCTGCGCGGCCTGGTTCACGGCCGCGTTGACGTCCGTGTTGTTGGCCAGCCCCACGGCGGTCCCGGCGGCAGCCACCAGTGCGGTCAGCAGCACGGCCATCCCGGTGGCGGTGAGCCAGCCGAAGAACGCTGAGCCGGCCTTGATGCCGCCGAACCGTTCCTTTTGGCGGGCGACCGCGGTCTCCCTGTCCGTGAGCGCCGGGTCCACCACGGGTGCCGCTGCAGTAGCGGGGGCGGCCCGGTACTCCCGCTCCGCGGACGGGGCGGCGACGTAGTCCCGGTCGCGTTCCCGGTCGCGTTCCCGCTCGCGCGGACGGGCCGGTGCCTGATCGATCGACCGCGTGGCGGGATCCTCCGCTGCGTCCGCGCGGGAGTTGCCGCGGCGGGAGGTCTCATCCTCCCGGGCATGGCGGGGAGGCAGGTTCTCTGGGTCCGTTGAGCTGCTCATGAACTAACTCAACCACCCGCCAGCACCGATAGCAAGCGTGCTTATTAGTTCGTGACCTGCGGTTTTACCGGTATTTGCGGTGCAGGTCTTCCTTCCGGGACGGCCCGGCAGAGGCGTCGGCGATCCACGGGCCGGTTCCCTCGGACTGGTCAAGCACGCCGGCTTCCAGCCAGGTGTAGTCACCGGCGAGGACTTTGCGGGTCAATGCGTGGTCGGCGTCGTCCGTGTTCCGCCACAGCTGGTCGAAGTACTCGTCCACCCGCACTTTTGCCTGCTCGCAGTAGGCATCCGCGAGTTCGTAGGCGCCCGCGGCCGTACCGGGGGACGTGCGAAGCAGCATCTCAGTGCGGGAACAGCAGGCCGTCATGGCGAAGAGTTCGGCGCCGATGTCCACGATGCGGCCAAGGAAGGCCTGCTTCTGCTCCAGCTTCGCCTGCCACCGGCCCATGCCGTAGAAGGTTTGCCGTGCCAGCCGGCGCGAGGAGCGTTCCACGAAGCGCAGGTGCTTCGCCAGCCTGCCGAAGTCGCTGTAGGAGCGCGGGTCCATGCCGGCGCCCGCCACCAGCTTGGGCAGCCATTTTGCGTAGAAACCGGAGGCGCCGACGGCGGCCTTGGCCTTATCCGCAAGGCTCGCATCGAGGGACGCGAGATCGCCCGCGGCCGCGAGATGCGCGTCCACGGCCTCCCGGGCAATCAGCAGCCGCATGATCTCGGAAGACCCCTCGAAGATCCGGTTGATCCGCATGTCGCGCAACTGCTGCTCGGCCGGTACCGCGCGTTCACCCCGGGCCGCCAGCGATTCGGCCGTTTCAAATCCGCGGCCGCCGCGGATCTGCACCACCTCGTCCGCGATCCGGCAGCTGATCTCCGTGGCCCAGAGTTTGGCGAGTGCGGCTTCGATGCGGACGTCCTTCTGCCCGGCGTCGGCCAGTTCGGCGGCAAGTTCAAAGACCGCGTCCAAGGCGAAGGCGGACGCCGCGATGAACGCGATCTTCTTGCCCACGGCCTCGTGTTCGCCCACGGGACGGCCCCACTGGGTGCGGGCGTTGGACCATTCGCGGGCAATCTTCAGGCTCCATCGCCCCGAGGCCACGCACAGCGCCGGCAGCGCCAGGCGGCCGGTGTTCAGGGTGGTCAAGGCGATCTTCAGGCCCTGGCCCTCGCGGCCCAGCCGGTTCGCGGCGGGAACCCGCACCTGGTGGAAACGGGTCACGCCGTTTTCGATGCCGCGCAGGCCCATGAACGCGTTCCGGTTTTCCACTGTGATGCCGGGCGAGTCCATCTCCACCACGAACGCGCTGATGCCGCCTTTGTGGGTGGTGCCTGCGGCGTCGGTGTGGGCGGGAACCAGGGCCATCACCACCACCAGTTCGGCGATCACGCCGTTGGTGGTCCACAGCTTCACGCCGTCCAGGAGGTAAGCCTCGCCGTCGGCCGTTGGCGTTGCCGTGCTGCCCATCCGGGCAGGATCGCTGCCGACGTCCGGTTCCGTGAGGAGGAACGCGGTGACGGCGCCGGCGGCGCAGCGGGGAAGGTATTCGCGTTTCTGCGCGGGCGTGCCGAAGACCTTGACCGGTTCCGGAACGCCAATGGACTGGTGGGCGGAGATGAGCGCTCCCAGACTGGGGTGGACGCTGCCGAGAAGGGCAAGTGCCCGGCCGTAGTACACCAGTGAGAGGCCCAGGCCGCCGTATTCCTCCGGGATCTTCATGCCGAAGACGCCCAGGCCGGCCAGATCCCTGATGTACTCGTCAGGAATCTTTGCGTCCCGTTCAATGACGCGCCCGGACATGGTCTTGGCGTATTCGGTCAGGCGGGCCATGAAGGCTTCGCCCTTTTCCACGGACGCAGGATCGGCAGCCGGCCAGGGGTGGACCAGGCCGAGGTCGAAGCTGCCCAGGTAGAGGCCTTTGGCGAAGCTGGGGCGGTCCCAGCCGGTTTCCCGGGCGGCCTCTGCGACGGCCCGGGCGTCCTCGGCGGTGGCACCGGCTCCGATGTTGCCGGCCGGAACGGAGATTTCCTCAGCCGGGGCGTCTTTGGCCTGGCTGTCAGTTGCGGAGCTCATGGGTTATCTCCTCGGGCCGGAATGGCCGGTGTAGCCATGGATCCGCCGGGTTGGAGAACCCTTCAGCTGTCACTCAAGATTACCCGCGGGTAGGTTCCCGTGCCAGGGGCCGTTTGCCCCTGGAAATCGCCGGACAGATCGACGGCGGCCGCGCGATGGACCAGCCTGTCCCACCCGGCGTTGATTCCGTGGACCACTGCCAGGAGCGTGGTGGACAGCACCGTCCACGTGAGCTTTCCGGCGCCCAGCACCACCAGGGCAACCAGCCCGGCGGCCAGGACGAATCCGGCCAGGACCGCGCCGAACACCAGCGTCCCGATGAAAACCAAGGTGGCTGTTTCCACTGTGCTCAGATCGAACTGCATGAATCCCCCTGCTGCGGCGTTGCGGTGGCGAAAGACTGCTGTGGTGAAGACCAGTAGCTGAAGCCTAGGGGGACAGCCTCGCCGCCAGCCAGAGGCGCGTGGGGCTGGAGGGGCTGTTGATACGGGATCGAAACACTACCCGGAGGTAGGTCACGGAGTGGTCGCGGCGGCCTGCGTTAACCTTGTAGTTGGCAGTTTTCCGGTCCGACCCGCTGCCGCCCCCCGCCACCCGAGCCCAAGGAGAGTGCGTGCCCCGCTCCGCCAGGTCATCCGCTGATGCCATCAGCGCCCGGCTTCGGGACCTCGAACTCCTCACCAAAGGACCCGCCTGGGCCTTGACGCGTTCGGCGCCGTGGGTGATCGCTGTGCTGCAGGCTTCCTTCACCCGCACCCGGCCACAGCTGCCGCTGGAAGAATTCCATGCCGACGTCGACTCCTTCCTTGAGGAGCTGCGGCGCCAGGAACCCGGGCTGGGCGGAGGGGCCAACGGAAAATCCTTCGGCGACGAGTGGACCCGGCGGCAGTTCCTGACCCGCCGCAACCAGTCGGGCCAGATCGTGTACGAGGTCACCGAACCGGCAGCGCGCGTGCTGGCCTTCCTGGACAGCCTCTCCAGCGAACGGTCCACTTTGAACGGTTCCCGGCTGGGCACCCTGCTGGGGGACGTGGAGAAGCTCGCCAACGAAACCAACCCGGACCAGAGTGCGCGCCTGGAGGCCCTGGAAGAGGAAATCGAGGAGCGGCAGCAGCTCATCGAGGACATCAGCACCGGCGAGTTCGATGGCCTCCTGGACGATGACGAGGCAGTGGAGGCCGCCGGGAACATCCTGGACCTGGCTGCCAGCCTGCCCGCGGATTACAAGAAGATGCGCGACAGGATCGAGGAACTGGTTGGCGGCCTGCGCAACCAGATCATTGAGGAGTCGCTGACCAAGGGCGCCACCATGGCGCAGGTGCTGGAGGCGGACAAACGGCTCCGCCAAAGCCCGGAGGGCCGGACGTTCCGGTCCTTCACCGCCTTCCTGGAGGACCCGCAGCAGCAGCTCCGGTTCCGGTCCGCCATCGGCGAAGTCCTGAGCCGCCAGTTCGCAGACGACCTCTCGCCCGAGGACCGGGAGACCCTGAAGAACCTGGTGGCGAAGCTCCGGCAGCAGCACAGCCAGATCCAGCGCATCTACGGCAAACTCAGCGAGAGCCTCAACACGTACGTCCAGAGTGACGATTTCCGCCAGTCGGTGCGGCTCCGGCAGGTGCTGCGGGAGGCGGAGCAGGCCATCCGGTCACTGCCGTACGAGCGTGAACGCCCGGGCCTGGTGCCTGGCCCGGTCCTGTACAACGCGGGCTTCGAGTCGCTGTCCATGGTGAAGCTGTTCGATCCCGACGAATTCGCGGCTCCGCCCCGTCTGGCCGATCCCATCGCCTTCACCGACTCGGACCGGGTGCGCTCGCCGAGGACCGGAAAAGCCAAGCCCGCCGTGGTCCGCGCGGCCATGGCGGGGGCCTCGACGCTGGCCGACGCCTGGCAGCAGCTGCCGCCCGAAGAGCAGCACATCAACACCATCCGCGCCCTCCTCTCCGAAGCCCTGCACCGGGGTGCCGACTTCAACCGCGGGGCCTGGGACGGCCTGGACTTCGAACAGATAGACGGTTCCACCCGCAGGGCCTACCTGCCCGTGGTCACGCTCGCAAAGGATTCAGATGACTGAGGAAATCACGACCCCCCTGGACGAGCCGGTGGTTGAGCCTGTCGAAACCCCGACGCCGCCGAGCCCCCTCACCGGAGTGGTCTCCCCCGTGACACCTTCGTGGACGGCGCAGCCCTGTTCCCCGGCGATACCGGCGTGCTGCCGATGAAGGTGCGGCAGGCGTTGGTCAAGCTCCTGAAGGGCCCGTACATCGATGGCGGCCGTGACGAGAAGCTGTGGACGGTCCTGCTGGACAACCAGTTGATCCTGCGGAGCCGCCTGTCCGAGCTGTTCCTCACCCTGCAGCTGGACCATGAGCGGAAGATCGCGGTCCTCCGTCCCGTTGACCCGGAGGTCATCGGCGGCAGCACCCGGTCCAGCATCCTGCGGCAACAGCGCGCGCTGAGCAGGGTTGAAACCATCGTGCTGCTCCGGCTCCGGCTGCTCCTGGACCGGCACGTCACCGCCCAGACGGACCCCACCATCACCCGGGAGGAAATCACGGACCTGGTGGCGCACTACCAGCCGGCGGGCCAGCAGGACGCCCTCCGCGATTCGGATGTGGTGACCCGTGCCATCACCAAGCTCCTGGCCCGCCAGCTCCTGCTCCCCACCGGGCTGGACGATGTCTACACCATCTCCAACGCCCTGCCCCTGGCGCTGCCGTTCGAAAACATCGGCGACATCCCGGCCCACATCGAAGCGCTGGTGGCGGCCTCGGCGGACCAGTCAGGAACTGAACCGCTCCTGGATCTTGACGGCGACGCTGAGGCAGGTGCCGAGGACGGCGCAGAAGACGACGATGCCGACGGTGACGAGGCCGCAAAGGCCGGAGCGGCGTCCGCCGACGAGGCGTCCGAACCCACGAATGAGGTGACCAAGTGACCATCGCAAGCATGCTCCCGCTGGGGGACGTGGCCAACCCGGGCCAGATGCGGCTTGCCTTGGTGCAGGTGGTCAACTGGGGGACGTTCCACGGCGCGCACACCATGCACGTGGACCGGAACGGCACCTTGCTGACGGGTAACTCCGGCGTGGGAAAGTCGACGCTGTTCGATGCCATGCTGCGGGTGTTCGATGCGCGGCCACGGTCCAACGAGGCGGCTGCGCAGCGTTCCGGCGGTGCGGTGGAGGACAAGCGCACCACGTTCACCTATATGCGCGGCAAGGTGGGGGACAAGGCCGTGGGGGACGGCTCGGCGAGCGCGTTCCAGCGCCCGGGCGCCACCTGGTCCGCCGTCGCGCTGACGTTCGACAACGCAGCCGGCACCCGGGTGACGGTCTCTGCGCTGTTCGACCTGCCCAAGAACGGGACCGAGTCCAGCGTGGGCCGGTTCTACCTGATTGATAACGTGCCGCTGGACCTGGAAGCCGTGGAAGGCATCGCGGACAAGCGCTTCACCAAGGGCGCCCTGGAAACGATCTTCCCGCACGCACAGGTGTTCGATGTCCACAAGGCATTCGCTGAACGTTTCCGCCGGCTGCTGGGGATCAGCTCGGACCAGGCGCTGCCCTTGCTGCGCGTGATCCAGGCCGGGAAGGGGCTGGGCGGCAGCGTCAACACGTTCTTCCGCGACCAGGTGCTCGATGCCCCTGCGACTTTGGCCGCCGCAGATGACGTGGTGGAGGAGTTCAGCAACCTGATGTCCATCCGCCAGCGGCTGGAGGACGTCCGGCAGCAGCGCGACCAGCTGGCCCCGGTGCCGGGACTGAACCGTGAATACGCGCAGTCCCTGCTGGACGCGAACCGGCTCAGGGAGCTTGTGGGGGAGGAATTCGAGGCCTACAAGCAGAAGCTGGCGGTCGAGGTCCACCAGAAAACCCTGGTCCGGTTCCGCGAGCTGGCACAGGCGAAGGCCAAGGAGCTCGGCGCCGAACGTGCGGTCCGTGACGGGCTGGCCAAGGACCTGCGGCAGCTCGAAACCGACTACAACAACCAGGGCGGCAACGCCATCTCGGCGATCGAGCAGTCCCTGGAGAACACCCGGGTGGGGCTGAAGCTTCGCCGCCAGGTGGAAGAGGCGGCCCAGCAGGCATTGTCCGACGCCGGGCTGCAGCTTGAGTGGAGCGCGGCTGGCTGGGAGCAGGCCCACGAACAGGCGGCGGCGAGGTCGGCCGAGCTGAAGGATGATTCACAGGCCCTGCAGGAGCTGCGCTTTGAGGCGTTCGACGCCCATGCCACCCGCAAACGGGAGCTTGCGGCCGCCGAGCAGGAACTGGTGTCACTGAAAACGCGCAAATCCCTGCTGCCGCCGTCGAGCATTGAAAACCGCGCCGCGATCGCCGCAGCCACGGGCATTCCCGAGGACCGGATGCCGTTCGCAGGCGAGCTCATGGACCTCGCCGACGGGGAGGAGCGGTGGCGCCCGGCGGCGGAGCGCGCGCTCCGGAGCCTGGCCACCACCCTGCTGGTGCCGGGGGAGCACTTCGGTGCCGTGACCCGCTACCTTAACGACCACAACGTCCGCGGGGCGTTGCGGGCGGTGGACGTCTCCAAGCCGCTGGCCGGCGGCGCGCTCGCCGTGGAGGACGTGCGCGACGGCGACCTGCTGGCCAAGCTGGACATCCTCGCCGCCGGTGCGGTGGCCGAGGCCGGCGAATGGGTCCGCGAGCGGATCGCACTGGACTTTGCCTACCCCTGCGTCGAGGATCCGGACGAACTCGCAGCCCTGGAGAAGGGCCTGAGCCTGGGCGGCGTGGTCAAGCGGAACCGGCACACGGTGGAGAAGGACGACCGCTTCACCAGCCGCCAGGACTACGTGCTCGGTTTCGACAACGCCGCCAAGCTCGAACTGGTTGCCGCCCAGGTGGAGGACCTCCGGCAGGAAGTGGCCAAGGCCGCAGAACTGGCCCAGAGCCGCGAGGACTCGCACCAGGGCATGAGCCGCCAACTCGATGCCCTGCGCCGCATCGCCGAGGACGACCGTCCGTGGGAACAAGTGTCCGCGGCTGTCGCGGCGGATGAGCTCGCCCGGATCGAGCAGCGGCTCAAGGATGCCCTAGCCGCCCAGGCGGACCTGGAGCCGCTCCGCGCCACCATCGAGGAGGTCCGGCAGAAACACCAGTCCAGCACCGAGTCGGCAGCCGTCCTACAAAGCGAATACAAGGCCCTGGACCGCCAGCTGACGGGCGCGGACGCGCTGCTGGAAGCCGCGCGCGTCCGTCTGGCCCAGGCACCGCCGTCGGACGCCACGGCCGCAGCGCTCGAACCGCACTTCGCGGAATTCGGCGACGTCATTGAAATGCATGAACTGGACAACCTTGCCAACCGGGTACGGACGGCCCTGCTGGGCGAACTGCACGCGGCCGAGTCGCGGGGACAGGCCACAGCCGAGCGACTCACCCGCATCTTCGAAGGTTTCGTCCGGGAGTGGGGCAGCGCCATCTCCGCCGACCACGGGACCAGCATTGGCGCCGCCAGTGAATTCGAGGCCCGCTACCACGCGATCGTGAACGACGGCCTGCCCGCGCAGGAGGCCGAATTCCGGCAGTTCTTCAACCAGCGCACGCACGAGTCCTTCAGCACCCTGCTTCACCTGCTGGACGAGGAACGGCGCTCCATCACCAGCCGCATCCTCCCGCTGAACGGCATCCTGTCCCAGGTGAACTTCCATGAGGGCAGCTACCTGGAACTGGACATCAAGCAGACACTGCCGCCCACTGCCAAGCAGTTCAAGGACGCCATCCAGAACGCACTGAAGGCGCGGCACACCCGGCCCGCGAAGGCGGAGTCAGGCCGCGCAGACGGTCACGGCCCGGACAGGGACGACGACGGCGAGCTCACCGCCCGCTACAAGTCCCTGGAGACGCTGGTCAAACGGCTGGGTTCGCAGGCGCCGGAGGACCGGCGCTGGCGCGCCGAGGTCCTGGACGTCCGCGGCCACTTGTTCATCCAGTGCAAGGAACACCGCGAAGTCGCCGCCCCCACCTCAGGGAAGAAGGGCGGCAGCAGGAAGACAGAGGTGTTCATGCATGCCGACACCGGGTCGATGTCCGGTGGCGAGCGGCAGCGGTTCACGGCGTTCATCATGGCCGCCGCCCTGAGCTACCAGCTGGGAATCGCCGAGCAGGGTTTCACCACCTACGGCACGGTGATGATGGACGAGGCCTTCGTGCTCGCATCCGAGGAGTTCGCAGGTGCCGGGATCAAGGCGCTGCACGAATTCGGGTTCCAGCTGCTGCTGGCTGCGCCCGAAAACGTGATCGACCTGTCCCGGCACCTGGGCTCCGTCACCGAAATCCTGCGTGACAAACGCACCAACCGTTCCGGTGTCCTGACTGCACCCGTCATCCGCCCCCGCCCGGGAAGAAGGCGCCTGGCGGTCCGAGGCGAACCCGGTGGATATCGTCCTGCGGTAACCGGCAGCACGTTGACTGCGCCGGCTACTTCGACTGCACCCTGGCCAGGAACTGCGCCGTGCGGTCCTGCAGCCCCTGGATTTGGCGCTGCACGACGACGGCGGGGTCCGGGTTGATCTCGTTGGCCGGCGGTTCCCTCCGGACGTTGCCGCAGCAGACGAAGTCGGCGCAGATCAGGGTGCCGACCGTGTTGCCGTCGCGCCCCGACTGGCCCGAGCGCTTGGCGACCCAGAGCAGGACGTCCTCCTTGGAGAAGACGTCCCGGCAGAGTTCGCACAACACGGAACGGTTCTTCCGGACGCCTCCCTCGGGGGCCCGGAGCATGATTCCGGTGAGGCCTTTCGGACCGGGGACCACCAGGTAACCGCGCAGCGGCATCTTTCCGTCCCGCCAGCCCAGGAACTCCAGGCTGTCCCAGTCGAGGGAATCGAAGTTTTTGGGCAGCGTCAGTTTCGCCGCTTCCGAGCGGCTGGCGTTGACGAAGGATGAGCGGATTTGCTGGGGCGTGACTGATTGCATGGCTGAACTTTCGTAGCAGTGGGCGGCCCGGACCCGGGCCAAGGTAACAGGGGAGTCAGTCAGTCTCCGCGGAGCAGGCCAAAGCGGCCACCCCGCTCTCCATGGCAGCGGCGGCCGTGTCAGCCCTCTGCATGCGCATTTCCTGTTGTCCTGTCCGATGTTCAGCGTTTGTTCAGCGTTCCGGGCGGCTTCGGCCGGCCCGGCAAGGCCATCCTGCCAAATTGGGCGCCAACTGTCCAAGGATTGGCATCTGGATGTGGCGTTGGTCACCGAATTCGGATTAGGTGACAAAAATGTTGCGTAATGATGATTTACATAGGTTAGCCTTACTTAAGTTTTCATCCGCCCCCTTGAAGGAGCCCCGTGACGTCCCCCTTTCCCTGGTCCCCTGCCCACCCGCCGGAGCCTCTTCTCGTCCGCCGGCAAAGCGGGAGCCGTCCTCGCCGCAGCTGCGCTCACGCTCTCTGGCTGCTCAACCGGCCCCGCCTCCTCCGTAGCCGACGCCACCAGCGCCGGCGGCAGCACGGCGTTCCCGGTCACCATCGAGCACGTGTTCGGCAGTACCACCATCGAGAAGCAGCCCACCCGGGTGGCGACCGTTTCCTGGGTGAACGACGACGTCGCCATCGCGCTGGGCGTGGTGCCTGTCGGCGTCCCCAAAAACGAATGGGGCGGCAACAGTAAGGGCTCCACCCCGTGGAAGGATGCCGCCCTGGAACAACTGGGCGCCGGATTCGGTTCGGCCAAGGCACCGGTCCAGTACTCCGAAGCCGACGGCATCAACTTCACCGAGATCGCCAAGCTCAGCCCTGACGTCATCCTCGCCGCCTACTCGGGCCTCACCGAGGAGGACTACAAGAAGCTCAGCGAGATCGCCCCCGTGGTGGCCCACCCCCAGGTGGCGTACGGGACCTCCTGGCAGGACTCAACCACCATCATCGGCAAAGCCCTCGGCAAGGAAGCGCAGGCAGCACAACTGGTGGCGGACACCGAAGCCACCGTCAAGGACAAGGTCGCCAAGTACCCGCAGATCTCCGGCAAGAGCTTCATCTACGGCAACCTCGAGCCCGCCAAGGGTGACGGCGTGAACGTCTACACGGCCAACGACAACCGCCCCCGGTTCCTCACCGAAATCGGCATGACCCTGGCACCGGTGGTGGCAGAGAACTCCAAGGGCTCCAAGGAGTTCTACATCCCGTGGTCCGCGGAAAAGGCCAACGAGCTGGCCTCTGACATCTTCGTCACCTGGGTCCCCGACGCGTCCACCAAGGACGCCATCAAGGCCGACCCCCTGCTGGGCCAGATCCCCGCCATCAAGAACGGCGCCCTGGTGGCCGATTCGGACAACACCCTGACCCTTTCCATCTCGGCATCCTCGCCGCTGAGCCTGCCGTGGTCGCTGGACACCTTCCTGCCGCAGCTCGCCGGCGCAGCGGATGCAGTGAAGTAGGTCCAGCGCCATGAGTACGACGACGGCACGTCCCGCAGCGGACACCGGCGCCCGGGTGCCGGCCCGGGCGGCGGCCGCTCCCCTCCGCGGCAACGCCCCGGAAAGGAAGCGGGCCGCCTGGCTGGCTGCCGTCGTCGTCGTGCTGGTGCTCATGGCCGGGGCGTCGCTGGCGGTGGGTGCCCGGGATGTTCCGCTCGAGACGGTGTGGCAGGCGCTCGCAGCGTTCGATCCCGCGAACGGGGACCATGCCGTGGTCCAGGCGCGGATTCCGCGGACTGTCCTTGGCCTGCTGGCCGGGGGCGCCCTGGGGCTGGCCGGCGCGGCCATGCAGGGAGTTGCCCGCAACCCGCTGGCCGATCCCGGCATCATCGGTGTCAACGCCGGTGCAGCCCTGGCGGTGGTGACCGGCATCTACGTCTTCGGCGTAACCGGCCTTTCCGGCTACATCTGGTTCGCCTTCATCGGTGCCGCAACCGCCGCCGTCGTGGTGTATCTCATCGCCTCGCTGGGCCGGGAAGGCGCCACGCCGGTCAAGCTCGCGCTTGCGGGGGCTGCCCTGAGCGCCGGGCTCTCCTCCCTCATGAACGTCATCCTGGTCTCCAGCCAGGACACCCTGGACAGGTTCCGGTTCTGGCAGGTCGGCGGCATCGCCGGCAGGGACTGGTCCGTGCTGCTTCCCGGCCTGCCTTTCTTGGCTGCGGGCGCACTTATTGTGCTGCTGAGCGGCAGGATCCTCAACAGCCTGGCCCTGGGCGACGACACCGCCCGCGGGCTTGGGCAGCGTGTTGGCGCCGCCCGTGCCGTGACCGCACTGGGAATTGTCCTGCTGTGCGGCACGGCCACGGCTTTGGCGGGACCCATCGGCTTCGTGGGCCTGGTGGTGCCGCACGCCGTCCGTTTCCTCACCGGTCCGGACTACCGCTGGATCCTTCCCTTCTCCCTGGTGGCCGCTCCGGCGCTGCTGCTCGCGGCGGACATCATCGGGCGCGTGGTGCTGCTCCCGGGTGAGGTCCCGGCCGGCATCATGACCGCCCTCGTCGGCGCGCCGGTCTTCGTCTGGCTGATCCGCCGCGGGAAGGGAGCCGGGCTGTGAGGGTCCACCGGACTGCCGTGCTGGCCTCCGCCGTAGTGGTGATGTTCTTCGTGTCCGTCCTGCTGGGCAGCTACACGGTCACCGTCCCCGACTTCTTCACCATCGTCGCCAACCATCTCACCGGCGGCCCGAAGATTCCGGGCGCCAGCTTCATCGTGATGGAGAACAAGCTTCCGCACGCCGTCATCGGAACCATGATCGGAGTTGCGTTCGGACTGGCCGGCGCCCTCTTCCAGACGATGCTCCGGAACCCGCTGGCCAGCCCCGATGTCATAGGCATCAGCTCCGGGGCCAGTGCGGCGGCCGTTGTTGCCATCGTCGTTTTCGGCGCGTCCGGTGCCACGGTGTCCGGGGCGGCGTTGGCCGGTGCGCTCGCCGTGGCCGTCCTGATCCATGCGATCTCCGGCGGCAGGAACCGCGGGCCCGGCCGGGGAAACGCAGCCGGGAACCGCCTGGTCCTGGCCGGGGTAGGCATCGCCGCCGCCCTGCAGGCAGTGGTGAGTTTCCTGATGACCCGCGCCGATATCCGGACCGCCGCTGACGCCCTGGTCTGGCTGAACGGCTCGCTGAACTCCGCCAACTGGGACCGGGCCGGCGTCCTGTTCCTGGGGCTCGCGGTGCTGGTCCCCGCCGTCGTGGTCCTTGCCGGGCCGCTGCGCATCCTGGAACTGGGCGACGACGCCGCCGGCGGACTGGGACTCCGCGTCGCCGGCACCCGCCTGGCCCTCGTGGTCGTTGCGGTATCGCTCGCGGCGGTGGCGACGGCGGCGGCCGGGCCGGTCGCGTTTGTCGCCTTCCTGGCCGGGCCCATCGCCCGCCGCTTCACCGGCAAACCCGGCCTGCCGGCGTCGGCCCTGGTGGGTGCCCTGATTGTCCTCGCGGCGGACTACTTCGCCGCCAACCTCGCCCCGCTGCTGCTGGACGGCACCGTCCTGCCTGTGGGAGTGGTCACCGGCGCGCTCGGCGCCCCGTTCCTGCTGTGGCTCCTGGTCACAGCCAACAGAAAGGACGCCTGACGTGCCCGTCCTGGAAGCACACGGCCTGACACTGCAATACGACCAACGCTGCGTGGTGGACCGGCTCAGCATCCGGATCCCCGAAGGCAGGGTCACCATGATCGTTGGTGCGAACGCCTGCGGAAAGTCCACCCTGCTGCGCGGCCTGTCCCGGCTCCTCAAACCAGCAGCCGGAGCCGTGACCCTGGATGGCAAGGACATCCACGCCCGCCCGGCCCGCGAACTGGCCCGCACCCTTGGCCTGCTTCCCCAGCATCCCGCCGCCCCGGACGGAATCACCGTCCGCGACCTGGTGGGCCGCGGCCGCTACCCGCACCAAGGCCTGTTCCGCAGCTGGAGTGGCAACGATGAGGCCGCCGTGCAGCGCGCACTGGAAGCCACCGGGACGCTGGACCTGGCCGGGCGCCAAGTGGACGAACTCTCCGGTGGCCAGCGCCAGCGCGCCTGGATTGCCATGGCGCTGGCGCAGGAAACGGAGGTGCTGCTGCTGGACGAACCCACCACGTACCTCGACCTGGCGCACCAGGTGGAAGTCCTTGACCTGGTCACGGACCTGAACCGTACAAGGGGCACCACCGTGGCCATTGTCCTGCACGACCTCAACCTCGCCGCACGCTACGCGGACCACATCATCGCCATGAAGGAGGGCGGCGTAACGGCCGCAGGCACCCCCGCCGGCGTGGTGACCGAACACCTGGTCCGCGAGGTCTTCGGCCTCGAAAGCCGCGTCATCCCCGACCCCGTCTCCGGGACCCCGCTCATCATCCCCATCGGCCGCCACCACGCCACCGCCAACGAACTGGAGCCCGTCGCATGAAGACCCGCGAAACCGCCGCCACCCAGCCGATGAGCCTTGCCTTCGAGGTCAGCGTCACCGCGGTCCGCGACCTCAGCCCCAACTTCCGCAGGATCACCTTCGGCGGGTACTCGCTGCGCGGCTTCGGCGTCCACGGCGACACCCTTGACCTCCGGATCAAACTGCTGATCCCCTCGCTCGCCGCCGACGGTACCCACCTGCCGCTCCCGGCCTTCAACACCAGCCGGCCGGGCTGGTACCGGGACTGGCTTGCCATGGACCCGGCCGTCCGCGGCGCCATGCGGACCTACACCGTCCGGGAGGCCAGGCTGGACGCGGTGTACCCGGAGATCGACGTTGATTTCGCCCTGCACGGCAGTCACCGCGGGCTGCCCATGGACACCTCCGGTCCGGCCGCGAACTGGGCCGTGAACGCCAAACCGGGCGATTCCCTGACCATCATCGGCCCCAACAACCGCGCAGCGCACTGCGTCACCGCGGAAACCTACTCCGGTATCGAATGGCGTCCCGGGCTGGCCCAGCGCATCCTGCTCGCCGGCGACGAGACCGCCGTTCCCGCGATCTCCGCGATCCTGGAAACCCTTCCCCCTACATGAGCGGGCACGCGTTCGTCGAGGTCCAGCAGCCCGCGGACTTCCTGGAACTCAGCTCCCCGGCGGACATCGAGATCACCTGGCTGGCCCGCGGTGCCGCCATCGGCAGGTCCAGGCCGCACGGCCAGTTGCTGCAGGAGGCAGTGCGCCAGGCCGTCCCCGTGCCGGGCTGGGTGGGTATCACCGCGGACGACGGCGGCGCGGGGCCGGAGCCCGAAGACGTCAACGTCGACGTGGACATCCTTTGGGAAACGCCTGCCCGGATGGAAGCCGCCGCCATCACCGCCTCCAGGAATCCGCAGCTGCCCGCCGGCGCCATGCCCTTCTACGCCTGGATCGCCGGCGAAGCGGCCGCCATCCGCGACCTGCGCCGGTACCTGGTCCGCGAGGTAGGCATCGACCGGAAGCAGGTGGCGTTCATGGGCTACTGGCGGCAGGGCAAAGCCGAGGGCTGAGTCTTCCTGCGCCTGGGTGCGCCGGCGACACTATTTCGCCGTCGCTTAGACACCTTCCTTCGCTCCATTCGGCCGCGGGCGGCCTCTCTCCGCTCCGGTCGGCGATGCGCTCCTACGCGAAACAGCGTCGCCGGCTTAGAGCCTCTCCGTCACCCAAGCTTTACCTTGGCTTTCCCTGCGCTTTCTTTGTTGCGGCTAGGTTGGCGTGGTGCCCGAATCCTTGCTTCCTGACTCGGGGCGGCGGGTGTTTGTTGCCTTGGGGGACTCTTTCACCGAAGGGGTGGGGGACCGGGATGAGCGGCTGCCCAACGGGGTGCGGGGCTGGGCCGACCGTGTGGCCGAGAAACTGGCCAAGGCGCAGCCCGGCTGGAAGTACGCCAACCTGGCCATCAGGAGCAAGCGGCTCCGGCACATTATTGACGAACAATTGGAACCCGCGCTGCGGATGCGGCCCACGCTGATCACGCTCTACGCCGGCGGCAACGACATCCTGGACCTGAAGACGGACATGGCGGCGCTGATGGCGGACTACGAGCAATTCGTCGCCGCACTCGCAGGGACCGGGGCTACCGTGGTGCTCTTCACCGGATTCGACGTCAAGGTATCGGCGCTGCTGGAGCCGCTGAAGAAGCGCAACGCCTACTACAACCAGCGGGTCCGGGAGATCGCCGCGAAGCACGGGGCCCTGCTGGTGGATTACTGGTGCCTGGACGCCTTCCATGACCCGAGGATGTGGGACTCGGACCGGCTCCACATGTCCAAGGCCGGGCACAAATACCTTGCCGGCCAGGTGCTGGACCAGTTGGGCGTACCGCACAAGATCAAACGCAAGGACTGGGAACCGGCCGCACGGCTCAGCGTGCGCGAATGGGAGCAGCAGCAGCGGCGCTGGGTCCACGACTGGGTCCTGCCGCTGTTCGGCCGCAAGCTCCGCGGCGTCACGCTGGGGGACACGCTCACCCCGCGCTGGCCGGAGCCGGTGAAAGTCCCGCGCAAAGGGTTGAAGAAGCTTGCGGCGGAAACGTCCGACGACGGCCCGGCGCCTTAGCCGGCTTGGGCGGGCGGGCTGTCCAGCAGGTTTTCATACCCCGGTGCCACCCGGCCGGCATGGAACTCCAGCACCTCGAAATCGGCCACGCCATTGGAGTAGAACGGGTCCTGCGCCAGGCTGGCGTCGAGGGTGGCGCGGTCCGCCTGCGACAGCAACAATCCTCCGGTCCGCGGAATCTTGCGGCCCGCGGCGATGAACACGCCGTCGTCGAAGGCCTTTTGGAGCCAGGCGATGTGGGCGTCGTTATGGAAGTCGACGATCTCCTGGGGCACACGGTAGGTGAGGGAGACAACATACATGCGCCAAGCCTACCGGCGCCGCAACAGGCTACTTGAAAGATCAATCGTAGAATGGGGTCATGACCGAACCCCGATGGCTCAACGCAGACGAACGCCGTGCCTGGCTGGCGCTGGTGAGCATCAACACGCTGCTGCCTGCGGCACTTGACACCAGGCTGCACAGCGCGGGGAAGTTGTCCCTTTTCGACTACACCGTCCTGGCCATGCTCTCCGAAGCCGAGGACCGGTTCCTGCCCATGAGTGAGCTGGCCGCCCGCAGCAGCGCTTCCCTGTCCCGCCTCTCCCATGTGGTGACGAAGCTCCAAAAACGGGGCTGGGTGGAGCGCCGGCCGCACCCCCACGATGCGCGGGTCACCACGGCGCACCTCACCGAGGAAGGCATGGCGACCATTGTGGGGCTGGCGCCCCGCCACGTGGAGGATGTCCGGGACCTGTTCCTCGATGCCCTGACCGAACAGGACGTCCTGGACCTGGCGCGGATCGGCGAAAAAGTTGTCGGGCGGCTGGACACCGACCACTGGATCCTGCGCGAAACCAAGGGCTGAGCCGCCGATTGGTTGCTTCCGGCAACGGATGGCAAACTTACCGCATGGATTTCACTTCCCGGTTCGTGGCCCTGGGCGATTCTTTTACCGAGGGCGTCGGCGACGACGACCCCGCCCGCCCCAACGGTGTCCGCGGCTGGGCCGACCGCCTGGCCGAGCAACTGTGCGCTGCCGATCCCGGCTTCGGCTACGCCAACCTGGCCATCCGCGGCAGGAAGCTCCGCCAGATCCTGGCCGAGCAGGTGGACGCCGCCGTCGAACTCAAGCCCACACTGGTGAGCATCTACGCAGGTGCCAATGACATCCTCCGCCCGCGCGTGGACATCGACGAACTGCTGGTGGAGTACAACGACGCCGTCGGCAGGCTGGCTGCAACCGGCGCCACCGTGGTGATGTTCACCGGCTTCGATGCCCGGGGGTCAAAGGTCTTCGGCACCATGCGCGGCCGGACGGCTATCTATAACGAGCTGGTCCGCGGCATCGCGGGGGACCACGGTGCGCTGTTGGTGGATTACTGGCGCTTCAGCGAGTACTACGACTGGGGCATGTGGGCCCACGACCGGATGCACATGTCCGCTGCGGGCCACGCCAACATGGCCAAGCGTGTGCTCGAAGTCCTCAAATATGACCACTCCATCGACATCCCGCCCATGACGCCGGTCCCCGAACTCAGCGGCAGGGAGGCGCTCCGCGCCAACGCCCAATGGTTCCGGGAATATGCGGCCCCGTGGGTGGTCCGCCGGGTCACCGGCAAGTCGTCCGGGGACGACCTCCGGCCCAAGTACGCCCAGCTCACGCGTCTCTGACCCCCGCAGTGTCCGGCCGCCGTCCTCAGGCGTGCCGGAACGCCGGAGTGGCCAGCATCGAGCCGTCGGCGCGGATCGCCAATACGGCAACATCCCAGGTGTCAGCGGCCAGGTTCAGCATGGGCGTACCGCCGGAAACGATTGCGGTGGCCAGCACATCGGCGGTGACGATGTCCGCCGCGGCCACGGTGACCTGGACGAATTCCGTCCCGCCGCCCAGCCGCCAGATGTGCTCGCCCCGCTCGGCGGAACCTGAGGTTGCAAGGGCTGCGTGCTGGCCGCCCGCCCCAAGCGCATACCCGGTGACCAGCGTGCGGCGGTCCGCCGGATCCACAATCCCGGCCTTCCAGGGCTCCGTGCTGCCGGGCCGGGGCGAGCCGCCCACCAGGACGTCGCCGCCGGCGTTGAGGCACCAGTCGCGCCGGCCCAGGGCCAGGAGCGAGGGCCCGGCCTCGCGGATTGCGTGGCCTTTGACGAGGCCGGACAGATCAAGGACGCCGTCGGGCCTCTCGGGGGTAAAAGCGCCTTCCGTGCGCAGCCGCCATTCGTGCGCTTCCGCGTACCGTTCCCGCATCTGCGCAGAGGCCGTCCGCAGCGTCAGTTCCCCGCGGGCCAGCCGGCTGGCTTCGGAGTCCGGGCGGTACAGGCTGAAGGTTTCGTCGAGTTCCCGGAAAAGGCGTTCGACGACGGCGGTGGCGGCGGCGAGCTCGTCAAGCCGAGGCTGCCCTTCCGCGGCCATTCCGACGGGCATGGTCAGGCTGATGACCGTACCCATGCACTCGAAGGTGCGGGCTTTCAGGGCCGGGGTGCCGGTTTGCGCCGGCAACGGGCTAGAGGTGCGCTGCATCGATCGCTGCCTGGAGTGAGGTGAGGTAGGCGTTGCTGGTGACGGTGGCGCCGCTGATGGTCTTGATGCCGGCCGACTGGGCAGCCAGCGCCTCGCTGCGGAGCAGGGGGGCTGCACGGTTGCTGATCTGGATTGACTTGCCGTCGGTGTTGGTCAGTTGGAGGGCCGTGACATCCGTGATCTTGCCGTTCGCCACCGTGATCTGGACCTGCACGGGGCCGAACCTGGTCTGCACAGTGGTGCCCTTGTAGGTGCCGGAGGCGGTAGAACCCGACGAACCGGACGAGCTTGAGGAGCCGGTCGTCCCCGACGTGCTGGACGAGCCTGTTGTGCCGGAGGAACCCGAAGCGGTGGAGGAACCCGTCCCGGATGCGCCGGTGCTGGTGCCGGTGGCACCCGTGGTGCCTGTCGCCGTCGTGCCTGTAGCGACTGTGCTGATGCCTGATACCTGCGTGCCGGCCTGCCAGCCCGCCAGGAGAATCCCTGCGGAGGCAAAGGCGGCAGCGGCGAGTCCGCGTATTTTCACCAGTCAAACCTTTCGTGATGGATCTGGTCCTCGCGGACGCCGGCCTTCGCGGCGTCCGCTATGACGTTGGCCGCCCAGGTGGCCGGTCCGCAGACGTAGACGTCTGCGTCCTTGATGTCCGGGACGTAGGAGGTGAGGCTGTAGCCGTTGCGCACGGCGTCCTCGGGGAGCCAGGTGGAGCGGCCGTGGGACCGCGGCCCGGTGAGGTGGAAGAGCCTGACCCCGCGTTCCTGGCAGAGCTCCAGGATTTCGCCGCTGAGGTAGAGCTCCTGCTCCGTGTGGCCGCGGAGTAGGACGCTCGCCTCCCCGGGGCCGAACGGCGTGGTTTCCAGCAGCGCGCGCAGCGGCGTGATGCCGATGCCGGCACCGATCATGACCACTTTGTTCTTGGTGCGGGCAGCGGTGCTGAGCAGGCCGTACGGTCCCTCCAGCGCTACTTTGGTTCCTTTCCGGAGCCGGAGGAGCCCGGCCGATCCGTCGCCGAGGTTGCGGACGGTGATCCGCATGGTTCCCTGGCCGTCGGGGCCAGTGAAGACGGGCTCGGCAGAGAGGCTGAACGGGTGCGGATGCCACCACATTCCCGGGGCCAGGAACCGCCAGATGAAGAAGCGTCCGCCGGTCCCCGCCAGCTGGTCCAGCTGCCGGCCGCGCATGACGATGTTCACGACGCCGGGCGCCACGGACTCGACCTTGGCCACAGTGAGCTGGTGCCGGAAGGTGGCCAGGACCGGTTCCAGGATGCGGAAGTACACCAGGGCCGTTCCGGTGGAGATGCAGATAGCCAGCCAATACCAGCGCTGCCAGGTCCCCGCGGCGAACAACCCGCCAACGCTGAACTGGTGAGGGATTGAGGTGGCGACGGCGGCATACGTCAGCAGGTGCGCCACGTACCAGAACTCGTACGGGAAGCGGCGCCGGACGGCTACCAGGGACGTCACCACCACGGCGATAAACAGGGCCATGGAAACGAACGCCAGCCACATATCGGGCACCTGCACCCAGAGGTTGATGGACTCGGTGACAGGGTCGAGTCCCTCCGCCATGCCGTACCCGATGGCGATCAGGATGCCGTGGGCCAGGAGCAGGTAGAGGGAGGGCTTGCCCAGCTTGCCGTGGAATTCCAGGGCGCGGTCGTGGCCGATGGTCCGGTCAATGAAGGGGATCCTTGCGGCCAGGAGCAGCATGAGCAGGACCAGGTCCATACCCGCCAGTCCGGCCACGATCCCGCCCGCGGTGAACAGCCCCGCGGGCGAGGTGATGTTCGAAGCCCCGCCGTCCGCCAGCCAGAGGGCAATTGCCGCGGCAACGGAGGCCCAGGCAATCACGGTCAGGAGGTCGGTGCGCAGCATGCGCTGCCTATGCTGGCGGGCGAACCGGCCGCGGCCGGGCCTTGGTGTGGACAGGGAAGGACGCTCCGGACGGCCGGAGCTTGCTTGCGGCCGGTGTTGTCGGCAGGACTGCGTGTTCATGCATCCAAGATTGCTTTGGGAAGCTATGTCCCTGCTGTGAAAACGGGGAACAAGCTGCTGTGACCTTTCGTCCCGCTGCCGCCCTTATACACCCGATTGGTCTTTAATTGCGTCAACTCGTAGACTTGGTAGGCGCTAAGTGCGCGGAGCGTGCGCAATTGCTCCGGTTGCCCGGTAATTTTCTCCAGGGCGGCCGGTAGTTAGGGGCTCAAGTTGCGTGACTAACCGTTGCCCTTCTTCACTTTTGGGTCGCCCTTAGCAGCATGGTCCAGCAGCAGATATGCGGATCATTACTTTCAATTCTTGAGGAGAAGTCATGGCAGCACACTGCCAAGTGACCGGAGCCGAGCCGGGCTTTGGGCACAGCATTTCGCACTCGCACCGCCGCAACAAGCGTCGGTTCGATCCGAACATTCAGAAGAAGCGCTACTGGGTTCCGTCCCTGCGCCGTAACGTCACGCTGCAGGTTTCTGCGCGTGGCATCAAGACCATCGACGTGCGCGGCATCGACGCAGTCGTCGCCGACATTCTGGCTCGTGGGGTGAAGCTCTAGTGGCTAAGGACAAGGACGTACGTCCGATCATCAAGCTCAAGTCGACTGCGGGCACGGGTTACACCTACGTAACCCGCAAGAACCGTCGTAACGATCCTGACCGCATGGTCCTGAAGAAGTACGACCCCAAGATCCGCCAGCACGTCGAATTCCGAGAGGAGCGCTAAACATGGCTAAGAAGTCCAAGATTGCTCGCAACGAGCAGCGCAAGGTCATCGTTGAGCGTTACGCTGCAAAGCGCCTCGAGCTGAAGAAGACCCTGGTTGACGAAAACGCAACCGACGAAGCACGCGAAGCAGCCCGCCTGGGCCTGCAGAAGCTGCCCCGCAACGCGTCCCCGATCCGTCTGCGTAACCGCGACATCATCGACGGCCGTCCCCGCGGTACCTTCCAGAAGTTCGGTATCTCCCGTGTCCGCTTCCGCGACATGGCACACCGCGGTGAGCTCCCGGGCATCACCAAGTCTTCCTGGTAATCCAGCACTGCTGACACCAGCTGCTTGAGAAGGGCCGGCAACCTCAGGGTTGCCGGCCCTTCTGGTTTAACCCGCTCGGCGGATGGTGGTTGGGCATGTCTCCGCCCTGTGCGGCAGCACACACAGCGGAAGTTACGACGGCGGGAGGCGGCCTGGGTGCCTGTTGGCCCGTTTCGCCGCGGAATCCCGGGGATGTTCTCCGCTGGGAAGGCCGGTTTGCGGTGGCGCCGCAGGGCGTGTATTGTTTTCTAAGTCGCCGCGGGGGAGACAGTGAAGAACTGATCACCGGGCGGCCAAAAACCCCAAATCAAAGCCAAAATCTGGTTGCCCTTCAGGGCGCTGGAAATCGGTGGGGGCGGTCTTCATTTCGATTCGGATCCTGGAAGTTGGATTTGTGTTGGGGTGGGGGATCGGGTAAGTTTGGAAAGTTGCTCCGGAGCGATCTGCGACTGTTTGTTTGGTTGTGGTGGTGCCGGGTGTGTCTGTTGTTTGAGAACTCAATAGTGTGCCAAGTTTGTTGATACCAATTGTTTTTTGATTGGTTGTTTTGGCTGTGCTGCCACCCCGTGGTGGCATGGTTTTTACAGCTGGTTTCAAATTTTGTGCAGCCGGGTGTGGTGTTATTTCCACCTGCTTGGTTGTGTCTGTTTGTTTTCAACGGAGAGTTTGATCCTGGCTCAGGATGAACGCTGGCGGCGTGCTTAACACATGCAAGTCGAACGATGATCCCTAGCTTGCTGGGGGGATTAGTGGCGAACGGGTGAGTAACACGTGAGTAACCTGCCCTTGACTCTGGGATAAGCCTGGGAAACTGGGTCTAATACCGGATATGACCTTCCATCGCATGGTGGTTGGTGGAAAGCTTTTGTGGTTTTGGATGGACTCGCGGCCTATCAGCTTGTTGGTGGGGTAATGGCCTACCAAGGCGACGACGGGTAGCCGGCCTGAGAGGGTGACCGGCCACACTGGGACTGAGACACGGCCCAGACTCCTACGGGAGGCAGCAGTGGGGAATATTGCACAATGGGCGGAAGCCTGATGCAGCGACGCCGCGTGAGGGATGACGGCCTTCGGGTTGTAAACCTCTTTCAGTAGGGAAGAAGCGAAAGTGACGGTACCTGCAGAAGAAGCGCCGGCTAACTACGTGCCAGCAGCCGCGGTAATACGTAGGGCGCAAGCGTTATCCGGAATTATTGGGCGTAAAGAGCTCGTAGGCGGTTTGTCGCGTCTGCCGTGAAAGTCCGGGGCTCAACTCCGGATCTGCGGTGGGTACGGGCAGACTAGAGTGATGTAGGGGAGACTGGAATTCCTGGTGTAGCGGTGAAATGCGCAGATATCAGGAGGAACACCGATGGCGAAGGCAGGTCTCTGGGCATTAACTGACGCTGAGGAGCGAAAGCATGGGGAGCGAACAGGATTAGATACCCTGGTAGTCCATGCCGTAAACGTTGGGCACTAGGTGTGGGGGACATTCCACGTTTTCCGCGCCGTAGCTAACGCATTAAGTGCCCCGCCTGGGGAGTACGGCCGCAAGGCTAAAACTCAAAGGAATTGACGGGGGCCCGCACAAGCGGCGGAGCATGCGGATTAATTCGATGCAACGCGAAGAACCTTACCAAGGCTTGACATGAACCGGATCGCCGCAGAAATGTGGTTTCCCCTTTGGGGCTGGTTTACAGGTGGTGCATGGTTGTCGTCAGCTCGTGTCGTGAGATGTTGGGTTAAGTCCCGCAACGAGCGCAACCCTCGTTCTATGTTGCCAGCACGTGATGGTGGGGACTCATAGGAGACTGCCGGGGTCAACTCGGAGGAAGGTGGGGACGACGTCAAATCATCATGCCCCTTATGTCTTGGGCTTCACGCATGCTACAATGGCCGGTACAAAGGGTTGCGATACTGTGAGGTGGAGCTAATCCCAAAAAGCCGGTCTCAGTTCGGATTGGGGTCTGCAACTCGACCCCATGAAGTCGGAGTCGCTAGTAATCGCAGATCAGCAACGCTGCGGTGAATACGTTCCCGGGCCTTGTACACACCGCCCGTCAAGTCACGAAAGTTGGTAACACCCGAAGCCGGTGGCCTAACCCCTTGTGGGAGGGAGCTGTCGAAGGTGGGACTGGCGATTGGGACTAAGTCGTAACAAGGTAGCCGTACCGGAAGGTGCGGCTGGATCACCTCCTTTCTAAGGAGCACCTACAGCAGTTGCTGTCCCGTGTATGCGGGGTGGTGGTGTTGTCAGGAGTAAAGGCCCGTTTCACGGACGAGTGTTTCGTGGCGGGTGCTCAAGGGTGGAATATCAGCAAATAGCGGTCGTGGTGTTTTTTGCTTGTCTTAGTACGAGCCAGTGATGGTTCTGGAACGGTGGGTGGGTGATGGCGCGGTTTAGTGTTTGGCACACTGTTGGGTCCTGAGGCAACAGGGCCATGGTCTGTTGGTTGTCCCTTTCGGGGGAGGGCTGGCGGGGTGTGGGTTTGTTTGTTTCTGGTTTCCTGGCTGCATCGATCATGCATGGGTGCGTCTGCTGTTGTGGGCGTGGTGTGTGGGGTGTGTGGTTTGGGGTTGTTGTTTGAGAACTACATAGTGGACGCGAGCATCTTGTATAAGAAGCAATTTCCAAGAATATGAACCTGGATCTGGCTGCGCTGTTGATGCCCTTCGTGGGTGTTGGGGTGTGGTTGGTTTCTGTGGTTCTCTCGAGAAATTTTTTTGATCTTTGTGGTCAAGTTTTAAGAGCACACGGTGGATGCCTTGGCATTAGGAGCCGAAGAAGGACGTAGGAATCTGCGATAAGCCTGGGGGAGTCGATAACCGGACTGTGATCCCAGGGTGTCCGAATGGGGAAACCCCGCCGAGCGCGCGAGTGACTTGGTGACCCGTACCTGAACACATAGGGTGCGTGGGGGAACGCGGGGAAGTGAAACATCTCAGTACCCGCAGGAAGAGAAAACAATAGTGATTCCGTTAGTAGTGGCGAGCGAACGCGGATCAGGCTAAACCGTTCCATGTGTGATAGCCGGCGGGCGTTGCATGGTCGGGGTTGTGGGACTTTCCATACCAGTTCTGCCGGGCTGGTGGGGTGTGATGTGCGCGCATAGGTGAACGGTTTTGAAAGGCCGGCCAGAGAGGGTGTTAGTCCCGTAACCGTAATGTGTTTGTGCCGCCTGTGAGAGTATCCCAAGTAGTACGGGGCCCGAGAAATCCCGTGCGAATCTGTCAGGACCACCTGATAAGCCTAAATACTCCCTAATGACCGATAGCGGACCAGTACCGTGAGGGAAAGGTGAAAAGTACCCCGGGAGGGGAGTGAAACAGTACCTGAAACCGTGTGCTTACAATCCGTCGGAGCAGCCTTGTAGTTGTGACGGCGTGCCTTTTGAAGAATGAGCCTGCGAGTTAGTGTTACGTCGCGAGGTTAACCCGTGTGGGGCAGCCGTAGCGAAAGCGAGTCTGAATAGGGCGTTGCAGTGGCGTGATCTAGACCCGAAGCGAAGTGATCTACCCATGGCCAGGTTGAAGCGACGGTAAGACGTCGTGGAGGACCGAACCCACTTCAGTTGAAAATGGAGGGGATGAGCTGTGGGTAGGGGTGAAAGGCCAATCAAACTTCGTGATAGCTGGTTCTCCCCGAAATGCATTTAGGTGCAGCGTTGCGTGTTTCTTGCTGGAGGTAGAGCTACTGGATGGCTAATGGGCCCTACAAGGTTACTGACGTCAGCCAAACTCCGAATGCCGGTAAGTGAGAGCGCAGCAGTGAGACTGTGGGGGATAAGCTTCATAGTCGAGAGGGAAACAGCCCAGACCACCAACTAAGGCCCCTAAGCGTGTGCTAAGTGGGAAAGGATGTGGAGTTGCCCAGACAACCAGGAGGTTGGCTTAGAAGCAGCCACCCTTAAAGAGTGCGTAATAGCTCACTGGTCAAGTGATTCCGCGCCGACAATGTAGCGGGGCTCAAGTACACCGCCGAAGTTGTGGCATTCAAGCATTGGCTAAGCCTTCGTGGTTCAGGTGTTTGGATGGGTAGGGGAGCGTCGTGTGGGCGGTGAAGTCGCGGTGTAAACCAGCGGTGGAGCCTACACGAGTGAGAATGCAGGCATGAGTAGCGAAAGACGGGTGAGAAACCCGTCCGCCGAATGATCAAGGGTTCCAGGGTCAAGCTAATCTGCCCTGGGTAAGTCGGGACCTAAGGCGAGGCCGACAGGCGTAGTCGATGGACAACGGGTTGATATTCCCGTACCGGCGAAAAACCGTCCATGTTGAACAGGGGATACTAACCGCCCGAGACCTGCCTGACACCCCTTGTGGGTGAAGGGTTTTGGTGGAGCGCGGGACCTGATCCTGGGAGGCAAGCGTATTAACAGGTGTGACGCAGGAAGGTAGCCGAGCCGGGCGATGGTTGTCCCGGTCTAAGGATGTAGGGCGAGTGGTAGGCAAATCCGCCACTCATGGTGCCTGAGATCTGATGGGACCCCCGTTTGGGGGGATTTGGTGATCCTATGCTGCCGAGAAAAGCATCGACGCGAGGTTTTAGCCGCCCGTACCCCAAACCGACACAGGTGATCAGGTAGAGAATACTAAGGCGATCGAGAGAATTATGGTTAAGGAACTCGGCAAAATGCCCCCGTAACTTCGGGAGAAGGGGGGCCCCAACCTTGATACACCTTCGCGGTGTGGAGGGGATCGGGGCCGCAGAGACCAGGGGGAAGCGACTGTTTACTAAAAACACAGGTCCGTGCGAAGTCGCAAGACGATGTATACGGACTGACTCCTGCCCGGTGCTGGAAGGTTAAGAGGACCGGTTAGCCTCACGGCGAAGCTGAGAATTTAAGCCCCAGTAAACGGCGGTGGTAACTATAACCATCCTAAGGTAGCGAAATTCCTTGTCGGGTAAGTTCCGACCTGCACGAATGGAGTAACGACTTCCCCGCTGTCTCAACCATAAACTCGGCGAAATTGCAGTACGAGTAAAGATGCTCGTTACGCGCAGCAGGACGGAAAGACCCCGAGACCTTTACTATAGTTTGGTATTGGTGTTCGGAGTGGCTTGTGTAGGATAGGTGGGAGACGTTGAAGCCCGGACGCCAGTTCGGGTGGAGTCATCGTTGAAATACCACTCTGGTCACTTTGGACATCTAACTTCGGCCCGTAATCCGGGTCAGGGACAGTGCCTGATGGGTAGTTTAACTGGGGCGGTTGCCTCCTAAAAAGTAACGGAGGCGCCCAAAGGTTCCCTCAGCCTGGTTGGCAATCAGGTGTCGAGTGTAAGTGCACAAGGGAGCTTGACTGTGAGAGAGACATCTCGAGCAGGGACGAAAGTCGGGACTAGTGATCCGGCGGTACATTGTGGAATGGCCGTCGCTCAACGGATAAAAGGTACCTCGGGGATAACAGGCTGATCTTGCCCAAGAGTCCATATCGACGGCATGGTTTGGCACCTCGATGTCGGCTCGTCGCATCCTGGGGCTGGAGTAGGTCCCAAGGGTTGGGCTGTTCGCCCATTAAAGCGGTACGCGAGCTGGGTTTAGAACGTCGTGAGACAGTTCGGTCCCTATCCGCTGCGCGCGCAGGAAATTTGAGAAGGGCTGTCCTTAGTACGAGAGGACCGGGACGGACGAACCTCTGGTGTGTCAGTTGTACTGCCAAGTGCACCGCTGATTAGCTACGTTCGGATGGGATAACCGCTGAAAGCATCTAAGCGGGAAGCTCGCTTCAAGATGAGATTTCCATACACATTTATGTGTGAGAGGCCCCCAGCCAGACCACTGGGTTGATAGGCCGGATGTGGAAGCGAGGACTAACGACTCGTGAAGCTGACCGGTACTAATAGGCCAACAACTTACACCACACAGATACATACAAATTCTGCTTGCGTCCACTATGTGGTTCCCAACCAACAACCCCCAACACCCGGGGTTTGATACGGCACGGAACCAACAACTGAATACAGCAACACCACAACCACCCCAACAAAAAGGGATGGTAGATGTTGTAACCACAAACTTCCCACCAACCCCCACAGGGTTGGGACGGGTAACAAGGTTACGGCGGTCATAGCGTGGGGGAAACGCCCGGTCCCATTCCGAACCCGGAAGCTAAGACCCACAGCGCCGATGGTACTGCACCCGGGAGGGTGTGGGAGAGTAGGACACCGCCGGACACACACCACTGGTCGAGGCCCCAACCACATGGTTGGGGCCTCCCACACTTAACACCACCTAGACTTACCGTCTATGACCCCCCGAAGCACAAGCCCCAAGGGCAAACGGGCCACCATCCTCGACGTTGCCGCTGCCTCCGGTGTCTCCCGGCAAACCGTCACCCGTGCCATGAACGACATGCCCGGTATCAGCCCCGAGACCCGTGAACGCGTCCAGAGGATCGCTTCGGAGCTGGGCTACAGCCCCAGCCGCTTCGCCAAGGGGTTGGTCCAGGGAGCGAAGGTATCGATTGGCCTCGCCATCCCGGACCTGACCAACCCATACTTCCCCGCGTTTGCGTCGAGCGTGGTGGAGGCAGCCACCGGGCGCGGCTGGAACGTCGTGGTTGATGACTACGGGCACGGAACCGGCAGTGCCGTCGACGCCGCGGCCAGGCTCGCGCCCCAGGTGGACGCCCTTATCGGCTACCTCGCGCCGCACGCGGACGAGGCGCAGGCGCTTATGGGCCGCCGGCCCGTCGTCGCCCTGGACTCACCGGACGCGGGAACCGCCGGCCGCATCTCGTTCGACTACCGCCACGCTGCGAGGTTGGCACTTGCCCGCCTTGCCGCCAGGGGTTGCACGAACGTCGCCTTCCTGGACTCGGACCAAGGCGGGCCTGCCGGCAGTCGGAGCGCGGCAGCCGCAGCCGTCGCCGAAGAAGCTGGAATGCAGCTCAGCCGCTTCCAGGCCGAGCCCTCCGCGGCCGCCGCCAAGGCAGCCGTGGCCCTCCTGGCTGACCGAGCAGACCCCGTTGACGGGATCCTTGCCTTCAACGACCTCATGGCCGCCGGTGCACTCAAAGCTTTGCAGGCCTCCGGCAAGGCCGTACCAGGCGACTGCGCAGTCATCGGAATGGACGGGATACCGCTCGGAGAACTGCTCACCCCTGAGCTGACCACCCTCGCACTGGACCTGCGAGCCGTAGGACGTGCCGCCGTCGGCCTCCTCGAAGGTCTCCTCTCGGGCTCGCTCGCGGAAGGCGGGACCGAGGCCCATCTGATCCTTCGGCACGAGCTGGTCCTCCGCCAGTCCGCCTAGACCCCTACTCAAAGGTGCACGCAGCGGATAGGCTTTAACCGCATCTGCGTGAACGTTCACGCTGCGCCCCAACAACACCTGCAGCAAGGAAGACCATGGCACTCCACACCCCCGCCGCTACTGATGGCGGCCAGGACGCCCGCGGCGCCACACACTCCAACCCCAACCTGGAGCTTGGCCAGGAAGGGGTCCGGGAGCTGGCCTCGCTGGAGCCGGGACGGGGAAGCCTGCCCGCACGCTCCTACCTGGCAACTGACGCGCCCAGGCTGTCCCTCAACGGGGACTGGCAGTTCAGGCTGAGCCCCGGAATCCGAACCGCGCCCAACGACGGGTGGCAGCACGGCACGGACCTGGCCGGCTTCGTCCCGCTGCCTGTCCCTTCCAACTGGAGCATGCACGGCCACGGAGCCCCGGCCTACACCAATGTCCAATTCCCCTTCGCGGTGGAACCGCCGTTCGTCCAGGAAGCCAACCCCATCGGTGACCACGTGGTGACCTTCCAGGCAGGCCCGGAGTTCTTCCCGCACGCGCTGGTGCGGTTCGACGGCATCGACAACGCCGGGACCGTATGGCTGAACGGTGTTGAACTCGGAACCACCCGCGGCAGCAGGCTGGCCCACGAATTCGACGTGTCCGGCATCCTGGTGGAAGGTGCCAACACCTTGGCGGTGCGGGTGGCCCAGTTCTCCGCCGCCAGCTACGTGGAGGACCAGGACATGTGGTGGCTGCCGGGGATCTTCCGGGATGTGTCCCTCCAGGCGCGGCCCGCTGACGGCCTCGACGATCTTTTCGTCCATGCGGACTACGACCACGCGACGGGTCATGGCAGGCTGAAGGTCGAGGTGACCCGGGCCGGCAAGGCGATTGACGCCGTCGTCCGCATCCCTGAACTTGGCCTGGAACTCCCCGCCGGGGCCCAGCACACCGTCCCGGACGTGGAGCCGTGGTCGGCGGAAAAGCCGCGCCTGTATGACGCCACCGTCAGCACCCCCGGTGAGACAGCATCCGTGCAAGTGGGATTCCGCAGCATCACCATCGAGGATGCCCAGTTCAAGGTCAACGGCCGGCGCATCCTGCTCCGCGGTGTAAACCGCCATGAACACCACCCCAAGTTGGGCCGCGTGGTGCCGCGGGACGTGGTGGAAGCCGAACTGCGGTTGATGAAGCAACACAACATCAACGCGATCCGCACCTCGCACTACCCGCCGCATCCGGAATTCCTCGCCCTGGCAGACCAGCTCGGGTTCTATGTCGTCCTCGAGTGCGACCTCGAGACGCATGGATTCGTGGGGGCCGGATGGGCGCAGAACCCCAGCGACGATCCGCAGTGGGAGGAAGCCCTGGTGGACCGGATGGAGCGGACCGTGGAACGCGACAAAAACCATCCGTCAGTGATCATGTGGTCGCTCGGCAACGAGGCTGGCACGGGCCGGAACCTTGCCGCCATGTCCCGTTGGGCCAAGGACCGCGATCCGTCGCGCCCCATCCACTACGAAGGCGACTGGTC
Source organism: Arthrobacter sp. MMS24-T111 (assembly GCF_054888995.1). Taxonomy (NCBI): domain Bacteria; kingdom Bacillati; phylum Actinomycetota; class Actinomycetes; order Micrococcales; family Micrococcaceae; genus Arthrobacter; species Arthrobacter sp. MMS24-T111. The sequence continues at coordinate 808,705 of NZ_JBTZRO010000001.1, read as the reverse complement.
TTCGCCCGACGTTGACGTCTACTCCCGGATGTATGCCAGCCAGGCCGAGACGGCGCTGATCGGCCAAGGAATCGAACCGCCCCTCGAGAACGCCGAACTGGACGCCAGGCGCCGTGCCATGCCGTTCGTGCTCTGCGAATACGTCCATGCCATGGGCAACGGACCCGGTGGCATGAGCGAATACCAGGAATTGTTCGACAAATACCCGCGGCTCATGGGCGGCTTCGTGTGGGAGTGGCTGGAGCACGGCATCACCGTGACGGACGCGGATGGCAGCGAACACTTCGCCTACGGCGGGGATTTTGGCGAAGAGATCCACGATGGAAACTTCGTCACTGACGGCTTGGTTGACGCCAACCGCAAGCCCCGGCCCGGGCTGCTGGACTTCAAGAAGGTCATCGAGCCGCTGCGCATAGAGGTCGGGCAGGATTGGGCCCGCTTCACCGTGCGGAACGGCCAGGACTTTGCGGACACGTCCGCCTTCAGCTTCCGGTACACAGTTGTGGCCGACGGCGGCACCCAGGTGGAGGGGTCCGTGGCCGTTGCGCCGATAGCGCCCCAGTCCGAGGCCGTCGTCGAGCTGCCGACGGAGATTGCCCGGTATGCTGCCGCGCCGGCATCCAGCCAGTCTGCCGTGCTGACGGTGAGCGCGGTGCTTGCTTCCGATACGGCCTGGGCAGGGGCCGGCCACGAGGTCGCCTGGGGCCAGGCGGCCCGTTTTGGGACACAGGATCCCCGGCTGCCCGCCGTGGACGGTGTCGAGGTCATGGACGACGAGCTGAAACTTGGCAACGCCCGGTTCAGCCGGGCCACCGGCATGCCCACGTCCATCGGCGGCCTTCCCGTCGACAAACTGGGGCTGGTCCTGTGGTGGGCACCCACTGACAACGACCTGGGCCGGGAATGGGGGAGCACCGACGAGCGGCCGCTTGCCACCCAGTGGAAGGACGCAGGCCTTGACCGCCTCCACACACGCCTGCTGGGCATCACGGCAGAACCCGCGGCAGGGGGCGGGGAACAACTTCGTGTCAGCACCCGCGTTGGCATTGCGGACAAGCAGTACGGAGTGCTGGTTGACTACCTGTGGACCAGCAACTCCGGAGCACTGGCACTGAACACCCGCGTCAGGCCGGCAGGAGACTGGGTCAACGCCGGCTTCGACATCGAATGGGCGCGAATCGGGCTGGAGCTCATCCTGGCAGCCGAGACAACCACGGTGAACTGGTTCGGGCAGGGACCGTACCAGAGTTACCCGGACACCGGCCAGGGGGCGCGGATGGGGTGGTTCGAGTTGCCGCTCGCCGGCTGGGAGGTTGACTATGTCCGGCCGCAGGAGTCCGGGGCGCGCGGCTCCGTACGGCACGCGGTCCTGGAAACCGGCGGCAAGCAGCTGCAACTCTCAGGAGAGCCCTTTGCGCTGACCGTCAGGCCCTACGGCATGGACGTCCTCGCGGCAGCGGCGCATCGTCCCGACCTCATTGCGGACGGACGCAGCTACGTCTACGTTGATCACGCCCGGCGGGGTGTGGGCACCGCGGCCTGTGGTCCCGGCGTCCTGGAGCCTTACCGGCTGAAGCCCCGCGAAGCTGAGTTTGAGGTCCGCCTCCAAGTCCACGGCTGAGGCCGCTCCGGAATGTGAGCCACCCGACATAGGCTCCAAACCCCCGAGAATACTGAGCGGGCACGGTGAGCGCTGCCGGAAACCGCGGAAATTCGCGGTTTCCGGCAGCGTGCGGAGCCCTTGGTCCCGGATTTGCGGTGGGGTTGGTGGGCGTGTATTGTTTTCTGAGTCGCCGCCGCTGATGCGGAAAGATAGCGGCGAAAACCCCCTTCTGAACGGCCTGGAAAATGGTTCGCTTTGTGGCGAGCCTGGCGGGTGGGGGCGGTCTTCATTTCGATTCGGATCCTGGAAGTTGGATTTGTGTTGGGGTGGGGGATCGGGTAAGTTTGGAAAGTTGCTCCGGAGCGATCTGCGACTGTTTGTTTGGTTGTGGTGGTGCCGGGTGTGTCTGTTGTTTGAGAACTCAATAGTGTGCCAAGTTTGTTGATACCAATTGTTTTATGGATTGGTTGAATTGACTGGATCCGCCACCCCGTGGTGTGGTCTGGTTTTTACAGCTGGTTTCAAATTTTGTGCAGCCGGGTGTGGTGTTATTTCCACCTGCTTGGTTGTGTCTGTTTTTCTTCAACGGAGAGTTTGATCCTGGCTCAGGATGAACGCTGGCGGCGTGCTTAACACATGCAAGTCGAACGATGATCCCTAGCTTGCTGGGGGGATTAGTGGCGAACGGGTGAGTAACACGTGAGTAACCTGCCCTTGACTCTGGGATAAGCCTGGGAAACTGGGTCTAATACCGGATATGACCTTCCATCGCATGGTGGTTGGTGGAAAGCTTTTGTGGTTTTGGATGGACTCGCGGCCTATCAGCTTGTTGGTGGGGTAATGGCCTACCAAGGCGACGACGGGTAGCCGGCCTGAGAGGGTGACCGGCCACACTGGGACTGAGACACGGCCCAGACTCCTACGGGAGGCAGCAGTGGGGAATATTGCACAATGGGCGGAAGCCTGATGCAGCGACGCCGCGTGAGGGATGACGGCCTTCGGGTTGTAAACCTCTTTCAGTAGGGAAGAAGCGAAAGTGACGGTACCTGCAGAAGAAGCGCCGGCTAACTACGTGCCAGCAGCCGCGGTAATACGTAGGGCGCAAGCGTTATCCGGAATTATTGGGCGTAAAGAGCTCGTAGGCGGTTTGTCGCGTCTGCCGTGAAAGTCCGGGGCTCAACTCCGGATCTGCGGTGGGTACGGGCAGACTAGAGTGATGTAGGGGAGACTGGAATTCCTGGTGTAGCGGTGAAATGCGCAGATATCAGGAGGAACACCGATGGCGAAGGCAGGTCTCTGGGCGTTAACTGACGCTGAGGAGCGAAAGCATGGGGAGCGAACAGGATTAGATACCCTGGTAGTCCATGCCGTAAACGTTGGGCACTAGGTGTGGGGGACATTCCACGTTTTCCGCGCCGTAGCTAACGCATTAAGTGCCCCGCCTGGGGAGTACGGCCGCAAGGCTAAAACTCAAAGGAATTGACGGGGGCCCGCACAAGCGGCGGAGCATGCGGATTAATTCGATGCAACGCGAAGAACCTTACCAAGGCTTGACATGAACCGGATCGCCGCAGAAATGTGGTTTCCCCTTTGGGGCTGGTTTACAGGTGGTGCATGGTTGTCGTCAGCTCGTGTCGTGAGATGTTGGGTTAAGTCCCGCAACGAGCGCAACCCTCGTTCTATGTTGCCAGCACGTGATGGTGGGGACTCATAGGAGACTGCCGGGGTCAACTCGGAGGAAGGTGGGGACGACGTCAAATCATCATGCCCCTTATGTCTTGGGCTTCACGCATGCTACAATGGCCGGTACAAAGGGTTGCGATACTGTGAGGTGGAGCTAATCCCAAAAAGCCGGTCTCAGTTCGGATTGGGGTCTGCAACTCGACCCCATGAAGTCGGAGTCGCTAGTAATCGCAGATCAGCAACGCTGCGGTGAATACGTTCCCGGGCCTTGTACACACCGCCCGTCAAGTCACGAAAGTTGGTAACACCCGAAGCCGGTGGCCTAACCCCTTGTGGGAGGGAGCTGTCGAAGGTGGGACTGGCGATTGGGACTAAGTCGTAACAAGGTAGCCGTACCGGAAGGTGCGGCTGGATCACCTCCTTTCTAAGGAGCACCTACAGCAGTTGCTGTCCCGTGTATGCGGGGTGGTGGTGTTGTCAGGAGTAAAGGCCCGTTTCACGGACGAGTGTTTCGTGGCGGGTGCTCAAGGGTGGAATATCAGCAAATAGCGGTCGTGGTGTTTTTTGCTTGTCTTAGTACGAGCCAGTGATGGTTCTGGAACGGTGGGTGGGTGATGGCGCGGTTTAGTGTTTGGCACACTGTTGGGTCCTGAGGCAACAGGGCCATGGTCTGTTGGTTGTCCCTTTCGGGGGAGGGCTGGCGGGGTGTGGGTTTGTTTGTTTCTGGTTTCCTGGCTGCATCGATCATGCATGGGTGCGTCTGCTGTTGTGGGCGTGGTGTGTGGGGTGTGTGGTTTGGGGTTGTTGTTTGAGAACTACATAGTGGACGCGAGCATCTTGTATAAGAAGCAATTTCCAAGAATATGAACCTGGATCTGGCTGCGCTGTTGATGCCCTTCGTGGGTGTTGGGGTGTGGTTGGTTTCTGTGGTTCTCTCGAGAAATTTTTTTGATCTTTGTGGTCAAGTTTTTAAGAGCACACGGTGGATGCCTTGGCATTAGGAGCCGAAGAAGGACGTAGGAATCTGCGATAAGCCTGGGGGAGTCGATAACCGGACTGTGATCCCAGGGTGTCCGAATGGGGAAACCCCGCCGAGCGCGCGAGTGACTTGGTGACCCGTACCTGAACACATAGGGTGCGTGGGGGGAACGCGGGGAAGTGAAACATCTCAGTACCCGCAGGAAGAGAAAACAATAGTGATTCCGTTAGTAGTGGCGAGCGAACGCGGATCAGGCTAAACCGTTCCATGTGTGATAGCCGGCGGGCGTTGCATGGTCGGGGTTGTGGGACTTTCCATACCAGTTCTGCCGGGCTGGTGGGGTGTGATGTGCGCGCATAGGTGAACGGTTTTGAAAGGCCGGCCAGAGAGGGTGTTAGTCCCGTAACCGTAATGTGTTTGTGCCGCCTGTGAGAGTATCCCAAGTAGTACGGGGCCCGAGAAATCCCGTGCGAATCTGTCAGGACCACCTGATAAGCCTAAATACTCCCTAATGACCGATAGCGGACCAGTACCGTGAGGGAAAGGTGAAAAGTACCCCGGGAGGGGAGTGAAACAGTACCTGAAACCGTGTGCTTACAATCCGTCGGAGCAGCCTTGTAGTTGTGACGGCGTGCCTTTTGAAGAATGAGCCTGCGAGTTAGTGTTACGTCGCGAGGTTAACCCGTGTGGGGCAGCCGTAGCGAAAGCGAGTCTGAATAGGGCGTTGCAGTGGCGTGATCTAGACCCGAAGCGAAGTGATCTACCCATGGCCAGGTTGAAGCGACGGTAAGACGTCGTGGAGGACCGAACCCACTTCAGTTGAAAATGGAGGGGATGAGCTGTGGGTAGGGGTGAAAGGCCAATCAAACTTCGTGATAGCTGGTTCTCCCCGAAATGCATTTAGGTGCAGCGTTGCGTGTTTCTTGCTGGAGGTAGAGCTACTGGATGGCTAATGGGCCCTACAAGGTTACTGACGTCAGCCAAACTCCGAATGCCGGTAAGTGAGAGCGCAGCAGTGAGACTGTGGGGGATAAGCTTCATAGTCGAGAGGGAAACAGCCCAGACCACCAACTAAGGCCCCTAAGCGTGTGCTAAGTGGGAAAGGATGTGGAGTTGCCCAGACAACCAGGAGGTTGGCTTAGAAGCAGCCACCCTTAAAGAGTGCGTAATAGCTCACTGGTCAAGTGATTCCGCGCCGACAATGTAGCGGGGCTCAAGTACACCGCCGAAGTTGTGGCATTCAAGCATTGGCTAAGCCTTCGTGGTTCAGGTGTTTGGATGGGTAGGGGAGCGTCGTGTGGGCGGTGAAGTCGCGGTGTAAACCAGCGGTGGAGCCTACACGAGTGAGAATGCAGGCATGAGTAGCGAAAGACGGGTGAGAAACCCGTCCGCCGAATGATCAAGGGTTCCAGGGTCAAGCTAATCTGCCCTGGGTAAGTCGGGACCTAAGGCGAGGCCGACAGGCGTAGTCGATGGACAACGGGTTGATATTCCCGTACCGGCGAAAAACCGTCCATGTTGAACAGGGGATACTAACCGCCCGAGACCTGCCTGACACCCCTTGTGGGTGAAGGGTTTTGGTGGAGCGCGGGACCTGATCCTGGGAGGCAAGCGTATTAACAGGTGTGACGCAGGAAGGTAGCCGAGCCGGGCGATGGTTGTCCCGGTCTAAGGATGTAGGGCGAGTGGTAGGCAAATCCGCCACTCATGGTGCCTGAGATCTGATGGGACCCCCGTTTGGGGGGATTTGGTGATCCTATGCTGCCGAGAAAAGCATCGACGCGAGGTTTTAGCCGCCCGTACCCCAAACCGACACAGGTGATCAGGTAGAGAATACTAAGGCGATCGAGAGAATTATGGTTAAGGAACTCGGCAAAATGCCCCCGTAACTTCGGGAGAAGGGGGGCCCCAACCTTGATACACCTTCGCGGTGTGGAGGGGATCGGGGCCGCAGAGACCAGGGGGAAGCGACTGTTTACTAAAAACACAGGTCCGTGCGAAGTCGCAAGACGATGTATACGGACTGACTCCTGCCCGGTGCTGGAAGGTTAAGAGGACCGGTTAGCCTCACGGCGAAGCTGAGAATTTAAGCCCCAGTAAACGGCGGTGGTAACTATAACCATCCTAAGGTAGCGAAATTCCTTGTCGGGTAAGTTCCGACCTGCACGAATGGAGTAACGACTTCCCCGCTGTCTCAACCATAAACTCGGCGAAATTGCAGTACGAGTAAAGATGCTCGTTACGCGCAGCAGGACGGAAAGACCCCGAGACCTTTACTATAGTTTGGTATTGGTGTTCGGAGTGGCTTGTGTAGGATAGGTGGGAGACGTTGAAGCCCGGACGCCAGTTCGGGTGGAGTCATCGTTGAAATACCACTCTGGTCACTTTGGACATCTAACTTCGGCCCGTAATCCGGGTCAGGGACAGTGCCTGATGGGTAGTTTAACTGGGGCGGTTGCCTCCTAAAAAGTAACGGAGGCGCCCAAAGGTTCCCTCAGCCTGGTTGGCAATCAGGTGTCGAGTGTAAGTGCACAAGGGAGCTTGACTGTGAGAGAGACATCTCGAGCAGGGACGAAAGTCGGGACTAGTGATCCGGCGGTACATTGTGGAATGGCCGTCGCTCAACGGATAAAAGGTACCTCGGGGATAACAGGCTGATCTTGCCCAAGAGTCCATATCGACGGCATGGTTTGGCACCTCGATGTCGGCTCGTCGCATCCTGGGGCTGGAGTAGGTCCCAAGGGTTGGGCTGTTCGCCCATTAAAGCGGTACGCGAGCTGGGTTTAGAACGTCGTGAGACAGTTCGGTCCCTATCCGCTGCGCGCGCAGGAAATTTGAGAAGGGCTGTCCTTAGTACGAGAGGACCGGGACGGACGAACCTCTGGTGTGTCAGTTGTACTGCCAAGTGCACCGCTGATTAGCTACGTTCGGATGGGATAACCGCTGAAAGCATCTAAGCGGGAAGCTCGCTTCAAGATGAGATTTCCATACACTTTATGTGTGAGAGGCCCCCAGCCAGACCACTGGGTTGATAGGCCGGATGTGGAAGCGAGGACTAACGACTCGTGAAGCTGACCGGTACTAATAGGCCAACAACTTACACCACACAGATACATACAAATTCTGCTTGCGTCCACTATGTGGTTCCCAACCAACAACCCCCAACACCCGGGGTTTGATACGGCACGGAACCAACAACTGAATACAGCAACACCACAACCACCCCAACAAAAAGGGATGGTAGATGTTGTAACCACAGACTTCCCACCCCGCAAAACGGAGGAACGGGTAACAAGGTTACGGCGGTCATAGCGTGGGGGAAACGCCCGGTCCCATTCCGAACCCGGAAGCTAAGACCCACAGCGCCGATGGTACTGCACCCGGGAGGGTGTGGGAGAGTAGGACACCGCCGGACACACACCACTGGTCGAGGCCCCAACCACCATGGTTGGGGCCTCCCACACTTAACACCACCACCACAACCCCACCACGCCCGGTGAGGGGTGGATATAGCCTCCGAATTCGGTGATTAACCTCAAAAAGTCGCGGAAACACGCGGAATTTGCGGATCGGAACGTCCCAAGCTGGTAAGTTTTCGAACAGTGGCTTGCGCGCATGCCGCGTGCAGGCTTCAGAATCAAGAACCGTCCAGGAGGACATAAATGGCTAAGAACCGTAGTGAACTTGTTGCAGAGGTAGCTGGCAAGGCCGGCACCAGCCAGGCTGCCGTCAACTCCGTCCTCGACGCTCTGTTCGAGGTTTTCGAGACTTCTGTTGCCGCCGGCGAGAAGATCACCATCCCGGGCTGGCTCGCCGTAGAGCGCACCGACCGTGCCGCTCGCACCGGCCGCAACCCGCAGACCGGCGAAACCATCCAGATCGCAGCAGGCCACAGCGTCAAGCTGACCGCCGGCTCCAAGCTGAAGGCTGCTGTCTCCAAGAAGTAGAGCATTCTCCCTGTCCGGCACGCAGCCGGCTGGAAAGGAGCGGCAACCCCATGGGTTGCCGCTCCTTGGCTTTAAGCCGGATTCGCCGCCCGGGCAGGCGTAGCGGACAATGGGATGGTGTCTTCTGCCGCAAAACCCCGTTCCACCGCGCCCCAGTCCGAACCTGGCAAGGGAGCTCCGGTCCGGGACACCGGGCTCCGTGGCATTCCGTTGCCCTGGCAACTGGCGGGACTGGCAGCCCTCATCCTGGGCCTCACGGTAGCACTGCTCTTCTCCGGCGCGGCAGCAGCCCGCAGCGTCGCGGATCCCGGCGCCTTGGTCCGGTGGGGCCTTCCCATCAGCAAGGCCATCCACAACGTGTCCCTGGCCACCGTCGTCGGCGGCCTGATTTTCGCCGTCGGCATCCTGCCCAAGAACCTCAACGCCCGCGGCCGCGACCGAGAAACATCCCGGGATGCAGGCCCCGAGCACCCAGCCTTCACCCGTGTCCTGGCCGTGGCAGCCGCAGCGGGCGCAGTGTGGACGCTGTCCGCCATTGCTGTCCTTGTCCTCACCTACGCCGATGTTGCGGGGCAGGGGCTCTCCGGGGACCCCGCGTTCACCCAAGCCTTGGTGTACTTCATGACGGACATCGAAACGGGCCGGGCGTGGCTCGCCGTCACCATCATCGCCGCCGTAGTGACAACCGCGCTCTTTGGCGTCAGGTCCACCGGCGGCCTGTTCCTCACCCTCATCCTGGCCCTCATCGGCCTGGTCCCGGCAGCCCTGATCGGGCACTCGTCAAGTTCCTCAGACCACGAAGGTGCCATCAACTCGCTGGGCCTGCACTTGGTGGGCGTGAGCGCCTGGGTGGGCGGCATCATTATCCTGGCAATGCTGTCCGGCATCCTCACCGGACCCAAGGCCGGCACGGCAGCCGATATCACCGAACCGACGCTCCGCCGCTTCTCCACGCTGGCAGGCTTCGCCTTCGTGCTGGTTTTCGCCTCCGGCATCATCAACGCCAGCATCCGCGTGACCAGCTGGGCGGACCTCTTAGGATCGGCGTACGGCCAGCTGATCCTGGCGAAGACGGCTGGGGCCGTGGTGCTGGGCGGCATTGGCTTCATGCACCGCCAGTGGGTTATCCCGCAGCTCGGCCGCAAGGGCGCCGCCATGTCCTCCCGGCGGGTGCTGTGGCAGCTGATCCTGGCCGAGCTGCTGGTTATGGGCGCCACCTCCGGCATCGCCGTGGCGTTGGGCCGGTCCGCCCCGCCGCAGCCCACCACGCTGGCGCCGGACGCTTCCCCGGCCTTCATCCTCAGCGGCTATGAGCTCCCCGGAACTTACGCCGGAACGCTGGCTGACCGAGTGGCGCCTGGACTGGCTCTGGGTTGCCGTGGCCCTCTTCGGCCTGGTGTCCTACTTCCTAGGCGTGGCAAAGGTCCGCCGCCGGGGCGACAGCTGGCAGTGGTTCCGTTCCGTGAACTGGGTCATCGGCCTGGTTGTGCTGACGTACATAACGTCCGGGCCGCCGTCGGTCTATGGCCGAGTCCTCTTTTCCGCACACATGGTGGACCATATGGCCCTGACCATGGTGGCACCGATCTTCCTGGTGCTCGGCGCGCCGGTGACACTTGCCTTGCGGGCCCTGCCCGCCCGCAGTGACGGCTCCCGGGGTGCGCGCGAGTGGCTGATGGTCTTCGTGCATTCGAAGTTCTCCCAATTGGTGACGCATCCGTTGTTCGCCGCCGCCAACTTTGCCGGCTCGATCGTGGTGTTCTACTACTCGGACCTGTTCGGGTACGCGATGCGCGAGCATGTGGGCCACGAACTGATGAACCTGCACTTCCTGCTCACCGGCTACATTTTCGTGCTGACCATGATCGGCACCGACCCCCTGCCGCGCAGGGCGCCCTACCCCATGCGCCTCCTCCTGCTCCTGGCGACCATGGGGTTCCATGCCTTCTTCGGCGTCTCCATCATGGGTGGCACCGGTCTGCTGGCGGCGGATTACTTTGGCAACCTCGGGCGCGCCTGGGGGCCCTCCGCCCTCGGTGACCAGCAAGCAGGCGGGGCTGTGGCCTGGGGCATCGGCGAGGTGCCCACACTCCTGGTGGCAATCGGCGTCGCCATCATGTGGTCAAGGTCGGACCAGCGCGAGACAAAACGCGTGGACCGGGCGGCGGACAGGAATAACGACGCCGATCTGGCTGCTTACAACGATATGTTTGCCAAATTGGCTGAACGCGACGCCAAGCTGGCTGACCGCAACAAGCTGGAAGGACGCTGATGAGCGAAACCGTACGCACGCACGCCCGGGTCCGGGCCTCCGAACTGGTGGGCCGCAACTGGTTGAACACCGGCGGCAAGAGCCTGGACCTCGAAGCCCTGCGCGGAAAGATCGTGCTGCTGGACTTCTGGACCTTCTGCTGCATCAACTGCCTGCACGTCCTGGATGAGCTGCGGCCGCTGGAAGAGCAGTACTCGGATGTCCTGGTCACCGTGGGGGTCCACTCGCCCAAGTTCGAGCATGAAGCGGATCCGGTGGCGCTGGCCGCCGCCGTTGAGCGGTACGAGATCCACCACCCCGTCCTGGACGATCCCGAGCTGGACACCTGGAAGGCCTACACCGCCCGTGCCTGGCCCACCCTGGTGGTCATCGACCCCGAGGGCTACATCGTGGCGCACCTGTCCGGCGAGGGCCATGCGGACGGGCTGGCGGTCCTGATCCCCGAGCTCATCGCCGAACACGAGGCCAAGGGCACCCTCCACCGGGGTTCCGGCCCGTACGTGGCGCCCGAGGCGACCTCCGGCACGCTGCGCTTCCCGGGCAAGGCGTTGTTCCTGCCGCCGGGCCGCGGCTCCGCGGCCGTGGCGGGAACACCCGACGGCGGCAGCTCCCCGGATGCCGCCGCCAAGGGTTCCTGGCTGGTCACCGACACCGGGCATCACCGCCTGGTGGAGCTCGGTACGGACTTCACGACTGTCCTGGCCACCTTCGGCTCCGGCACCAAGGGCCACGCCGACGGTCCGGCCGCCGGTGACGATGCCACCGCCCGGTTCAACGAGCCGCAGGGCCTGGTGCTCCTCCCGGAAGACGTGGCAGCCAAGGCCGGGTACGACGTCGTTATTGCAGACTCCGTGAACCACCGCCTCCGCGGACTGTCCCTCAGCTCCGGCAAAGCTTCCACGCTGGCCGGCAACGGCATCCAGCGCCTGCTGGAGACCGGGCCCGCGCGGGTGGACAAGGAGGCAGCCGGTTTCACCGGACGCCTGGGCGGGCACCCCCTTGAGGTCTCGCTGAGCTCACCGTGGGACGTTGTCTGGTCGCGCAAACTGAACGCGGTGGTGGTGGCGATGGCCGGAACACACCAGATCTTCAGCTTCGATCCCGTGACCGGTGCCGTGTCCATCGTGGCGGGCAATGGGCTGGAAGGACTGCTGGATGGTCCGGCCCACGAAGCCTGGTTCGCCCAGTCCTCCGGCCTGGCCGAGGACGCCGACGGCAACATCTGGGTTGCGGACTCCGAAACGTCCGCGATCCGCAAGCTGGTCGTTGGCGAGGAGGGTTCGGTGACGGTTGAATCCGCCGTCGGCAAGGGCCTGTTCGACTTCGGTTTCCGCGACGGTCCCGCCGCCGAGGCCCGGCTGCAGCACCCGCTGGGCGTGACCGTCCTGCCCGACGGTTCCGTGGCCATTGCGGATACCTACAACGGGGCCGTGCGCCGGTACGACCCCGCGTCCGGCACGGTGTCCACGCTGGCACGTGGCCTCGCTGAGCCCTCCGACGTGATCGTGGACCACACGCAGTCCGCCGGCTCGGAGCCGCTGCTGGTGGTGGTGGAGGCCAACAAGCACCAGCTGGTGTACGTTCCCATTCCCAAGGAAGCGCAGCAGGTGGATGAAGGCGCATCCCAGACCCAGCGGCCCAAGAGCCCCGTGGCCTCGGGCCCGCTGGAACTGACGGTCCGCTTCACGGCTCCCACCGGGCAGAAGCTCGATGACAGGTGGGGAGACCCCACCCAGCTGAAGATCTCCTCCACCCCGCCCGAGCTGTTGGTCTCCGGCGGCGGGACGTCCGTGGGGCTGCTGCGCACCCTTGAGTTGTCGCCCGACGTCCCGGAAGGCGTGCTGCACATTACCGCCCGTGCCGCGGCCTGCGACGGACCCGAGACCGAGGACGGCGAGATCCCCGACCACGCAGCCTGCCACCTCTACCAGCAGGACTGGGGTATCCCGGTGGTCCTGCAGGCCGACGGCGACACCGAGCTGGTCCTGGACCTCCGCGGAATGGACTGATACTGCCTCTGGTTTGCTGAAAGGCTGCTTCCTTGTGACTCCGCGTCACGGGAGGCAGCCTTTCGCGTTCCCGGCATGGTGGCCGTCCCGGAATTCCGGGCTTTTCGCAGACCGCCGGCCCTGAAAGCGTGCTCTGCGTGACGCTGGCCGGGTCCTCCGCTGTCCACATAGGGCGGCGCCGGGGTATGGGCGGCCCTCAGAAGCCGGGCACCATGGCCGGGTGGATGCCCTCAGAGCCTTGGAAGTCTGCGGCGGAGCCGCGCGAAGGCCCGCCCTGGCCAGACTGGGAGTGGATGACGCCGCCCTTCGGAGGGCAGTACGGGCGGGGGTCCTGCAACCGGACCGGGGTCTGTATGCGCTTCCGACGGCGCCTCCGGACTTGGTTGCCGTGCTGCGAAACCGGGAGTTGTTGACCTGTTCCAGTGCTGCGACGGCATATAGCCTGTGGTCACTGCCCTCGGACGGAAAACGCCACGTCTACCACCGCCGGCAGGAGGTGGTCAGTGGCGATGCAATCCATCATTCAGGGCTCCTCCTGCCACCCTCCCGGGTCCAGCCTGTGGCCGCCCTGGCTGATGTTCTGATCCACGCGCTTCGATGCCTGTCTTTCGCGGGATCGCTGGTCATGGTGGAGTGCGCCGTAACCCGCGGCGACATGACCGTTGATTTCCTGCGCCAGCGCTTGCCGGGAAAACGCAACGGAAAGGCCAGGGCGGTCCTGGACTGGGTGGATCGCGGGGCGGATTCCCTCCTCGAGACGCTGGCACGCACATACTTCCGGCAGGCGGGAATCCAGGTGCAGCCGCAGGTGTACCTGGAGCGGGTGGGGTATGTGGACCTGCTGCTGGACGGATGGCTGGTCGTTGAACTGGACGGGAGGCAGCACGCGGAGTGGAAACAGGTTCAAAGGGATCATCGCCGAAACAATGAGTCGGTCCTCCAGGGATATACAGCCCTTCGCTACTACTACGCCGACGTGGTGTACGGGCCGCAGGCGATGGTGGAGCAGGTGCTGACTGTGCTGCGGCGGCGGCGCTAACTTGCCGGTGGTGTCACGCGGAGCAGGTTTTTGCGTTCCCTGAGCGGACGCAGCCCCGCAAACCCAGGGGCTGCGTCATGTGCCACTGTTGAAAGCGTGCCTGGCGTGACGCGGCGGGTAGGGGAGGGGCCTAGAAGCTCAGCATCGGGATGACCTTGACGGTGTCACCGGCTACGTCCAGACGGGTGGTGAAGCTGAAGTCCACCTCCGCATCCAGGGGATACCAGGCCCCGGTAAAGGCATTCTGCTGGAGCGCCTCCACCTTGGCCTTGCCGTCCAGCGGTGCCACCACCCAGCGGCCGTCGAACGGTTCCACCGATACGCCCGGGTACTCGGTCACGGTCCACTTGATGCTGCCGTCCTGGACCCTGTTGTTGCTGGCGTAGTAGAAGGGGCAATCCGGCTGGAGCTTCTGTTCCTTGACCGCCTCTGCCGCGCAGCCGTCAAGGAATTCACGGACCTTGGCCGCAACATCGTTCTTCAGCTTGTCCGTGGCCTGGGTCAACAGGTTCAGCGGAGCCACCGGGGAGTCCTTGGAGGTGACGGTGGCGCGGGTGGCGGGCGCCGAGAAGTACTGCCCGTTCAGGGATGCCTCGTACTCGCCGGGATAGAAGACGGCAAAGGAGTTGCGGCCGCCCGGCATGTTCACCGGAACGCCGTTGACGGTGGCCTCGTTGCCGTTAACCACGGTCATGTCCACGGTTGGCAGCCGGGACGGGACAAAAGCCCAGGTGTTGAAGAAAAGCCACTCGGTGCCGGTCTTCTGCAGCAGGAACTCGGTGCGGAGCCGGCTGCCGTCGATCGTGTACTCCAGGGGCACCATCACCTGGTTGCCGGGGCGTTCCTCGGGATCGCCGACGTCGACGTTGGACAGCCGGGACGCGGCCGTCTGCAGCCCGCTGCCGTCAAGCATCGCGGCGTTGCCGGGCGGGACAGTGGCGCGCAGGATGCCCAGCGCCCGTCCGCCGTCACCGCTCCTGAGTGCGTCCAGGTACTCCCTGACCGGCTGCTGCGGACTGGCCACGGTGTTGTTGACGATATTGATGGCCACGACGGCTCCGGCGATGGCAAGCATGAGGCCCAGCAGCCATCCGGCCGCGATCCTCACCAACGCTTGACTCATCTGCACGTTTCTTACAGTAACGGCAGTGCGGACGCACTCTAAAGTTGGTGTCCCCCCTAATCCGGCGGGCGGGACACCGATAAGGCCCGACGGCGGGGGCCGGCAGGGTCAGCGGGTGGGGCCTGACGTCGGCGCGCAGCGCGTACCGGCGGCCAGGCGGCAGCAGAGCACCGGACTGAGCGGCGCAGCGGAGTCAGCGGCGGCGGCGCCGGGTGGAAGAGGTGCCGAACACGCCGCGGAGCAGTTCGCGTCCCAACTGGGTGCCCATGGACCGCGCCATGCTCTTCAGGCCGCCACCCAGGGCGCCGCCGAGCACACCGCCCAGGTCCCCCATCATGCCGCCGGGCTCGGGTTGAGGCTGGGGCTCGGCGGGCGGCCGGGGAGCGCGGGTTGCTGGGGCCGGGGTTGGCGCGGGCCGGCTGCTGGGCCGGCCCAGGATCTCCTCCTCGATCCGGCGGGCCTCGGCGTCAACGTCGTAGGCCGCCGGCGCGGACTGGCCCCCCGGCATCCCGGCGGACGGTTCCGGCGCGGCCGGGCCGGTGGGTGCCGCCCCTTTGCCGGTGAGCTTTTCGTAGGCGGACGGGTTGTCCACGGCCGTCCCGTACTTGCCCAGCAGCGCCGAGCCGGCCACCGTGCTCCGCACCAGCGCGTCCTCGGCAGGACCCATCACGGATTCCGGCGCGCGGAGCCGGGTGAGGGCAACGGGCGTGGGCGCCCCCTTCTCATTCATGACGGTGATAACGGCCTCGCCGATTCCGGCCGAGGTC
The DNA here is from genome assembly GCF_054888995.1 of Arthrobacter sp. MMS24-T111. Classification (NCBI taxonomy): domain Bacteria; kingdom Bacillati; phylum Actinomycetota; class Actinomycetes; order Micrococcales; family Micrococcaceae; genus Arthrobacter; species Arthrobacter sp. MMS24-T111. The sequence continues at coordinate 793,283 of NZ_JBTZRO010000001.1, read as the reverse complement.
AGGATTTCCTCAAGGTCGTAGTCGCTGACCGGGAAGGTGGACACCGTGGCCTTGAGCGCCTTGGCGTCCTCGGGGGTGAAGGCGCGCAGGGCATGCTGGACCCGGTTGGCCAGCTGGCCCAGGACGTCGGCGGGCACGTCCTTGGGGGTCTGGGTGACGAAGAAGATCCCCACGCCTTTGGACCGGATCAGCCGGACCGTGGTGGTGATGGCGTCCAGGAAAGCTTTGGAAGCGCCGTTGAAGAGCAGGTGGGCCTCGTCGAGGAAGAACACGAGCTTGGGTTTGTCCAGGTCGCCGGCCTCGGGCAGGTCCTCGAACAGGTCCGCCAGCAGCCACATGAGGAAGGTGGAGAACAGCATGGGCTTGGTCTGCAGGGTGGGCAGTTCCAGGCAGGTGACCACACCGCGACCGTCCGGAGCAGTGCGGAGGAGCTCGGCGGTATTGAATTCCGGCTCACCGAAGAACTTCTCCAGCCCCTGCGCCTCCAGGTTCACGAGTTCGCGCAGGATCACCCCGGCAGTGGCCTTGGACAGGCCACCGAGTTCCTCCAGCTTGTCCTTGCCCTCGTCCGAGGTGAGGAACTGGATGACGGCACGCAGGTCCTTCAGGTCGATGAGCTCCAGGCCGTTCTTGTCCGCGAAATAGAAGACCAGCTGCAGGCTGGATTCCTGGGTGTCGTTCAGCTCCATGATCCGGGCGAGCAGGACCGGACCGAAGGAGGTGACCGTGGCGCGGACCGGGACACCGTTGCCGTCCCCGCCGAGCGCCAGGAATTCCACCGGAAACGCCTTCCCCGCCCAGGGCTGGCCGATGCTTTGGGTGCGGGCGGTCAGTTTGTCGCTCCCGACGGCGGCTGTCGCCAACCCGGAGAGGTCGCCTTTGATGTCGGCCAGGAAGACGGGGACGCCGGCGGTGGACAGCTGTTCGGCCATCATGTGCAGCGTGACGGTCTTGCCCGTACCGGTGGCGCCGGCCACCAGTCCGTGCCTGTTCATCATGGCCAGCGGCAGCCGCACCGGCGCGTCCTTGTGGAGTTCGCCGTCGATGATGGCGGCCCCCAGCTCGATGGTGGCACCTTCCAGCGTGTAGCCCTGCTGGATGGTGGCAAGCTTCTCTGCTGTGGTTTTCGTGGCCATGGCGTTAGCTTAGCGGCGGGCTGCCCCGGATGGGACGGTACCCGCCCGGTCAGTTCAGCGGCCCTGCGGGCAGGTCCTTGGTGAACGCCAGGGGCCCGATGGTTTCCGGGTCCGCCGCAAGGTCGAACTGCGCCTGGTAACCGGTGTTCAGGTAGAGGTGCTTGGCCTCCGGCTGCCGTGGCCCGGTGGTGAGGTACAGCCTGGTGTAGCCTCGGGCGGCCGCCAGGGCCTCGAGTTCGGCGAGCACCACGCGGGCCAGCCCGCGACGGCGGTGGGCCGAGTGGGTCCAGATCCGTTTCAGTTCCGCCGTGGCGGGGTCGTACCGGCGGAACGCGCCGCCGGCGATCGACTCGCCATTTTCCTGGATCACCAGGAGGGCGCCATGGGGGCCCTCGAATTCGGCCGCCGGGTAGCGGTTCAGTTCCTCGGCCGCGGCGCCGCGGCCAAACAGGTCCCCGTAGCGGGTGTCATATTCGACGGCGAGCTCGTCCAGGAGCGGGCGGACACGGAGATCGTGCATGGGCAGGCTGAGGACAGTCAGGGCGTTGGGGTCCAGGGGCCTGGGACGGAGGCCGGGTTCTGCGGTCACTGGTCATTCCTTGTCACGGATCAGGTCTTTCCGACGGCGGCTGGCTGGGGAGTTGCTGGTACTGAAACTACCGGTTCTTCGGGAGCCGGGGCGGACGCGCCGGCCAGGTCCCGGGCAGCTGCGAGGACGGTCCGGGCCAAGGCGTCATTTTCCCGGAACGGTGCGGCGTTGGTGTGCGGGCGGGCGAAGGCGCCGGCGCCCCACCCGGAGGTTCCCGGGCCCACTGCGAAGAGGGTGGGCTGGGGTGCGCCGCCGGAATCCACCAGCTGGTGCCGGGCCGAGACCAGCAGTTTTCCGGTGGAGTGGATGCCGTCCGAGGTCAGCAGCTGCTGTTCGCTGCCCAAACCGGTTCGGTGCAGCGAGGTGAGCACCGGGTTGAGCGAGCGGGCCACGGATGTGGCCGGGAGCCGTGCCTCGATCAGTGCCGTGGCTGGCACCGTGACCCCGGACTGCCGCGATGTGGCGACGAAGGTCCCTGTGGTCTCGTCGGCGGTCACGTCCAGGCCCGGGCCCAGGAACTGCAGCAGGCCGGCCCGGTGCAGTGCGAGCATCTGGCGCAACCGGTGCGGCGGGGGTCCGGAATCGACGAAGCTGAAGAAGCCGTGCCACCAGCCGTGGACCACGTGCTGGGAGCGCGCGTTCAACCGCTCCGGCGGAACCACCCGGCCCACTTCCATATATACGTGCAGCAGGGCCAGGAACAGCGCGTGCGTCTCCGGATGGTCCGGGCTGTCACGCAGGGCCAGGTCGTGTTCGATGTAGCCGGCCACGGCGTCCTGCACGTCCTGGTGGCCCGTGAAGGCCCGGCCGTCGAAGGGCCGGTCCAGCCGCTCCAGGTCCAGATGCAGTTCTGGGTCGGGGACCGCGGCGGCAACCAGCGATTCGCGCCCGCCGCTGTACCAGTCCAGCTCCGCGTACCGGGCGGCGAACTCGCTCCACCCCATGGCGGCACGTTCGGGGCTGCCCGTCAGGAGCTCGCGGTAATAGCAGTAGCCGGCTTCCTTGGCGATGAGCGGCCACAGGTCCCGGCGGAAGTCCAGTTCCCCCTGGCGCACCAGCAAGGAGTCCACCGCGGCTTTCGTGAAGAAGTGCAGCGGCCCCGGCGCCTGTCCGCGAAGGGCTGCGGAAATCTTGGAGTGGTAGGGCACGCCCCGGCGGGAGCCGGCCCACAGCCGTGGTTCGCGCCCGGACGGAAGGTAGCGGAGCCCGCCGTCGGGCGTTTCCTGGAACCTGCCGCCGCGGCCCTCCATGAGCAGGACCAGCAGGTCCACGAAGGCCAGGCCCATCCCGGACACGATCACGTCCTGTCCAGGGGCGATGGGGGAGTAGTCGACGTCGGTGGTGTAGCTGGGTGCCGCGTGGTAGCCGCCGTGCCGGGCGGCGAAGTCCGAGAACTCCGCGGACACGGCGTCCGGGCGGGAATCCGTGTGGCCCAGCGCCGTCACCACGATATCCGCGTGCAGGGTGCGGCCGTTGCCCAGCTCGACGTCGTGCCCGCCGCCGGGCCGGGGCGTGATGCCAACGGCCGTGGTGCGGTGCACGGTGACGCTGCGGCCCAGCGATTTGGCGGCGCGGCGGAAGAACCATTCGAGGTACTGGCTCTGCAGCCGGCGGGTGGGAAACGTGGTGCCGGTGAGGGCCCGGAGCTGGTCCCACAGGGGCTGCGGAAAGTCCGGGACGTCGATGATGGAGGCATCCAGCACGCCCGCGGCCCATTCGGCCAGGCCAGGACCGGGTGCCGAGGGACCGGCGCAGTCCACGGAATCGTCGGTGAACATGGTGATGTCCGCGGCCATGGAGTTAAGCAGGAGGCCCGGGTCCTGGTCGTACCGCCAGATGCGGCCGGAACCCGGGATGTGCGGTTCCACCACATGGAGCTGCAGCGGGCCGGCGAAGACGTCCGGCCGGTTGGCCGCGATCCGTTCGAGCACGCCCGCCGTGCGCGGTCCGCCGCCAATGAAGACGATGGCCGGGATGGTGTCTGGCATGGGTACTCCTGACGGCCGGGGCTGGGTTGATTGCCCATGCTAGGCAGCCGTGACGACGCCGGTCGAGCGCCTGGTCACGGCCGTTAACGCCGCGTCACAGCGCGTTAAGGGACGCAAAAAACCGACGCATGACGCCGTGCGAAGTCCCGTGAAGTATTGCAACCTGCCGCCTTGCTGGCCCGTTCCGGCCGGTCCTAGATTTGCAGCCAGCACCGGCCGCCACGCCCCGTATCGACGGGCAGCGGCCCACAAGGAAAACCCAGCACGAGAAGCGAGGTGGCGCATGAGTTCAGCAACAGGGGTGGCGCAGTCCCAACAGTCGCAGCCGGTACCGGCGGCGGAAGCGCCGCCGGCAGGAACAGGCACATCCGGCGCCGGCGGCTCCGCCACGGAGGCGGCGCCCCGGGTGGCAAAGGACTACTCGTCCTATCGCGTGGTGGCCGCCAAGCATCCGTGGCGCTGGGTGGGGACTGCCGTCGTCGCGCTCGGTGTCCTGGCCGTGGCATGGTCGCTGGCCACCAACCCGCGCTGGGAATGGGGGGTTGTGGCCCAGTGGTTCACCGCCCAGTCCGTGGTCAACGGCCTGGTGGAAACACTAAAGCTGACGGCGATCTCAGGTGTCCTCGGGTTCGTGCTGGGCTTCATCCTGGCGCTGATGCGGCTCTCGGCCTCGCCCCTGCTGGTCTCGGTGTCCTGGACGTTCTCCTGGATCTTCCGGTCCACGCCGCTGCTGGTCCAGATGCTCCTCTGGTACAACCTGGGCTACCTGTACGAAAAGATCAGCTTAGGTGTCCCGTTCACCGATGTCCGGTTCTTCGAAGTGCAGACCACCACGCTGATCAGCCAGTTCGCCGCAGCCGTCCTGGGCCTGACCCTGAACCAGGCCGCCTACTCCGCGGAGATTATCCGCGGCGGCATCCTGTCCGTGGACCAGGGCCAGCTGGAGGCGGCGGCCGCACTGGGCATCCCCGCCTGGCGCCGCTCCACCCGGATCGTGCTGCCGCAGGCCATGCGCGCCATCCTGCCCACCGCCTTCAACGAGATCATCGGCCTGGTCAAGGGCACCTCGATCGTCTACGTCCTGGCCTACTCGGAGCTGTTCTACACGGTCCAGGTCATCTACAACCGCACCCAGCAGGTCCTGCCGCTGCTGCTGGTGGCCACGCTCTGGTACATCGTGATCACCTCCGTGCTGAGCGTCTTCCAGTACTACATCGAACGCCACTACTCCAAGGGCGCGGTGCGGAACCTGCCGCTGACGCCCCTGCAGAAGGCCCGCAAATTCTTCGCCACCCACGCGGCAGTGCCCAACCGGAGGAACCCCTGATGACTGACACCCTCACCGCCCCCACAGCCACCCGCGGCCTGGTGGAAATCACCGGCGTGCGCAAATCCTTCGGCCCCACGGAAGTCCTCAAAGGCGTCAGCCTCACCGTGGAACCGGGCGGGGTGGCCGTGATCGTGGGCCCCTCCGGCTCCGGCAAATCCACCCTGCTGCGCACCATCAACCACCTGGAAAAGGTGGACGGCGGCCACATCACCATCGACGGACAGCTGGTGGGCTACAAACTCCGTGGCGACCGGCTGCACGAGCTGCGCGAAAAGGAGATCCTGAAGCAGCGCACCGACATCGGCATGGTGTTCCAGAACTTCAACCTGTTCCCGCACCTCACTGCCCTGGAGAACGTGGCGGAAGCCCCGGTCGTGGCCCAGGGGCGGTCCAAGGAGGACGCCCGCCGCCGCGGCCTGGAACTCCTGGACCGGGTGGGGCTCAAGGACCGGGCCGGTGCCTATCCCCGCCAGCTCTCCGGTGGCCAGCAGCAGCGAGTCGCCATTGCCCGTGCCCTGGCCCTGGATCCCAAGATTCTGCTGTTCGACGAGCCCACCTCCGCACTGGACCCCGAGCTGGTCAACGAAGTGCTGGACGTCATCCGCGAACTCGCCACGTCCGGCACCACGCTGATCATCGTCACCCATGAGATGGGCTTCGCCCGCGACGTGGCGGACACCGTGGTGTTCATGGACCAGGGCCAGATCGTGGAACAGGGCACCCCCAAGGAAATTTTCAGCAACCCCCAGGAACCGCGCACCCGGAGCTTCTTCTCCAAGGTGCTGGAACCGGCCTTCAACATCTAAGGACCTCCCATGGCTTTCTCCACCCGCGGCCTCCGCCGCAGCCGCGCGCTCGCGGTGCTTCCCGCCGTCGTCCTCCTTGGCACCGCCGCGCTGGCAGGGTGCGCCGATCCCGGCGCCTCGGCCGCCGGCAACCCCAGCGGCGGCGCGCAGACGACGGCGGCCCGCAACGGCGTGGTCTACAACACGTCCCCGGACCAGCAACGGATCCGCGCGGAGAAGGACCCGGCGCTCGCCGCCAAGGTTCCCGCCCTGATCAGCAAGGACGGCAAGCTGACGGTGGCCACCACGGCCGGTTCCATCCCGCTGTCCTTCCACGCCACGAACGACAAGACGCCGATCGGCTCCGAGCTGGACATTGCCCAGCTGGTGGCGGACAAACTGGGCCTGGAGCTGGACGTGCAGGTCACGTCCTGGGAGAACTGGCCGCTGAAGACCCAGTCCGGCGACTTTGAGGCCGTCTTCTCCAACGTGGGCGTGAACAAGGACCGGGTGAAACTGTTCGACTTCGCCAGCTACCGCGCCGCGTACATGGGCTTCGAGGCCAAGAAGTCGGCCACCTATGACATCAAGGGCGCGGACGATATCTCCGGCCTGAAGGTCTCCGTGGGGTCCGGCACCAACCAGGAGAAGATCCTGCTGGCCTGGAACAAGGAACTGGAGGCCAAGGGCAAGGCCCCGGCCACGCTGCAGTACTACTCGTCCGACGCCGACACCATCCTGGCGCTCTCCTCCGGCCGGACGGACCTTAACATCGCCCCCTACCCGTCCACCGTGTACCGGGAAAACACCCGGGACGACCTGAAGGTGGTGGGCAAAGTGAACGCAGGCTGGCCGTCCGAAACCCTGGTGGCAGCCACCACCCTGCGCGGTAACGGCCTGGCGCCGGTCATCTCCGAGGCCCTCAACTCGGCCATCAAGGACGGCTCCTACGGCAAAGTGCTGGAGCGCTGGGGCCTGTCCGAGGAAGCCCTGCCCGAATCCAAGACCATCACCGATGAGAATTTCGCGGCCACCCAATCCGCTGCAACTCCTTCCGGGAAGGCCTCATGAACGCCGTACACACTGAAACCGCCCTCGAGTCCTTCGACACCGACTGGCAGGAATGGCACGCCGCCCACGAACAGCACCGCGCCCACCCGCACGGCTTCCTGGCGGTGACCCACCTGCACTGGCTGGGCAGCGAACCCGCCCGGCTGGAAGGCGCCCCGGGCACCTGGAGCGTGGCGGCCGACGTCGTCCGCGTCCTTTTGGAGCCGGGTGACAGCCTGCAGCAGGACGGCACGGAGCTGAACACCGAATCCGGCGCATCGCTGGAGTTCGGGCCTGTCGAAGAGCGCGGCGGCATCAACCTGGTCTCCGGCGAGACCGTCATTGAACTGGCCAAGCGGGGCGGCGAGTACATCGTGCGGCCGCGTCATCCCGAAAACCCGCTCTTGCAGGCCTACCAGGGCACACCCGCCTACTCCCCGGATGCCGCGTATGCCGTCCGCGGGACGTTCGTGCCGTTCGAGGCGCCGCGGCCCACCACCGTGGGTGCGGCCGTGGAAGGCATCCAGCATGTCTACGAGGCGCCCGGCGAGATCCGCTTCAAGCTGGCCGGCCAGGAGCTGGCGCTGACCGCGTTCAACGGCCACGCGCCCGGCTCCCTGTCCGTGCTGTTCACCGACCAGACCTCCGGCAAGACCACCTACGCGGCCAACCGCTCCCTCTCGGTGGTGCCCGCCGTGGACGGATCCGTGGTGCTGGACTTCAACCGGGCCGTGAACCTGCCGTGCGCCTACACGGACCTGGCCACCTGCCCGCTGCCGCCAGCCGAAAACCGCCTGCCCGTGGCCATCGAAGCCGGCGAAAAGATTCCCTACGAACGTCAGGATCAGCAGTGACTACCTTTGAAAAGCCGGGCTTCCTGGCGATTGAGCTCGACGGCGCCGGCTGGGACGGTGCGGACCTTGCCCGCGCCGTGCTGTCGGCAGAGTCGGCCGGCTTCCACGCTGCCACCTTCACCGACGCGCCGGTTCCCGGCCGGGCCAACGCCCTGCAGCGGGCAGCCTTCGCGGGGCCGGTGACGCACGCCATTGCGCTGGTCCCGGAGGTGGACACCGTCTACACCGAGCCCTTCCACGTCTCCACCCAGCTGGCCAGCCTGGACTACGTGTCCGGCGGCCGGGCCGGGTGGATCGCCACCGCCGCCGACGCACCTGGGGCGGCTGCCGCCGTCGGCCGTTCCGCCGTCACCGGCGAGGCGCTGGGGCAGGAAGCGGCCGCCTCCATCGAGGTGTCCCGCCGGCTGTGGGATTCATGGGAAGACGACGCCGTGATCCGCGATGTCGCCACCGGCCGGTACATCGATGTGGACAAGCTGCACTACGTCGATTTCCAGACGCCTGCCGATTTTGCCGGCGCCAACTATTCGGTCAAGGGGCCATCCATCATTCCGCGGCCGCTCCAGGGGCAGTTGCCGGTGCTGGTTCCCGCGTCCCTGCTCGGCGAAGTCCGGGCGGACGCGGTGGATGCCGTGCTGGTGTCCGCGCCCGCAGCGGAACTGCTGGCCGCCGAGGTCCGCGACGTCCGGGCCCGGGTGGGTGCCGGCGTTGCCGTGGTCGCCGAGCTCGACGTCGTCCTGGACGCCCGCGGCCAGGACGCGGCTGCGCGGGACGAATCGTTCGACGGCGGCCGGGCGGCTTTCGCAGGTTCTGCGGCCGGCCTCACCGACTTCCTCGCCGACCTTCTAAAGGAGGCCGACGGCGTGCGGCTGCACCCGGCGTCGCTCTTTGTTGACGTGGAGGAACTGGGCCGGCTGGTCCTTCCGGAACTGCGGCGCCGCGGAGCACTCCGCCCGGTGGCGCAGGGCGGAACCTTCCGCGACCTGCTCGGCCTGGAGCGCCCGGCCAGCCGCTATGCAACCGCCGCCGCTGCGCCTGCCGGCGCCGGAAAGTAAGGTAAAACCATGACACAGCACACCCGTGCTACATCCGACATCTTCACTCCGAGCGGCCAGATCCAGTTCGGGGTCTTCTTCCAGGGCGTCAACTCGGGCACCATCTGGAAGGCACCTGAATCGGGTTCGCAGACGGACTTCGAATCGTTCCGCCGCATCGCCCAGACCGCGGAGCGGGGCCTGTTCTCCGCATTCTTCCTGGGCGAGGGGCTGCGCCTGCGGGAGCACCTGGGCCGCCCGCACGCGCTGGACGTGGTGGGCAGGCCGGATGCGCAGACCATGCTCGCCTCCTTGGCGTCGGTGACCACGAACATCGGCCTGGTGGCCACCCAGAACACTACCTACAACGATCCCGCCGACCTGGCGCACCGGCTCGCCTCCCTGGACCTGATCTCGGGTGGCCGTGCGGCGTGGAACATCGTGACCACTGACAATGCCTGGACCGGAGCGAACTTCCGCCGCGGCGGCTACCTGGACCACGCCGACCGGTACAAGCACGCCGAAGCATTCGTGGAGACGGCCAAACGGATCTGGGACTCGTGGGAGACGCCGGACGGCCCATCCCGCCGGGTGCTGCATCAGGGGCAGCACTACACGGTGGACGTCACACCCCGGCTGCCGCGCAGCGCCCAGTACCGGCCGGTGCTGTTCCAGGCCGGCGATTCGCCGGAGGGCCGCAACTTCGCAGCCCGGCAGGCGGACGTGATCTTCTCCGCCCACCCCAAGTTCGACGACGCCGTGGAGTTCCGGAAGGACCTGGTGGAGCGGTCCGTGGCCGCCGGCCGTGGCGCCAACGCCGTGCAGATCATGCCGGCCAGCGAGTTCATCCTGGCGCCCACTGCCGCCGAAGCCGCGGAGAAGAAGGAATGGGTGCGCAGCCTACAGATCGGCCCGCAACAGGCCATTGCCTACCTGGAGCAGTTCTGGGGCCGCGAGCTGTCCTCCTACGATCCGGACGGCCCCCTGCCGGAGATCGATCCGGTGGTGGAGGAAACGTCTGAAACCCGGGGCAGCGGTTTCCATGGCGCCAAGGCCCGGCAGCTGGCGGACCAGTGGCGGGCGGAGGCCAAGGACAAGGGGCTGTCCATCCGGCAGTTCGTCACCTCGAAGACCGCGCGGATCGATTCCACGTTCACCGGCTCCTACACGGCCGTGGCCGATCACCTGGCCGAGTACGCGCGGGTGGGGGCCGTGGACGGGTTCAACATTTCCCCGTGGCTGATTCCCACCGGCCTGGACGACATCGTGAACCACCTGGTCCCCGAACTCCAGGAACGCGGCGTGTACCCCACCGAGTACCGGGGCAGCACGCTCCGCGAGCACCTGGGGCTGGAAACGCCCGTGCGTACCGCCGATGAGGCGGCCGCGGCGGTCCGCGCCTGATGCGCTGGGCCGGTTTTGCCCGCTGGGCTGGCTTTAATTGGAAGGCTGGTTTTGCCGGACGGGACGACGACGGCGGCAGGGCGGGTGCCGTCGTCGAACCTTCCGCGGGGGCTGGTGCCGTGGTGGCTGGTTCGTCCGTCACCGCCCTCAAGCTGACGGTATGGGAGCAGTGGGTGTAGGGCCTGCCACCTCCCTGCCTGTCCTTGGGTGCTAGTCGGTTTCCGGGCTTTGGCAGTAGAAGCAGGTGCCTTCATCGCAGTCTTCTGCAGTGTCCTGCTCCGTTTGTCGCTGGCTCATTTGCGGATCCTTTCCGTGGGGGTTTGTGCAGTAGTACCCCGCTCAGGGATTTGCCCGGGACCCCTTCCGGGTCCCGGGCAAACACTGGGGTGGTGGCTTGGCGGCCGGTTAGTGGGCCAGGGCCGGTTCGGCCAGCTGGACCTTTTCCGCCTCGGTGGGCACGAAGCCCGCCTGGAGTTCGGAGCGGAGCTTGCCCATGTCCAGTTCGCCCTGCCATTTGGCGATTGCCACGCAGGAGACGATGTTGCAGACCGTGCTGGTGAGGGCGCGGGCCTCGCTCATGAACCGGTCGATGCCAACGATGAGGGCCACGCCGGCCACCGGCAGGGTGGGCATGACCGTCAGGGTGGCCACCAGGGCCACGAAGCCACTGCCTGTGACGCCGGCCGCGCCCTTGGAGGTCAGCAGCATCATGCCGAGCATCAGCAGGATCTGGCCCCAGCTGAGGTGGATGTCGCAGGCCTGGGCGATGAACATGGAGGCGAGGGTGAGGTAGATGGCCGTTCCGGTGAGGTTGAAGGAGTAACCGGTGGGGACCACGAGTCCTACGACGCTGCGGTCGCAGCCGATCCGTTCGAGCTTGGACAGCAGGCGCGGCAGGACCGGTTCGCTGGAGGACGTGGCAAGGACGATCAGGAATTCGTCCTTGAAGTAGCGCAGGATCTGCCAGAGGCTGAAGCCGGTCACCCTGGCCAGGATGCCCAGGCCCACCACCACGAAGACGATGCAGGCGGCGTAGAAGGCAAGGATCAGCATGCCGAGGTTGCCGATGGAGTGGGCGCCGTACTTGCCAACGGTGAAGGCCATCGCCCCGAAGGCGCCCAGCGGAGCCACCTTCATGATGTAGCCGAACATGATGAAGAGCAGCTTGTTGAAGCTGTTGACCACGTTCAGTGCCAGCTGGCCCGGTGCTCCGAGCTTGCTGAAGGCGAAGCCGCACAGCAGTGCAATGACCAGCACGGGCAGGACTTCACCGTCGGCGAAGGCGCCAACGAAGGTGGTGGGGATGATGCTGAGGATGAAGTCCACGGGGTTGCTGCTGGGCAGCTGCGTGGTGTACTTCTGCGCCACCGAGGAGTCCAGGTGCGTGGGATCGATGTGCATGCCGGCGCCGGGCTGGAACAGCATCACGGAGGCCAGGCCCAAAGCGAGGGCGAGTGCCGTCAGTGCGTAGAAGAGGCCAAGCGAGCGGACCAGGGTGGGGCCGACCTTCCTGGTGTCCCGCAGTGAAGTGATGCCTCCGACGATGGTGCAGAACACGATGGGCGCGATCATGAACTTCACGAGTTTCACGAAGCCGTCGCCGATGGGCTTGAGCGATGCACCGAGGTCCGGCCACAGTGCGCCCACGACGACGCCGAGGGCGACTCCGATAAGTACCTGGACATACAGGTGTCCGAGGATGGATTTGATCTTCATTGAACAACTTCCTGGTTGGTGCGGCCCCTTAATGATGGGGCAAAGAAATAGGGGTTTTAGGCGGACAGCTCGGCGGCCGGGGCCACGTCGATATCTGCGGTGGCGATGTGGCGGGCTGCCCGGTGGAGGGCCACTTCGCTGACGGTGCCGGAGTCATCGGTGATGATGTCGGCGGTGATCACGCCGGCGGGTGTCCCGATCCGCAGCAAGCGGGGGGCTCCGGTGCCGGCGGAGGATGATTGGGCTGCTGCGTTGGCTACCACCGACGACGGCTGCGAGGCTGCGAGGGCCACTGCCACGGCTGAGGTGAGGCCGATGGCCGGGTGGGGCGCGAGCATGGACAGCATCCGCACCCGCACGTCGTGGCTTCCGGCGGTGATGGTGGTTCCGTCCGCGGCGATGTAGTCCCCGGCAGGCGCCACAACCCCGACTTTCGGGACAGCGTTCTGCGGCGGATCCTCAGGCTTGCGCAGCCCCATGATCAGGCCTGCTGATGCACGTGCCGCAATGAGGGTGGGCAGCTGCGCGGAGAGGTTCTCCGTCATCGAGGAAAGGTCGACGCCGGACTGGTCGGCTGCGAGGAGTACGGCAGGGGCGCCGGCGTCCACCATCGTTGCATCCAGGATCCTGCCGTTGACCTCAAGCTGGTCCACCGGGTTGCCGGTGGGCAGGAGTGCGCCGGTGTTCTGGCCCCAGGGGCCGTGGAACGAGAGGCTGACGGGAACACCGGCGGCGCTGCTGCCCGGAACCCGCGCCAGCCCCGATTTGGGAATGTGGCCGCCGGGAGTTGGAACCGCTCCGCTGAGCACGGCGCCGGAGGTGACGTGGCGCATGCGGACCTTGGTCATGCCGTCCCTGGCCGGAACGATGCCCGTCTGGACTGCGAACAGGGCAATGGCGGTGGCGCAGTTGCCGCAGTTGGACCCCAGCTCCACGGTGGGGTCACCGATCCCCACCTGGGCGAAAAGGTAGTCGAGGTCTGCCTCGGCGCCAGGGGTGGCCCAGATGACCGCGGCCTTCGACGTGGTGGACGTTCCGCCGCCGACGCCGTCCAGCTGCCGCGCATCCGCTGCACCGAAAGCGGCGGACAGCAGCGCGGGGATTTCCTCGCGGGTGGGGGCGTGGAGGGCCACGTCCCTGGCATCGAAGAGCCAGCACTTGCTGGTGCCGCCCCGGTACCAATGTCCTTTGAGTCCCACTGTATTTCTCCCTCGTAACTTGCAGGTGCTCTACTTCACAGCACCTTGTCCTTCTACGATCCGGGATGGCAGCCTTCAGCACAATCGCAAATAAATGGACGACTATCTACTTTTGCTAAACTCAATGCATGGCAATCCTCGACCTCCACCGGCTCCACGTGCTCCGCGAGGTGGGCCGTTCCGGCTCCCTGACCTCCGCTGCCGCCGCCCTCTCCTTCACCACGTCAGCGGTGTCGCAGCAGATCGCGAAACTCGAGCAGGAGATGGGCGTGGTCCTCATCGAGCGCCACCCGCGCGGCGTGGTCCTGACCGAGGCGGGGCACGCCCTGCTGCACTACGCCGACGACATCGACAGGACCGTGGAAGCTGCCCGTGCCGAAATGGGGGAGTTCGCGGGCCTTCGGCGCGGCCAACTCCGGCTCGGGACCTTTCCCACCGGCGGGGCCTCCCTGATGCCGGACGTGGTGCTGGCGTTCCGGGCCCGCCATCCGGAAGTGGCGGTGACGGTGGTCAGCGCCCGCCGGGACGGTTTGCTGGAACGGTTGCGGCGGCGGGAAATCGAACTGACGCTCCTGTGGGACTATCCCTGGCAGCAAATAGAGGATCCTGACCTGGCCCTGGTCCGGCTGACGAACGATCCGACGGTGCTGCTGGTCCCGCGGGAGCATCCCATTGCGAAACTGGGCTCGGTCCGCATCGGCGCATTGAGCGACCAGGAATGGGTGGTACGCGACGAGCACCCCGTGGCCGACGTCCTCAGCCGGGTATGCCGCGACGCCGGGTTCGAGCCGCGGATCGCTTTCGCCGCCAACGATTACCAGGAGACACAGGGCATGGTGGCGGCCGGCATCGGCATCGCCTTGGCACCCAGGCTTGCGCTGACGGCCCTGCGCCCCGACGTCGTGGCGGTTCCGCTCGCAGGGTCCCCAAAGCGCCGCATCCTCCTTGCCCACCTGGCAAACCGGCGGCTCAGCCCCGCGGCGCAGCAGGCAACCAAGGTTTTCCGTTCCATCGCCAAGGGCGCGGCTTCCTGACAATGGATGGTGCCGCCGTCGTACCGTGCCTTTCCTGATGCCTACCGGGCCAGGGGCCCGGCAACCAGCGCCCTGGCAAGGTCCATGAATTCGGCGTGGGTCACCGGAGCAGGGCCTGCCGTCGAGGCTGTTGACGTGCAGGTGTTCCGTGCGATGGCGAAGCTGTCGCTGACGACGCGCCGGTGCACAATGACGCTCCCGATCGCCGGCAGGACCAGCAGGAACTGGCCGTAGTTGCCCGCAGCCAGGAACGCCCCCTCCCACTGCGGGCCGGATTCCCGGGGGAGCCACCACAGGTAGCCGTAGTCGCAGGTGCCAAAACCGGTGGCCGGCGCCATGTCTGCGCGCCTCACATGGGTGGCCACGCTCTCCCTGACCCATTCCCGGGGGACATGCTGCCGGCCCTCCCACTGGCCGCCGGCAGCCATCAGCAGCCCTATCTTCGCCAGGTCCCGGGCGGAGAGGAAGAAGTGGTAGGCCGGGAAGGCGGACTTTCGGTCGTCCCCGAGCATCTGCTGGCGTGAGGGGACGTAGTCGTCGAACCCCAGCGGACCGGCCAGGTGCTTCTCGAACGCTTCGAAGACGGCCAGGCCGCTGGCCTTCTCGAAGATGGCGCCGGCGGCGTTGAAATCCCAGTTGTTGTAGACGAAATATTGCCCGGGCGCCTTTGTGCCACGTGCAGGGAAAGCATCCTCGTCACTGCCCGGGCTGGACGGCGGATGGTAGACCCCCGATCGCGAGGTCAGGAGGTCACGGAGCCGCGACGTCCTCTCGATGGGCAGCAGGCCGCCAACATCATCAACACCGAGCTCATCGAGGGTGGTGTCGAGGCTGACCGTGCCGGCGTCCACCTGGATGCCGAAAAGGATGGAGAGCAGGCTCTTGCGCATAGAGGCGACGTAGCTGGCGTGGGTAGTGTCGCCGAGTTCGACGACGGTCCTGCCGTCCTGGAGGACCAGCAGGGACGAGGTGTTCCTGGGTACCGGAAGTGCGGCGGTCACGGGGCCTCCTGGTGGGTGGTGTGGAACGAAAAGCCTGGGGACCCGGCGGAGGCCGGGTCCCCAGGCGCGGGATTTCGGGGTTACTTGGTGTAGCCGAACACCTGGTTCCACTTGGTCAGGTCGTCCTTGCCGTAAGTGGTGGCGTCGCTGTTCTGCATGCGATAGACCTTGCCGGAATCGACGGCGGGGAGGGTTACGCCCATGATGGTGGGCGGTGCCACGTCGGTGCGGACCGGGTATTCACCGATCTGCGCGAAGACCTGCTGGCCCTGCTTGGAAAGGTTGTAGTTCATGAAGACCTTCGCGGCTTCCACGTTCGTGGCGGTGCCCGTCATGCCCAGGTAGTAGTCGTACGAGACGAGTCCTTCCTCGGGGACGATGAACTTGACCGGGGCCTTGTCCTGGACTGCCGAGATGTTGGTCCCGCTGATGGTGACCGTGCCTACGGCCACTTCACCACGGGCCAGCGCCGTGGCTTCAGCACCCAGGGAGTCATAGATTTTGGGCTTCTGCGCAGCGTACTTGGCGAAGTAGTCGCCGCCCATCTTGGTTTCCATGAACCTGTTCAGCGCAGCTGTGCTCCCGCCCGAGCCGCCCTGGACGATGCCCAGCTTGCCCTGCCACTTCCCGCTGACGGCATCCGCCCATGACTTGGGGGCATCGGCTTCCTTCACCAGCTGAGTGTTGTAGCCCAGGGTGTAGACGGAGTTGAACATGCGGGTGAACTGGCCGCCGTCCACGGAAACGTCCTTGAGGGCGGAGGCGCCGGGGACGTCATAGGCCTTCCAGACCTTGGCGTCCTCCATGGACTTGGCAATCCGGTAGTCCGACGTGCGGATGACGTCGGCGCTGAGCTTGCCGGCACCCTGCTCGGACAGTACGCGCTCGGAGAGCTTGTTCGGGGTGAGCCGGACGACGTTGACCTTGATGCCGGTGTCCTTGGTGAAGGCGTCCACCAGTGCGCTTTCGGAGGAATCGGTGTAGCCGGAGTACAGGGACAGTGTTTGCGATTTCGCCTTCTCGTACGTGGCCTCGTCAGCGATGGACTCGCCGTTGATCACCAGTCCGTCATCGGTGCTTACGGTGGCTGTGGCCGTGACCACGCCGGCACTCTGGGCAGGGCTTCCGCAGCCGGCAAGGCTGAGGGCGAGCAGCACTCCGGCTGCGGTGAAAGCGGGCAGTTTGGACGCTAACTTCATTGTGGTGTCCCTTTCAAAGGTGGGTGGGAGGTCAGTTCTTGGTCTTGCGTTCGCCGCCGACTTTTTGGGCGATGACGGCGAGGATTCCGATGACGAGGCAGTACAGGACGCTGACGGCGGCAGCAGCCTGGCTCTGGCCGTTGTCGAAGTTGTCGAACACGAGGATGGACAGGATCCGGGTGTTCGAGGTGAAGAGGAAGATGGAGGCGCTGAGCTCACGCATGGAGAGCATGAGGAACAGCAGGAACGACGACATGATGCCCACGCGCATCAGGGGCAGGGTGACATCCAGGACGGACCGGGTCCGCCCGGCGCCGAGCATCACGGCGCTGTCTTCGAGGTCCTGGTCCATCTGGAGCATTGACGCGGAGACACCGCGGTATCCCTGCGGCATGAACACGGCCACGCAGGCGACGGCGAGGATCGCCAGGGTGCCGTAGATGGGCAGGGGCAGCAGCAGCCAGGTCCAGAGCAGTCCGATGCCCATGACGATGGCGGGGACGGCGAGAGGGGTCATGGCCACCAGCTCGATCAGGCGTCCCACCTTGGACTTGGTGCGGTACCGGATGTAGGAGGCGATGAAGCTGAGGGTGGTTCCGGCGAAGGCTGCGATCAGGGCCACCAGGACACTGTTCTTCAGGGCGAGCTGGAAGTCGTTGGATCCCAGGACCTCGATCAGCTTCGCGAAGCTAAGGGAGTTGGCTTCGAGCAGCTGCGACATCGAGGACACGAACGGGGTGGCCTGCATCGAAGCGGCCAGCAGGGCCAGCATCGGCAGGACCACCGAAACGGCGAAGTAGGCCAGGGCCAGGATGGTGAACGGCCAGCGCATCTTGCGAAGCGGCACCTGGCGGGGACGGTTGCCCTTGCCGGTCATGGTGGTGAATTTGCGCTTGTTGATGATGCGCTGCTGGATGAGGGTCACGGCCATCAGCGCAACGGTCAGGATCACGGCGACACTCGCCGCCTGGTTGCTCTTGGCGGGCGTGGCGCTCATAAGGCGGTAGATGTAGGTGGGCAGGGTGTCCACGCCGGCGGGGTTGCCGATGACCTGGGCCACGGGGAAGTTCTCCATGGTCAAGGCGAAGACCAGGACGGCGGAGCCCAGGATGGCCGGCAGGGCCAGGGGCAGGGTGACGGTCCGCAGCATGGTGCGCAGCGGAGCCCCGTGGACGGTGGCGGCCTCTTCGAGGTCGGCGTTCATCATCGACAGCGAGCTGTGCAGCAGCAGGAAAGCGTACGGGGCGTAGAAGATGCCCAGCACGAACACCAGGCCCGGGAGGCTGTAGATGTTGATGGCGGCATCAACGCCCAGGTCGCGGAGGAAGATGTTGATGTACCCGGCGCTGGGCGAGCACAGGAGGGACCAGGCCAATGCGCCCACCAAGGCGGGGATGAACATCGGCGCCATCCCGATGAAGAAAATGAACTTCCGCCACGGCGCATCGGAGCGGGCACACACGAAGGCCAGGAATGCCCCGATCAGCAGGGCGATGATTGCTGAGCCGGCACCGACCATGAGCGAATTGACCAACGCGCCGAGTGCTTCCGGGGTGGCCAGCAGAGCCAGGTTGGTTAGCGTCAGGCCGCCCAGGGAGATGCTGCCCGGCCGGGGAACGCTGTCCGAGAACGCGGCGAGCAGGACCAGGGCCAGCGGAAGGACGATGAGGACGCCGAGGATGACCAGGACGATCAGGCCCGGCGTGTTCTTCCGGAGGCCCGAAAGGGTCCGGGCTGCACGGTAGTCCCGGGGCGCAGGCATGGGTGCGAGGCGGGCGTCGGCGCCGGTGGCCGCCTCGGTGGTCTTGAGGCTCATGCGAGGACCTCCGCCGGCAGGATCTGGACTTCGCGGGGGTTGACGGTCACCCACACGCGGTCCCCCACTTTGTGCTGTTCGCCGCGGCGAAGTCCGCCCAGGGCATCAAGCTCGGGCCCGGATTCCAGTTGGATAGCGTACCGGATGTCATTGCCCTGGAACCCCGCTACCCGGACCGTTCCCGGCCAGGAGTTGGGGTGTTCGGTCGGCATGGCGGTGATCTGCAGGTCCTCGGCCCGAATGCACACCTTGGGGGAGGTCCCGGCGTCACTGGCCAGCTGGGCCGACTGGACGGTGAGCTCGCTGTTGGCGATGCGCGCGGTGGTGGCGCCGCCGGCCGTCCCCTCCGGGGTGCAGTCCATGATGTTGGAGACGCCGAGGAAGTGGGCAATCGAGGCGCTGGCGGGGGCCTCGTACATGTGCTGCGGGGCGCCCATCTGCACAATCCGCCCGCCCTGGAGCAGGGCGATGCGATCGGCCAAGGCGAAGGCTTCGTGCTGGTCGTGGGTGACGTACACGCAGGTGAGGCCCAGCTGGAGCTGGATTTCTCGCAGTTCAACACGGAGCCGGTCACGCAGGCGGGCGTCAAGGTTGGAGAGCGGTTCGTCGAGCATGAGCACGCTGGGCCGCATGACCAGGCTGCGCGCCAGGGCGACACGCTGCATCTGGCCGCCGCTGAGCAGGCTGGCGCCGCGGTCCGCGTAGGGCTCCAGGCCGACCAGCGTGAGGGCCTCCATGACGCGTTCATCGATCTCGCTCTTGGAGAGTTTCTTCTGCTTGAGCGAGTAGGCAACGTTCTGGGCCACCGTCATGTGCGGCCACACCGCGTAGGACTGGAAGACCATGCCGACGTTGCGCTTGTTCGGGGGCAGGTTGATGCCTTTTTCGGAATCGAAGACCACCACGTCGTCGATGATGATCCGCCCCGAGGTGGGCTCCTCCAGGCCGGCGATGCAGCGCATGGTGCTGGTCTTGCCGCAACCGGACTGGCCCAGGAGAACCAGTGCCTCGCCGTCTTCGATGTCGAGGTTGAGGTTTTCGATGGCAGTGAAGCTTCCGTACTTCAGCTGCAGGTTTTGAATGCTGATTTTCATGGCTGATTCCTTGGCTGGGTTTTTCCGGTAGGGGTTTCTTCAGTCACTGGGCACCAGGATGGTGCTTTCGCTGATGACGCGGGCCGAGCGTTGAAAGGAGACTTCGGCGGGATCGGCTGCATCCAATGCCAGCGCCGTCTTGCCTCTCAACAGGTGGATAAAGAGTTCGGCCTCCGCAGCCGGAACCAGGCTGCGCTGCACCACGCTGCCTGCTGTTCCTGAGGCGGCACCGACGGCGACAGCGCTGGTGAGGCCGATGGCGGGGTGGAGTGCGGTCATCGAGATCATCCGGGCGGAAACGCCGGTTGTTCCTTCCGGCGGAGGCCCCACGATGCCCACCTTCGGAATGAAGCTGAGGTCCTGCGGCAGGCCCATCCTTCGGGCGGCCGCAGCGCGCAGCCGCGGAGCGATCCGGACCAGCGCCTCCAAAGCTTCCTCGCTGCCGGTTGCGTCCAGCCCCAGGCCCTGTGCGGCAAAGAGTGCGGCCGGGGCGCCTGCGTCGATCAGTGTCGCCTGGTACCGCTGCCCGTCGACCTCGATGTCATCGATGGCGTTGCCCGTAGGGAACTGTGCTCCGTAGGTGGACCATGAGTTTTTCTGGAAGATGACATCGATGGGGACGCCGGGGTAATGCTGGCCGTCAAGCCGCCGCCCGCCGTAGGCCGGCACCTGGGCCCCCGGGGTGGGGATCTCGCAAACGAGACGCAGCCCGGTCACGGTGTTCAGGATGGGTACCCGGGTGACTTCCCCTGTGGGAGCGACCAGCCCGGCGTGGAGCGCGTACAGACCCAGCGCTGTTGCGCAGTTGCCGCAGTTGCTGGCCCACTCGACTGCCGGTTTGTCGATGGCCACCTGGGCGAACCGGTAGCGGACCGTGCCGTCCGGGTCGGTGCCGCCCACGGTGATGGCTTTGCTGGTGGTTGACGAGGCGCCGCCGACTCCGTCGATTTGGCGGAGGTCCGGCGAACCGAAAGTGCGGATAAGGAGGCGGTCCGTCTCCAGGGCGTCAGACGGAAGGTCCTCATCCCGGAATATCCAGCATTTGCTGGTGCCGCCACGGACGAGGGTGGCCGGTACCGGCGTGACCGGAAGGGGGCCGGCTTGCGGTTCTTCCCTGAATAGAAGCGTCATTGGTTCTCCTGAAATACCCCTCGCTGCCGTGTGCAGCCGACGGGTAAATGTTCAAAGCTGAGCAAACCAGAATCCGATAATTGCCCTGCTGTATGGCGTTGGTCACAAACGGTATACCGTTAATATGGCTTAAGCAACAGTGAGAATAATCTGAATACAGATAGGAATGTTTGGGCTCCGTGCGACCGTGGCGTATGTGCTGGAACTCCACACGGTGTTCACAGCGCGCCGAAACGGTATGCAGTGCGATAGAATTGCGGCTAAAGGTATGGCGCTGGCGCGTCCTGCCGCTTGTTTGCATGAAGACCGGAGGCCGCCCGTGGCGTCGCAACCAGAGACAAGCCCCTACCTGATGATCAGGAACGCCATCATCTCGCAGGCCTGCCTCCCCGTGCCCAGCTCGTTGAAAGCGCCCTGGCCAAGAAGTACAACGTCTCCCGGACGCCCATCAGGGAAGCCTTGCGGCGCCTCGAAACCGAGGGGCTCGTGGAGCGCTACGGTTCGCGAATGCAGGTGCGGGAGTACCGCCCGGAGGAGATGCTGGACCTCTACGAGGTGCGCACCTTCCTGGAGGAGGCGGCCGCAAAAACCGCGGCTCTCCGGCACACCGACATGGACCTGATGCTGATCGACCGCGCCCACCAGGCCATGGTCACCCTTGATTTCGATGCTGCCACTCCGGCTGAACTGGCCGCCGCCAACCGCACCTTCCATGAGCGCATCTGGGCCGCCAGCCACAGCGCCGCCCTCCTTGACCTGCTGGACCGGATCCTGGTCCACTTCATCCGCTACCCCGGCACCACGCTCTCCACCAAGGAGCGCTGGGACCGCGTGCTGAAGGAGCATGAGGAGCTGTTGGTGGCCATCCGCGCACGGAACGCGGAGGAGGCCGGCCGCATCGCCAGCGCCCACATGGACGAGGCAAAAAACATCCGCATCCAGATGTACATCGACGCCCAGGAAATCAGCCACCCGCGCCTGGGGTAGCCACAAATCCCGGCATCAAACCGCTCCGCCGAGCCCGTTAAGCCTGCGCCAAGACGCTATTGCATGCGACGGCATACCTATGTATACAATCGTGTACAGCGATGGAGCTGAGGAGATTGATGATGATCAAGAGCGACGTTTTGGTGGTTGGCGGCGGCAACGCCGGATTTGCGGCAGCCCTTGCAGCCGCCGAGCATGGACGCAAAGTGGTCCTGCTCGAAAAGGCGCGGGAAGCCGCATCGGGCGGCAACAGCTTCTACACCGCCGGCGCCACCCGCATCTCCCATAACGGGCTCCAGGAGCTGACCGAATTCGTGGAGCCTGACGAGCGGCACGCCGTCAGTGAAGTCCCCGCCTATACCGCTGCCGAGTACCTTGCCGATCTGTCCAAGGTCTCTGAAGGGCGCAACGACCCCGAACTGTCCGCGGTCCTGGTCAGCGAAAGCAACCCGACATTGCGTTGGCTTCACGGCATGGGACTCAAATACCGGCTGATGTATGAGCGCCAGGCGTACCGGACCCAGGACGGTGGGTATCTGTTCTGGGGCGGGCTGCACGTGGGCAACGTGGGAGGCGGAAAGGGGCTCATGACCGACCATCGGGCGGCCGCGGAGCGCATGGGCGTTGAGGTCATCTATGACTGCGCAGCCACCGGACTGATCCAGAAGGACGGCCGCGTCCGCGGGGTCCGGTACCGCACCCCGTCCGGAGAAGCTGAGCTCCGGGCCGAGTCGGTCATCCTCGCCTCGGGAGGTTTTGAAGCATCACCTGAACTGCGCCGCCGGCACCTGGGGGAGGGCTGGCAGAACGCGAAGGTCCGCGGCACACCGGGCAACACGGGTGAGATGATCGTCGCCGCATTGGACGCCGGCGCTGCCAGGGGCGGCGACTGGTCAACCTGCCACAGCGTCGCCTGGGACGCCTGGCACCCGGAGAACGAGGGCAACCTGGAACTCACCAACCAGCTCACCCGCGGTGGGTACCCGCTGGGCATCGTGGTGAACAACGACGGGAAGCGGTTCGTGGACGAGGGCGCCGACTACCGCAACTACACCTATGCGAAGTACGGCCGGGACATCCTTGCCCAGCCGGGCTCGGCCGCCTTCCAGATCTTTGACGCTTCTTCCCGCCCCATGCTGCGCGCCGAGGAGTACGACATGCCGGGGGTTTCGGTGGTCACTGCGCCGAGTCTTGCCGAGCTGGCACAGAAGGCCGGCATCAGCCCTGAGGGACTGGAGGAGACGGTGAAGAGCTTTAATGATTCGATCACCGAGGGCGCCCCGTTTGACCCCAACGTCAAGGACGGGCGCCGGGCGGACACCCAGCCGCCGAAGAGCAACTGGGCCCGAAGCATCGCCACCGGCCCGTACTACGCGTTCCCGGTGACCTGCGGCATCACCTTCACATTCGGCGGCCTCAAGACAGACACCTGGGGACGCGTGCTGACCGAAGATGCAGTGCCGCTTGATGGGCTCTATGCCTGTGGTGAAGCCCTGGGTGGTTTGTTCAGCGGCAACTACCCCGGCGGCTCCGGGCTTGCGGCGGGCGCCGTCTTCGGCCGCCGCGCAGGCTCCATCGCCTAGGCAACCCAGCAGCCCCCACCAGCAACGGAAAAGAGGAAAAAGTGGCCATTCCCATCCACCAGCGGCTTCGCGAGGATGTTCTCGCGAGCGTCTTTGCGCCTGACGAGCCGCTCACGGAGGCCAAGCTCACCGAGCGGTACGGGGCCTCCCGGACACCGGTGCGGGAGGCGCTGCAGCGGCTGGAACAGGACGGACTGGTGGAACGGCGCGGCAAGGCGGTGGTGGTCCGAACGCATTCGGCCGAGGAAATCATTGATATCTACGAGTCAAGGATCATCCTGGAGCAGGCCGCCGCAGCCAAGGCTGCCGTCAAGGCAACAGCCCTGGACCGGCAGCTGCTCACGGGGCTGCTGACGCAGATGCAGCAGCTGGACCCCAGCGACGGCCGGGCGCTCGCGGAAACCAACCGCGCCTTCCACACCCAGCTGTGGCGCGCCACCCACAGCCCGTCGCTGATCGGACTGCTGGAACGCCTGGACCAGCAGGTCCGCCGGTACACGCTCACCACCCTGACCTACCCGGGGCGCTGGCCGGTGGTGCTGGCGGATTACGCCGACCTGCTGGCCGCCATAGGGGACGGCGATTCCGCCCTCGCCGGGGAGATCGCGGCCCGCCACATGTCGGACGCCTTGAATATCAGGTTGAAGATGTACGCCGAAGATCCCAGGACGCTCTAGGCCGCACCGACGGCCGCGGGCGTTCCGCACAAAGACCCGCCGGCAGATGTTCCTGCATACTCCATCGCAACAGGAAACCCGAAAGTCGGGCGCAGGTCATCAGCCGGTGCAAAGAGGCGGGGCAGGCTCCCAAGGGCCTGCCCTGCCTCGCTTTTTCCGGCACCTCGTGCGCCGGGCTGCTTTTGCTGGAACGGACGACGACGGCGGCGGGGTGGGTGCCGTCGTCGAGCCTTCCGTGGGGCAGGCTCCGGCAGCATGAAGCCTCCAGGACGCACAGCAAGGGCACAGATACCACCGGTCCGCCGCATAGCCGCATGCGGTTTCCTTGGACCATGACCCCTTCACGCACCCCCGGCCAGCCCGACGTCGACCAGCCCCATCCCAACCATGACCGCGGGCTGGAGTTCGATCTGGCCACCCTGATGAGCCGCCGGTCCCTGGGCTGTTCCTTGGTGCAGGCGGGGCGGCCGCCGCGCTCGCCGCCTGCACCCCTGCCGGAACCACGGGGTCCACGTCGTCGGCTACGTCGTCAGCCACTTCTTCGGCGGCGTCCTCAGGTTCCGCCGCAGCATCCACGGGCTCCGCTGCCGCCTCGGCCACGCCAACGCTGACGCGGGCAATCGCCGAATGCGGGGTGGAGATTCCGGAGGAAACCGCGGGCCCCTATCCGGGTGATGGCTCCAACGGGCCGAATGTCCTGGAAGCCTCCGGCGTGGTGCGCCGGGACATCACCTCGAGCTTCGGCGCCGCGTCAGCGACGGCGGAGGGTGTGCCTCTGACGTTCACGCTCACCCTGCTGGACAACGCCAACGGCTGCACCCCGATGGCCGGCGCCGCGGTGTACGCCTGGCACTGTGACCGGGACGGGAAGTACTCGATGTACGACTCCAGCCTGAAGAACGAGAACTACCTCCGCGGCGTGCAGGAGGCGGACGCCAACGGTCAGGTCACCTTTACGTCCATCTTCCCGGCCGCCTACTCCGGCCGCTATCCGCACATCCACTTTGAGGTCTTCGAGTCCATGAACAATGCCACCGCTGCCGGGCAGGTGCTGGCCGTCTCCCAGATCGCCCTGCCCAAGGCTGCCTGCGACGACGTCTATGCCACCCCCGGATACGAAAAGAGCGTCACCAACATGACCCGCACCACCCTGCAGTCGGACAACGTGTTCGGGGACGACGGCGGCATCTACCAGCTGGCCACCATGACCGGCTCGGCCGCGGCCGGCTACGCGGCGGGGCTCAACGTGACCATCTAGTGCGCCGGCGCTCCCCGTTCCAGGCAACGGCCCCCCGTTTCACCATCCCGGCCTGATATAAGGGACAATCGAAGGGTCAACACCTGAGGAGCGTGCGGATCGATGGGGCTGGGGATGGGGCGCACCCGCGGGAGCGCGGCTGCCGCCTGCCTGCATGTCCTCCTGGCGGCGATTTGCGTAGCGGCGCTCGTCAGCGGTGGTGACAGCATGGCCGGCGCGCCGTACCCGGCGTTGAACTCCCACGAACGGGTTTCCAGCCAACCGGAGACCGTGGCGTTGCCCCAGCCGCTCTCGGATGCGCTGAACGGACCGGTGCAGGTGCCGGGCGGGTACGGGATGGCCTTGACGGCCCACGTGGGGGAGCGCCGTGTGCATGCGTCCTGGACCTACGTTGACGGGGTGCCCGGGTTGAACACGCATGTCGACTCGTGGCTGCTGGGACTCCTCGATGCGGCTGCGCCGGTGGGTGGCCGGTACCGGCCCGCGATGGCCCTGAACGCACAGCAGCCCGAGGGCCAGGAGATGACAGTGTCCGCGGGGCCCATTCAGGCTGCGGGAACAGTGATTGTTGTCCGCCAAAAAGTGAAGACTTCCGGGACGGGCGGGACCGTCTCTGAGCGATCGGAAACCGTGTACGTTGACACGGTTTCCGGGGCTGTCCGCGGCGGCGCGGAGCTGGTGCGGCCGGAGGCGGTTCCGGGCATCCAATCGCGCATGGTGGGTATCCCCGCGCAGATCGCCGCGCCAGTCCGGCAGGACGTCCCGGTAGGCGACCTGCTCCTGAAACCGTCCGGGGAGCTGGCGGTGTCCGCGGAGGTTCCCGGGAACCCCGGGGACAACGTGACCTTGACCATGAACGCCGCCGAGGCCGGGGCGGTCCTTAGTGACTATGGCCGGCAGGTCCTGGAGCAGCTGAACGCCGCCGCCGTCCCGCATCCTGCGACAGCACCGGCAGCCAGGCACGTGAACTGCGACATCGTCCCGTGCGCTGCCTTGACGTACGACGACGGGCCGGACGCCCGCACCACGCCGCAGCTTTTGGCCATCCTGGCAGAGCGGAAAGCCCAGGCCACGTTCTTCATGACCGGGTCCAATACGGCCGCCAACCCGGCAACCGCGAAGCAGGTGGCCGACGCCGGCTACGCGATCGGCAACCACACGTTCAGCCACCCGTACCTGACCAAGCTGCCCATCCCCGCAGTCAAGAAGGAGATGGAGCGCACGGACGCCGCCATCCTTGCCGCGACCGGCTCCACCCCGGCCATGATGCGGCCGCCCTACGGCGCGGCCGATGCCGCCGTGCAAGGCGCGGTGGGCAAGCCGCTCATTCTCTGGGCCGTGGACTCACTGGACTGGCAGAGCAAGAACCCGGCGGTGTTCGTGCCCAAAGTGCTCAAGGAGATCACGCCAGGCGCGGTGGTGCTCATGCATGACGTGCAGCCGACGACGATCGCCGGGCAACAGGAGCTGATGTCCACCCTGCAGGCCCAGGGCTACCAGCTGGTGTCCGTCCCGCAGCTCTTCGAAGGCACGCCCTTGGTTCCGGGCCATGTGTACAGGTCCCGGCCCGTGCGGCAGTAGGCAGCACGTGAGCTGCTGAGCTGCTGAGCACCTGAGCACTTCAGCGCCCGGGTGCCCGCGTTCCGGCAGGCCCGGTCGATGG
This sequence comes from Arthrobacter sp. MMS24-T111, assembly GCF_054888995.1. Lineage (NCBI taxonomy): Bacteria > Bacillati > Actinomycetota > Actinomycetes > Micrococcales > Micrococcaceae > Arthrobacter > Arthrobacter sp. MMS24-T111. Next base: position 766,755 of record NZ_JBTZRO010000001.1, on the reverse strand, counting down.
ATTGTGGGCAAGTTCCCAGAAAATTCCCGTCAGGTGCGCAGGGACCGTGTGGGAGGGTAACCCCAGTGGCCGGACCCCCGCGTGAGTTTTGTTGATGCGGTGACGGCCGGTTCGCAGGAGCAGCGTCAGGAGGACGCGATGTTCAGCACCAGGAGGCGCATCCGGCAGGGAAAAGTCCTGCGCCGCCTTGGGCTGGCTCGCTCCCCGTTCCACACGCTGCTGGCGGGCTGGATCGCCCTGGCCCTCGGGGCGCTGCTGGCATTCGCCGGAAGCGGCGCCGCCGGGGGGCCGGTCAGCGCCGAGGCCGGGATTTCCAAGATCAAGCACGTGGTGATCATTACCCAGGAGAACCGCTCCTTTGACACCTACTTCGGGACGTACCCGGGCGCCGACGGGATTCCGATGGCCAACAACGAGCCGGCCGTGTGTCTGCCGGACCCTGCCAACGGCGGGTGCGTCAAACCTTTCTACAACCCGGCCGATGCCAATGTCGGTGCCCCGCACAGCCACAATGACGAAGTGGCCGACGTGGACAACGGGGCGATGGACGGGTTTGTGGCCCAGGCGGAAAAGGGCCTGGCCGGCTGCACCGCCTTCCAGGTGAAATGCCGCTACCGGACCACCGCCACGGATGTGATGGGGTACCACGATGGCCGGGACCTCCCCACGTACTGGGACTATGCCCGCAACTTCACGCTGCAGGACCACATGTTCGCGGCCGCCTCCGCCTGGAGCCTTCCGGCCCACCTCTACCTGGTCTCGGAATGGTCCGCCAAATGCACCACCGCCGGGGACCCGGCGTCGTGCACCAATGCGCTCCAGAACCCGGACTCCGGACCCGACCCGGAAATCATCGGCAACACCCTGATCGGGAAATGCCAGTCCGCCGCGGACCTTGCCCCTTGCAAGCAGGCCCTCACCGCCGCCGGCATCAGCCCGGACCTGGCCGCCGGCGTGGACCGGCTCATCAGCGCCAGCTGCAAGCCCACTGACACCTACCCGGCCTGCCAGGCCGCCGTCGACGCCGCTAACGTTCCTGCCGCACTGAAGCAGGAACTCTCCGACGCCGCCAAACACCTTCAGGTGCCCGACTATGCGTGGACCGACCTAACGTACCTGCTCCACCAACAGCACGTCCCGTGGAACTATTACGTCTTCAAGGGCACCGAACCCGACTGCCGGGATGACGCTGCCACCTGCGCCCCGATCAAGCAGGATGCCACGACGCCGGGCCTGTGGAACCCCCTGCTGTACTTCGACACCGTCAAACAGGACGGGGAACTGGGAAACATCCAGCCGCTGACCAACTTCTACGACGCCGCACGAAGGGGAGCCCTGGCCGCCGTGACGTGGATCGCCCCGACCGACAAGGTCAGCGAACATGCGCCGGCCAAGATCAGCACGGGACAGCAATACGTTGCCGGGCTCATCAACGCCATCATGAGCGGACCCGACTGGAACAGCACCGCCATCTTCCTGAACTGGGACGACTGGGGCGGGTTCTACGACCACGTCCAGCCACCCAACGCGGACAGCAACGGGTACGGGTTCCGCGTCCCCAGCCTGATCATCAGCCCCTTCGCGAAGCAGGGGTACATCGACCATCAAACCCTGAGCCAGGACGCCTACATCAAGTTCATCGAGGACGACTTCCTGCACGGCCACCGATGGCCGGCCCGATCCCCGCCCGGACGTCAGGGAAAACAGCCCGATCCTGGGCGACCTCACCCAGGCGTTCGACTTCACCCAGCAGCCGCTGCCGCCGCACCTGATCGCCAACGCCAGCACATACTGACACGCTCGGGATTTGACGCTTGCCCGTTGACCGCAAACAACGGCGTGAGTACTGTGGGCCGCCTATTCACCCTCGCCGTGGAGGCACCAATGGCCGGCACTTCGACCAGCAGCACTGACTACGAATTCCTGACTGTCTGGCGCGTGGCGGGAACCCCGCGGGAGGTCACGGACATCCTGGGCGATGCCGGGACGCTTCCCCGCTGGTGGCCCTCGGTGTATTTGACCGTTGAGCAGTTGGATCCGGGCAACCCGGACGGGACCGGGAAGGCGTTCTTCCTCCACACCAAAGGCTGGCTGCCGTACACGCTCAAGTGGCAGCTCACCGTCACCGAACCCGTAACGGAACACGGCTTCGCCATCTCGGCCCGGGGCGACCTCAACGGCGCCGGCCGCTGGACCTTTGAGCAGGACGGGCCCGAAACGGTGGTCACCTATGAGTGGCGGGTCAGCGCCGCCAAACCGCTGCTGCGGCGGCTGAGTTGGCTGCTCAAGCCGGCCTTTGCTGCGAACCACAGGTGGGCGATGGCGCGTGGCCAGGAGGCGCTGGCGTTGGAGCTGCGACGACGGCGGCCTGGCACCGACCCTGCCAAGATTCCGGCGCCCGCGGGGCCCACCTTTTCACGGCTGCCCCGCTGGCCGGGGAAGGCAACTAACCGGCGGTAGCCCTACGCGAAGCGCACGGCATTCCAGTCCAGGAGCCTCGGTTCGGCGAGCCCTTCGGTAACGAACGGGTCGCCGGCAACGAAACGTTCGGCTTCCTGCCGGGACGTGAAAATGCCCATGGAGCTGGCAGCCGGATCGGGGTCCTGGAACGCGCCCAGGGCCACGAGGCCACCACCGTCTGCGTGAAACGCCTCGTAAAAGGCCTTGTGGCGGGGGTAGGTCTCCATGATCCGGGAGCGGTCCACGCCCTCCCGCACGGTGTACAGCACCACACATTCCATGCGGCGAACCTACCACGCGGGGCAGCCGCCTCCGGCTGCCTTTGCTAGGAGGTACGACGACGGCGGCGGGGTAAGTGCCGTCGTCGTACCTTCCGCCGGGGTGCTACCTTCCGGGACGGCCAGCCTGCTGCCTACTGTGTGGGGGAGTCCTGGGGTTGGTGCGTAACCCGCTGGATGAATTCGACCGTCTCGCGCTCGGTTTCGGCGCGGGTGGTGGGTTCGTTGTGCACCTCGTGCCGGACGCCGGGGAAGACGCGGGTGCGGACGTCCGCGTGGCCCGAATCGGTGAGGCGGTTTGCCACGTGGTAGGCGCCTTCGCCGTAGTTGGTCACGGGGTCTTGGTCGCCGGCGAGGATGAGGACGGGGAGGTCCGTGGGGAGCTGTTTGTACCAGTCGTCGGAATTGACGTGGTCGTAGAGGTCCACGAAGCCTTGCAGGAACCGGGCGCTCAGGGGTGCGCCGAAGTTGTTGAAGGGGTCCTTGGCGTGGTCGGCCACCACGTCGGCGTCCAGCGCCACCCAGGCCGTGGGGCCGGGATTGTCTCCGAAGCGGCCCAGGAAACCGTCGAACAGCTGGCCCACGAGGTCCTGCGGTGCGGGGTCCGCCGCGCCGGCGCCGGAGGCAAGCCGTGCCAGTTCCGGCCGGTTGATTGTTGTTTCGATGCCCAGCATTTGGGCGGCGATGCCGCAGAGGATCAAGCCGGACAGCTGAGCCTGTGGGTCCACTGCCATGCCGCGCGCGATCATGGAGCCCCAGCTGTGGCCGAACACCACGTAGGGAAGCTGGGGGAGGGCCGCCCTGGCTTTGGCCTGGAGCGTGAGCTCGTCCGCGACCACCACCTTGGCGGCGTCCTCGCCGGCGTCGCCCCAGGTGCCCTGCTGCATGGCGGTGCGGCCGTGCCCGGCGTGGTCACCTGCCACCACGATGAATCCGGCATCCACCAGGGTGGAGATGAGGTGGAGGTAGCGGCGGGAGTGCTCGCCGAGCCCGTGGACCAGCTGCACGATTGCCTTTGGCTGGCCGATGGGTTCGTAGACCCAGGCCTGGATGGTGTCGCGGCCGTTGGCGGACGTGAACTCGAGTTCCTGCAGTGACATGTATTCCTCCTGTGGCGGCGCCGTCGCCTGCCCGTGGTGAGCCTAACCCGTGTGCGGACACGTCCGTCAAGGGTGTGGGTGCTTCTTGTAGAGGCTCAAGGCCGGCGGGACATGTTGGTTCATCCGGTGGCCCACGGCCTAGTCTGAAAAACAGCCACGTTCCCTGATCACTTGGAGGAAGCCGATGCCGCAGCCCACCCGTCCTTTGCGCAAGCTGGGCTTCCTCACAATTGGCCTGTTCGACCCCGTTGATCCCGCCGCTGGCCATGAATCCACGTTGCAGATCATCGAGCTGGGCGAGCAGCTGGGATTCGACAGTGCCTGGCTGCGCCACCGGCACCTGCAGTTCGGGATTTCTTCCCCTGTAGCGGTGATGGCTGCGGCGAGCCAGCGCACCTCGCGAATTGAGCTGGGAACCGCCGTGACGCCGCTGGGCTGGGAGAACCCGCTGCGCCTTGCCGAGGACCTTGCCACGGTGGACCTGCTCGCCGGAGGACGCATCAACCCGGGCGTGAGCGTGGGGGAGCCGATGCAGTACGACACGGTGAAGCACGAGCTGTATCCGGACACGGCTGACGTGGAGGACTTCAGTTACGCGCGGGTGGAGCGGCTTGCGCGGCTAATGGCGGGGGAGCCGGTGCGGGAATTCTCCGGCAAGCAAGGGGTGGTGGAGGAGTTCTCCAACCGGGTGGAGCCGCACTCGCCCGGCCTGCGGGACCGGCTTTGGTACGGGGCCGGCAGCACGAAGTCAGCGGTGTGGGCCGGTTCGAGTGGGTTCAACCTGCTGTCCAGCAGCGTGATCTTCCCCGACAAGGACCAGGAGCCTGACTTCGCTTTGGTCCAGCAGTCACAGATCCGGGCGTTCCGTGAAGCCGCTGCGGCCGCCGGACATGCTGGGGCGCGGGTGTCACAGGGCCTGGTGGTGATTCCGACTGACTCGGCGACTCCGGCCCAGCGGGCGAAGTACCAGCGGTACGTGGACGAACGCACTCCGCGCACTGCTGCTCCGCAGGGGCCGAGGGGCATGATGTTCGCCGCTGATCTCATTGGAACCAGCGAGGAGATTGCCGAGCAGCTGTACGCGCACGCTGGTTTCCAGGAAGTGGATGAGGTGGCCTTCGCCCTGCCCTTCAGCTTCGATCACGAGGACTACGTCCAGATCCTGACTGATATCGCGGGCAAACTTGGCCCGGCATTGGGGTGGGCCCGGGCAGGAGGCGAGCAGCAGGCGTCTTAGTGCATGGGTCGCCGTAGCGGGCGGGCTGCAGGTGGCGTCCGGGGCGATGCAGTTGGGCGATGTGCAGGCGTTCATCCAGTGCTCTGGGCAGTTCACCCAGCCGCTGGCGCAGCTGGGGACCATGGCAAACGTTCTGCAGTCCGGGGTTGCTTCGGCGGAGCGGTTGTTCGAGCTGCTGGATGAGGACGAGGAGTCTGTGGAGCCTGTGCCTTCTACGGGCCCCGTGTTTGGGCGGGGGCGGCTGGTGTTCGAGGATGTGTCGTTCTCCTACTCGCCAGACAAGCCGCTGATCTCAGGGCTGTCCCTGGAGGCGGAGCCGGGGCAAACGGCGGCGATTGTGGGGCACACGGGGGGGAAGACAACGCTGGTGAATCTGATGATGCAGTTCTACGAGCTGGATACCGGGCGGATAACGCTCGACGGCGTGGACGTCACCTTGGTGCCGCGGCGGGGCTGCGCTCGCGGCTAGGGATGGGGCTTCAGGATACGTGGCTGTTCGGCGGGACCACCCGGGACAACATTGCGTACGGGCGGCCCTCCGCCACCGATTCCGAAATCCTCGAGGCGGCGCGGGCAACGTATGTGGACCGGTTCGTGCGGTCGCTGCCGGACGGGTACGACACCGTGCTGGAGGACGAGGGTGCAAACGTGTCCGCCAGGGAGAAGCAGTTGCTGACGATTGCCCGGGCCTTCCTGTCCCGGCCATCGGTGCTGATTCTGGATGAGGCGACGTCATCCGTGGACACTCGGACCGAGGTGCTGCTGCAGAAGGCGATGAGTGCCCTGCGATCCGACCGTACTTCGTTCGTCATCGCCCACCGTCTGTCCACAATCCGCGACGCCGACCTCATTGTGGTGATGAAGGCCGACCAGATCGTGGAGCAGGGCACGCACGCTTCTTTGTTGGCTGCGGGCGGGGCTTATGCGCGGCTGTACGAGGCGCAGTTCGCGGCTCCGGTTGCGGAGGTTTGGGGCATCGCCAATGTGCGAAGTGCTGAAATGGGCCGTTCCATTCTTCAGCAGAAAGGGGGCTATTTTCTGCTCTCTAATGTCGGCAGATGACTCTAGACAGCTGTGGCATCAGCTGTCCACGCCCACTATGGAACTGGATCTTGCCGCGTAAATACTCGTCTACGGCGAGGAAGAGTTGTGTATCGTCGATAGTTCTGAATATCGTGCTTCTGTCGAGGGCCTCTAGATGGCTCCCCTAGAATTGGGTGAACGTGAAGGTTATTGAGGGGAAGCCGGATGGCATTTGAAAGTTTTGTGACGCGGCGCGGCTTTACAGGCGACCCGTTCAGTTCCACCAACTCGGAGACAGAGGAACGGTTATCCGACTACTTCGTCCCACCTCCGTATTTCGCCAGTGTGATTGGGACACCGTCGACGCCGAAATCGAATGTGATCCTGGCGCCCCGGGGCAGTGGGAAGACGGCTCAGCGGCGGATGATCGAACAGGAGTCTGCAAAGGAAGACTCCACATTCCTTTGTCTAACGTACGACAACTTCGACCATCTGGCGGGCGGCGAAGCGACACTCCTAAAGCACCAGTTGGGGATCTGTCGGCTTCTTACAGTGGCGCTGCTCTCTTGGTTGGAACAGGACACTTCTGAGCGCTTCTGGCTTTCCGAACATCAAAAGCAAGTCCTAAAAGTTGCGGGCCAGACGTTCCTTAGTGGCCTGAACCAGGACGAATATCGGCAAGCGTTTGGTGCTGTTAAAACATTTGGTGATAAGACCAACGATCTGTGGCATAAGTATGGGGGCGTAGTTGCGGTAGGTGTCGCCGCCCTGATGGTCAAGGCTGGAATTGATGGCGTCAACATACCAAAAGAGTTGACAGCTCAGACATCAAATCCAGAGTCTTCCGCACGTTATTTCTACACCGAACTCGTCTCGATTGTTCAGACTATAGGTTGGGAATCAGTTTATTTTCTAGTCGACAAAGTCGATGAGACTCCGACGACTACAGATGACCCTGAGGCTGCTTGGGCTCTAATCGCCAATCTTGTCACGGATTTGCCCACTATCGAACAGGCAGGGGTAGGCTTCAAGTTTTTCCTCTGGGATCAGACCTCGGACTTTTTTAGTAAGTTTGGGCGACCCGACCGCATAAACACCCTTCCTCTCAAGTGGACCATCGAAGAGCTTTCGGACATGCTAAGTCGTCGTCTTCAAGCGTTTTCCAATGGCAAGGTAGTGAACTTCAATGATCTCTTAGAGCCGACGTTCGGAATTGACGTCCATCGGCTTCTGGCCCATCTTTGTAACGGATCCCCTCGAGATATGATTCGCATGGCTGCCGAAATCGTCTCAGAACAAACCCGCAAATCCGCGGCTGTTGATCATTTGACGGAATACGCCGTTTACAGTGGGATTCTCGCGTTTTCAAAGAAAAGGTCACGCGAACTTTTCCCGCAGTATGATAGTGACTTTTCCAAGATTTCGGAGGCAAGTTTCACTATCAATAAGTTAGCTAGTGACGTTTATAGAATCAGCGAGAATGCGGCCCGAGGTAAAGTTCAGAAGTGGACCACGGCTGGCGCTGTAGAGAAAGTTGATGAGCTGCCCAACGGGAAGAATCGGCCAATTCATCTTTACGCTTTTCGCGACTTTCGTATCGTTCTTGCTCGGGGTACAGTAAGTGACCTTCCGCTGTACCTCGATAGTTGGGCTCTTGAATGCAATAACTGCCAGACGGTAGCCATAACTTCCCGCAACGAGGCGCCCTGTCTCGAGTGCGGATCTCCGGTGCGTGTGGGATCCGCTCGCGGCTTACTTAGTGTTTGTTCAAGGACCGTCTGACTTACGGCTGCCATTGCCGGGGGACGAAGTGGGAGGCAGGTGCCCAATCGCTGGCGACGCCTCAGCCGCGGTGGAGTTCTGCTTCCGCGGCTCTGGGCTGACGGAGCAGTTTGCTCTGTCAGCCCAGGACCTTCGATATGAACTTAAGGGGGCAGTCCCGATCACCGCCGTAGCATCCGGACACACAGCGCAACGTTGGCGCCCCCACACGTAACCTGATTAAATGCCTCGTTTCGCACTGGACATCGAGTCCGTCCCCCGCCCCGCCCGTGCCCAGGAACTCCTGGACGCCGTGAACCACCGGGTGGTCATTGCCGACGGCGCCATGGGCACCATGCTGCAAGGCCGGGACCTGCAGCTCGAAACGGACTTCCAAAACCTCGAGGGCTGCAACGAGATCCTCAACGACACGCGCCCGGACGTCATCGCGGACATCCACGACGCCTACTTCGCCACCGGCATCGACGCCGTGGAAACCAACACCTTCGGCGCCAACTGGTCCAACCTCTCCGACTACGGCATCGATGACCGGATCGAGGAACTCGCGCGCAAAGGCGCCAGCATCGCCCGCGAACGCGCCGAAGCCGGGGAAGCAACAGACGGCCGCATGCGCTGGGTCCTCGGCTCCATGGGCCCGGGCACCAAGCTCCCGAGCTTGGGCCACACCAGCTACGACTACCTCAAGCAGACCTTCGCCCTCCAGGCCGAGGGCCTGATCGACGGCGGCGCGGACGCGTTCCTCATCGAAACCAGCCAGGACCTCCTGCAGACCAAGGCCGCCGTCAACGGCTGCAAGCAAGCCATCGTGGACCGCGGCATCCGGCTTCCCATCTTTGTTGAGGTGACGGTCGAAACTACCGGAACCATGCTCATGGGCTCCGAAATCGGCGCCGCCCTCACCGCCCTCGAACCGCTCGGCGTCGACGCCATTGGCCTGAACTGCGCCACCGGCCCCGACGAGATGAGCGAGCACCTCCGCCACCTCTCCAAGCAGTCCTCCGTCGCCATCGCCTGCATGCCCAACGCCGGCCTGCCCATCCTTGGCGCCAACGGCGCGCACTACCCGCTGACCCCCACCGAACTCGCCACCGCGCACGAACAATTCGTGCGCGAATTCGGCCTGGGCCTGGTGGGCGGCTGCTGCGGTACGACGCCGGAGCACATGGCCGCCGTCGTCGAACGCCTTGCCCCCTTCCGCACCAAAGCCGTGGACACCAAGGCAAGCAACGCACCGGCGCGAATCCCCACCGAGCGCGAGGCCGGCGTCGCCTCCCTCTACCAGCACGTCAACTTCGACCAGGAGTCCGCCTACCTGGCCATCGGCGAACGCACCAATGCCAACGGCTCCAAGGCTTTCCGCCAGGCCATGCTCGAGGAACGCTGGGACGACTGTGTGGACATCGCCCGCGAGCAGATCCGCGTCGGCGCCCACCTGCTGGACGTCTGCGTGGACTACGTGGGCCGCGACGGCGTCGCCGATATCAAAGAGGTTGTCAGCCGCTTCGCCTCCGCCTCCACCCTCCCGCTGGTCATCGACTCCACCGAACCCCCGGTGCTGCAGGCAGGCCTGGAACTCATCGGCGGCCGCCCCGTGGTCAACTCCGTCAACTACGAGGACGGTGACGGCCCCAACAGCCGCTTCGCCCGCATCATGCCGCTGGTCAAGGAACACGGCACGGCCGTGATCGCCCTGACCATCAACGAAGAGGGCCAGGCCCGCACCACCGAGGGCAAGGTGGCCATCGCCTCCCGCCTGGTGGACGCCCTGGTGGGCGAATGGGGCATGCGGGTTGAGGACATCATCGTCGACTGCCTTACCTTCCCGGTCGCCACCGGCCAGGAGGAAACCCGCCGCGATGGCATCGAAACCATCGAGGCCATCCGCCAGATCACTGCCAAATACCCCGGCATCAACACCACGCTCGGCGTCTCCAACGTCTCCTTCGGCCTCAACCCGGCCGCCCGCATGGTCCTGAACTCCGTGTTCCTGCACGAAGCCGTCCAGGCCGGCCTGACCAGCGGCATCATCGACGCCGCCAAGATCGTCCCGCTCGCCTCCCTCCCGGAAGAGCAGCGCAAGGTGGCACTGGACCTCGTCTACGACCGCCGCGAATACGACGCCGACGGCAACACCACCTACGACCCCCTCGCCAGCATGCTTGACATCTTCGCCGGCGTCGACACCGCAGCGCTGAAGGACCAGCGCGCCGCCGAACTCGCCGCCCTGCCCACGGGCGCGCGCCTGGAACGGCGCATCATCGACGGCGAAGGCAAGGGCCTGGAAGAGGACCTGGACCTGGCCCGCAGCGAAGGCATGACCCCGCTCGGCATCATCAACGACCACCTGCTTGAGGGCATGAAAGTGGTGGGCGAACGCTTCGGTGCCGGCGAAATGCAGCTGCCGTTCGTGCTGCAGTCCGCCGAGGTCATGAAGAACGCCGTGGCGCTCCTTGAGCCGCATATGGAAAAGGCCGACTCCTCCGGCAAGGGCACCATGGTGATCGCGACCGTCCGCGGGGACGTGCACGACATTGGCAAGAACCTGGTGGACATCATTCTCACCAACAACGGCTACAAGGTAGTCAACATCGGCATCAAGCAGGGCATTGCCGAGATCATCGCCGCCGCGGAGGAACACGACGCGGACGTGATCGGCATGTCCGGGCTGCTGGTGAAATCCACCGTGGTGATGAAGGAAAATCTCGCCGAACTGCAGACCCGCGGCCTGGCCAAGAAGTGGCCGGTGATCCTGGGCGGCGCCGCTTTGACCCGCGCCTATGTGGAGCAGGACCTGGCCGAGCAGTTCGAGGGCACCGTCAGGTACGCCAAGGATGCCTTCGAGGGGCTTGCCCTTATGGAACCACTGGTCCGCGTGGCCCGCGGCGAGGACCCGGACTCCGTGGGCCTGCCGCCGCTGAAGAAGCGCATCCACAAGGGCGGCCCGAAGTTCACCATCACCGAGCCCGAGGCCATGCCCGGCCGGTCCGACGTCGCCACCGACAACCCCGTTCCCGCGCCGCCGTTCTGGGGCACCCGGATTGTCCGCGGCGTCTCGCTGCACGACTACTCCGCCTTCCTCGACGAGCGTGCCACCTTCATGGGGCAGTGGGGCCTCAAGCCCGGCCGCGGCGAGGATGGTGCCTCTTACGAGGAACTGGTGGAACGCGAGGGCCGGCCGCGCCTGCGGTACTGGCTGGACCGCATCCTGGGCGAGGGCATGCTGGACGCCTCCGTAGCCTATGGCTACTTTCCCGTGGTCTCCGAAGGCGAACAGGTGGTGGTGCTGCACCACGGCGAGGATCCCGACGGCGTCCTGGGCCAGGCGGGCCTGCTCGCCCCCGACGGTGGTTCAGGCGGTCCGATCGGCAGCGACCGGCTGCGGTTCGATTTCCCGCGCCAGCGCCGCGACCGGCACCTGTGCCTGGCCGACTTCGTGAAGTCCCGCGAATCGGGACAGATCGACGTGCTGCCCGTGCAGCTGGTCACCGCCGGCTCCAAGATCGAAGAGTTCACGTCCAAGATGTTCGCGGCCAACCAGTACCGCGACTACTACGAGCTCAACGGACTGGTCATGCAGCTAACCGAGGCGTTGGCCGAGTTCTGGCACGCCCGGATCCGCAAGGAGCTCGGCTTCGCGGCCGAGGAGCCCAAGGACACGGCAGGGTATTTCAAGCTCGACTACCGCGGCGCCCGGTTCTCCCTGGGCTACCCCGCCTGCCCGGACATGGAGGACCGCCGCAAGGTCACCGAGCTGCTGAAGCCGGAGCGCATGGGCGTGGTCCTCAGCGACGAGCTCATGCTGCACCCGGAACAGTCCACCGACGCGTTCGTGTTCCACCACCCGGAGGCCAAGTACTTCAAGGTGTGAGCCGGCGCCGGCACTGGGGACCGCGCTGCCGGCGCCGGGCTCTTGTCATTCCGCGCCAGGCAGCGAGGCCAGCTCCGTCAACGACCCGTCGCGTCCCATGCCGAGGATGAGGTCCAGGTCCAACCGGTCCAGGAAGGCGTCATCGTGGCTGACCACGATGACGGCGCCGCCGTAGGCCCCGAGGGACTCCACCAGCTGCTCAACGCTCCGGATGTCCAGGTTGTTGGTTGGCTCATCCAGGATCAGGACTTGAGGCGGCGGGTCGGCGAAAAGCAGCCGGGCCAGGGAAACCCTGAACCGCTCACCGCCCGAGAGCGTGTGCACTGGCCGGTTCACGCTGTCGCCGCGGAGGAGGAACCGGGCCAGCTGGTTGCGGATATCGCCCGCAGGCACGTCCGGCGCGGCGTCCTGCACGTTTTCGAGGGTCGTTGCCTGTTCCCGCAGCCCGTCGAGGCGTTGACGCAGGTAGCCCGCGCGGTCCGTCAGCAGGCTTCCACCGGCTTCGCCCTCGATGCACGGGACACCGCCCATCAAGCGTTCCAGCAGTGTGGTCTTGCCGGCACCGTTGGGTCCGGTGATGGCCACCTTCTCCGGGCCCTGCACCACGAAGGAGCGGTTGGTGCCCCACAGTTCCGCGATCCGCCGGCCGCGCGGAACGTCCGGGTCGGGAAGGTTCAGGGATATCCGCTCCTGGTCCCGCACCCTCGCTGCTGCGGCGTCCAGGGCCGCTTGCGCGGCCTGCACTTTGGCGTCCATGCCGGAACGCATTCGTCCGGCTGAGGCCTGGGCATCAGAGGCCCGCTGGTTCATCAGGATCTTGGATCCCTTCTTATTGTCGTAGCTGGCCTGGCCCGTCCGGGCCCGTTGGGCGAGCTTCGATTCGGCCTCCTGCTTTTGCCGCTTTTCCTTCTTCACCAGTTGCTCAGCGGCACGGGTTGCCTGCGCGGCTGCGGCTTGCTGGCTGCCCAAGTACGCCTGCCACTCGCTGTAGGGGCCGCCGAACACCGTGAGCCCTCCCTCGTACAGTTCGGCCGTGCTGTCCATGAGTTCCAGCAGTGCCAGGTCGTGGCTGACCACCACCAGGCTGCCCGGCCAGTCAGCCAGCATCCCTCCGAGCGCCGAGCGTGCCCGACGGTCCAGGTTGTTCGTCGGTTCGTCCAGCAAGGTGATGGGGGTGCGCCGGATCCGGAGCCCGGAGATGGCGGCCAGCATGGCTTCCCCGCCGGACAGTTCGCCCACGCGCCGGTCCAGCCCCACGCCGGTAAGGCCGATCCCCTCCAGCGCCTCCTCCGCGCGGGCCTCGATGTCCCAGTCGTCGCCCAGCACATCGAAGTGCTCCACCGCTGCGTCGCCGGATTCGATAGCCCGCAGGGCACTGACTTTGTCCTTGATCCCGAGCAGCTCCATCAGGGTGGCATCGTCGTGCAGCGTCAGGGTCTGTGGAAGGTAGCCGACGGCGGCTCCCGTGGTGATACTGCCGGCCGTCGGTGTGAGGGTCCCCGCCACGAGTCGCAGCAGCGTGGACTTTCCGGAGCCATTCGTTCCGACGAGCCCGGTTTTCCCGGGCCCGAAGCTGCCGGAGATCCCGGACAAAGCCGGCGAGCCGTCCGGCCACCGGAAATGCACGTCCGTGAGGACAATGGATGGATTTTTTGTTGCAGGCATGGTGCTCCCAAAACAGGGTGTTGGGCGGCTGGGCCGCGGTTCGCCAAGGTCAGGTCCGAAAAGGAGCGGGTCCTAAGGCGGACGGGACGTGGCGGTGGGCGGCCACGGCGGCCCGGGGAATGGGCAGGCGTATGGTGCGGGGCAGGAAATCAGTGCAGGGGAAAGTAAGCCGTGGATCGGCATCGGGCTCCGGGTGGTTTCAGCGGGTGAAGCGCTGAACTTGCCGGCCCTTGGGGCGTCAGGGAAGTGTCAGCGCGCGGACTGCGTCGCGAAACCTGAAATGCCCGTCAAAACACTGCCTAACACTGGGGAACAGAGGACAACAGTGTCACAAATTCGTTGGCTGGAGGCAACCTTCCTGCGTCACGGTGTGAGCTGGCGCCGGTCCCGGGCGTGTGGTGACGGCACACTGGCGGCCCGGCCGTCCGCGCCGGAAGCGGCGCCGGCCACCGGCTTCACCCGGCGGAGCGAGGCCAGAACAGCCCGCCCCACCACGGCGATGCCGATGACCGTGGTGACGGCGCGCAGGGTGTCCCAGCCCGCCGTCGACGTCAGCAGTGAGTAAATCAGGAAGCTGCTGAGGTTGGTGCCCAGCGGTGCGCCCGCAACATAGGAAATCCCGGTGCCGCTGCCCACCGCGAAGGGCCAGAACCACAGGTTGAGCAGCAGGCCGAACACATAGGACGCCACCACGCCGTACCCGGCAAGCATCCACAGCTCTGCCCTGCCGCGCACCCGGCGGGGAGCAGCCCGGCTCCCGCACCCACCCAGGCGCAGGCGAACATCTGGAACGGTGTCCACGGCCCGATTCCGCCCCACAGCACGCTGGAGACGGCGATGGTGGCGGCGCCGAGGAGCAGGCCAAACCGCGGACCGAACGCGCGGCCCGCCAGGACCAGAAGGATGAACACGGCCTCCACGCCGCCGACGCCGGTACTCGCCACCCGGACCGCGGAACCTACCGCGGCGAGGACGCCGAGCAGCGCCACGGTGTGTGCCGAGCGGACCGAGCCGTCCAAGGACACCACGACGGCGGCCGCCGCCAGGGGTGCGATGGCCAGGGCCGCGTACGGGGTGGCCGCAGCGGCATCCTGCGGCAGCGCCGCGGTCAGCAGCGGCCAACAGAACGCCGCCAAGGCCACCAGGTTTGCTGCCGCCAGGACGGCCAGCTCGGCGCCCCGCGGCATCCGGGGGCGGCGGGCCGGCTTCGCGGCAGGCACGTCAGGCCGGCGCCCGGCGGCCCGGGCCGAGGCCACGGGTAGTGCCGCGGGAACGGCAGCAGCGACATCTACTGACTCGGCCGGCACGGCTGTCACGGCGGCCGGCGCCACCCCGTCCCGCATCGGCAGGATCCGGGCGCCAAGCCGGTGCGCAAACTCCAGATCGTGGGTGGCGAACAGGACCGCGGCGCCGTCATCCGCGGCCGCCCGCAACGCCGCAGCCACCGCCGTCCGCGCCGCGGGATCCAGCCCGCGGGTGGGCTCGTCAATCAGGAGCACCTGCGGCCGGTCAATGGTCTGCAACGTCATGGCAAGGATCCTGCGCTCGCCGGCGGACAGGTCCCGGGGATGCTCGTGCCCGATGGGCATGCTGGCGGTGCCCCGCAGCACGGACAACCGGGACGCCGCAAAGCCGGGCTCCGCAGCCTGACCCTGCTTTCCGCGCGCCAGGCGCCGCTCCGCCGCCCTCAACTCGGCGGCGACGGTGTCCCTGGTGAAGAGGTCGTCGGAGGCGTCCGGCACCAATGCCACCCGGCCGCCGTCGTCCGTCCTTGCATCGCTGGTCCCCTCCCCGAGGGCCAGCGCCACCAGGAGGGAGGACTTGCCGGCACCGTTCGGGCCCACCAGCGCCACAATCTCGCCGGGGTGCAGCGCCACGGATGCCTCCCGCACCAAGGGCGTGCCGCCGCGGTGCACGGCCAGGTTTACGGCCGCCAGCACGGGTGCGGAGGCCGGCGGCTCCGTGGCTGGACCAACAAGGGGACGCGGGGGCGCGGGCGTTGGGGCTGTGCCCGGCACCAGCGCGCCGTTCTCAAAGGACCACCAGGAATCGGCGACGGAGACCAGCGCTTCCGCCCGGTGCTCCGCCACGATTACACACACGCCGGAGTGGTGCGCAAGGCTGCCGAGCACGGCGGTGACGCGGGCCCGGGCGCTGGAATCCAGGTCCGCCAGCGGCTCGTCCACCAGGAGCAGGACGGGATGGTCCACGACGGCGGCGGCGATGGCCACCAGCGTTGCCTCGCCTGCTGAGAGGGTGCTGAGGTCCCGGTCCAGCAACGGCGAAACCCCGATCCGCTCCGCCACCTCCAGCACCCGGGCCTTGGCGGCCGGCCGGCCCACGCCACGCAGTTCCAGGGCAAGGCCAATCTCGTCCCGGACCCGCGTGCTGGCAAAGGCGGCGCGGGGATTCTGCAGGACCACGCCGATGAGGCGGGCGGTGTCCCGCGGCGGTACACCAGTGCGGTCTACGCCGGCCACTTGCACTGTGCCGGTGATGCCACCGCCGTCGACGTGGGAGAGCAACCCGGCGATGCCGCGCAGGACGGTGGACTTGCCGGACCCCGTGGGCCCGGTGATCACGGTGAGGGATCCGCCGGCGGGCGCGAACCCGGCCGCGTGCACCTGCGCCCCGCCCACCCGGAACAGCGCGTCCCGGACCACCAGCGGCGCGTCGCTTCCGGAGGCCGGTGGCGGTACGGGCCGGCCCGCGAAGCCGCGCAGCTCCAGGGCCGCCGCAACCCGGCCCGCATGTTCGAGGGTACGCTCCAGGACGGGCACCAAGGCCCGCGGCCCAAAGCGTTCGCCCCGCAGCCGGAAGGCCAGTCGCACGGACCCCACGGCGTCGGCAAGTGCCGGGAGCGCCGCCCACGCCACCACCAGCATCCTGGCCACGCCCTGCAGCGGGCCGCCCCGGGCCAGCCGGACGAAGCCGCGGGACACATCCACCCACGCATTGAGCAGGCCGAAGCCCAGGATGGTGAGTGCGATGGGCAGCGCGGACAGGACTGCCTGCCAGAGACCGGGCGCCGTGACCGGACCCAGGAACACCACGTGGGCGTACGGAGCCGGAAGCCGCAGCGGCGGCAGGGCCAGCAGGAGCGGCGCCCCGATGCCCGCCCCGTTAAAGAGGACCCGGTAGAGGACCCGCGCCGCAATGAACACAGCAGCGAGAACCGCTGCTGCGCGCAACGGCGCGGGCCGGAAGGTCATGACGCGGGTGCAGCCGGTTCGTTGTCCACGGTGTAGAGCAGTTCAAGGCTCTCGCCGGGGCTGAGCTTGAGGGTGTCCAGGCCTTCCTGCGCGTAGGCCCATGTGCCGGCGGCGGGCTTCACCCAGAGGGCCCAATAAGAGACCGTGTTTTTGTCATCGCACGCTTCGCGGGTGGTGCCGCCCTTGTGCTTGATGTCGAAGTCCGCAGCGGGCACGCCGTTGACGCGGCACGCGAAGCTCGTGGGGTACTTGGCGGTGCCCTCGATCTTCACATTGGCCTTGCCCAGCACGTCCGATGCCAGGGTGGGTCCGTCCGCGGGCACGCAGGCGGAGGTGTCGGCGGCGGACTGCTTCAGGGAGGCGGAATCCACCACTACCTTCACCCCGGTGCAGGGCCCGGCGGAGGCAGAGGCGCTCGCCGATGCCGAGGTGGAAGCGGATGCGGAGGGAGCGGACTGGGTGGCGGCCGGCGTGGAGCAGGCGGCAAGGGTCAGCAGGAGGCCGGCGGCGGCGAGGGAGCTCGCGGCGGCGGTGCGGGTCTTAGTCAATGTCACCTGTCAAGGGTAGGGCGTGCCGGGCCGGGAACCGGAGGCTGTCGCCTTGTGTGACGCAACGTCTCGGCCCGGCGCGCACCCGGCCCCGCGCAAAGGCCGACGACGGCACCCGGGTGGGCGCCGTCGTCGGCCGTTCTGTCTTGATGCTGCTAGCTTTCCGTTGCCATGGCCGCGTTGGCCGGCACCGCTTCCTCGGGAGCGTCGTAGCGGGGGTCGTTGGACGACGGGTGGGCGGAGACCGCCGCGGCGTGTTCGGCCAGCACGCCGGTCTGGTGGCGGATCTTCAGCCGGTAGAGCAGGGTCCCGCCAACCACCACCGCGGCCACGAAGATCACGCCGCCCCACTGCAGGTACCACTCGAACGGCGGCACCGAGTTGTAGATCTCCGGGCGGGGCCACACCAGGTTCAGCGTCATGGCGCCGCCCCACAGGACCGCCAGGATGTTCACGGGAAGGCCCCACTTGCCCATGGAGAACCCGGGCTCGGACCCATCCCCGGCCAGCGGCCACTTCTTCAGGAACCGTTTGCGGAGCAGGGGAACCGTCACCAGGAGGTAGGAAAGGTAGATCAGGACGATGCTGATGCTGGACAGGATGGTGAAGATGGCCGGCTGCGTGACGTTGACCAGGAGGGGCACGACGGCCAGGACGCCAATGACGATCGCCGCGACCGTGGGGGTCCTGCGGACCGGATCCACCTTGCTGAGCTGCCGGCTGAACGGCAGGTTGTTGTCCCGGGCCATGGCGAACATCATCCGGATGGCGGCGGCATGCACTGCCAGGGTGCACACCACCACGGCCACCACGATGCAGGCCAGGAAGGCCTTGCCGAACGGGCCGCCCAGGACGGAGAGCACGATGTGCTGCAGGCCGCCGTCGGGAGAGCCGATTTGCGGGTCCGTGAGGTCCGGCGCGGCCAGGATGCCGAACAGCAGGATTCCCCCGCCCAGCAGGAACGATGCCGTGACGGCGCGCAGGATGGCCTTGGGAGCGGTCTTCTTGGGGTCCTTGGTTTCCTCGCCAAGGGAGCTGGCGGTGTCGAAGCCGTACATGACGTAGCCGGAGGCCATGGCGCCGATCAGGAACACGCCGAAGAAACCCAGGTCCTTGCCCTCGCCGAAGCCGTTGGTCTGGAAGAAAACCTCAGGGCCGCGCACCACATGCCAGCCCAGGGCAAGGATCAGCAGCACGGCCGCGATGAGCTCCACGAACACGCCGATGCTGTTGATCCGGGTCATCAGCTTCACGCCGAACGCGTTGATGAGGGTGGAGATGGTGATCATGATGGTGGCCAGCACCACGCCGTTCATGGCGAAGTCGTAGGGGCCCGTGCCGTCACCGACGAACTGGAAGCCGGACCAGAGCTGCGGCAGGGTGATCTGCAGGGCCAGGGCCACCGAGCCCAAGGCCATGATGGAAGAGAGCAGCAGCAGCCACCCGGCCAGCCAGGACGAGGTCCCCGACGCGAGCCGCTTGGCCCAGTTGTACACGGAACCGGCCACCGGGTAGCGGCCCGCCAGTTCTGCAAAGCACAGGGCCACCATCAGCTGGCCGACGAACACGATGGGCCAGGACCAGGCGTACGCCGGGCCGGCCATGGAAAAACCGAAATAGAACAGTTGGAAAACACCGGTAAGGATGGAGATGTAGCTGACACCTGCGGCGAAGCTGGCAAATTTGCCGATGCTCCGGTCAAGGGTCTGGGTGTAGCCGAATTCGTCCATGCCGCTTGAATCAATACTCTTGCTGGGTTCCACTATGGACTCCTGGATCAGAAAGCACGATGGGACCGGCCGCCCTGGGGTGCGGCGGAATGACGTTGGCGGGGGCCGCCGCCGTTGGGAAGGCGGCCCCCTCAGGTCCTGCCGCTCAGGCGAGGGACGTGGTGAGCTCCTTCTCTTCCTTGGCATCTCCGACCGTGCGGTCCGCGACCCTTTGGTCGGCCCGGATCAGATCGGCGCAGCGCTCGCCGATCATCATCACGGTGATGTTGGGGTTGACGGTGACGTGTTCGGGCATGACGGACGCATCGGCGACGCGGAGGCCGGTGACGCCCTTGACCCGCAGCTGGGGTCCAGCGGGGACATGTCGTCGTCGGCTGCGCCCATGCGGACGGTGCCCACCGGGTGGTACACGGTGTTGTGGGTCTTGCGGATGTAGTCCCGCAGCTCCTCATCGGTCTGCGCCTCGATACCGGGGGAGAGTTCGCGGCCCGTCCACTCCGCCATGGCAGGCTGGGCGGCGATTTCGCGGGCCTTGCGGATGCCGGCCACCATGACGCGCATGTCGTGGCCCTCCGGATCGGTGAAGTAGCGCGGGTCCACCATGGGCTTGTCGCGGAAGTCGCGGCTGCGCAGCCGGACGGTGCCCCGGGAGCGTGCGTGGGTGACGTTGGGGGTCAGGCTGAAGCCGTTCTCCGTGGTGGGGTAGCCGTGCCGCAGCGTGTTCATGTCGAACGGGACCGAGCCGTAGTGCATCATCAGGTCCGGGCGGTCCAGGCCGTCCTCGGTGGGGGTGAAGATGCCGATCTCCCACCACTGGGTGGAGGCCTGCACCATGGGCTGCCTGGCCTCGAACTGCACCACGCCTTCCGGGTGGTCTTGCAGGTGCTCGCCCACGCCGGGGGAGTCCACCAGCACCTCGATGCCGTGCTGGGCCAGGTGTGCTGCAGGGCCGATGCCGGAGAGCATGAGCAGCTTGGGGGAGTCGATCGCGCCGGTGGACACGACGACTTCCTGGTGCGCGGTAAGCCGGTGCGTGCGGCCGAATGCTCCGTCCACCACGTCCACGCCGACGCAGCGCTTGTCCGCATCGAACACGAGCTGGCGGGCGCGCAGGCCGGTCAGCAGGGTGAAGTTGGGCCGGTCGATGATGGGGTGGATGTAGGAAACCGAGCTTGAGGCGCGGGTGCCGTCCGCCTGCCGGTTGATCTGGAAAAAGTTGGCACCGTTGACCACGGTGGTGCCCGTGTTGAACTTCGCGCGGGGGATGCCCGCCTGCTCACAGGCGTCCAAGAGCGCGACGCCGGCAGGATCCGCCGGGGGCACGTTCATCAGGTGCACGGGTCCGGAGTCCCCATGGTGGGGTGCGTCCGGGCCGGCGTCTTCATTGGTTTCCAGCCGCTGGTACAGCGGCCATGCGTTGGCGGCGTTCCAGCCGGTGGCGCCGTACTTGGACTCCCATTCGTCCAGGTCCTCGCGCGGTGCCCAGAAGGCGATGCAGGAGTTGTGGCTGGAGCAGCCGCCCATGACCTTGGCGCGGGCGTGGCGCATGAAGGAGTTGCCGTTTTCCTGCGGTTCGATGGGGTAGTCCCAGTCGTAGCCGGATTCCAGCAGCTCCATCCAGCGGTCCAGCTGCAGGATCTCCGGGATATTGCGGTCATCCGGGCCGGCCTCCACGAGGGCCACGGTCACGTCCGGATCTTCGCTCAGCCGGGCGGCGACGGCGGCGCCGGCAGATCCGCCGCCGATGACGACGTAGTCGAACCCGCGGTCCGTGAGGTCCTCAATGTTGTCGTAGTGCATCTAGTTCTCCTTGCCGTGGTCAGCGAACCAGCCGGTGACCTGGGGGCTGGTGTTCTGGTAGATGTGCTTGGCTTCCTGGTACTCGGCCAGGCCGGTGGGGCCCAGCTCGCGGCCCACGCCGGACTGGCCGAAGCCGCCCCACTCGGCCTGCGGGAGGTAGGGGTGGTAGTCGTTGATCCAGATGGTGCCGTGCCGCAGCCGGGCGGCGACGCGCTGCGCCTTTCCGGCGTCCTGGGTCCACACCGCGCCGGCCAGCCCGTAGATGGTGTCGTTGGCGGTGGCCACGGCCTCGTCCTCGGTGCGGAACGTCTCGACCGTGACCACGGGGCCGAATGCCTCGTCGGTGACCACGGACATGCCGCGCTGCACCTGGTCCAGGATGGTGGGCTGGTAGTAGAACCCGGCGTCGTACTTCCCTCCGGAAGGTGCCGCGCCGCCGGTCCGGAGCCGTGCGCCTTCCTGGAGGCCGCGCTGGACGTAGGCGCTGACTTTGTCGCGGTGGGCGGCGGAAATCAGGGGGCCGGTCTCGGCGTCGTCGTCGAACGGGCCGCCGAGCCGGATCTCCCGGGCACGGCGGACCAGCTCGTCCACGAAGCGTTCGGCGATGGATTCCTCCACCACCAGCCGCGCCCCGGCGGAGCAGACCTGCCCGGAGTGGACGAAGGCGCCGTTCAGGGCATTGTCCACGGCGGCGTCAAAGTCCGCGTCCGCGAAAATGACGTTGGGGTTCTTGCCGCCCAGCTCCAGGGCCACTTTCTTGACGGTGCCCGCGGCCGCCGCCGCGATCCGCTTGCCCGTTTCCAGGCCGCCGGTGAAGGAGACGAGGTCGACGTCGGGATGTTCCGAGAGCGGCGCGCCCGCCTCAGCGCCGGCCCCGGTGACGAGGTTGGCGACGCCATCCGGCAGGCCGAGGTCCTGCAGCAGCTGCATGGCCAGGATGGCAGTGGACGGGGTCAGCTCGGAGGGTTTGAGGACGAAGGTGCACCCGGCGGCCAGCGCGGGCGCGATCTTCCACGCCGCCTGGAGCAGGGGGTAGTTCCACGGGGTGATGAGGCCGCAGACGCCCACGGGTTCGTAGGCGATCCTGCTGACCACGGCGGCGTTCCCGGCGTCGACGATGCGGCCCGCCTGCTGCCCGGCCAGCCTGCCGAAGTACTCGAAGCAGGCGGCGACGTCGTCCATGTCGATCCGGCTTTCGACCATCCGCTTGCCGGTGTCCAGGGACTCGGCGCGGGCGAATTTTTCCCGGCGTTCGCGGAGTCCGGCGGCCACCTTCAACAGGAAGGTTCCGCGCTCCGGGGCGGGAACCGAGGACCAAACGCCGGCATCGAAGGCGGCGCGTGCCGCCGCAATGGCCCGTCCGGCGTCTTCCCGGCCGGCTTCGGTGACCGTGGCGACCAGTTCGCCGTCGGCCGGGTTGCGGATTTCGCGGACAGCGCCGGATGCGGCCGGTTCCCACGCGCCGTTGATGAACAGGGTGGCTGCTGCCTCGGGTGCAGTGCTTTGGGCGGCTTCCCGCGCTGGTGTGGCGTAAGTCATAGGAAGGACAGTAGTGCACCTTGAACGAGTGTTCAATACTTTTCTTGAACACTCGTTCAATGTGACTGAAGGAGCTGCCGGCGTGCCCGCGGCCAGCCTTTCAGTGCGGGCGGAGTTCCGCGCTCCCCGTGCTGTCGTCATGGACGGGAGCGAACGCGATCTGCTCCGTCCGCTCGATGCTCCGCTGGATGGCGGCTGCGTCGACGCCGAGCAGCGCCGTCAGCCACATGCCGTTCTGGATCACCACGATGTCCGCGGCCCGGTCCCGGCAGGCCGCCCAGGACAGTGCGGGCTGGGCGGCGGACACCAGCGCGGCGACGCCGTCGATGTAGCGGTCAAAGGCCTTCGCGTTGATCTGGGCGTAATCCTCGTCGGCCTGGGCCAGGGCCCACAGGTGCAGGCGGAGGGACAGGTAGCGGGTGGTCAGCAAATCCTTGGCCGCAACCCGCCGCAGCGCCTTGCGGAGTTGCTCGTCCGGGGGCAGCGACGGGTCCGGCGCGACCAGCAGGAGGTCGTGCTCGTCCACGCGCCGAAGGGCGGCCCGGATCAGCGTGGTTTTGTCATCGTAGTAATAGTTCACCAGGCCCAGCGCCACGCCCGCTTCGCGCGCCACGGACCGCATGCTCACCCCGGCGATGCCATGCCGGGACAGCAGGTCCATCGCCGCCTCGAGGATGCGCGATTGCCTGTCCACCTGTTCGCCGGAGTTCACGGCATTCGTCCCCATCTGGCCAGACTATTGCCTCGTGGCGCGGAGCGCACTTTCCCGGATACCCGCCAGCACAGGAGGATCCCCGCCGGGCGCAAGCGGCATGCTCACAACCCGGCGGGGATCCATTCGTCGGCGGGCCGCCTACTTCTTGGGCAGGCCCGCCGGGTTCAGTTCGGACTTCTGGATGGCCTCGGTGGAAAGGCCCCAGCGGTCCAGGATCTTGGCGTAGGTGCCGTCGTCAATCAGGTGGTTCAGCGCGGCCTGCGCGGCAATCGCCAGGCCGTTGCCCTTCTTGGTGGTGAAGGCGATCTGCGCCGTCAGCGGCCAGCCGCCGTTCAGCGTGCCCACCTGCTTGGTCTTCCCGTCCTGAGCCGACTTGTACGCCGCGGCGGCGTTGGGTCCGAAGGTCAGGTCCGCACGTCCGGACTGGAGGGCCAGGCTTGAGGCGGAATCGTCGTCGTAATACTGGAACTGGACCGGCGCCAGGCCGTTCTTCTTGTTTTCTTCGTCCCAGCGCACCAGGATCGCTTCCTGGTTGGTGCCCGAGCCCACGATGATCCGCTTGCCCGCCACGTCCTTGGCTTCCTTGACCTCCCCGATGTCGGAGTCGCTCTTGGCGTAGAAGCCCAGGAGGTCGTTGCGGTAGGTGGCGAAGTCGAATTTCTCCTTGCGCGCCTCGGTGACGGTCACGTTGGACAGCACGGCCTCGTACTTGGACGATTCGATGCCCAGCGGCCAGTCCGCCCAGGCGACGGGCAGGACCTCGACGTCCAGTCCCAAGGCGCCGCCAACGGCGTAGGCGATGTCCACCTCGCTGCCGATCAGGGTCTTGTTGTCCGTGGCGAACAGGCTCAACGGCGCCGCGCCGCCCGTGGTCACCACGGTGAGTTTGCCATCGGCCTTGATGGCCTCGGGGACCAGGGCCGCCGCGGCGGCGTCCTTGGTCACCGGAAAGCGGTCCTGATCCGGGGACAGGTTGAAGGTCCTGCCCCCGGCGCTGGCGGTGGACGACGACGGTGCTGTCGCCGCCGAAGCGCCCGGATCGGAGCAGGCAGTCAGTCCCAGCAGGGCCGAGACGGCAAGGGCCGCGACGGCGGACGGCGTGGTTTTGATGGGCATGGTTCCTCCTGGAAGGGGCCGAAAGATGCGGCGGGAGTGCGCGTTGCAGCAACTATCCGGCAGCCCCGGTGGGGGAATCAAAGCCCGCGAAACCGGGAGATACAGGGAGTAACGGCGGTTAACCGGAGGACCGCGGCGGTCACATTTCCGGCACGCTCCCGGCACCCGCGGCATGCACCTTCCAGGCGCTCGCGGCACACAAAAAGGGGACCAGTTCACTGCGAACTGGTCCCCTCGTTTGTTGCCTCAGGGTTGGCGCCGGGTCCTTAGGACAGCGCGGCCAGGACTTCCTTGGCTACCGCCTCGCTGGACTGCGGGTTCTGCCCGGTGATGAGGTTGCCGTCGCGCACCACGTTGGAGGACCAGGCGGCCCCGTTCTCCACCACGGCGCCCTTGTCCCTGAGCGCGTCCTCCACCAGCCACGGGGTGTTCTCGCCGGTGCCGCCGCCGAGTTCTTCCTCGTTGGTGAAGACCGTCAGGCGCCGGCCCTTGAAAGCGAACCCGCCGTCGTCGTCCGTTGCACTCAGCAGCCCGGCCGGGCCGTGGCAGAACGGCGCGATGACTTTCCCGTCCCTGTTGGCTGCCACCAGCAGGCGGCCCAGGTCGGCGTCCTTGAACAGGTCGGCCATGGGGCCGTGGCCGCCGGGCATCACCACGGCGTCATATCCGTTGATGTCGACGTCGGCGAGGACCAGCGGGTGCGCCAGCTCGCCGTCGATCTTGGCCAGGTAGTCGCGGAAGCCCTGTGCGCGGTCCTCGCCGCCGGCCGATTCAGGGGCCAGGCTCACCTGGTCCACCGTGGGCTTCCTGCCGCCGGGGGTGGCGATGTGGACTGTGTTGCCGGCCTCGGTGAGGGTCTGGTGGGAGACCACCAGCTCCTCCGCCCAGTAGCCGGTGGGGTGTTCGCTGCCGTCCTTCATGGTGAGGGAATCGGCGGCCGAGACGACCATCAGGATGTTTGCCATGGTGTTTCTCCTGTCGTTGGGTTTCTACTTGCCGGCGGCTTCGAGCTCGGCGTACGTCTCGTCGTCGAGCGTGAGGCCGGCGGCGGCCAGGTTTTCTTCGAGGTGGGCCACGGAACCGGTGCCGGGGATGGGCATCATCACCGGGGAGCGGCGCAGCAGCCAGGCGAGGGCCACCTGGGAGGTGGTGGCGCCGAGGCGCTTGGCGGCTTCATCCAGCGGTCCGCCCGGCTTGGCGAGCTCGCCCGCGGAAATGGGCGCCCACGGGATGAATCCGATGCCGTTCTCCTCCGAGTACCGCAGCACGTCCTCCGAGGACCGGTCGGTCAGGTTGTAGCGGTTCTGGACCGTGGAGACGGTGAAGTGCTTTCCGGCTGCCTCCAGCTCCGCCACGCTCACCTGCGACAAGCCCAAGGCGCGGACCTTGCCCTCGTCCTGGAGTTCGCGCAGCACACCGAACTGCTCCTCGGCGTCCACCTTGGGGTCGATTCTGTGCAACTGCAGCAGGTCCAGGGTGTCTACCTTCAGCTTCCGCAGGCTCAGTTCCGTCTGCTGGCGCAGGTATTCAGGACGCCCCACCGGGATCCACTTGTTGGGCCCGGTGCGGGTGAAGCCCACCTTGGTGGCGACCTTCAAGCCCTCCTTGTACGGGTGCAGGGCCTCCGCGATGATTTCCTCGCTGACGTTGGGGCCGTAGGAGTCGGCGGTGTCGATGAAATCCACACCGAGCTCGACGGCGCGGCGCACCACGGCCACGGCGGCGGCGCGGTCTGCGGGCTCACCCCACACCCCGTCGCCGACGATGCGCATGGCACCAAACCCAAGCCGGTGCACGGTTCCCAGGTCCTTGAGGTCGATCGTTGCGGACAGTTCCAGCTGCTTCGTTGAATCTTGGCTCATAGGGGCGGCAACATCATCAGCGTGCTGAGTATTCCGCAACTCACAGAAATAAGCCGGGGCCCGCCGTCGTTATGCATCAAGTGCCCGCCGCCATCCGGGGGCACGCCCTACGAAACTTTTTTTGAAAGGCCGGCACCTGACGTGACTCTCCCCCTCTCCATCCTTGACCTGGCAACCATCGGCAAAGGCCAGACGGCGGCGGAGAGCTTCGCGGGCAGCGTGGCCATGGCGCAGAGCGCGGAGAAACTCGGATACCGGCGGGTCTGGTACGCGGAGCACCACAACATGTCCTCCATCGCCTCCTCCGCCACCAGCGTGCTGATCGCGCATGTGGCCGCCCACACCGAAAGCATCCGGCTGGGCGCCGGCGGCATCATGCTGCCCAACCACTCGCCGCTCACCATCGCGGAGCAGTTCGGAACCCTCGAAACCCTGCACCCCGGCCGGATCGACCTGGGCCTGGGACGGGCACCGGGCAGTGACCAGAACACCATGCGCGCCCTGCGCCGGGACCCCATGTCCGCAGACAGCTTCCCGCAGGACGTCCTGGAACTGCAGGGCTACCTGACCGGCCCCACCCGCATCCAGGGCGTTGAGGCCACCCCGGGCAAGGGCACCAACGTGCCGCTGTATATCCTGGGCTCGTCCCTGTTCGGCGCCCGCCTGGCCGCGCAGCTGGGCCTCCCGTACGCGTTCGCCTCGCACTTTGCCCCCGCCGCCCTGCAGGACGCCGTGGCCATATACCGCCGCGAGTTCAAGCCCTCCGCGCAGCTGGACGCGCCGCACGTGATCGCCGGCGTCAACGTGATCGCCGCCGACTCCGCCGCCGAGGCCCAGTCCATGTTCCAGGCCACCAAGCGCGCCCGCGTCTCGCTGTTCTTCGGCGGCGGCCGGGAGTTCACCGACGACGAGGCGGACATGGTCCTGGACTCCCCGCAAGGACAGCATGTGGCCCAGATGATGCGCTACTCCGCCGTGGGGACCCCGGACGCCGTGGTGGACTACCTGGCCGATTTCGGCAAGCACGCCGACGCCGACGAACTCATCGTGGCGCACCAGAGCACCGGCACCGAGGCGCGACTGCGGTCCGTCGAGCTGCTGGCCGAGGCCGCCGGCCTGGCCCGGGTGGGCGCCTGAGGGTTTCGCCGCCCGCGGCCCTGTCCGGCTGCTTTTACACGGACGCAATAAAAGCGACTCCCGGGGGAAACTCCCGCGGCTGAAGATGGGTACTGCCCCGTCAGGGATTGCTGGGATTTCCGGGCGGGGCACCAACCGGTAGTCCGCAGGCGATCCAGCGGCTGAGTTCCCGGCCTGGTTCTGCCTCGAAGGGGTACCTGGATGCCTACGCCGTTGAACCAAAGCGTGGCGGAATCCGCGCTGCTCACCCGCTCGCTCCCGCTGGACATGCTCCGCGCCTTCATCCAGTCCGATGCCGCGGACAACGGGCTCACCCCCGCGCTGCTGGCCGAACTCAAGGTTCTTGCCCGCGTTCCATCCCTGCTGGTGGCCTGCAACTACGGCGGGACCCTCTGCGAGGCCGAGGGCATCTCCACGGAGATCCTGCCCCTGGGCAACGCGGCCATCGCCCTCCGCGCCCTGGCGGCCCTGCCGAACACGCATGCAGCGATCATTTCCGGCCGGTCCCTGCGCGACCTGGCGGCAGTGTCGCGGCTGCCCGTGGAGGTCCACCTGATCGGGTCGCACGGTGCGGAGTCGGACATGGGCTTCGCGCATGCCCAGAGCCTGGCCACCGAATCCGTCCTGCTCAAGGTCAACGCCGCGCTCAACGAGGCCGTGGGCTTCCAGGAGGGCATCTGGATCGAACGCAAGCCCGTGGCCGTTTCCGTCCACACCCGGCCCGCGCCGCCGGAGGTGGTGGAATCGGTCACGGAAACCGCCCGGGAAATCGCCCGCCTCCATGGTCTGTTCTTCATCGTGGACGGCTCCGTGCTGGACCTCTCCGTGGTGGAACCGTCCAAGGCGGAGGCACTGGAAAGCCTCCGCTCCCGGCTCGGCGCCAGCGCCGCCATGTTCGCCGGTGACGCCTACAGCGACGAACTGGCCATCGCCACCCTCCGCGGCCCGGACCTGGGGCTGCGGGTCGGGCCCGGGGAGACCGCCGCCGCACACCGCGTCCGCGACCCCGAAGCCTTCGCCCGCGTCCTGGCCCTCCTCTTCGAACTGCGCCGGGCCTGGCTGTTCGGGGAGGACGCCGTCGGCCTGGAACGGCACTCGATGATCGGCAACGGCTCCTCCACCGCGCTGCTGACCCCGGACGCGAAGATCTGCTGGATGAGCCACCCGCTGCCGGACTCCGGATCCCTGTTCGCCCATATCCTGGGCGGCGACGCCGCCGGCCACTTTTCCGTGGAACCGGTCAAAGCCTCCCAGGTGCTGGGCCAGCGTTATGTGGACAGCACCATGATCGTCGAAACCCGGTGGGCGGACGTGACCGTGACGGACTACCTGGAGCCGGCCCCGGACGGCATCACCAGCCTGGTGCGGGTGCTCTCCGGCCACGGCGCCGCGAGGATCACCTTCGCGCCCCGGCCGGACTACGCCAACGCCCCGTTCAGCATGGAATCGCGCGGCGAGGAACTGCATGTGGTGGGGACCTCGGAGCCCATCATCCTGTTCGCGCCGGGGGTGACCTTCAGCATCGTCTCGGACGGCATCCATGCCACGGCCACGGCGTCGGTGAACCTGCAGGACGGCCCCGTGGTGTTGAACCTGCGCTGCGGCGATACGGACCCGCAGCCCGCGGATCCCGACGGCGAGACGGAGCGCCGGGCAGGGGTGGCCCTGCAATCGCGCCAGTGGGTGCAGGACCTCGCCCTGCCCTCCGTCAAACCCTCGCTGGTGCGGCGCTCAGCCCTGGTGCTCCGCGCCCTGGTCCACGAGCCCACGGGCGCCGTCCTCGCCGCACCCACCACGTCCCTGCCCGAGGGCATCGGCGGAACACGGAACTGGGACTACCGCTACTGCTGGCTGCGCGACGGCTCCATGACGGTCAACGCGCTCGTGGACCTGGGCTCCACCGCCGAGGCCGCGGGCTTCCTGGACTGGCTGGCCCGCATCCTCGAACATGCACCCGGCCCCGAATGGCTGCACCCCCTGTACTCGGTGACGGGCGCACCGCTCTCCACGGAAGCCGTCGTCGACAGCCTGCCGGGGTACGCGGGATCCCGCCCGGTGCGGATCGGCAACGCGGCGGACCACCAGGTCCAGCTGGACGTTTTCGGGCCGGTCGCCGAACTGATCCACGCGCTGAGCGGGCGGGAGGGTTCGCTGGACGACGCCCACTGGGAGCTGATGGTGCAGATGGCATCGGCCGTCCTGGCCCGCTGGCACGAACCCGACCACGGGATCTGGGAGGCCCGGCGCGCAGCCCGCCACCACGTCTACTCGAAGGTGATGTGCTGGGTCACCCTGGACCGGGCACTGCGGACAGCGGCCCGCCACGGCCGCCGGCCTGATCCGGCATGGGCGCCGACGGCGGCAACCATCCGCGACGAGGTCCTGCGCGAGGGCTGGGACGAATCGGCCAAGTCCTACACCGTGGCCTACGACAGCCCGGACCTCGACGCCGCCGTCCTGCACATCGGGCTCTCGGGCCTGCTGGACGTCACGGACCAGCGCTTCCTGGACACCGTCACCGCCGTCGAACGCGAACTCCGCGTGGGCCCCACCGTGTTCCGTTACCGGTACGACGACGGCCTGCCGGGCCTGGAGGGCGGGTTCCACATCTGCACCACGTGGCTGATCGAGGCCTACGTGGCCGTGGGCCGCATCGACGAGGCCTGGGAACTGTTCGACCAGCTGGTGAACCTCTTCGGCCCCACCGGGCTGCTCCCGGAGGAATACGATCCCGGCACCGAAACCCACCTCGGCAACCACCCGCAGGCGTACTCGCACCTGGGTTTCATCCGCTGCGCCCGGCTCTTGGACGCACACCAGGGCAGGCGGTAGTCCGCTTCCGTCTCGGGTACCTAGAGTGGAGGTAGCAGGGACCCGAAAAGACTGAAACGAGACTCATAATGACTGCCCGCGCCCAGGGAGTGGGGTTCCGTTCCGAACGGGGCCCGATCCTCATCGCTTTGATGCTGTCCACCGGGCTGGTGGCCATCGACTCCACCATCGTCGCCACCGCCGTACCGTCGATCGTCCGCGATGTGGGCGGGTTCTCCTCCTTCCCCTGGCTTTTCTCCGCCTACCTGCTGGCCCAGGCGGTCTCGGTGCCCATCTACGGCAAGCTGTCCGACATGACCGGCCGCAAGCCCATCATCCTCACCGGCATTGGCTTATTCCTGCTTGGCTCGGTGCTCTGCGGCCTGGCATGGAGCATGCCCTCCCTGATTGCCTTCCGGGCCCTGCAGGGACTCGGTGCCGGGGCGGTGCTGCCGGTGTCCGTGACCATCGCCGGCGACATTTACACCCTCCAGGAGCGCGCCAAGGTCCAGGGCTACCTGGCCAGCGTGTGGGCGGTTTCCTCGGTGGTGGGTCCCAGCCTGGGCGGCATCTTCTCGGCACTGGGTATCTGGCGAGGCATCTTCCTGGTCAACGTGCCGCTTTGCCTGCTGGCCGGCTGGATGCTGGTCCGCACCCTGCACGAGGACGTGGAACGGGCCAAGCACAAGGTGGATTTTGCCGGTGCAGTGCTGCTGGCGGGATCCCTGGGCCTGCTGATCCTCGGCGCCCTCCAAGGCGGCCAGGCGTGGGCGTGGAACTCGCCCATCAGCATTGGCGTGTTCGCGGTGGGCGGCGTGCTGCTGGTCGCGTTCCTCCTGGTGGAGCGGCGTGCGGCGGAGCCCATCCTGCCTTCCTGGGTGGTGTCGCGGCGCCTGCTGGCCACCACCACCCTGGTGTCCTTCGGGGTCGGGTCCGTCATGATCGGCCTGACCTCCTACGTCCCCACCTACCTTGAGGGTGCGCTGTCCTCCTCGCCGCTGGTGGCCGGCCTGGCGCTCGCCGCGCTGACCCTCGGCTGGCCCCTCAGTGCTTCGCAGGCGGGCAAGTTCTACCTGCGGAGCGGCTTCAAGTCCACGGCCCTGATCGGCATCGCCATTTCCGTGGCGGGCCTGCTGATCCTGTCGCTGACTGCCTCCTCGCCCAACGTGGCGCTGATCGCCATCAGCTGCTTCGTCGTCGGGCTGGGCCTGGGCCTGCTGGCCACGCCCACGCTCATCGCCGCCCAGTCCAGCGTGCCGTGGCACGAACGCGGCGTGGTGACCAGCACCAATATGTTTGCCCGGTCCATCGGCAGCGCCCTGGGCGTGGCCGTCTTCGGTGCCGTGGCCAACGCCATCTACGGCGGCAGCAGCGGCGGCGATACCGACCCCGCCACGGTGGTGGCCGCGTCCGGGGCCGTGTTCCTGGCGGCGCTGGCGGCCGGGCTGCTCACTGTGGCAGCGGTACTGGCCATGCCGGCGGTGAAGGCCGATGACGCCGGAAATGCCGACGGGCAGCCGGTCCCCAGCAGCGCCGAGGGCAGCGCCACCTAGCGTAAAGCCGCAGCTTGCGGGATGCCGCGGCCAGGTGAAAGCCGCGGCTAGCGGGATGCCCGGAAGATGGCCGGTGCGTCCCGCGTCCCGGTGGCAAGGTCCGCCAGGATCCGGCCGATCACGGGCGTGAACTTGAACCCGTGGCCGGAGAACCCCGCGCCAATGACCACCGGGCCCAACCGGTCCAGGACGAAGTCCTCATCCGGGGTGGTGGTGTAGGTGCAGCTGATGGCCTCGAACTGCTCGGGGTCGACGCCGGGCAGCCAGTCCCGCGCGTACGCCTGCAGGGCGGCGAGCTGGGCCGGCTCCGGCAGGAAATCCCGGTGGTCCGGATCCACCACGGGCCCAACACCGTGCCAGCCGGCCTTGATGCCTTCACCGGGGGTCTGCATGCCGTACACAGGGGAGTACCAGCCCTGGTAGTCGGGGCCTGGGTAGTGGTTGAACCCGGGCCACACGGCACCGGCGTCTGCCACCCGGAAATGCGCCGGCTGCTCCTGCGTGACCCGCAATTCCGGGATGCGCATGCCGGCCGCATCGTTCCCGGCTGCGGTGGCCAGCAGCTTCTCCGTCCAGCCGCCCGCCGTCACCACGGCCTGGGCTGCGGTGACCACCTCGGTGACTCCGGCGGATTCGAGCGTCAGCCGCACGCCGTCGTCGAACACTTTGAAGTCCACCACCTTGGTGTGGTGCCGGATCTCGGCGCCCCGGGCTGCCGCCAGCTGCTGGAACACCGGAAGCGCGGCCTCGGGATTGAGCTGGCCGCCGTCGGGCATGTGCAGGACCTGCCGGTCGAAGCGGATGCCGCGCCACCGCTCACCGGCTTCCGCCGGCGCCAGGAACTCGGCGCGGATCCCGGCCGAAGCCAGCGCCGCTGCCACCTGCTCCGGGTCGAAGCCGGGCCCGTGGTTGACGATGCCCGTGCGCGCCAGCAACTGGACGCCGCTCTCCTGCTCCAGCTCTTCCCACAGCGACAAGCCCTCGGCAAGCATGGCCACGTAGTCCGGCTGGTGGTAGCCCGGATTCAGGTTGCGGGTAGCGCCGTGCGAGGCACCTATCTTGTGCCCGGCCCCAAACTGCTCCACGAGTGTCACCTGGCGGCCGCGGCGGGACAGCGCCCAGGCGGCGGCGGAGCCCATGGCGCCGCCGCCGATCACCACGGTGTCAAGATTGGTATTCATCAGCCCTCCAAGCTGGGATGGTGCGGTTAAGGAGCTAGGCCAACAGGAGCGCGACGCCGATCATGGCGGGCACGGCCACCACCGTGGTGATCAGCACGGTGTCCTTCGCCACGGTGAGCCCGGTCTGGTACCGGCTGGCGGCCACGAAAACGTTTTGGGCTGTAGGCAGCGCCGAGGTGACCACCACCGCGAAGAGGGCGTGGCCGTCCATTCCCAGCGCGAAGCGGGCGAAAACGTATGCAAGGGCAGGCTGGACGGCGAGCTTGAAGCCACTCGCCAGCAGGGTGTCCACGCGGCGCCCGGCGGAAGCCTGCAAGGGGCGGGTGCCGTTCAGGCTCATCCCGAACGCGATCAGCATGGCGGGAATCGCGGCGCCGCCGATCAGGTGGATGGGTTCCATCACCAGCGCCGGGACCTGGAAACCGGTACCGGCCACCACCAGGCCCAGGGCGGAGCCGACGATCATCGGGTTCCGCAGGATCATGAGCACGAACCGCAGGGGAGTGGTGCGGTGGGCGCTGGTGCTTGAATCGAGGACCATGAGGAACATGGGGGTGAAGAAGGCCAGCTGGAAGATCAACAGGGGCGCCACGTAGCTGGCGTCCCCCAGGACATATACCGCAATGGGAATACCCAGGTTGGCTGAGTTCGCCAGCGAAGCGGACATGGCGGACATCAATGATTCCGGGAGGGCCCGCTTCAGCCAGAAGCGTGCGATCAGGAAAAAGATCGACGCCGTGGTGATTGCGGCCACCGCCGTCACCAGCAGCGGCTGGGCAAAGACTTCGTGGAGCCGTGCCTTGCTCAGCGTTTCAAAGAGCAGCGCCGGGCTTGCCACGAAGAAGGTCAGGCCGCTCAATACCGGCCGGGCGTTCTCGCCGAGGATCTTTTGCCGGCCCACGAACCATCCCACCAGGATGATGCACCAGACCACGAAGAATCCTGCCAGGACCCCTAGCACGGGATCCCTCCGCGGCCGTGGCGGGAGCGTCTACCGGACTTCACGCTCCGGGTTCAGAGGGTGGCGTTGTTCAGCGCGAACGGCGGACGCATCATGCCGGCGGTGAGGCCCTCGGCGGGGTCGTTGCCCAGCTGGATGATCCGGTTGCCCTGGTCCACGTGGACCACCCGGGGCTCGTAAGCCTTGGCTTCCTCGGTGGTCATCTGGGCGTAGGTAATCAGGATGACAATGTCGTTCTCGTGCATGAGGTGCGCCGCTGCACCGTTGATGCCGATCACGCCGGAGCCACGTTCACCGGCGATGGTGTACGTCTCCAGCCGTGCCCCGTTGGTGACGTCCACGATGGACACCAGCTCGCCGGGAAGGATGTCCGCAGCCTCGAGCAGGTCAAGGTCAACGGTGACCGAACCGACGTAGTGCAGGTCGGCGTGCGTGACGGTGGCCCGGTGGATTTTGGACTTGAACATTGTTCGATTCATAACGAAACCAGTCTAGACCCGTGCTCCGTTGCCCGCAGTGACGCAGGAAACACATCAGTCACGGACGACGGCGGCCAGTCACCCGGCGTCGTTCCCCGCCACCGCCGCGGCGGCTGCGGCGAGCGTCTCGCGGGCCGCGAGGATCGCCGGGCGCTGGACGCTGGAGCGGCGGACCGACGTGAAGATGGTGCGGTGCGGCTTACCGGGAAGCTCCAGGAGCTGCGCCGTGGTGCCGCGGCCGGTCCACACCAGGTCCGGCATCAGCGCCACCGCGTTGCCGGACTCGATCAGGCGGGCCTGGGCCTGCAGGTCCGCGGTTTCAAAGCGGACATCGGGCTCGAACCCGGCGCTGCGGCAGGCCTGCTCCGCCCAGTGGCGGGACGCCGCGCCCCGCGGTTCCATGACCCAGGCAAGGTCCGCGGTGTCCGCCAGCGACCGGATGGCCGGGCCGTCGTCGGATGCCGGGGGAACCGCAAGCCGGATGGCGTCGGTGGTCAGCTTCACCCGGTCCAGTTCGGGGTAGCGCGGGGCAGCGTGGCCCGGGTACTGCTCCGCGATCACCAGGTCGAAGTCCCGCGCCCACGTCTCATGCAGTGCTGTTTCGGGCTCCCGCTGGATCATCTCGATCCGCACCTCGGGGTAGGCGGCGGCCATGCGCGTCAAGGTATCCGGCATCAGCGCCAGCGCGGCCGACTGGAAGACCGCGATCCGCACCGTGCCGGTCACCGTGGTCAGGGAGGCGGCCAGGTCCGCCTCGGCCTGTTCCATGGTTTCGAGCAGTTGCGCGGTGTGCGCCACGAGCACCTCGGCCTGGGGCGTCAGCTGCACCCGGCGGCCGGTCTTACGGAGCAGCTCGACGCCGACTTCCTTCTCCAGGAGCGCGAGCTGCTGCGATACCGAGGACGGGCTGTACTGGAGTGCTTCCGCCACTTCCGCGAGGGTTCCACGGATGCTCAATTCACGCAGGAGCCGCAGCCGGCGGACGTCAAGCATCGCGAATTCCTAACTGAACCTAACGAATATTGGTTAGAAGGATTCACTTTATCTAATGCAAACGCCCACGCATACTGTTGGAACCTAGTTACCCCCGTCACAGCCATCCCCTGGCGTGCCGCGGCGGGGTCGCACCCCACAGCAGGAGTTCCTGATGAGTAGAGACATGACCCAGTCGATCATGCGGCGCAAGCCCATCGACGACATCGAAGAAGAAAGCAAGCACAGCGGCCTTTTCAAGTCCCTCGGGCTGTGGCAGCTCACCGCCATCGGTGTTGGCGGCATTATCGGCGTCGGCATCTTCTCCCTCGCGGGACTGGTGGCGGCAGGCAGCGACGGAACTCCCGGGGTGGGGCCCGCGGTACTGATCTCGTTCCTGATCGCAGGCCTCGCCTCAGCGGCCGCCGCCCTCTCCTACGCGGAATTCGCGGGCATGATCCCGCGTGCCGGCTCCGCCTACACCTATGGCTACGTAGCGCTCGGCGAGGTGATCGGCTGGTTCATCGGCTGGGACCTGCTGCTGGAATACATTGCCATCGTCGCCGTGGTTGCCATCGGCATCTCCGGCTACCTCGACGCTTTCCTCGCAGGCATTGGCATCCATTTGCCGGCCGCGATGACCTCCACCTTTGACGAAGGCAAGGGCGGCATCATCAATGTTCCCGCCATCCTGGTCTGCCTCCTGGTGACATGGATCCTCTCCCGCGGTACCAGGGCGTTCGGCCGGTTTGAACTCGTGGCGGTGGG
This sequence comes from Arthrobacter sp. MMS24-T111, assembly GCF_054888995.1. Lineage (NCBI taxonomy): Bacteria > Bacillati > Actinomycetota > Actinomycetes > Micrococcales > Micrococcaceae > Arthrobacter > Arthrobacter sp. MMS24-T111. Next base: position 730,958 of record NZ_JBTZRO010000001.1, on the reverse strand, counting down.
CATCAAGGTGGTCCTGATCCTCTTCATCATCGGGCTGGGCGTCTTCTATATCGACACCAACAACTACAACCCGTTCATGCCCAGCGGCTTCGGACCTGTGGTTGCCGGCTCCGCCACCGTCTTCTTCGCTGTGTTCGGCTACGACGCCATGAGCACCGCGGCCGAGGAAGCCAAGGACGGCAAAAAGCACATGCCCAAGGCCATCGTGCTCTCGCTCATCATTGCGATGCTGCTGTACGTTGCCGCCACGCTTGTCCTCACCGGCATGCAGAACTACAAGGACATCGACCCCAAGGCAGGCTTCGCCTCGGCCTTCACGTCCGTGGGCCTGCCGGTCATCGCCACCATCATTTCGGTGTTCGCCGTGCTGTCCATCCTCACCGTGATGCTCACCTTCCTCCTGGGCGTGACCCGCGTCTGGTTCTCGATGAGCCGTGACGGCCTGCTGCCGGGCTGGTTCGCCAAGACGGACCGCAACGGTACCCCCCAGCGCGTCACCTGGATCGGCGGCATCGCGTCCGCGTTCCTGGCCGGCGTCTTCCCCATCAAGGCGGTCGCGGACCTGACGAATATCGGCATCCTGGCCGCGTTCGTCGTCGTCTGCCTGTCCGTGATCATCTTCCGTTACAAGCGGCCGGACGCGCCCCGTACCTTCCGCCTGCCCCTGATGCCCGTGATTCCGGCCTTCGGCGTGCTCGCCTCGGCTTTCCTGATGCTGCAGCTGCATTGGGAAACCTGGCTGCGGTTCGTGGTGTGGCTCATCATCGGCCTGGTGATCTACTTCGGCTACGGACGCAAGCACTCACTGATGAACCCCAACAGCCCGCGCCACCAGGAGCTCGCGGACATGCACCGCCCCCTGTCCTGACCCCCTTCCGACGCCCGCTCACATCCGACCGCTTTTCCCCAACGCCCGCTCACATCTGACCGCTTTTCCCCAACGCCCGCTCACATCCTGCAAGAACAGGGAACCCTCCTGCACATCACGTGCAGGAGGGTTTCCTGTTTAACTGCCGAATGTGAGCGGGCGTTTGGAATTAAATTGCAGGATCTGAGCGGGGGTTGGGGTTGTGAGTGTCAAAGGTGAGCGGGGGTTGGGGAGGGCTGAAAGATTGGTTTTCCTAACCTGTATTGGTTGGAAAAGATCGCTTTATCTTATGTGATTCGAAGCTCATACTGGTGGAAAGACCTCCTCCCAACCCCAGGAAAGATCGGGAAAACCATGACCCACGTTGCAATGGAACCGGCAGCCCCCGTCGCTGCCACGGCGCAGACGGTCGACGTCGACGTCCCCCAGGCGAAGGCACTCGCCGACGAAGCGGTCGCCTTGGTCCGCCGCTGGCTCACCGAGGCGTCGAAGGTCCCCGTCGACGCCTCCGCCCAGCAGCTCGCCGGCGTGCTAAAAGACCCCAACGGCCTGGAGTTCACCGTCGGATTCGTTGACGGCGTGGTCCGCCCCGAGGACCTGAACGTCGCCGCACGCAACCTGGCCGCACTGGCCCCCAAGGTTCCGGCCTTCCTGCCCTGGTACATGCGCCGCGCCGTGGCGCTCGGCGGGACCATGGCCCCCGTCCTGCCCCAGGTAGTCATCCCCGTGGCCCGCAAGGTCCTGCGCGAAATGGTGGGCCACCTGATCGTTGACGCCACCGATGCCAAGCTGGGTCCGGCCATCGCAAAGATCAAGAAGGACGGCATCAAGCTCAACGTCAACCTGCTCGGCGAGGCAGTCCTCGGTGAGCACGAGGCCTCCCGCCGGCTGGAAGGCACGCACACCCTGCTTGCCCGCCCCGACGTCGACTACGTTTCCATCAAGGTCTCCTCCACCGTGGCCCCGCACTCGGCCTGGGCTTTCGAGGAAGCCGTGGAGCACGTCGTCGACAAGCTCACCCCGCTGTTCCGGCGCGCTGCCTCCTTCGCGGGCCCCGGAAGGAAGGCCAAGTTCATCAACCTGGACATGGAGGAGTACAAGGACCTGGACATGACCATCGCGGTCTTCACCAGAATCCTGGACAATCCGGAGTTCAAGGACCTCGAGGCCGGCATCGTGCTCCAGGCCTACCTCCCGGACGCACTGTCCGCCATGGTCCGGCTCCAGGACTGGGCCGCCGGGCGCCGCGCCAACGGCGGGGCCGGCATCAAGGTCCGCGTGGTCAAGGGCGCCAACCTCCCCATGGAGCAGGTGGAATCCTCCCTGCACGACTGGCCGCTGGCCACCTGGGGATCCAAGCAGGACTCCGATACCAGCTACAAGCGGGTCATCAACTATGCGCTGCACCCGGACCGGATCAAGAACATCCGGATCGGCGTGGCCGGCCACAACCTGTTCGACATCGCCTTCGCCTGGCTGCTGGCCAAGCAGCGCGGCGTGGAAGCCGGCATCGAGTTCGAGATGCTGCTGGGCATGGCGCAGGGCCAGGCCGAAGCCGTCAAAAAGGACGTCGGCTCCCTGCTGCTCTACACCCCGGTGGTGCACCCGGCCGAGTTCGACGTCGCCATCGCCTACCTGATCCGCCGCCTCGAAGAGGGAGCCAGCCAGGAAAACTTCATGTCGGCAGTGTTCGAGCTCAGCGAGAACGAGGGACTGTTCGAGCGCGAAAAGCAGCGGTTCCTGTCATCGCTGGACGCCCTGGACAATACCGTTCCGCTGCCCAACCGCCGGCAGGACCGGAACCAGGCCCCGGAGGCGATGCCGCACACCGGATTCGGGAATACCCCGGATACCGACCCCGCGCTGCCCGCCAACCGCACCTGGGGCCGGGCCATCCTGGAACGCGTCCCGTCCTCCACCCTGGGCAACGCCGCCGTGGAGGCCGCCTTCATCAACGACGAAGCCGCGCTCAACACCGCCATCGAAACCGCCGTTGAAAAGGGCAAAGCCTGGGGCAAGCTTTCCGGCAACGAGCGCGCCGAGATCCTGCACCGCGCCGGCGACATCCTCGAGGCCCGCCGCGCCGACCTGCTCGAGGTCATGGCCAGCGAAACCGGCAAGACCATCGACCAGGGCGATCCCGAGGTCAGCGAGGCCATCGACTTCGCGCACTACTACGCCGAGTCCGCACGCAAGCTGGACACGGTCGACGGCGCCACGTTCGTCCCAGCCAAGCTCACCGTCGTCACGCCGCCGTGGAACTTCCCGGTCGCCATCCCCGCAGGATCCACCCTGGCGGCACTCGCCGCCGGGTCCGCCGTCGTGATCAAGCCCGCCAAGCAGGCCGCCCGCAGCGGTGCCGTGATGGTCGAAGCGCTGTGGGAAGCCGGCGTCCCCAAGGGCGTCCTGACCATGGTGCAGCTTGGTGAGCGGGAGCTCGGCACGCAGCTCATCTCCCACCCGGCCGTGGACCGCGTCATCCTCACCGGCGGCTACGAGACCGCCGAACTGTTCCGTTCGTTCCGCAAGGACCTGCCGCTGCTGGCCGAAACCAGCGGCAAGAACGCCATCATCGTCACACCCAGCGCCGACCTGGACCTGGCAGCCAAGGACGTGGCCCACTCCGCGTTCGGCCACGCCGGCCAGAAATGCTCCGCAGCCTCGCTGGTGATCCTGGTGGGCTCCGTGGCCACGTCCAAGCGGTTCCACAACCAGCTGATCGACGCGGTCACCTCGCTCAAGGTGGGCTACCCGCAGGATCCCACCAGCCAGATGGGCCCCATCATCGAGCCCGCCAACGGCAAACTCCTCAACGCGCTCACCACGCTGGGCGAGGGCGAAAGCTGGGCCGTGGAACCGAAGAAGCTCGACGACAGTGGCCGGCTCTGGAGCCCCGGCGTGCGCCACGGCGTCAAGCGCGGGTCCTACTTCCACCTCACCGAGTTCTTCGGGCCCGTCCTTGGCGTGATGACCGCCGCGACGCTGGAAGAAGCCATCGCCATCCAGAACCAGATCGAGTACGGACTCACGGCGGGCCTGCACTCCCTCAACACGGAGGAACTGGGCATCTGGCTGGACACCATCCAGGCCGGCAACCTCTACGTCAACCGCGGCATAACCGGCGCCATCGTGCAGCGCCAGCCCTTCGGCGGCTGGAAGAAGTCAGCCGTGGGTGCCGGCACCAAGGCGGGCGGCCCCAACTACCTCGCGGGCCTGGGCGACTGGGTTCCTGCCACCAGCACCGCCACCGCCCCGGTGACCAACGCGGGGGTCCGCCGGCTCCTGGACGCAGCCGCCCCGGTCCTTGGCGCCGCAGCGCTGGAATCCGTCCAGCGGGCACTGGCGTCCGACGCCGAGGCCTGGGCCGAGGAATTTGGCACCGCCAAGGACGTCTCGGGCTTGAGCGCGGAACGCAACGTCTTCCGCTACCGGAACCTCCCCGTCACCATCCGCCTGTCCGAAGGCGCCCCGCTGGCCCACCTCGTACGGACTGTCGCGGCCGGGGTGCTGGCGGGCTCCGCGCTCACCGTCTCCACCGCCGTCGAACTTCCGGCCCAGCTGCGTGCCGTGCTCACCGCACAGGACATTGAGGTGACGGTGGAGTCCGACGCCGGCTGGCTGGCTTCGGCAGGACGCCTCGCCTCCGCCGGCAAGCTGTCCGGTGCCCGCATCCGCCTGATCGGCGGCGACGCGTCCGCACTTGCCGAGGCGACGGGCGGACGGCCCGATATTGCGGTGTACGCCCATCCGGTCACGGAGGCCGGGCGGGTGGAGCTGCTGCCGTTCCTGCACGAGCAGGCCGTGAGCATCACTGCGCACCGGTTCGGAACCCCGAACCACCTCTCGGACTCTTTGATCTAGTCCGGGCAAGGGAACGGTGGTTGAGCTTGGTTTTCACAAGCTCAACCACCGTTCGTGATGCGGGTTCGCTATCCCAGGTACCAGCCGGGCGGCGTCCAGGTCACAGGGACGTTGTGGGCCGAGAATTCCTCGCAGTGGGTGCAGGTGTAGGCCACTTCCCCCAGTGCGGCCACGCTGCCATCGCGCCGGTACGTGGGGGAATGTAGGACTCGAGGTAGACGAATTCGTCGGTCCGGCACTTGTCGCAGGTGGGCTTGCCGACATAGCCGGTATCAACCGAAGCCCGTCCGCTGCCAAGGGTGTTCTGGCGGGTGGAAGGCCGTGCTTCGGCGTACGGGCGTGCGTGCGCGGAGTTGAGATGGGTGTTCCTGGCTGTCGTCATTGGCTGCCTGTCCCAAACGCGGGCCGGCATGCGGAAGCGCGTCTGTGTTAGTGAACGCGGCCTGCTGCTTGACCTTGGTACTAGAGCATAGGGGATGGCACCTCCCCTATCAATGGACACGGTCCCCCTATTCCCGCCAAATGCTGGAATTCGGGCTGCCGCGGGGTTAAGTTTGGCGGTTAATGGTCCGGCCAACGATCGATTGGGTGAGGGCATCGATCACCTCTGAGTTCGCCAGCGGATTGCGGATCAAGGTGAAGTCCACATCTCCCACCGCGGGCAGGTCGAAGCGCCGGGTAATGATCTTCAGGTCGTCCGGGACCAGTGACGTGGGCATGACGGCAACGCCGATGCCCGCCCGGACGGCCGCGAGAACCCCGCTGATCTGGCGGGTGGTGCAGGTGATCCGCCAGGTCCGGCCGTGGGCTTCCAAGGCATCGATGGCCAGTTTCCGGCTGAGGCTGGGGGACGGGTAGGCGATCAACGGCACGGGCGTTCCGGGTTCCAGCGATGTTTGTTCAAGGCCCACCCATGAGAACGAATCGTGCTGGACCACCGTGCCGTCCTTCGCCCCGGCCACCCACTTCACGAAGACCAGGTCCAGTTGCCCGGCGTTGAGTTTCCGGTAGAGCTGGTCACTTTGGCCCACTGTGAGTTCCAGGTTGATCTGCGGGTAGATCTGCCGGAATTCGCGCAGGATCCGCGGCAGCCCGGTGATGGCGAGATCATCCGCCGTACCGAACCGCAGCCGTCCCCGCATCGCGGAGCCGGAAAAGTAGCGTGCGGCGGCATCATGGGCCGCGAGGATATTCCGTGCAAATCCGGCCATGGCGTCGCCGTTGTCGGTGAGCCGCACGTCCCGGGTATCCCTGGCGATCAGGCTGCGCTTGGCCGCCGTTTCAAGTTTGCGGATGTGCTGGCTAATGGTGGGCTGCGCCAGCCCCAGGCGTTCGGCGGCCTTGGTGAAGCTCAGGGTATCGGCCACCGCCAGGAAGGAGCGCAGTTGGGCTGGTTCAAACATCTCGTGGCTCCCGCTGCATCAAGATTGGCGTGTATTGCGTTTTGCAATACGAGTTATAGGGACCATACCGCTCCATAATTGCCTCCGCCAGCCTAGCGTTAAGGACATCCCAGACCGCCCGCAATTTTGAGGACACACCTGTGGCACCCCCACCGCCTTCGTCGGCCTCCGTCACCCAGCCAGTTATCGACGCGGCGGGCTCAGCACCGCCGGACAACCAGACCCAGCCGCTCGCCGTCGTCCCTGAAAAGCTCCCTTGGCGGCACACCTTCATCTCGCTGAAAGTGCCCAACTTCCGGATCTTCGCCATGGGCCACTTCATCGCCGTCATCGCCATCTGGATGCAGCGCATCGCCCAGGACTGGCTGGTGCTGCAGCTCTCGGGGTCCGTGACGGCCGTGGGGTTCACGGTGGCCCTGCAGTTCATGCCGTCCCTGGTGCTTGGCCCCTGGGGCGGGATGATCGCGGACAGGTTCGCCAAACGGAAGATCCTGATCCTGTGCCAGAGCGTGGCCGCCGTCCTTGCGGCGGCGCTGGCCGTCCTGGCCCTGACCGGCGTGATCATGGTGTGGCACGTCTACGTCATCGCGTTTGTCCTGGGCCTGGTGACCGTCCTTGACCAGCCCGCCCGCCAGGTGTTCGTCGACGAGCTCGTGGGCCCCAAGTACTTGCGGAACGCCATCAGCGTCAACTCCACCACCTTCCAGCTGGGCGGCCTGATCGGGCCGGCCATCGCGGGGCTGCTCCTGACGGCGGTGGGGGCCGGCTGGGCGTTCGCGGCGAACGCGCTGGCCTGCTGCTCCACGGTGACCATGCTCCTGCTCCTGCGCAAGGACCAGCTTTTCGTCAGCGCCCCGACGCCCAAAAGCAAGGGCATGCTCCGGGAGGGGCTGCGCTACGCCCTGAGCAAGCCCACCATTTACTGGCCATGGCTCATGGCCGGGTTCATCGCGGTGTTCGCCATGAGCCTGCCGGTGCTGCTTGCCGCGTTCGCGGACCACGTATACCAGGTGGGGGCCGGCGGGTATGGCCTCCTCAACGCCCTGGTGGCACTCGGGGCACTGTTCGGCGCCGTGGCATCCACCCGGCGTCGGCAGCTGCGCCTGCGGTCCGTAGTGTTCTGCGCCGGGATGTACGGCCTGATGCTCTGCCTGGCTGCCCTTGCCCCGTCCATGGTGTGGTTCGGGGCGGTGATGGTCCTATCCGGGTTCTGGTGCCTGATGTTCCTCACCGGGTCCAACCAGCTGGTGCAGGTCAGTTCCAACATGGCCATCCGCGGCCGGGTCATGAGCCTGTACATCATGGTGCTGATCGGCGGCCAGGCGCTGGGCGGGCCCATGCTGGGCTGGATCGCCGAGCATCTGAACCCTCACGCCGCGCTGTTGGTATCCGGTGGCGTACCCGCGCTGGCCGCGCTGTCGGTGGGGGCCGTGCTGGCCCGCAAGGGCGGCCTGCAGCTCCGGATGGACCTGAAGGGGCGCCGCCCGTTGCGGATCGTCAGCCGGCACGCCGGCGCCTGAAAACCGCCGGCGCCTAGGGAAGGCGCGCCGGCGCCGCTGGGGGCAGCCGGGCGCGGCGCCGTGCCCGGCTGCCGTTCGGCGGAGCTTGCCTAAACAGCTGCCGGGTGCAACGCCTGGTGCGGGTACTCCGCGGCGCGCTCCTGGAATTGCAGCACGGCCTCGTTTCGAATGACCCCTTCGCGGATCTCGATGGCCCGCGCTATGGTGTCGTTCGCGTCCCACGCGGCCGGTCCGCCCATGACTGTTTCGAGGAACGGCTGGAGCGCCTGGCTGATCTCCCAGCTCGAGGAGTTCCAGAGGTAGGACGGGCTGTGGTCCACCGCGTAGTAGTTGATGTGGTCGCCGACCGTGATCATCGGGACCGCAAACGTGGTGGAACTGGCCCAGCTGAAGCCCATGCCGTCATCGCAGGAAACGTCAACGATAAGGCTGCCCGGGCTGAACGCTGCCAGGTCCTCGGTCCGCAGGTACGTAAGCGGGTTGTTCGGGTCCTGCAGCGTGCAGTTGACCACGATGTCGCTCTCGGCGAGGAACGGTGCCAGCGGGACCCTGCCCCGTTCGGTGATGACCTGGCTCAGGAAGGGAGCCTCGTCGTCGTGGTCGAACTGAACGATGTTCACTGAATGGATGGGGGCGCCCACCGCTGCCACGCCGCGGTTGGTCAGCACCTGGACATCGTGGATGCCGTGCGCGTTCAGCGCCGTCACCGCCCCGCGCGCCGTGGCACCGAAACCGATCACGACGGCGCTCAGCCGGCGCCCGTAGTCCCCGGTGGAACCTGTCAGCGCCAGCGCGTGCAGGACCGAGCAGTAGCCGGCCAGCTCATTGTTCTTGTGGAACACGTGCAGGCCGAACCCGCCGTCGCTGGCCCAGTGGTTCATCGCCTCAAACGCGATGAGGGTCAGTTTCTTGTCAATCGCCAGCTGGGTGATGGCCCGGTCCTGGACGCAGTGCGGCCACCCCCAGAGGACCTGCCCGTCCCGCATCTCCGCCAGGTCTTCCGGCTGCGGTTTGGGCAGGAGGACGACATCGGCCGCGGCCAGCAGTTCTTCCCGGGCCGCCATGCGTCCCACAAGCGCGGAGAGGTGGCTGTCCGGGACGCCGAAGCGCTCACCGTAGCCCTGCTCCAGGATGATGCGCTGCCGCAGTGCGGGGGCGATCCGTTCGACATGCAGGGGGTGGATGGGTACGCGGCGCTCGTCCGGTTTTCGCGTGGAGGCCAGGACGCCCAGGCTCAACCGGGGTTCGTGGCCGCTCACTTCTTTTTTGCGGCCTTGGTGGACGTGATGTCCAGGGAGCTGGCCGGCGCTGCGGCGGCCTTCTTGTCTGCGCGCTTTTCCTTGATGGACTTGCCGGACTTTTTTGATGCCGTTTGACGCGGGGACTTGTCAGCCATGATTGCTCCTGTAGCGGAACCGAAAAGGTTCCTGGCTACCGACCCTACACCCCTGCACCTAATGGGCGCCGGGCGGTTGCAACACATGGGGAGGGAGGTTCCAGAGCGGCTGACGGGAATCGAACCCGCGTATCAAGCTTGGGAAGCTAGCGCTCTACCATTGAGCTACAGCCGCAGTGCCGCCACTCGCGCGGGGCAGAACTTAGCTTAGCGCAGATCGAGGGGCTCCCCGCCAACCGGGCAAGCGGGGGCGTTGCGTGTCCTCCAAACCCCCGGCGTCATCCAGTAACTCTTCAATAACGTCGGCCCTGCCGGCTAGGTCCGGCGGACGGGCGCTGGCTAACCTGATCCGGGTAGCGGCCACATTGGGGGAGGCGGCTACTGCGGCAGCCGACGTCAACCACAGGAAATATCTTCATGGCAAGCGCAGAAAACGAGGTCCTCATTGAGCGTGACGCCATGGCCGTGTACCAGTACCTCCTTGACGCCACCAACCTCCCCTCCTGGCGGCACGACGTCCGCAGTGTCAAGCTCGTGCAGGGTCCGGCCGACAGCAAAGGCGCCGTTTACCGCAAGATGGTGGCCGGCCGTTCCGGGCTGAGCATTCCCGCGGAGCTGGAAATCACCAATGTCCGGCCCGGGGCTGAAATCGAGTTCCACATCGTTTCCGGGCCCGCCACCCGTTGGGGCGGGTACTACCTCAGCACCGAAGGCTCCGGCACCCGCGTCCGGTTCGCCGTGGAAGCCAAACGCGAGGGCCGCTTCAGCATCCTCAACCGTTTGGGGCTCCTGGACGGGATGCTGCAGCGCCGCGTCAGCTCCGACGTCGGCCAGCTCGAGCGGCTGAAGGACATCCTGGAACTCCAGCCCGCCCTCTGAACCCTGCGGGGCAGGGCCTGCTATCCCGGGTCTACTGCGCCAGCCGCTGGCCGGTCCAGGGCCCGGCAATGTTCGACGGCGACGCGAGGCTTCCGGAGCCCAGGTCCCAGTACTGCACGGTGTCGTTTGCCCGGCGCAGCGCCACTCCGGTGGAGTTCAGCCCGGTCACGTTGCGCAGCGCGCGGATCCCGGTGACGTCCGTCCAGCCCGTGGCTACGGTGGGCCGTGCCTCAGCGCGGAGGGTGGTGGTGCCCCACCCGCGGTACAGCGTGACAGTGCCGTCGGCCTTGAGCGCCAGGATGTCCTGGAAGCCGTCAGCGTCGTAGTCCACCATGGCCAGCCGGGAGGCGGAGATGCCGGTGGCAATGGTGACGCGGTCCGCAATGTCGCCGGTGCCCTTGTTCGGGTAGAGGAACAGGTTCCCGGAGCCGTCGAGGGCAAGGATCTGGGGCATCCTGTTGTTGGCGCACCAGCCTCCCACCGCCAGGGTCAAGGTGTTCCAGCCGCCCGTGCCGAGCGTGATGGGCGCCTGGAATCCGCCGGTGGCGATGCCCCGGTAGAGGGCCAGGTTGCCCGTGGTCCACTGGACCAGGACGTCGAAGGTGCCGTCGCGGTCCCAGTCGGTCACGAAGACTTCCTTGGCGCCGGCGAACCCTGAGCCGATCACTTTTGCGGCGGCGTAGGTGCGGGGCCCGGTGGCTGCCCTGTTCAACAGTTGCCCCGCGGAGTCGACCGACACGAGGTCGGCCGGGCCGGTGATCGCGGCGGCGGAAAGGTTCAGGGTGGGCGGCATGTGCCGTACCAGGGCATCGCACAGGCTTGGCGGGGGTGCCGGGAAGGGTCCGCCGGAGCCGGAGCCGGAGCCTGCGCCGCCCGGGGAATCGAGGGTTCCGGCGGGCAGCGTGGTGTAGCCGAAGAAGTTCACCACTCCCCAGATCTGGTAGGTGGAGTTGGTGTAGGAGATGCCGGCTCCCATGACGTTGAACCTGGGGTCCAGGAGCATGGCGTTGTGCCCGGGGGAGCCCTTCCACCATTCCACGAGCTGGGCGGCGTCGCGGTCCGTCCGGATGGCGATGATCTCACCGGCCCCGTTGTTGGGGTTCATCGCGCGGGGGTCGGTCCAGAAGGAGGCCCGGTGCTCCACCACCTCCCGGGTGGCGATGTTGTCCGACCATTCCTGGGACATGCCGGCCACGGTGGGGTGGTACTTCACCTTGTTCAGGCCGTTGGCCACCCGGTACTCATTGATCTTGGTGAAGACCGTGAGGATGGCGGCCGCGTTGCTGTCCGGGACGAGCGACTCGGTGGAGGGCAGCGCGGCGGCCGATTCGGGTGCGGCCACCTGGGCCGGGGCGGCGAGTTCCTGGTCGGGCGCCCACAGTGGAGGGATGGACGGCACGTCGGCTGCCGTCGCTGCCGGGGCGGTGGCGGGGAGCGCTCCGGTGGATGGCGGGGTGGACGGGGAGGACGCCGCAGCCGTTGTTGACGTTGCGGGCGCCGACGCAGCGGTGGGGGTGGGTGCGGGCAGCGGTGCAGCCGCCCTGATGTCCGGGTCCACGGCCGGCGTGAGGTTCCCTATGCCTGGATCCGCGGCAGCGGATTTGTTGGGGTTTCGCACTAAGGGAGCGGCGAGGGTGATGCTCGCCGCGCCCGAGGCCTGGCCGAGCGGCGGCGCAGGAGGAGCAGTGGCGGACGATGAGACCAGCGCCAACGCACAGAGCACGCCAATAAAAGACGGTGCCACCAATTTATTCACAACATCCCCAGCTCTGTCATGCCTACCGGGAGACCATTCCGGCGGCTTTCATTCGCAACATTAGCCCCACGGGGCCACAGCAACAACGGGAAAGTGGGGGTGTGGATAACCGATGCGGTAATTTGGGAGCCGTGCTGATCTCTGACCGCGACATTCGTGCCGAAATTGATTCCCAGCGGATCGTGCTGGAACCTTACGACCCCGCGATGGTCCAGCCATCGTCCGTGGATGTCCGGATCGACAAATTCTTCAGGTTGTTCGACAACCACAAATACGCGCACATCGACCCAGCGCTGGAGCAGCCCGAACTGACGCGGCTGGTGGAAGTGGAGCAGGACGAAGCGTTCATCCTCCACCCGGGGGAGTTCGTCCTGGGGTCCACGTACGAAACCGTCACCCTGCCCGACGACATCGCCGCCCGCCTGGAAGGCAAGTCATCCCTGGGCCGGCTGGGCCTCCTGACGCACTCCACTGCAGGCTTCATCGATCCTGGTTTCTCCGGGCACGTCACGCTGGAGCTGTCCAACATGGCCACCCTGCCGATTAAGCTCTGGCCCGGCATGAAGATCGGCCAGCTCTGCTTTTTCCGGCTCAGCTCCGCCGCGGAGTTCCCCTACGGCCAGGGGGAGTACGGCAACCGATACCAGGGCCAGCGCGGTCCCACGGCCAGCCGCAGCCACCTCAACTTCCACCGCACCAGCATCTAGCACCGGCAACGCCGGATCCGGCGGGGCGGCAGCGTTACGACTGGGACGCGACGGCGGGCCGGCGCCGGATGGCCGCCTTGGCCAAAGGTTCCACGTAGCGTGCCGCCAGCGGGCCCAGCACCGCCATGAGCAGCACATAGGCTGTGGCCAGCGCCGCCAGCTGGTGCGGAACCGCGCCTGACGCGACCGCCAGCCCGGCGATCACGATGGAGAATTCGCCGCGTGCGATGAGTGCGGCGCCGGCGCGGAAGCGGCCCGGGCGGGCGATTCCGGCGCGTTTTGCCGCCCAGATGCCGGTCAGCATCTTGGTGGCCGCCGTGACCGCCGCCAACACCAAGGCCCAGCCCAATACCGGCGGGATGGACGTGGGATCCGTGTTCAGCCCGAACGCCACGAAGAAGATGGCGGCGAAGAGGTCGCGTAGCGGCTCGAGGATGCGGGTGGCGCTGTGGGCCGTGGCGCCGGAGATGGCGATGCCCAGCATGAAGGCGCCCACCGCTGCGGACACCTGCATGGCTGACGCCGCGCCGGCCACCAGCAACGCGGCACCCAGGACGTTGAGCAGGAAGACCTCGGAGTTCTCGCTGTGGACGGCTTTGGAGACATGGTGCCCGTGCCGCAACGCCACCATCAGGACCAGGCTCACCACCGCCAGAGCGATTCCCACCGTGGTGAGGCCGCCCAGGAAACTCACACCGGCGAGCGTTGCAGTGAGGATGGGCAGGTAGACGGCCATGGCGAGGTCCTCGAAGACCAGGATGGACAGCACCACTGGTGTTTCACGGTTTCCCAGCCGGCCCAGGTCCGTAATGACCTTGGCGGCAATGCCGGACGACGAAATGTACGTTACGCCGCCCATGACCATGGCACCTACGCCGCCCCAGCCGAGGACCAGCGCGAGGCCTGCGCCGGGAATGAAGTTCAGGACCAGGTCCAGGACGCCGGCCTGCCACGAACGGCGCAGCCCGGTGAACAGCTCGGCGGCCGTATATTCCAATCCAAGCATAAGCAGCAGGAGGATGACGCCGATCTCGCCGGAAAGGTGTGCAAACTCGTGCATTCCCTCCAGCTTGACGATGCCGCCTGCCCCGAAGGCGAGTCCGCCCAGCAGGTAGAACGGGATGGGGGACATTCCGATCCGGCCGGCCAGCCTGGCCAGCAGGCCGAGGCAGAACACAACGGCCCCCAGCTCAATGAGGGTCTGGGCCAACGGGTCCATTCGGCTTAGCCGTGGCGCAGGATATTGGCCGCGGAGTCCAGGCCTTCCTGGGTGCCCACCGCCACCAGCAGGTCGCCGGGGTGGAGGACGACGTCGGGCCCTGGGGAGGGCAGCACCTCGCCTTCACGCATGATGGCCACAATGGAGACGCCGCACCTGGTACGGATGCAGGCCTTGCCCATGGGCTGGTTCTGGAACGGGGAGTCAGCGGCGATGGAGAACTGGCGGGTGACGATGCCGGGGACGTCCTTGTGCTCCTCGGCGAGCTTCATGGCCAGGTGGGTGCCGCCCAGGAGGTTGCCCAACGTGGCGGCTTCGTCGCTGGTGAGCGGAATCGAAGCCTGGCAGGTATCGGGATCGTCCCAGGTGGAGACGATAAGTTCGGTCTGGCCTTCGCGCAGCTCCACGACCCCGATGCGGCGTCCGGAGGCGGTCATGAAATCCTTCCGGCGGCCCAGGCCGGGCAGGTTGGTTTCGTCCACGTTCATGGTTCCAGCCTAGTCTGCCTGGCAACACCCGGCCCGGCCCCGGCGGGTGCCGGAAGCGGCGTCAGGCGGCGGGGACCACGGCGATGGCGGCCTTGTCCGGAGACTTCACCGGCAGCAGGACCAGGAGCCCGGCCAGCAGCACCACCAGGATGCCCAGGATGCCCCAGCGCTGGGCCTGCCCGGCGGGTACCAGCGGGGTGGCCACGGTGATGCACAGGGTGAAGAGGGCGGGTGCCAGGAAGCTGACAGCGCGTCCGGTGGTGGCGTACAGCCCGAAGAGCTCTCCCGATTCCCCGTGCGGCGCCAGGCGCGCCAGGTAGGCGCGGGACGAGGACTGGGCCGGCCCCACGAACAGGCAGAGGAACAACCCGAATACCCAGAACGTGGTGCTCCCGGCCCAATCCATGCCGAAGAAGGAATAGTTTCCGTTGCCCAGGACCAGGATGGCGGTCCCGGCGGCCAGGAGCCCCACCAGGGAACCCGTAATGACGGCCTTGGGGCCCACTTTGTCGTCCAGGAAGCCGCCGATCACGGCACCGATGGCCGCCACCACGTTCCCGAAGATGGCGAAGAAGATGACCTGCGGCAGAGCGAAGCCGAAGGTCCCGGCCGCGATGATGCCGCCAAAGGTGAAGACGGCGGCCAGGCCATCCCGGAAGACGGCACTGGCGAGCAGGAAATAGATGGTGTGCGGGCTGGTGGCGTAGATGGCCTTGATGCGCCGGAACAGCAGCCCGTAGCTGGCCAGGAAGCCCAGGCGGGCGGCCTGCGTGGCGCGGGGCAGTTCGGGAACGGCGAACAGCACCGGGAGGGCGAAGACGAAGAACCAGAGCGCCGAAAAGACGGCTACCAGCCGGATGTTCAGGCTCTCCGTGGTGGACGCCCCGGCCCAGTCGAAAGCCGGTTGGACGAACAGTTGCAGGACGATCAGGAGGGCCACGATTCCGCCAACGTAGCCCGCGCCCCAGCCGATCCCGCTGACCTTCCCGATGTTCTGCGGCGTGGAGACCTGGGCCAGCATGGCGTTGTAGTTCACGCCGGCGAACTCGAAGAACACATTGCCCAGCGCAATCAGGCAGGCGCCGGGGAGCAGGAATTCCGGGTGCGGAAACACGAAGAAGCACAGGGCGGTAAGGATGGCGACGGCGGCCGAGTTCACCCCCAGCCACAGCTTGCGGCGGCCGCCCGCATCCGAGCGCTGGCCGGTGACCGGCGCCAGGAGCGCGATGGCGAACCCGGCAACAGCCAGGGCGGACCCCAGGACCGCGGAAGCACTGTCCTCCCCGCCGAAGGCGTTGGACGTCAGGTAGACGGTGAAGACGAACGTGGTCATGACCGCGTTGAAGGCCGCCGAGCCCCAGTCCCAAGAGGCCCACGCCAGGATGCGGCGCTTGGTGGAAGTCCGGTTTCCGGATTCAAGTTCCGAGGCAGGCCGCATTGCCCCCTGAGCGCTGGCGCTGTTCATACGTTGAATCGTATCCGCCCGTGGCGAACACCCGGCGGAGCACAGCCCCGTGACGTGGGGGAATTCGCCGCGCGGGCCCACACGCACCAGAAAAGGCGGTGCCGGAGCCTTGATAAACTGGAGCCTCCCGGATCTAACTTTCTTGCCGCCTGCTCCAACTTTTGACAATCGAATCCCTGACGTTGCGGAGATACCAGTGATAACAGTCCTTGCCGTGCACTTTTCGGTGGCTGTCCTGGCGCCTTTCCTCTTCAGGGCCTGGGGCCGGAATGCGTTCTACGCGCTGGCGGCCGTCCCGGCTGTTTCCTTCGCCTGGCTGGCTTTCCAGCACGGCGCCGTCTACTCCGGGACAGGTTCAGTAACCGAAGTCTTCGAATGGATTCCCGGCCTCCACCTCGAATTTGCGTTCCGGATGGACGCACTGGCCTGGGTGATGTCCCTGCTGGTGCTGGGTGTCGGTGCGCTGGTGCTGCTTTACTGTGCCCGGTATTTCAAACGCAAAGACCAGGACCTCGGTCCGTTCGGCGCACAGTTGCTGGCGTTCGCCGGTGCCATGTTCGGCCTGGTGCTTGCCGATGACCTGTTGCTGTTGTTCATCTTCTGGGAACTCACCACCATCTTGTCCTACCTCCTGATCGGGTTTGCCAGGACCCGGCTCGCGGCCCGCCGGTCTGCCCTGCAGGCGCTGATGGTCACTACGGCCGGTGGCCTGGCCATGCTGGTGGGCCTGATCATGCTGGGCTACACCGCGGGCACCTACCGCGTCTCCAGCATCCTGGAGCAAGCCGCCGTGCTCGTCTCCGGACCCTCAGGCGCCATGGTGAGCGCCGCCGTCGTGCTCATCCTGGTGGGTGCCATCACCAAGTCCGCGCTGGTCCCGTTCCACCTCTGGCTCCCGGGTGCCATGGCTGCGCCGACCCCCGTCAGCGCCTACCTGCACGCGGCGGCGATGGTCAAGGCCGGAATCTACCTGGTGGCCCGCCTTGCCCCGGGCTTTGCGGAGACGGCGTACTGGCAGCCCGTGGTCCTGGGCCTGGGCCTGGCCACCATGCTGGTGGGAGGCTACCGGGCGCTCCGGCAAACCGACATCAAACTGATCCTTGCCTACGGCACCGTCAGCCAGCTGGGCTTCCTCACCATGGTGGTGGGCCTGGGGACGCCGGACGCCGCCCTGGCCGGGCTGGCAATGCTGCTGGCCCACGGGCTGTTCAAGGCCACGCTGTTCCTGGTGGTGGGCATCATCGACCACCAGTCCGGGACCCGTGATGTGCGGAAACTCTCCGGCGTCTTCCGGTCCTCGCGGGCCCTGGGCATTGTGGCGGGCATCGGTGCGGCCTCCATGGCCGGGGTGCCGCTGCTGGCAGGGTTTGTGGCCAAGGAATCGGTACTCGAAGCGTTCGTGCACCACGCCACCGGCCCGCATGCCGGTCCGTGGGGCATGGTGGTGCTGGCCGGCCTGGTGGTGGGATCCATCCTGACCTTCGCCTACAGCGCCCGGTTCATGTGGGGTGCCTTCGCGGCCAAGCCCGGCGTGGAGCCCACCCCGTTCAAAGCCATCCGGCCCTCCTTCCTTGCCGCGCCCGCGGTCCTGAGCCTCCTGACCATCGCCTACGGGCTCTGGCCGGTGCCGGTGGACGCCTGGATCCAGCCGTACGCGGCGCTGTTCGCCTCCACGGCGTCCGACGCCGGAACGCCGGCTGAGCAGGCCGGCCACCTGGCGCTGTGGCACGGTTTCACCCCCGCCCTTGGGCTGACGGCCGTCACGTTCGTGCTGGGCCTGGCCATGTACTTCGGCCGCAACGCCGTGGCCAGGGCGCAGGCACTGGTTCCGGGCTGGGTGGACGGCGACCGGGGCTACCAGCTCACCATCGGCGCCCTGGACGACGCCGCCGTCTGGATCACGGGCCGGACCCAGCGCGGTTCCCTCTACTTCTACCTCGCCGTGATCCTCAGCGTGGCGTTCGTCCTGCCGCTCACCGCCATCCTGCTCAGCGGCAATACCCTGCCGCAGGACATCTACCTCGTGGACCCGCACTCACCGCTGCAGCTCGTGGCCGGCGTGGGCATCGTGATTGGCGCGCTGGCCGCCGTCAAGGCCAACAAGCGCTTCCTGGCGGTGCTGATGGTCTCCGTCACCGGGTACGGCATCGCCCTCATGTTTGCCCTGCAGGGCGCCCCCGACCTTGCCCTGACCCAGATGCTGGTGGAAACCATCATCCTGGTGGCGTTCGTCCTGGCCATGCGCAGCCTTCCCCCGAGCTTCGTGACCGCACCGGCGGAAAGTACCGGGTGCTGCGCGTCATCATCGGGTTGGGCTTCGGCGTGACCATGGTGTTCGCCGCGATCTTCGCCATGGGAGCCAGGACCGCCATCCCGGTGTCCCTGCAGTTCCCGCAGCTCGCCTATGAGGGCGGCGGCGGCCTGAACGTGGTCAACGTGACGCTCGTGGACATCCGGGCGTGGGACACGTTCGGTGAGATCAGTGTCCTTGCCCTGGCCGCCACCGGCGTGGCCAGCCTGATCTTTGTCCGCGGCCGCGGGGACCGCCTGCAACGGTCCGCCTCCGTTGCCGAGGGCACCGTGGGCCGGTACCACGGCGTGGACCCCGGGTCCCGCGACGGTGCGGCGCTGGCCATCAGCCGGAAGTTCGCCGCCTCGGCACGGGACGCCTGGATCGTGGCGGGCAGGACCCTCGCCCCGGAACGCCGCTCCATCATCTTCGAGGTGGTCACCCGCCTGATGTTCCACTCGATGATCATCTTCTCGCTCTACCTGCTGCTGGCCGGCCACAACCTGCCCGGCGGCGGTTTTGCCGGCGGCCTGACCGCAGGCCTGGCCCTGACCATCCGCTACCTGGCCGGTGGGCGGTTCGAACTGCGGGAAGCCGCACCGCTGAGCGCGGGTGCGTTGCTGGGCACAGGCCTCGCCTTGGCCGCGGCCTCCGGTGTGACGCCCCTGCTGTTGGGCGGCCAGGTGTTCCAGTCCGCCATCATCGAGGTGTGGCTGCCCGTGTTCGGCGACATCAAGTTCGTCACCTCCACCATCTTCGATATCGGCGTGTATGTGGTGGTGGTGGGCCTGGTGCTTGACGTGCTGCGCAGCCTCGGCGCCGAGATTGATGAACACATGGAGGAACGGTCCGCCGCGGCCGGGCCTGAACCGGCACAGCAGGACCAGGAACCGGACCGTATTCCTGCCGAGACCACCGCAAAGGGCAACGCATGAGCGTCAACCTGACCTTGCTGATCGTCATGGGCGCCCTGTATGCCTGCGGCATCTACCTGATCCTCGAACGCAGCCTCACCCGCGTCCTGCTCGGGCTGATGCTGCTGGCCAACGCCACCAACCTGCTGATCCTGTCCACCGGGGGATACGCCGGGTTGGCTCCGTTTTTCACCAAGGACACCCCGGCCGGTGATTACAACGATCCCCTGCCGCAAGCCTTGATCCTGACCTCGATCGTGATTTCCTTCGCCGTGACCGCGTTCATGCTGGGCATCATCTACCGCACGTGGGTCCTGGCCCGCCAAGACGATATCCAGGATGACGTGGAGGACCTCCGGGTGGCGGAAACACCGAGCTTCGACGCGGAGGACGACGCCGAAATTCCGGCCGAAACATCCGAGTTTCCGCTTGCCACCGTCACGGCGGGAGGCCGGGAAATGCCGGCCGAGCAGGCGGCCGCGGAAGAACAGCCCGGCTCGCCCACCATCGAATCCGGCCCGGAAGGCGGCAAGAAGTGAACATCGCCAGCCTGGCCCCGCTCGCCGTCGTCCTTCCCATCCTGGGGGCCGCACTGACCTTCCTCCTGATCCGGCATTCCCGGGCCCAGCGGGCGGTCAGCATCGGACTGTTGTCGCTCACCTTGGCCCTGGAATGCCTCCTGTTGGCGTCCGCCTGGAACAGCGGAACCGCCGCGGTGACCATCGGGGGCTGGCTGCCGCCCTGGGGCATCGTCATGGTGGTGGACCAATTCTCCTCGCTGATGCTGGTGGTCTCCTCGGCCGTGAGCCTCGCCGTGCTGGTGTACGCCACGGGGCAGGGCATGGCCGACGGCGACGAAGACGCCCCGGTCTCGATCTTCCACCCCACCTACCTGATCCTGGTGGCAGGGGTGTCCAACGCGTTCCTCTCCGGGGACCTCTTCAACCTCTACGTCGGCTTCGAGATCCTGCTGACCGCAAGCTACGTGCTCATGACCCTGGGCGGCACCGGGCCCCGGATCCGCGCCGGCGTCACCTACGTGGTGGTGTCCGTGGTGTCCTCCGTGCTCTTCCTGATCGCCATCGCCATGGTGTACGGGGCAACCGGGACAGTGAACATGGCCGACCTCGCCCTCAAGCTGGGCGACCTGGACCAAGGCACCAGGACCCTGCTGCACGTCATGCTGCTGGTGGCGTTCGGCATCAAGGCCGCCGTCTTCCCGCTGTCCTTCTGGCTCCCCGACTCCTACCCCACGGCGCCGGCACCCGTCACCGCCGTGTTCGCCGGCCTGTTGACCAAGGTGGGCGTGTACGCCATGGTCAGGACCGAAACGCTGCTGTTCCCCGGCGACACCCTGAACACGCCACTGATGGTGGTGGCACTGCTGACCATGGTGGTGGGCATCCTTGGTGCGCTGGCGCAAAGCGACATCAAGCGTCTGCTCTCGTTCACCCTGGTCAGCCACATCGGGTACATGGTGTTCGGCCTGGCCATGTCCTCCGTGGCAGGCCTGGCAGCGGCGGTCTTCTACGTGGCGCACCACATCACCATCCAGACCAGCCTGTTCCTGGTGACCGGCCTGATCGAACGCCGCGGCGGCAAGCTCCTCGGTTGACCGGCTCGGCGGGCTGGCCAAGCTGTCGCCCCTGCTGGCAATGCTGTTCTTCATCCCCGGTATGAACCTGGCCGGCATCCCCCCGTTCTCCGGGTTCCTCGGCAAGGTGGGGCTGCTGCAGGCCGGCATTGAGCTGGGAACCCCGCTGGCCTACGCGCTGGTGATCGGAGGGGTGCTGACCAGCCTGCTGACGCTGCTGGCCATCGCCCGCGTATGGAACCGTGCGTTCTGGCGGAAGCCGGAGGACGCCGAACATCCGGACCCTGTGCTGTTGGCCGGACCCTCCGGGCGCGCCGCCGGGCCGGGCGCCAAACTCAACACGGTCACGCTCCTTCCGCGCACCATGGTGGGATCAACCCTTGGCCTGGTGGTGCTCGGCGTCGCCCTGACCGTGTTCGCCGGGCCGCTGTTCGGTCTCTCCGACCAGGCTGCGCGGGACATGCTCGACCGGGCCCCGTACATCCAGTCGGTCCTCGGCAGCAATACCGCCGTCCCGGCCACCGTGACGGGAGGAGGACGATGAGCCGCAAACGGATTTCGCTGCGCCAGGAGCTTCCCCTCCTGGTCTGGCTGGTGATCGTGTGGGGTGCCCTCTGGCAGGACTTCAGCCCCGGGAACCTGCTCTTCGGCGCCCTGCTGGCGGTGGGCGTTGCCAGGCTGTTCTACCTTCCGCCGGTGGAACTCAGCGGCCGGTTCAACATCCTGTACGCCGTGCCCTTTGCCTTTGCCTTCCTGGCGAAAGTGGTGGTCGCCAGCGGCCAGGTCCTGTACCTGGCCACCGTCCGCGGACCCAAGGTGACCAACGCCGTCGTCGCGGTGAAGCTCCGGAGCCACCAGGACCTGATCGTCACGGCCACCGGTCACGTGATCTCCCTGATTCCCGGCTCCCTGGTGGTGGAGGTAGACCGCCCGGCCTCCACCCTGTACCTGCACGCACTGAACATCACCTCGAAGCAGGACATCGAGGGCCTGCGGAACGAGGTCCGGTCCATCGAAGCAGGCCTGATCCGCATCATGGGTTCCGCCGAAGAACTTGAAGCCGTCCGAATGGAGGCGTCCGCATGATGCCCGTTGTCCTGGCGGTCACGGCCGTCATCTTCTCCCTCGCCGCGGGCGGGGCCATCATCAGGATTGCCCGCGGCCCTTCGCTGCTGGACCGGGTCCTTGCGGCCGATGTCCTGCTCGCCATCCTGGGCGGGGCCCTGTGCGTGGACATGGCCGTGAACCGGCACCTGAACAACCTGATGCTGGTGGTGGCCATCTCCATCATCGGGTTCATCGGGTCGGTCACGGTGGCCCGGTTCGTCGCCGACCGGAGGGTGAACCCCCATGAATCCTGACTTTTCCGGCGCGGACGCGTGGATCGACCTTGCCTCCGCGGTGTTCATGGTGGCGGGCGCGCTCCTGTCCCTGGGCGCCGCAATCGGGCTGCTCCGTTTCCCGGACCTGATGAGCCGCATGCACGCCGCCACCAAGCCGCAGGTCCTGGGCTTGTTCCTGCTGCTGGCAGCGATTGGGCTGCAGATGCGCACCTGGTGGGTGTGGCCGGTCCTGGTGGTGGCCTGGATCTTCCAGCTGCTCACGGTGCCGGTGTCCGCGCACATGGTGGGCCGGGCCGGCTACCGCACCAAGCACCTGCACCGGGAGCTGCTCGCCGCCGATGAACTCGAGGCCGTAGTGCAAAAAGCCGCCGCCGAGGCTGCCCGGACGGACAACCGCGACGACGGCTAAAAACGCCAGCAGCTAGACGATGTCCTGCGTCTTGGCGAAGCGGGTGATGGCGCGCTGGGTGCCCCGGTTGGCCAGGACCTGGATGGTGGCGCTGACGGAGGCGGAGATCAGTGCGAAGGTCAATGCCGACCGCAGGCTGGTGGGCACGTCCTCGCCCTTGCCGCTGGGCGGCTTCTGCCCGGTGGTCTTTTCCCAGATGGTGTTGACGAGCTTGGTGCCGACCAGGCCTGCGCCCAGGCTCACCCCGGTACCGAGCAGCTTGATGAAGAGGTTCATTCCTAGTACTCCTTGCGGGCGGAAAACGGACTGCCTCCAGCCTAGCCGTACACCCGGACTGGTCCGGGCAAGGGCATGGCCGGCATCCTCTCCGGCCCGCTGACGGCGGTCCGCGGTCACATCCGGTGCAACAGCCGTCATGGCCGCCGCCCAGCCCCCGCCAGGTGTAAACTTGACCACGCCCGAACCGGGCAGTATTTACACGCGAACATCAACATCTAAAAACGACAGGGGAGCGCCGCCGTCGGACAACCGGCCATGCCGGGAACCGCAGGTGGGCGCTGAGAGTGCGGGACAGCCGCAGACCCTCGAACCTGATCCGGTTAGTACCGGCGCAAGGGAGTCGAGTTCTCAAAGTGTCCGGCCGGACCGGTAACGGTCCGCCAGCCGGAGCCACTTTCCCCTCCTGTTACCCAGGAGGATCACATGAGTACTGCTGCAATCAAGAAGACCACCAGTAAGTCCTGGCGCGTCGTCGACATCGTGGTGGCGGCCCTGGTGGCCATCGCCGGCGGAGTCATTTTCTGGGCCTGGGACCAGGGCGCCGCCGCCCTGTCGGCCCCCATGAACGCCGCCTACCCGCCCCTGACCGGGATCCTGGCCGGCGGCTGGATGATTCCCGGCGTGCTGGGAATGCTCATCATCCGCAAACCCGGAGCCGCCCTGTTCTGCGAAACCGTGGCCGCAACGGGCGAGCTCCTGATGGGTTCCCAGTATGGCGCCTCAGTCCTTTTCTCCGGTTTCATCCAGGGGTTGGGCGCGGAAATCATCTTCGCGGTTTTCGTCTACCGCAAGTTCAACCTGCCCGTCTCCCTCTTGGCGGGGGCGGCCGCGGGCTTCTTCTGCGGCCTGAATGACTCATTCGCACCCTGGGGCTGGAACATTGCCTACTCCGGGGCGGACAAGCTCGCCTACATAGTCCTGACCACGGTGTCCGGCGCCGTGCTGGCGGGCGCATTGTCCTGGCTGGCCACCCGCGGACTGGCCCGCACCGGCGTGCTGAGCTCTTTCGCGTCCCGCAAGGCTGCAACGGAGCCAGTCTTCTCCTGATGGCGCCCTCCCAGGACGCCGCAGGAGGCGTGCGCCCTGCCGCCATTACGGCCCGTGGCTGGGGCTGGCGGCATGCCGGCAGGGCCAAACCTGCAGTCCACGCCCTCGACCTGGATATCCGCCCCGGAGAGCGGGTACTCCTGCTCGGTCCCTCGGGTGCCGGGAAATCGACGCTCCTGCATGCCCTCGCCGGGGTCCTGGGCGACATTAACGACGACGGCGAGGCCGGCGACGCGGACGAGTCCGGTTCGTTGCTGGTCGACGGCGCTCCACCCCGCGAGCGTCGAGGCCGGTCCGGCCTCATGCAGCAGGACCCGGAGACCCAGGTGGTCCTCTCCCGGGTGGGGGATGACGTCGCCTTCGGCGCCGAGAACCTTGCCGTGCCCCGCGACGCCATCTGGGCGCGCGTGCACGAGGCGCTTGCCGACGTCGGACTCTCCCACCTCCCGCTGGACCACCCGACGTCGGCCCTCTCCGGCGGGCAGAAACAGCGTCTGGCGCTGGCGGGCATCCTGGCGATGCGCCCCGGGCTGATCTTGCTGGATGAGCCCACCGCCAACCTCGACCCGGACGGCGTCCTGGAGGTCCGTGACGCCGTGGCACGCTGCCTGGACAAGACCGGTGCCACCCTGGTGGTGGTGGAGCACCGGGTTTCCGTCTGGAAGGACCTGGTGGACCGGATCGTGGTCCTGCAGCCGGGCTCCGCCTCGGATCCCGCCGTGCTCCTGGACGGACCTCCGGACCGCGTGCTCGGCGAGGCCCGGGCCATGCTGACGGCAGCCGGAGTCTGGGTGCCGGGGTATGTGCCGGCCACCCGCCGCCGGTCCGGCAACCCTGCCGCCGGAACCGGCAACCTCCTGCTGGCAGCCGAAGACCTGGCCGTCTCCCGCGAGCGTCCCCGCCGCAAAGGCTTCCGGAAAATCCCGCCGGTTCCTGTCCAGGAGGGTGTTGCCGCGCAGGTCAGGGCCGGCCAGGCGCTGGCCGTCACCGGCCCGAACGGCGCCGGGAAATCAACGTTCGCACTGACCCTTGCCGGGCTCCTTGAACCGGTGGCCGGAAAGGTGTCCGCCACGGTGGACCTTAGCCGCGGTGCCGGGATCGACCCCTACGCGTGGAAGGCCGAGCAGTTGATCTCACGGGTGGGCACCGTGTTCCAGGAACCGGAGCACCAGTTCGTGACGGGCAAGGTGTTGGACGAGCTGCTGTTCGGGCCGCGGCACCTGGGCCACGGCGAGGACCGGGTGGAGGAGCTGCTTGAGCGGCTGCGGCTCACCCGGCTGGTGGACGCCAATCCCTACACATTGTCCGGCGGGGAGAAGCGGCGGCTGTCCGTGGCCACGGTCCTGGCCGCCAGCCCGCAGGTGCTGGTCCTGGACGAGCCGACGTTCGGGCAGGACGCCAACACCTGGGCAGAGCTGGCCTCGTTCCTGTCCGAACTCCTGGACGCCGGCACGGCCGTGGTGTCCGTGACCCACGACGCCGAATTCACCCAGGCTTTGGGCGGGGCCGAGCTGCGGCTGGCCGCTGCGGAACCGGTGGCGCCATGAGGCAGCAGCTGACCCTGGACGGCAACCGCGCCCTCCTTGCCCGGGCCAACCCGCTGAGCAAATTTGCCGCTGTCGTGCTGATCACCGCGGTCCTGGCACTGTCCATCGACTGGGTGTCCGCGTCCGTGGCCCTGGTCTTCGAGTTGATGCTGTTTCCCCTGGCCGGCCTCACCGCGTCCCTGCTCTGGCAGCGGGGCTGGCCGCTGATCCTCGCCGCCGCCATCGGCGGCTGGAGCACCTCCATCCTGGCGCCGGACAGCGGGAGGATCCTGCTCGACGCCGGCATCTGGACCATGAGCGAAGGCTCCCTCCAGCTGGGCATCGGCTTCCTGCTGCGGGGCTTCGCGATCGCCCTTCCGGCGGTGCTCCTGATGAGCTGTACCGATCCGACGGACCTTGCCGATGCGCTGGCACAGAAGGCGCGCCTGCCGCACCGGTTCGTCCTGGGAACGCTGGCGGCGATGCGCCTGGTGGGGCTCATGGCCGAGGAATGGCAGACCATCGGCATGGCCCGGCGTGCCCGCGGCGTGGGGTCGCGCGGCAACGTGGTCCAGCGGGTAAAGGCGACCCTGGGGCAGAGTTTCGGGCTCCTGGTGCAGGCGATCCGCCGTGCGTCGAGGCTTGCCGTGACCATGGAAGCGCGGGGTTTCGGCGGCGCTCAGCGGACCTGGGCCCGGGAATCAACGTTCAGCGTCCTGGACCTGTGGGTGGTGGGCGGCGGCGTCCTGATCGCCGGCTGTGCCCTTGGTGCGGCGCTTGCCGCGGGCCGTTGGAACATGGTGTGGTTGGGCAGCTAACGGGGTTACCTGGCGGTACTATCGCATGTAGCGGGTAGGTTACCCCATATAAACACCCGGATGGCCGCGCTCCGGCCTGCTATCTCATTTATGATATATTTTCGTCATGACTCAGGAGACCGCCGGCCACGTCGCCGCCATGTTGAGGAACGCCCGGACCGAGAAGGGCTGGACCCAGGGCCAGTTGGCTTCCGAACTCGGAACCAGCCAGAGCGCCGTCGCCCGGATGGAACAAGGCAAGCAGAACCTCAGCCTCAAGATGATCCAGCGGCTGGAGAACATCTTCGACCGGAGCATCGTCAACGTGGGTAAACCCAGGATGACGCACCTGCGGGTGGAGGGCGGCCGTACCCTCTCCGGTGCGGTGGACGTCAACAGCAGCAAGAACGCCGGCGTGGCGCTGCTGTGCGCCAGCCTGATCAACCGGGGCACCACCGTGTTGCGCCGCCTGGCCCGGATCGAAGAAGTCAACCGTATCGTCGAAGTGCTGACCAGCATCGGCGTGGAATGCACCTGGCTCAACGACACGGATCTCCGCCTGCGCCGCCCGGCCGTCCTGGACCTGGAAGGGATGGACGTGGACGCGGCCCGGCGCACCCGCAGCGTCATCATGCTGCTGGGCCCCCTCCTGGACGAGTCACGGGAGTACCGGCTGCCCTACGCCGGCGGCTGCGACCTCGGGACCCGCACGGTGGAACCCCACATGCAGGCGCTGCGCGAATTCGGGCTCTCGGTGGAAGCCACCGCAGGTTTCTACACGGTCCAGGCGCCTCCCGCGGACACCCGGGACCGTTCGTTTGTCCTCACCGAACGGGGGGACACCGTTACCGAGAATGCGATCATGGCGGCGGCCCACCGGCCGGGAACAACCGTGATCCGCAACGCCAGCCCCAACTACATGGTGCAGGACCTGTGCTTTTACCTGCAGATGCTCGGGGTGGCCATCGATGGCGTGGGAACCACCACGCTGCGGATCACCGGCCGGCCCGTGATCGACGCCGAGATCGAGTATTTCCCGTCCGAGGACCCCATCGAGGCAATGAGCCTGATTACGGCCGGCATCGTCACCAACTCCGAGGTCACGGTCCGCCGGGTACCCATCGAATTCATGGAAATCGAGTTGGCCACCCTGGGCCAGATGGGGCAGAAGCTCGAAATCTCCGGCGAATACATGGCCCGCAACGGCCGCACCAGGCTGGTGGACGTGACCACCAAGCCGTCGGAGCTGCGCGCCCCCGAGGACAAGATCCACCCCATGCCGTTCCCCGGGCTGAACATCGACAACCTCCCCTTCTTTGCCGTGATCGCCGCGAACGCCCACGGGCAGACGATGATCCACGACTGGGTCTACGAAAACCGGGCCATCTACCTGACGGAGCTGAACCGGCTCGGTGCGCAGGTGCAGCTGCTGGACCCGCACCGGATCTACGTCAACGGACCCACCAAGTGGCGTGCCGCCGAAGTGGGCTGCCCGCCGGCACTCCGGCCCGCCGCCTGCCTGCTTCTGGCCATGCTCGCCGCGCGGGGCGTCTCCGAGCTGCGCAACATCTACGTGATTGAACGCGGCTATGAGGACCTGGCGGAGCGCCTGAACACCATCGGCGCCAAGGTGGAGTACTTCCAGGACTAGGCGTTCATGCTTCGTCATGATGACCAGCGGCGCCCGGAATTTCCGGTCCCTGACGCAGAATGTTCGTATGCGTACTTTCGGCGTCGAGGAAGAACTCCTGATTGTTGATCCGGAGTCCGGGGAGCCGCTTGCCCTGGCGGACGCCCTCCTCGCAGGCCACCGTGTGGCCGCGGACGATCTCCCGGTGGACCCGGACCTCCACCACTCCGGGAAGCAGGCGGATCACGACGACGAGATGGGCCTCAGTGCCGAGCTGAAGCTTGAGCAGATCGAGACGCAGACCAAGCCCTGCCTGGATTCCGGGGCCCTGCTCGAGCAGATCAGGGCCGGCCGCGCCATGGCCAACCAAGCGGCGGCCAAACACGGCGCCAGGGTGGCTGCGCTGGCCACGTCGCCGCTGGCATCCACCAGCCACACCACGCCGGACCCGCGCTACGCCAGGATGCTGGAGCGCTTTGGCCTCACGGCGCAGGAGCAGCTGACCTGCGGATTCCACGTGCACACCTACATCGAATCACCGGAAGAGGGCGTGGCGGTCCTGGACCGGATCCGCGACAAGCTGGCGGTCCTGACGGCGTTGAGCGCCAACTCGCCGTACTGGAACGGCGTCCCCACCGGTTTCGAAAGCTACCGCACCCAGGCCTGGAACCGGTGGCCGACGTCCGGTCCGGCCGCGATCTACGGGACGTACCCCGCGTACCGGAGGGTGGTCACCCGGCTGCTGGACACCGGCGTGATGCTCGATGAGGGGATGCTGTATTTCGACGCGCGGCTCTCCCGGAACCACCCGACGGTTGAGGTGCGGGTGGCCGATGTCTGCCTCCGCGCCGAGGATGCAGCCTTGATCGCCGTGCTGGTCCGCGCCCTGGTGGAATCAGCCGGCAGGGAATGGCGCGAGGGCGTGGACCCGGCGCCCGTGCCCACTGTCCTGCTGCGGATGGCCTCCTGGCAGGCCAGCAGTTCGGGACTCAGCGGCGAGCTCCTGGACTTCGGGAACTTCCGCCCGGCCCCGGCCGCGGACGTAGCCCGTTCCCTGGTGGACTACCTGGCACCTGTCCTGCAGGAACAGGGCGAACTGGCCTTGGCCCGGCAGGGCGTGGAGCACATCATCGCCCGCGGGACAGGGGCCGCCGAACAGCGCCGGGCCCGCGACAGGGCGCTGGCCGGACCGCCTCCCGAGGATATGGGTTTCGGGGCAGTGGTCCGGCACGCCGTTGACGTCACCATGCGCGGCGCCCTGGATCTTTCCGACGTGGAAGACACTCCGGAACTCCTGCGGGTCCGCCAGGCCTGACGCCTTAGATCTGCTTCAGCGCCTGTTCCAGGTCGCGGATGAGGTCGTCCGCGTCCTCGAGCCCCACGGACAGCCTGACCACGCCGTCGCTCAAGCCAATGGCGGCCCGCCCCTCCGGCCCCATGGCGCGGTGCGTTGTGGTGGCGGGGTGTGTGATCAGGGACTTCGAATCGCCGAGGTTGTTGGAGATGTCGATGATCCGCAGGCCGTCCAACAGGGCGAAGGCGGCCTCCTTGCCGGAGCGCCCGCCCGAGGGCGCCAGCTCAAGGGTGAGGACCGTGCCGCCGGCGCTCATCTGCTTCGCCGCCAGCTCATACTGCGGGTGCGATTTCAGCAGCGGGTACTTCACCCAGCTCACGGCAGGCTGCTCCTCGAGCCACTCGGCGAGCCGCAGGGCGGTGGTCGAGGAGTGCCGGACGCGCAGGCTCATGGTTTCCAGGCCCTTGGTTAGGACCCAGGCGTTGAACGCCGAAAGCGCCGGACCGGTGTGGCGCATCAGCTGCTTGACCGGGCCGTCGATGAACTCCTTGGTGCCAAGGATGGCGCCGCCCAGGACCCGGCCCTGCCCGTCGATGTGCTTGGTGCCGGAGTACACGATGACGTCCGCGCCGAGGTCCCCGCAGCGCTGCAGCAGGGGAGTGGCGAAGACGTTGTCCGCAACTACCTTGGCGCCGGCGGCATGGGCCAGTTCGCTCACCGCCGCGATGTCCACGATTTCCTGCATCGGGTTGGACGGGGATTCGAAGAAGACGGCGGTGGTGGGCTTGGACAGGGCCTCGCGCCACTGGTCCAGGTCCGGGCCGTCGACGAAGACCGTTTCCACGCCCCACCGCGGCAGGATCTCGTTCAGGATCACGAAGCACGACCCGAACAGTGACCGGGCGGCCACCACCCGGTCACCGGCGGCGAGCAGCGCGCCCAAAGCGGTGAACACCGCGGACATGCCCGACGCCGTCGCGAAGCAGGCCTCGGTGCCTTCCAACAGCCTGAGCCGTTCCTGGAAGGTGGCCACGGACGGGTTGCCGTAGCGCGAGTACACGAAGCGCTCGTCCTCGCCGGTGAAGGCGCGTTCGGCCGCGGCCGCGGATTCGTAGACGAACCCGGAATTCAGGAAGATGGCCTCTGAGGTTTCCTGGAAGTTGGTGCGGTCCAGCCCGCCGCGGACAGCCTGGGTGTCGGGGTTCCAGCCGGGGGCGTCTTGATTGAAGGTCACTTAGTTCTTTCCGAGGTTGGTGGGCAGGCCGCGGTTCTTCCAGCCGTTGACGGTCCGTTCGCCGTAGCGGTCAGGTTCCCCCTCGAAGCCCTCCAGGACGTTGTAGGAAGTGAAGCCGGCCTGGGTGGCCGCCACGGCCGCGGCGATGGATCGCTGGCCCGAGCGGCACAGGAACACCAGCTCCGCGCCGGGGTCCTCGGGCGCCTGCTCCTTGAGGTCCTTCACGAAATCGGGGTTGGGGATGCCGCCGGGGAAGGTCCACTGGATGAAGAGCGGATCGTTGTCCGTTGCCTTGGTGTCCGGAATGCCGATGTGGGCCCATTCGCCCTCGGTGCGGACGTCCACCAGGATGGCGCCCTGCTCCAGCTTGGCCCAGGCTTCCTGCGGCGTCAGGTCTCCCGCGTAGCTCATGCGTGGCCCTCGCCGTCGAACTCGCCTTCCAGGTCGTCAACGGCCGTGGCCACCGCGGCGTCTGCCGACGCGATGGCGGCCGGGAGGACAACGGCCTGGGCCACGATGACGCTGCTGCCGTTGAAAGTGGCCGCCGGGCTGCCGTGCAGGACATAACCGTCCGCAAGCGCAGCCGAGATCCGCTCACAGAAGGAGCGGTCGTCCGGGCCTGTAATCAGGCGGTAGGACAATTTTTCGTCAGGGGCGGGTGCGTCAGACACGACGGATCTCCTTCTTTCACGCTTGCAGCTCGAATCGGTCGATATGCCAAGTATTCACCTGAGGCACCCCGCCGCGAGAGGAGGGTTGCCGACCGGCCAGTCAGGGCTTGACACCGGTACTCATTACTCCCCAAAAACGTAACACCTGCGCCGCCAAGCCGCACGGCCGCCGTCGTCATGTTCCGTAATTGAGAGCCCGCGACCACCGCGTCACGGGAACCCGGCGGGGCCGCGGGACCGATAAAGTTTTCTACCGGGGCGCCGCCCTGCCGTCACAGTGGGAGTACCGGGGGGTCTTGCCAGCATGCGAGCAGCAATATCGCACCGCCAGGCCGGCCGTCGTCGTGCCCGTCATCGTTTCCTCGGGGCTTTCCTGGCCGCCGCCGTCGTCGTGCTTCTGGCGCTGCTGGCGCCCGCCGGTGCCGCGCAGGCGGCCTCCGCGGTACCGGACCAGGGCAAGCCCTGGCTGGGTGCCGTCCTTGAATGGGGTGAGGATACCGCCGCCGGATTCTCCGACCGGCTGGGGGCGAGCCCGGCAGTGTTTGGCCACGACATCGCTCTTCCGTTCCGCGACTCGGACCGGAACAACATTGAGGGCTTCCTGCAGCAGGCCGCGGCCAAGGGCGCCCACGCCATGCTCACCGTGAAGCCCACCGTGCCGCTGGACCAGATCGGCGCCTCCGAAGCGGAAGCCTTCGCCGGCAAGGTCCGCGACCTGACCTCCGGGTTCAAGGGCCGGCTGTTGGTCCGGTTTGCCCCGGACATGAACTCGAGTTGGGTGCCCTGGGGGCAGCAGCCGGGCGCCTACCGGGAAGCCTTCAAGGCGGTCGCGGCAGCGGTCAGGAAGGACGACGGCGGCCGGGCCGCCATGGTCTGGGCGCCGTACCTGGGCAAGGACTACCCCTTTGACCGGAACCGGAATGCCCCGCCGCCGGGAAGTGACGGCTTCGCCCTCCTCGACACCAATGGCGACGGCGCCTGGAACGGCTCCGATGCCGCCTACGCCCCCTACTATCCGGGGGACGACGCCGTGGACTGGGTGGGCCTGACCGCCTACCATGACGACACCGCCGGTGGGGCTGCCGTCAACACCGTGCCGCGTGCCGGTGAACTCCAGGAGATGCTGACCGGCTCGGGCGGCGAGGACTTCTACAATGCCTATGCGGAGGCCCGCAAGAAGCCATTCCTGCTCCAGACATCGGCGTTCTACAGCCCTGCTGCCGGCGGACCGCCGGAGGCGGATATCAAGCCGGCCTGGTGGGACCAGGTGGTGGGTACCGCCACCTCGCCGGCTTTCGCCAGGACGGCAGCGGTGGTGTGGGACGAGCGCACCAGCACCAGGGATACCGGCGTGGCCAGCATCGACTGGCTGCTCACCGGAAATCCCGCCATCGCCAAAGCCGCGCTGGACCGGCTGAAGTCCTCCGCCGTGGTCACCGGGCCGGTCACCGACGTGGTTGCGGACGGATCGTATGTCCGGGCCAACACGCTGTCCGGGGCAGCGGTCTGGACCGTTGCCGTGGCGATGGCCATCCTCCTGGCGGCGCTGTGGCAGATTCCACGCCGGGTCAACGCCGCCACCGCGTGGAGCTACCAGGACCCGGGAAACAGGGACTCGCGCGTGGATTTGCTGCGCGGGATGGCCATTGTCTTCGTGGTGGTCAACCACCTGGGCCTGGTCTCGCTGTTCCAGCTGCTCACCCAGGAGGCCGTGGGCTTCGTTTCCGGTGCCGAACTCTTTGTGCTGTTTTCCGGCCTGGTGGTGGGCATGGTCTACGGGCCGAAGGCCAGGGAAGACTTCGGCAAGGTTGTGGACCTCACCTCCCGCCGGGCGGGGAAGCTCTATGTGACCGCCCTGTCGGTGCTGATTGGCGTCTTCCTCATTGCGCAGCTTCCGTTCTTCCACACCGAGGCACTGACCACGTTCGTGGACCAGGGGACGGGCGGGGCCGGGCATAACGGTGCCGGCCGGACGTACGACCTCTACGCCGGGATGTCATCGCTGTTCCAGTTCCCGGTGCCGCCCCAGGTCCTGCCGGCCATCCTGCTGCTGCAGTTCGGGCCCTGGCAGTTCAACGTCATGGGGCTGTACGTGGTTCTTCTCCTGGTCAGCCCCCTGATCCTGGCGCTGCTGAACCGCGGAAAGGCCGTGTGGGTCCTGGTGGCGTCGCTGGCGGTGTACGCCGTCGGCGCCGGAACCAGGTTCCGGATCCTGCCGTCCCAGTTCGAGGACTCGTTTCCGCTGCTGGTGTGGCAGGTGCTGTTCGTGCTGGGGCTGGTGGTGGGATACCACCGGCGGAGCATTATCGCGTGGTTGTCGGCCCATGCCTGGGTGGTGGCAGCCTGTACGGTGGCCGCATTCGCCTTGGCTTTCCTCTCCTGGGGAAACCCCTACTTGGCCAACAACTACGACGTCCGGCTGGCGCTGATGCCGGACGCCACCTACCGGGCCATGTATGACGCCCTCTTTGGCCGGACGTACCTGGCCCCGGGCCGCCTGCTCAATGTCGTCTTCCTGGTGGTGGCGGCGTATGCGTTCCTCAGCGCCTACTGGAAGCCGGTTGAGCGGGCCCTGGGCTGGTTCCTGATCCCGCTCGGCCGCGCAACCCTCTATGTCTTCATCATGCATGTGGTGCTGATCGCCGTCGTGGCCAATATCCCCGCGCTCCAGCAGGAGAGTATCTTCCTCAACACCGTGGCGTACGCCGTGGTGCTGGCCCTGCTGTGGGTGATGGTCCGCACCAGGTTCCTGTTCCGGATCATTCCCACTTAGGCCGCATCCCCACCGGGCCCCTATGGCCCGGGCATGAAAAATGCTGCGGCACGGTGGGTGCCACAGCATTTACGTCATGGCCAGGCAGGGACTGGGAATCCCCCGCGGCTTCTTGTGTCCTAGAC
The DNA here is from genome assembly GCF_054888995.1 of Arthrobacter sp. MMS24-T111. Lineage (NCBI taxonomy): Bacteria > Bacillati > Actinomycetota > Actinomycetes > Micrococcales > Micrococcaceae > Arthrobacter > Arthrobacter sp. MMS24-T111. Next base: position 697,470 of record NZ_JBTZRO010000001.1, on the reverse strand, counting down.
CAGCTCGGGATACGAGGACACGATGTAGTCGGCGGCAGCCGGCCCTTTCATGCGCAGGCCCTTGCGGCTGCCCGGCAACCGGGTCTTCATGGCCGACCAGAATGTCGTTTCCGTACCCGGCTGGTGCTGGTTGATGAAGCACCAGCTCATGTACAGGCCGTAGAAGCGGTCGCGTTCCAGGGTGGACTCGGAGGTCTGGTCGAAGTAGGTGGCGTCTTGGAGAAAGAGATCAAACTGGGAATGTGCCATGATGGCGTCCCTTCGCTATGTGCGTGGCGCCGCCGTTCGGCTACAGCAGCGAACCTCGATGCCCTGCACTGTTGGCAATCGGGTCCATAGATTAATCCTGTGAAAGAAACCGGGATCATTAGCGCCGTCAACGCCTGTCTACACTGTAGACTTTACCCGTAGACTACATATGAGGCAACCCTCTCGAATGAACTCGGGTCAGTTGTCCGCAGCGAGGACAAATTCATGACTTCCCCCAAACCATCCGGTACCGGCAAGGCCAAGGCCAGGCTCAGCCGGGACGTCGTGCTGGCAAAAGCGCTGGAAATGGTGGATGCGGAAGGCCTCGAAGCATTGACCATGCGCCGCCTGGGCCAGGAGCTCGGCAGGGACCCGATGAGCCTTTACCGCTACGCGGAAAATCGGGCTGCCTTGCTCGACGGGGTTTCGGAACTGGTGCTCGACCAGCTCACCATCCAGCAGGATGATCCGGACTGGAAGGCGCAGTTGCGGGCGATCGCCCATAACCTGCGGGCCCTGGCACTCAAGCATCCCAACGTGGTGCCCCTCCTGGTGACCAGGCCCCTCTCCACGCCCCTCGGTTTGCGGCCGCTGGGCACGCTGCGGCCGCTGGAGAAGATCCTTTCCCTGCTGGTGTCGGCAGGGTTCGAGCCCTCAGACGCGCTGCACGTCTACCGCGTGTACTACGGCTTCCTCTACGGCCACATCCTCAACGAACTGCAGGAGTTCGTGGTGGACCCCGAAGAGAACGAGGTGCTGCTGCGGCTGGGGCTCCACCGCCTTCCGGCCAAGGAATTTCCCAACCTGCGGGCATTGGCCCCGGCGCTGGCGGATTACGACGGCGCCAGCGAGCTCGACCAGGGGCTCACCATCCTGTTGTCCGGACTGGAAGCACAGCTGTCCCGGCAGGCGGCGGCAGCGCTCGGTTAGGACGGAAGCGGCGGCGCAGCATTATTCGAACGAGGCCCGGCGCCGGTCCTGCACGCGGGTGTTCCAGACATCCGGCCGGTTGACCTGGAACCGGCGGCCGGTCAGCGCCTTGGCGTTCAGCCGGACGTAGTTGGCCTTTTCGCCGGGCTGCCAGGGTTCCAGGCCGAGGCCGTCCACCTGGTCCTTCACCGCCTGGTCGTCGATGATCCCGGTATCGCCGCGCACCACCACGCTCCACGCCATTTCGGTGGCGGGGTCGTAGCCGTCGATCTCCAGCGCCGCCGGCCGCTCCATTTTGGCGCCCCAGAGCTTGGAACCGGGCGCGGTGCGGAAGACGATGCTGCGCAGGTGGACGATGTAGTTCACGGGAAAGATCTCGGGATGCTCGTCCACCACGATGGCCAGCCTGCCCACGGTGTCATTGGCGAGGAGTTCCCAGCAGTCGTCAAAGGAAAGGTTTTCGATCGGCAGCTTGTGCGAGTCCATGGTCCACACCTTACGGGTGAAGCCGGGAGGGCAAAAGGGGCCGGTGGCCCTGTTGCGCGGCTACTGGATCCCGGCGAAAAGCCCGCTCAACTCCGCAGTCAGTTCCTTCTGCACGGCCGGCGTGCCGATCTCCTTGCCGTCGATCCGGTTCACCGGGGCCAGCAGACGGACGCTGGAGATCAGCCAGACCGCATCCGCATCCAGCAGGTCGCGGGGCTCCAACGGGCCGTACCCCAGCTCCCACCCCGCCGCCTTGGCCGCCGCGAAAAGCGCGCCCTGGGACGTTCCGGGCAGGATGCCGCTGTCCAGCTGCGGCGTGATGAGGCGCTTGACCGCAGTGCCGTCGTCGGACTTTTCCACGTGTGCCAGCAGCACCGTGGAGGTGGGCCCTTCCAGGACGCGGCCGTCGGATGAGGTGAAGATGACGTCGTCCGCGCCCTGCTTGTGGGCGTGCCGGAGGGCCGCCATGTTCACCGCGTAGGACAACGTCTTGGCACCCAGGAGCAGCCACGGGGCCCGTTCGGCCACGTCACTGTCATAGCCGCGGTCCAGCAGGATCACGTCGATGCCGGTTTCCCGCTGGCGGCGGCCCGCCGCCCCGGCGGGTGAGACCTGCACCCAGGCGGTGGGGGCCGGGGCGCCCTCGACGCCGCGGGTCACCACCAGCTTGACCACCAGTTCGTCGGCATCAGCGTCCGACGGCGGGTTCCCGGCGCGGTGCCGGGCAACGGCGGCCGCAATGGCGCGCTGCCACACGTCCTGCCCGGGAATCTCGAGGTCCAGCGCGCGGGCGGAGCCTGCGAGCCGGTCCAGGTGGGCCTGCATCTTCCGGACCGCTCCGCCGACAGCCAGCATGGTTTCGAAGATGCCGTCCCCCGCGTGACGCCCAGGTCCGTGACCAGGAGCTGCGGTTTGGCGGCGTCGGCCACCCTGCCGTCAGGGTAGGCAGGGTCAAGGAAGACGAGAACCACGGGGGCTGGAGAGCTCATGGCACCAGCTTAGTGCGGCGGCGCCGCTAAGCTGGGCGGAGTGCGCCGGCCGGAACCGTCCCCGGAGCCCGACCTCCCCGGGAGTTATTGACGTGTTGTGGCCTTTTTCGCTTGCCGGCACCGCGCCGACGTGGGTTGTGGTGCTCCTGGGCTTTGCCGACCTGGTGATCAGGGTCCTGGCGCTGGGCATCATCCCCGGCAACAGGCGTCCCACCACGGCCATGGCCTGGCTGCTGGGGATCTTCTTCATTCCGTTCCTTGGCCTGGTCCTGTTCCTGCTCTTCGGCAACTTCCAGCTGTCCAGCCGCCGCCGGGCGCAGCAGGAGCTGGTGAACGACCGCGTGCGGGCCGGTATCACGGCTTTGTCGGACGTCGAAAGCGACTACCCGGGCCCGGAGTGGGTGAAGTCCGCCGCGGAACTTAACCGCACGCTGGGATCACTGCCCATGGTGGACAACAACTCCGTGGACCTCATCCCCGGGTACCCGGACTCCATCCTGGCCATGACCAACGCGGTGCGGAAGGCAAAGACCTTCGTCAACGCCGAGTTCTACATCATGAGCTCGGACCACGTCACCAACGACCTGCTCACGGCCATGGAAGAGGCCGCCGAACGGGGTGTGGAAGTCAGGCTGCTGTTCGACCACATCGGCACGTTGCGCATCAAGGGCTACCGGAAGCTGCTCAAGCGCCTGCGGGCCGGCAAGATCCAGTGGAAGCGGATGCTTCCCCTCCTCCCCATCCATGGCCAATGGCGCCGGCCGGACCTGCGCAACCACCGCAAGATCATGGTGGTGGACGGCGAAATCGCCTTCACGGGGTCGCAGAACCTGATCGAGCCCTCCTACAACAACCCGCGGCACCGCAAGGCCGGCCGCGAATGGGTGGAACTCATGGCCTGCCTGCGGGGCCCGATCGTGACCACCCTGAACGTCGTCTTTGCCACCGACTGGCTGAGCGAGACCGACGAATCCCTGGAACACCAGCTGCAGCTTCCCGGCGAATCCCGAGCCCGGAGACGTCACGGCCCAGGTGGTGCCCAGCGGCCCCGGGTTCATCACGGAGAACAACCTCCGGCTCTTCAACACGCTCATCTACTCCGCGCAGCACCGGATCTCCATCTGCAGCCCCTATTTCGTTCCGGACGACTCCCTGCTGTACGCCATCACCACCGCGGCGCAGCGCGGGGTCGACGTGGAACTGTTCGTCTCGGAAAAGGGCGACCAGTTCCTGGTCCACCACGCGCAGCGGTCCTACTATGAAGCCCTCCTCGAGGCAGGGGTGCGCATCTACCTGTACAAGGCGCCGTTCGTGCTGCACGCCAAGCATTTCACCATCGACGACGAAGTGGCCGTCCTGGGATCCAGCAACATGGACATGCGTTCCTTCTCGCTTAACCTTGAGGTCTCCGTGATGCTCCTGGGCGAGGACATCGTCAATAAGATGCGCGCGGTGGAGGATACCTACCGGGACATCTCCCACGAGTTGAAGCTGGCGGACTGGCTGAACCGGCCGCTGGCCGCCCGCTATGTGGACAACGTGGCCCGGCTGACGGCCACGGTGCAGTAAGACCGCCGTGGCCCGCTGAACCGGGGTCAGTCCTCAGGGAAGTCCGCGCCCAGGGTGGAGAGCACGCCAAAGGCCTTGGTGCGGATCTCGTCGTATTCGTCGTCCGAGTCGGAGTCCGACGTGATGGCACCGCCGACGCCGAGCGTCAGGTCCGCGGCTCCGTCGCCGGAGGCGTCAATCACCAGGGTCCGGATGGCGACGGCGAGGTCGGTCGCCGAGTTGAGCGAGAAGTACCCGATGGCCCCCGAGTAGAATCCGCGGGGCCCTGCCTCCAGCCGGTCCAGGATGGCCATGGTGCTGATCTTGGGCGCGCCGGTCATGGACCCTGCCGGGAAGCAGGCAGCCACCGCCTCGGCCCGGGCCGCCCCGGCAAGGAGTCGGGCGTCGATGGTGCTGACCATCTGGTGGACGGTGGCGTAACTCTCGATCGCGCACAGCCGGCTGACCGTCACGGAGCCGGGCACCGCAAAGTGGCTGAGATCGTTGCGCAGCAGGTCAACGATCATGATGTTCTCCGCCCGGTCCTTCACGGACGTGGCCAGGTCCGTGCGCAGTTTCGAGTCTTCCTGCGGATCGGCAGCCCGGCGGCGGGTGCCCTTGATCGGTTCGGCGCGCATGCCGCCGTCGGCCGCTATCTTCAGGAACCGCTCGGGCGAGGTGCTGGCGACGGCAAGGCCTCCCAGCCGCAGGTAACTGGCGAACGGGGCCGGGTTGCGGCGGCGCAGCGCCAGGTAGGTGGCCCAGGGATCCAGGCTGTCCGCCGCGATCCGGGCTTCCAGGGTGGTGGTCAGGCAGACTTCGTAGGTGTTTCCCTGCGCGATCTCGTGCTGGGCGGCCGCGATTTTCGCCCGGTACCGGGCTCCCGTGTCCCGGCTGCGGAAAGCGGGCGCACCGGGATGTTCGACGCCGGTGCTGCCGCCGGCATCCCCGGCGCCCACCGCTCCGGCGGGGCGTGCGGGCGTCGCGGAGGCTGAAGCGGCGGCGTGCACGGCTGCCCGCGCACCGGCCAGCCATTCATCGGCGTCCGGAGCCGCTAACGCCAGGAGCCAGGCGGTGCCTTCGGCATGGTCCAGCACCACGGCCCGGCCGGCGAAGATCAGGGCGGCGTCCGGGGTGGGCGCGGAAAGGTCGCTGCCGCCGGTTTCGCGCTTGAGTTCGTAACCCAGGCAGCCAAGCCACCCCAGGGTGAACTCGCCCGGATAGCCCTCGGGAGTCCGCACCGCCCGCCGGCCCCAGACGGTATTCAGCCAGCGGAAGAACGGCCCCGGAACCTTCGCCGCGGACGAACCCGCGCTGACCAGGCTAACCCCCGCGCGGTGCGTGACATACTGCCCGAACGTGCCGGCGTCGTCCGCCATGATGCTGAACCGGCTGCGCTCGGCGGCCGTCCTGTCCTGCCCTGACGCCTGCGGACCGGACACCTGCTGACCGCTGGCGGACGGTGCGTTCCGGTGGTTGGAGGAGTCCAGCCAAACGGCGTTCGGGGAGCGGCCGTACAGGGCTTCGAACAGGGCCGGTGCGTCCGGTGCCAGGTCCAGGCGCTCGGCGTGCAGGCGGAGGCCGCGGCGGGCGGACAATTCCGGGGCGAGCACCGGTGCCAGCGCAGGCAGGTAGGGGAGGAGCCGCAACAGGTCTGCGGGGGCGGAGCCGTCGGCGCGGTTGTTGACGCGCAGGTCCGCCCGGCCGGGGACGTCGTCGCGGCCCAGCCATTCTTCCTCCTGGGCCGCCCACTGGTCCCAGAACGGCGTGTAGGTGTCGCCGTCGCGGTCCAGGGCACGGGTCCGTCGGACGTCGTCCGGTGCTTCCGCCCAGATCACGGCGCTCAGGAACGGGCGGGCAGCTTCGGACGCTGCGCCTACCCCCTCCACGATGACGATCTCCGCCGGCAGCGTTACCCGGGCATCGCCGTCGTAATGGTTGGCCCAGTCCCAGCTGGTCCAGGTGGCGGCCTCGCCACGGCTCAGCGGTGTGAGGACCGTGGACACATAGCGTTCGACGCCGGCCGCGAGCCCGTCCCAGCCGGGGTAGATGTCCTCGAGGTGGAACAGGGACACCTTGTGGTGGGCGCGGAGGTGGGCCGCGAGTTCGACTGCCAAGGTGGTCTTGCCTGCGCCGGAGCGCCCGTCGATGGCGATGATGACGGGGGCTGGGATCATGGACTAGAGCGTACCGGTTTTCGCCATGGCTTTAGCCCGCACGTGCGGCGCCGCATGGCGGCCGCTTGCCAGGTGGCCACCAAGGAATCCGCTCACCAGCAGCAGCACCGCACCTCCTCGCGCCAGCCCGACGCCCAGCTGCTGCCGTCCGCGTTCCCGGGCTGCCCAGGATGCCATATAGACAGCGGTGGCAATCACGTTGGAGAGCGCGTGGACAACGCCCACGCGCTTGATGGCCCGGTCCTTGCCGGACCACTGGGCCCATCCGGACACGGAGGTGGGAACCGTGGATATGACGCCGAGGGCCACCAGCCGCCGGGCCGCGCGGCGGGACCCGTCATCCTTGAACAGGTCCAGGAACACCGCCATCCACCAGGCCCCAAACGGTACGTCGGTGAGGATGGTGTGGAGGGGAATGCCCGTGGTGTCACCGCTAAACATTCCGCGGAATGCGGGGCGTGCCACGAGTCGGGCTGCCACAGGCTCGATCTTGCCGATGGCACCGTCCAGCGGCTCCGCCTGTTCGAGGGCGGCGAGGACGCGTGTGTAGGTTTCTGAAGCGCGCGGGGTGGGCTGCATGGAGCACAAAATACTCTTGGCGCAGCCCGATTGCACGGCTTTTCCGTACAGGCCGATCCTGCCCGGTTACCGTTCCTGCAGCTGCGCAGCGCCCAGGACCTCGGATTTCAGGTGCTGCACCAGGCCGGGCAGGGAACTGTGGATCTGGTGCCAGACGGCGTCGAAATCAGCGTGGCCGCCGTACCAGGGATCCTCGATGCCCTGGTCCAGCCGGTCGCGGCCGACCATGGCGGGATCGAAGCTGCGGAGCATCCGGATCTTGTTCCGGGCATCCGGGCCCGGGGCTGCTTCGGTGAGCCAGGCGTAATGGTCGATGTCCAAGGCCAGGATCAGGTCGCGCTCGCCGAACCACCGTGGGTCCCACTCCCGGGCGACATGGTTTTCGGAGGCCAACTGTGCTGCCGCCAGCCGGCGGGCCGCCCGGGGATCGATGGGCCTGCCGGCCTCGTACCCGGTGGTGCCGGCGGAGTCCACCTCCACCAGCCCGTCCAGCCGCTCGCGTTCCAGCGCCGCCGCGAGCATGAGCTCGGCCATGGGGGACCTGCAGATGTTGCCGGTGCAGACGGTGATCACACGGTATGGGCTCGACGTTGAGTTCATGAAGCTAAGCATGCGCGCTGGTTGCCCGTCTTGGCTAGCGGGCCGTTCACAATGTTTTACGGGTTTGTAAAGATGAATTACTTGCTGTCATATGGGGAGGGCTTCCGGGCGCTGGTGCCCACCGCCCGGCCGTTAGTGGATCAGGGCCAGCAGGATGCCAACGCCCACGAACAGTGCACCGAAGACCCGGCTCAGGACGATTTGGCCCGGCTCGGTGCTGGTGAAGCGCTGGAAGGACCTGGCGGCTGCGGCAAAAAAGAACCACATCACCAGGATGTCGATGACCACGATGGTGGCGGTGAGCACCGCGTATTGCGTGAACAGGGGTTGCTCCGGCCGGATGAACTGCGGAGTGAACGCCAGGAAGAACACGATCGCCTTCGGATTCAGCAGGTTGACCCAGAATCCGCGCCGGAAAATCGACCACCCCGGCTCATCGCGCAAGGCCGCGGCCTCCTCCCGGGCGGCCGTGGGCTTGCTCAGGAACTGGCGGATGCCAAGGTACACCAGGTAGGCGGCGCCGGCGTAACGGATCACGTTGAAGGCCACGGGTGAGCTCGCCACCAGTACCCCCACACCCAGGGCCACAATCAGCACATGCACCACCAGGGCCGCCTGCTGGCCCAGGATCCCCCACATGGACCGGCGGAACCCCGCGTTCAGCGAGTTGCTCATGGTGTTGATGGCCCCGGCACCCGGAGTGAAGCTGATCAGGGCGCCGGCACCTGCAAGGGCCAGCCAAAGGGAAAATTCCACTCATCAATCCTAGGGGGCGGCAGGCCCCGGCTCCGGCGCTAGGCCCGGGCGATCACTTCGCCATTGGGGATCAGGAACCAGCCGTCGTCGGTGGAACCCCAGCGATGCCAGCCCGCGGAAATCCTGGCCAGGTCCGCGGGGTTGGCGAACCCGTACTCCAGTGCCTGCTCCGCGAAGGCTGAATGCAGCACCCGCTCGCCCCACACCCGCGCCTGCCAGCGGCGCTGCTGGGCCGTGGCGTACAACCAGTTGCTGCTGCTGGGGGCGACGTCGGTGAACCCTGCGGACTGGGCCCAGCTGACCAGCCGGCGCCCGGCGTCGGGCTCTGCTCCATTGCGGCGGGCAATCCGCTGGTACAGGTCCATCCACTCGTCCAGTTCCGGGATGGCCGGATACCAGCTCATTCCGTGGAAGTCCGCATCACGGACAGCCACGATGCCGCCGGGCTTGGCCACCCGGCGCATCTCGCGCAAGGCCTCCACCGGGTCCGTGAGGTGCTGGAGCACCTGGTGCGCGTGGACGAGGTCGAACGTTTCGTCGGCGAAGTCGAGGTCGTAAATATTGCCGGCAACGAACTCAACGTTGGGAACGCCGCGCTCGGTGGCGAGGGCCTGCGCCTGGGCGATGACGTCCGGCGAGCGGTCCAGGCCGGTAACGTGCCCGGGGTTGACCAGCGCGGCAAAGTCGCAGGTGATGCTGCCCGGCCCGCAGCCGACGTCCAGCAGGGCTGTTCCCGGCGTGAGGTGCGGGAGGACGAACGCCGCGGAATTTTCGGCGGTCCGGGCGGCATGGGCGCGGACCACCGATTCGTGGTGGCCGTGCGTGTAGACGTCTTCCCCTGGCTGCTGCGCACTCATAACCAAACGCTACTCCCAACCGGGCTGCAGTTGCCGCTCCTGCGGGCCAACACTGCGAATCCGGGGGCTTATCCGGGGTGCCCGCCCTTGGGTTGTTCGTCGTCGGATGCTTCCCGGGCCGCGGCGGTTGCCTCGACCATCGCGGTCATGAAGCGGGTCACCGTTTCCAGTTCCGCCGCGGAGAACTCCGCCATGGCGCTGTCCATGTGCTGCGCCAGCGGGGCAAAGATGGCGCCGCCGTCCCTGAAGGCCTTGGGCGTCATCTTCAGTTGGACCTGGCGCCGGTCCGTGGCGTGCCGTTCGCGGACCACGTGCCCGGAGTTGTCCAGCCTGTCGATCAGTGCCGTGGTGGCGGGGGAACTCAGGTTCAGCTCCTTCCGCAGCACGCCGGGGGTTACCACCTCGCCCCTTGCAGTGTGGCGCATGATCACGGCCAGGGCATTCATGTCCGTCCGGTGCATGTCCTTGCGGTCACCGGCGGCGTCCACGTACCGGTTCGCCTCGATGGTGAACTCCTGCAAAAGTCGAAGCAGGGGGTTCGGCGGGCCAAATTCCGGTCCGGCCTGGGGAAACGACGGTGGACCTGCCGCAGTCTGTCCTGCCATGCCCACCTCCCTTCAGCCATTCGTGTCCGCGTTCCTGCCGGGCCGATTCCGCCCGACCGTACTGACGGATATTACTGCAGCCGCCTGAGCCCCGGTTCTGTATGTACCGGCGGATCTGCGAAAAAAGCTCGACTGGCACTTATCTCCATGATGGAGATAATCTATGCTGGAATCAATTCTACTCGCGGCACCCTGGATGGAAGGCATCATGAAACGAACAAAAGTCGCCAAAGAGCGTGTCCCGTTCTGGCTGCGCTGGCTCATCCCCCTCGTCCTGGTCGTGACCTGGCTGGGACTGGCAGGGGTGGGCGGCCCCACGTTCGGCCGCCTGGACGAAGTCTCCAGCAATGACCAGGCGTCCTTCCTGCCCGCCAGCGCCGAGGCCACCGAGGCGCAGGACTGGCAGGCAAAGTTCCGGGACTCGGACGAGGTCCCCGGCATCATCGTCATCGAAAACACTGCCGCTTTCACTCCCGCGCAGCTGGGCGGGCTGGCCACGCTCAAGACCAGCCTCGAAGGCCTCAAGCTGGGCAGCGCCGTGATCGGCCCGATCCCCTCCAGGGATGCCAAGGCGGTCCAGTTCGTTGTGCCCATCGGGTCCTCCACCGAACTGAAGGACGCCGTCAAGGAACTCCGGGACACGGTGTCCGCAGCGGCGCCGCAAGGAACCCAGACGTACGTGACCGGACCCGCAGGGCTGGCCGCCGACCTCACCGCCGCGTTCGGCGGCATTGACGGCATCCTGCTGCTCGTGGCCCTGTCCGCCGTCTTCGTCATCCTGCTGATCGTCTACCGTTCCCTGCTGCTGCCCATCATGGTGCTGCTGACCTCCGTCTTTGCCCTCTGCGCGGCCATCCTCCTGGTCTTCGGCATGGCCAAGGCGGGCTGGATCCAGCTCAATGGCCAAAGCCAGGGCATCCTCTCCATCCTGGTGATCGGCGCGGCCACGGACTACGCCCTGCTCTTCGTGGCCCGTTTCCGCGAAGCCCTCACCCACACCACCAACCGGACCGCCGCAGTCCTCACCGCCTGGAAGGCCTCCTTTGAGCCCATCCTGGCCTCAGGCGCCACGGTGATCATCGCCCTGCTGTGCCTGCTGTTCTCGGACCTCAACTCCAACAAGGCCCTCGGCCCGGTTGCCGCCGCCGGTATTCTGTGCGCCCTGTTCGCCGCGCTGACCCTGCTGCCGGCACTGATGGCGCTCCTGGGCCGGGCCGCGTTCTGGCCCTTCCGTCCCAAGCTCGTCCCCGCCGACCAGCGCGAACCCGAGCTGGTGACCGGGCTGGAAGGCCAGAAGGGCCTGTGGCGCGCCACTGCTTCCCTGGTATCCCGCCGGCCCAGGGTTGTCTGGGTGGCGTCGGTCCTCCTGCTCCTGGTGGCGGCCGGCGGCCTGCTGCAGCTCAAAGCCAACGGCGTGCCGCAAACTGACGTCATCCTCACGGCCTCCAACGCCGTTGACGGCCAGGACGCGCTGGCGCGCCACTTCGACGCCGGCAGCGGCAGCCCCGCCGTCGTGGTTGCGGACCAGGCCAAGGCCGCCGAAGTGCTGGACCGCGTCAAAGCGGACGACGGCGTGGGCGAGGCCTACCTCCTGGCGCCAGGCAGCGTGGCCATCACCGGCGCGCCGGGGGCTCCCAGCGCCCCGGACGTGAGGGACGGAAAGGTCCTCATCAACGCCACGCTGAACGACGCCGCGGACTCCCTCCAGGCCGAGGAAACCGTCAAGGCCCTCCGCAGCGAGGTCAAGGCCGTGGATCCCGGTGCGCTGGTGGGCGGCGTGACCGCCACGGCCCTGGACACCAACACCACTGCCCAGCATGACCTCGTGGTCATCATCCCGGTGGTGCTCGTGGTGATCCTCTTCATCCTGATGCTGCTGCTGCGCTCCATTGTGGCCCCGGTCCTGCTGGTGCTGTCCGTGGTGCTGTCCTACGCGGCCGCGCTCGGCGTGTCCGCGTTCGTCTTCAACAACATCTTCGGGTTCCCCGGAGCGGATGCCACTGTCCCGCTGTTCGGCTTCGTGTTTCTGGTGGCCCTGGGCGTGGACTACAACATCTTCCTGATGAGCCGGGTCCGGGAGGAGTCCCTCAAGCACGGCACCCGGCCCGGGATCCTGCGCGGCCTCGGCGTGACCGGCGGGGTGATTACCTCCGCAGGCGTGGTGCTGGCCGCAACGTTTGCCGCCCTTGGCGTCATCCCCATCATGTTCCTGGTGCAGCTGGCCTTCATCGTGGCGTTCGGCGTGCTGCTGGACACCGTGCTGGTGCGCTCGCTGCTGGTACCGGCGCTCGCCTATGACATCGGCCCGAAGATCTGGTGGCCCGGGAAGCTGGCCCGCGCGGAGGCGGGGTCCGGCACCCCATCCCGGGGGCCCGGCGTCGAGCCCCGCACTGAGGTCCCCACCCGCTGACGCTCAGCCCTGCCGCCGCCACCAGTCCACGGTGGCGGCGGCAGCCGCGTCCAGCGGGGTGGGCCGGATGCCAAGGACGGCCTCCGAACGGGCCGAGTCCATCACGAACGGGTGCTCAAACTGGTAGCCGAGCTCCGCCAGTTCCCGCATGTCGGCGGAAACCAACGCCGCCGCCCGCAGGGCCCAGCCCGGCAGGACGCGCACCTTCGGTGCCGGCACGCCCGCGGCCCGGGCAAAGGCCTGGACCAGCTCCCGCTGCGTCAGGGCCGGCCCGGTGGGGGCGTGCCAGACCGAGTTCCAGGCAGCGGGGTTGGCAGCTGCCGCGACCATCGCGGCGGCGAGGTCCGGGACGTAGGTAAAGGAGTGCGGCTGGTTCGCGCTCCCCACCACGCTGACATTCCGGCCGGCAAGGATGGGGACAACGATGCGCTCGCCGCCGTGCGCCATCCGGACCCGCGGACCAAAGAAGTCCCCGGCGGCCACGCTGACAGTTGCCGCAGCTGCGTCCTCCCTGGCCTGCAGCAAGCGGGTGCGCACGCCGCGCTTGCCGCCGGCCGCCCGGCGCGGGCTGTCCTCGGCCATCACGCGGTCCGGCTCGCTGTAGGAGTACAGGCTTTCCGGAAAAACGACGACGGCGCCTGCCTCGTGGGCCGCGTTCAACACCGCATGCTCGGCTGCGGGCAATTCCGCCTCCCAGGCTGCGGCGGTGTAGGACGAGCCGTGGATGCAGTGGAAGACGGCATCGACACCGGCGAAGACCCGCCGCAGGGTTTCCGGATCCTTGGCGTCTCCCGCTACCCGGTCAACCAAGGGGTGGTCGGGCCCGCTGCCGGACCGGGTGACGACGCGGACGCGGTGTCCATCGGCCGCGAGCTGCTCGGCAACCGTCCAACCCACCGGCCCCGCACCGGTAACGACGAAATTCTTGACCATGAGTCCTCCTGGGAAAGTTTGTAGCGAGAGCGGTGCTCTCGCAATCAGCTTGGGGCCGGCGCCGCGGCTTTGTCAAGAGCACTGCTCTCCTTTGTTGGCACCGCTCTCGGTTGTGGCATGCTGGAGCTTGTGACGGACACAGAAAAGACTGACGCGACGGCGGAACCGGCCCGGGCCCTGACGCCCAGGCAGCGGGCACGGACGCAGACCGTGGCCGACATCATCCGGCTGGGACGGCGCCACCTGGCCCTGCACGGGGCTGCGGCGCTGTCCCTCAGGGCGGTGGCCAGGGACTTGGGAGTGGTCTCCTCGGCGGTGTACCGCTACGTGGAAAGCCGGGATGAGCTGCTGACGCTGCTGCTGATTGATGCCTTCAATGAGCTGGGGGACGAGGTGGACGCCGCCGTCGAGGCGGTTTCAGCGGATGACCATGCCGGCCGCTTCACGGCCTTGGGTCGCGCGGTACGGTCCTGGGCACTGCGGGAGCCGGCAAGCTATGCGCTCTTGTTCGGCAGCCCGGTCCCCGGCTACAACGCGCCCGCCGAGCGGACCACGGTCCCCGGTACCCGGGTGATCGTCGCCCTGATTGGCATCCTGGAGTCTGCTTTCCGGGCCGGGCGGCTGGCCGTGGCGGATGCGGTGCGGGCAGAGGTCCCCGCCGCGCTCCAGGCTGACCTGGAAGCCATCCGGGCACAGTTCGGCCTTACCGTCCCCGAGGACCTCGTGGCCCGGGGAGTCCTGGTGTGGAGCGCATTGTTTGGCGCCGTAAGCTTCGAGGCCTTCAACCAGTACGGGCCGGACACCTTCAGCGTCCCGGCGGAACTTTTCGACCACCACCTTGCCGTCCTGGCCGGCGTGGCGGGGCTGCAGCTGCGCGCGCCCCGCGATGACGGGTAGGCCTGGCCCTGTTGGCGGCCAGGGGGCCTCGGTAGACTGCCAGTGCGCCCGCACGGACGCGGAGCCTCGAAGGAGAGATGCACCATGACTGAGAACCCTGAAGTTGCAGCCGAGGAACCACGCAAGGGCAGCAGCGCCCCGGGCCTGGAAGGGGAAGGCGGTCAGTACGTGGACGGGGACTACGGCGCCGCGGGCACCCTCAACGAGCCGGAACGCGAAGCCGACGGCGAATACGAGGAAGGCAACTACGGCGACGCCGGAACCACGGGAGGCGCGCGCACGGAGGAAGCAATCCGCGACGGCCTGACCGACGGCCAGGTCCAGTCGACCGCGGACGAGCGGGGCCCGTTGCACGGCCGCCCGGACTCCGACCGGTAAGGACTCCTCCCAAGCCGTTTCCGCGCGGCCCGCGTCGCCCATTTATCGGAACGGCAGGGCTAGCGGCCCGCGGATTCCGGAGCCGCTGCGTGGATGCCTTCCGTGTTGCCCGCGTGGATCCCGGCGTCCGGTGCCGCCACCGTGGCGTCCCCCGCCGGTTCGGCGTCCTTGCTGCGGGCGCGGCTGATCGCAGCCACCGCGGCCAGCACCGTCACCACGCCGCCATACGCGTAGGTGGTGACCGGGAGGGACAGTACGGGAGCCAGCAGGCCGGCCAGCACTGCCGGAACGCCGAATGCCGTATACGCCACCACGAAGAGCGAGGCGAAGGTGCCTGCGCGTTCGTGGTCCTCCACCAAGGGGCTGATGGACCGGATCACGCCCATGAAAGCCGTGCCAAAACCTGCTCCGGCCACCACAACGGCCGCCAGGAACAGGCCGAACGAGCCCAGGCCGATACCCAGCAGGGACAGCGCAGTTCCCAGGGCCAAGGCCGTGGTGCCGAAAATGGTGATGGTGCGGGCTCCGAACCGGTGCAGGACTGCAGCTGTGGCGGCTCCGGTGCCCGCCAGGATGGTGATCACCATTCCTTGCCACAGGTGCTCGCGGATGCCGAAGGTGGTGTGGACGATCGCGGCGCCGAGCGACAGGTACAGCCCGCCCGTGGCCCAACCGGCAAAGACGGCCGGGGCGCCGGTGATGAATCCGCGGCGGGCGGCGGCCGGCAGGGTCAGGCGCGGCTTGAGCGAGGCCACCACCCCGGGGGTCCGGGGCGAGGTTTCGGGGGCGGCCCACACCAGCGCGGCGAACACCACGTACAGGCCGGTCAGCGAAACGAACACCAGGGTGCGCGGCTCAGCCAGCAGGTCCAGCAGCAGTCCGGATGCCAGGGCGCCCAGTGCCAGGCCGCCCAGCGGCGCCACGGTGTTCCAGGCTGCGCTCGAGCCCGGGTCGTCCTCCGCTTCCAGGTCCGCGATCGCGGCCGAGAGCGTGGTCAGCAGGATGCCGCTGGCGATGCCCTGCAGCACGCGGGCCACCAGGAGCATGGCCAGTGAATCGGCCACCAGGAAGGCCGTGACGCTGGAGGCGAGCAGGATGAAGGCTGCGCTGATCACCGGCCTGCGGCCCAGGTGGTCCGAAATGGAGCCGAAAACCAGCAGGGCCGCCAGCAGCGCCACGGCGTACACGGCGAAGATCCCGGTGGTTGCCACGGGCAGCAGGTGCAGCTGCTCCTGCAGTGTGGGGTAGAAAGGCGACGGAGCGCTGGCCCCGGCCATCATCGCTGCCGTGGCAGCCGCGATCAGGGCAAAGCCCAGCCGCCGGCGTGCCTCTTGGGGCCGGACTGCGGGGGAGTGCGTCAAAACGTGCCGCCTTCTGCGTAGGGTGGGGTTGGTTCGAAAATAATCGAAACCTCAGCCTACTGGCAGTGCGCCAATGGTTCAACTAAAGTCGAACTGTGGCTACACCGGCGAACCTCCCCCATCCCGAACGCGCGGACCTATATTTGCCAAGTGTGCTCTTTGCCCTGAGCGACCCTGACCGGCTGGAGATCGCGCGCCAGCTGCGCGCCGGCCCCCTTGACATGGCCGAGTGTGCCCTGAGCAACCCGGACATGCCCAAGTCCACCAAGTCCCACCTAATGAAGGTGCTGCGCGAGGCCGGCGTGATCCGGAACGAGGCCAACGGCCGCGGCCGCCGCCTGACCCTCCGCGCGGAGGACCTCGAGGTGCGTTTCCCCGGGCTGCTCGCGGCCGTGCTGGACGCGCCCGCCCCGGACTGAAGCCTCCGCGCCGAGCGCGACGGGCCGCCGTCGTGCACCCTTGTTTGTACGCCGTGAGCAAAGTTGAGCGTAGTTCGCTCAAGTTGTGTTGACATCTGGTGGTGCCTGAGTAAAGTTGAGCCCAGAACGCTCAATCATTGGGCGCCACCCAGTTTCCAAGGAAAGAAGGAAGCAACACATGTCACGTGCAGTAGGTATCGACCTCGGAACCACCAACTCCGTCGTCTCCGTTCTCGAAGGTGGCGAGCCCACCGTTATTGCCAACGCCGAGGGTGGCCGCACCACGCCGTCGGTCGTTGCATTCTCCAAGTCCGGCGAAGTCCTGGTCGGCGAGATCGCCAAGCGCCAGGCCGTCAACAACATCGACCGCACCATCGCCTCCGTCAAGCGCCACATGGGCACCGACTGGACCGTCGCGATCGACGACAAGAAGTACACCCCGCAGGAAATCTCCGCGCGTATCCTCATGAAGCTGAAGAACGACGCCGAGTCCTACTTGGGTGAAAAGGTCACCGACGCCGTCATCACCGTCCCGGCCTACTTCAACGACGCCGAACGCCAGGCCACCAAGGAAGCCGGCGAGATCGCAGGCCTGAACGTCCTGCGCATCGTTAACGAGCCCACCGCCGCAGCCCTCGCCTACGGACTGGACAAGGGCAAGGAAGACGAACTCATCCTCGTCTTCGACCTCGGCGGCGGCACCTTCGACGTCTCGCTGCTGGAAGTCGGCAAGGACGAAGACAACTTCTCCACCATCCAGGTCCGCGCCACCGCCGGTGACAACCGCCTGGGCGGCGACGACTGGGACCAGCGCGTTGTCGACTACCTGCTGAACCAGCTCAAGGTCAAGGGCATCGACCTGTCCAAGGACAAGATCGCCCTCCAGCGCCTCCGCGAGGCAGCCGAACAGGCCAAGAAGGAGCTCTCCTCCTCCTCCAGCACCAACGTCTCCCTCCAGTACCTCTCCGTCACCCCCGACGGCCCGGTCCACCTGGACGAGCAGCTGACCCGCGCCAAGTTCCAGGACCTCACCAAGGACCTGCTGGAGCGCACCAAGAAGCCGTTCCACGACGTCATCAAGGAAGCCGGCATCAAGCTTTCGGACATCAACCACATCGTGCTGGTCGGTGGCTCCACCCGTATGCCCGCCGTCTCTGAACTGGTCAAGGAACTGGCCGGCGGCAAGGAGCCCAACAAGGGCGTCAACCCGGATGAGGTCGTCGCCGTCGGCGCAGCCCTGCAGGCCGGTGTGCTGAAGGGTGAGCGCAAGGACGTCCTCCTGATCGACGTCACCCCGCTGTCCCTCGGCATCGAGACCAAGGGTGGCGTCATGACGCACCTGATTGAGCGCAACACCGCCATCCCCACCAAGCGGTCCGAGACCTTCACCACAGCGGACGACAACCAGCCGTCCGTGGCCATCCAGGTCTTCCAGGGCGAACGCGAGTTCACCCGCGACAACAAGCCGCTGGGCACGTTCGAACTGACCGGCATCGCGCCGGCTCCGCGCGGCGTCCCCCAGGTTGAGGTCACCTTCGACATCGACGCCAACGGCATCGTCCACGTCTCCGCGAAGGACAAGGGCACCGGCAAGGAACAGTCCATGACCATCACCGGTGGTTCCAGCCTCTCCAAGGAAGACATTGACCGCATGGTCAAGGACGCCGAGGAGCACGCAGCCGAGGACAAGGCCCGCCGCGAGGCAACCGACACCCGCAACACGGCCGAGCAGCTCGCCTACTCCGTGGACAAGCTGATCGCCGACAACGCGGACAAGCTGCCCGAAGAAGTCAAGACCGAGGTCCAGGGCGACGTCGACAGCCTCAAGAAGGCCCTCGAAGGCACCGACGACGCCGCCGTGAAGGCCGCGTTCGAGAAGCTGCAGGCCTCGCAGACCAAGCTGGGCGAAGCCATCTACTCGCAGGCCGGTTCGCCGGACGGTGCCGGCGCTGCCGGTGCCGAGGGTGCCGCCGGTGCCTCTGCGGGCAGCAAGGCCGATGAGGACATCGTCGACGCCGAGATCATCGACGAAGACGAAGCGAAGAAGTAGCCATGCCGCACCACGGTAACGAGGAAGAGCACAACTCATCCGCGAACCATGACGCCAAGCAGGGCAACGGCGAACCGGTCATCCGGGACAACCGCAAGGTTGACCCGGTGACCGGCCAGGCCCGGCACCCCGAAGGCGGCCACACCCCAGGCGCCGGCCACCAGCAGGGCGCTGCCGATTCCGACGGCGACGCACTGGCCCAGGCAGAGGAAATCCTCAACGGGGTGGACGTGCCCGCAGAGGAATCCGTGGCCCAGGGGGCTCCGGCAGCGGCCGGCAACGCCGAGGCCGCCGAACTGCGCAACGACCTGCTCCGCCTCCAGGCTGAGTACGTCAACTACCGCAAGCGGGTGGAACGGGACCGCGCCGTGGCCGGAGAGATGGCCGTCATCGGCGTCCTGAACTCCCTGCTCCCGGTCCTGGACGACGTCGACGCCGCACGGCAGCACGGCGACCTCACCGACGGGCCCTTCGCAGCGATCGCCACCAAGCTGGAGAACGCGCTGAAGACCTACGGCCTGGTCCGGATCAACGAGACCGGCGTGGAGTTCGATCCCACGATCCACGAAGCCCTGATCCAGCAGCCCGGCGAAGACATCGAGGTTGACACCGTCAGCCAGGTCCTCCGCTCCGGCTACAAATCAGGAGACCGCGTGCTCCGCGCCGCCCAGGTCATCGTCGCCGTCCCTGCGTAGCATTACCCCAACGACCCCAACGCCTCCGCGGATGAGGGGGCCCCGCCCCTACGCTGGGTGGCTACGATCTACGATCGTTAGCCACCCAGCTCCGGCAGGCCCGATGCCACTCCCGGGCCCCCTCATCCGCTCCGGCTTAGCGGTAATCTCGCCATACGCTTTTGTACTTTGAAAGGAAACGCCATTGGCTAGCCAGGATTGGGTGGACAAGGACTTTTACAAGATCCTTGGTGTTGCCAAGGACGCTTCCGAAGCCGACATCAAGAAGGCCTACCGGAAGCTCGCGCGGCAGCACCACCCTGATACCAATGCCGGGAACGCTGCTTCCGAGAAGAAGTTCAAGGACATCTCCGAGGCCTACTCGGTGCTCTCAGACCCTGACGAGCGCCAGCAGTATGACGCCATCCGCGCGATGGGCAGTGGAGCCCGCTTTGCCCCAGGCGGCGCCGGCGCCCCCAACGCCGGGTTCGAGGACATGTTCGGTGGCCTCTTCACGGGCAACACCGGGCGCCACTCGGGCGGGTTCAACCCGTCCGCAGGCGGCATCCCGCCCGAGTTCGCAGACCTGTTCGGCGGCTTCGGTGGTTCCCCCGGCTTCCAGCGCACGCCGCAGAAGGGAGCCGACCGCACCGCGTCCACCAGCATCTCGTTCGCCGGTTCCATCCGCGGCACCACCATCGGCCTGCGCGAGCCCAGCGGCGAGGTGATCGACGTCCGTGTACCCGCCGGCATCAAGGACGGCCAGAAAGTCCGCGTCCGCGGCAAGGGCCAGCCGGGTGCTGCCGGCAACGGTGACCTGGTGGTATCCGTCGCGGTCCAGCCGCATGCGTTCTACACGCGAGACGGCGACAACCTCCGCATCCATGTGCCCGTCACCTTCCCCGAGGCTGCCCTGGGCGCGGACATCGAAGTTCCCACCATCGACGGTGACACGGTCAAGGTGCGGGTTCCGGCAGGAACGCCGTCGGGCCGCACGTTGCGGGTCAAGGGCAAAGGCGTGAAGACGTCCAAGGCGACCGGTGACCTGTTGGTGACCATCGACGTCGCCGTTCCCAAGAATCTCAACAAGGACGCCGAAGCTGCGGTCAAGGCGTTCGCCGAGGCGACGTCGTCGGCGGACGTCCGTGAGGGCCTGGCAGCCAAGGCCCGGCTCTAGGAGCGGAGGTGAGCCGTGGACATCAGTGCTGACCAGCCGATCTTCGTGATCTCCGTGGCGGCCGAGCTTGCAGACATGCACCCGCAGACGTTGCGGCAATACGACAGGCTCGGCATCGTCAAGCCAAGCCGTGCCCCCGGGAAGTCCCGGCGCTACTCGCAGCGCGACGTGAACATGCTGCGGGAGGTGCAGCGGCTGTCCCAGGAAGGCGTCTCGCTGGAGGGAATCAAGCGCATCCTGGAACTTGAAAACCAGGTGGCCGCCCTCCAAAGCCGGATCGCCGAACTCACCGAGGAGCTGGGGCGCCGGCCGCGGGCTGTGGACTCGCGCATCTTCGCTGCCGGTGCCGCAGGCGACGTCGTGAGCCTTTCCCGCGGGCAGCGGCCCCGGCCACGGTCGCAGGCTGTCATGCTGTGGCGGCCCCGCGCCATCGGCAAGTAAGTACAGCGGTTGGGCCCTGGCGAAAACTAGAGTACCCACTACTCGTGACCCCAAAGCCCCCCGAACCTTGAATGGAACCATCGCCGGATCAGCGGCGGTGGTTCCGCAAGTTCTGGGGGTTTTCCGTGTTTGGTGTATTCAGCAAAGGCGTCAACCGCAAGGCCCGGCCATGAGCCCGGGCATGGAGTCCGTCGCGGCATTCAGCGGCTCACTGCCGGGCCAGATGCTCCTGGCCCTGGGGCAGACCATTGTGGTGGTCTGCGTCTGCTTCGATATGGTCCGCGAACTGTCCGTCCCGAGGTCGCACCGCCGCTACGTGGCCAGTACCGTGTTCCGGACCCTGGCCATTCCGTCCATCGTCGCCAATGCCTTGACTGTCTTCGTCGCCCTGGTGATGTCGTCCTGGGTGGACGTGGTGACGGGCATGTTCGTCCTGGTGGCCATCGTTTTCCGGTTCCACCACAACCAGGACGAGGACAACTGGTGGAAGGGCAAGGGCAAGAAGCTGGCCCGCTGGGCCCGCCGGCAGTTCGCCGGCCGGACGTCCACCGCCCCGGCCCTGGGGTAGCGCCGCCAAAGCCCCGGGAGCCCGGCATCGGCACCCTGCGTGCCGGGCTCCCGCTTCAAGGTCAGCCGTTGATGACCTGCGGCACCCCGAGTGCTTTGAGCCCTTCCACGCCGAACTCGACGCCATAGCCGGACTGCTTGGCCCCGCCGAAGGGGATGCGGGGATCCACGGCGCCGTGCCGGTTGATCCACACGGTACCGGCCTGGATCCGGCCAGCCACCTCGCGCGCGGCTTCCAGGTCCGGGGACCAGACCGAGGCGCCCAGTCCGACATCGAGGGCGTTGGCCTTCTCTACCGCTTCGTCAATGCTGCTGTAGCGGATGATCGGAAGGGCCGGCCCGAACTGTTCCTCTGCCACCAGCGGATTGTCATTGTCGATGTCCGCCACCAGGGTGGTGGGGTAGAAGTAGCCGGGCCGGCCGGTGTCCGGGTCCCCGCCCAGCAGGATGCGTGCTCCGGAAACCTTCGCCGCCTCCACGAGGTTGGCGACGACGTCGTACTGGGCCTTGTTCTGCAGCGGGCCCAGCACGTTGTTTTCCTCCAGTCCGTTGCCCATCGGCATGGCCTTGGCGACGGCGGTGAGTTCTTCGCAGACGGCGTCGTAGATGTCGCTGTGAACGTAGAGGCGTTTGAGGGCGGCGCAGGTCTGGCCGGTGTTGATGAAGGCACCCCAAAAGATGTCCTGGGCAATGGCCTTGGGGTCGGCGTCGGGGAGGACGATGCCGGCGTCGTTGCCGCCCAGTTCCAGGGTGAGCCGCTTGACGGTGTCCGCGGAGGACTTGATGATGGCGCGGCCGGTGGCGGTGGAGCCGGTGAACATGACCTTGCCGATCGCCGGGTGGCCGGCCAGTCGGGCGCCGACATCCCGGCCGCCGGAGACCACGGTCAGGAGGCCTTCCGGGAGTTCCTCGTTGATGACTTTAGCCAGCGCCAGGACGGAAAGCGGCGTGTACTCGGAGGGCTTTACCACGACGGCGTTGCCCATGCGCAGGGCTGGGGCCAGCTGCCAGACGGTGATCATCATGGGCCAGTTCCAGGGCCCGATCGCGCCCACCACCCCGATGGGCCGGTAATGCAGCTCGGCGCGGGTTTCGCCGTCGTCCACGATGGTTTCGGGCTCCAGCGGCAGGCCGGCCGTGGCACGCAGCCAGGCCACGCAGGCGCCCACCTCGAACCGGGCGTTGGGGCCGTTCAGTGGTTTGCCCTGCTCGCGGGAGAGCAGCCGGGCGAGTTCCTCGGCGGAACGCTCGACGGCGTCTGCTGCCTTCAGGAGCGCAGCGGACCGGGCCCCATGGCCCAGCGCAGCCCAGGCCGGCTGCGCGGCGACGGCCGCGGCCACGGCGCCTTCAAGGTCGTCGAGGCTGTGGATGGGGGCTTCGCCGACCGGCTGGCCCGTGGCCGGATCGAGGATGGTCCGGCCGGCGCCGGCAGCGGCGGCAATGGACGCGAGGAGCGCATCGTAGGTTTCCAAGGGGTACTCCACTTCGAGTAGTCAAGGGCGCCAGCCGGGCGGCATAGCGGGTTGCTCCCAGTCTTGCCGCGCCCGCTCCACGGCTCTTGTGTTGTGGCGCAAGACCGTTGACGCAGAGGGAACAGCGCAAT
Organism: Arthrobacter sp. MMS24-T111; assembly: GCF_054888995.1. NCBI lineage: Bacteria > Bacillati > Actinomycetota > Actinomycetes > Micrococcales > Micrococcaceae > Arthrobacter > Arthrobacter sp. MMS24-T111. The sequence continues at coordinate 674,784 of NZ_JBTZRO010000001.1, read as the reverse complement.
ATTCCCCCTTATTGTGAACTAGTCAGATTAAGCCCTAGAATCGGGACCAGGCCGGCGAAGCCCTCAAGGACCGCCGGGTGACTCCTCCCCGGATCCAGGCATACGACCCCGTCAAACCCCAGCAGCGGACAGCACCGCCCCTGCTGCGCCACAGGCGCACAGGTGCTGGGATTCTTGGCGCCGTCGATGCCCCAGACGAGCAGGAGAACATCATGACCTTGAAGTCCGGGCTCACCGAAGCGCCCGCAACAACACCTACCGGCACTGCCCGAGGAGGCAGCTACGTCACGCTGCCACCCGGCTCAGAGGTACCGCCGCAGTCCGAGGGCAGCTACGTCACGTTGCCGGCCGGCCCCGACGTGCCGCGGCAGCCCAAGGGCGGCTACGTGTCCCTGCCCGGAGCTGTTCCCGGACATGGCGTCAGGCCCCAGGGCACATACGTGACCCTGACCGCGGCGCCAGCGGGGGAGGCTGGGGTCAGCAGTACCGACGCCGGCTGATACCACCGCGTCAGTAGCTGGCGGGGGTGGTGCCGCCGGACGTGATGTACGTTGCAGCGAGGGCTTCGGAGCCGCGGGCCAGGAGCGCGACGTCGGCGCCGACCAGGATGAAGTCCGCACCGTTTGCGAGGTAGTGCTGTGCGGTGTCGGGGTTGAAGGCGTTGACGCCGGCGGGTTTGCCGGCTGCCTTGGCGGCTTTGAGGCAGTGTTCGACGGCGGCACGCACCTGGGGGTGTTCCTGCTGCCCCAGCAGGCCCATGGAGGCGGCGAGGTCGGAGGGGCCGACGAAAACAGCATCCACGCCGTCGACTTTGAGGATGTCTTCCACGGCCTCGACGGCGGCGGTGGATTCGATCTGGACGGTGACGCTGATGGTCTCGTTGGCCCGGGCGAGGTAGTCCGGCACCCGGTTCCACCGTGCGGCGCGGGCCAGGGCCGACCCCACTCCGCGGACGCCTTGGGGCGGATACCGGGTGGCAGCCACGGCAGCCTCCGCTTCCGCTACCGAATTGACCATGGGGATCAGGAGGTTCTGCACGCCGAGGTCCAGGTACTGCTTGATCAGCACGGTGTCGTTCACGGGCGGCCTCACCATGGTGTGCACCGGGTAGCCGTGGATGGCCTGGAGCTGGGCGAGGATGGACTCGAGCCCGTTGGGGCTGTGCTCGGCGTCCACCAGGAGCCAGTCCAGGCCGGCCCCGGCGCAGAGTTCGGCCACCAGCGGACTGCCGGAGCACACCCACATTCCGGCCAGTGGGCGCTTGGCATCAGCCAACGCGGAGCGGAAGGTGTCTTCTACTCGAAACGGCATGTCACACTCCCCAGGGGTCCGTAGTCGGCGTGGACGGTGTCGCCCTTGTACACCCAGAGCGGGCGGGTGAACGAGCCAGCCAGGATGATGTCGCCTGCTTTGAGCGAGTCCCCGTGCGCGGCGATCTTGTTGGCCAGCCAGTGGACCCCGTTGGCGGGGTGGTCCAGGACGCCGGCGGCCACGCCGGTTTCCTCCACAGTCTGGTTCTTATAAAGGATGGCGGAGACCCAGCGGAGGTCCACGGCGTCCGGCTTCACCGGGTTCCCGCCGATCACCATGGCTCCCATGGCGGCGTTGTCCGCGATGGTGTCCACGATGGTGCGGCCCTCCATCTCGATCCGGGAATCCAGGATTTCGAGGGCCGGCACCACGTAGTCGGTGGCCTTCAGGACATCGAAGATGGTCACGCCCGGGCCCTTCAGCCCGTCCTTCAACACGAACGCGAGCTCCACTTCCACCCGCGGGTGGGTGTACCGGTCCCATTCGACCGAGCAGCCGGTGTCGAGCACCATGTCATCGAAGATGGCGCCGTAGTCGGGTTCGGTGATGCCCGTGGCGGCCTGCATGGCCTTGGACGTCAGGCCAATCTTCCGGCCCACCAGGGTCCTGCCGGCCTCCTCATTCCGGCGCCGCCACAACTGCTGCACCGCGTAGGAATCCTCCACGGTCATCTCCGGGTACCGGGCGGTCAGGCGGGGGACCGGGGTGCGGGTCCGGCCGGCCTCCACCAGCTCGTCCGCGATGGCTTCGATCGTCTTCGGCTCCAGCATTGCTAGACCTGCGCTCCGAGCTTGAAACCGGTCCGGTCGCCTTCGGGGGAGCCGTCCTTGCGGGTGTAGGAGAAGCCGTCCGCGCCCACGGTGACGGCCATTTCGGACTTTTCCTCCCGGATGATGACCGGCTGCGGGTTTCCGTCAAGGTCCAGGACCAGGGAGGCCTCGGTGTACCAGGACGGGACCACGGGGTTGCCCCACCAGTCGCGGCGCTGGTTGTCGTGGACGTCCCAGGTGATGGTGGGGTTGTCGGGGTCGCCGGTGTAGTAGTCCTGGGTGTAGATCTCGATGCGGTGGCCGTCCGGGTCCAGGATGTAGAGGTAGAACGCGTTGGACACGCCGTGCCGGCCGGGGCCGCGTTCGATCCGGTCGCTGATGCGCAGCGCGCCCATCTTGTCGCAGATCTGGATGATGTTGTGCTTCTCGTGCGTGGCGAACGCGACGTGGTGCATGCGCGGGCCGTTGCCGCCGGTCAGGGCGGTGTCGTGCACGGTCTGCTTGCGGTGCATCCAGGCAGCATAGGTGACGCCGTCGGCATCCTTGATGTCCTCGGAGACGCGGAAGCCGAGGTCCTCCAGGTATGCCCGGCCGCGGGGGACGTCCGGGGTGACCTGGTTGAAGTGGTCCAGGCGGACCAGCTCGTTGGCGGAGTAGAGGTCGTAGCGCTGGGTGAGCCGTTCCACGTGCTCCACGTCGTAGAAGAACTCGTACGGGAAGCCCAGCGGGTCTTCCACGCGGACGGAGTCGCCCACGCCCTTGGTGAAGCCGTCCTTGCGGCGTTCCACCCGGCAGCCGAGCTTCCCGGTAGTAGGCCTCGGCGGCGTCCACCTCGGCGGGGGACTTCACCCGGTACGCGAACGCGGCGACGGCGGCGACGGGGCCTTGGCGGAGCACCAGGTTGTGGTGGATGAACTCCTCCAGGGAGCGCAGGTAGATGGTGTTTTCGTCTTCCTCGGTAACGTGCAGGCCCAGGACGTCCACGTAGAACTCGCGGGACCTGGCGAGGTCGGTGACCACGATTTCCATGTAGGCGCAGCGGACGATGTCCGGGGCCGGGACGGTGGGGGTGGGGACGAAGTTGGTCATGGGAGTCTCTCTTCTTTGAAAGGGGGCTGGCTAGGCGCCGAATTTGGGGGTGTGGACGGTGCCGAGGGTGATGTGCACGGCCTGCTGGTCGGTGTAGAAGTCGATGGAGCGGTAGCCGCCCTCGTGGCCCAGGCCGGAGGCCTTGACGCCGCCGAACGGAGTGCGCAGGTCGCGGACGTTGTGGCTGTTCAGCCACACCATGCCGGCCTCGACGTTCTGGGAGAAGTTGTGGGCGCGGGTCAGGTTCTGGGTCCAGATGTAGGCGGCGAGCCCGTACTTGGTGTTGTTCGCCAGGGCGAGGGCTTCGTCGTCGGTCTCGAACGGGGTGATGGCCACGACGGGTCCGAAGATTTCCTCCTGGAAGATCCGGGCGTCGGGGGCGACGTCGGCAAACACCGTGGGTGCGATGTAGTTGCCTTCGGGCAGGTGGTCGGGGCGGCCGCCGCCGGCCAGGAGCCGGCCCTCGGTTTTGCCGATCTCCACGTAGGAGGCCACCTTCTCGTAGTGCTCCGGGTGGACCAGGGCGCCCACCTGGGTCTTGGGGTCGTGCGGATCGCCCACCACGATGTTCTTGGCCCGGGCGGCATACTTCTCGCAGAATTCGTCGTAGATGGCGCGCTCCACCAGGATGCGGGACCCGGCCGTGCAACGCTCGCCGTTAAGGGAGAAGACCCCGAACAGGGCGGAGTCGATCGCGGCGTCCAGGTCGGCGTCGGCGAAGACGACGCAGGGGGACTTGCCGCCGAGTTCCATGGAAAGCCCCTTGAGGTTTGCGGCGGCGTTCCGGAAGATGGTCTGCCCGGTGGTGGTTTCGCCGGTGAAGGAGATCAGCGGGACGTCCGGGTGCTTGACCAGGGCGTCGCCGGCTTCTTCGCCCAGGCCGTTGACCAGGTTGAACACGCCGTCCGGCAGGCCGGAGTCCTTGAAGATGGTGGCCCACAGGGATGCCGAGAGCGGGGTGAACTCGGCCGGTTTGAGGACCACGGTGTTGCCGGTGGCCAGGGCCGGGGCCAGCTTCCACGATTCGAGCATGAAGGGCGTGTTCCAGGGGGTGATGAGGCCGGCCACGCCGATCGGCTTGCGGTTCACGTAGTTGATCTGCGAGCCCGGAACCTTCATGGCGTCGTCGAACTGGGCCACGATCAGGTCCGCGAAGAACCGGAAGTTCTCCGCGGCACGGAGGGCCTGGCCCTTGGCCTGGGTGATGGGCAGGCCGGTGTCGAACGTTTCCAGTTCGGCGAGCCGGGCTTCCTGGGCCTCGACGGCGTCGGCGATCCGGTTCAGGATGCGGGCGCGTTCGCGCGGCTTCATCTTCGGCCACGGGCCGTTCTTGAATGCTTCGCGGGCGGCGGCGACGGCGAGGTCGATGTCCTCTTTCTGGCCGGCGGCGGCGGTGGCGTAATTCCGGTTGGACACCGGGTCCAGGACATCGAAGGTCGCCCCGCCCACGGAGTCCACGAACTTCCCGTTGATGAAATGCTGGATGTGGGTGGGCAGGTCCTCAGGGACGTAGTGCGTGCTGGTTTCTACCGAGGTCGTCATCGTTGAAGTCCTATCTGGGTGTCAGGGGTTGTTGGCCTGGGCGAGGTAGGCGTCCAGGGTGGCGGAGCGGTGGAGCCGGGCCGCCTTTTCGATCTGTTCTGCGTCGGCGCCTGTTTCGATGAGCTTCAGCAGGTTCTCGTGTTCCTCGACGGAATCGCGGGCGCGGCCGGGGACAAAGCGGAAGGTGGAGGAGCGCAGCGAGGCGAGCCGGTTCCAGCCGCGGTGCACCAGGTCCAGGATGTGCGGGTTGGGGCAGTGCTCGAACAGGACGCTGTGGAAGTCCTGGTTGAGCCGGGTGAACCGCACGGGGTCGAAGTGGTCCAGGCACTCGCGCATTTCCTGGTTCACGGCGCGGGCCCGGGCAATGGCCGCCGGGTCGATCAGCGGGGCGGACATGGCAGTGGCGGCGCCTTCGACGATGCTCAAGGTCTGCATGGTGTAGAGGTATTCGGTGGGGTCGATCCCAGCCACGGTGGCGCCGACGTTGCGTTCGAACGTCACCAGGCCTTCGGCTTCGAGCCGGCGGATGGCTTCGCGGACCGGGACCACGCTGACGCCGAGGTCCTTGGCAATGGAACCCAGGACCAGGCGGTAGCCCGGGGTGTAGGCGCCTTCCACGATGCGGGCCTTGACTGCCTGGTAGGCCTGCTCGGACTTGCTGCCGGGAGTGGCCGCGGGGAGATCGGTGGCCGTGTCAGTCATTGGGTTGCCCTTCCCACGCCCTGTACCTGGTCTGCCATTCAGCATTCATCGGGTAGAGCCCGTCAACGCTGTTGCCCTGCTTGACCATTTCGAAGATGAACGTTTCTTCCTTTTCCTGCTGGATGCAGTCCGCCACGAGTTCTTCGGCGATCGCGGGCGGGATCACCAGAATGCCGTCGGCATCGGCCACGATGATGTCGCCCGGCTGCACGGTGGCGCCGCCGCAGGCGATGGTGATGTCCGTATCCCAGGGAACGTGCCGGCGGCCCAGCACGGCCGGATGCGGGTTGGCGAACCAGGTGGGCATCTCCAGGCCGGCGACCGCGGTGTAGTCGCGGACGCCGCCGTCGGTGATGATCGCCGCGGCGCCGCGGACCTGGGCGCGCAGGGCCAGGATGTCACCCACCGTGCCGGTGCCTTTTTCGCCGCGGGCTTCCATCACCAGGATCTCGCCCTCGTTCACGGAGTCGATGGCGCGCTTTTGGGCGTTGAAGCCGCCACCGTGGGTCTTGAAGAGGTCCTCGCGGTTGGGAACATAGCGCAGGGTCCGGGCCAGGCCCACCACGCGCCGGTCCGGCCGTGTGCCCTGCAGGCCGTCGATGCTGACATTGTCAAGGCCGCGCTTGCGCAGCTGCGAGGAGAGGGTGGCGGTGGCAACGGATTCGAGCTTTGCCTTCAGCTCCGGGGTGAGGGCGCTGGCAGGAGCAGGGAGCCCTGCAGCTTCACGGGACCCGTAGGCCTCCTCCCGCTGCAGGTCGTCCACCTTGGGCTGGGCACCAAAGTCCGCGAACGCCGTCGTGCCTTCCTCTACCGTGGTGACCAGCCGCCCGGTGCTCAGGCTGCCGTCGATCGTCTCCACCTCAACCTCCAGGACGTCGCCGGGCTGCGCCACTGAGGCCCCTGCCGGGGTGCCGGTAAGGATGAGGTCCCCCTCTTCGAGGGTGAGCAGCTGGGACAGGTCCGCCACCAGCCGGGCGAAGGGGAAAAGCAGGTCCGCGGTGGTGTCATCCTGGACCAGTTCACCGTTGTGCCACGTGCGGATGCGAAGTTTGGAAGGGTCGACGGCGTCTGCCGGGATCAGTGCCGGGCCCACGGGGGTGAACCCGTCGCCGCCCTTGGACCGGAGGTTGGAGCCCTTGTCTGCATAGCGGAGGTCGTACACGCCGAGGTCGTTGCTGGCCGTGACGGCGGCAACGTGGCTCCAGGCGTCCTCGATCGCAACCCGCCGGGCCGCCTTGCCGATGACGAGCGCAATTTCGCCTTCGTAGCCGAGCAGTTCGCAACCGGCCGGGCGTTCCACGGGGCTTCCGCTCAGCGCCAGCGAGCTGGAAGGCTTCAGGAAGTAGGACGGCTGGGCCGGTGTCCGGCCCCGCTGGGCAGCGCGGCTGGGGTAGTTGATATGCACCGCGACCACCTTGCGGGCTGCTGCCAGGGTGTCGCCGTTGACCTGCTCCAAAGCCTTCTCCTCATCAGGTACGAAATCGTATACGATCACTATCACGCATGCCGCCGCGTCCGTCAACCCCCGGAATTCCGATGGCACCCCGGCGTCCCCGGCGGTACTTGTCGCCCCCGTCACATCCGGCGTACAGTGGAAACCAAGCTCCTGATTTTCTATTATCGAATCTCCTGTTCTGATATAGAACACATGCGGAGATCATCATCCACAACGAAGTGAGGCATCCCGTGCAGTTCCACCACCACGGATACGTATCCGGCGACCCCCGCGTCCAGCCGGCGGCCGGCGTCGGCCTGAACCGCCCCGAGGAGCTCCCCGATGAAGTGGACGTTCTCATCGTGGGTACCGGCCCGGCGGGAATGCTCGCCGCCGCGCAGCTGTCCATGTTCCCCAACGTGAGCACCCGCATCATCGAACGCCGCCCCGGCAGGCTCGCCATCGGGCAGGCGGACGGAATCCAGGCCCGCAGCGTGGAAACCTTCCAGGCGTTCGGGTTCGCGGAGCGCATCATTGCCGAGGCGTACCGGATCACCGAGATGGCCTTCTGGAAGCCGGACCCCGCCAACCATGCCAACATCATCCGCACCGCCCGGGCCGTGGATGACGAAATGGGCATCAGTGAGTTCCCGCACCTGATCGTGAACCAGGCGCGTGTGCTGGACTACTTCGCCGAATACATGGCCAACGCGCCCACCCGGATGAAGCCCGATTACGGCTACGACTTCCAGGGACTCGAGGTCACCGGCGAAGGTGACTACCCCGTCACCGTGAGGCTGGTCCACACCTCCGGGCCCAATGAGGGCCAGGAACGGGTAGTCCGCGCCAAGTACGTCGTGGGTGCCGACGGCGCCCGCAGCAAGGTCCGCCAGGCGATCGGCTGCACGCTCGCTGGCGACCAGGCCAACCACGCCTGGGGCGTCATGGACACCCTCGCCGTCACCGACTTCCCCGATATCCGGACCAAATGCGCCATCCAGGGCGCCGAGGGCAGCATCCTGCTCATTCCGCGCGAAGGCGGCCACCTCTTCCGCATGTACGTGGACCTGGGAGAGGTGGACCCGAACAGCCACCACTCCGTCCGGAACACCACCATCGAGGAGATCATCGCCAAGGCAAACGCCATCCTGCACCCGTACACGCTGGACGTGCGGAACGTTGCGTGGCACAGCGTGTACGAGGTGGGGCACCGCCTCACGGACCGGTTCGACGACGTCCTGCCGGCCGACCGCGGCATGCGAACCCCGCGCGTATTCATCACCGGCGACGCCTGCCACACCCACAGCGCCAAGGCCGGCCAGGGCATGAACGTCTCCATGCAGGACGGCTTCAACATCGCCTGGAAGCTGGGGCACGTCCTGGAGGGCCGCAGCCCGGAAAGCCTGCTGTCCACCTACTCGGCGGAGCGCCAGGTGGTGGCCAAGAACCTCATCGACTTCGATAAGGAATGGTCCACCATGATGGCCAAGAAGCCGGAGGAGTTCGAGCACCCCTCCGACCTCGAGGACTTCTACGTCCAGACCGCCGAGTTCCCGGCCGGGTTCATGACCCAGTACGCGCCGTCGCTGATTGTTGGCGGTACCGACCACCAGGACTTGGCCACAGGGTTCCCCGTGGGCAAGCGCTTCAAGTCGGCACCGGTGGTCCGCGTGGGGGACACGAACCCCATCCACCTGGGCCACCACGCCACAGCGGACGGACGGTGGCGCATCTACGTTTTCGCCGATCCCGCGCTGCCCGGCACCGGCTCCGCCACGGACACGCTCGCCGAGTGGTTCGCGAACTCGCCCGAGTCCCCGCTGGCCGCCACGCCCGCCGGCGCCGACCTGGATGCGTGGTTCGACCTGAAGGTCGTCTACCAGCAGCCGCACACCGCCGTCGACATCAATGCCGTGCCCGCCGTGTTCAAGCCGCTGGTGGGCCCCTTCAAGCTGACCGACTACGAGAAGGTGTACGCTACGGATCCCAAGGCGGACATCTTCGAGGCCCGCGGCATCGACCGTGCCGGCGCCGTAGTGGTGGTCCGTCCCGACCAGTACGTGGCGAACGTCCTGCCGCTCACCGCAACGGCCGAGCTGGGTGCGTTCTTCGGACCCTTGCTAAACCGCCCGGCGCCCGTGCAGGAACCGCGTCAGGCCGTGGCGGCCGCCGCCCGGTAGTCCGCGGCCGGGTACACGCCGAGGATCCGAACCTCGGTGGTGAAGAAGTCCAGTTCCTCGAGGGCCAGCTTCAGCGGCAGGTCCTCGGGGTGGCCTTCGACGTCGGCCATGAACATGGTGGCCGCGAATTCGTTGCCCACCATGTAGCTTTCCAGGCGGGTCATGTTCACGCCGTTGGTGGCGAACCCGCCGAGCGCCTTGTACAGCGCGGACGGGACGTTGCGGACGCGGAACACGAAGCTGGTCACCGCCGGTCCGGGAAGCTCGTCCTTGGCCGGAAGCGCCGTTTCCCGGGCCAGGACAACGAAGCGGGTGGTGTTGGAGGGGTCGTCCTCCACGCGCGAGGCCAGGACTTCAAGGCCGTAGATCTGCGCCGCCAGCGGGGGAGCCAGGGAGAGCTTGCGGGGATCGTTCCACTCGGCCACTTCGCGGGCGGACCCGGCCGTGTCGCCGGCGATGACGGGCTTGAGGCCGTGCTCGCGGATCAGCTTCCGGCACTGGCCCAGGGCATGGATGTGGCTGTGGACTTCCGTAGCCGCTTCGATAGTGCTGCCCGGGATGCCCAGCAGGTCGAAGTGGATGGGCAGGAAGTATTCGCCCACGATCTGCAGGCTGGACTGCGGCAGCAGGATGTGGATGTCCGCCACCCGGCCAGCGATGGAGTTCTCGATGGGGATCATGGCCAGGTCGGTGTCGCCGGTGGTCACCAGTTCGAACGCGTCCTCGAAGCTGGCGCACGGCACGCTTTCGAAATCGGGAAACATCTGCTGACACGCGATATTGGAGTTGGCGCCGGGCTCACCCTGGTACGCAATCTTGGAGGCCATGATCCGTATGGTTTCACGCCCCGGCGCCAGCTCCCAATTACTGCGGCGTAACGCGCAACCAAAGGTATTGCCGGGGGAGGAGCGTGACGCCGTCGTGCAGGTGCAGGGCGGCTTCGGAGAGGAGGTCGACGGCGGCAGGGGAGAACCCGCCGAAGGTTTCCCCGGGCAGCGCCTGGGGTGAGTCGCTGAAGTTGGCGAGCGCCAGGATGGTGGCCTGGCCCTCGCCGTCACCGGGCCGCTGGTATGCCAGCACGGAGCGGTTGTTCGTGGCGAAATCCACCAGCGTGGTCCCAGCCAGTTCGGGAGTGCGGGCGCGGACCTCGATCATCCGCCTGAGGCCTGCGTAGATTGCCCCTTCCGGTGTGGCGGGGTCAAGGCGGCGGGCGTATTGCTCCGCCGGGAAGTGCGGGCGGTGCACCCAGCGGCTGTCTTCGCCGTGGCCCGGTTCGGAGGCGTAGGCGTAGTCGTTGAGCTGCCCCACCTCGTCGCCCAGGTACAGCAGCGGCACGCCGCCGGTGCTGAACGGCACCGAGTGGGCCAGGAGGATCCGTTCCACCGCCTCGGCCGGGTCAACCTCCATCCCGCACAGGGACGCCGTCGTGCCGGAAATCCTGCAGTCCCCGGTCTTGGGGTTGTCCTGGAACGGGACGCCGCGGGCGAAGCTGCCGGGGAACCGGTTGACGTAGAAGGAGTTCAGGAAGCGGCGGTGGTCGAAGCCGTTGATGCCCAGCTCGGCGGCGTCCTCGTCGGCGAAGGTCCAGCCGATGTCGTCATGGCTGCGGACATAGTTCACCCAGGCGGTGCCGTCCGGGATGTTGTGCCTGCGTTCCAGGGCCTGGGCCAGGAGCGAGGCGTCCCGGGTGGCCAGGGACTCCCAGATCAGGGCCATTTGCAGCGGGTTGTAGGACAGCTGGCACTCTGCGGGGTCGATGTACAGCGCCACCTCGTCCGGGTGCACGATCGCCTCGGACTTGAACAGCAGCGACGGCGCTGCCAGCCGGCACACCGCGTTGAAGGCCCGCAGCAGCGTGTGCGCCTGGGCAGGTTCTCGCATGGGGTGCCCAGCTGCTTCCAGATGAAAGCCACGGCGTCCATGCGCAGGATGTCCACGCCCTGGTTGGCCAGGAACAGCATCTCGCCCGCCATGGCCCGGAATACCTCGGGATTGGAGTAGTTCAGGTCCCACTGGTACGTGTGGAACGTGGCCCAGACCCAGCGGCCGTCATCCATCCGGATAAAGGACCCCGGGTGGTTCTCGGGGAAGATCTCGCGCACATTCGCCTCGAAGGCGTCAGGCATGGTCCGGTCGGGGAAGATCCAGTAGTAGTCGCTGAACTCCGGATCCCCCGCCGCGGCTTTGCGCGCCCACTCGTGCTCGTCCGAGGTGTGGTTGAAGATGAAGTCCACCACCAGGCTGATCCCGTTGGCCTTCAGTTCTGCCGCGAGGCCGCGCAGCTGCTCCATGGTGCCCAGCTTCGGGTTGACCTGGCGGTAGCTCGACACCGCGTAGCCGCCATCCGAGTGCGGTTCGGGTGCCAGGAACAAGGGCATGAGGTGCAGGTAGGTGAGGCCCAACTCCTTGAAATACGGAATACGGGCGCGGACCCCTTCCAGGCTTTCCGCATAGCGGTCCACGTAGCACACTCCGCCCAGCATGCGGTTGGACTGGAACCAGTCCGGCTCTTGTTCGCGGCCGGCGTCCAGGGCCTTCAGTTCCGGGGAGCGCTCCTGCCAGGACCGGGCACTCTGGACCACCAGGGCGGCCAGCTGGTCCAGCCAGTCCCGGCGCGCACCGTAGAGGGAGCGGAACAGGCTGCGGAGGGTGGGGAAGTGTTCATCGAGCCGCCGGTCGAAGTCCGGGTCCGGGCGCAGTCCAAGCTCCCGTTCCCGTGCCACCGCGGACAGCACCTGCCGGCGCGCTTCTTCGTCCTCGTTGACGTGTTCCTGCATGTGACCGGCCCCTTCCGCAACTCCGCCGGACGTCCCGGCCGCGCACCTGTACGGAAGTATTCCACGTCACACGGGACCGGGCACGGACTGTCTTGGTGCGCCGCTTCCGTAGTACGGGGCCGGTGCCCCGATCCCGTCCTCCTTCAGGCCTACCGCTTGCAGGACGGGGTGGCGGCACCAAGCCTCGAGCGCGGGTGGGTCTTCATCGGCACAGGCGGTCGTAATCCGGAACGTGTGGCTCTCGCCGGGCAGCAACGACACACACTGATCCGACACACTTGCAGCAGGGTCAAGCCGGTCTGCTTGAAGGACGAGGTCACGGACGACGGTAAGGGCCGTGACCGTCACGTCTATGCCGTCCGGAACCCGAATTGACCGGGCGGTGACCCGGGCCGGCGTCGTGATCCGGTCCTTGTCTTCGCCGAAGAAATACAGCAGTCGCCCCGAACCGCTGATGTCCGGGCCCCGGATCGCCAGCACCGCCGTGGAGGGCAGGCCTGTTTCCTGCATCTCCAGCGGCACCGGAACCTCAACCGTCTCCCGCGGTGGGACACGTAAATCGAATTGACCCGACGCCTCGACGGGCAGGGCCCGGCCGTCGGCCGCCGCCGGCGGGCAAGCAGAGAGCAGCTCCAGGCCGACGGTCCCTTCCCACGCCCGCGCAGAATCGTTGACCAGTACCAGGGCAAGCGAGCCACCCCGGGGCTGGACCGTCGCAAGACGCGGCCGGTAGGCCTCCCGGATCGCAAACCACAGCGGTTTTGGCCGTCCGTCGCCATCGACGGCGGCCCAGGAGACCACCGGCCAGCAGTCGTTGAGCTGCCAGACGATGGAGCCGGCACACCGGGGCCATCCGGCGCGGAAGTGCTCGATGCCGAATTTGATGGCGCGGGCCTGGTTGACCTGGGTGAGGAAGTGCCATTCCTGGAAATCGCTCGGCATGGGCAGATGCGCTGACAGCCCACGCTGGAGCTTGGCCCCGCCGTCCTCGGCCTTTTGATGCTGTTGGAAGGCGGGGGCGTCGAGGTCCAGCTCGGCCGGTTCCAGAGCCCGGGTCAGGGTGGACCAGTTGGGCGGACCCTGATAGCCGAATTCGGAGACGAACCGCGGGTTCCAGTCGGCGTAGTGCGCGTAGTCGTCCTCGTTCCAGACGTCCCAGATGTGCACATTTCCGTGCCGCGGGTCGTTGGGGTGCCGCTCCGGATCGCCGGAATATGGGCTGCCGGCCCAGTAGGGCCGCGCTGGGTCCAGCTCGGCGACAACAGCAGGCAAAAGGTCCGTGTAATAACGCCGGCCCCATCCCCGGCCGTCCAGTTCCTGTTTCCAATTCCAGTCCCAGAAGCCCCAGAAGCACTCATTGTTCCCGTTCCAGAGCACCAGGCTTGGGTGGTGCATGAGGCGTACCACGTTGTCCTGCGCCTCCCTGGCCACCTCGTCGTAGAGCGGGCCTTCCTCGGGATATCCGGCGCAGGCGAAGAGGAAGTCCTGCCACACGAGGAGCCCCAGGCTGTCGCAGAGCTCATAGAAGGCATCCGACTCGTAGACGCCGCCACCCCAGACCCTGAGCAGGTTCATGTTCGCGGCCGTTGCCTGGGTGAGGCGTTGGCGCAGCCGGTCCTCGGTGATGCGGGAGGGGAAGCAGTCGTCGGGGATCCAGTTGGCACCCTTGACGAAGATGTCGATGCCGTTGATGGCGAAGACAAAGCTGCTTCCGGCCTCGTCCGGTTCGGTTTTCAGCTCGAACTGGCGGAATCCGATCTTCTTGGACCACGCGTCCAGGCGGCGTCCGTCAGCCTGCAACGTCACCGTGAGTTGGAACAGCGGCTGCTCGCCCATGTCATGCGGCCACCACAAGTCCACGTCGGAGAGTTCGACGACGGCGCGGGCCGTCGTCGACCCGGGGTGCAGGAGAACCGATGCGGACCGCCCGCCGCACTCAATCGTGAGCGTTAGTTCGCGGGCCGCCGCCCCGGCGGCCCGCGCAACCTCGACGTCGACCTCGATGCGGGCTTCGCCTCGGGCCGGCAGGCCGCCGTCGGGCTCTTGCGCTGCCGTGGTTGTGATGGACGGGCGAACCGTGTTGAGGCGTGCCGTACCGTACCGCCTGATGCTCACCGGCCGCCAAGGCCCGGCGGTGACCAGGTTCGGTCCCCAGTCCCAGCCGAAGTTGCAGGCTGATTTGCGCACGTACTGGAACGGCTCCGGGTTCCCGTTCGGCTGTACCCCGGACGCCGCCCGGATGCCCTCCGCGTAGTCGCGCACGTTCAAGAAGGTGATGGTGAGATCATTGGCGCCGGCCCGGATCCGGTCCGTCACGTCGACGACGTAGCTGCGGTGCTGGTTGAAAGTCCGAGCCACTTCCTGTCCATTCACCCGCACGACGGCGACCGTGTCCAGTCCGTCGAACACGAGCTCGGTCCGCCGGGAATCGGCAGGGTCATGCGTGAAGGTGGTGGCGTACTCCCATTCGCTGCGTCCCACCCAGTGCTGGAGCTCCTCGTTCTGGCCCACGTAGGGGTCGGCTATCCGCCCGTGCTCCAGCAGAACCGTGTGCACGACCGAGGGGACGGTTGCCGGCAGCTTCCACTTCTTGGCTCCGGCCGGGGCGCCGGGTGCCGGGGACGCCGGCCGAACCGTCCATCCGCTGGTGAGCTCGGTGGATTCGATCATGGGGGTGGCCTATTCAGTCGACGTCCGGTAAAAGTACATCTCCCGGGACCCGGACGGGGCGTCCCAGCCTTGGGCGAACATCCATGTTCCGGCGTACTGGGTGAGGCCGCCCCAGGCCAACGATCCACCCCGGTGCACCTCTTTTTGGGTGAATGGCGCGTCCAGGTCGTACAACGCCTGCGCGGCGGAAAATTGACCGTCGACATCGCCGTAGAAGAAGTCCAGGACCAGCCTGGGTCCGGCGCCGTCGTCCTCCACCACGATTGCGCACGCCACTTCGTGCAGTGATCCGCCAAGCGGGCCCAGGTCGAGGTATTCCTGCGGCTCGAAGGCCCAGTTCACCAGGTCGTCGGAGCGTCCGACGTGGGTCTTGCCCCCGCACCCCTCGGACAGGTACATCAGGTAGGACCCGTCAATCTTCACGGCTTCGCCGCGGGCGTTCCGGGGGATCACGGCGCCCTTGGCCCAGTACCGGGATACCTCGTGCGGTACGGCCAGGCCAAGCTTCTCCCAGTGGAGCAGATCGTCGGATACCGCCACGTTGATATCGCACCCGACCTCCCCGAGCGGGTAGGCCGCGGGGTCCTGGCCGTCGATCTGATCGGTGCTGTCGATGGTCCAGATCCCGTTGTAGAACATGTAGTATCGGCCGTTGGCCTGGTACACCTTCGGGTCCTCGCAGCCGAGGATTTCGTTGTCCTGGGTGGGGTAGATGACGGGGTTGGACGGGTTGTCCTGCCACCCGGCCTCCGGATCGTAGACCGCCACGCCGATGCGGCTGGAGACCGACTCCTTGCGGGGGGAGGCCCGGTAGAACAGGTAGAGCTTGCCGTCCCGCTCGATGACGGAGGGGTTGAAGATGGAGTCCGCGGTCCAGCCGATGCCGGTGGGGTCCTCCCAATCGTTGACCTGCCGGAAGGTCAGGGCATCGTCTTTGCGGAACGGACCCACGGCCCAGGCGGGATGTTCAGGGTAGGCGGCGGAAAACTGGTCGGTGGAGATGGTGTCCGTCAGGGGGTTGCTGAAGGTGAGCGCCCCCTGGTAGCTGTCGGCCAGAGCCTGCGTGGTGATTTTCTGCATTGCTTTCTTCCTGTATTTCAGTGCTGGACTAGTTGCGGACCAGGGTCACCCAGGTGAAGCCGCCCGGAGCGACAGTCACACGGCCGGAGTGGTCCTGGCCGTTGTAGTTGGGGTCCCGGGGAACGGGCCGGCCCTCGGCGTCAAACGCCTGCTGGCTTAAGTGGAAGCCTTGGGGCAGGTCCACTTTTCGTTCCACGGTGTTCGGTGCCGCGCTGACGTACAGCGTCGACGCACCTCCTTGGCCGGATACGGACACCGAGGAAATTTGGGGCTGGAGCAGGACACCGTCGATCGCAACGTCGCCGTCGGTCTTCCCCGAGATGCTGCCGGCGCCCGCAGGAAGAACCCGGTCCAGGGAGAACGGAAAGAGGATGCCGGGCGCCGCGGTAATGCCCTGTGCGCCGGCGCCGCCGTTCGGTGTGCTGCCGAGCGGTGCGCGCCCGGAGGTCCAGGATGTGGTGCCGGCAGCTTCGGGCCGTTGGTTGACGATGGGGTAAACGTTCCTGTCCTGGTCCGCTGCCGGGACGGGAATCGTGAGGGTTCCTCCGGCTTTGAGGGCTACGTAAGCCCCGCCGGACCAGTTCGCCTCCCCTGTCCACGCGGACGCAGGTTTGACGACGCCGCCGTTGGTGAACGATCCCGCCTCGGCTTCGGCCACCGTGAGCCCGTCGGTGCCCACGGTGTGGCTGATACCAAGGGCCTTGGCCTTGAGCGCAGGATCGGCGTCCAGGGCAAGCATCGAGAGCAGGGTGTGAATGGTGGATTCGGCCCCGGAATTGGGGTTGATGCGGCCGTCGGTTTCGATGCCGTCGATGGCGGTTCCGGTCGCGGGGTTGTAGGCGGGTTTGCCGCTGCGGTTTGCACCGAAGTACCAACCGGCTGCCACCGCTGCAACGTCGAGCAGCCCCGGGGCGTCCGCGGCTTCCGCCGTCGCCACGAGCCCCTCGATCCGGGAATCCACTCCGTAGGCGATCTGCGCTTCGCCGGGCACCGGGCTCCATGCATTGCTGGGTCCGCCTGCCGCGAGCAGCTGGGGGTGAACTGGGCGGAGTCCTTCACCGCCGCGTCCAGGAGATCCGGCCGCTGCAGTTGGGCCGACGCCGTGGCGACGGCGGCCGGGGCCATGCCGCCCCAGGCGTGCCACAGGGTCCTGGACTGGCTCCAAGGAAGGATCGCGCCATAGGGCCACTGCCGGGCAGCTCCCGAGGACATGGCGGCGATGCCCTCGGTGAGCTCCCGCAGCGCCGCGGTGGCGGCCCCGTCGGCGGGTGCGGCCTTGGCGTATGCCGCAAGTCCCAGTACGGCCTCGGCCGAAGCGTCTGCTCCGCCGGTGATGAGCCAGGCCGGGACCTTGGCGCCTTCGGCGACGTCGTACTGTCCGTATTTGGCCAGGGACTGCCGGTTCAGGGACGCGACGGCGAGGTCCAGCCGGGACTGCAGGAACGCGGCAAACTGCGGGTCTGCGGATTTGAAGGCGGCGTACCCTTCGCCGAGCGCCCACACTGTCCGCGCCAGCCAGTATGACTCGGCCGAATCACTGGGGTCCGGGAGTTCCACCGGTTTGGCGCTCGGGGTGAGCGAGCCGTCCGGCTGCTGCCAGAGCACCACGTTGCCCGCGTTCGGGCCGCTTGACGTCTGCAGGAACGTCAGCTCGCGCAGCACATCAAAGGCCCGGTCCTTGCTCGAGGTGTCTCCGGTCTGCTGCCAATGCCGTAGATAGACCACCGCCGTCCGCGCGATGTCGTCTGCGTTGAAGGCGCCCTGGCTCCAGTACCCGCTCCCCGGGTCCAGCGTCCCGCCCCCGACGCGGCTGTAACTTCCGTCCGCGTTCTTGTTGGCGTAGGTCCACGGCGCCTTGGCGGCGGGCCGCTCACCGATCTGGTAGGTGGTGTGGCCCTCCACCGGATTCAGCGGAACGGTGTCCAGCAGGAAGTCCAGATGGGCCAGATTGGTCAGCGGCGCCGGGGAGGCCGCGGCCGGGGCCGGCGCGGGGGCTGGCTCAGTGGCAGAGGCAACCCCTGCCCCGGCCAGGAGCACGGACAGGGCCGCGACGACGGCCACGGGAGCGGTTTTGAGGCGGGCGTTAACAGCGTGACGGGTCATGTCTAACTCCTGTAGCCGGGGTGGACGGGATTGCCTGGGGGCGCGGTGGTGGTTAGACCCGGTCCAGCCTGGCGACGCCGATCTTCGAGTCAGCCATGCCGTAGAAGACGAACAACTGGTCGCCAATTTTCTCGATGGCGGTGGGAAACACAACGTTGGGCACGATGCCTGACGTTTCTTCCTGGGTTTCCGGAGCCAGGAGCGGCTTGTCGCTGCGGGCGATGACTTTGGAGGGGTCATCGGCGTCGAGGATCATGGCAGCGGCGGTGTAGTTGACGTTTTGCTGGTGGTCGAAGGCCGACTTTTCCATTTTCCCGGAGACGCCGTGGTGGATCAGCAGCCAGCCTTCATCGACGCGGATGGGCGCCGGACCGCCGCCGATTTTGAGTTCCTCAAACGGGAACTCGCTGTACGCTACGGGCCGGTGCTTGGCCATGTGCACGAGGTTTCGGATGTCCTTTTCGACGTCCTCCACGGGAACGTAGGAGATCCAGATGCCGGGTCGGTTGTCCGTGATGCCGGCCGGAAGGTGTTCCCCTTCCCCTTGCCGGATCCAGCCCAGGTCCCACATGGGGCGGTGCAGCATCGCATAGGAAAGGACGCCGTCCGGATCCTTGATCGGTTCCGGGAAGAAGACGGCATCCTTGTTCGCGAAAAGGTTCAGGTCCATGGAGAGATCGGCTTGGTACTCGAAGTGGCACGGCCCCAGGCGTGTCCAGTCGCGCAGGTCCCCGGAGCAGGCGAAGGCCAGGCGCGGGCCCAGCGGGCCATAGGCTACGTAGGTCATGAGGTGCTTGCCCAGCGAGGGTACCCACGTGGTCCGGGGATCCTCCGTGCCGGCGTTGTTCGTGCCGCGTTCCCAGCCTTCGTCGGGAGCCAGGACCACGCCTTCGCGTTCCACGCCGGTGGGTACGCCGTCCTCGATGATGATCCGGGCAATTCCGACCCGGGAGACGTTGCCCTTCGCGACGAGCCGCGGCAACAGGTAGAGCTCACCGTCGGGTCCCCGGCCGGAAGCCGGGTTGAGCACGCCCTCGGCTTCGAATGCGTTGCCCGCCTCGGGGGTCATGATGACGCCGGCACGGGTGAGGGTGAACGGAACGGAGGGCAGTGTGGGGGAAGAGGAAGTCATAGGTGATTAGCCCTTTACGCTTGATCCGATATTGGTGGAAATGAATTGGCGTTGGAAGAAAATGAAGAGCGCCACGGCGGGTGCCGCGAGGACGCACGCGCCGGCGAGAATGGCGCCGAACGGGTTTGCAGCCGTGGAGGCGATATTGGAGATGTAGTTCGCGAGTGAGACCGCCAGCGGCTGCAACGCCTGGTCTTTGGTGACCAGGAACGGCCAGAGGAACTCGTTCCAGGGGCCAATGAAGGTCAGCAGGACCGCGGTGACGATCGCGGGCCGGACCAGGGGGATGGCGATCTGCCAGAGGATCCGCAGTTCGCTGGCCCCGTCGATCCGCGCCGCCTCGAACAAGGTGGAAGGCAGCTGCATGAAGTACTGCCGGAAGACGAAGACAGCCGTCGAGTTGATGGCGAACGGCAGGATCATCCCCAGGTAGTTGTCGCCCAGGCCGTAGTCGCGGACGATCATCACGTACAGCGGGATCAGCAGGAGCTGGAACGGAACCATCTGCACCAGCAGCATCATTCCGAAGACGACGCCGCGGCCGCGGAACTGCATCTGTGCCAGTGCGTAACCCACCAGCAGGCCAAAGATGACGGTGAAGAGGATGACCCCGCCGGTGAAGATGCCTGAGTTGGCCAGCCCCTGCAACAGGTTGATGGAGCCGTTGATGTTGGTGTAATTTTCCCCGGTCAGGTTGCCCGGATTGGGGAATGCGCCGCCCACCGAGGTGTCCGGGTTGGTCTGCAGCGAGCCGATGAACATGTAGTAGAAGGGGAACAGGAAGACGAACGCGCCGACGGCGAGGAGCAGGAAGCTGCCCATGCCAAGGTGCCGCCGCGTTTCCACGGCCCCCGCGCCGGTCTTCCTGACCCGCACGGGCCGCACCCCGCCGTCGTCCGGGGTCTTCAGTGGCTTTGCCAGGGACATCTCAGTCCTCCTTTCCGCCGACGAGGCGCTTCTGGATCAGGGCAATCAGCAGGACGCCGATCACCAGCACGACGCCCAGGGCGGCGGCGACGTCCGGGCTTCCCTGCAGGATCCCCTTCTGGTACATCAGGAACACCGGGGACGCGGAGGCCCCGTCCGGTCCGCCGCCGCCGGTCAGCAGGTAGGGCTCGGTGAAGAGGTTCGCGCCCGTGATGGTGGCGAGCAGGGTGACCAGCACGGAGGCCGAGCGGACACCCGGCACGGTGATGTTCCAGAACTGGACCCACTTGTTCCCGCCGTCCACCGAGGCTGATTCGTACAGCTCATCGGGGATGTTTTGCAGCGCCGCAAGGTAGAGCAGGATGAAGAATCCCAGCTGCTTCCATGTCACATACAGGGCCACCGTTGGCATGGCCAGCCAGTTGTTGACCAGCCACGACGGGTTGGGTGCCAGTGGCCCCAAGAGGGAGTTGACCAGGCCGCCTTGCTGGAACAGGAACAGCCAAACGCCGACGACGGCGACGCTGGCGGTCACGTACGGGACGTAGTAGCTGACCCGGAAGAAGGTCCGCAATTTCTGCACCCGGTTCAGTGCGTTCGCGAGAACCAGGGACAAGCCCACGGTGAGCGGGACGTTGATGACCAGGAAGATGCCGATATTGACGAACGAGCGCTGGACCGCAGGGTCCGAAAGGACGGTGATGTAGTTGTCCAGCCCGACGAACGGCCGGTCCACTTGCACGCCGGGGGCGGTGAAGAAGTACTGGTGGAAGGAGATCCAGACGGCGTAGCCCAGGGGGAAGGCCAGGACGCCGAGGACGTACACCACGTAGGGTGCGCTGAACAGCAGGCCCAGCGGCTGGCGGCCCAGGAAGTTCTTGCGCTTCCCGGCACCGCCCGCCGGCCGGACCGCCGTCGTGTCCCGCTGCGCAGCCGGGCTGCCTTTGATGGAGCGGAGTGACATGGGACAGTCCGTTACTTGGTGGCAGCCAGTTGGTTGATCTTGTCCGAGGCGGACTTGAACGCGTCATCGATGCTCTGGTTGCCGAAGATGACCGACTTGTTCCACGCGTCGCGGAAGGTCTGCCAGATCTGCACGGAGTTGGTGACGTTGGGGACCTCCACCGTGCGGCCGGCCTGGTCGGCGAAGTTCTTGTAGAGCGGGTTCTTGGTGAAGAAGTCTGCGTAGGCGGTCGTCAGGTCCTTCCGCATCGGCATTTGGCCGGTCTCCGAGAGGAGCTTGCCGTCCTCGTCCTTGCTGGTGGCGAACTTCAGTACCTCCCAGGCAGTGCCCTGGTTCTTGCAGGCCGAATAGATCGAGACGTTCTTCGCGTCGGAGAAGGTGTACGACTTGTCCTGCTGCTGGGCACCCGGAATCGGCACCGCTCCCCAGTTCACCTTGTCCTTGTAGGAGGCGATGGCCCACGGACCGGCCAGTGCCATGGCGGACTTGCCCTCGGCGAAGGAGTCTCCCTGGTAGGTCTCCTTGGAGGCCAGGTCTTCCTTATAAAGGCTCTGGAACATGCCGGCCACTTGCTTGCCCTGGTCGCTGTCGAACGTGGACTTGCCGTCCTTGATCAGCTGCGAGCCCTGCGTGTTGGCCGCGTAGAACGGGTAGAAGTCGAACCAGGACTGGAAGTAGTCGCTGGCCGGGGACGGCCAGATGGCTTTCTGTGCGGCGCCGGATTTCACGAGCGTACGGGAGGCGTCCAGCAACTCCTGTTGCGTGCCCAGCTTCGGGTTCTCCGGGTCCAGGCCCGCCTTCTTGAACAGGTCCTTGTTGTAGAAGAGCACCACGGGGTTGGACTTCCACGGCAACTGGTAGGTCTTGCCGTCAGAAGACTTGTACTGGTCGGCCAGGTCGCCCGTGCGGTCCTTGATGTACTGGGCGCCGTCCGGGAAGGAGTCCAGCGGCACCAGGCCGCCTTGCTTCTGGAACTGCGGTACCGCTACAGGGGCCGTGTTGAACACCAGGCAGGGAGCGTTTCCGGCCGTGATGGCCGCCCCAATGGTTTCCTCTGAGCTCTTGCCGGCCGGGATTTCCTGGGCATCCACCTGCTGGTCCGGATGCGCCGCGTTCCACGCAGCCACCATTTCCTTGCCCCACTTCACCTCGAACTCGTTGTTGGAGTACCAGATCTTGATGGGGCCTTTGGCCGTCGTGGCCGACGACGCGTCCGAGCTTCCGCCGGCCTGGCTGCCGCAGCCGGCCAGGCCGGCGCCCATGATGGTGAGGGCGGCCACGGACAGTAGGCGCGTGGCAGTATTGATGCGCTTCATTGCGACTCCTTGGGGAGGGATTAATGGGGTTCGGGGTAGTGGGATGTTGTGGTGTCAGGAACTGCGGAGCGGTTCCGTGGGGGTGGCAGGGACCGGCCCGGTGGAAGCCCTGACGATCAGCCGTGGCGAAGGAAGCGTGATGTCCTCCACGCCGCGCGGGGCGGCAAGCTGATTCAGCATGAGCTGGGCGGAAGCCCGGCCCCACAGCATTGGATCTGTTGCAAGCGTGGTCAGCGGCGGATTCAGGTACTTCGTGAATTCCGCATTGTCGTAGCCGGTGATGGAAAGATCGCCCGGGACGCTGAGGCCCATGGACTGCGCATAGGATTGCCCGGCTGTGGCCATGAGGTCATTGGCGTACACGATGGCCGTGGGCCGGTCGGGCCTCCGCAGCAGGTCAGCGGTGGCCGCGACGCCGCCTGCAGCGGTGAAGTCCGCAGCGGCAAAGAGGTCCGGCCGGAGGCCGGCGCCCCTCAGGGCATCCTCCCAAGCTTGGCGGCGGCTCCGGCCGTGGATATATTCCTGGGCCCCGCCCACATGGGCTATGCGGCTGTGGCCAAGTTCCATCAAGTGCTCGACGGCGGCCACGATCCCTTCCGACTCTTCGACAGATACCGCCGGGAACGGCGATGCCGCGTCCGGCCGGTTCAGCGTGACGGCGGGAAGTTTGAGTTCGAGCATCAGCGCGATCCGGGAGTCGTCGTGGCGGACGTCCGTAAGGATGAAGCCGTCAACCCTGCCGTTATCGACCAGTTTCCGGTAGCAGCGTTCCTCCGCGCCGGGTGCCGTGGCGACACTGAGGACGAGCGCATACTCGTGCTCGGCCAGGGCCGTTTCGATGCCCGCTATGAAGGCCGGAAAGGGGTCCGTTCCCAGCAGCAACGGATCCCTGGCGACAACGAGGCCCAGCGCGTACGCCTTCGACGACGACAAGCCTTTGGCCCGGAGGTTTGGCGTCCACCCAAGTTCCTTTGCCACCCTGAGGATCCGGTCACGGGTCTCCTGGCTGACTCCCGGCTGGCCGTTCAAGGCATACGAGACGGCTCCCTTGCTGACGCCGGCGGCCTGCGCAACGTCGTTGATGGTTACTGTCATGTTTGCCTCAAAATGCCTGGTGATATGAATCACTGAACCGGTTTTGTTGTATTCACTAAACCGGTTCAGCTCCTATCTGTCAAGGGGCGGGGCGGAGAAAGCTCGCGGGCGGCGCTGCAATGAGGGTTTTGTTTGGTGGCGCCGAGGAAAGGTGGCCCGTCGCTGGTGCGGGATGGGGCCTGCGAAGCGGGTGGGCTACAGCACGTTGCGGATGGCCTGCTCGAAGCTGGTGACGTGCTCCAAGGCGAGCTTGCCCGCCCGGTCGGAATCGCCGTCGGCCACTGCCTCAAGGAGTTCCACGTGCTCGGCGATGTGCTCCGCCACGGACGGGACCTTTTCCAGCACCATGCACCAAATGCGGGTGGCCAGGTTGTCGTAGCGGATCAGGACGTCTTCGAGGTGGGTGTTGGCGGCCGCGCGGTAGATCAGGCGGTGCACCTTGATGTCATAGCGCATGAGGTCATAGGGGTCCTCGGCGCCGCCCATGGTGGCGATGGCGGCGGCGGTGTCGCGGATTTCCTTGCGCAGTGCGGGGGAGGCCAGCTTGGCGGCGCGGCGCGCGGCCAGTGGCTCCAAGGACTCGCGGAGCTCTCGAGACGTCGGCAAGTTCGGTGATGTCGACGACGGTGGCGAACGTTCCGCGGCGGGGGTACGAGACCACCAGGTGGTCGCCTTCCAGGCGCTTGAGCGCTTCGCGCACCGGCGTGCGGCCGATCCCGAGTTCGGCGGCGAGCTTGCCGTCGTTGATAGCCTCCCCGGGCCGGATGTCGAGCATGATGAGCCGGTCCCGAAGGTGCCGGTAGGCCTGCTCCGCAAGCGAGAGGTCGCCTTCGCCGGCCAGCTGGTTCTCTGTCATTACGCTCATTGCGAGCTTCTCCCAAGGTAGCTATTGACTGCCGCGTGATCTACAACATACTATTACGTCAGTTCTAATATATCAGTTACAGATCAGTTATGGATCAGTAACTCCGAAGGGCTTTGAAGGAGAACAATGCAGGACGTACTGAACGCCTCGCTCGCCACGGTGGACGCCGACGTCGCCGCCGCCGTTGCGAAGGAACTGCACCGCCAGCAGTCCACCTTGGAAATGATTGCGTCGGAGAACTTTGCTCCGGCCTCAGTGATGGAAGCCCAGGGCTCGGTCCTGACCAACAAGTACGCCGAGGGCTACCCGGGCAAGCGCTACTACGGCGGCTGCGAGCACGTGGACGTCATCGAACAGCTCGCCATCGACCGCGTCAAAGCCCTGTTCGGCGCCGAATTCGCCAACGTCCAGCCGCACTCCGGCGCGCAGGCCAACGCCGCCGCCATGTTCGCCCTGCTCAACCCCGGCGACACCATCCTGGGCCTGTCCCTGGCCCACGGAGGCCACCTCACCCACGGCATGAAGATCAACTTCTCCGGCAAGCTGTACAACGTGGTGCCCTACCACGTTCGCGAATCGGACCTCCGCATTGATATGGCAGAGGTGGAAGCACTGGCGCTGGAACACCAGCCCAAGCTGATCGTGGCCGGCTGGTCCGCCTACTCCCGCCAGCTGGACTTCGCCGAGTTCCGCCGCATCGCAGACCTCGTGGGCGCGTACCTGATGGTGGACATGGCCCACTTCGCCGGGCTGGTGGCCGCGGGCCTGCACCCCAACCCCGTCCCCTACGCCGACCTGGTCACCACCACCACCCACAAGACCCTAGGCGGACCCCGCGGCGGCGTCATTCTGGCCAAGGAGGAATACGCCAAGAAGATCAACAGCGCCGTGTTCCCCGGCCAGCAGGGCGGACCCCTGGAGCACGTCGTCGCCGCCAAGGCCGTGGCCTTCAAACTCGCCGCCGCCCCCGAATTCAAGGAACGCCAGGAACGCGTCCTGCAGGGCGCCAAGCTGCTGGCTGAACGGCTCCTCCAGCCCGACGTCCAGGCCGCAGGCATCTCCGTGGTCAACGGCGGCACCGACGTCCACCTGGTCCTGGTGGACCTCCGCCACTCCGAACTGGACGGCCAGCAGGGTGAGGACGCCCTCCACACGATCGGCATCACCGTCAACCGCAACGCCGTCCCGTTCGATCCCCGCCCGCCGATGGTGTCCTCCGGCCTCCGGATCGGCACCCCGGCCCTGGCCGCCCGCGGCTTCGGCGCCGCCGAGTTCACCGAGGTGGCCGACATCATCGCCTCCGCACTCATCGCCTCCGCAGGCACGGGCACCCTCCCCGGGGACACCGCCGTCGAACTCCGCGAACGGGTGACGGCCCTTGCCAACGCCTTCCCCCTCTACCCGCACCTCACCGCCGATGCCGGCCTGGCCGACGCTGAAGCAGACCTGATTGGAGCCGCCCAGTGAGCACCCAGCACCTTCCGGAACACCCGGACTTCCTCTGGCGGAACCCCGAACCCAAGTCCTCCTACGACGCCGTGATCGTTGGCGGCGGCGGGCACGGCCTGGCCACCGCCTACTTCCTGGCCAAGAACCACGGGATGACCAACATCGCCGTCCTGGAAAAGGGCTGGCTGGCCGGCGGCAACATGGCACGGAACACCACCATCATCCGCTCCAACTACCTCTGGGACGAGAGTGCCGCCATCTACGAGCACGCCCTCAAGCTGTGGGAAATCCTGCCCGAGGAGCTCGAATACGACTTCCTCTTCAGCCAGCGCGGCGTGATGAACCTGGCCCACACCCTGGGCGACGTGCGCGAAAGCATCCGCCGGGTGGGCGCCAACAAGCTCAACGGCGTGGACGCCGAATGGCTGGACCCGCAGCAGGTCAAGGAACTCTGCCCCATCCTCAACATCCGGGACAACATCCGCTACCCCGTCATGGGCGCCACGTACCAGCCGCGGGCCGGCATCGCCAAGCACGACCACGTTGCCTGGGCCTTCGCCCGCAAGTGCGACGAAATGGGCGTGGACATCATCCAGAACTGCGAAGTCACCGGCTTCCTCAAGGACGGCGACCGGGTGGTGGGCGTCAAGACCAACCGCGGCACCATCAACACTGAAAAGGTGGGCCTCTGCGCCGCCGGCCACAGCTCGGTCCTGGCGGAGATGGCCGGTTTCCAGCTGCCCATCCAGTCCCACCCGCTGCAGGCACTGGTCTCGGAACTGCACGAACCGGTGCACCCCACGGTGGTCATGTCCAACCACGTCCACGTCTACGTCTCCCAGGCCCACAAGGGCGAACTGGTCATGGGCGCCGGCGTCGACTCCTACAACGGCTACGGCCAGCGCGGCTCCTTCCACGTGATCGAGCAGCAGATGGCGGCCGCCGTGGAGCTCTTCCCGATCTTTGCCCGGGCCCATGTGCTCCGGACCTGGGGCGGCATCGTGGACACCACCCTGGACGCTTCCCCGATCGTGGGCCTGACCCCGGTGGAGAACATGTTCGTGAACTGCGGCTGGGGGACCGGCGGGTTCAAGGGAACCCCCGCCGCCGGCATGACCTTCGCGCACACCATCGCCACCGGCACCCCGCACCGGCTGAACAAGCCGTTCTCGCTGGAACGCTTCGAAACCGGCGCGCTCATCGACGAACACGGCGCCGCCGCCGTGGCCCACTAGCCGCCGCCACCAGAAAAGGACTTACGCACATGCTGCTGATCCCATGCCCCAACTGCGGCCCGCGGGACGAAACCGAATTCCACTACGGGGGACAGGCCCACGTACCCTACCCGGAGAACCCGAACGAGCTGACCGACACCGAGTGGTCCCGCTACCTCTTCTACCGGGAGAACCCGAAAGGCATCTTCGCCGAACGCTGGGTCCACAGCACGGGCTGCCGCCAGTGGTTCAACATGCTCCGCGACACCGTCAGCTATGACATCCAGGCGGTCTACCCGATGGGTACCCGCCGGCCGGACCGTGCCGCTGATCCGGCCGTCGAGGCAGGCACCGCCAGCACAGCCGCCGACAGCACCACCACCGGTACCGCGGCACCCAGCCTCTCAGCCACCAGCACCACCCGCACCGCCCCGGAAGGAGCCACCAAGTGACCTCGCAGAACGCCCGCCTGGCAACCGGCGGCCGCATCGACCGCACCATCTCCTGGCGCTTCACCGTGGACGGCGAGGAATTCACCGGGCACCCCGGCGACACGCTCGCCTCCGCCCTGCTCGCCAACGGCCGCGTCGCCGCCGGCAATTCGCTCTATGAGGACCGGCCCCGCGGCATCATGTCCGCCGGAGTGGAAGAGGCCAACGCCCTGGTCCGCATCGAGGCCCGCTTCCCCGGCCACGTGGCCGAATCCATGCTGCCAGCCACCACCGTTTCCTTGGTGGACGGGCTCCAGGCCACCCTGCTCAACGGCCTGGGCAAGCTGGACCCGGAAGATGACCGCGCCGAATACGACAAGAAGTACGTCCACGCCGACATCCTGGTCATCGGTGGCGGCCCCGCCGGACTTGCCGCAGCCCGCGAGGCCGTCCGCAGCGGCGCCCGCGTCATGCTCCTGGATGACCAGCCCGAACTTGGCGGCTCCCTGCTCTCCGGCTCCACCGCGCCCGGCCTGGCCGAGACCATCGAAGGCAAGCCCGCCCTGGAGTGGGTGGCCGACGTTGAAGCCGAGCTGGTGTCCGGCGTCGAATCCACCGTCCTGAACCGCACTACCGC
The DNA here is from genome assembly GCF_054888995.1 of Arthrobacter sp. MMS24-T111. NCBI lineage: Bacteria > Bacillati > Actinomycetota > Actinomycetes > Micrococcales > Micrococcaceae > Arthrobacter > Arthrobacter sp. MMS24-T111. The sequence goes on along the minus strand of NZ_JBTZRO010000001.1, from coordinate 647,095 downwards.
GTTCGGCGCCTACGACGCCAACTACGTCATCGCCGTCCAGAACCGCACCGACCACCTCTCCAGCCCAGCCGCCCCCGGCGTGTCCCGGCAGCGGATTTGGCACATCCGTGCCAACCAGGTGGTCCTGGCCCCCGGCGCCCACGAACGGCCCCTGGTGTTCGAGAACAACGACCGCCCGGGAATCATGCTGGCATCGGCCGTGCGCACCTACCTCAACCGGTACGGCGTGGCCGCCGGAAAGCGTGTGGTCATCAGCACCACGAACGACAGTGCCTACACCGCCGCAGCTGATCTTGCCGCCGCAGGGGTCAAGGTTGCCGCAGTCGTGGACGCCCGCCCCGCGCTGACCGCCGCCGCAACCGCCGCCGTCGAATCCGGAATCCGGGTCCTGATCGGCAGCGCCGTGGCCAACACCTCCGCCGACGCCACCGGCCGGCTGGACGGCGTCACCGTTCGCAGCATCAACGACGACGGCGAGCTCACCTCCGGCATCGAGCAGCTCGCCTGCGACCTGCTGGCCGTGTCCGGCGGCTGGAGCCCGCTGGTCCACCTGCACTCCCAGCGCCAGGGCAAGCTGCGCTGGGACGACGAGCTCGCAGCCTTCGTCCCCAGCACTGAAGTGCCCAACCAGCAGACCATCGGCTCCGGCCGCGGCTCCTTCGCCACCGCCGACTGCCTCGCCGAGGGCGTCTCCGCCGGCGCGCGGGCCGCCATCGCCGCGGGCTTCGAATCCGCCGTCGAACCGTCCACGTTCGGTGAGCCCAAGGCCGCCGCGCCCACCCGCCAGCTCTGGCTGGTGCCGGGCGAGAACGGCACCCCCGACGACTGGCACCACCACTTCGTGGACTTCCAGCGCGACCAGTCCGTGGCTGATGTGCTGCGCTCCACCGGGGCCGGCATGCGTTCCGTCGAGCACATCAAGCGGTACACCTCCATCAGCACCGCCAACGACCAGGGCAAGACCTCCGGCGTCAACGCCATCGGCGTGATCGCCGCGGCCCTCCGCACGGCCGGCGAAGCCTCCCGCGGCATCGGCGACATCGGCACCACCACCTACCGCGCACCCTTCACCCCGGTGGCCTTCGCGGCACTGGCCGGACGCCAGCGCGGCGAACTCTTCGACCCCGCCCGCATCACCTCCATCCACCCCTGGCATGTGGCCAAAGGTGCGCTCTTCGAGGACGTCGGGCAGTGGAAGCGCCCCTGGTACTACCCGCAGGACGGGGAGGACATGGACGCAGCCGTGCTGCGCGAATGTGCCGCCGTCCGCGAGTCCGTGGGCTTCATGGACGCCACCACGCTGGGCAAGATCGAGATCCGCGGCAAGGACGCGGGGGAGTTCCTGAACCGGGTCTACACCAACGCGTTCAAGAAGCTCGTCCCGGGCTCGGCCCGCTACGGCGTGATGTGCACGCCGGACGGGATGATCTTCGACGACGGCGTGACCCTCCGCGTGGACGACGACACCTACTTCATGACCACCACCACCGGCGGTGCCGCGAAGGTCCTGGACTGGCTGGAAGAATGGCTTCAGACCGAATGGCCGGAACTGGACGTCAAGTGCACCTCGGTGACGGAACAGTGGAGCACCATCGCCGTCGTCGGCCCCAAGTCCCGTGAAGTCATCGCCAAGGTCGCACCGGAACTGGCTGCCAACGGCGGCCTGGACGCCGAGGCGTTCCCGTTCATGACCTTCCGCGAAACCACCCTGGCCTCCGGCGTCCGCGCCCGGATCTGCCGGATCTCGTTCTCCGGCGAACTGGCCTACGAGATCAACATTCCGGCCTGGTACGGGCTGAACACCTGGGAAGCCGTGGCCGCCGCCGGAGCCGAGTTCAACATCACCCCCTACGGCACCGAAACCATGCACGTGCTCCGCGCCGAAAAGGGCTACCCGATCGTGGGGCAGGACACCGACGGCACCGTCACTCCGCAGGACGCCGGCATGGAGTGGATCGTTTCCAAGGCCAAGGACTTCATTGGCAAGCGGTCGTACTCCCGCGCCGATTCCAGCCGCGAGGACCGCAAGCACCTGGTCAGCGTCCTTCCCGTCGACGGAACGCTCCGGCTGCCCGAAGGCACCCAGTTGGTGGAAAAGGGACGCTCCACCAACCCGGCCTACGGGCCGGTTCCGATGGAAGGCTTCGTCACCTCCAGCTACCACAGCGCAGCGCTGGGCAGGTCCTTCGGCCTGGCCCTGATCAAGAACGGCCGCAACCGCATCGGCGAAATCCTGGTGGCCGCCGCCGGCGACCAGCTGGTGGACGTGGTTGTTGCGGAAACAGTGCTTTTTGACCCAGAAGGGACCCGTAAAGATGGCTGAAACAGCAGCATCCCCCACCCAGAGCTCCGCAGAGCAGAACCTCTCGGCACGCGTCAGCCCGGCCCGCCAGCTGGCGGAAGCCTTCACCGCAGGCTCCCTGGCCGGCACCGTCGAGCTTCTCCGCTTCCCCTTCCTGACCATGGTGGGGCTGCGGGCAGACGCCGGCTCGGAAACGGCGCAGCGGCTGGCCGCCGCCACCGGCGGACTGCCCGCAGGCTCCGGCGCTGTGGCAACCACCGGGGACATTTCGGTCCTGTGGCTGGGGCCCTCCGAGTTCCTGGTGGTGGCACCCACCGAGGCGCACGAATCCCTTGGCGGGGACCTGATCCCGGCCCTCCGCGAAGCGCTGGGCAACGACGCAGGCCAGGTGGTGGACCTGTCCGCCAACCGCACCACCTTCGAGCTGGTTGGCCCCCGGTCCCGCGCCGTCCTCGAAAAAGGCTGCTCGCTGGACCTGCACCCTCGGGTGTTCAAGGCCGGCACCGCCCTCTCGACCGAAATCGCGAACATCCCCACGATCCTCTGGAAGACGGGGAAGACTCCTTCCGGATCTTCCCCCGGGCATCGTTCGCCGAGTTCCTGGGCCGGTGGCTCCTGGACGCCATGCGGGAGTACGCCTCACCCGAGGTGCCCTGATGGCGCTCAGCGTCCTTGACCTGTTCTCTGTTGGCATCGGGCCCTCGTCGTCACACACGGTGGGCCCGATGCGGGCGGCCAAGCTCTTCGCCGATGGCCTGAAGGGCGACGGCCAGTTGGCCTCCACCGTGCGGGTCCAGTCGGAGCTCTTCGGTTCCCTGGGCGCCACGGGGCGCGGCCACGGCTCCGACAAAGCGGTGGTCCTGGGACTTCAGGGCCTGGAACCCGAAACAGTCAATACGTTCACCGCCGACGACCAGGTGGCCGCAGCGGCCCTGAACGCCGAACTGCAGGTCGCCGGCAGCCACCGCGTGGACTTCAACTGGGAAGAGGACGTGGTGCTGCACCGCCGCAAGTCCCTTCCCGCGCACCCCAACGGTATGACCTTCCGCGCCCTCGACCACACCGGCGCCGTGCTCAGCGAACGCAGCTACTACTCCATTGGCGGCGGGTTCGTGGTGGACGGCGACGCTGAAGGCGCCGACAAGGTGGTGGCGGACGACACCGTCCTGCCCTACCCGTTCTCCACGGCGGACGAGCTCCTGCAGATCTGCAGCCGCGAAGGCATATCCATTTCCGACGTCATGCTGGCCAACGAACTCACGTGGCACAGCGAAGCGGAACTCCGGGAGAAGCTGCTCGGACTCTGGGCCGTGATGCGCGAATGCGTGGAGAACGGCTGCAACGCCGAGGGCATCCTGCCCGGCGGCCTCAAGGTACCGCGGCGCGCACCCGCGCTGTTCCGCACCCTGACGGCGTCCGCTGCGGCATCGGCCGAGGCCTCCGCCCAGGCGGCGGCAGCAACGCCGTCGCCCGTGCAGGCCCCGGCGGACCCGCTGCTGGCGATGGAATGGGTGAACCTCTTCGCGCTCGCCGTGAACGAGGAAAACGCCGCCGGCGGGCGCATCGTCACCGCTCCCACCAACGGCGCGGCCGGGATCGTGCCGGCCGTCCTGCACTACTACGTGAAATTTGTTCTGGGAGCAGACGACGACGGCGTGGTCCGCTTCCTCCTGGCGGCGGCCGCCGTCGGAATCCTGTTCAAGACGAACGCCTCCATCTCCGGCGCCGAAGTGGGCTGCCAGGGTGAGGTGGGCTCCGCCTGCTCCATGGCCGCGGCCGGACTCTGCGAAGTGCTCGGCGGAACGCCCGCGCAGGTGGAAAACGCCGCGGAGGTGGGGATCGAGCACAACCTGGGCCTCACCTGCGATCCCGTGGGCGGCCTGGTGCAGATCCCCTGCATCGAGCGGAACGCGATCGCCAGCGTGAAGGCGATCAACGCGGCCCGGCTGGCCCTGCACGGGGACGGCAGCCACAAGGTTTCGCTGGACAAGGCCATCAAGACCATGCGCGACACCGGGGCCGACATGAAAACCAAGTACAAGGAAACCTCCCGAGGAGGACTCGCCGTGAATGTGATCGAGTGCTGAGCCATGACTGTTACTGAGACCCGGATGCCTGCCCCGAAGGCGCCCACCACCGTGGAACACGTCCTGACCCTCGACTGCGCCGAGGGGCCCGGCATCGTGCACGCCGTCTCCGGCTTCCTGCTGGAACACGGCTGCGACATCATCGACAACAAACAATTTGGTGAGCGCTCCGAAGGACACTTCTTCATGCGGGTGCACTTCGTTTCCGAGGGCGACGATTCCACCGTGGAAGTCCTGCGGGACTCCTTTGCCCCGGTCGCGGACAGATTCGGCATGCGGTGGCAGCTGGAACGCCAGGGCTCCAAGCGCAAGGTGCTGATCATGGTGTCCAAGTTCGGGCACTGCCTCAACGACCTGCTGTTCCGTGCCCGGATCGGCGAACTTCCCGTTGACGTGGTGGCCGTGGTGTCCAACCACACCGACCACCAGGCCCTGGTGGAGTGGCACGGCATCCCGTTCCACCACATCCCGGTCACGGCCGCCACGAAGCCCGAAGCCGAGGCGAAGCTGATGGAGCTGGTGGACGGGCTGGAGGTGGAACTGGTGGTGCTGGCCCGCTACATGCAGGTGCTCAGCGACGACCTGACCCGGAAGCTCGACGGCCGGGCCATCAACATCCACCACTCGTTCCTGCCCAGCTTCAAGGGCGCCAAGCCGTACCACCAGGCCTACGCGCGTGGCGTCAAGACCGTGGGCGCCACAGCCCACTACGTCAACGCTGAACTGGACGAAGGGCCCATCATCGCCCAGCAGGTGGTGGAGGTGGACCACACCTACGGGCCAGAGGACCTGGTGGCCGCCGGCCGTGACACCGAATGCAAGGCACTGTCCAACGCGGTGAAATGGCACTGCGAGGGCAGGGTCCTGCTGCAGGGCAACCGCACCGTGGTGCTGCGGTAGGCCCAGATAACTGAATTACGACGGCGCGGCCGGCTTCCCTTCCAGGGAGGCCGGCCGCGCTTTGTTGTGCCCGGCTGACTCTCCCCATGTTTAAGCGCGCCCGACGGCGTGTCCCCGCCACACGCCGTCGGCTGTGGGTGGGGCGGGCGGAAAGGTGGGGAATTTCAGCGCGGACGCAGCGGCGGGAGGATGCCCGGAACGGCGCTGCGCGGACCGACAACAACTGATCGCTGGTGGACAAAGCGGAACTCCCTGCCGCTGCCAAGCTGGATCCCACAGCAATTTTCCCGAGCTCATGACCGTTAAGAAGGATCCAATGAGTATTTCGAATTCCGAGACCCGGACCGCTGACGCTCCGGCCAAGGAGCATTCCACCGCCCTCCGCGCCGGCAGCATCGGCGTGCTCGGCATCCTGTTCTTCGTCCTGTCCGCCCAGGCGCCCCTGACGGGGATCGTTGGCGCAGCGCCGCTGGCGGCGGCCCTGGGCAACGGCGCCGGCGCCCCCGGCGCGTACCTGATCGTGGGCATAGTCATCGTGGTTTTCGCCGTCGGTTTCGTCGCCATGAGCCGGAAGATCCAGGCCAACGGCGCTTTCTACGCCTACGTCACGGCAGCTTTTGGCAGGCGGACCGGAGCCGGGGCGGCGTGGCTGGCCCTGCTGGCCTACAGCACCGTGCAGGCCGCCATGTACGGGCTGTACGGCGCGGCCTTCTCCGGGCTCCTGGCCTCTGCCGGGCTGGAGGTGCCGTGGTGGCTGCTGGCCCTGGCCACCATGGCGGGCGTCCAGGTGCTTGGCTCCCTGAACATCGAACTCGGGGCGCGCGTCCTGGCCGTGCTGGTGGGCCTGGAGGTGGCCATCCTGCTGATGTTCGGTTTCACCGTGCTGTTCCACGGCGGCGGCCCGGAAGGCATCGGCGTTGCGGCATCCTTTTCCCCCGAAGCCATTGGTGCAGGTGCCCCCGGCGTTGCCATCATGTTCGCGGTGGCGTCCATGTTCGGCTTCGAGTCCACCGCCATCTACTCCGCCGAGGCCAAGGACCCCCACCGCACCGTCGCCCGGGCCACCTACCTCTCGGTAGGGGTGATCTCGGTATTCTTCGCCTTCATCTCCTGGATGCTGGTGAGCTACTACGGGCCCTCCCGGGTGATGGACGCCGCCGGCGCCGCCCTCGAGTCCGGGGATGCCACGTCCTTCGTGCTGGGTCCGCTGGTGGAACTGTTCGGACCCTGGGCGGGCGTCGTGGCCGGCATCCTGCTGGTCACCTCGCTGCTCGCCGGAATCATCGCCTTCCACAACGGCATCAACCGCTACCTGCACTCCCTGGCCCTGCGCGGTTCCATGCCCGCCGTCCTTGCCCGGACCAACCGGCACCGGGCCCCTGCGGTGGCCGCCTGGGTCCAGTCCGCCACCGCCGTCGTGCTGGTGGTGCCGTTCGCCATCCTGGCGATGGATCCTGTGCTGACCCTGTTCTCCTGGTTCAGCGGCCTTGCTGTGGCAGCGCTCCTGGTGTTGTACATGCTCTGCTCCGCCGCCGTCGTCGCGTTCTTCCGCCGGGAACACGGGGGCGCGGGGCTGTGGCAGACCCGGATAGCCCCGGTCCTGGCGGCGGTCCTGCTGGCATGGGTCCTCTACCTGGTGGTCAGCAATTTCACCGCCCTCATTGGGGGCAATGCCGAGACGGCTACGGCCCTGCTCGCAGCGGTCCCGGTGGTCTTCCTGGCCGGGGTGCTGGTGGAATGGGTCATCGAGCGGCGCCACCACTCAGCTTCCCTGGGCCACGTGCTTACCTAGCGACGGCGGGATCTCCGGTACCGGCCCGGCGTGGAACCTTTGGTCCGCGCCGGGCCAGTGCGCGTGCCGTGACGAACAGGATGGCCCCGACCAGCGCGCCACCCCACGCCGCGGCCGGAGAAGCGGGCCAGAACCCTGCCAGGCCAAGGAGTGCCGGAATTGTGGCCGACGCCGGAGCAGCCAGCACCAGGGCCCAGCCTGTGAACCGTTCAAGCCGCACGGCGCCCAGGGCCAGGCAGGCGAACAGCAGGGCCCACAGCACGGACCAGCACACCCACAGCACCGCGAGCAGGGGGTCTGTGCCCAGCCAGGCGGTGGCCAGCAGCGCGCCGCAGAACGCCACCAGCCCGCAAAACCAGCCCAGGCCGCGTGACCCGAGCCCCAGCAGCACATCCAGTCCCGAGTACAGATAGGTGGATCCGAACAGGAACATGCCGGCGGCCGTGAGGAGCGGCGCCGGAGCGTCACCGGCAGCACTGACATAGACGACGGCGAGCACCAGTTGGGTGCCGCCCACCAGCAGGTTGAGGGCCGCGGCGTCGCGGCGGGGAACGTGCCCGAGGGTCGCCAGTCCGTTGGCCAGCAGTGCGGCACCGGAGAGCAGGAGGCAAATAAAAGGCATCAGCGGCCCTCTTCCCGCAAAACTATCGCAAGGTGAAACTTCTTTGTCACCTGACGGACGTTAGCGGACGCGGGGTGATGGTGCCCAACGAGCCCTGGTCGTAATCGGTGGGGACGGCCGGGTGCGGCCTAGGCGCCTTTGCGCCACTCGCTGGGTGAGACGCCGAAGGCGTCGCGGAAAGTACGGCTGAAGTGGGCAGCGTCCAGGAAACCCCAGCGGGCCGCAATCGCGCCGACGGGCTGCCCGGCGTGCAGCGGGTCGCGGAGTTCGCGGCGGGCGCCCTCAAGCCGTTGGGTCCGGATCCAGCTGGCCACCGTGGTCCCGGACTCGTGAAAGACGTTGTGCAGGTGCCTGGTGGAGATGAAGTGTGCGGCCGCGATGCTCGCCGGGGACAACAGCGGGTCCGAGAGGTGCGCCTCGATGTATTCGCGGACCGAGACGGCCAGCATCGCCTGCGGCTTCATCCGGTCCGGCTTAATATCCATTTCGGCGTGCAGCATGGTGGACACCAGGTCCAGGGCATTCGTTGCCAGCCGGGACCCGCTGGGGCCGTTCAGGACGTCCAGGTCTTCCGACAACTGGCGGATGAACTGACCCACGAGTCCGCTCAGGCCGCCGCTGCCCATCCGCACTGCCGCCAGCTGTCCCACATAGTCGGCGGGCAGGGACACGGCGTCGCAGGGGAACATCAGCACCATGATCCGGGTCGTGTCCTCGAAGGCGAGGGTGTACGGCCGGTTGGTGTCGTAGATGGCCAGGTCCCCGGGCTGGAGCACGGCTTCGCGGTTGTCCTGGATCAGCAGCCCGGTGCCCTCCAGTTGCAGGTTGAGCTTGAAATAGCGTTCGTGGGCCTGTGCGATCAGGGCGGGGGTGCGGTGCACTTCGTGGGAAGTGGCAGTTACTTCAACAATGGACATCCGGTCCAGCACCCGGGAGCGCATCCGGCCCTGGAAACCGTCCACGTCCGCCGTTTGGGCGGTGAGGGGCACGAAGGATTCCGCCACCAGGTGCCGCCAGTGGTCGAAGGATGCCGCAACGCTCGCGGTAACGTGCTGGCGTTCGGGCCGGGTCACTTTTTCGGCTGTAGCTGTTGCTGGCATGGATGTTCCTTGCGACAGATGGCCACCTAGATATTCCCCGTACTGTGTCCTGCGACACAGTACGTTCAGGTTAACGCGGGCCGGATCTTTTTTCAACGGTTGGCGAAAAAGAAGAGTGCGGCTGCCTGTCAGACGTTTCCAAGCTTCCCGTGGCATGATCCGCGCATGAACGCCGTCGCCGCTTCCCAGGACCGCCACCGCAACTTCAATTCCCGCGCGCACCATTCCCGGCTGCGGATGGTGGTGATGCTCGCGGTTGGTGTGGTGGTGGCGCTTGCCGTGGGAGCGCTGGGGCACTGGACCTATGCGCCTGCCCTTGGCTGGGCGGCCGCCTCTGCCACGTACCTGATCTGGGTCTGGAGCGTCATCCGGCACCTGGGGCCCGGAGCAACCGCCGCCCACGCCCGCCGGGAGGATCCGGGCCGGGTCTTTTCGGACACCATGGTCCTCAGCGCCACCGTGGCCAGCTTTGCCGGGGTGGCGCTGATCCTGCTGGATGCCTCCAATTCGCAGGGCATGAGCAAGGATGCCACCGTGGCCATGGCCTTGGGCAGCATTGCCCTGTCCTGGTTCCTGGTCCACACGCTGTTCACGCTCCGCTACGCGGCCATCTACTACCGCGACGGGACCGGCGTCGATTTCAATGAGGAAACCCAGCCCCGCTATGCGGACTTCGCGTACCTGGCGTTCACTGTTGGCATGACCTTCCAGGTGTCGGATACAGACCTGAAGACCAACGCCATCCGCTCCACGGTCCTGCGGCAGGCCCTGTTGTCCTACCTGCTGGGTGCCATCGTCCTGGCAACCACCATCAACCTGGTGTCGGGCCTCATCCACTAAGCCCCGGCGCTAGCGCGGACTGGCTCTTTTAACGCCAATGGGTGCAGCTCCTGCTGGAGCTGCACCCATGTTGTGAGGCGTCAATTAGTGCTTGAAGGCATCCTTGACCTTCTCGCCGGCCTGCTTTACGTCGGCTTTGGCCTGGTCGCCCTGGCCTTCAGCCTTCAGGCCTTCGTCGCCCGTAGCGTTGCCGGCAGCTTCCTTGCCCTTGCCGCCGAGCTTCTCTGCAGCGTTGCCGATCTTGTCATCCAAACCCATGGGAATGCTCCTAACAATTCGTGCTTGCTCCGGCCTGAACCAGAACCTGACCAGACAATAGTAAGCATACTTTCGAGTTTGAGACTCATTTGGCGCCTGGAATTTTGCCCAGCAGGCCGAGGAAGCCTTCCAGCTGGGCGGCGTGGCCGAATTCCAGCTGACCTTCCGGCGCAAGGGCGGCCTCGATCTGGGCTCCCAGCAGCATGTTCAACAGCTGGCCGGCGAGGACGGAGTCGGCGACGCCGGCAGTTACGTCGCCGCTGTTCCTCGCCTCTTCGAGGTAGCGGCGGATGGTGGCCAGCCATTCGGCCATGGATTCGCGGTGGATGTCAGCCTTCCGTGGATCGCTGACAGCCTTCTGCCAGAACGGGATGACAACGCGGGCTTCATTGATGCGCTCCTCATCGAGGGGGAGGACCTCCAGGCAAAAGGCCCGCAGCGCCTCCAGTCCGGCCTTGCCTGCCGTCACCCGGGCGATGCGTTGGTTGGTCCGGTTGAACACATGGCTGAAGGCGAACTCCAGCAGCGTGTCCTTCGTGGGGAAGTAGGGCTTCAGGGCGCCGTTGGCGAAGCCGGCCTCCATGGCAATCTCGCGCATGGTGGCACTTTCAAGCCCCTGCCGGGCGATGATCCGCCAGGTGGCATCCACGAGCTCCAGGCGGCGCTCGTCATGGTCAACAATCTTCGGCACGGCGGCGACTCCCCGGAAATTTCCTTGCCCAACCTCTTGTGAGCCATGTTACGGACGTTTATTCTCTACAACTATAGAAAATAAACCCAATGGCCGGCGACGGCCCGGACGAAGGTTTCCTCCATGACGCTTGCACCCACCCACACTGCACCAGACTCCGCGTCTGCTTACCGGCTGACTTCCGGCGACGAAATCTCCCAGGTTAAAGCAATCCTGCAGTCGGAAGGCCACCTGGGCCCGCAGCACAGGATCGCCTACCTGGGCCAGCTGGATCCTTCGCGCGGCACCGATCCAGCGCCGGCGGACCGGCGCTTCCGCGTCTTCATCCACGATGTCTCAGGCGCTGCGCCGCGCGACGTGGTGGTCTCCACCACCCGGCAGGAGGTGCTCTCCGCCGTCGAACTGGACACCGCGGTGACCGGTGAGCTTCCGGTCCTCGAAGAGGAATTCGAGGTGGTGGAGGCGCTCCTGGCCACGGACGAGCGGTGGCTCACGGCGCTCGCGGACCGCGGGCTGGACGTGCAAAAGGTCCGCGTGGCCCCGCTCTCGGCCGGCGTCTTCGAGTACGCCGAAGAGAAAGGCCGCCGGATCCTGCGGGGGCTGGCCTTCGTGCAGGACTTCCCGGAGGACAGCGCCTGGGCGCACCCCGTGGACGGGCTGGTGGCCTATGTGGACGTGGTCAGCAAGGAAGTCACCCAGGTCATCGACCTCGGCGCCATGCCCATCCCCGCCGAGCACGGCAACTACACCGACCCCGAACTGACCGGACCCATCCGCGACACCCAAAAGCCCATCAACATCACCCAGCCCGAGGGCCCCAGCTTCACTGTCACCGGCGGCAACCACGTGGAATGGGAAAAGTGGAGCGTGGACGTCGGCTTCGATGTCCGCGAAGGCGTGGTCCTGCACAACCTCGCCTTCCGGGACGGGGACCGCAACCGGCCCATCATCAACCGGGCGTCCATTGCCGAGATGGTGGTTCCTTACGGCGACCCGTCGCCGGTCCGGTCATGGCAGAACTACTTCGACACAGGCGAATACCTGGTGGGCCAGTACGCCAACTCCCTGGAACTCGGCTGCGACTGCCTGGGCGAGATCACCTACCTCAGCCCCGTCATCTCCGACGCCTTCGGCAACCCGCGCGAAATCCGCAACGGCATCTGCATGCACGAGGAAGACTGGAGCATCCTGGCCAAGCACTCGGACCTCTGGAGCGGCATCACCTACACCCGCCGCAACCGCCGCCTGGTGATCTCCTTCTTCACCACCATCGGCAACTACGACTACGGCTTCTACTGGTACCTCTACCTGGACGGAACCATCGAGTTCGAGGCCAAGGCCACCGGCGTCGTTTTCACGTCCGCGTTCCCGGCGGGCGGCTCGGACAACATCTCCCAGCTGGCACCGGGCTTGGGTGCCCCGTTCCACCAGCACCTCTTCAGCGCCCGGCTGGACATGGCGATCGACGGCTTCACGAACCGGGTGGAGGAGGAAGACGTGGTCCGGCAGGCCATGGGGCCGGGCAACGAGCGCGGCAACGCCTTCTCCCGCAAGCGCACCGTGCTGGCGCGGGAAACCAATGCCGTCCGCGAGGCCGACGCCCGCGCCGGCCGCACCTGGATCATCTCCAATCCCGAATCCCGCAACCGGCTGGGCGAGCCTGTGGGCTACAAGCTCCACCCGCAGAACCAGCCCACGCTCCTGGCCGATCCGGACTCCTCGATCGCCCGCCGCGCAGCCTTCGCCACCAAGGATCTCTGGGTCACCCGCTACGCGGACGGGGAACGCTACCCGACGGGCGACTTCGTCAACCAGCACGCCGGCGGCGCGGGCCTGCCGGCCTACGTGGCGCAGGACCGCGACATCGACGGCCAGGACATCGTGGTCTGGCATACCTTCGGCCTCACCCACTTCCCGCGGGTGGAGGACTGGCCCATCATGCCCGTGGACACTGTGGGCTTCAAGCTCCGGCCGGAAGGTTTCTTTGACCGGAGTCCCGTCCTGGACGTCCCCGCCAATCCCAACCGGCAAGCCGCGTCCTGCCACGGCGAGGGCGGCAGCGGTGGCTGCCACTAGCGCCGCCCCTGCCCCGGCGCCGGCAGCAGCAGGGCCAGGGCGCGCAACAGGCAGGGCAGCAGCAGGAAGGACGACGACGGCGGCCCGGGCCCGTGCCGGCGGTCCGATGGTCCATCCCAGGCTCGCGGCCGTGGTCACCGCCGTTTCCTGCGCTATGCACGTCTGGCTGGCCGCCACAGGCACCCATGGTGCCTGGCTTAGCGCCCTCATGCTGGCCCTTGCCGCGGTCTGCGTGCCCTGTGCCGTCCATATCTGGCGGCACCGCGGTGTGGCCGCACTCCACCGGGTCACCGCTGCCGCCGTGGCCATGGCCGCCGTTCACGCGGGCCTCCTGTTGGGAGCCGGCGGTTCCGGCCACGCGCACGGCGCAGTGCCGTCGTCGTCCGCTGGTGCTGAGCCAGGCGGCAGCGCCCAGCTGCTGCTGGTCATCGGCCTGGAACTGGCCACCGCCCTGGTGGCCGCCACGCTGGTGGCAAGGCTGCGCCAGCGGTAGGCGGCGCTAAAAAGCCAGGCCGCGTGCCGCGAAAAGTGGCGGCGCGCGGCCTGGCGTCGGGTCGCTTGTCAGGCGGGCTTGGCGTACTCGGCCGCGCTCATGACTTCATAGCCAACGAACGTCTCGTCGTTTTCCACCCAGGCGTCGTGGCCGGCCGGAATGGAGTAGGCGTCCCCGGCATGGATGGTGGTGCGGGTGCCGTCGTCCAGCTGGACGGTCAGGGTCCCGGCGGTGCAGAAGCCAAGGTGGTTGTTTTGGCAACTGTCCGTGTGGACCACGGTTTTGACCGTTTCGGACCAGCGCCAGCCGGGCTCGAAGGTGAGCCGGCCCAGGGTGGCGCCGCCAATGTTGACCACGTCCACCTGGGTCTTGGGCGGGCGGCGCTTTTCGTCGGCGTCGTTGAAGGACTTGGTTTCAAGGTCCTTGACCGTTATTGCAGGCATTTCTGGCTCCTCGAATGGGAGTGGTTATGAAATTCGCCCACGGGCGCTGAGCCGCTCAGGGAATGACAGTCCGGCGGGGCAGGAAGTGCCCGTCCGGAACCCGCCGGACCTTGCATCGCAACGATTTCAATCTGCTCTCCGGCGCAGGCGATGTCAATGCCGGGCGGCCCCTTCGAACCACTCCCGGGCCGGGTTGGTCACAGCGGGGGCCGAGCGGTCCAGCCCTGGCTGCGCCGCCCACCTCACGCCGTTGGCGAGCACCCGCTGGACCTGCGGATGGTGGTACACGGGGTACTCCTGGTCGCCGGGGCTGAAGTAGAAGATCCTGCCCTTGCCCCGGGTGAACGTGACGCCGGAACGGAACACTTCACCGCCGGCGAAGGAACTGATGAAGATCAGGTCGTCGGGGTCCGGGATGTCGAACAGTTCGCCGTACATTTCCTGCTCGGGGATGACGATGGGGCTCTCCACGCCTTCCGCGATGGGATGCGACGGCTTCACCGTCCACACCAGTTCGCGCTGGCCGTCGTTCCGCCAGGCCAGGGAGCAGCTGGTGCCCAGCAGCCTGGTGAAGATCTTCGCGAAATGCCCCGAATGGAGCACGATCAGTCCCATCCCACCGAGCACGTGCCGGTGGACGCGTTCGACGACGGCGTCGCTCACCTCGTGGTGGGCGATGTGGCCCCACCAGAGCAGGACGTCCGTTTCCGCGAGCACCTCCTCGTCCAGGCCGTTTTCGTCGTTGCTGGCGAGCACCGCCGTCGTTATGTCCGCGTCCGGGTAGTAGGGCCGGAGCCCCGCGGCGATGGCGCCGTGGATACCATCGGGGTAGATATCGCCGATATGGGCGGGCTCGTTGTTGGCCTCGTGGACGCCCTCATTCCAGACCCGGATCCTCAGTTTTCCGTTCATTAGAGCCTGACCTCCCTCTGCTCGAGTGCCGACTGGTAGCATGCGTCGATGATCTGTGCCCGGTAGAGTGCCAGGGAGCCGTCATGCCCAGCCCAGGCCGCTTCGCCGTCGCGGACTGCGGCCACGAAGTCTTCCACCACGGCATCGTGGGCACGGCCGGGCAGCACCGGCGGCACGTAGTCGGCGGACTCGCCGTCCTTGTCCGTGAAGACCCGGAGCTGGCCCACCGGCGGGAACGGAGCCCCGTGCACCTTCAGTTCGGCGCCGCCGTCCGTGCCGTAGACCGTGAAGTCGAGGAGATCGTCCGTTTCCCGGTAGGTTGCCCATCCCGCCTCGATCAGCAGCGTTCCGCCGCCCTCAAGCCGGAGGAACGCAGAGGCGAAGTCCTCCACTTCGAAGGCGTGGCTCGTGGCCTGGGCCGAATACCTGCTGCCGCCGCCGCGTCCCTGCGGGCCGAGCTCCCGAGTGGGTGGCGGCGGAGACGGCCACCACCTTCGGTTCCCCGAGCAGGTGCAGGGCGTAATCCAGTGCGTGGACGCCGATGTCCGCCAGCGGTCCGCCGCCTGCGAGCTCGGGGTTGGTGAACCAGCTGCCCAGGGTGGGGATGCCGGAGCGGCGGAGCCAGGAGGCCTTGGCATAGTAGGGGCGGCCCAGGCCGCCGGCGTCGATGACGTCCTTGAGGGCCTTGATGTCGCCGCGGCGGCGGTGGTTGAAGGCCACATCCAGGACCCGTCCGGCTTTGCGGGCAGCATCCACCATGGCCTGGCCCTCCACGGCGTTGCGGGCGATCGGTTTTTCGCTCAGCACATGGATTCCCCGCTCCAGGGCCGCGATGGCAATGGGAGCGTGCAGGAAAGTTGGAACGGCCACGCTGACGGCGTCCAGGCCGCCGTGGTCCAGCATGTCCTGCCAGTCGGCGAAACCGTTGGGAATGGCGTATTCGGCCTGGAGGTCCGCCCGGAGTTCCTGCTCCATTCCTGCCAGCGACACAATGCGGACGCCCTCCAGCTCGCTGTAGGCCTTGAGGTGCTGCTGGCCGGCCCAGCCGATGCCGACGACGCCGACGCGGAGCTCCCTGGCCGGGGCCTCTGCTGGTTCCGGGGGCTGCGGGCCGGGGGGTTGCTGGTTGTTCAAGGGTGCTTCCTTTTCGGTGCCGGGCTGGTGCTGGACTGGGTTTGTGGAATCGATTCCAAAATGATCAGCAATGAATGCTGAGGAGTGTTTGGAATCGATTCCAAAATCTTGTCAGGTTCGGCGCGGGGACGTCAACCCCCGGTCAGTTCTTCGTGGATTCCCTGATGACCAGCTCGTGCGGGAGGAACATCCGGCCGCGGCGGTGCACCCCCGGCTCCGTCATCCGTTCCAGGAGCGCCCCAAACGCCACGCGGCCCATCTCATAGGCGGGCTGCCGGATGGTGGTCAGTTCCGGAACGCACATCTCCGCCTGGATGGAATCGTCGAAGCCGGCAACGGCCAGGTCCTCGGGAACCCGGAGCCCGGCGTCGGTGATTTCGCGGACGCAACCGGCCGCCACAGTGTCGCTGCCACAGAATACGGCATCGGGAAGGTGGTCCGCGGCGAGGAGTTCGCGGGTCAGCTGACGGCCGGCGTGGAAGTCGAAGTCCCCGGCGGCAAAGAGGCTCTGTGCCGCCTCCAGGCCTGCCTCGGACAGGGCTTCGCGGAACCCCTGTTCGCGCAGCCGCCCGGACCGGGCCGCCCGGTTGCCGATCATGGCAAGCCGCCGGGCGCCGGTTCCTATGAGGTGCCGGGTGATGTCGCGGGCGGCCTGCCGGTCGTCGATCGAGACGCCGAAGGCTGCTTCCGACTCCGCTATTTCACACAACTGGACTACGCTCAGCGAGGTTGCAAGGGCTTCCACATCGTCGTCGGGCATGGTGGGCGAAAACATGACCAGACCGTCCACGGACCCGTTCCGGAGCATGTCCACCAATTGCTGTTCGCGATCCGGGCTTCCGGCGGTTGGGGCAATGAGGCTCACGTAGCCGGACTGTGCCGCGGCGTCGCCCACCCCGCGGAAGGCTTCGCTGATGACCGGGGACTCAAGGTTCTTGGCGAGGGCCAGGATGCGCATGGTCCGGTCGCGGCGCAGGTCGCGCGCGGAGGCGAGGGGCCGGTAGTTGAGCTCACGGATCGCCCCGGCCACCTTCTCCCGGCTGGAGGCGCTCACCGCGGGACTTCCGTTGAGGACGCGGGAGACCGTGCCCACGGAGACTCCCGCCGTTTTGGCGACGTCCTGCACGGTCGCTCGAGCCATACCAATGTGTCCTTCCGGGGCCGGGCCCTGCCGTGTTGGAGTGTTTTTTCAGCTTAGCCGCCACCTGGCCGCCGGAAGCGTGCGCCCGGCGTCACGCGGAGCACGCTTTCGTCCCGCCGCGGCGCCGTGTCCCGCACAAACCCGGCATTCCGCCGTCGGACGTTCCCGTAAAGCGTGCTCCGCGTGACGCCGCCCCTCCTCCCCGGCCTCGAAACATGCAATTAACACGCCGGCCGGACGCGCGAAACATCCCCTTGGCTAATCTGGTGCAACAAGGTTTACTCTTAGCTAACACCGACCCGGACAGGAATGTTTCGATGACCAGTGTCGCAACCCCTGCTGTAACCCCCGCGCCCGCAGCTGCTCCCGCAGCCCGTGCGGATGCCGCCGGGATTTCCCTCAAGGACATCGCCCGCGCCCACGATGTCCGTTTCCTGCTGGCCACGTTCGTGGACATGACCGGCAAGCCCTGCGCCAAGCTGGTCCCCGTGGAAGCTGCCGACCAACTCGAGGGCGGGGCCATGGGGTTCGCCGGCTACGCCGCGGGCCTCATCGGCCAGAATCCCCAGGACGCCGACCTAATCGCGATTCCGGATCTCGCCTCCTTCACGCCGGTGCCCTTCATCAAGGAAGGCCTGGCCATCGTCCACTGCGATCCCCACGTTGACGGCAAGCCGTGGCCCTACGCGCCGCGGGTCATCCTCAAAAACGCCCTTGCCCGCCTGGCGGGCCACGGGATGCAGGCCAAGGTGGGGGCCGAGGTGGAGTACTTCCTGGTGAACAAGAACGACGACGGGACGCTGAGCACCGCCGACACCCGCGACGATTCGCCCCGCCCCTGCTACGACGCCCGCGGCGTGACCCGCATGTACGAGCACCTGGCCTCCATCAGCACGGCGATGAACAGCCTGGGCTGGGGCAACTACGCCAACGACCACGAGGACGCCGCCGGCCAGTTCGAGCAGAACTTCAACTATGCGGACGCCCTCACCACCGCAGACCGCGTCATCTCGCTCCGCTACATCCTGAACATCCTGGCCGAACAGCGCGGCATGACCGCCACCTTCATGCCCAAACCGTTCACGGAACGCACCGGCACCGGGCTGCACTTCCACCTCTCGCTGTGGTCCGGTGCGGAGGCGCTGTTCCCGGCCGCAGGGGGAGCGGACGACGACGGCCGCGGCCTTGGGCTGTCAGGCCTCGCCTATTCGTTCATCGGCGGGATCCTGGACCACGCCCCGGCCTTGCAGGCCTTCCTCGCCCCCACCGTGAATTCCTACAAGCGCACCGGCGCCACGACGAGTTCCTCGGGCGCCACCTGGTCGCCCCGGAAGGCGTCCTTCGGCGGGAACGACCGCACCCACATGATCCGGGTGCCGGACAACAACCGGATCGAGTTGCGCTCCGGCGACGGCTCGGCAAACCCCTACCTGGCCATCGCAGCAGCCATTGCGGCCGGCCTGGACGGGGTGGAGAGCTCCGCCGACCCCGGCATGCCGTCAGGCCCCGGCGAGTCCAAACCGGACGCCCACTTCCTGCCGGCCACCCTGCTGCACGCCGTCGAAGCACTCCGCCGGGACCCGGTGGTCCTGGCCAGCCTCAGCGGCGATCCGGAGATTGGCCTGTATTACGCCAACGCCAAGGAAGAGGAGTTCCTGAGCTGGCACAACCAGGTCAGCGACTGGGAAATCCGCACCTACCTCACCTCCATCTGATCCCTACTTAGCAAAGGATTTTCCATGTGCGGAATCGCCGCGCTGCAGCTGCGCAATCCCTCGCTGCACCCCCAAATGGGCGCCCTGCTGTCCTCGATGCTGTGCCAGATCGTGGACCGCGGCCCTGACTCCGCCGGCCTCGCCGTCTACAACACCCCCGGCCTGGTGTCGCCGGGCAGGTCCACCTTGAGCCTGCTGGGCCGGGACCAGGGCATGGCGACGGCGGCCATCACCGGCGGCGTCGCGGCGCTCCTGCCGTCGGATGCGGCACCAGCCGTGCAGGTGGTGGGCGACACCACGCTGGTGAGCGCCGCCGTCGGGACCGACCTGCTGGTGAAGGCCGTCAGCGAAACCGTGCCCGGTGCCACCATCATTGGCCGGGGTGAGCATGTGGCCGTGATGAAGAGCGTGGGCCACCCGATGGAGATCGCCGCCGGGCACGGACTGGACGCCATGGCCGGCAGCCAGGGCCTGTCCCACACCCGGATGGCCACCGAATCCGCCGTCACTGCCGGCGGCTCGCACCCCTTCTCCGTGGCCGACGACCTCTGCCTGGTGCACAACGGCTCGTTCTCCAACCACGCCACGGTCCGGCGGAACCTGAGGCGTGAGGGCGTGGTGTTCGACTCCGAGAATGACACCGAGGTGGGTGCCCGCTACGTGGCTTCCCGGCTGAAGCAGGGCGACACCCTCGAAGAAGCGCTGGTGAACCTGGGCAAGGTCCTGGACGGCTTCTACACGCTGGTGGTCACCACCGCGGACAGCATGGCCGTGGTCCGCGACCCCATCGCCTGCAAGCCGGCCATTATCGCCGAAACGGACGACTACGTGGCCATGGCCTCCGAATACCGCGCCCTGGCCGGACTGCCTGGCATCGGCGACGCCCGCATTTTTGAACCGGAACCCGGAAAGGTCTACACATGGTCACTCTGACAGCCCCCGAAGCCTTGGCACCCGCCGCAACGCCCGCGGTGCTCGACCTCGCAGAGGTCCCGGTCCGCGAACTGAACCAGGCCCTGCACAACGCCGTGGACGGGCAGTCCTGGACCGTCACCAATCCTGGCGGCAAGCACAGCCTCGCCGTCGGCATCGACGCGGACATCGCCGTGACCATCGACGGCCATGCCGGGTATTACGCCGCGGGGATGCACCAAAAGGGGAGCGTGGCCATCAACGGCAATGCCGGCGTGGGACTTGCGGAGAACATCATGTCCGGCCGCGTCCACGTGAAGGGCGATGCGTCCCAGTCGGCGGGCGCCACCGGCCACGGCGGCCTGGTGGTCATCGACGGCAACGCCGGTGCGCGCTGCGGGATCTCCATGAAGGGCGTGGACATCGTGGTGGGCGGCAACATCGGCCACATGTCGGCGTTCATGGCGCAGGCCGGCCGGCTGGTGGTCTGCGGCGACGCCGGTGATGCCCTGGGCGACTCCATCTACGAGGCCCGGATCTACGTCAAAGGCTCCGTCGCCTCCCTGGGCGCCGACTGCGTCGAAAAACCGCTCCGCGAAGAGCACCTGGCCGAACTTGCGGAACTGCTCGCCGCCGCCGGCCGCACCGACAACCCCGCCGATTTCAAGCGCTACGGCTCCGCCAGGAACCTCTACCACTTCCACGTCGACAACTCGACCGCCTACTAGGAGGCTCCCGTGACCATCACTTCCCTCCCCGCACCCGCACAGGCTCCTGCAGCGCCCGCCCAAAACGCCGAACTTGGCCTGCGCGAGTCCGCCACCTTCGACCGCGCCACCATCGCGGACATCCAGCGGGCTGCCGCCACCGGCGTCTACGACATCCGCGGCTGGGGCGCCAAGCGCAAGGTCCCGCACTTCGACGACCTTCTCTTCCTCGGCGCCTCGATGTCGCGCTACCCACTCGAGGGGTACCGCGAAAAGTGCGATACCGACGTCGTCCTCGGGGACCGGCACGCGACCCGCCCGCTGCACCTGCAGACCCCGGTGACCATCGCCGGCATGAGCTTCGGCGCCCTGTCCGCCAACGCCAAGGAAGCGCTGGGGCGCGGCGCCAGCGAGGTGGGCACCTCCACCACCACGGGCGACGGCGGGATGACGCCGGAGGAGCGCGGCCAGTCCAAGCACCTGGTGTACCAGTACCTGCCGTCCCGCTACGGCATGAACCCGGACGACCTCCGCAAGGCCGACGCGATCGAGATCGTGCTCGGCCAGGGCGCCAAGCCCGGGGGCGGCGGCATGCTGCTGGGCCAGAAAATCACCGAACGCGTGGCCGGCATGCGCACCCTGCCGGTGGGCATCGACCAGCGCTCCGCAAGCCGACACCCGGACTGGACCGGCCCGGACGACCTCGAAATCAAGATCGGCGAACTCCGCGAAATCACCGACTGGAAAACCCCCATCTACGTCAAGGTCGGTGCCTCCCGGCCGTACTACGACACCGCGCTCGCCGTGAAGTCCGGCGCGGACGTCGTGGTGGTGGACGGGATGCAGGGCGGCACCGCCGCCACGCAGCAGGTGTTCATCGAGAACGTGGGGATCCCCACGCTGGCCGCCATCCCGCAGGCGGTCCAGGCCCTGCAGGAGCTCGGTGTGCACCGTAAGGTCCAGCTGATCGTTTCCGGCGGCATCCGCACCGGGGCAGATGTTGCCAAGGCCATGGCCCTGGGCGCGGACGCCGTCGCCATCGGCACCGCCGCGCTGATCGCGCTTGGCGACAACGACCCCCGCTACGCCGCCGAATACGCCGCCCTCGGCTCCGCCGCCGGGTTCTACGACGACTTCCAGGACGGCCGCGACCCCGCCGGCATCACCACCCAGGACCCGTCGCTTGCTTCACGGCTGGACCCGGTGGCCGCGGGACGCCGGCTGGCCAACTACCTCCGCGTCCTTACCATGGAAGCCCAGACCATCGCCCGGGCCTGCGGAAAATCGCACCTGCACAACCTGGAACCCGAGGACCTGGTGGCGCTCACCATCGAGGCTTCCGCCATGGCCCGGGTGCCGCTGGCCGGCACCAACTGGATCCCCGGAGCCCAGGGGAGCTTCTGATGACGGACCCGTCCGACTACGTGGTGGTGGGCGCGGGCCTTGCCGGCGCCGCCACCGCCTGGCAGCTGGCGTCCCGCGGCCACCAGGTCACGCTCCTGGAACGCGACGTCCCGGCCGCACATGACGGCAGTTCCCACGGCTCGGCACGCATCTTGCGCTACGCCTACCCGGACCTGTTCTACACCCGTGCCGTCCTGGAATCGAAGGCACTCTGGGACGGGCTCGCCGCCGAGGCCGGCACCGAACTGATCACCCCCGCCGGAGCGGTGGACTATGGCCAGAAGCGGAATCCGGCGCAGCTCGCGGAGGTGCTCGGCGCCGCCGGAATCGACCACGAACTGCTGACCGCCGCCGACGCCCGGAACCGCTGGCCGCACATCGCGTTCGATACCGAGGTGCTCTGGCACCCCGGCGCCGGCGTGATCGACGCCGAAACCTCCGTGAACGTGATGGTGGACCTCGCCGTCGGCAACGGTGCCCGGGTCCTCACCGGCTGGAACGTGGCCGGCGTGGAAAACCACGGCACCGGCTACCGCGTGCGCTCGGCGGCCGGCAGCACCATCGACGCCGGCAACATCGTGGTCAGCGCCGGGGGCTGGCTCCCGCAGCTGCTGGACTCGCTGCCGCTTCCGCCGTCCTTCCTGGCCGGACTGCCCGAATTCACCGTGCGGCAGGAGCAGGCCTTCCACTTCCGGTACAGGGATGACGACGGCGGCACGGGCGCGGGTGCCCCCGCCTGGCCCACCTTCATCCACAAAGCCGCCGGCATCCAAGCCTACGGGCTGCCCGGCGGGCGGGACGCCGGCTTTGCCGGGCAGAAAGTGGCCGAGTACAACGGCGGCCCGCGCATCCCGTCGGCAGCAGCCCAGACCGGCGCGGTGGACCCGGCCAACCGCGCCCGCGTGAGGGAGTACGTCCGCCGCTACCTGCCTGGCCTGGACCCGGAACCGTACGCCGAAACCACCTGCCTGTTCACCAACACCCCCACCGAGGACTTCCTCATTGACCGGGCGGACAACCTCACCGTCGTCTCACCCTGCTCGGGCCACGGGGCAAAATTCGCGCCGCTGATCGGACAGTGGGCCGCGGATCTGGCCACCGGTGCCGGGTCAATTCCGGACCGTTTCCGGAGTGCATCCTCCCCGGCGCTGACCACGTAGAACGGAACATCGTGAGCCTTTTCCGAACAACAACTGAACCAGCCGTCCCCGCCGAAACCAGCGCACCCACCGTTACCGGGCTCCTGCAGGACATCTCCACCATCGGCCGGGACAACACCCGCGGCGGCTACTCCCGCCCTGTGTTCTCCACCGCCGAGACCGACCTGCGGGCCTGGTTCATCGAGCAGGCCGGCCGGCGCGGCCTCGATGTCCAAACCGACCACAACGGGATCATCTGGGCCTGGTGGGACACCGCAACAGGGGTGCGGGAGGACGCCGTCGCCACCGGCAGCCACCTCGATTCCGTTCCCGGCGGCGGTGCGTACGACGGGCCCCTGGGGGTCGCCTCGGCGCTGGTCGCCGTCGACCTCCTCAAAGCCCGGAACTTCCGGCCCCGGCGGCCGCTGGTGATCGCCGTCTTCCCGGAAGAGGAGGGTTCCCGGTTCGGTGTTGCCTGCCTCGGCTCACGGCTCCTTACCGGCCAACTGGACGCCGCCAAAGCCCGCAACCTCAAGGACCCGGCCGGCAACACCTATGCCGAGGTGGCCGCCGCGAACGGCCAGGACCCCCGGTTCATCGGAGCGGACCACTCGGCCCTTCAGCGGCTCGGAATGTTCGTCGAGCTGCATGTGGAGCAGGGGAGGGGGCTGATCGACCTCCACCAGCCCGTGGCCATCGGATCGTCCATCCTGGGTCATGGCCGCTGGAAGCTGGGCATCACGGGGGAGGGGAACCATGCCGGCACCACGCTCATGGCGGACCGCAAGGACCCCATGGTTGCCGCCGCCAAGGTGATGGTTTCCATCCGGGATACCGCCCGCAAATACCGGGACGCCCGGGCCACCGTGGGCAGGGTGCAGCCCGTCCCCGGCGGCACCAACGTCATCGCGTCCCGGGTGGACCTGTGGATCGACGTCCGCCACCCGGAGGACTCGGTCACCGCCGCACTGGTGGAGGCGATCGGACAGAACGCCCAGGTCCTCGCCGCGGAAGAAGGCTGCACAGCCAGCCTGGGTACGGAGTCGCTGAGTCCCACGGTGCATTTCGACGGCGGCCTCCGGGACCGGCTGCAGCAGCTCTGCCTGCCGCCCCGGTGCTGGACACCGGCGCCGGCCACGACGCCGGTGTGCTGGCCGCACACCTGCCCACAGCCATGCTGTTTGTCCGCAACCCCACTGGCGTTTCGCATTCGCCGGACGAACTCGTCGACGACGGAGACGCCGAAGCCGGCGCACTTGCCCTGGCGGACTCCCTTGCCGGACTGCTGGGCGAGGCAGCGTGACCGGCCAGGACCGTCGTCGTACGCCGGGCCTCCCGCCGCCCGCCTAAGATGGCAAACATGACCGAAGAGGCCGGGGACCAGGCAGCCGAACAGCCCGCAGAGGACGTTGCCGGCCGGCTGGAGCAGGTCATCGCGGCGCAGGTCCGGCACTACCGTACGTCGGCCGGATTGTCGTCGGCCGAGCTCGCAGCCCGGACCGGCCTGTCCAAGGCCATGATCTCCCGGGTGGAAACCGCCACCACCTCCTGCTCCCTCACCACCTTGCAGCGGCTGGCCGACGGACTGAAGGTTCCCGTCACCGCTTTGTTCCGGGGCGCGGACACCGACCGGGACGCCACCTTCACCAAGAACGGCCAGGGCAGCCTCACCGTCCGCAGCGGCACCCAGCACGGCCACGAATACCGCGTCCTGGGCACGTTGAAGGGCCGCAGCGACGCCATCGAACCCACGCTGGTGACCCTCACGGACGCTTCCGACGTCTTTCCCCTGTTCCAGCACCCGGGCACGGAGTTCATCTACATGCTCTCCGGCCGGATGGTCTACGGCCACGGGTCCTACGAGTACGCAATGGAGGCCGGGGACTCGCTGCTCCTGGACGGTGAAGGCCCGCACGGCCCGCTGGAGTTGCTGGACCTTCCCATCCAGTTCCTGGCGGTCTCCGCCAAATAGCGCCGCCCGTGACGGGTGGCTGCTGCAGTAGCTTCCTGCGTGCTGCGTGACCCCTGAAACTCGCCTGTGGATGACCGAAACGATCATTTAACACACCGGAAACCCACCCGGGAATTGCCGCCATACAGTTGGAACCAGACGGCAACAGCCGCCCCTCCCGCTGAACGTGGTTTCTCCGGCCACGTCCCTCCGCAGAGCGGCTCTGACGGCAAATGACCGTTCTCTCTTCGCATCACGAAAGGGGTTTCCCATGGATTCGGGAAATGTCGCTTGGATTTTGGCCAGCTCGGCGCTGGTGTGCATGATGATCCCCGCCCTGGCCCTGTTTTACGGGGGCATGGTGGGGTCGCGCCGCATTCTCAACATGATGATGATGTGCTTCGGCGGCGCCAGCCTGGTGGCCGTCCTCTGGGCACTGTTCGGCTACTCCATGGCCTTCGGCAACTCCGTGGGCGGCCTGGGCCTGATCGGTGACGTCACCGAATTCCCCGGCATGGGGCAGCTGCTGGCCAAGGATGACTCGGCGTCCATCCCGGTCATCCTGTTCGCAGCATTCCAGCTGTTCTTCGCCTGCGTCACCACCGCACTCGTTGCCGGAGCTTGCCGCCGGGCGCATGAAGTTCGGCGCCTGGATGGTGTTCGCCGGCATCTGGGCCACTGTGGTCTACTTCCCCATCGCGCACTGGGTGTTCGCGTTCGACTCTGCGGACGGCAGCACGGTGGGCGGCTGGATCGCCAACGGCATCAAGGCCATCGACTTCGCCGGTGGCACCGCGGTGCACATGAACGCCGGCGCCGCCGCCCTGGCCCTGGCCCTGGTCCTGGGCGAGAGCCCGGCTGGCCGAAAATGGAACACACGAAGCCGCACAGCCGCCCCCTGGTCCTGGTGGGCGCAGGCCTGCTGTGGGTGGGCTGGTTCGGCTTCAACGCAGGCTCCGCGCTCGCCGCCGGCCAGTCCGCGGCCGTGGTCTTCCTCAACACCGCCGTCGCAGCCTCCGCCGGCCTGCTTGCCTGGGCCCTCGTGGAGCGGGTCCGCCATGGCGCCGCAACCAGCATGGGCGCCGCCTCCGGCCTGATCGCCGCCCTGGTGGCCATCACCCCGGCCTGTGGCGCCGTCAGCCCGCTGGGCGCACTGGCCATCGGCGCCATCGCCGGTGCCGTCTGCTCGCTGGCCATTGAATGGAAGTTCCGCCTCGGCTTCGACGATTCGCTCGACGTGGTGGGCGTCCACCTCGTCGGCGGCATCCTGGGTACCCTGCTGATCGGCCTTTTCGCCACCGACAAGGCCCCGAACGGCGTCAGCGGCCTGTTCTACGGCGGCGGCTTCGACCTGCTCGGCGTCCAGGCAATCGCCACCGTCAGCGTCCTGGCCTACTCCTTCGGGCTCACCTGGGTCCTGGCCAAGATCCTGGACAAGGCCATGGGCGGCCTGCGCATCAAGCCCGAGGACGAACTGCGCGGCATCGACCTCGCAGCCCACTCCGAGCTTGCCTACCTTACGGATGAGGACCCGGTGGAACTGGGCTCGCCGCAGCGGGTGTAACCGCCGCAACGCGCCGGGCGCCCGCCTGCTGGGGGCGGCGCCCGGTGGACGCTTCCGCGTCGCGGGTCCCAGCGCACGAGTCAGGGCCAAACCTTGGACCGGTGCCGGCAACCGCCGGCTTATAGTTCCAGGGTTTGGCCCTTCGGCGTGCCTACTGTTCCGTGCAGGCCAGGATGCCGCCGCGCACTTCGAGCACCGCGGCACGGACGTGGCTGAGGCGCGTGCGCGGGTCCGGCGACATGGTGCCGATGTCCTCACCGTCCCAGCAGGGATGCGTGAAGTAGACAAGCAGCGCACGGTCCGCGCCGCCGTCGCCCGCGTCCCCGCCAAGCGGCACCACGTCCGCGTGGCGTCCGACGACGGCCCGTCCGTCCCAGGATTCCGGCGCCGTGAGGATCAGCCCGCCCAGGTGTTCCTGCCGGGTCCAGTTTCCGGTGCCGTCCACCGAGCGGTACACCGCCTGGCCGCGCCATTCGTCCACGATCATCCAGTAGCTCCCGCCGAGCCGGAAGACCTTGGGGCCTTCATGCGGGCGGCCCGGGATGGCCACGCCTTCAAGGACCCACGACGACGGGCGGTCCGGGGTGTCGCTGACCGCGCTGAAGGTATTGGAGCCGCGGGCCTCGTCCTTGTACCAGAGCCGGTACCTGCCGTCTCCACACCGGGCCACGGCCGCGTCGATCACCCGCGGCGAGTCCAGGCCGATGGCGCCCAGGTACTCCCACTTCCCCAGGTCATGGCTGGCGAACTGCACGATTTCCGCTTTCCCGGTCCAGTCCGTCCGCCGGCCGCCCAGGACCGTCAGGTACATGATCCACCGGTTGCCGATGCGGACGACGTCGGGGGCCCAGAGGGTTGCCGGGAGTTCCGTTCCGGGCGGGATGAGTCCCTCAACGGTGCCCTGGTAGCGCCAGGTGGCGCCGCCGTCGGACGACCTCGCACCACCGATGCCGGTCCCGTGAACCCACTCGACGCCTGTCAGCCCTGGCGCTGTGGCGCGCCGCTGGGTGTAGAAGAGGACCCACTCGCCGTTGAGGTGGTCGGCCACGAGGATGGGGTCCGTGGGGCCGTCCCACACCGGATCACGGTACGGGAGGGTGAAGGCGTCCGCGCGCAGGGGTGGTGCTTCCGGGGCAACGGTTTCCTGGGCGGCCTGCTGCTGGTGCACGGTTTTCTCCAACGTTGTAGTTTTGCGGTGGAGTCCATCATATGCGTCGCGAAACCGGGCGCTACTCCTTGAACAACCCCGCCAGGTCCTCCGCCGTGATGGCGCCGCCGGCCAGGGCATCGCCCTCCATCACGTCCGCAAACAACTGGGACTTCCGGGTCTTCAGGGCCATGACTTTCTCTTCGATGGTGTCCTTGGCCACCAGCCGGTACACCATCACGTTCCGCGCCTGCCCGATCCGGTGCGTCCGGTCCACGGCCTGCGCCTCCGAGGCAGGGTTCCACCACGGGTCCAGCAGGAAGACATAGTCCGCCTCGGTGAGGTTGAGCCCGAAGCCGCCGGCCTTGAGCGAGATCAGGAATACCGGCGCGCTGCCGTTCTTGAATTCGCTGACCACGTCGGCGCGGTTCCGGGTGCCGCCGTCGAGGTAGCAGTACTCGATCCCTTCCTCGTCCAGCCGCTCCCGGACCTTCCCCAGGAACCCGGTGAACTGGCTGAAGATCAGGGCCCGGTGCCCCTCGGCCACCAGGTCCTCCAACTGCTCGAACAGCACATCCAGCTTGCTGGACCGCACGGCGGACAAGGCAGGGTCCACCAGCGAGACGTCCAGGCTCAGCTGCCGCAGCAGCGTCAGCGACTGGAAGATGGTGAACCTGTTCTTGTTGACGTCCTCGATCAGCCCCAGGATCTTTTGCCGTTCGCGCTGCAGATGCGTCTGGTAGACCTTCTGGTGCCGCGGGTTGAGCACCACTTCCAGGACCTGTTCCTGCTTGGGCGGCAGGTCCTTGATCACCTGGTCCTTGGTGCGCCGCATCATCAGCGGCCGGACCCGGCGGCGCAGCTTCTCGAGCTGAGCTTTGTCGCCGTTCTTTTCCACCGGCTTCTGGTAGTACTCGGCGAAGCGCTTGGGGCTGGAGAACAGGCCGGGAGCCACGATGGACGTCAGCGCCCAGAACTCCATCAGGTTGTTCTCCAGCGGGGTGCCGGTGATGGCCAGCTTGAACGCTGCCGGCAGCTTCCGGGCGCACTGGTAGGCCTTGGACTGGTGGTTCTTGACGAACTGTGCCTCGTCCAGGACCAGCCCGGCCCAGGTCCGGGAGGCGTAGGCCTCGTAGTCGATGCGGAACAATGCATAGGAGGTGATGACGACGTCGGCCCCGCCCAAGGCCTCGGCCACGTCCTGGCCGCTCTTCCCGAACGTCTCGCCCACCGTGCGCACGGTCAGGCCGGGCGCGAAGCGTGCTGCCTCGAGCGCCCAGTTGCCCACCACGCTGGTGGGCGCCACCACCAGGAAGGGTGCGACGGCGGCGGGCGCGGTTCCAGGGCCCGCGGCAGCTCCGTCGTCGTGCCGGTCTCCGGACGGCTGGTCCCCGGACGCAAGCCCATGGTCCTTGGCGGCGCACATCAGTGCCAGTGCCTGCACGGTCTTGCCCAGGCCCATATCGTCGGCCAGGACGCCTCCCAGCCCGTGCTTGTACAGGAAGCTGAGCCAGTTGTAGCCTTCCAGCTGGTACGGGCGCAGCTCGGCGTTCAGGGACGCCGGCAGCGGCAAACCGTCCACCCCGCCCTCCAGGAGCCCGCCCACGGCCGAGCGCCAGGCGGCGGCCTGCTGGTCCACGATGCCCAGCTGCGCCAGCTCGTCCCAGAGTCCTGCCTGGAAGCGGCTGATCTGCAGCGGGGCATCCTTGTTGTCCTGCAGCGAACGGGCTTCCTCGATCAGTGCCCGCAGCTGGTGCAGTTCCGGCAGGTCGAGCGAGAAGTAGGCGCCGCTGGGCAGCAGCATCTTGGTCTGGCCGGAGGCGAGTGCGGAGAACACGGCCGCGAAGGAGACGGGCTGGCCTTCCAGGGAGATCTGGATGCCGAGGTCGAACCAGTCCCGCTGTTCGGTGGCCTTGGTGGAGATGGACACCACCGGAGCTTCCTCCGCTTCGCGGTAGTCGGCGATCTCGCCCACGGTTTCCACGTCCACGTCCGGGGCTTCCCGCAGCCCGGGCAGCACTTCCTCGGTGAACGCCAGCGTATCCAGGCCCTTGAGTTCCACCGACGCCGCCAGGCGCGGCGTGCCCCAGCCGCCGGTGGCTGACTCGCCCAGGGCGGCCACGGTGTCCCAAGGCTGGCCGATCCCTTCCAGGATGCGGGACTCGGCGGTGTCGTCCCGGTACCCCTGATCGCCGGGGTGCCGCCACAGCGGCTGCGCCGTGACCAGTTTTCCGGTGCGGTAGTGCCACTCCCAGTGCAGCCGCACCCGGTGGTCCGCCCCGTAATTGGCCAGCAAGGACAAGGTGGGGACGGCCAGCTCGGGAAGCTCCACGGACTCATCCCGCGCCGTGACCCGGGCGGCCTGCTTGAGTTTCGGGTAGAAGCCCGTGAGGAACCGCGATTCGTCCTTGGCCGGAATGTGAAGGGTGCTGCCGGCCGTGACGAACGCCAGGAGCTCTTCGCTCAGCCCGTTCTCCAGCGGCGCCAGCGTTATGGCGCCGTCCGGATCCGGGACACCCGGCAGCGCGGCCTCACCGGAGGTGAAGAAGAGGCCGTGCGCGGGCCGGCCGATGGTGCCCACCGCTGCCGGATCAACCTCTTCCCCCGCCACGGTGATGGTGGGGGACAACTCCAGCCCGGCGTCGGACACCGCACTGCCGGACCCGTCGGGATCCGCCGGTGCCCCGAACCTGCTCAGGGAAAGCCCGACGGCGGCGGGGGCCTCCGCGACCCGGACCGGCTCGGTGCCGCGCGAGTGGACCAGGGCCAGCCCGATCTTGCGGGCATCGGAAAGCAGGCCCCACAGGTTCTTCCCGGCATAGGAGTTCAGGCCCAGCCACAGGCCGGAAGAATTGTGCATCCGGCTGGCGGACGACGAGTGCCCGGCCAGGAACTCCTGCATCCATTCCACGTGCGCGTGGTTGGATTCGCGCCGGAAGTTCAGGTAGCTCAGCGTGTTCCAGGAAACGTCCCCGCGGATCCACTTGCCCTTGGCCCCCATGATGACGGGCCGGACCTTGAGCTGGCGCACGCCGCGTACCGGGTCGCGGCGGCCGGTGTAGGAGAAATGCGGCGGCGGCTCTTCAACCTCGAACTGCAGCGCCAGGGGAACGCCGCTGGTGGAAGGGGCGGTTCCGGGTTGGGAAATCAGCGGGCTGAGGGCCTGCTCCCAGTCCGAAAGGGCCGCGGAGGGGGCGCGGGAGACCTGCGTGGCCGTGGACGGGGCCAGCAGCTGCATCCGGATGGCCGGGTTGTCCTCCGCCGCAAAGAGCAGGGCGGCCACATGCTTGCAGTCCTTGCGCACGGGGCAGCTGCAGACGCCTACGGTGCAGCTCCAGCCGCCTGCCTTGCGGACCAGCTTGGCGGTCGTGGAGTACGGAACTTCCGCGCCGCCCCGGACCTTGCCCAGCATGAGCCCGGTGCCGGCGTCGAACGACATGCCCGAAACCCTGCTGGCCATGGCATACGCCAGTCCGGCCGCGAGGGAGCGGTCGTTGATGGCGGGTGTCTGTATTGCCAGTGCCGCACTTTCGTCCGGTTGGGATGGCATGGTGCGCGCTACTTTCGGCAGGCCACGGCGGAGCCGGGTCCGGTGGTTGGTTATCTGATCCATCTTAGTTCTCCCGGCAGCAGGCCCACGTTCCGCGCTCTTTCTTGGGCCGCCTCGAAAACTTCGCTTGACGTTCACCTCCTCCTCAATGCTGCCGTGAACTGGCCCCCGTAGCGTGAAAAGCGTCCGGAGCACCACCAGCCCAGCAGCGAGGATTTCCATGATCACCACGCCCCAGCCCGTCGTCCTGACCAGCAGCAGCATCGAAGCGAGCGATGAGGAAGTGGTCCAGGCCAACGTCACCGTCGTCGACGCCATGCATACGGCCCTGCTCCGCACCGAGGAAATGTCGCCGGTGGCCGTCCGCAGCTACTACGTCGACTTCTACCTGACCCAGGCGCTGGAGGGCGGCTTCGCCCAGTACGCCTTCCTGGCAGTCGACCGGACCGCGACGGACACGCTCATCCGCGAAGGCATGGCGGGCATGGGCGCCACCGCGCACCTGGAACTGTTCAACCGCGCCGTCGAATGCTACGACGCGCTGTCCGGGGAGGAAACGGAACTCTACCTCGACGGCAGCGTCGATGACGGCGGCGACGTTCCCGACGCCGTCCTCCGGATGGAGGAGCTGGACGGCGAGTTCGAGGAACTGCTGGAGCAGGAGAACATCACGTCGCTCAACGCCGGCTGGCTGCGCCGCCAGGCAGACCTCATGGTGCTCGACGACGAGGAAGTGGGCCCGTACATCCAGGGCCTGGTTGCGCACATCCCGGACCTGCCCGAACGCCGGGCCCAGGCCGACGCCGAAGCCCTCGAGGACGCCCCCGACTTCGAAGTGATTATCCGGGAACTGTGCGACATTGCCGGCGTCGAGCTGACGAAGATCACCATGGGCGACCCCAACTACATTCACGACGGCGGGAAGACCCTGGCGTGGCACTTCAGCACCGACAACGGCGACTTCCTCATGGTGGAAGAGGAGGACGAGGCGTTCATGATCAACCCCGAGACCCAGGAAATCGTGGCGGCCGTGGAATTCGAGGACGCAGACCTGGTGGAGGCCTAACAGCGCCGGTGGCCGCTCCGTTCCCGGCGCGGCCACCCGGGAAGGCCGGAAAAATAAAAACAGACACCCGTAACCTCCGCGACATCCACGGCGATGTAGTCAGTGATGGGTCCGCCCGCCGGGCCCAATCCGATGTGTTGTCTAGGTTTGGAGAAGTTAAATGTCTGTGTTTACCGTGCTCGCCACCAGCAAAGTCGCCGCCGGAGTCCTGGCTGCAGGAACCCTGGCCGTTGGCGGAACCGGCGCCGCCGCCATCTCGGGCGTCCTGCCCGCCCAGGCCCAGCAGACGGCCCATGAAGTCTTCGGTGCACCGGCCCCCAAGCTCGGCGCCGACGCCGCAGCCAACGGCCAGGCCACCCCGGCGCCCACCGCCACCGCCGCCGTTTCCGACGCCCTGAAGACCGCCGACGCTTCCTCGGATGCCAGCGCCAAGGCAACCGGCACCGCTGCGGCCGGTGACGAGAAGGTTTCCGCCAACGCCACCGCCTCCGGCGAGGCCAAGACCGCTGTTGACGCTGCCGGTCCGGCTGCCCTGGGCCTTTGCACCGCCTTCGCCAATGGCGGACTGAACGCTTCCTCGACGGCGTTCTCCTCGCTGTCCATCGCCGCCAAGGGTGACGCGAACATCAAGAGCTACTGCGCGGACGTCGTGGCCAAGGCCGACGTCGCCGCCAAGGCTGCCGCTGCAGCCAAGGGTTCCGCCTCGGTTGAGGCCGAAAAGCCCGCGGTTCCGTCCGTGCCTGCTGTGCCGGCTGTCCCTGCCGTTCCGGGCGCCGAGGGCAACACCACTGTTCCTGCCGTTCCGGCTGTGGGCGGCAACACTGCCCACGCCCCTTCAGTTTCGGTCCGCTAAGGCAGTTGGCTAGTCTGGACTGCGGCTGCAGCCGCAGTCCGGGCAGCCGGGCGGGGTGCGCATGCCTGGGACAGCACCCCTGAACAACCCGCAAGAAGGCAGCCGGAAGACCACGGGAACTGGCAGTCCGTACCGGAAACCGGGATAGGCGCGAGCCGGATCCCGGGATGGAGGAGCCGCTGGTGCTAGACACTTTGGCCCAAGAAGAGTTCGACATATTCGACAACGCAGCCGGAACGGATCCGGCCGCGTTGTTCGCTGCTGCCTACAGAACCTTCGCGGGGCCGGTGCAGGGCTACCTCAAAGCACGCGGACTTGATGACCCCGAAGCCGTCACCCAGGACGTCTTCATGGCGTTCTATCCCAGGATCGGCAACCTCACAGGCGGCCTTCAGGGCGCCAAGTCGCTGATCTTTTCCATTGCCCACGCCCGCATGGTGGACCACTACCGCCGGCTGGAGCGGCGCCCCCAGCTGACACCCTACGACCCCCAGCATGACGGCCGGACAACCCCGTCCGCGGAGGACCACGCCGTTGAACTGACCGGCGGAGCCGCCGCCATGCTGGAAGGACTCAGCGAAGAACACCAGGAGGTCCTGGCCCTTCGCGTCGTGGCTGACCTGTCCATCGAACAGGTGGCCGCCATCATGGGCAAGAGCGCCGGAGCCATCAAGCAGCTCCAGCGCCGCGCCCTGCAGAACCTTAAGGCCCAAACGCTCAAGAGAAACCAGGCGAATCATGAGTGACACCGCAGGATCCCGCAACGACGGGGTGGTTGACCAGCTCCTGCTGGAGGCAGGCCTCGACGACGACGGCCAGCTCCGCGACGCCCTGCTCGACCTGCGTTCGCTGGCAGCCGGGGCCCCGGAGCCTTCAGCCGGGATCGCCGCCCTGATGGCCGGCGCGCCCGCCGCGGCCCCAGCCACCACCGTGCTTCCCGCCGTGGCCCCGGCAACAGCAGCGCTTCCCGCGGCCAAACCGGCAGATGAGCTGGCCGCCCGCCGCAGGGCCAAGCGCCGTATCACGCTCACCACGCTCTCCGTTGCCGCGTCCCTCGCGGCCGGCGGCGCTGTCGCCGCAGCCTCCGACCAGGGATTCCGTGACACGTTCAGCCAGCTGAACCAGGCAGTCACGTCCTTCGTGACCGGTTCCACCGCTGCACCCGCAGGCAGCAAGGGCGGGGAAGTGCCGGCGCCTGGCCCCGCGGTGACCCGGCCCGCGGCCGCAAGCCCGGAAGCCGTTCCAGCGGCACCCGCAACCTCTCCGGCACCGGCCGGCGGGTCGTCGTCGTCCGCTGCCTCGCGGCCGGGCACCACCCCCACCCACGGATCGTCCGCTTCCCCGGCCCCGAAGCCGGCCGGGGTTCCGGAGCCGTCACTGCCCACGGACGTCCCCGGGGATGTCAGGAAGGGCCTGGAACAGGCACCGAAACTGCCGGTCCCCGTCCCCACCGGGGTCCCGCTCCCCGGCAAAGCCACAGACGTTCCCCTGAAGTAATCCGGACCGCAGTCGGGGGCCGGTCAGTAGGCCTGCCCCGCCGCCTTGGCCATGGCCCCTGACGGATCGGACAGGAACCATACGCCGCCGATGCCCTGGCCTAGGGTGTCACCGGGTTTGGTGTCCTTGGCGAAGTAGTACAGGGGCATGCCGTTCAGCGTCACCTGCTTCTTTCCGTCCGCGCCGGTGATGGTCCCCAGCTTGCCGGTGACCCCCTCTGCGGTGGGCGTCCCGGACGTGGTGGTCAGCGGCGGCCACTGGACGGCGCAGGAGCCGGTGCACGCGCTGGTGCCGGAATCCTTGGTGTCCTTCGTGAAGAAGTAAAGGCTCATTCCCTTCCCGTCCACCACAATGCTGCCCGCGACTGAGGAGGACGCCGTCTTAAGCTCGACGGCGGCGCCGGCCTGCGGGGATGATGCGGAGGGCGAAGCCGATGAGGCGGAGGATGCGGAAGCCGCGGTGCCTGTTGCCGGGCTGGTGGCAGCCGGCGCGGTGCCGGAGCTGCTGCCGCAGCCGCTGAGGGCTGCGGCAAGGGCCAGGATGGCGAGGCCCGGCCCGAGATGGTGCTTCATGTTGTGCTCCCTTGGCTGGATTCTTTCCTTGGTAGGGCCCGGCGTCGGATCACCGGACGCTAACCCCTATGACGCCTCCTGGTGAAGAATGGTTCACACGCTGCGCCCGATTGAACCTTTTCCGCCCCGCGGGCGTCGTAACAGCCGGAAGCGGAGCGTTTCGGCGACAAGCCAGGTGACGGGAGGGTGGGATGCCGCTCGATGACGGCGTGGTGGAGGCGATCTACCGCGAGCACGGCAGCGCCCTGCGCCGCTTTGTGCTCAGCGCGATCCGGGATCCGCAGCTGGCGGAGGACGTGGTCCAGGAAACCGTGCTCCGCGTCTGGCAGCACGCCCCGGACATCAACGGCAGCTTCCGCAGCTACCTGTACCGCACAGCCAGGAACGTCATGATCGACAACTATCGCCGGACCCAGCGCCGGCCGGCTGAGGCCCTCGGAAGCGGCCTCGCAGATCCCGTCGAGGTGGTGGGACGCGTCGACGAAATGCTTAACCGGGTTTTGATGGAGGAAGCGTTGTTGAGGCTGAGCAAGGAACACCGCGAGGTCCTGGTGGCCCTGCACTACCGCCGGTTCACGGTCAACGAGGCAGCAGCCCAGCTCAACATCCCCAGCGGCACGGTCAAGTCCCGCGCGTATTACGGGCTCAGGGCCCTGCGCACCATCCTGGACGAGATGGGGGTGGAACGGTGAGCACCAACCCGCACCACCTGCTCGGCGCCTACGTCCTGGGCGGGCTCGATCCCCAGGAGGTCGCCCTCTTCGAAGGCCACCTCCAGGACTGCATAGCCTGCCGCAAGGAGCTGGCATCGCTGGAAAAGGTGCCCGTGCTCCTGGACGCCCTTCCCGTCCCTGACGCCCTGGCGCTCACCGCGGCACCCGGTGGGAGCGAGGATGCCGGAAGCACCGTTCCCGTCCGCCTTTTCGAGGAACTGTCCCGCCGGCGTCGGAACGTACGACGGCGCTGGGTGGCTTTGGCGGGCGCCGTTGCAGCGGCGTGCCTGGCAGTGGGCCTTGCGGTGGGGCCCTTGCTGGTCAGGCCGCCGCAGCCGGACGCCACCTACTCCGTGGCTTCCGGGGACGGGCTGCAGGTCCACATCGACATGGCGCGCAAAGCCTGGGGGACCGAGCTCGCGGTGAGCGGCAGCAGCCTGCCCCCGGACGGGACACTATCGCTGTGGGTCCGCGACCGTGCCGGCGGCGAGGACCGTGCCTGCGCCTGGTCGGCCACCCCCACGGGGAAGGTCAAGGTCACCGGGGCAACGCCCATCCAGCTGGCCAGCATCTCCAGTGTGGAACTGCGCGACGGCGCCCAGCACGCGGTGGCGGTGATTACGGTTCCGTAGGCCTACCCGGCCCGGCGTTCATCGCCCGGAACTCCGCCACCAACGCCGCATCCTCGCAGGCGCGGGCGAAGGCCTCGATCCGCCGTTCGATCTCGTACCCCAGCAGCCGGCCGCCGATCCGTTCCATTGCTCCCCGGAGGACGGCGGGCCGGCAGGAAAAGGTGTACTTCCAGACAGCCCATGTGCCGCCGTCGTCAGCGGTGAAGCGCCAGCCGCCGCCGAAATTATCGAAGAACCACGGACCGGACACCATGGTCATCCCGACGCTGCGCGGCGGCGCGAAGGAGACATACTGGCTGACCATGGTCAGGCCCAGCCGCGACCGGGTGCGGGTCCGGACGCCTTTTCCCGGAGCCCGGGCCCCGTCCAGGAACCCCTGCGCGGAAATGAAGGGATCCCACTTCAGCCGGAAGGCCCCGGTGGTTTGGGAGAAGGCAAAGGCAGTATCCGGATCGATGCGGATGAAACGTTCGGCTCGTACCTGGGGCATGCCCCAACCCTAGCCACCCGCACCGCCGTCTACTTGCTCATTTTGGCCATCCGGGCGCGCATCACCATGTACGCGCCATAGCAAATCAAGCCCGCTCCGACCGCGGCGAGGAGGTAGGGGCCCAGGGGCTGGTCGCGGAGGGCACGCAGGCCACCGTCCAGGCCCGTGGAGTCCTCCGGGTGCTGTTTCACGGTGGCCACCACGATCAGCAGGCCGGCGAGCAGCAGCACCGTTCCCTTCGCCAGGTAGCCGGCCACACCCAACGCGGTGACTGCCGTCCTGGCCGGGCCGGGAGCTGGCATCCGCAGCTGCTTCTGGAAGGACTTCTTGGGTCCCCTGATGCCGTACACCACGCCGGTGACAGCCACCGCCACGCCGATCAGCACCAGCAAGGCCACACCGCCGGGCGCCACCATCATGGAAACGGTGAAATCGCTGGTGGCCTTGCGGTTGTCGCCGCCGGAGCCGGTGCCGGTGACAAAGTGCCACAGCGTCAGGGCCAGCACGGCGTAGACGATGGCCTGCAGGACGGCCTTGGCCTTGTTCTTGACTTTTGTCTTGGTGGGCTGGTGGTTGAAATCGAAGATCGCATCGCTGGTCTGCCACAGAGACAAGGCGGCGCACGCGGCGAAGCTGCCCCACAGCAGGAAAGGGCCAACGGGCATGGTGGCCAACTCGGCCACGGCCCCACTGAAATCGGCGCTGCCGGTACCGCCCACGGCGAGCCGGATGGCAATCGCCCCCACCAGCAGGTGCAGGATGCCGCTGACCGCAAAACCCAGCCGGGCGAGAATTTCCAGGACACGCGAATTCGTGACGTCTTCGGCCTTGTCAACGGCCTGCTGCAATTCTTTTTTGATCGTCATTCCTTTGGCCAAGCGCGGTGGTGCGCTGGTGTGCGTGCCCTTCTTACAAGGGCAATCGTGCCACGCCGGCGCGGTCCGGAACAGTCGGTCCCGCGAGCGTCCGCCTGCCGCCGTACGGCCTACCGTGGCTCCGGACGGCGGGGATGGGGAGGGATCCCCATCGCCGGGTCCGGCCACCTGTGCAACCATAAGGACCAGCGATTCACACGCACCGCACACTTTCCGGGGGAAACCATGACTTTTTACGGCGCTGACGTCAGCCAGTTGAGGGCTCTGGCCAAGGCAGCGGACCAGGCGGCGTCTCTTTTGAGCAGCCGGGCCGGCTCCTTGCAGAGCCAGATCCAGTCCGCTCCGTGGAAGGGGCGGGACGGTGAGCGCTTCCGGCAGGAGTGGAGCGGAAGCCACCGGCCCAGCCTGGACAAGGTGGTGGCCAGTCTGCGGGAGAACTCAAAGATCCT
This sequence comes from Arthrobacter sp. MMS24-T111, assembly GCF_054888995.1. NCBI lineage: Bacteria > Bacillati > Actinomycetota > Actinomycetes > Micrococcales > Micrococcaceae > Arthrobacter > Arthrobacter sp. MMS24-T111. The sequence continues at coordinate 609,068 of NZ_JBTZRO010000001.1, read as the reverse complement.
GATGCGGCAGGCCGACGAGCAGGAAAAGGCCTCCACCGCAGGTTCCGGCGGCTCCGGGACCAGCACGTGGGACCGGCTGACCTCGCTGGCCGCGCAGGCCCGGGAATGGCTGAAGGAGAAGGCCGAGGCGGCCCGGGCGGCAGCCGAACATCGCAAGGAACTCGAAGCCGGTCTGGAGCGCATGGTCAACGCCAGCCCGGAAGAGCGGGCCAAGTGGTGGGACAGCCTCTCCGCGGCGGACCGCAAGTACCTGATTGAGGGCGAAGGCAGCGACGGGCCCTTCGCCGAGGACCTGATGCGCATGGACGGCGGCATCCCGGCCGCCGCGCAGCAACTGGCCAAGCAGCACCTGCAGGAGCTTGCCAAGGCTGACATTCCCATCTACTCCGAGACGGGCAAGGCGTCCATCGAGGCCAGGGTGGCCTGGGTCCACGGCGGCGCCGAAGTGGGCACGGAAGTGGTGGAGAACGCCGACGGTTCCGCCACCATGAAGGTGTACGGAAACATGGGCCTGGGCGTGAACGACACCTCTGGCACAGCGGGCGCCACCCTGACCGGGGAAGTATCCCGTGAGTACAAGTTCGGCAGCGTGGAAGAAGCCATGGCGGCCCGTGAACAGATGTACAAGGACCTGCCGCCGGACAGCATCGGTGACATCAAGGACGTGGCCGGCAACCCGCCCGGCTACATCCTGGACACCATCAACAATGCCGCCCACGACAACGGATCCACCGGACAGACGGACAAGGCCAAGGGAACTTTCTCGCTGGAGGCCAAGGGCGAATCCGGCCCGGCGTCCGGCTCGGCAAAGCTCGACCTCGCGTACGAGCGCAACCTCACGGACGGGACGTCAACCGCCAGCGGCGAAGTCTCGGCGCAGGGCAAGCTCAATCTGGACGGCCGTGTCTTCGAGGCCTCAGGCAAGGGCGGACTGCAGGTCAACATGGACAAGGGCAACAACATCGATTCGGTATCCGTTTCCATGGACGGGACCGTGGCCCAGGGCGTCACCGAAGGCGTGGACGCGAAAGCCGCCAAGTTCGACTCGACCGTGACCGCGGGTACCCAGGGAACGGTCAAGATCAACGTGGATTACTCCCCGGAAAACCGGCCCGTCATCGACAGCTACCTGCGCAACGTTGCCCTCGGCAATGAGGCCGGTGCAGCCCGGGACGCCGCCAGGTTGTACGAGGCCGGCTCCGCCACCGTCCAGGTGAACTCCGTGGTCACCGCCACCAACGAGGCGGGGTTCGACGTGAAGCTCGGCGAGGTGGAAGTGAAGACCGAGAACCAGGCCACCACCAACGTCTCCACGTACTATAAAGTCCCCAACGACACCAAGCTCGAGAGGCTCTGAAACCATGTCAGTGCACATCGAATCCCCGCTGGGCTTCACCGCAGACTTCCCCGAGCACACCCAGGTCCTGGACGACTCCACCGCCGGGCCCAACAGCGAGCAGTACGGCCTGCTGGGCGGCGTCCTGGTCACCGTGATCAAGGACGACACCTCCGTGCAGGATGCACCGCAGGCCAACGGCTGGGCCCACCTGATGTCGGATTTCTACCGTGAGGAGCGTGGCGGCACCCTGCTGGCCGAGGGCGAACTGAACCTCCCCGGCAAGTCCGCGTATGGCGTGGTGGTCGGTTATGACGACGCCGAAGGGGCGCCCAAGGTGGCAGCCACGGTAGGCGTGTGGGAGAGCGGCCGGTTCATCGGCGTCGTGGTGATCTGGCCGTACCTGAACGCTGAGGCGGAGCCCCGGCTGGACATGCTCAAGGAGATCGTGGCCGCGATCAACGTGGGATAACCGCCCGCGCCGCAGCAGCCGGGCGGGCCCTGCCGTTCAGCGTGTCAGCGGCGGCGGTAGCAGAGATCGAAGATCAGCCGGCCGGCGTCGTGAGCCTTCGCCTCGAAGCTGGTCCGGATCCTGCCTTCGAACCGTGGCGCCCAGCCGCCGGTTTCGTCCACGCCTTCGTTGGGACCGGTGTGCCCGGTGCTTACGGGCGCCCGTCCCTCCCTGACCGGTGCACCGCCCACCACTGATTCGACGCCGGACTGCCACACCTGGGTCAGCGGGCTTTCAGGTCCGCGGCGCTCGCCGGTGTGCAGGTTTTCGAAGTCCGCCGAGCCGGCCATGACGTTCCGGACGTGGATGGCGTAGTTGGACCAGTCGGTGGCGATCCGGAACAGGCCGCCGGGGTTCAATGCCTTTGCCGCCAGGCCGGCGAACTCGGGCTGGATGAGGCGGCGCTTGTGGTGCCGCGACTTGTGCCACGGATCCGGGAAGAAGACCCACAGTTCGCTGACGGAGCCGGCGGGAAGCATGGTGGCCAGTACCTCCGGGGCGTTGGCCTCCACCACGCGGACGTTGGTCAGGCCCCGGCTGTTGATCTTGATGATGGTGTTGGCGAGCCCGGGCGTGTAGACCTCCACGGCCAGGAAATTCGTGTCCGGGTTCTGTTCTGCCGCGTGGCAGATGGCATCGCCCAGTCCGGACCCGATCTCGACGACCAGCGGGGCCTCGCGGCCAAACTCGGCTGTTGCGTCGAAGGTGTAGTCGGGGTGGACCGAGGTGTTGGCCACGTGCCGGGGAACGTCCACGGCCCACCGCTCCGCGTGCTCGGCCCAGGCGGCCTGGCGGCGGCCCTGCAACCGGGTGCCGCGGCGCACGAAGCTGACCGGCCGGCCGCCGTAGGTACCGAAGGAGGCTTGGGTTCCGGGCGTGACGGGCCTGGGGACATGCGGCTGCTGGGGGTTTTCAGGGGATTCGCTCATCCCTTCCAGAATAGCGCCGCGAAGAGAACGGCGGTCAGGGCATCATTCGGGCAGCCCGGCGGCCTTCGACGGCAACCGCCTCCGCGGTGCCCCGGCCGTATGTGGATAACTCCCACCGCAGGGCGCTCCTGCAAGAATGGGCGGATGACGGACGCAAAGAATGCCGAAGCAAGGAAGCAACGGCGAGGTGCTGTCTCCGAAGAAAGCCAGGGACGTCCCAGGACGGGCAGCAGCCTGGTGGACCTGGGTACTTTGGTGGACGCGGAGGTTGACGAGCTTCCCGCGCCCGGGCCCACCCGTGTGGGCGGCCGGCGTGCCTTGGCTTACCTGGGTGTGTGCCTGGTGCTGATCGGCTTGAACCTGCGGAGTGTCTTCTCCAGCCTGTCTGCTGTGTTGCCGGAGGTGACCGCGCAGGCGGGGCTGCCTGGCTGGTCCGTGGTGGTGCTGACCACGGTTCCGGTGACGTTGCTTGGTGTCTTTGCCCCGGTGGCCCCGGTTTTGGCCCGCCGGTTTGGTGCTGAGCGGGTGCTGCTGGGGGCCATGGCTTTGTTGACGGCGGGCTTGTTGGTGCGGCCTGTGGATGCCGGGGCGGCGATGGGTGGGGCCGGGCATTTGCCTGCGCTCCTGGCCGGCACGGCGGCGTGCGGCGCGGCGATCGCGTTGTGCAACGTGCTCCTGCCGGGCCTGGTGAAGCGGGACTTCCCGCACCGCCTGGGCCTCATGGGCGGCCTGTACACCACCGCCATCTGCGCGTCCGCGGCACTGGGCGCCGGGTTCACGTACCCGGTGTACACGGCGACGGGGGAGTGGACCAGGGCGCTGTGGGTCTGGGCGGTGCCGGCCGCCGTCGTGCTCCTGTTGTTCCTGCCTGTTGCCGTGCGGCAGGGGACGGTCCGGCACCAGGCGGTCAGGGACGGGGTGAACGTGTGGCGGTCGCCGGTGGCGTGGCAGGTGACCATCTTCATGGTGTTGCAGGCCATGATGTCGTTCAGCGGTTTTGCGTGGCTGGCGCCCATTCTCCGGGAAAGGGGCGTTGACGGGGCCACCGCGGGGCTGATCGTTGCCGTGTGCATCGTGCTGCAGATGCTGGGGTCCCTGTTTGCCCCTGCCTTGGCCGCGAAGTTCAGCGACCAGCGGGCCATCAATACCGTGGTGGCGTTGATGACCGGGAGCGGGTTCGTGTTGAGCATCGTGGGCCCGCTGGACCTGGTCTGGGTCTGGGCGGGGCTGCTGGGCTTGGGCCAGGGAAGCCTGACGGCCTGTGCGCTGACCCTGATCATGCTCCGTACCCGGGACGGGCACACCGCCGCGCACCTGTCGGGCATGATGCAGGGCGTTGGCTACGGGGTGGGTTCCATCGGAACGCTCCTGGTGGGGCAACTGCACCAGGCCACCGGGTCCTTCGTTCCCGCCGGCGTCCTGTTCACGGTGGTCGGGCTGCTCGCGGCCGTCTTCGGCTACCGCTCCGGCCGGAACCGGTATGTGGGCGAGGAACCGTAATGCAGGACCCCACGCTTCCGGCCCTCCACCATGCCACTGGGATCTTCCGGCCACCGTATTTCTGGGTGACGGTGGGCACCTGCGCCCTCGTGTTCCTGGCCGCCTTCGAATCCCTCGCCGTAACCACCATCATGCCGCTGGTGAGCCGGGAACTGAACGGCGGAAACCTCTATGCGCTGGCCTTCGCAGGGCCGCTGGCCACCGGTGTCATCGGCATGGTGGGCGCCGGCAACTGGTCGGACAGGCGGGGGCCAGCCCTGCCGCTGTATGCCTCCGTGGCGCTGTTCGTGGCCGGCCTGCTGGTTGCGGGCACCTCGGTTTCCATGCCCATGCTGGTCTCCGGCCGCCTGGTCCAGGGCTTCGGCGGGGGCGCCCTCACCGTGGCCCTTTACGTCCAGGTGGCGCGGTTCTACCCGGGCGCCCTGCATCCCCGGATTTTCGCGGCGTTTTCCGCCGCCTGGGTGGTGCCCTCACTCGTGGGGCCCTTCGCGGCCGGTGTGGTGGCGCAGGTCTTCAGCTGGCATTGGGTGTTCCTGGGCGTCGTGGGGTTGGTCATTCCGGCGCTCGCAATGATCGTGCCGGTGCTGCGCGGACTGGACCCGCCGGAACCAACCGGCGGACCGGAAGGAACCCTCCCGCCGTGGGCCCCGGCCCGGCTCGGCTGGGCGGCGCTGGCCGCCCTTGCCGTCCTGGGGCTCAACCTCTCCGCCGGCCTCAGCATCCCCGCCTTCCCGCCCGCCAAGGCACTCCTGGCCATTGCCGCCGTCGTCCTTGCCCTGGCAGCAGTCCGGCCGCTGGTGCCCGCCGGGACCCTTAGGGCACGGCGGGGCCTGCCCAGCGTGATCCTGTCCCGCGGCCTCGCCTCGGCGGCCTTCTTCGGGGCGGAGGTCTACCTTCCCTACCTGCTGATCGACCAGTTCGGCTTCCCGCCCACCTTGGCGGGCGTCACCCTCACCGGCGGGGCGCTGGCGTGGGCCGGTGCCGCGGCGGTCCAGGGCCGCATGGGCCCGCGGCTGGAGGACCGGAGGGCTGTGCGGGTGGGCTCGTTGATGGTGCTCGCTGCCATCCTCCTGGCCCTGGCCACGGCGGGGCTGCACTGGCCGGCCGCCGTCGCCATCGCCGGGTGGGTGCTGGCCGGCGGCGGGATGGGCCTGCTCTACCCCCGGCTGAGCGTGATGACACTGGCACTGTCCAGCAAGGACAACGAGGGCTTCAACAGCTCCGCCATGTCAATCGCCGACTCGCTGGGCGGGGCTCTTTCGCTCGCCGCCACCGGAATAGTCTTCGCGGCCTTTACGACGACGGTCCAGTCCTTTGCCGGCGTCTTCGCCTTCACGGCGGCCCTCGGGCTGGCCGCGGTGCTGGTGGCACCGCGGGTCATCGGCAAGGGTGCGGGGGCTAGGGAAGGCGGGTGGCGCGCAGGACGACGTCGGCAATGGTCGCCTCCTGCCCGTCCGGCCCGGTGACAGGGCGCGCCCGGCTGGTGAGGACTTCCAGCTGCCAGCCGGGGCCGTCCAGGGCCAGTTCATGGACCAGCTGGTCTTCGGTGTAGAACATGTCCAGGTGCTGGTGGTGGTCGTTGCCCCATGGCGGCAGCCGGTCCGGGTGGTGGCCCACCACCAGCAGGGTCCCGCCGGGCTTGACGGCAGAGGCGGCTGCGCGCAGCGGGACCCGCCAGTCGAGTTCCCGGGAGTGGAGGAACTGTGAGGTCACGAGGTCGTAGGAACCCTCGGGCTGCCACTTCGTGAGGTCCGCTTGCTGCCACGTGATCCGGCTGCGGATGTCTCCGCTGGATGCGTTCACGCTTTCGCGTGCCAGCTCGGCCAGTTCGTGCGAGTGGGCCCGTTCCAGCGCCACGGCGGAAACGTCGACGGCGGTGACGGACCAGCCTCGCCGGGCAAGCCAGATGGCGTCGGCGCCCTCGCCGCACCCCAGTTCCAGTGCCTTGCCGGGGCGCAGGCCGCCGGCCTCATGGACCAGTTGGGGGTTCGGCTTTCCGCTCCAGAGCCGGGCTTTGCTCCGGTACCGCTCATCCCAAACCGCCCCGGGGTCGACGCCGGCGCCGCCCTCTTCCGGCGCCCCGCCGGCGTCGTGCGCGTGCTGCCGGTGCGCTTCCTCCTGGTGCGTATCCTGGCCCTGCCCCGGGTGTTCGCTCATGCTCCAACACTGCCCCGCCATGACCCCGTTTGCAACGACGCGGACGGCCGACCGGCGGCGGGATGCTAGACTGGAGGAACTTGATGTGCAGTGATGCCGCCTGCTCCGGATCTGGAGTTCCTTCCAGGGAGTGGGCTTTCTTCATGTGAGAGGCACATCCTGCGTCGATGAACGCGTTCCATTTGGTCCCGGCCGGCTGTCCCTATGTGCAGCGCCCGGTTGATCACCTGACTTTTCTTCGGCGAAACCCCTGGGCCAACCGGCGCCGGGGGCCGATATCCGCCCGGATACCGCCAGAAAGACCGTAAAAAACTACATGACTACTTTTGCTGCCCTCGGTACTCCCAAGGCCCTTGCAGACACCCTCACCGCGCAGGGAATCGTTGAACCGTTCCCCATCCAGGTGAAGACCCTCCCGGACACCTTGTCCGGCCGTGACGTCCTTGGCCGTGGCCGGACCGGATCCGGTAAAACCATTGCTTTCGCTATCCCGCTTGTAGCAAGACTCGCTGAGCGGGAAGCCAAGTACTTCCGCAAGCCCGGCCGCCCCATGGGCCTGGTCCTGGCACCCACCCGTGAACTGGCCACCCAGATCAACGCCACCATCGAGCCGCTGGCCAAGGCCGCCGGTTTGAACACCACCGTGATCTACGGCGGCATCTCCCAGGCCCGGCAGGAGAAGGCGCTGCGCGCCGGCGTCGACATCGTCATCGCCTGCCCCGGCCGCCTGGAGGACCTGATCCGCCAGCGCATCCTCACCCTCGAAGGCGTGGAGATCACGGTCCTGGACGAGGCCGACCACATGGCAGACCTCGGCTTCCTGCCCGTGGTCAAGAAGCTCATGGACATGACCCCCAGCCAGGGCCAGCGCCTGCTGTTCTCGGCCACCCTGGACAACGGCGTGGACAAGATCGTCCAGCGCTACCTGTCCAACCCGCTCACCCACTCGGTGGACGACCCCCAGGCGGCCGTGACCACCATGGAACACCACGTGCTGGTGGTCAACGACCAGACCGTCAAGAAGCAGCTGATCGTGGAGCTTGCCTCCGGCGCCGGCCGCCGGGTCCTCTTCATGCGGACCAAGCACCACGCCCGCAAGCTGGCCAAGACCCTTACCGACGCCGGGATCCCCGCCGTGGACCTGCACGGCAACCTGTCGCAGAACGCCCGTGACCGCAACCTCGCCGAGTTCTCCAACGGCGACGTCCGCGTCCTGGTCGCCACCGACGTTGCCGCCCGCGGTGTGCACGTCGACGACGTCGAACTGGTCATCCACGTGGATCCGCCCACCGAGCACAAGGCGTACCTGCACCGTTCCGGCCGCACCGCGCGCGCCGGTTCCGACGGCACCGTGGTCACGCTGACCCTGCCGGAGCAGCAGTCCGACGTGAAGAAGCTCATGAAGGCCGCCGGCGTTGACGTCAGCTTTGAACGCGTCACCGCCAGCTCGCCGATCGTGGCGGAACTCGTGGGCGACATTGCCGAAAAGGTCGATCCCCGCACCCGCGCCGCACTGCTGGCGGCCAAGGCCCCCAAGCAGGGTGCCGGCACCTCCACCGGTGCCAACGCCGAGCGCAAGCGTGCACGCCGCCAGGCTGCGCCGAGCGCCGGTGGCCGTGGTGGCCGCGGCGGACGCGGCAAGGTTACGGCCGAGCCGGCCCGCAGTGATGCTCCCCGTGCTGAGCGCCGTGCCGCAGCCTTCGAAGGCCGGACCGAAGCCCGCGCCGCCTTCGACCGGAACGCAGAGCAGAACGAGGACCGCGCTGTGGCAGCTGCGGCTGCCCGCCGCAATGCCCGCGGCCGGGGCACCGCCTCAACCCACCGCAACGACGTTCCCGCAGCAGGTGGCCGCTCATCGGCCGGCCGCGGTTCCGACGGCCGTGCAGCGGAGGGCCGCGGGGATTCCCGGATCACCCGCAGTGATGCCCCGCGCGGCGGCTCCGGCCGCCCGGCCTCAGGCGGACGCCCGGCGTCCGGCGGGGGCCAGCGCAGCGGGCGCCCGGCAACCGGCCAGCGTGCAGCGGCAGGTTCGTCCGGCCAGCGTTCTTCAGGCGCCGGCGGCAGCAAGGCCGTCTGGTCCTCCAACACCGGCGGAACCTCAGGCGGCTCCTACGGCTCCGGCAGCGGTAGCAACGGCGGCTCGGGCCGTCCCGCCCGCAGCGGCCCCCGCCGCGCGTCGGCTCCGGCGTCGAACGAGCGCCGCGGCCGCTAGAAGCGCTCCTTAAAGTCCAGCGGTGGTTGAGCTTGTCGGTTCCGACAGGCTCAACCACCGCTGTGTTTAACCCGAATCGCCGCCTGGTTTTACCAGCCGCGGGCACGCCATTCGTCCAAGTGCGGACGTTCGGCACCGAGCGTGGTCGGCTTGCCGTGGCCGGGGTGCACGACGGCGGAGTCCGGGTAGGCGTCGAACAACCGCTCCGTGACGTCGGACAGGAGCTGGGCGAACCGTTCCGGGTCCTTCTCCGTGTTGCCCACCCCGCCGGGGAACAGCGAGTCGCCTGAGAAGATGTGGGCCGGTCCTTCCGGGTCCTGGTACACAAAGGCGATCGAGCCCGGCGTGTGGCCGCGCAGGTGCACGGCGGTGACGTCGAAGCCGTCGAAATTCCCGACGTCCCCGTGGCTTAGCCGCACGTCCACCGGAACCGGCAACGCATCGGCGTCGTCCGCTCCCGCGCCTGTCCTTGCCCCGGTGGCGTCCACCAGTTCCTTCAGCGCCCGCACGTGGTCCCAGTGCTGGTGCGTGGTGGCGATCAGGGCCAGCCGCGGAGCCGCGGCTGTGTCCGCGGCGCCGTCCGCGAGCAACTGCCGGATGGCCGGAAGGTCGTCAGCGGCGTCAATGAGCAGCTGCGCGCCGCTTCCCTTGGCGGTCAGCAGGTACACGTTGTTGTCCATTGCGCTGACGGAGATGCTGCGGATGGTGATGGCCGGCAGGTCGTAGAGAAGTGAGTCCATGGCTTCAGTCTAGGGACGGGCTACAGGCCCAGCGGCAAGGCAGTGGAGTAGACCTGCTTGGACGGCGGGCCCGCCAGGATTTCGTGCAGCGCGTTTTTTCCTTCGGGTGTAGTGCGCCAGGCGGCGTAGTCGTCGTGGTCCTGCGTGGTGGCCCAGGTTTCCACGACCAGGATGTGGCAGGGGTCCGCGTCATCCACCAGCGCCTCGATGCCCTGGTTCCCCGGCCAGGCACGGGTGGCCGCGAGCGTTTCGGACAGGTACTTTGCGGCGTCGTCGCGGCGGGCGGGGTCGATCCGGACTTCGAAATGGACGATGGCAGGCATGAGGCTCCTTGGCATGGGCGTGGCACGGCCGGCTGACCGGTACCCACTGCGTGCAACATGGCTGCAAGCCGCTTTCTTCCCGACGTTGCCGGGCCCAAATCCCGGTGTGACCTGCGGCTGAAGCCGCCGTGAGGAGATTCATAAAAGTGGGCCTTTTGCTGACCCGGTTGTTAGCGTCGAAAGTCAAGCCAGACTCTTTGCGACGCCGGCTGAGTGCTTTTCCCCAGTCAGTACCAAGCACGTGGAACCGGCGTCCGGACCGCAGCCTCAAAACTGAAATGGGATCCAATGAGCCAAAAAGCAGCACCCCCCGTGGGCACCGCGGGGCTTGAAACATCGGACCGGAAGCCGCCGGCGGGCGCCGGGACCGGCCACGGAACAGGCAGCCCGGAGGCCAGGACCCGGGTCAACAAAACGGTCTTCCTCGGTTCCGCCATCGGCGTGGTGGGCATTGCCCTCTGGGCGATTCTTGCCAAGGACAACGCCGACGCCGTCATCGGGTCCATGGTGGGCTGGGTGTCCACCAACATGGGCTGGTACTACTTCCTGATCGTCACCGCCGTGGTCATTTTCGTCCTGGTCGCCGCGCTGTCCCGGGTGGGCAAGACCAAGCTCGGGCCGGACCACTCCAAGCCGCAGTTCGGGATGTTCACCTGGGCGGCCATGCTGTTCGCGGCAGGCATCGGCATCGACTTGATGTTCTTTTCCGTGTCCGAACCCGTCAGCCAGTACCTTGCCCCGCCGCAAGGCGGCGGTGGTACCCCGGAAGCCGCACGACAGGCCCTGGTGTGGACCCTGTTCCACTACGGCATTACCGGCTGGGCCCTGTACGCCCTGATGGGGCTCGCCCTCGGCTACTTCTCCTACCGCCACAACCTGCCACTCAGCATCCGCTCCGCGCTCTATCCCATCTTCGGCAAGAAGATCGAGGGGCCCATGGGGCACGCGGTGGATATCGCTGCCCTGCTCGGCACCATCTTCGGCATCGCCACGTCCCTGGGCATCGGCGTCGTCCAGCTGAACTACGGGCTGAACTTCATGTTCGGCATCCCGGAAAACCTGGCCGTGCAGATCGGACTGATCGTGCTGTCCGTGGTGATGGCAACGGTCTCCGTCGTGTCCGGCGTCGAAAAGGGCATCCGCCGGCTCTCGGAACTGAACGTCGTCCTGGCGGTGGCCCTGATGCTGTTCGTGCTGGTGACCGGCAAGACCAGCTTCCTGCTGGACGGGATCGTCCAGAACGTCGGCGACGTCATGAGCCGGTTCCCGGGCATGACCCTGGACACCTTCGCCTATGACCGTCCCACGGACTGGATGAACGCCTGGACCCTGTTCTTTTGGGCGTGGTGGATCGCCTGGGCCCCGTTCGTGGGCCTGTTCCTGGCCCGGATCTCCCGTGGCCGCACCATCAGGCAGTTCGTCCTGGGCACCATGACCGTCCCGTTCATCTTCATCGTGCTGTGGATCTCCATCTTCGGAAACTCCAGCCTCGACCTGATCATGAACGGCAACGCAGCGTTCGGCGAGGCGGCCATGAGCCACCCGGAACGCGGCTTCTACAGCCTGCTGGAACAGTTTCCGGCCGTCCCGGTTACCGCCGCCGTGGCCACGTTCACGGGCCTGCTGTTCTATGTGACCTCGGCCGATTCCGGCGCGCTGGTCATGTCCAACTTCACCTCGCACCTGAAGGACGCGGACTCGGACGGCCCCGAGTGGATGCGCGTGTTCTGGGCCGTGGCCACCGGCTTGCTGACCCTGGCCATGCTGACCGTTGGCGGGGTGACCACGCTGCAGAACGCCACGATCGTCATGGGACTGCCGCTGTCCCTGCTGCTGGTGCTGATCATGCTGGGCCTGTACAAGGCCCTCCGGGTGGAGAACTCGCTCAATGACAGCTACCGGGCGAGCCTGCCGGGCATCATTACCGGCCGGGCGGCGGACCAGCGTGCCGGCCGGACCTGGCGGCAGCGGCTGGTCCGGGCCATGAACTACCCGGGCCGCAAGCAGACCATCCGGTTCGCCGAAACCGTGGCCATTCCGGCGCTGGAGGAAGTGGAAGCGGAACTGCGCGAGCAGGGCGCCGAAACAACGCTGGCCATCACCACGGTGGAGGCCTGCGGGATTCCGAGCATCGACCTGCAGCTGGCCATGGGGGAGGAGCGTGCGTTCAAGTACCAGATCTACCCGGTCCGGTACGAGACCCCCAGCTACGCCACCCGCCGGGCGGATCCGGATGACCACTACTACCGGATGGAAGTGTTCGCACAGGAGGGAAGCCACGGCTACGACCTCATGGGCTACACCAGGGAACAGGTCATCACGGATGTCCTGGACCACTACGAACAGCACCTCGAATTCCTGCACCTGAACCGTGCAGCGCCCGGGATCACCCTCCTCGTGGAGGACCAGGTGGCAAAAGACAATTGGGAATCCGACTTCGACATGCAGGAGGAAACTAAGTGAGCACGTCAACGCTTTTCATCGGCGGCAGTTGGGTTGAAGCGTCCGACGGCGGCACCCGGGACATCCGCTGCCCCGCGGACGGGCAGCTGGTCGGGACCGTTGCGGAAGCAACCGCAGGGGACGCCGAGCGGGCCGTGCACGCGGCCAGGGCGGCGTTCGACGCCGGGGAATGGGCAGGCACCTCGGCACTGGAGCGGGGTTCGTTCCTGCTGGGGGTCGCCGCCAGGCTGCGGGAACGCAAGGATGACTTCGCCCGCGCCGAGACGCTGGACACCGGCAAGCGCCTGGTGGAAAGCGGGATCGACATGGACGACATCGCCAACTGCTTTGAGTACTTCGGCAAGCTGGCCGGCCAGGACTCCGGACGGGTGGTGGACGCGGGCAGCCGCACCGTGGTCAGCCGGATCGAATACGAACCCGTGGGCGTGTGCTCGCTGATCGCGCCATGGAACTACCCGCTGCTCCAGGCGGCCTGGAAAATTGCGCCTGCCCTCGCCGCCGGCTGCAGCTTCGTCCTCAAGCCCAGCGAACTGACGCCGCACACCTCCATCCTGATGATGGAAGTCCTGCAGGAGCTGGGGCTGCCCGCCGGCGTCGCGAACCTTGTGCTGGGCGACGGCAAGACCGTGGGGCCCGTCCTCTCCGGCCACCCTGAGGTTGACCTGGTCTCCTTCACCGGCGGCCTGGAGACCGGGAAAGCCATTGCGGCCTCGGCAGCCGCCACCGTCAAGAAAGTGGCGCTGGAACTGGGTGGCAAGAACCCGAACATCATCTTCGCGGACGCCGACTTCGACGCTGCCCTGGACAACGCGCTCAACGCCGCGTTCGTGCACTCCGGCCAGGTCTGCTCCGCCGGGGCGCGGCTGGTGGTTGAGGAATCCATTGCGGAAAAGTTCGTGGCCGAACTGGTCCGCCGGGCCGAACAGATCCGGCTGGGTGGTCCGTTCGATCCCGACGCCGAGACCGGCCCGCTGATCTCCGCCGCGCACCGGGACAAGGTCACCGCCTACGTGGAGAAGGGCATCGCCGAAGGCGCCCGCCTGCGCTGCGGCGGTGCCTGGGGCAGCGGCGAGCTCGAGAAGGGCTTCTACTACCTGCCCACCGTCCTGGACCAGGTAAAGAGCGGCATGTCCGTGGTGGTTGACGAGGCGTTCGGGCCGGTGGTCACGGTGGAAACCTTCAACACCGAGGCGGAGGCCATCAAGATCGGCAACGACACCCACTACGGCCTGGCCGGCGCCGTCTGGTCCCAGGACGCCGGCAAGGCACAGCGGGTGGCCCGGGCACTGCGCCACGGCACCATTTGGATCAACGACTTCCACCCCTACCTGCCGCAGGCGGAATGGGGCGGCTTCGGCCAGTCCGGCGTGGGCCGCGAGCTGGGCCCCACCGGCCTGGCCGAGTACCAGGAAGCCAAGCACGTCTACCAAAACATCGATCCGCAGGTCACGGGCTGGTTCGCGGACCACCCGGCCGCACCTGCAGGAAGGAAGTAGGGCATATGGCAAGCGAAGCAAAGACTGAGTTCGACTACATCGTGATCGGCGGCGGTTCCGCCGGCGCCGCCGTGGCATCCCGCCTGAGCGAGGACCCGTCGGTGGACGTTGCCCTGGTGGAGGCCGGTCCGGATGACCGCAACATTCCTGAGATCCTGCAGCTGGACCGCTGGATGGAGCTGCTGGAATCCGGCTACGACTGGGACTACCCCATCGAGGAGCAGGAGAACGGCAACTCCTTCATGCGGCATGCCCGCGCCAAGGTGATGGGCGGGTGTTCCAGCCACAACTCCTGCATTGCGTTCTGGGCGCCCCGGGAAGACATTGACGAGTGGGAGAAGAAGTTCGGCGCCGCCGGCTGGAACTCCGAGACGGCCTACCGGCTGTACAAGCAGCTGGAAACCAACGAGGACGCCGGCCCCGACGCGCCGCACCACGGCGACAGCGGCCCCGTTCACCTCATGAACATTCCGGCCACGGACCCCACCGGCCGCGCCATGCTGGAAGCCTGCGAACAGGCGGGCATCCCCAAGGCACACTTCAACACCGGCGACACCGTGATCAACGGCGCAGGCTTCTTCCAAATCAACCGCCGCGCCGACGGCACCCGGTCCTCCAGCTCGGTGTCCTACATCCACCCGATCATGGACCGGAAGAACTTCACCCTGCTGACCGGGCTGCGCGCCAAGGAACTGACGTTTGACGGTACCAACCGCTGCACCGGCGTGGCCGTGGTGGACAACGCCTTCGCCAAAACACACCAGCTCACCGCAAGGTCCGAAGTGATCGTCTCCACCGGCGCCATCGACTCGCCCAAGCTGCTTCTGCTGTCCGGGATTGGCCCGGCCGCGCAGCTGGAAGAGTTCGGCATCCCCGTTCGCGTTGATTCCCCCGGCGTGGGCGAGCACCTGCAGGACCACCCCGAGGGCGTCATCCAGTGGGAGGCCAAGCAGCCCATGACCAAGACGTCCACGCAGTGGTGGGAGGCCGGCATCTTCACCACCACCGAAGAGGGCCTGGACCGGCCGGACCTGATGTTCCACTACGGGTCGGTTCCGTTCGACATGCACACCCTGCGCCAGGGCTTCCCCACCACGGAGAACGGCTTCTGCCTGACCCCCAACGTCACCCACGCCCGCTCCCGCGGCACGGTGAAGCTGCGCAGCAAGGACTTCCGGGACAAGCCCAAGGTGGATCCGCGCTACTTCACCGACCCGGACGGCCACGACATGCGCGTCATGACCGCGGGAATCCGCAAGGCCCGCGAGATCGCCGCGCAGCCTGCACTCGCCGACTGGGTTGGCACCGAGCTGTACCCGGGCGACGCCATCCAGACCGACGAGGAGATCGCCGACTACATCCGCAAGACCCACAACACCGTGTACCACCCCTCGGGGACGGTGCGGATGGGCGCGGCCGACGACGTCATGTCGCCGCTGGATCCCGAGTTGCGGGTCAAGGGGGTCACCGGCCTCCGGGTGGCGGATGCGTCCGTGATGCCCGAGCTGACTACGGTGAACCCGAACATCACCACGATGATGATCGGAGAACGCTGCGCGGAGCTGGTCCGCGCGGCACGCAGCGCCTGATCCCCACGGCCTGGCCAAAAGGGCGGCTCCCTCTGAGGGAGCCGCCCTTTGCCGTATCCGGCCGGCCGGCTATTCGCGCCCTTCGGACACCCAGGTGGGGTTCGCGGACCGGGAACCGACGACGGCGTCCGACGCCGCGGCAAGGACGGCCAGGTGGGCCGGGGTAAGGTCCAGGCCCAAGGCGCCAAGGTTCTCGTCGATCCGGGCCGCCTTCCGGGTCCCGGGGATGGGGACGACGGGCAGGCCAAGCTGCCTGCCCTGGGCGAAGAGCCACGCCAAGGCAACCTGCGCCGGCGTGGCATTCAACTGTTCCGCAACGGACCGGACGGTGTCCACCACCGCCTGGTTGGCGCTTGCGGCATCCGGGGCGAAGCGCGGGATATTCCGGCGGAAGTCCTTCTCGCCCAGGCTTGACGTATCCACGGTGCCGGTGAGGAAGCCGCGGCCCAGCGGGGAGTAGGGGACAAAGCCCACACCCAGCTCTGCAGCGGCAGGAACCACGTTGCGTTCCACATCCCGGCTCCAGATGGACCACTCGCTCTGGACGGCGGAGATCGGGTGCACGGCGGAGGCGTCCTGGAGTTCCTGTGCCGTCACCTCGGACAGGCCCAGGTGCTTGACCTTGCCCTGCTGCACCAGCTCCGCCATGGCGCCCACTGTTTCCTCGATGGGGACCCTCACATCGCGGCGGTGCATGTAGTACAGGTCGATGACGTCGGTGCCCAGCCGCTGCAGGCTGCGGTCCACAGCCTGGCGAACGTATTCCGCATCGCCCCGGATGTCCGTGTAGCCGTCCGCGGGGGTGCCCACGAGCGCGAACTTGGTGGCTAGCTGAATCTCGTCCCGCCGTTCCTTGAGGAGCTGGGAGATCAGTTCCTCGTTGCTGCCGCCGCCGTAAATGTCCGCAGTGTCGATGAAGCTGACACCGGCATCGACTGCGTGGTGCAGCGTCCGGAGCGCCTCAGCGGGGTCGACGTCGCCGTAGACCGGGGTGAGGGCCATGCCGCCGAAGCCCAGGGGGCTGACGGCCAGGCCGTCGCCGAGCTGGACCGGGTGGCCGTGGTCGGTGGGGGTGTGTGCCATGGGTGCTCCTTTTCGGTTCCTGCAGTGTGGAAAGGTGGTCGTTACAGCCAGGGGATGATCCGGTCTGCCGCCTGCCGGCCGGCCTGGATCAGCCGCGCGTTTGCTTCATCAGGTCCGGTGGCCCAGGCCAGGGCGGCCGCACGGTCCATGCCGAATGACACGTGCCGGTCCACCAGCCGCTGCAGGCGGAGTGCGGGCGGAGTTTCAAGGAACCATACTTCGTCCAGCTGCGCCCGCACCTCCTTCCACGGCTCCTGCCCGGCCAGCAGGTAGTTGCCCTCGGTGATGACCAGCGGGACGGCCGCGGGCACCGCAATCGAGGCAGCCACCGGCTCGTCCAGGGTGCGGCGGAATTCCGGTGCGTACACGACCGCCTCGTCCCGGCGCGCCAGGCGGCGCAGCAGCGAAAGATAGCCGCCGCCGTCGAACGTATCAATGGCTCCTTTGCGCTCCCTCAGCGGCGTCCCCTCAATGATCGCGTTGCCCAGGTGGAAGCCGTCCATCGGGACCACCACCGCCGTACCGGGGCTGAACTGCTCCTGCAGCCATGCGGCAAAGGTGGACTTCCCGGATCCCGGCGCGCCCGCGATGCCCAGGATGGTGCGCGTCTCCGGCGCCAGCCTGCGCCGGAGCGCCTCGACGGCCTGGGCGATCTCGGGGGAGTCCATGGCAAGAGCCTAGTCACTGCTGCGCGCGGCCGCCTGGTCCTTCGCGGGAAGGGCCTTCAGGCCGGCGGCACAACCCACGATGCCGGCAATGAACAGGAGCTTCAGGACGCTGAAGGGCTCTACGCCCGTGATCATCGCCCAGCCGACCGTCAACGAAGCACCGATGCCCACCCAGACCGCGTAGGCCGTGCCAAGCGGAATGCTCCGGATGGCCATGCCCAGGCCCAGCATGCTCAGGGCCGCCGTGACGGCGAAAACGACCGTGGGGAGGGGCTTGCTGAAGCCCTCGGACAAGCCCAGGGCGGTGGCCCAGACAGCTTCCAGCACCGCGGAGGCCAGAAGTACCAGCCAGGGAACTGAGCGGTTCACGGTTACGCCACCACCTTCAGGCCGACCACGCACGCGGCGATGCCGGTGAGCAGCGCCAGCCGGGCCGCCGTCGGGCGTTCAACCCTGGTGGCCATGGCGTAGGCGGAGGTCAGGACGACGCCGACCCCCACCCAGACGGCGTAGGCCGTTCCGGTGGGGATGGACTGCATGGCGATCGCGAGGCCGCCGGTGCTCGCCGCGACGGCCACAAGGAACACAGCCGCGGGCGCGAGTCGGCGGCGGCCGGAAACCTGGGCGGACCGGTGCAGGGCGGCTGCCCAGACGGCCTCGAGGGCGCCGGAAAGAAGAAGGATTATCCACGACATGACCAGATCCTTTGGCCAGTCTTGTCGCGTGCCGGGTACTGAACCGTCGTCCGGAGGCTCTGGTGCGGAGCCTTGGATTCCAGCGTAGCAACGCACGACGCCGGGCGGCCACCGATGGTGCCCAACCTCACCATGCGGGGGGCTTTACCCGGCGGTCTCCAGCGGGTCGACCGACACCACTGCCAGGAAGCCCCGGCCCAGGATCTCCGGGCTGTTGGCGTCGGATCCGGCCACGGCGTCGTAGCGGCCCAGTTCCACCGGGTTGGTGTCCGCCTGCCCGCTGCCGCCTTCACTGACCACAGCCTGGCCCTGCAGCAGCACCGCCAGCTGGCCGTCGAACACCGGATGGGCCCGCTTCTTGGACAGCTCGATGATGGAGGTGTACCCCTTGTATGCCGCGGCGCGGGTGATGACGTTCAGGTCCCGGATGTCTCCGGTGGGCAGCGACCCTGTTGTGGCCGCGCCGCCGTCGAACCGGAAGGGACGGTATTTCTCCAACGGCTGCTCAGCGCCGTCCACCCTGAGCAGCAGCAGTTCCCCCTCGATCACGGTCAGGACCCGTTCCATGCCGGGGAACGCGGAAAAGTCACCTGCCTTGGTGACGTCCGCGATGCTCACCCGCCAATCCCAGCCGCCGTCGGACGAGTCCTGGCGCGCGATTTCCCTCGTCACCCCGCCCCCGTTGCGCCATGGTTCGGCCTTGAGCCCTGCGAAGCGGATGATCTGCATCAGCCCAGCCTAGTTCCCAAGCCCGGCAGGTTCAGGGTCCGGCGTCGCAGGTTGCGTCCCGTCCTGCTAATCTCCTCCGGGGGGTCATCACGAAAACAGCCTGAAGGAGCCGGGAATGTTCGTCAAAGTGTGTGGTCTCAGTACGCCCGAATCGGTCCGCGCGGCGGTGGAAGCAGGGGCCGACGCCGTAGGTTTCGTGCTCACCGCCAGCCCCCGGGTGGTTTCACCCTCCCAGGCCGCCTCCCTCTTGTCGGAGGTTCCCGCCGGAGTTCGCCCGATCGGCGTGTTCCGCGACGAACCCGTGGTCGACGCCGTCGCCATCGCCCGGGCGGCGGGCCTTGAATGGATCCAGCTGCACGGGAACCGCTCCCGGGCGGACGTGGCAACGGTGCATAACGCCGGCATGAAGCTGGTCCGGGCCATCACCATGGGTGCCTCCGACGATGAATTCGAAGACTGGGGCGAGGACCTGCTCCTGATTGATGCGGCGGCGCCGGGCTCCGGCGAGTCCTGGGACTACGCCTCTGTGGCGGCGTTGCCGGTGCTGCAGGGCCGGGAATGGCTGCTTGCCGGCGGCCTGGACGCGGCCAACGTGGGCCAGGCGTCCGCCGCTGCCCAGGCCTGGGGCGTGGACGTCTCCTCGGGCGTCGAAGCGACCCGCGGCGTGAAGGACCTGGCAAAGGTCCGTGCCTTCGTGCAGGCCGCCAAGGCAACCGCCGCCGTCTAGTCGCCCGGCTCAGGGCAAGATCAGGGGAGTCCCCTACCTGTTTGCCGGAGGTCCGGGGGCAGAATGGGTGCATGAAGACACTTCTGAACGTTATCTGGCTGGTTTTTGGCGGCTTCTGGCTTGCCTTGGGCTATTTCCTCGCGGGCGTGGTCTGCTGCCTGCTGATCGTCACCATCCCCTGGGGCATCGCATCCTTCCGGATCGCTGCCTACACGCTCTGGCCCTTCGGCCGGATGGTGGTTGACCGGCCCGGCGGCAACGGTGTCTTCTCGCTGCTGGGCAACGTGATCTGGCTGCTCGTCGCCGGCATCTGGATCGCCATCGGCCATGTGCTCACGGCGTTCGCCATGGCGATGACCATTGTGGGCATCCCGCTGGCCATCGCCAACCTCAAGCTGATCCCGGTGTCCCTGATGCCTCTGGGCAAGCAGATCGTGCCTTCCAGCAGGCCGTTTGCCAGCAACTACCGCTAAGGATCAGTGCGCCGGCGGCAGGGGCCGGAACACCCCGTCCTGCAGGATGGCCACGGACCCGCTGTCGTCCAGTTCGGCCGCGATGTCCACGTCCTCCGCGTAGCCGGCGCCGGTCAGCTCGCGGCCGCTGGAGCACCGTAACAGCACCTCACGCAGGCGCGGCTCGGCGGCTTCGAAAACGGCCATCGCCGCCACGGCTTCCGGAGCATAGCCGTGCCTGCCGTCGCCGGCCTCGTAGCCGCCCTTCCCGGCGGCTGCCAAACCTGCGATGAAAGCTCCGGCCCCGATCTGGTCCTCCACGGCGGCCCGGAGGGTACGGTCCTGCCACCGCTCACCGGCCGCAACCACCGCCACCACCGCGTCGCCGGGAAGGTTGGCCGACACCCAGTCCGCCGTGGCCGCGGCGTTGCGGAGGCACACCGCGGCCACCAGTTGAACCTCGCCTGCCAGTTCATGGCACAGTTCAGAGCCGTTGGGGGACGGCAGGACGATCCGGTCCAGCGTTTCTGCGCTGCGCAGGCTTGCGGGGAGAGGCTCAGCCCCCCGCCGTCGCGGGGGCCTGCCAGCTGCGCATGGTGGTGGGCGGCGAAGTCTTCGGCCCTGGTGTCGCGCCACGGGAACGGGAAGACCTCCGCGTTCCGGTCCAGTGCCACGCTGACGCAGGTGCTGAAGGACAGGACGTCCACCACCACCGCGATATCCGCACCCGGGGCCACGGTCCTGGCGCCGTTCAGTCCCCAGTCAAGCCGCACCTCGAACGGGAGCTGCCGGTGCGCGGCGTTCGCTGAGTGCGTATGCCTCGGCGTGGAGCGGGGAGCGTTCATGCCAGTTCGCCTTTCAGGTTGCGGTGCGCGGCGTCCAGCCACAGTTCCCTGGCGCGGCGGTGGCGGAAGAGCGGGTCCAGTTCCAGCAGGTGACGCACGACGGCGGCCCGGCCGGCAGCGAAGTCGGCGTCGCCGACGTGCGCGTAGTCCTTCCTGACGGCCGCGACGTAACGGGCGTACTCCTCCGGTTCCCCGCCCAGGACGGACAGGTCCGCGTCACTGAGGAGGGCGCCGTCGTCGTCACCGGGTTCGGGACGGTGGTCCGATGTCACCAGGACCAGCCGGACCACCTCCGCCACGTCCGCCTCAGGCAGGCCGGCGGCGGTGAGCCGGTCCTCGGCCAGCCGGGCGGATTCTTCCTCGTCCTGTCCCGCCGTGCCCCGGTACACGGCGTCGTGGAACCAGGCTGCCAGCAGCACGGTCCGCGGTGCCTCGGCCGGCTCGGTGAGCAGGTCCAGAGCCTCCAGGACGGAGAGCAGGTGGGTGCAGCCGTGGTAGTGGCGGTGTGGTTCGCTCCAGCGGTCCAGCAGGTCCAGGAAGAGGGCATCGTGCCCGGGCATGATGGCTTCCCAGCGGTTCAGCAGCGGAACTTTCAACGATTTGTTCCGCCGGCGTGCCGGTATCCGCAGTCCACTGGCGATCAGCCTGCGGACCAGGAGCCTGGCTTCCACAGGGACGGCCCCCGCCGCCACCAGCTCGTCGAAGCGGCGCTCCGGCACGTCGTAGTGGTCGCCGTCGAATGCCCGCTCGGGGATTCCCGCGGCAGCAGCGAACGCGTGAAGCTCGTCCAGCGACGTATCGGACACCAGGTGCGAGAAGTGCGTACCGTGTGCAGGCCACAATGGCGGGTCGATGTAGATGGCCATGGAAGGAGTCTAGTGCTGCCTTTGGGCGGTAGCCTGCCTGCCCGGCGCTCCAGTCACATTCCTCAATTGCGTGTTTGGAACGTCCTAATAGTTGCATTTGCGGATTAGGATTGCCGCATGGCCCTTATCCGCGTTTCAGAAGCTGCCCGTTTCCTGGGTGTGAGCGACGATACCGTCCGCCGATGGACCGATCACGGAACACTGACGCCGTTCCGCGACGAGTCCGGCCGGCTGGCCGTCGACGGGCTGGAGCTCGCCACGCATGCCCGGAAGCTGGCCCGCTTCCCGGATGATCCGCAACGCGGCGGCAGCTCGGCCCGAAACCGGTTCGTCGGCCTCGTCACGAACGTCATCGCCGACAAAGTCATGGCCCAGGTGGAGCTGCAGTGCGGGCCGTTCCGGGTGGTATCCCTCATGAGCAGCGAAGCCGTGCGCGATCTTGGACTGGAGCCCGGTGCCGTCGCCACCGCAGTGGTCAAGGCAACAACAGTCATCATCGAATCCCCGAAAGGCCGGGCCGCCGCATGAGCAAGCAATCTGTCCGCCCGGTTGCGTCCACCGTCCGGCCGGCTGTCCTCCCGCTGGCGGTACTTTTGCTGGCCGTCCTCTCCGGCTGCGCGCCGGCAGGAGGGCCGGCCGCGGGCACCACGTCCGCTGCGGCCGCCGGTTCCGGCGCGCCAACAGGAACCATCACGGTCTTCGCGGCAGCCTCCCTTAAGGCCACCTTCACCGAGCTGGCGCACACCTTCGAAACGGAAAACCCCGGAACGGCGGTCACGTTGAGCTTCGCGGGATCCTCGGACCTTGCCAGCCAGATCAACCAGGGCGCCCCCGCCGACGTCTTCGCCTCGGCTGACACGGCCAACATGAAGAAACTGCAGGACGCCGGCCTGGCTGACGGCACGCCCCGCAACTTCGCCACCAACACCCTGGCCATTGCGGTTCCGCCGGGTAATCCGGCCGGAATTTCGGCGCTGAAGGACCTGGCGCGGCCGGGGGTCAAGCTGGTGGTCTGCGCCAAGCAGGTCCCGTGCGGGGCAGCGGCGGCTAAGGTGGCGGGCACGGCAGGGATTACGCTGGCCCCCGTCAGTGAGGAAAATGCCGTCACCGACGTCCTGGGCAAGGTCACATCGGGGGAGGCCGACGCGGGCCTGGTGTACGGCACGGATGTCCGGGCGGCCGGCGCAAAGGTGGCGGGCATCGAATTTCCTGAGTCGCAGGGCACCGTGAATACCTACCCCATCGCGGGCGTGGCCAGTGGCCGGAACAAGGCGGCCGCGCAGGCCTTCATTGGCCTGGTGACCGGCGCGGAAGGGCAAAAGGTCCTGGCGGCGGCGGGATTCGGACCCGGGGCTCCATAATGCCGGGAAGTATCCCCACGGCAGTAGTGTGAGGCCAGGCGCGCACCGTGGCTTGAGTCAGGGGCGCCTCTGGTAGACCCGTCCAGATACCCATTGTTCCAATCCACCATCGGGAGGAAACGCATGGCCCACGCGGAGAACCGCATCGTCATCGACCGGCCTGCCGGGGAGGTCTATGACTTCCTCGCCGATGGCCTGAACAACACCGCATGGCGGGAAGGCGTGAAATCCATCTCCCTCCGCGAGGGTGGGGCGGGTGAAGTGGGCGCCGTTTACAACCAGACCCTGTCCGGTCCCAAAGGCCGCCCCATCCAGGGTGACTACAGGATCACGGCGGCCCAGCCGGGGCACCTGCTGGCCTTCGAAGTGGTTGCCGGTCCCGCCCGCCCCACCGGCACGTACACCCTCGCCGGGGACAGCGGCAGGACGACGGTAACGTTCATCCTTGAGGCCAAGCTCCCGCTATTGTTGCGGGTCCTGGATTCGATGGTCACCAGGACCATGGAATCCGAGGTCGCTCAATTGTCCAAGCTCAAGCAGGTACTCGAAAGCCGCTGAGCCAGGCGAACACGAAAGGTACCAAAGTGGTCGGGCAAGGCTATTCCGGCGTTCCCGGCTGGGTCCGCGCACTGGCTGTTGTTGCCGCCGTCGTAGTGTTGCTCCCGCTGCTCGCCATGGTGCTGCGGGTGGACTGGAACCGGTTCATTCCGCTCGTGACCTCGGACTCGTCCCTGACGGCGCTGGGACTGAGCCTGCGGACCTCCGCGGCCAGCACCTTGCTGTGTATTGTGCTCGGCGTCCCCCTGGCGCTGGTCCTCGCCCGGGATACTTTCCGGCTGCAGGGGCTGCTGCGTTCGCTGGTGCTCCTGCCGCTGGTGCTTCCCCCCGTGGTGGGCGGCATCGCGCTGCTTTACACGTTCGGCCGCCAGGGCCTGCTGGGGCAGGCCCTGGACGTGCTGGGCCTGCAGATTGCTTTCTCCACTACCGCGGTGGTGTTGGCGCAGACGTTCGTGGCGCTGCCCTTCCTGGTGGTCAGCCTTGAGGGTGCCCTGCGAACCTCAGGCTCCCGCTACGAGGCGGTGGCCGCTACTTTGGGCGCGCGCCCGGGCACCGTCTTCCGGCGGGTCACGCTTCCCCTGGTCCTGCCCGGACTCGCTTCGGGCGCTGTCCTCTCTTTCGCCCGCAGCCTGGGCGAGTTCGGTGCCACACTGACGTTTGCGGGCAGCCTTCAGGGGGTCACCCGCACCCTGCCGCTGGAGATCTACCTGCAGCGGGAAACCGACCCGGACGCGGCCGTCGCCCTGTCGCTGGTGCTGGTGGCCGTAGCCGTGGCGGTGGTGGCGCTCGCCTACCGCCGGCCCGCGGCGCGCAGGGGAGCCGGAAAACGGCCGACGACGCCGGTGCCGGCAGGAGGGAACAACCAGTGACGTTGTCCTTCCAGGCAGCCGTGGCCGGGCGTGGATTCGACGTGTCCTTGACGGTGGGGCCCGGTGAAACCGTCGCCGTGATGGGGCCCAACGGCGCCGGGAAGTCCACCTTGCTGTCCAGTATCGCCGGGCTGCTGCGGCCGGACAGCGGCAGGGCGGAACTCAACGGAAAGACCCTGTTCGACCTCGACGGCGGCAACCGCACCTGGGTGCCGCCGCACCGTCGCGGGACCGCCCTGCTCGCCCAGGAACCCTTGCTTTTTCCGCACCTGTCCGCGGTGGACAATGTCTCTTTTGGGCCCCGCAGTGCCGGCACTCCCAAACGGGACGCCCGGCAGCGT
The DNA here is from genome assembly GCF_054888995.1 of Arthrobacter sp. MMS24-T111. Taxonomy (NCBI): domain Bacteria; kingdom Bacillati; phylum Actinomycetota; class Actinomycetes; order Micrococcales; family Micrococcaceae; genus Arthrobacter; species Arthrobacter sp. MMS24-T111. Next base: position 584,618 of record NZ_JBTZRO010000001.1, on the reverse strand, counting down.
GCCCTGGGCTGGCTGGCTGACGTTGAAGCTGGAGGCCTGGCCGGTCGACGCCCCGCCGAACTCTCCGGCGGCCAGGCCCAGCGCGTTGCCGTGGCACGCGCGCTGGCCGCGGATCCCGCGCTCCTCCTGCTGGACGAGCCCCTCGCGGCCCTCGACATCCACTCCGCCCCGTTGTTGCGCCGCCTGTTCAAGCGCGTCCTCGCGGGGCGGCAGGCCATCATCGTCACCCATGATGTCCTTGATGCGCTGATCCTCGCGGACAGGGTGGTCATCCTGGAGAACGGCAGGATTGCCGAGGACGGCCCAACCCGGGAGGTGCTGGAACGCCCGCGCAGTGCATTTGCGGCCGGCCTGGCCGGGCTGAACTTCGTCCCCGGAACATTGGACGGGGCCGGGGTGCGCACGGCGGAAGGCCTGTGGATCGCCGGTCATGGCGAGGATACGGAATTCGGCGGGCAGCGGGCGGCGCCCGGGCAGCCCGGCGGGTCCGGCGGGTCCGGCGAACCTTCCCCGGTGGCCGGGGCCGGGAGCCCCGGGGTGGCCGTGTTCCCGCCGTCGGCCGTTTCCGTGTTCCTCACCGACGCGCACGGCAGCCCCCGCAATTCCTTCGCCGTTACCATCAGCGACGTTGAGCCGCACGGCGACCAGATCCGTGTCCGGGCCGGAGGCCTGGCAGCCGACATTACGCCGGCCGCGTCGGCGGACCTCGGCCTGGTGCCGGGGATGACCGTGCACTTCGTGGTCAAGGCGGCCGCAGTTTCCGTCTACGGGACCTAGCGCGGCGTGGCGGGACCTCCGGCTCTGGACAGCAGTTTCGCCGTGGGCAAACATGGCTTGAGAGCCTCGTCCTGAAAAGTTGAGCGTAGTACACTCAACTTAGTTATCAAGCCCCCGAAAGGAGCCCTCTTTGGACGTCAAATTCACCACCAAGAGCCAGGAGGCTCTTTCCGCTGCGGCGATGAATGCCTCCACCGCCGGCAACCCCCAGGTGGAACCGGCCCACCTGCTCAAGGCTCTGATGGACCAGCGGGAGGGTGTCGCCGTCGCGCTCCTCCGCGCCACCGGTGCCGATCCCGACGCCGTCAGCGTGCAGGCCAGCAGCGCCATCAAGGCCCTGCCCGCCACGTCGGGCGGCTCCAGCCAGCAGGCGCAGCTGAGCCGGCCCGCCCTGCAGGCCATCCAGAACGCGAAGGAAGAAGCGGACCGGCTGGGAGACAGCTTCGTGTCCACCGAGGTGCTGCTGCTGGGCCTCTCGGCCGGCAACGACGCCGCCGCACGGCTGCTCCGCGACGCCGGCGCCTCCCGTGAGGCTCTCCTTGCTGCCTTGCCCGGGGTCCGGGGGGACCGTAAAGTGGACAGCCCCGACCCCGAGAACACCTTCCAGGCACTCGAAAAATACGGCACGGACCTCACTGCCATGGCCCGGGCAGGGAAGCTTGACCCGGTGATTGGCCGCGACTCCGAGATCCGGCGCGTGGTCCAGGTCTTGTCCCGGCGGACCAAGAACAACCCGGTGCTGATCGGCGAACCCGGCGTCGGAAAGACTGCAGTGGTGGAAGGGCTGGCCCAGCGGATGGTGGCGGGCGATGTCCCCGAAAGCCTGCGCGGCAAGACGCTCATCTCCCTGGACCTCGGGTCCATGGTGGCTGGCGCGAAGTACCGTGGTGAGTTCGAGGAGCGGCTCAAGGCCGTCCTTGAGGAGATCAAGGGCTCCGAGGGCCAGATCGTCACCTTCATCGACGAGATCCACACGGTGGTGGGCGCCGGCGCCACGGGCGATTCCTCCATGGATGCGGGCAACATGCTCAAGCCCATGCTGGCCCGTGGCGAGCTGCGCCTGATCGGCGCCACCACGCTGGACGAATACCGCGAAAACATCGAAAAGGATGCCGCCCTGGAACGCCGCTTCCAGCAGGTCTACGTCGGCGAACCCAGCGTGGAGGACACCATCGGCATCCTCCGCGGCCTCAAGGAACGCTACGAGGCGCACCACAAGGTGTCCATCGCGGACTCCGCCCTGGTGGCCGCCGCCACCCTGTCCAACCGCTACATTTCAGGCCGCCAACTGCCGGACAAGGCAATCGACCTGGTGGACGAAGCCGCGTCCCGGCTGCGCATGGAGATCGACTCCGCTCCGGAGGAAATCGACCAGCTGCGCCGCCAGGTGGACCGGCTCACCATGGAAGAGCTTGCGCTGGAGGGCGAGACCGACGCCGCTTCGGTGGAACGGCTCGCCGCGCTCCGTGCCGACAAGGCGGACAAGGAAGAGGAACTCTCGGCTCTGAACGCGCGGTGGGAGGCCGAGAAGGCCGGGCTCAACCGGGTGGGCGACTTGAAGGCCAAGCTGGACGAGTTGCGCTCCGCAGCGGACAAGGCCCAGCGCGAGGGCGACCTGGAGACCGCCTCGCGGATCCTGTACGGCGAAATCCCGGCTCTTGAACGTGAGCTGACCGCCGCTGCCGAGGCGGAGGCAGCCGTGACGGACAAACCGGCCCAGATGGTGGCTGAGGAAGTGACGGCGGAGGACATCGCCGAAGTCATCTCGGCCTGGACCGGCATTCCCGCCGGCAGGATGCTGCAGGGCGAAAGCCAGAAGCTGCTCCACATGGAGCAGGAACTGGGCAGGCGGCTGATCGGCCAGTCCAAAGCCGTGGCTGCCGTCTCCGACGCCGTCCGCCGCGCCCGCGCCGGAATCAGCGACCCCAACCGCCCCACCGGCTCCTTCCTGTTCCTCGGCCCCACCGGCGTGGGCAAGACCGAACTGGCCAAGGCCCTGGCGGACTTCCTGTTCGACGACGAACGCGCCATGGTGCGCATCGACATGTCCGAGTACGGCGAGAAGCACAGCGTGGCCCGGCTGGTTGGGGCGCCTCCGGGCTACGTCGGCTACGAGGAAGGCGGACAGCTCACCGAGGCGGTCCGCCGCCGCCCGTACTCCGTGGTGCTGCTGGACGAGGTGGAGAAGGCGCACCCCGAGGTGTTCGATATCCTCCTGCAGGTGCTCGACGACGGCCGTCTCACCGACGGCCAGGGCCGCACCGTGGACTTCCGCAACGTCATCCTGGTGCTGACCTCCAACCTGGGCAGCCAGTTCCTGGTGGACCAGACCCTGGACCCCGAAGCCAAGCGCAATGCCGTCATGGCCACCGTCAACGCGTCCTTCAAGCCCGAGTTCCTAAACCGGCTCGACGAAGTGGTCCTGTTTGACGCCCTCACGGTGGAGGAGTTGGCGCACATCGTGGAGTTGCACGTGGCCGAACTGGGCCGCCGCCTCTACGATCGCCGGCTCACCCTCGAGGTCACCGACGGCGCCAAGGCGTGGCTGGCCCTGTCCGGCTACGATCCGGCGTACGGTGCCCGCCCGCTGCGCCGCCTGGTGCAGCGCGAGATCGGCGACCGGCTGGCAAAAGCCATCCTGGCCGGGGATATCAGTGATGGCGATACCGTCCTGGTGGACACCGCGGCGGACCTTGGCGAACTTACCGAGGGCACCGTGGACACGCTGACAGGCGCCCCCAGCTCGGGTTTGTCCGTTCGGCGGAAGGACTAGCCGGCAGGCTCACGCCCAGGCGTGCTGCCCGGACGGATGGACCGTCAATGCAGCACGCTGGCGGTGATCACGTTGCCGGAGTCGGCCGTGACGTAGCAGTCCACCCGGCGGTCGCCCGAATCCCAGCTGGTGCTGCTTGGGAAGCTGCGCTGGTAGTTGAGGTGGAACTGGCTGGCTGCCGGTCCGAGAGTGGCCGCCTGGCACGCTTCCAGGGCCTTGGCTTTCAGCGGATCAGCCCCCGGGTAGGCGGCTGCTGCGGGGTAGCGGTAGGTTGCCACCAGCTGCGCCGAATGACCGGTATCGCAGGCGACGACGGTGGACGCCAAGGCTTCCGGATCGAAGTCCTTGAAGCAGTCGCCCACCGCGTACGCGGCAGGTGCCACCCCGCTGCGTGGAAGCGGCTGGGGGGTGGCCGGCGCGGTGGCGGTGGTCTGCAGCACTCCGGGCGCGTCGGCGGCGGACTTCTCCGTACCGGAGGATGAGTTCAACCACACGGCAAGCCATGTGAGCGAGCCGGCGACGGCTGCGATTACGACGATGAGGAACACCTTCCAGGAGGTGGCCCTGTTGGCTGCGCGGCGCTGCGGGGGGTCCGGGACCCGTTGGGACCAGGTCACAGCTTCCGGGGCGGGCGCCGAACCCTTATCCCCGCCCGGGACCGCCGGCAGGCTGCCGGTGTGCGGCGGCGAGGCAGGCTTGGGCGGGATGTCCTGGTGGTTCACGGGTGCGCATCCTCCTGGGTTTATGTTCCGCGGCTCGCCAACGGGCGGGCAAAACAGCCACTTCTTAAGTGACTCTATCGAAGAAAAATCCCGTGTTCCTGCGGGTCGAAGTGCATCATGGTACCCCACGCCCCGTCCCGGGGCCCTGCACGGCAAGCAGGGGCAGCCGAAAGCATGTAATCTAGGTGTACGACAAATTGACCAAACATTCCGGGGCCTCACCGATCGCCAAGGTGACCACCTCCGGTCCAAGTACAAAAGGGGGTCACGCCATGGGGCGCGGCCGTCAAAAGGCAAAAGCTACCAAGCAGGCTCGGGACATCAAGTACTACTCCCCGAACACTGACTACTCGGCACTTCAGCGTGAGCTGACGGGCCCGGGCAGTCGTTCAACGAGCCATTACTCGAATGAACCGGTCGAGCCGGATTATTCGGCTTATGTGGATAAGTACGCGGATGATTTGGATGACGATGACGACGAGGTTGACAGCCGTCGCATCGGCTAGTTGTCGTAAAGCCGCCGTGGCCCCCGGTTTTCCAGGCCGTGCCGCAGCTACGCGCTAACAAGCTCCGCAGGTGCTTTCCCGCAGCGTTGGGATGGCACAGGACCTCATTTTTAGTACCCGTTTTCGGGTGACCGCTGACATGAGGAAGCCCGCTGCTTTCCGGGATACCCGGTGGCAGCGGGCTTTCCCGCGTTGGTACCCTGACCGGATGACTGTTCGGACTACCTACGCCGATGGCGAGCCCTGCTGGGCGGATTTGCAGACCCCCGATGTCGCTGCCGCCAAGGACTTCTACGCCAAGTTGTTCGGCTGGACCTTTCAGGACTTTCCCACCCCGGACGGCCGCAGTTACGCGCAGGCCTTCATGAATGGCCGGTTGGTCGCCACCATCGCGCCGCAGGGCCCCCTGCAGCCGTCGGGCACGCCGGCCCGGTGGAACATCTATTTCGCGGCGTCGGACGCCACTACGCTCCTTGACGATGCCGCCTTTGCCGGCGGGACCGCCCAGTTCGGGCCGGAGCAGGTGGGCGCCACCGGCGTGCTGGCTTTCCTCGCGCCGCCCGGCGGCGGCACCACCGGGATCTGGCAGGCCGGCACCCACTATGGGAGCCATCTCTTCAACGAACCGGGGGCGCTGGCCTGGGCCGAACTCTCCACGCCCGGGCCGCAGGCCGCGGTCGGCTTCTTCCAGCAGCTGTTCTGGCACGAGGTCACCGAATATCCCCAGGACGACGGCGGCACCTACAGCACGCTGCTTGTCGACGGCACCGAGGTGGCCGGCGTCGTTCCTGCCGAAGAAGGCGAGGAAGCGGCCTGGCAGGTCTACTTTGGCGCCGCGGACCTCCGTGCTGCTGCGGTAGCAACGGTCCAGGGCGGAGGAGAAGTCATCGTGGAGCCGGACGAGCATCCCGCTGACGGTTCACTGACTACCATCCGGGACCCGCAGGGCGGCATCCTGAGCCTGATCCAGGTCATTTAACGCCATTGGGGTTCCCCACCGTACGGTGGGGAACCCCAAATGGTTAGTGGCTTTAGGCGTAGGCGTTGACCATGCGGACGGCGCCGCCGTCCACGCCCTTGGCGCCCTGGACGTAGTCGGGGCCGGTCTTGGAAATGGAATCCGAGTCCTCCGTGACCGTGCCCATGACCCAGGACGGCAGGCCGCGGTCGTTCAGGCGCGCCACTGCGGCGTCGGCGGCGTCGGGGGACACGATAGCCACCATTCCCACACCGAGGTTCAGGGTGCGCTCGAGGTCGGGCAGCGGGACATTTCCCAGTTCGGACACGAGCTTGAAGATAGCGGGCAGTTCCCAGGTGGCGCGGTCCACCGTGGCCACCAGGCCCTGCGGGAGGATCCGGGCCAGGTTGGCGGCCAGGCCGCCGCCGGTGACGTGGCTGAAACCGTGGACGGCGGCGCCGGCGCTGACCGGGAAGGTGCGGGCCAGGTCCAGGCAGTCGGCTGCGTAGACGCGGGTGGGTTCAAGGAGTTCCTCGCCCAGCGTGCGACCCAGTTCGGATACCTGGCGGTCCAGTGCCCAGCCGGCGTGGTTGATGACGCGGCGGACCAGCGAGTAGCCGTTGGAGTGCAGGCCGGACGAGGCCATGCCGATCACCACGTCGCCGGCGCGGACGCGGTCCGGGCCGAGGAGGGCGTCGGCTTCCACGACGCCGGTGGCGGCGCCGGCGACGTCGTATTCATGTTCGCCCAGCAGGCCCGGGTGCTCGGCGGTCTCGCCGCCCACCAGGGCAGTGCCGGCCACGGAGCAGGCTGCGGCGATGCCGCGCACGATGTCCGCGATGCGTTCGGGGACCACCTTGCCGCAGGCGATGTAGTCGGTCATGTACAGCGGCTCGGCGCCTACCACCACGATGTCGTCCACCACCATGCCCACCAGGTCGAAGCCGATGGTGTCGTGGATGTCCATGGCCTGGGCGATGGCCACCTTGGTGCCTACGCCGTCCGTGGAGGTCGCCAGCAGGGGCTTCTTGTAGGTCAGGAGCCTGGAGACGTCATAGAGGCCGGCGAAGCCGCCCACCCCGCCGATCACCGAGGAGTTGTGGGTTGCCTTGACGGCATCCTTCATGAGCTCAACGGCACGGTCCCCGGCTTCAACGTCCACGCCGGCGGAGGCGTAGGTGATGCCGGAGTTCTCTGCGGCGGTGTTGGCGGAAGTCATACGGAGTCCTTCTTGTCGGCGCTGGTGGCGGCGTGTACGTCGGGCACGAGGTCGGCTTCGGTCAGCAGGTTTTCGAATTCGGCGTCCGGTCCGGGATCGCAGCCGGTGGCGCCGGCCTTCTCTGCCGGGTCTTCCGCGGCGTCAACGGCCAAGGCGGCCGTCTCGCCGGGAAGTGCGGCGGGGGACGGCTTGAGGCCGCCAAGGTCGGTGCGCTCAAGCAGGTTCTTGCCCAGCTTGTCGGCGTCCGGCAGCTTGATGGGGTATTTGCCGGTGAAGCAGGCGGTGCAGAGCCGTTCGCGGGGCTGCCGGGTGGCTCCGATCATGCCGTCCTCGGAGATGTAGGCCAGTGAGTCCGCACCGATGGCCTGGGAGATTTCCTCGATGGTGGCGCCGTTGGCGATGAGCTCCGCGCGGGAAGCAAAGTCGATGCCGTAGAAGCAGGGCCACTGCACCGGCGGGGAGGAGATCTTGACGTGGACGGCTGCGGCGCCGGCTTCCCGAAGCATCCGGACAATGGCGCGCTGGGTGTTGCCGCGGACGATCGAGTCATCCACCACCACAACCCGCTTGCCGCGGATCACGGACTCGAGGGCGTTGAGCTTGAGGCGGATGCCGAGCTGGCGCAGGGTCTGCGAAGGCTGGATGAACGTACGGCCCACGTAGGAGTTCTTCACGAAACCGTGTGCAAAGGGGATGCCGGATTCCTCGGCGTAGCCGACGGCGGCGGGGGTGCCGGATTCCGGCACGGGGATGACGATGTCCGCCTGCTGCGTGTTTTCGCGGGCCAACTGACGGCCCATCTCCACGCGGGATTCGTAGACGGAGCGGCCGGCGATGGCGGCGTCCGGGCGGGCGAGGTAGACGTACTCGAAGACGCAACCGGCCGGCGTCGGTTCCGCGAACCGCTTGGACCGTACGCCGTCCTCGTCGATGGCAATGAATTCGCCGGGCTCGATCTCGCGGATGAAGCTGGCGCCGACGGTGGCCAGGGCGGACTGCTCGGAAGCCACCACCCAGCCGCGTTCCAGCCGGCCGAGGACCAGCGGGCGGATCCCATAGGTGTCGCGTGCGGCGTAGAGGGTGCCCTCGTCCATGAAGACGAAGCAGAAGCCGCCCTTGATCTTGGGCAGGAGTTCCGTGGCGGTGTCTTCCAGGGTCTTCCCCGGCTCGCCTTCCAGCAGGGCGGTGACCAGCGCGGTGTCGGAGGTGTTGCCCTGCTTCATTTCGCCGGTGAGCTGGCCGCCGTTGCGCTCGTTGATCATGGCATTAAGCTCGGCGGTGTTGGTCAGGTTGCCGTTGTGCGCAAGGGCAACCGTGCCGGTGGAGGTGGCGCCCAGGGTGGGCTGCGCGTTGGCCCAGTGGCTGGCGCCGGTGGTGGAGTAGCGGCAGTGGCCCACGGCCAGGTGCCCGGTCAGGGTGTTCAGGGTGGTCTCGTCGAAGACCTGGGAGACGAGTCCCATGTCCTTGTAGACGTTGATCCGTTTGCCGTCGCTGGTGGCTATGCCAGCCGACTCCTGACCGCGGTGCTGCAGTGCATACAGCCCGTAATAGGTAAGTTTTGCTACTTCTTCGCCTGGTGCCCAAACGCCGAAGACGCCACAAGCGTCCTGCGGGCCTTTTTCGCCGGGGAGAAGATCATGGGAAAGTTTTCCATCGCCGCGTGCCACTGATCGATTATCGCACGATATGGGGTAGGACTTTTCCGGTTGCCCGATTGTGACCTGCTAGGCCTGGGGGTCGGTATCCGGTTCGGAATCCGGCACGGCTTCCACCACTGCCCGCTGCTGGCGCTTGACGCTGCGGCGGTCCAGCAAGAGCGCCAGCCCGGCGCCCAGGATGGCCCCTGCGGCCGCGAACATCACCAGGAAGAAACCAAACACCGCCCCTGGGTCGAAGGTGGTGTCTCCGGGCACGCCGTACGCCACCACCGCGGCCGCGACGGCTCCCAGCAGCGCTCCGACGGCCAGGAAAGGAACGTACCTGGGTGCCCGGCGGACGGTAACCTCGCGCCGTTCGGCAGGGGTTTCTTCAAAAGACATGCCATCCAGCCTACTGCCCACTGTTTTGCTCGAGGTAACGGGGGCCGAGGAGGTCAGCCGCTCCCGGCCCGGTGAAAGGGGGAGTGGCGCACTGGCAGCCGACTGGTCGGAGACTGATATATCTATTGACACGGGGTGCTGCCGCTGCCATATTCTGCTGTAAGCACTATGTGCATTCTGTTGTTTATTATGCAACTCATTGCGCCTCGAAAGCTGAGGCGCCGTGGTCTCCGGGCCTGGCCTGTCAGCTAGATTGGCACTTGGTGCCGACTCACGGATCCGGCCGGATCCAGGAAAGGAACACAAGAACCATGGTCCACAAAGTTCAAGCAGTCGTTGTCCGGGAGAAGAACGCCCCTGTGTCGTTGGAGACCATCCTGGTCCCGGATCCGGGGCCGGGGGAAGCGCTGGTGGACATCCTGACCTGCGGTGTCTGCCACACGGATCTGCACTACAAGCAGGGCGGTATCGGTGACGACTTCCCGTACCTGCTCGGGCACGAGGCCACGGGGGTTGTCAGTGCCGTTGGCCCCGATGTGACCCAGGTGGCCCCGGGTGACCGGGTGATCCTGAACTGGCGTGCGGTCTGTGGGGAGTGCCGGGCGTGTGCCAAGGGCCAGCCGCAATACTGCTTCAACACGCACAACGCCACGCAGAAGATGACCCTCGAGGACGGCACCGAGCTTTCGCCTGCCCTGGGCATCGGTGCTTTCGCTGAGAAGACCCTGGTCGCTGCCGGGCAGTGCACCAAGGTGGACCCCGACGTCGACGCTGCCGCGGTCGGCCTGCTGGGCTGCGGCATCATGGCCGGCATCGGCGCCGCGATCAACACCGGCGAGGTCAAGCGCGGCGAATCCGTGGCCGTCATTGGCTGCGGCGGCGTGGGCATCGCCGCGATCGCCGGCGCCAGGCTGGCCGGTGCGACGACGATCATCGCCGTGGACATCGACGACAACAAGATCGGCATGGCTAAGTCCCTCGGTGCCACCCATGGCGTGAACTCGCGCCAGGAGGACGCCGTGGAAGCCATCCGTGCCCTCACCGGAGGCCACGGAGCGGACGTGGTGATTGACGCCGTCGGCCGCCCTGAAACGTACAAGCAGGCGTTCTACGCCCGCGACCTCGCCGGCCGCGTGGTGCTGGTCGGTGTCCCGACGCCGGAGATGCAGCTGGAGCTGCCGCTGCTGGACGTCTTTGGCCGCGGCGGGTCGCTGAAGTCCTCCTGGTACGGCGACTGCCTGCCCTCCCGCGACTTCCCCATGCTCGTCTCGCACTACAAGCAGGGCAACCTGGACCTCGACGCGTTCGTGTCCGAGCGCATCACCATCGACCAGGTGGAAGAGGCCTTCGAACGGATGCATGAGGGCAAGGTGCTGCGCTCCGTCGTCGAGGTCCAGCCTGCCGGAGCGTCCGCATGAGCGTCACCGTCGAAAACCTGGTCACCTCCGGCACTTTTTCGCTCGACGGCGGCACCTGGGACGTGGACAACAACGTCTGGATCGTGGGCAATGACGAGGAATGCATCATCATCGACGCGCCGCACGACGCCGCGGCGATCATCAACCAGGTCCGCAGCCGGAAGGTGAAGGCTATCCTGCTCACGCACGCGCACAATGACCACATCGGTGCCGCGCGTGAGGTCGCGGACGCACTGGGCGCACCGATCCTGCTGAACCAGGAGGACCTGGTGCTCTGGGAGCAGGTATACCCGGACGCCGCACCGGACCGCTACCACTCCGACGGTGACGTGTTCGAAGTTGGCGGGGCGGCCCTGCAGGCGATCCACACACCCGGCCATTCGCCCGGGTCCACCTGCTTCTACCTTGAAAGCGAAGGGACGGTCTTCACCGGCGACACCCTGTTCAACGGCGGCCCGGGCGCCACCGGACGGTCCTACAGCGACTACCCCACCATCCTGGCGTCCATCCGCGAACGGCTGCTGACACTGCCCGCCGGCACCGTGGTCCGCACCGGCCACGGCGAGGACACCACCATCGCCGCCGAGCAGGAAACGCTGGCGAAGGTTCCGCAGTAACCAGAAGTCAGGAAAGCGCCCGGCGGAGGCGCGCCGGGAGGTTCCGGCGCGCCTCCGCCGGCGATCAATCAGCACAAGCCGGTAAGGACGTTGGAACGATGAAGTTCGGTAAGCAGCCCGCCCCCGTTCGGGACATCAATGAGGACGATCTTTCGGTCCACAAGCCCAAGACGGAGGCGGCCGGGGTCAAGGCCGTCATGGTTGCGCTTGAGCGTGCGGTGGCGCAGGCGGGTGTGGCCCGGACGGCGCAGTCGCTGCTGCGGCTGAACCAGCGGGGCGGTTTCGACTGCCCCGGCTGCGCGTGGCCGGAATCGGACAAGAAGCGCAAGGCCGCCGAGTTCTGCGAGAACGGCGCCAAGGCGGTGGCCGAGGAGAACACCCTGCGTACCGTTGGTGCGGAGTTCTGGGCCCAACACTCCATCGCCGAGCTTCTCGGAGAAGACCGAGTACTGGCTGGGCAACCAGGGCCGGTTGAGCGAGCCGGTGGTGATCCGCGAAGGGGAGACGCATTACTCGCCGATCTCGTGGGCCGGCGCGTTCGAGCTGATCGGCGAACATCTCCGGGCGACCACCCCGGACCGCAGCGTTTTCTACACCTCCGGCCGCACCGCGAATGAGACCGCCTTCCTGTACCAGCTGTTCGCACGGTCCCTGGGCACCAACAACCTGCCCGACTGCTCCAACATGTGCCACGAGTCCTCCGGCTCGGCCTTGAACCCGACCATCGGCATCGGCAAGGGCACCGTCTCCCTGGATGACATCCACGACGCCGAACTGATCTTCGTGGTGGGCCAGAACCCGGGCACCAACCATCCACGGATGCTGTCCGCGTTGAAGGAATGCAAGGACAAGGGCGGCAAGGTGGTGGCCGTGAACCCGCTGCCCGAAGCGGGCCTGTTCAACTTCAAGGACCCGCAGACCGTTTCCGGGGTGGTGGGCGGCGGGACGCCCTTGGCCGATGAATACCTGCAGATCAAGGTGGGCGGGGACCTGGCGCTGTTCCAGGCGCTCGGCCACCTGCTGCTGGAGGCCGAGGCCGCCAACCCGGGGACCGTCGTCGACCATTCCTTCATCGTCGCCCAGACGGACGGGTTCGATGCCTACCGCGAAGCCCGGCGCATCCTGGACTGGGAAGAGACCGAAAAGGCCACCGGACTCACCCGGGCGCAGATCGAAAAGGTCGCGGCGATGCTGGTGGCGTCCAAGGCCTCGATCTTCTGCTGGGCGCTGGGCGTGACGCAGCAGCCGCACTCGGTGGACACCATCAAGGAAATGGTCAACGTCCTGCTGCTGCAGGGCAATTTCGGCAAGCCCGGCGCCGGCGCCTGCCCGGTCCGCGGGCACTCGAACGTCCAGGGCGACCGGACCATGGGCATCTGGGAGAAACCCAAGGAGTGGCTCCTGCAGGCCTTGGACGCCGAGTTTGGCATCACCTCCCCGCGGCACCACGGCTACGACGCCGTGGAGTCGATGGAGGCCTTTGAACGGGACGAGGTGGACGTGTTTGTATCCATGGGCGGGAACTTCTCGCTCGCCTGCTCGGACACCGAAGCCCTGGAGGCGGGCATGCAGCGGATCGGGCTGACCGTACACATCAGCACCAAACCCAACCGCTCCCATGTGGTGCATGGCCGCACCTCGCTGATCCTGCCCACCCTTGGCCGCACCGACAAGGACGACAAGCATCCCAACGGCGCACAGTTCCTGTCCGTGGAGGACTCCATGTCCGTGGTGCACTCCACCCAGGGCCGCCTCACCCCGGTCTCCGAACATCTGCTCGCCGAGCCCGTCATCGTGGCACGGATGGCGGAGGCCACCTTTGGCCCGGACCACCCCGTGGATTGGCGGGGCATGGCCGAGGACTACGACGTGATCCGCGACCACATCGCCCGCGTGCTGCCCGGCTTTGAGGACTTCAACGCGAGGGTCCGCACCCGGAACGGGTTCGTGCTCCCCAACCCGCCACGGGACACGCGTTCGTTCGCCACGGACATCGGAAGGGGCCGGTTCACTGTGAGCCCGCTGGAATACCTCACCCCGCCCGCGGGGCACCTGGTGCTGCAGACCATCCGCAGCCACGACCAGTACAACACCACGTTCTACGGCCTGGACGACCGCTACCGCGGCATCTCCGGCGGCCGCCGCGTCATTCTGATCCACCCCGAGGACCTCGCCGAGCAGGGATTCCAGGACCGCGAGCTCGTGGACGTGGTGAGCACGTTCCAGGGCGTGGACCGCAGGGCGGACAAGTTCCGGCTGGTGGCCTATCCCACCGCCAAGGGCTGCGCGGCCGCGTACTTCCCAGAAGCCAACGCCTTGGTCCACAAGGAAAACGTGGCCCGCGTATCCAACACCCCCGGCTTCAAGGCCATGTTCGTCCGGTTCGAACCGCACCAGGGCGGGGCGGCAGCAGCCGAGGAATCTGCAGGGGAGCTGGCCGGCAGGCACGCTTAGCCCCACCGGGTGGGGAAGCTGCGCCGGTGCGGGCAATGACGACGGCGGCAATCCGGCAGGTGCCGGCTGTCGCCGTCGCTGTTCCCCCACTCAGCATTTGGGTCGGGTGGTCTCCGTCGGGACCGGCCTCCAGGTGAGGTCCTTGCCATAGCGGAGGACGACGCTTGGCGGGCCCGCAACATACTTACCGTGTCAGGCGGAGGGCGCGTGCAGGACCAGCTCCAGCCAATCTTCTGCTGGGGATATCTGGATCTGCACCAGGTCCGGAACAGTGCAATGCGAGCTGCCCTCCTCGGGAACCCGGACGCGGTCTTGGGTTTCCGGCCACCGCGGTGGTTCCCAGTCTTGGTGTTCGCTTTGATAGTGGCGGCCTGTGGGTGAGGTCCAGCCGGGTGGTTCGTTCTTGGTGGCGGTGGTGGGTTTCCAGCCGGTGGCGTGTCGGAGTTTGTGGTGTTTCGGGCAGGGCTGTCCCAGGTTGCTGATTCCGGTGGTGCCGCCCTTGGCCCAGGCGAGGATGTGATCGGCATCGTTGTCCAGGGAGTTGTTGCTGCACCCCGGAAACGGACACTTCCCATCCCGCATCCGCAACCACGCCCGCATCGGACCTGTGACCCGGTAACTCGTCCGGCCGATCTCCAACGGGGCCCCGTCCCGCGGGTCCACCAACACCCGGTAAAACGACCCCGCACCGTTTGCGACAAGTTCCCGTGCCATCGACGGCGGAATGGGCCCGTACCCGTCCAGTACCGCCGGCTCATCGGTCAGGCCGATCAGCGAGAACACCGGAACCGTGACCAGCACCTGCGCCCGGACCGGCGACAGCACACGGTCCCGGGCAGCGCCCACACGTTCGCTGGAGCTGCCGCCAGCACCCGCGCCGTCGCAGGAGCTGCCACTAGCACCCTCGGTCAAACCGCCACTGCCGCTTGCATCGGTGTCGCTGGCGCCGGTGCCGTTGCCGAGGATCGCGTCGGCGAAGGTGTCGGCCCGGAGCTGGGTCAGGGTCCTGCCCTCGCCGGGGCCCCGCAGGTCCCGGGCGGTCGCGGTGAGCCTGTTCCACCCCGCCAGGGCCTGGTCCGCGGGAAGGCACGCGGAGAGCCAGGCCATCCCGTCCTGGTCCGCCCGGAACTCCACCCGCCGCTCAGACACCCCCTTGACGTGGCGTGCCTCGATGCTCTCGGCGTGGTGGCGTTCCCGCCAGGTCCGGGCCTTGGCCTTGAACCGGTGCGCCGGCAACGCACCCACCGGGCAGCCCCGTGCTGGGTCCGGGGCGTCCGGGTCCAGGAAATGGCCTTCCAACGCCGCCGCCCCCGCAGCATCCAGGCACGCCGTCTCATCCGCCATCACCACCGCGTGGCGCCAGGAGATCACCCCGCCCTGCAACGCCGACAAGGTCAGCGGCAACGAGGCAACAACGGCGTGGGAGGCCGTCAGGAACGACGACGCGGCGCGCGGCCCCAGGGCCAACACGCACCCGATCTCCGCCGCGACCGCCATCTCCTGCGCCCGCACGGGAACATCCGGCCCGGCAACCACGTCGGCGCTCTCCGCGTACGTCACCGCAGCCCTGGCCTTCAGGCCAGCGAACCCGGCCTCGACCGCCCGGGCACCGGCCAGAATGTCCAGGCACCCAGCCGCCACACCAGCCAACGGATCAGCCGCAGAAAACGGCTCCGAACCGGCTCCTTCCACCTCGGCATTCAGCACCGCCAGGGCAGCACGGATGTCCTCATAAGCCGTAGCCACCGCTGCCCTTCTTATAAACCAATCATGACGAGGGGGTACGACATTCAGAGGACTGCCGGGCTTGTCCCCGGCAGTGGGGGGTCAGTTAAACATGGGTTCCGGTCCCGGATTCTTTACGTTCAGGGATGGCAGTCCTCCGTGCCACCGACCATGCTTTTTCGTCATATCCGAAATTGATTGACAGTGAGCGTGGCTGGAGTCACACTGTTGCATATGGTGATTGGTGTTGCGTTAGGTGCTTCCAGATTCTTCCGGTGTCATCGCTTCTTTTGCTGATGGACCTCCCCGCATTCGCGAACAGGACGTCTTGGCACACCCTGTTGCCCCGTCTGCTCCGTAATCACCGCAAATCGCTTATTACACAGCCCTATCGGGAGGAAACACATGACTACCTCAGTGAACGCGCCCCTCAGCGCACGCGGAAAGCTCGCCTCAGCATTGCCTGCCGAGCAGCTGGCTGAAATTACCGAGTTGTTCGCCCTGCGGCGCACCGGCTACTCCCTTGACGCCCCGTTCTACACTGACCCCACAATCTTCAAGCTCGACATGGAGGCCATTTTCGGCCAGCACTGGATCTTTGCCGGCAGCGTTGCCGAGCTGCCGGAGCCGGGCGACTACATCACGGTCGACTACGGCCCCTACTCCCTGATCGTGCTGCGTAACGACGACGGCGAGGTCAACGTCCTGCACAACGTCTGCCGCCACCGCGGTGCACGTGTCCTGACCGAAGCTGCCGGTTCCACTGGAAACCTGGTCTGCGGCTACCACTCCTGGACCTACTCGCCCGAGGGCAACCTGATCCACGCCTCCGCCCCGGGGGAGGCCAAGTTCGACAAGAACTGCTTCGCGCTCAAGCGTGCCCACAGCCGTGAAGTTGCCGGCCTCATCTTCGTCTGCATCGCGAACGAGCCGCCGGCGGACTTCGACGAGACCGCCAAGATCTTCGAGCCCTACCTTGCGCCGCACGACCTGTCCAAGACGAAGATTGCCTACCAGCAGAACATCATCGAAGAGGGCAACTGGAAGCTCGTCATGGAGAACAACCGTGAGTGCTACCACTGCGACGGGCACCCGGAACTCGCCTGCTCGCTGTTCCCCACGTGGGGCCTGACCGAGGGTCTGATCCCGACCCACCTCGAGGAAGTATGGGACCGCAACAAGGAAGCCCAGTCCGCCCTTGAGGAGCGGTGCCGCCGCTATGGCCTGCCCTACGAGGTGGTGGAGGAACTCGACACCCGCATTGCCGGTATCCGCATCTCGCGGGAATCCCTGGACGGCGAAGGCGAATCGTTCTCCGCAGACGGCCGCAGGCTCTCCAAGAAGCTGCTCGGCGACCTTCGGGACTTCCGCCTGGGCCGCTGCTCGATGCACCTGCAGCCCAACAGCTGGTTCCACTTCCTGGGTGACCACGTCATCACGTTCGGGGTTTTCCCCATCAACGAGCACCAGTCCTTGGTCCGCACCACCTGGCTGGTGGCTGACGACGCCGAGGAAGGCGTTGACTACGACCTCGAAAAGCTCACCTACACCTGGAAGCAGACCAACCTGCAGGACAAGGCGTTCGTCGAGCTGTGCCAGCAGGGTGCTGCCAGCCCCGCGTACGAGCCCGGCCCTTACATGAAGAGCGAATACCAGGTGGAGGCCTTCATTAACTGGTACGTGCAGCGGGTGCAGGAGCACTTGGCATGATTGACGTCCTCACTCAGGCGCCGGTCCGGGAACCACAGCGCATCCGCGGCCTTGAAATGCCGTGGAACCGGGTGATGGGCAGCATGGAAGGACCGGCCAGCGCAGCCAAGGCGCTGGGCCCGTGGCATCCGCAGGAGTTCATGGCCGAATGCGTCGAAACCGTTCCCGAAGCGGGCGGCATGATGACCTTCGTCTTCCGCCGTTGCGACGGCGCGCCCCTGGCGTTCCGCGCGGGCCAGTACGTGAATATCGCTTTCCCCGTGAACGGCGAGGACCAGGAACCGGTGGACCGCAGCTACTCGCTGTCCAGTTCACCCACGGAACCGTGGACCTTCAGCGTCACCGTCAAGCGCGACCCGGGCGGACTGGTTTCCCCGTGGGTGCACGGGAACGTCAGGCCCGGAACTGTCCTGGACATGCTGGGACCTGTCGGGGCCTTCCACCTGCCTGACGCCGATCGGCGGGCACGGTACCTCTTCCTGGCCGCGGGCGCAGGCATCACACCCATCATGTCGATGCTGCGGACCATCCACTCGTTGCCCGGAACCGCCGATGTGGTGGTGCTTTACCACGGCGCGGAAGCCGGCGGCTTCGCCTTCCACCGGGAATTGGCCTACATCGCGTCGGTGGACTCGCGCGTCAAGGTCTTCTACGCCCTTGGCGACCGCGGCAGGCCCGAGGACTGGGAGGGCTTCACCGGAAGGCTGACGGCGGCCATGATCGACGAGGTGGCACCCGACGCCAACGGCCGGCAGGTGTACGCCTGTGGACCCGAGGGGTATTTGAACACCGCCACCGAACTGCTCAAGAACGTGGGCGTCGACGATACGTCCATCTACATGGAGTTCTTCTCCGGCGACCGGCAGACCCTCCTCGAATACCAGGCCGAGCTCGCCCTGGCGGCGGACATCGCCGAGGAAATCGCGGACGAGATCGCCGAGTCCGCCGAGGACTATTTCGAGAGCCAGCCGGCGGCGTTCGGGATCTATGAACCCGGCTACGACGATGACGGAACCCTGCAGGCCACGGGACTGGCGCTGGAAGCTGCAGCCCCGGCCTCCGCGGAAGCCGCCTCCGTGGACGCCGCCGGAGCCGCAACCGAAGCCGCCACCCCGGATGCGTCCAGCTTCGACACCGTGGGAACCGGAAGCCTCACCCTGTCTTTCATGCGCACCGGAATCAATGTGCGGATCGACCCGGAGGAACCCATCCTTGGGGTGGCGCAGCGGGCGGGTGTCCGGATCGGCGCCAACTGCAAGGAGGGCATGTGCGGCTCCTGCAAGGTGGTCAAGCTGTCCGGGGAGATCGACATGAACCACCAGGGTGGAATCCGCAAACGGGAAATCGATGCCGGCAAGTTCCTTCCCTGCTGCTCCACCGCGCGCACCGACATGGTGATCGACGCCTAGCCGCTTCCCTGAGCCGCCGGCGCCGCGCGCCGTCCCAAGTTTCACGCAAGTGAAAGTCATAACCACACGGAAGGTCTGATGCAGCCGGCGTCAGGCCTTCCGTGGCAATTGAACCCTAACCATAGGAGCCACGCCCATGTCAGGTAACAAAGCCGTTGCATACAAGGAGCCGGGGGTCGTCGAGGTCATCGATACCCCGTATCCGTCGTTTGAACTGAAGGCCGGCCCCGGTGTCAATCCCGCCAACGTCGGCCGGAAGGTGCCGCACGGGGTCATCGTGCGCACCGTGAGCACCAACATCTGCGGCTCGGACCAGCACATGGTCCGCGGCCGGACGACGGCCCCGGCCGGCCTCGTACTGGGCCACGAAATCACCGGCGAAGTCATTGAGGCCGGACCCGACGTCGAATTCATCAAGGTGGGGGACATTGTCTCCGTCCCCTTCAACATCTCCTGCGGGCGGTGCCGGAACTGCAAGGAGCGCAAGACCGGGATCTGCCTGAACGTGAACCCGGACCGCCCCGGTTCTGCCTACGGCTATGTCGATATGGGCGGTTGGGTGGGTGGGCAGGCGGAATACGTCCTGGTTCCCTACGCCGATTGGAACCTGTTGCGGTTCCCGGACCGGGACCAGGCCCTGGAAAAGATCATGGACCTGACCATGCTTTCCGACATCCTCCCCACCGGCTTCCACGGCGCAGTCACGGCAGGCGTCGGCGTCGGGTCCACCGTCTACGTTGCCGGTGCTGGCCCCGTCGGGCTTGCCGCGGCCGCCAGCGCCCAACTGCTGGGAGCTGCGGTGGTCATCGTGGGCGACCTCAACGAGGACCGCCTGGCCCAGGCCCGGTCCTTTGGCTGCGAAACCGTCAATGTGGCCAACGGCGACCCGGCAGACCAGATCGAGCAGATCCTCGGCGTCCGGGAGGTCGACTCCGGAATCGACGCCGTCGGCTTCGAGGCACGCGGCCACGGCCACGGCGCCCAGGAAGCACCTGCCACCGTGCTGAACTCGCTGATGGACCTCACCACCGCCGGCGGCTCCGTGGGTATCCCCGGCCTCTACGTCACGGGGGACCCGGGAGCCGCGGATGAAGCCGCACGGAAGGGCAGCCTGTCCCTGTCCCTGGGAACCGGTTGGGCGAAGTCCCTGTCCTTCACCACGGGCCAATGCCCGGTGATGAAGTACAACCGGCAGCTGATGATGGCCATCCTCCATGACCGGATCCAGATCGCCAAGGCGGTCAACGCCAAGGCCATTTCGCTTGACGACGCCCCGCGCGGGTACGCGGAGTTCGACGCCGGCGCGGCAACGAAGTACGTCCTGGACCCGAACGGCTACCTCAACAACTGATGCGCGGTTCCCGTTTGTGAAGAACGGCAAGGTTCCAACGGCGGCGCCCCGCTCAGCAGGGGTGCCGCCGTTGGCATGCCGGGGTGGAACAGCGCGCGCTCCGCGGGCAACAAAAGAGGCGGTTGGGCCTGCCGGTCTCAAGCAGGCCCAACCACCTTGTGGTGGATGGGGCAGATCAGCCGCGGAGGCGCTCCATGCCCGGGTCAAAGAGCGGCTCGGCGCTGACGGTGGCGGCTACGCGCCGGCCGAAGTACTCGATCTCCACGGCGTCCCCCTCGGACACCGACGAGGGCAGCCAGGCGTAGGCAAGGGGCTTGCCGACGGTGAAGCCATACGCCGCGCTCGTGACGTAACCAGCGGCTTCCCCGGCCACGTACACCGGTTCCTTGCCCAGCACCACTGACGTGCCGTCGTCGACCGTCAGGCAGCGCAGCATCTTCGCCGCCGGCTGCTCGCGGAGCGACGCCAGGGCCTTGGCGCCCACGAATCCGGTCTTGTCCTTGGCCACGGAGAAACCGAGGCCCGCTTGGTACGGGTGGTGCTCGGACGTCATGTCCGTGCCCCACAGCCGGTAGCCCTTCTCAAGGCGCATGCTGTTGAAGGCGCCGCGGCCGGCAGCGATGATGCCGTGCTCCTGGCCCGCCTCGAACAGCAGGTCCCAGAGCTTCAAACCGTACTCGGCGGTGGTGTAGAGCTCCCAGCCGAGTTCGCCGACGTAGGAGAGCCGCATGGCCGTGACGGGGATGCCGCCCACCGAGATTTCCTTGGTCCGGAAATACTTCAGGCCGTCATTGGTGAGGTCGTCGGTGCTGACCTTGCCAATCACTTCGCGGGCCAGGGGACCCCACAGGCCGATGCAGCAGGTGCTGCCGGTGATGTCGGTGACGTGGACCCACTGGCCGGGGTCGGCGGCGGACTGCCGGCGGGCTTCCACCCGGAGGTAGTCGAAGTCAACGTTGCTGTTGACGCCCAACTGGAACTCTTCCTCCGCCAGCCTGGCCACGGTCACGTCACTGCGGATGCCGCCGTCGTCCGCCAGCAACAGGCAATAGGTCACGGCACCCGGCTTCTTGGCGATGTTGCCCGTGCTGAGCCGGTGCAGGAGTGCCTGCGCGCCCGGGCCGGCGACAGAGAGGCGCTTCAGCGGCGTCATGTCGTAAAGTCCGACGGCGGTGCGCGTCTTCCACGCTTCGGCGGCGGAGATGGGGGAGTGGAACATTGCGGACCAGGAGTCCCGCTCCGGGGTCTGCCATTCGGCTGGGAGTTCTTCGAGGAGCGCGCGGTTGGCTTCGAACCAGTGCGGGCGTTCCCAGCCGGCGGATTCCAGGAAGAACGCGCCCAGCTCCTTTTGGCGGACGTTGAAGGGGCTGACCCGCAGGTCGCGCGGGGATTCACGCGGCTGCAGCGGGTGCATGACATCGTAGATTTCCACGAAGTTCTGTTGCGAGGTTTCGCTGACGTAGGCGTCCGAGGTCTGCACCTTCTCGAAACGGGTCAGTTCGCAGCCGTGCAGGTCTGTCTGCGGCTGGCCGTCGATGATCAGTTCTGCCATGGCCTTGGCAACGCCGGCCGAGTGCGTGACCCACACGGCTTCGGCCACGAAGAAGCCCTCGAGGTCAGGCGCCTCGCCCATGAGCGGTCCGCCGTCGGGGGTGAAGGAGAAGATGCCGTTGAAGCCATCTTGGATTTCGGTGCTGCGCAGTGCCGGCAGCAGGTCCTGGCTGTCCTCCCACGCGGGAACGAAGTCTTCCAGGGTGAAGTCCAGCCGGGAGGGCATGCGGTGGTCGGACATCTCCCCGGCCGGGACCTTCGGCAGTGCAGACATGTCCACCGGCATCGGCCGGTGCGCGTAGCTGCCGATGCCGATGCGGTCGCCCCACTCGCGGTAGTACAGGTCCTTGTCCTGGTAGCGCAGGATGGGCTTGCCGGCTCCCTTCGGCAGCTCGTTGACGCCCTCAAGTTCGGCGAGCGGCGTGGTGACCGCGTACTGGTGGGCCAGCGGCAGCAGCGGAACCTCCAGGCCCACCATCTTGCCGAGCTCACGGCCCCAGAACCCTGCGCAGGACACCACGATATCGGCAGGGATGAGACCGGCGGAGGTCTCGACGCCCGTGACTTTGCCGCCCTCACGGGCGATGCCGGTGACGGTGGTGGACCCGCGGTAGGTGACGCCGTGTTCGCGTGTTCGCTCGATCAGCAGCTGGACGGCGCGGGCCGCCAGGGCGAGGCCGTCGGTGGGGATGAGCAGGCCGCCCAGGACTTCCCGGCCGCCGCTGAGCTTCCCCGTGTTCAGCAGGGGGTAGATCTTTTCGCATTCGTCGGCGTCCACGATCCGGCTTTCGACGCCCCAGGAGGTCATCACGCCCATCTTGCGTTTGAGGTCCGCCAGGCGCTCCGGAGTTGTTGCCAGTTCAAGGCCGCCCACCTGGTTGAAGCAGGACTGGCCATCCTTGCCCAGGGCGAGCAGCTTGTTGACGGTGTAGGTCGCGAATTCCGTCATGGTCCTGGACGGGTTGTTCTGGAACACGAGGCCCGGAGCGTGCGACGTGGAGCCGCCGGCCAGCTCCAGCGGGCCCTGCTCGACGACGGTGATGTCGTTCCAGCCGCGGCTTGCCAGCTCGTCGGCGATGTTGGTGCCGACGATGCCGGCTCCGATGATGACGACGCGGGGTGATGCGCTCATAGTTCGTGGTTCTCCTGGTTGGTGCGTGGCTCCGCGCTTCGCTATAAGCAACGCGCATCACTATATGCAACACGGTGGCGCAGCTCACAGGGAATGTCAAGGGTTTAAGGCTTTGTTGCGTCGGCTGCCGTCACTGTTTCAGCGGTGTTTAGCCGGCTCCGTGACAGGCGCGCTGGATGCAGAACGGAGGCCTCCGCCGCTGGTGCGGCGAAGGCCTCCTGTGTGTTGCGGCGGGTTGCCCGGTGTCAGTGCGAGAAGTTGGTTGAGATCTCGGCGAGGGTGCGCCCCTTCGTCTCAGGCGCGAGCCATTGCGAGAGTATTGCGCCGAGTAATGCGACCGCCGCGGCCACGACCATGCTTGGACCCATACCGATGTTGCTGATCGCCCAGGGCAGGGCGAAGGTGCCGAGTGCGGCTCCAATACGGCTGAAGGCTGCGGCGAAGCCCATGCCGATGCCGCGCAGGTCGCCGGGGAATACCTCGGCCGGATAGACCTGGGTCAATGTGGTGTAGCCGGCATTGAAGAAGGAGAAGGCGAGGAACAGGGCGAGCACCAGGATCGCCGGTGCGTCCGCCCAGACCCCAATGACCAGCAGGATGCCTGCGCAGAGCCACTGCCCGGGCACGGTGAGGATCCGGCGGCCGAGCCTGTCGATCAGAAGCACGCTGGTGACGACACCTGCGGCCGCAAGGGCGGACAGCCCCACTCCACCGGCCCAGCCGCCGCCGAAGCCGAACTGGGTGAGCACGTCGTCGGCGAAGGTCGCGATCGCGAAGTACGGGGTGACCGCGCAGAACCAAAAACCCGAGGTGAAGACGGTGGCGCGCCAGTGTTCCTTCGAGAACAGCATTCCGAAGGAGGCGTTCTTGATTTTGGTCCTGCCCTTTGCGGCCTGGGCCTCCTGGATCATCCGCAGGTCAATCTCCTCGGTGATGCTGTCGTGCATCTGCGGCGATTCGACATATTTGTGGGCGATTGCGAGTGCTTCGTCACGCCGTCCCTTGGTGATGAGCCAGCTTGGCGATTCGGGGAGGCCGATGCGGGCGAGGAACAGGACGAACGCGAGGATGGTGCTCGTCCCGATGACGACGCGCCAGGGGGTGCCGGCCTCGTGCAGGAGCGTGCCGATGATGAATGCCATCATGAAACCGACGTACCAGGCGATCAGGGTCAGCCCGAGCAACCGCCCGCGGAGCTTCGGAGGGGAGAACTCGGACAGCAAGGGGCCGCCGATCGAGTACTCGCCGCCGATCGCGACACCCATCATGAACCGGATGATGGCCAGCTGGATCACGGCACAGTCTCCGGAGGTTACGAAGAACTGGGCCGCTGAGGCAACCAGGAACAGACCCATGTCCACCAGGAACATGGGCTTGCGTCCGAACTTGTCAGTAGCCCAGCCGGCCAGCGGGGAGCCGACGAAGATCCCGGCCAGCGGGCCCGCGGCGATCATGCCCAGGGACAGTGCGTCGAGCTGGAGGTCTGACCGCATGGGGCCGGTGACGGGTCCGATGATTCCGAGGATGTAGCCGTCGAGGAACATCCCGCCGATAAAGACAGCGACGAGCCGCACCATGAAGCGGCGTTTGAATTTGGCTGGTCCCTTCGGCACTGCCTTGATCGATGGTGCTGGCACCTTTGAAAGTCATAAACAGTTTCCTTTAGTGATCTGGCGCTGCGGCATGGATGCGGACAGCGTGTGCGGCCGATGCGCGGGCCGGGCTCCCCTTCGGATCGGCCTTCATAAGTTTGTCCGTCTGCTTCCAGGGCCATCGCGGATGGCGTCGGAAGGGCGGGAGGAGCATATCCAGGTGAGCTACGTTCCGTGATAATCAACAACGTTCGCTGTATGCAACAAGATCGTGCGCTAGCTCACACTCAATGTCAAGAGTGTGTCCTGTGGAAGACGAAGCACGTAAGCGTCCTGCCGCGTGCTCCGGGGGCACGCCCGTGGCGGGGTCCCGTTTTCCGAAAACGGTGCTTCGATGAGGAATACCTCCCCAGGTCTTAGGCCCATCGAAGCACCTTTCACGGAGAACGGGACGCCCGTTGCCAACGCCGTGGCGTTCTTAGCCCGCGGCTTCCAGGACCCGCGTCTCCAGGGCCTTGGGCGCCGGCGGCGCGGATGACACTTGCCTGCGTGCGGCCTCCACAGTGTGAAGGAGCAGCAACGCCGTGGTCACTGAGCCCACGCCGCCGGGAACCGGAGTGAGCGCCGCTGCCGTCCCGGTGACGCTGGCTTCGTCCACGTCACCCACCAGCGAGCCGTCGGGAAGGACGTTCGTGCCGACGTCGACCACCACCGTCCGGGAGGAGACGTCGCTGCCTCCCAGCAGTCCGGCGCGGCCGGCGGCCACCACCACCACATCGGCATCCTTCGTGTAGCGGGCCAGCGGGCCCGACCTGGAATGGCAGACCGTCACGGCGGCGTCGCGTGCCAGCAGCAGGAGGGACAAGGGTTTGCCCACTACGGCGGACCGGCCCACCACCACAACGCCCTTGCCCGCCAGCGGAATCCGGTAATGCTCCAGGATTTCGACGACGGCGCGCGCGGTAGCGGGTGCAAAGGCCGGCTGACCGACGGCAAGGCGTCCCAAGCTCAGTGGATTGGCGCCGTCAATGTCCTTTTCCGGGGCGATGAGGCCCACCAGGTTGTCGGTCCGGACACCGGGAGGCAGCGGTGTCTGCAGGATGATGCCGTTGACGGAAGGTTCGGCGCTGAGGTCCCGCAGGACGCTTGCCAGCACCGGCTCCCTTGCGTCGTGTCCCAGGTCGATGATCCGGCAGCCGACGCCGGCGCGGTCTGCTGCCCGCTCGATGGAACGGACGTACCAGTGCGTTGATTCGTCGCCGGTTGCCATGACCACTGCCACGACCGGTCGGACGCCCTCACGTTGCAGCGACCGGACCTCTTCCTGGACCTCCTGCTGGAATAGACCGGCCAACGTCTTCCCCGAAAGTACTGTTGTGCTCAACCAAGGATCCTTTCGCGCACGCGGGCCGAGAGGGCATCTGCCGCCAAGACCACCTTTTCCTCAATGCCGTCCGTCTGCCGCGCAAGCCGGGCGCGTGCCTCCGGGTCCTTGACCGCCACGACATTGATGTCGATGTTCACGCGTGCAGTAGTGGCGGCTGCCCTGGCGGCATCGGCGGCCGCCGCCACGTCGCTGATGACGTTGGCGTTGGCGACCTCGAACAGCTCCGTGGCCAGGTCCACGATGTCGCCGGACACCTTGACCAGCCGGGCGGGTGTTTCTGCCGCCTGGATGAGTGCGGACTGGATCCCGGCTGCACGTGCGGCCTTGAAGTCATCGGTGCCGGACGGGAGCTTGTAGGAGTCGATAACTGCCTGGAACGCCGCCTCGTCCGCCTCGGCCAGCTGCAGCGCCTCCTCGATAAGGCCGTCGGCTTCCGCCGTGATGCGCTGCACCAGGGGCGCGTGCTGCTCGTACTTGGCGCCGGTGGTGTACCGCGCCACCATGGCCACCAACGCTGCACCCTGTGCGGCGTGCAGCGCCGCGGCAGCACCGCCGCCAGGCGTCGGCTGCTTGGCGGCCAGCCGGGCGAGGTAGCTGCCGATTGACTCTGAGCTGATCATGGCCCTACCCGCGGAGCCGGGTCATGGTCGGGTCGTACAGCGGGTCCTGGGTGACCGTGGCGACGATCCTGCGCCCGAAGTACTCGATCTCCACGGAGTCGCCGATCGAAACTTCGGCGGGCAGGTAGGAGTAGGCGATCGGTTTCCTGACCGAGTAGCCGTAGGCGGCGCTGGTCACGTAGCCAACTGCCTGGTCCTTGTAGAACACCGGTTCCTTGCCGAGCACCAGGCTGCGGCCGTCGTCGACCGTGAGGCAGCGCAGGCGACGCGCGGAGTTCTCCTCGGTGCGGCCTTCCAGGGCCGCCTTCCCGACGAAGTTGTCCTTGGCCATCTTCACCGCGAAGCCCAGTCCGGCTTCGAAGGGATCGTGCTCGGTGGTCATGTCCGTGCCCCAGGAGCGGTAGCCCTTTTCCAGGCGGAGCGAGCTGAATGCGGCCCGCCCGGCCGCGATGACGCCGAACGGCTGGCCGGCCTTCCACAGTGCATCCCAGAGGCGCTGGCCGTTGTCGGCGCTGGTGTACAGTTCCCAGCCAAGCTCACCGACGTAGGACAGTCGCATGGCGGTGACCGGGACGCCGCCGATGACCACCTGCTTGGACCGGAAATACTTCAGGCCGTCGTTGGAGAAGTCGTCGCTGCTGACCGCACCGACCACCTCCCGGGCCAGCGGGCCCCAGAGGCCGATGCAGCAGGTGCCGCTGGTGGTGTCGCGGACCTGGACCCAGTCTTCGGCGCTGCCGCTTGCTGTCTGGTGCCGGGCTGCCCGGTCGAAGTAGGCGGTGTCGATGTTGCCGTTGGCGCCAAGCTGGAAGGTCTGCTCGTCCAGGCGGGCCACGGTGATGTCGCTTCGGACCCCGCCCTGCCCGTCCAGCAGCAGCGTGTAGGTGACGGCTCCGGGCTTCTTGTCCATTTCTGCGGTGGTCAGTTCCTGCAGCAGCTTCAAGGCGCCGGGCCCGGAAATTTCGAGGCGCTTCAGCGGGGTCATGTCGTACATGGCGACGGCGGTGCGCGTCTTCCAGGCCTCAGCCGCGGCAATGGGCGAGCTGAACATGCCGGACCAGGAGTCGCGGGCCGGCGGCTGCCAGTCAGCGGGCATTTCCTTGAGGAGTTCGGCGTTGGCCTCGAACCAGTAGGGCCGCTCCCAGCCGGCACCTTCCAGGAAGAAGCCGCCCAGCTGCTTGTGCCGGGCGTGGAAGGGGCTGACGCGCAGATTCCGCGGCGAGAGCTTGGGCTGCAGCGGGTGCAGGACGTCGTAGATCTCCACGAAGTTCTGCTGCGAGGTTTCGCTGACGTATTCCGGGGTCAGCTGGACGTCCTCGAAGCGGTGGATGTCGCAGTCGCCCAGGTCGATGGAGGACTTGCCGTCCACCAGGAGCTCGGCCACGGCGCGGGCAATGCCCGCCGAGTGGGTGACCCACACGGCTTCGGCCACGAAGAAGCCGTCCAGTTCCTTGGACTCACCCACCAGCGAGCCTCCGTCCGGGGTGAAGGAGAAGATGCCGTTGAAACCGTCCTCGATTTCGCTTTCGCGCAGGGCAGGCAGAATCTGCTTGGTGGCCTCCCACGCCGGGAGGAAGTCTTCCACGGTGAAGTCCAGGCGGGACGGCATGTGGTGTTCGCTGATCTCGTCCGGCTTGAAGCTGCCGAGTTCATCCAGGTCCACGGGCATGGGCTTGTGGGCGTAGGAGCCAATGCCGTACCGGTCGCCGTGTTCGCGGTAGTAGAGGTCCTGGTCCTGGTGGCGGAGGATGGGGAGCTGTGCACCGTTGGGCAGCTCGTTCTTCCCCTTCAGGGCCGGCACCGGCGTGGTCTTGACGTACTGGTGTGCCAGCGGCAGCAGCGGCACGGACATGCCGATCAGCTCTCCCACCTTTGCGCCCCAGAACCCGGCGCAGGAGACCACGATGTCTGCCGGGATCACGCCGTCGGGCGTCTGGACTCCGGTGACGCGGCGGCCTGACTGTTCGAGGCCGGTGACTTCGGTGTTTCCGATGTACATAACGCCGGCTGCCTCGGTGCGCTTAATCAGCAACTGGACCGCGCGGGCGGCGCTGGCCAGGCCGTCGCTGGGAACGTGGAGGCCGCCCAGGATGTCCTCGTCGTTGATGAGCGGGTAGAGCGCCTTGCATTCTGCCGGGGAGAGGATGAAGCCCTCGATGCCCCAAGCCTGCGCGTAGCCGAGCTTGCGCTTCAGGTCCGCGAGCCGGGTTTCGGTGGTGGCGACTTCCAGGCCACCCACCTGGTTGAAGCAGCCGACACCGTCTTCGGTGAGGGACAGCAGTTTCTCCACGGTGTACTTGGCGAACAGGGCCATGGACTTGGAAGGGTTGGTCTGGAAGACCAGTCCCGGAGCGTGCGAGGTCGAACCGCCGGGCATGTTGAGGGGCCCCTGGTCCAGGACGGTGATGTTGTTCCAGCCCCGCGTGACGAGTTCATCCGCGAGGTTGGTGCCGACGATGCCGGCTCCGATAATGACAATGCGTGGCGACGATTCCAAAGTGGTTTCTCCTGCTGCTTTACGGATTGTGCCTGGGTAAGGGCCGGTGCTCACCGGAACACCACGGTGCTGGTCTGGTCCAGCAGCACCCGGTGCTGGCAGTGCCAGCGGACGGCGCGGGAGAGGGCCAGCGCCTCGGCGTCCTGGCCCACGGTGGACAGTTGCGCCGGGCCATAGGTGTGGTCCACGCGGATCACTTCCTGCTCGATGATTGGACCCTCATCCAGGTCCGCCGTGACGTAGTGGGCGGTGGCACCCACCAGTTTTACGCCGCGGTCGTAGGCCTGGTGGTAGGGGCGCGCGCCCTTGAAACCGGGGAGGAACGAGTGGTGGATGTTGATGGCTCGGCCCTCCAGGGCGCGGCACAGGTCATTTGAGAGCACCTGCATGTAGCGGGCCAGGACCACGAGGTCGGCGTTGAACTCATCCACCAGCTCCAGGAGCCGGCGCTCGGCGTCGGCCTTCGTGTCCGGGGTGACGGGGACGTAGATGAAAGGCAGCCCTGCGGCTTCCGCCATGGCGCGGTGGGTTTCGTGGTTGGAAACCACCGCTACCAGCTCTGCGCCGAGGCTGCCGCCGCGCCACCGGAAGATGAGGTCGTTCAGGCAGTGGCCGAACTTGGACACCATGACCAGGACGCGCTTGGGGGTCTGGCCGTGGAAGCTGGCCTTCATGTCGAAGCGGCTGGCGATGCCGGCGAACTCTTCTTCGAGCATCGCTGGCGTGTAGCTGGGGGAGCCGGAGAACGCTGTGCGCAGGTGGAGCGTCTCGCGCAGGCTGTCGTCGAACTGCTGGTGTTCGTCGATGTTGAAGCCACGTTCGAAGAGGAACGTGGTCACGGCCTGCACAATTCCGGCCTGCTCACGGCAGGACAGGGTCAGCACGAACTTCTGCGTCTGCTCTTCCTTGAGCGCCGGCAGGGTGGCGGTTGCTGAAGCTGTTTCGATGAGGGTCATGTCCCTCCTCCTTCTTCTAGATATATTCAAAAGCTGCGGACTGATATATTAGATTGGATGCCAGCGTATACTGGTCCACAAGCGAGGTCAATAGTTTTTTCCAGGTTGCGAAGAAGGGGCTCAGCATGGCAATCGAAGCTTTGGCGGCGGCGGACGACGCCGGCAGGAAATCGCTGGCGGATGTCGCCTATGAGAGCATCCGCGACTGGTTGCTGATGTTGGAAATCAAGCCGGGCGAACTGCTCAACGACGAGCCCTTGCCAAGAATCTGGGCATGGGGCGGACTCCGGTGCGCGAAGCCCTGAAGCGGCTGGAGCTGGACCGGCTGGTGAAGACCTACCCGCGGCGGGGTACTTTCGCCACCCGGGTGGACGTGACGGACCTTTCCTTCATCTCCGAGATCCGGGCCCAGCTTGAGCCCGTTGCGGCCGCCCGGGCCGCCCGGGTGGCCTCCCCTGCGGTCCGGGACGGGTTGCGGGCCACGCTCGAGAGGGTCGAGGCATTCGACGTTGCCGCGGCAACCGTGACCGAGACACTGCAACTGGATGCCCGGGTGCACCGGGGTATCTATGCTGCCGCTGCCAACCCCCACCTGGAGGACATCCTGATCCGGTACGACAACCTGGCAACGCGGATCTGGTGCATGGTGATCGACCGCCTGCCTGACCTGTCGCACCACGTGCGCGAACACCTCGATCTGCTCCGGGCCGTTATCGACGGCGACGAGGAGCGGGCTTCCGAGCTTGCCAAGGTCCACGTGAGCGGCTTCGAACATGCGGTGCGCGAGGCGCTCTTCAACGCCTAGGTCCACTGCATGGGCCCGGCTGCCCGGCCGCAGCGTGGAAGCCTGGCTGCTCAGTGAGCTTGCGTGCGCGGCTGCAAAGACCAAGGGAAGCAGTCCGGCGCTGAAGTCCTCCGGGCTGCTTCCCTTTGTATGTCACTGGGAACGCGTGTCAGCTAAGCCAACCATCCACCACGCTCTGGTGGGCATCCACCCACTTCTTTGCCGCCGCTTCAGGCGTCATGCCGCCCTGGATATCTGTCGCAACCGAGTTCTGGTCCTCGTTGGTCCAGGTGAATGCCTTCGCCAGCTTGGCGGCCGGCGAGCCGCTGTCCGCCAGCTTTTTCGACATGACCTTGTTGAGCTTGTAGGTCGGGTAGTCGCACGCAACCTTCTCGGGGTTGGAGTCGCAGCCCTCGGTCCACGCCGGCAGGTTCACCTTCTTCAACGGAACCTCGGAAAGGAACCACTGCGGCTCGTAGAAGTAGCCGAGAAGGGGGGTCTTGTTCTGCTGCGCCGTCCGGAATGACTGGATGAGTGCCGCTTCCGATCCGGCGAAGACCACCTTGTAGTCAAGGTTCAGGTTCTTCACCAGTGCCTCGTCGTTGGTTACGAAGGCCGGGTCGCCGTCAAGGACCTGTCCCTTACCGCCGGACTCCGATGTGGTGAACATCGAAGCGTATTTATTGAGGTTCTGGCCGTCGGTGATGTCCGGGTACTTCTCTGCCATCCATGGCGGAACGTACCAGCCGATGTGCCCTTCATTTCCGGTTGGGCCGGCATCGACGGCCACCTTCTGGTCGGTGATGTACTGCTTCGCCAGGTCGGCGTGCCCCCAGTTTTCGATAATGAGGTCCACCTCCCCTGAGGCGAAGCCCTGCCAGGAGACCTGCTCATTGAGGTCCTTCTGGACGACGCTGCAGCCGAGCTTGTTTTTCGCCACGTAGCTGTAGACGGCCGCGTCAGCGGTGTAGCCCACCCACGCGTTCATGGCGACGTTCACGTTGCCGCAGGGCGTTCCCGTGGCACCGCCGGCCGCAGCGGCCTGGTTGACCGATGCACCGCCACAGCCTGCGAGGAACAGGGCGGCGGCAGCAGCTCCGGCCATTGCCGGCAAGGTGCGTTTTATCAGCCTTTCAGCTTTCTTCATGGTGGGTCTCCTTGATAGGGCATACGGGACTTCTCGCCTGCGAGCAGGCAAGTTTTCAGGGGGAATTCGGGGGTAAGCGGCGCTGGAACGCTTACGTGGCGGACGTGGACACCGGGATTCTGCGCGCCGGGGCGGCCGCGGCAGCCTGCGTCATCCTGTCCATCATGATTCCGAGGAACACGATGGCCAGGCCGGCCGCGAGGCCCTTGCCGAAGATGGAGCTCTGGACGAAGCCTGCCACGACGTCGTAACCGAGCCCGCCGGCGCCCACCAAGGCTCCCACCACCACCATGGCCAACACGTAGATCAGCCCCTGGTTCGCCGCGAGCGCCAGGGATTGCCTGGCCATGGGCAGCTGCACCTTGGTGATCACCTGCCACGGCGTCGAACCGCTGGCGATTGCCGACTCGACGACAGTTGGGGAGATCGCCGCGATTCCATCGGCGGTGATCTTGATGGCGACCGGGGCGGCGTAGATGATGCCCGCGATGATCGCGGTGAAGCGGGTGGCTCCGAAGAGGCCAAGGAAGGGCACGAGGTAGACGAAGGAGGGCATAGTCTGTCCCGCGTCGAGCAGGGGCCGCATGAGCTGGTCAACGCGGCTGGACCGGCCCATGGCCACGCCAAAGACAATTCCCAAAACCATCACCACGGCGGTGGCAACGAGGGTTCCGGCGAGGGTAACCATGGCGTCACTCCAGAGCCCGAGGTAGATGATGACTCCCAGGCAGGCAGTTGTTACGGCAGCGAGCTTCCAGCCGCCCAGTGCGTAGGCCACGATGGCGATGACTGCGACGAGGATGAAGAAGGGCGTCTCGGTCAGCAACGACTGGAACGGGTTGAGGATTGCTCCGGTAACACCTTCACGCAGGGAGACCGTGAACAGCGACACGTTCGATTGCAGCCAATGGCTGGCCGTGTTCACCGCCTGGACGATGGCCGGTCCTACGTTGAGGTCCTGGGGAAAGGCTGCTGCCCACAGCATGGTCCTGGACAACTGCACCATGACCAGGACCACGGCCAGCGCGATCCCGAGGAGTCCCGCGCGCGCCTTGCGGCCCAGGCGGCGTTTGGCGGCTGCGCCGGGTTCCGCGCGCCGGCTGGCTGCTGTGGTCACCCGGTCCAGCACGATGGCCAGCAGGACGATGGAGAGGCCGGCATTGACTGCAGTACCGACGTCCAGGGACTGCAGGGCCCGGACTACCGTCTGGCCAAGGCCCGGAGCGGCGATCAGGGCGGCGATGGTCACCATGGACAGGGCGGCCATGGTCCCCTGGTTGATACCCATCACGATGGTCCGGCGCGCCATGGGCAGCTGCAATGTCAGCAGCCGTTGCAGGCCGGTGGTGCCGAGCGAGTCGGACGCTTCGCGGGTGTTCTCCGGAATGCGGCGGATACCGTGTGCGGTGAGGCGTATGACGGGTGGAGCAGCGTAGATCACCGTGGCGATCACCGCCGACGCCGGCCCGATCAGGAAGACCAGGGCAAGCGGAGCGAGGTAGACGAAGGTGGGCAGCGTCTGCATGAAATCCAGCACGGGGGTGATGACCCGGGCTACCCTGCCGTAGATGCCGGACAGTACGCCAAGCGGGATGCCCACCAGCAGGGTCAGCAGCACGGACGTCAAAACCAGGGCGAACGTGTAGGTGGCTTCCACGAACAGCCCTTGAAATCCGAAGAAGACAAAGACCACTGCCGTCAGCAGGGCTACCCGGACATTGCCGACGGCGAGTGCGATCCAGGTGAGCAGGCCTACCGTTCCCAGCCAGCCGATTTCCGGAAGGCGCAGGCCGGTGGAGGTTGCTGCGAAGGTGGTGGTAAACAGGTTCGCTACCGCATCCACGGCGGTCCGAAGCGGCGTGAAAAAGTAGAGGAAAACCGGGTTGTCAGCACGGTTTGCCGCCACCCAGGCGTTGAATTGGTTCAGCGAGCGGTGCAGGTCCGTCAGTTCAGAGGCCGGCAACGCCAGGGTTGCCGTGCCGTTGAGGAGCAGGAATCCCAGGATCCAGAGTGCGCCGGCGGCCAGCAGGAGGACTGTCTTTCGGCTCGGCCTGCGGCGTGCTTCAAGGATGATGGGGGCAGCCTGGATGGTGTTCTGTTTTTCGAGGAGGGCAGACATCAGGCCGCCGCTTCTGCCGGTTGCAGCACCGAAAGAATGCTGTCGCGGTCGATCTGTCCGGTGATCCTGCCGCCCTCTTCGACCAGGACCGGGCAGGTGGAGTGCATGACGGCCGGGATGGCGTCGCGGATGATCATCCTGGAGTTGAGCACCGCTGCGTCCCTGGGCGTGGTGTCGGCCAGCGGTCGCGTGATCCATTTGAGGGTCAAGACGTCGGCACGGGGGACTTCCGAGACGAAGTCCTCGATGTATTTGTCCGCCGGGGAGCCTACAAGGTCGTCACCGGTGCCGCACTGGACAGGCTCTCCGTTGCGCATGATCAGGATCCGGTCTCCGAGTTTCAGCGCTTCGGCGAGGTCGTGGGTCACGAACACCATGGTCTTGCCCATTTCCTTGTGGAGCCGGATGACTTCCGCCTGCATGTCACGCCGGATGAGCGGATCCAAGGCCGAAAAGGGTTCATCGAAGAGAATGGTGTCGGGGTCTCCGGCCAATGCCCGGCCCAAGCCGACCCGCTGTTGCATACCGCCGGACAGTTGGTCCGGGTAGTGCTGTTCGTAGCCTTTAAGCCCAACCAGTTCAATGATTTCCCGGGCCCTGGCGTGGCGTTCGTTCTTCGCCGTTCCGCGTATCTGCAGTCCGTACGAGACGTTGTCCAGGACCGTTCTGTGCGGCAGCAGGCCGAAGTGCTGGAAAACCATCGACACTTTCCGCCGGCGAAGCTCCCGAAGTTCAGCCACGCCTGCCTGCAGGACATCGTTGCCGTCCACCAGGACCTGTCCGGATGTCGGTTCGATGAGCCTGGTAAGGCAACGGATCAGGGTGGATTTGCCTGATCCGGACAATCCCATGACCACGAAGACTTCGCCTTTTGCCACGTCGAAGCTCAGGTTGCGGACCGCGGCAACGCAGCTGGTGCGTTCGAGCAGTTCTGCGGAGCCAAGGGCGGACAGTTCCCGGTCTCCCGGGATCTTCTCTCCCCCTGGTCCGAAGACCTTCCAAAGGTCGCGAACTGAAATGGCGGGGTTGTTCATGGCTGTACTCCTGCTTGGGTGGAGGCTGGAACCGCATGCTTCGGGTGGGGTAGAGATTTTGCCGCGCGCCGGCGCAGGGAGAATCCGTTCCGGCTTCGGGCCCAACGTCGGGGACGTTTCGAGTTGTGCTCGCTGCACGTCGTCGAAACGGGGGTAGGGCAGCCAGGCTGCGATCGACTCTTCTGCAATTCGGGTGACTAAATGAGTTGTGTTAGCAGCAACGCACTTCGTCTTACGCAACAGAGTGATTTACGCCACCCCCTTTGTCAAGGGTTCTTCTTTGAAATCCGGATGTTACGGTGCTGCCGGCCGCGCCCCCGGAGAACTATTGACAGCGCCGTATTCCAGGGCTAGCAGTTGCGCAATGCGCTATTAGTTGCGCAAGCAAGGTCAGTTGAGCCAACAACGGGCGCGGCAGAGGCGCGGGGTGTGGTGGTGGAATGAGCCCGCGCTGATCACCGCACGGGTCGTTAAACGCAGCCGGTGGATGGGCTTGTCGGAACCGGATTCCGACAAGCCCATCCACCGGTATGGCTTTAGTGGCCGTGGTAGCCCATGTTGGCGCTGACCTTCAGGCCTGCTTCCTTTAATGTATCCAGCAGGCCTGGAATTTCTTCCGGGTCGAAGCGGAATGCCGGCCCCGAAATACTGATGGAGCCAATCACTGTTCCCTGGTGGTTGCGCACGGGAACGGCAACGGCATTCAGGCCGATCTCGAACTCCTCGCGCACCACGGCATACCCGTCGGACGCTGCCTTGAGCAACTGCGCGTCCAGTTCCTTGCGGCTGGTGATGGTCCGGGCGGTCCGGGCAGCCAGGCCGGTCTCCTTCAGGATGCGGTCCCGGTCGTCGGCTTCCAGCGCGGCCAGCAGGACCTTGCCGCTGGACGTGGCGTGCAGCGGCGTCAGGCTCCCCACCCAGTCGTGGGTGGCCAGCGTTGAGGGTCCCATTGCCTGGTCAACGTTAACGGCGTAATTCGAACGCAGCACCGCCAGGTTGACGGTCTCCTTGAACTCGTCCGCGAGGCTTTCCAGGACCGGCCTTGCCTCATGGACCAGGCTGAGCCGCCCGGGAATGGAACTGGCCAGCCGGAGGATCCCGAAGCCAAGCTGGTACTTGCCCCGTTCGCTGTTCTGATGGACCATTTGGCGGGTCACGAGGGAACCCATCAGCCGCGAGACGGTGGACTTATGGATCCCCATTTCCTCGGCGATCTCGCTCACGCCCGCATGGCCGTCCCGGGCCAGGATCTCCAGGACGGTCAGGGCGCGCTCCACGGATTGCACCCCGCCGGACTGGCCGCCCTCGGCGTCGGTATCAGATTCAGGGTCTCTATTCGAAGCCATACTTCCAGATCCTATGCCGGAACTGTGACCGCCGTGACATTCGGTTTACGTGCTTGACACGCCGGCCCTGACGGCCGGGCTAGCTCCCGCGGTACGTTGAGTAGGCAAACGGGCTCAGGAGCAGGGGGACGTGGTAGTGCTCAGGGCCGGTCACTTCGAAGACCAGGTCCACTTCGGGGAAGAAGGTGGCTGTCTGCAGCCCGGCGTAGTACTTTCCGGTGGCGAAATTCAGTTTGTACTGCCCGGGTGCCAGCTGCTCGGGGCCCAGGTCCTTTGCCCGGCCGTCCGCGTCGGTGCTGGAAGCGGCCAGCTCGCGCCAGGTGCCGGCGTCGTTCCTTGAAAGGACGACGGCGACCCCCGCCGCCGGGCGCCCTGCGCCGGTGTCGAGGATGTGGGTGGTGACGTGGGAAACGCTCATTCGCTGATCAGTCCTTCAAGCCGCAGCACGGCAATTTCGCGCAGCTGCTGGGCCACGATGGTGTCTTCTTCTTCGGGGGAGTTGGCGAGCCGCCGGTTCAGGGCCTGCAGGATTTCCGGCGCGGTGCGTCCGGCGGCCCGGATCAGGAAGACCCGGCCGAATTTTTCCTCGTATTCCCGGTTCCCCCTGGCGAGGGCCTCTGCGGCGTCAGTATCCGCGGGGTCAACCCCGGCCTGCTCGGAACGGGACATGGACGCCTCGGTGCCGGCCGTCGTCGGGCGTTCCCCGATCCGCGGGTGGTGGGCCATGGCGGCCTCGACTTCGGCGGGTGTGAACGGCTTGGCCGCGTCCGCGGCGAAGGCCAGGAGCCCGTCGCGGCTGGCGAACGGCCGGGCTCCAGCCACGGCCTCCACCCAGCGGGTGACGTCGATGCATGGCCGGAGGGTGGCCTCGGCCGCGGCGGGCTCCGCGGTGTTGAATTCGGCAAGCTTCATGCTGGCGTATTCCTTGGTGGTGATGCTGGCATCCATGGTGACGGCTATGCGGATGCCGGGTGACCCGGCGCCGATCATCCGAGCGGCTTCCGCATCATGGAACTGTTATTTCAGCATACGTAATATCTAAGGACAGGCTGGCGCCCGTGTCAAGAGCGTACATCAGCCGTTTGGGCCAGCCGGTAGGATCACGGAAGGGCCACGTGCCCACGCTGATGATACTGGGGGCATAAGGGAATTATGGACGGGGCGGCTATGCAGATGCTGACCGATCAGGAAGCAGGACGCGACGCGGGCCTGTGGGCGTACGGACTTGTGCCATTGACGGCGGGAGACACGGCGGGCCTGATTGATGTCGGGGCCCGCGAGGCGCTCGACAACCTGGTGCGCCTCGCCGCCTCCCTGTGCGGGGTGCCGTACAGCGTGGTCAACATCATCACCTCCAGTGAACAGGTCCAGATCGCTGCGTATGGCATCGACCCCGGAGTTTGCGCCCGCGAGGATTCCATGTGCGCCGTGGTCTTCCTCGACCACAGCACCACGGTGGTCCAGGACGCCTCCCGGGATCCCCGGTTCGCCGCCAACCCTTTCGTCACCGGCCGCATCGCCGACGTCCGCTTCTACGCATCAGTGCCGTTGGAGACATCCTCCGGACTGGTCCTTGGGTCGCTGTGCGTGTTCTCCGATGAAGCGAAACTCCCCGCGCCGGAGCAGATCGAACTCCTGGAGGTGCTGGCACACCAGGTGGTCGAACTCCTGGAACTGCAGCACCGCACCCTCCAGCTCAACGACGCCCTGGCCGAACTTCGGCGCAGCAACGACCTGCTCTCCGAATTCGCCGGCCGGGTCAGCCATGACCTTCGCACTCCACTGACTACCATCCTGGGCTACGTGGAGCTGGCACAGGACGATCCCGGAATCACGCCGTCAGACCCCTCCGCGGAATACCTGGACCTCATTGGCACCGGCGGCCGGCGCATGCTGGCCATGCTGGAAGAGGTCCTTTCCTATGCCAGGGCCGACGGCGAAATCCGCCCCGAACGGGTATCACTGCTGGCCGTCACCGCCGAGGCCGCGCAGGACCTGGGGGTGGACCTGGGCTACGGCAGCGGCATCTCGTGCGAGGACGCGGAAATCTTCGCGGACCGGGCCCAGCTGCGGACGCTGGTGCAGAACCTGTTGGCGAATTCCTTGAACTACGGCCGCGCCGACCGTGCGCTGCGAATATCCGTCAGCGCCAGCGAAGGACCCCAAGGCGCCACCCTCACCGTGGCCGACAACGGCAAGGGGATCCTGCCCGCTGACCGGGAGCGGGCCGTCCAGCCGTTGGTCCGCCTGAACCGGCCCGGCGACGGGCCAGGGACCGGGCTGGGGCTGGCGACGTCCCGCCGCATCGCCCAAGCGCACGGCGGCGAACTCGCCATCGGTGACACGCCGGGCGGGGGCGCAGCGGTATCGGTGCTGTTCCCCGCCCGGCCGTAGCCGGCCGGGACCCTCGTCCTGAGAGGACGGCCCGGGACCCTAGTCCTGGGAGGACGTCCGGGACAGCACCCACGTGTTGGTGCCGTCCTGGCGTTCAAACGTCACTGTGGTCACCAACGCCTCGATCAGCGCCAGGCCCCGCCCTGATTCGGCGTCCTCGTCCGGGGTGGAAGCCTCCATCGGACCGAACGGCGGCTTGGCATAGTAGGCACTGACACGGGCCTGCAGCAGCGCGGGCTGCACGGTGGTTTCCACGCCCAGCTCCACGTCCCGTTCCCCGGCCGGCTCGGCATGCTGGACGATGTTGGACGCGGACTCGATCACCGCGGTGGTGAACGTCATCTGGTCCATGTCGTTGACGAATGGAACGTCCAGCCACAAGCTGTCGAGGTCGTTGTGGACTGCTTCGATGGCATCCTCGGCGGCCGCTCCCCGGAAGCTGCGCGAGGCAAGGATCTCAGTCATTGCCGAACGCCTCTTCGGCCGTGGCGTACGCCGTGAGGACCTTGTCCATGCTGGTCAGCTTCAGGACCATGTTCACCTGAGGCTGCACCGCGGCGATCCGGAGGTCACCGCCTGCCTGCCGCGCCGCCTTCAGGCACCCGATCAGCGCGCCAAGGCCCGAGGAGTCCATAAACGCGGTGTTTTCCAGGTTGACCACGATCCGGTTCGATCCGCCGGCGATTACGTCGGTGACGAACTCCCGCAGCTTTGGCGCGGAGACCATGTTCAGCCGTCCGTCCGCCTTGACCTCCGCGTATGAGTCTTTGACCTCATAACTGAACTCCATCAGGATTCCTCTCTTGTTTCAGGTTCTGCGGCCGGTTGGTACCCCTTGTAGAGCACGGCGCGGACCAGGATGCTCATGACCACCAGGTCAAAGACCACCCAGATGACATTGACCAGGGTGCCCAGCGGTTCCGCCAGCCCGGTGGCCAGGCGGATGATGCCGACGACGGCGGCGACGGCCAGCAGGATGGACACCACGATCTGGGGCCGGATCAGGCTCCAGCTGGGTCCACCGCTTTGGCGCGCCTTGGGGGTGACCGCAAACCCGAGGGGACGGCCGAACCATACGTTGCGGGCCGCCGTCGTGCATGCCTTGATCCACGTGGGGAACAGGGCAAGGCTGTACTGCTGGCCGCGCCAGGTGGGGATGCCGCGGCCGGCCACGGCGAACAGCAGCTGGTTGACCACCATGAACGGGATGAACCGGATGAAGAAGTCCCAGCTCAGGCTGCTCACCGGCAGGATGCCCAGCAGCAGGTAGATGATGGGGGCGGCAAAGTAGATGACGGCAGCGAACCCGCTCAGGTACGTCCACATGGTGGCGAAGTACATCAGGCGCTGGCCCAGTTTCAGCCCCTTCTGGACCAGCGGGTTTTCGCGGAGCAGCACCTGGATGGTTCCCTGCGCCCAGCGCAGCCGCTGGGTGAGCATGGTCTTCAGGTCCTCCGGCGCCAGGCCATAGGCCAGGATTTCGTGGTGGTAGACGCTCTCCCAGCCCATCGCGTGCATGCGCATGGCGGTGGCCATGTCCTCGGTCACGGAAATGGTGGCCAGCGGCATCACCGGCTGGGCCTCGCCGGTCCGCTCCACGGTCAGGGCGTCCAGCACGGCCTGGACGGACTCCAGCGCGCCCAGCGGCGACCAGTCGCGGGCGGACATGCGCTGGACGGCGTCGTCCGCCACCACGGGCACGCCGGACTCACCCACGTGCGCCAACTCCATGGCGGCGATCTCTTCGAGGTCTGCCTGCAGCGCTGCGACGTCGGCCTGGACCAGGGTCTGCACCGCGGCGTCCACGCGGCGGCGTACCCGGTAGGTGACCTCGGCAAGTGGCCGGCCGGCATCCACTTCCTGCTGGGCTTCCCGGGTGGCGGCCTCCACCTCGTCCAGCACCTCGGCCACCAATGTTGATTCGATGTCAGTGGACTTGCGGGCCTGCCGGATGGCTGCGCGCGACGCGGCCAGGGCACGCCGGATGCTCTTTTCGGTTTCCTTGACGTAGCCCACCAAGCCCAGCTGCATCAGGGCCTCCCGGCGGAGGATCGCGTTGGAGCCGCAGAAGAACGCGGCGTTCCAGCCGTCCTTGCCCTGCTGGATGGGGCCGTAGAACAGGGGCGCCTGGCTGCCCAGGGGGTCGCTGGCCGGGACGTTGCTGAAGTACTGGGGAGTCTGGACCAGGGCCACCCGGCGGTTGTTGAAATAGCCCAGGGTCTTTTCCAGGATGTCGGGTTCGGGGATCTGGTCCGCATCCAGGATCAGGAGGAACTCGCCGTGGGTGACCATCAACGCGTTGTTGAGGTTTCCTGCCTTTGCGTGCCGGGGGAGGTCCTTGGTCCAGTCCTCGCTGCGGGTGACGTAGCCCAGGCCGTGCTGTTCGCAGAGGGCCTGGAGTTCCGGCCGGGCACCGTCGTCAAGGATCCAGGTGCTGTGCGGGTGCCGGATCTTCTGGGCCGCCAGCGCCGTGGTCAGGACCATGTCCAGGTCCTCGTTGTACGTGGTGATGAAGACGTCCACAGTGGCGTCATGGGGCGGATCGGGGGCGCCCTTGCGGATCTTAAGGTTCCACACGGTCATCCCGAAGAGCATGACGTCGATGAGGCTGTAGGTTTCCGCGGCCACCAGCGGCAGCGCGATCCACCACGCGTCCCAGTTCAGGGAGGACATCCAGCGCCAGGCAATGTAGTTCAGGCCCGTCAGGACGGTGAGGACCACCACCAGGCGGGTCCAGAAACGGGTCATGCGGCCGCGTCCTCAGCGGGCAGCCGGCGGACCACGACCACCGTGACGTCGTCCTCCGCCGTGTCGGCCGGAGCCAAGGCCAGGATGGCGCCGCTGGCCTCTTGCGCGGAGCCCGCGGACTGCGTGGCCGTCCGGACGGCGTCGGTGAAGTCCTCCACCGATGCGAAGACGTCCAGGACGCCGTCGCTCACCACCACCAGGGTGTCCCCGGGGGCCAGTTCCAGTTCCGCATGCGGCCATTGTGTCCCGGGCCAGGCGCCTACCGGTGGTCCGCCGGAGGGAAGGCGTTCGGCCGGCCCGACGGGCTGGATATGCAGCGCCAGGCCGTGGCCGGCGTCGACGTAGCTGACCTTTCCGGAAGCTGCGTCGAGCCGGGCATGGAACAGGGTCACGAAGGAGTTGGAGGAATCCAGGTCCGTGGCGATCGCCTTGCTGGCGGAGGCGAAACCGGCGTCGAGGTCCTGCCGCTGGCCGGTGGAGCGCATGACGGCCCGGACGGTGGCCGCGATCAGTGCCGCGCCCATGCCCTTGCCCATGGCGTCTGCGAACGTCAGATGGAGGCCTTCCGGCGTTTGGTACCAGTCGTAAAAGTCGCCGCCCACGTTGCGGGAGGGGCGGAAGATGCCGGCCACGTCATAGCCCTCCACCCGGATGTCCTCCTTGGGCAGCAGGCTCTGCTGTACCTCGGTGGCGCGTTCCAGCTCGCCCCGGGCCGCGGATTCGGCGGCGGCGGAGGGCCGGCGCCGGAACAGTGCGTTGATGCGGGACTGCAGTTCCCGCGGGCTGAACGGCTTGCTGATGTATTCATCGGCACCGTTGTCCAGGCCCGTCAGCTTGTCCAATTCGTCGGCCCGTGCCGTGAGCATCACGATGAATGCGTCAGAGAATTCGCGCAGGAGTTTGCACACCTCCAGACCGTCGAGGTCGGGCAGGTTCAGGTCCAGGGTCACCAGATCAGGCTTGCGGCGGCGGACTTCCTCCACCCCCGGCAGGCCTGCGCCGGCGTGGGTGACATCGAAGCCCTGCTTCGCCAGGACACGGACCAGCAGGCCGCGGATGTCCGGGTCATCTTCGATGACCACCGCACGGCGGGATTCGGAGGGAGAGACCATAGGCTCTACTTAACCGTATTAAGTCGCACGGAGCATGTCTTATGCTTCACAGTTTCCGGTGACTTGCCTGACAGGGCGGTTTGCGGTCCCTCTGCCCCTGCAAAGGGGCCCCCACCCAGCAGATCTTGCGGAAATCTTGGCACCTGCTTGCCGCGACGTTGAGGAACCCCGCGCACACTCGAAGGAACGCAGCAGCTTCCGGGCATCAGGATACGACGACGACCGCGCGGAGGCTGTACAGCTTGCGGAAGGCGGGGAAGCCCATGGAAGAAGTCAGGAACAGAGGGGCGGATAAGGCCAGGGCCCTGGTCCGCCTGTACTTCCACTCACGGAAAGTCCGGGCCGCGGCCAAGGACCTGGAGCAGGCGCTCGCCGAATCGCGGGAGGTTTCGAGCTGGCCCGGCGACCGCCTCCCCGTGGGGGAGGAAATGTCCCGGCTCGTGGAGAAGCTGACCCGGCGGCTCAAGGTGGAGACCGAGGCGCACAGCAGGTTCGC
The DNA here is from genome assembly GCF_054888995.1 of Arthrobacter sp. MMS24-T111. Classification (NCBI taxonomy): domain Bacteria; kingdom Bacillati; phylum Actinomycetota; class Actinomycetes; order Micrococcales; family Micrococcaceae; genus Arthrobacter; species Arthrobacter sp. MMS24-T111. Next base: position 542,025 of record NZ_JBTZRO010000001.1, on the reverse strand, counting down.
GAATCTCTTGAAGACTGCGGGAAGTGGGCATTCCTTAGCGGCACTGTAGGTGCCAGACTTAGCAGCAATCGATTGGCTGGGGATAGTCAGGAGATTGCAGTGGGCTTGTTGGCAGGCTGGGCGTACCTTTTGGCGGGACTCATGACCATGGACGCGCTGTTGTTGGCGCTGTGGGCCATGGAGGTTGACTGGGGGAAGTACTGGCGCCGCAAGTAGTACCTGCCACGTCCGGGTCCCGGGCCGGGAAGGTTCAGGCCAGCTCCAGCCTCATCAGCACACGGGGGAAGCCATTGAGCACCGACCCCGTGTCCGCGGCCTTGGCGAACCCGGCGCCTTCGAAGAGTTTGCGGGTGCCCACGTAGGCCATGGTGAGGTCGACTTTCCTGCCGCCGTTATCCACCGGATACCCCTCAATGGCCGGCGCCCCGTAGGAGCGGGCCATCTCCACCGCACCGGCCAAGAGGACGTGCGAGATGCCCTTGCCGCGGTGTCCGGGACGGACGCGCAGGCACCACACGGACCAGGCGTCCAGTCCGTCCACGTGCGGGATCTTCCGGTTCCGGGCGAAGCTGGTGTCCGCACGGGGGTGGACCGCTGCCCACCCAACCACCTCGCCACCGTCGTACGCCAGGACACCCGGCGGCGGGTCCTGGGCCACCAGCTCCTTGACCAGCGAGCCACGTTCCTCGGCGCGCAGCGCGACGTTCTGCCTGGACGGAATCCGGTAGCTCAGGCACCAGCAGACCGTCGCGTCCGGGCGCTTGGGCCCCACCATGGTCCTGACGTCCTCGAATACAGTTGCCGGGCGTACCTCGATGGCCATCCCGCCATCCTTCCACCGGCTCCTGGCCGCAGGCAACGCACGCGGAAGTGCCGCCCCGGGAACGCCGAACGCCCTTGCACCAAGTGCAAGGGCGTTCGGGAAAAGCTCCGGGAAGCGGTGGCGGGCCTAGATGCCGAGGGCTTCCTTCAGGCGGGCGACGTGCCCGTCGGCCTGCACCTGGTACTGGGCCAGGGTGACCTTCCCTTCGGGGTCCACCACAACGGTGGAGCGGACGATTCCTTCGTGGATTTCGCCGTTGACCAGCTTCTCGCCCCAGGCTCCGTAGGCCAGGGCGACAGCGTGGTCGGGGTCCGAGAGCAGGGGAAGGTCAGGGAGAAATCACCGGTGAAGCCGGCCAGGGCCTCCTGGGCGTCGGGGGAGACGCCGACAACCTCGTAGCCCTTGCCCTGCAGGGAGGACAGGCTGTCGCGGAAGTCGCAGGCCTCGGTGGTGCAGCCGGGAGTGGCGGCTTTGGGGTAGAAGTACACGATGACGTTCTTGCCACGGTAATCGGCCAACGAGGTCTCGCGGCCCTGGGCGTCCCGGAGGGTGAACTCAGGAGCCGGCGTACCGGGCTGAAGCTTGGTGGTCAGGGTGGGGCTCATGGCGTTCCTTTGTAAGACTCGGTCAGTGATGGCCAAACATCCAGTGAAGCGGTTTGCCGCTTGGTGATACAACTCCTGCGTCATATGCAGTATTCCGCCGGACCACGAACGGTTGCGTGCGGACCGGGAACAAACTGGTAGCCGCCGCCGCGGACGGTGGCCACGGCATGGCGGGCATTGCCCAGCTTCCTGCGGATCCTCCCCACATACACGTCGATGGACCGTGCGGTGGCTCCGGGAAACGCCAGGGACTCCAGGAACTGTTGCAGTTCCTCCCGGCCTACCGTGCGGGACAGGTGGGTCACCAGGTAGTGCAGCACCTTGTATTCGACGCCGGTGAGGGCCACCGGCGTCCCGTCCAGCAGGACGGCATCGGCCGCGAGGTCCACGGCCACCCGGCTGACGGGACCGGCCGACGGCGGGAGCAGGGTGCCGTCGTCGTCCCCCGACTGTGCCGGGCACGGATCCTCCGCCGCGGAGGGAGTGCGGGAGGAGTGGTTTGCGGCTCCCTCCGCGGCGGACGTGGGGGCTCCGGCGGCAGGCCAATGGACTTCCGCCTCCGGAGCAGTCTGCAGGGCTTTGGCGAGGACCATACGGGCGGCGTGGCGCAGGAGTTCCGGGCTCGCGCCTTCAGCCGGAACCACCCACAAGGCCAGCCCGTAAGCGGTGGCCCGCCTGGCTGGAACCTGGTGCGCGGCCGCCGGCCGCGGATGATGGGCTTCCACTGCCATGGCCGGTCCTTATACGCCGCCGCGGCGGATCAGCTTGCCCGTGGGGGTCTGGCCGTCCACCATGGCGCCGCGGAGGAAGGTCTTGCGGACCACGCCGGACAGGGCCTTGCCGTCGTAGGGAGTGATGGGGTTCTTGTGCTTGAGCTTGGAGACGTCCACCACGAAGGCCTCGTCCGGAGCGAAGACGGCGAAGTCTGCGTCGTAGCCAAGGGCCAGCTGGCCCTTGTTGCCGAGCCGGGCCAGGTTGGCGGGCTTTTCGGCCATCCAGGACACTACCTGCTCCAGCGGGATGCCGCGCTGCCGCGCCTCGGTCCAGATCAGGGACAGGCCCAGCTGCAGCGAGGAGACGCCGCCCCAGGCCACGGCGAAGTCGCCGTTTTCCAGGTCCTTCAGGTCCAGGGTGGAGGGGGAGTGGTCAGAGACGATGCAGTCGATGGTGCCGTCCTGCAGCCCCTCCCAGAGGAGCTCCCGGTTGGAGGCCTCGCGGATGGGCGGGCAGCACTTGTAGGCTGTGGCGCCGTCGGGGATTTCCTCCGCCATCAGGGTCAGGTAGTGCGGGCAAGTCTCCACGGTGAGCTTGACGCCGTCGCGCTTGGCGCTGGCGATCATGGGCAGGGCGTCCGACGACGACAGGTGCAGGATGTGCGCCCGCGCACCGGTCCAGCGGGCCCGTTCAATCACCTCGGCGATGGCCTTGTTCTCGGCGCCGCGGGGGCGGGAGGCCAGGAACGTGGAGTAGTGGTCGCCGCCGGGGTGCGGTGCGCGGTCGATTGCGTGCGAGTCCTCGGCGTGGACGATCATGAGCGAGTCGAAGGACTTGAGTTCGGCCATGTCCTCCTCCATCTCGTCCGCGTCCAGGTGCGGGAACTCGTCCACGCCGGAGTGCAGGAGGAAGCACTTGAAGCCGAAGACGCCCTCATCGTGCAAGGGCCGCAGGTCGGCCTTGTTGCCGGGGATGGCGCCACCCCAGAAGCCGACGTCGATGAACGCCTGGTCCTCGGCCACCTCGCGCTTGAGCTTGAGGTTTTCCACGGTGGTGGTGGGCGGGACGGAATTCAGCGGCATGTCGATGATGGTGGTCACCCCGCCGGCTGCCGCGGCCCGGGTGGCGGACGCGAAGCCCTCCCATTCGGTGCGGCCGGGCTCGTTGACGTGGACGTGCGTGTCCACCAGGCCCGGGAGCAGCGTCTCGTCGTCAGCGAGTTCGATGACTTCGGCACCGGCAAGGCCGTTGCCGAGCGGTTCGAGGGCCACGATTCTGCCGTTGCGGACCCCCACCTCCCGTGGGGCAATCCCGGCGGTGGTCAGGATGCGCCGGCCCCGGATGACGAGGTCAAAACGTTCTTCAGACACGGAGGTCCTCCTTGGTACTTGCGGTGGCAGGCCTGTTGGCCGCCAGCCCCGCACTGATTTGGGTGCCCAGCTGCTCCAGCAGCGGCCCTGCCTCTGCTATGCACCTGTTTACATCTGATTCGAGCGCCGTCAAAGCGTAAACATCGTCGAATCCTGCGGCCGCCGCCTGCCCGTGGTCCAGGGTGGTCCGGCCGCAGACGGCGATGACCGGAACGCCCTGCGCCGCCGCGGCCCGGGCAACACCCATGGGGGTTTTGCCGAGCAGGCTTTGTTCGTCCAGGCTGCCCTCGCCGGTGATGACCAGGTCGGCGCCGGCCAGGCGGTCCGCCAGTCCCGTGAATTCAAGCACGACGTCGATGCCCGGCCGCCGCGTTGCGGCCAGGACGGCGATGGCGGCGTAACCCACGCCGCCGGCCGCCCCGGCTCCGGGAGCCTCTGCGGCCTTGACGGCGCGGAATCCGATTTCCCTGGCCAGGACTTCGACAAACCTGGCCAGGGCGGCGTCGAGCATGCCGACGTCTTGTGGTGTGGCACCCTTTTGCGGGCCGAAAACCGCCGCGGCGCCCTGGGCGCCCAGCAGGGGGTTATCGACGTCGGATGCCAGCACGAAGCGGGTGTCCACCAAGCGCGGTTCAAAGTGGGTGAAATCGATGCTGTGCAGGTTGGCGAGCGCCGCACCGCCGGGTGGGAGTTCGTTGTTCCTGCTGTCGAGGAACCGGGCGCCGAGCCCCTGCAGGAGTCCCGCGCCGCCGTCGGTATTCGCGCTGCCCCCAACGCCCAGTACGATGCGGCGGCAACCGGCGTCCAAGGCTGCCCGGATCAGCTGCCCGGTTCCCAGGGACGTCGCCGCGGTGGCTGCTGCCGAGTCCGGCCTGCCGCCCTTGCTGGTCCGCGGCACCAAGGCGAGCCCGGACGCGGTGGCCATTTCGATGACCGCCTCGTGGCCGCGGACCGCGAAGTCCGCCTCCACCGGCTGCCCGGTGGGCCCGGTGACCGTTGCCGTGCGGCGGGTGAAACCGGAGCCGACGGCGGCGTCGAGGGTGCCCTCGCCGCCGTCGGCAACCGGAATCCGGACCACGTCAAGGTTGCCGCCCGCGCCTCGCTGCAGGCCCTTCGCAAGGTGGGCACACACGTCCGGCGCGGAGAGGGATCCTTTGAACTTGTCCGGGGCAATAACCACGCGCATGGTTATGCCTGCAAGGCCAGGATGGCGGTGGGGGCGTCGGCGCTGCTCTCTGCCAGTTCCTCGAACTCGTTCACGGCGTTGATTTCCACGCCCATGGAGATGTTGGTGACCTTCTCCAGGATCACTTCCACCACCACGGGAACCTGGAACTCGCCCATCAGGGCCTTGGCCTTGTCGAAGGCGGCGGCGAGGTCGCTGGGGTCCTCCACGCGGACGGCCTTGCAACCCAGTCCTTCGGCCACCTTGAGGTGGTCCACGCCGTAGCCGCGGGTGTCCTCGGAAAGGTGCGCGCTGTTGATGTTCTCGAACGCCAGGGAAACGTTCTGCTCCATGTTGAAACCGCGCTGGGACTGGCGGATCAGGCCCAGGTAGGAGTTGTTCACCACCACGTGGATGTACGGGAGGTTGAACTGCGCGCCCACGGCCAGTTCCTCGATCATGAACTGGAAGTCGTAGTCACCCGAGAGGGCCACCACAGTCTGGTCCGGGTTGGAGCGGGCGACGCCGAGGGCGGCCGGGGCGGTCCAGCCCAGGGGGCCTGCCTGGCCGGCGTTGATCCACTTGCGCGGGCCGAACACGTGCAGCATCTGCGCGCCGGCGATCTGCGACAGCCCGATGGTGGACACGTAGGTGGTGTCGCGGCCGAAGGACTTGTTCATCTCCTCGTACACGCGCTGCGGCTTGATGGGGATGTTCTCGAAGTGGGTCTTGCGGTGCAGCGATGCCTTCCGGTCCTGGCATTCGGCAACCCAGGCGCTGTAGTCCGGCAGGGAACCGGCAGCAGCCCGTTCCTTGGCGAGCTCAACCAGCCCGGCCAGCGCCGCGCCGGCGTCGGACGCGATGCCCAGGTCAGGGGAGAACACGCGGCCGATCTGGGTGGGCTCGATGTCGATGTGCACGAACGTGCGGCCGGCCGTGTAGGTTTCCAGGCCGCCGGTGTGGCGGTTGGCCCAGCGGTTGCCGATGCCGATCACGAAGTCGCTCTGCAGGTAGTTCTCGTTGCCGTAGCGGTGCGAGGTCTGCAGGCCCACCATGCCGGCCATCAGCTGGTGGTCATCCGGAATGGTGCCCCAGCCCATCAGGGTGGGGATGACCGGCACGTTCAGGGTTTCTGCCAGCTCCACCAGCTGCGCGGAGGCGCCGGCGTTGATGATGCCGCCGCCGGCCACAATCAGCGGGTGCTTGGCGGCGAGGAGCATGTCCAGGGCCTTTTCCAGCTGTTTGCGGGATGCCCTGGGCCTCTCGACGGGAAGGGGCTCGTAGGTGTCGATGTCGAATTCGATCTCGGCCATTTGCACGTCGATGGGCAAGTCCAGGAGAACCGGGCCGGGGCGGCCGGACCGCATCAGCTGGAACGCTTTCTGGAAGGCGCCCGGAACCTGGCCCGGCTCCAGGATGGTCATGGCCATCTTGGTGACGGGCTTGGCGATGGACTCGATGTCCACGGCCTGGAAGTCTTCCTTGTGCAGCTTGGCCACGGGTGCCTGGCCGGTGATGCAGAGCATGGGGATGGAGTCGGCCCACGCGGCGTAGAGGCCGGTGACCATGTCGGTGCCGGCGGGGCCGGAGGTGCCGATGCAGATGCCGATGTTGCCGTCCTTGGCGCGGCTGAAGCCGTCGGCCATGTGGCTGGCACCTTCGACGTGGCGGGCCAGGGTGTGGCGGATGCCGCCGTGGGCGCGCATTGCGGAATAGAAGGGGTTGATGGCGGCGCCTGGCAGGCCGAACGCCTCGATGGCGCCTTCCTTTTCCAGGATGGCCACCGCTGCATCAACGGTACGCATCTTGCTCATGGGGTGCTCCTTGAAAGCTTGTGGTCGGGCCCGGTGGTTGAGCCCGTCGAAACCTGTTTTTGGGTGTGGTGGTGGGACCGCCGTCGTAATCCACGACGGCGGGCTCCCTGCTTCGGTGCTTGTTCCCGCGCTTTTTTGTCCCGGCTGCGCGGGGGAGTGGTTACTTCCTGCCGCTGAGCTGGAGGACCTGCTTGAAGAGTCCGGAGTGGTCCAGTGCGCCGTCGCCCTGGTTGACGGTGGCGGCGACGAGCTGGGCGGCGATGGCGCCGAGCGGGATGGCCACGTTGGCTTCGCGGGCGGCGGAGGTGACGATGCCCAGGTCCTTGTGGTGCAGGGCAAGGCGGAAGCCGGGGTCGAAGTTGCGGTCCAGCATCTTCTGGCCCTTCTGCTCCAGGACCTTGGAGCCGGCCAGGCCGCCGCCGAGGACTTTGAGGGCGGCGTCGGTGTCCACGCCGTAGGCCTCGAGGAAGGCGATGGCTTCGCCGAGGACTTCGATGTTGACCGCGACGATCAGCTGGTTGGCTGCCTTGACGGTCTGGCCGGAGCCGGAGGGGCCCACGTGCACGATGGTCTTGCCGACGGCGTTCAGGACGTCCTGGGCGTCGTCGAAGTCTGCCTTGTCGCCGCCCACCATGATGGAGAGGACGGCGTCGATGGCGCCCTGTTCGCCGCCGGAGACCGGGGCGTCGAGGGGGCGGATGCCGGCTTCCTTGGCGTCTGCGGCGAGGCGGACGGCGACGTCGGGGCGGATGCTGGAGGCGTCGATCCACAGGGCGCCCTGCTTGGCGTTGGCGAAGACGCCGTCCTTGCCGCTGACCACACCTTCAACGTCGGGGGAGTCCGGCACCATGGTGATGACGACGTCGGCATCCTTGACCGCGTCCGCGATGCTCGACGCGCCCTGGCCGCCTTCGGAGACAAGCTTCTCGATCTTGTCCTGGCTGCGGTTGAAACCGGTGACGGAGTGGCCGGCCTTGACCAGGTTGATGGCCATGGGCAGGCCCATGATTCCGAGTCCGATGACTGCGACGTTGCTCATGATGGTTCTCTTTCTGAAGTCTTGAGGATCTTGCGTTTGTGCGGCGGTGGTTACCGGACGGCGTGTTCGCGGATGGCCCAGCTGAAGGCGGTTTCCTGCGGTTCCTTATATTCGAGGCCGATGTACCCCTGGTACCCGAGTTCGCGGCTGCGGGCGATCCATTCTCCGAGCGGGAGGGTCCCGGTGCCGGGTGCGCCGCGTCCGGGGTTGTCGGCGATCTGGATGTGGCCGAAGTCCTTGGCGTGGTTTTCGATGACGGATTCGACGTCGTCGCCGTTGACGGCCAGGTGGTAGAAGTCGGCGAGGAGCTTGATGTTCCCGACGCCGGCCTCCTCCTTGACTCGGGTGATGACGTCGAGTGCGTCGTTGGCGGTGAGGAGCGGGTATTTGGGTGCGCCGCTGACCGGTTCGAGGAGGACGGTGCCACCGATGCGGGCAACGCCTTCGGCTGCTGCCGCCAGGTTCTTGACGGCCAGCTCGTCCTGCTCTTCGGGGGTGAAGCCGTCCTGCCGGTTGCCGTAGAGGGCGTTGAAGGCCTTGCAGCCCAGTCGCTCGCCGATGCCGGTGACGACGTCGATGTTGTCCTTGAACTCGGAGCAGCGTCCCTTCCAGGAAACCAGGCCGCGGTCACCGGCGGGCATGTTGCCGGCGTTGAAGTTCAGGCCGGTGAGCTGGACGCCGGCATCCGTGATGGCGTTCTCGAACTTCGTGATCTCGCTGTCGGCCGGGACGGAGGTTTCGAAGGGCCACCAGAATTCGACGGCGTCGAAGCCGGCTGCCTTGGCGGCCGCCGGGCGCTCGAGCAGGGGCAGCTCCGTGAGGAGGATGGAGCAGTTCACTGTGTACGTCATCGTAGGTCCTTCCGAGGAGGGGCTTTGATCTATCTTCCCTTGCTTCCCGGCCTTCACCGTTTCCGCTTTGTGGAATTTAGATTCTGCTTTATGAAAAGTGTAGGGATCGCAGGGTGGGCTAGTCAAGGGGGCGCCGGGGGCAGGACACTGGAAGGAGCTAAGCCCGCTCGTCAGGAATGGAGCCAATCGATCATGACCGGTGCCCGCCTGCGCGTTCTGGCTTGGGTGGTCGCCCTGGCCGGATTCCTTACGGCCTGCACACCGACGACGGGCCTTCCGGAGGCGGCCACCGCACCTGTGTCAACGGCTGCGCCATCCGGAACGGCGCCTGCCGGTCCGGTGGTGGCCGAAGCTGGGGGCGCCCCGACTCTGCCGCCTGCGCCAACGACGGCATCGGCCCCTGGTTTTTCGCCAGCTGCGGAGGCGCCCTCGGCTCCGCCTGCACCGGCTCCGCAGCCCTTCGCCCTGAACCTGTACCGGGAAGGTGACTTCGTTCCCCAGTACACCTTCGACTGGTGTGTTGCCGCGAGCATCCAGATGGCCCATAACCTCATCGACGACACCGGGGGAAGCGGCTGGGCTGACAGGGCGCAGCAAAGCGATTTGTGGGAGATGGCCCGCGCCCGCTCGTCCGACTCGTTCAATGGCGCCAACCCCTATGGCTGGGCGCAAGTGCTGACCGAATCGGGAATGGGTCCCTATCGGGTGGTCAGCATCCCGGACTATGGCGAGGCGCTCCGCACGGCCTCGCGCGCCATGGCCGAGACGGGAAGGCCGGTGGGGTTGGTCATGTGGAGCGGCCGCCATGCTTGGGTCATGAGCGGGTTCGAGTCGCTGGGCGATCCCCGGCAATTCCCCGACTTCTCCGTGACGGGCATTCACGTCCTGGATCCCCTGTATCCCTACGGCAGTACGCAGTGGGGGCCATCGCCGGCGCCCAACAGCCTGCTCAGCCCCGAGCAGCTGGCGACGCAGTTCGTGATCCGCGAGCCGCGGCGCTGGAGCAGCGGACTGCCGGCCGGGTACCTCCTCGTGTTGCCGGCGGCTGCCTGACGGAGTGTGAAGCCAGGGAGGGGCCGCCAGGTGCTTCAAGGGCAGGGCGCTCCCTGCACAGCCAAAAGTCCCCGGCGCCAGAATTCGCGCCGGGGACCTTCTGCGGAGGGGCAAGCTAGTGCGTCAGGTCCTTGCCTTTGGTTTCGGGGATGGTGAACACGAAGGCCGCACTGATCACCAGCAGGAGCACCGCATAGACGTTGAACACCTGCGGTGCGCCCAGCGAGGACCCCAACCACTGCTGCAGGTAGGGGGCCGTGCCGCCGAAGACCGCCACGCAGATGGAGTAGGGGACGCCCACCCCCACGGTGCGGATCGACGTCGGGAACAGCTCTGCGTAGACCGCCGGGACGATTGCTGCGCTCGCCGCCACGAAAATCAACATCACCGACATGCTCACCGCCAGCTGCCAGGCGGAGTCCTTCAACAGCCAGGTCATGGGGAAGTGCAGCACGGCCGAGCCGATGGCGCCGGCCCAGAGGACTTTCTTGCGGCCGATCCGGTCTGAGAGCTTGCCCCAGACCGGCAGCGCAGCGATGAAGACGATGTTGGCGACCACGCCTGCCCAAAGTGCCTCGCCGCGGTCGATCTTCAGCGCCGTGGTGGCGTAGCTTGGCGCCACCACACCCCAGATGTAGTAGATCACCGTGAGGCCAACGGTAAGGCCGATCACCTGCAGCGCCTGCTTGCGGTAGCGGACAATCTGCGGCCAGATCGCCGCACGCTTGGCCGTGGTTGCTTCACCCTCGAACGCTTCGGTTTCATGCAGCCGTGACCGCATGATCAAGGCGTACAGGCCCATGGCCGCGCCGATCAGGAACGGGACCCGCCAGCCCCAGGCGTTCATAGCCTCCGTGGTCAGCGCCATGTTCAGGACAGCCCCCAGGAGGGTGCCGAACAGGATCCCCACGGTTCCGGACGTGTAGATCAGCGTGGCCCAGAATCCGCGGTACTCCTTGGGTGCCATTTCGGACAGGTACGTCTGCGACGATGGCAACTCCCCGCCGTGCGCCAAGCCCTGGACCAGCCGGGCCACCAGGAGCATGAGTGACGCGAACGCGCCCACGCTGGCGAAGGTTGGCGCAACACCGATCATCAGGCTGCCCAGCGAAGCGAGGCCCACGGCGAGCGTCATGGAAGTCTTCCTGCCCACCCGGTCGCCGATCCAGCCGAACAGGAACCCGCCGAACGGCCGGGCCACGAATCCGACGGCGAAGATCGCCAGGGTGGACAACACGGCCGATGCCGGGTCTTCCTTGCTGAAGAGCTGGCTGGCGATGAAGGGGGTGAACGTGGCATAGATTGCCCAGTCGTACCACTCAACGGCGTTTCCGATGCCGGTGCCGACGATGGTTTTCGCGGTGGACATGCGTCCAGTCTGGGGCTTGCTTACTGCGACGGACATGGTGTTCTTCCTGGTCGGTTGGGTCTGGGGGAGAGGAGGTTGCGCTGGTTCCGGAGGCTAGGAGGCCGGGGCGAGGGCGCCCAGCCGCGACATGGCGAGTTCCGCGTACAGCGCGGCCCCGTCAGCCAGCACGCCGTCGTCGAACGTTGCGTACGGTGAGTGGTTGAACGGTGAGGTGGCCGGATCGCCGCCGGGGGCCACGGCGCTGAGGCCTACGAAGGTGCCGGGCACCTCGGCCAGCACCCTGGAGAAATCCTCGGAGCCGCTGAGCGGGGTTGCCCAGCGTGAGAGCCGGCGCTCGCCGAACAGTTCGGTGATCACCTTTTCGGCCGTGTGTGTTTCGTCCTCGCTGGTGATGGTGAGGGGGTATTCCTGCAGGTAGTCGACGGCCACTTCCACCCCGTGCGCTGCGGCGATCCCTTTCAGCAGGCGCGGGACGGCGTCCATCATCTTGTGGCGTGACGCCTCGGAAAAGGTCCGGATGGTGGCCTCGATGCGGGCGGATTCGGGGATGACGTTCCGTTTGGTGCCGGCGTGGAGCACGCCCACTGACAGGACCACGGGATCGAACATGTTGAACTGCCGGGTGACCATCACCTGCAGGGCGGTCACCATCTCCGCGGCAACGGTGACCGGGTCCTTCGCCGAATGCGGCGCGGAACCGTGGCCGCCTGCGCCGAGCACCGTGACTTCCAGCCCGTCTGAGGCGCTGAGCATGACGCCGGGCTTGGTGCAGAAGGTGCCGTGCGGCTCCAGCGAGGAGAACACGTGCATTCCGTAGGCTGACTGGACGCGGGTTCCGGCGGCGTCCAGGACACCTTCGCGGATCATGTAGCTTGCGCCGTCGAACCCTTCCTCGCCTGGCTGGAACATGAGGACGACGTCGCCGCCGAGCAGGTGCTTCTTGTCGGCCAGGAGCGTGGCGGCTCCCACGAGCATGGAAGTGTGCAGGTCGTGGCCGCAGGCGTGCATGGCCCCGTCCGCCTGCGACGTAAAGTCGACGCCGGTCTTCTCCTGCACGGGCAGCCCGTCCATGTCGGCGCGCAGCAGGACTGCGGGACGGGGACCGGCGGCCTCGCCTCCGGGGTGCCCTCCGCGCAGGACTGCGGTGACCGACGTCGTGTCCTTGCCCAGCGTGATCTCAAAGGGGAGTCCGTCCAGTGCCTGGAGGACCTTCTCCTGGGTGCGGGGGAGTTGGAGCCCGATTTCCGGTTGGCGGTGAAGGTCGTGGCGCAGGCGGATGAGGTCTTCCTGCAGGTCCTTGGCGTCGACGGTCGTGGGCACGTGGCACTCCTTGGCAATTGGCATTCGGGCTTGGAGACTATTCTGGAGTGGCGTGGTTCACACTCAGCAAAACCGCTGGAATTATGCTTGAAACTGCGCATTGGGACAGGATTCGCGCATTGGGAGGGCCATGTCAGAAGAGCTGAGCGAGGACGATCTTGCCCTGATCCAGGTCCTGCAGGCCGCCCCGCGGCTGGGCTGGGCGGATGCTGCCAAGGTCCTCGGCGTACATCCCACCACGTTGGCCGCCCGCTGGGAGCGGCTGACCTCAAGCGGCGCATCGTGGGTTACTGCCCACCTGGCCGGGGATCCGAAGCAGATGCTCCTGGCCTACGTTGCGGTGGATTGCGAGATGACCCGGCGTGAAAGCGTCACGGCCCAGCTGGCAGCCATTCCGGAGATCGTCACCGTGGAAGAGGCGGCCAGCAACCGGGACCTGATGCTCACCGTCATCACCCGCTCGCTGGAGGAATTCAGCGACAAGATCGTCTCCAGGCTCAAGGCCATCGAGGGCCTGACCAAGTACCAGGTGGCCCTTTGCACGCGGCTGCACAGCAGCGGGGACGACTGGCGGCTGAACGTCCTGAGCCGGTCCCAGCTGGCTGCGCTCCGGGCGCTCGGCAGCCAGCCCGGGACCGAACCGGGGCCGGCCGCGGGCCGGCTGGCTGAGAGCCACCTCGACCTCCTGCCGTTCCTGGCGCGGGACGGCCGTGCCACCGCCGCGGACATTGCGCGCGCGCTGGGCCGCCACCCGGCCACGACGCAACGCCAGCTGAACCGGGTGCTGGCCAGCGGCATCCTGTCCTTCCGCTGCGAAATCGCCCAGCGCTATTCGTCGTTTCCGGTGACGTGCCAATGGTTTGTCAACGTACCGGCAGGCGGGCATGAGGCCGCGGCGGCGGAAATACGGGCTATCAGCAATGTCAGGCTGAGTGCCTCAACCACCGGACCCACCAACTTCGTGATCATCATGTGGCTGCATTCGCTCGCCGACATCATGTCTGCCGAGTTGGCGTTGCAGCAGAAGGTGCCCGGCATCGAGATCGTCGAAAGTGCAGTGATGCTGCGGACAGTCAAGCGGGTGGGCTGGATGCTGAGGGAAGATACGACGGCGACCGGCGCCGTGGTGCATGAAGCGAGCCTGGGCGCAGCAGAGTGAGTCCGCGGTGCGCTACGCCGTGCGGCCGTCGCCGGCCTCGATGCTTGCCTGCCGCATATTCTTCCTGTCCCGGAGGCTGAAGAACACTGCTCCCGCGGTCCCGATGCCCAGGGCCACGAGGATGCTGGGCCCTGCTCCGCCCGCCGGCCCGAGGGTGGCCGCCAGGATCTGGCGCGACAGCACGGCCATCTCCTGGAAGTCGCCAAGGTAGACGCGGGTCCCGAGGACGTAGTTCACGCTGGTGAAGAGCGCTGGAACAAGCCAGAGCAGGGCCACGTCGGCTGCCCACACCAGGAGCCGGACGAGCGGCCTGAATCCACAACACGCCAGGGCCAGGCCAACCAGGACCGCCGGAAGCCAGCGCCAGGCCATGCTGATCGGGGCGGGGACGGCGTCCGCGCCCGCCATGAAGGTGGTGGCTGCGGCCAGCCAGGAAGCGAAGGGCACCGCCATGAAGCCGACGCCCAACGCGGCCACGGCGCGCGACCTTGCTGCGAGCATCAGCAGCGCCAAGGCGCCGGCAGCTGTGGCCGCGATGGTGCCGCCCAGCAGGCCGGCGAAATACAGGGCTGAACTGGATCCGGGCGCCAATCCGTCGTTGAGTGCGGTGAACGATTGGACGGTGGCACCTATATGGACCAATAGCACACCAAACAGGGCGCCCGCCGTGGCAAGGCCGCGGCGGCACGGTTTCCATACGCGGAGGGCCAGGCCCGCAGCCGCTGCGCCGACCGTCAACAAGGCCACAATGGTGGTTCCCCGGTACTGGCTCAGCGGCAGGAACGTGAGGGGCATGTCCGCCGGAAGGGCGTCGCTGGCCCACAGATTTTGCAGCGGGAGCCGGGCCCCCGTGACCAGCCACGGGGCGAGTCCCACGAAGGCGGCAGCGATGCCGAGCAGGATGGCGGTGCCGGTTTCCGCGGCCGGATTCCGGCCCGCGGATGTGAGGTGGGTCCGGCCGGGGCGCCGGGAAGCTGGGTCCGAGACGGCTGTTCCGGTGTCCTGGAGTGGGCCGGTCTTGTCCTGCGCGGGGTCTTCCATGGGGTCCCTTTGTTCGCCGATGTTGCTTGTTCGCCGGGGCTGCTGGCTCGCCGTTGCGGCCCTTGGCTGGATGGACTATAGCCGCAGCAATAATACGGCGTTTGGAATAAATACTTTAATACTTCCGCATTACGGATTTATCTTTCCGGAAACATGGATTCCCTAGTTTTGGGATGACCCTGCGGCGTTCCGGCGCCGCCATCCGAAGCAGACGCCGCTCCCGTACGGTGTCCCTCCCAACGAACAGGCACACAGCATGAAGATCACCGCCTCCGCCACCACGCGGCCGCCGGCCCAGGATGCACGCAGGAAACCGTTGTACAGGTCCCTTTTCGTCCAGATCCTCGTGGCGGTGGTGGCGGGCGTCCTCATCGGCCACTTCTGGCCGGACCTCGGCGCAGGACTCCGCCCGCTCGGCGACGGCTTCATCCAGCTGATCAAGATGATCATTGCGCCGCTGATCTTCCTGGTGATCGTCAGCGGGATCGCCGCGGTCAGCGACGTCAAGGCCGTGGGCCGGGTGGGCGTCAAAGCCCTGGCCTACTTCACCGGCGCTACCCTGTTCGCCCTGGTCTTCGGGCTCGTCGTCGCCAACCTGGTCCAGCCCGGCGCCGGCCTCAACATCGATCCCGCCACCCTGTCCCAGGACGCACTCAACGCCAAAACCTCCACCGCTCCGCCCAAGGATGCCGGTGCTTTCCTGCTCGGCATCATCCCCACCAGCGTTATTGGCGCCTTCGCTGGCAACAACCTCCTCCAGGTCCTCTGTTTCTCCGTCTTCTTCGGCGCGGCGATCGTCGTCGTCGGCCGTGAACGCTGCCTGCCTGTAATCACCCTGATGGAAACCGTGCTGGAACTGTTCTTCAAGATCATGGGCTGGGTGATGCGTGCCGCGCCGGTGGGAGCGTTCGGCGCCATGGCCTTCATCATCGGCCAGTACGGCCTCGAGTCCCTCGGGACCTACGCGGTGCTGATCGCCGCCTGCTACGGCGCCGCAGTGGTGTTCATCGGACTCCTCTTCGTGGTGGCATGGGCCTACCCCCGGGTGCCGTTGTGGCAGTTCCTCAAGTACACCCGAGAGGAATTCCTGCTGGCCCTGGGCACGGCATCCACGGAGTCCGTCCTGCCGCGGATCATGACAAAGCTGACCAATGCGGGCTGCTCCCGCGCCACCACGGGCCTGGTGGTTCCCACCGGCTACTCGTTCAACCTCGACGGCGCAGCCATCTACCTCTCCATCTCCCTGCTCTTCCTGGCCCAGGCCTTTGGCTACAACCTTGACCTGGGCCAGCAGCTCGCGGCCCTGGGCATCCTGATGCTGACGTCCAAGGGCATGGCTGGAGTTCCCGGATCTGCCTTCCTCGCCCTGTCCGCCACCGCTGGTGCGCTGGGCATCTTCCCGGTAGCCGGCGTAGCGCTCCTCCTCGGCGCCGACCGCCTCATGGACTCCATGCGTGTGGTGGTGAACCTGCTGGGGAACTGCGTGGCCACGTTCGTAGTGGCCAAATGGGAAGGACAGTTCGACCGCGAGGCCATGGTCCGGGCTTTCGCCGGTGGGGACGCGGCGACGGAATCCGCCGGTGGAAGCACGACGACGGCAGTGGCCGGACAGCCGCACGTTGCCACGCTGCCGCACGGGGAAGCGGCGGGAACCGGCGCCGAGATCACGCACCCGGGCGCAGTCTCTGCACAGCCGGCAACCGCTTCGCCGGCGGCAGGCCGGTAGGTCCTGTCGCCCCGCTTTCCTGGGCTGCCTTCCGCACCCGCGCTGTCGGCCCCGGCCTGACCGACCGTCCCCGGAGACTGTTGTCCGGCCCGTGTTGCACACTGTCCCTATGACTTTTGCCAATGTGGGAATGCTCGGAACCAAGCCCGGCCAGCGCGATGCCCTGGTGGCCATACTGCTCCGGCCCAAGCCCGGGATGAGGGAAGCCGGCTGCCTGCTGTACGAGGTGGGGATCAATGACGACGTTCCGGACACGGTGTTCGTCTCCGAACTCTGGGAATCCGCGGAGGCGCACCAGGCATCACTGCAATTGGACAGCACGCGCGCAGCCATCGCCGAGGCCATGCCGCTGCTGTCCGGGGAAATGGCCGGCCACCGGTTCACGGTATTGGGCTCGCCGCTGTAGTAGGGCCGGTGGCGCCACTCGTCGCAGTGCCCGGAAGCCCGGGGCCGGAAATTGGGTTCGGCTTTCGGGTACCGGTCCAGCCTGAGTGGACTACGGTAATCGGGGTAAGGAGGACACATGAAACCGCTGCCCGCGCTTGAACTTGTCACCCGCCTCGAGGATGCCGACTGGCTTGATCCCCTGGCCAAGAGTGTCCGGAAAGCCGTAAAGAAGGTCATCCCGGCCCGTTGGGCCCGCGATGTCCTGCACGGCGTCCCTGTCGGCCACCCGGTCCATCCCCTCGCCGTCCAGGTGCCAATTGGCGCTTGGCTTTCGGCCGGCGTGCTTGATGCCGTTCCGGGAGGCGAGAAGGCCGCCGGTCTCCTGATTGGAGTCGGCGCGGCCAGCGTGGTTCCGTCCGCCCTGGCGGGGTTCACCGATTGGTCGCAGCTGCACCCGCAGCAGCAACGGGTGGGGCTGGTGCATGCGGCGGCCAACGTCACGGCTACCGGCCTCTACCTTGCCTCGCTGGTCCAGCGGGCAAGGGGCAGCCAACGCAGCGGCAAGGTTCTGGCGTACCTGGGGCTGGCCACGGTGAGCGCCGGTGGCTTCCTGGGTGGCCACCTCACCTACCGGCAAGCCGCCGGGGTGAACCACAGCGAGGAAATCCCGCACCGTTTCCCGTCCGGCTGGCATCCCCTGGCGCCGCTGGTTGACCTCCCCGAAGGCGGCCTCCACAAGCGCGACGTGGCCGGGATCCCGCTGCTGGTCCACCGCGAGGGTGACACCGTCAACGTCCTGTCCGACGTTTGCAGCCACCTTTCCGGACCGCTTCATGAAGGCAAGGTCAAGGACGACGGCGGGGACCCGTGCGTCGTCTGCCCCTGGCACCGGAGCACTTTTTCGCTGCGGACCGGCGAGGTCAAGGCCGGGCCTGCCACTGCCCGCCAGCCGGTCTTCGAAACGCGCACCAACGGCGGCCTCGTGGAGGTGTGCCTGCCAGGGGCTGACTGAGCGGGCAGCCTCGGCCCGCGAGCCAAGGCCGTTCGGCCCTACTGCGCGATACGGAACGGCGAAAGAATTGGCTTATGGCGGGTGCCGGCGGAGTGGAACCACGAGTCAACGCCGCAGCGTCAACATGGAGCTGCGCTCGGTGATTCGCCACGCGGGGGTGCGACTGGACGATGCGTGTTTCTGAACCCCGGGAGATCGCTTCCGGCCTCCTGCTCCTGACCTCCGGCAGCGGGCCGATGGCTTCGAACTTCTACCTTGTCCGGTCCGGGCCGGCCTGGGCGCTCGTCGACTGCGGTTGGGGAGGCAGCGCGGGACCAGCACGCATTGCCGTTGAGCGCGTCCTCGGGCCGGGGGCGAAACCTGACGCGATCTTCCTGACCCACATCCACCCGGACCATTCCGGCGCCGCGGGCGCGTTGGCCCGCGCGTGGGAGGTGCCGGTGTACGCCCACCAGGCCGAGTTGCCCATGGCGGCCGGAAGATATGTTCCAGCGCGGTCCATGCCGCTGGACCGGTGGATCACAGCCCCGCTGATGTGGTCGCTGCCGGCCCGTGCGCGTCGCAGGATTGAGGCCGCGGGTGACATTTCGGACCTCGTGCGGCCCCTTCCCCGCAGTGGCGAAGCGCCGGGCCTGCCCGGGTGGGTGGCGGTGCCCACGCCGGGCCATACCGCCGGACACGTTGCCTACTGGCGCGCAGGCGACGGCGTCCTCCTCACCGGCGACGCAGTCGTCACGGTGAACCTGAACTCCTTCGGCGGGATCCTGCTGGGATTGCCTGACCTGTCCGGGCCGCCTTGGTACACCACATGGAATATGGACATGGCGAAGGACTCCGTTGCGCGGCTCGCTGGACTGGGACCCCGCCTGCTGGCACCCGGGCACGGGCAGCCCTTGGCTCTTGGGATCGTTCCCCGGTTGAGGGCCCTGGCCGCGAAGGAGCCAAGGCAGCGGACCGCATTTCGGCGGCGCGCCGCGGGAGCACCCGGGGCTGTCTAATGCGCAGAGATCGAAGCGTCGCCGCTTTGCGGCTGCGGCTCCTCCGGGGCTGTCAGGCCTAAAGTTCTCAGTCAGCACAGGAACCACAACAAAATGCTCAAACGGAGGCCATCATGACGAGCGATAAGAACCGGCCTGACGTCTTTACGCGTTTCACCACCAGGACGGCCAAGATACTCGGACACGCCTGGGTATTCGTCCTCGCCGTGGCTGTACTCATCGTGTGGGCCTTGACCGGTCCGCTGCTGGGGTTTTCAGACACCTGGCAGCTGGTCATCAATACCAGTACGACCATCGTGACGTTCCTGATGGTGTTCATCATCCAGAACACCCAAAACAGGGACACCGCCGCCCTGCATGTGAAACTCGATGCGCTGATGCTCGAACTCAAGATCAGCAACGCGAAGCTGTACGAGGCCGAAGAGGAAGGCGAAAAAGAAATTGAGCGGCAGCGCCGACGGATCGAGGAAGCCGCCGAAGACGGCGGATAGCAGGGTTCCTCGCGTAGTTGCTGGACGAGCCGGCAGCGGCTGCATAGCCTGAAATTGACCGCACCAACGGAACTGCGATAGGGCGGAGGTCCCCTCATGACCATCAAGCTGAACGACGCCGCGCTGCGTCTGGCCCGGAAGCTGATCAAGGACTCCAGAATCGCGCACGATGCCCGCGACGACTGGAGCGAACATGCACCGGACGCTGACCAGGAAAATGCGTTCGTAGACAAGCATGGCTACACGGAATACGCCACCTGGCACCTTGGCGAAGACAGCGACAAGACCCCCGAAACGAAGGGCAGGTACAGCTTTCCCTTCGGGGATTTCCGCCGGCTGCACAGGTGCGCCGTGCTGGCCATCGAAAGCCGGGCCGCCCAAAACAACTACGACGACATCGCCACGGCGGCTAAGTCCCTGCTTGAGGAACTCGACAAGGACTAGTCGGCCCGGCCAGATCTGCCATGAACGCAGGTGATGAGCCCGGGACCATGCTGGACCGGGCCTAAGCACCC
The DNA here is from genome assembly GCF_054888995.1 of Arthrobacter sp. MMS24-T111. Taxonomy (NCBI): domain Bacteria; kingdom Bacillati; phylum Actinomycetota; class Actinomycetes; order Micrococcales; family Micrococcaceae; genus Arthrobacter; species Arthrobacter sp. MMS24-T111. Next base: position 522,573 of record NZ_JBTZRO010000001.1, on the reverse strand, counting down.
GCGGAGCCTGCCCCGATTGCTCAGCTGGGTGCGCTGACCCATTGGCCCCTGCGCAGCACTGCCGCCAGGCTCAGGTCGTGGTCAAGGACCACGACGTCGGCCTGCATCCCGGCGCGCAGGTCTCCGGCCTGCGCCGAGAGACCCAACAATGATGCGGGGACGGCGGAGGCGGAGGTGACGGCATCCCGCAAGGGAACGCCGGCAGCCACGCAGGAGCGGATGACATCCAGCAACGTGCTGGTACCCCCGGCAATGGCACCCGTGGCGTCAACCCGGGCTACGCCGCCGGCAACCGTCACGGCGAGGGAGCCCAGCATGTACTGTCCATCCTCCAGGCCGGTGGCGGCCATCGAATCGGTCACCAGCGTGATGTTCTCCGGCCCCACGAGGTCAAACACCAACTTCACGGTCTCCGGGGCAAGGTGCACGCCATCGGCAATCAGCTCCACCACCGCCTGCCCGGCCTTGGCCGCACTGAGGCTCGCCGATACCGGCCCGGGCGAGCGGTGGTGCAGTGGCGGCATGGCATTGAACAGGTGGGTCACCGTTGGGCGGTTCCGCCCGGTCGCGTTGCCGGCCGAATCCAAAGCCTCCGCCGCGAGCTCCAGGAAAGCTGCCGCCGTCGCATGGTCCGCTGCGGTGTGGCCCAGGGACGGAATGATCCCTTGGGTCGCAAGCCGGGCGGCCAGTTCGGGGGCGCCGGGCAGTTCGGCCGCCAGGGTCATCGATGCCAGGGTTGGCCCCGCCGCGGCCAGCATGCGGGCCACCAGGTCCGGATCAGGTTCCAGGAGCAGGCCGGGATCGTGCGCACCGCACTGGTGGCCCGAGAGGAAAGGACCCTCCAGGTGCGAGCCGGCAACCAACTCCTGGCCTGCCAGCTCCCGCAGCATTCCAAGGTTACGGACCAGGTCCCCGGGCCTTCCGGTGACCAGGCTCGCCACCAGCGTGGTGGTTCCACGGCTGTGCAGGTAGCGTGCCGCCCTGGCGGCGCCATCGGGATCGCCCTCCGAGAAATCCGAACCATAGGCGCCGTGGCAGTGTACGTCGACGAGGCCGGGCACCAGGACCCGGCCCGCGGGTGCTTCCGGCGGAAGTACCCCGGGGAAGCCCTGCGCCGGCGCGGCGAAGGTGACCAGGCCGCCGTCGGCCGCCACCACTCCGTCCGCAATATCCAGCGAGGCGGTGACTATGCGGCCGCGAAGAACAACATCATCGCCCATGATTCAAGGTCCTTTGTTCGTTGAAAGCATCGGTGGACACCGCAGCGGCAATGCGTGCTGCCAGTGTGGGATCCGCGGCGCCGGACCGGTCTCCGCCGCCCGCAGCGCCGCCGTGCCGCGGCCGCGCCGAGGTGTGCACGGCATGGACTCCGGCTTCAAGGAGCGACGGTACCAGCCCCAGGGTGACGCCCCCGCCGGCCATGACCTGGACCGAGGGCGCACTGCGGCGTCCCTGCTGCACAAGCCTGCCCAGCATCTCCAACCCCGCGGCGCAGTCGGGGCGCCCCCACTGGTGAGGACGCGGTCCACTCCGGCGCGCTCCAGCCGGGAGAGTGCCTCGGCAGGGTCGATGCCGGCCGCCAGGGCTGCGTCGAACGCGCGGTGGAATGTTATGGCGGCATCCGGCTTGACGGCCCGCGCTGCCGCCACGATGCGGCGGAGCGCCGGGACGTCCGGGCCGCCATCGGGGGACAAGACGCCAACCACCACGCCCGAGGCTCCGGCTGCCAGGGCCGCGGTGGCATCGCGCTCAATGACATCGAGCTCTTCCGGCGTATACGTGAAGTCGCCGGGCCGCGGACGCACCAGGACATGGACGGGAAGGCCCAGGCCGCACGCCTGCCCGATGGTGCCGATGCTCGGCGTGATGCCCTCTGTTTCCGCCAGGGCGCCGCACAGTTCAACGCGGGCCGCGCCCACGGCCGCGGCAAGCCGGACGCCGCCGGCATTCTCCACCGCCAACTCCAGCTGCGCCCCGGTCCCGGCCGTGGGCACCTGACCGGACCTCAGAGTCCCTGCCATGCCGGCTTCCGGTCGAAGGTGTCCTGGTAATACTCGCGGTGGGCGAGCCGTGAGGCCGCGGCCTCGTCCACCAGCACCGACACGTGCGGGTGCAGTTGGAGGGCCGACGCCGGGCAGGCCGCCGCGACGGGACCTTCGACGGCGGCCGCCACGGCTTCTGCCTTGGCCTCGCCCATAGCCAGCAGCAGCAGGTGCCGGGCCTCCCGGATGGTGCCCAGGCCCTGGGTCAGCACATGGTCGGGGACGTCCTCCGGGGCGTCAAAGAAGCGTGCATTGTCCTGGCGGGTCTGGCGGGTGAGCGTCTTGATCCGCGTGCGGGAGGCCAGCGAGGACATGGGCTCATTGAAGCCCACATGGCCGTCCGTCCCGATGCCCAGGATCTGGATATCCACCCCTCCGGCGGCGGCGATCCGGGCCTCGTAGGCGGCGGCCTCCGCCTGCGGATCCCGGGCCATGCCGTCCAACCCGTGGACCGCGCCGGCGCCGAAGTCCACGCTTGCCGTGAATTCATCCCGGATGACCGAGTGGTAGGACTGGGGATGACCGGCTGGCAGCCCCACGTACTCGTCCAGCAGGAAGGCCTGGGCCGAAGCGAAGCTCAGCCCGCCATTCCGGTGCCGGTCGATGAGTTCGCGGTAAGTCCCCAGGGGTGTGGATCCGGTGGCCAGTCCCAGGACGGACGGGCCGCGGCGGACCTGTTCCTCGATGGCATCCGCGGCCGTGCGGGCCACGTCGTCAGGGGTGGGCAGAATGATGATTTCCATGCGGTGTGATGCTTTCGGCTGGAGGGTGCTGTTGGTGGGCGGTCTACTTTGCGGCTTCGGTTTCCACGGTCACTTCGTCGTCCTCACGGCCCGGCGTGCGCAGGTTCCAGCGCTTGATGACGAACGAGAAGAGGAAGTAGTAGATGGCCGCGTAGCCCAGGCCGATCGGGATCAGCATCCACGCGTTCTGTGCTTTGCCGAAGTTGAGGACGAAGTCGATCAGGCCGGCTGAGAACGTGAAGCCGTCGTGGATGCCCAGTGCGTTGACCAGGGCCATGGACGTTCCGGTCAGGGCGGCGTGGACGACGTAGAGCGGGAACGCGACGAACATGAACGAGTACTCAAGGGGCTCGGTGATGCCGGTGAAGAACGCCGTGAGTGCGGTGGAGAGCATGATGCCGCCCACGATCTTCTTCTGCGACGGCTTGGCGTGGCGCCAGATAGCAAGGGCCGCGGCGGGCAGGCCGAACATCATGATGGGGAAGAATCCGGTCATGAAGGTGCCGGCGGTGGGGTCGCCGGCGAAGAAGCGGTTGAGGTCGCCGCGGACCAGGTGGCCGGAGGCGTCCGTGTAATCGCCGATGAGGAACCACACGCCCGAGTTCAGGATGTGGTGGAGACCGGCGGGGATGAGCATGCGGTTGGCGAAGCCGTAGATTCCGCCGCCGAGTACCGCGTTGCCCGCCACAGCCTGTCCCACTGCGGAGAGGCCTGCGTTGAAGAGCGGGTACAGCAGGGCCAGGACGACGCCGGCCACCAGGCTGGTGACGGACGTCAGGATGGGGACCAGGCGGCGGCCGCTGAAAAAGCCAAGGAAGTCAGGCAACTTGGTGCGGTAGAACCGCTGCCACAGGCCGGCGGACAACAGGCCCACCACGATTCCGGCGAGGACGCCGTAGTTGATCATGGCCGGCTTCCCCGCGGGGTCCAGTTGCCCGTCCAGGACCAGGGGAGACATCGCCTTGAAGACGCCGTCGATCACCATGTAGCCCACCACCGCCGCAAGTGCGGTGGAGCCGTCTGCCTTCTTGGCCCAGCCGACGGCGATGCCCACCGCGAAGATGAGGGGCAGCCAGGTGAAGACGGCGTTGCCGGCGGCGGAGATGACGGACGCGCCGCCTTCGAAACCGGGGATGGCGCCGAGCAGGTCGGCCTGGCCGATGCGCAGCAGGATGCCGGCGGCGGGAAGGACTGCGATGGGGAGCATCAGGCAGCGGCCGAGCCGCTGAAGGGTGGCGAAGGCCCTGTTTGGCTTCTTCTCTGGGGCCAGGGCGGTGGTCTCGGATGTTGACATGGTTGCACCTCTGCGGGGTTCGGGTGGGGGCTTGTGAAGAACGGGTTCCAGCCGGTACTGTCTGGTTATGACCAGTTCAGTGTGATTCATCCCACGGTCCGGTGTCAAGGAAGGAAAATTCCCTCCAGGACGGGCCGCCCGTGGCGAAAGACGCCATCATTGGTCGTACCGGGGCCGCCGGCCCAGGTGTAGGAAGATGTGCTCCGTACGGGCACCGTCAGAAAGGGCAGCCATGTCCAAAGCAGAAAAAATCATCGAAGGCCTGGGCGGAGCCGGCAACATCGTGGAAGTGGAAGCGTGCATCACGCGGCTGCGCACCGAGGTGAAGGACTCCTCGCTGGTCAACGAAGCGTCGCTCAAGGCTGCGGGAGCCCATGGCGTCCTGGCCGCCGGCACCGCCGTGCAGGTCATTGTGGGCCCGGAGGCGGACACGCTGGCCGAAGACATCGAGGACCTCCTCTAGTGGCGCAGTCCTTGCCGGTCCAGGCCCCAATCGGCGGGTCGGTCATTCCGCTGGCCGACGTGCCGGACCCCGTATTCGCAGGCCAGATGGTGGGTTCCGGCGCAGCCGTTGAGCCGCCCGCCGGGGTGGCGTTCGACGTCGTGTCCCCAGTCGCAGGGAAAGTGGTCAAGATGCTGCCGCACGCGTTCGTGGTGGTCGAGTCGTCAGGCCGTGGCGTCCTGACGCATGTGGGCATCGATACCGTCAAGCTCAAGGGCGAAGGCTTTAAGGTGCTTGTGGCCCAAGGGGACGTGGTCGCCGCCGGCGAGCCGGTCATGCATGTGGATCCCACTGCAGCCCTGGCCGCGGGCTACTCAATGGTGAGCCCCGTCGTCGTCCTGGATACCAAGCCGGACACAGCCACCTTGGTGGAGGCCGCCAAGGTCACGGCAGGCGAGCTGTTGTTTACGCTCGGCTGAACCGCCTCACAAGCGGACCTCCATGCTGAGGGAGTAGCGGTCCGAGCGGTACCAGGAGCGCGAATGCTCGATGGCCAGCGCGCCCGAATAGGACACGCGGTCAAACGCCAGCACCGGTGCTCCGGTGCCCGTCCCCAGGAGGGCTCCGATGTCGGCCGGGGCGCCCTCGGACCGGACGCTTTGGCGCGCCCGGTCGATCTGGTGGCCGAACTGCGCAGCCAGGGCCTTGTAGACGGAGCCGGTGAGGTCGATGCCCAGCAGCCCCGGCGCATGCTGGGGGTTGTACCAGGCGTCGTCCACGCTCACCGGGCGGCCGTCCGCAAGGCGGAGCCGCTTCAGGTGGAACGCCTCCGCGCCCGGGGTGAGGCTGAGTGCGGCTGCCGTGTCCGCGGGGGCCGGGACTTGTTCGGCCACCAGGACCACCGTGCTCGGGACGTGGCCCATCGCCTCCATCTCCTGCGTGAAGGAGGCCAGGTGCAGCGTGGACTGGACCGGGGAGTCCGCCACGAACGTCCCCTTCGCCGGAACCCGCACCAAGTGCCCTTCGTTGACCAGGCGGCCGATCGCGGCGCGCACGGTGATGCGGCTGACGCCGTAGGAATCCATGAGGGTCCGCTCGCTGGGAAGCCGGGCGCCGGGCTCCAGCTCCTCCTTGGCAAGTTTGAGGATGATGAGCCGGAGCTGCTCATGCTTGGGGACCTGGGTGTTATTGATGGGCGCGGTCGCCGCCTGCGCCGTGTTGCCTGGTGTGGCGGACATCCAGCCCCTCCTTAGTCTGGAGCGGTCCGGTTAGGACCACTTCCTCGGATTATTCCACACGGAGCCGTCAAGGGGGCGGCGTGCTGGCGGCGGGGGGCCGGACGCCTGGCCGGCAGTGCCAGGAAAGAGGGGAAGGCCAGGACGTTGCTGTCCTGGCCTTCCCCTCTTTTGCCTTTACCTGCCGGGCAGGATGCCTACTGTGCCTTGCTGCCGAACCCTACGCGGGCACTCCCGTCCGCCGGGAGTTCGGGGATGACGTCGCGGGTTGGCGCGCCGCGGAACTTCGGCGAAGGATCCTGGCCCTCGGTCAGGCGCTGCAGCTCCTGGCCTTCGAAATCCTCCTCCTTGCCGAGCAGGATCGCGGAGTCATGGTTGGTGATTTCACCTTTGAATGCCCGCACCATGACGCTGTGGTCGAACTGGCCCTCCCACTTGGACACCACGAACGTTGCCACGCAGTTACCCAGCAGGTTGACCACAACCCGCATGGAGTCCATGAGCCGGTCGGCGCCGAGGAGGAGCGCGACGCCGGCGACCGGGAAGATGCCCAGTGCGGCGGCGGTGGCCGACAGGGCCAGGAACGACGATCCCGGAACCCCTGCCATGCCCTTGGATGTCAGCAGCAGTACGCCCAGGGCCGCCAGCTGCTGGCCGAGGTCAAGGTGGTGGCCGAAGGCCTGGGCAAGGAACAGCAGGGAGATCGACAGGTAGATCGCCGCACCGTCCAGGTTGAAGGAGTAGCCGGTGGGAACCACCAGGCCCGTGGTGGCCCGGGAGCAGCCCGCGTTGGTCAGCTTGGTCATGATCCGGGGCATCACCGCTTCGGTGGAAGCCGTGCCCAGGGCCAGCAGGAATTCTTCCCGGGTGTATTTGAGGAAATGCCAGAGCGGCACCCGGGCAAAGCCCCAGGCCACGACGAACAGCAGGCCAATAAACACCAGCGCAGCGCCGTAGCAGGCAGCAATCAGGACCGCATACGTGCTCAGCGTATCCAGCCCGTATTGGCCGATGATGAAGGCCATGGCACCGAACGCGCCGAGGGGAGCCACTTTCATGATCCAGGCCATGATCTTGAAGATCAGTTCCAGGACCGTTTCCATGACGTTGACCACCGGCATGCACCGCTCGCGGCCGATCACGACGATCGCTGCCCCGAAGAAGACGGAGAAGAAGAGGACCTGGAGGAGGCTGTTGCTGGCGAAGGCGCCGATGACGCTGGCGGGGATGATGTCCAGGATGAACGACGCCGCATCCTTGGGTGCCGCGGACCCGGTCTTCGCGTCCAGGTCCGCCTGGGAGAGGGTGGACGGGTCGATGTTCAGCCCGGCGCCCGGCTGGACGATGTTGCCCACGATCAGGCCGAAGACAAGGGCGAACAGTGTGGCCCCGGTGAAGTAGAGCAGGGCCTTGACGCCAACCCGGCCGACCGCCTTGACGTCGCCGACGGCCGATATTCCGGTGACGATCACCAGGAAGATCAGCGGCGCGATGATCATCTTGATGAGTTTAATGAAGCCATCTCCGAGGGGCCTCAGTTGGGATCCGAGGTCCGGCCAGAAATGCCCGATGAGCACACCTGCCACGACGGCGATCAGAATCTGGAAGAAGAGCGACTTGTACAGCGGCTTCCTCTTCGCGGGCACCGAACTCGCCTTCAGTGCCTCAGGGTTAGGGATCTTCATTGACCTTTGCCTATCAATTGGGAACAGCCCGTTTTCGGGGCTCGTTTCCAACGTAATCCCGGTCACACTTTTCCGCAAGAGGAAAACCAAATTCCACAATACGGAAGGCTAATCCGGCTTTGTGACTGCAGGCAGGGTCAGCCGCGAGATTATGTCGGCTGCCAGTTCATGGGCCGGGACCGAAGCGTCCAGCTTCACGAACCCCGCGTACTCCGGCAGTTCCCGGTATCCCGACTGGAATGAGGCGAGGTCATCAAGGGTCTCGGAATCCGTGCCACGGGAAACGATGCGGCGGTAGGCATCGGCGGGTTCGATGTCCAGGTGGAAGATGGCGTCCGGTTCCGGGAGGCGGGCCAGCAACCATGGAAGGAACCGGCCCCGTGGCAAGCCAACTCCCAACCTGGCGGCCAGCAGGGACATGACACGCCGGCCCGCATGGTTGTTGAGCAACCGGGCCCGGCCTCCCCGGGCCCGGACACCGGCGACCAGGGCACGGGCCGCCGTCGACTTCCCCGATCCGTCGATGCCTGTCAGCACAATGATCATCCGGCCTCCTCCGATGCCCCGTTTAACGCCGCGCCGGGGCGCAACGTCCCGGGTGAGGCGCAATTCACAGGGTGGGGAACGGCCGGGGCCCGGGCAGGCCGCCCGGAGCCAGCCGCCTACATGACCCCCGTAGGTATCAGCAATGCCCAGGCCAGTGCCGGCGCCACCAGCACCACTGCGCCCGCATAGAACATCAGCTGCTTGTAGACCCGCTGGCGGTCGTCGTCGCGGGCGTTGGCCACCACCAGCGCGCCGTCGGTGGAGAAGGGGGAGACATCGACGACGGTGGCGGCGACGGCCAGCGCGGCGATGGTCCCGGAAGCGCTGAGCGAGCTCGTGGCCAGCAGCGGGCCGGCCAGCGGGATGAAGGCGGTCAACAGGGCGGTGGAGGAGGCGAACGCGGAGCCGACGCCGATCACGTAGCACAGGACGAGGGCGATCAGCAGCGGGGCACCGAGCGCCAGGGCCGCCCCGGCGAGGGTGTCGATCACGCCCACGTGCTGCAGCAGGGACACATAGGTGATCATGCCGGCCACCATCAGGACGGTGGACCAGGAGATTCCGCCGATGAACGTCCGGTGTTCCCTGACATTGATGAAGGCCAGCAGGAGGCCCGCGGAGAGTGCCACGAAGCCGATGGGCATCTGGAAGCCGAGGGTACACACCAGCATGCCGGCAATCAGTGCCAGCGTCAGCACCTGCTGGCCGTGCGGGCGGCCCGAGGCGGTGTCAATCTCCGGACCCCGGCCGCCCGCGCCGTCGCGCAGCCTGCCCAGCAGGGCGAACAGGATGATGGTCAGCACCGAGAGGAGCAGGTTCAGCGCGAAGCTGGCCAGGAACAGGCCCGCCTGGGAGATCGGGAAGCCGTTCCGGAGGGCAATGTCATGGACCAGGACCCCGGCCACGGACAGCGGTGAGAACCCGCCTGCATGGGCGCCGTTAACGATGAATGCGCCCATGACCACCGGGTGGATGCGGGATTCATAGGCGAATCCGATGGCAGCCGGTGCCAGCAGCGCAATCGCGGCGGGGGAGAACGTGCCCAGGGAGGTAAGGGCGGCCGCGATCAGGAAGAACACCCATGGGAGCAGCAGCATCCTGCCGCGGACCAAGCGCACGCAGCCCTTGACGATGAGGTCGATCGTGCCGTTCCGCTGGGCCATGCTGAAGAAATACGTGACGCCAATGATGGTCAGGACGATCGTGGCCGGGAAAGCGTCAAGGATCTGCCTGTCCGACATTCCCAGCATGAAGTACCCGACGCCGAAGGACGCCACGAGTCCCATCACGCCGATGTTCAGCGGCCACTTGGTGGCGGCAACGAACATCACCACGAGGATCACCAGCGGGATGATCTGGACTGCAGTCATGGTCGGCTCCGGGTTCGGGGTTGCCGGCTGGCCATGCCGGCCATCGTCCACAGCAGGATACGACGCCGGGCGGACCCATGCCGGGATGACGTCAAGGATTCAGCGAATACGAAATCCCAGGCCGTAGGCTGGAAGCCGGTCCGGGTGACGCCCCTGGCCGCACTCAGCAGTTCCCAGGTGAAAGGCAGGACCATGATGATCACCAAGGACGATGTCGACCAGGCGGCACGCCGGACGGCGGGGCTGATTCGAAAGACCCCGGTGTTGGCGGCGGACAGGGACGACGCCCCGGGCCAGGTTTGGTTCAAATGCGAATTCATGCAGCACACGGGCACGTTCAAGGCCCGTGGCGCGCTGAACCGGATCCTGGCCAGCAAGGAGCGCGGTGAACTGCGCGCGGACGTCGGGGTGGTGGTGGCCTCCGGCGGGAACGCCGGCCTGGCCAACGCCTACGCCGCCGCCCGGCTCGGGGTGCCTGCCACCGTTTTTGTTCCCGAAGCCGCTCCCGCGGTCAAAGTCCACAAGCTCAAGGCCATCGGAGCCACCGTGGTCCAAGGCGGTTCGGAGTACGCCGCGGCCTACCAGGCAGCGGTGGCGCACGCGGAACAAACCGGTGCGGTCTACTGCCACGCCTACGACCAGCCCGAAATTGCCGCCGGAGCCGGGACCGTGGGCTCCGAACTGCTGGAGCAGTTGCCGGACGTGGACACCATCCTGGTGGCCGTGGGCGGCGGCGGGCTGATGGCCGGCGTGGCCGCCGCCGTCGAAGGCTTCGCCAAAGTAGTGTCCGTGGAACCGGAAAGCGCACCCACGCTGCACGCCGCCCTGGCGGCAGGAAAACCGGTGGACGTCGCGGTGTCGGGTGTCGCCGCGGACTCCTTGGGTGCCCGCCGCATTGGCGAGATCGGCTTCTCCGTCGCGGTCCGCTGCGGCGTCGAAAGCGTCCTGGTCGCCGATGAACAGATCGTCGCCGCCCGCTCCGCGCTGTGGAACGACTACCGGATTGTGGTGGAGCATGGTGCCGCAGCCGCCTACGCCGCGCTGGCCTCCGGGGCTTACGTGCCCGGGAAGGACGAACGTGTTGCCGTGATCCTGTGCGGCGCGAATACAGACCCGGCGACGCTCTGAAAGGTCACCGGCCGCCCTGAGGGGCGGCCGGTTCCTTCGCCCGGCAGCCTAGCCGGCGGCCTGGCCGCAGAACTTGCTGTAGGTGCTGCCGGCTTCCTGGTAGCCGGACTGGAGATCGGCGAGCTTGTCCTTGTCCGGGTTCTCCTTGGCCTGTTCATCCGTGTACGCAAGGATCGAGGCGAGGGCGGGCTTGAGATCGTCCGACGCAACGGCGTGGATGGGCCGGATCTGGTTGGCAAGGTTGTTCATGCCCGTCTTGCCGGCGTTGTTGGCGGGGTTCGACACCACAGCCTGGATCCGCTCACAGGTTTCAGCGGTGGTCAGTTGGTGCGAGGCGGAGCAGGCCGTGGCGGAGGCAACGAGGCCGGCGGCAAACAGGGCTGTGGCGAGTTTCTTCATGGGTCCCTCAGTAGTGGTCAGAGGTTTCGATTGTAAGCAGATCGGGTACCCCCTCGCCTTCGCGGAGGCTTTCATTGCTTCTTCCCTGGGTCCCTTCCGGCCCGGCAGCCGCACCATCGAGGACCCGCCACACGCCACCGAACGCACCACTGGCCGGCAGGAGAACCTGCCGGCCAGTGGTGCTTGACCCCGCTGCTGCAGGATCAGACGGTCCGGGGGGCCTTGGCCAGGTTGGCGGTCAGCTCAGGGGCCGTCTGCCGCTTCACGTAGGCCGGGCGGTCACGCTCCACGCGCCAGCTTTCCGAGAGCGGGCCGACGTTGACCGTGTCGAAACCAAACTCGTCGTACAGGCGCGTGACCAGTTCGGCGGCCTCCGGGTAGTCGCTGGCGGTGGCCAGCGCACGCCGGTTTTCGGTTCCCGCCGGCGTTCCGTCGGAGGTGATGTCCTTGGCCATGATGTGGTTGAATCCCTTGGCCACCTTGGACCCGGGCAGGTGCTGCTGGAGCAGGCCGGAGGTGGTGGCCTCGCCGTTGTCCAGGGCGGGAATCCTGCCGTCCCGCTCCCAGTAGTAGTTGTTCGTGTCGATGACGATCTTGCCGGCCAGCGGCTCGGCCGGAATGTCCTTGTAGTTCTTCAGCGGCACCGTGACCACGGCAAAGTCGCCGGCGGCTGCAGCCTCGGCTGCCGTGGCGGCGCGGGCCTTGGGTCCAAGCTCAGCCACCAGTTCCTGGAGGGTTTCCGGGCCTCGGGAGTTGCTGATGACCACGTCGTAGCCCAGCGCCACGGCCTTCCGTGCAACCTGGCTGCCAATATGTCCTGCACCGATGATTCCGATTGTTGTCATACGGGCGGCAACACCGGGCCGCGCCAGGATATTTCAGGGCCCTGCCGGCGCGTCAGTTCTGTGGGCTGCGGGAATGCTGCGCGGCCCGGTCCACGATTTCGTGCGCAATCGCATGGACCTTCTTGTTCAACGCCTGGCTTCGTTGGCTGATCAGCTCATAGGCTTCGTCCGCGGTGACGCCGGTGCGGCCCATCAGGATGCCTTTTGCCTGCTCGATGACCGCGCGGTTGCGGGCCGACGCGGCGACCGCCTCTGTTGCCAGCTGGTGCCGGTCCGAATGGATCGATTGGGTCAGATCCACCACCACACCCCAGACTCCCACCGGCGCACTGTTTTCGATGATGAAGTCCGCCGAGAAGAGCAGCTTGTGCTGCCGGTCCTTTCGGTCCCGGATGGACACGTAGATCGATGACGGCCCGCCCGACGCCGCCACGCGGTCCCAGAACGCCTGCACGGTGGGCCTGTCGTCCGGTTCGATGTGGGCGAGGGCCATGTCCATTGAGGGTATGACGTCGCCACGCTCGTAGCCGTAGATGCGGTAAAGGTCGTCAGACCAGCGGAAGATGCCGTCGGAGAAGAAGTATTCCACCAGCCCGGTGGGGCAGTTGAGGTACGCGGGACTGAGATCCTCCGCTGATTCCGGAAGTGAAGAGATGCTGTTGGAAGTCACAGTGGGGCCGTTCGACGTGCTGTATCCGTGCTCCCCTGGCCCGGAAATTCAAGTGAACAGAATATAGCAGTTCCCGTCGCCGGGATGGGCCCTTGTCCGCTTACATTCCCAGGTAGCGGCCGGGCCGGTGGTTCAGGGCCAGGACCAGGTTCAACAGGGTGGCGCCCACCGCGGACAGGACCACCATCAGCGGCGCAACGAGGACCAGGGATGCCAGGACGATGGCCACATCCAGCACCATCTGCACGTAGCCTGCGCGCCACGCGAACTTCTCCTGCAGGAGCAGGGCCAGGATGTTGAAGCCGCCCAGGCTGGATTTGTGCCGGAACAGGATGAGCAACCCGACGCCGGCGAGCAGGTTTCCGCCCAGCACGCCGTACAGCGGGTCCAAGTGCACGGAGCCGAATGCGGCAGGGTGCACGCCGGCCAGGACCGAGACCAGTGCGATGGCCGCCCCCGTGCGAAGGGCGAAATCCCAGCCTTTCTTCCAGACTGCAAGGGCGAAGAACGGCAGGTTGACCGCAAAGAAGATGATGCCGAACGGCAAGGGCACGGTGTAGCTGACCAGCAGCGCCAGGCCGGCGGTTCCGCCCGTCACCGCCCCGCTCGACTTGAGCAGGAACAAGCCCAAGGACGCTGCGAAGGTGCCGGTAAGGATGCCCAGGACGTCCTCGACTGCCGAATGGCGGACGGCCGACGACGGCCCTGGACGCGCCGCCGTCGGCCCTTCCTGGTGCCCCGGGCCGTCCATGCTGGGTGCGGCGGCGGTGGTTTCCGCGGGGGCGCTCACTGGGCCGCACCCGCCTGGGGCAGGAACCGTCCGCGATTGGCAAGGACGGCAAGCACCCTGTCGTTCGTGTCCGGGTCCGCAAGCGTAATCCGGACGCCGTCCTTGGCGTAGCCGCGGGCCAGGATGTCGGCCTCACCCAGGGCGGCGAGGACCTGTTCGCGAAGCTCGTCGGACGCGCGGAGCCAATAGAAGTTCGCCTGGCTGTCCGGTACCTCCCAGCCATACCCGCGGAGGGCGTCGATGACCCGGCTGCGTTCCGCCGCCACGCCCTCCGTCCGCTGGAGGATTTCGTCCCCGGCCGCGAGGGAGGCAACCGCGGCGGCCTGCGCCATCCTGTTCACGCCGAACGGCACGGCGGTGCGCCGGAGGCCCTCCGCGATCTGCGGCCGGGCGATAGCGTAGCCGATCCGCAGGCCGGCGAGTCCGTAGGCCTTGGAGAAAGTGCGCAGGATGCAAAGGTTGGGGTACCGGCGGTAGAAATCCAGGGCATCAACGCCGGGTCCGCGCTGGAACTCGATGTAGGCCTCGTCCAGCACCACCAGCACCCTCGGCGGGACGGACTGGAGGAACTCCTCCAGCTGGCCGGCGCTGATGGAGACTCCCGTGGGGTTGTTGGGCGAACACAGGATCACCAGCCGGGTGCGGTCCGTGATGGCGGCCGCCATGGCGGGAAGGTCGTGCTGCTCATTGGCCAGGAGCGGCACGGGCACCGAAACGGCGCCGGCCACCGCCACCAGGATGGGGTAGGCCTCGAAGGAGCGCCACGCGAAGACCACTTCGTCGCCGTGGCCGCACACGGCCGAAATGATCTGCTGGAGCACCCCGGAGCTGCCCGGGCCGGCAGCGATTTCCTCGGCTGCGACCCCGAAATGCCGGGCAATGGCTTCCCGTGCCTCCGGCGCTCCCATGCCGGGGTACCGGTGGATCCGGCCCGCTTCCGCCGAAATCGCCGCCACTACCGACGGCAGGGGAGCGAAGTGGCTCTCGTTGGCGGCCAAGGCGGCCGTCAGGTCAGTCTGCGCGCCCCTGCCTGCCACGTAGGCGGGCAGCTGGGCGACGGCGGCACGGAGTTCCGGCATGGCGGCATCGGGAAGGGTGGTGGTCATGGACAGCATGGTGGGGCAGCGCAGGACGTCTGCGCAACACAGCCGTCCCACACAGGACAGATCAGGCACTCACTTGTCGGGAAAGTGGCAAAATGCTCACTATGCACCACATTGATGCCCTGGACGCCGAGATCCTCCTCACACTCGACCAAGACCCCCAGGCCACAGTCCTCTCACTGTCCCGGACGTTGGGCGTGGCCCGTAACACCGTGCACGCCAGGCTGAGGCGGCTGGTGAACGACGGCAGCCTGGCCCCCTTCAGCCAGCGGGTGCGTACAGCGGCGCTGGGGCTGCCGCTGGTTGCCTTCATCTCGATTTCCATCAGCCAGTCCTCCAGCGACGAGGCCGTGGCGGCACTGCAGACCATCCCGGAAATTATCGAAATGCACGCCACGACCGGGGACGCGGACCTGCTCGCCAAAGTGGCCGCGAAGGACCCGGCCGATCTCCACCGGATCACCAACGCGATGCTGGCCATTGACGGCGTCGTCCGCACCAGCACCGCGATGTCTCTCGTGGAAGTGATGCCCACCCGGACCCTGCCCCTGCTGCGGGCAGCCGCGCGGAAGTAGCGGGACTGCCGTCAGGCGAGCTGGTCCAGGGCGTCGATGAGCGCGTCCACGAATGCGGTCAGGATGGCCGGCTGGGTGCGGCCGGTCATGGTCTGGATCTGGCCCTGGCGTTGCCGCAGCACCGGGTGCTCCAGGGTGACGGTCACCAGGTCCTCCTTGTCCCGCCGGTCCAGCGACAGGCCACCCACCAGCGAAACGCCCACCCCGGCCCGGGCAAACTGGATCACCGGATTGATGTGGTCGCTTTGCAGCGTAATAGTCGGCGTGAGGCTCTCGATCTGCATGGCGAGATCGAACAGTTCCCGCTGGCTGGCGCCCGGGGCAGTCACCGCAAGCTTGTACCGGCACAGGTCCTGCAGGGTAGCTGTGCGCTGGGCCGCCAGCGGATGGTCCGGCGCCACCAGCGCGTATGCAACCGGGGTTGGCATGGAATGTTCCACGGTCACCCTGGACTGCGGCCCCAACGAGAAAACCGCGGCAACATCCGCCTCGCCTTCGGCCACCCGCCGGGTTCCCTCCGAGGAACCCACGACGTCGAGGTGGAATTCGACGTCGTCATGCTGCCGGCTGAAGTTCGCGATCGCGGCCGGGACCCAGACCCGGGCGAAGCCTTCGGCGCAGGCCACCCGCAGCGTGCGGGTCTTCCTTTGCATGGACACCAGCAGTTCTTCGCGCACGGCTGCCCCCTCGGCTTCCGCCCTGCGGACGTAGGCGAGCAGGAGGCGGCCGGCCTCGGTGAGCTCCACACCCCGGGCGTGCCGGTTGAACAGCTGTGTGCCCAGCGATGTTTCCAGCTTGTTGATCTGCCGGCTGATGGCGGATGCCGAGATGTGCAGCCTGTCCGCGGCCTGGGTGAGCGTGCCGTCCTGGGCCACCGCGTCAAAGTACAGCAGCGCTGGGGTAAGCATGTTCACCGCAAAGCCATACCGGTGTCGAGGTTTGCCTTCAAGTCAACGCTCATCGACAAAATGATACTGGTTGTTTGGGATCCGCGGCCCTAATTTGGAACTCACGTTCCAACAGCAAAGGGTGGAGATTGATGCAGCAGCGCGAACAAATCATGGCAGCAGCAGGGGACTATGTGGACTCCGGCAGCTTCCAAGCGGACCTCGGGAGGATCGTCTCCTACCCGTCGGAAAGTTCGACGCCGGAGGGCCGGGTTGCGCTGAAGTCATACCTGGATGAGGTGGTTGAGCCGGCGCTGGCCAGCCTTGGTTGCTCGGTGGCGCGGTTCGACTCCTGGCGGGGCGGGAACAATTCTTTCCTCCTGGCCACCCGGCAGGAGGACCCGGCGCTGCCAACCGTGCTCTGCTACGGGCACGCAGACGTGGTGGACGGGCAGGCGGAAGCCTGGACCAACGGCCGCGGGCCCTGGGTATTGAGCGACGAGGGAGACCGCTGGTACGGCCGGGGCACGGCCGACAACAAAGGCCAGCACTGGATCAACATCGTGGCCTTGCGCCTGCTGCTGGACCAGCGCGGAAGCCTGGGCTTCAACCTGGTGTTCCTGCTGGAGGGAGCCGAGGAAATCGGCTCTCCGGACCTCGCTGATTTCGCACGCGAACACAGAGACGCGCTGCAGGCCGACGTCTTCATCGGATCCGACGGACCGCGCCTCGCTGCCGGCAGCCCCACCGTGTTCCTGGGCGCCCGGGGCGGCGTGACATTCCACCTCACCGCGGACCTTCGCAGCAGCTCCTACCACTCGGGGAACTGGGGCGGCCTCCTGCGCAACCCGGCCACCACCGTGGCCGCCGCGGTGGCTTCCCTGGTGGACGGGCACGGCATTATCAAGCTTCCCGACCTGTTGCCGGCAGGGATCCCGGACTCTGTGGCCGCCGCGCTGGAACTCATCGACGTGGTCTCCAATCCTGGCGATCCGGCGTCGGACCCAACCTGGGGCGACAGCTCCCTGAGTCCGGCCGAACGGCTGTACGCCTGGAATACCCTGGAGGTCCTGGCCCTTGGTGCCGGCAACCCGGCCAAGCCCGTCAACGCCATCCCTGGTTCGGCCCGCGCCACGCTGCAGCTCCGGTTCGTCCCCGGCACCGACACCGCGAACCTGGAATCCGCCGTCAGGCGCCACCTCGATGCCTCGGGATTCGGCATGGTGGAGGTCCAGGTGGGCAGTTCCTTTGCCGCCAGCCGGCTGGACCCGGACAGCCCCTGGGTTGCCTGGGCGCTGGCTTCCCTGGCAAAGACCACCGGGCGCAGTCCTGTCCTGCTGCCGAACATCGGCGGTTCACTGCCCAGCTTTGTGTTCTCGGACGTCCTCGGCTTGCCCACGCTCTGGGTCCCGCATTCCCACCCCGGCTGCCAGCAGCATGCGCCGGACGAGCACCTGCTCAAGTCCGTTGCCCGGGAGGGCCTGCAGGTTGCCGCCGGCCTGTTCTTCGACCTTGCCACCGGCCCCAGCCCGGCGGGCAGTCCGGCGCGCGGCGCCGCCGTTTCCACCAGCTCCGTTTCCTGAAACCCTTGGAGTCTCCATGACTATTCCGCAGCAGAAGAACCAGCCCGGTCCGGCCCAGGACCTTGCGCCGGGCCCGCAGTCCGCCACCCGTGGAATCATCGCCGCCACGATCGGCAACGCGCTCGAATGGTTCGACATCGCCATCTACGCGCTCCTGGCCATCTACATTGGGCGGAACTTTTTCCCAAGCCACGATCCCGCCGTCGAACTCATCCAGGCCTTTGCCGTGTTCGGCGTCTCCTACCTCATCAGGCCGCTGGGCGGACTGGTGCTGGGCTCCTTCGCCGACCGGCACGGGCTGAAGAAGGGGCTGACCGTCACTATCCGGCTGATGGTGCTCGGAACGGCGCTGTTGGCGTTCATGCCCAATTACGGCACGATCGGCATCCTGGCGCCGGTGGGGATTGTCCTGGCGAGGCTTATCCAGGGCTTCTCGGCCGGAGGCGAATTTGGTGCCGCCACCGCCTACCTGATTGCGCAGAACGGCAAGCGCAAGGGGTTCCTGGGGAGCTTCCAGTTCGCCAGCCAGGGACTCGGCAGCCTGATCGCGGCAATCTTCGTGGCCGTCCTGACGACCATCCTTACCGACGCCCAAATGACCGAGTGGGGCTGGCGCATCCCGTTCCTGTTCGGGCTGCTGGTGGGTCCGGCCGGCTTCCTGATCCGGAAGGAGATGAAGGAGGTCCCCGTCCCCAGGGATGCCGGGGATGCGCAGCACTCGCCAATCCGCGAGGTATTTGCCACCCGGAAGACGGGGATGCTGATTGCCGGTGGCGCGCTGGCCGTCTCCACCGCGCTGAACTTCATCCTGCAGTACATGCCGACGTTCGCCATCAAGGAGCTGGGGCTTGAACCCGGTATCGCCTTCACCTCGCTGATCATTACCGGCGTCATCCTGACTTTTGGAACGCCAGTGGTGGGGCACCTCTCGGACCGCTTCGGCCGGCTGGCCATCATGGTGCCCACCGTGATCGTGCTCCTGATCGCCGTCGTCCCACTGTTCCTGTGGGTGATCAGTGCCCGGTCCTTCCTGGTGCTGGCGATGGTGATGACCATCCTGGGCCTGCTCAAGGCGGCCTACTTTGGGGCGCTGCCATCGGTGATGTCCGATTCCTTTGATCCCCGGACCAGGGCAACCGGCCTTTCCTTCAGCTACAACACTGCGGTGGTTGCGTTCGGCGGCTTCACTCCCATGATCGCCGCGTACCTGGTGCAGCAGACGGGCCAGGCCGTGGCGCCAGGCTATTACCTGGCCATCATCGCGCTCATCAGCCTCGCGGCCCTGGCGGCCGGTGTGAAACTGCGCGGCATCAAGTAGCCGCACCAGTCGCCCGCCGGTGGTACGCCGCCGGCGGCGTCAGCCCTGTCCGGCCACCGGCGGCGTCAGCGGGGCGGGCACCAGGGCTTCCAGTCAGCGAACGGAAAGAAACGTAACAGAACAATTTCTCCCATTAGGATCCCGTCAAAGCCTTGACTGAAATTGTCAGGCGCTGATAGACGTTAAGGGCAGAAAGCGTTTCCTCGCAGCAATCCTCCTCAAAATCACTCGTGAGGGGGGCTGTCCCACCGTGAATGAAACGTTCCAAAATGGCTGGGCGGTGCCCTGCTGCCGCCGCATCAAAGGAGATGTTCTTTTGGCAAACCCCTCAATGTATTCCCCGACGCCCCGGACGGGCAGGGCGCCGAAGGCTGCTGCTGCCGCCCTGGCGGCTGCAGCGATTGCCTTCACCGGCCTTCCGGCCGCGGCTGCTGACCCTGCCGCCCCGGCAATTCCCGCAACACCGGCAAGTCCCGGCACCCCGGCAGTCCCTGCTGTCCCGGCAGCGCCGGCAGCGCCGGCAGGGCAGCAGCTGAAGCGGCAGGTGGAGAGCCTTGACCGGGCCCCGGTCGCCGTCCTGACGGACCGGGGCGTCTCGCTGGGCTGGCGGATGCTGGGCCTGGACAAGGACAGCGTGGGCTTCCACGTCATCCGCGACGGCGTCCAGATCACCGATCAACCCGTTCGTGGCACCACCACCTACGTGGACCGCGCAGGCAAGGCGGACTCCACTTACGTCATCAAGACCGTGGGCAACGGCGAGGGGCAGGACAAGCTGAGCGCCGGGTTCAGTCCGCTGGCCCAAAACTACCTGCCCATCAAGCTGGATAAGCCGGCCGACGGCGTCACCCCGGCGGGGCAGGCCTACACCTACAGTGCCAACGACTCGAGCGTGGCAGACTTGGACGGCGACGGCGCCTACGAAATCATCCAGCTGTGGAATCCCTCCAACGCGAAGGACAACTCCCAGTCCGGGTACACCGGGAACGTCTACGTGGACGCCTACAAGATGGACGGCACCAAACTCTGGCGCATCGACCTGGGCCGCAACATCCGCGCCGGTGCCCACTACACCCAGATGCTCGCCTACGACTTCGACGGCGACGGCAAGGCCGAAGTTGCCTTCAAGACCGCGGACGGCACTACGGATGCCGCGGGCACCGTCATTGGCGACCCCGCGGCTGACTACCGCAACAGCGCGGGTTATGTCCTGTCCGGGCCGGAATTCCTCACGGTGTTCAATGGGGCTGCCGGCACCGTCATGGACACCGTTCCCTATGATCCGCCCCGCGGCGCCGTCACCGCCTGGGGAGACGGCTACGGCAACCGCGTGGACCGGTTCCTCAGTGCTGTGGCATACCTCGACGGCGAGCATCCGTCCATGATGTTCAGCCGCGGCTATTACACCCGTACCGTCCTGGTCAGCTATGACCTGGTGAACGGCAAGCTGGCCAAGCGGTGGAAGTTCGATTCCGACGCTGCCGGGGCCGAATACAAGGGCCAGGGCAACCACAACCTCTCCGTGGCGGACGTGGACCAGGACGGCAAGGATGAGTTCGTCTTTGGCTCCATGACCATCGACGACGACGGCAAGCCGCTGTACAACACCAAGCTGGGTCACGGCGACGCCATCCATACCGGCGACCTCGATCCCTCCCGGCCCGGCCTGGAAACGTTCGCGGTGCACGAGGACATGCGGTCGAGTGGAAACCGCGGTGCCACCTTCCGTGACGCCGCCACCGGTGAGGTCCTGTGGAGCATCCCGGCCTTCAAGGACACCGGCCGCGGCGCCACCGGCGACATCGACCCCCGTTTCCCGGGTTCGGAGAGCTGGGCGGTGGGTGGCGACGCCGCGTGGAACTCCACCGTCGGCTACCTGATGTCCACCAAGGGTGAGCGGATTTCCGACAAGATTCCCGCCGCCAACTTCATGGCCTGGTGGGACGGCGACCTGCTGCGGGAGATCGTGGACCACGATTTCGACGCCGTGGCCGGCTATGGCGTGCCCACCATTTCCAAGTGGAATTGGGAAACGGAGTCCAGCGACCGGCTGTTGACCGCCACCGGCGCCCGCACCAACAACTACACCAAGGGCAATCCGTCGCTGCAGGCGGACCTCCTGGGCGATTGGCGCGAAGAGCTGGTGTTCCCGTCGGCTGACAGCACCGAGTTGCGGATTTATACCAGCACCTCACCCACCGACGTCCGGCTCCGCACCCTGATGCACGATCCCATGTACCGGACCGGAGTGGCGCGCGAGACCGTGGGCTACAACCAGCCCCCGCACCCGAGCTTCTTCCTCGGCGAGGGCATGCAGGCCCCGGCCATGCCGGCGGTCTACTACGCGGGCAAGGCCAAGTAGCACGCAGAGGGAAGCGCGGCCGCTCCGCCCCATCCGGGGCGGGGCGGCTGTCTTTTAAGTACTCGGCCGTGGATGCATGATCCGCATTTGGTCCCAGGTCCGCTCCGAGGCCGCAATGCTCCGGGTGGACCGTTCACGGTCCAGGGAGGCCAGTTCGACGGCCACCGCCTGCACTGCGGCAACAGCTCCCGTGAGCGAGGGGAAAAAGCCTGCGCTTTCGGCCGGGACCACGATCTTGTGGATGGCGTGCGCTGCCACGGGCGAACTTGCGGTGTCGGTGATGCTGACGATCCGGGCCCCGAGCTGGTGGGCGATGTCCACGGCGCGGACTGTGCTGTCGTAGACCCGCCAGAGGCTGATGGCAATGACCAGGTCGTCCGGCGTCAGGCGCGCGACGGCATTGGTCAACGCTGCCACATCGGCATCCAGCAGCCGGACGTCATAGCCGGCGATGATGCCGTTGTGCTCCAGCGCCTTGCCCGGAATGGCGTAGCTGCCGGCGGCGATGATGAGGGTCTGCCGCGCACCTGCCATGGCCTCCGCAACGGCGTGGATCACGGCAGGGTCCACGGTCCGCTCCAAGTGGGCCAGATTGGACCGGTCCGTGGTCAGGGATGCCTGCGCGGGGCTGCTTACGTGGCCGTTGTGTTGTGCGGCGATCTCCACGGCGCTCAAAGACGCCAGGAACCGGGAACGGAGTTCGAACTGGAACTCCGCCCAGCCCTTGAACCCGAGCGTCTGGGCGGTCCGGGTCACGGTTGAGGCGTTCGACGACGCCGCGGCGGCTATGTCGCTGACGGAGCCGTAGGAAGCCAGCCGCGGCTGGGAACGGAGGACGCCCAAGACCTGCAGCTGGCGGGCCGCGAGCTTCCGCCCCTGGGCCTGGCTATCGAGCCATTCGGTCAAGGTGGCGCTGTTAACTTCTTGTTTCACCTATTGACCTCCGCAAGTGATGCACGTAACTTCAATCTACATGCACAGATCTGTGCAAATCCTAAAAACTGTACAACTTGGCCCACTTCGGCAGGATTCCCTATGTCTCTCACAGCACGCCTGGACCGGCTCCCACTCAGTCGTCCACACTACAAGCTCCTCCTCATCGGAGGCCTGGGTTACTCCTTTGACGGCATGGACGGCGCCGTGGTGGCCTTCCTGTTGCCGCGCATCCAGGAGATCTGGCGCCTGAGCACCGCAAGCCTGGGCCTGGTGGGCTCGGCAGCGCCGCTGGGCTTCTTCTTCGGTGCCATCCTGTCCGGCTGGCTGGGTGACCGGTTCGGCCGGAAGAAGGTCATGCTGTGGGCGCTTGCCTTCTACTGCGCCATGTCCGTGGTGGCCGCCGTCGCCCCGAACTTCGAAGTCTTCCTTGTTGCCCGGGTCCTGGCGGGACTCGGCGCCGGCGCGGAGAGCGTCATCATCGCCCCGTTCCTTTCGGAGTTCATTCCGCCCAAGCGGCGCGGCTGGTTCATCGGGACCCTGGCCGGGTTCTTTTCGTTCGGCTTCGTGGCCGCGGCGCTCATCGGACGGTTTGTGGTTCCCGTGGGTGACGACGGCTGGCGGTGGGCCCAGGTCATTACCGCCGTCCCCATCCTCCTGCTTCTCTGGTGGCGCCGCAGCCTTCCCGAATCACCCCGCTTCCTCATGAGCCAGGGGCGCGCGGCGGAGGCTGAACAGGTAGTGGAAGGGTTCGAGCAGAAGGTGCTCCGGGCCACCGGCAAGGACCTTCCGGCGGTGGAAGCCGGCGGGGAAGACATCACCAAACACGGGCAGAAGATCAGCATCTGGAACGCCCTGAAGGTCATGTGGTCTCCCGCCCTGCGCCGGAGGACAGCGGTGATCTGGCTGATCTGGTTCGTGATCACCTTCTCCTACTACGGGTTCTTTTCCTGGATCCCCACCCTGCTGGTGGGCCGCGGAATTACCGTCACCAAGAGCTTCGAATACTCCATCATCATCTACCTGGCGCAGATCCCCGGCTACTTCTCCGCGGCCTGGCTGTGCGACCGGATCGACCGCAAGAACACCATCGCCCTGTACCTGGCGGGCTCGGCCCTCAGCGCGTTCTGGCTGAGCCAGTCCAACGATTCAGGGATGATCCTGGTGGCCGCGGCCACGCTGTCCTTCTTCCTCAACGGCACCTACGCCGGGGTTTACGCCTACACACCGGAACTCTTCCCCACCTGGATGCGCGCCACCGGCGTCGGACTGGCAAGCGCGGTAGGGCGCGTGGGCAGCATCCTGGCGCCGTCCATTATCGGTGTGTTCGCCGCAACGCTCGGCTTCGGCGGCGTGTTCACCATGACCACAGTGGTGCTGGCAGTGGGCGTGATCGGAGTCGTCATCTTCGGTACGTCCACGGCGGGCAAATCGCTGGAAGACATCAATGCCCGCACCGAACCCGAGCAGGCAGCCGTGTCGGGAGGCGGCAAGTGACGCAGGACCCGAACCACGCATTCCAGGACATCTTCGACCACCTCCGCCGCGAACCGGGCGTCATCCTGTTCACCGCGCTGCGCTGGCTGCCGGGGCCCTCCGTGCTCCGAAGGGTCTTCACCAGCCACCCGGTGGATTACCCGCTGGGTGCCGAAAAGTCGGTGGAAATCTCCGAAGGCTGGCTTGACGCCGTCATAGCCAAGCGGCATCCTTTCCTCGCTCCCGATACGGCCGCGCTCGGCGAGGTGTTCACGGACGTCGCCCTGATCCAGTCCCTGGGCTGCGGGGCAGTGATCAACATCCCGGTGACAAGCCACGGCGAGGTGGTTGGCGTCCTGGCACTGCTCGACGCCGAGGGACAGTACACCGGCCACAGCCTGGACGCGGCGTCGGCGGCAGTGTCCGCTGCTTCCGAACGGCTCGCCACAGCCTTCATCGATTCAGACCAAACCATCCCGACAGGAAAGGACGCAGTCCTCCCGTGACCCACTCCACCGAACCGCTCGTCATCAGGAACGCCCACGTCCTGGACATCCACGCGGGCACCTTCTCCCTGGCCGACGTCGTCACGTCTGACGGAAAGATCAGTAGCGTTGGGCCTGGCGCGGAAGCGCCGGACAATGCGCGCGTTATCGATGGCACGGGCAAATACGTCATCCCCGGCCTCATCGATGCCCACGTCCACGTGGTGGCTTCCAGCGCGGACTTCCGGTCCTTGACCTGGACGCCCGCCTCCTACGTGTACGCCCAGACCGCCAGGATCATGCAGGGCATGCTGGGCCGGGGCTTCACCACCGTGCGCGACCTCTCGGGCGCCGATTTTGGCCTGGCGAAGGCCCAGGCCGAGGGGCTGCTGGAGGGGCCGAAGCTGCACTTCTGCGGGCGCGCCCTCAGCCAGACCGGTGGCCACGGCGACATGCGCCTTCCCGGCGAGGACCATGAACCCAACGGCCGGGGATGCTGTGGCATCGGGCGGGTGGCGGACGGCGTGGACGCCGTGCGCGCCGCTGCACGCGACGAGCTCCGCAAGGGCGCCCACCACATCAAGATCATGGCGTCCGGAGGGGTGTCCTCCCCGACGGACCGGATCGACTCCACCCAGTACTCACTCGAGGAGATGCGGGCCGCCGTCGAAGAAGCGGAAGCGGCCAACCGCTACGTGGCAGCCCACGCCTACACGGCCCGGGCCATCAACCGCGCCCTCGAATCGGGGGTCAGGTCCATTGAACACGGCAACCTCCTTGACGACGAGAGCCTGCGGCTTTTCCTGGAAAAGGATGCCTTCCTGGTGCCCACCTTGGTGACTTACTGGGCGCTGAAGGAAGAAGGCAAGGAATTTGGCTTGACCGAGGAGATGTGGGCCAAAGTGGATTCAGTCCTCAGCAGTGGCCTGGAAGCCATCGCCCGGGCGCACGAGGCCGGAGTGAAGATGGTGTACGGCTCGGACCTGCTGGGCGGGATGCACCGGCACCAGAACGAGCAGTTCCGGCTGCTGGGCAAGGTCCAGCCGGCCATCGACGCCATCCGGTCCGCGACCACCACCGCCGCCGAACTGCTGGGCCGCCCGGGTGAACTGGGAGTCATCGCCCCCGGAGCGGACGCTGATTTGCTGGTGCTCTCGGCGGACCCGGTGGAGGATATTTCCGTGCTGGCCGATATCGCCGACCACCTGGAATACGTAGTCCAGGATGGGGCCGTCGTCGGCGGACGCGCCTGACGCTCCTGCGAACGGAAACGGGCGACGACGGCACCTGGCCAGGTGCCGTCGTCGCCCGTTATCCGGCGGCGGGGGACTTGTCAGTCCAGGTACCTGCCCACCAGTGCCAGGTTCTGGATCACCGCAAGCCCGAACTGCGCCGTGTCATTGGTGGAGACTGTGGGCGCCTCGTCCACGGGCAGCAGCACGTGGGGTGGTTCGATCCGGCGCAGCGTGAAGGCAGATCCGTGGTTCAGGTGCTCGCCGCCCTCGGTGAAGCTGTCCCAGGCCCGGGCTGCGAGCCCACGATCCTGCAACCGTGCCGCGGCGTACGCCGTCAGCCGGCTGTGCGCCTGCGTCAGATAGACACCCTCGAGGGGCTGTCCGACCGCTTCCACCTGCTCCTCCTTGCTGGCCAGGAACAGGCGGCAGTACTGCAGCCAGGCCCGCTCGAAGTCCGCATCCGGAACCAGGTCCACCAGCTCGCTGCAGATCTCCACCAGCCCGAAGACGGCGCTGAGGTGTGAGACCTGGATCTGTTCCCGGCCAGTGTCGAACCGGCCTTTGTCCAGGTCGTACAGGGCTTCGCCGGTGAGGAAACCGTATTTCAGCGCACCGATGTCCGCCATGGTGCCCAGCAGCCGGTCCCGGGACCACGGGTTTCCGGTGCGCTCCCAGTCGGTGAGCCAGGTGGCGGCCAACGATCCCCAGTCTGTCCCCAGCCCGACGCCCAGGGCGCCCCGGTTGGGCCGGTAGGTGGCAGCATCCGGACGCACCTTGCGGACCGGATCCAGGCCCAGGAAGTTACGGTCGCTGTCCACCAGTTCGCTCAGCAGGTCTCCGGTGCGCTCGTCGGCCGTGAGGTAGTAGTAGAAGCGGCGGTAGGCGGGGGTGCTGATCCGCAGCTGCTTGGCGCTGCAGCCCCAGTGCTGGACGTTGTGCCGGGAACCCAGGCCCTTCCACGGCCCCAGGTGGTACACGTCCACCTCGCCGGTATGCCGGGTCATGGCCTCGGCGAAGCGGAAGATGTCTGCCCGGCCCGACCGCAGGTAGGAATACCACAACCACAGGTCGGGGAGAAGCTCGGAGTTGTCCCACGCGTAGCCGCCCACGTCATAGCGCCACACGTGCCGGTCGAAGTCATACGTGTGCATCACGTCGCCGTAGTTCCAGAACCCGTACCAGCGGCGCTGCTCCCTCTGGCCGGCGTAGAAATCGAAGAGGAAATCCAGCTGGTCCTCCAGCCGGGCACGCGCCGGAGTGCTGCGGTCCACCGGGTCCCAGTCACCGAAGACGCCCACCGAGTGCAGGTATTCCGGCGTGGCCTGCAGCAACGCCGGGGCGGACGCAGCGGCGGCGTCGGCCGCGAGGCTCCCGGTGGAAGGGGTGGCGTCATAGGCGAACAGGGTCAACTCGTGGGTGCGGGCAATCCCGGTGGGATTGCCGAACCCGGGTTCGTAGTCCTCGTAGGTGATCTCGAGCCCCTCGAGCTGCTCCTCGAACGTGTCCTGGCCCAGGCCGTCGTGGTAGAACCGCAGGTCCATGGGCTGGGCTTCCGGGGAGAACAGCCATGCCGTCAGGGTCGCCACACCGGTAGCCGCGCCGCGGATGTCCAGCTGGCCAGGGTGGGACTGCCAGAAATCCTTGATTCCCACGCCCAGGCCGCCGCGGGTGTCGCTCAGCGAGCAGAAGCCTGCCGAGCGGGTGCCGCCTGAGATTCCCACCCAGCCATGGCCGCCGGTGGTCCGCTTGCGCAGTTCGAATCCGTCCGCGTTGAGCTGGGTCAGCGTGTAGTCGCCCCAGGTGGGGATGAGGTGCAACCGGCCCGAGACCTCGGGGTTCCATGCCTCCGTGGGGGGAGTGGCGCGTCCGGCGATCTGCGCCTCCCGTACTTCTGCGCCGGGGTCCCGGCGCAGCCCGGTCAGGCCACGTACGGCCTCGGTGAGGAACCCGCCGTCGGCCCCGGCGATCCGGACGTGCCGGTCATGCAGTTCAGCCTCCAGCGGCACGCTGAACCGGACGCCGAGGCCGGCCAGGAAGTCCTGCTCCGGGTCCCCGTCCCAGATGAAGGAGTGCACCATGCGCACGTTGCGGGCGTTGGCGTGGAAGTAGAGGCGCACCACAAAAGGCAGCCACTCGCGGTGCGCCTTGTCCGGCAGGTCGGGGTTGTGGCGCCCTTCAAGCCGCACTA
Organism: Arthrobacter sp. MMS24-T111; assembly: GCF_054888995.1. Lineage (NCBI taxonomy): Bacteria > Bacillati > Actinomycetota > Actinomycetes > Micrococcales > Micrococcaceae > Arthrobacter > Arthrobacter sp. MMS24-T111. The sequence goes on along the minus strand of NZ_JBTZRO010000001.1, from coordinate 495,239 downwards.
CCGCGCGCACGGGCCCGGCTTGTTCCAGGACGACGGCGGTCACCTCGCCGGTGAAGGCCTTCCGGCCGGCGGTTCCGGCACCTTCGGGAACGCCGTCCTGCAGCAGGCTGACCAGCCGTGCGTCGCGGGCAACGGGCCTGCCGTCCCGGGACAGGCTGCTGAACAGGGTGGATCCGCTGCGGTTGATCACCATCTGCAAGACGCCAGTATCAACTGTCAGCGCGCCGGCATCCTCGGTGACCGTGACGTCCGTACCTTCCGGCGCCTGCCGGCCCGCTGCGGACGGAGTACCGGCGTCGGCCTGCACCCGGTAGGTTCCCGACGGGGTGTCCGTCGCCGGGAGGGCGATTCCCGCCCATTTCAGGGAGCCGTCCGGCCACGTGGCCAACGGCCACGCCTGGCTGGGGAGGGGAGTGCCGGCGGCGTCCGCCACCGAGAGGGCATCAGTGCCGGGCACGGAGCCGCGGGGGAACGGCATGCCCCACGTTGTTCCGCCGCTGATTTCTGCCGGGGCCTGTCCATCGATCCACCTGATGAGGGTGCTGTCCGTCATGTCATCCGATTCCACTGGTGATTGCCGCGCGTAAGGGTCCCGACAGAATGCGGGAAAGCGCTTTCTCAATTAGGACTACAACGTAGTAGACGGCGGAGCCGGATGCAAGGGGTTTCTGCCTGGCGGACCATGCGCCTGGCTGGTGACGGTCATATTTGGTGGGTGTTCGGCTTTCGTGGCCAGGGTCCTGGCGGCCAACGCACCGGCACGTGTCGGCAACCTTGGGTCGGAGAATGCCAAGCTCTCACGCTGATGTCCTGCCGCGGGCGGGAGTGAGGATGGCCGCCGTCCCAGCGGCGGCGGCCATCCGGGCCTGTTAGTCCAGGGGCAGGGTTACCGTCACGCTGGTGCCGCCGCCCGGTGTGGACGCGATCTCCAGTGTCCCGCCGGCTTCCTGGACAGCGACCGCCATGAGCCGCAGCCCGTACCCGTGGTGCCGCCCGCACGTGGCGGCGTCGCGGTCAAAGCCCGTGCCGTCGTCGGCCACCACCAGGCGGATTCCGTGGTCAACGGCCAGCAGTTGGACGGTCACCACGGATGCGCCGGAGAATTTGAACGCGTTGCTGAGGGCTTCCCGTGCCGACTGGTACAGCAGGGAGGCGCAGGCCGCCGGGATCTCGATGCCCCAGTGCGGGGTATCCCAGTGGATCTCGGTTCCATGCTTGCGAAAGGGTGCCGTGAGCCGGTCGATGCAGCCAGCCAGCCCCAGCGTGTGGAAATCCAGCGGCTGAAGGTCGGTCAGCACGCCTCCGACCGTTGTGACTTCGTTGTCCAATGCTGCCTTGGTTCCCATGACTTCCTGCTCCCCAAGCTGGTTTTGTCTGATACCTCCAGCGTGGACCTGAAATGTCTAGGGGGCGCAAGGTTTGCCTCAAGATCGGATCAATTCTGTGCGTGGCACCATGAAGCGAAGGTGGTCTGGGATGGGGGCTTGCAGAACCATGATCGAAATAAGATGAAGGACGTCCCATCTCCTGTACACTGATGGAAGACGAGAGGCCGCCGCCCGGTGCGGTCAAAGGAGATGACGTGACAGTAGCATCCGCAGCGGTACCGCCCGCAAGGTTCAGCGCACAAATCCGCTCCCATGCCCTCCAGACCAGAATCATGGAGCTCATCCTGGAGCGCGGCCTGGATGTTGGCGATGCGCTGCCCACTGAGAGTGAGCTGTCCGCAGAGCTCGGCGTCGGGCGGAACACCGTCCGGGAATCCCTCAAGGTCCTCCAGGCCCTCGGCGTCATCGAAATCCGCCATGGCTTTGGCATGTTCGTGGCACCCAACAACTTCAGTGCCCTGGTTTCCGGGCTGACGTTCCGCGGCCGGCTGTCCCTCCGGCACAAGGGCGAGGAAGCCATGGAGCTCATCGACGTGCGCCAGGCCCTGGAGTCAGGGCTGATTGGGTCAGCCATCGACCTGCTGACGGAGGAACACCTCGCGGACCTGAAGTCCTCGATGGAGGCCATGCAGGCCGCCGCCGCCCAGGGGGAGCCCCTCGCCGAGCACGACGCGGAATTCCACCGGAAGCTCTATGCCCCCCTGAACAACGAGCTCCTGATCAACCTCATGGATGTGTTCTGGCAGGTCTACCGGCAGATCCACGAGGCCCTGGGATCGGGGCCGGTCAACCTGGAGGAACAGGCCCGGATCCACTGGGACATCTACGAGGCCGTTGCCAACAGGGACAAGGCGCTCGCTGCCGAACGCCTGCAGCGCCACTTTGACGGCATCCGCCAAAAACTCAAGGACGTTGCGTCCGCCTAGCGGCGCAAACCCGGATCCCCCACGCTTCCGCGGCAGGCGGCCCTGCGCCGCCCGGCCCGGCTGCCGCGTGCCCTGCTTCAGCCCTTCCTTACGAGAAAGCCCAGCCTTGGAAATCTTTGTCGTCCCTGATGCCGCTGCCACCGGTGTGGTCGCCGCCGGGATTCTTGCCGCCGTCGTCCGCTCCAAGCCTGACGCCGTCCTTGGCGTGGCAACCGGCGGCTCCCCGCTTCCTGCCTATGCAGCCCTCGCGGGCTACCAGCTGGACATGTCCCGGGTCCGCGCGTTCGCCCTGGACGAGTACGTCGGGCTGCCTGCCGGACACCCGCAGAGCTATGGCGAGGTGGTGCGGCGGGAGGTGACCGAACCGCTTGGAATGGACCCGGCGCTCGTTCGGGTACCAGCCGGCAACGCGGCGGATCCCCGGCAGGCAGCCGACGACTACGACGCTGCCATCCGTGCTGCCGGCGGGGTGGACGTGCAGCTCCTGGGCATCGGGCACAACGGGCATCTTGCCTTCAACGAACCCGGATCCGCTTTCTCCTCCCGCACCCGGGTGGAGGTCCTGGCCGAACGCACGCGTGCCGCCAACGCCCGGTACTTCACGTCCGAATCCGATGTGCCGCGCCGGTGCATCACGCAGGGACTCGGGACCATCCTCGAGGCCCGGCACCTGCTCCTGGTGGTGGCCGGAACGGATAAAGCCGCCATCCTCGCCCGCGCCCTGCACGGCGAGGTCTCGGTGGAATGCCCCGCATCCGTGCTGCAAATGCACCAGCACGTGACGGTGGTGGCAGACGAAACCGCGGCGGCACAGCTGGCTCCCGGAAGAGGCCAGGTTCCCGTGCGCCTTCCGGGGGAGGCTGTTGGCGTCTAGGACGGACCAGGTGTGTCCCGGCCGCCACGGCAAGATCCTGCTCGGCCCCCAGCCCACTGCTGCGACACGATGGCAAAGCAAAAGGGCGCCTACCGGCACGGTGTACCGTGCAGGGAGATCAACAGCCTGAGGGGGCAGCGCTTGAATATCACCGGGTCCGTCACAGCCGCGTGTCCGGCGCATGCAGACCTCCGCCGGGGGCGTCCATGAACGCCAAACGGCAGGCGGAGCCCCTGACGTTGTTCTGGAAACTCATCATCACCCTCTCCGCCGTGGTGGGCGTGGGTACTTGCGCGGGACTTTGGCTTATTTACACGCAGTTCCTGATGCCAAACCCCGGGACCATGGCAGTGCTGGAGCGGCAGCTGACCAAGAGCGACGCAATCCCGGCCATCCAGGACGAGGACGGGGAAGCGGTCATCCGCGAAACCCGGAAGCTCGCCTCCTATGAGTCCATGGCCTACTATGCCGCCCCGGCCAAGACGTCCGGCGTCGCATGCCTGGTGGGGAAGTACGACCTGGACCAGGTGTCCTACTGGGAAGCCTGCGACTACATCCCCGACGGCCGGGACATCCTGGCGAAAGTGCAGGACCCCGACGGCAGGGACATTCTCTTCGTTCCCGACCAGTTCGACCACGGTCCGATGGAACGGGACGGCTGGGTGACCCTGCACCGGAACCTGCTGGTCATGCCCCTCACTGAGCCGCGGCAGCACCAAGCTCCCGAACTGCTGACCCGCAACGCAACCCTGCAAAAGACCGGTTAGCCGCGGTCAGGCCAAGGCGTCCACGAACCAGCCGGTGAGGGTGGCGGGGTGCGTTATTGCCGTGCCCACCACCACCGCGAAGGCGCCGGCGTCGAGGGCCTGCCGGGCTTGTGCAGGCGAATGGACACGGCCCTCGGCAATCAGCGGGACACCGAAACCGGCCGCTGCGATGTCCGCCAGCAACTCCAGGTCCGGGCCCTGGGTCTTGGGGCGCTCGCCGGTGTAGCCGGCCAAGGTGGTTCCGATGAGGTCCGCGCCGGCCTCGACGGCGGCGGACGCGTCCTGGAGCGAACCACAGTCCGCCATGACCAGCACGTGGGATTCCTGGTGGATCCCGGCGACAGTCTGCGCCAGGGTGAGGCCGTCCGGCCGGTTACGGCGGGTCCCGTCCACCGCCACCACGTGGGCGCCGGCGTTGGCCACGGCCAAAGCGTGCCTGAGCGTGGGCGTGATGAAGACCCCGTCATGCCCGTCCTTCCAGAGCCCAATGACCGGAACCTCGACGGCGGCACGCGTGTGCTGGATATCGGCCAGGCCCTGAACGCGGACCGCGGCGGCGCCGCCGATCACAGCGGAGGCAGCCACCTGGGCGGTGGTGCGGGGATCCCGCATGGGTTCGCCGGGGTAGGCCTGGCAGGACACGATGAGCCGGCCCCGCAGGGATTGCAGGGCTTCGGGGGACAGGATCATGGAGTGCTTCCTTGGCTGGTGTGGAGGGGCAGGAGGACCAGGCGGGCCGCGCCCACCAGGGCAGCGGCATTGCCCAGGGCCGCGGGTACCACCGGCAGGTCTCCAAGCGCCGGCAGCAGTTCGGCACGGAGCGCCAGCCGCATGGGCTTCCACCACGGCTCCCCGGCATCGGCCAGGCCGCCGGAGATCACGACGATTTCGGGATCGAGGATGTTGGCCAGGCCGCCCACCGCCTGGCCGGCAGCCGCGGCGGAGGCGTGGAGGGCCTTGGCGGCGGTGGTGTCACCCGCGCGGGCCAAGGCGAACACACCGCGGGCGTCGCGGGCAGGGGCGGTGCCACCCAGCCGAAGGTAGGCCTCCAGGAGGGCCGGGCCGGAGGCGATCGCTTCGACGTGCCCTGACCCGCCGCAGACACACGCCAGCGCAACGCCGCCGTGGTACGCATGCGGTGAGGCGAAATGGCCCACATGGCCACCGGCATGCCGGTGTCCAAGGACCGGCCGGCCGTCCACCACAAAACTGCCGCCCACGCCCGTGCCGAAGGCCACCAGCAACGAACTTGCAGTCCCTGCGGCTGCTCCGGTCCAGGCCTCACCCAGGGCGTGGGCGTGGACATCGTTCACCGCCCGGACGGACGACGCCGGCAGGTCCAGCCGGGCGGCCAGGCCTGCGGTCAGTGCCGTCCCGGCCCAGCCCCGGATGGCATCCGTGGCCGAGACCACCACGCCGCGGGCGGAATCGATCACCCCGGCGGAGCCGATACCAACACGTGCCACGGCCAGGCCCTCCTTGTGGGCCCGGCCAACCAACGCGGTCACCAGCGCAGCAGTGGCATCGAGGATGGCGGCCCCGCCGTCACGGTTCAGCGTGGGGATGGTCTCCGAAAACAGGACCTCCCCGGCGGCAGAGACCACTCCCGCTGCAGTCTTGGTACCGCCAAGATCAACCCCAACGGCGTACATCACCAGGGTTCTACACCAGGCCGTTGCGTTCGAGGATGACCTTGATCGCGGTGGTCTCTTCTTCGTTCAACGCCTGCATGGGTGCGCTCATGGTGTTGGATTCGATGACGCCCATGATCTGCAGCGCCGTCTTGAAGGCACCCAACCCGGCCGCCCCTCCGGAGACCCGTCCGTTGGGGGTGTAGACGATCTCGAAGAGGTCGGCCAGGCGGTCTTGTTCGGCGGCGGCTTTCGCCCAGTCGCCGGAAGCTGCAGCGTCCACCAGGTTGCGGTAGCCGCGGGGATCCACGTTGCCCAGGCCCGGAACCACGCCTTGTGCGCCGCCGAGCAGGGCACCGTCCACCACCACTTCGTGTCCGGTGAAGATGTCGAAGTTGTCGATGCCACGGGCGGCGAGCAGGAGCTGGCGGAAGGCGACGTCGTCCCCGGAGGAGTCCTTGACGCCGGCGATGACGCCGTCGCGGCCCAGCCGGACCAGCAGGTCGGTGGGGAGCTTGAAATGGGTGCGCACAGGGACGTCGTAGGCGAAGACCGGGGCGTCAACGGCTGCATGGATGCTCCGGAAATGCGTTTCGGTTTCCTCGGCGTTGCCGATCGCGTAGTACATGGAGGTGACCACGATGGCATCCGCGCCAAGGTCCACCACCCGCTTGGCTTCCTCGATGACGCGGTTGGTGGTCTGTTCGTTGGCGCCCACGATCAGCGGCACGCGGGCTGCGCCAGCAGCAGAATTCGCCTCGGCGATGGTGCTGACCACCTGTGCGCGTTCGGCGTTGGTCATGTAGGGCACCTCCGCTGAGGAGCCCAGGACGAAGAGCCCGGACACGCCGCCGTCGAGCAGGTGCTTGGTGAGGTTCTGCAGCGAGGCGGTGTCGATGCTGCCGTCTGCGTGGCGGGGGGTGACGACAGGGGGAATGACGCCCGAGAACTGGGAAGACACGGAAAACTCCAATGCGTGGTTGTAAGAGGTGGGGTTGAAAATTTCAGGTGTGCAGCAAACTGGGCGCGGCACCGAGGAGTTTGCGGGTGTAGTCGTTCCGGGGGGTGTCGAACACCTGGGCCGCCGGTCCTTCCTCCACGATTTCGCCGAAGTACATGACGCAGATGCGGTCGGAAACGTAGCGGACGGTCTGGATGTCGTGGGAGATGAACACCATGCCCAGGTTCAGTTGGGTCTTCAGGTCCGAGAGCAGGTTCAGCACCTGGGCGCGGACGGACACGTCCAGCGCCGAGGTGGGTTCGTCGGCAACGATGATGTCCGGGTCCAGGGCCAAGGCCCTGGCGATGGCAACACGCTGGCGTTGCCCGCCGGAAACCTGCGACGGCGTTACTTCCGCCGCGGAGGCTGGCAGCCCTACCAGCGCCAGGAGTTCCTTGACTTTGGCGGCCCGGGACGCGGCGTTGCCGATGCCGTGGACCTGGAGCGGGTCGGTCAGGATGTCCTGGATGGTCATGCGCGGGTTCAGTGCCGTGGCGGGGTCCTGGAAGACGACGGAGACGGCGCGGCCAAACTCCTTTCGCATGGCGGCGTTGCGTTTGATGGCCGGTTTGCCGTGGAACAGCACCTCGCCGGATGTGGGCGCCTGCAGCCCCACCAGGACCGAGGCCAGGGTGGACTTGCCGCACCCGGATTCGCCAACGATGCCCACCGTTTCGCCGCGGCTGATGGTGAAGTCAACCCCGTTGACGGCCTTGACGATGTTGGGCCGGAAGAGCCCCCCGGTGCGTGCGCGGTGATGGACCTTTACGTCCTTGAGTTCGATGACCGGTTTGCCGGTGGATACGCTCACTTGGCGTCCTCCTTAAGGTGGCTGGCCCAGTAATGGTCCGAGTCCCCGCCCACGGCGGTGAGGACCAGTGCCTGGTTGGGGTCGGCATCGCTGCGCAGCGACCGGGGTGCGAAGCGGTCGCCGCTGGCGAAATCCTGGGGCGAAGGCACGGTGCCGGGGATCTGGTGGAGGCGGGCAGCGTCCGCTTCGATGGAGAGCACGGCACCCAGCAGACCGCGGGTGTATTCGTGTTTCGGGTTCCGCAGCAGTTCGGAGGCGTGGGCGGATTCAACCACCTGGCCGGCGTACATCACCGTGATCCGGTGGGCCAGCGAGGCCACCAGCGCCAGGTCGTGGCTGACGAACACCATGGCGAAGCCCAGCTGCTCCCGCAGTTCGTTGAGCAGGTCCACCACCTGCTTCTGGACCGTAACGTCCAGTGCGGTGGTTGGTTCGTCTGCCACCACGATCTTGGGCGAGCGGGAGAGCGCCATGGCGATCAGGACGCGCTGGCGCTGGCCGCCCGAGGCTCGTGGGGGTAGCTGGCCAGGGTGCGGACGGGGTCCAGTTTGACCATCTCCAGCAGTTCGGCCGGTGTCTTCCGGCCGCCGCGGCGGGTCAGCTGCGTCATCTGGTCCTTGATCTTCATGGACGGGTTCAGCGAGCTGAGCGCGTCCTGGTAGACCATGGCGATCTGTTCGCCGCGAAGCCCCTGGTAGGCCTTGACGTTGCTGTGCCCGGTTTTTGGATCCAGCAGTTCCTTGCCGTCGAAGGTGATGGAACCGGTGATCTTCGCTGTCTTGGGCAGCAGGCCCATGATGGCCAGCGACGTGATGGACTTGCCGCAGCCGGATTCACCCACCAGGCCCATGGTTTCGCCTTCGCGGACGGTGAAGGAGACGTTGTCCACGATGGCTGTGTCACCGAAGCGGCCGGGGAACCGGATGGACAGGTTCCTGACTTCCAGGACGGTGCGGGTGTTGGCGGGAACCTGGGGCAGCCGGTCGGTGCGGGTGGCCTCGACGGCGGCGAGGAGTTCCAGCTCGCGGTCCAGCAGGGCGTGCGGGGTGGCGGCCGCCGCGCGGCGGCCGGTCAGCAGGGCGGAATGGGCCAGCTCGCGCTCGCCGGCATTCGCAGTTGTTGCCTCGCGGACGCCGTCGAGCCGTGTTCCTCCACGACTGAGGGTTGCGCAACCGAGGTGGCCACCTCGGTGTCCACCGCGGCGCCGGCCGCGCCGGCCACCGATGCCGCGGCGCCGTCGTCGTCCTTCACCGCAGGTGCCTTGCGGAGCCGCGGGTTCACCATGGCATCGGTGAGTCCTTCGGCCAGGATGTTCAGCGCCAGCACGGTCAGCAGGATGGTGAGGCCGGCGAAAGTGGTGGCCCACCACCCGCCGGAGAGGACCAGGTTGCGGCCGTAGGAGATCACATTGCCCCACGACGGGGCCGGATCCTGCACGCCGGCGCCCAGGAAGGACAGCGAGGCTTCGAGGATGATCGCGTCGGCCACCATCACCGTGGCGAACACCAGGACGGGGGCCGCGGTGTTGCGCACGATGTGCTTGGCCAGGATGTAGAAGCGGCCGGCGCCGATGACCCGTTCCGCCCGGACGTAGTCCTCGCCGTACTGGGCGAGCACGTTGGCGCGGACCACCCGGGCCAGCTGCGGGGTGTAGATGATGGCGATGGCCACGATGATGGTGGGCACCGAGTTGCCGAATGCCGCCAGCAGGACCGCCGCCAGGGCGATGCCCGGGAACGCCATGAGGATGTCCATGAGGCGCATGAGCAGTTCGTTCACGGCTTTGCTGGATGTCGCGGCGAGCGAGCCGAGGAACGCGCCGGCGAGGACCGCCAGTGCCACGGCGCCTAGGCCGATCATCAGCGAGGACTGGGAACCGTAGAGCAGGCGGGAGAAGATGTCGCGGCCCAGCCGGTCGGTGCCGAAGAAGTGCTCGGCGCCGGGAGGCGTGGCCGGCAGGAAGGTCTCCAGCGGGTCGTGCGGTGCCAGGACCGGGGCGAAGAGGGCCGCGAGGGCGATCACCACCAGGAAGGAGAGGGCCAGGCGGGAGCCCCAGGGCAGGGCCTTGAAGCGAAGTCCGGGGGCGCTCAGACGTTCAGCGAGTTTGCTGCGCATGGGTCACACGGTCCTGATTCGGGGGTTGATGAGCAGGTAGAGGAGGTCCACGGCAATGTTCACCAGGACGAAAGTCACGGAAATGGTCAGGACCACGCCCTGCACCAGGTTCACGTCCAGGTTGGTGATGCCGTTGAGGATCAGTTGGCCCATGCCGGGCAGCGCAAAGATCATTTCAATGACGACGGCGCCGCCCAGCAGGTAGCCGATCCGCAGTCCCAGCACGGTGACCGGAGTGACCAGGGCGTTGCGGAGCACGTTCCTGGAGACCACTTCCCGGTACGGGACGCCGTTGCCGATGGCGGTGCGGACATAGTCCCGGTCCAGCTCCTCCACCATGGAGGTGCGGACCACCCTGATGAGGGAAGCCGAGACCGGGATGCCCAGTGCCAGGGCGGGCAGCGCCATCGAGTTGAGCCAGCCGCCGAACCCGGATTCCGGGGTGGCAATGCCGCCGGACGGGAACAGCGGTGCCGGACCAAGGGCGAACCACTGGATCAGCAGGATGCCCAGCCAGAACGACGGCGTTGCCACCGCGGCGATGGAGAAGACCCGCACCAGCTGGTCCTGCCATTTGTCCCGGTACAAGGCGCCGATGATGCCGAAGACCAGCGAGACCACGACCGCGATGATGACGCCCAGGAACGTCAGCTGCAGCGTCAGGGGGAAGGCTGAGCCGATCATGCTTGCCACGGATTTCGCCGGCGGAGTGGTGACTCCGAGGTCGAGCTGGAGGAGTTTTCCAAGGAAGCGGAAGTACTGCAGCAGCAGCGGATCGTTCAGGCCGTTGGCCTGCCGGTACTGCTCTTTCGCTTCCTCGCTGGCCCCTTCGCCCAGGGCGCTGCTCGCCTGGTCGCCGGGGGCGGCCTGCAGGACGAGGAACACGAGCAAGGTGATGCCCAGGACCATCAGCGGCAGGGCTGCCAGCCTCCGGCCCAGGAGGCGCAATATCGTGGTCAATGTAGTCTCCGGTTGGTGTGGCTAGGCGGTGCGGCCCACACCAACGAAGGAAACTCCGGTGGTGGGAAGGGGCTGGAAGCCGCTGAGCTTCTTTGCATCCCAGGCGCTGGGAAGCTGGCGGTGGAACAGCGGGTAGAGGGGCACCTCTTCGGAGACCAGGTCCACGATCTGCCCGGTGAGCTTCTTGGCGTCATCCTTGGACGACTGGCCGGCCTTGGTCATGAGGTCCACGAGCTGGGCACGCTCCGGCGTCGAGCCCCAGTAGGCGCGGTTCTTCATCCAGGTGTCACCGGCGTAGAACCAGCTCAGCAAGAGGTCTGCGTCGTTGCCGAAGACGGACGGATCGCCTGGCGCCGCAACCACCTTGTAGTCGCCTTTGCCGACGCGGTCCGTATACAAGGCGCCGGACTGCAGGTTCTTGAGGGTCACCTTGACACCGGGGATCTTGTTCCAGGATTCCAGCATCAGGGGAGCAACGTCCTTGACCCACGCGGTGTCCGTGGTGAGGAGCTCGAACTCCAGGCTGGAGACGCCGGCCTGCTTGAGGAGGTCTGCAGCCTTGTTGGGATCGTAGCTGTAGACGTTCTTGGCCTTGACGTAGTCCGGGTGGCCCTCCTGGAAGTAGGAGCTGGCCGGCTTGGCGTTGCCGAACAGGGCTTTCTTGATGATGGAGTCCTTGTCCAGGCCGTAGTGCAGGGCCTGGCGGACCAGCTTGTTGTCGAACGGCGCGGCGGAGCAGTTGAACATCAGGAACAGCAGGCCGAACGACTGTACGGATTCAACGGTGGCTGCGGACTTGAGCCCCTGCATGTCCAGGTAGGGGACGTCCTCGATGGCCTGGACCCGGCCGGACTGCATTGCGGTCACGCGGGCGGCGGCATCGGAGAGCAGCAGCCAGGTCATGCCCTTGGCCAGTGCCGGCATGGGGCCGTTGTAGGCCTGGTTCGCCTCGAAGATGATCTTGTCGTCCTTGACGGCGGAAACCAGCTTGTACGGGCCGGTTCCAACGGGCTTGGCATCGAAGGATTTCAGCTGGTCCGAGCCGGCCGGGAAGTTGGTGAGCGCCTTGGGCACCACCTTTACCACCGAGATCCGGGGTCCGAAGCCGGGGAAGGCGTACTTCAGCGTGAATTCCACGGTCTTGGCGTCGAGGGCCTTGACGTCCTGGATGAACGGGATGAACTGCGAGAACAGGGACTTGTTGGCGGGATCCATGACCCGGGTAAAGGAGAAGACCACGTCCTCGGCGGTGACCGGGGTGCCGTCGTGGAACGTGGCGCCTTCGCGGATGGCCACCTGGTAGGTGGTGGGGTTGACCATCTTGGGATCAGTTGCAGCCAGGGCGTTGTAGGGCTCCCGGGTTGCCGGGTGGAGCTCAACCAGGCCCTCGAAGACGTGCAGGTTGGCGGCCATGGGGGTGGCGCCGGAGGAGGAAATGGGATCGAAGCCGGTGGAGAGGGCGTAAGAGATGCCGGCCTCGATGGTGAGGTCCTTGTTGATCGGCGAGGTGTTGGTGGTTGAGCTGCTGGTGGTGGCGGCCGGTCCACCGCAGGCGGCCAGGGAGCTGGCAAAGGCTGCGGCCAGGCCCATGGCCCCGCCGAGTTTGAGGAAGTTCCGGCGGCTGGCGTCATTGACCAGCGGCAGGTTCTTGATGTTGTTCATTGGCCTCACCGTTCAGGAGATGTTTATCGGATGTAGGATGTCCTAGCTCGTATGGAAAACTGTAAGTCCCATCACAGCCAGCGTCAAGTGGACTAATGTTTCTTGCATTTACGCTTGGCCTGACGCCATACCCTTCGCGAATGGAGCTTCCTTGTCCTTGATTGTCGGCGCCTACCCCGCCCAGCCCGTCGAACTGCAGGAGCAGTTCTACCGGGGCCTCGCTGCCATTTCCCCGATCCGCGGACTTGAGCTTCCCTATGGTCCGCATGGCGGGACCGGCTGGCCCGCCGGGGCGCCGGAGGCCTGGTCCGCGGTGGTCACCGCCATCCCCGGGACCATGCAGCGGCTGGCCGCCAACGCGGCGTTCGGCCTGGCCTCCGCTGACACGGCGGGCCGGCGGGAAGCCCTCGACTTCGCGGCGGGTGTCCGGGAGTATGCCCGCGGGCTGCAGGATGCCGGGCATGAGGTGGAGGCTGTTGAACTCCATTCCGCGCCTACCGGGGGCGCCTCCGCCCGCTGGTTCGAGGAATCGCTCAAGGAAGTCCTGGAGTGGGACTGGGGATCGGCGCGAGTGCTGATCGAACACTGCGACGCCCCACGCCCAGGGGCAAGTCCGGAGAAGGGGTTCCTGTCCTTTGCCGAAGAGGTGGACATCGCCGTTTCGCTCCGGAACCAAGGTTTGGAGCGCGTGGGTGTGACCGTTAACTGGGCGCGCTCAGTCATCGAATCAGGCAGTCCTGAAACGGCAGTTGAACACCTGTCGCTCGGCCGTGAAGCAGGCGTCCTCGAGGGCCTGGTCTTTTCCGGCTGCTCGCCGGAGGAAACCGGCTTCGGCTATGCGTGGATCGACGCGCACCTCCCCGCAGTGGAGATCCAGGGCGCCCCGCCCAGCTCCATGCTGAACCGCCACGAAATTGACCGGTGCCTTGCCGCAGCGGGTCCGCTCCCCATCCTTGGGTTCAAGGTCGGGCTTGGTCCTGACCAGCTGTCGCCGGAAGAACGCGTGGAGCGGCTCCGGCACATGTCGGTCCTGGTGGGGGAATAGCGGCTCAGCGCCCGGTACTCCCGGCCACGGTGATGGCTCCCGACGCGACGTCGCAGCGGAAGGTCCGGGACAGTTGTCGCCTGCCGGCCCCCACCGCTGCTTCCACTGCAAAGGCAACCTCAAACGCATCCTGTTCCACGTCCTCCGCCGTCACGGTGTAGGTGGGCGTGAAGTAGAGAACCTCCTGGCCCGGCGGGAGGTCGGTTGCCGGAAACTCCCCTGCCCCCGGACCGTGCAGGCGCACGTCCCGGGCGGTGTGGCAGCCGTCATTCCGGGCCCTTCCGGTGAATGCCAGAATGTCCCCGGCCTTGTACCCGGGAATGACCGGGCCGTAGTTCAGGTCCTGCGCCTCCCTGGTGCCCAGGACCTGGGCCTGGTCGGGGGAGTAGGCCTGGCCGATCTCCTTCCACGACTCGGCGCCCCAGCCGTCTTTGCCTGGCGCCATCACGTGGAACTCGCCGGCGTTCTGCCACACGTCGGGAAGTCCCGGGGTGATGGACCGCAACTCCATGTCGAAGACCAGGCCCGGCTCCGATGGCGGCAGGCCGGCGTCGGGCCCTGCTGTATCCGGTGACGAAAGCTGGCCGGTGAGCTGGCCCGACGGCACCGAGGCAAAAACGATCTCGCGGTAGCCCTGGCGTTCGTACAGCACACCAATGTTGCCGTCCGGCAGGCGGGTGGCGGTGGAGTACGCCGAGCTGCCCGGGCACAGCACCAGCTTGGCAGGCCAGGTGGCGCCGTCGTCGGGCGACAGGCTCAGCACGGTGTTGCGGCGCAGATTGGGGTCCTGGTTGTTGGTGGCCAATAGCCAGGAATCCGTGGCCGGCGCGGCGAGGCCGGTGACGGACGGCAATCCGTCGAAGCGGGCCAGTGAACCGTTGTCGCTGGGATCGGGAAGGTCCGCGACCGGAACCGGCGTGCTCCAGCTGTGGCCGCCGTCGTCGGAGACGGCCGCAAGGCGCTGCGGCGTGGCCCGGCTGTGCAGGAGCAGCCTGCCATCGCTGAGCGCGGCCACCTTGTTCTCGTTGGGGGCGCCGCCGTCGGCTGTCCCCTCAATCAGCCGGCCAAGCCGCCAGGTATCGCCATGGTCGTCGCTGTAGGCCGAGGCTGCCATGATCCTGCCCCCGCTCAACACCACATACTGCTGCACCAGCCGCCCCTGGTGCGGGCCGCAGTGGACCTGGATCCCTTGGCCGGCCGCGGCGAAGATGCCCGTGATCTCCCGTCCGCTGCTTGCCTTGAGGTCCGCCGTAATGCGCCGGTGCTGCCAGGTCAGGCCGTCGTCGTCGGACATGCTGAGATCGCAATGCTGGACCTGGTGGTCGTGGTGGTCCATCCCCGCTGTGGCCTCGAAGAAGCCGGCATGCGTCCCGGCGGCGTGGAAGAGGAAGATCCGTCCGGTCTCGGCGTCAACGAGCAGGCTGGGGTCCCCGAATCCTTCCAGCCCGGTTCCGGTCCGCACCACTTCCTGGCCACTCCAGGTGCGCCCGCTGTCCGTACTGCGCCGGATCAGCAGGTCGATGGGACTTGGGAGATCGTCCAGGTTGGGCCGGCCGTCATAGGCCGCGAGCAGTGTCCCCCTGACGGTGACGGCGAGGGCGGGGATCCGGTACTGACGGTAGCCGCCGCGGCCGCGGGCCGCCAGGACGTGCTCGACGGCGGGCCGTGCGGCGGGGATGGCAGGCAGGAGATGGGATGTCACATCTACAGCATAGCCACGTCTGGCTTTGTGACAGCTGGCACATTACATTGGTAGGACGTCGTACGTAGTAGGAACAATATTTTGATGATCCCGAACGGCGGCGCCCTGCCCAGAGCCGCATCGCCGCGGCATCCAGAAAGGTCAGTCCCTTTGCCACATTCCCAAAGACACCGCACACCCCTGACGTTGTGCAGAACTGCCGGGGTGGCCGCCCTGGCCCTGGCACTGCTTGCCGGAGGTGTTGCGGCGCAGGCGGCGCCCATTCCTGCCAACAGTCCCGCCAACCCGCCCGGAAGCTTCCAGGAAACCAACCTGGGGTCCGATCGCACCGCGGACAATTTCTTCTACCGCATCCCGGCCCTGACCTACCTCGGCAACGGTGTGGTCCTGGCAGCCTGGGACGGTCGGCCGGGCAGCTCCGCCGACGCACCCAACCCGAACTCGATCGTCCAGCGGCGGAGCACGGACGGCGGGCGCACGTGGGGGCCGGTGCAGGTGATTGCCGCAGGCCACGTGGCCGATGCCGCCGCGCCGAAATACGGCTACAGCGATCCCTCCTACGTCTACGACGCTGAGGCAGGCAAGGTCTTTGCGTTCTTCGTCTACTCAAAGGACCAAGGGTTCGGCGGCAGCCAGTTCGGCAATGATGACGCGGACCGCAACGTCATCTCCTCCGCCGTAATCGAATCCTCCGACGGCGGCCTCACGTGGAGCCGTCCGCGGCTCATCACCAACGTCACCAAGCCGGGCAGCAGCGCCACCAACCCGGTTGCGGGTGATGTACGGTCCAACTTCGCCTCCTCCGGCGAAGGCATCCAGCTCAAGTACGGCCCCTACAAGGGCCGGCTGATCCAGCAGCACGCCGGTGACGTCCGCCAGGCCGATGGAACGAACAAAATCCAGGCCTACAGCGTCTATTCGGACGACCACGGTGCCACCTGGCACAAGGGCGCCAACGTGGGTGACCGGATGGATGAGAACAAGACCGTTGAGCTTTCCGACGGTAAGGTCCTGCTGAACTCCCGGGACAACGCCAACCAGGGCTACCGGAAGGTTGCGGTTTCCAGCGACGGCGGGGCCACCTACGGTCCCGTCACCCAGGAAACGGAGCTGCCGGATCCGGCCAACAACGGCTCCATCGCCCGCATGTTCCCCAACGCCGCCCCGGGCACGGCGGATGCCAGGAAACTGGTCTTCACCAACGCAAATTCCAAGACCGCGCGCGAAAACGTCTCCGCCCGGGTCTCGTGCGACGACGGCGCCACCTGGCCCGGGGTGCGCACCATCCGTCCCGGGTTCTCCGCCTACTCCACCGTGACCCGGCTGGAGGATGGCCGGTTCGGTGTCCTCTACGAGGGGAACTACACGGACAACATGCAGTTCTCCAGCTTCGACGACGCCTGGCTCAACTACGCCTGCGCACCCCTGTCCGTCCCCGCCGTCACCACGGCGCCCGGTGCCACCCAGCAGGTGGCGGTCACCGTCACCAACCAGGAAGCCGCCACCCTGTCAGGGGCCACCGCCACCGTCTACACCCCCACGGGCTGGTCCGCCACCACGGTACCCGTGCCCGACGTCGCCCCCGGCGCCTCGTTTACCGTCAACGTCGCCCTGACTGCGGCGGCCACGGCCAGCGGGCCCCAGAACCTCAACGCAGCGCTAACGACGACGGACGGCCGGGTCTCGCAGTTCACGTTCACCGCCACCGTGCCGGTGGCGCCGCAGGTGGGCCTCACCATCACGGGGGCTGCATCCGCCCGGGACGTGGCCGCCAACCCCTATAAAGCCGGCGACGTGCTGGGGTACACCTTCACCGTCAAAAGCACGGCGAACGTGACGGCCAACTCGGTGCCGGTCTCCGGGAACTTCGATGCCGGCTTCCTGCCGCCGTCGGCGCCCAACTGCCGGTACAACAACCTGGCCGCCGGCGCCTCCTATAACTGCACCACGGCCAAGCACACGCTCACCGCGCAGGACATCGACCGCGGCTACTTCGTTCCCGAGGCAACCTTCAGCATCACGGCCAGCGCGACGCCGACGCTCACCAAGACCGTTGCCTTCAGCGGGGCCGCGGTGCCGCTGCGGGACGGGCTGGTGTCCGCCGGCATCGCAGGCAGCCGCAACGACGCCGGCCGCGACCTCGCCACCCAGCCGTACACGGCAGGCGAAGCGTTCCCGTACAAGTTTGATGTCACCAACAGCAGTCCGCTGGTGGAAAAGGTGGTCCCCACCGCCGGGAACTTCAGCCCGTTCCTTCCCGAGGGCCCGGGCAACTGCCGTTACAGCGTCCTCCCCGCCGGACAGGGGTACACGTGTGCCACGCCCCGGCACACCGTGACGGCCGCGGAAGCGGACCAGGGATTCTTTGTCCCGGACTCCACCTGGGAGGTCAGTGCGGCCGGCCAGACTACCCGGACCTACACGGTGAACGGCGGCGAAACCGACCTGAAAGTCCGGGACGCCAGGCTTGACGGCACCGTTGCGGCCGAGTGGACGGACCTGGACGGCGACCGCTATGCCTCCGCAGGCGACGCCATCACGTACACCTACACCTTGGGCAACGCCGGAAACGTAGCCCTGGACAACGTCAGCGCCCCGGATGCCGGCATCGCGGCACCGCGCCTGGCAGCGGGCGGCACCCTGACGGCAACCCGGACGTACAGCCTGACCGCCGCGGACGTCGCGGCCGGGAAGCTTGGACCGGTCACGTTCGCTGCCACGGCAAACAACGGTGCCAAAGGCGTGTCCGCCACGGTGACAGGCGGTGCCATCCAGCTGAATGTGCAGCCTGCCCAGCCGGACCTGGTCCCCGCGCTCGCGGTGCAGGACCTGGACGGCCAGGTGGCACCGTTCGACCTCGGCACCGCGGATAAATACCGCAACGGCCAAAAAGTGGTCCTCGCCGGGCTCGACTACGGCCAGTGGTATTACGTGTACCTGAACAAGCGCAGCTACCGGATCGGCTGGATCTTCCCCACCACGGACAACACGGTGGAATTCATCCTGCCCGCCGGCGTGCAAAACGGCCGCGATGACGTGGTGGTGCTGGACAAGGACGGCAAGCAGGTCTCGTTCGACCGGCTCCAGGTGACCCCGAAAGGTTAGCCCAGCTGCCCAACGGGCAGCATCGATGACAATGGCCCCGGCGGTGATCCCGCCGGGGCCATCCGGGTTGAGGCCTGTGTTCAGGCTCCTGCCAACACAGGAGCGGTGAGCCTGCCGTCGCGCATGGTGGCCACCAGGTCTGTCAGCGGCACGAACTCGGTGTCGTGGGTGACCATCACGGTGGCAACCCCAAACTCGGTGGTCACCTGGCGCAGCAGCCCGATGATCGAGGCGCTGCGTTCGTGGTCCAGGGCGGCGGTCGGCTCGTCCACCAGCAGCACTTTGGGATTGCCCATCAGTGCCCGGGCAATGTTCACCCGCTGGCGCTGGCCACCGGAGAGCTGGTGCGGCAGTTTCCCTGCGCTGCCACCGAGGCCGACGACGTCCAGCAGTTCCGCAGCCTTTGTCCGGGCCGCCTTGGCGGACCTGCCCCGCAGGTGCTCGCTGATGATGAGTTGCTCGGCGGCCGTGAGCGATGCCAGCAGGTTGGGCTGTTGGAAGATGATGCCCACCTTGTCCCGGCGCAGGGCGGTGAGGTCCTTGTCCTTGAGGCCGGCCGTGTCCGTGCCGTCAATGCGGACCTGCCCGCGGGTGGGGCGGACCAGGGTGGCGGCGGTGGCCAGGAGGCTGGACTTGCCCGAACCGGACGGGCCAACCAGCGAGACCAGCTGACCGGCCCGGGCCGTGAGGCTGACCCGGTCCAGGGCCGTGGTGGTCCCGCCGCCGTCGGGGTATTCGAGGGTGACGTCGACCAGGCTCAGGGGAGCAGGGGTGGGGGAGGACATGATGGCGTTCCTTTCGTAAGGGTGGATTTAGTTGCCGCCGAGCGCCAGCAGCGCGTCGACCTTGGTGACGCGGCGGACCGCCAGTGCGGCGCCGGCCAGGCCCAACGCCACAATCCCGACGACGGGAAGCACCGTGGTGCCGGCGTTCAGCAGGAACGGGGCAGCCTGGGCCGCCAGCGCACCGGCGGCCACGCCCACTGCTCCACCGATGGCGGCCCCGGCCACGAGGACGATTGCGGCCTGGGTCATGGCGTCCTTAAGGATGTAGGAACCGGGGGCGCCCATGGCTTTCAGCACGGCGATGTCGCGGGTGCGCTGGATGGTCCAGACCGTCAGGAAGGCAACGATCACCAACGACGAAATCCCGTACAGGAAGGCCTGCATCAGGGTCAGGGACCCGTTCTCGCTCTTGAAGGAGCCCAGGGCCTGGAATGAACCGGTCCGGGATTCGCTGACCGTGCCTGCGGCCGCGTTGGCCTCTGCCCCGTCCACGGCGGCCCCGGGTGCGGAGGTGACGGCGATGACCGTGGCCAGCTGGTCGCCGTCGGACACGTGCGCCACCTTTGCCCACGCGGGCAGCGCCGTCCACACCACGCTGGTGTGCGCGTACCACTGGTCCGGCACCACGGCGGCTACGCCCAACTCGACGCCGCCCACAGAGATCTTGTCGCCCTGGCCCGCGGACAGCGCCTCCGCCGTCGAGGCGCCCAGCACCGCGGTTCCGGCGGACACCTCCACCGGTGCCAGCGGGCTGCCCGGCGAGACCCCGAACACGGCGACGTTGGCGGTCCCCGCGCCGCCGGCCGCCTGCGCCCGGGTCTGGGTGATGCCCAGCGGTTCGGCGGACTGGACGCCGGGCTGGTTCTTCCACCGGGCCACCTGCCCGGCCGTCACGGAGCTTTCCGTGTAGGACGCCTTGGGCGTGCCGGACCCGGGGGCGCCGAACGCGATGACGTCTACTGGCCGGGCGGCAGACGCACCGAGCTTGCCGATTGCCGACGTCGACTGCTCGGCGAGTCCCGCCGTGAGGCCGGACAGCATGACCAGCAGGAGGGTAATCAGGGCTACGACGCCGCCCATCATGGCGAACCGGCCTTTGGCGAAGCGGATATCGCGGATTGCCAGGAACACGTTGTTTCTTCTCTCAGCAGGGGTGGATGATCTTGCCCTTCCACTCTCCCGGCGGAAGCCTGCGGCGGCATCGCGGGGACGGTTGATCCGCAGGAATGGAAAGGTTGAGCCCGCCGTCAACATTTTGGTTGATCCCATACCGGCGGGCCCGGCATAAGCTGATGAGATGCCTGCCACGCCCCTGCCGCCGTCACCGCAGAACACCGGCGGCGCCCCGGCCAAGGGGCCGCTGGCCGCCCTGGAAAATGCGTCATCGGCCGCGATCCTCCGGGTCTTGCGCGTTACGCTGCACGCCGGGTTTGCGGTGCTCTTGGCCGTCGCCCTGGTCCGGTTGTTCCTTGATGGCGGTCCGCTGCGCTGGCTGTGGGCGGCAGCCGCCGTCGTCCTGGCCGTCATCTACCTGGCGGGGACCATCCTGGAAAAGCGGCACGCCGAAGCCCGGATCGGCTTCAACCCCCGCCGCTACGGCCTCCTGTGGCTGGGCCTGGTCACGGCGCTGTGGGCGGTGCTCCTGGCCGGAAGTGCGGACTTCGCCTGGCTGGCCTTCCCCATTTTCTTCCTGCATCTGCACCTGCTGCCGCGGCGCGCGGCGCTGCTGACGATCACCCTGATGACCGTGGCGGTGATCGTCTCCCAGTGGGCAGCGAGCGGCGCGCCGGTCCCGCCTGCGGCCGCCGTGGTGGGGCCCGTGCTGGGCGCGGTGTTCTCCGTGATCACGGGCCTTGCCTATGCGGCCCTCTACCGGGAGGCCGAGAACCAGCGGCGTGCGGCGGACGAGCTGCGGCGCACCCGCGAGGAACTGTCCCGGACACAGCACCAGGCCGGGGTGCTGGCGGAGCGGGAGCGCCTGGCCCGGGAGATCCACGACACCCTGGCGCAGGGGCTGTCCAGCATCGTGCTCCTGGGGCGGGCCGCCGAGCAATCGCTGGCCGGCGGTGACGAACCGGCGGCGGCCGCACGGCTGGCGCTGGTGCAGCAGACCGCAGCGGACAACCTCGCCGAGGCCCGCAGCTTTGTGCGCGGGCTGGCCTCGCCGCACCTTGAGGGGGCCACGCTGGTGGAGGCCCTGCGCCGGCTGTGCGGGACCACGGAGACCGGCGCCGCAGCCGCCGGGCTGGCGCTCAGGTGCCGGTTGGAGGTGGACGGTGAGCCGCAGGATCTGCCCCAGCCCGTGCGCGTGGCCCTGCTGCGGGCGGCGCAGGCGAGCCTGGCCAATGTCCGCGACCACGCCCGGGCTGCGAACGCCGTCGTCACGCTTGCCTTCCTTGGCACCGAAGTGACCATGGACATTTACGACGACGGCACGGGCTTTGAGCCGTCACGTGCGGCCGGTGCCCCGGACGCGGCGGACGGCAGCGGGTTCGGGCTGCGGTCGCTGCGGGAGCGCGTTGCCGGCTTGAACGGCTCGCTGGCGGTGGAGTCCGCACCGGGGGAGGGGACGGTGGTGGCCATCCGGCTGCCGGTGGACAACGCCGTTTCGGACGCTGCTGCCCCGTTGGAGGGAGGAAGCGATGAGTGAGGTCCGGGTCCTGCTGGTGGACGACCACCCCGTGGTGCGTGCCGGACTGCGGGCCATGCTGACGGGGTTCGATGGCATTTCCATTGCCGCTGAAGCCTCCGACGGCAGGGCAGCGCTGCACGAACTGGCCCGGCTGGCAGCGCTGGGCGGGATGCCGGATGTGGTGCTCATGGACCTGCAGATGGGGGAGGGGATGGACGGCGTCACCGCCACTGCCGAGATCCGGAAGCTCCACCCGGCCCCGCCGGTGCTCATCCTCACCACCTACGACACCGACGCGGACATCCTTGCCGCTGTCGAGGCCGGGGCGAGCGGGTACATGCTGAAGGACGCGCCCCCGGAACAGCTGCGGCAGGCGGTGCTGCAGGCCGCGGCCGGCGGCACGGCCTTGGCGCCGCGGGCGGCAGCACTGCTGATGGACCGGATCAGCAACCCCGGAACTTCGCTGACACCGCGGGAAGTCCAGCTGCTGGAACTGTTGGCCACCGGCCTGTCCAACCGGGCCATCGCCAAACAGGTCTTCATCTCGGAGGCCACGGTCAAGACCCACCTGGTGCACATCTACGGCAAGCTCGGCGTGGACAACCGCACGGCCGCAATCGCCGCAGCCACCCAGCGGCGCATCATCCGGCCGCCGGGCGCCAGGGGCTGAGCTGCAGTAGGTTTATTCCACTGTGATGGCTGAGGCCACTGCTACCGTGGGCTGCCAGTCCCGTGCCACTCTGTTCAAAGGAGAACGAATGTCCCGTCCGGTTCCCGCCGTTGATGCCCTTCTTGCCACCTATGGCGCGGCCGATGCCTGCGCTGCGGAGCTCCTCTGCGACAGCCACGATCCGGGCGGCGTTGCCTTTACCGTGGTTGCTGCGGACCTCTCAGCGGAGGACATCACCTACGGGGAAGCCCGGGAGCGCTCGGAGCGGGGTGCGGCCGCCCTGGCGGAACTGGGGATCGGGCCCGGGGATGCCGTGGCCACCCTGATGGGAAAGTCGGCAGACCTGGTGGTTATGCTCCTGGCCATCTGGCGGCGCGGCGCAGTCCACGTCCCGCTGTTCACGGCCTTCGCGTGGCCCGCCATCGAACTTCGCCTCACAGCCTCCGGCGCCAAGGCCGTGATCACCGACCCCGACCAGCGGACGAAGATCCAGGAAACCGGGGCCGCCGTGGTGGTGGCCGGTGCGGAGGCCTCCCTTCCCGACGTGGCGCTCGGCCCGCTCCTGGCCAGGCAACAACCGGGCATCGCGGCCGAAGCCGTGGGCGGTGAAGGTGCTTTGGTGCTGATCTTCACGTCCGGAACCACGGGCGCCCCCAAGGGTGTGCCGGTGCCGCTCCGGGCGCTGGCCGCTTTCCGCCAGTACGTCGAACTGGGCCTGGACGTCAGCGAGGAGGATGTGTTCTGGAATGCCGCGGACCCTGGCTGGGCCTACGGCCTGTACTACGGGATCCTGGGCCCGATGGCGGCGGGGCGGCGGAACCTCCTGCTGCGCCCGGGTTTCTCCCCGGAACTCAGCTTCAAGGTGTTGGAGGCGTTTTCCGTCACCAACTTTGCCGCTGCTCCCACGGTGTACCGCACCATGCGCGCGAAAGCCGGCGCAGGAACAGGTCCTTTCCACCTTCGGCGCGCCTCGTCCGCCGGCGAACCGTTGACCCCGGAGGTGATCAGCTGGGCCCGGGAAATGCTTGGGGTTCCGGTGCGGGACCACTATGGACAGACCGAACACGGGATGATGATCATCAACGCCTGGCACGACGACGTCAGGACGGAGCTGCGGCCAGGTTCCATGGGACGGCCCCTGCCGGGGTGGAGCTGCGAGGTCCTCAAGGACAATGCTGACGAACCGGCCGCGCCGGGTGAGCTGGGCCGCGTTGCCGTAGACGTGGCGGGGAGCCCCATGATGTGGTTCCGGGGGTATCAGGACGCGCCGGAGAAGGCGGCCGAGAGGTTCAGCGCGGACGGCAAGTGGTACCTGACCGGTGATGCGGGCATGGTGGACGAGGACGGCTTCTATTTCTTCTCTTCCCGGGATGACGACGTGATCATCATGGCCGGATACCGGATTGGTCCGTTCGAGGTGGAGAGCGTCCTGTCCACGCATCCGGCGGTGGCGGAAAGCGCCGTGGTGGGCGCTCCCGACGAACTGCGCGGAGAAGTCCTGGAAGCCTACGTTGTCCTGGCCGGCGGGACCACCGGAAGTGATGCCCTGGTTGCCGAACTCCAGGCCCTGGTCAAGACGCAATTCGCCGCCCACGCGTATCCACGCCGTATCCACTTTGTCGAGGACCTGCCCAAGACGCCGTCCGGAAAGCTGCAGCGCTACATCCTGCGGCAGCAGCGGGCCGCTTCCCCCGGCAGCTAGCAGGACCGGAACGGACGACGGCGGTGGCACGGCACCCGAGGCTGGGAACCATGGGAGCCGCGCGCCGCCGTCGTGGTTTCCTGGTCCAATCAGCGTTCCCGCTTGCCCCTGCCGGTCAGGCGGGGCCGGGGAGCAGGCCCTGCCTGTCCGCGCTCAAGGTTGGATCAAGATTGGCCAAAGAAGTCCGGGACACGGGTTGGTGCCGCCCGCCGGCCGGTAATTCTTAAGTGCTTCCAGGCCAGTTCCCCGGCAGGAAGTACTGGAAGCCCCCGCGCTGGAGCGAGACTCGCGCGGGGGCTGTCCCAATATTGCTTCACTCAGTGTCCTGCGGAGGACACCGCCTCGAAGTGTTCCACCACCGGAAACGGCTCGTAGAAGTGGTGCAGCAGCTGGCGCCACTGCTGGTACTCGGGGGATCCGCGGAAGCCGATGGTATGGTCCTCCAGGGTCTCCCACTCGACGAGGAGCAGGTAGGTGCCCGGCGACTCCACCGACCTGGAAAGCGACAACGTTCGGAAACCCGGCATTGAAGCGATGATCGCCCGGGCCTGGTTGAAGGCCGCCTCGAAATCCGTTTCCCGGCCCGGCAGCACCGGGAGCAGGGCGTGTTCGGTAATCACCTTGCAGGCCCCGCAGTTTCCCCGACGCCGATCCAGTACCGCCGCTTGCCGTTGCGGGAGTCCTCGTAGCGGCCGCCATTCTTTTCGATCGTTGCCCGTGACCCGGAGTTGTCCTCGTCGCAGGTCAGGAGAACCCGTTCGATTCCGAGCGTTCGGGCCACCGGGAGCGCATCTGCCAACGCCTTCGCAGCGTGCCCGCGGCGCCTTGCCGACGGCCGGACGCTGTAGCCAATGTGGCCGCCCTCGTTGAGGAGGAACTCGTTGAGGTGGTGCCGGATGGCCAGCGAGCCGAGGACGGTGGTGCCCTCCACGATCCACAGGTAGGTGCACGGGACGTACCCGGGTTTACGCACTGTTTCCGGTTTGGCGTCGTTGATGAGGGTGCCGACCAGCTGCGCAAAAACGGTGGGGTCCTTGAAGTCCTCCAGCGCCCAGCCGTCAAGGCCGGCGCCATCCATGCGGGCTCCGTCGAATTCCGTGGCGGCCTCCAGCCACGAGGCGTGCAGGGTTGCGTCGGGGCTGGTGAGATGGGCCATTCAACGATCGTAGCCGAGCCCCAAGGGCGGGCGCGGTGGGCCCGGAGCAACGGGCCGGGCACGCCTGCATTCGCCATGGACAACGGAACACGGCCGTACTTAAAATCGATCGCTGGGACCCCCGAGAAAGATGACGGAAAGGGTTCGAGATGGGAATTGAAGAAGACGCGGCAGTAGTGCGGCGCGGTTACGAAGCCTTCAATACGGGCGACGTGGAAACCCTCAAGGG
The DNA here is from genome assembly GCF_054888995.1 of Arthrobacter sp. MMS24-T111. Lineage (NCBI taxonomy): Bacteria > Bacillati > Actinomycetota > Actinomycetes > Micrococcales > Micrococcaceae > Arthrobacter > Arthrobacter sp. MMS24-T111. Next base: position 470,079 of record NZ_JBTZRO010000001.1, on the reverse strand, counting down.
GCTGTTCGCCCCTGATGCCGTCTACCGGGTTGGCGGCAATGGCGGCCTTGCAGGTGACAAGCATGGCCAGCAGGAAGTCATGGGCTATTTCGGCGAACTGTTTTCCCGGTCCGGCGGAACGGTCAAAGTTCAGCTGCGGGACGTGATCGCCGGTGAACACCACACCATTGGCCTGCAGACCGCTGAAGCGCAACGAAAGGGAAAATCGATGAAGCAGGACGGCGTCCTGGTCTTCACCTTGAAGGACGGGAAAGTCACCGAGGTCAGCGAGTTCCAGGAAGACACCGCCACCGCCTCGGAGTTCTGGTCCTGAATCCGAAGCAGCCAGGAAAACTGCCATCGTTCCGGGCCGGCCGCACAGGTGGCCGGCCCGGAACGCGGGCGAATCAGTTCAGGTCGAAGCGGTCCAGCTCCATGACCTTCGCCCAGGCGGCAACGAAATCATTGACGAACTTCTCCCCGGCGTCCTCGCTCGCATAAACCTCGGCCAGGGCGCGCAGCTGCGAGTTGGAACCGAAAACCAGGTCCACCGCGGTGGCGGTCCATTTCAGCTCACCGGTTGCGGCATCCGTGATCTCGTAGGCGTTTTCCTCCGATTCTGAGGCCTTCCACTTGGTGCCGGGCGAGAGCAGGTTGACGAAGAAGTCGTTGGTGAGCTGCTGTGGCCTGTCGGTCAGCACGCCATGGCTGGAGCCGCCCACGTTGGTACCCAAGGCGCGCATGCCGCCCACCAGGGCCGTCATCTCCGGCGCCGAGAGGTCCAGCATGTACGCCTTGTCCAGCAGGAGCGTCTCCGGCTGGAGCTTTACGCCGGCACGCAGGTAGTTGCGGAAGCCGTCTGCCCTGGGCTGCAGGTATTGGAAGGATTCGACGTCGGTCTGCTCCTGGGTGGCGTCGGTGCGGCCGGGCCGGAACGGCACTTTGACGGGGAACCCGGCGTCGGCGGCTGCTTTTTCCACGGCCGCGGCGCCGCCGAGGACGATCAGGTCCGCGAGCGATACCTTCTTGCCGCCGCTTTGTGCCGCGTTGAACTCCTCCTGCACGCGCTCCAGCACGGGAAGGACGGTGGCCAGCTGCTCCGGTTCGCCGGCTTCCCAACTGCGCTGCGGTTCCAGCCTGATGCGGGCGCCGTTGGCGCCGCCGCGCTTATCGGTCTTCCGGAACGTCGCGGCTGAGGACCATGCCGTCCCGGCCAGCTGCGGAATGGTCAGGCCTGAATCCAGGAGCTTGGCCTTGAGCTGGGCGATGTCCTGTTCGGTGACCAGTTCATGGTCGACGGCGGGAACAGGATCCTGCCACAGCTGCGCCTCCGGAACCCACGGCCCGAGCATGTGCGGACCCACCGGTCCCATGTCCCGGTGCAGCAGCTTGTACCAGGCCTTGGCGAACGCGAGGGCAAACTCGTCCGGGTTCGCCAGGAAGCGCCGGGCGATCTGCTCGTAGGCGGGGTCGAAACGAAGCGACAGGTCCGTGGTCAGCATGGTGGGGCGGTGCTTCTTGTGCGGATCGTGGGCATCCGGGATGATCTCCGGGGCATCTTTGGCAACCCACTGGTGGGCGCCGCCCGGGCTCTTGACCAGCTCCCACTCGTATTCGAACAGGATCTCGAGGAACCGGTTGCTCCACTGCGTGGGCTTGTCCGTCCAGGTGACTTCCAGTCCTGAGGTGATGGTGTCGCCACCGTTGCCGCTGCCGTAGGTGCTGAGCCAGCCCAGGCCCTGTGACTCCAGGTCGGCAGCTTCCGGCTCGGGGCCCACATGGGCGTCTGCGGGACCGGCGCCGTGCGTCTTTCCGAACGTGTGGCCCCCGGCGATCAGCGCGAACGTCTCCTCATCGTTCATCGCCATCCGCTTGAATGTCTCGCGGATGAACGCTGCCGCGGCCACGGGGTCCGGGTTGCCCCTGGGACCTTCGGGGTTGACGTAGATCAACCCCATCTCGGTGGAGCCCACGTCCTCGGCCATCGTCGCGTCACCGGTGTACCGCTCATCGCCCAGCCAGGCGTCCTCGGGGCCCCAGAAGATCTGCTCGGGCTCCCACACGTCCTCCCGGCCGAAGGCGAAGCCGAACGTCGTGAATCCCATGGACTCGAGCGCAACATTGCCGGCCAGGACCAGCAGGTCCGCCCAGGACACTTTCTGGCCGTATTTCTGCTTGACCGGCCACAGCAACCGCCGGGCCTTGTCCAGGTTGGCGTTGTCCGGCCAGCTGTTCAGCGGCGCGAACCGCTGGCCGCCGTCGCCTGCCCCGCCGCGGCCGTCATGGACGCGATAGGTGCCGGCGGCGTGCCAGCTCATCCGGATCATCAGGCCGCCGTAATGGCCGAAGTCCGCCGGCCACCAATCCTGCGAGGTGGTCAGGACCTCCGTGATGTCCCGCTTGAGGGCCTCGACGTCGAGCCTTTCGAATTCCTTGCGGTAGCTGAACGAAGGTCCCAGCGGGTTGCTGGACCGTCCGTGGGCGTGGAGAACGGAAAGGTCCAGCTGGTTGGGCCACCAGTCTTGGTTGGTCCGCGGCCGGTTTCCCTTGGGCTGGGGTGTATCAATGGCCGGGTTTTCACTCTCGCTGCCCTGGGCCGTGGCGCTTCCATGGGCCACCGGGCACCCGTCCCCGGCATTCTGCTCCGGGCTTTGTGCGCTTCCGGGAGCGGGTACCGGGGGATGGTCTGGGCGTTCGGTCATGTGCTTCTTCCTTCCGTTGGGCCGAGGCCGCGGTTGGACTCGGGCAGCCGGTGCAACCCTCCCATTGGAACATAGAGGCACAGGGGAGGCGCCCCCCATTTTGCGGCCCCACGGGTGCGTCCGGAGTATCCGTAACAGTTGGTCAACCGGTTGGGAGATCTCCCGTTGCCCGTTCCATAATCAAAGTGCGGCCTCCTTCGTGCCAGTCCGGCACAAGCCCGCATATCGGAGCGGTGCCACGTATCCCGCGGTCCAAGACCTGCAAGGTGCGCCCGGATCCGAGCCCACACCATCCGGTCCCACCTCTTGCGTGGAGACTTTTCACAATTTCAGGAAACAACTCCATGGACGGTTCAAGCTTTGTAGCCCTCTTCCTTGCGAGGAGCGACGATACTGCCACCAGCGCGTTGCCGCGCGCGCCCAAACGGGTCCGGGTGAAGAAACCCGGCCTGTCGCGCTGGTCCATCCTGCGCGGCCGGCTGGCGAGTGCGCTCCACCGGCTTGCTTGGGCGATCGAGCCTGACACCACGGGCACCTTCTAAGCCCTGCTCCTGGCCTGGCCCGGGGACTCGGACAACCCGGCCCTGGCGCCGGTCATCGCGCTCGGCGAAAGGGTCTGGCCCGCTGCGCCCGGAACGGCTGCCGGCTAGGGACGGAATATCTGCCGGAGGCTGCGGCTTGTCGCAAGAGGGCCGTCATCGGCACAAGCCGGCGGCCCAACCTCCCGGCGCGATGCAGCGCGGGCCTTCCGCCACAGCGGAAGGCCGCGTCGGCGCGCGGAGACTCCCGGCACCTAGAGAAGGAGCACCATGACCATCGGATCAGGAACAACAGCAGGCAACGGACGGACCGCGCTGGTGGTGGGTGCCACCGGCATCGCAGGGTCCGCCCTGGTGGACACCTTGGTGGGCGAAGGCTGGGCAGTCCTTGCCTTGTCCCGCAGGCCCGGAGCCGAGCGCCCCGGCGTCCGGTGGCTCTCCGCAGACCTGACCTCGGCGTCATCGCTGGCCGCTGTGCTTGGTCCGGAGAATCCGTCCCACGTGTACTTCACCGCCTGGTCGCGGCGAGCCACCGAGGAAGAGAACATCGCCGTCAACGCAGGCATGGTGCGTGACCTCCTCGCCGCCCTCCGGGGAAAGGACGTGGCCCACGTCGCCCTGATGACCGGGCTCAAGCACTACCTTGGACCGTTCGAAGCGTACGCCGCAGGGGAAATGCCGGACACGCCCTTCCACGAGGAGGAACCGCGCCTTCCGGTCCGGAACTTCTACTACGCCCAGGAAGATGAGCTCTGGGCGGCAGCGGCCCGGCAGGGATTCACCTGGTCCGTGCACCGTGCGCACACGGTGATCGGGCACGCGGTGGGCAACGCCATGAACATGGGCCTCACCCTTGCGGCGCACGCCACCCTGTGCCGGGACAGCGGGGAGCCGTTTGTCTTCCCGGGCTCCGAGACGCAGTGGAACGGCCTGACCGACATGACGGACTCAGGGCTGCTTGCCGAGCAAATGCTGTGGGCTTCCACCACGCCGGCGGCGGCCAACGAGGCCTTCAACATCGTGAACGGCGATGTCTTCCGCTGGCGCTGGATGTGGCCGAAACTCGCGGCCTACTTCGGCGTGGAGTGGGAGGGCTACCAGGATGCGCCCCGTCCCCTCGAACAGTCCATGGCGGGGCGGGCGGACCAATGGCGGAAAATTGCCGCGGACCACAACCTCAGCGAACCGGAACTGGACCGGGTGGCGTCCTGGTGGCACACGGACGGCGACCTGGGGCGCGGCATCGAAGTGGTCACGGACATGGGCAAGAGCAGGGACGCCGGCTTCACGGGATACCGGCGGACGCTGGATTCCTTCACGGCACTGTTTGACCGTTACCGCGCCGACAATCTGATTCCCTGAGGGCGACGAGAGGGCTCACAAAACGGCCTGCCGTACGCCGTCAGTGAACCCTGAAACTTCCTCCAGCAACGCCCGGCCAAGTCCCAGTTTCCGGACGTACACTGACTGTCGCACCACGTTTGTGGACACACCGTCAGGTTGGAGCCGCCCATGCTCTGGAAGCTACTCGTTGAATACCTCCGGCCGCACCGGCCGCTGCTGGCCGCCGTCGTGGTTTTCCAGCTGGCGCAGTCCATCGCGTCCCTGTACCTGCCCACGCTGAACGCGGACATCATTGACCAGGGCGTAGCCCGGGGCGACACCGGCTACATCCTGTCCACCGGCAGCTTCATGCTGCTGATCACGCTGGCGCAGATCGTGTGTGCCGTTATCGCCGTGTACTTTGGCGCCAAGGCTGCGATGGGCTTGGGCCGGGACCTGCGCGGCGCCATCTTCGAACGGGTGGGTGAGTTCTCCGAGCAGGAAGTCACCAAGTTCGGGGCGCCCAGCCTCATCACCCGCTCCACCAACGACGTCCAGCAGGTCCAGCAGCTGGTGCTGATGTCCGCCACGCTGATGGTTGCCGCGCCCATGCTCAGCATCGGCGGGGTGATCATGGCCATCCGGCAGGACGCCCAACTGTCGTGGCTCATTGCGGTGTGCGTCCCGGTGCTGCTGATCGCCGTCGGGCTCATTGTCACCCGGATGGTGCCGCTGTTTCGCAAGATGCAGGCCCGGATCGACACCGTGAACCGGGTCCTGCGCGAGCAACTCACCGGTATCCGGGTGGTGCGGGCGTTCGTGCGCGAGGACATGGAGACGGAACGGTTCGCCGGTGCCAACACGGACGTCACGGAGGTCGCGTTGCGTGCCGGCCGGCTGATGGCGCTCATGTTCCCCGTGGTGATGCTGGTCCTGAATATTTCCAGCGTGGCGGTGATCTGGTTCGGCTCGTTCCGGATCGAGGACGGGTCCATGCAGGTGGGCACCTTGATCGCGTTCCTGAGCTACCTGATGCAGATCCTGATGTCCGTCATGATGGCCACGTTCATGGCGGTAATGATCCCGCGCGCCTCGGTGTCCGCGGACCGCATTGGCGAGGTGCTGGGCACCAGTTCCAGTGTCCTGCCGCCGGAGAACCCGGTCACCAGCGCGGCGTTCGCCGGCAAGCCGCGGCGGGGCGAGCTGGAAATGCGCGACGTCGGGTTCGCTTACCCGGGTGCCGACCAGCCGGTCCTGTCCGGAATCAGCTTCACCGCCCGCGCGGGGGAGACCACGGCAATTATTGGCAGCACGGGCTCGGGCAAGACCACCCTGGTGAACCTGATGCCGCGGCTGTTCGACGTTACTTCCGGGGCGGTCCTGATGGACGGTGTGAACGTCAGGGACCTGGATCCGGACCTGCTCTGGGGGCACATCGGCCTGGTGCCGCAGCGGCCGTACCTGTTCTCCGGGACTGTGCGCAGCAACCTGCTGTACGGCAACCCGGATGCCACAGAGGACGAGCTCTGGACCGCGCTGGAAATCGCGCAGGCACGCGACTTCGTGGAGCAGATGGAGGAGGGGCTGGACGCGGCCATCTCGCAGGGCGGCACCAACGTCTCCGGCGGGCAGCGGCAGCGGCTGGCCATCGCCCGGGCCCTGGTGAAACGGCCGAGCTCTACATCTTTGATGATTCGTTCTCGTCCCTGGACACCGGCACGGACGCCCGGCTGCGCCAGGCGCTCAAGCGCAACACCGCGGGGGCCACCATGGTGATCATCGCCCAGCGCGTGTCCAGCATCGTGGAGGCGGACCAGATCCTGGTGCTCGACGACGGCAGGATCGTTGCGCACGGCACGCACCACGAGTTGCTGGAGACGTCGGAGACGTACCGCGAGATTGTCTCGTCCCAGCTGGCAGCGGAGGAGACGGTATGAGCACGCACCGCGCAGGAACCCGCCCCGCCGGAGCCGGCCCGGGCGGAGGTGTGCCCACTGGAACCGCAGGTGGCGGGAAAGGCGGCCAGGACGCCGTCGTACGCATTCCGCGCCCGGCCGGCGGACCCGGACGTGGCGGACCGTTTGCCGGGATGAACGTGCCGGCGGAGAAGGCGATGAACTTCAGCGCCTCGGCCAAGCGGCTGCTGGCCACCCTGCGGCCGGAGCGGCTGTGGCTGATGCTGGTGCTGGTCATGGCCGTGGCCGGCGTGGTGCTGCAGGTGATTGGTCCGCGGCTGCTGGGTGAGGGCACCAACCTGATCTTTTCCGGCGTGGTGTCCAAGCAGCTGCCGCCGGGCGTGACGCAGGCGCAGCTGATTGCGCAGCTGCGGGCGGCGGGGGAGAACCAGAAGGCGGACATGCTCAGCGCCATGACGCTGACGCCGGGTGCGGGGATCGATTTCGCGGCGCTGGGCAGCGTGCTGACCTGGGCGCTGGTGCTGTATGTGCTGGCGTCGGCCTTCATGTGGGGGCAGGCGTATGTGCTCAACGGCGTGGTGCAGCGGACGGTGTTCGGGCTGCGCGAGAAGATCGAGGCGAAGATCAACCGGCTGCCGCTGCGTTATTTCGATTCGATCCAGCGCGGTGAGCTGCTGAGCCGGGTCACCAACGATGTGGACAACATCTCGCAGAGCCTGCAGCAGTCCATCAGCCAGGCGGTGACCTCCGTGCTGTCCGTGGTGGGCGTACTGGTGATGATGTTCATCCTCTCGCCCACGCTGGCGCTGATCGCCCTGGTGACCATTCCGCTGACGCTGGGGATCACAGCGCTGATTGCCAAGCGCTCGCAGAAGCTGTTCGTGCAGCAGTGGAAGAACACGGGCGAGCTGAACGGCCAGATCGAGGAGACTTACACCGGGCATGCGCTGGTGAAGGTGTTCGGCCGGCAGCGTGAGGTGGGGGAGCGGTTCCGGCAGAAGAACGCGGAGCTGTATGAGGCGAGCTTCGGTGCGCAGTTTATTTCCGGGCTGATCATGCCGGCCATGACGTTCATCGGGAACCTGGTCTACGTGGGGATCGCGGTGGTGGGCGGCCTGCAGGTGGCCTCCGGTGCCATGCAGCTGGGCGATGTACAGGCGTTCATCCAGTACTCGCGGCAGTTCACGCAGCCGCTGGCACAGCTGGGGTCCATGGCCAACCTTCTCCAGTCGGGTGTGGCCTCTGCCGAGCGGGTGTTCGAGTTGCTGGATACGGAGGAGCAGTCTGCTGATCCTTCTGGTTCTTCGCTGCAGAGTCCGGATGGTGCCGGGCGCGGGCGGCTGGTGTTCGAGGATGTGTCCTTCTCCTACTCGCCGGACAAGCCGCTGATTTCCGGATTGTCCTTGGTGGCGGAGCCGGGGCAGACGGTGGCGATTGTGGGGCCGACCGGGGCGGGCAAGACCACGCTGGTGAACCTGATGATGCGCTTCTACGAGCTGGACGCCGGGCGGATCACGCTCGATGGCGTGGACATCACCACCATGACCCGGGACGATCTGCGCTCGCGGATGGGAATGGTGTTGCAGGACACGTGGCTGTTCGGCGGGACCATCCGGGACAACATCGCGTACGGCCGGCCCACCGCTTCCTCGGACGAGATCCTGGAGGCTGCGCGGGCCACGTACGTGGACCGGTTCGTGCACTCGCTGCCCGAAGGGTACGACACCGTGCTGGACGACGAGGGCGCGAACGTGTCCGCGGGCGAGAAGCAGCTGTTGACGATTGCCCGGGCGTTCCTGGCCCGGCCGTCGGTGCTGATCCTGGATGAGGCGACGTCCTCGGTGGATACCCGGACCGAGGTGCTGGTGCAGAAGGCCATGAGCGCTTTGCGGTCCGACCGGACGTCGTTCGTCATCGCGCACCGCCTGTCCACCATCCGCGACGCCGACCTCATCCTGGTGATGGAGGCCGGGCAGATCGTGGAGCAGGGGAACCATGCGTCACTGCTGGCTGCCGGCGGGGCTTATGCACGGCTGTACGAGGCGCAGTTCGCGGCGCCGGTGGCGGAGGTTTAAGACTCAGCATCGCTAGGGCGCATCGCCCCGCCGGGCAGGTCCACGGTTACTGGCGGGAACTGAACCCGCCCATCCCACGCCAAACCAAAAGCGGACGACGCCGGGTGCCCACCCGCCGTCGTCCGCTCCGCCCAAGCCCCAACAGGGGGGGGTGACTACCTCAGTGCCACAGCCCCAGCGCGAACTCTGCGATCACCGTGGACAGCAGGAACGAGGCCGTGATGGCCAGCAGCCCCACCGGGATGATCTTCCAGCCGATGTTCTTGAGCAGCGGAATGTCCTTGCCCAGGGACAGGCCGGCCAGGGTCAGCATCACGGTGGCGATCGAAAGGAAGTCCACGGTCTTGACCGCTGCGTTCAGTGCCTCGGCCCCGAAGAACCAAGGACTGGAGATGTACGCGCCGATGGTCGTGATGAACACGATCGCCGAGATCTTACGGGTGACCTTGGCCAGCCCAATGCTCACCAGGACCAGCGCCAGCAGGATCACGTACCCCAGCACGATCGAGAGCGACAACCCCTTCGCCGCAACGGAAGCAGTTCCAACACCCAGCACCGTCAGCACGGACAGGGAGAGCCACAGCGGCAGCTTCATCTCGGCCGAGGACTCCGCCACCCGCTCACGGAACAGCCGGTTCTCCTCAGCCTGGGCGGCCTCGCGCTCGGCGTCGGCAGCAGATACAGCGGGAGCACCAGCACCAGCACCAGCACCGGCAGCAACCACCTCACGGCTCGCCTGCTTCCGCGTCAGCACCCGGTAGAACTTGTCCGCCAGCGGCAGCGCAATGTAGATGCCCACGTACACACCCAGCACCGTGGTGATCAGGTTGGACACGGCGGCCATCCCAAGGACAGCGTCCTGGTCGCCCGGGTACGCGGCGGTGATGCTCGCGACGGACGCAGCCATCATGGAACCGGACCCCACGCCGGCACCCATGGCCAGCGCCAGCGGATCGAAGATCTTCCAGTTGGCCACCAGCGAGGTCAGCAGCGTGATGAAAACGGCACCGAACAGCGTCCCGAACACATACATGGCCAGCACGCCGCGGTACTGGTCAGAGTCCGGCCCGTACTTCTCGGACACCATCGCGAAGGACGGCTCACGGTCCAGCGAGAACGTGGCACCCACCGTCGCCTTGCCCATCCGCAGCAGCACAGCCAGCGGCAGCGCCAGCACGATGGTGCCCAGCAGGTGGCCCACCTCCTGCAGCAGCAGCGCCGGGCCCGCCTTCAACAGGGTGGGCAGGCTGGGGCCGATGTTGAACGCCAGCCGCGCCACCAGCAGCAGCACGGCCACGCCCACCAGCGCCGCCGCCACCCGCTGCAGGTCGATGCCCAGCGGCTTGAACTTCTGGATGGACACCAGCAGGCCCAGGATCAGGCCCCACACCATGGGGAAAATGATGATGGCGCCGATGCCCAGGTCGATCTTCGCCTGCCCGATGAACTGGACGGCGAGGGCAATCACGAACGCCAATGCGGCAATGGGGATGGTCAGCCTGGTGCCGGCTTTATCGGTCCGGGCTGTAGTGACAGTGCTCATGATGCGCCTTCCTGGGTGAAAGTACGACGGCGGTACGCCGCTTGGGTGAAGCGTTGACGTTGGGAGGGGGTTGAGGCAGCCGCGGCAACGGTCCAGGCCAGCGCGGTGCCGGCCTCGAACATCACCCCGTACGCCTGCGGAGTGTTCGCCAGGGCGGCGAACGCGTGCGAATGGATGGGAACGTCCGCACCGGGAATGCTCAGCCACGGGTGCAGGGACGGGATGACCTGGGAGATATTGCCCATGTCCGTGGAACCGCCGCTCAGGCCTGCCGCAGGGGAGGTGTCCTTGCCGAACGCGTCCATCGCTGCCGTCCAGTGCGCGGCGAGGTCGTCGTCCTGGATCAGCGGCTCGTACAACGGTTCGGTGTCCTCGAACGCCAGCGTGGTGCCGGTGGCCAGCGCCGCCCCTTCGAAGCAGCGCCGCACCCGCACCAGCAGCGCTTCGAACTCGGGCAGGGTGAAGGCCCGGCACTCGAACTCCACCACGGCTTTCTCCGGAATGATGTTGGTGACGTGGCCGGCCTCCGCCACAAAACAGGCGATCCGGTGGTCGGACGGGATCTGTTGGCGCAGCAGCCCGATCGCCACCTGGCTCAGCACCGCCGCATCGGCGGCGTTCACGCCCAGGTGCGGGGCCGCAGCCGCGTGCGCGGCCTTGCCGGTGAACGTCGCCTTGTAACGGCCCACGGCTTGGGCGCTGGTCCCGGCCGGGTTGTAGGTGACCCCGTCCTGGACCGGGTGGACCATCAAAGCCAGCCCCACGCCGTCGAACGCTCCCTGCTCCAGCATCAGCGCCTTGCCGCCGCCGTGCTCCTCCGCGGGGGTGCCGATGGCCTTGAGCGTGATGCCCAGCTCATCCACGTACGGCTGCAGCGCAAGGGCCGCGGCCACCGACGCGCCGGCGATCAGGTTGTGCCCGCAGGCGTGCCCGATTCCCGGCAGCGCGTCGTATTCCACGCAGAGCGCCACGGTCAGGTCGCCGCTGCCGGCGGTCGCCGCGAAGGCGGTGGGCAGCCCGGCGCTGCCGTGCTCCACCTCGAAGCCGCCCTCAGCCAGCAGCGTGGTGATGGCCTCGGCAGACCTCACTTCCTCGAAGGAGAGTTCCTTGAAGCCGTGGATGTCCTTGGCCAGCGCCTCAACGCGCGGTTTCCAGCGTTCGACGCCGTCCGCCAAGGCAGTGCGCCGCGCACCTGCGGCGGGGGTTGTTGTGTCAGTCGTATGCACGGGTCTCCTAGTAGGACAGTGACGGGAAGGGGGATCCGGCGGCGCGCGTTGGCACCCACACGGCCTTGGTCTGGGTGTACTCGTCCAGCACGCCCGGGCCGGAAGAACGTCCGTGGCCGGAATCGCCGAAACCGCCGAACGGGACTGCCACGTGGATGGTCTTGTAGGAGTTGATCCAGAACGTGCCGGCCTTGACCGCGCGGGCCACGTGGTGGGCGCGGGACACATCCGAGGTCCACACCGCTCCGGCCAGGCCAAAGCTGGTGTTGTTGGCGCGGGCGATTGCCTCGGCTTCGGTATCGAATGCATCCGCGCCCACCACGGGGCCGAACACTTCGGTGGTTTCCAGCCGGTTCTGCGGCGTGACGCCATCCAGCAGCGTGGGCATGACCCAGTGCCCGCCCTTCAGCGCCGAGCCGCTCAACGCCTCCGGCAACGCGGACCCGGTGAGGCGGCGGCCGCCGTCGTCCATTCCCGCCTCAATCAGGCCGGTGACCGTGGCAAACTGCTGCGCGGTGATGATGGGGCCCACCTCGGTGTCAGCGCTGAGCGGATCACCCACGCGCAGCCTTGCGGCCTTGGCGGCGACCATCTCCACGAACTGGGCGCGCACGCTGCGCTCCACCAGGAGCCGGGACCCTGCCACGCAGGACTGGCCGGCACCCGAGAAGATGGCGGAGATGGCGCCGTCCGCGGCGCGGTCCAGGTCGGCGTCGGCGAAGACGATATTGGCGCTCTTGCCGCCGAGCTCCAGCAAGGCCGGGATGCCGGCCTGGGCCGCGGCCACGGCGACCCGTCGGCCGGTGGGGACGGAACCGATGAAGCTGACTTTGCCCACCCGCGGGTCGGTGGTGAGTGCCGCGCCCACGGTCTGGCCCAGGCCCGCGGCAACGTTGAAGACGCCCGCCGGCAAGCCCGCTTCATGGGCGATCTGGGCCAGCCTGACCGAGGAAGCCGGAGTGAATTCGCTGGGCTTGATGATCACCGCGTTGCCAGCGGCCAATGGGGCGGCGGAGTTCCAGCCGGCGGTGAACAGGGGAGCGTTCCATGGAGTGATGGCGACGACGACGCCCCACGGCACGCGCTCGGTGTATGTGTGCCAGTTGCCGGGGACGGGGATGGTCTGCCCGGTGAGCTTGTCCGCCCACCCGGCGTAGTACCCAAACATTTCTGATACCTTGGCGGCCTCTGCCCGGGCGTCCCGGATGGGCTTGCCGGTGGTGGCGGACTCCAGGATGGCCAGTTCCTCGGCGTGCTGCTCCACGGCGCGGCTGACGTTCCGGAGGATGGCGGCCCGCTCGAAGCCGTTCAGCGCGCCCCAAACCCGGGCACCCGCCGTCGAACTTTCCAGTATGGCGTTGGCACCCTCGGCGCCGGGGTCCGCGTAGGTGGCGAACGGCTCGCCGGTGGCCGCGGCGGTGAGGGTGATGCTGTCTCCGCTGCCGGTGGCGACGCGGCCGTCAACGAACGCGCCGAGGCCCGCCGGGAAGGCGGCGTCCAGGACCGACCTGGCGGTGGCCGTGGAAGAGGAGGTGGGTGCTGTGGTGATACTCAAGTTCTTGTTCCTTTGGGGATGTTGACGCTGGTGGCTCTAGGCCGCGGAGTTGGAGGCCGGGGCGCCGGCCGGGGTGATGGCGGGGGCCACGGTGCGGGCGATCTCGGTGAAGTCAGCCCGTGGGCCAAGGACTGCCAGGGCGTCCTGCCACTGGTTGGCGACGGCGGCCAGGAGCGCGGGCTTCTCGCCGATCTGGGCGGCAACGTCCATGGCTAGGGCGGCGTCCCGGGCCATCAGGCCCATGGAGAAGCCGGAATCGTGCGTGCCGGTGAGGACCCAGTTGGGGTACATGGCGGCCGAGACTTTGCTGCCGCCGGAGGCTCCGCTGATGCTGGCCGCTGCCGTGGCGGGGTCGATGCCGTAGGCCTTGGCCACGCCCAGTGCCTCGCCCACGGAGGCGAGGTTCGCGGCGGCCAGGACGTTGTTGAGGAGCTTGACCACGTTGCCGCTGCCGGGGCCGCCGATGTGGCTGTAGTTGCCGCCGGTGAGCGCCAGCAGAACTGGTTCGGCGGCTTTCAGCGCGGCGTCCGTGGCCCCAACGAAGGCGCTGAGCGTTCCCGTTGCGGCGCCGTCGCGGCCACCGGAAACGGGGGCGTCGATGAACGCCGCGCCGGCGGCCTCCGCGAGCTGGGCCATGTGCTTGCTGGTGGCGGGTTCGGAGGTGGTGGTGTCAATGATGGCGACCGTTCCCGTGCCGGCCAGGAGCTGCGGCACGGTGGTTTCGACGATGCCGGCAGCGGGCAGTGAGAGGACTGCGTAGGGTGTTCCGGCCAGGCTGGACAGGGTGTCCGTGGTTCCGATGCCGGTTTCTGCGGCTGCTTGGCGGGCGGCTTCCGAGGGGTCGAAGCCTGTGACGTCCCAGCCCGCCTTGTGCAGGGTGGCGGCCATGGCTCCGCCCATGGCGCCGAGGCCGATAACGGCGACGCGGTTGTTTTGTGGCTCGTTCATAGAGGTACTCCTGGGTGGCTGTTGGTGGTTGTGCGTGCGCGGTTCTGTATTTGCGGCGCAGCTAGTCGAGGTAGATGTCCAGGTCTTTCCAGAGCTGCTGGGTGCGGCGGATGGTGGCCCGGCTGCGCTCCGGATGTGCTGCCTCCATGCCGGCCAGCAGGCCGTAGACCAGGGAATTTGCGGCGGTGACGGACTGGAAGAAGGAGATGCCTTCGGAAGCGACCACCAGGAGGTGGTCCGCGGCGGTGGCCAGGCGGCCGCGGCGCAGGTCGCTGATGGCAATAACCGTGGCGCCCGCCTCTTTCGCGGCTTCGGCGGCGATGATGATCTGCTTGACGGAGCGCCACATGTTGATCACCACCAGGACATCACCCGGCCCAAGGCTGTTGGTGCTGGACGCCAAGTGGGGGCCGGCGCGGTTTTCCAGGCTGATCGGGTAACCCATGGTGGAACCCAAGTGGGCCATGACGCTGGCGGGGCCGGCAAAGGAGCCAATGCCGACGACGGTGATGGACTTCGCTGACGCCAGCGCGGCGATGGCCGCCTCGGCTTCCTCGGGGGTGTTCGAGTCCAGCGTCAGGCGGAGGTTTTCGATGTCGTGGGTTATGGCCTCGTACAGCGGGCTGCGGGTTTCGCCGTGCTCGGTGAGGGTGTCCTCGGTGGAGATCATCACCAGGTAGCGGGACCTGAGTTCCCGCTGCAGGTCAGGCCAGCCGCGGTAGCCCAGGTGTTGTGCCGTGCGGACCACGGAGGAACTGTTCACGTCCGCGCGCTGGGCAATCTCGGCGATGTCCGCGTAGGAGGACAGCTGCGGGTTGCGGCGGATGACCTCCACCACGCGGCTCTGGGCCTTGGTCAGCGCAACGTCCGGCAGGGCATCACCAAGCCATGCGTGGGAGCTGATGCCGGAGCCGTTGCCGTCAGCTTCGGCGGCGTGCCCGGGTGCCGGCTCTGCTGCTGACACTGCTTCCGGCTGGGTTGGCTGCTCTGGTGCCTGCTCTTCTGCCTGCTCTGTGGAAGCGCTGGGGTTCACGGTGGGCCTGTCCTGTAACGCAGATCACTCTGCAAGTGCAATTGCATCAAATGTACTCTGCAATTTCGTTTGCGAACAGTGTTTTGCGTTTCGGGGATGTAAAACCTAGCCGGCTACGGCCCTTTCAACCGACAAGAGCCTTGCGTAGTTCAAGCACATGCTCGCGCCCTCGTTGGCGGGAATCCTGGTTCCGTCCAGGCTTACCTGGTCCCCGCGGGTCAAGGTCGAGCCATCGGGCAACACCGCCACTTCCCCGTCCAAACTGGTGCCCGCCGGAAAGATCAAGGTCCAGTCGGTGCCGTCCTTCCCAAGCAGGATGACGCACCCGGCGCCATCCCTGGAAATTTGTCCCGCCACCGTGGCTTCCACCCGCGGCCCTGACGGTGCACTCTCGACCGTGAGGGCCTTGGTGCCGCCGTCCGAGACGAGCAGCTTGGTGGTGAGCTCCTGCTGGACCGCCGGAGCAGGACTTTCGGCCGGCGGTTGCGCGGGATCTTGAGCTGAACAGGCCGCCACGGCCAAAAGGACTGCAGCGGACGTGCCAAAGGTAATGATGTGCTTCATTTCTGTTCCCCCTACAGAAAGCTGAAATCCCAGCCTACGACCCAGAACCCGGACCCGCAGGCTCCCTTCAGCACCCTGGCGAGGCGTACGACGGCGGGTGGGCACCCGCCGTCGTACGCCTCCTTGCCGCGCGGCTACTTGGATGCCTCGCGGGTTGTCTGTTCCAACCGGGGTGCAGGTTGTTGGCCTCACCCCAAAATGTCAGACCCTGCTGCGAAGATTTTGGTTATGGAAACCGGTGTGGGGGCAGGTGCGCGAGGCAGGGCGGCAATCGCCTCTGCGGTCGCTTCTGTGGCCGGGCTGCTCCATGAATTGGAGCGGGTCGTGGCCGGAGGCAGCCCGGCTGGCGCAGGGCTTGATCCGTTGCGGGAGTTGTCCCAAGACTCCCTTGAGGGACTGGAACTGCTGGCCCGGATCGAGGCGGCAACTGCGGCGGCCAAGGTCCGGATGATCGCCGTCCACGCGGAGGCGGCAACCCTGTTGGAGGCACCCCCGGCCGGCGCTTACAGGGAATCAGCCCAGGAAATGACAATGGTGGCGGAGATCGCCTGCGTACTCACCATCGGCGAACGCGCCGCATCGGCCCTGCTGGGGCAGGCCCACGCGCTGACCACCACGTTGCCGGCGGCTCTGGATGCGTTGCAGGCGGGCACGATTTCATGGCAGCACGCCCGCGCCGTGGTCGACGAAACCACAGGGCTCGATCCCGCACGTGCTGCGGCTTTGGTGGCCCACTTCTTCGACCCCGAGGATCCGAACCCTGCCCGCGGCGCAGCGCCAGGAGACCTCGTGCCGTCGCGCTTCCGGCGGAAGGTCCGGGCGTGGCGGGAGCGCACCTTTCCGGAGTCGCTGGAAGAGCGGCACGCCATTGGCGTGGCGGACCGGCGGATGGAATACCGGCCGGACGTGGACGGCATGGCGTGGCTTTCCCTGTACCTTCCCGGCGACACGGCCTGCGCGGTGTGGAATAAGGCGTCCGCTGTGGCCCGCGGGTTGCAGGGCCCCGGGGAGGACCGGACCCTGACCCAGTTGCGTGCCGATGTCGCGGCCGCACTCCTGGTGGGTGCCAGGGCGGGTGGCGCGGGTGGTGCCGCCTCGAACCCCGGGGCTGCGGGAGATGCCTCGAACCGCGACGCCTCGAACCCCGGTGCCGCCGGCGACGCCTCGAACCGCGACGCCTCGGACCCCGGTGCCGCTGGCGACGTCGGCCACGATGCCGGCCGCTCGTTCGATGCCGGCAACGGCCCCCTTACCGAGGACGGCAACCCTTACGCCGTTGACCTGGGCAGGATTCCCACACCAAGAGCAGACGTCCTGGTCACAGTGCCCGTCTTTTCCCTTCTGGGTCTCACGGATGAACCGGCCGACCTTGACGGGTTTGGTCCCATTCCGGCGTCCATGGCGCGCAGGCTTGTGGCAGACGGGGCTGGTTCGTTCTACCGGGTGCTGGTGGACCCGCGGGACGGGGCGCCGCTGGAAATCGGACGCACCAGCTACCGGCTGCCGGAAAGCATGAAGCGGTGGATCCGGATGCGTGACGGCAGGTGCACCTTCCCCGGCTGCAGCAACCACACCCAGGACAACGAAACAGACCACCTCACCGCCTGGCAACACGGTGGAACCACTGGAATCAGCAACCTGGGGCAGCTGTGCCCCAAGCACCACCGCCTGAAACACGGCTCCACATGGACGCCCACCCCGGCCACCATGAACGAGTCACCCGGATGGACTTCCCCTGCCGGCCGTCACTATCCGGCCGAACAACCTGACTGGCAGAAACCGCAATGGCCGCCCGGATTCCCGGCAGCGGAATGGATCGTTCCGCCGGGCTGCCCGCCGGGTGGGGCCAGCCCCTTCGAGGAAATCATCGTGGCGTACCTCGCCTCGTGACGCCACGGCACAAAGTTAGAACACTGCAGCGGCGAAACTGCCGCGCCGACGCAGCGGCCGATGCAGCGAAGGGGGGCGACGGCGGATGCGTGCCGCCGTCGTCCGTTCCGTGCCCGGCCCATGACCGTGCCCCAGCAATGTCCCGGCCAGTTCATCCCTACGCAACCACCATGTCCACCTCCGTTCTTTCGGGCGGACAAGCCTTGGCAGGCACCCACTGCCCGGCGGCTCGCGATACAAAGGGCGGAAGGCCCACCGTCCAAGGAGTACCCCGTGTTCGTAAGATCCACCCTGGCCACGCTTGCCGTCCTCGCCACCCTCGCCGGAGCAGCCGCAAGCTCCGCCCAGGCAGCCGACAACACAAGCGACAGCAGCCAGGCCTTCACCTTCGGCGTTATCGGCGACATTCCCTATGGTGCGGCCGAGATCGCAAAGTTCCCGTCGCACATCCGGGACCTCAACGCCGATGAGGACCTGAAGTTTGTAGCACACGTGGGCGACATCAAGAACGGCTCCTCCATCTGCTCCAACGAGTACTTCTCCTACATCCGCTCCCAGTTCGACACCTTCACCCACCCGCTGGTCTACACGCCGGGCGACAACGAATGGGTGGACTGCCACCGAACCAACAACGGCGCCTACAACCCGCTGGAGCGCTTGGACAAGATCAGGGAGGTGTTCTTCAACGAACCTGGCAAGACGCTTGGCGCCACCATGCCCGTCAAGAGCCAGGCGAACCTGGGGCTGCCCGAGGACGTCCGCTTCACCAAGAACCGGGTGGCTTTCTCCGTTCTGAACGTCCAAGGCAGCAACAACTCGCTCCTGCCGTGGACGGGGTTGGGCAAGACTGCTCCCACGCCGGAACAGCTCGCCGAGGTGGAACACCGCACGGACGCCGTCCTGGCCCAGATCCACCAGACCTTCGCCGATGCCAAGCGCAGCAACGACCGCGCCGTGGTGCTCATTCAGCAGGCGGACATGTTTGATCCCGCGCTGCTCGCCGACGCCACTGCCGACCCCAAGACCGTGTCCGGCTTCCGGGAGATCGTGCAGGCGATCGTCGACGAAACGAACCACTTCGACGCCCCGGTCTACCTGGTCAACGGCGACAGCCACGTCTTCGCCCAGAACCAGCCCCTCGCCGCCGGATCGCCCTGGCTGGATATCTACGGTGCCCCGGCCGCGGACAACCTGCAGCGCATCACCGTGGACGGCGCCAACAACGCCGTCGACTACCTCCGCGTCACCGTGTCAGGCAACAACGCCAAGGGCGCAGACGTCCTGAGCTGGGAAAAGGTCCCCTACAGCGAGTAGCACCCCACTGAAGCGGACGACGGCGGGTACCCATCCGCCGTCGTCCGCTTTCCTGTGTGCCGGAAACCGGCCGTCCTAGAGCCGGAAGCTCCATGAACACGCTGTTGGGATCGAGCATATAGTCGGCGAACGGTGCGCACTCGGTGAATCCGTGGCGGGCATAGAGGCGTCGGGCCGGGGCGAAGTAGTCCTCGGTCCCGGTTTCCAGGTAGACGCGCTCCAGGTTCCGGGACCGCGCGTCGGCGAGGATGTGAAGAAGCATAAGGGTGGCGACGCCTCGTCCCCGAGCCGACGCGGTGGTGCGCATGGACTTGATCTCGCCCATCCCGGCTGCGCCCGGTGTGGACTCCAGGAGCTTGAGTGCCCCGCACCCCAGCAGTGCACCCTGCTCGCGCGCGGTCCAGAACGTGATGGATGGGGCGGAGAGCGCAGAGTGGTCCAGCGCGTGAACGCTTTCGGCCGGCGACGTGGCGTACATGTCCGCCAGGTGTTCGCTCAGGAGGCGGTGGACGTCGTCGCGCTCGGGGCTGTCCCGCTCTATGGCAATCATTGCTTCAAATTTACCGGTTGCCTGCCGCGCCGCGGTGTGCGACTATTCGGGTGATCGTGATCAGAACGCAGGAGGTGAGACCCATGAATGCAGTATCCGCAATGGGTGCTCCCTCGCAGTCCACGATCGCGCGGCTGAACTAGCCGCCGCCGGGAGCGCCAACCAGGCAATTCGCGAAAGGCGACTCCCATGAACACAACACCTTCCTCCCACCCACGCCCCTCCCAGGGGTCACTTCCCGGCCGCGCACTGGTCCTTGGTGGCGGCGGATCAACAGGCAATGCCTGGCTGATCGGCGTCCTGGCCGGCCTCGCCGATGCCGGTCTGGACGTGACCCGGGCCGACCGGGTCATCGGTACCTCCGCCGGATCCACGGCCGCAGCCCAGATCGCCGGGGCGCCCCCGGCTGAACTGTATGCCGCCATCCTGAACGCGCCGCTGCCGCCACAACGCCGCCCTGCAGTCGGCCATGCCCCTGCCACGCCGGCTTCCGACCATCTGGAGCGGACCGGCAAAATCATTGCCGCCGCCAAGGATCCGGCCGACATGCGCCGCAGGATGGGTGCGGTTGCCCTGGAAATGGCGGCTGCCCGGAACCCGTCAACGCCGACCGCTCCAATGCAGGACAGCGCGTCGCCTGCAGGGTCACACCAAGACGGTCCAGGGCAGGAGAGTTCTGCCCAAGAGAGCTCAGCCCAGGGCGGTTCCCTCCAGGAGCAGTGGCGCGCAACGGTTGCCACGCGTCTCCCCACGCTCGAATGGCCGCAGCACGAGCTGCTGATGACCGCGGTGGACGCCCACAGTGGCGACCCGGTGGTGTTCCACCGGCACAGCGGCGTGGACCTGGTGGACGCCGTGGCAGCCAGCTGTGCCAGCGGCTTCGCGTACGGGATCGGGAACGGCAGCTATATCGACGGCGGCTACCGGCGCAACGAGAACGCCGACTTGGCTGCGGGGTGCGGGCGGGTTCTGGTCCTGTCGCCATTCGGCGGCAGGACACGGATGCCGCTGGAGTGGAAGATGCAGCTCGCAGCGCAGGCCGATGAGCTGCGGGCCAGCGGCAGCGTGGTGGAAACGGTCTTCCCGGACGCCGGCTCGGAACACATGTTCGGTGCCAACGCCATGGACCTGCGGTTGCGCCCCGCCGCCGCCCAGGCAGGCTATAACCAAGGAAAGGCCCTTGCCGGGCGGCTTGCCTCCTTCTGGAGCTGACGCCGGCGGGGACGCGTTCGTCCCCGGGGCACGTTCGACGGCGGGTAGGCGCCCGCCGTCGAACGTGCCCCGCTACAGCGTGGCCAGGAAGTCCTCCGCGAACCTCTTCACGCCGTCCCATTCGGTGTAGACGTAGTCCCGGGACGTATCGGTGTCCAGGGAGCCCTTGTCGCCGGCAATCTTCTTCATGATGAGGCGCTTGATGAACCCGTAGTGCGTGTACAGCAGGGCGCCCCCGAACAGTGCCACATGGGCCGGCCGCCAACCGGTTTGCTCCTCGAACTCCCGGACGTAGCTCTCGGCGTTTTCGGCATCCCCGTGCGCGGCCAGGCTGACGGAGAACAGGGCAGACGGGAGGCGCTCAAGGGTTTCCCGGTTCTTCCGGACAAAATCCTGGACGTACTCCTCGTGCTTGCCCATGTGCACCGATGCCCCCACCAGGACCGCATCACATCCGGGCGGGATCGAGTCACCTGCCTGCTTGATGTCCGCAACACGGGCCTCGTGCCCATGCGCCTGGATAACGTCCCCGATGAACTCGGCGATCCTGGCCGTCTGGCCCTCGGTGGTCCCGTACGGGATGTAGATGCTGCCCATCGTGGGCCTCCTGGTGGTGTCCGGATCGGTCCTGTATTACCTTGCCGAATTCCCGGTCCGTGGCGTAGGGCCCAACGTCCCGGAAGTTTTAGTGCATGAGCCTTTGGCGTTTCTCCGCGGGGATGACAAAAGGAGCGAAGAATATCGGGGACGGTCAAAATTATGAATTCTCCATAACTGGCGAAGTCACGTTGTTGGCCCCTATTTCGCTGCCGGGCCAAGCCCCAGGCCGGGCAGGACGGAGGGACTGGCTAAAAAGGTAAAAGAGCGTATGGTGGCCGTTAACGCGAGAGAAGGGCGTGGTTCCGGTGTCTGGAAAATCAAAAGGCGGAGCGGCCAAAAAGGTCGGCAAGTCGATCCTTGAGAAACGTGCCGAAAAAAAGGCGAAAACCGAAAGCAGTGAGCTTCACGTTATAAAGCAGCGCAAGAACCACCCCTGACCAGGCGGCCGGCCAGGACTCCTAGTCCGTCTGGCTGCCTGTCGGCCGCCCGCGCTACTCCGGACCCTTGTCGATGACGCAGAACCGGTTGCCGTCCGGATCCTCAAGCACCACGAAGTCCGGGTCCTCAGGGTACATATCCCAGTCCACGTGCTTGGCGCCGAGGGAGACCAGCCGCTCCACCTCCGCGGCCTGATCGTCCGCGTAAAGGTCCAGGTGGATCCGCGGGTAGGCCTGGACCCGGGTTTCGCTCAGCATCAGTGACAGATGAGCGCCGGGGCCCGACGCCGGCTCGAGGGTCACCCAGGTTTCGTTGCCAGGTTCCCGGGGGACATAGCCGAGGGCGCCATGCCAGAAGGCGGTGGCGGCGGCGACGTCGTTGACGCCGAGGACGATGGTGCCGATGGTCAACATCCGCCCAGCCTAAACCGGGCGGCCGCGGCCCGGCTAGACTCGCCTGCATGGGGGAAAACAACACACCTGGGGAACACCAACCGTCCAAGCGCGCCAAACTGCCCGCCGCCGTCGTGCCCTGCCTCGGCCTGGCGGCGGTGCTGGTCGGCTGCCTCGTCGCGTACCTGAACCGCGACTTCACCGGCTGGGTTGCCTACGCTCCATTGAGCAACCAGCCTTTCAGCGCCAACGGCGCTGCGTTCATCACGCAAGGCACGCAGGCGGGCCTTGCTGTTGCCGGCGTGGGACTGCTGGTGCTCGCGTTCTGGGCAGGCGTGGTTGCGGGACGTCGGGCCGGCTCCGGCCGCCGCTAGCGGGGGAACACCGCCAGGTCCTGCACGCCGTCAGCGGTGGCAACGGGGACATGGATCTCGGGAAGTTGCTCGAACGCCGGTTTGGCGAACCAATAACCCTGGAGCAGGCGGACACCGGCTGAGTGCAGCACCCGGTATTCCGCCTCCGTTTCGATGCCCTCGGCGAGCACCGAGATGTCGAGCTTCCCGGCGATGGCCACGATGCCGGCGACCACTGCCTGCCGTGCGGGACTGGCGTCGATGCCGCGGATGAGCTTCATGTCGATCTTGATCAGGTCCGGCTGGAAGTCGACCAAGAGTCCCAACCCCGCATGGCCGGCCCCGAAGTCGTCGATCGCCGTGATGAAGCCGTGCTTGCGGTATTCGGTGATGATGTTGGTCAGGTGGGCGGTGTCGGTGACTTCTTCGTTCTCCGTGAACTCGAACATGATCGAGGACAACGGGAAGTCGGCTTTCGCGGCCGCAAGCAGCGTCGCGCGGAGGCAGGCGGCCGGTTCGTAGACCGCGTTGGGCATGAAGTTGATGGAGAGCATCAGGTCCTCGCCGGCCGGGAAGAGCCGCGCCGCCAGTTCGATGGCCTTGACGCGGCAGTCCTGGTCGAAGCGGTACTTCTGCTCCGGGGAAACCCTCCGCAGGACCTCGTACGCGCCTTCGCCCGCCACGCCCCGGACCAGCGCCTCATAGCCCCACACCCTGCCGGCAACAGCGTCATAGATCGGCTGGAAAGCCATGCTGAAGTCGAAATCAAGCCGTGAAGATGTGGTGCAGCCGTCGCATGCCAAAGTTGGGGTCCTCTCGAATGGTTACTCAAGAGTAGGACACAGCCGGGCAGGTGCGCGGGATAATCCTTTCGCTGTTCAGCCAGCATCAGATGATGCGTCGGATAATTCCGACATATACTGTCTTTGTGCTTCCTGATGTTTTTGCCGCCGTGTCCAACCCGGCGCGGCGCGTCATCCTCGACGACTCCGGCAAGGGCCCCGAACGGCGGGAGAACTCACGGGGCTGCTGGACCTCAGCCGCCCCGCCGCCTCCGAGCACTTGGCAGTCCTGCGCGAGGCGGACCTTGTCCGGGAAGAACGCCAGGGCAGGAACAGGGTGTACCACCTGCAGCCTGCCCCCCTCGCCGAGATCGGCGGTTGGGTGAAGCACTTTGAGCACTACTGGAACCAGCGGCTGGATGCGCTGGCCGACCTTCTGGACGAGGAGAAACCGTCATGACAGATAACGCCATCCGGCTCGAACGCCGCTTCCCGCACCCCGCCGCGGCGGTCTGGGCCGCACTGACCACACCCGAACTGCTGGCACGGTGGTGGGCGCCGGGCGACATCGCACCCGCCGTGGGCCACCGCTTCACCATGGACATGGACTCCTGGGGCCGGCAGCAGTGCGAGGTACTCGCCGTGGACCCGGGCACGTCCATCAGCTTCCTTTTCGCCGAAGGCCAGCTGGACACCACCATCACCTGGCGCCTGGAGCCCATTGACGGCGGCACGATCCTCCATTTCGAGCACGCCGGCTTCCGCCTCGATACCCCCATGGGCCGCCATGCGATCGAAGGCATGGGCAACGGCTGGCCGGGCCTGCTGGCAAGGATTGACGGGCTGCTCGCCGAGGTCTCCTGAGATCGGCGCATACCTGCTACGCTCCACGTAGTTGGCCCGTCGATGAGCCTTCAGGCGGCCACCAGCCACCAGCAGATTCACGTGTAAGCGGGGTATCCAGCATGGCCGTCGCGGAAATCCAGGTGGACCAGCGCGTGATCGGAATCGACTCCCGGCGGTTCGCCTCGGTGGAGAAGGCGCTGGTGGAGCTGATCACCAACAGCGACGACAGCTACGCGCGCCTGGAAAAGGCCGGCGGCCAGGTCACCGGCAGGATCGTGGTGGGCTATGAGCGCCACCACGCCGGCGCGGTCCTGACGGTCAGCGACCAGGCGGAAGGAATGTCCTTCGAGCAGGCCGGCCGGATCCTTAGCTACGGCGGCGCACACAGCCCCCTGGCCCGCGGCGAGGGCGCCGGTCGCGGGTACTTCGGGCGCGGACTGAAACAGGCCATCTTCGGACTGGGCCACGGCTGGATCGAAACCATCCAGGGCGGCAGGTTCACCCGCATCGACGTCTTCCGGGGCGAAAACGGCGGCTACCTCTACGACGACGACGGCGCCGACCGCGAGGCCTTCCCTGCGGATTACGCCCGGCTGGGAATAGACGACGGCGGGATCCCTGCCGACGTACGGAACGGCACCAAGGTGACCATCGTCGTCGACAATCCCCGTGCCACGATCACGCAGCAGGCGACCCTGCTGCAGCTGCTCGCGGACAACATCTACCTGCGCGACGTGCTGGGCCGCCGCAACGTGGAACTGGTGCGCGGGACTGCGGGCACCGACGGCTACAGCAGGGACGCCATCCGCTTCGAAGAACCCCCGGCCGCCACGCTCATCGGCCCGGACCGTCCCGGAACCTTCACCGTTGACGGCGTGGATTATGCCTTCACCGTCACGCTCAAGCGGGCCAACGGCGTTGAACTGGCCATGAAGGGCGACGATCGCACCGCCGGCCTGGTGGTGGAATCCGGTATGGCCGTCCTGGACTGCCAGATGTTCGACTACGAAAACCAGGTAGGCACGGAGTACCTTTTCGGCACTGTCAGGTGCCCGGCGCTGACTGAAATGCTGGGCCGGGGCAAAGCAATCATCAGCGACGAACGCGAGGGGCTGAACCCCAAAGATCCGTTCGTTGCCGCCTTCTCCGCCGCCGTGAGCCGGATGATCGCCGGCGCCGTGCAGGCAGAGAAGGAAAAACTCACCCACCTGGAACGCGCCACCACCTCCGGACGCACTGCCGAAATGATCGAACACCTGCTGCAACACATGAGCGCTGCCGCCGTCCTGGACCTGGGCCTGGACACCGGACCAGTCCGCGATGCCGGAACTCCGGGAACCGGGGAGCCGGCGTCCGCGGCGCTGCGGTTCACCACGCCGTTCTACTACCGCCCGCCGGGGCATCCGTTCCATGTGGCCCTGCTGCTGGATCCCGGCCAGCTCCCCGCCGGCGGGACCCTGGAATTCGATGTGGACCTGCCGGCATCGATCCGCCTGGTCCCGGTCCCGGTGTCCATTCCCGTTTCGGGTGTCCAGGACACAACCCGGCTTGAATGGACTGCTACCGGGGACCGGCCCGGAGACCAAGGGGAGATCACCGTGCGTGCCGGGGACTACTGGGCGCTCAGCGAAATCGTCATCGCCGAACACGCCTCACGTCGAAGCGCGGACCAGCCGCCGCACCCTGCCGTCCCCGGTGCCGGTACCCCGCCGGGCGCGCGCCACCAGGCCCACCGTCCCGGCCGGGACCACGGCGTTGACCTCTTCACCGGCTACGACTTCCGCAACCTCCACAACAGCACCGACCGGGCCGTTTACAGCGAGGCGGAGCGCAAAGTCATCATCAACACCGCCGCACCCACCGTGCAGCTGTACGTCGATGGCCGCGGCCGGTTCCGTGACTCCGCCCGGCTGTTGCTGGCCGAGTTGTTCCTCGACGTGATCTCGGAGGAACTGGCGCGGCGCCGGGTGGAACAGAACGGCCACGCCAGCGACCTTGACGCCTTCCGAAAGGCCAAGCGCAGCATCATCGGCCGCTACGGCAGTGAGGTCCACCGGACGTTCCTGGGGTGACACCGCGTTGCTGGGGTGACACCACGTAGGTGGGGTGCCACCGCCAGCACCGCTTCAGGGCTGGAACCGGTAGCCGATGCCCGCCTCGGTCAGCAGGTGGCGGGGGTTTCCGGTGTCCGGCTCGAGTTTTCGGCGCAGCTGTGCCATAAAGACGCGCAGGTAGTTTGAGTCCTTGGCATAAGCCGGACCCCACACATCGGTCAGAGCTTGCCGGTGGGTGATCAACTTTTCCGGGTTCCGCACCAGGATCTCCAGGATCTTCCACTCAATGGGCGTCAGCCGGACATCCGCTCCCTCCCGGCTCACCCGGTGCTTGGCCAGGTCCACCGTGAAGTTCTCCGTGACCACCACCGGCTCCGGTGCCTGCAGGTCCGCGGACCGGCGCAGCAGCGCACGCAGCCGGGCCAGCAGTTCATCCGGTCCGAACGGCTTGGTCAGGTAGTCGTCCGCGCCGGCATCCAGGGCTTCAACCTTGTCCTCCGAGGTATGCCGGGCCGAGAGCACCAGGACCGGGACACGGCTCCATTCCCGCAGTTCCTTGATCACGGTGACGCCGTCGATGTCCGGCAGCCCAAGGTCCAGGATCACCAGGGCCAACGGATTCTGGGTGGCGGCCAGGAGAGCTGACCTCCCGTCAACGGCAGTGGTGACCGCGTAGCCGCTGGTTTCCAGGGCAAGCTTCAGGATCCGCAGCAGGTGCGGGTCATCATCCACTACCAGGACGCCCGTCACTGCTGATCCGCCCTTGTTGCCTGGAACGGGGCCTGGTGGATCTGCCGGGCCAGGAACGACTGGGGCACCACGGGTGCCTGTCCGCGGGTTCCGTCGTCGGGAAAGCCGGTGGACAGCGGTATCCGGATGACCATCGTCAGTCCGCCGCCCGGGGTCTCCTCCGCGGTCAGCGTGCCGCCCATCGCCTCGGTAAATCCCTTGGCTACGGCCAGGCCCAGGCCCACGCCGGTGGTCTGCGGAATATCATCCAGCCTCTGGAACGGACGGAACATCTCCACCACTCTCTCTGCCGGAACGCCTTGGCCGTGGTCGATGATACTGATCTCTCCGGCCGGCTGCCCCTTCAGCGTTGTGTTGCTCAGGCCTCCTGCGCCGCCCACCACGGCAATATCGGAACCCGGCGCGTACTTGACCGCGTTCTCCACCACATTGGCGATCACCCGCTCCAGCATCCCGGGGTCCGCCTCGATCTCAGGCATATTCGGCGGCAGTTCCACCCGAACCCTGCCCGCGGGGACGGACCGGAGGGCGCTGGGGATGACCTCGGACCAGCGCACGGGCCGCAGGAGTGGCTCGGCCCCCGGGGAGCTGAGCCGGGACATATCCAGCAGGTTCCCCACCAGCAGGTCCAGCCGGTCGGAACACTCATCAATGGTCTGCAACAGCTCGTGCTCCTGCTCCGGGGCGTAGTGCCGGTCCTTCTGCAACAGCATGCCCACCGAGAGCTTGATGCCGGCCAGGGGAGTGCGGAGGTCGTGGGAAACCGCGCGGAGGATGGACGTGCGCATCGTGTTGCCCTCGGCCAAGCGCAACACTTCACGGCGGCTGTCGGCCAGCTGCTGCCGCTCCAGTTGGGCGGCAAGGTGGACGCCGAACGCCGCCAGCAGCCTCCGGTCTCCGGCGGGAAGCGCTCGGCCGAACAACACCAGCCGTGTGGCGGGATCGATGTTCTCCGTCGTTTCGGTGCCTGCATCGCCAGGGAAGGGACCGCCGGAACCCGTGCTGGAAAATCCCCTTGGTCCCACCTCTGCCGGCACCTCGCCGGCGCCGGCAACCAGCCGCCAGGCCGCCGTCGTCCGTTCATTGCCCTCCGGGCCGCTGCCGTACAAAGCTGCCCCGCGGACGCTGAAGACGTCGAGGGCCTGCTGCAGCAGGTCCTTCACGCCATCCTCGGACCGGACGGCCCCGCGGGTGAGGTCGGAGAGCGTGGTGGCCTCGGCGCGGGCCCGTGAGGCCTCCTTGGAGCGCCGCGCGGAGAGGTCCACCACCACGGCGACGGCGGCGGAAACCCCTACGAAAACCAGCAGGGAGAAGAAATTGTGGGGATCGCTGATGGTCAGGGTGCCCACGGGAGGCGTCGAGAAGTAGTTGACCAGCAGGCTGCTCCACAGGGCAGCGAGCACCGCCGGCCACAGGCCGCCAACGAGGGCCACCGTGACCGAGCCGGTCAGCTGCACCAGGATGGCGGTGGCCACGCCGGGGTCCGGGTCCAGTGCCAGCAGGAGCTGCAGGACCACCGGCAGCACCGCGGCAAGGATGAAACCCACCGTGACGCGGACGCGGCCCAAGTCGCGCTCGCGCCGTGGACCGGCTCCACGGCCGCCCAAGGGGTGGGACACCATATGGACGTCGATGTCCCCGGAATCGCGGACCACCCGCGTGCCGATGCCCCCGCCCAACAGGCCGCCCACCGTGCCCGCGAACTTGCCGCGCCGTGAAATGCCCACCACGATCTGGGTGGCGTTGACGCTGCGCGCAAAATCGAGCAGGGCCGCTGCCGGGTCCTCCCCGGCCACAATGTGGTAGCTGCCGCCCAAGTCCTGGATCAACCGGCGCTGGGCTTCCAAGGACTGCGGGGACTCATGGACCACCCCGTCCGCCGCGCGGACATGGACCGCCAGCAAGTCCCCGCCGTTGACCCGGTTAAGGATCCTGGCCCCGCGCCGGATCAATATCTCGCCCTCCGGTCCGCCGGTCAGGCCAATGACCACCCGCTCCCGTGCCGGCCACGTCGCCTGGATGTCGTTGTCCGCCCGGTACCGGGCCAGGCCCTCATCAACCCTGTCCGCCAGCCACAGCAGGGCCAGTTCCCGCAACGCGGTCAGGTTTCCCAGCCGGAAATAGTTGGCCAGGGCGGCGTCCACCTTGTCCGGGGCGTAGATCTTTCCCTCGCCCAGGCGCTGGCGCAGCAGTTCGGGGGAGATGTCCACCAGGTGGATCTGGTCTGCGCGGCGCACCACCTCGTCGGGCACCGTCTCGGCCTGCCGGACCTCCGTGATCGTGCCCACCACGTCACCCAGCGAGGCGAGGTGCTGGATGTTGACGGTGGAGAGGACGTTGATGCCCGCGTTGAGCATCTCGTCAACGTCCTCCCAGCGTTTGCCGTGCCGGCTTCCCGGAACATTTGAGTGGGCATATTCGTCCACCACCGCAGTGGCCGGGGCACGGTGCAGGACCCCGTCCAGGTCCATTTCCTCGAATTCGGTGCCGCGGTAGGGCAACCGCCGGGGCGGGATGGTTTCCAGGCCCGCCATAAGGGCGCGGGTTTCGGCCCGGCCGTGGTCAAGGGCGAACGCGATAACCACGTCCTCGCCCCGGTTGGCCAGCCGGTGGGCTTCCTCGAGCATCTCGTAGGTCTTGCCGACCCCGGGCGCCGCCCCGAGGAAAATCCGCAGCGTTCCACGTGCCATGCCGTTATTCTTCCACTCCGGCAACGCCGCTCAGGACCGCGGCGGTCCGGCCGCCGCCACGTCGAGGTTGAGCCCCGTGACGTTGACGGTGGGCTGGCCCAGGAATGCTGCAAGGCCACTGCTGGTGTTCTTGTCCACCAGTTCCTGGACCACCTCGGTGCCCAACTGGTGGGCGGCGGCAACCCGCGGTACCTGGAGCCGGGCGTACTCGGGGGAGATGCCGGGATCCAGCCCCGACCCGCTGGCGGTGACGGCGTCCGCGGGGACGTCGGACGGCTGCACCCCCTCGGCCTCAGCTATGGCGGCACGGTTGGCGTTGACGGCATCGGTCAGCTTGGCATCGTTGGGGCCCAGGTTGGAGGCCGACGACGACGCCGGGTCCCAGCCGACGGCGGAGGGACGGGCGTGGAACCAGGCGGGGTCCTGCGTGCCGTCGTCGTCCTTCACTTGGGCGATCAGCGCCGATGCCGCAGGTGCGCCGGCAACGTCGCGGAGGATGGAGCCATTCGCCTGGTACGGGGCAATCAGCTGCCCGACGCCAAAGACGGCGGCCGGGTAGGCGAGGCCAAGCACCAAGGTGGCGAGGACCAGGAAACGGATGGCCGTTCCCGACTGTCGGAGATAACCGGTGAGCGCGTTCATGGGGATTCCTAGCCGATGCCGGGGATGAGGGAGATGAGGAGGTCGATGATTTTGATGCCGATGAACGGGGCAATGAGGCCGCCGAGCCCGTACACCAGCAGGTTCCGGCCCAGGGCCTGGCTGGCCGAGATGGCGCGGTACTTGACCCCGCGCAACGCGAGCGGCACCAGGGCGATGATGATCAACGCGTTGAAGATCACGGCCGACAGGATGGCGGAGGACGGCGTGGCCAGGCCCATGATGTTCAGCAGCCCAAGCCCGGGGAACGTCGCCGTGAACAGCGCGGGGACGATCGCGAAGTACTTGGCGACGTCGTTGGCCACCGAGAAGGTGGTGAGCGCGCCGCGGGTGATCAGCAGTTGCTTTCCGATCCCCACGATGTTGATCAGCTTGGTGGGGTCCGAATCGAGGTCCACCATGTTCGCGGCTTCCTTGGCCGCGGGCGTGCCGGAGTTCATGGCCACGCCCACGTCCGCCGCCGCCAGCGCAGGGGCGTCGTTGGTGCCGTCCCCGGTCATCGCCACCAGGCGGCCCGCGGCCTGTTCTTTCTTGATCACCGCCAGCTTGTCCTCCGGGGTGGCCTCGGCCAGGTAGTCGTCCACCCCGGCCTCGGCGGCGATCGCCTTGGCGGTGACGGGATTGTCGCCGGTGACCATCACGGTCCGGATCCCCATTTGCGCAGCTCCGCGAACCTTGCCTGCATGCCAGGCTTCACCACGTCCGCCAGGTGGATGGTGCCCAGGACCCGTGCGCCGGCGGCGTCGGCCGTGGCAACCAGGAGGGGAGTGCCGCCCTGCGACGAAATATCCTGCACCTGGCGTTCCACCTCCCCGGGCATGCGGGCGCCCAGATCGGCGGCGAAACTGCCAACGGTGGAGGCCGCACCCTTCCTGATCATCCGGCCGCCAAGATCCAGCCCGCTCATGCGCGTCGTGGCCGAAAACGGGACCACAGCCAATGGCTCCGCGCCCGATTCCAGGGCGGCCAGGTCCGGGCCCAGCACGCCGTGTTCGGCCGCCAGGTCCACAATCGACCGTCCTTCCGGGGTTTCGTCCGCCAGGCTGGAGAGCCGCGCGGCTTCAATCAGCTCGGCCCGGTCAACACCCGCTGCCGGGTGGAAGTGGACGGCACGGCGGTTGCCGAACGTGATGGTTCCGGTCTTGTCCAGCAGCAAGGATGTGATGTCACCCGCCGTCTCCACGGCCCGTCCGGAGGTGGCCAGAACGTTGTGCTGGACCAGCCGATCCATGCCCGCGATCCCGATGGCCGGGACCAGCGCGCCGATGGTGGTGGGGATCAGGCAGACCAGCAGTGCCACCAGGACAATGGGCGACGGCGCCGCGCCGGCAAGGGCGGCGAACGGGGCCAGCGTCATGGTGACGACGAGGAAGACGATGGTCAGCGACACGAGCAGCACGTGCAGCGCGATCTCGTTGGGTGTCTTCTGCCGGACCGCGCCCTCGACGAGCTGGATCATCCTGTCGATGAAGGTCTGGCCGGGTTCGGCCGTGATGCGGACCACGATCCGGTCGGAGAGCACGCGGGTGCCGCCGGTGACCGAGGAACGGTCGCCGCCCGATTCCCGGATCACCGGCGCGGACTCACCGGTGATGGTGGATTCGTCCACGCTGGCCAGGCCTTCGATGATCTCGCCGTCGGAGGGGATCACATCACCGGCCTCGCACACCACCACGTCGTTCAGGCGCAGTTCCGTGCCCGGTACTTCCTTGGTGGTTCCGTCCGGCAGCCTCAGCCGGGCCTGGACTCCCTTGCGGCCGGCGCGGAGGCTGTCAGCCTGCGCCTTGCCGCGGCCCTCGGCGATGGCCTCGGAGAGGGTTCCGAACAGGACCGTGAGCCAGAGCCATGCGGTGACGGTGATGCCGAAGACGGACGGCCGGAAAACGGAGATACCCGTGCAGAGCGCGGCCCCCACCAGGACGGTGAACATGACCGGCGAGTGGATCATCTGGCCCGGTGCCAGCTTGCGGACCGCGAGCGGCAGGGCCGCGCCGACCACGGCCGGCGTGAGTTTGGCGGGTGCCTTGGTGTGGTGCTTGTGCGCGCCGGGGGTGCCGAGCGGATTTCCGTCGGCGAAGGTTTGGGTTTCCGCCCCGGGGGCGGTGTCCATGGTGGACCGGGTCATTTCAGGAGTCCTTCTGCGAGGGGTCCCAGGGCGAGGGCGGGGAAGTAGCTCAGGGCGGTCAGGATGACTGTCACGCCCAGCAGCAGTGTGCCGAACAGCGCGCCGTGGGTGGGGACGGTGCCGGTGGAGGCGGGAATTCGGGCCTGCCGGGCCAGGGAACCTGCCAGGGCAAGAACCAGGACGATGGGCAGGAACCGGCCCAGCAGCATGGCCGCGCCAAGCATCGTCGAAAGATAGGGGCCGGAAGTGGTGATGCCGCCGAATGCTGAACCGTTGTTGTTGGCGCCGGAGGTGAAGGCGTAGAGGACCTCGCTGAACTGGTGCGGTCCCGTGGCCGGAGCGCTGGCCATGGCATCCGGGAGCAGGACGGTGATCCCGGCCAGGGTGAGCACCAGCAGCGGTGTCACCAGGATGTACAGGGCCGCAAGCTTCATCTGGGTGGGGCCGATCTTCTTGCCCAGGTATTCGGGGGTGCGGCCCACCATGAGGCCGCCGATGAACACGGAAATGATGGACAGGATGAGCAACCCGTAGAGCCCCGACCCTGTGCCGCCCGGTGCCACTTCGCCGAGCATCATGTTGACCATTGCCACGCCACCGGCCAGGGGCGGCAAGGAATCGTGGGCAACATTCACC
Source organism: Arthrobacter sp. MMS24-T111 (assembly GCF_054888995.1). Taxonomy (NCBI): domain Bacteria; kingdom Bacillati; phylum Actinomycetota; class Actinomycetes; order Micrococcales; family Micrococcaceae; genus Arthrobacter; species Arthrobacter sp. MMS24-T111. Next base: position 437,384 of record NZ_JBTZRO010000001.1, on the reverse strand, counting down.
GCGCCCGTGGATGTGAGGGTGGTGGAGGCGGCGAAGATCGCGCTCGACGCCGGGCCGAAGCGGCTCTCAAACCCTTCGCCCAGTCCGCCGGCGGCGGCCGTCGCGGTCCCCTGCGCGGTGGCTACTGCCCAGCCGGTCAGCGCGGTGGATGCCAGCCACAGCGTGGCCATGACGCCGGCTACAGTGTGCCCCTGCTTCTGGTCGCCCACCATCCTGCCGAAGGCATACGGCAGGGCTGAGGGGATCAGCAGGATCAGGAACACCTGGAAGAGGCTGACCAGCGCGTTGGGGTTTTCGAACGGGTGGGCCGAATTGGCGTTGAAGTAGCCGCCGCCGTTGGTGCCGAGGACTTTGATGGCTTCCTGGGATGCCACCGGGCCGCCCGGGATAACCTGTGAAACTCCGGTGGCGCTGTTGGTCACGTCCGTGGGTGCGAAGTTCTGCACCACACCGCCGAGAACCATCACCAGGGCGGCGAGGGTGGCCAGTGGCAGCAGGACCCGGAATGATGTCCCGGCAAGGTCTACCCAGAAGTTCCCCAGCCTGTCCGTCCGGGTTCGGGCTATGCCGCGGATGAGGGCCACGGCCACCACGATGCCCACTGCTGCCGAGAGGAAGTTCTGGACGGCCAGCAGGAGCATCTGGACGGCAACGCCGACCGTGGATTCGGGTGCATAGGTTTGCCAGTTGGTGTTGGTCACGAAGGAGATGGCGGTATTCATGGCCACCCACGGGTCAACTCCGGGCAGCGCCGGGCTGCCGGGAAACAGGCCTTGTGCCCGTTGAAGGCCGAACACCGCCAGGATGGAGACGGCGGAGAACACCAGGACGCTGCGCAGGTATGTTGGCCACGCCTGTTCGGTGTGGGCGTCCACGCCGGCGAGCCGGTAGAACAGCCGTTCCGGGCGGCTCGAACCGGTGCCGTCGAAGACGCGCGCGAGGTAGAGGCCCAGGGGTTTGTGGGCGGCGGCAAGGGCCAGCACCAGGGCCGCCACCTGGATGAGGAAGGAGGGAGTGTTAAAGGCCACCGGCCGTTCACCACTTCCCGGGCTTGATCAGGGCGGCCAGCAGGTAGCCGAACAGGCCCAGCCCTGCCAGCAGCAGGATCAGCCACATGAGTGCGTCCCCGTTCACTGGCCGTCCTCCGCCTTCTCCTGGCGGGCCGCGGCGGTCAGCAGGTGACCGATCCACATGACGAATCCCATGCAGGCCGCGAAGATTCCAATTACAGCCACGTCGGCCATCAGGTTCCTTTCACTGGTGCCCCGGAAGCGGGGCCTGGTTCCAGTGAATAGCCCGTTGTGGCACTGTAAGGCGGGCCTAACGGATCCTTAACGGCCGGGACGTGAATCTGTAACGCGGATTTAATGCGCGCGGACGCCCCGGAAGGAACGGCGGGTTGGCGGGAAGCTCAGGGCCAGTCGGCGCGGGCGAACCGGACCTGGCTGTGCAGCGTAAGGAGGAAGTCGGATGACCATTCGGGGACGTCAGGCTCTGCGTTTACCTCGGGCACGGATACCTGATCCGCGGCCTGGTTTGCAGCGCCTTGAGGATCTTCAACTGAGCTTTTCACGCGTCCCCCTCGACAAGCCTGTATGCACACCTTAGGAGCCCTCGAATGGCGGGGGAAGAGGGTTAATCCACAGGCGGGATAAACTGCGCAAATCTTGAGGATCGAGCGCGAGCCCGGGGGTGGCGGCGTCCAGGAGCTCACCTTCCGGCATGCTCGAAAACAGTGCCGAAGAAGGCGGCCAGGGCGTCCGCTTTGGACTGTGATGCGGACTGCGAGGTGGTTCTGCCGGCCGCCTCGATGGATAGCGTGCCCCTGCGCGCTCCGGCCCGGACGTGCCATTCACCGGTGCCGTCGGCGAGCTGATAGGCAAGCGCGTAGCTCTGATCTGCGGCGATGCCGAGGTTCAGCGGGGAGACAGAAGACCACGTCCGGCTGCTACCCCCTGGCAGGCTCTCCTGGACGCTGGTGCATCCCCGGAGTTGCTCGTTGCGGGTGTCGAACGGCAGCGGGGGTGCCTGTGCCGAAGGCATGCTGATGACGGTGAAGTCCGTGTAGTCCAGCTTGCCCGCCCCCTGGATTTGGCCTTGGCCGTAAACGGAACCCGCCAGCGGCGCTGTGTAGGACTCGTCGTTGATGGTGCAAGGTGAACCGGGTGCCGGCGACGTGGCCCCGGGCGTAAAACCGGGGGACGCGCCCAGGACCGTTGCCTGCGGCAGGCTCACGGGCTCCCCGTTGGGGCCGGTGATGCCTTTGAACAGGTCCACCAGCTGGTCCGGCGTCAGGGAGTTTGCCGGCGGTGCCGCCACCGCCGGCATGGCCTTCGACGCCTGGGCCAGGAGTTCCTCTGCCAGCGCAGCCATGGCCTCAAGGGCGGGCTTGGCGTCAGATTCGGAGTTGAGGGTGGCCACGGCGAGGCTGAGGCTGATGGACAGGGTCCCCTTCAGGACGCGCAATCCCACGGAGCCGAAATCCCCGGGACCCTTGGGCTTGGTGACCTGCATGAAGGCGTGCTGCTTTTCCCCCACCAAGGGAGCGGCGAGCAGTTGGACGGCATAGGTGGAGGTCCGTCCCGACTCGGTATACGCGAGGTCGAACTGGCCGCAACGGGAGGTCAGCTCGTCCTGGTAGCCGAAATCCGCCGTGGCGATGGCGTCCTTTTCCGCACTCCTGAGCACCACCATGATGGTGCTGGTGGGGCCGGACTGGCCAGTCACCGGCGGCATGGCACCGTCGGCAAAATTGACGGCCTTGTCCGCCCACCGGGTGAAGGGATCCTGGGGAACGAATGCGAGGCATTCTCCGGGCGTAGCTGCCATGCTCGTCGGTGGAAACGATCCGCCGGAGGCGCCACTTCGCAGGCGGGTTGAATCCTGGGCCGCGGGAAACGGCAGGTTGCGGGCCTGGCCCACGCCATTGATGATGGCAGCGAGTTCGGCATCCGTGAAGGGCCGGGAGGGCGAGTCCTGCGATTCTGTGCCTGGGACCGTGGACATCGCCGGCGTGGGCTGCGGGCTGTCCGGCTGCCGGCTGCTGCCCGGCGCCACACTTCCCCCTGATGAACAGGCCGCCAAGGTCAGCAGGACCGCCATCATGGAGCCGAGCCAGCGGCGGCTGGTCCTTGCCGGCATCGCGCCACCCTGCCTCATTCAACGAGCAGCCATTGGCGGGCTCCTCTTCAGCAACCAACCTAGGTTCGCTGAGGCGGGTGGGGCTAGGGCCGTAGGACCCGGCCGGGCGCCCCGCCACTGACGACTGCTGCGCCGCCCGGGCCCGCCAGCGGGATGATTTCCATCCTGCCGGCGGGGCCGGCAAGCACCAGGACGTGCCGTGCCGCCACGCTGCCCAGCATTTCCGCCGCCTCCGCCGTGAGCTCCTCCAGGGAGTGCGGAAGGGCGGACGACGGCGTGGGGCCGGGACCGCCGTCGTCCGTCCGCAGCCAGGTGGTCACCTTGGCTCCGCCAACGGCGGCAGCGATGCCGCGGGCCAGGGCCTCGGGGTCTACGGTGCCTGGCGGATAGCCGCTGACCAAGGTGATGTGCTCGATCACCCGCTTGCCCGCCGGGGCCGCGGCGGCGAGCAGTGTCCGGTCATGCCGCCACAATGCAAAGTGGTATCCCGCCACGAGCCCGGCCGCCACCAGGAGGCCCAAGGGGGCGCGGATCCGGTCCAGGACGCTCCCGGCCGTGATGTCACTGAGCAGGAACTCGAAGAGCCGGTAGCCGATCACCAGCAGCGTGACCAGGGCAACGACGGCACTGACTCCGAAGAACGCCACCAGGTAGACGCGCCGCCCGGGCGGGATCTGGTCCGCCGTCCGGGGCTGGTGCCGCGGTTTCCACGCCAGCCACCAGACCGGGCCGCCCACTGCCAGCGAGCTGATGCCGCCAAGGAGCAGGGTGCGGGTGGCGCCGCCCGCCAGCGGCGAGACGGCGGCAGCCAGCAGTGCGTTGACCACCACGCCTACCCCGGAGGCTGCTGCCGCCAGGGCAACGGCGGATGTCACCAGGAGGCTGGCACGCCGGGTCGGGGTGGAACGCCGGACGGAGGCCGTGCGGTGGTAGCGCCAGATCACGGCTCCGATGACGGCAGCCGCGATGGCCGGGGCCAGCGGCTCCAGCAGGATATTCAGTTGATCGGTCCGGTCAAAGGCCAGCCGCAGCACGACGAACAAGGCCACGCCCAGGCCACCCAGGGCGGTGATGCCGGCAACGAAGATGCCGACGGCGATGATGGCAACGTCCACCAGGCCGGTCCGAAAACGCCGGCCGCCCTCGTGGAACCAGTGCCACCACCACACCAGTGCTCCGCCGGCCGCCCACAGCACTGACCGCAGGACATCGAACCACCAGGGTTCAAAGGACGCTGCTGCCGTGAAACCGCGGATGGCAATGTCCAGCAGCGCGCTCAACGCCGCAATCGCCGCGCCGGCGCCCAGCACCAGGCCAAAAACGGAGCCGACGACGGCCCGCACGTCCTCGAGGTGGGACGAGGGCTTGCGGGGGTGCTTCCACATCCACCGGTGCCACACCCAGATGGCGGCCCAGACCAGTCCGTTGGCCAGCGGGGACGGCCACTGGGTGTCCCGCGCACCGATGAAGGAGGAGGCGAGGTCCAGCAGGGAGGTGGTGGCGATGATGAGCGAGACGGCGTACATCCCGGTCAGGTAGAAGCCCCAGCCCGCGGCGGTGCGCTCGGCTTCGTCGTCGAGGCGCCGCCACACGAGCCACCACAGCAGCAGCGCCAGCGGCCCGCCGATCAGGGTGAAGGCGAGGGAGAGGGCCAGCCCGGCCACATCACCGGAAACCAGCGTGGTTGCCGTCCGGAAGAGCCGCTCGAGGAGTCCGCCCAGCCCCGAGGCGGCAATGACCACCAAGGCAAAAAGCAGGCCGTACATGATCAGCCGGCGGAGGGTGGCCAGGCTGCCGGCGGGGGCGGGGGTGGCGGTGCGTTCCGGGGCGCTCATGGCTTCACCGGAACTGCCGTGCAGGCCATCAGGGGATACGGCGCCTGGTCGATCATCCATTGTCCGTTCACCTTCAGGAGCGAGAAGGCGTCCTCCATTTCATACTCGGACGGACCAAACGGGCCACGTTGGGGGGACTGGACGATCGAAACCCGTACGGTGGCCGAATCGGTCCGCTCCGTCGTCGAAATCAACACGATGCGGGACGGGCGGGGTTCGCCGGAATAGGAGCCGTAGCACCTGCTGCGGGCACCTGAGGTGAGGAATTGTTCCGCGGTGGGAATGTCGCCGTCGATCACTGCCCTGCTGTACCGCTGGACCACTCCGGCGGGGCTGGACTGGTCCAGCGGGGCCGGCTCGCCGCGGGTGAACACCACCGCCAGGGCAACCACCACCAGCAAGGCCACCATGCCCAGCAGTGCGAGGAGGATCCGGTCCGGTCTTCGTGGTGCTTCTGTAAGCGCTGCGTCGTCCATGGCACGAGTATGGATCCGGGCAGCCGCTGTCACCTGTGTCTTTAGGCCCGTTCCGGGCAGGGGTCAGAGCCAAAATTCAACATAATTAAGAAAAAGCGTTGACTGGGCAGAAATCTTCACTATAGTTGTGTGAGTTAGCTCACCGAGTGAAAGACAATCGATGACCACCGAGAGTAGCACCACCGCACCTCCAGCCACCAGCGAACTGCTGGCCACGGTTGGAAACAAGGTGCGGGCCATGCGCAAGGAGAAGGGCATGACCCTCGCCAAGCTCTCGGACATCACCGGACTCAGCCAGGCGATCGTCAGCCAGATCGAACGCGGCATGGCCAACCCGTCTTTCACAACCCTTGCCCAGCTGGCCCATGGACTGGACATTCCCGTGGGAAGGTTCTTCATTGGCCAGGAACAATCCAAATCCCCCGTCGTGCGCAGGTCGGCACGGCGCAACCTGAAAAACGTCACCCGCGAATCCGTCGGCGAAGCAGTCCATGAACTGCTCACCCCGGACCGCGACGGCACCATCGAAGCGCAATGGATCAGTACGCCCCCAGGGCACGACACCAGCGCGACACCTTTTACCCACAGCGGGGAAGAGTTCTGCTACATCATTTCGGGCCGCAAGGACGTCTACTTGGACGGCGTCTGCTACAGCCTGGAAGAGGGCGACTCCATCACCTACCCGGCAGAGACCCCGCACTGGTACAAGAACAGCTACGAAGAGGTATGCGTAGCCATCTGGGTGAACGCACCACACAAGTGGTAGGCATCCGGGTCCCCGCCGGCGCCGACGTCCACCCTTAACTGCCCGGACCCCGCACGTGGCCCCGGACAATCCTTGCCACCTTCGCAGCATGCGCATCCTCCAACAGGCGCCGCTGCGTCATACCCTCCTGCGTCGTTCCCGGCGCCAGCGTAAGGACACTTCCATGCTCGACATCCAAGCGACGGACAATGCCGTCCCGTCACCCCGTTCCACCACCTCATCCCCCCGCAACCGCGAAAAGTTCACGCCCGAAGTCCGCAAGGGACTCCTGGGCCTTGGCCTGGGCAACGCCTTGGAATGGTACGACTGGATGGTCTTCGGCCTCCTGTCAGCCTTCATCGGCCCCAACTTCTTTCCCAACGACGAGCCGCTCTCAGCCACCCTGAACGCGCTGGCCGTGTTCGCCGTCGGATTCGCCTTCCGGCCGCTGGGCGGCATCCTGCTCGGCACGCTGGCAGACCGCATCGGCCGCCGCCGCGTGATGCTGCTGTCCATCATGCTGATGGCCGGCACCACCCTGGTCATCGCCATCACCCCCAGCTACGCCACCATCGGCGCCTGGTCAGGCATTATCCTGGTGGCCTGCCGCGTCCTGCAGGGCATCTCCACCGGCATCGAAGCGCCGCTCTCCACCTCCCACGCGGTGGAACTCGCCCCGGAGGGCCGCGAAGGCTACGTGGCCGGCATCATGTCCTTCTACGTCAACATCGGCATCCTCCTCGCATCCCTGGTCAGCTTCGTCTGCAGCCTGGTGATCGGCGGCGCGGCCATGGGGGAGTGGGGCTGGCGTGTCCCGTTCATCATCGGCGCCGTGTTCGGCTTCGTGGTGCTCTACCTCCGCCGTTCCCTGCCTGAAACCCTGAAGGCCGAGGAAATGGCCGCCACCACCGCAAAGTCCGTGTGGTCCGGAGTCGGCAAGCACTGGCTCTCCGTCCTCGCCATCGTGTTCGTGGTGGGCGCCGCCCAGGCCTACAACTACGCCTGGAACGTGGGCCTGCCCAGCGCAGCACGCAGTGGCTTCAAGGAAGATCCCACCGCCGTCTTCGCCCTCACCACCATCCTGGGCGCCATCCTGGTGGTGGGCAGCTGGGTCATCGGCAAGCTCGCCGACGGCCGGTCCATGTCCCGGTGGTTCCTGGTGACCCGTGTCCTGGCCATCCCCTCCGTCTTCCTGATGCTCCTGTACGTCCAGCCCGGCATCGGCGGTTTCGCGGCCGTCCTGCTCGGCGGCTCGATCGTGCTGGTCCTCAACATGACCCTCTACAACGTGGTCAGCTCGTCCCTGATGCCCAAGAACATCCGCGGCACCGGCGTGGCCCTGGGCTATGGCATCGGCGTGGCAATCTTCGGCGGCACCGCCTCCTACCTCCTGGTGTGGCTGCAGTCCCTGAACCTCACCTGGGTCTTCCCGGTCTACGTGGCCGTCCTCTCCGTCCTCAGCATCGTTTTCTACCTCGCCGCCCGCCGCTCCAACGGCATCTTCGTCGGAAAGTAAGGACTACCCCATGAGCAACCCACCTACCTTTGCCGCGCCCAAAACCGGGTCGCTGGAACTGGCCACCACCACCGCGGACGTCACCGCCCCGGTGATCTCCCGCTCCGACGTCCTGGTGGTGGGCGGTGGTCCCGCCGGCGTCGCCGCCGCCGTCACCGCGGCCCGCTCCGGGGCCAAGGTCACCCTCCTGGAGCGCTACTCCTCACTGGGCGGCCTCGCCTCCGGCGGCATGGTGCTGGTGCTGGACGACATGATCAACGGCCAGGACATCACGGTCACCGGGATCGTCTCCGAGTACGTGGAGCGGCTCCAGAAACTGGGCCTGGCCATCGTCCCGCCGGCCGAAGACCGCCGCACCTCAGAGGAACTCTGGAACAAGTGGGGCCGCTACGGCACCTTCGACTTCCACTCCCACACCACCCCCAAGCCCATCTGCTATGCCGCCGCATTCGACCCCGACGGCTGGAAGCGCGTCTCCAACGACCTCGTCCGCGAAGCGGGCGTGGACCTGCGGCTGCACTCCTGGTTCTCCCGCCCCATCGTGGACAACGGCGTGATCAAGGGCGTGGTCTGCGAAACCAAGCTTGGCCCGCAGGCCTTCACGGCGGACGTGGTCATCGACACCACCGGAGACATCGACGTCGCCTCCCGCGCCGGCGCCGCCTACGCCAAGGACAACTACCTCACCACCCTGGTGTTCCGGCTGGGCAACGTGGACACTGCGGCCGCGGAGGCCTTCGAGCAGGCCAACCCCAAGGAAGCCCGCGCCATCAACCGCAAGATCAAGCGCCTCCTCGGCGGCGCCTGGGAACTGTGGTGGCTCAAGACCCCCATCGACGGCGTGGTCTGGTGCAACGCCCCGCACATGACCGGCTACGACGGCGTGGACCCGGCAGACATGACCGCCGCCGAATTCGCCGCCCGCGACAAGATCTCCGAAGCCGTGGACTACGTCCGTGCCAACCTCCCCGGATTCGAAAAGTGCTACATGCTGGACGTCGCCTCCCAGATGGGCGTCCGCCAGACCCGCCTGCTGCAGGGCGAATACGTCATGACCAAGGAGGACGTCACCTCCCGCCGGCATTTCCAGGACAGCGTGGCCCGCGGCCGGGACTACTACTACCCCTACCGCTCGCTGCTGCCCAAGGAAGTGGATCAGCTGCTGGTGGCCGGCCGCCACTACTCCGCCACCCCGGAGGCGCAGAAGATGTCGCGCGAAATTCCGCCGTGCATGGCCATGGGCCAGGCCGTCGGCGTCGCGGCAGCACTCGCCGTCCAGTCCGGCGTGCTGGTCCGCGACGTCGCGGCAGCGGACATCCAGCAGGGCATGCGCCGGCACGGCGCGGACCCCGGCGACGTCCCGTCGTCGAACGCCACCATCGATGCCGACGCGGCGGTGCCGGCATGAGCATGGCAACGGCGGAACGCCCGACGACGGCACCCGCCGCTGCCTCCCCCCTCACCGGGGGCGCGCGGCCGGCCACCCAGCTGCCCCTGGACGGCATCAAGGTCGTGGACTTCACCCAGGTGTTCATGGGCCCCTCCTGCACCCAGCTGCTGGGCGACTACGGCGCCGACATCATCAAGGTGGAACGCCCCGGCGCCGGTGACATCTCCCGCAACTCGTTCCCGGACAAGGACGGCCAGGACAACCCGATCTTCCTGTCCATCAACCGGAACAAGCGGAGCGTCTCCATCGACACCCGCACCGAGGAAGGCCGCAATGTCCTGCACGCCATCATGGCGGACGCGGACGTGGTGGTCAGCAACTTCCGCTCCGGGGTCATGGAACGGATGGGCTTCGGGTACGAGGACCTCAAGGCGGACAACCCCGGAATCATCTGGGCCTCCGGAACCGGGTTCGGCCCCGTAGGGCCGTACTCGCACAAGGGCGGGCAGGACGCGATCGCGCAGGCCTACTCCGGCGTGATGTGGCGGCGCGAATCGGAGGACCAGAAACCGGCCATCTACCCCACCACCCTGTGCGACTACATCACCGGCATGCACCTGATGCAGGGCATCCTGCTGGCGCTGCGCACCCGGGAAACCACCGGAACCGGGCAAAAAGTGGAGGTGACCATGTACGACTCCATGCTGCACCTGCAGATGCAGGAGGCGTGCATGCAGCTCAACCGCGGTTACGAGGTCAACTGGGGCGCCATGCCCCTGAGCGGCGTCTTTGAAACCACCGACGGTGCCGTGTGCATGGTGGGCGGCTTCACCCCGGACCCGCTGGCCCGGATCTCCGATGCCCTTGGCCTGGACGAGGACCTCACCGAACGCCCGGGATTCGCCACGCTGGAACAGCAGTTCAAGAACAAGCCGGCGCTGCAGGCGATCTTCCGCGAACACTTCGCCGCCAACACCACCGAGTACTGGACCGGCAAGCTGGAGGAACAGGGGCTGCTCAACGCCCCCGTCCACACGCTGGAACAGGCGCTCGCCGACGCCCAGACCGAGGCCAACGGCATGATCGTGGAGGTCGAACACCCCGGCGTGGGGACGGTCAAGATGCTGAACGCCCCCATCCGGCTCTCCGCCACACCGCCAAGCGTCCGCCGGGCGGCACCCCGCCTGGGCGAGCACAATGTGGAAGTGCTGCTGGAGAACGGCTTCGACGAGGCCACCATCAAGCGGCTGCAGGAACTCGGGGTGCTCCGGTGACAGCGGTTGCAGCGGACCCCCAGTCACCGGCCGAGGCCTCCGCTCCGGTGGACCAGGTCACCCTGTCCATCGAGAACCAGGTGGCCACCGTGGTGATCGACCGGCAGCACGTCCTCAACGCCGTGGACGGCACGGCCCAGGCCAGGCTCAACGCCATCTGGGACCAGCTTGAGGCTGATCCGGACGTCCGCGCAGTGGTCATCACGGGCGCCGGCCCCAGGGCGTTCTGCGTGGGTGCGGACATGTCCGCGTCCGCCGTGGACAAGACGGGCCTGGAATACTGGGCCGCCCTGGACCCCAACGGCTTCGGCGGCCTGAGCCTGCGGACCACGCTGGACATCCCCGTGATTGCCAAGGTGAACGGCTACGCACTGGGCGGCGGCATGGAAATTGTCCTGGGCGCGGACATCGTGGTGGCAGCGGACAGCGCAAAGTTCGGCTTGACGGAGCCGCGCGTCGGGCGGTTGGCGCTCGACGGCGGCATCCACCAGCTGGTGCGCCGCGTTCCCTACACCCAGGCGATGGGGCTGCTGCTCACCGGCCGGAAGGCTGACGCCGCAGAGATGCAGGCCATGGGCCTGGTCAACGAGGTGGTCCCGGCGGACGAGCTCGACGCCGCTGTGCAGCGCTGGGTGGACCAGGTCCTGGCCTGCGCCCCCACCTCGGTCCGGGCCGTGAAGCAGATGGTCACGCAGACCGGGCACCTCACCGCCACGGAGGCCCGCGGCCTGCGGCTGCCGGCCCTGATGGCAGCCCTGGACAGCGAAGACTCCGCCGAGGGCGTCCGCGCCTTCCAGGATAAGCGGAAACCGGCCTGGCCCGGCAGATAGGGACAGCCGTCAGATGAACAACAAACCAAGGGAGAACCCGATGCGGGAGTCATTGACGCCTGGCGTGTGGGGCGTCGTTGCCACACCATTCCAGGGCAGCACGCTGGACCTGGACCTGGACAGCCTCTCGGACCTCGTGGAACGCTACGAAACCATCGGCGCCACGGGCCTGACCGTCCTGGGCGTCTTCGGGGAGGCCGCCGCGCTCACCCCGGAGGAACGCCGCCAGGTCCTCGAAATCGCCGTCGAATGCACGGAACTGCCCTTGGTGGTGGGCGTAACAGCCCTGGCCACCCGGCCGGCCATCGAGGAAATCCGCGCCGCCCAGGAGGTTGCCGGGCAGCGCCTGGCCGCTGTCATGGTGCAGGCCAACTCGCCGAAGCCCGAGGTAGTCAGCGCCCACCTGGACGCCATCCACCGCGCCACTGGGGCCAAAGTGGTGCTGCAGGACTACCCGCTGGCCAGCGGCGTCGCCATCACAACCGCCGCCCTGGTTGATGTGGTGGCGGCAAGCCCCTGCGTCATCGCCATCAAGGCTGAGGCGCCGCCCACCAGTGTGGCCATCGCCGAGCTCCATGCCGGTACCGGGGTCTCGGTATTCGGCGGACTCGGCGGCCAGGGGCTGCTGGACGAACTCCTGGCAGGCGCTGCCGGCGCCATGACCGGGTTCTCTTACCCCGAGGCGCTGATCGCCTGCGTCCGTGCCTGGCGGGAGCAGGGGTACGCGGCGGCCGCCGGGCAACTGGTGCCCTACCTGCCACTGATCAACTTCGAGCAGCAGGCCAAGGTGGCCCTGGCCATCCGCAAGGAATGCCTGCGCGAGCGGGGCTGGATCAAGGACCCGGGCGTCCGTGCCCCGGCGGCCGGCTTCCCCGAGAACCTGCGGCATGCCATGGAGGTCCATCTCCGCGAAGCGGCCATCGCCCTGGACCTGAACCGGGCGCTCGCCCCTGCGGGGAGGAACTGATGGACCTGGGAATCGCCGGCAAGACGGCGCTGGTGGCCGCCTCCACGGGCGGCCTGGGACTCGCCGTCGCCCGCGCCCTGGCCGCGGAAGGCGCCAGTGTGGCCATCGTGGGCCGCCGCGGCGTCCGTGCCAAGGAGATCGTGGACGAACTGCAGCAGGCGTTCGGCGGCCTGCCGGGCTTTGCAGCCATCGCCGTCGAGGCTGACCTCACCGGTGCCGAGGGCGTTGACACCGCGGTGGCGCAGGCCGAAGCCGGCCTGGGGCCAATCGACATCCTGGTCCTGAACGGCCCCGGCCCCCGGCCCGGCGCCGCCGCAACCCTGGGCAGCGAGGACATCGCCGCGGCGTTCGACCTCCTGGTCAAGCCGCACCATGCCCTGGTTTCCCGCACCCTCCCCGCCATGCGGGAACGGAGGTGGGGACGGATCCTCGCCATCGGCTCCAGCGGCGTCGCAGCACCGCTTCCCAACCTGGCCGTCTCCAATACCGGCCGCGCAGCCCTTGGCGGCTACCTCAAAACTCTTGCCGCCGAAGTTGCCCTGGACGGGGTCACCGTGAACCTGCTCCTGCCCGGCAGGATCGCCACGGACCGCGTCACCGAACTGGACCAGGCAGCCGCAAAGCGCCGCGGCACCACGCTGGAGGACATCCGGCTGGAATCCCGCAAAACCATCCCCGCCCGCCGTTACGGCGAGCCCGCCGAATTCGGTGCGGCCGCCGCCTTCCTCTGCAGCGCCCCGGCGTCGTACATCACCGGCGTGGCGCTGCGGTGCGACGGCGGCCTCATCCGCAGCCTCTAGCCCCAACTTCCAAAGGAATGCCATGACCTCCACCGCCCTGGACCCCGACACCACCGCACTGGATCGCAGCAAAACCGCCCAGCACCTCATTAACGGGCAATGGGTGGGAACCGCAGAAACCCGCCGCACCAACCCCGCGCGCCCGGATGAACTGGCAGCACTCTCGCCCAGCGGCACCGCGGAGGATGTCGACGCCGCCATCTCCGCCGCCGCGGCAGCGCAGCCCGCCTGGGCCGCCCTGCCGGCACCCTCCCGCGGGGCCATCCTGATCACGGCAGGCAACCTGCTGATCGACCGGCAGTCCGCGATCGCCGAGGACCTGGTCCGGGAGGAGGGCAAGACCCTGGCCGAGGCCAAGGGTGAGGTGAAGCGTGCATCGGACGTGCTGCGCTTCTTTGGCTCGCTGGGCTGGGCCGCCACCGGCGAGGTGCTGCCCAGCGGACTGCCGGACACCACCATCACCACCCGGCGTGAACCGCTGGGCGTGGTTGGGTTGATCACCCCCTGGAACTTTCCCATCGCTATTCCGGCCTGGAAGACGGCGCCTGCCCTGGTCAGCGGCAACGCAGTGGTGCTCAAGCCCGCCGAGCTCACCCCGCTGTCCGCCACCCACCTGGCCCGTGCCCTGCAGGACGCAGGACTGCCGGCGGGCGTGTTCAACCTGGTGCACGGCAAAGGCCGGGTGGTGGGTGATGCGCTGGCCCGCGACCCGCGCATCGCCGGGATGTCCTTCACCGGGTCAACCAGCGTGGGCCTGGGACTGCAGGAGATCCTGAACGGCCGGCGTGCCCGCGTCCAGCTGGAGATGGGCGGCAAGAACGGCGTCCTGGTCCTGGATGACGCGGACCCTGCCAAGGCCGCACAGGTCGTGGCGGCGGGCGCGTTCGGCCTCACCGGCCAGGCCTGCACCGCCACGTCGAGGGTGTACGTCACCCCCGGCATCCGGGCGGCATTCCTCGACGCCCTGGTGGCGGAGGCGGCAAAGTACACCCCGGGGACGGCCTGGAATTCGCCATGGGCGCCGTGGTGAGCGCCCAGCAGTTCGAGCAGGACCAGGCGGCGGTACGCGGCGCGGTTGAGCGCGGCGCCACGCTCTTGCACGGAAAGTACGACGGCGATTCCTCCGCTGCGCTGTTCTTCCCTGCCGCCGTGCTCACCGGCCTGGACTTCGACGATCCTGCGGTGACGGAGGAGATCTTCGGCCCGGTGGTTGCGGTCCTCGAGGTCCCCGATTACGAGGCCGGCCTCGCCGCGATCAACGATTCCCGCTATGGCCTCACCGCAGGCATCTGCACCGACTCCCTGGCCCTGGCCACCGACTTCGCCGCCAGGGCCCAGGCCGGGGTCGTCAAGGTCAACCGGCCCACCGCCGGGCTGGACCTGAACGTGCCGTTCGGCGGCGTCAAGGATTCCTCCACCAACACGTTCCGCGAGCAAGGCAGGTCCGCCCTGGAGTTCTTCACCTGGGGCAAAACCGTGTACACGGGCGTGTAGTCCCGTGACCTACGTGATCGCCCAGCCGTGCGTGGATGTGAAGGACAAGGCGTGCATCCAGGAATGCCCCGTGGACTGCATCTACGAGGGTGACCGGTCGCTCTATATCCATCCATCCGAGTGCGTCGACTGTGGTGCGTGCGATCCGGTCTGCCCGGTGGAGGCCATCTACTATTCGGACGATGTGCCGGACGAATGGGCAGACTACGTCCGCGCCAACGTGGAGTTCTTCCATGAACTGGGCTCGCCGCAGGGCGCCTCCGCACTGGGAAACCTGCATCGTGACCATCCCGTCGTTGCTGCGGAGCCCGTCCCGGCACGCTAGGGACCCAACCTTTTCAATGGCCGCCAAGCCTTCGCTTGGCGGCCATTGCTGCGTTAATGCCCATATTTCACGACTGTTACAACCATGTTGCTTTGATTGCAACTCGGGCTGGGCGGGCGGAGCGAGGATGTGATTGCCCGGCCGGACCCGCGGTGCCGGATTTAATCCAAAAGCCAGCTACTGAAAACTCTTGACTGTGTTGCTCGTCACCACCTATGTTGAAACAACCACGTTGCAAGCAATGCAACTCATACTTCTAATGGTGGTTCCATGAGTACCAATTCCAACTCCGCCGGAGCGGGGGCCGTTGCCGCAGACGCCAACGGCCCCGCCGTGGCAGGCCAAGGTGCCGGCAGCACCGTGGCAAGCAAGGACGTTCGACGCCGGGTGGTTACGGCCAGCTTCATCGGCAACTTCGTCGAATGGTTCGACTACGCCGTGTACGGCTACCTCGCTGCCGTCATTTCGTCCGTCTTCTTCCCCGAAGCCGACCGCCAGACTGCGCTGCTGGCCACGTTCGCGGTGTTCGCGATTTCCTTCTTCGTCCGGCCCCTGGGCGGCTTCTTCTGGGGCCACATCGGCGACAAGCTGGGCAGGCGCAAGGCACTGTCCCTCTCGATCGTCATCATGTCCGTCTCCACGTTCTGCATCGCCCTCATTCCCGGCTACGGAACCATCGGCATGCTGGCCCCCGTCCTGCTCCTGCTGGTCCGTGTGGTCCAGGGCTTCTCGGCGGCGGGCGAATACGCCGGGGCGTCGGCCTTCCTGGTGGAATATGCACCGGCCAACCGCCGCGGACTCTACGCCGCCGTCGTGCCCGCCAGCACGGCCGCGGGCCTGCTCCTGGGCTCGCTGATCGCGGCACTCCTCAGCTCGGTACTCAGCACCGGGCAGCTGCACGACTGGGGCTGGCGGCTGCCGTTCCTCCTGGCCGCCCCCATGGGGCTGATCGGCCGCTACATCCGCACCAAGCTCGAGGACACTCCCGCCTTCCGCGCCCTGGCAGAGCAGGAAGAATCCGCCCCCAAGGCGCCGGCGCTGGACATGTTCCGGACCTACCGGAAGCAGCTGCTCATCGCCTGCGGAGCGGTGCTGCTCAACGCCGTCGGCTTCTACGTCATCCTCAGCTACATGCCCACCTACCTGTCCGAGGAACTGGGCTTCGGTCCCACCGAATCGTTCCTGGCCACCACCATCGCCCTGGCCAGCTACATCGGCTTCATCTTCCTCACCGGCATGGCCTCGGACCGGTTCGGCCGCAAGCGGATGCTGATCACCGCCTCGGTGCTGTTCATGCTCCTGACCGTTCCGGCATTCATGCTGCTGGATACCGGCAACTTCCTGGTGATCGTCCTGGTTCAAATCCTGCTGGGCGGCATGCTCACCCTCAACGACGGCACGCTGCCCAGCTTCCTGGCCGAACTGTTCCCCACCAAGGTCCGGTACAGCGGCTTTGCTGTCAGCTTCAACCTCTCCAACGCGATCTTCGGCGGGACCGCGCCGTTCATGGCCACCCTGCTGATCGGCCTGACCCAGAGCAAGCTGGCCCCCGGTTGGTACCTCGTGGCCGCGTCCGCCGTGTCCCTCGCCGCAGTCCTGTTCGCCGCCGAAACCTCGCGCAAGCCGCTCAAGCACCTCTGATCCTGCAGAGGCCCCGGAACTTTCTTCCTACCCACCCATGTGCGGCCAATACCTGCCCGCAATATCGAAAGGCACACCCGTGACCATCACTACCGACACCGCCTCATCCATCGCCGAGCTCGAGCGCCTCAAGGTCCTGCACAACGGCACCAAGGGCAAGCTCACGTTCTCCGACGCAGAGTTCGAGCGCCGGCTCGGCGGCCTGCGCCAGATCATGGCTGCCAAGAGCCTGGACGCGGTCATCCTCACCAGCTACCACGGCATCAAGTACTACTCCGACTTCCTCTACACCACGTTCGGCCGCAACTACGCCCTGGTGGTCACCGCGGACGACTCGGTCACCGTCACCGCAAATATCGACGCCGGCATGCCATGGCGCACGTCCTACGGCGAGAACATCGTCTACACCGACTGGCGGCGGGACAACTTCTACTTCGGCCTCCAGGAGGCACTGCGCCAGCGCGGCGTCAAGGCCACCCGGCTGGGCGTCGAGGACGACTTCCTCCCGGGCCTGACCCGCGAAAAGATCGCCGCCGCCTTCCCCGGCGCCACGCTCCTGGACGTCTCCCAGGACGCCATGCGCCAGCGCATGATCAAATCCGCCGAGGAAATCGAAGTCATCAAGCACGGTGCCCGCATCGGCGACCTCGGCGGCGAGGCCATCCGCAACGCCATCCGCGAAGGCGTCACCGAGTACGAGGTGGCCCTGGTCGGCACCGAAGCCATGGTGCACGAGATCGCCCGGACCTTCCCCGACCGCGAAGTCCGCGACACCTGGGTGTGGTTCCAGTCCGGCATCAACACCGACGGCGCCCACAACTGGGCCACCACCCGGAAGCTGCAGCAGGGCGACATCCTCTCCCTGAACTGCTTCCCCATGACCTCCGGCTACTACACGGCCCTGGAACGCACCCTCTTCCTGGGCCAGCCGGACGAACGGTCCCTGGAGCTGTGGAACATCAACGTGGAGGTGCACCGCCGCGGCCTGGAACTCATCAAGCCCGGCGCCGTGTGCAAGGACATTGCCGCCGAACTCAACGAGATCTACATCAGCCACGGACTGCTGGCCAACCGCACGTTCGGCTACGGCCACTCCTTCGGCGTCCTCAGCCACTACTACGGCCGGGAGGCCGGCCTGGAACTGCGCGAGGACATCGACACCGTCCTGGAGCCCGGCATGGTGGTCTCCATGGAACCCATGATCACCGTTGCGGACGGCCAGCCGGGTGCCGGCGGCTACCGCGAGCACGACATCCTGGTGATCGGCGAGGACAACACGGTGGAGAACATCACCAAGTTCCCCTTCGGCCCGGAACACAACATCGTCCAGGCCTAACCATCACCACAGCGAAGCGGCGCCACGCACGTGGCGCCGCTTCCGCCGTCCATGAGGAAAGATGGTGTCCACCATGACTCCTGCAACGACTTCCGACACCAACGCCACAGGGACCGGCACCGGCAGCAACGGCGGGACGGACGCCAAAGGCGCTTCCGTCGTCGTCAATGCCATCGCTGTCCTGCGCACCTTTACCGCGGACGAACCCTTGCTGGGGGTCACGGAAATCGCCAACCGGGTGGGCATGCACAAGAGCAGTGTCTCCCGGATCCTGGCTACCTTCGAGCAGGAGAACCTGGTGGAACGGGACCCGGAAACCAAGCGGTTCCGGCTGGGCCTGGGGCTGATCGCCGTCGCCGGGCCGCTGCTTGCCGAGATGGAGGAACGCCGCGTTGCGTACCCCGTGCTGCGGCAACTGGCCGAGCAGACTGGCGAAACCAGCGCGCTCATGCTCTGGAACGGGGATGAAGCCATTTGCGTGGAGCAGATCGCCAGCCACCACCAGATCAAGCACACCACGCCGCTGGGCGCCCGGTACCGGGACGCCATGAGCGCCTCGGTCCAGGTGTTCTTGTCCACGCTGCCGGCCGAGCGGGTGCGTGAGCTGCTGCGGAGCGGAGCCATCACCTTTCCCGGAATGGACGACGCCGGCCTGGCGGCTTACGAGGCCCGGCTCCAGGACGTGGCGCAGCGCGGGTGGGCGGGCAACTACGGTGAATCGTCCATGGATGAAGTGGGCGTGGCGGCCCCCGTCCGCGACCACCGCGGGGACGTGGTGGCCGCCGTCCTGATCCCGGCCCCGCGGTTCCGGGTATCCAAAGAGCAGTTCGAGAGGCTGGCCGAAGCCTGCGTTGCCGCCGCCGCCAAGGTGACCACCCGTTTGGGCGGCCGACCGGCAAGCTGACCCCGCATGTTCAGGTGGCCGGATGTTCAGGTGGCCAGGACCAAGACCTGGTTCACGCTGTGACCGTGCTGACTGCGACGACGCCACCCCACGGGTCGCTGATCACCGCGCTCCGGAATCCCGGGGTGTTCGAGGGCGCCATGAGGATCCCGCCGCCTAAGGCGACGGCCCGGTCGGCGGTGGTGTCTGCACTGGCCACCGCGAAGTTCACACTCCAGTGCGGCGGAACGTCCACGCCCTCCGTTGAGGTGGCCACTGCCACCATCCGGTCGTGCAGGAGCCATAGCGAGAAGGCGGCGTCCGGCGATGCCTTCAGCTCCCACGTGAACATTGTCCGGTAGAAATCCCTGGCTTTTCCAAGATCCGGGGTGTGCAGGGAACTCATCGCCCAGCAGTTCGGCTGGTCGGCAAGCTCGACGCCGTCATTTTCGCCTGCCTTCCGCAGGCAGAACAGCACACCGGAGGAGTCGGCAACCAGTGCCGTGGGGGCGTGGGCGTCGAGGAGCATCAGCTGCCGGCCCCCAACCTGTTCAGCGCGGGCCGATGCCTCCGCGACGTCCTCCACCCGGACATGCGTCAGCCAGCCCGCAGGCGACTGTGGCGGGGCCTGTCCCACGCCGGCCACCAGGCGTCCGTCGAGGCGCGCCCGGTAGTAGTCACCGTCAATCCCGGCCGTGGGAATTGCCTCGTCGAAGCTCCAGCCGAAAAGTTGGCCGTAGAACTCTTTGGCGCCCCGGGGGTCCGGTTGCCAAGTGTCCACCCAGCAGGGCGCACCTACCGACGATGTATCCCGCTCAGCCATGCTGCGCCCCCTCGAATCCGGCTGGGCCGCCGGACGCGTGGCGCCGGCCCCCAAGAGCAATGCACGGCAAGCATACGTCCGAAAGCGGACGCGTGGCCGGCGTTGGCTGCGGGGTCCAGCCGGGCTTAGCCGCTTATCAGCGCAGCTCCGCTCGGCGGCCCGGGGCGGCCGCATATTCCGACCACCCGCCGGCGTAGAGGCGGCCATGGCCGAGTCCGGCATGTTCAAGGGCCAGGAGGTTGTGGCACGCCGTGACGCCTGAGCCGCAGTAGGAGATGACCGCGGCGGCATGGTCGATCCCAACCTCCGCGAATGCGGCCCGGACCTCTGTGATCGGGCGCAGGCGTCCATCGGGGGAGAGGTTCGCCCGGCAGGGGACGTTCACGGCGCCCGGAATGTGGCCTGCCTGGGGATCGGTGGGCAACTGGAGCGTTCCGTCGAAGCGGTCGGCATTGCGGGCATCGACCAGGATCCCGGCGGCTCCTGCCGTGATGTCCTGCAGTCGGGCCAGGCGGGACTCGGGCCACGGAACCGGCGTGAACGTCGCGGGGGCCGGCTTCACTGACGTGGTCTCCAACGGTCCCGTCCATGCTGCCATCCAGCCGTCGAGCAGCGCCGCCGGGTGTCCGATCGCGCGCAGCATCCAGACGAGCCGCGCAGCGATCACCCCTCCCGCGTCGTCATAAGCGACGACGGCTGCGCCGTCCCCGATTCCCACGGAGGACATCCCGCGGGCAAACACGTCAGGGGCGGGAAGCGGGTTCAATCCGCGCGGTCCAGGATCGCCGGACAACCAGGCGTCCATGTCCACAAACACTGCACCCGGAAGATGCCCGCCGTCGTACGCCGACCGGCCTGATGCACCGTCGAGGTACCAGCGCGCATCGGCGATGACAACGGTTCCCCGATGCGCCGCGAGCCACGCGGTATCGACGAACGGCGGCAGCTCCGCCCGGGTGGTTGAGGTGTGGTCCATACAGTGCAGGCTAGTTGATATGTCCATAATGCGAGCAAGAATGTCCCATTATGTGGATGCTGGAGCGTGGCTGGCGCAGGCTTCTTCGTGGCCGGGCCACGCGCTCGTCGGGGCGGTGCCGGTCTGTACAACCAGCACCGCCGCACGGGAGACTGGCGCCATGGGCAAACTGACCTTCGCCATGAATGTGAGCCTGGACGGCTACATCGCCGCGCCCGGGGACGACCTTGGCTGGAGCGCGCCGAGCAGCGAACTGTTCCAATGGTGGTCCGACCGCGTCGCGGCGACAGGCCTGGCCCTGTACGGACGCAAATTGTGGGAGACGATGAGCTCCCACTGGCCCACCGCGGACCAGGAGCCTGGTGCCACGCCAGCGGAGATTGAGTTCGCGCAACGCTGGCGGGACATGCCGAAGGTGGTGTTCTCCTCGAAGGCCCGCCCGGTCAACTGGAATACCCGCCTGGTCACCGGCGATGCGGTTCCGGAGATCGCCCGGCTCAAGGCTGAAGACGGCGGCCCCATGGATCTCAGCGGTGCCACGCTCGCCGCGGCGGCCATGCGGGCCGGACTGGTCGATGAGTACGTGATGGTCACTCATCCGGTCCTGGTGGGCGGCGGGACGCCCTTCTTTGCGGCCCTGGACCACTGGGTGCAGCTGAAGCTTGTGGAGACCACGGCCTTTCCCGGTGGCGTGGTCCTGGCCAGGTACGACGTTCGGCGCTGAGCGCACCACGTCTAACGACGGGTGAGCCCCGCACTCCAGATTCGGGACGCCGGTTCACCGGGCCGGGCTTGTCAGGGGAGCCCCGCCATCCGGGCGGCGAGGTGCAATGCCGCCAGCCGGCCTGTCCCGCGGGGATCGCCGCCGCATAGCTCAAAGATCCGCTGCAGCCGGTGGTGCATGGACTGCCGTTCCAGGTGCAGTTCGCGCGCCGATTGCGCGGTGTTGCAGCCCGAGTCCAGCCACACCCGCAAGGTCTCCAGCAGCTGGGACTGCCGCTGCGCATCATGCTCCAGGACCGCCCGCAGCTGCCGGTTCACGAACGCCTCCCGCGCTGAGGCGTCCAGGCAGGTCAGGGACAGGCTTTCGACGGCGGAATCCTCCGCGTCCACCACCACCAGGCCGCGGGCCGGATACTGTCGGCGTGCCGAGGCGTTCCGCCGCCGGATCTGGCGCACCTCCAAGGCGCGCCGCGCCTCGGCCAGCGACCAGGAAGCCTCAGCCACACCGCCGGCCAGGGGCCCCACGGCAATCACCGCGTCGGGGTCCCCCGCCAACCCCTGCAACGATTCCAGCAGCTGCCGCCGCTCACCGGCGGTATCGGTGCAGGGCAGGCCGATCATAACCACCAGTTCGGCGTCGTCCAGGTACGCGGCACAGGGAATCCGTCGCGAACTCAGGAAGGTTTCGACGGCGCCGCGCACCTCCTGCGGTGACGCCGCATGGATGGCAGCCACCACTGCCGGGGAATCCGCGGGAAAGCCGGCCGCGGGAGCCAGCTGCTCGAGCCGCCACTCCGGGGCGGAATTCAGCACGGCCCGCATCAGTTCGGCGCCGGCCAGGGCATGCAGTCCGGGCGGAGTGTGCTGCAGCAGCGCCAGCCCGAGGATGTCCACGGCGCGTTCCCCGGCCACCTGCGCCAGGGCCACGTCCGCGGCCTCCGGCACCCGCACGTCCAGCCGGCCCATCAGGACGCCGCGCACGGGAATGTCAACGCTGACCACCGTTTTGCCGGGCAGCCCGGCCCCGCCGGCAGGGCTGCCGTGAGCACCCGGGCCGGAGCCGTCGTCGTCCGCTGGTCCTTCCCCGGCGTCCGCGTCCACCCCGCTGCTCCACCCCTCGGGGACGGCGCTGCCCATGGTGACTCCCCACGGGGAGGTGAGGTGCACGGGGGACCCTGTGATGCCTGCCAGCACGGCCAGGATCCTGTCCAGCGAGGCCCCATGGGCCAGCTCCGCCGCCATGGCGCGGGTAGCGGCGTCTGCCTGCTGCAAGTGCCCCACCGACTCGCTGACCAGGATGGAATTGATGGCCTGCATGACGCCTACAAAAGGCACCACCTTCCGCAGCTCAACCACCGGAAGGCCGTATTCCTCAGCCGTCCGCAGCATGTCCGCCGGGATTTCCGGCAGGGCGCCCCCCGTCTCGATGGCGAGCGCCGCGATACCCCGCTGGGCCAGTTCACGGACGTAGTCCTCGCGTTTGGCGGGGGTGGCCGTGGCCAGGGTGATCCCGCCGCAGAGCAGCAGCTCGCCGCCGCGGAGCAGGGGAGCGATGTCCAGCACCTCGCTGGAGTGGACCCAGCGCACCGGTTGCGCATCGGCCACCACGCCCAGGGGATGCAGCACGGGATCCGCGGCCGCAAGGGCGGGGTGGGCGAGTATTTCGCCAAGAAACACTGACACGACATTCCGTAACGTAGTAGGGGAATCTGTTCGACAGATTGTATCTTGTTCCTTGTGATGGGGGCCACATAGCCTTTGAGTACTTATCCACCTCACGGAGGCCCCCATGCAAGAAAAGCTTTCACCAGCAACGCACGGGCACGCGGCCCCTGCCGGCCAGGACCACAACGTCGTGGACCACGAAGCCTGGCTGCAGCCCATCCCCGAATCAGCGCGCACACGCAAGGTATCCGGCCAGTTCTGGATCTGGGCGGGCGCCAACCTGGCTCCCATCAACTGGGTGCTGGGGGCACTCGGTATCCAACTGGGACTCGGGCTGGCGGACACCGTCACCGTCCTGGTCCTGGGCAACCTGATCGGCATGCTCCTCTTTGGCTGCTTCGTCCTCCTGGGCCAGAAGACCGGAGCCACCGGCATGGTCCTGGCCCGGGCCGCCTTCGGCCGCCGCGGCAACTACCTGCCGGCCGCCATCCAGGCCCTGCTGGTCATCGGCTGGTGCGCGGTGAACACCTGGATCATCCTCGACCTGGTCATGGCACTCTTCGGAACCCTCGGCTGGGTTGACCCTGAAGCCCCCAACTACGCCTGGAAGATCGGCGTCGCCACCTTCATCATGGCCCTGCAGGTCGCCATCGCCTGGTTCGGCTACAAAGCCATCGCGGCCTTCGAAAAATGGACGGTACCGCCCACCATCCTCATCCTCGCCGTCATGTCCGCCGTCGCCTGGTTCGGCATGGACATCGACTGGGGCTACGCCGGACCGGCCGGGCACATCCTGGAAGGCTCCGAGCGCATCGCAGCCATGAGCGCCGTCATGACGGCCATCGGCATTGGCTGGGGCATCACCTGGTTCACTTACGCCGCCGACTACTCCCGGTTCGTCAGCACCAGCGTCCCCAAGAAGAAGGTCTACCTCGCTTCGGTCCTGGGCCAGTTCATCCCTGTGGTCTGGCTCGGCGTCCTCGGTGCCAGCCTGGCCACCAACTCCGGGGAAATCGATCCCGGCAAGCTGATCGTCCTCAACTTTGGCTCCATGGCGCTGCCCGTGCTGCTGATGGTGCTCCACGGCCCCATCGCCACGAACATCCTGAACATCTACACGTTCTCGGTCGCCACCCAGGCCCTGGACATCTCCATCAGCCGCCGCAAGCTTAACCTGTTCGTCGGCGTCTTCTCGCTCGCCGCCGTCGTCTTCTTCATCTTCCAGGAGGACTTCGCGGCGGTGCTTGACGCCTGGCTGATCGGCCTGGTGGCCTGGGTGGCCGCCTGGGGCGGAATCATGCTGGTGCACTACTTCTGGCTGGACAAGCGCTGGCCCGGTGAGCCCGAGCGCCTGTTCGACGCCGTAGGCACCAAGCGCCTGCCCGGCGTCAACTGGGCCGGTGTTGTCTCCCTCGTGGCCGGCATCGTCGCCACCTGGCTGTTCATGTACGGCCTGATCCCCATCATGCAGGGCCCCATCGCCGTGGCCCTGGGCGGCTGGGACCTTTCCTGGCTGGCCGGCGGACTGACCAGTGCCGGGGTGTACGCCATCCTCGGACCGCGGCAGCACATCCGGTACCTCGCAGTGAAGCCCCGGACGGCCAACGCCGTGAACCCCGCTCCCGGAGCAGACGGCAAGGAAACGGACACCGCGCCTGCGCTTCCCGCCCGCTAGGCCGCACAGCTTCCCTTCCCACAAAACCTGGCGGGCGCCCCGCGCCCGCCGAAAGGATTTCCCGTGAACCAGCCCGCCATCGCGGACGCCCTGCATCCGGTCACCTGGCCCGACGGCGCCAAAGCCGCAGCCTCCTTCACCTTCGACGTGGACGCAGAGTCCTGCACGATCGCCCACGACCCCAGCTCCACCCGGCGCATGTCGCTGATGACCCACCAGTCGTACGGTCCCAAAGTCGCCGTGCCGCGGCTCCTGAAAATCCTCGAGCGCCAGGACGTCAAGGCCACCTTCTTCATCCCCGGCTTCACCGCCGAGTCCTACCCGGACGTGGTCCGGCAGATCGTCGACGGCGGTCATGAGGTGGGCCACCACGGCTACCTGCACGAACCGATGCAGGGCATCGACGCCGCCACCGAGGGCGGCTACCTTGACCGCGGCCTCGAAGCCCTGGCGAAGGTGGCCGGGGTCCGGCCGGTGGGGTACCGGGCACCGTGGTGGGAACTGAACTGGCACTCCCCGGGCCTCCTCGCGGACCGCGGCTTCCTCTACGATTCCAGCCTGCTCGACGGCGATGCCCCTTACCGGTTCGCTGTCGCCGCCGATGATCCCCGGGACATCGTGGAGATTCCCGTGGACTGGACCCTTGATGACTGGGAGCAGTACGCCTTCTACCCCGGCGTGACCGGCAGCGGCGTCATCGAAAGCCCGGCCAAGGTCCTGGAAATGTGGACCCTCGAGGCCGAGGCGCACCACTCCCAGGGCAGCTGCTTCGTCCTGACCAACCATCCGTTCATCTCCGGCCGGCCCTCCAAGGCCGTGGCCCTTGAGCAGCTGATTGAGCGGGTGAAGGCGATGGACGGCATGTGGGTCGCCACCATGGAACAGATTGCCCGGCACACCAAGGCCACGGTCACGGAGGTCCACACCCACGCGCGGATTGACGTGCCGGTATTCCCGGGCGCGGGTGCACAATTCCAGCCGGCCGTGGTGCGGCAGGGGGTGCTGGCCTAGAGTGGCCGAAAGGGCCGGGGCCGCCGGCCGGGAGGAGTGCCCGCATGGACCTCATGGCCAACCTTACGGACAGCATCGGGCAGGAACTCGCCTGGCAGATTCCCCTGTACGAGCAATTCCACCGGAACCCCGAGCTTGGCCTTGCCGAACACGCAACGTCCGCCGCGGCAGCGGACCTGCTGGCCGGCTGGGGCTTTGACGTCCGGCACTTTGGCCGCACCGGCGTCGTGGGCGTTCTCGCCAACGGCGCCGGTTCCTGCGTCCTGGCCCGGGCGGACATGGACGCCCTACCCGTCGCCGAGGCCACCGGTGCGACGTACGCCTCCGCCGTTCCAGGGGTGATGCACGCCTGCGCGCACGACATGCACGTGGTGGCACTGCTCGGCGCGGCAAAGTATCTGGCTGGCCACCGGGACACTTGGCAGGGCACCTACGTTGCCTTGTTCCAGCCGGCGGAGGAGACGGCGGCGGGGTCCCGGGCAATGCTCGACGACGGCCTGGCCGCCGGAATCCCGCGGCCGGACATTGCGCTGGCCCAGCACGTCATGCCCACCGAGGCGGGAACCATCGGCACCACGCCGGGTCCCGTGCTGTCGGCCGGCGATTCGGTGCGCATCACCGTGCACGGCCGGGGTGCGCACGGATCCATGCCGCACAAGTCGGTCGATCCGGTGGTGCTGGCTGCCTCGATCATCCTCCGCCTGCAGACCGTGGTGTCCCGTGAAACGCGCCCGGGGGAGTTTGCGGTGCTGACCATCGGCTCGGTGACCGCCGGTGCCACGGCCAACATCATCCCGGACCGGGCGGAACTGCTGCTCAACCTCCGTACCTACAGCATGGCCGTCCGGAGCCAGATGCTCGCCGCCATCGAGCGGATTGTGCGCGGAGAGTGCGTCGCGGCCGGCTCGCCTCAGGAACCGGAGTTCGAGTACTACGACCAATACCCGCTGACCAGCAACGATCCCGAGGCCAACGCCAGGGTCACAGCGGCCTTCACCACGACGTTCGGTGCCGACGCCGTCTACCGCACCGCCCCGCAGACTGCGTCGGAGGATTTCAGCCGCATTCCCGACGCTTTCGGGGCCCCGTACGTGTACTGGGTTGTCGGGTCGGTGCCTCGGGAAACCTACCGGCAGGCGGTGGCAACGGGCGCCGTGGACACCGATATTCCAGCCAACCACTCACCGTTCTTCCTGCCCGCCGTGGATCCCACCCTGCGGGTGGCTACGCAGGCGCAGGCTGCCGCGGCCCTCGCGTACCTGGGCGACGCGGCTTCCTAGCCGCTTCGAGCCAGCAGGGACCGCATCTGCATGGCCGCGTCGCTGCCCGGTGCGGGGGTGTACACCACGATGTGGAGGTCCGGCCGGTCGGACGGGGACACCTGGTGGTGTTCCAGCTGGAGCACGCCGACAGCCGGGTGGTGGAAAAGGCGCTCGCGGGATTCGAAACCCAGGATGTCGTACAGGTCCCAGCCCTGCCGGAATTCCGGGCTGGCTTCCTTCAGCCGTTCCACCTGGTACTGGATGTCCGGATCACCGAGCCGCTGCCCGGCTTCGGCGCGGAATTCGGCAAGGAACCGCTTGCTGGTGGTTTCCCAGTCCGGCAGGAGGTTGCGGACATAGGGATCGGTGAACACCAGCCAGAGGAGGTTGCGGTCCGCCGGAGCCACGGTGGCGATGTTCGGAAACAGGGCGGCGTAGGCCGTGTTCCAGCCGGCCACGCCCCAGTCCGGGAACAGCGCGAAGCTCGGGTTGGGGTCCAGCGCATCGAGCAGGCGCTGGATGTGGGGCGGCGCGGAATCCGCTGCGGGGCCGGCTGGGGCCGCCGACGCGTACCCGCCCAAGGACAGGACGTAGCCCACGCCGGTTGCCGAGAGATGCAGTGCCCGGCTGACCGCCTCCAGGACCTGCCGGGACGGGCTGATGTCCCTGCCCTGCTCCAGCCAGGTGTACCAGGTGACGCTGACGCCCGAAAGGAACGCCACCTCTTCGCGGCGCAGTCCCCGGTCGCGCGCCCGGCCGATCGGCGGCAGCCCATAATCCGCCCGGAGGGCCTGGTCCCGGCGGGCGCGGAGGAAGAGGCCCAGCTCTTTGCGGCGCCCTGGTTCAGTCACCAGAAAATACTATTACTCTGGTACTCCTACTACTAGTAGTAAGAGCGTCTTCCGCATGGGAGGCCATGCCCGCAGGATGGTAAGCATGCCTGCACTTCGCTCTAAAACTGTCACTCACGGCCGCAACATGGCCGGAGCCCGCGCACTGCTGCGCGCGTCCGGCGTCGCCAACTCGGATATCGGCAAGCCGATCATCGCCGTGGCGAACTCCTTCACCGAATTCGTCCCCGGCCACACCCACCTCGCGCCCGTGGGCAGGATCGTCTCCGACGCGATCCTCGCCGCCGGCGCCGTGCCCCGCGAGTTCAACACCATTGCCGTGGATGACGGCATCGCCATGGGCCACAGCGGCATGCTGTACTCGCTGCCGTCCCGCGACCTGATCGCCGACTCCGTGGAGTACATGGTCAACGCCCACTGCGCCGACGCCCTGGTCTGCATCTCCAACTGCGACAAGATCACCCCGGGCATGCTCATGGCGGCACTGCGCCTGAACATCCCCGTGGTCTTCGTCTCCGGTGGCCCCATGGAAGCCGGACGCGTCACCCTCACCGACGGCTCCGTCCGTTCCCTGGACCTGGTGAACGCGATTGCCGACGCCGTGGACGAGTCCATCTCCGATGCCGACATCAACCTCATCGAAGAGAACGCCTGCCCCACCTGCGGTTCCTGCTCCGGCATGTTCACCGCCAACTCCATGAACTGCCTCACCGAGGCCATCGGCCTGTCCCTGCCGGGCAACGGCTCCGTGCTGGCCACCCACACCGCCCGCAAGGCGCTCTACGAGAAGGCCGGGACCACCGTCGTCGAGCTGGTGAAGCGTTACTACGACGGCGACGACGAGTCCGTGCTGCCGCGCTCCATCGCCACCGCAAAGGCCTTCGACAACGCCATGGCGCTGGACATCTCCATGGGCGGCTCCACCAACACCATCCTGCACCTGCTGGCCGCCGCCCAGGAGGCCGGCGTGGACTACGGCCTGGCCGAGATGGACGCCAAATCCCGCCAGGTGCCCTGCCTGGCCAAGGTGGCACCCAACGTCGCCAAGGACAAGACCTACTACATGGAGGACGTGCACCGTGCCGGCGGCATCCCGGCCCTGCTGGGCGAGCTGAACCGCGGCGGACTCCTGCACAAGGACGTCCACTCCGTCCACTCCAATGACCTGGACGGCTGGCTGGATGACTGGGACATCCGCGGCGGCAAGGCCACCGAAGAAGCGAAGGCCCTCTGGCACGCGGCCCCCGGCGGCGTCCGCTCCTCCACCGCGTTCTCGCAGTCGAACGAGTGGACTTCCCTGGACACGGACGCGGCGGAAGGCTGCATCCGCTCCGTCGAGCACGCATACTCCAAGGACGGCGGCCTGGCCGTGCTCCGCGGCAATGTGGCCGTCGACGGCGCCGTGGTGAAGACCGCCGGCGTGGACGAGTCCATTTGGGTCTTCTCCGGCCCGGCCGTGGTGTGCGAATCCCAGGATGAAGCCGTGGAGAAGATCCTGAACAAGACCGTCAAGGAAGGCGACGTGGTGGTGATCCGCTACGAAGGCCCCCGCGGTGGTCCCGGCATGCAGGAAATGCTCTACCCGACCTCGTTCCTCAAGGGCCGCGGCCTGGGCAAGAAGTGCGCCCTCATCACTGACGGCCGTTTCTCCGGTGGCACCTCCGGCCTGTCCATCGGCCACATCTCCCCGGAGGCTGCCTCCGGCGGCGCCATCGCCCTGGTGGAGGACGGCGACATCATCAGCATCGACATCACACAGCGCTCCATGCGGCTGGAGGTCTCTGACGAGGTCCTGGCCGAGCGCCGCGAGAAGCTGGAGGTCAACGGCGGTTACAAGCCCAAGGACCGGGACCGCCAGGTTTCCGCTGCCCTGCGCGCCTACGCCGCCATGGCCCTCTCGGCGGACAAGGGTGCAGTCCGGGACGTGTCGCTGCTGGAGCGGTAACGCTGGTTCCTGGTGGGGGAAGGGCAGGTCCATTGGCCCTTCTCCGCCAGGGAACAAGGCGCCACACTTGAGGGGTCATCGTCGAGCCCGGGGAGGTGTGGTGCGCAGGTTTGAACCGTCCCTCGCGGCAGCCGCCCTCGCCGGAGCGCCCGCCCCGCCGACGCGGTCGGAAGTTCCGTCCTCACCGCCCGCAGAAACAGCGCCCGGCGCTCCCGCGGTCAGTTCCGCTGCGGCGGCCTGGACCACGTTTACGACGGCGGATGGCACCATGGCGTTCGACCTTCCCGCCGGCTGGCGCGTCAAGGACCCTGCGGGGGAACTGGCCGAGGGCGGCGGGGCATTCTCCGAGGTCCGGAACCAGTCCGGAAAGATAATGGCCACGCTGAGGACCAACATGGCCACCGGGTCGACCTGCACCGAAAGATACCCCTACGAAATCCTGGACACGGTGGACGTCCCGGCACTGGTCCAGGGTGGAGCGGTGCCGCAGTTCGTGTTCGAATCCCGTGCGAATGCCCAGACCCCCGGCCTGTACAGCACCCCGGCTGCCGGTTACGGCATCACCTCGGGCCCCGCAGCAAGCGGCCCGGACGCGTGCCCCATCTTCCAGTTCTTCAGCTGGCCCCCAAACGCTGCCATGTTCGGGGCGTCCTACGACCCCAACAACAACGCGACACCCGGCGACCCGTCGCTCCCGTACCTGGAACTCGCCCGGAAGTACCGGGGCACGGCCGAGTATTCGGACATCCGGAAGATGATCACGTCGCTGCGGCCGGTGCAGCACTAGCCGGACAACGCTGGCAGGGGGCCGCCCAATGGGGGGACCAACGCCCCGCCCTGCCGTCCTGCCCCTCCGGTACCCTTTTCACATGGTGCAGGAAGCAGCCGATTACCGGGCGGAAGGCATCCTGCTCGCCGGGGCGGGACGGGCCATCCTGCTGCAGCTTGCCAATCCTGCCATCGGCCGCGGGGTGGCGGCACACAGCACCTTCACCGAACGTCCCGTGAACCGGCTCAAGGGCACGCTCACCTATGTCTATGCCGTCGTGTACGGAACCGATGAGCAGGTGCATGAGGTGCGCCGCAGGGTGAACCGGGCCCACGCCCCCGTGCGGCGCGTTCCCGACGAATCGTCCGCAGGCTACAGCGCCTACGATCCCGCGCTGCAGCTCTGGGTGGCGGCCACGCTCTACGACACAGCGCTCACCGTCATCGAGAAGATCTACGGCCCGCTCGATGACGCCGCAGCGGACGCCATGTACCGGGACTATGCACGGCTCGGTACGGCGCTTCAGGTTCCGGCGGCCATGTGGCCTGCGGACCGGGACGCGTTCGGCCGCTACTGGCAGGAGCAGGTCGCCGCACTGCGGGTGGAAGCCGAAGGCGCCCAGGTTGGCCGTGGCCTGCTGTACCCGGAAAACACCGCCCTCTGGTACCGGGCCATCATGCCCTCCGCCCGGTTCCTGACCGCCGGGCTGCTGCCGGGCCAGCTGCGGAAGGACTTCGGCCTCACCTGGAGCGACCGTCACGAGCGGCGCTTCAACCTGACCATGCGCATCCTGGCGGTGGCCTACCCCAAACTTCCACGGCGAACCCGGCACTGGTTCAAGGACTACTGCCTGGGCGAACTCGACAAGGACCTGCGCGGGACCGGCCGGCTGCAGCAGCGCCAGGGGAGCCGTGCGTAGTTCCACCCCCGTCGAACAGAGGATCGACGACTACGCCCGCCGCTTCCTGGCCACGGCCCCGGCCCGCGGCGCCAGGGCACGGCTCACCGAGTTCACCGTTTTCGGCCTCAAACAGGGCTGGGCCTGTATCTTCGGAGCAGCGCTCCTGGCCGTGCTCATGGGCGCCCGGCTGTGGTACCCGGACACAGCGGTACTGGCGCGGAACGATTTCCTGACGCTCGCCGCCGTCGTCATCCAGGTCCTCATGGTCGCGTTCAAACTGGAAACCCTGAAGGAACTGCGCGTCATCGTCATGTTCCACCTTGTGGGGACAGTGATGGAACTGTTCAAAACAGACGTCGGCTCCTGGTCCTACGAGGCCGAGGGCGTCCTCCGGATCGGGGCTGTACCGCTCTTCAGCGGCTTCATGTATGCCGCCGTGGGCTCGTACATGGTGCGCGTCTACCGGCTCTTCGACCTCAGGTTCGATGCCTACCCGAGGCGCTGGATCACCGCCATCCTCGCCGGCGCCATCTACGCCAACTTCTTCACCCACCACTACATCTGGGACCTGCGCTGGGTGCTGCTGGCCGCCGTCGTGATTGTGTATGGCCGCTGCGTGATGCACTTCCGTGTCTTCCGCAGGGAGTTCCGCATGCCGCTGGTGGCCTCCTTCCTGCTGGTGGCCCTGTTCATCTGGATCGCCGAGAACATCGCCACCTGGTCCGGGGCCTGGCTCTACCCCAGCCAGGCCGCCGGCTGGCATCCGGTGGGCCTGGAGAACTCGTGGCCTGGTTCCTGCTGATGCTCATCTCCGTGGTGCTGGTGGCCTGGGTCTACAAGCCCCGGCCGCCGGAGCCAAGAGACGGACGACGCATGGGCATTCCGTCGGCTGCATTGCCGCGCTAAAAGGGGGTCTGCCAAGACCCGTTTCAGCAGGGCCCTCGCTACGGCTTCGGGACCACGCTTTGATGGACTGTATGCCTCCCGAAACCACAACCAGCAGAACCAGCACGCCGCAAAAAAACCACGGCAGCGGGCATCGCCAGGCCCACTGGGGAGGCGTCTTTGCGATGTCGCTGTGCGTCTTCGCCCTGATCGCCTCCGAGTTCATGCCGGTCAGCCTGCTCACGCCAATGGCAGCGGAGCTCCAGGTCTCCGAGGGGATGGTGGGGCAGGGCATCGCGGTCTCCGGCCTGTTCGCGGTCCTCACCAGCCTGTCGGTCTCCCGCCTGGCCGGCAACCTGAACCGCAAGGCCCTGCTGCTGGGACTCACGGCATTGATGGCAGTCTCCGGAGCACTGGTGGCCCTGGCGCCGGGATACCTGATCTTCATGACCGGCCGCGCCCTCATCGGCGTGGTGATCGGGGGATTCTGGTCCCTCTCCGCGGCCACCGCCATGCGGCTGGTCCCGCCCCACCAGGTGCCGCGCGCCCTGGCGATCTTCAATGGCGGCAATGCCCTCGCCACCGTCCTGGCCGCCCCGCTGGGCAGCTGGCTGGGCGCCGTCATGGGCTGGCGGGCGGCCTTCTTCTGCTTGGTTCCACTGGCCGCCGTTGCTTTGGCCTGGCAGTGGTTCAGCCTTCCGTCCATGACGGTGGACAAGCCGCGGGAAGCGGGCAGCGTCCTGGCGATCTTCGCCGCGTTCAAGAACCGCCCGGTGGCCTGGGGCATGGCCGCATGCGGGTCCTTCTTCATGGGACAGTTCGTCCTGTTCACCTACATCCGCCCGTTCCTGGAACGGGTGACGCGGGTTGATGCCGCCACGGTGTCCCTGGTCCTGCTGGTGCTGGGCGTGGCAGGCTTTGCCGGCACCATGCTGATCGGCCGGTTCCTGGGGAAAGCCCTGTACCGCACGCTCGCCACCATTCCCGCGCTCATGGCCGTCATTGCGGCGCTGCTCGTGCCGGCCGGCGGCTGGTTCGCCGCCGTGGTGGTTCTGTTGGGTTTGTGGGGCTTGCTGTCAACGGCCGCGCCGGTGGGCTGGTGGAGCTGGATCGCCGAGGCCATGCCGCACGACGCCGAGGCAGGCGGCGGCCTGATGGTGGCCGTAGTCCAGACCTCGATCGCCATCGGCTCAACCCTGGGCGGCGTCCTGTTCGACTCCGCCGGTTACGGCGGCACCTTCATCGCCAGCGCAACCGTCCTGTCCGCCGCCGGCGTGCTGGCGTTCGTGACCGCCAAAGCCACGCACCGGTCGGCGTGACCAACAGATTTCCAGTTAACCGAATCAACAGGAGGAGACCATGAAGTTCACCAAGAGCGGCGGCCAGACCGGCGCCGGGCCAAAGGAATGGTTCACGGGAACGGTGCAGATCGACGGGATCCGCAACCCTGATGAACAGTCGGCTATCGGCTGCGCCCATGTCCGGTTCGCCCCGGGCGCCCGCACCGCGTGGCACCACCATCCGAAGGGCCAGACCCTCTACGTCACCGACGGCATTGGGCTGGTTGCCCGCCGCGGCGGCGAGGTCCAGGAAATCCGTCCGGGCGACGTCGTCTACATCGAACCCGGCGAGGAACACTGGCACGGGGCCACCCCCGAGCGGTTCATGGCGCACGTGGCCATGCAGGAAGCTGATGCGGACGGCCAGGTGGTCACCTGGCTCGGCCACGTCACTGACGAGGAGTACGGGGCGTAGCTTCCGCCCCGGGCAGGAAAAGAGCGCACGACGCCGGAGGAATCCGGCGCCGTCCGCTCTCCTCGTCGTGGGGGATCGTCAGTCGTCGTAGGTGTTGGCGATGTAGACATCGCACGGGGCGTTGTGCGCGACGCTGTTAGCGACACTGCCGAGGAGCCGGCCGATGCCGCGCATCCTGCGGTTGCCCACCACGATCAACCGGGCGTCCAGGCGGATCGCTTCCTTGATCAGGGAATCGGCGGGCTTGCCCCGGGCAGCGAAGTGGGTGACCTCCACCCCGGGCCGGGAGTTGGCCAGGTCCCTCGCCACGATCTCCGAGCTGTCCGCATTGGAAATCCTGACCTTGTCCGAACCCACGCCGAAAGTTTCGGCGGTTTCGCTTTCAAACCCGGTCACCACATGCAGTGACGCGCCCAGCGATTCCGCCAGGCCCAAGGCCACTTCCGCAGCTTTCCGTGCCGACGGGCTCGCGTCCACGCCTACAACTACTACTCCACTCATCCTGCACTCCTTCGTTAGTCCTGGCGCAATGTCCACCTGCCAGTCTAGGGAGTACCCCCGTCATGCTCCGGTATCACACAGTAGCTGCCGTCAACGTGGCCGCTGCCTGCCCATTAGAACGCCGGCCCGATCGAGGCCAGTTCAGGAGCGGCAGCTCCGGCATACCGGTTCTCCGGACGCGCCAACCCATAGTGCTCCCGCAGGGTCCGTCCGGTGTATTCGGTGCGGAACAGTCCGCGCTCCTGCAGGATGGGCACCACCTGGTCCACGAAGGTTTCCAGCCCGGAGGGGAGCACCGGCGGCATGATGTTGAAGCCGTCAGCCGCGCCGCCGTCGAACCATTCCTGGATGGCGTCCGCCACCTGTACGGGCGTGCCGGTGAAGGTCCGGTGCCCGCGGCCGCCGCCCAGCCGGCCGATCAGCTCCCGTACCGTGAGCTGCTCGCGGCGGGCCAGTTGCACGATCAAGGTGTAGCGGCTCTTGGCCCCCTCGATCTCATCCTCGCTGGGCAGGTTGGCCGGCAGTTGGCGGTCCAGGGGCAGGTCCTCCGGGTCCACGCGGAGGGTCTTGGCCAGCTGGATCCGGGCGTACTCCGGCTTGATCAGCCGATCCAGTTCGCGCTCCAGCTCCAGGGCCTCCTCCTCGGTGGCACCGATGACCGGGACAATGCCCGGCAGGATCTTGATGGTCTCCGGGTCCCGGCCGGCGGCGGCGGTGCGGGCTTTGAGGTCCCGGTAGAACTCCTGCGCGTCGGCCAGGGTCTGGTGCGCGGTGAAGACGGCGTCCGCGTAGCGGGCGGCGAGGTCCTTGCCGTCCTCGGACGATCCGGCCTGGACAATCAGGGGATGGCCCTGCGGTGAGCGGGGGACATTGAGGGGGCCGCGGACTTTGAAGTGCTTGCTCTGGTGGTCGATGGTGCGGATCTTGTCCCCGTCACCCCATACGCCGGCGGCTTTGTCTGCGAGCACGGCGTCGTCCCGCCAGCTGTCCCAGAGCTTCTGCGCCACCTCGATGAATTCGGCGGCACGCTCGTACCGGACGGCGTGGGCGGGCTGATCGTCCACGCCGAAGTTACGGGCGGCGTCGGGTCCGGCGGTGGTCACCACGTTCCAGCCGGCGCGGCCGCCGCTGGCCCAGTCCACCGAGGCGAAGCGGCGGGCCAGGTTGAACGGTTCGTTGTAGGTGGTGGAGGCCGTGGCGATCAGCCCGATGCGTTCGGTGGCGCCCGCGATGGCCGTGAGCAGCACCGTGGGCTCCAGCTTGCCGGCCGGGCGGCGGCCCACCTCGCCGAACAGGACGGGGGAGTCGGCAAAGAAGATCGAATCGAGCTTGCCGCGCTCGGCTGTGCGCGCCAGCTGTTGGTAGTGCGCCACATTGGTGCCCGCGTGCGGATCGCTTTCCGGCAACCGCCAGGAGGCTTCGTGGTGGCCTGTGCTCATCAGGAAGGCGTTGAGGTGGAGGTGGCGCTGCGGTTCAGTGGGCGTGCTGCTCATGGGAGGCTCCTTGGAGAGTTTGGGTTAGCGGCCGACGACGGCGGGCAGGGCGGGACGGACGGGTTCCGGGGCTTCGACGCCGAGTGCGGCCAGGAGATCGCGGCGGAGGGCCTCGTGCCCGGAGGTGTCAGCGGAGGTGCGGATGGGTTGCGGTACGGGCCGGACCGTGGCGATCCGGCCCTGGTCCAGGACCACGATCCGGTCAGCCAGGGCGATGGCCTCATCCACGTCGTGGGTGACCAGCAGGACGGCGGGACGATGGACTGCCACCAGGTCCTGGAGGAGGCCATGCATCCTGATCCGGGTCAGCGCGTCCAGGGCACCGAACGGCTCGTCCGCCAGCAGCAGCTGCGGTTCGCGGACCAGGGAGCGGGCCAGCGCCACGCGCTGCTGTTCGCCGCCGGAGAGTTGGTGCGGCCAGGCCTTTTCGCGCCCGGCGAGCCCCACCTCCGCGAGGGCCTTGCGGGCCCGGGCCTCGGCGTCGTGCTCCGGGACGCCCAGGGTGACATTGCCCAGCACGCTGTCCCACGGCAGCAGCCGGGAGTCCTGGAAGACCACGGAGACGCGGTCCGGGACGCTGATCACGCCGCTGCCGCGGACCTCGTGGTCCAGGCCGGCCAGGGCACGCAGCAGGGTGCTCTTCCCGCAGCCGCTGGGTCCCAGCAGGGCCACGAATTCGCCGGGCGCGATGTCCAGGTCCACACCGTCCAGGACACTCTTGGTACCGAAGCTGCGGTTGAGCCCGCGGACTGAAACAGCGGCGCCGGACTTGGTGCCGGCGGGGGAGGGGGCGACGGCGGTCAGCCCGCCAGGGTGCGCTGCCATGAGAGGGCCTTTCGTTCGATGAAACGGACAATTCCGTCGGAGAGGAGGCCAAGGATGCCGTAGACGGCCAGGCCCAGGATGATGATGTTGGTCTGGCCGTAGGTGCGGGCGAGCTCCATCATGTAGCCGATCCCGCTGGTGGCGTTGATCTGTTCCACCACCACCAGGGACACCCAGGCGCCGGTCACCGCGAAGCGCAGGCCCAGGAAGAAGCCCGGCAGGGCGCCGGGGAGGACCACCTTGCGGATGAAGCCGGCCCGGCCCAGGCCCACCGTCCGGGCAAGTTCGACGAACCGCAGGTCGATGCCGCGCAGCCCGGCATGGGTCTGCAGGTAGACGGGGACAAAGACGCCCAGGGTGATGGTGAGGACCTTCATGGTCTCGTCGATGCCGAACCACAGGATGAGCAGTGGGATCAGGGCCAGGCCGGGAATGGCGCGCTTGATCTGCACCGGCCCGTCGATGAGCGCTTCACCGATCCGGCTCAGCCCGGACAGCAGGGCCAGCACCGCTCCCACCAGGATGCCGAAGAACAGTCCCAGGCCGGCGCGCTGGGCGGAGATGGCCAGGTTCTCCTGGAGCCGGCCGTCGGCGATGAGCTCACCGGCGGTGGCCACGACGGTCCAGGGTTCGGAGAGGATGCGCGGGTCCAGCGCCCCGGTGGCGGAAGCGGCTGTCCACAGCAGCAGCAAAGCGGACGGACCCACCCAGGCGAGCCGCCGTCGTCGTCCGGGCCCCAGCCTCCTGCCTGTGGGCCGCACGTCCGGCCGGCCAGCCTGTGCGGGGTCCTGGTGCGGTGCGACGACGGGGCGGTCCAGTACGGCGCTCATGCCGCGCCAGCCTTGGCGGCGGAGGCGAACGCAGTGCCGGCGATGGCCTCGAAGCGGGTGTCATACAGGTCCGCCGCCGTCAACTGCGGCTTTTTCTGCTCGCGCGCCAGCAGGTCGATGGTTTCCTGGTGCCGGGCGATCGCGTCGGTCCACGTGGTGGGCAGGTCGCGTTTGCCGGTGGCGTCGATCAGGTACTGGCCGTCCTCACCGGACAGGCCCTGGTCCTTGACGTAGTAGCCCGCCAGCCACTCGGCCGGGTGGTCCTCGATCCAGCGCTGCGCCTTGCCCCAGACCTTCGCGTAGGCGGCAAGGGCGGCGGCCTTATCGGGATCGGCCAGGACTTTGGCGGGGGAGTAGAGGAGGCTGGGATCATCGCGGAGCCCGTGGCGGAGGGTGGTGGCGCCGTCGGCCTTGTATTTGGCCAGGTAGCGCTTGATCTGGACGCCGCCCAGCGGAGCCGCGTCCACCTGCTTGCTGGCCAGCGCGGTGGCGTAGGCGTCCCCGGTGCTGGGGAGCTCCACCAGCTTGACGTCTTCCTGCTTGAGGCCGGCTTTGTCCAGGATGCGCAGCACCAGGGCGCCCTGTGCCTGGCCGGGGGAGTAGGCCACTTTCTTCCCGCGCAACTCCTCGAGCTTGCCGATGCCGGCTCCCGGTGCCACACCGAGCTCGTAGATGGGATGGTTCACCGCGTCCTGCCGGTAGCCGGCGGCGATGATGCGGACGTCCAGCCCGGTCCAGGTGGCGTGGATGGGCGGAATGTCCGCCACTGACCCGACGTCCAGGGCGTTGGCGCGGAAGGCCTCGGTGGTCTGCGGGCCGCCGGAGATGTTGGCGAATTCCACCGTAAAGCCGTCCAGGTCCTTGATCAGGCCGGACAGTTCCAGGGCCACTTTGATGCTGGGATCTCCCACCGTGATGGTGGTTCCGGCGGGGACGGAGGCGCCCAGCGGGCCAAGGGATGACTGGCTGATGCGTTCGGCGCCCGCGGTGGCGGCACCGCCGCAGGCTGAGAGCAGCCCCGCGGCAGGCAGGGCCAGGAGGGCGCCCAGGGCGCGGCGGCGGGTAAACGCCCGAGCGGGGCCGGGTCGGGGCGGGGATGCTGGGAAGGACATGGTGTTCCTTTCGGGAAGATTCCGGGTACGACGACGGCACCCGGGATGGGTGCCCGGGTGGGCGTGGGAGGTTGGTGGGGGTGCCTGAACGGCGCTGGGTGCGTGGTTTTGCGCTGATGTCCCAGGTGGTGCGTACGGCTTGGCCGGTGCCGTGGAAACACCTAAACACGGCTTGCGGGATCTTGGCCAGCATCACGCAACGGACGCTCAACGCGACGAAACGGCACTACTCATGGCGCCATCCTGGAGACAAAGCAGGCAACCCGGCGCCATGAACCGCAACGGACGTTAATGTGACTGGACGTCCGCAAGGGGCCGGCGTCAGGAGCGGAAAAGCTTCCTGCCCAGGCCCTGGAAGAACCCCGGTTCCAGCTCAGGATCGATCACCGCCGGCCGTGCACCGGTATCCGTCCCCCAACGTGCCACTGGCCGGCGCCTGTTGTTCCAGTCGACGGCCCCGAACTCCGGGTTGTAGAGCGGCGGGTCTACCCCTTCCGCCGTGAAGATGGCCCACATCCAGTCAGGGATGCAGTCCGCCGTCCGGGGGTAGGCCAGGAGTTGCCGTGCCCAGATGGACGCATCAGCCGGTTCCGCGCCGGGGTGCCACCGGCCGTCGCCCGTCTTCTTGAGAAGTTCTTCATCAAACAGTTCCACGGCTCCGGGGCGGTCAGGGTATACATGGACCTTCGCCGAGGTCCAGGTTCCGATACCCGGTTCGTAGGCCCGGCTGCGGTATTCGTCCAGCCATACGATCAGCGCCTCGTAGGAGAACTCTTCCTTGCCATCCACAAGGTCACGAAGTTTGCCGCCGGTGCGGGCGTAGCCGTGGCCAAGGGTACTGGAGCCCCGGTGGACCAGCACCTGCACCACTTCCTCCGCGCCACGGGCAAACCCGGCGGGACCAAAAGCCTCACGGCTGAGCTGTTCAAGGCCCTCAATGACGAACGGATCAGCTCTCAGGTCACGCACGGGCAGGTCACCGGCTTTCTTTGGTCGGAGGATGGAACGAAGGGTCCGGTGTCAGGCCCGGACGTGGCCCTGGGCCAAGCCGGCAATATTCTCGGTGACCGCCCAGGACGCCAGGAGCTTGAGGGCTTCCTCGGAGGCGCTGCCGGGGGTTGCGGGATACACGGTGAGGGTATGTCCGGGGTCCTCCTCCAGTCCGAGGACCTGGTAGTTCAGCTCAAGGAGCCCCACCACCGGGTGTTGGAAGAACTTGGTGCCCGCGTAGTGGCGCCGGACGTTGTGCGCGGCCCACAGGGTGCGGAATTCGTCGCTGCGCATGGACAGTTCGCCGATGAGTTCCGCGATCCCCTTGTCATGCGGGTTGCGGCCGGCCTCGCGGCGGAGGATGGCCACGTTGGTGTTCGCTGCCCGCTCCCAGTCCGTATAGAAGTTGTGGGCGCGGGGGTCCAGGAAGATGAACCGCGAGTGGTTGGCCGGCCTCGACGGAGTGCGGTACATGTCCGAGTAGAGGGCATACCCCAGGGTGTTGGCGGCCACGATGTCCAAACGGTTGTTGCCAATAAAGGCCGGCGCCCCCGTGATGGTGTCCAGGAGGAACTGCAGCTCCGGACGCACCGCCGTGGACGCCGAACCGCCGGCGCTCGCCGCCCGCTTGCGTCCCGAGGTGTTGGCTGCCCGTGCCAGGTCGTAGAGGTGGTCGTGCTCGGCCCGGTCCAGTTCCAGGGCGCCGGCAATGGCATCCAGGACGCTGTCCGAGACGCCACTGAGGTTGCCCCGTTCCAGGCGGGTGTAATAGTCCACGCTGACGCCCGCCAGCCGGGCTACCTCCTCGCGCCGCAGCCCGGGAACGCGGCGCCGGCCGCCGTACGGTTCAATGCCTGCCTGCTCGGGGGTGATGCGTCCACGGCGGGAGGAGAGGAACTGCCGTACCTCGGCTCGGTTATCCATAGGGACCACGTTACGACGATTCCGCGAACCCTAAGGAGGGTCTGCCAAAACCAGTTAGGGCAGGGCCCTCGCCAACTGCCCGCGATGCGGGTTTCATGGGATTGTCCGCTTTCAGCCTTTCAGCATTTGGAGGACCCAGCATGCGCGCAACCATCATGCACGCCCCCGGAGACGTCCGCGTCGAGGACCGTGACAAGCCAGCCGTCCAGCGGCCCACGGACGCAGTCATCAAGCTCGTTGCCGCCTGCGTGTGCGGGTCCGATTTGTGGCCCTACCGGGGCGCCGACAAGCTGGCCCGGCCGCAGCCCATGGGCCACGAGTACGTGGGCATCGTCGAAGAAATCGGCGCCGACGTGAAGAACGTCCAACCGGGCCAATTCGTCGTGGGGTCCTTCTTCGCCTCGGACAACACCTGTGAGATCTGCCGTTCCGGCTACCAAAGCGGCTGCGTCCACCGCCAGGGCGTGGGCGGCGCCCAGGCCGAATACCTGCGCGTCCCGCTGGCGGACGGCACCCTGGTGGCTACCCCGGAAATGCCCGACGACGCACACATTCCATCCTTGCTTGCCGCCTCCGATGTGCTGGGCACCGGATGGTTCGCCGCCAAGGCAGCCGAGGTGGGCCCTGGCAAGACTGTAGCGGTCGTGGGCGACGGCGCGGTGGGGCTCTTGGGGATCCTGGCAGCCAAGCAGATGGGCGCCGGGAAGATCATCGCCATGTCCAGGCATGCGGACCGGCAGGCACTGGCCCGCGAGTTCGGTGCCACCGACATTGTCGAAGAACGTGGTGACGCTGGCGTGAAAAAGATCAAGGAACTCACGGGCGGGCTCGGCGCACACTCGGTTATCGAGGCCGTGGGCACCCAGGAATCGATGCTGCAGGCCATCCACGCCACCCGCGCCGGAGGCCACGTAGGGTTCGTGGGCGTCTCCCATGATGTGGCGCTGCCCGGCCGGGACCTCTTCTACTCGCACGTCCACCTGCACGGCGGCCCTGCCCCGGTCAGGCAGTACCTGCCCGAGCTGATCGACCTGATCCTCCGCGG
The DNA here is from genome assembly GCF_054888995.1 of Arthrobacter sp. MMS24-T111. Lineage (NCBI taxonomy): Bacteria > Bacillati > Actinomycetota > Actinomycetes > Micrococcales > Micrococcaceae > Arthrobacter > Arthrobacter sp. MMS24-T111. The sequence continues at coordinate 395,770 of NZ_JBTZRO010000001.1, read as the reverse complement.
CGAGATCAATCCCGGCAAGGTGTTTGACCTTGAACTTCCCCTGGAACAGGCAGCGGAGGCGTACAAGGCCATGGACGAACGCCGGGCCATCAAGGTGCTCCTGCGCCCGTGACCACGGTCCTGCCCCCGACTGGAGGCCGTCGAGGGTAGGACTCCCAAGACCAGTTACAACAGGGCCACCCTGGCCGCCTCAACACACAGGGTTTCACCAGGGAAGCCCTTGTAGCATCGAGTTATCCCCCAACAGATCAGAGGAGAACCATGACTACCGTCAAGGCTTATGCATCCCCGTCCGCAACGGAGGACCTGGTGGCCACCACCATTGAACGCCGCGAGGTGGGTCCGCACGATGTCATGATCGAAATCAAGTTCGCCGGCATCTGCCACTCGGACATCCACACCGTCCGCGGCGACTGGGGCCCGCAGCAGTACCCGCTGGTCCCCGGCCACGAAATCGCCGGCATCGTCACCGAGGTTGGCTCGGCCGTCACCAAGCACGCCGTGGGCGACCGCGTGGGTGTTGGCTGCATGGTCAACTCCTGCAAGGAGTGCGTCAACTGCCAGAAGGGCGAGGAGCAGTACTGCCTCAAGGGCAACGTGGGCACCTACGGCGCCGTTGACCGCGATGGCACCATCACCCAGGGCGGCTACTCCACCCACGTCGTGGTCACCGAGGACTTCGTGGTGACCATCCCTGAGGGCATCGACCTCGACGTTGCCGCGCCGCTGCTGTGCGCAGGCATCACCACCTACTCGCCCCTGCGCCACTGGGGTGCCGGCCCCGGCAAGAACGTTGCCGTCGTCGGCCTCGGCGGGCTGGGCCACATGGCCGTCAAGCTCGCCCACGCCATGGGCGCCGAAGTGACCGTCCTGTCGCAGTCGCTGAAGAAGCAGGAAGACGGCCTGAAGCTGGGCGCCGACCACTACTACGCGACCAGCGACGAGAACACCTTCTCCGAGCTCGCCGGATCCTTCGACCTGATCATCAACACGGTCAGTGCCTCGATCGACATCAGCTCCTACCTGGGCCTCCTGAAGCTGGACGGCGCGCTGGTGAACGTCGGTGCCCCGGCCGAGCCGCTTCCCGTCAACGCCTTCGCACTGATCGGCGGGCGCCGCTCCTTCGCCGGTTCCATGATCGGCGGCATCCGTGAAACCCAGGAGATGCTCAACTTCTGCGCCGAGCACCACCTGGGCGCCGAGATCGAGGTCATCCCGGCCGAGAAGATCAACGAGGCCTACGAGCGCGTCCTCGCCTCGGATGTCCGGTACCGGTTCGTGATCGATACCGCCACCCTCTAAGGCACCACCACGTGCGGCGGGCCGGCTCCGAAAGGGGCCGGCCCGCCGTCGTGCTTAACCCGTGGGTGAAGGACGACGCCGGACCGGCCTCACGGCGCGAGGCTTCGCAGGATCGACGCGGCCGGGCCCGCCATGGTGGTCCGGTAGTTGATGCCTGCCCAGAGGTTCAGCCCTTCCGGATCCCCCGCGGCTGCCGCCGCGGCACGCAGGGGAGTGGTGAGGTGGTGGATTTCCGGGTACCCGTAGGGGGCATCGGCGTCGTGGCGGCCCATGAACGCGTTGTACAGCCCGCGGGCATTGCGGCCGGAAAACGCACGGGTAACGGCGGTGGTGGTGAAATGCTCCGGGGACGCCAGTGCCGCCCGGTGCGCCGGCTTGGTTCCGGCTTCGTCGGCGCGGAGGAAAGCCGTGCCGGCCTGGACTGCTGCTGCACCGATGCTGAGGGCGGCCCGCGTTTCGTCCGCAGTGGTGATCCCGCCGGCCGCGACCAGGGGCACGTCGAGGTCGGACAGCTCCTCGAGGATCCCGTGCAGGGGCACCTCCGGCGGGGCGCCGGCGGAGTCGAAGGTGCCGCGGTGGCCGCCGGCCTCGGGCCCTTGGACGCAGAGGGCATCCGCACCCCGGGTAAGTGCCTGGAGTGCCTCGTCCCGGCCGGTCACCGTGGCCATGACGTACACGCCGCGTTTCTTCAGGGATTCCACAACGTCTGCACCGGGAAAATCGAAGGTAAAGGACACCACCGCCGGTGCCAGGTCCAGCAGGACCTCGAGCTTCCTGTCCCAGCCGTCATCGTCGTGCCGTGGATCCCCCAGTTCGACGCCGAAGCGTTCGGCGTCGGGGGCGAGCGAGGCGGCATAGCGCTGCAGGGCGTCGGGAGTGATGACGGAGGGCTGGGGGACAAAGAGGTTGACACCGAAGGGTGCGCCCGTGTGTTCCCTGACGGCTTCAATGTCGGCGCGCATCGCGTCCGCCGTCTTATAGCCGGCGGCCAGGAAACCCAGGCCGCCGCCGGCGCTGACCGCAACCGCCAGCTCCGGAGTGGACGGCCCGCCCGCCATGGGCGCCTGGATGACGGGCAGTTCCAGGGACCTGGGACTGAACCGACGTGGTTTCCGCTCGCTGTTCAACTCATGCCTCCCGGGCCGGCTGCGCCTACCTGACGAATGCTACGCCGGTCCTGCTCCGGCACGAAGCGGCGGGGATGGAGCCGCCGGTATGGAGCCGCCGGTATGGACCGGCCGTGACAGGGCCGGGGCGTGCGGGGGAACGTCCCTAGGCGTCGTGGCTTCCTGCCGCCACCGGGCCTGCGGGCGCAATCCGCGCCACCGTGACCTTCACGGAAACGTCCGCCGGGGCAAAGTGCTTCCGGACCGCGGCGGCAACACCACGGACCACATCCGGGGTACGGGCCTCCGAGCTGACGCCTACCCGCACGGTCACCTCGGTGCGGCCGTCCTGGTCACGGACGTCCACGAGGGCGTCGTTTTCCGGCTCCGCGGCCCGCGGGTTCAGTACGGACGCGGCCCGGGCCGGCAGGCGCTGCCACAGGCTCCGTGCGGGAAATACTTCCGTGACGCCGTCGACCGACATGACGACGTTCTTCAATGGTGTGGTCACTGTTCCTCCCGGGGGGCGTCGATGACGTCGGTGATGGTGATGTCGATGGCCGCAATGGTCAATTCCGTGTGCCTGGCCAGCGCCTCGGCCAGATCCTGCCGCAGCGATGCCGCACTGTCCATGAGGTGTTGGCCGAACAGCACGGCGAGGTCCACACGGACCGTCACCGGCTCTCCGGGGAGGGTGACGTCGCCGTCGAGCTTTACGCGTCCGGCTACTGTCCCTGGCAGGTTGTCAGCCACGGACCGGACCAGCGCAAGCACGGCCCCTTCCGTTTCGGACAGCGTGTCGGCGGAGTCGTCGGACCGCAGCGGGATGGTCCTGCCGGGCCGCAGTTCCAAGGCCAGGTTCGCCAGGATGTCCTTCATCCACTCGTCCGTGCCACTGCCGGCCGCGGCAACGTCGCTGGCAAAGAGCTCGTTGCCGGCGGCGGAAAGCCGGCGGAGGGAGTCGAGCCCGTTGCGGCATTCCGGGCAGGATTCCAGGTGGTGCGGGTCGGCGAATTCACCCGTGTCCAGGTAGATGCTGAGTTCCTCAAGTGTGTGGCCGCACTCGAATGTGTCGTGGGGCATGCTCATCGCCAATCCTCCATTTCGCGGACCAAGGCAGTCCTGGCACGGGCAAGCCGCCCGGACACTGGCTGGGCTGATGTTCAGGGTTTGCGCAATTTCTTCGTAGCTCTGTCCGTTGATCTCTTTCAGGATCCAGCAGCGCCGCTGCTCTTCGGGCAGGGTGGCCAGGGCCGCCTTCAGCGATTCGATGCCGGCGCCGGCCACCGCTGCCGTCTCGGGCCCGGCTCCGGGCGAGACAGTGTCCGGCGGCGCGTCGTCCTCCCCGCCGGCCAGGCTGGTGTGGTTCCTGCGGCGGCGCAGCAAATCGATGCTCCGGCTGCCGGTCAGCCGCAGCAGCCACCCTTTGACGGCCGCCGGGTCGCGCAGGGTGTCCAGTTGCTTCCACGCTTGGACCAGCGCTTCCTGCACGGCGTCGTCGGCGTCCGCGTAGGAACCTGTCAGCCTGCGCGCGGAGGCCCGCATGTGTGGGCCGTAGCGCCGGGCGAGGGCTTCAAAGGCCGCCGTGTCGCCGTCGGCGGCCCTGCCCACTAAAATGGCATCGGGGACCAGGTCCAACTGGTCCCGCATCAAGGGTGAACCTGTCACCGAACCCTGCTTTCACTATCGGCGCGAACGCCGGACGCGCGGCAGGCAGGTCCGCGGACCGCCGTGGCGGTGCCGCGGGCCTGCAGCTGGGATTGGCTAGTCTTTGCGGAAACCTTCTTTGACCTTGGCTGCAGCGTCCTTGAGGTTGCTGCCGATGCCCTTGGCTGCGTCCTTGACCTTTTCGCCGGCTTTCTGGAGTTTCGCCTGCGCCTGGTCCCGCTGGCCTTCGCGTTCCAGTTCCTCGTTGCCGGTCAGCTTGCCGGCACCTTCCTTGGCGGCGCCGAGGTGGTTGGTTGCCGCGTTGTTGAGCTTGTCGTCGAGTCCCATGATGGTGTGCCTTTCTGTCGTGTTCGGTTTCCTGCTAGCCCGCGCGCATTCCCCGGGCCAGTTTGGTCCTGGTTCCAGTTCCTATTCGGACCAGGACGTCATTGCGATGGCCCAGCAGCGCATCGATGGCGCTGACCAGGTCCTCGGCCACGTCTGCCACCTCCCGCGGCGAAGCGCCGCGGCGTGCCTGCAGGGTCAGGCGCAGGGAGGTGCGCGCGGTGTTTTTCGAGCCGCGCCGGCGCCAGGCGGTCAGGGAGCTCCCGACGACGGCCCGGTTACCTTCCAGCGCCGCCTCCACGGCTGCCGCCAGGTAGGAAATCTCTACCGCCGTGTCGCCCAGTTCCGCGTCATCCTGCCGCGCCGCGGTCCTGGTCCGGCCACCGCCCTGGCGGGCCAGCCAGAGAATGGCGATGAGGGCCCCGAGCAGCAACACCGCCGGCGCTGCCAAAGACCACCAGCTGCCCACCGGTTCCGGCGACGGCGCGGTGTCCCGCAGGGCCTGCCACGCCGTCAAGGCGCTGCCGGCTGCGGCGCTCCAGCCCGTGCGTACGTCCGCGTTCAGTCCGGCGGCCGCCGCCAGGATTCCAGCGCTGATCAGGATCACTCCGGCAAGCGCCAGGAAGGTCCGGTTCATTGCCCTGTTCGTGTTGTTCATTGTCCTACTGCCCCTTCCGCGGCAATGGTCACCTCCGCTGCCAGGTTCCTGGCCAGCCGGCAGGAAGCGACTTCCCGGGCTGCCGCTTCGGTGAGCACTTCCCGGTCAACGGGCTGGCCCGACGTCGGCCGGACCGACACGTGCGCGCGGCGCCGTCCCACCGTTGTGCTCACCTGCTCCGGCGCCAGGTTGGCGGCCAGGCGCACTTGGCGTGAAACGGCGGCGGCAATGGCCTCGTCATCCACCACCAGCGCCAGCCGTTCGCTGTGCATGGCCCGCCGGCCCCGGCGGCCACCCTTGACGGCAGCCACGAGAAGCGCGGCGCCGAGTACCGCCGCCGCGGCGCCGGCTGCTGTCATTACGGCCGGTTGCACCGCCTGGGGCAGGTCCCTTACGGCAGTCGCCATGGCATCAGGGCTGGCCACGAGCGGGCCGCGGCCCAGGAGCGCGAGGACGCACTCGGCCCCCAGCCACAGGAAACCGGCGAGCAGCAGCACGGCCGTGGCCACGGACAGTCCGGTGCGCGATGAGTGCGTCTCCCGCCGGAGCATCCGCTTTTGCATGCGGCCCTGGTTCATGGCTGCCTCCCTTCCTGTTTCTGTGCCCGGTCCGTGCGGGCTTCCTTGGCCGCCCGTGGTGCCGCGGTAAGCCGGATGTTGACCCGGCCAATGTCCATCCCGGTGATCCGCCGCCCGGCGAAGGCGATCCTCAGCCGGGCAATGTTTGCCTGCTCGAAGGTTGAGTTTTGCTCCCTTCCCCCGGGGCCGAGGCCAAGAGCGGGGGAACAGGGAGCCGCATCTGGAGGTCGACCCCGAGTTTTCCGGCATCGTCCCGGAGGGCGGCGGAAGCGTCATCCCGCGGGACGCCGTACGCGCCGGCTGCCACGGCTTCCAAGGTGTGCCGCAGGGCAGCCGGGGCGATCCGGGTATGGCCCCGGCGGGTCACGACGACGAGCGCCGGCCGCGCAGGGCGTCCAGCACGGCGCCGAGGTCCAGTTGCCCCTCGGCCGCCCGGCCCAGGACCGCGCCGATGGCCATGAAGATGGCCGTCAGCAGGAAGCCCCAGAAACCGAAGGCGAGGGCGGCCAGGGCCAGCACGGCCCCTGCGGCCGTGCCGGCGACGACGGGGGTCATGCGACCCTCGGTTCGCGCTCGGCGTCATCCGCGTCATCGCCTTCGGACGGGACGTGGATATCGGTGATGGTGATGTTGACCTCGGTGACTTCCATGCCCACGAGGTCTTCCACTGCCGTGTAGACGGCATCGCGGGCCCGGTCCGCCACCTGCTGCAGGGGGTGCGGGTACTCGACCACCAAGGTGACATCCACGGCCACCTGGGTCTGGCCGACCTCCACGCTGACGCCCTGGGTGAGGTCCTTCTGGCCCACCTTCTCGCGGAGGGTGCCAATGGCGCGGGCTGCCCCACCGCCCAGCGCGTACACGCCATCAATCTCCTGGATGGCGATGCCGGCGATTTTTGCCACCACGCCGTCGGCCACCGTGGTGCGTCCGCGGCCGTCCGCGCCATTGGCGGGGGACAGTTCATGGCCGGGTGCGGTGGCTGCCTTCTTCTGCTGGACTGCTGCGGGGTTCTGCGCCTGGGTAGTCATTGCGTCACTCCTTGTTTGCTCTGGAATAGGGTTCCAAGGGCGCGTTCTGCGCCTTCACAAGTAAGGACGGGGCCAGGGCGGAAAACGTCACGCGGTTTTTGGTGTGACCCTTGTCACACCTGACTGAAGGCGTGAAAAAGGGGAGTGGGCGGCGATGGGAGGTCCCGTCGTCGTCCACTCCCCGCGGGGTGCTGTTTAGGCGGCCGCGAGGGCCGCTTCGTCGCCTCGGACGCTCAGCGTGAAGGTGTTGGGTCCGCTGCACGTGACGGCGATGCGGCAGGTGGTGGTGTTGTGCCGGGCGGAAAGGTCCGTGACCGCGGAATCAAGGGTCTCGTGGAAAGAGGCCCGGTCCCAGATCTTCAGCGTCACGGATTTGGCAGCGTTAAACGTCATTGTTCAGTACTTTCCTTCGTCAGTGCGGCCCCCTTCGGGCCGCTGGAGTGGCCTGTCCACGCTTCGGGGATCGGTGGCCTGCGCTCACCGGTGGGCCTCGTTGCGTCACCAGGATTTCGGGGCGGAGCTTGCCCGCCCTTCATATCCATAGTGCCCAAGCCGGAACGGCGCCCGGAACCAAAAAGCGCTTTGTTGCGGGTGTTTTTCGTCACGTTCGAGCCAGGGGCGCGGCCCTTGTCCTTCGACATGCGACTCTTCCGGAGGGTGGGGCAACCGTAGGATAAAGCCATGCTGAATCCTGTCGATAACGAGACCGTTCATCACCTGCAGGAGATCCTGGTGGGCGCGGGCAATGCCGTGGAATTCCTGTCCGGCCTGTCCGGCTTGGCGGCAGAGGCAGTATCTGACGCCGCCGGGTCCGAGATTGAGTGCGCCGTCACCCTCCAGCTCCGCCGGCGTCCATCCACTGCGGCGGCAAGCAGCGCCCGTGCACTGGAACTGGACCAGGTTGAACAAATGTTGGGCGACGGCCCCTGCCTCCGGGCCCTCCGGGACATGGCCCCGGTGCTGATTGACGACGTCGCGCAGGATTCGCGGTGGAAGGCTTACAACCAGGAACTGGTCAAACGCAACGTCCACAGCACCCTCGGTGTGCCGCTGGAAATCACCAGCGATGCCGGAGCTGCCCTGAATTTCTTCGCCACCCGGCCCGGCCTTTTCACGGCGGACGTCTATGACAAGGCGGCGGGTTTCGCGGCCGCAGCCCACAATACCCTGCACCTCTCGGTGCGCATCGATACCGCCCGGAACCGCGCGGACGACTTGGAAGCTGCCCTTGAGAGCAGGACCGCCATCAACCTTGCCTGCGGGGTGATCATGGCGCAAAACCGCTGCTCCCAGCAGGAAGCGATGGATATCCTCACCAAGGTCTCCAGCAACCGCAACCGGAAACTCCGGGATGTCGCCAAGGAGCTCATCGAGCAGTTGACCGGCAACGGCGTCAGGACCCACTTCGACGCCTAGAAGCGCAGGCCCTGCCGGCGTCCATGGGCATTCAGGAACCCATTGACACCTGCATGCCGGCGGACTAACGTACAACCAAATGGTTGTAGATCAGCTCCGCGAGTCCGAACTTGACCGGCTCTTCCAGGCGTTCGCCGATCCCACCCGGCGTGACATCGTCCGCCGGGTCACGGGGGGCGAGTACACCGTGTCCGGGCTCGCGGACTTCTACGCCATGAGTTTCGCCGCCGTCCAAAAGCATGTGGCGGTGCTGGAACGCGCATCGCTTGTCACGAAGGAAAAACGCGGAAGGGAACAGGTCGTCCGGGGCAGCCACGAAGGGCTTCAGGAAGCCCGGCGGCTGCTCGAGGAATACGAACAGATCTGGCGGCAGCGGGCCGCCAGGATGGCAGACATTCTTGCTGAAGGTTAGGAAGGCACGGCCATGACAGTCATCAGTACGGACAAGAATCCCGAGGCGCTCTCCCTCACGCTGGTCGCCGAGTTCGACGCCGGCGTCGAACGCGTCTGGCAGCTCTGGGAAGACCCCCGCCAGCTCGAGCGTTGGTGGGGACCACCCACCTGGCCGGCTACGTTCCACCGGCACGACTTCGTCCCCGGCGGGCGCGCCAACTACTACATGACCGGCCCGGAAGGTGAGAAGGCCCATGGCTGGTGGAAGTTCACGGCCATCGAGGCTCCCCGGGAGCTTCAGTTCGACGACGGGTTCGCGGACAGCGCCGGAAACCCCACGGGTGACTTGGGCGTCACCCACGCGACGGTCACGCTTGAGCCGTTGGGGGAGCGGACGCGCATGACCATCCACTCCGCGTTCGAATCCGAGGAGCAGCTGGAGCAGATGGTTGCCATGGGTATGGAGGAAGGGATGACGCTGGCCGCCGGCCAGATAGACGGCATCCTCGCAGAGCACGCCACCACCTGAACCCGGCAACCGGCAGCAACCTTGCGGCGGCCCCAGGTGGGCGTACGACGGCGGGACGTCCCGCCGTCGTACGCCCACCTGGGGCGTTGAACGCACAAGCCGGCGCCGCAATACTGGAAAGCGGACCAACCTGATGTGAGGCGGTGGCGGCAATGAGTGGCGGGTCAGCGGGGTTCCGGCGGCGGCTGGAGCGGGCGGCCGAGGTGCGTTCATACCGCGGCGCGGGCATCAGCGCCGAGGAAGAAGCCGCGTTGGACGCCCTGGACGCCCGGGAGCGAGACAAACGCCGGAAAGTCAGCGACGCCGCACGCGCGGAGTACCTGGTCCGCGATGCCATGGCACAGGGCAAATTCGACAACCTCAAGTACGCCGGCAAACCGATCCCAGGCCTAGGCGATTCCTATGATCCGGACTGGTGGGTCAAGGGGCTGATCCAGCGGGAGAATATCAGCGGCCTGGGGCCGGCCGCCATTCTGCTCCGCGCTGAGGACGCCCAGCTCGATGCAACGCTCGACGCCCTGTCCACCGAGCAGCAGGTCCGGGACCTCCTGCAGGACTTCAACCGGCGGGTTGTCGATGCGCGCCGGCAATTGCAGGGCGGTCCGCCCGTCATCACGAAGACACGGGACGTGGAAGTGGAGCTGGACAGCTGGCGGAGCCGCCGGGCAGCGCGCGTCGTGGAAGTTCCCGCGGAGCCGGAGCCCGCGCGTTCCTGGTGGCAGCGGCTGTGGAAAGGGCCTGGCCGCAGCTAGCGCTTTGACGGCGCAATCCGTTCGCGCGCCGCTCGCTTCGTTGTCAGGGCTTCGGAGTCGGATTTGGGCCGATCATCGATGCGGGCGGCGGCGCGAACGGTGCCGCGGGATACAGGGCCGCCACCTTGAGCATGTAGTTGGCCCACTGCGGCCCGGCAATCATGTAACCGTCCAGGCTGGGATAGAACGTGCCGTTGATGGTGACGTTCTGCCCGGCCCGCTTCTGGCCTCCCAGGGCATCCCCGAAGAAGGACGCGGTAACCAGTCCGGTGGTGTAGCCCACCACCCAGGTGGAGCCGTTGTTGTTCGACGTTCCGGTCTTGGCCGCTGTGGGGAACTTGTCCTGCACCTTCGGGTTGATCCATACACCTGATCCCCGCTTCAAGACGTCCTGCAGCACCGAGTTCACACCGCGGGCCACATCCGGCTTGACGGCGTCACGGCAGTCCGGGGCCGGTATGGGAAGTTTCGCGCCCGCGGCATCAGTGACCTCCACCAGGCCGATGGGTGTGCAGTAGCGGCCCTCGGTGGCGAAGGTGGCAAAAGCGTTCGCAAGGGTCAGGGGCGCGACTCCGGTGCCGCCCAGCAGGTTGCCCAGCTGGTGCATGTTGACCGGCGTGCCGTCCAGTCCGCTGTGGAGGCCCACCGAGTCCACCATCTTCTGGATGCCACAGAAATCGAGCTGTGCTGCCGAGGCGAACGTAGCGGTATTGATCGAGTTGTAGAGGCCGTAATTAACGGGCATTGGCCGGTAAAAGCCGTCTTCGGCATTCTGCAGGTCGTCGGCCGCGCCAAGCGCGGGATTGTCCTGGGCTGTGTCATAGGCGCCGAGCACTTTGCCGCAGCTGTCCTTCCACGGGAAGTCGAGAGGATAGACCCGGCGTGACGCGTCCACCACCGCGGTTAGGGCCTTGCCCTCGTTCAGCCACTCGGCAAATGTGAACGGCTTCATGGTCGATCCCGGCTGGAACCCGCCCGCCCCGTTGAGGTCGTTGCCCTGCGCGTCCTTGGCGTCCACGTTGAAATTCAGGTTCGTGTCGAACTTGCCGGGTTGTGGAAGGAACACCGTGTTCTGGGTCATCGCCAGGATCTTGCCACTGCCGGGCTGGATGCTCACCAGGGACGCGGCCCAGCGGTCCGGGTTGGCGCCTGCCGTCCCGTCCACCTGTGACTGGGCAGCGGCTTGGAGCCTGCTGTCCAGGGTGGTCACGATCGTGAGTCCGCCCCGGTACAGCCGCCGCTCGCGCTCGGCCTCGCTCTGCCCGAACGCGGGATTGTTCAGGATCAGGTGGGAAATGTAATCGCAGAAGTACGGCGCCATGGCGGCATTGGCGCATCCCTGTTCCTGGGGCGTGATCTTCAATTCGACGGGAGTGGCCACGGCCTCGTCATGCTGGGCCCGGGTGATCTTGCCCAGGCGCAGCATTTCGGACAGGACCTGGTTCCGGCGCACTGCCGAGTTGTCCGGATGGGCGGCCGGATTGTAGAACGTAGGGCTGTTCACCAGCCCGGCCAGCAGGGCTGCCTGCGGCAGGGTAAGGTCCTTGGCCGTGGTGCTGAAGAAGTAGCGGGCCGCCGCCTCGATCCCGTAGGCGTTGCTGCTGAAGAAGACGATGTTCAGGTAGCCCTCAAGGATCTGGTTCTTGGTGTACTTCTTCTCAAGGGCGATGGCCAGCTTCATCTCCCGCAGCTTGTCACCGAGGTTCTTCTGCCCGCTCAGGACCGCCGCATCCGGCCTGTCCTGGGAAAGCTGCGCTTCATTGAGGACATTCGTGACGTACTGCTGGGTGATGGTTGACGCCCCTTGCTCGCCGCCTTTGGTCAGGTTGGAAAACAGTGCGCGGAGGATGCCCTGCGGATCCACCCCGGCATGCTCGTAGAACCTGCTGTCCTCGATCGAAATAATGGCGTCCCTGATGAAGGGCGACATCTGGTCCAGCGGCACCCGAACGCGGTTCTCCGCATAGAGGGTCGCGATCGGCTGGCCGTCGGCCGTCAGGACCTTGGTGGCTTGCGACGGCGGCTGCACCGTCAGTTCCGCCGGCAGGCTGTCAAAGAATCCAATGGACGAGCTGACGCCGAGGCCCGCGGCTGCCACCGCCGGAACCACCAGGCTGGCAGCCAGTACGCCGCACAGGATGCTGGCTGCAAAGAACCCCGCGAGCCGCCCCATGGCTGCGCCGAATCCATGCCTGCGCTTGCGCTTCTTCGCCATTCCTCAGCCCTCGTGCTCCAAGGTGTGAACAGGATACGCCGCCGGCCAACGGCGTAACAGGGGCCTGAAGGTCAGGATTTGGTCACGCCAAAGGTCTTGACCAGCGATAGTTAACGACATATCGTTAACTATCGCTGAAGCAATCAGCGAGATATCTGAAGTGAAAGGACGATGCCGCTATGAAAGGCATATTCGACGACAAGCACTCGGGCCCGGAATTCGCCAAAGGCCGCTTCGAACGGGGGAGGGCCCACAGGGGTCCGCACGGGCACCGCGGGCCTGGGTTTGGGCCCGGCTTTGGGCCTGGGTTTGGGCCCGGTTTTGGGCCGGGATTTGGTCCTGGGTTCGGTCCCGGTTTTGGCCGCGGCGGCCGGCGGGCCAGCCGGGGGGATGTCCGCGCGGCCATCCTCTCCCTCTTGGCCGAGGCGCCATCCAACGGTTACGGGCTGATCAAGACCATTGCCACGAAGACCGGTGGCATGTGGCGGCCCAGCCCCGGATCGATCTACCCCACCCTCCAGCAACTGGTGGACGAAGGGCTGATCGAGGCGCTCAGCGAGGGCCGGGGAACAGAATTCGCACTCACCGACGCGGGCAGGGCCTATGTGGCAGAGCATGCAGAGGAGATGGAAAACGCCTGGAATGCAGAGCCTGACAGCGCGGACCGGGACTTCCACGAGAGCATTGGGAAGCTGATGGGTGCCATCCATCAATTCCGTGCCGGTGTGACCGGGGAACAGCGCGCTGCGGCTGTCGCAAAGATGGATGAAACGCGCCGGGCCCTCTACAAGATCCTTGCTGACTAGCAGCTCCGGGCGGTCCGGCCGGCAGGCACCGGCTCCGCCCGGACGCAGGACCCGGGAACGTTGTTCCCGGGTACAGAATCTACGCGAACGCGTCTTCCTTGGCGGGCACCTCAGTCTTGGCTGGTGCCGCGGCTTTGGCCGGGCCCGCGGCGGCGTGGGCGGCGTGGTGGGTCAGCATCTGGCCCAGGGCGCTGAAGCCCGAGCCCATTTCCCCGAAGGCGTAGGCCGTCTCCGCATGCTCGGACAGGTCCACGCCGGCGGTCTCAGCTTCACGGCTGACACGGAATCCGACCGTCTTGTTGATGACCAGGCCAATGATTGCCGTCCCGATTCCGGAGAGCAGCAGGGTGATGACGACGGCGGCCCCCTGGGCCACCAGCTGCTGGATGCCACCGCCGTAGAAGAGCCCGCCTCCTTGGCCGTTTACGGGCAGGGCAATGAATCCCAGCGCCAGGGTGCCGATGAGGCCCGCGCCCAGGTGGACTCCCACCACGTCCAGGGAGTCATCGAGTCCAAAGCGGTACTTGAGGTCCACGAATACGCAGCAGGCAACCCCGGCAACCAGGCCCAGGCCGACGGCCGCCAGCGGGCTGATGTTCGCACAGGACGGCGTGATGGCGACCAGGCCGGCAACCACGCCGGAGGCGGCACCCAGGGAGGTCGGGTGCCCGTGGCGGACCTTTTCGGTCACCAGCCAGCTCAGCATCGCCGCGGCGGGGGCTATCAGGGTGTTGACCCAGATCAGCCCGGCCTGCTCCACGCTGGTTGCGGCGCCGCCATTGAAGCCAAACCAGCCGAACCACAGGATGGCTGCGCCCAGCATGATGAACGGGATGTTGTGCGGGCGGTGGTTGGGGTCCTTCGCGAAGCCGTGCCGCTGGCCAACGATGATGGCGAGCACCAGTGCGGCCGTGCCGGAGCTGATTTCCACCACCGCGCCGCCGGCGAAGTCGATGACCTGGCCGAAGATTGCCGTGACGGCGCCGCCTGCACTCATCAGGCCGCCGCCCCAGATCATGTAGGCGAGGGGGCAGTAGACCACCGTGATCCAGACGGGCACGAAGAGGGCCCAGGCACTGAATTTGGCGCGGTCGGCGATGGCACCGCTGATCAAGGCCACGGTGATGATGGCGAAAGTGGCGCTGTACCCGGCCTTGAGCAGGTCCGGGGACCCGATGAGGTTCTGCAGGCCGAAGCTGGTGACGGGATTGCCGAAGATTCCCAGCACGCCGTCGCCGGTGGACATGGAGTAACCCCATAGGACCCAGACCACGCCGACGATGCCGGCAGAGATGAAGCTCATCATGATCATGTTCAGGGCGGCCTTGGCACGGGTCATGCCGCCGTAGAAGAGGCCAAGGCCAGGAGTCATCAGCAGTACCATCGCGGCTGAAATCATCAGCCAGACGTGTTGGGCAGTGATTTCCACTGGTGGGTCCCTTCGCAGCGTGAACGTTGTGCGGGGCCCTTTTGGCCCCGTGGCATTTCCCCCGCGGTCTATTTTTCGTGCCGCGTGTTTCAGCCAATGCCGCCTAAAGTTGCGGCTGCGTTACACAAATCGCTCCTGCGTGAAGTTCACGTATCAGCCATGTTTCAGGAATGTAAACGCGCTCCCACCGCGACGGGTCATACTGTCGCCGGACCCCGCGATTCTATGGAATTCGCGGGGTTTCCGGCTGCTCCAAGGGTGAGAACCCGCCGTCGTGCGTCCGTTCGCCTAATGTTTCGGCGCCGTGAACGGCGATCCGCCCGTTCAGAAGGTGCGGGCGTTGGCCAGGACCGGCAGGGTGGCGCGTACGGACTCCACGGACGCCGGATCGATGTCGACGACGGCGAGTTCAGGTTGTCCGCCGAGTGACACCAGGGCGGTACCCAGGGGAGTAACGACCGCGCTGTGCCCGATTCCGGTGGGCGCCGCACTTGCGGGGCCTGCGCCGATGGTTTCAGGATCACCCTGGCCGCACGCCACCACAAACGTGGTGCTGTCCAGCGCCCGGGCGCGCACCAGCAGGTCCCACTGCTCGGCTTTGCCCTCACCGGCTCCCCAGGACGCGCACACAATGTTGACGTGTGCTCCCGCGTTGGCGTTGGCCGTGAACAGGGCCGGGAAGCGGACGTCGTAGCAGGTGGCCAGGCCGAACACGGTGCCGTCGAGCTCGAACGTTACCGGCGCCTCCCCGGCGTCCACCGTCTTGGACTCGGTGAAGCCGAAGGCGTCAAAAAGGTGGACCTTGTCGTAGGACGCCTCCACGGCGGGGCCCGTGACCAGCAGCGTGTTGCGGACGCGGCCTTCCGCTCCAGGGGTGAACATCCCTGCCACGATGGTGATGTCCAGGTCCTTGGCGACACGGCGCACCTCGCCTGCCCACGGGCCGTCAAGTGGTTCGGCAATGTCTTTCAGCGAGTTTCCGAAGGCCCGCATTGCCGCCTCCGGAAAGACCACCAGCTGTGCGCCGGCGTTTTTCGCCTGGGCCGCATAGTCCCTGATGATGCCGAGGTTTGCTGTGGTGTCGGCGCCGCTGATGATTTGGGCGATGGCGATACGCATGGAAGATCTCCGATCTGTTGTATACATAATGTATGGTAAAAATTTCGGGTTCGGCCGCCTCGGGCCGCGAAAAGGCGTACGCCTACCTGCGCGAGAACGTCCTGACGGACCCGGAACTCCAAGGCCGTTTCCTCAACGAACAAGAACTTGCGGCGGACATCGGGGTGTCCCGCACTCCGGTCCGCGAGGCGCTGTTGCTTCTGGTCTCCGACGGTCTGGTGGAGCTCATTCCGCAACGGGGCGCCTACGTTCCCGTGGTCACCGGCCGGGAGATTTCCGAGCTGATGGAACTTCGCGGCGTGCTCGAAAGCCATGCGGCCAAGCTTGTCATTGACGAACACCGGGTGCCTGCCAGGCAAATGCAGGACACCCTCGAGCAGCAGGCGCAGATTCCGAACAACAATGAACCGGACGATGCCCGCGAATTCATCCGCCTGGACACGCTCTTCCATCAGCAGCTCATCGACGCCGCCGGAAACGAACTCATTTCCCGAACGTACAGCAAGCTCCATGTGCGGCAGGTCCTGGTGGGCGTTGCCGCGCTGTTCCGCACCGGAGGCAGGCGCCAGGCGGTGTGCGCCGAACACCAGGACATCCTCGATGCCCTGGTGGCCGGCGATTCCACCCGTGCCAAGGAGGCTATCGACCATCACCTCGCCGTGACGCGGGACATCCTCCTGCGGAGCTGATCACCGGGCTTCGCCTGCTCCGGACACGCGGGCCGCTTCGCCGGCCGCCCGGGATTCGGCGCTGCCCTCCAGCAGCAGGCGGTAGTCTTGGTCCTCCACGGTGTTGCTGTCCCGGCCAAGGGCAAGTCCCACGAGAGTCACGGCCGCTGCGACCGCAACGTAAATGGCCACCGGAATCCAGGTGCCGAACTGCGACAGCAGCACGGTGAACAACAAGGGTGCGATGGCACCGCCGATGACGCCAGCGAACGTGTAGGCCAGTGAACTGCCCGTGGACCGCAGCCGGGGTGAGAACTGCTCCACGATGAAGGCGGCCTGCGGCCCGTACATAAAGGAGTGCGCCGCCAGGCCCAGGACGATGCCCACGATCAGCATCGGCTCATTGTTTCCGCCAAGGACGCCAAAGAAGACAAAGGTCCAGACGGCGCCGGCCACGGCGCCCACACCGTAGACCAGCCGCCGGTTGAAACGGTCCGAGACTGCGCCGGCCAGGGGAATCATGAACAGCTGGAAAGCCGAGCCCACCAGCACGGCGGTGAGCACCTGGTTGCGTTCGTAGCCGAGCGCCTGGATGCCATAGGTGAGGGTGAAGACGGTGAACAGCGCGTACAGCACGTCCGGGCCCACCCGGCACAGGATGGCGGCAACAAGCGGCCGCAGTTCCGTGCTGAACACTTCCCGGATAGGCGCGGCCGGCTGTTCGCCATGGGCTTCGATCGCCTTGAAGATGGGGGTGTCCTCCAGCTTGAGCCTGATCCACAGGCCGAAACCGACCAGCAGTGCGGACACCAGGAACGCGATGCGCCACCCAAAGCTGATGAACTGCTGCTCGGTGAGCATCAGGGTCAGGACCGCCAGCGCACCGTTGGCCAGCAGGTTCCCGGCGGGCGGACCCACCTGCGCGGCCGAGGCCCAAAAACCCCGCCGCTGCGGGTCGCCGTATTCGCTGGAGAGCAGCACTGCGCCGCCCCATTCACCGCCCACTCCCACGCCCTGGGCGAAGCGCAGGAGCACCAGGATGATCGGGGCGGCTATGCCAATGCTGTCGTAGCCCGGAAGGACACCGATCAGCACCGTTGCCACGCCGATGATCATCAGGGTGGCGACCAGGACCTTCTTGCGTCCGATCCGGTCGCCGAGCCGCCCGAAGACCACGCCGCCCACGGGCCGTGACACATAGCCGACCGCGTAGGTGGAGAAGGCGAGGATGGTGCCCGTCAGGGGATCGGAGGACGGAAAGAAAACGATGGGGAAGACGACGGCGGCCGCCGCGGAATAGACGGCGAAGTCGTACCACTCCAGGGCCGTGCCGGTCAGGCTCGCCGCAAAAGCCTTGACCAGGCCTTTGGGGCGGATTGGCGGGCCTGGCTGGGACGCTGCGTCCGCACCAGAAACCGGAGAATTGCTCATTGTGTCCTCCACGGTGGATTTTGAGGTGACGCCTGTCACGCTGGCGTTAAATGTATACATTACGCATACTGGATGTACATTGGCGACTGTTTCCGGTTTCCGGTTTGTTAATTTTCCCGCGGTGCACCGGCTCCGCGGCCTTCGAAAAGGACGGCACCATGACGGCTCTCAGCTTTGAACTTCCCGACGGCAGCATCAAGAACGTGCAGGTCCGACACCTCCTCAACGCCGGCTACGCAGGGCGTGAGCAGGATGAGGTGCAGGCCCACATTGCAGAACTTGCCGAGCTCGGCGTCCCCGGCCCCACCACCACTCCGGCCATGTACCCCGTCTCGCCCTACCTCGCGCAGCAGGTATCAGAGGTCCGGGTCCAGCACGGTCGGACGTCCGGCGAGGCGGAATGGGCCCTGGTCATCACAGACGACGGCGTCCTGCTCACCGTCGCCTGCGACCACACGGACCGTGAGCTCGAAGTGCATGGTGTGGCATGGAGCAAGAACGCCAGCCCTGACGTCCTGGGCCGCAAGGCGTGGCGGCTTGACGATGTGCGGGACCACCTGGACCGCATCACGCTGCGCGGCTGGGTAGGGGAGGGGGAGACCCCGGACACCATCATCCAGGACAGTTCACTCGAGGCCCTGCTGACCCCGGACTACTGGCTGGAGGTGCTGTCCGCGCGCGGGCTCAACCAGCCAGGCACCGTGCTGATTTCCGGCACCGTGGCGATGACCGGCGGCGTCAACCAGTTCGCCCGCAGCTGGAAGGTGGAGATGGCGGATCCGGAGACGGGAGAATCGCTGGACGTCCAGTACGTTGTGGAGCAGATGCCGCAGCCCATCGGCTAATCGCTCCGCCGGCGGCGTTTACGGCATAGAAAAGGGTTCCGCAGCCCCGGCGGGGGCGGCGGAACCCTTCCGTGCCGCGAAGCTACTGCCTGTAGCCCTCCACTTCACTGATGGGGCGGGCCTGGGCCTCGTTGGGGTTTTCGCCGGAGTCCTTCTTGGCCCGCCTCTGTCGCAACAGGTCCCAATATTGGTCCAGGCTCTCTTCCACGTACTTCAGGCGGGCCTGGTCCGGGGCCTGCCCTCCAGCGGACCCCTCGCGCAGCGCATGCTCCTCTTCAACGAGGGCCTGGATGTGCGTCAAAATATCCTGATCATTCATTGGCTTCCCCTCACTTCGGTCCGGTCACCTTCAGCCTACGTAGCCGGTGCTGAAGCCACCAGCCCCCGCGCTGTACCATCGATTTCATGCCCACTGCGCTCGATATGGCAGGTCCCATCCTGGAAGTACTGACCTGGTTGTGCCTGCCCGCCGGGCTGGGACTGCTGTTCTACACCGGGTTCCTCCGCCGCTTCATCCATCCGTGGGACGTGGCCCAAGCCGTGGTGTATTCGGACTCCACCGGCGTGGGGTTCCGCTGGTACGACCGGAAGCACCAGGTGCACAACGCCCCCATGTCCCCGTACGACATCCGCGACATGGCCGTGGGGGACACGTTGCCCATCTACTACCACCCCAAACGCCCCACCCAGTGGCAGGCCACCGTGCCCGAAGAGGCCGGCAGGACGGCGTCAGTCCTGGGCCGCTGCCTGACGGCCATCGGCACCGTAGCCCTGTTGGGCGGCTTCGTCCTGCCGATGTTCTAGCCTCCGCACCTAACCCGCCGCCACCACCACAATGCCCAGGGCACCGAGGACGACGCCCGCGACCGCGGTCCAGAGCACAGCCGAAAGGTCCGCTTCGATGCTCTCCCCGGCCAGGCCGTGCGACCTCGCCCGGTAGCGGCGGCGCTGGGTGAGGTAGATGGCCAAGGCGGCGCCCCCGGACACCGCCGGGAGCATCAGGATGGGCGGCCCGTAGGTGGGAAGCCAGCGCAGGAAGAAGGCGCTCGCCGTCACCAGCGCCAACATGGTCCGGCCCCAGGCCAGCGCCGTCCGTTCGGGTTGGAGGCCCGGATCGCCGTGCGGCCGGGGTGCGCCGGACGCCATCAGCGCAGGAGGATGAAAACGAGGACGACGGCGGCTGCCAGCGCGCCTGCCCCGGCCAGCAGGGGGACGAAGAAGGGCAGGGGAAGCGGTGCCTTGTTGCGCATGCTGCGCTCCACGCGAAGCCACCGCAGGGCGGCGCCACCGCTGAGCATCATGCCCATCAGGAGCAGGACGACGGCCAGGCCTTTGCGGACCGGCTCGATGAAGAGGCCTGAGGTAAAGGCCTCGATGGCAATGCCACCGGCGAGCAGCGCAAGGGAGGTGCGGATCCATGCGAGGAAGGTGCGTTCGTTCGCGAGGGTGAATCGCGGGTCCGGTTCCTCGCCGCCTGGCAACAGGCGTTCGGCGAGCCGTCCGCGCGGCGGCGGGGGCGCGGTCCCGGGCGGATGCTCACTGTTGGTCACGGGCCCAGTGTAGCCGCGCCGTCAAAGCAGGGACTCCGGTCAGGCCGCCCGTCGGAGTGCCGCTTTGGCGGCCAGATGCTCACCGATGGGGAGCGCGGCGGTGGCTGCGGGGGACGGGGCATTCAACACGTGGAGCATCCGGTCCGTCCCTGCCAGCAGGAAATCGTGGAGGAGGGTCCCATCCCGGCGGACCGCCTGCGCCCTGATGCCTGCCTCTCGCGGCAGCAGGTCCTCTTTGGCCAGGCCTGGCGCGTATTTGCGGCATTTCTGCAGGTAGCTTCCCTTGAACAGGGAGTTCCGGACCTCCCGCACGGCGGTGGCGGCATTGGATCTCGCCACGTGCCACAACCCCGGAAAGCGCAGGTAGCGGGCCACGTCCTTCGGATGGACCGAGAACTTGGCGTACCCCTCCCGGGACAGGCCCAGCACCGCGTTGGGTCCTACGGTGATGCCGCCGTCGATGGTGGGGGTCAGGTGCACGCCCAGGAAAGGCAAGTCCCGGTCCGTGCCAACCTCCACGTGGCCGGCGTGCTCCACGATTGAGGTGACCCGGGCTCCGGTGTGGACGCGTCCGCCGGCGGCCGTGATGAGTCCGGCCACCTTGCGCGCCACCTCCTGGTAGTCAACGATGCCGGTGCTGGGGATGAACCGGACCTTCAGGCTCTCCGGGGCGTAGTAGATGCCGGAGTGGATGACGCCGCTGTTGTGCCCGGTCTGGTGCGAAGCCAGTGCGGGAGCCGCCTCCAGCAGGACCAACGACGCGTCGGGCTCTTTCCGCAGGAGCTGCCAGGCGGTGGCAAGGCCCACGATTCCGCCACCAATGATGCAGTAGTCCGCCCGTTCCACGGCTCTCCGCCTTTCGTGGTGGCCAGAGTCTAGCTACCCGTCACGCCCCGCTCCGCGGGGCGAACATGATCAGCGCTACGCCCAGCAGGCACACCACGGACCCGGCGATGTCCCACCGGTCCGGACGGAAACCGTCGAACGCCATGCCCCAGGCCAGGGAACCGGCCACGAACACCCCGCCGTACGCCGCCAGGATCCGGCCGAAGTGCGCGTCGGGCTGGAGGGTGGCCACAAAGCCGTAGGCGCCCAGGGCGATCACGCCCAGTCCGGCCCACCACCAGTCCCTGCCCTCGCGGACGGATTGCCATACCAGCCAGGCGCCCCCGATTTCGGCTGCGGCGGCCAGGACGAACAGCACAATCGTCTTAAAGACACTGACGGTTTCTTCGGGAATATCCACGCAGCCATCATGCCAGCCGGGAATTCAGCAGGCTGCCGCGCGGTTGGGAGGAAGTATGGAGCGCATTGGATTTCTTTCCTTCGGCCACTGGGGTCCCGGGCAGGGTTCCCGCACCCGGACAGCGGCCGACGCCCTCCTCCAAGGGATTGATCTTGCGGTGGCCGCCGAAGAACTCGGAGTTGACGGCGCATTTTTCCGTGTCCATCACTTCGCCCGCCAGCAGGCCTCGCCGTTCCCGCTCCTTTCAGCCATTGCCGCACGCACCAGCCGGCTGGAAATCGGCACGGGCGTTATTGACATGCGCTACGAGAATCCGCTGTACATGGCGGAGGAAGCGGCTGCCGCCGACTTGATCAGTGGCGGAAGGCTGCAGCTGGGAATCAGCCGCGGCTCACCTGAACCTGCCCGAAACGGCGCTTCGGCTTTTGGCTACCTGCCGCAGCCCGGGGAAACCGACGCGGACATGGCCCGGCGCCATACCGCGGCTTTCCGCCTGGCCATTACGGGTGCGGGCGTGGCCCAGGCAGATCCCAGGTACGCCGGCGGTGCCACCGGACTCCTGCCCGTCCAGCCCCAGTCACCCGGTTTGGGGGACCGGATCTGGTGGGGTGCCGGCAGCCGGAAGACCGCGGTGTGGGCGGCTGAACTCGGCATGAACCTGATGAGCTCCACCCTGCTCACGGAGGACACCGGCGTTCCATTCCATGAACTCCAGTCCGAACAGATCCAGCTGTTCAGGGACGCGTGGGCCGCGGCAGGACATACACGCCCTCCACGGGTGTCGGTCAGCCGCAGCGTCCTTCCCATCGTGGATGACGAGGACAGCTACTATTTTGCGGGCAGCGCGCTCCGGGACGGCCGCGACCAGGTGGGTGTGATCGACGGCTTCACCGCACGGTTCGGCAAGAGCTATGTTGGCGCTCCTGATCTCCTGGCGGAGCAGCTGGCGGCAGACACGGCAGTGCAGGCGGCGGACACGCTGCTGCTGACCGTCCCCAACCAGCTGGGTGTGGAGTACAACGCCAAACTCCTGGGCACCATCGTGGAACACGTTGCGCCCGCCCTGGGATGGCGCCGCCGCTGAAGCCGGGGAACTTTCCGTGAGACCTAACCGTTACTCTTGAAGAGCGTGGTGGGGGCTTCGCGCCCCTACTACTGTGTGACTGCGGAACGGTCATATGACGGAGAGAGAGAAATATGGCTCACACCGCCTTAGGCTTGATCGCATGATCCGGCTACGACAGCTGGCCCAAGCGGCCTCTGTGCTGACCACGCCTCTGGCGCCAGAGGACATTCTGTCCCTGTTCAACCCTGTCTACTCGGCCCGGCAGCTCCGGGGCGTCGTGACCCGCGTGGTCCAGGAGACGGCGCAGTCGGCCACGATCTTTTTCCGTCCCGGGCGCGGCTGGAAGGCGCACCTTGCCGGACAGTGGGCGCGCATCGGCGTCGAACTCGACGGCGTGCGCCACTGGCGTTCCTACTCCCTCAGCGCCCCGGCGGGCAAGGACCCCGCCATCACCGTTACGGATGTCGGAGCTGTTTCCGGCACCTTGGTGCGTACCACCAAGCCGGGCGATGTCTTGTTCCTTGCCCCGCCACAGGGTGATTTCGTACTTCCGGAGCACCCCCGGCCCCTGCTCATGGTCACGGCCGGCAGCGGCATCACCCCGGTGATGTCCATGATCCGCACCCTTGTCCCGCGGCGGCCCGATGCCGACGTCGTCCTGGTCCATTCCGCCCGCACCCCGGGTGACAGCCTGTTCCGCGAGGAACTGGCCGAGTTGGCGGACCAGTTCCCCAACTTCCGGCTGGCGCACTGGTACACGGGCGAACAGGGCCGGATGGACTTCTCCAGCACCCGGGAGCTGGACGAGATCTGCCCCGACTGGAAGGAAAGGTCAGCGTACGCCTGCGGCCCGGACAGCTTCCTGGACGACGCCGAAGCCCTGTGGAAGCGGGCAGCCCTGACCACCCGCGCGCCCGGGACCGACGTCGCAGTGGCCGGTGACCCCGGCAACCTGATGATCGAACGGTTTAACACCACCTTCAACGCCGGTGTAGGGCACGACGGCGGCCTGGTCACCTTTGAGGCCTCCGACCGGGAGGTGGAGGCCGACGGCGACACCCCCATCCTGGACATCGGCGAGGACGCCGGGGTCCTGATGCCCAGCGGCTGCCGTATGGGTATCTGCCACAGCTGCCTCACCCCGCTCCTGGCCGGCCAGGTCCGCGACCTCCGCACCGGGGAAGTCCATGGCGAACCCGGCGAACTTATCCAAACGTGTGTCTCGGCAGCCGCCGGACCCGTCAACCTCGAAATCTGAGGAGCACCACGGTATGTCAGTAATCTCACCCGCCAAGGCCACGGCCACGGGAAGCTCAAGAACGCGCCCCGGCAAGCTCGCAGAATCCGGCAGCCCCACGGTCCGGCCCCCGGCGGCAGCGCACCTCAGCGACGAACAGGTGGCGGAGCTGGGCCGTGAGCTCGACGCCATCCGGGACGAAATCCTGGGGAAGCGCGGTGCGGAAGACGCCGCTTACATCCGCCGCATGATCAAGATCCAGCGCGGGCTCGAAATCTCCGGCCGGGCCGCCCTGCTGGTCAGCAAGAACAAGGCTGCCTGGGTTACCGGCACCACACTCCTGAGCCTGGCCAAGATCCTGGAAAACATGGAGCTCGGCCACAACATCCTGCACGGACAGTGGGACTGGATGCGGGATCCGGACATCCACTCCACCACGTGGGAGTGGGACTTCGTCACCCCGTCGCGCTCCTGGCAGCACACGCACAACGACCTCCACCATCGCTGGACCAACGTGGTGGGCAAAGACAACGACGTTGGATACAACCTCCTCCGGATGGATGAGAACCAGCCGTGGAAGCCCATCAACCTGGCCAACCCGCTGTTCAATGCGATCCTGGCACCGGTGTTTGAGTGGGGGATTGCCGTCTACGACCTCGAACTGACCGAATACAAGGAAGGCACCAAGTCCAAGGAGGCCCTGCTCAAGGACCTCAAGGCCCTTGGCCGCAAGGTGATCACCCAGTTCACCAAGGACTACGCTGCCACGCCTGCCCTCGCGATGCTCACCGGCTCCGCCAAGCAGGCGCTGTTCGGCACCATCGCCGCGAACGCCGTCCGCAACGTGTGGGCCCACGCCGTTATCTTCTGCGGCCACTTCCCGGAAGGCACCGACACCTTTACCGAAGAAATGGTGGAAGGTGAAACCCGGGGCGACTGGTACGTTCGCCAGATGATCGGCTCCGCCAACATTTCCGGGTCCCGGTTCATGCACCTCATGACCGGCAACCTGTCGCACCAGATCGAGCACCACCTCTTCCCGGACCTGCCCTCGAACCGGTACGCGGAGGTGGCCCCCAGGGTCCGCGAGATCTGCCAGCGCTATGGCCTGAAGTACACCACCGGTCCACTGCTCAAGCAGGTGGGTTCGTCTTGGGCGAAGGTGTTTAAGCTGGCGCTGCCCGGCAAGGCTGCCCGGGCTTAGGAACCACACGTACGACGCAGGAAGTGGCCTTGCCGGAGATGTCCGGCGGGGTCACTTCCTGCGTTGAGGCTCTAGCGCCGGGCTTCAGGCGCCAGGAGCATGTGGTCCAGTTTCGGCAGGGCGTTCCGGAGCCGGTGCTCGGCGCGGTCCAGGGTCTCTGCCGCCTGCGACAACCCGGTTTCGGCCAGTTCCAGGCGGGCGGATCCCTGCAGCCGGTGGCCGGACCACCGCAGCTGCAGCTGCCGGACCGCGAGGACCCCGGGAGTCTCTGCGAGTGCGGCCTCGGCGAGCTCCACCAGTTCCGGCTCGATGCCGTCCATGAGCCGCCGCCCGATGCTGCGTACCGTCCCCCACAACAGCACCATGATCGCGGCGGAAATGACCAATCCCACGATCGGGTCCGCCAAGGGGAAACCAAGCATGACGCCAACGGCGCCGATCACCACGGCCAGCGACGTGAAGCCGTCCGTCCTGGCGTGCACGCCATCCGCCACGAGCGCCGCAGACCCGATCCTGCGGCCTACCCGGATGCGGTAGATTGCCACCGCCTCGTTCCCGGCGAAGCCAATCAGGCCCGCCGCCATGACCCACCCCAGGTTTTGCAGGGGCTGCGGATGGATGAGCCGGTCAACGGATTGCCAGCCCGCCACAATGGCGGAAAGGGCCACCACGGCCACGATGAACAGGCCGGCGAGGTCTTCTGCCCGGCCGTACCCGTACGTGTACCTGCGATTTGCGGCCCTGCGCCCCAGGATGAAGGCGATCCACAGTGGCACTGCGGTCAGGGCGTCGGAGAAGTTGTGGATGGTGTCCGCGAGCAGGGCAACGGAACTGCTGAACAGGACCACCAGGAACTGCAGCAGCGTGGTGGCCAGCAGGACGAACATGCTGATCTTCAGCGCCCGGATGCCCTCGGTGCTGGCCTCCATGGCGTCATCGATGGAATCCGCGGCATCGTGGGTGTGCGGCACGAACAGCTCGAAAAGCCATCCTTGGAAACCGGAATGGTGATGGTGCCCGTGGTCATGGCCGTGGTCGTGGTCGTGCCCATGGTCGCGGTCATGCCCGTGATCGTGATGGTGGTCGTGCCCATGGTCGTCGTCGTGATGGTGGCTGGCGTGGCCGTCGTCGTGATGGCTGTGCGCATGCGTCGATTCCTGGTGCGGCCCGCTCATGAGGCGCTCCCGGGCGCGTGGTGGGCGGGCGGGCGGTGGTGCGCCGGTTCGCCGCCGAGTGCGTGTTCGGCCTGGAAAATGGCGTCGGCCACCAGTTGCCGGGCGTGTTCGTTCTCCAGCCGGTACAGCACCCGCGTCCCGTCCTGCCGGGTGGACACCATCCTGGCCAGCCGCATTTTGGCCAGGTGCTGGGACACGGCGGCGGGGGATTTGCCTACCGCGTCGGCCAGCGCGCCCACTGCCATTTCGCCGTCGCGAAGGGCAAGGATGATCCGCACCCTCGTGGCGTCAGCCAGCATCGAGAAGACCTCCACGGCCAACTCCACGTACTGGCTGTCCGTTCCCAGCGAGCAAGCATTCTTATCTGCATTCATGCGCATATAGTGTCACAATAGGGTCCCGGCCGCATGTTGACGGCAGGGGTCAAGCGTCGCTTAGCTTCCCCTCCAGGCAACGGAAACCCTGGGCGGCTGAGGGACTGCCGTCGTCGCCCTTTGCCGCTCCGCTCAGCAGAGCGAGGTGCCGGTGGTTCGGGGCTCCTGTGCCAAGGGCGCGGGGCACAACTGCCCGGCCAGCGCTTCGAGTTCGCGCGGGTGGAAAGGCTTGGTGAGGTAGGCAGCGGCGCCGGACGCCATCCCTGCCAGGACGTCGTCACCCTCCGAACGGGCTGTCAGGAAGAGCAGCGGGGCGAGCTTCCTGGCGCGGATGGCGCGGGCAACCACGTGCCCGTCCATGTCCGGCAGGCCAAGGTCCAGGGTAACCAGGGCGATACCGGGGTCGGACGCCGCGGTGATGGCTTCAGCTCCGGTGCCAACGGCTTTCACTACGAAGCCCGCACGTGACAGGACTATTGAAATCAGTCCGCGGATGTCGTCGTTGTCTTCAACGACAAGGCAGGTGCGCTGCTGTTCCATCCAAGCCCCCCGGCGAAAAAGTTGGCAACAGTCTATCGTTCCGGCGCGGGGTTTCCGGGGCCTTGGCCCTATCCGTCGTAATGTGTCCGCGCGGGTCCCTGGCCCAGGGAGTGGACCACGGCGGCGGCCACATCGTGAAGCTTGGAATTGCGGGTGCTTGACGCCGTCTTCAGGATGTCGAAGGCGTCCTGCTGGCTGCACCGGTTCTGCGCCATGATGATCCCGACGGCCATGTCGATGACGGTCCGGCTTTCCAGGGTGGCGCGCAGGTTCGCCGCCGTTTCGCTGAAGTGCGCAAAGCGGATCGCAAGCCGCAGCGCCAGCGAGGTCTGGCTGACAAAATCCTCGGCGCATTTCAGGATGTGGCCCTCGAAACGGTGCGCACGGCCGGAGTACAGCAGCAAGGCTGCCTTGGTGTCGCCCTCCAGCCGGAACGGGAGCGCCGCGACGGACCGGATCCCCTCGGCCTGCACGGCTGAGGAGTAGTCGGGCCAGCGGCCATCAGCGTTGAGATCCGGGACGTGGACAGTTTCCTGGGCTGTTGCTGCAGTCATTCCCGGCGTCTCTGTGAACCGGTGCTCAAACCGTCCAATGGCCCGTGCCTCATCGCTGCTGCTGGCTACCGTGGTGCCCTTCCGCTGCCTGAGCAGGGTGACGGCGCACAGCATGTCATCGCCGGGTTCGGAGAGGTTGCGCGCGGAGACCTGCGCCAACTCGTTGAGGAAGTCCTCGACGTCGGAGCTGTCCAGGACAATTTCATGCAGGTACTCGGTTATGGATGTATCGGGTTTAGCTGTTGACTCGCTGGCCACTGTTTCTTGGTGCCATTCGCTCAGGTCAAAACGAGCCGGCAACACACAAACGCCCCGCAACATGGGCGGGGAGCCGGTGATGGTCGCTGGATCGAAGAACTTTCCAACGGCCCGCTGCTAAACCGATAACCAGAGTATATACATCCGCTTGGAAGGCGAAACGTCATATCCGCGGGGCCGTCACAGCCGGACGCTGGCGCCATGCAGGGGGTAACCGGCACAATGAAGCGGGAGCCGGCCACCGGATGCGGCGCCAAGCCAAAGGCTGCCCGCCGGGGAGGACGGAAACATGACCAGGCTTCTTATCATCGGCCCGCCGGGCTCCGGCAAGGGAACCCAGGCTGAACACCTGGCCACGCACTTCGGGGTCCCGGCCGTGTCCACAGGGGATATCTTCCGCAGCAACGTCAGCCGGAAGACGGAGCTGGGCAACCAGGCCGCCGAATACCTCGACGGCGGCCATTTCGTTCCCGACCACCTCACCAATGCGCTCGTGAAGGACCGCCTCCTTGACGGCGACGTCAGGCACGGTTTCCTGCTCGACGGTTACCCGCGCACGGCACCGCAGGCAACGGAACTGGACAGTATGCTCGCCGCCCAGGGACACGCGCTGGACGTTGTCATCGAGTTGCAGGCTCCCGACGCTGAACTGGAAGAGCGCATGCACCGGCGGGCGCAGGAACAAGGCCGCACCGACGACACCATCGACGTCTTCCGCCGCAGGTTGGATCTCTACCACCGCCAGACGCATGAAGTAGTCTCGGTGTACGCGGGCCGGGGAATCCTGGTATCCGTCAACGGCAGCGGGGATCCGGGGGAGATTACCGCGTTGGCGATTGCCGCCGTCGAACAATTCCTGGCAGCACCGCGACGGCCATCCTGACCGGAGCGAAACGTGGTGGACTCGAACAGAAGGAAACACTGATGAGAATTGCGGTTACAGGCGGAAGCGGAAAACTTGGCCGGCACGTGGTGCGCCGGCTGACCGACGACGGCCACCAGGTCCTCAACCTTGACCGCGCCGGTACCCGGAGCCCGGGCCTGCTGGTGGTTGACCTGCGCGACTACGGCCAGGTGGTGGATGCGCTGCTGGGCGTGGATGACCGCCATGACGGATTCGACGCCGTGGTGCACCTTGGCGCCATCCCCGCCCCTGGCATCCTTCCGGACGCTGCGACGTTCGAGAACAATATGCTCTCCACCTACAACGTATTCCAGGCGGCGCGACGGGCCGGCATCAAGAAGGTGGTGTACGCCTCCAGCGAAACCGTACTCGGCCTGCCGTTCGACATCGACCCGCCCTACATTCCGGTTGACGAGGAATATCCTCCCCGCCCGGAGAGCACTTATTCCCTGGTGAAGACGCTGGAGGAACGGATGGCGGTGGAACTGACCCGCTGGGACCCGGAGCTGAGCATCACCGGGCTGCGGTTCTCCAATGTCATGGACGAGTCGGACTATGAGCGGTTCCCCTCCTTCGATGAGGACGCGACGTTGCGCAAGTGGAACCTCTGGGGCTACATCGACGGCAGGGACGGCGCGCAGGCAGTGGCCCGGGCACTGGAGAATGCGAAGCCCGGATTTGAAGCCTTCATCATCGCCAACGCAGACACCGTGATGAGCCGCTCGAGCGCCAGCCTGGCCGCGGAGGTCTTCCCCGGCGTCAAGGTCACCACGGAACTGGGCGAACACGAAACCATGCTCTCCATCGACAAAGCGCGGCGCATGCTTGGCTTCGAACCCGAGCACAGTTGGCGGAACCACGCGGCCGCTCCCTCCGGCACGGCAGGCGGCATCGGGTAGCGCCTGCCGTTTTCCCGCGGCCGCCGGGATTGCCGGGCGCATGATGGAGCGAATGGGCCCTCACCGGGATAGTGTTCAGCCTTAAGCATTTATCACGGCGCAGGGACAAGGCAGCACATTGGTACAGAGATCATCAGGGTCCGGGGTCGCGGAGCACAAGGCCGGCAAGTGGCACACCTTCAACGAGAAATTCGTGGTGGAGGAGCGCTACGTGGACGTGGCGGACCGGCGCGGGCTGTACCGGGCGTCGGTCATCCTGTCCGTGGTGGGGCTGGCGCTCTTTGTCGCCATCCTTGTCAGCGTGGTGCAGTCCACTGGACTGACGGTGGCCGACGAACCCGTGCATGACTGGCTGCTGACCACGCGTTCGGGCACCGTCACCGCCATCATGATTTTCCTGGCGGTGTTCTTTGGCCCAATCGCCCTGCCCATCATCGTGCTGGTGGTGATCCTCGTCTGGGGCTTCGCGGCCAAACATGCCTGGCGGCCCATCCTGCTGGCGTCCGCGATGCTGGCAGGGGTGATCGTGTCCCAGATCATCCTCCACATCGTGCAGCGCTCGCGGCCGCCCGTGGACCAGATGTTGTTCGGGGCTGACCAAACGTTCTCGTTCCCGTCCGGGCATGTCCTGGGTGCCTGCGACTTCCTGCTGGTGGGCGCGTACCTGATCGTCTCCCGGCGCCGCAGCCGGCGGGCAGCCGTGCTTGGATTTATGGGAGCCGGGATCGGCATTGTCCTGGCAATCGCCAGCCGCCTTTACCTGGGCTACCACTGGCCCACTGATACCTTGGCGTCGTTCTCCCTCTCGCTGATCATCCTCGGCGGAGTCATCGCCCTCGACACCTGGCGGACGGCCAGGATCGAAGGTGAACCGATCACCGGGGAGCTCTCCAAAGGGGAATCGCCGCAGGAGTGAACCGGCGCGACGAACCGGTCCGCTCCCTGGCCTGCTAAGGCCTGGAGCGCGCCCGTTTCAGTGCCCGGTGCAGTTTCAGGTTTGCTGCCTCCAGTTCCAGGACCTTGGCGACACCAGCGAGGTTCAGGCCCTCCTGGAGGAGTTCGCCGATCCTGAGCAGCACCGCGATGTCCTCCTCGCTGTACTGGCGCGTGCCGCCTGCGGTCCGGGCGGGCGTCAGCAACCCCTTGGCCTCGTACAGCCTGATGTTCTGCTGTCCGGTGCCCGCCAGTTCCGCCGCTACCGAGATCGCATACAGGGCGCGTGGGCCGGGGAGCGGCCGGGCCGGCCGCCTGCAGGTTCCGTCATGGGTGCTCCCAAAAAATCCGCCGAACAGGGTCTTGCCCAATTTTCCCACTGGTGCTATAAAAAATCTACATTCACCACCATAGATAACTGGGTGGTGGGTGGCCGGATATCCGACACCTTGAAGCTGAAGGAGTGGGAAATGATGTTGATGCGTACGGACCCGTTCCGTGAGCTGGACCGGCTCGCGCAGCAGGTTTTGGGAACCGCCGCCCGCCCGGCAGCCATGCCGATGGACGCCTGGCAGGAAGACGGCGAATTCGTGGTGGCGTTCGACCTTCCCGGCGTGGACGTGGACTCCGTGGACCTGAACGTGGAACGGAACGTCCTGACGGTCCGGGCCGAACGCCGGGACCCCACGCAGCCCAACGTGGAACTGGTGGCGTCCGAGCGCCCACGCGGCGTGTTCAGCCGCCAACTGATCCTGGGCGACACCCTGGACACTGACAGGATTAAGGCCGCTTACGACCAAGGCGTGCTCACCCTGCGGATCCCGGTTGCCCAGCAAGCCAAGCCGCGAAAGATCGAGATCCAGACCCAACAAGGCGGTATGCAGCAGATCGACGCCTAGGAGCCGTGGCGCTGCGCCGGCGTCCTTGCCTTCGGGTGGGGACGCCGGCGGCCATTGGCGGGCACAGAGGACTTCATCCAAGGAGGCAGAAACCCCATGAGTGAGTGGCGGCGCTACGATTCACCGCTGATTCCTGCATTCCATGAGCGCTTCGAGCAGCGGTGGGGGCCGGGAACCGCGCCGTTTTTGGACCCGGAGGCACACGAGCAGCCCATGCCGCGGGCGCAATGGATCAATCCGGCCACCGGTGCTGCCTTGGCGGTGGTCCCCATCTGGACTGCCGATGAGGCGCAGCAACGGTCCTTCGGTGTGTTCTACCTCCCGCCGGCCGGCGATATCTGGGTCCTGCGGCCGGGCTACACCGGCTACCTGGAACCGTCCGACGGCGACACGGAGCATCTGGTGACCCTGCGCAATGACGCTTTCCGCAAGGCGGTGGCGCACGCCAAGGAGTTCCTCTTCGGCTCGCAGTAGCCAACGTGCCGGGTCAAGGGAGTTGCTGCTCGTCAGCCGGTCCCTGCTGTGTAATCCTGAGACGTACCCGAACCACCGCAACAAAGGCTGGCCTCCATGCACAAATCCGCCAAGGACCTCGCAGCGCTTATCCCCCCGGGGTTCACGCTTGGCGTCGCCACCGCAGCTTTCCAGATTGAAGGGGCGCTGGACGAAGACGGCCGCGGCAAGTCCGGCTGGGAGGTGTTCGCCGCCAAACCGGGGATGATCATTGACGACCACAGCCCGGCAGTCTCCACGGACCACTACCACCGCATGCCGCAGGACGTGGCCCTGCTGAAGCAGCTGGGCGTGGACTCGTACCGTTTCTCGTTCTCCTGGCCCCGCATCCAGCCTGGCGGGACCGGGCCGGTAAACCGTGCTGGCCTGGCGTTCTACGACCGGCTCCTGGACGAGCTCCTGGCCAACGGGATCTCGCCCATGGCCACCATCTACCACTGGGACACGCCGCTGGAGCTGGACGAGGCGGGTGGCTGGATGAACCGGGACATGGCCTACCGGCTGGGGGAGTATGCCGGCCTCGTGGCCGAGGCGTTCGGCGACCGGGTGGCACGGTGGGTCACCATCAACGAACCGGCAACGGTGAGTGCCAACGGCTACTCGCTTGGGGTGCATTCGCCCGGCAAGGAGCTGGCCCTGGGCGCATTCCCCACCGTCCACCACCAGCTGCTCGGCCACGGCCTGGCGGTCCAGGCCCTCCGTGCCGCGGGGGTGCCGGGAGAGATCGGCATGACCAACGTTTATTCACCGATGGTGCCGAACTCCATCAACCCGCTGGACAAGCTCAGCGCCGGCCTGATGGACCTGGGCCAGAACCGGCTGTACGCGGACCCGGTCCTGGCCGGCAAGTACCCGGACTTGATCCGGGCGGCCAAGTTCTTCAGCTCTTTCGAGCATCCCGAGGAGGACATGCAGATCATTTCGCAGCCTCTGGATTTCTACGGGTTGAACTATTACATGCCCACCAAGGTCGCCGTGGGGCCCGGCAGCGGCGCGGTGCCGCCGAGTATGGCGGAGGCGATGGGGAGCGACCTCAACGCAGCAGGCGGCGGTGCCACGCCGTTCCACGTCGAGGCGTGGCCTGAAGCGGACATCACCGCCTACGGGTGGCCGGTCAAGCCTGAGTACATGGCGGTCGCCCTGAAGGAGATGGCGGAGCGGTACCCCAACCTGCCTCCGGTGATCATTACCGAGGGCGGAGCGAGTTTTGAGGACATCATTGTCCGTGACAAGTCCACCAATACCAGGTTCATTCCGGACGAGCGGCGGCTGAAGTACATCTCCGACCACCTCGAGGCCGCCTTGAAGGCCACGGCCCCCGGCGGCGAAGCCGAATCGGTGGACCTCCGCGGCTACTACGTATGGTCCTTCCTGGACAACTTCGAATGGTCCGCCGGGTACAAGCAGCCGTTCGGCCTCCTGCACGTGGACTTCGAAACCCTGGAGCGGACGCCCAAGGCCTCCTACTTCTGGTTCCAGGAGCTCATCGAGGAACGCGACCTCGCGTTGGCTGCGGATGCCGCCATCGCCCAGGCCGTTGTACCGGAGGTCTTGGAGGGCAGTGAAGCGCCCGACGACGGCGCGGCACTGGGTGCCAGCGCCTAGACCGTGCCAGGCTGGGCCGGTTCCGGGTCAGCCCCGGAGCAGGTCCAGCATGGCCAGCTGCTTGGCGATGCCTGCCCCGTCCGGGGAGTAGATCCACGGAACCCGTGATGAGGTGTGGTCACCGTCTTCGGAGTGGCCGCCGGCGAACACCGATTCGCTGACGGACAGCTGCCGGATGGCGATGGCCGCCACTTTGTCGGCGTTTTCCGCGGCGAACGCCGAATAGATGGCTTCATCGTGCTGCCCGTTGTCACCGATCAGGAGCCACCGCATGTCCGGGAATTCCTGGGCCAGCCGCTCCAGGTTCCGCCGCTTGTGTTCCTGGCCGCTCCGGAACCAGCGGTCCTGGGTCAAGCCCCAGTCCGTCAGGAGCAGCGCGCCCTTGGGGTACATGTTGCGGGTCAGGAAGCGCCCCAGGGTGGGGGCCGCATTCCAGGGGCCGGTGGAGAGGTAGATGACGGGGGCGTCGGGATGCTCGATGGTCAGCCGGTCCAGCAGCACCGCCATGCCCGGAGTGGCCATCCGTGCCCGTTCGCTGAGCACGAAAGTGTTCCACAGCGCCAGGAACGGCCGGGGCAGCGCGGTCACCATGACGGTGTCGTCGATGTCCGAGACGATTCCGAACTTCACCTCCGGTGCGATTACCTGGATCAGCGCCTCGGCCGGTTCGGTTCCCTCCGCGCGCAGGACCGCCGTGTGCCAGCCGGGGGAAAGCTGGACGTCCACTTCGGTGTCGATCAGGCCGCCCCGGTCCGCGGTCATGTGGGTGACGACGTCGCCGATGGTGATCTCGACGTCGGAAAACTGCAGCGGCACGCCGGTGAAGGCACGCCAGCCGCGGATGTTCTGGTTGCCGACTTTCGCTTCCTGCTCCGCCCGGCTTCCAGGCAGCGGCTTCTGCGTCAGCAGCACCCGGCCCAGCACACGTACCCGGGTCGTGGAACCGTACCCCTGGTAGGCGATGGTCTGCGGGACGAAATCCCAGCGCTTCGCCAGCCGGATCCGCAGGCTGTTGACCGCGTCCGAGACCCGGTGGGCCAGCCGGAAGGCCTGGTTCCCCGAGAGCGCGTACTGGGCCAGCACCGCCTGCGTGGGCTTGCGTGCGTACTTCCGGGCCGGATGCTGGGGAGCCGTGTCCATGGCACCACTCTGCCACAGCGTGGAGTATGGATCAGCCGGCGCCGAGGATCCCGCGCAGTGTTTCGGCGTTGCGCACGGCGTTCCCGCCGCCGTCGTTGTTGAAGTACGCGTAGACGTCCAGGCCACCGCTGTCCCATTCGCGGATCCGGTCCGCCCACCAGTGCAGGTCGGCCTCCGAGTATGAGCCGCCATACAAATGCTCGTGGTCGGGACCGTGCAGGCGGACATAGGTAAATGGCGCGGTGGCGCGCAGGATGCACGGCAGGTTGGCGCCGCTCATGATGCAGTAGGCCGCCTGGTGCCGCTCCAACAGGGAAAACACCTCCGGGCAGTCCCAGCTGGGGTGCCTGAACTCAACGGCAACCCGGATCCATTCCGGAACCGCTGCCAGGAAGTACTCCAGCCGTGCGTCGTCGCGGCCCAACTGCGGCGGCAGTTGGACCAGGAGCACCGCCCGTTTATCCCCCAGTTCGTGCCAGCACCGGGCGATGCGTTCCACCCAGACTTCCGGTGCGTACAGCTTGCGGGCGTGGGTAAGGCCGCGGGGAGCCTTGACGGACATGCTGAAACCGGGTGGCAGCCGCCTGTTCCAGCCGGCGAAGGTGGTGTCGCGGGGCCACCGGTAGAAGCTGGCATTCAGTTCAACTGTGCTGAACCTGGCGGCATACCGCTGGAGCCGGTCCCGGACCGGCAGGCCGGGCGGGTACAGGACGTTCTCCCAATGGTCGTAGCTCCAGCCGGAGGTACCGATGTGTACTGCCATTCTTCGATGTTCCTACAGTGTTGTGTGGCAGGGTAATGCCATGGCGCGAATTGAGGATTATGCGGTCGTCGGCGACCTTCACACGGGTGCCCTCATCAGCAAGGAGGGTTCGATCGACTGGCTCTGCCTGCCGCGGTTCGATTCGCCTGCGTGTTTCAACGCTTTGCTGGACTCGCCGGACGCCGGGCGATGGCTGCTGGCTCCGGAAGGCGGTGGTACCTGCACCCGCCGAAGCTACCGCGACGGAAGCCTGATCCTGGATACAGAGTGGGAGACCCCGGACGGAACGGTGCGCGTCACAGACTTCATGCCGCCCCGCGATTCGGTGGCCGACATCGTCCGGATCGTCGAGGGCGTCAGTGGCAGCGTAAAGATGCACGGCGAGTTGGTGCTTCGCTTCGACTACGGGCATATCGTGCCCTGGGTGCGCAAGGACAAGCGTGGCCTGCACGCCATCGCCGGCCCGGATGCCGTCTACCTGGTGACCGCCGCACCCTTGCATGGCGAGAACATGCATACCGTCA
The DNA here is from genome assembly GCF_054888995.1 of Arthrobacter sp. MMS24-T111. NCBI lineage: Bacteria > Bacillati > Actinomycetota > Actinomycetes > Micrococcales > Micrococcaceae > Arthrobacter > Arthrobacter sp. MMS24-T111. The sequence goes on along the minus strand of NZ_JBTZRO010000001.1, from coordinate 360,116 downwards.
GCGACTTCACGGTCAACGCGGGCGAGAAAGTGCCGTTCGTGCTGACTTGGGCTCCCAGCCATGTGGGCCGGCCGGTGTCGGTCGAGTCGGAGAAAGTCCTGCGCAGCACGTTCGAGTTCTGGCAAGGCTGGTCCTCCCAATGCACGGTCCAAGGGAAGTACCAGGATGCCGTGGTGCGCTCCCTGGTAACGCTGAAGGCCCTCACCTACGCCCCCACCGGGGGGATCGTTGCCGCTGTCACCACATCACTGCCCGAACAGCCGGGCGGCCAACGCAACTGGGACTACCGCTACTGCTGGCTGCGGGACGCCACCATGACCCTCCAGGCGCTGCTGGCTGCCGGGTACAAGGCCGAAGCGGCCGCCTGGCGGGACTGGTTGCTCCGTGCTGTGGCGGGAGACCCCGCGGACCTTCAGATCATGTACGGGATCCACGGTGAGCGGCGGCTGCCGGAGATGGAACTGCCTTGGTTGAAAGGCTACGAGAATTCCGCCCCGGTGCGGATCGGCAATGCGGCGGCCGAGCAGTTCCAGCTGGACGTGTGGGGCGAGGTCCTTGACTGCCTGGCGCTGACCCGGAACTCCCTGCTCAAGCACACGGACGAGGCCTGGGACGTCCAGATTGCCTTGATGGAGCACCTGGAGACCATCTGGGACCAACCGGACAACGGACTCTGGGAAATGCGGGGGCCCCGCAGGCACTTCACGCACTCGAAGGTCATGGCATGGGTGGCCGCGGACCGGATGGTGAAGGGCGTCCGGGACTCCGGGCTGCCGGGGCCGGTGGAGCGCTGGGAGGCGTTGCGGGACCGGATCCGGCAGGACATCCTGGCCAACGGCTACGACGCGGAGCGCAACACCTTCGTCCAGTCTTACGGCCGGCCTGAGCTGGACGCCAGCCTGCTGTTGATTCCCCGGGTGGGCTTCCTGCCCCCGGACGATCCCAAGGTGGTGGGGACCATCGAGGCGATCCAGCGGGAGCTGACCCAGGACGGGTTCGTGCTCCGGTACCGGCCGGAACAGAGCGACGACGGCCTGCCGGGGGACGAGGGCGTTTTCCTGGCCTGCTCGTTCTGGCTGGTGGAGGCGCTCTTGGGCGCCGGACGTCATGAGGAGTCACGGGCACTGTTTGAACGGTTGCTGGAACTGCGCAATGATGTGGGGCTGCTGAGCGAGGAGTGGGCTGTCAAAGCAGGCCGCCAGTTGGGTAACACGCCGCAGGCGTTCAGCCACTTCGCCCTTGTGACTAGCGCGCTGGAGCTGCATCAGGATACGGTTCGGCGCAGTGACGCTCCCATTCCGCCGGAAGGGGCGGACTCGCGCTGAGGCGGCGCGGGCCGGGGCCGCAACTTCTCCTTCGCAGGATAGATAAGTATACTTACTAACACCTCATGGAGTGCTCCCCAGCACAATGCCGTGATTGACGGAGGAGTGATAGTTGTGGCCGGATTTTTTGAACTCGTGGATGCCCCTGACGGCGGATACCGGATCAGGATGATGGACGGAAGCGGGAACCTGATGGCCATTTCAGTGACTTTCCCGACCAAACGGGCGGCCGTCGCAGGCGTTGCCATGGCCAGGGAGATCGCGGGCACGGGACTTATCCGGGACAAGAGCCTGGACGGTGCGGGATCCGTGATCCGGGAGCGGGTGCGGCCCGTCAGCTCCCCTAAAGAAGACGCAGCGAAACGGAAGAAAGCGCCGGATGTGCGGCGGACGGCTGTCGGCTGATGCCCGGCGCCTCTTCCCCGCCTGACAATGCACGCAAGGGTGTCCTTTTTGACGTTGACGGGACGCTGATCGACTCTTCCTATATCCACACCCTCGCCTGGTGGGGCGCGTTCCGCCAGTATGGACACGATGTCCCCATGGCGGCCATCCACCACTTTGTCGGCATGGGCGGCGCCCGCCTGGTGGACAACCTCCTTCCGCCGGAGCGTGACCGCTCCGAAGATGATGACATCATGGCCAGCCACGGCGCCCTGTATGCCTCGCACTGGCCCTCGCTACGTGCCTGCGCAGGGGCGAAGGAGCTTCCTGGAACAATGCCATGCAAACGGCCTGGCGGTGGCGCTGGCGTCCTCGGCCCGGGAAAAAGACTTGCAGGTAATGCGCTCCGTGCTGGACGCGGACGCCGTCATCGATGCCGCCACGAGTTCCAACGACGCCGAGGAAAGCAAGCCGGCGCCGGACATCCTCGTTGCGGCCCTTGAATCCCTCGGTATTGATGCCGTGAACGCCGTCTATGTCGGTGACGCGGTGTGGGACATGAAGGCTGCTGCGGCGCTGGATATTCCCGCGATCGGCGTTACCTGCGGCGGAATCAGCGCGACGGAACTCCGGGACGCGGGGGCCGTCGAGGTCTATGGAAGCCCCCGCGACCTGCTGGAGAACCTTGGTTCAAGCGCCATTGGCCGGCTGTTGGCGCGCCAGGATCACTGACCAGGATCACTGACGCGCCTCCGCGCCCGGGGTGCGCGCCTAGGTGAGTTTCACCTGGCGGTTCATGTCCTTGTACAGCAGGTAGCGGAATTCGCCGGGTCCGCCGGCGTAGCAGGCCTGAGGGCAGAACGCGCGCAGCCACATGAAGTCACCCGCTTCCACCTCCACCCAGTCGTTGTTCAGCAGGTACATGGCCTTGCCCTCCAGGACGTACAGGCCGTGCTCCATGACGTGGGTTTCGGGGAACGGGATCACCCCGCCGGGCTGGAACGTCACGATGTTCACCTGCATGTCGTGGGCGAGGTCGTTGGAGTCCGTGAACCGGGTGGTCTTCCAGACGTCATCCGTGTCCGGCATGGACGTGGGCTCCACGTCCTTCTCGTTGGTGACGAAGGACTTTGCTTCGTATCCTTCGAGGCGTTCGTAGGCCTTGCGGATCCAGTGGAAGGACACGACGTCGTCCGAAACGTTCTCCAGGCCCCACTCCGAACCCGCGGCCAGGTAGGCGTAGCCGCCTTCCTCCAGTGGGTGCAGTTCGCCGTCCAGGGTGAGGTTGACCTTGCCGCGGGTTACAAAGATGACGCCTTCGACGCCGGCCTCGAACTCGGCCTTGGGAGCCCCGCCGCCCGGGCCGATTTCCACGATCAGCTGGGAGAAGGTGGTGGCGAAGCCGGAGATCGGCCGGGCGATGATCCAGGACCGGGTGTTCGAAAAGCCGGGGAGGTTGGACGTGACGATGTCCGTCATGACGCCCTTGGGGATCACCGTGTACGCCTCGGTCACGATGGCGCGCTCGGTGGTCAGGTGGGTCTGCGGCGGGAGTCCGCCGGTGGGGAGTAGTACTTGCCCATGAGAGGGATCCTTTGCCTAGGAGTTGGAAGTGGTGGCGAGCCGAGGATGCGCCAGGCCGGTCAGCTGTGGAATTCCGACGCCGGCAAGCGCCTGGACTTCCTCGGCACCGACGGCGCCGCACTGGACTCCTCGGAGCACGAACGCGGCCAGGGCCCGGGCGGTGGCGGGCTCGTCCATGACGCCGCCTTCGGTCCGTTCCACGTAGTTGCGCAGCCTGCCCGCCGCGGCGGGCAGGCCCTCGCGGTAGAAGGCGTAGGTGGCTGCGAAGCGGCTTGCCAGCTGGGCCGGGTGCAGGTCCCAGCCCTGGTAGTAGCCGCGCTCCAGCGACCGCCGGACCAGCCTGCCGTGCAGCTGCCAGGCGTTCTCCACGTTGTCGCCCACCGGGATGATGTTGGTGGACCCGTCGGAGAGCCGGATGCCGGTACCGGCCACGGCCAGCTGCATGACTTCCTTGGCGAAGTCGGCCACAGGGTGCTCCATGGACTGGTACTCCGCGGAGATCTGCAGCGAGGCCGAGTAGTCGTACGTGCCGTAGTGCAGGCCGCTGATCCGGCCGGGAACGGCGTGCGGCAGCTGCGCCACCGGCGAGGTTCCCTCCGGGCCCAGGATCAGCTGTGGGGTTTCGACCTGGACTTCGAACCGCAGGCGCCCCGCGGGCAGCGAGTGGACTTCCTCAAGGCGGGACACCGCGTAGTCCATCGCCAGGACCTGGGCAACGGTGGCCACCTTCGGCAGGGTCAGCACCAGGCCGTCCGGCAGTTCTCCGGCGGCGGCAAGGCCGGAGACGAACAGGTCCAGGGTCCGCAGGCCGCGGGCCCGTGTGGCGGCCTCGAAGCACTTGAAGCGGATGCCGATGAACGGGGGAGCGGACCCGGCCGCGACCGCGCCGGCCACGGCGGCCGCCGCGGACGCCGCGGCGGCGTCCTCAGCGTCCTCGCCGCGGTCCCCGAAGCCGTCTTCGAAGTCCAGCCGCAGGTCCTCGATCGGCTCCGCAGCCAGCTTGGCCGCCACACGGGTGGCTACCGCTCCTGCCAGGCCCTCGTCCTGGCCCAGGAGCCGCCCCAGCGTTTCGAAGCCGCCGTGCGCATCCGCCGTCGCGGTTGCCTGGGTGCCCCAGTCCGCCGCGAACGACGACGTGAAACGGTCCGCGGGCACGTACACGGTGTGCACGGGCTGGCGTGAGCCGTCGTCACCGGGGTAGTTCTGCTCCAGCAGCCGGTCCGTGGCGGCCAGCTGTCCGTCGATGTGCGCGAGGTCCGCGGCTGAAAGGGAGGGCTTGGGTGCTGCCATCTCAGCCCACCAGTTCGTAGGCGGGGGTGGTGAGGAAGTCCGTGTAGCCGTCCGAGAGGCAGATGTCCGCGATCAGGTCGCTGGCAGGCTGGTAGTAGCGGCGGAACGCCTCGTCACCGAACTCGGTCCGGAGCCGCTCCGTTTCTTCGCCCAGGATCCGTTCCACCAGCTCCTTGGTCACCGTGTTGCCCGTGTCCGCCAGGATGGACTTGTTGCGGATCTGCTGCCACACCTGCGAGCGGGAGATCTCCGCGGTGGCGGCATCCTCCATCAGGTTGTGGATGGCCACGGCGCCGTTTCCGGACAGCCACACCGCCGTGTAGGCCACGGCCACATAGAGATTCAGGCGCAGCCCGGCCTCGGTGACCTGGCCGTCGGCGGAGGAGACGTCGAGCAGCTGCTCCGCCGTGACCGACACTTCCGGGCGCTGCTTGTCCACCTGGTTCGGCTTGTCGCCCAGCACGGAGTCGAAGACCTCCCGGCAGGTGGAGACCAGGTCCGGGTGCGCAACCCAGGAGCCGTCGAAGCCGTCGTTGGCCTCGCGGGTCTTGTCCGCCCGCACCTTCTCGAACGCGGCCTCGGTCACTTCCGGGTGGCGCCGGTTGGGGATGACCGCGGCCATGCCGCCCATGGCGAAGGCGCCGCGCTTGTGGCAGGTCTTGACCAGAAGCTCGGTGTAGGCGCGCATGAACGGGGCGGTCATCGCCACTGAGGCGCGGTCCGGGAGGACGAATTCCTCGCCGGCATCGCGGAAGTACTTGATGATGCTGAAGAGGTAGTCCCAGCGGCCTGCGTTCAGGCCCGAGGCGTGGTCCCGCAGTTCGTAGAGGATTTCGTCCATCTCGAAGGCTGCCGGGATGGTCTCGATCAGGACCGTTGCCCGGATGGTGCCCTGGTGCAGGCCCAGGTAGTCCTGGGCGAACACGAACACGTCGTTCCACAGCCTGGCCTCAAGGTGGCTCTCCATCTTGGGCAGGTAGTAATAGGGGCCCTGGCCGTTGAGCACCAGCTGCTTGGCGATGTGGAAGAAGTGCAGTCCGAAGTCCACCAGGGCACCCACGGCGGGTTCGCCGTTGAGCAGCAGGTGTTTCTCCTGCATGTGCCAGCCGCGGGGCCGTGCCACCACAACGGCCAGCGGCGCGTCGGTGCGGAGCCGGTACTCCTTGCCTTCCTCCGAGGTGTAGCTCAGGGTGCCCTGGGCGGCGTCCCGGAGGTTCAGGATGGCGTCAATGACGTTGGCCCAGGTGGGGGTGCTGGCGTCCTCGAGGTCCGCCAGCCACACCTTGGCTCCGGAGTTCAGGGCATTGATGGCCATCTTCGCCGGTGAGGCAGGCCCGGTCATTTCCACCCGGCGGTCCTGCAGGGCGGCGGGTGCGGGCGCAACTTTCCAGTCGCCGTCGCGCACGTCCTGCGTCTCCGGCAGGAAGTCCAGCTTGCCGGTCTCTGCCACCCGCTGCCGCTTGGCGGCGCGGGCCGCCAGGAAGTCGTCGCGGGTGCCGGCGAACCGGTTGTGGAGCTCCTCCACGAAGGCCAGTGCCTTGGGGGTGAGGATCTCCTCAGCGCGGTTGATCGGCCGGGGATCTGTGACGGTGATGGCCATTTCTGGTCCTTTCCTTGTGCGGGAAGTCGGGCGGTCAGGCGGAGGCCAGTGCTGCCACCGGCTCCTTGGCGGAATCGGCGGGAACGGCAGCCGTTGCCACGTTCGAGGCGTGGGCCGCGGCCGCGACGGCTGCCGCGACGTTGGCGGTCACGTGCGGGTCGAAGATGCTCGGGATGATGTAGCTGGCATTGAGCTCATTATCATTCACCCGGTTGGCGATTGCCTCCGCGGCGGCCACCAGCATTTCCGGGGTGATGTCGCTCGCTCCGACGTCCAGGAGCCCGCGGAAGAGGCCCGGGAAGGCGAGGACGTTGTTGATCTGGTTGGGGAAGTCACTGCGGCCGGTGGCCACGACGGCGGCGTGCCGGGACGCGATGGCCGGGTCCACTTCGGGAGTGGGGTTGGCCATCGCGAAAACGATGGAGTCCTTTGCCATGGAGGCCACGTGCTCTTCGTCGAGGATGTTCGGGGCGGACACTCCGATGAAGACGTCCGCGCCTGCCAGGGCCTGGTGCAGGCTGCCGGAGAAGCCCTCCTGGTTGGTGTTTTCAGCGATCCAGGTGCGGTGCGGATCGTTGTAGGTCTCGCCCTGGTGGATGGCGCCCGAGCGCCCTGCAGCAACGATGTGGCGGGCGCCCTGGGCCTTGAGCAGCTGGATAATCGCGGAGCCCGCGGCGCCGACGCCGGAAACCACGATCTTCACGTCCTCGATCTTCTTGTCCACCACACGCAGCGCGTTGACGAGTGCCGCGAGGGTAACGATGGCGGTGCCGTGCTGGTCGTCGTGGAACACCGGGATGTCCAGTTCCTCGCGCAGGCGGGCCTCGATTTCGAAGCAGCGCGGCGCGGCGATGTCCTCCAGGTTCACGCCGCCGAAGACGGGGGCCAGGAGCTTGACGGTGCGGATGATTTCCTCGGTGTCCTGGGTATCGAGGCAGACCGGCCACGCGTCCACGTTGGCGAACTGCTTGAAGAGGGCGGCCTTGCCTTCCATGACCGGGAGGGCGGCGGCGGGGCCGATGTTGCCCAGGCCCAGCACTGCGGAGCCATCGGTGACGACGGCGACGGTGTTCCGCTTGACGGTCAGGTTGCGGGCGGCGGCGGGGTCTTCGGCGATGGCCAGGCAGACGCGGGCCACGCCGGGGGTGTAGGCGCGCGACAGGTCGTCGCGGTTTCGCAGCGGGACCTTGGGGACCACTTCGAGCTTGCCGCCGAGGTGCATCAGGAAGGTGCGGTCCGAGACGTGCTGGACGGTGACCCCGTCGAGGGCGTTGAGGGCGTCCTTGACCCGCGCGGCGTGGGCGTCGTCGGTGGTGTTGCAGGTGACGTCGACGACGAGGGTTTCGTGGTGGGACTCGGTGACGTCCAGTGCGGTAATTGCCGCGCCGGCTGCTCCGACGGCTGCCGCCAGTTCGCTGGTGGCGCTGAAGCTCGACGGTGCTTCCACGCGCAGGGTGATCGAATTTCCGGGGCTGGGGTTCGCCATTGAATGTCCTCCTGTTAGGCCTTGTCCGGCTTCTGCTCTGATCCGAATATTTTCGTATTATGGATATTATTATCTACTTTATGGAAACACAACCCCCTCGCGATGTGACTGCCGAGGGACATCGCCGCGCGTCCTGCCGTGCTGTATCTTGGGTGGTCTAAGCAACTCTTTTCACGATGCGGATAAGAGTTGTCGGATTCCGAGCCATAGGAGACAACGGAATGGCAGAAAAAGCCTCCGGCGGAGTGCAGTCGGTGGAGCGCGTCTTCGAGCTGCTGGAGCTCATCACGGATGCCGGCGGCGACGTCACGCTCAGTGAACTGTCCTCGTCGACCGATTTGCCGCTCCCCACCATCCACCGCCTGCTCCGCACGCTGGTATCGCTCGGCTACATCCGCCAGCTGCCCAACCGGCGCTATGCCCTGGGTCCCCGGTTGATCCGGTTGGGCGAAGGCGCCAACAAGCAGCTCGGCGCCCTGGCCCGCCCCCAGCTCAAAACCCTGGTGGACCGCCTGGGGGAGACCTCCAACATGGCCGTGCTTGATTCGGACATGGTGATCTACGTGGCCCAGGTCCCTTCGCTGCACTCCATGCGCATGTTCACGGAGGTGGGCCGGCGCGCCCACACCCACGCGACCGGCGTCGGCAAGGCCATCCTGGCCCAGCTCGACGACGACACCGTCCGCGGCATCGTGGCCCGCGCCGGAATGCCCACCCCCACCGCCAAGAGCATTGGCGACGTCGAAGAACTCCTGGCCGACCTCAAGCTCATCCGCGAACGGGGCTACTCCATCGACGAGGAGGAGCAGGAGCTCGGTGTCCGCTGCTTTGCGATGGCGGTGCCCAATGCCCCCACGCCCACCGCGATCTCGGTGTCCGGCCCGGTGTCCCGGGTGGACGAGAACTTCGCCGACAAGGCCGTTCCCGTCCTCCGCGAGGCCGCGGACGCCATCTCCCGCGAGCTCAACCGCACCTGATACTGCTGAACTGCTGACGACGACGGCCCGCACCTTCGCTGGAAGGTGCGGGCCGTCGTCGTTCGCAGTGTCCTTGCTAATGCTCCGATGCCTTTTCGGCTGAGTCGATCCGGACTTCCTTCCCATCGCAGTCGATGAGCTTGCCGTTCTCGAACCTGTCGCCGTCCGCCAGGCAACGCAGGTCCTCCGCCTTGACCAGCCGCTCGGTGCCCGCGACGAAGACGGACTGGTTGTCCGAATTTCCGGCCCGGAAGTGGTTGAAGAGCAGGTTCAGCAGGATGGCCATGACGGCCGCCGAGCTGATGCCGGAGTGGAATATGGTGCCGAACCAGGACGGAAACTGGTCGTAGAACGTGGGCGCGGCGATGGGGATCATCCCGAAGCCGATGGACGCGGCCACCACGATCAGGTTCATGTTGTTCTTGTAGTCCACCTTGGACAGGGTCCGGATGCCGCTGGCTGCCACCGTGCCGAACAGCACCACCCCGGCACCGCCCAGGACGGGTGTCGGCACCGCGGCCACCACCCGGCCCAGGACGGGAAGCAGCCCGAGGACCACCAGGATTACGCCGCCGGCGCTGACCACGAACCTGCTCTTGACGCCGGTGATGGCTACCAGGCCCACGTTTTGGGCGAAGGCGCTCTGGGTGAAGGAGTTGAAAAGGGGCGAGACGGCGCTGGACAGCATGTCCGCGCGCAGGCCGTTGCCGATCCTCTTGGAGTCCACCTTGGTGCCCACGATCTCGCCCACCGCGATGATGTCCGCAGACGTCTCCGTGAGGGTCACCAGGATGACGATCAGCATGGAGATGATGGCTGCGACCTCAAACGTCGGCGGTCCGAAGGCGAAGGGGGTGGGGAAGGCGACGATCTCGCCCTGTCCCACCTTGGAGAAGTCGGCCATGCCGAAAACCAGGGCGATGAGGGTGCCCAGGACCATGGCAAGGAGGATGGAGAGCCGGGAGATGGCCGCACTGCCCACCTTGCTCAGGAGCAGGACGATGCCCATGGTGCCGGCGGCCAGGCCGATGTTGGCCACGCTGCCGTAGTTTGGAGCCTTGTTGTTGCCGCCCATGGCCCAGTTGGCAGCCACCGGCATCAGCGTCAGGCCAATGGTGGTGATCACGGTTCCGGTCACCACCGGTGGGAAGAAGCGGATGATCTTCGAGAACAGCGGAGTGATCAGCAGGCCAATCAGGGAGGCTGCGATGACGGATCCGAACACCGCCTGGATACCGCCGCCGCCGTGCACGATGGCCACCATGGTGGAGACGCCGGCGAAGGACACACCCTGCACCAGCGGCAGCTGCGAGCCGAAGAACGGAATGCCGACGGTTTGCAGGATGGTGGCGAGGCCGCCGACGAACAGGCAGGCGGCGATGAGCAGGCCGATGTCCTGGGAGTTCATTCCCGCGGCGGCACCGATGATCAGGGGAGGGGCGATGATGCCGCCATACATGGTCAGGACGTGCTGGAAGCCATAGGCAAACATGCTTCCAACGGGGAGCCGCTGGTCCTCGGGACGGGCAGGCCGTGCGCCTTTTCCAGCGGCTGCGGCGGCAAGTTTCTTCTTGGTGTTCATGGCAGACTTTCTTGGTTCATGGCAGACGTCATCGTCTGGCTAACTGGTGTCTGGCTAACAGGTGTTGTGAAGATGGGGGAGTGGTGCCGGGTTTGGCTTCGACAGGCTCGACCACTGATGGTTGAGCCTGTCGAAGCCATGGGCGTGGCGTCTTAGCAGAAGCCGGCGATGCCCAACCACGCCGCGGGTGCTGCAGTTGCGTCATCACGCTGGACGGTGGCCTCGATCAGGCCGTACGGCCGGTCGGCTGCGAAGAAAACCTCGTTGGGGTTGTCCAGGCCGAACGGGGAGAGGTCCACCAGGAAGTGGTGCTTGTTGGGCATGGAGAACTTGATCTCGTCGATTTCGCTGTGCGCCTCCAGCACCTTTGCGCCCATGTCGAACAGGGTCTGCTGCAGTGCGTGGGAGTACTTCTCCGTAAAGCCTTCGAGCAGGAGGCCCTTGACGTCGTCGTAGCTCTTGTTGAAGTCCAGGCTGCTGAAGTCCGTGCCTGCCTTGAAGCGCCAGCGGGCCGATACGTCCGTGGCGAGGATGCGGTCGGTGGTCTCCGGAAGGGTCGTGTAGCGGTCGCGGGGGTAGCCCACGAAGCCGGACTCTGTGGACTTGAGGACGGTCAGGTCCTTCAGTCCGGAGATCAGGTGGGTGGCGGCGCCGTCGCGGACCAGGACCGCGGTTCGCACTTCCTGGCCGTTGCGGACGAATGAGTGGTCGTGTTCGCTTCCGTGCGCCTGGATGCGGTTCCAGGCGTACGATTCGGCTTCCCAGCGGCCGCCGCTGACCCAGTCGAAGCTGGAGGTGAAGTGCTCGCCGAGGCGCAGCAGGAACGCCTCGGGCGAACCGATGCCGTCGCGGGCGAAGGCGTAGATGGTGTTCTTCTGGGTATCCGTGGCCACCACGTGGGCGTTGTCGCCTTCAAGGTGGGCCGCGGCGAAATCGCCCCGCAGCTGCGAGGTGACGTTCAGGTCTTCGATCTCGTGGCGGTTGGTGTCCCTGGTGATCTTGACGACGCGGACCTCGGCCTTGCCGTACTGGTTTTCGCCGAGAATGATCTTGCTGCTCATGGTCTTTTCCCAATCTCCGGTAAGTGGAACCAAGGTTCCATCACTGAAATTAAGCGCGCGTTTCAAGCGCGTTTCCGGTGGAGCCGACCCAACAAAAAAGAGCCGGCATCCATTGATGCCAGCTCATTACGACCCTGCCTGCTGCTCCCAGGTTACGTGACGTGCGCCACGAGTTGCCTATCAGCGTACCCCCGCCGGCCGGTGGTGTACATCACAGCCCCAAAATTCAATTTGTGACCGGATTGCCCGGGGCGGGGTTCCCGGCCGACTGTTGACGGGCCCGGCGAATTGATTCTAATCTTTCACAAAGCAGAATTTGCTTTCCGCAATATGAAATTAGGAGGTTTCGATGTACCAGCAGGACACCCCTTCCGTGCCGGCCGCCCCGGCCGCGGGAACCGGCGCGCAGGAGTTCTACCTCCCCACCGGCGGCGGGATTGACCCGGACCTGTTTGTTCCGGAAGAACGGCACCACGAACGCGGGCTGTTCTCGCGCTGGGTCCACGCGCTGCCGGTATTTGGCCGGCGCTGATGGCAGTAGCGGCAAGGCTCAGGAGCCGGGGCGTCCCGGCCACTGCTTGCCTGCCCAGGGGTCGTAGTCCGCGATGAGGTCTTCCTGCGGAGGGCGTTCGTCCTCGGGGACGTGCTGGAGGTTGACGCGGACCCGGTACCAGAGCGAGCTGGACCCGCGCATCCCGTCCACAAGGACGTCGGCCGGCTGGAGCGCGCCAACCGCTGCGGGATGCCGGGCCTTCCACTGGTCAAGGGCTGCCAGCGCCTCGGGCTTGGTCTTGGTCCGGGCAACCTCGATAAGCGGCATGAGCGACTGCCGGCGGCCGGTTCCGTTGCCGCTGCGGGGCGCCTTCTCTGCCGGGCCCAGCTTTTCGGCCAGGGCGAGGAGCCCGTCAAGTGCGCCCACCGCGTCATCGATACCGGCATGCGGATCGCCGATGTCCGCGAAGCGCTGCGGTACCGTCTGCACCGTGAACTGCGCCGGCCGGGCGGTGCGGACCTCTTCCCACGTGAGCGGCGCGGACACCCGGGCGTCCGGCAGCGGCCTGACGGAGTAGGCGGAGGCCACGGTGCGGTCCTTCGCGTTCTGGTTGAAGTCCACGAAAACGCTCTCGCCGCGCTCCTCCTTCCACCACCGTGCCGTGGCGAGGCCGGGCGCACGGTTTTCCACCTCCCGCGCAAGGGTTTCGGCGGCGAGCCGGACATCGCGGTACGACCACTGCGGGGCGATGCGCACCAGGATATGCAGTCCACGTGATCCGCTCGTCTTCGGCCAGCCCACCAGCCCTGCGTCGGCCAGGACCTCCCGGGCCACGTAGGCGACGTCCACGATCTGCGACCAATCCACGCCGGGCATCGGATCGAGGTCCACCCGCAGTTCGTCCGGGTGCTCCAGGTCTTCGGCCCGCACGGGATGCGGATTCAGGTCCAGGCAGCCAAGGTTGATGACCCAGGCCAGGCCCGCCGCATCCCGGATGACAGCTTCCTCCGCCGACGTTCCGGACGCGTAATGCAGTGTGGTGGTGTCGACGAAGGGTGGATGGTTCTCCGGCACGCGCTTCTGGAAGAATGGCTCGGCGTTGATGCCCTTCGGAAACCGCTTGAGCACCATCGGCCGGCCACCCGCGCCGCGCAGCGCCCCGTCCGCCACGGCCAGGTAGTACCGCACCAGGTCCAGCTTGGTCAGCCCGGGGTCCGGGAACACCACCTTGTCCGGGCTCGAGATCCGGACCTCAACACCTTCGATATCCAAAACCTCGGCCGGCGTCTTTGACGGAGTCATGCCGCCACGGTAGCAGTGGCCCGGACCCGTGTCAGCCGATCACCGGCCCCCGTTTACCAGGCGCTTGGCCGCCGCTGAGTGCTCCGCGATGAGCCCGGCGATGTCCAGGCCGGGGATTTGTCCATCCACGACGCGCCACTGGCCGCCCACCATCACGCGGTCGGCGCGGTCGGCGGCGCACAACAACAGGGCGGCGACGGGGTCGTGGCTGCCGGAGAAGCGCAGGTCATCGAGCTTGAACAGGGCAAGGTCGGCCTGCATCCCTGGCGCCAGCTGGCCAAGCCCGGGCCGTCCCAGCACTGCGGCCGAACCACGGGTGGCCCAGCCAAGTGCCCGCTCCACGGGGACATCAGCGCCGTAGCGGAGGCGCTGGAGGTACAGCGCCTGCCGGGCCTCCAGGATCATGTTGGAAGCATCGTTCGACGCCGAACCGTCCACTCCCAGCCCCACCGGAACGCCCGCGTCCTCGAGTTCCAGGACCCGGGCCGTGCCCGAGGCGAGCCGCATGTTGGACGTGGGGCAGTGGGCGACCGCGGTCCCCGCCGAACCGAGGCGGCCGATTTCGGCGTCGCTGAAGTGGATCCCGTGCCCCAGCCAGGTGCGGTCCGTCAGCCAGCCCACGCTCTCCAGGTAGTCCACCGTCCGCAGCCCAAACATCTCGCGACAGAAGTCTTCCTCGTCAAGGGTTTCGGCCAGGTGGGTGTGCAGCCGGACGTCCAGCGGTTCGGCGAGTGCGGCACTCTCGGCCATGATTTCCTTCGTGACGGAGAACGGCGAGCACGGCGCCAGGGCGATCTGGATGACGGCGTCCTCCCCGCGCTCGTGGTAGGCGCCGATCAGCCGTTCGCTGTCCGCCAGCACCACCTCCGGTGCCTGGACCGTTGACTGCGGCGGCAGGCCGCCGTCGTCTGTTCCCAGCGTCATGGAGCCGCGGGTGAGTGTTGCCCGCATGCCCAGCCGGCGCACGGCCGCCACCTCGATGTCGATGGCGTCTTCCAGGCCGGCGGGAAAGAGGTAGTGGTGGTCGGCGGCGGTGGTGCAGCCGCTGAGCAGCAGCTCGGCGAGGGCGGCGGTGGCGGCGAGCTCCACATCCTTGGGTGTGAGCCTGGCCCAGACCGGATAGAGGTTCTGCAGCCAGGGGAACAGCGGGGCGTTGGCCACCGGACCCCAGGCGCGGGTGAGGGTTTGGTAGAAGTGGTGGTGCGTGTTGATCAGTCCCGGCAGCAGCACGTGGCTGCCGGCGTCGAACGCCTCGGCACAGGGTTCGGACGGTATCTGTCCGGCGGCCAGGACCTCGGTGATGACGCCGCCGCTGATGACAATCCCGCCGGAGGCGTCAAGGTTGTTGGCGGTGAACGCGGCCTGCGGATTCCGGATCCAGAGCCGGGCTGCGGGTGAGGGTGCGGGCTGGTGCATGGGTTTTCCTGTCCTGAGCGCGGTGGCAATTGTTCCAGCTCAGTGAGGCCCTGTCTGCTGATCCAGGTGGCCGCGGCGGCCGCGGATCCGATGAGATTAGCCAGCCCGGACGCAGGGCGTCAATACCGGCGGGATGTGACTGGAGGGGGTTAGCAGACTGAAACATGGATTTCACATAGCGAAATTAAATTTCCAGAAAACTATGGCGCGGGCCACAAACCGGTGCTAATCTCGATTCTGCCAAAGGCGGGCACCCGAACCCGGGAAGCTATCTACCAGGCGCAACTTAACCTTCACAGCACATGCTGAAGCCTGGTAACCGTCGCACCTGGTTTTACTGGTCCTTGCACGGCAACAGGCTTCCCGGCAAAAGGAAGTCGCATCATGAGTACCACCGTCACGGCCGAGCAGTTCCTGGCCAGATCCATCCGGCTGGCAACAGCCAACGTCCTGAACAGCGGCGGCCCTTTCGGCGCCATGATCGTCACCGCGGACGGTAAAACGTTCGACGGCGTCAACCGCGTCACCGCGGACAACGATCCCACGGCCCACGCCGAAGTCACCGCGATCCGCACCGCCTGCCGTGAACTCGGCACCTTCGACCTCAGCGGCGCGGTCCTCTACACCAGCTGCGAGCCATGCCCCATGTGCCTGGCTTCCGCCCTCTGGGCCCGGGTTGACCGCGTGGTCTACGCCGCCGACCGGCACGATGCCGCCTCCGTGGGCTTCGACGACGCCGTCTTCTACGAATACTTCGAAAACCAGGACAGGGACTCCCTGATGCCGGTCTCCAAGCTGGAACTGGGCGATCCCCAGGCCCCTGCGCCGTTGGAGCCGTTCAATACCTGGAACACGCTCGAATCCAGGATCGACTACTAGGCCGGGCGGCTGAGATGACCATCCTGGACCATTCCCACGAGGAGCATCCGGCTCCAACCACCAGCACCTCGCGGCGGTCGCCGCGTACCCCATCCGTACCCGGCCCGCCGGCGTCGGGATCCTTCCTGGACCGCTTCTTCCAGATCACCCGCCGTGGCTCAACCGTTGCCCGGGAATTCCGGGGCGGCCTGGTCACCTTCTTCACCATGGCGTACATCGTCATCCTGAACCCCCTCATCCTTGGCGGGTTCAGCGCGGACAACGCCCCCACCGACGTCGCCGGGGGCTGGTTGTCCGCATCCCAGGTGGGTGCCGTCACCGGCCTCACCGCCGGCGTCATGACCATCCTGTTCGGCCTCATCGCCAACCTGCCGTTCGGGCTCGCCGCCGGACTGGGCATCAACTCCTTCCTGGCCGTCTCGGTGATCCACGAAGTCACCTGGCCCGAGGCCATGGGGCTGGTGGTCATCAACGGCATCCTGATCGTCCTCTTCGGCGTCACCGGCGCCCGGACCGCGATCTTCAGGGCCGTTCCCAAGGAACTCAAGGCCGCCATCACCGTGGGCATCGGCCTGTTCATCGCCTTCATCGGATTCGTCGACTCCGGCTTCGTCCGCCCCACCACCGGCGGGCCGCCCGTCCAACTGGGCGACGGCGGCTCCATCACGTCCGTGCCAACGCTGGTGTTCGTCGTCGGCCTCCTGGCCATGGGGATCCTCGTGGCGCGCAAGGTGCAGGGCGGGCTGCTCATCGGCATCGTCGGCACCACCGTGCTGGCCGCCGTCTTGGAAGCCATCATGAAACTGGGTCCTGCCGGCACCACCAACCCCGGCGGCTGGCACCTGAACACCCCTGTCCTGTCCGGCCAGCTGGTCTCCGCACCCGACCTGGGGCTGGTGGGGCACTTCGACCTCTTTGGTTCGTTCAGCCGGATCGGCGGACTTGCGGCCACCATGCTGGTGTTCACGCTGGTGTTCACCAACTTCTTCGACGCCATGGGGACCATGACCGGCCTGGCCAAGAGCGCAGGCGTCGCACACAAGGACGGCACGTTCCCGCGGCTGAAATCCGCCTTCATCGTCGAAGGCTTCGGCGCCGTGGCGGGCGGGGCAACCTCCGGTTCGTCCAACACGGTGTACATCGACTCCGCGGCAGGGATCGGCGAAGGCGCCCGGACCGGCCTGGCATCAGTGGTCACCGGCCTTTTGTTTCTCGGCTCCATGTTCCTCACCCCGCTCACCAGCGTGGTGCCGCTCGAAGTCGCCGCTGCCGCCCTGGTGGTGGTGGGTGCCATGATGATGGCGCAGATCCGCGAGATCAAGTTCACCAAGTTCACCGTGGCGCTGCCGGCCTTCCTCACCATCGTGACCATGCCGCTGAGCTACTCGATCGCCAACGGCATCGGCGTCGGCTTCGTGAGCTGGGCGGTCATCGGGGCGGCGTCAGGCAAGGCGAAAAAGATCCACCCGCTGATGTGGGTGGTGAGCGCCGGGTTCCTGGTGTACTTCGCCCGCGGGCCGATCAACCTCCTGCTGGGCGGCTGATCGTTGCCCCAGCCACACAGGGGGCCGGGCCAACCCTTGGCCCGGCCCCTGACAGGACAGACAATGGACACCACCGCCGCGCGGAAGAAGGAGTGCCGCCATGCTTGACCTGATCCCTTCGCTCGCCCCCTGGCTGCCCCGCCTCACGGAGAAGCAGTTCGCAGTGGCCACCATCGTTGCCGCCTCGGGTTCGGTGCCGCGCCCTGTGGGGACCTCCATGCTCGTCACGGAATCCGGTGAGGTGCTCGGCAGCCTCTCCGGCGGTTGCGTGGAAGGCGCCGTGGTGGCGCTCGCCCAGGAGGCAATGGACGACGGCGGCCCGCGCCACCGGGTCTTCGGCTTCAGTTCCGCCGATGCCTTCGCCGCCGGGCTCACCTGCGGGGGACAGCTGGAAATCCACATCCAGCCGGTTCCTGCAGCCGTTCCCCGTGAACCGGAGCAACCGCTCCGGGCGGCCGTCCGGCAACTCGCCGGCCTCGGCCACGACGAACCCGTGGCGCTGGTACGGCTGCTGGGCGCACCGGGCGGCGCCGCCGTCGTGCTTCTGGACCCGGCGCAGCACCATGGACCGGTATCCCTGGAACTGGCCCCGCTGCTGCACGGGGAGTCCGCGCGTCGGGTGGAATCCATCCTGCGCAGCGGCGGCGCCGGCCTGGTCCCGTTGGTCCAGGCAGGGGATTGCCTGCCGGACCGCGAGGGCCATAACCGGCAGCCCGGGGAGCCCGCCGTCCTGGTGGAGTCCCGGATCGCCCCGCCACGCATGCTGGTGTTCGGTGCAAACGACTTCGGGGCGGCCCTGGTGCCGGCAGCCAAGCTGCTCGGCTACCACGTGACCCTGGTGGATGCCCGGCCCGCTTTTGCCGGCCAGCCACGGTTCGCCGCCGCAGACCAGGTGGTGGCGGACTGGCCGCACCGGTATCTCGCGGCGGAAGCAGCCGCAGGCCGCCTGGACGGCCGCACCGTAGCCGCCGTCTTGACCCATGACCCCAAGTTCGATCTTCCGCTGCTCGAGGCCGCGCTGGCCCTGGACCTCGCCTACGTGGGCGCCATGGGATCGCGCCGCAGCCACCTCCAGCGGATCGAGGAACTCCTCAGCGCCGGAGTCCTGCCGGAACGGATTGCCCGGCTGCACTCACCCATCGGCCTGGATCTCGGCGCCACCACCCCCGCCGAGGTGGCGGTATCCGTCACCGCCGAGCTCATCGCAGCACGCAGCCGCGACGCCACCTGCGCGCCGCTGCGCGACACCACCGGCACCATCCACCACCGCGCGCCGGCAACGGCGCCCACAGACCTTACCCCGCAGGAGATCGCATGGACATGAACACCATCGAGGCGGTGGTCCGCACCACCGACCCCGCACAATGGCGCGACGGCGACGCCTGGCTGGCCGGCGGAACGGTCCTCTTCTCCTACGGCAGCTACGCCTTTGGGGCCGAACCCCTCAAGCGGCTGCTGGACCTCGGCTCAGCCGGCTGGACTCCCATCACCGTCAGCGACGACGGCATCAGCCTCGCCGCCACCTGCACCATCGCCGAGCTGTATACCCTGCCTGTCATGGCCCGTGCGGACGGCCGCGGCTGGCCCGGGCTGGACCTGGTCCGGGCCTGCTGCGATTCCTTCGTTGCCTCGTTCAAGGTGTGGAACATGTCCACCGTGGGCGGCAACCTGTGTACGTCCCTCCCCGCCGGGCCCGTCATTTCACTCTGCGCCGGGCTGGACGGCGTGGCCACGGTCCTCGCTCCAGGCGGCGGCAGCCGGACCGTTCCCGTGGCGGACTTCGTCACCGGTGACGCCACCAACTGCCTGGCACCGGGCGAGTTGCTCCGCAGCGTCCACCTCCCGGCGTCGGCCCTTTCCTCCCGGGTGGCGTTCCGCCGCCTGTCTCTGAGCAACCTGGGCAGGTCCGGGGTGGTCCTGATCGGACGGCTCGACGCCGGTACCTCCCTGGTCCTGACCGTCACCGCGGCCACCAAGCGGCCCGTGCAGCTCCGGTTCGACGGCCTGCCCGATGCCGACCGGCTGGCAGCTGCCGTGGAGGACGCCATTCCCGCAGACCTTTACCACGACGACGTCCATGGCCTGCCGGCCTGGCGCCGGGACATGACCTACCGTTTGGCCGAAGAGATCCGCGCCGAGCTCGCTGCGCCGGCGGGGACGTCCGGACTGCCTGTGTCAGGTGATTTCTGGCCGCCGCGGAGCGACGCCGCTCCCGGTTCCACAGCACTTCCGAAAGGGGCCTGAGCATGGCCATCGAGATCAACGGCACCGCGTCCGAAGCAAACCCCCGCCCGGGCCAATGCCTGCGGACGTTCCTGCGCGAGCAGGGCAACACCGGCGTGAAGAAGGGCTGCGACGGCGGCGACTGCGGCGCGTGCACGGTACATGTGGACGGCACGCCCGTTCACAGCTGCATCTATCCCGCCGTCCGCGCCGAGGGGCACTCGGTCACCACCATTGAGGGGCTGGCCGATGCCACCAGCGGCGGCCTGCATCCGGTGCAGCAGCAGTTCATGGAGCGCCAGGGTTTCCAATGCGGCTTCTGCACGGCCGGCATGGTGATGACGGCGGCCACGTTCGACGACGCCCAAAAGGACAACCTGCCCCGCAACCTCAAAGGCAACCTCTGCCGGTGCACGGGCTACCGCGCCATCGCCGACGCCGTCTGCGGACACGCCGGGCACCCGGCTCCAGCCGGGCCGGGCTCGGGCATCGCAGGGGAGGGGCAGCCGGATCCGGAGCCGGGCCGGCTGGGTGACGACGTCCCGGCGCCGGCCAGCCGCGCCGTGGTCACGGGCGCTGCCCGCTACACCCTGGACCTGCCCAAAGAGGAGCAGCAAGGACTGCTGCACCTGAAGATCCTCCGTTCCCCCACCCGCACGCCCGGGTGCTGTCCATCGGCAAGGACGCGGCGCTGAACGTGCCCGGCGTGGTGGCGGTCTTCACCTCCGAGGACGCCCCGGAGCAGCTGTTCTCCACCGCCCAGCACGAACTCTTCACCGACGACCCGGACGATACCCGGGTGCTCGATGACGTGGTGCGGTTCATCGGGCAGCGGGTGGCCGCCGTCGTGGCTGAATCGGTCGCCGCCGCGGAAGCCGGCGTCCGCGCACTCCAGGTGGAATATGAGGAACTTCCCGCCGTCTTCTCACCGCAGGAAGCGCTGCTGCCTGGTGCCCCCCTGGTCCACGGAGGCAAGGATGCCGTGAAGGCGCGCATCTCCCGCCCGGAGCGTAACGTGGTGGCTGAACTCCACTCGGAACTGGGCAACGTCGCCGACGGCTTCGCCGCCGCCGACTTCGTCCACGAACAGACTTATCAGACCCAGCGCGTCCAGCACGTCGCCCTGGAAACCCATGCGGCCATCGCCACCGTAGACGACGACGGGCGGCTGCAGGTGCGCACGTCCAGCCAGGTCCCCTTCCTGGTCCGCCGCACGCTGTGCCGGCTGTTCGGGCTCGAAGAGGACCGCGTGCACGTGGTGGCCGGACGCGTGGGCGGCGGATTCGGCGGCAAGCAGGAAGTCCTCACCGAGGACCTCGTGGCGCTCGCGGCCCTGAAACTGAAGCGGCCGGTCCAGCTGGAACTGACCCGCACGGAACAGTTCACCGCCACCACAACCCGGCACCCCTTCACCATCAAGCTGAAAGCCGGTGCCGCCAAGGACGGCCGGCTGACAGCCCTGCAACTTGACGTGGTGACCAACACCGGCGCCTATGGCAACCACGGCCCGGGCGTCATGTTCCATGGTTGCGGTGAATCGCTGGCAGTCTACAGGTGCGCCAACAAGAAGGTGGACGCCCGGTCGGTCTACACGAACACCGTCCCTGCCGGCGCGTTCCGCGGCTACGGCCTGAGCCAGATGATTTTTGCGATCGAGTCCGCGATGGATGAGCTGGCCGCCGGGATCGGGATGGATCCGCTCGAGTTCCGCCGCCGGAACATGGTCCGCGAAGGGGACCACATGCTCTCCACCCAGCCCCAGCCGGAGGAGGACGTCCACTACGGAAGCTACGGTTTGGACGAGTGCCTGGACCTGGTCCGGGACGCCCTGGACCGGGGCAGCGAACGCTACCGGCAGGCCGGCCTTGAAGACCTCGGACCGGACTGGATGGTGGGCGAAGGAGCGGCCCTCTCCATGATCGATACCGTCCCGCCGCGCGGCCACTTTGCCCATGCCCGGCTCCGGCTCCTGCCGGACGGAACGTACCAGGCCGACGTCGGGACCGCCGAGTTCGGAAACGGCACCACCACGGTGCATGCCCAGCTTGCCGCCACGGCGTTGTCCACGGAGGCATCCCGGGTGGCGGTGCGGCAATCGGATACCGACCTGGTGGAGCACGACACGGGCGCGTTCGGTTCGGCCGGAACCGTGGTGGCCGGCAAGGCCACCCTTGAAGCTGCCGAAGAACTGGCCGTCCGGATCCGGGCGTTCGCGGCCGGCATCCGCCAAACGCAGGCCTCCGCGTGCGTCCTCGACGGCGACGCCGTGGTGGTCGACGGAACCCGCGTGGCACTTGCTGAGCTGGCGCAGGCCGCCGAGGAAGCCGGCGTCGACCTCGCCGCCGAGGGACGCTGGGGCGGCACGCCGCGTTCGGTTGCCTTCAACGTGCACGGGTTCCGGGTGGCGGTGAACCGCGGCACCGGCGAGCTGAAGATCCTGCAGAGCGTCCAGGCGGCCGACGCCGGCGTGGTGGTGAACCCGCGACAGTGCCGTGGACAGATCGAAGGCGGGATCGCCCAGGCCATTGGTGCCACGCTCTACGAGGAAGTGGTGGTGAACGACGACGGCAAGGTCACCACGGACATCCTGCGTCAGTACCACATTCCCACGTTCGCGGACGTGCCGCGCAGCGAGGTGTACTTCGCGGACACCAATGACAAGCTGGGGCCGCTGGGCGCCAAATCGATGAGCGAGAGTCCGTTCAACCCCGTGGCCCCGGCGCTCGCCAACGCCATCAGGAACGCCACAGGAGTCCGCTTCGCACAGCTTCCCATCGCCCGGGACCGGATCTACCTGGGACTGAAGGAAGCAGGCCTCGTTCCGGCTGAGGCGGGCGTGGTGCGGTGATGCAGGTGTAGCTTGTGGCCATGACGGGCGAGACAGCCATGGATGCGGGCAGGGGTGGGGGCCTGCCCGGCCCGGGCAGGTAAATTCCTTCGGAGGATTCACCCAGCTTTGCGCCAAACCCATATAGTCAGGGGATGGAACAGCGGATTTTAGGCAAGACCGGACGGAACGTCTCCATCGTGGGGCTGGGCACCTGGCAGCTTGGCGCGGACTGGGGCACCGTGGACCCGGCACAGGCCCAGGCCATCCTCGCCGCCTCCGTGGAGGCCGGCGTCACCTTCTTTGACACGGCCGATGTCTATGGCGATGGAAAGAGCGAGCAGGCCATCGGTAAGTTCCTCGCGGACAACCCTGGGCACGGCGTCACTGTTGCCACCAAGATGGGCCGCCGGATGGAGCAGCGGCCGGAAAACTATTCACTGGCCAATTTCCGCCAGTGGGTGGACCGGTCACGGAAGAACCTGGGCGCCGAAACCCTCGACCTGGTCCAGTTGCACTGCCCGCCCACTGCCGTCTACAGCAACAACGAGGTGTATGACGCGCTGGACACGCTGGTCGCCGAAGGCGCCATCCGCAACTAGGGTGTCAGCGTGGAACGAACGGACGAGGCCCTGGAAGCGATCCGCCACGAAGGAACGGCATCGGTCCAGATCATCCTGAACGCCTTCCGGCTCAAGCCGCTGGATGAAGTCCTCCCTGCGGCCAAGGCTGCCGGCGTGGGCATCATTGCCCGGGTGCCGCTCGCCTCCGGACTGCTGTCCGGCAAGTACTCGAAGGACACCACCTTCGCGGAGAACGACCACCGGAACTACAACCGCCACGGCGAAGCGTTTGACGTGGGAGAGACCTTCTCCGGCGTCGACTTTGAGCTGGGCCTGAAGGCGGTGGCGGAGTTCGAGCAACTGGTGCCCTCCGGGGCCACCACGGCACAGGCCGCCATCGCCTGGATTGCGGCGCAGGACGGCGTCAGCTCCGTCATTCCCGGCGCACGCAACGTGGAGCAGGCCCAGGGCAACGCCGCCGCGGCCGGTGTAAGCATCGGCAAGGAGTTCGACGACGGCGTCCGCTGGATCTACGACCACTACTTCCGCGAGGCCATCCACCCGCGCTGGTAAGACCTGTCCGCAGGTATCGGCGTGCGTTCCGGCAGCGGCATCAAGGAGTTCGTGCAGCGGCTGGCATCCGTGAAAACTGGACCGGCCTGCACCAACTTCTTCTCCGATGCCGTGCCGGAGAATGCGCTACGCCGCCGGAACCTGGAGATTTACCTGCAGGAAATGCGGGACCGGCAGCCCGGCGTGCTGTTGGTAGGGGAGGCGCCGGGCTTCAGGGGCATGCGCATTACCGGCGTTCCGTTTACCAACCGGACCATCCTGGAAGGCCCGGCAAACAGCTTTGGGCTCTTCGGCCCGGGCAAGGGGTACGTTGTGCCGCCCGAAGCTGTTGGGGTGGCTGCCGAGCCGACAGCAACGGTGCTGTGGCAGGTCCTGGAAGAAGTGAATTTTCTCCCACTGCTGTGGAGTGCCTTCCCCTGGCACCCGCACCAACCCGGAAAGCCGTGGTCCAACCGCACGCCCAAGCCGTCCGAAACCAAACTCGGCACGCCCTTCTGGAAGGAACTGGCCGGATTATTCGGTATCAGCTCCATCGTGGCGGTGGGCAACGTGGCCCAGAACAGCCTGGAACGCAGTGGGGTGGCGGCGCCAAAAATCAGGCATCCGGCCCACGGCGGCCGCTCCGGCTTCAAACAAGGGCTGCAGGAATTGCTCGCCGCTGGTGGTTGAGGGCACCGGTGGTTGAGCCTGCCGAACCCCCGGTGGGTGGGCTTGTCGAACCTGGCACCTGGGCTTGTCGAAACCCGAAACCTGGTGGTTGAGCCTGCCGAAACCGAATCTGCCTTCTTTGGGCGCCTGGTTGTCGTGCGCGGCCCTCATCTCGGCCCCTTAGATGTCGTACCCCGTTGCCATGATGGGTTTATGGGGAAAGCGGCGGTGGTGGAGGCATTGGCGGATGTTCGTGCTGCCCTTGCCGTGCTGGTTGCCGAGGTGGACGGGTGTGGCGCGGAGCCGTTCTGTGCTGCTGATCCGTTGGCTGGGTTGGTGGACGGGTGTCTTGATGTTCTGGCCGGTGTCCGTGAGGTGGAGGCGAGGGTCGCTGGTTTGAAGGCGCGGGCTGCGGTGGCGTTTACGGATGCTGCCGGTGTTGTGGCGGGGCCGGGGGTGCCGGTGGTGGCGCAGGAGATGGCGGTCGCGGCGGAGGTCGGGTGTGTGCTGGCGCTGGGGCCGCGGGCGGCGGGGGCGTTCCTGGCCACCTCGCAGGCTGTGGTCAAGGGGTTGCCGCGGACTGCGGCTGCTTTGAACAACGGGACCCTGTCCTGGCAGCACGCCACGGTGATGGCCGATGAAACGGCCGGGCTGGATGCTGCGGGGGCGGCGGGGTTGGAGGCCCATTTCCTGGACCCCGATGCACCGGATCCGGTGCGGGGGTGTGCGGTGGGGGAGTTGCCGGCGCACCGGTTCCGGGCCAAGGCCAGGGTTTGGCGGGAACGCCACCATGCCGGGAGTATCGAGCAGCGCCACGCCACGGGGGTGGTGGACCGGCGGGTGGAGTACCGGCCGGACCGGGACGGGATGGCCTGGCTGGGGGCGTACCTGCCCGCGGACCAGGCGGCGGCGGGGTGGAATCGGCTCACCGCTGTTGCCCGGGGCGTGCAGGGCCCGGGCGAGGCCAGGACCCTCACCCAGCTCCGGGCCGACGTGTTTGCCGCAGCGATCCTTACCAAGGGGCTCGCCCCCGGCCGCGCCACAGGGAGCGGTACCGGAGGCGGTGGCGGAGGTGGTGCTGAGGGTCTGAGCACGGGACAGGCGGTCGGGAGGGTAGACGCGGGGCCAGGCGAAAGTTGCACCGGCCCCGAAAACTTCGAGAGGCCCGCCGACGTCCCGCCTGATGCGGTCCGGGCGCAGGTGTTGGTGACCGTGCCGGTGTTTTCGTTGCTGGGGTTGACGGATGAGGCGGCGGTGCTGGATGGGTACGGGCCGATTCCGCCGTCGATGGCCCGTCGGTTGGTCGCTGAGGGGGCGGCCTCGTTTTACCGGGTGCTCGTGGACCCGCGGGACGGGGCACCGCTCGAGATCGGCAGGACCAGTTACCGGGTGGGCAAGGCGATGCGGAACTGGCTCCGGCTCCGGGATGGTAAGTGCCCGTTCCCGAGGTGCAGCAACAGCTCACTGGACACGGAGGCCGATCACATCCTGGCCTGGGCCAACGGTGGGACCACCGGAGTCAGCAACCTGGGACAGCCCTGCCCGAAACACCACCGGCTCCGGCATACCACCGGTTGGAAACCCACCCCGGCCAGCAAAACCGAACCACCGGGCTGGACCTCACCGGCCGGCCGCCACTACCACAGCGAACACCAAGACTGGCAACCACCCGTGTGGCCACCGGGATTCGTCGACCACGACAGGACGGCGCCGGAGCTGGAAAGAGCAGAGCCAAGGCCCCTGCAAAGAGTGCCCTTCAGCGTCGCGGACCTGAGCAGAATCGACTACTCGCTGGCCGAAGCGTGCCTGGACCGCATTCTCCACCCGCCCTCTGCTTAGGCCGCATGAAGCCCCACGCCCAAGCTGCGGTGCGCACTCGATCCGCCGGGCCGTTCACCCGCCTCTTCCCAAACGGAACGGTGACCGGAAACGCCGCCACGCGCCGTCGGACTTTCCCGGCGCGTGCACGTCGGGCTAGATTCATCAGCAAGATGATGAATCCACAGCCTCCGATCCACGCAACCGCATACTGGACCACCGCAAAGCAGCACGGCGAGCTCAGGCCCGAAGAAATGCCCGCACCCGGTCCCGGCGAGGTGTTGGTCCGTGCCCTCTACTCCGGCATCAGCAGGGGCACCGAAATGGTAGTCCACGCCGGCGCTGTTCCGCCCCGGGTCGCTGGGCAGATGCGCGCCCCGCACCAGGAAGGGGAGTTCCCCGGGCCGGTAAAATTCGGCTACCTCTCCGTTGGCGTTGTGGAGGAGGGGCCAGAGGACTGGAAGGGCGCGCGCGTGTTCTGCCTGAGCCCGCACCAGGACCGCTATGTGGTGCCGCTGGAGTCACTGACGCGGATCCCGGACGATGTCCCGTCCCGGCGAGCGGTGTTGACCGGCACGGTCGAAACCGCAGTCAACGCCCTGTGGGAGGCTGGGCCGCGCCTGGGGGACCGGGTTGCGGTCGTCGGCGCGGGCCTGGTGGGTGGCATGGTGGCCACCCTGTTGCGCACGTTCCCGCTGGAGCGCCTGCAACTGGTGGACCTGGACCCGGGCAGGAAGCAGCTGGCCGATGCGATCGGTGTCGACTTCGTCCATCCCGACGATGCCTTGGCTGACTGCGACATCGTCATCCACTGCTCCGCCTCGCAGGAAGGACTGGAACGCAGCCTCCAGCTCGTCGGCGACGACTGTGATGTCATCGAGATGTCCTGGTACGCCAACAGGACGGTGACCATACCGTTGGGTGAGGATTTCCATGCGCGCAGGCTGTCCATCAGGGCCAGCCAGGTAGGCATGGTGGCCCGGTCCCGGCGCCACCGCCGCACCAATGCGGACCGCCTCAACCTTGCCGTATCGCTGCTCAAGGACCCTGTATTCGATGCGTTCCTGACCGGTTCGTCCCGGTTCGAGGACCTTCCGGAGGTGGTCCAGAGCCTGTCCGACGGCACGCTGGAAGCCCTGTGCCACGTGGTCGAATACCCTTCCGGCAACCCGGCCCCCACCCAAGTAACCCACAACTCCGAAACGTAAGGTAGCCAATGTTCAGCTTGACCGTCCGCCGCCACTTCATGATCGCCCACAGCCTTCCCCGCGAGGCCTTCGGGCCCGCACAAGCACTGCACGGCGCAACATTCGTCGCTGAGGTGAGCTTCCGGCGTCGTGCCCTGAACCCGGACGCGATCGTGCTGGACATTGGAGCCGCCGGGACCATCATCGAGGACGTGCTGGGCGGCCTGAACTACCGAAACCTGGACGAGCACCCGGATTTCGAGGGCAAGCTCACCACCACGGAGGCCCTGGCCGAGTACATCGCCCGGAAGGTGGCGGCCAGTGTCAAGGACACCGCAGACGGCCCCGAACTGGCGGGAATCGACGTCACCCTCCGGGAAAATCCGGACGCCTGGGCCACCTGCGCCTTGGACCTGTCCGACTGACCGTGCGCCCCCTCCGGCTGTTCGTCCCGGGCAATATCCGCCACAGCTCGGGCGGCAACGTCTACAACGCGCGGCTGGTTGCCGGCCTCCAGGCGTTGGGTGCCGGGGTTGAGGTCATTGCCGTGGAGGGCACCTGGCCGGATGCGGGCGCACACGAACGACGCCGGCTGGGCGCCCTCCTCGGGGCGTGGGACCCGGAAACACATCCCGGGCAGCCTGTGGCGATCGTGGATGGGCTGGTGGCCGTGGAAGCTCCGGACGAACTGGAATTCGCTGCGAAAGCCGGCCGACAAACATGGGTCCTGGTGCATATGCCCGTGCCGGAAGATGCAGGCAGCCGGGCCCTTGTCCGCGAAGCCAGGGCCTTGCGCGCCGCAACCGGCGTCATCTGCACCAGCACATCTGCGGCAAACGAGCTCCGCAAACGAGGGCTCCCGCAAGCGCGGGTTGTCCTCCCCGGCGTGGAGCCGGCACCCCTCGCGTCCGGTTCCACGCCGCCCCACCTTGCCGTCGTCGCGGCGCTCCTGCCCAACAAGGACCAGCTGCTCACGGTCCAGGCCCTGGGCCGGGTCCGGGATCTTGACTGGACTGCGTCGCTCGTGGGGTCGGACCAAGCCGATCCGGTGTATGCGCAGGCAGTCCAGGCTGCGGTTGCCGGGAACGGTCTGCAGGAGCGGGTGCGGCTGACCGGCGAGCTCACCGGCGAACCGTTGGAGGCACAGTGGGCCCGGACCGACCTGACGTTGCTGGTGTCACGGACGGAAGCCTTCGGGATGGCCGTCACCGAGAGCCTGGCCCACGGCATCCCCGCGCTGGTCAGGGCAGGCACGGGCGCGGTGGAGGCGCTCACCCTCGCCGGACTGGAAACGTCCGACGGCGGGCCAAGACTTCCGGGGGCAGCGGTTCCCCTGACCGTCGGGGGCCAGGAGAGTCCCGGCCGGCTGGCTGCGGTCCTGCGGCAGTGGCTCGAGGACGCGCGGGTCCGCGAGGGCTGGCGCGCAGCCGCGGCGGAGGCCCGGCAGGATCTCCCCGGCTGGAGTAGGACGGCCCAGGCCATGGTGGCGCTGGTGGCAGCGGGGGACTGACGGCACGCGCAGCCGCAGACTGACTGAAATGCGCCGCGGACAGGATGCCCGCCGCCGACTGCCGGAAACCCGCCGAGGTAAAGATGCCCGCCGGGACGCGCTAAAGGCTGCTGCGGTGTGCCGCGAAGAACTCGCGCAGCAACCGGGCGCACTCTTCCTCGCGGACGCCCGGGTACACCTCAACCCAATGATTGAGCCGCCGTTCGCGCAGGATGTCGAACACGGATCCTGCGGCACCGGCTTTCTCGTCCCACGCCCCGAAAACCACCCGGGGGATCCTGGCCAGGACGATCGCGCCCGCGCACATGGCGCAGGGTTCCAGGGTGACCACCAACGTGCAGTCTGAGAGCCGCCAGCCGTCGCCCCGGCCGCCGTCGAGCCTGGCCCGTTCCTGCAACCGTGCGGCAGCTTCCCGGATAGCCACCACCTCGGCGTGGGCTGTTGGGTCACCCAGCTCCTCACGCTGGTTCCGGCCGGAACCCAGCACCCCGCCGTCGGGCCCGATGACCACGGCGCCGATGGGCACGTCCTCCGTGGCGAGGGCGCGGTGCGCCTCCGCGAGGGCAAGGCCCATCCAGGCGTCGTGTTTCTTTTCGGGCAACGGCATGGCTCAATGATAGTTTCGGGGATACTCAGGTTACTTACCGATGCCGGGAGGCACCATGGATACGCTTCGGGACCGCTTGGGGACCTGGTTCAAACCCTACGCGGCGCTGGTCCTCACCATCCTCGTGGGCGGTGTTGTCATCGTCTCCCTCGCCCTGCTGGGCGCCGAGGTGTATGACAACGTGGTGGACTCCGCCGGGCTGGCCAACCTGGACAAGCCGGCGCTTGCCCTGTCCGAGAGCCTCCGCAGCCCCGGGCTCGACGCATTTGTCACCGGGTTCACCAATATCGGGGGTGGCATCGGAATGCCCATCCTGGCCAGCATCCTCACCGCGTGGCTGACCTTCCTCAGCCGCAACTGGCGTCCTCTGGTCCTGATCGGCGGCGCCGCAGCCGTGTCCATTACCGCCACCACCCTCGGCAAGAAGCTGGTGGGACGCACGCGTCCGGATCACGCTGACGCCGTTCCGCCGTACGAGGATTCCCCGTCGTTCCCGAGCGGGCATACCCTCAACACCACCGTGGTGATCAGCCTGGTGGTCTATCTGATCTGCCTCCAGTTCGACGCCATGCGCGTCCGGGTCCTGGCCATCACAGCGGGCGCGGTGTTCATCATCGCCATGGGTTTGAGCCGGGTCTTCCTGGGCCACCACTGGCTCACGGACGTCATGGCCGGCTGGCTGCTGGGGCTCACCTGGGTGGGTGTGGTGATCATGGCCCACCGGCTGTTCCACATTGTCCGCAGGCGGGAACACGTGGGTGCCGCGCCGTCGTTCGACCGTCCCATTGTGCGCGACGTCGTGGCGGAGGAACTGCACGACGGCGGTTCCTCCGGGCCCGGTAAAGGCAGCGCCGGATGATAGTTTTAGGGGATGCGCACTCTCGTTGTTGACCACCCCTTGGTCGCCCATAAGCTCACCGTCCTGCGGGACAAAAACACGCCGTCGCCGGTCTTCCGCCAGCTGACGGAAGAGCTGGTGACCCTCCTGGCCTATGAGGCCACGCGGGAGGTCCGCACCGAGCCCGTGACCATCCAGACGCCCGTCAGCACCACGGTCGGCACCGCGTTCACCAAACCCACCCCGCTGGTGGTACCCATCCTGCGCGCCGGCCTGGGCATGCTGGAAGGCATGACCAAGCTGGTTCCCACCGCTGAGGTGGGCTTCCTGGGCATGGCCCGGGACGAGGAAACCCTGGACATCATCACGTATGCCGAACGCCTTCCCGAGGACCTCACCGGCCGCCAGGTCTTCGTCCTGGACCCGATGCTGGCCACCGGCGGGACCCTGCGTGAGGCCATCAAGTTCCTCTTCAAGCGCGGCGCCTCCGACGTCACCTGCATTTGCCTGCTGGCAGCCCCGGAGGGCCTGGCCAAGCTGGAGGAAGAACTGGGCGACGCCAATGTGCACATCGTGCTGGCCTCCATCGACGAGAAGCTCAACGAGAAGTCCTACATCGTCCCTGGCCTGGGCGACGCCGGCGACCGCCTGTACGGCATCGCCGGGTAGGTTCCACCCTTTTTCAAAACGGTTCCCGCCGCTACCCTGTGCGGATGGACTGGAAACTTGAACTTGTCTTTGTCCCTGTATCCGACGTTGACCGTGCCAAGGATTTCTACGTCAACAAGGTTGGCTTCAACGCCGACTACGACGAACGACCCTCGGAGTCGATCCGCTTCGTGCAGCTGACGCCGCCCGGCTCCGCCTGCTCCATCTGCATCGGCGAAGGGCTCACCGACGCTCCGCCGGGCACCGGCTCCAACCTGCAGCTGGTGGTCAGCGACATCGAGGCTGCCCACCGCCAGCTCAAGGGCAACGGCGTGGACGTCAGCGACGTGGATGTGCAGCAGTGGGGCCATTTCCTGTATTTCGCCGATCCGGACGGCAATAAGTGGTCTGTCCAGTACATCCCATGGCGGAACGCCGGGCCCGGCGACGTCCAGGGCGCCGGTTAACGCAAACCGCGGGCCGCATCAACGTGATGCGGCCCGCGGTTTGCGTTGTGCCTGGTGCTGGGGGTGCCTAGTACCAGTTGTGTGCCAGGTGGAAGTTCAACGCACCGCAGGGCGAGGCGTAGCTCTTCTTGATGTAGTCCAGGCCCCAGTTGATCTGCGTGCGGTAGTTGGTCAGGTAGTCGGCCCCTGCGCTGGCCATCTTCTCCGCAGGCAGCGACTGGACGATGCCGTACGCGCCGCTGCTGGCGTTGGTGGCGGTGGTGGTCCAATCGGATTCCTTGGTCCACAGCGTCTGCAGGCACTGCATCTGGTCCGGTCCCCAGCCGAAGGAGGACAGCTGGCTGGCGGCGTAGGCCTGGGCGCCCGCGGGATCGTTAACCGCGACGACGGGAGCAGGCGCAGGTGCGGGGGCCGGTGCCGGGGCGGGTGCTTCAGCCGGCGGGGCGGCGGGAGCGGGCGCGGGGGCCGGCTCCGCGGCCTGCGGTGCCACGCTGATGGCGGAAGGAGCAGGATTAGCGGCCGGGTTGGACCGGATTTCGCTCTTCTCGATGCTCATCTGGGCATCCGCCGCCGACGTGGAAGCGCTTGACCCGGTGGACGACGCCTGGGTCATGCTGTTGGTCGCCTGGCCTGCCGCGCCAACGCCAACCAGCACTGCGCATGATGCAGCGAGGACCGCAACACGCCGGCCCACGGTGGTCTTTTTGGCGGGCTGGGGTTTGGCCCGATGTTTTGCCTTGGTTTGCAGGCATGGTTTTGCCATGGATTTAGACATGATTGATCGCCTCTCACACCTGCGGAGTTAGCTGTCGGGTTCGGATGAGGGCATCCGGCCGCACGGAAAAAACACGTGCTGGCTTAACCCCAAGGGCAATCATTGCCCGGGACGGTGGGTCCCCCGCCTCTGCCGTTGCTCAAGCGGAATCCGGGAAGCGGCAGAGCTTGGCGTCAACCCGGGATATGCGGCCCGAACGGGGACCGCACCCAATCGACGGTACAGGAAGATTGCGCATTAGTCACATTTGGGTAACGGAAGTCACGAATCATGGCGCGTCGATTTGCTGCAGACCGGGCTCCGCAGTTGGGTTTATCCCGCTAAAACGTAGACGGTGGTCCCGCCAATGTTTTGCGCCGGGAAGGTGGACGCCACCCACTGCGCAATCCGGTTGGAGGCGTCAGAGCCGCTGCTGGACATCACGGTCCCGCCGGAAATGAAGTAGTGGATCCGGCCTTGGGAGACCAGCGCTTGGAACTGTTCCAGCGTGGGGGAGGGGTCGGTGCCGTTGAAGCCGCCCACGGCCATCACCGGCAGTTCCGTGGCCAGTTGGTAACCTGCGGCATTGTTCGAACCGACTACTGCCGCTGCCCAGGTGTAGTTTGAGGCACCGTCCTTCAATGCGGCCACCAGCCCGGCCGACGGCGTGGGCGCGCCCAGGAGGCCGCCCATCCCGCCGGCGCGGCCACCGGTGGCACCCTGACCGCCCTGCGCTGCCCCGCCCTGGCCTGCACCCTGGCCTTGTCCGGCCTGGCCGTTGAACTGCCGGGACGTGCCGCCCGCGCCAAACCCGCCGGTCCGGTTTCCGCCGAACCCGCCCGGGCCGCCGAACGACGTCGCCGGTCCGGCGCTAACAATGGCCCCGCTGTGCGCCGTCGCCGCCGTCGACATGGAGAAGGCCAACGGGCCGGCGAGCGATGCCGCAATGGCGAGCGCCGTCGTCGTCCGTTGCACGGAGCTCAGGCCGATGAACCTGTTCAACCCTGTTCCTGCTGCGGCCGCAAGGCCTGCCGCCAGCACCACCCAGCGCAGCCACGGGCCGTAGGCGGATGTGGTTCCCAGCAGGGTGAATGCCATCAGGGCTGCCGCGGCCACTGCGGCGGCCAGGAAGACCGCCGCGGCGGCCTGCCGCCGGTGCTGCCAGAGAAGTACCGGGCCCAGGCCGGCCAGGGCTGCGATCCCGGGCGCCAACGCCACCGCGTAGTAGGGGTGGATGATGCCCGCCATGAAACTGAAGACCAGGCCGGTCACCAGGACCCAGGAACCCCAGATGAGCACCGACGCCCGGACGGCGTCAGTCCGCGGCGCCCGGCGTCCCACCCATAGCAGGCCGGCAGCAAGGATCAGTGCGGAGGGCAGCAGCCACGCGATCTGGCCGCCAAACTCGCTGTTGAACATCCGCAGCAGCCCGGGAACGCCCCAGCCGTTGGCGCCGCCCACGCTCCCTGTCTCGTCGCCTGTCAGCCGGCCCAAGCCGTTGTAGCCGAGGGTCAGTTCCAGGATGGAATTGTCCTGCGAACCACCAATGAACGGACGGTCCGCAGCCGGGATGAGCTCCACGACCGCCAGCCACCAGCCGGCCGCGGCAAGCATCGCGGCACCGGCGGCGAGCAGGTGCAGCAGCCGCCGGCCCAGCCTGGCGGGCGCCGCGACCAGGTAGGCGAGGGCAAAACCGGGAACCACCAGCAGGACCTGCAGCTGCTTGGCAAGGAATCCGAAGCCCAGGAATACCCCTGCCAGCAGGAGCCAGCGCAACCTGTCCTCCTGCACGGAGCGGAGCACCGCATAGGCGGCGGCGGTCATGAGCAGCACCAGCTGGGCGTCCGGGTTGTTGAACCGGAACATCAGCGTGGCTACGGGCGTCAGTGCCAGCGCAATGGCGGCCAGCAGCCCTGCCCGGTGGGCGAGCCGCGGGTCACCAGTGGCCGGCGCCGCGGCCCGCCGGACGGCCAGGTACAGCAGCCAGGCGGTGCCGACGCCCATCAGGGCCTCAGGAACCAGGATGCTCCAGGAGCTCAGGCCGAAAATCCGGACCGACAACCCCATGATCCACAGGGACGCCGGTGGCTTGTCCACCGTGATGGAGTTGGCGGCGTCCGAGGAGCCGAAGAACCAGGCCGCCCAGTCCTGCGATCCGGCCTGGGCAGCGGCGGAGTAGAAAGCGTTGGCCCAGCCCGATGCCCCGAGGTTCCACAGGTACAGCACGGCGGTAGCTGCCAGCACGGCTGCAAGTTCCAGCCGGTGCCGGCGGGCCGGGGGATCCCGCCGCACGCGGGCCGCGGCACCAGGGCGGTGGGCAGCGGGAGCGGAGGGAGCCTGCACTGGGGTGGGGTAAGAGCTGGCCATGGGGTCCTACTTGGTGAGTTGGTACACCGTGGAGTTACCCACGGTTTGGGCCTGGAAGTTGGCTTGCACCCAGGCGGCCACCTCGGAGTTGCCGCCCCGGCCGCCCATGCCGGCGCCCATGCCGCCTTCGATGAAGTAGCCGATCTCACCCTTTGCCACCATGGCCTGGAACTCGGCGAGCGTGGGATAGGGGTCACCGCCGTTCCAGCCGCCCAGGGCAATGACGTTGGTGTTCGTGGCCAGTTCCAGGCTGGCGGCCTGGCTGGCCCCGGAGACAATCGCCGACCACTTCGTGCTGGTGCCCGTGAGCAGCGCGGTTACGGCTGCATCGGCGGTGCCTTCGCCGGGACCGCCGGGACCGCCGGCCCCGCCGGCTCCGGGGGCGCCGTTGACGCCGCCGGCTCCGTTCGCGGGATCAAAACCGCCGGTACCGGCTGCCGCATCTGTTCCGTCGGTCCGGTCGCCACGGAGCGCGGCGTCGTCCCGGAACCCGGCAGCCCTGTTCCCGAAACCGCCCGCCGAGGAACCCGCGGGCCCCGACGTCGGGATGGATCCCGAGTGGGCGGACGCGGCGGTGGCCAGGGTCCAGGCAGCCGTTCCAAGGCCCCCGGCAAGCAAAGAGAGAACGACGACGGCGGCCGTCCCGGAGCGCCGGAACCGTCCCGCAGCGCCCTTGCCGTCAAGGCGGAGGAGGATGGCGGCCGCCGCGAGGACACCGAGGACGATGGTGGCGATGCGCAACCACGGCAGCCATGACGTGTCGCGGCCCAGCAGCACCGAGGACCAGACTGAGGTGCCCAGGACCACGACGGCCAGAGTTGTCCGTGCCGGCCAGTACGCGCGGCCGCGCCAGAGTTCCGCCGCGCCGATGCCCACCAGCGCGGCGATGGCCGGGGCCAGTGCCACTGAGTAGTAGGGGTGGACGATGCCGCTCATGAAGCTGAAGACGCCCGCCGTGACCAGAAGCCAGCCGCCCCACAGGATCAGGGCCGCGCGGCTCCGGGACGTGCGCGCTTCGCGGCGGGTGAACCACAAGCCTGCCACCAGCAGCACCAGCGCGGCGGGCAGCAGCCACGACACCTCGCCGCCGAAGCTGGTCCCGAACATCCGCAGCAGGCCGGCCGCTCCGCCGAACCCGGCATTGCCGCCGCCGAAGCCGCCCGCCGCACCGCCGCCCGGGCCACCGGCTCCGCCTCCGGGCATTCCTTCACCCGAACCGGTGATGCGGGCCAGGCCGTTGTAGCCGAAGGTCAGTTCCAGGAAGCTGTTGGTGGTGGACCCGGCCATGTACGGCCGTTCCGAGGCCGGCGTCAGCTGGAAAAGGGCGACGTAGCTGCCGGCCACCACGATGATCCCGCCCAGCGCGCCGAGCAGGTGCACCAGCCGGCGTCCCACCGGGGTGGGGGCAGCCCACAGGTACGCAAGTCCAAGCGCGGGGACCACCAGGAAGCCTTGCAGCATCTTGCTGAGGAACGCCATGCCAATCACGGCCCCCGCCGCCACCAGCCACTTCCATCCGGCCCGTTCGATGGCCCGGGTGGTGAAGTACGCCGCCAGCACCAGGCAGAGGGTGAGCATGTCGTCCGGGTTGTTGAATTTGAACATCAGCGCCGCTACGGGCGTCAGTGCCAGGGCGCCGCCTGCCAGGAGGCCTGCCGCCGGTCCGGAAACCCGCTTCACGGCGAGGTACAGGAAGCCGACGGCGGCCACTCCCATGAGCGCCTCGGGCACCAGCATGCTCAGTGACGAGAAGCCGAAGATGCGGCCCGCGAGGGCCGGGATCCAGAGCGCCGCGGGCGGCTTGTCCACGGTGATGGCGTTTCCGGCGTCGAGCGATCCGAAGAGGAACGCCGTCCAGTCCTTGGTGCCCGCCTGGATGGCAGCGGCATAGAAGGAGTTTCCGTAGCCGGTGGCGGCCAGGTTCCAGAGGTACAGGATTGCCGTGGCCACCAGGAGGCCTGCGGCCGAGGGGCGCACCCAGCGGGGCTGGCCGCCGAAGGCGTAGCGGGCCCAGCGCGGTCCGGGGTGTGCGGGGCCGGCCGTGGACACTGCGGCACCTGACGGGTGCTGTGGACCGGCGGTTGACTCGGTGGTCGATCCGGCGCCTGCCGGTGAAATGGTGGAGGTCATGATGCTGCCGTTTCTGTGGAGGCGGTGGCTGTCGTGTCGTCGGCGGACGATGCCGCGGGGGTTCCGGCGGAAGTTGTTGCCGGTCCCGGGCCTGTCCCGGGACCGGGGCGCGCGGTGGGTGCTGTGCGCGGCGCCCGCTCCCGGAAGACCCAGAGCCGGAACAGCAGGAACCGCACGGCAGTGGCGGCGAGGTTCGCCGCCACGACGGTGAGGATTTCCGCCCACCGGTCCGGCGTCGTCGTCTTGTGCACCAGTGCCAGCGCACCCGAGGTGAGCACCAGGCCGATGCCGAACACGATCAGCCCCTCAAAGTGGTGCCGGACCGGGTTGCCGCCCTGGATACCGAACGTGAAGCGCCGGTTGGCTCCCGTGTTGGCCACCGCCGTGATCAGCAGGGCCAGGAAGTTGGCAAGTTGGGGATCCATGAAGCCGCGGCAGAATACGAAGATCGCCAGGTAGGCCAGGGTCGACGCGGCACCGATGGCGGCGAAGCGCACCAACTGGCCAAACAGGCTGCCGCCGCGCGTTTGCTCGGCCGCCCGGGACGAGGCGGGCAGCGGCCCCCGCGCCAGGGCTGCCCGCAGCCCGGAACCGGGATGCGGCCGTAGAGCAGGTCGAGGGTGAGCCGTGCCATGCCCCGGACGTCCGCCAGCGCCGTCCGGAGCACGTCAACGCTTGAATCAGGATCGTCGATCCAGTCCACGGGAACTTCATGGACGCGCAGGCCGCACCGCTCCGCCAGGACCAGGAGCTCGGTGTCAAAGAACCAGGAGTTGTCCACGGTGTACGGAAGGATCTGTTGGGCGACGTCTGCGCGGATCGCCTTGAACCCGCACTGTGCGTCACTGAACCGGGCACCCATGAAGGAGTGCAGCATCAGGTTGTAGCCGCGCGAGATGAATTCCCGCTTGGGTCCGCGGACTACGCGGGAGTTGCGGGTCAGCCGGGTGCCGATGGCAAGGTCCGAATGGCCGGAGATCAGCGGCGCCAACAGTGGTGCCAGGGCCGCAAGGTCGGTGGAGAGGTCCACGTCCATGTAGGCCAGGACCGGTGACGGCGAGGCCAGCCACACCTTGCGCAGTGCATTTCCGCGGCCCTTTTCGTCGAGGTGGACCACCGCGAGTTCGGGGAACTCCCGGGCCAGGCGTTCGGCGATCTTCAAGGTGCCGTCCGTGCTGGCGTTGTCGGCCACGGTGATCCGGAACGCGTGCGGAAAGGAATCGAGCAAGTGGGCATGAAGCCTGCGGAGGCATTCCTCCAGGTCGCGTTCCTCGTTGAAGACCGGGATGGTCACATCCAGGACCGGCGCGGTGGTGCGGGTGTCCACGGGGGCGCGCCGTCCGGCGCGCCCCCGGGATGGAATGCCCACCGGCGCCACCGCGGCGTCCGGCAGGGTTCCTGAAGTGGAGTCGGTGAGCGTCATGAATCAAGAGTGGCGCCGCCGCATTTGAGGGCTTTAGGCGCAACCTGTGACGTGCCTGTGTAAGTGCGGCCGGCGCGCGCAGTCAGGACGCGGCGGTTGCCGCTGCCGGCAAGCGGACCGCGAACTCGGTCCTGCCCGGCCGGGAGACCAGTTCCACAGTGCCGCCATGGGCCGCGACGATGGATTCGACGATCGAAAGCCCCAGCCCGGACGACCCTTCGGAGCCTGAACGCGCGGCATCGGCCCGGGTGAAGCGGGAGAAGATGTTGCCCTGGAACTCGGCGGGAATGCCGGGACCGTCGTCGGTGACCGTGACCACCACGCTGCCGTCGGCGGAGCGCATGACGCCGGAGGTGACGGTGGTGCCGGCCGGCGTGTGCTTCCTGGCGTTCGAGAGCAGGTTGGCCAGGACTTGGTGGAGCTGGGTGGCGTCGCCGCGGACGGTTACCGGTTCATCAGGCAACGTCAGCTGCCAGGTGTGGTCCGGTGCCATGACCTTTTCGTCGCTGACGGTTTCGATCACCAGCTGGGTGAGGTCCACATCGGTGGTTTCGGTCGCTTTGCCCTCATCCAGCCGGGCCAGCAGCAGCAGGTCTTCCACCAGGGCGGTCATGCGCTCCGACTGGCTTTGCACCCTGCCCAGCGACTTTTGGCCGTCCTCGGTGAGGGTTTCGGTCATGCGCATCAGCTCGGTGTATCCGCGGATGGCGGTCAATGGGGTCCGAAGCTCATGGGAGGCGTCCGCCACGAACTGGCGCACCTTCATCTCACTCCGTTGCCGGGCTTCGAGCGCGCTGGAGACGTTGTCCAGCATGAGGTTCAGCGCGTGTCCCACGCTGCCCACTTCCGTGGTGGGATGCGCTGCCGACGGCGGGACACGCACCGCCAGGGCTACCTCGCCGGCGTCGAGCGGCAGCTTGGAAACCTTGGTGGCGACGTCGGACAGCTGCTCCAGCGGCCGCATGGTCCGGCGGATCAAGGCCGTGCCGGCCAGCCCGATCAGGACAAGGCCGCCCAGTGACACCAGCACCATCGTCAACACCAGCGAGGCCTCGGTGCTTTCCTTGGTTGCCAGCGGCAGCCCGGTGATCACCACGTCGCCGTACGGGGTCTGTGTTGCCATGAGCCGGTAGTCGCCGTTGGACAGCTCCCGGTCAACCGGGCTGCCGTCACGGGGTAGGGCCTGCAGGGTGGCTGTGTCCCGGGAAGTCAGCGGCGTGCGGGTGAAATCCGCGGACAGGAAACCTGCTTCCCGCGTGATCTGGCCACCCACCACCCTGGCATTGAGTGTTCCCACGCTTTGACCCCGCGCGTCGAGCGGATCCGGACGGCCCGAGGGATTGCCTTCGGGCGGGCGGCCGCGTGACGCCATGGTCAGCTGCTCGTCCAACTGCTTGGAAAGGACGACGTCCATTGAGGCGTAGCTGACCACGCCGATTGCGCTCGAGATGGCCACCAGGAGGGCCATCGAGAGCAGGATCAGGCGGGTCCGAAGATGCCAGGTGGCCGGGTTGAACCACGAGCGGCCGGTGGGCCGGGGAACACCGGAAAGAGACACGCGTTTCCTTTGGCTAGTCTGCGGGTTTGATGACGTAGCCGGCGCCGCGCACGGTATGGATCATGGGCGGATGGTTGGCTTCGAGCTTCTTGCGCAGGTAGGAAATGTACAGCTCCACGATGTTCGCCTGGCCGCCAAAGTCGTAGTCCCACACGTGGTCCAGGATCTGGGCCTTGCTCACCACGCGCTTGGGGTTTTCCATGAGGTAGCGGAGGAGTTCAAACTGTGTGGCCGTCAGCTGGATTTCCTCCCCGGCCCGGGTGACCTCCCGGGTGTCCACGTTGAGGACCAGGTCGCCCACCACCAGTTCGGCCGTATCCATGGCGGCCACGCCGGAGCGCTGGACCAGGCGGTGCAGGCGCAGCAGGACTTCCTCCATGCTGAAGGGCTTGGTCACGTAGTCGTCGCCGCCGGCGGCCAGCCCCACGATCCGGTCCTGGACGTCGTCTTTTGCGGTCAGGAACAGTGCGGGCACCTCGGGCGCGAAGGCGCGGATCCTGCCCAGCAGTTCCACGCCGTCGAACCCCGGCAGCATGACGTCGAGCACCAGGACGTCCGGATGGAAGTCCTTGGCAAGCTTGACCGCCGTGGGTCCGTCCCCGGCTACGGCCACGGACCAGCCCGCCATGCGCAGTCCCATGCTCATCAGCTCCGACAGGCTGGGTTCGTCATCCACCACCAGGGCCCGGATCGGAGAGCCGTCGGGGTGGGTGAGCTGGGGCAGGTTGTTGGTCATGGAGTGCGGGGATGCCATGGGACAACTCTCCGATCTACCGGTGTGCCGGTGCTTTGCCGTTGCTGTGTTCCAGCTGTGAGCTCCAGCCTAGCCACCTGGACCCGCGGCCAGGCGGCTAACCAGGCAGGGGAAAGCGTGCAGGTCACAGGCGGAGGTGGCCTGCTGCACAGCCTCTGCACAGCAATTCGGCAGAACCTGTTGGAACAACCAGCATCACCACCATCAGTTTCGACTTTTTTGGAGAATGACAATGGACGAGCACAACAACCAGCCAGCCCCGGGCAGGTCAGGGCAGAACGGGCAGCCGGCCCCCGTCTGGGGAGGCTCACCAGAGGGCAGCGGCCACGGCGCGGCGGCCCACGACCGGGACGTCCCGGGCAACCAGGGCAGGGGAGACTACGAAACGGTCGGGCAGGGGCAGCCTGCGCAGGGCTGGGGAGCGCCCGAAGGTCCGCCGTCGGCAGGATGGGGTGCTCCGCCCGCGTCCGGCCACGCGTACAGCGCAGGCACTGGCTGGGGCGCACCGCAGCAGTACGCTTCCGCCTCGGCGTCCCGCGGGCCGAAAGGCGCCTGGACGGCGAAGAAGGGACTCCTGGTCGGCGGCGCGGCCGTGGTCCTGGGTGCAGCGGCCGGCGCCGGCGCGTACGCGGCCGGAAACGGCTCGGGCACGGCAGCCAACGCCCAGGGCGCGGGCGCGGCCAGCCAGTTCGGACCCGGCGGGCAGAACGGCATGGCCGGGCCGGGCACCCAGTCCGGTACCAACGGCGGCGCGGCCGGCGGCATGGGCATGGACGGGGGCCCAGGGGGCTTGGGGATGGGGGCGGCCGGCCTGAACGCTGCCATCCACTCCGAGTATGTGGTCTTGGAAGGTTCCAACTATGTGACCATGGCCGGCCAGGCGGGTACCGTGACGGATGTATCGGCCACGTCGCTGACGGTCAAGAGCGAGGATGGCTTCTCCCGCACCTATGCCGTGGGGTCCGATGTGCAGGTCACACAGGGGATGAGGCAGCGCGGGGGCACATCCACCGGAGCCACCCTCAGCCTGTCCAACGTGACCGCAGGGGCCAGCGTTCGCGTGACCGCGCTCAAGGATGGCGACTCGTACACCGCCCAGGCCATCCAGCTTGCCACCGCAGGTGCCGGTACCTCGGCCGGCACCGGAACCAGCAGCAACTGACCCAAGCATGCCGTACCACTCCCAGGCAGGTCCTGCCGCCGGCCCACGCCCGCCGTCCGGGCAAAAAAATCTGCCGCCGGCAGGGCCGGGACTGGACATGGCGCGCAGTCGTCCGGCCGATTCTATGTCAAGCGATTGAATTTCGGGGAGATTCGGAGAATTGGCCTTCTATCGAATTATCTTCCGAATGAGTGGCTAACCGAGACTGTTCTCCGGATAACGAACGTTATTATTTCCCCATCTCGAAATAGTGATCTAAAGCACAATCGGCGGTTTTGTCTCACCATGTGGACGAATTGGTCCATTGTTACTTGCAAGTTGGCATTGTTACGCTGCACACTTCCAATGTGAACAAGAACTCAACAGCACCTGCAGCCGCAGAATATTGGCCCAGCACATCCGCTGCTGCCGACATGCGCTGTTGTCGAATGCACGCCTGACCTTCGCACCCCTGAAGTTCTTAGGCATTCGCCCCCCAGCCCAGCGTCGGGCGCCCCTCCCCGGTCCGCGTCTACGGGGAATCCAGCATTCGAGCCGCGAACACGGCCATTCACATTGAGGTAAGCATTCCATGTCAGTTGCATCCGGATACGTCCACATCTCCGTCCGTAACGCCGCCAAGGCAGGCCAGCCCTCGGGCCTGCGCCCCGGTTTCGGGCCCCGCCCGTCGCTTGCTCCCACTTCCGGCAGCGCCTTCCCCGCGCAGGGCTACGCCCCGCAGGGATACAACCCGAACTCCTACGGCCAGCTCCGCGCCGTGCAGCCTGCAGAGGCCGCTCCGGTCACGGCCCCCACGCCCGTGGTGGCCGGCCCGAATGCTGTTCGCCCGGTGGCCAATGACAACGTGGCCCGCGGGTTCGTCCTGTACATGGGGATCGATGAGGAGACCGCGGCAGCAGCCGGTACCTCCATCGCCAAGCTTGCCCAGGAAATCCGTGCCTACGCCCAGTCGCTGGTCTCCGGCGCCGAGAGCTACGCGGCCGTTGCGGTGGCTCCGGCCGGCACCCCCGGTTCCGCGCTCGACGTCGTCCGTTCCACGTTCGGCGACCCCACGGTCAACTCCCGCCAGCGCACCGAGGCCGCCCGTCCTGCCCAGCCGCAGGAACCGCGCCCCTCCGGTGTCCTGATCGACCTCGCCCGTCGCGAAGTCCACCTCGACGGTGAATCCCTGAACCTCACCTTCAAGGAGTTTGAACTCCTGAACTACCTCGTCGAGAACGGCACCCGCACCGTGGGCCGCGACGAACTGCTCGAAGGGCTGTGGCGCAACGCCGAAGAGGTGCCCAACGAGCGCACCATCGACGTCCACATCCGGCGCCTCCGTTCCAAGCTGGGCCGCCTTGCCAATACCGTCCGCACGGTCCGCGGCCAGGGCTACCGGTTCTACGAGCACCCCGAGGTTGTTGTCTGGGCCGCTCCGGAATACTCGATCTAGCACCGCCCCAAGTGCCGTGGCCCGGTGCCGCGGCTAAGTGGTTTGGATAGGCTTGGGCCATGAGTTCGCACCATGTTCGACGCCTCGTGATCATGCGCCATGCCAAGGCTGACTGGCCGGGCGGGGTGGCCGATCATGAGCGGCCGCTCGAGGACCGCGGACACCGGGAAGCGCCGCTCGCCGGGCGGTGGCTGCTCAAGCACAACATTGTCCCCGACTTCATCCTGTGCTCCAGCGCCCTGCGCACCCGGCAGACGTGCACCTGGGTCTGCTCCGAGCTGGGGACAAGGCACCCACGCCCAAGCTTGAAGACGGCTTGTATGCGGCCTCAGCGCAGCGGATGCTCACCGTGGTCAACCACGTGCCGGACACCGTGACCACACTGATGCTGATCGCGCACCTGCCCGGCGTGCAGGACCTGGCAATGCACCTCGCCTCGCGGGACTCCGACCACGACGCCTACATGGACGCCGCCACCCGCTTCCCCACCAATGCGCTGACCGTGCTGGAGGCGGAAAAGCCCTGGGCGGAACTGGATGGGCAGGACGCCCGGATTACCCGGTTCAAAGTTCCCCGGGCCCACTAGCGGCAACCCTGCTGCCGGCAATCTCCCGCAGCAGGCCCGCAACGTGCCTGATGCCGGGGCTGGCCGTCATGGTCTTGCGATGGATGAGCCCAACCTGGCGGGCCTGGACCGGGTTGACCACCGGAACGGCCACCACATCCCGGGGGAGTGCCGGCCGCCCCAGCCGGGGAACAAG
Source organism: Arthrobacter sp. MMS24-T111 (assembly GCF_054888995.1). Classification (NCBI taxonomy): domain Bacteria; kingdom Bacillati; phylum Actinomycetota; class Actinomycetes; order Micrococcales; family Micrococcaceae; genus Arthrobacter; species Arthrobacter sp. MMS24-T111. The sequence continues at coordinate 316,940 of NZ_JBTZRO010000001.1, read as the reverse complement.
CGCCACCGCCACCGCCTGCTCCACCATCGCAATATGCGTCGCGAAATCGGGATCGTAAACCCGGATGTCCGGCACCCGCCCCAGGTCCGCGAAAATCCGCAGCAGGGCTTCGTTGCAGATGGCCCCCGCCGGCGTGCTGATCCAGCGTTCGTCAACAAGCTCCGCCGGGGCAACCGCAGGGCGCCCCGCCAGGTGATGGCTGCGGTGCACCAGGACGTCCGCCACATCCTCGCAGAGCCACTCGAGCGTCAGATGCTCCGGGATCACCAGCGGCACCGAATTCCAGTTGTGCACCAGGCCCAGGTCCGCCTCCCCGTTGGCCACCCGGGCCACGGCTTCCCGCGGATCCTCGGCCAGCACCGCGATACTCAACGCCGCGCCTGACTCTTCGAGCTGTGCCAGCAGCGGACCCACCAGTCCGCGGCAGGCCGTGGAAAATGACACCACCCGGAGGCTGCCGCTGGGCTTGGCCGGATCTGCCAGGAGCGTGGACTGCAGTTCCTCCAGCTCGGCCAGGATGCGTCGGCCGTATGCCGCCAGGGCCAGTCCGCGTTCCGTGAGCAGGACGCCACGGCCCCGGCGCTCCAGCACCGCGAAGCCGGCTTCCTTCTCCAGCTTCTTCACCTGTTGGGACACGGCCGACGGGCTGAACCCCATGGCTTCCGAAGCCGCAATAACGGAGCCGTGCTGCTCCACCGCTGCGAGGGCCCGCAGGGAACCGATGTCGATCATGAAGCAAAGGTACATGATTTACGGTACAAACCAGCGCTGGTGCTTCATCCGCTGTGCTGTCAGAGTATGGGATGTGAACCTGCGCGATTCCCTGCTTGCCGTCCTTGTCGCCCTGTTGTGGGGCCTGAACTTCGTGGCCATCGACCTCGGGCTGCATGCCGGCGGCCACGACTTCCCGCCGCTGCTGTTCGTCGCCATGCGCTTCGTCCTGGTGGTGTTCCCCTGGATCTTCTTCATCAGGAAACCGGACATCAGCTGGAAGGCCATCCTCGGCGTCGGACTCTTCATGAGCGCGGGCCAGTTCGGCCTCCTGTACCTGGCCATGGCGCTGGGCATGCCCGCGGGGCTCGCATCCCTGGTCCTGCAGGCGCAGGTCCTGCTGACCGTCCTCCTTGCCGCGGGCTTCCTGGGCGAACGCCCCAGCCGGCGTCAACTGGCGGGCGTGGTGCTGGGCGTCGCCGGGCTCGCCGTCGTGGCGGCAGGACGCAGCGCCGTGGCACCGCTCCTCCCGCTGGTCATTGTCCTGGCCGCTGCATTGTCATGGGCTGCCGGCAATGTCCTGGCCCGGAAGGCGAAAGCCGCTTCCGGCCTGGGGCTGGTGGTCTGGTCCGGGGCTGTGGTCCCGCTTCCGCTGGGGGCATTGTCCGTGCTGGTGGACGGGCCGGATACGGTGTGGCAATCACTGGCAACGCTGCAGATGCCCACCGTGCTCAGCGCGTTGTACACGGCAATCTTTGCCTCGCTGGTGGGTTACGGCATTTGGAACCGGCTCCTTGCCGGCCACCCGTCGTCGGCCGTGGTGCCCTTCACGCTGCTGGTCCCGGTGGTGGGCATGAGCACGGCGTGGCTGGTCCTCGCCGAGGTGCCATCGGCAACGGAACTGGCGGGTGGCCTGCTCCTCCTGGGCGGCGTCGCCACCGCGGTGATTACCCGAGCGGGCGGGCGCCGTCAGCGGCGCGGGGCTGAGCCGCTGCCGGGCCGTGGTGCCGGTTTGGGCGCCGGAGACACGGACGACGACGGGCGCTTGGCTGCCGCCGACGTCCCCCGGACGGGAGCGCGGGAGGCGGACGTCCGCTGACCGGGGGACGCCTGGGCGCCGGATGTTTGTGCCCCGGACGCCTGGCCGGCCCGTGGTGCGGCACCGCGTGGGCTGCGGGGCGGACCGGACCGCTGCGAGGGGGTGCGCTGCGGTGCGGTGCCCTGCAATGTGGCCCGGGTGCCCGTCCGTGGTGCGGCCGCCGGGCGCCTGGTGGTTCCGGCTGGCCTGCGGACCGGTGCTGCACGCCGCCGCCCCGGCCAGAGCGCGCCCAGGAAGAGGATTCCGAACGTTGCAGCGGCCGCAACCCCGGCGCCCAGGAAGTAGTTGTCCGGGTCGCGGGTGGGCAGCGGGGTGCCCAGGAAGGAGGACTGGTCGTCGTACGCCAGCGTCCAGGTGCTGAGGAACGCCAGGGAAAAGCCGAGGGCCAGGGCGGTTCCGGTCCCTGCCGCGAGCAGGGCGAAGCGCCGGCGGCGGACCACGATCTCGGCCACCGCAGCCAGGTACGCCAGGGCCAGGACGCCAAGGAACGCGACGAACACCGGCTCCGCAAGGGTCATCCCCGTGAGCACCAGCAGCCCGGCGGCGACGACGCCGCAGATCACCGCAAACTTTCCGCTCTTTCCGGTATGGCGCATGTGCTCCATCATCCCCGAGGAGCGGCCTCCCTCAGGACGTAGCCGCGCATGATGGCCATGATTGCTGCAACACTTTGGTCACGGGTCCGCTCGGGATTGTAGGTCTGCCGGTCCAGGCCCACCACGAAGCAAGCGCCGAAGATGGCCGTCTCCAGGCTGCCCCGGGACACCGAGCCATCCACCGGATACGCCGCGGCTACGCTTTCCACGGCCTGGCCGATGACCGCGAGGAGCTCCCCGCGCAGGACCGAAAATGTGCCCTGCCATTCACTGGGGATCCGCCAGTTCTCGCTGACCCACAGGCGGGCGAAGGAAGGGTATTCGGCCATGAAGTCCATGGCCTGGCCAATCATCGCTTCCATGGCCAGCAGCGGGTCCCGGCCGCCGCCGCCGGCAGCGGCCTCAAGCAGGCGTGCCTTGAGGATGTCCACCCCGTGCCGCAGCAGCTGGGCGATCAGCTCGGATTTGCTGCCGAAGTTGTAATAGACCGTGCCCTTGGACACCCCCGCCGCGGCGGCGATCTCGTCCACCGTGACGTTGGCCGCCCCGCGCTCGCCGATGAGCTCCATGGAGGCGTCGAAGAGTTTCTGGCGGGTGGCGTTGGTTCGGGCAGGCCGGAGCGCTTTTGCCCCGGCCTGGGGTTCGGTGGTCATACGGCAATCTCCGGTTTCAGCGTCTTGAGTGTCCAGTACTTGTTCTTGCGCACCGCCAGGGTGGACAGGGCTGCGCCCAGTACCGTGTACCCCAGCAGGCCAACCAGGGTGGGAACAATCATGGACAGGTCCGCGCCGTAGATCAGGTGCCGCATCCCGGTCACAACGTAACCCATGGGGAGGACCTGGTGCACCGCATGCAGCGGCTCCGGGGTGGTCTGCCACGGGAACGTGCCGCCCGATGACACCAGCTGCAGGACCAACAGGATCAGCACCACCAGCTTGCCCGGAGAGCCCAACAGGGCCACGATCCCCTGGATGAGGGCGCTGAACGCCATCGCCGCCGCCAGCAGGAACAGCCACATCAGGACCGGGTGCGCGGGGTTCAATCCCAGCGCCACATCCACCACCAGGGTCAGCAGGGACGCCTGCACCACCGAGACCAGCAGGAACGGCAGCCAGCCGCCCAGCGCGATCTTCCACGAGGGCGCGTTCGAGGCCAGGGCCCGCTGGGTGATGGGCCGCATCGCCTGGATCAGCATGAAGATCCCGATCCACAGGGCGAGCGTAAGGAAGAACGGCGCCAGCCCCGCGCCGTAGGAACCGGCCTTGGCCTGCGAGACATTGCTGACCGCCACAGGATCGGCCATCACCTGGGAGAGGTTGCTCTTTTGCGTGTCGTCCGGGTTGGGAACCTGGCCGGCGCCCTTTCCGATCTCGTCGGCCAGGGTGCGGGAGCCGGTGGCGGCCTGGCCCGCACCATCGGCGAGCTGGGCCGCGCCGGCGTCCACTTTCCGGGCCCCGTCCGCGAGGCCGGCGGCGCCGTCGACGGCGGACTGTTCACCGGTTGCCAGCGCTGCGGCCCCTGTGTGCAGCTGGTTCGCCCCGGCCGAGGCCTGCCCGATGGCGTCCTTCAGGGCCGGCATCCCGGCAGCCAGCTGGGCTGCGCCGACGCTGACCGCCTGGGAGCCGTCGGCCAGCTGCTGGACCTGTTCGGCGTCCGTCTGGATCTTGGCCTTGGCCGCGGCCACGGGGCTGGACGCTGCGGCGGCGTCGAAATCAGCCAGCACCTTGTCAGCCTGTTCCTGGGTCAGGACACCGGAGGCGACCAGCCTGCTGTTGGACTCCACCACCCGGGCACGCAGCCCCTGGTCGGCTGCCTCCAGCTGGGACGCCACATCCTGGACCTTGGTGTTCAGCTGGGCGTTGCCGGCAGCCACCTGGGCCGCGCCGGAGGCAAGCGTCTGGGTATCGGAGGGCAGCGTGGCGGTCTTGTCCTTCAGTGTGGACAATCCGTTGCTCAGCTGCCCCGCGCCGTCGGTCAGCTGGTTGGCGCCGTCCCGCAGCTTCAGCTGGCCGGCGTACAACTGGTCGGCGCCGCTGCTCAAGGCGGTGGTGCCTTCGTGCAGGGTGACCGTTCCGTCCCTGAGGGTGGCCACTCCATCGGCCAACTGGGCGGCGCCGTCCGCGGCCTGGACCATCTTGCTGTGGATGGTGCCGAAACCGGTGAGCAACTGGTTGGCGGTCTCCTCCCCAACCTCCTTGGCCACCGTGGTGTGGACGGCCGTGGTCAGTTTGTCCACGATGGTGCTCAACAGGTAGTTGTTGGCATCGTTCGTGGTGACGTTCAGCATGGCCTGGCTCGCGGAATCAAAGCTGCCCGGCGAGACCAGGTTTGCCGAGAAATCCTTGGGGATCTTCAAGGCGAAGGCGTACTGGCCGCTGCTGACTCCGGCGTCGGCCTCCGTTGAGCTGGACACCGGAACCCAGTGGAACACGTTGCCCTCCACCAGGCTGTCCGCGACTTTGGTTCCGGCCTCCAGCCGGGTGCCGTCGGCAGCAGTGGCGCCCGAGTCCTCCACCACCAGTGCGGCGTCAAGGCTGTTGAGGTGCCCGTAAGGATCCCAGTTCGCGTACAGGTACACCGCACCGTAGAGCAGCGGGACCATGGTCAGCGCCAGGATGGTCAGCTTGGGCAGCAGCCCGCCGGTCATGCGCTTGAGTTCGGAGCGGGCCAGCCGCAGGACAGTCACTTGGCAACCTCGGTTTCGAGTTCGGTTTCCTGGGTTTCCCGGTCAGGCACTGACTCCGCTGAGTGCTTGCCGGCCGGGGCATCGGGATCGGTTTCGGGGATCCGTTCCGGCGCGGGTTCGGGTGCCTCGTTGCCAATGCGGGCAACCGGCCCGTCCCACGAGGCGGGGACGGCACTGACGGCCGCAACGACGGCGAGGGGCCGCCCGGCGTCGTACGCCAACGCCTGGAGGCGCGGCAGCCAGGTGAGGTCATCCGCGCTGTGCCGGTCCGGGGAGTCGACCACCAGCAGGTCGGTGCGCGGGTTGGCCAGGGCCAGCGCCGTCAGCAGCTCGAGCCGCCGCCGCGGCTCGAGCTGTTCGGTCCACAGGTCCGCGATGTCCTCGAACCGGTTGACCTTGAGCCAGGGCCGGCTGAGCAGGGCACCACGGTAGCGGCGGGGGATCAGGGCCAGGTCCTCCGTGACCAGGTCGCGGACGCTGAGGTGCTCCTCGGGCTCATTGACGCCGGGGGAGTCCACCAGTGCCGCCGCGAGGCGGAGCTGCTTGGTCCGGGAGTTGCCGTCCCAGCCGAGCTGCCCGCCGCCGGTGGCCTTCATCCTGCCGCTGAGCAGGAGTGCCAGTGCGGTGCGCTGGTCCTGCCGGTCGCCGGCAACGAGCAGCAGCTCGCCACGCGCGACCGTCAGGGACGTGGGAGGAAGCAGCGGGTCCCGGCGTCCTTTGGCTTGGAGCTGGTGTGCTGAGAGCAAGGCTTGCCTTTCGCAGAAGAAGTCTGCATCAAGACTAACCAAACTGACCGGTCAGTTCAAATAGACGTCACAGGCCGTACTTCTCGAGCAGCCTCAGCCAGACCTCACTGATGGTCGGGTAGGAAGGGACCGCATGCCACAGCCGGTCCAGCGGAACTTCGCCCACTACCGCGATGGTGGCCGCGTGCAGCAGCTCGGCCACGTCGGGCCCGGCGAAGGTGGCGCCCAGGAGGACTTTGCGGTCTTCATCAACCACCAGCTGCGCCCACCCCTCATAGTTCTCGGAGTGCAGGGAGGAGCCGGCCACCTCGATGGGCAGCTCCACGGACGAGGCGTTGTAGCCGTCTTTCCTGGCAGTTTTCAGCGTGCGGCCCACGCTGGCCAGTTCCGGATCCGTGAAGACGACGCTGGGTACGGCGTGCTGGTTGGCCGTCTGGGCGCAGCTGGTCCAGTCGCCCGGGGCTCCCTTGAGCCGGCCGTTGGCCCGGGCGGCGATGGCGTCACCGGTGGCGCGGGCCTCGTACTTGCCCTGGTGGGTGAAAAGGTTCTTGCCCGCGGCGTCCCCCACGGCATACAGCCAGGCGTCGTCCCCGGGTGTCCCTTCCACGAGGCCGGTGGTGTCCGTGGACAGGCTCAGGTGGCCCGATTCTCCGGGCTCGAAGCCGACACTTTCCAGGCCGAGGCCTTCCAGCGCCGGGTGCCGGCCGGTGGAGACCAGGACCTTTTCTGCCGTGACGGTGGTTCCGTCGCCCAGGCTGACGGTGAGCGTCCCGTCGTCGTTCGCGGTGATCCGTTCGGTGGCCGTATGCAGCCGGAGGGTGACGCCGTCTGCCCGCAATCCCGCCGCGACCAGCGCCGCCGCTTCCTCCGGAAACGTGCCCAGCAGGCCGCTGCGCGCCACCAGGGTAACATTCGAGCCCAGGCGGGCGAAGGCCTGCGCCAGCTCCGTGCCGGCCACTCCGCCGCCCAGGACCGTGAGGCGTTCGGGGATCTCAGCGGCGGACGTTGCTTCCCGGGTGCCCCAGACCTGCACGTCCTCCAGCCCCTCGATGGGAGGGTTGTTGGGGGTCGACCCGGTGGCCAGGACCACCGCGTGCCGGGCCCGCAGCAGGTGTTGCGCCCCGTCCAGGCCAGCCACCTCAACCGTCTTTGGCCCGGTCAGCCAGCCGTGGCCGCGCACCAGCTCGATGCCGGTGTCCGCCGCCCAGCTGACTTGGCTGTCGTCCTGCCAGTTGGACGTGAAGTAGTTGCGGCGTGCCAGGACGGCGGCGGCGTCCAGGGTTCGGGTGACGGCCTCTTTGGCTCCGGGGGTGGTCTGCGCTCCGTGCAGGGCGGTTCCGGGCCGGAGGAGTGCCTTGGATGGCATGCACGCCCAGTAGGAACATTCACCGCCAACAAGTTCCGCTTCCACCATGACGGCGCTCAGGCCCGCCTGGACCACGCGGCCAGCCACGTTTTCACCTACGGCGCCTGCGCCGATAACAACAACATCAAATTCGCGCTCAGCGGCCTCGGGCATCATGTGCACAGCCTAGCCGGGACGCGCCGCCTGGCGGGCACAAAAAGGTCCGCACCGGCGAACCGGTGCGGACCTTGTTGGTGCGCCCAAAGGGATTCGAACCCCTGACCTTCTGTTCCGTAGACAGACGCTCTATCCAGCTGAGCTATGGGCGCATTCCGTGTCCCGGGAGAAGAACCGCTCTCCCCGAACCTCGAATTACTTTACGCGAGCCGGGGCCGTAGTGCCAAATCGAAACGCTTGTAATCTCCGCAACTAGACCGGTATAGGTGACCTTTGTCACTTAATCGGCGATTCTACGGCAAAAATTCCCTGAATTTCCGCGGAATTCACTTTTCGTGACCGGAGATGTCAGTCAAGCTCCCCAAAAACTCCAGTGGTCCGGACCATAGCATTTAGCTCACACCGATGAACCCGAGGAAGGGAACTGCAATGGGCGATCTGGCGCAGAAGCCGCTGCTTGAGAAAGCACCCACCACACATGCCGGCCTGCTGGCATGGGTCGAAGAGGTTGCTGAGCTTACGCAGCCGGACCGCATCTACTGGGTTGACGGGTCCGAAGAGGAAAACACCCGCCTGACCGACGAACTCGTCGCCGCCGGAACGCTCACGCGCCTCAACCAGGACCTGTTCCCGAATTCCTTCGCCGCGTTCTCGGATCCCGCCGACGTTGCCCGCGTCGAGGAACAGACCTTCATCTGCTCGGAAAACAGGCGTGACGCAGGCTTCACCAACAACTGGATGGACCCCCGCGAGATGAAGGACAAGCTGCGCGGGCTCTTCGCCGGTTCCATGCGCGGCCGCACCATGTACGTCATCCCGTTCGTCATGGGCCACCTGGATGCCGAGGACCCCAAGTTCGGCGTTGAAATCACCGACAGCGCCTACGTTGTTGCGTCCATGCGCATCATGGCGCGCATTGGCACGGATGTCCTGAACCGGATCACCGAGACCAACGCCTTCTTCGTTCCGGCACTGCATTCCCTGGGTGCGCCGCTGGTCCCGGGCCAGGATGACGTCCCGTGGCCGTGCAACCCGGACAAGTGGATTGTCCACTTCCCCGAAGAGCGCTCCATCTGGTCCTTTGGCTCCGGCTACGGCGGAAACGCGCTGCTGGGCAAGAAGTGCTACGCCCTGCGGATCGCCTCCGTCATGGCCCGCGACGAAGGCTGGCTGGCCGAGCACATGCTCATCCTCAAGCTGACCTCCCCCGAGCAGAAGACGTACTACATCTCCGCGGCCTTCCCCTCCGCCTGCGGCAAGACGAACCTCGCCCTGCTGGATCCCACCATCAAGGGCTGGAAGGTTGAAACCCTCGGTGACGACATCACCTGGATGCGGTTCGGCAAGGAAGGCGAGCTGCGCGCCGTCAACCCCGAGGCCGGCCTCTTCGGCGTCGCACCCGGTACCGGTTGGGGCACCAACCCCAACGCCATGCGGGCCATCGCCAAGGGCAGCAGCATCTTCACCAACGTTGCGCTGACAGACGACGGCGGCGTGTGGTGGGAGGGCATGACCGAGGAAACCCCGGCGCACCTTACCGACTGGCAGGGCAACTCCTGGACGCCCGCTTCGGACAAGCCCGCTGCGCACCCGAACTCCCGCTTCTGCACCCCGATCGACCAGATCGACATGCTGGCCGAGGAGTACTTCAGCCCGGACGGCGTGGAGCTCTCCGCCATCCTGTTCGGCGGCCGCCGGAAGACCACCATTCCGCTCGTCACCGAGGCCCGCAGCTGGTCCAACGGCATCTTCATGGGCTCCACCCTTTCCTCCGAAACCACCGCTGCCGCCGCCGGCGCGGTCGGTGTAGTCCGGCGCGACCCCATGGCCATGCTGCCCTTCATCGGCTACGACGCGGGAGACTACCTGAACCACTGGGTAAACCTGTCCGCCAAGGCAAACCCGGAGCGCCTGCCCAAGATCTTCCTGGTCAACTGGTTCCGCCGGAACGCCCAGGGCGGCTTCGCCTGGCCCGGCTTCGGCGACAACGCCCGCGTCCTCAAGTGGGCCATCGAGCGCCTCGAAGGCACGGCAGACGCCGTCGAAACCCCCATCGGCTACGTGCCCACCGGCGAGGCCATCGACCTCGAAGGCCTGGACATGACGGCTGCCCAGGTTGAGGAGGCCGTCAAGGTCGATCCTGCCGAGTGGGCCACCGAGCTGGCCTCCATTGAAGACTGGTTCGCCAACTTCGGCGGCTCGCTGCCCGAAGCCCTGCAGTCCGAACTGGCAGGCCTGAAGGCCCGCTTGGGCTGACCTGCCCTTCATAAGTACGACGACGGCCCCGCACCTTTTCCGGAAGGTGCGGGGCCGTCGTCGTCCCGTGGGCCCGGGAGCGGGCCGCGCGGTGGATTCAGCTCGCGAGCCAGATGTCCGGGCCGAAGACCTCGTAGTGGATCCTGGTGGCGGGAATGCCCGCGTTGATGGCCTCGTTGCGGATGTTCTTCATGAACGGCAGCGGGCCGCAGAGGTAGAGGGACGCATCGGCCGGGAGGTCCACTTCGCGCAGGGACATGAAGCCCTGCCTGGTGCCGTCCACCGGCTGCTCAAGCCAGAGTTGCAGTTCTGCGCCGTCCAGGCGCTCGACGTCGCTGGTCATCTGGCTGCGCAGGGCCCAGCTGTCCAGGGTGCTTTCCGCGTGCAGCACCAGCACCTGCCGGTCAGAGCCGGATTCGGCCAGCGACCGCAGGATGGACGCCGTGGGGGTGCAGCCGATGCCCGCGGAGGCCAGGACCACCGGGCCGTCGCCGTCCTTGAGCGTGATCTCACCGTAGGGGTTGGAAATCTCGACGACGTCGCCCACCTGGACGGTGTGGTGCAGCACGGGGGAGACCTCGCCGCCGTCGTCCAGCTTGGTGGTGAAGATGCGGCTGGTGCCGGCATCGCCGGAAAGCGAGTACTGCCGCACCTGCCGCAGTCCGTCGGGGAGCGCCACCTTGACGCTGATGTACTGGCCGGGCAAGGCGGGGGTGACGGGGGTGTCGTCGGCCGGCTCCAGGGTGAAGGTCATGGAGCCGGTTCCTGCCGGTGCCTTGGCTGCCACCCGCCAGGGCGTCCACATTTTGTCGTTGGCCTGCGCGGCGTAGAGGCCCTTTTCGAGCTTGATCAGGGCGTCCGCCATCAGCCAGTACACCTCGGTCCAGGCTTCGGCGATCTCGGGGGTGATGACCCCGGCGAGGTCTTCGGCGATGGCCGCGAAGAGGTGCTCGTAGACCACCTGGTACTGCGGTTCGGTGATGCCCAGGGAAGCGTGCCGGTGGGCGATGCGGGAAAGGACCGTCTCCGGCAGGGTGCCCGGATTGTTGACCAAGTGCGTGGCGAAGGCTGCGATGCTCCCGGCGAGGGCCTGCTGCTGGTTCCCGGAGCGTTGGTTGGAGCGGCTGAACAGGCCATCCATCAGTTCAGGGTGCGCCGCGAAAAGGCGGGCGTAGAAGTTCGGGGTGATGGATCCGATCCTGGAGCCGACCAGCGGCAGGGTGGCCTCAATGACGGGGCGGGACTTGTCCGAGAGCATCTGAAACTCCTGAGGTTATGGCCGGGGCCTTTGTCCCGGCGGGATGAAAACTCGTATTTCAAATACAAGTATTTCTGCCTCAGTTCTACACTGCGTAGAAGATTGAAATCAAACTGGTAGGTGACACCCGGATGGGTTGGGCTACAAGCCCGGGCGGAGGCCGATTATCTGGAATACCGGCGCCATCTGGCGGGCCTGGGGAAGGTCCGCGATCACCACAGAGTCGAGTTCCGCGTAAAAGGCTTCCCTTGCGCGGGCCAGGGCGCTCCGGAGCCGGCATTCGGTGATCAGCGGGCAGTTGCCGGCCGGTGATACGCAATCGGCCGGATCTGCCCGGGAATCGAGTTGCCGCAGGATCTGCCCCACGCTGGCGATGCGCCCGGCATGGCTGAGCTGGGACCCGCCGGAGCGGCCCCGGACAACCTCGATCAGCCCCAGGCTCCGCAGCTTGGCCATCGCCTTGCTGACGTGGTTGTAGGGCGTCCCCACCGAGTCCGCGATGCTCTGAGTGGTCAGCAGGGTGCCGTCGGGGACCGCTGCGAGCACCATGAGTGCCCGCAGGCTGACGTCGGCGAAGGCGTTGATCTTCACGGCTGCCGCTGGTCTAGTCCACCCAGATGGCGGGCTCGCTGGCATCCGCGCCCAGCTCGCCAAAATCCCAGGACTGGGTGCTGGGGTTGGCGGCATAAGGCAGGACGGCTGCGAACAGGGAACCGTCCCGGTGCTCCGCGGCCACGTGGATGGCGTCGGAATCCTCTTCAACCAGCAGGATGTCGCATACGACGGCGGCGGCGCGGAAGTCGTCCCGGTTCTGCCGCAGGAGCGCCTGGAGGTCCTGGATCATGGCCTCGGCGTCGAAATCCCCATCCGTGTCCTCCCCGGCTTCCGCCGGGGAGACGGCAACCAGCCGCACCTCGCCGTCGTTTTGGACCGTGAGCGCGAAGGGCAGGAAGCCGCCGTTGCGCTGGAACTGTTCCTGGGCCGCGCTGACACCCGTGCCCAGGAGGTTCTCCAGGTCGGTTGCCGTGGCTTCCGGAACAGAATCGCGCCAGCTCTCCTGGCCGCCGGAGCCCTCCGTTGCCTGCCCCGTGTGCTCTACCATCCGCTGCTAGGCCCGTACCAGCGAGAGGACGCGGTCGCGGACGCGCTCCATGGTGGCCCGGTCCGTCGCCTCGGCATTGAGCCGCAGGAACGGTTCGGTGTTGGAGGGGCGGAGGTTGAACCAGTAGCTGCCGTCGTTGGCCGTGAACGTGCTGCCGTCCAGGGTGTCGATGGTGAGGTCCTCGTCCGCGAAAGCCCGGCGTACCCGCTCCACCGCCGCCGGCTTGTCCTCAACCTCGGAGTTGATCTCGCCGGAGCTGACGTAGGGCTCGTATTCGCGTGCCAGGTCGGACAGCGGGCCGTCCTGCTCGCCCAGCGCTGCCAGGACATGCATGGCCGCCAGCATGCCGGTGTCCGCGTTCCAGAAATCGCGGAAGTAGAAGTGCGCGGAGTGTTCGCCGCCGAACACGGCGCCTTCCTCGGCCATGACCGCCTTGATGAACGAGTGGCCCACGCGGGTCCGGACAGCCCGTCCGCCGTCGTGCTCCACCAGCTCGGCGACGGCACGGGAGGTCAGGAGGTTGTGGATGATCGTGGGCTTTTCCTCGCCCTGTGCCTTGGCGCGGGCGATCTCGCGGCGCGCCACCATCCCGGTGATGGCGGACGGCGATACGGGCTCGCCCTTCTCGTCGATGACGAAGCAGCGGTCTGCGTCGCCGTCGAAGGCCAGGCCGATGTCCGCGCCGTGCTTGATGACCGCTGCCTGCAGGTCGCGGAGGTTCTCCGGCTCCAGCGGGTTGGCGGGGTGGTTGGGGAAGGAACCATCCAGTTCGAAGTAGAGCGGAACAATGTCGAACGGGAGTTTGTGCAGCAACGCGTCGCCCAGCACGGCGGGAGTGGTCAGGCCTGCCATGCCGTTGCCGGCGTCCACCACCACCTTCAGCGGGCGGGACGCCGAGAGGTCAACCAGCTTGCGCAGGTACTCGGAGTAGTCCTTGAGGACGTCGCGGACGCTGATGTTTCCACGGGTGCCGGCGGCGGGGATGGACCTGGTGTTGAGGTACTGCTCCGCGAGGGCCTGGATCTCCTTGAGGCCGGTTTCGGAGGAAATCGGGACGGCGCCGGCCTTGGACATCTTGATGCCGTTGTAGGCAGCGGGGTTGTGGCTGGCGGTGAAGGTTGCGCCGGCACGGTTGAGGAAACCGCACGCAAAATACAGCTCATCGGTGGAGATCAGGTCCAGCAGCTCCACGTTGGCGCCCCGCGTTGCGGCTCCGTTGGCGAAGGCCTTGGTGAACTCGGGGAGGACGGGCGCATGTCGCCGCCCACCACGATGGTCTGGCCTTCGAGCTTGAGGACATCCACGAACGCGGCCCCCACGGCTTCGACGATTTCGGCGGTGATCGATTCGCCCACAATCCCACGGACGTCGTAGGCCTTGAAGGATGCCGAGAGATCAAATGTCGTTGTCTGTTCGCTAGTCACGGGCTTTATCTTACGTGGGCGGCGGACGCAGCCAAGCTGGTTCCGGGTGCACTTTCGTAACAGCTGGGCGCATTCGGGTGCACCGGCCGGGGCTTTCCACATAGCAGCACCGGGCTGTGCCCGCTGTCAGGGGGTGCTGGAATACTGAATCAATGGCCGATAACCAGTTCACGTCCACAATCTCCGCCACCACCCTTGCCGCAGGTCCGGATGCCCCCGGAACCGCCACCCACGCTGAGGCCCTCGAGGTCCTTCGCGGCCTGGTGGGGCATCCCGGTGCAGTGTTCCACGACGGGCAGTTTGAAGCCATTGAAGCATTGGTCGACGCCGGGCGGCGGGCGTTGGTGGTCCAGCGCACCGGCTGGGGCAAGTCAGCGGTGTACTTCGTGGCCTCCCTGCTGCTGCGGCGCCGGGGCGCCGGGCCCACGCTGATCGTCTCGCCCTTGCTCGCCCTCATGCGCGACCAGGTGGCCGCTGCTGCGAGGGCCGGGGTCCGCGCCGTGGCCATCAACTCTGCCAACCAGCTGGAGTGGGACACGGTCCGTGAGCAGCTGGCTGCCGACGAAGTGGACGTCCTCCTGGTCTCTCCGGAACGCCTGACCAATCCCACCTTCCGTGAAAACCAGCTGCCCGAACTCCTCCGCCGGACCGGCCTGCTGGTCATCGACGAAGCCCACTGCATTTCCGACTGGGGCCACGACTTCCGTCCCGACTACCGCCGCATCGCCGACCTCATCACGCGGCTGCCGGACTCTGTGCCGGTCCTGGCCACCACGGCCACGGCCAATTCGCGGGTGGTGCACGATATCGAGGAACAACTTGGGGCAGGGGTCCTGACCATCCGCGGCGCCCTGGGCCGCGATTCGCTCCGGCTCGGCGTCCTGTCCCTTCCCGATTCCAAAGCGCGCCTGGGCTGGCTGCTGACGCACCTCCCAGATCTCCCCGGCAGCGGCATTATCTACACCCTGACCGTGTCCGCAGCGGAGGACACCGCCAGGCTGCTGGCCGAGGCCGGGCACCACGTGCTCGCCTACACCGGCCGGACCGATCCGGCCGACCGGGAACGGGCGGAGCAACTGCTCAAGGACAACGAGGTCAAGGCGCTGGTGGCCACGTCGGCACTGGGTATGGGCTTCGACAAACCGGACCTCGGCTTCGTTGTCCACCTGGGCGCGCCGTCGTCGCCCGTGGCCTACTACCAGCAGGTGGGCCGTGCCGGCCGTGGCGCCGCCAACGCCGACGTCCTGCTGCTGCCCGGCTCCGAAGACCGCGAAATCTGGCAATACTTCGCCACCGCGTCCATGCCGTCCGAGGAGAAGGCCGGGGCCGTCCTGACCGCCCTGGCCGAGGCCGGAACGGCCCTGTCAACGGTGGCACTCGAAGCCAGGGTTGACCTGCGGCGCACCCCGCTTGAGCTGCTGCTGAAGGTGCTGTCCGTGGACGGCGCCGTGGAGCGGGTGGGTGGCGGCTGGCGCGCCACCGGACAGCCCTGGACCTACGACGCCGAACGCTACAGCCGGATCGCCGAGGCGCGCGTGGACGAGCAGGACTCCATGGTGATCTACCAGGACACGGCGGGCTGCCGGATGGAGTACATCACCTCGGTCCTGGACGATGAGACGGCCCGGCCCTGCGGCCGGTGCGACAACTGCGCAGGCCAATGGTTCCCCGCCGACGTCGCGGCCGAGGCCACGGCCGCCGCCGGCCAGACCCTGAGCAGGGCAGGCGGAGTCCTGGAGCCGCGCCTGCAGTGGCCCAGCGGCATGGACCGCCTGGGGGTTCCGGTGAAGGGCAAGCTCAAGCCCGGGGAAGGCCTTGCGGACGGGCGGGTCCTCGCCCGGCTGACGGACCTGGGCTGGGGCGGGGCCTTGCGGGAGCTGTTCGCCTCCGGCGCGCAGGACCGGACTGTGGATCCCGGGATGCTCCAGGCCTGCGTGCAGGTGCTGCGCGAATGGGGCACCGGGGACTCCCGGAACCCGGGGTGGAGCGGAGCCGGCAGGCCGGCCGCCATCGTCAGCATCCCCTCCCGGAGCAAACCGCAACTGGTGGGTTCGCTGGCCCGCGGGATCTCGGACATCGGGCGCATCCCCTACCTTGGCGAGCTGCAGTTGGCGCACGGCGGTCCCACCGGCGGCCGTGGCGGGAACAGCGCCTACCGGTTGGCCGGAGTGTGGGACCGGCTGGTGGTGGGCCCGGAACTTGAGGCCGCGCTGCAGTCCGCCCAGGGCCAGCCGGTCATGCTGATTGACGACCTCGTGGACAGCCGGTGGACCATTACGGTCGCCGGGCGCGCCCTTCGGCAGGCCGGGGCGGGAGCGGTGCTTCCCCTGGTTTTGGCCCAGGCCGGCTGACCGCAGCGCCGGCGTGCCGCGGCAGCAGGATGCTGTCCGCGGTGCTGGCCAGCATCAGGACGGCCATGGCCAGGAACGCGGCCCGGAATGGCCCGGCGGCGTCCTGGTGTCCGAGGGAAATCCCATCAAAGGTCCGGATCAGCAGGGCTGCGACGGCGATTCCCGATCCCGTGGCAAGCTGCACCAAGGTCGCCGACACCGTGTTGGCGGAGGTGAGCTGCGCCGGCGGGATGTCCGCGTACTGCACGGACGCATATGACGAAAAGCCGATGGAGCGGAACGCCCCGCTGCAGACCAGCAGTGCGAACATCAGCACTTCCGGGGTCTCAGGCGTCAGCAGGGCGCAAGCGGCGAAGGTGACGGCGGACGCCAGCGAGGCAAACACCAGCATCGCCTTGAAGCCAAACTTCCGGATCAACGGCGTGGTGGCCGGCTTGATGCCGATGTTGCCGATGAACACTGCGGCCACGAGTGCTCCGGCGTGCAGGGGAGTCCATCCGAATCCGGTCTGGAACATCAGCGGCAACAGGAAGGGGACCGAGCTGATGGTCACCCGGTACACGAAACCGCCGGTAGCCATGGCCCGGAAAGTGCGGGCGCGGAAGACTTGCAGGTTGAACAGTGGATGCGGAGTGCGCCGCATCCACAAAACGGCCCCCGTGAGCGCTGCGGCCCCGGCGGCGGCGCTGATCCCGGCCCAGGGCAGTTCGGGGTGGCTGCTGGCAAGTTCCAGGCCGGCCACGAGCGCTCCGACCCCGACGGTGGTCAGTGCCATGCCGGGCCAGTCCAAGCGCCGGCCGGGATCGCCCGGCGCTACCGGGACCAGCCGGAGCGAAGCCAGGAACGCGGCGGCACCGAGCGGAAGGTTGACCAGGAAGATCCAGTGCCAGGACAGGTAGGTGGTGAGCGCTCCGCCCACCAGCGGCGCGAGGACCGGTGCCAGGAGCCCGGGCCACACCAGGAACGCGGTGGCGCGCAGCAACTCGGACTTCGGTGTGCCGCGCAGGACCACCAGGGTGCCCACCGGAACCATCATGGCTCCGCCAGCCCCCTGGGCAATGCGGCTCAAGGTCAGGGTGGTGAGGTCCTGGCTGAGGGCGCAGGCGAGCGACGCCAGGGTGAAGACGGCGATTGCCAGGCAGAAGATCCGGCGGGCACCAAACCGTTCTGCCAGCCAGCCGCTGAGGGGGATGCCGATGGCGACGGTCAGCAGGTACGCGGTCATGGTGATGTTCACGTCCGCGGCGGCGATGGCGAAGTCCGCGGAAATGCTGGGGATGGCGGTGGTGAGGACCGTTCCGTCCAGGAACTCCATGAAGAAGGTCGCCGCCACCAGGAGTGCAAGGCGAGGATTCCATGCCGTCCGGGTGCCCTCGGGCCGGGGTAAGTTGCTGCGTGCCGCCATGGGCCAATCCTGCCACCGCTGCCGCAGGCACCGCTCGCCACGTCCGGCTGCCGGACAGCGTTTTCCGAGTGGGCGTGGCCGGTTTTCCGAATGGGCGAGGCGCAAAGTCCGTCGTATCAGAAGCTTGTTCGCGTCTGCGCACCCTTCAAGGTGCTGATGCGCGAACGGGCTTAGGACTGGCCAGGGGCACTCCCGAGGCCGGGCCCGGAAACGCAAAAGGCCCCGGTCCAGGGACCGGGGCCAAACGCGGAGACGGGGGGATTTGAACCCCCGGTCGAGTTTAACCCCGACCCTTCATTAGCAGTGAAGTCCATTCGGCCGCTCTGGCACGTCTCCAATTGCTATTCCTAGCCCACCAAGGATACGCAGATCCGGCCATGCAGTGCAAAACGGTGCCCGGCCAGGCAAACCCGCCGGCCGCAACGGCGCCACCCCTGGCAGCCGGGCCCGGGATGCCGGCGCAGGGAGGTGCTAGGGGAGGCGTTGCTCCGCGCGGACCATCCGGATTTCCGGCAGGTCCTCCCAGTCCGCCAGGACATCCTCGGCGCCGTCAGGTTCAAAGCCGAAGCGGCGGTAGAAACCGATGGCATTGCTGTTCGCCGCCGCCACCCAAAGGCTCGCCGCCTGGGTGCCCAGCGCAGCGGTCAGCAGTTGGCCGCCAAGGCCGAGGCGTTGGTGCGAGGCCAGCAAATACAGCCCCCACAGCTCCAGGTCACCGGAAGCCGGCGGCGGGTGCCCCTCGGGGGAACCCGGGGCGGGCAGCCGCCGCCGGCCGGCGAAACCGACCATGGTCGCGCCGTCGCAGGCCACCCACGCTTCGGCGGGGTCCGGACGGTCCAGCAGGTGCCGCCACAGGGCAAGCCGGCCTGCGGGATCCACCGAGGCAAGGAAGGCATCGGTCAACATGCCCCGGTACGTTTCCCGCCAGCAGCGGATGTGTACCTGGGCCAGCTGCTCGATGTCCCCCGCCACTGCCCTGCGGACCGCCACCCCGGCCGCCATTCAGCCCGCCAGCGCCTTCCAGAGGAAATGCTGGCTGCGGGCCTGGAGCGCCGCAGCCTGCCGGTTGTCGGAGGCGCCGGCGTGGCCGCCTTCCAAGGCTTCGTGGAACCACACGTTCGGGATCCCCATGGCCAGCATTCGGGCGGCCATCTTCCGCGCCTGCACCGGGCCCACCCGGTCGTCCGAGGTGGTCGTCCAGATGAAGGTTTCCGGGTACTCCACCGCGTCCTTGAGCAGGTGGTACGGCGAAAAAGTCCTGATGTACTCCCACTGCTCGGGAACATCCGGGTCGCCGTACTCGGCGATCCAGGAGTGCCCGGCAGACAGCTTGGTGTAGCGACGCATGTCCAGCAGCGGCACACCGCAGGAGACCGCCCTGAAAAGTTCCGGATACCGGGTGAGCATGTTTCCCACCAGCAGGCCGCCGTTGGAGCCGCCCACGCAACCGAGCCGCCGCGGAGAGGTCACTCCGCGTGAGATCAGGTCCCGGGCCACCGCTGCGAAGTCCTGGTAGGCCTTGTGCCGGTTTTCCTTCAGTGCGGCACGGTGCCAGGCCGGCCCGTACTCGCCGCCCCCGCGGATGTTCGCCACCACGTACACCCCGCCGCGCGAGTGCGGTGACTTCCCGTCGCTGCCGTCCGATGAAGTCGTCCGCCGCTCCAGCCACGCCCTGCCGACCGTGCCGCTGTACGCGGGCGTCCGGGAGACCTCAAACCCGCCGTAGCCGGAGAAGCTGCGTGGGGTTCTGCCCGTCCAAGGCCAGCCCGCGCGGGGCTACCTGGAAATACGGGACCCGGGTGCCGTCGTCGGACACGGCGAAGTGCTGCTCCACCTCATAGTCGCCGTCAGCGAAGAACGACGGCGAGGCCTTGATGGCGGCGTGCCGGCTCACCACGCCGGGCGTTCCGTCGCCTGCCCCGTCCGGGGCGCTCCGCTCCAGGGTGCCGCGCATGAGGGTGGTGGGGGTGGTGAAGCCCGTGGCGATGAGCCAAAAGTCATCGCCCGCGCCGCCGTTGGCCGGTTCGTCGTCCTCGTCGTCCACGGCGTAGGCGTTCACGTCGTGCAGCGGCGGGCAGGCGTCCAGGGGCGTGGCCGCCCAGCCGCCGTCGGCCGGCCGGGAGGGATCCAGCACCCGGATCTCGGAGGAAACGTCCCTGAGCAGGTTGAGCAGCAGGAAGTTCCGGGTCCAGCTCCAGGACTGCAGCGAGGTGTGGGCATCGGGCGTGAACAGGACCGTGAGTTGCCGGTTGCCCGCGAGGTAGTCCTCGAACCCGGCCGCGAGCAGGGCCCCGGACGGGTACGTGGTGCCGTCCACAGTCCAGTCCTGCTGCGGACGGAAGAGCAGCCAGTCGCGGTGGGCGCTCACGTTGACGTCCGTGGGCACATCGATCGGCACCCACTCGTCGCCCAGCAGGACCAGGTTGGTGCGGTTGAAGAAGTCGATGTAGTCCACCGCGAAGGTGCGCTCAAAGCCGGGGGTGGAATCGTGCGCCACGATAGCCATCATGTGGTCCCCGGGCACCTCGAACAGGCGTGGGGCGCTGGCCAGGGAATCGCCGCGCTTGAGGGTCACCGCGGTCCGGGCGTACGAGGACGCCGTCCTGGGCAGGCCATCCGCGGTGGAGGCAACCAGCAGGGTGTCCGCGTCCAGCCAGGACACGTTGCCTTTGGCGGTCGGCAGGTCGAATCCGCCCTCCGCCGGATCCACGAAGCCGCGTGCTTCGACGTCGAACTCGCGGTACCGGTTCGCGTCGCCGCCGTCGGGGGAGAGGGCCAGCAGGGCCAGCCGGTAGGGCTCGCCCGCGGCCGGACGGAGGAACGTGGCGCCGTGGAACACCCACTCTTCGCCCTCAGCCTTGGCCAGTGCATCAATGTCCAGCAGGACGTCCCATTCCGGGGAATCGGTGCAGTAGCTCTCCCAGGTGGTGCGGCGCCAGAGGCCCTTGGGGTTCTGCCGGTCCTTCCAGAAGTTGTAGTACCAGTCGCCGCGCTTGCCCACCATGGCGATCCGGTCGGTGGAATCCAGGACTTCGAGGATGCCCGCTTCCAGTTCCGCGTAGTCAGCGTCCTCGAGCAGGTCCTCGGTGCGGGAGTTCTGCTCCTTGACCCAGGCCAGCTGCTCCTCGCCGTAGATGTCCTCCAGCCACACATTCTCGTCGACTGGTTCGGGAGCGGAGCCCGGGGACGGGGTAGCGGTGGTGTCCCGGCCGGGACCGGGAACGGACGCTTGATCAGCTGCTGTGGTGGTCATGCGCCCCATCCAAACAACATCCCCCAATGCTGGCAAGTCAAGCGTGCGGGCGCCGGTTGGCCTGAGCCCGTACGCTGGATGGCGTGGAATTATCGCAGAGCACCCGGGCCGTCATCATCGGCGCCGGCCCCCGGGGCACCAGTGTGCTGGAGCGGCTGCTCGCCCACACGGCCGCGGCGGGGCACCACCTGCGGCTGCGAATCGACGTCGTGGATCCATACCCGGCGGGCCCGGGCCATGTCTGGCAGCCGGGGCAGTCCCGTTTGTTCCTCATGAACACCCAGTCCTTCTATCCCACGCTGATTCCCCAGGACCCGTCGCTGCCGCCGCCGGTTGCCGGTACCACGTTCGATGAATGGCGGCTGATGCAGCAGAGGGATCCGCTGCCGTCCCTCACCGATGACGAACGGGCCGAAATCGCGGTGCTGGGTTCGCGGGACTTCCCCAGCCGTGCCCTGTACGGCCGGTACCTTCGCAGCACCTTGGCGGACGTGCTCGCCAAGGCCCCAGACGGCGTCACCATCGAATTCCACGAAACGTCCGCGCTGTGGGCGCGCCCCGCCGGGGACGGAATGTTCGACGTCGGGCTGGCCACCGGGGAGAGCATCAGGGCCAACTCCGTGGTGCTCGCCCTGGGACACGTCCCGTCCCGCCTGAACCCGGAACAGCGCGACCTCCAGGATTCGGCCGCGCGGCTGGGTTTGCAGTACTTTCCGCCCGCCGCGCCCGCGGATGTGGATTGGTCCCGGATCCCGGCCGGCGAACCTGTCCTGGTCCGCGGCATGGGACTGAACTTCTTTGACACCATGGGACAGCTCACCGAAGGCCGCGGCGGAAAATTCGTCTCCACCGGCAACCGGCTCGAATACGAACCCTCCGGCCAGGAGCCTTTGATCATCGCGGCCTCCCGGCGCGGCACCCCGTACCGCGCCAAGGCCGCCTTGGACGGCTACTACGCCCCCTCCGTCAGGCTGCGCTACCTGACCGAGGCCGCGATCGGGCGGCTGGACAAGGCAGGAATCCGGCCCTCGTTCGACCACGACCTGTGGCCGTTGCTGCACCGCGACACCCTGTGGGCCTACTACTCCACGCTGGTGCGCTCGCAGCCGGGAGCGGTCCCGGACGCGCCGGCATTCCTTGCCGCGCTTGAGGAAGCCCTGCAGCCGCATGCGCACAGCGCCGGGAAGTGGGAGGACGGGGTGGACAGTGTCCTTGCCGTCCATGTCGGCCCGAGGCACCGCCTGGACCTGCTGGGACTGGCCGCTCCGCTGGCGGGCCGTTCGTTTGCGTCCCGGGCCGAGCACGACGCCGCCGTGGTGGAATTCCTGCTCGACGATGCACGCCGTTCCGCGCTCGGCGAGGACGATCCGGTCAAGATGGCCATCGGCGCCCTGCACCATGGACGCGCCGTGCTCAAAACGGCAGTGGCCGACGGCGGCATCACCGACGAATCCTGGGTGGCCGGACTCCGCGGCTGGTTCGAGTCCTTTGTGGAAGGCCTGGCCAGCGGGCCGCCGGCGCTCCGTTCCGAACAGCTCGCCGCGCTGGCCCGGGCCGGGGTGGTCAGTTTCGTTGGGCCGGACCCTAAATTCGGCGTGGACCGGAAGTCGGCGCGGTTTACCGCTGCCTCCCCGTGGGTTTCCGGGCCGCCCGCGACGGCGCGGACCATGGTGGAAGCGCTGGCCCCAGGCAACCGGGTATCAGCCAACGAATCCCCGGTTCTGGAACAACTGCTGGCGGACGGGCTGGTCCGATCCAAACTGATGATGACCGCCGAAGGCGCCCCGGTGGAGTCCACCGGACTGGACGTGGAGCCCCACCCGTACCGGCCGGTGGGGGCCAACGGGTCGGTGACGGCGGGCTTGTTCGTGCTGGGACTGCAGCTGTCATCGGCACAATGGGGCACCGCCATCGCCGCCGAAGCCTTCCAGCCGGGCGGCCCCGCCTACCGCAGCGGCCAGCGCACCCTCCGCGATGCCGACGAAATCGCGGCGGCCATCCTCAACAGGGGTTAACCCAGCCAGGGCTTAACACCGATGCGCCACCACTTCCGGCCCCCAAACCGTTGGAAGGGAACCGGAAGTGGCGGCGCATCCTGGGATCAGCCGCGCAGGCAGGCCCGGTACGCGGCCATGGCCTGTCCGTAGTTCGCCTGGCCCTTGAGGTCCGCGGGCCGGGTGGGCTTGACCGGCGGGACGCAGACCGGCTGCGACGGAGTGTCCGCCGCAACCAGGACCGCAGTCCTCACCACCGTGCCGGATTCGACGGCGGTGAGCACCAGGGTGCCCGTCCCCGCTGCAGCGCCGGCCGGCACGGCAAGGTTCACGGCGGCGGCGCCGGCGGCGACCGGGACCGTGCCCAGCTGGGTCACCGTGCCGGCGGAGTCCGTGAACGAGGCCTCCAGTGCCGTGTTCACCGGGCTGCCCAGCGACGTCAGGTCAAGCTTGGACACCGTCAGCGTGAGCGGTTCTCCGGGCTTGACCTCAGCGGCAGTGGTATTGGTGACAGCCACCGAACGCCGGGCGAAGTCCGGGGACACCGGGCTGCTCTTCTGGAGGTACCCGATCCAGGCATCCCGGTCCACCAGCCCGGAATCGCGGGTGTTGGTGCCCGCGGTGAAGATCCGGAAGTTGTCGCCACCGGTGGCCAGGAAGCTGAAGGTTCCCACCCGGTAGGACTTGGCCGGGTCCAACAGGTCGCCGTTCACCCGCACGGACGTGATCCGGTCACCGGCCGGGCGGGCGGCATCGTAGGTGTAGTTGACGTTCTTTGACAGGCCCAGCTGCAGGTAGGCCCGGCTGGGAACCGTGCCATCGGGGTTGGTCTGCCACTGCTGTTCGAGCAGCGTCTTGAACTGCGCACCGGTCAAGGACGTGGTCCACAGGTTGTTCACGAACGGCAGCACCGCATTGGCCTCGGCGTAGGTGATGGTGCCGTCCGGTGCGTAGTACAGCTCGTTGCGCAGGCCGCCGGAATTGACGACGCCGATCTCCGCGCCGCCAAGCTCGGCCGGCTGCAGGGAAGAGAGCAGGGAGTCGGCCACCAGGTTGCCCAGGGTGGATTCGCTGCCGCGGTCATCGCGCTTGGCACCACCGGTGGCGTCGGTGGTGAACGCCGTGGTGATGTCCTTGGTGACCGAGCCGATGGGCTGGTTGCCCACCACGGAGGCGTCCGCAAGGGCCCTCTTCACGATCGCGTCCACGGCGGCCACGCGCGGGTAGGCGGCCACAAGCTCTGCTGCGGCGTCGGTGGTGCGCTTGACGTTTCCTGCTTTGTACCCGGTCACACGCTTGGTGGCCGTGTCCACGGTCAGCTGGATCTGGCCCACGTTCTCACCGTAGTTTCCTGTCTGCACGATCGGCCGGGTCTTGCCCGCGGCGCCCGGCACGGGGGCGTCCCAGGCGTACTCCTTGTGGGTGTGGCCCGTGAAGATCGCATCCACCTCGGGGGAGGTTTCGGTGACCAGCTTGGCGAAGGGACCCCCGGCTGCCACTTCCTGCTCCAGGGTGGCGCCCTCCACCACCCCGGAACCGGCACCGTCGTGGTCTTCAACGATGATCACGTCCGCCAGCTTCTCCGCCGTGATCCTGGCGGCCACCCGGTTGATGGCGTCCACCGGGTCGCCGAAGTCGAGGTCTGCGATGCCGGCGGGAGTCACCAGGGCGGGGACTTCCTGGGTGACGGTGCCGATCACGGCAACCTTGATGCCGTTCAGGTCCAGCACCGTGTACTCCGGCAGGACCGGTTCGGTGGTGCCCTTCTTGTAGACGTTCGCGCCCAGGTAGGGGAACTTGGCGTTGGTGCCGCCGGCGATGACGCGGTCGCGCAGGTCCGCCCAGCCGCCGTCGAACTCGTGGTTGCCCACGGCGGACGCTTTCAGCTCCAAGGCATTCAAGACGTCGATGGTGGGCTGGTCTTTGGCGACCGCGGACGCGAACAGCGAGGCGCCGATGTTGTCCCCGGCCGACAGGAAGGCCGTGGCACCCGGAGTGGCTGCGGCGCGGAGCTTCTCGATGGTTCCGGCGACCTGCACGGTGTTGGAATCGATCCTGCCGTGGAAGTCGTTGATGTTCAGGAGGTTCAGGTCAACGGTGGCAGGGACTGCCGGGAGGTCCAGGCCGACCACCACGGGGTCGTGGTCGCTGGCGCGGAACTGGTTCGGTGCGTAGTAGTCGGTGACGTTGTTGTTGTAGCGGCTGTACTCCAGCGCCACGGATTCCACCGAGTTGATGTTCCAGATGTCCGCACCGGTGACCACCGCGTTGGCCGCCGGGGAGGCGAGGATGTGGTCCAGCGAGCCCACCAGGCCGCCGAAGAGGTACGAGTGCTTGGCCGTGCCGTCGGCATTCCTGGCCTTGTCGTCCTGGTTGACATACCCGGCGCCGGTGAGGACGTTGATCGGGTCTTCCTTGCCGTACGAGTTGAAATCGCCGATCAGGAACACCTTGTCGGTGCCCTTGGACTTCTGCAGCTCGTCGGAGAAAGCCAGCAGGGACTGAGCCTGGGCGGTGCGGGCGAGGTTTGAATTGCCCTGGCCCTTGTCGGTGTCGTCCGGAGTGGCAGCCGAGCCCTTGGATTTGAAGTGGTTGGCGATCGCGATGAACTTCTTGTCATCAGGCGCGCCCACGGGCTTGAAAACCTGGGCCAGCGGCTTGCGGGCGCTGGCGAAGGCGACCGTGTCCTTGTGGATGATGGATTCGCCCACCGGCTCGGCGGCGGCCTTCTTGAAGATGAACGCAGTGCGGATCATGTCCTCGTCGGCCAGCGGGGGTGCGTTCGCGGGGGTGCGGACGTAGTCCCAGATGCCCGGGGTGGGGATGTTAAGGGCTTCCACGAGCTTGGCCAGGGCGTCGTCCCGGTTCTTGCCGAACTGGGCGGAGTTCTCCACCTCCATCAGGGTGACGACGTCGGCGCCGGACTTGGAGATGGCGGCGACGATTTTGTCCTGCTGGCGTTTGAAGTTCTCGGCGTTTGCTGCGCCGCGGACGTTGCAGCCGCCGCTGACGGTGATGGGGTTGCCTGCGCGGTCGGTGTAGAACTTGCAGCCGGCGACCTGGTCACCGGTGGTGGGGAAGTAGTTCAGCACGTTGAAGGACGCGAGCTTGAGGTTGCCGCCCACGGCAGCGGGGGCCTCGGTGCGGGTGGCGCCGAAGCGGGCCGGCTGGACGGTGGCCTTGTTGGCCTCCGTCAGGTGGGTCAGCGGCTGGAACTTCCAGGAGTTGTTGGCGTAGCCCAGCACCACGTTGGTGGTGAAGCTGACCGGCGAGCCCACCCGGACCGGATCCGCGGGGGTGAGGTAGGGCAGCACTTCGGCCTTGGTGGTGGCGTCCTTGAGGAAGTTGGTGCTGGACCCGTCGTCGAGCTTGATGCCGCGGGCGGCGTTGTCAGCCACCACGGCGGCGTATTCAGCCGAGCCGTAGGGTGCCACGGCGGTGGGCTGTTCCAGTGCGGTGGTGCCGCCGGCCAGGCCGATCTCGCCGTACTGGTTCAGGCTGTAGTTGTCACTGACGGTCATGGGGCCCTGTGGTGCCAGCAGCATGCCTTCCAGGGACTCGCGGAAGGCCTCGCCGGCCGGAAGCGTGAAGATGGTGGGCTTGACCTCGGGTGCGGCCTCGGACAGTTTGGTGAGGCCGGCAGCCGCCGTGACGTTCAGCTGGGTCATTCCGTAGTACTCGGCAACCGTGCCCGTGATCTGGACGTAGTCTCCGGCCTGGACCGAGCCCACCGTGGCGGGCGAGTAGACGAAGATGCCGTCGGAGGCGGAGTGGTTGGTGGCGCTCAGGTCGCCGCCCGTGCCGGGGGTCTGGATGTAGTAGCCGTTCAGTCCGCCCGTGGGAAAGGCCGCGGTGACCTTGCCTTTGGTGGTGACGGCGGCTCCGGCCAGCGGGCTTTCGGCACCGGTGCCCTGGATTTCGGCGATGGTTTTGTCGACTGGGTCCGGGACCGGTGTGGGGTCAGGTGCGGTACCGCCGGACGACGTCGGGGTGATGGCGGCGCTGAGCGTGAAGTCAGCGGCATTGCTGTTGCTGTCCGCGCCGCCGGTCCGGTTCAGGCTCTTCACATCGGCGTTGGAAGCAGGTGCCGCGGCGGCCTTGGTCTCAAACGTGTTGGAGCTGCCGTAGCCCAGGAGGTCGGCCACGCCTGCGGGCTCCACCACAGGACCGGTGGAAAGTCCGACGGCGGTGGGCTGCTTGGCGAGCACAATGGTGCCTCCGCTGCCGCCGAAGTTGAGCGCCCCGGCCACGAGGTCCGGTGCGGGCAGGTCGGCGCCACTGGTGCCGTTGCTCCCGCCCTGCACCAGGTAGTGGCCCTTGGCGGGAATGGACCCCGACAATGCGGCCACTGCGCTGGGAGCGGCCGTTCCGGTGGCGGAGCGGTACTGTACCGACCAGCCGTCAAGGGACACGGGTGCGTCGGAGCTGTTGTACAGTTCGACGAATTTGTTCTTGTACGCGGCGCCGCTGCTGCCGCCGCTCAGGTAGGCCTCGTTGATGACAACGGGGGATGTGCCGGCCGCGGCTGAGACCTCCGCGGCCGCCGGAACAGCGGCCAGCGGGGCTGCGATGAGCCCCGCTGACAATGCTGCGCCGAGCGCTAACTTCCAGGGTGTTTGATGCATCCGCTCTTACTTTCATTGAGGAGTACCGGGTGGGTGGTCCGGTGGGTGCGTCCATGCTTCATGGATCGGACTGGGCAGGAATGTGCCTGGCCTGTTGGTTGTCCAGGCACATGACAACAGCACTGAATGAACGCAAGGTTGCTGGCGTGCATTCGGTGGGGCGTTCCCCAGCGGAGCGCCCCACCGTCCGGCCCGGGCTTTTCCCCAAGCCCGTTCCGGAGATGCTGGTGGCGGGAGTGATGCTCGCCGACAACCCGGGGGTGTGCCGGCAGTCACAAACGATACCCGCCAGTAGCATTGCGTCCAGGTGTTTGCGGCGGCTTTATCCAAAGAATTTACGTACCGGCAACACGGCCGGTCCGGGGACTTAAAGCAAAAAACCCCTGGCAGCCGGTGCCGGCTGCCAGGGGTTCCCTTGCGGAAGGTAAGAGATTCGAACTCTTGGTACGGGGTTACCGCACACTGGTTTTCAAGACCAGCTCCTTCGGCCGCTCGGACAACCTTCCTCAGCTAGTAGTGTTTCATAGGCACTTGCCTGCAACAAAACAGGCCGCGGGCAGGAGTCCGGTGCACACTGGTTGCAGCCAGGATTTGAATCAGGAACGGGAGAGGTCCATGAAAGCCGTCTACATCTCAGAACCGGGCGGCCCGGAAGTGCTGGAAGTCCGCGACGTGGATGCGCCGGTACCCGGCCAGGGCGAAGTGCTGATCGATGTGGTGGCTGCCGGCTTGAACCGGGCGGACGTCCAGCAGCGCCGCGGCTTCTACCCGCCGCCTCCCGGTGCCTCCGAAATCCCCGGGCTGGAAGTATCGGGCCGGATCGCAGGTTTCGGCCCCGGCGTCAGCAAGCCGTTCTCGGTGGGGGACAAGGTGGTGGCGCTGCTGGCCGGCGGCGGTTACGCCCAGCAGGTGGCCGTCCCGGCCGAACAGGTGCTGCGCGTGCCCGAAGGCGTTGACCTGGTCACGGCGGCCTCCCTGCCCGAGGTGGCGGCGACGGTATATTCCAACCTGGTCATGACAGCGCAGCTGCAGCCGGGCGAGACGGTCCTGATCCACGGTGCCACGGGCGGAATCGGCACCATGGCCATCCAGCTGGCCAAGGCGTTTGGCGCCAGGGTTGCCGCTACGGCAGGCACGGACGAGAAGGTGGGCACCGCCAAGGCGTTCCTGGGTGCGGACATTGCCATCAACTACAAAGAAGAGGACTTCCCCGAGAGCCTCCGCCGCCAAAATGATGGCAAGGGTGCCGATGTCATCCTGGACGTCGTGGGGGCCAAGTACCTTCCCCAGAATGTTGATGCCCTGGCCGATTACGGCCGGCTGGTGGTGATCGGGCTGCAGGGCGGCACCAAGGGGAAGCTGGACCTGGGGCTGCTGCTAAAGAAGCGCGCGGCCGTGGTGGCCACGGCGTTGCGGCCCCGGCCCGTGGCGGAGAAGGGGGCCATCATGAGTGCCGTCCGGGACGCCGTGTGGCCGCTGATCGTGGATGGCAGGATCCGCCCGCTCGTCGCCAAGACCTTCCCGCTGGACCAGGTCAGCGCGGCCCACAGCTACTTCGACAGCGGGGACCACGTGGGCAAGGTCCTCCTGGTCATGTAGCACCTAGATACTCAGTATTGCCGTAAACGTACTCCGCCCGTTAGTGTGGTCCATACGCGGTATGCACGAGTCTTGGGGGCTCGTGCATACCGGTAGATGCCAGCCCGGGGGAGCACAATGTCCATACGCCACAGCCTCCTCGCCCTGCTGCAGGACCAGCCGCGCTACGGCTACCAGCTGCGGGTCGAGTTCGAGAACCGCACAGGGGCCACCTGGCCCTTGAACATCGGGCAGGTGTACACCACGCTGGACCGGCTGGAACGTGATGCGCTGGTGGCCAAAGACGGCGACGACGGCGAGGGCCACGTCGTCTACAGCATCACCCCGGCCGGCCAGGCCGAGGTCCGCAGCTGGTTCGCCGCGCCCGTCGAACGCAGCAACCCGCCCCGCAACGAGCTCGCCATCAAGCTCGCGCTCGCCGTGACGCTGCCCGGCGTGGACGTCCAGGCCATCATCCAGGCCCAGCGCGTGGCATCCATCAGGGCCTTGCAGGATTACACCAAGGCCCGCCGCGACACCGCGGCGAACCAGCGCGCGGCGGACACCGCCTGGCTGCTGGTGCTTGACTCGCTGATCTTCCAAACCGAAGCGGAGGTCCGCTGGCTGGACCTCTGCGAGGCCAGGATGGTCCAGCAGGCACAGTCCGCCGCGGCGGCCACTGCCCGGAAGGCATCCAACGGGGCCACGGAAGATTCCCCGCTGAACGCGGACGCCCGCCGGTGAGCGTCCAGGGGCCGCAGCAGGTCCTCGAGCTCGCCAAAGTCGGCAGGACCTTCGGTGCGGGCGCGACGGCGGTCGCCGCGCTTCGCGATGTCGACCTGACCATCGGCGCGGGGGAGTTCGTGGCCGTCATGGGCCCCTCGGGCTCCGGCAAGTCCTCCCTGCTGGCCCTGGCCGGCGGCCTGGACCGTCCGACGTCGGGCGCTGTCTTCGTGGAGTCCACGCCCCTGGCGGGGCTGGGACTGAACGAGCTGGCCCGGCTGCGCCGCCGCGCAGTGGGGTACGTGTTCCAGGATTTCAACCTGGTTCCCACGCTGACGGCCGAGGAGAACGTGGCACTGCCCCTGGAACTGGACGGGGCATCGGCCAGGAAGGCGCGCCGGCAGGCAGCCGACGCGCTCCGGCAGGTGGGGATACCAGAGCTCGCCTCCCGGTACATGGACCAGATGTCCGGCGGCCAGCAGCAGCGCGTAGCCATTGCCCGGGCCATCGTGGGCCAACGGCGGCTGATCCTGGCCGACGAACCCACCGGGGCCCTGGACTCCACCACCGGCCAGGGGGTCATGGAGGTCCTGCGGTCCCGAGCCGACGCCGGCGCCGCCGTCATGCTTGTCACCCATGAAGCGCGGCATGCCGCCTGGGCTGACAGGGTGGTCTTCCTCAGAGATGGCCGGATCATCGACCAGGCCACCGCCATGCACGACCCCACCATGCTCCTGACCCAGGCCGGACTCTGATGCCGTTGGACGTGGCTCCGGCGCCCCATGGCCGCCGGAGCAGCCTTCGCGTTGCCGTGCGGCTCGCGCGCCGCGACATCGCCCGCCACAAGGGGCGGTCCCTGCTGATCATCCTGCTGATCATGGTGCCGGTGGCCGGGATGACAGGTGCAGCCACCCTTTACCAGAGCTCCCAGCGGACGCCCGCGGAAATCGTGGACTACGAACTCGGCCGAACGCAGGCCCGGTTCAGCGCCCTCCCGGTTCCCGGCGCCGATTCGCTCCAGGACCCGCTGAACGATGCCATGGTGGCCTCCAGTACCGGCCGCTACGACCCGGACTTCAAGCCGGCCGACCCCCGCGATGTCCTGCCGGCAGGCTACCAGGTCCTGCCACAGCGCCAGCTGCAGCTGACCACCGGGGTTGGGGAAGCCCTGGTAGCACTGCAGGGCAGGGAAGTGGACGCACTCAATCCGGCCTTTGCCGGCAAGTTCACGCTCCTGGACGGACGGCCCCCGCACGGCGCGGCGGAGGTCCTCGCCTCACCCGGGCTCATGGCCCGCTTCAACCTCGCCTTCGGCCAGGAAATCACGACGTCGGCAGGAACCTTCGTGCCCGTCGGCACCATTCGCGATGCCGGGGCCTCGGACGGCAACAGCTTCCTGTACCTGCAGTCCCGCCAGGTGCCCTCGAATCTTGCCGCCGGACCGCAGGCCCATCTGTCGGTGTCGTACTACCTGGTAGGGCCTGAGCCCGTGACATGGGATTACATCAAGGACGCCAACAGCAGAGGCGTCGCCGTGCTGTCCCGCAGCGTGGTCCTGGACCCGCCGCCCCTCGAACAGCGCGTCGTCCCGGGTTCGCAGCCCCACAACGACTCCTCTGCCCTGATGGCCGTCTACGCCACCTTCGGCCTGGTCGGCGCGCTCGCACTCCTGGAAGTTGGCCTGCTGGCCGGCGCCGCGTTCGCCGTGGGAGCCAAGCAGCAGGTGCGGGAGTTGGCGCTCCTGGCATCCTCCGGGGCAGAAAGCCCCACCATCCGTGCGGTAGTCACCGCAGGCGGACTGTGGCTCGGCGGCATCGCTGTTGCCGCGGGGGCCGCGGTGGGGCTGGGGGGCGCTGCCGTCGTCGTCCATCTGGTCCGACTGGCCGGATCCGTCCGGCTGGCGGGCGTGCACCCGGACGTCCCCATGACCGTGGCCGCTGCGGCCATGGGCCTGGCGGCCTGCGTCCTCGCAGCCATGGTTCCGGCCCGGCAGGTGTCACGGCAGGCGGTGCTTGGCGCGTTGAAATCGGGCCGGGCACCGGCTCCGACGACGCGGCGCTCCACTCTTGCTGGTGCCGCGGCTCTGGTGGCCGCGGCGGTGCTCCTGGTGGCCGGCTGGGGGCTGGGCACGTCCACCACCGATCCCGACCAGCGGGCCGCGGAGCTGCCCCTGGTGGTCACTATCCTGATCCTCGGTGCCGTGCTTGGCGTTGCCGGCCTGGTCATGGTCACCGGCTGGCTGGTTCTCCGCCTGACCTCCCGCACGCAGTGGATGACCCTGTCCCTCCGGATGGCGGCACGGGACTCGGCCAGGAACCGGGGACGAAGCGTTCCCGCCGTCGCCGCAGTGCTTGCAGCCGCGGCGCTGGCCAGTGCCGCCATGGTGCTCTCGGCCAGCCAACAAGCGGGAATGCGGCAATCGCACTGGTGGGGTGGGTTGGAAAACCAGGCGTCCCTGCCCCTGGTGGTGGACCCGCCGATGGGTGCCGGCGGCAGCAGGCAGCCGCCCGTGCACGTGGACGCGTCCGCACTGTCCGCCGCCGTGGCCGGGGCCCTGGGCGCGGTGGAATGGACCCATCCCATCACCGCCCCGGAAAGCACCCGCACCTGCATGGACGGCCAGGCCGGCCCCGGGCTGCCGGCCCGGACGTCCTCGTCCAACTGCCTGCAGTATTCGCTGGCCCTGCCAGAGGCCAACGCGTGTCCGCGAACGACGCAGGGGAGGCTGGCGGATCCGGGTGATTGGCGGTGCCGCGGGTCGATGGCCCTTCGGTCGTCCTACGACGGGACGGTCCTGGTGGGCGGCGAAAAGGATATTCGCGCCGTGCTCGGCCGGGACGCCACGCCGGAGGCCCTTGCCGTGCTGAACGCCGGCGGGATGGTGGTAACCAACCCGGTTTTTGTCAGTGACGGACACGTGCTGCTGCAGGCACAGGACGTGCGGACCCATGAGGCGGCGGTGCAAGGGCCCGGCACGGTCCCGTCCACGGTCAGCAGCAGGCCGCTCGCCGCGGCAGTGCTCGAGCCGGTGGTTCCCGTCCCCTATTACGGCGTCGTCTCACCCGAAACGGCGCAGCGGCTCGAGTTGCACCCGGAACCAGCGGCCCTGCTGGTCCAGTTGGCCGGCGCCCCGTCGGAGGCGGAAACGGATGCGGCGTCCGCCGCGGCGGCATCGGTCTACGGGCTGCCGGGCATGACCTTCCGGGCTGAACCGGGCATCTCCCAGGGCAGCCAGTGGACCACCTGGGTCATTGTCGCCGTCAGTGCGCTCATCACCTTCAGCGCTGCGGGGATCACCACAGGCCTGTCAATGGCGGACGCCCGCGCAGACCATGCCACGCTGGCCGGGGTGGGCGCCGCGCCCCGGTTGCGGAAGGCGCTGGCCGGGTCCCAAGCACTGTTCACCAGCGGCGTCGGGGCGGTGCTGGGAACACTGGCTGGAACCGTGCCCGCCGTCCTCCTGGCGCTCTCCACCGACCTGCGGACCGCCGTCGAGGTCCCGTGGCTGCACCTGTCCGTCCTCATGGCGGCGGTGCCGTTGACGGGGGCGGCGCTCGCGTGGGCCCTCACCCGTGCCAGGCTGCCCATGTCACGGCGCAGCCTGGGGTAGGAACAGGCGTCGGCAGCCGCCCACCGCGTTCCCCGTACCCGTTTGCCGCTCGTTCGTCGCCGGTTCGCCGCCGCTCACCGCACAGCCCCGGGGCGCGCCGCACACCGCCGTTCCTGCCCGAGGGAGCCTTGGTAGGGTGCCGGTTAGCAGAAGCGGGAACACTCTCAAGGAGGAGACATGGCCGGAATACCGGACCAGCGGAACAACGGATCCCGGGCGGAGGGCGGGATGGCGACGGACCCGGACCTTCCCCCGCCCGCCGTGGACCAGGCAACGCTCGAAGCCGAAGACCGGAAGTGGACGCCGGGCAAGATCGCGCTCTGGGCGGCGATCGCCCTGCTGGGCGGTGTTGCCTGGTTCATGCTGGCGGTGGTCCGCGGGGAAACCGTCAACGCCATCTGGTTCGTGTTCGCCTCCGTCTGCACCTACCTGATCGGCTACCGCTTCTACTCCAAGGTGATCGAACGCTACATCACCAAGCCTGACGACCGCCGCGCCACCCCGGCCGAGTACAAGGCCGACGGCAAGGACTACGTCCGCACCGACCGCAATGTCCTCTTCGGCCACCACTTCGCCGCCATCGCCGGCGCCGGACCGCTGGTGGGCCCCGTCATCGCGGCCCAGATGGGCTACCTGCCCGGCACCATCTGGATCATCGTCGGCGTCGTCTTCGCCGGTGCCGTCCAGGACTACCTGGTGATGTTCTTCTCCATGCGCCGTGGCGGCCGGTCGCTTGGCCAGATGGCCCGCGAGGAACTTGGCGTCATCGGCGGCACCGCCGCCCTCATTGCCACCCTGCTCATCATGGTGATCATCGTGGCCATCCTGGCGCTCGTCGTCGTCAATGCCCTGGGCGAAAGCCCGTGGGGCGTCTTCTCCGTGGGCATGACCATCCCCATCGCCCTGTTCATGGGCGTGTACCTGCGCTACCTCCGGCCTGGCAAGGTCATGGAGGTCTCCATCATCGGCTTCGTCCTGCTGATGGCCGCCATCATCGGCGGCGGCATGGTCGCCCACACCGAATGGGGCGCCGCGGTGTTCCACCTGGACAAGGTGACCATCGCCTGGGGCCTCATCATTTACGGCTTCATCGCCGCGATCCTGCCGGTCTGGCTGCTGCTGGCGCCACGCGACTACCTCTCCACGTTCATGAAGATCGGCGTGATCGTGATGCTCGCGCTGGCGATTGTGGTGGTCCGGCCGGAAATCACCGTCCCTGCCTTCAGCGAGTTCGCCGGCCGCGAGAACGGGCCGGTCTTCTCCGGCGCGCTGTTCCCCTTCCTGTTCGTCACCATCGCCTGCGGTGCGTTGTCCGGTTTCCATGCCCTGATCTCCTCGGGCACCACCCCCAAACTGGTCGAAAAGGAACGGCAAACCCGATACATCGGGTACGGCGGAATGCTGATGGAATCCTTCGTCGCCATCATGGCGCTCGTGGCAGCCATCTCGATCGACCGTGGCCTCTACTTCGCCATGAATGCACCCGCGGCACTGACCGGCGGCACCGTGGAAACCGCAGCGGCCTGGGTCAACAGCCTGGGCCTGAGCGGGGTGAACATCACCCCCGGGCTGCTGAGCGAAACCGCCGCCAACGTGGGCGAACAAAGCATCGTCTCCCGCACCGGAGGTGCGCCCACCCTGGCCGTGGGGCTGGCGCACATCATGCACCAGTTCGTGGGCGGGACGGCCATGATGGCCTTCTGGTACCACTTCGCCATCATGTTCGAGGCGCTCTTCATCCTCACCGCCGTGGACGCCGGCACCCGCGTGGCCCGGTTCATGCTGCAGGACTCGATCGGAAACTTCGTCCCCAAGTTCAAAGAGGCCTCGTGGCGCCCGGGTGCCTGGCTCTGCACCGCCGTCATGGTCGCAGCGTGGGGTGCCGTGCTGCTGATGGGCGTCACCGATCCGCTCGGCGGCATCAACACGCTGTTCCCGCTGTTCGGCATCGCCAACCAGCTCCTGGCGGCCATTGCGCTGGCTGTCTGCCTGGCCATCGTGGCCAAGCGCGGCACCTTCAAGTACCTCTGGATTGTTGCCCTGCCGTTGGCCTTCGCCGCGGTGGTCACCATTACGGCCAGCTACCAGAAGATCTTCTCGCCCGTTCCGGCCGTGGGGTACTTCGCCAACAACGCTGCGTTCAGCAAGGCGTTGGCCGACGGCAAGACGGAGTTCGGCACGGCCAAGTCCGTGGCAGCCATGGAGGCCGTGGTCCGAAACACCGCGATCCAGGGTTGGCTGTCAGTCATTTTCGTCGTGCTGAGCATCATCGTGATCGCGACGGCGGTACTGGCTACAGCCAAGGCGTTCCGGGACCGGGCGTCCGGGACTGCCACCACGGACAACGAAGACCCCGCCGTGCCCTCCAGGGTGTTCGCCCCCGCCGGTCTGGTACCAACAGCTGCCGAGCGCGGGCTGGGCGCGGAGTGGGACAAGGTGCCCGCCGACGCCCGCCTTGGGCGGGGCGGACACTGATGAGTGCCGGAATCACGGCGGTGGCAAATGGCTTCCGCGGGTTTGCGAGGTACCTGGGCGGTGTCATGGGTGCGGATGCCTACGCCAAGTACCTGGAGCACCACAAGGCCTCCGAGCACCAGGAACCACCCTTGGGTGAGCGGGAATTCTGGCGGGACCGCACGGACCGCCAGGACAGCAACCCGCAGGGCAGGTGCTGCTGATTGAGCCCGCAGCGGACAAGGCCCCGGAGGCGTTCATGGAGTGTCCCGGGGCCCGATGGCGCATGAGAGTATGAACGCATGAGCGATCCCAATGACACTCAGGCAGCTGAGGACCTCCCGGTAGAAGGCACCCCCGTCGAGGACGACCCGTCGCCGCTCCAGGCTCCGCGGGGAACGGACGGAAGGCCGCAGCGCAGCAGCCTGCACGACCTCGTTGACGAGCCGGCCAAGGTGATGCGGATCGGCACCATGATCAGGCAGCTGCTGGAAGAGGTAAAGTCCGCACCCCTGGACGACGCCGCGAGGGGCCGGCTGGCAGCCATCCACAAGCGTTCCATCAAGGAACTCGAGGACGGCCTGGCCCCCGAACTCGTGGCTGAACTGGACCGGATCAACCTGCCGTTCTCCGACAACGCCACCCCGTCGGATGCTGAACTCCGGATCGCCCAGGCCCAGCTGGTGGGCTGGCTGGAGGGCCTGTTCCATGGCATCCAGACGGCCATCGCGGCACAGAACGCTGCCCGGGAACACGCTGCGGCACAGCTGCAGCTTCGCCAACTGCCGCCAGGCACCATGATTGCGCCCGGCGTCGTCATCGGTGAAAACGGTGAGCCCCAGCGGGCGCCGGCCGGGGCACGGCCGCCGGCGCAGGGCACGCCCAACCAGCGTGAAGACCCGGACCACGGTCCCGGGCAGTACTTGTAGGCTGCGCTTGGGCTTTTTCAGCGCCGCCAGGCAGGGGCGCAAAGATGATGCCGAACTTGGCAAGGGGTTGTGGCGCCGGGCGCACGACCGCTTCCACCGGGGTTTGGACCGCTTCCACCAGGTGCTCGAAGGGGTGGAGGATGACCAGCTGTACGGCGAACTGGTAGAGATTGCCAACGAGCTCGCGGCCCTGCTGCAGCGGGTCAGGGCAGTGTGCATGGAGGCCCAGCGCCGTTCGCCCAGTGATGGCCTGGACATCCCGGCTGAACTGGCGGATGTGCACCGCGCCTTGTCCAAGGCAGGCAACTCGCTGGCCACCACCGCCGAGGCGGCAGCAATGCTTCGGCTCGCCATGGGGCCGGTGCCGGTTGGGGCGGCGTCCGTCCGTCGCCGGGCTGAGGCGGTCCACGAGCAGGTTGACGACGCCGAACGCCGGCTCCGCGGGGAGTAGTTCCGCCCTGGGCACGAAAATATTCCCGGTCAGGCGAACGAATATTGCCGTTACGCGTCTGGCTGACAGGGCGGGAAAAAGGGCCTTGTGCGCCTGCGGCTTTGGCAGGATGAACCTATGACTCTTTCACCTACCTTGACTTTCAACGACGGAAACACGATCCCCCAGCTCGGCTACGGTGTGTGGCAGGTTGAGGACGATGTGGCTGAAAAGGTTGTCCGCCAGGCCTTCGAAGCCGGCTTCCGCCACATCGATACGGCAAAGATCTACGGCAACGAGGCAGGCGTGGGCCGCGCCATCGCCAGCTCCGGCCTCTCGCCCGAGCAGATCTTCATTACCACCAAGCTGTGGAACGCGGACCAGGGATACGAGTCGACCCTCGCCGCCTTCGAGGAGTCCATGGACCGCCTTGGCCTGGACACCCTGGACCTGTACCTCATCCACTGGATGCAGCCCAAGCAGGACAAGTACGTCGATACCTGGAAAGCGCTGATCGAGCTGCAAAAGCGTGGCCGGGTCAAGTCCATCGGTGTCTCCAACTTCACGGCAGAAGGCCTGCAGCGCCTTATCGACGAAACCGGAGTGGTTCCGGCCATCCACCAGATCGAGCTGCACCCGTACTTCAGCCAGCGTGAGCTGAGGGCGTTTGGCGCCGACAAGGGCATCCTGACCCAGGCGTGGTCCCCGCTGGGCCAGGGCGGCGAGCTGCTGGAGGACCCTGCCGTGGCGTCCATCGCGGCCAAGCACCAGGCCACCCCGGCGCAGGTTGTCATCGCCTGGCACCTCGCGATCGGCAATGTGGTCATCCCCAAGTCGGTGACCGAGTCCCGCATCAAGGAGAACTTCGCAGCCCTTGAGGTCTCCCTGGACGCCGACGACGTCGAGGCAATCAACGCTCTGGACCGAACTGACCGCGGCGAGGGCCGCATCGGACCGGATCCCGCCGTTTCCGACTTCCAGTAAGCCCGCGGCTTCCACAGATCCGCGACGGCGGCCCACGGCCGCACCCGGCCGGCGGACTACCGCCACTCCAACGTCAGCCCGTGCTGCCGGCAACCGCCGGGCCGCATGGGCTGACGCCTTTAACGCAACCGGCGGCGCGGTCCCCGGGTCACCGCATTGCGTGTTCCCGCGGCCAGGCGGTCAGGCAGCGATTCTGACGTGCTCCACGGTGACGGCATCCACCACGGCCCAGCTGTCCTCGCCCGTGCACTGCCTGCTGGCAAAACGCTCGGCTTCCACCAGGGTGTCGAAGACCTCGGCGCGGGCACGGCCACAATCAGCGTCGAAGTAGGTGACGTGAAATTCCTGTACGGCTTGGTTCTCCATGAATCCAGTGTGCAACCGGGGTCTGACATTCTTTGGAATCCGGCCCGCGTGTTGCCGTCCGGCCCGGAACCGGGGGAGCGTCCGGGCCTGGGCGCCGGCGGCCATCACGGTTTTTGGGACGCTGCAGCTGCTGGTTCAAGGTCGCCCAGCGTCAGCAGGTGCGCAGGATTCGCCGGGAACGGGAAAGTGGAGGTTACCGCCAGCGATGGGTCCAGATGGACCAGCTCTCCGGGCCCCATGGCACGCCAGCGCGGATTGTGGTCCATTGGTTCGGTGGCGAAGACGACGTGCGGAGACACTGACAGATCCGTGCTTCGGGAATGGATCCGCCGGCTTCGGGCATCCAGCGGCGCCGCCGGGGCCGGTTCGGTGGCCGGGTTCCGCTCCAGGACGTACAACTCGTGGCTGGCCGGGTACCGGAGCGCCCAGAGGTCGGTGGCCGTAGTGAGGATGAGGTTCAGGCTGTAGACCGGCAGCTCCGCCGCCACCCACTCGACGGCCCGGACGATGCTTTGTCCGATGTCGCCGCCTGACTTGCGGGCATGGGCCGTGATGAGGGCGAACAGCCGCTCACTGTCCGTCTGTCCCTGCACCAAGTCCGCAACGCCCAGGTCGGCGAGATGGCGGTCAAGGCGGTCGAGGCCGGTGAACGCGCCGTTGTGGGCGAAGAGCCGCCCATCCTGCATGAACGGGTGCGTGTTGGCCACGGTGCGTGCACCGGTGCTCGCGTACCTGACATGGGCCAGGAAGGTCGTGCTCCGCAGCTCCCGTGCTTCGCGGGCAAACGCATGGTCTTCCCAGGCTGCCAGCGGCCGTTTGCTCAGCCTGGCCCGGCCATCCGCGTCGAAGGTCCCGATGCCTGCGCCATCGGGCTCGCGCCGGCTTTGCTCGGTGAGGCTGTCCGGGGCGTCCAGCAGCCAAAATGTCGCCCGGACGGTCCGCGGACCGGCGTGCAGCCCAAACAATCGGCACATGGCGCGTCCTCCAGGGCGCTAGTGGTGGAAGGCGGGCGTCTGCCCCTCCGAGGGCATGGGCGCAGTCAGTGCGTCCAGGTAGGCGACTTCTTTCTTGAGGTCGTCCAGGAAGCTCGCGGCGAGGTCGCGGGTGAAGCCATTGCGGACCACGATCCGTTGCACTGTGGTGTCGCTGAGTCCGTCGGGCAACGGGTAGGCCGGGACAAGCCATCCGTTCATCCGGAGCCGCTCGGACAGGTGGTGGAGGTTCCAGTTCTTGGTGTGGCCTTCGGTGAGTTGCCAGGCAAAAACCGGGATGTCGGAGCCGTCACTCCACAGGGTGAAGGCGTCCATGGCGCCGATCTCCCGGGAGAGATACAGCGCGACGTCACGGGAGGTCGCCTGCACGGACTTGTAGCCGGCGAAGCCAAGCCGAAGGAACAGGTAGTACTGCAGCAGCACCTGGGCGCCGGGCCGGGAAAAGTTCAGGGCGAAGGTGGGCATGTCGCCGCCCAAGTAGCTGACATGGAAGATGAGGTCCTCGGGCAGCGCTTCCTCGTCCCGCCACACGATCCAGCCGAGGCCTGGATACACCAGCCCGTATTTGTGGCCGGAGGTGTTGATCGAGGCTACGCGCGGGAGCCGGAAGTCCCAGTCAAGCTCCGGCTGCAGGAAGGGCGCGATCATGGCTCCGGATGCACCGTCGACATGGATGGGGATGTCCAGGCCGCGGTTTGCCTGGATGCTGTCCAGGGCAGCGGAGATTCCCGCCACGGACTCGTACGAACCGGTGTACGTCACGCCCATGATGGCCACCACCCCAATGGTGTTCTCATCCACGTACTGCTCCAGGTCATGGCCGTCCAGCTTGGGGTGTTCCGCTGACACGGGAACGAAGCGCGCTTCCACTTCCCAGTAATTGCAGAACTTCTCCCAGCACACCTGGACGGCTGAGCTGAGCACGATGTTGGGTTTGTCCGTCGGCTGTCCCGCGGCACGCCGACGATGCTGCCACCGGCGCTTCAGGGCGAGGCCGCCGAGCATGCACGCTTCGGAGGAACCGATGGTGGAGGTACCAACGGTCTTCGCCGGATCCGGCGCGTTCCAGAGGTCCGCAAGCATCCGCCAGCACCGGGTTTCGATGAGCGCCGTCTGCGGGTACTCGTCCTTGTCGATCATGTTTTTGTCGAAGGTTTCCGCGTAGAGCTGTGAGGCCTCGCGTTCCATCCACGTCCCCACGAACGTTGCCAGGTTCAGCCGCGAGTTGCCGTCCAGCATCGCCTCGTCGTGGACCACCTGGTAAGCGGTGGAGGGCAGGGATTCGCCCTCGGGCATCGTGAAACGGGGAAAGAGGGTGGACTCACCCGCCCGGCTGAACAAAG
This sequence comes from Arthrobacter sp. MMS24-T111, assembly GCF_054888995.1. Taxonomy (NCBI): domain Bacteria; kingdom Bacillati; phylum Actinomycetota; class Actinomycetes; order Micrococcales; family Micrococcaceae; genus Arthrobacter; species Arthrobacter sp. MMS24-T111. The sequence continues at coordinate 276,503 of NZ_JBTZRO010000001.1, read as the reverse complement.
GGTTCAGCTCAACGCTTGTTTCGGGCTCATGCTTCGGTGTCCGGTGTGACCTTGTCATTGCAGGGTTCCTTCGAGCTCGTGAACGCCGGGCAGTGCGGCTGGTGTCCACGTTACAAAGGAACGCCCGCCGCCGCTGTCCCCGCGGGCGCATGTCGCCCAAGCGGTGCTAATCAGCCCCATTCACCAAGCGGGCCGTGGTCCACCCTTGATGACCGGCAACTGGCCCGGGTGCCTCCTGGTCAGTTGCTGCCCAGCCGGAGCACGCGTTCATGCGCCAGCATGGCGGCACGGCCCGCCTTGTCGGCGGCACGGGCGGCCTGCTTGGCTTCGGCGTCCATGGCGGACAGGTTCCTGCGGACCTTCTCCAGCCGTTCCTCGGCGGCCTTCAGTCTCTCCCGGAGCATGACCGTCTCCTGCTGAAGTTCCGCGATCTCGGTTCGTGCCTCCTCGGCCTCCGCCTGCAGGTGCGCCGAACGCCGGGCGGCCTCTTCCTCGGCAGCCCGGGCCTCGGTGTGGGCAGCCTTGGCCCGTTCCAGCGCCGGGGGCGACGCCGGCCGGGGAGTCTGCCGCACGGCCTCAAGGCGGGGTTTGGCGGGCTTGGGCTCGGAGGTGCGTTGCGGCGTCGTCCGCGTCTTTGCTGTCGATGGGTCCGGTGCAGCCAGGGAAGGCGTTGGCCGGGGGAGGACGGCACTGCGGGGAGCGTTCCGGGGAGCGCTACCGCTCCGGCCAGATCCACTTGGTTGACGCCATCGGCGGCCAGGACCTTCAGCAGGCGGCCGCTCGCAACGGCCGCGGCTGCCCCTTTATCTGCGGTCAGCGCCCGCAGCGTCTCCTCCACGTCCGCGGCCATGGGGCCGCTGATGGGGCGTCCCTGCTCCGCAGCGACAGCCCGTGCGGTGTCGACGGCGGCAGCCAGCAGGGTGCGGCGCTCGCGTGCCAGGGCCCGGAGGGCAGCGGCATCCAGCGATTCCTGCGCTGAGCGCATCCTTTCGCCAAGGGCGGCCAGGTCGGCCAGGACGCCAGGCCGTTGGCGGGCCAGCATGTTCACCGCCCACGCGGCCACGGATGGTTTCGCCAGCGCCCTGACCGCCGCCGCCAACTCCTTGTCCTGCCCCGCCGCCTCCTTGGCCGCGGCAGCCCGGGCCGCGATGAAACCGTCAAGATCCCCGGCATAGAGTCTGTCCGCAATGTCCGCCAGGGGTTCGTCTTCCATGCCGCCATCTTAGGCGCCGGCTCCTGCAGGTCCCGGGCCCTCCGGGGCCGGCCGGCCGAGTCCCACCGGACCGCCGTGCCCGGAGTCCCTGTTGCTCGTGGACGGGGAGGGGTATGTTGCTCGAATGGACGATTCATACCAGGTGATTGTGGTTGGCGGCGGTTTCGCCGGAAAGTCAGCAGCCGAGGAATTGGGCCGCAAGGGTATCCGGGTGCTGCTGCTGGACACGAACAACTACCAGCAGTTCCAGCCGCTGCTCTACCAGGTCGCCGCGTCCCAGATCGGCGTCTCCGCGGTCACCCGGCCGCTCCGCTCCGAATTCCGGCGCATCAACAGCGTGCGGGTCCTGACCGCGGAGGTGACAGCCATCGATGCTGCCAACCGCACTGTCACAACCCGTGATGGATCCAGTTACCGGGCCCGTGCCCTGGTGATCGCCACCGGCGCAGTACCCAATTTCTTCAACACTCCGGGCGCTGACGAACACGCCTACCCTCTGTACTCCGTAGCGGACGCCACCCGCCTCAGCGCGGCCATCACGGCAGTGCTGGATGAGGCAGACCGGGAGCCGAACGCCGGGGCCGACGTGATCGTGGTAGGAGGTGGACCCACTGGTGTGGAAACCGCGGGGGCGCTGGCCGAGAACGTCAGATACGTGGTGCCAAAGTACTTTTCGCCGGGGCTGGCCGCACGCTGCCACGTGCATTTGGTGGATATGGTTCCCAACGTGCTGGCCGCCTTCTCTGAGAAATCCCAGGCTTACGCGCGGGACCGACTGACCAAGCTTGGCGTCCAGTTGCACATGGGCCAGGCCGTGGGCGAGGTGAGGCCTGACGGTGTGACGCTCAAGGACGGGACGGTTATTCCTGCCAGGATCGTGGTGTGGGCCGGTGGACTCCAGGCGGGCCGGATCATCGCGGAGTCCGGGCTGCCGCAGGGCCGGGGCGGGCGCGTGGATGTCCAACCGGACCTGACGGTTTCCGGCTTCGAGGGCGTCTACGTGCTGGGTGACTCCGCCAACATCACCGATGCCGCCGGCGATAGATTGCCACAGCTCGGCTCGGTGGCCCAGCAGTCGGGCAAATGGGCTGCGCACAACATCCATGCCGACCTGACCGGCGGCACGCGGGAGCCGTTCCGCTACTGGGATAAGGGATACATGGCCATGGTGGGCCGGGGCGCCGCGGTGGCGGAGCTGGGGCGCCGGCGCCTGCAACTGCAGGGGCCGCTGGCGTTCGTGTCCTGGCTCGCGGTGCACCTTGCCCTGCTGCCCGGATTCCAGCAGAAAGTCCGGGCCCTGTTCTCGTGGGCGAATGGTTACCTCACGCACAGCCCGGCGCAGGTGGTGGTGGGGCGGCCGGACTAGGCGAGGGCCGCCGTCGTTATTCCGTGGTGAAGCCCAGGAGGCGGCCTGCGGTGGTCCAGCCGGACGCCTGGAAGCCGGCGGCTGCATCGGGATCAACCACCATGTGCAGGTTCGCGGCGCCATGCAGGAACGCTTCTTCAGCCATGGCCGCGAACAGTGCACGTGTGAAGACTTCTTTGTCCGGGCCCTCGGGGACTTCGAGGATGGTGACGGCGGCAGCTTCGTCCCGCACCTGGATGCGGCCCTTGGCCACCGGGTGGTCAAAGACAGTGATTTCGACGGCGTCGTAGCTGTCCATGGGTGCCAGGGCCACCTGGGAATTCTCGGGCAGGTCGATGCCGGTGTTCAGTTGCGCTGTCGGGGCGTTCAGCAGAATCCTCTCCGCCGCGGGGGAGAATCCAGGCGGGGAGGGTACCGGCGCTGCGGCTGCGGCGACGACCAGGGTCAGCAGCGCCCCGGGCCTGCCCACCGCCGTGCCGGCAAGCTCTTCCCAATCCGGGCCCTGCCAGCCTGCCACGTACTCCGCGCCCTCAGCGGGGGTACCGGGGGCAGCGTCCAGGATGAAACCGGCGCCGGCCGGTTCGGCGGAGCGGCCCTGCAAGTCGGCCCAGGCCGGGACCCAGCCGAGTGATGGGGCTTCGTGCTGTTCCGGCATTCGGGTTCCTAACGTCAGCGTGCAACCGTTGCCCGCGCGGCCCTGCCGGGCCGGTAGATGCGGGCGTCCCTGCCAACGTAACGGATCAGCGGTGGGGCCGCCAGCGCCTGTGGCGGCGGTGGTCAGGGCAGATGGGTAAAGGACATTCCTGCCGCCAGCAGTTTGTCGAGGGCGTGGGCCACGCCCTCAGCCGTTCCGCCGTTGGGGTGGTTGCCATGGCAGATCACCACATCCCCGGGCCTGGCCTTGCCGATTTCCTTGGCGACGACGGCGGCAGGGTAGGTGGCGCCGCCGTCGCCGTTGATGCTGAAGCCTGCAGGCCTGACACCCAGGGCGTGGAGGATGTCGGCGGCGACGTCGTCCATGTAGGCGGTGCCGGAGCGGAAGTAGCGGGGGCGGGCGCCGGTGATCCCCGCCAGCGACAGGTCGTTGGGCATGACCTCGTCATAGACTTCTCCGGCGTTCTTTGTCCCGGGGATCCCGTAGGCGTTGTTTCCGGTGGTGGACAACGGCTTGTGCGACGTTCCGTGGTTGGCCAGTTCGAACAGCGGGTCGGCCGCCAACTGCCGTGCCGTTGAGGGATTGGCGGTGATCCACCGCGAGTTCAGGAAGAGCGTGGCAGGAATGTGCCGCTGGCGCAGGGTGTCCAGCAGCGCCTGGTCATAGCCGCTGCCGCCGGGTCCGCCGCAGAAGTCGAAGGTCAGGGAGATGCCCTGTGAAGCGGCTGGAAGCCTTGTCAGGACGCCGGGCGCTTCCAGGCCCCAGTAGTGGGCCTGGTGCTTTCCGTAGGCGGCAACAATGTCGGCACGGGACGGCACGGACGGCATTGAGGCGGGGAGGGGAGAGGAATCGTCCGGGTTTATGTCGACAATCCGGGCCGGCGCGTGTGAGTGACCGCTTGACGGTTCCGTGACCGTTTCGGCAGCGTCAGCGGCCCGCCGCCGGTCGGGTTGGAGATCCGGCACGGCAGCTGAAAGTGTGAGCACCGCGGCCAGCAGGACGGTCCTGCGGCCGGGGCCTTTGCCGTCCTGGCTCATGTGGCGTGCGCCTTGTGGTTCCACGGTTAGTTACCCCGCAGGGACTTCAAACCGTCCCATGACTGATCCCCGTTGACCCTGAACCGGAGAGCGCTGGACGTGGCGGGGCAAGGCATTGCCGGCTGTGCGACGGCGCACGGAACTGCAGCCGGAACGAAGGGGGTCATGACGCGATGATACCGCGCCAGCCTTGACATTCCGTGAACACGGAACCGCGGCGGAGTGCCTGCGCGGGTAACCGTCGCAAAGCCCGGAGGAGGACCACAACATCCGGGTACCTGTCCTTGCCGGTGAATCACGGTGATGTGCAGGGAGCGTCCGCGTTCGCCGGGGCCGTCCACATTGAATCCGATGTCCACTACCGATAGAAAGACATTGTGAAGCAGAGTATTTTCGCCCGCGTCGCGCAGCTCGCGAAGGCCAACCTGAACGCCCTCCTGGACTCCGCCGAAGACCCACAGAAGATGCTGGACCAGATGGTTCGGGACTACTCGGAGAACATCCGTGAGGCCGAGGCAGCTGTTGCCCAGACCATCGGCAATCTCCGGATGGCCGAGGACGACTACGCCCGGGCCGTTGAGGACGCCGGCACCTGGGGTCGCAAGGCGGCGGCCGCGTCCCGGAAGGCGGACGAATTCCGGGCCGCGGGGAACAGCGTGGACGCTGACAAGTTCGACGCCCTTGCCAGGCTCGCCCTGCAGCGGCAGATGTCCGCTGAAGCGACAGCCAGGGCGCAGGCTCCTGCCCTGGCAGCGCAAAACGAGGTCGTCGACAAGCTCAAACAGGGGCTGGACCAGATGCGCGGCAAGCTCGGTGAGCTGACCGCCAAGCGCAACCAGCTCGTCAACCGGGCAAGGGTGGCTGCTGCGCAGTCGCAGGTCCACGACGCCCTCAAAGCCTTGGACGCGGGGGACCCAACTTCGGCGATCGGCCGCTACGAGCAGAGGATCCGCCGGCAGGAAGCTACGGTCCGCGGCCAGCAGGAACTCGCTGCATCATCCCTGGACGCACAGTTCGCCTCCCTCGAAGACATCGGGGAGCAGACCGAAGAGGAGGCACGGCTCGCGGCGCTCAAGTCCATGGACCGGAAAGCCATCGATAACTAGGTTGCCGCTACTAGGAGTTGTCGTCTTGGCACTGCTGCCGGCCTTCCGTTGGAACGCTAACGCCGGCGTCTAGGACGATTACCAGCACCAGTCGTCCTGCGAAGGATTTCTTTCTCGACCAAAGCGGACTGGACAAGGCCAGCCAGGCCGACCACGGCCCACAGGATCGTTTGCCACGCGCCATCCCACAGGAGGGACAACGCCAGCCAACAAACACCGATTACATGGCTGCTGGCTTTCATCCCGCGAAGGAGTTCCGTGGACCTTTTCGGGAAGCGGACAGCTCTCCGGACGTAGCCCTGAACGGCTTGGAGCATGGCGCCTCGTTCCGACGGTGGAATGCCTCCATCGTACTGACAGCCACCCAGGCAGGCGACGGGCCTGCCTTAGCGACAAAGGTCCTAAAGAGGTTAGGCGCGCGACGCGCTAAGCCACGTCGTCCAGCCCTCTCTTGCCAGGCAGGCGTCAATCTCAGTGATGCGCTACTCCGCGGGCATTTTCTGCCGACGTTTGTCGGCTTGGAGGATGCCGTCACGGACGGCGGCGCGGATGACGCCGTAGAGGAGGTAGAAGAAGACCGGTGCAAAAACCAGGGTTGGGGCTACGCTGTCGGGGTCAATCATCCCGCGTTTCCTTCCGGCCAGTACTTCTGGGCTCCGGCAGCGGCCTCTCGGAGCTGGGTGCCGTCGAGCGTGATGGACGATTCGGGAATGCCCATGCCGGTCCATTGGGCGACCAGGCGCAGGTCACCGGCCGGCGGCAGCGGCCACAGCCAGATGGTTCCCGACCCTGCCAGCTCGTCACCGCCCCCGCCGCCTCCCCGGTTCTGAAGATAGAGGACCGGTGATTCGGGGCGATAGGTCGAGTCCTCAGGCATGAATGGTGGTGTAATGCTGCCAGTGCTGGCCTTGGATCCGTCGGGGAACTGGACGCCGAAGAGCAAGCTCCGTGCCTTCGCTCGCACTCATGGGGGAGTGCCTTGAATTGAAGAAAGTCGCGTGGGTGATGGCCCATTCCTGATCTGACTCGTCACCGCGCCGCAGCAACCAGGAGACGTCGATGAGACATCCAGTGGGATAAACGTTGGCACCCCTGGCGGCCAGGATACGGGTCGGACTCCGGTGCAGGAATTGGCCAATATGGACAACGGCCGGTAGTTCGTCGTCGGGCGCACCCGACCATTCCGGGCGGACAGGCTTCGGAGCCTTGGGCCATAAAGGTACGTCCGGGGAGGGAAAGTCCTGAAAGAAAGTCACGGTCATCCTTGATGTGCTGGCTTCGACCGACCAACGGAACAACGGCCACAGCCGCGTGGATCCCCCAATCCGTCCTGACCCGGCCCAGTCTAACGGCCAGGCCTATCGAGCCCACCTGCCCGTAGGATCTGCACGACCGCCACAACGGCAAAGGCAACGATGGCCAGCAGGGCCGTCACGCCAAGCGCTATGAACAGGACCGCTCCAGCGTCAACAATGTTCATGTTTACTTCCCGCCTCGCCTGGTTCGCCATCCGATGATCGCGGCCGAGAGCCAGAAGATGACGTATGCGATCCCGCCGATGACGAAAACCCAGTCAATACCGCTCCAACGGCCTCCATTAAGCCGGATCAGGGGCGGTGCGATGAGGCATACCCCCATGACGACGCCGAGCGCCTGGGCCCAGATGCTTCGAAAGTACGGGTCCGCCTGTATTTTCCCCATCCCGCAGTCTCCCACCGGGTCACGGGCCTGGCCAGTCACGGCATTGCTGGCCAGCGTCACACTGGCCCGGGTGTCGATCACTTGGGTGTGCATCCAGTCCCGGAGCGTGCGCTCCTTTGGTCGTCGGTCTCGTTGTGCCGGGGAACTCGTGGCCGACGGCCATGGCATGAAGGGTGTCCGGAGGCCGGGGTCCCCCTTAGACTCTCGCTCATGGGTACCCTGATGCGCGCCGAGGCGCCAGGCATCCGAGACCGGCGCGTAACACGATGATCCCGCTCGCGGTCGCCGCCTCCGCTGTATGGCTCGTCACGGCACTGTTCTGGCAAAGGTGGCGGTTCCCGGCGTTCAGGCGGCCGGGTCCGGCCGAGGAGAAATTCGCTCGCGTGAACCTGTCGGCCGTCGCTGCGCAAGGCTTCCTGGCCGTCGCCGGAACATTCGTTTCTGCTGTTACCGGCACCGGTCATCCTTTGCTAGGCGTCGCCGCGGCAATGTTCATGCTCGGAGCCGTCTATCTCTACCGGATCAAGCTGCCCAGCCCGAGTCTGTGGAGTTACGCGGGCGCGGGGCGCCACGCCGACGCGGACGCGCCGCGGCGTCCCACGTCACGGTGGCCCTACACAATCGCGTACACGATCGGCTACCTTTTGCTGCTTGCGTTCTTCGCGTCCCCGTAAACCGGATCGCCAACCGCCTAAGTCCATCGGTGCCTGCCCCCAAGTGGGCAGCCACCCGTTAACCAGCGAAAAACCCCGGAAACCCCTAAAACAAGGGGCTGTCCGGGGTTTATCCCGAGCTTCCTATCAGAATCGAACTGATGACCTTTTCATTACGAGTGAAACGCTCTACCGACTGAGCTAAGGAAGCACCGCACAAAATCCCGGGCTGAACCGGGCGCTTCATGCAAGAGTCAACTGTAATAGAGTCTCTGCGCCGCGGTCAAAATGGGACAGGCGGAAGCCGCTGAGGCCTTCAGCACACGGTGTTATCGGCCGGAACTTTGCCGCCCACCAGGTAGTTGTCCACCGAATCTTCGAGGCAACTGTTGGCCCGGCCATACGCGGTGTGACCCTCACCCTTCCAGGTGAGCAGCGAGGCGTTCCCCAGCTGTTTGCGCAGGGAGGCGGCCCAATCCACCGGGGTGGCAGGGTCGCCTGTGGTGCCGATGACCACGATCGGGGAGTTCCCCGAGTATTCCACGGCCTGCGGCGTCCGGACGTTCTTGTACGGCCAGTCAGCGCAGCTGGTCCCGCCGTAGGCGAAGAAGTAGCCAAAGGTGGGGGAGTCCTGTTCCAGTCGCTTCTCCTCCGCCCGCATGCCGGCGGTGTCCGAAACCATCGGGTAGTCAAGGCAGTTGATCGCGTTGAACGCGAACGTGGAATTGGACGTGTACGAGCCGTCGGTCGAACGGTCGGCGCTGATGTCGGCGAGGCGCAGCACCAGGCTCACATCCCCGTTCATGGCGGCCTCCAGCGCCTGGGTGAGGGCAGGCCAGCTCTGGTCGTTGTAGAGCGGGGTGATCAGGCCGCTGACGAACGTCGTCGCATTGACCAGGCGGCCGTCCTTGGCGGTGCGGGGGGTCTGCTGAACGGCGTCGATGAGGTCCCGGATCTGCTGCACGCCGGAGTCGACGCCACCGGTCAGCGGGCACTTGCCCTGCCGCTGGCAGCTGGCGACGTAGGTGTGTATGGCCTTCTCGAAAGCGCGGGCCTGGCCGCTGGTCAGGTCCTCGTTGCTGATGGAAGGGTCGAGGGCGCCGTCAAGGACCATCCGGCCCACGTTGTCCGGAAACAGTGAGGCGTAGGTGGAGCCGAGGAAAGTCCCGTACGAGTATCCGAGGTAATTCAGCTTGGTGTCATTGACCACCGCTCGGAGCACGTCCAGGTCCTTGGCTGCGCTGACGGTGTCGATGTGCGCCAGGACCGGGCCGGTTTGCGCCGCGCACTGGGCAGCGATCGCCTTGTTGTCCGCCAGCGCCGCCGCCAGCCCGGTGTCGGTTTCGAGGGCGTAGGTCTTGGCGCGTGCCGCGTCACGCTCCGCGTCGGTCATGCAGGTCACGGGAGCGGAACGCTTGACGCCGCGGGGATCGAAGCCCACGAGGTCGTAGGCATTGCGGACGGCCGCCGAGAAGTGCGTCGCTGCGGCGTCCTTCACGAAGTCATAGCCGGAAGCGCCCGGGCCGCCGGGATTGACCAGGAGGCTGCCCGTTTTCTTGCCGGTGCTGGGAGCCCGCAACGCCGCGATTTGGATGGTGTCGCCGGCCGGGTTGGCGTAGTCCATCGGGACGGTCACCTTGGCGCACTGGAATTCGCCTTCGCAGGGCTGCCAGACGACTTCCTGCGAGTAAAACTTCTCCAGCCCGGCGGGAGCGGACGCCACGATCGAGGGGTCGGCCTTGGCGGTGGCCGCCTCCGGCGGGGTTTTGTCCCCACCGTTGAGGAGGCTGCACGAGGCGAGGACCATGACCAGGGCCATGGCGCCCGCGGCGCGGACGGCGGCCAGCAAGGACCTGTGGCGTGCGGGCAGGGGGCGGGCAGTCATCGGGTCTCCTTGGAGGGCTGGATCAGGCTGGCCGCCATGGACTCGAGGGTCAGCAGCGGGGCAACGTTTGTGGTGGTGATGCGTTCGCGGGCTTTATTGATGGCATCCATCCGGGCAAGAGTGCCTTCCGGAGTGCTGCGGGCGGCGAACTCCTCCAGCTCACTCCTGAGCTCAACGTTGACCAGCTCCACGGCGTTCCCCAGCTGGATGATCAGCACGTCCCGGTAGAAGGACAGGAGGTCGGTGAGGGTCCGGTCCAAGGAATCTGTGATGGACCGCTTGGCCCGCCGCTTCTGGTCGTCCTCAAGCTGTTTCACCTGGCTGCGCATCGACGGGGGAAGCGTGCCGGACTCGGGCGCGCCGAGCGTTGCCAGGAGGGCTGCTTTTTCCGCGGCGTCGCGCTCCTCGTTGGAGCTGGTGGCCTCTGCCGTCGCGATCTTCACCAGCTTGTCCGCCATCATCACCGCCGCCGTGACGCCACGGAGACCGAGCGGGAACCGCACCGTCTCCAGGCGGCGTTCCCGGGCGGCGGAGTCCCGGGCCAGCCGGCGGGCAATCCCCACGTGGCTTTGCGCTGCCCGCGCCGCGCGTTCGGCGAGCTCAGGATCAACGCCGTCCCGCCTGACCAGCAGGGCTGCAACTTCCGAGGCAGGCGGCAGGCGCAAGGCAACACTGCGGCAGCGGGACCGGATGGTCACCAGGACGTCGGCCGGGGACGGTGCGCAGAGCATCCACACGGTGCGCGGGGTGGGTTCCTCGATGGCCTTCAGCAGCACGTTGGTGGTCCGCTCAGCCATCCGGTCGGCATCCTCCACCACGATGATCCGCCAACGCCCCGCGGACGGCCGGTTCCCCGCCGTTGCCACCAGTTCGCGGGCCTCATCAATGGTGATAGTGACCTTCTCCGTGCGGACGAAGGTCACGTCCGAGTGGGTTTCCCCGAGGATGGTGCGGCACGCTTGGCAACGGCCGCAGCCCCGCAGGCCCACGTCCTCCTGGTCGCAGTTCAGCGCGGCTGCGAAAGCCTTGGCTGCGTTGGAGCGCCCGGAGCCCGGCGGCCCGGTAAACAGCCAGGCGTGCGTCAGGCCTTCGCCGCTTGCCGCCTGGCGCAGTTGTTCGACGACGGCGGTTTGGCCCTGGAGGTCATCCCACACAGTCACGAGCCGCCACCGTCCGTCCCCTGCCGGGAGGACGACGCATTGGAAGGAGCCGGCCCGGCAAGCAGAGCGTCGACCCGGTCCCGGATTTGCGCCGCGAGTTCGTCCACCGGCAGTTCTGCGGGCAGGACCAGATACGCTCCGGGGCGGGCGGCAGCGAGGTCGAGGAAAGCCTTCCGAATCCTGGTGTGGAAGTCATCTGCCTCGGACTCCAATCGGTCCTCGGCCGCCTGGCCGGCAGTGCGGCGGCTGCGGCCAAGCCGCGGGTCGACGTCCAGGAGGACTGTCAGGTGGGGCTGCAGGCCCGAGGTGGCCCAGTCGTTGAGGGACTTGACGGCGTCCTGGCCGAGGTCGCGGCCCGCCCCCTGGTAGGCCACTGATGAGTCTATGTAGCGGTCGGTCAGCACGATTTCGCCGCGGCCGAGTGCCGGGCGGATGACCTGGGCAGCGTGGGCTGCCCGGGACGCAGCAAAAATCAGGGCCTCGGTATGGGCATCGATCTCGCCGTTGCCATGGTCCAGGACCAGCGAACGCAGCTTTTCGCCTACCGGGGTGCCGCCGGGTTCACGGGTGCGGCGCACGGTGTACCCCCGTGACTCCAGTTCAGCCGCAAGCCGGAATGCCTGCGTCGACTTGCCGGCGCCATCGCCACCTTCGAATGCGATGAACACGCCCGCCATTTGTTTGCTCACCTCCCAAGCCTACCGAGCCGGACCGACATTTCATGACCCGCCGCCGCACCCTGTGTGGACGGCCGGTGAACGCAAGGCGTCCATACGGCGGCACCCCTTTCAGGCGGATCCCGGCCGGACAGTACGCTGTTGAACATGAGTCTTTCCGAGCACCAGGCCGCGTCCCTTTCCCCCGAGACCGTAGTGGTCGCGGCCGGACGTCCGCCCCGGGAAAGGGACCAGCCGGTCAACCCGCCCATCACCTTGTCCTCCACCTACTTCGGCACCGGTCCGCTGGGCGACGGGGACCGGGGTTATGGCCGGTATTCGAACCCCACGTGGGATCCCTTCGAAGAGGCGCTGGGCCAGCTGGAGGGCTCCGCGCTGCCGGGCCTGCTGTACGCCTCAGGCCTGGCGGCCGTCAGCTCGGCGTTGTCCCTGATCCCGGCCGGGGGAGTGCTGGTGATGCCGGACCACAGCTATTCGGGCTCGCTGGTCATGGCCTCCGAACTTGCCCAGAAGGGCTTCATCGAGCTCCGCACCGTGGACATTGCCGATACCGATGCGGTCAAAGCTGCCCTGGCGCCCACCGGTCCCGCGGCCCGGGCCGCCGCCATGCTCTGGCTGGAAAGTCCCACCAACCCGATGCTGGGGATCGCAGACATGGCGGCCGTCGCTGAGGCCGCCCACGCCGCAGGAGCCATCGTCGTCACGGACAACACCTTTTCCACCCCTCTGGTGCAGCAGCCCATCCGGCTCGGGTCCGACGTCGTGCTCCACTCGGTGACCAAATACCTCGCCGGGCACTCCGACGTCGTCCTGGGGGCGCTTGTCACCTCCAACCCGGACATCCGGTCCGCCTTGCTGCACCACCGCATCATCCACGGCGCCATCGCCGGACCTTTCGAAGCATGGCTGGCGCTGCGCGGACTGCGGACCCTTGCACTGCGGGTGGAGCGGTCCCAAAGCTCCGCGATGCTGCTGGCGGAGCGCCTCTCGGCGCACCCCGCCATTGAATCCGTCCGCTTCCCGGGCCTCCCGTCGGACCCCGGCCATGTGCGGGCCAAGGCCCAGATGAAGGGCTTCGGCTCCATCATCTGCATCCAGGTGGCGGCGGCCGCGGGCCTGGGCGGTGCCGACGCTGCAAACAAGGTGGTGGAGGCCCTCGCATTGTGGCTCCCCGCCACGTCACTGGGCGGCGTTGAGTCACTGATTGAACGCCGTCGCAGGCACGCAGCGGAGCCTGCCAGCGTACCGGACAACCTGGTTCGCCTCAGCGTGGGGGTCGAAAACGTGGAGGATCTCTGGGCGGACCTGAAGCAGGCGCTGGACACGCTGGGCGGCTAGGCTGGGTTCGTGGACGGTGAACTGATTATTCGGCCTGTAGAGCAGGCAGTGTTCTTTATCCTTGGCCTGGTGGCCCTGGGACTGGAATTGTGGGCGCTGGTGGACTGTGCCCGGCACCGCGCCAACGCGTTCGAGGCGACTGGCAAGCGGACCAAGGCCTTCTGGCTCGCGCTGACCGGCGGCGCCACACTGGTGGGCGTGATTTCGTTGTTCGGCGCCGGCGGCGGCATCGTCAGCACCCTTGGCCTGTTTGGGCTCGCCGCGGTGGTGGCCGCCTCCGTCTATCTCGCCGATGTCCGCCCCGCCGTGAAGGACGCCGGCCGCGGCGGCAGCCGCAACGCGGGGCCCTACGGCCCCTGGTAGCCAGGTTCCACGGCGTCCCAGCCCACGGTTAGTTCGCCCAGCCGCCATCTGGCCGGGCCGTCCTGGACCGGCCATCCGGCGTCGCGCAGGCTCCGGCACATGCCCACCCAGCGCTGCCTGTTGCCGAACGAGGCAAGGGGTGCGCATTCCAGCCAGGCCCGGTCCAGGGCCAGCAGGAAGTCATGGATCGGTTCACCGGGAATATTCCGGTGGATGAGGGCCTTCGGCAGGCGCTCGGCCACCTCCGAGGGCAGGTCGAAACTGCCGAAGCGGACCGAAATGCTCAAGGACAGCGGCCGCTCCCGGTCAAGCGCAACCCATGTCACCCGGCGGCCCACTTCGTCGCACGTGCCGTCGATGAACAGGCCGCCCGGTGCCAGCCGGTCCTGAACCAGGCGCCAGATTCCCGGCACGTCCGCTTCCTCGTACTGGCGCAGGACGTTGAAGGCCCGGACCAGGACCGGGCGGCCGGTGACGGGAAGCTCGAAGCCGCCCACGTGGAAGGTCAGTCCCGGACGCTGGAGCGGGATCGCCGCCCGCACGCGCCCGGGCTCGATTTCGATTCCGCACATGCGGACGTCCGCCCGCACTGTGGCGAGGCGTTCAAAGAGTTCGACGGCGGTGGCCGGGGTGGCGCCGTAGCCCAGGTCAACCACGAGGGGGTCGGCCGCGGACCGCAGGCGCCACGCCTGCGGCCCCGTCAGCCACCGGTCTACCCGCCGCATCCGGTTGGGGTTGGTGGTTCCCCGGGTGACGTTGCCTACCGGACGGCCTTGCCGGCCGGCAGCTGTCCTGCCGGAAAGTTGCGGGGAATTCACCCGTTCAGCCTTTTGAACCACGGCCCCAACACTATCCCCGCCGGGGTGGAAGCGGGTCCAAAGCGGGCCCGGCCGTGTAACGCTGGGCGGCCGGCAACACTGCTCGGCTAGGATGAAAATCATGACTTACAAGCTGATTCTGCTGCGCCACGGCCACAGCGAATGGAACGCCAAGAACCTGTTCACCGGCTGGGTGGACGTTGACCTGAACGACCAGGGCCGCGCGGAAGCAGCGCGGGGCGGTGAGCTGCTGGTGGAGAACAACATCCTCCCGGATGTGCTCTACACCTCCCTGCTGAAGCGGGCCATCAACACCGCCAACATCGCGCTGGACAAAGCCGACCGCGGCTGGATCCCGGTCAAGCGTGACTGGCGCCTGAACGAACGCCACTACGGCGCACTGCAGGGCAAGGACAAGGCCCAGACCCTGGCCGAATACGGTGAAGCGCAGTTCATGGAATGGCGCCGGTCCTACGACACTCCGCCGCCGCCCCTGGATGACGATTCCGAGTTCTCCCAGGCCCACGACCCCCGCTACGCCGGCCTTGGTGACGCCCTCCCGCGCACCGAGTGCCTCAAGGACGTTTTGGTGCGGCTGCTGCCCTACTGGGAGTCGGACATCAAGGAAGACCTCAAGGCAGGCAAGACCGTCCTGGTCACAGCCCACGGCAACTCCCTCCGTGCGCTGGTCAAGCACCTGGACGGCATCAGTGACGAGGCCATCGCGGGGCTGAACATCCCCACCGGCATTCCGCTGGTCTACGACCTCGATGACGACTTCAAGCCGGTCAAGCCCGGCGGAACCTACCTGGACCCCGAGGCCGCTGAGCAGGCCATCCTGGCCGTAGCCAACCAGGGCAAGAAGTAAGACTTCGCGGTTCTTCGCCGGGTGATCGGTCGTTCCTCCCTTAGACGCACTCCGGCCGAAGAACGCGCTGCGTCAAATGTGAAACGACGACGGCGGGCTGGTCACCTGGGTGACCAGCCCGCCGTCGTTATCCGCTGGTTTAGCTGTGTTCAGTGGCGTTCGGCTGCCACGCGCCGGTGACCAGATAGGTCACTTTCTGGGCGACGGAGACGCCGTGGTCCGCGAACCGCTCGAAGTAGCGGCTGGCGAGGGCCACGTCCACGGTGGTCGCCGGCGACTCGGTCCACTCAGGTGAGGCGATGGCCTTGAAGACGCTCAAGTGCAGGTCATTGATGGCGGTATTGGCCTTCAGGATGTCCCTGGCAACCTCGAGGTCGCGGCTCTCCAGCAGGACCGTCAACTTGTCGGCGATCTCCTGGTCCAGTTCGGCCATGCGGTTGAAGGTCGCGGTCATGGACTCCGGAATGACCATGGACGGGTACCGGAGGCGGGCCAGCTGGGCGATGTGGCGCGCGAGGTCGCCCATCCGCTCCAGGGAGGCACTCATCCGCAGCGAGCCCACGATCATGCGCAGGTCGCTCGCCACGGGACCCTGCAAAGCCAGGATGTCGATGGCCCGCTCATCGAGGCTGTTCTGCAGGAAGTCGATGCGCGCATCCGCCGCGATGACGTCCTGGGCGAGGTCCACGTCCGCGACCTGGAACGAAGTGGTGGCCTTGTCTATGGCTTCGCTGACCAACCGGGAGATCTCCACCAGCTGGTCACCGACCTGGGTGAGCTCTTCCTGAAAAACCTTACGCACGTAGGCGTCCTTTCCTTGGAACTCCTGCCGGCCGCTCCAGGGCAGCAGGAATCGTGTCGCCATGGGGCGCTCTAACCATTAACTCTGTCATCGCCCGGTAAACGATTATGCCCATGGAGGTGAACGTTAGTTGAACCGTTCGCGGTAAGGGCTTCGAAGCGCCGGCGGCCCCCGGGCAAGAGCATAAAGTGGAGCTGTGGATCCTATGCTCATTGGTCTGGTTGCCGGCCTCGTCGGCCTGGCGCTTGGCACGTTCGGCGTGCTTGCGTTCCGGGTCAGCGAGAAGCAGCGCGAGCTGCTGGAGGTCGACGCCGGGGAACCTGCGCTGCCGGACGGGGCAGCGGAGGTGCTGGCCGTCGTCGGACGTGCCTTCGTGGTCCTGGACGACGTCGACGGCGTTGTCCGCGCCAGCCCGGCAGCCTACGCCTACGGCCTGGTCCGCGGCCACACCGTCGTCCACAAGGAACTCCTGGACATGACGGCGGGTGTGCGGCGCGACGGCGTCATCCTGGAGAAGCAGCTGGAGCTCCCGCGCGGACCGCTGGGGCAGGGGACCATCATCGTCCAGGTCCGGGCCGCCATGCTGGGTGAGGAATACATCCTGCTCCTGGCCGATGACCGGACCGAGATCACCCGCACGGAAGAGATCCGCAACGACTTCGTCGCCAACGTCTCGCATGAACTGAAGACGCCCGTCGGCGCCATCTCCCTGCTGGCTGAGGCCCTCGAGTCGTCCGCGGACGACGAAGAGGCGGTCCGCCGGTTCGCCAAGCGGATGCACAAGGAATCAGCCCGGCTCGCCGCACTGGTCCAGGACATCATCGAGCTGTCCCGGCTGCAGGGCGCCAGTGTGACCCAGCAAGGCGGCCCCGTGGACATCAACGCGGTCATCGCCGAGGCCGTGGACCGGTCGCAGCTGCCCGCCGAGAGCAAGAACATCAGCATCGTGGTGGGCGGCCGCACCGAAGGCAAGGTCTTCGGCGACCAGGACCTTTTGGTCACCGCGCTGCGCAACCTCATCGATAACGCCATCCGCTATTCACCCGCCAACACCAGGGTGGGAATCGGCGTGCGTTCCAGGGAGGGCCTGGTGTCCATCTCCGTGACCGACCAGGGGGATGGGCTCACGCCCGAGGACCAGGAACGCGTCTTCGAACGCTTCTACCGCGTCGATGCCGCCCGTTCGCGCCAGACCGGCGGCACCGGCCTGGGCCTGAGCATCGTCAAGCATGTGGCCTCAAACCATGGCGGCGAGGTGACGCTCTGGTCCCAGCCTGGCCAAGGGTCGACCTTCACGCTGCGGCTTCCCGAGATGGAAGGACAGGACGGCGACCGCCCGGTCCCTGACGCTCCGGCACTGCCGCCGGCACGGCAGCCGGCCGGCCAGCCTGCACTCACCCAAGTACCCCGCGCCGCCGGCGCAACAGAACGAGGAGCTAGCGCTTGAGCAGGATTTTGATTGTGGAGGACGAGGAGTCGTTCAGCGATCCCTTGTCCTATTTGCTGGGCAAGGAAGGATTCGAGGTTGAGGTGGTGGACAACGGCCTCGACGCGATCACCGAATTCGACCGCAACGGCGCAGACCTGGTCCTGCTGGACCTGCAGCTGCCCGGCCTGTCCGGCACCGAGGTGTGCCGCCAGCTCCGGCAGCGTTCCAGCGTTCCAGTGATCATGCTGACGGCCAAGGACTCCGAGATCGACAAAGTGGTGGGCCTGGAGCTCGGCGCGGACGACTACGTCACCAAGCCCTATTCCTCCCGCGAACTGGTGGCCCGGGTCAGGGCGGTCCTGCGGCGCCAGGGCGAACCGGAGGAACTGATTTCCTCAACGGTCCAGGCCGGCCCGGTCCGGATGGACATCGAACGCCACGTAGTGAGCGTGGACGGCGAGCAGGTCCTGCTGCCGTTGAAGGAATTTGAGCTCCTGGAGATGCTCCTGCGCAACTCGGGGCGGGTCCTCACCCGGGGGCAGCTGATTGACCGGGTCTGGGGGTCTGATTACGTTGGCGACACCAAAACCCTTGACGTCCACGTCAAACGCCTCCGCGGCAAGATCGAACCGGATCCCTCCGCACCCCGGTTCCTGGTCACCGTGCGCGGCCTCGGTTACAAGTTCGAACCCTAGGCTCCGGGCGGCAGAGGCTGCCCAGGCCAGTGCAACAACAAAGGGAGGGCCAACCGGCCCTCCCTTTGCTGTACGTTTCGGGGTGCCCGCCGCAGCGGGCCCGCCGCTAGCGGCTGGTGGCTGTTGCCGTTGCGCTTGGCGTGGCGGTTGCCGTTGCGCTGGCGCCGGCGGACGACGACGGCGAAGCCGACGGGCTCGCGGTGGGCAGGTAGTCCTTGTATTCCTTCAACGTGGCATCCAGGACCGGGACCTTGACCGTGCTGGTGACGTTGGTGCCGTTCTCGCTGATCTTGACGTCCACCAGCGAGCCAGGCTTTCCGCCGGTGGTGCTCAGGATGGCGGGATCGGTGTTTTCGTTCAGCAGCGTGTAGGAGTTCGCCTTCACCGGAACTTCGGTCTGCGAGCCCTTGGCGCCGTTGACCGTGAGCTTCACGTCCTTGGAAGAGGAGTTGTAGACCGCGCCGATCAGGCGGCCGGGTCCGTCTTCGCCGCTGGAAACGATGAGCATGTTCCGCAGCTGCAGCGGGCCGAGGTCTGCGCGGATGCCGTCCGAGGCGGAGTACTGGTGGCTGGTCTGCTGGGGCGTGATGTAACCGCAGCCCGCAGTCAGCAGGCTGACGCCAAGGGCAGCAGCCGTCAGTGCCAGTTTGCCGCGCTGGGCCCGGTTCATCGCAGTGGAACGCACGTCACGTACTCCTCGAGAAATTTGAAGTCTTTTGCAGCCATAGCCTATCCGCAAACGGGGTCAAACGAGGATTCGAGGCCGTCATATCGACTGTGGGAACGCTCACCTGATGCACTAATATCCTCATCCGTCAAGGGGGTTGAGGAGGTCGATTGGGCCGATTTTCCGCGTATTTTCGCGGTTCGGAGCCCTTTCTCCGGCCGGTCATATGCCTGAATCGTGATAAACTGGTCTGCGGGAAAGGGGAAATGTCCACATGGTATTTGAGGTCGGCGAGACAGTAGTTTACCCTCACCACGGTGCTGCGAAGATTGAAGAAATCAAGATGCGCACCATCAAGGGCGAAGAGAAGATGTATCTCAAGCTCAAGGTGGCTCAGGGTGATCTGACCATTGAAGTTCCAGCAGAAAACGTAGATCTTGTTGGGGTTCGGGACGTAGTGGGCAAGGAAGGCCTGGAGCACGTGTTTGATGTGCTTCGTGCCGAGTTCACCGAAGAACCCACCAACTGGTCACGCAGGTACAAGGCAAATCTGGAGAAGCTTGCTTCCGGTGACGTCATCAAGGTGGCAGAGGTCGTTCGCGACCTGTGGCGCCGGGATCACGACCGGGGCCTTTCCGCAGGCGAAAAGCGAATGCTGGCCAAGGCCCGCCAAATTCTGATTTCAGAGTTGGCGCTGGCTGAAAAGACCGACGAGGAGAAGGCAGCAAGCGTTCTCGACGAGGTCCTGGCTTCCTAAGAATTTAGCCCCGGCGGCACCCAAGTGCCGCCGGGGCTTCTTTTTGCCCGAAACCGGGCACCGGCCCGGGCATGTCGCGGCCGCCACGGCGTCGTAGGCTAGTCCGCATGAGTGAATCAAAGCCCCTGGTCACGGGAGTCATCGTGGTGGCCGCCGGTTCCGGGCAACGGCTCGGCTACGGGATGCCCAAGGCGGCTGTCCCGCTCGGTGGCGAACCGATCCTGATGCATGCCTTGCGGGGTATCGTCGCCTCCGGTGTTGCGAGCCAGGTCTGCGTGGTGCTGCCCGCAGGAGACGAGGGCCTGCGCCGCCTCTGCGGCGGTTTCCGGGACGAATTGGCCGACGGCGGCCCCCTCCTCACCCTTGTGGATGGCGGCGCCACCCGGGCTGACTCCGTCCGCGCCGGCATGGCTGCCCTGATGGACGGCACAGAAGCGGTCCTGGTCCATGATGCCGCCAGGGCACTGACGCCCGAGTCCGTCTTCCACCGCGTAGCGGAAGCCCTTGCCGCCGGCGCTGCCGCCGTCATTCCCGTTCTCCCCGTCGTGGACACCATCAAGACCGTTGCAGCCACCTCAGGAGAGGGCAGCGTGTTCGCGCCGGAGGTGGTCACGGGAACGGCCCGGCGCGAGGAACTGCGGGCCGTTCAGACACCCCAGGGATTCACCCTCGACACGCTGGTGCAGGCGCACCGGTCCGCCGAGGGACTGGACCGGCAGCAGTCGTCGGCCGTCACCGATGACGCCATGCTCGTGGAGATGCTGGGGACGCCGGTCTACGCTGTCCGCGGCTCAACCCAGTCCCTGAAGATCACCACGCCGCTTGACCTGATCTTCGCCGAAGGGCTCCTTGAGGGCCCGCTTGGCGCCCGGTGGGTGGAAGGGTGAGCGCGGACATGATCCTGCCACGGACCGGTGTGGGAATCGACGTCCATGCGTACGCCGGCGAGGACGAGGACCGCCCGTTGTGGCTCGGCGGACTCTTCTGGCCCGGCGAACGCGGCTTGGCCGGACATTCTGACGGCGACCCGGTGGCCCACGCCGCAGCCGATGCGCTGTTCTCCGCCGCCGGCATCGGCGATCTTGGCACCCACTTCGGCACGGACCGCCCGGAATTTGCCGGCGCGTCCGGAGTGACGCTGCTCGCCGAGGCGGCACGGATCGTCCGGGCTGCAGGTTTCGAGATCGGCAACATCGCCGTCCAGTTCGTGGCCAACCGGCCGAAATTCGGTCCCCGCCGGGAAGAAGCGCAGCACGTCCTCTCAGAGGCTGCCGGTGCACCGGTGAGCGTCACTGCCACCACCAGCGACGGCCTGGGATTCACCGGCCGTGGCGAGGGTATCTCCGCGGTGGCCACCGCCTTGGTGTACCCGCGGACCAGCGAAACCATCGGCTAGTCTGGAGCGGTGACCCTGCGCTTCTATGACACCGCCTCCGCCGAAGTCCGGAACTTCACCCCCATCGTTGAGGGCAAGGTCAGCCTCTATTACTGCGGGGCCACGGTGCAGGGAATGCCCCACGTGGGGCACATCCGCTCCGCCATCGCCTTCGACCAGCTGACCCGCTGGCTGCAATACCGGGGCCTGCGCGTCACGGTGGTCCGCAACGTCACCGACATTGACGACAAGATCCTCGCCAAATCCGAGGCATCTTTCGCGCCGGACTTCATCCCCGAGCCGGGAGAAGTGCCGCGCGAGGAGTGGTGGGCGCTGGCGTACCGCTACGAGAGGGAATTCCTGGCGGCCTACGACACCCTGGGCGTCTCCCGCCCAACGTACGAGCCCCGGGCCACCGGGCACATCCCCGAGATGCACGCCCTGATCCAACAGCTCATTGACCGCGGCCACGCCTACCCCGCGCCGGACGGATCAGGCGACGTGTACTTCGATGTCCGTTCCTGGGAGGACTACGGGGCACTCACCCGGCAAAACATCGACGACATGCAGGCAGCGCCCGACGCCGACCCCCGCGGGAAGAAGGATCCCCGCGACTTTGCGTTGTGGAAGGGTTCCAAAGAAGGCGAGCCGGCCACCGCCAGCTGGGCCTCGCCGTGGGGTGCCGGGCGTCCGGGCTGGCACCTGGAATGCTCCGCGATGGTCACCAAGTACCTGGGCACCGCTTTCGACATCCACGGCGGCGGACTGGACCTGCGTTTCCCGCACCACGAAAACGAGATGGCTCAGTCGCAGGCTGCGGGGCATGGCTTCGCCAACTTCTGGATGCACAACGGCATGGTGACCTACCAGGGCGAAAAAATGTCCAAATCCGTCGGCAACACCATCAGCCCCACCGAAATGCTGGAACTCGCATCCCCCCGGGTTGTCCGCTACTACCTGGGTCAGGCCCACTACCGCTCCGTCCTGGACTACCGGCCCACGTCCCTCCAGGAAGCCGCTGCCGCCGTCGAACGCATCGACGGGTTCCTGGCGAAGGCCGTGGCCCGCTTCGGCACCGATCCCGCATTAGTGGCCGGCGGCTCCGCTGACCCGGCTGAGGCCCTGGATGCTTTTTCAACTGCGATGGACGACGACCTGAACGTTCCCCGTGCCCTGGCGGCGCTGCACGAGGCCGTGCGGGCCGGGAACACGGCCCTGGCGGACGGGGACGACGACGCTGCCCGCAAGGCGATGCACGCCGTCGTCACCATGACGGACGTCCTGGGCCTGAACGCCGTCGCCGGTTCCGGGCAGGCGGGCAGCCGGGAAGCCGACGCCCTGGGTGTCCTGGTGGAGGCGCAGCTGGCCGCCCGGGCCGCCGCCCGTGCCGCCAAGGACTGGGCTGCTTCCGACGCCATCCGGGACACCCTCAACCAGGCCGGCGTCGTGGTGGAAGACGGTCCGGACGGTGCCACCTGGAGCCTCAAACGGGACTGAGCAGCCACTGCCCCTGAGCACGCCCGCAGCCCCAGCGCTTCGATTTTTCTTCGGTCAGTAGACTGGTAGGCAGACTCAGTCAGCACAATCAAGGGTGGAACATCATGGCCAACAATGGTCGCCGATCGGTTAAGCGAAGAAGGGCCCAACCATCGGAACCGGTGGCCATGGCCGCAAGGCCCTCGAAGGCAAGGGCCCCACGCCCAAGGCCGAGGACCGTCCGTACCACAAGGCGCACAAGGCCAAGCAACTGGCCGAGCGCTCCGCAGCCAAGCGCAGCCCGGGTGCACGCAGCGCCGGCGCCGCCAAGTCCGGCCCCAAGGGACGCGCCACCGAAGAAGTGGTCACCGGCCGCAACTCCGTGGTCGAGGCGCTCCGCGCCGGCATCCCGGCCAAGGCCCTGCACGTGGCCATCCGCATCGAGATGGACGACCGCGTCAAGGAGTCCCTGAAGCTCGCCGCCGAACGCGGCATCCCGCTGCTCGAAACCGGCAAGCCCGAACTGGACCGGATGACCGACGACGCCGTCCACCAGGGCCTGGTGCTCCAGATTCCGCCCTACGAGTACCAGGACGCGTACGAACTGGCCGAGGAGACGGTGGAGAAGTGGAAGAAGGGGCACGTCAGCAACGCGCCGCTCTTCGTCGCCCTTGACGGCATCACCGACCCCCGGAACCTCGGAGCGATCATCCGTTCCGTCTCCGCCTTCAGCGGCCACGGCGTCATTGTTCCGGAGCGCCGCTCCGTCGGTGTCACGGCCTCGGCCTGGAAGACGAGCGCCGGCGCCGCCGTCCGCGTCCCCGTTGCCCGCGCCTCCAACCTGAACAACGCCCTGAAGCAGTTCAAGGGCATGGGCATCTTCGTGCTGGGGCTCGACGGCGACGGCGACGTTTCGCTGCCCGACCTCACCCTCGCCACCGAGCCGGTGTGCATCGTGGTGGGCTCGGAAGGCAAGGGCCTGAGCCGCCTGGTCCGGGAAAACTGCGACCAGATTGTCTCCATCCCGATCGACTCCGCCATGGAGTCCCTGAACGCCTCCATGGCAGTGGGCATCTCGCTGTACGAGGTCTCCCGCCAGCGCGCGGCGGGGTAGTGGCCCACCGCCCGCGGTGCGGGCGCACAATTGCCTTGCGGTACCGGGTGAAGGGGCAGGTCAACCGCCCCGGGCGGCTATCATTTAGGTGATGGTCATGCCGCTTTTCGACACCGCATCCACCATGGACGCCTCCTCGGCCGTTCCCCTCGGTGTCAGTGTCCCGCGCGTTGATTCCGGCGGTACGCGCCACCACGCCGGCGGCCGGGCCAATGTTGCCTGTTTCGCGCCAGCCATTGCCAGCCTGGATATTCTGTACTGCCCGCCGGGCGGCCAGTGGCGGTCCCGGACCCTGCCGAACGTGGCGCGCGGCGTCCATCACGGCATCGTCGAGGACCTGCCCTTTGGTTCGCGGTACGGGTTCCGCCCGTCCTCAGACCGCCGGCCCCTGCCGCCGCACGCATCCGCCTCCGGGAACGGGGACGACGCCGGCAACCCGCCGTTGCTGTTGGACCCATACGGCCGGGCGGTGGACGAGCAGGACGGACTCCTGGCCAGCGTCCGCACCGCACCAGACTTCGATTGGGGATCGGACGAGCGTCTGGCCCTGCCGTGGCGCAACACGATCCTGTACGAGGCCCACGTCCGCGGCCAAAGCAAGCTCCATCCCGATGTTCCCGAGGAGCTGAGGGGCACCTATGCCGGCATGGCCCACCCCGCCATCGTGGAACACCTCACCAGCCTGGGCGTCACCTCCGTGCAGCCCTGCCCGTCCACTTCCACATCGACGAACCGCACTTGCAGGACCTGGGGCTCACCAACTATTGGGGCTACAACACCGCCGCATTCTTCGCCCTGCACCCCGGGTACGCCACCCGTGCCGCCCGGGAAGCGGGCCCGCAGGCTGTCCAGGACGAGTTCAAGGGTATGGTCAAGGCCCTGCACGCCGCCGGACTGGAAGTCATCCTCGACGTCGTCTACAACCACACGGCGGAAGGAACCCAGGACGGCCCGGTCATCAGCTTCCGCGGCCTGGGGGAGCAGGCGTACTACCGGATGGACAGCCACGGAAAGTACGTGGACACCACCGGGTGCGGCAACACCTTGAACTTCGGCGAACCGCACGTGGTCCAGCTGGCGGTCGATTCACTGCGGTACTGGGTGGACGAGTTCCATGTTGACGGGTTCCGGTTCGACCTTGCCGTCACCCTCTGCCGGAACGCCGGGAACGAGTTCGACCCCAACCACCCGTTCCTCACCGCCATCGCCGCGGATCCTGTCCTCTCCGGCGTCAAACTGATTGCTGAGCCGTGGGACATTGGCTACGGCGGCTGGCAAACCGGGCGGTTCCCGCCAGGGTGGGTGGACTGGAACGACCACTTCCGGGACGCCGTCCGGACGTTCTGGCTGGCGGACTTGGCAGCCGTGGATGCGGGCGGCCACGGCGGAACCATGGCCAAACTCGCAGATTCGCTCTCCGGTTCGGCCGGCCTCTTCCAAGCATCCGGCCGCTCACGGCTGGCATCGGTCAATTTCGTTACCGCCCACGACGGTTTCACCATGAACGACCTCGTTTCCTTCGACCGGAAGCACAACGAGGACAACGGTGAAGAGAACAGGGACGGGCACGGCGACAACCGCAGCTACAACCATGGCGTGGAGGGGCCCACGGAGAACGGCCTGATCCTGGCCAAACGTGCGCAGTCGCGGCGCAACCTGATGGCGTCGCTGATGGTCTCGCTCGGAGTCCCCATGATCACTGCCGGTGACGAGCTGGCCCGGACGCAACTGGGCAACAACAACGCCTACTGCCAGGACAACGCCATGACTTGGCTTGACTGGACGTTGACCCCGGAGGCGCACGAAATGCTGCGCAGCACCAAGCGCTACATCCGGCTGCGCAAGGAATTCCTGGCCGCCCAGCCCCATGATTTTCCCGTCCGCGACGAGCAGTCCTACCTTTACTGGTTCGACCAGTTCGGGCAGCCGATGTCCGCCGAGCGGTGGAACGACCCGCACCACCGCGTCCTGCAACTCCTGCTGGGCGATGACGGCGGCGCCCTCGCCGGGCTGGTAGTGGTGAACGGGGGCGCCACGGATGTACAAATCACGCTGCCGGACCTCGGGCGGGCGGCGCCGAGCCTCTTCGAGCTGCGCCTGACCACGTCGCCGCTTCACGAGCAGCGGCAGGGCATCCGGGTCGCGTCGGGCGAGACCGATGTTGCCGAGGCCAACTCCATCAGCATCTACCGAACCTAGACCCAAGACAACCGGCCGGCAGGTACACCCCAATGCGCAACCGCTCCATGCTTCCATTGCTCCTTACCGCCCTGGTGGTGCTGGCGCTGGTGGCGTTCAGCGGGGCCGGGCTGTTGGGCGGCAAAGGGGAAGGCACGACGCCGGGCGCGGCTTCCGGCGCCAGCGCGACTCCCGGCGGCCCGGGTTCGCCGGCGCCGGGTAGGAGCGCGGCGCCACACCGGGGAGCCAACCCGTCCAGCCTGCCGGAAATCCGTGAGTCCGCGCTCCCGGTGGATGGACGCCGCGTCCTGGCGCTGATCCGGGCCGGCGGCCCGTACCAGTTCAGCCAGGACGACCAGGTGTTCGGCAACTTTGAGCGCGTCCTGCCCGCGCGGGACCGGGGTTACTACCGCGAGTACACGGTTCCAACGCCCGGCGAACCGGACCGGGGAGCACGCCGGATCGTGGCAGGCGACGGCGGGGAGAAGTATTACACCGGTGACCACTACGCAACGTTCAAGTACATAGCGGAAGGCAGCTAGCGCACCCATGAAAATTCTTTCCGGCGACACCTGGACCCTCGAAGAGCTGAAGGCGCAGGTATCGGACGCCGGGCGCCGCAGCCTTGTGGTTCCGCCTGCCGACAGCAAACGCGCCGTCCTGGAAACCTTTGGCGAGGTCCTGGACTTCCCCGAGCACTACGGTGTGAACCTGGACGCGCTGAACGATTCGCTGCACGACTTCGCGGACAACATCACTGACAACGGCAATCCGCCGGTGACAGTCCTTTGGCAGGTGGCCGCCCCGTTCCGTGGCGACAGGGCCTTCGGCATCGTCTGTGAAATCCTGCAGGACGCCGAGCGCTACGCCGGGAAGGACCTTGCCGTCACGGCTGTCCTGCTCTGAGGCTCCTGCCTCCAGGGGCGGTGGGCTCCCGCAGGCACCTGGTGTCCGGCCGGCCGGGGCAGGCCGTACACCAGGTCAGGCGTTGACGATCAGGCCGAGCTCCGCTTTCGAGGCCAGCGCCTCGTGCCGGGGCAGCACCCGGACCGTGTAGCCGAACGGTCCGGAGCGGTCGATCAGCAGTGAGCCGCTGAACAGGTGGCGGCCGCTGCCCAAGTCTTCCTTCACCTGCAGTTCCATCATGGTGATGTCCGCCAGGGTGTCGTTCTCCTCCGCCCTTCCGTACGCCACCTCAACGCAGACATCTTCCGGAGTCAGTGCGTTCAGCGCCACGTACGCGTTGACCTGGAGGATGTCGCCGATCTGCGGGTCCTCCGAAACGCCCACCGAATCCACATGCTCCACGTGGACCTGCGGCCAGGAGCCGCGAACCTTGGCCGTCCAGGCCGCCAGCGCCCGCGCCTGTGCATATGAATTCGCGGTGGCACTGCGGCCTGCGTCGGCCGCCGGGCGGTAGAGGATGTTTACGTAGTCCCGGAGCATCCTCTCGGCGGACACGGCGGGTCCCAGGTGCGAGAGCGTGTGCTTGATCATGGACACCCAGTGCGTGGGAACTGTCTCGCTCCGGGTGGTGGAGGGGCCGGCGGCCCCCGCACCCTCGGACACCGTGCTCCCGTAGAAGCGCGGCGCCACCTGCGTTTCCAGCAGCTCGTACAGGGCGGCGGCCTCGATGTCGTCCCGCTCTTCCGGGGATGCGTCGTTGTTGGCCGTCGGAATTGCCCAGCCGTTCTCGCCGTCGTACATCTCGTCCCACCAGCCGTCCAGGACGGACAGGTTCAGCGACCCGTTCAGGGCGGCCTTCATGCCGGACGTACCGCAGGCCTCCAACGGCCGCAGCGGGTTGTTCAGCCAGACGTCGCAGCCAGGGAACAGTGTCCTGGCCATCGCGATGTCGTAGTTCGGCAGGAATGCGATACGGTGCCGGACCTCGGGGTCGTCAGTGAACCGCACCAGGTCCTGGATCATCTTCTTCCCGGCGTCGTCGGCCGGGTGGGATTTCCCGGCGATCACCAACTGGATGGGGTGGTCCTTGTGCAGCAGGAGTGCCTTGAGCCGCGCAGGTTCCCGCAGCATCAGGGTCAGGCGCTTGTACGTGGGCACGCGGCGGGCAAACCCGATGGTGAGCACGTCCGGGTCCAGCACGTTGTCCGTCCAGCCCAGTTCGGCGTCGGCCGCGCCGCGCTTCTTCCACGCAGCACGGAGCCGGCGGCGCACGTCATCCACCAGTGCCGCCCGCATTTCGCGGCGCAGCGCCCACACGTCGGCGTCGCTGACGTTGTAGGCCAGGTCCCATTTGCCCAGCGCTTCGGCCTCGGTGCCGAACTGGTCCCGGGCCAGCTTGGAGATCCGGCTGTCCACCCACGTGGGCACGTGGACGCCGTTGGTGACGGAGGTAATGGGAACTTCCGAGTGGTCGAATCCCGGCCACAGGGCAGAGAACATCCCGCGTGACACTTCACCGTGGAGCTTGGCCACGCCATTGGCGCGCTGGGCCAGGCGGAGGCCCATGACGGCCATGTTGAAGACGGCGGGGTTTCCGTCGGCGTAGTTTTCGCGGCCCAGTTCCAGGATCCTGTCCAGCGGGACGGCGGGTGCCAGGCCGGCCTGGAAGAAATGGCTGATCTGGGCGATCTCGAACCTGTCAATGCCCGCGGGGACCGGGGTGTGGGTGGTGAACACCGTGGAGGCACGGCCGGCGGCCAACGCCTCGTCGAACGTCAGGGCCTGTTCCCCTGACATCAGTTCCTGGATGCGTTCGATGCCCAGGAATCCTGCGTGTCCCTCGTTGGTGTGGAACACCTCCGGGGCGGGGGACCCGGTCAGCTTCTGGAACGCCCGCAAGGCCTTGACCCCGCCCATGCCCAGCAGCAGTTCCTGCTGCAGCCGGTGGTCACCGCCACCGCCGTACAGCCGGTCGGTGATGCTCCGCGCGGCGTCGTCGTTGCCGGGCACGTTGGAGTCCAGCAGGAGCAGCGGGACGCGACCGACGTCGGCACGCCAGATATGCGCCAGCAGGCGGCGGCCGTTGGGCAAGGGCAGCGATACCTCCACGGCCTTTCCGTTGCCGTCCGGGGACGGCTCGCGGAGCAGTGTAAGGGGCAGGCCGTCGGGATCCAGGACAGGGTAGGTCTCCTGCTGCCAGGCGTCCCGGGACAATGACTGCTTGAAGTAGCCGGCCTGGTAGAGCAGGCCCACACCCACCAAGGGAACGCCCAGGTCCGAGGCCGCCTTGAGGTGGTCGCCGGCCAGGATGCCCAGGCCGCCCGAGTACTGGGGGAGGACCTCGGTGATTCCGAATTCAGGCGAGAAGTATGCGATGGAGGCGGGTGCATCCGGGCCCAGGCCCTGGTACCAGCGCGGCTCCTCGAGGTACCGGTCAAGGTCCTCTTCGGCCGCTCGGACCCGGTCCACCACGGACTGGTCCGCGGCCAGCCGCTGGAACTCCTCCCGGCTGACCATGCCCAGGAAACCGATGGGGTCCTGCCCGCTTTCCTCCCACAGGCGCGGGTTAAGCCCGGCGAAGAGCTCGCGCGTTGGGCGGTGCCAGGACCACCGCAAGTTGCTGGCCAACCGGGCCAGCGGCCGGATGGGCTCGGGGAGGACTGTACGGACCGTAAACCTGCGGATTGCCTTCACCTGCGCCACACTAACCGACAACATGCCGGGCCGGAACAAGCTTTGGGTTTCTTTTGGGTAAATGACAGGGGCGTGAAGAAAATGGGCGGCGGCGCGATGGATTTTAGGGAGCAGCCTTAGCAATCCTGGGCATTTCTCGCTAACGTCGAGCCTGTGACGACTAACTCAGGAACCAGTGCCGCATCCACCAAAATGCCCCAGCGCCGCATCACCGAGGGTCTGCGGTTCGGACGTTTTCCCATCACCAATGTGCAGCCCGTCGTCGACGGCGGAAAGGTCCCCGCCAAAGCCCTGCCCGGCGAGGCCATCGTTGTGGGAGCCACCGCCTTCAGGGAAGGCCATGACCAACTCGGCGTCAGCGCCGTGCTCCTGGACCCCACGGGTGCCGAGCGGCAGCGGGTCCGGCTTTCCCCGCCCCGCGGGGAACGCGGAATGGGGACCGACCGGTGGGAAGGCGTCCTCACGCCGTCGGAAACCGGCGACTGGTCCTTCGTCATCGAAGCCTGGCACGACCGCTACGGCACCTGGCACCACAATGCCGAGGTGAAGATCGACGCCGGCATCGACGTCGAGCTCATGCTCGCCGAAGGTGCCAAGCTGCTCGGTGAAGCCTCCTCGGAAGACTTCCGGGACGAGGTGGACCAGGCAGCCCTCCGGCATGCCTCCGAAGTCCTGGCTGACCAGTCCCGCAGCACCGAGGAACGCCTCGCTGCGGGGTTCGGCCAGGAAATCGCGGACATCGTTGCCCGCCAGCCCATCCGCGAACTGGTGACCGTCTCGGAGAAGTTCCCCCTTCTGGTTGAGCGGGACCGGGCAGGCCGGGGTGCTTGGTACGAGTTCTTCCCGCGGTCCGAAGGCGCTGTCAAGGACCACAACACCGGCGTCTGGACCTCAGGAAACTTCCGGACGGCAGCCCGCCGCCTGGACGCCGTCGCGGCCATGGGCTTCGACGTCCTCTACATGCCCCCGATCCACCCCATCGGCGTCCAGCACCGCAAGGGGCCCAACAACACCCTCGTGGCCGGCCCGCATGACCCGGGTTCGCCCTGGGCCATCGGCGCCAAGGAGGGCGGCCACGACGCCATCCACCCCGACCTCGGTTCCTTCGAGGACTTTGACGCCTTCGTGGCCCGCGCCACCGAACTGGGCCTGGAAGTTGCGCTGGACCTGGCCCTGCAGGCGGCCCCCGACCACCCCTGGGTGCAAACGCACCCCGAATGGTTCACCACCAGGGTGGACGGCAGCATCGCCTACGCGGAAAATCCGCCGAAGAAGTACCAGGACATTTATCCGCTGAATTTCGACAATGACCCGGAAGGTCTTTCCCGCGAAATTCTCCGCATTGTGCTGCTGTGGGTCAGCCACGGGGTAAAGATTTTCCGGGTGGATAACCCGCACACCAAACCGGTGTGGTTCTGGGAATGGCTTATCGCCGAGGTGAATAAGGCCGTCCCCGGCGTCGTATTCCTCGCCGAGGCATTCACCCGGCCCGCCATGATGCACGCCTTGGGCCGGGCAGGCTTCCAGCAGTCCTACACCTACTTCACCTGGCGCAACACCAAGAAGGAGATCGAGGCGTACTTCGACGAAGTCAGCCACGAATCCCCGGCGTTCTTCCGCCCCAACTTCTTCGTCAACACCCCTGACATCCTCACCGAATACCTCCAGTACGGCGGTCCCGCGGCATTCCGGATCCGGGCGGTCCTTGCCTCCACCGGAAGCCCGCTGTGGGGCGTCTACGCCGGCTACGAACTCTACGAGCACGTTGCCCGGCCCGGCGCCGAAGAGTACATCGACAACGAAAAGTTCGAGTACAAGGCCCGTGACTGGGAAGCCGCCGCGGAGTCCGGGCGCTCGCTGGCACCGTACATCACGCGGCTTAACCACATCCGGCGGGACCACCCGGCCCTCTTGGACCTGCAGAACCTGACGGTCCACCAGAGCACCGACGAATCCACGGTGGTGTACTCCAAGCACAAGACCCTCCCCGACGGGACCAAGGACACCATCATCGTGGTGGTCAACGTGGACCCCCACGTCACCAAGGAATGCAGTGTCGTCCTGGACCTGGCGGCCCTGGAGCTGGACCCGCAAGACCGCACCCCGGGCGGTGGCTTCTACGTGGACGACCTCATCTCAGGCCAAAGCTGGGAGTGGGGCGAGTACAACTACGTGCGGCTCGACCCGCACGTGGAACCGGCCCACATCCTGAGCGTGAGGAGAATGCATTCGTGAGTTTCAATCCGCAGAGTTCCGGCCACTTCACCCCAAAGAGCACGTTCGAGCTAAATGCCCCCGGCCTTCAGCATGACCCCCTGTGGTACCGCAAGGCCGTGTTCTACGAGGTACTGGTCCGGGCCTTTGCGGATGCCAACGGCGATGGGTCCGGGGACTTCTCCGGACTCATCGACCGGCTGGACTACCTGCAGTGGCTGGGCGTCGACTGCCTCTGGCTGCCCCCGTTCTTCCAGTCACCGCTGCGCGACGGCGGCTACGACATCTCCGACTACAACTCCGTGCTGGACGAATTCGGCACCATCAGCGACTTCAAGCGGCTCGTGGCTGAAGCCCATGCCCGCGGCGTCCGGGTCATCATCGACCTGCCGCTGAACCACACCTCCGACCAGCATCCCTGGTTCCAGGAATCCCGGAAAGACCCCGACGGGCCCTTCGGCGACTTCTATGTCTGGAGCGACACGGACGAGAAGTACCAGGACGCACGCATCATCTTCGTCGACACGGAGGAATCGAACTGGACGTTCGATCCCATCCGGCGGCAGTTCTTCTGGCACAGGTTCTTCAGCCACCAGCCGGACCTGAACTTCGAAAATCCCAAGGTGATCGAGGCCGTGTTCGACGTGGTCCGGTTCTGGCTGGACCAGGGAATCGACGGGTTCCGTGCGGACGCCATCCCGTACCTCTTCGAGGAAGAGGGCACCAACTGCGAGAACCTGCCCGCCACGCACGAGTTCCTCCGCAGCCTGCGGGCCATGGTGGACGAAAGCTACCCCGGCCGGGTGATCATCGCCGAGGCAAACCAGCCGCCCAATGAGGTGGTGGAGTACTTCGGGACCGAGGAGGAACCCGAATGCCATATGGCGTTCCACTTCCCGATCATGCCCCGCCTGTACTACGCCCTCCGGGACCAGAAGGCCGCGCCCATCATCGAAACCATGCGCGACACACCGGACATCCCCGACGGTGCCCAATGGGGGACCTTCCTGCGCAACCACGATGAGCTGACCCTGGAGATGGTCACCGCTGACGAGCGCGCGGCCATGCTGGGCTGGTACGCGCCGGACCCCCGCATGCGCGCCAACATCGGCATCCGGCGCCGGTTGGCGCCGCTCCTCGACAACTCCCGGGCCGAGATCGAGCTGATCAACGCGCTCCTGCTCTCACTTCCGGGGAGCCCGTTCCTCTACTACGGCGACGAGATCGGGATGGGGGACAACATCTGGCTCCAGGACCGGGACGCCGTCCGAACCCCCATGCAATGGAACCCAGACCGGAACGCCGGGTTTTCGCACGCCGATCCGGGAAAGCTGTACCTGCCGCCCATCCAGTCGCTGGTGTACAACTACGGCATGGCCAATGTCGAAGCCGAGGCCGCACACTCGGGGTCGCTGCTGCGCTGGACTCGCCAGATCCTGAGCGTGCGCAAGAACCACCCCGCGTTCGGCCTCGGCGGGTTCAAACACGTGGAAGCAGACCACGATGCCGTCCTGGCGTACCTGCGCGAACTGCCGGCCAGCAACCCGGCCGGCGCCCCTGCCGAAACCATTTTGTGCGCCTTCAACCTTTCCCAGCATCCCGTGGCCGCCACCCTGGCCATTCCCGAGTACGCGGGGCGGGGGCTGCGCGATGTTTTCGGCGGCCAACCCTTCCCGGGCATCGGTGATGACGGAAGCCTCACCTTGACCATCGGAAGCCATGACTTCTTCTGGCTCCGGATGCGGACGGCGGGGTCCAACCCGTCTTCGCCCTACACCCAGGCCATGCCCATCCTGTCGATAGAGAACTGAGATGAACCAGCCAATCCTCACTCCCGCCCTGACCGCGCTGCTCAAGGAATGGCTGCCGCAGCAGCGTTGGTTCCCCATCAAGACTCCCGACTTCGCCATGTCCCAAGTAGGCAGCCTGGGCCTGGCGGACCCCACCGGCCACGCCGCTTTGGCCGTGTTCCTCCTCAGTGCCAGCACGGACGGGCCCGACGGCGGCCGCCGCACCACCGTGGTCCAGGTGCCGTTGAGCTTCCGCCCGGCACCGGCCGGTGGCATGGAACGGGCGCTCGTGGGCGAAGCGGCAGGAACCGATCCCTCCCGCCCTTGGGTCTACGACGCCGTGCACGATCCTGATTTCGTCGGCGCCTGGCTGGAGCTCATCCGGCAGGAGGACAAGGCCGCAAGCGGGACCGCCACCGGACACCGCGTGGCCGGCCCATACCGGCTTCCCACCGCCAAAGGCGTGGTGAAAGTGCTGTCCGGAGAGCAGTCCAACAGTTCCGTCATCGTGGACGACGGCGAATCGGCGGCGATGGTGAAATTCTTCCGGGTGCTGTCCGACGGGACGAACCCGGAGATCGAAGTGGGGGCGGCGCTGACCACCGCCGGTACGCCCGAAGTGCCTGCAACCCTGGGCTGGGTCCGCGGAGAATGGCTGGGGCAGGGCAAGCCCGTCCAGGGCGAGCTGGCGGTAGCCCACGAATTCCTGGCCGGCGGCCGGGATGCCTGGCGGCTGGCAGTGGACGCCGCACGCCAGGGTGCCGATTTCACGGCGGAAGCACGGGCCCTCGGTGCCGCCACGGCCAACGTGCACCGGCGGCTGGCGGAGGCGCTGGGGCAATCAGCGGAGCCCAACGCCGGCAAGGGCATCGGACCCGCCGTAGCCCAACGCGTCCGCAGCGCCTGGGCGGAAGCCCGTGCCGCCGTCGGCCCCTATGACGCCGCTTTGGATGCCCTCCTGGCCGGCCTTGACGGGGCACCCACCGGCCCCCTGCAGCGCATCCACGGCGACCTCCATCTGGGCCAAATCCTGCAGGTCGCAGGGCAAACCGGTGGCCAGTCCCGGTGGGCCATCCTCGATTTCGAGGGCGAACCGCTGCGGCCCATCGCCGAACGGAACATCCCCGACGTGCCTCTTCGCGACGTGGTGGGAATGTTGCGGTCCTTCGACTACGCGGCCGGCGCCGCCCAACGCGAGCAGGAGGGCGCCCAGGTCCCCGACACTTGGGTGGACGACTGCGCGGACGCGTTCCTGGAGGGGTACGGGGCCGTCATTCCCGGCACGGTGGACCGGACCTCGCCCTTGTTTGTGGCATTGTGGCTGGACAAGGCGCTGTACGAAGTTGTTTATGAAATGCGTAACAGGCCCGACTGGCTGGCGATCCCCGTGAACGCTTCCAGGCGGCTCCTAAGCGGTAACGGCACCGGCGATCAGGCCGGCGCAGCATCGGAAGGTAACGAAATGACAGGCTCAGCACAAACTGACCGCCCGGGGGGTCCGCTGCACGTGGACGAAGGCACCCTGGGCAAGATCGCGAACGGTGAACACCACGCGCCCCATTCCGTCCTTGGAGCGCACCTGGACGACTACGGTCACGTCACCGTCCGGACCGTCAAGCACCTGGCCGAAGCAGTCGCCGTCGTAACCCAAGCCGGCGACGTACCTATGGAACACGAAGCCCACGGCGTGTGGGTTGCCGTCCTGGAACCCGTGCAGCAGGGCCATGTCCCCGACTACCGGCTCTCGGTCACGTACCCTGGCAACGAGCCGGTGACGGTTGATGAGCCGTACCGCTACCTGCCCACCGTAGGCGAAGTGGACCTGCACCTCATCGGCGAGGGCCGGCACGAGAAACTCTGGGAGGTTCTCGGTGCCCACGTCCAGCACTACAAATCTTCACTCGGAGACGTCAACGGTGTCTCCTTTGCCGTGTGGGCTCCCAACGCCCAGGCTGTCCGCGTCAAGGGCGATTTCAACGCCTGGGACGGACGCGAAAACTCGCTCCGCTCACTGGGATCATCCGGGGTGTGGGAAGTCTTCATCCCAGGGGTTGCAGCGGGCGCCTGCTACAAATTCGAAATCCTGACCCGCGGCGGATACTGGGTGGAAAAAGCCGACCCCCTGGCGTTCGGCACCGAAGTTCCCCCGCTCACGGCGTCCCGGGTGGTGGAACCCTCCTACGCCTTCAAGGACGCCGAGTGGATGGAAGCACGGGCCCAGCGCGATCCCCACAACTCGGCCATGAGCGTGTACGAGGTGCACCTCGGGTCCTGGCGGCTGGGACTTGGCTACCGGGAACTCGCCAAGGAACTGGTGGAGTACGTCAAATGGCTGGGGTTCACCCACGTGGAGTTCATGCCGGTGGCGGAACACCCGTTCGGTGGTTCATGGGGCTACCAGGTCACGTCCTACTTCGCGCCGACGTCCCGCTTCGGCCACCCCGACGAGTTCCGCTACCTGGTGGACACGCTCCACCAGGCCGGAATTGGCGTCCTGCTGGACTGGGTCCCTGCCCACTTCCCGAAGGACGCCTGGGCGCTGGCACGCTTCGACGGCGAGCCCCTCTACGAGCACTCTGATCCGGCCCTTGGCGAGCACCCGGACTGGGGGACCCTGATCTTCGACTTCGGCCGCACCGAGGTCCGGAACTTCCTGGTGGCGAACGCCCTGTACTGGCTGGACGAGTTCCACATTGACGGCTTGCGCGTGGATGCGGTGGCATCAATGCTCTACCTCGACTACTCCAGGAAGGAAGGCGAGTGGCGGCCCAACCGCTTCGGCGGCCGGGAAAACCTGGAAGCCATCTCCTTCCTGCAGGAAGTCAACGCCACCGTCTACAAGACACACCCGGGCGCCGTCATGATCGCCGAAGAGTCGACGGCATTCCCGGGTGTGACTGCCCCCACGAGCCACGGCGGCCTCGGCTTCGGTCTGAAGTGGAACATGGGCTGGATGCACGACTCGCTGAAGTACATCTCAGAGGACCCCTACAACCGCAGGTGGCACCACGGAACGGTGACGTTCTCCCTGGTGTATGCGTTCACGGAGAACTTCCTGCTTCCCATCAGCCACGACGAGGTAGTCCACGGCAAAGGCTCCATGCTCCGCAAGATGCCGGGCGACCGCTGGCAGCAGCTGGCAAACCTCCGCGCGTTCTTTGCCTACCAGTGGGCACATCCCGGCAAGCAGCTCATCTTCATGGGTACGGAATTCGGGCAGGAAGCGGAATGGTCCGAACAGCACGGGCTGGACTGGTGGCTGGCAGACATTCCGGCGCACAAGGGACTGCAGCTGCTGACCAAGGACCTCAACGAGCTCTACAAGTCAACGCCGGCCCTCTACACCCAGGACAACGTCCCGGCCGGGTTCCAGTGGATCAACGGGGGAGACACAGACCGTAACGTCCTCTCGTTCATCAGGTGGGGCACCGACGGCGAACCGATCGTCTGCGCCATCAACTTCTCCGGCGGCCCGCATGTCGGTTACACCTTGGGCGTGCCATCGGCCGGCGCCTGGTCTGAGGTCCTCAACACCGACCACACCAACTACGGCGGATCCGGCGTCCTCAACACTGGGGAGCTGACAGCCACCGCCGAGGGACAGGACGGGCAGCCGGCCACCCTGACGGTGACGCTGCCTCCGCTGGGCGCGTCCTACTTCAAGCCCGGAGCTCCCACCTCGGCCTGAGCACCCAAGGACTCTCCGCAGTGAGTCGGAAGGGCCCGGAATCCGACAGGATTCCGGGCCCTTCGCCTTGGCGAACCTGGCCGGGCGACGGCGGCCCAGGCAGTCGCTGCACGCCGACTGGCGATCCCGAATAAGTGGTGGTAGAGTTTATTTCCGCGCTGCTCCACGGAGTCAGGCGGACAACCGATCCCCCAAGCTTATGCTGAGGAAGATCGCGAACGCCGATTTGACACGCTGGAAGTCAGCCGGTAAGTTTGGAAAGTTGCTCCGGAGCGATCTGCGACTGTTTGTTTGGTTGTGGTGGTGCCGGGTGTGTCTGTTGTTTGAGAACTCAATAGTGTGCCAAGTTTGTTGATACCAATTGTTTTATGGATTGGTTGAATTGACTGGATCCGCCACCCCGTGGTGTGGTCTGGTTTTTACAGCTGGTTTCAAATTTTGTGCAGCCGGGTGTGGTGTTATTTCCACCTGCTTGGTTGTGTCTGTTTGTTTTCAACGGAGAGTTTGATCCTGGCTCAGGATGAACGCTGGCGGCGTGCTTAACACATGCAAGTCGAACGATGAACTGGTGCTTGCACTGGGGATTAGTGGCGAACGGGTGAGTAACACGTGAGTAACCTGCCCTTGACTCTGGGATAAGCCTGGGAAACTGGGTCTAATACCGGATATGACCTTCCATCGCATGGTGGTTGGTGGAAAGCTTTTGTGGTTTTGGATGGACTCGCGGCCTATCAGCTTGTTGGTGGGGTAATGGCCTACCAAGGCGACGACGGGTAGCCGGCCTGAGAGGGTGACCGGCCACACTGGGACTGAGACACGGCCCAGACTCCTACGGGAGGCAGCAGTGGGGAATATTGCACAATGGGCGGAAGCCTGATGCAGCGACGCCGCGTGAGGGATGACGGCCTTCGGGTTGTAAACCTCTTTCAGTAGGGAAGAAGCGAAAGTGACGGTACCTGCAGAAGAAGCGCCGGCTAACTACGTGCCAGCAGCCGCGGTAATACGTAGGGCGCAAGCGTTATCCGGAATTATTGGGCGTAAAGAGCTCGTAGGCGGTTTGTCGCGTCTGCCGTGAAAGTCCGGGGCTCAACTCCGGATCTGCGGTGGGTACGGGCAGACTAGAGTGATGTAGGGGAGACTGGAATTCCTGGTGTAGCGGTGAAATGCGCAGATATCAGGAGGAACACCGATGGCGAAGGCAGGTCTCTGGGCATTAACTGACGCTGAGGAGCGAAAGCATGGGGAGCGAACAGGATTAGATACCCTGGTAGTCCATGCCGTAAACGTTGGGCACTAGGTGTGGGGGACATTCCACGTTTTCCGCGCCGTAGCTAACGCATTAAGTGCCCCGCCTGGGGAGTACGGCCGCAAGGCTAAAACTCAAAGGAATTGACGGGGGCCCGCACAAGCGGCGGAGCATGCGGATTAATTCGATGCAACGCGAAGAACCTTACCAAGGCTTGACATGAACCGGATCGCCGCAGAAATGTGGTTTCCCCTTTGGGGCTGGTTTACAGGTGGTGCATGGTTGTCGTCAGCTCGTGTCGTGAGATGTTGGGTTAAGTCCCGCAACGAGCGCAACCCTCGTTCTATGTTGCCAGCACGTGATGGTGGGGACTCATAGGAGACTGCCGGGGTCAACTCGGAGGAAGGTGGGGACGACGTCAAATCATCATGCCCCTTATGTCTTGGGCTTCACGCATGCTACAATGGCCGGTACAAAGGGTTGCGATACTGTGAGGTGGAGCTAATCCCAAAAAGCCGGTCTCAGTTCGGATTGGGGTCTGCAACTCGACCCCATGAAGTCGGAGTCGCTAGTAATCGCAGATCAGCAACGCTGCGGTGAATACGTTCCCGGGCCTTGTACACACCGCCCGTCAAGTCACGAAAGTTGGTAACACCCGAAGCCGGTGGCCTAACCCCTTGTGGGAGGGAGCTGTCGAAGGTGGGACTGGCGATTGGGACTAAGTCGTAACAAGGTAGCCGTACCGGAAGGTGCGGCTGGATCACCTCCTTTCTAAGGAGCACCTACAGCAGTTGCTGTCCCGTGTATGCGGGGTGGTGGTGTTGTCAGGAGTAAAGGCCCGTTTCACGGACGAGTGTTTCGTGGCGGGTGCTCAAGGGTGGAATATCAGCAAATAGCGGTCGTGGTGTTTTTTGCTTGTCTTAGTACGAGCCAGTGATGGTTCTGGAACGGTGGGTGGGTGATGGCGCGGTTTAGTGTTTGGCACACTGTTGGGTCCTGAGGCAACAGGGCCATGGTCTGTTGGTTGTCCCTTTCGGGGGAGGGCTGGCGGGGTGTGGGTTTGTTTGTTTCTGGTTTCCTGGCTGCATCGATCATGCATGGGTGCGTCTGCTGTTGTGGGCGTGGTGTGTGGGGTGTGTGGTTTGGGGTTGTTGTTTGAGAACTACATAGTGGACGCGAGCATCTTGTATAAGAAGCAATTTCCAAGAATATGAACCTGGATCTGGCTGCGCTGTTGATGCCCTTCGTGGGTGTTGGGGTGTGGTTGGTTTCTGTGGTTCTCTCGAGAAATTTTTTTGATCTTTGTGGTCAAGTTTTTAAGAGCACACGGTGGATGCCTTGGCATTAGGAGCCGAAGAAGGACGTAGGAATCTGCGATAAGCCTGGGGGAGTCGATAACCGGACTGTGATCCCAGGGTGTCCGAATGGGGAAACCCCGCCGAGCGCGCGAGTGACTTGGTGACCCGTACCTGAACACATAGGGTGCGTGGGGGGAACGCGGGGAAGTGAAACATCTCAGTACC
Source organism: Arthrobacter sp. MMS24-T111 (assembly GCF_054888995.1). Taxonomy (NCBI): domain Bacteria; kingdom Bacillati; phylum Actinomycetota; class Actinomycetes; order Micrococcales; family Micrococcaceae; genus Arthrobacter; species Arthrobacter sp. MMS24-T111. The sequence goes on along the minus strand of NZ_JBTZRO010000001.1, from coordinate 237,109 downwards.
CGCAGGAAGAGAAAACAATAGTGATTCCGTTAGTAGTGGCGAGCGAACGCGGATCAGGCTAAACCGTTCCATGTGTGATAGCCGGCGGGCGTTGCATGGTCGGGGTTGTGGGACTTTCCATACCAGTTCTGCCGGGCTGGTGGGGTGTGATGTGCGCGCATAGGTGAACGGTTTTGAAAGGCCGGCCAGAGAGGGTGTTAGTCCCGTAACCGTAATGTGTTTGTGCCGCCTGTGAGAGTATCCCAAGTAGTACGGGGCCCGAGAAATCCCGTGCGAATCTGTCAGGACCACCTGATAAGCCTAAATACTCCCTAATGACCGATAGCGGACCAGTACCGTGAGGGAAAGGTGAAAAGTACCCCGGGAGGGGAGTGAAACAGTACCTGAAACCGTGTGCTTACAATCCGTCGGAGCAGCCTTGTAGTTGTGACGGCGTGCCTTTTGAAGAATGAGCCTGCGAGTTAGTGTTACGTCGCGAGGTTAACCCGTGTGGGGCAGCCGTAGCGAAAGCGAGTCTGAATAGGGCGTTGCAGTGGCGTGATCTAGACCCGAAGCGAAGTGATCTACCCATGGCCAGGTTGAAGCGACGGTAAGACGTCGTGGAGGACCGAACCCACTTCAGTTGAAAATGGAGGGGATGAGCTGTGGGTAGGGGTGAAAGGCCAATCAAACTTCGTGATAGCTGGTTCTCCCCGAAATGCATTTAGGTGCAGCGTTGCGTGTTTCTTGCTGGAGGTAGAGCTACTGGATGGCTAATGGGCCCTACAAGGTTACTGACGTCAGCCAAACTCCGAATGCCGGTAAGTGAGAGCGCAGCAGTGAGACTGTGGGGGATAAGCTTCATAGTCGAGAGGGAAACAGCCCAGACCACCAACTAAGGCCCCTAAGCGTGTGCTAAGTGGGAAAGGATGTGGAGTTGCCCAGACAACCAGGAGGTTGGCTTAGAAGCAGCCACCCTTAAAGAGTGCGTAATAGCTCACTGGTCAAGTGATTCCGCGCCGACAATGTAGCGGGGCTCAAGTACACCGCCGAAGTTGTGGCATTCAAGCATTGGCTAAGCCTTCGTGGTTCAGGTGTTTGGATGGGTAGGGGAGCGTCGTGTGGGCGGTGAAGTCGCGGTGTAAACCAGCGGTGGAGCCTACACGAGTGAGAATGCAGGCATGAGTAGCGAAAGACGGGTGAGAAACCCGTCCGCCGAATGATCAAGGGTTCCAGGGTCAAGCTAATCTGCCCTGGGTAAGTCGGGACCTAAGGCGAGGCCGACAGGCGTAGTCGATGGACAACGGGTTGATATTCCCGTACCGGCGAAAAACCGTCCATGTTGAACAGGGGATACTAACCGCCCGAGACCTGCCTGACACCCCTTGTGGGTGAAGGGTTTTGGTGGAGCGCGGGACCTGATCCTGGGAGGCAAGCGTATTAACAGGTGTGACGCAGGAAGGTAGCCGAGCCGGGCGATGGTTGTCCCGGTCTAAGGATGTAGGGCGAGTGGTAGGCAAATCCGCCACTCATGGTGCCTGAGATCTGATGGGACCCCCGTTTGGGGGGATTTGGTGATCCTATGCTGCCGAGAAAAGCATCGACGCGAGGTTTTAGCCGCCCGTACCCCAAACCGACACAGGTGATCAGGTAGAGAATACTAAGGCGATCGAGAGAATTATGGTTAAGGAACTCGGCAAAATGCCCCCGTAACTTCGGGAGAAGGGGGGCCCCAACCTTGATACACCTTCGCGGTGTGGAGGGGATCGGGGCCGCAGAGACCAGGGGGAAGCGACTGTTTACTAAAAACACAGGTCCGTGCGAAGTCGCAAGACGATGTATACGGACTGACTCCTGCCCGGTGCTGGAAGGTTAAGAGGACCGGTTAGCCTCACGGCGAAGCTGAGAATTTAAGCCCCAGTAAACGGCGGTGGTAACTATAACCATCCTAAGGTAGCGAAATTCCTTGTCGGGTAAGTTCCGACCTGCACGAATGGAGTAACGACTTCCCCGCTGTCTCAACCATAAACTCGGCGAAATTGCAGTACGAGTAAAGATGCTCGTTACGCGCAGCAGGACGGAAAGACCCCGAGACCTTTACTATAGTTTGGTATTGGTGTTCGGAGTGGCTTGTGTAGGATAGGTGGGAGACGTTGAAGCCCGGACGCCAGTTCGGGTGGAGTCATCGTTGAAATACCACTCTGGTCACTTTGGACATCTAACTTCGGCCCGTAATCCGGGTCAGGGACAGTGCCTGATGGGTAGTTTAACTGGGGCGGTTGCCTCCTAAAAAGTAACGGAGGCGCCCAAAGGTTCCCTCAGCCTGGTTGGCAATCAGGTGTCGAGTGTAAGTGCACAAGGGAGCTTGACTGTGAGAGAGACATCTCGAGCAGGGACGAAAGTCGGGACTAGTGATCCGGCGGTACATTGTGGAATGGCCGTCGCTCAACGGATAAAAGGTACCTCGGGGATAACAGGCTGATCTTGCCCAAGAGTCCATATCGACGGCATGGTTTGGCACCTCGATGTCGGCTCGTCGCATCCTGGGGCTGGAGTAGGTCCCAAGGGTTGGGCTGTTCGCCCATTAAAGCGGTACGCGAGCTGGGTTTAGAACGTCGTGAGACAGTTCGGTCCCTATCCGCTGCGCGCGCAGGAAATTTGAGAAGGGCTGTCCTTAGTACGAGAGGACCGGGACGGACGAACCTCTGGTGTGTCAGTTGTACTGCCAAGTGCACCGCTGATTAGCTACGTTCGGATGGGATAACCGCTGAAAGCATCTAAGCGGGAAGCTCGCTTCAAGATGAGATTTCCATACACATTTATGTGTGAGAGGCCCCCAGCCAGACCACTGGGTTGATAGGCCGGATGTGGAAGCGAGGACTAACGACTCGTGAAGCTGACCGGTACTAATAGGCCAACAACTTACACCACACAGATACATACAAATTCTGCTTGCGTCCACTATGTGGTTCCCAACCAACAACCCCCAACACCCGGGGTTTGATACGGCACGGAACCAACAACTGAATACAGCAACACCACAACCACCCCAACAAAAAGGGATGGTAGATGTTGTAACCACAAACTTCCCACCAACCCCCACAGGGTTGGGACGGGTAACAAGGTTACGGCGGTCATAGCGTGGGGGAAACGCCCGGTCCCATTCCGAACCCGGAAGCTAAGACCCACAGCGCCGATGGTACTGCACCCGGGAGGGTGTGGGAGAGTAGGACACCGCCGGACACACACCACTGGTCGAGGCCCCAACCAACATGGTTGGGGCCTCCCACATTTAACACCACCACCACAACCCCACCACCCCCGCTCACACCCGACAGGCAAAACCGCAACCCCCGCTCACATCCGACACGCCACCCACCAACCCCCGCTCACATCCGACACGCCACCCACCAACCCCCGCTCACATCTTGCGCGTCCTCAGGCAACGCCAGCTCACATCCCGGCGGGCGCCCGCAGGTAGAGTTGTTCCCCATGAGCAGCATCTTCAGCCATGCCCAGGACCCCTTCGAGGCGGATGGAAAGCCCGGTGCCGAATCCCTGGAACCGGTGGTCAACACCGTGGTGGTGCCCGGACCTGTCGCCCGGGCATTCGCCGGGTTCACGGACCACGCCCACCTGTGGTGGCCGCTGGAGCCGTATGGCGTCTATGGGGCAGCGTCGTACGTCGAATTCGAGGAGAACCTGATCCTCGAGACTTCAGACGACGGACGCACCAGCATCTGGGGAACCCTTGATGACTGGCAGCCGCCGCTCTCCTTCCACGCCACATGGCACCCCGGCACGACTGCAATGTGGTCCACCGAGCTTCTGGTGGCCTTCCGCGCGGTTGACGGAGGCACGGAGGTCCGGGTGGTCCATGACGGCTGGGAGGGCGCCGAGGACCCTGCTGCCGTCCGGGGACATTACCTGCAGGCCTGGCCCGTAATCCTCGACAAGTATGCCCGCTTCATGGGCGCCGCAGACCCGGCGAACTAGTTCAGGGCCGGCGGTACCGCCGTGCTGGTGCGGATCAGGAACTCGGTGGGGTACTCCTGGTCCTGGACCGGTGAAGGCGGCTGACCGCCGTCGGAATCCTTGCCGGCGTTCAGCAACGCCAGGGCGGTTTTGGCCGCCAGGTTGCCTTGTCCGCGCGGATCCTGCTTGATGGTGGTGAGGCCAAACGTCTCGCTGAGCTCATGTCCGTCCATGCCCACCACCGAGAGATCCTGCGGGATCTGCAGGCCGAAGTCGCGCGCGGCAAGCATGATCCCTATGGCCATCTCGTCGGACGCGGCGAACACAGCGGTGGGTCGTTCCGCGGATGTCCCCAGCAGCTGGCGCCCCACGGCGTACGCGCCCTGGATGGTGAAGTCCGCGTTCACCACCCACTCGTCCCGGACAGGCAGGCCTGCTTCGGCCATGGCTGCGGCAAAGCCTTTCTGCCTTAGCTTGGGAAGCTTGAAGTCCCGGTTCAGCCCTGCATCCCCGGTGATGTGGGCAATCCGGGTATGGCCAAGCCGGATCAGGTGGCCGGCCGCGCCCCTGGCAAGGCCTTCGTCGTCGATGCGGATGGTGGAGGCGCCCCGCAGGACGCCCCCAATGCCCACAATGGGACGATGGACCGCCAGCAACTGGCCTATTTCGTCCTCGCGAAGGACCAGTGCCACTGCGATGACGGCGTCCAGGCGCTTGCGCAGCAGGAAGTCGTTCAGGATGCTGCTGCGCCGCTCGGGTTGCTCCCCCACGTTGTAGAGGGTGAGGTCATACCCGGCGTCCAGGAGGGTTTCCGAGACTCCTTCCAGTACGGAGGAGAAGTACCAGCGCTGGACGTTGGGCACCACCAGCCCAATGTTGCGGTTGCGGCCGGACGCCAGGCTTGATGCGTGGTACGACGGAACGAACCCCAGCTCCCTGGCCGCTTCCTGCGCCAGACGGCGGCTTTTCGACGAGACATTGGACTTGCCGCTCAGGGCCCGCGAAACGGTGGCCACGGACAGGCCGGCCCGGCTGGCAACTTCTTTGATGCCTGCCAAGGTCAGTCTGCCGTGGTGTCAGGTCCAAGCTGCAACCAGGCAGTCTCGCCGGATGCGAGGGCATGGCCCGTGGATCCCGGCAGGCTGCGAAGGAGGACGTGGCCGGCCGGCATCTCCAGCGGCTCATGGTTCAGGTTCATAAGCACCAGCGTAGTGCCGTTCACATAGCCGAGTGAGGATCCGGTGCACCAGTCCTCTGCCCAGGACAGGGATCCCCGGCCCAGATCGAGTTCCCGGCGCCGCGCCAGGGCTTCACGGTACAGGGCCAGGTGCGACGACGGTGACTCCGCCTGCACGTCCCGGGCAAGTTCAGCGAAGGACGACGGAATCGGCAGCCAGGGATCGTTCCCGGAGCCGAAACCCAGGTGCCGGTCGTCGGCACGCCAAGGCAGGGGAACACGGCAGCCGTCGCGGCCAAGGCGCTGGCCGTTGGTCCGGGCGAAGGTCGGGTCCTGCCGCAGATGGCCGGGGATGTCGATGCCGTCAGGCAGCCCCAGCTCTTCCCCCTGGTAGAGGTAGGCGGCCCCGGGCAGGCCCAGCATGAAGAGTGAAGCGGCCGCTGCGCGGCGCCGTCCCAGGTCCTCGTCCGGCTGGGGATCGCCGGTCCCGATGCCGTCGCCGTCGCGCGGGCCGTGGCCGTTGTAGCCAAACCGGCTGGCATGCCGGACTACGTCGTGGTTTGAGAGGACCCAGGTACTCGGGGCACCGACGCCGTCCAGGACTGTCAGCGAGTCCGTGATAACTGACCGAAGCCGGTAGACATCCAGTCCGGCGTGGAGGTACGGGAAGTTGAATGCCTGGTGCATCTCGTCAGGCCGGACCCAGTGGGCCAGCCGGTGGAGGTCAACACTCGCCTCGGCACACAGAATCCGGTCCGGGCCGTATTCGTCCAGGATCTGCCGCCATCTCCGGTAGATGTCGTGGACGGCGGGTTGACCGAACATGGGTGCCTCATGGCCGGGGTAACCGTCGCTGCTGCCGCCGTCGGCACGGCCGCCCCATGCCGGCAGGCCCGGTGCCTTGACCAGTGCGTGGGCCACGTCCACCCGGAAGCCGGAGACGCCGCGGTCCAGCCAGAACCGGAGCACCCGCTCGAATTCTGCGTGAACCGCCGGGTTGTCCCAGTTGAAGTCCGGCTGGGAGGAGTCGAAGAGGTGCAGGTACCACTGGCCGCGCTCGCCGTCAGGTTCCACCACGCGCGTCCAGGCAGGACCGCCGAAGTGGGACTGCCAGTTGTTCGGCGGTTCCTGGCCTTCCGGGCCGGTCCCGTCCCGGAAGATGAACATGTCCCGCTCGGGGCTTCCGGCGGGCGCTGCAAGGGCTGCCTGGAAGGCGGGGTGCTGGTCCGAGCAGTGGTTGGGTACCAGGTCAACGATGACCCGCAGCCCGAGCCGATGCGATTCGGCCATCATGACGTCGAAGTCGCCCAGGGTGCCGAAGATCGGGTCCACATCGCAGTAGTCGCTGACGTCGTAGCCGGCATCGCGCTGCGGCGACCGGTAGAAGGGCGAGAGCCAGACGGCGTCCACGCCCAAGCCTGACAGGTGCGGCAGCTCCTCGGTGATCCCCGCCAGGTCGCCCACGCCGTCGCCGTTCAAATCACGGAATGAACGGGGATAGACCTGGTAGATCACGGCGGACCGCCACCAGCCGGGAATGGCGTCCTCGGCGTGGATCAGCGTCAATGGACCGGCAACGCTTGCAGTGTCCTGGGTCACAGTTTCGACAGACATGACAGTCAGCATAGCGGCTGGGGGCCGTAAAAATGAAAACGCTTCCATAACGTCCAGGCAAGCTTGTTGCTGTCGAAGGCGGGCGTTGCGCGCAACAATCTGGAAGCGATTGCATGCCCCGGAATGCCGGAGCGGCCAAGCGGGCGGCGCCTAGACTTGGTGGATGTGTCCGACGACGGGTGGAGGCTTTGTGGGAAGCATTGTTGAGCAACTGGAAGCCGTCTTGGCGCCCGGGCAGCTGGAACGCGGCGAGGCTGCGCTCCACCGCTACGCCATTGACCAGGCACCGGTCCTGGACTTCCAGCTACCCCTGGCCGTCGTGTTCCCCGAGTCCGTGGCCGACGTCCAGGCGGTAGTGCGGGCCTGCGCGGCCGGGGGAGTGGCGATCGTACCGCGCGGTGCCGGTACAGGAGTGTCCGGCGGGGCGCACGCCACCAGGAACTGCATTGTCCTCTCGCTGGAGCGGATGAACCGGATCCTTGCCCTGAACCCGGACGACGAAACGGCCGTGGTGGAGCCCGGCGTCGTCAATGCCGTCCTCAATGAGGCCGCCGCGGTGCACGGCCTCATGTACGCCCCGGACCCCGCAAGTTTCCGCAGCTCCACCATTGGCGGCAACGTAGCCACCAATGCCGGCGGCCTTCGCTGCGCCAAGTACGGGGTCACCAGGGACTCGGTCCTGGCCTTGGACGTCGTGCTGGCTGACGGCTCCCTGATCCACACCGGCCACCAAACCTTCAAGGGCGTGGCGGGCTACGACCTCACGGGCCTCTTCGTCGGGTCCGAAGGAACACTTGGGATCGTCGTCGGCGTCACGGTGCGCTTGAAGTACCTGCCCCGGGAAGTCCACACCGTTGCTGCGTTCTACCCGGACTTCAGGCTCGCCGCCGCAGGGGTCCTGGCCGTGGGCAAGGCGCGCGTCCAGCCGGCCATCATGGAATTGCTTGACGGCGGCACCCTGGCCCAGCTGGACGACATCCACGGCTCGGACCTCACGGCACGCGGAAAGTCCCTGCTCCTGGTTCAGACAGACGGGTTTGGAGCTTGCCGCCGAAGCAGACGTTGTACGCCAGGTCCTCAGGGCAGGCGGTGCCACCGTCACCACCGAGGCCAGTGCCGAAGCGGAACGTCTGGTGGAGCTCCGGCGGCACAGCCGGGGCACCGAGGTGGACGATGAATTCCGGGTGGGTGAAGACGTTGCGGTGCCTCGGTCCCGGCTGGTGGACTACGTGGCGGCGCTCGAGGCCCTCGCAGCCACCCAACGGGTGCACCTCAAAGTGGTGGCGCATGCCGGTGACGGCAACCTGCACCCCACCTTCTGGATCGACCGGCAGGGGGACAGCGTTGACGCCGACGCCATGGAACGCCTCCAGGCTGCCCTGGATGAGTCGATCACGGCAGCGTTGGCCATGGGCGGTACCATCACCGGGGAGCATGGCATAGGCCAGTACAAGCTTCGCTGGCTGGGCCAGGAGCAGCCCGGGCCGGTCCGGGAACTGCAGCACCGGATTAAGGGCTTGTTCGACCCTGCCGGAATCCTCAATCCCGGGAAGGCAATCTAGGGTTCAGTCGTCCGAGTCCGGGTATTCGTCGTCCGACTCATCGGCACCGTACCGGGACTCTTCGCTTTCCACCTCAAGGATCTTCAACATCTCGGTGTCGGGGTTCAGCATGATGGCTGCCTCGTCCCGCCGGTGCCGGAGGATCGAGTCGATGTAGGACTGCACGGCCTCGGCCAGTGGGATGTGGCGTTCCTGCTTTTCCGACATGTACCAGCGGTGTTCCAGTACTTCGTGGACCACCTCGGCGTGCTCCAGCTTGCCGGAAAGATCGCGCGGGATGGAGCGGACAATCGGCTCGAAGATCTGGCTCACCCACAGGTGGGCGCTGTATTCCTCGTCCATCTCCGGATTGTTGTCTGCCCGGAAGGAGTCCATGTCGTTGAGGAGCCGGCGGGCCTGGTTTTCCTGCGCGTCCAGGCCGGTAAGCCGCAACAGCCGGCGCTGGTGATGTCCGGCATCAACCACTTTGGGCTGCAGTTGGATGGTCGAGCCGTTCTGCGTGGTCTTGATGGCGTATTCCTCGACGTCGAAGCCGAGTTCGTTCAGGCGCCGGATCCGGGCTCCCACCCGCCAGCGTTCGCCAAGTTCGAAGGATTCCTTCTCCGTCAGTTCCGCCCACAGGCGCCGGTAGCTGTCCATGATCAGTTCACTGGTGGCGACCGGGTCCACTTTCTCCTCGATCAACCCGCCATCGAGCAGGTCCATCAGTTCACCGGCGATGTTCACCCGGGCAATCTCGAGATCGTATTCGCGCTGGCCGGTGGACAGGTCCGGGTAGAGCTCGCCGGTTTCGGCGTCCACCAGGTAGGCGGCGAAAGCGCCGGCGTCACGGCGGAACAGAGTGTTGGACAGGGAGACATCGCCCCAATAGAAGCCGATGAGGTGCAGCCGGACCATCAGGAGGGCCTGGGCGTCGATGAGGCGGGTCAGCGTGTCCTTGCGCAGCATCTGGGAAAACAGTGCGCGGTAGGGCATGGAGAACTTCAGGTGGCGGGTCACCAGGACCGGATTGAGCGGGCGCCCGTCCGGGGTGGTGCGTCCGGTGATCACGGCCACGGGCTCCACGCAGGGGACGTCCAGCCGGGCCAGCTTGCGGAGCATGTGGTACTCGTGGCGGGCCACGTGCTCGGACGTTTCCTTAATGGCGATGACCGAGCCGCCCAGGTGGGCGAAGCGCACGATATGCCTGGAAATACCGCGGGGGAGTGCGGCCAGGTACTGTGCGGGCCACTCCTCCAAGGCAATGTGCCACGGCAGGTCCAGCAGTTCCGGGTCGGCCGCTGCGGCCGTGATGTTCAGCGACGACGCTACCGAGGCCGCCTTGTTGTCGTCGGCGCTGGCCGCCACGAACCTCGGCAGTTTACCGATCTGCGCGTAGTCGGTGGGTTCGTCGTGCCACTGGGCGCTGTTTTCCTCGGTCATGGGTCAATTCTTCCGTACGCAGGGCAAGGACGATAAATCTTCGTTAAAGGCCGACGGCGGCCCGCACCTTGATGAAAGGGTGCGGGCCGCCGTCGGTTCCGTGGCTAAGGCCGCTGAGTGCGTGGGATTAGTCGCCCAGGCGCAGGCCGGTCTTGGTGTCGAACAGGTGCACGTGGCCGGACTGCGGGCGGACGTAGATGACCTCGCCCTTCATCGGAGGACGGCGGCCGTCGACGCGGGCCACGATGTCGTGGTCCTTGCCGTCGAGCGTGGTGTGTCCGTAGACGTAGGCGTCGGCGCCGAGTTCTTCGACGACGTCGACCTCAACCTTCAGGCCCTCACCCTGCGGAGCGGTTTCAAGGTCTTCGGGACGGGAGCCCAAGGTGACCGTGGAGCCGTGCGCCTCTTCGAGGACGTCGCGCGGGACGGGGTACACGGTGCCGCCGAACTGCACGCCGCCGTCGACGACCGGGAGTTCCAGGAGGTTCATGGCGGGGGAGCCGATGAAGCCGGCAACGAAGACGTTCTTGGGACGGTCGTAGAGGTTGCGCGGGGTGTCAACCTGCTGCAGCAGGCCGTCCTTCAGCACTGCCACGCGGTCGCCCATGGTCATGGCCTCGACCTGGTCGTGGGTCACGTAGACGGTGGTGACGCCCAGGCGGCGGGTCAGCGACGCGATCTGGGTACGGGTCTGGACGCGGAGCTTTGCGTCCAGGTTGGACAGCGGCTCGTCCATGAGGAAGACCTGCGGGTTACGGACGATTGCGCGGCCCATGGCAACGCGCTGGCGCTGGCCACCGGAGAGGGCCTTCGGCTTGCGGTCCAGGTACTGCTCAAGGTCAAGGAGCTTGGCGGCTTCACGGACGCGTTCGGCGCGCTCTTCCTTGGAGACGCCGGCGATCTTGAGGGCGAAGCCCATGTTGTCCGCAACAGTCATGTGCGGGTACAGGGCGTAGTTCTGGAAGACCATGGCGATGTCGCGGTCCTTCGGCGGCACATCGGTGACGTCGCGGTCACCAATGAGGATGCGGCCTGCGTTGACGTCCTCAAGGCCTGCGAGCATGCGCAGCGAGGTGGACTTACCGCAACCGGAGGGTCCAACGAGGACCAGGAATTCGCCATCGGCGATGTCGATGTTGAGCTTATCGACGGCGGGCTTATCTGTGCCCGGGTACAGACGCGTAGCGTTATCAAAAGTAACTGTAGCCACAGTTATCAATCCCTTCACCGGCAGGTACGTGCCGGACGATCCGTTGTGAATGGTTCATGTTTATTCAGTTGTGTTCCAGCAAAGTGCTCCGGGTCATTGCCCGGAGCACTCAATGACGCCGCACGGTTTTTGTGCGCCACATCACATCAAAGAGTATGCCAGAGCCGGCCGTCTTTTGCGCAAATGTTACGAACGTCACACGCGGCGCTGGTCATTGCCTTAGCCGGAGGCGGCCTCGGGATCTTCCTCAGCCACGGCGATGCTCCGCTCCTGCAGCAGCACCTCCAGCAGTTCGGCGATGTGCACAGGTGCTTCCACCCGGTACTGGGCCTGGGTGAAATCAAGGCCCACCTTGACCCCCACGTCGCCCGGCTCCAACCGGCCGAAAGCGTCCTCGTCCGTCACGTCGTCGCCGGCGAACAGGACGGCTGTGGCCCCGGTGGCCTGCCGAAGGAAGGCGACGCCTTCGCCCTTGGAAGCGTTGACCACCGAGGTTTCCAGGACGCGTTTGCCCTCCTTCAGGAACACACCCTTGCGGTCCTGCAGCGACGCACGGGCGGCCGCCACGGCGTCCTCGGCAACGTCGTCGTCAGCCTGGCGGGTGTGCAGGACGACGCCGGCGGGCTTGTCCTCCAGGGACGTTCCGGGGGCTTCGGCCACGATCTCGGCCAGCACCGCCCGGACGTCGGCGAGAAGCGCTTTCTGGTCCTCCTCCAGCGCCAGCTCAGTGGAACCGGGTCCCAGCCACGCTTCGGCGCCGTGGCTTCCGATGAGAAGGGTGTCCACCGGCGGCGACGCAACCTGCCGCAGGCTGGCGAGGGCACGGCCCGAGATGAGTGCCGTCGTCGTCCGTGGAAGCACCGCAAGGCCGGCGAAGGCTGCTGCCGAGCGTGGCAGCGGCCGGGCGTCCTGAGCGCTGTCCACGATGGGAGCCATGGTGCCGTCGAAGTCCATGGCCACCAGCAGGTGTGCGGTTCCGGCGATCCGGCGCAGCGCCTCCCTCAGCTCGGGGGTCAATGCCAGCTGCCGCTTGGTGGGGCGGCCTTCAGGAGTCATCGCGGACCACCTTTTCGTTCAGCGCGCGCAGGAAGTCCGCGGACCAGTGGTCGACGTCGTGGTCCAGGATCTGGCGGCGCATGGACCGCATGCGGCGCGAGGCTTCCCGGGGCGTCAGTTCCACGGCGTTCATGATCGTGTTCTTGAGCCCTGCGATATCGTGCGGGTTGACCAGGAGCGCCTGCTTGAGCTGGTCCGCTGCACCCGCGAACTCGCTCAGGACCAGGGCGCCGTCATTGTTGTTCCGGGCGGTGACGTACTCCTTGGCCACCAGGTTCATCCCGTCCCGGAGGGCGGTGACCAGCATGACGTCCGCGGCCAGGTAAAGGGCCACCATTTCCTCCACCGGGTAGCTGTGGTGCAGGTAGCGGACCGCGGTGTTTTCGAGGGTGTCGTAGGTGCCGTTGATGTGGCCCACAGTCCCTTCCACCTCCTCGCGGAGGAGCCGGTACTGTTCCACCCGCTCCCGGCTGGGCGATGCCACCTGGATCAGGGTTGCCTCGCCAACGGTGAGCCGTCCGTCCGCCAGGAGCTCTTCGAAGGCCTTCAGCCGGTGGCGGATGCCCTTGGTGTAGTCCAGCCGGTCCACACCCAGCAGGATCGTTTTCGGGTTGCCCAGGTCCTGCCGGATCTGCCGGGCCCGTTCGATGATTTCGGGCCTGGCGGCGAGCTCGGTGATCTGCTTGACGTCGATGGAGATGGGGAAGGCCTGCGCGCGCGCAATGTGCGTGATCACGCCGTCCTGTCCCTTGACGTGCACCTGCTGCTGCTTGACGCTGGCACCGAGGAACCGGCGGGCGGAGCGCATGAAGTTTCCGGCGTCGCTGACGCGTTGGAAGCCCACCAAGTCGGCACCGAGCAGGCCGTCGATGATGGCCTGCCGCCAGGGGAGCTGGCAAAGATTTCCGGCGGCGGGAACGGGATGTGGTTGAAGAACCCAATCCGGAGATCGGGCCGCGCTTCGCGGAGCATTCGCGGAACCAGCTGCAACTGGTAGTCCTGGACCCAGACGGTGGCGCCGTGGTCCGCGTGCCGCACCACTGCGTCGGCGAACCGGCGGTTGACCTTGCGGTAGGCGTCCCACCAGGCCCGGTGGAATTCCGGCGGGGCGATGACATCGTGATAGAGCGGCCAGAGGGTGGCGTTGGAGAAGCCCTCGTAATACAGCTCGACGTCGTCCGTGCTGAGCTGTACCGGGACCAGGTCCATCCCGCCATGGCTGAACGGTTTGACGGTTTCGTCAGGTGCTCCGTGCCAGCCCACCCAGGCGCCGTCCGTCTTGGTCATCATCGGTGCGAGGGCAGTCACGAGGCCACCGGGGGACCGCCGCCAGCCGGATCCGTCGTCACCTCCGTCGGCGGGCGCCACGCGGTCAACCGGCAGCCGGTTCGAGACCACCATGAAGTCGTACTTCGTGTGCCCGGCTTGGCGGGAATCGGTACCTGCGGCCTGTGCCGTGCCGGTGGGTTTTTCCTGGACGGGTGTTTGCATTGCGGCCCCCTGGGGTTGCTTGTGCCTCTAAGCCACACTAGCCGGACGGAATCATCGGGGCTATTCGTCCGTTGGTCAACCCGGAGGAATGGTTGAAACCGCAAGCTCCCAGATTTCTCCCCTAAAATGTGGGGGTGCCACCTAGTGGTCCCCCTTCGTCGACCGACCCAAGGAATTCATGAGCCCCGCAAACGAAGTACGTAAGTCCAAGGCTGAGCGAACCGCGGAGGCGCGCGAAAAGGCGCGCCTGATCCGTGAAGCACAGGCAAAAAAGGACAAGCGCAACAAGCTGCTGATCGGTTGGGGCATTGTCGCGGCTGTGGTGGCCATCCTGGTGGTGGTGGCCCTGGTGGTCACCAGCAGCTTGAAGCAGAATGCCCCGATTGCGGATCAGGGACCCACGCCGGCCAACGCCAACATCCATGGCGGCGTGACCCTGCTGGCCAACTCGGGCGTGGCCAAGAGCGACCCGGCAACGGTGGACGCCAATTCCGTGGGCGATGCACCGAAGACTCCGCCGGCGGAGGTAGTGGCACCGGGCGCGGAGGCGGAAGCCGGCAAACCGGTCAAGGTGGTCCTCTACGTCGACTTCATCTGTCCCATCTGCAAGAACTTCGAAACGCAGTACAACGACCAGCTCACGTCCCTGCGCAACGACGGCAAGATCACCGTGGAGTACCGGCCGCTGGGCTTCCTGGACAGCCGGTCCACCACCAACTACTCATCGCGTGCGGCCAATGCGGCGGCCTGCGTTGCCAATACGGCTCCGCAGAAGTACGCCGACTACTTCAACGCCCTGTACGCCCAGCAACCGGCTGAAGGCAGTGCCGGACTCTCGGACAACGACCTGAAGAAGATGGCCTCCGACATGGGCGTGGACATCGGTTCCTGCGTGGATGACAAGACCTACCGCCCGTACGTGAAGTACGCGACGAAGGAGGCCTCGGCCATCGGTGTGACGGGGACGCCGACCGTCTTCGTTGACGGCAAGCAGTGGGGCAAGGGAGACAGCGCCCAGACGCCGTTCCCGGACTTCCTGCAGGCAGCCATCACCGCCAAGGGCTAAGGGCGGGAATCCTCGCAAGGGCCCGTTTCGGAACGTATCCGGGGCGGGCCCTTTCGGTGTCCGCTGCCGGTGTGGGCGGCGTTTTTACCCCCGGCGGGAGTTGGGCTAACCTTATCTAGCGCCTTGACGGCGCCGGCCCCCAGGGGCCATGCCTCCTTAGCTCAGTTGGCCAGAGCACCGCTCTTGTAAAGCGGGGGTCGTCGGTTCGAATCCGACAGGGGGCTCCGGTGCGACGGCCCCGGCTCGAGGTTCCAGGAACTTCGGCCGGGGCCTTGCCTTTCTCCGGGATTATGCTGGACCCATCCCAATAATCAGCCTGCTGACTAAAGGAGGATGGGTGCCATGCCCAAGACCGGCAAGAATGCCCACGCCCGCAAGGAAGAACTCCCTTCGACCCTGCAGCGGTCCGGGCGAAAAGCCCAGGACACGTTCGCCAAGACCTACGATTCGGCCCTCGGGTCCTACGACCATGACGAGGAACGGGCGGCCCGCACGGCGTACGCGGCCGTCAAACACAGTTACGAAAAGGTGGGCGACCACTGGGAGCCCAAGGAAAACGCGGTCCTTCGGACAAGCACGCCGAGGAGGGCGTGCGATCAACCGAACCCACTGCCGGAGGTGTTGACGCCAACGCCTCCAAGGAACACCTCTACAAACTGGCCAAGGAACTGAACGTCAAGGGCCGCTCGACGATGGACAAGGCCCAACTGGTGGAGGCACTCCAAAAGGCGAACACCAAGGCAACCCGCAAAGCCCGCAGCAAATAGCCTGCACTCTTGCCGTCCCGCCGCCCAAGGTGTCGAATCAGAGGATACGTCCGGTCCGGCCGGCAATGATGCCAGGAGGTTCCCATGTCGGTGAAGAGCACCAAGGAGTCAGTGCGGGCGGCGGGCGGCAGGAATGGCCCCGATGCACGCCGGGCAGATCAAAACGCCGGCATTGCCGCCTCGGACCCCGGCCGGATCCGCAACGTGGCCCTGGTGGGGCACTCCGGCGCCGGAAAGACGATGCTGATCGAGGCCTTGCTCGCCGCCAACGGCATGATCACCCGTAAGGGCTCCATCGTGGACGGAACAACCGTCAGTGACTCCGACCCGGCGGCTGTGCACCAGCAGCGCTCGGTCACGCTGTCCCTGGTGCCGCTGATGGTGGACGACGTCAAAGTGAACCTGATGGATACCCCCGGCTACCCGGATTTCATCGGGGAGCTGCGGGCCGGGCTGCGCGCCTCCGATGCTGCACTGTTCGTGGTCTCCGCGGTGGACGGAATTGATGCCACCACCACCGCGCTGTGGGGCGAGTGCGAACACGTGAGGCTCCCGCGCGCCGTCGTCATCACCCGGATGGACCATCCGCGCGCAGACTACGGGCGGACCCTGGCCGCCTGCCAACAAGCCTTCGGCGACGGCGTTTTGCCGCTGTGCGTGCCAGTGCAGGGGGAGGGGGCGGATGCCGGTTTGCTGGGCCTGCTGTCCCGCGAGGTCACCGATTACTCGTCGGGTGACGCCTCGCCCGCAACCCGCCCGGCTGACGCTGCCGAGCTCGAGGCAGCAGGGCCGGCCCGCGGAACCCTGATCGAGGGAATCATCGCCGAAAGTGAAGACGAGACTCTCATGGACCGCTACCTGGACGGTGAGGACGTCGACCAGGCAGCGCTCGCAAACGACCTGGAAACCGCCGTCGCCCGCGGCTCATTCTTCCCGGTGCTGCCTACCTCCGCCGTCACCGGGCTGGGCACCGCCGAACTGCTGGAACTGCTGGTCCGTGCTTTCCCGCCGCCGGGGGAGCGCAGCCTGCCTGACCTGACCGACCTCGCGGGAGAGCCGGCCGGAACCCTGTCCTGTGACCCGTCCGGTCCTCTGGCCGCGGAGGTGGTACGGACATCCAATGATCCCTTCCTGGGCCGCATCTGCCTGGTGCGGGTCTTCTCCGGGACCCTGCGTGAAGATTCGCCCGTGCACGTGGGCGGCCACGGACTGGCCGACCGGGGCCACCAGGACCACGACACCGACGAACGCGTAACCCACATCTACTCGCCGTTGGGGGCCAGCCTGCGGCCTGTGCCCTACTGCGTGGCGGGGGACCTGTGCGCCCTTGCCAAGCTGGGGAGCGCCGAAACAGGGGACACCATTTCGGCGCGGGACACGCCGCTGCTGCTGGCCACCTGGGAAATGCCCGAGCCGCTGCTGCCGGTTGCCGTGGAAGCGGACTCCCGGAGTGACGAGGACGCGCTGGCCCGCAGCCTGGGCAGGATTGCGGCGGGCGATCCCACCCTGAGGGTGGACCGGAACGCCGAAACGCACCAGCTGGTGCTGTGGTGCATGGGTGAGGCGCATGCGGAGGTAGTGCTCGACAGGTTGCGCGAGCAAGGCGTGAAACTCCACACCGTTGACGTGGTGACGCCGCTGCGGGAAACCTTCGCCGCGCCCGCCACAGGCCATGGCCGCCACGTCAAACAATCCGGCGGCCACGGCCAGTACGCCGTCTGCGACATCGAAGTGGAACCCCTGGACCGGGGTGCTGGGTTCGAATTCGTGGATAAGACCGTGGGTGGCGTCATCCCGGGAACGTTCATCCCGTCGATCGAGAAGGGCGTCCGGGCGCAGATGGAGCGGGGTGTCTCCGCAGGCTTCCCCGTGGTGGACCTGCGCGTGACCGTAGTTGGCGGCAAGGCCCACAGCGTGGATTCATCCGACGCCGCCTTCCAGTCGGCGGGGGCCCTGGCGCTCCGCGAAGCTGCGTCCGCGGGAAAGATCCAGCTCCTCGAACCGGTGTCCGCGGTGGCCATCACGGTGTCGGATGAGCACGTGGGGACGGTCATGAGCGACTTGTCCGGCCGGCGCGGCCGCCTGACCGGCACCACTTCCTCCGGCCAGGGCCTCACCGAAATCAGTGCCGAAGTTCCGGACCAGGAACTCCTGAGGTACGCGGTGGAACTGCGTGCCTTGACCGCCGGCACCGGCAGGTTCCGCCGGCACTACCTGCGCCACGAACCGGTGCCATCGAATTTCAGCCCCTCCTGATCCCGCCCGGGCAGGAACATCGCCAAGGAACGCCGGCCACCCGTGAACGCCGCTGCACGAAAAATCCAGAACATCTACCTGACGTTGACGCTGGGCAACACCCTCGCGGCATCCTTTATCTGGGGCATCAACACACTGTTCCTGCTCGATGCGGGCCTGAACAATTTTGAGGCCTTCGCGGCGAACGCGTTCTTCACGGCAGGCATGGTGCTCTTCGAAGTACCCACCGGGGTGGTCGCGGACAGCTGGGGGCGGCGGGTGTCGTTCCTGCTGGGCACTGTCACCCTGGCCGGGTCCACGTTCCTTTACTACCTGCTCTGGCAGTTGTCCGCGCCATTCTGGTGGTGGGCGGCCGTTTCGGCGCTGCTGGGGCTCGGCTTTACCTTTTTCTCCGGCGCGGTGGAGGCCTGGCTGGTGGATGCCCTGCACTTCACCGGCTATGAGGGCACCCTCGAGGCCGTCCTGGGCCGCGGCCAGATGGTTTCCGGCATCGCCATGCTGGGCGGTTCGGTGGCAGGCGGGGTGATCGCGCAGGCCACCAACCTGGGGGTGCCGTTCCTGCTGCGCGTCGCGGTACTGGTGGCCATGTTCGCCGTCGCCTTCCTTCTCATGCACGACGTCGGCTTCACGCCTGAGCGCTCGGCCCACCCGTTGCAGGCCACCCGGGCAGTCCTTCGGGCTTCGCTTGACGGCGGGCTGAGGAATCCGCCCGTGAGGTACATGATGCTGGCCGCGCCCTTTACCGAAGGCGTCGGCTTCTACGTCTTTTATGCCCTCCAGCCCTACCTGCTGCAACTGTTCGGCGATCCGAGGGCCTACGCCATTGCGGGCCTGGCCGCGGCCATTGTGGCCGGGGCCGACATTGTGGGCGGCTGGCTGGCGCCGCAGGTCCGGAAGCTGGTGCACCGGCGCACCTCCGTGCTGATTGGCTCCAACATCATCAGTTCCGTGGTTTTGGTGGTGCTGCTGGCAACCAACGTCTTTTGGCTGGCGCTGGTGCTTCTGGCGCTGTGGGCCGTGGTGGCTTCCGCCGGCACCCCGGTCCGCCAGGCCTACCTCAATGACATGATCGCCTCCCAGCAGCGGGCCACCGTCCTCAGCTTCGCTTCGCTCATGGGTTCAAGCGGCGGGGTGGTGGTGCAGCCGCTGCTTGGCAGGGCCGCGGACCTTTATGGCTACCCTGCTTCCCTGGCCATGAGTGGTGTTGTGCAGCTGCTGGCGGCACCATTCATCCTGCTGAGCCGGCGCCGGCGCTCGCCGGCCGATGCCGGGGCCGGCCTCCCGGCCGCGCCCTGAGCAGGCCCGGGGCACAGACCGGCCGACATGCAGCGAAGGCCCCTGGCCACGGACGGTACGCGTCCGGGGCCAAGGGCCTTCGAAGAACTGCCTGCTGGTGGCCGAAGCCGGTATTACTTGATGCCTGCCTCTACCGGTTCGCTGGCCACCGGCGTCAGTTTCTCCGCGGCGGGCGGAGGAGTGGTCTTCAACCTGAACCGTTTTCCAAGGTCGCTGCCGCCGCCGCTGCGGTTCTTGTTGAAGATGTCGAAGCCGACAGCGACCAGGAGCACCAGGCCCTTGATCAGCTGCTGGTAGTCCGTGCCCAGGCCCAAGATGGACATGCCGTTGTTGAGCACACCCATGATGAGTCCGCCGATCATGGCCCCGGCAACAGTGCCGATGCCGCCGGTGACGGCCGCACCGCCAATGAATGCCGCAGCGATCGAATCGAGTTCGAAGCCGGTTCCGCCTGCCGGCTGGGCCGAGTTGAGCCGGGCCGTGAAGACCAGGCCCGCCAAGGCAGCGAGCACGCCCATGTTCACGAAGAGCCGGAAGGTCACGGCCTTGGTCTTGATGCCGGACAGCTCAGCTGCGTGCAGGTTGCCGCCGATTGCATAGGTGTGGCGGCCAAACACGCTGTTGTTCATCAGTGCCGTGTACGCGATCACCAGGGCGGCCAGGACCACCAGGACGATCGGCGTGCCCCGGTAGGACGCCAGCAAGAAGGTGATGATGAGCATGAGCAGGGCGGTGAAAGCGGTTTTGATGACGAACCAGACCAGGGGTTCGCTTTCGAGGTCGAACTTCCTGCGGATGCGGCGTTCCTTCAGGGCCTGGATCAGGAGTGCCACGGTGGCACCCACGCCAAGGATCACCGTGAGCCATTCCAGTACGGACGTGCCGCCGGAAATGTCCGGAAGGAAACCTCCGCCCAGGGCCCGCAGTTCCGCGGGGAACGGCGTGATCTGCTGGTTCTTCAGGGTGATGAGCGTCAGGCCGCGGAAGATCAGCATGCCTGCCAGCGTGACGATGAAGGCCGGAATTCCCACGTAGGCGATCCAGTACCCCTGCCATGCCCCGACGAGCGCACCGACCAGCAGGCACGCAGGGATGGCAGCCCACCATGGCCAGCCCCAGTGCACGATCATGACGCCGGCGACGGCACCGATGAATCCCGCCACCGAGCCGACGGACAGGTCGATGTGGCCCGCGATGATCACCATCACCATGCCGATGGCCAGGATGAGGATGTAACTGTTCTGGACCACCAGGTTGGTGACGTTCTGCGGCTCGAGCAGGATCCCGCCGGTCAGTCCCTGGAACAGGAGGACGATCAGGATCAGGGCAACGAAGATGCCAACTTGGCGGAGGCGGCTTGTGAGGAATCCGAGCGATTCTCTTAAGGCTGACATT
The DNA here is from genome assembly GCF_054888995.1 of Arthrobacter sp. MMS24-T111. Lineage (NCBI taxonomy): Bacteria > Bacillati > Actinomycetota > Actinomycetes > Micrococcales > Micrococcaceae > Arthrobacter > Arthrobacter sp. MMS24-T111. Next base: position 216,843 of record NZ_JBTZRO010000001.1, on the reverse strand, counting down.
TCGCTATTCCTTCTCTTTGGTCATGTAGTGCATCAGTGATTCCTGGGTGGCCTCGGCAATGGGCACTTCACCGGTGACGTGGCCGGCGGCGAGGGTGTAGATGCGATCGCAGATACCCAGGAAGCTCGGGAAGCTCCGAGGAAATGACAATGACGGCCTTTCCTTCGGCCGCGAGCCTGGCAATGATCGTGTATATCTCATACTTGGCGCCGACGTCGATCCCTCGGGTGGGTTCATCGAGGATGAGGACGTCCGGGTCCGAGAACATCCACTTGCTCAGCACCACCTTCTGCTGGTTGCCGCCGGAGAGCTTCCCGGTGATGGCGGCCACCGAGGGTGCCTTGATGTTCATGCTGGTGCGGTAGCCGTTGGCCACCACGGTCTCCTGGTTCTTGTCGACGAAGCCGCGCTTCGCGAGCTTGCGCAGCGATGCCAGAGAGATATTGCGCTTGATGTCCTCGATCAGGTTCAGGCCGTAGTGCTTGCGGTCCTCGGTGGCGTAGGCAATGCCGTGCCTGATCGCGTCCGAGACGGTGGACGTATTGATCTCCTCGCCGTACTTGTAGACCTTGCCTGAGGTGGCCGTGCCGTAGGTGCGGCCAAATACGCTCATGGCCAGTTCCGTCCGGCCGGCGCCCATGAGCCCGGCAAGGCCCACGACTTCGCCCTTCCGGACGTGCAGGTTGGCGTTGCTTACCACCATGCGGGCGTGGTCCTGCGGGTGGCGGACGGACCAGTCTTCGATCCGGAGGACTTCTGCGCCGATGTTCGGCTCGCGTTCCGGGTAGAGGCTCTCGAGGTCGCGGCCCACCATCCCGCGGATGATCCGCTCCTGGGTGATCTGGCCTTCATCGAGCCGAAGGGTCTCGATGGTCTTGCCATCGCGGATGATGGTGACAGCGTCTGCCACCTTGCGGATCTCGTTGAGCTTATGGCTGATGATGATGCTGGTGACGCCTTGGCCCTTCAAATGGAGGATCAGGTCCAGCAGGTGGCCGGAGTCCTCGTCGTTGAGGGCGGCCGTGGGCTCGTCCAGGATGAGCAGCTTCACTTCCTTGGACAGCGCCTTGGCGATTTCCACGAGCTGCTGCTTGCCTACGCTGATGTGCTGTACCGGGGTGACGGGGTTTTCATCGAGCCCCACGCGGGCCAGCAGTTTTGCTGCCTCCAGGTTGGTCTTCCGCCAGTCCACCCATCCCTTGGTGGCCTGTTCGTTGCCGAGGTAGATGTTCTCGGCGATGGAAAGGTACGGGCTCAGGGCGAGTTCCTGGTGGATGATCACGATGCCCCGCTTCTCACTGTCCGAGATGCTGGCGAAATTGCAGGGTTCGTTTTCGAACAGGATTTTCCCGTCGAACGTGTTGTGCGCATACACGCCGGACAACACCTTCATGAGCGTTGATTTTCCGGCGCCGTTCTCACCGCAGATGGCATGGACTTCTCCACGGTTCACATCCAGCGTGACATCCTGCAGCGCCTTCACGCCCGGGAATGTCTTGGTGATTCCTCGCATTTGAAGAATGGGTGTGTTCATCGTCAATTCCCACTGACTGGTCGAATCTTGGCCTTCCTGCTGCTGCAGGAGGTTGCGGGAGGGGCTGCTGCCGGACCGGACGTCCGGCAGCAGCCCCCGGCTGTCTACTTGACGTCGGCGTCGGTGTAGTAACCCGAGTCGATCAGTTCCTTCTTGTAGTTGTCCTTGGTGATGATCACGGACTTCAGCAGGTAAGCCGGGACAACCTTGACCTTGTTGTTGTACGTCTTGGTGTCATTGGTTTCCGGTTCCTGGCCCTTGAGGACGGCGTCCACCATCTTGACCGCCTGGGCACCCAGCTGGCGGGTGTCCTTGAAGATGGTGGAGTACTGCTCGCCGGCAATGATGGACTTCACGGAGCCCTTCTCGGCATCCTGGCCGGTGACGACCGGCAGGCTTCCCTTGGCGTAGCCGCCGGTGCTGGTGAGGGCGGAGATGATGCCGATGGACAGTCCGTCATACGGGGACAGGACGCCGTTCAGCTTGGTGCCCGAGCTGTACGCGGAGGTGAGGATATCCTCCATGCGCTTCTGCGCCACGGGTGCCTGCCAGCGAAGGATCGCGGCCTGCTCGAACTTGGTCTGGCCGCTGGGGACCTTCAGGGTGCCCGCATCCAGGTACGGCTTGAGGGTGTCCATGGCGCCGGTCCAGAAGAAGTTGGCGTTGTTGTCGTCGGGGCTTCCGGCGAAGAGTTCGACGTTGAACGGACCCTTGCCGTCCACTTTCTTGCCACTGGCGTCGAGGAGCCCCAGGCCGGTCAGCAGCGAAGTGGCCTGCTGGACGCCCACCGTGTAGTTGTCGAATGTGGTGTAGTAGTCCACGTTCGGGGTGCCGTTGATGAGGCGGTCGTACGCGATCACCTTGACGTTCTGCTCCTTGGCCTTGGCCAGGACATCGGTCAGGGTGGTGCCGTCAATGGCGGCGATGATCAGCGCCTTGGCGCCTTTGGTCAGCATGTTTTCGATCTGCGAGACCTGGGTGGGGATGTCGTCATTGGCGAACTGGAGGTCTGTCTTGTAGCCAAGGTCCTTGAGCGACTTCTCGACGTTGGCGCCATCGGCAATCCAACGCTCGGATGTCTGTGTGGGCATCGAGATCCCAACAAGCGAGTCGGCGGGCTTTGCCGCGCCGCTGGATTCTGTTGCCGCGCCACGTGAGCCGCAACCGGTGGCGCCCACCGTCAGCGCGAGGACAAGGGCCACCGCGCCCACGATTTTTTTGATTCTCACCATTTTCTCCTTCCGCGGCAGCATTGCCGCGAAGTGTTATTGGACGAGGCAGCAGCGATGCTCCCTGGTCCTGGTCACATTGTTGATGTGTCGGTTCAATATAGACTGATTTGTGAACGCTAACAAGAGGTGGGTATCAAGTGCTTGAAACCTGCTCCAAATTCATTGACTTCTGCTTTGTTAGCGTTCACACTTGCTGCAGCGCTTAGCTTGACCTTGACCCCTAGACAACCCCGGCAATGAGGCCCCTGCCTCCCGGGCGGAGGCAACCGAATGCCAGATACACCCTTCAGTTCCAGCCCTGACCACTGCGTCATCGGCGTGGATTACGGAACACTTTCCGGCCGTGCCGTGGTGGTGCGTGTCCGCGACGGGAAGGAACTCGGCAGCGCGGTCCATGCATATCCGCACGCCGTGGTCACCGACGTCCTGCCGCGTGACACAGCGGGCGACGACGGGGCCCGGCTTCCCGGGGAATGGGCGCTCCAAGTGCCCAACGACTACCGGGAGGTCCTTCGCACTGCCGTCCCGGCAGCAGTGGCTGACGCCGGAATCGACCCGGCGGACGTCGTCGGTATTGCCACCGACTTCACCGCCTGCACCATGGTGCCGGTCAAGGCCGACGGCACCCCGCTGAACGAACTGCCGGGCTATGCCAACCGGCCGCACGCGTACGTGAAGCTGTGGCGCCACCACGCCGCCCAGGGGCAGGCCGACCGGATCAACCGGCTCGCCGCCGAACGGGGCGAGGACTGGCTTCCCAGGTATGGGGGGCTGATTTCCTCGGAGTGGGAATTCGCCAAGGGGCTGCAGCTTCTGGAAGAGGACCCCGAGGCCTACGCCGCAATGGACCGCTGGGTGGAGGCGGCGGACTGGATCGTCTGGCAGCTGTGCGGCAGGTATGTCCGCAATGCCTGCACGGCCGGCTACAAGGGCATCTACCAGGACGGGCGCTACCCCTCGGAGGACTTCCTCGCTGCCCTGAACCCGGAGTTCAAGGACTTCGTCAGCTCCAAACTCGAGCACACCATCGGACGGCTGGGTGACGCCGCCGGCACACTGACCGCGGAGGCCGCAGCCTGGACCGGGCTGCCGGAGGGCATCGCCGTGGCGGTGGGAAACGTTGACGCCCATGTGACTGCCCCGGCAGCGAAGGCGGTGGAACCCGGCCAGCTGGTGGCCATCATGGGCACCTCCACCTGCCACGTCATGAACGGCACGGAACTGCGCGAAGTACCGGGAATGTGCGGGGCCGTTGACGGCGGCATCGTTCCCGGCCTGTGGGGCTACGAGGCGGGCCAGTCGGGCGTGGGAGACATCTTCGGCTGGTTCACGAAATACGGAGTGCCGCCCGAATACCACCAGGCGGCCGAAGCTGCAGGTCTGGGGATCCACGAATATCTCACTGAACTGGCTTCCAGGCAGGTTATCGGCGAGCACGGCCTGATAGCCCTGGACTGGCACTCGGGCAACCGCTCGGTGTTGGTGGACCACGAGCTCTCCGGCATCGTGGTGGGCCAGACCCTCGCCACCAGGCCCGAGGACACCTACCGGGCGCTGTTGGAGGCCACCGCGTTCGGCACCCGCACGATTGTTGATGCGTTCCGTTACGCCGGGGTTCCGGTCAAGGAATTCATCGTGGCGGGAGGACTCCTGAAGAACAAGCTGCTGATGCAGATCTATGCGGACGCCACCGGCCTGCCGCTCTCCACCATCGGCTCGGAACAGGGCCCGGCCCTGGGGTCGGCGATCCACGCCGCCGTCGCGGCCGGCCACTATGCGGATATCCGCCAGGCCGCAGCCGCCATGGGCGCCGAACCCGGGGAGGTCTACACTCCAATCCCGGAAAACGTGGCCGCGTACGAGGAACTCTTCCAGGAGTACAAAACCCTCCACGACTACTTTGGCCGCGGCAGCAACGATGTCATGCACCGGCTCAAGGCCATCCAGCGCAAGGCCGCCAGTACGGTGCTGCCCGGTACCGGGTCCGCCGTCCACTCTGTCGTGGAGGTGTCCGCATGAGCGTCCGGCAAGGAACCGAAGCCGCAATCCTGGAAACCATCGCCCGGATCCGGGAAGACGTATGCGCCCTGCACGCTGAGTTGACGCGGTACGAACTGGTGGTGTGGACTGCGGGCAACGTCTCGGCCCGGGTGCCGGGCACCGACCTGATGGTCATCAAGCCGTCCGGCGTCAGCTACCAGGACCTGACCCCGGAGCAAATGGTCGTGACCGACCTGCACGGCACGCCGGTGAGGGGCACCAACGTTGGTGGCGGCGGCACGGTCGATTGGGGCAACCCGCCGCTCTCGCCGTCGTCCGACACCGCCGCGCACGCCTATGTGTACCGGCACATGCCCGAGGTGGGCGGTGTGGTGCACACGCACTCCACCTACGCCACCGCGTGGGCTGCACGGGGTGAGGCCATCCCCTGTGTGCTCACCATGATGGGCGACGAGTTCGGCGGCTCTATCCCGGTGGGCCCGTTCGCGCTGATCGGCGACGATTCGATCGGCCACGGCATCGTGGAGACCCTCAAAAACTCGAACTCACCGGCGGTCCTGATGCAGAACCACGGCCCCTTCACCATCGGCAAGGACGCCCGCTCCGCCGTGAAGGCCGCCGTGATGTGCGAGGAAGTGGCCCGCACCGTCCATATCTCGCGGCAGCTGGGTGAACCCCTCCCGATCGACGCAAGCCATATCGACTCGCTCTACGCCCGGTACCAGAACGTCTACGGGCAGTAAACCCCCAAACCTTCAACAGGAGTACGCATGAACACCGCAGCAAACACCACCCTGGACGGCTACGAGGTCTGGTTCCTCACCGGCAGCCAGCACCTCTACGGCGAAGAAGTCCTCAAACAGGTGGCCGCCCAATCCCAGGAGATCGCCAACCAGCTGAACGCCAATTCCGCCGTCCCGGTGCGGATCGTGTGGAAGCCGGTCCTGACCGACTCCGATGCCATCCGCCGGACCGCGCTGGAAGCGAACGCCGATGACTCAGTCATCGGCGTGACGGCCTGGATGCACACCTTCAGCCCTGCCAAGATGTGGATCTCCGGCCTGGATCTGCTGCGCAAGCCTCTGCTGCACCTGCACACCCAGGCCAACCGCGACCTGCCTTGGGCGGACATCGACTTCGACTTCATGAACCTGAACCAGGCCGCGCACGGCGACCGGGAGTTCGGGTACATCCAGTCCCGCCTGGGCATCGCCCGGAAGACCGTCGTCGGCCACGTCTCCAACCCCGAGGTGGCACACCAGGTGGGGTCCTGGCAGCGTGCGGCCGCAGGCTGGGCCGCCGTCCGCACCCTGAAGCTCACCCGCTTCGGCGACAACATGCGCAACGTCGCCGTCACCGAAGGCGACAAGACCGAGGCCGAGCTGCGCTTCGGCGTCGCCGTAAACACGTGGTCCGTCGACGAGCTCGCCGACGCCGTGCACGGCGCGGGGGAGGCCGACGTCGACGCCCTGGTGGCCGAGTACGAGGACCTTTACGACGTGGCGCCGGAGCTCCGCGCAGGCGCGGCCAGGCATGAATCGCTGCGGTACGGCGCCCGGATCGAGCTGGGCCTGCGCAGCTTCCTTGAAGCCAACGGGTCGGCCGCGTTTACCACCTCCTTCGAGGACCTGGGGGCCCTCCGCCAGCTGCCCGGCCTCGCGGTCCAGCGGCTCATGGCGGCCGGGTACGGCTTCGGCGCGGAAGGGGACTGGAAGACCGCCATCCTGGTGCGCGCCGCGAAGGTGATGGGTGCCGGCCTGCCCGGCGGGGCGTCCCTGATGGAGGACTACACGTACCACCTGGAACCTGGCGCGGAGAAGATCCTGGGCGCGCACATGCTGGAGGTTTGCCCCTCGCTCACGGCGTCGAAGCCGCGCCTGGAAATCCACCCGCTGGGCATCGGCGGCAAGGAAGACCCCGTCCGGCTGGTGTTCGACGCGGACGCCTCCCAGGGCGTCGTCGTCGCCCTGTCCGACATGCGTGACCGGTTCCGCCTGGTGGCCAACGCCGTCGACGTGGTCCCCCTGGACCAGCCGCTGCCCAACCTGCCCGTGGCCCGCGCGCTCTGGCAGCCGAAGCCGGACTTCGCCACGTCCGCCGCCGCCTGGCTCACCGCCGGCGCCGCCCACCACACCGTACTCTCAACGCAGGTGGGCATGGATGTGTTCGAGGATTTCGCCGAGATCGCCAAGACCGAACTCCTGGCCATCGACGAAGGCACCACGATCCGCCAGTTCAAGAAGGACCTGAACTGGAACGCCGCCTACTACAAACTCGCCGGCGGGATCTGATTCCGTGGCGCAGCCCGGCTCCCGGCCACGGCGGCTGCCAAGGCTCGAGGACGTGGCGGGGCTGGCCGGGGTCTCGCACCAAACCGTCTCGCGGGTGGTCAACAACCACCCCAACGTCAGCAAGGAGACCCGGCACAAGGTGGAAGCGGCGATTGCCGAGCTCGGCTACCGCCGCAACACCGCCGCCCGCAGCCTGGTCACCCGGCGCTCGCAGACTATCGGCGTCCTGGGCAGCGAGTTGTCGCAGTACGGCCCGGCCAACACCATGCTGGGAGTCGAACGGGCCGCGCGGGACGCAGGATACTTCGTCAGCGTCGCTGCGCTGCGCGAGGTCAGCAGGGACCCCATCCTGGACGCCGTCAGGCACTTCCTGGACCAGGCGGTGGACGGCATCGTGGTGATTGTTCCGCATTTGGCCACGTTGGCGGCCTTGGCGGAACTCCCTATCGGGGTGCCGGTAGTGGCCGTTGGCTCCGACGGGAATGACGCTGTTGGCGGTGTCCGGGTGGACCAGCGCAAGGGTGCCGAACTGGCCGTCCGGCACCTCATTGCGCAGGGCCACCGGCGGATCGGGCATGTCGCCGGGCCGCAGGACTGGATTGACGCGGTGGCGCGGTCCGGCGGCTGGCGGTCCGCCCTGGAGGCCGCCGGGCTCGAGGCGGATCTCCTGGTCGAGGGGGACTGGAGCGCCGGCAGCGGCTACGCCATTGGCCGGCGGCTGGCGGCTGACCGGCGCGCCACGGCCCTCTTCGTGGGCAACGACCAGATGGCATTGGGGATCCTGCGCGCCTTCAACGAAGCAGGCCTGGGGGTGCCGAAGCACGTTTCCCTGGTGGGCTTCGACGACCAGCCCGAATCCGCATACTTCAGCCCTCCGCTGACCGTGGTCCGGCAGGACTTCGAAGAACTGGGCCGGCGCTGCATGGACATGATGCTCGCGGTGCTCGGCGGTGCGGCAGGACCCCGGACGCTGGTGGTGGAACCTGAGCTCATCCTGCGCAGCAGCACGGCCCAGCCCTGCTGAAGGAGCAGGCAGGCGCCGGAATTAATCCGGGGAGACCGCCGCGAAACGTGGCCACAACAATTGCTGCGTAGGTTTCAGGCATGACGGCTACCTTGCTCACCCGGCTCCGCGACTGGGCCATTGATACCTTTACCTGTGAATCAGAGTCCGAGGCCGCCGGTGCCATGGCCGATGCCACCCGGTGGGGGTGGCTTCCGCCTTGAGCGGCGTCTCCGTCGGCGCCGACCATGCCCGCTCCGAACACCTGGGAAGGGTGTCCGGCGGCAACTGAATGTCTGCTTGGCCACACTATTGCGCCGGGGCCGGGATGATGCCCTAAACTGCTTCACTGAGGTGCCTGAAATGGCGCTGTGCAGCAACGAAAGTGAACATGCTAATGGCTACCGATTACGATGCTCCACGCAAGCAGGAAGAGGAGTCTCCCGCTGACTCCCTGGAGGCCCTCCAGGCGTCCCGGAGCGGCAACGCGCAGACCGCAGTCATCGATGTCGACGAGAATGACACCGCTGAAGGCATCGACCTCCCCGGCGCCGATCTGTCCAACGAGGAACTCACCGTCATTGTGGTTCCCGAGCAGTCCGACGAGTTCACCTGCTCTTCCTGCTTCCTGGTCCGCCACCGGTCGCAGGTGGCCCGCGAAAAGGACGGCCTGAAGTACTGCCGCGACTGCGAGGGCTGAGCCCCACCCGTTCTTCCCGGCGCCGGTTGCCCCTTCGGGGCGGCCGGCGCTGCTGTGTCTCCGGCCGCCGTCGTTACCAAAATACCCCTCCGTGACAACGGAAAAGGTGCCGTGCCCCGGTTGGGGGCACGGCACCGTTTTGGACGCTTCGCCCTATTCCGGCACTACCAGGGCGGGCGTGTCCTTCTTGAGCGTTTCGCCGCGGAAGAAGCCCGGGTGCGTGCGGGACATGACCAGCATGACGACGGCGCCCAGGGCCAGGATGCCCACGCCCAGGATGAATACAAGGCCCACGCCGAAGACCTCGGAACCGCTGCCGAACTCGGGCGCCAGGCTGTCCACGGCGGTCTGGACGAACACCACGAACAAGCCCACGCCGCCCACCACCGGGCAGACCAGCCTGAACACGAAGTGGCGCATGCTGTTGAACAGGCTGTGACGGAAATACCAGGTGCAGGCCAGTGCGGTGAGGCCGTAGTAGAAGCAGATCATCAGGCCCAGCGCCAGGATGGTGTCGTTCAGGACGTTGTCGCTGACCACATGCATCACCGCGTAGAACCCGGCGGAGACGACGCCGGCAGCAATGGTGGCGTAGCCCGGCGTCGCGAACTTCCGGCTGATCCGGCTGAAGGGTTCCGGCAGTGCGCCGTAATGGGCCATCGCCAGCAGGCTGCGGGACGGTGACATGAACGTGGACTGCAGGGAAGCCGCCGAGCTGGAGAGCACCGCCAGGGACATTAGGATGGCGAACGGGCCCATGATGGGGGAGGCCAGCGCCGTGAAGATGTTCTCGTGGTTTTCGGCGTTGTTCAACCCGTTGCCGGTATCTCCCACGCCGGCGAACATCATGGTGGCGATGCTGACCAGGAGGTAGATGGCCAGGACGATCACCGCGGTGAGGGTGCCCGCCACGCCGGCGGTCTTCTTGCCGTTGGCGGTTTCCTCGTTGACTGTCAGGCAAACGTCCCAGCCCCAGTACACGAAGATCGACAGGGAGATGCCGGCGGCAACCTGGCCGAAGGTCTCGATTTTGGTGACGTCGAACCAGTCCCAGCTGAACGGGATGGCGGTCTCGGAGGTGGACCAGTTGGCGAAAGCCATGACGACGAACAGGCCCAGGACCAGCAGCTGGAATCCCACCAGGCTGTACTGCACCATTTTGGTGGTGTGCATGCCGCGGTAGCTGACCCAGACGGCCAGTGCCACGAACACGAAGCATGTGATGACGTTGAGCGCCTTGTTGTCCGCCAGGTCTGCCAGCTCGGGGGAGCCTGTGACCTGGGACAGGAAGAGATAGAAGAAGTCGACGGCGACGCCGGCCAGGTTGGACAGCACGATGATGTTGGCGGCCAGCAGGCCCCAGCCGCCCATCCAGCCGATCCAGGGGCCGAACGCTTTGGTGACCCAGGTAAAGGTGGTGCCGCTGTCCGGGGAATCGGCGTTGAGTTCCCGGTAGGCGAGCGAGACCAGGATCATGGGGATGAAACCGATCAGGAAGATGACTGGCAGTTGGAGCCCGGCTTCGTTGACGGTGGGTCCAAGTGCGCTGGTAAGCGTGTAGGCGGGGGCAATGGTTGAGATGCCCAGGACGACGACGGCCAGCAGGCCGAGCTGCCCGCCTTTGAGTCCCTTGGCGCTGACGCCGTCCGTGGACGGTGCGTGGGCATGGGGACCGGATTTGGAGGTACTGGTGCGGATTGTCTCTGTCATGGCACCACTTTCTGGAAGGCTGTGAGACGGAGGTCACTATATGAATGGCGTTCATTTAGTATGGGGGCGCCGGCCCTGTGATGCAAGACGCAATATGAATCACATTCGTTTATGACTGGATTCCGGAAATTAGTAAGCTCACTGAGAAATTCCCGGGCTGCCCGCCGCGGGGCGGTCCATGGCTGGTAGCGTCGGCCCTACTGGACCAATCGAGGAGGATGCATGAAAGCTTCACCGACACTGACCAACAACCTGCAGGCAGTCCTGGCGGACCTGATCGAACTCCACATCCAGGGCAAGCAGGCGCACTGGAATATCGTGGGCACCAATTTCCGGGACCTGCACCTGCAGCTCGATGAGATCGTTGACGCTGCCCGCCAGTTCGCCGACGATACGGCCGAGCGCATGCGTGCCCTGCACGCCCTGCCGGACGGCCGCAGCTCCACCGTTGCCGAGACCACCAGCCTGGCCCAGTTCCCTGACGGGCTGATCAGCACAGCGGACGCCATTGAGCGGATCGTCGCCGCCATGGAAGCCGCCGTGGGCACCATGCGCAAAGTCCACGACGAGGTGGATGAGGAAGATCCCACCTCCGCGGACCTTTTGCACGAGTTCATCGCCCGGCTGGAGCAGTTTGCCTGGATGGTGCAGGCCGAAAACATGAAGCCAACCGCCAAAGTGACTGCCGCCGACTCCAAGTAGGCCAAGCGTCCCGCTCTCGGGCGCCCGGTACCGGAATTGATCCGGCGCCGGGCGCCCTTTGCGGTCCCGTGCGGGTCAGGTGGCCTTAGGTACCTTCCGGAGCACGACGGCGGCGAGGACTGCCGCCGTCGCCATCAGTACCAGCCCGATTGCCGCGGTGATGTGCACGCCGGAATCGAATGCCGCCGCCGCAGCGTCCCGGACCGCGTCCGCCAGCGGTCCCGGCAGGATGGCGGCCGCTTCCATGGCGCCCGCCAGCGTTTCCCCGGCGTTGTGCAGTGCGGAGCCCGGGAGCATGCCATCCAATCCTGCCGGGAGGCGCAGGTTGTGCTGGTAGGAGGCCGTCAGGATGGAGCCCAGGACCGCCGTCCCCAGCAGTGAGCCCACCTCGTATCCTGTTTCGGAGATGGCCGCTGCGGCGCCTGACTTTTCCGGGGGCGCGGAGCCCAGGATGAGGTCATTCGAAATGGTTTCCGCCGTCCCCACGCCCAGCGCCAGGACCAGGAGCGCTGCCAGCAGCAGTGCAGGTCCGCCGTCGTGGTTTCCGAACGCCACCAGGGTGTAGCCCGTGGCACTGAAGGCCAGCCCCGCCGCCACCACGTACCCCGGACGGACCTTGCGGACCAGCGGCACCACCACAAGGCCGGCCACCACCGTGGCTGCCAGCGCCGGAATCATCGCCACGCCCGCGGCTGACGGGCTCAGGCCCTCAAGGAGCTGGAGGTGCTGGGCAAGGAACAGGATGAAGCCATTGAAGGAAAACAGGGCCAGGATGTTGGCGCTGATGGCCATGCTGAACACCCGGTTCCGGAACAGCGACATGTCCAGCAGGGGGTGTTCCAGGCGTTGCTGGCGCCGCACGAACACTACGCCCATCGCCACGCCGAACGCCATGCTGCCAAGGCCTGCCGGGCCCGGACCTTCGGTGGCAACATCCTTGATGCCGTAGACCATGGGAACCATCACCAGCATAGACAGCAGGATGCTGGGGACGTCCACCCTGCCCGGCGATGGGTCCTTGGATTCCGGGATCAAGGTTCTCCCCAGTGCCAGCAGGGGAAGCATCAGGGGTACCGCCACCAGGAACACGGCGCCCCACCAGAAATGCTCCACCAGCCAGCCGCCGAAGATTGGGCCCAAGGCCGCGCCGCCGGAGAATCCGGCAGCCCAGACGGCGACGGCCATCCGCCGGCGGTTGGGTTCAGGGAAGATGTTGCGGATCAGCGACAACGTGGAGGGCATCAGCATCGCCCCGAAGAACCCCAGGGTGGCCCGCCCGGCGATCAGCCACTCCGCGGTGGGCGCAAAAGCCGTCGCGGCGGATAACCCGGCAAAGCCCGTGCTGCCGATAATGAGCAACCGGCGCCGCCCGATCCTGTCGCCAAGGCTTCCCATTGAGACCAGGAGTCCGGCCAGTACCAGCGGATAGGCGTCGATAATCCACAGCAGGTGGACGCCGGAGGGTTCCAGGGCGCGGGTGATGGCGGGCAGGGCGAATGTCAGTGCGGTGTTGTCCACGGCGACGAGCAGCACTGGGAACATCAGCAGCCCCAGTGCGAGCCAGTCGCGCCGCGGGGAGCGCGCGGCCGCTCCGCCGGTGCGTGCGGGCGCCAGGGTCGAAGGGGAAGTCGTCATGAAATAACTATACCGTCCAGACGGTACAGTTTGAAACTTTGCCGTTTCCCGTTTCCACACCGGCGGAGGGCATGATGGGAAGCATGCCCCGAAAGCCTGTAGCCCGAGACGCGGTCCTTGACGCCTTCGAAACCCTCCTGATCGAGGTGGGGGAGCGGGCGGCCACGCTGGATGCGGTGGCCAGGAAGGCTGGGGTGTCCAAAGGTGGACTGCTCTACCACTTCCCCAACAAGGAAGCGCTCATCGAAGTGCTCCTGGACCGTTTGGACGGGCTGGCCAAGGAGGACGCCGACGCCATGGCCGGGGCCGCCGAGGGGGCGGCCGCCTACTTCATCCGCTCTTCCGTCTGGGCGGACACTCCGCTGGATCGGGCCATCGTCGCCGCCACCAGGCTGGCGGAAGTAGCGCACCAGGAAACCCGGCGCCGTTTCGCAGCCATCCAGCAGCGGTGGCTGGATGAGATCGCGGCCGACGTCGGGCCCGGACTGGCCAAGGCGGTCCTTTACATGGGGGACGGGCTGTATTTCAACGCCATGCTGTCCGTTGGCCCGGCGCCGCAAGGGGGAGCGGCCGCTGACGTGGAGGAACTCCTGGCGGCCCTGGAGCGGCTCCGCAGGTAGCCTCCGCCATTTGCCGTGAAGGGTTGCGGCATAGGACAATTGAATGTTGTGAGGGCTGTCACCGGCCCGCATGATCCAGCACATGGCTGGTTTAACAAGTGAATAGCCTTTGATCTGCGGCGGGAGAGTTCTGCCGGTGTACAGGCAGGCGCCGTAGGAGCAAATCCTCCCCAGGAATCTCGCAGGCCCCCGTACCGCCGCGGCGAGGCGCCTCTGGAAAGCAGCAGGCGGTTCCCATGGCCCCCAATCGGGGGTCTGGAGCCGGTGTGCTCACCGACGGTGCAAGCGGGTCCTGCCAGGCAGGCACCGCGGAATCTCTCAGGTCCAATACAGAGCGGGGAGGAACCCGAATCGCTGTGGCGTACCCTGCGCCGCCTGAGTAAATGGAGTTCCTTCGTGCCGGTTAGCCCAGCCTCCACCACCTTCGTAGACCGCCATATCGGCGCGCGCCGCCAGGACGACGTCGACACCATGCTCAAAGCCGTTGGCTACGACACTGTCGACTCCCTGGTTGACACCGCCGTCCCCAAGGTCATCCGCCAGGAAACCGCCCTCCGCCTGCAGGACGCCCTCAGCGAGGTGGAGGTCCTGGCCGAGCTGCGCAAGCTTGCCGCGAAAAACAAGACTGCCGTGCAGATGATCGGGCAGGGTTATTACGACACCGTGACGCCGCCGGTGATCCGCCGCAACATCCTGGAATCCCCGGCCTGGTACACCGCCTACACCCCGTACCAGCCGGAAATCTCGCAGGGCCGGCTCGAGGCGCTGCTGAACTTCCAGACCATGGTCCAGGACCTGGTGGGACTGCCCATCGCCAACGCCTCGCTGCTGGATGAATCCACCGCCGTGGCGGAGGCCGTCCTGCTGATGCGCCGCGCCAACAAGTCCGCGGCGGCCAAGGACGGCAAGACCGTCCTGGACATCGACGTGCTCCCGCAGACCATCGCCATTGTCAAGGGCCGCGCCGAGGCGCTCGGCTTCGAGGTGGAGGTCGCCGACCTCTCCCAAGGCCTGCCCGACGGCGACATCAATGGCGTCGTGCTGCAGCAGCCCGGCGCCTCCGGCCGCGTGTGGGACCAGTCCGCCGTGATCGCCGCCGCCAAGGACCGGGGCGCGCTGGTGACGGTGGCCGCCGATTTGCTGGCGCTGACCCTGATCACCCCTCCGGGCGAACAGGGCGCGGACATCGCCGTCGGCTCGGCCCAGCGTTTTGGCGTGCCGTTGTTCTTCGGCGGCCCGCACGCCGCCTACATGGCTGTCCGCAAGGGCCTGGAACGTTCCCTGCCCGGCCGCCTGGTTGGGGTGTCAAAGGACGACGCCGGTGTTCCCGCCTACCGTCTGGCTTTGCAGACCCGCGAGCAGCACATCCGCCGCGAGAAGGCCACGTCCAATATCTGCACGGCCCAGGCGCTGCTGGCCATCGTTGCGTCCATGTATGCCGTGTACCACGGCCCGGAGGGGTTGAAGGCGATCGCGGAAACGGCGCATGGCCACGCCCGTACCCTCGCCGCGGCGCTCAAGGCCGCCGGCCTGGACGTCCTGCACACCTCCTTCTTCGACACCCTGACGGTCCGCGTTGCCGGCCGCGCGTCAGCAGTGATCTCCGACGCAGAGGCCCGCGGCATCAACCTGCGGCGCATCGACGCCGACACCGTAGGCATCTCCCTCGACGAAACCACGACGCCGGCCATCGTCGCCCAGGTTGCCGACGTCTTCGGCGCCCCGGTTGCCGAGGTCCACGGCGAGGGCCAGGGCTTCGGTCTTGAGGCCGCCGTCGTGCGTTCCTCGGCCTATCTGCAGCATCCGGTGTTCAACACGCACCGGTCCGAAACCCAGTTGTTGCGTTATATCCGCAAGCTCTCTGACCGTGACCTGGCGCTGGACCGGACCATGATTCCGTTGGGTTCGTGCACCATGAAGTTGAACGCCACCGCCGAGATGGAAGCGATTTCCTGGCCGGAGTTCGCCTCGATCCACCCGTTCGCCCCGGACTCCCAGACCGAGGGCTGGCGCGAACTCATCACCGGCCTGGAAGCGGACCTTGCCGAGATCACCGGGTATGACCAGGTCTCCATCCAGCCCAACGCCGGCTCCCAGGGCGAACTCGCCGGCCTGCTGGCGATCCGCGGCTACCACCACTCCCGGGGCGAGCAGCAGCGCACCGTCTGCCTGATCCCGGCCTCGGCGCACGGCACCAACGCCGCCTCCGCCGTCCTCGCCGGCATGAAGGTCGTGGTCGTGGCCACCGCCGCTGACGGGACGATCGACCACGAGGACCTGACGGCCAAGATCGAGGCGAACAAGGATGTCCTGTCGGCCATCATGATCACCTACCCCTCCACCCACGGCGTGTTCGACGGGGATGTGAGGGAGGTCTGTGACGCCGTCCACGCCGCGGGGGGCCAGGTCTACATTGACGGGGCCAACCTGAACGCCCTGGTGGGCCTGGCCCAGCCGGGCCGGTTCGGCGGGGACGTCTCGCACCTGAACCTGCATAAGACCTTCTGCATCCCGCACGGTGGCGGGGGACCCGGTGTGGGCCCGGTCGCTGCGAAGGCGCACCTGGCACCGTTCATGCCCGGCGATGCGAACAAGGCCGCGCACGAGCCCGGGCACGGGGTGGCGATTTCGGCGTCCCGGTTCGGTTCGGCCGGGGTGCTGCCGATCTCGTGGGCGTACGTGAAGCTGATGGGCGGGCAGGGCCTGACCGAGGCCACCAAGTCCGCGCTGCTGGCCGCGAACTATGTCGCGTCCCGCCTGAACGAGTACTTCCCGGTCCTCTACACCGGTGAGGGCGGGCTGGTGGCGCACGAGTGCATCCTGGACCTGCGCGAACTCACCGCGAAGACCGGGGTCACGGCCGAGGACGTGGCCAAACGGCTGATCGACTTCGGGTTCCACGCCCCCACCCTGTCCTTCCCCGTCGCGGGCACCCTCATGGTGGAACCCACCGAGTCCGAGGACCTGGCCGAGATCGACCGCTTCATCGAAGCCATGATCACCATCCGCCAGGAAATCGACCAGGTGGCCAACGGCGACTTCGCCGTCACCGACTCACCCCTGCGCCACGCACCCCACACGGCTGCCGCCGTCGTCAGCTCCGACTGGGACCGCGCCTACCCGCGCGAGCAGGCCGCGTTCCCGGCCCACCACAAGCAGGACAAATACTTCCCGCCGGTGGGACGCATCGACGGCGCCGCCGGCGACCGCAACCTCATCTGCTCCTGCCCGCCGCTGTCCGAGTTCGAGAACTAGACCGCTCCGGTGGTTGAGCCGGCCGGCACCCGGTTTCGGCCGGCTCAACCACCGCTCCCAAAGGACTTTCAATGACTGAGAAGTACACCGCGCTCTACGACGAGCATAAAAAGCTCGGCGCCTCCTTCACGGACTTTGGCGGCTGGCAGATGCCGCTCAAGTACAGCTCCGAACTGGCCGAGCACCACGCCGTCCGCCAGGCCGCCGGGCTGTTCGACCTCTCCCACATGGGAGAAGTCTGGGTCACCGGCCCCGACGCCGCCGCCTTCCTGGACTACGCCCTGGTGGGCAAGATCTCCGCCATGGCAGTGGGCAAGGCCAAGTACTCGCTGATCTGCAACGAAGACGGCGGCATCATCGACGATCTCATCACCTACCGCCGGCCGGCAGCAGCGGATGGCACCGACGTCTTCCTGGTGGTCCCCAACGCAGGAAACGCAGACACCGTCGCAGCAGCTTTGCAGGAACGTGCCGCACGGTTCGACGTGAAGGTGGAGGACGCCTCAGCCCGCACGTCACTGATCGCCGTCCAAGGCCCGGCAGCAGAATCGATCCTGCTGCGGCTGGTTCCGGCAGCGCGGCATTCCCTGGTGACAGAGCTGAAGTACTACGCCGCCGTCGAGGTCCCCTTCCTGGTGGGCGGTGCGGGCCTGGACCTGCTGCTGGCCCGGACCGGGTACACCGGCGAGGACGGCTTCGAGATCTTCGTGGACAACGGGGACGCCCCGGGCCTCTGGCAGGCGCTGATCGCCATAGCCGACGAGGGCCAGCTCACCCCCGCAGGGCTCGCCTCCCGCGACTCCCTCCGCCTCGAAGCGGGAATGCCGCTCTACGGCAACGAACTCTCGCTGGAAGGCGACCCGTTCGCCGCCGGCCTGGGCGCCGTCGTCGCGCTGTCCAAGGAAGGCGACTTCGTCGGGAAGGCCGCGCTTGCAGCCAAGAAGGAGGCCGGTGCGGGCAGCACCTCCGGCCGCCGCCTCGTGGGGCTCACGGGCCGGGGACGCCGCGCCGGCCGCGCGCACTACCCGGTCCTGAAAGACGGCGCCACCGTCGGTGAAGTCACCTCCGGCCAGCCTTCGCCCACCCTGGGCTACCCGATCGCCATGGCCTACGTCGACGTCGAGCATTCGGCGCCGGGAACTTCCCTCGAAGTCGACCTGCGCGGTAAGGCCGAACCCTTCGAAGTCGTCGGCCTCCCGTTCTACAAGCGCCAAAAATAGCGCCGGACAGCCGGTGGTTTCGCTTGTCGAAACCCCGCCCCACCACCCGTTTTAGTTAGGAACCAATCGCATGGCTGTTGGCGTTTTTGATCTGTTTTCGATCGGGATTGGGCCTTCGTCCTCTCATACTGTGGGGCCGATGCGCGCTGCTGCCGTTTTTGCGGAGGAACTCAAGGCCTCGGGTGCGCTGGCTCACGTGGCGTCGTTGCGGGTGGATTTGTATGGCTCGTTGGCGGCCACGGGTCATGGGCACGGGACGATGACCGCGATCCTGTTGGGCTTGGAGGGGTTTCACCCGGAGTTGATCCTCCCGTCGGAGGTGGAGGAGCGGCTGGCCGCGATTGCCGGGACGGGGACCTTGCACCTCGCCGGCGCCGTGCCGCTGCCGTATGGGGTGAAGGACATGGTGCTGCGGCCCCTGACGGTATTGCCCCGGCACACGAACGGGATGACGTTCACCGTCACCGATGCTGCCGGTGCGGTGGTGCATGCCGCGACGTTCTTCTCGGTCGGTGGCGGGTTCATCGTCCGGGAGGGTGAGGAAGACGCGGCCCGGCAAGAACTGGAGGAGTCCAAGAAGGAGCTTCCGCTGCCGTTCCGGACCGCGGCGGAACTGTTGGAGCATTGCGCAGTGACCGGGTTGGGAATCGCCGACGTGATGCTGGTGAACGAAAAAGCCTCCCGCGGCGAGGAGGAGATCCGGGCCGGGTTGCTGCACATCTGGTCCGTGATGGAAGCCTGCGTCGCGGCCTCGCTGAAGCGTGAGGGCGTGTTGCCGGGCGGCTTGAAGGTCCGCCGCCGCGCCCCTGACTGGTTTGAGCGGTTGAAGAAGGAATGCGCCGACGGACAGGACACGGACCAGGACGCCGCGTGGGACGCGGGCCCGTTCGATCCCCGGTATTGGCAGGAATGGGTTAACTTGGTGGCGCTGGCCGTGAACGAGGAGAACGCATCCGGTGGCCGCGTGGTCACCGCCCCGACGAACGGGGCGGCCGGGATCATCCCTGCCGTGTTGTTCTACGCCCTGCATTTCGCTCCCGGCATGGACAAAGCCACCGGCGCTGACCGCGACGACGTCGTGGTCAAGTTCCTGCTCGCCGCCGCCGCCGTGGGGGTGCTGTACAAGGAACAGGCCTCGATCTCCGGGGCCGAGGTCGGCTGCCAGGGCGAGGTGGGTTCCGCGTCCTCGATGGCCGCCGCGGGCCTGGCCGAGGTCATGGGCGGGACCCCGGCGCAGGTGGAGAACGCCGCTGAAATCGCGATGGAACACAACCTGGGCCTGACCTGCGATCCGATCGGCGGGCTGGTGCAGGTGCCCTGCATCGAACGGAACGCGATCGCGGCCGCGAAGGCGATCAACGCCGCGAAGATGGCGCTCTGGGGTGACGGGACCCACCGGGTCTCCCTGGATGAAGTCATCATCACCATGCGCGAAACCGGCAAGGACATGTCCCACAAATACAAGGAAACCGCCATGGGCGGCCTCGCCGTCAACGTCGTCGAATGCTGACCACAGCCGCCGCTTTCCGGAACCCGGGCGGCGCTTCCTAGTTGTGGGCGGCGCTTCCTAGTTGTGGGCGGCGGCCCACCAGTTCAAGGAAGCGGCAAACACCAGCCAGGAAATGTATGGCAGCAGGAGTATCCCGGCGGTCCGGCTGATGGGACCAAAGAAGAGGACCGTGACCGCAACGGCGGAAATGAGTGCCAGGATGATGCCAAACCCAAGCCACAGGGCAAGAGTTCCAAGGGCAGGGTAGAGGGCGAAGAACGCAGGGGTCCAGGCAAGGTTGAGGAGCAACTGGATCCCGTAGGCGGTGAGGGCGCTCCGGGTCTGTTCCGTCCGCTTGCGCCACACCAGCCAGCCGGCAACAGCCATCGCCGTGTAGAGGATTCCCCAGACCGGGCCAAACACGCCGTTGGGCGGGGACCAAGGCGCCTTGTCCGCCGTCGCATACCAGCCGTTGACGTTGCTGGCCGACGCCAGTCCGCCCAACGCCGCCACCAGCAAGGATGCCACCAGGAAGGCGGCGAGCCCGGCGATTTGGATCCCGGCGCCATAGGGCCGCCCGCGCTCCACGGAAGTGCTGCTCTGGTCCCGGTCCGGCCTCATCCTCCAACCCTTGCCGACCCCGGGCAGCCCCGTCAAGGCGCCGCCCCGTGGACGGTCGGCGCCATGCCAGGCAGCGCCGGGAGAAGGGCTCCAGTGGCTGAGGCTTTAGACTTGATGCTGCATGTCCGCACGCATCCAGACCCACCGAAACCGCGCACAAACCCGATTGGACACGGCCCCCTTGCGAGAATTCACCGCACGTTTTGCCACAGCCGAGGAAATTGAGAACTGGGACAAGCACGTCACGGCCAACCCCAACGGCGGCAACATGCTGCAGTCCGCTGCCTACGCATCGGTCAAGAACGGGACCGGCTGGAAAGTCCGCTTCCTTGTCCTGGAAGCCCCGGGAAGCTCCAGCTACAACCTGGTCCTGGAAAAGTCATTTCCCATCCTCGGACGGCTCTGGTACCTCATCAAGGGCCCTGATGTTACGGCCGCCACAGACCTGAAGGCTGCCCTCGAAGCCTGTGCGGCTTTTGTCCGCAGCCGGAAACTGAACGTTTTCACCATCAAGGTGGAACCGGACATCATCGACACCGCCGGGGCGCAGCAGGACATCCATGCGGCGGGCCTTGTCAAAGCCCCCAACATCCAGTCCAACGACTCCACCGCGCTGCTGGACATCTCCGGCAGCACCGAGGACGTGTTCAAGGCGATCTCCTCGCGCGCCCGCAACGCCGTCCGGCGCGCCGAGCGCGAGGGCTGCCAGGTGGTACGGCGGGAACAGGGCCCGGAAACCTACCGCGCCCTCTACGACCTGATGGCAGACACCGTCAACGCCAAAGGCTCCATGCCCCTGCGCAGCTACGACTACTACGCCAAGTTCTGGGACGAATTCTGCAACCGTGGCCAGGGCAACTTCTTCTTCGTCTATGAGGATGGAAGGCCCAGCGTCGGAGCCTTCGTGATCAACTACGGTGCCAAGGCAACCTACAAGGACGGCGGGTCCACCCAAAACCGCAAGCAGTACGGGGACTCGCACCTGGTGCAGTGGGAAGCCATACGCCGCATGCAGGAACTCGGCTGCACCGAATACGACTTCTGCGGCACGCCGCCGGCGGCCCGGATCAAGGACAAAACCCACAACCTGTACGGGATGGGCATGTTCAAGACCAGCTTCACCAAGACCGTCACCGACTTTGTGGGCTGCTACGACTACGTCCTGTCCCCGCTGCGGCACAAGCTCTGGACCAGTGGCGGCGAAAAGGTCCTCCGCCGGATTGAAACCGCCCGGACCGGCCAGCAGTTCTACTGACCGGCATCTCCAAGGGATCCAACCCCACCGCAGCCCACGGCCGGACCGTACGCCCGTGCAGCCCGCCCCGAACACCGTCCGCCCAGCGCGTGCCCACCAGGCCGCGAAGAGTCCCGAAGAAGGTCACCCCTTGAATCCCGTTTCCGCCGCTACCGGACTTGAATACGCCACGCTCAGCGACGCCGAGTTTGAGGCCTTCGCCGTAAAGCACCCGCAAAACAGCTTCCTGCAGTCCATCGATTTTGCCCGTTTCCAGCGCGCCCGGGGCCAGCAGGTGGAACTCTTCGGCGTCCGGCGCAGCGGCGAACTCGTCGCCGCCGGCAAACTCAACTACTCGACCACCAGGTTTGGCTACACCATCTGCGAGTGCGCCAAGGGACCCCTCATGGACTACGGGGACCGCAACCTGGTGAGCGGCGTCGTCGAACTCCTCCGCAAGCACGCCGCCGGCCGCAAGGCCGCTGAACTGCGGATCTCGCCGAACATCAGGTACATCGCACGGGACGCTGACGGCGCTGAG
This sequence comes from Arthrobacter sp. MMS24-T111, assembly GCF_054888995.1. Taxonomy (NCBI): domain Bacteria; kingdom Bacillati; phylum Actinomycetota; class Actinomycetes; order Micrococcales; family Micrococcaceae; genus Arthrobacter; species Arthrobacter sp. MMS24-T111. The sequence continues at coordinate 195,055 of NZ_JBTZRO010000001.1, read as the reverse complement.
CACCCGGACGTCGAGGACAACCGCCCGCTCGTGGCGGACTTGGAACGGCTCGGGTTCCGGCACCAGGGCCTGGACATGAACTTCGTCAACGTGAACTGGATGTTCATCAAGAGCCTCGTGGGAATCCAGGACGCTGAAGAACTCATCATGGGCACCAGCTACCGGACCCGTAAGGCCATCCGCAAGGCCGAAAAGAACGGTGTCTTCCTGGAACAAGCCACGCTGGAAACCCTGGACGATTTCTACGGGGCGTTGAGCCGGGCCGGGGACGAAAAGGGATTCACCTACCGTGAGCGCGCCTATTATGAGCACCTGCTCCGGACCACCTCGGCGCAATTCACCAAGCTCATGATGGCCAAGATCGACATCCCCGCGTACCGGAAATCCATCACCGAGCGCCTCGCGGCGGAGTCGGCCACCGCCGCGGAGCTCCGGCGTGAGGTGGACGAAACGGGCAGCAAGAAGAAGGCCAACCGGCTCAAAGTGGTCCAGGACCTGGTGGACAGCTACGAGCGGAGCCTCAAGGACATCGAACGGTTCCCGGATTCGGTGGGGACCGCCACCGTGGCAGCCATCCACTTCGTCTGCTACGGCGATGAGGTGGTGTGCGTGATCGGCGGCACCGTCCAGGACTACATCTACTTCAACGGGGCCACCTCACTGTACTGGGGCATGATGCTGCACGCCCTGGAAAAGGAGTACCCGAGGTACAACTTCTACGGCACGTTCGGCATCTCCGGCCAGGACGAGGAGGGGCACGGCGGCTACGAATTCAAGAAGGGATTCGGCGGCGAAGTGGTCCAGCTGGTGGGCGACTTCACCATGCCCGTACGGCCCGTGGTCTTCCACGCCAACCGGCTGGCCAGATCAGCCGCCGCCGCGGCCCGCTCATTGCTTGGCAAGCTGCCGCTGAAGCGCGCAGCCTGACCGTCCACACACCGCGCAGAGGGAGGAACCGGGCATGACTGACCGGCACGAACGGCCAGGGTCCAGGCCGAAGACTGACGGCTTGCCCAAGACTGAGCCGCTGACCCCTGCCCAGATGCGGCAGGACGCAGCCGCCCGGAGGATGCTGCGACGCCTGGTGCAGGGCGAGAACCCGCCCACCGCCCCCTTGAGCATCGTGGACCGCCTGGCGGGCAGCCCCTACGCCAACCCCACCATCCAGGTGGGCGGTGTTGACACATCGGCCCGCAAGACCCTGGACTTCGCGCTCCACCTGGCAGAGACCATGTTCCGCTACGGGGCGGGTGCCCTGGAGGTGGAGACCAGCATCATCGCCGTCACTGCCGCCCTGGGCCTGAAGAACATCGAGGTGGACATCACCAACCAGTCCGTGGGCATCAATTACGCCCCCAAGGACCAGACGCCCATCGCCCTGCTGCGGGTGGTGCGGTCCTGGACCAACAACTATGCGGGCCTGGCCAAGGTCCACCAGTTGGTCACGGACATCGTGGCCGGCGGCGTGGGCCGCGAGGAAGCCATCCGCCGGCTCAACGAGGCCATCACCAGCCCCAAACCGTATCCGCGCTGGATGGTCACCGCTGCATTCGGTGTCTTCGCCGCGGTGTTCGTCGGTGTGCTGGGCGGCGGTGTGGTGTCCTCCGCCATCGCGTTCGTCGCCAACATCGGGATCAGCCTGCTGGCCCGGCAACTGGGCCGCTGGCGGGTCCCGGACTTCTTCACCACGGCCAGCTGCTCGTTCGTCGTCACCATCCTTGCCTTGCTGCTCTGGCAGTTCGGGCTCACCGCATCACCGTCGATCGTGGTGGTGGGCGGCATCCTGCTGCTGCTGCCCACCGGACGGCTGGTCTCGTCCGTGCAGGACGCCATCAACGGCTTCCCGGTCACCGCCGCGGGCCGGTTCCTGTCAACCCTGCTGACCTTCGGTGCGATCGTGGCCGGTATCGCCGTGGCGTTCGTGGTGGGGGAGCTGACCGGGTTGCAGCGGATCGACGTCACGCAGACCTTCCCGCCCGCCTACGATTTGTGGGTCCTCGTCCTGTTCGTGGCCGCCGCTGTAATGGCCATCGGCATCACCGAGCAAACCACCTGGCAGCTCCTGCTGCCAACGGCGGGAGTGGGCGTTGCAGGCTACCTGGTGCTGCTGGGCGGCGGACTGCTGGGGATCGGGGACCGCTTCGCGCCGGCGCTGGCGGCCGTTGTCATCGGGCTCCTGGCGCGGGTGGTGGCACTGCGGATGGGCGCGCCGCAGCTGGTGGTGGCTGTGCCCGCGGCGCTGATCCTGCTGCCGGGGCTCACCATCTTCCGGTCCATGTATGTGCTCACGGTCGAGGAATCGGAAATCCTGAACGGCGCAGGCGGTATGCTCAGCGCCGGCGCCATCGTGCTGGGAACGGCCGGCGGGATCGTCCTGGGCGACGTGCTGGCCAGGCCGTTGACCCGGAGCCTGGCGAGCAACGAGCGCCGCCGCGCCCGGCGGCGCTAGATTTGCCCTACCGGCAACTTTTTCTCTGCCTGGAACACGTCCTCCACGCGGCCCTGCGCCCAGTACCCGGACAATGACACCTGGCGCCGCTCCAGGCCGCGCTGCTTGAAGAAGACCTCGCGCAGGGACTTCATGTAACCCCGCTCGCCGTGGGCAAAGACATCCACCGTGCCGGCCGGCCACTCCGCTCCCGCCACGGCATCCACCAGCGCCGTGCTGGAGCCTGCCGGGACATCGCCGCGGACCAGCCACCGGACCTCGAGCCCGGCCGGAGAGTTCAGGGGCTGGATGTCGGCCTCGGCGCCGACTTCCAGGAAGGCCAGCCCCACCGCGGTGGGAGGAAGCGCCTCGATGGACGCGGCAATGGCCGGCAGCGCCGCCTCATCACCGGCGAACAGATACCAGTCAGCCTCGGGATTGGGGTTGTACGCACCGCCGGGGCCGGTGAACGTGAGCGTTTCGCCGGGCCGGGCGTTAGCCGCCCACGGACCGGCCAGGCCTTCGTCGCCATGGACCACGAAGTCGATGGCGAGCTCCTTGGCCCCGGGATCCACCCAGCGCAGCGTGTAGGTGCGGGTATACGGCCACTGCTCGCGCGGCATGGTTTCCCGGACCGTCCACAAATTCAAGGGGGAGGGGTAGTCCACGCCGGGCTGCGGGAACACGATCTTTACGTAACGGTCCACGAAGGCGTTATTGACGAAGTCCCTGAATCCGTCCCCACCTGCGATGATTCGGACCATGTGCGGGGACAACTGCTCTTTACGCAGTACCGTCAGGTTGACCTGGGGGCGGTTGTTCTTCGTAGCGCTGGTGGCGGCGGGGACAGTGCTCATCAGGCAAGCCTAAGCCAGGGGCACCGCCGGGAGCTCCCAGGTTACGTCCGGCGCACCCTGTTCCCGCAGCAGCTCATTCACACGGCTGAACGGGCGGGAACCAAAGAAGCCGCGCGAGGCGGACAAGGGACTGGGATGCGCGCTGGCGACGACGGGCGCATCGGCCAGGAGGGGCCTTACCCCCTCCGCCTCCTTGCCCCACAAGACGGCGACCAAGGGCGTTCCGGACCCGTCCGCGGCGCGGCGTCCGGCCACGGCCGTGACTGCCGCCGTCGTAATGTCCTCCCAGCCCTTGCCCCGGTGGGAGCCCGCGGACCCTGCCCGGACGGTGAGCACCCGGTTCAGGAGCAGGACTCCCTGATCCGCCCAGGCGGACAGGTCGCCGTGGACCCGCGGGGGAATGCCCAGGTCCGATTCGAGTTCTCGGTAGATGTTGGCAAGGCTGCGGGGGAGCGGGCGCGTGCGCGCGTCCACGGAAAAGGAAAGGCCGACGGCGTGCCCCGGTGTGGGGTAGGGGTCCTGCCCCACAATGAGGACCTTCACGCCGGCGAGCGGCTGGCGGAAGGCGCGCAGGACGTTCGACGGCGGCGGCAGGATCTGGTGCCCGGCCGCCTCTTCACCGGCAAGGAAGGCCAGCACCGACCGCAGCTTCGCTTCGACGCCCCGCAGCGCCGACGCCCAATCCGGCGCCATGAGCTCCGCCAGGGGCAGCTTGGCCAGGTCGCTGAAGCTGGTGCCGTCCGCCGGGTCCTGCTGCAGGTCGAACAACGCATCCGATTCAAACATCGGTCCATTCTTGCAGCAGGCGCCTGCCGGCCGGGAAGTGCGTCGACGGCCGGGCCGAATGACACTCCTGTGAGACGGCCGGGCCGAATGACACTCCTGTGATTCGCCCGGTAGCATGGGGGTAAGACATTTACCGTAACCAGCGAAGGAGTGTGGCGTGGCGGAACCGGCCCGGGAACACCTGCCGGAGCAGGATCCACGGAATTCCCTGCTGGCGGATTTTCTGCTCCGTGACTCCTCCCTCACCGAGCGCGAACAGCAGATGCTGGCGCTGGAGCGGCAGTGGTGGAAGTACGCCGGGGCTAAGGAACAAGCCATCCGGGAGCTGTTCGACCTCTCCGCAACCCACTACTACCAGCTCCTCAATGCCCTGATCGACCGCGAGGATGCCTTGGCCCACGATCCCATGCTGGTCAAGAGATTGCGTAGACTACGTACGTCGCGCCACCGTGCACGCACCGCCCGCCGCCTGGGATCCGACGCTTAGCACGCCCCAGGCCGGGACCCTGGCAGCAATCAACAAGGATGTCCTTCCACCATGACCAAATACGCCCGCGATGAATTCGACAAGGTCCCCGAGGCCGCGTCGCGACAAGGTGTCCACCGGACGGCCTCGGCCCCGTCCCGGGTGCGGCTGTGGCCCATCCTCGCAGTGGGCGTGGCGGCGCTGGCCATCGGGCTGGTGTCTTTCCTGCTCCTCCCCAAGCTCGGCTTCAACGCCACGGCAACCGAGGCCTCTGCCAGCGTGGAATCCACCGCCTTGGCGGGTACCGGAGCCACCGCTTCCACACAGGCAACCACGCCCCCGGCTGCCTCAGAATCCTCGGCCACTGCCGGGCCGTCTCCAAGCAGCAGCCCGGAGCCGACGCCGTCCGCCACCCGGCAGGCCGTCGTCGACCGGACGCAGCCAGTGGCCGTCTACAACGCGGCCGGTACCGCCGGGCTGGCCAGCCGCATTGGCGGAACAGTCCAGGCTGACGGCTGGAAGCTCGGACAGGTAGGCAACTGGTCCGGTGCGCCGCAGAAATCCTCCGTGATCTATTACGCCGGTCCCCAGCAGCTGGCCAGCGCCCAGGAGCTCGCCGCGCTGTTGAACATCCCCACGGTGGTCAGCAGCACCGAGTTCCAGGTGCCGCTCGTAGTGGTCCTGGGCCCCGGGTACCGGTAGCCGGGCGGCCTCAGTTACGCCTGCATAACGTTCCCTGCCCGGGGCATGCCGCAGCCGTCGACCTGTGGCGGCCAGTGGCTAGAGTGATTCCAGGCCACGGCCCGCGGGGCTGCACGCAACAGCACCGGCCCACCCGGCCGCAACGGAAAAGAGTTGGTCACCATGGCACTGGGAACCGTCAAATGGTTCAACGCTGAAAAAGGCTACGGCTTCATCACTGTTGACGGCTCCAGCGATGACATCTTTGTCCATTGGTCTGCGATCCGGGGCGAAGGCTACCGGGCCCTCGAGGAAGGCCAACGGGTGCAGTTGGAGGTCGGCGAGGGGGACAAGGGCCCGCAGGCGGAAAACGTCCGGCCCGCCGAGTGAAGCCGATGCACCGTCCCGCCGTCCGCACTGCCCTCGCCGTTTCCCTGGCGGCCGTTCTCGGCAGCACAGCCTGCTCCGGGACAGGCGGAAACGCCCGGGTGGAATCCGCCGAGGCATCCGGCGACGGCGTCCTCCGGGTTGGCCTGGTCCTGGACAACGCCGGCGACAGTGCCTTCCTGAACCAGCCACAGGTCGCCGCCGCCAAGCTGGCCGTCCAGGACATGAACGCGGCCGGAGGACACAAGGGCCGTCCCGTCGAACTATTGCCCGCACATCCGGAACAGGACACCGCCGGGCAGGCGAAAGCCCTGCTGGCGGCCAAGGCGGACGTGGTCATCGGACCCACCGACTCCAGCCACGCGGAGGCAGCCGTCGATGTTCTGTCCCGTGCGCACATACCGCTCATTTCACCGGCCAACACGGCTGCCGGCCTGACCGGAATGGCCAGCGGCGGCTACTACTTCCGCACCGCGGCGGCCGATGTCGCGCAAGGCCCGGTGTTGGCCAAACTCGCCAAGGACGCCGGGGCTGCCACCGTCAGCGTGCTGTACCAGGAAGGCACCTACGGCAAGGACCTGCAGGCCGCCGTCACGGAAGCGGCAAAGCAGTCCGGGCTTACCGTCCTTCCCGGTGCCGGCTTCACGACCGGGGACGCCGCCGCGGCGGCAAGCTCCATCGCCAAAACCAAGCCGGACGCCGTCGTGCTGATAGCCCGTGAGGGTGCCCAAGGCGCGCTGGGCGCGCTGAACGATGCCGGCATTGGCGGTTCACGCATCATCATGAGCGACGGCGCTTTCGCCCGGTACGGCTCCGGTCTCGGTTCCAAGGTCCTGGATGGTGCCCGCGCAGTGGTGCCGGGACAGCTGCCTTCAGCTGGTTTCCAGCAAAAACTCCTGGCGGTGGACCCGTCGCTGAAGGACGTCTCCTACGCTGCCGAGACCTACGACGCCGTGACCCTGGCCGCGCTGGCAGCGGCCCGCGCGCAGGACGACGCAGGCCGCTCGATCGCCGCCAACCTGATTCCGGTATCGGGCGGGACAGCGGCACCAGACGCCGGAACGGCCGCTGCGCCGTGCGTGAGCTACAAGGCGTGCCTGGGCGGCCTGGCTGCCGGTCCCGAGATCAATTACGACGGCGAGTCGGGCCCCATTGCCTTCGACGCGAACGGTGATATCACCGTGGCGTCCTTCTCCGTGTTCACTTACGGGCCGGACAACCTGCCCACTCCGAGCGGCCGGGAGAGAGCCGGACATCCGGGCTGATCGCCCTCGGCGAAGCGACCCCCGCCAGCTGCCCGTCCGGGGTCTTTTCGCTTGCACTCTCACCGGGGGAGTGCTAATTATGGAGTTAGCACTCTGACGTACCGACTGCTAAGCAACGCCCGGTTCCGGCCGGCCGCGCAAGGCACCGGTCGAAGAGCGAAAGAAACACCTCACTTCAGTGAGATCCCCAGCCGGAGGCATACAGAGGCCGCTGTCGAAGGATCGTCCGTCGCGGGCACTGCAGCGAAGGTTCATTCTTAACGACTGTCCCGAAAGGACTACTGCCGTTATGGCCAAGATCATTGCATTTGATGAAGAGGCACGCCGCGGCCTTGAGCGTGGCCTGAACACCCTCGCCGACGCCGTTAAGGTCACCCTCGGCCCGCGTGGACGCAACGTCGTCCTCGAAAAGAAGTGGGGCGCCCCCACGATCACCAACGATGGTGTTTCCATCGCCAAGGAGATCGAGCTGGACGACCCGTACGAGAAGATCGGCGCAGAGCTGGTCAAGGAAGTTGCCAAGAAGACGGACGACGTCGCCGGCGACGGCACCACGACGGCGACCGTGCTGGCCCAGGCACTGGTCAAGGAAGGCCTGCGCAACGTTGCCGCCGGCGCCGACCCGCTGTCCCTCAAGCGCGGCATCGAGAAGGCCGTTGAAGCTGTCACCCGCGAACTCCTGGCCTCCGCCAAGGAAATCGAAACCAAGGAAGAGATCGCGGCCACCGCCTCCATCTCCGCCGGTGACGACGAAATTGGTGCCCTCATCGCCGAAGCCCTGGACAAGGTCGGCAAGGAAGGCGTCATCACGGTCGAGGAGTCCAACACCTTCGGCCTGGAGCTTGAACTCACCGAGGGCATGCGCTTCGACAAGGGCTACATCTCCGCGTACTTCGTCACCGACGCAGAGCGCCAGGAAACGGTCCTCGAGGATCCGTACATCCTGATCGTCAACTCCAAGATCTCCAACGTCAAGGAACTGGTTGCTGTCCTCGAAAAGGTCATGCAGTCCAACAAGCCGCTGCTGATCATCGCCGAAGACATCGAGGGCGAGGCCCTGGCCACCCTGATCGTCAACAAGATCCGTGGCACCTTCAAGTCCGTCGCCGTCAAGGCCCCGGGCTTCGGTGACCGCCGCAAGGCACAGCTGGCAGACATCGCCGTCCTCACCGGCGGCCAGGTCATCTCCGAGGAAGTCGGCCTCAAGCTCGAGACCGCAGGCCTCGAACTGCTGGGCCAGGCCCGCAAGGTTGTTGTCACCAAGGACGAGACCACCATCGTCGAGGGTGCAGGCGACGCCGACCAGATCGCCGGCCGCGTATCCCAGATCCGCGCCGAGATCGAGAACTCGGACTCCGACTACGACCGCGAGAAGCTGCAGGAACGCCTGGCCAAGCTGGCCGGCGGCGTTGCAGTCATCAAGGCCGGTGCCGCCACCGAGGTTGAGCTCAAGGAACGCAAGCACCGCATCGAGGACGCCGTCCGCAACGCCAAGGCTGCGGTTGAAGAAGGCATCGTCGCCGGTGGCGGTGTTGCCCTCATCCAGGCCGGTGCCAAGGCATTTGCCAACCTGCAGCTTCTCCGGCGACGAAGCAACGGGCGCCAACATCGTCCGCGTTGCCATTGACGCCCCGCTGAAGCAGATCGCCTTCAACGCCGGCCTCGAGCCCGGCGTGGTGGTCGACAAGGTCCGCGGCCTGCCCGCAGGCCACGGCCTGAACGCAGCCACCGGCGAGTACGTCGACCTGCTGGCAGCCGGCGTGAACGATCCGGTCAAGGTCACCCGCTCTGCCCTGCAGAACGCGGCGTCCATCGCCGGCCTGTTCCTCACCACCGAAGCCGTGGTGGCAGACAAGCCCGAGAAGGCTTCTGCCCCCGCCGGTGGAGACGACATGGGCGGCATGGGCGGCATGGGCGGCTTCTAAGCCCACTGCCGGGACCTGTCCCGCTGACATGAAATGCGGCCCCCTCCGTTTGGAGGGGGCCGCATTTTGTGGTTCCGAGGGCTACTTCCTGGCGGAAGCCAGCATTCCTTCGACCTCCTTCTTGAAGGCATCCGCGGCTGCCTGCGGGGTCAGGCGGTCGTACAGTACTTCATCCGTGTAGCGCTTGATGACGTTCTGGACGCTGCCCGCACCCACCGGCGGGACCGGTGGCGAGCCCTTGATGTCCGGCGCTATGTCCTTGAGGAAGCCCACCACCGTGGTGTCAGCCGGCTTGAGCGAGGGAGTAATGCCCGCGACGATCGCGCTGTTGGTGGGCACGCCGCGGTCCGTCATCAGGATGCCGCCTGCCTCCGGACTGTTTGTGAGGTAGTCGATGAATTCAGCCGCCTGCTGCGGGTGCTTGGACCGGGACGAAGCCGACCAGAACATGGTGGGCTTGTAGTACATCCCGTTGCTTGCCGATGCGCCGCTGATGCTCGGTGCCCGCAGCATCTTGATGCTGCTGCCCGTGGTGGACTCCAGGGACCCCAGCTGGTTGGTCCACCACCAGGCCATGGCCACCCGGTTGGTGCCGAACAGGCTCTCCTCCAGCCCCGCGCCGGCGTCCTCGGTGGCGACGGTGGCAGGAGGACTGGCCTTTGAGTTGCGCTGGTCCTTGAGCCGTTCCCAGAAAGACGCGGCGGTCGCCGTCTCGAAACCGAGGCCCCCGTCACCCGTGTACAGGTCTTGTCCGTGCTGGCGCAGCCAGATGATCAGGTCTGCTTCGTTGCTGCCGTAGGCGGCGCCGTAGCTCTTCCCGTCACCAGCGGCGCTGATCTTGGCTGCGGTGTCCGTGAAGTCTTTCCACGTCCACGTCTTGTCGTCCGGCAGCGGAATGCCTGCAGCGTCGAACACCTTGGTGTTGGCCATGATGACGTAGGCATTCTGGCCGGTGCTGAGACCATACTGGGCGCCGCCATACTGGCCGGAGGCCAGGGCTTCCTTGTCCAGCTTCGAGGTGTCGATGCCGCTTTGCTTGGACAGGTCCATGAGCGCCCCGCGGCCGCCGTATTCGGCGATGTACTTCTGGTCCATCTGGATAACGTCCGGGGCATCATTGGCAGCTGTCTTCGTTGCCAGCTTGTCCCAGTAGCTGGCCCATTCGCCCGGCTCCGCCTTGATCTTGATGTTCGGGTGCGACGCTTCAAAGGCGGCGATGACCTTTTGGGTCTGGGCGTTCAGGTACTCGTTGCCCCACCACGCGAACCGCAGGGTCACCTGCCCGTTGTCCCCGAGCCGCCGGCGGCTCCGCAGCCTGTTGCCAGCAGGGAGAGCGCCATGGCGGCGGCGCCGAGCTGGAAACTGCGCCGGCTGAAGACTGGACTCGTCATTGATGTTCCTTCCGGATGTGTAACCGTGGGTCGATCCCACGTCATTGCGGGAAGCCCGACTGCGTGGGAAAGCGTTTTCTCATTGTGATTCTGCGATTGTTTCGCGAGCGGAAGGGGTGAGTCAAGAGTTTCGGTAAACGTTTTCCTGGATGATATCCAGGCTGGCGGCCACGGCACGTGCGGGAGCTGTACACCGTGCGGCGGACTGCCGAGATGGCCTGTGCCGCTGCGGTGGCGGCCCATTGTCGCTGGCTTCTGGCAGGATGGACCGGTGACGATTACTGCAGCGGCTGACGGTTCGGCCTTGGGAAACCCGGGCCCGGCCGGCTGGGCCTGGTACGTGGATGACAACTGTTGGCGGGCCGGTGGCTGGCCCCACGGGACCAACAACCAGGGGGAGCTGATGGCTGTCCTGGATCTCCTGCGGGCCACCGCGCATCTTCCGGGGGAGGACCTTCGCATCCTCTGCGACAGCCAGTACGTCATCAACTCCATTACCAAATGGATGCCCGGGTGGAAGCGCAAGGGATGGCGCAAAGCCGACGGGAAGCCCGTCTTGAACGTTGAACTGCTGAAGGAACTTGACCGCGAACTGGCAGGCCGGACATACACCTTCGAATGGGTCAAGGGTCATGCCGGCCACAGCCTGAACGAGGCCGCCGATGAACGCGCCCGGGCCGCGGCAACCGCCTACCAGCAGGGCGTGGCCGCCCGGTCGGGTCCGGGATTTCCGGGGGCGCACCATCCGGGCGCCTCCGGGCACAGCTTTGAGGCGCAACCGCAGGCTGGCAGTGGCCTCCAGCCGGCCACCCTCGACATCCCCGCCCCTGCACCCGCCCGCGCGGCCGCAGCCGGCCGCCCGGAGGCAGGCCCTACCCGTGCGGACACCCGCCCGGCCGCCGGTCAACGAGTCCCTGCAGCGGGAACCAGCAAGCCACTGGCCATGCCCCAACCGGTGTCGGCTTATGACGAGCTCGACCTGTTCAGCGAGTTGGACACGGAAGCCCAGGAGGTTGCGGAGGCAGCGCAGCAGGCCGGTGCGGTCGCGCCCGAGGCCCTGGTGGAGCAACTCGAACGTGAGCTGTTGGGCCCGCTGGTGCGCGGCGACATCGGCCGGACCGCAGTCCTCCTCCACCCGGACTTCATGGAAATCGGCAGTTCGGGAAGGGTGTGGACCCGGGATGCCATGATGATGGCCCTGGAGGAGGACCCCGGCGAACGGACCGACATCGAGGTTCTGGGCGCTGAGCGTATTGGTGCCGGTGTTGTCCTGCTGACGTATCGGAGCTTTGCACGCGCCGGAAGCACGCTGCGAAGCTCGTTGTGGGTCCTTGACGGCGAACGGTGGCGGCTGCGGTTCCATCAAGGAACCCCGGAAGCCTGACCTGTCAGCTGAAGCGCTGCGCGTTGCCCTGCTCGGCCTGGGCGTACGTGGCCGCGGCGGAGGCCAGGGCCGCGTTGATGGACGCCAGCGACGCCTCCACCCGGCCTTGGGTGATGGTCCACTCGGTGACCAGCGCATGGAAGTTGCTGGCCGCCGAGCCGCGCCACGAGCCCTGCAGCTCGTCCAGGCCACGCTTCATGGCCTGCACGTCAGCACTGATCCTGTCCACGGTTGCCTGTACGTTGGCGGACTTCAGCTGCAGTAGCTCGGTGTCGACGGAAATGATGCTCATGGCTATGCCTTTCGGTACGGCGGAAGACGCCTCCGGCCCGGCGGTTCCGGGCTGCTGAAACGAGCCTAGGCAGCCGCGCGGGCGGGAGTCATGGCCTGAGCCTTATATGTGGATAACCGAGCTGCCACTGCCTGCGCCACGCTGGGCGGCGCCCGCGTCCGCCGCTTCCTCCCCATCTACCGCGTCAGCTGCGGGTGCTTCGTCATGGTGCGGCAGGCTGACTACCAGCGTGGCCCCGCCGCCGTCGGTCTTCTCCACCCGCACTGAACCGCCGTGCGAACCGACGATGGCGGCCACGATGGCCAGGCCCAGGCCGCTGCCGCCCGTCTCCCGGGTACGGGACGTATCGGCACGGTAGAACCGTTCGAAGACCTTGGCCGCGTCCTCTTCGGAAATGCCGGGCCCGTGGTCCCGAACCTCGATGACGGAACGGGCCTCACCATCCGTGCCGCGGACCCCTACAGCCAGTTCGATGGGGCTGCCTTCCGGGGTGTACCGCAGCGCGTTGCCCACGAGGTTTCCCACCACCTGGCGCAGCTTGGCTTCGTCCCCGAGGACCGGGGCAGGCGTGGCCGGGCCGCCGCTAAGGCCCGCCAGCGAGATGGTCCTGGAGCGGTCGCTGGCCTGGGTGTCCACCATGGCGTCGTGGGCGATCAGCTGCAGGTCCACGGGCTTTTGCTGCAACGGCCGCTGCTCGTCCAGGCGGGCCAGCAGGAGCAGGTCCTCAACCATGGAACCCATGCGCTTGGCCTCGCTTTCGATCCGGCCCATGGCGGTGGCCACGTCCTCGTCCGTGGACAGGGCGCCATGGCGGTACAGCTCGGAGAAGCCGCGGATCGTCACCAGCGGTGTGCGGAGTTCATGCGAGGCGTCCGCGGCGAAGCGGCGCATCCTGGCCTCGGACGCGGTCCTCGCCGCAAACGCGGTCTCAATGTGCGCCAGCATGGCGTTCAATGAGCTGCTCAGCCGGCCCAGCTCGGTGGCAGGGTTCTCCACCTCAACGCGGCGGGAGAGGTCACCGGCGGCGATGGCGGCCGCTGTCTTCTCCACTCTCGCCAGGGGCCGGAACGAGCGCGATACCGTCCAACTCGCGATGAGGGAGGCCAACAGCAGCGTCAGCAGGCCCACCCCGGTCACCACCAAGGTGGCGTGCTTGAGGACGTCGTCGACGCTCGCCAAGGGCAGCCCGATGACCACCACGGCAGTCGTTTGGCCGTTTTGGACGGTCACCGCCACCACCCGCCAGCTTTGCCCGTCCGTCCCGCGGACCTGGAACGGGGCAAGCCCCCGGGCCAAGGCCTGGTCGACGGTGAGGGACGTGATGTCCGGGTGGTCGTCCGGGTCGCCGCCGAACGTGTAGGGCTGCTCGCCCGGGGCGAAGAGCATCAGCGAATAGTCGGTGGGGATGGGGCTGGGCGCCTGCAGCTGCGTGAACGAGCGCTGTTGCCGGGCAGAGTCGACGGCGGCGTTGAGTTTGTCGTCCACCTGGCCCTGGAGGTAGCTGTGCAGCAACGTGAGGGTGACGGCGCCGGTCACCGTCAGGGCCACGATGAGCAGGGCCATGATCATGGCCACCAGCTGCGACCTGAGCGAGGACGACTTCCACCGCTTCAACAAGGTCAGCGCTTTTCAGCCGTCCGCAGCACATAGCCCACGCCGCGCTTGGTCTGGATCAGGGCCGGGGCTTCGGGATCGATGTCCACCTTCCGCCGGAGGTAGGAAATGTAGGACTCCACGATGGAGGCATCGCCGTTGAAGTTGTACTCCCACACGTGGTCCAGGATCTGGGACTTGGACAGGACCCGGTTGGGGTTGAGCATGAGGTAGCGCAGCAGCTTGAACTCGGTGGGGGAGAGTTCGATGACGGTGCCGCCGCGGCGGACCTCGTGGGCGTCGTCGTCGAGCTCAAGGTCGTCGACACGGATGATCGCGTCGTCATCCAGCAGCGGCTGGGTCCGGCGCAGCACTGCGCGGATCCTGGCCACCACCTCATCGAGGCTGAATGGCTTGGTGACGTAGTCGTCGCCGCCAACGGTCAGGCCGGTCACCTTGTCTTCCGTGTCGTCCTTCGCTGTCAGGAAAAGGACAGGGAAGTGCTTTCCGGCGGCGCGCAGGCGGCGGGTAACGGTGAACCCGTCCATATCCGGGAGCATGACGTCCAGTACGGCCAGGTCAGGCGCCTGCGTGTCAGCGGCAGCGAGGGCGTCGCGCCCATTGGCTGCGGAGACAACTTCAAAGCCTGCGAACCGGAGGGACGTGGAGAGAAGCTCGCGGATATTGGGTTCATCATCGACGACGAGCAGCCTGGCTTCGGGACCGTTCTTGTTCATGCTCCCATCATGCTCCCAGTGTCTGGGAGTTGTCTGGATATTCGTTGTGAGCATGATGGTGAGGTGCTTGTGTTCACCAGCCCATTGTTCCCGGCTCCCCTTTGAAGGGGCCGACGATCCGCTGGGTGATCCAGCCGCCGTAGAATCGGCCAGGCTGCGGAAGCACGCGTTCACCGTCCACCTCGCAGTAATCCATCCTGCCCGCGTAGACGGCCACCCAGCCTGCCAGGGCCTCGAATCCGGACGACGGTTCGGGATAGGACCAGGCGGCGCCGTCGGCTTCCTCCCCGCCGCCGCGGACGGTCAGGTACTCGGCGGACCCCTTGAACTCACAAAAACTGCTGCCTGCCGCCGGTTCCAGTGACCCAGGCACGAACGCCGACCGCGGCAGGTAGTAGACCGGCGGATGGCTGGTCTCCAGGACGCGCAGTGAGTCGGTGGTGTCGGCGATCAGCTCACCGCCCAGGACGATCCTGATGTGTTCGGTACTGGGTTCGATCCGTGGCGGGCGGGGATAGTCCCAGACCGATTCCTGGCCGGGCCCGGGGACGGCGGGAATGATGCGCATGCTCATGCATCCAGTGTCCACCCGTTCGCCGGCTTGCGGCACACGCCGGCGGGAACCGAAATCAGGGTGAGAACGTTCAGCGCTCCATCTCTTTCGCCGTCAGGGGCTCGGGAATACAGTGTTGATTCCAGGGTTCCATCGCTCCTGCCCCATGTGAAGGGATTGACCATCATGACTGATCTGAGCGCATCTGAAAACACCACATCCACGGACCGCAGCATCCGCGACTGGGCGGACTTGGCGGAGGAAATGTGGTCATATCTCACCGGCAAGGGTGCCGCCATCAACTACCAGTTCGTGGACATGACCATCGAGGTGCCCCGCGACATTGGTCCTGACGCGCCGAGGGCCACCTGGAAGCTCAACGGCAGCCTGCGGGTCACCACCAGCGACAAGGACGCCGCCGGATCCGATCTGAACCGCGGCTGAAAGTCATGGCTGAGTACCGGTTGGATGTGGACCTTGACTTCTCCTTCTCGGATGAGTCCGGGGCAGTCACCCGGGGAAGTGCCAAGGCCGCCGGCACGGAGGTGACGGTATCCCTCGCGGACCTGGCCCCGTTGTCGGGAGGCGGGCTTCCGTCCCTGGACGAAGTGAAGCCCCTGGCCGAGGTGCTGGCCAGGAAAGGCATCAGTGTCCACGTTTCCGGTCCGGACGGAAACCTCATCAGCCTGGGAGCCGTGGAAAGTCCTGCATCGCAGCGGCTCGTCACCAGGTCCCCACATATCAAACTCGGGAAGCTCGGAACCCTCCTGCCGCTCCTCCGGCAGGGACGGCGCCGGCCAAAGGGCATTCCCCTGCTTCCGCCGACCACGCCGTTGCCGCTGCTCCCCACGGTGCGCCGGCGTATTCCCCGCCGCATCACCACCACCCACTACACCCGGGGGAGCGGCCGGCCGCGGCTCATCTTTGTCCAGGACGCAACCACCTGGACCGGCCAGGTCCCGCGTGAAGTGGCTTTGTCGGGCGAGGTCACCACGATCGGCAGCAGCCCGGAGTCCGATATCCGGCTCGAGGGCCTGGAGGGACTGCACGCGGAGATCAGGCACGACGAGCAGGACGAGTATGTCCTGGTGCCGCACGGCACCGTCAGCGGTAGCGTTGCCACCTCCGGTCCTTCCCTGCTCAGGACCGGCGCCCGGATGCAGATGGGCCAATGGTGCCTTGCGTTCTTCCGGGAAGAATTCGCAGACCACGGCCGGCCTTACGGCGGCCGGAGCGGTGGGGAACTGGCTTACGAGCGGCCGCAGTTCGATCCGCGCACGGGAACCATGGAACGCGACAGCTCGTACGGCGTGAGCTGACGGTGTGGAGGCTGCCGGACCCTAGCCGGCAGCTTCCACGTCCTTGGCGTCCATGATCCGGTAGGCATACCCCTGTTCGGCCAGGAACCGCTGGCGCTTCGCGGCGAACTCCTGGTCCAGGGTGTCGCGGGCCACCAGCGAGTAGAACCTGGCAGCCCGGCCGTCCTTTTTGGGCCGCAGCAGGCGCCCCAGCCGCTGGGCCTCCTCCTGGCGGGAACCGAACGAGCCCGATACCTGGATGGCCACCGAGGCTTCGGGCAGGTCGATCGAGAAGTTGGCCACCTTGGACACCACCAGGGTCTGCAGCTCACCGGTGCGGAACGCGTCAAAGAGCTTCTGGCGCACTTTCACCGAGGTGTCGCCCTTGATCACCGGTGCCTGGAGGCGCTCGCCGAGTTCGTCCAGCTGGTCAATGTACTGGCCAATCACCAGCAGCTGCTCGCCGGTGTGGCGTGCCACCAGCTGCTCCACCACCTGCGTCTTGGACTCGGAGGTGGCGCACAAACGGTACTTGTCGGCGTCATCGGCCATGGCGTAGGCAACCCGCTCGTCCTGCGGCAGGTCGACGCGGACCTCGACGCAGTCCGCCGGTGCGATGTAGCCCTGCGCTTCGATGTCCTTCCAGGGCGCGTCATAGCGTTTGGGCCCGATCAGGCTGAATACCTCGCCTTCGCGCCCGTCCTCCCGGACCAGGGTGGCTGTCAGCCCAAGGCGGCGGCGGGCCTGGAGGTCGGCCGTCATCCTGAAGATCGGAGCCGGCAGGAGGTGGACCTCGTCGTAGATGATCAGCCCCCAGTCGTGGCCGTCCACCAGTTCCAGGTGCGGGTAGATGCCGCCACGCTTGGTGGTGAGCACCTGGTAGGTGGCAATGGTTACGGGACGGACCTCTTTCATGGCGCCCGAGTATTCGCCCACCTCCTCTTCCGTGAGGGAGGTGCGCCTGATGAGTTCGTCCTTCCACTGTCGCGCGGCAACGGTGTTGGTGACCAGGATGAGCGTGGTGGTGGAACCGGTGGCCATGGCTGCGGCGCCCACCAGCGTCTTGCCGGCGCCGCAGGGCAACACCACCACCCCGCTGCCGCCCGCCCAGAAGTTTTCGCTGGCCAGGCGCTGGTAGGGGCGCAGCTGCCAGCCGTCCTCGGTGAGCGAAATCAGGTGCGGCGTGCCGTCCACGTAGCCGGCCAGGTCCTCGGCCGGCCAGCCGATCTTCAACAGCAGTTGCTTGAGCTGGCCGCGCTGGGATGCGTGCACCACCACGGTTTCGCCGTCGATCCGGGGCCCCAGCAGCGGCGCTATTTTCTTCGCCCTGATGACTTCCTCGAGCACGGGGTAGTCGTCGGTCCGCATCACCAGCCCGTGGCGCGGGTCCTTCTCCAGGCGCAGCCGGCCGTACCGCGACATGGTTTCTGCGACGTCGACCAGCAGCGAATGCGGGACCGGGAAACGCGAGTATTTCAGCAGGGCGTCCAGTACCTTTTCCGCATCCAGCCCGGCGGCGCGTGCGTTCCACAGTCCCAACGGGGTCAGCCGGTAGCTGTGCATGTGTTCCGGAGCCCGTTCCAGTTCGGCGAAAGGCGCGATGGCGTGCCGCGCTTCGGTGGCCAGCTCGTGGTCCACTTCGAGGAGGATGGTCTTGTCGCTTTGGACGATCAGGGGTCCGTCGGTCACGCGGGGAAGTCCTTTACTGCCGCAGTTCCTCGGCGGCTTCGATATCGATAATGCGGTGGACGGACAACACCCGTTCAGTTTCCTTGGCGGGATCGAACACCCGGACCCGTCCTCCGCTGACAGACAGCGGAACAACCACTTCCACGCTGGCATTCCCCAAGCTGTCCACCACGTTCATGTGGATCCGCTGCTTCAGCCGGATGGCCCGCTGCAGCGCCTCCAGCCCCAGCTGCGTGGCGGCTTCGCTGCCCGCGGCAGGTCCCGGGGAGTGTCCGACGGCGTCACGCGCCTGCCGCAGCAGGTGCAGCTGGGCATCCACGTCCTCCGCCGCAGGTGCCAGCCGCGGAGCGGTATAGACAGGGCGGAGGCTTTCCTGCGGGGAGGCAGCGCGGCGAAGGTGGCCGGCGGGTTCGGCGCCGTCCACCGAGGGGGAGAGGCCCAGGCTGTGGAGCGCGGCGGCAACGTCGCGTTGCGGGGCCGAGGACGCCACGACGGTGGGGGCAAGCCGGACCAGCCCAAGCTGCGCCGCTTTCGGGCCGGTCAGCAGCCCGGCGAGCATTGCCTCGTCGTCGCTCTGGATGAAGCTCGCGGCCTGCCCTACCCGCAGCCTGCCGTGCCGGGAGGCGGTGTCCTCCACCAGGTACTCCAACGGTTGCGGCACTGCGGTGGCCGAGTGCTCACGCAGGAAGCGCAGCAGGGCGGGGGCGTCGTAGCCGCCGTCGAGCGCCCGTTTGATGGACTCGGCGGAGAACCGGTAGATGGTGGCAGGTCCCTGCCCTTCGGCATCGGCCATGGCCAGCAGTTTTTCCGTGAGTGCGGGGGCCAGGTAGCCCGGCGCGACGGCGGTAAGGTCCGCCTGAAGCAGCACATGGTTCAGCGCTGCCGGGAGGTGCTCGCCAAGGATGGCCAGGGCGGCGTCGGGATTGTCTTCGGCGAAAGCGCTTCCCAGCTGGCTCAGCGCCCCGGATCCCACGAGGCCCAGCAGTTCGGCCTCTGCCAGGACGCCGCGGATCAGGGAACTGAACCGCCTGGCCATCCGCGGCTGTGACCATTCCGCCCGCTGGAGGACCGCGGCGGCATCGAGTACCGGGGCAGCGCCGTCCGGGGCTGATGCCTCGCACGTGAGTTCATGCAGGATTTCCAGGATGCGTTTACGGACCACCGGGGCATCGGGCCGCTGTGCTCCGGCGGACAATGCGGCGATGGTGGTACCCGACGCGGACCGGGCAGCAGGTGTGCCGGGCGATGTACTCACTGGTTGGCCCACCATTGAGGGGACGCGCTCGCTGGCCAGCCAGGCGTTGACCAGCCACAGCCATTGTTCCTGCCTCGGCAGGAGGAGCCACTCGAGCTGGGGCGGCTGCACCCAGCACGAAGAGTCGACGTCGAGGCGGATCAGGCCGGCCAGGCCACACAGTTCCAGAAGCCGCCCCACCGCGCCCTGGTCGATCCGCAGCTGTTCGGAGAGGCGGCGCATTTCGCGTACCCCCACCCCGCCGCTGCGCAGAGTGGCCAGCGGCTGGTCCCGGACGGCATGCAGCAGTTCGGAGACAAGCCGCAGGGTCTCCGAAATCGCGCTCAGGGCCGCGTTCCTTCGCAGTGCTGCGGTGGTGCGGCCGAGTTCGGGGACAGGGGGCGCAAGGGTGAAGTCGTCGATGATGGCACCGCCGCGGAGAGCCAGCCCCACGCTGTGCGGCAATTCGACGTGCGCGGCGTCGAGCGGGACCAGCAGGCCGCGGGCAAGGAGCCAGTCCACCGGGCCGACATCGGCCGGTTCCGTCAGGACCGAGGCCTTCCGTTGCGCCTGGGGGACGGCACCCATGGCCCAGTTCCGGAACCTGGCGAGGAGCGCCGTCGTCCGCTCCGGGGCTGCGGCGAGGATGTCCCGCAGCGCCTCCGGAGATGATGTCCAGTGCTGGAGGGCCAGTGCCGCTTCCATGGGTGTCGTGGCATCCTGGACGGCGAAGCCGCTGCGGTGCAACTCCGCAACCAGCGGTACTGCCCGTTGGGCGAACGCCGGCTGGAGGCGCACCAGTTCCGTGTAGCTGCGGCCCAGTCCGGCGGGGTAGATTCCCACCACGTCCTTGAGGGCGCCCGCCGGGAGGTAGAAGGCATGTCCGGATGTTGCGGGCGGGGCGCCGTGCGGTGGTGGGGCCGGGTGCACCAGGGCAAGTTCCTGCAGGGTGTCAAGGATCTGCTGGACGGTGGCCAGGGACGAACCCCGGATCAGTTTTTGCAGGCTTTCCGCGGACGCGCTGTGGCCGGTGTCGGTGTTGGTGCACAGATGCAGGGTTTCGAGCACCTGCATCTGGGGCCGGTTGAGCCGTTCAAGGGCGCGCTGGACGCTGACGCGCGAGCTCGCCCGCGCCGCGAGTGCCGCGAAGTCCGGCACGGCGGGGGAGATCAGGTCCGGCCGCGCGGCGAACAGTGCCCGCAACGAGTCGTCGCTGCGTGCCTCCAGGTCCTTGCCGAGCGCACGAATGAGGGACATCAGTCCAACGTTACCGCGGCTCCCGCCTTCCCGCCCGCCGCCGGGCGGCCACGCCATCGAGGACCAGCAGGAGCATCAGGATGAAGGCCACCGGGAGGCCGTACAGCGCCGAGTACGTGACCCAGGTGGGAGCGACGGACCCTGCGAAGGCAAGCGCCATGACCGTTCCCACCGCTACCAGGGAAAGGAGGGCAATAACAGCTGCGAGCACCATCAGGGGCCGGCGGAAACGCAAGGGTGTCATGGGGGTAACGCTACAGCGGCGTCCGACGTGCCGCTAAAGCCCGGGGCTGGCGCCCGGGGCGGAACAGTACGGCCGGAAGCATGATTAGGGCATGCGGCAGGATAACCTTGAAGCATACAGACCAACACGGTTTGCAGGGGCCATACCTTGAACCCGCACAACAATGCGGACGCGGTGGCACCTGGCCGTGTCTCATGACAGCAGAACGAAGAAGGTTGATTACGTGCCTACCGGCAAGGTCAAGTGGTATGACAAGGACAAGGGCTTTGGGTTCCTCGCGGGCGAGGACGGCCAGGAGGTCTTCCTGCCCAAGTCGTCGCTGCCCGAGGGTGTAACGGAGCTCAAAGCCGGCACCCGCGTGGAGTTCGGCGTCGCGGACGGCCGCAAGGGCGCCCAGGCACTGGGCCTGCGGGTGCTGGACAAGACTCCGTCCATTGCCAAAGCAAAACGTCCCAGCGCCAAGGACCTCGCGCCGCTGGTGCAGGACCTGGTTTCCGTCCTGGACAACCTCTCCGGGACGCTGTCCAAGGGCAAGTACCCGGACGGCAACAAGGGCAAGGCAATCGCGGCCGCCCTGCGCAAGGTTGCCGACGAGCTGGACGTCTAGGCGCCGATGAACCCCCAAGCTGAACAACCGGGCATGGCTCCACAGGAGCAGGCTGCCAAGGCTGCGCCAAAGCGCAAGGCCGGGGTTCCGGTATGGCGGACGGGCAAGCCTGACGCGTTCCTGGCGGCCGCTGTCGATGTTGCACGGGCCGCGGTTGAGGGCATCACGCCCCCCGCCACCATCGGGCCGCACCTTGGTGCCAAGAGCGAGGGCGACCGGCTGGTCACGCACTTGTTCGAGTCCCGCTTGGCCGGCTACGGCGGCTGGCAGTGGTACGCGGTGCTGACCCGCAACTCCCGTTCCAAGGTGGTAACTGTCGATGAGCTGGGCCTGCTGCCGTCTGAAGATTCGATCCTCGCCCCGGAATGGGTGCCGTGGGCCGAACGCGTGCGCCCCGAGGACGAGCAGCAGCAGGAACCCGAACAAGCCCGCCGGGACGAGGCGCCCGCAGCGGAGCAGGGGTCCGGGGATGAAGAAGCTGCCGACGACAGGGCGGAGCCTGCCGCCGGCGACGCGGAACCTGAAGACTAGGCGCGGAGTTCCCGCCACACACGAAAGGCGCCGCCCGGGAATTCCCGGGCGGCGCCTTTCGTGTGTGCCTGGACTACTTGCGGAGCTCGCCCACCACATAGTCGATGCTGGACAGCAGTGCCGACACGTCGCTGGGCTCGATGGCCACGAAGGTGGCGATGCGCAGCTGGTTGCGGCCCAGCTTCCGGTAGGGCTCGGTGTCCACGATGCCGTTGGCGCGCAGGACCTTCGCCACCGTTGCGGCGTCCACCGACTCGTCAAAGTCGATGGTGGCGATGACGTTGGAGCGCTCCTCCGGGTTGGCCACGAACGGGGTGGCGAACTCCGAGGCGTCAGCCCAGCTGTAAATGCGGCCGGCGGAATCCGCGGTGCGGGCAGAGGCGAAGTCCAGGCCGCCGTTGGCGTTCAGCCACTGGACCTGGGCGTCAAGGGTTACCAGGGTGGACAGCGACGGGGTGTTGTACGTCTGGTTCAGCCGTGAATTGTCGATGGCGGTCTGGAGGTCCAGGAAGTCCGGGATCCAGCGGCCGCTTGCCTTGATGGCGGCAGCGCGCTCCAGGGCGGCCGGGGAGAACAGGCCGAGCCAGAGGCCGCCGTCGGAAGCGAAATTCTTTTGCGGGGCGAAGTAGTAGACGTCGCTTTCGGCGACGTCGACGTCCAGGCCGCCGGCAGCGGAGGTAGCGTCCACCAGGACCAAGGCATCCTTGTCGGCGCCCGGCACCCGCTTGACCGGGGCGGCGACGCCCGTGGAGGTCTCATTCTGCGGCCACGCATAGACGTCCACGCCGGCCTCCGCCTGTGCTGCAGGTCGGGTGCCCGGCTCGGACTTGATGATCGAGGACGCTTCCAGGAACGGCGCTTTGTTGGTGGCGGAAGCAAACTTGGAGCCAAACTCCCCGAAGGACAGGTGCTGTGCCTTCCTGGACACGAGGCCGAAGCTGGCGATGTCCCAGAACGCGGTGGAGCCGCCCACGCCGAGCACCACCTCGTAGCCCTCGGGGGCTCGGAAGAACTGGCTGAGTCCTTCGCGGACGGAGCCCACCAGGTTCTTGACGGGGGCCTGCCGGTGGGATGTGCCGAGGATAGTCTTCGACGCGGCGGACAGGGCATCGATCTGTTCCGGCCGGACCTTCGAGGGGCCGGCCCCGAACCGCCCGTCCTGGGGCAGGAGGTTGGCGGGAATCGTGATGCTGGTGTCGCTCACAGGTGCTCCATTCGGCGGGGACGAAAGCTGTGGTTCGGGTGGTGGTGGCCGGGAGCCGGCCATGGCTGCAGTGCAAACCTCCCCCAATTCTGCCTGAAGCGCGCAGGGTGGCGGGAGCGGGCGGCGCCAATGTCCAGCCAATGAGACGCAGCAGGCCGTGGCCCCTATTCGGACTAAATCAAAATAGGCTAAACTCTTCCCGGACTACGTCGCGGGAAGAGGCGATACGGTGGGACAACGTAAGGTACTGCGCTCGAGGAGCTGAGCTGGATGACGGATCTGATCGACACTACGGAGATGTACCTCAGGACCATCCTGGAGCTTGAGGAAGAGAACATCGTTGCCCTCCGGGCCCGTATCGCCGAACGCCTGCGCCACTCGGGACCCACCGTTTCCCAGACCATCGGCCGGATGGAGCGTGATGGCCTGGTTGTCGTCTCCGGTGACCGGCACCTGGAACTGACCGACACCGGCCGCAAGCGTGCCACTGAGGTCATGCGGAAGCACCGGCTGGCCGAGCGCCTGCTGGCGGACGTGATTGGACTGGACTGGGCTTATGTCCATGACGAAGCCTGCCGCTGGGAACACGTCATGAGCGAACGGGTGGAGCGCCGCATCTACGAGATGCTGGACCACCCTACGGAGTCGCCCTACGGAAATCCCATCCCCGGCCTTGCCGCGCTGGGCGGCCAGCCCGGGCCCGGGTTCGGCGATGGCGCCATGAGCCTGGTGGAGGCAATGAAGGCCTACGGACCTGAATCTGCCGTGACCATCAGCCGGCTGGCGGAACCGATCCAGGTGGAGCCCGAACTGCTGACCCAGCTCGACGAGGGCGGTATCCGGCCCGGTGCGTCTGTCTCCCTTGAACGCGTCGGTGACTACATTTCGGTACGGGTGGCAGGAATCGAGGGCGCGCTGGAGCTGCCTCCCGAGGTGGCGGCGCACGTTTTCGTCGCCGTGAACCAGGCCTGACGCCGCCTTCCCATACCCCACCCAAGGGATTCCACGCAAAGATAACGGAATTGTTACCTAGGGTCTTAAGCCCTTATAGTGGAACGCAGCGTTGATACTTAAGCGTTACCTGATCCGGAGCCGAGCTCTGCCAGCGGGCCAGGTGTACGAGTCGTTACTGGCAGAGGCGGGGGAACCACAACCGGCAGCGGGGGACTGCCTTGGGGTGAAGTCCGTCAGCAGCAAGCCTCTCCAGTGAAGGATTCTTCCGGGAATACCCCTGTGTGGAAGTTTGCCCATGACGGACCGGGTCTTTGATCTCTCTGACCCGAATCCGACAGCTAACTCCGCAGGCTATTCCAGAGAGGAACCCTTCTTGACCATGCAGACCTCCCGGGGCCGCCGTCGCGCGGCGGGCCCCCCTGAGGCACCCCGGGTTGTCGAAGTAGCCGCTGCGGAGCGCCCCCGCGACCCGCAGCGGGATGCACGCCGGCGCCGGGGTCCCTTCCGGCAAATCACCGACTTTGCCGCGGCCAGCGGCATCGGCCAAAAGGCCGGCATCGCCCTCGCCGCCACCGGCCTGGTGCTCACGGTGACCATGCCCGCCACCAGCCCCGTCATGGCGACGGATGCGGCTGGCATTGCACCCCAGGCCGCCTCCGCAGTCAGCCCCCAGCCCCAGATTTCCGCGGATGTAGGCGCCCAGATCGACTTCAGCCGCTCAGCCGTCGTGACGCAGGCGGACCCCGACGGGAAGCTGAAGCAACTGCTGAGCGCCCAGTCGGCCGGATCGGTGACGCGTGCGGCATCCGCCGGGACCCTGGCCGCGCCGCTGGCCTCCCTCGTGACCGCGTCGCCCTTCGGCTACCGGGTCAGCCCGATTACCGGCGGCACCGGAGATTTCCACCGTGGACAGGACTTCGTGGCACAGTGCGGGACGTCCGTCCTGGCGGCCGCAACAGGAACCGTGACCTTCGCCGGCTGGCACCAGTTCGGCGGTGGAAACCGGGTGGTGATCGACCACGGCAACGGCCTGGAGACCACGTACAACCACCTCTCGTCCTTCAACGTCAAGGTGGGCCAAACGGTCTCCCGCGGCGAAGTCGTGGCGCTGAGCGGGACCACCGGCGCGTCCACTGGCTGCCACCTGCACTTCGAAGTCCAGGTCAACGGCGAAGTGGTCGATCCGATGGGCTGGCTGTAACCGTATGATTGCGCACTCTCAGATTCCGGTGACCCGCCGTGACCTGAATGTGACATTGAAGCAAAACTGCTGTACCGTCTAACTCGCGTCAACTTTTCCGAAGTTGACGCTCTTGAGTGGATTGCCTAACTCTGCCACCGCTCAAGGTCCGTTCGCATTTCATCGTCTGGCAGGGGCGGGGGAACCAATTTTGGCCTTCTGCATTCCGGAAGGCCTTGGGGTTAAGTCATGAGCTTCCCAGGAAGCGAAGTGGCCGGGTGACTCCCATCCGAATCCGACAGCTCACCTCGCAGGCATTGGGAGAGGCTACCTTCGTGTCTTCACGCCATAATTCTGCGCGCCACCGTGCGCAAACGGTTCGCGCCAACCCCTTGGACGCCATGTCCAAGGCCGTGAGTGCCAATGCCGGGACCGTGGGCCGCCAGGCTGCCGTTGTGGCAGCGGCTTCGGGCCTCATCCTGAGCATGGGCCTGCCGGCCAACGCCGCGGACACCACCGCCGGCATCTCGGCCTCCACGGAGTCCGGTTCTGCGCAGACCGCCCTTGC
The DNA here is from genome assembly GCF_054888995.1 of Arthrobacter sp. MMS24-T111. Lineage (NCBI taxonomy): Bacteria > Bacillati > Actinomycetota > Actinomycetes > Micrococcales > Micrococcaceae > Arthrobacter > Arthrobacter sp. MMS24-T111. The sequence goes on along the minus strand of NZ_JBTZRO010000001.1, from coordinate 169,544 downwards.
TGTCACCGCGGCCCCCACGGCCACCGTTTCCTTCGAGCGTCCGGCGGTCAAGACCACCGCCGCCCCGAAGGTGGAAGCCGTGCGCACCCAGTCCACCGCGTCCGCGGACCGCACCGCCACCGCTGCCGGCCAGGAGGCGTCCAAGGCCGGACAGGCAGTGGAGGCCGTTTCGTCCGCAGCCACCTCGGGCATCGCCGCGATCGCCTACACCGGCATCGGCCACCCCTACGTATGGGGCGGCACCACCCCCAACGGCTGGGACTGCTCCGGATTCGTCCAGTGGGTCTACGCGCAGGCTGGCATCAGCATTCCCCGCACGAACGCGTGGAGCATCATGACCCCCACCTCCACCCCGCAGCCGGGTGACCTCGTGGTCCAGAACGGCGGCGCACATGTCGGCATCTACGTCGGCAACGGCATGATGATCAGCGCGCTCAACCCGTCGCAGGGAACCATGCTCCACTCGCCGGCAGCCACCGGTACTTCCACGTACTACCACCTGAACAAGTAGTTCTTCGGCTCCACGCTCCAAGGGCTATTTCTTTGCCCAAAGCTTTTTCGCTAGAAACCAACATCCCCGTTCGGGACGCGCCGGCGTACCCCCAAGATGCCGGCGCATCCAACCCCCTCGGACAGGCCACCGCGGTCCAGAGGAAAACGAAAGAGAGAACTGATGACGACTCGTGCTACCGCACGGCACCGCGCCGAGGTCACCAAAACCAACTCGATCGCAATCATTGCCAAGGCTGTCAGCGACAACGCCGGCGGCATGGGCCGCCAGGCTGCAGTAATCGCTGCAGCTTCCGGCCTGGTCCTGACCAGCGGCATCGCAGCCAACGCTGCCGACACCAACGTCAAGCGCGACTCCGCTCCGGCCTCCGCCATGGAAGTTGAATCCGCCGTCGACGCTCCGATCTCGGCGGCTTCCACCATTGCCATCAGCTTCGAGAAGCCCGCCGTCACCACCACTCCGGCTCCGGCTCCCGAGCCCGCGGTTGCGGTGCAGGAAGCCGCTCCGGCTCCCGTTGCCCAGGCCGTTGCCGCTCCCAAGGTCACCGCCAAGGTTGCAACTGCCGATGCCACGGCTGCCCCCGCCGCCCAGGTTTCCGCCAGCGGCAAGGGTGCTGCCATCCTCTCCGCTGCCTACGCCCAGCTCGGCGTGCACCAGGACTGCACCATGCTGGTGACCAACGCACTGGCTGCTGTCGGCATCCACTTCCACGACTGGCCCGCCGGTTACCTGTCACTGGGTGACAGGGTGCCTGCTTCCCAGGCCCAGCCCGGCGACCTGATCTACTACGCCGACGGTGGTGGAGGAATGGCCCACATTGCCGTCTACGCCGGAAACGGGATGGCCGTCCACGGTGGCTTCAACGGCAATGACACCGTTGTGTTCAGCGCCAACGTTGGCTCCGGACCGGTCTTCATCCACGTCCGGTAACCATTACAGCCCGCCGCACGCGGCGGCGCCTGAGATTTGCCCGGAAGGACCCCTGCCATTGAGGCGGGGGTCTTTTCCGTTTAAGTCGCGCCATTCTGCGTGCACCCAGGCTTCCGCCACCGGGAGGGGGAGCCGGCCACGGCGAGTACCGATTACCTGATATTGCATTTCTCTGTTTACTCTTGTGATGTCGATCCATAGCCCGGACATGCCGAGGGCAGCCGGCCCTCGTGCCCCTGACGGGTGCGGCCGTGAAGAGGTACGTGCATGCGCACTCTCGTTCTGAATGCTGGATATGAACCGCTGGCGGTTATCACCTTCCGCCGGGCGCTGGTGCTTGTGCTCACCGGCAAGGCGAGCGTGGTGGCCGAGGGGGATGATCCCGTGGTGGGCCCCACCGACGTCCTGGGCCGCCCGTCCGTGATCCTCCTCAACCGCTACATCCGCCCCCGGTATAACCATTCAACGGCCGTCAGCCGCCGTGGTGTGCTTCGGCGTGACGGGCATAAGTGTGCGTATTGCGGAAAGGCAGCGCACACAATCGACCACGTCCACCCAAAATCGCGGGGCGGGGCCGATTCCTGGGAGAATCTCGTGGCTGCCTGCCTGCGGTGCAACAACGTCAAGGGTGACCATACCCCCGGCGAGATGGGATGGACGCTGCGCTTCGTACCGGAGCCGCCGCATGGAACCATCTGGCAGATCAAGGAGCTGGAAAAGCCAACCCCCGCCTGGGATCCGTTCCTGCTTCCGGAGCGCGCTGCCTGACAAGCGGCTTCCAGGCCGGTTGCTGTTCGCTAGGCTGGGTGGGTGCAAACGGACCCGTTGATCTTTGACGCCCTGATCCTGGCGGGCGGCCGGTCATCACGGCTGGGCGGCGTGCCCAAGCAATCGTTGGTCCTGCGGGGAAAAACCCTCCTGGAATGGACACTTGATGCCGCTGCCGGTGCCCGCCATACGGTGGTCGTGGGTGATGTTTCCGCCGGCAGCCCTCCGTCCGGCGGGGCTGCCGATGATGCCGGGGCCGCCCAGGCCCTGCCGCCAGGGGTCCTGTCATGCCGGGAGGAGCCGAAGTTTGCCGGTCCTGCCGCCGGGATTTCAGCCGGCCTCGCGGCCCTTGCCGAATGTGGGGGAGCGGCGCCCTTCACTTTGGTTCTTGCGTGCGACATGCCGCTGGCAGCCCGGGCGGTGGCGATGCTCCGGGACGCGGTGGAAGCAGCGGGCGATGGGCGTGGCGCCGTGGCCCGCTCGGCCGACGGCAGGGAACAGCCGCTGGCAGCCATTTATAACACTGATGAGTTAAAGATCGTGCGGCGATTTGTCCCGCCGTAACGCCCTGGTCAACGGCTCCGTGAGGTCGCTCCTTGCTAATCTGGACGTGCAGCTTGTCACAGTCCCGGCCGGGTCCACTGCCGACGTGGATACGTGGGGTGATGCTGCCACGCTGGGGATCACCGCCGGGAGCCAGCGTGCAGACTTTGACCAAAACGTGCGGAGCCAACGTGGGAGGCAAGTCGTGAAAAGCCAGGACGAAACGCTGGAGGAATGGTGCAGGGCCCTGCTCCAGGCGTACAAGCTGGAGGACGTCCAGGTGGACGTGAACGCAGTGCTGTCCCTTGCCGGGGTCGCGGCCCACGCCGTTGTCCGGCCGGCTGCTCCACTCACCACGTTCATCGCAGGCTTCGCCGCGGGGCTGGCCGCCGCACCGGGCAGGGAAATGGACACGGCGTCCATGGAAGCGGCTATGTCCGTGGCACGGTCCCTGGCTGCCGACTACGAGAATGAAGCTGCCGCCGGGACCCCCGGCGAATGACGGCAGAACCCCGCGACTGGCCGGAGGTCCCACCCGCCGACGACCCCGAAGCGCCACAGGGGACCGCCGGGCCCGAAACACCTGTACCGGAGACCACGGAACCGGAGACCGAAACCAGCCACGGGCACCACCTGGCGCACACCTGGGAAGAAGCCCGGCAGGCTGCGTTCGATGCTGCCACCCCGATCCCGCCAGGGCCGGTGCCGCTGCGCATGGCCCTCGGCCGCAGGCTCGAGCGGGACATCCTGGCACTCCAGGACATGCCGCACTATGCGTCCTCAGCCATGGACGGCTGGGCGGTCAACGGCAGCGGCCCCTGGATTCCGGTGGACCCCGGAAACCGCCTTGCCCCGCACCAGGCAAGCATCATCGTCACGGGAGGCCTGATCCCGGCTGGAGGCAAAGCGGTCCTGAGGACCGAGAATGCAGTTTTAGCCACGGACGACGAGGGACTCCCGCTGCTGATGACCGGCGGAAAGGCCCGCCCGGGGGAACCACGCGCCGGTGAGCACATCAGGAAAGCGGGCGAAGAAGCCCTGGAAGGGGAGGTCCTGGTCAAAGCCGGCGTGGACCTCAACCCCGCACACCTGGCACTGGCCGCACTGGCCGGACACGATGAACTCCAGGTCAGGGGCAAGCCCGTGGTGCGCCTGGTCCTGACAGGCTCCGAGGTGGTGGACTCAGGCACCCCCGGGCCGGGCATGGTGCGCGATACCTTCGGGCCCCAGTTGCAGGACGTCGTAGCGATGCTTGGTGGTATACCGGGCGGTCAGCAGCGGGTCGGCGACTCCTACGAGGAATGGCTGGCGGCGCTCGAAGACGTCGTGCCGGAGGTGCCGAACGCGCCGGACCTGCCGGCCGACGTCGTCATCACCACCGGAGGAACCGGGCGCTCGGGGACCGACCACTTCCGGCGGGCCGTGGCTGAACTTGGCGGCCGGCTGGTCATCGACGGCGTGGCCATGCGTCCGGGGCACCCCGCCGTCCTTGCCGAACTTCCGGACGGCCGCTTTGTCCTGGGCCTCCCGGGCAACCCGCTCGCGGCCATGATGGCACTGTCCACTGTGGGCGCCCCGCTCCTCGCCGCGCTGGGCCACGCCGCCATGCCCGCCGTCCAGGTGGTGCCGTGCGGCACCATGATCGAACCGGACCCGGGGCGCACCCGGCTGATGCCGTTCCGGCTGCTGTACGGCATGGCCTCGCCGGCCCAGCACACAGGACCCGGAATGATGCGGGGACTGGCTGCCGCCGACGGCGTCCTGGTGGTACCGCCGCACGGCGTGCAACTGGGGGAGCCGGTGCCGGCCTTCGCACTGCCCTGGGGCCCGCCCATGCCGCCGCCCGCGGACGCGGCGGCAAAGGCCAAGCCGCGAACCGCTGGACGGACCGGGCAGCCCAAGGGCAAGCCCGCACCCAGCGGCCCCGTGGACTGGAGCGCGCTGCTGGACTGAGCCGGGCGCCGAAAGTGCCATGATGGAGTCATGACGAGGCAGGCTGGAACATGGGACGCGTAACCCAGCGCCGAAAGGTGCACAAGTACGTACTGGATGGATCGCCCGGCGCCCTGGAGTACCCGGTCCGCCACCGCGAAGACGTCCTCGCGGTGGAGGAGCCGCTGGAAATCCGGCTCGGCAGGCTTTCCTACTCGGTAACCATGCGGACCCCCGGGGACGACTTTGACCTCGTGGCCGGATTCCTGGTGTCCGAGGGCGTCATCTGGGCTCCGGAGCAACTGGTATCACTGCGATTCTGTGCCGGCGAGGACGAGGACGGCGTCCAGACGTTCAACGTGGTGGAGGCCCAGCTGCGGCCCGACGTCAAGGTTCCGGATACCGGGCGGAAGGTCTACACATCCAGCTCCTGCGGCATCTGCGGAACCGACTCCATTGATGCAGTCCAAAAGTCCTCGCACTTCAGCCCGCAGTCGGATCCGCTGAGAGTCGATGCGGAAGTCCTGGCGTCGCTGCCCGGGCTGCTGCGGAAATCCCAGCGCCTCTTTGACGATACCGGCGGAGTGCACGCCGCGGGCCTCTTCAGGATTGGGGACGACGGCGAATCGCGACTCCTGTGCCTGCGCGAGGACGTGGGACGGCACAACGCCGTGGACAAGGTGGTGGGGTGGGCGTTGCGCGAAGGCCTCCTGCCGCTGACCGGCACCGTCCTGCAGGTGTCCGGGCGGGCGTCCTTCGAACTGGTGCAGAAGGCATCCCTCGCCGGAATCCCCGTCCTGGCCGCCGTCAGCGCACCGTCGAGCCTTGCCGTGGAGCTGGCCGAGGCCAACGGGCTGACCGTGGCGGGCTTCAGCCGGGGCACGAGCTTCAACGTCTACTCCGGTGAAACCCGGATCCTGCGACCGGAAGCCGCCGTCCCGCGGACCCAGGGGTAAACTCCCGGCTCGAGGGGTTGGATGCCGTGAAGCCAACGGGTAGATTTGTCCATCGAATGGATACCATGATCCAGTTCCAAGCTTAAAGAGGACCCATATTGCATGACGACCGCAGGATCACGGAAGTCCGCCTGGCAAGGTTTGTGCGAGAGCGCATCACCCCGGCCATCTACAGCAGGACGGTCCCGCTTGCCCTGAGCAGCTGGGAAGTTCCCGGCGAACCGGTCCCGGCGCTCGAAGCGATGCGGCAACAGTTCCAGCCGCAGGAACACGGCGCGCCCTGGGGCAGGCCGTGGGGCACCACCTGGCTGAGGCTTCAGGGGGAAGTGCCGGAATCGTGGGGCGGCGGCCCCGACACCACCCTGGAGGTGGTGGTTGACCTCGGGTTCACCACGGAGGCGCCCGGATTCCAGTGCGAGGGAATCGCCTGGCGTTCAGACGGGTCCATCATCAAGGCGATCTCGCCCCGCAACCAGTACATCCCGTTGAAGCTCCTGGGCAGCGGCATGGCCGTGGACTTTTACGTGGAGGCCGCCGCGAACCCGGACATGGCGCAGGGCTGGACCTTTGCGGCCACTCCGCTGGGCGACAAGGCAACAGCCGGCGCAGCGCCGCAGTACCGGCTCGGTACCATCGCCATCGCCGAGCTGAACCAGTGCGTGTGGGAACTGCAGCAGGACCTCTGGACCCTGTCCGGCCTGATGGAACAGCTGCCGCTGGAGCTGCCGCGCCGCCACGAGATCCTCAGGGCGCTGGAACGCATGATGGACGTGATGGACCCGGACAACGTCGCCGGGACAGCGTCGGCAGGGCGTGAGGCCCTCGCCGAGGTCATGCGCCGGCCGGCGTATGCCTCCGCCCACCAGCTGGTGGCCACCGGCCATGCGCACATCGACTCGGCGTGGCTCTGGCCCGTCCGCGAAACCATCCGAAAGTGCGCCAGGACGTTCTCCAACGTAGTGGCGCTGATGGATGAAAACCCGGACTTTGTCTTCTCCTGTTCCTCCGCACAGCAGCTGGCCTGGATCAAGGAGTACTACCCGGAATTGTTCGGGCGGATCCGCGAGAAGGTGCGCGCCGGCCAGTTCGTCCCGGTCGGCGGCATGTGGGTGGAATCGGATACCAATATGCCCGGCGGTGAGGCGATGGCCCGGCAGTTCGTGGAGGGCAAGGGCTTCTTCCTTTCCGAGTTCGGTATCGAGTGCAGGGAAGCCTGGCTGCCGGACTCATTCGGGTACAGCGCTGCTCTTCCCCAGATCGTCAAAGCGGCAGGCAGCCGCTGGTTCCTCACACAGAAGATCTCCTGGAACCAGACCAACAGGATGCCCCACCACACCTTCAACTGGGAGGGGATCGACGGCACCCGGCTGTTCACCCATTTCCCGCCGGTGGACACGTATAACTCGGACCTCAGCGGCCGCGACCTGGCCCACGCTGAACGCAACTACCGGGACCACGGACGCGGCACCGTGTCCCTGGTGCCGTTTGGCTACGGCGACGGCGGCGGCGGTCCCACACGGGAGATGCTGGCTGCCGCAGCCCGCACTCGGGACCTCGAAGGGTCGCCCAAGGTGCGGATCGGGTCGGCGGAGAGCTTCTTCCGGCGGGCCGAGGACGACTACCAGGGGCTGCCCGTCTGGGTGGGCGAGATGTACCTGGAACTGCACCGCGGCACCTACACCAGCCAGGCGCGCACCAAGAAAGGCAACCGGCGCAGTGAGCACCTGCTGCGCGAGGCGGAGCTGTGGTGCGCCACGGCTTCGGTCCGTACCGGCGGCGACTACGAGTACCCCGCCGCTGAACTCCGGCGGCTCTGGCACTTGGTGCTGCTGCAGCAGTTCCACGACATCCTGCCGGGCAGCTCCATTGCCTGGGTGCATCAGGATGCCGAGCGGAACTACCGGGCCATCGATACCGCGCTCGAAGCAATCATTGGCCAGGCGGCATCAGCCATGCTGGGTCCGGGCGATCAGGAGTTCCTGCTCAATGCGGCTCCGCACGCGCGGCAGGGTGTTCCGGCGCTCGCCGCAGCCACGCCCGTGGCCGCGACGGACGCCGTCCGCGCCACGCGGGACGGCGACTGCTGCATCCTGGACAACGGCATCATCCGAGCCGTGGTCGACGCCGACGGGCTGCTGGTCTCCCTCCGCGACCACGCCACCGGCCGCGAGGCCATCGCCCCCGGCCAGCGCGGCAACCTGCTGGAACTGCACCGGGACACGCCCAATGAATGGGATGCCTGGGACATCGACGAATTCCACCGGCGCAACGTCACGCCGCTGCGGCACGCGGAATCGGTCCGGCTGTCCACGGACGCGGCGCGAGCCGTCGTCGTCGTGGACCGGGTGGCAGGCACCTCGCCGCTCACGCAGCGCATCACCCTGGCGCCCGGCAGTCCGTCCCTGGAAATTACCACCACGGTCGACTGGCAGGAGCGGGAGAAGCTCCTCAAGCTGGGCTTCGCCCTGGATGTGCGGGCCGATCGGTCCGCAGCGGAAACCCAGTTCGGCCATGTCTTCCGGCCCACCCACACCAACACTTCCTGGGAGGCCGCGAAGTTCGAAATCTGCGCCCACCGGTGGATCCATGTTGGCGAACCCGGCTATGGCGTGGCTGTTTCCAACTCTTCCACATACGGCCACGATGTGGGCAGGAGCGTCAGGGAAAGCGACGGCGGAACCACTACGACGGTGCGTTTGTCCCTGCTGCGCGCACCCAAGTTCCCCGACCCCGACGCCGATCGCGGCCGCCACGAATTGACCGTGTCCATCCGCCCGGGCGCCGGCATTGCGGACGCCGTCGAGGAAGGGTACCGGACCAACCTGGCACCCCGGCTGGTCCGCGGTGCGGCGCCGGTGCAGCCTCTGTTCACGGTCAGCAATCCTGCGCTGGTGGTCGAAGCGGTCAAATTTGCGCAGGACGGTTCCGGCGATGTTGTGGTGCGGCTCTACGAGTCCTTGGGACAGCGCTCAGCCGGGCGCATCACCGCCAACTTCCCGGTCCATGGAGTGGTGGCCACGGACCTGCTGGAGCGGGCGGACGAAGCGCCGGGAGTTGTTCCGGGCGGGAGCGGGGCCGGGCTCAGCCTGCGGCCGTTCCAACTGGTCACCCTGCGCTTCACCCGGCAATAGCTCTTGCTAGGCCGGGTAAAGAGCCCTTAAACAGGCTGAGTGGGGGCGGTCCCCAACGATCCGCCACCACTCATCCCCCCAATGTGTGCAAAGGCATGTTGGACGGCCCGGCGATTCAGAATTTATCCCCGTTCAAAAGCGCCTGGTCAGCCCGCCTTCACACATTCATGATTGTGTCACACACTAATGATTTTGTGAAAGCGGAAAAGGTTACGTTTCGGTAGATGTCTTTCGGGACCCCGAATGGCGGTTGACTATCCGGGCTGTCCAGATCAGGGCCAGCCCTACCACGTAACAGAGGACTGCCGAATAATTGATGATGAATTCCGCCGCGTTCATCGACGGCGGGATCAAGGGAAAGAGCAAGGTCAGCGCAACGGCTGCCCCGCCCAGTGCCAGCAACCCGGCGGCAATCCGCACCAGGAGGGGCAGGCGTTCCCGCACGGCACGCACCATGGGCGGCACGAGGGCGAGCGCAACGAATGCGGGGTACGCCCGGCCGGCGGCGCCGTAATACTCGACGAGGGCGTAGTTGCGTCCGTCCTTGGCGGAAATGGCCATCAAGCCGGCGGAGGAGCCCGAGGTGTCCATGAGCAGGAAAAGGGCAACCATCACGGCGGAGATGGTGAGCAGGACCATGAGTCCGGTCTTTCCCGTGATCAGCCGGTAGGCGCCGTCCGCGCCGAAGCCCCGGGAGACGCGGATGCCGAGGAAGAAGATGGCGCCGAAGACGACGAAGCGCAGCAGCAGGTTGGCCAGGTTGATTCCGCCCATCGCCTGGTCGATGACGAGGTAGGGGCCCTGGATGCTCAAGAGGATGGCAAGGGTCATCAAGGCGAAGATGCCGAACAGGGAACGGTTTTCGCCGCGGAGGGCACTGGGAATGCGTGCTGCGGCCACGAGGCCGCAAATGGCCAGTGTGCTCCACTGGAGGGTCTCGATCATCCCAGGTTCTCCCATATTTTTTCCGTTTGTGCCTGGTCATGTTCATGCCGGCGCAGCACTTTGCCCAAGGCCTGCAGCCGGTCTCCCGCGAGCACGGTGAGTTCACCGTCGGAGAGGCTGTCCAGTGCGGCCTGCCGGGCCCCCGCCGGCCAGCCGGCCTCCTCCTCGGTGACAAGCCCCGTCGCCACCAGTCCGCCCACGGGCCCCACCCCTGCGGCCACGGCGGTGGCCATGGCGAGTTCGGGGAGAGCCGGTTGGCCGTCAGCTGGGCTGAATAGTTTTGCGGGGCCACCCCGGTACTGGCCGACACCCGCTGACGGACCTCGCCGTCGTCGATCGCATCAACCCAGTTCTTCACCGAAGTGGCATGCGGGGCAGGGCCCAGGGCGGGTGCGGCAGTTCCCGGGACAGGGTCCATGGCGGACCGGGACAAGAGGGCCCGCAGGAGGTCGGGCGTGGAAATCTGGCTTACCAGCTCGCACTTCGTAGGCGGGTGGGGTGGGCCGGCCAGGACGCGGTAATCGTCGAAGCCGGCCAGCGAAGCGACCGGATTCGCGTGATAGGCGCGGCTGATGCTGACCACGGTATGGACGGCCACCTTTCCGCGGACCAGCTGCTGGGCGAGCGTGGTGCGCTTGATCCCGGAGACCCGGCAGACGTCCGCAGTGCTGGCATCGGGGGCGATGCTTTGCAGCCAGCGTTGAAACGCCTTGGCGGGAATGGTCATGTAGAGCCCTCTGCAGAACGTGTGGTGGTGTGGATAACTTTACCGTGCCGGCCGGTCCGGAGCCGTGCCGCGGATTTTGCCGGCGTCCCACATTCGTCTATAGTTGATGGTCGAGCCCGTTGGTCCGTACACCCCCCAAGTCCGGACCAGCGGGTTCTTCTATGTCCTGCAGCCCCAGCGGCGCCGCGGCCCCGTATCCGCTGCTGCGCCGGCCGCATATTGGCTGCCCGGGCAGTGGCGAAAGGACGAATCAATGACCGCAACCCTCGTTGCCAAGGACGTCTCCGGCGGCCACGGCCACCGTATGCTCTTCTCCGGGCTGTCGCTGACGGTCGCCCCGGGCGACGTCGTCGGGGTGGTGGGAGCAAACGGCGCCGGAAAGTCCACCCTGTTGCGCCTCCTCGCCGGCGTGGACGAGCCCCAGGACGGTTCGATCAGCCTGGCCCCGGCGGACGCCTTCGTTGGCTGGCTGCCGCAGGAGCACGAACGCCTCTCCGGTGAGACCGTGGCCGGCTACATTGCCCGGCGGACCGGCTGCGCGGAAGCGACCCTGCAGATGGAAACCACCGCGGAGGGCCTGGGCTCCGGCGAACCCGGGGCAGACGATGCCTATTCACGGGCGTTCGACCGCTGGATGGCCTCCGGCGCTGCGGACCTCGATGACCGCATTCCGGCTGCGCTCGCCGACCTCGGACTGGACGCCGGCCCGGATGCGCTGATGACTGGACTGTCCGGCGGCCAGGCCGCGCGGGTCGCCCTTGCCGCGCTGCTGCTGAGCCGTTTCGACGTGGTGCTGCTCGATGAGCCCACGAACGATCTGGACCTCGCCGGTTTAGCCACCCTTGAAAACTTTGTCCAGGGGCTTCGCGGCGGCGTGGTGCTGGTCAGCCACGACCGTGAGTTCCTGGCCCGCTGTGTGACGCGCGTGGTGGAGCTGGACCTTGCCCAGAACAGCGTGGCCGTTTACGACGGCGGCTACGACGCCTTCCTTGAGGAACGCGCGGTGGCCCGCCGGCACGCCCGCGAGAAGTACGAGGACTTTGCAGCCACCAAGGCAGACCTCGTGTCCCGCGCACGGACCCAGCGCGAGTGGAGCTCCCAGGGCGTCCGGAACGCCATGAAGAAGAACCCGGACAACGACAAGATCCGCCGCGCCGCCAGCACGGAGTCGTCGGAGAAGCAGGCCCAAAAGGTCCGGCAAATGGAGTCCCGCATCGCCCGGCTCGACGTGGTGGAGGAGCCCCGCAAGGAGTGGCAGCTCCAGTTCAGCATCGGCCAGGCACCCCGCTCCAGCGCCGTCGTCGCCACCCTGCGCGGGGTGGTGGCCCGCCAGGGGGACTTCACGCTGGGACCGGTGAACCTCCAGCTCAACGGCGGGGAACGCATCGGGATTACCGGGCCCAACGGCGCCGGAAAGTCGACCTTGCTGCGGCTGCTGCTGGGCACCCAGGAGCCGGACGACGGCGAAGCCTCCATGGGTGCCTCAGTCGCCGTCGGCGAAATCGACCAGGCCCGCGGGCTGCTTGATGGTGCCCGGCCCCTGGGCGACGCCGTGGAGGCCGTGCTGGCCGATTGGAACAGCGCCGACGTCCGCACCCTCCTGGCGAAGTTCGGCCTCAAGGCGGACCACACGTCCCGGACTGTGGATTCCTTGTCGCCCGGTGAACGGACCCGGGCAGCTTTGGCGCTGCTCCAGGCCCGCGGCGTGAACCTGCTGGTGTTGGACGAACCCACCAACCACCTGGACCTTCCCGCCATTGAGCAACTGGAAGAGGCCCTGGAAAGCTACGATGGCGCCCTGTTGCTGGTCACCCACGACCGCAGGCTGCTCGAAAATGTTCGGCTCGACTCACGGTGGCACCTGGAAGACGGCATGGTCCAGGAACTCCACCACACTGCAAGCCAGGAGAAATAACCATGAGCATGGACCGTGTGGCCTGGAGCTCGCTCTACAACATCAGCACCGCCAAGAGCGGCTCGAAGCCGTTCTCCAAGGCAACTTTAAAACGGGTGCTGGCCTTCGCCGCCCCGCACAAGGGCAAGCTCATTGCCTTTGTGCTGTCCTCCATCGTCGCGGCTTTCCTTGCCGTCGCCACCCCGGTGCTCGCCGGCCAGGTGGTTGACGCCATCATCGCCAAGACGGATGCCGGAACCGTGATCTGGCTGGCGGTGCTAATCGCCATCGTGGCGGTGGGCGAAGCCGGAGTGGGGCTGTTGACCCGCTGGCTGTCCTCGACCATTGGCGAAGGCGTCATCGTGGACCTGCGCACCCGGGTGTTCGACCACGTGCAGCGCATGCCCATTGCCTTCTTCACCCGAACCCGCACGGGAGCCTTGGTCAGCCGCCTAAACAACGACGTCATCGGAGCGCAGTCCGCTTTTGCCGGCACGCTTTCCGGCGTGGTGAGCAACTCCGTGGCACTGGCCCTGACCCTGGTCGTGATGCTCAACAAGTCGTGGCTGGTCACCGTGCTCGCCATGGTCCTGCTCCCGATCTTCCTGATCCCGGCCCGCCGCATGGGCTCCAAACTGGCAGACCTGCGCCGCGAAGCCGCTGCGCACAACGCCGCCATGGGCACCCAGATGACGGAGCGGTTCTCCGCACCCGGCGCCACGCTGGTGAAGCTGTTCGGCCGCCCGGATGAGGAATCCCGCGAGTTCGCTGCCCGCGCGGGACGCGTCCGCGACATCGGCGTGCGCATGGCCATGCTGCAGTTCACGTTCGTCACGGCCCTGACGCTGGTGTCCGCGCTCGCGCTCGCGCTGGTCTACGGACTGGGCGGCTGGCTCGCCCTGGCCGGCCAGCTCGCGCCCGGGGACGTGGTGGTCCTGGCGCTGCTGCTGACGCGGCTCTATGCCCCGCTCACGGCGCTGTCCAACGCCCGCGTTGAAGTCATGAGCGCACTGGTCAGTTTTGAACGGGTCTTTGAGATCCTGGACCTGAAGCCGCTCATCCAGCAAAAACCGGACGCCGTGCCCGTTCCTGCCGGCCCCGTGTCGGTCGAATTCGACAACGTCCGCTTCGCCTACCCCTCGGCGGACAAGGTCTCCCTGGCCTCCCTGGAGGAAGTCTCCACCCTTGACACCCGCGGCGGCGAGGAAGTGCTGCACGGCGTCAGCTTCCGGGTGGAACCAGGACAGACCGTTGCCCTGGTGGGCTCCTCGGGGGCCGGCAAGTCCACCATTGCCCAGCTGCTGTCGAGGCTCTACGACGTCGATTCGGGCGCCGTACGTCTCGGCGGCACCGCGCCGGGGACGGGGCTGGACGTCCGGGACGCCACCTTCGATTCGCTGCGGGACACCCTGGGCATGGTCACCCAGGACGGCCACCTGTTCCACGAAACCATCGCCTCCAACCTCCGGCTGGCCCGGCCTGACGCCACGGATGAAGACATGTGGGACGTCCTGCGCCAGGCACGCCTCGAGACCATGATCAGGTCCCTGCCGGACGGCCTGGAGACAGTGGTGGGGGAGCGCGGGTACAGGCTCTCCGGCGGCGAACGCCAGCGCCTGACCATCGCCCGGCTCCTGATCGCCCAACCCCGGGTCGTCATCCTCGATGAGGCCACTGCTGCACTGGACTCGACCAACGAAGCCGCCGTCCAGGCAGCCCTGGGCGCCGCGCTCGAGGGCCGGACCGCCGTCGTGATTGCCCACCGGCTCTCCACCGTCCGTGCGGCGGACGCCATCCTGGTGGTGGAGGGCGGCCAAATCGTGGAACGGGGAACCCACACCGAACTGCTGGCGGCGGACGGCCGCTACGCTGAGCTGTACCGGACGCAGTTTGCCGAGGCCACGGCCGTGGCGCAGGAGTCCGTCCCCGAGTTCTAGCGGAGCTGCGGCCGCGCGGCCAGCACGGGCAGGATGTGGTCCGTGAGCAGCGGTGCGAGGTCCGCCGGGAGGGATGCGCCGTCCGTCCCGGCATAGTCCAGCCAACGGATCTCGGCGATCTCCGCGGCCGGGGTGGCCTGCCAGGTTCCCGGGGCGAGGAAGACGGTTGCCTCGATGTCGGTGGCGGCCTCGTTGGCGGCATCGGCCACCCAGACCCCCATCAGTTCCAGATCCTCCGGACGCACCACGATGCCCACTTCTTCGGCCAGCTCGCGGGCGGCGGCGTGGACGGCAGTTTCGCCCGGCTCCGGTTTGCCGCCGGGGTGCATGAACATGTCCGTGCCGCGTTTGCGGACCGTCAAGAGGCGTCCGGCTTCATCGAATACGCAGACGGCGGACACCACGATCCTGTCCTTCATGCGGGAATCCTTTCCAAGTGCGAGACCAGCAGCAGGTCCTTACGGGGACCGGTAACGTCCCAGCTGTAGCTGAACCGGTCAGGTGATTGGCAGGTGTAGGTCACGCGGTAGGTATCGGGGTCGCACCAGTGCGCGTCCTGGCTGGCATCCGGGGTAAAGCTCATCCTGTGGAACGGGCGGCCGTCCGGGAAGAACATGTCCAGGGCGTCCGGCCGCGGGGACGCCTTCAGCACGTACTCCCGTGAGGCGGGGCCGGTGAAAGCAGGCCAGCGCATGGTGCCTTCCTCGCGAAGGGCAAGGCCGTCGTCGTCCATTGCGGTGTAGAGCACGACGCCGGTAAAGGTTCCGCGGGTGCCGTCCGACCTGTCCAGCAGATCGCGCTCCACCAGCCAGCGTCCCGGCCGCTCCGGTGCGGCGGGACCGTCCGCCGGGCTGCCCAGGAGGTAGGCGCGAAGGAGGGACTGCGGGGAACTGGAGTTCAAGTGCCCTCGATTGGAATCGAACCAACGACACCGGCTTTAGGAGAGCCGTGCTCTATCCACTGAGCTACGAGGGCGGGCATTCGGCAACCGGCGGGGCCGGCTGGTCCGAACACGGTTACAAGCATACAAGGTGCCGGGCCGTACTACGCTCAAACCATGAGTCCAGCCCCGACTGCCACTCCCGCTGCCGCCTACCTGCCGAACACCGCGTCCACCCGGCACTACATCGGCGCCTGGTCCGTGCTGAGCGTGCTGCAGTACTTCCTCGCCGAGGCGGTGGTGGCCCTTGCCTGGGCCGGCCCGCGTCCGTATGACCTCAGGACCGGCTACATCAGCGACCTTGGTGCGCTGCACTGCGGCGTCCATGCCGGGCGGCAGGTGTGCTCGCCACTGAACTGGGTGATGAACGGCTCGTTCGTCCTCCAGGGCCTTGGACTCCTGCTGGGTGCGGTGCTGCTGAGCTCGGGGTTGCTGTGCGTGGCGGCACGGCATGGTGCCCGGGTTGACCGTACACACCGGAAACCCCTGCTGGCCGCGGTGTGGGTGCGGGTGCTGACCGGGGCCGCGGGGGCCGGAACCGTAGTGGTGGGCCTGGTCCCGGAGGACGCCGGCTCACCCTTGCATTACGTGGGGGCCATAACCTACTTCCTGGCCGGCGGGTCTGCCCTGCTGGTCCTGGGCATCCTGTGGCGGCGGCAGACGGGGATGGCTTGGTTCCTGTTGGTCTGCGGAGGGGTATCGCTGGCGGCCGTGGCGACCGGCGGCCTGACCCGCATGGACGTGCCCGAGCCCGGCACGCTGGAACGGTTGATGGGCTATCCGGTCACGGTGGGGATGGCCGCCGCCGGGTTGGTCATTGCGCAGCGCGTGCGGCGGCACCGGAAGGAACGGCGGGCAGCGGCGCGCGCCAGGGCAACAGCTGCCTAACGCCCTTTCCGTTGCCGCCTGTTGAGGAACACCGCCGCGGCCCCGGCCAGGAGGCTCAGCACCAGAAGTACCCAGCCGGCAACGGTGAGGCCGGACGCCAAGGCGACCTGGCCGGCGTCGGGTCCGCTGGAAGCCATCATGGCGTCAATGGCCACGTTGGCGCACAACCGGACCACCACGAACATCATGGGCAAAGCCCAGAGCGCCCAGCGGAGCGCCTTCCGCGCCACGTTGGTCCCGATGAGGAGAAGCCAGGTAAAGCCAAAAATCAGTGGGAAGAGCGTCCCGGCAGTCTTGTGGACGTAGCTCAGCTGGCCCAGGGCGTCGCCGTTCATGACCGCCTGCAGCCGGCCGATGTAGCCGGCATCGAAGCCGCCCATCAGCGAGTCCGGCATGGCCATCTCCTGGGAGAGCTGCGTCATCTGGGTCAGGGTCAGCAGGTGCAGGTACCAGAACAGGAACAGGCTGGCCACCACGCCGGCAACGACAATGAGGTTGCTGTTCCCTTGTGCCTTCTCGGGCGTGCGCGCGGTGGTGGGATTGACCACCGGTGGCAGGTGATGCTGCGGCACAACCGCATTGGCGCCGTGCTTCTTGATCCGCTGGGCAGGGGTTTTGGCCATGGCACCATTATCCCGCCCCATAAACTGAACCCATGACCACTGGCCGACACAGCGCAGCTGTTCTTGACCCCGCATTGGACGACTACGAGCTGGCGGCGGCGCTGGTCCGTGAAGCCGGACAGCTGGCGCTCCTCATGCGCATGGCCGGCCTGGAATCGGAACAGAAGACCTCCGTCTCGGACGTGGTGACTGCGGCCGACCACGCCGCGGAGGCCTACGTGCTGGAGCAGCTGCGGCGCTGCCGGCCGGAAGACGGCATCCTGGGCGAGGAGGGCGCGTCCGTCCAAGGGACCAGCGGGCGGACCTGGGTGATCGATCCCGTGGACGGCACCTACAACTTCCTGCATGGCTCCACTTACTGGTGTTCAGCCATAGCGCTCAAGGATTCCGCCGATGTGCTGCTCGGCGCCGTCTTCCAGCCGGAGGAGGACAAACTCTGGGTCGGCGGCCGCGACAGGCCCGCCACCCGCAACGGCGAAGCGCTCACCGTCTTCGCCGACGACAGCGGCAGGCGGAACACCACCCCCGTGGCCGAACTCGGCGCCGCCACCTACATCCACCCCACGTGGCTGATGGATCCCCTGTGCGCCATGCCGTGGCACGCCGCGGCGACGTCCGCAGCGTCCCTCCGCATGCTGGGCTCGGGTTCCTGCGACCTGGGCCGCGTGGCGGACGGCCAGTTGGGGTGCTGGTTCCAGCACAGCTGCCCGGAGTGGGACTGGCTGCCGGGCAAGGCAATCGTCCGGGCAGCCGGGGGCGCCGTGGACACCGTCCGGGTCAACGGCCTGGAGTGGTTCCTGGCCGGAGGAACGACGGCGGTGCGGGAGTTGCGTGCGGCCCTCCTGTCAGGCTCGGTGGCGTAGCACCACCGCGGGCGCACAGCCCGTAATCCACAGCCTGGAAGGCGGTGTCGGTCCCACCGCCTAGACTTGTAGGCACCATGGATATGTTGTTTGACCCATACTCTGACGGGCCGTTCAAGGCCGCTCCTGCCACCACCGCCCGCACCAAGTCGCCCTCCGAAGGCGCCGTTGCGGTCCCCGCGGGCGGGGGAGGCGTGCGCGCAAGACAGGCACCGGAAGGGCATTCCCGGGGCCACCGCCCGGATGCCGCAGCCTTGCTGGAGGGGTTGAACCCGCAGCAGGAAGAGGCGGTCAAGCACGCAGGCCCGGCGCTGCTGATCGTCGCCGGTGCAGGATCAGGCAAGACCCGCGTGCTCAGTAACCGGATCGCCTACCTGATCGCCACCGGCCGTGCCCACCACGGCGAAATCCTGGCCATTACCTTCACCAACAAAGCGGCCGCTGAAATGCGGGAGCGTATCGAAGCGCTGGTGGGCGGACGCGCCAAGATCATGTGGATCTCCACGTTCCACTCGTCCTGCGTGCGCATCCTGCGGCAGGAGGCGGCCAACGTCGGGCTGAAATCGAACTTCTCCATTTACGACTCCGCCGACTCCCTGCGGCTGGTTACCCAGGTCTCCAAGTCCCTTGACTTGGACCCCAAGAAGTTTGCGCCCAAGGCCATCCAGCACAAGATCTCCGCGTTGAAGAACGAATTGATCGACGCCGACTCCTTTGCCTCCGAGGCCAACTACAACGATCCGTTCGAGCACGCCGTTGCGGACGTCTACAAGGGTTACACCCAGCGCCTCCGGCAGGCCAACGCGATGGACTTTGACGACCTCATCGCCGAAACCGTCTACATGTTCCGTGCCTTCCCGGCCTTGGCAGAGTCCTACCGCCGCCGGTTCCGCCACGTCCTGGTGGACGAATACCAGGACACCAACCACGCCCAGTACGCGCTGGTGCGCGAAATTGTGGGCGAAGGGCCGGGCGCCTCGGAACTGACCGTGGTGGGCGATTCCGACCAGTCCATCTACGCCTTCCGCGGCGCTGACATCCGCAACATCGTGGAATTCGAAAAGGACTACCCCGAAGCCCGGACCATCAAGCTGGAGCAAAACTACCGCTCCACCCAGAACATCCTGAGCGCCGCCAACTCGGTCATCTCGCGCAACCCCAACCGGCCCGAAAAGCGGCTCTGGACGGCCGAGGGCGAAGGCCACAAAATCATCGGATACGTGGGCGAGAACGAGCACGACGAAGCGCAGTTCATTGCCAAGGAGATCGACCGGCTCCAGGACGAAGACAACCTGCGGCCCGGTGATGTCGCCATCTTTTACCGGACCAATGCCCAGTCCCGCTCCATCGAGGATGTGCTGGTGCGCGTGGGCCTGCCCTACAAGGTGGTGGGCGGCACGCGCTTCTACGAACGCAAGGAAATCAAGGACGCCCTGGCGTACCTTCGGGTCCTGGTCAACCCGGACGACGACGTCAATCTCCGCCGGGTGCTGAACGAGCCGAAACGCGGCATCGGCGACCGCGCCGAAGGTGCGGTGGCAGCGCTGGCCGAGCGTGAGCGGACCTCCTTCATGGCAGCTGCCCGGCGCGCCGACCAGGCACCCGGGATGGCCACCCGGTCCGTCAATGCCGTCCTGGGCTTCGTGAAGATGCTGGACGACCTCGCCGAGGTGGCGGTGGGGTCCGGCGCCGCCGCCGCACTCGAAGCTGTCCTGGAACAAACCGGATACCTGGCCGCGCTGCGCTCCAGCACCGATCCCCAGGACGAATCCCGGGTGGAGAACCTGGCGGAACTGGTTGCCGTGGTCCGTGAATATGAACAGGAAAACCCGGAAGGCAGCCTGGCCGCGTTCCTGGAGCAGGTGTCCCTGGTGGCCGACGCCGATCAAATCCCGGACGCCCCGGGCGCGGACATCGATGCCGCGGTGGCCGAGGCAAAGCGTCTGGGCGTGGTCACGCTGATGACCCTGCACACGGCCAAGGGCCTGGAATTCCCGGTGGTGTTCCTCACGGGCATGGAACATGGATTGTTCCCGCACCAGCGATCCGCCACCGATCCCAAGGAGCTGGCAGAGGAACGCCGGCTGGCCTACGTGGGACTTACCCGTGCCCGCAAGCGGCTGTACGTGACCCGCTCCGAGGTCCGCAGCATGTGGGGGCAGAGCCAGTACAACCCTGCCAGCCAGTTCCTCGAGGAGATTCCCGCAGAGCTCCTTGAGTGGAAACGTGAGGGCACCAGCCGGCAGTCGTGGGCGGGCGGCGGTTCCATCGGGTCCGGCCGTTACAGCGGGTCCTTCTGGGGCGCCGGCACGTCCCGCGGAGCGGCGGCAGATTCTTCCGCCGGGTTCAATGCCGACGTTCCGGCGTTCCTTGCCAAGACCCGGGTGCAACCGCAGAAGGAAATCATCGCCGTCAGTGTGGGGGACAAAGTCAACCACACCAGCTTCGGAAACGGTACGGTCCTGGCGCTCGAGGGGGCGGGGGACAAGACGGTCGCCAAGGTCAAGTTCGACGTCGGCGAGAAGCGCCTGCTGCTGCGCTACGCGCCGTTGACCAAGCTCGACGCCTAGGGGCGGACGAGCGGGCTGCCGCCCTGAGCATCCGCCGTTGCGGCGTTAACTGCGTGCGGGGCAAGACGTGGCCACCAGGCGGCGGGCCATCTCCACCGCACGCGATCCATACACGGCGCCGTCCAGGACCGCGGCCGTGGCGTAGGCGCCGTTGAGGACAATGAGGAGTTCTTCGGCGAGCCGGTCCGGGTCCTCGGCCCCTGCCTCGGCCGCCAGGGTGTGGAACCAGTCGCGGACCTGCTGCTTGTGGGCGACCGCGGCGAGGTGGGCCGGGTGCACGCCGTCGGGGAACTCCGTGTTGGTGTTCAGCATGGGGCACCCCCGGTAGCTGCTTCCGGCGCAGTCGGAGGCCAGTATTTCGAACACGGCAATGAGCTTGTCCTGCGGAGATCCTTGCCCGCCGGCAGCCTCACGCATGCGCTCGAACCAGGCGTCTGCCCGGCCCTGGACATAAGCCGTGGCCAGGGCGTCCTTGGTGGGGAACTGGCGGTAGACGGTCGCGTTGCCCACCCCGCACTCCTTGACCACGGTGTCCATGCCCACCGCCCGTATGCCGTGCGCGTAGAACAGCCGCGTGGCCACCCCAAGTACGTTGCGCCGGTTTTCCTCAGCCGTCCTGCGCGCCACAATTCTCCTCCAGTGTGCTCCGATACCGACTGACCCAGTTTGACAGACGGAACGATCCGTCACAAACTTGGGAACGATCCGTCACATTGAATGGCGGCGCCGCCATCACCAGGAGAACACCATGAAGACAGCAGTACTTGGAACCGGAATGGTTGGCCGGACCATCGCCGCACGCCTCGCGGAGCTCGGCCATTCCGTCACCGTCGGCACCCGCGACCCCGCGGCCGCGATGTCCCGGACCGCAGCTGACGCCATGGGCAACCCTGCCTTTGGGACCTGGGCCGCGGAGAACCCGGCCATCAAGGTGGCACGTTTCTCCGACGCGGCGGAAGGTGCCGGGCTGATCGTCAACGCAACCAACGGCGGTGCATCGCTCGAGGTGCTGGAGCAGGTCGGTCCCGCAAACCTCGACGGCGCGGTAGTCCTGGACATCGCCAACCCGCTCGACTTCAGCAACGGCATGCCCCCCACTCTCTTCGTCAAGGACACCGACTCCCTGGCGGAGCGAATCCAACGGGCCTTCCCCGCAGCCCGCGTCGTCAAGGCCCTCAACACCATGAATGCGGACCTGATGGCCTACCCCGGACAGCTGTCCGACCCCGGCTCTGTCTTCGTCTCCGGCAACGACGCCGAAGCCAAGGCCGTGGTCACCGGACTCCTGAAGGACTTCGGCCACCAGGACATCATCGACCTCGGAGACATCACCACGGCACGCGGAACCGAAATGCTGCTGCCCGTCTGGCTCCGCCTGTGGGGCGCCCTCGGAACGCCTGCCTTCAACTTCAAGATCGTCCGCTGAAAGGACAACCACCATGAAAGCCGTCCACATCACCGCTCCGGGCGCGAGCCTGCAGCTCGTTGAAACCGATCGCCCGGAAGTTCCCCACGGACATGTGCTCATCAAAGTCGCAGCCAGCGGCATCTGCCACAGTGATGGCATGCCCGGTGCGGGCATGGCGTCTTCCTACCCGCGTATCCCCGGCCATGAGGTCGCCGGAACCGTTGAGCTGCTGGGCGACGGCGTGACCCGGTGGGCGCCCGGCCAGCGCGTGGGCGTCGGATGGTTTGGCGGGGCGTGCTTTCAGTGCGACCCATGCCGGCGCGGGGATTTCATCTCCTGCGAGGCCGGAAAGATCACCGGGCTGACCGCTGACGGCGGCTATGCAGAGTACGTCGTCGCCCCGGCTGATGCCCTCGCTGCCGTTCCCGACGCACTAACGCTTGCGGAAGCCGCACCGTTGATGTGCGCAGGCGTCACCACCTTCAACGGCTTGCGCCACAGCGGTGCCCGGCCGGGAGACCTGGTTGCCGTCCTTGGGGTGGGGGGCCTCGGCCACCTCGGTGTCCAGTTCGCGGCCAAGATGGGATTCGAAACCGTCGCCATTGCGCGCGGCGCCGAAAAGGAACCGTTTGCCCGTGACCTCGGCGCCCACCACTACATTGACAGCCTCAGTTCCGACGTCGCCGCGGAACTGAGGGGCCTCGGCGGTGCCGCCGTCGTCCTCGCCACCGTCACCGACTCCCATGCGATGTCTGCCGCCGTTCCGGGACTCGCGGCCCGTGGCCGGCTCGTGGTCCTTGGCGTCCCGCACGAACCAGTCCCGGTTAACGCCGGCCTCCTCGTGGGCGGCAGCCGCTCGATCGCCGGACATGCCTCCGGGACGGCAAAAGACTCCGAGGACGCCCTTCGCTTTGCGGCGATGACCGGGGTGCGCCCCCTGATCGAAACCTACCCGCTCGTGCAGGCAGCCGAGGGCTTCAACCGGATGATGTCCGGCCGGGCGCGCTTCCGCGTGGTCCTGACCAATGACTAGGCCCCTGGCGCCGGAACCCGAAGCTGCACTGGAAGGACATACGAACACTCCATGACCAACCAACGCACCCTTGTCATCGTGGCCCACCCCGATTTGGCAGGATCCCGGGTCGCCGCCCACCTCACCGCCTCCATCGGGGACCTTGATGGTGTCACGGTCCGGGACCTGGCGGCCCTCTACCCTGACCGTCGCGTGGACGCCGAACTGGAACAGCGGTACCTGCGGGAACACGACACCATCGTGCTGCAGTTTCCCTGGCACTGGTATTCCGTTCCCGGGCTGCTGAAGGAATGGATGGACCAGGTGCTCACCCGCGGTTTTGCCTACGGCGCCGGTGGGGACGCGCTGCACGGGAAGCGCCTGCAGCTTGTCACCTCAACCGGCGGACCGGAATCCTCGTACTCGCCAGCCGGCCACAACCGCTTCACCATGGCCGAGCTGCTGCGGCCCCTGGAAGCCACCGCACACCTCTGCGGGCTGGACATGGCCGAGCCCCTGGTCCTGCACGGGGCGCATGGGGCGACGCCGGAAGAACTGGCGGCGCATTCCCGGCGATACCGGGACCTGCTCTCCGCGGTGCCTGCAACAGCAGGCAGCTGAGCGCGCCCCGTCTGCCGGCGGCGGGGCATAATGGAGGCCATGCGACGGACTGTACGGGGGATGCTCGCCGCCCTTTTCCTGATGGCCGGCACCGGATGCTCGGTGACAACCAGCGACCCTTCCTATGTCCCGCCGCCACCGCGGCCGCCGATGGAGCAGCTGGCGAACGCGCCGCTGGCCGACGCGAAGCAGTTCTCCAGCGGCGGCGATGTCCTCTCCTTCATTACCGCGGACCGGACCGTCGCCTGCTCGTTGACCTCCGCACGCGGAGATCACCTGAACCTCCCGTACGAGCAGAACAGCTACAGCAATGCGGCCAACAACAAGCTGCCCATCGTCCCCGTGGCCCACTGTGAATTGGCCGCCTATCCGGCGCCGAAAGCCGCCGATATCAAGGACGACTGCGCAGGAACCCACCTGGGCTACCTCGGCGGCACAGCCCTGCTTGCGCCGGACAGTGCACGCTACGGCGAGTGCCGTTCCGGCGTCACGACCATGGAGGCAAGCTACGGGCCCAAGGGAAACAAGGCAGGGCCGCTGGCCCAGCTGCCTGTGCTTGCCGACGGGCAGAACCTGGAGCGCAACGGACTGCGCTGTTCGGCCTACAACGGCGGTGTGGCGTGCGGAAACGTCTCCGCTGGCGTCGGATTCTTCGTTTCAACTGAACGTTACGAGCTGATTCCCGGACCGGACAAAATCACCGCACCGCCGCAGGCAGGGGCCTCAAAAACCCCGTAAATCCGCGGTTTTTCTACGCCCCATAGAATAGTGTGCTTACTCACATAAGAGGTAGTCTGGGACGGCCCGGCCGCTCCAAAGGACTAGAGTTCCCCATGGAGCATTACGCCGCGTGGCTCGTTTCCAGACAGGCCGCCGGTGCGTGCAATCCGCAGCCCGGTCATCGTCCTTCCGATGGTGTCCGACTGTACAGAAACTACTTCGACGTAGAAGGACACTAAACCGTGGACCTGTTTGAATACCAGGCGCGCGATATGTTCGAGGCGCACGGTGTACCCGTGCTTGCCGGCATCGTGGCGTACACCCCAGAAGAAGCAAAGGCAGCTGCCGAGAAGATCGGCGGCGTGACTGTTGTCAAGGCACAGGTCAAGGTTGGCGGTCGCGGCAAGGCCGGCGGCGTCAAGGTCGCAAAGTCTGCCGACGAGGCGCTTGAGCACGCCACCAACATCCTGGGCATGGACATCAAGGGCCACACCGTTAACAAGGTGATGATCGCCCAGGGTGCAGACATCGCCGAGGAATACTACTTCTCCGTCCTGCTGGACCGGGCCAACCGCAACTACCTGGCCATGTGCTCGGTTGAGGGCGGCATGGAAATCGAGCAGCTCGCCGTCGAACGCCCCGAAGCGCTGGCCAAGATCGCCATCGACCCCGCCGTGGGCATCGACCAGGCCAAGGCCGACGAAATCGTCGCAGCCGCAGGCTTCGCCGAGGAACTGCGCGGCAAGGTCGCCGCCGTGATCCTCAAGCTCTGGGATGTCTTCAAGAAGGAAGACGCCACCCTGGTGGAGGTCAACCCCCTCGTCAAGACCGGCGCCGGCGACATCGTCGCCCTGGACGGCAAGGTCTCCCTCGACGAGAACGCCGGCTTCCGGCACGCCAAGCACGCGCAGCTCGAGGACAAGGATGCTGCAGACCCCCTTGAGGCCAAGGCAAAGGCGCAGGACCTCAACTACGTCAAGCTCGACGGCGAAGTAGGCATCATCGGCAACGGTGCAGGCCTGGTCATGTCCACCCTCGACGTCGTGGCCTATGCCGGTGAAAACCACGGCAACGTCAAGCCCGCCAACTTCCTGGACATCGGCGGCGGAGCCTCCGCCGAGGTCATGGCCGCCGGCCTGGACGTCATCCTGGGCGACGAGCAGGTCAAGTCCGTGTTCGTCAACGTCTTCGGCGGCATCACCGCCTGCGACGCCGTCGCCAAGGGCATCGTTGGCGCGCTGGCCGAGCTGGGCCACTCCGCGAACAAGCCGCTGGTAGTCCGCCTTGACGGCAACAACGTCGAGGAAGGCCGCCGCATCCTCACCGAGGCCAACCACCCGCTGGTAACCCTGGCCGCCACCATGGACGAGGGCGCCGACAAGGCCGCCGAGCTCGCCAACGCAGCTAAGTAAGGGACGCACCATGTCTATCTACCTCAACAAGGATTCCAAGGTCATCGTCCAGGGCATCACCGGCGGCGAAGGCACCAAGCACACCGCCCTGATGCTCAAGGCCGGCACCAACATTGTTGGCGGCGTCAACGCCCGCAAGGCCGGCACCACGGTCCTGCACGGCGACAAGGAAATCAACGTCTACGGCACCGTCAAGGAAGCCATGGCTGAAACCGGCGCCGACGTCTCCATCGTCTTCGTGCCGCCGGCCTTCACCAAGAACGCGGTCGTCGAAGCCATCGAGGCCGGCATCGGCCTGGTCGTGGTGATCACCGAAGGCGTTCCGGTCCAGGACTCCGCCGAATTCTGGGCACTGGCACAGTCGAAGGTCGACGCCGACGGCAACCAGGTCACCCGCATCATCGGCCCGAACTGCCCCGGCATCATCACTCCCGGCGAAGCGCTGGTGGGCATCACCCCCGCCAACATCACCGGCAAGGGCCCGATCGGCCTGGTCTCCAAGTCCGGCACCCTGACCTACCAGATGATGTACGAACTTCGCGACCTGGGCTTCTCCACCGCCATCGGCATCGGCGGCGACCCCATCATCGGGACCACCCACATTGACGCCCTGGCTGCCTTCGAAGCTGACCCGGAGACCAAGGCCATCGTGATGATCGGTGAAATCGGCGGCGACGCCGAAGAGCGTGCTGCCGACTTCATCAAGGCCAACGTCACCAAGCCGGTTGTTGGCTACGTGGCCGGATTCACGGCTCCCGAAGGCAAGACCATGGGCCACGCAGGCGCCATCGTCTCCGGTTCCGCCGGTACCGCCCAGGCCAAGAAGGAAGCCCTCGAGGCCGCCGGCGTGAAGGTCGGCAAGACGCCGTCCGAGACCGCCAAGCTGCTGCGCGAGGTTTTCGCAGCCCTCTAGGGGACTTGCACTCAGCGCGGGGCCACTCCGGCCCGCCCCATCTGATGGGGCGGGCCGGGCAGCGGCCCCGCGTTCGGCGTTTAAGCGGGTCGTGTAACCGACGTCGCCGCACTGCCTGCGTCGAGTAGGGTTGAAGGGCAAGAGGGGCCACGGTGCCCAGGCAGGGGAGCAGGATGGCAGAGGCGCGGCGCACGCTGGTTGACGTCGTCGTGGACAAGGTCCTTGAGCACATCCTCAGCGGGGAGATCAAGGCCGACGACGCCCTGCCACCGGAGGCGGACATCGCCAAGGAGTCCGGGGTCAGCAGGCTGACGGCCCGGGAGGCCATGAAAGTGCTGAAGGCCCAGAACGTGGTGTACGTAAGACGGGGCCTCGGCACATTCGTCAACCCGCCCGAACGCTGGACCGGCATGGACGCCATCATGCAGGCGGCCTCCAGGGGAGTAGCCTCCGACCAGGTGGCCCTTCGCCTGCTCGAGGTACGCCGGATGGTGGAGACCGGGGCGGCTGAACTCGCCGCGTCCCGCCATCGCCCGGCTGACCTTGCTGCCCTGCGGGAGAGCGTGGAGCAGATGGAAGCGGCGCACAATGCCGGAGACGTCGATGCCCTGACCGTGGCCGACATCGCGTTCCATGACACCGTGCTGCGCGCGTCCGGCAACCCGTTTGTCCCCGCCCTGCTGGGCCAGCTTTCCACCCTTTTGTATGCCATGCGCCGCGAGACCTCAGCCTTCCCTGACGTGCAGCGCCACGCCATCCACCACCACAAAATGGTCCTTGCAGCCATCGCTGCGGGCGATCCTGCCACGGCGCGCTCCACGATGGACGCCCACATCACCCAGACCTTCGAGGACTACGAGAACTACCTTGCCGTCTCGAGCCGAAACGGCGCCACGGCCCGCTAGGCACTGCCCGGTGCAATCCGGTTACACGTCCGGACGCCGTTTTTCCTGTTGCCCGCGCGCAGCCTCCTGCATGTGTTGACGCCCACATCTGCCTGTGGCTAGAATCTCAGTCAGACATCAGACATCTGATATCAACATTCCCCGAAATGCCGCCAGCCAAAGGAGTCGTTATGTGCGCGCATTCCCCTCTTGAAGGTCCCCACGCCACTGCGGGAGGCCAGCGATGAGCTCCCGTACCGCCAGCCCTGCGCTCAGCGCCCTGGGCGAGACCACCCTCCGCAAGGTCCGCCGGAGGCTCATGCCCCTGATCGTCCTTCTCTACTTCATCGCCTACCTCGACCGGAACAACGTCGGCTTCGCCAAGCTTGGCATGCAGGGTGACATCGGCCTCACCGAGGCTGCCTATGGCCTGGGCGCCGGCATCTTCTTCCTGGGCTACGCGTTGCTGGAAATCCCCAGCAACGGCGGCATGTACCGCTTCGGCGCCCGCAAATGGATTGCCCGCATCCTGATCAGTTGGGGCATCTTCGCCACCGCCATGTTCCTGGTCAATGGCGAAGCCACGTTCTACGTCATCCGCTTCCTGCTCGGCGCGGCAGAGGCCGGCTTCTTCCCGGCCATCCTCTTCTACTTGACCCTTTGGTTCCCCGCGGCGCAGCGCGTGACCGTGCTGGGCATCTTCATCCTGGCCCAGCCCATCTCCAACGCCCTCGGTGCCCCGGTGTCCGGCATGCTCCTGAACCTCGAAGGCGTGGCCGGCCTGCACGGCTGGCAGTGGCTTTACATCCTCGAAGGCATCCCGGCCATCATCCTGGGCCTCATCACGCCCTTCGTCATGACGGACCGCCCGGAACACGCCAAGTGGCTCAAGCCGGAGGAGCGCGATTGGCTCTCCACCACCATGGCCGCGGAACTGGCCGACAAGCAGAAGTCCGGCAACCACAACTTCCTGGCCGGCCTTAAGGACCCGCGCACCATCGCCTACTCGGCGCTCTACTTTGGCCTGGTCTGCGGAATCTATGGCCTGGGCCTCTGGCTGCCCACCATCGTCAAGGCGCTTGGTACGTTCGACTCCACCCAAGTGGGATTCATCGTCTTCATCCCGTACGCCATCGCAGCCGTGTTCGTCTACTTCTGGAGCAAGCGCTCGGACCGCACCGGCAACCGTGTGTGGCACGCCAGCATGAGCATGGTGCTCGCCGCCGTCGGCCTCCTGGGCGCCGGCTACCTGCTGCCGGTCAATGCCGTGCTGGCCATGGTCTTCCTGACGCTCGCCGCCATGGGGATCTACTCGGCGATCGCACCCTTCCTGGCCATGCCGTCGGCCGCCCTCACCGGCGCTGCGGCCGCAGCGGGCCTTGCCATGGTCAACTCCCTTGGCAACCTGGGCGGCTTCGTGGCCCCCTACATCGTGGGCATCCTCAAGGACGCCACCGGAAACAGCCAGACCGGCCTGGTGTTCCTGGCCGCCTGCCTGGCCGTGACCGCCGCCGCCACCTACCTCTACGCACGCAAGCGGCCCGAAGGCGCCTCCGCCCCCGGAGCCACCGTGCCTGCCCCCGAAACCCACTAGGAGACCCCCATGACCACACAGCACATCTTCCCCGCGGAACGCACCGCCGTCCTGACCGGTGCGGCGTCGGCGCGCGGCATCGGCCGAGCCACGGCTGACCGGCTGGCCAGTGAGGGCTGGTCCATCGCGATCCTGGATATTAATGCCGAGGACGCCCAGGCGGCAGCCGCCGAAATCGGTTCCAGCCGGGCGGTCAAAGCGATCGGCGTGGGAGCCGACGTGTCGGACGAGGCATCCGTGGACCGGGCCATCACGGAGATCGAGCAGACCCTTCCGCCCATCGTGGGACTGGTCAACCTGGCCGGAATCAGTTCGCCCACCCCCTTCATGGAGACCACCGTGGCGGAATGGGACAAGGTCTTCGCCATCAACATGCGCGGCACGTTCATCGTGTCCCAGCGCATCCTCAAAGGCATGATCGAACGCGGACTGGGCAGGATCGTCAGCATCTCCTCCATCTCCGCCCAGCGCGGCGGCGGCACCTACTCCAAAGTGGCATACAGTGCCTCCAAAGCAGGAATCCTGGGCTTCACCCGTGCCCTGGCCCGGGAAGTGGGCGAGCACAACATCACCGTGAACGCGATCGCGCCGGGCCCGATCGACACGGACATCATGGGCGGCACGCTGACCGACGAGCGGAAAGCCCAAATGTCGGAGGGCATCATGATGGGCCGGGTAGGAACCAGGGAAGAAGTGGGTGCCCTGATCGCCTTCCTCCTGGGCGAGGACGCCGGTTACATCACCGCGGCCACCTACGACATCAACGGCGGCCTGCAGGTCTCCTGACCGCGCAGCCGGGACTGGTGCCGTGCGGCGTGGCGGCCGCACGGCACAGGCGTGGGTGTGCCCGGGGACACCCGGCTCCGCAGCGTTCCCGCCAGTTCACCGGCTATAGGATTTCTACATGGCAACCAAAAACCAGGCCTCGGGCGGCGTCAGCAGGCAGGTCCTCGCCGACCACGTTTACGAGGCGCTCCTGGGTGCCTTGATGGACGGCCGGCTGGAAGCCGGTACCCCCGTCAGCATTGATGGCATGGCCCGGGAACTGGACGTTTCCCCGACCCCGGTCCGTGAGGCGCTCGCGCGGCTGGAAGCCACCGGTATGGTCCGGCGGATGGCCCTGCGCGGATACCGGGTGGCGCCCCTGTTCTCCCCGGAAGAGCTTGCAGACCTGATGGACGCGCGGCTGGTGATCGAACCTGCCAATGCCTTCATGGCCTGCAAGCACGCGGACCAGCAACTCACCGGGCGGCTCCAGCAGGCCATCGAGGACCTCAAAGCGGCGCCCCGCGGCCCGTCGTTCGCCGAGTTCCGCGCTTATTGGGAAGCGGACGAACGCTTCCACCGCATGATCGCCGAATCGGCGAACAACCAGTTCCTGCTGTCCGCGTACAACGCCCTCGGCGGCCAGGTGCAGCGGTTCCGTTTCTTCGGCGGCCTCGGTGTCACGGACGCCGACTACGCCATCGCCGAGCACACGGAGATCCTGAAAGCCTTTGAGGCCGGCGACGCCGAGCTCGCCCGGCAGAAGATGATCGACCACATCGAAGGCGTCAAGCAGCGCTCGCAGCACGACAGCGAAGTGCGAAACTAGCAGTACCGCCCGGCGCTGTCCTGGCGGCCCCGCGGCCCCCGGTCGCCACCTCATGGCCCATTGGCCTCCACAAGACCCCTTGACAACGCCAGCGAGCAGCATAGATCCTATAGGAAATGCGATTCATGATCTGGAGTGACAATGCCGTACACCGCTGAAAACTGGCCCATCGCCGCTGCCCTGCTGCAGTTCCCCGGAACCAGGCCGGACGGAACCGCCGTCCAGGACGCCCCTGCCAGCGACTGGCAGCAGGTCTTCGAAGAAGTGGCCGACGCCGGTTTCACCAATGCAGACCTCACCGACAGCTGGGTCCGTCCCGGGGATCTTTCCAGCGGCCGGCTGGACGAACTGAAAGCCGCCGCCACGGCCGCCGGCCTGGGCCTTCCCTCCATCTCCGCCATCCGCCGCAGCGTGATCGAGGAAGGCAACTGGGAAGACAACCTGGCCTACACCCACCGCACCCTCGAAGCCGCGGCACAGCTTGGCTGCGAGGTTGTCTCGATCGGGCTGCACCAGGCCATCACCCCCGAGCAGCAGAAGCAGCTGTGGTTCTGGACCGTCGAGGGCCACAAAGACCCGGTGGGGGACAAGGAAAGCTGGAACAACGCCGTCACCCGGATCCGCGAAGTGGGCAAGCACGCCGCCGAACTTGGCCTCCTGGTGTCGCTGGAGATGTACGAGGACACGTACCTGGGCACCGGCGATTCCTCCGTGCAGCTGGTCCAGGACATCGACCTGCCCAACGTAGGGCTGAACCCGGACCTGGGTAACCTGATCCGCTTGCACCGCCCTATCGAAGACTGGCGGGAACTGGTGCACAAGACCCTTCCGTACGCCAATTACTGGCACGTCAAGAACTACATCCGCGATGAAAACCAGGCCCGCAATCAGTACGTCGCCATGCCGGCTCCCATGGAATCAGGCCTCATCAGCTACCGCGAGGCGTTCCAGTTCGCCATCTCCGTCGGCTTCCAGGGCATCATCTGCACGGAGCACTACGGCGGCGACGGCCTGAGCGTCACCGCCGCCAACCAGGAGTACCTCCGGCGCCAGGTCCTGCCCAAGCGCGACGGCTACGCCCTGGGCACCAGCCTGGTGGCGCAGGGCCGGCAAACCCCCGCGGCAGTCCCTGCGCGCTAGCCGGCCGGCTCCCAACCGATCCAACGGGTTCAACGAGGAATCATGACAAAGATATTTGACGATCCAGCGCAGTTCGCAGACGACGCCCTTGACGGCTTCGTGGCCGCCAACCGCCAGTATGTGGCGCGTGTCGACGGCGGTGTTGTCCGCTCCACCGAAACCCCCAAGGGCCAGGTGGCAGTGGTCATCGGTGGCGGCTCCGGCCACTACCCCGCCTTCGCCGGCCTGGTGGGGGCCGGGCTCGCCGCCGGAAGCGCCTGCGGCAACATGTTTGCCTCACCCTCCGCCGGGCAGGTCTACCGCGTTGCCAAGGCAGCCCAGACCGGAGGCGGCGTCCTCCTCAGCTACGGCAACTACGCCGGCGACGTCCTCCACTTCGGCCAGGCCCAGGACAAGCTGAACGCCGAAGACATCCAGACCCGGACCGTGCTGGTCACCGACGACATCGCCAGCGCACCGGTCGAAGAGATCGGCAAGCGCCGCGGCATCGCCGGCGACCTCACGGTCTTCAAAGTTGCCGGCGCTGCGGCAGAAGCGGGACTGGACCTGGACGAGGTGGAGCGGCTTGCCACCAAGGCGAACCACCACACCCGCTCCTTGGGCGTGGCGTTCGCGGGATGCACCCTTCCCGGAGCAGCAGAGCCCCTCTTCACCGTGCCGGAAGGCATGATGTCGGTGGGACTGGGCATCCACGGCGAACCCGGCATCTCCGAGCAGCCGCTTCCCACCGCCAGTGAACTGGCCAAGCTGCTGGTGGACGGCCTGCTGAAGGACAAGCCCGCAACCGCCGGCCGCCGGGTAGTGCCCATCCTCAACGGACTGGGGACCGTCAAGTACGACGAACTCTTCCTGCTGTTCGGCCGGATCGAAGCCCTGCTCACCGCGGCCGGACTGGAGATCATCGAGCCCGAGTGCGGTGAGCTGGTCACCAGCCTGGACATGTCCGGCCTGTCCCTGACGCTGTTCTGGCTGGACGCCGAGCTGGAGAAGTTCTGGGCCGCCCCCGCCGACACGCCGGCCTTCCGCAAAGGCAACCTGGCACCCCGCCGCGCCCGCGCCGTCGAATCCCTGGCCGAGGCGGCAACCATCACGGCGCTGGCCGCCACTCCGGCGTCAACCGCCCTGGCCGCCACCGCGGTTGACGCGCTGAAGGAGGCGCGCGCCGTCGTCGTCGAACACGAAGACGCCCTGGGAAAGCTGGACGCCATCGCCGGGGACGGTGACCACGGTATCGGCATGCGGCGCGGCGTGGACGCTGCCGTCGCCGCTGCGGAGCAATCCCAGGCCGGCGGCGCCGGACTGGAGGAAGTCCTTGCGGCGGCGGGGGAGCAGTGGGCCGAGCGGGCCGGCGGTACTTCCGGGGCCCTTTGGGGCGCGGCCGTCACCGCCGTCGGCAGGACCCTGGGCAGCAAGGACGCCTACACCGCCGCTGACGCGACTGCGGCCGTCAACGCCCTCCGCGACGCCATTATCACCCTGGGCAAGGCGGAAGCCGGGGACAAGACCATGGTGGACGCGCTGCTTCCGTTCGCCGAGACCTTCGCCAAGGCAATAGACGACGGCGGCAGCCTGGCCGCAAGCCTCAGTGCGGCAGCGGAGGCCGCAGCAAAAGCCGCGGACGAGACCGCAGGCCTCAGCCCGAAGAAGGGCAGGGCCCGGCCGCTGGCCGAAAAGAGCCTCGGCCACCCGGACCCGGGCGCGGTCTCCTTCGGCCTCATCGCCCGCAGGGTGGCCGACTACGCCGCCACCGTTGAAAGCCACTAAGGAGAAACGCATGACCGAGAACACTAAACCCGGCTGGCGCATTGTCGTCGGCAATGACGAGGCCGGCGTGGAATACAAGAATGCCCTGCGCGAACTGTTGGAAGCGGACCCGCGCGTCGCCTCGGTCGAGGACGTGGGCGTGGGCGCCGATGACACCACCGCCTACCCGCACCTGGCCGTCGCTGCTGCCCGCAAGGTGGCGGCCGGTGAGGCGGACCGTGCCCTCCTGATCTGCGGAACCGGCCTGGGCGTCGCCATCTCAGCGAACAAGGTGCCGGGCATCCGGGCCGTTACCGCCCACGACAGCTACTCGGTGGAACGGTCCGTACTCTCCAACAACGCACAGGTCC
The DNA here is from genome assembly GCF_054888995.1 of Arthrobacter sp. MMS24-T111. Lineage (NCBI taxonomy): Bacteria > Bacillati > Actinomycetota > Actinomycetes > Micrococcales > Micrococcaceae > Arthrobacter > Arthrobacter sp. MMS24-T111. Next base: position 135,974 of record NZ_JBTZRO010000001.1, on the reverse strand, counting down.
TGACCATGGGCCAGCGCGTCATCGGCCTGGAACTGGCCAAGAAACTCGTGGGCGAGTGGCTGGACCACCGCTTCGACGAAAATTCCGCATCCGCGGCCAAAGTAGACGCCATCTCCTCCTACGAGGACGCGTCGGAAGGACAAGAGAACAAATGAGCACTCGCAACATCGCCGTCGTCGGCTCAGGCTATATGGGCGGCGGGATCGCCCAGGTCCTGGCCCTTGCCGGGGCCCGGGTTGCCTTGGCCGACGTCTCCGCCGACATCGCACAAAGCAACTACGAACGGCTGCTGAAGGAATCCGACGACTTCGTCGCGGCCGGTCTGTTCCCCGCCGGCGCCACCGAAAAGCTCAAGGAAAACCTCTGGGCAGCCAAGGACATCGAAGAGGCCGTGTCCGGCGCCGAGTACATCGAGGAAGCCGTGCCGGAGGTCTTGGAGATCAAGCACGCCACCCTGGGCCGGATCAGCGCCGCAGCCCGCCCGGACGCCATCATCGGTTCCAACACCTCCACCATCTCCATCGCCAAACTGGCCGAGGTAGTGGACAACCCGGAGCGCTTCCTGGGCGTCCACTTCTCAAATCCGGCACCGTTCATCCCCGGTGTGGAAGTCATTCCGCACGAGGGAACCTCAGAGGCCACCGTCCAGGCAGCCCGTGCCATCGTGGGGGAGACCGGCAAGGAAACAGCCACCGTCAAGGACGTGACCGGCTTCGTGCTGAACCGGCTCCAATATGCCCTGTTCCATGAGGCAGCCCAGGTCGTGGAAGAAGGCATTGCCACCGCGGAGGACGTGGACACCCTGGTACGCACCACCTTTGGCTTCCGGCTGCCGTTCTTTGGGCCGTTCGCCATCGCCGACATGGCCGGCCTGGACGTGTACGCATTCTGCTACAAGTCCCTCCAGACGGGGTTCCCGGAGCGGTTCGCCACCCCGGCGATCCTGCAGGAAAAGGTCGACGCCGGGCAGCTGGGCACCAAGACCGGGTCCGGCTTCCTGGACGTCCCCGCAGACCGGACAGCCGCCCTGGTTGCCTACCGGAACAAGGCGTATGTCGCCATGCAGAAGCTCATCGAGGAACTGGGCCCGGCCCCGTTGTCCTAAGCCGCCCGTCCACCCCACACGAAGGAACAACCATGACTTCATTTCCCACAGAACGCACGGTGATCGTCACCGGTGCGGTGTCGGAGCGCGGAATCGGCCGTGCCACCGCGGAGTACCTGGCCGAGCGCGGCTGGAACATCGGCGTGATCGACCTTGACGATGCCGCCAGCAAGACACTCGCCAAAGAGCTGGCGGCGAAGCACGGCGTCCAGGCCCACGGCGCCGGCGCCAACGTTGGCGACGAAGCCTCAGTGCGCGCTGCCATCGACGAGATCGAGGCCGAACTGCCCCAGCTGGTGGCCCTGGCGAACATCGCCGGAGTCAGCTCCCCGGTTCCCTATCTCGAACTCGACGGCGCCGAGTGGGACCGGGTGCTCAACATCAACATGAACGGGGTCCACTACGCCACCCGCCGGGCTGCCGAATCGATGGCCAGGAACCGGCTGGGGCGGATCGTCAACATCTCGTCCGTCTCCGCCCAGCGCGGCGGCGGAACCTTCAGCAAGACCCCTTACTCGGTGGCCAAGGCCGGCGTCATCGGACTGACCCGCGCCACCGCCCGGGAACTGGGGGAGTACGACATCACCGTCAACGCGATTTCGCCCGGTCCGATCGACACCGACATCATGGGCGGCACCCTCAGCGAGGAACGCAAGGATGAACTGGTCAAGGACCTCGTGGTGAACCGGGTAGGCACCACTCGGGATGTTGCGGCAGCCATCTCCTTCCTGATCGGTGAGGACGCCGGGTACATCTCCGGCCAGACGCTGAACGTGGACGGCGGCCTGTACATGCACTGACGGCACCTTGCCGCCACCACCAAGCCCTGCGGTCCGCCGGCCCGCAGGCCCATCACCGCCACCCACTCGAAGGAGAGTGCTGTGTCTGAAACCACCGCAACATCCAAGGAACTCCTGGGCCGTCCGGTCCTGAAGTCCGCGATTTCCAAGGCGGCCCGCAGGCTCATGCCGATGCTGGTCATCCTGTACGTCGTGTCTTTCCTTGACCGCACCAACGTCGGCTTTGCCGAGGCGGCCCTGGGAGCAGACAAGGGGGTGTCCGCCGCGGCCTTCGCCCTCGGTGCCGGCATCTTCTTCATTGGCTACGCCATCTTCGAAATCCCCAGCAACCTGCTGCTCAAGAAGGTTGGCGCCAAGGTCTGGCTGGCGCGCATCGCCATCACCTGGGGCATCGTCTCGGCGTGTTTCGCGTTCGTGCAGGGCGAGACCTCGTTCGTGATCCTGCGTTTCCTCCTGGGCGTCACCGAAGCCGGGCTATTCCCCGGCGTCATCATGTACCTCGCCGAGTGGTTCCCCAACAAGGTACGGGTCCAGATGTTCGCCATCTTCTACCTGGCCCAGCCGTTCTCCCAGATGATCGGCAACCCGCTTTCGGGCTGGCTGATCAACATTGGCGACCAGGTGCCGGGCCTGCGCGGCTGGCAGGTCATGTTCTTCGTCGAAGGCCTGCTGGCCGTCCTGGCAGGCATTGCGGCCTTCTTCTTCCTGATCAACGGCCCGGAAAAGGCCAAGTTCCTCAGCCGCGAGGAAAAGTATGCGCTGAAGGAGGTCATGGCACTTGAAGACACCATCAAGGACGAGACCGGGCCCCGCGGCATCCTCGCCGCCATGCGCAACGGCCGCGTCTGGTACTTCACCGTGATCTATTTCTGCCTGCAGGTCGCGGTCTATGGTGTCACGTTCTTCCTGCCGCAGCAGGTGTCGTCCCTGACGGGGCAAAAGGTGGGGCTCGCCGTCGGCCTGCTGATCGCCGTCCCATGGTTCTTCGGCATCTTCTCCTGCTACTTCATCGGCAAGGCCGCGGACACGGTGGCGAAGCGGCGGAAGTTCGGCACCATCCTGTTCATCTCCACCGGCCTGTGCATCTTTGGCTCAGCCTGGGCTGGGACCAACCACCAGCCGGTCCTGGGCATGGTCTTCATCACCCTGGCAGTCTGCAGCTTCCTGGCCGTAGGCCCGGTGGTCTGGTCCTACCCCACCGCGTTCCTGGCCGGATCCGCGGCCGCTGCGGGCATCGGCCTGATCAACTCCCTGGGCAACCTGGGCGGGTTCGTGGCACCGATCCTGCGGACCGCAGTCAACGAGGCAACGCAGTCACCCACCGGATCCATGGGGGTCTACGCCCTCGGGGTGCTGCCGTTCGTGGCGGCAGCGATGATGTTCGCCACGAAGCGGTTCAAGAACAAGGCCGACGACCTGCTCGACTGAGCGCGTCCGCAGCCACCAAGACCCAAGGAAACCATGAGCACCTCCGGCAGCAGCACAGGCAACGGCGTCCTCCACATCGGCGTCAGCACCAAGATGTACCTGGGCTACCAGGCAAGCCTGCGCTGGCTGTCGGAGGTGCGCGCCGTCGTCGATGACAGGCCCGGACTCACCGCCCCGGACTCCCCGGTGCGGGTCTTCGTCATCCCTTCTTTTCCGGTACTGGAACAGGCCGCGCGGATTTTGGCGGGCTCGCCGGTGTTGCTTGGGGCGCAGAACTGCGCATGGGGGACGGGCCCCTCACCGGGGAAGTCAGCCCCGGCATGCTGGCCGAACTTGGCGTCCGCCTGGTGGAAATCGGACATGCCGAGCGCCGCCGGCTGTTCGCCGAGGACGACGCGGTGGTGGCCCGCAAGGTGCGTGCCGTCGTCGGCCATTCCCTCACCCCGCTGCTGTGCATCGGCGAGCCGGACAGGCTCGACGCCGCTGCTGCCGCCGACTTCTGCGTGCGGCAGGTACGGGCCGCAACGGGCGGCGACGCGGACCTGCTGCCCCGCCTGGTCCTTGCCTACGAACCTGTTTGGGCCATCGGCGCCGACGAGCCCGCCGCCCCGGACCACGTCAACGCCGTCCTCGGGCTGATCCGGGCGGCCCTGCCCCCGGGCTGCCCCGTGATGTATGGCGGCAGTGCGGGCCCCGGACTGTTGCCGCAGCTGGGAGCCGCGGACGGACTCTTCCTGGGCCGGTTCGCCCATGACCCCGCGAATTTGGGCCGCGTTCTGGATGAGGCGGTGCTTTTGCGTCAGGCGGGAGCTTTTGCCCCGGCCAGCAGTTCTTCCAGCCGCTCGTAGCCTTCGGTCAGGCCGCCCTCCATGCCGGACTGGGCCATGCCGTCGCGCGCTTCCTGGCTGGGGTAGACGGAATGTCCCCGCAGCCGGGTCCTTCCGTTGCCCAGGTCCTCGAACGTCATGAACTCCAGGCTGACCACATCCGGATATCCGCCGAACTCGAAAGTCTGGATGGCGAATTCGTTCTCGCGGACGGTGTGGAAAATGCCCTTGAACTCGTAGGCGACGCCATCGCGTCCGGTGTGCAGGTAGCTGTAGCTGCCGCCGGTGCGGAAGTCGTAGTGGTCAATGTCCATCTTCATGCCCCGCGGGCCCAGCCACTGGACAATGAGGTCCGGCTCTTTGTGGGCGCGGAACACGTCCGCGACCGGGAAATCGAACTCGCGCTCGTAATCGATGAAGGGGAGGCCCTCGGGAACGCTGAGTTTCAGGGAATTGCTCATCTTGACTCCTGGGTGGATTGGCCGCCGCTGTGGGCAGCACTTGATCGAAGAACGGCGTCGAGGCTCCGGAACTGGCCTTCGCGGATCAATCGGTATTGGTCAATCCATGCGGTCAGCGCCTCAAGCCGCGCCGGGTTCAGGTGCACGGGCCGGCGCTGTGCTTCCCTGGTCCGGGTCACCAGTTCCGCCTGCTCGAGTACCTGGATGTGTTTCGAGACCGCCTGCTTGGAGATCTCGAACGGTTCTGCCAATTCGTTCACTGTTGCCGGGCCCCTGCTGAGCCGGGCGATGATGCGCCTCCGCACGGGATCTGCCAGGGCCATGAAGGCCACGTCCAGGGCCGCGTCATCGGAGATCAACATCATTCCTCAGTTAGTCAACTTTTATGTTTATCAACCTTACGGTTGATTAAGGATAGGCACCGCGGCAGGATCTGCGCAAGGGTTTGTTGCCTGGGTGTACTACTTGTTAGTATGTCAGGACAAATAACGCAAAGGAGAATGAGCATGCCGCTGGTCCGCATTGACGTCAACGAAGGCCGCACCTCCGAGGAATTGCAAGCGCTGAGCCGAGGGATCCATGAAGCAATCCTGGCCGAGTATGGCATTCCGGAGCGGGACTACTTCCACATCATGACCGAGCATCCGCAGGGCCGGATCATTGCCCAGGACGCGGGCCTTGGATTCGAGCGCACCGGGGAAGTGGTGATGATCCAGATCTTCACCCAGGCGGGCCGGTCGCAGGAGGCCAAGCAGCGGCTTTTCGCGGCCGTGGCGGAAAAGCTCGCCGGGCTGGGGGTTGCCGGCGAGGATGTCTTCATCGGTTATGTGGAAAATGGCGCCGGCGACTGGTCGTTCGGATTCGGCCGCGCGCAGTACGTTACCGGCGAACTGGCGGTCCCCAAGCACTGACTGCGGGCCTTTGCCTGGTGGCGGGAAACGGGTCTCACGATGGTTGTAAGTATGTCAGAACAAACTTTTGACAGGACATGTGATCTACGGCAAAGTAGTGCCTGTGGCCCACGCCACGGCCTGCCAGTCCCGGAACGCCAGCCCCTCACAGGGGCCGGGTTCCACACCAGAAAGGTCCACCATCACCGTGACCCACGAGCTTCTTACGATCGGGCGCATCAGCGTTGATATCTACCCGAACGACATCGGGGTTGGCTTGGAGGACGTCAATTCCTTCGGCAAGTACCTTGGCGGTTCACCGTCCAACGTCGCTGTTGCCGCCGCCCGCCATGGCCGCCGGACTGCCGTCATTACCCGTACGGGGGAGGACCCGTTCGGTGTTTACCTGCACCGCGAGCTGCGCAAGTTCAACGTCGATGACACCTTCGTGACCCCGGTGAAGGACTTGCCCACGGCGGTAACCTTCTGCGCCATCAAGCCGGCAACCGATGAGTTCCCGCTGTATTTCTATGGCCGGTTCCCCACCGCGCCGGACCTGCAGATCAAGGCTGAAGAGCTGGACCTGGACGCCATCCGCCAGGCAGGGATCTTCTGGTCCACCGTGACGGGCCTGTGCCAGGAGCCCTCCCGGTCAGCGCACATCGCAGCCCACCAGGCGCGCCCGCGCACCCGCCTTACTGACGGCCAGTTCACCATCCTGGACCTGGATTACCGGCCCATGTTCTGGGCATCCGAGGAAGAGGCCCGGGCCGAGGTCGCCAAGGTCCTGCCGTATGTCACGGTCGCCATTGGCAACGACAAGGAGTGTGCCGTCGCCGTGGGGGAGGGGACTCCTGATGAGCAGGCGGACCGCCTGCTGGCTGCGGGCGTGGAAATCGCCGTCGTCAAGCTCGGCGCCGAAGGCGTGATGGCGAAGACCCGCACCGAGCGGGTGGTGTCCGCTCCCGTTCCGGTGGAGACGCTGAACGGCCTGGGTGCCGGCGATTCCTTTGGTGGCGCGTTCTGCCATGGGCTCCTCTCCGGCTGGCCGTTGGCCCAGGTCCTGGACTACGCCAACGCCGCAGGCGCGATCGTGGCCTCCCGGCTTTCCTGCGCAGATGCCATGCCGACGCCGGAGGAGGTCACCTCGCTGCTGGCCGAACGCGGCCGGCCGGTCCCCGGCGACGGTGCCGCCGCGCACCTTGCCACCGAAGGAGCAGCACTGTGACCCTCACCCCGATGGCTTCCAAAAGCACCGTGGACGATGATCCGCGCCGCTACGAGCACCTGAGCACCATCCGCCTCGAGGACCCGGAGGCTGTGGCCCGCGCCGCGAAGTCCCGCCGCCGCCACCCGGGCCTGAAATCCGGGCGGCAGAACTTCATCGTCGCGGCCGACCACCCGGCCCGCGGTGCCCTTGCCGTCGGTGCCGACCCGGTGGCCATGGCCGACCGCCGCCAGCTCCTTGACCGGCTCCAGGTCGCCCTGGCCAACCCCGCCGTCGACGGTGTCCTGGCCTCCCCGGACATCATGGACGACCTCCTGCTGCTGGGCGCCCTGGACGGGAAGCTCGTCTTCGGTTCGATGAACCGTGGCGGCCTTGCCGGGCTGGTCAACGAGATTGATGACCGGTTCACCGGCCACACGGCTGCGGCGCTGGAGGCGCTGGGTGCCGACGGCGGGAAGATGCTGACCCGGATCTGCCTGGGTGACCGGGATACTGTCGCCACCCTGGAGGCGACCGCCCACGCGATCGATTCGCTGGCCGAACGGAAGCTGATCGCCATGGTGGAGCCCTTCCTCTCGGTCCGCGAAAACGGCCGCGTCCGCAACGACCTGTCCACCAATGCGGTGATCAAGTCCATTGCGATCGCCGAGGGCTTGGGTTCCACCAGCGCCTACACCTGGATGAAGCTGCCGGTTGTGGCGGAGATGGCACGCGTCATGGCAGCCACCACCATGCCCACGGTGCTGCTGGGCGGTGACCCGGACGGCACCCAGGATGAGGTCTTCGCCACCTGGGAAGCAGCGCTGGCGCTTCCCGGAGTCCAGGGCCTCACGGTGGGCCGCACCCTTCTCTATCCCGCAGACGGGGACGTCGCCGGCGCCGTCGCCACCGCCGCCTCGCTGCTGCACCACACCACGGAAGCATCGGAGTAGTCCCCATGGGCACCACAGGAACGCGCAGGATGACGGTGGCACAGGCCGTCGTCGAATACCTGTCCAAGCAGTACACCGTCGACAACGTGGGCGGTGTGGATTTCCGGGAGCGGCTCATTCCGGGCATCTTCGGTATTTTCGGGCACGGCAACGTTGCCGGCGTGGGCCAGGCCTTGAAGCAATACCAGCAGCTGGATCCGGCCCTGATGCCGTATTACCAGGGCCGGAACGAGCAGGCCCAGGTCCACCAGGCCGTCGGCTACGCCCGGCATACCCGGCGACGCCAGACCTTCGCTGTCAGTACCTCGATCGGGCCGGGGTCCTCGAACCTGCTGACCGGCGCCGCCCTGGCTACCACCAACCGGCTGCCGGTCCTGCTGCTGCCGTCTGACACGTTCGCCACCAGGGTCGCGGATCCGGTGCTGCAGCAGCTCGAACAGCCGTACGCCTACGACCTCTCGATCAACGACGCGTTCCGGCCGCTGTCCAAGTTCTTCGACCGGGTCTCCCGGCCGGAGCAGCTGTTCTCCGCGTTCCATCACGGGCTGCGGGTCCTGACCGACCCGGCCGAAACCGGGGCGGTGACTATTTCGCTGCCGCAGGATGTGCAGGCCGAGGCGCTCGACGTCCCGGAGGATTTCCTGGCCGAGCGGGAATGGCGGATCCGCCGCCCAGAGGCCGACGACGACGACATCGCCCGCGCCGCGACGGCGATCCGCGCCGCCAAGCGCCCGCTGGTCATCGCCGGCGGCGGCGTCCTCTACGCGTACGCCAACGACGAACTGGCAAAATTCGCCGAGCTGACCGGGATCCCGGTGGGCAACACGCAGGCCGGCGTCGGCGTCCTGCCGTGGGACCACAAGCATTCCCTCGGTGCGATCGGCTCCACCGGCACCACCGCGGCGAACGCCATTGCCGCGGAGGCAGACCTGATCATTGGCATCGGCACGCGCTACGAGGACTTCACCACCGCGTCACGCACAGCGTTCCAGAATCCTGACGTGAAGTTCATCAACATCAATGTCGCCCCGCTCGATGCCTACAAGCACGGCACCAGCCTTCCGATCGTCGCGGACGCCCGCAAGGCGCTGGTGAAGCTGAACGCAGCCCTGGGCGGCTACCGTATCGGCGCAGACCTGGCGGAAAAGGTAGCGGCGGAGAAGAAGCGTTGGGACGCAACCGTGGACCAGGCGTTCGACACCCGGTACACCCCACTGCCGGCGCAGAACGAAATCATCGGCGCCACCAACAGGGCCATGGAAGCGGCGGATGTGGTCATCTGCGCTGCCGGGTCCCTGCCCGGGGACCTGCACAAGATGTGGCGTGTCCGCGACCCCTTCGGCTACCACGTCGAATACGCCTACTCCTGCATGGGCTACGAAATCCCCGGCGGCTTCGGGGTCAAGCGGGCAGTGCTCGCCGAAGCGGCCCGTACGACGGCGGCAGGCGGGGACCGCGCGGAGGTGCGGGACGTCGTGGTGATGGTGGGGGATGGCTCCTACCTGATGATGCACACCGAACTGGTCACCGCCGTCGCTGAACGGATCAAACTGATCGTGGTCCTGATCCAGAACCATGGCTACGCCTCCATCGGCTCCCTGTCCGAATCCCTGGGCTCGCAGCGGTTCGGCACCCGCTACCGGGCGCTGGACGAGGAGCAGCACAGCTTCGACAACGGCGAGACCCTGCCGGTGGACCTGGCGTTGAACGCCGAATCCCTGGGCGTGAAGGTCATCCGGATCGACCCCGGGGAGAAGGTGATCGCCGAACTGGAGCAGGCCATCCGCGATGCCAAAGCCGCCCCCGAGGGCAGCGGGCCCATCCTCATCCATGTCGAGTCCGATCCGCTCCTGGACGCACCATCCTCGGAGTCCTGGTGGGACGTTCCCGTCGCGCAGGTATCCGAACTGGAGTCCACCACGGAGGCCTACGGGGCCTACGCCGACCACAAGTCCCGCCAGCGCAAACTGCTCGGCTGACCCACTTTCCCCTACTCAAGGAAGAGTTCCATGACTGCCACCACCACTGAAGCAACCGTGATCAACCACTTCATCAACGGCGCCGAGACCCCGGGCGAGGGCGACCGCACCACGAACGTCTACAACCCGGCCACCGGTGCAGTCACCGGCGAGCTGCGGCTGGCCAACCGGACCGACCTGGACACCGCCGTCGCCGCCGCCCGCAAGGCCGCCGATTCCTGGGGCGAGACCTCCCTGGCCAGGCGTACCGCCGTGCTGTTCACGTTCCGCGAGCTCGTCGCCGCCCATGTGGATGAACTCGCGGGCCTGGTCACCGCCGAGCACGGCAAGGTCCTTTCCGACGCCAAGGGTGAGATCGGCCGGGGCCTGGAAGTGGTGGAGTACGCCTGCGGGATCCCCACCCTGCTCAAGGGCGACTACTCGGACCAGGTCTCCACCGGCATCGACGTCTTCTCCTTCCGTGAACCGCTCGGCGTGGTCGCCGGCATCACCCCGTTCAACTTCCCCGTCATGGTGCCGCTGTGGATGGCCCCGATGGCGATCGCCACGGGCAACGCCTTCATCCTGAAACCCTCCGAACGCGACCCCTCCGCCTCCCTGCTGCTGGCCAAGCTCTGGAAGGAAGCCGGGCTGCCGGACGGCGTGTTCCAGGTTCTGCAAGGCGACAAGGAAACCGTGGACGGGCTCCTGACCCACCCGGACGTGGACGGCATCTCCTTTGTCGGCTCCACCCCGATCGCCCAGTACGTCCACGAGACCGCCACCCGGCACGGCAAGCGCGTCCAGGCGCTGGGCGGGGCGAAAAACCACGCCATCGTCCTGCCCGACGCCGACCTGGACAATGCGGCGGACCACCTCGCAGCCGCCGCGTTTGGCTCCGCCGGTGAACGCTGCATGGCCATCTCCGTCGCGGTCGCCGTCGGAGACGCCGCCGATGCCCTGGTGGCCAAGGTCCGGGAACGCGCCGAAGCCGTCAAGGTCAACAACGGCACCGCGCCCGGCGCCGAAATGGGCCCGGTCATCACCCCGGCCTCCAAGGAACGCATTGTCCGGATCGTCACCGACGCCGAAACAGCCGGGGCCGCCATGGTGGTGGACGGCCGGGACCTGGTGGTCCCGGGCCACGAGGACGGCTTCTGGGTAGGCCCCACCGTCCTTGACCATGTCAAGACCGAGATGACCGCCTACACAGAGGAAATCTTCGGTCCCGTCCTGGTGGTGGTCCGCGTCGACACCCTCGAAGACGGCATCAAGCTGATCAACGCCAACCCCTACGGCAACGGCACCGCCATCTTCACCTCCTCCGGCGCGGCCGCCCGCACGTTCCAGCGCTCCGTGACCGTCGGCATGATCGGCATCAACGTGCCCCTTCCCGTCCCGGTGGCCTACCACTCTTTCGGCGGCTGGAAAGCCTCGCTCTTCGGCGACAAGCACATGTACGGCCCCGAAGGCGTCTCCTTCTACACCCGCGGCAAAGTAGTCACTTCCCGCTGGCCCGAAACCCACCACGCCTCCGGCGCCTCCTACAACTTCCCCTCGAACTAGTCCCCATCCGGTTTCGGCAGGCTCAACCACCGGTGGTTGAGCCTGCCGAAACCCTCCAAAGGAACAGGCACATGACTGAGAACAAGCTGATCATCGGCACGGCACCGGACTCCTGGGGCGTCTGGTTCGCGGACGATCCCCAGCAGACCCCGTGGAAACGCTTCCTCGACGAGGTGGCCGAATCAGGCTACAAATGGATCGAGCTGGGCCCCTATGGCTACCTGCCCAACGATCCCATCCGGCTTGCGGAAGAACTGAAGCAGCGTGACCTCAAGGTCACTGCCGGCACCGTGTTCACCGCCTTCCACCGCGGCCTGGACCAGTGGGAAACCGCTTGGGAGCCCGCCCGGAAAGTCGCTGAACTGACTGCCGCCATGGGCGGAGAGCATATTGTGGTCATCCCGGCCATGTGGCGCGACGACGTGACCGGCGAGGCCGTGGAGAGTGGGACACTGAGCGAAAAGGGTTGGCGCGACCTGTTCGCCGGCCATGACCGCCTGGGCAAGACCCTCCTGGAGGACTTTGGCCTGCAGCAGCAGTTCCACTCCCATGCAGACTCGCACGTGGGAGCCCAGGAGGACATTGAAACCCTGTTGAACGCCACGGACCCGAACTACGTGAACCTGTGCCTGGACACTGGCCATGCCGAATACTGCGGCGCCTCAAGCCTGGAACTGATCAAGAACTACCCCGACCGGATCGGCTACCTGCACTTGAAGCAGGTCAACCCGGAGATCCTGAAGAAGGTCAACGACGAGAACATGACCTGGGCCGCGGCGAACCTCGCAGGAGTCATGACCGAACCGCCGAACGGGCTGCCCGACCTGCGTGCCGTCATCGAAGCCGTGGAAGCGCTGAACCGGCCCATCTTCGGCATCGTGGAGCAGGATATGTACCCCGTGGCCTTCGACGTTCCGATGCCGATCGCCAAGCGGACCCGGAACTACCTGCTGTCCTGCGGCTCCCGCACCACTGTCAATTGACGGACAGCACTTCCCCTCCCTCCAGAACCAGAAGGACTGAACAATGACTGAATCCCTCCGCGTCGCCGTTATCGGGGCGGGCCGCATGGGCGCAGACCACATCCAGCGCCTGAGCAAACGCATCCACGGAGCAGAAGTTGCCGCCGTCGTCGACGTCGACCTTGCCCGCGCGCAGGCCGCCATCGAAGGCATCCCCGGTGCCGTTGCCCTCGCCGACGCTGAGGAAGCCATCAATAGCGGTGGCGTCAACGCGGTGCTGATCGCCACCCCGGGGTTCCTCCACCAGGACATCCTGCTCAAAGCGCTCGCCAAGGACATCCCGATCCTCTGCGAAAAGCCGCTCACCCCGGACGCCGAATCGTCCTGGAAAATCGTCGAAGCTGAGGTTGCCCTGGGCCACCAGCGCATCCAGGTGGGCTTCATGCGCCGCTTCGACGCCGAATACGCGGCACTTGGCTCGATCATCCGGAACCAGGAACTTGGTGAGCTGCTCATGCTCCACCATCAGCACCGCAACCCCACCACTCCAGACGGCTTCACCAACGAGATGCTCATCAACGACTCCGTCGTCCACGAATTCGATGCCATCCGTTACTTCACCGGCGAGGAAATCACCAGCGTCCAGGTCCGCCTGGGCAAAGCAACCAGGACCGCGCCCAACGGCCAGCACGATCCCCAGCACGTCCTCATTGAAACCGAGTCAGGGGTCCTGGCCGACGTCGAAATCTACGTCAATGCCAAGTTCGGCTACGAAGTGGCTACCCAGGCCACCTTCGAGGACGGCATCGTCAGCATCGGCGGGGACACCGGCCCCTACACGCGCACCGCCGGCCGTTGGGGCGGCCACGTCACGCCAGGGTTCGAGGAGCGTTTCGGAGCAGCGTACGACGTCGAAATCCAGTCGTGGGTGGACGCGGCACTTAAGGGCGGGATCGGCGGCCCCTCCGCCTGGGACGGTTACGCCACCGCCGCGTGCTGCGAAGCGGGCGTCGACGCGCAGAAGAACGGTGAAAAGGTGGCCGTGAAGTTGGCCGCAAAGCCGGACCTGTACAAGTAGGACAGGAGGGGGACGGGCCAGCCATCCGTCCCCCTTTTGTGTCCGCATCCCTGCTGGTCCACAATGGAGTGTTTATGTGAAATCCACTCCTGACCAGCATGCGTCGCACGGGCTGCAGCACGCCACCATCCCGCCGGGCAACCACAGGCGGGCGCTGCGGACTGCCACCATCATCGCCACCCTGGGCGGACTGCTCTTCGGCTATGACACCGGTGTAATCAACGGGGCACTGCCGTATATGCAGGAAGACCTGGGCCTGACACCACTGACCGAGGGCCTGGTCACGTCGTCCCTGTTGTTCGGTGCGGCCTTCGGTGCATTGTCCGGCGGCCGCCTGGCGGATCGCCACGGCCGGCGCCTCATGCTCATGGCGCTGGCCGTGATTTTCCTGGCGGGCACCCTTGCCTCTACCTTCGCGCCGAACACCGGGGTGATGATCGCCGCCCGGTTCGTCCTGGGGCTCGCCGTGGGCGGCGCGTCCGTAGCGGTCCCCGTGTATCTGGTGGAGGTGGCGCCGGGAAACCGGCGTGGCCGCATTGTCACGCGAAACGAACTCATGATCGTTACCGGGCAGCTGCTGGCGTTCATTTTCAACGCCGGCCTGGGCAACTCCTTCGGCGGGTCGCACGGCGTTTGGCGCTGGATGCTGGTGATCGCCACGCTGCCGGCCATCGCCTTGTGGATCGGGATGAACTTCATGCCGGAGAGCCCCCGGTGGCTGGCCTCCATTGGCAACTTCGGCGAGACGCTCAGGGTGCTGCAGCGGATCCGATCGCAGGAGGAAGCAGCCAGGGAGTTCGAAGAAGTCAAAGCCATGGCCCTGGAGGACGGCAAGTCCACGGTGGGCTCGTGGAGGGACCTCGGCATCCCATGGCTCCGCCGCATCTTTTTCGTGGGCCTGGGGCTTGCCGTGATCCAGCAGATTACCGGCGTGAACGCGATCATGTACTACGGAACCCGGATCCTCTCCCAGTCAGGCTTTGGCCGCGAGGCCGCCTTGACGGCCAATATAGCCAACGGCGCCATCTCGGTGCTTGCCACGTTCGTAGGCATCTGGCTGCTGGGCAAGGTGGGCCGGCGCAGGATGCTGATCACGGGACAAGTTGGTACCACGACGACGCTGCTGCTGATCGGCTTCTTCTCGCTGATCCTGCCCGAAGGCCCGGACAGGGGCTTCGCCATCCTGGCCCTGACCGTGACGTTCCTGGCATTCCAGCAAGGCGCGATTTCACCGGTGACGTGGCTGATGCTCTCGGAAATCTTTCCATTGAAGATCCGCGGCCTGGGGATGGGTGCTTCGGCGTTCCTGCTCTGGATCGTCAACTTCCTGGTCGGCTTCGGATTCCCGCAGCTGCTGGCAGTCATCGGGATCTCCAACACCTTCTTCGTGTTTGCCGTCCTGGGCGTCGGTGCCATCGGCTTCGCGGTCAGGTACGTGCCGGAGACCAGGGACAAGAGCCTGGAGGACCTGGAACACTACTTCAAGGCCGCGGCCGGCCACCCAACGGAGGCCGCGGCCAAGGTTCCCTGACCTTCCCCGTCCGCTGCCGCGCAGAGAGCAGCAATCCCCGCTGGTCCTTTCGGGGGTGCTTTATGCCGACGCGTGCAACCGGGGCAGGGCGTCCACCAGCGGCGCCAGCTCCGGGACCGCCTGGGCCTGGTCCAACGCACGTTCCAGGGTGGCAGCGTGGACCGGCCGGGCCTCAGAAAGCAGGCTGATGCCGCTGCCGGTCAGCTCGGTGTAGATGCCGCGGCGGTCGTCGTCGCACAGGACCCGGGTCAGGAGGCCGCGGTCCTCCAGCCGGTTCACCAGCCGGGTGGTGGCGCTTGGGCTGAGCGCCGTGGCGCGGGCAAGTTGCTGCATCCGCATATGCCACCCGTCCTGCCGGCTGAGGGCATCCAGCACGGTGTACTCCACCACGGAAAGCTTCGACTCGGCCTGCAGGGAGCGTTCCAGCTCACCTTCAATCAAGCCATGCAGTGCCGCCAAGGTGCGCCACCCCTGGGCGCGTACCTCAACGGCGTCGTCCTTGATGCCCATGGTTGCTCCTTCACCACAATGGCGCCAAACGGCGGCCATCGACTATTGAACGCTTATAGTTGCTTGCGCGGTATATTTGCATGTGCAACAATAAATACCGCGCCTGCAACTATCTTAGGCGCCTTCCCTTCCACGGGACAACCAACCCCTGCAACTCGAAGGAGCATTTCCATGCCTGTTGGCCTGATAGCCCTTGCCCTCGGCGGCTTCGGAATTGGACTCACCGAATTTGTCATCGCCGGACTGCTTCCGCAGGTGGCCGCGGATTTCGGCGTCAGCGAGGCCTCTGCCGGATGGTTCATCTCCGGCTACGCGCTCGCCGTCGTGGTGGGCGCACTGGGCCTCACGGCAGCCGTGACGAGGTTTGAACGCAAGCCGGTGCTGGCTGCCCTCCTGGTCCTGTTCATCGCAGGAAACCTGCTCTCCGCCACCGCGGGCGGCTATTGGCCCATGATGCTGGGCCGGATCATCGCCGCCCTGTCGCATGGCGCCTTTTTCGGAATTGGCGCCGTGGTGGCCGCGGGCATGGTGCCGCCCAGCAAGAAGGCCGGTGCCATTGCGCTGATGTTCACCGGACTCACAGCCGCCAATGTCCTGGGCGTTCCGTTCGGCACGCTGTTGGGCCAGGCCGCCGGATGGCGGGCTACGTTCTGGGCCATCACGGTCATCGGGGTGGCCGCGCTCGCCGGCATCCTTGCCCTGGTGCCCCGGCAGGCAGGTGAAGCCGACAAAGCGGGCAACCTCCGCTCCGAGCTGCGGGCCTTCCGCTCCGGGCAGGTATGGCTGTCCATTGTGGTGACCATCCTTGGCTTCGGCGGAATGTTCGGCGCGTTCACCTACATCGCCTACACGCTGACCGAGGTGTCCGGCTTCGCCGCCTCCACAGTGCCATGGCTGCTGATTGTCTTTGGCGTGGGACTCTTCGCCGGCAATACGCTGGGCGGAAAAGCGGCAGACCGCAACGTCGACCGGACGCTGCTGGTGGTGCTTGCCATCCTCTCCGTGGTCCTGGTGGCCTTTGCCGTCACCGCCGCCAACCCGGTGCTCACCGTCATCTCATTGGTCCTGATGGGCGGCTTCGGCTTTGCTACCGTTCCCGGGCTGCAGATGAGGGTCATGAAGTATGCCCCCGGCTTCCCACGCTTGCCTCCGGGGCGAATATCGGGGCGTTCAACGTGGGCAATGCCTTGGGCGCCTGGCTGGGTGGCGTCACCATCACCGCGGGATTCGGCTACACCTCACCCATCTGGGCGGGGGCGGTCATCACCCTCGCGGGAGTAGTGGTCATGGCGTTCGCAGCTGCGGCCGCCAAGCGGCGCGAACAGCGGCCGGCCGGCGAGGTGCAGGCGGCGGAAGCGCTGGCCGTCCGCTAGCCGCCGGGCCAGGAATAGAAGCGCCACAGCCCTGGGTCAGGCTCCGAAAGGCAGGCGGGGATCGATGTCCTGGCCTTCCCAGGTCTGCCGCACCCAGCCATGGTGCGGGTCGTCGCTGATCAACCATTCGCGCACCGGCCCCGGGCCCGCCATGACGTTCAGGTAGTAGAGGTCGTACCCCGGGGCAGCCATGGCGGGGCCATGCCAGCCGTATGGCACCAAGACAACGTCGCCGGTGCGGACTTCTGCCGAGACGTCAATAGGCCGCTCGTCCGAAGCGTAGACGCGCTGGTACCCAATGGCATCCACGCCGGCAGGTGCCGCGGCGCCGGCCGCAGCCTGGGTTTCGAAGTAGTAGATCTCCTCCAGGGAGGTCTCGCCGTCCTTCTCCTCGTCATGTTTGTGCGGAGGATAGGAGGACCAGTTTCCGGCAGGGGTAAGGACCTCGCAGACGATGAAGCGGTCCGCCTCAAGTGCTGCCGGTGTACCGAAGTTGTGGACCTGGCGGGAGCAGTTGCCCGCACCGCGCAGTTCCACCGGGATGTCGGCGGCGGGTACCAGCCGGGTGGGGTACGAGGCCTGGGCCGGGGCGGTGGCAACGGCCACCCGGCCGCCGTCGGCCGACGTGATGCGGACGGTGCGTCCGGTGCCGGAATAGAGCACGTCGGTGGGGCCGGAGAAAACGGTCGGGCGGCCGGCCAACGGGTATTCCGTGCCGTCCACCGTCACCGTGAACGACCCGCTGAGGGGCACCACGATCCGTTCCTCGCTTGCGGCGGGAAGGTCGACGGCGGCGCCCGCCGGCAAGGTGGCCACCTTCAGGCCGGTGTGTGCCCAGCCCTCCACGGAGAGGGAGGAATCGGAGGTGCCGATCGAAACGTCCCATTTCCCGTCCGAGGCTGTGCTCAGGGGATAGACCCAGTTGGTCATGGCGGGGTTCCTTTGTGCTAGCGCTGTACGAGGGTCATTTCAAAGCTGTAGGAATCGGCCCGGTAGACGTGGTGGCCGGTCTCGACGCGGCGGCCGGTGTCATCCACGGCCGTGCGTTCCATGGTGACCAGGGCGGACCCGGCGGCGGTGTCCAGCATGGACGCCTGGTAGTCGTTGGCATTCACGGCGCCGATGCGCTGGTTGGCCAGCCGGAAGTTCACGCCGCCACGACGCAGGATCGAGTACAGGCCCTCGGCCCCCAGCATGGCCTCGTCCATGTCGGCAATATCATCGCGCACCCAGTTCTCCATCAGGGCCAGCGGCTTGCCGGCCACCTTCCGAAGCCGGGTGAAATGGTAGACCTTGGAGCCGGCCGGAAGCTGCAGCGTGGTGAGGGTGGCGTCGTCCGCCTCCACATGGGAAAAACTCAGGACCTCGGTAGTGGGCTTCTTGCCGTTGTTGGTCAGGTCGTCGTACAGGCTCGAGAGCTCCAGTGGACGCCGCACCTGGCTGGAAACCACCTGGGTGCCCACTCCGCGCTTGCGCACCAGGAGGCCTGAACGCACCAGTTCGTCCATCGCCTTGCGCATGGTTGGCCGGGAAAGGTTGAGCTGGGCGGCCAGGTCGATTTCGTTGTCCAGCCGGCTGCCGGGTTCGAGCACCCCGCTGTAGATTGCGGCTTCGATCCCTTGGACCACTTGGTGGTACAGGGGTACGGGGGAGGAACGGTCGATGCTCAGTCCCAGGTTGTTCGCCACGGTGCGGTCCCTCGTCTTTGGTGTCTGCGCGGCAGCCGGCCCTGGCGGCGTGCCGACGGACCGAGTGCCCTATATGTTCTCTTGATAGGACATACTATCTTGCTCGATCGTAGCAGGAGGGTTCCGGGCGTCAAGGGAACTTGCGTGTGGTGGCCGGACGGGACGGGCGCGGCGCCCATCGCGCCGGGCGGCAGAGCCCCGCGTGCGCCTGCGGTGCCCTAGGCTGGCTCCATGACCAGGAGCGGAGGGCAGCAACCGTGAATTTCGCCGGCAGCCTTGGCCCCCGTCCCCGCAACCTCGAAGTCCAGGACCTGGCCAGCTTCGACCGGTTGGTTGCCGGCGGCGCCGTCAACCTGCATGGCTGGCACGCCCAGTCCCTGGACCTCCGGGGGCGTGCCGCGGCCCTGAAAAGGGTGGATGTTGAGGGGGCCATGTTCCTTGGCTGCCTCTTCGACGACGGCATGGAGGCGAACCTCCGCAGCCGTGGCGCGCTGATCTTTCCCGGCTCGAAGGCGTCCCCTTCGACCCCTACCGCGCCACCCTGTATTCCCCGGCCGAGCTCTACGACGGGCTGGCTTCCCTTCCCTACGAGGAACTTCCCGATGCCCGCATCTACCACTGGAGCATCCAGTCCGGCCAGCGCCACCGCGTGGACGCGACCCTGGCCTCCGCCCTGCACGACCACGCCATCGGCGATGCGCTCGACGAACTCACCCGCTCCGTGCCCTGGAACCGCCGGTCAATCGTCGGCGTGATGGGCGGCCATGCGGCGCCCCGCGGCAGTACGGAGTTCGCCCAGGCGGCGCGGCTCGGCAGGCTGCTCGCCCGCGACGGCCATGTGGTGGCCACCGGCGGCGGACCCGGCGCCATGGAAGCGGCGAACCTGGGTGCGTACCTGAGCGCGGCGTCCGACGACGACGTGCAGGGGGAGCTCACCGCGCTCGCCGCCGTCCCCGGGTTCCGGCCTTCGGTTTCGGCGTGGGCACGCGCGGCCGCCGCCGTCGTCGACCGCCACCCGGGCGGGACGCCGTCCCTGGGGATCCCCACCTGGTTCTACGGGCATGAGCCGCCCAACTACTTCGCCACGCACATCGCAAAATACTTCGCCAATGCCATCCGCGAAGCCATCCTCCTGCAACTGTGCCACGGCGGCATCGTGTTCCTGCCCGGAGCCGCGGGCACAGTCCAGGAGATCTTCCAGGACGCCTGCGAAAACTACTACGGTGCCCGGGAAAAGGTGGCTCCCATGGTGCTGGTGGGCCGCCGGCACTGGGAACAGGACTACCCGGCATGGCCCATGCTGGCCAGCCTGGCCGCCGGGCGCACCATGGCCGACTACATCTTCCTGGTGGACACGGTGGACGAAGCAGTGGAGGTCCTCCGGCGCCGCTGAACGGCGCCCGAGGACCTCCACGGAGTGGGCAGGTGGCGGCTAGCCCACCGCCGTGCCGAACAGCAGGCCCAGCAGGTACGTGATGACGGCAGCGCCCAGGCCGATGGCCAGCTGGCGCAGGCCGCGGGTCAGTGGGGAAGTGCCGGACAGCAGGCCAACGGCGGCGCCGGTGGCCAGGAGGGAGATGCCCACCAGGGACCCCGCCACCACGAGGGCGGCAACGCCGGTGAGGCCGAACAGGAAAGGCAGGATGGGGATGATGGCGCCGGAAGCGAAGAAGCAGAAACTGGAGAGCGCGGCACCCCATGCGGTGCCTACTGCTTCATGCTGGTCCTCTTCCTCCGGCAGCTCCGGCTGCAGCGACAGGCTCGGGTCGCAGTCGCAGGACAGCAGGCCCATGCGCTCGGCCACCCGGTGTTCGGCTGCCTCCCGCGACATCCCGCGGGCCAGGTACACCAGCAGGAGTTCGTTGTGTTCGAGGTCAAGCTTGGGCGCAGCCGCCAGGGTGACCTGGGTGGGGCGCGTGGCTGCCAGCAGTTCCCGCTGGGAACGGACGGAAATGAACTCGCCGGCCCCCATGGACATGGCGCCGGCCAGGAGCCCGGCGATGCCGCTGAGCAGCACCACGCTGCTGGCCACTCCGGACGCCGCCATGCCCATCACCAGGGAGAGGTTGCTGACCAGGCCGTCGTTGGCACCGAAGACGGCGGCGCGGAACGTGCCGGCCAGCCGGTTGCGGCCGCGGGTTGCCAGCCCCCGGACCACCTCCTCATGGATCTGTTCGTCGGCCGCCATGGCCTCGGTGGCATTGGGGTCCTTGGCGTAGGGGGAGCGGCCCTCAGCCCGCTGGGCCAGGGCCAGCACAAAGACGGAGCCGAAGTGCCGGGCCAGGAACCCCAGGAACCGGCTTCGGGCGGATGCCCGTTTCGGCTTGCCCGCGTGCTCGCCGAGCAGGGCCAGCCAGTGCGCCTCGTGCCGGCCTTCGGCCTCGGCCAGGGCCAGCAGGATGGCCCGCTCTTCCCCTTCGCGGTTCTGCGCCAAGTCGCGGTAGACGGCGGCTTCGGCGCGCTCGTCGGCCAGGTACTGGCGCCACCGTTTGATGTTCGACGGCGAGGGCTGGCTCCGGGCGGTCGTGGCGGCCTCCTGGACGGCATGGGATTCGGACTGGGCGTGCTGCGACACTGGTACTCCTGGGTTTGGAAAGGGCATGGTTGCGGCGCCTTTGCCCTGCCAGCGTACTGCGAATTTCCGCGGTTTTTTGGCTGGCAAACCTCGCTGGGGAGTTTCGGTTGACCGTAAAAACGGACCCCGCTTTTCCTCAACTCCGCGGCCTCCAGTGGTGCCGCCGCGGCCCTTGACCCCCAGCCCGGCCGGTGCTGTGATGAAGGGGTGGCGCGGCCTTCGCCCGTCCCGAATGAGCACGCCAGGCGAAACACGGAGGTTGGATCATGGGCACCACCGGACAGCACCCGGACATGCCGCACCTGGACGCCGTAGAAGCGGACCCCGCCTACGACTACGCCGAGGATGCTCCGGTGGACGACGCCGGCTGGGACGCGGAGGATGAATTCCTGGACCAGGAAGAGCCCGTGGTCCAGGCCCCTCCGGTGGTCATCGACGCCGAGGACCGCGAGGTCCCGTTGGATGACGACGAGCTCCGCGGCGAGGGGGAGTAGGACCAACGACGACGGCGCCTCCCTTCGCCTGGAAGCGAAAGGAGGCGCCGTCGTCGTGCGTTGAATCCTGTGGCCGGTCAGTGGCCGGCGAGGATTTCCTCGGGAGCCTCCTCCGGCTCCTGCCCGGCCACGCGGCGCTGCCAGGCCTGCATGACCAGGGGATCGGTGGGGCGGGTGAGCAGCGAGGCGGCAACGTAGACAATGGCCGAGGCGATCAGGCCGTAGTAGATGGGCTCGTTTGCGTAGATGCCGTCCAGCGGCGCCTTGGCATTGACCTCCAGGATGATCATGGTGCCCAGGGTCACCACGGAGCCGACTGCCATGGATGCCGCTGCTGCCAGTCCGGTGCCGCGCTTCCAGACGAGGCCGCCCAGGATGGCCACCAGGAGGCCGCCCACCAGGATGTCGTAGGCGATGGTCAGTGCCGCAACAACGTCTTTGGTGATGATGGCGATGACGATGGCCACGATGCCCAGAGCCAGGACCCAGACGCGGTTGGCCTTGACGTCATGCTCCGGGTTCTCGGAGTCATCGGTGTTGACCGTCTTGCCGAACCAGCCGGCAACGAACGGCAGGACATCCGCCCTTGCCACGGTGGCGGCGGCGATCAGTGCGCCGGACGCGGTGGACATCATGGCGGCCACGGCGGCTGCGAGGACCAGCCCGCCGATGCCGATGGGCAGGATGTTCTGGGCCACCTCGGCGTAGACGTCGTCCTTGGCCGCGATCTTGATGCCGGACAAGGCAACGTTGGCGGCCATGCCGATCAGGGCGCCGGCCACGCCGTAGAGGATGCAATAGATGCCGGCCGTGGCGCCGCCCCAGCGGGCCACCGTGGGGGTCTTTGCGGTGAACACGCGCTGCCAGATGTCCTGGCCAATCAGCAGGCCCAGGGTGTACACCACGAAGTAGGTGATGATCGTCTGGACGCCGATGCCGTCCATCTGGAAGAAGCTGGCATCCACGCGGCTGCGGATGCCGTCGAGGCCGCCGGCGGCGTTGAGGGTGAAGGGGAGCATCAGGAAGAAGATGCCCACGGTCTTGATCACGAACTGGACCTGGTCCGCCAGGGTGATGGACCACATGCCGCCAATGGTGGAGTACACCAGCACAATGGCTCCGCCGATCGCGATGGCGAGGGCCCGGTCAAGCCCGAAGAGGACCACGAAGATGGTGGCGTAGGCGCCCGTGGAGGTGGCGCAGAGCATCAGGGTGTAGGCGAGCATGACGATGCCCGAGGCCTCGGTTGCCCGGCTCCCGTAGCGGAGGGTGAGCATCTGGGACACGGTGTAGATTTTCAGCTTTTGGATGGTGCCGGCGAAGAGCAGGCTTAGCAGCAGGACGCCGGCGCCGATGGCCACCACGAGCCACATCCCGGAGATGCCGAACTTGTAGCCAAGTCCCACGCCGCCCACGGTGGACGCTCCGCCCAGGACCACCGCGGCCATGGTGCCGGTGTACAGGAAGGGGCCCAGCCGGCGGCCGGCAACCAGGAAGTCGCTGTTGTTCCTGGTGCGGGACTTGCCCCACCAGCCGAAAGCCAGCATTGCGAGCAGGTACACCACCACGATGGCGATGTTGATGGCACTTGCATCCATGTGAAGGGCTCCTTGGAGCTGTTGGGTGCCGGGTGTGGGACCGGGGCGGGGCCGCGCCGGTCCCGCCGCGGACGAACGGAGGGGATTCCAGTTTTGGGGATTCCAGTATTGCCTCATAGGCAACAGGAGTTTTCAAAGCCTAGAATGTGACGGTCGCAACAGTCAAGAACAATCGCGCCGCGCGGCCGGCGTGTGGCATGCACGCGTCACAAAACCGCCGCGGATTAGGATGGCTCGAGAGTGGAGCCGGGCTGCCGGCCATGAAAGGTTCGTAGATGAAGGCACTGCCAGTTGAGCCCAGCAACGTCCCGGTCGCCATCGGTTCCAGGATCCGGGCCGCCCGGCAGTCCCAGCGGCTCACCATCGAGCAGGTTGCGGACGCCACCGGGCTGACCAAAGGGTTCCTCAGCCGGGTGGAGCGCGACCTGACCTCACCGTCCGTGGCCTCACTGGTGACGCTCTGCCAAGTACTCTCGATCTCTATTGGCGAGCTCTTCGCCGCGCCGGAAACCCACCTCACCAAGCGCAACGACGGGCCGCGGATCTCGCTCGGCGGCCAAGGCATCGTGGAGCGGCTGCTGACCGCCCGCTCGGAGCGCCGGGTCCAGGTCATCCAGGCCGTTATTGAGCCGCACGGACGGGGCGAGTCCGAGCTCTATGCCGTGGACTGTGACGTGGACGTGCTGCATGTGATTAAGGGGTCCATCAAGCTGATCCTCACCAATGAGGAGTATGACCTCAGTACCGGCGATACGGTGACGTTCCCGGGGCGGGAGCCGCACACCTGGATCAATCCTTCGGACAAGCCTGTCGAGGTGCTTTGGGTCTTGGTGCCGGCCGCCAGCCGCTGACTTCTCCCCAGGGGTCCGGGGCGGGTTTGGTAAACACCTGATGCTCCAAGGGAAACAGGGGTGTATGATGGCAGTCACACAGTCCCTCAACTCCTCGAAGGAGAGGCCTCCATTGGAAGAGCTGCGCATCGAAGCCAACGGCAACCTTGGCCCCATCGATTCATCCCGGATTCCGCGCTACGCAGGTGCCGCCACCTACGCCAGGCTGCCCCGCTTGGACCAGGTGGCCAAGGCTGACGTCACGGTAGTGGGTGTCCCTTTCGATTCCGGAGTGTCCTACCGGCCCGGCGCCCGCTTTGGCGCCAACCACGTCCGCGAAGCCAGCAGGCTGCTGCGCCCCTATAACCCGGCATGGGACGTCAGCCCGTTCGAGAACATCCAGGTGGCCGATGCCGGGGATATGGCGGTCAACCCGTTCAGCATCAACGAAGCCATCGAGACCATCCAGCAGAATGCACTGGACCTGACAGCGGCCGGGAGCAAGCTGCTGACCCTGGGCGGGGACCACACCATCGCGTTGCCACTGCTTCGGGCGGCCGCCGAACGTGCCGGCGGGCCCATCGCCATGCTGCACTTCGATGCCCACCTGGACACCTGGGACACCTACTTCGGCGCCGAATACACCCACGGCACGCCCTTCCGCCGGGCCGTGGAGGAGGGCATCCTGGACACCGAAGCCATCAGCCACATCGGCACCCGCGGCCCGCTCTACGGCAAGAAGGATCTCGACGACGACCACCGCTTTGGGTTCGGCATCGTCACTTCCGCCGACGTCTACTACCAAGGTGTCCTGGAAACCGTGGCCAAGGTCCGTGACCGGATCGGCAACCGCCCGCTCTACATCTCCGTGGACATTGACGTCCTGGACCCTGCCCACGCGCCCGGCACCGGAACCCCGGAAGCCGGCGGCATCACCAGCCGCGAACTCCTGGAAATCATCCGCGGCTTCCGCGGCATGAACCTGGTGGGCGCCGACGTCGTCGAAGTGTCCCCGGCCTACGACCATGCCGAAATCACCGGCGTCGCGGCCAGCCATGTCGCCTACGAGCTGGTGACCCTGATGGCGGACAACGCCGTTCCCGGGGACCGCTTCGGTGCGGCAAACGGCTACGAGGCCCAGGCGCTGGGCCGGGCAACCCACAGGCCCGCCGGCTTCGCTGCCGCCGCCAAGGAGTAGCGCCATGACCGAACCTGTACACCCCGTTCCTGCGGGCGCCTCCGGGGGAGGGGCCCGCAACGGCGGGGATCTCGTCGTCGAAACACTTGAAGCGCTGGGCGCCAAGACGGTGTTCGGCATCCCGGGGCAGCACGCGCTCGGCCTCTTTGACGCGATGGGCCGAGGCAACCTGCACTTCGTCTCCTCCAGGGTGGAGAACAACTCAGCCTTCGCCGCCGACGGCTACTCCCGCGCCACCGGCGAGGTCGGCGTCCTCTTCCTCTCCACCGGCCCCGGCGCGCTGACGTCCCTGGCCGGGCTGCAGGAGGCCTACGCCACCGGCGTCCCGATGGTGGTGGTGGCAAGCCAGATTCCGCTCGAAGGCCTCGGCGCCCGCCGCAAGGGCATGCTGCACCAGCTCGATGACCAGAAGGCCTCCGCCGCCAACGTCACCAAGAGCCAGCGGCTGATCCAGCACGCCTCCGGCATCCCCTCGGCCATCCAGGACGCCTGGACCGAAGCGATCTCCTCGCCGCAGGGCCCTGTGTGGCTCGAAATCCCGCAGAACGTCCTGCTGGATCCCATCATGGTGCCGCCGGTGGAGGATGCACTCGCCGAAGCCGCGGACAACCCGCCGCGCGTTGAACTGGTCCGCGAGGCCGTGACCTGGCTTTCGGAGGCGAAGCGGCCGGCGATCATTGCCGGCGGCGGAACCAGGCGCGGCAAGGCGGAGAAACCGCTGTTGTCGCTCGCGGAGAAGCTGCGCGCCCCGGTCATCTGCACGCCCGGCGGCAACGGCGCGTTCCCTTGGAACCATGAACTCTCGCTCCAGTCCTGGATCGAGGACCAGTACATGACGGAGCTGCTGGAAGACGCCGACGTGCTGATCGTCATCGGCTCCTCACTCGGCGAAGTCACGTCCAACTACTTCACCTTCGAGCCGCGCGGCAGGATCATCCAGATCGACGCCGAACCCCGGGTCCTGGAGTCCAACCGGCCCGGCCTGGGCATCCGTGCCGACGCCGGCCAGGCGCTGGCCGCCTTGGATGAGGCCCTGGTGGCGCCGCGCGGCGAACAGGCCGACTGGCACGGCACCCCGCCCGAGGACCTGGTCAAGGTCACCCTCGCCAAGGTAAAGGCCCGGCTCGAAGCGCAGGACCTGGCCAAGGAACTGCGCTTTATGGCCGACATTCGTGAGGCAGTCCCGGCGGACATGCAGACGTTCTGGGACATGACCATCAGCGCCTACTGGGGCTGGTCCTGCTGGGACGCCCGCCAGGGCCAGTTCCACTCGGCCCAGGGCGCCGGCGGACTCGGCTTCGGCTTCCCGGCGGCGATCGGCGGTGCGGTGGGCCTGGAAACCGCCGGCAAGGGCGCCAATGCCGCCCGGGTGCTGGCCGTGTCCGGGGACGGATCCGCGATGTACTCCATTGCCGAGCTTGCCACGGCAAAACAGCACAACGTCCCGGTCACTTGGCTGATCGTGGACGACGGCGGCTACGGCATCCTGCGCGAGTACATGGTGGGCGCTTTCGGCAAGGCCACGGCAACCGAACTGGCCCGCCCCGACTTCGTGAAGCTGGCCGAATCCTTCGGCGTGCCGGCAACCCGGGTGGCCCCGGAGGATGTGGGGGACGCGCTCAAGGCCGCGTTCGCCGCGGACGGCCCCAACGTCGTCGTGGTTGAAACACTCCTTAAGATGTTCGCGCCTACCCATCTGGACCGCTGAACCCAAGGCTTCCGCACATACGCTCCCTTACGCGCCGGCAACGGCTGCGTGGGGGAGCGTTGCCATTTAAGAGGCGCCCACCGTAATAACTTCGTTTCCCTAAGCAACCTTTTCCTGCTACAGTTGCTTGCAGCAACTAATTCTTTAGGGAGGATCATGTCTGTCGCACCGGCCACCGCAGCCGACCTCGTCAGCCATATCTATGACCTCCAGCGCGCGCTGCGCTGCGTCACCATGGTCAACGTCAAAGGTCAGGACACGGGCATCGCCCTCCAAGGCGTGCTGAAGTTCATTGGCGAAGGGGAAACCCGTGCCGCGCACCTCGCCGAACGGCTGGGGGTCAGCGCTCCGGTCCTCAGCCGGCACGTCGCGGAACTGGCGGACGCCGGCCTGGTGCTTCGCACTCCGGACCCGGACGATGGGAGGGCCCAGCTGTTGGCCCTCTCACCCAAGGGTAAGGAAAAGCTCGCCGAGCTGGTGCGCCACCGGGCAGAAACCCTGCAGGGCTACCTCGCCGACTGGAACGAGGACGACGCCGTTGCAACCGCCGCGATGCTGAACAAGCTCACGGCATCCCTGAAGAATTCCATCCGGGCAAGGGCGGCCGGAACCACCAACGAACACACAGGAGTCAACTAATGGCCAACGTCACCGCCGCCGCGGACCAGGAGCAGGAGCGCCAGCGCCAGCGCTCCACTAAACAGGAATCGCGGCAATCCAAGCGCCACGAACCCGGCGCACCCATGAACCACCGGCAGATCATGGAAGCCCTGACCGGCCTCCTTGCCGCCTTCTTCACCGCCATCCTCAGCAGCACCATCGTGGCAAACGCGCTGCCCACCATCATGTCCGAGCTCAAGGGCACCCAGACCGACTTCGCCTGGGTCATCACGGCGGCCCTGCTGGCCAACGCTGCCACCACCCCCATCTGGGGCAAGCTCGCGGACCTCTTCGACAAGAAGGTCCTGGTCCAGCTGAGCATCGTGATCTTCGTTGCCGGCTCGGTCATGGCAGGCTTCTCCGAAAACATCCCGTTCCTGCTCACCGCCCGCGTGATCCAGGGCATCGCCATGGGCGGCCTGACAGCCCTGGCACAGGCCATCATCGGCTCCATCATCCCGCCGCGCGAGCGCGGCAAGTACTCCGGCTACATGGGCGCCGTCATGGCTGTCGGCACGGCCGGCGGGCCGCTGCTCGGCGGCTTCATCGTGGACAGCCCGCTGGGCTGGCGCTGGACCTTCTTTGTCTGCGTGCCGCTCGCCGTCGTCGCCCTGATCCTGCTCCAGGTCACGCTCAAGGTTCCGCACATTAAGCGCCCCGCCAAGATCGACTGGCTCGGCGCCATCCTGCTCACGTCCGGCGTCAGCCTGCTCCTGGTCTGGGTTTCCTTCGCCGGCAACCCCGACTACTACGACTGGTGGTCCTGGCAGACCGCGGTCATGGTCGGCGGCGGCGTCCTCCTGCTCGCGCTGCTGGTCCTGGTGGAATCCAAGGTGTCCCAGCCGATCATCCCGCTCAAGATCATCTCCGAGCGCACCACCGCCCTGGCCATCGTTGCGTCCGTGGCCGTTGGCGTGGCCATGTTCGGTTCCTCCACCTTCCTCGGCCAGTACTACCAGGTGGCCCGCGGCGCCACGCCCACCGAGGCCGGCCTGCTGACCCTGCCCATGATCGCCGGCAACCTGATCGGTTCCGTCGTGTCCGGCCAGCTGATCAGCCGCTACGGCAAGTGGAAGCGCTTCCTGATCGGCGGCACCATCATGTTGATCGGCGGCCTGGCCCTTGCCGGGACCATGGACCACACCACCGAACTCTGGCTGACCGGCCTCTACACCGGCATCTTCGGCGTCGGACTGGGCATGCTCATGCAGAACCTCGTCCTCGCCGTGCAGAACACCGTCCAGGCCAAGGACATCGGTTCCGCCAGCGCGTCCGTCGCGTTCTTCCGCTCGGTGGGCGGCGCCATCGGCGTGTCCGTCCTGGGCGCCGTCATGGCCAACCACGTCAAGGAACTGGCCACCGACGGGCTCGCGAAAATCGGCATCCAAGCCGGCGGCGGCAGCGGCGCCACGCTGGACCTCAAGGACCTGCCCGCGCCGATTGCGGACATCATGCGCGCTGCCTACGGCGACGCCACGGCAGGCATCTTCATGATCACTGCCGTTGTCAGCGTGGTGGCCCTTATCGCCGTCCTCTTCATCAAGGAAAAGCCGCTGCGCAGGACCGTGGATATCACCCCCGAGGCCACCTTGCAGGCCAATGCCGCCGGTGAAGCGGGAATGTCCGCCATGACCGGCCAGCTGCCGGTGGTTGCTGCCGCCGTGAACGGGCCCGTCCCCGGCGGCCCGGGAACCGCGGCACGGAGTTCGGCGCATGCCGGTGCCGCAGCTGCCCCCGCCAAGACGTACGACGGCGGTGCCGCCGCCGCTGCGGCAGCGTCCGGAAGGGTTGCCACGGAGGACTTCGAGGAAGTCTTCGCCAGGAGTTTCCGGTCCGAGGGGCTGGACCTGCGGTCCGCCGACAGCGTCGACAAGGCCGCGGACGCCGTGGCCAGCGCCGCGGATACGCTCCGGAAACTGCAGGACACCCAACAGCTCCTGGCCCGCCAGCAGGTGGAACTGGGCGGACTGGTCCTGGATGTCCAGGAGCAGCTGCGTTCGCAGCGGGAGGTTGCAGCCAAGCAGGCGGCTACGGCCGCTGAGCTCAGCAGGGTCCAGCGGAAGCTCCTGAAGGAGCGCAAGCTGCAGGCTGCGGCCGCACTGTACCTGGCAGGCCACGGCAAGCACAGTGCCGCTGCCCCTTCGCAGTCTTCCGCCGACGGGCCGGAGTCCGTGCAGGGAAGCTAGCCCGCCCCGCGGCGGACCAGCCACAGACCCTTCTCGCGGACCCAGTGCCGCAGCCCAATGCCGCAGCCCGCGCCCGGAGCACCCTCCGGGCGCGGGCTGCGGCATTTCCAGCTGCTCCGTCGACGACTTTGCGGGCAGAAAAGCACTCCTGCCCGGCGTCAATGTCAGTGCGGATCGCTAGAGTGAAACCATGCTCCTGACCCTCATTCGGCGCTACTCCAAACCGTACGCGCCGTACATCCTTGCTGTCGTCGTTTTCCAGCTTGCATCCACCATCGCCGCGCTCTACCTTCCCAGCCTGAACGCGCAGATCATCGATGAAGGGGTGGCGCGCGGAGACACCGATTTCATTTGGCGTACAGGTGCCATGATGCTCCTGGTGGCCTTCGCCCAGGTGGGTGCGGCTATTGCCGGCGTGTACTTCGGCTCCCGCACGGCCATGGCGGTGGGCCGGGACCTGCGGCGCGCGGTGTTCCGTAAAGTCACCAGCTTCTCTGCCAAGGATGTCAACGGGTTCGGAGCCCCCACCTTGATCACCCGCGGCACCAACGATGTCCAGCAGGTGCAGATGCTCCTGCTCATGGGGCTGAACTTCATGGTTGCCACCCCCATCATGTGCGTCGGCGGCATCATCATGGCGCTGCGCGAGGACCTCAACCTGTCGTGGCTCGTCTGGGTATCGGTTCCGCTGCTGGCAGTCGTGGTGGGGTACCTGGTGGTCCGGCTCATGCCGTTGTTCCGCACCATGCAGCGGAAGATCGACCGGATCAACGCCGTGCTCCGGGAACAGATCATCGGCATCCGGGTGGTCCGGGCCTTCGTGCGTGAACCGTTCGAAACCGAACGTTTCGGCGGCGCCAACAAGGAACTTACGGACGTCTCGCTCCGGATTGGGGCACTGTTTGTCCTGATGTTTCCGGCCATCAGCATGATCCTGCACCTGTCCACCGCCGCGGTGCTCTGGTTCGGCGGCCAGAGGGTGGACGCCGGGGCCATGCAGGTGGGGTCGCTGACGGCGTTCCTGCAGTACCTGCTCCAGATCCTGATGGCCGTCATGATGGGCACCTTCATGGCCATGATGATTCCGCGCGCCTCCGTCTGCGCCGACCGCATCGGCGAGGTGCTCGGCGTGGAACCCTCCATCCACGATCCCCAGGACCCGCAGGCTCCGGCATCCCTGGCCGGCGTGGTGGAGTACCGCAACGTCACCTTCGCCTACCCGGGAGCTGAGTCACCGGTACTCAGCAACATCAGCTTCACGGCCCGGCCCGGACAGACCATTGCCATCATCGGTTCAACCGGTGCGGGCAAGACATCACTCCTGTCCCTCCTCCCCAGGCTGTACGACCCCGTCGAAGGCCAGGTACTGCTGGACGGCGTTCCGGTGGACCGCATGGACCGTGCCGAGATCACCAAACGCGTGGCCCTGGTACCGCAGCGTCCCTACCTGTTCTCAGGGACCATCGAGCACAACCTCCGCTTCGGCAAGACCGAAGCCACGGACCAGGAATTGTGGGAGGCACTCCGGGTAGCCCAGGGAGAGTCCTTCGTCCGTGAGAAGAAGAACGGGTTGGAATCGCGGATCGCGCAAGGTGGAACCAACGTATCCGGTGGCCAGCGGCAGCGCCTCTGCATTGCGCGTGCGCTGGTGACGAAGCCCAGGGTCTACCTCTTCGATGACTCCTTCTCGGCCCTGGACGTGGCCACGGACGCCCGGCTCCGGGCCGCACTCAAAGGCACAACCTCGGACGCCACCGTCATCATCGTGGCCCAGCGGATCTCCACCATTACCGACGCCGACCAGATCCTGGTGCTGGACAACGGCCGGATCGTGGACCGCGGAACCCACGAGGAACTGCTGGAAACTTCGCCTACTTACCAGGAAATCGTCGAATCCCAGCTGAGCGTGGAGGAAGTGGCATGAGCGCCCGCAAGAAGGACTCCAGCCCCATGGAAGAAACCCCGCTGCCCGCCCAGCCGGCAGCAGACGCCAGACAGGTCCCGGCCGCGCAGCCCGGTGACGACGACTTCGTCGAGGAGGAGTTCACGCCCACCGAAGCGGACGGCGGCATGTTTGGTGCCATGCCCGCCAAGAAGGCCGAACACTTCTGGCCATCGGCCAAACGCCTCATGGGCCTGCTGAAGCCCGAAGCCGTTGGCATCTACGCCGTGGTGGGCCTGGTGGTGGTCTCCGTGGTCCTCAACGTCATCGCCCCCAAGATCCTCGGCCAGGCCATGGATGTCATCTTCGCCGGAGTCGTCGGCAAGCAGTTGCCCGCCGGGGCGAGCAAGGAGCAGTTCGTCGCGGGCCTGCGCCAGCAGGGCCAGGACAACTTCGCGGACATGGTGTCGCGGATGGAACTGGTGCCCGGAACCGGCATCAACTTCGACAAGCTCACCACGCTGATCGCCGTGGTCCTGCTGATGTACTTCGTGGCCAACATCTTCATGTGGCTGCAGGGGTACGTGCTTAACCGCATTGTCATGAAGGTCATCCGGCGGCTGCGCGACGATACCGAGAGCAAGCTGAACCGCCTTCCGCTGAACTACTTCGACACCCGGCAGCGCGGCGACGTGCTGTCCCGGGTGACGAACGACGTCGACAACATCCAGCAGGCGCTCCAACAGGCCTTTGCCCAGCTGGTCAACTCCGTGCTGACCGTGGTGGGCATCGTGATCATGATGTTCATCGTGTCCTGGCAGCTGGCCTTGATCGCCCTGATCGCACTCCCGCTCTCCGGCGTGGCCGCGGGCATGATCGGGGTTCGAAGCCAGAAGCTTTTTGCGGCCCAGTGGAAGAACACCGGAACCCTGAACGGCCAAATCGAGGAATCGTTCTCCGGGCACGACCTCGTCCGCGTGTTTGGCCGGGATGCGGACATGCTGGCGCGGTTCGAGGAACGTAACGAAGCCCTCTACAAGGCAAGCTTCGGCGCGCAGTTCGTTTCCGGGATCATCTTCCCCGTCATGCAGTTCGTGTCCTACCTCAGTTACGTGGGCATCGCCGTGGTGGGCGGCCTGCGGGTGGCCTCCGGCGCCATGTCCCTGGGCGATGCGACGGCGTTCATCCAGTACTCCCGCGAGTTCACCCAGCCGCTGGGACAGATGGCCGGCATGGCCAACATGCTTCAGTCTGGCGTGGCGTCCTCCGAGCGCGTCTTCGAATTCCTTGACGCCGACGAAGAGGAAGCGGAAACCGCCACCGAACACCTGCCCGCCAAGACCGACGGGCACGTGGACTTCAAGAACGTCACCTTCAGCTACACCCCCGACAAGCCGCTCATCGAGGACCTGTCCTTCACGGCGGAGCCGGGAAACACCGTCGCGATCGTCGGTCCCACCGGTGCAGGCAAAACCACCCTGGTCAACCTGGTCATGCGTTTCTACGAGCTCAACTCCGGCTCGATCCTGCTCGATGGCGTGGACGTCACCCACCTCAGCCGCTCCGAGCTGCGCTCCAAGGTGGGCATGGTGCTCCAGGACGCCTGGTTGTTCGGCGGGTCCATTTACGACAACATCCGGTACGGCAATCTCGAAGCCTCCGAGGAACAGGTCATGGCAGCGGCGAAGGCGACCTTCGTGGACAGGTTCGTCCGTGCCCTCCCCGAGGGCTACGACACCGTGATCGATGAAGAGGGCAACAACGTCAGCGCCGGCGAGAAGCAGCTGATCACCATCGCACGCGCCTTCGTGGCCAACCCCTCGCTGCTGATCCTGGATGAGGCCACCAGTTCCGTGGACACCCGCACGGAACTGCTGGTGCAGAAAGCCATGGCGGCACTGCGCAGCGACCGGACCAGCTTCGTGATCGCGCACCGCCTCTCCACCATCCGTGACGCGGACACCATCCTGGTCATGGAGAACGGACGAATCGTCGAACAAGGCAACCACCAGGTGCTGCTCGCGGCCGGGGGTGCCTACCACCGCCTGTACATGTCCCAGTTCGCCGGTGCGGACGCAGGCGAGATGCCGGTGGATGATTCGACGGCGGTGCACAGCTGAGCGCGCACGGGGGCGGGCGGATCGAAGTCCTGGTGCCCATGCGCTGGGGCGACATGGACGCCTACGGCCACATCAACAACGTCCAGATCGTACGCATGCTGGAGGAGGCGAGGATCGCAGCCTTCGGCCCGCCCCGGGGCACCGGCCTGCCGGGCATCGAGCCGCACGTGTCCCTCTTCAATGACCTGCCGCCCGGAACCCTGGCCCTGGTGGTGGACCATAAAATCCGGTACGTCAGGACACTGGAGTACCGCAACGTCCCGGCCGTGGTCCAGGTATGGATCGGTGCCGTCAAAGGTGCCAGTTTCGACATCCACTACGTCCTCCAGGACCCCGTCAGCAGGGAGGACTGCGTGAAGGCCAGCAGCCACCTGGCGTTCGTGGACGAGGCCACCGGCCGGGTACTGAGGCTTACCCAGGAACAAAAGGACCGGATGGCCCCGTACAGGCACTAAGCCCCTGTACAAGTCCGGCCGGACCTACTGGACTGGACCTACGACGGACAGCGAAAGGAAACCCTGATGGCCAGGAACAAGAACCGTGCCGCGCGGAAGAAGAAGACATGGAAGGAGATGTCCCCTTCCGGCAAGGCGGGCACCATCCTGACGGCGATTGTGCAGGTGTCCCTGCTCATTGCCGCCCAGCGGGACATCTCGCGCCGGCCTGCGGAGCTCATCAACGGGCCGAAGGCCGCCTGGCGGGCGGCCTCGTTCGTCAACTTCATCGGACCCATGGGGTACTTCGTCTTCGGCCGGAAGCGGTCTGCCGGCGGGGCCTGAACCGGGAGCCGGGGACGGCAGCCCACCGGCGTGGAGCGGCCGTCCAGCTTGACCCTGTAAATTTGAGGGCATGACCCCAACCGCCACCGCTGCCATGACCCGCGCCCTCGGCATCTCCAAAGAGATCGAAGACGCAGCGTGGTTTGTCCTGGGCCCGGGCCTGCAGGGGAAGGCGTCGCCGCTGGACGGGCGGACCCGTACGTGGTCGGTCGCGGCGGCCTCGGAGCTGCTGGACCGCCTGGAACGGGGCATCCCGGACGCCAAGGCCCCGATGATGACCAACCTCCGCGGGAACCTGGACGGCGCCACCCGTGGAGCCAAGCAACTGGCGGTGGAGCTGCTCTTCCTGCAGTCCCTCCCGCTGGCCCACGAAGTGAAGTCCCTCAAGGTCAAGCGCGCCCGCGTGGCCGAGGCCGCCGGCTGGCTGGAGCCGCCGCTGGAGCTTCCCGAAGAGCTTTACGCGGGCATGACGGACCACGGCGTGATCCGCGACCGGACGGCTGAATTCAACTGGACCATCTGGGACCACCTCAAGTGGCTTTGCCGGTTCGTCCGGAACGTCGCACAGCGGCCGGCCGCCGTGGTGCAGGCCGCCATCAAGGATCCCCTGCAGTTCCACCGCCTTGCGGCCTCCACGCCGGATGACCAGCCTGCCATCCGCCGCAGCATCGAATTCCTGGCGTGGCCCAGCTACTTCGAGCCCGTGGTGGCGGATGTGGAGCGGCAGGAAATCCGTGACGCGTTCGCCTCGCTCGTGGGCGGGGCCAACGGCGACAGCGAAGAGGACATCACCGCGGACATCCACCGCATCCGCCTGCACCTGGACGAGCAGGCGGGCCAGCGCATCGACTGGTACTCCCGGCAACTGGTCAGCCAGTGGCGCAAAGTCGGGGACCCCGGACGGCGGGCCTGGCTGCTCCGGACCCACGGCGACCACCCCGAGCTCCTCACAGCCTGGCACGCGGAGGAGAAAGTGACCCTGGACGTCGAACATCTCCGCCCCCTGGAGCCGGGGGTCAGTGCAGGCGTGGTCCAACACGCCGTGGACGAGGACTACAAGCACCTTGGCTACGTGGAGCGTGAGGACACCAAAACCGCTGCCCTGGCGTTCCTCACCGTCATGAAGCCCGGGGACCTGGTGCTCTACCAGCACGCCGGTACGGTGCGGCTGGGTGGCGTGCTGGGGGAGCCGGAGTACAACGACGACAACCGCCGGCTGCGGCGCAAGGTGCGCTGGTTCGACGTCGGCCACGCCACCACCAGCCTGCCCCGCCACGTCCAGCGCCAGCTCAGCACGCCCGGCATCGTCGTGGACGCCACCAGGGTGGTGCAGGCGCTGCAGGCGCTCCTGCCCGCAGAAGCGGAGACCGAGCCAGACGCCGAAACCGAAGGCGCCGCCGTCGTACCCCCCGTCCAGGAGGGCTTCCGCGCACTGACGCCCGAGTTCGCCGCGTCCCTGCACATGGAGCTGGAACCGCTCCAGGAGATCGCCGAGCTGCTCGAGGAAAACCGCCAGGTGGTCCTCTACGGTCCGCCCGGCACCGGCAAGACCTACCTGGCCAAGCACCTCGCGGCGGAGCTGGCGGATGACACCACGGACGAACGCGTCAAACTGGTCCAGTTCCACCCGTCCTACGCCTACGAGGATTTCTTCGAGGGCTACCGGCCGGATAAAACGGATGACGGGCAGGTCTCCTTCAAGCTGGTGGCCGGCCCCCTGCGCCGGCTGGCGGAGGAAGCCGCTAAACCCGGGAACGAGAAGAAGCCGTACTTCCTCATCATTGACGAGATGAACCGCGCCAACCTGGCCAAGGTGTTCGGCGAGCTGTACTTCCTGCTGGAATACCGCGATGACCGGATCTACCTGCAGTACAGCCCCAACGAACCCTTCACGCTGCCGGACAACCTCTACATCATCGGCACCATGAACACCGCGGACCGGTCCATCGCCATGATGGACGCCGCCATCCGGCGCCGTTTCTCCTTCATTGAGCTGCACCCGCAGACGGAGCCGGTGAAGGGGTCCCTGCTCCGGTTCCTGGAGGCCCGGAAGTTGGACACCACGCCGGCGCTGTTGCTGGACGCGCTCAACGGTGCCATTGACGAGTGGGACCGGGACCTGATGATCGGGCCGTCCTACTTCATGAAACCGGCAGCCCAGACCCCGGCGGGGCTGCGCCGGATCTGGAAGTACGAGCTCATGCCGCTGCTCGAGGAGCACTACCACGGCCAGCTGACCAGGGCCCAGCTGGAGGAACGTTTCGGGCTGGACCAGTTGCTGGGACGTCTTGCAGCGCGCTGACCCCCGGGCGTCCGTCCGGCACCTGGTCCTGGACGAGCTGTCCGGCGGCATGGTGGAACGGCTGGACGCGCCAAGCGCTTCCTTCCTGAACGCCAGCGGCTTGGCCAAGGCCTCGCCCATGGGCATGGGGTTGTACCGGATCGAGCCGGTGGGCAAGGTGGGCTCCGTGCGGACCTCAACGGTGCAGCTCGACGTCCGCCCCAAGGACCGGCTGGGGCTGGACAGGCTCCTGTTCCTGCTCAGCTACGCGGGGGAACAGGGCTTCCGCGAGGACGCCGTGGCCGCCGACGAGGAACGCGAACTGTGGAGTTCGCTGGCGGAATCCCTGGCGCAATTGGCCGAACGCGCCTTGGGCCGCGGCGTCCTGCAGGGCTACCTCACGGTGGACGAATCCTTGCGGACCGTCAAGGGGAGGATCCGGATTTCTGACCAGATCTCACGCCGGCCGGGAATGCTGGTCCCGTTGGAGGTCTCCTACGACGAGTTCACGGAGGACATCGCGGAAAACCGGATCCTGCGGGCCGCGCTGGAGCGGATGGGGCAGGTGCCCGGCGTGCGGGCGGAGGTGCTTGGCAGGCTGCGCCAGCTGAAGGGAAAGCTCGACGCCGTCACGCGCCTTCCGCCCGGGGCGCCGGTTCCGCCGTGGAAGCCCACCAGGATGAACCTCCGCTACCACGCCGTGCTGCGCCTGGCCGAGCTGATCCTGCGCAACGCCTCCGCGGAATCAGGCGAGGGCAAGCAGCAGGCGGCCTCGTTCGTGGTGGACATGGCGCAGGTTTTCGAGGATTTTGTGGGCACCGCGCTGCGCTCCGCAATGGCCGCCCACCCGGGGGAGCTGCGGCTGCGCTACAACGCCCTGCTCAGCGAGGCCGTGCGCGATTCCGACCGTTTGTCCGTCCGTCCGGACGCCGTGCACCTGCTGGGTGGGCGCCCGGTGGTGGCCTACAACGCCAAATACCGGGCAGCTTCCGACGCCGGTGCTTCCCTGACCGCTGACCACTACCAGATGCTGGCTCACTGCACCGCCCTTGCGGTCCCTACCGCCTGGCTCGTCTATGCCGGCAAGGGCGAAATGAAACTCCGCCGGATCCTGAACACGGACATCGACATTGTGGAGTTCCCGCTGGACCTCGGCCAGCCGCCGTCGGACATCCTGGGCTCCATCCGGGACCTTGCCCGGCAGTCCTGGGGCGAGGTCGCCCGGGTTTCGGCAAGCGCAACCAGCGCTGGCTGAGCCGGGCGAAATCAGACCGGGACGCGGAACGTAAAGGTCGTCCCCTTGCCGAGCGTGCTGTCGACGCCGATGGTGCCGCCGTGGGCCTCGACGATCGCCTTGCTGATGGGCAGGCCCAGCCCCACACCGGGGATCGCGGTGCGCCGGACGTTGCTGGTGCGGAAGAATTTGGCGAAAACCTCGGACGCGTCTTCGGGGGTCATGCCCATGCCCGTGTCCGATACCCGGCAGGCCAGGTGTCCGTCCTCCTGCGCGAGCGAGACCACTACCTGGCCGCCGTCGGGAGAGTACTTGATGGCGTTGGACACCAGGTTGTCCAGCACCTGCGAAATCCGGGCGCTGTCCACGTGGGCCTCGAGCTGCGGCGGAGTTTCGGCACGCAGTTCCACCCCGGCCGCGGCAGCCCGCGGCATCGCCGAGGACACACTGCTTTGCACCAGTTCGGCAACGTCGACGGTGTGGGGTGTGACGATCAGCTGGCCGTTCCGGCTGGACAGCAGGTCCGAGACCAGGGTCAGGAGCCGCTCGGAATTGCGGTGGATGATCTCCAGCATCTCCCGCTGCGACTGGTCCGGTTCGTCGGCGAGCAGGATCTCGACGTACCCCAGGATGGACGTCAGCGGGGTGCGGAACTCGTGCGAGACGCTGGAGACGAAGTCGTCCTTGGCGGCAAGGGCGTTCACCAGGTCCGTGACGTCGCTGAAGACGATCACGGAACCGGCAAAGCGGCCGTCGGAATCCTTCATGGGCCGGGCCGTGGTCACCAGGGCCCGTTGTTGGCTTCCTTCACCCAGCCACACCAGGTAGTCGGTGAAGGTTTCCCCCAGGACGGCGCGGCGGACCGGACGTTCCGCCACGGGGACCAGGGTCTTCCGGTCCGGGCCGAAGACCAGGAGCTGCGACTCGTTGGGGTCCGCAATATCCTTTGGCCGGGCCAGCTCGTGGTTGGCCCGTTGCTTCCGGTTCATCAGCACGTCGTGGCCGTCGGCGTCCACCGCCAGGACACCCAGGTGCACGGTATCCAGGACCGTGTTCAGCAGCGACTCCTGCCGCTTGCTGGTGCGCAGGCTGGCGCGCAGTTGTTCGTCTTTGTCCTCCAGCTGGTTTTGCTGGCGCATCATGCTCAGGGTCAGGACGCTCACGGACACACCAATCCCCAGCATCATGACGGGCAGCAGGAGGGACCGGGCGAAGTCCTGCGGGGTGTAGTTGCCCTTCAGGAGCAGCGGCACCCAGATGATGGCCAGCGGACCCAGGAAGGAGAACCACAGGGCCGCCTTGGGGTAGTACCCGGAGGCGCAGAGCCAGATGACGGGGAACACGGCCAGCAGGCTGATTCCGGTAAGGCTTTCCTGGCCGCCCTCGCGGCCTGCCCCGATGGAGATGAAGTCCAGCACCGGGATGGCCAGGAAACTGGTGTACGGCAACCGGTCCCACGGGACGGCGTAGCAAAGCACCATGAGCGCCAGCTGGGAGATGAGGAAGGTGACGAACAGCGGATTGCCCATGGTGTCCGGGAAGAACGCCCACACCAGGAAGGCCGTGAGGAGCGTGGTGACGAACAACGGCATCTGGCTCAAAGCCACCCGGTCCGTCAGCCGGTATTCATGGAAGGGCCGCTTGAAAAACCGCAGTCGACCGGATGACCAGGCCGTCGGGGCGCTCATCGTTCGGTAGACGCGGAAGTCGGGGTGTTCGAGACCATACCAGCAGGATATCCGCAGCCAGCTATACTTCTGACGTTGGCACTGAGGGGGCTCTATGAGTGAGGCACGTGTGGGTCTGGTCATTGAAGATGACCACGACATTCGGGAACTGGTTCGCACTGTGCTGACCCAGGCTGGATTTGACGTTACCGTCGCCAGTGGCGGCGCGGAGGGCGTCTTGATGGCCAAGAGCCTGAATCCTGACGTTATTACGCTGGATTTGGGACTGCCGGACATTGACGGCTTTGAAGTTTCCCGGCAAATCCGGGAGTTTTCGGACGCCTATATCGTGATGCTGACGGCGCGTACCGAAGAGCTGGACACGTTGATCGGGCTCGAATCGGGTGCGGACGACTACCTCACCAAGCCGTTCCGGCCCCGGGAAGCTCCGTGCCCGGGTCGCGGCCATGATGCGGCGCCCACGGTCCGTTCCGGAACCCGGCGAGGTGGCGGTGGACCCGTCGTCGGACGGCGCCGCCCACCCGGAGCGTGGAAACTTCAGCCACAACGGCCTTGAGTTGAGCTACGCGTCCCGCACCGTAACCGTCGACGGCACGGAAATGAACCTGACCCGCACCGAATTCGAGCTGCTGTACGCGCTCCTTGAGGCGGGCCGCACGGTCCGGACCAAGTCGGACCTGGTGCGCCGGCTCCGGGACGAGGATTACGACGTCGGCAGCTACATCAGCGAGGCTGACGAACGTTCCGTCGAAGTCCACATGGGAAACCTTCGCAAGAAGCTGGGCGACTCGCCGCAGCAGCCGCGGTGGCTGCAGACGGTCCGCGGGGTCGGTTACCGGTTGGCGCCGGGACAACACTGAGCCTGTAACCGGTGGATGGTCTGCCGGCTGCACTGGGTGATGGGCCGCAGGAACGTCGCCGCCAGCCTCGGCAACGCCACCGACATGTCAGCGTGGCGGGCCTCGGCCCTGATTTCGGCTTCCAGGTCCTGGGCCATGCCCGCCAGCCGTTCAGCACCGACCATTTGGCTTGCCGTCTTCAGGCTGAGGACCGCGTCCATTGAACCTTCCAGGTCACCGGTGGTGAGGGCGAGCCTCAGCTTTTCCAGCCGCTCCGGGAGGTAGTCGATGAAGTTGGCCACGAAGACCCGGCCGTAGCCCTCTTCCTCCTCAAGCTCTTCCCGCAAACGGTCCAGGACCGATGGGTCCACCAGCGGTCTGGGTGCATCATCTGAGGTGCTCATGACACTCCTTTCGGCTGACATTGCGGACTCTGGAACCACGTGAAATTGCGGACTCTGGAACCACGCGGTTGCGCGTGGGAACCGGTGTTTGTTCAGGTTAGGACTGTTCCCGTACGGCATCCGGGGTTGGGAAATTAATTGCGGGTTTCTTGATGAGATTGCGGTTTTTGGCCCTATCATCAAGCCAGTGCTTTTCGCACTACCACATAAGCGGCCTGGCCGCCTTCAAATCTGGGGATAGATTGCCGTGTTTCGTTTACTGAAGACCTTTGTCCTTGCTTTGTTGGTGGCCTCCGGATTGGTGTTGTCCGTGGTCCAACCAGCCAGCGCGGCCGCCTCGCCGCAAATCACACTCAACCCGGCGTCCGGTCCGGCCGGTTCGGCAGTGACGGTGGCTGGAACCGGGTTCAAGGCCTCCACCACCGGGACGGTGATTGTGGGTTCGGCGACTTTCGCGTTCCAGACCAGCTCCACAGGTGCGTTCAATACCGGCATCACCATTCCTGCCGCGTCCACCGGAAGCATCACCATCACCGCCAAGACCTCGTCCGTCAAGGCATCCGCCACGTTCGTGGTGCAGTCGGCGCCTGCCCCGGCCCCTCCCACCGTCAGCAGTGCGGCCCTCCGCTTCGGTGTGGCCAACCCCGGAGGGCCGTTGGCCAGCAGCGAGTTGGACGAGGTAGCCACCCTTGCCGGGGAAAGTCCGTCCATCCTGATGATCTACAAGGATTTCCTCCAGGCGCCTCCGGTGGCTGAGATGGACGCCGCCCGCTCCCGGGGTGCCACCCCGTTGGTTACCTGGGAACCGTGGGCGTGGGGTGGTGGCGTGAACCAGCCTGCCTACGCTTTGGACCGGGTGGCCGCCGGCGATTTCGACGCGACAATCACCCAGTGGGGCCAGTCACTCGCCGCGTGGGGCAAACCGGTGATGTTGCGTTTCGCCCATGAAATGAACGGCAACTGGTACCCGTGGGCTGAGGGAGTCAACGGCAACCAGTCCGGCGACTACGTGGCCGCCTGGCGGCATGTGCACGACGTCGTCGCCGCCACGGGTGCCGTCAACGTCCAGTGGGTGTGGTCGCCCAACGTGCCCTACTGGGGGTCCACGGACCTGGCAGGTTTGTACCCGGGCGCGGGATACGCCGACATCGTGGCCCTGGACGGCTACAACTGGGGCACCTCGCAAACGTGGAGCAGCTGGGTTTCACCGGTGGACCTATTTGCCCCGGGCATCTCCCAGCTCCGTTCCCTCGCCCCGGGGAAACCGGTCCTGATTGCCGAGACCGCCTCCAGCGAGCTGGGCGGTTCCAAGGCGACGTGGAACACGGACCTGGTGTCCTACCTGGCCGCGCAGCCTGACGTCATGGGCTTCGTCTGGTTCCACATGCAGAAGGAAACCGACTGGCGCATCAACAGCAGCGCGTCGTCGGCCACCGCGTTCAAGTCAGCCTTGTTGGCCCGGAGAAGCTAGGGGATAGGGGGCACTGCTCCGGAACAACGGTTTGCGGGTTGCCGTGTCCCGGCAACCCAATGATCTTGTCCTGCCCGGATCAAGGACGGCGGCGGAAACCGCGAAAGATTGCCTCAAGATTGCGGTCTCAGGGGCGTGGATCGAGGAACTGCAGCAGGTGGGCTTCGAGGGCTGAACGGTCCTTCATTTCGCACTCCCAGACGGTCAACACCTTCCAACCGTCGCTTTCCAGTCGGCGGAGTTGATCGGCGTCGCGTTCACGGGTGCGGGTGCGTTTTGCCTCCCAGAAGTCGGCATTGGCCTTGGGTGCATGCTGACCCACCCGGCAGTCATGGAAATGCCAGAAGCAGCCATGGACAAAGATCACTTTGTGGCGCCCGGCGAAAACCAGGTCCGGATTGCCCGGGAGCTTGGTGCCGCGGGATGTGCCGTGCAGGCGGTACCTGTAGCCCTTGGCGTGCAGGAGCCGGCGCACCAGCAACTCCGGTTTGGTGTCCTTGCCGCGGATCCGGGACATGTTCCAGCTGCGCCGCTCTGGGGAGAGCTTGTCCGCGGTGGGTTCGGTTGCGCTGGAGGTGCCCGGCATCTTTCCAGTCTAGGAGTGCTAGATCTCGCGCTCCGGCTGTTCGCCAAAGACGAAGTGCCGCCCGCTAAGGGTGGAGGGGGTGATCTCCACATAGAAGTCCTTGAGTGTGGGGACCCAGGTTTTCAGGCCGAGTTCTTCAATGGCGGCCAGCTCGTCCGAGTTGCTCAGCACGCGCGCCGTGCCCCGCAGCACCACGGACCACGCCTCCGCGGACAGGATGCCATCGGTCTCAAAAAGGACCCGGGCATTGATGGTCAATTGCGCCAATTTGTTCCCTGGCGCCGTGCGGAGATAGACCTTCCGGTTCGACGTCACGTAATTCACCGGAAAAATATCGGGTTCGCCCGCAACGGAAACCACCAGCCGGCCATGTTGCGTGGCGGCCAGAAGCCGCCAGGACTGCTCATCGTCGAGTTCCAGGACGGGATTGCCGTCTGCATGTTCAAACATCATGCCGCCATTGTTCTCGTCCGGCTGGAAACGCACCAGAGTCCGGAGTCCCCTTTACGAAGCGTACAAACCGTGCCGGGAGCAGCTGGCCCACCAGCCCAGCGGGGAAACCTGGACCATGAGCCTGCGGCCGCAGGATGCACAGAACCGCGGGGGCTCCAGCTGGAGGAGGTCCGCGCACCTGGTGTGGTGGTACGACGGCGGTGCGTCGCCGCCGTCCTCCTTTTCCTCCTTGGGCGCGTTCTCCTCCTTGGGTGCGTCCCCCTGCAGGGAACGGGGCTGCAGTGGAAGTCCGCAGAGTTCGCAGTAGGGCGCCCCAGCCAAAGGGGCCAGGTCCGGGGTGCTCACAGGGTCTTCTGCAATTCCTTGATGGGCATGTTCAGGTCCACCAGGAGGTTCAGGTCGGCAGTGGCCGGGCGTCCCAGGGTGGTCAGGTAGTTGCCGACAATCACGGCGTTAATGCCGCCAAGGAGGCCTTCCCGGGTA
The DNA here is from genome assembly GCF_054888995.1 of Arthrobacter sp. MMS24-T111. NCBI lineage: Bacteria > Bacillati > Actinomycetota > Actinomycetes > Micrococcales > Micrococcaceae > Arthrobacter > Arthrobacter sp. MMS24-T111. Next base: position 92,168 of record NZ_JBTZRO010000001.1, on the reverse strand, counting down.
CCAAGGTCGCCGAGGGTGAGCTCGCGCCCGCCGGCGTAGCGCAGCACGGTACCGGGCATGGCCAGCCGGAAAGCCGCTATTGCGCGCAGGGCGTCTTTGCCGTTCATGAGCGGCTGGTCCTGGAGCGGTGTACCCGGCCTGGGGTTGAGGAAATTGAGCGGAACCTCATGCGGTTCAAGGGACGCCAGTTCCGCGGCGAGTTCGGCCCGTTGCTCCAGGGTTTCGCCCATCCCGATCAATGCCCCGCAGCACAGCTCCATGCCCGCATCCTTGACCATGGCGCAGGTTTCCAGCCGTTCCTCGTAGGTGTGGGTGGTGACCACCTGCGGGAAGAAGCTGCGGGCGGTTTCCAGGTTGTGGTTGTAGCGGTGGACGCCCCATCCGGCCAGCTGATCCACCTGCCGGCGGGTCAGCATGCCCAGGGAGCAGGCGATATTGATGTCCACTTCCTGCCTAATGCGGTCGATGGCGAACTTGACCTGGTTCATGAGTTTGATGTCGGGGCCTCGGACCGCGGCCACTATGCAGAATTCCGTAGCGCCGGTGGCTGCAGTTTCCTTGGCGGCCTTGACCAGTTCCGGTATGTCCAGCCACACGCCGCGGACCGGGGAATCGAACAGCCCGGATTGGCTGCAGAAATGGCAGTCCTCGGGGCAGCCTCCGGTCTTGATGGAGATGATGCCTTCCACTTCCACGTCTTCGCCGCAATGCCTTAACCGGACGTGGTGGGCCAGTTCCAGGAGTACCGGGAGTGCCTCGTCAGGAAGGCGGAGGACTTCCAGCAGTTGTTCCCGGGCGAGGCCGGTGCCCTGTTCAAGGACCTGCCGCCTGGCCGTTTCCAGAATGGAGTGGTCCTGGAAGGGAGGGGAATTCGTCATTGCTGTCCTTCGGTTCGACGTCAGGTCCTTTCCTTTCCGACGCTAGTTCGGTGCGCGGCGCCCGTTTTTGTGGACCGCATACAACGCGGGATCACGGACTTTGTTGACACCTGCAGTCAATACTTAACGCCGCTGAAACAGTTCCGTGACCGCCCTGTCGTTTCGTCTGGATAGCGTCGCTTCGAGACGTTCCCCTCCCACCGAAAGAGACAGGTATATGAGCCAGGACCTGGATACCCAGCAGTTGCTGGAACCCGCGGCACCCGCCGGGGCCGCCGTCGTCGGACATCCTCCGGCGACCACGACGGCGGGCAACACCGCCGCCCTCAACGCCACCAAGGAAAGCCTGGAAGACTACACGCTGCGGTTCGCGCCGCGCTCCTACCGCAAGTGGAGCGCCGGCGTGGTGGCCACCAGTGCGCTGGGCGGCATCGCGTATCTTGCAGACTTCTCGATCGGCGCCAACATCGGCATTTCCTATGGAACGGTCAACGCGCTCCTGGGGATTCTGGTGGCCGCCGTCGTCATCTTCGCCACTGGATTCCCGCTGGCCTACTACGCTGCCCGCTACAACATCGACCTGGACCTGATCACCCGTGGCTCCGGTTTCGGCTATTACGGGTCCGTGGTCACCAACGTCATCTTCGCGACGTTCACCTTCATTTTCTTTGCGCTGGAAGGCTCCATCATGGCCCAAGGCCTGGAGCTGGGGCTCGGAATTCCGCAGTGGATGGGCTACGCCGCGTCCACCATCATCATCATTCCGCTGGTCATTTACGGGATGAACACCCTTGCCAAGCTGCAGGTGTGGACCACGCCGCTCTGGCTGCTCCTGATGGTGGTGCCGGTGGGGTACCTGCTCTTCTCCCACCCCGAGAGCATCGACAGCTTCTTTGCGTACACCGGAGCGTCCGGAGACGGCGGCCCCAACCTGGCGTCCGTCATGCTTGCCGCGGGCGTGTGCCTGTCGCTGATGGCGCAGATCGCTGAACAGATCGACTACCTCCGGTTCATGCCGCCGCGTACGGACGCCAACAGGGGAGCCTGGTGGCGGGCTGTCATCCTGGCCGGTCCGGGCTGGGTGATTTTCGGTGCCATCAAGCAAATCGTGGGGCTGTTCATTGCCATCTACCTGATCGCCACGCTGGACCCTGCCGCTTCGGCCACGGCCAACGAGCCGGTTCACCAGTTCCTGGGCGTCTACCAGGAAATGATGCCGGCCTGGCTGGCCATGACCCTGGCGGTGGTGCTGGTGGTCATCTCCCAGATCAAGATCAACGTGACCAACGCCTACTCGGGCTCGCTGGCGTGGACCAACTCCTTCACCCGGATCACCAAGACCTACCCGGGCCGGATGGTGTTCGTGGTGGTGAACCTGCTGATCGCCCTGGTCCTGATGGAAGCGAACATGTTCGACTTCCTGAACACCATCCTCGGGTTCTACGCCAACTGCGCCATGGCCTGGGTGGTCACGGTGGCCTCCGACATTGCCATCAACAAGTACCTACTCAAAATCTCGCCCAAGGTGCCTGAGTTCCGCCGCGGCATGCTGTACGCCGTGAACCCGGTTGGATTCGTGTCCATGCTGGTGTCAGCCGGTGTTTCGATCGCGGTGTTCTTCGGGGCGTTCGGTGCCGCCATCCAGCCGTACTCGCCGATCTTTGCGGTGGGGTTGGCGCTGGTCCTTCCTCCGGTCCTCGCGGTGCTCACCCGGGGGAGGTACTACCTGCGGCGCACGGATGACGGCATTGAGCTCCCCATGTTCGACGCCGACGGCAACCCCAGCGACGCCAAGCTCCTGTGCCACGTGACCGGGATGGAATTCGAACGGCCGGACATGGTGCGCTCGGCGCAGGACGCCCCCGACGGCGGCCCGCAGTATGTTTCGTCGCTCGCCTTGTCCACCGACAGGACAGGCGAACTGGTGCTGCCGGCCACGAAATAGCGGGGTTCATTCATTTCTTGGGAAGGAAGCCGGTGCCTGATGGCGCCGGCTTCCTTTGTGACTTTTCTGTGCTGCCGGCTGGTGGTAAAACCGAGGACGTTGGCCTGTGGATAAGTCTTAGCGCCATATTGTGACCTGGGCTACCCTTAAGTCACTGTTCGGAGCAAGCCGTCTTGAAACTACTGGGGGAATAGCGGCCCATGACACTACAGAAGCTCTTTACGTCGCGCGCTTTCTGGTCCCGTAGGCAGCGGTCCAGCGCGGGAGTCCTCCTGATTGCGGGCTCGCTCCTGCTGGCCGGCTGCGCGGGCTCATCACCTGCAGATCCAGGCACAGCCTCGCCGGTGGCATCGGAGAGCGGAACGCCAAGCGCCCCGGCCACCCCAACCCCGACGCCGAGCGCCGTCTACAAGCCGGCCGACGCATCCGGTCCCGCCCAGAACGTCCCGGTGCCCGTGCTTCCTGACGTGGCGAAGACGGAGACGAAGGAAGGGCTCGAGGCGTTTGCTAAGTACTGGTTCGATCTGCTGAATTCCGCCTATCAGACCGGGGACGTTTCCGGATTGCAGTCAGTCACGGACCGAAACTGCGAATACTGCTCGAAACTCACCGCTTCTCTAACCACCAACTATCAAGGCGGTCGATGGTTGGCTGGCGGAAAAATCACTACTCCGGCCATCACTACATCTTTTGAGAGGTCTAGCGATGGCAACTTCCAGGTCATATTGCAGGTGTTGCAGTCTCCAATTAGCTACTACGAGACTGGCGGCAAGGAATTCAGAGCCGCGAGCAATGGGTCGAATACCGGCAACGTACTATTAGCCAATTACGTGGATGGCGCTTGGCGCGTCAACGACCTGCACCCGATACGCTGATGCTCAAGTCAGGGCCGCGAAGTCTTGTAGTTTTATTGGCAATTTTGTTTTGCGCCATCTGCGCGCCGGTCTCTCCCGTATTTGCGGACGATGGTCTTGAAGCTGACTTTGGTGAAGTAGGCATTGATATTGACGGTTGGACTATGGATCCAGCAACAGGTCACATGGTTCCGCCTGAACCCGGCGCCGTTGTTTCTGACCCCAACGAGTACAAATACGAGTTGCAGTGCCACCTTGGCGGCGGGGACTTCGACACGCCCTGCCTTGGCCGACAGCTCGACTGCAAGGACAGGGAAGACGGCGCCAAGGGTATTCCGGTCATGTGGCTGTCTCGGCCACGCGGTGTTCCTGGTGCGGTCTGGGCACACCACTCAGGCCCCACCTGCCTTTACGACGCCAAACCCGAGGACCTCCTTCCACGGATCGCTGCGGACATCCAGCGGCAATTCCAGAACTTGCCTGTGAATGCGGGCAGCGTCGTGGCCCAGCCCAGCCCCAACACTTTGCGTGGCGCCGAAACCAATTTTTACGCGGAAGCCGTCGAGCAGCAGTTCGACATCACCATGTTCGGCCAGCAGGTCCATGTCGTGGCAACACCCGTCCAGTACACCTGGAACTACGGTGACGGGACTGTGTTCGGCCCTCAGCCGTCTATGGGCGGTCCCCTCCCGCAGGACCGGTGGGGAGAAAAGACGCGGACCAGCCACGCCTACGCCACAACCGGTGATTTCCAGGTGGTGCTGACAACGTCCTTCCAAGGCACGTACTCGGTGAATTCCGGTCCACCACTGCCCATCCCCGGCCAGGGCCAGTTCAACGCCCCGCCGCAAGGCATCAGCGTCTGGCGTTCGCTCACCCGCAACTACGCCGACGACTGCAACGCCAACCCCCAAGGCCAAGGTTGCCCAGGAGCCCTGACACCGCGCTGAGCCCGCGCCCGGACCCGAATGTCCAAAGTCCAAGGAATGTGATCCCCGTCTCAGAAGGAATAGTTGCACGCGCCCCACAGTTGGCATGGACAGTACGTCTCCAGCCTTCGAAAGGAACTGCGCATGCTGTTTTCCCCCTCACCCTCGGCGAACTCGAACTTCCCAACCGCCTGGTGATGGCGCCCCTGACCCGCCTCCGTGCAGGCGAAAAGGGCGTCCCGGGCCCGCTCCTGGCGGAACACTACCGGCAGCGCGCTTCCCTGGGCCTCATCGTCAGCGAGGGCACCTACCCCACTCCCGCCGGCCAGGCATACCCCGGCCAGCCCGGAATCGTCACCGAGGAACAGGTTGCCGGCTGGAAGAAGGTAACGGATGCCGTCCACGCCGAGGGCGGCCACATGTTCGCCCAGATCATGCACGGCGGACGGGTATCCCATTCGGACATCACCGGTGGCCTGGAAATTGTCGCCCCCAGCGCGGTGGCCATTGACGGCGTCGTCCGCACTCCCGAAGGCAAGAAGCCATACCCCGTGCCGCACGCGCTGACCACCGACGAACTCCCCATGGTCATCCAGGAATTCGTCAACGCCTCACTGAACGCCATCGAGGCAGGCTTCGACGGCGTGGAACTGCACTCGGCCAACGGCTACCTCCTGCACGAATTCCTGGCCCCCAACTCCAACGTCCGCACTGACAGCTATGGCGGATCACCGGAGAACCGTGCCCGCTTCGTCATCGAAACCGTCAACGCCGTGGTGGCAGCCCTCGGCGCCAACCGGGTGGGCCTCCGCATTTCCCCCGAGCACAACGTCCAGGGCATCTCCGAAACGGATGCAGCGGATGTCCGTGACACCTATGAGGTCCTTGTGGACAGCCTCGCGCCGCTCAACCTGGCGTACCTGAGCATCCTGCACCACGAGCCCACCGGAGAACTGGTCCAGGACCTCCGCGAACGCTTCGGCGGCCCCTTCCTGGTCAACACCGGCTTCGGCGTGATCACCACGAAGGAAGAAGCCGTGACCCTGGTGGCCGACGGCCACGCGGACGCCGTGGTGGTGGGACGCCCGGCCATCGCCAACCCGGACCTGGCCCGCCGCTGGAAGGAAAGCCTTCCGCTGAACGAGCCGGACCCGTCCACCTTCTACGCAGAAGGCGCCACCGGCTACACGGATTACCCGGTGTACCAAGGCTAGGCATTTCTTCGGCCAACCCGAATCAAACGACGACGGCGGCACCCAGCGTGGGTGCCGCCGTCGTTGGCTGTCAGGGGTGCTGGTCCCGGGCAGCAGTGCCGCGAGGCCATCCGACGGCCTCCGGCTGAGAATTTATGTGGCCCGCCGGACTCCCTCGGAAGCCGGCGGTGATCAGATGATACTCCAACGAATGGACTCCTACCAGAGCCACTTTGTGAGCCGGTATCCGGCTCACAACACGGCCTCCCGGCCGGTGCCTTCCCGCATCAGCAGCTTTCCGTCCTCAATGGAAACCAGCACGCTTTTGGGCCTGCCGCTGACCTTCGTGATGGCCTTGAGCCCGCGGTTGGTGACCTCAACTCCCACCTGGGCGCCCTTGGCCGGAAGCTCCACCGAAACTTCAGAGGCGATGCCCAGCAACGGATTGGTGGAAACATCCAAATCCCTGCGCACAACTTTGCCGTTGACCGTCACGGTGATGTTGGCTTCCTCAAACCCCTCCTGAAACACGACAAGCAGTTCCCGCATGGTGGCCTCTTCCTCGAGCATGGGTGCCAGTGACTGCAAGACCACTACAGCACTTTGCGGGCCCGAGTGGAATACTCGCTTCCCCGGCGCCTGAGGGTCAGTGCCGGCCGCGGTGGAGCCATGCGGGCCGGTAGGGCAAGATGTTCTGGTGACCCAACAGCCTGTGCCTTCCCCCGCTTCCACCTCCTCAAGCGTGACCGCCGAAGACCCCCTCTACGGCCAGATCGCCGATGAACTGGGGGTCAAGGCCTGGCAGGTGAAGGCGGCGGTAGGACTGCTCGACGCCGGGTCGACAGTCCCCTTCATCGCCAGGTACCGCAAGGAAGCCACGGGGACGCTCGACGACACCCAACTTCGCGACCTCGACGAACGCCTCCGCTACCTCCGCGAACTCGAGGACCGGCGTCGAACGGTGCTTGAAGCGGTTGAGGCGCAAGGCCAGTTGACGCCGGAACTCCGCAGGGCGATCCTGGCGGCGGACACCAAGTCCCGGCTTGAGGACATCTACCTGCCGTTCAAGTCCAAGCGCCGGACCAAGGCCCAGATTGCCCGGGAAGCCGGACTGGAACCGCTCGCGGACGCGCTGCTGAAGCGCCCGGACCTGCATCCTGAACGGGAGGCCGCTAAGTACCTGAACAGTGAGCACTCCATTGGCGATACCGCCGCGGCGCTCACCGGTGCCAGGGCAATCCTGGTGGAGCGGGTGGCCCAGGACCCAGACCTTGCCGCCACCCTGAGGGACCGGCTGTGGAGCCAGGGCCGGATGGTGTCCCGCGTCAAAAAGGGCAAGGAAACCGAGGGCCAGAAGTTCGCTGACTACTTCGAATTTGCGCAGGCCCCGGACCGGATGCCGTCCCACCGGGTGCTGGCGCTGCTTCGCGGCGAGAAAGACGGCATCCTGGACCTGGATCTCGCCGAAGCCGACCCCTCCGACGACGCCGCACTGGCCGCCGCCAGGGCACGCTACGAGTCCGCGGTGGCCAGGTTCCTCGGCGTCGCCGACCGCGGCCGTCCCGCCGACGCCTGGTTGCTGCAAACCGCCCAGGTGGCATGGCGGTCGCGTGTCCTTGCCCGGCTCACCGCCGACCTGCGGGGCCGGATGTTCGCCGCTGCGGAGGACGAAGCCGTGCGGGTGTTCGCCGCCAACCTGCGCGACGTCTTGCTGGCCGCGCCCGCCGGGAACCGTGCCACCCTGGGACTCGACCCCGGGCTGCGGACCGGAGTGAAAGTCGCCGTGGTGGACGGTACCGGCAAAGTGGTCGCCACGGACACGGTGTACCCGCACGCGCCGGCGCGAAAATGGGACGAAGCCCTAACCACCCTGGTGCACTTGGCCCGCCGGCACTCGGTCGAACTCGTGGCGATCGGCAACGGGACCGCGTCGCGCGAGACGGACAAGCTCGCCGCGGAACTGATCAAGCTGCTGCCGGACGTGGACCGAAAGCCACAAAAGCTCGTCGTGTCGGAAGCCGGCGCCTCGGTCTACTCAGCGTCGGCGCTCGCAGCCGCCGAACTCCCGGGGATGGACGTTTCGCTCCGCGGCGCCGTGTCCATTGCCCGGCGCCTGCAGGATCCACTCGCCGAACTCGTCAAGATCGATCCCAAGTCCATCGGCGTGGGCCAGTACCAGCATGACGTGACAGCGTCCAAGCTGGACCGTAGCCTTGACGCCGTGGTGGAGGACTGCGTGAACGCCGTGGGCGTGGACGTTAACACAGCTTCACCCGCGCTGTTGAGCCGGGTGGCCGGCGTCGGACCATTGCTGAGTGAAAACATCGTGGCGTACCGCAATGAATACGGGCCCTTCTCCAAGCGGACCGACCTGAAGAAAGTCCCGCGGCTGGGCGCCAAGGCGTTCGAGCAATGCGCCGGCTTCCTCCGGATCACCGGGGGAGCGGAACCGCTCGACGCCTCAAGCGTGCACCCGGAATCGTACGCCGTGGCGAGGAAGATTCTGGTGGCCGCCGGGTCGGCGCCCGCGTCATCCCTGGACCCCCGGAACTTCGTCGACGATACCTTCGGGCTCCCCACGGTCAAGGACATCCTGGCCGAGCTGGATAAACCCGGCCGGGACCCACGCCCCGCCTTCGCCGCAGCCACCTTCTCGGAGGGGATCGAGAAGATCTCGGACCTCAAGCCCGGCATGGTCCTGGAAGGGACGGTGACCAACGTTGCGGCGTTCGGGGCGTTCGTGGACGTGGGAGTGCACCAGGACGGACTGGTTCACGTTTCGGCCTTGGCCAACCGGTTCGTCTCCGACCCCCGCGAGGTGGTCAAGTCCGGGCAAGTGGTGCGCGTCAAAGTCTTGGAGGCTGATCCGGAACGGAAGCGGATTTCGCTGACCCTAAGGCTCGACGACGAACCGGCCGGCGGCGGGGCAGCTTCGGGGCGGGGCCCGGGCGCCGGTAAGACGGAGCGGACCGGAAAGCCTGAGCGCGGCGGAAAACCTGACCGCGGCGAGCGTGGTGACCGCCCCGACCGCCAACAGCCAAAGCAAGCGGCCGGAGCGCCCGGCTCTGTCCGGTCGGCTCCCAAACCCCAGCCCGGCAGCAATACGGCCATGGCCGAGGCGCTCCGGAAAGCCGGCCTGGCTTAGCAGCCTTGCGGTGAGCCCGGACACGCTGTTATCCGGGCCCACCGATCATGCGCGGCCGTCCGAACCTGGTCCGGACTCCCGGCGAATAGAGCACTGAATCCGGCGGCCCGTCAACAGTGATCCCGGCAGCTCCAATCAGTCCATCGGTTAGCTGCCGCACCTCCGCGTGGAAGAGCGGCCACGCCTGGTGGGTGTTCGGCACGTAGGCGGTGCGGCCCAGAAAGCGGCCGTGCATCCCGAACCTCGCGGTCAGGAAGACAGACAGGGAATCAGAGGCCGGCTCCCGGAGCTTGGGGACGACCACGAAGTCGCTCCGTGCTCCCGTGCTGCCAAACCGGCGCACGGTGTAGCCGACTGGAAATTCATCAGTGGACCCGGCAGCGTCTCCGCCGGGATGCTGTGTTCGGCTCCTGGCGTCCGGAAAGGGCGGACGTTGCCGGATACGCGACCAGACGTAGGGGATGCCAGCCGCCCGTGTGGCCAGGACCACCGGCAGCCGGTTCGCATCCAAGCTCAGGAACACCACTCCGCGGGTCCCGTCCGGCTCTCGGGAGTACAGCCGGACGTTCACCTCGTTGAAGCTGCCCAAGTACGGAATGCCGGGGCCGCGCCCAAGCGCCGCCTGCTCCATGCGAAAGCCGATCAAGCCCACCCATGAACTGCCGTCGAACACGTCCGGCCGGATTCCCGCAGGCATGAACGCGGCTGCGTCCGCCTCCGGGATGCGCCAGTGAAGGAAGACGGCCTCAAGCCAGCGTTGGTCGGAGAACACCGGTGCGGGCAGTTCCGGCGGCCGAGGCCACACCCCTGCCGCACTTGCACTTCCGGTCACAGTCAATCGACTCCTTCGCTGGGCACGGCCGCGGACACTCGACGCTGCTAGTTCAAGGGACGAGTGCCCTCCGGAAGCTGTCCGCCGGCGAGCAACGCGGCCGCGGCGTCAGCCAGTGCGGTCAGTGCCACGCGCTGTGTCCACGGACCGTAGGAGATGCGGGCGACCCCCAGTTCCTGCAGCCGGGCCGGGGGAAGGGATCCGGGAACGTTGATGACTGAGACCTTGTTCCAGCCAATGCCCTCCACCAGCGCGGTGACCGTCGGCTCATCCAGCAGCCCGGGTACGAAGACCATGGTGGCACCCACGTCCAGGAAGGCCCTGCCGCGGGCGATGGCGTCCGCCAGCACCTCGCCGGCATCCCGGTCCTTGCCCTTGAGGAAGGCGTCGGTCCGGGCGTTGAGGACGAAATCGATGCCTTCCGTCGATGCCGCGTGCACCACCTCCGACATTTGGTTGACCGCATCGGCCAGCGGCCGCATCTGGTCCTCGATGTTTGCTCCGACGATGCCGACGCCAATGGCTTTGCGGGTGGTCTCCCCGGGGTTGCCGTAGCCGGACTCCAGATCGGCACTGACGGGAAGGTGCGTGGCGGCGGCGATGCGGCCAACGGCGGCGATCATCTCGTCGACGGGAATGTTCTCGCCGTCTTCATAGCCCAGCGAGGCCGCGATGGAGTGGCTTGCCGTGGCGAGGGCGGTGGTGCCCGGGACATCCGTGATGACTTTGGCAGTGATGGCATCCCACACGTTGACCACTTGAAGGATCTCAGGGGCTTGATGGAGTCGGAGCAGTTCGGACGCTTTGGTGCGAAGAGTTTCAGCCATGGCTGAAGCCTAACGGACGTTGCAAGGGTAACGGCGGGGCGTAGCGCAAACCTGTATTCTATGCGCGGATTAGCGCCTGCCATGGATGGGCCCGACGGCGCGGTCCCAGGCGCCCTTATTCGGCAGGGGCGGAGGCTCCGGGGTGGGCTGCCGCCGGGTCCTTTTGCCAAGGCCAGCGACCCGTGATCTCAAGTTCCAGGGAAAAGCTGAGGAACGTCCTGATCAGCACAATGACGGCCAACACTCCGACGCTTTCGAACGTCGGAGTGACCGCAACAGTGCGGATGATGTCCGCAGCGACCAGTAACTCAAGGCCCAGGAGGATCGAACGGCCCAGCGACTGGCGGTATGAGCGGTAGAAGCTCAGCCTCTTCGCCCCGGCAGGGACCTGCCGCGGCTGGTATCCGCGGATCGCCAGCGGGAGGGACACCAAGGCCCCAATCACCATGACCGCAACCCCTGCAAAATCGACCAGCTGGCCGGTGGCTTCAATGACCTGCCTGAATTCCATTCCCTGCCTTACTTAGAGCCAGGCATGTGCCGCCCGACGTGGAACCGACTGGGGTGCGGGGCCGGGCTACGGATGGCGGCTGCCGTTCCCTGCGATGACGTCCCTGTACCCTTCCCTGAAGGTGGGAAACGTGAACTTGAACCCGGTACTTCGCAGCAAGTCATTCCGGCAGCGCTTGTTCCCGCCGCGGGCGGGACCTGCATCGCCCACCTGGGGTTCGGGAAGCCCCAGTTCGGATGCCAGGAAACGCAGTACGGCACCAAGATCGGCCGGTTCGTCGTCCACGCCGACGTAAACCGGGGCAAGGGCATCCGCCATGGTAGCCAGGTGCACGATCGCCGCCGCGGCGTCATCCCGGTGGATCCTGTTGGTGTAGCGCGCGTCTTCCGGAATGACGGCGGAGCCGCTCCGCACCTGGTCGATCAGCCTGGTCCGCCCCGGTCCGTAGATGCCACCCAGCCTGAGGGCCGTGGTGGCGCTTGTGCCGGAAAGCCGGCTGTGCAGGAGCTCCTCAGCCTCAAGCAGCACCTTCCCGGAAAAACCGCCCGGGTTCGGCTCCGTTGCCTCATCCACCCAGCCGCCCGCCGCGTCACCGTACACCGCCGTGGAAGACACAAAGAGGACGCGTTCCGGGGTTACGCCGTCCTGCTCCAGCGCATCCAGCACATGTGCCACGCCGCGTACATACGCAGTACGGTATGCCTCCTCTGAGGGGGCATCAGCCGCAACAGCTATGACGACGGCGGTGGTGTCCGCCGGGATCGGCGGCAGGTTGGCGGATCCGAGGTCAGCCGTGGCGCCCTCGATGGCGGCCGGCAGTTTTTCGGGGACCGCCGCCACCCGACGACCCTGTGGCCCAGGGCGGCGAACCGCAGGCCTGCTTCGGTGCCCAGGTCGCCGCACCCCGCCAGCAGAACAGTCATGGCTACGGGGCCTCGACCGGAAAGAACACCCGGGGGTCCTGCAGCAGGGCGGGGTAGGCGAAGGCTGAACGGTCGATGATCTCCAAAACCTCGAAAGTCCTGCCGAAGCGGCCGTCATCGAGGGTGATGGGACGGCCTACCACCTGGCCGAGCGCGAACTTTGCCCCGTGTTCCAGCGGGACAGCAACGGGCGTCTTCCCCGGAAGGGTGCGGAATGCCTCCTCCTGCGCCTGCCGCTTTCGGGTGGGCTTCTTCACCTGGGGCTTGGGCGGCGCCTTCTTCGGGGCCCGGGACGGACGCCGGGAACCGTCGTCAACATAGACCGGGGCGTAACCGTCGTCCCCGGCTGACGCCGCTGCCGAAGCGTTCCGGTTCACCGCCGGAAGTGCCACCGTGGTGAGCGACTGCGGGTCGACGTCCTCATGGGGGTCCCGGAGGATCCACAACAGGTCCCCTTCCGGCTCCTGCGGCAGGAACTCGTGCCGCGGCTCCGGCCAGACGTAGTCCATTGCCGGAATGGCATCGGGGAAAACGGAGGCGTAGAACTTGGGTTCCTTGTGCACCAGCTTGGACCGGTGGCTCAGGTGGAAGTCGGGCTCCCCGAGCCACGGCGGCATGATGATCCTGGCGGCGTAGTCCGGATGGGCTGCCTGCGGCGCGAACTCGGCGATGTTGGCCCGTGTGTTATCCGGGTGGCCCCGTTCCATCCACTCGTCCACCATCGCGAGCCCGTACATCGTGAGGGCAGGAACGTGGCCCATCCACATCCGGATCGCCGGGTGGGTCTGCCAGCCGTATTCGGGGATCACCAGGGCACGGAGGGTTTGCAGCGCTTCAACCCGCTGCTTGCCCAGCCGCGCGGTGTCCAGGGCTGCGGCACTTTGGCGGAAGTCAGGGTACGGGAGGAAAGTTTGCATCCATTCAGTCTGACGGCAGCCGGCGGAAGTGCCAATTGCTGTGCCGGCGGCCACATTCCCTGGCCGGCCCGCGGGCGCGGTCTGCGCCACCAAGCCTGTCCAGATAATGGACGCATACATACGGCTCCCAGGTTAAACCACTACGATCTCGGCAACCACCCCAGCGTTTTGGAAGCTCACTCATGACATCTACACCTGAAAAGTCCACAGCCGCCGCCCGCCCGGCGCTGCCCCGCTACGGACAGATGCTCGGCCCCGAAGCCCAGGGCATCCTGGTCCTCGACGAGTTCACCATCGATCCCGCAGCCGCCCGGAAGGACCAACACCGTTTCCGCGACGGCATGGCCGCCGTCGCCCGGACCGTCCGCCGGATAGCCGCCCTGCGCGTGGTGATCGCGCTGGTCGCCATCGGAAACCTGCCCCTGTTCCTGCTCTCAAGCGGATGGTGGATCTACGGCGTCTCGCTCGCCCTCGTCGTCGCGGTACACAGCGCCGTGACACTGCTGAACCGGCACGAGCCCCGGCTCAAGCAGCGCTCCGCGCTTGAACTGCACATGCATCGCGAACGCAGCGCCAACTATCGCAAGGTTCGCGACGCCGTGAAGTACATGATCGACACCCCCAGCCGCATGAACGAGCACCTCTACCTGGAACTGCTGGCCGTCAAGCGGGTGGCACTGAACCTTGCGCACGGCACGGTGGCTCTCCTGGATACCAGCGACGAGTCCGCCTGGAAGGTGCGGATCGTCCGCGAACTGCCCGTCGCCTGACTGCCCGTCGCCTGGCTGTCCGGCGCGTCCCCGCCGCGGCAGCGGACACCGGTTTAAAGAACGACGCCGGCACACCCCTTGTGGGGGCGTGCCGGCGTCGTCTTTTTGGTCAACGGAATTTGTCTATCGCCGACCTGTCTTTGGCGCCTTGGGAGGCGGTGCGGCCGAGGCCGCTGCCGTTACGCGGGGAGCTGGATGACCTGTCCTTCGAACACCAGGTTCGGATCGGAAATGGTATCCAGGTTGGCGTCGGCAAGGTGCTGCCAGCCGCCCTGGATCCCCAGCTTCTGGGCAACGATGCTCAGGGTGTCGCCGGCCTGCAGGGTGTAGGTTTCACCGCTGAGCGGAACGGACGTTGCATGCCGCGGAGCCTGCTGCACGGGTGCGCTCTGCACCTGGGTGGCCTGCTTGACCGGGGTGCTCTGGACGGGCGCGCTCTGCACCGGCGCACCGCCCCCGCCGCTCAGGCCCAGCTGCGACGCGCAGGAGGGCCAGGCTCCCCAGCCCTGGGAAGCCTGGACCCGTTCGGCCACCGCGATCTGCTGTTCGCGGCTGGCGTCCGCCGGGGAGCCGGTGCCGCCGTAGGCAGCCCACGTGCTTGGGGTGAACTGCAAACCGCCGGAGAAGCCGTTGCCGGTGTTGGTGGACCAGTTGCCACCGCTCTCGCACTGGGCCAAGGAGTCCCAGGTGGAAGCGGGGGTTGCCGCGTTTGCGGCGGTGGCTGAGAGGGCCAGGCCTGCCGCTGAGACGGCGGCAAGGGTGATTCCACGGCGTGCGGCAGTACGGATTTTGGTGTTGTTCATGATGTGATGCTCCCGAGGGCCACCAGCGCTGGTTCCGTCCCCGGAGATCGTCGCGCTACTGCCCACCCCTGACAAATAGAGGTCAACGTCGGTGGCTGCCGCTGGGCAGTTCTGGTGGAGGCAGCACCGGGCAATCAAGAAAGCCCGCCAAACGGGCATGCATTTCACGCTAGGACATAGCCTTGGCGTTATCAAATCGGGACTGCGCCGGGTGTTGGCTGGCAGTTTCCTGGCCGAGTGCGGCCGCCAGGTAGGGGGCCGTCCGGCTTTCCGCGGAGTGCGCGACAGCCGCGGGTGTGCCCGCGGCCATGATGCTGCCGCCTTTGTCCCCTCCGGACGGCCCAAGATCAATGACCCAGTCAGCACCGGCCACAACGGCCATATCGTGTTCAACCACCACCACGGAGTTTCCGGCGTCCACCAGGCCGTGGAGCTGTGCCATCAGCAGCTGCACGTCCGCAGGGTGCAGCCCGGTGGTGGGCTCATCGAGCAGGTAGAGTGTGTGTCCGCGCTGCGCCCGCTGCAGTTCTGTGGCGAGCTTGATCCGCTGGGCCTCGCCGCCGGAAAGCTCCGTGGCGGGCTGTCCCAGCCGCAGGTAGCCCAAGCCGACGTCGCGCAGGCTCGTAAGGCTCCTCGCCGCGGCGGGAACGTCCGCCAGGAATTGGGAGGCGGCGTCCACGGTCATGGCCAGGACCTGGGCCACGTTCAGGCCGTGATATTCCACTTCAAGGGTTTCGGGGTTGTAGCGGGACCCGCCGCACTCCGGGCACGGGCCGTAGCTGCCGGGCAGGAACAGCAGTTCCACTGCCACGAACCCCTCGCCTTGGCAGGTCTCGCAGCGTCCGCCGGCCACGTTGAAGGAGAACCGCCCGGCGCCGTAGCCGCGGGCCTTGGCTTCATCCGTGGCGGCGAAGACTTTCCGGACCGCGTCGAAGAGCCCGGTGTAGGTGGCCAGGTTGGAACGCGGCGTCCGTCCGATCGGTTTCTGGTCAACCTTTACCAGCCGGTCGATCCGTTCCAGTCCGGACACCGGGCCGACGCTGAGCGGGGCGCTGAGCTCCCCTTGGTCCACTCCGTCGTCGGCTGCGTCCGTGGATGTCGCGGCCCCCGGTCCGTCGGGACGCAGCCAGCCGCCTGCCACCTCGGCCAGGACCTGGCTGACAAGCGTGGACTTCCCGGACCCGGAGACACCCGTGACAGCGGTCAGGACACCCAGGGGGAATTCAGCGTCGAGGTTTTGCAGGTTGTGGCGGCTGATGTCCCGCAGCTCCAGCCACCCAGCCGGTTCTCGGTCACGGGCCGGGGCGTCGTCGTCCGCTTCCCGACCGGAGAGATCCGGGAACAGGTACGGCCTGGTGACCGAATCCTCCACCCCGGCCAGCCCGTCCACCGGACCGCTGTAGAGCACCTCACCGCCGCCCTCGCCGGCGCGCGGACCCACGTCCACCAGCCAATCGGCGTGGCGGACAACGTCCATGTTGTGCTCCACCACGAACACCGAATTGCCGGAAGATTTCAGTTGCTCCAGCACCTCCAAAAGGGGCTCTGCATCGGCAGGATGGAGCCCTGCAGAGGGCTCATCGAGCACGTAGACCACGCCGAACAGCCCGGAGCGCAGCTGGGTGGCGATCCGCAGCCGCTGCATCTCGCCGGGGGAGAGCGTGGGCGTGGAGCGGCCCAGGGCCAGGTAGCCCAGCCCCAGGTCCAGCAAAACGGTGACGCGCTGGAGCAGGTCGCGGGTGATGGCGACGGCCACCTCGTTGGCTTCGCCGGAAGACTGCTTCCTGGACGCCGTCCCGGCTGAGGCCAGCTCGGTGGTGGGGCGGATGATGCCCGCCAGCTCTGTCAGTGGTACCGCGTTGAGCTCGGCGATCGTCCGCCCCGCGAACGTCACTGCCAAGGCCTCAGGCCGCAGGCCGCTGCCACCGCACAGGGGGCACGGACCGGATTCCATGTATGCAAGCACGCGTTCGCGCATGGACGCGCTCTGCGAATCGGCCAGGGTGTGGAGGACGTAGCTCCTGGCGCTCCAGAACCGGCCCTTGTACGGTTTGGCCACGCGGTCGCGCTGCGGAGTGACTTCCACCACCGGCTGCTCCTCCGTAAAGAGGATCCAGTCCCGGTGCTTCTTGGGCAGCTTCCGCCAGGGGATGTCGACGTCGTAGCCCAGGTGGGTGAGGATATCCCGCAGGTTCTTTCCCTGCCAGGCGCCGGGCCACGCGGCGATGGCACCCTCGCGGATGCTCAGCGACGGGTCCGGGACCAGCGAGGCTTCGGTGACGGTGTGCGCCACACCCAGGCCGTGGCACTCCCTGCAGGCACCCGCGGCCGTATTGGGGGAGAAGGCATCCGAGTCCAGCTGTGGGCTGCCCTCCGGGTAGGTACCGGCGCGCGAGAAGAGCATCCGCACCGAGTTGGAGAGCGTAGTGACGGTCCCCACCGTGGACCTGCTGCTGGGGACGCCGCGGCGTTGCTGGAGTGCGACGGCGGGAGGCAGGCCGCTGATCAGCTCCACCTTGGGGTTGTGGCCCTGCTGGATGAGGCGCCGGGCGTACGGGGCGACGGACTCGAAGTAGCGCCGCTGCGCCTCGGCGTAGATGGTGCCGAACGCCAGGGACGACTTGCCCGAGCCCGAGACGCCGGTGAACGCCACGATCGCGTCACGGGGGACATCCACGTCCACGTTCCGGAGATTGTTCTCGCGCGCTCCGCGGACCCGGACAAACCCGTCCGCTGCGGGGCTGGGAGCCGGGTGCTGCAGGTCATCAGTGTGCTTGGCGTTCTGCATTGGTTCGACTCTAGTGGTGATTCGGCCGCCGGGCATTATCCTGTCCGGATGGAAACCTACGCCGGCGGCAGCACCATGCCCGAATCCGAAACGGTCCCCGCGGAACCCGCGGTCCCCGCCAAGCCCCTCCCGGTGGCCGAACTGCACCTGCATATCGAAGGTACGCTTCAGCCTGAGCTCATCTTTGCCCTGGCCGAACGCAACGGCATTGTCCTGCCCTACTCCGGGTTGGAGGAACTCCGCGAAAAGTACGAGTTCACGGACCTGCAGTCCTTCCTGGACCTCTACTACGCCAACATGGCCGTACTGCGTACCGAGCAGGACTTCGCGGACATGACCCGTGCCTACCTTGAGCGGGCTGCCGCCGCTGGTGTCCGGCACGCCGAAATCATGATGGATCCCCAGGCGCACCTTTCCCGCGGCGTCCCGCTGGAAGCATGCGTCAACGGCGTGGCCTCGGTCCTGGCCACGTCCCGGGAGGACTACGGCATCTCCACCATGCTCATTGCTGCCTTCCTCCGGGACCTTCCGGAAGACTCGGCGCTGGAAGTCCTGGACGGCCTGCTGGCCATGGACGCGCCCATCGGAGCCATCGGCTTGGACTCGGCCGAGGTCGGGAACCCGCCTTCAAAGTTCGAGCGGCTCTATGCAAAGGCCCGCGCGGCGGGCCTCCGGCTGACGGCGCACGCAGGGGAGGAGGGCCCGGCGTCGTACATCATTGAGGCACTGGACCTCCTGGGCGTGGAACGCATCGACCACGGGATCCGCTGCATGGATGACGCCGACCTGGTAGAGCGCCTGGTTGATGCCCGGATTCCCCTCACCGTTTGCCCGCTGTCGAACGTGCGCTTGAGGGCAGTGGACACCCTCGCGGACCATCCGTTGCCCGCCATGCTGGCCGCGGGCCTGAACGTCTCGGTCAATTCGGACGATCCTGCGTACTTCGGCGGTTACGTGGATGACAACTTCGCCCAACTGACCGCGGTGTTTGAGCTGTCCGACTTTGACAGGGCCCGCCTGGCAGCGAATTCCATCCACTCTTCCTTCGCCTCGGAGGAGCGGAAAGCTGAGCTGCTGGAGGAATTGAACAGCCGGGAAGCCACCGCCTGAGCACCCACTGTGCCGCGGGCAACAGTGCGGCTCCCGGGCCGGTAAACTGGGAGCCGCAGGCGTGTCTGGGGAGTGCAAGGCAGCACCCATGTCAGCGCTTGAGGGTTATGCAGCCGGCCCTTACCCGAGACCTCCGCCTCACTTGCGGGACTATCCGCTTCATAGTCGGTCACGACACGCAGAGTTAACCAATTAAAGTCGCGCGATTTAATAGGCAGTTGGCAAGATGCCTAAGACCGATCGCTTTTATATAAGGGGAATCATGGCCAAGTCCACCGCAGAAAACACCTATCTTCGTCTCAAGACCGTCCTGGATGTCCTGACCGAAGGCGTGTGGTCCGGCGATGCACTGAATGCTGGCCAGGTCTTGGCGGAAGCAACGGCCCGCGTGCCTTTCAATGAGCACGAAGCCGAACTCCTCAGCGGCGGAATTCCCCGCGGCCACAAGACCCTTACCTCGGCGACCGCCAAGCTGGTCAAGGCCGGCTGGCTGGTCAAGGGCCGTACCGGCTGGACCATCACCGAGGACGGGATGCGCGCCACGGTTGCCTTCCCCGACGCGGTTACTTTCGCCTCAGCGCTCGACGCCGGCACCCCCGTCCCTGCCGACACCCCGGTCCCCACCGCTCCCGAAGGCTTTGTCCGCCCGGTCTCCGCAGCTGCTTCCGTCCTGGAAGTTCCGGCCAAGGATGACGCTAAAGCGGCGAAGAAGGCTCCCGCCAGGAAAGCACCGGCCAAGAAGGCGGCCGCCGCCGTGGGCAAGGCCGCCAAGGCCATCGAAGACGCCGTCGAACCTGTGGTGAAGGCTGTCCGGAAGAAGGCGCCGGCGAAGGCCAAGGCCGAAACCGCGGTGCCGGCAACCGAACCGTTCGAGGGTCCGGATGTCGAAACCCACCCGCAGCCGGAGGCCGTGGCACTGGCCGGCGACTTCAACACCATCCTGGGCGCACCGGAGAACTGGGCGCCGCAGTACGACGAAGCGCAGATGGAGTTCGACTTCCTGGACCAGCTCTGGAAGAAGAGCGCCGAGCTTCCTGCCGGTTACTACACCTTCAAGATCGCCCTGAACCGCTCTTGGGACGAAAACTACGGTGCTTTCGGTGCGTTTGACGGCCCCAACCATGAACTGCACCACGCCGGCGGCACGGTGACCATCCGCTACAACCACGCCACCCGCGACATCACCATCAACTAGCCGGTATCTCCTCCCGGCCCTGGCAGGAAGCCGCGCCTTCAGTGCGTTAGGTGCCGCGGCCGGGAGGAAGTTGGCCGGTCCTGAGGAGGAACACCATGGGCAGGCACGCAGGGACACCGAAGGACGATTCGGCTGGGGGTGCCGTGCGGCTGGATGCCCGGGTGCTCGGCATTGTCCAAGGTGTGGGCTTCCGGTACTGGACCATGGCCAAAGCGGAGGAACTGGGATTGTCCGGTGAGGTGGCCAACCTCGACGACGGATCGGTGTCAGTCGTGGCCGAAGGACCCGAGCCCAAGGTCCGGCAGCTCCTGGAGTGGCTCAACTCCGGCAGCACCCCCGGCCGGGTGGAACGGGTGGACGGGTCAACGTCCCCAGCCGGGGGAGGCTTCCGCGGTTTCCGGGCATACTGACCGTGAGGTCCCAAGCTTGCGTCCCTACACCCCCAGGAACTACTCCCGCGGGCTGAGGCCGATGAAGGCGCCGAGTTCCTCCAGGGCCGACGGCTTATGCGGCATGTAGCTGGTGAGCTCGGGAGAGCGGATGATGACGGCCCGCCACTGCCCGCGCGACACTGCCACGTTGATGCGGTTCCGGTTAAGCAGGAATTCCGCGCCGCGCGGAGCCTCCGCTACCGCCGAACAGGCCATGGAGACGAACACCACCGGGGCTTCCTGGCCCTGGAACTTGTCCACCGTGCCCACCCTTACCTCCGGCAGCCCGGCTTCGGCCAACACCCTCCGGACCAAATGCACCTGGGCGTTGTAGGCGGCCACCACCATCAGATCCTGCTGCCCCAGCGGCCGTGACCCCGCGTCCGGGCCGCAGGTCCACTTCAGGCCGAGGTGGCGGCGCGCCTGCCGCACCACCTCCTCCGCCTCTTCCCTGGACGCCGTGGCATTGCCGCTGTGGTTGACGAACACCGTCTCCACCCCGGGCGGCAGCCCATCGAGTTCGCGCTGGCCCGCGGCCGGCGCGGACTGCAGCTTGCCGTCGTAGCTGAGGTTCGAAACTGCCCTGCACAGCTCCGGGTGCATCCGCCATGTGTCGGCGAGGAAGTAGCCCAGGTTCGTGGGAAGGGTTGCATGCCCCGCGGCGAGCCAGCCCAGGGCTGATTCGTCCACAGGTTCCGGATGTGCCCCTTGGGTGACCTGGGGAGCTGCTGCGGATCGCCCAACAAGAGCAGGCGATTCGCCGCGCGGGAGACCGCCAGGGTGTTGGCCAGCGAGAACTGGCCGGCTTCGTCGATCACCAGCAGGTCCAGGGACCCGGCGGGGACTTCCTTGCCGGTCATGGTCCACGCGGTGCCGCCCACCAGGCAGCCGCCGGGCGCGGCCAGCAGGCGTCCCACATCACGATCATCCGTTGCCGTCCACGGGACAGCGTGGGGCGCGGCGAGCTTTTTGGCCACAACGGAAGGGTCCACGCGGCCGGCCTCGACGGCACGGCAGAGGAGGTGTTCCACCACATTGTGCGACTGCGCAACCACCCCCACCTTCCAGCCCGCCCGCACCAGCTCGCCGATCACGTGCGCGCCGATGTGGGTCTTGCCAGTTCCCGGGGGGCCTTGAATGGCCAGGTACGAGGTATCGAGGTCCCGCAGGGACGCGGCAATGGCTCCGGCGTAGTCGACGGTGCCGTCCTGCAGGTGCCGGACCTCGGCCGGGGCGTCCAGGCTGTGGAACCGCGGGGGCACCTTGCGCAGGATGTCCAGGCCCGGCTGTGCGGGCAGTCCGGGCACGGTGGAGCCGACAGACCTGGCAAGTTCCGCGATGGCGGCCTCAATGTTGTCTGTGGGTATGGGGGTGTCCTCGGTCAGCGCCATCGGCAGGTGCGGGTAAGCGCCGACCCTTCCGGATTCCCGCTCCGAGATGGTGATGATGGTGTGCTCCGGGTTGTCCGGCGCCGCCGCGAGGTCGTGGATGCGGGTCTTGAAGGCATAGGCCCTGGCCTGTGGTGTTGCATTCGGAGCAGCCATGCCCTCGGGCCCTGGGGCCTCATACAGCCGGCACCAGCTCGAATCCACCCGGAAATCGGAACCTTCCGTCATGGTTCCGCGGAGCTGCACGACCCTGGTCCGCAGCCGTTCCCGTGGTTTGGCGATGGCCCAGTCCGAAATGACCTCCGCCGATGACACGGTGAACACGTTCCGCTGGTCCGTCCAGTTCTCCAGGGGCGCTTCGACGCGGTCGAAATGCTGCCACCAAAACTGTTTCCGCTCGCGCCGGTGGTAGCCGGTGGCCGCTGCCACCATGGCGACGGCCCGCTCATCGTTGGTCCAGGGCCGGTCATCGGGAAGGGCCGACAAGTACTCGCGCAGCCGCAGTTCCTCGGGGGTTTCGTCCGGCGCGTCCCGGGGCTCGTCGGGCGCGGCACTCCCGATTGGCGTGGCGGACGTTTGGCCATCGGCCCGTGCCGGTTCTGCGGTGTCCGGCGGCAGCCGGGCGGACCGGTTGTCCTGGACCGCCTGCGGGGCGATTTCCAAGAGCCAGTCCCGGAGCCGCAGGGTGGAAAGGCAGTCGTACCTGTTGTAGTCCGAAATGGAGGCCAGGACGGCATCGGCTTCGTCCCGGCGGCCGGCCTCCCGGGCGGCACAGTAAGCGGCATATGCCACCACGGAGGCGCCGGCATCCTTGACGTCCCCGGACCGCAGGTTGTCTCCCATGTACAGCGGTTCCAGCTTCTTGATGGAATACGAGGCCTCGGAGATCCGGATGGAATGCTTGACCGTGGCGTAGAGGTCCACCAGCAGTCCTTGCCGAAGCCAGTCGTCCACCGTGTCCTCGCCTGCCTGGTGCACCAGGGACAGATTCCGCAGGGCTGTCTTTTCATAGGCGGCGTAGTGATAGACGTGCATGTCCGGGTACGTCGCGCGCCGCTTCTCCACGTAGTCAAGGAACTCCAGGAAGGCGCGGCGTTCACCGGAGCGGGAATGCGCCCAGAACGGACGGAATGCGGGCTCCTTGCCGGCGTCCGTCCCGGGGGCCTCGATGACCCCGAAAAGGTATTCGATTCCCCAGGCACCGGTGGCTGGATCCTGCCAGAGCGGATCGCCTTCGAAGTCGAAGAAGATGTCTCCTGCGCTCGGAGCGGGAAGGGAACCGATCGCGTGGTCCGGGAGGACGGTGTAGGAGACCGTGTGAGGCTGCCCGTCTTTCATGAACGTGCGGGAGCCTGCGGCCGTGTCGAGGCCCAACTGCATCCGGGCTTGCGCGCGGAGGCGGGCCAGTGACCCCTGTGCATCCGTGACGGGCATGGCCGCGAGCTGGTCAATGGTGGTAACTCCGGCGGCATGAAGCTTCCGCCGTTGGACGACGGACATCCCGGCGACCATCAGGAGGTCCCGGTGGCGGGTCACCTGCTCGGCGCAGTAGTCGCAGCGGCCGCAATGCACGATGCCGGGCTGTTGCCACTGCACGGGGGCGTCTGAGGCCCGGTGGCCGGCTGTCAGGTACCGGAAACGCCGGCGCCGTTCCCGGAATACCGGAAGCAGGTCCGGCAGGGAATGGCTGCTTCGGAGCCAGTCGTCGCCGACACGGGTCCCCAGGACCAGCGTGACTACGGGGGAGGGATCCAGCCCCATCCCGAGAAGCTGGTCGCCGTAGGCAGCCAGTTGCAGCAGGGCCTCCACTTTGGCGTGCCGGGCAAGCTTGGTGTCCCAGACCTCGTACCGGCCCGGGTTTCCGGTGCCTGCGGCCTCGTTGACCAGGAAGTCGGCGTAGCCCAGGAACTCGCCGTCAAAGAAGGTTGCCTGGAACACCACGTCGGCGCCGGAGCGAAGGGCAAGTTCGGTTTCGGCGTGTTTTGCCTGCAGGTCACCGCGCAGGTTCAGGCCGCGCTCCAGGGAGTAGACGCCCGAGCCCCGGCTGGCATCCCACGGGCCATACCTGGCCACCAGGCTGCCGAGCACGGTCTGCTCATGCCGGTCGCCCAGTTCGCCGGCCCGCTTCTGCATCTCGTCCACCGGAAACTCCGCCTTGGGGGCACGACCCAGTTTTTCGTCCAGGATCCGGAGCGTGCGGTACTCACATTCGGAGGCCGCCACAAGGTCGCTGGCGGAGAAGACCAGGTCCGGCGGCGCGTCGGATCCGGCATGATGACCGGCAGCGTCCAGCAGAAACACGGGGCCTCCCCAACTGTTTGCGGGCCCGGAGTCGGTTCCCCGGGCCTGGAATCAAACCTAGCAAGAGGGGCTGACAATCAGATGCCGGGCCACCGGAACAGGTCTTCTGATCCGCCATTTAGAACGGGTGGGATGCGCTCTAGGCGAGGCGGGCAACACTCCGCCGTGAGGGACGCCGGGCGGCGGCGTCGGAGAACAATTCGGGGGTGGATTCCTGGATGCGCTGGACGTCCTCGAAAACGGCGCGAAGGTGCAGGCGCAGGCTGCTGTCCGCGTTGGAGAGGTCGTTGGCTTCCAGGGCGTCCACCACGGCCGTGTGCTGCTCGATCAGGGTGGAAATGGGCCGGGTGTCCAGCAGGCTCATCCGGCGCGCACGGTCCAGGTGCGCTTTGGCGGAGTTGACCGCACTCCAGGCTGATTCGTGTCCGGCCAGGCGCAGGAGTTCCCGGTGGAAGTCTTCGTCCAGCCGGAAGAATTCCTCCACGTCGCCGCCGGCGTCAGCATCCGACTGCGCCTTGAGGATTCCGCGCAGGACGGCGATGCCCTCCGTGTCCACGGCAAGGTCCCGCAGTGACGCGCACTCAATGGCTTCGCGGATGAACTGCGCTTCGGAGACGCGGGCCAAGTCCACCAGCGAGACGAACGAGCCGATCTGGGGAAAAACCTGGACCAGTCCTTCCTCCCGGAGCAGGATGAGGCTCTCGCGCACGGGTGTACGGCTGACGCCGAGTTCCTGCGCCAACTCGTTCTCGGACAGGGGCTCACCCGGTGGCAGTTGCAGCGAAATGATCCTGCCGCGGAGCGTCTCAAGGGTTTGGTCGCGTACCGAAAGCCGGGGGGTAGCGCCTCTTTTGTCCGTTGCCATGCCATCAGTCTAGCCCGTTGACACACTAGAATGGTAGTGCTTGTATGGTAGTAGAAATCGAAGTGCTGCCGGTCACTGATGCCCACCCCGTCCCAAGGGCCAGGCCGGGCAGTCCACAGCTTTCCGCTGTTCATACCCCCTCAACGCTCTTCCTCCCCTGAGACAGCATCACCTGCAAAGGAGCAACTGATGACCGAAAGCATTGCACCGCCCACCGGCAGCAAGGTTGAAGCCCGGAACACCCGCGACCTGGCAAAGGTGGCCGTTTCCGGCTGGCTTGGCACGGCGATGGAATTCATGGACTTCCAGCTCTACTCGCTGGCGGCCGCCATCGTCTTCAACAAGATCTTCTTCCCGGATGTCAGCCCCGTCATCGGCCTGATCGCCGCCATGGCCACCTACGGCGTGGGGTATGTTGCCCGCCTCTTCGGTGCCGTCTACTTTGGCCGCATGGGCGACCGGATCGGCCGCAAGAAGGTCCTGTACATCACCATCGCCCTGATGGGTGCCTCCACCACCCTGATCGGCGTGCTTCCCACGTACGCCATGGTGGGCATTTGGGCACCCATCCTCCTGGTGGCCCTGCGCCTTATCCAGGGCTTCGGAGCCGGCGCGGAAATCGCGGGCGCCACGGTCATGCTGGCGGAATTCGCCTCGGCACGCCGCCGCGGCATCATCTCCTCCCTGGTCTGCCTGGGCACCAACTCCGGAACCCTTGGCGCCTCGGCATTGTGGGCCATCCTGGTCAGCTCCCTTTCGCAGGAAGACCTGCTGAGCTGGGGCTGGCGCATCCCGTTCCTGGCCAGCTTCGTCATCATGCTGTTCGCCATCTGGATCCGCCGCTCCATCAAGGAAAGCCCGGTCTTCGAAGAGCGCGCTGACGTGGTGGACGGCGTTGCACTGTCCAAGCGCGAAATCGCCGCGGCCGAGGAGCTCGCAAAGACAAGCACCATCGAAGCGGCCCTGCACCAGAAGAAGGGCAAGGCATTCCTGATCGCTTTGGGCCTGCGCTTTGGCCAGGCCGGCAACTCCGGACTGGTGCAGACCTTTCTGGTGGGCTACCTTGCCACGGTCCTGATGACTGACAAGAGCGTGGGCACCAACGCGATCATGTATGGCTCGATCCTCGGCTTCGTCACGATTCCGTTGATCGGCCTCCTCGGGGACCGCTTTGGCCGCCGCCCCTTGTACCTGGCCCTGAGCGCCCTGACCGCCGTCTACGCGATCCCGATGATGCTCATGATCACCAGCGGCAACCCGACGGTCATCACCATCGCCATGGTCATCGGACTGAACCTCGGCGTGCTGAGCCTGTTCGCCATGGAAAGCGTCACCATGGCCGAATTCTTCGGAGCCCGCACCCGCTTCACCCAGCTGGCCCTCGCCAAGGAAATCGGCGGCATCCTGGCCACGGCCATCGGTCCGCTGCTGGCAGCCACCCTCACCGCTATCACCGGTCACTGGTGGCCGCTCGCCGCCATGGTCATTGGCTACTCGTTGATCACCCTGGTTTCCGCCGCTGTTGGCCCCGAGGTCCGCGGCCGCGACATGGTGCGCCTCGAGGACGCCGTATGAAGGCCGTCGTCGTGCACGGTGCCAACGACCTCCGCATCGATGAGCGGCCCGAGCCCGTCGCCGGGCCGGGAGAAGTAGTGCTCGACGTCGAATGGGGCGGTATTTGCGGCAGCGACCTTTCATACTGGCGCCACGGAGCGTCGGGAACCGCGGCGCTGAAGTCACCGCTCGTCTTGGGGCACGAGGTGGCGGGCCGGATCGCCAAGCTGGGCGCCGGCGTCGAACATCTCGAAGTGGGCCAGCCCGTCACGGTGCACCCGGCCGAACTGGTGGGGGAAGGCACCATGCCTGAGCGGCTCCGGGACAGGACCAACCTCTACCCGCAGATCCGCTACTTCGGCTCGGCGGCGTTCGACCCCCACACCGACGGTGGTTTCAGCGAACGGAAACTCGCCAAGGCATTCCAGGTCCGGCCCCTTCCGGACGGGGTGGACACCCTCCGGGGGGCACTCGCGGAGCCCCTCGCTGTCGCCATGCATGCCGTCGGCCGCGCCGGCAGCCTTCGAGGCCGCGACGTGCTGGTCAACGGTGCCGGGCCCATCGGGTCGCTGGTCACCGCGGCCGCAAAGTACGCCGGAGCCCGGACGGTGATCGCCACCGACATCAGTGACGCGTCGTTGCGGATTGCCAACGCCATGGGCGCCGACGAGGTACTGAACGTCTCGGACAAGGCACTTCCCACGGACATGGAACTCGTCTTCGAGGCCACCGGCATCCCCGCAGTCCTGGGCGGAGTCCTGCGCGCCACGGCCCGCGGCGGCACCATCATCCAGGTGGGCAACCTGCCCGGCACTCCCGCGGCTTCCGCGCTGGGGGACCTGGTCACCCGGGAAATCACCTGGATCGGTTCCTACCGGTTCGTGGACGAGATCACCGATGCCCTGCAGGCCATGAAAGAAGGCTTGGACGTTTCGCCGATCATCACCCACAAGTTCGGTATCGGCGACGCGGAGCAAGCAATGCAAATTGCCGCGGACCCGGCCGCGGGCAGCAGCAAGGTCATGCTCCGCCTCAGCATGGACTGACACCTACCTACCAAAACAGCGGTAAGTGCCCGTTGTGAGCTTTCACAGCGGGCACTTAAGCCCCCGAACATTGCATACCACCATGAGAAGGACTCCCAGTGAAGATCACCGACGCACGGGTTGTGGTTTCGTCGCCCGGACGGAACTACGTCACGCTCGTAATTGAAACCGAGGACGGCATCACCGGCATCGGCGATGCCACCCTGAACGGTCGCGAGTTGGCTGTAGCCTCCTACCTTTCCGAGCACCTCTGCCCGCTGCTCATCGGCCGCGATGCCCGCCGCATCGAGGATGCCTGGCAGTACTTCTACAAGGGTGCCTACTGGCGCCGCGGCCCGGTGACCATGACGGCCATCGCTGCCATCGACGTCGCGCTCTGGGACATCAAGGGCAAGGCGGCCGGCATGCCGGTCTATGAACTCCTTGGCGGCGCGGCCCGCGAGGGCGTGATGGTCTACGGACACGCCAGCGGCACCACCCTTGATGACCTCAGCGCGGACTTCCAGCACCACCTGGACCTTGGCTACAAGGCCATCCGCGCCCAAGCTGCCGTGCCCGGCCTGGACAAGACCTACGGGATCGCGCCCGTGGACGGAAAGCTGTACGAACCGGCCAGCGGAAACGTACCCCAGGAAGACACCTGGGAGACCACCGCCTACCTGGACTTCGCCCCGAAAATGATGGCCCACGTCCGTGCGGAGTTCGGCTACGGCGTCCACGTCCTGCACGATGTCCATCACCGGCTGACGCCCATCGAAGCAGGCCGGCTTGGCGCCTCCCTTGAGCAGTACCGGCCGTTCTGGATCGAGGATCCAACCCCGGCCGAGGACCAGTCAGCATTCCGGCTGATCCGCCAGCACACCACCACCCCCGTTGCGGTCGGGGAGGTGTTCAACTCGATCTGGGACTGCCAGCAGCTCATCACCGAACGCCTGATCGACTACATCCGCACCTCCGTCTCGCACGCCGGCGGCATCACGCACCTGCGCCGCATCTTCTCCCTCGCAGACCTTTACGGCGTGCGCTCGGGCTCGCACGGCGCAGGGGACCTGTCGCCCGCCTCGTTCGCTGCCGCCCTCCATGTGGATCTGAGCATCCCCAACTTCGGCATCCAGGAATACATGGGCCACCGCGAGCCGGCGAACGAGGTGTTCACCACGTCCTACACATTCAACGACGGCTACATGCACCCCGGAGACGCGCCCGGCATCGGCGTAGAGTTCAACGAGGAAGCCGCCGCGCGCTTCCCCTTCGACCCCAAGTACCTGCCGGTGAACCGGCGCCTGGACGGATCGGTGCACGACTGGTGAACACTGCAGCCCACCAACCCTTTGACGTGGTGGTGATGGGCGAGATCCTCGTCGAAGTCGCCACCGACCTGCCCTTTGCCCACGGCGTTCCCGCACAGCTTGGCATCTCCGGCGACGCCCTCAACGTCGCAGCCGCCGCAGCAGCAGCAGGCGCCACCGTAGGCCTGTTGTCCGTGCTGACCGACGATGAACTGGGCCAAGCCATTGCCTCCCGCATCGCCGAGCTGGGCATTTCCACTGACCTCCTGAAGTTCCGGCGCGGCCAGCAGGGCGTTTACCTGGTCCACAGCGATCCCGCCGGCGAACGCGAGTTCTCCTACGCCCGCAGCGGCAGCGTGGGTTCCACCCTGGGCCCGGACGACGTCGACCCCGACGTTGTGAAGGCGGCCGGCGCCGTGGTGGCGGGCGGCATCGCCTGCGCCATTTCACCAACGTCCCGCGCCGCCGTCGTCAAAGCTGCCGGCCTTGCCACGCGCTTTGTCTACGATCCCAATTTCCGCCCCCGCCTCACCACAGCGGAAGACGCGACGGCGGCACTCACCGCCCTGGCGCCGCAGGCCTTCCTGGTAACACCGTCTTTTCCCGGCGAGACGGGTGCGCTGCTCGGCGCGGCGTCCCCGCAGGACGCTGCGGCCAGGCTGCGCTCGCTGGGGACCGCCAACGTCGCCGTCACCTGCGGGGCGGAAGGGGTCCAGCTCGAATGGAGCGGCGACGCCGCCCCGGGGACCGGCTCTGCGTGGGTGCCTGCGATTCCCGCCCCCGCCGTGGTGGACCAGACCGGCGCCGGGGACGCGTTCGTTGGAACACTGGCCGCACGCCTGGTGCTGGGCGACGACTTCCCGACGGCGGCACGCTACGGGGCCGCCGCATCGTCGCTGGTGGTGGGCGGCAAGGGCGGCACCGGGTTCATCCCCACGTTCGCGCAGACCAAGGCCCACGCCTCCGGGAACTTCGCCGAAGGAGCCCAGCCATCGCACGCCTGACAACATCTTCGCTGGCAACCAGCGGACACCAGGCCGGCATCGGGCGGGACAAACTGCAGCCCGGCATCGTCCACCTGGGCCTGGGCGCCTTCGCGCGTGCCCACACCGCCGTCTTTACGGAAGACGCCATGCTTGCCGCCGGCGACTTCGGGTGGGGAATCGTGGGGGTTACCCAGCGTTCCGACACGGTGGCCCGGCAACTGGCACCGCAGGAGGGCTTGTTCACCGTGTCAGAACGGGGAGGTGCCGCCGCTCCTCTGCGTGTGGTCTCCAGCATCGTTGAGGCCATATCAGGGCGGGACAACCCCGAAGGTGTGGTGGCGCGAATCGCCGCACCGGCCACGAAAATCGTCACCCTCACCATCACGGAAAAGGGATACCGTTTCGATCCGCAAACGCGGACCCTTGACCTGCACGACCCGGACGTCCAGGCCGACCTCACCGGCCGGCCGCCGGTGACCGCCATCGGACAAATCGTCCGCGGCCTCCAGCAGCGGGCAACGGCCGGCGCCGGGCCCGTCACGGTGCTCTCCTGCGACAATCTCCCGGCCAACGGGATACTGACGGGGACCTTGGTCCGGAACTTCGCCGCGGCCCTGCCCGCGACCGAAAGCGGGCCCCTGGTGGCATGGATGCGGGGAAATGTGACGTTCCCTTCCACCATGGTGGACCGGATGGTGCCGGCCACCACGCCAGGTGACCTGGCCGCCGTCGAACATGAACTCGGTGTACAGGACGAGGCGGCCGTGGTGGCTGAACCCTTCAAGCAATGGGTCATGGAGGACAACTTCGCCGCCGGCAGGCCGCGCTGGGAGGACGCCGGCGCCGTATTCAGCGACGACGTCGCGGCCTGGGAATCAGCCAAACTGCGGCTGCTCAACGCCAGCCATTCGATGCTGGCCTATCTCGGCCTCCTCGCCGGCAAGGAAACCATCAGTGATGCCGTGGCCGTGCAGCCGTTCCGTAGCGCCTGCCGGCGCATGATGCTGGAGGAAGCGCTGCCCAGCATCACCCTCCCGGCCGGGCTGGACGGGGAGCAGTACTGCGACCAGGTTCTCCGCCGGTTCGCCAACCCGACGCTGGGCCACACCACGGCCAAGGTGGGAAGCGACGGCTCTCAGAAAGTCGGGCTGCGGCTGCTCACCACAGTCCGGAGAACGCTCGACGCCGGCCGGGCACCACGGTGGGCGGCGCTAGCCGTTGCCGCGTGGATGCACCACGTGGCGGGCACCCTGGAAACCGACCTCAACGATCCGCTGGCAGCGGAGCTGAACGCAGCCCTGCCGGCTGCAGGGGACGCCCACAGCATGGTTCCGGCGCTGCTGGGATTCCGGCCCATTTTCGACCAGGACCTGGCGGGGAACAAAGCCTTCCGGGATCTGCTCCTTCACTGGTACCGCATCATCGAAACCAACGGGCCGGACGGCCTGGGAAATGAGATCAACCATGGCTGACGCATCAGGCGTCCTCCGCGTGTCACCTGTCATCCCGGTGGTCACCATCGACGACCCCCAGGATGCGGTGCCCCTGGCCCGTGCCCTGGTGGACGGCGGCGTGAAGATCATTGAGCTGACGCTGCGCACCGACTCCGCGCTGACCTCGCTGAAGCTGATCGCCGAGGAGGTGCCGGACATCCTGGTGGGCGCCGGCACCATCCTCACGCCGGAACAGGCCGACGCCGCCGTCCAGGCGGGTGCCGCCTTCCTGGTCAGCCCCGGCGTAACCCCCGCGCTGCTCACCCACATGCTGTCCCTGAACGTCCCGGTGCTGCCCGGCGTCGCCACCGTGGGCGAGGTAATGGCAGTCCTGGAAGCCGGATTGGATGCGATGAAGTTCTTCCCCGCCGGGCCTGCAGGCGGGCCGTCATACCTGGCCGCCATCGGGGCGCCCATCCCGCACGTCCAGTTCTGCCCCACCGGCGGCATCAGCCTGTCCACCGCCCCGGACTACCTCAAGCTGCCCAACGTGGCCTGCGTAGGCGGCAGCTGGCTCACCCCGGCAGACGCCGTCGAGGCCAAGGACTGGGACCGGATCACCAGCCTGGCCGGCGGCGCGGCCGCGCTCGGCCGGTAACCCGCCCCGGCGCGGCGCCCCTCACCCGTCAGCCCCTCACCCGTCAGACCCTTACCCCGGCAGTCAGCCCTCGGCCGCGGCCGCCCTGACCTGGGCCTTGTCGTGCTCCTCATGGGCGCTGCGCAGCAGTTCCAGGAACTCCGTTTCGTGCCGGACAAGCCGCTTGTACTTCTCCGGAAGCTTTCGGATCTGGTCTTCTTCGCGGCACATCTTGGCGAAGATCTTGTCCCGTTCCGCCATGTCCGTCTCGTAGTTAAGGTCAAGGTACTCGACTGCGTGCCGCCTGGCCCCGGAGACGGCGTTCTTGGCCTTGCCCTTGGGGCTGAAGACCGACGCCAGGATCGTCACCAGCAGCACGCCAAGGATGACGCCCAGGGAAACCCCGGTGCTGACTTCCAGCACATTGACGTGTTCGCCGTCGTTGATGAACGGCAGGGTGTTCTCGTGCAGCGCGTGCAGGACCAGCTTCACGCCGATGAATCCGAGGATGACGGCCAGCCCGTACGAGAGGAAGATCAGCCGGTCCAGCAGGCCGTCGATGAGGAAGAACAGCTGGCGCAGGCCCATCAGCGAGAACGCCGTGGCGGTGAAGACGATGAACACGTTCTGGGTCAGGCCGAAGATCGCCGGGATGGAGTCCAGGGCGAACAGGATGTCAGTGCCGCCGATCGCCACCATCACCAGCAGCATGGGGGTCAGCACCCGCTTGCCGTTCTCCACGGTGAACAGCTTGTCGCCGTCGTAGTGTTCGGACGCCGGCAGGAATTTCTTGGCGAGCCGCACCACAACGCCGTCGGAGTCGTCGTCGTGGTCATCCGGTTTCAGCAGATGGCCGGCGGTGACCAACAGGATCAGGCCGAAAATGTAGAAGACCCAGGCGAAACTGTTGATCAGCGCGGCGCCCAGGAAGATGAACGCGGTGCGGGCGACCAGGGAGAAAATGATGCCGAACAGAAGCACCTTCTGCTGGTCCGCGCGCGGCACCTTGAAGCTGGCCATGATGATCAGGAACACGAAGAGGTTGTCCACGGACAAAGCCTTTTCCGTGACATAGCCCGCGAAGTATTCGGTGCCCATGTCCGGCCCGCCGAAGACCAGGACAGCCAGCCCGAACAGCACCGCAATGCTCACATAGATGGCGGACCAGATGGCCGATTCCTTCAGGGACGGGGTGTGGGCCTTCCGGACATGGAAGAAGTAATCGAAGGCCAACAGCCCCGCGATAACCACGATGGTCAGGATCCAGGCGTAAGCAGGGGTTTCCACGCGGCGGGCCTTTCGTCGGAGGTTTCCCCAGCCTACCTAAGCGGGCTTCAGGAGTTGGTGCTCCACGACGGCGGACCGCGACAACGTCTTGTACCCCTCCTGCTCGAACAGCACCGTGATCACGTCCCCCTCCTGCCGCATCACCAGGCCCTGGCCCCACTCCTTGTGCACCACTGCGGACTGTGGCGGGAACGGTGCGCCGGTACTGTGCGCCGGACCGCCGTCGTCGTCCATGTCCTTGCCGGCCGCAGGCGCGGCTGCTCGGTGGACTGCAGCCGTGCACGCGTCGCAGTTACCGCACGGTTCAGGCATGTCCTCACCGAAGTAGCCCAGCAGGAACTGCCGCCGGCAGCCGTCCGCCTCGGCGTAGGCGCGCATCATGCCCAGCCGGGACTGGTCCACGCGTTGCCGGGCTTCGGCGAGCTCCATGGCGTCCTGCACCAGCGCAGCCGGTTTGGCCTTTGAGGTCAGCCGGATTCCCCGCTTCCCGCTGCTGGCGGCACCGATCTCTTCCAGCAGGTTGACCAGCGCCGTGATGCGCCGGGCCGGGAGGCCCGTCAGTTCGGCCAGGGATGACTTCGGCGCGGGAGCCTTGGCGGCTTTGAGGACCTTCAGGACCGCCAGCAGCGAACCGGGATCGGGCGAGTGGCTGCTGAAGAATTTGCGCAGCCCCAGGTCCTCCGAGCGGTAATGCAGCACGGCGGCCGCGGGACTTCCGTCCCGGCCGGCCCGGCCTATCTCCTGGTAGTAGGCGTCGAGCGATTCCGGAATGTCGGCATGGACGACGAAGCGGACATTCGGCGTGTCAATGCCCATGCCAAAGGCAGTGGTGGCCACCACCACATCCACTTGGTCATGCAGGAACAGCTCGTGGATGCGTTCCCGGTCCGCGGCGCGGCGGCCGGCGTGGTAAGCCTCGGCGCGCAGCCCTTTGGCCGCCAGCCGCGCCGCGTACTCTTCGGTGTCTTTCCGGGTGGCGGCATACAGGAGGCCCTTTCCCGACCGGGCCAGGTCCGCCACCTGCCCCAGCACCGCCTTGCGTTTGTCCTTGTCCTTGTGGTGCCGGACCACAGCCAGGCTGATGTTGGGCCGGTCGAAGCCGTGGACCAGGACCAGGGGGTCCTTCATGGCCAGCCGCTCCACGATCTCATCGCGCACCGGCGGGGAAGCGGTGGCGGTCAGCGCGGCCACGGGCGGGTTGCCCAGTTGCTCCCGAACCGCGCCCAGGCCAAGGTAGTCCGGGCGGAAGTCGTGGCCCCAGGAGGAGACGCAGTGGGCCTCATCCACCACGAACAGGGACACATCCAAGGCCTTGAGCCGGTCCACCGTTGACTGCCGCGCGAGCTGCTCCGGGGCCAGGAACACGAACACGGCCGTACCGTCTTCAACCGACTGCCACGCGGCGTGGACTTCGGCGTCGCTGTGTGAGGAATTGATGGCCACCGCGGCATGCGGCCCCAGGTCCGCAACCAGCCATTCACGCTGGTCCTCCTGCAAAGCGATCAGCGGAGACACCACGACGGCGGGACGCCCGGTGAGGGTGTGGAGGTGCAGGGCTGCGACCTGGTAGATGGCGGACTTTCCGTACCCCGTGGGCATGACGGCCAGGACGTCGCGGCCTTTGGTGAGGGCGGCCATGCCGGCCAGTTGGCCCTCCCGAAGGTCGTCCAGGGAGAAGGACGAGGCCGCAAGGGCGCGAAGGGCAGGTTCGTCGGACATGAAAAAGGGCTCCGCACGGAAGGAACAATGGCCGCCTGCTTCAGCCGTGGGAACCAGCCTACGCCAGGGTCATGGTGCTTGACTTCACGGGAATGCTCAACAACTGTGGAGTGACATATCCGCCAATCCAGCCGGTCCCTCCGGGAGCCGGCGAACAAGGAGCACGTTGTGGCGCGCGAAAACCCGAAGGTCGAAGAACCAGAAGAGTCCGATCTCGAGGTGACCGGCCACCCCAAGACCTGGGCCGCGGGAGTTCCCGGCGTCTACCACTCGATGCAGCCGGCGGTCCAGCACATGGGCGTGGAACGGTCGCGGAAGACCCTGTTGGCCCTCAACCAGAAGGACGGCTTCGACTGCATGAGCTGCGCGTGGCCTGATCCCGGCCACCGCAAGACGTTCGAGTTCTGCGAAAACGGGGCCAAAGCCGTCACCTGGGAGGCAACCCCGGTGGTGGTGGGCAGCGAATTCTGGGCGGAGCATCCGGTCAGCGAACTGCGGAAGCGGTCCGAATACTGGTTGGGCATGCAGGGCCGGCTCACCGAGCCCGTCTTCAAGGCTGCGGGAGAGGACCACTACCGGCCGGTGACGTGGGAGCGCGCCTTCCAGATCATGGCTGACAAGCTCAAGTCCCTCCCGGACCCCAACCAGGCGACGTTCTACACCAGCGGCCGCACCTCGAATGAAGCAGCCTTCCTGTACCAGCTGTTCATCCGCGCCTACGGCACCAACAACCTCCCCGACTGCTCCAACATGTGCCACGAATCCTCGGGGTGGGGCATGGGGCAGACCATCGGTGTGGGCAAGGCCACCGTGTCCTACGATGACTTCGGCAAGGCGGATTTGATCATCGTCATGGGCCAGAACCCAGGCACCAACCACCCGCGCATGCTGACGGCGTTGGAAGAGGCCAAGGAAGCCGGCGGCCACATCGTCGCCGTCAACCCGCTGCCCGAGGCCGGACTCCTGCGGTATAAGAACCCGCAGAAGGTCAAGGGCATCATCGGCCACGGCACCCAAATCGCCGACCAGTTCCTGCAGGTGCGCATCGGTGGTGACATGGCTCTGCTCCAGGCAGTGTCCAAGCGCGTGCTCGACGCCGAGGCCGCCAACCCGGGCAAAGTCCTGGACCACGCATTCCTTGCCGAACACTGCGACGGCTTGGAGGAGCTGCGGGCGCACCTGGCCCACCTGGACGAGGCCGCGGTGCTGGAAGCCACCGGCCTGCGGTCTGAGGAAATCGACGAACTGGCGGCCCGCTACCTGGCCGCGGACAAGGTGATCATCACCTGGGCCATGGGCATCACCCAGCAGAAAAAGGGCGTTGCCACCATCAAGGAGATCATCAACCTGCTCCTGCTGCGCGGCAACATCGGCAAGCCCGGTGCCGGCGCCTCGCCCATCCGCGGCCACAGCAACGTCCAGGGCGACCGGACCATGGGTATCTGGGAACAGATGCCGCCGGCCTTCCTGGACGCCCTTGGCCGGGAGTTCCAGTTTGAGCCGCCGCGCGACCACGGCCTGGACGCGGTCCAGACCGTCCGTGGAATGCGCGACGGCGGCGTCAAGGTTTTCGTCGGGCTTGGCGGTAACTTCGTGGGCGCCATTTCAGATACCGCGGCCGCCGAAGCGGCCATGGAGAACACCGAACTTTCCGTCCAGATCTCCACCAAGCTCAACCACTCCCACGCCGTGACCGGGGCCGAGGCCCTGATCCTGCCCACGCTGGGCCGGACCGAGATCGACCGGCAGGACTCCGGCCCACAGTTCGTCTCGGTGGAGGACACCGTCTGCGCCGTCCACGCCAGCCATGGCGTCGTGGAGCCGGTGGCGCCCGGGCTGCTCTCGGAAGTTGCCATCGTATGCCGGCTTGCCGCCGCCACGGTGGGGGACCGGACGTCCGCTGACTGGGCCGGGTTCGAAAAGAACTACGACCTCATCCGGGACCACATCTCCCGCGTGGTGGTTGGCTGTGAGGACTACAACACCAAAGTCAGGCAAAAGGGCGGGTTCGTGCTGCCCAACGGTCCGCGGGATTCCCGTACCTTCAATACCCCCACCGGGAAGGCCATGCTCACTGTCAACGAACTCGAACACGTTGACCGGCCGGCCGGGACCCTCATCCTGCAGACCATGCGCTCGCACGACCAGTTCAACACCACCATCTACGGCAACAACGACCGCTACCGGGGCATCAAGAAAGGCCGCGAGGTGGTGTTCGTCAACCCCGCGGACCTTGCCGAGCTGGGCCTCGCCGACGGGCAGCACGTGGACATCCACGGCGTCTACAAGGACAACGTGGCACGGGTCCTGCGCAACTACCGGGTGGTGTCCTACCCGTCCGCCAAGGGCTGCGCCGCGGCGTATTACCCCGAGGCCAACGTCCTGGTCCCGTTGGAGAGCGTCGCGGAGGGAAGCCAGACCCCGGCGTCCAAGGCCGTCATCGTCCGCCTTGAGCCTGTGAAAGTCCTGGAAGAGGAGCCCGCCGCCGCAGGCTGACAGGTTGTGGGCACGTCGAAACCGACACGCGAACGAGCGGCTCCCCCGCCTTATGGACTTTTCCCCGCGTCATGCGAAGGGGAGTTATCCATATGGCGGGGAGCCTGCGGGCCCTTGCCGGCTATTGCCCTGTGTCCGCCCAGCCACGCCCGGCTGGCCCGCCGTGCGCACCGTCGTCGACCAGGCCCAAGGCGACCCTGGCTGCCTTGGCCACGGCAGCCGACGCCGCCTCACGGCTCCCGGCGCTGCCCGTCCCCGCGTCCAGCGCCGCCGCGTACCCCACCAGGAACGTGGTGATGGGCGCGGCCGCATGGATCACGTTGTCGGCGGATTTGCGGGCGAGGTCCAGCAAAAGCTCCTGGTCCACGTCGAGGTCCAGGATCTGCAGAGCCTGCGCCAGCCGCTGGGTCCACTGGTCCAGCACCTGGGCTTCGTCGTCGTTGACTGTCATGGTTTCTCCTTTGCAAACGCCGGAGGTCTCAGGTGTCGATAGTGGACATGTTCGGGTAGCGGGCGCCTGCTGTCGACCCCGCCGGGGCCAATTCGTCCAGCAGCCGCAGCTCATCCGCGCTGAGCTCCACGTCCACCGCTCCCAGGTTCTCGCGCAGCCGCTCGCGCTTCTTGGTGCCCGGGATCGGGACAATGTGTTCGCCCCGTGCCAGCAGCCAGGCGAGTGCCAGCTGGCCGGGAGTGCACTGCTTGTGGTCGGCCAGCTCCTTCACCCGGTCCACGAGCTCAAGATTCCGGGTGAAGTTTTCGCCCTGGAACCGCGGCGAATGCCTGCGGAAGTCGTCATCGGCGAAGTCGTCCACGCTGCGGATCTGACCCGTCAGGAACCCGCGGCCCAGCGGACTGTACGGCACGAACCCGATTCCCAGCTCGTCGAGCACGGGGAACACCTTGGTTTCCGGCTCCCGCTCCCACAGTGAATATTCGGTCTGCAGCGCCGTGATCGGGTGCACCGCGTGGGCCCGGCGGATGGTGTCCGCTGACGCCTCGGACAAACCGAGGTGCCGGACCTTTCCGGCCTGGACCAGCTCCGCCATGGCGCCCACGGTGTCCTCGATGGGCACCGTCTTATCCACCCTGTGCTGGTAGTAGAGGTCGATGTGGTCCACGCCCAGCCGCTGGAGGCTGGCGTCGCAGGCCGACCTGACGTACTCGGGGCGGCCGTTGATGCCCACCCAGGAACCGTCCTCGCGGCGTTCGTTGCCGAACTTGGTGGCGAGCACCACGTCATCGCGCCGGCCCGCTATTGCGCGGCCCACCAACTCTTCGTTGGTGAAGGGCCCGTACATGTCCGCCGTGTCCAGCAGCGATCCGCCGGCGTCCAGGAACTCGTGGATCGTGGCAATCGATTCCTGCTCGTCGCCGTCGCCGTAGAACTCGCTCATGCCCATGCAGCCAAGGCCCAGGGCGGAAACAGTCAGTTGTCCAATAGTGCGTGTCTTCATGCCGTTCTCCTCAACGGTAGAACTTGCCGGGGGACCGGCCCGCCTGCGTGCGCGGAAGCCGGTGGGTGCAGCGTACGCCACTATAGGCGCTTCCCCTTGGGGATGCCTTGATAAACATTTGCCCTGATAAACATGGGGCGCCTACCCCTAGACCGCCCTCGGGTGCCTGCCTAGACTGGGCGGACCCCCAAGCCGGGAACCTGCACCTGATATTCATCAGGAATCGCCAGTGGAGCAGGGCGGGTCCCATATCCGGGGTTTCTCAACCTACCCAGATCACTGCCGTCCCACCGGACGGACCTGACTACAGGAGCGATAGATGACAGGGAACAAAGCCGTTGCCTACAAGGAAGCCGGCAAGGTCGAAGTAATTGATATTGACTACCCCACGTTCGAACTCAAGGACGGGCCGGGGGTCAACCCCGCCAATGTGGGGCGCCCCGTCCACCACGGGGTCATCCTCAAGACAGTCGCCACCAACATTTGTGGTTCAGACCAGCACATGGTCCGCGGCCGTACCACGGCTCCGCCGAACCTTGTCCTGGGCCACGAAATTACCGGTGAAGTGGTGGAGGTAGGCCGCGACGTCGAATTCATCAAGGTGGGCGACCTCTGCTCGGTACCGTTCAACATCGCCTGCGGCCGCTGCCGGAACTGCAAGGAGCGCAAGACCGGCATCTGCCTGAACGTGAACCCGGACCGTCCCGGCAGCGCCTACGGCTACGTGGACATGGGCGGCTGGGTGGGCGGCCAGGCAAACTACGTGCTGGTGCCGTACGCCGACTGGAACCTGTTGAAGTTCCCGGACAAGGACAAAGCCATGGAGAAGATCCTGGACCTGGCCATGCTTTCGGATATTTTCCCCACCGGGTTCCACGGCGCGGTCACGGCCGGGGTGGGTGTTGGATCCACGGTGTATGTTGCGGGTGCCGGCCCGGTGGGCCTCGCAGCCGCCACCAGCGCGCACCTGCTGGGTGCCGCCGTCGTCATTGTGGGCGATATGAACGAGGGCCGGCTGTCCCAGGCGCGCAGCTTCGGCTGTGAGACGGTGGACCTGTCCAAGGGTGATCCGAAGGACCAGATCGAGCAGATCCTCGGCATCCCCGAGGTGGACTGCGGTGTGGACGCCGTCGGCTTCGAGGCGAAGGGGCACGGCCACGACGCCCAGGAGGCGCCGGCGACGGTCCTGAACTCGCTGATGGAGCTCACGGCGGCCGGCGGGGCCCTGGGCATCCCCGGCCTGTACGTCACCGGCGATCCGGGCGGCGTGGACGAGGCCGCCAAGAAGGGTGCCTTGTCGCTGAGCCTGGGTACCGGCTGGGCCAAGTCGTTGAGCTTCACCACGGGCCAGTGCCCGGTGATGAAGTACAACCGGCAGCTGATGATGGCCATCCTGAACGACCGGGTGCACATCGCCAAGAACGTCAACGCCAAGGCGATCCCGCTGGAAGAAGCTCCGAAGGGCTATGCCGAGTTCGACGCCGGTGCAGCCACCAAGTACGTCCTGAATCCGAATGGCTACCTGAGCTGAGCCGGGGGCGGACGGTGATGCCACCAGGGACTCCCCTTCAACGGAAATAAGTGCTGCCCGGGCCGGGTTAGGCTTTGCACGGGCAGCACGACCGCAACGAAGGAGTTCCCTTGAGTGACATCACCGTCCGCCACAACGCCGAGCGCAGCCGCTTCGAGATCCTCGACCGCGGGAACGTGATCGGCAAAGCCGCCTACCAGGATTACGACGGCGGCGCGTCGCCACAGCGGATTTTCTACCACACGGTGATCAACGAGGAATACGGCGGGCAGGGCCTGGCCGGGAAGCTCGCCGCGGTCGCCTTGGATGCGACGGTGGATGCCGGGACGGGCATTGTCCCGGTGTGCCCGTTCATCAAGAAGTTCGTGGCCAAGCACCCGGAGTACTCGGAGAGTGTGGTGTCGGTGGCTCCGGCGCACCTGGAATTCCTCGAAACCTCCCTCTCGGCCAGGGCCCGGGCGTAGCCCAGGGATCGCCGCGAACATTGATTTCGGGCCGCCCGGGCGGTCCGGTGGAACACACCGCAAGTCTTCAGGAAGCTCCCAAACTCCGGTGATTTAATCGCATCTGTCAGCGCGGCTCAACGCCGCGCTGACGTTGTTTGTCATTGCCGAGGCGGGACAGGAGCCCTTGTATGTCCGAGCACCCCCAGGTGCCCACCCCAGGCCCTGCCGCTCCGCCGCCACGGCCCGCCCGGCCGGCCCCCCGGAGTAGCCGGGGCGTCCGGACGCTGGTCATTCTGGCACTTGCCGTGGTGCTGGTCATCGCGGGAACCATCGCCCTGGCCGTCGCCCGGTCCGAGCCGCCGACCGGTTCCGTGGCCCCCACCCAGCCTGTGGCGCAGCCGGCACCCGTCGCGGCAGCCCCGGAGTCCCTGCAGGACAGCGTGGACACCATCCTCAGCGAGGCGGACCAGTACCGGATCGGGCTGGCGCTCGCGGACGTGTCCGGCGGCGCGGAACGCACGTTCGGCGATGCGGACGCCTTCACTGCGGCCAGCACGGCGAAGATCCTGACGGCCGCTGCCTACTATCACCTGGTGGAAAAGGGGGAGGCAGCCCTGGATGAGCCCATGGGCGACTACGACGCCGCTTTCCAGCTCAAAGCCATGGTCAACGACAGCAACAACGATTCCTGGCAGCTGCTGATGGACGCCGTCGGGTACCCCCAGTTGATTGCCTACGCCGCCTCCATCGGTGTTACCTACGACCCCGAAAAGAACCTGTTAACCGCGGCAGACATGGCCCTTATCCTGAAAAAGCTGTACGCGGGGGAACTGCTCAACGCCGACAACACCGCCCAACTGCTCAGCTATATGCAGGACACCAACAACGAAGACCTCATCCCCGCCGGCTCCAGGGCGGGAATTGACGTCCACCACAAATACGGTGAGCTCTCCGGTGAACTGCATGACGCCGCACTGCTGAGCTGCCGCGGCTCGACCTTCGCCCTGGTGATCTACACGGAAAACCGGGAGGGCGTGGCCGATGACGGGCAGGCCGAGGTGATCCGGGACCTGACCCGGGCCGTTGAGGATGCGTTGTTCCCGGTTGGGGTGGCGGGCAGGTAGCCAACGCCACGTCCGCGCAGCGGTCCGCCGACTCGCCCTCGGTGAGCGCTTTGGGCCAGACTGTTACCGTGAGCAACAACCCACGGACTGCCTTGGCCGTCGCAGGCCTCAGCCTGGGCACGGCACTGAACCCGCTGAACTCTTCCATGATCGCCGTGGCCCTGGTGGTGCTGCGCGCCGATTTCGGGCTCGACGTTGCGGCCGTCACCTGGGTGGTCACCTCCTTCTACCTTGCTTCTGCGGCCGGCCAGCCGGTGATGGGCAGGTTGGCGGACCGATTTGGGCCACGAAGGATGTTCATGCTGGGCATGGGCCTGGTTGCCATCAGCTGCGCCTTGGCGCCGCTGGCCCCGAACTTTGCCCTGCTCTGCGTGGCCCGGGCGGTCATGGCACTGGGCACCGCCACCGCGTACCCCAGTGCCGTGGTGATGGTGGGGGCGATTGCGCACCGGGCAAAGGTCGACTCGGCCCGGCCGCTGGGCCGGCTCCAAATGGCGAACACGTCGGCTGCTGCCGTGGGTCCCGTCGTCGGCGGTTTGCTCGTGGGCTTCGTGGGCTGGCAGTCCCTGTTCCTGATCAACGTTCCGCTGGCGGTGGCGGCGCTGCTGATAGTGCGGCAGGCCGCACCGGCGGACCAGGTCCGCGAGCGCGGCAGCGTGGCGCAGCTTGTGCGGGACTCGGACGTTCCGGGCATCGCCGGGTTCATCGGTGCCCTGCTGTTGGTCATGATGGCCGCTCTGAACGTGGCGCCTGACTACCGCTGGTGGATGCTGGCCGCCGGAATGGTTGTGGCAGCCCTCTTCGCCTGGCGGAGCTTGCGGTTCGCCAAGCCCTTCCTGGACCTGCGGCTGCTGGGCCGGAACAGGCCCCTCATGCTCGTGTACCTGGCGTTCGCGGTGTTCAGCAGCGTTTATTACTTCGTCTTCTTCGGCCTGCCGCAGCTCTTGCAGGAGGCGGGCGGCTATGATCCCGGCGTCGTGGGCCTGTTGATGCTGCCCCTTGCCGGGATGTCGGTGGTGGCCACCCCGTGGGCAGTCTCCGCGATGGGAAGGTTCGGTGTGCGACGGGTGCTGCTCGCCGGCGTCGTCCTCCTGACGCTTGTGGCGGCACTGATGTGGCTGCTGACCGGGACGCTGGCAATCCCGCTCGTCGTGGTGCTCACTGCGCTGATGGGGATTCCCTACGGAACCGTCAGCATCGCCTCCAACCAGGGCATGTTCGTCTCCACCCGGCCGCAGGACCGCGGCGTCGCGGCCGGGATCTACCAGACGTGCCGCTACGTGGGCGCGATCACCGCAACTGTGATGATCGGTGTGTTCGCCTCCGGTGGCGTGCACCAGGACAGCTGGATGCGGATGGTGGTGGCCATGCTGGTGCTCTGCGCCGTGACGTTCGGGATCTCGGTGCTCTGGCGACAGCAAAAGGCGTAGCCTCCATTACCCGCCCACACCCGACGATGGCGTCACCGGGGTGACCCGGACCCGCGCAATCCGCAACTTGTCCATGCTGAGGACCGTCAGCACGTACCCCGGGACCTGCACCCGGTCACCGGCCTGCGCCAGGCGCCCCAAGCGGGACATCATGAAGCCTGCCACCGTCTCGTAGCGTCCCTCGGGCAGCTCGATTCCAGATGCTGACGTGAACTCCTGCAGGATCAGGCCGCCGTCCACCTCGATGGAGCCGTTGGCAACGGTGACGCGGTCCTCGTGTTCGGCGCCGGTGTCGTACTCGTCGTAGATCTCGCCCACGAGTTCTTCCACGAGGTCTTCGAGCGTGACCACACCGTCGGTGCCGCCGTATTCGTCCACCACCAAGACAATGTGCTGGTTTGTCTTGCGCATCCGGGACAGCGACGGAAGGACCCTGTTGGTTCCCGGCATGGCCAGCATGGTCCGGGCAATATCCCTCACCGGCGCCTGGTCCTGCGCCTCGCCCCGGGGCATCAGGTCGCGGATATGGACGAAGCCCAGGACGTCGTCGGGGGTCCTGCCAATCACCGGAAACCGGGAGTAGGGGCCGTCCCTGACCATTTCGCGGGCGGCAGCGACCGTTGTGGTCCCGTTGATGAAGGTCACTTCCGTGCGGGGACGCATGACCTCCTGCAGGGTCCGGTCGCCGGCGCCGAACACATCGGCCAGGATGTGGCGGTTGGTTTCCTCGAGCGCCTCGCTTTCCGCCACCATGTCCCACAGCTCCTCCGACGTGACGCTTGCCCGCTTGGCGCGCGGGTCGCCGCCGAACAGACGCACCACCGCGTCGGTGGAGACGGAGAGCAGCCAGATGACCGGCCGCATGACCCTGGAAAGGGTGATCAGCGGCGGGGCCAGGATCCTGGTCAGGGCGACGGGA
The DNA here is from genome assembly GCF_054888995.1 of Arthrobacter sp. MMS24-T111. NCBI lineage: Bacteria > Bacillati > Actinomycetota > Actinomycetes > Micrococcales > Micrococcaceae > Arthrobacter > Arthrobacter sp. MMS24-T111. Next base: position 48,212 of record NZ_JBTZRO010000001.1, on the reverse strand, counting down.
TTTTGCAGGGCCAGCCTCTTGGGTGCCAGCTCGCCCAGGACCAGGGACAGGTAGGCCACCAGCAGCGTCATCCCGACGAACGACGCCGGCCCGGCGGCGGCCCCCAGCCCAAGGGCCTGCAGGAGCGGCACGACGACGGGTGCGATCGCCGAGGCGCCGTACGCCGCCGAGAAGAACCCGGCCAGGGTCACCCCTATTTGGACCGTGGCGAGGAACCGGTTGGGGTTCCGCGCCAGGGCGGCGGTCCGGACCCCGGAGTCGCCGGACTTTTCGATGCGGCGGATCTGGCCCTCGTGCAGGGACACCAAGGCCATTTCCGCCGCGGCAAAGACTCCGCCCAACAAAACGAAACAGAGAACCAAAGCGATGTTGACCAGGGTGCCGCTGTCCATGAGATGACCTTAGACCCGCGGGTGGGCCGGGGCGACGCGGTGCTGCAGTGCTGGGCAGCCGTCCGGCGGCCCTAGGTGTACATCAGCGAACCGGGGGTGGTGAGCGTCTCGCCTGTTTCCAGCCAGGTCTTCAGGCCCGAGAGGATCATCGGCCAGCCGCCGTAGAGCTGTTCGTTGGCCCCTTCGCGCAGGTCGCTGTGCGTGACGGTCAGGTGGCATGAATCGCCCACCGGTTCGATCTCCCAGGTGACCTTTGATGTGCCCTCGGCCTTGACGTCGTCGCCCCATAGTGCCCGCATGGTCTGGACCAGGCGGCGCGGCGGATCCACCTCCAGGTTCTCGCCTTCGCCCAGGGCCTCCCCGGCCTTGGGATTGCCCATCACGAACTTGCCGCCGGGCGTCCAGTCGGACTCCATGGTGTTTCCGAATTGGTACTTGCCGCGGATGTCACTGTCGGTGATGGCTTCCCAGAGCCGCTCCGGCGTGGTCTTGATGTAAATCTCGAAGATCTTTTCCATGGGACTTTCCAATCTGGATTTGAGGTCGCTGAGGGCAGCGGCCCATGGTTCTGCGTATTTGCTGACCCAGCGGTCGTGGACCAGGCGGATGGGCACCGGGTTGAGGAAGTGCAGCTTTTCCCGGCCCCGACGGCGGGTGGCCACCAGGCCTGCGTCCTCCAGGATGCGCAGGTGCTTGGCGATGCCGAAGCGGGTCATGCTGAACCGCGCCTCAAGCGCACTCAGGGTCTGGCCGTCCTCGCGGAACAGCTCATCGAGCAGGTCCCGGCGGGTGGGGTCGGAGAGTGCTTTGAACACGTCGTCCATACCGCCAATGATAGGTGACTAAATGGTCACCTATCAAGGTGTTTCAGGCAGTTGGTTTCGAGCCGGGAGCCGCGTTGGCGGTTTCGCGCCGTAAGCCGCGCATGCGGACCCGGCGGCCGGGGCAACTAGGGCCCCAGGGGGAGGAAGAGCAAGGAGAGCAGGGCGGGAAGGGTGGCGGCCAGGGTCCCCGGGACGCTCTCCCATCGCTTCGGGTAGTGGCCCTGCAGGTCGGCCACCAGCATGGTGGGGGCGGTGAGGACCATGTTCAGGCAGCAATACACAACCAACGTGTACCCCACCACAGTTTCGCCGGTGTTGACCGCCACCAGCCCGGCCGCTACGCCCAGGGCGATCACCAGGTTCTTGTACCCGGTGGGGATGGCCCACATCATCACGGCGGGCACATTCTCCGGCGGTGTGCTGAGGAACTTTTGCGCCCACCTGCTGCGCGGGAGCAGGAAACTCTCCACCGGGAAGACGCCCACGTATACGGCCACCGCCACCACCGCAAAGATCTGGGACATGATGTTCATGCCGGAAGGGTAGGGCCGCCGCACTGGGGCACACCATCCCCGGAATGGGGGATTCCACGGGAGCCCGGTGAGCCGGATACTGGACCTATGTGGGAGGAACGCGCTGCGCGTGCCCGGCGGGAGATCGCCGCGCTGGCCACAGACGGACTGGACTTGTCCGCCCTCTATGCCGCCGCCCTGGCACTGGTGCGGCAGTCGGTGCCGTTCGACCAGGCCTGCTGGGCCGGCGTCGACCCAGACACCATGGTGATGAATTCGGTGACCAACTGGCGGCCCTGGCCCGTCACCGCCGAGTACGCAGTCCGGTTTGCCCAATCCGAGTATCAAGGGAACGAGCCGAACACCTTTGTCCAGTTGATGCGGCGTCCGCAGCCGGTAGCGCGGATTTCGGATGCGCCTGGCCCCGCGGTGGCCGGCAGCATCCGGATCAACGACCTCCTGCGCCCGCTGGGACTGGTGCATGAACTGCGCGGCGCGTTCCGCGTGGACCAGTCGTGCTGGGGAGTGGGCAGCCTGTTCCGTAATGGGGCGCGAGACTTCAGCGACCGGGAAGTGGAATTCCTGGCAGCGGTTACTGACGCGCTCGCCGCCGCAACCCGTATCGCCGCCCGCGCCCACCACTCGGTCTGGCACCAGCATGAGGGCCCGATCATCGTCCTCGCCGGCGATCGTGGTGAGTTGCGGGCCGCCACCCCGGCCGCAACCACGTGGCTCCAGGCACTCGAAGACGCGGCTCCGGGCCGGTTCAGCATGGTGCTGTACTCCGTGGTGGCACAGGCAAGGGCGTCACGCACCGGGACGGCGCGGACGCGGATGCGGGACCTCGACGCCGGCTGGGTGGTCCTTCAGGCCAGCAGGCTCCTCACGGGGGACGATCCCGTGCAGATGGTGGTCACGGTGGAGCCGCCCACCACCGGCCAGTTGCTGACCCTGCTCCTGGCTGCCTATGGCCTCACCCCGAGGGAACAGGAAGTCTGCCTGGAACTCATGGCAGGCAGCCCGGACGCGGACATCTCCCGGCACCTCTTCATCTCGCCGCACACCGTCCACGACCACCTCAAATCCATCTTCGACAAAGTGGGGGTGGGCAGCCGCGGGGAACTGGTCGCCAGGTTGACGGCCACTGGGTAGCCTTGGGCGCATGCAGAAGATATCGGTCGACGCCCTGGCGCGCCAGCAGCTCGAAGCAGCGCTCGCATCCCCCAACGGCCGTGCCGCCGACACCGTTTACGGCGGCCACGAGAAAGTCCTCCGGCAGTCCGTGATGGCCCTGGCCGCCGGAACCCGGCTGAGCGAACACAAGAACCCTGGCGACGCCACGGTGTTCGTGATCCGCGGCTGCGTCCGGCTGATCGCAGGCGGGGACTCCTGGCAGGGTAAGGCGGGGGACCTGCTGATCGTCCCGCCCGGCCTGCACAGCCTGACGGCCGAAGAGGACTCCACCTTCCTGTTCACCGTGGCCAAGCACCGCGACTGACCCACCGACTGCTCCGTAGTGGTCGTTCCAGGTGCTGAAACGACCGGTACGGAGCACTCGATGCAGGCTTGTCAGGTCCGGTCCGTGACGCTTTCCTTCACCGGCCTGGGTTCCAGCCAGATCCGCTCCCGCGGGCCCGGCGGATAGGCGTACTTCTTCCCGGCAAAGGTGATCACCAGCGCGGCAACCACCGGGATCGCCGCCGCGGCGGGAACCAGCAGCGGTCCGCCCATCACCAGCGCCCCGGAGCCGTAGAGTGCGCCGACGGTGATACCCAGCTGGATGGTCAGCACGGTCAGCCCGTTGGCGGCCTCGCTGTATTCACCGCCGGCCCGCAGGATCGCCGACTGGTTGTAGATGCCGATCGCCCCGAGACCTGCGCCCCACACCGTCATCAGCACCAGGGTGACCGGGAGGTTTCCCACCGCCAAGGGGAGAAGGAACATCGAAGCGGCGATGGCCGCCGTCGTCACTATCAGGGAACGGCGCGGGCGCGAATCCACGGTCAGCCCGGCAATCCAGATGCCCAGCAGGCCCGAGCCGCCCAGCACGGTCAGGGAGAGGCTGGTGGCGTAGTCCGGCAGCTGCGCCTCGCGGATGAAGGGTGCGATGTACGTGAAGAGAGCGAAGTGGGCCAAGACCAGCAGCGGCCAGGCGACGGCCACGGACTTAACTCCGGGCTGGCCAATAGCCTTGCGAAGCGACGGACGGGCAGCGTCGGTAATGCGGCGGACCCGGGGAGCAGCCAGAATGCGAGGACGGTGAGGACCACCCCGAAGCCGGCCAGGACCAGGAATGCCGTCCGCCACCCCAGGAACCCGCCCAAGGCGGTGCCCACCGGGGCCCCGATGGCCAACCCCAGGCTGTTGCCGCTGAACACGATGGCCAGGGCCTTGCCCACCTTGTCTGCCGGGACAACCCGGGCCACGAACGGCGCCATGGTGGTCCAGAGCAGCCCGTGCGCCAGTCCGCCCACCAACCTGGCGATCATCGCCGAGGTGAAGTCCGGCGCCATTCCCACCATGGCGTTGCTGAGCGCGAACGTCAAGACCAACCCGACGAGGAGCGCATGCCGTGGAATCTTCCCCAGGAGCCGGGCCGCCGGAACCACGGTGACAACAATGACGGCGGCGTACGCGGCGGCGAGGTAGCCGGCCACGGGCTCGGACACGCCAAGGCCGGCGCTGATCTGCGGCAGGAGCCCTGACGGCAGCAACTCCGTGGTGATGGCCGTAAAGGCTATCGTGGCCAGCACCGCCATGGCGGCATAGGGAAAACGGGCAGGGGACGGCGCGGAAATCGCGGAAGGCATGGGAGTGCGTCCATTCAAGGGGTGGGGTTGGAAAGCGGCTCGCTGGCCGGACAAATTCCTCCCTTAAATTTACAGGATCGAACCCCCTGCTCCGCGCCGGTTACGGCGTGTTCAGGCGTGCGTCCAGCAAGCCGGCCGCGACCGCTGGAGCCAGCCCCGGCGCCAGCGGGAGGCGGGGGACCACCAGGCAGTGCCACAAGTGGTAAATGTCCGCCTTGCCGGACCACACCGTTGAGGTGACATTGCCGTTCTCATCGAGTTCCTGCTTCCAGGAACCGTGCTCGTAGTCGATGAACCAGTCGCGGGCGTGGTCCCAGATCCGCTCATACCAGTCCGCGTACTGTTGCTCGCCCGTGGCAATGTACAGGGCAGCCGCACCGCCGATCGCTTCCGCGGGTACCCACCTGATGCGGGTGGTGACAACGGGCTTGCCTTCCCAGTCGACCGTGTAGACAAATCCCGGATGGCCGTCCGGTTGCCAGGCATCCCGGATGGCGGCATCGAACAAGCCACGTGCATCCTCGAGGAGCCACTCAGGGACGTCCAGGCCGCGGGCCTCGAGCCCGGCACGGAGGTGGAGGAGCAGCCGCGCCCACTCCACCCAATGGCCAGGGGTTCCGCCATAGGCGCGGAACTGGCTGGCGCGGTCATCGGTGTTGTACTCGGGCATGGGGTTCCAGTCCGGGTCGAAGTGCTCGAACACCCGGTAATTGTTGTTGCGCGCAAACCGGTGGATGAGCACCTCGGCGATGTGCAGGGCCCGTTCGAGCCACCTGTTCTCTCCGGTCACATCGGCCACGATGAGGTAGGCCTCCACCGAGTGCATGCTGGCGTTGCCGCCGCGGTATGCCTCCGTTTCCGTGAAGTCCCGGTTCCATGAGTCGAAGCACATGTTGGCCTCGTGGTCCCAGAACTTCGTGTCGGCGACCCGCAGCGCCTCATCCAGCAGCTCCCGTGCTCCGGGGCGCCCGGCCGCGACGGCGCTGGCAGCAGCCAGGAGTACGAAGGAGTGCTGGTAGCCGGACTTGGTGTCGTTCACCGGACCATCCTGGTCCACCTCGGCGTACCAACCGCCAAACTCGTCATCGTGCAGGACGCCGTTGAGGGCGGCAATTCCGTGGTCCACGAGCGTGGCCGCTCCCGGCCGTCCCATCAGGGCGGCGACGGCGAAACTGTGGGTCATGCGTGCTGTGATCCACAGGTGGGTTGGCTTGTCGGCGAACACCTTGCCGTAGTTGTCGAGCCAGCCGAATCCGGTGGCGACCTTGGAGGCCTCGGCGAAACGGACCAACCGGTCGGTTTCCGCCTCAAGCCATCGTGCGTGGGCGGGGCTGTTCAGCCACGTCATGTCATGTCCTCTCAGTTGCGTGGTCAGTAGAAATATTGCGTCAGCCGGCGGCTTCAAGCACGCCGCGGACAATCGTGGCAGCCGCTCCCAGGTAGGCCAGGACCACCAGGAGTTTTTGTGCTGCCCGGGCCGGAACGAATTTCGAGGCGACGTCGCCGAGCACCAGCCCGGCCAGGCAGGAGACGGCAACGGCACCCCACATGCCCAATGGCATCACAGGGAAAGTTGCGGGGGCAGTGATGGCCTTGGAGATGAGCGAGAACGTACCGATGGTGAAGAAGTACGGCTGCATGGTGGCAGCGAACGACTTGTGCTGCCACTTGGTGGCGATCGAGTACATGCTGACCGCGGGCCCGCCCACCCCGGCCGCCGTGTTCATGAATCCGCTGAGGCCGCCGGCGGCCAACAGGTAGCGCCGGCGCGCCGGCAGCGTGGCGGACTTCAGTGCCAGCAGGACGGTCAGCCCGGCCGCGAGGAGCACCCCGATGGAGATCTCCAGCACCGGCGCCGGAATCAGGCGGATCAGGAAGGCCGCCGGAATGATGCCCAGCAGGGCAGCGGCCGCAAGAAACACGTAGCGTTTCCAGTCGATGTCGCGCAGCACCCGGAAGATAATGGCTCCTGCCGTCACCGCCCCGCATACATTTACCAGCACCACGCCTTCCACCGGGCCCAAGAGCAGGACCAGGAACGGGGCGGCCACCAGTGCGAAGCCCATCCCCGTGATCCGCTGCATCCCGGCACCCATGACGACGGCCCCGAGGACCAGCCCGGTGGTCAGCATTTACGGTCTCCAGGCCACGTACTGGACCTCTTCGAACTCTTCGAGGCCCAAGCTCGATCCTTCCCGTCCCAGGCCTGACTGTTTGGCGCCGCCCATCGGGGCGAAGGCAACGGACGGAAGGGGGTCGTTCACGCCGACGATGCCGGCCTCAAGCTGCTCCGGGATCTCCCAGCCGCGCTTCGTGCTGCCGCTCCACACGTAGGCGGCCAGGCCCATCTCGGTGGCGTTCGCCTTCCGGATGGCCTCCTCCTCCGAGGAGAAGGTGACGATGCCGGCGGCCGGGCCGAACACCTCTTCGGTCACCAACAGTGCGTCGTCCGGGACATCGGCCAGCAGGGTGGGCGCCATGAACGCACCCCCGCCGGGGACCGCCGTGCGCTCGGTGACGCGGCGGGCGCCCCGGTCCAGGGCGTCGTCCACCAGTGCCTGTACCGCGGACACCCTGTCGGCATCGATGACCGGGCCAAGGTCCGGGACCTGCGCGCCGTCGTCGGGTACGCCGTGACCGATGGTCATCGCGTCAAAGCGGGCGCCCAGCCTCCGGGCGAACTCGTCGGCGACGCTGTCCTGGACCAGGAACCGGTTGGCGGCCACGCAGGACTGGCCGGTGTTGCGGAGCCTGCCCAGGACGGCGCCGTCAACGGCGGCGTCAAGGTCCGCGTCCTCGAAGACGATGAACGGTGCGTTGCCGCCGAGTTCCAGCAGGGGCCGGACCACGCGCTCGGAGGCTGATGCCATGATCTGCCGGCCCACACCCGTGGACCCGGTGAAACTGACGGCACGGACCGCCGGGTGGGCCATCAACGCCGCGGTGATTTCGCGGGATGGGCCATGGACCAGATTCACCACGCCGGCGGGAAAACCGGCGTCATGCAGGACTTCGAACAGGCCGGTCGCAGCCAGCGGGGCCTTCTCCGAAACCCTGCCCACCACGGTGCACCCGGCGGCGAGCATCGCGGCGAGCTTGCGGGCCTGGATGGAGACGGGGAAGTTCCACGGGGTGAGGCTGAGGGCCACGCCGACGGGCTTGCGCAGGCTCAGGTGGCGGCGGCCCTGAAGTTCAGGTGGGCTGATGGTGCCGGTGGCGCGGCGGACCTCCTCGGCGAACCAGCGGAAGTACTCCACCGAGAAGTCCACCTCGCCCTGCGCTTCGGGAAGCCTTTTGCCTGCCTCGAGTGCCAGCGTGTGCGCGATTTCGTCGCGGCGCTCCGCCAGCAGCGCCGCCGCGTTGCGGAGCAGGTCCGCCCGCTGGCGGGCGGTGGTGCGGGACCAGGTCCCGAACGCTTCGGCGGCGGCGTCGGCGGCCCTGGTGGCGTCCCCGGCCGAGCCCCAGGCGACCTCCCCCACGGTGGTGCCGTTGCCCGGATCAGTCACGTCCTTGGCGGTTCCGGCAGTGTGCCAGGTGCCGTCGACAAGGTGCCGGGCTGATGTGAGGTTCATGGAAGGAGCCTTTCGTTGGGCCGTGAGGGCACCGCCGGTGCCGCGCGTCGTCGTCGTACTCATCCCTTGCTTGCTCCTGCCGTGATGCCGGCAACGAAGTAGCGCTGCAGGAAGACGTAGGCCACCACCACCGGCAGGGACGCCAGGATCACGCCGGCGAACAGCAGCGGGTAGTTGGTCTGGAACTCGCCCTGGAAGCTGAGCAATGCCAGCGGCAGGGTCCGGTTGCCGGGGGACTGGATGAACAGCAGCGGGTAGAGGAGCTCGTTCCAGTGGATGACGAACAGGAAGATGGCGGCCGCGGCGATCGACGGTGCGGAGAGCGGCAGGGCGATGGAAGCGTAGGTCTTCCACGGCCCGCTGCCATCGATGGAGGAAGCTTCATAGAGCTCCTTGGGCAGGGTCCGCATGAACCCGCCCAGGATGAAGACGGCAATGGGCAGCGTGGACACGACGTTGGCCAGGATCAGGCCGGCCAGGTTGTCCAGCAGGCCCAGCCTGCCGAAGAGGACGTACAGCGGCACCATGTTGGCCTGTGCCGGGATGGCCATGCCCAGGACCAGGAACCCGAAGATGGCCCAGGACATGAACCCCTTCAACCGGGACACGGCGTACCCGGCCAGGCTGGCCACGAACAAGGTCAGCGGCACCGAAATGCCGGTAACGATCACGCTGTTCATGAAGGACGAACCCAGGTTCTGGCCGCCCACCACCTCGACGAAATTGTCCGGGGCGAGTGAATGCGGAAGGCTGAACGGGCCGGCGAACAGTTCCTGGGTGGACTTGAAACTGCCGAACGCCACCACTGTCAACGGAATGATGATGATGACCGCGTAGATGGCCAGGATGGCGCGGCGGCTTAGTGTTGCGAGCATGCTGCTAGTCCCCCTTCGGGGTGAGCCGGAGCAACCGGCGCTGCAGCCAGGTGACCAGGGCGATCATCGCCATGAAGATGATCGACTGGGCGGCGGCGTAGCCGAACTCCGAGTTGGCAAAGGTGCTGTAAATGCGGGTGGAGAGGATGTCCAGGGCTGCCTTGGGCGGGTTGCCGGCAATGCCCAGGATCAGGTCGAAGGCCTTGAAGGACTGCACCGTGGTGTAGGCCACCACGATGGAGGTGGCCGGTGCCACGAACGGCCAGGTGATGGATTTGAACTGCTGCCATTTGTTGGCGCCGTCCATCTCCGCCGCTTCGTAGAGTTCCTTGGGGATGGCCTGCAGCCCGGCGATGTAGACCACCATCATCTGGCCCGAATGGAACCAGACCTGGGTAACGGCCACCCAGTACAAAGCCTGGGCGTCGTTGCCGAGGTAGGCGCCACCGTCCACCCCGACGGTTCGGAGGACCGAGTTGGCCAGGCCGAAGTTGGGGTCGTAGATGAACTTCCAGATGAAGGCCACCGAGACGGAGGACAGGATGGTGGGGAAGAAGAACAGTGCCCTCAGCAGGATGCTGCCCCGCGAGTTCTTGGTCAGCAGCAGGGCCAGGACCAGCGAGAACGCTGTCTGGGCGATCACCACCAGCAGCACGAACTTCAGGTTGTTCGTCAGCGCGTTCGTAAACAGGGAGTCCTTGGTGAACGCGCGGACGAAGTTGTCCACACCGACGTAATTGAACGCTGCGGAGAATCCGTTCCAGTCCGTGATGGCGTACTGGAACGCCTGCAGCGTGGGCATCACCAGGAAGAAGGCGACGACGGCGACTGCGGGCAGCGGGAAAAGGTACAGGGCCGGATTCACCCGTGTGGGAGAGCGGCGACGCACCTTGGCAGGGTTTTCGGGGGTGTGGCTGTCCGGGGCCTTCCGCCGGGCAGCCGTTCCGGGATGGATACTCATAGCCGTTCGTCAACAATCTTCTGGGCGGCAGCGGCTGCCTGCTCCGGGCTGGTGCCGGAAATGACGGCCGTGGCGCTGGCCTCCACCGCGTTGCGGACATCGAGGTTATTGAACTGGAAGCGGGCGGCGAGTGCCGTCTTCTTCTGCAGCCAGGGACTCAGGCGCTTCAGGTCCGGGTTGGTGTATTCCACCTTGTCCACGGAGACGTGCTGCGCGGTCTGGTTGGCGTAGTAGCCGGCGTTCTCGGGCTCGGAGAGGAAATCGATCCATGCCGCCGCGGCCGCCTGGTTCTTGCTGGCGGAGTTGACGCCCAGGATGAAGGTGGCGTTGTAGGCGCCCTCGTATTTGCCGTTGCCGTCGGAGGTGGTGTTGGGGAACACCAGGTCGATCGGGAACTTGGCACCGAGTCCGCGGACTGCTGCGAGGTGGTAGGAGCCGGTGGCGAGCATGGCGGCCTTGCCCTGGGAGAACAGGTTCTGGGCCGGTTCAACGGCGGTGCCGGTGGCGTTGGGCTGCACGAAGGGCTTCAGGTCCTTGTACTGGCCCAGCATCTTGATGAACCAGTCGTCCGTGCACTTGAGCTTGCCCTGCTCGATCTGGGCGCACATGTCGTCCACGGGCGCATTGTTGGCAATCATGCAGTTGAACAGCTGGCCGCCGTTTCCAACATCGCCGCCCGGCCAGGAGATGGGGATGACGCCGGCAGCGGCGAGTTTTTCGCACATGCCCAGGAAGGCGTCCCAGTTCTTGGGGGAGGTTTCGGCGCCGGCCTTGTCGAAGAGGTCCAGGTTGGCCATGGGCATGGGGAACACCACCTGGTAGGGCAGGCCCAGCTGGTTGTCGCCGCTCTGCCCGGCGGACAGGAGTCCCTTTTGGTAGTTGCCTACGGCTTTGCTGCCCTTGAGGTCGGTGTACACCCCGGCCTCGGTGAAGTTCTTGAACTGTGAGCCGCGGAAGGTGGCAAACGCGTCGCCGATGGAGCCGCCGCGGAGCTTCTGCAGTGCCTGGGCGTTGTAGTCGTTGGAGGTGGAGATGTCCTGGGCGACTTCCACGCCGTCGTGTTGTGCCACGAAGCGCTTGATGAGTTCGTCGAACACGGCCTTGTCCTCGCCGCGCCAGTGGGCGAAGGACACCTTGCCGGTGACAGCTCCGGTGGCGGGTGCCGACGGCCCGCTTGCCCCTCCCGGCTTGGTGGAACCGCCGGGCCCGGCGCACGCTGCCGCAGCGGCGCCGAAGCCCAGGGCCCCGAGAAGGGCGACTGCCTGCCGGCGTGAAATCTGACTCACAATAATCTCCTCGTTGAGTGTTTGCTGTGCCTTGTTTGCTTGCTGCTGAGAGGGGCCGGGCCCCGTGACGGTGCTGTGGTGCGGGTGAACCGCCTAGGCGTTGGTCCTCTGGGCGGACACGACGTCGTCCACCACGGCGCAGAGGCGCTGCAGCCTTCGGACGGCGTCGGTGGAGAGGGATTCGACGACGTCGGAGGCGCCGATGCAGGAAGCCCAGACTGCGCGTCCGGAGAGGAAGCCGCTGGCACCTTCGAGGCAGGCCCACCGGACGGCGTCCGGGAAGATGTCCTCGGGAACGCCGGAGGAGAGGACCACCCAGGGGCCGTCGATGGCTTTGGTGAGCTCGGCGCAGGCGTCGCGGACGTCAGCTTCCGAAGCCTGGCCGTGGAACGGGACCTCTGCTTTGTACAGGTCGGCGCCCAGGCTGCCCAGTTCCTTGGCGGCGGCCAGGATGCCGGCGTTCCAGTCAAAGTCGCCGCCGGCCAGGGGCTTGCGGGAGACGGGTTCGATGATGCTGATCAGCCCGGCGGAGCGGCAGCTGTCCACGAACTCGCGGACCATGGCCACGCGTCCCTCGGCGGGTTCGTCCGGGCGGTAGAGCACCAGCAGCTTCAGGGCCTTGACGCCCAGGGCGGCGTACTTGTGCGGATCCACCAGGCGGTCGATGGTCACCTCGCCCACCAGTTCACCGTGGGCGGGTTCAAAGTGGTCGGCGGAGGCGATCAGCCCGCAGCCGGGGTCCACCACGCCGGCCTCGATGGCCTGGTCCAGGGCGAACTGGCGGTCGATGAGGACGCCGGAGGCATAGGGGGTCAGGATCCGGGCCGCCTCGAGCTTGAAGTCGCGGAGGTCCTGGTCTGTGACGGGCTGGTCGGTGTGCTCGGCGAACATGTTGCGCATGGCTTCGCGCTGGTCAACGGCGAGCATTGCGAAGGCGCCTGAGGGCCGTTGGAGCGGGGAGAGGTCTGCATGGTTCATGGGCTGGCTACTTTCAGCTGGGCGGGTTGGGTCAGGAATGGTGGTTGGAGGCGAATTCGGCGGTGATGGCCTGGCGGGGGATGGCAGAGCGGCCGTCCAGCCCGGCACAGGATGCGGCAGCGGTGCGGCCGGCGAATGCGGCGGCGTTAACCAACGGCAGGCCTGCGGCGACGGCGGCGAGAAGAGCGCCGTGGTAGACATCGCCGGCGCCGAGGGTGGAAACGATGTCCGCGGGCGTGGCCGGCACGTGGACGGGATCCCCGCCGCGTTCCAGGACCCAGGCGCCGTCCGAGCCGGCGGTGGCGACGACGGCCGCGGCGCCGTCGTCGAGCGCTTTGCGCAGGAGGGCCTCGGGCGAGTGCCCAGCGCCGTACTCTGCCTGGAGCCTTTCCATGGTGGGCACGTAGAGCGCGATGCCGCCGGGGCTGAAGGATGGGATGGGATTGCCGGCGTCCACGCTGATGTTCAGCGCTGCGGGGCGGGCACCTGCCACTGCATTCCATCCCAGGTGGTCGGTATGGACCCAGGCGGCGGCTGCCAGCAGGTCGAAGAAGCGGCTGCCCGCAGGGAAGCTGACCGGCGGCACGGGCCGGGTGACGATGGCCCGGCTCTCGGCTGCCTTGCTGACGATGATCACGCTGGCGCCGGTCTTGACGCCGGGATCGCGGATCACGGCGGAGGTGTCCACGCCTTCGGCTTCCAGCCCGGCAATGATGCGGTCGCCTTCTTCGTCGGTGCCGAGGACGCCGGCGAAGGCAGTGTCGGCCCCCGCCCGTGCCGCTGCGACGGCTGCCGTGGCTGCAGGGCCGCCGCCCGCCGTCGCGAAATCCGTGGCGACGGTCCGGCTGTCCGCGGCGGGGTAATCCTGCACCAGGGCAATGGAGTCAAGAGTGGCGCAGCCTACGAAGAGCAGGGGTCCAGTTGACGGTTGGGGCACGTTCCACCTCGTTGTAGTTCCGGCTGGTATTGAAGAAATATACACACGCTATGTTGGAAAAACAACACTTTCTGTATAGTTGTGTTTGGGATGCAACGCCGCAGCCCCCCACTCAACGTAGAGAAACGGAGCAGCTCATGTCATTGCCTACTGCGGAATCTGTCCGGACCATCCGGTACGGACTCATCGGGGCAGGCCACATGGCCCGCGAACATGTCAGGAACCTCGCCTTGATCCCCGGGAGCCGGATCACCGCAGTGTCCGACCCCACGCCGCCATCCCTCGAGGAGACTGCCAAGGAGATCGGCTACGACGTAAAACTCTTCGCATCCCACCAGGAACTGCTGGCCTCGGGGCTGGTGGACGCGCTGGTGATCGCCAGCCCCAACGACACCCACTTGGGCATCCTGAAGGACATCTTCGCCAGCGGCACCAACCTCCCGGTCCTGGTCGAAAAGCCCGTATGCACCAGCGCAGAACAGGCGGACGAGCTCGAAGTGCTCGCCGCGGCCTACCAGGCACCGGTGTGGGTGGCCATGGAGTACCGGTACATGCCGCCGGTCCAGGAGGTCATCCAGGCGGCCCATACCGGAAAACTCGGCAATATCTACATGCTGTCCATCGTGGAACACCGCTTCCCGTTCCTGCACAAGGTGGACGCCTGGAACCGCTTCGCCGAGCGGACGGGCGGCACCCTGGTGGAGAAGTGCTGCCACTTCTTCGACCTGATGCGCCTGATCCTGCAGGACGAGCCCGTCCGGGTCTACGCCAGCGGCGGCCACGACGTCAACCATATGGACGAGGTGTACGACGGCCGGGTCTCGGACATGGTGGACAACGCCTACGTCATCGTCGACTTCAAGGGTGGACGCCGGGCCATGCTGGAGCTGTCCATGTTCGCCGAAGGGTCCAAATTCCAGGAGCGGATCTCCATCGTGGGCGACGCCGCCAAGATCGAAACCCTGATCCCGGTGGCGGCCAACCACTGGATCCCCGGCGACGAGGCCGAGGCAACCGTGGAGTTCAGCCCGCGGTCCCCGCTGGGCCCCCGGAAGCATGACGTGCCGGTGGATGAGGCCGTCCTTGCAGCCGGCGCCCATCACGGTTCCACCTACTACGAGCACCTCGGATTCCGGAAGGCCATCCTGGGCGAAGGCCCTGTGGAGGTGACTGTTGCCGATGGCCTGCAGTCCGTGCGGATGGGCCTGGCGGCGGAACGTTCTATTACGGAAGGACGCCCCGTGGAGCTTGCGAATGCGGTTTCCGGGGTACGTTCATAAGAAGATTTGTGTTGGAAGTCCAACACGCCGCCAGGCTCTGCCCGGCGCATTGGGGAGGGATAAGCAGCTTATGAGCACAGCACATGGAGAGGCGCCGCTGACGCCGCGCCAGCGCACCATCCTCGATGAGTTGGGACGGAAAGGCTTCATTTCCACGAACGACCTCGCGGGGACGTTCGCAGTCTCCGACATGACCGTGCGGCGGGACACCCGGGTGCTGGCCAAGCGGGGCCTTGCCCGGGTGGTCCACGGCGGGGTCAGCGCCGTGGAGGGGCACGGCCAGAACGCCGACTTCGCCGCCCGGGTCCGGGAGGACGCCGACGCCAAGCTCAGGGTGGCACGGGCCTGTGTGTCGATGATCAGCGAACGGGACGCCATCATCCTTGATGCCGGTACCACCACCTACCAGATCGCCCAGGAACTGCCCACGTCCTTCAGGGGGACCATCATCACGCACTCGGCCCCGGCCATCCAGCGCTGCCTGCAGCTGACCGAGGCGCGCACCATCTGCCTCGGCGGGGAACTGTTGCTGGACAGCCAGGCGTTCAACGGTCCCATGACCGTGAGCGCGGCTGCGGGCCTGCGCGCCAAGACGGCGTTCATCGGGGTGACCGGTATCCACGATGAGGCCTTCTACATCGAACGCGACGTGGAGCGCGCCACTAAGATCGCCCTTATGAATGCGGCGGAACAGGTGGTGGTGGTGGCAACGCACCAGAAGATGCTCAGGTATGCGCTGGCGCGGCTGGCAGCATTTGATGCGGTGGACATCCTGGTGACGGATGCCCCGCCGCCGCAGGAAATCGAGGATGCCCTCGGCGCCGCCAACGTCAAGCTGATGGTCGCCGCATGAGCTCCCGCCTGCGCGTCTGCCTGCCCGCCCAAAACCTGCTGGACGCACTCGCCCCGGTGGACGGCGTCGAGTTCGTGCTCTGGGACCTCACCGGCCCCGCCCCCGAGGGCCGCCTGGACCTCCTGGTGCCGCCCTACATGGGTAAGCCGTCCGCGCTCGCCGCGCTGGCAGGTGTGGACGTGGGCCTGGTGCAGAGCCAGTCCATCGGGTACGACGGCGTAGCGGGCATCCTGCCCGGCGGTGTCACTTTTGCCAACGCGGCCGGAGTCCATGAGACCTCGACGGCGGAGCTTGCCGTGGGAATGATGGTCGCCTCCCAGCGCGGCATCCCGGACTTTGTCCGGAACCAGGACAACGGTACGTGGGACAACAGCCAGCGCCCCAGCCTGGCGGACCGGCGCGTCCTGCTGGTGGGCTACGGGGGAGTCGGCAAGGCCATCGAGGCCCGGCTCCTTCCCTTTGAGGCCGAGGTCACCCGGATGGCCAGCCGTTCACGCGAGGACGGTCGCGGAACCATCCACGGGATCGACTCGCTCTATGAACAGCTGCCGCTGCACGAGATCGTAGTGGTCAGTGTTCCGCTCAACGGGCAGACGGAGCAACTCGTGGACGCCAAGTTCCTCGCCGCGATGCCGGACGGCGCCCTGCTGGTGAACGTGGCCCGCGGCCCCGTGGCCAACACGGACGCGCTGCTGGCCGAGACCGGAACCGGCAGGCTGCGCGCTGCCCTGGACGTCACCGATCCGGAACCGCTGCCCGCCGGCCACCCGCTGTGGACCACCCCGGGAGTGCTCATCACGCCGCACGTGGGCGGCGCCAGTTCGGCCATGTTCCCCCGCATGGTGCGCCTGGTCAGGAAGCAGATCGGACTGCTGCTCGAGGGCGGCGAACCCGTCAACGTGGTCCTCCCTTAACGCCGGCGGCCTGCGGCCCTATGCTTGGCCCATGTCTACTTTCGAAGTCCGCCGCAGCGCGGTCATCCCTGCCCCCGCCGAGGAGATCTTTCCACTGGTGGACAACTTCCACGAATGGACCGCCTGGTCCCCCTGGGAGGCGGTCGATCCGGGCATGAGCCGCCGCTACTTCGGCAGCGAATCAGGGGCCGGCGCAGGCTATGAGTGGAACGGGAACCGCAAGGCGGGCAGCGGAACCATGGAGATCGTGGAGTCGGTACCTTCGAGCCGCATCGGGATCAGGCTGCAATTCACCAAGCCGTTCAAGGCCCTGAACCCCACGACGTTCACGTTCAGCCCGGCTCCTGGGGGCACCGAGGTGACGTGGCTGATGACCGGGGAGAACAAGGGGCTCGGTAGGGTCTTTGCCCTGTTCATGAACATGGACAAGCTGGTGGGCGGCGACTTTGAGCGCGGCCTCGCGGCGCTCGCAGCCACGGTCGCCGCCCGGAAGGGCTGATCCCTCCATGGGCGTCGTGGATGATGCCCTGGCCGCCACGGATGAACCGGACCGCGGCTGCCTCCAGCATGTGGTGGAGATTGCCCGGTCGGTGGCCCCGGACGCCACCGAGGGCATGAGCTACGGGATGCCGGCCCTCAAGGTCGACGGCAAGCCGCTGCTGGCCGCCGTGGCCGCAGCCAAGCACCTTTCGATCTTTCCGTTCTCCTCGGCCGTGGTGGAGGCGGTGGACGGACGCCTCAAGGGCTACTCGCTGTCCAAGGGAACCATCCGCTTCAGCGCAGCCAGGCCGGTGCCGGACGACGTCGTAGCGGACATCGTCAGGCTGCGGCTGGCGGAAATCCGGCGCTAAGGCCGTGGCCGGCAAGGCCATCTCGGCGGCCCGGGAATAGCCGCACTGTCGCTGCCCTACCCGCCATAAAAACCCCTATTCCATGCGGGGACGAACAGTTCCATAATGGCCTCGTAGACTTCGGGAACCCCGTGCCCATGGCTTTCGCCACCGCGGATCAGGGAGCTCCAGGCGGCCGCCCCGGCATTCGGCGGGAAGGACGGCCACGAGGCCCGGCGGGGGACGGCCGGACCGATTCGGGGGAGAGCATCGCCATCAGGAAATGTGGCAAGGAGAGTTGTTGTCATGCTCAAAGATCTGGAAGTCATGGCTATATTGCCGGCAAAGGACATTGACCGGGCACGGGAGTTCTACCGGGACAAGTTGGGATTGGAGCCCGAGCGGACCATGAGTGACGGCGGGCTTGTGTACCGGTGCGGGAAGGGTACTGCGTTCCTGATTTACCAAACGGACAACGCCGGCTCGGCCAAGAACACGCAGATAGGGTGGGGAACCGATGACGTACGGCGCGACGTCGAGGAGCTGCGCGGCCGGGGCGTCGTTTTCGAGGAGTACGACATGCCCGGACTGAAGACAGAGAACGGCATCGCTTCGATGGAGGGAATGGGCGACGCCGCCTGGTTCCTGGACAGTGAGGGCAACATCCTTAACATTTCATCGCTGCCCCGTTGAACGCCGGGGCCTGCGGTTGCGGGCCCGGCACAAAAAGGACGACGCCGGCACTTGCCGCCGGAAGCACCTTCACCCGGGTGCCCCGGCAGCGGCAGGGCCGGCGCCGCCGCAGATTGAGGTTGTGGGAAGGGGCGCGATGAGCGTCGAGGAGGTGGCACCGAAGACCACTGGCGTCTCGGTGGAGTTGCTGGCTGCGGTCGACCTTGCCGGCGAGATCGACGGGATGGAAGGGCGCCAGTTGCGGATGCGGATGGTGACCATCGAGCCCGGTGGAGTGTTCGGCCCCCTCCATGACCATGCGGGCCGCCCTGGCACCGTCTATGTCCTTTCGGGGATCATCACCGACCACCGGGACGGGGTTGCCACGGAGTATGGGCCGGGCGTTGGCTGGCCGGAGGACCGGAATACCATGCACTGGCTGGAGAACCGGGGAGCGGTGCCGGCGGTCGAAATTTCGGTGGATATCGTCGGCGGGCCCATGCCGTAAAGCTTTGCCGCGGGTGCCGTCGTCGGCCGTACCTGCCAGAGCCTCACTCAGACGGCCGGCTCCCGCCTGCCCAGCGCCATGCGGAGCGCACCGCGGAAAGTAATCCGGTTCCGCCTGCTCACCGCCACCACGGCTGCGATTCCGGCAAGGAGCACCACGATGCCGCCGGAAGCGACGGACCAGCGGGCTCCGAACTGGCTGCCGATCCAGCCCACCAGGGGCGAACCCAGCGCGGTCCCGCCTTGCAGCACGGCCAGGTACAAGGCCAGGACGCGGCCGCGGAACGGGGCTTCCACGGAGAAGCTGGATGCTGGTGTTGCAGCTGTTCAGGAAAGTGATGGACGCCAGGCCCACCGGAACCAGGACGGCTGCGTAGGTCCAGAAGGATGGCGCCAGGCTGCCGAGGATCGTAAAGAAGCCCAATCCCAAGGCGCCGCCCAGCAGGAAGCGCAGCCGGGGCCCGGACCGGCGCGCGGCGAGGAGGGCGCCGGCCAGGGTACCCACCGCCATGATCGAGCCGAGGAGCCCGAATTCGCTGGGTCCCATGCTGAACTCGGTGGTGGCCATCAGCGAGTTGATGACCGGGAAGTTCATCCCGAACGCGCCCAGGATGCCCACCAGGACCATGATCAACATCAGATCCGGGCGGCGGCGCACATACCGGATACCCTCCACCACCTGGTGCTTGTTGCGTGTGCCTGCCACCGGGGCGGCCTGGGTGATGCGGATCCGGAACAGCGAGACCAGGACGGCGGCGAAGCTGGCAGCGTTGATCAGGAACACCGGGCCGGTGCCCACCCACGCGATGAGGACGCCGGCGATTGCGGGGCCGGTGAGCCGGGCGGTATTGAAGGACGCCGAGTTCAAGGCCACCGCATTGGAGATGTTGTCCTGGCCAACCAGTTCGGACACGAATGCCTGGCGGGCGGGGGCATCCACGGCGCTGGCAACTCCCAGGCAGAACGCGGCCACGTAGGCGTGCCACAACTGGGCGGTGCCGGTGACCACCAGCAGGCCGATAGCCAATCCGGTGAGGCCCATGGCCAGCTGCGTCCACATCAGGATGATGCGTTTTCGATACCGGTCCGCCAGCACTCCGCCGTACGGGCCAAACAGCAGCATGGGCAGGAACTGCAGCCCGGTGGTGAGGCCCACCGCGGCCCCGGAGTGGTCGGTCAGGACGGTCAGGACCAGCCAGTCCTGCGCCACCCGCTGCATCCAGGTGCCGATGTTGGACACGATCGCGCCGCCGGCCCAGATGCGGTAGTTGGGGTTTTCGAGGGCCCGGAACATGGCGCTCATTTGGCGCTCATTTCCTGCATGATGCGGGCCGCCCGGCTCAGTGTGAGCCGGTCGTCCTCGCTGAGCCCTGCCACGCGCCGGGCCAGCCAGGCTGTCCGCTGCCGGCGTGCTTCCTCGAGGACCGTTCTTCCCGCGTCGGTGATGTCCACGCGGACCTGGCGGCCGTCGTCGGGATGGGCGGACCTGGTGACGAAGCCTTGGTCGGCGAGGGCGTTGACGATCCTGGTCATGGACGGGGCCTGGACGTGTTCGCTCTCGGCCAGTGCTCGCAGCGTGCTGGGACCGCTGCCGTTGAGCAGGGCCAGGACGGTGTACTGGCCGGGGGTGATGATGTCGCCGGTGGCTTCGACGCGGAGCCGGCGGGACGTGCGCATCACGGCGGTGCGCAGGTCGATGGCGAGGGTGTCCGGGGCGGTGGGGTCTGCGGCTGACTGGGGCTTGGTGCGGGCGGATGACATAAAAGCGGGTGCGCCTCCTGCTGGGATTATTAGCAGTGCTAATTAGTTCTGCTAACTATTATGCCGCGCATGGTTG
Organism: Arthrobacter sp. MMS24-T111; assembly: GCF_054888995.1. NCBI lineage: Bacteria > Bacillati > Actinomycetota > Actinomycetes > Micrococcales > Micrococcaceae > Arthrobacter > Arthrobacter sp. MMS24-T111. The sequence goes on along the minus strand of NZ_JBTZRO010000001.1, from coordinate 28,172 downwards.
CCCATGGCAACGGTCCAGCTCGTGGCATTGCTGACAGGCTCGGGCAGAATGGGAGCCGTGACTGGGCGCAGAACCGACAAGAACCGCGATCCCGCGCGGCCGTGGAAGATAAGGCTGAACCTGGCGGTAACCGTCCTGGTCCTTTGCCTGGGGCCCATCCTGATCGGTGTGGGCAGCTTCATGATCAACGCGGACGAAGAACTCGCGCGCACCGGAGCGCGGGCGACCGGGACGATCGTCCATTTTGACGATGTCACCAAGGCCTCCGAGCGCAGGATCCGGGTGGACTTCACGACGCCGGACGGGTCAGCCCACAGGACGTTCGCGGCCGTGGACCACGACCAGCACCCCGTGGTGGGAACTGATGTTCCCGTGATCTATGCCGAAGATGATCCCGGCCGGGCGATCGTTCCGGGCTATGAAAGTGACGGCGAGTGGTTCCGTGGTGCCGGCGTGGTCCTGACCGTGATCTTCGGCGGGATTGGCGTCCTGGCCGTCGTCCTGAGGAGAATTGGGGGCCTGCGCGGCTTCTTCCGGAGGCGCGGCACGCAGCGCGTGGAGTAAGCCGGGGTGCGGGTCTGGCCGCCTACGCGCCACGGGCGTAGGCTCTGACGCACCATGACTGAACAGCAGCCCTATGAACTGATCCGCCGGTATCCACACTTCGAGCTTCCGGTGGTATCCGGCTTACGCCGTGGCTGAGGTCAAGGTCAGTGCGGACTTCGACCGCGCCGGAAACGCGGCGTTCCGTTACCTGTTCAATTACATCAGCGGCAACAACTCCGCCCGCCGCAAGCTGGCCATGACCGCGCCCGTCATCCAGGAGCCTGGTTCCCCGCAAAAGCTGGCCATGACGGCTCCCGTGCTGCAGCAGGGGCCGTTGCCGGGAGCCCGTGGGTCGGCGGAGTTCGTGGTGGGATTCGTGCTCCCGGCCGGCGTCACGGCCGACACAGCCCCGACTCCCGCCGACCCCAGGGTGACGGTGCGCGCCGTTCCGGCCTCCCTTTCCGCTGCCCTCAGCTTCACGGGCGGCGGCTCCGCTTCTTCCTTCGAGCGGCATACCGCGGGGCTCCAAGCGGCACTGAAAGTTGCCGGGCTGACGCCGGTCGGCGCTCCGCGATACGCTCGCTTCGACCCGCCCTTCAAGCCCTGGTTCCTGCGACGCAATGAAGTGCTGCAGGACATCAAAGAGCCAGGATAGCGGGCGCGGGACCACTGCCTGCCGCTAACGGAGGAGGGCGTCCGCGCCCACCGGGGGTGGTCTACCTGGATCGTGCGGTCCCAGGTTGGCTGTTGATACTGGCATTGGCGCTGCGAAACCTGCCACGCCGATACCGCAGTCAGTTCCGATAGTTTCTTTCCCGCCGTGAAAAACACGTAACGCGGCCTGCGCCTGTATCGATACTTTCCGGCCGTGGTCCCCTCGTGCGCACGTTGTTAGCGTTCGCATCTACGGTCAGTGTGGAGAAATAAGTGCGCTCCGACTGTGACGTACCTGTTGTTATTGCTGAAAGTTTACGATAGTTTCTTTGTGTGATGCAGGTCGCACTGGTGGGGAGCCCGCGGCCAACATGCCAACCAAAGGACAATGATGACCAGCGAGCAACGCACCCATACCCCCGAACACCGGCTCAAGCGCCTGCATGACCGGCTTGGCGGCATCGCCTACGGCGGGGATTACAACCCGGAACAGTGGCCGCGCGAGGTGTGGGACGAGGATGTCCGCCTCATGAAGGAAGCCGGGGTCAACCTGGTCACCCTGGCCGTTTTCTCCTGGAGCCGGCTTGAAACGGCGGATGGCGTCTACGATTTCGGCTGGCTGGACGAGATCATGGACCTGCTGCACGCGAACGGGATCGGCGTGGACCTGGCCACTCCGGACGCCGTCCCGCCGGCCTGGCTGGTCGCCCGGCACCCGGACATCCTTCCGGTCCTGGCTGATGGCAGCACCTTCGGCTTTGGCTCCCGCCAGCACTTCGACGTTTCCCACCCCGCCTACCGGGCAAAGTCCCTGGCGATGGCGGAAAAGATGGGGGAGCGGTACGCCGCCCACCCCGCCCTGTGCATGTGGCACGTCAACAACGAGTACGGCCCCGTCTCCTACGGCCCGCACGCCGACCGCGCCTTCCGGGAATGGCTCCAGGCCAAGTACGGCAGCCTGGAGGAATTGAACCGGGCCTGGAGCACCGACGTGTGGGGCCAGGTCTACTCCGACTGGGCCCAGGTCAATGCACCTGCCCAGCCCCGCACCTGGTCCAACCCGTCCCGCCGGCTCGACTACCACCGGTTCACCTCGGACAGCATGCTGGCGCATTACAAGGCCGAACGGGACATCCTGCGCAGGCACACGCCGGAACTGCCCGTTGTCACCAACTTCATGCGCTTCTACAAGAACAACGATTACTGGGCCTGGGCCGCCGAGGAAGACGCCGCCGCACTGGACATCTACCCGGACCCTCGCGAAGCTGACGCCCACGTTGCCGCTGCCCTCAACTTCGACCTCATGCGCTCACTGCGGAAAGGCCAGCCCTGGTTGGTCATGGAACAAGCCACCGCAGCCGTCAGCCAATGGTCCGTCAACGTCTCAAAACTCCCCGGCAAGATGCGTCTGGGTTCCTACCAGGCGATTGCCCAGGGCGCCGATTCCATCCTGTTCTTCCAGTGGCGCCAGGCCAGGGGAGGGACGGAACGCTTCCACTCAGGCATGGTCAACCACGCCGGCCCCGACACCCGGGTGTTCCGTGAAGTCTGTGAACTGGGCCGGGAACTTAAGAACCTGTCCGGAATCACCGGCACCCGCTCCACCGCCAAGGTGGCACTGGTCTTCGACTGGGACTGCTGGTGGGCCCTGGAACTGGGCAACTCGCCCCGCTCGGACCTGAACTACGCGCAGGAAGTCCTCCGCCTCTACCGGCCCTTCTTCGACGCCAACATCACCGTGGACTTCGTGGACACCACCAGCGACCTCCACCAGTACAGCCTGGTGGTCCTTCCCGCCACCTACCTGCTCACCGACGACGCCGCACAGCGCTACGAGGACTACGTTGCCGGCGGCGGCCGGCTGGTGGCCAGCTACCTCTCCGGCATCGTGGACCAGGACAACACCATCCGGCTCGGCGGCTACCCGGGCGCCCTCCGCAACGTCCTGGGCGCGTGGAGCGAGGAGATGCACCCGCTCGCCGGGGAGGGTGAGGCCGTCAAGCTTTCAACGGCCGACGGCGGCACGGCCTCAGCGGATTACTGGACCGAACACCTGCACACCACCTCGGCGGAGGTGCTTGCCAGCTACGCCTCGGGCAGGCTGGCCGGGTCGCCGGCCGTCACCCGCAATGGTTACGGCCGCGGCACCGCCGTCTACCTCTCGGCGAGGGTGGACGGCACCTTCCTGGAGGAACTGCTCGACGCCGAACGGACCGCTGCGGGGATCCGCCCCGAACTGGACGCACCGCTGGGAGTGCAGGTCCGCCGTCGCGCCGGCAACGGACGCAGCTACCTGCTGGTCCTCAACCACAACGACGCACCCTCCCGGGTGGAGGTTGGGGCAGGCGGCACGGACGTGCTCACCGGCACCCGCATCACGGGCGCGGTGGAACTTTCCGCCAACGGGGTCCTGGTCCTGGAAGAGGCGGCTGGAGAACACGCCCGCACACACGCAGAAAACGGCCGGTAGGAGGCAACATGGCCACGCAATTGGAAGTACCTCCCGGAACGGTCACCACACAGCCGCCCGGCAGCAAGGACAAACCACGGAACAAGCCCGGCGGCTGGAAGCTCGCCATCAAGCGGGACTGGCGGCTCTACACGCTGGTGCTGCTGCCGCTGGCCTACTTCGCCATCTTCCGCTACCTGCCCATGGCCGGCAATGTCATCGCGTTCCGGCAGTTCCAGCCCGGCGGCAGCATCTTCGGCGAAAAATGGGTGGGGCTGAAGTACGTCACCCTGTTCATCAACGATCCCAGCTTCTGGCAGGCTTTCCAGAACACCATCATCCTGGGCGTGCTGACGCTTCTCTTCTGCTTCCCCATGCCCATCATCTTCGCGCTGATGCTGAACGAGCTGCGCTCGCAGAAGTTCAAGAAGTTCGTCCAGACCGTGGCCTACCTGCCGCACTTCATGTCCGTGGTGATCATCGCCGGCATGATCCTGCAGAACTTCTCCATGACCGGCACGGTGAACCAGATCGCCGGTACGGTCTTCGGCAGCACGGTGAACTTCACGCAGGATGCCGCCTGGTTCCGGCCCATGTACATCAGCTCCGAGGTGTGGCAAACCATGGGCTGGGGCGCCATCCTCTACCTTGCCGCCCTCACCAGGGTGGACGAGTCGCTGTATGAAGCCGCCCGGATCGATGGCGCCAACCGGTGGCAGCAGACCTGGCACGTGACCCTCCCGGCCATCCGGCCCACCATCATCACGCTGCTGATCCTGAACATCGGCACCTTCATGGCAGTGGGCTTCGAAAAGATCCTGCTGATCTACAACCCGCTCAATTACCAAACCTCGGATGTCATCTCCACCTACCTGTACCGGGTGGGCCTGGAATCCTCCAACTTCAGCTACGCGGCCGCGATCGGCATGTTCGAATCCGTCATCGGCCTCACACTGATCCTCTCCGCGAACGCCATCTCCAAACGGCTTGCCGGAACGAGCCTGTGGTGAAAGGGGCCACCGTGAAAGGGACAACAGTGAAGGAAACCGCAGTGCCAGGGGCCAAGGCGCCCACGGCGGACACCGGTGTGCTGGTCAAGGACATGAAGGTCTCCCGCAGCATGCGGGTGTTCCGCGTGGCCAACCTGGTGTTCCTGCTGGTGGTGGTCTTCCTGACCATGTACCCGTTCCTGAACATCCTGGCGCAGAGCTTCTCCAGCGAAGGGTTCATCAACGCCGGGCAGGTCAACCTTTTCCCGCTGGGGTTCAACACCCAGACCTACCAGCTGATCCTGGCGGACTCGGTGTTCTGGCGGAATTACGGCAACACCGTCTTGTACACGGTGGTGGCCACCGCGATCTCGATGGTCCTGACCACCAGCTTCGCGTACGCGATCGCCAAGAAGGACCTCAAGGGACGCAGCGTGTTCATCGGCATCGCCGTGTTCACCATGTTCTTCAACGGCGGCCTGATCCCCAACTACGTGCTCATCACGTCGCTGGGCATGCGGGACACCCTGTGGGCCGTGGTCCTGCCCAACGCCATCAGTGTCTTCAACCTGCTGATCATGAAGTCGTTCTTCGAAAACATGCCCCGGGAACTGGAGGAGGCGGCCGCCATCGACGGCCTCACCCAGTACGGCGTCCTGTTCAAGGTGGTGCTGCCGCTGAGTAAGGCCATCGTGGCCACCATGGTGCTCTTCTACGCCGTGGCCAACTGGAACTCCTGGTTCCAGGCGTTCCTCTACCTGGACAACCCGGACCTGTTCCCGGTGACCATCTACCTCCGCAACATGATTGCCGGCGTCACCACCGCGGGATCCGCCGGCGGCACGGCAGAGAACGTGGGCCAGATCGCCGCCAACATCCAGTCGGTAACCATCGTGCTCACCATCATCCCCATCCTGTGCGTCTACCCGTTCGTCCAGAAGTACTTCTTTTCGGGCGTCATGCTCGGCTCCGTCAAGGAATAACCCGTTATGAAAGGAAAACCCATGATCCGCAGACGAGACTTCCTCGGCCTGTCCGCGCTCGCAGCCTTCGGCCTGGTGATGGCCGGGTGCGACTCGGATTCCGGCAGCAAGGTGGACACCTCCAAGGCCCGCAACGGTGCGATGGACAGCTTCGGGGTGGGGGACACGTTCAAGGCGACGACGCCGCTGAGCTTCACGTTCCTCTTCAGCGACCAGCCCACCTACCCGTACAAGAAGGACTGGCTGCTCTTCACCAAGATGGCCAGCGACAACAACGTCACGCTGCAGCCCACCATCGTCCCCAGCAGCGACTACGAGCAAAAGCGCAGCCTTCTGATCAGCTCCGGCAGCGCGCCCGAGATCATCGCCAAGACCTACCCGGGCCAGGAGAGCGCGTATGTGTCCTCCGGCGCGGTCCTCCCGGTCAGCGACTACGTGGACCTCATGCCGCACTACCAGGACAAAATCAAGAAGTGGAAGCTGGAACCTGAAATCGCAGGACTCACCCAGGAGGACGGGAAGTACTACGTCCTGCCCGGCCTGCACGAGGAACTCTGGCCGGACTACACGCTCGCGTTCCGCACCGACGTGCTGGAAAAGGAAGGCATTGCCGAGCCCAAGAGCTGGGACGAGTTCCGCGAGGTGCTGCGCAAGCTGAAGAAGTCCCACCCCGACGTCGTGCCCTTCTCCGACCGGTTCAACGGCAACAGCGTGCTGAACATTGCCGGCACCGCGTTCGGCACGGTGGCAGGCTGGGGCCTGGTGGACGGCCTGACGTTCGACGACGGCAAGAAGCAATTCGCCTTCGGCTCGGCCAGCAGCCAGTTCAAGGACCTGGTCACCTACTTCAACTCCCTGGTGTCCGAAGGCCTGATGGACCCGGAAAGCTTCACCCAGACCGACGATTCCGCCATCCAGAAGTTCACGTCCGGCAAGTCGTTCGTGATCAGCGCCAACTCGCAGAACATCATCACCTACCGCACGTCCATGGAGCAGTCCCTGGGCAAAGGCAACTTCGCGGTCCGCAAGATCACCGTCCCCGGGGGCCCGGCCGGTGACCTGATAGGTGGTTCGCGGCTGGAGAACGGCATCATGCTGAACTCTTCGGTGAAGGACAAGGACAGCTTCGTGGCGCTGATGCAGTACATCGACTGGCTCTTCTACAGTGACGCCGGCCAGGAATTCTCCAAGTGGGGCGTGCAGGGCACCACCTACACCAAGGAGGGCAGCAAGCGCGTCCTGGCCAAGGACATCAACTTCCAGGGCCTGAACCCGGCAGGCACCAAGGACCTCCGCGTGGACTATGGCTTCTCCGGGGGCAATTTCTCCTACGGCGGCACCACGGACCTGCTGCAGTCAACCTTCAACGACGAGGAGCTGGCGTTCCAAAAGGCCATGAAGAGCAAGACGCCCAAGCCGGTGGCGCCGCCCGTGCCGTTCAGCGACACGGACCGCGAACAGGCCACGCTGGTACTCACCCCGCTCAAGGACCACGTCAAGCAGAACACCCTGAAGTTCATTACCGGCCAGCGGCCTCTCTCCGAGTTTGACGCCTACGTCAAGGAGCTGGACAGCAAGGGCATGGGCAAGTATGTAGATTTGGCCAACAAGGCGTACAAGGCCTACGCGGACAAGAAGTAGACGGACGACGGCGGCAGCGTGCCTGCCGCGGTAACCGAAAGGCAGTTGGTGGTTCAGAAGAAAGCGGAGTACGGTGCCGGCCCCCTGTTCAGGGCGGCCGGCACCGTGGCGGGCGTGATGATGGGTTCGGCCCTGCTGGTGCTGGCCAACGCACTGCTGCTGGCAGCACTGGTGGCGGCCCCGTTCTCAGGGGCCTGGCTGGTCCTGCCGGCGCTCATTCCGGCCGGTCCGGCGCTGGTGGCGTGCATCTATGCGTTCAACCGGATGCTCGCGGGGCAGGAGGGCCAGGTGTACCAGGACTTCATCCGCGGCTACCGGATGAATGCCGGCCAGGCCCTGCAGGTGTGGCTGCCGTACCTGCTGGTCCTGGCCGTCATCGCGGTCAACCTCGCCGGCCTGCCGTCGCTCGGACCCGCAGCACCGGCGCTCCGGCCGGCGTTGCTGGTCCTCGCGCTGCTCGTGGCCACCGCGGGCTTGAACGCGCTGCTGATCTTGTCCCGGTTCTCGTTCCGCACCCGGGACGTGTACCGGCTATCGCTGTACAGCTTCAGCGCCCGGAAGTGGGTCACGTCGGGCAACGCCGGCATCCTGTTCGTCACCGCCACCCTCCTGCTGATGACCAGCACGTACCTGCTGCCGCTGCTCGCCGGGACCGTGGTGTTCCTGGTGTGCCTGAATTCCCGACCCCTGCTGGCGCTGGTTGAGGAGAAATTCACTATCGCCTGACCTCGTCAGTTTGTGCGGGAAGCGGCCGACTGAATAACTTTGGCGAGGTCTCGGGGACGGCTCCACATGGGCCAATGCCCCGTTGGGAGGTCGATGACGTCGAGGTGTTCGATGTGCGCGACTTCGGCAAACATGGCATGCCCGGCGTGGGCGAGCTCCAGCACCTGCGCGCTCGGGATGGAGCAGCACACCAGGGTGGTCCGGACCTTGTGGCGGTCTTCGTTCGAGAAGCTCGACGGGCTGACGAAGCACGGGGCCTGGTTCAGGGACGGCCTTGGCCCGAAAACGCTCGAGGACGTCCGGGCTCAAGCCCTCGAGGCTCGCCTGCTGTCCGAGGACATCGAAGGGCGGCAGCGGAAGCTCCGCCAACTCTCCCGGGATGCCCGCGCCGAAGGCGCTTCCCGGTGCCACAGGGCCGGAGTCGACCCACACCACTCGATGGACAAGTTCCGGGTGTCGGTCAAGGACGAGGCTGACGGGGGCGTTTGCCCCGCTGTGGGCGACGAGGATGGCGGGCTGGTGCGCAGAGGCCCCGAGCTGGCCGATCACGTCCAGGACCGCTGCGGCCTGGTCGTCGAGGGTTTTTGCCGCACGCCCGGGATCGTCCGCGTCGAGACCGGGCAGCGTCATCGCGACTGCGCGGGAGTGGTCGGTTGCCATGTGTTCCAACACTTCGTCCCACGCCCAGGCGCCCAGCCAGTGGCCGGCGATGAGAACGATGGGACGGCTTGATGCAGTTGTCATGCCAATAGCCTCGCAGGCGTACCGGACAAGGGTGTGTCACTATTTATGTCATGAATTTGCCAGGGGCTGAACGGTGAAGCGGGCCGAACGGCTCCATGCCCTCTCCGAGATGTTGCGCCGCAGCGGCAGGCGGGGGATTTCCGCCGAACGGCTGGCTGCAGAGTTTGAGGTATCCGTTCGCACCATCAAGCGGGACCTCGATGCGTTGGAGAACAGCGGCGCGCCGGTATGGTCCCGGCCGGGTCCGGGCGGTGGCTACGGTTTGGCTGGAGGTGCGTCCCTGCCTCCCGTCAGCCTGTCACCGGCCCAGGCCGTGGCGCTCATGGCAGCGGTGTCCGCTGCGCCTGATGCCCCCTACGCCGATCTGGCAGCAGCAGGTGTCCGAAAGATCATGGATGTCCTCGATCCCAAAACCCGGGCACAAGCGGACGGGCTGGCCCACCGCGTCTGGGTCAACGCGCTTCCCGCCTCGTCCCGCGCCATCAAATCCGCGCTGGAGGAGGCGATGGCCGAGCAGCGCGTGATCCGCCTCCGCTACACAGCGGGGGACGGGACCGCCACCACCCGCGACGTCGAGCCGGTGCTGTTTGCCGCCACCAACGGCCAGTGGTACCTGGTTGGGTGGTGCCGGCTGCGCGACGCAATGCGGTGGTTCACCGTCTCGCGCATCGAGCGGGCCGTCGTCACCAAGACGGCCTGCAGCGGCCATGGCATCCAGGAGGTTGGGGAACCCCCGGCTAACGCCAGGCCGGTGCACGGCCGGGGATGACATGTCCGGTCGGCACGGCTAAAGCGGGGTTACCGTTACCGGTGTCAGCATCTCCCGGTCAAAGCCCACCTCGCGGCGGCCGCCGTGCAGGATGAGTTCGTGGGTGTGGAGGTCCCGGCTGCTGGAGGTCGAAACATGCAGCTTCACCAAGCCCGGGGTCACCACCCGCTTCAGGTCCACCCCGGTAAAGGACGTCCGGTCCGCGTGCACCGTGAACTCCACCCGGGCCGCGGCGCCGGCCGCAAGGTCAACCCGGGCATAGCCAATCAGTTCGCGGACCGGCCGGACCACCTCGCCCACCGGGTCCTCGAGGTACAGCTGCACCACTTCCGCCCCGTCAACCGGGCCGGTATTGGCCACCATGCATCCCACGGTGACGGAGCCCGACGTCGTCATCGTGGGCCCGCTGGCGGTGTGGCAGGAAAAGTCGAAGGTCGTGTAGGACAGGCCGTGCCCGAACCCAAACAGCGGTGAGGGGTCCAGTGCGCTGACGCCGGACGGCCCGGCCAGGCGGCTGTGCAGGTAGGTGCCCGGCTGTCCGCCGGAGGTCCGCGGCACGGAAACCGGCAGCTTGCCGGACGGAGTCACGGCTCCGGTCAGGACGTCCCACAGCGCCTCGGCACCCTCCTCGCCCGGGAAGAACCCCTGCACGATCGCTCCGGCCCTGGCCGCGAAGTCGCCCAGCGCGTAAGGCCGGCCGCTGAGGACCACCACGATGGTGCGGGTGCCGGCGGCCTCGGCAGCCGTGAGGACCTGGTCCAGCATGCGGTGCTGGTCACCGGGGAGCCGCAGGTCGGCAGCGTCGTTGCCTTCGCCGGAGGTGCCGCGGCCAAAGAGGCCCGCATTGTCACCCACCACGATCACGCAGGTGTCCACCGCTGAGGCAATCCGGCAGGCTTCCAGGACCTGCGTGTCGCTGATGGCCTCGCACGTTCCCGTGGCGGCGGTCCGGATCCGGCCAAACCGCTCGGCGGCTGCACCGGCCACAGTCGGAACCCGGATGCCCATGGGCACCTCGGGATGCGATGCGCCGACGTGGGCGTCAAAGGAGTAGCAGCCCAGCATGGCGAACGGGTCCTGCGCCAGCGGCCCCACGACGCCCAGCGATGCCAAAGCCGCCGCCGGCAGCGGCAGGCTTGGCCCGTCGTCGTGCGTCCTGTTGGTCAGCAGCACCAGGGACTGGGCGGCCATCTCCCGCGCAAGCTCCCGGTGGGCCGGCGGGTCAAGGTCGATGGCGCCTGCACCCAGGGCCGGGGGCGCGGGGTCGAAGTCCGGCGAGAGCAGCCCGGCTTCCTGCTTTTGCCGGAGCACCCGCAGGAGCGCGGTGTCCACCAGGGATTCGGGGAGCTCGCCGGAGCGCACGCGCTCCAGCAGGGGCGTGCCATAGCAGTTCACAGTGGGCAGTTCCACGTCGACTCCCGCTGCCAACGCCAGGCCTGCAGCTTCTCCCGGATCGGCGGCGATGCCGTGCGTGGCGTTGAGGAAGGCGATGCCGAAGTAGTCCGCCACCACGGTCCCGGCAAAGCCCCACTCGTCCCGGAGCAGGGACGTCAGCAGGGCGCGGTTGGCCGCGGCGGGAACACCGTCGGTGTCCGTGTAGGCGTGCATTACTGAACGGGCGCCGCCGTCCTTGATGGCCAGTTCGAACGGTGGCAGCATGACGTCCGCGAGTTCCCGGGGACCCATGGAGACGGGCGCGTGGTTCCGCCCGGCGCGTGAGGCGGAGTAGCCTACGAAGTGCTTGAGGGTGGCAACGATCCCTTCCGCTTCCAGCCCTTTGACGTAGGAGCTTGCCACGGTGCCCACGAGGTAGGGGTCCTCGCCAATGGTTTCTTCCACCCTGCCCCAGCGGAGGTCCCGCACCACATCCAGTACCGGCGCGAGGCCCTGGTGGACGCCCAGTTGCCGCATCTGGCCGCCGATCAAGCCGGCCATCCGGCGCACCAGCACCGGGTTGAAGGTGGCGCCCCAGGCCAGCGGCACAGGGAAGGCGGTCGCTTTCCAGGCGGCCAGCCCGGCGAGGCATTCCTCGTGCACCTGCGCGGGGATACGGAACCGTGAGGCGGCCATGATCTGCTCCTGCGCGGCGGCCAGCCGGCGCGCCCCCTCGAGCGGTTCCAGCGGAACCGTGCCGTACATCCGGGTGATCTGGCCGAGTCCCGCAGAAATCACGTCCTCCCAGGAACGGGCGTCGCCTGCCATCTCGTTCTGCAACGGGGCAACAGAGTCGCCTTCAGTGGAAGCGTTCACCCACACGCCCACCAGCTGGGCCAGTTTTTCCTCAAGGGTCATCTGCCGCACCAGCTCCTCAAGGGACAGGTGCCCGACGGCGGAAGGCGGCTCGGTGCCCGCCGCGGGGGAGGGGAGGGCTTGCTTTTCGGCGGCACCGCTGGTCACGGACGTCTCCTAGGATCGGACGATGTTTCTAAGAAAGTATCAGAAACTTATGTTTAGTTTCTAGATCAAAACCCCTTGACTCTGGAATGCAAATCTTCCTACGGTTGAAACCACGCCTTTGGTCTGCTGCTGTAGCGACCATCCGAAACTTCGAAGAGACCATAGAAAGTTTCTTGGGATCGTATGGAAAGCAAGGCCACCCCTGGCTGGTGCAATGCCGGGTGGTCCGGCACCATCACGGCAACCGCTTCAGGGCAACTACTTCACTGCAACGACGGAGAGAACATGCGGACGTACAAAGTGGCCATCGTGGGCACCGGCGGGATCGCCGCGGTCCACGCGGACAACCTGGCACGGACAGGCGGGCGCGCCGAGCTCGTGGCAGCCTGCGACGTGGACCAAGGCCGGCTGGACTCCTTTGCGGAGAAGCACGGCATTCCCGGCACCTACCTCACGGTGGCCGAACTGCTCGCGGGGGCCCAGCCGGACATCGTGCACCTGTGCACGCCGCCCATGCTGCACATCGACCAAGCCATCGAATGCCTCGAGGCCGGGGTGCACGTGCTCTCGGAGAAGCCCCCGGCACTGAGCCTGGCGGACTTTGACCGGCTGGAGAAAGCCCAGGCCAAAGGCGGCGCCCAGTTCTCCTGCGTGTTCCAGCACCGGTTTGGGGATGCCGCCGCGGCCGCCCGGGAACTGATCGGGGGCGCCGGGTTCGGCCGCCCGCTGGTGGCCCGCTGCGATACCCTCTGGTACCGGCCGGACAGCTACTGGGACCTGCCCTGGCGCGGCACGTGGAACGCCGAGGGCGGCGGCCCCACCATGGGCCACGGCATCCACCAATTCGATCTCCTCCTGCACCTGCTGGGACCGTGGGAGGAAGTCACCGCGATAGCAGGCCGGCAGGCACGTGCCACGTCCACCGAAGACCTGTCCGCCGCGCTGGTTCGGTTCCGCAACGGCGCCGTGGCCACCATCGTCAACTCCCTGCTCTCGCCCAGGGAAACCTCGGACATCCGGATCGACTGCGAGTTCGCCACCGTGGAACTGGGCCACCTTTACGGCTACGCCACGGACAACTGGACCGTTACCGGCGCGCCAGGCCACGAAGACCAGGTCCGCACCGAATGGCACAGCCGGCCGCTGGAACGCGGCAGCGGACACTCCGCCCAGTTCCTGGCCATGTACCAAGCGCTCGACGCCGGGCTTCCGCTGCCCGCCGGCGCGGACTCCGCCCGGCAGACCCTTGAGCTCGCTGCCGCGATCTACGCTTCCGCCTTTACCGGCAGGGCCGTCCGCCGCGGCGAGATTGTCCCCGGCCACCCCTTCTACGGCGGGATGGACGGAGACGGGCTGGGCACCGCCGTCCTGGATGCCACAGCCCTCAACGAAACAGCTTTCGACGCCGCCCGCGCCTGACACCCCATACCCCCAAGGAGCCTCCCGCCATGCCCACCACCCCTTCAGCCGTTCACACTGCCCGGCTGGATGTCACCGACGACGGCGCAGCCCTCACATTCACCGCCGACGGCAAGCCCATCGCCACCTACACCTACCGGCCCACCGACCTCCAATACGAGAGCCCCCGCCCGTTCTTCCACCCGCTGACCACCCTCGGCGGAGACGACGTGACCATCTCCCGGCCCTGGGACCACGTCTGGCACAAGGGCCTTTCCTGGGCGCTCCCGAACGTGGGCAGCCACAACTTCTGGGGCGGCGCAACCTACACACGCGCCACCGAGTACGCCAATTTGGACAACAACGGCGCCATGACCCACACCTCCTTCACCGGGATCGAGCACTCCGGCGCAGGGATCACCGCAGCGGAATCCCTCACCTGGACCTCGCAGGACGGTGACCCGGTCATAGCGGAAGACCGCCGGTTCAGCGTCCAGTTGCTGGCGGACAGCAGTGCCGGTGACGAATCCGGGGGTGCCTACGCCATCCTCTTCGAAACCCGGATGGACAACATCTCCGGGGAAGAGATCCGGATCGGCAGTCCCACCACGGAAGGCCGCCACAACGCCGGCTACGGAGGTCTCTTCTGGCGCGGCCCACGGTCCTTTACCGGCGGCGAATTCCGCAACCAGGACGGCGCCGGAACCGATGAATTCATGGGCACCCGCTCGCCGTGGCTCGCCTTTACCGGCAAGCACGACGTCAGTTGCCGGTCCTCCACCGTTGCTTTCGTGGAAGACGGTTCGAACCCCGGCGCACCGAACCAGTGGTTCGCGCGGTCCTCCATGTTCGCCTGCCTGGGTTCAGCACCCTTCTTCAGCGAAGAGGTCCCCCTCCGGGCAGGCGAACCGCTGACCTACCGCTATGCGGTGGTAATCGCCGACGGCGGGGTGGACCACGGCCGTGCCGCGGCGCTGGCGGCAGCCGCGCAAACCGCCCTCGGCAACTGGGCCTGAGTATGGGCTCAACGTTCCCGGGTGCTACCGGCCTGTCCGAGATCAGCATTTACGACTGGCCGGGGGCGGACGGCGCCGCCGGCGGATCGCCGCACGTGCACACCGCCTCCACCGAGGCGTATGTGGTGTTGGCGGGAGCAGGCCGGCTGGAGACCCTTGATTCGCGAGGGTTCACCACCACTGAGCTGGTGCCCGGGGTGGTTCTTTGGTTCACCCCCGGCACGGTCCACCGCGCCATCAACGATTCGGGGGACCTGAAGATCCTGGTGGTCATGCAAAACGCAGGGCTGCCCGAACACGGGGATGCCGTAATGACCTTTCCGCCGGAGCACCTCACCGACCCGGCCGCGTACCGCCGCGCCGCGGCCCTGAAACACACGGACGCCGACGCGGGACTGGCCGCAGCGGAGGAAGCCGCGCGCCGTCGTCGTGACCTGGCGCTGGAAGGCTACCTGGCGCTCAAGGACGCTGTCCTCGAATCCGGGCCGGCGGCGCTGGCCGGTTTCCACGCCGCGGCCGCCCGGCTGGCGTCCACCAGAGCCGGAGCCTGGGCAGGACTTCTGGCCGCCGGCGCAGCCCGGCAGGCCGAAGTCACGCGGCAGCAACTGGTTTCCCTGGACACGGCGGAAAGTATCTATCTTGCGAACGCGCGAACTACGATGGGAAAACGGGAAAACCCCAGGATTTACGGCATGTGCGGCCGGATTCAGGCGTGGGAACTTTCCGATAACTAACCCCGGGCGCGTGACCCGGGTGAAAGGTGGTTTCCGTGGTGAGCAAACAGGACACCGGGCGAGCGACGATCAGCGAGATTGCCCGCGAGGCCGGCGTATCCGTTCCCACCGTGTCCAAGGTGCTGAACGGGCATGCCCACGTCGCCGCGGAGACCCGGGCGCGGGTGGAGGAAATCATCGCGCGCCGCGATTATGCGCGCCGCCCGGCCAAACGACGGCAGAAGGCCGGCCTGGTGGACCTCGTGTTTCCCGGTCTGGGCTCGGAATGGGCTCTGGAGATCATCGAAGGCGTGGAGCGGGTGGCGCAGGACGCCGGATACGGAACCGTGGTGAGCAGCCTGAGCCTGGACGGGTCCCGGATCCGGCCCTGGCTGGCAAACCTCGCTGAGCGTAAATCGGACGGCCTGCTGATGGCCGTATACCAGCTGGACGCCAAACAGATCCAGCGGGTGAAGTCGCTGGGGATCCCGGTGGTCCTGATCGACCCCGTGGGCCAGCCCGGACCGGACCTGATGACAGTGGGCGCGGCCAACTGGGAGGGCGGCTACTCAGCCACGGAACACCTGCTCAAGCTGGGGCACAAACGGATCGCCATGATTGGCGGACGCGAGGACCTGCAATGCAGCAGCGCCCGCGAAGACGGCTACATTTCCGCGCTGCGCCGGGCTGGCATTGCGCTGGACCCGGCCCTGATGGCGCCGGGCAACTTTTCCATCGAGGCCGGCGAGGCGGCCACGCGCAAGCTCCTGGAACTGCCGGACAGGCCGACGGCGATCTTCACCGGAAACGACGACCAGGCACTGGGCGCCTACCGTGCGGCGCGCTCTGCCGGGCTGCACATCCCGGATGACCTGTCCATCATTGGATTCGACGACATCCCGGCCGCCGAGTGGGTTGAGCCGGGCCTCACGACCATCCGGCAGCCGGTGGTGCAGATGGCGGAGACCGCCATGCGTGCCCTGCTCCGGCACCTGGACGGCGACGAGGAACTGCCGCAAAGGATCGAGCTGGGCACCGAACTGGTGGTCCGCGGATCCACGGCGGCCCCGCCAACACACTGATCCGGTGCCGGCCTTGATTAGGCTGGAGCGATGGATTATGTACTTCGCCGGGCCACCCCGGAGGATGCCGAGGCCATCGTCTTGATGCATACTGCCGCGCACGAGGAAAGCTACGGACACCTGCTCTCGCCCGGATTCTTTGCTGAACGGCGGCGCTCCATCCCGGAACGCGTGGCCCGGCGCCGGCCGTATCTTGACGTTCCCCACCCGCGGATCGTCGCCGAAGAAGCCAGCGGTGAGATTGTGGGCCTTGCCGACGCCGGCCCGCCGCGCCAGGAGGACAGCCCGTTCGCGCTGGAGCTGTACTCGATTTTCATCCTGGCCCGGGCACAGGGGAGCGGACTGGGGAAGGCGCTGCTGGAGGCCGCCCTGGGCGATTCGCCCGCCTATTTGTGGGTGCTGGAGGAGAACGTCAAAGCCCAGTCCTTCTACCTCCGCCAAGGATTTACGTTCGACGGCGGCCGCGGCAACCTGCCCCCAGAGTGGGAAAGCGTGCCGGAACTGCGGATGGTCCGGGACCGGCCGCGCAGTTAGCCGGCTTTGTGGGCGTCGCGGACGGCCGGCGGGGTTTGTCCCTGCATGACCCAGCGGTTGCCGTCCGGGTCGCTGAAGTAGGCGAACAGAACGCCACCCAGGTCCTGGATTTCGCTGATCTCCGCCCCGCGCTGTACCAATTCATCGCGGACGGCCGGGAGGTCCGGAACCACCAGTTGCAGACCTTCCAGGCTGCCGGGCGCCATGGCGGTCATGCCGGTTCCGATCACTACCGAAGCGGCAGAACCTGGCGGCGTCAGCTGGACAACGCGCATGCCGGGAATGTGCTCCACGTCGTGGTCCAGCACAAAGCCCAGCTGTTCGGTGTAAAACGCCTTTGATTTCTCGACGTCGGAAACCGGGACCTGGACAACCTCGAGGCGCATCTGCATGCGGGCAACTCTACCTTTGCCCCTGCCAGCGGGGAACGGGTGTTCGGCGCGGGTTCAGTCGCCTTGCAGGTGGCATTGTGACGCGCGGAAGGGCCGCTTCCTCAAGGTTCCCTCAAGACTGGCTGAATGTTGGCCGAGTATTCACGGAGCCGACAAATCCGCACGTCACAGGGCCGTATGCTCAGCGGCATCGAGCTTTGCAGGGCTTAGCAGAAGGCCCGGCAAAAAGGGGTGCCGAATTGCTCGGCCTCCTCATCATTTGGGGAAGAATGTCCGATTACGAGACCCTCTTGGGGGCTGCCCAGTCCGCGCCGGCGCCGAAGCTGCCGCGGAATCCACGCGCTTCGACGTTTGTCGTCGGAGTTATGACCGCGATTTTCATGCTGTTGGGCGCACTCAGCGGCGGTCTCGGAGGCGCCCTCATTTTCCTGGGCATCTCCGTCGCCCTGACTGGTCTTTATGTCGTGGTCACGGGGCGGCGCTCCTGGGCCTGGTTGCCGGCGAAGCGCAAGGCCGGCGGCGTCGCGATCGCGGCATCCCTCGCCCTCCTCATCGGAGGTGCCGTGGCGCTGCCGCGCGTCACCTCCGCGGACCTTGAGGCCGCCTCCGCGGAAAGCAGGGCTACGGGCACGGCCGCGACAGCGAGCCTGGCTGCGCCAGCCGTGGCGGCGCCGTCGTCCACTCCCATTCCTGCGCCCACGACTGTGGAAACCGGCGAGCCGCTGGATCCGGATATTCCCAATGCTGTGGCGGCAGGCGTCTCCGTGGCAGCACCCAACACGCAGCCCGCCTACGCCACCAAGGCGATAGACCTGCTCGCAACGCTTGCCATCAAGGGCCGCGCGCCAAAGACGGGCTATGACCGGGCCCAATTCGGGCACACATGGGCGGACGTGGACCGGAACGGTTGCGATACCCGCAATGACATCCTCAAACGGGACCTCATCGGTATCACGTTCACCAACAACGTGCCCTGCAAGGTGCAGTCAGGCACCCTCGCCGATCCGTACACCGGCACCACCATCAGTTTCCTGCGCGGCGCCGCGACGAGCACCGCCGTGCAGATCGACCATGTGGTGGCACTGAGCGATGCCTGGCAGAAGGGGGCCCAGCAGCTGACTGCCGGGCAGCGGACGGCATTCGCGAATGACCCGCTGAACCTGCAGGCGACCGACGGGCCCACCAACCAGCAAAAGGGCGACGGCGACGCCGCCACCTGGCTGCCACCCAACAAAGAGTTCCGGTGCGAGTATGTGGCCCGGCAAATCTCCGTTAAGGCCACGTACGGGTTATGGGTGACCCAGGCCGAGCACGACGCGATGGCACGGATCCTGGGCGACTGCACCGGGCAGTTGGCGCCGACCAACCAGCAGGCGCCGTCGCCCGCCGCTGCCGAGCCGGCACCTGCTGTCGCTGCGCCGGCCCCGGCTCCTGCTCCGGGTGCCCCGGCTCCGGTTGCCCCCGCTCCTGCTCCTGCTGCGCCCGCTCCAGCTCCTGCTGCTGTTTATTACGCCAACTGCACTGCGGCGAGGGCCGCAGGAGCGGCGCCGATCTACGCGGGCCAGGCCGGATACCGGCCGGCGCTGGACCGCGACTCCGACGGCATCGCCTGCGAGTAGGGCTCTTGCCCGGGATTCGCCGGGCCCTCTTTCCACCATCACCATCACACGCATTCCTAGGGGGAATCATGAAAGAAAACATCGGGCCTGCCGCCGGCAGGTTGAAGAAGACGCTGGCCTTGGCCGTGCTGACCGGGCTTATGTTGACCGGCTGCGGCGGCGGCAAGCAGGCGGCGGTGGAGCCGGCCTCGGCGGCATCGGCGACTGCCACGGTGGAAGCATCCGTCACGGTCCCGGGAGTTGTAGGGCTCACCCTGGACAAGGCGACGGACCAACTGGAACAGCTTGGCTTCAAGGTTGACGCGAAAGACACCATCGATGGCAAAGCCCTCGGCACGACGAAGAACTGGCAGGTGCTGACCCAGGACCCTTCCAACGGAGCCCAGGCAGCAAAGGGTTCCACGGTGCACCTTGGCGTGAAATCCCTGGAAAAGATCGCCGCTGAAAAGGCTGCGGCCGAGAAGGCTGCAGCTGACAAGGCAGCTGCCGACGCCGCCGCGAAGGCCGCTGCCGACAAAGCCGCGGCTGACCAAGCAGCTGCTGCCAAAGCGGCAGCGGACAAGGCGGCGGCTGATCAAGCTGCTGCTGTCAAAGCGGCAGCAGACCAAGCTGCCGCTGCCGCAGCTCAGCAGGCAGCCCAGGTGCCGGCGCCTGCTCCTGCTGCCGTTCCTGCTGCGCCGGCGCCGGCGGCGTACTACGCGAACTGCACAGCCGCGAAAGCCGCCGGTGCGGCCCCGCTGTACAGGGGGCAGGCAGGTTACAGGTCGGCTCTGGACCGCGACGGCGACGGAGTTGCCTGCGAGCGATAGAACCGCGGGCAGGACTGGGCGAGCCGTGGAAACTTCCTCGCGGAGGTTTCCACGGCATTCCTTTTTTCGGTCAGGGACTGGCCACCTGCCACCTCCGGATAGCCCGCGACGTGGATGCCGTTAAGCGCCGGCGTCCAAGTTGCGCGACCGGGCACCAACCTCCGCCCCGGATTGGGACTCGTGCGCTGCCTTGGCGGCGGGCGGGCGCCGGGAAACGAGCACCGGACCCTTGGCATGGTGGAGGACGGCATGCGCCGTCGAACCGATGCTTCCCTCGATCACTCCATGGCCTTTGGTCCCGACGACGGCGAGGCGCGCGCCCTGGGCTGCGTGCAGGATGGCGCGGGGTACTGAGGTGTCGGTCAGGAGTTGCTGCTCGACCGTAAGGCCCGGTGCCAACGCCCGCGCCTTGGTGACAACCGAGACCAGCAAGGCCTCGGCGGCGGCACCGGGGTCGACAGGGTCCCGGACAAGCCGGTAGCCGGCCGGAACCGTCCGGACGTGGACGATGACCAGCCGTGCTCCCGCCGAGGCGGCCGCGGTGCAGGCATCCTCAAGTGCAGCAGGGGACCCGGAGTCATCAACGGCCACCACCACTGGGCCGTCAGGGTCTCCTCCGGGTTTGATCACAGCCACCGGACACGATGCGACGGCCGCCATCTCAAGGCTGACGGAGCCGATGAGCAGGCCCATGAATCCTCCGAGTCCGCGGCTACCGAGGACCAGCATGTCCTGGCCGGCGGAAATCCTGGGCAGATTGGCGTTGGGGCTCCCGGACAACAGACTTGTCAGGACTTCCACGTCAGGGGCGGCCTGGCGCGCGTGATCCGCGCCCTCCTGCAGTGTCTTTTCCGCCGCGTGCTGGAGCCCGCTGTCCTTGATGCCGGGGACTGGACCCAGATTCTTCGTCAGCAGTGGCCACAGGGTGCAATGCACCAGATGCAGCGGAACCCTGCGCCGGGACGCCTCCCTCGCAGCCCACCGGACAGCCAGTGCAGCCGGCTCCGAGCCGTCGTAGCCCACCACGATGGCTTTGGTTTTCACAATGCCCCATCCTCCGGTCCCGGCAGCCACGGCGTCGTGGAATGCCCGGTTCAATTTTCGTCCGCCGAGTCTGGGGCAAGCCAGGGGCCAATGTCCCTCGACGGACAGCATTATTTGCGCTGGCGGCCCTGCACGAACCCCACTGCCGGCGGCCAGGTGCGGGAAACAGCCGTGGATGCCTACCGCCGGTTTACGTTAGAATTGACCTATCAAGGGGAGTACTCCCGTCTGTGATTGGCCCGTCAATACGGATGCAGCGAAGCATCCCGGGCCGTCGGCTCCGGATCCGTCCGGGCGGAGGAGACCTTGGCGTATCAGTCAACGCCAACCCTTGGAGTACCCAAATGCAGGTAACACCACTGATCTGGATCATCACCCTTGCTGTGACAGTCCTCTTCTTCGTTTACGAGTTCTTCGCGCACGTGCGCAAACCCCATGAGCCTTCCATCGGCGAATCGGCGCGTTGGTCGGCCTTCTATATCGGGCTGGCCCTGATGTTCGGAGTTGGCGTCGGAATGGTGTCCGGTTGGTCCTACGGCGGCGAGTACTTCGCCGGGTACCTCACCGAAAAGGCACTCTCGATCGACAACTTGTTCGTCTTCCTGATTGTGATGAGCGGGTTCGCTGTCCCGAAGAAGTACCAGCAGAAAGTGCTGATGATCGGCATCGTTATCGCGCTGATTCTTCGGGGCGGTTTCATCGCCATCGGCGCCGGCCTGATCGAGAACTTCTCTTGGATTTTCTACATCTTCGGTGCGCTGCTGCTCTTCCTCGCCTACAAGCAGGCTTTCGGCAGCCACGAATCCAACCCTGCTGACGGCAAGTTCATGCAACTGGTGCGCCGCGTCCTGCCTGTCGCTGACGAGTACCACGGCGACAAGCTCACGGTGAAGCAAGGCGGCAAACGGTTCTATACCCCCATGATGCTGACCATCATTGCCATTGGCTTTGTGGACCTGATCTTTGCCGTTGACTCCATCCCGGCCATTTACGGGCTCACCAACGAGGCGTACATCGTCTTCACCGCCAACGCCTTCGCCCTGATGGGCCTGCGCCAGCTGTTCTTCCTGATCGGGGGACTGCTGGAACGCCTCGTCTACCTGGCCCAGGGCCTGGCCGTCATCCTCTCCTTCATCGGCGTGAAGCTTGTCTTCCACGCACTGCACGTGAACGAACTGGCTTTCATCAACGGCGGGCAGCCGCTCTTGTGGGTCCCTGAAATCCCCATCTGGTTCTCGCTGCTGTTCATCGGTGCCACCATCGCAGTTGCCACGGTGGCCAGCCTCCTGAAGACCCGGGGTGATGGGGAAAAGAACGACCGCCACACGGTGGAAGGCGGCACCGTTGCTGCTGCCTCCGGGGACCAGCGGGAAACGGATCAGCAGTCCGACGACGACCTTAGCCCCACCGCCCGGGCACCAAAGTAACCACTGTGAGCCACTGCATAGCGGGCAGTTCCGGCCGGTAGAGAGGCTGGGGAGTGCCGACGGCCCCTGGAATCCTTGTATTTGCAAGGTTTTTGGGGGCCGTTGGCCTTCCTTGAGGGTGGATTTGCGGTGGGGTTGGTGGGCGTGTATTGTTTTCTGAGTCGCCGCCGCTGATGCGGAAAGATAGCGGCGAAAACCCCCTTCTGAACGGCCTGGAAAATGGTTCGCTTTGTGGCGAGCCTGGCGGGTGGGGGCGGTCTTCATTTCGATTCGGATCCTGGAAGTTGGATTTGTGTTGGGGTGGGGGATCGGGTAAGTTTGGAAAGTTGCTCCGGAGCGATCTGCGACTGTTTGTTTGGTTGTGGTGGTGCCGGGTGTGTCTGTTGTTTGAGAACTCAATAGTGTGCCAAGTTTGTTGATACCAATTGTTTTATGGATTGGTTGAATTGACTGGATCCGCCACCCCGTGGTGTGGTCTGGTTTTTACAGCTGGTTTCAAATTTTGTGCAGCCGGGTGTGGTGTTATTTCCACCTGCTTGGTTGTGTCTGTTTTTCTTCAACGGAGAGTTTGATCCTGGCTCAGGATGAACGCTGGCGGCGTGCTTAACACATGCAAGTCGAACGATGATCCCTAGCTTGCTGGGGGGATTAGTGGCGAACGGGTGAGTAACACGTGAGTAACCTGCCCTTGACTCTGGGATAAGCCTGGGAAACTGGGTCTAATACCGGATATGACCTTCCATCGCATGGTGGTTGGTGGAAAGCTTTTGTGGTTTTGGATGGACTCGCGGCCTATCAGCTTGTTGGTGGGGTAATGGCCTACCAAGGCGACGACGGGTAGCCGGCCTGAGAGGGTGACCGGCCACACTGGGACTGAGACACGGCCCAGACTCCTACGGGAGGCAGCAGTGGGGAATATTGCACAATGGGCGGAAGCCTGATGCAGCGACGCCGCGTGAGGGATGACGGCCTTCGGGTTGTAAACCTCTTTCAGTAGGGAAGAAGCGAAAGTGACGGTACCTGCAGAAGAAGCGCCGGCTAACTACGTGCCAGCAGCCGCGGTAATACGTAGGGCGCAAGCGTTATCCGGAATTATTGGGCGTAAAGAGCTCGTAGGCGGTTTGTCGCGTCTGCCGTGAAAGTCCGGGGCTCAACTCCGGATCTGCGGTGGGTACGGGCAGACTAGAGTGATGTAGGGGAG
Source organism: Arthrobacter sp. MMS24-T111 (assembly GCF_054888995.1). Taxonomy (NCBI): domain Bacteria; kingdom Bacillati; phylum Actinomycetota; class Actinomycetes; order Micrococcales; family Micrococcaceae; genus Arthrobacter; species Arthrobacter sp. MMS24-T111. Next base: position 5,039 of record NZ_JBTZRO010000001.1, on the reverse strand, counting down.
ACTGGAATTCCTGGTGTAGCGGTGAAATGCGCAGATATCAGGAGGAACACCGATGGCGAAGGCAGGTCTCTGGGCATTAACTGACGCTGAGGAGCGAAAGCATGGGGAGCGAACAGGATTAGATACCCTGGTAGTCCATGCCGTAAACGTTGGGCACTAGGTGTGGGGGACATTCCACGTTTTCCGCGCCGTAGCTAACGCATTAAGTGCCCCGCCTGGGGAGTACGGCCGCAAGGCTAAAACTCAAAGGAATTGACGGGGGCCCGCACAAGCGGCGGAGCATGCGGATTAATTCGATGCAACGCGAAGAACCTTACCAAGGCTTGACATGAACCGGATCGCCGCAGAAATGTGGTTTCCCCTTTGGGGCTGGTTTACAGGTGGTGCATGGTTGTCGTCAGCTCGTGTCGTGAGATGTTGGGTTAAGTCCCGCAACGAGCGCAACCCTCGTTCTATGTTGCCAGCACGTGATGGTGGGGACTCATAGGAGACTGCCGGGGTCAACTCGGAGGAAGGTGGGGACGACGTCAAATCATCATGCCCCTTATGTCTTGGGCTTCACGCATGCTACAATGGCCGGTACAAAGGGTTGCGATACTGTGAGGTGGAGCTAATCCCAAAAAGCCGGTCTCAGTTCGGATTGGGGTCTGCAACTCGACCCCATGAAGTCGGAGTCGCTAGTAATCGCAGATCAGCAACGCTGCGGTGAATACGTTCCCGGGCCTTGTACACACCGCCCGTCAAGTCACGAAAGTTGGTAACACCCGAAGCCGGTGGCCTAACCCCTTGTGGGAGGGAGCTGTCGAAGGTGGGACTGGCGATTGGGACTAAGTCGTAACAAGGTAGCCGTACCGGAAGGTGCGGCTGGATCACCTCCTTTCTAAGGAGCACCTACAGCAGTTGCTGTCCCGTGTATGCGGGGTGGTGGTGTTGTCAGGAGTAAAGGCCCGTTTCACGGACGAGTGTTTCGTGGCGGGTGCTCAAGGGTGGAATATCAGCAAATAGCGGTCGTGGTGTTTTTTGCTTGTCTTAGTACGAGCCAGTGATGGTTCTGGAACGGTGGGTGGGTGATGGCGCGGTTTAGTGTTTGGCACACTGTTGGGTCCTGAGGCAACAGGGCCATGGTCTGTTGGTTGTCCCTTTCGGGGGAGGGCTGGCGGGGTGTGGGTTTGTTTGTTTCTGGTTTCCTGGCTGCATCGATCATGCATGGGTGCGTCTGCTGTTGTGGGCGTGGTGTGTGGGGTGTGTGGTTTGGGGTTGTTGTTTGAGAACTACATAGTGGACGCGAGCATCTTGTATAAGAAGCAATTTCCAAGAATATGAACCTGGATCTGGCTGCGCTGTTGATGCCCTTCGTGGGTGTTGGGGTGTGGTTGGTTTCTGTGGTTCTCTCGAGAAATTTTTTTGATCTTTGTGGTCAAGCTTTTAAGAGCACACGGTGGATGCCTTGGCATTAGGAGCCGAAGAAGGACGTAGGAATCTGCGATAAGCCTGGGGGAGTCGATAACCGGACTGTGATCCCAGGGTGTCCGAATGGGGAAACCCCGCTGAGCGCGCGAGTGACTTGGTGACCCGTACCTGAACACATAGGGTGCGTGGGGGGAACGCGGGGAAGTGAAACATCTCAGTACCCGCAGGAAGAGAAAACAATAGTGATTCCGTTAGTAGTGGCGAGCGAACGCGGATCAGGCTAAACCGTTCCATGTGTGATAGCCGGCGGGCGTTGCATGGTCGGGGTTGTGGGACTTTCCATACCAGTTCTGCCGGGCTGGTGGGGTGTGATGTGCGCGCATAGGTGAACGGTTTTGAAAGGCCGGCCAGAGAGGGTGTTAGTCCCGTAACCGTAATGTGTTTGTGCCGCCTGTGAGAGTATCCCAAGTAGTACGGGGCCCGAGAAATCCCGTGCGAATCTGTCAGGACCACCTGATAAGCCTAAATACTCCCTAATGACCGATAGCGGACCAGTACCGTGAGGGAAAGGTGAAAAGTACCCGGGAGGGGAGTGAAACAGTACCTGAAACCGTGTGCTTACAATCCGTCGGAGCAGCCTTGTAGTTGTGACGGCGTGCCTTTTGAAGAATGAGCCTGCGAGTTAGTGTTACGTCGCGAGGTTAACCCGTGTGGGGCAGCCGTAGCGAAAGCGAGTCTGAATAGGGCGTTGCAGTGGCGTGATCTAGACCCGAAGCGAAGTGATCTACCCATGGCCAGGTTGAAGCGACGGTAAGACGTCGTGGAGGACCGAACCCACTTCAGTTGAAAATGGAGGGGATGAGCTGTGGGTAGGGGTGAAAGGCCAATCAAACTTCGTGATAGCTGGTTCTCCCCGAAATGCATTTAGGTGCAGCGTTGCGTGTTTCTTGCTGGAGGTAGAGCTACTGGATGGCTAATGGGCCCTACAAGGTTACTGACGTCAGCCAAACTCCGAATGCCGGTAAGTGAGAGCGCAGCAGTGAGACTGTGGGGGATAAGCTTCATAGTCGAGAGGGAAACAGCCCAGACCACCAACTAAGGCCCCTAAGCGTGTGCTAAGTGGGAAAGGATGTGGAGTTGCCCAGACAACCAGGAGGTTGGCTTAGAAGCAGCCACCCTTAAAGAGTGCGTAATAGCTCACTGGTCAAGTGATTCCGCGCCGACAATGTAGCGGGGCTCAAGTACACCGCCGAAGTTGTGGCATTCAAGCATTGGCTAAGCCTTCGTGGTTCAGGTGTTTGGATGGGTAGGGGAGCGTCGTGTGGGCGGTGAAGTCGCGGTGTAAACCAGCGGTGGAGCCTACACGAGTGAGAATGCAGGCATGAGTAGCGAAAGACGGGTGAGAAACCCGTCCGCCGAATGATCAAGGGTTCCAGGGTCAAGCTAATCTGCCCTGGGTAAGTCGGGACCTAAGGCGAGGCCGACAGGCGTAGTCGATGGACAACGGGTTGATATTCCCGTACCGGCGAAAAACCGTCCATGTTGAACAGGGGATACTAACCGCCCGAGACCTGCCTGACACCCCTTGTGGGTGAAGGGTTTTGGTGGAGCGCGGGACCTGATCCTGGGAGGCAAGCGTATTAACAGGTGTGACGCAGGAAGGTAGCCGAGCCGGGCGATGGTTGTCCCGGTCTAAGGATGTAGGGCGAGTGGTAGGCAAATCCGCCACTCATGGTGCCTGAGATCTGATGGGACCCCCGTTTGGGGGGATTTGGTGATCCTATGCTGCCGAGAAAAGCATCGACGCGAGGTTTTAGCCGCCCGTACCCCAAACCGACACAGGTGATCAGGTAGAGAATACTAAGGCGATCGAGAGAATTATGGTTAAGGAACTCGGCAAAATGCCCCCGTAACTTCGGGAGAAGGGGGGCCCCAACCTTGATACACCTTCGCGGTGTGGAGGGGATCGGGGCCGCAGAGACCAGGGGGAAGCGACTGTTTACTAAAAACACAGGTCCGTGCGAAGTCGCAAGACGATGTATACGGACTGACTCCTGCCCGGTGCTGGAAGGTTAAGAGGACCGGTTAGCCTCACGGCGAAGCTGAGAATTTAAGCCCCAGTAAACGGCGGTGGTAACTATAACCATCCTAAGGTAGCGAAATTCCTTGTCGGGTAAGTTCCGACCTGCACGAATGGAGTAACGACTTCCCCGCTGTCTCAACCATAAACTCGGCGAAATTGCAGTACGAGTAAAGATGCTCGTTACGCGCAGCAGGACGGAAAGACCCCGAGACCTTTACTATAGTTTGGTATTGGTGTTCGGAGTGGCTTGTGTAGGATAGGTGGGAGACGTTGAAGCCCGGACGCCAGTTCGGGTGGAGTCATCGTTGAAATACCACTCTGGTCACTTTGGACATCTAACTTCGGCCCGTAATCCGGGTCAGGGACAGTGCCTGATGGGTAGTTTAACTGGGGCGGTTGCCTCCTAAAAAGTAACGGAGGCGCCCAAAGGTTCCCTCAGCCTGGTTGGCAATCAGGTGTCGAGTGTAAGTGCACAAGGGAGCTTGACTGTGAGAGAGACATCTCGAGCAGGGACGAAAGTCGGGACTAGTGATCCGGCGGTACATTGTGGAATGGCCGTCGCTCAACGGATAAAAGGTACCTCGGGGATAACAGGCTGATCTTGCCCAAGAGTCCATATCGACGGCATGGTTTGGCACCTCGATGTCGGCTCGTCGCATCCTGGGGCTGGAGTAGGTCCCAAGGGTTGGGCTGTTCGCCCATTAAAGCGGTACGCGAGCTGGGTTTAGAACGTCGTGAGACAGTTCGGTCCCTATCCGCTGCGCGCGCAGGAAATTTGAGAAGGGCTGTCCTTAGTACGAGAGGACCGGGACGGACGAACCTCTGGTGTGTCAGTTGTACTGCCAAGTGCACCGCTGATTAGCTACGTTCGGATGGGATAACCGCTGAAAGCATCTAAGCGGGAAGCTCGCTTCAAGATGAGATTTCCATACACATTTATGTGTGAGAGGCCCCCAGCCAGACCACTGGGTTGATAGGCCGGATGTGGAAGCGAGGACTAACGACTCGTGAAGCTGACCGGTACTAATAGGCCAACAACTTACACCACACAGATACATACAAATTCTGCTTGCGTCCACTATGTGGTTCCCAACCAACAACCCCCAACACCCGGGGTTTGATACGGCACGGAACCAACAACTGAATACAGCAACACCACAACCACCCCAACAAAAAGGGATGGTAGATGTTGTAACCACAAACTTCCCACCAACCCCCACAGGGTTGGGACGGGTAACAAGGTTACGGCGGTCATAGCGTGGGGGAAACGCCCGGTCCCATTCCGAACCCGGAAGCTAAGACCCACAGCGCCGATGGTACTGCACCCGGGAGGGTGTGGGAGAGTAGGACACCGCCGGACACACACCACTGGTCGAGGCCCCAACCAACATGGTTGGGGCCTCCCACACTTAACACCACCACCACAACCCCACCACCCCCGCTCACACCCGACAGGCAAAACCGCAACCCCCGCTCACATCCGACACGCCACCCACCAACCCCCGCTCACATCTTGCGCGTCCTCAGGCAACGCCAGCTCACATCC